>NZ_FZPH01000042.1 GCF_900188485.1 Asanoa hainanensis
CCGGCTACTTGTTGAGGATGGTGTTACGACCGTGGCCCGGCCAGGCTTGGTCGAGGTGACTGGTAGGGGTGCTCTGTCTCTGGCTGCCCACCCATATGGCGGGGTGTGGCTCTCTCCCGGCGTGGACCCTGCCGGTCACCGGGGTGTGGAGAGGCTCAAGAGGGGACTGCCCGGCTCGAAGTAGCGTTGCCCTCCCGCCGATCGGCCTGTTTTGTCGGGTTCCAGGGGAAGGGCGTTGTCGTTCATGGCTCGGGTTGTTATCGGTGTAGATCCGCACAAGCGTTCCGCGACGATCGAGGTCATCGACGGACGCGAACGTGTCCTCGGCGGTGGTCGGTATGCCAGCGATCGTGGCGGCTACCAGGCCATGCTGGCCGCGGGGCGGGTGCATCCACAGCGGGTGTGGGCGGTCGAGGGCTGTAACGGGATCGGCCGGCATCTGGCACAGCGGCTACTGGCCGACGGGGAAACGGTGCTGGACGTGCCCTCCAAGTCCTCGGCCCGGACACGGGCGTTCGCGACCGGGAACGGCCGCAAAACCGACGCCGCCGACGCACACCACATCGCGGTGACCGCCCTACGCACCGATGGGTTGCGGCAGGTCACCGCCGAGGACACCACGGTCGTGTTACGGCTGCTCGTCGACCGCCGCGAACAGCTGGCCCGGACCCGGACCGAGACCGTCAACCGCCTCCACCAACTCCTGCTCGACCTGATCCCCGGCGGAGCCAAGAAGAACCTGACCGCCGCCCAGGCACGCACCCTGCTCGAGCAGGCCACGCCCGCCGCCGCCGACATCGTCGCGGGCACCCGCCACCGCCTCGCCAGCGACCTCGTCGAGGAGATCACCGCCCTGGACCACAAGATCAAGACCGCGGCCGCTGACCTGACCGCGATCCTGGCCACCACCGGCAGCCATCTGCAACAGCTACGCGGGATCGGCCCGTCCGGCGCCGCCCGCCTGATCGCCGACATCGGCGACATCACCCGCTTCGCCACCCGCGGCCAGTTCGCCTCCTGGAACGGCACCGCACCGTTGGACGTCTCCTCCGGCGACCACACCCGCCACCGGCTCTCCCGCGCCGGGAACCGGCGCATCAACCGCGTCCTACACATCATGGCCATCGCCCAGATCCGCCACGACAGCCAAGGACGCGCCTACTACCAGGCGAAACTCGCCACCGGGAAAACCCCCATGGAAGCCCTACGCGCGCTCAAACGACGCCTATCCAACATCGTCTACCGCCAGATGATCGACGACACCACGGACGGGACAGGTCCGGGAGGACACACGGGGGCGACTCTGACTCCAGCGCGGCCGACCCAACCCCAAGATCGACACTTCGGACAAGTCACATCCCGGACCCGCCAAACCACACCCTAACCAACCCCCTCTTGACAGAGGGGCGCCGGGAG
>NZ_FZPH01000041.1 GCF_900188485.1 Asanoa hainanensis
GCGGCCCGCAGCACCAGCTCCAGATGCGACATCAGGCGGTGGACCCTGGAACGGTCGAACAGATCCGTCGCGAACTCCACCCGAAACTGCAAACCATCCACCGAGTCATAGGTGTTGATGGCGAGGTCGAACCGGGCAGTTGGTTGAGCGACGCTGATCCATTCGACAACGAGGTCCTGGAATGTCCAGGTGAAGGCAGTGCTGCTCTGCAGATCCATCGCGATCTGGAACATCGGGTTGCGGGACGGGTCGCGCGGCAGGCCGATGCGTTCAATGATCTTCTCGAACGGCGCTGCCTGGTGGTCCCACCCTTCGGCGACCGTGACCATCGACCGCCGGATGAGCTCTTCGAGCGTCGGGTCGTCGGACACGTCGTTGCGCAACACCAGCATATTGATCAAACAGCCGACCAGGCTCTGGAACTCCGGCCGCTGCCGGTTGCCGTTGGCGGTGCCGATGATGACGTCGGGTGTCGCGGACCACCGGGACAACGTCGCGGTCATCCCGGCCACCAGCGTCGCGAACAGCGTCGCGTTGACCCTTCGCGAAAGGGCCCGCATGCCTTCGAGTACGTCGGCCGGGATGGTGTACGAGAGCCGGTCGCCCCGGAAGCTGGGCAGGTCGGGTCGCGGACGGTCGGTGGGAAGCTCCAAGGTGGTGGGGTTCGCGAGCTTCTCGGCCCAGTAGGTGATGTCGCGTTCGAGCGCGCCGTCGGCCAGCCGCTGCTGCTGCCACTCCGCGAGGTCACCGTACTGGATGGGCAATGACGGCAAGCTCAGCTCGGCACCGGCTCGCGCCATCCCGTACAACTCGCTGACCTCCGTCAGCAGGACCGAGGCCGAGGCGCCGTCGAAGCAGATGTGGTGTGCGGTCAGGCCGAAGACGTGCTCGTCCGCCGCGACACGGTAGAGCCGGAACCGGAAGGGGCGGTCCCGGTCGAGACGGAAGGCCTCGTTGGCCTGGCGCTCCAACGCGCGGCGCAGCGACTCCTGCGGGTGCTCGCCCACGGCGACGGTGATGTCGTGAATCGGCAGGCGGACCGGCGTCGGCGGATGAACGATCTGCCAGGGCTGTCCGTACTCGACGGTGAACGTCGTGCGAAGCGTTTCGTGCCGCGCGGTCACCGCCGAGACCGCCCGTTCCAGCGCCCCGAGGTCGAGGTCCCCGGTCAGCCGGAGAAACACCGACAGGTTGTAGGTGGAGTGACCCGGCGAGAGTTGGTCGAGGAACCACAACTGCTCCTGCATGAACGACATCCGGGCGCGCGTCGAATCGCGCCGGGGAATGACCTGTCCATCACCGGGCGGAGCCGCCGACGGCGCGGACGCGACGCCGGCCCGCATCTGCGCCAAGCGGGCTTCGAGCGCGGCGATCTCCTCGGCCAGCGTCGCTTTGTCCATCGCGAACCACTCCTACTCGTTGTCGGACGCCGTCGTGCCGCCTTCGAGGGCCGCGCGTGCTTCGGCCAGCCGTCGCTCGAGGGCCGCGATCTCCTCTGCCGCGTTGTCAGTCACCGGTGTGCGGGAACGGTTCAGCTGCTCCCTGGCGGCGTCGATTCGACGCGCGATGTCGGCGACGCTGACCGCGGCGTAGAAGTCCCCGACGCTGACCTCCACCCCGCACCTGGTGCGGAGGGCGAGGACGGTGCGGGCGGCTTGGAGGGATGTGCCGCCGAGGGCGAAGAAGTTGTCGTCGACGCTGATGTTGGGCAGGCCGAGGGTTT
>NZ_FZPH01000034.1 GCF_900188485.1 Asanoa hainanensis
TGATAGGCCGCGAGCCCATCCCAGACCGAAAAACTTTCCCCAACCAACCATGCGGCCAGAAGGAGGTATCCGGTATTAGCCCCCGTTTCCGAGGGTTATCCCAAAGTCCAGGGCAGGTTACTCACGTGTTACTCACCCGTTCGCCGCTCGAGTACCCCGAAGGGCCTTTCCGCTCGACTTGCATGTGTTAAGCACGCCGCCAGCGTTCGTCCTGAGCCAGGATCAAACTCTCCAACAAAAACCTTTGTTAAAAAGCGACCTGGCAACCATAATTAACGGATGCCAAAATCAAACACAATTGGCACTGGCTTATCAAACACCCTGTTGAGTTCTCAAAGAACAAACACACACCAAGAGACTGGCTCGTTTCCGAGCCCGTATCCTAGGGCTTTGTTTTAGCTCCCGTGTCCGGCGCTTCCGCGCTGGGCACTTTTACTACGTTACCCGGTCCGTTTGGCGTTGTCAACCCGGTGTTTCCCGGTTTGTCATGCCTTGGGCGGGTTCCCCGTCCGCGGGCGCGCAGCAGTCAACCTGCCGAACTCTCGCTTCAAGGGATTTGGTAGGCCGTCCGCTCGCTGCTCTCGCCGCGTCGCGCCCGGTGCCCTACCGACTCGCAAACCTTACCCCGTCGGTTTCGCCTCACCAAATCGACCCGTTGTCCGGATCGTTCCGTGTTGCTCCCGCCGTGCAGAAAGAAAGATACGCAGCCCCCGGATTGATCGTCAAATCGGGGGACTGCGTCCCGCGTCACATGATCAAAAGAGCGGCTCAGGAGACCCGCTCGACGCCCGCGAACGTGCGCTTTCCACGCCGCAGCACCAGGAAACGCCCGTGCAGCAAGGCATCCGCGGGCACCGTGGCCTCTACATCGGACACTCGCTCGTTGTTGACGTACGCACCGCCCTCGGTGATCGCCCGCCGTGCCTCGTTGAGACTGCCCACCAGGCCGGTGTCCCGGAAGAGGGCGGCAACCGTCGGCAATTCACCCTGGATCTCCACGAGACCCGCCTCCGCCAGAGCCGAACGCAGCGTCGCGGGGGCGAGCTCGGCCAGCGAACCCCGCCCGAACAGCGCCTGGCTCGCCGCCAACACCTGGGCGGTCTCCGCCTCACCGTGCACCAGCGTGGTCAGCTCCGCGGCCAGGGCCCGTTGCCCCTCCCGCGCTCCCGGCCGCTCCGCTGTCGCCCGTTCGAGCTCCTCGAGCTCGGCGTGCGACCGGAAGCTGAAGTAGCGCAGGTAGGACGTGATGTCCCGGTCATCGGTGTTGAGCCAGAACTGGTAGAAGGCGTACGGGCTGGTCATCCCGGCGTCGAGCCAGATCGACCCGCCCTCGCTCTTGCCGAACTTGGTGCCGTCGGCCTTGGTGATCAGCGGCGTCACGAACGCGTGCACCGACCCACCACCCCGCCGGCGGATGTAGTCGACCCCGGCCGTGATGTTGCCCCACTGGTCGGAGCCCCCGAACTGCAGCGTGCAGCCGTGCCGCACGTGCAGCTCGTAGAAGTCGTTGGACTGGAGCAGCTGGTACGCGAACTCGGTGAAGCTGATCCCCGACTCCAGGCGCGCCTTGACCACCTCGCGGGCCAGCATCCGGTTGACGGGGAAGTGCTTGCCCACGTCGCGCAGGAAGTCGATGGCCGACATCGGCCCGGTCCAGTCGAGGTTGTTGACCAGCGTGGCCGCGTTGTCACCCTCGTAGGTGACGAACGGCCGCACCTGCTCCCGGATCTTGTCGACCCACCCGGCGATCACGTCGACGGGGTTCAGCGTGCGCTCGCTGCTCTCCCGGGGGTCACCGATCTGCCCGGTGGCCCCGCCGACGAGGAGCAGCGGCCGGTGCCCGGCGAGCTGCAACCGGCGCGCGGTGAGCACCTGCATCAGGTGACCGAGATGCAGGCTCGGCGCCGTCGGGTCGAAACCGACATAGAACGTCACCTGCCCCGAGTCCAGATGCTTGCGCAGGTCGTCGAGGTCGGTGGAGTCCTGCAGCAGGCCCCGCCACAGCAGGTCGTCGATGAATTCGCTCACGCTTGGATTGTCTCGCACCCGTGGCCGGTGCTCACACCCGGTTTACTGCACGGAGAGCACGTCGACGACGAACCGCAGCGCGCCCGCGGGGTAGCCGGCCGGCGGCTTCTCCCCGTACGCCATCGCCGCCGGGATGTCGAGCTGCACCCGGCTGCCCTGCTTGACGCCGAGCAGGCCCTTGTCCCAGCCCTGGATGACGCTGCCGGAGCCGAGCTGCACGGGGAACGGCTGCCCGGAGTTCCAGGACGCGTCGAACTCCTTGCCGTCGGCGTAGGTGACACCCACGTAGTTGACGGTCACCGTCTGCCCGTTCTGCGCGGCGGGCCCCTTGCCCTCGATGATCGGCGTCACCTTGAGCGTCGTGACCGTACCCTCGCCGGCCTTGACCTCAGGCTTGGTCTTGAGCGCGGGGTCGACGTCGGCCGGAATCCCACCGGCCTGGGACTGCGCGGGCGCGGACGCCGTCGCGCTGGCACCGGCCTGCGGCGTGGTCGGCTTGTCGTCGCCACCCCGCACGAACAGCACGATCGCCACGACGATCGCGACAACAGCGAGACCGGCAAGCGCGATCGCCCACTGCTGGCGGCGCTTCTTGGCCTTCGCCGCCCGCGCCTCGGCAGCCAGACGTGCGGCCTTGGCAGCGGCACGCCGCTCATTCTTGGTCTCGGCGACGCGGTTGCTCACGGTGATGTCGTCCTCACGGCAGGTGTCCGGCCGGCCCGGACCGCTCAGCACACGGTACCGGCGTCACCTGAGCATCGGCAGGGCGAAATCCGGCCAAGTCCGATTGAGAATCCACGCTGTCCCACGAGTCACTTATGACCTTGTCCCGGGTACGCGGTGGTCCGGACCGATGCTCCCGCCGGGGACCGCTTCGCTTGCCAGGTCCGACGTTGGTTCTGGTCAAACCTTGGTCGGGGATCGACTGGTCTCGGCCGCGTTGGCTGCGTTGGTTTCCGGGGCGCTGCCCCGGTCCCCGCCGCGATCAGGCCTGGGTGGCTGAGAGGTGGGGCGCGGGGATCGAGGCCCAACCACGCAGTGCCCAGCGGCGGGCCAGGACGATCGCGCCGGCGAGGGCGGCGCCCATCAGGGCGCATTCGATGGCCAGGACAGGCAGGGCGTTGCTGTAGTTGACCGTGGCCGCGAACGCCACCGTCACCGGGGTGGCGAGCGCGCCGGCCAGTGGCAGAAGCAACGCCATCGCCAGCACCGTGTGGGGCATCGCCGGTAGGTGGCGGAGGCGGAACCAGACCGTGACCAGCGACGTGGCGAGGACCAGCGCGGCCAGCACCGCGTACGTCGCGATCACCGCGGCCAGCGACGGCTCGTCCGACGGTGGCGCCGTCGGGCCCGCGATGTAGCCGTAGAGGAGTGCGTAGGCGAACGCCAGGCCCGGCAGCGCGGTGAGCAGCAGGCGGTCGTACGCGTACGGCACCCGCTCCACGCCGGCCTCGTCGGCCAGGCGGCGTGCGAAGCCGCGGACGTCCGGGCCGACCAGGTCGGCCGCCGCGACGCCCTCGTCCGCTGCCGCGGTCAGGTCGTCGCGCAGGTCGCGGCTCAGCCGGGCCAGGTCAGCCGGCCGGACGTGCTGCCGGCGCCACTGGCGTTCGGCCGAGCGGACCGTCTGGTCTATCGACCATTGCTGGGACTCATTCAAGGCCGCCTCCGGAGGTGTCTGCGAGGGTCGCGTCGACGGTGGTGACGAAGCGTTGCCACTGCTGCCGCCAGGCACCCAGCCGGTGGTGGCCGGCCGGGGTGACCTTGTAGACCTTGCGCCGCGGACCGCTCGGGCTCTCCTGCGTCTCGTCTTCGACCAGGCCCAGTCGGCGCATGCGGGTCAGCAGCGGGTAGACCGTGCCGTAGCCGCCCGCGTCCAGGCCCGCCTCGTCGAGGCGGCGGACGAGCTCGTAGCCGTGCGCGGGCTCCTTGGCCAGGAGCGCCAGCATGCACATGTCGAGGGCGCCGCGCAGCAGTTGCGTGTGCCGTTCGCCGCCCTCGACAGGTGTCATGCGAGACATACTAGTGAGAGCTATTAGGTGTCGTCAAATACCGGCGGCCGGGGAGCAGCAGACCCGCGACCGCGGCCGCACCGACCACCGCCGCGCCGACCAGCACCGCGGGGACCAGGCCGTCCACGTAGGACGTACCACTGCTGTAACTGCCTTGGCTCGCGAAGACCGAGGCCAGCGCGGCAACGCCGACCGCGACGCCGAACTCACGGACCATGTTGAGCGTTCCCGAGGCCACGCCCTGCGAGCCGGCGTCGACGCTGCCCAGCGCCACCGTGCTCAGCGGGGCGAAGGTCAGACCCATACCGATGCCGGCGAGTACGAACGCGGGCACCAGCGAGCCGAAACCGACGTCGACCGTCGACGACAGCGCGATCCAGAGCAGGCCGAGCGCCAGCAGCACCTGGCCCAGCACGATCAGCACCCGGCTGCCCACCCGGCCGACCAACAGGCCCGCGATCGGGGCGACCACCATCGGGGCCGCGGTCCAGGGCAGCGTGCGCAACCCCGAGCCGAACGGGCCGAGGCCCTGCACCACCTGGAAGAACTGGGCCAGCAGGAAGACCGAGCCGAACACGCCGAGGGAGAACAGGAACGCCACCACGTTGACGGCCGAGAACGCCCGCGAGCGGAACAGCCGCAGCGGCAGCATCGGCTCCGGCGCCCGCCGCTCCCAGGCCACGAACGCCACCAGCAGCAGGAGACCGGCGGCCAGCGTGCCGAGCACCGACAGCGACGTCCAGCCGTCGTCCGAGCCGTGCACCACGCCCCAGATCAGGCCGAACATGCCGACCGAGACCAGCACCAGGCCGAGCGGGTCGAGTCGCTTGGCGCTGCCGTGCGACTCGGTCAGCACCAGCCGCACCAGCACGATGGCCAGCACACCGACCGGCACGTTGAGCCAGAAGATCCAGGTCCAGTGCAGGCCTTCGGCGACGGCGCCGCCGACCACCGGGCCGACCGCCACGCCGAGGCCGCTGATCCCGCCCCAGATGCCGATCGCGGCGTTGCGCATGCGCTCGGGTACGGCCGCCGCCAGCAACGTCAGCGACAGCGGCATGACCATCGCGCCGCCGACGCCCTGCACCGCGCGGGCGGCGGTGAGCATCCACGGCTCCGTGGCCAGCGCGCACGCTGCGGACGCCAGCGTGAAGACGGCGATGCCGAGGACGAAGAGCCGGCGCCGGCCGACCCGGTCGCCGATCGCGGCGGCGGTGAGCAGCAGGGCGGCGAACGGCAGCGTGTACGCGTTGACGAACCAGGACAGGTCGCTCAGCGAGGCCCCGATCTCGGTCTTGATCACTGGCAGCGCCGTGGTCACGACCAGGTTGTCCAGCGTGACCATGAACATCGGCACGCCGACCGCGACCAGGACCCAGGCCAGCGACCGGGATCTGGGCCGGGCCCCCGGCGCGGCGGCCACGGGTGTGGCGGTTGTGGTCATGGCGGTCCCCCCTTGTTGTTATCGACTGATAACTTCGAAAGTAGTTATCGACTGATAACCTGTCAACAGCAATAAGGAGGAGAGCACCGTGACACGCACCCGGCTCACCGCCGCCGAGCGCAGCGAGCAGCTGGTCGACGCGGCGATCACCGCCTTCGCCAAGGGCGGCTACGCGGGCACCACCACCGACGACGTCGCCCGGCTGGCCGGGGTCTCACAGCCGTACGTGATCCGCCTCTTCGGCTCGAAGCACGCCCTGTTCATCACCGTGATCACCCACGTCAGCGACCGGATCCAGCAGGTCTTCCGGGACGCCGCGCCGGCACAGGGCGCCCAGCTCGGCGACCTGGCCGACGGCTTCGACCGCTTGCTGGCCCAGCGCTACCTGCTGCCGGTTCTGCTGCACGGCTTCGCCGCGGCGAACGCCGACGAGGAGATCGGCCGCACGGCCCGCACCTGCTACGGCGACATCTTCACGCTGGTGCGCGACCTGACGGGCGCGTCAGCCGAGGAGGCCGCCGACTTCATCGCCAAGGGCATGCTGCTCACGGTGCTCGCCTCGATGCGCGTGATCGGCCCCGACCCGGTCGAGCAGACGCCCTGGATGACCGAGATGATCAGCACCTTCGCCGACCACACGCACTGACCGCCCCGACGCCAGACGGGCGCGGGGCGGTCAGCGACACAAAGCTCAGAACACCGGCATCGGTAGGCCCGGGCTTTCGTTCCACAGGCGGTCCAGCGCCGTCACCACGTACGTGTAGCGGTGGCCCGGCTGCGCTGTCGCATCCACATAGGACTCTGTGCCGCGTACGGTGCCGAGCAGGTGGTCCGCGTCCGCGCGGTCGCAGCCCGTCGGGATCCGGACGCCGTCGAAGCGGTAGACCGCGTACGACGTGGCCTTGCCGAACGGCCCGATCCCGTTGGCCGGCTGCCGCCAGCGCAGGGTGACCGCCCCCGCGGCGTCGCGGCTCGCCGACGTGACGACCGGGAACAGCAGCGGCTTGGCCGGCAGGTGGGTCATGGTCGGCACCAGCGCCGGGTGCGCGTAGTGCTCCGCCGCGTAGATGTCGGTCGCCCCGAGCTTGTTGGCCCGCACCTGCACCGCGCTGAAGTGCACGTGCCCGGACACGTTGTAGTCACGGGCGAACGCGAGGTGGTCGGTCATCTCGCGCGGGTCGTTCCAGTTGGTGTCGGCGTTGGCCGCGATCTTGTAGTCGGCCTCGCCGATGTAGAGCTGGACCTTCGTCCCACTGACCACGTCGGACCACCACGGGATCAGCTTCGCGTAGTCGGCCACCGTGAACCCGATGCTCCAGTAGATCTGCGGCACGATGTAGTCGATCCACTCCTCCTTGACCCACTTGCGGGTGTCGGCGGAGATGATGTCGTACGACTGCGAGCCCGCCGTGTCGGAGCCCAGCGGATCAGCCGTCTTGTTGCGCCAGATGCCGAACGGGCTGATGCCGAACTTCACCCACGGTTTGACCGCCTTGACCGCCGTGCCGAACTCCTGGACCAGCAGGTTGATGTTGTCGCGCCGCCAGTCGGCCTTCGAGGCGAAGCCCCGGTTGTACGCGGCGAACGTCGCGTCGTCGGCGAAGTCCTGGTTGGCCGCCGGGTACGGGTAGAAGTAGTCGTCGAAGTGCACGCCGTCGATGTCGTAGCGCGCCACCGCGTCGAGCATCGCCGTCTGCACGAACGCCCGCACCTCGGGGATGCCGGGGTTGTAGTAGAGCCGGGCGCCGGCCGCGTTGATCGGGTACGGCACCACCCAGTCGGGGTGCTGGCGCACCGGGTGGTCGGGCGCGAGCTTGTTGATGTCGACACCGGCACCATCGGGCATCGACACGCGGTACGGGTTCATCCAGGCGTGGAACTCGAGGTCGCGCTTGTGCGCCTCGTCGATCAGGAACGCCAGCGGGTCCCAGCCCGGGTCCTGGCCCCGCACACCGGTGAGGAACTCCGACCACGGCTCGTGCGGCGACGGCCAGAACGCGTCGGCGGTCGGCCGGACCTGCACGACGACCGCGTTGTGGTGGAGCCGCTGGGCCAGGTCGAGCCAGCCGAGGTATTCGGCCTGCTGCGCGGCGATCCGGTCGGGCGCGGTCTGCGACGCCTTGGTCGGCCAGTCGATGTTGACCACCGACGAGATCCACATGGCCCGGAACTGCCGCTTGGGCGCGGCCGGGTTGGTGACGCACGTGGCGGCGCCCGTGGCCCCGGAGGCCGAGGCCGGCGCGGGTGCGACGACGGCCAGCAACGAGAGGGTCAACGTCGCGGCGCCCACCGCCGCACCGAGTCTGCGAGCCACCATGCGCGCGTACCTCCGTGAAGATTTCCGTCATCAGGTCTGTCACATTGAAGGAAATCTTCATGCCCAGACGGATCGAAAGCAAGACCTTCGTGGATGTCCGTCCAGGATAGGCGGTCGAGGTGCGTTATTCGCCGCGTTTGCGCGGCACGTGCCGCCGGTACGTGCTGACCGTCGGGTCGTCGGCGATCCAGAACCGCCATTCCAGGTCGTGCGCCCCGGTCACGCCGACGCGCGGGCCGGCCACGATCGCGGCGGCCGGCACCCGCGACGGCCCCCGCGCCAGCCGCACCGGGCTGGCGGGGTCGAACAGGTCCAGCCCGTACGCCGCGCGGTCGATGCCCAGCGCGGAGCACAGCCGGGCGGGTCCGCGGGCCAGGTCGACGTCCTTGCGGACCGCAGTGCGGCGGGCGCGGGCGGCGTCCAGGCCGGACACCACCTCGCCCGCCCGCAGCAGCACCGCGTTGGCCAGCCCGGGCGGGCCGGTGACGACGTTCATGCACCAGTGCATGCCGTAGGTGAAGTACACGTACGAGAACCCGGCCGGCCCGAACATCACCGCGTTGCGATTGGTGCGACCCCGGTGCGCGTGCGACGCGGGGTCCTCCCCCGTGCCCGCGTAGGCCTCGACCTCGGTCAGCCGGACCGTGACACCGCCGGCGGTCAGGTGGCAGCCGAGCAGCTCGCGCGCGGCCCGCACGCCGCCGCCGGCCAGCACCTCCCGCAGATCCTTCACCACGCGATCAGCGCGGGACGACGCGTTGCGCCGTCCACTCCCGCCAGCTCTCCAGCTTGTCCTGCACCGACGCGAGCTGGTCGGCGACCGGGCCCGGGCCCGTCGAGCCCGGCGTCGTGCGCGACGCGAGCGCCGACTCGACCGTCAGCACCTGCCGCACGTCGGGCGTCAGCAACGGGCTGACCCCGCGCAGGTCGTCGTCGGAGAGCTCGTCGAGCGCGCAGTCGCGGGCCTCGCACAGCGACACCAGCTTGCCGGTGATCTCGTGCGCGTCGCGGAACGGCACGTGCTTGCGGACCAGCCAGTCGGCGACCTCGGTGGCCAGCGTGAAGCCGACCGGTGCGGCGGCGGCGAGCCGGTCCGTCCGTACCGTCATCGTCGAGATCATCCCGGCCAGCGCCGGCAGCAGCAGCTCCAGCGTGTCGACCGCGTCGAAGACCGGCTCCTTGTCCTCCTGCATGTCGCGGTCGTACGTCAGCGGCAGGCCCTTGAGCATGGTCAGCACCGCGACGAGGCCGCCGACGAGCCGGCCGGACTTGCCCCGGGCCAGCTCGGCGATGTCCGCGTTCTTCTTCTGCGGCATGATCGACGAGCCGGTGGCGAACGCGTCGTCGAGCTCGACCCAGCCGAACTCCTGCGAGGTCCACATCACGACCTCCTCGCCGAGCCGGGACAGGTGCACGCCGGCCAGCGCGGTGACGAACAGGAACTCGGCGGCGAAGTCGCGGTCGGCGACGGCGTCCATCGAGTTGGCCGCCGACGTGGTGAAGCCGAGCTCCTTGGCCACCACCACCGGGTCCAGCGGCAGCGACGAGCCGGCCAGCGCGCCCGAGCCGAGCGGCGAGATCGCCGTGCGCTTGTCCCAGTCGCGCAGCCGGTCGAGGTCACGCAGCAGCGGCTGGACGTGCGCCAGCAGCCAGTGGCCGAAGCTGACCGGCTGGGCGTGCTGCACGTGCGTCATCCCGGGCGCCGGGGTCTCGACGTGCTGCGCCGCCTGCGAGACCAGGGCGTCAGCCAGCTCCACGAGCCGCGCCGCCACCCCGCGGGCGTGGTCGCGCAGATAGAGCCGCAGGTCCGTGGCGACCTGGTCGTTGCGGGACCGGCCGGCGCGCAGTTTGCCGCCGAGCGTGCCGAGCCGCTCCAGCAGGCCGCGCTCCAGCGCGGTGTGCACGTCCTCGTCGTCGACCGTCGGCCGGAACGCCCCGGAGGCGCAGGCGGCCTCCAGGTCGTCGAGCGCGGCCAGCATCTGGCCCAGCTCCTCCGCGTCGAGCAGACCCGCGTGCGCGAGCACCCGGGCGTGCGCCCGCGACGCCGCCAGGTCGTAGGGGGCGAGCCGCCAGTCGAACTGGACGCTCACCGACAGGCGGGCGAGGGCCTCGGCGGGGCCGCCGGCGAACCGGCCACCCCACAGGCTCGTGCGCGAAACAGACTGATCGGTCACGGACACCATTCTGTCGGTCACGCCGACGGGCCACCCAACCGGGCGTCCCGGGCAGCCGCCATGCGCGACGGCAGGCCCCAGAGTTGGACGAAGCCCTTCGCCAGCGACTGGTCGAAGGTGTCGCCGGTGTCGTAGGTGGCCATGCCGAAGTCGTACAGCGAGGACTCCGAGCGCCGGCCGGTGACGACCGCGCGGCCGCCGTGCAGGGTCAGCCGCACCTCGCCGCTGACGTGCTTCTGGGTGTCGTCGATGAACGCGTCGAGCGAGCCCTTGAGCGGCGAGAACCACAGGCCGTCGTACGCGAGCTCGGCCCAGCGCTGGTCGACGCTCTTCTTGAAGCGCGCCACGTCGCGCTCGACGGTGACGGCCTCCAGCTCCTGGTGCGCGGTGATCAACGCGATCGCGCCCGGAGCCTCGTACACCTCGCGGCTCTTGATGCCGACCAGCCGGTCCTCGACCATGTCGAGCCGGCCGATGCCCTGCGCACCCGCGCGCCGGTTGAGCTCGGCGACGGCCTGGAACGGCGTCACGGTCTCGCCGTCGATCGCGACGGGCACGCCGGCGTCGAAGGTGATCACGACCTCGTCGGCGTCGCGCGGTTCGGCCGGGTTCGCCGTGTACGAGTACACGTCCTCGATCGGGCCGTTCCAGATGTCCTCGAGGAAGCCGGTCTCGACGGCGCGACCCCACAGGTTCTGGTCGATGGAGTACGGGGACTTCGCCGACACGTCGATCGGCAGGCCCTTCTCCTCGGCGTACGCGATCGCCTTGTCCCGGGTCCAGGCGAAGTCGCGGGCCGGGGCGACCACCTTCAGGTCCGGTGCGAGCGCGCCGAGGCCGACCTCGAAGCGGACCTGGTCGTTGCCCTTGCCGGTGCAGCCGTGCGACACGATCGTGCCGCCGTGCTTGCGCGCCGCGGCGACCAGGTGCTTGACGATCAGCGGCCGGGACAGCGCCGAGACCAGCGGGTAGCGGTCCATGTAGAGCGCGTTGGCGCGGATCGCCGGCAGGCAGTAGCCGGCCGCGAACTCGTCGCGGGCGTCGACCACCTCGGACTCGACCGCACCGCAGTCGATCGCCCGCTGGCGGATGACCTTCATGTCCTCGCCGCCCTGGCCGACGTCGACCGCGACCGCGATGACCTCGGCACCGGTCTTCTCGGCGAGGTACGGAATGGCGACGGAGGTGTCGAGACCTCCGGAATATGCGAGGACCACGCGCTCGGTCATCAGTTGCTCCCTTCCAGTGGTTCTCCGGCCCAGCCGGATAGCTTGTCGGCCAGTGCCGCACCACCCATGGCATCGCGGGACACGACGAGGATGGTGTCGTCGCCGGCGATGGTGCCGACGACCTCGGGCAGCCCGGTCCGGTCCAGCGCGCTGGCCAGGAACTGCGCGGCGCCCGGCGGAGTGCGCAGGACGGCGATGTTGCCGCTCGCGTCGACGCCCGTCAGCAGCTCGCGCAGGAGCCGGATCAGCTTCGCCGAGGCGGCCTCGGCGTCGCGCAGCGGGCGCAGGCCGTCTTCCGGGATCACGTACGCGGCCGGACCGTCGGCACCGCGCACCTTGACCGCGCGCAGCTCCTCCAGGTCGCGGGAGAGCGTGGCCTGGGTGACGACGAGTCCGTCGCCGGCGAGCAGCTCGGCGAGCTCGGTCTGCGACCGGATCGCCTTGGCGCGGATCAGGTCGACGATCCGGGCATGCCGCGCGGCGCGGGTCACGGGAGAAGTCACGCGGACTCCTCGATCAGGTACGCCAGCAGTGCCTTCTGGGCGTGGAGCCGGTTCTCGGCCTGGTCGAGCACCGCGCTCTGCACGCCGTCGAGCACCTCGTCGGTGATCTCGTCACCCCGGTGGGCGGGCAGGCAGTGCAGCACGACCGCGTGCTTCGCGGCCTCGGCGACCAGGTCGGAGTCGATCCGGTACGGCAGGAACGGCGTCATCCGGTCGAGGCCGTCCTCCTCCTGGCCCATCGAGGTCCAGGTGTCGGTGGCCACCACGTCGGCGCCGCGCACGGCCACGTACGGGTCGGTCATCGTGCGCACCGAACCGCCGGTCTTGGCCGCGATCAGGGTGGCCTTCTCGAGCACCGCCGGGTCGGGCGTGTGCGCGTCGGGGCCGGCGACCCGCACGTGCATGCCGGCGGTGGCACCGGCCAGCAGGTACGAGTGCGACATGTTGTTGGCCGTGTCGCCCAGGTACGCCAGCACCCGCCCCTGCGTGCCGCCGCACCGCTCGCGCACGGTCAGCAGGTCGGCGAGCAGCTGGCAGGGGTGGAAGCCGTCGGTGAGCGCGTTGACCACCGGCACGGTCGCGCCGGACGCGAGCTCGGCGAGGTGGCTGTCGGCGAACGTCCGCACCACGATCGCGGAGACGTAGCGGGACAGCACGCGGCCGGTGTCCGCCGCGGTCTCGCCCCGGCCGGCGTGGGTGCCGCCGCTGTCGACGACGATCGGGTTGCCGCCGAGCTCCGCGATGCCGGCCGCGAACGACACGCGGGTCCGCAGGCTCTGCTTGTCGAACAGCACGGCGACCGAGCGCGGACCCTCCAGGGCCCGGTACTTGAAGCGGTCGGCCTTCATCGCGGCGGCGAGGTCGAGGACGGCCGACTGCTCGGCCGGCGACAGGTCGTCGTCACGGAGGAAATGCCGGGGGGACGTCATGGGAGCACCTCGGCTAGGGCCGCGACGAACGCGTCGGCCTGGTCGGCGGTCAGGATCAGGGGTGGTGCCAGCCGGATCACGCCGGGCTGGACGGGGTTGACCAGGAAGCCGGCGTCGCGCAGGCCGTCGGCCACCTCCTTCGACGCGGGCTTCGTGAGCACGATGCCCAGCAGCAGGCCCGCGCCCCGCACCTCGCCGACCAAGGGGTGGTCGAGCGCCTCGATGCCGCGGCGCAGCCGCTCGCCGACCCGCTTGACCGAGTCGAGCAGGCCCTCGTTGGCGATCGTGCCGATCACCGCGAGGGCGGCCGCACAACTGACCGGGTTGCCGCCGAACGTGGTGCCGTGCAGGCCCGGTGCGAGCAGGTCGCCGGCCGCGCCGAACGCGACGCAGGCACCGATCGGCAGGCCGCCGCCGAGGCCCTTGGCCAGCGTGATGACGTCGGGCTCGACGCCGTCGGCCTGGTGCGCGAACCAGTGCCCGGTGCGGCCGATGCCGGTCTGGATCTCGTCGAGCACCAGCAGCGCGCCGTGCTTCGTGGTCAGCTCGCGCGCCGCGGCCAGGTAGCCGGGCGGCGGGACGACCACGCCGTTCTCGCCCTGGATCGGCTCCAGGATGACCATGGCGGTCTCGGCGGTGACGGCGCCGGCCAACGCGGCGACGTCGCCGTAGGGCACGTGGGTGACCTCGCCGGGCAGCGGACGGAACGGGTCGACCTTGGCCGGCTGCCCGGTCAGCGCCAGCGCGCCCATCGTGCGGCCGTGGAAGCCGCCGACCGTGGCCACCACGTGGGTGCGGCCGGTCAGCCGGGAGAGCTTGAAGGCCGCCTCGTTGGCCTCCGCGCCGGAGTTGCTGAAGAACACCCGGCCCGGCCGGCCGGCCAGCGCCAGCAGCAGCTCGGCCAGCGCGACCGGCGGCTCGGCGACGTAGAGGTTGGAGACGTGGCCGAGCGTGCCGATCTGCCGGCTGACGGCCTCGACCACCGCGGGGTGGGCGTGGCCGAGGGCGTTGACCGCGATGCCGCCGAGCATGTCGACATAGGACTTGCCGGCCTCGTCGGTGAGCACCGCGCCGTTGCCGCGCACCAGCGCCAGCGGCGGGGTGCCGTAGTTGTCCATCATGGACCGCTGCCAGCGGTCGACCAGGGTCATGACGCGTCCACCACCATGGTTCCGAAACCCTCCGACGTGAACACTTCGAGCAACGTGGAGTGGGCGACCCGACCGTCGACCACGTGCGCGGCGGGCACCCCGCCACGCACCGCGCGCAGGCACGCCTCCATCTTCGGCACCATGCCCGCGGCGAGCGTCGGGAGCAGGGCTTCGAGGTCGGTGGCGGTGATCTGGGAGACCAGGCTGGCGGTGTCGGGCCAGTCGGCGTAGAGGCCGGGCACGTCGGTCAGCACGACCAGCTTGCGCGCGTCGAGCGCGATGGCCAGCGCGGACGCGGCGGTGTCGGCGTTGAGGTTGTGCAGCACGCCGTCGACGTCCGGCGCGACGGTGGAGATGACCGGGATGCGACCGGCGGCGATCAGGTCGTCGACCGCCGAGGTGTCGACCGTGGCCACGTCGCCGACCTGGCCCACGTCGACCGCCTCGCCGTCGACGAAGGCCGGGCGGCGGACGGCGGTGAACAGCCGGGCGTCCTCACCGGAGAGCCCGACCGCGTACGGGCCGTGCTCGTTGATGAGCCCCACCAGCTCGCGGCCGACCTGGCCGACCAGCACCATCCGCACGACGTCCATCGCCTCGGGCGTGGTGACCCGCAGGCCGCCGCGGAACTCGGTGACGATGCCGAGCCGGGTGAGCATCGCGGAGATCTGCGGGCCGCCGCCGTGCACGACGACGGGCTTGAGGCCCGCGTAGCGGAGGAACACCATGTCGGCCGCGAACGCCCGCTGGAGCTCCGGGTCGACCATGGCGTTGCCGCCGTACTTGACCACGACGGTCGCGCCGTGGAACCGGGCCAGCCACGGCAACGCCTCGATCAGCGTGGCCGCCTTGACCTGGGCGTCGCTGAGGTCACGGGACAGGGAGGCGGTCATGTCGAGTACGCCGAGTTCTCGTGCACGTAGCCGTGTGACAGGTCGTTGGTCCAGATCGTCGCGGTGGCGTAGCCGGCGTGCAGCGCGACCTTGACGGTCACGTCCCGCCCGCTGAGGTCCACTTTGGAGCGGTCCTCGGCCGCCGCGCCGGAGCGGCAGACCCAGACCCCGTTGACCGCGACGTCGAGCTCGTCGGGCTCGAAGGCGGCGGCCGTCGTGCCGACCGCGGCCAGGATCCGGCCCCAGTTGGGGTCGTTGCCGAACAGCGCGGTCTTGACCAGGTTGTTGCGGGCGACGGCCCGACCGACCTCGACCGCGTCGTCGTCGGACGCGGCGCCGGTCACCTCGATCGCCACCTTCTTGGTCGCGCCCTCGGCGTCGTCGACGAGCTGCTCGCACAGGTCCTGGCAGGCCGCGGTGACCGCCTCGGTCAGCTCGTGCGTGGTGGGCGCGACCCCGGACGCGCCGCTGGCCAGCAGCAGCACGGTGTCGTTGGTGGACATGGCGCCGTCGGAGTCGACCCGGTCGAAGGTGAGCCGGGTGGCCGCGCGCAGGGCCACGTCGAGCGTCCGGGCGTCGGCGACCGCGTCGGTGGTCAGCACGCACAGCATGGTGGCCAGCCCGGGCGCCAGCATGCCGGCGCCCTTGGCCATGCCGCCGACCGTCCAGCCGTCACCCGCGACCACAGTGGACTTGGGCTTGGTGTCGGTGGTCATGATGGCCCGCGCCGCCGCGTCGCCGCCGTCGGCCGCGAGCGCGCCCAGGGCAGCGGTGACGCCCGGAAGCAGCTTGTCCATCGGCAGCCGCTCGCCGATCAGGCCGGTGGAGCAGACCGCGACCTCGCCCGCCCCGATCGCCAGGGCCGCCGCGACGTGCTCGGCGGTGGCGTGGGTGTCCTGGAAGCCGAGCGTGCCGGTGCAGGCGTTGGCGCCGCCGGAGTTGAGCACGACCGCGCGCACCACTCCCCCGCGCACGACCTGCTCGGACCAGAGCACCGGCGCGGCCTTGACCCGGTTGGCGGTGAACACACCGGCGACGGCCGCCGCCGGACCGTCGTTGACGACGACAGCGACATCGTCGTTGCCGCTCTTCTTGAGGCCCGCGGCCACACCGGAAGCCCGGAAACCCTTGGGACTTGTAACAGTCACGGCATGACTCCGAGGGCGGACAGGCCGGTGGTCTCCGGCAGGCCGAGCATCAGGTTGGCGCACTGCACGGCCTGGCCGGCGGCGCCCTTGCCGAGGTTGTCGAGGGCGCTGACCACGATCACCCGGCCCGAGTCGCGGTCGACGGTGGCCTGCAGGTGGCAGGCGTTGGAGCCGAGGGTGGCCGCGGTGCGTGGGAACACGCCTGTCGGCAGGACTTTCACGAACGATTCACCGGCGTACGCGGCGGCGAGCACGTCGGCGGCGTCGGCGGTGCCGGTCGGCCGGGCCGTGACGGTGGCCAGGATGCCACGCGGCATCGGCGCGAGCAGCGGCGTGAACGACAGCGAGCGGGCGCCGGTGGCCTGCTTGATCTCCGGAACGTGCTGGTGCGCACCGGTCTTGTAGGTGGACAGGTCGCCCATCACCTCGGTGGCCAGCAGATGCGCCTTGGCGGCGCGGCCGGCGCCGCTGGTGCCGGAGGCGGCCACCACGACGACGTCGTCGGCCTCGACCGCGCCGGCGGCGACCAGCGGCGCGAGCGCCAGCGTGATCGTCGCGGCGTAGCAGCCCGTGTTGGCGACCCGGTTCGCGGCGGCGATCGCGGCCCGCTGACCGGGCAGCTCGGGCAGCCCGTAGGTCCAGGCACCCGCGTGGGGGCCGCCGTAGTAGCTCTCCCACGCCGCGGCGTCGGTCAGCCGGTGGTCGGCGCCCAGGTCGACGACCTTGACCGACTCGGGCAGCTGGGCCGCCAGCGTGGCCGACTGGCCGTGCGGCAGGGCGAGGAACACTAGGTCCGCATCGGCCAGCACGGCCGGGTCGGTCGCCGACAACGTCAGGTCCAGACCCGCGAGCTGCGGGTGTACGGCCGACAGGGGGGAGCCGGCCTGGCTGTGCGCGGTGGCGGCGACGAGGTCGAGCTCTGGGTGCCCGGCGATCAGGCGGACCAGCTCACCGCCCGCGTACCCGCTCGCTCCGGCCACCGCGACCCGGATGCCCATGTGCACCTCCGCATGTCTATGCAGAAAACGCTAGCAGCAAGCGTTGCCGAACCGCAAGATCATGCAGTCGGATGTATGGCCAATCACGCGTACGTGCGACGCCGGCGGATCAGGACACCGGCGCCGATACCGAGCAGGGCGGCGAGCGCGGCACCGGAGAGCCACGCGCCGACGTTGTGGAGCGGCATCCGGTACGCCAGCCGGACCGTGTGAGTGCCCGCCGGCACCGCCACCGCCACCAGGCCGTTGTCGGCCGGGACCAGAGTGGCGGGTGCGCCGTCGACGGTGACTCCCCACGTGCCCTGCAACGCGTCGGCGACGACCAGGTAGCCCCCGCCCTGGGCGTCGACCCGGGCCGCGATCTCGTCGGTGCCGTCCTCGGTCACGGTGACGGTGGCCGGTCTGCCCTCCGGCGCTGTCGGCGGTGCGGCGTCGAGCACCACCTGGTCACCCGGCAGCCGTCCGCTCAGCGCGGACATCCGGGACGTGAGGTCGGAACCCACCTGGACCCGGCTGGCCCAGCGGATCCGCGGCAGCGCGGTGGTCCGCTCCCAGACGGTCGAGTTGCCGGCGTACGCGATCCGGAGCCCGTCGGCGGCCGGCGTCACCGTCGAGATCGCGGGCCGGCTGCCCTCCCCGGCGACGGTGACCGGCCGGTCCACGACCACGACGGCGGTCAGCGGCGTACCCGCCGGGATGTCCTCGCCCGCGATCGGGACGTATGTCGGGGTCCCGATCTTTCGCCACCGCACCGACCTTTCGGCCCTGGTGAGCTCCGCACCCCGGGCATCGCGGATGCTGACCTCGATCCTGGTCGGCCTGGTGAGCGCGGCGGCGAAAATGAAGCCGACGCCCCGGATCGGGCCCTTCGTCGCGAGCGGCACGCTCACCGGCCGGCCCGGCTCGAGTGCGACCGTCGACCCGTCACCGCCGGCCACCCGCTCGGTGCCGAAGACGTCCGCGCTCGGCGGGGTCACGAAGTAGCGCACCGCCAGCCGGTCGAGGATCGGGCTGCGGGCCATCTCGTGAGTGGCCGGCACGCGCAGCAGCGTGGCACCGAACTGCTCGCCCGGGAGCCCCTGCACGGTCTCGGCGAACCGGCCGTCGAAGAACGCCTCACCGGTCAGCGACCGGAGTTTGGCCGCGCTGTCGGCGCCCGGGTACATGCCGTAGTCGGCCGCGGCGAACCGCTCGTGCCCGAGGTTGGCGGCCAGGTAGCGGTGCACGTCGGTCTGCGGATACCAGGTGCCCCGGTCGACCCGTGGCCAGTACGCGTCGACGGTGGCCAGCGCTTGACCGGCCATCAGCAACGGCACGAGGGCCGCCGCCGCGACGGTCAACCGGTCGGCGCGCCACAGCACGCGGACGGCCAGGGCGGTGACGGCGATGATGGCCAGCCCGCCCGCGGTGCGCAGGGCGAAACCGCGCATCCCGAGGCCGCTGTCCGGGGCCGCCACCACCCGCCAGCCCGCGAACAGGGTCGCGGCGACGAACACCAGCCCGGCGGCGCCGACGCCGAGGGCCCACGACCGTTGCCGGCCCGCGACGGCGACCGGGCCCTTGGCGCGCCGCAGGGCGAGCTCGAAGCCCACCGCGACCAGCACTGCGACCAGGAAGCCGAGAACGCTCCGGGCCCGGCCGACGAAGTTGTCGGCGAACAGCAGCGGCAGCTTCTGCAGGAGCTCCAGCGGCAGCCCGCCCGCGTAGATCAGCACCAGCCAGGTGGCGGTGGCGCCGACGAGATAAGCCCAGACGCCGCGCGGCAGGAACGAGCGGGCCCGGGCCGGCAGCGCCACCGCGACGAGGAACAGCACCAGGCCGGCGGCGCCGACGTAGGAGAGCGCCTCGACCGCGTTCGGGCGCAGCGCGAAGTCGTTGACCCGGCCGAGCGACCACGGCGCCCACGAGGTGAGCAGCGCCGCCGGGTCGAGGTGGTCAGCGCCGGTCTGGCCGCGTCCGCTCAGCTTGGCGTGCCGCATGGCGGCGGCGAACGGAAGGAGCTGGATCGCGGTGATCGTGACGGCCCCGGCCAGCGCGCCCGCGGCGCCGAGGACCGGGCCGAGCGGGCGGCCCTGGGCGAAGGCCCGCACCAGCAGGTAGCCGCCCGCGGTCAGCACCGTGTAACCGGTGACCGCGGGGAAGCCGCCGAACAGCATGCATGCCAGGGCCGTCGCCAGGAGCGCGCCGTCGCGTACCCGGCGCTCGGTGGCCAGCCGCTCGGCCGCCCAGAACACGGCCGGGATGAACGCGGCGACCCGGGTCTGCGGCCAGTTGGTCCACACGACCATGAACGCGCTGCTGGTGAAGGCCAGCCCGCCGAGCCACGCCGCGGCGCGGCCGAGCCGCAGCCGGCGCAGGAACAGGTAGGTGCCGCCGGCCGCGACCAGGATCTCCAGCAGCTTGACGAACGCGGGCGCCAGCGGCGCCGGCAGGACGTAGTACGGCAGCGTCAGCGGCGAGAGGACGGCGAAGTTCGGCACCGCGCCCAGGGTGCTGCCGCCCGCGACGTACGGGTTCCACGCCGCCAGCCGGCCGTCCCGCAGCTCCGCGGCGAACAGCGACGTGCTGGGCAGCACCGACGCGACCACGTCGTTGGCGATCTCGTTGGTGACGGGGACCGACAGGCCCGCGCCGGCGTACGGGCTGTGGCTGACCAGCAGGTCGGTGTTGGCGAAGGTGGTCAGGCCGAGCAGCGGCGTCCCGATGCCCACCAGCGCGAACAGCACGACGGCGAGCAGGGCCACCCGGTCCACGAGAAGAGCCCGGGTGCGTGGCGACGCACCCGGGCTCTCAGAGCCGTTCTCGACGGCAGTAAGCGTGCCGGTTTGCTCCACCATCAGGAGAAACCGTACCCGTTTGTCCGGTTAGCCCGCCCAACCTCCCGTCAGGGAGTACACCGACGTGTCAGAGACGGCCGTCCTTGACCGCCTGGGTGACCCACGGGATGACCTCGTCGAGCATGGTGTCGAGGCTCGTCGTGGCCTCGAAGCCGAGCACCTTGCGGGCCTTCTCGACGTCCGGCACGCGCTTCTGCACGTCGTACTCGAACGGGTCGTCCGACACGACGCTGAACGGCACGTCCGGGCCCTTGATCTTGTGCCAGATCACCTTCGCCAGGTCGAGGACCGTGGTCGACTCGGCGGTCGAGAGGTTGAAGTCGTCGTTGGTCGCGGCCTCGTGCTCCATCGCCACGACGATGCCCCGGGCCAGGTCACCACCGTAGGTGTAGTGCCGGACCTGCTCGCCGGAGCCGAGGATGTGCAGCGGGTCCTGGCCCTTGACGATCTTCTGGACGAGGTCGGGGACCACGTGCGACATGGCCAGCTTGACGTTGCCCGAGAGCACCTCGGCCTCGCCCAGCGCGCGACCCTCGCCGACGCCGACGCAGTTGAACGGCCGGACGATCGTGTAGGGCAGCTTGTACTGGTCCCAGGCAGCCTTGGCGTAGTACTCGACCGCGAGCTTCTGGAAGCCGTAGGACGAGAGCGGCGGCGGCACCTTGCGCTCGTCGCCCTCCTTGCTCGGCCAGGTCTCGGTCGACTCGAACACCATCGACGACGACATGTAGACGACCTTCTTGAGCTTGCCGTCGCGGTGGGCCGCGATGGCCGCGTCGCAGGTCGACGCCATGATGCGCTCGTTGGCCGCCAGCAGGTCGTACGCGTAGGCGTGGAAGTAGGAAATGCCACCGATCAGCGCCGCGCCGGCGATCAGGTGATCACAGTCGCTCAGCAGCTTGGTCATCAGGTCGACGTCACGCGCGTCGCCCTCGACGAAGTGGTAGCTCGGGTGGTTGTCGTAGCTGCGCGAGACCGGTCCGTACTTGGAGAAGTTGTCGAGACCGACCACCTCGTGGCCGCGACCGAGCAGTTCCTCGACCACGTAGCCGCCGATGAACCCCGCCGAACCGGTTACCAGAACCTTTGCCACTGCTCGCAGTCTCCTCTACCGGGCATTCTGAAATTCGTTGGCCGATTCGGCCGGCTTGTCGCCCGCACCGGCGGCGCCGTGCTCTTCGGCAGCGGTGCGCTGCGTCGGCACTTCGGCTCGCCGGCCGGCGGCGAACCGCTCGGGCGTCAACCGGGGACCATACGCGAAGAAATACCACCGCAGATAACCGGGCATGAAACGCCCGAGGTCGAACCGGGACTCGCCGAGCTGGCGGTCGAGCCAGATCGTCGGGATCTCGGCCACCGGCCGGCCCAGCCGGGTCGCCTTGGCGGTCAGCTCCAGGCCGATCTCGAAGCCGGTCCGCGACTCGATGCCGACCTCACGGACGAACTCCGTGTCGTACGCCTTGAAGCTGTTGGTGGCATCGCGGGTGCCGGCCCGGGCGAACAGGTGCAGCGACCGGCCCGCCCACTTCGACATCATCCGCTTGAACCGCGGGCCACCGACCTGCTGGCCGCCCGGCATGTAGCGGGACGCCGCGGCGACCACCACGCCGCGGTCGACCAGCCGCGCCAGGTCGTCGATCTGCCGGGGGTCGTCACAGCCGTCGGCCATGGTCACCACGGCGACCGGCGCCTGCGCGGCCGCGATGCCGAACCGGATCGCGTTGGCCGGACCACGCCCGTACGTGTTGAGCACCGGCCGGACCCGCGGGTCGCTGCGGCCGATCTCCTCCGCGAAGGGCACCGTGGTGTCCTCGGGCATGTCGTGCACGACCAGGATCTCGGCCGGCAGCAGGACCTCGCGCAGGATCCGCTCGAGACAACGGACGATGTTCTCGCCCTCGTTGTAGACCGGAATGACGACCGAGACCCGCGGGGTAATGGTCATACCCGCACGCCCTGCCCGGTTAGGCCCCACATGTCGACGACCGGCTTGTCGGTGTCCAAATTGGCGTAGTCCGCGTGCGGTGCGGCGATGACCAGCAGGTCGGCCCGCTTGAGCACGTCGTCGAGCGGGGTGAACCGGTCGTCGACCACGTACGGGTCGGTGCAGAGCGTCTCGCGGGTCTTCAGCATCAGGATCTTGCGCAGCTTGTAGGCCAGGCTCTCGCGGGGGTCGTCGCTGCCACCCTTGAACGCCATGCCCAGGATGCCCACGGTCAGCTCGCTCAGGTCGAACCGCTCCTCGAGCCGGGAGACCAGGTAGAGCGGCAAACCCTCGTTGATCAGCATGGCCGAGTGGCCGAGCACGAAGTTGTTCCGGTTGAACGCGGCCAGCTGCATCGTGTCCTTGAACAGGCACGGGCCCGCCGCGAAGCCGGGCATCGGGATGTCGGCGGCGCGGGGGTAGTCGAACGAGATCGCGTGCCGGATCCGGGCGAAGTCGAGGCCGAAGTCGTTGGCCATCATCCAGAACTGGTTGGCGGTCGCGAACTTGATGTAGCGCCAGGTGTTCGTGAACAGCTTGGCCAGCTCGGCCTCTTCGGGCTCGAGGTGCACGATCTGCGTGGTCAGGTTGCGGAACAGCGCCTCGGCCCGGGCCAGCGCGGTGGGGTTGCGGGCGGAGACGATCTGCGGCAGCTCGAAGAGCTCCGTCATCGCCTTGCCCTCGGCGATCCGCTCGGGGCAGAACGCGACGTCGACCCCGATGCCCTTGCCGGCGAGCAACTTCTCCGTCAGCGCGGTGACGCCCGGGTAGACGGTGCTGCGCAGGACGACGAGCTGGCCGTCGCGCAGGTATTCGGCGCACCGGTCCAGCGCCCGCGGCACGGCGCCGAGGTCGGGGTTGAGGTGCTCGTCGACCGGCGTGCCCACGACGACGACCAGGTTCTCGGCGGACCCGACGCTCGACGGCTCGGTGGTGGCCCGCAGCCGGCCGGCCTCGACCACGTCGGCCAGCACCTGCGCGGCGCCTTCCTCGGCGAACGGCAACGTGCCCGAGTTGACCACGTCGACGGCGGCGGCGTTGATGTCGTACAGCACGACGGACAGGCCGCGCGACGCGAGTGCGATGCCGAGGGGCAGGCCCACCCGGCCGCAACCACCGACAATGCAAACGTCTACGTCGAACGTGGTCGCCGGCGCATCGGCAGAGGCCACTTGAAGCTCCCGTTGATTGGCGGACGCCGACACCTCAGCGCCGTTGGGTCGACAACCACCGCAGGCTAGCCGAACGTGAGGATTGGGCCAACCCCGGTGTGACGCATCGACCCCGGCTTCACGCCTTCGCGTAAAGCCTCTAAGGTCTCTCGGGTGGCGGCTACGAATGAGCGGGACTTCTCGGGCGACGAGTTGGCGCAGCTCTACGACAACCGGTTCGACTCCGCGGAGTTGGAAGGCAAGCGGGTCCTGTGGGACGCGCTCTGCCGAGGTTTCTTCGACCGCTATGTCGGTCCGCAGGACACGGTCCTCGACCTGGCCGCGGGCACGTGCGAGTTCACCAACGCGATCCACGCGAAGCGGAAGATCGCGGTCGACCTGAACCCCGACACCCCGAAGTTCACCGACGCCGAGGTGGTCATCGCGCCGAGCGACGACATGGCGGCGATCGGTGACGGCGAGGTCGACGTGGTGTTCACGTCCAACTTCTTCGAGCACATGCCCGACAAGCGGGCGCTGCTGAGCACGCTCCACGAGGTCCGCCGGGTGCTGCGCCCGGGTGGCCGCCTGCTGGTGCTGATGCCCAACCTGCGGTTCGTCGGCGAGCGCTACTGGGACTACTTCGACCACCACCTGCCGCTCACGCACAACAGCCTCGTGGAGGGCCTGGAGCTCGCCGGGTTCAAAGCGCGCGAGGTGATCCCGCGGTTCCTGCCGTACACGGTCAAGGACTCGCCGGTGAAGGTTCGCCCGGCGTTCGTCCGCGCCTACCTCGGGCTGCGCCCGGCGTGGCGGATCCTCGGCAAGCAGATGTTCGTGGTCGCGGAGAAGCCCGCCGCCTGAGCGGCGGGCCCCTCGTTCTCGTTCAGCCCAGCCGGTTGCAGGGGATCCGCACGTACCACCAGTCGTGGCGGTACTGGAACGTCCCCCGGCCCTCGTGGACGTCGCAGTAGGCGTGTGCCTGGCGGACCGTCTCGGTCCACGGCTGGCTCGCGGAGCGCCCGTTCGGGCCCCGCAGGTTGACCGCGCAGACGACCGCGAGCAGCACCACGAAGGCCAGGACCGGCACCCGGGACGCGAGTCGAGGCCGGGCCACCGCGTTGTCCGACTCGGCCCGCGGGGCGGGCCGCAGCAGTGCCGCCAGGGCCACGTAGAACAGCAGCGCGACCGGGATGACGTAGCGCGGCTGGGTCCAGCCGAAGCTGCCGACGGAGATCGCGAAGAACAGCCCACCGACCCCGACGGCCGCGATCGCGAGCGGCCAGTGCGGGCGGGTCATCCGCCGCAGGGCGAGCAGCACGATCGCCGCCACGATCGCCCAGGCGACCAGTGCGAGCACGATGTGCGCCGCGGTGCCGATGCTCAGCGGCGCGACGGCGCCGGTGACGGTGGTGCCGGGTCCGCCGAGCCACTTCTCACCGAACAGCGCCCGCGGGATGGCCGTGCCGGCGTACTCCTTCAACAGGAAGATGGGGTTGTAGTCCGGGTCGCCGATCCCGTCGCGGCTGGTCCGGCCGGTGACCGTGAAGAAGCCCTGCAGCGCGAGCCCGGCCAGCGCGCCCAGGGCCATCAGGCGGGTGACCCAGTCGCGGACGAACCACAGCCGCAGCGCCAGCAGGGGCAGCAACATGACCGGCAGGATGCTGCAGCTGCCCGCGTAGAGCACCGGCAGGATGGCGACCACCTTGCCGCCGATCGTGCGCGGCCGCCACAGCACCGCCCAGAACATCGCGTAGAACGCGAAGAACTGCACGGTCGCGATGTCGTTGTCGGCCTGGGTGTGCGCGACCGGGACCATCACGACCGGCACCGCCACGAGCAGCCGCAGCCACCACTGGGTGAAGAACCGGCCGCTGGCGGTGAACGCGATCGCGGCGGTCGAGGCGATCAGGAAGACCGCGATCAGCGTCAGCACCGGAGCGGACCACCGGACGCCGAACAGCGAGGAGAATTCGGCGGCGATCCGCGGGCCGACGTGGACGTAGCCGTTGAACGGGTCGAGGATGACGTGCGTCGCCGGCGAGTTGCTGAACGCGCCGTTGAAGAAGCGCTTCGCGTCCTCGATCCAGATCGAGTTCAGCGCTCCGGGACCGCCGGTACGCGAGATGCTGATGCCCATCGCGGCCAGGAAGCCGAGGACGCCGAGCGCGATCGCCCGGCCGGAGGGGCCGTTGGCGGCCGGCTCCGGAAACAGCTCGCGCAGCCAGCCGGCCAGGCGCGGCCCGGCCGGCACCGGAGCGTCAGGGACGCGCACGTCCGTACGCACATTTCCCGTGGACACATCTACCCCCGCGTCAGGGCGCGCGGCGCCACCGGACTCGAAACATCCGTAGGCTAGCCGAACGTGAGACGGCGACCTATTCCGGTCGCCGTCACGCGCCCCGCAGCGTCGCGCCGAACCGGTCGGCCGCCGCGGCGACCGCCGCGTCGCGGGCCGCAACGGCCTCCTCGACGGTCAGCGTGCGGTCCGGCGCGCGGAAGGTCAGCTTGTAGGCCAGCGACTTGCGGCCGGCGCCGAGCTGCTCCGACGCGTACACGTCGAAGAGCCGCACCGACTCCAGCAGCTCGCCCGCGCCGTCCACGATCGCCTGTCGCACATCGGCCGCCGGCACGCCGTCGCCGACCACCAACGCCACGTCGATCAGGGCGGGCGGGAAGCCGGAGACCCGCGGCGCCGGTGTCACCGGGGCCGCCGGCAGCGCGTCCAGGTCGAGCTCGACGGCGGCGGTGCGCTTGGGCAGGTCCAGCGCGCGGACCACGGCCGGGTGCAGCTCGCCGGCCCAGCCGACCACCGCGTCGTCGACCGCGATCGCCGCGCACCGGCCCGGGTGCCACGGCGCGATCGCCGCGGAGCGGACGCTGACCCGCTCCTCCGGGATGCCCGCGGTGTCCAGCACGGTCCGCGCGGCCTGCACCGCGTCGGCCCAGCTCGCGGGTCGCCCGCCGGCCCACCAGCCGGTCGGCTCGACCTCGCCGGCCAGCACCACGGCGACGTGCCAGGGCTGCGCGGGGACCACCGCGTCGGCGGCCGCGAACACGGAGTCGGCCGGGCGCTCGTCGACGCCCATGGCGGGCGGCGCACCGGCGCCGGAGCGCGCCTGGAACACCACGCCGACCTCGTAGAGCGCGAGGTCGCGGGCGCCCCGGCCGACGTTGCGGCGCAGCGTGGCCAGCAGCGGCGGCAGCAGGGTGGTGCGCAGGTACGGCTCTTCGTCGGAGAGCGGGTTGGCCAGCCGGACCAGCGACCGCCGCGGGTCGTCGTCGGCGATGCCGAGCGCGTCGAGCGCCGGAGTGCCGACGAACGGGTACGAGAGCACCTCCACGTGCCGGGTCTCGGCGAGCGCGCGGGCCACCGAACGGCGGCGGCGCTGCTCGTCGGTCAGGCCACGGCCGGCCGGGGCCAGCGGCAGCCGCCCTGGCACCTTGTCGTAGCCGTCGAGGCGGACCACCTCTTCGACCAGGTCGGCCGGGTCGGTCAGGTCGGGGCGCCAGGTCGGCGGCACGGCGGAGAGCCGCTCGCCGTCGACGGTCACCGTGCACCCGACCGCTTCGAGCAGGCCGACCACGCGGGCCGGCTCGTAGACCACGCCGACCCGCCGGGTGGGCAGGTCGACCGCCATGTCGACGGGGGTACGCGGGCGGACCGCGTCGACGTCGAGGATCTCGTCGCCGGTGGTGCCGCCGCCGTACGTGGTCATCAGCGTCACCGCGCGCTCGAGCGCGACCAGCGGCAGCGCCGGGTCGACGCCGCGCTCCCAGCGCTTGGCGGCCTCGCTGAACAGCTTGTGCCGGCGGGCGGTGCGACCGACCATCACCGGGTCCCAGTGCGCCGCCTCGAAGAGCACGTCGGTCGTGCCGACGTGCACCTCGCTGGTCTCGCCACCCATCACCGCGGCCAGCGAGATCGGCCCGCTGTCGTCGCAGATCACCATGTCTTCCGCGTCGAGGGTGCGGTTGGCGCCGTCGAGCGTCGTCAGCTTCTCCCCCGCCGTCGCCCGGCGCACCACCAGCGGGCCGCGCAGCCGGTCGAGGTCGAAGGCGTGCATCGGCTGGCCGAGCTCGAGCATCAGGTAGTTGGTGATGTCGACCGGCAGCGAGATGGTGCGGATGCCGGCCTGGGTGAGCCGGCGGGCCATGAACGCGGGCGTCGCGGCGGCCGGGTCCACTCCCCGGACCGCGCGGGCGGCGAACCGGTCACAGCCGATCGGGTCGCGCACGTCGACCGGGTACGCCGGCTCGGCGGTCGCGCCGGGCGCCGGGTGCAGGGCCGGGTCGCGGAACGGCAGGCCCAGGGCCAGCGCGAGCTCGCGGGCGATGCCGCGCACCGACATCGCGTACCCCCGGTCGGGGGTGATCTCGACCTCGACCAGCACGTCGTCTAGCCCGACGATCGGGCGGGCGTCGTCGCCGGGGTTTGCCGTCGTGTCGGCGGGCAGCACGATGATGCCGTCGTGGTCGTCGCCGAGGCCCAGCTCGCGGGCTGACGTGATCATGCCGGCCGACATGTGGCCGTAGGTCTTGCGCGCGCCGATCTCGAAGCCGCCGGGCAGCACGCCGCCGGGCAGGATCACCACGACCAGGTCGCCGGGCGCGAAGTTGCTGGCGCCGCAGACGATCTCCTGCGGCTCCCCCGTGCCGTTCGCCGAGCCGACGTCGACCGTGCAGAACCGGATCGGCTTCTTGAAGCCGGTCAGCTCCTCGACGGTCAGCACCCGGCCGACCACGAGGCCGCCGGTCACGCTCGTCCGGAGGTCGGCGACGGCGTCGACCTCGATGCCGAGGCCGACCAGCGCCTGCTCGAGGTCGGCGGCGGAGATGTCGGCCGGCAGGTCGACGTGCTCACGCAGCCAGGACAGTCCGACCCGCATCTACAGCTCCATCCCGAATGCGCGCGTGAAGCGCACGTCACCCTCGACCATGTCGCGCATGTCGCTGATCCCGTGCCGGAACATCAGCGACCGTTCGATGCCCATCCCGAACGCGAAACCGCTGAACTCGTCCGGGTCGATGCCGCAGGCGCGCAGCACCCGCGGGTTGACCATGCCGCAGCCGCCCCACTCGACCCACTGTGGACCGTCGCGGTGCTCCGGGAACCAGATGTCGAACTCGGCCGACGGCTCGGTGAACGGGAAGTAGTGCGGCCGGAACCGGGTGCGCGCGTCCGGACCGAACATCGCCCGGGCGAAGTGGTCGAGCGTGCCGCGCAGGTGCGCCATCGTGATGCCGCGGTCGACGACGAGACCCTCCACCTGGTGGAAGACCGGGGTGTGGGTGGCGTCGAGCTCGTCGGTGCGGTAGACCCGGCCGGACGCGATCACGTAGATCGGCGGCGTGCGGGTCAGCATCGCCCGCGCCTGCACCGGGCTCGTGTGCGTGCGCAGCACCAGGCCGCTGCCCTGGGGTGCGATGTGGAACGTGTCCATCAGGCCCCGCGCCGGGTGGTCCGGCGGGATGTTGAGCGCGTCGAAGTTGGTCCACTCGAGCTCGGCCTCGGGACCTTCGGCGATCTCGTAGCCCATGCCGACGAACAGGTCGCCGATGCGCTCCATCAGCGTGCTCAGTGGATGCCGGGCGCCGCGCGGGCGGCGGTCCCAGGGCAGCGTGACGTCGACGCGCTCCTCGGCCAGCACCCGCTGCTCCTGCTCGGCGGCCAGCGCCGCCTGGCGGGCGTCGAACAGGTCCTGGATCTGGCGCCGGGCCTCGTTGACCCGCTTGCCGGCGTCGGACTTCGCGGCCGGCGGCAGCGCACCGATCTCGCGCCGGGCCAACGAGACCGGCGCCTTGTCGCCGAGGTGCAGGTGGCGCAGCTGGGTCAGGGCGTCCGGGTCGGCCGCGCCGGCGAACGCCTTGTCGGCCTCGGCCACCGCGGCGTCGAGCGCTGCGGGGTCGAGGTAGGCGACCTGCTTGGGGTCGTACGGGTCGTTGCGGTAGGACATGACTCTGCTTCCGCTTTCCCTGTTCATTGCACACACCGATCTAGGTGTGGGCGTAAACGGATACTTCGCTCTCCGCCGTCGCCTAACCGGCTGGAGTCCTGGATCGGCAGTCTGATCCGTTGGCGATCGGCCCGTTCCCGCAGGATCTCCTTGACCCGCTGGTGCGGGGTACGGAGGGTGATGTCGGGATCACCATGTCTACGCAGGACGTTGATCGCGGCGGCGTGGTCGGCCTGCCACATGACCCCGCACGAGGTGCAGTAAAGCTGTTCCCCGGCCCGGCTGCCGAAGCCTCCGCACCTAGGACAGACTTGTGACGTGTAGGCGGCGTTGACCAGCACGAGCGCAGAACCTCTGCGCTCCGACACGTTCGTCAGCGCCTCTGCGGTGACACCCTTGGTCCATGCCGCGAGGCGACGATTCGTCTTCTTCCCAAATGACCTGCGCCCACTAAATGTCTTGGTCAGGTCCTCGGCCACAACGATCTCAGCCTTGTCCACAACACGATGCACAGCTGTAAAGATCTCTGTGCGGACCTGCGCCCGATACCTGGCAGCTTGCCGGTCCCGCTTCATGGTGCCGAGGTTGTTCACCCGAACCCGCGCTGCCTTCGCGAGCCGGCCCGCCTCTGAGGCGGTGTTGGCGATCGACCGGAGCCTGGCCCGCCGCCGGTTGCGGTCGGTTATCCGGTCCGACTCACTGGTCAGCAACATGCCAAGGCGTTCGCCATGATGATCGCCGTCGGAGTCGGTCAATACCTCGGTGTAGCCCTTGTCGACTCCGACCGTGCGGGTTCCGCAGGGCCGGTGCGAGGTTCGCATGGTGTCGGCGTCGACCTGGTGGTGAACCTCGACCCGTCCATGGCGCAGGATCAGTCGCAGCGTCCCCTGCGGTGCGATCTTCGTGTTGAGTGGGACGGCAACCGGGCGTCGGGGCTCGATCCCGGGGACCTTCAACCACACGTCGCCGCCCTCGACGAGGACGAATGTGCTGACCTTGTCTGCCCGGATGATGATCTGGTTATGAGTGTGGTTCTTGCCGCGCTTCCACTGCTGACGCATCTGCCGTGACAACCACCGGTCCTCGGTCCACCGGTTCGCCTTCAGCAATCGGTAACACCGTTCCTGGTCCACGACCGGCCTTTTCGCCACGGCACGTCTGACCGCTGCCTTCGCTGACTCGCGGCTGGCAGCAATGTCGTCGAGAGCGTCGCGCAGCGTTTCCTTCCAGGCGTTTGCCGCGACGCCGAAGGTCTGGCAGGTGCCATCCCGCATCCACAGGTTTCGCAGATCCTGCCCGGTGCACGGCGCGGCATTGATGGAGCCGAACAGTTGCCACGCCAGCGACCGGACCCGACCCAATCGGCGCGCTTGTTCTAGCAGAGCCTCGAACTTGCCGGGGTTGAGGCGGGCCGAACAGGCAATCCGCGTGACCTCCACAACCCACCTCCCACCTCGAATGACCTACTGAACCGGAAACGCCGGGTTCCCGACAACCTCGCAAGTCTACGGGCGACCGGCGGCGGGGCGGCGCAGGGCTCGGGCGCTCGCGTAGAGGCAGACAGCGGCCGCCGCGGCCAGGTTGAGGCTTTCCGCGCGGCCGTGGAGCGGCACCCGGACACGGTGGTCGGCGGCGGCCAGGAGGTCGTCGGGCAGGCCGTGCGCCTCGGAGCCGAACAGCCAGGCGGTGGGTCGGGCGAGGCCGCCGGTGTCGGCGAGGTCGTCGAGGTCGGTGTCGCCGTATCCCGTGGCCGCGAGCACGGTCAGGCCGCTGGCCTTCAGGCTCTCGACGGTCGCGGCCGGGTCGGCGTCCCGGACCAGGTCCGTGTGGAAGACGCTGCCCGCTGACGCCCGGACACATTTCCCGTTGTACGGGTCGACGGCGTCACCGGCGAACACGACGGCCTTGGCTCCGGCCGCGTCGGCGGTGCGCAGAATGGTGCCGGCGTTGCCCGGGTCGCGGATCTCGGCCAGCACGGCGACCAGCCTCGGCGCTTTGGCGAGCGCGTCTTGCAGGCGTACCCCCGGCTGGTGGCAGACCGCGACGAGCCCCTGCGGTGCGACGGTCTCGGCCAGCGCGGCGATGGCGCCGTCCGTGACCAGGGTGGCGTCTTTGGTCAGGTCGGGGTGGCGCTCGACCGCCTCGGCGGTCGCGAAGAGCTCCTTGACGGCGTCGGCGGCGATCGCCTCACGGACCGCCTGTGGACCCTCGGCCAGGAACAGGCGGGACTCGTCGCGCTCGCGTCGCCGCTGAAGTCGGCGCGCAGCAATGACCCGGGGCGTCCGTTCGGTGAACGGAGCAACCCCGGGTCGCTGGTGGTGCTGTTGAGCCAATCGCTCAGGCGGCCTTCTGCGCACCCGTGCCCTCGGCCGCGACGGCGGCCTTGGCGACCTCGACGATGGCCGCGAAGGCAGCCTCGTCGTGCACGGCCAGGTCGGCCAGGATCTTGCGGTCGACCTCGATCCCCGAGAGCTTGAGGCCCTGGATCAGCCGGTTGTAGGTCATGCCGTTCGCGCGGGCGGCCGCGTTGATGCGGGTGATCCACAGCTGGCGGAAGTCACCCTTGCGGTCGCGCCGGTCGCGGTACGCGTACTGCATCGAGTGCAGCACCTGCTCCTTGGCCTTGCGGTAAAGGCGGGAGCGCTGACCGCGGTATCCGCTCGCGGTCTCGAGCAATGTGCGGCGCTTCTTCTGGGCGTTGACCGCCCGCTTGACGCGTGCCATCGAATGTTCTCCTTCGGTCGGTGGCGCGCGTCAGCGCCCGAGCAGCTTCTTGATGCGCTTGGTGTCGGCCTTCGAAATCTCTTCGGTGCCGGACAGCCGACGGGTACGGGTCGAGGACTTGCCCTCGAGCTTGTGCCGCTTACCGGCGGGCTCGTGCACGATCTTGCCGCCCCCGGTGACGCGGACGCGCTTGCCCGTGCCGGTGTGGCTCTTCATCTTCGGCATCTTGTTACGTCTTCTCCCCTGTCACTCGCCGGGATTTCCGGCGGGCCCGGCAGTCGCAGCCGGAGTCACCTCGGCGTCTTCCGGACGCGGCTCGCGCGTCGGCGCCTTGGTGTTCGCGGCCACCGCAGCGGCCTTGGTGGCCCGGTGCGGAGCCAACACCATGATCATGTTGCGGCCGTCCTGCTTAGGAGCGGCTTCGACATATCCCAGTTCCGAGATCTCCGACTCGAGCCGGCGCAGCAGGCGGTAGCCAAGCTCCGGACGGCTCTGCTCGCGACCACGGAACATGATCGTCACTTTGACCTTGTCTCCGGCCTTGAGGAACCGCACGACGTGACCCTTCTTGGTCTCGTAGTCGTGCGGGTCGATCTTCGGACGGAGCTTCATTTCCTTGATGACCGTCTGTTGCTGGTTACGCCGTGCTTCGCGAGCCTTCAGTGCGCTCTCGTACTTGAACTTGCCGAAGTCCATGAGCTTGCACACCGGCGGGCGCGCCATGGGCGCAACCTCGACCAGGTCCAGGTCTACATCCGCCGCCAGCTGAAGTGCACGCTCCAGGGGGACGATGCCCACCTGCTCGCCTTCAGGACCGACCAGTCGGACCTCTCGTGCCCGGATCTGCTCGTTGACGCGTGGTTCGACGCTGATGAGGCCTCCTCGTTGCCATGTCTGTCGCTGCGGTCGCAGCTTGTGCCAACCGAGGAGAAGCAGAAGGCCCCGGCGCATGCCAGGGCCCGCTCGACCGGTCGGCACGCAAAGGTGCACTGCCGGACGGGAGCCACGTAGGCTCGCCTTCCGGTGACCGGACCCGGCTCTCTGCGATCGAGGCTCGGGTGGGAGCAGGCGCTCCGCTTCACCGCCACCCGAATGCTTCACGCACACGGACGGCATGGTCGACGACCACAAGGTTACCAGGTCGGACGCGAACCCGCGAAAAGGGGCACCGACCCCATCGAGATCGGACGTCAGCCGCCAAACCGCCCGACGGTGTTGGCTTCGTGAAGTTTCGTGGCGGGTGGCGTGCAGAACGTCGTCGTGGGCGGTCGCCGGTCCTACGGTCCCGGTTGTGGAGACCGTCGACGTGCTGGTCGTGGGTGCGGGGCTGGCCGGGTTGCACACCGCCCGGCGGCTGGCGCTGGGTGGGCTGAGCGTGCTCCTGGTCGACCGGCGCTCGTCGCTGGCGACCGGCATCCGTACCACCGGGATCTTCGTCCGCCGCACCCTCGACGACTTCGACCTGCCCGGCCGGCTCCTCGGTCCCGGGGTGCGCGAGGTGCTGATCTACCCACCGTCGCGCCGGACGCCGGTGCGGCTCGTCAGCGACCGCGACGAGTACCGGGTGGCCGACATGCCCGGCGTCTACGCGCACGCGCGGGCGGCGGCCGAGGCGGCCGGGGTCCGCGTCCGGCTGGGCAGCCGGTACATCGGTGTGGCGGCGGGCCTCGTGCGGTTCGCCGGAGCCGATCCCGTGGCCGCGCGCTTCGTGATCGGCGCCGACGGGGCCCGCTCCCGGGTGGCCCGCGACCTCGGCCTCGACGTCAACCGGCGGTTCATCGTCGGCGCCGAGCTCGTCCATCCGATCGCCCCGACCGGTCGCGCCCCGGTGTTCCACTGCGTGCTGGACCCGCGGGTGGCGCCGGGCTACCTGGGCTGGGTGATCGACGACGGCCGGCACGCCCACGTCGGCGTCGCGGGCTCGCCGGCCGCGATGCGGTCCGGCCTGCGCCACCTGCTCGACTCGTTCGCCGCCGACGCGCCTGGGCGGGCGGCGCCGACGGGCCCGATCGAGCGCCGCGGCGGGCCGATCCCGGTCGGCGGTGTGCTGCGCCGGCTGGCGTGCCCGGCCGGGCTGCTCGTCGGGGACGCGGCCGGCGACGTGTCGCCGCTGACCGCCGGCGGCCTGGACCCGTGCCTGCGGATGTCCGACCTCGCCGCCGCCGTCACCGCCGAGTTCCTGCGGACCGGGGACGAGGGCGTGCTGCGCGGGTACGACGGTGGCGCGCTGCGCGCCCGGTTCCGGGGCCGGCTGTTGCTCCGCCGCGCGTTCGCCGGGATCCGCTCGCCCCTGCTCGCCGAGGCAGCGGTCGCCTTCCTGCACAGCCCGGCCGGCCAAGCCGCCGCCGCCCGGATTTTGTTCGGCGACGGCTCCTTCCCGGACGTCAGTGTTCACCGCCCCACGCCGCTGCGGGCCTAGGGTCGGTAGACCTCGGTGCCCGAGTGGCGGCGCTTGGCCGCGTACATGGCCGCGTCCGCGTCCCGGAGCAATGCCTCCACCGGTTTGTCCGTGCTCACCGCGACGCCGACACTGGCCGCCGGGTGCACGGTCTGCGCGCCGATCGTGACCGGCCGCGCGAGCGTGTCGACGATCCGCCGGGCGGTCGCCGCGGCGTCGGCCTCGGTCGTGTCGGCCAGGATGACGCTGAACTCGTCGCCGCCGAGGCGAGCCACCGTGTCGTCCGGGCGCACGCTGTGCCGGATCCGCTGCGCGACGATCCGCAGCAGCTCGTCGCCGGCCTGGTGGCCCAGCTGGTCGTTGACGTCCTTGAACTGGTCCAGGTCGAGCAGCAGCACCGCCCGCGAGCCGGCGTCGCGCAATGCCTCCGCGCGCTCGTTGAACAGCGCGCGGTTGGCCAGCCCGGTGAGCTGGTCGTGGCTCGCGTCGTGCCACAGCCGGTTCCGCAGGGTGACGGTGTCCGAGACGTCGCGGATGTTGAGCACGACCCCCTCGACCGCCGGATCGTCGAGCCGGCCCGTCGCGATCACGTTCAGCCAGACCGAGGTGCCGTCGGAACGGCGGGCCTCGATCTCGTCGTCCTCCGTCGCCGACGACCCGGCGAGCATCGGGGCGAGCAGGGACCGCAGCCGCCCTGGGTCGACGGGATGCAGCGACTCGGATATGGGCCGGCCGACCGAGGCGGCCGGGTCGCGGCCGAGCACAGGATCCATGGCCGGCGTGGCGTAGGTGACCACCCCGTGGCGGTCGAGCACCACCGTGCAGTCCGAGGCGTGCTCGACCAGCGACCGGAACCAGCGCTCCCGGCTGCCGACCGTCTCGACGGTGCGGTCGAGCTGGCCGACCAGGCGGGCGTTCTCGACCAGCAGCAGGTCCTGGCGCAGGATGATCAAACCGGCGATCGCCACCGTGCCCATCGCGGTGCCCCAGCTGCGCGCCGTCAGACCCTCGTCGGACAGTTGGGCGATCAGCAGGACCTGGGTGGTCGCCAGCGCGACCAACGGCGCGAACACCCGCACCCGCCGACCCTGCAGCACCGTCAGCGCGGCCGGGCCCAACCGCTCCAGGGCCGGCGCGGCCGCGAACAGCAGCGGTGGCACCAGCCGCAGCACCAGCACCAGCAGCCCGTCGTCCGCGTCCATGACCTGGGGGTTCAGGGCGCGTTCCAGGCCGTGCAGGGCTGCGCCGATGCCGATGACCACACCCGCCACGACCGCGAACGGTGCCATTCCCGTGACCAACAGCTGCGTCACCGCGAACGCCGAGCCCAGCAGGATGACGGCGCCGACAGCGGTCCAGACGACCTCTTCGGCCCCCTCGGCGCTGTTCTCGCCGGTCAGCGCGATGGTCCAGATGAAGACCCCGGCCGCCACCATGACCGTGCCCGCGTCGATCCACAGCTCGCGCCGCACCAGCCCGCCGTTGTAGGGCAGCCCGGTGAGCATGGCCGCCAGCAGCCAGGCCGAACCGACGGTGAACAGGGCGGACGGCGCCGTCCAGGCCGTGCTCTGCAGACCCGGTGCGACGATCTCGTCGACCGTACGCAGCAGCGCGGCCACGAAATATATGACGCCGCTGACGGTGGCCGCCCGCCAGAACCGCCGCGAGCGGTGGGACCGGGTGCCGCTGGTGGACAGCCGCCAGGAGAGCACCGTGAACACGATGTAGAGCGCGGCCTGGGTCGACCACGACGCGATCGCCGGCGCGGGACCCACGAGGATCGCGATGGTCGCCCCGCCGAACATGATCAGGAGTGCCCAGAGCCACGGCTCCGCCAGCAGCGCGCCGGCGGGGCCGCCTCGAGGCTTCACCTGTTCGACCGCCGCCAAGCTCCCATAACACCATGCCTGCGGCGCGGCATCAGGGGTGTACGCGGACCGATGCGAAGAATGTCCGGATCTCCTGGGCGATTCGCTCGACGTTTTCGGGCTTGCCGTCCTGGTTGGTGTTGCTGGGGTCGCTGGACGCCCCGTGATCGAAGCCCGGGAACTCCACACGCCGGCTGTGCGGGAGGGTCGCCTCCAGCGCGTCGCGGGCCGGCTCGAGGAAGGCCAGCCCTTTGGACCCGCCCATCAGCAGCACCTCGGCGCGCAGGTCACGGAACGCGTCGACGGAGTCGGCCGCCTCGGCCAGGATCACGCCCTCGAAGTGGATTGTCGGGGCGAGCTTGCGCATGGTGATCGCGTCGGGGGCCGCAGCGCGGTCCTCCTTGTTCATCAGCATGGTGGTCAGGGCGGCCAGCAGCCGGCGCGGGAACACCTTGAAGATCGGCGGCGCGAGGTCCAGGCCGTACATGCTGGTGATCATCGCGGCCGCCACGTCCCCGCAGGCAAGCTCGGCGTCGAACCGGGCCAGCCAGTCGGTGTGCTTGGTGCCATCGGTCAACAGCGCCGGCTCGTAGACGGCGACCTTCTGGATCGCCGGGATCCGGCGCGCGGCCTCCAGGGTGACGAGCCCGCCGGCGCTGACGCCGAACACCAGGTGCGCGCCGGCCGCCTCCACGACGGCGGCCAGGTCCTCGACCTCGGTCTGGATGCCGTGGTCGGGCCGGTGCGGGCCGGACAGGCCGCGACCGCGGCGGTCCGGCAGGTAGACGGTGAACTCGTCGGCGAGCGCGTTCGCCAGCAGCGTGTGGCTGCGGGCCGACTCCATGCTGCCGTGCAGCAGCACGACGGCCGGGCCGCGACCCGTCTTCCAGTAGCCGATGGTCGTGCCGTCGGCGGAGGTAACCGTTCCGGTGGTCATCTCGATCTCTGTCATGCCGAAATAGTGGCACGGAATCTAGTTGCAACGCAACTAGTCATTTGTAAACTGATAGCACTGCTACGCTGAGGTGGTGACTTCGACCTTTCGCCGTTCCCCACTGGCGCTCGCGATCCTGAGCCTGCTGGAAACCGGACCGATGCATCCGTACGCGATCCAGCGGTTGATCAAGCAATGGGGCAAGGACCAGGTGGTCAACGTCGGCCAGCGCGCGAGCCTCTACCGCATGATCGACCGGCTCGACGAGGCCGGCCTGATCACGACGACCGGCACGGACCGCGACGAGCGCTACCCGGAGCGCACGACGTACGAGGTCACCGACGCGGGCCGCGCCGCCACCCGACAGTGGCTGGCCGAGATCGTCTCGACCCCACGCAACGAGTTCCCGGAGTTCCCGGCGGCCCTGTCGTTCCTGCTGATGCTCACCCCGGAGACCACGGCGGACCTGCTCGAACAGCGCCGCGCCCACCTGGCGGCCCGGCTGGCCGACCAGGACGCGAAGCTGGAGATCCCACTGCCCCGCATCATCGCGATCGAGGACGACTACACCCGCGCGCTGACCCGTGCGGAGCTGACCTGGGTCGAGACCACGCTGGCCGACCTACGAGACGGCTCGTTCACCTGGAGCCACGAGGAACTGGCCCCGCTGGCCTCCGCGTCGATGAAGGCAGCGCAGGCCTAAGCCTGCTCGGCCGGGGCCTGCTCTGCGGCAGCCGGCTCGGCCGGGACAGCGGCCGCGGCCTGGTGTGCGGCCAGCAGTGCGCGTAGGGAGCGCACGGCGCCCAGGGCGTACTCCTTGTCGACGACCTGTAGGGCGACGATCGTGATGAGCTCGTCGTCGTGCAGTTCCGCGCTCGCGAACGAGACGCCGCCGTCGAAGCGGATCGCCCGCACGACCTCCCAGGGGAGGTCGTACGAGCCGATCACGTTGCGGATCCGGATGCCGGCGGCGTCGGCCTCGACGCGCGGGCGCAGGAAGAGCAGGATGCCGGCGGCGAACGCGATGCCGAGCCCGATCATCGCGGTCTGGTCACCGCGCTGGAAGACGGCGGTCGTGCTGTCGCCGGTCGAGCCGGTCAGGCCGAAGCTGACGGCCGTGAAGACGACGACGACCGCGATGGCCGCGCCGATCGCGACCTTGCGCGCCCGCTGGGGGCGGAAGCTGACCGGTGCGCTGTCCATGGCAGCTCAATCTACAGGCGGCAGTTGTGGATGCCGGTCACCAGGATGGCGCGGGCGCCCAGGTCGTACAGCTCATCCATGATCTTGTGCACGTCCGATCGCAGGACCATCGCCTGTACGGCCACCCAGCCCTCGCGGTGCAGCGGCGAGACCGTCGGCGACTCGATGCCCGGCGTCAGCATCGTCGCCTGCTCCAGCAGGTCGGCCCGGACGTCGTAGGCGAGCATCACGTAGCGGCGCGCGACCAGCACGCCCTGCAGGCGCCGGACGAGCTGGGCCACCGCCCCTGCCGCGACCGCGCCGCCGCGCCGGCCGTCGGTGGCCGGGTCGCGGCCGATCAGCAGCGCCGACGAGGTCAGGATCGGGTCGCCGATCACCGCCAGCCCGGCCTGCCGCAGCGTCGCGCCGGTCTCCACGACGTCGGCGACCACGTCGGCCACGCCGAGCCGGATGGCGTTCTCGACCGCGCCGTCGAGCCGGATCACGTCGGCCGCGATGCCGTTGTCGGTGAGGTAGCGGTTGACCACGCCGGGGAACGACGTGGCCACCCGGCGGCCGGCGATCTGGTCGACGGTCGTGATGGTCGACGGGTGCGCGGCGAACCGGAAGCTCGCGCCGGCGAAGTCGAGGTCGAGCAGCTCGTCGGCCGGACTGCCGGCGTCGACCAGCAGGTCGCGCCCGGTGATGCCGAGGTCGAGGTCGCCGGACCCGACGTAGGTGGCGATGTCACGCGGCCGCAGGTAGAAGAACTCGACGTCGTTGACCTCGTCGCGGCAGACCAGGTCGCGCTGGTCGGTGCGCTGGCGGTAGCCCGCCTCGCGCAGCATCTCGGCGGCGGGACTCGCGAGGGTGCCCTTGTTGGGCACGGCGATGCGCAGCATTTCGGGAAGACTCCTGTCGGAAGAAAGGTGTGCCGGTCCGTGAGCGGGGCTCACAGATGTCGGTACACGTCCTCCAACTTCAGGCCGCTGGCCAGCATCAGCACCTGGGTCTGGTAGAGCAGCTGCGAGATCTCCTCGGCGGCCCGCTCCGGACCCTCGTGCTCGGCGGCCATCCACGACTCGGCCGCCTCCTCGACGACCTTCTTGCCGATCGCGTGCACCCCGCGCTCGAGCGCGGCGACGGTGCCCGAGCCCGGCGTGCCGGCCTCGGCCTTCGCCGACAGCTCGACGAAGAGCTCCTCGAACGTCTTCACGCAGCCATCCAACCAGGCAGCGCCGCCGAAGCCGAACCGACCTGGCCCCGTTCCACGCTGTGGTCGCCCCTACTCGACCACCACGGTGTGGTCGTCCGACACCCCGTCAACAGTCACGGTCAGCGTGTACGTGCCCGGCGGAAGCGAGAGTGTGAGTTGCGCCTCACGCTGCGCGGGGCTGCCCCCACGGAGGGTCAGATCCTGTCCCCGGGCGCCAGGAGTGACTTCCAGCCGCGCGGTCGACCCGAAACCCGCCACGTGTACGTCGACCCGTCCGCCCCGGACGACCTCGCCCTCCTGCGGGTTGATCAGCCAGACCGGCGCGAGGGTGTCCACAGCCGGCGCCCGGCGCAGCACGTCGCCGTCGCCGATCCGTACCCCCGGAAGACCGCTCGCGGCGGTCACAGTCCAGACCAGCTGCTGGGCAGCGATCGCGGACGGCGGGGTGGCACCGCCGAGGTCGACCGTGACCACCTCACCGGCGACGGTCACGCCGCGGACCGTCGTGCCGGCCGGCCACGCCGACGCGTAGTCGGGGTCCAGCGGCGCCGTGCCGAACATCAGGGCGAGCGCGGAGCGCACGGCGTCGGACCCGGGCGCGACCCGGTGGAACTCGCGCACGAGCGCGTCGTCGCGGCTCGGACCGACGTAGTAGACGGCCAGCAGCGGCCCGGCCGCCGGCGTCGGAGTCGCGGCGGCGGTGGTGGTCGGGGCCCCGGGACGCGGCGGGTCCGGGTGTGGCGCGTCGGGCAGGACGAGGATCGTGACGGCCGCCGCCGTCGCCACAGCCAGGCCCGCGCCCCACGGGATCCAGCCCCGGCCGCGCCGCCGCCGGGTGCGGGCCCGGATCGCGGCGAGCGCGTCGGGCCGCACCTCCACCGTGGACGCCGCGGCCTCCAGCGCGCGCCGGATCGTCTCCTCGGGGGTCATCACAGCCGCTCCAGGATCGGGCGCAGGGCGGCGACCGCCCGCGACGCGTGGCTCTTGACCGCACCGCGGCTGACCCCCATCGCCTCGGCGATCTCCGCCTCGGACAGGTCGACGTAGTAGCGCAGCACGATCGCCTCCCGCTGGCGGGTCGGCAGCCGGCGGATCGCGTCGACCACCGCGGCCTGGGTGAGCAGGTCGAGCGCACCGGCTTCGGCGCTGGGCACGTCCGGCGGCGGGCGGCTCGCGGCCAGGTGCGCGTCGACGACCCGGCGGTGCCGCAACGCCGACCGGCAGCCGTTGACCACGGTCATCCGCAGGTAGGCCAGGGCCTTGTCGGGTTCGCGGAGCTTGTGCCAGCGCGAGTGCAGCCGCACGTACGCGTCCTGCACGATCTCCTCGGCCAGGCCGCGTTCGTGCAGCAGCAGGCTGGCCAGCCGGACCATCTGGCGGTAGTGCGCGCCGAAGAGATGGGTGACCGCCTGGTCGGCGTCCCATTCGGTGGACGGTCGGTCGGCCATGCCCCTCCGGGGACGTAGCGCCGTCTCGGTTCGCACGCGATGATGACGCACGACGGACCTACCTGGTTTACCGCCCGCGTCTCTAAGCTGTCCACCATGTCCAGGCGAGCTACCCCCCTCGCGGTCGCGGTCGCGGCCGCCTTGCTCACGACTCTCGCGGCCTGCGCGCCCGAGGAGACGCCGGAGACCGCACCGTCGGGGTCGGCCGCCGCGTCCTGCACCAAGGACTCCCTCCAGACGAAGACCGCGGGCAAGCTGACGATCGCGACCGACGACCCGGCGTACGAGCCGTGGGTGGTCGGCAACAAGCCCGAGTCCGGCGAGGGCTTCGAGGCCGCGGTCGCGTACGCCGTCGCCGAGAAGTTGGGCTTCGCGAAGTCCGATGTGGCCTGGACCCGGGTCACGTTCAACAACGCGATCGCGCCCGGCCCGAAGGCGTTCGACTTCGACGTCAACCAGTTCTCGATCACCCCGGAGCGCCAACTGGCGGTCGACTTCTCGTCGCCGTACTACCTTGTCCGCCAGACCGTGATCTCGCTGAAGTCGTCGAAGATCGCCAACGCGAAGACCGTCGCCGACCTCAAGACGGCCAAGCTCGGCGCACAGGTGGCCACGACCAGCTACCAGGCGGTGGCCGAGCTGATCAAGCCGAGCACCGAGCCGCAGGTCTACAACTCCAACGACGACGCCAAGAAGGCGCTGGAGAACGGCCAGATCGACGGCCTCGTGGTCGACCTGCCGACGGCGTTCTACATCACCGCCGCCGAGCTGACCGACGGCAAGATCGTCGGGCAGTTGCCGCAGGTGGGCACCCCGGAGACGTTCGGCCTGCTGCTCGACAAGGGCTCGCCGCTGACCAGGTGCGTCAGCGACGCGGTCGACCAGCTCCGCAACGCGGGTCAGCTCACCGAGCTCGAAAAGAAGTGGCTCGCCGACACGGCGGGCGCGCCCGAACTCTCGTGACCGACGGCGCTCCGCCGCTCTCGGCCGTCCAGCTCGACCGGATCGCCTGGCGGCGACGCCAGAGCATCCGGTCGATCCTGGTGGCCGCCGCGTCGACCGCGGTGCTCGGCGTGCTGCTGGTCGTCGCGGTCACCGGCGCGCCCGGCTGGGACCGCGTCCGGCAGTCGTTCCTGGACCCGACGATCGCGGCGGACGCCCTACCCGACATCCTGCGCGGGCTCTGGCTCAACGTCCGGCTGCTGGTCTTCTGCGCCGTCGGCTCGCTCGCGCTGGGCCTGGTGATCGCGCTGCTGCGTACCCTGCGTGGCCCGGTCTTCTTCCCGGTCCGTGCGCTGGCGACCAGCTACACCTACACGTTCCGCGGCCTGCCCCTGATCATCGTGATCTACGTGCTCACCCTCGGCGTGCCCGGGCTGCGCCTGCAGGGCATGCCGTCGGTGCTGGTGCTCGGCGGGTTGGCGCTGGTGCTGACCTATTCGGGCTACCTCGCCGAGGTGTTCCGCGCGGGCATCGAGTCGGTGCATCCCAGCCAGGTCGCGGCGGCCCGCTCGCTCGGCCTGACCTACCGCCAGGCGATGCGCCACGTGGTGCTGCCACAGGCGGTCCGCCGGGTGGCGCCGCCGCTGCTCAACGACACGGTGGCGCTGCAGAAGGACGTCGGCCTGGTGTCGCTGGCGGGGCCGATCGACGCGGTGCGCGCGGCGCAGATCTCGACCGCCGAGCACTTCAACTACACGCCGTACATCGTCGCGGGGGTGCTGTTCGTGCTGCTCGCCATCCCGCTGATCGCGGTCACCGACTGGGTGACGCTGCGGGCCGCCCGCCGGCAGGCCAGCCGATGACTGCCGTGCTGTCCTGCCAGGGCGTCCGCAAGCTGTTCGGGCCGTCGGTCGTTCTCGACGGGCTCGACCTGGACGTGGCCGAGCACGAGGTGGTCGCCCTGATCGGCGCGTCCGGCTCGGGCAAGTCGACGCTGCTGCGCTGCGTCAACCTGCTGGAGGATCTCGACGACGGCACGATCCACCTGGACGGCGCGCACATCACGGACCCACGGATCAACCCCGACCTGGTACGCCGCAAGATCGGCATCGTCTTCCAGGCGTACAACCTGTTCCCGCACCTGTCCGTGTTGGACAACATCACCCTGGCGCCGGTGCGGGTCCACAAGCGGCCCGCGGCATCGGCGCGTTCGCAGGCGCTGGCACTGCTGGACCGGATCGGCCTCGCATCGAAGGCCGCCGCGTTCCCGGACCGACTCTCAGGCGGGCAGCAACAGCGGGTAGCGATCGTCCGCGCCCTGGTCAACTCCCCGAGGCTGTTGTTGCTGGACGAGGTGACGTCGGCGCTGGACCCGGAGCTGGTAGGAGAGGTCCTGGACCTGATCCGCGATCTGAAGGCCGACGGCATGACGATGGTGCTGGCCACCCACGAAATGACCTTCGCGCGGCAGGTAGCCGACCGGGTCTGCTTCCTGGACGCGGGCCGAATCCTCGAACAGGGCTCACCTGAGCAGGTCCTCGACAACCCGGTCGAGGCCCGCACGCAGCAGTTCCTGCGCCGCCTGGCCCCGGCCTGAGCGATCGCAACGGCGACCTGCTAATCGGCTCGCCCACCGAATGGCGCTCGGCGCCGGACCGGCCGGCGGGCTGGCGGGTCGTCGAGTCCGCGGTGACGAGGACGCACTCGGGCTACTACGGGCGCGGCCGGTTCGACTTCACCATGTCGAGCACGGCTGGCGACTTCCGCAACTGACGCCGCTGGTGCCGATGGCCGCGCAGCGCCAGGCGGGCGCCGCCGCACACCAGCCGGTGCACCACGCAGTGCCCCGAACTGCCGACCGGCCGGCTGGGTGCGGCCCTGTCGATGCTGAGCGACGCTTGATCGCCGGTCGCGGTCACCGTCGCCATCGCCGCCACCGTCACCGTCGCCGTCACGGCGGTCACCGCCGACCTCGCCGCCGCCGCCAGGGTCGCCGTGCCATCGCCGCCACGGTCATGGTCGCCATCACGGTCGCCGCCACGGTCACGGTCGCCATCACGGTCGCCGCCACGGTCACGGTCGCCGTCGCCGTCGCCGTCGCCGTCGCCGTCGCCGTCGCGGTCGCCATCGCCGTCACGGTCGTAGTCGCCGCCACGGTCATGGTCGCCATCACGGTCGCGGCCACGTTCACGGTCGCGGCCACGTTCACGGTCGCCATCACGGTCGAGGCCACGGTCGCCGTCGCCGTCGCGGTCGCCATCGCCGCCGCAGTCATGGCCGCCGTCACGGTCGCCGTCGAGGTCGCCATCGCCGTCACGGTCATGGTCGCCGTCACGGTCGCCGTCGTCGAGGGCGACATCCCAGCCGCCCGCGTGCACGCCCTGGAGACCCGTCTGCCTGCACTGGCCCAGAGCGAAGGGCTGCTGAGAAGCGCCTTCGACCAGTACCACCCAGCGCCGCGCCCATCGCCCGATCGACGGAGGACCGACCACAACCCGTCGGAGCGCCGTGCGTACCTGCTGCACGTAAAACGCCGCGTTGGGCCCCCGATTGCGGTTATGGGGAAAGATTCGAGCGAATTTAACCGTCCTTTCCGAGCTTCAACCGGAATGGGCTCGGCGCAATTGACTCAGCGGTGGCCGCCACATCGGCTAAGCCTTTCGCTTGCCGGTGTAGGCACTGTCGAAATACAGACGAAGCCCGCGACTTTGCCACCTGGCGGCAGATTGGCGCGCGCTCGCCCGCCTGGCCCGGTCCACGGAAGGCTCGGATGAGGCGGGGTCGGCGCAGTTTTAATTGCGGAACATATTGGCATGATCAAATCGGGTTTTCCGGGCTCGGATGCGATACAATTAATGCATGCGGCAGCTTCAGTTATTCACCACAACAGAGCTGGCTGCAATGCGGGATCGCACCGCCTCCCGCAGTTATTCACCAGCGGCCGACGATTTCCGCCGTGATCACGAACGGCGCCGGCGCTGGGGCTTGATCCGGCGTCATGCCGAGCGTCTACGCCGCTCGGCCGGCGGCGCCCACTGCTCCCACCCCCCAACAGCCACCGCGGATCGTGCGGGAGGCCAGATCCCTCAGCCGCCAAACCTGTCCCCGGCCGCGGCATCAACCTCGGCGTTGCCGGCCGCAGCCCCAGCAGAAGTGGCGGGTTCGGGCGCGAGCGCCGCACGGAATTCGGCCTCGACGCCAGCCTCAGCGTTGCCGGTCGCGCCGGCCCCGGCCGCAGCAAAGGTGGCGGGTTCGGGCGCAAGCACCGCACGGACATCGGCCACCACGTCGACCTCGGCGCTACCGGTTCCCCCGGTCACGGCCGCGGGGTTGTTGGCCGGTTCGGGCGCAAGCACCGCACGGACATCGGCCACCACGTCGACCCCAGCGCTGCCGGTTCCCCCGGTCACGGGCGCCGGGTAGGCGGCGGGTTCGGGCGCAAGCACCGCACGGACATCGGCCACCACGTCGACCCCAGCGCTGCCGGTTCCCCCGGTCACGGGCGCCGGGTGGTTGGCGGGTTCGGGCGCATGCACGGCATGGACATCGGCCACCACGCCAGCCTCAACGTTGCCTTTCACGCCGGCCGCGGCCACAGCACAGGCGGCGGGTTCGGGCGCAAGCACGGCACGGACATCGGCCACCACGCCAACCCCAGCGCTGCCTGTTGCCACGGTCGCTCCAGTCGCGGCCGGAGAAGAGGGCGATTCGGGCGCGAGCGCCACCGGGACTTCGGCCTCGACGTCGGCCTCAGCGTTGCGCGTCACCCGGCCGCGGCCCTGGGAGAAGCGGTGGGTTTCGACCCGAACGACCCCAGAGACTTCGGCCTCGATGCCAGTGTCACCGGCCACCCGGTCACGGCCGTGGAGGATCCGGTCGGAAAGTGCGCGTAGCCCCACGTCTACACCGCCATTCGTACCTTGCGGATCGGGTCGGCGATCCCGGCCAGCGCTTCGGCTCAACGCTCGTCGTCCGCGCGAGCGCCACCAGCGTGGCCGAGACGAGCCTGTGCGGGTCCCCTGCCGGATGCGCAGCAGCATCAGGAAGACGGCGTGCCCGAGCAGGAAGAGCGCCGCACCGGCCGCATGTGCCGCCGCGGCGTTCCACTTCAGCGGTTCGAACGCGGCCGGGATGGCCTTCTTGATGTCGGCCGAGAACAGCACGACGTCGATGATCAGCGGGTTCCGACCCGAACGCCCCGCAGACTTCGGCCTCGACGCCAGCCCCGGCGTCACCGGCCACCCAGTCACGGCCGTGCAAGAGCCGGGCGGGTTCCAACCCGCACGCCCCACGGACTTCGGCCCCGACCCCAGCCTCCGCGCCACCCAACACCGGGTCACGCCCGCGCAAGAACCGGCCGGGT
>NZ_FZPH01000033.1 GCF_900188485.1 Asanoa hainanensis
TTTTCGGTGGTCGCCGCCAGCAGCGTCACGGTCCGGTCCTCGACGGCCGCGAGCAGCGAGTCCTGCTGGGTCTTGGAGAAGCGGTGCACCTCGTCGATGAACAACACGGTCGGCGGCCCACCGGTCCGGCGCTGCCGCCGCGCGGTCTCGATCACCGCCCGGACGTCCTTGACGCCCGCGTTAAGCGCCGACATCGCCACAAAACGGCGGTCACTCGCCTGGGCGACCAGATGCGCGATCGTGGTCTTCCCGGTGCCGGGCGGACCCCACAGGATCACCGAAAGCGGCGTCGCCCCGGTGACGAGTTGCCGCAACGGCGCACCAGGTGCGAGCAGATGGCCCTGCCCCACCAGTTCGTCGACCGTCTGGGGCCGCATCCGCACGGGCAGCGGGGCATCGGCACCCGGCGCCGCGAAGCCGTCAGCGCCGGCGGTGTGCGCGGGCGCGGTGCGCACCCCACCGCCGTCAGCGACCGTGAAAAGGGCGTCGGGCTCCATCAGGAAGACAGTACCGGCCGGGTGTTGGGTGCCGGAAATGCGAAGAACCCTGCGCCCCTGGTACGGGCGGAGGGTTCCTCGCATGATCTCCCAGGCGAGCGGTCAGCCGCGACCGGGGCGGCGCCCGTAGAAGCGCCGGCCGGAGCCGGTGCCGGCCCGGGGACCGCTGCCGACCCCGGCGAAGTAGAGGGCGAGCAGCGTCAAGCCGATGAGCACCAGGGTGTTCCAGTTGAACAGGTCCGGCGCGTTGAGATCGGTGTCGAAAAGGTCGAGCAGCAAGGCGAAACCGAAGACGATGGCCGCAGCTACAGCGAGCATCTCTATCCTCCTGAAAGCGGCTCCGCCCGAGGGGTTCGAGCGGGTGGCCGGGTCAATACCCACTCGGGTCACCACGCAATCCCGATGATCGATCGGCTACGTTGCCGCCATGGCTGAACCCCTCGTCGGCCGGGACGCGGTGCTGGCCGCGGTGGGCGCGCATCCGTACGCCCGCCTCACCACCGGCGACACCGACGACGTCACGGGCGTCCGCGTCGGGTCCACTGTGGTCTGGGTCACCCGGTCCGGCACGGCGGTCTGCGCCCTGGGAGACGGCGCCGTCGCCGCTTCGGCGATTCCGTTGGTCGCCGCGGGGAGCGCGCGCTGGTGGCACCTGCCGCGCATGGCCGGCGCCCTGCCGGCCGAAGTCCAGGTCAAGTTCCGCGACGAGTGGGACTTCCGCTGGACCTCTGAGCCGCCGCCCATCCGCGCGGGCGAGGAGCGGGCGGAGCCGGTCGAGGACGACGCCGCCATCTCGGCGCTGCTGGACGTCGCGTTCCCGAGCACGACGACGCGACCCGGCGATTCCCGGGTACGGACCTGGTGGGGCATCCGCGACGGTGCCGACCTGGTCGCGTGCGCGGCCGACCGCAGTCGCGGTGGCGTCGGTTTCCTGTCCGGCATCGCGGTCCACCCGTCCGCCCGCGGCCGAGGTTTGGGCGCCGCGCTGACGGCGGCGTTGACCCGGAGGTTGGTCGCGGAGCTCGGGATCGCCGCCCTAGGCGTGATGACCGACAACGTGCCGGCGAACACGATGTACGAGGCATTGGGCTACACGTCGTCAATCCCGCGTACGAGCGTCGGCCTCGCGTAGCAGCGCCCGACGAACGCGTTGAGTGTTCCAGGAACACGGGCGTCGCCACTGCGGCAACGCCCGGCACGTGATGCCCTAGCTCTTCGCGGCGGCCAGGATCTCCTCGGCTGGGCGGAATCGGGTCTTCAGGACCTCCGCCGCGCGGGTCGTGTCGAGGACGACTCGCGCCGGGCGGGTCAGGCCCGACTCGGCGATCGTCGAGCTGCGTAGGGCCGCGGGATCGAGGCCGTGTGCGCGGGCGACGAGCTCGCCGAGCTCCAGCCGGCTCAGGGCCTCGGGCCCGGCCACGTTGAGCATCCCCGCGTAGTCGCCTTCCGCCAGCTCCAGCAGCGCCGTGGCCAGATCGCCGACCCCGACCGGAACGCGGATCTCGTCGGTGAACAGGCGCACGCCGGAATCCGGCGATAGGGCCTCCAGGCAGAGCGACACCTGCTGCGACCGGGCGTCGGGCCCGATGATCAGTGAGCAGCGGACCACCGCCGCCCGCGGCGCGACGAGGCGGACAGCGGTCTCGGCCGCCGCCTTGGCCGCGCCGTAGGCGTAGACCGGTGTCGGATCGACGTCGTCGCCGTAGGGTGCCGGCCGTCCACCGTGGACAGCATCGCTCGACACGTGCACCAGCCGCGCGCCGACCCGCTCGGCGGCGGCCGCCACGTGCGCCGCGCCGGTCGCGGTGACGGCCCACTCGGCGTACGCGTAGGCGGTCGTCACCACCGTCCGCGGCCGCACCTCGTCGACGAGCCGGTCGACGGCGGCGCGGTCGCGCACGTCGACCCGGTGCCATCGCGTGCCCGGCACGGAACCGGGCCCGCGATGGTAGGTCGCCGCGACGTCGAAGCCCGCCGCGACCGCTTGCCGGCACACCTCGCCGCCGAGGTAGCCGCTCCCGCCGACGACCAGCAGCGTCATCGCGCCGCCGGACCCCGCCCGGTCATGGCGTGTGCTCGACGGGCACCGCGACCCCGGCGGTGCCGACGTGCGCGGCGGGAGCGGGCTTCGGCTTGGCGTCGACGCCGGCCTCCAGCCGCTGCTGCCCGGTGATCGGCGTCGGCGCACCGGTCAGCGGGTCGTAGCCGCCCCGCGTCTTCGGGAACGCGATCACCTCGCGGATCGAGTCGGCGCCGGCGAGCAGCATGCAGACCCGGTCCCAGCCGAACGCGATGCCGCCGTGCGGGGGCGGGCCGTACTTGAAGGCTTCGAGCAGGAAGCCGAACTTGTCGGCCGCCTCGTCGTCGGTGATGCCGAGCAGGGTGAACACCCGGCGCTGCACGTCGCCGCGGTGGATACGGACGGAACCGCCGCCGATCTCGTTGCCGTTGCAGACGATGTCGTAGGCGTAGGCGAGCGCGCGGTCCGGCGCCTCCTCGAACCGGTCCATCCACTCGGCGTTGGGCGAGGTGAACGGGTGGTGGACGGCCGTCCAACCGCCCTCGTCGTCCTTCTCGAACATCGGCGCGTCGGTCACCCAGCAGAACGCCCACGCGTCGGGGTCGGCCAGGCCGGCCCGCTTGGCGATCTCGATGCGGGCGGCGCCGAGCAGCTCCTGCGCCTCGCGCGCCTCGGCGGCCGCCGCGAAGAAGATGGCGTCGCCGGGCTTGGCGCCGACGGCGTCGGCCAACCCTTCGAGGTGGCCCGCGCTGAGGTTCTTGGCGACCGGACCGCGCGCCTCGCCGGTCTCGGCGTCGAGCACGACGTAGGCCAGGCCCCGGGCACCACGCGCCTTGGCCCAGTCCTGCCAGCCGTCGAGCTCCTTGCGACTCTGCGCCGCGCCGCCGGGCATGACGACCGCGCCGACGTAGCCGCCGGCCTCGATCGCGCCGGCGAACACCCGGAACTCGGTGCCGCGCAGGTAGTCGGTCAGCTCGGTCAGCTCGACCCCGTAGCGCAGGTCAGGCTTGTCGGAGCCGTAACGCGCCATCGCGTCGTGCCAGGTGATCCGCGGGATCGGCCGGTCGATGCGGTGGCCGGCCAGCTCCTCCCACAGCGCACCGACGATCGCCTCGCCCAGGTCGATCACGTCGTCCTGGGTGATGAACGACATCTCGATGTCGAGCTGGGTGAACTCGGGCTGGCGGTCGGCGCGGAAGTCCTCGTCGCGGTAGCAGCGGGCGATCTGGTAGTAGCGCTCCATGCCCGCCACCATCAGCAGCTGCTTGAAGAGCTGCGGCGACTGCGGCAACGCGTACCAGCTGCCGGGTTGCAACCGCACCGGGACCAGGAAGTCGCGGGCGCCCTCGGGCGTCGACCGGGTCAGGGTCGGCGTCTCGATCTCGTTGAAGTCGCGGTCGTGCAGGACGCGGCGCGCGATCTGGTTGGCCTTGCTGCGCAGCTTGAGCGCGTTGGACGGCCCGCTGCGGCGCAGGTCGAGATAGCGGTGACGGAGCCGGATGTCGTCGCCCGCGTCGATGTTGTCGTCGACGGGCAGCGGCAGCGGAGCGGCCTCCGAGAGCACCTCGAGGACGGTCGCGTTGACCTCGATCGCGCCGGTCGGTAGCTCGGGGTTCTCGTTGCCGGCCGGGCGCGCGGCGACGTCGCCCTCGACCCGGACGCAGTATTCGTTGCGGAGGTGGTGGGCGTCTTCCTCGCGGAAGACCACCTGGACCACGCCCGACGCGTCACGGAGGTCGACGAAGATGACCCCACCATGATCACGACGGCGGGCCACCCACCCGGCCAAGGTCACCGCGCTGCCGGCGTCCGTGGCACGCAGGCTTCCGGCATCATGGGTACGGATCACGACGGTCGCTCTCCTCGACATTGGGGTACGGCGTTGCGGGGTCGATTCTCGCAGGGCTGGTTGGTGGCGGAAGCCCGCACCCCCGGCCTGTGGATAAGGTTTGGTGTCTCGCGGTTATCCACAGGCCGCCAAAATTCGTCGTACATGAGTTCTAAGGTTTGCGCGTGTCCGTCGAACGCTGGTCTCCCGACAAGGTGCTCTCGCTCGCGCCCGACCAGGGCGCGGCCAAGAGCGGCCGTGGTCTGATCACCGCTGCCCACTGGGCAGGCCAGGGCCGTTTCGACGACATGCTCTGGGGCCTGTGCCGAGGCTCGGGTGCGCGGCCTTACCAGGTCTGTGTCGATTTGACCGGTCCGGCCTACCGCTGCACCTGCCCGAGCCGCAAGATCCCCTGCAAGCACACCCTCGGGTTGCTGCTGCGCTGGGCCAACGGCGGCGTTCCCGACGACGAGTCGCCACCCGAGTGGGCGACGGAGTGGCAGGCGGAGCGCGCGGCCCGCTCGCAGCGCGCGCCTCGGGCGCCGCGCACGGCCGGCGAGGGCCTGGCAGATCCGGCAGCCGCCGCACGCCGGGTCCAGCAGCGCGCCGACCGGGTCGAGGCAGGGCTGGTCGAGCTCGACCGCTGGCTGACCGACCAGATCGAGCAGGGTCTGGCGGCGGCCGAGCAAGCCGGTTACCGGCCCTACCAGACGATGGCCGCCCGGCTGGTCGACGCACAGGCACCGGGCATCGCCGGCGGCGTCCGCCGGCTGGGCTGGGTCGTCGGCGTCGGCACCAACTGGGCCGACCGCCTCCTGGGCGAGCTCGCCCTGCTCCGGCTGCTGATCGTCGCCCACGGCCGGCTCCCGGCGCTGCCACCGGGGCTGGCGGCGACCGTCCGCACCCGCGTCGGCTACCCGGTGGCCACCGACGACGTGCTGGCCGAGCCGGAGATCCGCGACCGGTGGGAGGTGCTGGGCCGCCTGGACACGGCCGACGACCGGCTGACGAGCCGACGCACCTGGCTACGCGGCGAGCTGAGCGGACGGTTCGCGCTGGTCCTGGCCTTCGCGCCGGCCGGCCAGACCCTGCCGACCGACCTCGAGCCCGGCACGGTGCTCGACGCCGGCCTGTGCTTCTATCCGGCCGCCGTGCCCAGGCGGGCGCTGGTCAAGGTCCGCTACGGCGAGCCGGTCCCGGTCTACACCACTCCACCGGGCGCGGTCCCGATCCGCGCCGCCGTGACTGAGCACGCGCGCGCGGTCGCCGCCGAGCCCTGGCGCGAGTCGACCCCGATGCTGCTCGCCGACGTGACGCCCACCGACGACGGCCACCTGGTCGACCCCGCCGGCGACGCGGTCGCCCTGCACCCCGACGACGACCAGCCGTGGTGGCTCATCGCGGCCGCGGGCGCCCGCCCGGTCGTGGTGGCCGGCGAATACGGCCACACCGGCTTCCGCCCGTTGGCAGCCTGGCCCGACGGTCGCCACGTCCCCGCGGCACCGGGCGAGCCGCGGGCGGCCGCCTCGGGCGGCGGTCCCGAGCTACCGGCCGACCTGCTGTCGGCCGCGCTGGTGGGCACCGCCCGCCGGCCATGGTCGGCCGCACGCCTCGACGTCGGCGGCGGCCACCGCCTTTCCCTCTCGATCCCGGCCAACCTCCACACCGAACCCGCCGGCGAGCCCGAAGACGCCGATGTGGTCGGCCAGGGCCGCGCAGGGGATGGAGACGGTGGGTCCGGTGGGTCGGCGCGCGCGCTGCTCGAAGCGGCGGCGGTCGCCCTCACCTACCGGCGGGCGGCGGAGACGCCGCTGGTCGGTCGGCCGACGATCCCTCCGGCGCCCGACGAGGTCCGCCCCGTCGTCCCGCCGCCCGCGGCCGCCCGGCTCGACCTGCTGCTCACCGAGGGCGCGACCGGCTGGGGTGGGCCCGCGCAGCGGGCCGTTCTCGGGCAGTGGCTGGTCGAGGCCGGCAAGCGGCAACTGCTCGCGCCGCCGGAGACGCTGCCCATCCTGCTCGACCTCGGCCGACGCGACACCGGGCTGCGGCCGGCGCTGGGCGCGGTCGCCGGGCGGCGCGGCCACTGGCTGGCGCAGCGCCAGGCCGACTGGCGCTACTTCCGGGACGTGGGCGGTGAGGTGGCCGCCGCCGACTCGCAGGACTGGTTGACCGGCACGCCCGGCGAACGGCTCGCCTATCTCGTGGCGCTCCGCGCCGGCGACCCGGCCAAAGGCCTCGAGCTGCTCACCGAGACCTTCGACGCGGAGCCGCCGCACGACCGGGTGCTGCTGCTCGGCGCACTCGAAACCGGGCTCCACGTGCGCGACGAGGCGCTGATCGAGCACGCGCTCGACGACCGGCGGCGCGAGATCCGCCAGGTCGCCGCCGAGTTGCTGCGCAAGTTGCCCGGGTCCGCGCTGGGCGAGCGGATGGCCACCCGCACCGCCGCCAGCGTCCACTTCGCCGACGGCGCGCTGGTGGTCACGGCACCGTCCACCATCGACGCGGCGATGCTCCGCGACGACATCGACCCGTCGCCGCCCCGGGGCGTCGGTCTCGGTGCCTGGCTGCTGGAAGAGATCGTTTCGGCGACACCGCTGGAGTTCTGGACCACGCTGACAGGCCGCGACCCTGGCGGCGTCATCACGTCCCCGGTCGCCGACGGATGGCAGCCGGTGCTGCTCCGGGGGCTCGCCCGGGCCACCGCTGCCCAGCACGACCCGGTGTGGGCCGCCGCCCTGCTCGACCTCGCCGACGCGGCACCGGCCGAGCTCAACGGCGACGGGCTCGGCGACCGGCTGACCTGGCCGCTGCTCGAGGTGTTGCCGGGCGGCGAGCGGGGCCGGCGGGTGGCCGCCGCCCTACGCCGGGACACCGCGGCCGGCATCCGGTTGCTGCACTTCTGCGCCGGCGACTGGTCCGACGAGCTGGCGTCCGCGGCGTTGCGGGCGATGGCGATACTCGCGCCCGACAACGCCTGGCAGCTCTCCGAGCTCTGCCGGCTGGCCATGCCCGCCATGCCCACCTCGTTCGTCGGCCGGGTCGAGACCTTGATCCGGTCCCTCGACGGGCTGCCGGAGGGCCGCCGCTCCGCCCGCTACCTGGCCCAGCTTGCCGCCGTGCTCAGCTTCCGCAACGAGATGATCGAGGAGTTCGAATGACCGCCCTGCGTCCGCACGCGGAAGAGTTCTACGCGGAAGAGCTGGCCGCGCTGGCCGCCGACGACGACCGTCCCCGCCCGCCCGGCTGGCGGCTGTCGCCGCAGGCGGTGGTCACCTATCTGCTGGGCGACGGCGGCAAGATCACGCCGAAGTACGTCGGGTCCCGCCGGCTGATGGAGGTCGCGGTCGCCACCCTAGCCACCGACCGCGCGCTGCTCCTGCTCGGCGTGCCAGGCACCGCCAAGACCTGGGTTTCCGAGCATCTCGCCGCCGCGATCTCCGGTGACTCGACACTGCTCGTCCAGGGCACCGCCGGCACGCCCGAGGAGGCGATCCGCTACGGCTGGAACTACGCCCGGCTGCTCGCCGAAGGCCCGTCGCCGGCGGCGCTGGTGCCGAGCCCGGTTCTGCGCGCGATGGAGACCGGCGCGATCGCCCGGGTCGAAGAGCTCACCCGGGTTCCCTCCGACGTCCAGGACGCGCTGATCACGATCCTGTCCGAGAAGACGCTGCCGGTTCCCGAGCTCAACACCGAGGTCCAGGCCCAGCGCGGCTTCAACGTGATCGCGACCGCCAACGACCGTGACCGGGGCGTCAACGAGCTGTCCAGCGCCCTGCGGCGCCGGTTCAACACCGTGGTGCTGCCGGTGCCGGCCACGTTCGACGAAGAGATCGACATCGTCACCCGCCGGGTCGCGCAGCTCGGCCGTTCCCTCGATCTACCCGAGACCACGACGGCGCTCGACGAGATCCGGCGCGTGGTCACCGTGTTCCGTGAGCTACGCGACGGCCAGACCGACGACGCCCGCACCAAGCTCAAGTCACCCACCGGCACGATGTCGACCGCCGAGGCGATCTCGGTCGTCACCAACGGCATGGCGTTGGCCGCCCACTTCGGCGACGGCGTACTCCGCGCCGGCGACGTGGCCTCCGGCATCGTCGGCGCCGTCATCAAGGACCCGGTCTCCGACCGCGTCGTGTGGCGTGAATACCTGGAGACGGTGGTCCGCGAACGCCCAGGGTGGGCCGACTTCTACCGCGCCGCCCGCGATGCCTGAGCGCTACTACGGCATCCGCCACCACGGGCCAGGCTCCGCCCGTGCGGTCCTCCGTGCCCTCGAAGAGCAGCGACCCGACATCCTGCTGGTCGAGGGCCCACCCGAGGCCGACGACCTGATCGCGTGGGCGGCCGACGACCGGCTGCAGCCGCCGGTGGCCCTGCTCGGCTACGCCGCCGACAACCCCCGCCGGGCCGCCTTCTGGCCGTTCGCCGTCTTCTCTCCGGAATGGCAGGCCATCAAGTGGGCAGTCGCCAACGGCGTCCCGGTCCGCTTCTTCGACCTACCGTTCGCGCACCGCCTCACGTCCCGCAAACCCACCACCAACGACCACACGCCCGCTGAAGTGCCCACATTGGACTCGCCGGCCGGCCGCGAGCCCGCCGCGCCGGAGGCAAAACCAGACAGAGCGGGCGGAGACGGATCCGAAACAAACGGTCCGGGCGGGCCTGCGGCGGACTCCGATCCGGATGGGTTGGACGACGACGGGCCGATGCCGGGGCCGCCGGCGCCGGAGTTGCGGCCGGTCGATCCGATCGGTGAGCTTGCCGCCGCCGCGGGCTACGACGACCCCGAGCGCTGGTGGGAGGACGTGGTCGAGCACCGGCAGGCACCCGCGTTCGAGGCGATCGAGGAGGCGATGACCGAGGTCAGGGCAGGTGCGCTGGAGGACCCCTACGACCTCGTGCGCGAGGCGCACATGCGCACCGTCCTGCGCCAGGTGCGCCGCACTCACAACGAGATCGCCGTGGTCTGCGGCGCGTGGCACGTGCCCGCGCTCCGCGCGAAAGTCACTGCCGCCCACGACGCCGCGCTGCTCAAGGGTGGCAAGCGCCGCGGCAAGGTGCGGTTCACCTGGGTTCCGTGGACCTACGGGCGGCTGGCCTCGTGGCAAGGCTATGGCGCGGGCGTCGACTCGCCAGGCTGGTACCACCACCTCTTCACCACCACCGACGAGGTCGTGCCGCGTTGGCTCGTCGGCGCGGCCGGCGTGCTCCGCGACGAGGGCGTAGACACCTCCCCCGCGCATGTCATCGAGGCGACGCGGCTGGCCGAGGCGCTCGCCACCATGCGTGGGCGCCCGCTCGCCGGCCTGGCCGAGGTCACCGACGCGTCGGGTGCCGTGCTCTGCGAAGGCGACGACCTCCGCCTGCAGCTCATCGGGCGCAAGCTGGTCGTCGGCGAGCGGCTGGGCGAGGTGCCCGAGGGCGTACCGACCGTTCCGCTCGCCCGTGACCTGGAGGCCCGCCAACGGGCCGCCCGCCTCAAACCGTCGGCGCTCGACCGGGCGCTGGACCTCGACCTGCGCAAGGACACCGACCTCGCGCGCAGCCACCTGCTGCACCAACTCCGTTGCCTGGACGTGCCCTGGGGCGAGCCCGAGGAACGGCGGGGCAGCACCGGCACCTTCCGCGAGGAGTGGGCGCTGCGCTGGCAGCCGGAGTTCTCGATCCGGCTGGTGGAGGCGAGCGGTTACGGCACCACCGTGGTCGGCGCGGCCACCGCACAGGTCTCGGCCGCGGCGGCCAAGGCGACGACGCTGGCCGAGGTGACCGCCCTGCTCGAGACCTGCCTGCTCGCCGACCTGCCCCTCGCGCGGCCGGCGGTGCTGCGCGCCCTCGACGCCCGGGCCGCCGAGGACGCCGACGTAACCCACCTGATGGCCGCGATCCCCGCCCTGGCGCGCACGGTCCGCTACGGCGACGTCCGCCGCTCCGACGTCGCCGCCGTCGCCGCCGTGGTGAAGGGGCTGCTGGCCCGGGTCTACGCCGCACTCCCGCCGGCCGCCTCGGGCCTGTCCGACGAGGCCGCCGCCGGCCTGCGGGACCACATCGACGCCGTGCACACCGCGGTCGCGTTGCTCGGCGACGACGCCGAACGCACCAGGTGGCTCGACACCCTCACCGCGCTGACCACCCGCGACGACCTGCACGGGCTGCTGGCCGGCCGGCTCACCCGCCTGCTGCACGACGCCGGCCGGCTGTCCACAAGGGACGCCGGGCTGCGGCTCGGTCGCGCGCTGACCGCGGGCGTGCCGGCGGCGACCGGCGCGGCCTGGGTCGAAGGCTTCCTCGCCGGCGGCGGCCTGCTCCTGATGCATGACGACAGCCTGTTGTCACTCGTCGACGACTGGCTCGCGGCCATCCCGGCGGACGCCTTCACCGAGGTGCTACCCCTGCTCCGCCGCACCTTCGGCACCTTCGCGACCGGCGAGCGCCGCGGCATCGGCGAGCGGGTCGCCGGCGGGGGCGCGACGAGAACAGCCACCGCCGTACTGGACCACGACACGGCGGCGCTCTCCCTGCCCACCTTGAGCGCGCTCCTGGGACGGAGGATCGAATGACCGCCGACGACGAACGGCGCCGGAGATGGCGGCTGGCGCTCGGTGAGCCCGCCGACGAGTCGCTGGGCCAGCCGAACGGGCGCGACGCCGCCATGGACGCCGCGATGGCCGCCCTCTACGACAGGGGTCCCGACGGTGCGGGCAACGGCGAGCCCAAGGAAGGCAGCCGCCGCAGCGCCGGCCTGGGCGCCTCCGCGCCACGGGTGGCCCGCTGGCTCGGCGACATCCGGGAGTACTTCCCGCAGAGCGTCGTCCGCGTCATGCAGACCGACGCGATCGAGCGGCTCAACCTCACCCGCCTCCTGCTCGAGCCGGAGATGCTCTCCGCCGTCGAACCCGACGTCCACCTGGTCGGCACGCTGCTCTCGCTCAACTCGGTGATGCCCGACAAGACCCGCGACCTGGCCCGGCAGGTGGTCCGCCAGGTAGTCGACGACCTGGAGAAGCGGATCGCGCAGAAGGCACGGGCCGCGGTCACCGGCGCGCTCAACCGGGCCAGCCGGATCGAGCGCCCCCGCCACGGCGACATCGACTGGAACCGCACCATTCGCGCGAACCTGCGCCACTACCAACCGGCCTATCGCACCGTCGTTCCCGAGCGGCTCATCGGGTACGGGCGGCGCGGCAACGCCGTACAGCGGGACGTGATCCTCTGTGTCGACCAGTCCGGGTCGATGGCGTCGTCGGTCGTCTACTCCGGCGTGTTCGCGTCCGTGCTGGCCTCCCTGCGTACGCTGCGGACCTCGTTGGTCGTCTTCGACACCTCGGTCGTCGACCTGACCGAGCACCTCAACGACCCGGTCGACGTGCTGTTCGGCACCCAGCTCGGCGGCGGCACCGACATCAACCGTGCCATCGCCTACAGCCAGCGGCTCGTCACGCGGCCCCGGGAAACCATCTTCGTGCTGGTCAGCGACCTCTACGAAGGTGGCGCACGCGACGAGATGCTGCGCCGGGTCGCCGACCTGGTCGGTGCGGGAGTCCAGGTCGTCGCTTTGCTGGCGCTGTCCGACGACGGTGCGCCCAGCTACGACCACGACAACGCGGCCGCGCTGGGCTCCCTCGGCGTGCCGGCGTTCGCGTGCACACCGGACATGTTCCCGGAGTTGATGGCCGCCGCGATCCAGCGGCATGACCTGCGGGCGTTCGCGGAACGGGAGGGCGCGCAACGGGCGCACGGAAGCTGAACAACGATCACCATCGGTGCTAGGGTTCACGCCCGACCGGCGCGCTCGGAAAATGGGGGGTCTGATGAGCGCCTTCGACGCGATACCCAAGCCAATGCCACCGGCGGAGCTGAAGGACGCGGTCGACGCGCTCCGGCAGGCCGTGACGGCGGCGACCGCGACCGTCTCCACACCGGACGGTGCTGTCGAGGTCACCGCCGGGCCCGGCAACTCCATCGTCGGGCTGGGTTTCGGGCGGGCGGCCTACCGCTACAGCCCGGAGCGGCTCGGCGCACTAGTCGTCGACACGGCGCGCGAGGCGACCGCCCAGGCCACCGGCTCGATGGCCGAGGCCGTCCGCACGGTCCGCCACGGCCGCGCGGAACTGCCCGGCCTGCTCGGCGGCACGCTGCCCGAGGTGCCCACGTTCGACCCGCCGAATTTCGACGACGTCCCAGGCGACGGTCCGCGCAACGGCACTGGCACCGCCCCGGGCAACGCTTGGGGCAACGGCTTGGGCGACGGTCCGCGCGACGAAACGGCAGGCGGCCCGGGCAACGGCCCAGCCAACGCTTGGGGCAACGGCCTGGACAACGCCCTTGGCAACGCGCGGGGCGACGGACCGAGCAACGGCCCCGGCAACGCCTGGGGCAACGCCGCTGGCGAGGCGCGAGGCGACAGCCCAAGCACCGCGCGAGGCAATGGCCAGGACAACGCGCGACGCAACGGTGCGGGCAAACGCCCCGCCGACGGCGAGTTCCAGCACGCCGACCAGGTGCTGCGTCGGGTCAGCGAGGACTCGCAACGACAACTCGCCGGGTACGCGGAGCTACGCACCGAACTGGCCGACCTGACCGCGACCGCACGATCGGCCGACGGTGGCGTGTCGGCCCAGGTCCGGGCCGGCGGCGAGCTGCTGGCCGTCCACATCAGCAACGGCCAGCTCCGACACGACCCGGCGACCCTGGCGGGCATCGTCCACACGACGGTGATGACCGCGAGCGCGCGGGCCGCGATGCTGATGGCCGAACGCGTACAACAGCTGACCGGTCCACGCCTCGACATCCGGTCACTGGTCGAGAGCTACCAGACCCCCGACGACGACCCCCATCGGAGCTGAGCAACCACATGTCAGGCTTTCGCACCGACGTCGACGAGATCATGGTGTGCCGGTCCCGGCTCGCCGAGATCCGTGAGCGCGCGGCCGACATCCTCACGCTCGCCGAGGACGCGAACCCGGAGTGGTACATCTGGGGTCTGGTCGGCGCGCCGTTCGCCGCCTGGTACTGGACGTACGCGGACGACACCTACGAGCACCTGGCGATGATGGGCGAGTCGTTGCAGGACAAGGTCGACGCGTTGGACTGCACGGTGGACAACTACAAGCAGACCGACCAGGAGATCGCCCAGGCGCTGGCGTCGATCCGCGAACTGCTGGGCTGATCCGCGATGGCCGAAGGACGACTCGAGGACAGCGACGTCACCAACGACGTCACCGACTACGGCACCAAGGACGGCGGCGTCGACGCGACGGCCGACTGGGACGGGTACGGCGGTGCCGGGTCGGTCAGTGTCGGCGGGTACGACGTGCTGCGCCTCGACCCGGTCAAGGACTTCGCCGGCGTGGCCGGCCTGCCGCAGGCGGTTTCCGGCGCGGCGAAGCTGGCCCAGGGCGACAGCGACTGGGGCGAGCTCTTCAACATCGCCGGCAGTGTCGGCGACCTCGGCATCAACATCGCGATGTACGCGGTCGACCCGCTCAACGCCCTCATCTCCGCCGGTCTCGGCTTCCTGATCGACGTCGTCCAGCCGCTGGAGGACCTGCTCGGCCTCGTCACCGGCAACCCGGAGCGGATGGAAGGCGAGATCGGCAAGTGGGAGCGCGTCGGCAACGCGCTCGAACCGCTCGCCAAGGAGATCCTCGAAGCCACCCAGCAGGGCCTCGTCGGCTGGCAGGGTGCCGCCGCCGATGCCGCCCGCGCGCGGATGGAGGAGTTCGCCGGGGGCGTCGCCGGCATCCAGGGTGACGTCCAGCAGCTGGTCTTCATCCTCAACACCGCCAAGCTGCTGATGGACGTCGCGCAGGCGTTCGTGATCGGCCTGATCGCGACGTTCATCGAATGGCTCATGTTCACGTGGGTTCCGGCGATGGCCGCGGCGGTGCCGACCGCGGGCGCGTCGACGGCCGCCGCCGCCGCGGCGACGACCGCGCAGGGCGCCATCGTCACCACCCGGGGCGTGACCTTCGTCCAGAAGGTCGCCCAGATCCTGCTCCGGCTCCGCCGGGTGCTCTACCGGATGCACCCGCGGATCATGCGTCGGGTGCAGACGTCGTTCCGAATGCGCGGCACGAACGGCCGGTTCGTGCGCGGTTGGATCGGCTCGGGACGGGCGCTGCGCGAGTCGGCGACCGACTACCGCACCTGGCTCGGACCCGCCGACAAGCTGCTCAACACCGGCGCCAACGAGGCGAAACGAGCCGTCGAGGCGTCCGGTGAGTCCATGTCCGACGAGGAGCTGGATCGCCGTCTTGACCCCGACAGGTAGCCCCAAGCCCAAGCGGGTGGACGCCCGCCGCGTCCGCACGCGCATGCCCGCGCCGGCCGCCGTCGTCGGCGCCCTCGGCATCGCGATGGCTGGCCTGCTGGTCGTCCTCACTCCGATGGTCGCTGCCGGCGCCGACGGGATCCTGGCCCTCGTGATCGGCGCGGTGGTCGGCCTGGCCGCCGGCACCACCTTCTTCGTGACCTGGTGGCGCCGCGACCCGAAACGCCGCCGCCGCACCCGCCGCTGACGCCAACCGCCGGGCCAGCCCGCGCGGATCAGGCCGAAAGCGGCCTCAGCGGCCGATCCGGGCCAGGTACCGGTCCGCCGACGCGCGCACCCGCTCCTTCGCGCCGCCCGCGACCACTCGGCCCCACCACCCCCCGTACACGGTGTCGTAGGGCAGCTCGTCCACAAGGGACACCGCGCGCAGGATCGTGTCCGGGTGTTCCGGGATCAGGTTGGGGTAGCTGTACATGAAGCTCACCCAACGCCGGTCCATCACGACGGTGAAGATGTCGCCGGTGCACAGCGCGCCGTTGCCGTCGAGTCCCGGCCAGTGCAGCACCGAGCCGCCCGGGAAGTGGATGCCGCAGTTGACCAGCGTCCGCTCGGGGAGGATCTCCTGCCGCTCACCCTCCCAGAGGACGATGTTCCCGGATCGCGGCACCCAGCTGGCGTCGGACGCGTGCACGTACACCGGGATGTCCCCGAACGCCTTGCTCCACTCCACCATGGACCCGTAGAAATGGGGATGCGAAAGGGCGATCGCGGCCAGCCCTCCGACGGCCTCGACCGCCTCGACCGTCTCGTCGTCCACATAGGGCACACAGTCGAACAGCACGTTGCCACCCGGGCCGGGCACCACCAGCGCCCGTTGGCCGATGCAGATGCTCGGTTCGACACCGACGCCCCAGAGGCCCGGCGACTCCTGCCGCACCACGCCGCGGAAGCCCTCCGCGTGCAGCTCGGTGATCGACACCCATCGCTGCCCGCCCCACCCTACGTACTGCCGCTCGTCGGCACAGATCGGACAGACGGTGCGGTCCGCGTCGGTCGCGCGCTGAACCCCACAGGTGCGGCAGATCGGGTGGTGACGGTCCATTTCTCGAAGGGTACGACCTTGGTCGATCGCACCCGACCCCGGCCCAGTGGATCACGCGCGGATCGGGCGCGCCGTGCCGCGCCAAGGCGTAACCGGTGCGTAACGTTCTGGTGTCATGCTCGCGTACCCGTGGAGGTGAGCCCATGTTTCTGAGCCAGCACGAGCAGGAGCGCCTGCTCGTCCACGTCGCCGCCGACGTGGCGCGCAAACGCCGCGAGCGCGGGCTGCGGCTCAACTATCCAGAAGCGACCGCCGTCATCACCGCCTTCCTGCTGGAGGGCGCGCGCGACGGGCGGACGGTAGCCGAGCTCATGTCGGAGGGGCGCACGGTGCTCGGCCGCCACGACGTCATGGCGGGCGTGCCGGAGATGCTCACCGAGGTCCAGGTCGAGGCGACGTTCCCGGACGGCACGAAGCTGGTCACCGTCCACGAGCCGATCCCATGAGGACCGTGCGGTGATCCCCGGCGAGATCGTCTTCGGCGACGGCCCGATCGAGCTCAACGCCGGCCGCCCCGTGCTCACCCTGACCGTGGTCAACACCGGCGACCGCCCGGTCCAGGTCGGCTCCCACTACCACTTCGCGGAGGCCAACCCGGCGCTCGACTTCGACCGGAGCGCCGCCTGGGGTCACCGGCTGGCCGTGCCCGCCGGCACCGCGGTGCGCTTCGAGCCGGGCATCGACCGCGACGTCGACCTCGTGCCGCTCGCGGGGCGCCGGATCGTGCCGGGCCTGCGCGGCGAGTGTGCCGGTCCGCTCGACCAGGGTCCGTCGGCGTGAGCACGATCGACCGGGCGAAGTACGCCGCGCTCTACGGGCCGACCACCGGCGACCGGATCCGGCTCGCCGACACCGACCTGTTCGTGGAGGTCGAGGAGGACCGCTGCTCGCACGGCGACGAGGCGGTCTTCGGCGGCGGCAAGGTGATCCGGGAGTCGATGGGCCAGTCGGCGGTCAGCCGCGGCGACGGCACCGTCGACACCGTGATCACCGGCGCGGTGGTGCTCGACCACTGGGGCGTGGTCAAGGCCGACATCGGCATCCGCGACGGGCGGATCGTCGCGCTGGGCAAGGCCGGCAACCCGGACACGATGGACGGTGTGCACCCGGACCTGGTGATCGGCCCGGGCACGGAGGTGATCGCCGGCAACGGAAAGATCCTGACGGCGGGCGCGGTCGACAGCCACGTACACCTGATCTGCCCGCAGGTCCTCTCGACCGCGCTGGCCAGCGGCGTGACTACCGTGATCGGCGGCGGCACCGGCCCGGCCGAAGGCACGCGGGCGACCACCGTGACGCCGAACCAGTGGCACCTCGCGCGGATGCTGGAGGCCGTCGACACCTGGCCGGTCAACGTGCTGCTGCTCGGCAAGGGCAACACCACGAGCCAGGAGGCGATGTGGGAGCAGCTGCGCGGCGGTGCGGGTGGGTTCAAACTGCACGAGGACTGGGGTACGACGCCCGCCGCGATCGACGCCTGCCTGCGGGTCGCGGACGCCAGTGGCGTGCAGGTCGCGATCCACACCGACACGCTCAATGAGGCGGGGTTCGTCGAGGACACGCTGCGGGCGATCGGTGGCCGGTCGATCCACGCGTACCACACCGAGGGTGCCGGTGGCGGGCACGCACCCGACATCATCACCGTGGCCGGCCAGCCCAACATCCTGCCGAGCTCGACCAACCCGACCCGGCCGTACACCCGGAACACGCTCGACGAGCACCTCGACATGCTGATGGTCTGCCACCACCTCAACCCCGCCGTGCCCGAGGACCTGGCGTTCGCGGAGAGCCGGATCCGCCCGAGCACGATGGCGGCGGAGGACGTGCTGCACGACCTCGGCGCGATCTCGATCATCGGCTCCGACTCGCAGGCGATGGGCCGGGCGGGTGAGGTGGTGCTGCGCACCTGGCAGACGGCGCACGTGATGAAATCGCGGCGGGGGTCGCTCGGCGGTCCGGCGGACAATCTACGCGCTCGCCGCTATATCGCGAAATATACGATCTGTCCGGCGGTCGCGCACGGCATCGCGGGCGAGGTCGGCTCGGTCGAGCCCGGCAAGCTCGCCGATCTGGTGCTCTGGGATCCAGCCTTCTTCGGCGTACGCCCGCATCTGGTCATCAAGGGCGGCATGATCGCGTGGGCGCAGCTGGGTGACGCGAACGCGTCGATCCCGACGCCGCAGCCGATGCTGCCGAGACCCATGTTCGGCGCGTACGGCGTGGTGCCGGCCCAGACCAGCGTCGCCTTCGTCGCACCGGCCGCGATCGACGCCCTGCTCGGCGACCGGCTGGCGGTGGCCCGGCGGCTGGTGCCGGTCGCGGACACCCGCTCGCTGACCAAGGCGGACCTGCCGCTCAACGACGCGCTGCCGCGCATCGAGGTCGACCCGGACACGTTCCGGGTCACCATCGACGGCGAGGTGGTGCCGCCCACGCCGGCGATGGAGCTGCCCATGGCCCAGCGCTACTTCCTGTTCTGACATGTCGCTGTCGACCCTGCTGGTGCTGGCCGATGGCCGACTGCCGTCCGGCGCACACGCCCACTCGGGCGGCGTCGAGGCGGCGGTGTCCGCGGGCCGGATCCACGACCTGCCGACCTTGGAGTCCTTCCTGGTCGGCCGCACCGCCACGACCGGCACGGTCGCCGCGGCGTTCGCGGCCGCGACGTGCCGCGCATTGACTTCGGGACGATCCGGCGTCGGAACCGTCCCGCATGCGCGCGACGAAGCGACCCCGTCCGACGGCGACGGTGCCCGGCTCGCGGAGCGGGTCGCCGCGCTGGATGACGGCATCGACGTGCGCACCGCGTCGCCGGCGTTGCGGGTCGCGTCGCGGGCACAGGGGCGGGCGTTGCTGCGGGCCGTCACCCGCATCTGGCCCGCCGCCACCAACCCGGCCGGACCCAACCCGCACCATCCGATCGCGACCGGGATCGCCGCCGCGGCGGCCGGGCTCGGTCCAGGCGATGCGGCGTTGGTGGCGGTCTACGGCGGCCTCACGGGATCCGCCTCGGCGGCGGTGCGGTTGTTGGGCCTCGACCCGTACGCGGTGCATGCGCTCGTCGCCCGTCTCGCGCCCGAATGCGATCGCGTGGCGGCCGACGCTGCCGCGCGTGCCGACGATCCGGTGGACGACCTGCCCGCCGGCTCAGCGATCCTGCTCGACCTCGACGCCGAGCAGCATGCCATCTGGGAGGTGCGTCTCTTTGCGTCCTGACAACCGTGCGGTACGGATCGGGATCGGCGGCCCGGTCGGGTCCGGCAAGACCGCGCTCGTCGCGGCACTGTGCCGGCTCCTGGCCGGAGAGCTGCGACTGGCGGTGGTGACGAACGACATCTACACGACGGAGGACGCGGACTTCCTCCGTCGGGCCGGGGTGCTGCCCGACGACCGGATCCGGGCCGTGGAGACCGGCTGCTGCCCACACACCGCGATCCGCGACGACATCAGCGCCAACCTGGACGCCGTCGAGGAACTGGAGGACCGTCTCGGCCCGCTCGACCTGGTCCTGGTCGAGAGCGGCGGCGACAACCTGACGGCGACGTTCAGCAAGGGCCTGGTCGACCACCAGATCTTCGTGGTCGACGTCGCCGGCGGTGACAAGGTGCCGCGCAAGGGCGGGCCGGGTGTGACGACAGCCGACCTTCTCGTCATCAACAAGACCGACCTGGCCCCGCTGGTCGGCGCCGACCTCGGCGTGATGGCCCGCGACGCACGAGCCCGCCGCGGCGACCTGCCGACGGTGTTCCTTTCGCTCGTCGGCGAGCCCGGTGCGGCGCCGGTGGCCGACTGGGTACGCGAGCGCGTCGCCGAGCCCCACCACACACCGCGAGACCACGACCCAGCCCCGGCACACACCCACGGACCGTGAGCGATGCCGTCCCACGACGACCGCGCGAAGCCCGTCGGTGCGGGCTGAAGCGCGCCTGGTAGCCGAGGCCGACGGCCACGGTGGCACCCGGCTGTCCACGGTGTACGGCGAGCCACCCCTGCTCCCCCGCCGCACGGGCCACCAGCAAAACCAAACCGCGGCCGAGGTCCATCTGGTCGGCGGTGCCGCGGGCCCACTCGGTGGCGACGACCTGCGCATCCACCTCACCGTCGGGGCCGGCGCCCACCTCGTCGTCCGTACCATCGCTGCTTCTCTCGCCCAGCCCAGCCACCCGCCCGCACCGAGCACACTGACCATCACCGCGCGGGTCGCCGCCGGCGCCATCCTGGACTGGCTGCCCGAGCCCACCGTCGCCGTCAGAGGTTGTGACCACCTCAGCCGGTCCATCGTGGACCTCAACGAGGGCGCCACGCTCCGCTGGCGCGAAGAGCTCGTCGCCGGCCGGCACGCCGAAGCACCGGGCGACCTGCGGCTCGAGACAACCGTTCGTTATGCCGGCCGGACGATCCTGCGCCACGACCTCGCGATCGGCCCGCGCGCGAAAGGCTGGCACGCGATGCTCGGGCGCGCCGCCGGCACGCTGTTGCTGGTCGGGAAGGACGCCGCGACCGCCGGGCCGCGGGCCGTCAACCGGATGCCCCTGGCATGCGGCCCCGCCGCCCTGGTGAGCGCCACGGGCCCGGACGCCCGGACGGTACGCGCGGCCCTGGATGAGGGTGCTGCTAACACCCTGGCTCATGATCCAGATGCTAAACCCGGCAATTGGCGCAAAGGCTGAGGCTCCCGTCTACGTTCTGTGGGTGTGGGCGGTCGCGTGGGGCGGCCGTGCCTCGGAGGGAGCTGGCAATGGCTATCAGCGACAAGTTCGGTGACGCCGTCGACAAGGCCAAAGAGAAGATCGCCGACAAGGACGAGCGCGACCAGCGCATCGACCAGGCCGGGGACGCGATCGACGCCAAGACCAACGGCAAGTTCGCGGACAAGGTCGACCGGGCCCAGGACGCCGCGCGCAAGGGTGGCGACCAGATCACCCAGGAGCGGACCGGTCAGAGCCGGAACGGCCAGAACCGCAACAACAACAGCCAGAACCGCGGCAACAACCGCAACAACAACCGCAACCGCTGACCGCGGTTTCCGTTCCCGGCGGGCACACCGGGAAACGGCGGGCAGGCGGGCCGCGCGCTTGGGGGCGCCCGGCCCGCCTTGCCACATCAGCCCGTCGGCGGGCGCCTGGCCCTTGCGGCTCCAGAAAGGCAATGACCATGTCCCGGGTCCGCGGTGGTCCGGACCGCTGCTCCCGTCGGGGACCGCTCCACTTCGTTCCGCTGCCAGGTCCGCAGTAGTCAAGGCCAACCCACCCCGAAAGACAGAACGCGGGGACGCGCCCTGAACGCGGACCGCGCGCCATTTGGCGTGGAGGACGGGCGCGGATCCGGGGACGCCCTTGGACGAGTAAGTCCGAAGTACCCGCCGAGTTGGGGTGCATGACGATCGTCCGTCGTGTAACTACGTCCTGGCTGGTCCCGCGCCGCGAGGCGCGTGTCGCAGGGTCTCGATGGCTGTCTCGTGCGGCGCTCTCCTGACGGCCACAGCCGCCAGAAAGCGCCTCGCTCACAGATCGTGTGCGGCACATCGAGATCCGGCACCTTTGCCCGCATGATCGGGTGAGCTTGGTCGAGTCGCCGCACGGCGTGTCGACCAGATCAGACACACCCGATCACTCCCCACACCGCTGATCTCCCAGGTGTCGCACACCCGATCTCTGCCAGCCTTGGCATCCGCCCGAGCCGGCCCAGCTTCCACAGGCGCGCCCTGGACGATCAGCGTGCTCGCCGCGCGGACACCGACCGACGTCGGATCAACCAGGCCCAGGGACGCCGGGCGCAGGCCGCACAGAACGCGGGCCACAGGGCGGGAAGCTCGCCCCAGGCGACAGGCCACAGCCCACGGGCACAGGCCCGGCCAAAGGGTGCGGGCCACAGGACGCCGGACGCGGGCCATAGGACGCCGGACGCTGGACGCGGACCACAAGACGCGGGCCATAAGACGCGGGCCACAGCGGGAAGGGGGCACACCCCAGGCCAGGGGGTCTAGGCGCGGTTGCACGTCAGGCCACAGGGCGCTGGCCGCCGAGTGTGGATCAGGAACGGCGGCGGGCTCCGGGGCCTGGGCGGGCGATCACGTCGCGTGGGTTGTCGACGTCGTGGCCGGCCGCGCAGCGGAGCACCGAGGTCACCTGCTCGCCGCAGTCGCGATGCACTGTCGTCAGCGGTGAGCCGATCGGGTCCGCGAGGTAGCGGTCGCCCCACTGCAGGACCGCGACGATCACCGGCCAGAGGTCGAAGCCCATCTCGGTAAGGCGGTACTCGTGGCGGACCCGGGCGCCCGGGTCCTGGTAGGGCTCCTTGCGCAGTACGCCGCTGTCGACCAGCAGGGTCAAGCGGTTCGTCAGCACCTGGCGCGGGATGTTGGTGCGCACCCGCATGTCGTCGAAGCGCCGGATGCCGTTGGCGATCTCGCGCAGCACCACGAACGTCCAGCGCTCCCCGAGGATCTCCATCGCCCGGCCCACGGTGCAGTTGTCGACGGACCATTCGAGGGCTTCCGGTCGCGCGCTCATGCCGACCACCCTAAGTCTCGTTGACAGACCCAGCAACTGGCTGCGACGCTGGGTCCATGACTCAGACGCAGGTCGAGCGCAGCCGTACCTTCTCCTGGTCCGACCCCGCCACCAACGCCGCGCTCATCGGCAAGACCAGCGGCCTGAGCCTGCTGCGGTCGATGATCGCCGGCGAGCTGCCGCCGCCGCCCGTCATGGCGCTGCTCGGGATGACCCGGCTGACCGCCGAAGAAGGGCGGGTCACGGTCGAGATGCCGCCGCGGGAGTACCACTACAACCCGCTTGGCACCGTCCACGGTGGCATGCTCGCCACCCTGCTCGACACCGCGGCCGGCTGTGCCGTGCACACCACTCTTCCGGCCGGGGTGGGCTACACCTCGGTCGACCTGTCGGTGAAATACCTGCGCCCGGTCACTGTCGGCTCCGAGATGCTGACCTGCGTCGGCACCGTGATCCAGCGCGGCCGCCGCACCGCACTGGCCGAGGCCAGGCTGACCGACGCCACAGACCGACTCGTCGCCCACGCGACGTCGACCTGCCTACTCTTCGAGATCCCCACGAGTTGATCAAGGAGATAGGACCGGCAAGTGGTGCGGACGCCCCACCAAATCCGACAGGCCCCCCGCTAGTCGATCAAGAAAACGGGGCAGACACGTGGTACGGACCCCCACCAAGCCGACGGGCTTCCGCTAGTTGATCAAGGCGAGGAAGCTCGGCAAGCGGTGCCCGGCCGACCAACGCAACCCACGACGGGCAGCCGCGTTGATCGGCCGGTCGCGCCCTAGTTGATCGTTGGGTGCAGGTCTGCCGCGGGCGGGGTCCAGGTGCCTGGGTCGGCCTCTTCCTGGGTCCCAGAGCGGATGTCCTTGATCGAGTCCGGATCGCCCGGGAACCAGACGAACGGGATGCCGCGCCGTTCGGCGTACCGGATCTGCTTGCCGTATTTCGCCGCCGTCGGTGAGACCTCGGTCGGGATGCCGCGCCGGCGCAGCGCCGAGGCGATGCCGTCGGCCGAGCGGCGGTGGGCCTCGTCGGAGAGGGCTACCAGCACGCAGGTCGGCACCGAACGCGAGATCGCCAGCTTGTCCGCGCCGAACAGCAGGCCGAGTACTCGGGTCAGGCCGATCGAGATGCCCACGCCCGGGAAGCGTTCGTTGCCCGACGTGGCCAGGTTGTCGTAGCGGCCGCCCGAGCAGATCGAGCCGAACCGCTCGAAACCGGCGAGCTGCGTCTCGTAGACCGTGCCCGTGTAGTAGTCCAGGCCACGCGCGATCTTCAGATCCGCGACACACAGACCCGGCGCGTACGCCGCGGCCGTCTCGACCACCTGGACCAGCTCGGCCAGGCCCTCGTCGAGCAGCGGGTCGCTGACCCCGAGCGCACGGACCGCGTCGGCGAACGAAGCATCCGCGGACGAGATCTCGGCCAACGCCAGCACGGCCTTGGCCTGGGCCGGCGTCGCGCCGGCCGCCTCGACCAGCAGCTCGGTGACCCGGGCCGGCCCGATCTTGTCCAGCTTGTCGACGGCCCGCAGCACCGCCTCCGGGTCGCCCAGGCCCAGCCCGCGGTAGTAGCCCTCGCACACCTTGCGGTTGTTGACCTGGATGGTCACCGGCGGGATCGGCAGGGCGCCCAACGCGTCACCGATCACCAGCGGCATCTCGGCCTCGTAGTGCGCCGGCAGCGTGTCCCGGTCGACCACGTCGATGTCGCACTGGACGAACTCGCGGTAGCGCCCCTCCTGGGGCCGCTCCCCCCGCCACACCTTCTGGATCTGGTAGCGCCGGAACGGGAAGTTCAACTTCCCCGAGTTCTCCAACACATAACGTGCAAAAGGCACAGTCAGGTCGAAGTGCAGCCCAAGGGAGTCATCAGGGGTAGAAGAAGCGTCTTCCTGGAGCCGGCGCAACACGTAGACCTCCTTCGAGGTCTCGCCCTTGCGCAGCAACTGGTCCAGCGGCTCGACGGCCCGGGTCTCCAGCGGCGCGTACCCGTACAACTCGAAAACGCTCTTGATCTTGTCAAGGAAGCGCTGCTCGATCATGCGTTGCGGCGGCGACCACTCCGGGAAGCCGGAGATCGGCCGTGGCTTGCTCATCTTGGTCATAGCCCTCTGGTCGGGGCCGGTCGCATGACTTCCAGGAGAAACGGGTTGGTCGCGCGTTCCCGGCCGATCGTGGTCGCCTCGCCGTGTCCCGGCAGGACGATGGTGTCGTCGGCTAGCGGGAGGATCCGATCACGAAGGCTGGCCGTCATCGCCGTCATGCTCCCTCCCGCCAGGTCGGTGCGCCCGATCGAGCCGGCGAAGAGCACGTCACCGGAGAGGCAGACTTCGTCCGCGTCCCAGCCCCGTGCGGCGCCGGCCGGCAGCCGGAAGAGCACCGACCCGCCGGTATGGCCGGGGGCGTGGTCGACGGTGATCTCGAGCCCGGCGATCGTCAGCGCCTCGCCGTCGATCAGCGGGGCGACGTCGTCGGGCTCGGTGTAGGTGAACCGGCCGCCGAACAGCTTCGCCGGGTCCATGGACAGCGCCTTGGCCGGGTCGGCGAGCAGCTCGCGGTCGGCGGGGTGCACGTAGGCCGGGATGCCCTTGGCACCGCACACGGGCGCGACGGAGAAGGTGTGGTCGAGGTGACCATGGGTCAGCAGCACCGCGGCCGGGTGCAGGCGGTGCTCGGCGAGGACCTCGTCGAGCCGCGCAGAGACGCCGATGCCGGGGTCGACGATCACGCACTGCTCGCCCGGCGCCGTCGCCACCACGTAACAGTTGGTGCCGAAGACGTCGGACGGGAAACCCGTGATCAGCACAGTCGTCCCCTTCCGGTCGCTGTGACCAGCCTAGCGGGCGGCGCACGCCGATTACCGGCAGGCAGGCACCCCCGGTAATCACGATCTTTGATCGCTCAAACCGCAGGACCTCTCACCATGCTCCCAGCGTTTGCCCGTATGCTCTCCCGGACGTTTGTGGCGCGAGGCACACCCGAAAGAGGAGCACCGGTGGCATCCAGCAGAGATCGGCAGCGCAAGCTCGCGCGTGCCAAACTCGACCGGCAGTTGGCCCGCCGGGCCGCCGGCCTGCGCCGCAAGCGCCGGGTCCAGGCTGGCCTCGGTGGCGCGCTCGCCCTGGTGCTGATCGGCCTCGGTGCCTTCTGGGCCTTCGGCGGCTTCGACAAGGAGCCGGTCAACACCGCGACCGACGTCTGCGTGTGGACGCCGCAGGAGCCCGGGGTCAACGTCGACGCCCAGGACGTGGGCCTGCCGTCGGCCACCGACGTGCCGACCTTCGGCACCCGAGACATGAACCTCACGACGAACCAGGGCAACGTCACGGTCGAGCTCGACCTGGCCACCGCGCCCTGTGGCGGCGCGAGCCTGGCCTACCTTGCCGGCAAGAACTTCTACGACAACACCAAGTGCCACGAGATCACCACCGAGGGCGCGGTGCACTGCGGCGACCCGAAGGGCACCAACCTGGGTGGGCCGACCTACACGTTCTCCAACGAGAACGTGCCGACGAACGCGCCGACCCCGTCGCCGTCGGCCTCTCCCGCACCGGGCACCCCGGCCACGTACCCGGCCGGCACCGTCGCGCTCTACCCGAACCCGCCGGGCGCCAACGGCAGCCAGTTCCTGATCTTCTTCAAGGACTTCACGCCCACCACCGAGCCGGCGTACGCCATCGTGGGCAAGGTCACGACCGGCCTCGACGTGGTCGAGAAGATGGGCAAGATCAGCACGGTGGACGACGGCAACGGCAACAAGGTCAAGCCCTCGACGGACATCACGATCCAGTCGCTGACCGTCGGCGCCGTCAAGAGCGACCCGAGCGACAACCCCGTGCCGCCGTCACCGGCCAACCCCTCGGCCACCCCGTCCGCGACCGCGCCGCCGACCGGCGCGCCGTCGGGCACGCCGTCTAACGCGAGCTAAGGTCACCCCGGAAACGCCCTGAGCGCGGAAGCAGGAGGAGAGTCCCCGTGACGTCCACGAGAGAGCGGCAACGCGCGGCGGCGCGGGCCCGACTCGCGCAAGAGATGGCCGACCGCCAGGCCGTCGCACACAAGCGTCGCCAGCGGCAGGCCTACATCGGTGCCGGCGTGGCGCTGCTGGTCCTCGTGGGCGGCGTGGTCTGGCTGGTCAGCAGCATGGGCGGCGACGACAAGTCGACCGCCAGCGGCGACCCCTCGGCCGCGGCGATCTCCTGCGTCTGGAGCGAGGTCCCGGCCGACCAGCGGCAGCCGACCACCAAGGACGTCGGCGTCCCGCCGACCACCACCCCGCCGAGCAGCGGCACCCAGGTGATGACGGTCGACACGAGCTTCGGCCCGGTCGAGGTCACGATGGACCTGGCGAAGTCGCCGTGCAGCGCCGAGAGCTTCAGCTACCTGGCCAGCAAGAACTTCTGGGACGGCACCAAGTGCCACCGGATGTTCCCGGGCATGCTGCAGTGCGGTGACCCGTCGGCCAAGGGCAAGGGCTACCGCGAGTCCGACGGCACGGGCGGCCCGAGCTACCGCTACGCCAACGAGAACCTGCCGGTCGACCAGCGTCCGGCGTACCCGGAGGGCGTGGTGGCCCTGGCCAACAGCGGCCCGGACACCAACGGCTCGCAGTTCTTCTTCATCTACCAGGACGTCGAGCTCTCGCCGGACTACACGGTGCTCGGCAAGGTCACCAAGGGCCTGGAGAACATCAAGAAGGCCACCGAGGCCGGCCACGACGGCGCCTTCGACCCGTCGCCCGGCGGCGGCCACCCCAAGAGCGACATCGAGATCAAGACGCTGACGGTGGCCGCTCCGGCCTCCTGATCCGCGAACGACGAAAGCGCCGCCCCTGGAAAGGGGGCGGCGCTTTCGTATGTGAGGACTCAGGCTCCGGAGGTCACCCGGTACGCGTCGAAGACGCCGTCGACCTTGCGGACCGCGGCCAGCAGGTGGCCGAGGTGCTTCGGGTCGGCCATCTCGAAGCTGAACCGGCTCACGGCCACCCGGTCGCGGGTCGTGGTGACCGTCGCGGACAGGATGTTGACCCGCTCGTCGGAGAGCACCCGCGTCACGTCCGCCAGCAGCTTGTGCCGGTCGAGGGCCTCCACCTGGATGGCGACCAGGAACGTCGACGCCGACGTTAGCTTCCAGCTCACCTCGAGCACCCGCTCGGGCTGGGCCTTCAGGTCTTCGGCGTTGGCGCAGTCGTCGCGGTGCACCGACACCCCGCCGGAGCGGGTGACGAACCCGAAGACCGAGTCCGGCGGCACCGGCGTGCAACAGCGGGCCAGCTTGATCCAGACGTCGCTGACGCCCTTGACCACCACGCCGGGGTCGTGGCCGGCGGTGCGGCTGCGCGGCGGACGGGTCGCGACGGCGGTCTCGGCCAGGTCCTCGGCCGCGCCCTCCTCGCCCCCGTAGCCCGCCATCAACCGCTGCACCACCGACTGCGCGGAGACCTGGTTGTCGCCGACCGCCGCGTAGAGCGAGGCGACGTCGGCCAGGTGCAGGTCGCGCGCGATGGTCATCAGGTTGTCGGTGGTCAGCATGCGCTGCAGCGGCACGCCCTGCTTGCGCATCGCCTTGACGATCGCGTCCTTGCCGGCCTCGATCGCCTCTTCGCGGCGCTCCTTGTTGAAGTACTGGCGGATCTTCGTGCGCGCCCGCGGCGACTTCACGAAGCCCAGCCAGTCTTGTGTCGGGCCGGCCGTGTCGGACTTCGACGTGAAGATCTCGATCACGTCGCCGTTGGACAGCGTCGACTCCAGCGGCACGAGCTTGCCGTTGACCCGGGCGCCGATGCACTTGTGGCCGACCTCGGTGTGCACCGCGTACGCGAAGTCGACCGGGGTCGAGCCCGTCGGCAGCGGTATCACGTCGCCCTTGGGCGTGAAGACGTAGACCTCCTGGCTGGAGAGGTCGAACCGGAGCGCGTCGAGGAACTCGCTCGGGTCGCTGGCCTCCCGCTGCCAGTCGAGCAGCTGCCGCAGCCAGGTCATCTCGTCGATGTGGGCCGGCGGGCCGACGATCGTCGCGCCCTTCTGCTCTTTGTATTTCCAGTGCGCCGCGATGCCGAACTCCGCCGTGCGGTGCATCGCGTACGTCCGGATCTGCATCTCGACGGGCTTGCCGGTCGGGCCGATCACGGTCGTGTGCAGCGACTGGTACATGTTGAACTTCGGCATCGCGATGTAGTCCTTGAACCGGCCCGGCACGGGCTGCCAGTTCGCGTGGATCACACCGAGCGCCGCGTAGCAGTCCCGGACGGTCTCGACCAGGATGCGGACGCCGACGAGGTCGTAGATGTCGTTGAAGTCGCGACCCCGCACGATCATCTTCTGGTAGATCGAGTAGAGGTGCTTCGGCCGCCCGGTGGTCTCCGCCTTGATCTTCGCGGACCGCAGGTCGGTGTGCACCTTCTGCGTCACCTGGCGCAGCAGCGCCTCCCGCTGCGGCTGGTGCTCGCCGATCAGCCGGTTGATCTCCTCGAACCGCTTCGGGAACAGCGTGCCGAACGCGAGGTCCTCGAGCTCCCACTTGATCGTGTTCATACCGAGGCGGTGGGCCAGCGGCGCCAGGATCTCCAGGGTCTCCTTGGCCTTCTGCTCCTGCTTGGGGCGCGGGAGGAAGGTCAGGGTGCGCATGTTGTGCAGCCGGTCGGCCAGCTTGATCACCAGGACCCGCGGGTCCTTGGCCATCGCGACGACCATCTTGCGGATCGTCTCGGCCTTGGCCGCGTCGCCGAGCTTGACCTTGTCGAGCTTGGTGACACCGTCGACGAGCAGCGCGACCTCACCGCCGAAGTCACCGCGCATCGACTCGAGCGTGTAGTCGGTGTCTTCGATCGTGTCGTGCAACAGCGCCGCGACCAGCGTGGTGGTGTCCATCCCGAGGTTGGCCAGGATGGTCGCGACCGCCAGCGGGTGGGTGATGTAGGGGTCGCCGGACTTCCGATATTGCCCGGAGTGCCAACGCGCCGCCATGTCGAAGGCGCGCTGCAGCAGCCGCGCGTCGGCCTTGGGATGGCTGGCGCGGTGGGTGGCGATCAGCGGCTCGAGCACCTCGCTGACCTGCGGCGCCTGCCAGGGAGCGTTGAACCGGGCCAGCCTCGCCCGCACCCGCCGCCCGGTAGGCGTGCCGGCCAGCCCGAAGCCGGAGCCGGTCTCACCCGCCGGATCGCGTGTGGTGCCGGCGCGCTCGCGAAGCTGGACAACGACGCCGTCACTCTCGTCGTCGACCTCGTAAGGAGATCGACCGTTGGCCGGCCACTCGACAGTGTCCTCAGCGACAGGCTCCTCGGCGGCCTTGTCCGTGATGTCTTGGGCGGCCTTGTCCGTGGGCGAGCTGTTCGCCGCACCCTGCGGCGCCGTCTCAAGATCATGAGCCGGAGGGGTGTCTTCGGCGGCCTTGTCCGTGGTGGGCGAGCTGGTCGCCGCAGCCTGAGGCACCGCCTCACGATCATGAGCAGGAGGGGATACGCGCTGGGCCGCGCGACCGGCATCCTCGGCCGCACTGTCGGCCGTGGTGGCCGCGTCCGAGCCGCGGTGAGCGATGGACCCGCTCCCCGGAACCAGCCGGTCCGGTGCGGCCTTCGCCGGTGCTGTGCGGCTGGCCGCACCCGTCTTCGCGGTCGTCGCAGGGGTCGCGGCTGTCATCTCAGCGGGGGCCGCGCCGTTCGCCGACGCCGCACCTGTCGCGGCGCTCGTCGTGGTGTGGGCTGCGGTGGTCACGGCGGTCACGCCCGCGCCGGCGTCCGCGGGGGCCGCGGCCTTCGTGGTGGTCGCCCGTCCGGCCGCCGCGCTGTCCGCGCCTGCTGGCGCGACGCCGTTCGCGGCACCCGCCTGCGCGGAGTCCGCGGCGCTCTCGGGCGTCGGGGTTGTGCCGTTCGGGGCGGGCTCGCCGTCGGGGTTGACCTTGATCGCTGAGCCGACGTTGCCGCCGGGGCGGGCCGCCGTCACGATCGGGGCGGCCGACGTGCCGTTGCCCGGCGCCGGGGCCTCCGCCGCAGAAGTCTCAGGGCGTGCTTCGGTGCCGGCCGGGGTCGACTTCGCTCGCCCGGTCGGGTTCTCTGCTGCCTCGCCGGTCGGGCGCTTCGAGCCCGCCACCGATGGGGCGACGTCGTGGGACACCGGCCTCCTCAACACCTCGCGATCCACCGACCGTATCGGGCCGGCAACACCTGCGCTAGCCAGGTGACGGCGATCCGGGCCGGTCGGGACCGGGCACCCCCAAGTCTACCCGTACGGCCGATCCCGCCCGGAGGGGCAGAGCCGGACCTAAACGGTCAAAAGGGCATGTACGTCGCGGGGGGCGAGTCGGTCCCGGCCATTCAAGAACGCCAACTCGATCAACACGCTGAAGCCCGTGACCATTCCCCCGGCCTGCTCGACCAGGGACAGCGCCGCCTCGGCGGTGCCGCCCGTGGCCAGCAGGTCGTCGACGACCAGCACCCGCTGCGCGGGCTGGAGAGCGTCCCGGTGCACCTCGAGGGTGGCCTCGCCGTACTCCAGCGCGTACGACGCGGACAGCACCTCGCGGGGCAGCTTGCCGGCCTTACGCACCGCCAGCGCGCCGGTCCCGGTCGCGTACGCGATCGCACCGGCGAGGAGGAACCCACGGGCCTCGACCCCGGCGACCACGTCGAACGACGACCGCCCGTGGTGCTCGATGACCGCGTCGACGACCTGGCGGAACGCCGGGCCGTCGGCGAACAGCGGCGTGATGTCCTTGAACAGGATGCCGGCGTGCGGGAAGTCGGGCACGTCGACGACGTGCCCGGCCACCAGTTCCGCTATCGCTTTCTCGTCCATCCGGGTCAGCGGCGCTTCGCCCCACCGGGGCGGTTGCCACCGGGGCGCCCGCCACGGCTGCCGCCGCCGGAGCGCTTCGCCGCGTTCGGCCGGGCGCCCACCTTCGGCGCCCCGCCGGCGAGCGCGCCGACCTCGGAGGCCTCGGGAGCGGCCTGCCGCGGCTGGACCGCGGCCGCGCCGGCCGGCACCGCCTCGCCCTTCTTCGGCGCGACCTCGCCGCGGGCGATCGCCGCACGGCGGGCCAGCACGCGCTTGGTGTGGGCCTGGATCTTCGGCTCGAACTCCTTGAGCGTGACCAGCACCGGCGTGGCGAAGAAGATCGACGAGTAGACCGCGACCGCCATACCGACGAACAGCACGAGGCCGAGGTCGGCCAGGGTGCTCGCGCCGGACAGGCCGGCGATCAGCAGACCACCGACGGGCAGCAGCGCCACCAGACCGGTGTTGATCGACCGCATCAGGGTCTGGTTGATCGCGAGGTTCGCCGCTTCGCCGTACGTCGTCGTGCTGCTGGCCGTGATGCCTCTGGTGTTCTCCTGCACCTTGTCGAACACCACGACCACGTCATACAACGCGAAGCCGAGGATCGTCAGGAACCCGATGATCGTCGCCGGCGTGACCTCGAAGCCGGCTAAAGAGTAGAGGCCCGCCGTCAACACCAGGTTGAGCAACAGCGAGGAGACGGCCGCGACCGCCATCCGCCACTCGAAGCGCAGGATCAGGTAGACCATCACCAGCGCCACGAAGATCACCAGGCCGAGCAGGGCGCGCTCGGTCACCTGCTTGCCCCAGGCCGCGCTCACGCGGCTGTCGGTGATGGTGTTCTCCTGGATGCCCAGGTCCTTGGCGATCTGCGCCTTGACCTCGGTGGTCTGCTCCGGGTCGAGGATCGAGGTGCGGATCTCGTAGTAGGTGTCGCCGCCCCGGCCGACCTGCGTGGCCGGCAGCGCGGTGGCGTCGCTGGCGTTGTCGGCCAGCGCCTTGTTGACCGCCGACTGCGCCTTGTCGAGGTCGACGCTCTGGCTCGCCGGCACGATGAACTGGTTGCCACCGGCGAACTCGATGCCGAGCGAGAACCGGTTGATGCCGAAGCTGAGCAGCGCGACCAGGATCAGCGCGCCAGCGACGCCGAACCAGATCTTCCGCTTGCCGATCAGGTTGAGACCGGCCTCACCGCGGTAGAGCCGGTTGGCCAAACCCGACTTGGACATCTCAGGCCTCCTTGGCACGACGCGGCGAGCGCGTACGCGGGTTGTCGCCGTCGTCATCGTTGTGCTGTTCGAGGATCCGGCCGAGGCCACTGACCCGCGGTGAGAGGAACGCCTTCGTGTTGGCGAACATCGTCATGATCGGGTGTCGGAAGAGGAACACGACGACCAGGTCGAGGATGGTGGCCATGCCCAGCGCGAAGGCGAAGCCCTTGACCGTGCCGACGGAGACGATGTAGAGCACCACCGCCGCCATGATCGAGATCGCGTTGGCCGAGATGATCGTGCGGCGGGCACGGGCCCAGGCCCGGGGCACCGCACTGCGCGGCGACCTGCCTTCACGAATCTCGTCTTTCAGACGTTCGAAGTAGATGACGAACGAGTCCGCCGCCACACCTAGCGAGACGATGAAGCCCGCGATGCCGGCGAGGGTCAGCGTGAAGCCGATCTGCCGGCCGAGGAACACCAGCGCGCCGAAGACCAGACCGGCGGAGAGCACGAGGCTCAGCACGATCACGGTGCCCAGCAGGCGGTAGTAGAAGAACGCGTAGATCGCGACCAGCAGCAGGCCGATGCCGGCGGCGATCAGGCCCGCCCGCAGGTATTCGGCGCCCAGCGTCGGCGACAGGTTCTCCTGGTCGGCCGGGGTGAAGGTCAGCGGCAGCGCACCGTAGCGGAGCTGGCCGGCGAGCTCGTCGGAGCTCTTGGCGTCGAAGCTGCCGGAGATCTGCGAGTCGCCGGTCAGGACGCCCTGGATCTCGGGCGCCGAGATGATCTTGTTGTCGAGCACCACCGCGACGAGGCAGTTGCCGTTCTCCAGCGTCGCCTGGTCACAGGTCTGACCGCTGTTCTGGTACGCCTCGCGGGTCAGCGCCGTCCACTTCTCCTGGCCGTCGCCCTTGAAGTCGAGGCTGACGACCCACTGGCCCTGCTGGTCGAGCTGGGCGGTGGCGTTGCCCACGTCGGTGCCGGAGACCTTGGCCACGTCGAGGAGGTATTTCCCGCCGCCCTGGCAGGCGATCGCCTGCTGGTCTTCCTTGCTGATCGAACCCGCCGGCCGCTTGTCGAGCTGGTTCGCGCAGGTGATCGTGGGCACGTTGAACTGCATCTGCGGCGTCAGCACCGCGACTTCTTCCGGCTTCAGGCTGCCGAACGGCTTGAGCGACTCGGCCACCGCCGGGTCGGTGCTCGGTGCCTGCAGGGCGCTCGCCGCGGCCCAGGCCGCCGGGCCGACCTTGGCCTCGACCGCCTTGCGCGCCGCCGCGATGTCGGCGGTCAGCGGTGCCTCGGGGGCGGCGGAGGCGGACGGCGCCGGGTTCGGCGTCGCGGTCGCGGTGGGGGTCGGCGTCGGGGTGGCGGGCGCCTCGGCGCCGCCGCCCGTGCCGCCGGTGCCGGGCGTCGCCGTGGCCGACGGCTGGCCGGTGGCGGCCGGCGGCGCCGACGGGGAGCCGCTCGGGTTCGGGGTGGCCGAAGCGCTGGGCGCCGCCGACGGGGCAGCGGTCACGCCGGTGCCGTCGGTGATGTTGATGACCTTGCGGAACCGCAGCTCAGCGGTCTGGGCGATGCCGCTCAGGTCGGCGTTCTCGCCCGGCAGGGAGACGATGATGTTCCGGTCGCCGTCGGTGACCACCTCGGCCTCGGACACGCCCTGGGCGTTGACCCGCTGCTCGATGATGTCGCGGGCCCGGTCGAGCGACTCGGGCGACGGCGGCTGGCCGTCGGCGGTCGTCGCCTGGAGCGTCATCCGGGCGCCGCCGACCAGGTCGAGACCCAGCTTCGGATGCAGCCGATCCTGCACGCTCCCGTGGGCTCCGGCGAAGAACACCAGGGAGTAGAGGATGACGAAGATGCCCGCGAGGACGGCTATCTGCCGTCCGGGGTGCATCTGTCGCTGAGGTGGTGCCACGGCAGCGGGTCTCCCTGTGCTGAGGCCGTCGCGGGCGCGGCGGCGCGGGTCGATGCAGCGGTCACGCCGGGCAGGCGTGGTGCGCCGGCTCTGCGGGGACGGAGCCAGCGCGATTATCCATCACAGTCGATCGGATCGGGGGGTGAGCCCGATCTTGACGCAAGGCTATGCCGGGGCCGCTGGGAGTTTGCTGCCGACCCCGGTCCACAGCCTCACGAGTCAGTCCTTGACGGGCTCGACCGGCGAGGTGATCGTCTCCGCGGCCGGCGGCGACGCGGGCTCGGGCACCTCGTTCTTGCTGCTGATCACCCGGGCGACGGCCTGGCGCGCGTACTTCAGGTGCGTGCCGGGCGCGGCCTCGAGGGTGACCGTCTCCGCGTCGGTCTCGACGACGGTGCCGTGCAGGCCACCGATCGTGACGACCTCGGAGCCGGGGCCGAGGGTGGACTGCATCTGCTGAGCTTCGCGGCGACGCTTCTGCTGGGGGCGAATCATCATGAAATACATGACGCCGAACAGCAGAACGATCATGAGGAGCGGCAGGAAGCTGCCGCCACCGGAGGCGGATGCTGCGAGCACGATTGAAAACCTTCCCATTGGCCTTTGCCGGGCTGGGGGTCGCCGGGCGCAGGCAAAAAAGTCGTCCCCTACGGACCGCGGCGAGTCTAGTCGGTCTGGCTGAGAACGCCGAATGCCGCGCGGGTCACTTTCGGATCACGGAAAACGCTGGTCGGAGCCGAAGAGATCGGCGGGGGCATTCGACCCCGCGGGCGGGGTCCGACCGAGGTGCGTCCAGGCCGCGTCGGTGGCCACCCGACCCCGGGGCGTACGGGCCAGCAGCCCCGCCCGGACCAGGAACGGCTCGCACACCTCCTCGACGGTGTCCGGCTGCTCCCCGACCGCCACGGCCAGCGTCGACAGGCCCACCGGGCCGCCCTTGAACGAGTCGACCAGGGCGCGCAGCACGGCCCGGTCGAGCCGGTCGAGGCCGAGCGCGTCGACGTCGTACACCGTCAATGCCTCCCGGGCCGTGGCCAGCGTGACCGTGCCGTCGCCGCGGACCTCGGCGTAGTCGCGGACCCGGCGCAGCAGCCGGTTGGCGATCCGGGGAGTGCCCCGGGACCGACCCGCGATCTCGACGGCACCCTCCTCGGTGATCGGCACGCCGAGGATCCGCGCGGACCGGTGCAGCAGCGCCTCCAGGTCGGCGGCGGCGTAGAAGTCGAGGTGGGCGACGAACCCGAACCGGTCGCGCATCGGCCCGGTCAGCAGGCCGGACCGGGTCGTGGCGCCGACCAGCGTGAACGGCTCGACGTCGAGCGGGATCGCGGTGGCACCGGGCCCCTTGCCGACCACCACGTCGACCCGGAAGTCCTCCATGGCCGAGTAGAGGAGCTCCTCGGCGGGCTTGGCGATCCGGTGGATCTCGTCGATGAACAGCACGTCGCCCGTCGCCAGGCTGGTCAGGATGGCCGCGAGGTCGCCGGAGCGCTCGATCGCCGGCCCACTGGTCACCCTGATCCCACTGCCGAGCTCCGCCGCGACGATGTTGGCCAACGTGGTCTTCCCGAGGCCGGGCGGCCCCGACAAAAGGATGTGGTCCGGCGGGGTTCCCCGGCCCATGGCGCCGCGCAGCAGCAGGTCGAGCTGGTCGCGGACGCGGTGCTGGGCGATGAACTCGGCCAGTCGCTTCGGCCGGACGGTCGCCTCGGCGTCCTGCTCGCCGTCGGCGACGTACGCGGAGACCTCGTTCATCGGGTCCGGCCGAGCAGCTGGATCGCCATCTTGAGCAGGGTCGGCACAGGCTCGGAGCCGGTCGCCTTCTCGGCCACCGCGGCCACCGCCTGGTCGGCCTGCGACGCCGACCAGCCCAGCCCGACCAGACCCTGGCGGACCTGCTCGGGCCAGACGGCGCCGACCACACCGGACGCTCCGTCGGCGCCGACCGCGATCGGGCCGATCCGGTCGCGCAACTCCAGCACCAGGCGTTCGGCGCCCTTCTTGCCGATGCCCGGCACCCGGGTCAGGGTCGCGGTGTCGGCGTTGGCGATCGCCTTGCGCACCACGTCGGGGTGGTGCACGGCGAGCACCGCCTGGGCCAGCCGCGGCCCGACGCCGCTGGCCGTCTGGAGCAGCTCGAAGAGGTGCTTCTCGTCGTCGTCGGCGAACCCGTAGAGGGTCAGCGAGTCCTCCCGGACGACCAGGCTGGTCGCCAGCCGGGCCGGCTGGCCCAGCCGCAGGCCGGCCAGGGTGCCGGGAGCACAGTGCACGGCCAGGCCGACGCCGCCGACCTCGATGACCGCGCCGTCCGGAGACACCGCGGCGACGACCCCGCTCACGCTGGCGATCACCTTCGACCTGCCCTTCTGACGGCGGTGGCCGCCGCCTCGATCTTCGCTTTCGTGCCGCCCCGCCAGACGTGGCAGATCGCCAGCGCCAGCGCGTCGGCCGCGTCGGCCGGCTTCGGTGGCGCGTCGAGCCGGAGCAGCCGGGTCACCATCGCGGTCACCTGGGCCTTCTCGGCCTGGCCGGAGCCGGTGACGGCGGCCTTGACCTCGCTCGGCGTGTATGTCGACACGGGCAGCCCGGCCCGCGCCCCCGCCAGCACCGCGACCGCGCTGGCCTGCGCCGTGCCCATCACCGTGCGCACGTTGTGCTGGCTGAACACCCGCTCGACCGCGACGCTGGCCGGCTGGTGCTCCGCGACCAGGTCACCGAGGGTGCGGTCGAGGTGCAGGAGGCGCAGCGCGAGGTCGTCGGCGGGGTCGGTGTAGACCACGTAGTAGGCGACCAATGTGCACGGTCGACCGGGCACACCCTCGACCACGCCGACGCCGCAGCGCGTCAGCCCCGGGTCGACGCCGAGCACCCGCACGTGATCCCTCCCCCTGTACGTGTGTTCGACACCTTACGGGTCGCCCCAGCGGGCGTGGGGCGGACACACCGGGCCCCGAAATCCGGTGGCACGGCTCACTAGCGTTGACGGTGTGGAGAAGACCGGATTCATTTCGACGACGATTCCGTACGTCAATGCGCGCCCCCATCTCGGTCACGCGCTGGAGTTCGTGGAGACCGACGCGTACGCGCGATTCATGCGCACGAAGCTCGACGACGTCTTCTTCCTCACCGGATCCGACGAGAACGCGCTGAAGAATGTGTTGGCCGCGGAAGCCGCGGGAATGTCGACCGCCGATCTCGTCGCCCGCAACGCGCTCGCCTTCCAGGACCTCCAGTCGGCCCTGCTCTGCGCGCCCGACCATTTCGTCCGCACCAGCGTCGACCCGCTGCACCTGGCCGGCGCGACGGAGCTGTGGCGGCGCATGGAGGCGGCCGGCGACCTCTACCCGCGGGCCTACGAGGGGCTCTACTGCGTGGGCTGCGAGCAGTTCTACGAGCCCGCCGAGCTCGCCGACGGTCGCTGCCCGGAACACCTGACCGAGCCCGAGCGCGTACGCGAGCAGAACTGGTTCTTCCGACTCTCCCGTTATCAGGACGACCTACTCAAATGCCTTGAGTCGGGCGCACTGGTCATCCACCCCGAGACGCGCCGCAACGAGGTCATCTCGTTCGTCCGCGCGGGCCTGCAGGACATCAGCGTGTCCCGGTCCGCGACGCGCGCACGCGGCTGGGGCATCCCCGTTCCCGGCGACGACAGCCAGGTCATGTACGTCTGGATCGACGCGCTGACCAACTACACCAACGCGCTCGGCTGGACCGCCGACGACCCGCGCTACCAGCGGTTCTGGGCCGACGCGACGCAGCGCGTACACGTCATGGGCAAGGGTGTGATCCGGTTCCACGCCGTCTACTGGCCTGCGATGCTGCTCTCCGCGGGCCTGCCGCTGCCCACCGACCTGGTCGTGCACGGCTACATCACCGCCGGCGGCCGCAAGCTCGGCAAGAGCCTCGGCAACGCGGTCGACCCCGAGGACCTCATCGACCGGTACGGCGCGCGGGCTGTCCGATATGCACTGCTCGCCACTTTCGCCCCGTTCGGTGACGGCGACGTCACCGAGGAGCGGATCGTCGCCGCCTACAACACCGACCTCGCCAACGGCCTCGGCAACCTGGTCAGCCGGGTGACCAGCATGATCGCCCGCTATCGGGGCGGCGTTGTGCCGTTTGGTTCGGTGGCCGGCGGGCTAGGCGAGGCGGTCGGGGTCGCGGCGGGCGCCGTCGACGCGGCGATGACCGGCTACGACCACCGCCTCGCCGTGCAGCACCTCAACACCCTGGTCGGGCAGGCCAACGCGTACGTCGACGAGCACGCGCCCTGGCACCTGGCCAAGAACCCGGAGGACGCCGACCGGCTCGACACCTGCCTGCTGCACATCGCGGGGGCCGTCCGCGCCCTGGCCGCACTGCTGCGGCCGTTCTTACCCGACGCGGCCGAAGAGATCCTGGTCGCGCTGAACCAGCCGGCCGACTGGCGGCTCGGGGGCGACTGGCTCGCCGGGATGGCCGGCACCGCGGTCCAGAAGCCCGCCGCGATCTTCCCGCGCATCGACGCCCCTGCCACATAACACCCGGGGGCAGTGTGTGGTGGCACGCCATGGGCGCCACCCCGCCACGCTCGTAGATTCATGCGCCATGGCAGCAGATCGGGTGGCTGACCACCACGTCGTACGGCTGGACCTCACCGGACGCACCGCGCTGGTGACGGGTGGCGGCAGCGGGATCGGGCGCGCCTGCGCGACCCGGCTCGCCGCCGCCGGCGCCAAGGTGGTCGTCGTCGACCGCAACGCGGCGGCCGCCCAGGAGGTGGCCGGCGCGATCGGCGGCGTCGCGGTCGAGCTCGACCTGACCGACGGCGACGCCGTCGACCGGATCGACGCCGACGTCGACGTGCTGGTCAACAACGCCGGCTTCCAGCACGTCGCTCCCCTGCCCGAGTTCCCGCCGGACACCTTCACGGCGTTGCAGCGGGTCATGGTCGAGGCGCCGTTCCGGCTGGTCCGGCGCGCGCTGCCGCACATGTACGAGCGGGGCTGGGGCCGCGTCGTCACGATCTCCTCGGTGCACGGGCTGCGCGCGTCCGCGTACAAGTCGGCCTATGTCACTGCCAAGCACGGCGTCGAGGGCCTCTCCAAGGTGATCGCGCTGGAGGGCGCTCCACACGGGGTCACCGCCAACTGCGTCAATCCCGGGTACGTGCGTACGCCGCTCGTCGAGGGCCAGATCGTCGACCAGGCCCGCAGCCACGGGATCCCCGAGTCCGAGGTGCTCTCGTCGATCCTGCTGGCCCGCTCCGCGCTCAAACGCCTGGTCGAGCCGGCCGAGGTCGCCGAGCTGCTGGCCTACCTGTGCACCCCGGCGGCATCCTTCATCACCGGGGCCTCGATCGCCATGGACGGGGGATGGACGGCAAGCTGAACGCCATGACTGGAGAGTTTCTCGAACTGCTGGCGCGGGAGGCCGCGGCGGTCGAGTTCGAGGGTCCGCTGCTGGCCGCCCGCGCGGCCGGGCTGCCACCCGACCAGGTCGCCGACCTCGAGCGCGCCAAACTGGCCGCGCTGCGGGTGCGCTCCCTGCTGGAACGCCGCCGGCAGCGCGAGGTCGAGCTCTCCGGGCTGGTCGACACCGCCGCCGACCTCGCCGGCCTGCGCGACGTCGACGACGTGCTGCGGGCCATCGTGCACCGGGCCCGGACCCTGCTCGGCGCCGACGTGGCCTACCTGACGCTCAACGACGACGACCGCGGCGACATCTACATGCGGGTCACCGACGGCTCCGTTTCGGCCCGCTTCCAGCGGCTGCGGCTCCCCCTCGGCGCCGGCCTCGGCGGGCTGGTCGCGCAGACCGGGACGCCGTACGTGACGGCCGACTACCACGTCGACGAGCGCTTCCGGCACACGGGCGAGATCGACGCCGGCGTGGGCGAAGAGGGCCTGGTCGCCATCCTCGGCGTACCCCTGCGGCTCGGCTCGTCGTCGTTGGGTGTGCTCTATGCCGCCAACCGGTCGGCCCGGCCGTTCGCCCGCGAAGAGGTGGCCCTGCTCGGCTCGCTCGCCGCGCACGCGGCGGTGGCCCTGGACACCGCGCGGCTGCTCACCGAGACGCGGGTGGCCCTCGCCGAGCTGTCGGCCGCCAACTCGACGATCCAGGCGCACAGCAGCTCGGTGGAACGGGCGGCGTCCGCGCACGACCGGATGACCGCCCTGGTGCTGCGCGGCGGCGGGGTCGAGGACGTGGCCGCCGCGGTGACCGAGGTGCTGGGCGGCTCGCTGCTGGCGCTCGACGCGGACGGCCGCGAGCTGGCCCGGGTCGGCTCGATCACCGAGCCCGACCGCGCCACCCTGGCCGAGGCCGTCGCGGCCTCCCGCGCCGAGCGGAGATCGGTCCGGCGCGGCGACGGCTGGTACGCGGCGGTGGTCGCCGGGACCGAGGACCTCGGTGCGCTGGTGCTCCGCCCGACCGCGGAGCTGGTCGACGCGGACCAGCGGATCCTGGAACGGGCCGCCCTCGTCACCGCGCTGTTGTTGCTGTTCCGCCGCACCGTCGCCGAAGCCGAGGGTCGGGTCCGGGGCGAGCTGCTCGACGAGCTGGTCTCCCGGCCGGTGCGCGACGCGGAGTCGCTGCGCTCGCGGGCCCGGCGGCTGGGTGTCGACCTGGACGCGCCCCAGGTGTTGGTGGCGGTGGGGGACGACACCGCTGGGCGGCAGCGGGTGCTGTCCTGGGCCACGTCTTATGCGTTGTCCCGCGGTGGGTTGGCCGCCGCCCGCGACGGACGCATCCTGCTGATGCTGCCGGGCAGCGATCCCGGGGCCGCGGCCCGGCTGGTCGCGAAGGACGCCGCGCGGGTGTCCGGGCGACCGATGACCGCGGGCGCGGGTGGGCCGTCTTCGGGGCCTGCTGCCCTGGGCGCCGCGTTCGCGGAGGCCGACCGGTGTCTGTCGGCGTTGACGGCGCTGGGCCGGGTCGGCGAGGGCGCGGGTGCGTCGGAGCTGGGCTTCGTCGGGCTGTTGCTGGGCACGACCGGGGCGGCGGGCGACGGCGAGGTGGCCCGGTTCATCGCGTCGGCCATCGGGCCGGTGGTCGACTACGACGTGCGACGCGGGACAGCGCTGGTCCGCACACTGGAGGCGTACTTCGGGGTGGGCGGCGGGCTGGCCAAGGCGGCGGAGCTGCTGCACGTCCACGTCAACACGGTGACGCAGCGCCTGGAACGGGTGGGCCAACTGATCGGCCCGGACTGGCAACAGCCCGAGCGGGCGCTGGAAGTGCAGCTCGCGCTCCGGCTGCACCGGTTGCGCAGCTAGCCTTCTGCCTCGTGACCGACGCAGCCATCAGCCCGTACCGTCTCGATGTCGACCAGGCCGAGCTGGACGATCTGTGGGAGCGGCTCGACCGCACCCGGTGGCCGTCGGCGCTTCCTGGGGTCGGCTGGGCTTACGGCGTGCCGCGCGACTACCTCGAGGAACTGGTCCGGTACTGGCGGTTCGATTATGACTGGCGGGCCGCTGAGACACGGCTGAACGAGTGGCCGCAGTTCACGACCACGATTCTTGGGGAGCGGGTTCACTTCGCACACCTCCGCTCGCCCGTGCCCGGCGCCACTCCGCTGATCATTACCCACGGCTGGCCCGGTTCGATCGCCGAGTTCACGCGGATCGCCGGGCCGTTGGTCGATCCCGCCGCGCACGGTGGTGATCCCGCTGACGCGTTCGACCTCGTGCTGCCGCACATTCCTGGCTTCGGGCTGTCGGGGCCGACCCACTCGACCGGTTGGGGCCCGACCCGGGTCGTGGAGGCGTTCGCCGCGCTGATGGAGCGGCTCGGCTATCCCCGCTACGGCACCCAGGGCGGCGACTGGGGGGCGGTGATCTCCCGCGAGCTCGGGCGGACCCGGCCGGAGCAGGTCATCGGCGTACACCTCAATCTGTTGTCGGCCGCCCGCGTGACGAGCCCACCGGACCTGGCCGCGCTCGACCCGGCCGACCGCTGGGGTGACCTGGCCTCCTGGCGGCAGAGCCAGGAGTGGGACCGCGACCACGCGGGCTATGCCGCAATCCAGTCCACCCGGCCGCAGACTCTCGCCTACGGGCTGACCGACTCCCCCGTCGGGCAGCTGGCCTGGATCGCGGAGAAGTTCGAAGCCTGGAGCGACCCGCACTCCCGCCCCGTCGACCGGGACGACCTGTTGACCAACGTGATGCTCTACTGGCTGACCGGCACGGCGGGGTCGTCGGCCCGGATCTACTACGAGCGTGCACACGACACCTCGTGGGACGCCTCCGCGCCGTCGACGACTCCTACCGCCGTGGCGGTCTTCCCGCACGACAACTTCAGGCCGCGGCGACACATCGCCGAGCGGAGCGACAACATCGTGCGCTGGACGGAGTACGACCGCGGCGGGCACTTCGCCGCCATGGAACAGCCCGAGCTCCTGGTCTCGGACATCCGCGCCTTCTTCCGCGCGCTGCGCCCGGCAGGCTGAGCCCGCCCCGTTCGCCGGCGCCGCCGGCGTGGGCGCGGTGCGGCACACCCGCTAAGGCGTCCTAGGAAGGATCGCGCACGCCCTCGTTCGGTTCGTGGTTTGGTTACATCCGGCCGGTGGCTCGGAGGTTGGTCAGGGCGGCCAGCAGCAGGATCACCCCGACCACCGTGGCGACCCGCTTGCGTCGACGTTGCGCCACGTATGCGTGCCACCAGGCGATCGCCGCCTCCGCGATCGGTGCCGGCGGGCGCCGTTTCGGGCTCAGGAACCTGGCCTGGCGCAGGCCGATGCTGCTGCGCCCCGGTCCGGTCCGGCGGTATCGCGCCAGGCCGGCGCTCGACGTGGTCGACTGGCCGGCCGTGAACGGCGCCGCGGGGAGCCGGCTCGACTGCCGCTCAGCCTCCGATATCGGTGCGAAGAAACCCCGATCGTCGCGGCCCTCTGTTGTCGGGTCGCCGTCGGCTGACCAGCGCGTCGCCGGTCTCCGACCCGGCGAGCCTGTAGGTGTCGGGCTCGGCCCCGCCGAGCCTGTAACTATGCCGGGCGAGCCGCCATGGCGAGGCTCCGCACCCGACCAGCCGCCCCGGTCGGGCTCCACGCCCGACCTGCCGCCATGGCCGCCACCCAGGTCGGGCGAGGCACCGATCGCCGGACACGGCTCCGCCACTCCGTCCGCAGCCTCCGCGGGGTCGGCGCGCAGGACCACCATCTCGACCTCGTAGATCTGCTCGGCCCGCCAGCGCTTGGCGCGGCTCGCCAGCACCTGGCGCAGGTAGTCGTCCGCCGCGCCGGGTCGGCCGAACCAGTGCGCGCGCAGTTCGAGCCACTGCCACCGGGCCGCTACGTCGGTCAGGGCCTCGGGATAGATCTCCTCCGCGTGCCAGGCGTCGCCGGCGAGTTGGGCCGACTCCAGGCGCAGTGCGGTGAGGTGGCGGCCGACGAACGACACGTACCCGTCCGGCGCCTCGGGGGCCATCTTCGGTAGCAGGTCGACCACGGCGCCCTCCTCCACGCGCATCCCCCACCATCATCGCCGCCCCGGCCGGCCCCGCAAGCCCCAGTCGTGACGGCGCTCACAAGTTGATACGAGACCGTTCCGTATCGCATCTCCCAGGCGTACCTTTCCCATGCGATACGAACCTGTGCCGTTTCGTAATCAGAACTAAGAACTATCGGGGGGAGACGGACGTGGAGCAATCCGCCAACACCGGACATCCGAGGCGCTGGGCGATCCTCGGTGTGCTGGTGGTGAGCCTGCTCGTCGTCGTACTGGACAACACGGTCCTCAACGTCGCCCTGCGTACGCTCGCCGACCCGGTGCACGGGCTCGGCACGACGCAGAGCGAGCTCGAATGGGCGATCAACTCGTACACGCTGGTGTTCGCGGGTCTGCTCTTCTCGTTCGGCGTGCTCGGTGACCGCTTCGGGCGCAAGCGGTTCCTGCTGGTCGGCCTCGCGCTCTTCGGCCTGGCGTCGCTGCTCTCGGCGTACGCGCACAGCCCGGCCCAACTCATCGGCGCCCGCGCGCTGATGGGCGTCGGCGGTGCGGCGATCATGCCGGTGACGCTGTCGATCATTTCCAACGTCTTCGACCCGCGCGAGCGGGGCAAGGCGATCGGTGTCTGGTCCGGCGCGGTCGGCCTGGCCATCGCGATCGGCCCGATCCTCGGCGGCACGCTGCTCGAGCACTTCTGGTGGGGCTCGGTCTTCCTGATCAACGTGCCGGTCGTCATCGTCGGCCTCATCGCGGTCGCGCTGCTGGTGCCGGAGTCGCGCAACCCACGCCCCGGCCGGATCGACATCCTCGGCGTGCTGATGTCGGTGGTGGGCCTGGTCGGCCTCACCTACGGCATCATCAAGGGCGGCGAGGACGGCTTCGGCCAGCCCGAGGTGCTGATCACCGGCCTGGGCGGCCTCGCGGTCCTGGCGGCGTTCGTCTGGCACGAGTCGCGGGTCGCGTTCCCGTCGCTCGACGTACGCCTGTTCAAGAGCCCGCGTTTCTCGGCACCGATCGCCGCGATCGGCCTGACGTTCTTCGCGTCGATGGGCGTGTTCTTCTTCAGCTCGTTCTACCTGCAACTGGTGCGCGACTACTCGCCGCTGCAGACGGGCCTGCTGTTCCTGCCCTTCGCCATCGCTCAGCTGATCTTCGCGCCGCGCAGCCACGCCATGGTGCAGCGGTTCGGCGCGAAGGCGGTCACCGCCACCGGCCTGTCGCTGGTGACGCTGTCGCTGATCGGCTTCGTCTTCGTCGACGCGCAGACCGCGGTCTGGTTCCTGCTGCTGGACTTCTTCGTCCAGGGCGTCGGCATGGCCAACATCATGGCGCCGGCCACCGAATCGATCATGTCGGCCCTCCCCCGCGAGAAGGCGGGCGTCGGCTCGGCGGTCAGCAACACGATCCGCCAGGTCTCCAGCGCGCTGGGCATCGCGATCCTGGGTTCGATCCTCGCGGCCGTCTACCGTGGCCAGATCGAACCGACCACGACCGCCCTGCCCGGACCGATCCGCGAGGTGGCCAACGAGTCGATCTCCGGCGCGTACGGCGTCGCATCCGGAGCGGGCGCGGCCGGCAACAACCTGATCGCGGCGGCCAACGACGCGTTCATGACCGCGATGCACTGGGCGGCTGGCGGAGGCGCCATCATCCTCGCCGTCGGCATCGTCGCGGCGCTGGTCTGGATGCCGGGCCGCCAGGCGGGCGCGGATCACGTCCAGCCCGTCGAGGTGGAGGCCGAAGAGTTGGCCACGGCCGGCTGAGGTCAGCAACAATGGACCACATGCCAGCTGCCGAGGAAGCTCCGCGGGCGCCGGGTCGCCCGCGGAGCCTCCGCGTCGACGAGGCCATCATCTCGGCGACCCTCGACCTCCTCGCCGAGGGCACGTCGGTCGAGGTCCTGTCGATCGAGGCCATCGCCACCCGGGCGGGGGTCGGCAAAGCGACGATCTACCGCCGCTGGCCGGGCAAGGAGGCGCTCCTCCACGACGCCCTGGCCACCCTGAAGCACCCCGGTGACGAGGTGGCCGGCGAGTCGGTCCGCGCCGACCTGATCACGCTGCTCAGCCAGGTCGGCCCGGCCAACCACGACCCGCGCTTCGCGAAGATCATGCCGTGCATCGTGCCGCACCTGATGCGGAGCGAAGAGCACTACCAGGCATACCAGGACATCATCGAGCCCCGCCGCAACCGGGTACGCGAGGTCCTGCGCCGTGGTGTGGAAAACGGCGAGCTGCGGGCGGACCTGGACATCGAGCTAGTCCTGGCGATGCTGATCGGCCCGATCCTGGTGCAACGCGTACTGCGCTGGCACCCGGACCTGGACGCCGACAAAATGCCGGAGCAGGTCATCGACGTCCTGATGGCGGGAATAGCGCCGCAATAGCTGCGCTGTCGCGGGTTGTTAGCGGGACAGTGCTTCGAGTGTCAGGTCGACGTCGTGGTCGGTCGAGTAGACGTGGAAGCTCGCGCGGACCCGCCCGGCCCGCACGGCGGCGCGGATGCCCGCGCGCTCCAGTTTGGCCTTGGCGTCGGGCACGTCGACGGTGACGATCGCGCTGCCCGCCGGCGGCTTGCCGAGCCCGACCAGGAACCGGTCGGCGAGCCGCACGTTGTGGTCGCGGATCGCGGCGACACCGATCTCCTCGATCAGCTCGAGCGCCGGCGCCGAGCCGACGAAGCTGTGCCAGGCCGGCGAGATGTCGAACCGCCGCGCATCGTCGGCGAGCCGCAACGGCAGGCCGTAGTAGGATGCGTGCGGATCGGCACCCGCGTACCAGCCGGCCGCCGACGGCGTCATCCGCTCCCGCAGCGCCGGCGAGTAGTAGCCGTAAGCCGTGCCGCGCGGCCCCATCAGCCACTTGTAGCCGCCGGTCAGCACGGCGTCCGCGAGCGAGCCGTCGAACGGCAGCCACCCGCAGGCCTGCGTACCGTCGACGACGACCAACGCACCCGCCGCCCGCGCCGCGGCGACGATCTCCTCGTAGGCCGCGATCACGCCGTCGGCCGACTGCACCAGGCTGAACGCGACCACGTCGACACTCGGGTCGACCGCGCCGGCCAGCTTCTCGACCGGCACCGCGACGACGTCGAGGCCGTGCGCCGCCCACGGAAACACGATCGAGGTGAAGTCGACGTCGGCCACCACGACCTTGCCACCGGCCGGAATCGCGGCCGCGACCGGCGCCACGAGCTGCGAGACCGCACTGCCGACAGAGACGTGCGAAAGCGGCACCCCGATCATCCGCGCGTACGCCGCCCGACAGCGCTGGGTCGCCTCGTCCCACGGCTCCCACGAGGTGCGCCCAACCCGCCAGTCATCGAGCGCGACCTGAAGAGCGTCCCAGGCGGGCTTCGGCGGCAGTCCATAGCTGGCGGTGTTGAGCCAGCCCGGGATCGGCTCCCAGAGCTCCTGCGCAGCAGCAAGATCCATGCGTACGACGCTATCCCCCACCCTCACCGGCCCACACAGTCCAATTCCGGATCCCTGGTTTCAGGACGACCGTGCCGCGTTGCGGTCAGAGGGCGTAGATGCCGTAGCCGAAGCCGTCGATCTTCACCTCCGTCTCGGCGAGCCGGGCGCCGTTTACCTCGAGCGCCCGCACCCCGTCGCCCACCAACCCGGCCGGCAGCGACGCGGTGGCCGGTTCCCGGCGGGGGTTGATCGCCACCAGGTGGGTGCCGCCGCGCGTGTAGACGAACGGGTAGCCGGAGTGCAGCACCTCCACTGGCGACGAGCTGCCCAGCGCCGGCGTGGCCCGGCGTAGGGCGATCAGCCGCCGGACCAGGTTGAGCAGCGAACCCTCGTCCTCCCGTTGGGCGGCAACCGTCGGGCGGGCCGGGTCCGGGTCGATCGGTAGGTAGAGCTGCTCGGCCGGCGCCGTCGAGAAGCCGGCGTTGGGCGACGCGTCCCACTGCATCGGGGTGCGCGAGCCCGTGCGGTTGTTGAGCGGCGCCAGCATGCTGCCCTCTTTGTCGGGCAGGTCCGGGATGTAGCGCATGCCGATCTCGTCGCCGTAGTAGATCGTCGGGAGGGTCGGCCAGGTCATCAGGAACGCGTACGCGGCGCCGACGTGCTCGCGGGACCTGCTGCCCGTGACCAGGCGGGCGTAGTCGTGGTTGGCCGTCGGCAGCGCGATCTGGCCGGTGCCGCCGATGACCTCGGCCGCGTTCTGCCACTGGGTGACGAACTCGGTGATCGCCCCGAGCCCTTCGGCGTCGAAGAAGGCGGGCTCCGCCGGCCACGCCGGGTCGGCCGTCCCGACGCCGAGGTGCCACAGCGACAGCAGCGCGTTGCCCCGGAAGTGCAGGAAGAAGTCGGCGTGGAAGCCGGCCGGCACCGCGACCGCGGGGTCACCCCACTCGGGAATCAACACGTTGTCGGGATAGGCGCGGTCGATCCAGGTGCGCATCTCGCCCCAGAGCCGGCCCGTCTCCACGTACCCGGGATCGTCCTTGACCAGAGACGACGCCATGTCGACCCGGAAGCCACTGATGCCCCGGTCGAACCAGAACGCCATGATCTCGCGCAACGCCTCGCGGTTGGCCCGCGGCCCGGGCGCGTCGACCGGCTGCCGCCAGGGCTCGCGCGCGTCGTCGCGGGCATAGCCGAAGTTGAGCGCCGGCTGGCACGGATAGAAGTTGAGCATGAAGTAGCCGCCGCGGCTCCCCGGCGTCGGCGCCCACGCACCAGCCGGCGAGCCCACCTTCGGCGACCAGATGTAGCGGTCGTCGGCCGGATCGTCGGCCCACGCCCGGAACCACGGGTGCTGGTCGGACGTGTGCCCGGCGACCAGGTCGAGCATGACCCGGATGCCCCGCGACCGCGCGGCCTCGGCGACGGCGACCAGGTCGTCGTTGCCGCCGTAGCGCGGTGCGACCGACAGGTAGTCGCTCACGTCGTAGCCCGCGTCGGCGAACGGCGAACGGAACAACGGGCTGAACCACACGGTGTCAACACCCAGCCACTGCAGGTAGTCAAGCCGCTCGAGAACGCCGGCGAGATCACCGATCCCGTCGCCGTTGGAGTCGGCGAAGCTCTGCGGATAGATCTGGTAAAGGATGGCGTCGGCCAACCAGGCGGGTGCGGTGCGCGGCTCGTTCACGCTGCTCACGTTACCGGCGGACGGGAGAAGTCTCGCGTTCGACCACTGTGGACTGTGGATAACCCAACAAGTCAGTCCGGCGCCTTGGCGGCCGCGCCGGCGACGCAGAAGAACCCCGCGACGACGCTGCCGACGACCAGGACTGGTCCGTACCACCACGCGTAGCGAGCGGCCTCGTCGTTGGCCAGCGCACCCACGACGAGAACCACCGGCCCGACCAGAACAAGGGCCGGCAGGGCATAGCTGACACCGACGGCGGTACGCGGCCCGCCGGTGAGCCGGCCAAGGGGCCGGCAAGGAGCGCGGCCACCGCCATCAGCAGAGCGCACAGCAAGGTCCACGCGCCGACGAATGCCGGGATCGCCGCCCGATCACCCTCCTCACCAGTGAAGGGAAACGAGGTGCCGGCGGCGACCTCCTGCTGAAACCAGACTGTTGTCAGCCGCGTCAGCAACCAACTGCACGCGAAAAGACCCAGACAGATCGCGGGCGCCAGCCACCGCAACCGCCCGAGCAGTCGCCAACGCGCCTCAGTCCACTCGATCCCGCGCACCGACCCACCTTAGGAGGGCCGCGCGACCGGCGGGCGTCACGAGCCGGAGCCCACGTACGACGTGGATCATGCGCGCGAAGACCGACCGCGAACTGGCCGAATGACTGAGACGAACACCGGGAACACGTGCTCGGGTGCGGTGTCGCCAGCGGTGGCCGGCTCCAGATCTGACCAGGCCACAACTCCGGGATGCGGATCGGCCGCGATCAGCGCCACGACCGGAGACGGGTCGAGCACCACTTCGAAGCGACCGCCGAAGGGCAACGCGTCGGGACCCGTCGAACGCATCGAACAGCGAAGCTGGCCAGCCTGCTCGTCGTACCAGGCATAGAACGTGGCAGTCCCGTCGTCGCCACCGTGGCGCGCGCGCAGCCCCGCGCCGACGTCGACCAGTGCCTGGGAGACCAGGTCAGCATCGACAGGCCCCGGCGGAATTCCGAACCACACGGTGTTCGCCGGCGACTCTCGCTCCGGGTTCGCGGGGTCGAGGACCGTCCACTCATCGAGGTAGGACCGGATCAACCCGGCCAGATCAGCTGACACGCCCCGCCCCCGCCTAAGCCGAATGCGTCGATCAGGGCCATCACGTCGTCGGACACCTCCGACGAGGCGAGATCACAACCCTATGGATATCCGATGCTGCGCCAGTTGTGGGATCAGGCGCGCTGCGGTCTCGAAATCGGCGTCCTCGTGCAGCACGACGAGCTTGAGACGAATCGCGGTGGCGCACACGAGATGGTCTGCGACGGAAAGTCCTTGATGCCGGCTCTGCGACGCCAGCTCACGTCGCACGGATGTGACCATGGCCCACACGTCGTCCGGCACAGGAACCCAGGGGTAGGCGGCTCGGAGCTCCTCCTCGGCCCGGGCGTAGCTCTTGGCGTCGGCGATCGTGAGCGTCTCGACGAGCACGGGATCACAGATAGCGACAAGCCCTCGATCGACCGCGTCATACCAAACCGGATCGACCTGACGCCGAATGATTCGGACCAGCGCGCTCGTGTCGACGAGGTACTTCACTTGTCGAGCTCGTCGAGCCGGTCGAAGTCGAACCCACCCTCATCCGCGAGGCGCTGCAGGCTTTCCAACGCCACGCGTCGGCGTTCCCGCGAAGACTCGACCGCTTGCCGCAGCGCCTCGTTCACCGTGTCTTTCTTCGTCGCGGTGCCCAGAGCCGTCGTTGCTTCCGCAAGAAGATCATCGTCAACGTCAATCAGGGTCTTCGCCATTCCAACACCTCCAAGCGGAGGATATCCACGACCCTAACGGATATCCAGCCGGCAGCCAGGATATGCGTGTGACCTGCCTGCCAATTGAGATGACAAGACCCCCGAGTCTCGTCGGGGGTCTTGGGAGCGAATCCGTGCGTCAGGCGTCGATCAGGGCCATCACGTCGTCGGACACGTCGAAGTTCGCGTACACGTTCTGGACGTCGTCGCAGTCTTCGAGCACGTCGATCAGCTTGAAGATCTTGCGGGCGCCTTCCTCGTCGAGCGGCACGTTGACGCTCGGCACCAGCGACGACTCGGCCGACTCGTAGTCGATCCCCGCGTCCTGCAGCGCCGTCCGCACCGGCACGAGGTCGGTGGGCTCGGAGACGACCTCGTACGCCTCGCCCAGGTCGTTGACCTCTTCCGCGCCCGCGTCGAGGACGGCCAGCAGCACGTCGTCCTCGGAAAGCCCGGTCTTCGGGACGATCACGACACCCTTGCGCGTGAACATGTACGACACGGAGCCGGCGTCCGCGAACGAGCCGCCGTTGCGGGTCAGCGCGGTGCGCACCTCGGTCGCCGCCCGGTTGCGGTTGTCGGTCAGGCACTCGATCAACAGGGCGACACCGTTGGGGCCGTAACCCTCGTACATGATCGTCTGGTAGTCGGCCCCGCCGGCCTCGAGCCCCGACCCACGCTTGACCGCGCGGTCGATGTTGTCGTTGGGAACGGAGCTCTTCTTGGCCTTCTGAATAGCGTCGTACAGCGTGGGGTTACCGGCCGGATCGCCACCACCGGTGCGCGCCGCGACCTCGACGTTCTTGATCAGCTTGGCGAACATCTTGCCGCGCTTGGCGTCGATGACGGCTTTCTTGTGCTTGGTCGTCGCCCACTTTGAGTGGCCGGACATGGATGACCTCCGAAATAACCCCAGTTGGGCAGCGGAAACGGGCGGGCTGGGCTGCCCAAGCCACCAAGTCTACCGACGAGACGCGTGCACGACCCAGCCGGCTTAGCCGAGATGATCCAAGAACAAGATCAAGGTCATGTCCCGGGTCCGCCGTGGGCGCGACCGTCGCTCCCGGGGACCGGGCCGGGCCCGAGGGGGCCCGACCCTGCCAGGTCCGCCGTGGGAAAGCTCAAAGACACAAGCCGCGACGCGAAGCGGACCTCCGACGCAGCGCAGAGTCACACCCAACCCGGCACATTCGCTGGCCAGCGACAGCGGGCAGCTCCTCGCCCAACGTAACCGGATGGACCGGCGACCCGGACGGTGCCAAGCGCGAGGGATCGCTGCCCGGAAACCCGTACTCAGGCCGCTTCCCGGACCATCTCCACGAAGAGCCCGTGCAGGCGAAGGTCTCCGGTCAGCTCAGGATGGAACGACGTCGCCAGCGCCGCTCCCTGCCGCACCGCCACGACGTGCGGCGCGCGTACCCCGTCGGCGCCCGCGCGCGAGATCGAGCCCAACACCGACACCTCGTCGCCCACCGACTCCACCCACGGCGCCCGGATGAAGACGGCGTGGAACGGGTCGGACAGGCCCGAGACCGACACCGGCGCCTCGAACGAGTCCACCTGCCGACCGAACGCGTTGCGTCGCACCGTCATCGAGATCGCACCGAAGCTGCGCTGGTCGGGACGCCCGTCCAGCACCGACGAGGCCAGCATGATCATGCCCGCGCACGAGCCGTAGACGGGCATCCCGTCGGCGATCCGTTTCGCGATCGGGTCGTACAGTCCGAAGTCGACGGACAGCTTGCTCATCGTCGTCGACTCGCCGCCCGGGATGACCAGGCCGTCGACGTCGTCGAGCTCGGCGGGCCGGCGCACCGGCACGGCGGTGGCGCCACCGGCGGTCAGCGCGCGTACATGCTCACGCACGTCGCCCTGCAGGGCGAACACGCCGACGACGGGGCGACCGCTCACCAGCCACGCTCGGCGAGTCGGTGCGGCTGCGGGATCTCGTCGACGTTGATGCCGACCATGGCCTCGCCCAGGCCGCGGGACACCTTGGCGAGCACGTCCGGGTCGTCGTGGAAGGTCGTCGCCTTGACGATCGCGGCCGCGCGCTCGGCCGGGTTGCCGGACTTGAAGATGCCGGAGCCGACGAACACGCCCTCGGCACCCAACTGCATCATCATCGCCGCGTCGGCCGGGGTGGCGATGCCGCCTGCGGTGAACAGGACGACGGGCAGCTTGCCGGTCCGCGCCACCTCGACGACGAGGTCGTACGGGGCCTGCAGCTCCTTGGCCGCCACGTACAGCTCGTCGGAGGACAGCGACGTCAGCCGCCGGATCTCCCCACCGATCTTGCGCATGTGGGTCGTCGCGTTGGAGACGTCACCGGTGCCCGCCTCGCCCTTCGACCGGATCATCGCGGCGCCCTCGGTGATCCGCCGCAGCGCCTCACCCAGGTTGGTGGCGCCGCACACGAACGGCACGCTGAACGCCCACTTGTCGATGTGGTTGCTGTAGTCGGCCGGCGTCAGCACCTCGGACTCGTCGACGTAGTCGACCCCCAGCGCCTGCAGGATCCGCGCCTCGACGAAATGCCCGATCCGAGCCTTGGCCATCACCGGAATCGAGACGGCGTTGATGATCCCGTCGATCATGTCGGGATCGCTCATCCGCGAAACCCCACCCTGAGCCCGAATATCAGCCGGCACCCGCTCGAGCGCCATGACCGCGACGGCCCCCGCGTCCTCAGCGATCTTGGCCTGCTCCGGCGTGACCACATCCATGATCACACCACCCTTGAGCATCTCGGCCATCCCACGCTTGACCCGCGACGTACCGGTGACGCCGCCCTGCTCGGTGGACTCGGTCACTGTGGCCACACTCCTTCTCGCCGAAACCTTCGCCAAGCCAGAGTAGTGGGGAATTGGCCCCTAACCGATATCCAATCAACCCCCCGGTGGCCTGCCTAACACCCATAGACCAACCAACATCACATTCGGCTCCCGAGCCGGGCCCAAACGACAGATCAACACCAAATTCGGCTCCCAGGTCCGTCGTGGGCGCGACCGTTGCTCATTGGGTGATCCTGGTGCTGCCTGGTTGTTGGATGGCCGGGTAGCACCTGGGCCGTTAGATCATCGCCAACC
>NZ_FZPH01000031.1 GCF_900188485.1 Asanoa hainanensis
GCGAGCCCATCCCAGACCGAAAAACTTTCCCCAACCAACCATGCGGCCAGAAGGAGGTATCCGGTATTAGCCCCCGTTTCCGAGGGTTATCCCAAAGTCCAGGGCAGGTTACTCACGTGTTACTCACCCGTTCGCCGCTCGAGTACCCCGAAGGGCCTTTCCGCTCGACTTGCATGTGTTAAGCACGCCGCCAGCGTTCGTCCTGAGCCAGGATCAAACTCTCCAACAAAAACCTTTGTTAAAAAGCGACCTGGCAACCATAATTAACGGATGCCAAAATCAAACACAATTGGCACTGGCTTATCAAACACCCTGTTGAGTTCTCAAAGAACAAACACACACCGAGTTCGTGGCCGATTTCTCGGCCGCGCCCTGCGGGGCACAACTTCTCCAGCTTACTCGGTCGTTTTCGCGCTGTCAAGCCGGCATTTTCGGCTTTCTTGCGCTTCGCCCGAGATCCCGCAACTTGGGCGCGAAGATCCGCTCCCGTTTTGTTGCTAGGAATCCTGCAGACCGGCCGGATTCCGTCGCTCCCGTGAGGGGCTCTCGGATCATCCCGCCCGGCTCCTGCCGGCTTGGTTACTTTACCCGGTCGGCTTCGCAATCTCAAATCCGGTCTAGCCGGTCGATCGCACCGCCCGAACCCTCCACCAGCAAACTGCCTGGTAGTGGTGCCTGCATCCCCCCGGTCGTTTTGTCCGGTGTTCCGCTTGCAGAGAGAAAGTTACGTTGGACGTCCCCGAAACGCAAATCAGGGTTGGTCCATGTCCACTTGCTCCACCTGCGGCCGGCGCGACCAGGGTGACGGCCGAGGTCGTCGTCGCCCTGGAGCAGGACAAGGAGTCCCGGTCCTGGACCTGCAGGCGTACGCCGCCGAGGAAGTCGCCGCCTGAGGTGGCCGAGGCGGGCGTCCGGACAGGGGCGGCGGGGTGACGCCGATGTGCTCAGGCGTTTCGGGTCGGATGCGGATGCCGCCAACGTCGCAGTGGTCGTCTCCGACGTGCAGGTCCGGGTGTACGTCGCCACCGGACGCACCCGCCACGAGCCGCCCGCGTGAGCGGCCTCGACGAGCCGCCCAAGCCGCAACCGCGTTGACGACCCACGCGTCGCGGCAGCGAAACCGCCGTAGTCGCTCCCGGTCTACAAGTCAGGTCATCCGGCTAGCGCCGCGCAGCGGACGGCCTCCGGCTGCCAGTTCTTGCCAAGGCGGGGTTTCGTTTGTTTCGGAGCTCGCCCCGCCCGAGACCGGCACGCGGGCGAAGCTCGGTTGGCCTCGTCAGTACAGCTCGTCCTGCCGGCTCTCGGCTCCATGCCACCACCCGTCGCCGACGTTCGACGCGGCCGCAGGTCTTCGACCGGCCAAGCGCGGAACTGGTCTTGTCGCGAGCCAACACGAAGTCCCGCCCTCCCCCGACATAGCCAGGGACCCCCGCGGGCGGTTCCCCGGTCGCCCCTCGAACCACGGGCCCGGCAGTTCCGACCTCGCCAACCGACGCAGCCAGAAGGCACTGCAGTTGGCCGTGCCGTGGCCTAGCGGCCTAGGTCGCGAGCCGGGTCTCCAGGTAGCCCAGCCACCAGGGCTGAGGCGGGGTCTGAGCGATCAACACGTCGACCACGGCACGTTCGTGGGCAGCGAAGCTGATCCGGTTCAGCGGGTAGAACGTGGCATATTCCGCGTAGACCGGCGGGATCGCCGTGGTGAGGTCGCGTAGACCGGGCAGTCCTGGTCGGAGAAGATCTGCGTCGCCGTGGTGCCTAGGATGCTGCCGGTACCGGCCACGCCCTCGCTGCAAGGACCAGATGCCACGGGCGGCGACGGCGGCAGCCGACCCATCGGCGACGCCTCGATCCTGCGCAGTCCCAGGCACCGGCAGTCGGGCCGACCGCCAGCCGACCGGACCCGGACTAGACCCGACCGGACACGGCGGCCCTCCGGCGGACCGCGGACCGACGGAACCACGTGCCGACCTGACGGCAGTGCCGCAAGTCAACGGCACTCGCAGACACCGAGATTGACCTTGGCGGTCACGGCGCCTCTTCGGATCAGGCGACCATCCTGCCCGACCGCAAGCCCTCGAGTCGGACGCAGTGCGCCAGCCCTGCCGAGGTCCGGCGCGTAAACGCGGGTCAAGCGCGTGCGCCCGGCCGATCCGCGCTGGATCCGAGAAGTCGATCTTCCGCGCTTGGCCTCACCCACGGCTCGCGGCTGACGACGATCGACGGGTCGGTGCACGCCGCGGGACGATCCCTGTGCCGCGCCGCGGTGATCACGGCCACCCGCGTAAGACGCCGTGCTCCGAGCGGACCCCGGCTGTCGTGCTGCCAGCCCCGATCCGGCGGCACGGGTGTCGGTGGTCCCGAGCCACCACGCGACCTGGTCCACCTCGGGTCCCGCCGGCACCACCACCGGCAACGCGCCACCCCGCCGACGCGGCCCGCAGCGTGGCCACCGACTCGGCCGGCAGGCGGTGCGGCGTGGGCAGGCCGACGCGGCTGGACCAGGCCGGCACATTCAGAACCCGCCCGCACCACCTCGCATCGACGCGACCGGCCAGGTGCGCCGCCCGCCGGGTGGCCGAAACCCCACGCACCAGACGGCCGTCCGAACCGAACGGGCTCGGCAGGTCAGGAGGTTGCGGCCGGCTTCTCGGCGGAAGTGGCGGCCGAGCTCGCGCCCGAGGTGGGGCGGAGGGTCAGGACCTGGGGGCCCGACTCCGTGATCGCGACCGTGTGCTCCGAGTGCGCGGTGCGCGAGCCGTCGGCGGAGCGGATCGTCCAACCGTCCCGGTCGTACATGATTTTGTCTGTCGACTGGCAGAGCCACGGCTCGATGGCGATCGTGAGGCCTGGCTCGAGTCTCATGCCTCGGCCCGCCCGGCCGTCGTTCGAGACGTGTGGGGACTCGTGCATCGTGCGGCCGATGCCGTGGCCGCCGAACTCGCCGTTGACGCCGTACCCGTACGAGCGGGCGACCTCGCCGATCGCGTTCGAGACGTCGCCCAGCCGCCCGCCGGGCTGAGCCGCGGCGATCGCGGCAGCTAGCGCCACCTCGGTGGCCTCGATCAGCTTCAGGTCGGCCGGGTCGGGAGTGCCGACCACGAACGAGAGCGCCGAGTCCGCGACCCAGCCGTCGATGCCCACCGCCATGTCGATGCTGAGCAGGTCGCCGTCTGCCAGGACGTAGTCGTGTGGCAGGCCGTGCAGCACCGCGTCGTTGACCGACAGGCACAGCACGTTGCGGAACGGGCCGCGGCCGAAGGACGGCGCGTAGTCCCAGTAGCAGGACTGCGCGCCCCGTTCCTTGATGCGCCGGCGCGCGTGGTGCTCGATGTCCATCAGGTTGACTCCGACCGCGGCGACGCCGCTGAGCTCGGCGAGCAACTCGCCGACGAACTGGCCGGTCACCGCCATCCGCCTGATCTCCTCGGCGGACTTGAGCTCGATCACGAAAGCCTCCCTAACGATCTGCGGTATTTTTATACCACGCCCTCCGCGGGCTATCCTGCGACCATGGTTCGCCAGCCGCTCACCCCGGAACAGATCGCAGCGGGCCAGCGCCTCGGCGTCGCGCTCCGCGCGGCGCGCGCCGGTCGCAGCCTCGTCGAGGTGGCCCTGGCGGCCGGCATCTCACCCGAAACGCTACGCAAGATCGAGGCGGGCCGCCTCCCGGCACCCGCGTTCGGCACGGTGGTCGGGCTCAGCCAAGCGCTCGACGTACCCCTGAATGATCTTGCCGAGGTCTGGCTCGCCGACCTGCCTGTCCGTCAAGCGTCGTAACACGGATGAGGTTGACCGCCCGACCGAGCACCTCCCGCAACACCCGCAGCTGGCGGGGGCTCCAGATCGGGCGGTAGGACTCCATCTTGTAGACCCACGGCACCGCGGCGGCGAAGAGCTGGTCGTGGCCGGCGCTACCCACCGCCCCGCCGGTGTGGAAACCGCGACCCGTGCTGTGCGCGACGTCGGCTCCCCAGTTCCACAGGTCCAGACCGGCCTGCGGGTCGAGGGTGATCCGCTTTCCACGTAGCCAGGCCTGCGCCGGCTCCAGGTCCGTGACCTCCACGACCTCGTCGTCGCCGTCGGCGCCTGGCCAGCCGCGCTCCGCCGCTGTCGTGCGGCAGGCCTCCTCCGACGAGAAGGTGTGCAGCTGGCCGGCCCGGCCGGCGATGCAGTCCTGGCCGTCGGAGTCGGATCCGTACCAGAGGTAGACCAGGCGTCCGTCGAACCTGAGCCCGGTCACCCAACCCTCGACGGGGATGAGTTCGCGTCCCACGACCGACGACACTGCCACACCTCGACGCGGCGGCCGGCGTACAACACGGCGCGAAAGGCCCGGCCCCCCAGGGGGGCCGGGCCGCAGAAAAGAAGAGCTAGGCGGTGCGGCGCAGCTTGATGATGCTCTCGGCGATGTGCCAGAGGGTGATCACGATCGTCACCACGATGGTGACCGTGGCCACCGTGTCGAGGTTGTCGGGCTGGCTGAGCCAGTCGAAGCGGGCCACGAGCTCGGGGCTGAGCAGGCGGTCGTTCGCCATCAGGAGGATGACGGGGATCGCGAAGGCCAGGTCCAGCACCGCGCTCGTCACGACCAGGGGCCGGGTCCACCGGCCGGCGCGGTACTTGGCGATCTCCAGACCGAGCGTGGCGATCAGGACGACCATCAGGAACGGCAGCCAGAAGCTCCACAGCTCCGGGTTGAGGATCGGCAGGTTGCCCTCGCCGTCCCGGGCGGGGACGAACGAGAAGAAGTGCTGGAGCGGCACGTACGCGGTGAAGATGGCGAGCCAACCGATCGAGGCCGCGGCGTCCGTGAGGGTGATCTGCCGGTCCGGGCGGTCGTTCGGGAGCTGGTCGACCGTCCACGCCGGCAGGTCGAGCTTGGTGTTGGTGCGCTCCAGGATCGCGAAGACCAGCGTGACCCAGAACCCGATCTGCACGGCGGTCTGGATCGCGGCGGCGATGCCGGAGCCGACCGCGCCGCCCGCGTTGTCGCCGTCGGTGGCCTGCACCAGGCCGACCACCACGCCGACGAGCGCCGGCACGAAGCTGAGCAGCAGCCGGAGCAGCCGGAACCAGGCCAGGTAGTAGGTCGGGCCGATCAGCTGCAGCCGCCGGTCTTCGTAGCGAGCCGCCAGTTGGGCCGGGTCGCCCAGCTCGGTCAGCACCTCCCGCTCGGCGGTCGTGCTGTCCTCGCCGGCGGCCGTGCGGCCGTCGATCATGTCCTCGATCGAACCGCGCAGCTCGGCTGCGATCTCCTCCCGGCGCTGCGCCGGGACGGTGCGTAGGGTCGCCGCAACGTAGCGGTCGGTGAGGGATGTCATCGTTCCACTCCTTGGATCAGTGCGGTCATCGAGGTCTGTACGGCGGCCAGGTCTTCGAGGAGGCGGGTCAACGTCGACTCGCCCTCGGCACTGGTCCGGTAGAACTTGCGCGGCCGGCTCTCTTCGGTGTTCCACTCGCTGGTCAGCAGCCCCTGCTCCTCGAGCCGACGCAACAGCGGGTAGAGCGTGTTGGCATCCACCGGGAAGCCGTGCTCGGTGAGCCGTTGCAGCAGGGCGTAGCCGTAGTCGGGGTGGCGCAGGGCTACGAGGCTCGCCACGACGACGGTCCCCCGCCGCAGCTCTTGGAGGTGGATCCGCAGGATCTCATCGCTCGCCATGCGTCACACCATACTGTGTGCCACACACCAATGTCTAGAGCACATCATCGTGCGTACGAATGATGATGTGTACCGTCAGGCCATGCGAGTGGCGATGGCGACCGGGGCGGCCGAGCCGGGCCGGGTCAACGAGGACTTCTTCGCGGCCGGGCCCGCGGCGGCCGTGCTGCTCGACGGCGCCGGAATCCGCGGGATCGAGGAGATCTGCCGGCATGGCGTGGCCTGGTACACCACCCGGTTGGGCGGCGAGCTCGTCGCCCGGTTGGCGCTCGCCGACGGGCGCGACCTGGTGTCCGTGCTCGCCGACTCGATCGACGCGGTGGCCGGCTCACATCGCGACACCTGCGACCTCACGAACCCGAGCAGCCCGTCGGCCACGGTGGCCATCCTGCGATTGACCGGCGACCGGGCCGACCACCTCGTACTCGGTGACTCGGTTCTGGTGCTCGATCGGGGCGGCGCCGGTCTGGCCGTCGTGCACGATCGCCGGGAGCTCGTCGTGCGGGAGCGGTTCGGCTCGGCCTACGAGGCCGCACCCGAGGGCAGCGCGAAGAAAGAACGCGAGCGCGCCCGGTACGTCACGGCGTTGCGGGCCAACCGCAACCAGCCGGGTGGTTTCTGGCTCGCCAAGGAGGACCCGCGGACGGCGGCCGAGGCGATCACCGGCAGTGACCCGACCGGCGACCTCACCGATGCCACCCTGCTCACCAACGGCGCCAGCCGCCTCGTCGACCGCTTCGGCGCCGCCGACTGGCCGGGCGCGCTGGCCGTCGTCCGGGCCCAGGGTCCAGGCGAGATCATTCGCCGGGTACGCGCGACGGAAGCGGCGGCCGGCATCGCCCGCGACGACGCGACGGTCGCACACTGCGCGGGCCTGGCCGAAAGCTGACTCCCGCTCCGCCGCGCGCGCCTATGGTCGTTCACGTGGCATGGAAGCAGCTGCCAGGCGACAAGGCGTACCGCGTGCTCGAGGCCGGTCCGACGATCCTGGTCTCCACCCGGAACGCCGCCGGCCGTGCGGATCTGATGACCGTCGGCTTTCACATGGTCATCTCGCACGAGGGCGTGCTCGCGGCCGTCGTCTCACCCGGGGACTTCTCGCAGCGGTCGCTGGCGGAGACCGGTGAGTGCGTGCTCGGCGTGCCCGGCGTCGACCTGGCCGAGCAGGTGGTCGACATCGGCAACTGCTCGGGCTTCGACGTCGACAAGTTCGAGCGCTTCGGGCTGACGCCCAAGAAGGGAAACCACGTCGCGGCGCCGCTGGTCGAGGAGTGCCTGCGACGGCACCTTCAACGCCGACGGTGACCTCATCGACCTCCGCGACCGCATGGTGTTGTGGAAGGCCTACCAGGACTGACCCGGGCTACCAGATCACCACGGCGCCACCCGCTAAGCGGGCCCGGTTTATGGCGTCGGCGATGTTGGTCAGGCGTTGGGTGAGGAAGTCCGGGTCGCGGCCGACCGACGCGGAGACGTAGCCCAGGTTGTCGAGGAGCAGGGTGCAGTCGGCGTCGAGGGCGTCGAGCTCGGCCGTGGTCTCGGCGTACACGTCCTGTGTCGCGAGCATCGGCAGCATCCGCGCTCCCAGCGCCACCACGCAGGGCGCGCCGTAGATGCCGGTGCGCGCGGTCGTCGGGCCGGCCAGGTCAGAGCCGGGTGGACCGTCGAGGAACAGCATCTCGCCGGCGGGGCCGCGGACGTACGCGTGCACGAGGAGGCTCATCGTCGTCGATCGTTACACATCTCACCGCGCCGCCGTACACAACTAATTGGTTGTGAAACTTATTAGTTGTAGATAGGGTCGCGGGGTGACCACCGACGAGCTCAGCCTGGTCTTCGCCGCTCTGGCCGACCCGACCCGGCGCGCCATCCTGGAGCGGCTCGCGCGCGGCGACGCGACCGTCAACCAACTCGCCGAGCCGTTCGCGATGAGCCAGCAGGCCGTGTCGAAGCACGTCAAGGTGCTCGAGAAGGCGCGCCTCGTGCAACGCACCCGGGCCGCGCAGTCCCGGCCGTGCGCGCTCGACACCGTGCGCCTGGACGCCGCGGCCGACTGGATCGCCGAGCACCGGCGGGTCTGGGCCGACCGCTACGACCGCCTCGACGAGCACCTCGCCCGGTTGCGGGCTGGAGAGGAGACCCGATGACCGGCGAGCTGACCTACCGCCGCGTCCACGACGCGCCGCCGGAGCTGCTCTTCGACTGCATGACGCAGCCCGCGCACCTGACCCGTTTCTGGGGTCCGACCGGCACGACGACCCCGCTCGACGGCATCGTCGTCGACCTGCGGCCGGGCGGCGCTTTCGAGACCACGATGGTCAACGAGCGCGACGGCAGCAGCTACCCGATGCGCGCGACGTACGTCGAGGTCGCGCGGCCCCACCGGCTGGTCTGGATCGAGCCGGAGTCGCAGGGCGGCATGAAGACCACGGTCACCTTCACCGCGCTCGGCGACGGCCGCACCGAGGTGGTCACCCATCAGACCAACGTGCCGGAGGCATACCGCAGCGCCGAGGCCCAGGCGGGTTTCCAGACGAGCCTGGACCGATTCGCGGCCTACCTGGAAGGGAGAACGTCATGGCCTTCGTGACATCCGAGGACGGCACGAACATCGCCTTCGAACGCAGCGGCAGCGGGCCGCCGGTCATCCTGGTCGACGGCGCGATGTGCCACCGCGCGTCCGGGCCGATGCGCGGCTTCGCGGCGGTGCTTTCATCGCATTTCACCGTGTACGCCTATGACCGGCGCGGCAGGGGCGAGAGCGGGGACACGCAGCCGTACTCGGTATCCCGGGAGCTCGACGACCTGCGAGCGCTGGTGGCTGCGGCGGGCGGTTCCGCCTTCGGCTTCGGCATCTCGTCCGGCGCGGCCCTGCTTCTGATGGCGGCCGGCCGCGGCTTCGAGCGGATCGCGCTCTACGAGCCGCCGTACGTGGCCGATCGGGACCCCTCCTATGCGCCACAGCTGGCGTCGTTGTTGGCTGCCGGCCGCGACGGCGACGCGATCGCGCTGTTCATGACGTCGATCGGAATGCCCGCGGCTCAGGTGGCCGGGATGCGGACGCAGCCGTTCTGGCCGATGTTCGAGGCGGTCGCGCCGACGCTGGCCTACGACAACGCGATCATGGGCGACCATTCGGTCCCCCGCTCGCTGGCAGCGGAAGTGTCCGTGCCGACGCTGGTGGCGGCCGGCGGAGCGAGCCCGGCCAACCTGCGGGCCGCGGCCAAGGAGGCGGCATCATCGGTGCCGGGTGCCGTGCACCGGGAGTTGCCGGGCGAGACGCACGACGTATCCCCGTCGGCCCTGGCGCCGCTGCTGGTGGAGTTCTTCGGCGCCTGAGTCAGAGGTGTTCGGGCCGGACGCCGAGCCCGACGGCCCGGGCGGCCATGCGCTGCAGCCGCGGCGTGCGGTCGAGCAGACGCATCGGGCCGGGGATGTCGACCGGCCCGGTCAGGTGCAGGAGCGGATCGACGACGCGGCGCTGCGCGAGGCGCTGAGCTGCCTGGGTCACGGCGGTCGGAAACTGACGCCGGCGCTGCACCTTGTGCAGGTCGTCGTCGGTGCAGCTGCCGGCGGCCAGCCCCGGACCGAGAATCCGGGCGGTCGCCACCGCATCCTGAACAGCGAGGTTGATGCCGACCCCACCGATCGGCGACATGGCGTGCGCGGCGTCGCCGATCAGCAGTGCGCCAGGCACGGACCACTGCCGCAGCCGGTCGAGGCGCACAGTCAACAGTCGGACGTCGTCCCAGCTCGCGACTTCACCCACCCGGTCCTTCAGGTGCGGCGCCCGCGCGGTGATCCGGTCACGGAAGGCGCCGAGGCCCGCCGTCTTGATCTCGTCGTAACCGCCTTTGGCGATCACGTAAGCGCACTGAAAGTAGTCGTCCCGGTCGATGCAGAGCATCAGCCCACCGGCACCGACCCGCATGTCGAGCCCGACCGGATCGTCAGGCCGCCGGGAAACCCGGAACCAGAGCACGTCCATGGGCGCCCCGAACTCTTTCGGCCGCAGACCGAGCACGCTTCGAACCACGGACCCGCGACCGTCACAACCGACAGTGAACCGGGCCCGCACCTCTCGCCCATCGTCGACGCGAACGCCGGCGACCCGCCCTCCGTGGCCCCGGATCACGTCGACCACCTCGGCCGACCGCACCAACCTGAACGTAGGAAGCTTCGCGGCCTCCTCGGCCAGCAGATCGAGAAAATCCCACTGCGGCAGGAAGAGAACGTACGGGTGAGCGCCGGGCAGCCGACTGAAATCAGCGACCCGCACACTCCCGTCGTCAAAGGTGGCGCGCAGCGCGTCGACCTTGCGCCCAGGCCGAGCCGCGAGCGCCTCCCCGAGCCCGAGCTCGTCGAGCAGGTTCAACGTGGACGGATGAACGGTGTCGCCCCGAAAGTCCCGCAGAAAGTCGGAGTGCTTCTCGAGCACGACGACGTCAACACCCTGCCGAGCAAGCAACAACCCGAGCACAACGCCCGCCGGCCCGCCACCCACAACACAAACGCTCGCCTCGACGACGACCCTCCTCGATGGAAGCCCGCCCCAGGTTACGTGGAATTGGGCTCAATCTGCCATCGACGACCCTGACCTGTGGCTTGCCCATATACCAAGGACGGTATATTGTTCGAAGGTGAGACGCTACGTCATCGAGCTTGAGCCAGAGGTACGCGACTGGCTCGAAACCTTGCGACTCACGGAGTACGCCAAGGTCGAAGCGATGGCCGACATCCTGGCCGAGCGCGCGGAGACGCTCGGTGAGCCCTACTCGCGCCATCTCGGTGGCAAGACACGCGAGCTGCGGTTTCACCTCGACCGGTCGACCGTCCGCGTCAGCTACTGGCTCGCGCCACAGACTCGAGTAGTGCTGCTGACCGTATTCCGCAAGTCCCGCCAGGTCGAACGTGCCGAGGTCATGCGAGCTATCGCCGCCCAGCAGACGTGCGAACTGGGGCACGAGGACCATGCGCCCGCGACCGAGATCTTCGAACGGAAATGGCAATGAAGCACAACGGAAGGGCGGAAGGACCATGACAGCACGTCACTCCCACTGGGAGCGCACCGGCGCCGAACAGCACAACTCCGCCTACGAGGAAGCGCGGGCAGCGCTTCTGCTCGGCCAGATGGTCCACGACCGGCGCACCGAACTCGGCCTCACCCAAGGCGAGCTCGCCGAGCGTGCCGGCATGACCCAACCGCAACTGTCGCGCCTCGAATCAGGCGGTGCCACGCCCACCGTGCCATTGCTGGCCAGACTCGCAGCAGCGCTCGACGCGGAGCTCGACATCGCCTTCCGACCACACCGTGGCGCCGCAGCCTGAAGCCCTCGCCGCCGATTCACACAACTGCGGCAACAAGCCAGCACAACCGATGCGGATCCAGCGACTCCGCGTCACCAACGACCAACCGGCCGCGCCCGGCGACGCCTGCCAGCAAGCGACGAACTCCGCGCTAGCAGCGGCCCGGGGGCGGCGACCGCTGGAACGTGGGGTGTCCGGGGCTCGGCCCCGGAGCCAGAATGCGAAACCGCCCACGTCCGCGCTCTACGCGGACATGGGCAACCCAGCGGTGGAGCGGGTGACGGGAATCGAACCCGCACTGTCAGCTTGGGAAGCTGATGTTCTGCCATTGAACTACACCCGCGAGCCAGGCCACTCTACCCAACCTGAGCAGGTTGCGCACCAACCCCCTCCGTGAGGGGCGTGGTTAGGGCTGAGGCAGGGGTTTCGGACGTTCCTTCACATCATGCTCATCACTAGCCTCTTTCACATCTGTTCCACGGGGAGGAAGAGGTGAGCAATGACGCTTCAGGGAACACGGTGGGCGTTGCGGGCGGCTACGACCGCGGGGGCCGCGCTTGCCCTCGTGCTCAGCGCCGGCGCTGCCGGGGTGGCCAGCGCCAAGGGTGCGGCGCCGGCGGGTGAGGTTTGTGTCGCTGGTCAGGACCACGGCGGTAGCAACCTCAAGGTGCGTAAGGGCGCGCAGCGGCACGATCCCAACGACCTGTCGCCGGCCGAGGTGGCCGCTGCCGAGGTCGAGTTCGACGCGGCCGCCGCCGCGCGCAGTGGGGGCGTCGCCGACGAGCGGGCCAAGAAGGTCACCATTCCGGTGGTCGTCCACGTGGTGTCCGCGGACGGTACGCGGGCGACCGGCAACATCCCCCGGTCGATGATCGACGCGCAGATGAACGTGCTCAACCTCGCGTATGGCGGCTCCACCGGCGGCGCGGCCTCGCCCTTCTCGTTCAAGTTGAAGAAGGTCAACCGCGTGGTCAACCCCGCCTGGTCGCCGATTCTCGCGGAGACCCCGGCCGAGGTGCAGATGAAGAAGAAGCTGCGTGAGGGCGGCCCGGAGACGCTCAACATCTACATCGGGATCGTCGACCCCGGGCTGCTCGGTTGGGCGACCTATCCCGAGCGCAAGATCACCAAGTACGACGGTGCCGTGATCCTCTCCGAGTCGCTGCCCGGTGGGACCGCCGCGCCCTACAACGAGGGTGACACCGCGACGCACGAGGTCGGGCACTGGCTGAACCTCATGCACACGTTCGAGAACGGGTGCGAGGGCAAGGGTGACCACGTCGCCGACACCCCGGCCGAGGCCGACGCGCAGTTCGAGTGCCCGATCGGCGCCGACACCTGCGCGGCACCGGGGCTGGACCCGATCCACAACTTCATGGACTACACCGACGACGCCTGCATGTATCAGTTCACCGCGGGCCAGGTGAAGCGGATGAACCGCGCCTGGAACGCCTTCCGCGCACCGTAGCGACCACCGCCCGGCGCCGCTCAGAGCAGATGAGCGGCGCCGGCGGTGTCTTAGTTGAGCGCCAGGGCTGGTGCGCGCAGCGCCGGGGCGATGCCGACGCGGCGCGGGGATGATCGGCGACGGTCGCCGGACGGGTCGAGCCAGATGCGCACCTCGGGGCTCGTGCCCCGCCGCGACAGCATCGCCGCCTCGACGGTGAGCTCGAAGAGCCGCCAGTCGACCCGGGGCTCGGCACGTAGGTTGACGGCGATGGCCTGGACCCGCCGCGGGTCGGTGACCGGCTTGGCCCGCCCGGCGACGTAGGCCTCGTCGTCGCTGTCTTCGGGCGGGAACGAGTGCAGCGCGTAGCGCCCGTCGCGCTCCAGATCGCGCCGTTTGGGTGAGTCGACGACGAAGCAGAAAAGGCCGTCATCGGTGATCACCGGTGAGACCGGGTGGACCCGCGGACCGCCGTCGGCCCGGACGGTGGCCAGGTAGCCCAGGCCGGGCCCGTATTGGTGCAGGAGGGCTTGGATCGCCCGCGCAAGTCGCGGCTCATCGGACGCGAACTCAGACCAGGAAGCCATGGAGTGATTCTATCGTACATACGTACGAACCATAGGGTGATTCAATGCTGCTCTCCGACCGTGACCTGGTCACGGAGATCAAGTCGGGCGCCCTGACGCTGGAGCCGTTCGAGCCCGCGCTGGTGCAGCCGTCCAGCATCGACGTGCGCCTTGACCGGCTGTTTCGGGTGTTCAATAACCACCTGTACACCCACATCGACCCGGCCACCCAGCAGGACGAGCTGACCTCGTTGGTGGACGTGCCGGACGGTCAGCCGTTCGTGTTGCACCCGGGCGAGTTCGTGCTCGCCTCGACCATGGAGGTCATCTCCCTGGGCGACCAGCTCGCCGGGCGGCTGGAGGGCAAGTCGAGCCTCGGCCGGCTCGGGCTGCTCACGCACTCGACCGCCGGCTTCATCGACCCGGGCTTCTCCGGCCACGTCACGCTGGAGCTGTCCAACGTGGCCAACCTGCCGATCATGCTCTGGCCGGGCATGAAGATCGGGCAGCTCTGCATCTTCCGGCTCTCGTCGCCGGCCGAGCACCCCTACGGCGCGGCGGTCTACGGCTCGCGCTACCAGGGCCAGCGCGGCCCCACACCGAGCCGGGCCTGGCAGAACTGGCGCACCTGGCCGACCGCCCCCGAAGCCTGAACGCGAAAAGACAAACGAAAGCGGGGGCCCCGAAGGAGGCCCCCGCTTCGAAAAGCAAGAACAGCTAGCGCTTCTTCACCGATCGGTAGCCCGTGATCGGCATGTTGCTGACGCTGGACACCTGCACCGGCTCACCGGCCCGAGGCGCGTGCACCATCTTGCCGTTGCCGATGTAGAGGCCCACATGGCTGATCGGGCTGTAGAAGAAGACCAGGTCACCGGCCCGCGGGCTGGACACCGCATACGTCTCGTCCCACTGGTCACCCGTGTAGTGGGTCAGCGACACGCCCGCCTTGCCCCACGAGTAGAGGGTCAGGCCGGAGCAGTCGAAGGTGCTCGGCCCGTCGGTGTTGAAGACGTACGGCTTGCCGACCTGCTGGCACGCGGTGCGCACGGCCGTGCCCTCGGCGGTCGTGACCGTCGAGATCTTCGGGCAGCCGGCCACGTTGACCCGCGTCGGCGGCAGCGACGCCTCGAGCTTCTTGATGTCCGCGGCGATCGTCTTCTTGCGCGCGGCCAGCTCGGTGTCGGTCTTCTTGTTCTCGGCCACCAGGGCGTCGAGCTTGACCTTCTCGGCGTTGAACTTGTCGCGGGCGGCCACCACGTCGGCGATCTGCGCCTGCTCGTGCCGCGCCATCATGTCGATCATCGCCAGCTGGTCGGTCAGGTCGCCGGTGTTGCCGCCGCTCAGCAGCATCGTCAACTCGCTGCTCGGACCGGCTTTGTAATGCTGCGCCGCGATTGCACCGATGCGGTCAAGTGCGATGTCGGCCTGCAACGACAGCGGCGTGATTTTCTTTTCTAGGTCTTTTGCTTTCCTTTGGTTTTTCTCAAGTTGCGAGTGCACCTTGTTGTACTGCTCGATGACGGGCTCGAGCTGCCGCCATTTCTTGTCGATTTCGGCTTCGATCTGCTGCGGGCTCGGCTCAGCGGCAGCGAGACCTGCCGGGAGCACGGCAGCGACCAGGCCGAAGCAGACGGCCAGCAGGACGTGGACAAACGGCCGGGACGCGCGCAAGGCGAATGCCTCCCGTAGTGAGACGAATGGGCGTGGGGGGTACGCCGCCGAGGAAACACATTAGAGAGAAGCGAAAGCGCCCGCAAGGCCGCATTCGCTGTGCTGTCAGGCGGGTACGGGCGGTGTAACACCTCCGCCAGGAAAGCCCGAATTGCCCTGTCCGACAACCGCATTCAATACATCGTCGAGAGTCACTACTCCCAGTGGCGCGCGGCCATCACTGACCAGAACCATGTGTTGCCGCTCACGCCGCATCGACAACAACAGGTCGGCCAGAGAGCGATCCGGCGGTACGACCGTGAGCCGCCGCACCACCTCCACCGGCACCGGCGCCGTCCGGCTCGCACCCGCGTACCCGAGGATGTCCTTGACGTGCACGAAGCCCAGCACCCGGCGGGTGCTGCGCTGCACGACCGGGAAGCGCGAGCGGCCGGTGCGGGTCGCCAGCACCTCCAGCGAAGCCGGCGAAACGTCCTCGGCGACGGTGGTGACCGACGACCACAGCCGCATGGCGTCGGCCGCCGTGCGATCGTGCAGGGCCAGGGCCCCGGTGATCCGCGCGTGCTCCTCGGAGCCCAGCAGCCCCTCCGTGCGGGCCTGCGAGACCAGCCCGGCGAGCTCCTCGGCGGTGAACACGGTCTTCACCGCGTCGGCCGCCTCGATCCGCCACAGCTTGAGCACCAGCCGGGAGACCCATTTCAACGCCACCAGCAGCGGCTTGGTCGCCACGCAGAAGGCCAGCATCGCCGGACCGAGCCAGAGCGCCGAGGTCTCGGGGCCGGCGATGGCGATGTTCTTCGGCACCATCTCGCCGATGACCGTGTGCAGGTAGACCACGATCATCAGGGCGATGACGAACGCCACCGGGTGCACCGCGGCCTCCGGCAGGCCGACCGCGTGGAACGGGCTCTCCAGCAGGTGGGCGATGGCCGGCTCCGCGATCGCGCCGAGGCCGAGCGAGCAGATGGTGATGCCGAGCTGTGCGCCGGCGATCATCAGCGGGATCTGGTTCATCGCCGAGAGCGCCAGCCGGGCCCGCCGCGACCCGGCGGCCATCGGCTCGATGACGGTGCGGCGCGACGCGATGAGGGCGAACTCGCTGCCGACGAAGAAGGCGTTGCCGAGGATCAGGACCGCCGTGACCAGCAGGTTAAGCATGTTCGGCCTCCGGGCTGACGACGCGCACCTGCTCGACCCGGTGCCGCTCGACCTCGACGACCGTGAACTCCCAACCCGTCTCGTGGATGGTCTCGCCGGCCACCGGGATGTGCCCGAGCCGAGCCATCAAGAACCCGGCGAGCGTCTCGTACGGACCCTCGGGCAGCCGGAAGCCGGTCAGCTCGGCCAGCTCGTCCTCCCGGAGCATCCCGTCGACCAGGAAGGTGCGGTCGCCGCCGGGCACGGTCAGCTCGACCACGCCCGTCTCCTCGATCGCCTCCAGGTCGAACTCGTCGGCGATCTCCCCGACCAGCTCCTCGACCAGGTCCTCGACGGTCACGACGCCGTCGGTGCCGCCGTACTCGTCGACCACGATCGCGAGGTCCGCGTCCGCGGTCCGCAGCGCCGCGAGCACGCCGTCCAGGTCGAGGCTCTCGGGCACGTAGACCGGCTCGCGGGCCACCGCGGCGACCGTCGTGGTCGCCCGCCGGGCCGGCTGCACGCCGAGCGCGTCCGGCACGGCGGCGACTCCGGTGACCAGGTCGAGGGTGTCCTCGTACACGGGGAAGCGGGTGCGCCCGGTCTGGCGGGCGGCCTCGAGCAGCTCGGCGACGCTGGCCGTGGCGCGCAGCGCGATGACGTCGACCCGCGGTGTCATCGCCTCGGCCGCGCGCTTGTCACCGAACCGGATGGTCCGCTGCAGCAGCATCGCGGTGTCGCTGGGCAGGGCGCCGGCCCGGGCGGAGATCGCGGCGAGCAGCCCGAGCTCCTCCGGTGAGCGCGCGCTGGCCAACTCCTCCTGCGGCTCGACGCCGAGGCGCCGCACCACCCAGTTCGCCGACGCGTTGAGGCCGGCGATCAGCCACTTGCAGGCCGCCGAGAACATCCGCAGCGGCACCACGGTGCCGAGCACCGCCGACATCGGCCGGGCCAGCGCCGCGTTCTTCGGCACGAGCTCGCCGAAGAGCATGGAGAGCAGCGTGGCCAGCGCCAGAGCCAAGATCGTCGTCACCGTACGGGTGGACTCGTGCGCCAGCGGCTCGATCACCGGCCGGAACAGCTTGGCCAACGCCGGCTCGGCCAGGTAGCCGGTGAGCAGGGCGGCGATCGTGATGCCGAGCTGGGCGCCGGAGAGCTGGAAGGAGAGTTCGGACAGTGCCCGGCGCACCGTGGTGGCGCGTTTGTCACCGCCGGCCGCTCGCCGGTTGATCTCCGCCCGGTCGACGGTGACCAGGCCGAACTCGGCCGCGACGAAGAACGCGTTGGCGCCGGTCAGAAGCACGAACCCGACCAGCGGAAGGATGGTGGTCAGTACGACGTCGATGATCGGTTCACCTCGGCCGGGATTGTTTCATGCTTCCCTTCCTGAGGTTTTCCGCAGTGGGGCCGGTGGTCAGCCGCATGGTGGGTGGTCGGTCGCGTCCATAGCGTCGTTCGCATGATCCTCACCAGCGCACCTCAGCCCACCGGCGGCATCGCCGGCTGGGCCGTCGACCTGATGGACCGCCTCGGCGCACCGGGCGCCGGCCTGGCCGTCGCCCTGGAGAACCTGTTCCCGCCGCTGCCCAGCGAGATCATCCTGCCGCTCGCCGGCTTCACCGCCAGCCGTGGCGAGCTGAGCCTGGTCGCGGCGCTGTTCTGGACCACAGCCGGCTCGGTCGTCGGAGCGCTGGCGCTCTACCTGGTCGGCGCCGCGGTCGGCCGCGAGCGCATCCGGGCGATCGCCGCCCGGCTGCCGCTGATCCGGCTGCAGGACATCGACCGCACCGAGGCGTGGTTCGCCCGGCACGGGACCAAGGCGGTGTTCCTCGGACGGATGATTCCCATCTTCCGCAGCCTGATCTCCGTGCCGGCCGGCGTGGAGCGGATGCCGGTGCCGACGTTCCTCGCCCTGACCGCGGCCGGCAGCCTGATCTGGAACACCGTGTTCGTGCTGGCCGGCTACCAGCTCGGCGAATCCTGGTGGCGCGTCGAGGCGTACGCGGGAGTGCTCCAGAAGGTGGTCATCGGGACGGTCGTCGTGGTGTTGACCTGGTTCGTCGTCACCCGCCTGCGCCGGCCGAGCGGCCGACACGGTACCTACTGAGGGCACCCGGGATCTGCGCCATCGACGTACCCTTTCGGCACCGCTACCGTAGGTGCGCCCTGCTCGCTTTCACCCTTGGGGATCAACCGATGGCGACCACTCCCCGTCTGGTCCTGCTGCGCGACAGCAGGTGGCCCGACGTGCCCGGCGTGTGCTGCTGGCGTGCCTCGGCCGAGGCCGCGTTCGGCGCCGCCGGCACGGCCGTCACGGATGCGACCTGGGATGGTCCGAAGTACGTTCCGCCCGGTTCCGAGCCGCCGAAGCCCCCGCCGCCCCCGCCGGTCAAGGGCCGCGCGGACTGGCTGCCGATGCCGGTGCGGCGGGGCGTGCGGTTGACGCGGAAGGTCGTCCGCAAGGTTCACCGGATGGTCACCCCGCCGCCACCTCCGCCCCCGCCGCCACCACCGCCGCCGCCACCGCCGGCCGTCCCCGGCCTCGAGGGCGCCTCGATCGTGGTCGCCGAGTCGATCGCGGCCGCGATCGCCGCGCTCAAGGGTGGCGCTCCTGGCGACCGCCTCTGGGTGCTGGCCCTGGCGCCGACCCGCACCGTGCAGGGCGGCACGACGGCGTTCGGCGCGTTGGTCAACGAGGTCGCCGACCGGGTCGCCGGCTTCGTCACCGACAGCGAGCTCGGGCGTGACGCGGTCGAGCGGGCCGCGACCAGCGGGCGCCCCCGGGTGGTCGTGCTGCCGCCGCTCGCGGCGGACCGGGCCTGCCCGTCGTGTGCCGACGCGGCGGCCCCCGAGTTGCCGGAGCTCGACCCGGACACCACCGCCGCCGTCGCGCAGCTCGTCGCCTGGCGCCACCCGAGCGACACCTACTCGGGCCCGATGGCCCGCCGCCGGGGCCTCGGCGGCGACTGGGCGCCGACCGGCTGGCTCGACTGGAACCAGGACGGCCGTGCCTGGCCGCGGCCGGGCCTGCCCGACGACCAGCCCGACTGGACCGCCGCCGCCCAGGAGCGCGGCGCCCGCGAGGTCGTCGCGGCCACCCTGCCCGTCGAGTCGGCCACCGAGCGCGCCGGGCGCAACGTGCTGATCTCCGGCTTCGACCTCAAGTTCATCCGTGAGCTGGGCCACCGGCTGGACCAGCGGGGCGACCTGGACGTGTCGCTCGACGAGTGGCGGATGATCCGCACGCAGCAGTCGCCCTCCGAGCAGACCGAAGAGCTGCTGCTCAAGGCCGACACGGTCGTCGCCGAGTGGGTCCGGCCGAGCGCCGTCTGGCTGACCGAGCGCAAGCAGCCCGAGTCGAAGCTCATCCTCCGGCTGCACCGGTTCGAGCTCGAGTCGGCGTACCCGAGCAAGATCGATATTTATCAGGTCGATGCCGTGGTCTACATCGCGCCCGCGATCGGCCCGCGGATCCGCGACGAGATCGGGTGGCCCAAAGAGAAGCTGGTCTACATCCCGAACTACCTCGACATCGACTGGCTCGACCGGCCGAAGCTGCCCGACGCCCGGTTCGCGATCGGCATGGTCGGCACCGAGCGCTTCCTCAAGCGCCTCGACCTCGCGCTCGACGTCGTGGCCGCCGTGCGGCGCGAGGATCCGCGGTTCACGCTGCAGATCCGGTCGATGAACCCGCAGGACAACATGTACGTGTGGGCCAGCCGCGAGGAACAGGAGTACGCGGGTTGGTGCCAGGACCGCATCGAGCGCGACCCGTTGCTGCGCGGCGGGGTCGTCATCGAGGCACCCGGCCGCGACATGGCCCGCTGGTACCGCCGGGTCGGCGGCTTCCTCTCGATGAGCGACATCGAGGGCGTGCACCTGGCCGCCGCCGAGGCGATGGCCTCCGGCGCCGTCCCGGTGTTCCGGCCCTGGCCCGGGGTCCGCGAGGTGTACGACGACCACTGGATCCACCAGTCGGTCGACGACGCGGCCGCCGCGCTGCTGGCCAACGCCGACCCGGACGTGTGGGCCGAGCGGTCGGCCGCGGCCAAGGCCGAGATGCGCCGCCGCTACGACCCGGCCGCCGTCCTGACCGCCTGGGCCGACCTTGTGCACGGTGACATCGACAAGGCCCGCGAGCCGTTCGCCTCATACGTGAAGATCTGACTCAGGAGCCGAGGTAGTGCAGCACCGCCAGCACCCGGCGGCTGTAGCCGGTCGTGTGCGACAGGCCGAGCTTGTCGAAGATCGCGTTGACGTGCTTCTCCACCGCGCTCTGTGAGACGTGCAACTGGGCCGCGATGCCGGCGTTGGTGTGGCCCTGCCCCATCCGGTCCAGCACCTCGGCCTCCCGGGGGGTCAGTCGGCGCAGCGGGTCCGTGTGCGAGGTGCGGGCCAGCAGTTGGCGGACCACCTCGGGATCGAACGCGGCCCGCCCGGCGGCCACCCGGTCCAGCGCGTCGAGGAACTCGCCCACCTCGGCGACCCGGTCCTTGAGCAGGTAGCCGACCCCGTCGCTGCGGGTGGTGAGCAGCTCGACCGCATAGCGGCGCTCGACGTACTGCGACAGCACCAGCACACCGACCGCGGGCCAACGGTCCCGGATCTCCAGTGCGGCCCGCAGGCCGTCGTCGCGGTGCGTCGGCGGCATCCGGACGTCGGCGACGACCACGTCGGGCTGATCGGCGGCGACCGCCGCCAGCAGCGCCGGGGCGTCGCCGACCTCGGCCACCACCTCGTGACCCTCGTCGGTCAGCAACCGCGCCAAGCCAGCCCGGAGCAGCACGGAGTCCTCGGCCAAGATCACCCGCATGGTAGGACCGCCGTGATTCGGGTCGGGCCGCCGCGCGGGCTCTCGACCGTCAACGAGCCGTCGAGCGCTGCCGCGCGGCGGGCCAGCCCGGACAGGCCGCCGCCGGACGGGTCGGCGCCGCCTGGTCCGTCGTCGGTCACGGTCACCCGTACCCCCTGATCGGTTCGTGCGACAACGACGCTGACCCGGCTGTCGGGCGCGTGCTTGGCCGCGTTGGTCACGGCTTCGGAGACCACGAAATACGCGGCCGTCTCGACCGCCGACGGCAGCCGGTCGACCGGGCAGTCGACGGAGACGGGCACGCCGCCGCGCTCGGCCACCCGGGACAGCGCCTCGGCGAGGCCGAGGTTGTCGAGGTCGGCCGGGTACGCGCGCCAGGCCACGTCGCGCAGTTCGGCCAAGATCTCGCGGGCCTCGTCGTGCGCCTGCCGGACCAGCTCGTCGGAGCGGTCCTGGTCGGTGCCGCGCCGGGCCTGCCCGAGCAGCAGCCCGAGCGCGACCAGCCGCTGCTGAACCCCGTCGTGCAGATCACGCTCGATCCGACGCCGCTCGGCGTCGACCGCGGCGACCACACCCGCGCGGCTGGCCGCCAACTCGCTGATCCGGCGCTCGTAGCGGGCCCGGTCGTCGGGCACGAGCAGCCGCCCGGCCAGCCACCGGTCCAGCGCGGCCACCCCGAGGAAGCCCTGCACGGCCAGGAAGAGCAGCACGAGGCCGCCGACCACCTGGGCTCCGACCAGCAGCGCGCCGCTGCGGCCGACGAACAGGTCGCGGGCCCAGACCACCCCGGTGCCGAGGCCGTAGAGAAAGAGCAGGGCGACGAGCCCACCGAGCAGACCGACAACCCAACGAATCCCGAGGTACGCGACCGCGCGGCGTTCGGTGTAGTCGTCGAGCACGTCGACCGAGCCGCCGCCGGGCAGAAAGGCCGCGATCCGCCGGCGCTGCACCTCGACGAGGTGGCGGGCCGGCCGCTCGATGGCGGTGGGTTGGCGCCCGCGGGTCAGCTCGACCAGGACGACGAGCCCGGCCCAACCAAGAAAAGCCAGCTCCGCGACGGCGGTGGCGGCACCGACAACCACGCCGACGAACAACCGCCCGCCCGCGCTCAGCACCCCACCCATGCCCCGCACGCTACCTCTGTGGTTTTCCACACCCCGCGGGCTGCGGAACGCCGGAAGGCCCTGATGTGGCATGGTCATCGCCCGTGGAGGTCGTACCGGTCGAAGGTTGGGTTTCGGGCCTCAGGTTCGACGTGCACGTGGTCTATCTGTGGTGGGGTCGGGACTCCGCCGGCGAAGACTGTGTGGCCGCACGATCGGGTCGGGTCTACGCCTTCGCTTCGCCGGCTGATTGCCGGGCGATGGCCGATGCCCGAGGCTGGGCGCACGTGGAGACCGACGAGGTCGAGTTGATCGACCTGCGACCGGTGCAGGACTGGCTGCGCGGCAAGCGGCTCACCCTTGCCCCAGCGACGCGTTGGGCCTGTGGAACCTGGCGACCGACGTCGCCTACAGCACGGGACAGCCCTGGAACGACCGCGGCCGGTTGCGGAACCAGTGCTACGACAAGCTCTTCGCCGCCGCGGTGCCGTGGGTCTACGGGCAGGAGTCGTACCGCCCGATCTGGTCGCCGCGTCAACTGTCGGCGATGCGCGCGACCCTGGGCCAGGCTGTCCACCTCCTCCGCGTCGGAATCGCCTGATGGAGCTGCGCACCTCCCGGCTGCTGCTGCGGGAGCTCACCGACGCCGACCACGCGGCGGTCCACCGATATGCCAGCGACCCCGACGTGACCCGGTTCATGGCATGGGGACCGAACAGCGTGGAGGAGACCGTCGCCTTCCTCGCCGATGCCCGGCGGGTTCCGCCCACGTCCTGCAGAAGATCGGCATGCGGTGCGAGGGCCACCTGCGCGACCACCTGCGGATCCGCGGGCAATGGCGGGACCGCTTGACCTTCGCCGTCTTCGGTCAGGGTGTGTAGGCCAGCAGTTTGAGGTGCTCGACCGCAGCCGGTTCGGGCACCTCTGCCTTGACCCTGAAGTCCGGGCCGAGCAACGTCAGTTTGCCCGCCGTCCGCACGAGGATGTCGCCGTTGGGCTGGAACAGGATCGCGGTGACGTCGCCCCTGACCGGGAGGCCGACGTTCTCGCCCGTCCGCACGTCGATGACCGTGTCAGCGATCAGGTCCCGGGCGATGTCCGAGTCCTCCTCCTGATCCTTGCGCTGCCATACGGAGATCAGACCACCGTCCGCGGAGATGCTGTACGGGTCGCAACTGCGCCGTCGCCCGTAGTTCGCCTGCGGCTCGCCACTGCCGAAGCCAGGAACCACACGCGCGTTGCCCCCGTCGGGATCGGCAGTCGCAAGGTCACAGTCGCCCGTGGCGTACCCGATGTGTCGCCCGTCGGCCGACCACAGAAAGTGGATCGCCGACCGCTGGTCCACCAGCGGGGTGAAACGGCCGGTCGCGATCGTGACGATGCCCTTGGTGACCTCCCCATCAGGGCCCTTCGCCAGCAGCAGCTGCTCGGAGTCCGGCGACCATGCCGGCTCGTATCCGTAGTACTTGGCACCCTGGAACACCGTCCGGCGGTTCCGACCGTCGCGGTCGGTCACGACCACCTTCCCGCCCTTGTCGACGAAGGCGACGCGCGCACCGTCCGGCGACACACTCGCCGCGTACGCGTCCTTCACCAACACCGTGTCCACACCGGACTTCGTGACCCTGACCAGCCGCTCGCTGTCGGAGTAGTACAGCCAACCGGGCAACCCGGTAATCGAGCTCTGCACCGGCGGGGCGGCCGTGGGGGAAGGCGAACCGGTAACGGAGGGCAGTGCGGTCGGCATGGCCGCCGGCTCGGGCTCGCTGCGCCCCGGCACGCCCAGTTGCCAGGCGAGCCCGCCTGCCAGCACCAGCGCGCAGGCCGCGACCGAGCCGCTGACGAAAGCCCGGTTGCGACCGATCCGCTTCGAGCGGGCCAACGACCGGTCGACGAAGTCCACCGGCTTCGCCTGGTCGCCGATTTCGGTCAGGCTGTTCCGCAGCAGGTCGTCGTCATTCATCTTCCGGTCCCTTCCATGGTCCGGAATTGCCGCAGCTCCGGCACGAGCTTGCGCGGGTGCTCGAGCGCCCGCGCGGTCTGCGTCTTGACGGTGCTGACCGATACGCCGAGGAGATCGGCGGCCTCGGACTCCGTGTGGTCCTCGAAGTAGCGCAACACCACGACCGCGCGCTGCCGCGGGCTGAGCGACCGCAGCGCCTGCTCAACGGTCATCCGGCGCGTGATCGAGTCGGTGTCGTCGTGACCATGCCGGTCGACCGGCTCGGGGAGGTCGCCGCTGAGCACCTCTGCCGTCCTGCGTCGCCGCCACATGGAGACCTGTTGGTGATACATGACCCGGCGGGCGTACGCCTCGGCGTTGCCGACTTCGTGGAGCCGGGACCAGGCCCGGTGCGTGCGCGCCAGGGCTTCCTGCACCAGGTCCTCGGCCAGGTGCTGGTCTCCGTCCACAGAGAGTGGAGCGCGGGCCGCTGATCCGCGAACGCGGTGAACTTTCCCGTCGCGACCGTCAGGACGCCCGTTGTCCGCTGCCCCGGGCTCCGGTACTTCGCGACCAGCAGGCGCTTCGAATCCGGGGACCACGCGGGCTCGAACCCGTCGCGTTCGGCACCGCGAAACACCGTCCGACGATTCCGACCGTCTCGGTCGCTGACGATCACGTTCCCGCTCTCGCCACCGCTCTCGTCGACGAAAGCGATACGCGCACCATCCGGCGACACATTCGCCGTGAACGCGCCGTTCGGCAATACCGTCTTCACACCCGAGCCGGTAAGCCGAACGAGCCGATCGTGGTCGCGGTAGTACAGGCGGCCGGGGATCGAGGTGGCCGGTGACGGCTTGACCGGCGGCTCAGCCGGTGTGGGTGCCGCCGAAGTCGGAGACGGGACGGACGGCGCCGAGGCCAACGGTCGACTGCCGGCGGGCTTCGGGTTGGCCTCACAGGCGACGGTGAGCAGCACGGCAGTGGCGAGAAGGGCCCAGCGGGCAACGGTCCGCGACGAGATCGCGTTCATGGGAACACCGTTTCGAGAAAGAGAGAGGCGTCGCCGGCCGGGCGTCGTGCACGTCCTGTGCGCACATCAAGACGTAACCTCGTGCCCAGACGGGCGACAGGCCGTTCGGCTCTCTTTCCTCGGCCGAACGGTCAGCCCGCGGCGGCGGCCTCCGGCTGCGCGGCGGCCGGGCTCTCCGGCTTGACCGAGCGCAGCAGCACCGTGGCCACGTCGACCACCTCGACGCCGTCGGTGGCGCCGGCGGCCTGCTTGGCCGTGACTCCGTCGCTGATCATGGTGAAGCAGAACGGGCAGCCGACCGCGATCGTGTGGGCGCCAGTCGAGATGGCCTCCTCGACGCGCTCGATGTTGATCCGCTTGCCGATCCGCTCTTCCATCCACATCCGGGCACCGCCGGCGCCGCAGCAGAAGGACCGCTCGCTGTTGCGCGGCATCTCGGTCAGCTCTCCGCCGCCGGCCGAGGCCTGCAGCACCTCGCGCGGCGGGGTGAAGACCCGGTTGTGCCGGCCCAGGTAGCAGGGGTCGTGGTAGGTGACACCGCCGTCGACGGGCTGCACCGGGGTCAGCTTGCCCGACGCGACCAGGTCGGACAGGAGCTCCGTGTGGTGCACGACCTCGAAGCTGCCGCCGAGGGCGCCGTACTCGTTGCGCAAGGTGTTGAAGCAGTGCGGGCAGGACGCGACGATCTTCTTGACGCCCGCCTCGTTGAGCGTCTCGACGTTCTGCTGGGCCAGCATCTGGAAGACGAACTCGTTGCCCATCCGCCGGGCCGGGTCGCCGGTGCAGGTCTCGCCCTCGCCCAGGATCGCGAAGTCGACGCCGGCCTCGTGCAGCAGCGTCGCGACCGCCCGGGTCGTCTTCTTCGCCCGGTCCTCGAAGGCACCCGCGCAGCCGACCCAGAAGAGGTATTCGAAGTCGTCGCCGGCGCCGGCCCGCTTGACCTCGAAGTCCAGGCCCTTGGTCCAGTCTTCGCGGGTGTTCGGCGGCGCCCCCCAGGGGTTGCCCTTGTTCTCCAGGTTGCGCAGCATGACGCCGGCCTCGGACGGGAACGACGATTCGATCAGCACCTGGTAGCGGCGCATGTCGACGATGTGGTCCACGTGCTCGATGTCGACCGGGCACTGCTCGACGCACGCGCCGCAGGTGGTGCACGACCAGAGCACGTCGGGGTCGATCACGCCGCCGTCCGACGAGCCGCCGATCAACGGGCGGTCGGCCTCGGCCATCGCGAGGACGTCAACGCCCGCCAGCTGCTCCTGGCTCGCCTTCTCCTCGCCCGTCAGGTCCTTGCCGCCGCCGGCCAGCAGATAAGGCGCCTTCGCGTACGCGTGGTCGCGCAGCGACAGGACCAGCAGCTTCGGCGAGAGCGGCTTGCCGGTGTTCCACGCCGGGCACTGCGACTGGCAGCGGCCGCACTCGGTGCAGGTGGAGAAGTCCAGCAGGCCCTTCCAGGTGAACTGCTCGACCTGGGCGACGCCGAACTGGTCCTTCTCCGGGTCGGCCTCCTCGAAGTCGAGCGGCGCGCCGTTGGACATCATCGGCCGCAGGGCGCCGAGACCCGATCCGGCCGCGAGCTCCGGGTCGCGCTTGAAGAAGATGTTCGGGAAGGCCAGGAACCGGTGCCAGGCGACGCCCATCGTCACGTTCAACGAGATGACGATCAGCCAGGTCATCGAGATGACGATCTTGATCGCGGCGACCACCGGGGCCCCGGACTCCCAGGCCGGCAGCACCGAGCCCAGGCCGTGCGAGAGCGGCGCGGCCCAGGTGGGGAAGTCCAGGTGGTCGTTGGCGGCCTTGAAACCGCGGATCAGGAATCCGCAGACCAGCACGCCGACGATGACCCACTCGACGAAGTAGCCCTGCCACATGGTCGAACCGGTGAACCGGGACAGGCCGCGCGCCCGGCCCGGCCGGTTCCGCAGCCGCACCGAGATCAGGTAGAAGATGCCCAGGATGCCCAGGATGCCGAGGATCTCGGTGACGAAGCCGAAGACGACCCAGCCCGACAGCCAGGGAATGTGGCCCGTCGGCGTGACGACCTCGAAGTAGGCCTCCAGCACGAGCAGCGAGAGCACGATGAAAGCGGCCATCACGAACCAGTGGGCGGCGCCGATCGCGGACCACTTCAACATCCGGGTGTGGCCGGCGGTCTCCTTGAGCATGACCTTGGTCCGGGCACCCCAGGAGCCCAGGCGGGCCGGGTCTGGTTGGCCGAGCCGGACGACGGCGAGCATCCGCGTGACAGCGCGGACGGCGAGCGCGACCGCGACGAGCGTGATGAGACCCGCGATGGTCGTGCAGATGATCTCGACGACGCCCATGCGCGTAGCCTCCGTTGGCCTAGGTGTGGCTGATGACCAGGTTACGGCACAAGTTACTTATCAGTAACGTGAGCTGCGCCGCACCTGGTCGTCAGATCACCTTAGTAAATCGGAGATCAGCGCCAGCGGCTGAACACCGCGAGCGAGGCGACCATCGCACCGAACCCGATCGCCAGGTTCCAGTAGCTCCACGACGCCACCGGGTAGTTGGTGTCAGAGAGGTAGTAGACCACCAGCCAGGCGATGCCGAACGCGATCAGTGCGACCCCGGTCACCGGCAGCCACCGCGGGCTGGGCTTGCGGCTCGCCGCGACCGACGACGGGCGCACGTCGGTCGGAGGGGTGTAGACCTTCTTCTTGCGAACCTGCGACTTGGGCACGACGCTCTCTCCTGGTTGTGGTCCTCGCTCGGGCCTGTCAACCGGCGACGGTCCATGGCCAATAATGTTCGCCAGCTAGCGTAATCAACGCGGCGCGTCGCGGCCATGGACGGGCGGCACCGGGTTATGGGAATAATCCGGCAACCGGATCGACAAGCGTGCACGGAGGAGGAACCGGTGCGGAACTCGTCTGTCTGGCGGGCCGGTCTGCGCCGGGTGGCGCGGGTCCGGAAACCCCGCACGGTCTGGTCGGCCCTGGTGCCGCTGATCGCGCTGGCCGCCGGGCTGCTTTTCACCACGACAGCCCGCACCGCCGACGGTACCGCGCTGCGCGAGGATCGCCGCCCCCGGCTGGCCCAGGTGGTCGAGGAGGAGCGCGCCCGGGTGACGGCCAGCCAGCAGAAGGCCCGCGAGCTCGCCGAGGCGGTCAAGACCCAGACCGACTCGCTGGCCCACACCGACGGGCCGATCCGCGCCGAGAGCCAGCGGGCGCAGGGCATGGAACCGGCCGCCGGGTTCACCGCGGTGCACGGCCCCGGCTTGACCGTGCGGCTCGACGACGCGCCCCAGCGGTCGGGTGACCGGCCCGACGGGGTCCGCCCCGATGATCTCGTGGTCCACCAGGGCGACGTGCAGGCCGCCGTCAACGCCCTCTGGGCCGGCGGTGCGGAGGCTATGTCGATCATGGGGGTCCGGGTTTTGTCCACCAGCGCGGTACGCTGCGTCGGCAACACCTTGCTCTTGCACGGACGTGTCTACTCACCACCGTTCGTGATCACGGCGATCGGTGATCCCAACGCGATGCGACAGGCATTGGGAGAATCCGACGGCGTACGTCTCTTCAAAGACGCTGTGGATCACTTCCAGCTCGGCTATCAAGAGACGGTGGAGAAGGACGTGACGATACCCGCGTTCGAGGGGTCAAGCGCCCTCCGATCAGCAAAGGTGACTTCATGAGGCTTTTGCCGTCATGACGGGCGACCAGAACGGCCGTCACCGCGCGCCCGACGCCAACGATGCGACCGCGGTCATCCCCCGGGTGATCGAGCGGACGACCGCTGACGCGGTGCCGGCGCGTCCGGCGCCGACCGCACGGCCGCACCCCCGACCACTGGAAGCACCGGCCGACTCCCGGACTCCGGTGCGCGACGTCCCGGTGACCCCAGGCCCGACGCTGCGGCCGCCCGCGCCCGAGGCCAGCCCGGACACGACAGCGGTGATCCCGAGGATCACGGCACCGGCCGCAAAGACATCACCGCCGTCGCCGCCGCCCGCGGCCACGGCACCGCCCGTGGTGCCGGCGCCGACCGCGAAGACGGCGGTCACGGTCCCGGCCTCACCGGCTGCCGATGCGACCGCGGTGATCCCCAAGGTCACTGTGGTCCCGGCGCCGGTGCCGGCGCCGGCACCGAAGCCCGCGCCGGTCACGTCGCCCGACGCGACCGCGGTAATCCCGAAGGTGATCGACGAGACGACCGTCATTCCACGGGTGCCGAGCGCGCAGACGCTGGCCACCCAGTCACCCGACCTGACCACCGTGATGGGTGCGGTGCCGCCGGCGCCGGACAAGCCGGACCCGGCCGACCTGCCCGCCCCGCCGCCGGCGCCGCGCCGCGGCGAGAAGGTCGTGCGCCTGCGGGCCGAGAACGTCGGCGACGACTACAAGAGCGTCTACTCCGAGCTCACCCGGCCGACGGTCTGGTCCCGCATCCGGTCCGGCATCCGGGTCGGCGGCGAACTGATGATCACCTTCGGCCTGGTGGTGCTGCTCTTCGCGGCGTACGAGGTCTGGGGTGTCGGTGTCGTCCAGGGCGGCAAGCAGGACGCGCTGGCCGGCGCGCTCGAACAGCAGTGGGCCAACGAGCCCGGCGACGACCCCACGGTCGGCCCGACGCCCCCCGCCGGCCAGGGTGGCCTGGGCTCCAAGATCCATGGCATCGCGAAGCTCTACATCCCGGCGCTCGGCCAGCAGTGGGTGGTCGTCGACGGGGTCACCCAGGCCGACATCCGCTACGCGCCCGGCCACTACCCGGACACCGCACTGCCGGGCCAGATCGGCAACTTCTCCGTCGCGGGCCACCGCAACCGGGCGACCTTCTGGCGGCTCGACGAGCTCGACAACGGCGATTCCATCGTCGTCGAGGACAAGAAGAACTGGTACATCTACCACGTCGTGAAGACCCGGATCGTCAAGCCGACCCAGGTCGAGGTGGTCGCGCCGGTCCCAATGCTGCCGGGCTCGAAGCCGACGAAGGCGATGGTCACGCTGACCACCTGCAACCCGAAGTTCGACAACTACCAGCGCCTGATCGTGCACGGCGAGCTGGTGCGCACCCAGCCGAAGTCGCAGGGCGACCCGGCCGAGCTGGGAGGCTGAGCGATGTACGCGTGGATCTGGCGCAAGCTGCCGTTCGACGGCGTCATCGGCAAGCTGCTGACCTCGCTCGTGCTGCTCACGGGCATACTCGCGCTGTTCTGGTTCGTCGTGTTCCCGTGGGCCGAGCCCCTGCTGCCGTTCGACGACGTGCAGGTGACCCAGGAGGGCGGGATCCCGGGCGCACCGGCCGCCGACGACCCGGGCCTGATCGGCCCGTCGGCCGACCCGCGCGAGTCGAACCTCGACGACCACGACATCCCGTACTCGACCGCGACCGACAACCCGCTTCCGAGGTAACACACCATGCGCGTGCTGGTGATCGACAACTACGACTCGTTCGTCTTCAACCTGGTGCAATATCTGGGCCAGCTCGGAGTCGAGTGTGACGTACGTCGCAACGACGAGCTCGACCTGGCCGACGTCGGCCGCGCCGGCGCCGCCGGTGTGCTGCTCTCTCCGGGGCCGGGCACGCCCGAGAAGGCCGGGATCTGCATCGACGTGATCAAGGAGTACGCGGGCGAGCTGCCGATCTTCGGTGTCTGCCTCGGGCACCAGGCGATCGGTGCCGCGTTCGGCGCGACCGTGACGCGGGCACCGGAGCTGCTGCACGGCAAGACCTCGCTCGTGCACCACGGCGGCCTGGGCGTGCTCGGTGGGCTCCCGGACCCGTTCACCGCCACCCGCTACCACTCGCTCGCGGTGCTGCCGGAGACGCTGCCCGACGAGCTCGAGGTGACCGGTGCGACCGAGTCCGGCGTCGTGATGGCCATGCGGCACCGCACGCTGCCGATCGAGGGCGTGCAGTTCCACCCCGAGTCGGTGCTGACCGAGGGCGGCCACCTGATGCTCGCCAACTGGCTGGCGGCCTGCGGCCACCCCGAGGCGCTGGAGCGGGCCCCGGAGCTCTCGGCCGAGGTCGACGCCCGCCGCCGAGCCGCGTTCGCCGCCGCCTGACCGGCGGCGGCGCGGCGCGCGCGACTTAGTTCTTGTGCGCCCGGTCCTCGCCGATGATCGGCTTGCCGCCGCCGATGCCGGGCAGGATGTCGCCGATCCCGCCGTTGTTGCCGCCGGCCGGCGGTGAGCTCGGGTCACCCGACGGCGGGTCGTCGGGCTCCTCGAACACCGTAACGGTGATCGTCACCGTGTCCTTGAGCTTGGCTTCCTGGTCGGCATTGGGATCCTGGTCGATCACCTTGTCGGCCAGGTTCTCGCTCTGGACGGGCTGGCCTTCCTCGACGTCGACCTTGAAGCCAGCCTGTTCCAGCAGAGCCTCGGCGACCTCGCGGGACTTGCCGACCACGTTCGGCACCTTCTTGAGCTGGCCGTTGGAGATCTCGACCTTGATCTTGGTGCCGGGCTTGACCGAGGTGCCGGCCTTGTCGACCCTGATGACCGTGTTCTCCGGCTGAGAGCTGTTGACCTCGTCGAAGTCCGGCGTGAGCTTGCGGGTCTCGAACTCGCGCTCGACGTCGGCCTTGGTCCGGCCCTTGAGGTCGGGCACCTCCACCGTGCCAGGACCCGCGCAGACGGTCAGCGTCACCGTGCTGTTCTTCTCGACCTTCTCACCGCCCGACGGGTTCTGCTTCGTGACGGTGTTCTCCGCGCACTCGGGATCTTCCTGCCGCGCGGTCTCGACGACGAAGCCGTCGGCCTGAAGCGCCTGCGTGGCGGCGGCGACCGGCTGGCCGAGCACCGAGGCCACCTCGACCTTCTCGCCCCGGGCGTTCTGCACCAGCAGGCCGGCGACCAGCGCGATCACGGCGAGCACGCCGAGCACGCTCAGCACGCCCAGCACCCAGTTGGAGCGCTTGCGCCGCTGCGCGTCGCCGACCGCGGCGGCCGGGATCGTGCGCGTCGCCGCGCCCTGCGGCCCGCGGACCACGGCCGTGGCGGCGTTGGCCGCGCCCATCGGCATGGTCTCCTGGTCACGCATCACCGGAGTGGCCATGACCGGCCGGCCGGTGGCCGCACGGAGCACGTCGGCCCGCATCTCGCCGGCGCTCTGGTAGCGGTTGAGCGGGTTCTTGGACAGCGCCTTGAGCACGATCGCGTCGATCGGCGGCGTCACGTCGCGGTTGATCTCGCTCGGCGCCCGCGGGTCTTCCCGCACGTGTTGGTAGGCCACGCTGACCGGGCTGTCGCCAACGAACGGCGGGTGCCCGCACAGGAGCTCGAACAGCACGCAGCCGGCCGCGTAGACGTCGGAACGGGCGTCGACCGCCTCACCCCGGGCCTGCTCCGGCGACAGATATTGTGCCGTGCCGATCACCGCGCTGGTCTGCGTCATGGTGGTCGCGCCGCTGGCCAGGGCCCGGGCGATGCCGAAGTCCATGACCTTGACCTGGCCGTTCTGCGTGAGCATCACGTTGCCGGGCTTGATGTCGCGGTGGATGATGCCGTGCCGGTGGCTGAACTCCAGCGCGGCGCAGATGTCGGCGGTGATCTCCAGAGCCCGGCGCGGCTGCAACCGGCCCTCGGCGGCCAGCACCTCCTTGAGGGTGCGGCCGTTGACGAACTCCATGACGATGAACGGCAGCGTCTCGCCCGTCGGGGCGATCTCCTCGCCGGTGTCGTAGACGGCGACGATGGCCGGGTGGTTGAGCGAGGCGGCGTTCTGCGCCTCCCGCCGGAACCGCATCTGGAACGTCGCGTCGCGGGCGAGGTCGGTGCGGAGCATCTTGATCGCGACGTCCCGGCCGAGCCGGAGGTCACGGCCACGGTGCACCTCGGCCATGCCGCCGTATCCGAGCAGCTCGCCGACCTGATACCTGCCACCCAGCAGGCGGGCCTGCGTCATCTCGTCAACATTCCTTCGCTTGTCATCCCGATGTGGAGGATTCGCTCTCCAAGACGGTACGGGGCATTTGCCGCCTCGGTTCCACCGGTCGGTAGATGAAGCGGGGTCGTTACCTTCCCCGCGGGAGCCATCGGGGGGGCGCCGTTGTTTTCCGTGCTGTTCTTTTGACTGAGCTGGTAGGAGATGACCCCGGCACAGATCAGCACCAACGCGCCGAGTATCACCGCCAACACGATCAGTAACCGCCGCCCTCCGCTGCTTGGCTCGGCGGCAGAGGGCACCGACGCGTAACCGTATCCTGCGGAAGCGGGAGGCCGGTTTGCCGGCACGCTCGGGTAGCCACCGCGCGCTGCCGGACTACTCACCACGGGTGACGAAGGTCGATGCGGCGGCGGGGCCGGGTTGCCACGCGGCGGGGTCGGCTTGACCGGGCCCGGCACGGTGGCCCGCCCGCTCGGTGCCAGCGCGGGCGAGGCGGGCGCGCCCGAGATCGGCCCGGCGGTCGGCGGGGCGGCCGGGGTGACGGGGCGGTGTGGCTGGGCCGGCGCCGCCAGGGTCGTCGCGGCCTGCCGGGACACGGCCGAGAACGCCGAGGCGGTGGGCCAGCGGGCGGTCGGGTCCTTGGCCATCGCGCGGTCGACGATCGACCGGATCGCTGGCGGGATGTCACCCGGCAACGGGCGGGCGGTCTCCCGGACGTGCTTCATGGCGATCTCGAGCGGGTTGTCGCCCTCGAACGGGCGACGCCCGGACAGGCACTGGTAGGCGACCACGCCCAGGGCGTACACGTCGGAGGACGGGGTGGCGATCGCACCCGCCGCCTGCTCCGGCGAGATGTAGGAGGCGGTGCCGAGCACCGAGCCGGCCGCGGTGAGCTGGCCGACGATCGCCGAGCGGGCGATGCCGAAGTCGGTCAGGACCAGCGTGCCGTTCGGTCGTACGAGCAGGTTGCCGGGCTTGACGTCGCGGTGGACGATGCCCTTCTCGTGCGCCGCCTGCAGTGCGTCGGCCGCCTGGGCGACCAGCGCCATCGTGCGGGCCGGGGTCAGCCGGCCGACCCGGCTCAGCGTGCGGGACAGCGCGTCGCCCTCGACATATTCCATGACCAGGAAGGCGATCTGCTGGTCGCTGCCGTAGTCGTAGACGTCGACGACGCCCGGGTGGTTGATCGTCGCCATCGTGCGGGCCTCGCCCCGGAACCGCTCGGCGAAGCCCGGCTCGTCGAGCAGGGCGGGCAGCAGGATCTTGACCGCGACCGTGCGGCCGAGCACCTCGTCGGTGCCGCGCCAGACGTCGCCCATGCCGCCGCCGGCGATGCGCTCGTCGAGGCGGTACCGGCCGCCGAGCATGACCCCGGGACTGATCACCTCAGCTGCCCTCCGCGTCGGTGACCACCGCGCGCATGATCTGGCCGGCGATCCGGGCCGCCTCGCCGCTGCCGCCGCTGCCGGCCTCCTGGAGGAAGACGGCGACCGCGCTGACCGGCTGGCCGTCCTTCATCGCGAAGCCGATGAACCAGCCGTGGTCCTTGCGGTCCGGCGCGGACTGGGCGGTGCCGGTCTTGCCACCGACCACGATGTTGTCGATCTGGGCGTTGCGGCCGGTGCCGTTCTCGACCACGTTGACCATCATGTCCTGCAGCTCACGGGCCACCGCGCTGCTGACGACGGAGCCGTTGAGCTCCTTCGGCGTGGCCGTGTAGTGCGAGGTCGTGCGGTCGGGACCGAGCAGCTTCTGCACGAGGTAAGGCCGCATCTGCCGGCCGTTGTTGGCCACGGCGGCGGCGATCAGCGCACCCTGCAGCGGGGTCATCCGGACGTTGTTCTGGCCGATGCCGCTCTGCGCCAGCGCGGCCGGGTCGTCGCCGCCGTCCGGGTTCTTGATGTCGCCGGTCTCGCTCGTGGCGACCGGCAGGCCTTCGGCGTTGAGCCGCCCGCAGGTGAGGTCCGTCTGGCCGAAGCCGAACTTGCGCGCCTCGTCCTTGATCTTGTCGGCACCAAGTGCCACCGCGAGTTGGGCGAAGCCGGTGTTGCACGACTCGGTCAGCGCCTCACGCAGGGAGACCTGCGACTCGGGGCAGATCGACGCGGCCGCGTTGCGGATGTCGGTGCCGGACGTCGGCGCGCGGTAGACCGGGCCGGCCGGGATCTGGGTCTGCTGGGTGTAGCCGTTCTCCAGCGCCGCCGCGGCGTCGATCACCTTGAACGTCGAGCCGGGCGGGTACGTCTCGCTCAGCGCGCGGTTGATCAGCGGCTTGTCCGGGTCGCTGTCGAGCTTGTCGAAGGCCGCCTCGGCGGCGTTGGTGTCGTGGCTGACCAGCGGGTTCGGGTCAAAGCTCGGCATGGAGACGAGGGCCTGCACCGCGCCCGTGCGCGGGTTGATCGCCACCGCGGCGCCCTTGTCGGCGCCGACCCGGTTGTTGGTCATCTCCTTGAAGGCCGTCTCCTGCGCACGCTTGGAGAGGCTGAGCAGCACGCTGCCGCCCGGCGTCTTCTCGCCCGTCCACAGGTCGGAGATCCGGTCGGCGACCAGCGCGTCGGAGGTGCCGGCGAGGAACTCGTCCTCGCTGCGCTCGATGCCGGTGGCCGCGAGGTTGACCGGGTTGTAGCCGACGACGTGCGCGTACGCCTCGTCCGCCGGGTACTGCCGGATGTACTTGAGCTCGCCGTCGGTCGGCTTGCTGGTGGCCAGCGCGGTGCGGCCGGCCTCGATCACGCCGCGCTCCCGCTCGTACTCCGCGATCTGCACCCGGCCGTTGTAGTCGCTGTTGCGGTATTCGTCCGCCTTGTAGGCCTGCACCCAGTTGAGGTTGGCGAAGAGCAGCGCGAAGAGAACCAGGACGACGACGCCGACCCGGCGCAGTGGTGCGTTCACGGCTTGATCACCTCCGTGGGTGCCCCGTGCAGTTGCGCGGGAGCACTCGCTGTCGCGCCGCTCGGTCGGGCCGAAGCCGACCCTTCGACCGGGCGCCGTGCGGCGTCGGAGACGCGCAGCAGCAGAGCGATCAGCATCCAGTTGGCCATCAGTGACGAGCCACCGGCGGACAGGAATGGGGTGGTCTGGCCGGTCAGCGGGATCAACCGGCTGATTCCACCCACGATGACGAACACCTGCAGACCCAGCGTGAAGGCTAGGCCGCCGGCGAGCAGCTTGCCGAACGAGTCGCGCACCGCGAGACCGGCACGCAGGCCGCGCTGCACGATCAACAGGTAGACGATCAGCAGCGCGGAGAGCCCGAAGAGCCCGATCTCCTCGCCGAGCCCGGCGAAGATGAAGTCGTTGTGTACCTCAGGGATCTTGGTCGGCTGGCCGCCGCCCGGGCCGGTGCCGAACAGCCCGCCGCTGCCCAACCCGAGCAGCGACTGCACGAGTTGGTAACCGCGCTCGTACGGGTCGGAGAACGGGTCGAGCCAGATCTCGGCGCGCTGGTAGAAGTTGGCGAACGGGCCGCCGACCGAGGCGCCCAGCAGGTACGCGGCGTATGCGCCACCGAAGAAGAGCAGCAGGCCGATGATCAGCCAGCTCACCCGCTCGGTGGCGATGTAGAGCGTGACCACGAACATGCCGAAGTAGAGCAGCGAGGTGCCGAGGTCCTTCTCGAAGACCAGGACCAGCAGACTGACCGCCCAGACCGCGAGCACCGGACCCAGGTCGCGGCCGCGCGGGAAGTCGACGCCGAGCACCCGCCGGCTGGCCAGCGAGAGCACCTCGCGCTTGCGCACCAGGTAGTAGGCGAAGAAGGCGAGCAGGGCCAGCTTGGCGAACTCACCCGGCTGGATCTGGAAGCCGCCGATCCTGATCCACAGCTTGGCGCCGTTGATCTCGGAGAACCGCCCGGGCAGCAGGGCCGGGATCAACACCAGGACGATGCCGCCCAGGCCCAGCGTGTACGCGTACCGCGAGATCGCCCGGTGGTCCTTGACCACGAGCAACACGATCGCGGCGAACACGACCGCGATCAGCGTCCAGGCGAGCTGGCGGCCACCCGTGCCCGCGAAGATCGGGTAGGTGAGCCGCTCGGCGGCCGGCGCCTCGGCCAGGTCCAGCCGGCGCAGGAACGCCACGCCGATCCCGTTGAGCAGGGCGACGGCCGGGATGAGCGCCGGGTCGGCGTACGGCGCCGTGTAGCGCACCACCAGGTGCAGGCCGAGGAACAGCGCGCTGAGGATCGCCGCCGGCACCCAGAAGTTGCCGGTGATCGTGTCGAACATGGTGAGCTGGATGGTCGCGCTGTAAGCCGCGACCAGCGCCATCGCAAAGCCGAGCAGAGCCAGCTCGGCATTGCGACGGGTCTGGACGTCACGGACGCGCGGAAGCTCACCCGTCGCCGCGGGTGTGTTGATCGAACCGGCCTGCGAACTCACGATGTCAGTTCGACGGCCGGCAGTCCGCCGGATCGATGACCGGTGGGACGGTGTCGGTCGGCGTCCCGTCAGGCACCGCGGTGGCTGAGCCGATGCTGCTCGGCGGCGTGCTCGTCGGAGCCGTCGCGCCGACCGTCGGGCTGGCCGGCGGCACCGTCGGCGTGTTCAGCTGCTCACCCGCGGTGTTCGCGGGCGGGCAGGCCGGCTTGAGGTTGGGGTTGGTCGGGTCGTCGGTCGTCAGCTCCGCCAGCCGGCGCTGCGCGTCGGCTTCGCTGTTGGCCTGGATGCCCTGCTTGACCCGCTCCTGCGCGACCGAGGTGAGCTCGTCGAGGCTGGTGGCGCTCGTCGACTGCACGCTCGACAGGTCGACGCCCGCGATCTGGCCCGGCACGCCGCGGAACACGGCGAGCTGGCCCTCCTCGGTGGCACCGACGTAGAACTGCTGCTGGGTGACCCGCCAGCCGGCCCAGAGGCCGCCGCCGAGGATGATCAGCAGCACGCCGAGCAGCACCGCCGTGCGCACCGGCCGCCGGCGACGCCGTTCGCCGTCGTCTTCGTGTGCGCCGCCGCGACCGTTGGCCTCGGCGGGCAGGTTCTGGTCGGGCACCGCCGCGCGGGGCGCGGAGAGGGCCGCCGAGGCGCGCGCGGCGGGCGTGTCGGCGCCGGCCGAGGTCGCGTTGCCCCGGTCGCGGGCCGCCGCACCGCCGACGATCGGCGCCTGCTCGACGATGTCCTGGTCGGTCGCGTCCGCGACGACCACGGTGATGTTGTCGGGGCCACCGCCGCGCAGCGCGAGCGCGACCAGCCGTTCGACGCACTGCTGCGGGTCGACGAAGTCGCGCAACGACTCGGCGATCGTCTCGGCGCTGACCACGCCGGAGAGCCCGTCGCTGCAGATCAGGTAGCGATCGCCGCGCAGCACCTGCCGGACGGAGTATTCAGGGTCGATGTCGCGGCCGTCGAGCGCGCGGGTGAGCAACGACCGCTGCGGGTGGCTGCTCGCCTCCTCGGCGCTGATCCGGCCCTCGTCGACGAGCATCTGAACGTACGTGTCGTCCTTGGTGATCTGCGCGAACTCGCCGTCGCGGAGCATGTAGGCGCGCGAGTCACCGATGTGCACCATGCCGATCTTGCTGCCCGAGAACAGGATGGCGGTGAGCGTGGTGCCCATGCCCTCGAGCTGCGGGTTGGCATCGACGGTGTCGCGCAGTTGTTGGTTGGCGGTATCGACAGCCGTGCGCAGCGCGTCGACGAGGGCGTCACCTGGGACGTCCTCGTCGAGCGGGGCCATGGCTCCGATGACGATGTTGCTCGCGACGTCACCGGCGGCCATGCCGCCCATGCCGTCGGCAACGGCGAGCAGCCGCGGTCCGGCGTAGACGGAGTCTTGATTTCCGTCCCGGATCAGACCGCGGTCACTGCGGGCCGCGTAACGCAGTGTCAGTGTCATGGCCGTAACTCGAGTGAAGTGCGGCCGATACGGATCGGCACGCCGAGGGGGACGGGGGTCGGTCCGGTGACCTTAGCGCGATCGAGATACGTCCCGTTCGTCGAGCCCAGGTCTTCCACGAACCACTGCCCTGACCTGGGAACAAGCCGGGCGTGACGCGCCGACGCGTAATCGTCGGTGATCACCAGTGTCGAGTCCTCGGCGCGGCCGATCGTAATCTGGCCATCACCGAGCGTGATTCGCGTGCCGGCGAGCTGACCCGCGGTCACCACCAGTTGGTGAGCCGCGCGGCCCCGCTTCACCTTGGCCGGCCGCGTTTGACCGGTCGACGCACCCACCCCCCGTGGTGCGGCGACCAGCCTGCTGGATCGGGCCCCGGCGAAGAGGTCACGCCGGATCACACCCACGACTGTGAACACGAAGATCCACAGCAGAATGAGGAATCCGATCCGGGCGACTTCGACGACGAAATCTCCGGCCAACGGGCTAACCGTCCACGCGGAACGTCAGCGTCGTCGTGCCGAGCTGGATCATGTCGCCGGGGTTGAGCGCCACGGCCGAGACGCGCTGGCCGTTGACCATCGTGCCGTTGGTCGAGCCGAGGTCCGTGAGGACGACCTGCGCACCGTCGAAGTCGAGCCGGGCGTGTCGCCGCGAGATCCCGACGTCGGGGAGGCGCAGGTTGGCCTGGTCGCCCCGGCCGATCACGGTCGAGCCCATCTGCAGCGGGTACGTCCGGCCATCGCCGGAGACCAGCCGGATGTTGCGCCCGCCCGCGCCGCCACCACCGCCGTGCATCGGGGGCTGCCCGTAGCCCTGGTCGTAGGGCTGCTGATAGCCGCCCCCGCCACCCTGCTGGTCGTAGCCCTGCTGCACCGGGGCGACGTCGCCGCCGGTGTAGACCTCGGCCGTGACCCGGAACATGCCCGTGTCGAGGCCGTCGCCACGCTCGATCTCGACGATCACGTCGCCGTAGACCGTCCACGCCTGCTCACCGATGAACTCAGCCTGAGACTGCGCGAGTTCCTGGGCGAGCGCGGCCGCGTACGGCGCGAGCCGGCTGTGGTCATAGGGAGATAGGTCAATCACGTAGCGGTTCGGCACCAGAGTCCGCCCGCCGGCCAGGATAGCCTTGTGCGCCTCCGCCTCCCGCTGCATGGCGTTGAGGATCTCCACAGGGTGGACGACCCCCTTGAACACCTTGGCGAAGGCCCCTTCGACCAGGCCTTCCAAACGCTTCTCGAAGCGTTGCAGCACGCTCACCGGCTCCTCCTCGGGTTCCGAGGCCATGATGGTATCCGGCCGGGGCACATGCAGTCCGCATGGCGACCGACCGACTGTCAGCGCCGGTCTCCGTGGAGCGCCGTGGGAGCGCTGCCGCGCGTGGCGTCTGGGGAGACCGAGCCCGCCACCGGAGTGGCGGGCAACGCCGTGTTAGTCTTCCCAGGCGCCGCGAGCGGCAACCGCCCACGGCCACCGGCATGGATAGCGTAATATGTGCCGGCAGCTGTTCCCGGGGAAGTGGCGGAATGGCAGACGCGCACGGTTCAGGTCCGTGTGCCCGAAAGGGCGTGGGGGTTCAACTCCCCCCTTCCCCACCATGACGTTAAGGCTCCGCGACTCGCGGAGCCTTAACGTTATGCACCCCTGATTGCCGAGCAGCACCTGGAGTTGAGGCGTGTCCGTCGCGTTGGTCACCGGTTCCGGAGGCTTGATCGGCTCGGAGGCCACCCGGCATTTCGCCGGCCTGGGCCTCGACGTCGTTGGCATCGACAACGACATGCGGCGCTACTTCTACGGCGAAGACGGCTCGACCGCCTGGAGTGTCGCGAGCCTCGGCAAGGACCTCGGCGGTGCGTACACCCACTACGAGACCGACATCCGGGACCGGGCCGGGCTCGAGCAGATCTTCAAGAAATACGGCTCCGACATCGCCGTGGTGATCCACACCGCCGGTCAGCCCTCGCACGACTGGGCCGCCAAGGAGCCGTTCACCGACTTCGACGTCAACGCCGTCGGCACCCTCAATGTGCTGGAGAACACGCGCGCCCACGCGATCGAGGCGCCGTTCATCTTCTGCTCGACCAACAAGGTCTACGGCGACCGGCCCAACAGCCTGCCGCTGGTCGAGCTCGAAACTCGTTATGAAATCGCGTCCGACCACGCGTACGCGGACGGCGTGACCGAGGACATGTCGATCGACGACTCCATGCACTCGATCTTCGGGGTCAGCAAGGTCGCCGGCGACGTGATGGTCCAGGAATACGGTCGCTACTTCGGCATGAAGACGGCCGCGTTCCGGGGCGGCACGCTGACCGGCCCGGCGCACTCGGCGGCCGAGCTCCACGGCTTCCTCGGCTACGTGATGCGCTGCGTGATGGAGGAGCGCACCTACAACCTCTTCGGCTACAAGGGCAAGATGGTCCGCGACGCCATCCACTCCCACGACGTGCTGACGGCGTTCGAGGCGTTCTTCCGTGCACCGCGCTCCGGTCAGATCTACAACCTGGGCGGCGGCCGCCACTCCAACACCTCGCACATCGAGGCGTTCGCGATCGCCAAGGAGATCTCCGGCCGGGAGCCGAAGATCAACTACGTCGAGCAGGCCCGGATGGGCGACCACCAGTGGTGGATCAGCAGCATGGCCCGCTTCCAGGAGCACTACCCCGACTGGAAGCAGACGTACGACGTGCCGATGATCCTGCGCGAGATCCACGACGCGAACGTCGACCGCTGGGTGCCCGGGTCGTGATCGACAAGGGCCGGCACAGCGTCCTCGGCGTCCTGGTCGACGCCGTCGACTATGAGACCGCGACCGCCCGCGTGATCGAGGCGGCGCACGAACGCCGGCCCATGGCGCTGACCGCGCTGGCCGTGCACGGCGTGATGACCGGCGTGCTCGACCCGCCGCACAACGCCCGGCTCAACTCGTTCGACGTGGTCACCCCCGACGGGCAGCCCGTGCGCTGGGGGCTCAACCTGCTGCACCGCGCCGGCCTGACCGACCGGGTCTACGGCCCGACGCTGACCCTGCGGGTGCTGGAGCGCTGTGCAGCCGAAGGGCTGCCGGTCTACCTCTACGGCTCGACCGACGAGACGCTCGCCCGCCTGGTCCCCGCGCTGGAGAAGATGTTCCCGGCGCTCAAGTTCGCCGGCGCCGAGCAGTCGAAGTTCCGGCTGGCCCGACCCGGCGAGGCCGTCGAGATCGCCGACCGGATCCGGGCGTCCGGCGCCCGGGTCGTGCTGGTCGGGCTCGGCTGCCCGCGACAGGAGATCTTCGCGTACGCGATGCGCCCCCTGCTCGACATGCCCCAGCTCGCCGTCGGCGCGGCCTTCGACTACCACGCCGGGCTGCTCCGCAAGCCGCCGGCGTGGATGCAGCGGGCCGCCCTGGAGTGGCTGTGGCGGCTCGGCCTCGAACCGCGCCGGCTGTGGCGCCGCTACGTGATCCTCAACCCGGCGTACCTCAGCCGGCTCTTCGCCCAGAAGCTCGGCATATGGAAAGCGACCCCGCCGCCACCGGCGACGGAGCCGCTCTCCGACTTCCCTGTCTAGAGGGTCAACGTCCAGCCGTTGATGGTGCCGGCGTCGCCGCCGAACAGGTCCTGCACCTTCAGCTTCCAGTTGCCGTTCGCCGACTCACCCGCCAGGTTGACGGTGTAGGTCACGTTCACGTTGGCGGCCGAGTCGTACGGGCTGGCCTTCTTCAGCCGGTAGACCGTGCCGTCCGGAGCGACCAGGTCGACCAGCAGGTCGCCCCGGAAGCTGTGCGTGATGTCGACGGCCACCGTCGACGTGCTCGACGGGCCGCGGTCGCAGCCGAGGATCCAGTTGGAGCTCGTCACCGCGCTGCCCAGGTCCGGGATCGCCACGTCGCCGCCGTTGCTGGCGGAGCAGCCACCCGGCCCGGCGACGACCGTCAACGTGTAGGTCGCCGAACGCGTGCCGCTGGTGCCCGTGCCTGTGATGGTCACCGGGTAGGTGCCCGCCGGGGTCGCACCCGAGGTGGCGATGGTCAGCGTCGACGAACCGCCCGACGTGACGGTGGTCGGGTTGAAGCTCGCCGTCGCGCCGGCCGGCAGACCGCTCGCCGTGAGCGCGACCGACTGCGTGGCACCGGTGTTGCTGGTGCCGACCGTGACCGTGGCCGGGTCACCCGCCAGGACCGCGCCGGAGGTCGGCGTCGCGGACACCCCGAAGTTGCTGGCCGGCGGCGCCTCCTTGACGAAGAGCAGCCGGTTCGGCGTGTCGGTGCCGGGGTTGATCACCTTGTCCGGCGTCGAGTTGGTGACCAGGTAGTCGCGCACCTGCTGGTTGGTCCAGCCCGGGTTGGTCGAGAGCACCAGGGCGGCCGCCCCGGCCACGTGCGGCGTCGCCATCGACGTGCCGTTGATGGTGTTCGTCGCCGTGTTGCTCGTCGCCCAGGCCGAGGTGATGGCGACGCCCGGGCCGAGGATGTCGACGCAGGTGCCGAAGTTCGAGAACGAGGCCGCGCCGTCGTTGATCCCCGTCGCACCCACCGTGATCGCGTTGGGCACGCGGGCCGGCGAGTAGTTGCACGCGTTCTGCCGCCGGCCGAGGAGGTCTCCGTTGCCGGCCGCGATCGCGAAGGTCAGCCCGGTGTCGATCGCGCCGTTGACCGCGTCGTCGAGCGCCACGCTTGCGTCGCCACCCAGGCTCATGTTGGCCACCGCGGGCTTGACCGCGTTGGCGGCGACCCAGTCGATGCCCGCGATCACCTGTGCGTCGGTGCCCTCACCCTGGCAGTTCAGCACGCGCACCGCGACCAGCTTGACGCCCTTGGCCACGCCGTACGTGTTGCCGCCGACCGTGCCGGCCACGTGCGTGCCGTGCCCGTGGCAGTCGTCGGCCGTGCCGCCGTCGATGGCGTCGAAGCCGCTGGTGGCCCGGCCACCGAAGTCCTGGTGCGTGGTCCGGATGCCGGTGTCGATGATGTACGCGTGCACGTTCGTCGCGGTGTTCGGGTACGTGTACGACTGGTTCAGCGGCAGATCCCGCTGGTCGATCCGGTCCAGGCCCCACGACGGCGGGTTGGTCTGCGTGCCGTACGCCTTCACCTTGTGGTTCTGCTCGACGTAGGCGACGGCCGGGTCGGCCGCGATCTTGCTTGCCTGCGCCGCGGTGGCCTTCAACTCGAACCCGCGCAGCGCGGTGCGGAACGTGTGGACCGCCGTGCCACCGGACCGGCCGGTCAACTTCTTGGCCTGACCGTCGACCGCGGCGACCGGCACGGCGTTGTCCTTCAGGACGACGATGTAGCTGCCGGCGACGGCGGTCGCACCACCGGCCCGCCGCACGATCCCGGACGGCTCGGCGGCGGCCGACGGCGCCGCGAACGTGAACACCGTCAAGGCGCTCACACCGACCAGGATGGACTTGCGTGGGAGTCTCATCTCCCGTTCTCCCCTCCTGTCCACGAACTGACCGCCCCGTTTGTGACATGGCCGTCCGCGGACCGATGGTGAGGCTATTCGGCAGGCGAAGACATGAACAGATGTCTGTTAGTCAAGATCGCGCAACTCTCGGACAAAAGAAAGCGGCCCCGGATCACCGGAGCCGCTTTCCCTGGTGCGTGCGCTAGAGGGTCAACGTCCAGGTGTTGATGTAGCCGGTGTCGGCGCTGTAGACGTCGCGCACCCGCAACTGCCAGTTCCCGTTCGCCGCCTCACCAGAGAGGTTCACGGTATACGTCGCGTTGACGTTGTCGGCGCTGTCCGACGCGCTGCTGTTCTTCAGCCGGAACGCCGTGCCGTCCGGAGCCACCAGGTCGATGACCAGATCGCCGCGGTACGTGTGGACGATGTTGACGGCCACGGTCGACGAGCTTGACGGAGCCCGCCCGCAACCGGAGATGGCGATCGTGCTGGACACGTTGGTGTTGTTGTCAGGGATCGCCACGTCGGTGCCGTTGGTCCCGGAGCAGCCGCCACCCGGGCCACCCGTCACCGTGAGCGAGTAGGTCGCGGACCGCGCACCGGCCGCTCCCGTCCCGGTGACCGTGACGGCGTAGGTGCCGGACGGCGTCGACGTCGAGGTGGAGATGGTCAGCGTCGCCGAGCCACCCGACGTGACGGAGGTCGGGCTGAAGCTCGCCGTCGCGCCGGACGGCAGGCCGCTCGCGGAGAACGCGACGGACTGCGCCGTGCCGGAGGTGGTGGCGGTGTTGACCGTCGTGGTGGCCGCGCTGCCCGCCGCCACCGAACCGGAGGCGGGTGACACCGAGACGCTGAAGTCGTTGGCCGGCGGCGTGCCGTCGTTGACCACGAAGAGCAGCCGGTTCGGGGTCCCGGTGCCGGGGTTGGTCACGACGTTGGGCGTGGAGTTGTTGACCAGGTAGTCGCGTACCTGCTGGTTGCTCCAGCCGGGGTTGGCCGAGAGCACGAGCGCGGCCGCTCCGGCGACGTGCGGGGTCGCCATCGACGTACCGCTGATGGTGTTGGTGGCGGTGTCGCCCGTCGACCAGGACGAGGTGATGTTGACGCCCGGGGCGAGGATGTCGACGCAGGTGCCAAAGTTCGAGAACGAGGCCGCGGCGTCGTTGTTCTGCGTGGCGCCGACGGTGATGGCGTTGGGCACCCGGGCCGGCGAGTAGTTGCAGGCGTTCTGCCGCTGGCCGAAGATGTTGCCGTTGCCCGCCGCGATCGCGAACGTGACGCCCGAGTTGATCGCGCTGTTCACGGCATTGTCGATGGCCGTGTTGGCACCGCCGCCGAGGCTCATGTTGGCCACCGCGGGCTTGATCGCGTTGGCGGTCACCCAGTCGATGCCGCCGACGACCTGCGCGTTGGTGCCGCTGCCCTGACAGTTGAGCACCCGCACCGCGACGAGCTGCACACCCTTGGCCACGCCGTACGCGCCGCCGCCGACCGTGCCGGCCACGTGCGTGCCGTGCCCGTTGCAGTCGTCGGCCGCGCCGCCGTCCACGGCGTCGAACCCGCTGGTCGCCCGCCCACCGAAGTCCTGGTGGGTGGTGCGGATCCCGGTGTCCACGATGTACGCGTGCACGTTGGCCGCCGTGTTCGGGTACGTGTAGGACTGGTTCAGCGGCAGGTTCCGCTGGTCGATCCGGTCCAGCCCCCAGGACGGCGGGTTGGTCTGCGTGCCGAACGCGTGCACCGTGTGGTTCTGCTCGACGTACGCGACGTTCGGGTTGGCCGCGATCTTCTTGGCCTGTGTCGCGCTCGCCTTGAGCTCGAAGCCGCGTAGCGCCGTGCGGTACGTGCGGACCACGCTGCCACCATGCTTGCCGGCGAGCGACGCCGCGTTGCCGTCGACCGAGGCCCGGGCGACAGCGGTGTCCTTGAACACGACGATGTAGCTGTCGGCCACGGCGGTGTCGCCGCCCACGTGCAGGATCGTTCCGCTCGGCTCGGCGGCGGCCGCCGGCGAGCTGAACGCGAACGCGGTCAGGGCACCAACCCCGACCAGGATGAACTTGCGCGGGAGTCTCATCTCCCTCCTCCCCTCCGATCGGCGGACCGGCCGTCCCGCTCGTGGCGGGATATCGGCGTTCACCGATCGATGGTGAGGTTATGCGGGTTGGGGAGAAGTAGACAGATGTCGAATTTTGCTGGCCCCTACGGGGTGCTTCTGCGGGTCGGCCCCGGGTGCGGCCCGGATGTGCGTGGTCGCTCTCTTTGCGACGCTTCCTGGCATGGGGACCGAACTGGCACTGACCGCCGCCATCGCGGCCGTCGCGCTCGCCGCGGCCGGACTCGTCGACCTGCTGCCGCGGGCCACCACTGCCGCCGTCCTGCGCCGCCGGGCCGCCCGGCTCCAGCTGCTGGTCGGCGCGCTGCTCGCGGTGCTGACCGGCATCGGGCTGGCCGGGCTGGCGGGCTACGGCGACCTGGTGCCGGCGGTCGTGCCGTTCGTGGTGCCCGCGCTGGCCGTCGCCTTCGTCTCGATGCGCCGGATCGGCCGGGTACGCCGCGGCGCCGCCGCGTTCGCGACGGCGCCGCACACTCCCACCCCGCCCGGCCTGCGCGCCACGGCGGCACACCCGCTGCTCGCCCTGCCGATCCAGATCACCGCGCTGGCGGGAGTCGCGGCCGTGTTGGCCGCGGCCGGCCTGGTGGCGTTGACGGTGCCGGCCGTGCTCGGCGCGGTGTTGACCGCAGCCGGCCTGGTCGTCGCCGGCATCGGCGTCCGGGACGCGTTGCGGCACAGCCGCCTCGCCGAAGGCGCGGTGGCGCGGCCGGAACGCCTAGCGCGGCCGGTTGGCGTCCTGTAGGTAGAGCAGCTCGAGGATGGACCGGGCGGCCTCGAACCAGCGGTCCAGCCAGCCGGCGGTCGGGATGCTGCCCTTCGGCGGCAGTTCCAGGAGCAGGCCCCGCAGCAACGGGTGGTCGGCGATGAGCGCCTCCTGCTCGGTGTTCCACTGCGGCGGGTAGACGGCCTCGAGGGCGGGCAGCCCCGGCCGGTCCGCGGCGGCGTCGCCCCGGTTGAGGTCCGCCGGGAGCCCTTGGCGCACCACCCGCTCGGGCTCGCGGTCCGCCGGCGCCTCGATCGTCAGGGCGGCCTCGCGGCGGGTCTTGCGATACGGCCCGGTGAACCGCTCCTGCGCCGCCGAACCGTTTCCGAGGTTGTCGGGCATGGTCATTCTTCTGTCGCCTGCCTGCTCGTTCGGATTAACCCGCTCGGCGGGTTGACCTGGCATTTACCGTGTCTTCTGGTACAACGACCCGGCGCGGCGACGGCGACGGCCCTTCTACGAAAGCAGGCGCCCTCCGTGGCTGGAGGGCGCCTGGTTTTTCGGGGCTCGGGGCACTTACAGGTCGAACTCGCCGTCCTTGGCACCGCCGACGAACGCGTCCCACTCGTCGATGGTGAACAGCAGGGCCGGTCCGGTCGGGTTCTTCGAGTCGCGGACCGCGACCGCATCCGGTACGAACGCGACCTCGACGCAGTTGTCGCAGTTGGGCCCGCTACGGGTGCTCTTCTGCCAGACCGCGCCGGTCAGATCGACATGAAACCCCTTGGTCTCGCCTTCCACAGTGGCTCCTTAGCTAGCTTCGCGATGTAGGCGACCGACTCCTCGGGGCGGAGTGCGGCCGCACGGATGTGGTCGAAGATGAAGACGTACTTTCGCAACTCGTCGCTCTTCTCGATGAAGAGGCCCCCGGTGGCGTTCTCCGCGTAGACCACTTCGGGGTCACTCGGTTCGGGGAACTCCAGAATGGCGAACGTGCCGTCCATACCGGCATGAGCACCTGCCTCGAAGGGCAGGATCTGCAAGGTCACATTCGGGGACTCTGCCGCCTTCACAAGCCTTTCCAGTTGGGCCCGCATGACGGCATCACCGCCTACAGGCCGGCTCACCACAGCTTCATCTAGAACGAACCACAGGTCGATGGGGTCGTCCTCTTTCAATAACGACTGACGCGCGCGACGGACACTCACTCTTCTGTCTACGTCGTCCGTGGTGAAGTCCGGCCGCGCGGCGCGGATCATGGCTTTCGCATAGTCCTCGGTCTGCAGCAGACCGGGCACCACCTGGTGCTCGTACGCGCGGATCGAATGGGCGGCCGCTTCCAGTCCTACATAGGCGCCGGCCAGCACCGCTCCGTACGGGTGCCACCAACCTTTCTGTCTCGCCTCACGGGCGATCTGCACCAGTTCCTCGCACTCCGGGCCGGTGATGCCGTAGATGGCGAGCATGTCCCGGACGTCGCGCGGGGTCGCCGAGGTGTGGCCGGTCTCGATGCGCGAGATCTTCGACGCGGAGCATTCGAGCCGCTCAGCGACGCCGTCGATGGTGACGCCGGCCCCCTCTCGGCGGCGGCGTAGCTCGGCGCCTAGTCGCCGACGGCGGATGGTCGGGCTCCGGCGCTCGGTCACCGGGTCACCTCCGGACGGGTGCGGGAAACATTAGCGTCCGCACCCGCCGCGGGAACGGACCAAATCGGACGAACGCGGCGAGCTACGCTAAATGCGACGGTCGCTGAGTGATACGGCCTCAGTCTGACGCGCTAATCGGTTGGACATCAAGGACCATTGCGGCCGCAAGAGGCCACGAAAGCACTACCAAAGTGCAACTTGCATTGATCATGTTGTTGGTGCACTCTCTACGTATGCCACGGGTCACTCAGCGTTTCTGAAAGATCAGTTCTCCCCGACGGCCTTTCTTGAGTCCTCCCCGATTCTGAGTTACCTCGATCAACGGCTTCGGAACAGGAGTTGATGTGCTTCCTCGCTCCGGTGACGTGCTGCACGTGACGCGCGCGGCGAGCGTCCAGTTCATCGACCCGCTACTCTTCCGCGTCATCCGCGTGCACGACTGGCCGACCTACGACGGCTGGGTCTGGCTCGACGGCTACGAGCTCAACGCGGCAGGCGACGCGGTCGAGCGGCGCTCGATCTTCGTGCAGGTCAGCGGCCTCCGGCAGTTGCGCTCGCCGAACGACCTACGCCACGCGCCACGGCGCGTCGGTGCGCCCGCGATGCCGGTCGCGGCGCGCGCGGGCTGACCGTTCCGCGTTCCCGTGATGCTCGGGCCTTCGCGGCTCTAGACTCGACATACCCACCGAAAAGTTCTTCCCGGGCGTGACCAGGACCCCTATTCCTGGGGGTCACCCATGGTCAAGCCACCGGCGCGACCGCTGATCCGCTCTGCCGCAGTGCTTCTCGCGGCCGCCGCGTTCCTCGTCGGCGGCGTCGCGTTGCCGGGCGTCGCCCTACCCGGCGTCGCGCTGGCCGCACGCGGCGCGGCGTTCGCCGAGCCGGCCGGGCTGCCGGGCGTGCCCGGGATCGCGTCCGTCGTCGTGCCCGACGTGGCGGGGTTGCCGCAGTCTCCTGGCTGGCCGCTGTCTCCTGGCTGGCCGCTGTCTCCTGGCTGGCCGCTGTCCGAGGGTGCGCTGCCCGGCATCGTCCTGCCGACCCCGGTGTGGCAACACCTCGACCCGCTGCGCCAGCCGGCTGTTCCCGGGATCGGTGGTGTCGCTCAGCCCGGTGACCCGGACGGATGGTTCGACCGCCCGGACCCGGACGACCCTGGTCCCGGTGACGAACCGCCCGACGATCCGGCACCCGACGAAGAGGAGCCAGACGTCCGGCCGCCCGCCGTGCCGCAGGTGCCCGCCCCGGTGGAGCCGATGCGACCGACGGTCGCTCCGCTGCCGCTGCCCAGCGCCGCGCCGCCTCGACCGGCACCCGCCAGCCCCGCGTCGCCGCGGCCGACGCGGACGGTCACTCCGTCACCGGCCGACACGCGGGGCCTGGACGAGCTCTTCCCGGACCGCCCGTCGACCGACACGCCCGAGGCCGGCGCGCCGCACGGATCGACAGCCGACCCGGAGCCGGTCGGCTACGGCCGTCCACTGATCTACTCGGGCATCGCCGGCATGCTCATCTCGGCGATCGGCATCGGTGTGGTGCTGAACCGCCGGCGCGGTTGGTGACGGCTCTGGGGCGTGTCTTGTGGATCAGGGTGGTGCGCCGGCGAGGTCCAGGCGGCGTCCGGGCGTGCGCGGAGGTGGGTCGGATACCGGTGTTGTATCCGGCCCGGCTCCGCGTGCGGTCGGTCGTCGTCTGGGCCCGCCGGGGTGCCGGCATGATCCACAAGACACGCCCTATGGGCCGGGCGGGATGCTCGGCGACGCGGTCGGGGTGGGTGTCGGCGTGGCGGTCGGAGTGGGTGCCCCCGACGAGACCTCGAGGGTGACCGTGGTGCCCGGTCGCACCTGCGTGCCGGGCCCGGGATCCGAGTCGAGCACCGTCCCGGCCGGCTGGTCGGACTCCACGTAGGTGATGCGCGCGCCCAGCCCGACCCCGGAGAGCCGCTGCACGGCCTCGTCCTGGCTCAGCCCCTGCAGGATCGGCACCTCGACGGGCGCCGGCGTGGTGGCGGTCGGCGACGGCGAGCTGGTCGTGGGTGCGGCGCTCGTCGGTGCGGGCGTGGTCGCGACCGGCGTAGTAGGGCTCGGCTCCGGTTTGGGGCCGCCGTCGCCGCGCAGGATCAGCCAGAGGCCGAACGCGAGCACGCCGAGCAGGACCAGCGCGATGATGCCGATCAGGATCGGCATCCACCACCGACGCCCGTCGGGCGGCCCGGGCTGCCAGTGGTCCGGCGGACCGTCGTCCGGCGGCTCACCCGGGCCACCGGGCTGCGGGATGCCGGCACGCCCGGCCCAGGCCCGATCCGCCGGCGGCGTGGCGTTGCGCGGCGCGTTCTGCTGGATCCGCGTGGTCCGGTCGTCGTCCCCCGCCCGACCGGCCGCCGAGATCTGCGTCGTCCGGTCGTCGTCGCGCGGCCGCTCGATCCGGGCCGTGCGGTCCGGATCCTCCGGCAGCCGCTGGGTCGCCGCGGATTGTTCGTTCGCCGACTCATTCGCATCCGACCCGATTCGCGTGGCGTCGGGCTCGTCCGGCGGCGACACCCGCTGCGTCGCGTCGGGCTCGCTCGGGGGCGTCACCCGTTGTGTTCGCTCAGCGTCGTCCGGGTCGTCGTCCTCGTCGCGGATCGGGTCGAACGGCGCCGTATGGTCGAGCGGCTGGTCGGGGTTGTCCGAGCCTGAGGCGCCCCGCGTACGCGGGTCTTCGGGCTGGTCGGCCATCCTCGATCCCTTCGCTGCCTGGAAGATCCGGAACCGACCCTAGCCTGCCCGGGTGGATCACGCTCCGGGCGCGAGGCTCGCCCGCATCGCGGGCGAACGCTACGCTGCCCGGCATGGCCGTACGAGGCTGGGGAGGATCGATCGCCGCGGCGATCGGCATTGCTGCCTGCGCCGGTGCCGCGCAGCTCGGTCTCGGCTACGGCCTGGGCATCATCACCTGGCTGCCGGCGTCCGACCGGGTGGGCGAGGCGGCCTGGGCCGCCAGCCTGTCGTGGGCCGCGTGGATCGCCGCGACCTCGACGGTCGCGGGCGCGATCGGCGCGCAACGGCTCACCGACGCGGCCGACACCGACAGTGACCCACCCGGCGCCACGTTCCTCGGCCGCGTCTCACTCGTCGTCGCCGCCGCGGTCGGCGCGCTCGTCACCGTCGCCCTGGTGGCGGTGCCCGCCCGGGCCGCGGTCAGGGCCGACACGTTCTCGCCGCAGACCATCGCCGCCGGCTACGCGGTGATCGGTGTGCTGCTCGGCCTCGTCTTCGCGACGTGGGCCCTGTCGTCGCGCGCGGCGGCAAGCAACGTCATCGCGACGGTCGGCTGGCTCTGGTTGCTCGCCGTGGTCTCGGTGACCGAGGGGGTGGTCTCGGGCGGCGACCAGTCGCCCGCCCAACTCGGCGTCTGGCAGATCACCAGCGGCAGTGACGCCTTCTGGTTCCGTGACTACCTCTACTGGCCGGGCGCGGCGCTCGCGCTCGGTGCGGCGTTCGTGATCGGCGCACTGGTCGCCCGCGGCCCGGCCCGCGACCCGCTGCACCGCGTCGGTGCCGCGGTGTCCGGCATCGCGGGTCCGCTCGTGGTGGCTTCCGCCTATTTCTTGGCCGCGCCGCGGCTGTCCGGCATCCGCGCCGAACAGGTCTCGGCGCACCTGCTGGCCCCGTACGCGGTGCTGGCGGGCCTGGCCGGCTCGGTGCTGGTCACCACCCTGGCGCAACGCGCCGACCGGTCCCTGGTGACGGTGCCGACCCAGCGCGCGCAGGCCGGCGAGCCCAGCCGCGACCGGGTCGACCCCGGCCCGGCGACCGACGACGGTGCGGAGGCCGTGCGTACCCCCGTCGCCACTCCATTGTGGCCGGCGGGCACCGCACCCGGCGAAACCCCGCCGTCACCACCGAAGCCGGAACGCAAGCGCCGCTTCGGCCGCCGCGGCAACGGCGACGGCGACGCCTAGTCGATCGGCCAGGTGTGCACGGGATCGTTGGTGCGCGCTAGCTCCGCGTAACGATCGAGCATATGGTGCAGCGCCGTCGTGCGGTCCAGGCCGCGCTTGCGCTCCGCCGCGCGGACCATCGCCGTCTGCCAGGCCGCGCCGTTCTGGCCGGTGCGGCAGCGTTCGGCGATGATGCCCAGCAACTGGTCGCGGAACCGCGGTGCGACACCGAAGCGGTCCAGCCCCGCCGCCGCCCTAGGCAGCAACACCTCGGGCACGAGGTCCGCGATCCGCACCTCGCCGTGCCGGGGCCAGTAGACCCGGGCGTCGAGGCCACGGCGGGCGGCGGCGTGGAAGTTCTCCTCGGCCTTGGTGAACGGCAGCTGGCTCCAGATCGGACGGTCGGCCTCGGCCAGGTCGCGCACGAGTCCGAAGTAGAACGCCGCGTTCGCCAGCATGTCGATGACTGTGGGCCCGGCCGGCAGGACCCGGTTCTCCACGCGCAGGTGCGGCCGGCCATTGTGGATGTCGTAGACCGGCCGGTTCCAGCGGTAGATGGTGCCGTTGTGCAGGCGGAGCTCGCCGAGATGGGGCACGCCGCCGCTGTGCAGGACCTCGACCGGGTCCTCGTCGTCGGTGATCGGCAGCAGCGGCGGGAAGTAGCGGACGTTCTCCTCGAACAGGTCGAAGATCGAGGTGATCCAGCGCTCGCCGAACCACACGCGTGGCCGTACCCCCTGTGATTTCAGCTCGTCGGGTCGCGTGTCGGTGGCCTGCTCGAACAGCGCGATCCGGGTCTCGGCCCAGAGCTGTTTCCCGTACAGGTAAGGCGAATTGGCCCCGATGCCGACCTGGATGCCCGCGATCGACTGGGCCGCGTTCCAGTAGTCGGCGAACGTGTCGGGTGAGACCTGCAGGTGGAACTGCACGCTGGTGCACGCCGACTCGGGCGCGATCGAGTCGGTGAAGGTCTGCAACCGTTCCACACCACGGATGTCGAGCCCGATGTCCTCACCGCGGGCCGCGACGATCTGCTCGTTGAGCGCCCAGTAGCGCTCGTTGCTGGAGAGGTTGGCGAGAACCAGGTGGCGCGGGGTGAGGGTGGGCAGGATGCCGATCAGCACGATCGTCGCGTCGGCCTTGTTGGCCCGGTCTTCCGCGCGACCGAGGCTGGCCTGGATGTCGTGCTGGTAGTCGGCGAACCCGTCGCCCTCGATCAGCCGCGGCCGCGCGTTCAGCTCGAGGTTGAACAGCCCGAGCTCGGTCTGGAACGTCGGATCCGCGAGGTTGGCCAGGATTTCCGCGTTGCGCATTGCTGGCTCGGCGTCTTTGTCGACCAGGTTGAGCTCGATCTCCAGACCCGTCGTCGGCCGCTCGGCGTCGAACTCGAAGTCGTCGAGCATAAGCGCGAAGACATCGAGACATCGCCGGACTTTCTGCCGATAGCGGACGCGGTCCTCACGGGAGAAAAAAACCGGCGACACATCCTTGCCCATGTGTGCCCTCCCCGGCGCACGGCCCCGTATGAGTGGCGAGTGGACCCTTCACGGTAGGAGGGCCGAGGCCGCTCGGCCAGAGTCAAACCAGATACTTATCACCCTTTGTAAGCGGATCAAAGCGTTCAGTCCACCATACGTCAAGGCCCCGGCAGCGAGTGATCGCTGCCGGGGCCTTGAAAAGAGGCGGTCGTCACGCCTGGCGAACGGCCTCGCCCTCGAGCTCGATGCGGACCTTCTTGCCCACCAGGACGCCACCGGTCTCCAGGTTGACGTTCCAGGTCAGGCCGAACTCCTCGCGGTCGATCTCGGTGCTGGCCGAGAAGCCGAAGATGTCCATGCCGTACGGGTTGCGGCCGGCGCCCTCGAACTCGACCTTGAGCTCGACCTTGCGGGTCACGCCGCGGATGGTCAGCTCACCGGGGAGGACGAACTCCGTGCCGTTGACCTTCGTCACGCCACCGAGGCTCTGGAACTCGATGGTCGGAAACTCCTCGGTCTTGAGGAAGTCGGGGCTGCGGAGGTGTGCGTCACGGTCAGCGACACCAGTGGTGATGCTGGCGGTCTTGATCGTCGCGGAGACGCTGGACTCCGTCGGGTCCTCGGCGACCGTGATGGTCGCGGCGGCCTCGTCGAAGTGACCGCGAACCTTGGCCACCATCATGTGGCGAGCGACGAAACCGACCAACTTGTGCGCGGGGTCGAGTTCGTACGTGCCGGGGGCCGGGATGGTCACGCCGTTCCAGACGCGGGTGTTGTTGGTAGCGGTGTCGCTCACGGGAGGGGCTCCTTCAAGAGAGTCAGCGGTTTGCCTGATCAGTTGATGAAGCAACTATATCGCCGGCAATATTCCGCATGTCAAGGACTGCTATGCTGGGCCTCGTGAGTGAGTTGTTCGACGACCCCCGGATCACCGCGATCGGGCTGCTCGCCGAGGCCTTCAGCGGGCTCTCGGCGCGCTTTGACGCGCAACTGGCGGGGCACAAGCTGTCCGGGGTCGAGTTCGAGGTGCTGATGCGCCTGGCTCGCTCATCGGGACACGAGTTGCGCATGACCGACCTCGCCGCCCAGACCTCGCTCTCCACCAGCGGCGTCACCCGCGTGGTCGACCGCATGGAGCGCGAAGGCCTGCTTCGTCGTCGAGCCTGCCCTACCGACCGCCGCAGTTCCTATGCCGGTGTGACGAGTGCCGGTATGACCCGCCTCACCGAGACGCTGCCGGGCCACCTCGAGCTCATCGAGCAGTGGTTCACCGGCCAGTTGGAGCCCGCCGAACTCGACGCGTTCCTCGACTACGTGCGGCGGATCCGGGACGCGGTCAACCCGTGCGCGACAGCCGGAGCCGACCGCGATCGCGAGTCCGAGGCGCCTGCCGCCTGAGGTTGGTTTGGTCACCGGCAGAAAGACCGGCAGAACCGTTCACGCCCTATCGCCAAAAGCCGCATTTGGTACGCAGAGCGCTTGACCCCCGATACGGTACTCACGAACAACGATCCACGGGGGCCGAAGCTCTAAGCGCTGCGGGGGCGCGACGCGGATGTTCCGAAGGTCCGTCGGGGGGCGGGCCGATCCGCGTCGAGCGGGGGTGGAAGGCAGCCGGTGCTGACCGATTGGGAGGGCGGTCAGCGCCGGCTGCCTTCATGTTCGGCCTGGGCCCGCTCGGCGGGCAGCAACGTGATCCCGCCCTCTTTGCAGACCGCCTCGAGCCGGGTGACCACCGCGGCCCGACTGGCCGTGTCGTCCGTCACCGACGCCAGCCCGACCAGCGCCTCGGCCACGTCCCGCAGGTCCCGCCCGCCGGCGAACGACTGCACCGCGACGCCGTACCACTCGGCCGCCAGCACCCGGTCGCCCCGCTTGGCCGCCAGCGTCGCCTCGATCATCGCGCTGGGCCCCTGGACGTCGTTGACCGGCGCGTCACCGATGCCCGGATCCGCGTTCGCCGCGGCCGCCCGCAGCTGCGCCAGCACCGCGAAAGCGTCGTCGGCCCGGTCGGCCAGCGCGAGCGAGAGCCCGATGGTGCCCAGCACCCGGGCGCGATGGCCGGGGTCGCCGAGCCGCTCCAGCGCCACGATCGCCCTGCGGCCCATCTTCACGGCGTCTTCGTAGCGGCCGTCGAGCCGGTTGACCTCGGCCACGTTGGCCAGCGCCAGCGCGCGCAGCCGGTCGTCGCCGCACTGGGCGGCCAGGCGGTCGACCGCGGCCATCCGCCGCCGGGCCGCGCCCAGCTCGCCGGCCCGGATCTCGTGCCACGCCAGGTTGCTCTGGGCGACCGCCATGTCCCGGGTGCGTCCGGTGCGCGTGGCCAGCGTCAACGCCGCCGCACCGTGCCGGCGGGCCTCGTCGTATCCGCCCGTCGACATCCACAACCCGGACAGCTGGTTGCGGGCCGCCAGCTCGCCGGAGACGTCGCCCTGCTCGCGGAAGGTCGCTAGGGCGGCCTCCGCGGCCGGCAACTCGGTCGGCCCGGCGCTGTGCTCGGCGGCGAGCTGGGCGACGCCGAGCTGGGCCCAGGCGCGCAGGACGGCGTCGGCATTGGCGGTACGCGGATCGTCGAGCAGCCGGCGCAGCCACTGCCGCCCCGCCGCGTCCCGGCCCCGGAACCGCCACCAGCGCGGCAGGTTAGCAGCCAGCAGCAGTGCGGTATGCGGGTCGTCGATCGCCGAATGGGCCAGCGCACCCCACAGGTCGCTGGTCAGCTCGTCGAGCCGGGCCACCGCGCCGGGCAGGCTGCCGCCGGCGAGCTCGGGCGCCACCCGGGCCGCGAACCGGGCCATCACCAACGCGTGCCGGCGCCGGATCGCGGCCAGCTCGCCCTCGGCCGCGGCCTGCTCCTCGGCATAGTCGCGGACGACGTCGAGCAGGCGGAACCGCATCGAGCCGGCGCCCCGCATGCCGAGCAGGCCGAGCGCGACGAGCCGGTCGAGCAGCGGCACCGGGTCACCGTCGAGGGGACCGCCGGGCGCGTCCGGGTCGGCCAGCATGGCCTCGCCGAGCTCGACCGACCAGCGGTTCCGGAAGGGCGACAACCGGCGTACCGCCACCTGCTCCTCGGGTTCGAGCAACCGGTAACTGGCCGCGACCGCATCGCGCAGACTCACGGCGACCGCCTGGTACGCACCGCTTTCCGGCCCGGCGAGATCGAGCAGCCGATGCCCGTAGCGGTCGAGGATCTGGTTCATGTCGAGTACGCGGCCGCGGGCGGCGGCGAGCTCGATGGCCAGCGGCAGCCCGCCGAGCCGGCGCACCAGCCGGACCAACGCGCCGACCTCACCGGGCTCGAGCGGGTCCCGGCGCACGCGGCGCAGCCGCTCGAGGAACAGCGCGACCGCGGGGAATCGGGACACTGTGGACAGATCCAGGCCCAGGTCGTCGGTCGGCGGCACCTCCAGGGGCACGACCGGCCAGACCCGCTCGCCGGGCAAGCCGATCGGATGCCGACCGGTGGCCAGGATGCGAAGTGACGGCGCCACGCTGGCCAACCGGTGCAACGCCTCGGCGACCGCGCCCGGCGCCCGCTCGACGGCGTCGACCAACAGCAGGCTGGGCGCACCGGCCAGCCGGCCGGCCAGCTCGTCGGCCCGCGCCACACCCAGCACGGTAGCGGCGGCGGTCAGCACGTCGCTCTCGGTCGAGCCCTCGGTGATCAGAATGCCCGCGACGCCACCCGGGTGGCGTTCCTTGACGCGTTCGATCACGGCCAGCGCGACGCTGGTCTTGCCGACCCCGGCGAGCCCGACCAGGGTGACCAGCCCATCGCCCCGCAAGAGGGTCAACGCCACCTCGGCCACATCGAGGTCACGCCCGACCAACTGCCCGGGCGGCGGCAACCCGCGCCCACGAGCGGCCGAGATCGACGTCGCGGACGCGAGCGAGGTCATCGCCGGCACTGGTTCTTCGGCGGCGGGCCCAGCCGGCGCCCCGCGCGCGACAGCGAGGAACTCGGCACGTGCGGCGCCGACCAGGTTGAGCGCGGTGGCCAGCAGGTCGACGGTGGTGCGCTGAGGCCGGGACGCCCGACCGCGCTCGAGATCGCGCACGGTCCGGACACCAACACCGGCCCGCGACGCGAGCTCATTCTGGGTGAGACCGGCCTCCTGACGGCGGGCTTTGAGCAGGGCGTCGAAACCCTGCTCAGCGCCGTGATCCGCGGTCATGGCCAGGAAGATTACGCAGCGCGGGCCCAAACGGGGAGCACAACGTCGCGTCACTGACCGGTTAACGCCCGATTCCCGACAGAGAAAGACTGATTGTCATGCGGAAATCGTTATCCAGCCCGCAAAACCCCAGCCCACCACGCGGTTTCATGTCAGATATATGCCCGCCCCCGAACCGCCGAAGACCCACCACCAGGCCGCGCGCTTCGGCAAGGTGGCACAAACCGCGAAGGTGCGACCACCGCGCAACAAGCCCGAGCCCGCTGGCCCGAAGACGGCGAACGAACCGGCAAGCCCCTTGCCCCTTGGCTTAGTGGTCCGCGGGAACCGCGAGGGTGCGGCCACCGCGCGACGAGCACGAGCCAGGGACGGCGAACGAGCCGACAAGCCCTTAGACCACGTCTCATTTGGGGTTGTTTCTGGTCAGTAGGTTGAGGCGGACGGCTCGGCGGTAGCAGATCAAGGCGCAGGCCAGGGAGAGGAATCCGGTGTAGTGGGAAGCCTTGCGCTCGTAGCGGCGGGCCAGGCGACGGAACCGGCTGACCCATTCCAGGCAGCGTTCGATGACGTAGCGGTGCCGGCCGAGGTGAGTGGCCGATTCGATGCCTTTACGCGCGATCCGGGCGATCATGCCGCGCCGCCGGACTGCCTCGCGGCAGGACCGGTAGTCGTAACCCTTGTCGCCGTGGAGCTTGCCGGGCCACCGGCGGGGCCGTCCGAGCGGCTGCCGGACCGCACGCAGGCTGTCGAG
>NZ_FZPH01000029.1 GCF_900188485.1 Asanoa hainanensis
ACCCAACACCGGGTCACGCCCGCGCAAGAACCGGCCGGGTTCCAACCCGCACACCTCCACGGACTCCGGTTCCGACCCCAGCCTCCGCGCCACCCGACACCCAGTCGCGGCCGCGGAAGAACCGGCACGTTTCGACCCGCACGCCCCACACACACTTCCGCCTCGACGTTGCCGGTCGCCCGGTCACTGGTCCGCCCCCCGGGATTCCGGCGGGTTTGGGCGCCGACCGACACGCGGGTGGCGACACACCCAACGGCGGGCAGGTGTTCGTGCCCTGCGCGTCGACAGGTGGGAGCGGATGGGCTGAAAGCCCTGAATCACGGACTTTCTTCGCGATATAACCGATGGGTCTCCAATGAGGAGGAATTTCGGCTTTCATCGAGGAGAGACGTGGAACCTTTAAGTCGACGCCGCGCCGTGCGGGTGCTGAGCGTGAGCGGGCTTGCTGTCGCGACACTGTTGGCTGTCGGCAGTTTGGCTCAGGCCGAGCCCGAGGGCGGCGGGGCGCGGGTCATCGACGCCTGCGTCAACAAGGCGACCGGTGACGTGCGCATCCCGACCTCGTACCGGCCGGATTGCGGGCCGTTCGAGCACAGCATCCGTTGGAACGTTCGCGGCCCGCGTGGTCCGCAGGGTCCCCCCGGACCCGCCGGGCTGACCGGGCCCAGCCAGGTGCTCAGTGAGACCGAGGACATTCCGGCCAACAGCGCGTTCCAGAACGTCAGCGTCGAATGCCCCGACGGGCTGGTGCCGACCGGCGGCGGCTTCCAGGTCGACTCCCCCGACCTCACCGTCATCGGCAGCGTCCCGCTGGTCGGCCCAGGTGGCAGCGGGCTGCTGGGCTGGCAGGCGACCTTCACCAACACCACCGACGAGGTGCACGCGGGAACGGCCTACATCCTCTGCTACACCGCACCGAGCTGACGCGGCTCCAAAGCGGCCAGGACCGCGCTGAACTGGTCGGCCGGCAGGACGATCCGGTTGAAATGGAACGACTGCGAGCCGCGGCGCCAGATCGGCGTCGGGAGGTGGCGCTGCGGCTCGCGGGTCGTCACCCAGATCTGCCACGCGTCGTAGCCGTCGGCCTGGCCCGTCCAGACCCGGTCGACCCGGGGCCAGGGCACGACGCGGGTACGCGCGACCGATCGGATCTTGATCCCGCCCGCGCCGACGTACACCCCGACCAGCACGGTCCGCCACAGCACCACCTGCCAGAGCAGCACGAACGGGAGGGCCACCAGGGCGACGACCGGGCGACCGGTCAGCGCGGGCGCGACCGTCGGCACCAGGCCGGCGACCGACCAGCCCACCGCGAACCCGTAACGCCCACGGTCATGACCGGCGACCACCGGGCGCCAGCGCGTCACGCCCAGGGCTGCGCGGCGCGGCGCGAGTCGATCCCGTTGGGAGCGCCGTACTTCGGGTCGCTCCCCCGGATGTGCACGTCGAGGGCCGTCGCCCGGGCGCGGTAGAGCCGCAGCTCCGCGGCACCCGACAGCTCGGCGGGGGTGAAGGCGACCGCGCCGGGCGCCACGTCAAGAAACGCCTCGGCACACCGGCGGGGCAGCTCTTCGAAAGGCACCTCGGCCGCGACCGCGTCCACGTACACGGCGCGACCGCGACCGATCGCGGCGCTGGAGTCGAAGACGACGATGGCGACGTCGGGCCGCTCGGCGACGTTGAGCGAGTGCCGGGCCACCGGCGAGGATACCCAGTAGAAGTCGCGATAGCCGACGTGGGTGAAGTAGACCGGCGAGACCCGCGGCCGCGCGGAAGGCCCGACGGTGCCCAGCGTCAGATAGCTGTTGGCGTCGATGATCTGGCGCGCCATCTCGTCGAGCTCGTCCCTCATCCCCTTTAACTATACGTGCGGCGCAACCCCTACGAATCGACCAGGATGCTGATTTTCCCGCTCTGACCTGCTCATATGCTCGTCGGGACCCACTACGAGCGGATACCCGGGGGAGCATCGTGCCCGCAGTCAGGACACAGGAAATCGCCGCTGAGCAGCAGGTTGTCGATCGGATCCACCAGCGCCTCGACGTGCTGCGCGAGCAGGCCAGGGCGCTCGAAGGCGAAGGGCACCAGAGGGCGACGACGAGGTCGGCGACCGGGCTGGTGGAGCGGGACGCGATCGTCCACCGGGCCGCCACCCGGATGCACGAGCTCGACTCCGAGGCCGACGGCCTGGTGTTCGGGCGGCTGGACTTCACCGACGGCGACACGTACCACATCGGACGGTTGGGCGTCCGCGACGGCATCGAGCCGCTCCTGGTCGACTGGCGTGCGCCGGCGGCGGCGCCGTTCTACCGCGCGACCACCGGCGACCCGCTGGGCGTGGTTCGGCGCCGGGTCATCTTCTGTCGCGGCGAGCGGGTCGTCGACCTCGACGACGACCTGCTGTCCCCCGAAGCCACCGCCGCCGGCGACCTGCGCGTGCTCGGCGAGGGCGCCCTGCTGGCCGCGCTGCGCCGGTCCCGGGGCCCGCACATGCGCGACATCGTCACCACCATCCAGCGCGAGCAGGACGAGGCCATCCGGGCGCCCGCCCGCGGCGTCACGCTGATCACCGGCGGCCCGGGCACCGGCAAGACCCAGGTGGCGTTGCACCGTGCCGCGTACCTGCTCTACACCGACCGGGGCCGGTTCACCGGCGGCCGCATCCTGGTGGTCGGCCCGTCGACGGTGTTCACGGACTACATCGGCCGGGTGCTGCCGTCGCTCGGCGAGGACAGCGTGCACCTGCGGGCCATCGGCGAGCTGTTCGACGGGGTGACCGCCACCCGCCGCGACCGCGCCGAGGTCGCCCGGATCAAAGGCAGCGAGCACATGCGCGAGGTGCTGACCGAGCTGATGTGGCAGACACCGCCGGGAGCACCAGACAAACTGCGCATCGTGTACGCCGGTCAGGTGCTCACGATCGGCGCCGGAGACCTGTCGGCCGCCCGCACCCGGGTCCGCGCCCGCTGCGAGGCCGACGGCACGCTGCCCAACTCCGCCCGGAGGGCCGCCGCCGCGGTCCTGCTCGACGAGCTGTGGTCCACCGTGGACGCCGACCACCTCGACCGCGAGCTGTTCCTCTACGAGGTCGGCGACCGGAGCGAGTTCCAGCGGTTCCTGCGCGCGTGGTGGCCGCCCCTGACCCCGACGGCGGTGCTGGCGTGGCTGGCCGACCCGTCCCGCGTGGCCGGCCCGGACGCCGAGACCCTGTCCGCCTCTTACGGAGACGGCTTCTCGGTCGACGACGTGCCGCTGCTCGACGAGCTGACCGGGTTGCTCGGCGACCCACCACCGCCGCCGCGCGCCCCCAAGCCGGAGTGGCAGCTCCGCGAGCTGACCACCGAACGGCGGCTCGGGGAGACCTTCGTGCTGAGCTGCGGGCTCCAGGAGGGCTGGGAGCTCTACGCCCCCGGGCTGGCGACGCCGATGGCGCTGGCCGGCCCGGGCATCGACAACGACGCGGCCGGCCTCGCCCAGCGGTGGGCCGAGGCGGTCATCCTGCGCGAGGGCCACCAGGTGGTGGGCTGGACGGACGGCTTCGACCCGCACGGCGAGGAGGGCTATGTGCCGGTGCTCGCCGAGCCGCTGCCGGTCGCCGAGACCGACGACACGCCGGTGGAGGAGCCGTACCTCCACGTAATCGTCGACGAGGCGCAGGACCTGTCGCCGATGGAGTGCCGGATGATCGCGCGGCGGGCGGCGTACGCGTCGATGACCATCGTCGGTGACCTCGGCCAGGCGACCCACCCACTGGCCGCGGACTCGTGGGCGGACCTGGTCTCCCGGCTCGGCAAGCACGAGGTGCGCGCGCTTGACCTGCACACGGGCTACCGCGTGCCACAGACGATCGCGGACTACGCGGCCCGCGCGCTGGCCCCGGGCATCGAACCGACCCGCTCGTACCAGCCGGGCGGAAAGCTGGAGGTGCGCCAGGTCGACGACCTGGCCGCGGCGGCCCGGGAGGAGATCACGAGGATGCCGGCCGAGGCGACGGTGGCGGTAATCGCGGCCGACAACCTGGCGCAGACCCTCGGCGCGATCCCCGGAGCCACCGTCGTCCCGGCCAGCATGGTCAAGGGCCTCGAGTACGACCACGTGATCGTCCTGGAGCCCGGCGAAATCGTCGCCGCCGAGCCCCGCGGCCTGGCCCGCCTCTACGTGACCCTGACCCGAGCGGTCGCGGGCCTGGTCGTCCTCCACCGCGAGCCGCTCCCCGCGGAGCTAGTCCTTGGGGTGGGTGCGGGCGTAGTGGCGGGCGACGCGGGTGCGGTTGCCGCAGATGTTGGGGGTGCACCACTGGCGGCGGGTGGTCTCGGCCAGGAACAGCATCGAGCAGGCGGGGTTGGCGCATCGGCGTAGCCGGGCCAGCCGCTGTTCGTCGGCCAGCAGCTCGATCGCGCCGCGCGCGGTGGCGGCCAGGGCCGCGTTGCCGCCGTGCTCGGTGTGCCAGTCGGTCTCCTCGCGGTAGCCCCCGTCCACACCGACCAGGCGCAGGCTGGTCGGGACCGCGGCGGCCACGGCGTTGACCTCGTCGAGGCTGCCCGGGCCTGGCCGGCGGCCCTCCAGGTGGGCGTCGAACAGGTCGCGGATCGCCGTGCGCAGCCGCTGGGTGCCGGCCAGGTCCGGGGTCGGGCCGGCGGGCAGGCGCGACGACTGCAGCCGCCACCAGGCCTCCACCGCCGCCGGGTCTGCGATCAGGTCCTGTGGTGGGTTGGTCACGAGCATCTTGGTGTCGACCAGGTCGAGCGCGACCACCGGCTCGCCGCCCATCGGGAAACCAGCCGCCTGGACCTCGGCCAGACTGATGCTCACCCACCCACCCTATCCATTAGTTGGGACGATCGCGAGAACCGCTTGCGCCTCCGCGCCTAATGCTTCTAGCGTCGAGTTATGCATTAGGGAGGAGCAGGACCATGACACTCAAGGACCGGACCGTGCTGGTCATCGGCCGGGGCGGCGGGATCGCCCGGGCCACCACCGACGCCGTGCGGGAGGCCGGTGCGTCGGTCGTGGTCGCCGGGCGCGACCCGGCCAAGCTCGCCCTCGCCTACGACGACCCAGCGATCACCGCCGAGACCGTCGACCTCACCGACGAGTCCAGCATCGCCGGGCTCGCCGAGCGCCTCGGCACCGTCGACCACGTGGTCACCACCGCCTCGGCGCGGGCCCGGGGGCCGGTGGGCGGGCTCGACCCCGACGTCGTCGAGCTGTCGCTGCGCACCAAGGCGCTCGGGGCGATCCTGCTGGCCAAGCACTTCGCCAACCGGATGCCGGCGGACGGCTCGTTCCTGCTGTTCTCGGGCACCACCGCGGTCAAGCCGGCGGCCGGGATGCTGGCGGTCGCGGCCACGAACGGCGCCGTGGACGCGATCGTGCGCTCGCTCGCCGTGGAGCTCGCGCCGATCCGGGTCAACGCGATCTCACCCGGCACGATCGACACCGGCGCGTACGACGCGCTCGGCCCGGAGAAGAAGCAGGCCCTGTTCGCCGGCCGGAGTGGTACCAACCCGGCCCGCCGGGTCGGCACGGCCGACGACGTGGCCCAGGCGGTCGTCTTCGCGCTCACCAACACCTTCCTGACCGGGGTGTCGTTGGGCATCGACGGCGGCGAGAGGCTGGTGTGACATGCGTGGCGAGCGGTTCAGCGGCCCGGCCGCGGTGACGCCCGTTGTCGGCCCGCTGCCGCCGATCTACGTTGGCGAGAGGGGGAGCCATGGCGACGCTGTTGTCGGTGAACGTCGGAATGCCCAAGGACGTGCAGTGGCAGGGTCGGACCGTCTACACCGGAGTGTTCAAGACACCGGTGCCGGGGCGCACGATGGCCCGCCGGCTCAACCTCGACGGCGACGGCCAGGGCGACAAGGACGGCCACGGCGGCGAGATGCGGGCGGTGCTGGTCTACCAGACCGACTCGTACGCACACTGGTCCAAATTCTTCGACAAGGACCTCGGCGGGCACGGCGCCTTCGGTGAGAACTTCACCGTCGACGGGCTGCCGGACGACGAGGTGCACATCGGCGACCGCTACCGGATCGGCCAGGCCGAGTTCGAGGTCACCCAGCCCCGGGTCACCTGCTTCCGGGTCGGCCTGCGGCTGGGCGAGCCGCGGCTGCCGGCGCTGCTGGTCGGCCATCACCGTCCCGGCTTCTACCTGCGGGTGATCACCGAGGGCGAGGTCGGCGCCGGCGACGAGATCGTCCGCACCCGGGTCGGGCCGCACCGGGTCACCGTGGCCGAGGTCGACGCGCTGCTCTACCTGCCGAACCCCGACCACGACCGGATCCGCGACGCCCTCGACATTCCGGCGCTCAGCCCGGGGTGGCAGGCGTCGTTCCACGAGGTGCTGGCCGGCGGCGGGGGGCTCGCCCCGATCCCCGTCGGTCACGAGCCGGCCTGGAAGGGCTTCAAGAAGCTGCGGGTCGACCGGATCGTGCCGGAGAACGCCTCGATCACGTCCTACTACCTGGCCCCGACCGACGACGAGGCCCTGCCGGCCGTGCAGCCCGGCCAGTACCTGACGCTGCGGGTCCCGGAGGCGGGCGACCCCGTGCCGGTGCGCTCCTACTCGCTCTCGGACCCGGTCGCGTACCGGATCAGCGTCAAGCGCGAGACACACGGCGCGGTCAGCGGCTTCCTGGCCGACCACCTGCGGCCGGGCGCGCTGATCGAGGTGGCGCCCGCCCGGGGCGAGTTCCTGCTGGCCGACGGCACCGACCCGGTCCTGCTCATCTCGGCCGGCATCGGCGTCACCCCGGTGCTGGCGATGCTGCACCGGCTGGCCGCCAACCGCGACCGGCGCGAGATCTGGTGGATCCACACGGCGCACGACGCGCACCACGAGGCCTTCGCGGACGAGACCCGGAGCCTGCTGGCCGAGCTGCCGAACGCGCGGGAGCACGTCTACTGGTCGACCGAGACGCGGCTGACGGGGTCGGTGCTGGACGCGCTGGCACCGCCGAAGGGCGCCGACGCGTACGTGTGCGGCCCGGAGTCCTTCATGGACGACATCAGCAAAGCGCTGGTCGACTACGGCATGAGCCCGGCCAAGGTACGCACGGAGCTGTTCGCCGCCCGCTCGGCGATCAACCCGGGCATCACCGACAAGACCCGCCGCCAGCCGCATCCGCCGGAGGGCCCACCCGGCACCGGCCCGCAGGTCACCTTCGCCCGCAGCGGCCTGAGCGTGCCGTGGTCCGACGAGCGCCGCTCGCTGCTGGAGCTGGCCGAGAGCTGCGACGTGCCGACCCGCTGGTCGTGCCGCACGGGCGTCTGCCACACGTGTGAGACAGGCCTGCTCTCGGGCGAGGTCGCCTTCGACCCGGAGCCCCTCGAACCCGCGGGGCCGGGCAACACGCTGATCTGCTGCTCCCGCCCCCGCGGCGAGGTGGTGCTGGATCTCTAGGGCCTTTCTCGTGGATCAGGGTGGTGCCCCGGCGAGGTCCAGGCGGCGTCCGGGCGTGCGCCGAGGTGGGTCGGATACCGGTGTTGTATCCGGCCCGGCTCCGCGTGCGGTCGGTCGTCGTCTGGGCCCGACGGGGTGCCGGCATGATCCACGAGACAGGCCCTAAATCGCCCGGATGGCCAGGGCCGCGTCGAGGGCGGCCTGGGTCGCCGCCCAGCCCTTGTCCTCGGCGGAGCCCGGCAGGCCCGCGCGGTCCTGCGCCTGCTCCAGGGTGTTCACGGTCAGCACGCCGTGCGCCACCGGCTTGCCCGAGTCGAGCGCGACCCGGGTCAGCCCCTCGGTCACCGACTGGCAGACGTAGTCGAAGTGCGCCGTCGAGCCGCGGATGACCACGCCGAGGGCGACCACGACGTCGTACTTCTTCGCCAGCGCCTGCGCGACCACCGGGATCTCCACGGAGCCCGCGACCCGCGCCACCGCCACGTCGGAGACCGCCGAGGCCTTCGCCGCCGCCACCGCCCGGTCGACCATGTGGTCGGTGAGCTCGCCGTGCCAACGGGCGGCGACGATGCCGACCGTGAGGCCTGAGGCGTCCACAGCGGCCACGTCAGGTTCGCCGAAACCGGCCATCAGAATCCCTCCGCAAGGTCGACGTCGTCGAGGGCGTCGATCAGGTGTCCCATTCGGTCACGCTTCGTCCGCAGGTAGCGGACGTTCTCCGGGTGCGGGCGCACCGGCAGGCCCTCGCGGCCGACGATGGTCAGCCCGTAGCCCTCCAGGCCGGCCCGCTTGGCCGGGTTGTTGGTCAGCAGGCGCATCGAGCGCACGCCCAGGTCGTAGAGGATCTGCGCGCCGGTGCCGTAGTCGCGGGCGTCGGCCGGCAGGCCCAGGTCGAGGTTGGCGTCGACGGTGTCGCGGCCCATGTCCTGCAGCTGGTAGGCCTGCAGCTTGTGCAGCAGGCCGATGCCGCGACCCTCGTGGCCCCGCATGTAGAGCACCACGCCGCGGCCCTCGGCGGCCACGCGGGCCAGCGCCGCGTTGAGCTGCGGGCCGCAGTCGCAGCGCAGCGAGCCGAACACGTCGCCGGTCAGGCACTCGGAGTGCACCCGGACCAGCACGTCGGCGCCGTCGCCGATGTCGCCGTAGACCATCGCCACGTGCTCCGCCGCGTCGTGCTCGGCGCGGTAGCCGATGGCGGTGAACACGCCGTGGTCGGTCGGGATGCGCGTCTCGACTACCCGCTCGACCTGCTTTTCGTGGTGCCGCCGGTAGGCGATCAGGTCGGCGATCGAGATGATCGCCAGATCGTGCTCGGCCGAGAACTTCTCCAGGTCGGGCAGGCGCATCATCGTGCCGTCGTCGTTGACGAGCTCGCACAGCACGCCGGCCGGGCGCAGGCCGGCCAGCACCGCGAGGTCGATCGCGGCCTCGGTGTGGCCCGGCCGGCGCAGCACGCCGCCGGCCTTGGCCCGCAGCGGCACGACGTGCCCGGGGCGCGACAGGTCGTCCGGACGCGTGTCGGTCGACGCCAGCAGCCGGATCGTGTGCGCCCGGTCCGCGGCCGAGATGCCGGTCGCGACGCCCGCCCGGGCGTCGACCGTCACCGTGTACGCGGTGCCGCGCCGGTCCTGGTTGGTGTGGTACATCGGCGGCAGCTCGAGGCGGTCCGCGTCCTCCTCGGTGATCGGCGCGCAGATGTAGCCCGAGGTGTAGCGCACCGTGAACGCGAGCAGCTCCGGCGTCGCCAGCTCGGCGGCGAAGATCAGGTCGCCCTCGTTCTCGCGGTCCTCGTCGTCGACGACCACGACCGGCTTGCCGGCCGCGATCGCGGCGACGGCCTCTTCCACAGTGGACAGCGTCATGACCTCTCCCCCAGGAGCCGTTCGACATACTTGGCGATCACGTCGACCTCGAGGTTGACGAGGTCGCCTACCTGCTTGTGCCCGAGCGTGGTGAGCGACAGCGTGGTCGGGATCAGCCCGACGGCGAACGTGTCGTCACCCGCCTCCATCACGGTCAGCGAGACACCGTCGACGGTGATCGAGCCCTTCTCCACGACGTAGCGGCGGATGGCGGCGGGCAGCTCGAACCGGACCGTGGTCCACTGCTCGGCCGCCTCCCGCCCGACGATCCGGGCGACGCCGTCGACGTGCCCCTGCACCAGGTGCCCGCCGAGCCGGCTGTCCAGCCGGGCCGCGCGCTCGAGGTTGACCGGGTCACCCGGGTGCAGCTCGCCGAGCGACGAACGCCTGAGCGTCTCGCCCATGACGTCTGCGGTGAAACCCTCGCCGGAGATCTCGACGGCGGTCAGGCAGACGCCGTTGACCGAGATCGAGTCGCCGTGCTTGAGGTCGTCGACGACGACCTTGCCCCGGATGGCGATCAGGCCGGAGTCGTCGCCGGTCGCCGTCCAGCCGACCATTTCGCCGAGCTCCTCGATGATGCCGGTGAACATGCGGGTCAGCCCTCCTTCTTGCGTGGCACTGCGGTGAACCGCAGGTCAGGGCCGACCCGCGTGACATCGGTGAGATCGAGGTCGATGGCCTCGGAGATGGTCGACACGCCCGCGTCGACGAGCGCCGACGCACCGGCGCCGAGCAGCCTCGGCGCGACGTAGCCGACCACCTTGTCGACCAGCCCGGCGGCGAGGAACGCGCCGGCCAGTCGGGGGCCGCCCTCCAGGAGCACGGACCGGACGCCGCGTACGTGCAGCGCGGCGAGCAGCGCCTGCAGGTCGACCTGGCCGTCGGGGCCGGTGCCGACCTGGGCGGCGGTCGCGACCCAGGTCGCGGCGGCGTTGTCGCGGACCTTCGCACCGGCGGGGGTACGCCCGGCGCTGTCCACCACGACCCGCAGCGGCTGCCGGATCGCCAGCGAGCCGTCGCGCAGGTTGCGGGCGGTGAGCCGGGGGTCGTCGGCGAGCACGGTGCCGATGCCGACCATGACGGCGTCGCTGGCGCAGCGCAGCGCGTGCACGTCCATCCGGGCGGCCTCGGAGGTGATCCACATGCTGGTGCCGTCGGCGGCGGCGGACCGGCCGTCGAGGGTGGCCGCGTACTTCCAGGTCACGTACGGCCAGCCCCGGCGCACGCTGGTCAGCCAGGCGATGTTGCCGGCCTCGGCCTCGTCCTCGCGTACGCCCATCTCGACCTCGACGCCCGCGGCGCGCAGCGTCTCGGCGCCACCCCGGGCGACCGGGTCCGGGTCGGCGACGCCGACGACGACCTTGGCCACGCCCGCGTTGATCAGCGCGCGGGTGCAGGGGCCGGTGCGGCCGGTGTGGTTGCAGGGCTCCAGGGTGACGATCGCGGTGCCACCGCGGGCCCGCTCGCCGGCCTGCGCCAACGCGACGATCTCGGCGTGCGGTCCGCCGGCGTACGCGTGGAAGCCCTCGCCGACCACCTCGCCCGCGGCGTCGAGCAGCACACAGCCCACGATCGGATTGGGGCTCGTGGTGCCGAGGCCGCGCGCGCCCAGCGCGATCGCGCGTCGCATCGCCTCGTCGATGGAGACGCCGCCGCTCGCCATGCCCGTTCCTTCCCGTTCGCCGTGGTCACGCGCGGCGGGGAAGGTCAGACGGGAGCGCGGCTCGGGACGGCGGCATCGCCAAGCCGCCCCGACGGCGGCGCCAGGGAACGGCGCGGCCATCCGCCCTCGCGCTGTCTCCCATCCGGACTGTCTGGGCGGCCATGGGGGCTGCCCAACCGTCGGCCCCGGATTCTCACCAGGTCCACCGTTCGAGAGGTTCCTCGACCGGGTCGCGGGCTTACCAGGAGCCAGGCTCCCGGATCACCGCCGGTTCGGAATTTCACCGAGTCCCGCCAGCGCGTGGTGGGTACGGTCCAGTCTTACACGCAATCCGCGGAACAGCGATCGACAGGCGACCTACCTCACACGCGGCGCCGCTCACGGACACGGCCGGGCAAACCGGACAGCGAGCCGGTCAGCCCGCTGATAGGCGCCGGTCGACCGCCACGTACGAGCCGGGTTGGCTCTTCGCGACGCCCTTCATCTCGTTGGCAAGCGCGATGATCTCGCGGGGGTCCGAGAAGCGGCGGTCGCCGCTGGACAGCGCCACGCCGATCGACAGCGTGACCAGGGCCGCCCGCTGGATGTTGTTGCGGCGGTCGCGGACCTCGACGTAGCCACGGGCCGCGTCGCGCTCGTCGTACAACCCGTCGGTGGTCTTCTCGTAGTCGAGGACCGCCTTCTCGGACAGCGGCCGGACCTGCTGCGGGGAGCAGACGATCACGAAGTCGTCGCCGCCGATGTGGCCGAGGAAGGCCGGTGGCAGGCCGGCCTCGATCACCGCCCGGTGGAGGCTGCGGGCCAGCGCGCTGATGAACTCGTCGCCGCGGCCGAAGCCGTACACGTCGTTGACGCTCTTGAAGCGGTCGATGTCGATGTAGGCGACCGCGTAGTCGGTGCCGCTGCGGACCCGGTCGGTGATCTCCCGGCCGATCCGGGTGTTGCCGGGCAGGCCGGTCAGCGGCGAGACCTCGCGGTATTCGCGGTTGCGGCGCAGCGTCGACTCGACCCGGGCGCAGAGCTCCGAGGTGTCGAACGGCTTGACCATGTAGTCGTCGGCGCCGGCGGTCAGGCCGAAGACCTTGTCGACGGTCAGGCCCTTGGCGGTCAGCATGATGATCGGCAGCGCGGCGGTCATCGGGTTGGCGCGCAGCCGGCGGGTCAGCTCGACGCCGTCGATGTGCGGCATCATCAGGTCGACCACGCAGAGGTCGGGGCGGGCCCGCTCGATCAGCTCCAGCGCCTCCAGCCCGTCGGCCGCGCGCATCACGTCGAAACCGTGCAGTTTGAGGCTGATCCCGACGAACCGGGCGATGTCTTCGTCGTCGTCGACGATCAGGATGAGCCCGAGCTTGTTGGAGGTCTCCAGGCTGACCTCGGACCGCTCGCTCATCGATGCCCGCCCCGACCTGCGGCAAGGCCCCGCAGCCGTCTGATCGCGGCCGCCGGGTCGTCGGCGCCGTAGACCGCGGTGCCCGCGACGAACGCGTCGGCGCCCGCCTCCGCCGCCTGCTCGATGGTGTCGGCGGCGATCCCGCCGTCGACCTCGATGCGTAGCTCCAGGTGCCCGCTCTCCTGCGCGGCGCGCACCTGGCGGACCTTGTCGAGCAGCTCGGGCACGAAGCGCTGGCCGCCGAATCCCGCCTTGATGGTCATCACCAGCAGCGTGTCGAAGCTGGGCAGCAGCTCCAGGTACGGCTCGATCGGGGTGTCCCGGTCGATCGCCAGCCCGGCTTTGGCGCCCGCCGAACGCAGGTCCTTGGCCAGCGCGACCGGGTTGTCGCAGGCCTCGGCGTGGAACGTGACGTTGTAGGCGCCGGCGTCGGCGTAGGCGGGTGCCCAGCGGCGCGGCTCGTCGATCATCAGGTGCACGTCGAACGGGAGCTGCGTGATCGGACGGAGGCTCTGCACCACCGGCAGCCCGATCGTCAGGTTGGGCACGAAATGGTTGTCCATGACGTCGATGTGCAACCAGTCGGCGTCTTGCTCGACCAGGCGGACCTCGTCGGCGAGATGGGCGAAATCAGCGGCGAGGATGCTGGGGGCGACGATCGGCGACGGTCGGGTCACCGGGCCAGTGTACGAACCTGAGGCCGATCCCCGTAGGGTTGCCCACAACCCGGGCCCTGTGGAGGGATGCACAGATGCGACGGTGGTGGGCAGTGGGCCTGGCGAGCTTGGTGGCTACCGTGGCCCTGACCGGGTGCGGCGGCAACCCGGCCGGCGTCGACGGCGACATCGGCGACGACTGGCGTCCGATGAGCGAGCCCAAGCCGTTCGTGCCCGACGCCGAGGTCTGCCACGCCTCCGCGGTGGAGTCCGGCTACCTGGCGGCGTACGCGCCGGTCGACTGCGCCTCGCCCCACCTGGTCGAGACGGTCCACGTCGGATCGTTCACGGACGCGGGCAACAAACTGCCGAAACCCGGCGAGAAGACTTACCAGGCGGCGTACGCGGACTGCGGCGAGCAGGCCGACGACTACCTGGGCGGCGACTGGCGCACGGCCCGGCTCTCCCTGACGCTCGCCCTGCCCGCGCCGGAGGCCTGGCAGGGTGGCTCGCGCTGGTACCGCTGCGACGTCGGCGAGACGACCTCGCTCGACGACACCAGCATCGCCAACCGGTCGGCGTCGCTGAAGGGCGCGCTGACGAAGGCGGGCGGGCTCCAGTACGGCTGCTTCACGCCGAAGATCTCCAAAGAGATCGTGCAGGAGATGGTGGCGATCGCCTGCACCAAGTCGCACCGCAGCGAGTTCGTCGGCATCTACGAGGCGCCGAACAAGCCGTACAAGACGTTCATCGACGACGGCGAGGCGATCCACAAGGCCTGCCTGAACACGGTCGCGACGTACGCGAAACTGCCGAAGGACGACAACCTGGCGTTCCGCACAGGCACGATCTACTACTACCCCACAGCCGCCGAATGGGACCAGGGCAACCGGGGCGTGAAGTGCTTCTCCTGGGACAGCGGCCGCACGTACACGAGGTCCATCAAGGGCGGCGGCACGTCCCTGATGCCGGTCAACTAGGCATCGGCTCCAGGTCGACCTCCGCCCGCCGGCCGTCGGCGACGGCGACCACCTCAGGGTGTTCGTGCCCGAGCGACGCGCGTAGCCCCTCGAGAGACCTGGCGAACAGGGCTTCGCCTTCCTGGACCGATCCGGTCGCGCGCAGGTCGTGGGACCGGTTGATCGCGCGCAGCAACGCGTCGGGGTGCGCCGAGGTCTCCAGGATCGAGGTGGAGCGGGCCAGCGCCGACCGGTGGTCACCAGCGAGGGCGTGGTCGGCGGCGACCGACCCACCGGCGCAGAGGGTGTACGGATGGTCGGGCGACAGCACCTCGGCCAGCTTCTCGTAGGCGCGCTCGTCGAGGGCCGTGGCGTGGTCCAACTGGCCGACGGCGCGCTTGACGATCGCGGCGTTGACGGTGGCCGCCAGGGTCAGGGGATGTGTCGCACCGAAGGTGGATCCGTATCTGCGCAGTGCTTCGGAGATCAGATCCTCGGCCACGTCGACCTGCCCGACCTGGCGAAACGCGTTGGCGAGGCTCACGGCCACCGCGACCGCGTGCTCGTGGTCCGGGCCGAACCGCGCGAGCGTACGCGCGTGGGCCTCCTGGAGCAGCTCGACGGACTCGGCCAGGCGACCCGCCTTGCGCAGGAGGATCCCGTAGGTGCGGTCGGCCAGCAGGGCCAATCGGTGGTGCGAACCGACGACGTGCCGGAGCGGCTCGCGCCATGCCTCTACCAGCTGGAGTCCGGCCGCGTACTCGCCCTGACCGTAGTAGTCGAGGGCCAGGTTCATCCGCGCCTCGAGGGACTGCCGGCCGTCCCCGGCCGATTCGACGACCTCCTCGTCGAGCCCGGCCGCGCCTCGGAAGTCGCCGACCAGGCGCAGGGAGGCGGCCAGGCCGAGCTTCGCGCGCAGCGGATAGGTACCGTCCGCGCCGAAGACGGTGCGGTGCGCCGCCACGGACGCCTGAGCGAATTCCAGCGCCTCGGGGTATCTGCCCGCGATGCGCAGGTCCGCACCGATCTGGTTGCCGGTGATCAGCGTGAACTCGTGATCCGGGCCGATCAACGAGCTGTCGCGGAAGCGTCGGTAGGTGTCCCGCGCGAGGGCGGCGGCGGACGCGCTGTCGCCCAGGGCCCGCAGGGCGTTCGCCAGGTGTGCGCGCGCCAGCAGGGTCAGCTCGCCGTCCGGGCCGAGCCGGGAGTCGGACGTCTCCCTCTCCCAGGTCCGGGCTGCCCGTTCGGCGAGATGTCGGCTGTTCTCGTAGTCGCCGACGATGAACAGATAACGGGCGTGGTCGAGCACCACCACGCGGCCGTCGAGGATGTCGGCGTTCGTCAGGTCTGCCGGGTCGAGATGTGGTCCGAGAGCGGCGTGCCGCTCCAGATCGGCGTACTCGTCGGGGTTGCCCGGGCTGGCCCCGACGAGGATCGCGCGGACGTTGCGCAGCGCCGCCGCCGCCCGATCGGAAGACATCTCGTCGCGCAGGACCCGCTGCACCAGCCGGTGCACCTGGATCCGCTGCGCCGCGTCGACCTTCGCCAGGCCGAACCGGACGAGGCCGCGAATGGCGCGGCCGCACCGGACCCGATCCCGGAGCAACCCCGACAGCGGCTCGCTCAGCTCGGCGTGCCGCCCGTTGACGAGCAGCGACACCGGGACCGGCTCGCCGCCCAGGAACGCGAACAGCTCGAAGAACTCCGCCGTCGCCGGCTCATCGTTCCGCAGGCGCTCCATGGCGAGGATGACGAATGCCGCCACCGAGAACGGGTAGTGGGACGGCTTGCCCTCGGCCAGGAGGTCGGTGGCGTGCGTATCGAGCAGCGCGATGTACTCCTGGACGGGCATGGCGGTGCTCAGGTGCCAGGCCGCGGCCTGCTCCAGCGCCAACGGCAGGTCGCCGAGCTTCTCCGCAAGGGCGTCCGCCTCCGACGCGGGGATCTTTGTTTCTCCGGCACCGCGCCGCTGGAGGTACTCCACGCTTTCGGCGCGTTCGAAGACGTCGACCTCGATCGACGGCCCGACCGCGGCCCATTCCCGGGTGCGGCTCGTGACGATGACATCTCCGCCCGAAGACGGAACGAACTGGTCGAGCGTCTCAGGATCGCCTGCGTTGTCGTAGACCAGCAGCCAGGTCAGGCCACCTCCCGCGAGCGAGTCCAGTACGACGCGCGCGTTCCGCTCGCTGTCCTCGGTGGTGGGCAGACCGAGCCGCTCCGCCAGCTCGGTCAGCGAGCGGAGCACACCCGACGGCTGCTCCGCCGCGATCCACCAGACCAGGTCGTACCGGTCGACCTGCCGATAGACGTACTCGACAGCGAGTTGCGTCTTGCCGACACCGCCCAGGCCCTGCAACGTGTGCGGCAGGACCGACACCTTGGAGGTGCCTCCGAGCGCCTCCTCGAGCCGTTCGAGCAGGCTCTCGCGACCCGTGAAGTGCCGGTTGCGGATGGGCACACCGCCCCAGATCCTGTCCTGACCTGTTGCCACGGCACCCTCCTGGAGCGGATCAGCTTGTGCGGCGCAGCACCGCCAGGAACATCGCGTCCGTGCCGTGGCGGTGCGGCCAGAGCTGCACCGTCGGGCCCGTGCCCAGGCCGGGCATGCCGGCCGGGAGGAGCGGGCGGGCGTCGACGAAGTCGACCTCGATGTCGGCGCGGCGGGTGCCCTCGGTGACCGACACGTGCGTCTCGACCGTGTGCGGCGAGCAGGTCACGTAGCCGACCAGCCCGCCCGGGCGGACCGCGCGCAGCGCCGCGGTCAGCAGCTCCCGCTGCAGCTTCGTCAGCGGCGGCAGGTCGCTCGGCTGGCGGCGCCAGCGGGCCTCCGGGCGGCGGCGCAGCGCGCCCAGCCCCGTGCACGGCGCGTCCACCAGCACCCGGTCGAAGCCCTGCTCCGGGAGGTCGGTCTCGCGACCGACGTTGCGGCCGTCGGTGTGCAGCACCGTCACCGGGTAGCCGGCCACGGCCTTGGACACCAGCCCGGCCCGGTGCTCGGTCACCTCGACCGCGGTCAGGTGGGCGCCGCGCTGCGCGGCGAGCGCGCCGAGCAGGCCCGCCTTGCCACCCGGGCCGGCGCACAGGTCGAGCCAGCGCGTGTCGTCGCCCTCGATCGGGGCGTCGACCAGCGCGGCCGCGACCAGCTGCGAGCCCTCGTCCTGCACGTGCGCCCGGCCGTGGCGGATCGCCGCCAGGTCGCCGGGGGCGCCGCCGGGCAGGTAGACCGCGTACGGCGAGAACGCGCCCGGGGAACCGCCGACCTCCTCGGCCAGGTCGACCGCGTCGACCCGACCCGGGCGGGCGCAGAGCACCACGGACGGCGCCTGGTTGTCCTCGATCAGCAGCCGGCTGGTCTCCTCGAGCGAACCGCCGAGCGCCTCCTGGAACGCGCGCACGATCCACTGCGGGTGGCTGTTGGTCAGGGCGAGGTTGCCGATCGGGTCCGTCTCGTACGCCGGTGCGAGCTCTTCGACCCACGCGTCGAGGTCGCGGGTGGTGATCTCGCGGAGCACCGCGTTGGCGAAGCCCGTGGCGCCCGGCGCGACGATCCGCACGAGGTCCACGGTGGACGACACCGCGGCGTGGGCCGGGACCCGCATGTTCAGGATCTGGTACGCGCCGAGCCGCAGCGCGTCGCGGGCCGGCGGGTCGATCCGGTCGACCTCGCGGCCGGCCGTGTGGGCGATGATCGCGTCGAGGGTGCCGAGCGAGCGCAGCGTGCCGTAGGTCAGCTCCGTGGCGAACGCCGCGTCGCGGCCGCGCACGTCCCGGTCGGTCAGGATGTGCGGCAGGACCAGGTTGGCGTACGCGTCGTCGCGGTGCACCGCCGCGATCGCCTCGTAGGCGGCGAACCGGGCGGGGTCGACCGTCGGCCGGCGATCGCGGTTGGACGGGCCGCGGCCGGGCCCGCGGCCACCTTCACCGCGGCCGCGTCCCCCTTCGCCGCGGCCGCCGCCGCGCACCGGGGCGCTCACGCGAAACGCTCGTTGGACTCGACCCGGACGCCGCGCGCCCAGTCGGCGGCCGGCATGGCCCGCTTGCCCGCGGCCCGCACCTCACCGAGGGCGACCGGGGTGGTGGCCGTGCCGACCAGCACGCCGGTGCGCTCGACCAGCAGGTCACCGGGCTTGAGCGCGGGACCGTTGGCGACCGGCCGCACCGGGCCCAGCTTGACCCGGTCCTCGCGGAACGTGGTCCAGGCGCCCGGCGCCGGTGTGCAGGCCCTGATGCGGCGGTCGACCGCGAAGGACGGCTCGTCCCAGCGGACCATCGCGTCCTCGACGCTCAGCTTCGGCGCGAGGCTCACCCCGTCGGCGGGCTGCGGCTCGGCCCGGGCCGTCCCCTGCTCGATCGCGTCGAGCACGGCGACCAGCAGCCCGGCACCGGACTCGGCCAGCCGGCCGAGCAGGTCGCCCGAGGTGTCGGTGGGCCGGATCTCGTCGGTCAGCGTGCCGTAGACCGGGCCCGTGTCGAGACCCGCCTCGAGCTCGAAGACGCTGGCCCCGGTGATCTCGTCACCGTGCAGCACCGCGTGCTGCACCGGTGCGGCGCCCCGCCAGGCCGGCAGCAGCGAGAAGTGCAGGTTGACCCAGCCGTGCCGGGGAATCTCCAGCGCCGACGGTGGCACCAGGGCACCGTAGGCGACCACCGGCACGCAGTCGGGCGCGAGGTCGCGCAGCCGTTCCTGGAACTCGGGCTCGCGCGGCTTGGCCGGCGTCAGCACCTCGACGCCGTGCTCGTCGGCCCACGCCCCGGCGGGCGAGCGGACCAGGTTGCGGCCGCGGCCGGCGGGCGCGTCGGGCCGCGTGACCACGGCCAGCAGCTCGTGGCCGGAGGCGGCGATAGCGTCGAGGGCGGGCAGCGTGACCGCCGGCGTGCCGGCGAAGACCAGGCGCATCAGCGCACCCCGCCCAGACCGAAGGCGCTGTGCGGGTCGGCCTTGATCACCGGCGGCGCGCCGGCGTCGTACCACTCGGCTTGGCGGATCTCCTTCATCGCTTCCTTGCGCGCGGCGGCGTCGAGCCGGTCGAGGAAGAGCACCCCGTCGAGGTGGTCGGTCTCGTGCTGCACGCAGCGCGCCATCAGGCCGCTGCCGACCAGCTTGATCGGGTCGCCCCACTGGTTGAAGCCGGTGGCCACCACGTTCTGGCGGCGCTTGGTGTCGACGTAGATCCCCGGGATCGACAGGCAGCCCTCGGGGCCGTCCTGCTCCTCGTCGTCGGGGAAGCTGACCGTCGGGTTGACGATGTGCCCGACCACCTCGTCGACGTCGAAGGTGAACACCCGCAGCCCGACGCCGAGCTGCGGCGCGGCCAGCCCCGCCCCGGACTGCTCCTGCATGGTCTCGACCAGGTCGGCGACCAGCTTGCGCAGCTCAGCGTCGAAGTCGACGACCTGGTCGGCGGGGGTGCGCAGCACCGGGTCGCCGAACAGACGGATGGGCTGGACGGTCACGTGGAACTCCTCGTTCGGGTCGCTTCGCGCGGGGCACGCGAGCGCAATCCCGACAAGTCTACGGAGCCCCGCCCGGAACCGCCCTGACCGGTGCTGTTGTGACGTCAGAACAGGTCTGTGGCGTCCACCTGGACGCGCACGGGGTCCGGAGCCTTGCGGGCGCTGCGTACGCCGGTGGCGGCGTGCAGTGCGGCGGCCACCTCGGCGGCCTTGGCGCGGGGAGCGCGCACCAGGTAGCGCTCCTGGCCCTGGTCGGCCGGCACCGGGCCGAGCAGCTCGGCGTCCGGCGGCAGGTGGACGGCGTCGAGCAGGTCGGCCACGGCGGTCGCGGCACCGGTCAGGCTGGCCATCCGGGCCGCGGGTGGGAACCGCAGCTCGCGGCGCTCGGACAGCTCGCGCTCCGCGTACCAGCCGGGGTCCCAGCGCAGCAGGGCCTGGACCACCGGCACACTGCCGTCGGCGACCACGACGACGCGCCCGCCGGACTTCGCGAGGGCGGCCGCGGTCATCCAGCGGCGCAGCGCCTCTTCGCCGGCCCGCAGGTCGGCCCGGGTGAGCAACGCCCAGGTGTCGAGCAGCACCACGGCGCCGTAGCCGCCCTCGGCGACCGGCTCGGCGCCCGGCGTGGCGACCACGACCGCGGCCGTCGCCGGCACCTCGGTCAGCACCTCGTCACGGCCGGACGTGCGGACCGGGATGTCGGGGAACGCCCGGCCCAACTCTTCGGCGGTGCGGCGGGCGCCGGTGACCGAGGCCCGCAGCCCCCGCCCGCCGCAGTGCGGGCAGACGTGGTCGCCGGCCACGCGGCCACACCAACGGCAGGCCGGCACCGCGTGCGAGGAGCGCAGCGCGAGTGGGCCGGAGCAGGCGGTGCAGCGGGCCGGGGCCCGGCAGGTGGCGCACGAGACGGATGGCAGGTAGCCGCGCCGTGGCACCTGGACCAGCACCGGCGCGTCGGCCTTCAGCGCCGCGCGGGCGGCCTCCCAGGCCAGGCTGGGCAGCCGGGCAGTCGCGGCGCCGGGGTCGCGGGCCAGCTGCGGGTCGTCGCCGGTCGGCGTGATCGTCGGCATGCGGCGCCGCAGGGTGGCCCGGTCCGCGGCGACCTCCCGGGCCCAGCCGGTCTCCAGCAGGAGCTGCGCCTCGGCGGTGCGACTGAAGCCACCGACGAGGGCGGCCGCACCGGCGCGTTGGGCCCGGGTGAGGAGCACTTCGCGGGCATGGGGGTACGGGGCCCGCGGCTCGGCGTGCAGGTCGTCGCCGTCGTCCCAGATCACCAGTAGGCCGACGTCGTGGACGGGGGCGAAGGTGGCGGCCCGGGTGCCGGCAACCACTTTGACCTGGCCACGGCTGGCGGAGAGGAAGGCGCGGTAGCGCTTGGCCGGGCCGAGCCCGGCGGCCAGGGTGACGTGCCGGTCCTTCCCGAGGACCTTGGTCAGCGCGGCGTCGAGGCGGTCGAGGTCACGGGCGTCCGGCACGACGGCGACGACACCCTTGCCTGCGGCGGCCGTGACGGCGGCCGCCTCGGCGATCCGCGCGGGCCAGTCCTCTCCGGGCAGCGCGGACCAGACGGCCCGGGGTCTCTTCCCGTCCCGCAGCGCCCGCAGAAACCCCTCCCCCGCCTGGTACTCAGACCACCCGGTGCCGGTCACCGGAGGCGCGTCGGTTTCGGGCGGCGCGTCGGTTTCGGGCGGCGCGTCGGCTTCGGGTGGCGGTGATTGTTCGGCGCGCGCGTGGCGGGGTGGGACGGCCAGGCGCAGGACGTCGGCCAGGCTGCCCGCGTAGCGGTCGGCCACCGCGCGGGCGAGGCCCGCGATCTCCGAGGTCAGCACCCGCTCCGGCGAGACGAGCCGGTCCAAATAGGCCAGCTTGGGCACCGCCGACTCGGCCGCGCGCTCGATGAGCCAGCCGTCGACGAGCTGGCCGGCGAAGCGGACCTTGACCCGGGTGCCCGGCTGCGCGGTCTCGTGCAGGTCGGCCGGCACCAGGTAGTCGAAGAGCCGGTCGAGGTGCGGCAGGGGCACGTCGACACACACGCGGGCGACCGGAAGCTCGGGCGCGGGCACGCGCTCCGCACGGTTGCTCCGGTTCGCCACCGCACCATCCTGCCACCGGGCGGGAAAGCGGCCCGGCTACCGGGCGGAAACGCGAAAGCGGGCCCGCCGGAGCGGACCCGCTTTCTTGCGTCAGAACCCGATCAGAGGCCGGCGGCGTTCTTCAGGTCGGCCGCGCGGTCGGTGTTCTCCCAGGTCAGGTCCGGCAGCTCGCGGCCGAAGTGGCCGTACGCGGCGGTCTGCTGGTAGATCGGGCGCAGCAGGTCGAGGTCGCGGATGATCGCGGCCGGGCGCAGGTCGAAGACCTCGCCGATGGCCTTCTCGATGCGGTCGACCGGGACGTTCTCGGTGCCGAACGTCTCGACGAACAGGCTGACCGGGTGGGCCTTGCCGATGGCGTAGGCGACCTGGGCCTCGCAGCGCTCGGCCAGGCCGGCGGCGACGACGTTCTTGGCGACCCAGCGCATCGCGTACGCCGCGGAACGGTCGACCTTGGACGGGTCCTTGCCGGAGAACGCGCCGCCACCGTGGCGGGCGTAGCCGCCGTAGGTGTCAACGATGATCTTGCGGCCGGTCAGGCCGGCGTCGCCCATCGGGCCGCCGATCTCGAAGCGGCCGGTCGGGTTGACCAGGAGGCGGTAGCCCTCGGTGTCGAGGCCGAGGCTCTCCAGCTCCGGCGCGATCACGTGCTCGCGGACGTCCGGGGTGAGCAGCGACTCGAGCGAGATGTCGGCGGCGTGCTGCGACGAGACCACGACGGTGTCGAGGCGGATCGGGCGCAGGCCGTCGTACTCGATGGTGACCTGGGTCTTGCCGTCGGGACGCAGGTAGGGAACCGTGCCGTCCTTGCGCACCGCGGACAGGCGACGGGCCAGGCGGTGAGCCAGCGCGATCGGCAGCGGCATGAGCTCGGGCGTCTCGGAGCACGCGAAGCCGAACATCATGCCCTGGTCGCCGGCGCCCTGGCGGTCCAGCGCGTCGCCGGCGCTCTCGCCGTCGCGGAGCTCGATGGCGGTGTCGACGCCCTGCGCGATGTCGGGCGACTGCGAGCCGATCGAGATGCTGACGCCGCAGGACGCGCCGTCGAAGCCCTTCTTCGACGAGTCGTACCCGATGCCGAGGATCGTCTCGCGGACGATGGTCGGGATGTCCGCGTAGGCCTGGGTGGTCACCTCGCCGGCGACGTGGACCTGGCCGGTCGTGATCAGGGTCTCGACCGCGACCCGGCTGCGCGGGTCCTGCGCCAGGAGCGCGTCGAGGATCCCATCGCTGATCTGGTCAGCGATCTTGTCCGGGTGGCCCTCCGTGACCGACTCGGACGTGAACAGGCGACGTGCCACGGTGCTCCTCAAAATCTCGGGTCCGGCCCCAGGTCCTCGCGGCGCCGTAAGCCTCCGGCGACCGCGCCCTGGTTAAGACGTACTGGTCAAGCGTGTTGTTATCAGATCCCAGACGGCGTCGGCCAGGTCTTCCTTGGGTTGCCGCTGGAAATCCGTCTCCGTGCCGTCGGCTCCCAGCACCGTCGCGGTGTTGGCGTCGGACCCGAAGACTTTATCGGTGCCGACCTGGTTGACGACGATCAGGTCCGCGTTCTTGGCAAGAAGTTTTTGTCGCGCGTTGGCCAGCGCGTCCTGCGTGTCCACCGTCTCGGCCGCGAAGACCACCAGCACCTGGCCGGCCGGCTTGCGCTCGCCGAGCTCGGCGGCGATGTCCGGGTTGAGCGCCAGGGCGATCGGCGCCGGGCCTGCACCGGGCACCTTCTTGATCTTCTGCGGGGCGTACACGGCCGGGCGGAAGTCGGCGGGCGCGGCGGCCATCACCACGGCGTCGGCGTCGGCGGCCGCCTCGACGGTCGCCTTGCGCAGCTCTTCGGTGGTGCCCACGACGACGACATCGACACCGGCCGGGGCCGGCAGCGTCGGGTTGGCGCTGACCAGGGTGACCCGGGCGCCACGGGCGGCGGCGGTACGCGCGAACGCGTAGCCCTGCTTGCCGGACGAGCGGTTGCCGAGGAAGCGCACCGGGTCGAGCGGCTCGCGGGTGCCACCGGCGGTGACCACGACATGCCGGCCGCTCAGGTCGAGGGGTGCGTCGGGGCCACGGGCCAGGACCCGGCGGGCGTACGCGAAGATCTCGCTGGGGTCGGGCAGTCGGCCCTTGCCGGTGTCGGAGCCGGTCAGCCGACCGCTCGCCGGCTCGACGACCAGCACCCCGCGGGAGCGCAGCAGCGCCACGTTGGCCTGAGTGGCCGGGTGCTCCCACATCTCGGTGTGCATCGCCGGCGCCAGGATGATCGGGCAGCGCGCGGTGAGCAGCGTGTTGGTGAGCAGGTCGTCGGCGAGGCCGTGCGCGGTCTTGGCGATCAGGTCGGCGGTGGCCGGAGCCACCACCACCAGATCCGCTTCCTTACCGAGGCGTACGTGCGGCACCTCGTGCGCGTCGGACCACACGTCGTCGGCGACCGGCTGGCCGGACAGCGCGGCCCAGGTCGGCGCGCCGACGAAGCGCAGCGCGGACGCGGTCGGTATCACCCGGACCGAATGCCCCGACTCGGTGAACAGGCGGAGCAGCTCGGCGGCCTTGTAGGCGGCGATACCGCCACCGACGCCAAGAACGACCCGGGTGGTCATGACCTCAGGGGTTGTCGGTCGGCTCGGCCGTGAGCAGGCCGGCGTTGATCTCGCGCATCGCGATCGAGAGCGGCTTCTCCTGGGGAGTGGTCTCCACCAGCGGGCCGACGTATTCGAGGAGGCCCTCGCCGAGCTGGCTGTAGTAGGCGTTGACCTGGCGAGCGCGCTTGGCCGCGAAGATGACCAGCGCGTACTTCGACGTGGTCTTTTCGAGCAGCTCGTCGATCGGCGGGTTGGTGATGCCTTCAGGGTTGGTGGCGATGGATCCCACGGAAAACAAACCTCAAAGTTCTCAACCGCCGCGCGGCGGTCGGGCCGGGGTCAGGAAGGTCGAACCGAGCAATCCTACCAGCTCATCGGCGGCGCGCCCGGCGGCGTGGTTGATGATCGCTCCGTCGATCCCGTCTCCGGCGCTGACGCGGTCGGTGGGGTTCAGCAGGAGGACCAGCCGGGCGTCCGGGACGGCTTGGCTCACGAGCTCGGCGCCGCGCGGGTCGATGGACAGCAGGACCGGTTCACCGGCGGCGAGCCAGTCCTCCACCGGGCGGCGGGGGGTGCCGTACCGGTGGTGCCGGATCGCCGCGGACTCGAGCAGGCCCCGCTCGTCGACCATCCGGTCGAACGCGGCCTCGTCGACGAACGTGTAGTGCACGCCGTCGACCTCGTGGTCGCGGCGCCGGCGAGTCGTGACCAGGACGGGCATCCGCACCCATGGCGAGCGCGCCCGGACCAACCGGATCACGGCAGCCCGACCGGCTTCCGAAGGACCGGTCAGGACCGTGAGCCGAGCCGCCGGGCGCGCCTCGTCATGCATGGTCACAACTCGTTTTTACCCGGGTGCCGGGTCAGCTGCCGGCGAACTCTCCAAGGAGCGCCTTGCGCTGCTGGTCGCCCAGACCACGCAGCCGGCGGCTGTCGGCGATCTTGAGCTTCTCCATGATCTGGGTAGCCCGGATCTTGCCGATGCCCGGCATCGCCTGCAGCACGGCCGAAACCTTGAGCTTGCCGACGACATCGTCGCCCTCGGCCCGGTCGAGCACCGCGGCGAGGGTGGTCTTGCCCTGCTTGAGCTGCTCTTTCAGGTCAGCACGGGCTTTGCGGATCTCCGCTGCCTTTTCCAGCGCTGCCGCGCGCTGTTCGGGGCTCAGTGACGGGAGCGGCACCAGTTCTCCTCAGGTCCTACCGCGATCGGGAAATTCCGCCGCGGTCGTGAAACGTGGGGTGGCCGTGAACCAAAGGGGCATGTGGTTCCCAGCGCCGGGAAAACTAGCGGCCCGATTGGTTTTCGGCAACGTCGGCGCGCCTTGATCACGAAATCTTGATCCCCCGTGTCACCTCGTTCGAGGGGCCAAAACCGCCCGGCACTGGGCCAGAACGTCGGCCGTGGCGGCTCGCAAATCGGACACCGATGGCCCCCGAGCGAGGATCTCCCGCGAGTAGGACGGAACCACCCAAGCAAGATCATTGCCGAAAACCGTACGCAGGTCGGAAGCGGTCGCACCCTGGGCGCCGAGCCCGGGCGCGAGAATCGGGCCGTTGACGCGCGAAAGATCGTGGCCGGTATCCCCGATCGTCGCCCCGACCACCAATCCGAAGCTGCCGAGCGGCTCCGCACCCGCGTTGAGCTGGGAAATCTCGTCAATCACGCCCTGGGCGACAGTCCGACCGCCGGGACCGACGGCGCGTTGCACCTCGGCGCCTTCCGGGTTCGAGGTGAGCGCCAGGACGAACACGCCGCCATCATGCGCACGCGCCGCGTCGAACATCGGGGCCAACGATCCGACGCCGAGGTACGGGCTCGCGGTGATCGCGTCAGCACGCAGCGGAGACGCCGGGTCGAGGTAGGCGGACGCGTAAGCGGCGACCGTCGATCCGATGTCGCCGCGCTTCACATCGAGGAGTACCAGTGCGCCGGCATCGCGCAACTGTCGGATAGCCGACTCAAGCACGGCGACCCCTCGGGAGCCGTGTCGCTCGAAGAACGCCGACTGCGGTTTGACCACGGCGACCCGGTCGCCGAGCGCCTCGACCACGGTCGCACAGAATCGGGCCAGCCCGTCGGCGTCGTCCGGCAGCCCCCAGGACGCCAGCAGACTTGGATGAGGATCGATGCCGATACAGAGCGGACCACGGGTCGCGAGGGCCTCGTACAGCCGCGCCCCAAAGGCTTTTGTCACGATTGTCCTTTCTTCGCAGACGCGATCCGCCGGACCAGCGCCGGCCCGTGGTAGATGAACCCGCTGTAGACCTGCACGAGGCTCGCGCCGGCATCGAACATCCGCTCGGCGTCGTCGGCGGTCATCAGCCCACCGACCCCGATGATCGGCAGTTGCCCACCGGTCTCGGTGTGCACGAACCGCACGACGTCGCGGGCCTTGGCGGTGAGCGGCCCACCGGAGAGCCCGCCGGCCTCGGCCCCGAGGGCCACGTCAGCGGCCGCCAGGCCGTCCCGGGAGAGGGTGGTGTTGGTGGCGATGACCCCGGCGGCGCCACGCGCCAGACAGACCTCCAGAAGCTCCGCGATGGCGGCCTGGGTGAGGTCCGGAGCGATCTTCACGAGGATCGGCTTCTCCCCCACCAACGCGCCGAGCAGCGCGTCGATGGAATCCCGGTCCTGCAGCGACCGCAGCCCGGGGGTGTTGGGCGAGGAGACGTTGACGGCGAAGTAGTCGCCGTAGTCGCGCAGCAACTTGTAGGACGCGAGGTAGTCGTCGACGGCCTCGTCGAGCGGCGTGACCTTGGACTTCCCGAGCGAGATCCCCAGCGGGAAGGAAGGGCCCCTTGTTAACGCTTTCCGCAGCGCAAGGTGCCCTTCCAAGCGCCGCGCGAGTGCGGCCGCGCCTTCGTTGTTGAAGCCCATTCGGTTGACGATGGCGTCGCTGCCGCGCAGGCGGAACAGGCGCGGCTTCGGGTTGCCCGGCTGTGCGTGGGCGGTCACCGTGCCGACCTCGACAAAGCCGAACCCCAGGGCCGGCCACGCGTCCAGGGCCAGGCCGTTCTTGTCGACGCCCGCCGCCAGCCCGACGGCGTTCGGGAACTCGACCCCGAAGACCGTCGTCGGCCGGCGGACCGCATAGCGCAGGGCGAGCAGCCGCCGAGCGGCCGGCGGGAGGCCCGCCAGCCGCTTCAGCGTCCATTCGTGTGCGGTCTCGGCGTCGCCGGAGCCGATTCGGAACAGGGCGGGGCGGACGACCCGCTCAAACAGCACGACCGCCACCCGCCCGCAGCGCCCGGTGCAGGTCCTGCAGCGGCCGCACGGTCATCTCGCCGCGGATCGCCGACTCGATGCCCATCACCGCGGCGGCCGCGCCCGGCACCGTCGTGATGCACGGGATGTCGGCGGTGACCGCCGCGCTGCGGATCTCGTAGCCGTCCGAGCGCGCCGAGGCGCCCGAGCCCTGCGGCGTGTTGACGACCAGCGCCACCTCGCCGTTGCGGATCAGCGTCACCGCGTCCGGGCCGGAGCCCGCCTCTTCCCAGTGCTTCCGGATGATCTCGCAGGTGATCCCGTGCCGGCGCAGCACCTGGCCGGTGCCCTCGGTCGCCACGATCTGGAAGCCCAGGTCGGCCAGCCGCTTGATCGGGAAGATCATGCTGCGCTTGTCGCGGTTGCCGACCGAGACGAAGATCCGGCCCGAGGTCGGCAGCGACCCGTACGCGGCCGCCTGCGACTTCGCGTACGCGTTGCCGAAGGCGGGGTCGATGCCCATCACCTCGCCGGTCGACTTCATCTCGGGGCCCAGCAGCGAGTCGACGCCGCGCCCGGCCGGCGTGCGGAACCGCTTGAACGGCAGCACCGCCTCCTTGACCGCGGTCGGACCGTCGGCCGGCAGGTCGCCACCGTCACCGACGGCCGGCAGCAGGCCCTCACCACGCAGTTCCGCGACAGTCGCACCCAGCATGATTCGGGCGGCCGCCTTGGCCAGCGGCACCGCGGTCGCCTTCGACACGAACGGCACCGTCCGCGACGCGCGCGGGTTGGCCTCGAGCACGTACAGCGTGTCGTCCTTGAGCGCGTACTGCACGTTCAGCAGGCCGCGCACCCCGACGCCCCGGGCGATCTCCTCGGTGTAGCGGCGGACCTCGGCCAGGTGCGACGCGGCCAGGGTGATCGGCGGCAGCGCGCAGGCCGAGTCGCCGGAGTGGATGCCGGCCTCCTCGATGTGCTCCATCACGCCGCCGAGGAAGACCTCGCCGGTGGCGTCGCAGAGCGCGTCCACGTCGATCTCGATCGCGTCGTCCAGGAACCGGTCGACCAGCACCGGGTGGGCCGGCGAGATCTGCGTGGCCCGGCCGATGTAGGCGGACAGCGTCGGGTCGTCGTAGACGATCTCCATGCCCCGACCACCGAGTACGTACGAGGGCCGCACCAGCACCGGGTAGCCGATCTCGTCGGCGATCGCCTTGGCGTCCTCGTAGGAGGTCGCCGTGCCGTGTGCCGGCGCTCGCAGGCCGGCCTTCGTCAGCACGGCCCCGAACGCGCCCCGGTCCTCGGCCAGGTTGATCGACTCAGGCGTCGTGCCGACGATCGGCACGCCGGCGTCCTTGAGCCGCTGCGCGAGCCCGAGCGGCGTCTGTCCGCCGAGCTGCACGACGACACCCACGACGCCGGGCCCACCGGCCGCGCGCCCCGACGAGTCCTCGGCGTTGACGACCTCGATCACGTCTTCGAACGTCAGCGGCTCGAAGTAGAGCCGATCCGCGGTGTCGTAGTCCGTCGACACCGTCTCCGGGTTGCAGTTGACCATGACGGTCTCGTAACCCGCGGAACGCAGAGCCATCACCGCGTGTACGCACGAGTAGTCGAACTCGATGCCCTGCCCGATCCGGTTCGGCCCCGAGCCCAGGATCAGCACCTTGGGCCGGTCGGACGGCGCCACCTCGGTCTCCTCGTCGTAGGACGAGTAGTGGTACGGCGTCTTAGCGGCGAACTCGGCCGCGCACGTGTCGACGGTCTTGTAGACCGGCCGCAGCTCCAGGCTGTGCCGCAGCCGGCGCACGCCGTCCTCGCCGGCGAACTCCGGCCGCAGGGCGGCGAGCTGGCGGTCGGACAGGCCGGCCCGCTTGGCCCGGCGCAGCAGCGGCAGGTCGAGCACCGGCGCCGCGACGATCTCGGCGCGCAGGTCGACGAGCTCGGCGATCTGGTCGAGGAACCACGGGTCGATCCCACCGGACGCCGCCGAGACCTCGGCCACCGTGGCGCCCAGCCGCAGCGCCCGCTCGACGGTGTAGAGCCGGCCGTCGTGCGGCGTACCCAGATCGTCCAAGGTGGACGCCAGCGTGGCGCCGGCCGGGTCGGGCGTGGTCCAGAAGCCCGCCGCGCCGGTCTCCATCGAGCGCATCGCCTTGTTGAGCGCCTCGGCGAAGTTGCGGCCCAGGCTCATCGCCTCGCCGACCGACTTCATCGTGGTGGTCAGCTCCGGGTCGGCGCCGGGGAACTTCTCGAACGCGAACCGCGGGATCTTCACCACCACGTAGTCGAGCGCCGGCTCGAACGCCGCCGGCGTCTCCAGGGTGATGTCGTTCGGGATCTCGTCGAGCGTGTAGCCGATGGCCAGCTTGGCGGCGATCTTCGCGATCGGGAAGCCCGTCGCCTTGGACGCCAGCGCCGACGAGCGCGACACCCGCGGGTTCATCTCGATGACCGCGAGCCGGCCGTCGCGCGGGTTGACCGCGAACTGGATGTTGCAGCCGCCGGTGTCGACGCCGACCTCGCGGAGCACCGCGATGCCCACGTCACGCAGGCTCTGGTACTCCCGGTCGGTCAGCGTCATCGCCGGTGCGACCGTCACGCTGTCGCCGGTGTGCACGCCCATCGGGTCGAGGTTCTCGATCGAGCAGACGACCACGACGTTGTCGTGCTTGTCGCGCATCAGCTCGAGCTCGTACTCCTTCCAGCCGAGCACGCTCTCCTCGATCAGCACCGAGTGCACGGGCGACTCGGTCAGGCCCGCGCCCGCGATCCGCTCCAGGTCCTCGGCCGTGTGCGCCATGCCGGAACCGAGGCCGCCCATGGTGAAGGACGGCCGGACGACCACGGGCAGGCCGAGCTCCGCAGCGGCTGAGCGCACCGACTCCATGGAGTCGCAGACCCGCGAGCGCGGCGTCTCCGCCCCGGCCTTGGCCACGATCTCCTTGAACTTCTGCCGGTCCTCGCCCCGCTGGATCGCCTCGATGTCGGCACCGATCAGCTCGACGCCGTACTTCTCGAGGATGCCCATCTCGTGCAGTGCGACCGCGGCGTTGAGGGCGGTCTGGCCGCCCAGGGTCGGCAGGATCGCGTCCGGCCGCTCCTTGGCGATCACCAGCTCCAGGAACTCCGGCGTGATCGGCTCGACGTATGTGGCGTCGGCGAACTCCGGGTCCGTCATGATCGTGGCCGGGTTGGAGTTGACCAGGCTGACCCGCAGCCCCTCCGCCCGCAGGACCCGGCAGGCCTGCGTCCCCGAGTAGTCGAACTCGCACGCCTGCCCGATGACGATCGGCCCCGACCCGATCACGAGCACGTGCGACAAGTCGCTCCGTTTAGGCACTGTGCTTCTCCCCCGCGCTGAGCTCCCGACTGTGCTTGCCGGTTCGCTCCATCAATTCCGCGAAGCGGTCGAAGAGGTAGTCCGCGTCGTGCGGACCGGCGGCCGCTTCCGGGTGGTACTGGACGGTGAAGGCCGGGACGTCGTGCGCCCGCAGGCCCTCCACCACGTTGTCGTTGAGGCAGACGTGCGACACCGCGACGTCGCCGAAGTCGGTCGAGACCGTGCCGTCGAGCGGCGCGTCCACGGCGAACCCGTGGTTGTGCGCGGTCACCTCGACCTTGCCGGTCGTCCGGTCAAGCACGGGCTGGTTGCTGCCCCGGTGCCCGAAGGCCAGCTTGTAGGTGCCGAAGCCGAGCGCGCGGCCGAGGATCTGCGAGCCGAAGCAGATGCCGAACAGCGGGATCTGCCGCCGCATCACCTCGCGCGCGAGCTCCACCGGGCCGTCGGCGGTGGCCGGGTCGCCCGGGCCGGGCGAGAAGAAGACGGCGTCGGCGCCGGTGGCCAGCAGGTCGTCGATGGTCGAGCCGGCCGGCATCACGTGGGTGGTCACGCCCCGGGCGGCCAGCCGCCGCGCGACGTTGCGCTTGATGCCGAGGTCGACCGCCGCGACGGTGAACTCGTGCGTGCCAACCGCCGGCACCGTGTACGGCGCGGCCGTGGTCACCTGGGCCGACAGGTCGGCGCCGACCATCTCCGGCGCCTCCTGGACCTTGCGCAGCAGCGCGGCGGGGTCGTCGGTCACGCTGGACACGCCGACCCGCATGGCACCCCGGTCGCGCAGGTGCCGGGTCAGCGCCCGGGTGTCGACGCCGCTGATGCCGACCACACCCTCGGCGGCCAGCCGGTCCTCCAGGTCGCCCGTGCGCCGCCAGTTGGAGGCGAGCCGGGCGGGGTCACGCACGACGTACCCGGCGACCCAGATCTTGGACGACTCGTCGTCCTCGTCGTTGACGCCGGTGTTGCCGATGTGCGGCGCGGTCTGCACCACGACCTGCCGGTGGTACGACGGGTCGGTCAGCGTCTCCTGGTAGCCGGTCATCGCGGTGGTGAACACCGCCTCGCCGAAGGTCTCGCCCACGCTGCCGTAGGACTCACCGTGAAACGTCCGCCCGTCCTCCAGGACGAGCAGCGCGGGGCGCCTCATTTCGTTGCCTTTCCGTCCAGCACCGTCGGTTCGCCGCGCAGGAACGTCGCGACGACCCGGCCGGGCAGGGTCATGCCCGCGTACGGGGTGTTACGGGATCGGGATGCCGACGCCGTGGGGTCGACCTGCCAGCGGGCCGCCGGGTCGACCAGGGTGAACGTCGCGGGCGCGCCGGCGGCGGGCAGGTGCCCGTGGTCGGTCAGCCCCGCGATCCGGGCCGGGGTCCGGGACATCCGCTCGGCGATGAGCGGCCAGTCCGGCCCGAGCACGTCGAGCACGATGGACAGCGCGGTCTCCAGGCCGAGCATGCCGGGGCGTGCGTACCCCCACTCGCATTCCTTGTCTTCCACCGCGTGCGGCGCGTGGTCGGTGGCCACGATGTCGATCAGGCCCTCGGCCAGAGCCTGCCTCAGCGCGGCGACGTCGTTCTGCGTACGCAGCGGCGGGTTGACCTTGAACACCGGGTCGTACGAGGTGGCCCGCTCGTCGGTCAGCAGCAGGTGGTGGGGCGTGACCTCGGCGGTCACCCGTACCCCAGCCGCCTTGGCCTGGCGAAGCACGTCGACCGAGCCGGCGGTCGACACGTGACAGACGTGCAGCCGGGCGCCGACGTGCTCTGCGAGCAGCGCGTCCCGGGCGATGATCGCCTCCTCGGCGACCGCCGGCCAGCCGGTCAGCCCGAGCCGCGCGGAGACCTCACCCTCGTGCATCTGGGCACCCTCGGTGAGCCGGGGCTCCTCGGCGTGCTGGGCGATCACGCCGTCGAACGCCTTCACGTACTCGAGCGCGCGGCGCATCAGGCGCGGGTCCGAGACGCAGTGCCCGTCGTCCGAGAAGATCCGCACCTTGGCCGCGGAGGTGGCCATCGCGCCGAGCTCGGCGAGGTGCTGACCGGCCAGGCCGACCGTCACGGCGCCGATCGGCTGCACGTCGACCAGGCCGGCCTCGCGGCCGAGCCGCCAGACCTGCTCGACCACGCCTGCGGTGTCGGCGACCGGCGAGGTGTTGGCCATCGCGCAGACGGCGGTGTAGCCGCCCAGCGCCGCGGCACGCGAGCCGGACTCGACGGTCTCGGCGTCCTCGCGGCCGGGCTCGCGCAGGTGGGTGTGCAGGTCGACGAGGCCGGGCAGCGCGACCAGGCCGTCGGCGTCGATGACCTGTGCTCCACGGGCCTCGCTTTCGGGGGCGATGAGGCCGTCGCGGACCAGCAGGTCGGTCGGCTCGGCGCCGAGGACGCTGACGCCCTTGATGAGGTACGTGGTGCTGCTCATTTGCCCCCCAGGAGCAGGTAGAGGACGGCCATCCGGACGGAGACGCCGTTGGCGACCTGTTCGACGATCGTGGAGCGGGCCGAGTCGGCCACCTCCGGAGTGATCTCCATGCCGCGGACCATCGGGCCGGGGTGCATGACGATCGCGTGCTCGGGCAGCCGGCGCATCCGGGTCGCGTCGAGGCCGTAGCGGCGCGCGTACTCCCGGGTCGACGGGAAGAAGGAGTCGTTCATCCGTTCCCGCTGGACGCGCAGCATCATCACCACGTCGACGTCCGGCAGCACCGCGTCGAGGTCGTAGGAGACGCGCAGGTCCGGTGAGAGCGCCGGGCCGACGTCGACCGGGATCAGCGTCGGCGGGCCGACCACCGTGACCTTGGCACCGAGCGTGGTGAGCAGCAGGACGTTGGACCGCGCGACCCGGCTGTGCAGCACGTCGCCGACGATCGCGACGTGCAGGCCGGCGACCCGGCCCAGTCGGGACCGCATCGTGTACGCGTCGAGCAGCGCCTGGGTGGGGTGCTCGTGGGTGCCGTCGCCGGCGTTGACCACCGAGCCGTCGACCCAGCTGGCCAGCCGGTGCGGCGCGCCGGAGGCCGGGTGCCGCACGACCACCGCGTCGGCGCCCATCGCCTGCAGGGTCAGCGCCGTGTCCTTGAGGCTCTCGCCCTTGGAAACGCTGGAACCCTTGGCGGAGAAGTTGATGACGTCGGCACTCAGCCGCTTCGCGGCGGCCTCGAACGAGATCCGGGTGCGGGTCGAGTCCTCGTAGAAGAGGTTGACGACGGTGCGGCCACGCAGGGTGGGCAGCTTCTTGACCTCGCGGCCGGACACGGCGGCCAGCTCGGCGGCGGTGTCCAGGACCAGCGTGGCGTGCTGCGCGTCGAGGTCGGCGGCCGACAGCAGGTGCTTGATCATTTGGTCCCCGTCTCCTCGCCGAGCAGCTTGACCTCGTCGATGCCGTCTGTCTCGGCCAGCGTCACCTTGACGATCTCGGTGCGCGCGGTCGGGATGTTCTTGCCGACGTAGTCGGCCCGGATCGGCAGCTCGCGGTGCCCCCGGTCGACGATCACGGCGAGCTGCACGGAGCTGGGCCGGCCGAGGTCGGAGAGGGCGTCGAGCGCGGCCCGCACGGTGCGGCCGGAGAACAGCACGTCGTCGACGAGGATGACCCGCCGGCCGTCGATGCCACCGGGCGGCAGGTCGGTCGGGCCGATCGCGCGGGTGGCCTTGAGCCGCAGGTCGTCGCGGTAGAGGGTGACGTCGAGCACACCGACCGGGACGTCGACCGACTCGAAGGCGGCGATCCGGGCGGCCAACCGGCGGGCCAGCGGGACTCCGCGGGTCGGGATGCCGAGCAGGACAGTGCCGTCGGCACCGTCGGTCTTCTCGAGAATCTGGTGCGCGATGCGGTCGACGACCCGCTGCAGATCCGTCTCTGTGAGGATGACCTTCACAGTCGGTGGTGAACCGGACGTCGTCGAGGATGAAGCGGCCTGAGGATAGGCCACGGCGGACCTCCTTCCCCGCCTCACGGGACGGGTCGTTAAAGGATGTCTTCGGCGAACCGTCGATCACGTTACCAGCGGGGACCGTGCGCGTAAGCGCAGCGTGCCGTGCGTAACACTGTCGCGAGTCGTTGATGCATGGTGCAGGAAAATTCGGACAAGACACGACAGTCATCCCAAGTAATGGGTAATGAGCACTTGACCAGTTCTCTCATTCCCCGTACCGTCACGCTCCGTAGCGATAGCTGGGGAGAACCCCGGGTGCCAGCACTGGGAGAGTCGTCAATGCCTTCTGAGTACGCCAAGTCGTTGGGCGCGCGCCTGCGCTCCATCCGCCAGCAGCAGGGCCTCTCCCTGCAAGGTGTGGAGGAGAAGTCGAACGGTCGCTGGAAGGCGGTCGTCGTCGGCTCCTACGAGCGCGGCGACCGGGCCGTGACGGTCTCCCGCCTCGCCGAGCTCGCCGACTTCTACCGGGTGCCCGTCTCGGAGCTGCTGCCCGACGGCAGCGGTGTCCGCCACGAGCCCACCAACAAGATCGTGCTCGACCTCGAGCGCCTCTACGACGAGGCCTCGGAGGAGCTCGCCTACGTGGCCCGCTACGCGCGCGCCATCCAGCAGCAGCGCGGCGACTACAACGGCCGGGTGCTCTCGATCCGCGCGGACGACCTCCGCGCGCTCGCGATCGTCTACGACTCGTCGCCGTCGGGCCTGATCGAGCGCCTCAACGAGCACGGCGTCCTGGTCGCCGACCCGCGGGCGTTCTTCGCCTCCTGATCTCCTGTTGACAAAGGCCCCTCCCGTTGCGGGAGGGGCCTTTGTTGACGTGTGGCTCTTTTAGCGCGATGCGTACTCGGCGATTCGACCGATCAGGCCGTTGAGGAACCGCGGGCTGTCGTCGGTCGACATCTGCCGGGCGAGCTCGACCGCCTCGGTGATCGCGACGGCGTCGTCGATCTCGTCGACGTAGAGCAGCTCGTACACCGCGATCCGCGCCAGGTTGCGGTCGACCACCGGCATCCGGTCGATCGTCCAGCCCTCGGCGTAGCTGGCGATCAGCTCGTCGATCCGGTCGAGGTGCGCGGAGACGCCGTTGACCAGGCCGATCGCGTAGTCCAGGTGACCGGGCAACGGGCGTTCCAGCCGCGCGACGTAGTCCGTGAGGACGTCAGCCGGCGGCCGGTCCCGAAGGTCGGCTTCGAACAACACGTCGAGGGCCCGCTTGCGCGCCTTGCGGCGCGCGGGCATCGAGGTCTTGGGGCCCTCAGCCATCAGGCGCGGCCGAGGTAACGGCCGTCGCGGGTGTCGACCTTGATCTTCTCACCGGTGGTGATGAACAGTGGCACGTTGACGGTCGCGCCGGTCTCGACCGTGGCCGGCTTGTTGCCGCCGGTCGAGCGGTCGCCCTGCAGGCCGGGCTCGGTGTAGGTGACCTCGAGCACGACGCTGGTCGGCAGCTCGACGTAGAGCGGGACGCCCTCGTGGGTCGCGACCATCGCCTCGGCCTCGGGCAGCAGGTAGTTGGACGCCTCGCCAACCGTGCCGCCGTTGACGTGGATCTGGTCATAGGTGTCCAGGTCCATGAAGACGAAGTCTTCGCCGTCGGCGTAGAGGTATTGCATCGTGCGCTTGTCGACGGTCGCGGTATCGACCTTGGTGCCCGCGTTGAAGGTCTTGTCGACGACCTTCCCGGACAGCACGTTCTTGAGCGTGGTGCGCACGAACGCACCACCCTTGCCGGGCTTGACGTGCTGGAACTCAACGACGGACCAGAGCTCGCCGTCGAGGTTGAGAACCAGACCGTTCTTCAGGTCGTTGGTGGTGGCCATTTCCTGCCTTGATCTTCACTCGGCGGACAGACCAGACGAGTCTACCGGCCATCAACGACTGCCATCCTCGTCGGGTGTCCGCGCCGGTCCTCACCAACCCTGATGCCGGCCAGCTGGGACGATGTCGCGCCTGGGGAGTGGCCGGCGCTGTTTGCGTGGCCCTGGGCGGTCTGGGCTCCGGGGCCGGGCCCGCGTCGGGCCCGTTGGCCCGTCCCGATCTTCCCGTCGACCTCTTCACCGCCGGGATCGCCGTGGCCTACTTCGGCCTGGTGCTGCTGGTGGTCGCCTGGTGGCGGCTGGGTCGGCTGGTGCGCCAGCGCCCGGCCTCCGCTTCGTCCGAGGAGTTGCTGGCCACGCTGCTGATGTGGGCCGCGCCGCTGCTGATCGCCCCGCCGGTGTTCAGCCGGGACGTCTACAGCTACCTGGCCCAGGGCGCGATGGTCGGCGCCGGGCTCGACGTCTACCGCGACGGGCCGGCCGTCCTGGGTGGGCCGTTCGCGGCCGAGGTGCCGGCGATCTGGCAGCACACGGCCACGCCGTACGGGCCGGCCTTCCTGCTCCTGGCCACCGCGGTGGCCACCCTGGTCGGCGGGCACGTGACGCTGGGCGTACTCCTGATGCGGTTGGTCGCCCTGGGCGGGGTGACCTTGCTCGCTTACTCGTTGCCACCGCTGGCCCGGCGCTTCGGTGTGGCGCCCGGGGCCGCGCTCTGGCTCGCGGTGCTCAACCCGCTGGTGCTGCTGCATCTGGTCGGTGGCGCGCACAACGACGCGGTGCTGGTCGGTTTGCTTTCTGCTGGGCTGGCTTTGGCTGTCGCCGGTCGGCCCGTGCTCGGCGCCGTTCTGGTCACCCTCGCCGCGCTGGTTAAGGTGCCGGCGGCGGTCGGGCTCGCGGCGGTCGCGGTCGTCTGGGCCGCCTCCGCCGGGCGGGTGCGCGCTCTCGGGGGAACGATCCTGGTCGCCGGGGGTACGGCGGTCGGCGTCACCTGGCTCGCCGGCACCGGATTCGGCTGGGTGGGTGCGTTGCGCACGCCCGTTACCGCCGACAGTTGGTCGCTGACCAGCGCGCTCGGCCGGGCGACCGGGTCGTTGCTGTCGGCGCTGGACGCCGGGCTGGGCACGGCGCCGATGACGGGTTGGCGCGTTGCCGGCATGTGCGCCGCGGTGGCGGCCGCGCTGCTGGTCTGGCACCGGCGCCGGTCGGTCGGCCCGGTGCACGGGGTGGGCCTGGTGCTCGGTGGCGTCGTGGTGTTCGGGCCGGCGGTGCGGCCCTGGTACCTGCTCTGGGCTGTGGTTCCGCTGGCCGCCACCGCGCCGTTCGGTCGGGCGGGCCGGTTCGCCGCCGCCGCGTCCGCCGTGCTGGCCCTGGTGGTGCTGCCGGACGGCTTCGCGCCGCACGGCCTGGGGCCTCTCGGCTTCGCGGTGACCGGCGGGGTGCTGGCGATCGCGCTGCTGGTGATGGCGGCCTTCGCCACCGCGCCGGACGACGACCTGGCGCCGGGGTTGGCGGGATGACCGCGTCCCGCCGCTCGCTGGCTCTGTTGGCTCTGCTGGCTGTCCTGTGGGTGCTGCTGGTGCCCGGGCGGCGCGGCTTCTTCGACGTGGGCGTCTACTACGGCGCGGTCCAGCACTGGGTGGGCGGCGGGGATCTCTACGACTACCTGCGCCCCGGCACGGTGTACGGGTTCACCTACCCCCCGTTCGCGGCGATGCTGATGACGCCGCTGGCGCCGCTGTCCTGGCACACGGCGATCGCGGTGAGCATCGTGCTCAACGTGGTGGCCGGCGGTCTGGTCATCCGGTGGCTGGTCGGCTGCCTCGGGCGCCCTTGGCTGCTGGTCGCCCTGCTCTGTGTCTTTCTCGCGCCGGTCCGCGACACGGTCAGCTTCGGCCAGGTCAACCTGGTGCTGCTGGCCCTGGTCTGGTGGGACCTGCGCCGGGGCCCGCGGGCCGGTGTCGGCATCGGCATAGCGACGGCGGTCAAGCTGACGCCAGGCCTGTTCGTGCTGTACCTGGCGCTGGCCCGGCAGTGGCGCGCCTTCCTGATCGCGGTTTCGACGGTTGCTGGGGCGATCCTGCTGGCGGCGGCGATCGCCCCGTCGGCGTCGCGCACGTTCTGGACCGAGGCGCTGTGGAACACAGGCCGCGTGGGCGACCTGTCCTACGTGTCGAACCAGTCCCTGCGCGGTGTTCTGGCGCGAGCGGACCTACCGGGTTGGTCGTGGGCTCTGCTGGTGCTCGCCGTCTGTGCATTGTGGATGGTGCGTGCGGGCCGGGCGGCCCGGGCGGGCGACCACACGACCGGTTTCGCCCTGACCGGCGTAGCGACCTGCCTCGTCAGCCCGGTCACCTGGGTCCACCACCTGGTCTGGCTACTGCCGGCCCTCTACCTGGCCTGGCGCTCGGGCCGCGCTCGGATTTTGGTCATCGCGGCCTACGTGCTGCTGTGCACGAGCGCGGTGTGGCTGTGGTCAGACGGCGGCCGCTCACTGGCGGCGGTACTCGGCAGCAACCTCTACGTCTGGATCGCCCTGGCCCTGCTGGCCTTCCTACCGATCACCCCGCACAATCCGGCACCGCTCCTGGAGCAGCACCAACCGCAAGAAAAGGATCTAGTCGCGGGCTGACTGGTCGCGGACAATCCGACAGGTGGAGCACGTGGAAGAGGTGCGCCAGCTTTGGGCGCACTGCCGGGCACTGCCGTTCCCGGACGGCCTCCGCGGAGCAGATTTCGGCGGCGTAGACCTGGTCCTGGTCGACTCCTCCGTCGCGGGCTGTGTCGAAGGATGGCTGGAGCGGGACGGCCAACTCGACGCGAAAAGCTGGGACGCACTCGGCCGCTGCCTCGACAACCTCGACCGCATGATCCCGCTACTACCGCGCCAGGACGCGATCGATTACTTCAACACGTACCGCACGTGCGCCCAACTCATATGGGACGCCCCATCACCAACCTGAACCGACGAAGAAGCATCACACCGCGACGCGGCCGTTGAGGCAGGCTCCGGAGACCCGACCGCACGGCGGTGCCGCGGCCAAGACCTCAGCCGGCGACGCCGACGCCGACAAGAAAGACAGAGCAACGCGGCGCGATCCGCGTGGCCAATCGAAGATCCCGGCCGCGCCGCGCTCGGACTCTGTGGGCGAACGCGGGGTAAGCCTCGACAACCACGCCACCACACAGCTCCCGGCCCGCGCAGCAGTCGAAGATCCTGCCCTGGCGACCTGACGGCGTGGCTGCGGATCAGCCCCCATGGGCGACCGCCACGGGGGCCTCGGCCAAGGCCACCGCACCGCGCGCGGCGCAAATCGAACGTCCCGGCCCCGACCACCTGACCCGACGGCGACACCCAGGTGATGGTCGTTTGACCGCACGGCGGCGGCGCCGCTTGGGTTTCAGTTGGCGACCGCGGCGTAGGCCTCGGCGAGTAGGTCGTCGGACGGGCCTTCGAGCAGGTCGGTCTCGGCCAGGTGGTTGAGCACCACGAAGCGCAACCGGGAGCCGCGGGCCTTCTTGTCGACGCGCATCGCGGCGAGCAGGTCGGGCCAGGCGCCGGCGGCGTAGCGGGTCGGCAGGCCCAGCGCCGACAGGATCTCGCCGTGGCGGGCCGCGGTGGCCGCGTCGAGGCGGCCGGCCAGCCGGCTGAGCTCCGCCGCGTAGACCAGCCCGACGGAGACCGCGTCGCCGTGGCGCCAGGTGTAGAACTCGACCTTCTCGATCGCGTGGGCCAGGGTGTGGCCGTAGTTGAGGATCTCGCGGCGGCCTGACTCTTTCAGGTCGCCGCCGACGACGTCGGCCTTCACACGGACCGCGTACTCGATGAGGCTCCGGACCGCCGGGCTCGTTGGGTCGGCGGCGGCGAGCGGGTCGCGCTCGATCAGGTCCAGGATCGCCGGCTCGGCGATGAAGCCGCACTTGACCACCTCGGCCAGGCCTGCCGCGAGGTCCTTGGGCGGCAGCGTGTCGAGGGTGTCGAGGTCGCAGAGGACGCCGACCGGCGGGTGGAACGCACCCACCAGGTTCTTGCCGGCGGCCGTGTTGATGCCGGTCTTGCCGCCCACCGCGGCGTCGACCATGCCGAGCAACGACGTCGGCACCGGCACCCAGCGCACCCCGCGCAGCCAGGCGGCCGCGACGTAGCCGCCCAGGTCGGTCGCCGCACCGCCACCCACGGCCACGACCGCGTCGGACCGGGTGAAGCCGGCCGCGCCGAGTTGGTCCCAGCACTCGGCCGCGGTCTCGACGGTCTTACCGCTCTCCGCGTCGGGTATCTCGATGCGGGTGACCAGCCGCCCGGCAGCCGAGAGCGCGGCCTCGACCGCGTCGGCGCGGCCGGACAGCGGCGCGGAGGCGAGCACGGCGACCCGGTCGGCGCCCGGCAACAGGGCACTGACCTGGTCGGTGAGCCCGCGACCGACGACCACGTCGTAGGCCTGCTCACCACCGACCGGAATACGGGTGATCTCATCCATCGGCGCCGAGCATAGTCGCGTCGTACTGGAACTCCGCCGGCAAAACGTCGAGCGTCGGGTGGTCGGCCCGGAACCGCGCCACGGCATCCAGGTCGAGCCCGGTTCGCACCAGGTTGAGATGTCGCCGCGCGGATCGGCCCGCCGCGGCCAGGATCGCGTCGGTGACGGTGGTGCCGCTCAGGTCCAGGTAGTCGACCTCGGCGGCCAGCAGCGCGATGACGTCGCGGTCGGTGGTGTCGCGCAGATGCAGGCTGAGGCTGTCGAGGCCGGGCGGCAGCTCGACCGGGCCGCCGACCGTGTCGCCGCTGAGCGTGATCGAGCGGACCGCGGCGCCGAACGCGCCGAGCCGAAGCCGCCCCGCACCGTGCAGCTCGACGCGGGTCACCGCCGGCGCGACCGCGGCCAACGAAGGGTGCCCCCAGTCGTGCGCGGGCAGGTTGGAGACCGTCAACGACCCCAGCGACCGCAGCGGCTCGCCCGAGTCGACGACCCGGAACGACTCCGGCGCCGCGAGCCGCATGGTCACGTGCTTCAGCCCGGGAAAACGGCTGTATGCCGACAGCCCGTCGGCGAACGCGTTGTGATGCAGGGCGTCCATCTCGGGCAGCTCCGGCAACGACTCCGCGCCCACCTCGGGTGTCCACACCGTGAGGAACCGCACCCGGTCGCCAACAGCCGCCAACTGCTCCAGATCGAGGCGATCCCAACATTCGAAGCGATCATGAATGCTGACCGAACTCCTATCGCGCGGGAGACCCGGCCCGAGCGCATGAAACGGCGGCCAGCCTTCTCGGGCGTGGTAAAGCACGGCCTCGTCAGCGGTGAACCGACCACAACAGACAACCTCGATCACCGTCGCGGCACCGGTCTCACCGACGACGGCCAGGTTGACCCATTCGGGCACGCGACCATCGCGCCACAACTCGGCCACCGCCGTCTCCGCGTCGCACCGCAACAGCGCGCGAGCCCGGTCGAGCCCGGAGTCGCCCGGGAACCGCATCTCGCCGGCCCGCGGCGGATGGCCGTCGTGTGACTGGTTGAGCCGCACCCGGAACACCAGCGACGAAGGCAGCTCCTCCATGACGTAACGCTGCGCGAACTCCCGGGCAAAGGCGGCGGCGTCGGCGAACCGCGCCGCGAACAAAGCACGGTCCACCAGGGCTCAGCCCATCGTCTTCTGGCCGTCGATGGTCTCGCGGATGATGTCGGCATGCCCGGAGTGCTGGGCGATCTCGGCGATCAGGTGCAGGAACACCCGGCGCACCGACCAGGAGGCGCCCGGCTCGAACCAGGGCGCCTTGGGTAGCTCGTGTGCCTGGTCGAGATCGAGCTTCTCGACCAGCAGGTCGGTCTCGGCCGCCGCGGCCTCGAAGACGGCGACCACGTCGGCCAAGGTCGCACCCGAAGGCATCTCGAACGCGGTCGCCCAGTCGACCTGCGGCAACGCCGCCATCCCCGAAGCACCACCGGCTGCGAACGCGCACCAACTCCGCTCGGTGTTGGCGACGTGCCGTAGCAGCCCACCTAGGCAGAGCGCACTCGCCGTCGGCGTCGACCGCGCCTGCTCGTCGCTGAGCCCGCGAACGGTGAACAGCAAAAACCCACGGTGGCGCTGAAGGGAAGCCAGCAGATCGGCGCGCTCAGTCATGCCAAGACCTTAGGCCTCGGGTACGACAGAAATCAGGAGTGCACCGGCGCCGGGTCACCCAGGGCGTGCGCCGGCATCTCGAGCTCGGTGCCGTGCGCTTCCTGCCAGTCGTACACCTTGCTCATGGTCACCGTCGACGCGAAGAACTCGCGGGCCGTGAGCCCGCCGACCACCGGGTCGTTGTCCTGCGCGAGCAGCGTGCCGGGAACGAGCCGGAACCCGGCCCGCAACGCCGCACTGAGCCGGCGATGGCCGTCGACGACGAAGAAACGCGAGTCGGCGTAACCGATCGAAATCGGCGAAAGCGCGTCCGGCCCCGACAAAGCCGCGGCCTCGGCGTCGTCCATGCCGCGCAGGGCGCCGATGTCACCCGTCGGGTAGATGCGGGCGGGGTCGAGCAGCAGCAGCGGCGTGGTCTCGGCGCCGATCCGGCCCTCGATCGCCGCCACCGCCAGGTCGATCACCTCGTCGGGCCGGGCGCGGGTGGTGTCGAGGACGAGGTCGTAGTTGCGCAGCGCGTGCTTGTCGGCGTGGTAGCGGGTGAGGAACCGCTGGCGCTCGCTCTCACTGCGGCTGCGCAGCTGGTCCTTGGCCTCTTCGAGGGTGGCGTAGTTCTCCACGTCGCTGGCCGGCCGGCCGAGCACCCGGCGGGCCGCCACGGTCGGGTCGGTGATCAGATGCACCTTGTAGCCGTCGGTGAAGAAGAACCAGGCCAGGCGGCTGTCCATGATGACCCGCTCGTCGGACTCGGCGATCTCCCGCTGCATCGAGTCGACGGTGCCGTCGATCACGTCGTCGAGCTCGGCGTGCAGGTTGAGCTGGAGCGCGGTCATCCCACGCTCGCGGGCCATGTCGCGGTAGAGGTCTCCGACGCTGATCCGGCGCACGTGCAGCCGCTCCGCCAGACCGACCGACACGGTGCTCTTGCCACTTCCCAGGTCACCGTTGACGGTGATGGACCGCTGGTTGCCCATGCGCCTCGATCCTCGAATGAGAGAGCCCTGCCCGAATTGTCGGACGCGCCCGCTTTACGCCAATCTCCAAAGATTTTAACACCCGTCCCGTGGGCCGCCGATCGCCCGTTTGCTCGATCCCAATCGGGTCAGGGCTGTCCTCTGTGGAGATTCACCGCAGGGCGTGCTCGGTCAGTCGCTCCGCGTGCTCCCGCACCGCATCCCGCAGTTCCGGCGGGCCCACGATCCGGAACGGCCACCCCAGACCGGCCAACATTTGCGCCATTCCGGGCAGACTTTGGGCCCGGGCCTTCAGGAGTACGCCGTCGCCCGTCTCGGTGATCTCCGCTACAGTCGCCGGCACCCGGCGGCGTACCGCGGCGATCTCGGCCTCGAAGAGCACTTCGACCTCCCACGTGTACGGGACGCCGGCCAACGATCGGGTGACGTGCCCGACCGCGTCGAACCCGTCCGGGACCACGAAGGTGGCCTCCCCGATGTCCACGGCGGTGATCCGGTCGAGCCGGAACGTCCGGACCTCGGCGCGCCGGTGGTCGAACCCGGTGACGTACCAGCGGCCCGCGTGGAAGACCAGGCCATAGGGGTCGACCTCGCGCAACGAGACGGCACCCTGCCACGACCGGTAGGTGAGACTCACCCGGCGGGTGGACCGCGCGGCGGCACCCAGCGTCAGCAACGTCGTGGTCGCCGGCCGCGCCTCCGTCACCCTGCGGTCGACGGTGAAACCGAGGCTTTCCTGTACGCCCGCGAGGCGCTCGGCCAGGTTCGTCGGCAGCACCCGGCGGATCTTGGCCAGCGCGAGCCCGGTCGCGGGCGCCTCGGTGGTGAGCCCGAGGTGTTCGGCCGCGATCAGCCCGAGCACCACCGCGGCCGCCTCGTCGTCGGTGAGCATCAGCGGCGGCAGCTTGTAGCCCGGGCTCAGCCGATAACCGCCGTAGCGGCCACGGGCGGCGACCACCGGGATGCCGAGATCGGCCAGCGTGGTGGCGTAGCGGCGGACCGTGCGCTCGTCGACGCCGAGCCGGGCGCCGAGGTCGGCCCCGGTCAGGTGATGGTGGGTCTGCAGCAGCTCGAGCATGCCCAGCACCCGCGAGGCTGGATGTGACACCCGTCACGCTCCTTATCCGGACCGAAAGTGTCCGGATGCCACTTTACGCTTCAGCACATGACGGAGACCTTCGTATTGGTGCCAGGTATGTGGCTCGGTGGCTGGGTGTGGGACGGCGTGGCGGAGCGGTTGCGGTCAGCCGGCGACGAGGCCATCGCGGTGACGCTGACCGGGGTCGGCGAGCGGGCGGGTGAGGACGCCGACCTGGAGCGGCACGTGTCCGACATCATCGAGGCCGCGGCAGGGCACGACAACGTCGTCCTGGTTGGACACAGCTACGGCGGGTTGCCGGTGACGGCGGCCGCCGCCCGGATCCCGGTGGCGCGGGTGATCTATGTGGACAGTGGACCGCTGCCGGACGGGACGCGGCAGATCGACATGGGCCCGCCGCCCTCGTCGACCGAGCCGGTGCCGCCCCGCCCGTGGGAGCCGGCCAACGATCCGGAGCTGCTCGCGGGATTGGACGAGGAGGCGCTGGCCCTGCTGCGCAAGCGATCCACGGCCCACCCGTACGCGTCGGTGGCCCAGCCGTTGCACCGCGGCGGCACCCTCAACCCGCCGGCGACGTTGATCGCGTGCACGTTCTCGCCCGAGCAGATCGCCGAGCTGCGGGCCGCCGGCCACCCGTTCTTCGCGGGGATGGACGACGACGTGGTGATCCGGGGCCTGCCCACCGGCCACTGGCCGATGCTGTCGGCACCGGACCGGTTGGCGGAGCTGCTCAAGGCTTGAGCAACGCTGCGATCTCCTCGGCCACCTCGTCCGGCGTACGCCCGTCGGTCTCGACCGTGATCGTCGCGACCGACTCGTAGAGCGGGATCCGCTGGTCCAGCAGGAACCGCAGGGTGGCCCGCGGGTTGATCTCCAGCAGCGGGCGCCCGGAGTTGAGCCCGACCCGCTTGACCGCCTCGCCGAGGCTCACCACCAGGTGCACGACCTGGTGCCCGGCGAGCGCGGCGCGGTTCTCCTCGGCCATGATCGCGCCACCGCCGAGGGCGAGCACGCCGTCGAAGTCGCTCGCCGCGGCCGCGACGGCGGCCCTTTCGAGTGCGCGGAAATGCTGCTCGCCCTCGTCGAGGAAGATGTCGGGAATCGGCTTGCCGGCGGTCTGCTCGATGTCGGCGTCGGTGTCCCGGAAGGCGACACCGAGCCGGGCGGCCAGGGCCTGCCCGGTGCTGGTCTTGCCGGAGCCGGGCGCGCCGACCAGGATCGCCCGCGGTTGGCCGGTCATCGGATCACCAGGTTTTCCAGGTAGCCGGCCAGGTTGCGGCGGATCTCCGCGACCGAGTCGCCGCCGAACTTCTCGGTGGCCGCCTCGGCCAGCACCAGCGCGACCATCGACTCGGCCACGATCGCGGCGGCCGGCACCGCGGCCACGTCGGACCGCTGGTTGATCGCGGTCGCCGCCTCACCCGTCACGACGTCCACGGTGGACAGTGCCCGGTTGAGCGACGAGATCGGCTTCATCGCGGCCTTGACCCGCAGCGGCTCGCCGGTGGTGATGCCACCCTCCAGGCCACCGGCCCGGTCGGTGACCCGCTTGACCCCGTTGGCGGTAGGAATGATCTCGTCGTGGGCTTTGGATCCGCGGGACCGCGCCTGCGTCCACGCGTCACCGATCTCCACACCCTTGATCGCCTGAATCGACATCAGGGCGGTGGCCAGCCGGGCGTCGAGCTTGCGGTCCCACTGCACGTGGCTGCCGAGCCCCGGCGGCACGCCGTACGCCAGGACCTCGACGATGCCCCCGAGCGTGTCGGCGTCTTTCTTGGCGGCGTCGACCTCGGCGACCATCCGCGCGCTGGCGTCCGGGTCGAGGCACCGCAGCGGGTCGGCGTCGATCCGCTCGGCGTCTTCGGGCCGCGGGTGCAACCCCGGCTTCGCGGCGACGCTGCCGAGCTCCACGACATGCGACACGATCTCGATGCCGAGCGCCTGCCGCACCAGCTCCCTCGCGACGGTGCCGACCGCGACCCGGGCCGCGGTCTCCCGCGCGCTGGCCCGTTCGAGAATCGGCCGCGCGTCGGTGTGCCCGTACTTCTGCATCCCGGCAAGATCAGCATGCCCCGGCCGAGGCCGCGTCAGCGGCGCGTTGCGGGCAAGCTTGGCGAGGATCTCGGGTTCCACGGGGTCGGCCGCCATGACGGTCTCCCACTTGGGCCACTCCGAGTTGCCGACCTTGACGGCCACGGGGCTACCGAGCGTCAGCCCGTGCCGCACCCCACCGAGGATCTCGACAACGTCCTGTTCAAAGGACATCCGCGCACCGCGACCATAGCCGAGCCGCCGCCGAGCGAGCTGACGACCGATCTCCGCGGTGGTCACCTCGACCCCGGCCGGCACGCCTTCGAGCACAGCGACCAGAGCGGGCCCGTGCGATTCACCTGCGGTCAACCAGCGCAACACGGCCCAAGTCTGACACGCGGCCGTGGACCGCCCACCATCCGGCCACCCAGTCCCAAAACCCGGGCAACGAACCCGGTGAGACATCCCGCGCCGACCGACTTCCATGATCGGATACCCGAGACCTGGGACGCGGTCGCCCGCTTCCCGAATGGGCCCGCTTGGCCCGGAAGCCGGCGGACCGCCTTCGCCATCGGGTACGCGAGACCCGCAAACCAGCCGAGCGCACACAGACTCAACTCAGGCGAAGGCGGCAGTCAGTTCGCATACTCCGCGGCGACAACGCCGCCCGATCTGATACGCGAGACCCGCAGGCCAGCGCACCGCGCACCCGGTCGAGGACACACAACCTCAACCAGCCGGCCGCCTTCACGACCGGATCCACGAGACCTACAACCCAGCCCACCGCGCACCCGGTCGAATGCGCACAGCCTCAACCCCTTGGCGGCCTTCGTGATCGGGTGCGCGAGATCTGGGACCAGGTCGCCCGTTCCCATGATCGGGTGCGCGTGGTCTGGAGAGCCGATGGTGTGTCTCCCAGACCTGCTGCACCCGATCATGCGCAGACCGGGCCAGCTTGTCGATGTACTACACAGGATCAAGCATGACACCCGCGCTTCGCAGTCAGCCGGGGAGCGTCGGCGCCAGGAGCCCGCCAGGCGACGCGGGCCATCGTGGATGGGCGCCGCGCCTGCCTAGGTCAGCCCGCGCGGTTGTTGATCTTCGGAGATGGAGGGCGGGCAAGGGCGTGGCCCTGGTCCGCTACGGCGCGCCGCGCGGCGAAACGCCGCCGCGCCTGCGGCCGGCTGGCAGATCTAGGTAATTCCACGCTGCTCTAGCAGCAACTGATTTCCTAGATCTGCCCCGCGCGACCCGACGCGGGCCAGACAGCGCAGCGAAGCGGAGTTGTCTCCGGCGGGCAACGTTCGCGCCTGCCGCCAGTGCGAATCAGGACCAATCCAGTCCCGGCACGACCCGGTACGGCTGCGCAATCAAGCGGAGCGTTCTCTGGCCGGGCGACGGTCTCGCCCGCCACGGACCCGAGCCAAGACTTCGCTCGTGATCCTGCCGTCAGGATCTGGCCCGGGCGAGCGCCGTGCGCATCGCTTCGACCGGCGGTTCGGCGCCCGTGAAGAGGCGGAACTGGCCCAGTGCCTGGGCCAGCAACAAGTCCAGGCCGGACAGGATGCGGCAACCGGCCCGCTCGGCCGAGTCGGCCAGTGGCGTGGGCCACGGGTCGTAGAGGGCGTCGAAGAACACCGTGTCCGCGCGCCACGACGCGTCGACCGCCAAGGGGTCCGCGACGCCCTTCGGGACCGTGGAGATGACCACGTCGGCGTCGAGGGCCGTGTGAGCGTCCGGCCACAGGGCCGGTACCAACGGCAGGCCCAGCTCGGCCGCGGCGGCCGCGAGCTCCTCTATCGCGAACTGGCGTCGGGCCACCACCGTGACCGACGACGCCGCCAGTCGGGAGGCCGCGGCCAGGGCCGCGCGGGCCGTGCCGCCGGCGCCGAGGACCGTGAAGCGCGCGCCGCCGTCGACGCCCGAAGACGTGAGCAGGTCGGCCATGCCGTCGACGTCCGTGTTCGTGGCGTGCCAGCCGCCGTCCCGGCGGACCAGCGTGTTGGCCGCGCCCACCGTCGCGGCCAGCGGGGCCACCGACGTCGCCACCGTCAGCGCGACTTCCTTCAGCGGCATGGTCAGCGACAGGCCCGCCCACTCCGGGCCGAGACCGGCGACGAGGCTGGGCAGGCCGGCCTCGTCACATTCGATCGCGGTGTACGACCAGTCGGTCAGGCCCAGTGCCGCGTACCCGGCGTTGTGGATCACCGGAGAGAGCGAGTGGGCGATGGGCCTGCCCAGGACTGCCGCACGCGTCAATTGATGATCCCGGCCTCGCGTGCCTTGACCTTGTTCGCCTCGTGCTGGGCGTCGGTCTCGGCGAACGCCGAGTGGCCTTCCTTGTCGATCGCCACGAAGAACAGCCACGGCCCGGCCGGCGGGTTCATCGCGCCTTCCAGCGCCTCCTTGCCGGGGTTGTCGATCGGCGTCGGGGTCAGGCCCTTGTAGTAGTGGCTGTTGTACTTGTTGCTCGCGTCGGCGTAGTCATCGCCGTCCATGTCCTTGGACGCCTTGGTCTTCTTGCCCGCGATCTCGAGACCGTAGTTGAGCGTCACGTCGAACTGGAGCGGCATGTCCTTGACGTACACCCGGTTGTAGGCGACCCGGGCGATCTTCCCGAGGTCGTCCTTGTTGCCGGCCTCGGCCTGGGCGAGCGACGCGACGATCAGCGCCTCGTACGGCGAGATCCCGCGGTCCTTCTCGACGTTGTCGGTGAACTTCATCTCGCCGGCGACGGTCAGGAACCGGTCGACCATGATGTCGAGGACCTGCTTGGCGGTCGGCTTCGGGGGAAGCTCGTAGGTGTCCGGGAAGAGGAAGCCCTCGAGCGACTTGACCACGGGCTTCTTGTCGTCGCGCTTGAACCAGAAGTCCGGAATGTCAAAAGAGTCGACGTTCTTGGCCGCCGCCTGGAAGTCCTTGACCGGGATCTTGGTCTGCTCGGACAGCCGCTTGAAGGTGGACAGCATCGTCAGGCCCTCGGGCACGGTGACGCCGTTGACGATCTTCTTCTTCGGGTCGACGAGCACGGCCAGGGCGGCCTTCGCGCTCATCTGCTTGTTGAGCCCGTAGACGCCCGGCTGGATGTTCTTGCTGCGGCTGTCGGCGTCGGCCGCCTCGACGAACGCCTTGGCGCTCTTCACGACGTCGACCTTGACCAGGGTGTTGGCGATGTCGGTCGCGGTCTGCGCCTGCTTGACCTCGACGTTGACCTTCTCGGCCGTGCCGGTGCCGTCGTAGTCGGGGGTGGTGAAGTAGCCCTGGATCCGGTCGAAGCCGTACCAGGCGCCGGCGCCCAGCGCGCCCAACAGCACGAAGGCCATCACGAAGGCGACCGCGGTCTTGCCGCCACCGCCCTTGCGCTTCTTTTTCTTCTGGCCGTTGCCGGCGGCTCTCTCTCGGTAGCCACGTCGATGGCGACCTTTGTCGGCCCTGTCCTCGAACGCGAGGTCAAGATCGTCGATCGTCACGTTCGCCTCCGGTGCGCGTCCAGCCAGCCCTGCAGGATCTCCACTGCGGCCGCCTGGTCGACCACCGCACGTTGGCGCCGGCCCCGCACGCCACGCTCGGCGAGCCTACGGGTCGCGACGACTGTGGACAGCCGTTCGTCCGCCAGCCGAACGGGCACCGGATCGATGACCGTCGCCAACCGGTGAGCATAGGCCCTCGCACCGACCGCCGCAGGTCCGTCCTTGCCACCCAACGTGACGGGCAGACCGACCACCACTTCGATGATCGCGTGCTCCTCGACAAGTCGAGCAAGTTCGGCGATATCTGCAGGAATAGCTTCTTCTCCGGCATCCATGTCACGACGCAGGGTCACCAACGGCGTAGCGAGAATGCCGTCGGGGTCGCACATCGCGACCCCGACACGCACGTTACCTACATCGACACCGAGTCGTACACCCCGGTGAAAGGCATTCAGAAAGTCACGCTCCGTCAATAGCCTTTTCCACGGCGGCCAGGAGGTTGGCCGCTTCGGACGCCGGCACGCCGCCACCCTGGGCCAGGTCGGCGTTGCCGCCACCCCGCCCGGACAGCGCGCCCTTGACCAGATCGCCGGCCGACAGGCCGCGCGCCTTGGCGGCCGCGTTCGCCGCCACGACGAGCGAGGCCTTGCCACCGGACCTGGCTGCCACCGCGACGATCGCGGCCCGCGCGGGGTCGATCTTGCCACGGATCTCTTGCGCGAGGGTACGCACGTCGTTGCCAGCGGCGCCCTCGGGCGCTTCGGTGCCGACGAACGCGACGCCGCGGATGTCGACCGCGCCCGCCGCCAGTGCCGCCGCTCCGCCGAGCACGAGCTGGCCGCGGAGCTTCTCGAGCTCCTTCTCGGCGTCGCGGAGCTGGCTGATCGTCTGCGCGACGCGCTCCGCGACCTGGTCGCCGGGCACCCGGTAGAGCTCGGCCAGCCGCGCCACGAGCAGGTGCTCGCGGGCGAGGTGCTGGAACGCGTCGATGCCGACCAGCGCCTCGACCCGGCGTACGCCGGAGCCGATCGACGCCTCTGAAAGGATCTTGACCAGGCCGAGCTGGCCGGAGCGCGCCACGTGGGTGCCACCGCACAGCTCGCGGGCGTAGTCGCCGACCTCGACGACCCGGACCTCGTCGCCGTACTTCTCGCCGAACAGCGCCATCGCGCCCAGCCGGCGCGCCTCGGCCTGCGAGGTGATGAAGGCGTGCACCTCGAGGTCGCCGAGCAGCACCTCGTTGATCTGCTGCTCGACGTCGTTGAGCACGCTCGGCGGGACCGCGGCCGGGGTGTTGAAGTCGAACCGCAGCCGGCCCGGCGCGTTGAGCGAGCCCGCCTGGGTCGCCGACTCGCCGAGGAAGTTGCGCATGGTCTGGTGGACCAGGTGGGTCGCCGTGTGCGAGCGCGAGATGGCCTTGCGCCGGGTGATGTCGATCTCGGCGAAGCCGGCCTCGCCGACCCGCACCTCGCCGCGCACCACCTTGGCGCGGTGGATGACCAGCCCGGGCACCGGCGACTGCACGTCGAAGACCTCGACCTGGCCGCTGCCGACCGTGACCAGGCCCATGTCGGGCTGCTGGCCACCGCCCTCGGCGTAGAACGGCGTCACGTCGAGCACGAGCTCGATGGTGTCGCCCTCGCCGGCCACCTCCACCGCGCGACCGCCACCGTCGAGCACCGCCCGGACCCGCGACTCGCGGCTCACCTCGGCGTACCCGGTGAACTCGACCGGGCCACCCGCGTCGAGCACCGCGCGGTAGGCGGACAGGTCGACGTGGCCGGTCTTGCGCGCCTGGGCGTCGGCCTTGGCGCGCGAGCGCTGCTCGGCCATCAGCCGGCGGAAGCCGTCGGCGTCGACCTGCAGGCCCTGCTCGGCCGCGATCTCCAGGGTCAGGTCGATCGGGAAGCCGTACGTGTCGTGGAGCTGGAACGCCTGGTCGCCGGAGAGCGTCGTGCCACCGGCCTGCTTGGTCTCGGCGACCGCGGTGTCGAGGATCGTCGTGCCGGCCCGCAGCGTTGACAGGAAGGCCTCTTCCTCCGCGTACGCGTAGTCGGCGATCCGGCCGAAGTCGGCGGCGAGCTCCGGGTACGACGGCGCCATGCAGTCCCGGGCGACGGGCAGCAGCTCGGGCAGCGAGCGCTCCTGCCAGCCCAGCAGCCGCATGGACCGGATCGCGCGGCGCATGATCCGGCGCAGCACGTAGCCCCGGCCCTCGTTCGACGGGGTGACTCCGTCACCGATCAGCATCAACGAGGTGCGCACGTGGTCGGCGATCACCCGCAGCCGCACGTCGTCGGGGTGCGACTCCGCCGCGACGTGGCCGCTGCCTGCGCCGTAGCGCTTGCCGGTCAGCTCGGCCGCGCGGTCGAGGATCGGCTTGACCTCGTCGATCTCGTACAGGTTGTCGACGCCCTGCAGCAGCGAGGCCATTCGCTCGAGGCCCATGCCGGTGTCGATGTTCTTGGCCGGGAGCTCGCCGACAGTGTCGAAGACCTCCTTGCTCTTCACGTTGGTGATCTCGTACTGCATGAACACGAGGTTCCAGAACTCGAGGAACCGGTCCTCGTCGACCTCGGGGCCGCCGTCGGGGCCGTATGCCGGGCCGCGGTCGTAGTAGAGCTCCGAGCACGGACCCGCCGGGCCCGGGATGCCCATCGACCAGTAGTTGTCCTTCTTGCCCCGGCGGACCAGGCGCTCCGACGGGATGCCGGTCTGCTTCCAGATCTCGATCGCCTCGTCGTCGTCGAGGTAGACCGTGGCCCAGATGCGCTCCGGGTCGAGCCCGAACCCGCCCTCGCTGATCGGCTTGGTGACCAGGTCCCACGCCAGCGGGATCGCGCCGGCCTTGAAGTAGTCACCGAACGAGAAGTTGCCGTTCATCTGGAAGAACGTGCCGTGCCGGCTGGTCTTGCCGACCTCGTCGATGTCCGGGGTACGGATGCATTTCTGCACGCTCGTCGCGCGGTCCCACTGCGGGGTGCGCTGGCCCAGGAAGTAGGGCACGAACTGAACCATGCCGGCGTTGATGAACAGCAGGTTCGGATCGTCGATGGCGGGCAGCGGGGCGCTCGGGACCACGGCATGACCGTTGGCCTCGAAATGCGCGAGGAACCGCCGCTTGATCTCCGCCGTCTTCATCTGGTGCCTTCCTCGGTTATGGCGTTCTGGCGTTTCAGTTGGGGCGCTGGCGCTGGTGCGGGCCGTTGATCGGCTCGTCGAACTGGACCTCGAGGTCGTCGCCCCGCAGGTCCTCGAACTGGTCGTCGAAGGCGACGCCGTTGGCGAAGGCCTCGTGGATCTGCTCCTCGCGCTCGGCCATGTTGACGCGTACGTCCTCGACGAAGGCCCGCACGGACTCGACCAGGCCGCCGGCGCTTTGGCTCACCGAGCCGGCGATGCCACTCGGGGTGAACTCGTTGGCCTTCTGGGTCAGCTTGCGCACGACCAGGGCGCCCACCGCGAGGCCGACACCCAGCCAGAGCAAACGCTTCATGGTTCCATCCTTCCTCGCGGCGCGACGATCAGCGCGTGGTGGCCCGCTTGGCCGCGCGGCGCTGCTGCTTGAGCGTGGTGCGCACCTCACGCTCCTCCTCCGCGTTGCGGCGGGCGGAGGCGGCCCGGCGCACGCCGTAGCCGAAGGCGGCGACCTTGACCAGCGGGTTTGCCGCGGCGGCCGAGACCACCGTGGCGAGGTTGGCGACGTTGGCGGTGACGTTCTGGGCGTGCCCGGTCATCGTGTCGATCTTGGCGAGCTGCACGTTGACACCGTCGAGCGAGGTGTGCACCTGGCTGAGCGCCACGTTGACCCCCTCGATCGTCGTGTTGGCGTTGGCCAGGATCGGAGCGGTGCGGTCGTTGAGATCGTTGATCGCGTTGGTCGCGGCGTCGATCGTCTTACGGAGCCGCAGGATGGGCACCGCGAGCACCAGCACCAGCATCAGGAACGCGCCGGCCACGACGAGCCACGCGACTTCTCCACCGTCCACCCGAACCTCCTCCACGACGTACCCCGTGCGCCAACGTGCAGACCCTACCGTCCGTAACGCCCTACGGCCTCACGACGGTGCGGCCGTCGGGACGAGCCCGTACGGCGTCTCGCCCACCTCGCCCGGCTTGACGTCGGGCTGCGGCCCGGTGCGCTCGTCCGCGATGGCGTTGCGGACCTTGATGGACACGTCGGAACCCTTGCAGTCCTCGGGATTCAGCCCCGGCGGAGCGGCACTCTGGGTGGCACCCGGCTCCGGCTGCACGCCGATGGGCACGTTGCCGCAGGCGGGCGCGCGTACCCACAGATCCATGGTCAGCTCGTCCCGGGTCCAGCACGTGTAGCTGCCGTCGACCTTGGTCTCCGGGCACTTGGCCGGCTTCCAGGTCTGCCAACCGTTCGCGATCAGGGCATCGTGGTACGCCTTGGCGGTCTCCTCAGGCGCGTTGTCCGAGTGGGTGGTGCGCTCCCGGAACCGGCACTCCTCCAGGCACCAGCGGTTGCCGTCAATCTGGTCGACGGGCTTGGTGTTGGCCCAGTCGGGCACGGCGAGGGTGTCCAGCGACGCGAAGACGGGGTCCCGCGCCTCGGCCTTGGACCATGAATAGATCGGCAGAGCCACCAGAACCAGGAGAATTCCGAGCGCGAGTACGCCGAGCCGGATGTTGCGTGGCTCCCGGAACTGCTCCTTGAGCTGGGCCGGAGTCACCCGGGTGCTCTTGCGGGGGCCTTCCGGTTGGCCTTCCGTCTCGATCGGTTGGCTGGTCTCCGGGGTGACGACCGGGACGGACGCCGAGCGGCGGACCGGGTCGCCCGGAGGGGCGGCCTGGGCCGGTGGGCGGGCCGCGCCTGCGGCGGCCGGTGGGCGGGCGCCGGGTGGGGCGACCACCGCTGCGGCTGCCGCCGCGCGCACGGGTGGGGACGGCGGGCGCATGCCGGGGGCGTCCGGGGTCGGGTCGGCTGGGCCGGGCACGCCGGCTCGGCCGGGTCGGGCGCCCGGGCCGTTGGGTCCGGTGGGTGCGCCCGGGCCGGCTGGGCCGGCTGGCCGGCCGGGTCCGCCTGGGCCGCTGGATCCGCCTGGGCCGCCGGGTCCGCCAGGGCTACCCGGGCCGGTTGGCCGGCCAGGTCCGCCCGGGCCGCCGGGTCCGTTTTGTCCGCCAGGGCCACCCGGGCCGCCGGGGCCACCCGGGCCGCTGGGGCCACGCGCGCCGTCGGGTCCACCCGGGCCGCCGGGTACGCCTGAGCCCGAGGTCGGTCCGTCGGGGCCTGGCTGGGTGGGAGCGGCTGGTGGGCGGGCGGTGCCCGCCGCGTCCGGTGTGCCTGGGCCGCCGGCCTGCGGAGGGCGCCCGCCGCCGGGGCGAACCGCGCCGCGTGCGGCCGGTCCGGTCGGCGCGCCTGGGCCCGCGGGCATGCCGGGGTTGGCTCCGGGCGGGCCGGCCGGTCCGGCTGGTCCGGCTGGTCCCCCCGGTCCGGCTGGTCCGGTCGGCGGGCGGGTGGCGCCGGTCGGGTCCGGGCCGCCACGGCGGGGGTTGCCCGAACCACGGGGAGATCCGGCCCGGTCCGGTCCGGGGCGCACGGCCCCGGTGCCGTCGGCCGCGTCAGGTTGGCCACGGCGGCCATCACGAGCGCCGGGGCCGCTGGGCATGCCGGCCTGGTCAGGGCGGACCGCTCCCGGGCCGTCCGAGCCCGCGGGACCGTTCGGGCCACCGCGCCGACCGCGCTCGCCCTGTTCCGGTCCTAGCGGCGGGCGCACCGCGCCGGTGCCGTCGGGGCCGTCCGGTGCCCCTCGACGACTCCGGGCGCCCTGGTCAAGTCCCTGCGGTGGACGAACGGCGCCTGTGCCGTCCGGACCGTCAGCCGGGCCCTGGCGACCAAGTCCACCCGGCACCCGGAGGCGGGACGCGCCACCCGTACCGTCGGCTGGACTGTCCGGGGCGGCACGCCGTCCGCCGGTCGCGTCGGCCGTACGCGCTCCGTCGCCGAAGCGGCCGCGCGCGCCACCCGCTGCCGGGTCTCCGTCGTCGCTGAATCTGCCTCGCGCACCGGCCGGCGACCCCGTGTCGGTCTCGCCGGCTCGCCGCCGCCGGCCACCGGCCGGCGTCGCGGAGGTCACGTCACCGGTGCCGTTGACCGCGTCGTCGTTCGCCGTGCCGTGCCGGCTGCCCCGCCCGGCGCCGTCCTGGCCCAGGAGACCACCCGACGCCGCACCGGCGACCTCGGCCGCGTTGCCGTGCCGACCGCGCGGACCTGCTGCCGCAGCCGGCGCGTCGTCGGGAGCGGCTCGCCGTCCAGCCGGCCCGTCGTCGGGAGCGGCTCGCCGTCCAGCCGGCCCGTCGTCGGGAGCGGCTCGCCGTCCAGCCGGCGGCGCGTCGTCGGGGGCGGCCCGCCGCCCGGCGGGCAGGGCGTCGTCAGGAGCGGCCCGCCGCCCGGCTGGGGACTCGTCGCCCGCACCGGCACGGAACCGGCTGCGCGCGCCGCTGACCGGCCGGGCGGTCGGGGCATTGCCGCCGCCGGCCGGCTCGACCTGCCCGAGTGGACCGCTGGGCCGGGCGAAACCGTCGAACGAGGGCCCGCTGAGACCATCACCCGCGACCACGTCACCGGTGCCGTCCGGTGCGCCCGCACCGCCGGATCGACCACGGCCGCCGAACGCCTCCGCGCGGCCCGGCCCGTCAGCCGGGCCGGCGGGTCGGCCACGCCGACCGGCACCGTCACCCGGCGGCACGCTCGGATCTCCGGACCGACCGCGAGAGCCAAATGTCTCCGGTCGCCCACCTCCGGGACCAGCCTCGTCGGGACCCGGGCCACCGCCGCGTCCGCGACCACCGAAGCCCGGGCCGGACCCGGGAGCACCGTCGCCAACCGGCACCTCGCCGCCTCGTCCGCGACCGCCAAAGGCCGGGCCGGACCCGGCAGCGCCGTCGCCAACCGGCACCTCGCCGCCTCGTCCGCGACCACCGAAGGCCGGGCCGGACCCGGCAGCGCCGTCGCCAACCGGCACCTCGCCGCCTCGTCCGCGACCACCGAAGGCCGGGCCGGACCCGACAGCGCCGTCGCCTAGCGGCACCTCGCCCGGGACACCGCCGCGACCCGCCGGACCGCCCGGTCGCCCGCGACCGCCCGGCGCGTCCGGCCGCTGCCCCGCGACTCCGACGCCCGGCGCATCAGGGCCCGCGACGCCGCCACGGCCGGTCGGCGCGCCCGGACCACCAGGCCGACCGCGACCGGCGAAAGTTCCGTCAGTGGGTTCTCCCTGCCGCCCACCGAACGTCTCCGGCGCACCCGCCGGGCGGTCTGGGGCGGCACGACGCCCCGGTCCGGGCTCACGGCCCGGCACCACCGGGGGTGTGATCACCGGAGACAGGCCGCCGGTGGCTGTCGGTCCGCCCGGCGGCGGCCCACCTCGCCCGGGTGGGGTGGCCCCGGGCAGGTTCCAGCCACCGGAGTGCTCGCCCGCCGGCGGTTCGCCCGCGAAACGGCTGCGGGCCGGCCCGCCGCTGGGAGCGGCCGGACCCGGCTCGGCCGGACGACCCGGCTGGTTGCGTTGCGCCCAGGAGGAAGTCTGTCCGCCCGCCGGCTGGTCGACGCCCTCTTGCTCGGGCGCGCGCCGGCGGCCACCGCTGTCGGCGCCGGGTCGCACCGATCCGGTGCCGGACTCGGAGTCGCGCCGACCGGGCGCCTCACCGGCGGGCCCGTACGCGCCCGTGTCACCGCGTCCAGCACGCCAACCAGGCTCGCCGCCGCCCGCGGGCGGCACGGCCGGCGCATTGCCCGACTGCGGCACGCTCGTCGACTGGTCCGGCGGCGCCGAGAACCGGCTCCGCGCGGAACCGCCGCGACCACGCGGCGCGGACACGGGCGCCGCGGGTAGCCCACCGGTCCCTTGCGCCCGCTGGTCGCGGTTGGCCCATTCCCCGGTGTCCTGACCGGACGGCATGCCAGGTCGCCCGGCCGGACCGAACTGGCCGGCGCCGTCAGGCGCACCACCGGGCCGGGCCGGCATGCCCGGCGCCGCACCCGGCGGCACCGGCGCGCCGCCGGCACGCTGCGGCCTGCCCGGAAGCACGACACCCGTGCCGCCATCGCCACGGGGTGGCCGGCCAGGCGCACCGTCACCGCGCGGGGGTCCGCCGGGTGGCACCGGCACACCATCGCCACGCGGCGGCACCGGCGCTCCGCCACGACCTGGCGTACCCGGCGGAACGGGCGCGCCGCCACGACCGGGCGCGACACCCGGGGGCACCGCCGCACCGCCGCCGCGCGGCCCGTTGCCGGGCATCGCGGGAGCGCCGGGCGGCACCGGCGGGCCGCCAAAACGCGTCTGTTCATCGGCCGGCGCCGGGCCACCGGCCCGCCCGCGCCCACCGTCGGCGCCACCCCGACCACGACCGAAGCGCCCCGGCGCGGCCTCCCCCGGCCCCGCGCCGGGAACCCCACGACTAGGTCCTTCGGCACCGAACTGCCCCGTCTTGGGCTCCCCGGGCCGCGCACCGCGACCGCCACCACGCCCGGGTGCCTCGGCACCGAACTGGCCGGTCGCCGGCTCTCCAGGTCGCCCAGGGGCACCACGCCCGGGCCCCTCGGCACCGAACTGCCCGGTCGGTGGCTCAGCAGGTCGCCGCCCGCGAGCGCCACGGCCCTGTCCGTCAGCGCCGAACGCGCCTGTCGGAGCCTCAGCGGGCTGCCCAGGAGCCCCGCGCCCCGGTCCTTGCGCACCAAACTGACCAGTCGGCGGCTCCACCGGCCGCCCGGGAGCGGCGCGGCCCCGTCCTTCAGCACCGAACGGTCCGGGTGCCGTGTCTGCCGGCCGGCCCGCGGGTGCGCCGGGACCACCCGGGCCGGGTCCACGCCCGCCCGGCACGACGCCGGGACCGGGCGCCTGCGGTCCACCAGGACCGCCGGGACCGCCCGGGAAACCAGCACCGTCTGGAGCGGGTGGCGGGGGCGGCGGCGCGTCCGCGCCGCCCGGGCCGATGTCCGCGCGCTCTGCCTTGGCGGTGCGCAGGTCATCGAGCCAGCCGAGCTCCTCGCCGGGCACCTCGTCGACCGGCTCGGCGGCACTTTCGCGACCGCGGCCCCATCGCCGGCCCTTCGCCGGCTGATCGCGCCGATCGTCGCTCACGCGCCCACCTCACTGGTCAGGGCGCCCGATGACGGCGCCAGTCGTCGCCACATACCTCGCCAATGGGACACCGGCGGTGGTGTTGGATCGAGATCGCGACCAGACCCGCGAACCCGGTTCACCCAACCTCACCCTCGTTGTCGTTGCCCGCCGGACGGTCGTCGCCTTCCGCCGCAACAGCGTCACCCATCGGCCGCCCGCCCGCGACCCCGGTGTCGCCATATCGCGCTTCCGCGTCGGCGACCGATTCCGCGCCATCCGTACCCGCGGGGGCCTTTAGCGTCTGGTCCGAAGAGCCGTTCCGATCCGCCGAGCCGTTCCGGTCCGCCGAACCGCTCCGGTCCGAATCGCCGTTCTGGTCCGACGAGACGTTCCGGTCCGAAGAGCCGCCCTGGTCCGACGAGACGTTCCGGTCCGAAGAGCCGCCCTGGTCCGACGAGACGTTCCGGTCCGAAGAGCCGCCCTGGTCCGACGAGACGTTCCGGCCCGAAGAGCCGCCCTGGTCCGACGAGACGTTCCGGCCCGAAGAGCCGTTCCGGTCCGACGAGCCGCTCTCGTCCGAAGAGACCGCCCGCCGCGAGCGCTCGCCCCGCACGATCCGCCGGATCGTCGGCAGCCGCATCCCCACAGCGCGCTCGTCGCCATGGTCACCGGGCTCGTAGTAGTCGACGCCGACCAGCGCGTCCGGCGGGTACTGCTGGGTGAGCACGCCACGCGGGTCGTCGTGCGGGTACCGGTAGCCCTTGCCGTGCCCGAGCCCCTTCGCGCCCTGGTAGTGGGCGTCCCGCAGGTGTTGCGGCACCCGGCCGCCCTTGCCGGCCCGCACGTCGGTCAACGCCGCCGAGATCGCCGTGGTCGCGCTGTTGGACTTGGGCGCGGTGGCCATGTGGATCACCGCTTGCGCCAGGTTGAGCTGCACCTCGGGCAGCCCGACATATTCCACCGCGTGCGCGGTCGCGGTCGCCACCGAGAGCGCGGACGGGTCGGCCATGCCGATGTCCTCGCTGGCGAAGACGACGATCCGCCGGGCGATGAACCGGGCGTCCTCACCGGCCACCAGCATCCGCGCGAGGTAGTGCAACGACGCGTCCACATCGGACCCACGCATGCTCTTGATGAACGCGCTGATCACGTCGTAGTGCTCGTCGCCGTCCCGGTCGTAGCGCACCGCGGCGACGTCGACGGCCTGCTCGGCGGTCTCCAGGTCGATCTCGGTGGCGCCGCGGGCCAGCGCCGACCCGGCGGCCGCCTCGAGCGCGGTCAACGCCTTGCGGACGTCGCCTGACGCGAGGCGTACCAGGTGGTCCTCGGCTTCCTGGCCGAGGGTGACCGCGCCGCCGAGGCCGCGCTCGTCGGCGACCGCGCGGCGCACGAGCCCACGCACCGCAGCCTCGTCGAGCGGCTGCAGGGTCAACAGCACACACCGGGACAGAAGCGGCGAAATC
>NZ_FZPH01000038.1 GCF_900188485.1 Asanoa hainanensis
CCACAACGACTCCGGGCAGTACTTCTCCACATCACTCACGCTCGTACAACGAATGATGTTGGACTACAACAACCCCAAATGAGACGCGGTCTTAGGGCCCGTGTCAGGGCGGTGGCGGGCCCGTGTCAGCGCGGCTGGCGAAGGTGGTCGCACACCACTTCTTCGTAGTTCGTAGTTCGTAGGGAGATCGAGATGAGTATTTCCGAGTCGGGTCTGCGTCGGGTTCGTGAGGTCCTGGGGCGGCACGTCGAGTCCGGGCGGATTCCCGGACTGGTCGCGCTCGTGAGCCAGGGCGGCGAGACGCACGTCGAGGCGATCGGGACCATGCGCCACGACGGCGGCCCGCCGATGCGCCGGGACACGATCTTCCGGATGGCGTCGACGTCCAAGCCGGTGTCCGTCGCGGCGACGATGGTCCTGCTCGACGAGTGCCGGCTGCGGTTGGACGACCTGGTCGAGCCGTGGCTGCCGGAGCTCGCTGACCGCCGCGTGCTGAAGCGGATCGACAGCCCGCTGGACGACACCGTGCCCGCACAACGGCCGATCACCGTGCGGGACCTGCTGACCTCGACGTTCGGGCTCGGCATGGACCTGACGGCCCTGGGCACCCCGATCATGGGTGCGGTCTTCGAGCAGGGGCTCACGCCCGACCTGCCTACGCCGATGCCGGAGCCCGACGAGTGGATGCGCCGGCTCGGCACGCTGCCGCTGATGTACCAGCCCGGTGAGCGCTGGCAGTACCACATCAGCAACGACGTGCTCGGCGTGCTCGTCGCGCGGGTCACCGGCCAGTCGTTCGAGTCGTTCCTGCGCGAGCGGATCTTCGAGCCCCTGGGCATGACGGACACCGGCTTCCACGTACCCGCGGAAAAGATCGACCGGTTCCCGACGTTGTACGCCCCGGACCCGGCCACCGGCGAGTTCCACGTCTGGGACGAGCCCGTGGGCGGTCGGTGGAGCGCACCGCCGGCCTTCCCGGGCGGTGGCGGTGGGCTGGTGTCCACGGTGGACGACTACAACGCGTACTTCCGGATGCTGCTCAACGGTGGGATGCACGGCACCGAGCGGATCCTGTCGCGGCCCGCCGTCGAGCTGATGACCACGAACCGCCTGACGGCCGAGCAGCAGGCGGCCCGGCACGCGATGGCCGTCAACAACGTCCACCTGTCGTTCGGCCAGGGGCAGCACGGCGGCTGGGGCTTCGGGACGGCGGTGCGCACCTACCGCGGTGACTACGCGCCGGTGGGCCAGTTCGGCTGGGACGGCGGAAGCGGCACCTCGACGTACGCGGACCCGGTCAACCAGCTCACCGGAATGGTGCTGACCCAGGTCGGGATGTCCGTCGGCCACTCGGCCCAGCTCATCCGCGACTTCTGGACCACGGTGTACCAGGCGATCTGACCGTCTCACACCTGACCGCGTACGACGATGTCGTTGATGTCGCCGCTCGGGGCGCCGAGGTCGTCCGTCGTCCACACCGCCCAGCGGGTGGCCGTCGGGGAGCAGCTCGGCGCCCCGAACTGGCTGTAGGTCAGGCCGCGGTTCAGGCGAATTTCATTCTTCGGCGGCCGGGAGGGCTTGGGCCTGCTCGGCCGCCGCGAGCGTCTGGATAACGACGGTCTCGATGATCAGATCCCGATCCTCGGCCGGGACGGCGGTCGGGGCGGTGAGGTGGAGGTGGACGCTGCGGACGACGACCTGCGGCGCGGGCTGCGGCGTCTTCTTCTTGAGATCGCGATAGACCGTCCAGGCCAACGCCGCCACCGCGACGATGAGGCTGCCCAGCGATACGGGGTCGAGGTACTGCTGCGGACGATCGTCGGTGGCATGGATGGCGGCCTCGACGTCACCGGCCAGTCGAGGCCCGTAGCGGTCCGCCAACTGGTCGGCGCTGGTTCGTGCGGCCGCGGCGATGACGTCGTTCACGTGGGCTTTCCTTCGTCTTGGCTGGCCTTGATGGTCCGGACGACGGCTTCCGGGATTTCCTTACCGGTGACGAGCTGCCAGGTCTGCCTCAGGCTTGCCCAGCCGAGCTCGGCAGTGAGGTCGGCGAGATCACCTGGGACCGGGCTCTTGGTCGGATCAAGCAGTTCGGGGACCAGCGAGACGGCCCGCACTGTCCACTCCAACGCGGCGTTCGCCCTTCCGCTGCCCTTGGCGAGCTGCCCGAGCAGGTAACAGCTCATGGCCATGCCGGTCCGGTCGCCAAGCTGCTCCTGGATCGCCAACGTTTTCTCGTACCAGCTCCCGGCCACCTCCAGCTCTCCCCGTTGCTGCGCTACCAGCCCCAACTGGTGACAGCTGTTGGCCATTCCGGGCCGGTTGCCGACCTGCTCCTTGATGGCCAAGGATTTCCGGTACAAACCGTCAGCCACCTCCAGCTCGCCCCGAGCATGGGCGACCACGCCCAACTGCTGGTAGGCCAGGGCCATGCCTGGTCGGTTGCCGAGCTGCTCCCGGATGGCCAGCGACTTCTGATACCAGCTCTCAGCCGCATCCAGGTCTCCGCGAGCCTTCGCGACCGTCCCCAACTCGTGATAAGTGCCGGCCACCCCGGGCAGGTTGCCGACCTGCTCTTCGATGGCCAGCGACTTCTGGTACAAGCCCTCGGCGGCGTCCAGCTCTCCGCGTTGCTGCGCGACCATCCCCAACTGGTGATAGCTGGCGGCCATCCCGGGCCGATTGCCGACCTGCTCCTCGATGGCCAGCGACTGCCGGTAGAAGCCATCGGCCGCCTCCAGCTCTCCCCGTTGCTGCACGACCATCCCCAACTGGTGATAGCTGATGGCCATCCCGGGCCGATTGCCGACCTCCTCCTCGATGGCCAGCGACTGCCGGTAGAAGCCCTCGGCCGCGTCCAGCTCTCCGCGAGCCCCCGCGACCGAGCCCAGTTGGTGAAGACTCGTGGCCATTCCGAGCCGCGCGCCCCGTTGTCGGTTGGCTTGCGCACCGACCATCAAGATCCACAGACGTCCGGCCGGAGAGTCGAGCTCGGGCGGGCGGCCGTCGGCGGTCTCGGTGGCGTGTTGGACCCGATCGGTCCACTCGCGAGCTTCTTCATGGAGCCCGGAAGCGTTCCAATGGCGGGTGAGGACCTGGGCGATCACCGTGGCCCGGTCGTACCGTTCGGTGCTCAGTCCGAAACCGAGCATCGCACCGAGCGAGTGGCGTTGCCTGCGGACGAGGGTCGAGGCGAAGCCGGCGTCACCGCCGGTGAGCTCGTGGAGAAGCCACCCGGCGAACGCGGCGTAGGCGTCCAGGAAGCCCAGTTCGGCGGCGGCGCGCTGTTCGTCGTACCCGATAGGTTCCTGATCGCGCCACCGCGCGCTGAGGAACGCGGGCAGGGCTGGATGGATCGAGTACATGCCCCCGCCGATCCCGGCGAACAGGCCCAGATCGGTCGCACGGGTCAGCAGGGTGTCCCACCCCTCGACGGTGTGCCCGCCGAACCGCTCCGGCACCCCGTCGACGGTCGAGAACATGCCGAGGACGTCGGTGTCGGCGACACCGTGGAACAGGCTGACCGCGGTCAACGCTCGTTGCTCGTCGGCGGTCAGGTGTCGGTACGAGTATTCGATGCCCGCCGCGAGCGAGTGTGTCCGTCCGTGGGCCTCGTCGCCGAGGACGTGCTCGCCGGTCTCGCGCAGGCTGGCCAGGAGCGGCGCCGCGTCGGCGGTGTCCAGGTGCGGCAGGACCAGGCGCATGGTCAGCGGATGTCCGCCCAACCAGGACATCAGGTCCGCGAAGGCCGGGTGGCGACGGCGGGCGGAGGCGCGCGGGTAGGGCGCGAGCAGCGCGTCGGTGTATTCGTCGGCCTCCTGGGCACTGAGACCGACGACCTCGATCCGCCGCAGATCGCCGAGCCACTGCTCGGCACTTCGGCTCGTGATCACAACCGTGCTCGACGTCCTGGTCGCGGCAGCCAGGAACTCCGCCAACCGCTCGCGTTCCGTTTCGTTCAGAGCCGGCGTCGCACCGCTCGGGTCCGGCGTGGTGTGCGCCGACTCGAAGTTGTCCCAGATGAGCAGGATCCGACGAGCGTGCATGACCTTGAGGACAGCTTCGTGGAGTTGCTCGTCGTCGAGGCGCGCGAAGTCCGGACCGAAGACCTGCAGCCCGACCGCGTTGATCACGCCGGTGAGGCCGAAGGAGGCGATGCCAGGCTCGAACGAGTGCCAGATCACCCACTGTGGATGGTCCACGCCGCCGGTGTCGCGCCACCACCTGCCGAAGGCTTTCGCGAACTCGGTCTTTCCGCTGCCGCCCGCGCCGTGCAGGAGGACCACCTTCTGGAGGCGAGCGGCGACCTCGAGTTCGTAGAACAGCCCGTCCCGGCCCACGAAGCCACCGACCGGCGCGAGGACGTCGTCCTGGTCGCTCGCCTGCGGCCGCTGCCGCACCTCGTCGAGGATCTGACCCAGCGACACTTCCCGGTCCGCCGGCTGGGCCCGCAACCGGGGGAAGCTGACGTCCTGGCGGGCGTAGAGGACCGGCACCAGCCAGTCCTGCAACGGCAGCGGCCCCTTCGGGCTCGGCCGCTGGTCGCGCTCGGCCAGTCTGCGCCGGCCCGCCGCCACCGCGTCGGCGACCTGGCCGCCCGCGAAGAGCTGCGCGTAAAACGCAGCCATGAACTCGGCGGCTGCCACCGCGTACACGCTGAAGGCCATCGCCACCACTGCCGCCGCGCCTTGTTGCAGCAACCTGGTCGCGATCGCGGTTTCGAGTTGCCGGCCCAGGGCACCGGACTGGCAGGCGTTGAGCACCACGACCGGCACCTTGGCCTCGCCGAGCACGGTCGCCACCTGGTCGGCCGGGACCCGGTCCTCGCCTCCGCCCGGCCGCTCGAAGACGAGGACACCTTGCTCCGCCGAGGCCAGCGTGTCCGGCGCGCCTCCGAGCAACGATCGCCGGCGGTCGCTGAAGCTGCCGTGCCCGTCGAAGTGCACCACCTGGAACGGCTGGCCCTGCTCCCGGGCCTGGGCGAGGACCTCGCGCAGGCGCTCCAGGGTCGGCGGCCGCAGGACGACCAGGTCCACCTCGCCGCGGACGGCCTCCAGGGTCTGCAGCAGCGGCCGGGCCACCATCCGGTAGCCGACGTCGCGGTCACCCGCCGGCCTTGAGATCACCATCAGCACCCGCAGCCGCTCACCGTCGACCGCGAACGTCCCTGCCAGTTCCGCCGTGGGCAACGCCCGTCGGATCCGCACACCGTCCAGGGCCAGCGGCGTCGGCCGAGCAGGATCGCGCAGCAGTTCCCACGGCAGTCCCAGCCGCTCCGCCACCGCGGAGCGCACCACGATCTCCGCCGTGCCGCCCCGGTCGCGAAGCCGCACGTACGCGTCCCGCGCCGCCCCGGAACCGCCGAACACCGCCGCGAACGCCGCTGTCCCCCACTCCGCCAGGCGTGCCGCGACGCGCTCGCCTTGTTCCTGGTAGACGCCGTACGGCGCGCGCAGGTAGTCCTCCAGGTACCAGCGCAGCTCCTCCAGGTCGTCCGGCTCGACGGTCCAATCGAGAGCGAACGGCTCGGTCAGCTCCGGCAGGACACCCGGAACGTCGGCCCACGCCGACACCGCGACCCGCCCGTCGTCAGCCAGATCGATCAGCAGGCGGTGGGTCACCGGCCAGGCCCGCCGAACAAAAGGCCCAACCCATGCATGATCATCCGAGACCGGACTTTCCCGCGCATGCCGCCACCCTGGACCCGCCGGCGAACAGCCACAACCAGCCGGGCGACCAATTCACACGGACGAACGCCTCAACGTCCGGCGCTATCGACGGGGTTGCCGCACCGGTCGGGTGGCGCCGCGGGGCAACGGCGGCAGAGCGGATGGCAGGCGTTCCTGGCGGCGCCGCAGCAGGCTGTTGAGATAGAGCAGCGCCAGGCCCAGCACGCCCATGTCGTCGAGGTAGATCGGGTCCGGCAACAGGTCGACCGGGAAGAACGTGAAGACCAGCGCGCCGTAGAAGGCGACCTTGCCCCCGAAGCCCAGCTCACCGAGCTGGTTGCGGACCCGGAACACCCGCACGAGCAGGACGATCGTGCCGATCACCGCGCCCACCAGCACGACAGCGCCGACAACGATGACGGCTATCCACGCCTCGCGGGACATGGGAACACCGTACCAATGGGCCGGGTATGTCGCCTTCGGTGCGACGACCCGTCAGCGTTCGACCAGGCGGGCCAGGTTGGTCAGGGCCATCCGCGTCCCGAGCTCGTTGTCCGCCGCCGGGATGGTGTCCGGTAGGCCTTCGTGCACGACCAGCACGTCCGTGCCGCCCTCGGCGTCTGTCAGGGTCGTGGTCATCGTCATCGGGCCCAGTAGGTCCGGGGAGTCCGTCTCGAACTCGAAGACCTCGACCACCTGCTCGTCCGGCACCAGCCGGGCGAAGTGGCCGTGGTACGTGTCCGTGTGCGACGACGACTTGCCACTGCTGGTCTGGTCCACATAGGTCAGGGACACCCGAAAGCGGCCTCCCTCGTGCGCCTCGAAAAGGTGCACCTCGCTGGTCATCCCGTCCGGCACCCGCCAGCGTGCGACCGCCGCCGGGTCGAGCAGGGCCTGGTAGACCTCCGCCCTGGGCGCGGCGATGTGCTGCAGAACTCGCGTGGAGTACATGGCTGTCCACGGTAAACCTGATCGCGGGTTCGCGCGTCGAACCACCATGAGACGACTCTTCGTACCCACCTTCGTTTTGTTGGCTGCCTTCGGGGTTGCCGCATGTGAGCCCGCTGGTGCCGGCACCAGCATCGGTTCGCCCCGGCCGGCTCCGGCCGTGAGCCTGCCGCGGCCGTCGGCCACCGAGAGGCCGCAGCCTCCCGCGGCCACTCCGCAACAGCCCTATCGGGTCACCTATGGCTGGGCCGTGCCGTCCCGGCCCGCGCGGGTTCCGCACACCGTCGTCATGCGTGATCCGCCCGCGCCGCCCTTCCCGTTCCTGGTGCGGATTCAGGTCGGCGACCATCCCGGTGAGAACCCCGCGTACACCCGGATAACGTTTGCCTTCGACGGGCCTTGGCCCACCTACGAGATCGCCTACCAGCGGGAGCTCACCCAGGACGGCAGTGGCAACCCCGTGCCACTGCCCGGCAACAGCGTCCTGCGGATCACGTTTACCGACGCGCAGGCGCACGACGACCAGGGGCGGCAGACCGAACGGCCCGGGTTCAACCTCGGCTATCCAACCCTCAAGGGGTACGGGTTCGGCGGTGACTTCGAAGGTCAGGTCACCTACGGCCTCGGCATCCAGGTCCGGCCCAACAGCGACCAGGCCCTGCCGATCCGCGTCGGAGAGCTGGTCCGCGCCGACGGGACCTACGTTGTCGCGGTCGACGTGCGGCGGGCTTGAGTCTCCACCTGGTTCAGGGCGCAGACTCGGCGCATGTTGACCTTGAAGGACATCGAGCATCTGGTACGTGCGAGCTGGGCCGCGGACACCTGCTCGCCCGACGACCTGGCCCGCGCCGGTTGGCAGCCTGACAACCCGGCGTGGGGTCATTGCGACATCACCGCCCTGCTGCTGCACGACCTGTTCGGCGGCGACCTCGTGCTCGGCGACGTGCACCTCGCCGGGGAGCCGCACGGTTATCACTGGTGGAACCGGCTGCCGGGCGGGATCGAGGTCGACCTGACCTACGAGCAGTTCAAACGCGGTCAGACCGTGTCCGCGGCGCGGATCGTCCAGCGTCCGCCGGGGCGGCCGAAGCGCCGGGCCGTCGAGTACGACCTGTTGCGGCAACGTTTTCTGGCAAAGATCGGCACCATGGTCTGATGGCAGACGTCGTCGTTATCGGGGCCGGGATCATCGGGCTGACCTCCGCCCTCGCCCTCCAGGAAGCGGGCGCGGAGGTCGCCGTCGTCGCGGCCGACGAGCCGAAGGACACGGTCTCGGCCGTCGCCGCCGCCGTCTGGTACCCGACCAGGATCGACGCCGACCCGCGCGTGCTGGGCTGGGGCGGCCGCACCTTCGAGGTGTTCGAGCGGGAAGCCCGCGACGGCACGCCCGGCGTCTCCATGCGACCGACCCGGATGATCATCCGCGGTGAGGAGCACAGGCCGTGGTGGGCCCCCGCCGTCCCCGACTTCACCACCGCACCGGGCGAGTGGCGGTTCACCGTGCCCGCCGTCGAGATGGTGCCTTACTTGGCAAATCTGCTCGACCGCTTCCGGGGCAACGGCGGCACGTTGACGATCCGAAAGGTCGGCCGCTTCGAGGAGATCGAGGCGGCCAGGGTCGTCAACGCCACGGGCCTCGGTGCGCGACTGATCACCGGCGACGACGGCCTCTATCCCATCCGCGGCCAGGTGGTCGTCGTCGACAACCCTGGCCTGACCACCTCGATCCGCGACGAGCACCACCCGCTCGGCCCGGTCTACATCCATCCGCGCAGCAGGGACGTCGTGCTCGGCGGCACGTTCGAGGTCGGCGACGACGACCGCACCATCCGCCCGGCCACGGCCGACGCGATCATCGAGCGCACCACCCAGGTCGAGCCGAGGCTGGCCGGCCTGAAGATCCGCAACCAGCTCGTCGGGCTCAGGCCGGCCCGTCACGGCGGCCCGCGGGTCGAGGCCGAGGGCCGGATCATTCACGCGTACGGGCACAGCGGCGCCGGAATGACCCTCTGCTGGGGCACCGCCGAGGAAGTCGCGCGCCTAGCGAGCTAGGCCCTGCTCAGGCAGGCCCGCCACGGCGGCCCGCGCGTCGAGGCCGAGGGCCGGATCATTCACGCGTACGGCCACAGCGGCGCCGGAATGACCCTCTGCTGGGGCACCGCCGAGGAAGTCGCGCGCCTAGCGAGCTAGGCCCTGCTCAGGCAGGCCCGCCACGGCGGCCCGCGCGTCGAGGCCGAGGGCCGGATCATCCACGCGTACGGCCACAGCGGCGCCGGAATGACCCTCTGCTGGGGCACCGCCGAGGAAGTCGTGCGCCTAGCGAGCTAGGCCTGCTCAGGCCGGCCCGCCACGGCGGTCCGCGGGTCGAGGCAGAGGACCGGATCATTCACGCGTACGGCCACAGCGGCGCCGGAATGACCCTCTGCTGGGGCACCGCCGAGGAAGTCGCGCGCCTGGCGAGCTAGGCCCTGTTTCGTATCTGGGTCCGGACTGCGCCGGGCCCAGGCGCCGCCCGGCGGCACCGTCACCCGGAGACCACACCGGTATCCGGGCAAAGCCGCCGCAACCGAGACGACCCCTGGACTAAGCCTCGCCCGACCCCAGATTCGAAACAGTGCCTAGTACTGCAACGGCACTTTGGTCAGTGACGTTGCCGCTGGTCGAGCGTTGTTTTTGGTGTGGATGTGGTCGATCGGTGGCTGACGGAGCTTGATCGTTTCTGTGAGCGGATCGGGCCGCGGTTCGGTCGGGTCGAGCCGCGGTCGCGGGCCGCGCGTTATATGTGCGGGTTGGCTGCCGGGTTGGACCGTCGTAACGGCTGGACGATCGCCGAGCATGCCGGCGAGGTGAGCCCGGACGGCATGCAGCGGTTGCTGCGCCGGGCGGAGTTCGACGTTGACGGGGTCCGCGACGACGTGCGTGAGCTCGTGGTCGGCCACCTCGGCGATCCGGACGCGGTGCTG
>NZ_FZPH01000028.1 GCF_900188485.1 Asanoa hainanensis
CGCCATGCGCCGCGGGGCCGCCATCTCCTTGGCGGCAGGCCGTGCTGGTCGAGGCGCTTCGTTTAGCGGTGACGGCGGCGGTTCCCGGTTGACCAGGTCACCGCCGGAGAGTGGCTACGGTCGGCTGGTGTGCCCGACGGTCCAGACGTCATCCTCGAATCTCCATGACCAGGGCAGGTGCCGGCCGGTGAGCCAGGCACCGATCGCGTCGACGAGGCGGTGGTGTACCGCGGCGTCGGCGGTGTGGTCGGTGCCGGTGGTGGTGAAGACCAGCAGCACGGTGGCGTCCGGGTCGGTCTCCTCGTCGGTGACCGATCGGCGGTGCTCGGGATCGAACTGCACCGCGACGTGCGCGGCCGCGCCCCGGAACTCCTCGGCGGTCAGCAGCGTCACGCCGCTGACGGTGGTGTGGTGTCGGGGCGCGGCCGCCGGGTAGCCGGCGATGGTCAGCACGGCCTCGAACAGGTCGTGCGCGTCGGTCGGCTGTTAGACGATGACGGCGCTGGTCACGCTCAGCGGTCGATGCCCGTCGACGGCTGCGGGTCGTCCTCGCCCGCGGTTTGAGGCGTGAAACCGCCGGCGGCCAGGGCGGCGACGAGGGCCTGGTAGCGCCGCTCGACGTCGTCGCGCTGCGCTTCGGCGGCGGTGGCCCGGCCGGTCAGCTCCTCGGCGTGGCGGCGCGCGTCGGCGTCGGCCTCCTCGAGCGCGGCCTCGGCGACGGCGAGCTGGTCGGTGAGGGCGCGGGCCCGTGCGGTGGCCTGGTCGCGGTCGGTGGTCGCGGTGTCGAGGGCGGCCTGGGTCTGTGCGATCTGGGTGGTCAGGTCGCTGTTGCGGGCGTCGGTGCGCTCGAGCTGGTGCTCGGCCGCGATCCGCTGGTCGTGTTCGGCGGTGGTCTGCGCCCGGGCGGTGTCGAGGTCGGCGCGGGTGGCGTCGAGGTGGGCGCGGACGGCGGCGAGTTCGGTCTCGAAGGTCGCGGCGCGTTGGTCGGCGATCTCGCGGCGGCGGGTCTGGTCGGCCTGCGCGGCCCGGGCGGCCTCGGCCGCGGCGAGGGCTTGGCCGTGTTGGCGTTCGAGGTCGGCGAGCCGGTCGGTGGCCTCGCGGACGCGCCGCTCGGCGTCGCGGCGGGCGGCCTCGGCGCGCCGCTCGGCGTCGGCCGCAGTGGCTACGGCCCGGGCCCGTTCGGTGTCGGCCTGGTGCCGGTCGCGGTCGGCCTGGTCGCGGTCGCGCTCGGCGGCCTCGGCCCGGGCGAGCGCTTCCCCCATGGCCTGCTCGGCGTCGGCGATGCGGGCCAGGGCGCCGCCGTCGACGGCGCGCACGAGCGTGACCGTGTCGATGAGCTGGTCGGCGAGGGCGGCCGCGGCCTCGACCAGGGGGCCGGCCGCGCCGCGGAAGCCATCCAGGGGCACGTCGAGCCCGGTGGCGCGCTCGGCGGACTTGCGCGCGGCGTCCATCTGCTGGCAGGTCTTGCCGTCCGGCCAGCGCGGGTTCGGGTCGTCCGGGCAGAACTTCACCGGGCGGCCGCGCCCGGCGTACGGCGGGAGCAGCCGGCCGCAGGGCGGGTACGCGCACGGCCGTCGCCGGGAATCGGCGGTCACGATGGTCTCGACGGTCACGCTGGACAGCCTACATTAAATCTTTCCAAGAAAAAATAACACTTAAAAATTATCAAAAAAGATAATCTAGCCGGACTGTCTCCATAGGATAATGACTGTTATCCTATGGACGTGACGATGACCCCCGGCTCCTCCGAACCCGGCCCGCCCGACGACACCCCGGCCGGCCCGCTGTGGCTGAACCCCTCGCTGCGCGCGAGCATGGACGCCCGGCTGCGGGCGCTCGACCACCACCTCGCCGCCGGCGACGGGGACGGCGCCGCCCACGACCTGGACACGCTCGCCGCGACCGCGGCCCGCATCGCCCGGCAGCTGCGCGGGCAGGACGCCCAGGACGGCACCATCCGGCCGACGATCAGCGTCGGCACCGGGCCCCTCGACGCGGCCGACACTGTTCCCCATGACCCGGACGACCCGCGCGAGCACAACCTCGCGGTCGCCGGCCGCATCGCGGACGGCGACGCCGCCTCGCCGGCCGCCGTAGCGGCGCTGGCCCAAGGCCTGCTCGACATCGCCCAGCTCGCCATGCCCGACACCTACTTCGCGACCGACTCGCGCTGCCAGCTCGCCCGCGCGGTGCTCGCCGCGACCGCCGCCACCCCAAACCAGGGGTGACCGCGATGGCCGGCACGCACCACGGCGACGCAGGCGCGCGGGACGCCGCCGACCAGCACAACCTGCGGGTCATCGCCGAGCACGGCTGGATGGTCCAGAGCGTCTTCCCGGCCCGGGGCGGGAACGGGGCGCCGTTCGCCTACACCGTCGGCCTGACCGCCGCCGGCCTGCCCGAGCTGATCGTCTGCGGACTACCGGCCGACATCGCCGGCCACCTGCTCAACACGGCGGCCCACCGCAGCCTCGGCGCCGAACTGCGGCCGGGCGAGGCCCTCGACGAGATCGCCTCGGTCCCGTTGCGGGTCGTCGACGCGCCCACCGCACCGGTCACGACCGCCCACCGTCTCTACCCCGACCGGACCGTGCGCGCGCTGCAGCTCGTGTGGCCGGACCTACACGGCCACTACCCGGGCGATGACCGCTGGTCGCTCGGCGACGCCCAGCCGGTCCACGCCTGATGGCCACCGACCTGCTGGCGCCGCGTGCGGGGACGGAGGACGACGGTGGCCGCTGACCGCGCCCGGAAGGTGCGCCTGTTCGCCCGCCGGCTGGAGCAGCGCTTCGGTGGCCGCTTCGAGGTCTCGTACGACACCGGCGCGAGGTGGCAGCTGGACTGGGTGGACGGGCCCGGCGAACCAGCCGTGCGCGCGCTGGCGGCCGCCGCCGATCTGGCCGGCGCCGACCTTCGCCTGTACCGGCGCTACTCGACCAAGGCGATCGCGGTCACGGCGATCCGGATGAAGACCGCGGGAAAGCTGGGCCGCCACGACGGTGGGCGCCATCCGCAGGAGATCGTCGAGTGGGAGGCCCTCGATCTGGACCACCCCGACCGTGGTACCGACGCGCTGCAGGACGCCCTGGCAGAGCTGCTCGTCGCCACGGCCATCGCGAAAGCGAAGACGGCCCGAGCCGACTGGGAAGCGACGCGGCCGCAACGGTGGGTGCCCGGCGGCAGCCCGGTGCCGCTGGACGCGACGGAAACCGCCGTCGACCTGATCCGCACGCGCGGCGTCGGCTGGCTCGTCGAACAGGTCATCGCCAACGGCGCGACGGTGCCGCCGCTGGTCGTGCTGTCCGCCCGCTACGCCGCGCACGCCGACGCCGGCGCCGCGGTCGCCTGGGCCCACCGGGCCCAACCCCTGCCGCTACACACCGCCGTCGCCCTCGCCCTAGCCGACGACGACCCGCCCGCCGCGGCGGGGGCGGCACTGCTCGCGCTCTTACCCGACCTGCGGGCCGAATGGGTCCGCACCGAAGCCGCCATCACCGCGGCCGCGCGTCGGGCCGGGCCGCCCGAGCCGGCCCCGCGCTAAGCGAAGGAGGGACACCGTGGGGTACGTCATCATCCGGCCGGCGGCCGACGCCGACGAGTACGTCATCTGGTGCACCGGAACCGAACAGCCCTTGGCGGTCGGCGACCGCGACGAGATCGCGGCCGACGTGGCCGCGCTCGAGCCGGACCGCGGCGACATCGTCGCGCGCCTCGACCACGTCGACCTGCACGGCTCGTCGATGACCGCCTACCCCTTCGGCTGGTGGGACCACGGCGCGTTCCTCTACCAGCACGGGCGCGGCCTGCTGCCCCGGAACCGCCTCGGCGAGGCGGCCCGCCTGCTCGCCGCCGCCGACCACGACACCGCGGCCGACGACCTTCTCGACCCGGTCGACGCCGGCGCCGAGGCACCCGGTGGCGACTAGGTCAAACCGACGGCCGTTGTGCCAGCGGCACCCCGCCGTCCGGGTCCGATCCACACCCCGGGCGATCCCCCAGACCACCGGTCCCTCCGGTGAAGATTGATATCCGAGCCCGTGGGCCGGCGCCCACGATCAGTCCCCACCGGAGAGACGGCCAATGACCGACCTGCCCAACCTGTACCCGGACCCGCCGGCGCGCCCGGTGACCTACGCCGACGCGCAGCGGGTGCACCCGCTGCACCTGGCCCGCAGGGTCGGTGACGTGGTGCGCTGGCTCGGCGACACTGACCTGGCGCTCGACGTCCCGCCCGGCGAGCCGCGTCGCGTCGCGCGGCTGCCGCTGGAGCTGGAGCACCTCGCGAGCGTCCGCGCCCTGCACGACCACCTCGGCCGCATCACCGCCAACCGGATCCACAACGCGGTGATCAGCGGCGCCACCGCCGAGCAGGTCACCCTCGCTACCGGGCTCAGCTCCGACGAGGTCACCGCGATCTGGACCACCTGGTCAGACGGTCAGCGACAGCTCGAACGCGACCTGCCCGACCTGCCGCAGCACACCAGGGCCTACGACTACGTCGCGAAGGTCCTCGGCGTCGTCGACGGGCCTCCGGCCGCGGCGGCCGCGCCCGACGGCGGCCCGGGCGGGCAGCGATGACCCGCGAGCGGTACGACCACCGCGACCCGTGGACCACCCGGGACCGGCTCAGCGCCCGCTACGAAACCAGCGTGGCCGCCGCCGAGCCGATTCACCGGCTGTGGGCCGCCGTGACCGCGCACGCCGAGCACGCCGCCAACGGCGGCGACGAGTACACCACCATGACCCCGACCGGAGAGATCCACTACCCGCTTCTGGGCCAGACCTTCCCCCGCCCGACCCCGCAGGACCTGCTCGACGGCCTGACGCTGGTCGACGAGACCCGCTACCACGCCGAGCGTCGCGAACTCGACCTGATCGACGCCGCGGTCGCCGCCGGCATCGGCTGGCAGCAGATCGGCGTCGCGCTGGGACACACCGCCGCCACCGCCGTGCGGGCCGCGAAGGCCCGCCGGGCACAGCTCGCCCGGCTGATCACGCAACACGAGACCCGGTGACCACGATGGACCTCATCCCCGCAGACGCGGTCCCCCGCTTCCAGACCCGACCGGACGGCGGGCTGGACATCGACACCGTCTACACCCGCTGCCCGCAATGCGGCATCGTGGCCACCAGCACCGGCGTCGACTACGCGATCACCGCCGGCGGCGACTTCGACCCCGGGGAGCCCGTCGAGCTGGCCTGCCCCGCGTTGCACCATTACCGCGTGACCGTCGCGGACTTCCTGCCGCGCGACGCGTCCTGCTTCTGCGTACGGTGCGGCTCCCCGATCGTCGTGCCGGCCACCGCCGACCAGGTCGTCTGCCTCACCTGCCGGCTCTACCAGGACGGCCCAGCCCGGCCCACCGATGCTGTGAGCCACTTTGAGGCGGCCGACGCTCTGTCACGTCCCCCCAAAGCTGCCCTCAAACGGTGACCCGCTCGAAGATGACCAAGCCCGCCGCACCCGGTCCGCCGGGACCCGCCAGGAAGGCCTCGATGCATCGTGATCGTTCGCGTACGGGATCATCATGGCCTCGTTGTTCACCGCGGCCGTGACCACCCCGTGTCGGCTGTCTGACCAGTGGCCGCACGACCGCGCGCGGATCGCCGCCGCCCGGCGAGGCCTGCGACGAGCGGCGGCGTGGGCAGGTCGCCGTGGCTGACACCGACCGAAGCGCCAGCCAGCACGAAGAGCACGAGGCCATGTCGACCCTGATTCCCCCTCATCTGGTCCGGCAGGGCTGGGCCTCCGAGGAAGACCGCCACCGCGAGGGGCAGCAACGTGCGCTCGAGGCCGCCGCCCGGCACCTCGCGCAGGCCCTGTCGGCGGCCCAAGCCGGCAGCGCGGACCCCCACGCCTTGCGTCAACTGGTGACCGAGGCAGCCGAGGCGGACCGGCACGGGGCCGCCGTGACCGCGATTGCTCGGCTCCGCTTCGCCCTGCCCGCGGCCGGCGCAGCCGAGCAACCACCGCCGCCTCGCACCGCACCGCAGGATTGGGACCCCAACGATGGTTGAGCTCGCGCCGACACCGGACCTACTCGACGCCGCCCGCCGCTGCGGCCGCCGTGAATGGACCGTCGACACCGTCTCGATTAGCACCAACCGGCACCTGGGCAAGCTGGTCGGCGCCGGCTTGGCCACGCTGTTCTACGTCACAGCGGAAGCCAAACACAGCGGGCAGCAGGACTACTGGCGGCTCACCGACGCCGGCGAACACTGGCTCGCCACCCACGACCAGGCACCCGCTTCGCCAATCGCGCCAGGCGCCGCTGCGCCCCGGGCACGCGGCCGCGGCGCCGAGCTTGCCCGGACCGCCGACGGGTTCGCGCCGGTCGCTGACCGGGACGTCGTCAGCGGCGAGGTCCTGGCCGCCGAGGAGCACTGGGAGACCGGCGACATCGTGTTGGCCGCCGACCGCTCCCTGTGGTGCCGCGCCCACCACGACGACATCGCTCAAGGGTGGCCGTGGGCGTACGCCGCCGAATACGCCCCGCGCCGGTCCGGCGGCTCCGTTCCGGAGGGTGCCGTCGAGGAACATGTCCCGGTGCGGCCGCTGACCCTGCTGCTGCGTGACGGGCGGCCGGTCATCACCGCGCCGCCGACCTTGGTTGGGTCGCCGTCGGTCGCCGCCCGGGCGGCCGAGCCCGAGCCGGCGCGGGCGCCGGCCGACCCGAACGCGTCGCTGCGCGCGGCGCTGCGGGACTGGGCCGCCTCCTGGGTACGCGGTGTACCTCCGCACCTGACCACAGAGGTCGCGGCCGGGGTCTTCGAGCGGCTGCTGGCGACCCATCCCGGCGCGGCGCCCGAAGTGATCGCCGTGGCGCTGATCGGCCAGGCCGATCAGTGGGACGAGGTCGACGCGGTGATCGCCGCCGTCCGGCGGTTCGTCGCGGCAGACCCACCGCGGGACGCGCGGCGGGCCGCAGCAGACGCGCCCGGATCGCTCCGCGCGACGCCCGATACGGGGCGCTGATGACGGGCACCGACCGCCCCCGGCGGCTACGCACCCTGGCCCGCGAGCTGGAGAAGCGGTACGGCGCGCCGGTTGAGCCGACCCATGACAACGGTCCTGTCTGGCGGCTGGAGTGGACCGACGGGCCGGGCATGGCTACCGTCCGCGCGCTGGTCGACGCCGCTGACCTGGCCGGCGCGCAGGTCCGGCTCTACCGCAGCCACTCGATGATGGCGATCGCGCTGACCGCGATCCGGCTCGCGGCCGCGGGCCGGCGCGGCCGCCTCGACGGAGGCAGCAGCCGGTCCGGTCCGCTGTGGCTGGTCGAATCTGAGCTTCGCGACCTCGACTCCCCCGACCGCCCCGATGACCCACTCCAGGAGGTCCTTGCCCGGCGTCTGCTGGCCGAGGCGACGGCAGCCGATCCCGGCGGCTACGTCGACGACCAGATGGTCGCGTCCCTGGTCCGCGATCGCGGGCTGGGCTGGCTCCTGGCCGAGGCCGCGCAGGCTGGCGCCGAACTCGCGCCGCTGACCGTGCTGTCCGCCCGGTACGCGCCGCACGCCGACGCGGACCACGCCGTTGCGTGGCGGGAGCGCGGCGCACCGTTGCCGTTGCAGGCCGCTGTCGCCGCGGCGATCGGCGACGACCACCTCAGCCCGGCGGCCGCGGTCGCGCTGCTCTCGGTGCTCCCCGACCTGCGCGCCGGGCTCTCCCGCACCGAGCAGCGTGCGGTCGTGGCCGCGCGCCGGTCCGGCCTGTCCGACGAGGCGATCGCCGCCGCGATGGTCGATCCTGCGGCCGCGTTGGCTGGTGGGCGCTGATGGCTGGCGATCGTCCCGCAGTCGGCCCGGGGCAAGACGGGGCGGCTGGACCGATGGTGATGCACCTGGTCGCCGGGTTCGCGTCCTCCGGAGCGAGATGGCGTGCGGTCTGCTCGTGCGGTTACACGACCACGCCCCGCGTCGACGAGCGACGCGCCTTGGCCGCGCTACACACCGAGCATGAGCTCAGCGTTCCGGTCTGTGGCCTGTGCGGGCACGACTACACCGGACGGTCCTGGCGGCAGCTCCGCGACGTCGACCTGCGCATCCTGGCCAGCGGCCCCGCCGGCGACCAGTTCCTGGCCTGCCGAGACCTGCCGCAATCCTGCCGCGACGGCGCCGCCCAACGCCAGATGCACCTGGACCGGGCCGCCCGCGAAGGCTTCGGGCTGCCGGTGCCGCCACCGCGACTCCGCGTCGTCCCCGGCGGCCGCCGATGACGGCGACCCCGCCCAGGCCGACGGGCACCATGGCGTTGAACCCGCACGAGGTGGGTCGCGCGCCCGCGTCGAGCGCCGCAGCGGACTGGGATCCAGCCGGCGCGCGGGTCGCCCGGCTCAGCGCCGACGTCGCCCGGCTGCCGGCCCTTCCGCCCGACGACGGCAGCCGGTACAGCATCCGCCGGCTGACCGTCGCCTGGCTGCTGGAGACCGAGTCACCGAAGACCGAGCAGGCCTACCAGCGAGACCTGTCCGTATACCTGCAGTGGTGCGAAACCGAACGACTCGACCCGCTGTCCGCCCGCCCCACCGACGTCGGCCAATTCCGGGTATGGCGGTCGCTGCGCGGCCGCGCCGGCCGCGCGGCCGCACCGAGCACCGTTGCCCGGGCGCTGGCAGCCGTGTCCAGCTGGTACACGTACCTGGTCGTCAACACCGACGGCCGGATCACCCGGAACCCACTCGACGGCGTCAAACGCCCGAAAGTCCCCAACGAGTCGGCCACCGTGGGACTCACCCTCGACGAGGTCGACGCGCTGCTCGCCGCAGCGGACGCGCGGGCCGCCGACCGGGCCGCCCGCTGGAGGGCCAACCCATCCCCCACCCTGCTCGCCAGGTACCTGGCCGCGATGCGCGACCGGGCCTTGCTACACGTCCTCGCCGACCTCGGTCTCCGCATCGACGAGGCCCTCGCCCGCGACGTTGACGACCTCAGTTACAACGCCAGCCACCGCACCCTGCGATTCGTGGGCAAGGGCGGCCGGCCCCGCGAACGACCGATGCCACCGGACACTGGCGCCGCCGTCGACGACTACCTCCAAGCCCGCGCGGCGGCCGCCGGGCTCAGCGTGAACAGGCTGGCCGGTCCCCTTTTCGCGACCGGCACCGCCGGCACCGGGCGACTGGCCGCCCCGAACGTCTTCCTGCTGATCCGGCGTCTCGCGGCCAAGGCCGGCATCCCCTCGGCGGCACGGCTGTCCCCGCACTCGCTTCGACACGCATCCGCGACCGCTGCCAAGCAGTACGGCGTCGCGCTCGAGGACGTCCAGGACGCCATGGGTCACGCCGACCCCCGTACTACCCGCCGCTACGACCGCGACCGGGAGAACCTCGACCGCGACCCCGCCTACGTTCTCGCATCGGGCCGGGCCACGCGCCGCGCCGCGAAGCGAAACGAACCCGCCGCTGGAGCACCGATCAGCTAACCCCCTCCGCCTTAGTGCTGAGTAGAAGACAGGAACCGAACCATGGACCCCATCACGGCAACCCAGCACGACAAGCCCCTGACCGTCGAAGAGCTCGAACGGGACTGACGTCCAACGGCGCCCGGCCGCCGGCACCAGCCCCATCCGCACCTCGTTTGAGGGAGCCAATGCGCTACCAGTACACCGTCACCGAGTTCGACGCCGCCACGGCGGAGATCGATCGGCACACCGGCGACGACACCGCCGATTGGGATTTGGACGGCGGCCACCGCCTCACCGCCGCGCGGATCGCCCGGACGATCGCCAACCAGTGGAAGCCGGCGACGCCGGCCGCGACGGCGTGGAGGGTTCAGGTACACGCCGGCGGCGAAGACGCCGAGGCGTGGGATCCAGCGAGCCGCGCCGGCCATGGAGGGCCACCGCCGCTGACCCGGGCGCAGTTGGGCGCCCAGCAGACCGCCGCGGCGCGGGCCGTCACCGAGGTGCTGGACCGGGTCGGCCGCGAGGTCGACACCGCGGGTGACCTTGCCGCTTTGATGGCGGCGTTACCGGCCCACACGCCGGTCAGCGTCGCCGAGACCATCCACATCGACCCCGACCTGCCCCCGGACGTCCCGACGGCCACCGCGACGACCGTGAAGAGCGTCAACCTGCTGGACCCTGACGGGGTCGACGTCATCGAGGACGACGGCCGGGTCCGGGAGTACGGGCGGCTCGTTCCCGGCGTGCAGCTGGGGGCCGTGGTCGTCGCCGAGGGGCGGCCGGTCCCGGCCACGACGGTGCCGTGGCCAGCGGCCGAGCGCGCGCTTGACGCCCTGGCCCGCGCTGACGCCGTCAGCGCGCTCGCCGCCTACGTGCGGCTGCTCGGAGAGGTCGCCGACCTGATCACCGACACCCCCGCTGGGCCTGACGGCACACCCGAGACGGTGCCGTCGTTCGTCAACGACGCCGGACTGCGCCAGCAACTCACGGTCGAGGCCGACCGGCTACGCCATGGCGCCGGCCGCCTGGAGGCGCTGCGGCAACAGATCGCCGCCCACGAGGCAGCCGAGGCCGCTCGGGACGCCCGGGACGCGGAAGAGGATCGTCGGTGGGACCGGTGACCGGCAGCAGGACGGCGCCGCCGCCGTCACAGCAGTGGGCGACGTTGAACCGGGTCCAGCAGGAGCTGCTTCTTGCGACGTACGTGCTTGACCAGGCGGCAGAGGCGCACGAGCGGGACGCGTGGTCCGACGGCCGGCGGCGTCGGCCTGCTGAGGAATGGCGGTGGCACCGGTTCGGGTACGTCGATGCCGGACCCGGCGCTCCGCCCGGCAAGGTGCGCGCCGCTCTGGACGCGACCACCCGACGCAGCAGGCGACTGCTGACCGCCCCGGCCGAGCTCGCCGATCTCGGCCTGGTCGACCAGCGCCTGGAGGAGGTTCCGCAGGGCTCGGAGCGGTGGTGGCAGCCACAGGTCCGGCTGCTATCGCTGCGGATGACCACCCGCGGTCGGCGAGTTGCCCGGACCAGCGGCGTCGACGACCGCAACGCCGGTCGGCCACCGCGCGGCCTCGTCTCGCAGTGGCTGTGGGAGGTCATTGTCGAGCTGTGGCGGGCTGGGCCTGGCGGCGTCCCCGCCGACACCCGATGGTCCGCCTGGCAATACCTCGAGGGGCGAAAGACAGGGCCGCTGATCGAGCGGGTGGCCCTCACCGCGCAGACGGCATCCCGCTGGAAGTATGCCGTCGCGGGCGCGCCGGGCTGGGCGCTCAACGATGCCGGCCGCGACCACTACCGGCGGCATTTCGCCACCTACGCCCGCGTGTACCCGGCGGTACGGGCCCCCGACCCGACCGGGCGGCTCACGTGGCCCGGCGAGGTCGACAAACACCTGTCCGCACTGGGCAGCGTGGCATGGTCGCTGCGGCAGCGCCTCGACGACGTCATCGCCCGGCGTGAAGAGCTGCAGCGGGATGGTGCCCGCCACGAGGCGCCCCGTTGTCCTACCGACCAGACGCCGCCGGTCAGCGCTGAGGCCGCACACCGCGAGGTGCTGCGGGCCGCGGCCGACGCTCTCGACGCAGACCACTGGCGCCAGCGCACCGCGTTGCTCGCGGAGCACGAGCCGGTCCTGCGTGCCCTCGTGCGGACCTCAGCCGCTCGGCACGCCGCGGCGGCGATCGCGGCGATCTGCGCCTGCATCGCCGGCCACGAGCCAACATCGGCCGTCATTGCCGCTGAACCGCTCCCCCTCGATCACGACGGCCGACCGGCTGATCTGCCCGTCTTGACCACCGGTCTACCCGGCATCGACGCCGAACTCGCCACCCGCCGCGCGGCGGCGCTCGCCGCCAGCCCGCCCGCAGCCCAGCGCCGCGGCCGCGGCCGGCGACAACCACCGGCGACGCCATCGCTCGAGCCAGCGGCGGTTGAGCTCTCTGTCTACGCAGCACATCTGGCCGATCTCGTCGCTGGTGGCCAGCTGCAACGCCTGCTGCTCCGCACCGACCAGCAGACAGACGCTGCTGCCCCTACAACAGCGTGAACAGGGACGTGCCCCTCGTGATGTGACCCATGGGGCTCGGCGCTCCGAGCGCCCAGGTCGGAGCCGCGCCGAATTAAGTGCGCCGCGCCATGGGGGCCGCTGACCCCGCACGTGGTTGGACCCGACGGAGGGAGCCAGCCCTGCGCCCGCGTGTCCCCTCGCCCGGCAGCGGACAGCGTCGTTTACCGTCGCGGACATGTCCCGACGCCCTGACCTCGTCCAGCTCGGAGACCGAATCTGGTACCTGCCCGACGGGATGATCGAGCTGCGGTGCATTGCCCGCGTCGTCCAGAAGAGGCGGCGCTGTCGGAACGCCGTCGAAACCAGCCAGATGGCCGGCTGGACGCAGTTGCGCTCGGACCGAGGGCTCATCACCGTTTACGACTGCGGCGGACTCGACGACGCGACGGTCCGACGCTGGCTGGAGCAGCACTGCACGGTGCACGACAGCCCCGACGCGGTCGACTTTTCGGCACCGGAGTGGGAGCCCTTCGACCCGGTCAGGCACGCCGAGATGGTGACCACTCTGGACGCGCAGGTCGAGGCGTACGAACGGCAACTGCGCGATGGCGTAACCGGCGATTGGCGGCCCTGGTACCCATCACCGATGTAGCCTTCGTCGTCGTGCCCGCACCGGGATCGCTGTTGCCGGCGGTGGCGCCTTCCGGAGGCGCCTCACGGGACTCCGGCGGGGTTTCGAAAAGCGACCCGGCACGGAAAGCCGGCAATCCTGCTGGACGCCCGCTCGGATCCCGCGGGAGGAGATCTGGTAGCGGGGTTCTGCTACGTTCGCTTCCCGCGATGCCACACCCGCAGCCGGTCGAATGCCAAACCGCACAGCACGGAGCTAACAACGAAGCGCACAACCTTGTTCACGCCGAACTCATCAAGCGTCGCCGTGATGGCCATGATGACGCTCAAGGCCAACAACGCCCGGACGGCCGTCTGCAGCCGAAGATCATCGGTGCTCCTCGGTGCCTCGTCCTCTCCGTCGGGCGCGCTCGTCAGATATTTCCACGACAACCGCTGGCGCCAGCGCGGCTCTACCATTGGCCACCCCTCAACTCAACGCGCAGCCTTCGCGCGACCGGGACGGGACAGAGAGACGGGACGATACCGTGGTCCCGCCACCGTTGGACCATCTGCTCAGCTTTGGTGCGGCTACGTCCTAGATCTGCCGCGCACGAGAATAGCCACACCGAAGGCGAGCACAAGGATCACAACAGCTGCTATGACGATCGCGACGACCAGCGTCGGGAAGCCGTTGCCGGTATCTGCCCGGTCCCGGACCTCCGCAACTGCGGGGTCACTAGCGAACGCTGTGGCGGCCGTCGGCGTGCCAAGGGGATTGTGGTCGACGGTGGCGACGTCGGCGGTGAGGGCGCCGAGGGGATTGACTACGCCGTAGCCGTACGACTCGTCGCGGCCCTTCGGCCCAAGGTCGGTCGCTGTCTTGAGGAGCCGGTTGACGACGTTGGCGGCGTCGAGGTCGGGGTAGCGGGCGCGCACCAGGGCGGCGACGCCGGACACCATCGCGGCCGCGGGGCTGGTCGCGGCGTCCGTCACGTAGGCGTAGTTGGTGGCGCCGCGGTTGACGGCGACGGGGATCTTTGCCCCCGGCGCCGCGATCGCCAGCGACGGGCCGTGGTTGGTCAGCGGCGACACCTCGTTGTCGGGGTCGACGGCGTTCACCGCAATGACGCCCGGCGCCTTGGCGGTGGCGGCGACGTCTGCGCCGCTGTTGCCGGCGCTCGCGACGACCACGATGTCGTTCCGCACGGCATCGGCGATGGCATCGAGCAGCTCTGGGTCCGGCGTGCCCGTCGCGTCGGTCCCGAGGGACAGGTTCATCACGCCCGGCTTCTGCTCCGTCGCCCAACGAATGGCCTGGACCAGCGCTTGCGAGCCCTGGCCGTTGCTGCCGGCGCCGGCGTTCGCCGGCAGGATCTTGGCCTTCGGCGCGATGCCCAACATGTGATCAGCGCCGCCGCCCTTGCCTGCGATGATGCTGGCCATCGAGGTGCCGTGACTGCCCTCGGCGTCGACGTCGGTGCGGCCGTCGTTGCCGACTCCGGGCGCGAACCCCTTGCCCGGCAGAACCTGGCCCCGCAGGTCCCGGTGGTTGGCGTTGACGCCGCTGTCGATGACAGCGACGACGACGCCGGTGCCTTGGCTGATCCGGTGAACTCGGTCGATCTTGAACGTGTCGAGGTGCCAGGAGAGCTCGCGCACGTTGTCGGCGGCGCGCGCGGCTGGCGCCGCGACGAGCGTCGAAAGCACGCCGACCGTGACGGCCGCCGTGCCACGTGCGACGAGCCTGAACCGATTACGCATGATCATGAACCGCCTCATCCCCCGTGCTGACGGCCGTGGATATCGGTCGTCATGCGTGCTGCGGCGGCAGTCTAATGACGAACGGCGCCAGGGTTCGCCCCTCGAGCGGGTCAGCGGTGGTCGGTCTCGGCGTACTCGCCGGCGTTAGCCGCCCTGGCGCACGTGGTGGAGCAGACGGTGAGTTTGCGGGATAAGGGCGTGGCGACCTCGATGGTCCGCGCGACGTCGGCGCCCACGATGCGCGCGCAGATCTGGCAGGTGACCTCGTGCCCCGCCGGCCCGCACATCGGGATGCCGTCCGCGACGGGCTCGAGGACAAGCTCGCCGAGCGCTCTGCCGAGTTGATGCAAGTGGTGGGAGGTGCGCAGCAGGGTCGCCGCGGTGTGCTGGCGTGGCATCGGGTTCACGCCGCGGCTCGCGGTGACCCTGATGGTTCTGCGCAGGTCCGCCCTGATGGCCACGGTCAGGAGCCGTCCGGTGTCCGTGAAGTCAGGTGGGGTGAGCTCCACGACGCCGGCGTACGCGCGGGCGGTGGTGGCCACTTCCTGCTCGATCGCGTCGAGGTTTCCCAGCCGGTCGCTGGCCCGCTCCATGCTCAGGCCCTCAGCTGCCACCGTCAACGCTTTGTCCGTGATGTATGCGGCGCTGCTGGCGACCTCCTCCCACCGTTCTCGGCGCTGCTCGTCGACGGGCTTGTCCGGGAAGTCGAGGTCGCCGGCCGCCGCGGCCAGGAGCTTGGCGGCGAACCACAAGGCCTCGATCTCAGGGCGCGGCCGCGCGCTCATGTCCGGGCCGAGCGCGGCGAAGAGCAGCTCGGCGGCCTCGTGCGCGGCTGAACTGACCCGCGGCGGCAGAGCGGTCGGGTCCGGCTGGTCGTTCATCGGGGGCTGCTCTTTCCCTCGTCGGTGCGGGTCGTGTGCCGATGGTGTCGACCTCGTGTAGGCCGGCGGGCCGTTGATGACCGACCCTCGGCCGGGGACGGCACCGGGCGAACGGTGAGCGAGCGGTCCGGACTGACTACGGCGGCGCCGTGCTGGTCAATGGTAGGAGTGCGCCAGGCGCCCACGGCGACGCCTCCACGATGGGGCGCCGGCGCCGGGGGCCGGCCCGTCTGATCTGGACGGTTGCTTGGCTTCCCGCGAAACTTACAGGGGCGTGTCTCGCGTCGCGGTCAAGCTCACCCCTAGCCAGGTCCGCTCCACCTGACCCGGATCGCGGCGACCGTCACAGCGCCCGCGGAGACGAATGACCCTCGCGGCCAGGGCGCCCACTGTGGGCGAGGTGCCCGAGTAGGCGACTACCCCGGCGTTGCTCGAGATGCCCAACGTGGACGGCGCCGCCGACACCGGCTCGATCGAAATCTCTGTGCGCGCTCTCGCAACGACCCGCTGACCGCACCAGAACTGCTGCTTCGTAGGCTCCAGTAGTTCTGGTGTGGTCAGCCCGCTCAGCCACCTCAAGATCAGCGGCGAGACACCTAGGCCGGAGCACGGCACTCTTGCTGTCGGGCCCGCTGATCGGCAGGCCGGTAGACGAGCCTCCCGCTCGCCTCGACCGTAGGAAGAAGCGGCGAGCGGGGACTCTGCCGAACGTAGGGAGACTCGCACATGCTGGGCGTCGACGACCAGTCCGGATGGGCCGCCACGGCCCTGCTGGCCATACTCCCCGCGCTGGTGCTGCCAGCCGGCGTGGTCTTGGTGGCCCTGCTGGCCTTGGCAGCGCGCAAACCGCGCACCCGCCGCCATTGCCTCGACGTGCTGTCCCAACTCACCCGCTACGCAGGTCGGAGCAGGCGATGACGGACGCGACAACCGCGCCTGCGCCGGGGCGACCACGTGCGTCGCGGCCACCGCGCAGCGCGATCAACGACCGGCTGCAGAGCGCGAGCGACGGGCCGGCCGGCAGCACGCCGCTGCACGTCGAGGTCCAGCAGAACCTGGAGCACCTGTGGAACACCGGGGGACGCCGCGGCGCCACCGAGGCGGGCCGCCGGCCGGATTGGATCTACCTCCGGCCATCGTTCATCGTCCAGCACCCCGACGATCCCAGAGGACCAGCCCTGGCCCGACTCGTGCCGGCCAAAGGGCTCCCGCTGCGCATGGAGCTGCTGATGCTCTTCGACGCGCAGTGCCGATTCGCTCCCGGGGAAACGGTCCGGCTGCGGCGCACGATCGAGGCTGTGGAGGACGAGCGCTACCAGAGCTGGCAGAAGCTAGTCCTGTCCGACTCGAGCTCGGACTACCGGCAGGCCGCCGACCTACGCGCCAGACAGATCAAAAAGGCGTTACGCGTGCTCGACGACCCCCACGGTCTGGTCCACGTCGGCCGCGAGAAAGGACGGCCTGCTCGGCGCGACTACGACCACCTGCAGCTGCGGTCCGAGGCCAGCACACCGGTGTACCGGCCGCGCTACACCGTGCCCGAGAGCGGCTCGGGGGTGCGCATCTCCCGGCATTTCTTCACCAGCCTGTGGGTCTTCGCCCTGACCAACACCGAAATCGCGGCGTTCCTCGCGTTGTCGTTCAAGCGCGCGCAGTTCCCGCTCACCCACCTCAACACCGGCATCTACGCGGCGTCAACCACCCGCGGGAGCCAGTTCGGGCTCAAGGAGAACACCTGGCGCAGCGCCCGCCAGCTCCACGCCTTCGGTCTGGTCGACCGTCAACACGACGCCAACCGAGACCCAACCAACGGGATGATCAGCGACTTTGGTGGCCGCTGGAAACGACACGAGGTCATGCCTACGACGTTCACCATCGTGGACCAGGCCCTACAAAACCACGCCGTGCCGACAATCCATCGGGTCCTGCGCGAGCCGACCTACACCGACCAGCTGCGCCTCGTCCTCTGATCCGTGCCGCGCGTACGGGCAATGGTGATCTCGGTCTGTCCCTGCGCCGGATGCGCTTGTAATGTCGCGAGCAAACCTCACATCTCATGCGAACGGGCGGCCCGGGTGGCAAAAAGGACTGAGGTCAAGCTCCTCGACGACCTGACCGGTGGCGATGCCGACGAGACAGTTGCGTTCGGCCTCGACGGAACCCACTACGAGATCGACCTGTCCAAGGAGAACGCCGACAAGCTCCGCGGAATCCTCGACCTCTACATGCGAGCTGGCCGGAAGGTCACCCCTCGTGGCCCCGCGGCGGCCCGCCGCGCTACGAAGGCCCGCACCGGCAACGGCGCCCACGAGTCGCAAGACAAGGCGATCCGGGCCTGGGCCGAGAGCGAGGGCAAGCCGCTGCCCGCCCGCGGCCGCATCCGCCGGTCTGTCGTCGACGAGTACAACACCCGAGCCTCTCGTAGGCCCCCGGCGGCGGTGTTCAGTTCTTAACCGGTAGCTCTGGCGGTCCACCGCGACCATGGACGATCGGCGCCGACAGCGGAACGGCATCCCTCGATCGTGCCCGCTCCCCCGAACGGCGAAGGCACAGTCCCCTTTTCACCTGAGCCCCACGGCGTGAACGAACCGTGACCTCCGCGTAACGGCCAGCAACGTGGACACGCCTGACCGATCGCCAGCGCCACCTGCACCAAGACAAGATCGAGCGATGGAACGTGACGGGTGGGAACCAACCCAAGGCTTCCGGCAGATCTTCACCAGACTCGACCTCGGCCAGGAGAGGCAGATCGCGGTCCTCGGACCCGCCGACGCCATCGAGTGGGCACGCGCTCATGGCTACCGGGTCCGAGAGGTGTGGTTCGGGGAGACAAAGGCGTACGAGCTCTCGTCCGCCGTCAGCGACGACGAACATTCGGCACCCAGCCGCGGCGGTCGGCGCCTGTGGCCCTTCCGTTAATGGCAGAAGGCTGCGGATCCGCGCGAGACTTGCCCGGCCCCGTCTGTGGCCCACCGCGTTACGACGTCGGCGCCCCGGGTTCGTCCGCTAGGTGAAGGCTCCCCGGGGTACCCAGATGTAGTGCCACGGGCGCGTCCCGGGCGGCCCGACCGATTCGATCTCGTAGTGGCCCGAGGTGTCCGCGTCCAAGAGTTCGCCGCCGTATGCGACGAACAAATCGGTCTCGCTCACGATCGCTGGTGGGTAGCCGTCGTCGTCCACGTCGACCTCCATGAGGCGACCGTTGAGCGGGCCGCCTACGCAGGGGATGTCGACCTTGGGCACGCCCCGATCATGGGCACGTCGGCAGCGATTACGTCGCCGTTTGCCCAGATTCCACCGCTTGGACCGGCTGGCTTCCCTCGACCTGCGCCGTTCCCCGCTGCCACGTCTCCAGGAAGCCTTGATCGGCGACGTCCCGGATAGCCTCGATCCGCTCGACAAACATCTCGAAGGTGCGGCTGGTCGCGTACGGTCCGGCGACCATCAGGAACAGGTTCAGCTCGCGCTCGAGGGCGTTGGACACCTTCATCGCGGTCACGCCGGACGACTGCCACTGCATGATCTGGGCGATCCCGCCGGAGGCCGCAGCGACCGCGCCAAGCGCTCCGAGGACAACCGTGGGGATCACGTCCCACGCGGCGAGCACCGGCACGGACGCGCCGGCGACCACGACCACGACGGCCGACCAGCGGTGGCGGCGGATTTGCCGAGCAGAGTAGGCGCTGACCTTCGCGATCTCGGCTTGCACGCCTTGGAGGTACTGCTTCTCGCCTAGCGCTTTGACGGTCGGGTTGGTCAACTGTCGTTGCCGGGCTGTTCGGCAGGCTCGGTGGGCGTCTGGGCGGGCTCGGCCTCGGTCCCTGACCAGTTGTCGATGAGGCTGCTTGGGGTGGTTGAGGTGTCGAGGTCGGTGTCCCATCGGCTGCGGCGCTCGTCGGGCTCGTAGTCCCAGGCTTCGACCCGGCGGATCTCTTCGGTCACGGGTGCCCCCTTTGTCGCGGTCACATTAGCGCCGCCGGGCTCGGAGGTCTGCCGGACCGGGGTAGGACTTTCGCGTCGTCCCAGGTGGATGATTGGGCGCTGGCGAACACGAATGGGCGAGGCTGCTCGGTGAGCGGGTCAGGCTCGTCGGAGTCGACCACGGCGCCACCTTTCCCACAGGTCGGCGGCCCACACGGTGTCGTACCACCACGGCATCATCAAACTCATGGTGATGCGCGAAGACCAACCCGCTGACGCGCGGCCACCGGCGGTGCAGCGGCTCCTGGCCGAGCACTCCGGCGCCCGAGAGCGGATCGTTGACGACCACATGTTCGTCTTCCAGCGGCACGGCTACCCGCCCTCGACGTTCCGCCTGCAACTCTTCACCCAGCTGGGACTGCGCCCGGTCGCCGTCGTCACCCAGACGGCCGGTGAGGGTGCCTCGCTGATAAATCGCGCCGAGCGGTACGTCGAGGCCGTCTGGCAGCGGCACTGCACCGACGACCCGACGCCCCCGATCTGGATCCAGCACCAACTGCTACGCGAAGACGCTGCGGACGACCTTCGCCACGCGGCCTTCGACGTCACCGGCCCGCACCAGGTGGGCAGCCCGCCCCGGTGGGGCGCCCGGCTCGCCCCGGGCGACCTGGCCGAGCTGGTGAGCGCACCGGTCGACCTTGGCCGCGGCAGCGGCTTCCTACCCCGACCGCCCGAGCCAGAGCCTCAGCTGCGATACACCACCGCGCTGGTCGCGCTGCTCCCCCGCCCCGACCTCGAAACCGACCAGCGGCCGTGCATGCGCGTGGGGCTGGGATGGTGGCATCGGGTCGGCCGGCAGCTCAGGCCCACCCACACCGGCCGGAGCTGCTGCTGGTACCACCGCGGCGACTGGCACGAGGTCTCTCGTATGGCGATCGCGACAGCAACCGCAGCCCTGCGCCACGGAGTCGAGGTCGAGGACGTCGCCGCCTACGTGCTCAGCCACGCCACAGCCGACCATCGCCTCGAAGGCTGGTCGCTCGAAGCGCTGGAGAGCCTGTTTGTCGAGCCGATCGAGACACATCGGCCGATCGGATACGTCGGCGGCCGCCACCGCGCCAAGGCCATGATGGACGCCGGCGTCCGCCGCACCCTTGTCGTTCTCTATACCTCCTCGCATGGCGATTAGCCACGATGATCCCCTTCAGCAGCCCCAACCTGCTGCGCGAGGGCGGTCCACTGATCTACCGCAGGTTGACAATGACGACGGCTGCGAAAACGCGGTGCGGGCCGCCGTTCATGCGTCAAAATCGCCTCGGTGCCACGCTTCCACGTCGGCATCGAAATCCTCGTCCGATACCATTGGCGGGTCCGGCACGCGATCGAGCCATTCCTGGAACAAGGCGGCGAACGTGCTGGACGTGGATAGTTCGATCATCGGGTGGACCGCGAAGAACGCTAGCAGGCCACTTGCCGCGGGATCGTCACGGTGGCAGACCGGGCACAGGTGCTGTCGGTACATCGCAGCGGGGAACCGGGGATGCGGCCGGTCTGCGGCGAGGATGATCTCAGTGTCGCAGACCGGGCACCGGTTGCCGTTGCTGGCGATGGCGGTCATGAGTCTAGGCATCCTGCCCCGAGTAAGCCCTTGAGTTCGCTGTTGAGCGCCGGTGACGGCTCGACCCGGACGGCAAGCTGAAGCTCAGTGACCCGGGCGCCGTTGCGCAACTTGACGTGTACCGGTGATTTGCCTGGGTAGCCCTGCAGTACGTGTTTTAGATCGTTGACGAGCACCGCGTTGACCCGGGCCACGTCCATGATGAGTTTGATTGGCGGGTGTTCGGCGAGGTCGCTGTCGGATAGTTCGAGAATCTTCAGATCCGAGCCAAAGATGCTTACGGCCCCGTCGCGATGGTTGACTCGACCTTGCACGGCGACGATTCGATCGGCGACGAGCTCATGGCCGAACAGTTCGTAGGTCTTGGCGAAGAAGAGCACGTCGATGCTGCCGGTAAGGTCTTCGAGCTTGACTATCGCCCAGATTTTTCCTTCTTTGGTGACTCGGCGCTCGACAGCGGATATCAGCCCTGCGAGCACGACGGGTTGCCGCTCCGGAGTTTCCTCGTTGAGTTCGGCGATTACCGTGTCGGCTACCTTTTTCAGCGACCGCTCGGCGCCGGCGAGTGGATGATCGGAGATATAAAGACCAAGCATGTCTCGCTCGAAGGCGAGTTTGGTCTTGCGGTCCCATTCGCTGGTGGAGTAGTCGGCTGGCAAGCCGACCCCGGTCGCGGGGGCTCCTGCGGTGGAGGGTTCGCTGAACAGGTCGAACTGGCCGTACGCTTCCTTCCTCTTGACGTCCACGGCGACATCCACGGCCATCTCGTGCTTCTCAAGCAGGCCTTTGCGGGTGGCGCCGAGCGAGTCGAACGCACCGGCTTTGATCAGGGATTCAATCACGCGCTTGTTGCATGCCACGACGTCGATCTTTTCGATGAAGTCGTTGAACGAGGTGAAACGACCCTTGTCGACCCTAGACAGGATGATCGAATCTACAACGTTGGCGCCGATGTTCCGTACCGCATTCAGCCCGAAGCGAATCTTCCCGTCGACTGGAGTAAAGGGGCCGGTGGATTCGTTCACGTCCGGCGCCAGGACGGTTACGCCCATGCGGCGGCACTCGTTGAGATAGATTGCCATCTTGTCTTTGTCGTCACCGACGCTTGTCAGCAAGGCCGCCATGTACTCAGCCGGGTAGTGGGTCTTTAGGTAGGCGGTCCAGTAGCTGATGATGCCGTAACCGGCGGTATGAGATTTGTTGAACGCGTAGCCGGAGAACGGCAGCAATACGTCCCACAGCGCTTGGATCGCTTCGTCGGAGAAGTCGTTGGCCTTCATCCCGGCCCTGAAGTTGACAAACTCCTTCTCGAGGATGTCCGCCTTCTTCTTGCCCATGGCGCGGCGCAGCAGGTCGGCTGCGCCCAGCGAGTATCCGGCGACGCGCTGAGCGGCCTTTTGCACCTGTTCCTGGTAGACGATCAGCCCATAGGTCTCGTCGACGATGTCGGCGAGCGGCTCACGCAGCTCCTCGTGGATCGGCACGACTGGTTTGCGGCCGTTCTTGCGGTCGGCGTAGTCGTTGTGAGCGTTGACCGCCATCGGGCCGGGTCGGTAGAGGGCGAGAACGGCCGCGATATCGGTAAACGCTGTCGGGGCCATCGACTTGAGCAGGGCACGCATCGGGCCGCCGTCAAGCTGGAACACCCCGAGGGTCTCGCCGGTGGCCAGCATCTCGTAGGTCTCGGCGTCTTCGAGCCAGCCATGGTGAGCCGACAGCTCGAAGTTTGGGTCATGGTTGGCGCGGACGTTGTTCACCGCGTCGTCAAGGATTTTCAGATTGCGCAGGCCGAGGAAGTCCATCTTCAGAAGGCCGAGCGATTCGCAGGCCGGGTAGTCCCAGCCGCTGATGATGGTCCCGTCGTCGGGGCGGCGGATCACGGGGATCACGTCCTGCAAGGGATCCCCGGACAAGATGGTGCCGGCCGCGTGCACCCCGGTTTGGCGGATCAGCCCCTCGATCCCCCGCGCGGTGTCGATGACCTTTCTGACGTCGGCATCCTGCTCGTACAGGCTTCGAACTTCACCAGCCTCGTGGTAGCGCTTATGTGAAGGGTCGAAGATGCCGGCCAGCGGGATGCCTTTGCCCATGACGTCCGGCGGTAGGGCTTTCGTGATCTTGTCGCCGACAGCGAATGGGTAGCCGAGCACACGGGCGGCGTCCTTGACGGCAGCCTTGGCCTTGATCGTGCCGAAGGTAACGATCTGGCAGACATTGTCGCTGCCGTACGTGTCGGTCATGTACCGGATGATTTCGCCGCGCCGACTTTCGTCGAAGTCGAGGTCGATGTCAGGCATCGAGATGCGCTCGGGATTGAGGAACCGCTCGAAGATCAGCCCGTGGTGGATCGGGTCGAGTTCGATGATCTCCAAGGCGTAGGCCACGTCGCATCCGGTCGCCGAGCCGCGGCCCGGCGCGTACCGGATCTTTCGTTCCCGAGCGAAGCGCAGCAGGTCGGCAACGACCAAGAAGTAGGACGGGAAGCCCATCTGCTCGATGATGCCGAGCTCGTACTCGCATCGGGCGAGGTGCTCCGGCGGGATTCCGGCGGGAAACCGGCGAGACATTCCTGCCAGGGTTTCCTTGCGCAGCCAGGACATCTGCGTCTCACCATCGGGCACCGGAAACAGTGGCATACGGTTCTTCTCGGCGAACACCTCGGCGTACGGCTCGACCCGGCTCGCGACCAGAAGCGTGTTGGTGCAGCCCTCCTGCCACGCATCGGAGCTGTCGACTGCCCGCATCTGCTCGGCGGACTTGATGAAGTAGCCGTTCCCGTCGAACCGGAACCGGTCTGGATCCGCGATGTTGCTGCCCGTCTGCACGCACAACAGCACGTCGTGGGCCTCGGCTTGCGCCTCGTGGGTGTAATGGGAGTCGTTGGTGACTAGAGGCGGGATGCCGAGCTTCTTGCCAATCTCCAACAGGCCATCGCGGACCTGGCGCTCGATCGGCAGGCCGTGGTCCATGATCTCGAGGAAGTAGTTCTCCTTCCCGAGGGCATCTTGGTACGTCGCGGCGGATTTGAGCGCCTCGTCGAACTGTCCGAGCCGCAGCCGGGTCTGCACCGCGCCGGATGGGCAGCCGGTGGTGCCCATGATGCCCTCTGCGTGCTCCGCGATCAGGTCGAGATCCATGCGCGGGTACTTGCCGAACTGTCCTTCGATGGAGGCTCGCGAGTTCAGCTTGAACATGTTGCGCAGGCCCGTCGGGTTGCGCGCCCAGATGGTCATGTGGGTGTAGGCGCCGCTGCCGGCGACATCGTCCCGCTTCTGTTCAGGCCGGCCCCATTTAACGCGATTTCTGTTGAACCGCGAGTCGGGCGCGACATACGCTTCGACCCCGATGATCGGCGTAACGCCGGCGGCAACAGCCTGCTGGTGGAAGTCGTACGCTCCGTGAATGTTGCCGTGGTCCGTGATCGCCGCGGCGGGCATCCCCAGCCGTTTTGCCTCGGCCAGGAGTTCCTTAAGCCTCGCAGCGCCGTCGAGCATTGAATACTCAGTGTGCACATGCAGATGCACAAACGAGTCTGCCACTCTGTCACCCCTGTCCCGCCGACCAGCGAACCAGCCTAGCGGCCAAGGGGTGGCCGTCGCGGTGTGCGGTTGAATGACACTCCAGAGGCCGCAGGCGACCCCGGTCGTGGCCCGCAGGCGACCCCGGTCTTGGCGCCCGGACAACGCTCAGTGGGCAGGTCGGTCTCTTGCGAGGGCCTGCTGGCAGGTGGCTTCCTCAAGCAGTCGATCAATCCTCGATGCCCATCCAATTGGCGACACTTCGCAGCGTTGATGTTGAGCGGCGCTCCGTTTGGGCGAGGGTGATGACGGTGTCGCGCGCCAGCGGGTGGTGACGGACTTGTTGGGGTGTGATTGACCGTGCGGTGAGCAGGGATCGCAGCGCGGCATCGCGGCGGCCGTGCAGGAGCTGAGCGCGTGCTAGGTCGATGTAGTGGTGCCCAGCGCGTTCAGGAGGCGTCGAGGGGGTCAGGTGCACGTGTTGGGCGCGCTCGAGCGCCTGCGCGCTGTCCATCAACTCGACGCCGAGAGCTGTGCCCCATATAGCAACGTTCGTCGGGCCAAACGCAAGGCGATAGTGATCTTGATCGGTGGCGAGACTTTCAGCGGCGGCTCGGGCTTCTTCGTAGTGCGCCCACGTGGCGGCGGAGTCCTTCGCGTGGGCTGCCATGTATGCGGACATGAGGTGCAGCCATCCCCACACCGACAAATCGCTCGACGACCGTGCGTGGAGATCAAATCTTGAGGTGGTCATGCGGAGGACGGTCCGGGCGCTGCGGCAATCGCCGACGGAGTCAAGATCACCGGCACGTAGGACATCCGCGAGGGCCTGCAAATGTGGGTTCCCCGCCTGCCCCGCTGCCCACCCATAGCGGTCCGCGAGCAACGACGTCAGGTCGAAGTAGCCAAGCTTGTGAGTGAGCTGCCGGGCGGCGTAATACACCTCGGCGAGCATTGCCATGACGGCTTCCCTTGCCGTTCCTGAGGTCGCGTGTGTGGCATGTCTGAGCTGTTGCAGGGCCAGCGGCAATGCGGTACCGAGGGCATCGAAGTCGGCCCGGTGGCGCATCGCCGACACCTTGGCGGTGAGCGCGCCCAGGGCCGCCAAGTCCGGTGTGGGCACCTCGTCTTCAGGCGGCATCTGGTACGAGGCCAGTTCTCGGCGAATCGCGGTCACCGACGCGTGCACGTTGTTCTCACCGCGGTCCCGGGTCAGATACGGCTGGCCTGTGAGCGTCCCACGGTCGATCCCGAGGTAGCGCGAAGCGGCAGAGATCACCGAGCCTGTCGCGGCGCGCTCGCCACGCTCGATCTTCTGGATAAGGCTCAAGGAGGTGTTCGTACCTTCGGCCAATTGACGCTGAGTATGCCCACGTATCCGTCGCCATGTCGCAATCCGTGCGCCGATGTGCTCGTCGTTGCGCATGAATCAACCATCACGCCGAGCGCAGAGCCCCGTCAACTGCCGAAACCGCGCGCGCGATGCCTCACTGGAGCCCACCTGAGGGTTGACCTTCGGCAGCGCTCCTTGTCGCCTCAGTCGCAGCGCGGACCAGCCACAGATCAGCATCGTGGCGCAAGCCGGGAACGCGCACAAATTGTGCGCGTTCCCAGGCCAGTCGGCTCTCGACACGCAGCCTGCGCAGGAAGCACAGTGGTCAATGCGTTCGTAACGTCTGCGCCACCCTCCGTTACCTCACCGTCGTGTGATCAGCACAACCCGCCGCAGAAGCGCTTGGCTAGCCAGCGCCGCGACATTCCCGATCGGAACGGTCGCGCACGTCTCGCAGTGCGGTTCGCCTGGTAGAGGAAGGAAACAGCGTGACAACGTCCACCGCTCCTCCGCTAGACACCAGCCGGTATCCGCGGGTAGCCGCGTATCTGGACGCTTACTGCTCAGGACCCGGGGCCGGCACCGAGAACGAACCCCACGCCGCCGAGCTCGCCTTCTCTATCGGCCGCGCCCGCGTTTCCCAGGAGCCGTTCACCGTCGCCACGGTCGACGGTTTCCTCCCCGACCCCCTGTACCAGGACGTGCTGCGCGACTGGCCGCAGCTGACGTTGAACCCCGTCAACGTCGGGGGCGGCAGCGCCAAACATGTCGGCTCACGCCACAGCGCCGGGCTGCAGAGCTGGAAGCCCGAAACCGTCGACCCGCCGGACACCTGGGGAAGCCTGGCTCGGCTCACACGCTCGGCTCCGCTCACCCGCGCCTTGTTCACCCGCTTCGCCGACGTCGTCGAGGAAAACCTCGCTCACCCCGATGTACGGAACATCACCCAGCCCGGGTTCCGGCTATGGGCCAACCAAGACCAGGGCCAGGCAGAAGCCCTCGGAGCCCACGTCGACTCGCTGCCGAAGCTGCTAACCATCGTGCTCTACCTCGACCTGCGCGGACCAACCACCGACGAATCACCGGGCCGATGGGGAACCACCACGTACGCCATCGCGCCCGACGAGGTCGAAACCGTGTCCTTCAGCCCGAACACCGGCCGGACACCGGCCGGACACATCTACTTTTGCCCCAACCGCGCCTTCATCATGCCCAACTGCTCCAGCGCACTACACGGCGTCACCGGCGGCGAAGCCGGTGTCACCCGGCGCTCACTCATGTGGGGTTACTGGCTGATCACCGCGAAGTCCTGATCCGGGCCTCGTCGTCTCCTCCCGCCCTCTTCCTCCCCGGAGCAACCCACATGCCTCTCGTCATCGGCTACAACCTCAGCCACGACAGCAGCGTCTGCCTGGTCGACGACGGCCGGATCCGTGCCGCGGCAGCGCTCGAGCGCAGCTGCCGCATCAAGCGGGGTGTCGTAGCAGCGCATGCCTACGCCGCCGCGATGGCCCGGCTCACCCGCGAAGTCCTCGACGGCGAGCGGCTTTCGGCCGCCGACATCGACCACTGGATCGCGACATCCACCGAATCACGCGACCAGCAGGACGAGGATCAGCTTGCCGACAGCCTCGGCCTCATCGTGCCCGCGGCCAAGCGGCTCGCAATGCCGCATCCGGCGCACCACCTCGCGCACGCCTCAGCGGCGTTCTACACCTCCGGATTCGAGCAGGCCTCGGCGCTGGTCGTCGACGCCTACGGCTCGCGCTACGGCGCCGGCCGCGAACGCGAGACGGGGTTCGCCTTCCGGCCGGGCGAGATGCCGCAGGTCGTCCTGCGCACCGAGCGCGACCATCATCGGATCGCGGGCCGAATACGGCAGGACGGGACGATCGGGCTGCCCGAGCAGCTCAGCGGCATCGGAGAGCTCTACCGCGTGATCACCCTGGCTCTCGGGTTCTTCGAAGCCGGCACGTACGACGATGCCGGCAAGACGATGGGTCTTGCTCCGTTCGGCAAGCGGATTAGCAGGGAAAACCTGTTCATCGACGTGACGCCGGGCGGGCTGAGGTTCGACCGCGCCGCCGCGTCGCTCGTCGACCTCGGCTTCGCCGTCCGCGACGCCGCGGGCCTGCGCCTGCTGCCCCGTCCGGCCGGCGCACCGCTGCAGGACAAACATCGCGACCTCGCCGCCCAGATCCAGATTGAGTTCGAGGAAGCCTGCCTATACCTGGTCCGTGACCTCGTCTCACGAACCAACCTGCCGTCGCTGGTTCTCAGTGGCGGATGCTTCCTCAACTCCGTGCTCAACGCCCGGCTGCTCAGAGACGCGCCGATCGACCGGCTGTCGGTCTTTCCCGCCGCCACCGACGACGGCAACGCTGCCGGCGCCGCGTTGTACGCACACCACAACCTCACCGCGGCTGCGGGCCGGCAGCTCAAGGCCGGGCCGGCACCGCGGCTACAGCACGTCTATTTCGGGCCGCCCCGGCTGACCGGCCGGGACATTCCCGCGTTGGCGCGGGAATGGGGACTGGAGCCGATCGAGCATTCCTCGATGGCGGACGCCGCCGCCGCGGCCGCCAAGGCCATCGCGGAGGGACAGATCATCGGTTGGTTCGACGACCGCGGTGAGCTCGGCCCCCGCGCTCTGGGCGCCCGCTCCATCCTGTGCCACCCTGGGATCCCTGGCATGAAGGACCTCCTCAACCACAAGGTCAAGTACCGGGAGACGTTCCGCCCGTTCGCCGGCGCGGTGCTGGCCGAGCGGGCCGACAAGTGGTTCGAGATGGCTACCGCCGACAGCCCGTTCATGCTGCAGGTGTGGCCGGTGGCGCAGCACGCCCGCGGCCAGGTCACCGAGATCGTCCATGTCGACGGCACCTGCCGGGTGCAAACAGTGGCAGCCGACCTGCCCGGCAGCTTCCGGGGGCTGCTGGAGGCATTCGACCGGCTAACCGGGCTACCGGTGCTGCTGAACACGTCGTTCAACCTTCGCGGAATGCCCATCGTGGAAAGGCCAGAGGAAGCCCTCGACTGCCTCTACGGGTCGCGATTGGACCGGGTGTTTCTCGGGCCGGTCGAGGTCCCGGCCCCGGACTTCGGAGCTCTCGCACCGGCGGCCATCGACATCGCCGAGGCGCAAACCGATGGTGTCGCGGCCGCGGTGCTGCAGTTGGCCGACGGCGACCGTCCTCTCACGGCCATCGCGCAGGTCGCCGGGGCGAGCGTCGACGACGTCATCGACATCGCGCTGGACCTTCGCCGCCGAAAGCTGCTGCGCTGGAACAACGGGTTGCCGGCGCTCACACCACCGTCGCTGCCGCTGCCGCAGTACGAAGCGCAGCCGACGGGACAGTGACCCGATGAAGCTGAGCGTTGTCGCGATCGCCCGGAACGAAACGCCGTACCTGCTGGAGTGGGTGGCCTACCAGAGGGTGATCGGCGCTGACCGCGTCATCATCTACGACAACGGTCACGACGTCGCCGGACACCGCCTGCTCCACGCGCTCGACCGTGCCGGCGCCATCATCTGCGTCCCCTGGACCGGCCGCTTCCGACACGGACCGCAAGTTCCGGCATACGAGGACGCGTTGGGGCGTCTGCGAGGCACCAGCGACTGGGTGCTGTTCTGCGACCTCGACGAGTTCGCCGTCCCTGTCGAGGCCACCCGCCTTACCGATGTTCTCGCCACCGTCGATGACCTGGACGGCATGTGGCTTCCATGGCTGATCTTCGGGTCGAGCGGGGAACTCGTCCATCGTCCGGAACCCGTCATCGAACGTTTCCAGCGGCGCCAGCACGCAGACGACGACACTGTGACCCCCGTCAAGAGTGTCGTCAGGCCCGCCCGGGTCGTGCGCCCCCACCTGCATGTGCACCATCTCGACACAGCCGCCTACGCCAACCCGCGCGGAGAGCGTGACTTCCTGCTTGCGCGCGACGGCGTCAGCCGCAGGTCCGCTCAGCTGGCCCGCGGTATGGACATCGTCCGGATCCACCACTACATGACCAAGTCGCAACTCGAGTGGCGGGCAAAGGTCGCCCGCGGCCGCGCCGACAGAGGATGGGCGGACGAATCCGTCTCTCGCGAACATGACGAGTTCGCCCAATGGAACCGAAACGAGGTGCGTGACGCCACGGCGCTGCGGTTCCTTCCCGCACTGCGTCAGCAGATGGCTGCACTCGCGCAGCTAACTGCCGGCGAGGACACCTCCGCCGGGGCACCGCTATGAACGGCCACACCTTCTCGGCCGGACAGGTGGGCACCGCGCGCTTCCCGTTGACCTGCATCGACCTGGCCGATCCGGTCTTGTACACCGCGCCCGACGGCGGCCTCGACCTGCTGCGCCAGCTGCAGCGTGAACACCCGGTCTACTGGAATCACCGTCCCGGCGGTGCCGGATTCTGGGCGTTCACGCGCTACGCCGACGCGGTGACGGTCTTTCGGAGCAAGAACGCTTTCACCAGCCGACAGGGCATCCAGGTCGGCCAGGCCGGAGGCATGGAACAGCCCGCTGCCGGCACGATGCTCGTCCAAGCTGACCGTGGCGATCACCGCCGCATCAAGGCCACGCTCAGCCCGCATCTGAGCGAAACCGCGATGCAACAGCTCCTGCCTGTATTACGTGCCGCCGCTCGAATGGCGGTGGACAAGCACGCCGACGGAACCGAGTTCGACTTCATGACCGAGATCGCCGCCGAACTGACATGGTCGGTGCTCGGCGCCATCCTCGGGATCCCAGCCGCTGACCGCAGGACGGTGGCACGGTGGACCGAGACGGCGTTCGGAGCGACGAGCGGCCAGAGGCAAGACCATCCCGCTGCCGAAGGCGGCGGCACCGCTTCGCCGGCCGTCACCGCGAACGCCGAACTCTTCGGGTACTTCGCGGATCGCCTCCGCGAGCGTCGCAGAAACCCGGGCGACGACATCATCAGTGCCCTGGCCCGCCCCCAGGCGGGCAACGACACCGGCCTCACGCCCACGGAGATCCTCGTCAACGCGCACCTCCTGCTCGCCGGTGGGCACGAGACGACACGCCACGCGCTGGCCGGCGCCGTTGTCGCACTGGCCGAGCATCCCGGGCAGTGGGCCCGCCTGCGCAAAGACCCATCGCTCATGCCGGCCGCCGTGGAAGAAATCATCCGATGGTCCGCGCCCAGCCTGAACATCGTGCGTACCGCGACCACGGACATCGAGATCGCTGGTCAGAGGGTCAGGGCGGGGCAGCAGGTGAGTCTGTGGCCGCCGATCGCCAACCGGGACCATGCCGCGTTCCCGGACGCCGAGTCGTTCGATGTGGGCCGGGAACCAAACCGGCACCTGAGCTTCGGGATGGGGAGCCACTTTTGCCTCGGCGCGTGGACCGCCCGGCAGGAGATTCGGATCCTGCTCGAAGAACTGGCCACACGCGCAACGGTCCCGGAAGTCAGCGGCAGCGCCCGCCGAATGCGGTCCAACCGCACCTGGGGCTACCAGACCTTGCCCGTCAGGCTCATCACCGCCCACCCGTCGACATGAGCTACAACCCCGCGCCGAGAAAGGAGAGCCCGTTGAGCACGAGCACCGCCGACGCTGAAGCGCTCAGCGAATCGCAGCTCGCGCTGCTACACCTGACCCACCGAGCCGGTCAGCATCACCCTCGGTTGACCGCGGTCAGCGTCTGGCCGCGCCCGATCGACGTCGACATGTTCGCGGCGGCCGTGAACTGGCTGAGCGACCGATACCTCGCGCTGCGGTCCGCGGTCGACGTCACGGCCGGCCGGCCGGCCTGGATCGAGCGGCCGGGCACCGTTCCGGCGATCGTCTTCGCCGGCAGCGGCCCGGGCGCAGCCAATATTCTTTCCGAGGTACGCAGTGAGCCCTTGGCCATGCAAGAAGCTCCTTTGATCAAGTTCGTCCTGGTGGAACGCGACAGCACCGTCGAGGTGCACACCGTCAGCCACCCGGCGCTGCTCGATCCCGCATCGGCGGCCACCCTGCACCGGCAGTTACGCGCCCGATACACCGGTGCGCCCACGGAACTCGCTAACGGCACGCGGGCCGCGACGGCAATCGACGTTGAGAGTCCTCGAGGGCCGCAAGGAGCGCGTCGCGACGGCGTCTTACCCGCTGAGGCCCTCCCGGACACGCCGACGGAAGGCTGGGCAGAAACCTTCGTCGACTTCGTCCCGAGCACCCCGGCATTCTGGGCACACGGCTCCGCACGGGACGCAGCGGAGACCGTCGTGCGGATGCCGCTGCCCGACGACGTCAACGCCAGGCTGGGCCGCTTCGCCGACCGCTGCGGGATCTCCCTGGCCGACGCGGCGCTGACCGCCCACGTCAAGGCGGTAGCCCTCGCCACCGGACGTTCCGACCTCGCCGTCGGAGTCGAGACCACACCCACCGACACCGAGCACGCCGTTCCTGTCGGCGCGCGCTGCGTCACCGTCCCTGTACGCGTAAGGACCGGGGGCGGGACCTGGGCCGACCTGTCCCGGGAAGTGACCGCTGCCCGGGACCGGGCCGCGCGTGCCACCGACCGGTCAATGCTGCGGCTGCACCACCGGCTGCGGTCCGACCGGATCCTCGACACCACGTTCGCCGTGACCGTCCTGCCCGATCCGTGCTCGGCTTCAGACCTGGACCGCGCAACCTCGGAGCACATCGAGTTCAGCGCACCGTTTGACGGAACCTGCCGGGTGGACGTCCTGCACCACCCGGACAGCAGCCAGTTGACGCTACAAATCACCGCGGGGCCCGAAATAACTGCCGGGCAGGCACGCGAACTGCTGCGGCTGCATGCCACCGCGCTCGGCGCCATCGACGCCTCCGCCAACCACCAAGACGTTTCATCGCTGACCGGCGACCAGGAGGAGTTGGTCCTGCATCAGTGGAACGGCCGGAACATCGCGTACCCGCCGCCTTACTGCGTTCATGAGTTGTTCGAGCAACAGGCCCGGCGAACACCCGACGCGGTCGCGGTCGTCGGCACGCACGAACGGCTGACCTACCGACAGCTGAACGAGCGGTCAAACCAGCTCGCTCACAAGTTGCGAGCGGACGGCATCACCGTCGGGTCGGTCGTGGGGATCTACGCCCGACGAGACGTCTCCATGATCGTCGCCTTCCTCGCCGTACTGAAGGCCGGCGCCGCCTACCTTCCCCTGGAGCCGGGACAGCCCGCAGATCGGATCCTCTACCTGCTGCAGGATGCGGGCGTCTCGACCGTCCTCACCGACGCCGTCTACCACGCCCAGGTGCCGGCCGGCGCCTGGACGGTGCGGCGGATGGACGTCGGCGACACGCTCCAAGAGCCGGTTACCGCCCTTGGCCGCACCTGCAGCCCGCAGGACCTGATGTACGTGATTTACACGTCCGGGTCGACCGGAGTTCCCAAAGGCGTCGAGGTTCCCCACGCCGGCGTGGCGAACTACCTGCGCTGGTGCGTGCAGGAGTACGCCTCTCACGGTGACGGCGGGGCCGCGCTGTTTTCCTCCGTGGCCTTCGACATGGTGGTGCCCAACGTCTACACGCCGCTGATCATGGGCCAGCGGGTGTGCGTTCTCGACGAGACGCTCGACACCGGTCAGGTCGCGCGGCGCCTAAACGAGCTCGCCCCCTTCAGCTTCCTCAAACTCACCCCAGGTCAGCTGGCGGTCCTCGGTGAGCTGCTCACACCGGAACAGGCACGCTCGCTGGCGCACTTCCTCGCCGTGGGAGCCGACGCCTTCCCGGTGCGGATCATGCGGAGCTGGCGCCGGATCGACGACGCGACACCGATGATCAACGAATACGGGCCGACCGAGGCGTCCGTCGGCAACTGCGTGCACACGGTCACCGGAGACGAAGTCGGCGAGTCCCTGCCGATCGGCCGGCCCATCCCCAACACCACCATGTACGTCCTCGACGACGCATTGCGCCCGGTTTCCGTGGGAGTCCCCGGCGAGCTCTACATCGGAGGCGCCTGCGTCGTGCGCGGCTACACCGGCAAGCCACATCTCACCGAGGAGAAGTTCCTGCCGGACCCGTTCAGCTCCGTGCCGGACGCCCGGATGTATCGCACCGGCGACATCGGCCGGTGGCTTCCTACCGGCCTGCTGGAGTTCCTCGGCCGCATCGACGATCAAGTGAAGATCCGCGGCTACCGCGTGGAGCCCGCCGAAGTCGAGGCCGCCCTGGTCGCCCACCCCTCCATCGACGCGGCCGTGGTCACCGTGGTCGGGGCGACGCGAGCAACGTTCGCTCTGGCGGGGTACTACGTGTCAGCCGACGGACTCGCCCCGGACGAGGCGCGCGCCCACCTCAACAGGCACCTGCCGGACTACCTCGTCCCCTCACAGCTGCACCGCATCCCCGCCGTACCGCTCAACGACAATGGCAAGGTCGACCGGAAAGCGCTGCACGCACAGGGGGCCACCGGGTCAGCACAGCGGCGCCGGCGAGCCGCCCTGGACGGGCCGGCCGGTCAAGCGCTGCGAGACGCATGGACCACCGTGTTCGGACGCCCCCCTGCGGATCCGGACGAACGGCTGCCCGACGACGACATGTTCGCCGCCAACGCGATCCGTCTGGCGGCACTCGTCACGGCCGAAGGAGCCGTCACGGCACCCGCGGCATTCCGGCTGACCTGCGTCGCCGCCACGGTCGGTGAGCTGGCGGAACTGCTCGAGCAGAGCGCCCACAAGCCGAGACCACGACCCTGACGGCCCGCAGCGCCTGCGCATGGACAGCGACCAGCGGCGAAAGGCACCCCGATGACCTCGACAACAGGCACAGATCTCCTCAGCGTCGACGCGGGACGGCTGCTCGACCACCTTCGCCGGCTCGCCGAGATCGGCAAAGATCCCGCCGGCGGCATCACCCGCCCGGGCTTCAGCCCGGGCGCATCACTCGCCAACGACTTCGTCGCCGAGATCGCCCACTCGCGAGGGCTCGACGCACGGATCGACGCCGGCGGCAATCTGCTGATCTCCCACAACGCCGCGCCGCCCGCCCGGCCGGCACTTCTCCTCGGGTCTCACCTCGACACCGTCGTCAACGGCGGTTGGCTCGACGGCGCGTACGGGGTGCTGGCCGCGGTCGAAGTCCTGCTCACCCTCACCGAACACGACACTGACCTGCACACCGATGTCGTGGTCGCGGCCTTCGCCAACGAGGAGGGAGCGCTGTTCCCGCAGCCCTTCTGGGGATCTATGGTGCTCGCCGGCATGAGCTGCGACTTGCCCGCCGCGCCGACCGACTACCACGGCAACCCGCTATCGGCCGCCCTGCAACGCGCCGGAGGCGACCTGGCGAACCTCGCCTCGGCGGCCTGGCCCCCCTCCGTGCTGGCAGGCTACCTCGAACTGCATATCGAGCAAGGCCCAGTCCTGGCCGACGAAGGCGCCCACATCGGCGTCGTCGACGCCATCGTCGGGCGCACCGTGCTGTCCATCGAACTGCTCGGTGTCGCCGCACACGCCGGCACCACCCCGATGCGAAGCCGCCGCGATCCTCTCGTCGCCGCCGCGGACCTGACCATGTTCGTACACCAACTGCCGGACGACGGCCGAACCTGCCAGGTCGCCACCGTGGGACGGATCGAGGTGGAACCGAACTCCGCCAACACCGTGCCCGGCCGAGCCCGACTCACCGTCGACCTGCGCGCCACCGACCCCGGCCGGCTGGACGCCGCAGACGAGGCGGTCCGCGCATACCTGCACGCCCTCGACCGCCGGTACGGCATCAGCCACCGTTGCACTCTGGCGGTCGGCTCGCGCCCTGCGGTCATGTCTCCGAACCTGCGCAGAGCCATCAGAGCCGCCGCCGACGACCTGGGGCTTCGGGCCCGTGACATGAACAGCGGCGCCGGACACGACGCCCAGATCATGGCCACCGTCACCCCAGCCGCGATGATCTTCGTCCCCAGCATCGGTGGCGTCAGCCACGTCCCCGACGAGAACAGCCATGATCAAGACCTCGTCGCTGGAGCGCAGGTCCTGCTCCATACCGTCCACCGGCTGGCGGCGCGGTGAGACCGCGCGATCCGGCATCTGCCGCCAGCGATGACGATCTCGCGCACTGGGTGCTGCACGAACTCGCCTCACGTCGTGGTGTTGGCAACCGCATGGCGGCGGCTTCCACATCCGTCACAGTGCGGGCGGACCTTGCTAGCCAGGCAATGGACACGCTCCTGACCCGCTATCCCCGTTTGCGCCGAACGTTCGGCGCGGGACCGCGGGCCGCCGGGACCTACGTCGCCGAGTTGCCGGAATCGTCGCGCGCCACAACCATCGAGATGGCCCTCGGCAGCAGCGATCCCGCCAGGACTGGCACCGGCGGGCATGCCAGCCCTGGGGGAACGTCCGTGCCATCGACCGACGCAGTCCGCGTCCAGGTCGACGAGTTGGGCAACCGCCGCTTCGACGCCGGCGACCTGCTGCTGCGCCTCGCGCTGCTGCGTGCACCTGCGGGAACGGTGGTTGTCCTGGTCACTCATCAGCTGGCGTCCGGACCGCTCGACGCCGGCCGCCTTCTCGCTGAGCTGCTCACGACGTACGACACCCTTGCCGCAGGGCGCCCCCTTGCCGCGCAGCGTCCCGCCTCAGCCATGGATACGCCGCCGGATCACCCGTGTCTCGTCGGCTCGGTACCGGATCGCCTGCCGATGGGCACTGCCCGCACCCCGTCCGGCCGGCCCGGGTTCGAACGCCGGATGCGGCGGCGCCGGCTCGGCCCGTCCGGCCGCAGGGCCCTGGATGCCATCGCGCATCGGCACGGTGTCACACCGCCGGTGGCCCTTCTGGCGCTGTACGCCATGCTGCTGACCCAGCACGGCGCCGGCTCCGACATCGCCGTCGGCCTACCCGAGGAGCTGTGCCGCACGGGCACCGGGCGAGGCGCGACCGTACGATTGCAGATCACCGCGCAGGCCACGTTCGCAAGCCTGCTCTCGGCCACCGAATCCGCTCTCGAGTCCGCGACCGCCGCCGGCTCGTGCGGCCCCGGCTGCCCCGGCGCCGCGGTCAGGTGGCCGAATCTGCTGTTCCGGCACACCTTGGACGTGCACTCTCCCGGCGGTCCGCTGGACTCGGTCACCCTCGAGGGACAACGTGTCACGTCGGTGCCCACCACGGCGCCGGCCACCACCGAGGACCTGCACCTGCTCGTATCGATCCATGCCGACGGAATGGACCTCGATGCCTCCTTCAATCCGGCGGTGCACGAGGCCGCCGACATCGCGGCGTTCCTGGCACGCTACGAGCACCTGCTGCACCACGCCGGCCCGCATACCTCGCCCGTCATCCCCCTGCTCACCGCATCCGACCAGTCCCGCGTCGCCGCGAGGCGATCCCTACGATGCGGCCGACCAGGCGAGACGGCTCTCACGGACGTCCCGCCGGAACCGGTAGCGGAACTCGTGCTCGACCAGGCTCGCCGTACTCCCGGCTCCCTCGCCGTCGACACTCTCACGTACGAAGGCCTGGTCAGCGCCGCGGCCGGGATCTGTCGCCGCCTCGTCGACGCAGGTGTCCGACCGGGCGGCGTGGTCGCCGTCACCGGGCCCCGCGGCGCCATGCTGGCGGCGGGGCTGCTCGGCGTCTGGCTGGCTGGTGCCGCGTACCTTCCGGTCGGGGATCGGATGCCGGCCGGCCGGCTGATCACACAACTCGGCCAATCCGGCGCCACGGTCATCCTCCGTACCGGCGGCAGCGCACCGGCCGTGGCAGGTTGGCCGGTGATCGATGCCGAGAGCGCCGGCGGCGCCCCGGGCCACGCGCCAGTCGTCAACAGGCGGGCCTATGTGCTGTTCACCTCCGGTTCCACCGGCGAGCCCAAAGGCGTCCTGATCACGCACAACTCACTGTCGAACCTGATCACCGACATGACCGGGCGGCTGCCGATCCGCGCTGCGGATCACGTGCTCTGGTCCACCTCGGTCACCTTCGACATCTCCGCCCTCGAGCTGTGGGCCCCATTGACCGTCGGCGCCCGGGTGACCTCCGTTGCCGACAGCACGCTGCTGGACCCGAACGAGGTGCTCGACGTCATCGCCGGACGCGGCATCACCGTGGCGCAGGGCACTCCGACGCTGTGGCAGCACGTGGCGGCCGCTGCGGATGGGCGGCTGCGTGACCGACTCCTGCTCGTGGGCGGTGAGCCCTTCCCCGCAGATCTGGCCGAACGGCTGCTCGCCGCAGGAGCGCGGGTCCGCAACATGTACGGGCCAACGGAAACGACGATCTGGTCCACGACGCACGCCCTCACCGCACCGGTGCCCGATCCGGTGCCCATCGGCACAGCGATCAGCCGCACATCCGTGCAGGTCGTCGGTGACCACGGCCGCCCCGTATTCCCCGGAGTGCCGGGCGAACTCATCATCGGCGGCGTCGGCGTCGCGGACGGCTACTGCCAGGACCCGCCAGACGGCCGGAGCCCGTTCGGCTCCGACGGTGCCGAGCGTTTCTACCGCACCGGCGACCGTGTCCGGCAGCGCGCCGACGGCGTCTTGGAGTTCCTCGGCCGCCGGGACCGTCAGGTCAAAGTCAACGGCCACCGGATCGAGCTCGCCGAGGTCGAGGCGGTCCTGAGCTCCCATCCCGATGTCAGCGCGGCAGCGGTCGTGGCCAGCAGCGACCCGTCAGGGCGTGCGCGGCTGTCCGCCGCGATCACGACCTCCGAATCCGGCGACCACGCGACACTCACCGCCGCAGTACGGCGGCACGCCGCGAACCACCTCCCGCGGGTGGCGGTGCCGGCGCCGCTGCTCGTCCTGGACACGTTACCGACCACCCCGAACGGCAAGACCGACTACAGCTCAGTAGCAGCGCTCACCGGCAGGCACACCACGGCGGCGGCCGGTGCAGCGCACGACGACGGCACAAGCTGGACCACAGGTCCTTCGGCCCCGCCCGGGGAACTTGGGACGCCCGAGGACATGCCGCGGCTTCTGCTCGGTCTCCTCCGAAGCGAGGCGCAACGACCGGACCTCGCCCCCGACGGCGACTTCTTCCGGCACGGAGGCACCGTCGCGCAAGCTCTGGCCCTCGCCGACCGCATCGCTCAGTGCACCGGCCGGACGGTGCCCCTCACGGCGCTGTTCCGGGCCCCGACCGTCGACACGCTCCACCGTGCTCTGATCACCAAGGAGGCACCCCAGCCATGAACTTCCCGCACCTGGTGAACGCCCCGCACCGCGGCACCGACCTGAGGACATGGCTGGAGGGCCACGCCGGCCACGTCGACGAGGCTCTCGCTGGGGCCGGTGCCATCCTGCTCCGCGGCTTCGACGTCACCAGCGCAGAGCAATTCCACGATCTCGCGACTGTCCCGCTGGGACCGCTAATGCAGTACGTCGAAGGCGCGTCACCGCGGGCCGCCCGCGGCGAGGGTGTCTACACCTCGACCGAATACGCGGCTGACCTCACTGTGTCGATGCACAACGAGCTGTCCTACAGCCACCGGTGGCCGGCGCGGGTCGCGTTCTTCTGTCGGGTACCGGCCGCCGACGGCGGGCACACACCGATCGCCGACAGCCGGCGCCTGTACCAGCGGCTCGCCGCACGCGGCCTGCTGCCGGACACGGTCCAGTACCGCCGACGGATGCCACCTGACAAAGGTTTCGGTCTGTCTTGGCCTACGGTCTTCGGCACCACCAACCAGCAAGCGGTCAACGAATACTGCCGGGACGCCGAGATCGACGCCACCTGGCTCCCGGACGGCACACTGATCACCCGTCAGGTGCGCCCCACCGCGGTGGTCCATCCGGTGACCGGCGACAAGGTGTGGTTCAACCAGGCACACCAGTGGCATCCCTCCAACTCCGGCCCCGAGTCCGAGGCCGCGCTGCGCGAACTATTCGGCGACGAGCTGCCGATGGACGCGCGCGCCGGTGACGGAACACCGCTGGCCCCCGCCGCACTCGACGCCATCCGCGAGGCGTACGAGCAGGAGACCACATCATTCGCCTGGAAGGCCGGCGACGTGATGATCATCGACAACATGTTGTCGGCGCATGGACGAACCCCGTTCACCGGAGACCGGGAGGTCCTGGTGGCCATGGGAACCCCGGTGAGCCTGGCCGACGTGAAACAGGTGGCGGCGTGACCACCGACAACCCGCACATCCCCGAGCTGGTACGTACCTGGGCGTCGCGGACTCCCGACGCCGTGGCTCTGGAGAGCTCCGCCGGCGCGCTGACCTACCGGCAGCTGCACGACGCCGCAGCCGCTGCGGCCGCCCGCATCAGCCGATGGTCAGTTCCCGGGGATGTCGTCGCCGTCGAGGCGGCCCACACCGCGGAGACTGTCGTCGCGATCCTGGCGGCGCTGCAGGCCGGCTGCACCTACCTGCCCCTGGACTTCGATGCTCCCGCGACCTGCGCCGAGATCCTCGAACGCGTAACACCAACCCTGCTGATCTCCGCCGGCCCAGCGCCGGAGTGTGCCCAGACGATCCATCGGACCACGATCGATACTCAGGACACCGCGCCTCATGCAGGGCGCGCGTTCCTCCCAGGCTCGGTCGACGTCCCGGCGTACCTCATGCCGACGTCCGGCAGCACCGGGACCACCAAAATCGTCGAAGTCGGGCATCGCAACGTGTGCTACAACGTCCGCGCGCTGAACGAGACGATCGGGGGCATCACCTCCAACGACGCCTACCTGCATTTCGCGTCGTTCGCGTTCTCCTCGTCGGTCCGGCAGCTGTTCCTGCCGCTGTCCCGTGGTGCCCGGGTGGTGCTCGCCGCTTCTGCGGAACGGCGCGACCCCGCAGAACTGCTGAGGCGGGTCAGGGCCAGCAAGGTGACCGTCGTCGACGTCATCCCGTCATTGCTGGCAGTCCTGCTCGACGCCGCCGAGGCGACAGACGGCGGCTTCGGGACGGACCTTCGGCTCTTGTTGACCGCCAGCGAACGGCTGCCCGGCGAACTGGTTCGCCGCTGGCACCCACTCGCGCCGGCGGGGTGCCGGTTCTTCAACATGTACGGACAGACCGAGACCACCGGCATCGTCTCGGTCCACCCGGTCACCGCGGCCGACGCCCAGCGCGCGGTCGTGCCGATCGGGCAGCCGATCCCGGAGACGTCCCTCACGCTGGTCGGATCGGCCGGGGCGCCGGTCCCGCCTGGTGGCATCGCGGAAATCGTCGTCACCGGTCCCGGCCTCGCCCGCGGATACGCCGGTGATCCCGGCCGCACCGCGGCGGCGTTCCCGGTGTCGGCCGCGAGCGCGCGCACTTACCGCACCGGGGACCTGGGCCGGTACGACGGGCAGACCCTGCGGTTCGCCGGCCGACGCGACGCCCAGGTCAAAGTCCGTGGCCACCGGGTCGACCTGACCGAGGTCGAACTGATGCTGAGCCAGCACCCAGCCGTCGCGGAGGCGGTCGTGGTCGACATCGGTAACACCGAGGTACGGGTGGCAGCCGCCGTCCAGCTACGGCCCGGGCACCTGGACGCTGCGGTGCTGCAACGGCTGCGGGAGTTGCCCGACGGTCCCCGCGTGCTCGACCTCAACCCGCCAGAGACCGACTTCATGTTCGACGAGATCTTCACGCGTGAGGTCTACCTTCAGCACGGGATCGTCCTACCCCGTGATGCATGCGTCATCGACGCCGGCGCCAACATCGGCCTGTTCACCCTCTTCGCCGCTCGGCGGGCACCGCACGGCCGGATCATCGCCGTCGAGCCAGCGGGCCCGGCCGCCGAGACGTTGCGGATCAACCTCGCCGCCAACGGATGTACCAACGCGGTGGTCCGCGAGGTGGCGCTCGGCGACCACCGCGGCACGGCGACGCTGACGTTCTACCCGCACAGCGTCGGCATGAGCTCGATCCACGCCGACCCCGCCCGCGAGGCCCGCACCATCTCCTCCATCATCGGCAACCAGGTGGCGGCCGGAGACGTACCCGGCGAGCTGCGCGAGGTAACCGGAGAGCTGGCCGATGCGAAATTAGTGCCGCAGAAGTTCCCCTGCACGCTGACCCGGCTGTCCGACATGCTCACCGCCGAGGCCGTCGAGCACGTCGACCTCCTGAAGATCGACGTGCAGGACTCGGAGCTTGATCTGCTCGCCGGCATCGACGACGCGGACTGGCTCCGCATCGCCCAGGTCGTGGCCGAAGCCCATGACGTCGACGGTCGACTCGCACGCACGGTCGCGCTTCTTCGCCAGCGCGGATTCCACGTCGCCACCGCGCAGGACGCTATGTTCGCCGGAACGGATATGTACTACGTGTACGCCCGCCGTCCCGGCTACGAACAGCAGCCGGCCCAACGGGTGCGCACGACGGCCTCGACCCCGGCATTGCCTCGCCCGGTGACGACCGGGCAACTCCTCGAGCACCTGCGAGATCGGCTACCCGATCACCACGTCCCCGTCCTACTGCTGATCCTCACCCAGATACCGCACACCTCCAGCGGCAAGGCCGACCGCCCTCGGATTGCTGACGCCCTGCGAGCCCACCTGCGACGCCTCCCGCAACAGGTCGGCACCAATGACGATCCCGTCGTGACCGTCGTCGCTGAGGTATGGAGGGAGGTCCTGGGCCGGCCTGTCTCCGCCGGCGACGACTTCTTCGAGATCGGCGGGAACTCGCTCACCGCCGCGCGCGTCATCACCCGGCTTCGCGACCGCCTCGGCCGCGAGATTCCGCTCCGCCTCATCTTCGCCACCCCCGAGCTGGTCGCGTTCGCCTCCGAGCTTCGGCCCGAGACCACTCCACCGGCGGTGAGCCCGGCGAGCGGCACCGCCGGCGCGCCAGCACCGGACACGGAGACCGTCCGATGACCCCTACACCCACGGCGGCGAACCGCCCCGGCCCGGACACGAACACTGCGGCGCCCGGTCAGGTCCGGCACCTGTCCGCGGGGCAACACGGAATCGCGATGCAGCAGCAACGGGCCGGCGACAGCCCGATCTTCAACGTGCCCGCCGCGATCGAGATCATCGGCGACCTCGACATCGCCTCGCTACGGCGAGGCCTCAGCGAGTTGATCCGGCGGCACGACGTCCTGCGCTCCAGGCTGGTCCACGACGGGCCCGCCTTCGCCCAGGTCGTCGACGAGCCGCAGCCTGCCTTGATGACAGTGCACGATCTGCAGGATCTACCCCAGCAGCAGCGCGAGAACGCCGCCCATGCCCTGTTGGACAGGGAGGCGGCACGTCCGTTCGACCTGTACACCGAGCACGGCCTGCGGCTCGTCCTGGTGATCCTGGCCCCACGGCGGCACGTGTTCTTCTGGACCATGCACCACCTCTACTGCGACGGCTGGTCTAAGAGCGTCTTCGCCCGGGACCTTTCGTTCCTCTACGCCGGGCGGGACACGCAACTACCCGCCCTCGACGCCGACTACGGCGACTTCGTCATGGCTCAGGCGCAGGCCGACGCGGCGACCGAGCAGGATCACCTGGCGTACTGGCAGCGCCAGCTCGCGGGAATCGCAACGCTTCCCGGACTACGGCACGACCATCCCGCGGTCCCGGCGCCGCAGCCTCGCGGCGCGGAAGTCCCGTTGCGGATCCCGGCAACAGACCGGGTCCGGATCGAGGCACTCGCGCGTACCCGCAGGGCGACCACGTTCATGGTGCTGCAGGCCGCACTGGTTGCGCTGATGCACCATGCCAGCGGGCAGCCCGACATCGTCATCAGCGTCCCGTACGGCGGCCGCCCCGCCGCGGCGTTCGAGCCGTTGATCGGCTTCTTCGTCAACGTGCTTGCCTTGCGGTCACGAGTCGCCGGCGCCATGACGTTCGAGAACCTGATGGACCAGGTCCGTGATACTGCGTTGGACGGGTACGAGCACCACGCGGTGCCGTTCCAGCGCGTCGTCGAACGCGTGGGCGGGGCGGCGGTGCTCCAGCAGACCTCGCTAGCGTTCGCCAACCTGCCGTACCAGGACATCGTCCTGCCGGGAGCCGAGATCCGCGCCTTCCCCGTCACCCGCGTCGACATCCGCTACGAACTGGAATGGCACGTGTGGGAGGACGACTGTTCCGGTGGCCTCGGCGGCCGGCTGATCTACCGATCCGACCTGTTCGACGAGTCCAGCGCCACCGCGCTGGCCACCGCCTACCAGCAGTTGCTCGCCGCGGCCGCCAACGACGCCGGCCGGCGGATCGCTGATCTGGCCGCCATGCTGCCGGTCTCCGCGGCCAGTCTGGGACACCAAGACGTGCTGAGCGGTGCCGCCGCTGGTGACGTCCCGGCGCCGCCGCGAACCCCGACGGAGGAAGCCGTCCACGATATCTGGGTGGATCTGCTGCACCGCGACGAGATCGGAGTGTTCGAGGACTTCTTTGACGCCGGTGGCAACTCGTTGCTGCTCGCCTTCCTGTCCGCCCGGATCCGGGAGGACCTCGACGCCGAGCTGACGATCCAGCACCTGGTAGGGCACCCGACAATCGCCGCTATCGCCGCGGCGATCGACGGTGCCGGGACAGGCGAGAGGGACACCAGTGCCCGGTAGCCCGGATCTGCCCGGGCCCGCACCGGACAGCATCCTGGACCCCGCGTTGTCTGCACCTCAGCTGGGGATCCTCGCCGCGGAGACCTGGGCGCCGGATCCCGCCACCTACACCGTCGTCAGCCCGGTCGAGGTATCCGGGGTGCCGACGTGGGAGGAACTGCCGGAGGCAGCACGGGCCACCATCACCCGCCACGAGGTGTTCGCCTGGCAACCCGCCGTCAGCCCTGCCGGGGACATCATCGTCACCGTCGAAGACAGCGACGTCCTCGCCACGGAAAATGTGGATCTACGCGCGGCGGATCCGGAGCACGCCGGCACGACGATCCAGAAACGGCTCCGGCGGGAGCGACACCGCTACGTCCAGGTCCTCGAGCGGGCCGCGCGGCCGCACACCACCATCATCTTCTTTCGCCGCGGCCAGGACAGCGGGGTCTGCGCCCTCGTCACGCACCACCTTTTCGTCGACGAACACGCCGTCGATCTACTCTGGAACGAGATCTTCCGCCGGGCGGCCGGACAGCCGGTGCCGACCGGCCACGACCCGCGCTACAGATGCTGGGCACAGACGACCATCAGCGAACCTGCACGTGCGGCTGGCCGGCAGGCCACGCTGGAGGCCGCCACCGCGTTACGGGACGCCACCCTGACGAGCACCGGCACCAGCACCGTGCGCAGAGCGGAGCCGACAGCTCTGCTCAGATTCGCCATCCCACCCGAGGTGACCGACGGCTGCGCCCGCCAGGCCCGCATCGCGCGGGTTCCCGTCGCGGCCGTGTACGGCGCCGCCTTCGGCGACGTCCTTCGCGACCATTTCGGCAGCCCGGCTGTGACCGTCGCGGTTCCCGTCTCACGCCGCGCGGACCTCGCTGACCACGACGTCGTCGGATGCTACGTCAACACGGTGTGGGTGCCGGCCCGCCCCGCGGCCGGCACAGTCGAGACCATCCGCCGCTGGCAGCACGACCTGGAGTTCGCGGCCGCGCGATCCCACGCCGACATCGCCCAGCTCCGCCCGCTCCTCGGTGGCGAGCCCCACGCCATGCTGTCCTTCGAGTCCCGTGCTGGGCACCGCGCCACCGGTTCCGTCCGGTGGCGTCAGCTTCCTCCTCCGGACAGCCCGGCCAAGGCTGGCCTCGCCTGCTTCCTGGCGCCAGGGACCCGCCAAACGCCCGGCGACGGGCGGCTGCTGTGGCGCGACGGAGTTCTCGACGACGCGGCGGCAGGTTGCATGACCCGCTCGTTCCTCGAAACGCTCGCCCGGTACGCCGGGCTCGCCACGGATCAGGAGCACAGATGAGCGATGACGTCCGCGCAGCCGGCAGCCAACCTCCGTCGGCAGCCGAACCCGAGACCGCGACCTGTTCCGGTGCCGCCGCGGCGGCGCCGGGACCTGCCCTGACCGCCGAACAGATCGCCGCGTTGTGTACGGGCATCGCGGGAACCCCGATCGGCGCCGACGACGACATACTCCTGGCCGGTCTGAGCAGCCTCGACCTGGTCCGGCTCACCGGGGCAGTCCAGCAGGCCGTCGGTGCGCGACTCACCGCTCTGGACGTCCTCGACCATCCCACCCCGCGCGCACTCGCGACACTCCTACACACCCGACCACAGACCGCCGGCCATGGCTGACACGACGGCCCCCAGCTCACCGGTGCGCGTGACCGGCGTGTTCGCCGCCACCGGTGGTGAGCCGTTCCTGCCGGCGCATCCCGCTCAACGCGGCCTGCTGCTGTCCCGGGCCGCCGGCGGTGAGGGCATCAACTGTGCCTACGCGTACACCGTCACTGGCGCCCTCGATAGCGACCGTCTCTGCGCGGCCTACCGGAAGACGTTGGCGACCTACGACGCCCTGTACCTGACCTGGCACCCCCGCCACGGCTGGGCACGGGGCACAACACCGCGTGTTGAGGTGCGCTACGTGGACGCGCGAGCCACCCCCGACGCCAACGAATGGTTGCGGGATCAAGTCGACCGTCACCGGCGACGCCGCTTCGATCCTGCCGCAGGCCCCCTCGCGGCCGTGGAGGTCTTGCGACTGAACGACGACAGATGGGCAGTCGTCGAGATAATCGATCACATCGTCGCCGACGGCCAGTCGATGGCCCTGCTGCACCGAGCGGTCGCCACACGGTACCGGCACGACGAGACGGCGACACCGCCCGAGCTGCGGCAGCCGCCGGCCTACTCGGCGGCGCTGTCCGCCGCAACCGATGCCGACGAACACACCCGTTCGTACTGGGCACGCCAGTTCGAGGGGTTCACCCCCACCAGCGGCGCCGCCGATGGCAGCGATGCCCAGGTCTGGCGCACGACCCTCGACAGCATCACGCTTGGCGACATCGATCGTGGCGCTGCCCGGGCGCGCGCGACCCGGGCGGGTGTCCTTCTGGCCGCCCACGCCCACGCACTCGCCCGGTACCAGGGCCGTGGAGACGTCACCACCTTCGTCGCGATCGACACCAGAACTGCGAATCAGCTGGACATGTTCGGCCAGATGACGACCGTGGTGCCGGTGCGGATCCAGCACGACTGGGCAGACACGCTCGGCGTTCACGTCGGCCGGGTAACCCGATGCCTGCTGGAACTGCGTGAGCACGCCGCAGTCGACGCCACGCTGTTGGACGAGCTGGGCGCACCCGCCGCCCTCACCACGCCCGACGCCGCGGTGCTCGTCGTGCAGCGACGCGACGACCCCGCCATCGCCGATAACGACGCCACGGCCCGGCGCATCGACCTGCCGAGCACCGACCAGGCCGGCGGCCTCATCACCATGGCGACACAAAACCCGGACGGGCGTCTGGACCTCGTCGTCCGCGCCCCGGCGGGCAGTTCCTTCGCCAAACACCTGCCCGCGCTCGGCGCCACGATAGGTGCCTTTCTTTGTGCCTTCGTCGACGCGCCCGCGACACCGCTGCATAGCGACACCCTCTTACCCGCCGACGCGCGGGCAGCCGTCGAGCGGACCGCGACCCCGCGCCGGCCCTACCCGTTCCGCGCCGTCGAGGCCGCCGCGATGGCAACCTTGCTGGAACACCCCGAAATCGTCGTGGTCGAGGACGGCGGGCTGACCTACACCGCGAGGCAGCTGCACCGGAGCGCCGAGGAGATGATCCAGGCGCTGCGGTCCGTCGCCAAGCCCGGCGACTGCGTCAGCGTGGGCGGCCTACCCTTGATCGACCGTATCGCCGCCTTCCTCGCGACGCTGACCGTGAACGCGGTCTACGTGCCGTTCGACGACTCGACCGGCACCGATCCGGCACCGATGGAACGGCGATGCCGGGCCGTCGCCCGCATCACCGCCACCGGTGTCGACCGTCTCCGCGTATCACCCGGTCATGCTCGGCCGCCAGCCGGGCCGGATAGCCCTGCCTACATCATCTTCACGTCCGGCACAACCGGAACCCCCAAGGGCGTTGTGGTCAGCCGGGCCGCGTTATCGAACCTGATCCAAGGAGAGGCGCAGCGATTCGAGATCTCCGCCGGCAGCAGAGTCCTGCTGATCGCACCCCCGGTCGTCGACCCGTGGATCTGCCACGTGGCCGGCTCGTTGACGGCAGGAGCGACCCTCGTCCATGTCGATCCGGCGACAAGCGACCTGAGTTCCGCTCTGGTGAGCGCCCGAGTGACCCACGCCTTCCTGCCCGCACCCATGGTGCGCCTGCTCGCCGGTGCCGACGCGCCCGCCCTACAGATGCTCGCCTCGGCCGGGGACCATTGCCGAAGTGCGGACCTCGCCTCCGCGCCCGGCGCGCGGCATTTCAACATCTACGGCCCCACCGAGGCGACCGTCACCGCCGCCGTCGCCACCGTGACCGGCGGCGCAGAGCCGGTGCCGGTCGGCGCGCCCATCCGCGGGCTCGGCGCCCGGGTGCTCATCGACAACGCCGCTTCCGCACCGCCGGGCGTGTCCGGCCACCTGCTGCTCACCGGCGCTGGCGTCGCTCTTGGATACCTCGAGGACGCCGAGCTGACCCGCCAACGGTTCCGCGACGACCCTTGCTCGCCCGGCCGCCGCGGCTACCTCACCGGAGACGTGGCGCTGCTCGACCATGACGGGCAACTGGTGATCACTGGACGGACGGACCGGCAGGTCAAGATTCGCGGAACCCGCGTCGAGCTCGACGCCGTCGAGGCGGCAGCCCGGTCAACCCGGCTGTGCACCGACGCCTGCGCGACAACGACCGTACGGGACGCGGCGGCCGATCTGGAACTGATCCTGTTCGTCGCTGGCTGCCCGGATGCCGCACAGTTGGACCGGGCCCTACGCCGCGACCTGCCGCCGGCGGCGGTTCCGCACCGGCTCGTGCCGGTAACCGCCATCCCGCGGACCCCATCGGGACAGGTGGATCAGACGGCGTTGCCGCTCCCCGAGCCCGTGACCGCAGCCCGGCGCCCCGGGGAAACGGGCCCGCTCGCCACGGCGTGGACGGCCGTCCTGGGGACGCCGCCGGCCGACGACGACGACTTCTTCGCTGCCGGCGGGGACTCGCTGACCGTGCTGCGTCTGGTCCGCACCGCCCGCGACAGCGGGCTGACCGTGAGCCCGGCCGATGTGTATTCCCACCCTCGCTTCATCGACCTGCAGCAGCTGTGTAGCCCCGCACCGCGTGAGGCAACCATGCCCGCACCGGCCACCGTCATCGAGCTGAGCCCCACGCAACGATGGTTCTTCGCCCTACAGCTTGCCCAGCCGCACCGCTGGCAGCAGCGCCATCTCATCTCGTTCGATGTGCTGCCGCCGCGAACAACGCTGGAACAGGCGATGTCCGCGCTGATCGGCGCGACACCGGTTCTGCGCGCGGTCTTCGACACCCCGGACTCTCCCGCACATGCCGCGCACGTTGACTACGTCGCCGTCGAGGTCCTGGACAGCGATGCCACCGACCAGCGGCTGGAGGCGGCGATCTCGTCGCTGCACGACGCCGTCGACCACCGCGCCGCCCCGCTGCTGCGCGCCCTCGCCGTCCGCGACCAGCACGGTTCCGGGGTGCTCGTCCTGGCCGCGCATCACCTCGTCATTGACGTGTGGTCATGGCGGGTGCTGGAAGACCGGCTCCTTGCGCTGCTGTCCGGGGAACCGGCTCAACCCGACAACGGCTTCTCCGCGTTCACCGACGCCGTCCTGCGGCAGCACCGGGCAGGGGCGTTCACGCTCGATGCCGCCGAGTGGCGGCAGCGACTGGCAGCCGGCCGCACCGGACGAATGGACGCCCAGCCCCGGCGCGGCCACCGACTGACCGTCGAGCTCGGACCTGCCGACCGGATCCGCAGCCGCTGGCAACGCCCACCGTCTCGGGTGCTACCCGCCGCTCTTGGCCACGCGCTAGCCGTGACTGAAGGCCCGGGAGCCACCGTCGTCGACGTGGAACGCAACGGCCGCACCACCGTTGACGAGATGGATCTCAGCGCGGCCGTCGGCTGGTTCGGCCTCCACCACCCCATCGTCGTCGAACACGTCCCGCTGACCGAGTCCGCCGTCGACCGGATCAACGCCGGCCTTGAGGAGGCGCCCGACGCCGGGCTCAGCTACGGTGCGCTGCGCTGGTTACCGGCCGAGCACGACGATCTGCGGATCGGCCGGTTCGCTATGGATCTCCGTCTCGACGACGACGCGACGCAGCCACACAGCACACCGCTGATCCGCCGGCTCGCCGCCGTGCCCGCGTCCGCCGCAGGCGCCGGCAATCTTCTGCCCTACGAGGCGGCCATCACCTTCCGCCAGCAATACGCAGACATCCAGGCAGTCCTCGACTTCGACCCAGACCGTCTCCCGGACGCCCACGCCGCCGCGATACTCGACGCCCTAGCCGACGCGATTCGCCGCACGACGCCGGCCGCCGACACACCGGCACGCCTCCGCCCAGCGAGCACGATCCCGGCCAGCGCAATGCAACAGATGATGCTGCACCACGCCACCGGAGGCCCCGGCCGTTACCTGCCCCGGCAGCTGATCGCCGTCTCCGGCGTCGCGGACACCGCGGCATTCGTCGACCTGCTGGGCGACCTTTGCGCGCGCTTCGACCCCTTCCACCGGCGTTTCGACACCGACGGCCGCACCATCGTCCAGCGGTGGTTGCCAGACGGCGCCCCCGCGATCAGCCTCGCTCCTGGCGGCCGTCCCGCAGCCCTGCAATGGGTCGACGGCCCCGACACCGTCAGCGCCGCCGACGCCGTGACCGGGTCGCCGCTGGTCGACATCACGCTCTTCTCCCAGGACGACACACTTCTGCTCGGCATGCAGACTCACCACGCCCTGATGGACGGAGCCAGCAACCGCGCCTTCCTGCACCTGCTCGACGCCCTGGCCGCACACCTCGACGGGGGGCCCGCGCCGCACCTACCGTCATCCGCGCGGATGCGCCGGCTGCTGTGCAAGCACGTCGCCGCAGAGACGGCGAACATCAGCGTCCCGATCAGCCACGGGCCACCACCACCTCCAACTGCCGGGGCAGGCCCGGTCCTGCTCGACGTGGAGGTCTCAGCAGCCACGATGAGTCAGCTACGCGGCTGGGCCCGGGACCGCCGCGTCGACACGAAAGCCGCTCTGGCATCCGTCGTCGCCCACGCCGGCCGTGACACCGTCGGCGCACGCACGCTGCACGTGGTGACCAGCGGCCGCGACCCCGACATCCCCGGCTCGGACGCGGCCCTGGGCATGCTTTGGTACCTGCACCCCTTAGGCATCGACGGCGACCGGGACTCCATCGCCCACTCCGTCCACCAAGGCTCGCCCGCACTACCCGCAGCCCGCGCAGCGGCCGCAGGATGGCCTGGCTGGAACACCCCTGCGATCAGCTTCAACTACCTCAAGCAGCACCCGCCTGAAGAACGCAGCAGGATCCGGCAACTGGCGTACCGCGACGTGTTCCATTTTCCCGTCCAAGTTGAGGCCACCGTGCGCGCGGACGACAGCGCCCGGATCCGCTGCACCACCCTCGGCGATCGCGATCAGGACGCGGTACACCGGCTCGCTCGGCGGCTAATGGAACGACTGGACGGCGGGGAGATCGTGCCGGCGCAACCCCACCCGCCGGGACGGCCCGGGACAGAAGGCCGGCATGCGACGCCCTAACCGCCGCGAGACCGCCGACCACATCGCGACGCTTGTGACGTCGGCCCTCGTGCCAGTAGGTCTGCTGACACCTGCCTGGTGGCTGCTGAGCTTGCTGGCTGCCGACCTACTGACCGAGGCATGCCGCGACAGTCTGGGTGCCTCCAACCGCGCGGTGCAGAACCGGAGCGCCGTCGCTAGGGCGGGCCTTCGCGGCGTCGCTGCGCTAGCCGGGCTCGCCGCCGTCCAGAGCCGGGCGTTGCCGGTGATCGCCGGTTTCGCGGTGCTGGTCTGCTCCCAACTCGGCGCTGTCGGGCTATCGCTTCTGCGGCGGCAGCTCGCGCAGCACCGAACTTTGCCATTCATCACCCGCAACATCGACCTGGCCGAGCTTCGTATCCCTGCCCCACCTGGCCAGTTGTTGCGACTCATCGACCCCGGCGTGGAAAGATTCGGGACCAGCGCGATAGCGGTCGCGGTCGCCGCGACCGCCGCCACCGACCGGCCGGCGGTCGCAATATCCACTGCAGTAACGGTCCTGACAGGTGAGACTGCATGTGCTGTCGCCCTGTCGGCTCACGTGCGCCGCAACAAGCATCTGGCGAACCGACGATCCGTGATCGACGTCATCCGGCGCCAGGTGGAGAGCTTCCAGCCACGACTGATGCTGTACGCACTCAGCCATCCGACCGACCGCATCCACGTCGCGATGTGGCTGCCCGTATTCGAGCGGCTGCCAATGCCGACCATCATCGTGATGAGAGATCGCGAGATCTCCTACCTGATCGAGGAGGACTCCTTCGAACTCAACCCGCCGTCCTGCCCGCTTCTCGTCGGTGCGTCGTTCGGCGACCTGAGAGCCGTCATGCCACAGGATGTGGCCATCACATTCTTCCCCAGCGGCCTGATGGACAACTATCTCGTTGCAGCGCACCTACCCTCGTCACGGCTTGTCCTGTTGAACCACGGGGACAGTGACAAGAACAGCAGCGCCAGTCGCGCTGACCTCCTGTACGACCAGGTATGGGTGGCCGGTCGGATCGGGCGGGAGCGCTATCTGCGCGCCCCTTTTCATCTCGACGAGGACCGCATCGTGGAGATCGGCCGCCCACAGCTCGCCGGGTTGTCCGCCACAACACGGCGCAATTGGAACACGCCGTTCGGCATGACCGTACTATATGCGCCGACGTGGGAGGCGTGGAACGCCGACAACAACTACTCGTCGCTAGCAGAACGTGGCACCGCCATAATCGATGCGCTTCTGGCGCACCCAACAGAGCTGCGAGTGTGGTTCAAACCTCACCCGAAGACGGGATTTTTCTCCGAACAGGCACGCCGGGCGCGAGACGACATCTCCCAGCGCCTAGAGGCGGCGAACGCGTCGGCTCCACCTTCTGCCGCACCCGAGCAACCGCACCGCACCATTACTGACTCCCAGCGGATGCTCCACGAATACTTTGATGAAGTGGACCTTCTCATTACCGACGTCTCCGGAGTAGCGTCCGACTTCGTTGCCACCCAGCGGCCATTTGCTATGGTCAACATGACTTCGCATACAAACGACGAGTTCAGGCATAATTTCCCGGTGGCGGCGGGCGCCTACATCATCGGCCGAACCGCGAATGACGTCGGCGACTTCATCGACGCATGTATGCGGTCGTACCCCGACGATCCCCTCGCCGACGCCCGTAGAGATCTGGCTAATAGTCTTCTCGGGTCGGACTATCAAGACTCATTCCCACGATTCGAACTGGCAGCTAACGACCTCCTGAACTCCGGCCGGATGGGGCTGCGGGACCACCCGGCCCACGAAGGCGGCTAGCTAGGGCCTGGCGCAGATGGTCGACCAACTGCTGTCAGCGGCTGACGAGGCACAGACCGCAACTTGCACCGTACTGCTGACGGCTTGGGCGACCGCAGTACCGGCCCCCGCCCACGACAACACCGACCCGGACGTAAAGATCATGTAAGCCGGATCATGCGGCCCGGTCTCCGCGCAAGACCGCGCGGCGAATGCGAAAGCGATTCCGGTGGTGATGCACCTCTACCGGGGGGCCCGTGCGAGCAGACCGATGCTCCCTGCTCACGTTTCCGCTAACGACAATTCGCTGCAGTTGCCCCGGGGCTACGGCCTTCGCGACAGCGCCGAAGGGAAGACGCTCATGAGGACGGGCCGCACCTTCCGCGCCGCGCTGCGGTCACTCCCGCGCACCGTGCCACAGGGAGTAGCTCGATGAGCCAGGATCCGTTTGGCGCCCGGTTTGTCGCAGGCTACGACGAGCCTCCCATCGAGGCCTGCGTGCGGACTCGGCTGATCATGACGATGCTTGGCCCGCAGCCCGACCCTGACCGGCAGCACACGAGCCCCCGGCTGATCGAGTTCGACTTCGACCCGGCCAAGCAGGACCCCATCGTGGGGTGGCAGGTGGTCACCACCAGCGAAGCCTGCCTCCGCTGCCTGCGCCCGGTCGAAGCCGGCGAGCACATGGCCATCACCGTCCGCGGGCGGAAGCTGTGCACCGACTGCGCCACCTGAACCCGCACGTTCGGGCCCCCGGATGGCAAGCTGCCGACCCCCGAAAGGTCACCCGTCACGACGGCGGCCCTCACCGACCAAGGCCAGCCAACCGCGACGCTGGCAGCAAGACCAAGACCAAGTGACTGCGATTACCGGCGCATCGACGGGGCCTACAGCGTAACCGCTAACGGTTTGCCGCGAGAATTGCGCGGGCCCGTGCCGTTGTCCAGAGATCAGGGCAACCCGAGAAGCGCCCCGGTCCAGTGAGCGAAGGAGCCCCGCTGGTGATCGCCAAGGAAGGGTTGCCAACAGCCCCGGCCGCGTACGACGCGGACCACTTCGCGTGCGGCGGCCACGCCAGCGGTGAGCCAGCACACTCGCTCTGCCGGGCCGGCAGGCTAGCGTGCGGATCTCTACCCCACGTGTAGCACGTGACGCCTGGCCTGTTGTATGGAACCGCAGACCATCAGGAGGACACTCGATGAAGCTCGTACTGCCCGCCACCGTCCCGATATGGCAGTGGATTTTCGGTGCCGTTCTGGGGCTGCTGCTGATGACCGTCGGCTTCTGGGCCCTGCGGAAGGCCGCACGTAATCGCACGGAAGCGCGGCGGTTGCGTGATCAGCTGCGCGAACTGCAGAGGAGCAGGCCCGGCTCTGCTGACGAACAGGCCAAGGCTGCGGAGGCCCGTTCGAACGCCCGCACGGCCGATCGACTGGTAAAATTTGCCGCTACCGTCTGCATCCTGCTCTACATTGGGCTTTTCGCATCGAGCTTCCAGGCGATCGCCGGCTTCGCTGAGGACTTCCTCGGCCGTCACGGCGTCATGGTGCCGGCCACGCCGCTCACCCTCGACGGCGTCGTCATCGGTGCGCTGCTGTTGTCGCTCGCCTTCGTTGCCAAGCGAAAGAGCCCGGCCAAAGCCCACATGCTCATCTGGGGCATGACGATCTTTTCCGCCTTCTGCGGCTTCCAGTACGGCGAGGGTGGCGCCGACGGCTCGATGGCGGCAGGTCTGTACTACGCCGTGATGAGCATCGTCGGGATGTTCATGTTCCACATGGTCCTCGAGCTGTTCATGCCCGACGGTGACTTCGTCAAGTCGAAGTACCCATCGATGGGCTGGCGTTGGTTCACACACTGGTCGACGATCCCGGTGATGCTGTGCTGGATCAACCACCCGCCGCGGCGCCGCGAAGAGGGCCAGCGGCCCAGCGTCCGCGAGGCGATCGACCACTGGCAGCACGTCAAGACCATCAGGGTCCGGGCACGAGCCGCCGCGGCCGCGGCGGTGCATGCCCGCAATCTGGAGGATGCCCGCCGCCAGGGCGAGCTCACCGCCATCCGCCGCGAGATGGAAGAGGCCGCAGCCAGGGCATCCGCACCGGCCCAGAAGCCCGCTGCCGGCTTCACCGCCGCCCGGAGCATCCACGCGGCAAGCCGGCCGACTGTTGGCGCCCTCGACACCGCCGCGCGGCCGGCGTCGGTCACCGCCTCGGTGCCCGAGGCGCCAGAGGCCGAGACGGCCCAACAGGTGAAGGTGCCGTCAACGGCGGAGGCGTGCGCTACCTGGATGGACCAGTGGGTCAGGCTCGCCGCCGCCTACCCCCAGTTCGCTGACGGCAGCCGCGGCATCAAGAATGAGGACGCGCAGAGCTCCGCCGGCTGTAGCGACCGACAGGCTCGCTTCGTCCGCGACGCAGCCCGCTCCGGACAGCTGCGCGCCAGGGCCGCCGAAGTCGGCGTGCCGGTGCCCGACGCCTACCAGGACCGGCCGGAGAACGATCGGAGGATGACTGCAGTCGCATCGTGACTTAGGCGAGCCACCAGCGCGATGGGGGAATCTTCCCTCGGCCCCGTCGTCGTGTCCGGTCCAGGACGGCACTCGCCATACCACGCGGCGTACAGTCCGCGGTCATGATTGGCGAAACTCCTGGTGGTGCGTGAGTCCGCACGGCGCCCTCCCCTACAAAGCCGCCGAGGGTGCGATGGAGGTGCGGCGGCAAGACGGCCGCCGGCCGCGGCCCGATAGGCGCTGCTGATGACCGAACTCGACGGGCCAGCACCCCCTTGGCGGCGTCGCCAGCGGCCGGCACAAGTTGGCGATGAGCTGGGTCATCTCCGTGGGCCCCGGTAACGCCCGGGTGTCGATGGCCAAGCCGACGCGCCCTAGCTTCGGCGTGGCGGCGGCGAGCCGTTGCGCGTCGTCCCGAGTCTTGGCCCCCAATTCGCCCTCGCAGCCCGAATATCCGGCGTACGGGTCCCACGACGAGCCGCCGGGCCGTACGGATGACCCGGCGATGACGGCGGCGATCGCCTCCGGCTGTGGCCGAGGTGCACTGCCGGGCGCGCGTGGCCGGCTTGCCGCAGTCGGCCGAGGCCCTCACAGTTGACCAAGGTGGACCACAGGATCGAGTTCGGCGCGAGCGCGCCTAGCGGCTGGCGGTCGATCACCTGGTAGTTGTGCGCCGGAACCCGCTCTTTATGTCGCGTGAGATGCGCGAACCCGCTCAGGGCCCCGGTCAGCGCCGCGGTACGGTGTCCTTTCCGACCGCGGACGGCCCATAGAGGACACTCCCCTATTTCGCGAACTCTCGCCAACGCGGGCGTCCGCCGGCACCCATGCCGGGTCAACTCGGCCGAGAACGTGGCTGCGCTTCCGAGTCGGCTGCCGAAGCTAAGCCTGGCCGCACCAACGGAGTCGCCAGAGGCGGAGAAGGTCCCCCCGATACGAGTGGCGATAAGGCCCACGCCGGGATCGTGACCTTGGGCGGCAGCTTCCGTACGGTCACTCGGACGGGTTTTCCAAGGAAATACAGCGACACGCCGATCCTTAAACCTAGGAATGTGTCGCCGGCGGGTAGAGGATCTTCACCATGCCACGACCAGCAGGACGCCGCGTGCGTCGCCATTCCGATCCCGGAAAGCTGGCGACGCTGTACGCCGAGGTTGACCCCAGCGCCAAGGAGTTCTTCAGCAAGATCGCTGTGGCACTCAACTGCAGCCTCGCCGAGGCTGTGGAGCGCGTTGTTCAGCGTCTGGAGCCGCCAGGCACTGACCCAGAGGCGTTGCCCGAGTGGGTCCAGCAGGAAGTGGCCCGTACCCAGCTTCCCAGCGGGGAGGGTTCAGCGGGCGGCCGCCTGGCGGCTGCCTGATCAGGACACTCGAACGCTCGGTAGAGCGAGCCTGGAAGGAGTGTGTCTCCTACAAGTTCATAAAAGACAACGACGGCCCCTGGTTCTGAGCTTGCCGGCTTTTCCAGGAACCGCCGTTCATCCCTAACCGAAGGATCAGCATGCGCCGACCTCCGGGCGGGACCACATGTCTTTGTGGCGACCCGCTCTCACTGTAACGGAGGCGGCCGACAGTTTCGACGGGCAGGGCACGTTTTTCCCGCGTGTCCTGGCTCAGGGTGCCCTTTCGCGTGACAAGACGACCGATTTGTCACACGAAGAGCATATCGCGACTGTGGCCGCCCCCGACACCAGACACCCGGAAACGGGCTGGACCAAACCGTCCGGGCGCCGCACCGGGCGCGCCCGTGTCCACCGACTCTCCCACGCTGTTACGCGCCGGCACCCCGCTGGAGAGCAACGTGAGTGCGAGCCGTGCGCCATCGCCGGCCGCCACAAGATGGGTGTCACCCGGGCGCCCGGTCTGGTCGCCTGCCTGCGCTGCTGGGAGACCCACGATCGCGCCGGCGTGCGTCCCGGCGAGCACAACCCGCACGACGTCGACGCCTGCCGGCTCTGCCGCCCGTCCGCCGAGCCGGAGGACGCGGCCGCGGAGGCGCCGATTCTCGGCTCGCTGCTGCCGTACAACCCCGTCGACCGTCCACTATCGGCGAGCCGCCCGGCTCTGAGCAATCCGTGGCAGGTCGTCGAGATCGCTCAGCAGCTCGCCGACGAGCACGCGGCCTCTGGCCGCCCCGTGCGCTACGGGCACGACTTCGGGCGCGTAGAAGTTGCTGTGGCTGAGGTCTACGCGGGTCTCACGGCCTCGTATGGCCCCGTGGTGCGCCCGTCGGTGCATGAGGTGTACACACGGGTCGGCTGCAGCGAGCGGCGCGCTCAGTACGCCCTGCGGGCGCTGCAGCGGGCGGGGCTGCTCTACCAGCACGCGGACGGTTGCATGGTGCGCGAGAAGAACGGCGCCATGCAGCGCCTGGCCGCGGAGTACGAGTTGCGTGTCCCAGTTGCTTACCTGGACCGAGGACACGCCATGGACGAGGTGGAGGACCACGTCGATCGAGAGCAGCTCGACGCCTACCTGGTGGCCACCCAGAGCGCCCGCGAGATGATGGCAACGCAGCCCGAGGAAGGCCCGCCCGCCGCGCCTGTGGATGATCTCTGCACCCCACTTATGGGTTTGGTTTCTACTGAGGAGAGTGGATCTTCATCCCGTAGGAAGACCCCCCAAAAGAGGGATTCTTCTCAAAAAACCCTCGTCGACGGGCGAGCTGGGGCACTCCCCCTACGGCATCCTAGGACGCGAAGGGGTTATGCGCTTGCTCGCAGGTTGCTCGAGCGAGCGCCGCGCTGGCAGGTTGTACCCCTCCCCTACCTCGCCGGTGCACTTCAGCCCTTGGCCGAGCGCGGCTGGACCGCGTTCCTGGTCGACCGGGCCGCCGAGACATACGGGCCGGTCACCTCGAGCTCGGGTCTCTCTCGCGTCCTGCAGGCCGTCGTCGCCTACGTAGTCGGTGAGGAGTATCGCCGGCAGGCCCAGGTGTCTCGCATGGCCGCCCGCATTGTCGATGCGGCTCTAGCGGCGCAGCGCGGGCCGGCGGTGTGGAGCGACACCAGCAGCGCGGCCAAGGCCGCCCACGACATCGCGGCCGCGGCTCGGGCGCGCCGCCCAGGGAAGACCGCACCCGCAGGGTGGGATCGGCTTGTGGAGCTGACGGATTCTCCCGCCGTCGCCGCTCCAGCCCTCGTCGCTGCGGAGACCGCCGGAACGGCCGACCGCAGTGCGCGGATCCTGGCCTTGGCCCGGCGCCGGGCCGCAACGGAGCGAGTTCGCCGCGCCGCAGACCAACTGCCCACGCCGCCTGAGACCGCGTCCTGAATAGCAGGCGGGGCACCGCCCGTCTGGCGCGATGCCCCGCCTCACTCCCCTGCTCTGCTGCGCCTCGCCTTTGCCCGTCACGCTCCCGGTACGCGGCCCCCGGGTAGCCGCCCCGGACGCTCCGCGAAGGGATCGCCGTCGTTGTACTCCTTCTCGAGATCAGTCGTGTACCGGCGAATGGCCTCTTCAACCCAACTGGCCCAGGTCAGGTGGGCCACCTCGGGAATTGCCCGGGTTGCCCAAAACGCGTTCTGGGCTCGTGAGTGGACCGCCCCGTCGACGCGGGTTCCAAGCGCCTTAGACGCGGCCGCCGACTCTGCGCCGATTGCCTCGTTGTCAGCCACGAGCCACCCTTCGCTTACGCATCTCCTTGACCACCTCCCGGAACGCCGTGTCCGCTGGCCCACCCGGGTCATAGACGCACATCGGCTCGCCGTAGCCCGGCGCCTCTGGCACCCGGACGCTGCGCGGCACCACCGTGTCGAGCAGCGCCTCGGGATACTTCTCCCCCAGCCGCTGCCGCGTCTGGGTGGCGATGGACTCGCGCCGGTCGTAGTCGGTGATCAAAATGAAGTCGATCTTCAGGTTGGGCAGCTTGAAGGCCACGCCGGTCTTCTTGATCGTGGTGTCCAGCCGCTGCAGCCCCTTGAGCTCGAGCGTGCCTGGGCTGACCGGCACCATCACCTCGTCCGACGCGACCAGGCCGTTGATCGTGGCGATGCCCAACGAACCGGGACAGTCGATCAGGATCCGCCGATAGCGTCGCCGCAGCCGGTCGACGTGCGTCGCCAGGATGGTGTGCGCGGTCAACTCGCCGGCGAGCGTGGCGTCCAAGCGATGCATCTCCGGGTGGCCCGGGATGACGTCGACGCCGTACTTCGTGCGCTTGACGGCGTCGAGCGGGTCAAGGTCCTCATCGAGCATCAGCGCGATGATGCCGTGTTCCCTGGGGTTCGGAGTGCGTACCTTGGGATCCATGTTCGGCACCACGCCGAGACTCTCGGTCACATCACACTGGTCGTCCAGATCGATGACCAGAGTGTCGCCTTCCAACTCGGACGGTTGAATGCCGAGATCCTCCGCACGGTCCGCTGCCTCGGAAGCGGCGCAGTTTCCCGCTGCGGTGCTCTTCCCGGTGCCGCCTTTCTGGTTGGCATAGGTCGTGGCGATGCCGGCGGCGTCGCCGGCGTTGGTCTGCGCGGGGTTCACTGGCCGGTCTCCGATCTGGAGGAAGAGGGGGTCGGAGCCGCGAGGAGCTGGGTCATCTCCCACGGGGTCGGTTCGTATTCGGCCTCGTCCTGGAGCCGCCGCAGATGCGCGACCTCGCGCTCGCTCCACTCGAGACTCTTGGCGACGTGCATCTCGTCCAGGGCGAGGTCGAGCGCATACGCGAAGTGGGTCCGCAGCCGTAGGTCGCCGGCGGCCGACATGTGCGCGACGTAGTCACCGTCGGACAGATCCGCAGGGCCGATGTTGTTGGCGCGGAGCCACTCGGCCGCCAACCGAGCCGCCCCCGCGTGCCCGTTGTGATCCGGTGACAGCATCCGCGACACCAGCCGGTTGAGCACCTGATCACGTGCTGGAACGCTGGCCGCCAGCCGCCGGCAGGCTGCCGCGCGCGCCTGGGCGGCAGCTCGCCGCTCGACCGCGTTGACGTCGACGTTCCGCGCCCGGGGAACCCGACCCGCCGCAGCGGTGATACCGCCGGCATCACCGGGCGTGACCACGGGGTGCGCATTGGCGTCCGTCGCCTCCGAGCGCTGGCGGGGGTCGGCGCCGGGAGCATCAGCGGGCGCGGCGCCGTCGCCGCCAGGCTCAGCTAAGGACAGGTCGCCGGCAGGTTCAGGCAAGGACAGCCGGAAGTAGTAGGTATCGCCGTTGCTCGTAATCTGCGCTGCTAGATCACCGGCCGCCTTGGCCGCGTCGACCTCGGACATGACATCGAGTCGGTGTAGGGATACCTCTGAGCCGAACCGTTCGACGGGGTCGTCCAGCACGGTGATACCGGCTGCATGAGCCTTAGCGCGGGCATCAGCGACCCGCTGCTCCTGAGCCGCTGTCCGTTTGACCCGGTCGAGGATCTCCCGGCGCTGGGCTAGGTTCTTCTCCTCGTCGTCTCCGGCGACGGCAAGCATCTCAGCGAGCGCGGCCGCGACGCGCTCTGGTCCCAGCTGACCCAGACCGTTTGCGATCTCAGAGTTGATCTTCCGCGCGTGCAGGGCCTGCTGCACATCCTCGGGAAGGTCCAGCAGACGTAGGCGCCGCGACACGTGCGCCTGGCTCTTCTTGACGACCTGAGCCACTTTGCGCTGCGACTTGTACTCGAGCATCAACAGGTGGTACTGCTCGGCTTCCTCGATCTCGCTGAGGTCAAGTCGGTGGATGTTCTCCAAGATCCGGTCTTTGATGATGTCCGTGGCCGAGATGTCACGGTCTTCGACGATCGCTGGGTACGTCTCCCGACCCGCGGCCTTGCTTCCGGCCCAGCGTCGCGCACCCCACACGATGACGTAGTCGGCCTTTGGATTATGGAGCTCGCTGACGTCACCTCCGGTCCGAACGTACGTCGCCACCGGGATCACTTGGCCCGGCGACTTGACTCCGTCCTGCCGGATGCTCTCCACGAAGTCGTCGTCGACCTCGAGTCGGCTTACCGAGTTGCCGGGGTGCGGGGAGACCGCGTCGATCGGAAGGTCCTGCACCACCTTGCCAGGTGCCGTTGTCGGCGCCTCGTCGATGACGTTCTGCATCGCCGCAAGCTGATCACCGGCGTCCGCGAGAGCGGACGGAGCGAGGCCGCGGCGCCTACCGCCGGATGCCATACGTGGGGTCCTTTCACGGGCTCTTCGTGATGATGAAACGGCGTCGGCCAGGCCTCCCCGACCGTCCAGCTAGCGAACCTAGTTTTGCTAGCAGAGGCATCGTATCCACAAAAGACGGCGAAACTCGCGCCGACCCGCGCGGATTGCGCTGCCGATCCCCGCGTGCTGATACCGACGGAATCACCTCGCGCCGCCGACCCAGCTCGGGAGCGCGCGCGGCCCGCGGGCCAGGCGATGCGCGACCT
>NZ_FZPH01000025.1 GCF_900188485.1 Asanoa hainanensis
CTGATACCGACGGAATCACCTCGCGCCGCCGACCCGCTCGGGAGCGCGCGCCGATCGCGTCGCGACCGCGTCAGCGCGATTTCGTGTCGTGCCGGCCACGAGGCGCTCCGCCGGCCATTGGCTGCTCGCGTAGCGGGCGCCCCGGTCTCATACCGCCGCGTCCATGCCGGCTCTCCGGTCATCGGCGAGCACGACGTGTTTCCGTGTAGAGCCGTCGACCGGTGGGGTGCTCGTTCGCCGTAGCCACCGGAACGCGCCAACCTGTTCCGGTCACCTCGGGTAATCGCGCGGGCGGCTGGCCGGGGGACTGTCGTGTCGTCACGATCCGTCGAACTTGGCTGATCGAGCCCGGTGCCGTTCCAGGCTGCGGCTTCCTGGTTCGTTCACCCCGTTCCGGCGGTGCGTTCCAAGGCACGTTCCGACGGCACCTGAGAGTCGATCAAGGAGCCGTTCCGGAACGCCTTCCAAGATCCTTCCGGGGTCGTTCCTGTCGTCTTGTTCCGACCTCCGCTGCCGTTCAAGCGGCGGTCGTTCCAGGATCGGCGTTCCAATCCGGTGCATCGGGGAGGTGCCTGTTTCGCCGCGTCGATCTTCGACCCGGTCGCGTCGGACGGCGGCAGCCGGGTCGGTCCGCGTCGAGGCGCCGCTGGGGCGGCGGCGCCCGGCTTGCATCCGTCGATCACTGCCGATCGACGGATGCGCGTCGACGCGTGGCCGGCCGGCCTGGCCGACGACGAGAGTCCGGCGGGACATCCCCCCTTAGAGCCTCGCCTGTGGCTTCCTCGTTGAGGCCCTTCGCCCCCCAGAATCCTGAGCGTGAGCGGCGATAGCAACTGGCATGAAGGGCAGCGATGGAGTCGACGCACCGGCCCGGGAAGTACCCAGGTGTGTTGATCACACGTTGTGAACCCGCACCCGCATCCCTCACTCCCGCCCGGTGGGGGAGTGGGAGCGACCGTAACCCGGGCCCGCCCGCGGCCGCGCGCGCGAGTATAAGCAACCAACCCTCACACGAACCCTCACTCACTCAGCGTTACGGGAGAGAGCAACAATCTGACTCCTGGTTACCGCAGATGGTGGGCTAACCGACGCCCAGACCCGACGAAGACTGCGATGACGACCGCAGACCCCGGCGAACGAACCGCTCCAGGTGCCGACCCCTTGTCGGCATCCTGCAGAGGCAGCGCGGGGCGCCGACAGATGCCCCGGCGACCGACGGGGTCCGCGCCTCGAGGGTCGGAGGGGCGGCGCCTATCTCCGGGCACCGAACCGCCCGAAGGCCGCCCCCGGTTCTGGCGATCAAGAGGGTCGCGAGCTATCGCCAACAGGCTCGCGGACCGGCGCTCCTCCGAGGACGATCCGGCCCTTCCATCGCTCGCCGATCCCGGTTCCCTGCGCCCGTTCCGGCATACCGGAACAGCCCGACAGACGGGCGTTCCGGTCGGCGTGGACAGTCGACTGGGTGCGCTCCGGCTGGTGACCGTTCCGGCCCTCCCATCGTTCCAAACCCACCTGGATGAGACCGGTTCCAAGTTCCCAGAACCAACGCCGTTCCGGCCCGTGCCGGTCGGATGTTCCATGGCGTTCCAAGGTCATTCCAAGGTCCTCGGAACGCCGCCAACGCGGCGCCCGCCGTCACGCACTGTGACGGGTGGGGTCGTGGCGGCGGGGTCGCCCTTGCGGCCCGGGCGCCACGCAGCGTGTCAGGGCGTTGATGACCGCCGCGATGATGGCCGCGGCTGCCAAACCATTAGCGGGCCAGCAACTCTCCGTCCAGGGTGGCCGCAACGCAGTCGCCAACCGCTCCGCTAACGCCCTGAACAGTTCCCGAACGACTTGGGGGAGGGGAGTCACAGCGCCCGGGAGCGGCCCTCGGTGGGGTGGCGAAGGTACGGGTTCATCCGAGCAGCTCCGGTGTCCGCTCAGGCAGGATGCATGGTCCGACCTGGTCGCCAGCCGGGCGCGAGCGGCGATTCCGCGTGGCCGGCGACGGTCAGGCCCCCTCTTAGGAGGGACGCCGGCATCCATTGTGGGCCCCCGATCCATTGGTCCCAGGAACGTCTGCGACAGGCGCCCGGCAATCGCGTAAAGATTATCTTTACGCCGTGGGATACTGACTTGCATGAGTCGTACGGCTGACAAACCAGCGCCGCGATACAAGCTCCAGAACGCTGCTCAGGCGGCCGCGCAAATCAGGAAACTTCGGGTCGAGGGGCGCGATCCTGACCTCGACGTGCGCTTCCCTGTGGAGGTGCGTGACGACGAGGACGTTGACGCGGTCATCGATTACGTTCATCGCCACCGGCAGGTTAGCCGCCTGGTCCTGGGCGCCGAGCTCGAGTTTCGATCCACGCTGCTGGAGTACCAGCGCCAGCGAGACACCGACAGGCACGAGCGTCGTGTTCTCGCAGTGCTGGAGGCGGGTCGGCAGCTCGGCGTCCGGCCAACGGTGTACGGCGCGCCGATGGGGCTGCACAGCAAGCAGGCCGTTTACCACCGCCGGGTCACTCTGGCTGCGCGCCGGTCAGCTCACGTCAGCGATGAGGGTCGTGCGCAGGCGTGGCTAGACGAGCACGTCGCCGAGCTTCGCGGCCTGGCCGACCTTCTCATCGACCACCGTGACGAGCTTCTGCTGCTGGTAGATGAGGGGCCGGCCCGCGAGAAGCTGGCCAACGACATCGACAATGCAGGTGCGTTGATGAATACGCGCCGGCCGACGATGGACTTCTGCGGCGCGGTGGCATTCGCCGTCTTCGGGCTGCGCCCCCAGGCGGCGCGGCCAGCAGCAGACCCCGCCATCCGTGAGCAGCTCGCGCAGGGCCTGCGACTGCTGTGGTAACCCCGAACCTGGCTCGGGGTCCTGGTCAGTGTGCCCCGAGGCTGGTTGTTTACGGGGTGATGGCTGCTGATCCGCCGGCGCGGCTGGCCCACCGAAGGCCCTCTGGGAGCGAGCGCGGGATGAGTGCAGTCGCCTGGGGTTGGTCGACCCTGGTGACCCCGGCCCGCTTGGGGCCCGCCGGCTCGCTCTGTAGACCTGTGCGACCCGGCCGGAGAGCAGTTGGTCGAGCGGCGGCGGAGACGTTCTGCCGCGGGTCGGGTAGGTCAGGTCACCGACCCGCCGGTGCAGGTCCTCGATTTGGCGGGCGATGCGCCCGGTGACGCGCACGCCGGTCAGCTGTAGGCCCCCGCGAACGTAGCCGAGTTCACGAGAGACCCAAGTGTTGCCGAAGCCCCGGCGGGCCAGATCGGCGAGCAGCGCTCGGGTGTGGCCGGCGTCGACGCGGGCGCCGTCCTCGGTGAACATCCGGCCGCGGGAACCGGCCCGTGTTGCCTGGCTCTTGCAGTCGGCCGCCGTGGTGGCCATCAGACAGCGCTCGTGTTCGCGTTCGAGGACCGGCCACTCGCCGCTGACGATCTTGCGGATCACACCGGTCGGAACGCCGCTGGCGGTGACGATCGTTCCTCGCTTGCAGCCAGCCGACTCCAGCGCGGCCACATCCCCGCCGGCCCGGTTCGCGGACACCGGGTCCCGCGGAGCGTTCCGCCGGTCGATCCAATGCCGCTGCGCTGCGCGGCGATGCAGCGTGCACGGCTCGCACGGGCACTTGAGCGCCTCGCGGGATCCACCGCCGTGCTCGCGGCCTTCTCCGAGGTTGATTGGCTCACCGAACGCGTTGCCCAGGGTGCGTTCCCACTCCCAGCCGGGCACAGCCGCGAGCAGGTCGACGTACTGGGGGTCGAGCTCATCGCGGCGGTGCAGGAACCGCTGCCTGGCGGCCCACTGACCGAGCCCGATGGTGGCGCCGTAGATCTCTTCGACGACCTTGCCAGTCGGCAGTTGCTGCTCTCTGGCCACGAACTGCAGCAGCGCGGCGTAGGTCACCCCCCAGCGGGTGTGGGCCTGCTCCCACCGCCACAGCGGTTCGCCTTTGATGTCGCGGGGGAGGCGGCCTCGATCTCGTTGAGCAGCGCAGGTGGCAGGTTCTGGCCGAGGAGGTGGGTGCGGCGCAGGGCGTGGACCCAGCGGCCCAGGGCGAGCCCGTTCCGAAGACCCGCAGGGCCTGGATCATCGCGATGTCGATGTCGCGGAGGCCGGCGGTCCAGTCCCAACCGGGCAGCTGTTCGAGCCGGGCGGCGCGGACCGGGTCGAGTAGACCGTCGCGGTAGGTCTGGCGTTGTACCGCGAGCCAGACGCCGAGCTTCCACGGCTTGGCGCCCTTGCTGATGGTCTTGTTGAAGAGGGAATCGCCGCTGGTTCGGTCGGCGACGCTGCCGTAGACGTCGACGTAGGAGGTGAGCAGGTCGAAGGTGTCGTCCCAGTCGGCCTGCTCACGGTCCCAGTACCAGCCAGGGATCAGCTCGAGCCGGTGCACCTGCTCGGCGGCCAGGACCCCGCCGGTCCGGGCCCGCCGCTGGCCCTCGGCCCAATTGCCGATGCCGACGCTGTGATGCGAGATCGTCATGGCCAGGCGTCGGCCCGGGTTCTGCTGTGCCCAGTCCAGGGCGGCGGTGTAGAACTTCTCCCACCCGGACCCGACCTCTTCGACCAGGCGCAACTGGACCGCGTTCTCGTCGAATCCGTCGGGCAGCAGGAACTCCACCCGTCCCGCGTCGGTCCGTCGGCGGCCGCCGTGTCGTAGGCCGGCGCGGACCGCGTCGTCGAGTTCTTCGGCGAGGCGGTGGTCGTGCGCGCGCAGGCCTCGCAGGACGGCCCACACGTGCCGGAACGCGCTCAGCGACATGCCGGTGTCGTCGTCAAGGTCCGCAGGCAGCGTGACCGGCAGGATGATGTAGCCGAGGTGCTTGCCCTCGGCGGCGCGCAACGCCCGCCCGATGGCCTGGATGATGTTGACAACGCTGGTGTATTTCCCGTCGAACAGGACCCCGTCGACGCCGGGCACGTCGACACCCTCGTTGAGGCAGCGGGCGCTGGGGAGCACCCGCACCTGCTGATCCTGATCCTCGCCGAGCCAGCGCAGCGTCTCGGCCCGGCCCGCGGCACCGACGCGTCGACCGACCGGGCTCGGATGAACTTGCCGCCCGGAGTGCGGGCCAGGTCCATGGTCTGCGCGAAGCTGCGGGCGGCGGCGACGCGAGAGTGGAAGGTGAGGATCCTGCGGATGCCGAAACGGTCGATCGCGTCGATCAACGCCCCCGGGGCCATGCCCGTCTCCGCCATGCCCGGTTCGGTCCGGCCTTCGCGGCTGACGGCCACCAAGACCCGGTAGTCGGTGAGCCGGCCCGATGCGATGCCTTGGCCAAAGGTGACCGTGTGCGCGACCGGGCCGAATCGGCTGTGGTCGTCCATCGACACGACGTCGTCGCCGTCGAGGACCCGCGGCGTCGCGGTCATGAACAGCCGCCTGCGGGCCGGGATCGCCCGGGCGTCCACGGCGACAAGGAATTCCTCACGGGGCCGCCAGCGTTTGTGCGACCAGCGCGAGGCTGGGCAGGAACACCAGTACCTGTTGGGCGTCGGCGGCCTGGGCGTGCCAGCGGGCCACCAGGGTCTTGCCGGTGCCGCACGCCATCACAAGCTGGGTGCGGTCGTGCACGGCGAGCGCCCGCTGCAGGGCGGCGAGGGCCGCGACCTGGTCGCTGTCCGGGGTCGGCTGGGCAGGCATGTCAGTCCTTCCTGGAGCGAATCGGAACCGGACGGCGGCGTCGGGACGTGTGCACCGTGGAACGGGACACCGGCCGAGTCGGTCTCGTGGGTAACGGGCCGCGGCGGGCGAGGTCCTCGGCGCCCTTGCCGCCACCCGCAAGGGAGTTCACGCGGTCTCCAGGTCGAACAGGGTGGCCTGCGCGATGCAGCCGCCGAGCCGGTCACGGTGGTGCTGATCCCATGGGCCGGTCGCCGCGTGCGCCGGGCAGTGGCGATCCGGATCGCCGTCCTGGATGAGCACACGCACGCCGCAGATCGGGCACGGCACCCAGGTGACCCGAAACGGGCTGGCCGGACCGGCCTTAGCGATGATCTGCGCCATGGTCCGGTTGTCCTGGAACGGCATCCCGGTCGCCTGCTCGACGGCCAGGATCCGCTGGGCGGTGCCCGGGTTCGCGCGGGCCGAGATCAGCAAGTCGCGCTCGCCGGCGAGCACGCACATCCGGCAGCTGAGCCTGGACATGCCCAGGTTCTTGTAAGCCGGGTGGTACGGGACTCCAGCCGCCCGAATGCCGGCCCAGACCTGGTCGGTACTGAGCTCGTGGATGGGCAGCCAGTCGTAGACCTTGCGGGTGTGCAGAGTCGACGCCCGGGGATTGAAAGACCACACCGGACGGCTGGCGCGGCGGGGCGACTCGGCGGCGCGGAAACCGAAGGTCTGTACCACCACCATGGGGCGGCCGGTTACGCCGAGTTGGGCTCCTTGCGCCCGGATGAACCGTTCCGATGGGGCGGTCTTGTGCTCGCGGGTGCAGAACCGGAACTGCAGCCGAGGGAACCCACGGGGGGAGCCGTCGATGCGCCGTCTGGCGGCGATGTCGTCGATGAGGTCCGGGCCGTCGCGGCGGGTGACGATGAACGGCAGCCCGTACCGGGCGGCTTGCTCGGCGGCGAGCTCGCAGGTGCCAGCCCACTCGACGCCGTCGTGCGGATCGTCACCCAGGCCGTTGTGCTGCACCCAGATCCGGCGCTCGGTGATCAGCCTGTCCAGGAGCCCGGCCTCCCGCAGCCGGTCGGCGGCCGCCCGGACCATTTCTTGCGAGTCCTTGCCGCCCGAGGAATTCAGCAGCCAGAGATCCACCTCGGCGGGATTGCCACCCGGCCCGAACGGGAACACGAAACCCGCCAGCGGCTGCGGCTTGGCAGCCGGCTTGCCGGCTCTGTTGGTGGTGGACACTGGCGAACCTCCGCTGTCATCGCGATCGGGGAGAGGGGCCGCCTCGCGCCCATTTGGGGGACGCTCCTTGACGACTTCTGGTGACACCCGGGAGACCCCAAGTTGCCTATAATGATACCCTTTCCGAAGGATTCGCGCCAGATCCACAATGTTTTGAGCTGCAGAAATATGCGCCTGTGTGGGCCGCCGCCAGTCGCCTCACCCGGGGCGATCGGCGTTACCGGCACCGCGGAAGGACCGGGTGGTCTGCTAAGCGGAGTGCCTCGTGCCCACATCGGGTGGGGTCCGCCCGGCCGCCTGGGCCGCCGGGCGGACCAGGCTCACTCGTCGCGGGTGTCCTCGCCGTACGTGTTCGCGCCGCCTTGGTCGACCTCGACGAGCAGCGGACCGTGGCCGGGATCGATGGCGTCGCCCTCGATGCTGACGTAGACGCCGTCGTTGCGGCGCCGGACCATCACCTCCACACCGAGTACGGCGAGCCAGAAATGGTCGGAGAGGTCACCGTCGCCCGGCACGCCCTGATAGCGCCAGGCAACGGACTCGCCGATGTCGGTCAAGTCGTGCCGGGTGAAATTCGGGTGGTCGCCGGGCTGACCCGGGCGAGGACGCCTGCGCTTCGCGTCGACCGCTTCTACCGGGATGCCGAGCAACGCGGCGACCTGGTCGACGGTGAAGTCTCCACCCACGAACAGCAGCGAGGTATCGTCCGGTCCTTCGACCTCGATGCCGTCGGAGTAGAGCACCACCTGGCAGGCGCCGGTCGCTAGTAGCGCCAGCAGCAGCGTGCGCAGTGCCGCACCAGGAGTCACTGGGGCGGCGTCAGCGTCGCTGCACGAGTCGCCGGGCGGGACGTGCCGCCAGCCCTTCCGTGCGGCCCGCAGCGACCGGCCACACCGCTGGCAGGTGGAGCGCTTCGAGCGGCTCATCGACGGCCCGCCGCTTGGTCGCCGGTCGCGATGTCCTCGGCGGTCAGCAGGTACGCCTCGGCGACGTCGCGCTGCTGCACTCCGCAGGAGGTCGCCTGGCACTCAAGGTCGGCGAGCACGCCGTCGAGCCCGCGTTCGCGCACCTTGTCGGTCAGCGAGGCCAGATCGAGGCTGCCGTCGGGCCGCCGGATCGGGCCCAGGTCGGCGAGCGCGGTCAGGCGGTGCTCGGGAACGTCGGCGCTGAACGACTCACGCACCGACCAAGACAGGCGGACCAGCCCGCCCAGGGCCGGGCTCATGTCTTCGATCTCCATGTCCGTCCTTCCTGCCCGGCCGGGCCGGGCCAACCGGTCTTCTGATAGGGAAGCCGAGGCATCCTCGACGTCGCCTATAATGATACCCCGTCCAGTCGGGGGACAACAGGTCCACATTGGATTGACGCGCTGAGATGGGCCACGCGGCTTGGCCAGCCGGGCCTTCGGCGACGCGGAGATGACACCGCGTCGGTCGCGCCCTCTGGGTGCTGCGCGGGATGCCGCCGTACGGGGCATCAGGGTCTAGGCGCGGAACCGCTACGGCAACGCGGTGCGCGCCCACCATGACCTGTTCCGCTTTCGGGGCCGACCAAACTCGTCCACAGTAGACTAGCGATCTTTGAAGGGGTATCATTATAGGCAAGCCCGCGCCCATTGCCGTTAAACCGGCACCTCACACCGACTTCGCCACGCGACGGCCGGGCTGAATCTGACCGCGCCGGATCAGCCGGCGCCCGACCGGGAAGGGACACCAGTGACTGACCTCGCCGAGGACATCGTCACCACGAGCGCGGCCGAGGAGGCGACGGGACGACGGCCGCACCTGGTCGAAGTCGACCCGGGCACCCTGGTACTCCGCGCGAACTACTCGCGCGTGAATGCGAAGAAGTCGCTCGACCCGGACTTCCTCGCTTCGGTCAAGGAACACGGCGTACTCCAAGCGATCACGGCCTATGAGGACGGCGACGAACTGGTCGTCCTCATGGGGGAGCGCCGAACCCTCGCCGCGATCGACGGCGGCCGCGAGACGGTGCCGGTCATGGTCGTCCCGCGGCCCGGGACCGGCGTACAAACCGTCGTTCGTCAGGTCGACGAGAACGCTCGCCGGGCTGGCCTGACCGCCGGCGACCGCGTCAAGGCCACCGAGCAGCTCGCGGCCTTCGGCCTGGCTGCGGGAGACATCGCCAAGCAACTCAGGACACCCAAGAAGGACGTGGAGCAAGCGCTGCAGGTAGCACGGCACGCGGCAGCGTCCAAGATTGTCGCGCGGTACAGCGCAGTCACCCTCGACGTCGCGGCCGCCATCTCCGAACTCGACCCCAGGCAGGACCGCGACGCGATCAAGCAGATCAGCGTGGCGGCAGCAAAGGGCAAGAATGTCGAGTACGAGATCCGCCAGGCGCAAAAGAACCGCCAGCTCCGGGATGAGACCGAGAAGGCGCTGGCCGCGCTAGCCCAGGCCGGTGTGACGGTCATCGACGCGCCGGCGGACACCCATGGCGACAAGCGGGTGCTGAGCAAGTGGGCCTCGCCGGACGGCAACGGGCTCAGCGAGAAGACCCACTGCGACTGCCCCGGCCATGCGGCCTACCTCGTCAACGACTACTGGCGCATCAACGTCGTCTACGTCTGCACTGACCCGAAGGCCAACAAGCACCGCAAGTACGCCTACTCGTGGCTCAGCGGATCCACGAGCCCCGAGAAGCAGCGCGAGGAGCGGCGCGAGGTCATCGCCAACAACAAGGCCTGGGCCATCGCGACCGAGGTCCGCCAGGACTTCGTCAAGGAGCTGTGCCGGCGGAAGACCCCGCCGCAAGGCACCGTGATGTTCCTCGCCCAGGCGCTGCTCGACGACGAGGGCCACTGGCTCCGTGAGGCGATGGAGAAGGGCGACGCACACGCGCTGTCGTGGCTCGGTATCAAAGCCCCCACGTACGGGCGCAGCTCCGACCTCTCGAAGCTGCTCGCCGGCGCCAACGACGCACGGGCGCTGATGCTGATGCTGACCGTCGTGCTCGGCGCGCACGAGAAGGGCAGCGAGTTCGGCACTTGGCGCAGCCCGCGGGCGTACACCGTTCGCTACCTGAGGTTCCTCGAGACGCAGGGATACGTCCTGACCGATGTTGAGCGCATCCTCGTCAAGCGGGCCGAACCCAAGAAGGTCAGGCGGCCCAGGAATCCCGTCGAGCCACAGCAGACTGACGCCACCTTGGGCACAGACGAACCGGACCAGCCCGAGGCCGACAACGCTCCCCGGGCCGCAGCCGAACCCGACCAGGCTCACCAGTAGGGCAGGGGCGGCGGACCTGGCTGCGCCAGGGCCGGCTCCGCCGCCCCTTGTACCGCCTGTCGAAAAACGTTCTTGTCGCTGGTCCTTGAGATGAGGGTCGGCCTGTGGTGAGAGGGCCGCGACTGTGACGACACCCGCCGCTCGAACCGCCATACCAAGGCGGCGGGTGTTTCAAGGTGGTCAGCGGAAAGCTCGTCACCACCCGCGCCAGGCCAGGGGGAGGCCGCCCGTTGTTGGCGACCGTCGTGGCCGGGCCCGCCACCCTGCCCGGTTCGAGCGTTCATTTTCCTCACCGGGGGCCGGGCGCAATTTTCAGCCCGCAGTAGCACCCCCGCGCGAGACGGGCTCGCCTTTGGCTTCCTGTTGTGGCGTCGGCACGCCGTTTTCGCAGACGGGCGCCGACCACGGCGATCTGTCCGGCTGATGTCGTTCACGCCATGGATGGCTCGGGATGGTCAAACCGTCGATCTAGTCAACGCGCCCATCGCCGTGCAGCGTGCGGGGCCGACGGCATCGAGATGGGCGCCAATGGTGAACAACGTCGTTGACCAGGAGCACGTCGGGGCGCGCCTGCCAAGTTGCCGCGCGTGAACGTTTCCACAGAACGCTGCGAACGACTACAGGAGAGTTCTTAACTACAGGAACCACTACAGGGCACCCGGAAAAAGCAGTGATGACCAGGCGATTCTTCCCGCCGTGGTCGGCGCGAAATGCGCACTGGTCGGCAAGCTATGCGTCGCCTCAAGCACATGACCAGGTCAGCGCGGTCGGCAACAAATGCGTGCACAGCTGTCAGCACACATCGTTTTCCACAGCCTGCCCCCGTATGGTCGGCGAGCTATGCGGGGACAAGCCCGCTCCTGGGTCGTGTGCCCGTCGTCTCCTCCTTCCTCGCGGAACCTAGGTCGGCAACCTATGCGTGTGCAACCCGCAACCCAGGAAGGGTTCGAGATTCGGCCGGCCCTCGCCCCGCTAGCGTCACAGCGAAATGCCCCGGTTCGAGGTCGGCAAGATATGCGCGCCAGACGACCTCGAAGCGACGGTCGGCGGGATATGCGTGGACGGCCGCCACGTCATCCACAACCAGCTTGAACGGCTAGCTCAGATCTTCAGCGCGGAGGGATGCCGCACGGGCCACCGCGTGCGCGTCTATCGGTCGGCAGGATATGCGTACCGCCTGCGAAGCTCAGGAAGCTGAGGCGGCGACACGCCGTGCTGCGACTTGGGTGTGTCTGTCGGGCCTGGAACGCTGTTCCCGTGCCCAGGCAGAAGATCACCGACCTTGAAAGGCTGCGTGCGGCCGCCGAGGTGTGGGACGACGACGCGCCCGACATCGGCTATCTGGCGCAGCTGCTGACCCAGACCAACCTGCCCTACAAAGACCCGGGCGACGTCGCTGTATGGAGCCGGCACAACGGCGACGTGCACCTGCTCGTCGAGCCGGGACGACGTGTCGCCGCTGACGGCACCTACCAGCCGATCTACCCGTACGGCATCATGCCACGGCTGCTGCTGATCTGGATGTCCAGCCAGGCGGTCAAGACCCGCTCCCCGACGCTGGTCCTGGGCGCGTCGCTCAGCGAGTTCATGCGCGACATCGGACTCAAGCCAACGGGTGGCAAGTCCGGTTCGATCACCCGGCTACGCGACCAGATGGAACGCCTCCTCAAGGCGCGGTTGACACTCGAAGTCCGCCAAGGCACGCAGCGCGACCGGGCCGTGCAGATCTCGGTCGCCCTGAAATGGGACCTGTTCTGGGGCCGCGGCGATCGGCAGGACGCGCTGCTGCCTTCCACGATCCAACTCTCGGCGGACTTCTTCAACGAGATCGTCGCGCACCCCGTCCCGTTGAATATGGGCGCGCTCGCCGCGCTGCGCGGCTCACCGATGCGCCTGGACATCTACGCCTGGCTGACCTGGCGGATGTCCTACCTGCGCCGCCCCACCCTGATTCCATGGGACGCCCTCATGGTCCAGTTCGGGTCAAACCTTGCCGACACCAAACAGGGCCGACAGCAGTTCCGCCGCGACTTCAGCAACCACCTGCGCGAGGTGGTGCTCGTCTACCGCGACGCCAACGTCGAGGCGACCGACACCGGACTAGCGCTGCGACCAAGCCGCACCCACATCCCGTTCCGGGGCATGCGTTCCGTCGACGGATAGCAGCGGGCCGAGCAACGGCAGCCGCCGCCGCGGCCAGACCGCTCGCCGACGCCGTGCGCGGTGCTGATTACGAGCGTCGAAATAGGGCCGGCCGGCCCGGTGTCGATTACTGGCCGAACAGCAGGAGTTGATCCGGGTTCGGTCGCGACCGGTTGGCGCGGCGCAGGAGCGCGGGAGCGGGAAGAGCTGGCTCGGCGGTGTGTCGACCGTTGGCGCGGTCGCGTGCGCAGGCGCGGACGGCGTCCAGGGCCTCCTCGCGCCAGTGCAGGGCGTAGGTGAAGCAGTTGCGGCAGTCCGTCGGGCGCCGGGCGCCGATGACCGGGTCGGGCCGGCTGAGGTGGTTGCAGCCGGGCAGCATCAGGTGTTCGTCGCGGGCGGACTTGGACCATGCCTGGCTGTCCGCGCTGTCGAGTAGGTGTCCCGCGATCCGCAACGCGTTGATCGACACCCCGAAGCCGTGCATGCGCATGCCCAGGCCGAGTTCGGTGAGGGTGCCCAGCACGCGGGCCACGCCTTTTTGGGAGCCGCGTCGGCAGATGCTGCCGACGCCGGCCCGTCGGCCGGTGAGGTCGACGCCGGCGCGCTGGTACATCTCGACGTGCTCGACGTATTCCCACGGCCACCAGCCCTGCAGCGTCGGCAGCCAGGCGATCATCGGGAACTCTTCGGCGAGGTAGAGGTAGGACTCCACGGTGAGCTCCTGGTGCTCGCGCACCGTCTTCCCGGTCCGCTTCAACACGGCGGGTTCGCACGGCCAGTCCTGCACACCGACGAAGTCGGGCATCAGATCTCGGGACGAGTGACCGACCGCCTCGGCGAAGCGGACCCACATCGCGCCGTAGTCGGCGGGCCACAGGTACCAGGGGTGGTCGCGGCGGCCGCGAGTGTTGAGCATCAGGGCCGCGTAGGCGCCCGAGTCGCCGGCCCAGGGCGTCCCGAACGTCTGCACGGGCCAGTCGTCGCCCTGCTGCTCGTACCGGCTCACGTAACGGGCCAGGGTGGTCGCGGAGATGAACAGCGGCACGGGGGAGCGGCGCAGGTGGTGAGGGTGCCCGACGCCGAGGTAGAAGGTCATCCGGCGAGCGGGGTCGGGGTGGAACTCGCTGCGGGTGTAGGGGGTGACCGGGCCCCACTGGGTGTGCCAGCGGTCCGGGCCGAGGCCGTACCGGGCGACGTGCGCGTCCCAGCGGGCGCGGCGCTGCTCGACGGTCGGCGGCGGCCACTCGGTCACGCCCCGGCGGCGCATCAACTCGAGGAGCCGCGCGGCGCGCTGCGGGTCAACACCGTACCCGGCGATGGTGCGGCGCCGGATCGCGTCCAGGTCCTTGACGATCACGCCGGCACCTCGTGAGCGTCGAAGAGCGCGAGCTGCTCGACCGCCGGGCGAAGGGCCGGGATGATCTCGGCGAGGACCCGGCCCATCGCGAAGCGCAAGGCCTCGGGATTGAGGTCGCCGCCCAGAAAGCGGCGCCCTTCGGACAGGCAGGTGACCAGCGTCGTGCCGGATCCGAGGAAGGGGTCGCAGACCAGGTCGCCACGGCGGGTGGTGGATCGGACCAGGCGGGACACCAGGGCCGGGTGCAGGGCGTTGTCGTAGCGCAGCAGGCCGGGTCGGCGCTCGTCCGGGATGTCGGTCCAGACGTCGACGGCGTAGATCTGGCCGGTCCGGCCGCGCGGCATCTCGGTCGGTCGGTCGAAGACCCGTTGCGGCGAGTCGAGCGGGCCGCGGGTCATCAGGGTGACCCGGTGGTGGGCGTGGACGTAGCGGCGGGTGCTGTAGAGCCCGAACGGCCGTTTGACGGCGATGGAGTTGACGTAGGTCAGGCCGGCGATGTCCTCGGCGGCGACCTGGACTCGGGCCGCCTGCTGACCGCCGGTGATCACGGCGAGGTAGCCGCCGGGGCGTAGCGCGGCGCCGGCGGCGGCGATCCATTCGGCGGTCCAGTCGGCGTACGCGGCCGGGTCGACGTCGATGTAGCCGCCGAGCACCTGGGAGTGGTCGCGGCCGTAGGTGCGCCGGTACGCCGAGCGGTGCTCGCCGCGACCGAGGGCGTACGGCGGGTCCGCGACGATCAGGTCGATCGGTTCGTCGGCCTGGGCCAGCACGGTGGCCGCGGCGCCGAGCACGAGCTCGGCCTGACCCGGGTCGCCGGGCAGCCAGAGCAGCAGCGCCCGGCGCGGCCGGGCGGTGGTGCCCTCGATCAGCCAGGCCGCGCTCTGGTCGTCGTCCTGACGGGCCCGGCCCTGGCGGCGCAGGGACTGGAGGGCTGAGCGGATCCGCCGCTTGTACTGCTCCTGCCCGTCCTGGATGATGCGGCGTCCGTCGGCCCGGTCGGCCAGCCCCGCCCGCTCGGCGAGCTGGTACAGCTCCGGGAGGGTGTAGCAGCCGGACTCCAACGTGCGCAGCAGGTCCGCCGCCGTGCGCAGCTCGCGGACCCCGGTGCCTGGCTGCCTGGTCACAGCGGCACGCCCATCGCGGCAAACAGGTCCGGCGAGGGCTTGGGGTACCGGGACGGGTCGCGGTGGGCCCGCACCGCCCGGCCGTTGCGGTCGCGCTTGTAGACCTTGACGTCCTTACGCAGCGGCATGGCGTAGCGGTGCTTGCCGGGCGTGCGGCGGCGGGTCACCTTCACGTCGAGCAGGGCCTGCCGCAGCCATTCGTGCGGCTTTTCTCCGGCCCGCATCGGCCGCGCCCCGAACGACACCAGCCGCCGCTCCGCGGCCGCATGTCCGCGCTCCTGCGCGCGGATCTTTTGCATCGTGCGCTCGTCGAGGCACGTGCCGTCGGGCAACCAGATGGTGGTCGTGGTCTTGCTGGTGCCGAGGTAGATGCAGTTGAACGCCTGGTAGATGATGCCGACGTGCCCCCAGGCCGGGTCGGCGAAGGTGATCACGGCGTGCAGGCCCTCGTCGAGCAGCAGGGCCCGACACTGCCCGAGCGTCCAGGTCTCGGCGTTGCCCTCGGTCGGGCCCAGCACCAGCCGTTGCAGCACCAGCGACTGCGTGTAGGGCTCCAGGTCGGGCAGCGGGTTGGTCAGCACCTTGTCCTGCGCTGGGTTTCCGTACACCGCAACGCCGATCAGCTCGCCGTGGCGGAACAGGCCGAACTGGTGGACGGCGGCCGGGTACGAGCGAAGGTAGTGGCGACTGGTGACGAACGGCTTTGCGACGGCCTCGGCGATCGGCTGGACCTCGTAGCCGCGCGGGCTGAACCGCTCGGAGGGGTCGGCGTACGACCAGGCCGGCATCGGCTGTCCTGGCTGGGATGGGTCGCGTTCGGGCCAGCGCTGGCACCAGCGCGACGCGGTCATCGGGCCACGCCCCGGGTGTGGGCCGCGGATGGGATCATGTCCGGCTCCTCGATGAGGGCTTGGAGGCCGGCGGCCCGCGCGGGATCTGTGATCACGCACGCGGTCAGCCGGGGCCTGAGGTGGTGGTCGGGCTTCTGGTCTGGAGTCCGGGTGCCGACCCTCGCTCCGCCTATAATGATACCTTATATCTATTGTGGACGGTAGATGAGACGTGAATTTGCCTGGGAAAACAGCTCTGCCCGACCTCCGTCGCTGCGAAGGTCGGGCAGGGGTGAGCGGGTGGGCGGTCAGCTATCGCGCTGCGCGGGCGGGTCGCCGTCGTGAGGGGTGGAGGACGCCGCCGCGTCTGCGGGGTCCTCGGCGGCTAGGTCGTAGCCGCCGAACGGGGTCCGGCCCGGCACGTGCCGGGTGGCCAGGCCGCTGCGGCGGGTGCGGATCGGACCGCCGTCGGTGAGCCATTTCGTCGGGTAGTGAGTGGCGACGCGGTCCACCCAGGCGCCGTGGCGCTTGCGGTCCTCGGGCACGCGGGGAACCACCGGCAGGTCGCGCCAGCCCGGCCACGCGTGGTCGCAGGCGTCCTCGACGGCCGCGTTCTCCTGGTTGCGCGGCTCGCCCTCCCAGTCGCACCCGCGGCACGCCCCGCGATACAGCAGGTCGCCGACGCAGCAGCAGTTGTCGAGGCAGTCGCAGCGCAGATCCGCGCTCAGCACGGTGGGTTGGCAGCGCGCGGTCGGCGTGTCGGGGCAGGTGATGTGCACCTCCCAGGCATGCGAGCGGCGGATCGAGCTCCAGTTGCCGTAGCGGGCGCGCCACGCCTCGACCTCGGCCGTACGGGCCACCAGGCCACGTGAAGGCGAGTCGTAGAGACTCGGCGCCGCCGTCTGAGGCCCGGGCAGCGGGGCTACCTCGGCGTCCAGGTCATCGAAGAGGGAGAGTTGCCCGGGAAGAACCTTGGTCATCGGGTTACCTGCCAGTCCTGTGACGTGCCGACCGGTGCGCGGATTCGGGTTCATGCCGGCTCTCTCCGAGCAGGTCCAGCCGACGGGGTGCGCTGGCCTGGCCGGCCCGCCCGAAGTCCATTGTATAATGATACCTTGTGTCTACTGTGGACGGAAGCGTTGAGAGGATCTGAGTAGCGGAAGTGGTCACCCCCGCCCGAGGGTCGTTGGCTCCGGCTCGGGAGGGGTGGACAGGTGCGCTCGCGGGTTACCGGCGTGCGGCGAGGGCGTATGGGTGCAACCCCAGACCCGGTGGTTGCGGGGATCGGGCCGTGGCCTGTGCTTCTCGGCCGGCGATGACCAACTCGGCGGACGGCGAGCCGGGTGGTGGGGGTGTGCAGCAGGACCGGGCGCCGGTCTCGGCGAACGGTGCGGCAGCGGCCAGGCGCGCCGCCGAGACCGACAGTGGCGGCGCGTCCGGCTTGGTCAGCCAGCTCGCGTCCTGCGCACCAGGGAGAAGGTGAACGGCCGCTGCCCGCGCGGCGTGCTTACCGCTGGTCGTCCTGCTGGAGCCGCAGGTACCAGCGGTGCATCAGGTCCCAGGTCAGAGCTACGGCGAGCAGCGCGGCGCAGAACGAGGCGAGCAGATACAGCGCCATGCCGGGGATGGCGGCGTCACCGGCGCAGTAGATCCCTTCTTGCCAGCTGAGGCGGCACCCGTTCGGCGGCCGCCACAGGCACAGGCCGATCAACGTGCCGCAAAACGTGTTCCAGATCAGGAAGATCCAGGCCCAGACAAGGGCTTGCGAAAACGATCTCTTCACTGGTGCCGCCCCGAGGAGGTCATCGCCCGGAGCCGGTCGGCGATCTCCTGCGCGATCGCTTCCGGCTGCATGTCCGCAGGCGGGGTCCATGGCTCGGCGGCACGGCAGGTCCAGCCGTCCGGCGCCATGATCTTCAGCTCGCCGGGGTACCAGAGCCAGTTGTCGTCGTTGATGTGAACCGGCCCGGCGACCAGCCGGTGCTGGCCGGTCTCGAGCAGCGTCCCCAGGTTGATGACACCCTGGCCCTCGTCGCCCTCGTCGACCTCCGCGTACTGGCCGTGGCCGGTCAGTGCGTCAATCAGCTCGTCGGTCTGGAAGCATTCGCCGAGCGCGTGGGCTAGGTGCAGCTCACGCGCGCATTCGAAGTTGTCATCGTCGCCGATGGGGAAGTTGCCGGGCGCGTCATCGCACGCGGGCAGGTGCCTTTCGCCGTCGAGGACGAAGAGGGCCAGCTCGGCTGCGGCGATGGCGTCCTGCACGGGCGTGGGGTCGAGCAGGTCGCGGGTGCAACCGTCGGTCTGGCACTCGTGCTCACCGTCCTCGAACTCGGTGGACTCGCAGTGCCACAGAACCTCGTCGTCCGGGCCGAGCACCAGGTGCAGCCACACGTTGAAGGCCATCTTCCCGTCGGCGGGCCAGACGTCGATGACCGCTCGGCGCGCGGTCGGGAACGCCCGCCGGATCAGCCGGGCGGCCTCCTCCGTCTTCACCTCGGCAAAGGCGACGCCGGCCGAATGCCACGCCGAGATCGCGCGGTCGAAGCGGACGTCGAAATCGATCCGGTTGGTCAATGTCTTCTCCTCTCGTCTGGCCGGGTGGCCACCGTGCCGGCACGCGCGGGTCGTGCCGGCCGGAAGCTCAGCGGTCAGTCGGTGCGGGCGACAGCCCATGCGTCAGACAGCGGAGCGAAATTGCTCAGCGCCTTGTTCAGGTCCTCGAAGCCGCCGACGATTGCGAGCACGTCGGCGGGCCGAGTCGAACGGTTCAGGCGGCCAGCGCGTACTCGCGTTCGAGTTGCGCACCGGTCATGCACTCGACGAGCGCGGAGACGATCAGCTCGGCGCAGGCCGCCACGACGGCGTTGCCGTACAGGCGGACCCGGGCGCGCTGCGTCTTGGCCTCGTTGCGGTAGGAGGGGTGGAACCCCATCAGCTTGCCGATCTCGTAGTCCAGCAGCATCCGGAAGTAGATGTCGGCGAGGTCGGGCAGCTCGGTGAGGACCTCCTGTGGCGGCAGGGCCAGGCCGTACCGGTCGCGGGTGGTCAGCGCTCCGGACGGTCCGGCGGCGGGGATCGCCGACTCGGCGGCGCCGTAGTAGGGCACCAGGAGGGCGTCCTGCCAGGTCACCAGCGACTGGTGGCCCGCGGTGGTGACCGTGCGAGCCGGTTCGTCGACGGGTGTGCACATCTCGGCGCCGCCGGTGTTGTTGCGCATCAGGAACGCGGGCGGCAGAACCAGGCCGTGGTGGTTGCCCGAGGCGGTGACCGTCCCGGCCGGCTGCGTCACCGGGTACGACGCGGTCTTTGACCCGCCTCCCCGCAACGGCGTGATGAACGGCATGGCGACGCCGGTCTCCGCGCGGGTGGTCTGGGTGCGCATCGGGCCGGTCGCCGGTGCGGCCGTCTTGTCCGGGCGGCCCTCGACCGGCACCAGCAGCGGCGGCAGGTCGACGCTGTCGGACTCGCGGGTGGTCCGGGGGAGTGTCGGGGTGGTCAGCGGTACGGCGCCCTGGTCGCCGTGCCCGCGCCGGCTGGCGCCGGTCGGCACGAGTAGCGGACCCCAGTGGCGGACCTTTCCGGCCTCGATGCGTGAAGTGGTGGCGGGTTGCAGAGCCTTCATCCCTCGGGCCTCGCGGTCGCCGATGCGCACGCCCGGGTTGGACAGGTCGATCGCGCTCAGCGCGGGCACGACCTCGGGGAAGACCTCCCGGCCCCGGCAGCGCAGTTGCGGGCACTGGTAGATGTACTGGCGGCCGTAGCTGCCCATGTCCACGCCCGGCTTCTTGAACACCTGCACCGCGTCGACGATCTGGACGCAGTTGTCGCACCAGGCTTTGGGCCGCAGCCACTTGTCCCAGTCGGGGTGGCGGCCCAGCGAGCGGTGCCAGAAGCCGACGAACAGCCGGTTGCGGGACTGTCCGGCCCACGGCGCGCGGACCGGGCGGGCGTGCATCGCGTTGAACGCGATGAGCCGCACGTAGTAGCCCAGGTTGCGCAGTTCGAGGATCCAGCGGTCCCACTCGGCCCACAGACGGCACTGGACGACGTTCTCCATCATGCCGATGAGCACCGGCTCGCGTGGGTTGCGTTCGATCATGGCGCGCAGGTAGCGCGGGATCTCGTTCATCAGCAGCCGCGACCGCTTGTACTGCTTGATCCGGCGCTGCAACTGCGGGTCGTCCTGTTTGGCACCGGGCATCTCGAACAGCGCGGTCTGCTCGGCGTTGGCCTTGTCGAAGTCACGCTTGATGCCCCTCGAATCGGTCCAGCCAGGGCAAGCGGGGGAGCTGGTGAACAGGTCGACCCGCGGCATGGTCGTCATGTCGAGCTTGGTGACGTCCTGCTGGTAGTGCCGAGCGTTGGGGAAGTTCAGCTCGTGCTGTTCACAGGCGTCCGCGTCGTGGTTCGCGGCGTCGGTCGTCTCGATCCACGTGCGGAACCGATCGCCGAACCCGTCGCCGATGAAGTGGACGCCGTGGTCGGTGCCACCGAGGCCGGAGAACTCGGAATAGTGGGTGATCATCGCTGCCTTCTGTCGACGGACTTCTGGAACGTCGAGGCGGGTGCCGACCCAACCTCTGCATATAATGATACCCCTTCTAGGTTTCATTCGTCTACTGTGGACGGACTCCCACGGCCCGTGCTTTCGTTGTTAACCAACCGATAGCGGGCGGGCCAGGCGGAGATGTCGGGCGTTGCCGTGTCTGCGCCTGGCCGGCTGCGTCACCGGACTGCGAGGTCCGGGCCGAACAGGTCCAACTGCTGCTCCTCGTCGGGGGAGCCATGGGTCGGCTCGGCGCCGTCGGGGGAGGCATGCCGGACGCGCTTCGCGCCGCGGACGCCGGCGCGCACGCCGGGGGTGATGCCCAGCGAGCGGCGCAGCGCCTCGTACTCGCCGTAGCCGCCGTCGTCCAGGGCCTTGCTGAAGGCGTCGACGACCGGGATTCCCTCCGGTGTCACCATGCTCGCGAGGCCGGGGACGTTCTCCATGACGAACGCCCGTGGCCTGATCTCGCAGATCAGCCGGGCGAACTCGAAGACCAACGAGTTGCGGGGGTCCATGACGTCGCGCGCGCCGGCCATCGAGAAGCCCTGGCACGGCGGCCCGCCGGTGACCAGCGCGACGTCGCCGACGTCCAGGCCGAGCGCGTCGAGGACCTGCGCGCCGGTCAGGTTCCGCACGTCGGCGACGAAGAACTGCTCGCAGCCGTACGGGTGGGCCGGCGGACGGTTCGTGTCGGCGAGGTAGTCGTTCGGGTAGCTGCCCGGGTCGTGTGGCCGGCCGTACCCGGAGATCCAGCCGCTTCCGGCCAGCGGGCCACGGTGAACGTATCCCTCGGGAGCGACGAGATTGCCGTCGCCGTCGAGCTTGAGGCCCATCGCCTTGGCCAGGTGCCGCTCGAATGCCTCTTCCCGCTCGGGGCCGTCGAAGTGCACCTTTACCCCGGGCACGGCGAGGTTGACCATGTAGGTGGTGGCCGCGATGAGGTCCATCTCCACCGCGGCGGCCACGTGGAAGCCAGCCTGGTGCAGGCCGCAGCCGAAACCACCGGCCCCGGCGAACAACTCGACCGCCACCGGCAGCTCGTAGCGCCGGCGCGGTCGCGGCGGGACGAGCAGGCCCAGCGGGGACCTGGTCCAGCCGGCGACCCGGTCGCTGCCGGGTGGTAGCGGCGATGACGCGCCCGGCCCTCGGTGGTTGGTCGTGTGCACGATCGGGGTCCTTCCAGTCGTCGAACTCTGGCCCTGACTCGAGTGGCCTTGGACGCGGCGGTACGGGCCGATGAGGCGGCCGATTCGGTGTGGGCTGCTACGTCGAGTACGAGCCCGGTGCCGGGTCGCGCACGACGCGTGGGTTCGGTCGGCGGAACGCTGCGCGTCCGGCGGCGGCCCTGTCGGCACGCCGCCGGACGGCTTCCGAGCGGTCTAGGTGGTCGCGCCTGCCCGTGGCGCGGCGGCGACGCGGCTGAGTTCTGCGGCGATCCGCTTCGGGATCCGGGTCTTCTCGTAGTGGAAGTCGTCGGTCCGGCCGGGCGTGGACTCCGCGTAGTACCTGGCCCGGCAGACGACCTGGTACCAGAGGTAGGTCAGCTCGCGCGCGGCGATCGCGTTCTCCCGCCCGGCGTGCGGGCAGGCGTCGAACGCCCGCCGCCACGCGTCGGAGACCCCGCCGCGGCGGTTGAACAGCCCGCGATGCAGGGCCGGGGCGAGCGCGGCGAGGGTGTATCGCTCGGGCAGCTCGAAGTCGGGCAGCGGCAGGCAGGCCGCCGCGTCAGGGTGAACCACGTCGATCGCGTCGCGGATCTGCTGACGCAGCGCCAGCAGGGTCGGTCGGATGTGGGTGAAGCGCGTCTGCCGGGTTGCCGCATCAACGGGCACGGGTGCCTCCAAGCTCGGACCTCTGGTGAAGAGGCCGGATGCCGTCCGCCCCTCCTCTATAATGATACCCCTTTTAGGGGTCTGAAGGTAGCTCTCGACGGCGAGGATTTGTTGAGCCAGGGCCAAGTTGGTCAACGATCAGGTCCAGCAGATCGAGCTGGACGGCGCGGGGCGCAGCGGGAACGGCCTCGTGCGTCGTGGCGGCGGGCAGCGCGTCGACGACGGAGTCGTCGGTATCGGCCTCGGCGGCCGGCGGCGTCCATGCCCGGCGCGCCACCGGGAGCGCCTTGTCGACCAGGTCGCCGTCGTTGCCGCACTCCACGCACAGGACAGCCGGGTCGCCCTCCATGCCGTGGCTGTCCGGGAGCAGCGGCCAGCAGTAGGTGTGTAGCCCGAACACACCCCGGGCGTCGTTGTCGCCGTCGGCGTAGCCCCAGACCAGGCGGGGGCAGAGCATGCACCGGCCGGCGAACCGCACGAGCCGGTCCGAGCCGTGCCACGCGTCGTAGCGCACCTGCACCGGCATGGCCCGGCCCGCGCCCAGGCTGGTCTGCGGCTGCTGCACCCGCGCCGGCACCTCGTCGCCGGTGTAGCGGCGCAGCAGCCAGGTTGGCCGGTTGTCGTCGGCCGGGGGCTTGTCCAGCCACAGAACACCCACGCCGATTCCGATCCCGGGAAAGTCCGTGGAGGTCAGCGGGCGGAAGCCGCCGTGGTCGGCGGCGAGCGCGCGCACCGCCCGGAACCGTGGGCCCCGTCGGTCGGTGAATCCGGCGGGGACGATCGCGACCAGCCGGGCGCCCGGCGCCAGCAGCCCGTAGGCCAGTGTGACGTGCTCGATCCAGATCGAGTCTGCGCCAGTGATGTTGAACGGCGGGTTCATCACCACGGCGTCGAACCGGATGGGACGCTGCTCCGCGTACTCCTCCAGCGTGGTCCGTCGGCAGCTTGCGCCGGTGTCGAGCAGCGTCTCGTAGCGGGCTGCGTCCGGCTCCAGCGCCAGGACGTCCAGCTCGCGGCCTGCCCGCCGGATTTCGCGCACGAGCGAGCCGTCGCCGGCTGAGGGCTCGAGTATCCGGGCGCCGGCCGGTAGCGACGCCAGGTCTGCGAACTCCGGCCCGCAGACTCGTCTGGCGAGCGCCGCCGGGGTCGGCACGTAGCCCTCGCTGTGCCGGTTGGCGATCGCCTGGCCATCGGCGAGGATGCGCCGCACGACGGGGGCGGCCGGACCGGGAAACAGCCATCCGGACTTGCGTGGGATGTAGGTGCCCCCAGCGGTTTCCAGCACCTGTTTCGTCGCCGCCCAGGCCGGGGCGGCGATGCGCTGGGTCAGCAGCACGGCGTTGCCATCGACGGTGGCGCCGTCGAGGGCGGCGCGGGCCGCCGCGGTCAGGGTTACCGGTCTGCCACCGGGCATGGGACGTCCTCGTCTCCGCGTGCGGGCTTGTGGCCGGAGCTCGGATTGCCGTCCCTGGCTCCGTGATCCCCCGCCTGCCGCGAGGGGATGACCCGGTATCGGCCCGCCGGGTAGGGCGAAGCCGCCCGGAACCGCCAGGAGGCGGCCCGGGCGGGCTGTGCTAGTCGCCGTGGGTGACCTGCCGCCAACGTCGATGGCGGCTCGTGGTCAGCGGGTCGGTTCGTCGACCAACGGTTGACCCGCACCGCGCACCGGGTCCGGCGCCAGCAGCTCCCGGTCGCCGTCAGCGGTGCGGTGCACCAGTCGCACGGTGTGCAGGACGTTCGACGGGGCGTGGGCGGCCAGTGCGGCCACCTCCGCCGTGACGTGGGCGATCGCGGCGGCGTCGTCCATGCGCCCAGCCGAGTCGATGAAGGTCGTCGCCTCCGTCGGCTGCCCGCCGTCGCGCCGCGCGGTCTGGAGCACGATGTAGCCGGTGGTCGGCAAAGTGACCCGGGTCAGGCCCGGAGCCCCAGCCGGTCGCGGCAGCGCCTCCCACCGCTCGCCGGTCCAGACCTGGATCGCGTGCGCGTCCGGGCACTGCCGCCACATCCGAGCCGCGACCGCCGCACGGTCGTCCGCCGTGGCGCCGGGCACGCCGTAGTACGCGCTGGCGAACGTGTCCACCACCTCGTCATCCCCGCCGATGATGGCCGCGAAGGTGCGGACCGGCAGCGTGCCGGCCCGCACGAACCGGGCGACGTCGCCCGCGGCGCGCGCCTCTTCGAAAAGCCACGCGAGCACGAACTCCTCGTGCATCGTCTCGCCGTGCTCGTCTCGGCAGGCGGCGACGAACGCGTCCATCTGGGCGCGGTTGAGAACGTCGCGGTCGTACCCGTACCAAACGGTGGGGCCGCCCTGGCCGCCGTTCTCGATCGAGCCGGCCGGCGTGCCGTCCCAGAGCAGTTCCGCCGTGTACGCCTCGCCATCGGAGGTGTTCATCGCCTTGAGCTTGCGCAGCGTCATCCGGGCGTGCGGCACGGTCATGCCGGTGTGCGGCAGCACGATCGGTCCGGTCTGGACCCGGCCCGCGTGCCAGTCCAGGATGGCCAGCCGGCGCAGGCCGACGCTGACGGCGTCACGCTTGATCCGGTGCCAGGACGGGTACACGATGTCCGGCAGGGTCAGGCGCCAGACGCCCGACTCCCCGTACGGCATCTCAGCCCGAGGCCGCTTCTCCACACCGATCCGGCTGTCGCGCTCGGGGATAGGCGTCTCGGCCGGTGCGACCCGCTCCGGGCCGCAATACCGGACGGGGAGACCGCCCGTACCGACCCCGAACTTCAACTGGGTGAACGTCGGGTTGTCACCCGGGCCGCCGTAGATGACGGGGCTGTCGTCGTACCACGAGATGACCGTGGCGCCAACGGCGACGCCGGCCGGTTGAGCGTCCCCCGGCGCGGTCGCTTCCCCGGTGACGGGTGGGTTGGATTGGTTGGACATGCACACTCCTTGGCTCGCGGACTTCCGGTCGGGAGGTCGGGTGCCGCCCCTAACCCCTGCCTATAATGATACCTCTTGTCCTGTGTGGACGGTAGCCGGAAGCAGCTCAGACTTGGAGAGGCGGCACGTCAGAACGCCGAAACGCCGCCCGGACCGCGGTCGGTCGGGCGGCGTTCGGCGCGCGTGGCTTAAGCGGCGCGGGCGCTGGGCCGCTGTGCTCCGTATGGTCGGCGGCGCCGGATGGGCCGGCCGGTGGGCACGTGGGTGATCTCGGTGGCGCTGCCGGCGTCCTCGACCACCAGGGTGAGTGTCTCGTCGGTGTTGATCCGCCAGATCCGGGCAGCGAAGACGCCGTAGCAGGCGTCGAGGCAGTCGGCCAGGCTGACCGGTCGCCCGTCGCGCCACCGCTCGTAGAACTGGTTGCCCCAACTGAAGCAGTAGAGGCCGCTGGCCCCGTCCTGGCGATCGGCGGTCATCGGGCCAGCTCCGCGTGCGGCGCGGCGGCCGCGGCGGCGTACCGGGTGGTGCGGGTCTCCTCGTAGCTCAGACCGAGGTCGCGGACGTGCTGGATCACCTGGTCGAGGCCTGCGTCGGTGACGCAGCTCCATTGGCCGTTGTCCAGGCTGATGTCACGCAGCTCGCCGGGTGCGCCCTTCCATCGCCCGAACCAGGACGCCCGCAGGCCGAGCAGCGGACCCAACCCCCGGAACTGGTCCTCGCTCATGCCCAGGACCAGCAGGCCGCGCTCGGTCGTGACACCCCCGATCGGCAGGCGCTCCCAGGTCTCACCGTCGGGCCAGTGTCCAGGCCCGCTGGCGTCGACCCCGACGGCGGGGCGGCCGTCGACCAGCACGGTCAGGGTGTCATCGCCGACCACCACGAGCCGATCGGGTTGCCGCCCGGGCACCTCGATGACTACCTCCCGCCCGATGCCCGGTGAAGGGGTGTACGCGAGCGCGGCGTTGACCGCCGAGGCAATATCCAGCGCGACCAGGCGCGCGGGCGGATCGTCAGTATCGCGAGGGTCCATGGTGGAGTGCCGGAACGCGGAGCGGTCGAGGTCGGCGGGAACCAGGATCACCTGGTCGAGGGCGATCTCGATGCGGTCGCCGAGGTTGCGCGTGGCCGAGCCGCCCACGGCGTCCAGCGCTAGGGCCTCGGGCGTGTCGGCGAGCAGGTCGCCGAACCACAGCAGCTCGCCGGCCGGGCCGCGTACCGCCTCAAGGCTCACGCCCAGCCGGTCGCCGTCGAGGTCCCACGCAAAGAATATGGTCTGCGCGCCCGGCACGGCCTGCGCGACCAGGCGCGCGGCCCGGCCGGCGGCGAGGGTGAACGCCCGGTCCGTCGCGTGGGCGATCGTGGTGTGCTCACGGGCGATTGCCAAGTCGAGGGCGTCGACCGGGTCGACTCCGGGGACGGTGTCGAGTTGGGGCATGGCGCTCCTTCCACGTAGGGACTTCTGGGTGCAGCGGGTCCGGTTGCCGACCAGACCGTGCATCAATAATGATACCCCTAATCTATTGTGGACGGTAGTCGGGCCCGGCACGCAACCTGCGAAAACGGTTGCCAAGAAACGGCCGAACGCCGCCCAATCGGGGGCGGCGTTCGGTTGGGTGTCGCGGTAGCCGGTCGGCTCGGTTACTCCCGCCAGGGCTCCTCGTCCTCGCCTTCCTCGCGTGGCTTCGGGAGCCGCACGCCTGCCGTAGCGAACGCGGCGAGAATTTCCTCCCAGCCTCGCGCGGCGGCGTGGCCGGGGTTCGGGTCGTCGTCGTCGAGGGCCTGCTCGACAATGTCGAGGATCCGCTCGGTCAGGTGGGTGCGGGCATCGACCCTCAGCGCGCGCAGCGAGCGCTGGGCGTCGGTTCGGGCGGGCTTGGGCTGGTAGGGCACGGTGATCAGTCCTCCTTGTTGTTGGTCGAGGTGAAGGTCACGCCGGCGCCGGCGAAGACCCTGTCGAGGTCCTGCCAGCGGTCCGGGTTCCACTCGGTGCCAGGCTCGCCTTCGCCGTCGATGTCGCCGAACTCCATCGCCATGTAGACCCGGTCCAGCATGCGCAGCCGCACGGCGAACGGCAGGCGGGCCAACGCGCGTTGTCCATCGGTGCGGCCCGGGGGCGGCTCGTAGCCGTTCGCGTCGACGGCGGCCGGCCAGGTGGTCGCGGGCAGGTAGACGTGGGCGCGGCCGTCGACCACGGCGATCCGGTAGACGAACGGGTCGCCGTTGCCGGTGTACTCGCCGTGCAGATACCCGTCGAAGGTCCGCCGCTGCCCATCGGGAGTGGTCCCAAACGCGTCGACAATTTCCTGCACCGCCGCCGCGAGGTCGGCCGAACCGCCCTCGGTCCACCCGTCGGTGCCGACTGCGATCGCGATGCCGTGCCCGGCCGGACCGTCGCTGACGCCTAGGTTGTTCGCCGTGCCGGATGCGACCGCCAGGTAGACACCGCTGCGCATCGCGTCGCTACGGGGTCGCACCTCGGCGCACATGTCGATGTCACGCTCGGGCAAGGCAGTGATCTCGGCGGGTGTGATCGGCGGCGCGATCGTCAACTCGCCGATGATCGCGTGCGGGTCGTTCATGAAGAGGGTCCTCCTCGTCATCGATGGAGCCCGGGCTGTCCGGGCATCCTGCGGGGCGCTGCGGGTCTTTGCCGTCGTCGTCAGGTCAGGCGGCGGCGTGCCGCGTCGGCTTCCGTGTCGTCTTGTTGTCGGTCGTCGTCGGCTGGTGCTTGTTCCTTCAGAACAGGCAGCCCTGCGGGTCAGCCTGTTCGGCGACGGTGCCGCCGAAGCTTCGGTTGCAGTCCGGGCAGGCGTCGCTGCGCTTGACACGGCCCTTGCTGTCGAGCCGGACCGCGCCGGCTGCGTCGCCCAGCAGCCCGTCCGCGGTCGGTCGGTACAGGTCCCAGGCGCGATCCCACGCGGCGCACACCTTGAAGACGGCGCCGCACCTGCACGCCCACACGGGCAGCGCCCGTTCGTATTCACACTGCCACCAGCCCATGAAGTGATGGGCCAGCTCCTTCCAGTTCCAGACCGGGCAGTCTTCGCACGGTCCCGCCCGCCACAGCACGATGAGCTCGGCGAGAACCCAGTCCGGCCACTCGTCCGCCTCCGGGTCGAGGTAGCTGTGCCGAACAGCCAGGTGCTCGGCGGCAGCGTCCACAACCTCCCCGAGCGGGGTAAGCGCGTCGCTGACGGTGAGCAGTCCTGCCGGCGACGCGGTCACCGGGTTGAGGCACACGCCGGCATGAAAACGCCCGCACAGCTCGCATCCAGCCGGGCTCACCCACTCGTGAGGCACCGACAGCGGTGCGCCACTGCGAACGCGTTCGGTCCGGGACATGGTTCTCCTCCGTGCCGGTGGGCTTCCTGGATGCCGTGCCTGGGGTGGACGGCTAGATCGGTGAGTAGTCCCGGAACGCGCTCCCGATCGGCGCCTCCAGCACGATGATGTCCTCGTCAGGGTCGAGGAAGTCGCGTTCGGCGCGGGTGTGGTCGCAGTGGCGCTGCCAGGCGGCCATCATGGCGTCGCGCGCCTCTTTCTCGGTGGCTCCGGTCGTCACGAAGCGGTAGTGGCTCGTGAAGACGAGGGCCACGGCTACGGTCGGCTGGTCGGTCATGCCTCAGATCCCCTTCGCGGGCGATGTCGGCTGGTCGGGCGTGCACCGCACGGTCCGGGCCCTGGCTGATCCAAGGTCCGGGCCGCACGGATGGCGCCCGGTCAGCGCGCTGTAGGCCGGCGCCGTGGCTGGTTGCGCAGGGTTGAGTCAAAGCCGAGCGCGTCCAACTCGTCGCCGGATAGCGGCTGCGAGGGGTCGGCGCGTTGTGCCTGGGCGTCGACCAGGTCGTCGATGTCAGCAGGGGTGAGCGGCTGAAGGCCGGTGAAGGTGCCCGCGTTGGTGAGGACCGCCCGGGCCGCCTCTCGCTGAGCGGTGGTGGGCCGGCTCATCGCAGGTACGCCGTGGCGACGGTGATGGCCGCGTCGAAGACCGGGGTACCTCGGTCCTCGTTCTCGTAGATGCCGTCCAGGAGGTTCGCCAGCCGGATCAGGTTGTGGGAGACGGCGTCGGCTGCGGTCGCCTCTTGCATCGCGGCCCAGAGCGCGTTCGCCTCTTCGGCCACGTCCTCGCAGACCCGGTCGTCACCCTTGACCGCCTCGACCAACTTCTGGACCGCTGTGGCGACCTCGGCGCCGATGGGGGGTGGGGTGCCGAGGCAGCTCTCGCGGATCTCTTCCGCTGCTTGGGCGATTCCCGGCTCGGCGGTGTCGAGCTTCGGGGCCACTGCGCTGTGTTCGTCGGCCCCGAGGCCTGCTTGAGGTAGGTCCTGGGCCAAGTTCGGGTTCGCCACCTGTCGTCTCCTTCGCTCGTCCGACCATTCACATAAAGGGTATCATTATAGGCCGCCTGCGTCGACCCCCTCCAAGAGCCGCAAAATGCCGGCTCGCTTCCCAGATGCCGGTGTGCCGGTGACTCTCAGACCCCGGGTCCGCGGCGACGATCGCGAGCACGTCTTGGATCGGGCGCGCTGAGGCCCGCTCGCGTTGGTGGCCCCCCCGCTCGCGGCCGCGCGAGGCCAGGCGCCTCCCGCGTCGTCAATCCCGGCGGACACAGCGCTCCGCAGTGGCATGCCTCCCCAGGACCACGTGCTGCGTCACCGCTTCGAGCAACCCGCCCACGCGGTCCAGGGCCGACTCCCTGATCCGGAAGCTGCGTGAGTCCCCTGTGGTCCGTGCACCAGCGGCCTGGAGCGTCTCCCGGCTCGACCGGCTGGGGCCGGTCGCGGCGCGTCAAGATCAACCAGGCGACCGGCCCGGCTCCGCCGGCGAGCTCTCAGACTGGCCACTACTGCGGTGGCCGCCCCCATCCATCGACCCGGCTGGGCCGGGGAGCAAGTTATAGCTCCTGTAACAGGAGCTGGTCCGACCGGGCGCGGTCGGAGCCTGGAAGAGCGTGGCGCTCGTGGACCGTCAGCGAGTCCGCTAACGGTGGCAGCAACCGGTGACGACAACGCTCGGCGACATGGCGCATGGCGACACTCGAGTGCGGGAGGGTCGTGGCCGTGACCGGACCCACCTGTATCCGGGCCGGCCGCGGCGGATCGCTCCGAGCTTCACCGAACAGGAGATGGCCGACGTCCAGAAGGCGGCGGAAGACGCCGGTCTGACGCCGACCGGGTTTTTGGCCGAGGCGGGCTTGGCCGCCGCCCGGGGAACCCCGCCCGCGTCGCTCGACCGCGGCCGCGAGGGCCTGGCGCAGCTGCAGGCCGAGTTGTTCGACGCGCGTGTCGCCGTCGGTCGGATTGGCACCAACCTCAACCAGGCCGTGGCCGCCCTGAACGCCACCGGGGCGGCCCCGGACTGGTTGATACAAGCCGTCGCGATGTGCGAGCGCAGGATGCAGGCCCTCGATGAGGTGATCTCGATGGTCGACCGGCGGCTCCAGTGATCCCATCGATCCACAAGCGCGGTACCCGGGTCGGCGGGCTCATCCGCTACCTGTACGGGCCCGGTCGTCGAGAAGAACACCGCGACCCCCGGTTGGTGGCCGCGTGGGACGGCGCCGGACCGCTGTCCCGCCTCGAGCCGGTGGCGGGCCCGGGCGGCAAGCTCGATTTCACCCAACTGGTCGATCTGCTCGAGCAGCCTGTCCGGGCGGGCCGCAACCCACCGCAGCGCACGGTGTGGCACACCTCCGTGCGTAATCACGCCTCCGACCGGACGCTGAGCGACCAGCAGTGGGCGCACATCGCCAGGGAGATGGTCGCCGGCTCCGGTCTGGCGCCCCACGGCGACACCCGGGCAGTGCGGTGGATCGCGGTCCGCCACGCCGACGACCACATCCACATCGTCGCCACCCTGGTCCGTCAGGACCGTCGCACCGAGTGGGGACGCAACGACCGCTGGCGATGCCAGCGGACCGCCCGGGACCTTGAGGAGCGCTACGGTCTGCACCGGGTCGGGCCCGCCGACCGCACCGCCGACACCCGCGCCCACCGGGCCGAGGTCAACAAGGCCCGGCGCACCGGTCGCCGCGAACCCGCCCGTAACCGGCTGCGCCGGGAGGTGCGCTTCGCCGCGGCGGCCGCCGGATCCAGCGCCGAGTTCTTCGACCTGCTTCGGGCGGCGGGCCTGCAGGTCCGCCTGCGGCACAGCAGCACCGATCCCGGACAGGTCACCGGCTACGCGGTCGCCCTCGATGGGCACACCATCGCCGATGGCACGCCGGTCTGGTACGGCGGCGGCCGGCTGGCGCCCGACCTGACCCTGCCCCAGCTGCGGACCCGCTGGGACGAGACCTCGACCGGCGAGGCGGCCCCGCCACTGATCGAGCAGGCCGAGGTCTACCGGCAGGCCGCCGAGCAGGTGCGCGCCGCCGCCGAGGCCATCCGCCAGCGTGCCGCGGGTGGCCAGGGTGCCGCCGGCGCGGACGCGTACGCGGCCGCTGACGCCCTCACCGTCACCGCTCGAATGATGGAAGGCGACGACCCGCGAGGGCCGCTGCATCGCGCGGCCCGCGTGCTCGACCGAGCCACCCGCGAACCGTACCGGCGTCCGCTGCCGCGGACCCGCCGCGCCGAGGGCCTGCGGTCCATGTCGCGGCTGATGAAACTGGCCGGACAACTCAGCGACAACGCGGCCGTGTTCGAAGCACTCCGCATGGTCATGCAGATGTCGCTGCTGGCCGACGCCCTCGCCGACATGCGCGAAAGCCAACAACGCCTGCACCAGGCCCGCGCCGCCCGCGCCGCCGCCGGGCTGCTGCGCACCGCTGGCACCAGGCAGGGCACGACGTCGCCGGCCGTGGCGGACACGGGGGTAACGCCGCAGCCAACGCCACCGTCAACCCCTCCACCAACCGGCGCCCACGATCGTCGACGTCAGGCCCGGTCCACCAACACGGGCCGCGGCAGGTGACGCGACCCCGGGGAGGGGTAGATGGATCGGATCGGGCAAGACCAACACGCCGACCTGGCCGCTGAGCTCGGCCAGCGAGTCGGCCAAGGCATCGCCGTGCTCTCGACGCTCACGGAGGCCAGCGCTCGGCTGGCCGCCGAGGAGATGCGCCGGCGGGCACGACGGGAGGAGCAACAGCACACCGACGAGGACAGACGAGACCGGGATGCGCAGAGGCTGGCGGGCGAGAGCGACAAGCTGGCCCAGTACGCGGCCCGGCAGCGCGTGGAGCACGACCAACGGGTGGTCGGGCAGGCAGCCGATCCGGATTGGCTGGCTCGAGCGGACCTGTTGGACCTCGCCACGGTCTGGCGCACGGCGCGGGCACGCGAGCATGAAGGGCCCGAGTACGCCGAGGCCGCCGAGCGCGTCGAGGAGCGGTTGCGGCAGATGTATCCGCGGCCGATGGACCTCTACGACCAGAGAGTGAGCGCGGGTGTGCCACGCGCCGACGCGATGCGCACCGCGGCGCAGGAGATGGCCCGCACTCCGGTGATGCGGGCCCACGGCGGCGGCCGGGCGGCGGCCTTGCACCCCGGCGACGTAGCGATCGGGGAAGCGGCTTTCGCCGCCGCTGTCACCGACGAGCAGATCCGGTTGTCCACCGGCGTCGACCCGCGTGACTACGCCGAACAACTGGACCAGCTCGGCGCCGGCGGTGCCGCTGCCGCGCAGGCGCTGCGTGAAACCCTCGCCGCCCGAGCCGGGCAGGACCTCGCCGACGGCCGCAGCGACGCGGCCACGCCCGACAACCCGGCGACCGCCGTCAACGAACACACGACCGGCCTGGTCGACCACAAGCGCGCCACCGCGGACGGCGAGCGTGACAGTGCCGCCGCCGGCACCCGTAACGCCGCGCAGCTCGCCGCGGAGTGGTACCCGGAGGGACTCAACCACCCCGCGGCCCTGCCCGGACACGTGGCTGGCAAACGCCCGGCCGCCACCAGCCCGACGCGCACGGCAGGGAGGACCCGATGACCCGCTCCGTAGTCGAGGACCCGCCCGCCGGCGAACTGGCCGAGGAGCGGCAGGCTCAGCCGCCGCTGTATCCGAGCGTGGAAGCCTGGGTGGGCGGCTACTTCACCCCGATGTTCCTGCACCGAGTGCCCGGCAACCAACGCATCCGGTGGTGTCCCCAGTGGTGGCAGCACGCGGAAGCGATCGCCCGGCTCACGCTGTTGTGGAACACCTGGGAGGGCGCACGGTGGGAACCGGCAGCCAAATCCGGATGGTGGCTCGATCTGGACCACCACCTGCCGATCCTGCTCGGCATCGACGGACCGTTCCGCAACTGCCGCCACCCGGAGGGCAACCGAGCCGGCAAACACGAATCGCCGGCGGACGCCGCCATCGATCCGGCCCCGGACGGTTGGTGGGACTGAGCGGCGGGGACCGCGTTCGCGGTTATCCACAGCCTTGACGCGACTTCGGTTATCCACAGCACGACCACACCTGGCTTGCCCAACCACGGAAGGAGGCGGACAGTGCCGCCCATGAACAGTTACCGCATCGCATTGATGGACGCGACCGACCGGCTGAACAGCACGACGAACCTCGACGGGCCTGACGCGCAGCAGGCCCTGCTGCTCGCCGCGTACGCCGGTGTCGCCCCCGATACGGCCATGCCCGCCGACTGGGACTTCTACACCGTGGCGATGACCGACGCCATCGGCGAGCTCCAGGAGGGTCTCGACCTCTCCGAGCAGGTCACCCTCACGTCCCGTCCTGTCCTGCCGGCAGCCAGCGACCCTGGCCTGAGGGAGGGGGTCACCACAGCCGTGCGTCGACTGGCCGACCTGTACGCCACCGCCGCCGGCGGCCAGGCCGGCCCGGGGTGGCGTCGGCTGGTCTGGGCCCAGGTCGCGCACCGACTCGACGACGCCGTCGCGGAGCTGACCTGACATGGACTACGGCGACTACCTCGAAACCGCGGCGGCGCAACTGGCGCGCGCCCATGCCATCCTGCGCCAACCGCGCCCGCCGGACCCTGCCGTCCGCGCATCCGCCGCCCTGGCCAGGATCCGGCTGTACCGCAGTGTGGAGCGGCAGGTCGTGGCCGTCGGTGGAGTGCGGGAGGCCGACCTGCCGCAACGCGGTGTCGTCCCGGACCGGCAGCGGGCCGGCGGCAACCAGACGGCAGCGGCGAACCTGGCGACGGCGCTGCGCTACGCGACCGCACACTCGATCACGGCAAGCGAGGGCGTCGGGAACATCCCACCCATCGGGCCCGCCGCGGTCGCGCTGCACAGCGCCCACCAGGCGTTACAGATCGCCGGCGACATCCTGATCAGCAACACCGGGCCATACACCGGACCCGGCGACGACCACCAACCGAGCACCGCAGACGGCATCGCCCTTCTCGCGGGCGTCGGCCGCGAGAACAACCTCGCCGCTGTCGCGCGCCTCGCGGCCGCCGCCGCGGACATGGACGTGCGCCTGGCCCGCTGGCTGTGGCCGGAGGAGGCGCCAGCACCGCTGGGAAGGGTGCTGGCCGCCGCCGAGCAAGACGCCTGGCAGACGAAGAACGGCTCGCTGCGGAACGATGCGCGCACCATCGTCGGCCTCGGTCACGGAGCTCAGGCGCCGGTCCGGGCCCTGGCCATCGGGCCCGCGGTCGACGACCCGCACCGGTGGGCATCCCCAGCCTCACTACAGGAATGCGTGGCAGCGGTAGACGCCGCCCGCGCGTGGCTGACCCGCCGCGGCGACGACCTGACGGTGCAGCAGGTGGTCCGCGTCGCGACCGCGGCGGTGGGCATCACCCGGTCGGTTGGGCACGTGCAAGCGCACACGACTGGGACACCCGCGCTCGACGAGTTGGCCGCGACGACCGCCCGGCCATGGCGGGGCGTACTCGAGTTCGCCAACGAGTTGCGCAGCCCCGTGCCGGATCGCGGCAACCTGAGTACGTTGACCGCTGCCATGTCCGGAGTGGCGACATGGCTGCAGGGCCAGCTTCGGCCAGCCGGCCAGTGGGCCGATCCGCCCCGGTGGGCCGCGGACGAGGCGGCTCGGTCGGCGTGGCGCACCGGCACGGCGCAGATCCTTTCCCGGATGCCGGATCTGGCCGACCAACTCCACGACGCGACACTGCGCGCTCACGGTCGTGGCGGGGTGCTCACCGAAGCGCGGCGCCTGATCCGCCGACCCGGCCAGCTGATCCGCGCCACGCACTGGGTGACCGCGCCCCCGGAGCACCCTGTGTTCACCGAGCTGCTCGGCGGGCTGCGCGCGGCGGGCACCGCGACCCGCGCCCTGGCCGCCCGCGCGGACGTGGCGGAACGGCCCGGTGTGGGGGCAGCGGCCGCACTGGGTGCTCCGATGAGCCCGGCGAAGCTGGCCGGGCAGTGGTACCCGCAGAGCCCGGCCGAGCCGGTCGAACGGGCGAGCCGGACACGAAGCCGGGCGGCTCAGCTGCAGGGTGCGCCGCAGGTCAAGCGACGCTGAACGAACCACCGACAACGTCCGCTGATGGTGGCTCAGCTGTTGCGTTGAGCCGCCGCAGCGGCGGGCAGCGCAGCCCGCCGAGGCCGCTCACGCAACGCCGCTCTGGCAGACGCTGGCGCCGTCGTCGGCCCCTGATCCTGGCGCGCCAGCCGCGCGGCGTTCATGGCGTCGCGGACACGGTCCGGGCGAGGCCGCACCACCAGCACGGCCGCCGCCGGGCCCCCGAGCCGGCTGAGGGCGGCCGCACCGGCGGCGGGCTGCTGGCGCTCCAGCGCCTCCCGCAACTGCGCCGGTGTCGCGGCGGACAGCGACCGGCCGGACAACACGATCCGCGTCACCGGCACATCGATGCGGTTGACGCCGATGGCCCCACCGCGTACCGATGCGGTCAACGCGCCGTCCCCCGGGCGGGTCGGGGCGCCGGGACCGGCCCGCCCGCGCAGCGTGTGGTCAATCGTCAACGGGCCTATCCATCGGGGCGTCATGGCGTAGGCGCGGGCATCTCCGGCCCACGCGACGGTGAACCTCTCGCGCCCCGCGACCGGCCGGTCGCCGTCGAACGAGGTGAGCACCACGATGCTGGCGTTGCCCTGGTGTGCCGCGCCGAGGGCGGCAAAGTGGGTATTGACCGCCGTGCGGGCGATCTCGACGGCCCTCCGCGCGCCGACCAGGACCGCGACCCGGCCGGCGACCTCGCCGGCCAGAGCAGCGGCGTCGCGGTCAGCGGCGGTGTCGCCGGCGCCTTCGGCGATCACCCAGGCGGTGTGGCCGGTGCCCGGGTCGTGTTCGACCCAGGTCGCGGCCGCGCCCGACGAACTGGTCCGGGCGTACTGGTGTCCCACGGCCTCCGGGTCGGGAAACCCGGCGCCGCTCATCGGCGTGGCCGCTCCGGCGGCGGACTCGACCGCAGCCGCATCCGGCGCAGGGGCCTGCCCCGGATCGCCGATCAGGTCGTCGTCCCCGGGGGGGTAGATCGCCTCGAAGACGGTCAACGGGTTGAGGTCCAGTCGTAGCGTCACCTGGTGGGTCAACCGCGCCGCAGCCACCGCATCCCGGTCGCCTACCTCGGCCAGCAGCGGCGCCACGGCGCGCAGTGCGTCCAGGCGTATCTGAAACGACTCCGAGGACGGGTCCCGACCGAAACGCGCGAGTTCGGCGAGCCGTTGACGGAGCCGGTCCAGGTGCGGGGTCATCCGGTGCTCGGCGACAACGTCGACCAGCGGCGTGCGAGCCAGCGCGAGAGCGGCGACCGCGGCCATTGACCCGTCGGCGATCAGTGACGCCGGATCCGACCCGGCCGGAAACGACATGGCCTCAACCGGCCCTGACCAGTCGCGCAGCAACTCGTAGGACTTGTCGATCGCACCCTGCCCAGCGGCGTCGGCGTCGAATGCGGCAGCGATCGGGGTGCCGGACGGGACCGCGTCGGCCAGCAGCGCGACTTGCTCGGCGGTCAGCGCGGTGCCGCACGGAGCGACCGCCACATACGGGCGGTTGCGGTCGGGTAGCGACGGGCGCAGCCCGGCCACCGCGACCACGTCCGCGGGACCTTCCACGATCATGACCAGGTCGGGCTGAGCTCCGTCGCGGAGTTGCTCCGCGAGTCCGTACAGCACGGCCTTCTTCGAATAGATCGCTGTGCTGGTGGTGTTGCGGTACTTCGGAGTGCCGGGCCGTCCGGACACGTCACGGCCGGTGAAGGCGACGACCTGGCCGTCTGCATCGCGGATCGGGAACATGACCCGGTCACGGAACACATCGATCAGGTTTCCGTTGCTGGTTTTGGTGATCAGCCCGGCGTCGAGCAACTCCGAGTCAGTGAACCCGGCAGCCCGAAGGTGCTCTCGCAGAACCACCCAGCCGCGTGGCGCGTAGCCGATGGTCCACGGCGTGTCCTGGGCGGTCGCCGCCACGATTCCGCGGCTGCGAAGGTACGCCAGTGCCCGGGGTTGGTCGGTCAGGTGGGAGCGGTAGAACTCGGTGGCTATTTCGTGCGCGGCGATGAGTCGCCGCGGGTCGGGGTCGGTGCGTCCGTTCATGGCCGCCGTGCCGAGCCGCGGAAGCGCGGCATCCGCGACGTGGTCGAGTGGATCGAGTCGACGGGCCCGCCGGAGCTGTCGGCCTCGCCGGTTCCGTCTGCTCCCGAGCTCTCCCGCAACGGCGCAGGCTCAATGCCGGCCGGGGTCCCAGTGCTCGGCTGAGGTGCGCGCTCGATGACGGTCGGGGACGCGAGCGCAGGCAGCTTCACTCCCTGGGCGGACAGGTCGCTGATGAGTCGTTCCTGCTCGGCGGCGTCGGAGATTTCGGCGATCGCGGCGGCGGTTTCGGCGGTGAGCGTGGCCGCGGCGGGCTGGCGGTACCACGGGCTGAGCTCGAGCATGGCCGGCCGTGCGCCGGAGGCGAGCAGGATCGCGTGGCCGCGTTTGAGCGCCCGAACGTCCTCGGGGCCCAGGATGCGCTGCCGGCGGACGCTGATTTGGCGCGACATGGTGCCGGAGCCGTCGCGGGTCATCGATAGCGTGGCGACGTCGTGCTCGCCGACCAGAGCGGATACGTCGGCGGCGAACCGGGGGTCGTCTGCGCCGGCGCCGATGAGCTTTACGGTTGCGGCTCCCCACAGGGTGCCCATGCCCCGGTCGCCCCACACCGTGGTGCCCTGTTGATAGGTCTGCAGGATGGTGACCAGGATGATGCCGCGGCCGCCGTAGTGGCTGTAGAGCTGCGGCAGGTCGGCCAGGGGGCAGATGTTCGCCGCCTCGTCGAGCATGCACAGCATGGGTGGGTCGAGACGGCCGCCGCGTGCTTCGGCGCGACGCACACCGTGGCGCATGACCTGGTCGGTCAGGGCCGCCACGAGCGGTCCGCTGGAGCCGGCGCCGTCCTTGGACAGCAAGTACAGGGTGTCGCGGCTGAGGGGGAACAGGTCCGGGTTGAACTGGTCGAGGCCTGTCTCGGTGCCGGGTTGGTTGACCCAGGCCATGATGCGGGGGTCTTGGAGGCATTTTGCCGCCGTACGGGCGGTCTCGTAGATGCCGTCTCTGGTCTCCGGCGCACCGTTCTGCCGGCCCCGCAGTGCTCGGGCCACCTCGGGAAATCCGCCTTCGAACAGCAGGCCGACAGGTTCGTCGTCGCCTGCGTCGGCCAGCCACGCCTGCACGTCGCTCATGCCGACGCCCCTGGCCGCGGCGGCGAGGAAGAAGCTGGTCAGCAGGTCCTCGGCGGCGAGCAGCCAGAAGTCCTCGCCCTTGTCCCGCTTGATGGGCTGCACGAAGTGCGATGCCATCCGCGAGGCGTCTTCGACCGAGCTGATGCTGCTCAGCGGATTCCACCACCAGCCTTGTCCGGTGCGGGTGATGCCCTGTGGGTCGAACACCCAGTTCCGGCCCACGCGGGCCCGGGCCGCGCGGGTCGTTGCCCACACGTCAGCCCGGTTGGAGGTCGCCACCACCGCGCCTGGGGCGTCGAGGATCAACGGCACCGCCAGCGAGGTCGTCTTTCCGGCCCGCGGGCCCATCACCGCGAGCACCCCGTCCTCCCAGGAGGCCCGCAGCGTCGGCCCGCGTCGGCCGGGGAGCACCATCGTGCCCAGCGCGACGCCGAGGTCGGCGCCGGCGAGCTTCTTGACCGGGGTGTCGCCGAGGCTGGGCCGCAGCTGCAACGCCCGCTTGGTCACCCCGGCGGGTGTGAGGTCGGCAACCTCGCGAGGACGGGCCATCGACGGCAGCGGGTCCCCGGCGTGTGTGCGCCGACGCTCCCAGATGACCCAGCCGGCCGTCACGGGCGCCGCGGCGGCCGCCACCAGCGCGCCGTAGACGACGGCGACGGCGGTGTGATTGACGTGCGGATACAGCACGGCCCATTGGCCATGGAGCAGCCCGTCGACGAATGCCGCGCCGAAGGCTGGCCCGCCGGGCCGGTTCGTCATCGCCGAGGTCAGCGCACCGGCGGCCCACGCCAGCCATGCCAGCGCGACCGCCCCCCACGCCGCGGCGAGCAGCACGAACGGCGTCAGCGGCATGGTGCCGGCGCTGGAGCGGGGTTGCACCGGGTGTTGGGACAGGCTCATCGCCGACCACCCGCCCGGGCCACCGACCGCACATCGGTTCCTCGTACCGCCATGTCCGTGTCGTACAGGTCCCACTCGTCGCCGACCAGTGTCAGCGCGACCGGAAGCCCTGGCCTCTCCCCGGTCTTGATCAGGTATTTGCCCCGGCCGGGGTGGACGCTGCCGGCGAACAGCGCCTCCGGTGCGGCCCAGGAGGACACCATTTCCCGCTCCGGCGCGGACAGCCGGGTGATCTGGTTGATCCGATCCAACTCCCGCCCCGGCAGCGCCGCCATCACCTTGATCGCGGCCCTTTCGAAGAAGCCCCTGGCCTTGGCCCGGTCCTCCTCTGTTGGCAACGCTTCGAGGTCGTCGAGACTGTGCGTGATCATGAGCGAGGCCATGCCGCGCTGACGGTTGAGCCGGGTCAGGGCGTCGGCGTGGTCGACAAGGCCGGGCGCGCCGCGTAGTGCTCTCCAGAGCTCGTCCATCACGCCGAAGAACTGCCGCCGTGGCGCGAGGCCCTGCTCGGCAAGCACGGCGGCCGCATCGACCACGCCGAACGAGTACGCCCAGGTGCACAGCATCGCCGCCGCGACGAGCTGGTCGCCGGCGGCGGCGACGTGGGAAATGTCCACCGACACCGCCGGTGCGTCCAGGTCGATCGGGGTTGTGGTCTCGGCGTCGAACACGCCCTTGAGCGAGCCTTCGCACAGCAGCGCCAGGGTGGGGATCAACTCAGCGACCCGCCGCTGGTACTCCTCCGCCGAACCGGCCCGGGCGGCGGCCCGCAGCTCGTCCGGTCCTTCCTCGAGGAGCCCGAGAACGTCGGGCACGGTGGGCTCACGGTCCAACCGGGCGGTCAGCACGTCTACGGTGCGGCCGAGAATGACCTCCTCCGGGTTGGTGACCCGGCCGGCGCGCACCAGGGTGCACAGCGCGAGGAGCAGTGACAGCCGGCGGCCTCGGATCTCCAGGCGCAACCGGTCAGCGTCCGGTCCACTCATCCGCGCCAGCGCGCGTCCCAGCGGCCCGGAATCCAGCGGGTTGATCCGGTCCAAGCCGCGGCCGACCCGGATCACCTGGCCGCCCAGGTGGCTGACCAGCCGGGTGTAGTCGGGTTTGGTGTCGCCGAGGACCAGGGCCTGCGTGCCGTATCCGACCAGACCCGTGATGAGGCGTTTTGCCAACGAGCTCTTACCCACCCCTGGTTGGCCGAGGAGGAACATGCCCGGGTTGGTCACCAGACCGGCGTTCAGCCAGGCCAGCGGGTCGAGGCAGAGGACCTCGCCCCACAACATGTGCCTTCCGATGGGCACGCCGAGCATGGGTGAGCCGGATCCGGCCACGAAGGGGTACATCCCGCACAGCTGCACGGTCGTTCCCTGGTATTCCATTCCCGGCGCGAGGTGGCTGACTCGGCCGGCGCCGGGCACGCGGAATCCCCATGACGGGGCGACCGGCCCGCCGGAGGGCGCGTCCACCGCGGAGTCGTATGTGGTCATCGGTAGCTCCTCACACCGGTCAGCGGGGCCACTGGGTGGCCAGTTGCGGTGGGCAGATTCCGCACGGAAGGGTGGTCACGAACCCTGCGGCCTGGCTGGCCCACAGCCGCCGCAGTCGGATCTTGGCGACCTCGGCGCGGGACTCGACGTCGGCGATGGCTCGACCGAGCTCGGCCTTGTCGGTCACGGTGACCGTGACGAACATCGACATCAGCCCGACGCCTGAGCCGGCGGCTTCCTCCTGGGCCGCGCGCAGTGCGCGGTCCTTGTCCGCGCGGTCGCGGGCGTTCTCGTCGCGCTTCTGGGCCGCTCGCAATGCGTCGCGGAACGCCGCGGCGTTGACCTCCCGCTCGACGATGGTGGCCGCCTGCCCGGCGGAGAACGGGCGGTATACCAGGCTGACCCGCTTGGGATAGGGGCCGGGGGCGAGCAGCCGGGACAGTACGTCGGCGTGTACCTGCGCCCGCGGGGCCTCGTGCCACGCCCACGACACGCTCCAGCCCGAGTCGTGCTGGTAGTGGTCGTAGTGCTCTTCGGCCGCGACCGGCCCGGCCGTGTCCCAGTCCAGCCAACGGCCCGGATTCGAGTCGCCGCCGCTGACCAGCCGTGCCACGTCGCCACGCGCCAGCGGGTCGTAGGCGGTGCGCACGGTCGCGGTGAGGTCTTGGGCGGTGGCCCGACCCAGCACGGTCACCCCGCAGCTGCCGAGTGAGTCCATCAGGCCCGGCAGGGTCCGGCCGATCTCCGCGACGGACTCGTCGAGGTTGCGGGGCCGGGCAGGGGAGTGGGCGGGGTCGAAGGTGACCGTCACCCGGGTCTCGACATCGGCGGCCGCCGCCGGGCTCGTCTCGACCAGCTGTGCGAGCACCCGCCGGGCGGATGCTGGAGCGTTCGGGGCGACGCGCCGGGCGACGTAGTCAGCCAACCGTGACCCGGACGCTGGCGCGGTGTCCACCGTGATGGTCACCCACCGCACGATCGGCAGATATCCGAGCGAGGACAGCCACCCACCCCAGTTCGACACCCACGACGTCGCCTGATCGCGGTCGACCAGCCACGTCGACGTCGCCGCCGTCCGAACGGTGGCCGTCATCGTGCCGACCCGCTTGTGCCAGACGAGCCCGAAGTCCCCGGCAGGGTCGGTGACGGCGAGCAGCGTGGTGGGGGCCAGCAGCCCGGGTAGCCGCCAAGCCTGGGCATGAGCCACCGTCACACCGGATCGATACGACGTGTAGCCACGTGCCGATCCCCACCCCCATCGGACCCGCTGCAGCACTCCATGCAGCAGCGGTACGCCATCCCAGCGAAGAACGGTTCCACCGATGATCAACAGTGCGGGCCCGGCCGCGATCGCCAGAGCGGTCGGACTCAGCGAGGCGGAGATGATCAGTACGGTGAGGGCGATGAGCACCAGCAATGTCTGCCCGGAGCCCAGGCCCATCAGCCCCATACCCCGGCTGCGCCGCCACCCGCCGTACGTGCGTACCTGGCCGTCAGTTGACGTCATCGGATCCTCACCCGTCCTTCGTGGAGGTGGACATCGCCCCAGCGGCGCTGTCGGCGGCGGCGCGAGATGTCTTGGCGGCCGCGCCGACCGCGACGACCGCGCCGGCGACGATGGGGGCCGCCGGGCCCGTCGCGGCGGAAGCCGCGACACCCGCGCTGGTCGCGGCGCCAGTGGTCGCTCCCGCGCCGGCGCCGGCCGCCGCGGCGCCCGTCGTGGCCCCGGTCGTGGCTGCGGTGCCTGAGCCGCTGGCAGACGTAACGCTGGCGACCTTGCCGGAGCTGACATCCCCCTGGAACACCGGCGGTCTCGCCCCGCCGCCGGTGCCAGAGATTGGCCCCGGGCCAGGGCTCGGGGCAGATGGCGGACCGAGACCCGAGCCATTGCCCCGGTCGAAGGTGTCGCTGAGGTAGCGGGCGTGCTCATTGACGCCCGAGCCACCACCAGAGCCGCGCATTGAGGCGGCGGCGTGCATACCGGCCGCGCCGGCAGTGGCAAGCATGCCCAGTCCGCCGCCCCCGCTCTGGAGCGATCCGACAGTCCAGTTGAAGAACCTGAGCAGCACCGGGAGCGCCACCAGGGCGGCGACCATCATCGCCAAGCCGAACAGGAGAATGCGCGGGTCATTGGAGTTGTTCTCGCCCGTCATCCAGATCATCACCGCGTAGGTGACGGCGGCGAAGTCCTTGTAGAAGATCAAGGTGAGCATCCAGGCCATGACCTTGGGCAACCAGCCGTTTGTGGCGTTGGTGAAGCTGCCGGAGGCGGCCAGCGGAGTCAGCGCGGCGAGGATCAGGACCGCGCCGTCGCGGAAGAGCATGAGGATTGCCTGGATGAAGGCGCAGATCATCGCGATGAAGCTGATCAGGATGACGAGCCCGATCGGCATGCCACCGGCTGGCAGGCCGCCGGGGAGAAACGCCGGTAGGAGCAGACCTCCGAGTCGCTTGCCGAGACTCGGCTCGCCGACCGAGCCGAGCGCGAGGTTGATCACATAGGTCGCGAACCCATCGGTGCCGGCAAGCAGCAGGTTCGTGCCGAACACCCCAACGGCCGACCACAGTGCGGTGTTCCACAAGCCGCGCAGCACGTTGACCAGCGGGGCTGGCTTGCGTGAGAGCACCATCAGCAGGCCGTTCCAGAGCATGCCGCCGGTCGCGATGATGACGGTGATCGGCAGGATGAGCGCCCGCAGGTTCGCGACCGAACTGATCGTGGCCGCGTAGGGGTCGGTGTTGCCGCGATCCGGGTACAAGCTGATCGAAGGCACCATCACCCACCAGCTCGCGGAAAGGTTGATCAGCCACTGCGCCGCAGCGACGAGCATCTGCCCCACCTGTCCGAACATGCCGTTGGCGACGGTGTTGGCGACCTCGGCGGCGATGCACGTCGTGTCCCACGGGGTGCACATGTCAGCCTCCGTCCGCGAATCGTTTGAACCCTGCGCCGTCGGTGACCACCGAAGTCTCCGTCGACCAGTCGCCGTCAGCCGGAGCGACCAACGCCCAGTCGCCGTCGACCCACTGCAGTTCGGAGACCAGAGAGACCAAGACGGAGCCGCCAGATGCGCCCGGGCCCTCGATGAGCAGCCGTACGGTGGGTCTGTCGATGGACTCGACGTCGACCTGGTAACCGCGGATCGTGGAGTAGAGCCGGCCGGCTGGCTCGCCGTGTGGCAGCCCGAGCTGGGCCCGCGCCTGCTGGTAGTCGTCCTCTACCCGGTCCGCGAGGGCTGCGGCATCCGGGCCGACGACCTGGTCGCGCAGGGTCGGCTCGAACACCGCGGGGCCGGCCTGCGGGCTCAGCCGCACGCTGATGTGCGCTGCGGCGAGGACCGCGCCAAATGGTGTCCGGGCGAAGCCGCGCGCACGGCCGCCCGCGCTGTCGGCCGGGCCGGCGGTCGCGGAGACCGGCACGCCGGCCCCCGCGACCGTGGTCCAGGCCACCGTGCTGGACGGTGCCGTCGACAGCGGCGCCGGGTCCGCCGGTTCCGTCGTGACGTGCAGGGCGCCGGGGCCGGCCGTGCCGGGACCGCCCTGACCCGTGGCCGTCGCCCCGGTCTGACCATTCAGCGCGACAACCAGCCCGGTCACGCCGGCGGTGATGGCCAGCAGCACGGTGCTGGCCACGACCCCGATGGCGCGGGTGCGGCGGCGGGCACGCAGTGCGATGTCGTCGGTCATCGCGTCACAGCACTGTGGATACGACGGTCGCCCCGATCGCGGCGATGGTCAGCCCGCCGAGGACCCAGGGGATGCCGGTGGCGCCGTCCACCGCCGTGGCGGACCGGTTACGTCGGCCGAGGATCATCATGCCGCCGCAGATGAACATGCCCAGCACGCCACCGACGAGCAGCGCCCATTTGCCCCAGCCGAGGAACATGTCGGCGACCGGACCCAGCCCTGGAATCTCGGCGGGCGCTGGGTTGGGGGCCTCGCCGGGGTCCGGCGCGGCCAGATAGGCCTGTGCCGCGTCGACAATGTGGGCGATCAGCATCTCGCACTCCTTCAATCCGGGTAGCTGGCCCGTCCTGCGGCGAGCCCGTGACCTGGACGATGTCCGCTGGTCGATAGCGGGGGAGTTGGCGACGACGTAGGTGCTGGCGCTGATGGCGTTGCGGGTAGCGCTGCCGCCCACCCTTGCCGGGTTTCGTGAGGCGATCACGACCTTGCAAGGAGGTAGGTATGCGCGCGCTGCCCCGCACGGCCGCGGTCGCGACCGCGGTGGTGGTCGTCGTCGCGGCGATGGCGCTGGTGCTCGGTCCCGGCGGCGTCGACGACCGTCCGCCAACGGCCGCGACCGAGCCGTCGCCAACGCCGTTAGTAAGTCCACCGACCGACCCCGGCGCCGACTACGGCGACCCGACGCAGGTGTGCCTGCGGTTCGCGGGCGCGTTGTACCGCCACGACACCGGTATCGACGCGAGCGCCCGGGCCGCGCAGCAGCGGGCCATGGCGTACGCGACAGGACGGCTGGCCTCCGCCGTCGATGCCCAGCCGGACCGATCCGACGCCCAGTGGTCGACCTGGCAGAGCCACCGCGCCGTGACCGACCCGACGGCCGCAAACGTGATCGACGCCGATGAGCAACCCGCAGACGGGCCCGTCGACGCCTACCGAGCGGCCCGGGTCACCTTCACCCCGGTCGGCGCCGACGGATGGTACGGCCCCGCCGAGACCTGGGTCGTCTTCTGCGTGTTGCACCGTGACGAGGGCGGCTGGCGGGTCGCCCACTACGACCTTGACGACCTCGGTCAGGCAGTTCAATGAGCGGCGACCGCGAGGCCGGCCCACCGCGGGGCCTGATGCTCCTCGCCATCAGCGCGCTGGTGGTGGTCATGGTCTGCAGCTCGGGCCTGCTCGTCATCGGCGGCGCGGTCGGTGGCGGCCTGACGGCCACACCACCGCCAACCCAGGGCACGCCCCTACGACCGGACGCCCCGGTCCCACCTCAGTACCTGAGCTGGGTGCTGAAGGCGGGCGCGCTGTGCCCAGAGCTCGGCCCGGCCGAGATCGCCGCGCAGATTGACCTCGAGTCCGGCTGGAACCGCGACGCCGTCGCCCACAACCCGGCCAGCCGCGGCGGCGACGCCATGGGCATCGCGCAGTTCCAGCAAGGCACCTGGGCCAGCTGGGGCGGGGACCGGGACCAGGACGGACGAAACTCCCCCTTCGACGCCGAGGACGCGATCCTCGCGATGGGGCACCTCATGTGCGACCTGGCCGAATGGGCCAGCCAGAACGTGGAGGCGCAGCACCTGCGCGGGGACCTTCTCGACTTGGCCTGGGCCAGCTACTTCTGCGGCCGCGGCTGCGTGCTCGCCGCCGGGGGCGTGCCTGCCGCCGGCCTCGCTCACGACTACCCGGGCAAGGTCCGTGAGCGACTCGCGAAATACGGCGCGCCCAACGCTGGTGGAGTACCGGTCGGCCCGGGCGGCTGGACCCTTCCCCTCAAGCCCGGCACCTACAGCGTCGGCAGCGGCTTCGGCAACCGCTGGGGCAGGCTGCACGCCGGCGTCGACCTGATGGCCAAGACCGGCACCCCGATCTACGCCGCCGCCGCCGGCACCGTTCTCGACGCCGGCTGCACCAGCGCCTACTGCGACCGTCCCGGCAGCCTCAACCTGCCCGGCTGCGGGCTGCGCATCAACCTCGGCCACGCCGGCCGGATCGTCACCCGCTACTGCCACGCCGTGCGGCTCAACGTCCGCGAGGGCCAGCGGGTCGCCGCCGGGCAAATCATCGCCTGGGTCGGCTCCACCGGCCACTCATCGGGACCACATCTGCATTTCGAGGTCCACCACAGCGCACCACCGGCGAGCAACGACAACGCCGAAAACCCGATCACCTTCCTCCGCAAGGCCGGACTGCGGCCATGACGACCACCCCGTTGTCCCTAGCTACGCCGGCAGGAGTGACACCAATGACGGCAACGCAAACCTTCCCCACGGCATACGCCACCGCCCGCGCCGTGGCGGCCGGCAACTGGTCACGCCGTTCGTACCTCGCGCCATCGGACCGGTTCATCCTGGCCGTCGACACGATCTGGGCGGTGGGCTACACCACCGGCTACCGCGCCGGACACCACTGCGTCACCCGGCACGTTCACACATCCGCCCGCGCGGCTGCCCCGCAAACCCCGGCCGGCGACCCACGCCGTTGCGCCGCCGCACTCGTCGACGCTGCAGCCGAGGTGGCCGAGCGGTGCACCCCGCTCATCGCGCCCACGCCAGCCGCCATCCTTGCCGCAGCCGAGGCCACCACCGACCCCCATCCGAACCCGGCATTGTCCTCGTGCAGCAGCGTCGTGTGGACACAGGCGCTGCGTGCCGGCGCTCTTGCGGGCATCGCCACCGCCGCCACCGACATCCTCATTGACTTCAGGATCGGCGTCGGACTCCGCGCCCTGGGCCGGGTCCGCGTGGCGGACCTGACCGCCGCTGAATGGGCGGCCGCCGTCCTCATCGACGCCAATCGGACCGCCGCGTCCACGCCCTGGATCGCCGGCGCCACCAACCCCCTGAAGTCCAGTCGGCGAGCCGACCCGACACGGGCGTCGAAGACCACGAGTATGAAGGGCGCTCTGTAATGGCACGGCGCCGCCGGGAGGAGAATCCGAACCAGCTCTCACTGGACTTCCTGTGGGGAGCCGAACCCGAGCAACTGCACCGAGCGGAGAGGAAACCAGAACCGGATGAATCAGTACGGCCGCAGGGCGCAGACGTACTGGCAGCAGCACCTGCCGACCCAGTACGCCCAGATCGCGAACCCGACGAGTTTCTTCGAGGAGATGGGGGAGGCGCTAGCCCAGCAGATCGACGAATTGGCGGACGCGATCGCCAACCGGACCCCGTCGACAGGGGACTTCATGGCCAACCTCGGCCGGCTGAACGGAGCCAGGCAGGAAGCCGAGATGGAGGTGCTCCGGGAGATGCTGCCCCAGCCGGAGACGACGGCAGCTCAGACGGACGAAGCGACCGTGAGTTAATCGCGGCTGTCGCGGAACAGCGACTGCCTCATCCCAACCCGCATTCCTGTACGCACTGCACCAACCGGGCCACGCTGCAGCTCACCCTGCCCACGGGCGACCAGGTCACCGTGTGCCGGCCACACGCCAGGCTCTATCGCGTCGACCCGGCGGTCGCGCCGCTCACCTCACCGGCCATCGACTCCGCGCTCACGCCGGCGTTACTCCCCAGCCCCGAACCCACGATCGCCGACTGGACCGATCCGGCCATCAGACTCGCGCCCGACGCGGGGGCGGGCATGGGGCCCTCGAGCGGCGCCCCGGCGCCAGGCCTCGTCGCAGACCAGCATGTCCCTGCAGCCGTCCCCCGGTTCCGGCCCAGGAGCCAAGACGACCTAGCCCCGTCGGGCGAGATGGCTCGTATTCGAGCCAATCTCGCCGCCCTGCGGACCCTGCGGGCCATTCAGGCCGATCAGCGGCCGGCCACCGCCGAGGAGCAGTCGGTGTTGGGCCGCTGGTCGGGATGGGGCGCCGTTCCCGCCGCGCTCGATCCGGACAACGAGAAGTTCGCGTGGGTCCGCGAAACGTTGGGTGAGTTCCTCGACGAGCGTGAGCTCGCCGCTGCCCGACGCACCGTCATCAACGCCCACTACACCGACCTTGCCCTGGTCCAAGCCGTCTGGGACGGCATGGCCCGCCTCGGCTTCGCAGGCGGTCAGGTGCTCGAACCCGGCTGCGGCGCCGGCAACTTCATCGCCGCCGCCCCGGACGCGGCCGAGATCACCGGCGTTGAGCTCGATCCGACCACCGCGGCGATCGCCGCCGCGCTCCACCCGCGGGCCCGCGTCCTGGCCGAGAGTTTCGCCGACACCCGCGTGACCACCGGCAGCTTCGACGCCGTGGTGGGCAACGTGCCGTTCGGCGACGTGCGGCTGCACGACAAGCGCGACAACCTCGGCAACCACTCCATCCACAACCACTTCATCCTCAAGGCGCTCAGGGCCACCCGCCCGGGTGGTCTCGTCGCGGTGATCACCTCGGCGTACACCATGGACGCCGCAAACCCAGGCGCCCGCCGGGAGATGCAGCAGATGGGCGATCTGGTCGGCGCCGTCCGGCTGCCGAGCAAAGCCCACGCTCGGGCCGCCGGCACCGACGCGCTGACCGACGTGCTGGTGTTCCGTCGCCGGGAAGCCGACCGGTCAGCGGCGCCATTCGACTGGGAATACACCAACCCGCTCGACGTCGACGGCACCACCGTGCGCATCAATTCGTACTTCACTGACCACCCCGAGCGAATCCTGGGTCGCATCGTGGTCGGCGACGGCCTGTACCGGCGCGACGAGGTTGCCGTTAGCGGCGACCCGGCGACGGCACCGTTCCAACTGCGCGACGCGCTGGCGCAGATCGCCGAGCAGGCCAGCGACACCGACCTGACCATGAGCCCTGGCTCCAGCGCGCCCGTAGAGGTGCGCGCCGCCGCCCAGCTTCCCGACTCCGTTACCCGTCCCGACGGCTACCTGCGCGCCAACGACGACGGCACCTTCAGCCGGCTCGACGACGGCGCGTGGGAGTCCTACGCCCCGGCGAAGACCCAGTCCGCTGAACTGCGGGCCCTGATCGGGCTGCGCGACACCGCCGTGAGCCTGCTCGAAGCCGAAGCCGCGTCGCTGGACGACACCCCGCAGATCGACCGGCTCCGGGGCCTCCTCAACTACCGCTACGACGTCTACCAGGCCAGGTTCGGGCCGATCAACCGGTTCACAGACTCGCCGCGACGGCGCAAGGACAAAGACACCGGGAAGATGGTGCCGGCGCTCGACGAGGAGACCGGCGAGCAGCTGATGAACCGCAAGCGGCCTCCGCAGGGCGGCTTTCGGCATGACCCGTTCGCGCCGGTCGTGCGGGCGTTGGAGGTCTTCAACGAGGAGACGCAGACCGGCGAGAAGGCCGACATCTTCCGCCAGCGCGTGGTGTCGCCGCGGCCGCCGCGCCTGGGCGCCGACACCCCGGCGGACGCCTTGGCGATCTGCCTCGATGAGTACGGCGAGGTGCGGCTGGCGACGGTGGCATGGCTGCTCGGCGTCGACGAGGACGAGGCCCGCCGCGCCCTCGGGACCCTGGTCTACGACGATCCGGCCACCAACCGGCTCGAGCCGGCCGCGGCGTACCTGTCCGGCGACGTCAAGACCAAACTCGCCACCGCGCGCAACGCCGCCGACGAGGACGAGCGGTACGCGGTCAACGTCCAGGCTTTGACCGACGTCGTGCCGCCCGACCTGACCGCGGGGGAGATCAGTGACACCGGCGCGGTCAAGATGGGCGCCCCCTGGATCGGTGACGAGTACGTCCAGCAGTTCCTGCAGGAGATCCTCGAAGACCTGACCGTCAAGGTCGAGCACGGCGGCGGCGGGATGTGGACCGTCCACTCCGACAACAACAACTCGGTGCTGGCCCGCTCCACCTGGGGCACCGACCGCAGATCGGCCGCCGAGATCGCCCAACACATCCTGGAGCAGCGCGAGTTCGTCATCAAGGACACCGTCAGCCGCAATCCCAAGCGGACCGTGGTCAACCTCGACGCGGTCATGGCGGCCACGGAGAAAGCCGTCGAGATGCGGGAGCGGTTCGCCGACTGGGTCTGGGAGGACCCGACCCGGGCCGCCACGCTCGTAGCCCGCTACAACGACATCTTCCAGCGGTACGTCCTGCGCAACTACGACGACCTGAAGCTGTCCCTGCCCGGACTGGCGCACGCGTTCAAGCCCGACGCGCACCAGGTCGCCGGCGTCGCCCGCATCATCCACGAGCCGGCCGTAGGCCTCTACCACGCCGTCGGCGCCGGCAAGACCGCCACCATGATCATGGGCGCGATGGAGCTACGTCGCCTCGGCTTGGTCCGCAAGCCCGTGGTGGTCGTGCCCAACCAGCTGCTCGACCAGTGGACTCGCGAGTTCCTGCGCCTGTACCCCCAGGCCAAGATCCTCGCCGCATCGACCGAGGATCTGGAGAAGGACCGCCGCCGGCTGATGGTCGCGCGGATGGCCACCGGCGACTGGGACGCGGTGATCCTCACCGAGAGCGCCTTCGAGATGCTGCCGATGAGCGCGGAAGCCGAACAGGCGTACATCGATGAGCAGATGGCCCAACTCGACGCGCAGATCAGCGAGGCCCGCGAGAACGGCCAAGAGCTCACCCTCAAGCGGCTGGAAACCAAGAAGGCCAACCGCGAGCAGCGACTGGAGGAGCGGCTCGACAACGACAAGGACGCCGGGATCTGGTGGGAGCTCACCGGCATCGACTACATCTTCCGAGACGAGTCCCACCGCGACAAAAACCTGCGGACCGTCTCCAACGTCCCCGGGATGTCGATCAAGGGAAGCCAGCGGGCCACCCAGATGGACATGAAGCTCGGGTGGCTGCGCGACCACAACCCGCGCTGGGGCACCCGGGCCACCGGTACTCCGCTGGCAAACTCGATCGTCGAGATGTACACCGAGTTCCGTTTCCTGCGCCCGGACCTGATGGAACAGCAGGGCATCATCGACGTCGACTCGTGGCTGGCCACCTACGCCGAAGGCAAGGTGATCATCGAGGTCACGCCGGACGGCGGTGGACTACGCAACAAGACCCGCCTGGACTTCGTCAACCTCGACAAGCTGGTCACGTCGCTGCACGTGTTCGCCGACGTCAAGACCAAGGACGACCTCAACCTGGCGCGCCCGCCACTGGCGTTGCGCGCCGACGGGCAGCGGCTGCCTGAGATGGTGGTCGTGCCGCCCAGCGACGCACTGCTGGAGAAGGTCGCCGAGCTGGTCGACCGCGCGGCCAAGCTCAAGGGCAAGCGACCGGAAAAAGGCGACGACAACATCCTGAAGATCGTCGCCGAAGGGTCGGCGGCGGCTCTTGACCTACGGCTGGTCGGACTGACCACCGACGAGATTCAGAAACTCGACGTGGCCGCCGACCGGGTGGCCGGCTACTACCACGCCAACAAGGACCGGATCTACCTCGGGCCCGACGGTGAGCCGCACCCGAACCCCGGCGCCCTGCAGCAGGTCTTCTGCGACCTCGGAACCCCGAGCAAGAAAGACCCCACGCGGTGGACGGCGTACGGCGCGCTGCGGCAGAAGCTCGTTGACCGCGGCGTCCCCCGTGAGGCAATCCGGTTCATCCACGAGGCGGAGGACGACCGGGCCCGGGCCGAGCTGTTCGCGAGTTGCCGCGACGGCCGCACCGCCGTGCTCATCTCGTCCACAGAGAAGGGCGGCACCGGCGTCAACGCTCAGGACCGGATGCTCGTCCTGCACCACCTGGACACCCCGTACCGGCCATGTGATCTCGAGCAGCGTGAGGGCCGCATCGACCGGCGGGGTAACCAGAACGAGGAAATCCGCATCGAGCGGTACGTCACCGAGCGGTCCCTGGACGCCTTCAAATGGCAGAAGGTCGCCTACAAGGCCACCCTCGCCGAGCGCGTCCTGACCGGGCGCGCCGGCCCCCGCACCGAGGACATCGGCGACGTCACCCTGTCCTACGAGGAAATGAAGGCCGCCTCCACCGGCAACCCGCTCCTGGTCGACCACGCCAAGGCGAAGGTCGAACTGACACGGCTCGACCGCCTCGAGCGCGGCTACCACCGCTCCCAGTCCCAACTCCGCTGGACTATCACCAAGAACCGGCAGGACATCGTCATCAGTCGAGCGACGATCACCGAGGTCGACGCGGCGATCGAACGGCGAGTAGACACCCGCGGCGACGCGTTCGCCATCACCGTGCGCGGCACCCGATACACGAAGCGAGGCGAGGCCAACGAGCGGCTCAGGAACGTGCTGGGACTGGTCCTCGCCGATCCCCGCAGCCGGTCGGGACCGGCAGTCGAGATCGGAGAGATCAGCGGTTTCGCCATCACCGCGACCGTGACGAAGATTGTCGTTGGGGATGGCCGCAAGGAACTCATCCATTACGAGGACGCGGTATATCTGCAGCTCACCGACGTCCCTTCCTCCGGCATGAACATCACACAGGATGCCCTCAAGAAGGGCGACATCGTCGCCCGACTCGAGAACCGGCTGGGCAGACTGGAAGCGGTGCGGTCTGACGCCGAGGCCAACATCACGCGGTACGAAGCCGAGATCCGCCGCGCCGAGGACGACCTGGCCAAGCCGTTCCGGCACGCGGCCGCGCTGGATGAGGCGCGAGCCCGGTTCCGCCAACTCGACATCGAGGTCGTCGCCTTCGCGGCCGCGTCGGAGGCAGAGGCCAACTCGGCTCCAGGCGACGACAGCGACGATGACAGCGACGGCGAGGAACAGGCATCCGAGGAACCTGCGGAGGATGCCGGGCGCGCTTACGGGCCAGGTGTCGGCGCCCGCGGATCGGCGGTGTATGGCCGCGGAGGCGGGCCGGGCACATCGCCAGGCCCCCGCCACCAGCCGACGGCACCGAGAACCGGGCCGGGCATGGACCGGTCGGGCGAGAACGCCAGCCACGCGAACACCGAGGCAGCGGCCAGCGCCCCACCGTCGCTGCCGCAGGTTCTGGCCGACCCCGTCCTGACCGATGCGGATCGGGAGTGGATCACCGAAAAGCTCGACCAGGTCGTCACCAACCAACAGGTCGTGGACGCGGCCCGAGCCAACGCGTACGACAACTTCGCGCTGGTCGTGAAAACCCATCTCGACGATCTGATGATGGATGCCGTCGACAGCGGCATGACCGATCTGGGACGGCTGTACTTCGCGTCCCCCAGCGACGACGCGCCGTTCCGGCCGGCCTTCCTGGCCACCGCCGGGAGGGCGCTCTACGACCGAGTTCGCGCCACGCCGCCCACCGCTCCCGCAGCGGATACCCGGGCAACGCCCGCATCGGCGCCACCTGCCGGCGAGATCCGGGCCGAACACTCAGGCGCCCCCTCGGACCCGCAGCCGACCGCAGCGTCTGAAAGCGTGCCGGTCGGCAGGGCCGCAGCCCGGCCAACACCGCCGCAGACGAGCGCGCCGGCACTGGAAGAGACGCATCGGCGGCGCCGAGGGCACCCCTTCTACCCGCCCGCCAAACTCGCGGCCACCATTCCGCCGCTGTACGCCACCGAGAAGCTGGCCGACGGCGACAAGGTCGTCCACCTGCACTACTTCGGTGGCAGCAACGACTTCTGGCTCGTCGAATACGACCCGGCCACAGGGGAGGGCTTCGGGTACTCCTGCGTCGGCGGCGACACTGACATGGCCGAATGGGGCTACATCGACCTGCCTGAACTCGAGCGGATCAACAAGGGCCTGCTCATTATCGAGCGCGACCTCCACTGGACCCCCAGACCAGCGCGTGAACTGAACCTTCCCGGGTGGCGAGCTGACACCGAGCCGACCCTCACGCCTGCTGACGAACCCGCGGACGCGCCGGAGGAATCGACACCCACCCCAGAAGCACCGCCGCCGGCGCCACGAACTGAGCACAACGCCGACGCGGTAGCCGCCGACGGGCGAGAACCGGCGATGGACGCCGAGCCGACCCGTGTGAGCGACGGGCCGGTCGAGACAGCTGCTCCGGTGGTTGAGGAGCCGGCCACCGGCCCGGCCGTTCACACCTTCGCCACGACCATCGAGGCGTACGACGACACGAACTCGCAGCGCCGCGAGGACATCAGAGACGGCGACGTCCTGGTGATCGAGTCGGAGGGTGTCGTCGGGTTCGTGCTGGCTGCCTGGCCGGTCGCGGTCACGGTCGAGCGCGGCGAGCTGCACAAGACCGACGGCCCGGCCCGGGAGCACGAGGGCGGTCGTTACGCCGCGAGCGTCGACCTCGCCGCGGAGGTCGCACGTGAGAAGGGCTTCGCGCTCGACCCGGCCGTCATCCCGCCGGCCGTCGCGGTCGAGCCGGCCACCCCAGTCGAACCTCCTGCTCCTGGCGACCTGGCGGCCGAGTCTGTGATGCCCGGCGACGAAGCCGAGCCGTCCCCGCCGAGTCCGACGCCCACGTGGGTCGACCAAATCAAGATCAAGGTCGGGCCTCCCACGGTCGTCACCGGCACCACCGGGCACCCCCGCGAGGAAGGCCTGCGCGGCCTACTGAAACAGCACCGTTTCCAGTACCGGGGCGGTCAGTGGCGTTACACCGGTCGCTGGGCCGACCGTGACGCCGCGGTCGCCGACGTCCAGCGCTGGCTGGCCGCCAGGGCCAAGACCGAATCAGGCGCCGTCAAGCTGGCGACCGCGGCCAAGTTTCCGCCCACAGCCCAGCAACAGCGCATCATCGACGCCTACCTTGCCGGACAGAACATCGTGGTCCAGGCTCTGGCCGGCACTGGCAAGACCAGCACCCTGCAGATGCTCGCCGCCGCCCGGCCCGCGCGCATCGCGTACATCGCGTTCAACCGGCCCATCGCCGACGAGGCCGCCGCGAAATTCCCGGGCAACGTGGTCGCCGACACCAGCCACGGGTTCGCCCGCGCAGGCCTGCGAACCAGCCCGCTGCGGAACAAGGTGGCGCGCGTCAACCAGGGCGCTCGTTGGCCGGAGGACTGGGCGCGGATCCTCGACATCCGGGACATCCCACAGGGCGACGACGTGGTCGAGGCCGAATCACAGGCCCACATGGTGATGGCCACCATCAAGAATTTCCGGGAGAGCGCGGCCGGCACCCTCGGCCCTCAGCACCTGCCGGGGAACCTGCGTGAACCGGGCGCCGGCCCGCTCGGCGACAGGATCCTCGAGTACGCGCGTCGCGCCTGGGCGGACATCACCGATCCCGACGGCGAGCTGCTGTTCGAGCACGACGACTACCTGAAGATCTGGGCACTGGGCAACCCCCGGATGCCCTACGAGGTGATCTTCTTCGACGAGGCCCAGGACATCAACGACGTACTGCGCAAGGTCATCCAGGACCAGCCGGTTCCGACCGTCGTGGTGGGCGACTCCAACCAGTCGATCTACGGGTTTAGAGGCGCGATCGACGCGCTGAGCCGCTGGCCCGGCGACATCACGCTGCCACTGACTCAGAGTTGGCGCTTCGGCCCGCAGATCGCCGCAGTCGGCAACGACTTCCTCCGGCTGCTCAAGTCGCCGTACCTGCTGACCGGCAACCCTGGCATGACCAGCACGGTCGGGTTCGTCGACCAGCCCGACGCGGTACTCGCCCGGACCAACGCCGGCGCAGTCGCCGCGGTGTTCGACGCCTTCGACGACGGCCGCCAGGTCGCCCTCGCCGGCGGCGGCCGCGAGATCCGCGACATCGCCAAGGCCGCCCAGAACCTGCAAAACGGGCGCCGCACCACGCACCCCGAGTTGTCGCGGTTTCCCGACTGGGACGCCGTCCAGGAGTACGTCGAGAACGACGAGAACGCCCAGTCGCTGCGAGCTTTCGTTCGCCTCATCGACCGGCGCGGCGCCGCCCAGCTCATCCAGATGGCTGGCGACCTGGTCCCGGAAGAGGCGACCCGGGCGGACGGCACACCGGCGTACGACGTGATCGTCTCGACGGTGCACAAGAGCAAAGGGCGGGAGTGGCCACGAGTTCGGATCGCCGAGGACTTCCCAGCGCCGGAAGAGGACCAGAGCACCGGCAAGGTGCGCCTGCCTGACCCCGAGGAACTGCGGCTGGCGTACGTCGCGGCCACGAGGGCCCGCGAGACGGTGGAGCTCGGCGGACTGTCCTGGATCCGTGACCTCCCACCCGAGCTCACCGATGCCCTCAGCAAGCGACCGGCGCGCCGCGAGGTGCACACGGTGCCCGCCACCACGACAAGTCAGGGCCCAGAATCCAACCCGCTCGCGGCAGCGGCGGCGCCGATCGTCCAGGCCAGTGAGTCGGACGTCCTTGATCCGCAGCCGGCCAACGCTCCCCGCCCGAGCCCGGCCGCACCCGCCGCCGCGGCAACTCAGGAGTCGCTGTTCGACAGCAGCGCGGAGGCCCGCCTCCTGCAACGCGTCGCCGCCCGGATGCCCGCGAACCCCGTCACCCGAACAGACGACAACCAGCCGGCAGTGCTGCTCACCGCCGTGGCGACCGGCACCTACGGCCAGGTGCACGGCGTCGACGGCAACGGCCAGCCGATCACCGGCGAAGGATACGTGCTGGACGCTAAGCCCTGGCGCGGCGGCATCCGCGGCCGGGGCGACGACCGGGCCGTAGTGGTGCGGCTGGCTGACCTTCCCGACGGCCCCGAGGCGACCACTGTCCAGACCGATGTGGACGGCCGGTTGATCGTCCTGCAGCCGCCGGAAGGCAAACCGGCCGGCGAGGCCGAGCCATGGACGCGGATGCGCCAGGAACAGCAGATCCTCGCCGCCCGATCGGTGCTCGGGCTCGCGGTCCAGGTCATCGACGGGCCGCACAACGAACTGTGGCGAGTCGAGGGATGCCCGGAGCAGATCGGGGGAGAGGTCGCGTGGTGGCTGTTCGGCGGCCGCTACGGATCCTGGGAAGGCAGGGCCCGGCCAGTCTTCCAGCAGCGACGGATCGACGAGGCCATCGCCGCCGGCCGCCTGGCCGCCGATTGGTCAGCGTCAGCGGCTCAGAGCACGGCAGAACACGAATCTCAGGCCACCGAGCCGTCGGCTGCCCTGGCCGACGATGCCGGGACGGAGGCGAGTCTGACCAACGAGCCTACGGCGCCGGACGAAGAGGTCAGCGCTGCTCGCCAGGCCCGCCTGGCGAAGGCGCTCGACGACTTCGGCCCCCGCTACACCAGCACCACAACCAAGGGTTACCTCGGCGACGGGTCAGTCGTGCGCTATGTCATCGACGGGCACATTGAGGAGCGGGTCAGCGAGGCGGAACGCCGTTGGATGAAGGAGTACCTCGACGCTCACCGCGAAATCCTGACGGCAACGCCGCTGCGCCCCGAGGACCTGGACGCCCGAGACCGGGCCGCCTCCGACTCGCTAGCCGAGCGCGCCGCCCGGGCGGTCGAGGAAGGACGCTTCGAGGAAGCCCTGAACATCATCGACGAGGCCGAGCCGCTCTACAGCCACGTCGACGAGTGGCCCGCATACCGGATCTGGGTAACTGAGGCGGCTGCAGCGGCGGAGCAATCCGACGAACCCACGCTCGAGGCGCCCGGGGTCGGCGAGCCAGCGTCTGACGGCCCCGACAACGATGAACCGCCAGCGGTGCCCGTCGCGCCACCGCTCGTAGAACTCGTTGCCCCAACTGAAGCAGTAGCTGGAATGACCACGATGCAGCGGTACGCCGCTAGCACCCTGGCGCAGGCGCAAACACCGTACAGCCGTCCGGAGTCGAGGCTGAGCGTCTATTGGCAGATTCCGGCCAGCGAGGTGGCCGGGTTGCCCGATGAGGTGCGCAACGGGTTGCTCGCCGACCTGCAGGGCATCATGGCGTCCGGCGAACCGCGCCAACGGTCCGCCGCACGTCGGCAACTCGACCGCTGGACGGGTGTCGATGCTGGGCACAGCGAGGCCCAGGCGGAAGCACTGGCGAGCGCCGGGAGTACGTCGCATCGGAAGGACTCCGCCAGGGTGGATGCCTACGGACGGATGTCGGCGGCCGAGTACGCGGCGCTGGAGCCGGTACACCGCGACGCAATCGAGGCCGACCTACAGGCGATCGCGGACAGCGGCGCCACCCGGACGATCCCACACAACCGCACCAGCATGGGCACGACGATACGAGGCGTGACCGCGAACCACGTCCACGCGGCCAAGGTCATCCTGGGCCGGATCACCGCCGGCCCGAAGCCCTTCACCAGCAACGCCTCGATGGTCGGCAAAGGCGTCTTCGCCACGAACCTCAATCCCGGTGACCGCGTTGTGCTATCCGGCAGGGAAGTCACCGTCGACCGGGTCGGACTCGACGGCAAGGTGTACCTCCGCGGCGGACGCACGCTGCCCGAACGCAGCCACAAGCTGGCCGAAGCCGGTCCTGATCCGGTCGCCCCACCCGCCGCTTCCCAGCGAGACCAACCGGCCAACCAGGCCGGTGAAACGAACCCCCACTCGGACGGGCCAGCAGAACAGCCCGACCACGGCGACCGCAACCCCGAGGAACCGAACGGCGAACCCGTCGAACTCACCGCCCGGGAACAGGCCATCATCCGCAACGCCGTGGCCGACCACGCCGCCGGCTACTACGGCGGCCCGCTCGCGTTGCCGCGCTCCGATGTGCCCCGCCACATCGCCGACGGACACCTCGAGGAGCTGGAGGCCGTGCACGGTCGGGACCTCATCTGGGAAGCCGTCGCGGCGGTGATCGACTCCGACACCACCGTGCTGCACCGCACCCATGATGAGCGGGAACAGCGCCGCCTCGGACGGCAAGCACAGGCAGAAGACTTCTCCCGACAGGCGCTGGCGGCGTTCAAGCAGGAGGACTACGACCAAGCCATGGCATTAGCCGAACAGGGCGAGATGATCGACCCGCTCTACCGACCTAGCCGAAGCGAACGGCGTCCCAACGGGATGAGCTGGACCGACATACGCAGCGCGATCAGCCGCCGCCGCGGCGGACAGCCGCAGCCGCCCGCGCCTGGCCTGGAACATCCAGCCCTTGCCGATGCTCCAGCAGCGCCGGCGACCCCGTCGCGGCTGGCGCGGCTGGACACCGCCACGGCCGTGCCCTCCGGGCCGGTCACGCCAGCCCGGCAACTCGGCGCGCACTCGAGTTGCGCATCGACAGCGGTCGGACGGAGTGGGCCGAATGTCTGAGCGTCATCACCTCATGGCCCGACGGCCACAGAAAGGCGGCAACCCGGCGTCGCCCCGGCCGGCAGGCTGGGCGCCCCGCCCAACGGTCAGGGCAGCAGACTGGCCGCGATCAATGCGCCGGCAACGAGGCCCGGCCCGAGAATGACCTGGTCGCCGCGATGGCGCCGCCGAGCCAACGCCCACACTGCAGCCAGCAGGAACGCCAGCCACACGCCGGCGTACACGGCTGTCCAACTCACCCAACCGGTGACGAGCCCGGTGGAGAAGGCGAGCTTGACGTCGCCCCACCCCATCATCCTTGGCCGCACCAGCGCGACCAGACCGAAGACAGCCGTGACGAGCACGCCGGCCAGCGTCCCCCGTATCCAGTCGGCACCACGATCCTCGACGAGCGCCACGACACCAAGCGCGGCTAACAACCCGCCCGCAGTCAGCCCCGTCAGGACATTCGGCAATCGACGCACGACACCGTCAACCGAGGCCAGCATCACGCCGAGGCCCGCGAACCAGACGTAGGCCGCAAGCTCCCACCCCGCACGATGAGAGACGTACAGGACGATGCCAGCCGCCAACGCGGCCAACTCCACCGATCCGGCTGGCGCGCCGACCCGCTCCCGACAGGAGGGGCAGCGGGCCGAGGGAAGGAACGCGGTCGATCGCCACGGGTACGCCAGCGGGTGCGCGCAGTGGTCGCAGGAGCGGCGCCAAGGTTCGCCGACCGGGACCGCGAAGAACGCTACCGCCGCCCGCAACGGTGGCGTGATCGCCGCCACCAGCCACCACGATGCCGGCAACCTGGCCCTTCGCTCGGCCATCCGAACATTTCCATCTTCCAGTGCCATTCGCGCCACCCCCGGACGCGCAAGCCTAGATACCCGAGGTAGACGGCGCCAAGCAGCGGCTCGGGCGTTCTACACGCAGGGTTGGTGCAAGGAAAAACGGCCCCGCAAGGGGGCCGTCGGGCCAGGGCATAAACCCTGGCGGGGTAACGACACGATAGCACTTTGGCGCGGCGCGGGACAAGCGCGTTGAGCGGGTCCCCGCTGGCTCTTTGGGTTACCGGACGCCGACGTGCATGCGCTCGGGCATCAGCTCGCACAGGAGTTGGTAGGTGTCCTTGTCCAGGTCCTCCGGGACCTCGGCTTCCCGCACGCGGATGAGGTCGCCGAGGATCTGCTCGAGCTCGGCAATGTTCCGCTCTGCGTTGGCCACCCGCAGGAGGTCCCGCCAGGTGATGTCGCTGGTCCGGTCCGGATCGGCCAGCCACGCCTGGTCGACCGCCCACCGGGCGCCGGTGATGTCGCCGCCGTCCAGGCACAGGTCGACCAGGCGGTGGGCGGTGTCCACCACCCCGGAGGTCAGGTGATGCGGCTGGATGTCAGAGGTGGGTAGCCAGGTGTACGGGTTTCGGGCAACTGCCGAGTAGGCGATGTCTGCGCCGGCGAGGGGCGCACCGCGGATCAGGGCGAGTGCTTGACGCAGATCTCGGGCGCCGGCTGGGCCTCGGCTCTCGCCTCGGCTGCGCAGGCGCCGGAACAGGTGCCAGTCGAGTAGGTAGCCCTCGCGCAGACGGTACCGGCGGTCGGCGGTGGCATCGGGCAGCCACGGCTCGCCATCATCGGTCTGGCCGAGCCAGCGCCGTGCGCGCGACACGTCGACCCGCCTGCTGGCCGGTTTGACGTGCTGGCCGGGCCATAGCGCGTCGTCGAACGCGTCAGTCGTGGCGCCGCGCTCGCCGCGGGCCGCCAGGTAGGTGATGATTTCGGCGTAGAAACGGACACGCTCGGATGGGACGCGCCCGGGGGCCTCGACGGTGACTGGTCCGAGGATCGCGATACGCGGGCTTGTGGGGTCGCCTTCGATCCACCGGCGCACGTCGGCGTCCAGACTCGGGTCGTTGTGCCGACGCCGGATCGGCGACGTCACGCGTCGGCGTGTGCGCAGGGGTAGGGATGGCAGGGCGACGATAGCCGGTACCTTGGCCGCGTCGGCTCCCGCCGCGTTGACGTCGGCGGAGTCGGGCACGGGGCCGAGGCCAGCGGACAGAACCGCGGCGACAGTCTCACCGGAGGCAGGTTCGTCGGGTTGGTCGGCCCGGTTCGGTACGGATGCATCGCGGTCCTCGGTCGCAGTGGGCGCGTGCGGCTCGTCGAGCAGGCCGCCGGCGGCGTCGGCGCCCTCGGCCCAAACCTCCGGCTCCGGCGCGGGCGGGACCAGCGGCCAGTCGTCATCGACCGCCGCGGCCGGCGTTGGGTCGGCGTTGCGGGTGCCCTGCCGGGCGGTGGTGAGAAGGTTGGCGAGGTCGCCCAGTTCGCCGCGGGGCAGTCGGGCAGCGATGAGGCTGGCATCGCTGCCGCTCAGGCCAAGAAACTCGACCGTCAAACGGCCGTTGGCGTCGATCGAGACCGGCCAGCGCCCGACCTCTCCGTCAGTTACGACAGCGACAGCAACAGCGCAGCGACCCGCAGCGGTGAGATCGTCGTCCAAGGCCTGGAGTGCGGCGATCTCGTCCGGGTCCGGCTTGTGCGCCAGGAGGACGTGCGGCATCCACGCATCGGCGGCGATGTCCGCGACTCTGCCGGAGAGCGGGTCGTCGGCCCCGAGATGGTCGAGTGACTGCACGACCTGGGAGGCGCGTCGACGGATCCGGTCGATAGCGACCGCGACGCTCGGAGCGGCATTGACTCGGTCGCCAGCCAGGGCGATGAATTCGCCCGTCTCGGTGGCGTCGAATCCTGCGACGGTGACCTCGACATGGTCGCTCCAGGTGTTGCAGGAGAGTTCAGCAGCGAGGTAGCGCAGGAGGTCGGCGCTGCGCTCGGGATGACCGGTGATGGACACGACCCCGAGTCGCTCCAGGTCGAGCAGCAAGTGGACCCCGGGGCGGGATGCGACCGTGACCAGGGTCGGCAGCGGCGCGATCTGGCCGTCGACGTCCAGGAGCTCCACGTCACCGGGCAGCGTCCATGTCGTCTCGTCACCGATCCACGGCGCGGTCGGGTTCGGGCAGGCCCTGGTGAGAAGGAGGTTGACCGTATCGCCGGTCAGCCACGCGCCGACGATGTCGGGCATCTGCTCGGCGGGACGATCGACCAGCGCCTTGGCGAGGACTCGCAGCGCCCGGTCGAGCCGGTCCACCGCGATCGGTTGCGCGACCACCCGCAGTTCCTCCTCCACCTCCGGCCTAACGGGCTCGGGCAGCCGCCGGCCGACCGGGCGGTGCTGCTCCTGGCGGCGGCGTCGCCGCCGCAGCGTGGTGAGAGTTAGCGCCGCGAGCAGGCCTGCGCTGATAAGCGGCACGCCCAGCAGAAGTGTGGTGTCGCGAGCGTCGCCGCCTGTCTCGGATTGGTCATCGGTGAGAGCAGACTGCACCCTTGGCCTAGGCGTCGGGCTCGCGGGTGCGGTACTCGGGGTTGACGTTGGCTCGGCCGCCGCGCCCGTCGCATTTGGACTCGGGGCGACAGGGTCGGTCGCCGCCCCGGAGCCTGCGCTCGCTGGAGTGGATGTCGGCGCGGCCGTCCGCGTAGGTCCAGGCCCTGCACCATCGTCTGCGGGGGCGCTGGCCACCTCGGGGTCGTCTGCGGGGACAGCGGGCTGGTCCACCGCCGGATCACGGTCGACGAGTTTGCCGGTCGCGTGTGGTCGTGCTCCCCGCTCGACGGCGCCCTTCGGGAGCTCAATAACCTGGCCCGAACGGATTAGGTCCGGATTCCGCAGGTCGTTGAGGCGGGCGAGTTCCGGGTAGCGATCGAAGTCGCCAAGGTACCGGTCCGCGATGCCGCCAAGGTAATCACCCTTCGCGACGCGGTACTCGTCGCCGTCAGGTGACTCAGCGCGGGCATTGGGGTCGGCACTGATCAGCACGGTCCCCGTGTTGGCCGTGAGGTCGACCGAGACGACCGCCGCCGACGACGGCGTTGCGGTGGCGGGCGCCGGCGCTGCGGTGGCGGAGATGGCCGGCCCGGCCACCAGCAGGCTGACGGCTGCGACCAGCACAGCCGCCACTCGCTGCTGGGGTCCCAGCACAGGTAGGCGACGGGCGACTCGGCCGCGTACGTGCGCCACAACCTCCCTGACCACCGACACGGCGAACGACAGCCAGGCCAGCCAGCCGACGACCGCGACCGCCGCGATGAACAGGGCGCCGCTCTCGTCTGGTCTGATCATTGCCTGGCCTGCTTCGGCCAGGGTGGGAAGCCGGTCCGGCATGGCGGCGAGCTGCACCAGCGCGATTGGAATACCGACCAGCAGTCCTAACAGCGTGACCAGTGCTGCGACGCCAGACGCGATCTGGCCAGCGCTACGGACGGGGCCTCGCATCACGCACCTCCTCTCTCGCCAAGCGCGAAAACCCTTATCCCATCACCGATCCGCGCGCGCAGTGAACCGGGCGCACCCGCTGGACCCTTCACCCGGTGAGCAGCTGCGCCGTGCTTTGCCCAGCCACGGGGAGCTCGCCTATACCGATCAGCGACAACATCTGAGTCTGGTAGGTGATGGTGACGGTTACCGTCACGCTCTGCCCGTCCGCGCTGGGAGCTACCTCGCCGTCCGCCCCGGCGGCCGCGAGGTAGCTCTCACCGGCCGCGATGGCCGCTGCGGGATCGACGATCTTCTCGCCGCCCGGCACGGCGAGCTGAAGCTGGATCGACTGACCTGCCGCCCGTGCCGCCTCCATCGCGATGGAGTCGGCCCGCTTGAGGGCACGCATCTTGCCGCCGCCATCCACCGCTAGTCCGATCATCACGAGTACGCCGAACGCCAGCACCAGGACGAGCAGGGCGACCCGCCCGTCATCGCGGGCAACGGCACACAGGCGGCGTCTCCTCGGCGCTTCAAGAATTTTGAGGTTCTTCTTGGCCAGGCTGTCTTGAGATGCCGCAATCACCCTGTTCATCGGGGCCCTCCGGAGCGCCGGTGGGAGCCCGGGCTCATCACAGGCCACCCGCGCTCAGACTTGCAGCAGAGCCCGATTCGGTAATCCCGAACGCGAGGGATCTTGCCCGGTACCAGTCGATGGGCGAGGTGAAGGATGCCTCAACCGTTCTCGCCCCCGGCATGCCAGGCGCCGCGATGTCCGCGAAGCTCACCCTGCAGGTGATATCGACACTGACGGCCGCAGGCGTTCCGACCTGCCGCGCGAACTGAGCGGTGTTAACCACGACCACCGGGTCGCACGACAGCCCCTGGTTGGACAGGGACTCGTTCGCGGTGGCCTCGGCGTTAGCCTGCGCTTCAGCCGCCGAACGCGAGATCGACGCGGCGCGCGCTGCATTGTGTGCTGCGGTCTCGATCGCGCCGGCGGCGACCTCGATGCGCATGCCAATGACGGCGAGCGCGAGGAAGGCCAGCAAGGGCGGGGCGAGGATCACCGTCTCCAGCGCCGCCGACCCGTCATCGGCGGACCGCAGCGCACGCCACCGAGCGCTAATGCTGCTCATCGAGTGAACCGTTCGACAGGCCCGGTGGCGGTTTGGCTGACATTCCAACCGGGGATCCAAGGCACCAAGGACGGACTCATGCCGGTCACGGTCACGGTGACCTGCTCGGGTCCGGCGTTCACCCGGACGTTGGCATCTGAAAGGCTGCTACCGGCGGCCTGGTCGACAAAATCGCTGGCTGCCTCAAATGCCCCGCCCGGGCCCCCGGTGTAGGCCCGGCCGGCGTCGACGCCCTGCTGCGCCGCGGTCAGTGCGATCGATCGCGCGTAGGAATACTCGGCGATCTGGATCGCCAAGAACAACAGGGCGAGCACCACCGGGGCGATGATCATGTACTCGACTGCGGCTGCTCCGTCGTCGGCGCGCAGCCGCGCGCCAAGCTGCCTGCACCGCTGCGGTACTGGCATTCTCGGCGCGTGGCCATCGTTGCCCATGGTCAGACGATCGAGGGGAGCCGGTTGGTGACGGCCAAGGTGATCGCGCCCGCGACCAGGCCGGCGATCAAGAGGGCCAGGATGGCGAAGATCGCCCATTCGATTGCGGTCGCGCCTCGGTCGTCATTGACCTCGGCGGCTCGGGCCCGGATGTATCCGACCAGGATCTCGATGAGGGGCATGCGGTGTCTCCTTTCAGGCGGTGACGAGGCGGATGAGGAACGGGTAGCCGGCCACCACGAACAGCACGAGCACGGTGAGGCTGGTCGGTACGTAGAGCCAGGTCGTCGCGGTGTTGGCCCGGTCCTGCTCTTTGGTGCGCAGCGCCACCCGCAAGGACTGGGCGCGGCTGATCAAGGTCTGGTACACCTGGGCGCCCTCTGTCCCGGAAAGGCGCATGATGTCGCCGACGTCGCCGAGCTCCGGCACGTTGATCTCTTCAGCGACCTGGCTGAGGCCGTCCCAGGGCGGGATGGAGGCGAACCGGGCGCCGTCGAGCGCAGCCTGGATTCGCTGGAACACCCAGCTGTCGCTGACCCGCGCGGCCCGTTCCAACGACTCGACCGGCCCGTGGGAGGCGGCGCGCTCAAGGGCGACCAGGTCGAGGTACGCCGCGACCGCGCGGGTGAACTGCTCGCGGGCCGCGGCGGCCTTCTGCTTGATGCTGACGTCGACGAGGAGGAAGAGCAGCACGGCGAGGGCGATGGACGCGATCGCGGGGATGACGATCGGCAGCGCGAGGCCGAACATCGCCAGCATGAGGGTCATCAGCGGCGGGAAGAGCAGCCCGACCGCGGCGTATCCGACCTTCTCGAGCACGTACCGTTCCACACTCTGTCCGATGAGCTGCAGTTCCTGCTGCGGCGGGCGAAGTCGGGAGCCGAATCGGGTGGCGACCCACTGGGCCAGCCGCCCGTCCTCGACGCTGGTCGTGGTCGTGGTGCTGGTCATGGGTGGGTGCATGCGCTGCAGGGCTGGCCCGAGCGCCGGGACCGTGGGCAGGACGCCTCGGACTACGAGGTAGGCACCGAAGCCGGCGAGTCCGCCGAGGACCATCGTTACGGCGATTCCTGTGCTCACGGCGCACCTCCGTCCGCGGGAGCGAGCAAACGGGGCACTCGGGTGGGCTGGCTGAGCCGGCGAATCCATACGAGCAGGCCGATGAAGACGGTGATGGACAGCAATAGCACGAGCTGGCCGAGGACTGTTGCGAACGGCGCCATGTAGGTCCGGTTGGAGAAGAGCAGCACGAGGGTGGCCACCGAGAGAACGGTCATGAACTTCGTCGTCAGGCGGGGGTCGGCCCGGTCGGCCCAGATCTCGCGCCGCATCTCGACTTCCTGGGCGATACCGGCGCTGATCCGCTGCAGTACGTCGGTGAGACGTGGCCCCCGGTCGGTGGAGTGCAGCTTGAGCCTGACCAGCACCTCGTCGGCGCTGGCATCCGCGAGCTGGGCACCGAGCCGGTCAAGGGCGTCGCTAGTGGGAACGCCAGCACGCAGGTTCGCGGCTAGGTCGCTGAGTTCGTCAGCCAGCGCGGGCGGCGCGTCGCGGGTGCTTCGGATGATCGCCTGGGTAAGGCCGACGCCGGTACCGACCAGGTCGTGAAGGCGCCGGGTCCAGACCTCGACCGCGACGAGCCGATCGATGGCCCGCTGTTCTTCGCGTCCAGCGGTGAACAGCCACGGCACACCGATCACGGCCACGGCGGCGATGAGCGCGGCGATCGGGATGCCGGTGTAGAACCAGACCGCCACCGCCGCGGCGGCGGCGGCCCACTGCGTGGCCTGGCGCCGTTGACGTTGCTTGGCAGACAGCCCGTCTCCCAACCACACGCGACGTATGGCTTGCCCGAACCGCGACGGTGGACGGGCCGGTCGTCGGGTACCCACGATCCCGGTGGCGAGCGCAAGGAGCCCGCTGACGAGGGCGGCGGCGGCGAGCGAGGCCAAGAGCTGCAGCATCAGCGGCCGCCCCACTGCTGGTGTCCACCGAGTAGTTGCAGGTCGAAGCCTCCGTAGGCAAGGGCGTCGCCGACCCGGCCGCTGGGCATGACGTGGGTGGGCATTGCGACGGCGCCAGGCTGGGGCGGGGCGAACAACTCGCTTCGGGCGATGGTCCCGTTTTCGGCAACCCCGTTGATTTCCAGGACGTGAGAGACGTACCTCAGCGGCGCCATTCCGGGCCTGCGCTCCATGTTCACGAACACCACGAGGTCAAGCGCGTTGGCGACGGTCAGGTAGGCGCCCTCCCGGTTGCGGCTGGCGCCGTAGCGCATGAGCAGTTCGGCGAGTCGGTCGAACACGGCGTGCGGATGGCGGGCGTGGATGGTGCTGAGGCTGCCATGGGTGGTGTTCATGGCGTCGAACATGGGCACGATCTCCTGGCTGCGGACCTCGCCGACGATCACCCGGGTCATCGACATGCGCAGCATGTGCGGGAAGAGGTCGGTGAGCGAGATCTCGCCCTGGGGCCGGCCGTCTGGTCCGAGTTCGCCGTGGCCCTCGCGCTCCTCGAACGGTACGACCCACGGATGGGTGCCGTGCTCGTGCAGGCCGAGCTCGTAAACCGTCTCCAAGGTGGCGAACCACTCGTCCTGCGGTATGCCGCTGGCCATGGCGCGCAAAAGGGTCGACTTACCGGAGTTGGGCAGGCCAGCGATCATCACGTTGAGGTACCCGCGCACCGCGGCGGTGAGGAATGCGGCGAGTTCGGCGGTCATCGCGTGCCGGGCGACCATGTCGTCCAAGGACACCTTGCGGATCCGGTGCCGGCGGATAGCGACCGCTGGCCGTGGCGTGACCACGTAGATCACCGTCAGTCGGGCGCCGTCCGGTAGCCGCAGGTGCAGGATCGGCTTGGAGGTGGACAGTGTTCGCTCGGTTGCGGAGGTACGCGAGGCCGACCGCTGGAAGTGGTCGATGAGTTCGTCGTCGCTGTCTGCCGCCGAGAAGCTCTTCTCGTCGACGCGGCCGTCGGCGTATTCGACACGCACCCGGTCATGCCCGTTGACCTGGATGTTCTCGATCTCGGGGTCTTCGACCAACGCCTGAAGTCGCGGCCCGAGACCGAGCAGATAAGCAACGATCGCCGTGAACAGCTGTTCTTCAAACCCGTCGGGTAGGTGTTCGCCGGCACCGTGGCGGTTGTCGGCGTGCTCACGCACCAGGGTGCGCGCCACCTCGATCGTGACCTTGCGCTGCTCCTCGTAGCCCGTCTCCCGACCGCGCAGGTGTGTCCCGACCCGCTCACTCACCAACGCCTGTAGGTCGCGTACCAACGCCTCGTCGATGACCGGGGCCTCCGGCGACTCGGCGGGTGGGGCCCAGATACGAGGCTCCAGCGAAGGCGCCGCGGGCTCTGCGGTTGGTAGGTCGACGGGCGTGAGCCGGCGCGGTCGTCGTCCGTTGGCCTGCTGCTCTGGTGTCCAGCCGGGCTGGAAGACCGGGGTGTTACTGGGCACGTCCGGCCTCCGTGAGCTCGACGGCGGCCTCTCGCCGGACCTGGATGAGCTGGTTGATGGGCTCCTGCATGGATCGGGCCGCGCGCAGCAGGTCTGCGTTGTGACGTGGCGTACCGTCCCCGCGGCTGAGAATCCGCGCAGTCCGTTCGTCATGCGGCAGATCGGCGAGCACAGGCCCCTGCAGTTGCTCGGCGATCTCTTTGCTGCTGTACGGGCCACGTCCGCGAACCAGCAGGCGCAGCACGCCCACGCCGTGCTGCTCGAGTTCGCGTTGCAGCATCAGCACTCGCGGGCGGGCAGAGGAGATGGCCTGCATCGTTCGCTCGACTACGAGCAGGACGACCTCAGCGTGGTAGATCAGCCCGAGGGGCGCGTTGAGCGCCGGGATCCGGCCGCAGTCAGCGATGGCGTCAAACGCCGGGTCGCTGTCCTCGAGCCCGGCCAGATAACCGCCCAGTCGAGTCCACATCGCCGGCGTGACGCTGCCGGCCTGCGCCGGATCGGAGAGGCCGGGCAGAAGCCATCGGTGATGCTGTTGGGAGTCGACGCCGAGGTCGACCAGCTGGGCGCCGACGTCGGCGCCCAGGCGTCCATGCCGCTCGGCGATGGCCAGCCGGGCCAGCCCTTTGTCGGCGGTCATCTGGCCGGCCAGGTAGCCAGCCTGGATGGTGCCGCCGGCGGGGTCGCACTCGGCCAGGATGACCGATCGCGGCCACGCCAGGGTGAGGGCGAGGCTGGTGACAGTGACTCCGGGCGCGCCCTTTGCGGACGCGATCGCGATCAGGGCCATGTCTTCAGTTCCGGGGCAACACGGAAAGCGCCAACCGGCTCTGCGCCGACAGCGTCACGAGGCTCGGCCCATCTCGGCGGGGCACGACGACGTCGACCACAACCTGACCGTCGGTCTGCGGGGCGCCAACGTTCGCCACGGTCGCCTCGATGGCCTGCGGGGCGGCCGGCGGCTGATTGGTGGGCTTGGCGTCCGGTACGACGGCCACGCGCGGATCTGGGGTCACCACCAGCAGCACCTTGTCGCCGCGGCGCAGCGGCGTGGCCGGCATCTGCGCAGGTTTGAGCTCGATGCCGAACAACTGCTCGCCGGGCGCGGGGATCGGCGTGTCCGTGATCTGTTCCGCGGTGAGCAGAGTGCCTGGGACCAGGTCGACCCGCGCGTACCGGCCGACGTATTTGCCCCGATCACGTGCGGGAATCGGCTGCAGGCCTGGTGCCTTGTTGACGTTGACCACGCGCAGGTCGTCCTCGCCAACCTGAACGCCGACCGCGACCGGCCGGGCGATCGCCAGGAACGATGCGGGCCCGCTCGCGGCGGTGTACGCCCAGGCGCTGAGTGTGCCGAGCACGGTCAGAACCACGCCGAGCGCGACCAACATCGGGCTGCGCCGTCGAGGCTGGACGCGGGCGACGGTCGGCGCCGTAGGCCCGGTTGGGCTGGCAGTGCCTGGGCGGGTGGGGGCGGTCAGGCTCATCGGGTTACCACCTGCAACTCGTCGATCTGAACTGTGGTTTGCGACAGGCGGGTGGCGGTGGCGTCACCGCGCTCGCCGCCCCCGACGACCCACCACTGGATGGTCCAGGTGGCAGTGGCCGTGACGGTGAACAAGCCGCCGGGGGGAGTGGGGCGCTCGTACCGGTAGCCGCAATCTGGTGACGGAGCGCCACCGAAGGCGGGCCGGTACGCCGTGCCGGGGGTTGTGCAGGTCACGCTTCCGCCATCACCCATAGCCCAGACAACCCTGGTCACCTCGGCCCGCGCAGTGACCGCCAGCCCGGGGACTGCTGCGGTCCGGCTGACGGGGCCCCAACTCGTCGGGGTCTGGGCGGTCCACATCCACACGGGTAGGCCGACGAGGCCCCGGCCGGTGGATTGAGGAGCCACGCTGATCTGGGGTTTGCCCATCGGCAGCGCCCGGATCGCCCGGGCGGCGAGCTGGGCGGGCGTGATCGAGCCGGGCTGCCCAGGCGGGGGACTCTGTCGCCACACCGGCGTGCCCAGGAAGTCACCGAAGCAACGCTGGCGGTAAATGGCCCCGTCGCCGGGTGCGTGGCCCTCCCACACGGGGTCGCCAGCGGCGGGCTGTGGGGACTCCAGGATGTAGTAGCACCCGTCGGACTCGTTGAACCACCCGAAGCCCTCTTGGAAGCAGCTCACCCATTGGCCCTGCCACTCGCACGTATTGGTGCTTCCGCCGCTGGGGTCGCCGTCGTCCCCGCCGCCGCCCTCACCGGGGCCGCCGGGCGTCTCCACCACTAACCAGCAGTATTCGCCGTCGGGCGTGCACTGGTAGTAGTCGGCATACGCGGGACCGGCCGAGACGAGCGCGAAAGCCGCCGTGGCGATGACGGCCGAGGCGACCGCGCCGATCCGGCGGGTCAACATGGCCGGCTCCGATCGCCGGTGGACTCGAAGATGTACCACCGGTTATTGACACTCTTGGCCTTGCTGACCACGACATACTTCTTCGCCTGGTTACTCGGCGCCGGCATCGGCTTGCCGGTCTTTGCGCTGACGGTCACGACCGCGGTGGTGTCGCGGCAATCCTCGATCGTGACGATCGCCGGGCTGGCATCCAAGTCGACGTCGACGACCGTCGGATCCCAGATGGACTCGCCTCGGCTGACGACACCGGCCTCCCTCATCTGCGCGAACGAGTTGACGAGTTGACCGAGCAGCGGCTCGGCGGCGTACTTCGGCAGTTCCTTCGACTTGAAGTCCGCCTTACTGGCGGCCGCCTGGTAGGCCGTGCGGTAAAAGCTGTAGACAGCCATCACGTCCGTGCGCGCCTGAGCCTGGGCTGGATCCTCCGTGGCGCTGGGTGCCACCACCGTCGGCGATCCGGCCAGCCCGGGAGTCGCAGCCTCATCTGAACAGGCGGCGCCGGTGATCAGCACTCCACATGCTGACGCGACGAGCAGCAGCCGGGCGCGGTCGGTGCGTCGCCTCATGATGTTGTCTCCTCCCCATGCCGGCCGATGCGCGGCTTACGGTGATGAACGCCTATGCGCCTCGTTCAGACGTCCGCTGACCTGGATCATGCTAACGGGGTATCATTATATAGAACGTTGGAGTCCTCGTCTACCGTCACCGAATGAAAACCCGGTAGTCCGCCAGCCAGGTGTTCACGTCGAGCAAGTAGCCGAGTTTCATTTCGTTCCGCCAATCGGTGGCGCGGCCGGCGAGAAGGTGGCGAATCGCAGCCGCGTCGACGAGCGGAAGGATTGGCGATGTCGGGTCGGTGATCACAGCGTGAAGGCGTTCGCGCACGGTCGCCTGCCACGCGCTCATGGCGTGCGACGACGGGTAGCCGCTCTTGGCCCGCCACGTGACCTGTTCCGGGAGGAGGTCAGCGACCGCATGGCGGAGCAGGCCCTTCGCATGGCCGCCAAGCCGGCGGGTGCCCGCTGGCACGTTGTAGACGTAGGCGAGCAGGCGGTGGTCGAGGAAGGGCACGCGCGTTTCGACACCAGACGCCATCGCCAACCGGTCGGCGCGGTCCAGCAGGAAACGTAGATAGTGGGTGATCGTCAGATGAATCGCCTGGCGCCGCCAGCGAAGGATGGACGGCTCGCCCTGAACGCGGGGCACGACGCGCAGCGCGTCGGCGCGTTTCTGGGCCTCGTAGTCCCTCGGTCTCATCGTGGCGTCGGCCTCGCGGGACAGCACGTCGACGGGGGAACCGAATGTCCGTGACCACGGCCAGCCCAGAGGCTTGATGTCGGCGACATCGTCGTGCCAGCCGTATCCCGAGAAGACCTCGTCTGCGCCTTCGCCAGACAAAACGACGGGCGCGGTCCCAGAGACCTCCCGGAAGAGGAGGTACAGACTGACGTTGACGTTGGTGGGGCCGGGCAGGTCCAGGGCATGGAGTGTGGCGCGTTCAGCGGCGACGAGGTCCTCGGCGCTGACCTGCACGGTGTGGTGCGCTGAGCCGATGTGTGCTGCGGCCGCGTCCGCGTAAGGGGCATCGCGGTCGACGTGGATGAGCGACGGTCCAGAGGCGCTGCCGCCTAGATAGTCGATGGTGAAACTGTGAAGTTTGCCCTGCCCATTCGCCGCGAACTCCGCAGCTGCTAGCGCGGCGATCGCGGAGGAATCCACGCCGCCGGAGAGAAGCGCGGCGACCGGGCGGTCGGCGACAAGGTGGGAGCGGACCAGTTCTTGTAGTCGGAATCTGACCGTGGCGACTGAGGTCTCGGCGTCGTCTGTGTGTTCGTGCGGTTCCAACGCCCAGTACCGCGACGTGTTGATGCCGTTGTGGTCCATTACCGCCAGGTGCGCGGGTTCGAGCTCGTGAATGCCGCGGAATACAGCGGAGCCGGGGGAGCGGCAGGGGAACATGGCAAACAGCTCGTTGAGCCCGTCGGCGTCGACCTGCGGCGAGATCTCAGGGTGAGCGAGCAAGCCCTTGATCTCGGATGCGAACGCGAGTCCAGCTGCCACCGGGGCGAAGAACAGCGGCTTGATTCCGAGCCGGTCCCTGGCGAGCACGAGCCGGCCGTTCTGGGGGTCCCAGATCGCGAGGGCGAACATCCCCTCGAGGTGGTCGACGAATGCGGTTCCCCACCGCAGGTAGGCCGCGAGTACGACCTCTGTGTCGGACCTCGTTCGGAACGGCGGCACATGTGGCCGCAGTTGCTCGCGGAGATCGTCGGCGTTGTAGAGCTCGCCGTTGTAGACGATGGTCGCTTTCAGGCGGTGGGCCAGCGGTGACAGAATCAACGGCCGCCCAGACGGGGGTGTCCTGTGGAGCGGCATCCTCGACATCGGCTGGGCGCCCCCGTCGGCATCGATGATGGCCAGTCGGCGCTGTCCGAGGAGGACGTGGGTGTCGACGAATGTGCCGTGACCGTCTGGGCCTCGGTGGCTCTGCACGCTCGTCATCAGGGAGATGACGTCAGTCCGATTGGTGAGGTCGCGGGTCAGGTCGACCCATCCAGCGATACCGCACATGCTGTTCCCCCGGAGCCCTTGTGGTGGTGAGGTGGTCGTATTGAGCTGTCGTGAATGGCTTTGGTGGCGATGGTCCGTAGCCCCGGCCGGGCGCCGGCGCGATGTGCCAGGCGCCGTCGGCAGCTTGAGCAGGTGGAACCGGCACGCGGAGGGCCCGCGGCGGCCGGTGAGGTCGCCGTCGCGGGGTTTGGACTAACTGCCTTGCGTGTCGACTCTCGCGGCGCGCCAGCCGTCGACCGAGTAGGTGCATGTGATGCGGAGGGTTCCACCGTCGGTCTTGACGTTCATAGTCGCGATCAGGTTCGTCATCGTGACCGGCTCGGGCATGCCCTGCACCTGTGTGGACTTGATGATCTGGGGGTCGATGGTGTCGAGGTACTTGTTCATCTGTGGGTCGGCCAACGGCTTGACCTGGCCGAGCCATGCCTCTTTCGAGAGCGTTGGCTGAGACCATGCCTGCGCGAATTTCCCGACGCAGTCCTCAGCACCGGGATACTTCGAACCGTTACCCGATCCTCCCGGAGCGCCTGTAGGCGTTGACGACTGATCGCCGAGGCCGCGCTGGACCAACGGCGGATTGCCACCCGAGCCTTCGTACGGGTCGTCGGACCCGCTGCACCCGGCGACGGCGACTGCCAGCAGAAGGGCCATGGCGCCGGCGAGAAGTCGTGGAACGCCGCCGGTCCGCAGGCGCGGCCGACGCCGAGCCTCGGCCTGCGCTGGCGCCAGTTGGGTGTGATGCATGATCGCTTACTCCTAGGGTGTGTAGTGATCGGCTTGTCGTGCAGGCTCATCTGCGGTGTCGGCTGCAGCAATGGCGGCGGGCAGCGGCACCCTGAGGAAGGTGGAAGGGCTAGGGTTCCGGCCACGGGCGCGGTGGCTGAGGCGTCTCATCGCAGCGTTGCCGCCGCGGGCTGTGGTTCGCTGCGGTGTACCTGGGAGCCAGCGCCTGGGGAAACCGCGGCCCACTCCGGCAGTTGCAGACGGTAAGAGCTGCTCGCCTCCGCCGTGTGAACCGGCTCAAGGTATCTAGCGGCCGTCAACCGCGTCAGCATGCGACGCAGGCCTACCGGTCGCGTGTTGGTGGCAAGCAGGACCGCCCTGCCGGTCGGATCGCCGTCCAGTTCGACGGACCCGGCGCGACGAAGCCGGGTCGCTAGGACGTTGGCGAGGGCAACGATGTGGCCCCCCTGCCAGATCGTGGTGACTCTGGCCTGCCAGACCATCGCGAATCCGTCTGGATCAGCTGCCGGATCGACCGCCATCGTCGTTCGAGCGATCAGGATCTCAGCACTGGCGAGGATCTCCTGCCGAGGTCCTGTGCTCGGCCGGCGGCGGGCCACGATGTGGCAGTGCCAGCCGACTGTCGTCATCGAAAGGACGCGGGCGACCGCCCGACCGTCGTGGACCGCGAGCAGGCGCCCGCGGATGCTGGTAGACGGTTGCTCTGTATCGCCAGGGGCGAGCGGCACGGTGATCATCGCACGGCCCTCCTTCGACGGAGCCGCACGGATTCAGCGACGTCGTCGCAGAACGCGTCGATTTGCGCTGTCGTGATGCGAGGCATGCAAATCAGGTGACTGATGGATCCACTGGTGGCGAGGTGCCAGCGCTGGATGACCTCGTCGGCTGGACGATCAAGGACGACGGTCATGGCGTGGGGGTGTCGCCAGGCCCAGACTCCGACGTCGCGGAGCCGCATGACGGTGTAGTTGGCGATCCGACGTGCGTGATCGGCCCGGGCCCGAAGGCCCTCTTCTCCCTCGATAAGGAGTGCGTACCAGAGCATGACTGGCCCGTGTCCCGAGCGTGAGCTCAGGAGGGTGTTGGCGGTGGTCCCGACGTAGGCTATACGCCGCGCCGCGGCGTCCATGTGGGCACGATGGGTCAGGACAACGCCGGACGGGATAGGAGCACCCAAGAACTTGTGACCGCTGACGCTGACGCTGTCAACGTCAGCCAGCCCAAACGGTGGACGAAGCTGTGGCGGCAGTAGCGCCAGCGGAATGCCGGAGAGCGCGGCGTCGGCGTGGATGTAGCGGCGGGTGATGCCGGCCTGGTCGAGGATGGCCGTGATGGCGGCGACGTCGTCAACCGCCTCGGTCATGGTGGTGCCGATCGTCGCGACGACGATTACCTGCGGGGGCTGCCATTGGCGGCGTCGGGCTTGGCGGCGAACGGCGCGGTCCAGGGCGGCTAGGTCGAGGACGCCCGTCTCGTCGGTGGGAATCGAGACGGCAGGCAATCCGAGGGTATAGGCCCATCGACTGACGCTGAAGTGTGCGTCGGCGGAGTGATAGACCACCGCGTGCGGGTACAGGCTTCGGGCCTGCAGAAGGGCCCAGCCGATGGCTTCGGAGCTGCCTGAAGTGACGTACCCCCAGACCTTGCGCGGGTCGGGGGCCAGCAGCCGCGCAAACCAGTCGACGACCTGCCGCTCGAAGGCCTTCGTGTGCGCCGGGAACGCCGAACCCTGAGCCACGGGATCGCCGATGTTGTTGAGCACGTAGCCCATGAGGGGGAGCAGATCGGTGACGTCCAGGTCGTAAGCAGTGGGGAACCCGATGCTGGTCAGGCGATCCTGGTCAAGGAACTGGCAGAACCCGGCTATGACCGAGCGGGCGTGCTCGCGGCGCTGGAGCCTGTCCCCTTTATTCTGGTGAGCGGCCTGGAGGTTCACCTTGGCGTCGAGATGAGGACCATCGGAGGACCAGAGCATCGCTTGGGACAGGTCGGCCGGCGCCGTTGCGATCGTGCTCATGCCGCGTCCCGTGCCGTCCGCGCCCGCGCGGCCAGGTCCCGGGACCGGTCGGCAACGTAGGTGAGATCCTCGACGAGGCTCTCGACCGAGTCAGGCACGCCAGCCAAGATGAGCCGCTCCTGGTCGCCGATGAGGCGACCGACTCGTGCGGCGAACGCCTCGCCCACGGGCGTCGGCCGCAGACTGTCGCCGCGCCCAGCAGATCCAGCGCGCCGCTCGACGAACTCGCGCTGTACCAGCACGGCGAGGATCTCGGCTATCCGCGCGCGTGAGGTCCCGGTCTTGGCGACGACCGCGCGAACCTGGAGATTGGGCTCGGAACAGATCAGGGCGAGCGCGTCGAACTCCGACCAGCGCAGGTCTTCGTCACGAAGCACCGTTCGCTCAAGATGTGCGCGCAGGCTATTTGTCGTCCGGCACAGCTGCGACAAAAGCCCATTGCGGACGCAGCTCTCGTACATCATGACCCGACCCGGGCTGCGTCAACGACCGACGGGATGCCCGGCTCTGCGGGCGTGTTCTGGTCCATGGCTCGGCACTCTCCTCGCGGACGAGTTGGCCGTGACAGCACTGGCGAAGCGCGCGGTCCGCGCGCACGTCTTCGCCGGTCCCCGTTTGCTGTCACGGCTCCCGGCGCGGACCAGGCGTCGGAGCCCCACCCACGCGGGGATCTCAAGTGGGTCGCCGGAGATCCCCGCGCGTGAGGGCGGGTCTTGCGTCGCGGTGCCCGAGGAACCAGCCCCCCAGTGTCAACCGAGCGGATCCTCAGTAACCCGCCATCAACAACCCTCAGTTGACGACGCATTGGAGCTTAGGACCCAACACCCGCTGTCTGTCAACCCATGCATGAGATAGCCTTCCACGGCGGGGGTCGACGTAGTTGACAGCAGCAGAAGACCGGGGGTCTTTCGATGACGAATCGCGACGGGCCGCCGGTCCTGCGCACCTTGGGGGATCGACTCACCTATCTCTTCGAAACGGTGCGCGAGCCGGGCTCTCGCCCCTCCTACCGGGCGGTCGCCGAAGCGATCAAATCCGAGCAGGGCGTTGTGATGTCGGCGCAGTACATCAACCAGCTGGCCAACGGGGAACGGGAAAACCCCGGACTGGTCCAGCTGACGGCGATCGCGACATACTTCGGCGTCACGCCTGGATACCTGCTCGGCGAACACGCCCACGTCGAGCGATTTGCCGGCGAGCTGCAGCGTCTCGCTGAGGCGGTCGCGATGCGCGAGCAGGTGCAGCAGCTGATGGACGACACCATGCAGGAGCCCGCCGTCCAACAGATCGTGCTCAGGGCGCGCGGGGTGTCCCCGGCGCACCTCGAGCTCGTGGCGGAAATGTTGGCGAAGGTGCGGCGGATGGAAGGGCTCGACGACGCCGACGGTGACGAGAGCTCGCCACAGGACTGGCGGAGGGTCTGACGTGGGCCCGGCGAAGGTGTCGCGTTGCGAACCTCAACGCGTCACGCCATAGTGACGTCTTGATCGACTGAACGTGATGTCCGCACTGTGGCGCCACCGGCCTTGCCCTTGCGGGCCGGGGACCAGGCTCGCGGCACGACCTGCCATAAGGGAGTGGATCTTGGGTGGACGGGCAACAGAGACGGCGGTTTGAAGCCCTACTTCGTGAGCTGAAGATCACGATCCCGACGCCGTTTGATCCCTGGAGGTTCGGTCAGCTTGTCGCTGAACGAAGAGGACGCCCACTTCGCGTCCTCCGTCTCGACACCGCGGATGCCCCAACCTGTGGCTTGTGGCTGGCCACCCCCAGGAGCGATTACATCGTCGTCGACCAGAGCGCTCCGCCGGTGCTCGCAGGGCACATTGCATGCCACGAGGTGTGCCACATGCTCCTCGGCCACGTGGGCCTCATTCCCCTTACGGGGGAGGCCCTCGGTCTGGAACATATCGATCCCGCGGTCGTGAAACGCGTACTCGGCCGTACCAGCCGCTACCCCACGAAAGACGAGCGCGACGCCGAGGCGCTCGCGACCTACCTGCGGTCGTACGCGGGGCGCTGGACGCCAGCGCCGCGACCACGTCCCGGCGACAATGCCGACGCCAGAGTGATTGATCGAATCAGCGCGACCTTGGCCGGCGACCGGAGATGGTGGAGGTGAACGCCCTCGCCTTGATCACGGCGGTCCTTGCGTTTGCCGCTGCGGCGCACAAGGCCGTCCAGTACCGACGGGACTCGCGAAACCCCGCGCTCCTTGCAGCCTGTGTCGTGCTCTCCAGCCTTGGCGGCGCGGTGCTCCTCGCGTGGGCCCCATTGCATGTGTGGATCACCAACGGGGGCGGTGTGCCCAACCTGGCTCGTTACCTCTCGCACACCCTCGCCCTGGTCGCGGTGGCAGCCATGCAGTCGATGTTCCTGTTCCTCGCAGATCCCGCGACCGCGCGCAGGCGGGCGTTGTGGCGGTGGCTCATCCTCTTCGTCGCCGTGGCTGCGATGGGAGTCGCCTTTAGCCTCGGCGAGTTCGCTGTCGACGATCCTGGTCACCTTGCCAACCGGTACTCGGACACGCCGGAATTAATGATCTATATGGCGGCGTTCATCGGGTATTGCCTCCTTGGGGCGGCGGGCGTGCTGACCATGCCGGTGAGGTATGCGCCGCTAGTGCCGTCGCCGACCCTGCGCCTGGGGCTGCGGCTGCTAGCTGCGGCCGTCGTCCTGGGCGGGACCTACGGATTGCACAAGGCCGCCTTCTTCGCGCTCGTCGGCGCCGGCGTCGAACCGCCCTGGGCCGAGGCGCCGGTGTCGAGCGCGTTAACCATCCTCATTGTCAGCGCGGTGGTCGGTGGTCTTGTGGTTCCATCCGTCGGCCCATATGTCACCGAAGCCCTGGGCTGGCCCAGCCGCTATCTGCTGTATCGACAGCTGGAACCACTGTGGACGGCCATCTATCGCGTCAATCAGTACGCCGTGCTGAGTCCGCCCCTGCGTCGGCCCTCAATTGCCGACATGCGATTTCAGCTGGACCGCCGCGTGGTCGAGATCCATGACGGGCTGCGCTCCCTGAGCCGATACGCGGAGCTCGCGATAGAGAACGAGGCGACGATCGCCGCGCTTCGCGACGGTCAGCCAGCAGAGACCGCACGAGCAGTTGGCCAAGCGGCCAGCATCGCTGCCGCGATCGAAAGAATGACGACGGTTCCAGACAGCCACACTGGGAACGGTGCTGGCGCCGTCGCGACCGCCAGCGCCACGGCCGCCGATGTGGAAGCAAACGCCCGATCCCTCGCTCCGGTATCTCGAGCGTATGCGCGCAGTCGCCAGCATGGATTGTGCCCGCCTGAACGGACTGTCGACCTGCCGCCCGAACAGATCAGTCTTGCCGGAGACTTCTTCCTCGTGGCGCACGACGGTCACTCGGGCAGGCCTCGGCTGCGCAGCCGGACGCTGGAGGTAACCCTCGCCGCTGCGCTGCTCGCGGAGCTGCTTTACCACAACCTCGTCTACATCGACGGCAAGCAACTGATCCCAATGGGGCGAACTCCGCCAACCGACTCGCTAGCTCTGCAGGTCTGGCAATTGATCTCCGTCGAGCGGCCGAACCGCCACTCCGTCCGCACCTGGCTGACTTACCTGTCCGAGACCGCCGTTGACGATGTCACCAAGCGCCTCCATGATGCCGGGGTCATTGCACCGATGGTTGGCAGGACGCTGCGCGGAACCACGACCATCTGGCGGCCGACCGACCCGAGCGTTGCGGCCTCGTCGTGGGCACGGCTTTCCGCCCTGCTTCGAGCGCGAGAGGGCCTAGAGCCCCTCGATGTCGCTCTTGCGGGCTTGATTAACGCGGCTGAGCTAGACGCCGTCGTGTTAGAGGGAGCCCCGCGCTATGTACGAGAACACATGCTCTCCATTGTGGACGGCTCCTGGCTACCCCTGCGTCATCTGCTCAGCGAGACGCGCGCGCTGATCGGGAAGGAGGTCATGACGAACTACGTAGGCGCAGGCCGAGCCAGCTGAGTGCTAGGCAACAGCGATGGATCGAGGGTTAAGTCTTGTGAGCTTTCGGTGTCCTACAATGCCGTCCCATGTCGTAACATCGCCGGCAGCCGATGGCTTGATCAATCCATCACCGAGGAGACGCTAATGGCGATGCGGTCGCGGGACCTGACGTTCTCTGGCGAGACCTATCTGATCGCGCATGACGACCGAACAGGCAAACCTCGGCTACACAAGCGTGGAATCGCCGTGACGCTCGCGGCCGCCCTCCTTGCCGAACTGTTGTACGCGAACCGCCTTCACATTCAAGGTCGGGATGTCGCACCGATCGACGGCCCGCCACCGCAAGATCAGTTAGCCCGTGACATGTGGATGCATTTCTGGACCGAGCGTCACCCGCTGCGTACGTGGCTCGAGTTCTTTGCGACCACCGCACGCGATGATGTGATCGCCAGATTGAAGAAGGAGGGTGTCCTCGTGCCCGGCCGAAGGTCCGGGTCCTGGAGGCCATCCGACCCGAATGTCGGCGCGCAGTCGTGGGCGCGCTTGAGCGTCACCCTGCGCCGCCATGAGCGATTGAACCCCTTCGACGCATGCCTTCTTGGCTTGATCCACGCGGCTGAGCTGCAAGAGATTGTCTTAGACGGTGGCCGCCGCTCGGACCGTCAGTACCTCGAATCCATCGTCGACAACCTCTGGCCACCGCTTGCCGACCTGCTGGACGAGACCAGGTCTCTGATCGGCGCGCAGGCCATAACCCATCGCATGTAGCGCTGGGACAGTCATTTCAACCCCTCGGAGTAGCCCCGTGCCGCCAACGAGTTCTCCGTCCATCGTCAACGAACACCTACGGCGCAACAAACTCGGCGTTCCCAGCGTGGTGTTCTTCGTGGTCGCCGCGGCTGCGCCGCTGACCGTGATCGCCGGTGGCGCCGTCACCGCAGTTGCCGTCACCGAGCTGATCGCGGTACCCATCGGCTACCTTGTGATCGCTCTCGTCCTCGCTGTGTTCAGCGCTGGCTATGTCGCGATGAGCCGACACGTCGTGAACGCCGGCGCGTTCTACTCCTACATCACCCGAGGGCTGGGGCGCAGGTTTGGCGTCAGCGCCGCGGGCGTCGCGGTGATGGCCTATAACCTGATGCAAGTGGGCCTGTACGGCGCGTTCGGATTCGTTGCTGCCCAGGTTCTCGATACCTTCGGGGTAGGCGTTTCGTGGTGGGTCTGTGCGCTCGTGGGATGGGCGATCGTCGGTGTACTTGGCCTTCTGGACGTAAGCCTCAACGGTCGCGTGCTGGCCGCGATGTTGCTGGCCGAAGTCGTGATCGTGCTGATCTACGACGCTGTGATGATCAGCCATCCCGCGGGCGGAACGGTGCAATGGGACGCGCTTGATCCAGGCCAACTACTCAACCCGTCGATTGCCGCGGTGATGGTGGTCTCCGTCGCCGGGTTCGTCGGGTTCGAGGCCACCGTGGTGTTCTCGGAGGAAGCGCGCGACCCTAAGCGCACCATCGCCCGAGCCACCTACATCGCCATCGTCGCCGTCGGCCTACTCTACGGCTTGTCCGCATGGGCAATCTCCGTGGCCACCGGGCCAGAGGCATTCGTCGGCCGCGCGAAGGCCGACGGCACCGAGCTGATGTTCAACCTGGTCGTGCCCTACGTCGGTCAGACCTTTGTGGACATCGGACACCTACTGTTCTTGACCAGCCTCTTCGCCGCTTTGCTCGTCTTCCACCACACCGTCGCGCGCTACAGCTACGCGCTCGGACGCGAGCAGGTGCTGCCGCCCATGTTCGGCCGGATCGTTCGGCGGACCGGCGCGCCGAAGTACGGGTCGCTGGCGCAGACAGCGCTCGGCTTGGTCGTCATCGTGACCTACGCGATCGCCGGTTGGGATCCAGTCGACAACATGTTCGCCCGGCTGACGACGATCGGCGGCCTGGGGGTCCTCATCCTGATGGCGGCGACGTCGTTTTCCGTCATCGGCTTCTTCCGTCGCGAGCCTCATGACGAGCCCGTCTGGCGCCGCGTCATCGCGCCGCTGCTCGCCGGCATCTTCCTCGCCGTCCTGGCGATCATCACGATCCTGAACCTCGGATCGTTGCTGAACGTCGACGCGACCTCCCCAGTCGCGTGGGGCTTTCCAGTGGCCTACGGGGTGATAGCTGCGGTCGGTCTGATCTGGGCCACCATCCTCAAATGGCTGCGCAGCGACATCTTTGCCCGGATCGGGCTCGGCGTGGAGACATCCGCAACGCCGGACTCAGGCCTCGACATGCAGCGCAGTCACCGCGTGGGTGTCTGACTCAGATCGCTGAAGGGAAATCGCTTTCATGCCCTCGCTACCCACCCTTGCGTACACCCGCCTCGCAGAGCACGCGGAACTCCCAGCGCTACGCGCCGTGCTCGTGCGTAGCTTCCTGGACAGCCCAATCGGTGACTGGCTGATCGCCGACCGGGGAACCCGCCGCGCCGTCTACGAGCGATGCTTCACCCTCGTTCTGGACCATGCCTTCGAAAACGGCATCGTGCAGACCACGGCTGATTTGACCGCGGTCGCGCTTTGGTATCCGACAATGGAGCCAGCCCCCGACGACCCCGACTTCGAGGCCCGCCTCGAGCAGGCGGCCGGTGAATACTTCCAGCGTTACGCCATCAAGATGGTGACCACCGCACCGCACCACCCAACCGATCCGCATCATCACCTGGCGTTCCTTGGCGTCGAGCCGGAGCGCCAGGGCGAAGGGATCGGCACCGTCCTGCTCCGCGAGTATCTGGGCGTACTCGACTCGACCGGCACGGCCGCCTACCTCGAGGCAACCAACCCAAGGAACCGTGCCCTGTATCAGCGGCACGGCTTCGTCAGCGCGGACCCGGTGTACCTGCCAGAAGGGCCGCCCTTGTGGCCGATGTGGCGCCCTGGTTCCGATCCGGCGGAGCATCCGGTCGCCGCCGCAGTCCGACGCGCTGGCGAGCAGGCGGGGGTCGAGAGAGCCACCGCAGTGGTCGACCGGTCAGGGTTGCTGGTGTTCGGAGCGGCAGAAGACCTACCGGATGATGTGAAGCCGGCGCCGAGGCCAGTGCCGTCGCAGCGGCAGAGCGAGGGCGGGCCCTTCATCAATTGGGGGCGTTGGCCGCAGCGCAACCGTCGCCACGTCTCTGAGTGATTTCGAAGGGGCCCGCACGGTCGCGGCCGGGCGGGCCCCCTCTGTCAGTGCGCTGCCTGGGCGTCGCTGTTGCGTTGCTTTGCGCGGAGCCGTTTCACGGTCTGGATGCTGACCGGCGCCCCGATCCGATCGGTCAGGGCAGCAGCGAGAGCTCGTTGGCTCATGGCGGGGGCGTCGGCGCCGGCCGCGGCGAGGACGGCTTTGAGGTCATCGAGGGTGACCGTCCGGGCCGCAGGCGGTCGACCGCTGCTCCTCCGGGGAGCGGTTGGAAAGACCCATTCGAGCGCGCGGCGCCGAGTCCAGAGGTAGGTGCTGCCGTGACGCGCGGTTTCGGTGACGTCCGGTAGCGGCAGGTATCCGTCTTGTCCGCGATCCCAATCGGGTAGCGAGTTGGTGACGTAACTCGTCATGGTGGCGGCCTTGACGCCGCGGAGCTTGGCGAACTGCTCCCGGCCGATCAGCTCGTCCGGATCATCGACGAGCGGCGCCGGCTGCGGATCCGGGTTGCGCCGCGCACGGTAGACGTCCAGCGCGGCAATCGCGAACCAGTCCCGGCCGTCCAGACGGTCCGGCAGCGGGTCGGGCCACCCGCGCCGTGCCCGCTGGCCCGGTGAGGAGTACATGCTCACCGTCGCGGCCGGCATCCCGAGGTACTCGGCCGCGCCGGCGCGATCCGTCGCCGGCTGCCCGTCGACAATCCGCTGCTCCACAGCCGACCCGTCTCCTCGAGTAGAGGTGCGGCCCGGACCATCCACCTCATCAGAGGTGGCGGCAAGGTCCGGGCCGCTTTCCAGAAGTCCGCCCCGGACGAGTCCAGCCGCAGACCAAGTCACTGTATCGCGAGGCGCGGACCGTCCAAGGCTCGGACGCTGACACGTGTCGCTGGCAGGCCGGATAGGGCGTTGAGTGCTGTCGGCGGCGAGCACGGCGGTGGCCATCGGGGACCCCTTTCGGTCGGACCACAGGTAGACGTGGCGAACGCGGACTAAAACAGGCATCATTATAAGGCATGCTCGGCGACTTTGGAGGCAGAACTATGGCAGGCCATGTCAGCGCCGTGAACTACGCCACCGCCCACACGAAAGGGGTGGTTCTGCCTCACACCCGCCTCGCGGTGCCGCATCGTCGGCTGACCCTCCACCCGGCTGCGGGCCGCTCTCACCTATGACGGCGAGGCGTACTCGGGGGAGCTCCGGCTCGACGGGACGCTCGTCGGTATCGTCGAGAACACCGGCGAGGGAGACCCGCCGAGTTGGTGCCCGGTGCGACCCGCGGAGTTTGGGCCCGCCGAGATGTCCGCCTTCGTTGCGGCATGTCGAGACCGGGACGGCCAACCGGTTGACGGGTCCAGCGTGCTCAGTTCGCTGGTCGAGGAGACGTTCACGGGCCAGCATCTCGACCGCTTCGCGCGCATGGGCCGGACATCGTTTCGCACGATGGTCATACAGGGTGACCGCCTCGTCGCCGATGCGTACTACGGCATTCCAGCCGTTGCAGCTGGAGCACCGAGGAGGCTGTTGCCCAGATCCGCCGGGAGCAGCCCGACGCAGCCGCGATCGAAGTGTGGACGGGTACAAACTGGCAGCCTCGCACAAGCGGGCACACGACTCACCACTGATACGACCGCGCGGGGCCTTCAGAACACCAAATCCGAAGGCCTCGCGCGCGAGCCCAGCAGGACGGGACGCCAGCGAGGGTTTCCTGGCACTGGTTTCCGCAACTGGTTTGCTGGTTACCCGGTCAGGAGCTTCACGACCGTCTCCGGTGCGGGCACTGTCTGATTCGCTGGCGGCGGCTCGATGCTGACCGGCGAGCCGAAATCGAAGTACCGTGCCGTGTTTTTCCCGCCACCGTCTGCCGCGGTGCTGAGGTCGATAGTGGTGGTGGCCAGCCGGCCGTGGCCGTCGACGGTCGCGCTGAAGGGCAGCGCCATGTAGGCGTCACCCATCCGATCGGCTTCCTTCTTGTTGGTCGCGGTCTTGGTCAGGTCAATCGTCGCGCTGAACGTTCCGGGTCCGTCCTTTTTGACGTCCGAGAGCGCACCCAGCAGGCGCCCGACACCGACCGGGTCGTTCTCGGGGAACAAGTCGAAGGTCGAGCCCGCCAGTCGATCAAGGGAGATTCTCATCCACTTGCCGCCCGGCACGCCTGGCACGCCCTTGGCCAGGACGTAACCGTCTGTTCCGATGGTGCGTACCTGGACTTCGGCGCTGCGGCCACCGGCGTCCAGCTTCATCGTCATCTCGCCGAGCTTCGCCTTCGGGTCGAGGCTGCCGGTGCTCGTGCTCCCAGGCGACTCGAGCGTCATCTTCAGGGACGTCTCGTTGAGCCTGCGCGCCGCGGCGCCGAGTTCCTCTTTCGGATCGGCTGGCGGTGCCTCGGTGACCGTCGTGGTGGTGGCGCCTGCGGGCGCCGGTGAGGGATTGGTGGTCTTGCCACATGCTGTCAGGGCCAGGGACAGCGCAGAGACCGCGAATAGCCCCGTGAGCCTGCTTCGTATCCGCATGCGCATCAGTCTGCCGTTGACAACCAGATATGGCTGCCCCGTAGCCACATTTGTTTGGTCTAGTTGACAGTCTCAATGGCCGGCGCGCTGACCAGCGCGAACGCTATAAAAGTCGCCGACAACTGGCTATTCTGGCGGCACCATCCGCCCGAGCCGATCGAACGCCGCCGCCGACACTGTCACACCGGCAGGGGCCGTCTACCGTGCCCACGCCAAGATCCGCGCTCGCGGCGAACGCGAGATCGCCACCCCCAGACCTGGAAGATCGTGGCCAAGCTGCGCTGCTGCCCGCGCCACGTCACCGCAGCCCTCTGCGGCCTTCTGCGCCACGCCGAGTACATCCGCTAGATGGAAGTGACTCATTTCAACCTGGGGTAGATCAGCGGCCTTTGCCCTCGTGCAGTCGGTTTGGGTTGGAAGCGATCATCGCCACCGATGTACCTGGCTGCATTTCAGTGTCGTAGAATGAGCCATGGCCCAGACGCCCCGCACCACTGCCGAGGTGCTCGCCGCGCACGGGTTCGCCGTCGATCCGAAGCGAGTATCGGCTGCGACCGAGCGCTTGCGTTCCGCGCAGGCAGGATTCGCCGCCGAGTCGGGCCGCCGCCGCGAGGACGCTTTGGCGTGGGCGGCGGCCAACGATCGTGACGCCCGTCACGTCGCGTGACCGCGTTCGGCTTCGTCCTCGACACGTCATCGATCCTCGGCTACGCCCAGCTACGGATAGGTGTGGCCGAGATGCTGCTCAGCGCCGAGGAGCTAGGCCAGGTCTTCGGCGCCACGGAGCTGTGCCTGGGTTCGGCAGCTGACCTCGAAGCGGCCGGTATCGGCACGGCTCTCGGCGCCCATGCCGTCCGGGATCACGGATCGCTGGTGGTTCTAGCCGATGCGATCCTGCCATCCGATCGGCGGGTCGCACTTCATAGACTCTTCCCCACCCGAGCGGACGTGGTGAGTGCCTTGCTCGCTTCGTTCCATTGGGGAGTTCCTGTGGT
>NZ_FZPH01000036.1 GCF_900188485.1 Asanoa hainanensis
TACGTATGAACCGAAGGCTTATGTCGGTACTAACGGCATTCTTTATGGCGATGTCCTGGAGATCGAGGACGCCTGAGCTTGAGATAAGCAACTCGGACGCGGGTGGCGCTGACCGTCCGGCAACCACCGCTCGTGGGGCATCCAATTAACCGAGCACCTTTCACGCCGGGGGTTGGTCGGTTGCGCGCTAGCACGGGGGCGTTGGCTGGTTAGCGTCTCGAGTGCTGACGTGCCAGCTCGCATAACACGCCTTAATCCGAAAGGCTGCAGCAGCTGTCGCGGCTGAGTACCTAGGACTCTGCTGGGCGTGTCCGTCGGCTGAGCCCAACGAGCTCGCCGCCGAGCTGCCAGCGCCCGCCTCCGCGCCCCCAGCCAGCGCCCGCCCTGGCACTCGGATTCGATACCAAGCCGGTCGGAGACAGGCATCGTTGACAACGCTGAGATATCGAGGTCCGCGTGGGGCCAGCGATTTTCGCGAACCGGTGTTGCCGGCCAGGAATCGACGGGGGGCGTGAGGCCTTCGGCATTTCGCCGCTGCGTGAACACTGACCCCGGGCGCCCTAGAACCCAGGGGCACCGCAGGGTCAGTGGCAGAGCGTTGGCATGGCGAGACACCGCGCCGACGACCCGCGATACTGCTACCTGTGTAGTAGCGGGCGACTTGAGCAAATCTATAGCTTGCTTGGCGTGACGGTTCCGTCATCAATTGCGGCAGGAGCGGGCGCAAGCTACGCCATCGCGTTCACCGGAGAAGGGTGGGAAGTTTGACCACCTACGGTGTGAGTGAGGGCGCTCTCAACGCAGTTCGCGCTCTGTATGGCCGATCCTGCTACCAGCATGCGGCACTTCGAGCTGCGCGTTGCCTTTCGCAGTTTGATCCGACCACCGTTGGTCCGGACCCGGTTCTAATGGAACTCGCGCTTCTCTACGCCGCCAGCGCCGTACACGCGGCGCCAGCGAAACGCACCTCGTACGAGCTTCAGCTCGTGAACACATGGACATGGGGACGCCCCGCCTGCAGCAGGTGGGCGCCGACCCTTCGAAGGGTTGATCTGGAGGCGGCCTTGCATTGGGCTCGCTACGCGCAAAACAGTGCCTGGCTAGTCGATCCGCCCGGAGCGCCGCGGCGAGCTGCCGCCCTACAAGCAGTCGCCGCGCTCGCCCACCAACTCGGCTTTCATCACGAAGCCATTGTCTTCGCCGCCAGGCTGCTCACCATCCAGCGCGAGACCCGCAAGGTCGACGGTCTCGTGCATGCTGAACTGACCCTCGGCATTTACCTGCACGCGAGCGGTAGTTGCACAGACGGGACCATGACGGCCACAGGCGCCTGGCGGAGGTGGAAGAACCACTACGGCAGCCCTCGTGAGAATACAGCCGCGCTGATCGTCAACGTGCACGTCGCCTCGCTGCTCATGGCCTGCGGTCGAGCCACGGACGGCCAGACCCTGATGGAAGAGGTGGTTGAGCCAACTGATCTGCTTGCCCGGCACCGCACCGCGATGTGCCGGAATGTGCTCGACCGCCTCGAAGGCGCACGCCTGTCCCACGCGGCTGTGCACCACAATCGCTTTGCCGTTGCCGTCGATCTGGCCGAACGGCCGAGACCAACATGACCCATCCCATACACGCGCTGGCAGTTGGGCTCCCAAATTTCTGCAGATCCTCCCTGCGGGACCCCAACCGCGGCCCACCACGCAGTTCGCTCGACGCAAGGCACGGCCCTCCTCGAGTGCTTTGACCGTCTTCGAGCCTGGCGTGGGTGTAGTTGCCGCCGCATTTGGCGACCCGAACCCGGCGACCCCATGGACTTCAGTGACACCCCTGCCCATAGCATCGGCCTGGCAGGCGTCGGGCAAAGGCCCTGACCCTGGCCAAACCTGGGGGATGTGAATGGCTGGTGGCGCATCGATCAGCGGGCCTGCATCGTCACCATGCCCAGCCTGCCCATACCGGCGCGATGTGCCCTCCGGGGTGTGGTCTCGACACGAGTACGTGCGGTTGACCGCGTACGACCTGGACACCGCTCTGCAGCCCAGCACGGTGCTTGTCTGCTATGGCAGCGAGCCGCGGCGGGTGTGCGCAGGATGGGCAGGCTGCCACGACACGCGCGAGCTGCTGGCACTACGGCTGGCCGCACCGTGGGGAACCATGGCTGCCGACGATCTCGCTGCCACCCACCGCTACGTCAGCCCGGCCCCGTTGTTCTCCTCGGGCCGGGAAGCAGCCGTGCACGGCGCCGCGAGCCTGGCCGACCCGAGCCCCGCGGCGCGTGCCCTGATCGCGCAGGTCGCACCGAGGATCGAGGTCCCGTTGCTCGGGCCGCTGGTCGCGACTCTTCCTGTTCCAGAGCCCGTGCCCGTCGACGGTGACTGCCTGATCTGGGCGCCGGCCACCGCGCGCCGTCTGGCGGCATCGGGTGTGACGGCGGCCCCTGTCAGTATCACCGGCTGGGCGGATCCCGCGCAGGTCACCATCGCGTTTGTGCATTGCGCCGTGGCCGTGGACCTGGAAGAAGAGAACCCCGCTCACCGTCGCGGCCCGTACATCGTTGATGTGACCGCTCGGCAGTTCGCCGGCGACCTGCCCGAACGGTGGGTGGCTGACTGGTCGAACTATGCTGCGTGCCTCGCGCGGGCTACGGGTGCGTTCGTCGTGACGTCCAGTCTGGACTCCTCGCAGCTGCGGCGAGAACGCTGGAACGACATACGAGACCGGCGCCGCATCTGGCACTGGGCGTAACCCCTGAGCGACGACCGTACGCATGTTCCACCCGGCCGTCGTGCCTGACGCCCTCCGCCCTCCAGACGCCTGCGTATGCCCGCGTACTGGCCGCCGCGAATGCGATCGGCCGGGACAGCGGCGTGGTCGACGTCGTCTAATTCGACGATTCCGCCGCGGTCGGGGCCTCGCCAGGCCGGCTTCGCGTCGCCTGGCTCAGGCAAGCTTTGGATAGGCGGCAACGCGCAGCCGCCTCGACGAGATCGCCGCGCACGGCGCCGAGGCGTGCATGCTTCCCGATACTCAAGACCTTACGTCGGCTGAGACACCGGCCATACGTCCGCGGTCGCCTGCCAGCGCGATCGCGTGGGCCAGGTCCTGGTCGGTGCCGTGAGCCACGATCAGCTTCAACCCGGCGCGGCTGACGACGTAAACGCCGCAGCGGCCTCCGTGCCGCTGGGCGAGCTCGGGCCAGCCGTCCGGCACGGCGGCCATGGGGGCCCAAAAAGGTCTACCCCCGGGCTCGACCACTACGCCCGGCCGCCGGGTGCTCGGCAGGATGACCCTCCACCCCGGGACGTGAGGCGGGATGTGGGAGAGGCCCCCGACGGGCTGCATCCCCTGCCGGATGCAGGCGGCGATGGCCAGGTCGACGGGCTCGGGTCCCTCGATGCTTGAGGCGGCGACCGCCGTCTCGATCAAAACGAATGGCCACCCGGTGTCAACGCTGCTGCCGATGAGGCCAAATGCTTCACCGGCTCTAAGCTCGCTTGGCGCGGGGATGCCCGGCACCAAGTCTGGTAGGACGCCTTCCTTGGAACACGCGAGGTGCGCGAAGAACACCAGGGCGGGCGGTCCGAGCCTGACACCCGCGACAGCAGGACGCGCGTCATCGAAGATGTCTTCATGGCCGCAGTAGGGACAGCGAAATCCAGGCGGCCACGGACCTTCGAGAATCTCGGCTGCCTGTTGCGCTCCAACGATGTCGCGCACCTCGTCGGGTATCAAAATGTTCCGGGTCACAGATGTCGCCCTCTCATCGCGGCCGCGTGGCGCGCGCGAATCCATAGGTGATGGCGACCAATGATTCTATTGCCGGGATGACGGCCCCGTCTGGGCCCAATTGCGGGGCGATTGTGTGGCCGGCGTCAGGGCCACGGCTGATCGGCCTGAAGTTGCGGCGGCCGGACGGGCCGGCAGTCATCGGCGATGCCCGGCTCGGCGCGAATGTCGCCGCACCCGTCGACCAGGCAGATCCAGACGTGGTGGCCCCCGCACGGGCACATCGCCCAGTCGGCCCGCGTCCAGGTGGGGGACCCAGTACCTGTGCTTGTTGCGACAATGAGTTGACGCGTCGCCGTCGAGGACACGGATCGAACGTTGGCTGTAGGAGGCAAGCGGGTCGGCGCGGGCCGCCATGACCAGGGTGCGCAGTTCGGCGGCGGTTCGCGCCTGCTCGACGAGTTTGGTTGTTCCGTGGGGAGAGTCCAGGGCGCGGTGCCAGGTGGTGGTGACCTCCCAGACCCGGACCCACTCCACCCCCGGATTCTATCGAACGTGCGTTCGATTGCTTCGAGGCCGCTGGACGGCAGTGGCCGGTGCCCACGGACCGCGGGCGCTGGACACGACTAAGGAGGAGGTCGAAGATCGGTGTGTGGTTCCGCTCTGAGGGTCCTGGCAACGTACGAGGCCAGCGCCGCGGGGACGAACGGAAGCGAGTGAGCACGGCGAGTTTGATCAACACGTTCCTGACGACAGGGCGCGAAGCCCTCGCCCTGGAGCAGCGGCTGTCCTTGATGGCCCTGGGCGATCCGCTGCGAGCGCGGCTTGGGCGTAAGCACCAGGAGGTGCTGCGGCGTCAACAGGCCGAGATCGTGGCCGCGGTTCGCGCCGGTGTGGAGTGGTCCACCGTGGAGTTCGCGTTGCGGCTACATGGCCAGCACGCCGACCGGGAGGCAGGGTCGGCCGTGTCGACTCCGGCCGAGGCCTTCCTGGAATTGCTGGAGCGCAGCCTCGCCGGCGTAGCTCCGACAGCCGCGGCGGGGATGGTGCCGGGATCCGCCTCTGTGGTTTCATTTCAATGAAGGCCGGACATCTTCCCCCGTGGATGTCCGGCCTTCATTGCTCAGCTGCCGGCGCCGCCCCGGATCACGCTGTCGGTGGAGGCCGGGACGCCGGGAAATCAAGGCGGGCTTGGGTAGCGTCACGGCAGCCAACATACGGACTTTCGGTGTCGGCCACCCGCTCGCTGGCGATGATGACGATGTAGCCGCCGCTGGGTGACCAAGGCTGCGGGTTGCCGGCCGCGTCTACGGCTTGTTCGTGCCAGGCGAGGATCTGACCGGTTGCCGGGTGGACGATCAGGGTTGCCTTGAGCCCGTCGCTGGCGAGGTCGGGTCGGATGTGGGTGATCGCGATTCCGGCGCGGCCTGCCCGATCCGTGACGTCGTAGTGGAGCGACAGGTTCGGGATCGTGGCCAGCAGCCGAAGCGATGCCGCTCGCACCGGTTGCGGGAGGTGCTGCTCGCGAGCCAACGCGAAGATAACGGCGATGAGGTCGCGCGCCTGGGCGGAGGGATCGCGGAGCAACTGGTGCCGGAGAGTTTCGGGATCGCTCGAGGGCTGGTCGACACCGAGCATCGTCGTCGGCATGCCGGCGGTCCATCGCTGCTCAGGTTCCTCAGGCGTGCATCCGGCGGTTTCGTTCCAGGTCAGCAGGCGCCCGCTGCCCCCGGGACCGCGCCAAGACTGCTCGACAAGGATCCGACGCTGGTAAGCCCAGGGACCATTGGTGGGCAGGTCGGGCCAACTGCGCGTGGTCACGTACGAGAAGCTGCCATGGCTGACGTCACCAGGTGCCGGCTGCAGGCGGTCGGCCAGTTCCTCGAGCTCATCGTTGGCTGAAGCAGCGGGGACGCTGGCCCTGGTCTGCCCTGGAGAGCCTGGTGCGATGGCCCTCTGCCCGGCGCTGCAACTGGCAGCCAAAGCTACGGCGATTCCAAGCGCGGCGGCGGCCGCGCAGCGGCGTAAAACGGGGATCATGAACGTCTCCAAGTCCACGAACTGCGCGATGATCGGCGTCGCCGGTCACCGAAGGCGTCCGCAGCGGCGTCGTTGGCAGGGTGAGCGGTCATCGCGCTGGGATGCGGATGCGCCAGGCGAGGTGCAGGTCAGACACCCGTGCGCCAACCGTGATGCGGTGGAAGACGGTGGTGGCGGCGTAGTCGAGTGCCGCGTCGATGGGGTGAAGGCCATGAAGGGTCGCGTAGCCAGTGACCAGGCGTGGCGTGTGGCGGAGGATGGCGTCCGTAACGGCCTGGTGCAGCGCCCCGCCGGGAATCATCCGGCAGCGGTTGGCGCAGATGTACACGCAGCGGCCCGCGCCATCGGCGGAGGCGGCCAGCGGCTGGTGACACAAACCGCATCGGGTGAGCGCGGGATCCAGATAGTTGCCCGGACGTGGCGGGCGGACCGCAGAGTATGCATCCGGGTCCAGGCCGCCGGCGTCGGTAACCCACCGCTTGGCGCGCCGTAGCGGTACACCGAGCTCGCGGGCCGTTTCCGAGATCGCCGCGTGCGGGTTGCGCGTGGCCCGCAGGCGCGCAGTCGCGACCACGGCCTGGCGGACGTCCGCGGAGTATTTAGTGCCCTTGCGCTGTCTCGGTTTAGCGGCCAACGTGGTTTGCGTTGCTGTCATCGTCGGTTCTTCTTCGTAGGTGGGGCGGCCGGGTTGGCCGCGCTCGAGCCGGTCACTGGTCATGCTTTCGGTGGCGGTGCGGACTGTGGGTGGTAGGCCCGGTCCCAGGGATGGCAGGAGTTGGGGGCCTCGGGCGCCGTCGCCGGTGCTGAGCTTCGGCGGGGCGCGGCCGGCGGGCAGGCCACGGGTTCCAGGCAGGTGTTCCGCGTTCGGGGATGCGCCCGACCACGGCGGTCATCGCATCGATGGAGTGCCCGACGGGTTCGCCGATGTCCGGCCGCCAGGCGTGCAGCGGGACGGGCTGCTGAGCGGTCCGGGTCCAGTCGGCAGGCTCGATCTGCCAGCCGTCGAACAGCGCGGCGACCTGGTCGGCGCTACGCAGGTGTAGTGGGCTGCCGATGCTGGCGTAGATCGCCTTGACGGCATCGCACCCGGAGCGGTCTGCAGCGCCGGGGACGGCATGCGATATCGCGAGCAGGCTGCCCGACGGTAGTCGGCGGCGCAGGGTCGCGGTGACCAGGTCGAGTCCTTCGGCGACGAAATGGCCGACGCCGAGCATCAGGACACAGACACGCGCGCCGCCGGCGAGCAGAGCCCGGGTGGTCGGGTGACCGAGGATGGCATCGATGTCGCGGATGTCGCCGCGGACCGCGGCCGCCCCCGAGTCATCGCCGAGCAGATGCCGAGCATGGTGGACGACCTGTAGGTCGCGGTCGACGTAAAGGGTGCGGGCGCGGGACCGCCAGCTACGCGCGACCCGATGTGTGGGAGACAGGGTTGGTAGGCCGCACCCGAGGTCGAGGAAGCGCTGTATACCGTGCGCGGCGGCGCTGCCAATCACGCGGTGCGCGAACGAACGGTTCGCCGCGGCCGCATCCACGATGTGTGGTGCGGCAGCGATCACCAACCGGGCGGCCTTACGGTCGGCGTCGTAGTTGTCGCACCCGCCGAGGTAGAAGTCCCACATCCGGGCCACCGCGGCCACGCTGGGATCAACCCCTGAGAGGCCGGTCACGCCGGTCCTCCGGGCCGGGGCGCGACGATGGTTTGGCCGTGGAAGCGCCTCATCTCGCACCGCCTGTCTGAGCGACGGCGCCCCATTCGCCGCCGGGACAAATGCCTTCGCCGGGAGCGGCTGCGGGTGGGGTGGCGTCGGGGTGCCAGTGGGTGATGCCGACGACGCCGGGCTCGATGAGGGTCAGCCCGGTGAGGAAATCGTGGACTTCGAGGCGGGTGCGTGCCTTGGCAGGGGTGGCGGTCTGCTGGGCGTAGACGTCGCCCACGGCGACCGACGCGGAGAGCGTAGGTTGGAACACCTCCGCTGCCCCGTGGGAGATCGCCACGAAGCTGCCGGGCGGCAGCGCCGCCACGAGTCGGCGCACCGCAGCATGGGCTTGGTCATCGGGGAGGAAATGGAGCACCGCGGCCAGCACCAGCCCGACCGGCTGGTCGAAGTAGAGATGCCGCCGGGCGGCGTCGAGGATCCCGTCAGGCGAGCGCAGGTCGCCGCGGACTGCAGTGGCGTATTCGTTGCCCCTTAGAAGGTCGAGGCTTTCCGACACGGCCACGGGGTCGATGTCGACGTAGAGGACGCGGGCCTTGCTGTCTACCTGCTGTGCCACCTCATGGACATTGCCTTCGGTGGGGATTCCGGAGCCGATGTCGAGAAACTGCCGGACCCCGGCGTCGACGAGGTAGCGGATGACACGGCCGAGCCAGGCCCGGTTCGCCCGCGCGACGGCCGGTACGTCGGGCCAGGCGTTCGCGATGGCCAAGGCAGCGGCCCGGTCCGCGGGGAAATGGGTGACGCCGCCGAGGAAATAGTCATAGATCCGGGCGGCGGTCGCCGGCCGCTGACTCCGGTCGCCCGTCGACGCAGGCGTGGCCGCGGTGTCGGCGGGCAGTGATTCAGGCGTTGATGGGTCCGATGGAGGCGTGAGGGTCACGTTGGGATTCCTTTGTGGATGGGATGGTCAGGTCGAGTCGCACCTGTTGGGGCGGCGCCTTCACCTGCCGCCTACGTAGGAGGGGATCGAAGCCGTGGTGTAAGAGGTGGCCAGGCAAGGGTTTGATGGCCGTCACCGGTTCTGCCGGGGGAAGTGAGGGAGACGAATTGGGTCTTGTTTCACGCCCGGGACTCCGACGCTCCCGAGTGGCGAAACCAGGGTGCGGCGCTGAGGTAGCACCTCGATGAGGCCGCGCCGGCTGAGGTGCCGGATGGCGCGGCTGGTTGTCGCTAGGGATACGCCGTAGTGGGCTGCGATACGTTCACCGGTGGGCATTTGCGTGCCGGGCGGGTAGTGGCCGGCGGTAATGGCGTCGGCCAGTTGGTCAGCGATCCGTAACGGCAGCGGGCGGAGGTCGTCGGCCAGCGGTTGGAGTACGTCGACCGGCGGAACCGGTGTGGGGCGCCGGGGTCGAAGATGTGGCGGGCAGGCGGCCAGCTCGAAGAACCGGGTGCGCTGGTCGGGCGGTAGCGCGGCGAGCACCTGGTCGAGCGCCTGCTGGTGCGCCGTCTCGGGTTGGTGAAGGCTGTTCTCCCAGCGGCTCACGGTGGGTTGGGAGACGCTTATGAGCGCGCCGAGCCCTGCGCAAGTGAGTTCGAGGACCTGCCGCAGTGCGCTGATGGCCTCGGCATTCCAGGACATGCCGGGCGGGCGCGGCGCAGCCGCGCGGTCGGCGCCCCCGTCCGTACCGGATTGGCGCGGCGGGTACAGCAGCGTGGCGAAGGCGTGCCGGTCGGCGGGGCCGAGCGCGCGGAGTAGCCGTGTCAGCGCGACTCGAGCCAGGCGTGAGGGTTGTATTGAGCCACGTTCCCAATGGGAAACTTGGCGGCGAGTGAAGCCGATGCATGCGGCGAGCTCGGCTCGGCTCATCTTTGTGGTTGCGCGCAGTGCGGCCACCGCGTGCGGTGGCCACGGCAGCACCTCACCGTTGCGGACAGTTCCGGCCAGGGTGATTGGACCGCCGGTTTCGCGGCTGTAGCTGGGTCTTCTACCGCGCCGCGGCGTGCCGCCGGCGATCGCGATCGCGATTCTACTGTGGACATGCTCTTTTCGTATCGTTCTATTGTCTCCCGACGTCGGGGTGGCCGCTGCCGGCAGAGGGTTCGTCTCCACCGCTTCAGCGGTCGCGTCCTTTCGCCCGCGCGGTGGCGCGGCTGACCACCGTGTCCTCCGCGGCTGATATTGAGCGCGCATCGGTGGTGCGGGACGCCAGGCTCGGCGATTTCCGGGATGGCCGGCGGGCGCCAGACGGATCCCGTCGAGCTGAACCCAGATCGTCCGGCGCAGAACGACCTCGCCGCTGTCGTCGAGTTGATCCCCATCGAGCCAGATCCAGCCGTCGTATGTGCTCCAATTGCTGTGGATCTGCAACAACCAGAACGGGAACGGCTCAAGCGCGAACTGAACACTCGCGGCACGACCAATCCACAACAGCTGTCCCACCGTCGGTCGGGGCCGGTCGTCACAGAGCCCGCTGTGAGCGGTGTACCAGGCCAGGTAGGCGGTGCCGTCGCCGGGCGAGGGGCCATCGTCGGGCGTGCCGTGCTCGTTCGCGCCGGGTGTGCCGTTGCAGGAGGCGGCGGGTCGGGGATCGACCACCACCGCCGCTCCTTGCCCGCCGGCCGGTCGGCGGTCTCGCGCCGACGGCGGGGTGGTGCGGCTGGTGTAGGTCGGGTTGAAGGGCGGGTGGGCCGCGGCCGGAGCCGGCGGCTCACGTGGCGGCCGCCCTGGAGGCAACGGCAACCCCACCGCCGCCTGGGCACAATGCCGGGAGTCGATGGGCGACCAGTCGAGGTGTGCTGACGGTCCACGGGTCTAGCGGCCATCTGGTTCGCGGCCGGCGGCGATGGCCACGGTTGCGGCATCGTGGTGGACGGACGCGTGCCGCAGCCGCAAGGGTTCGAGCCGGTCCAGAAAGTTCCGGACATGCGCGATGTACCGCCAGTCCACCGCGTCGGCGGGTTCAGTGACCTCTCGAAGCGCGCTCATCGCGTCCGCGGCTCGGCCGCACGCCATGAGCAGAGACACCAGCTGGACGGCGACCGTCAGGGCCGCGACGTTCTCGCGGGGGTCACCGTACGTGTCTTTCCAGGATTGCCAGGCGTCGGTGGCTAACGTGGTGCCTTCGGCGCAGCTGCCGTCGGCGTGCAGGTAGGCACCGAGGAGTAGCCGCGCGCGTATCACGTCGTCGACGTCGCCGTGTTCGCGCTGGAATGCAAGGAGCCGGCCCGCGAAGGTGATTGCCTCGTGGTGACGGTCGAGGCGGTGCGCAAGTACGGCGACCGCCTCGGTCGCGGCTGCCAGCTGGGCCGGACCGGCCACCTCGGACCGTAGCGCGGTGGCGTGGGCGTAGCGTGCCCATTCCAGAGCAGCTTGTGTATCGATAGCGGGGACGGGGCGGCCTGCGTCGCCGATGCTGTGGGGCAGCCGGCGCCCGGACCGTGGTGATCGCCGTCGCGGTGGATCGGTGGGTGTCGCGTGTACCGCACTGTCTGTGTAGAGGAGTGCGAGTTCGAGGAGACCGGCGTCAGCTTGCACGGTGGCGGGGTCGAGGTGGGAGAGGGATTGCGCTGCGCGCAGTGCGGCCTTGTGGTATCGGCGGTGGTGGTGGAGGGCGCGGACGTCGCGGATGATGCGGGCGTGCACGAGGTCAGTGGTCACGGTTCCCCGTCGTCGGTTCTGTTATCGGTGGGTGTCGGTGTGGTGCGCCGCTTCGGGAGGGCTGCGGCGCACCACACCGCGGCGCCCTGTTACTGAGCCCGGGCCGCCCGGCGAGGCTCAGGGTCGTGTCGGGGCGCCGGGTCCCTGCCCCCGGCGGGGGGCGCGGCCGGGCCGCCGCGTCACGAGGGCAGGGACGTCGCATCGGTAGGCGGGTCGGCGTGCCCGGGCAGGGGTCTCCTGTGGGTGTGGCTGCCGCTGGCGGGGTTGAAGAGTTGTGGTGATCCAGCCGAGAGCAAGCCCGTCGTGGGGGTGGTCGACGGTGGCGATGGCAGCGACGTGTTCAGGCAGGTCGGCGAGCGCGTCGAGTAGACGCCGTTGACCCCACGTCGAGAGAGTCGCGGCCGGTCGCTCGAGCAGCAGCACCGCAGGGCGATGCAGCAATGCCCCGGCAAGATCGAGCAGGTAGCGGCGCTGGCGCGAGAGGGTCTGCGGCGGTTGGTCCGCGGCGCCGCGCAGTCCGACGCGGACCAGCGCGTCGTCGACGAGATCCTCGATGCTCAGGCCGCCGCCAGCTACCTGTCGCAGGTGTGTCCTGGCCCGCCGGGCCGCCGGATGGAGGGTTGCCGCGACGGTGGCGGCCCTAAGCGGCCGCGGCGTCTCACCAACGGTCTGGATCCGGGCCAGAGCCTGCGCCGGACCGGTCGGTGCGAGCGGAGTCTCACCGACCACGATGCGGCCGGTGTCCGGGCGCTGGATACCGGCGAACACCTCGAGCAGCAGTCGACCAGCCGGCGGCTCGCACACCACCGCCATCCGAGCGCCGAGAGGCAGCGTGAGGTTGACGTCGGCCAGGTGAGGTAGGACGGACAGGGAGGTCACGGCGAGTGCCGGGGTCCTGGTCATGGCGCCGTCCGACGCGCCGCGCCGCGAATCTTGTTCCACGTCGCGGGGAGCCCGGAGGTGTCTCGGCTGAGTTCGGCGAGGACGGCCGCCACGACGGTGGAGGAATCGGCCCTGACGGTGCTGCCAGCACCGGGATCGGGGTATAGGCGCGGGAACCGGCCACCGCGGGTCAGGCGCCTGACCCGGGTGCCGTTGGTCACCGGAACGATCGCGACTTGCTCGGGTTCATGATTGCCGTCCCGCGGTGCGGCGATGTCGTCGCTGTCCGGCTCCCTCCGGAACACGATCGCGTCGCCGCATGCGGCTAACGCGTTCAGTTCGCGGACGGCCCCGGGGTAGGCGGTGGGATCGACCGTGATCCGGATGGCCGGCTCGGCACGGCGGATAGCCGCGGTGAGGTCGGTAACCGCCGCGCCCGCCGCCACGTCGGCCGGCAGGACGATGTGGACCAGCCGGTAACGGGCGAGGTACGCGATCAGGTCAGCTCGGCGGCTGGTCAGCAGGTCGATAAGCGGGTGCTGGTCCGGCCGGTGTCGGATGGTGGCCAGGGTCCGCCCTTCGGGGATGATGACCCTGACGCCGGCCACCCCGGACAGCGCGAGGTGCTGGCGGTCGACGCCTGGCCACAGCGGGAGCAGACTTCCGGGCAGGGTAGAGGCCGGTGCCGACGGGGCCGTTCCCGCAGCGGCCAGGCGAAGTTGGGGCCGGGTGCGGGCAAGCTGGTGCAGGGTGCGCACCGTGGCGAGCTCATCGCCGCCGCGCAGCAGATACGGGCTCAGCGCGGTGAGCAATGCCGCCATTGTGTCGGCGTCGACGTCGACTCTTTGGTCTGGCTCGAGATCGGTGTGCGCGATCAGGGTGCTGGCGAGGCGGCGCAGACCGGCGGGCCCGCCGACCTCGTGGGTGGGGTCGGAGGCGAGGAATCCGTGAGAGAAGTCGGCGAGCATGGCGACATCACCCGAACTGGTGGCCGAGGACCGCGCGGCGCCGGCCTGCAGTGCCGGGGGTTGGCGGTGGGCAAGGCGGTTCATCGGCGGCCTCGCCCGGTCAGGGACAGCACGGCCGGGTCGTCGGTTCCTACGGGCAGGTCCGCGACCGCGATCGGCTTCTGCGGGCGGCCGTCGTTGACGGCTCTGACGTGGGTCGCGATTGCCGCGATGTCGGCGACCGCGGGCGCCAGGGACAGCACAGCGGTGTCTTGAGGCAGCTGTGTAAGCGCGTAGGTGAGGTGCTGGACCTCGCTGCTGGTCATTGAGGCGGCAGGGTCGTCGATGACGATGGCGGCCGGGTGTTGGGTCCAGGCAATCGCGAGATCGAGGAGCCGGCGGCTGCCGACAGTCAGGCTGTTCACGCTGTGCGTCGCGTGGTCCCGCAGGCCACACGCTGCCAGGATGCGGGTCGTTGCCTCGTGGCCGTCCCGCCCGCCCGGCGTCAGCGGGGACCAAGCGGTCACGGCGCCGGCCACGGTGCCTGCTGCCACAGTGGCAGGCTCGCGGCGTACCAGGGCCAACGGCGCCGCCCGCCGGGTCCGCCCGGTGAGCGTCACACCGGCGACCGTCACTGCGCCGACGTGCGGCACGGATCCTTGGAGGATGCCGACGATAGCCGCGGAGACGTCGGTCGAGCAGATGATCGCTTCCCTGGCTCCGCGGCAGAGACGCAGTGTCAGCCCGTAGAGGGGCGGAACGTGGAGGCTGACATCGCTAAGGCACAGCATCGAAGGCGCCGGGAGGGCGGGCCCGGCCGTGGCATCGAGAGACCGGCGAAGCTCTGTAGCGGTCGGGGTTCTCATCGGCACACCTGGCATGTGGACGCGTCCGTTGGGATTCGCAGGCGGTAGGTGGTCCAGTCGGCGTCCCCGTCCTCGACCGTGAGTAGCCCGCTGGTGACGAGTGTGTGAAGGATGGTGCGTATGCCGATCTCGCGGGCGTGCACGGCTCGCGCGAGGCGCTGCGTGTCATGTGCGGTGAGGCGGATGGCGAGCGAGCCGGGAGTGCGCAGGGCGCTGTCTTCGACGAGAGCGCGGGCCAACGTCGAGGTGTGGCCGCCGGGCGCGGTGGTGGACACGACGGCGAGCCAGCCCATGGCGTAGCCATCCGGGTCACGTACTGGGTCCACGTCCATCGTTGGGCTGCCAGCTGCCAGCTCGGCGTCGGTGATCGTGATCCGTCCGGGTCCGCCGCAAGGCTGCTGGGCGATGACGTTGCAGCGCCAGCCGTTGCCGCTGCGGCTCTGGACGGCAACGATTGCCGTGCCCCCTCGGATGGCCAGGACGCGACGCCGCGGGTCATCTCCGGTCGGAGGAGGTCCGACGTGGCCGAGTTTCACGTTGGTGGTCATCAGGGCCGTCCTGTCGTGACGTCGTCGGGTGGGGGTACGGCCCGGCGCATCTGCCGAGGTAGGCCGCTGGCCGCGCGCGCAGGGCTTGCTGCTTTCAACGCGGCGAGGTCCGCGCACAGCGCGTCGATCTGGGTCCGGGTGATCCCCGGCATGCACATGAGGTGGCTGATTTGGCCGCTGGCCGCGAGATGCCATTTGGTCGTCAGCTCGTCGGTAGGGCGGTCGATCACGACGGTCATTCCGTGCAGGTGCCGCCACGCTGGCCAGCCGATGTCCTTGAGCCGGTCAACGGCATAGATCGCGGTTTCCCGTGCCTCGTGTGCGCGTTGACGGTGCCGGTCCAGGCCGAGGACGTCGAGCGCCCACCACAAATGCAGGGGGGCGTGGCCGGATCGCGAGTTGGCCAGGGTGACCGAGGTGTCGAGGTAGTCGACCCAATGTCCAGGGATGCGTGCGCTGGCTCGCACGATCAGGACGCCACAGGGCATCGGGGTGCCGAGGAACTTGTGGCCGCTGGCGGAGATGGAATCGGCGCCGTCGGCCATGTCGAATCCTGGTCTCGCGTCCGGTGGCAGCAGGGCCAGCGTGAAGCCGCTGAGGGCGGCATCCGCATGGATATACGCGCGGTAGATTCGCGCCTCCCGCAGCACGGTGCGGATGCCGGGGATGTCGTCGACGGCCTCGGTCATCGTGGTGCCGACGGTGGCGACCACGATGGCTGGCCTGTCGCGGTAACCGTGGACCGCGGCGGCGAGGTCGCGTGGGTCGAGGGCGCCGCGCTGGTCGGCGGCTACCGCGACGCCAGTCATGCCGAGTTGGTCCAGTACCGCGGGAACTGATGCGTGGGCGGCGTCGGAGTAGTAGACGATCCCCTTGGGATAGATGCGCTGGCCGTTGAGGAGGCCGTATTCGATGCCGGCGTACCCGCCGCTGGTGACAAACCCCCACCGATCGCCGGGCGGTGCGCGGAAAAGGTCCGCACAGAGTTCGACGACTCTGCGTTCGAAGAGCTTGGAATGCGCGGGGAACGCCGAGCCAGAGAATGGATCGCCGAGGTTGTTGAGCAGCCGCGGGGCCAGTGCCGAGAGTCCGCTGTAGTCGATGTCGAAGGCGGCGGGGAACCCGAGGTTGTTGGCACGATGCCCGTCGAGCTCAGCAGCGAAAGCGTTGACGACGTCCTCCGCACGGCGAATCCGCTCATCGCTATCGGTGCTGCCTCCCGCTTGGTGAATCAGGTCAGCGAGCGGCTGGCCGGCATCGTTGCTGTCCTCAAGGGCGGGCGCGGGGAGTGTCGTGGTCACAGTCTCGGCTCCTCGTTCAGCAGCAGGGTGTGGAGAGCGTGAAGGCGATTCCAGAAGGCCGACATGTCGTGCCAGTGGACGCCGGCTGGTCGTTGAACGCGTTCCCAGTCGGCGGTGAACACGCTCGCGAGACCCGCGCCGACGACGGCGTTGCTGTAGACGGTCATCTCGTTGAAGCCATCGGCGCCGAGACGATCGATCTGCATCACCGTGTTGTCACGGAGCCAGGCGTAGCAGGTTCCTGGCACGTCCTTTTGAGCGCCGACGGTTTCGGGATCCCACGGTTGGCGGCGATGGTCCAGTGTGGACAGGGCAATGCCGAGGTAGAACGCCTGGCCGGAGGACTCGTCGTAGCGATTGGCCAGTTGCGTAGCGGGGTCGAACGACCCAGCGGCGATGTAGTCGCGAGCGTTGGACTCGACCCGGAACAACAACTGCTTCGGATCGCTGAGGTCCGGCTCGTCATCGACCATCAGCGTTGCCGCCACGACGGCGAACGATGAACCCGGCAAGGGCCGCAGTGGTGCGGGGTCGACGAACAGGATCGCGACGGCGTGCGGGCACACCGGTTGAGCCCTGCGTTGCTGCCACGCGTAGTGGCCCTGGCGTACGTTCATCGCCCGCAGACGGTTCGCTGCTGCTCCCCGAGCCGCCGCCGCGTCGAGGGTGCCAAGCGGGTCGGGCCCAGGGTCGGAGCGATAAGCGGCGTAGGACTCGTCGGCTTGCTGGTTCCAGGCGCCCAGGTGCGAGTGAGTGGGCATGACGCGACACCTCCCCTGCGGCGCGGTCAGATCTCGACGCTGGAGTAGCGGTTGTGGACCTCTCGCAGCGGGTCACGGGCTTTCCCGAGAGCCCCCGCGACGTCGGGATGGCGTTTCTGCAGCCACCACCCGCGGACCAATCCGGCGATCGCCACGGCCGCGATCACCGAGATCAAGATCCATCCCATTGGCGCCTGGGCGGGGTCGTCGCTCGGTCCGAGGACGAGCGCGTCGGCGTTGGTCAGCATCACCACGAAGATCACGGCCATGGCGAGACCACCCAAAATGGGCGCGACCTTAGCGGGCCACATCCCGACCCGGCCACCCTCGACTTTGCCCTTGCGGTGGAAGGCGATGATGCCGACGCAGGTCAGCCCCATCACAGAGATCAGGCAAAGTGCGGCACCAGCAGCGCCCACCGAGAAGAGCTGATTCGCGTCGACCCCGGCCACGGCGCAGCCGACGATTACCATGAGCCCGACGGCGTTTTGTCCCCGCGACCCGCCGATCGGGACACCGATGCCTCTGACTGCGGCCAGCGCCGGTGGCAAGGCGCCCTCACGCGCCAGTGCGAAGGTGTAGCGCGCGACCGCCTGGTGGAAGGACAGTCCAGCGGCGAGGATGCTGGTAACCAGTAGGATGCGGGACAGGCCAGATACGACCGGTCCGAATGCTTGGTCGAGAACCTGGTAGACCACCTCAGGCCCGGCATCGGATGTCCGGGGCCCAACCGCGTTGACCATGGCGACCGACGCGACCGTGAGCATCCCACCCAGTGCCAGCAGCGCGGTGAAAGTCGCGGCTGCGGTCAGCCGTGGAGTGCGGGCTTCCTCTGCGTAGGCTGCCGCGGTCTCGAACCCGGTGAAGCTGGCGATGACAAGCGCGATGACGAAGCCGGCGCCCGGACCTGCGACGTTGGACGGTGACAGCGGGGACAGATCCAAAGACCCGCGTGCGGGGTTGGCCAGGGCGGCGACGCAGAAGGCGATCACGACGAACATTTCCACGCCGAGGAACCACTTCAGGACCAGCGCGGCGTCCCGCACGTGGAGACGCCCCAGAACTCCGATCAGCGCCCACGCCAGCAGCGCCCAGACCCACCACTCGACACCGAACGGCATCGCCGCGAGCTGCAAGCCCAACAGGCCGTACAAACACACCTGGATTCCGTTGTAACCGACCAGCACCACGAACGCGGCCGCGAGTCCGCGTGCGGGTCCGAGCCCCTGCGCAACAAACGCATACAGGGGGGCGGTGTGCGGAAGATGGGGAGCCATCGACGTGTAGGCGGCCGCGAAGAGCAGAAGCCCGACGGTCGCGCCGACGAACGCCAGAGCGATTCCCGTGATGCCGGTAGCAGCCAGCGCGCCACCGATGCCGCCGACTACCGCCGTCAACGGAGCCGCGGCGGTCAAAGCAAACGACGTCAGCTCAGGGCCGGACAGGGTCTTGCGGTCAAGACCCCGCGCAACGCCAACAATCGACCGGGTCATCGGTCTGCAGCCCTGAGGATCTCAGCCGCAGTGGACGGCTTCGGGCAACTCGGCGACCGGCAAAGGTCCCGGCGCAGATGAAGATCGAGGTCGTTGAGGCTGATCTCGACGACGCCGATGTCCGCGACACTCAGCGGACCACGCTGATAGAAGGTCAGCACTCCACCAAGCAGAGGCCGGACCTCCGCAGCAGTGGCCCTCGGCGAGCCGAAGACGTGCGTGCCATCACGGAAATCGATACGGACGGCTGCCATGGCCGCAGACCTCGCCGGCGGCCTGGACACGAGTCTGCGCCCTCGTCCCCGTAGGAAGCCGTACCAACCGGTGCCAGCCAACAAGTCCACAACTTTCCTCTCCCAGGGCATGACGGGATGGCGCGACGACCCGGCGGTCGCCTGCGGAGGTGCGGGGTTACCGGTCGCCGTCAGCGCGGGCCAAGGAGATCCATGGTGACCAGCGATGACGGCAGCGCTACGCAAAGCACGCTATTGATTGCGATCATCACTCGCTACTACACAGGTAGCAGTCTCGGCAGCTACCCTCGCTGGCATGGAGCAAGTAGCTGAACCGACCATCCTGCGCGGAATCGGCGCCAACATCGCCACCCACCGACGCGCTGCTTCCGTAACGCAGTCTGACCTTGCTGCCCGGATCGGAAAGTCCGTGCAATGGGTTTCCGCAGTCGAGCAAGGGCGCCGCCACGCAGATCGTCTGACCGACCTTATTCGCATCGCCCAGGTAGTGGGTTGCGCAGTCGAGGACCTCATCGGGCGTCCCGTAGAGACGCTCGCTCGTGGTGGCCACCCGCGCGCCGACGCGGTGTCTGCCGTACGGGAAGTCATCATGCGTGCCGCCGTACCGATCCCCAGGGCGGAACTTGTGCCGGATCTAGAGGACGTCAGTACGCGCGTTGCGGACGCGTGGACCGTCTGGCACCAGTCACCGACCGCTCACTCAATCCTCGGCGGCGTCCTTCCCAGCCTGATTCGAGATGCCAATGCGGCATATCGTCACGGATCAGACCCAAGGGCTGCAGCTCGAAACCTCTCCGGCGCCTACCAAATTACCCGTCAATGGCTGCACCACGTTCCCGACGGTGACCTGGCTTGGGTAGCTGCGGAACGGGCGATGAGTGCAGCCCGCGAGGCCGACGACCCGCATCTCATCGCACTCGGCGCCTGGGCGCTATCAGCGTCCTACCGTCGTGCTGGCCAGCAGGACGAGGCAACGCGGCTCTGCCTCGCCGCAGCCGACGAGCTGAGGACGCGCCTAAACGACGATGACCCTCAAACGGATCTGTTGGCGGACTATGGGATGCTTCATCTCGCGGCAGCTGTAAGCGCGGCGCAGTCGGACGAGGATGGGCGCGCCTGGGCACTTCACCGCGTCGCAGACGACGCCGCGCGTGCTTTGGGAGCCCGTTACGATCCGTGGACCGCGTTCGGCAGAGGCAATGTGGACATCCACGGCCTAGCGATCAGCGCCGAACTCGGCAAAGCCGACAGCGTAGTGGATTATGCGTCCCGATTGGAGATCGACAACGTGCCGAGCGTAGAACGGCGCGCTGCTGCGCTGATTAATACGGCTCGAGGATACGTCCGGCGTCGTGAAGATGAGTCTGCGGCCCTCGTATTGCTCGACGCTGAGAACATTTCGCGCGACGAAGTTCATGACTCAACGCTGGTCCGCGAGCTTCTTCTGGAACTTCTGCATCGAGATCGCGCTCGCGCCCGCGCACACATCCGGGGACTTGCTCAACGCTGCGGACTTATCGCCGCGTAAAGTGCAAGGCCGGCCAGGCGCGCGATTGCGGCCCCTGGCCGGCCAATTGTAAAAAGCGCTCTCGCGGACCGGCGCAGCGTTGCGGGCGGTCCTGGCCGGAGTTGCCAAGAGGAGCCGAATGCACCTCTGCGGTCCTCGCATAGCGCGGTGGTGCTGAGCGTCGCACCTTCCCGCGCATGTGCTCGTCGCCGCGCCTAGTGATGCAGGAGCTCGGCTACGACTCCTGGGATGGCATCCGCCATCGCGCTGGCGCTCACAGGACCCCCGTTCGAGGCATGGTTACCCGCCACCCCGTGCACGAGTGCAGCCATCGCGCCGGCGTCCGGTGCTTTGATCCCTGCTGCCATTAGCGCACCTGCGACGCCAGCCAGTACGTCGCCCGATCCGGCGGTCGCCATCCACGACGTTCCGTCGCTTTGGCTATACATCCACCCGCTGGGACTGGCGATAAGCGTCGTGGAACCCTTAAGGAGGACCGTCGCTTCGGTCTCTGCCGCTAGCCATGCAGCATGATGCATCGGTCGAGACTCGACATCGGCCCTGCTGACGTGGTGTCCAAGAAGACCGAGCATTCGGGCCAGCTCGCCGGCGTGAGGTGTCATCAGAATGCCATCGGCTCCGATCGGCCTCGTCCCCGCCGACCGCCGTCGGACACACTCTTCTAGTGCCCCAGCGTCAACGACACATGGCAACCCAGAATCAAGCGCTTGGGCGATACCCCGATCTTGGGTCTCGTCGGATTCCACGCCTGATCCGAGCAACCAGGCCTGCACTCTGCCGAGACCGGGGACCGCTTCGGGCACTGCCAGGATGACGTGGTCGGTGACCCGCGGTGGCCCTACGTAGCGGACAACGCCAACGCCTGCGCGAACCGCGCCGCGTGCAGCGAGAACGGCGGCGCCAGGGTAGGTGTCGGATCCGGCGATGACTCCGAGAACTCCACGCGTGTACTTATGATCCGGCCGTGCGGGCACCGGCCAGCGGGCAGCTACGCCCGTCCTCGTCAGCCGCCGCAGCGGAGCTCTCTCCGGGAGATCGTTTCCCAACCCAACGTCGACGAGTACGGTTCGGCCTGCGGCATGCGCCGCCGGGGGAGCAAAGAGGCAGGGCTTGAACGTGCCAAACGTGACGGTGACATCCGCTGTGACGTGAGATCCTACGATCTCGCCGGTGTCTGGATCGACGCCGCTCGGAAGGTCAACGGCTATGACGGGCACCCCTCTGGGGATGGCGTCAACCAACGCGTCTGCTGGGCTTCGGAGCCCGCCATTGCCACGATCCCCAACTATGCCGTCGACGATGAGGTCTGCAGCGGACAACGCATCGAACGCCGCCTTGCTGCCTTCGTCCGAGAGCGCGTCGAGGAAGCTTCCACCTAGTCGTCTTAGCTCAGAGAGTCCGGGCACGTAGGCATCAGTGCCCACTAGCACCGCATCCACGTGCGCTCCGCGACCACGGAGGCGGGCACCTGCGACAAGGGCGTCGGCGCCGTTTTTTCCTACGCCTACCAAGAGAAGTACGCGACAGCCATAGACCCTCCGGTGACGTTCGATCAGTATCCGCGTACATTCAGCCGCGAGGCCGGCGGCTGCTCTCTGGATCAGTACGTCGTCCATTCTGGAACGAGCTAGCACCCGAGACACCGCACCCCGAACGTCGGCGCTGCGGTGTGCCTCCAAGACTTCAGCCGATTTCACCGGTACAGGTTTCCACACCACGCTTGGGAAGGCCGTACCCGAGGCAGCGACGGCAACCAGTTGACATAAGACAAGTTATCAACCACCTAGGCCTCACCGTGGGGCTCGGCACCGTACCGGGTTGAAAAGCGTCCATCGCCAGTCCCGGTCGTCGCGGATGAACAGCAGGCCGCACCCGTGTCGCGCTGCGCAACGGACGGCGCCAGTGCCTGCTCGGCTGCGAGCTGCTCGAGCAGCTGCTCGACCTGGGCGCGCTGAGCCGTTCGGCGGCGGCCGCCGACCAGCGCCCGCCGGCGACGTCCGGCGCCGGCAGCAGCCGCAGCTCGCGGGCGCGGTCGATCTCGAGCGGGCCGAAATCCGTTCGGCCTGCGGTCGGCTGGGACACCAGATTCTCCGTCGCGCTGGTCAGGCGGGAACGGGTGCGTCGCTGTCGGCGGGAATGAAAGAGGTAGCGCGGTAGGCGGCCGCGCGGACCAGGTCACCGGTGGAGACGATCGGACCCGGGCGGCTCCGGGCGCGCCGCTGCACCGTGGCGGTGAGGTCGTCGGCCGGCAACGTGTAGAGCTCGACGGCCAGTGCGCCCATCTCGCGCAACAGGTCGAGCGGGAAGAAGGCGGTTGTCTCGTCGGACAGCCGCTGCAGGTGGGTGGTGGCGCGCAGGCTCACCCAGTAAGAGACCCGGCGGACGTGCTCGCCGAGCTCGTCGGGCAGCAGGATCGTCAAGCGGCCTTCCCCGCCGCGGTGGTGCGCATACCCGGACGTGCCCCACCGCCGGCCCGGCATCCGATCCTGCCCATCGGGCACTGGCCGGAAGGTCCGGCCAGCCCAGCCAGTCGCGCCCATCAGCCTGGACAAGTGCGCGCTGACCAGCGCGGACCGGGATGCGAGGACTTCGTGTCGGCGGCGCCGGTCGTCACGCTCGGCGTACAACCTCGCGACCGCCGCTCGGCGCTGCGCCGCCGTCAGATCCCGCTGGCGGATCTCCAGCCGTTGCTCACCCAGCCAGCCGCGCTCCCGGATGAGGTCAGCGCCTACCAGTTCCGCCAGCCGATCGGGGACCGCCGGATCGACTGCCACAACCATCTTCACGCCCCCCACCGTAGGGGAATCTCGCACGCCTCCGGCAGGTCGAGCCGCCGGGCCGCCGCACCGGCCGTGAGGTGGTCGTCGGGCAGCGCGCCGAGGCGGCGCAGGAAGAGCCGGCCGGCCGGGCTCAGGCCGCGGTAGCTCGCCACGACGCTGTCGCGCACCGATAGCTGCCCGACCGCGAGCTCGTCGAGGCGGTGCTCCTCGTCGAGCAGGCGGTCGGCGAGGTCGCGAAGCGAATGGGTGGGGCGGGCGTTGAGTTGCGCGCCGGCGACGCGGATGGCCAGCGGGTGACCGGAGCACGCGACGACGATGTCGTGCGCCGCCTCGGCCTCGGCCTCGACCCGGTCGAAGCCGACGTGCCGGGCGAGGATGGCCAGGCCGGACGACGGATCGACGACGTCCAACGTGAAGTGGTCGTCCGCGCCCAGCTGCGTGAGCGAGTGCCGGCTGGTGACCAGGGTGAACGACCCCGAGCCGGGCAGGAGGTCGCGCACCTGCGACGCGCTGCTGGCGTCGTCGAGCACCACCACGAACTGCCGCCCGGCCAGCTCCGGCCCCACGTCGAGGCCGGCGAGCGGATGCCCGCGCCAGAACCGGATGGCGGCATTGGCGTCGCGCGACACCGACCGGTGGTCGCCCTCGTGCATCGCCCGGTCGGCCCGGCGCGCCAAGGTGTGGAACTGCAGGAGGTCGAGCTCGTCGCGGGCGAACACGAGCCGGTACGCGCCCGGCCGGCTGACCAGCCGCGACGCCTTGTCACCGGCCGGTCAGCAGGCGCCGCAGGCCCGAGACGTAGGCGCGGATGTTGTCGACGGCCGACGCCGGAGGTTCGCCGCTCCAGATGCCGCTGACCAGGTCGCCGACGGGCACCCGCTGGTCGGCCCGCAGGGAGCAGCATGCCCGCCATTCCGGCCCGCCGTATGCCCGCGATCGGCACCGCACCGGCCGAGCCGACGATCTCCAGCTGGCCCAGAACAGCGAACCTGGCACCGAGGGCGTCTAACGCCGTGAGGTCCTCGCGGACCTTGTCTATCGGGGGCGATCGTGCTTCCCCGGTCGAGGTGGAGGGCAGGCACAATGGACGACGAATCGCAGCCGCCGCGGAGGCGACGGACTGGCCGGCTGTCGCCGCAGGGCGTGGTCGTAGTGGTCGAGGCCGTGGTCGCCGGGATCGCCGGCGTGTTCCTGACTACAGACTCGATTCCGGCCACTGCGATCGCCGCTGTGGCGGCCGTGCTGGTGGCCGGCGCGTTGGGCGTGCCGGTGCGTCACCGTCGCTGAAATCTGAAGATCTTGTGGTGCGCGTCTAACGAACGCCGGCGCTCGTGGACCTTGTCATAGGGAGCCGGTGTTGTCCTGGACCGCGCACGAGGGAGGTTCGTCTTCTGTGGATCCCGATTGGCGTGTGGCGCCTGCGGCCGCCGCCCCCGACGTCGGGCAGCAGCTTGTCGCTGCTCCCGAGCAGATCAAGTTCTATGAAGATCATTTCGGTCGCCTGGTCAGCCTTGGCGTGCTCATCGGAGCCAGCCCGTACGAGGCCGAAGAGGTGGCGGCAGCCGTGCTGCTCGAGATCGTGCAGCGATGGGGGCTGCTGCGGGAGCCGTTGGCGTACGCGGTCCACGCCGTCAGGAGCGGTGTCGCCAAGCTCCGCGGCCGGGAAGGGCTGGCACGGGCGAGGCAGCTGGTCGCCGCCGGCGAGTTCGTGGACGCCGACGAAGGCGTCGTCGACCTCGCGCTGCTCGTATGGGAGGACCGCGAGTGGTTGATGCAGTACCTGGAAACGCTGCCGGAGGGGCAGCGCCAGGTCATGGCGCTGCTGGTCGACGGCTACGAGCCCGGTGAGATCGCGGCCGTGCTCGGGATCACGCCGGAGGCGGCGCGCAACCGGGCGTTCCACGCCCGGCTGCGGTTGCGCCGCCGATACAACGACGAGCGCGTCGAGACCGCCGCGCAGGCGCCCACCGGATCGACGCGGGAGGAGGCCCTGTGACCAACATCGACGATCGGGACCGTATGCGGGTCGAGCTCGCCTCGGCCCTTCGCGACCTTGCCGGCGCCGCGGCGGCGGCCGGCGCAGCGGTTCCCCGGCAGCGCATCCAGGATCACCTGCGGGCCGCGCTCGCGGCCAGCGGGCTTGCACACCCCGACGATGTTGCCGCCTCTGCGGCGCCAGTCCGGGTGAGCGTCACGCCGGCGCAGACGGCATCGGCGTGGCTGGCGAGCTGCAGCGATGATCCGCACCTACGCGCGTTGAGCGCGGCACAGTCAACGCTTCGACTATCCCACGCCCGTGCCGAGGCGGCGCACGCCCGGGCGGTGGACTACGAAGAGCTGGCCGACCGGCTGATGGTGCGCGTGCGAGACCTCGCTGCGGCGGCAGACGACTATGTGGATCAGTCCTTGGACCGAGCGAACGCGATCGAGGAGCGCGCCGAAGAAAATGCCGCCGCGGTCTTGGCCTCGGCGGAGAAGCGGGCGGCCGCGGTCTTGGCCTCGGCGGAGAAGCGGGCCGCCGCGATCGTGGCGGCCGCGCACCGCCGCGCCACCGAGATCGAGAACGAGGCCACCGCCGCGGCTGTCAACGCGAGGCGGGCCGCGCCCCACACTCCGGTCGCGCAACTCGCCGTTCCCAATTTCTTCGTTAAGGCTGTGACCGCTGGGTCCCCGTCCTTTGGCGCGGTCTTCGAGGCCGTGAGCCGCCACTCGCCCGTGACCGAACCCATGATCTTCCGGGCGGCTGGCGCCGGGTTCAAGCTGTACGGCAGTCCCTCCGCGCCGGCGCTCGTGCAGAGCTTTTGCCCCTCCGGCGAGCGGGGATCCCCGCAAGGACAGGAGATCGTGGCACAGGCCAAGTCGTATGCGCAGAGATCCGCGACGGCGGGTCCGGGACAGCAGAATCCGGAGCGGCCCCTCCTGCGGTGGCTCGTGGTGGTGTCCGCCTGCCTTGGCGGGGCCGACCTACCCGATCTCTCCCGCGAGGGACTGCTGTTGACCGGCGCCGGAGGTGTAGGTGTCGACGGCGCCGCTGAACGGGTGTGGCTGAGCCGCGTTCGGCTGTGGGAACTGGCCACGCTGGATCAGCCAGCTCCCCCTGCGGGTCGGCACGGCCACCGTGTCGAGATCGCCGGCGAATCCAGCCAGGCGGGAGGCGAGGTAGCGGTGTACGACCTGGGCGGCGGCACGTTCGACGCCGCTGTGGTGCGGCCAAGCCGTGCTGCGGCGGGCGGCGACGCGGATGCGCCGCCAGGCGGCGAGGGCGGCCGATGCGTCGTCGCATTTCTGCATCAGCAAGAGGACGCTGAAACAACGCGCCGAGGCTGACACCGGCCGGGTGTGAGGAGCGCTCACGCGGGCGACTCGTACGGTCCCGGCCAGCGCGGTGTGCGCGCGGGCAGTGGCCTTCCGGCCGGGCGCCGCTGCTACGGCCGCGACGACCCGTCAAGGGCCGGCCGTTGGGTGAGCTCCCGGTAGGCGGCCAGCACGGCGGCGGTGTGGTCGGTGAGTTCGCCCGTGGCCGTCTCGCCCGGCTCGGCCGACGGGACGTTGCGGTGCTGGTCGGCGCTGCGCGTCGTCGCGTGCGCGCGAGCCAGCATTTCCTGCTCGGTTACGAACGCGTGGACGTGATCGGCCAGCCGCCACAGGTCCGCTTGGCGCTGGTCGATCGCGCGGTCCAGGCGAGCAACGGCCCGGTCGACCTGCGTCATCTGGTCGGTCAGCTCGAGCGCAACACGTGAGCCGGTGGGCACGTCCACCGCGGCGGCGCGCAGGTCCTGCCCTCGTTGCCGGGCGGTCGCCCGCTCGCTGACGCGCAGGGTGAGTTCCCAGAGCTGGTCGACCAGGGCCGGCGACGGGTCGTCGAGGGCCACGTGGGTGCGCAGCCGCGGCCAGGAGGCGGCGATCGCCCGGACGTTCTGCGCGGCGCGGTTGATCACGTCGCGATCCTCGTGGCGGGTCAGCACCTGGTGGCCCTCGGCCCACCGGTGGGCGGTGCGGGTGTAGCGGCGCAGCGCCTGCCACGCGGTGACGGCGGCGCCCGCCACGATGAGCGCGGTGCCGGCCCAGGGGCCGGCGGCCCACGCCCCGCCGGCGGCGGCAGCCGCGGAGCCGGTGGTGCCGGCCCAGGCGAGGCGCGCGGCGCCGGTGCGCGGGGTGTGCAGCCCGACCGGGGCCGGTCGGGTCGGGTGCAGCCCACCGGCCCTGCGCACCGGGCACGGGGTGACGATGGTGACTGGGCCGGTCGTGTCGTGCCGGGCGGCGCCAGCGACCTCGGGCGCGAGCACGGACACGACGAGCTTGTCCTCGTCATCGGCAAGCCACAGGTGCTCCGGGGTGAGCCTGCCCGGTCGGGCCGTTGTCGTCATAAGCATCGATGGTGACGCATGGGTACGACAGTTTGCGAGGGGCGGTAGGCCAGCCCATCTCGGAGCGCCTCCCAACCGACGATTTTCACAGGTGGATGTAAGGCTGCTTTACATCCCATCCGCCGCTGCGTAAAGTCGCTTTACGCGGAGGTGGCGTGATGGCCCAGTACGAGATCCAACACGAGTGCGGCCACACCGAGTACCACCAGATCTCCGGTCCGAACACCCACGGCCAACGCGAGACCAAGGCGCGCCAGCTCGGCGAACAGCCGTGCACCACGTGTGTCGCCGCGACGCGCAAGCGGGTCTCCAAGCGCGCCGCCGAGGTCGCCGCCGCCGAACACTGGCCGACCCTCACGGGCAGCCCACGCCAGGTTGAATGGGCGCAGACCATCCGCGTCGATGCCATGACAGAGATCGCCGCTGGGGGCGCCCGCAACGCCGCACCCGCAGAGGCCGCCTCGTGGACGCCACAACAAGTAGCCGATCTCGACACCCTCCTGACCCGGATCTGGCAGCGCGCCGTCCTGCGGCAGACCGCCGCGAAATGGTGGATCGACAACCAGTCCCGGATCCTGCACGCCGCCGCCGCCCTGCTCACCGACAACGACCGCGCCGAGTACAAGGCAGGTGTCGCCGAAATCGTCGCCGGGCTCAGCCCCGAAGCCGCCGCGCGTACCGCCCGCCGGCCGGAGGACCGCGACGCCGACGAGGTCGAAACGCCGTACACCCAGCTGGACATGCCGACCGCCGAATTCCGCGAGCGGCTCGTCGACGCGCTACGCGATGCCGGCGAGCGCGCCGAGGCCGCCAACCTCGCCCGCCGGGCCGCGATCGCCGAGATCGGCGAGCTGTTACGCCGTGACCGTGCGGCCGGCGGACTCGTCGGAATCAACTACGCCCAAATGATCACCGGCCTGTCGCGGCCAACCCTGAACGATGCCCGCAGCGACGAGACCGCCTGGCAGGCCCTCGTCGAGATCGCGAGCCGGTCCGACGACGAAGCCGCCGCGCTTCACCAGCGCCTCCCACACCTCGCTGGCTGGCACAGCGCAGCTGGGCATCTTCTGCGTCAGCACATCGAGGCGTACTGGGCCGAGCGCGGGTTCGACCCGTGGTCCACAGAAGACCCTGGCGAACCAACGGGCTACGCCGAGCTGATGCGGGTCTATCAGCAGACTGTGGACGGGTACGCGGCCGGCGAGCCGGCATACCTGTACGAGCTGCACCAGCGCGAGGCCCGCGCCGGGCACGAGTAGCGTGTGACGTACGGGTGCGACAAGTTTGAGCTGCGCTAGCCCGGCCGGCCGTCGCCATGGCAGGCAGATGGGGGAAAGTTTTGACGGCGCGCCGACGCGCGCGTCAGAGTCCTTCAGTCGTCGACGCCGATGAGTGGCACGTCGTACACCGACAGGTCCCGCCGCGGCCGCACGAACCTGACACGGTGGCGATATCTCGCGTGCTCGAAAGCCGTGTCGACCAGCACTTCGGCCACCACGGCCGGCTCCACCTGTACGTAGCGCAGCGGCTCCGGCCGCTCCCACGACCCCGACCACGACGCCGGCAACGGCTGCGGCCACGGATGCCGCACAGGCACGCCGCGCCGCTGCGCCACCGGGCGCTCGAGCAACGGCCCGAGCTCGGCGCGCTGCTCATCCGTTAACGGTGTCGAGCGCCCGGTGTAGCGCAACCGGCCACGGGCGTCGAATTGCCCGACCAGGATCGTCTGCGGCGCTGACGTCCAGCCGGTCACCCCGCCGATGATCTGCTCAGCCGTGGTCCGCACCCGATATTTTCGCCAGCCGCCGCGGCCGAGCCGGTAGCCCTGGTCGAGGCGCTTGCAGACCAAACCCTCAATTCCTGTCGACGGCCACGTCTCAGCCCACTCGCGGGCGACCGCCAGGTCGTCGGTCTGCGGGCACAGAACGATCGGCGCGGGCGCGCCGGCGAGCAGCTGCTCGAGCAACGCGAACCGTTCGGCCAGCGGGGCGGGCAGCAGCGACTCGTCGGGGGTGGCGAGCAGGTCGAAGGCGACGAAGTGCGCCGGGTACTGCCGCGCCATCCGTAGGACGTGCCGGCCGGCCGCCGCGCGGCGCTGCAGAAGGGAGAAGCTGGACCGTTCCCTGGCCGAGTCCCACACCAGCAGTTCTCCGTCAACGACGACGCCGGGGGGCAGCGTGGCCCGCAGCGCCCGAGTGACGTCCGGGAACGCTGCGCCGATCGGCTTCCCGGCGCGGGTCTGGAGCTGAACGCGAGCCTCCCTCACCCACCCTAGGCAACGCCAGCCGTCCCATTTGGGCTGGTATGCCCAGCCCGGCCCAGTGGGGATCTCGTCGACGGCGGTCGCGATCATCGGCTCGACCGGGTAGTGCAAGTTGCCGCGGTCCCGCGCGGCCGGGCTGGTCACGGCGACGATGTGGCGGATCCGGTTTGTGCCACGCCTTGATCGTCAGCCGGGCAGCCGGCGACGCGCAGGAAGATTCGTCAGCGTGAGTGGCGGATCCTCAGCGCTCGTGGAGCACGCCACCGACCCAGCGGGCCAGGACCTTCTCGTCGAGGACAAGGCGCCCGTCCACCTTGCGGTAAGGCCAGCCGCGCATGAACCCGTTGCGGGGCTGCAGCTCGGGTTCCTGGTCGACGAGGGTAACCATCGCGTCGAGCAACTCCCGTGCGTCGGGGTTGACGCGGACGAGCTCGGAGAGCGTCTTGTCCTCCAGCCTGCTGCCGACGGTGCCGAGCCGCTCGACGACGTTGTGGCGGGCGCGGACCAGCTGCACGATGACCGCCCGGTGGTCGTCGACCTCGACGTTGGTGGAGAAGTCGACGTAGACGACCGGGACGCCCCCGCGCTCGAGGTGCCAGGCCGACGTCCGGTCGCGGACCGTCGCCCAGCCGCGTGCCCACATCGCCCGGTCGACGCGGTCCCAGGTGTCGTCGTCGACGCCGGCGCCGCGCAGGTAGATCGTCGGGGTGAGCGGGGGCGGGCTGGGTTCGGCGGGCTCGCGCTTGAGGATGTTGTGGACACGTTCGCGGCCGGTGGTGCCGAGGCCGTGGCGGGCGATCGCCGAGGCCTCGGCGCCGTCGGCGTGGACGTCGCGGATCGTCTGCTCCTCGACCGCGGCCGCGCGTGCGACCGCGGCGTGGGCGGCCTGGACGCGGGTGATCCGGGGGTCTGTCGAGCTGGTCATGTTGGTTGAACTCCTGACTGTGGCACGGCGGGTCACACGCACTCGTCGCAGTTGCCGTTGCGGTCAAGCTCGAGGCCGCAGTAGTGGCAGTAGCCGCGGGCCGTGCTGCTGTCGCGTCCGAGCATGCCGCCGACGGCGGCGGCCTGGCGGTCGACCACGTTGTACGCGGGGCGCGGCGGGTCGACGTGGGCCGGGGCCGCCGCAGCGGCGGCGGGATTGCGGAACGTGGCGGTGCGAGTGGCGACGCCATGGACGGTGCGTTCGGCCATGACCTTGACGACGATGACTTCGGTGGTGTCGCCGGCGGCCTTGGTGACGGTGACGGTCTGGCCTGGCTCAATGTCGGCGGCGGGGCCGATGATGTCCCATCCGCCGCCGGCCTTGAAAAAGATCGTCTTACCCTCTTTGACCTGGTCGAGCAGCCGCTGTGAGCGGGCGACCGCAGCGTCGTCGGTCATCGTCTCCTCCTGCACGCGTCCGCTCGGTGCATGACCATCGTACAGATGTGTACGACTGCCGTACGAACATGTACGATTAGCGTACACAGTCGGAGGTCGTCACTGGAGACCATGACCGGGACCGCCTACATCAAGGCCTACCGTGCCAGCGCGCGCCAGCTGGCCGCCATCGGCACCGGCGCCGAATGGTGGCGGATAGGCACTCCGCTTGCCAACGCGATCGCCTGGGCCGACCTCGGCTACCTGCCCGACGGGGCCGCCCCGCTCATCGCCGCCGGGATTGCCCCGGACCTGGCCCGCGAGATGGACGCCCTCGCCAACCAGCTGGCCGGCGGATCCACCGGACACGCCGCGCACGTCATCGACCGTCTCGTGACCGACGGAGTGCTGGTCGACCCGAGGCTAGTCCGGCAGCACGTCGACCCGCGCGACCCGACGCACGCGCTCAACGGGCCCGCCTGATGGCCGCTACCCGCGCGGAGATCGTCGTCATCCGCCCCGGCGACAACCGCTACGAGCGCGTGATGAGCACGCTGCGCGCCGACCGCCCGCTGCTGCGCCGGATGTGGCGCGAGGCCGAGTCCCGGCTCGACGAGCACCGCCGCAAGACTTGGGTCGTGGCCGTGGGCGCCGGGGACCGCGCGCTCGCCTGGTGCGCGTACGAGCCGTTCGCCCGCGGCTGCGTCAAGGCGGTCAACAGCTTCGAACGCCCCGAGGTATGGGGCCAGGGGCTCTACGAACGGGTCTACAACGTCCGCCACCAGCTCATCCGATACCGGCGGGCGCTGACGTTCATTTTCGACCAGCCACTCCCGCTGCACCTTCGTGACGGCTGGGTGCCCGTTGCGGATGGGTGGAGCAGCGAACCAGACGCGCCGTCGCACCACTGGAACGAGCTGCGGCGGCCCGCCGATCAGTCACACCGTGGTGTCGGTGATGCGGCCTTGGTGCTCGCGTAGCGCTCCCCAGTTCCAGCCGCCGCGGGTCCGGGCGCTGATTGACCACCGGCCGAGGTCCTTGTACTGCTCGTAGATCGCGTCGAGGATCGCCCACGCGTGAGCCTCGTCGGCCCACTCGCGCTCCTCGCGCCGGGTCGGCCGCCAGGTGCGCACGTAGACGCGCCACGGTTTCGGATCCCCGCGCCGCTCGTAGAGGTGGACATGGAGGATGTTGCGGCCGCGCTCGCCGTCCGCGTTGGGCGTCGGCTCGATCAACCACGCCGACTCGTGCAGAACCTCCATGCAGTCAGCTTCGCACGCCTGTTCTAAATCGGCACTCGCGCCCCGCCATTTATGCAGGTCGGCTGGCGAGCCACTTCGCTCGTTTCTGACCTGCTCGTCCTGTCCCCTCAGCCCTGATCGTTGGCCCTGGCCTGTCCAGCCTGCGCTCCGCGCCGGCGACGCTGGGCCGGCGCGGGCCGGTGTGGCCCGCCTCGGGTGACGGTGCCCGCCGCGGCATTCTGCGTCTGAAGGAGCGGGCGGCTGGGCAGCGTGTTCGCCTCGGCGCGGATGGTGTCCAGTGCGTTGATCACCTGCCGCTGCACGACGTCCCAGGCGCCGGCGTGGTCGGTGACCGGGTACGGCAATCCCAGCGCCCGCAGCGCGGTCGCCGCCTGGGGCGCGGCACCGACGTGTTGACCGGCGTTGCGGACGTGCGTCACGTGCTGCAGGGTGTCGACGGCGCCCAGGATCGCGGGTACGGATACGGCGGGCAACGCCCGGCGCAGGAATCGGCGCAGCCGGTCGAACGGTCCGCCGTTCGTGCCGGGCACGTCGAGGCCCTTGAACATCTCCCCCAGTGCGCTGAGCCGGCTGTCGAACTCGTCAGCGCCGGCCACCGGCAAGGTCAGCCGGACAAGGCGCTCGCCGCTGGGCACGTGGACCAGTTTGCGGTCGAACTTGAGCTGCCACACCACGTCGAGGTAGTCGAACGCGGCCACGACACCCAGCGGCGACACCGCCTCGAGGACGGGGGCCGGTGCCGGCGGCAACAGCCACGCGCGCATCCGGGTGAGGTAATCGTCGACGTCGGCCACCTCGCGGAAGCGGCGTAGGTGGCTGCTGGGCTGGTAGGTCCAGTCGTCGCCGCCCTGCTGCGAGCCGTGCCAGGTGGCCGGTTCGTTTCCCAGCAGCTCGGGCAGCAGCCCCACCCCGGGGTGGTGCTGCAGGCCGAGCTCGGCGACCAGCTGCGGGCCGGACACCTGCACGGCGACGACCCGGCCGGGTTCGAACGGTGCGGCCGCGCGCCGCTCGGCCAGCGCGTTGAGCACCCGCAGGAACATCGTCGCGGTGCCGGCGAACGCGTCCAGGTGCGCCATGCCGGCCACGCTGAGCCGCACCGGTTCCTCCTCGCGGACGCCGTGGCGGTCGCGGCGCACGAGGGAGTAATGCAACTGCGCGTGCGCGAAGTAGGGCAGGGTGGCCAGCACCTCTTCGATGTCCAGACCCTGCTCGTCGAGTTTCGCCTGCACGTACTGGTAGACCGGCCAACCGCCGGTGGTGGTGACCGCGTCGCCGACGACAGCCAGCAGATGCTGCTGTGCCGCGCCGAGCGGGCGCAGCAGCGGATCGGTGGCGTTAGTGGCGGTGGTGGCCTGGACGCTCATCGTATGCCTCACAAAGGATCGTCGGGATGACGATCCACAGCGGGCAGCCGGTCTCGCCGCTACCTCCGGTCGGTGGGCAGCCCAACAGAATAGCGCCTCAGAGGTCGTGGCGACGGCAGCGCGGCCGCGATCGGAGGGTTCGCTACCTGCGGGACGACGTGGAAGCGACGCTCGGCCGGCGGCTGGTCATCGGCGCTCGCCGGTGAGCCGACCAAACCTGATCACGAGCGGTCGTCAGTAGGTAACAGATTGTCGGTGCCGGTGGTTATCGTGCCGGTATGCCGAAATCTCGTGGCCGCAAGTCCAAGCGTCCGTCGACCCCTGCGCAGCGGCGCCGTACGGCGCAGGGCCTCTACGATCCCGGAAAGCTGGCGGTCCACGACAGCAAACTCGGAATGCTGCTGGAACGAGCCCCAGGCGACGTGCTGCCGCTGGTGTTCCCGCCCATGCTGTGGGTGAAGCTGGCCGAGGGCAAGCACGCCAACGTGTGTGTAGACGCCTGTGCCACTCTGCGCCACACCTACGCCCAATTCGGGATCGACGCCCAGCTGATGCCGGTCGGCCTGGCCGTAAAGGACGGAGCCGGCCGCAGCACCGGGTACGCCACCACCCGCCCGTACTGGGAGTCAGGCAAGGTGTACGTCGGGCACACCGTCCTCGTCCTCCCGAGCCTGGGCCGGCTGGTCGACCCGACGGTCGAGCAGGTCCCCGCGATCCGCAAGCTGGGGATGGGCCCGTTGGTCGGCCGCGTACCCGCCGAGGTCGCCAAGAACGTCCGGATGGGCAGCGACATCATCGGCGTGCCCCGCGGTGACCTGATCGTCGCGTACCTGCCGGTCGACCCGGACTGCTCCGACGTGCTCGACGGCGCGCCGGTGCTGGTCGACAACGCCGAGGGTCATCGGCGGGCCGGGATCAACTTGGCCACCCTGATCCTGGAGGCGTTTCGGGCGCCCGGGGTTGTCGAGCGGATCCGCCGAGCCCCCTACCCCAGGCTGCGGGCGCTGCTCGACGCGATCGGCGACGCGCCCATGGCACCCGACCCTGCCCACGACATGCGGATCACCCTGGCAGGCGGCGCGGCCGTCCGACTGGACGAACTCGACCTTCCCGCCGGGCCGGCGCCGCGATCGTGGCTCGGCCGATGGCGTTGAGCGCGCGGCCCGCGCCCGGCGTCGGTGCGCTCGCCGTGCGGCCGACATGATTTATGCTGGCGGTACATTTGGATACAAGCGCTAGACCGAGCAGGGCGTCTACCGGCACCGCGACATGCACCGCCGGGTCCCGACATGGGCAACGAGACGACGGGGCAGGTCGAACGGTGACCCAGGCGACATGCCGATCCGAGCAGGAGCAGGCCCACGAGGGGGCCTCCTTCGACCTTGGATCCGTGAGCCGTCAAGGAGCACACCATGCTTCGTCGACCGCCTGCGCTGTCGGCTTCTGCGCTGTCCTTCACCGGCGTTCCCCTGGTGGACGCCTTAACCGACCTGCCGACCTGGACTGTCGTCCTGCTCTTCGTCCTGGCAACCGGCTTAAGCGTCCTGCGGATCGTGTTCCCTCAGCAGTCCAAGGACCGGCTCGCCTGGTGGCAGGGGTGGTGGTCGCGTCCGTCGCGTCTCAGGCGTACGCCTCGCAAACGCTAAGTCTGACACCGCCGACCGGTGGGGGACGTTCACCACCGGCCGGCGCCGTTAGGCGCCGGCAGCCACGCTCGCGGGCGTGTTCGACCTCGCCGCGATATGAAGGTATCGCCCGGCATCCGTGGCAAGCTGATCCACGGTCGGCTCGCCCGTCCGCCGCTCTATCGCTTAGGCGGGTGCTCGAAACTATGGCTGGCGCAATGGGTCGCCGTAGTCCATCGCTCGCAGCAGCTGGCCGAACAGTTGGTCGAGCAACGGCTGGAAAGGCCCGCGCAGGTCCGCGCCGGTCGCCATGAGCGTCTGCCGGTAGCTATCGTCGCGGTACTTGGTCTTGTCCGGTACGTGCAGGCGGCGCTCCGCGGTCGAGGTGGTCGGCTCGCGTATGGCTCCGGCCAGGCCGCCCAGGTGCAGCCCGATGCCGTAGGTCCCGCGCAGACCGGCCTCCTCAGCCACCTCCGCGATCCATGCCAGGGCTTCACAGGTGAAGGACATTGCGTAGTCGAGGTAGAGCACTTTCGTCATGGCCTCGCTGTACCGGTCCTTGTGGACCTCGGTAATGAGGTCCGCGGCGAACCGTGCCCCGCCTGACTCCAGGACCTCGATCGTGAACGGTGTCGTGCCACCGGATCCGAACCGCAAGGCCATACCCCCAGGGATGCGACGCGCTCCCCACCCGTTCGCGCGGTCAGTCCACCTCCAGGGCCTGAACAGGCGGGACATCGCCTCGCTGCCTGCACGCGCGGCGCTGGCGCGGGCGGATGCGGCCGTCATGCGGTCGTTGAACCAGCTCGCCGCGCCGGAGGCCGCGAGTTGATCGCGCAGCGCATCGCGGCGCAGCAGAGGGATCGGCGTCGCGGTGATGACCAGCCGGGCGGCCGACATCCCCTCCCCGTCCATCAGCGCGTCCGCCTCGTCGAGGTCCTTGTGCACCACCTCGGCGTCGAGGTCGTGGCGGGCCAGCAGACGTACTACCTCGGTGTGGTCGAGCGGCCGCGTTGTGCGGTTGTCCCGTCCGAGGTAGCGGTGATCGACCATATGGGGAACACCGGTTGCCGGCACGTCGATGATGATCACGCCAGTGGACAGGTCTGATGGGCTGCGTAGATCGTCGCGGATCGTCACCCGCAGAGGCGGTGAAATCCGGCTGGCGCAGATCTGGTCGATCCGCTCGATGACGCCCGCCAGGGCCACCGGCGACGCCTTGATCGCGACTCCTGTCGTCTTGTCCTCTTCCACCCCGATGACAAGGACGCCTCCGTCGAGGGCGAGCGCGGCGATGTCCTTGGCCTGCTCCTTCTTGCCGCTCTCGCCGTTGGAGTAGTCGTCGCGCTTGAGTTCGAGGGTGTGCGATTCGCGCAGCTCGCCTGACGCGACATGCTTCTCGAAATCTTCCCATGTACGCCAGTGGCCCGCGCCATACCGATCTGTCACGTCGTGATGATCGCACCGGGGCCGATCCACTCACGAGGCTGGCGGTTCGTGCGCCGCCGACGACATCACCGATCCGACGGATGCCGACACCAACCCCGCCGTTCTGGAACAGGATCTCGTACGAGCCGGGCTCGCGAATGTCGACGATCTCGAGGAGGTGCCACTGTTGAATGACGCCTGCGGGGCCTTCCACCCACAAGGGCATTTCGCCAGGTCGTCGGGATCGGTAGCCGGTCCCGGACTCAAACCGATCAACGATGCGGTCTGCTTCGCCGCCCCCACCGCCAACCAGGATCTCGGCGAACTGGCGTAAGCGCCGTCGCGGGCGTGGGTCGCGCCGGTACGGTCAGACGGCTCCTACGCCTATCGGCTCGCGTCGCTGCGCGTCTCGCGCTGCCGCTCACGGAGCAGCCGCATCCCCGCAAAGTGGTAATAGACGATTAGCGCCGTAAAGCCACAAATACTGGCGAGGCGAAAGGCGATGGACAGCGGGTCTTCGACCTCGCCGAGGACCAAGTGCAGCGAGGTCGCTATCAAGCCAACAGCGGTCCCGAGCAGCGCGACGGCTAACCGACCCGCGGTCCATCGAAAGTGCGGCTTCTGTTCCACAGCTTTCAGTATGTCAGCAGGTCGCCATGCGCCGCGGGGCCGCCAT
>NZ_FZPH01000024.1 GCF_900188485.1 Asanoa hainanensis
CGTCGCGGAACGCTTGTGCGGATCTACACCGATAACAACCCGAGCCATGAACGACAACGCCCTTCCCCTGGAACCCGACAAAACAGGCCGATCGGCGGGAGGGCAACGCTACTTCGAGCCGGGCAGTCCCCTCTTGAGCCTCTCCACACCCCGGTGACCGGCAGGGTCCACGCCGGGAGAGAGCCACACCCCGCCATATGGGTGGGCAGCCAGAGACAGAGCACCCCTACCAGTCACCTCGACCAAGCCTGGCCGGGCCACGGTCGTAACACCATCCTCAACAAGTAGCCGGAGACCGGGCCGGGCCCTAGGGGGCCCGTCCCTGCCAGGCCCGCGGCTCGACCAGCCACACCCATGACAACCCCGAACACCCAAGATCTAGGGAATCAATCGCACCTGGAACAACAACCGTTTATGGCCGGGGTGCGCGATGCGCATCGCGCGCCGGGCGCGTGGGACCTGCGCGAGCACGCGCATAGCCCCTGCACCGCGGCCCGGTCCTGCGGCGACGGAAACACCCAGCCAAGCCAGGGGGATCCACATCAGCCCGCGACGCCCGCGGCCGGGGGTGGTGCGACCGCCGGGGCCGGTGAGACGGGTGCGGTCGGCCGTGACGGCGTCACCGTCGGGTCGTCGATGTCGAAGAAGCGCGGGCGGTCGTGGCGCCGGGTCAGCTGCAGGACCCGGACCAGGCGCCGGCGGCGGGCCGCGTGCGCCTCGCGGGCCAGGTCGTTGTGCACCTGGCGGGCCAGGCCCAGTCGCCGGCTCGCCGAAATCACGGCGTCCTCACGAGGCTCGTCCGGTGACAGCGCCACCGTGCGCAGCTGCCGGGTCAGGTCGTTCTCCGCCGCCTCGCGCTCGTCCGGCGCCGCGTCCAGGGCGATGCGGGCCGCCGAGTACAGCTCCGGCGCCTGGCGTTCCTCGGCCAGCACCGCGGCGGCGGCCGCGCGGCGCATGAGGTGGGCGTCGAGCGAGCGGGCGGCCGCGGCGGAACGCGCGTGCAGGCGGTCCACCCGCTGCGCCGTCCACGTCAGGTACGTGGCCAGCACCGCGACCACGGCGACCACGACTACGACCCACCACATTCTGCGCATCGTAGTGCGCGCACCTCGGCGGCGATCAGCTCACCGCCAGGACTGCCGTCAGCGGGGCTCCGACCACTCCACGTCGATGACCCGCCCGTCGGTGGCCTCGATCGCCGCCGCGTACACCTCGAGCACCCGCAGCGCCACCACCGGCCAGTCGTAACCGGCGACCGCCGACCGCGCCGACTCGACCAGCGCAGCCCGCGCGGCAGGCGCGTCCAGCAAAGAGCCCAGCGCCTCCTCCAGCGCCACGGCGTCACCGGTGGGAAACAGCCGACCCGCCCGGCCCCCGTCGAGCACCCGCCGGAACGCGTCGAGGTCGCTGGCCACGACCGGCGTACCCGCGGCCATCGCCTCGGTCAAAATCATCCCGAACGACTCGCCGCCGGTGTTCGGTGCGACGTAGACGTCGACGCTGCGCAGCATCCGGGTCTTGTCGGCCTCGGACACCAGCCCCAGATACGTGACCCGGTCGTGCAACGAGACAGGGATCCCCGACAGCAGCTCGTCGAGGTCACCCGGCCCCGCCACCAGCAGCCGCAGCCCCGGCCGCGCCGACGCCAACGACACGAACGCGTCCCGCAACACCGGGAAACCCTTGCGCTGCTCCGTGAACCGGCCGAGGAAACCCACCGCGCCACCGGCACCGGGCCAGCCTGGCAAAGGCGAAGCGGAGGCGAACCGCGCGACGTCCACGCCATTAGGAATCTCGACCGCGCCACCGTCAAGATGCTCGACCTGCACCTTGCGGGCGAGCTCGCTGACCGCGATCCGCGCGGTGATCCGCTCCAGCACCAGCCGCAGCGCACCCTGCGCCGCCGACAGCGCCCGCGAGCGGGTCATCGCCGTGTGGAACGTGGCGACCACCGGGCCCCGGCTGTTGAGCACCGCGAGCATCGACAGGCTCAGCGCCAGCGGCTCGTGCACGTGCAGCACGTCGAACTCGCCACGGTGCAGCCACCGCCGGACCCGCGCACCGGACACCGGGCCGAAGGCGATGCGCGCCACCGATCCGTTGTACGGGAAGGGAACCGCGCGACCGGCGGGCACCACGAACGGCGGGAGCGCGGCGTCCTCGTCCGCGGGCGCGAGCACGCTGACCTCGTGTCCCAGCCCGATCAACGCCTGCGCGAGGTCGAGGATGTGGTTCTGTACGCCGCCCGGCACGTCGAGGGAGTAGGGGCTCACGATGCCGATCCGCATCCTGCCCACCTCCTCAGACCTCCGGGGTCCGGGGCTCGTCCAACCAGACCCGCTGGAGCATGTGCCAGTCCTGGGGGTGCCGGGCGATCGCCGCCTCGAACATCGTGGCCATCCGTTGGGTCACGACGGCCACCCGTTCCCGCAACGTTCCCGTTTCCGGGCCGGGTATCTCGACCGGCGGGTTCACGTACCCCCGGGTCGACTCCTCGTCGTACCACACGTCGATCACCAGCAACGGCGCTCCCGTGCGGATCGCCAACAACGCGGGACCCGACGGCATTCGGGTACGCCCACCGAAGAACTCGACCTCGACGCCCCGCTTGGACAGGTCGCGGTCGGCCAGCAGCGGCACCGTCGCGCCTGCGCGCAGCCGGTCGACCAGCAGGTCGAACGGCGGTTGCTCGCCACCCGTGAGCGGGATGATCTCGAAGCCCATGCTGCGGCGGTATTCCACGAACTGCTCGTAGACCGACTCCGGCTTGAGCCGCTCCATCACCGTGGTCAGCTTCCAGCCCATCGCGGTGACCCAGGCGCCGGCGACGTCCCAGTTGCCCGAGTGGCTCAGCGCCATGATCACGCCGCCCTCTTCGAGCAGCTTCTTCAGCAGGTGCCAGTTGGCGACCCGGAAGTCGTCGAGGTGTTGCTGGTGCGTACGCGACGGCAGCCGGAACGCCTCACGCCAGTAGCGGGCGTACGAGCGCAGGCCGGCCCGTACCAACGCGTCGAGCTCGTCGTCCGGCATGTCGGGGCCGACCACGCGACGCAGGTTGGAGCGCAGCCGCTGCGTACCCTTGCCGTCTTTGCGATGTGCGTAGTCGGCGGCCGCGGTGAACAGCCCCCGCGCGGCGGGTTCGGGCATGCCACGGACGAGCTTCCAGCCGGCCGCGTAGCCGAGGTCGGCAAGGTTCACGACGGCGACTCGGCGCGGTCGGCGGCGTCGAGGACCTTGGCCTGCTTGTAGACGTACGCCAGGCGCTGCCCGACCGTGATCGTCGAGAGCGCGGCCAGGAACCAGACGGCCGCGGCGAAGCCCCACGCGACGCCGAAGCCGGCCAGCAGCCCGCCGACGCCGATGATGATCAGACGTTCGGCGCGCTCGGCGATGCCGACGTTGGCCGTCATGCCGAGACCCTCGGCCCGGGCCTTCACGTACGAAACGGCCGCGCCGAGAACCAGGCAGACGATGCCGCCGACGACGCCCCAGCGGTCTCCGCGCTCGGCCAGGATGTAGATCACCGTGCCGACGATCGCGCCGTCGGCGATGCGGTCCATGGTCGAGTCGAGCAGCGCGCCGAACCGGGTCGAGCCACCGGACAGCCGCGCCATCGTGCCGTCGACCAGGTCGACGAGGGCGAAGACGGTGACGACCAACGCACCGGCGACGAAATGCCCCGTCGCGCCCAGTCCGATGGCGGCGCCGACCACGCCGAGGGTCCCGGCGACCGTCACCTGGTTGGGTGTGACACCCCAAGCGATCAGTCGTCGGGCGATGGGTTCGATGACGTGGGCCATGGTGGCCCGCGCTGACACCTGGAAGATCTTCGCCATGGCGGTCCCACGATAACGGTGTGACGCCTCGGACGATACGGTGACCCGCTGTTCCCGGGCGGGTCGCCAGTCACTCGCTCACCTTTGGCGTCGGGCTTGTGTACAGCCGGTTGCGGGTGTGGGATCGAGAGATGACGTGAGCTAGCTCACCCAGGGAGGTCCCCATGGCTCAAAAGGGTCCGGAGAAGGGAGTCACCGGCCCCGCGCCGGTGGTGGACGAGCCCGGCAGGGTTCGCAACGTGGTGCTCGTCGGCCATTCAGGGTCGGGGAAGACGACCTTGGTCGAAGCACTGCTGGCCGCGACCGGCACGATCAGCCGTGCCGGCTCGGTGACCGAGGGCACCACGACCTGTGATCACGACCCGGCCGCGGTCAAACAGCAGCGGTCGGTCAGCCTCGCCGCGGCGCCGTTCATGCACAACGGCGTCAAAGTCAATCTGCTCGACAGCCCCGGGTACGCCGACTTCGTCGGTGAGCTCCGTGCCGGGCTGCGCGCCGCCGACGCGGCGCTGTTCGTGGTGCCGGCCGCCGACGGGATGGACGCGGCGACCGCGACGCTGTGGGAGGAATGCGCCAGCGTCGGCATGCCGCGCGCGGTGGCGGTCACCCGGCTCGACCACCAGCGCGCCGACTTCGACGAGACGGTCGCGCTCTGCCAGCGGGTGTTCGGCGACAACGTACTCCCGTTGTATCTGCCCATGCTCGGCGACGACGGCGTCTCGACCGTCGGCCTGATGGGTCTGATCACGCAGCGGGTCTTCGACTACAGCAAGGGTCACCCGCCCGAGGTGCGCGACCCCGATCCCGAGCACCTGCCCGCGATCGCCGAGGCACGCAACGAGCTCATCGAAGGGATCATCGCCGAGAGCGAGGACGAGACGCTCATGGAGCGTTACCTCTCCGGCGAGGAGATCGAGACCGAGGTGCTCATCAACGACCTCGAGACGGCGGTCGCCCGCGGCCACTTCTATCCGGTGATCCCGACCTGCGCCGAGAGCGGCGTGGGCATCGACTCGCTGCTCGAGATGCTGACGTCGGCGTTCCCGTCGCCGCTCGAGCACGACCTGCCGGTGGTCACCGGAATAGACGGTTCGCCGCGCCCGCCGCTGACCTGCGACCCGAACGGGCCGTTGGTGGCCGAGGTGGTCAAGACGACGATCGACCGGCACGTCGGCCGGGTCTCGCTGGTGCGGGTCTTCTCGGGCACGCTGCGTCCGGAGTCGGCCGTGCACATCTCCGGCCACGGCATGGAGCAGCGGGGCCACCCCGACCACGACTCCGACGAGCGGATCGCGCACATCTACTCGCCGCTCGGCTCGTCGCTGCGCGAGGTGCCGTCGTGCATCGCCGGCGACATCTGCGCGATCACCAAGTCGGGCAGTGCGGAGACCGGCGACACGATCTCGTCCAAGGAGAACCCGCTGCTGGTCGCGCCGTGGGAGATGCCGGAGCCGCTGCTGCCGGTCGCCGTCGTCGCGAAGACCCGCTCCGACGAGGACACGCTGGCCAAGAACCTCGGCCGGCTCGTCGCGGGCGACCCGACGATGCGCCTCGAGCGCAACGCCGAGACGCACCAGATGGTGCTGTGGTGCATGGGCGAGGCGCACGCCGACGTCGTCCTCGACCGGTTGCGGGGCGGTGGGGCCGAGATCGACACCGAGCCGGTACGCGTAGCGCTGCGCGAGACGTTCGTCACCGGCGCCAAGGGCCACGGGCGGCACGTCAAGCAGTCCGGCGGCCACGGGCAATACGCGGTGTGCGACATCGAGGTGGAGCCGCTGGAGCGCGGTGCGGGCTTCGAGTTCGCCGACAAGGTGGTGGGCGGCGCGGTGCCGCACAACTACATCCCGTCGGTGGAGAAGGGCGTCCGCACGCAGATGGAGCGGGGCATAATGGCCGGCTACCCGCTGGTCGACGTGCGGGTCACGCTCTTCGACGGCAAGGCGCACAGCGTCGACTCGTCCGACGCGGCGTTCCAGACGGCGGGGCAGATGGCGTTGAAGGACGCCGCCGAGAAGGGGCTCGTCTCGCTGCTGGAGCCGGTGGACGAGATCATCATCCGGATCCCGGATGCTTATGTGGGCGCGGTCATGTCGGACATGTCGTCCCGGCGTGGGCGGGTGCTGGGCACTGAGCCCGATGCGGCCGGCGGCGAGCGCACGCTGGTGCGGGCCGAGGTGCCGGCGACCGAGTTGGTGCGCTACGCGGTCGAGTTGCGGTCGATGACCTCCGGCGCGGGCACGTTCGGGCGCACGTTCGCCCGCTACGAGCCGATGCCCAGCCATCTCGCGGAGGCGGTGCGCAAGGAGCACGCCTGAGTGTTTGTTTCGCGGCGCGGCGGCCTCTCGGTCGCCGCGCCTTTTTGTCGGTGGTCCTTTCTAGACTCTGGGCGTGGAAGCAGCGGAGATCGGCCCCCGGCGGTTGCGCCAACAGCACCTGGCCGGGCCACCGTGCGCCGACCCGGTCACGGTGGTCCGGCGGCTCGGCTGCGTGCAGTCACAGGAATACGCGGTGGCCAAGTGGTCGCTCGCCCAACGCTGCGCGCCCGGCCTCGTCGACGCCGACCTCCAGCGCCTGTTGGACGACGGCACCATCCTGCGCACCCACATCCTGCGGCCGACGTGGCACTTCGTGCTGGGTGCGGACCTGGGGTGGATCCAGGCGGCGACCGCGCACCGGGTGCACGTCTTCAACCGCTACTACTACCGCCAGCACGGCTTCGACCCCGACACCGCCCCGGCCAGCGCCCGGGTGATCACGGATGCGCTGGCCGGCGGCAACCACCTGACCCGCAACGAGCTGGGCGCGGTCCTGGCGGCGGCGGGCTTCCCGGCGACGGGCAACAAGCTGGCCTACCTGGTGATGCTGGCGGAGCTGTCGGGCCTGATCGCCAACGGGGTGATGCGCGGCAAGCAACACACCTACGCCCTGGTGTCCGAGCGAGTGGCGGCGCCGGTCTCCCTGTCTCCGTCGGAGGGCCTGGCGGAGCTGACGCGGCGCTACTTCACCAGCCACGGCCCGGCGACGATCAAAGACTTCACCTGGTGGTCGAGCCTGACGGTGGCCGAGATCAAGCAGGGCATCGCCGCCTGCGGCGGCGCCCTGTCGAGCGAGGTCGTCGACGGCCGCACGCTCTATTTCGCGAGCGACGCCCCACCGCCGTCTCCCCCACCGGCAGCCGCGCTGCTGCAGGGCTACGACGAATACGTGGTGGCCTACAGCGACACGAAGTTCGCCTACAACCTGGCGGGCAACGCGCCGGCGCCCGGTCTCTACGCGGAGAACACGATGCTCCACCCGGTCGCCTTCGACGGCCAGGTCGGCGGCTTCTGGCGGCGCAAGGTCAAACCGAAAGGGATCGCCCTCGACATCGACCTGCTGATCGACCCGACAGCCCGCCAACGCAAAGCCCTGACCGAGGAGATCGACCGCTACGCGGCGTACGCGGGGGCGCCGGTGACCGTGACCTACGTCTGACCCGACCCACCGCCGCTCGCCCGGGGTGGGCACGGCCCGGGGGTGGGCACGGCCCGGGGGTGGGCACGGCTCGACGCCGGCGCGGCCCGACGCGGCGCGGCCCGACGCGGCGCGGTGTTGGGCGGAGGCGGCGCCTAGCATCGTCGCGATGACTACTTCTGAGATGCGACCTCGTGACGTCCGTGCCGACGAGGACCGCGTCGAGGAGGCGCTGCGGTTGCTCTCCAGGCCGCCGGTCGCGCTCGAGGTCGCCGCCAAGGGGCTTGGGCGGGGCGGTGGGGTCTATGCCTGGTGGGCCGCTCATTCGGTGTTCCCCGAGCTGGCCGGACCGCCGAACGTGAACGTCCCGTCGCTGCGGCTGCTCTACCTCGGTCGGGCGACCAACCTGCGGGGTCGGGTCCTGCGCAACCACCTCAGGCGCTCGGGCAGCTCGACACTGCGCCGCACGCTCGCCGGGCTGCTCGGGTCCGAGAGCTACCGGACGACCTGGACCGACCGCGTGGTCCTGGTCCCCGAGGACGAAACGCGGCTTACCGCGTGGATGCACGCGCACCTGCGCTTCACCTGGGCCGAGGACCCGGAGCCCGAGGCCGTCGAGGCGGTGCTCGTCCGCCGCTTCCACCCGCCGCTCAACGTGCACGGCGTCGACCCCGAGCACGTCCAGGCGGCGGTGGTCGCCGCCAAACACGCCTATAACACCAGCAGCCGCGATCCCTCACTCGGTACGTGAGGTCGTCGCGCATCCGCTCCAGCCTGGCGATCCGGTCGTCGAGGGCCGCGCGCCAGCATTCCGAAGCCCGCTCCCAGAACTCGCGGGTCGGTGGTTGGCCCTCCGGCAGGAAGGCGAGCACCTCCGCGACCTGGGCCAGCGGGATGCCGACCCGCTGCGAGGCGCGGATGAAGGCGATCCGGCGCAGCGTGGAGCGGTCGTACCGCCGCTGGTTGCCGCTCGTCCGTTGGCTGAAGATCAAGCCCTGGCGCTCGTAGAAGCGCAGCGCCGACTGCGGCACGCCACTGCGACCCGACAGGTCCCCGATGGTCAGCTGTTTCGTCGGTGGCACCCGACGAGACTAGCTTGACCTGAACAAATGTTGAGGTTCGAGGCTGAGGGCATGACCATCCTCGTGACCGGCGGCACGGGCAACATCGGCCGCCACCTCGTCGACCACCTGCACGCCGGCAAGACCGCGTTCCGGGTGCTGGCCCGGCGGCCCGCCGCGGCCAAAGCGCTCCTGCCGACGGGCACGGACGTACACCCCGGCGACCTCAACGACCCCGTCAGCCTCGCGGCCGCACTGACCGGCGTCGATCAGGTCTTCCTCCTCTGGCCGTCGCTGAGCCCGGACGGGATCGAGAACGTCGTCGCGGCCTTCGCCGACGCGGGCGTGCGCCACGTCGTCTACGTGTCCGCCATGCAGGTCACCGACGACAACCGCCGCACCATCGGCGTCTGGGGCCAGGTCGAGCAGGCCGTGGTCGACGCCGGCCTCGGCCATACCTTCCTGCGCGCCTCCGGGTTCGCCACCAACACGCTCGGCTGGGCGGCCTCGGTCCGGGCAGGCGAGCCGGTCCGGATCCCGTACCCGGAGGCACGTCGGTCCTTGATCCACGAGGCGGACATCGCCGCCGTCGCGGCGGTCGCCCTGGCCGGAGAGCAGCCTCGAGGGTCGTGCGTCCTCACCGGGCCGCGGGCGATCAGCCAGGCCGACCAGCTCGCCGCGATCGGGGCCGCGACCGGCCAACGCGTTCGCTACGCGGAACAGCCGCCCGACGAGGCGAGGGCCGCGATGGCGACCTGGGCCGAACCGGCCTGGGCAGAGCAGGCGGTGGCCTACTGGGCCTCGCTGGTCGACCGGCCAGAGCCCGTCACCCACACCGTCGAGGAGATCCTCGACAGACCCGCCCGCACCTTCCGGCAGTGGGCGGACGACCACGTCGACGACTTCCGCCCGCTACCCACCCGGCAGGTCGCCGAACGTTACGTACGGGCGTTCCGAGAGGGGCGGATGGACCGGGCCCTGCGGTTGGCGGCGCCCGACATCGTGCGGGTGGCACCGCTGGAGGGTCCCGAACGGCGCGGTCTCGACGACATCATGGCGCACAGCCAGCAGCTCACCACCGACCTGGAGATCCACGCGGTGACCGTCGACGGTCCGTTCCTCGGCCCCGACCGCTTCGCCGTGCGGTTCACGTTCGACGAGACCGACCGGCGCGACGGCCGGCGCCGCACGACGACCAAGATGTCGCTGTACACCGTCGCCGGCGGCGCCATCACCCGCGAGGAGGTGCACTACCTCACGGCGCCCGCGTGACGGTCAGATCCAGGCCCTTGGCCGGGTCGTACGTCCAGGACGCGCTCGTGCCGAACCACGTGCCCTCCTGGCGCCCGTCGCTCGGGCGCGTCGAGAACATGTCCTGCTTGACCGCCTCCGGAACGTTGAGCTGCTCCAGGATGCACTCCAGCGTGACCAGGTCGACCCCCACCTTGTCCTTGCTGCCGCGCATGTCGACGAGCAGGGTCGAGCCGTCGTCCTGCAGCTTGGTGCCGTTGCTGCTGGCGTCGCACACCGACTGCGCCGACTGGAGGGTGTTGACGTTCTCGGGTTCCTCGCCGGACGAGACGACGACCGCGACCAGGCCGATCAGCGCGAGGGCGACGATCGCGGCACCGCCGATGATCAGGGCGGCTCGGCGGGCCCTACGCGGCGACGACTCGGGTGCTTCGGTCTGCAGATACATGCGGCCTCCTCGGATCAGGGACGACCGAGCCCGGTCCCCACGATCCGGTCGCCTGTTCCGCGCAACGACCACCCGGCCTCGGGGTTACGCCACCGGCGCCAAGACCGTCAGGACGGTGCGGCCGCCAGGCCGGTGCAGCGCGACGCGACGCGGAGCTTGTCCTCGATCCGCTTCTTCGCGGCGCCGGAGACCAGCACCGGCTGGCCCGTGCCCGACACCGTCGCCGGGAGGAACCTGTTGGAGACCACGGCCCCGTCGCGCACCGTCAGCTTGAGCACGCCCGAGTCCGTGCTGTGCGAGTTGCCGTACCACAGGAAGTTGCCCAGTCCGTAATGGACGTAGGTCGAGCCGATCCAGCCGTCGGTGAGCAGCGTGTGCGCATGCGTGCCGAGCACGATGTCGGCGCCGTCGCGGGCCATCCGTTTCGCGAACGTCTTCATCTGGCCGCTCGGGCACGAGCTTCCCTCGACGCCCCAGTGCATGAAGACGATGACCAGGTCGGCCTGGGACCGCGCCGCCTTGACCGCCGCCGTCGCCCGTGCCGCGTCGAACGCCATCGCCACACCGGGCCGCGAAGCGGTCGGCTTCCACGACCCCGACAGCTCCGCCACCTGCGACATGCCGAGCACCGCGATCCGCACACCCTTGACCTCGGTGACCCACGGCGCGTACGCGTCATCGACGTTGCGACCCGCCCCGAAGATCGGATAGCTCGCCGAAGAAGCAGCCGACAGCGTGTCCAGCAGCCCGACCTGGCCGTAGTCCAGCGTGTGGTTGTTCGCCACCGACGCCGCGTCGATGCCGGCCGCCCGCAATGCCGCGAACGCGCTCTTCGGCGCCCGGAAGTGGAACCGCTTCGGCTCGGGCGTGCCCCGCCCGGTCACCGCGGTCTCCAGGTTGACGATCGTCAGGTCCGCGTCGGCCAGGGTCGAGCTGATCTTCCCGAACGCCGTGGCCGGCTCGTCGAGCAGCCCCAACGTACGGCCGGTGAAGTGCACGTCCCCCGCGAACGCGAGCGTGATCTCGGCGGGCGACGGAGCCACCGAAGTCGGTGCGGCCGAGGGAGCCGCCGACGACGGCCCGCCCCGCCAGCGCGCCCCGGCCGCCTCACCCCCACACCCGGCCAGCAGCGCACCGGCCGCGACCAGCACCAACGCCGCGCGAGTCCGCCTCATGACGAGAGGGTACGAGAAGGTCGCTCACTTTCCCGCCCCCGAACGGCCGGGACCCCACCTCAGCCGGCCGGCCAGGCCTCCGACAGGAGGTCGCGGGTGTCGGTGAGGAGCTCGGGCAGCACCTTGGTCTGCCCGACGATCGGCATGAAGTTGGCGTCGCCGCCGAACCGGGGCACCACGTGCTGGTGCAGGTGCGCGGCGATGCCGGCGCCGGCGACCGAGCCCTGGTTCAGGCCGATGTTGAAGCCGTGCGCGCCACTGACCCGGCGGATCGTGCGCATGGCGTCCTGGGTGAACGACGCCACCTCGGCGACCTCCTCGTCGGTGAGGTCGGTGTAGTCGGCGACGTGGCGATAAGGGCAGACGAGCAGGTGCCCCGGGTTGTACGGGTACAGGTTGAGCACCGCGTAGACCACCTTGCCGCGGGCCACCACCAGACTCTGATCCGGAGGCAGATGGGGTGCCCGGTCGAACGGGCACCCGTCATCCGCTTTGTCCCCGCCGCCCTTGATGTAGGCCATCCGGTGCGGCGTCCACAACCGCTCCAGGCCGTTGGGCTCGCCGGGGTTGCCCAACATCAGGCCGCCGACGGCGACACGTTGGTGCGCGAGCGGACCACCTCGACCACGTGCGCGACGGCTTCGGCCAGCGGCACCCCGTTGCGCTGCGACCCGTCCCGGTAGCGGAACGACACGGTCGAACCGGACACGTCGTCGTCACCGGCGATCGCCATGAACGGGATCTTCTGCTGCTGCGCCGTCCGGATCTTCTTCTGCATCCGGTCGTCCGACGTGTCGACCTCGGCCCGGATCCCCTCGGCCTTCAACGCGTCGACGAACGACCGCAGGTAGTCCGCATGGTCGTCGCGGATCGGGATGCCGACCACCTGCACCGGCGCCAGCCAGGCCGGGAACGCGCCCGCGTAGTGCTCGGTCAGGATGCCGAAGAACCGCTCGATCGAGCCGAACAGCGCCCGGTGGATCATCACCGGCTGCTGCCGGGTGCCGTCGGCCGCCTGGTATTCGAGCCCGAACCGCTTGGGCTGGTTGAAGTCGACCTGGATCGTCGACATCTGCCAGGTGCGGCCGATCGCGTCGCGCGCCTGCACCGAGATCTTCGGGCCGTAGAAGGCCGCGCCGCCCGGGTCGGCCACGAGCTCGAGCCCGGACTCGCGGGCCGCGGACTCGAGCTCGGCGGTCGCCTCGGCCCAGTCGGCCTCGTCACCGATGAACTTGGGCGAGTCGTCGCGGGTCGACAGCTCGAGATAGAAGTCCTCGATGCCGTAGTCACGCAGCAGGCCGAGCACGAACGCCAGCAGCGAGCGCAGCTCGCCCGGCATCTGCTCCTTGGTGCAGTAGATGTGCGAGTCGTCCATGGTCAGGCCGCGCACCCGGGTCAGCCCGTGCACGACGCCGGACTTCTCGTAGCGGTAGACCGTGCCGAACTCGAACAGCCGCAGCGGCAGCTCCCGGTAGGACCGCCCGCGCGCCTTGAACACCAGGTTGTGCATCGGGCAGTTCATCGGCTTCAGGAAGTATTCCGCGCCCTCGAGCTGCATGGGCGGGAACATCGTGTCCTTGTAGTACGGCAGGTGCCCCGAGGTCTCGAACAGGTGGCCCTTGGTGATGTGCGGCGAGTTGACGAACTGGTAGCCGGCGACCTCGTGCTGCTGCCGCGAGTAGTTCTCCAGCTCGCGCCGGATGATCCCGCCCTTGGGGTGGAACAGCGCGAGCCCCGAGCCGATCTCGTCAGGGAACGAGAAGAGGTCCAGGTCGGCGCCGAGCTTGCGGTGGTCGCGCCGGGCGGCCTCTTCGAGCAGCTTCAGGTACGCCTTCAGCGCGTCCCGGGTCGGCCACGCCGTCCCGTACACCCGCTGCAGTTGGGGATTCTTCTCGGAACCGCGCCAGTAGGCGGCGGCCGAGCGCATCAGCTTGAACGCGCCGATCAGCCGGGTGGTCGGCAGGTGTGGGCCACGGCACAGGTCGGACCAGCAGGTCTTGCCGCTCTCCGCGTCGACGTTGTCGTAGATCGTCAGCTCGCCGCCGCCGACCTCGACGGTCTCCTCGGAGTCGAGCTCACCGGTGCCCTTGATATCGACGAGCTGCAGCTTGTACGGCTCGTCGGCGAGCTCGGCCCGCGCCTCGTCGACCGAGGCGAACCGCCGGCGCCGGAAGCGCTGCCCGGCCTTGATGATCTCCTGCATGCGCTTCTCGAGCTTGGCCAGGTCGTCCGGCTGGAACGGCTTGGCGACGTCGAAGTCGTAGTAGAAGCCGTTGTCGATCGGCGGGCCGATGCCCAGCTTGGCCTCGGGAAACACGTCCTGCACGGCCTGCGCGAGGACGTGGGCGGTGGAGTGCCGCAGCACGTTGAGGCCGTCCGGCTCGTCCATGGCCACCGGGGTCACGGTCGCCTCGGCCTCGGGCGCCCAGTCAAGATCACGCAGCCGACCCTCGGCGTCGCGGACGACCACGATCGCCTTCGGGCCGTTCATCGGCAGGCCGGCCGCGGCAACCGCGTCGGCCGCCGTCGTCCCCGCGGCCACGACGACGGGGTCGGCCATTGCGGGGGTACGAGATGCGGACACGGCGGGTCTCCTCGGTCGGTAGGACGTTTGGGTAAATGCTAGTCATCACGCCTGGCAACGCTGCGCCCAGCCGGACCTGGGCGTTACATTCAGCTCGTGAGCCCGTCGGACATGATCGCCGCGCTGCAGCGCCGCTACCAGACGTTTTTCGCGACCGAGCCCGCCGTGCCGTTCGCGGTCGCCCCCGCGGGGGCGCAGGCACATGTGTTCGGCACGGGTGACCCCGTGTTCACCATCACCGTCAAGGACAACCGGGGTGCCAAGGCCCTCGCCGGCCTCGACCAGTTCGGTGTCGCCGTCGCCTACCTCCAGGGTTGGCTCGACGTCGACGGCGACCTGGCCGCCGCGCTGCGGATGCGCAAGTTCTTCAACGACTTCCACCCGATCGCCTTCCTGTCCCGGTTCACCCCGGGCGCGCTGCTGCACGGGCGGAAGGAGGACGACCGCCGGGCCATCTCGCAGCACTACGACGAGGACAGCGAGTTCTTCCTGACCTTCCTCGACGAGCGGCACCGCTGCTACACCGAGGGCGTGTTCGCCAGCGACGACGAGCCGCTCGAAGACGCGATGACCCGCAAGATGGACCTCGCGCTCGAGGCGATCGAGGTCAAGCCCGGCGACCGGGTGCTGGAGGTCGGCGGCGGCTGGGGCGCGTTCTCGGAGCACGCCGCCCGGCGGGGCATCGACGTGACGACCACGACGCTCGCGGCCGAGTCCGAGCGCTACCTCAAGGACCTGTTCGCCCGGGAGCAACTGCCAGTCAACGTGGTGCGGCAGCACATCTTCGGCTACCGGAGCGACCAGAAGTACGACGCGATCGTCAACATGGGCGTCACCGAGCACCTGCCCGACTACAAGACCACGCTGGCCAAGTACGCGGAGCTGCTCAAGCCGGGCGGCCGCGTCTACCTGGACGCCCTGGCGATGCGCCGCAAGCACGGCATCTCGACCTTCATGAAGAAGTACGTCTACCCGGGCAACTCGGCGCCGCTGCTGCTGCACCAATATCTGCGGCACGTGGCCCGCTCGCCGTTCGAGCTGGTCAGCCTGGACGACGACCGGCACAACTACTACCTGACCTGCCGCGAGTGGGCCAAGCGCCTCGACGAGCGCCGCGACGAGATCGTCGCCCGCTGGGGCGAGCCGCTCTACCGGCGGTTCCGGCTGTTCCTCTGGGGCTCGGCCGCCGGCTTCGACACCGGTCTGGTCCAGGCCTACCGCTGGGTCCTGAAGATGCCGGGCGCCCCGGCCTGACCTGTCGCCGCCCGCCCGCCGCGCTCAGCCGCGGCGGGCTCAGGCCGGTGGGCGGAGGCCGTCCAGGACGAAGCCGAGCAGCTTGTCGGCCATGTCCGGCGCCGACTCGGTTGCCATCACCACGCCGTGGGCGAGGCGCAGCACGTCGTCGGGCTCGACCTCCTTGCGGATCGCGCCGGCCTCCTGGGCGCGGACCAGCAGGTCGCCGATGGCGTTGCGCATCACGCCCTTGCACTCGACCAGGGTCGGCGAGCCCGTGCCCAGCATCTGCTTGACCGCGGTGCCGAGGCCTCGCTTGGCCTTGATGTAGTCGAACTCCATCCGCAGGAACTCGGCGAACGCCTCGCCGGGCGGGAACTCGGCCGAGAGGGCCCGGCCGCGCTCGGCCAGCCCCTCGATGTCGTGGCGGTAGACCTCCGCGAGCAGCGTCTCCCGGTCGGGGAAGTGGCGGTAGAGCGTGCCCGGGCCAACGCCGGCCCGGCGGGCGATGTCGTCGAGCGTGGCCTTCTCACCGTGCTCGGTGAAGGCCGCGCGGGCGGCGACCATGACCTTCTCGCGGTTGCGTCGCGCGTCGGCACGCAGCGGACGATCACCGTTCACCGCCACCGCACCCCCTGCTCACTGTGGGACAACACACTATTTCCGGAGACTGTCTCCGGATAGTGTTGCGAAATCGGAGACGTCCTCCATATGCTAGCTCAGAGCTAAGCGGAGAGTATCTCCGGTTGTCGCATCCCACTCTCGGGGGAAACACACCTTGTCCACGCAAACTGCTGTGCCCGCCGTCACGAGCGCGGGCACCGAGGCCCGCGCGCCGGGCCGCCTGGCGCTGCTCATCATCGTGAGCGCCCAACTAATGCTGATCGTCGACGGCACCGTCATGAACGTCGCGCTGCCCCACATCCAGGAGGGCCTGGGCTTCTCCACCGCCGGCCTGTCGTGGGTGATCAACGCGTACACGCTGACCTTCGGCGGTCTGCTCCTGCTCGGCGGCCGGGCCGGCGACATCCTCGGCCGGCGCCGGATGTTCGTCGTCGGCATCGCCCTGTTCACCGTCGCGTCCCTGGTCGGCGGCCTCGCCACCTCGGCCGCCTGGCTGCTGGCCGCCCGCGTCGCCCAGGGAGTCGGCGCCGCCCTGGCCGGGCCCAACACGATCGCCCTGATCTCCACCACGTTCACCGAGCCCCAGCGGCGGATCCGGGCGCTCGCCCTGCTCTCCGCCATGGCCAGCGCGGGCTTCGCGATCGGCCTGATCCTCGGCGGCGTACTCACCGACGTCCTGTCCTGGCGTTGGGTCCTGTTCATCAACGTGCCGTTCGGCATCGCCGCCGTGCTGCTCGCACCCCGGCACGTCCGGGAGCCGGAGCGGCACCCGGGCCGCCTCGAATGGCCCGCCGCGGCCACCGCGACGCTCGGCATCGGCGCGCTGGTCTACGGGTTCATCCACGCCTCGACCCACGGCTGGACCGCCGGCGAGACACTGGTCTCGCTCGCCCTGGGCGTGGTCCTGCTGGTCACGTTCCTGGCCATCCAGCTGCGGTCCGCCCAGCCGCTGGTCCCGCTGTCGCTGTTCAAGGACCGCAACCGGGCGGTCGGCTTCGTCGGGTTCCTGCTGGGCCCGGCGGCGATGATGTCGGCGTTCTACTTCCTGACCCAGTTCCTCCAGATCGTGCTCGGCTTCGGCCCGCTGAAGACCGGCCTCGCGTTCCTGCCGATGGCGGGGTCGATGTTCGCGATGACCCGGATCGTGCCGCGGCTCCTGCACCGCATCGGCCCGCGCCCGCTAGCCCTGACCGGCGCGCCGCTGATGATGGCCGGCCTGGCGTGGCTGACCCAACTCGACACCACCAGCGGGTACGCGGGATCGCTGCTCGGCCCCATGATCCTGCTCGGCCTCGGCGGCGGCCTGACCTTCGTACCGCTGACCCCGGTGATCATGGGTTCGGTGCAGCCGCGCGACGCGGGCGCCGCGGGCGGCGTGCTGCAGACCATGCAGCAGGTCGGCGCGACCCTGGGCCTCGCGGTGCTGATCGCGGTGTTCGGCGCGGCGGTGGGCCCACAGGGTGCCGCGGGCGCGACGGACGCGGTGAGCTTCGTACACGGCATGAACGCCGCGAACGTGGTCTCGGTGGTGATCGCGGCGGGGCTGGTCGTGGTGGCGCTGAGCTTCCGCTCGGTCCGCCGCCCGGCGCAACGCCAGCCGGAACCGGAAGTCATCGTCGAACCGGCCTAACCGCCGTCTTCGGAACAGGGCCTCGCTTCCGCGGGGCCCTGTTCCGTCCGAAGCGGCAGCCAGAAACGGACATCATCGCCGAACAGGCCTGGCCGCCGTTTCGGAGACAGGGCCTCGCCGGCGCGGGGCCCTGTCTCCGTCCGGAGCGCCAGCCATGAACCCGGCGTCGAATGGGCAATAGTCGGGCCATGGACGCAGCGGAGACCGACCGGGACCGGGTGGCCGACTGGCTCGAGGCCTACGAGCGGGTCTGGCGCACGCCGGGCACCGAGGCGCTGGCCGAGATCTTCACCGAGGACGCGCGCTACTCGCAGGGGCCGTACGAGGAGCCGGTCCTGGGCCTGGCGGCGATCGGGCGGATGTGGGAGCGGGCCCGGGAGGGCGCGGACGAGCCGTTCACGATGCGAGCGAGATCGTCGCGGTCGATGGCGACACCGCGGTCGTCCGCGTCGAGGTCCGCTATGCCGAGCCGCACCCGCACGAATACCGTGACCTGTGGGTCATGCGATTCGGAGCCGACGGCAAATGTCGGGAATACGAGGAATGGCCGTTCTCCCCAAAGGACCAGACGACTATGTCCGAATAAGACAGTTTAAGCCGGACTTTTCGGGCGGAGTGCGGTAGTTGACGGACAGTGCGGGCGTTCGCTGACTTGCCAAGGGCAGTAGGTTCTTCACGTGGCCACGGTCCTCCTGGTCGAAGACGACCATGTCGTACGCGGCGCCATGCTGCGGTCCCTCGCCGATCGCGGGCATGCGGTCCACGCGGTCGGCACCGCCCTCGACGCCCTCCGCCGGGTCGCGGCCGAGACGCCTGACCTGGTTGTGCTCGACCTCGGTCTGCCCGACCTCGACGGCGCCGACGCCCTCCGCATGCTCCGCGGCATCACCGACGTCCCGATCATCATCGCCACCGCACGCGACGACGAGCAGGGCATCGTCCGGCTGCTGCGCGCCGGCGCCGACGACTACATGGTCAAACCGTTTACCGGCGCCCATCTCGACGCCCGCATCACCACCGTGCTGCGCCGCGTCGGCCGGGCCAGCCGCACCGTCGCACCCGCTGTGCACGAGGTCGGCGGCCTGCGCGTCGACGTCGGCGAGCGCAGCGCCATGCTCGACGGCGAGGCGCTCGCGCTGACCCGCAAAGAGTTCGACCTGTTGGCCTACCTCGCGGCACGCCCGGGCCGGGTAGTCTCCCGCCGGGAGTTGTTGGAGGAGGTATGGCGCCAGCCGTCCGTCGGCGAGGATCAGACGATCGACGTTCATCTGTACTGGTTACGCCGCAAGCTGGGCGAGTCCGCGGCGAAGCCCCGCTACCTGCGCACCGTGCGGGGGGTCGGCTTCCGCCTGGTAGCCCCCGACTGAGGCCGACGCTGGCCGCGCTGGCGGCCGGCATGACGACGATCGTCGCGCTCGCGTTCCTCATCCCTCTGGGCATCGCCGTCCAGAAGGACAATCGGGAGGACGCGCTGTCCGACGCTGCCCGCCGCAGCGGCATCGTGGCCGGCGCCCTCGCGGTCACCACCGACCCGGCGCAGCTCAACGTCGCGATCGAGGCCGCCGGCGGCGGCATCCACGTGCACGGCATCGAGGCCGGCGCGAAGTCGCGGGCCGCGGGCGTCGACATCGAGCGCGCCTCGGCCGGTGTCGAGCCCGTCGTGGTCGACGTCGACGGTGGCGCGCTGCGCCTGGAACCGGTCAGGGTCGGCAACCGGATCGCGGTGATCGAGGTCTTCGTGGCCGACCCGGTGCTCTCGGGCGGTTCTGGCCAGACCTGGCTGCTGCTGTTCGGCATCGCGCTGGCCCTGGTCGTGACCACCGTGATCGTGGTCGACCGGCTGGCCGGTCGGGCGGTCGGCGCCGCCCGCGAACTGGCCGCGGCCGCGGTTGGCCTCGGCGACGGCGACCTGCTGACCAGGGTCAAGCCGAGCGGGCCGCGGGAGCTGGTCGAGGCCGGGTTCGCGTTCAACCGGATGGCCGAGCGGCTCAGCGTCACCCGCACCGACGAGTTCGAGCTGGTCGCCGACCTTTCGCACCGGCTGCGTACGCCGCTGACGGTGTTGCGCCTCGACGCCGACGCCCTGGACTCCGACGACACCAGCATCGGCTCGTTCAGTGAGGCCGAGCTCGACCGGCGGCGCACGATCCGCCGCATCCGCCAGGCGATCGTGACCCTCGAGGGCGAGATCGACGTCCTGATCAAAACGACCCGCAAGACCATCTCGCAGGACGCGGGCCCAGGCAGTTGTGACGCGAGCGAGGTCGTACGCGAGCGGATGGTCTTCTGGTCCCAGCTCGCCGACGACCAGAACCGCCCGCACCGCGTGGTCGGCGCGCACACCCGCATCCAGGTGCCGGTGCCCCGGGCGGAGCTCGCCGCGGCCCTCGACGCCGTGATCGGCAACGTGTTCCGCTACACCCCGCAGGCCACCGCGTTCGAGGTGGCGATCTCGCGCCGCGACGGCTACGTAGCGGTCCGCGTCGACGACGCCGGCCCGGGCATCGCCAACCCGGAGCGCGCGCTGCGCCGGGGAGCCAGCGACCGCGGCTCGACGGGCCTGGGCCTCGACATCGCGAAGCGGGTCACCCTGACGGCACACGGCTCGGTCAGCATCGACCAGGCCCAACTGGGCGGCGCCAGCGTCGTCATGCTGCTCCGCGACCCGGACGTCCCGGTGAAGCAGGTCAGCCGGTTCGGCCTGGTCGGCCGCCTGGCCCGCGAACCCGCCGCCCGCCGCCGCCAACGCCGCCGCCCCGACGACGACTAAGGGCTTCACGGATCGTGATGGCGCCGCTGCGAGGTCGCGACGGCGCCGCTTGATCGTCCGGACAAGCCCTGGTCCGCGACGGTTCATCGGACCGTCGGCCGGCGGGCTCTTCCGGAAACGATCGACCGGCGGCGATACTGGCGCGGTGAAGCCGACCTTCCGCCGGACCGCCGGCCTCTTGATCGCCGCCGTCATCTCGCTGCTGGCGTGGCCGTCTGCGGCCTCGGCGCACGGCGGCGCGAAGATCACGGTCAACCACGACGGGCGAGGGTCGGTCTGGGTCAACGTGACCTACGAGGACGGCCATCCGGCTGAGGGCTTCGTCGACGCGACGCTGACCGCCAAGGAAGCCGACGGTACGACCGTGGCCCCGGCCAAGATGGTCCAGTCGTCGGCGCCCGGCACGTTGGTCTACATGAGCACCCTCCCGGCCGGCCAGTGGGCCGTCACGGTCGAGTTCGGGCCGCCCATCGCCCGCACCTGTAACGCGGCGTTCCAGGTCGGCACCGCCAACAACACCCAGCAGACCAACTGCGACGCACCGACCCCGTTGGCGGCGTCGGCCCCCGCGGGCTCCGGCGACGACGGCGGCAACGGCACCGCGTGGCTGCTGATCACGATCGCGGCCGTCGGCGGCCTGGTCTGTGCGGTCCTCGCCCTCAAGTTCCGCGGCCGCCGCCAGTCCGACCGCGCCGGCACCCCCGCACCGCAGCGCAAGCAGAAAGCGACCGCACGGAAGTAGCACGCGTTGCCCGGCGCAAAGGCTCGCGCGAGCGCGCGCTCCCGAGCAGAAAGCGACCAGTAGCGAGGCACCTCGCTCCGCGAGCGAGCCCACGCCTAAGCCGTGGCCCTTTTCGTGCGTTTGCTCTGCATCCATATACGCATCCCTCCCGAGCCGGACTGATGCGTATATGGATGCAGAGCAAAGCGACCGCATTAGATGATCTTTAACCCGCAATTCGGGGCGACCGAATCCCGAAAAGCGCCGCTCCGAAAACAATTTTCATGACCCACCCAGCGGAACAGGAATTCCTCTTCCGCATCCGGCGCGGGCAGGCCGGGACATTGACCTGCCCGCTGGCGACCGTTAAACCGCCGGAGCGGCGTACGCGGTGATCTCGTCGGTGATTCGGGTCTTCTCCCCCGCCGGCAGGAAAGAGGCCTCCACCGCGGCCACCGCCAACCGGGCCACTCCGGCCGCGTCGAGGCCCAGGAGCCGGGCCGCCACCGCGTACTCGTCGTTCAGGGTCGTGCCGAACATCGGCGGGTCGTCCGAGTTGATGTTGACCGGGACGCCGGCCGCGACCAACACGGGCAGCGGGTGCTCGTCCAGCGACGCCACCGCCCGCGTGCGGACGTTCGACGTCGGGCTGATCTCCAGCGGGATCCCGTGATCGGCCAGGTAGGCCATCAGCGCGGGGTCCGCCGCGGCCGAGATGCCGTGGCCGATGCGCTCCGCGCCCAGCTCACGGATCGCGTCCCAGATCGTCTCCGGGCCCGTGGTCTCACCGGCGTGCGGCACCAGGTGCAAGCCGGCCGCCCGGGCCTTCTCGAAGTACGGCTTGAACTGGGGGCGCGGCACGCCCACCTCCGGGCCGCCCAGGCCGAACGAGACCAGGCCGTCGGGGCGCTCGTCGAGGGCGATCCGAAGCGTCTCCTCGGCCGCCTCGAGCCCGGCCTCGCCCGGGATGTCGAAGCACCAGCGCAGCACGATGCCGAGCTCCTTCTCGGCCGCCAGCCGGGCGTCCTCGATGGCGCCGCAGAACTCGGGCGCCGGCATGCCGCGCCGCACCGACGAGTACGGCGTCACGGTCAGCTCGGCATACCTGACCTGCTGGCGGGCCAGCTCGCGGGCCACCTCGTAGGTCAGGATCCGGACGTCCTCAGGCTCGCGGATCAGGTCGACCACGGACAGGTAGACCTCGATGAAGTGCCGGAAGTCCCGGAACTCGAAGTACGAGGCCAGCGCCTCGATGTCGGTCGGCACCGGGGTGCTGCCGGCGTGCCGGGCGGCCAGCTCGGACACGATCCGCGGCGAGGCCGAGCCCACGTGGTGAACGTGCAGCTCGACCTTGGGCAGGCCGGCGATGAACTCGGCTAGGTCGGTCAAGAGAGTGCTCCTTGGACGTGCGCCACCACGAAGACGCGGCGGAAGGGGAAGAAGGCGCGATCATGGCGGATCGGGTACGCCGCCGCCAGCCGCTCACCCAGCTCGGCCCGGTAGGCGGCCCAGCCGGCCTCGTCGGCACCGAACGCCGCCCGGATCGGGCGCAGCGCGGTGCCTTCGAGCCAGGCGAGCACCGGGTGGTCGGCGGAGTTGCCGGGGAGCAGGTGCACGTAGGTAGTTTCCCAGGCGTCGACCGCGCAGTTCGAGGTCAGAGCGGCCGCGTATTCCGTGGCGGTGGGCACAGCCATCCGCCGGGCCACCCCGCTCAGAACGGACGAGAAGCGCGACGAGGCGGCCAGGTCGTAGACCGCGTCGTGGGCCGGCGACGAGAAGTTGCCGGGCACCTGGAACGCCAGCCACGCACCGATCGGCAGCGCGCCCACCCACCGCCGCAGCAGCTCGAGGTGGTCGGGCACCCACTGCAGCGCGGCGTTGGAGACGATCACGTCGACGCCCGGCGAGGGCGTGAAATCCCGCAGGTCACCGACGCTGAAGTCAACCGGCTCCCCCAACCCCCGGGCCGACGCGATCATCTCCTCCGACGAGTCGATCCCCCGCACCAGCGCCGACGGCCAACGGGCGGCCAACGTCGCGGTCAGGGTGCCGGGACCGCAGCCCAGGTCGACGACCTGGCGCGGGGCCTCGGCGGGGATACGGGCGACCAGCTCGTGGAACGGACGCGAGCGTTCGTCACCGAAGCGGCCGTAAACGGCAGGGTCCCACATGTGCTGCCACCTTCCGGGCGAGCCAAACCGTACGTACGTCTTGTTAAGCCAAACACACAGCGGGACCGCCGGCAAGGCCCTTTAAACGTTCCAGATAGGGTTCCCCCGTGGAGTACCGCGAGTTCGGCCGGATCGGCCGCGACGTGTCCGTTGTGGGCCTGGGCGCCTGGCAGCTCGGCGCCGACTGGGGCGAGGTGAGCGCCGACGACGCGTTCGCGACCCTCGACGCCGCCGTCGACGCGGGCACCACCTTCATCGACACCGCTGACGTCTACGGCGACGGCCGCAGCGAGCAGCTCATCGGTCAGTTCCTGCGCCGGCGACCGGAACAGATCATGGTGGCCACCAAGATGGGCCGCCGCGTTCCGCAGGAGCGGGCCAACTACACCGCCGCCAACTTCAAGGCCTGGACCGACCGGTCGCGGGCCAACCTCGGCGTCGACCGGCTCGACCTGGTGCAGCTCCACTGCCCACCGACCGCCGTGTTCGAGGACGACGAGATCTTCGACGCGCTCGACGCGCTGGTCGAGAACGGCGCGATCGCCGCGTACGGCGTCAGCGTGGAGACCGTCGACCAGGCCCTCACCGCGATCGCCCGCCCCCACGTGGCCAGCGTGCAGATCATCCTGAACGCGTTCCGCCTCAAGCCGCTCGACGCGGTGCTGCCCGCCGCGCGACAAAATGGCGTCGGCATCATCGCCCGGGTCCCGCTGGCCAGCGGGCTGCTCTCCGGCCGCTACACCGCGACCACCACGTTCGCGGCCGACGACCACCGCAACTACAACCGCCACGGCGAGTCCTTCGACGTGGGCGAGACCTTCTCGGGTGTCGACTACGAGACCGGCCTGCGCGCCGTCGAGCGGCTCAGGCAGCTCGTCCCGGCGGGCATGACCATGGCCCAGTTCGCGCTGCGCTGGGTGATCGACCAGCCGGGCATGACGGTCGTGATCCCGGGCGCCCGGGGCCCCGAGCAGGCCCGCGCCAACCTGGCCACGGCCGCATTCGCGCCGCTCAGCGCGGAGGCCCTCGAAGGCGTACGAGAAACCTATGACGAGCTCATCCGGCCGGCTGTCCACGACCGGTGGTGACGCGGGCATGACGGGCTGGCTGCGGCTGACGCTCGGCCTGTTGGCCATCGTCGTCGGTTTGGTGTGGACGCTCCAGGGCCTCGGCACCCTGCGGGGCAGCGTGATGTCGGGTGACGACATCTGGGCGATCATCGGCCCGATCGTCACCGCCATCGGCCTCGCGGTGCTGGTGGTCGGCCTGCGGGCCCGCACCCGGGCGAAGCGGCGGTAGACAGCGTTGAGCCCCGCATACAGGGCAGGATGCGGGGCTCGTCACCGACCCGTGCGAACGGGTCGCTCACTCGGCCGGCGCGTGGCCGGCGCTACGTCTGTATGGGAAACGTCAGATGGGGCGGACCTGCTCGGCCTGCGGACCCTTCTGGCCCTGCGCGATCTCGAACTCCACCCGCTGGTTCTCCTCCAGCGTGCGGTAGCCGCTGGTCTGGATGGCCGAGAAGTGGACGAACACGTCAGCACCCCCGCCGTCAACGGTGATGAAGCCGAAGCCCTTGTCTGCGTTGAACCACTTCACGGTTCCCTGCGCCATGTGTATCTCCTTGTCGAAACTGGCGGCCGAACGCCGTGCGGCCGGTTGGCCGTTTTCGAGCAGCGGCGCCTGAGTCGGCCTCCATCTCAGCGAAGGAGGTCTCTCAACCCCGATGTCTCAGCAACAGCGGGGAACAGCAAACCACGTACCGAAAAACTCCGCATAGCCTACCCGACGAATTTCTCCGACATGTGATCTGCGGCGTCGGAGTTCGATACCGGAATGGATACATCCGGGCTACGGGCATCGACGTCTCGCCCTGCGAGCGCTAGGGCGACGAGTGCCCCGATTCCACACAACACGGCTGTGGCCAGGAAAATCTCCCGATACTCCTGACGTAGTGCCTCCCCGACCGCTTTTTGGTACGCGGCCATCCGCTCCGCTTGGGTCGCAGCGTCCACACCGAACCCGAGCGGCGGTACGAGGTCGCTGGTCAGCTCCTGGAAACGGTGCAGGCCCCACCCGGTCAAGGCGGCGATCCCGACCAGCATGCCGACCGTACGCGCGACGACCGCGGCCGCCGACGCGATTCCGTGTTGCGCACTGGGCACCGCGCGAAGAACGGCGGCGGACAACGGCGCGATGACCAATCCAAGGCCCAAGCCGGCGAGTACGAGGTCCGTGTCCATCCGGGGCAAGGGGCCGAACTTCGCGGCGGCGAGGTCCGCGGGCCAGTTCGCGATCAGCAGGTACGCCACCGCGGCGAGGGCGAGCCCGCCGAAGGTCACGAGGCGCTCGCCGAGCCGCCGCGTGAGCAGCCCGCCCAGCACCGCCCCGACCGGCAACGCGATCAGGAACCGGGTGAGCACCAGCGCGCCGTCGAGCCCGTCGCGGCCGAGCGCGGTCTGCGCCAGCAACTGCACGTCGACCAGCGTGACCATCAGCGCGGCACCGGCCAGCGTGTTGGCCACGAGCGCGGCGGTGAACGGGCGCAGCCGCGCACCGTCGGGGTCCAGCAGCCGGGTGCGGGCCCGCGACTCCCACCAGACGAAGACGGCCACCACCGCGGCCACCGCGCCGAGCGTCGGCCAGCCCCAGCTCGGCAGGACGCCCTGGTCCGGGTCGGGGTTGTAGAGCGCGACCACCAGCAGGCCCAACGCCAGCGCCAGCAGCAGCCCGCCGACCACGTCGACCGGTTGGCGCTCGCGGCGCTCGGCGGCCCGGCCCGGCAGCCCGAAGTGCACCGCGAGCGCGACGAGCGCGGCCAGCGGCAGGTTGATCCAGAAGACCCCGCGCCAGCCGGCGACCGCCGCGATGACGGCGCCGTAGAGCGGGCCCAGCACGCTGCCGAGCTCCTGTGCGGCGCCGACCAGGCCCAGGGCCAGCGGGCGCTGGCGGACCACCAGGTCGGCGGCCAGCGCCATGGTCACCGGCAGCAGCGCACCGCCGGCCAGCCCCTGCACCGCGCGGCCGATCGCCAGCACGGTCAGGCCCGGGGCGAGCGCGGCGACCAGCGAACCGACCGCGAACCCGGCCAGGCAGACCTGGATCACCAGGCGCCGGCCGTAGCGGTCGGACAGGCGTCCCAGCAGCGGCATGCCGGCGACGTAGCCCAGCAGGTAGCAGGTGACCACCGGGGTGATCCGCTCCAGCCGGTTCACCGGCACGTCGAGGTCTTTCATGATCTCGACCAGGATCGTCACGACGACGTACGCGTCGAGCGCCGCCAGCAGCACCGCCACCCCGCCCGCGGACAGGGCGAGGCGACTCCTAGACCGCGGGAACGTCGACATTGACCGGTTTGCCGAAGTCCGCGAATTTGATCAGAACGGTGCCCTTGCCCTCACCGGGCACGGCGAACCGGAGCTGCTTGACCAGCGGCTTGTCGACACCGATCCAGACCGTGCCGGTCACGTCGCCGCTGACGCCCGGCACGAGGCCGGCCATCGCGGAGCCCTTGAAGGTCGCGTCGACCACGTAGTGCTCGACACCGTCGATCGTCTCGCGGCCCTTGGTGTTGCCCTCGGCGGTGGCGAGCACCGCGCCGATCCCCTTCTCCGGGTTGAGGATGGCCGTCGGGTCGTAGACCATCGCCGCCTGGGCCAGCGGCAGCTTCTGCCAGCCGGCGGTCAGCCCCTTGACGTACAGGAAATCGTCCTTGGCGATGAACTGCAGCTCGATCGGCATGCCGACCTGCTCGATCGTCGCGGTGCCCTGCGCGGTGCCGGTGTCGTCGATCGCGCCCTTGGCGGAGCGGATCGGCAGCGCGCCGGTGTCGCCCTCGGTTGTGATGTCGAACGCGGCCGAGGTGACCGTGCGCATCTGCGTGGCCGCGTTCGCGAGCAGCGTCGAGGCCACGGGCAGGCTCGGGTCGCCGGCCCCCGCGTCCTTGTCGTCGCCGCAGGCGGCTATGGAGGCCAACGCCGTCAAGAGGACGGCGATGATGAATGTACGGGGAGGGCGCATACCGGGATGCTACTCATCCCGGTGCGACCACCTGCGCTAGTCGTGCGGCCAGTAGCCGGTGAACTTACGGACGCCGGTGGCACCCGCCCGGTCGATCGACGCGCGGATGACGGCGACGATCGCACCCTGGAGCGCGGCGGCGAACAGGATCTCGCCCCAGCCACGGTCCTCGTCGATCGGGTGCGGCGCCGTGCGGTGCATGGTCATCGACCAGACGCGCTGGAACACCATGCCGGACAGCGTGCCGGCCGCGAGCCCGAGCACGATCCCCGCCGGTTTGTAGTTGGCCTTGCTGATTCGCTTGTCCACCGTGGTCCCCCCGTAGACCCCCGTGCGGACGCCGGCGCTAGCGACGGCGTCTGCGCATCACCAACAGAATGACAGCGACAGCACTCGCGGCGACGCCGATCAGCGTGGCTACCGGCACCGGATTCGGGCGCAGGGCGGCCTGGCCCCCCGGCCGGCCGCCGTTGCTGCTCATCCTGGTCGCCGCGGTGCTCGCCTTGGCCCGGAACCGCTCCCGGGCCTGGGTCGCCGAGCTCTTCATCCGCGCCTTGACGTCGGCCTTGGCCGCCAGCAGTTGGACCGTCTCGCCGAGCTCGGCCCGGGTGCGGCGGATCTCCGCGCGCAGCACGGCCGGATCCGACGACGTGCTCCCGTTGCCGCTGCCGTTTGAAGCTGTCATCGCCCCGAACCCCCTGAGATGCGGCCCTGGCCGCTCTTGTGGTGCCCGTTGCCCCGGAAGCCGTCCTTGACCGTCTGGACGTCTGCCTTGAGCCCCTCGGTGACGTCGGTCGGCATCGGCGGCACCGCCCGCTGGACCTGGCCCTTGCCGACCAGCGCGAAGAGGCCGGCGAGGATCAGCAGGAACGCGCCGACGATCAACGCCGACAGCCAGAGCGGCAGCGCGATGTCGATGGCGATCACCGCGGTGGCGATCAGCACCGCGATGCCGAAGAAGGCCAGGCCGCCGGCGCCGCCGAAGAGCCCGATGCCGATGCCGGCATGCTTGCCCTTCTGCGTCAGCTCGGCCTTGGCCAGGGCCAGCTCGTCGCGGACCAACCGGGAAACCTGTTCGGTGGCACGCTGCACCAGCTCGGACGTCGACGGATCGGCGTCGGCACGGGGCGGTGCGGCGGCGTTGCGGGCGTCGACCATCGGGCCTCCTCTCACGCTTCTTACGTATGCCCTGTGCACACGCCGGTCAATCCTCGTGTCCGGAGCGTGTCACGAGTGCATGGCGGATACCTCCTGGAACGGACATATCGCCATGATCAGTGTCTCAGACCTTGCGGTACTTCGACTGGAAGAAGCAGAACACACCAAAAGCGGCAATTCCCAGGGCCATCAGGGTCAGCAGGACGGCCCCGTACGCCTGGCCGCGGAGTGTCTCCAGGGCGGCGTCGAGGCCGCGCGCCTTCTCCGGGTCGTAGTTGGCCGCGGCGACGACGAACAGCACGCCGGCGATCCCGTACGCCACGCCCTTGGCGCTGTAACCGGTCATGCCGAGCCGCATGGTGAGCTTGCGGGTCTGCGGCGACATCGCACCGGTCTTGAGGTGCCGGGCGAACGCCTTCTTCACCCCGTAGACGACCAGCCCGATGCCGAGCCCGGCCAGGGCCAGCCCGGCGATGATCACGACGGCCCGGCCGCCGCCGCTGGACAGCAGGCCTTCCGTCGTCTTCTGCTGGCTGTCGGCCGAGGAGGCGGGCTTGCCCTGGAAGACCTTCCAGGCGGTGTACGCGAAGTAGGCGTAGACGACCGTGCGGAACGCCGAGGCGATCCGTTCGAACACCCGCCGCTTGCCCTGCTCGTCGGTGTGCCCGATCAGCGCCTCGGAGAGCTGCCAGATCGCCATCGCGACCAGACCGACGCCGATCGCGATCACCAGGAACTTGCCCAGCGGCTGCTCGGCGAGCTTCATCATGGCCCCGGACTGGTCACCCTCGGCGGCGGGCTTCCCGAAGGCGATCTGCAGCGCCAACCAGGCGAACAGCAGGTGGACGATCCCGTACCCGATGAAGCCCGCTCGGGTCAGTGCTTCGAGTGCGGAGCTGTTGGCGGCTCGGGACGCTGTTGACTCTGCGCGGCTGACTGCTGACATGGCGGTCAATGTGCCCCGCCATGCCAGCCTCTCAAACGTCGTCAGCCGGGGTTGCGGGCGATCTGGACGGAAACCTCGCTGTCGGTGATGGACGACAGCGAGACCAACAGGCCACCCACGTCGACCGCCTGGCCGCCAGTGCTCAGCGAGATCTGCTCGCCGGCCACCTCGAGGGTGACGGTATTGGCGTCGGCCTGCACGAACTTGGCGTTCACACCGAGGATGCTGGCGTTGCCCTGGACACCCCGGTCGAAGGTGACGGTGCACTGGTCGAGGCCGCAGTTGGTGGATGCTCCTTCGGAGCTGCAGCCGGCGAGAAGGGCGCCGCCAAGGGCGAGCGCCGCGAGAAGGCTCACGGTCGTTCGTCGCGTAATCACCCGCCCAAGGGTACGGACCGGTGTCCACCCAGGAGCCGGCCGGCCGCCGCGCGCAGCGCTCCGAGCTCGCGCTCGGCCCACCCCTCGCCGATCGAGTCGGTACCGCGGAAGGCGGGCTTGTCGACCAGGTGGAAGTGCAGGTTGGTGATCAGCGCGCGCACGGTGAACCAGGGCAGCGCGGCGAGGTCTTCGGCTCCGAGCGGGCGCACGGTGCGATAGCCGGCCAGGAACGCCGGCCACCACGGTGTCGTGGCGACGCCGCGACGAGCAATACGATCAGCTCGCGGTCGGCCGGCTCCAGGACCGCCCGGAGCCGCTCCAGCACGGGGCCACGGTCCCCCGAACTCGCGTGCTTTCTGGTCGCTGATCGACCCGGAGTGCCCGCCGGGAGCCCACTCCCAGAGCACGTACGAGCGTTCCCCTTGAGCCGCGTCGCGCGTACCCGATAGGTTTCCATGTTTTGATCTCCCGCCTTGACCATCGGCACACCGCTCGACCGATTTCCACCCGGTAGACGTCGTTGACCAGGGTGCGGAGCAACACAGCACCCTTGACCCGCAGGTCGTACGCGTCGGACACGAGCGCCGCGACGGCGTCCGGGGCGAGCAGAGATCGCAGAGGGCGGGTCACGAGGTAGAACTGTATGCGTGGAAACCGAGGTCAGGGACAACCCCGACAAACACCGCTTCGAGCTCACGGCGGACGGCGAGCTGGCCGGCTTCTCCGCCTACCGGCTGCGCGAGGGCGCGATCACCTTCACACACACCGAGATCGAGCCGCGCTTCGAGGGCAAGGGCCTGGGCAGCAAGCTGGCCCGGGCGGTGCTCGACTCGGCGCGTGAGCGGGGGTTGCGGGTCTACGCGCAGTGCCCGTTCATCGCCGGCTACATCGACAAGCACCCCGAGTACCAGGACCTGCTGGCCACCGAATGACGATGCTGGCCATCCGCGCGGCCCGGCTGTTCGACGGGACCGGCACCACCACGGACCCCATCGTGTACGTCCGGGACGGCATCGTGGTCGGTGTCACCGCCGGCGGGACACCGCCCTCCGACGCCGAGGTGCTCGACCTCGGCCCGGTGACGCTGCTGCCGGGCCTGGTCGACGCGCACACCCACCTCGTGTTCGACGCTGGGCCGGACCCGGTCGGCCGGCTGCGCGCGGTGTCCGACGACGAGCTGCTGCGCGGCGCCCGGGAGGCGGCCACGCGGGCGCTGCACGCCGGCATCACGACGGTCCGCGACCTGGGCGACCGCGGCTATGTGACGCGGCGCCTGCGAGCGGAGTACGACCGCGCCCCACACACCGGCCCCCACGTGCTGTCGGCGGGCCCACCGATCACCAGCCCACGCGGCCACTGCTGGTGGCTGGGCGGTGAGACCTCGGGCGTCGACGGCATCCGTTCGGCGGTCGCCGCGCGCGCCGCGCACGGCGTCGACGTGATCAAGGTGCTGGCCACGGGCGGCGAGATCACCCCGGGCACTCGACCGTATCTTCCGCAGTTCTCCCCCGCCGAGCTGGCCGCGGCGGCGGACGAGGCACACCGGCACGGGTTGCCGGCGGCCGCACACGCCCACAGCGCGGAGGCGATCGCGGCGGCTGTCGACGCGGGTTTCGACACGGTCGAGCACGGCTCGTTCCTGACCGCCGACGGCGCCGCCCCCGACCACGAGGTCATCGCGAAGCTGGCCGCGAGCGGCACGATCGTCTCGGCCACGCTGGGCTACCTGCCGGGCGAGCCGGTGCCACCGCAGACGGCGAAGATCTCCGCGACCCTGACCTCGATCTTCACCGCTCAGCGCGACGCCGGGGTCCGGATGATCGTCACCAGCGACGCGGGCATCGGGCCGTCGAAACCGCACGACGTCCTCCCGTACGCGGCCGAGATGTTCCTGCTCTTCGGCGACCCGCCACCGGCGGCCCTGCGCGCGGTGACCTCGGACGCGGCAGCCGCGTGCGGTCTCGGTGCCACCAAGGGCCGGGTGGCGGCGGGTTACGACGCGGACCTGCTCGCCGTCGCCGGAGACCCGGCCAGCGACATCACCGCCCTGCGCGACGTCCGCGCGGTCTTCCGCGCGGGGGTGCGGGTCCGCTAAGGCTTGACGGCGCCGTAGAGGAAGACGTCGACCAGGTCTTCGACCGCGACCGTGCGCGGGCCGGCGGGTGCGCCGACCCGGGCCGGGAAGAGCAGGCCGAGGAACGCGTGCACGAGGGTCTCGACCGGGAGCCTCAGGCGGTCCCGGTCGGGCTCGATGACCTCCGCGATGGCGGCGAAGGTGACGCTGACCGAGCGCTCCCGGCCGCCGGGGACCGGCTCGCGGCGCGGGCCGGTGTGACCGGTGGCGTGCAGCGCACCGAGCACGGAACCGACCCGGGCGAAATGCGCGTCGAGCGCGTCGGCCGCGTCCACGAGACGGACCGCGAGCGGCTGGTCGAGCGGGATCGACCGAAGCTCCTGAAGCACGACGGTCGGATCGAGCGCGGCCGCGACCACCGCCTCGAGCACCGCCTGCTTGTCGTCGAAGACGCGGAAGATGGTCGCCTCGCCGATGCCGGCCGCCCGGGCGATCTGGGCGGTGGTCACCGCGGCCCCGTGCTCGGAAACCAACGGCAACGCGGCCCGGACCACGGTCTCGCGGCGTTGCTCGGGACTCATTCCGGGCGCGCGACGCCGGCTCTCGGTCTCGGTCATGCCCGAAACCCTAGCGGAGTGAGCACTCACTCCGCTAACCGGTTTCAGCCGCGGCCCGCCAACAGTTCGGCGGCGGCCAGGCCGCTCGAGCGGGTGGCGCCGTGCGTGGCCAGGTGGGTGGCGCCGACCACCGCGGCCGGAACCCCGAGCTCGACCACCACCGCGTCAGGCCGCAGCCCCAGCGCCGACCGCACCAGCGTGCCCATCCAGGCGTGCCGGTGGAGGTCCCGCACCACCAGCACGAGCGGTCGACCCGCGGCCGAAGCGACCACCGACGACGCCTCGGCGCCGTCCGAAGCGGTCAGCCGCACGGCGGTCGTGCCCGGCAACAGAGCCGCCAACGGCGCGGCGACCCCCCACGGCGTGTCCGTGCCCGCCGCCATGTTCGCCGGCGGGGACAGCTCGACCACGTGCGGCACCCCGCCCAGCGGCAACACGGGCGCGGCGCCCCCGACCTTCACCGCGCGCCGGGCGGCGGCCAGCCCGACCGGTGACCCGGCGGCGCCGTACCACAGTCCCGAAACAGCACCCGCCCGCGCCGTCGCGGCCCACGCCGCCAGGTGTTCGACCCGCTTCGCCGCCTCGATCAGGCGGTCCTCGGCCAGCCGGCCGGCGACCACCGCGCCGGCGATGGCCTGGCGCAGTCGCTCCGCGGTGGCCTCGTCGGCCAGCTCGCCGCCCACGCAGATCGCGTCGGCGCCCGCCGCCAGTGCGGCGATCACGCCGCCCTCGAAGCCGAAGCCGTCGACCACCGCGCGCATCTCCATGGCGTCGGTGATCACCGCGCCCTGGAAGCCGAGCTCGTCGCGCAGCAGTCCGGTGAGGACGGACCGGCTCAGCGTTGCCGGCAGGTGCGGGTCGACGGCCGGCACCAGCAGGTGGCCGGTCATCACCGCCTGGACGCCGGCGGCGATCGCGGCGCGGAACGGCGCCAGCTCGACCGCGTCGAGGCCCGCCCGGTCGCGCGGGATGTGCGGCAGGTCGTGGTGCGAGTCGACGGCCGTGTCGCCGTGGCCCGGGAAGTGCTTGGCGCAGGCGGCCACCCCGGCGGACTGCAGGCCCGTGACCCACGCCCCGGTGTGCCGCGCGACGAGGGCCGGGTCGGCGCCGAAGCTGCGTACACCGATCACCGGGTTGTCGGGGTTGTTGTTGACGTCGGCGTCCGGCGCGTAGTCGAGGTTGATGCCCACCGCGGCCAGTTCCCGGCCGAGGTCGCGGGCGACCTCCTCGGTGAGCGCCACGTCGTCGACCGCGCCCAGCGCCAGGTTGCCCGGCCGGGAGCTGCCGGTCCGCGACTCGAAGCGGGTGACGTCGCCGGCCTCCTCGTCGAGGGCGATCAGCAGGTCGGCCCGCTCCGCGCGCAGCGCCGCGGTCAACGCCGCGATCTGCTCCGGGTCGCGGACGTTGCGGGCGAACAGCGCCACACCGCCGAGCCCCTCCCCCAGCCACCGGCGCACCCAGTCGGGCGGCGTGGTGCCCACGAACCCTGGTTGCAGAACGGTCGCGGCCAGCCGCAGCAGTTCGCCGCCAGGCTCGGTCATGTGTGCTTACCCCCCCGCTTGGGCCATCACTGTCCGTGCCATGGTCACACCGCCCCCGGAAATAGTCAACAAACCTTCCAGTTGTTGGCGACGCTACAGTGCCGGCATGCGGTGGGCGGCGGACAACGTGAGTTGGTACGACATACCGGGTGTCCAGATCTTCGGGGCGATCTTCGGCATACTGATTGTCATCTATGCGATCCGGCGCATCTTCAAATAGCGTTTCGCGCCCACGCCGCCCGGGTATCGCCGCTCCGCGATGAGACCAACCTTCACCGCCCTGCGTCTGCGCCGGGCCGCCCGTACCCTCTTCGGCTGGAAGACCCTGCGTCCCGGCCAACTCGACGCGATGCGCGCGATCCTGCGCGGCCATGACGTGCTCGCCGTCATGCCCACCGGTGCCGGCAAGTCGGCGCTCTACCAGGTGCCGGCGACCCAGCTGCCCGGCCCGACCGTGGTGATCTCCCCGCTGCTCGCGTTGCAGCAGGACCAGATCGGCGGGCTGGAGCGACGCGGCGCGGCCCCGCTCAAGGCGGTACGCGTCTCGTCGGCCGAGACACCGAAGCAGCAACAGGCCGCGCTGGCCGCGTTGCGCGACGGCAGCGCCGAGTTCCTGTTCATCACGCCGGAACAGCTCGCCGACCCCGACCGGCTCGCCGAGGTCAAGGCGTGCAAGCCGTCGCTGGTCGCGGTCGACGAGGCGCACTGCATCTCGGCGTGGGGGCACGACTTCCGTCCCGACTACCTGGCGCTCGGCCACGTGATCCGGCAGCTCGGCCGCCCGCCCGTGGTGGCACTGACCGCGACCGCGTCGCCTCCGGTGCGTGACGACATCGTCGAACGACTCGGCCTGCGCAAGCCCAAGATCATGGTCACCGGGCTCGACCGGCACAACCTGTTCCTCGAAGCCGCGAACTGCCCGACCGAGGACTACCGCTGGCGCCGCCTCCAGGCGTTGCTCGCGGAGGGTGAGACCCCGGGCATCGTGTACGTGCCGACCCGGCGCGGTGCCGAGGAGCTGGCGACCCGGCTGCGGGCGGCCGGCCACGAGGCCGCGCACTACCACGGCGGCATGGCGACCGGCGCACGCGAGAAGCTGCACGAGGAGTTCCTCGCCGACAAGGTGCCGATCATGGTCGCCACGTCGGCGTTCGGCATGGGCATCGACAAGCCGAACATCCGCTGGGTGGCGCACGTCGCGCTGCCGGACTCGCCGGACAGCTACCTGCAGGAGATCGGCCGCGCCGGCCGCGACGGGCTGCCCGCGCGCACCCTGCTGCTCTGGCGCGCCGAGGACGAGGGTCTGCAGCGGTTCTTCACCGGTGCCCTGCCGGCGCTGGACGAGCTGCGGGACCTGGCCGCCGTGCTGCGCGCCGACGGGCCGTTCACCAAGACCGCGTTGCGGGAGCGCACCGGTTTCGGCGCCCGCAAGCTCGGCCAGCTCGTCGCCCTGCTGGAGCACGTCGGCGGCGCCGTCACCCGATCGGGCGGCAAGATCGGGACTCCACGGTACGCGCCGCAGCCCGCCGACGCCGCCGCGCTCGCGGTCGCCGAGGCCGAACGACAGCAGAACCTGTCCAAATCACGGACGGACATGATGCGCGGGTACGCGGAGGCGCGCGGCTGCCGGGGCCAGGCGCTGCTGGCGTACTTCGGCGAGAAGATGAACCACGTCTGCGGCCACTGCGACAACTGCGTGGCGGGCCGGGCCGTGGCGGACAACGGCGCCGTCGGCCCGTTCCCGGTGCACAGCACGGTCAAGCACGCCGAATGGGGCTCCGGGATGGTGATGGGCTACGAGGACGACAAGATGACGGTGCTGTTCGACGAGGTCGGGTACAAGACCCTGTCGGTGCCGGTCGTCTCGGAACAGGGGCTGCTGGTAGCCGACCCGCGTTGACTAGGCTCTGCGTTGACTGTTGGACGAAAGGTGCTCGACGTGACTGACCTTCCGGTGTTCACCGAGTTCGGCTTCACCGACTCCGAATGGGGGCTGCTCGTCGGCCTGCCGCAGTCGGTGCTGACCGCCGCCAGCGCGGCCGAACACGACGGCACCCGCCGCACCCTGGCCGAGAACGCGGCCGGCCTCGAGGCGATCTCCGAGGGCCGCGAGTCGCCGAGCAAGCTGGTCTCGGCCGTCGCGGCGGAGCTCGTCACCCGGGTCGGCGACCCGGAGAGCGGCGCGGAGCTGCCGGCCATCGAGCCGTCGGACCCGGCCGGCTACGCCACCGACGTGCTGGGCCGGGCGCGCGCCGCCGCGGAGCTGCTGACCGCCAAGGCCAGCGAGGGTGACACCGGCGCCTACAAGCACTGGCTGGTGACGATCGCCGAGCAGGTGGTCACCGCGGCACCCAGCGGCGGCATCCTCGGCATCGGCGGCGACGTGGTCACCGACACGGAGCGCGCCTTCCGCGACCGGCTCGCCACGGTCCTCAACGACTGAGGTGCTGGCCTACGCGGCCCACGGGCCGCTGGACGCGCCGGTCGTGTTGCTGGGCAGTTCCCTCGGCACGACCGGCGCGATGTGGGCGCCGCAGGTCGCCGCGCTTCGTGACCAGTTCCGGGTCGTCGCGTTCGACCATCGTGGACACGGCGGCTCACCGGTGCCGCCTGGTCCGTACACCATCGAAGACCTGGGCCACGACGTCGTCGCCCTGCTCGACGAGCTCGGCCTGGAACGGGTGCACTACGCCGGGCTGTCGCTCGGTGGCATGGTCGGGATGTGGCTGGCCGCGCACGCGCCGCAGCGGGTCGACCGGTTGGCGTTGCTGTGCACCGCCGCGCACCTGCCTCCGGCGACCGGCTGGCACGAGCGGGCCGCCACCGTGCGGGCCGCCGGGATGAGCGCGGTCGCGGACGCCGTTGTGGCGCGCTGGTTCACGCCCGCGTTCAACCCGACCGACGTGGCCGGCTTCACGAAGGCCCTGGTGGCGATCAACCCCGAAGGCTATGCCGGCTGTTGCGAGGCGATCGCGGCCATGGATCTGCGCCCGGTGCTGTCCCGGATCACCGCGCCGACCCTGGTGATCGCCGGCGAGGCCGACCCGGCCACGCCGCCGCCGCTCCTGCAGGCCATTGTGGACGCTGTGGGCGACGCCGAACTCGCCCTGCTGCCCGACGCGGCGCATCTGGCCAATGTGGAGCAGGCCGACCGGGTGACCGACCTGCTCCGGCGGCACTTCACAGCCGGGTGAACCGCACCGCGTCCGCGACGACGTAGCCGGTGCCGCTCGTCCACCGGCTCACCCCGACCTTGTTGCCGGCGCCGGCCGGGAGGGTGAAGACGCCCAGCGGCACCCACTGACCGCCGCCCGTACGCTGGTTGACCGTCACCGACTGGTTCCCGGTCGTCGTGGCCACGATGTACGGCGCCAGGTTGTTGTAGCCCGCGTCGGCCGGATACCAGACGTTGATCGCGTACGAGTCGGTGGCGGGCGTGGTCGCCGCGTACCAGGCGACGTCGCTCGACGACACCGGGCTCGCGAACCGGTAGTCGGCACCGAACCGCTGCGCCGAGAAGGCCGACGTGCCCCAGTTGGCGCTGGCGGTGAAGCCCGGCCCGGAGTTGTCGACGGTCGCGGTCCACTCCTCCCCCGGCGGCGGCCCCTGCGGCGGGCTCACGTCGAGGTAGTTGCGGTCGATCCGGATCGTCACGCCGCCCCAGGTCTCGGTGACCTCACCCGCGTACTGGTGCAGCCGTTGATGGTTGGCGTAGTAGTCGTCGGGGCAGTAACTGCCGGCGTCGGTGTCCGCGACCCCGTTCCACCAGGCGATCCAGAGCTGGTCGAGCCGGGTGTACGCGGTGTCGTTGTAGGCGTCGCAGACGTCGCGGATGCCGGAGGACCCGCTGGAGTACATGCCGGACAGGTAGCCGCGGACGTGCAGCCGCTCGGTCCAGCCGGACAGGAACGACAGCACGGCGGCCTTGCACGAGGCGGTCGACGGATAGTGCTCGATGTCGTTGTAGATCGTGCTGCCGGCCCCGATCCCCAACGCCTGGGCCGCACTGACGGCACTGTCGGCGGCGCTGCCACCCTGCGTGCGGGCGGTGGCCGGGTTGGCGGACATCTTCGGCGTACGCGTGCCGCACGGCGCCTGGTAGCCGAGCTCGATCGGAATCAACCGCCACCCGTTGGCGACCTGGTTGGCGACCCAGGTGGCGGTCAGGTTGGGCTGCGCACAGGACCGGCTGCCACCGCTGATGTAGATGCCGACGGCCCGGTACGGCGAACTGGCCCGCCAGGCGTTCATCGCGGCCTGCGACGGCGCGGCGCAGGTGTCGAACCCACGCCCGACAAACGTCCCGGGCTGCGGCGGCGTGGCCGCCAGGGCAACCCCGGACGCCGGCACGGTCAGCCATGCCACGGCGCCTAGAAGCAACCCGAGCATCCGTGCGACAGTCCCACGCATCAGCCGGCTCCCAGCCTCGAAGATTTCTTGCGTACCCACATCGCGACCTGAAATTTTCTACCATAAATTCACCAACGGCGATACGTGTACGCGGGAAGGCGGAGCGACGTGGCACTGCCCGAGTCGACCCAGGCGGCTACCGAGCGGCGCCACGATCGCTCTCTTCCTGTCCGAAATGGGCTTCTCGGCGGCCGCACCCCAGATCGCGTCGTTCCTGGTGATCGACCTGGGCGGCTCGCTCACCGCGGCCGGGCTGTTCTCTCTCACCAACCTGACGGCGCCGGTGGCCGGATACCTGGTCGGCGCGCGGTCGGACCGCACCGGCCGGCGCCTGGGCCTCTTCCGCGGCTGCGCCGTCGCGGGCTTCGTGGGCTGGACGGCGATCGCGTTCTCCACGCAGCTGTGGATGCCGTACGTCCTCGGCGCGGTCCTGCTCGCCTTCGCGGGTGCCGCCACCTCGCAACTGTTCGCCGCCATCCACGATGAGCTCACCGCACGCCCGGATCCCGGCAACGACGGCGTCGTGGCCATCGTGCGGATGGCCCTGACAGCCGGCTGGGTCGTCGGCCCCGTAGCCGGCGCCTTCCTCGCCGCCCAAACGTCGCCACGCACCATGCTCTTCGCGTCAGCGCTCGTCACCCTCGCCCAGGTGATCCCGCTGCGCACGCCGACCCGGAGCCGGACCTGCCACCAACCGCCGACGTCTACGTGGGCATGATCCCGGCCGACGGAGTGCAACTGCTGGTGCGGGCAAGGAAGCTCCTGGGCGCGGATTGGCGGTTCGGGGATCTGCGGGGCCTGCTGGCCACCCAACCGTTCCTAGCGGCGAGGTCAGCCCAGCTGTACGCGCTGCACCGCGACCTGGAACACACCCCAGAGCTACGCCCACACCTGCTCTACGCCACCGACCACGGCCTGAAAACGGTATGGCCGACAAACAGCCCAGAAAGCCGGTGACGTGACAGAACCACGGGGCACGATGCACGGCTGGATCTGGCGTGCGAATCTGGTGCCGTTCGCCGAGATGATCGCTGATCTCGTCAGATCTGGACTCGATGACGGCGCACTCACGGCCGGCGTGGAAAGCTCTGACGCCGACGACAGCTGGTTCGGGTTCGTTCTCGACGGGCGGCCCCGCGTGGAGATGCGCTTCGCTCGCACAGACGAGACAGTGCTGGTCGACGTGGAGTTGGACGGCATCGGCGAGCCGCTCGAGGTCAGGATCGGGCTGTTGCTGGACCTTTGTAACCGATACCGGCTGACACCCGACGCTGGCTGATCTCAGCCTCGCGCACCGCTGGATTCTGGCGGGCGTCGATTGCGTGAACAGCGGATTTCGTGTGATCCAACCGTCTGGCGGCCGTGTTGACCTTGGTCGCGGACGCGTGGTGGACTACCCGGGTCGGAGCTTGTTGCCAACACTATGCAATAGCCGGTCCGGCGCAATATGCTACCGGCGACCTTGCCGCCACGACCCGTGACCACGGTTGTCCGGTGGCTCGATCGCCTTGGGGAGGGGGGTCCATGAACGGTGTGGCGATGCACATCGCCAACGGCATCGTCAACGCGCAGGTGTCGGCGATCTTCGCCGCCATCGCCGCGGCGGCGCTGGCGATCTGTGTGTGGCGCGGACGCGCCGATCTCGACGACCGGCTGGCGCCGATGGCCGGCCTGGTAGCGGCGTTCATCTTCGCCGTGCAGATGCTCAACTTCCAGGTGCTCCCAGGCGTCTCCGGCCACCTGCTCGGCGGCACGCTCGCGGTGGTGCTGGTCGGCCCCTGGGTCGGCGCCCTCTGCGTCTCGACGGTGCTGATCATCCAGTGCCTGCTGTTCGCCGACGGCGGTCTGACCGCCCTCGGTCTCAACATCACCAACATGGCCGTGGTCGGCACGGCGGCCGGCTACCTGCTCGTCGCCGGTCTGCTGCGGGTGCTGCCCAAGACGCCGCGCGGCGTCGCGATTACCGCCTTCGTCGCCTCGGTGGTCAGCGTGGTCGTGGCGTCGCAGGCCTTCGTGCTCGAGTACGCGCTCGGCGGCACCACCGAGCTCAACCTGACCACCATCGCCGGCACGATGGCCGCTGCGCACGTCCTCATCGGCATCGGTGAGGGCCTGATCGCGGCGGTCACCGTCGCGACCGTGGCGCGGGTCCGACCCGACCTCGTGTACGCCCTGCGCCGGTTCCGCAAGACCGCGAGCCCGAGCCCGAAGCCGGCCGTGCCCGCCCCGGCTGTGGGAGGTGCGGCGTGAAGAAGCGTCTCGGTTGGTTCATCGCCGGCGGCCTGCTGGTCGCCGCCCTGCTGGCCGGCGTGGTCTCCAGCTTTGCCTCGTCGAGCCCCGACGGCCTGGACGCGGCCGCCCGCAAGGGCTGCACGTTCGACGCCGACGACAACATCACCGGCGGCACCTGCATGGTCCAGCAGGAGCAGGACCACCAGATGAAGGACAGCCCGCTGGCCGACTACGGCATCAAGGGCATCGACAACGAGTACCTGTCGACCGGCCTGTCCGGCATCCTCGGCGTCGCGGTCACCTTCGCCATCGGTGGGGGTGTCTTCTGGCTGGTCCGCCGGCGCGGCAACAACGGCGGCGACAACCAGGACAACGAGCACACCGAGGACCACGCGCCCTCGGGAGCGACGAGCGCCTGATGGGCGCCGGCCACGCTCACCCGCTCCACCTCGACCACGACAGCCGGGTCCACCGGCTGCCCGCCGAGGTGAAGATCGTGGCTACCCTGCTGTTCACGATCGTTGTGGTGATCACCCCCCGCGAGAAGTTCGTAGCCTTCGCCGGCTACCTCCTGCTTCTCGTGGGGGTGCTGGTCGTCGCCAAGGTCCCGCCCGGCTGGCTGGCCAAGCGGGCCACGATCGAGCTCCCGTTCGTACTCCTGGCGATCGCCCTGCCCTTCGCCGGGCACGGCGAACGCGTCCACTGGCTCGGCATGTCGTTGTCGGTCGACGGCCTCCACGGCGCCTGGAACATCTTCGCCAAGGGCACCCTGGGCGTGCTGGCCTCGCTGCTGCTGGCCGCCACCACCACCGCCCGCGACCTGCTGCTCGGCCTCGACCGGCTACGCTGCCCGCAGGTCTTCACCCAGATCGCGACCTTCATGCTCAGATACCTCGACATCCTCGCCGACGATGCCCGCCGGATGCGCGTCGCGCGCCTCTCCCGCGGCTATGACCCGCGCTTCCTGTGGCAGGTCAAGGCCTTCGCGGTCGGCGTGGGCGCGTTGTTCATCCGCTCCTACGAGCGCGGCGAGCGCGTCTACCTGGCCATGGTGGCCCGCGGCTACTCCGGTCGGCTGCCCCGCCCCGAAGGAACAGGAGCCACGACCGCCGATTGGGTACGCTCCGCGACTCTCCCGATCGCCGCCGGCGTGATCGCCCTCGTGGCGGTGCTGGCATGACCGCCTCGCTGACCATCGAAGATCTGCACTTCGCCTACCCCGACGGGCGGGAGGTGCTGCACGGTGTCGACCTCACGGTCGGCGAGGGCGAGCGGGTCGCGCTGCTGGGTCCCAACGGCGCCGGCAAGACCACGCTCGTGCTGCACATCAACGGGATCCTGCACGCCGGGTCCGGCTCGGGCGCGGGCACGGTCGACGTGGCCGGCCTGACCGTGAACCCCGCCGACCGGGCTGGCATCGCGGAGATCCGGCGCCGGGTCGGCATCGTGTTCCAGGACCCGGACGACCAGCTCTTCATGCCGACCGTCGCGGAGGACGTGGGCTTCGGCCCGGCCAACCTCGGGCTCAAGGGCGAGGAGCTCAAACAGCGGGTCGACGAGGCGCTCGCCGCGGTCGGCATGACGGAGCATCGGGACCAGGTGCCGCACCACCTGTCGTTCGGTCAGCGGCGCCGGGTCGCGGTCGCCACCGTGCTCGCGATGCGCCCGGAGATCCTGGTCCTCGACGAGCCGTCGTCCAACTTGGACCCGGCGAGCCGGCGCGAGCTCGCCGACATCCTGCGGGCCCTGCCGGTCACCGTGCTGATGGTCACGCACGACCTGCCGTACGCGCTGGAGCTCTGCCCCCGCTCGGTGATCCTCGACGGTGGCCGCATCGCGGCCGACGGCAAGACCGCGGACCTGCTCGGCGACGCCCACCTGATGCGCGGCCACCGCTTGGAGCTCCCGTTCGGCTTCGACCCGGCGTTCGCCGCCGCGCGGCTGCCGTCCACTTAGGAAACGGCTACCAGCGCTGGGTCTCGTTGCGGTGGCCGAGCGCGGCCCAGGCCTCGGACACCGTCTGGAACCGGACGCCGGTGGGGAGCCGGTCGATCTCGGCGAGCACGTCGTCCGGCGCCTCGTTGCGGCGCGCGTCCTGGCGCAGGCGGTCGCGGTCGCCCGGCAGCGCGGACCGGTTGATGTAGCGCCCGAACCGGCTGCGCAGCTCGACCTCCTCGGCCGTCATGCCCTGCGGCGCGCCCGAGCCGTCGTCGCCCTCCGGGACCAGGCTGGCCTCGGGCTCGCCGTCGCCGGGCGGTTCGCTCTCCCGGAACTCCTCGGCACGGCCGCCGGTGGTGCCCTTCACGATGCCGTCGACCTCGTGCGCGAGCTCGTCGTCGACCCGTGGACTGTGTTTTGCGTTGCCCCGCTCCATGCGTTCCGGGCTACCCGCGCGTCCGGCGGCTAAACCGGCCCGGCAGACCCAACCGTCCCAGCCGCCCCGTCAGTCGGCTGGCGTACGCGGTGGGAGCACCGGACCCTCGACCTTCTCCACACCGGCCTGGAGCGACCGCCCGCGCTGCACCTCGGCGTTGACCTCCACGCCGAACAGCACGGCGCAGTTGACCAGGTAGATCCACACCAGGAAGGCGATGACCGCGCCCAGGCTGCCGTACGTCTTGTTGTAGGAGCCGAAGTTGGCCACGTACAGGCCGAAGCCGAACGAGGCCAGGCCGGTCGCCAGCAGCGTGACGAAGCCGCCCACGGTCAGCCAGCGGAACCTCGGCTGCCGCACGTTGGGCGCGATCCAGAACAGCAGTGCGAGCAGCAGCATGGCGATCAGCACGAGCACCGGCCACTTCGCCACCGTCCAGGCCAGCTGGGGTGCCTCGCCCAGGCCCAGCCGTTCGCCGATCGCGGTCGTCACCGGGCCACTGACGATCAGCATGAGCGCGACCAGGGCCAGCAGCACCAACGCCGCCATGGTGAGCAGGATCTGCAGCGGGCGCAGCTTCCAGACCGGCCGGCCCTCCTCGACCCCGTAGATCGCGTTGGACGCCCGGGTGAAGCCGCCGACGTAGCCGGACGCCGACCAGACAGCGGTCAGCAGACCGAAGCTCAGCAGCACCCCGGCCGAGCTCTTCGCGCCGACCACCTCGCGGATCGCCGAGACCACGCCCTCGTTGTCGACCACCGACGCGGCACCCATGTCGCGCAGGAGGCCGACCACGGTGTCGACGGTGCGGTCGCCCTGTGACACCAGGTTGACCAGGGCGACCACCACGATCGCCGAGGGGAACAGGGCGAGCACCGTGTAGTAGGTCAGGCTCGCCGCCCAGTCCGAGCAGTTGTTGTCCATGAAGCCCTTGCCGGCGCGCATCAGCACGCCGCGCCACGTGCGCCAGTTGAGCTGCCGGAGCCGGCGGGGCAGCGCGGCGGGATCGACGTCGAGACCCGCCGTTGTAGCCATGCGTCCGCCTCTCTCGAACTGGGAGCACCGACGTCCGTACCCGGGGTGACTGTTCCACAAACGCTTCGACGCATGGGGCATGCGTGACCGGTGATGTTTAGCGATGTGCCGTTCGGGAAGCTCTGAGGCCTGGTGAGGCAGGAATCACGAGGCAAATCGTCGGGAACGCCGGACTTACGCGGGTACGCCGGTTCGGCGCGGGAGGATGAACGCATGCGCATCGCGATGATCTCCGAGCACGCGGACCCGTCCGACGGGGCGGCGAGCGGCGGACGCGGTGCCTTCGTGGGCGACCTGTCCGCCGCGCTCGCCGCGTCTGGGCACGAGGTCCGCGTCTACACCCGCCGGGTCTCGCCGGACGAGGCCGACGCGACCATGGACGGCGTCTCGGTGATCCGCGTGCCCGCCGGTCCCGCCCGGCCGCTGGACGACGCCGAGCTGCTTCCGTACACGAAGGACTTCTCCCGTTTCCTCGTCGACCGCTGGCGCGGCGACGGCTGGACCCCGGCGGTGGCCCACGCCCACTTCTGGACCAGCGGGCTGGCCGCGATCACCGCCGGCCGGCAGACCGGGGTCCCGATCGTGGAGTCCTACCACGAGCTGGCCACTGCGGCCCGGCGCGGAGACCCGTTCACGGGACCCCCGCAACGGATCGGCTACGAGCGGGTGCTCGGCCGCGCGGTCGACCGGGTCGTCGCGCAGAGCCAGGACGAGCTGCGCGAGCTGGTCCGGATGGGCGTACCGCGGTCCCGCCTGGTGCTGATCCCGGGCGGCGTCGACGACGAGCTGTTCCAGCCCGAGGGTCCGGCCCGCGACCGCGGTCCCCGCCGCCGGGTGCTCTCCGTGGGCGCGCTGACCGCCCGCAAGGGCCACCAGGACGTGATCTCCGCCCTCCGCCTGGTCCCCGACGCCGAGTGCGTCGTGGTCGGCGGGCCGCCGGCGGAGTCGCTGGACACCGACCCCGCCGCCCGCGAGCTGCGCGCGCTCGCCGACCGCTACGACGTGGGCGACCGGGTGCGGCTGGTCGGCCGGGTGCCGCGGCTGGAGATGCCGCTCTGGTACCGCTCCGCAGACCTGCTGGTCGCGGCCCCCTGGTACGAGCCGTTCGGCCTGAGCCCGCTGGAGGCGATGGCCTGCGGCGTCCCGGTGGTCGGCACCGCGGTCGGCGGCATCGCCGAGACGGTCGTGGAGGGTCTGACCGGCGACCTGGTCGCACCCCGCGACCCGCGCGCGCTCGGCACGGCCATCCGCCGGCTGCTGGGTGACCCGGTCCGCCACCTGGCTTACGCCACCGCGGCCATCGACCGCGCCCGCCAGGTCTACTCCTGGAAGCGGGTGGCAGCCCAGCTCTCGTCGGTCTACGCCGCCCTGTCCGGCCTGCACACCCGCCCCAGCGGCGCCGTCGCCTAGCTCGGCGGCGCGTCCGTCCACTCGGACGTCAGGTCGAAGGTGGACCCGTCCGCCGCGCTCAGGAAACCGCCGTCCGCCGTCACGACGACGTTGGTGCGGGTGACACGCGCCGTGGTCGGGTCGACGACCAGCCGGGCCGGCGGTTCACCGGCGAAGAAGGAGATCAGCAACCCCTCGTCCGTGTTCTCCACGTTCGGGTACGCGGCGAACGCGCGGAACGCGGCCGCCCGGACGGCCGGCGGCGCCGGCAGTTGCGAGACGAGCGAGACCAGGCTCTGGAGGACCGCACGTTCGCGCTGCTCCGCGGTCAGGACGCCGGCGCTGGTGCGCACGTCGGCCGCCGCGATGATCTCGTCGATCCGCGCGCTCAGCGCCTTTTCCTCGGTCGGCAGCGTCTGGATCGTCTCGAGGGTCACCGCCGCCCCGCCCAGCGAGAACGGGGCCACCGACGCTGCCTCGACAATCTTCACGGGGCCCGGTCTCGTGCCCGGGGTGGCCGGGGCGGAATCCTCGGTCCGGTAGGTGAACCACGTCCGGCCGTCGCGCGCCGTCCAGGTCTCGTACAGCCCACCGTCGGACGACCGGACGTTGACGTGCCAGTACGCGCCGGTGCCTTCCGGCGTCCTCGCCGCGGTCGTCGCGGCGGCGAGGAGGATCTGTTCGGCCGATGTCACCGGTCGCGGGCCGCCGCCGATCGCGATCGCCGCCACGGCGACCGCCGCGCAGACCGCCAACCCTGACACGAGGTAGGCGAGCGGCCGAAGGCGCAGCCGGGCCGAATGTTCCGATGTGGACAGATTGGTCAACAGTGCCTCCCGGAGTTGCTGGTGGCGGTCGCCCGGCAGGTCCCGCTCCGCCGGCCGGGGAAGCAGCCGAGCCAGTTCGTCCCGTACGTCGTTCATCGCGTTTCCTCCGCAGCGAGCCGGACCGCGATCGTGCGGTCAGCAACTACCTGTCCGGAACCGAGCAGCGGTTCCTGAAGCCGTTTGCGCGCCCGCGACAGCCGCGATCGCACCGTGCCCAGCGGCACCCCCAGGGCCTGCGCGGCCTCCGCGTAGTCGAGCCCCGCGAACACGCACAGCGCCAACACCTCCCGCTCGGGCGCGCGCAACGCGCTCAAGGCGGCCCGCAGGGCGGTGATCCGCTCCTGGTCGGCGAGGCGGTCGGTGACCTCCTCGGCGAGGTCGGGGACGGCCCGCGGTGCCGGCAGCCGGGCGAGGGCGACGTCGTAGCGGCGCGCGGCCCGGCGCACGTTCCGCGCCACGTTGGTGGCGATCCCCAGCAGCCAGGGCCGCAACGATCCGTCCCCGTCCCCGTCGACCCGGTCGCGCAGCCGCCACGCCTCCAGGAAGGTCAGCGAGACCACCTCCTCGGCCACCGACCAGGACCCCGTCAGGCGGAAGCCGTGGTTGTAGACCGAACGGGCGTGCTCGTCGAACAGTTCCCGGAACGCGTCCGGGTCTCCCGCACGGACCCGCGCCCGTGTGCTCATCTCCACATTCTCTGACTGTCCGGAAGTGCCGCCCGGGTTCCGTACCGTGGAGAGGTGCCTGACTTCGGCCGTGACCTCAGCTTCGGATCGTTCCTGGTCCCCGACGCCGCTTCGCCGCTGCTCGCCACCGCGCGCGAGATCGAACAGCGCGGCCTGGACTGGATCGGCGTGCAGGACCACCCCTACCAGCGACGGTACGTCGACACGTTCACGCTGATGAGCGCGATAGCGGCCGCCACGACACGGGTCGGCGTCTTCCCCGATGTCGCCAACCTGCCCCTGCGCCCACCGGCGATCATGGCGAAGACGGCGGCCAGCATCGACCTCCTCAGCGGCGGCCGGTTCGAGCTCGGCTTGGGCGCGGGCGCGTTCTGGGATGCGATCGAGGCGTACGGGGGCTCGCGCCGTTCGCCGGGTGAGTCGCTGGACGCCCTGGAGGAGGCGATCGCCGTGATCCGCCTGGTCTGGAGCGGCCAACGCAACCTCCGCTTCGAGGGCCGGCACTACCGTCTGGCCGGCGCGCACTCGGGCCCGGTGCCGGCACACGACATCGGAATCTGGCTGGGCGTGTACGGCCCGCGCGCGCTGTCCCTGGCCGGCCGGCTCGCCGACGGCTGGGTGCCGTCGCTGCGCGAGGAGATCACGCCGCTCGCGACGGCGTCGACGCGGCTGGACGAGGCGGCGGCCGCAGCGGGCCGGAACCCGGCGGACATCCGCCGGTTGCTGAACGTCAACGGCCAGATCACCGACGGGGCACGCGAAGGCTTGCTACGCGGGCCGGTCGACCAGTGGGTGGACGAGCTCACAGACCTGGCCGTGGGCTACGGCTTTGACACGTTCCTGTTCTGGGGCGAGGGCCCGGACCAACTACCCCGCTTCGCGGAAGAGGTGGTCCCAGCGGTCCGCGCCCAGGTCACCACCGAACGCGCCGGCTAGGTTCGCCCGTGCCGAGCGATGCGGGGGATCGACGGGTTGCAGTGGAGCGAGGAGCTGGTACTCCGGCGTCGCCGTCCCGCTCGGGGACCTCGTTCCGGGCGACGGGCCGAGGCGTTGGTAGGTGACCGTACCTGTGGCCGGCGCGACTCCACGGCCGAGGCACTGCCTGTCGACTCTATCGGTGGGTTTTCGCGACGAGCGCGAGTCACCAAGTTGGGCAGGCGAGTTCCTAGGCGTCCATTTTCGTGCCTTCCTGGGGTCGAGCGTCAAGTCGGGCTCGGCTCCGTGGACGGCGCCGACGAAGCGGTCGTGATCTACCCTCTGCTATTTCAGGTGCTCGTGGCATTTTGTCGATCAAATTCCTGGTGCTGCGGAAATGTGGCCAGCCGCCCGCACATGCCGTACCCGCGCGTCGGTGGGGCGGTCAGCACGGTCAGCCGGCCGTCGTGCAGGTGGTGGACGTCGCCCGCGGCAAGGTGGTCGAGTTGGTCGCCCGTCGCGGTCGTGGCGGCCAGCGGGCCGTCACGCCAGCGCTCGCGCCAGCCCGGCAAGCCGTCGCCCACCAGAGCCGCGGCCCGCGCGTAGAACTCCGCGAGCGCTTGCGGTCCGCCGGACCGCAGCCGCAGGAAGCCGTCTACCGCCAGGTCCTTCCGCCGCCGCGCGCCCCCGGCTGGGTCGTCGGCCTGCAGCGTGGCGGACGCGCGATAGCGCGCCCCGTCGGTCAGGTGCTCCGGTGGGAAGGTCAGCACCGCGTCGCCGGCCTCCGGTAGGCCCGCGTTCTGCATCACCACCAGGATCCGCAGGTTGCCGTCGTTGACCAGGCGGTGCACCACACCCGGCGCGAACCAGGCGACCGTTCCCGGGGTCAGGGGTGTCTCGGCGAAGCCGTCGGCGCCCAGCGTCTGCAGCCAGCCGCGGCCCTCCAGGACCACGTAGCCCTCGGTGCAGACCAGGTGGACGTGTGCCGAACCGCCCGGTAGGCCGTCCGGGCCCGGCCAGTCGTAGACGGTCAGGTCGGTGACGGCCGTGCCGCCGGGGAACGTGGTCATGCGGCCAGCCGGGCGCACGTCTTGTGGTCCAGGTCGCCGTCCGCAACCACTACCCGGTAATGCAACACCAGCGTCTCGTCCGGAGCCACCGTGCGCACCGCGGCGAACGCCGCCGGGCACAGCACCGCGTAGACCTCGCTGCGGACGAACCATGGTGTCGGGCCCGTCAGGTCCGCCATCAGCAGCGTCGCCCGCTCGCCGTCGCCGTCGTGGCGGCCGGTGAAGGCCATCCACGGTGCGCGGGCTCCGTTGAGCTCGTCCGTGCCTTCCGCGTCCGGGATTCGGACCGTGCCGCCGCTGAAGCTGCGTGGGCCCCGCCAGAACAGGCCGCTGTACGCCGCCCCTGGACGGCCCTCGGTCGACGGACTGCCGATCGCCACGTCCGAGACGCCGACGTTGCGCAGCGACGTCATCACGTCGAGCTGCCAGGCACCGTCCGAAGGCAGCACGCTGACGTCGAGCGTGCGCTCCTCCGCGAACACCACCCGGCCGTCCGCCGCCAGCCAGGTCAGCTCCTCGGTGACACCCGCCGCGGACAGTCGCGTGAAGCGGTCGTGTCGCTGCGTTCCGTTGTTCGGGAGCTGGGCATAGCCGCCGTACGCACGCAGGTACGTCGGCCCGCCCCAGAAGTTGTCGGTTCCCACGTTGGCCAGCGCCAGCGACAGCCCCTTGTGCCACACGTGGTCGTGCGGGCGGTACAGGCTGACCGGCCGGCCGTCCAGAGTCCAAAGAGGATGGAAGTACGGTCGCGGCGACTCGAGCTGGTCGTCCCACGGCCGGTAGACGTAGCGGAACAGCTCCCGGTCGCACCAGTTTACCCGCAGCGAACGGTCGTGCTCGTGGGTCAACGCCAACCCCGTCCGGCCAGGCTCGGTGATGGTCATGCCACCTCCTGACGCGCGATAAGCCGCCACGGCGGGCCGCCGCCCCGCATCTCGTCGTAGAACGGTGATCCCGGCCCCAGCTCGGAAGGGCCGACCGGGCGGCCGGTGAACGCCGACGCGTAGATCGCCGCCACCAGCTCCATCGTCCGCCGGGCCTCGGCCAGCGTGACCGGCGGTCGTGAGCCGGACGAGAGCGCGTCGAGCACCGCCGCGAACTGGGCCCGGTGTCCGCTCGGCACCCCGCGCTCGCCGCCGTGCCACGCGCCGAGCACCGCCTCCTCGTGGCCCGGCGCCGCGGTCACCCGCCAGGCGTCCTCGCCGTACCCGTAGAGGTGGGTGAGCTCGACGGTGGCCCGCGTGAAGTCGAACCGCAGGTAGCTCTGCTCCCGTGGGGAGAGCACGCTGTTGACCACACTGGCCACGCAGCCGTCGGCGAAGCTCACGTGGGCCAGCGACAGGTCTTCGGTGTCGACGTCGCGGGCCTGCCGGCGGGCCACGGCGCTGACCTGGGTCCAGTCGCCCAGCACCGACAGCAGCAGGTCCATCTGGTGGATGCCGTGTCCCATCGTCGGACCGCCGCCCTCGGTGTCCCAGCTGCCGCGCCACGGCACGTCGAAGTACTCCTGCGGCCGGTACCAGGTGGTCTGGGAGAGGGCGAGCAGCGGGCGGCCGAGCACCCCGGACCGGTAGAGGGACGCCAGCCGGCGCGCGCCGGAGCCGAAGCGGTGTTGGAACACCGTCGCCACGTGCCGTCCACTGTGGTCGGCCGCCGCCGTCAGCTCGGCGAACTGGCGCAGCGTCAGCGTCGGTGGCTTCTCGACCAGGACGTGCGCACCGTACGCCAGCGCGGTGCGGGCCGCGTCGAGGTGCGCGCCCGGCGGCGTGCATACGTGCACCAGGTCGGGTCGCGTCGCCCGCAACACCCGGGCCAGGTCCGTGCCGGCGTGCGGGATGCCGTGCGCCTGGCAGAACGAGCGGGCCCGCACCCCGTCGACGTCGACGCCGGCGACCAGTTCGACCCGGTCGCCGAGGCCCCGCAGGGCCTCGGCGTGGATGCCGGCGATGCTGCCGGTGCCAACCAGCGCGACCCGCACGCTCATCGGATGCCGGACTTCTGGAGCTGGTGGCAGCTCATCGGGATCTCCTTGTCAGCGAGCCGTATCCCGGGGAGGCCGGAACGGTTCGAGAAGGTTTCCGATAAATATCGAAACTCTTCCGGAATATTTCCCACACGCTAACGAGTGACAGCGGCGTACGTCAATGGAGTGCAGTGGCGTGGTCGCCGGTCAGCGGGACTCGGTGCGGCGCAGGCCGCCGAACCACTGCGCGGCGGCGATCTCCTGGGCCACGGCCTGGTCTCGGGCGGGATCGCCGCTGGCCACATGGCTGGCGATGGCCTGGTTTCCACCGTGGACGATGATCTGTCCGGCGGTGGGACGGTCCAGGTCGGCCGCCGCGTGGCCGGCCCGCTGCTCGGCGAGCAGCCACGCCTGCGCGAGGTCGACGAACTTGTCGAGCTGCGCCGTCCAGTGCTCGCGCACCGCCCGGTCGTAGCCGGAGACCTCGGTGATCGCACCGAGAACGTGTGCGCGTTCCCGGTAATACCGGATCACCTCGACGAAGGTGTCGGCCAGCCCGGCCAGCCCGCGCGGGTCACCCGGGTGCCAGCGGTCCACAATCTCGTACGCGCCCTGCCCGAGAGTGGTCGCCATCCCGATCAGGAGCGCGTTCTTCTCGCCGAAGTAGAGGTAGAGCGTGGAGCGGGCGACGGCGGCCTCGTTCGCGATCTGCTGCGTCGTCAGGTCGGTGAAGCGGTGACCCTGCCGCAGCAGCCGGTCGACGGCGGCGACGACCGCGGCCTCGACGGTCCTGCGGCGCTCCTGCACCTGGTCATGGTAAGTCGGCGCGTGGGTAGTGTTGCCGTCGGACGCTGCGTCCGAATGCCTCATTAAGCGTTAAACGGGAGGAACCTAATGAGCGCGACACTGCTTCTGGTCCACGGCGGCCACCACGGCGCCTGGGTCTGGGAAAAGCTCCAGAAGGAGCTCGCCGAGCTGGGCTGGGCGACCGAGACCGTCGACCTGCCCAGCGCGGTCCAGGACACCTCGACACCCGAGCCACTGCCCGGCGTGTACGACGACGCGCGGGTGATCCGCGCCGCGATCGACGCCATCGACGGCCCGGTGGTGGTGGTCGCCCACTCGTACGCCGGTGTCCCGGTCACCGAGGCGACCGCCGGCGCCGCCAACGTGCGGCACCTCGTCTACGTCGCCGCCTACGTGCCCGACATCGGCGAGAGCATGTTCGGCGCGCACGGCGTCCCGACCCCGGCGACGCTGGCCGGACTGCGCCCGGCCGCGAACCCCGACCTGAACCTGCCGGGCGCGTTCTACGACGGCGACCTCGACAACCCCGACACCGCCGCGGCGATCGCCCGGCTCGTGCCACAGACGGTCCGGGGCGACTTCGAGACCGTGACGCGCGCCGGCTGGCACACCATCCCCAGCACGTACGTGGTCCCGGAGAACGACATCTCGCTCACCGCGACCGTCGCCGAGGTGATGGCCGCCCGCACCGGCGCGGTGCACCGCGTCCCGGGCCACCACGCGCCGTTCTACTCGAACCCGAAGGAGTTCGCGGCGCTGCTGACCCGGATCGCCGGTGAAGGCTAGGCCTGCGGGATCTTCCGCAGCTCGCGCAGGGTGTACTTGGCCACGGCCTCGACCATCTTGATGCCGGCCGTCTGGGTCTCGTGGTGACCGGAGAGCACCGCCACGAGCCAGTCGCGGCCGGGCTCGACGAGCCGGCCGATCGTGTTGACCTGCCAGAGGCCGTTGTCGGCCGAGATGTTGTCCCACCCGTTCTTGACGTACGTCGCCGTCGTATCCGGTCCGGCGGCGGCCGGGACACCCCAGTCCTGGTCCTCTTCCACCTGGCTCATCAGGTCGAAGAGGTACGCGCGGCCGGCCTCGTCCAGCGGACCGGCCTCGTCGGTGAGGGTGGTGAGCAGCCGGACCTGGTCGGCGGCGGTGGTCATCGCCATCCCCCAGTGCACGCTGGGGGTGGTCTCCTTCATGCCGAAGGTCTTGTTGGCCGCCGTCAGCCCCGACTTGCCGCCGATCTTGGTGAACAGCGAGGTCGCGGCGTCGTTGTCGCTCGCCGTGATCATCTTCTCGGCCTTGTAGCGGTCGCTGTCGGTGATCTTCTTGCCCTGCTGCTTCGCCCGCAGCAACAGCGCCGCCAGGATGTCTACCTTGACGATGCTGGCCGACTGGAACCGGGTCTTGCCGACGGTCAGCGCGACGTCCGACGTGCGGTCCCGCACCGCGACCGTGATGTGGCCGTTGCCGTTGTCCGCCACGTAGGACGCCACCTTCGCGGTGGTCAGGGCCACGTAGTCGGGGGTCGGACTGGGCGTGGGCGACGGCGATCCGCTGGCCAGGCGCGCCGGGTCGGCCGCCTTGGCGTTCATGCGCCACACCGCGCCGGCCCCGGCCGCGCCGCCGCCCGTGACGGCCAGCACTCCGAGGGCGAGAACCGCGCGGCGGGACGCCCGGCTGTTCGACGCGCTCATCGGGGAACCCGCTTGCAGACCATCGGGTCGCTGTCCGAGACGAGGAAATGCGTGGCCTTGGCGAAGCCGCCGTCCCGCAGCGGCCCGAAGACGCTGAAGTAGATGCGGCTGTTCTCCGGCATCAGGTCCGGCGAGATGACCAGGGCTACCTCCCTGGGCGACCCGTCCTCAAAGTTGATCTGCTCGGTCCGCATGACCTGCTCGGCCTTCGGCAGTTCGGTCCTCGTGGGGAAGCAGACACCGCGCGTCTGGACGACGGCGGGCACACCGGCGTCCGCCAGCGCCCTCTGCAGCGCGACGGGATCCAGGATCTGCTTGTAGTGCAGGGTCAGCTTCACGGTCTTGTCCTGCTGCTGCACCAGGGTGAACGCCTCCGGCGCCAGGGTCGTCTTGGCGGTGGGCGACGGCTCGGACCGGTCGGTCGACGCCGGCAGCGTCAGCGCGAACGCCACCAGGGCCGCCGCGCCGCCACCGGCGGCCAGCTTCACCAGGGCGCTCCTGCGCCGCCGCGCCCGGCCGCGGCGCTCGATGGCCTCGATCGGACGATCCATCCGTACGCCGGACAGGGTCTGTTTGACCGCGTCCAGCACGTCGTCGTCGTTCATGACGGAACCCCCTGACTGGCAACAGGAACGAACTGCGCCCGCAGGGTCGCGGTCGCACGGGACAGGTGGACCGCCACGGTCTTGGCGGAGATGCCCAGAACGGCGGCCACGGCGTTGGTGTCGAGGTCAAGGAAGATGCGCAACACGACCACCTCCCGTTGCCGCTGCGGCAGCCGGCGCACCGCGGCCAGCAGCCCGTCGTGCATGCCGGCCGAGTCGTCGGCGGCCTCCGCCTGGTCGTGACCCTCGAGGGCCACCTCCCGCCGGCGCCGCCGCCACCACGACACGTGGATGTTGAGGGCGGTGCGCACCACCCACGCCGCCGGCGCCGGATGCCGACTCACCTTGTGCCACGAGGCCCAGGCCCGTGCGAACGCCTCAGCGACCAGGTCCTCGGCCAGCGCACGGTTGCGCGTGCTGAACAGCACGGCACGCAGGCAGTTGTCCCTGGAACGCTGGTAGAAGTCCGCGAACTCCTCCCGGTCCCGATCCACACCCGCTTTACGCACCCCGTGCCCCGTTCCATTTACCGCAGACCGGAGAAATCTTCGCAGCCGCGGGTTCGAGGCCGACGGCAGGGCAGCTGACCAGGCGGGATGCCGGGTAGATGTTGCCTATGTCACGCATCACCGATGCCCCGGCCGGTACCCTCGGCCCGTGTCCTCGCGGCAAGGCCCCACTCTGCGTGAGCTGTGTGTCCAGGCGCTGTCATCGGTGGAGCACGGCTACGACCTGCTCGCGCCGAAGTTCGACCACACGCCGTTCCGCACGCCCGACAGCATCCTGCGGGCGACGACCGACGCCCTGGCCGAGCTAGGGCCGTTCGAGCGCGGGCTGGACGTGTGCTGCGGCACCGGTGCGGGCCTGGGCGTGCTCCGGGCGTTGTGCCGAAGGTCCACGGGTGTCGACTTCAGCACCGGCATGCTGGCGCAGGCGCGCGCCGCCTACCCGGACGCCACGTGGGTACGGGCGGACGCCCGGGCCATGCCGTTCGCCGAGGGCTTCGACCTCGCCGTCACCTTCGGCGCGATGGGCCATTTCCTGCCTGCCGAACGGCCGGCCCTCTTCGACGGCGTCTACCGTGCGCTGCGACCCGGCGGGCTGTTCGCCTTCCCCGTCGGTGCCATGCCGCCGCCGACCTCGGTCGCGTACTGGGGCACGCTCGGGTTCGACCTGGCCATGCGGGTCCGCAACGCCGTGTGGCGCCCGCCGTTCGTCATGTACTACCGCACCAACCAACGGCCCGCGGTCCTCGCCGACCTGACCATGGCCGGCTTCAGTGCGAGCACCGTCGCGTTGCCGGACGGCGGCATCACGTACCAGCTCGTCCTCGCGCGCAAGCCGGTCACACCTTCGCGATCATCTTGATCTCGACCAGCTGACCCGAGTCGGTGGCGGCGCGGCATGCGGCTTAAGTCCGATTCGGAGCGACTACGCTGGCGGCGATCCAGCGACCGGTCTCGGGGGAGCCTGCATGCGCTTCGGACGCACCATCGTGGCCGTGGTCGGTCTGGCCGCGCTCGTAGCGACACCGGCCTCCGCGGTGCTGGCCCCGCCCGACGCCCCCGGGCCGCCGACCGTCACCAGCGCTGACATCCGGTTCGCCCGGCCGCCGCTGGCGCTGCGTTACGGCACCGCGCGGGAGGCCGGCCTGACGCCCCGATACGTGGACCGGATCCACGACACCATCGCCGCGTACCTGGAGCCCTCCCCTACGCACCCGATGTATCCCGGTGCGGTGGCGCTCGCCGGGCGCGGTGGCGTCATCGTCGCGCACGACGCCGTCGGGTTCGCGCTGCGCTACGCCGACGCGAAGCCCACCGAGCTACCCCGCGACCGGTGGATCCCGATGCGGCGGGACACCATCTTCGACGTCGCCTCGATGACCAAGCTGTTCACCGCGATCGCGGCCGTGCAACTGGTCGAGTCGGGCCGGCTGTCGCTGGACGCGCGGGTGGTCCGCTACCTGCCGGCGTTCGCCGCGCACGGCAAGTCCGACATCACCATCCGCAACCTGCTGACCCACACGTCGGGACTGCCGGCCGACCCGGACGCGTCGCTGTGCGCCTACGACACCGACGCGGAACGCTGGGCCGCCGTCCTGGGCATCAAGCCCGCCAACCCGCCGAACACCGTCTTCCTGTACGCGGACACGAACATGATGGTGCTCGGCAAGGTGATCGAGACGATCACGCGGCAGCGCCTCGACCGGGTCGTCGCGGAGCGGATCACCGGGCCGCTGCGGATGCGGGAGACCATGTTCAACCCGCCGGCCCGGCTCAGGTCGCGGATCGCCGCCGAGGAGTACCAGCCCGGCCGCGGCATCGTGTGGGGCAGCGTGCACGACGAGAACGCGTACTGCCTCGGCGGTGTCTCCGGGCACGCCGGCGTCTTCGCCACCGCGCGCGACCTCGCGACGCTGGCCCAGGCGCTGCTCAACGGCGGCCGCTACGGCGACGCACGGATCCTGTCGGAGCGCTCGACCCGGTCCTTGTTCACCGACTACAACGGCGCCTTCCCCACCCACGCGCACGGCCTGGGCTTCGAGCTCGACCAGCGGCGCTACATGGGCGCCCTCAGCTCGCCGGTGACCGCGGGCCACACCGGGTTCACCGGCACCTCGATCGTGATCGACCCGCTGGCGCACTCGTTCGCCATCCTGCTGACCAACCGCGTGCACCCGACCCGGGAATGGGGCAACAACAACCCGTCCCGCGCCGCGGTCGGCACCGACCTCGCGCTGGCCCTGCCCGTGCGCCCGACCCAGGGCACCACCGCGTGGTTCACCGGCACCGCCGACGACACGACGGCCACGCTGACGATCCCGGCGCGGGTGCCGCGCGAGGGTGCCCGGGCCTCGTTCGACCTCTGGTACGACACGGCGCCGCCGGACGCGGGTGCCCTCGAGGCGTCCAAGGACGGCGGGCGGACGTGGCGGCTCGTGCCGTCGCTGCTGCGCGCGCCGGGCTATCGCTGGTCGACCGACGGGACGTCCGCCGGGTTCCAGGGCCGCCGTTGGCTGACGGCCGTCGCCCCGCTGCCAGCCGGGACGACCCACCTGCGCTGGCGCTCGACCACGGCGGCGGCACCGCACGGCCGCGGGATCTACGTCGACGCGGTCCGGGTGGTCGCACCCTCGGGCACGATCTTCGACGACCGCCGCCCGGCCGACGCGGCCCGCTTCCGCGCCACCGGCTGGACACCTAGCCGCGACTGAGTAACGTCGCGCGGATGACCGTGAGCGTGCGACCCGCCGACGAGGCGAGCTGGGACGACCTCCAGTTGGTGTTCGGCACCCGCGGCGATCCCGCCAACTGCCAGTGCCAGTGGTTCAAGGCCCGGGACGTCTGGGCGATCCCCAAGCCCGAGCGCGTGGACCGGCTGCGGTCCCAGACCCATGGCAGCGGGACGACCAGCGGCCTGCTGGCCTACCTCGACGGCGAACCGGCGGGCTGGTGCGCGGTCGAGCCGCGGACGGCGTACGAGCGGCTGTTGCGGGCGAGGGTGCCGTGGGCCGGCCGGAAGGACGAGGACAAGGCCGACCCGGACGTGTGGGCGGTGACCTGTTTCGTCACCCGGGCCGGCTACCGGCGCCGCGGGGTCAGCGCGGCGCTGGCCCGCGCGGCCGTCGACCATGCCCGTAGCCACGGCGCGCGGGCCGTCGAGGGCTACCCGATCCGGCTGGAGCCGGGTCAGACCGGCGGCGGGGAGCTCTTCGTCGGCACGCACAGCGTGTTCGCGGCCGCGGGTTTCACGGAGGTCAGCCGGCCGACTCCGCGACGGGTCGTGATGCGGCTCGACCTCTAGGCGAGGTGCGGGTCGCGGCGCCGTAGAAGACGATCAGCAGGATCGACAGGACGACCAGGCACGGGCCCAGCGCGCCCGCGCCGTACTCGCTCATCAGGATGCCGATGCCGGCCGGGATGAGGGAGCCGCCGAGGCCCGCGCCGCCGATCTGCATGCCGATCGCGCGGTCCGCGTGTGCCTGGCCGACCCGGTCGGCCGTGGTCAGGGTGAGCAGCGGGAAGACCGGCGCGGCGGCGAAGCCGATCACGGCGAGGCCGAGCACCGTCACGGCGGCGTGCAGCGGGAGCGCCACCAGCAGCGAGCCGGCCGCCATCCCGAACAGGCTGCCCACCAGGATCTTCGTAGGGTCGAACCGCTCCGAGGCCACACCCTGCACGACCCGGCCGACGAACAGCATGCCCCAGTACAGCGACACGCACAGGCCGGCGACCGCGGCGCTGACCCCGCGCGACTCGGTGAGCAGCAGGAACGCCCACAGGCCCGCGCCGGCCTCGACCGCGACGTAGACCGCGAAGGCCAGCACGCCGAGCCAGACGGCGGGCAGGGCCAGCGTCTCGCGGGTGCGTACCTTCGTGGCCGGCTTGACCGCCACCGCGGTGGCGACGGCGTCACCGGGCGAGACCGCCGCCACCTCGGCGACGGGCTCGCGCGCGACCTCACCGTGCCGGACCCAGCGACGGACCGTCAGGAAGAACGCCAGCGCCAGGCAGGCCTGCGCCGACGCGACGATGCCGTACCCCCAGCGCCACCCCAGCCCGCCGCTGATCACCGCCGTCATGATCAGCGGGCCGATCGCGACGCCGAGACCAAAGAACGCGTGCAGCCAGTTCATGTGCTTGGCACCGAACGCCGCCGCCGCGTACGCGTTGAGTCCCGAGTCGATCGCACCACCGCCGAAACCGGCGAGCAGGGCGAACGGCACCATCACCGCGTACGCCGGGGAGAAGGCGTAGCCGGCCAGCGCGGCGCTGGCGGCCGCGGTGCTGAACGCCAGCAGCCAGCCGACGCCGACGCGGGCGATGGTGAACCCGGCCGCCACGCTGGAGATGAAGTAGCCGGTGGTGGACGCGATCAGCAGCAGGCCGACCGCCTCGGTGGCGACCTTGAAGTCGCCCGCGATCGACGGCCAGGCCACACCGAGCAGGCCGTCGGGCAGGCCGAGGCTGATGAACGCGAAGTACGACAGGATCAGCAGCGAGAGGCGGATCGGTCGCACGGAGGGGGATGCCACGGGGCCGACTATAAGGACGAGAGCGCTCTCCGCGCGCGGTCAGCCTCGGTCGAGCACGAACCGCGACACCCCGGCGGCCAGGTCGACGTCGTAGCGGTCGGTGGCCGTTGACCAGTCCGCGCCCTCGATGACCGTATTGCCCGGTATCCCGGTGCGGGCCGCGCCGTCGACCACCACGCTGCCGGCGCCACCACCGACCCGCACCCGGACCGGGGCGCTGTCGACCAGGCGCACCTGGAAGTCGCCGGCGCCACCGGTCATCCGCACCGGCACCGTCCCGCGCGGCGCGGGCAGCGTGAGCTCGATCCGGCCGACCCCGGCGACGAACTCGACCCCGGACACGTCGCCGCCGCGCAGGTCGATCCGCTCGTCCTCGGCGCCGCCACCGAGTCGCAGGTGCCAGCGCACCGCGCGGTGCAGCGTGACCTCGACGGCGGCCGGGCCGGGCTGCCCGGTGCCCTCGGTCAGCAGGCGCAGGTCGGCACCGTCGCGCTCGATCCAGGGCGCGATCCGGGCGTCGTCGGGCGTGCGTACCCGGTAAAGGTCGTCGCCCAGGTCCGCGACCCGCACGGTCACCGAGGTGACGCCGCTGTCGAGCGCGAAGGTGGCCGCGTCGAGGCCGTCGCGCGAGTCGCGCACGGTGTGGTGCGGACCCGCCGACCCGGCCCGGGCCGGTTCGTAGGCCCAGTGCGGTCGCGGCCGCGCGGGGCCCGGCGCGGCACAGGCCGCGAGCAACAGCGCCAGCAGGGGTACGACGGCCCGTGCCATCCGAGTCATGGATGTCTGCTTACCGGGCGCCGCCGGAGGGCGCACCGCTTGATCGGCGTTAGGGTCCAACCCGGACAGGTCAGTCAAAGTCGCCCGAACGGCCGACTGGCTCATCCGGGCCCGCCGGGCAGACTTGCGGGAATGCGCGAGACGACCCCCAGCATCCTCACGGTCAGCCAGCGCCGGTTCGCCTGGCTCGCGTTCCTGGCGATCGCCGTTCAGGCACCGATCTCCGCCCACCTGCTGCACGACGACTCCTGGCTGCTCAGCATCCTCGTCGGGATGATGATCGGGACCCTGATCCTGGTCGATGACGCGCAGCGGCGCCAGCCGGTCCCCGACAACGCGGAATGACGACCGGCCGGCGCCCGCGCTCTAGGCGTCCTTGCCGTCGCGCTGCTTGATCACCTGGGTTTCCGCCGGCTCGATCACCTGCGTCTCGGTCGGCTCGTCGGCCGCCGGAGGCTGCGCACCCGCGACCGGCAGGCCCCGCGCCGGGGTCGGCTCGCTCATCCCGGGCACGATGTGCACCTCCTCGGGGCGCGGGATCACCTGGGTCTGCTCGGCCTCGGTGCTGATCACCGTGGTCTCGGCCCGATCGACGTCGACCGGCGCCGGTGCCGGTGCGGCCGCCTCGCGCCGCGTGGCCTCGGCCCGCGCCGCCTCGACCCGGGCCGCCTCGGCGCGGGACCGCTCGGCCTCGGCCGCCTCGTCGACCCGCCGCTGCTCGGCCGCCGCCTTCTCGGCCTGGTAGGCCCGCGCCCGCTCACGGATCACCGCGGACTCCGCGGCCACCCGGTCGAGCCAGCGCTCCCACCGCCCCTGCATCGGCCGGACCAGTCCGCCGCCGACGCCGACGATCAGGATGCCGGCGACCGTGGCGAGCACGGCGACCAGCACCGGCTGGGTCACGGTCGTGGCGATGCCGACCTGGTTGAGCGCGGCGATCACGCCCAGGCCGACGATGAAGACCCAGACCACGGTCGCGATCAAGCGGCCGTACGAGAGTCCGCCGAGCGCGCCACCGATCAGGTCGCGCACCGCGCTGGCGATCGCCGTCGCCACCACCAGGATGACGATCGCGATGAACGCCTTCGGCAGCCAGCCGACCACCGCGGAGATCAGGTCGCTGATCGGGTTGGGCCCCCAGATCCCGAAGGCCAGCTGGAGGGCGAACAGCAGGATCGCGTAGTAGGCGAGCCGGGCCAGGATGTCGCTGGCGTCGTACCGGGACCTGTCGAGCCGCTCCCCGATCCCGGAGCGCCGCACGGCCTTGTCGAAGCCGACCCGGGTCAGCAGCGCGTCGACCAGCTTGCGGACCACGCGGGCGATCAGGTAGCCGACCAGCAGGATCGCCAGGAAGGCCAGCGCCTTCGGCACGAAGAGCAGCACAGAGCGCCACATGTCGGTGAGTGCGTCACCGATGTCCATGTCAGACCTTCCGTCGGGGTGGATGTCAGCGGACGGCATTACCCGTACGCGGCGCCCGGCAATCCCCGGGACCGCTCCCAACCGCCGGCGAGCCGCTGCGGCGCGCGACGGTTACGCTGCTGGCATGTCAGGCTCCGGACCGTCGTCGCTGCCGGGTGCCGCGACCGACGGCTGGGACCCGGGGCTGCTCGCGGTGGTCGACCTGGTGTTCGGCTCACCGGTGGCGATGGCGTTCCTGCACGGTGACCGGCTGCGGCTGATCTACAACGACGCGTACGGCCAGCTCCTCGGCGACCGCCACCCGGACGCCTACGGCGCACCCGCAGCCGAAGTGTTCGGCGCCGTCTGGGCCGGCCCGGCCGGCGCGGCGGTCCGCGAGGCCCTGCACACCGGGTTCGGTCCCCGCGACCCGGAGTGGCCGGCCGCCGACGACCCCGAGCCCGACCCCGCCCTGCCGAGCCGCGGGCTGTCCGCGGTGCGCGACGGCACCGGCCGGATCGCCGGCGTGCTGGTCGTCGCGGTCGAGCCGGTCCCGGTCGCGCACCGGCTCCAGGGGCTCAGCGAGCTCGCCGAGTCCCTCGCGGGCACGCTCACGCTCGACGAGGTGGCCCGGGTCGCGCTGGGCTACGGCCTGTCCTTCCCCGACGTGCACCAGGTGGCGTTCGGGGTCGACGACGGCGACGACTGGCGGGTGGTCCGCCGGGTCCGCGGCGAGGTGCTCGACGACGCCGACGAGCGGCTGCCGCCGGTCTGGCGGCGGATCCCGGCCGACTCGGTGTCGCCGTTGGCGGTCGCGGCCGGGGCCGGGCTCGCCCGGTTCACCGCCGACGGGCACCCGCTGCGCGAGTCCGCGCTGGACCGGCACGACGAGAAGGTCCGCGCGCTCGGCGCCCTTCCGCTGCGCACGCCCTCGCTGCGCGGTGCGCTGACGGTCGGCCGCCACGACCAGTACCCGTGGTCGCCGGCCGAGCGGGCACTGCTGACGGCGGCCGCGAAGCTGGTCGCCCAGGCCGCCGAGCGGGCCCGCCGGTTCGAGAACCAGCACGGCACCGCGCAACTGCTCCAGCGCAGCATGCTGCCCGAGAACCTGCCCGACGACCCCCGGTTCCGGCTCGCGGCCCGCTACGACCCCGGCGTCGACGGCAACGCGGCCGGCGGCGACTTCTACGACGCGTTCGCCCTGCCCGGCGGCCGGCTCGCGGTGGTGCTCGGCGACGTGGCCGGGCACGACGTGCGCGCGGCCGCTCTGATGGGCCAGGTGCGGGCGGCGCTGCGGGCGCTGGCCCTCACCGATCCGGAGCCGACCAGCGTGCTCACCGGCCTCGACCGGCTGGTCGCCAGCCTGGGCGAGGAGGCGCGCACCGACGAGCTGTTCGTGACGGTGACGTACGCGGTGCTCGAGCGCGACGGCATCCTCACGGTGGCCACCGCCGGGCATCCGCCGCCGCTGGTCCGGCATGCCGGCGGCGGAGCCGACTATCTCGACGTGCCGGTCGGCACGCCGCTCGGGCTGGGCGGCGCGCGCCGGTCGGCGGTGTCCCGGCTGGCACCGGGCGACACGCTGCTGCTCTTCAGCGACGGCGTGGTCGAGCGCCGCGGCCTCGACCTCGGCGCCGGGCTGGAGAAGGTCGCCGCCAGCGTGGGCGCCGCCAACGGTGGTGACCCGCGCAGCCTGTGCGCCGTCGCCTGCGCGGCCGTCGGCGGGACGACCGACGACGACGTCGCCGTGCTGGCGGTCGAGCACGCCACCGCGCCGAGCCGCTCGGCCGGCATGGAGATCCCGGCCGAGCCGACGGCACCGGGCCGGGTCCGGCACTGGATGTCGGCGCAGCTAGCCGCCTGGAACGTGCCCGAGCAGGTGATCGGCGCCGCGGTGCTGTGCGCCAGCGAGCTGGCCACCAACGCGTTGCTGCACGCCGGCACGGCCGCGCGGGTGCAGGTCGACCTGAGCGCCGAGCGGCTGCTGGTCGCGGTCTCCGACACGGGCACCCGCGGCGCGGTCACCCGGGCCCACGCCGAGACACTGAGCAGCCGCGGTCGCGGGCTCGGGCTGATCGAGGAGCTGAGTGACGCGTGGGGCACCGACCCGGCGGTACGCGGCTCGACGGTCTGGTTCGAGATCGGAATCCGTGCATCGAACGGAGCCTGACGGGGTAACTGCCCCGCATGGGCCCACCGGTAGGGGTTTTGTTCGATGTCGACGGCACTTTGGTCGACAGCACGTATCTGCACGCGGTCACGTGGTGGGAAGGCTTTCGGGCCGGCGGGCACGACGTGCCGATAGCGCAGATCCACCGCGCCGTCGGGATGGGCGCCGACCGCCTGCTCGACCATCTGCTCGGGGTGGAGCGTGACCGGTCCCAGGACGAGCTGGTCCGGGCGGTGCATGCCGAGCGGTACGCGCCGTACCTGTCCCAGCTGCGCCCGCTGCCAGGGGCGGCCAAGCTGCTGCGGGCCTGCCACGAGCGCGGGCAACGGGTGGCGCTCGCGTCCTCGGCGACACCCGAGGAGCTGACCGCGATGCGCCGCGCGCTGTCCGTCGACGACGTGCTCGACGGCGCGACCTCGTCGGGTGACGCGCAACGGACCAAGCCCGAGCCGGACATCATCGAGGCCGCGTTGCGCCTCGTGGGCCTGTCGATCGCCCAGGCCGTGTACGTCGGCGACTCCATCTGGGACATCGCCGCGTGCGCCAAGCTCGGCGTGCCGTGCGTGGCGCTCACCTGCGGTGGCACGTCCCGGGCCGAGCTGGCCGGCGCCGGTGCGGTGGCCGTCTACGAGGACCCCGCCGACCTGCTCACCCACCTCGACGACTCGCCGCTGACCAAGGCGTGAGCGCGTCCGACGCCGCGTTCGCGATCCTCGGTGTCGGCGCGTTGCTGGCCGGGGTGCTGCCCCGGGCGCTGGAGCGCCGTCCGCTGTCGATGCCGATCGCGTTCCTCCTGCTCGGCATGATCGTCTTCGCGCTGCCGGTGCTGCCCGGCCCCGATCCGATCCGGCATCCGGTGCTGGCCACCCACCTGACCGAGGTCGGCGTGATCGTGGCGCTGATGGGCGCGGGGCTGAAGATCGACCGCCCGCTCGGCTGGCGCCGCTGGTCGTCGACCTGGCGGCTGCTGGCCATCGCGATGCCGGTCACCATTGCCGCGGTCGCGCTGTTCGGCTGGTGGTGGGCCGGGCTGGTGCCGGCCACCGCGCTGCTGTTGGGCGCCGCGCTCGCGCCGACCGACCCGGTGCTCGCCGCCGACGTGCAGGTCGGCGAGCCGACCGACGAGGAGGACTCCGAGGACGAGGTGCGCTTCGCGCTCACCTCGGAGGCCGGGCTCAACGACGGATTGGCGTTCCCCTTCGTGTACGCGGCCATCCTCATCGCCGAGCACGGCGTGGCTCCCGGCGGCTGGCTGGCCGAGTGGCTGAGCGTGGACGTGCTCTACAAAGGACTGGTCGGGGTGGCCGGCGGGCTGCTGGTCGGCAAGCTGCTGGGCAAGCTGTTCTTCCGGGCCAGGTCCGAGACGCTCCGGCTGGCCCGGCACTCGGAGGGCTTCCTGGCCCTGGCGGCGACCTTTCTCGCGTACGGCGTGGTCGAGGTGGCCGGCGGCTACGGCTTCCTCGCGGTGTTCGTCGCCGCGCGCGCGATCCGGTCGGCGGAGCGCTCGCACGAGTACCACCAGGTGCTGCACGACTTCGCCGAACAGGTCGAGCGGCTGCTGACCGTCCTGTTGCTCCTGCTCTTCGGCGGCGCCCTGGTGTCGGGGCTGCTGGCCCCGCTGACCTGGCCGGCCGCGATGGTCGCGCTGGCGCTGGTGTTCCTGGTGCGGCCGCTGGTCGGCTGGCTGTCCCTGCGCGGTGCGCCCGGGCGGCCGGCCGAGCACTGGGTGATCGCGGCCTTCGGCATCCGCGGCATCGGCTCGTTCTACTACCTCGCGTACGCCACCTCGCACGCCGACTTCCCCGGCGAACCGCTGCTCTGGGCCACGGCCGGGCTGGCCGTGGTGGTGTCGGTGGTCGTGCACGGGATCGCCGCCACGCCGGTGATGGCGCTGCTCGATCGCGCGGGCGAGCGATCGTCTGACGCTTTCCAGCGGTGATCGTCCGCTTTCGTGCTCTAATCACCGCAGATGTCGATACGGGGGTTTTGGCATGATTTCATCGTTCAACCGGCGCGCCGCGCTCGGGCTGGGCACCTTGGCGACCGCGGGGGCCGTCATCGGCCGGCAGGCGCCCGCGGCGGCTGAGCCGGACGCGATCGACGGCGCGGCGCTGGTCGAGGCGACGCCGCAGGAGGCGGCCGCCAAGGTGGGCCAGGTCTACCAGCGGGAGATCGCGGTCGCGAAGGGCAACTGGCACTCGCTGATCACGGTGGCGTCGACCCGCGAGGTCGTCGCGGTCGCCGACCAGGTCGACACCGTGGTCGAGGCGTACAGCGTCAACAAGCTCGCGGTCGCGATCGCGGTGCTCGACAAGGTCGACCGCAAGCTGCTCTCGCTCACCCAGCGGGTCAACGTGACCTCGGGAATCGTGGCCGCGGGTGGCGACGGGATCTTCCGCCTCGACGGCGCGTACCCGAGCTCGGTCACCCTCGGCCACGTGCTCGCCGCGCTGCTGACCGTCTCCGACGACACGGCGTCCCGGCTCTGCGGCCTGGTCGCGCCGGCCGCGGAGATCAACCAGATCCTGCGCAAGAAGGGCTTCGTCCGCACCCAGGTGCAGCCGGTGGGCAACCCGAACCAGTTCTACCTGGGCCGCACCACGCCGCGGGAGATGCACACGCTGCTGCGCAAGCTGGTCGCGGGCAAGCTGCTCTCTGCGGCGTCGACCCGGGTGATGCTGTCCCGGCTGCGCTCGCCGATCGCGTTCACGGACGGCATCCGCCGCGAGATGTCCTCATTGGAGCGGGGACGGATCGCCACCAAGGCCGGCTGGTTCGGCGACGGCCGCCACGAGGCCGGCATCATCTTCAGCAAGCTCGGCCGGCCGGTGCTGACGTACTCCATCTTCGCCAACGGGCAGTCGGGCGCCGGAAACTTCGGCGCCACCCACCCGGCGGTCCGCGCCCGGGCACGGATGGGACGCGCGTTCCTGGACACGGTCAACACCCTGCCCGGCGACCCAGAGGTACGCATCGAAGGCTTCGATTATTACGAGCCGTCGAACGGCGCCTAGCGATTGTCGAGGGGCACCATGCGAAACGCTTTCGTGGTTGGATCGAGCGGTCTGTCCAACGGGGAGGGTTTCGCATGGGTTCGTCACTCAACCGCCGCACCGCACTCGGGCTCGGCACGCTGGCCACGGCCGGGGCTGTCTTCGGCGCCCCGGCCGCCGCTTCGGCGGCTGTCTCGTCCGGCGCCGCTGGCGCCGAGCCCACTCCATTGAAGGCCGCGGGCAAGGCCGGCCGGGTCTACCGCAAGGAGAGCGCCGCCGCCGGGGGCAACTGGCAGGCCTACGTCACGGTCGCCGGGTCGAGCGAGGTCGCGGTCGACGACGAGAGCGACACGGTGCTCGAGGCCTACAGCGTCAACAAGATCGCGGTGGCGGTCGCGGTGCTCGACAAGGTCGACCGCGGCCTGCTCGCCCTCGACCAGCGCGTCGACGTGACGGCCGCGATCGTGGTGCCGGGCGGCGACGGCATCTTCAGCCTGGACGGGGCGTACCCGAGCTCGGTCACGATCGGCCACGCGCTCGCCGCGCTGCTGACCGTCTCCGACGACACCGCGGTCCGGCTGTGCGGCCTGGTCGCCCCGGCCCTTGAGATCAACGAGATCCTGGTCGCCAAGGGCTTCCCGAACACCCAGGTGCAGCCGGTGGCCAACCCCAACCGGTTCTTCCTCGGCCGGTCCACCCCGCGCGAGACGCACGACCTGCTGCGCGCGCTGGTCGCGGGCACGCTGCTGTCCCCCGCCTCGACGGCCGCGATCCTGGCCAAGCTGCGGGCACCGATCGCCTTCACCGACGGCATCCGCCGGGTGATGTCGTCCGACGAGCGGCTGCGGGTCGCCACCAAGGCCGGCTGGTTCGACAACGCCCGGCACGAGGCCGGCATCATCTTCGACCGGGCCGGCGCGCCGGTGCTGACGTACGCCCTGTTCGCCGACGGCCAGTCCGGCGCCGAGGACTTCGGCGCCACCCACCCGGCCGTCCAGGCCCGGGCGAAGATGGGCCGCGCGTTCATCGACACGATCGATACCCTCACGGGCGACACCGCGCGGATCGCCCGCGCTCCGCGCTACCAGCCGTCCAACGGCGGCTAAAGGCGGTGCAGCGCCACCTCGGTCAGCGCCCCGGCCGCGATCTCGGCGGTCATGAAGGTGTGGTGCGGCTGCCGGCGCCGGTCGGTGGGTGAGCCCGGGTTGAGCAGCCGCAGGCCGGTCGGCGCCACGGTGTCCCACGGGATGTGGGAGTGGCCGAAGACCAGCACGTCGGTGTCCGGGAAGCGCGCGGCACAGCGCGCCTCCCGGCCCGGCGCGGCACCGGTCTCGTGCACGACGGCCAACCGCAGGCCGTCGAGGTCGGCCCGGGCCACCTCGGGCAGCCGGGCGCGCAACGCCGGGCCGTCGTTGTTGCCATAGACGGCGACCAGGCGGCGGGACCGCGCTTCGAGGCGGTCCAACAGGTCGACGTCGACCCAGTCGCCGGCGTGCACCACCACGTCGGCCTCGTCCACCATCATCCATAGTGGAGCCGGCAGGTCTCTGGCCCGCTTGGGCAGGTGGGTGTCGGACATGATGACGACCAGCATCCTTCGTACGCTATCGCCTTTGTCGCGGTGCGGTTGGTGCTCGGCTGTGTCATGGTCGATAGGTGAGCACCAATGAGTACGCCCGGCCCGAGGCGCCCGTGCACTGGGTGGCCGACGGCATGCCGCGGGTCGAGGTGGCCAACCAGTTCCTCGCCCAGCTCGACCACGCGGGCGGCACACCCGACCAGGTCGTGCTGACCCTTGGGCAGGCGGTCGACGCGGGCACCCCGCCGACCGTGCTGTCGGCCCATCCGATCGGACGCTACGGCCTCACGCCGGCCCGCCTCGACGAGCTGATCATGGTGTTGCTCAACGCCCGCCAGGAGCTGCTCGGCCTCACGGACCCGGTCGAGCCGGCGCCCGCCGAGCCCGTCACCAGCCAGGTCGTCCCGATCGGCCCCCGGATGGCCAAGCCCGGCTGAAACCCGGTCGCGGGCGGGGCCGGCGGCGGCTAGCGTCCCGGCCGTGACCCGCCTCGCCCGCCTGGTGCTCGTCGACGCCCACGGCACGCCGCTCGGCGTGCTGCCGCCGTATCCGGTGCCGGTGCCCTGGTGGCAGGAGTCGGCCGACGTCGTCGACGGCGCCCGGGTGCACTTCGGCCTCGACGTGACGATCCTGCGCCTGCTCAGCGCCGACCGGCCGGCGATGCCCGGTGGCACGGTCACCTACCTGGCCGAGTGCGCGGCCGCCCCGGCCGTGGCGGTGTCGCTGGCCGAGGCCGGCGTCGACCCCGCCACCGTGACCGCGCCGCAGCCCCACCGCGCGCCCTACGCCGAGCCCGGCGGCCCGGCCCGGAGCATCGCCTGGGCGCGGGACCGGCTGACCGAGCGGGGCTGGACCGGCGTCACCGCCCACCAGCACCGCACCTGGAACCTGTCCGCGATCTGGCGGCTCGACGCCGACGGCGGACGCCGGGCCTGGCTCAAACAGGTGCCGCCGTTCTTCGCCCACGAGGGGGCGGTGCTGCGCTGGTTGGCCGGCGCCGCGCCGGGTCGGGCGCCGGAGCTGCTCGCCGCCGGTCCCGACGGCCGGCTGCTGCTGGGCCACGTGCCCGGCGACGACTGGTACGAGGCCGATCTCGCCGGCCGGCACCGGATCGGCGCGACCGCGCACGGCCTCCAGCTCGCCGCGATGTCCGATGTCGACACCCTGGTCGCGGCCGGCGTGCCCGACCGGCGCGACGCCCGGCTCGCGCAGTGGATCCGGTCGACGCTGGCGCCCCACCGGCCGGCCGTCGACGAGGTGCTCCCCGACCTCGACGAACGGCTCGCCGCCGCCCGGGGTTGCGGCCTGCCCGACACGCTGGTGCACGGCGACCTGCACCCGGGCAACACGCGCGTGGCCGGGGCCGGCGACCCCGTGGTGATCGACTGGGGCGACTCGTTCGTCGGCAACCCGGTGTTCGACATCCTGCGGCTGAGCGAGCGCGTCGACGACGACGCGGCCGCCGGGCTGCGCGCGGCGTGGGCGGCGCGCTGGCGGGCGGCCGTGCCGGGCTGCGACCCCGAGACGGCGATCGCGGTGCTGCGGCCCGTCGCGGAGGTGCGATCGGCAGCCGTGTACGCGGATTTCCTGGCGAACATCGAGCCGGCCGAACATCCGTACCACATCGCCGACGTGCCCCGGTGCCTGGAAGCCGCCCGGCGGCCTACCGTAGGTGCATGACCGACGCCACCGCGCTGCGGGCCCGTCTGGTCGACGTGCTGCGCGAGGACGGTGGGCTCACCCGCGACGACCTGGCCCGGGCGTTCGCGACCGTGCCCCGCGAGGTGTTCCTCGCCGAGGGCTTCCACGACGGTGACGCGGGCCTGCTGCGGCCGGGCGACGCGGACTTCCTCGCCGGCGCCTACCGCAACGACGCGCTGGTGACCAAGCTCGACAACGGACGCCCGGTCAGCTCGTCGAGCCAGCCGTCGCTGATGGCCCTGATGATCGAGGAGCTCGGCGTCACCGCCGGCATGCGGGTCCTGGAGATCGGCGCGGGCACCGGCTACAACGCGGCGCTGATGTCCGCCGTCGGCGCCGACGTGACCAGCGTCGACGTGCAGCCCGACGTCGCCGCGCGGGCGGCGGCCGCGCTGGCCGCGGCGGGCGTGACCGGCGCCCGGGTGCGGGTCGGCGACGGCTACCTCGGCGAGCCGGCCGGTGCGCCGTACGACCGGGTCATGGTCACGGTCGGCGTCACCGGCGTCTCGCCGCACTGGCTGGCGCAGCTCGTGCCGGGCGGGCTGATGGTCGCGCCGGTCACGCACGCCGGCAACAACCCCGTGCTGCGCGTCTGGTCGGAGCCGGCCGACGGCCGGGCGGCACCCGGCTGGCCGGCGCGGGCCGACATCTGGGCGGACGGCGTCTGCGGTGCGGGCTTCATGGCGGCGTCCGGCCCGCTCGGCGCGCACTACCCGTGGGCGCACCCGGCTCCGGTCCGCGGGCCGGTGGAGCTCGTGCCGTCGTTGCGGCTGCCCGCCCGCTGGAGCACACCGCTGACGGGCCTGCGCTACCACGACCTGTGGTTCGCGGTCGGGGCCTGGGATCGCCGCACGACCGGTGCCCCGTTCGACGGTGGCACGGGCTGTGTGCTGCTCGACGAGACCCGGGCCGGCGGCGCGGCGATCCGGGCCGACGGCGGGATCGGGGCGGCCGGGCCGCACGCCGAGGAGTACGCGACCGACGCCGGCATCCTCGTCGACCGCTGGGTCGACGCCGGCATGCCCGCGATCCAGCAGTGGCGGGCGGCGATGGTGCTGGCCGGCGACCCGGAGGCCCCGATCTACGTGCCTCGGGAGTGGTCGCTCTAGAAGGTGCCGCGGAGGCGGTGCTTGAGGGGGCGGCCGTCGGGGTCGTAGAGCAGGCGGTAGAGCGGCACGGCCCAGAGGCGGGTGCGGCGCGGCAGCCGTTCCGGTGTGTGCGGGCGCAGCCGGCCGGGTGGGCGTGGGCCGGTGCGACCGGCTCGGTGCCATGCCTCCAACGCCTCGGCCGACTCCGTCAGCGCGGCCACCGCCGCGGCCGGGTCGACCAGTTCGTCACCGCCGCCGTCGAGGTGCTCGCCCATCAGGCGCAGCCGCAGGTCGCGGGCGTAGACGCGGGCGCCGTCGCCGAGACCGCCCGGGTCCAGCGGCGCGCGCGGGTCGCGGGTCTCGTCGAGCACGGCACACGAGAGCTCGCTGTCGTGCGTCCACGAGCGACGGTTGAAGTTGTCGGAGCCCACGCTGGCCCAGACGTCGTCGACCACGCAGACCTTCGCGTGCACGTACACCGGAGTGCCTTCGTGGTTCTCCACGTCGAAGACGTGCACACGGTCGTGCGCCGCCTCCCGGCAGAGCCGCAGCGCGAGCTCGCGGCCGACCTGGTTGGGCGGCAGGGCCAGCCGGCCGTCGATGTCGGGATGGCGCGGGACGACGGCGACCAGGTGCAGGTCCGGGTTCGCCTCCAGGGCCTCGGCGAACAGCGTGGCGACCTCGGTGGACCAGAGGTACTGGTCCTCCAGGTAGATCAGCCGGCGGGCCCGGCGGACTGCCTTGAGGTAGCCGCGGGCCACCGTGCGCTCGCCGTCCGGGGCGAACGGGTAGCGGGGCCGGACCGCCGGGTAGGTGCGCAACACCTGCACGGCGTGCGGTCCGGCGGGCGGCGCGGCCGGCGGGCGATCCGGCAGCGGGTCCGCGGACAGGTCGGCGTGCCTCACCCGGTCGCGCAGATAGGCCAGCGGGTTCTCGGTGTCCAGCGACGTCGGGTCCTGCCAGCGCTCGCGGAACACCTGGTCCAGCACGTCGACGACCGGGCCGCGCAGCTTGAGCTGCACGTCGTGCCAGGGCGGGCGCTTGCCGTACGCGCCGGCCATGGCGATGGGTTGTGGGTCGCCGAGGTGATTGCCGTCGTCGCGGCGGCTGTGGCAGAGGTCGATGCCACCGGCGTACGCGACGTCGCCGGTCGGGTCCCCGGGACGGCGGAGCACCACCATCTTCTGGTGGTGCGAGCCGCCCCGGCGGACCCGCTGGTCCAGCAGGACCTCGCCGCCGGCCTCCTGGACGCGCTCGCCGAGGTGCCGGTTCTCCTCCTCGCTGTACTGGAGCTTGTCCAGATGCGAGCGCCACATCAGGCCTTTGACGACCACGCCCCGCTCGGCCGCCCGGGCGAAGAGCTCGGCGACCGTGGGGCCGTCCGGCAGGAGCCGCTCGTCCGGGTCACCCCGCCAGTCGGTGAACAGCAGGTGGTCGCCCTTGACCAGCGCGTCGACGCTCCGGACGAGGTCGGCGAAGTAGCTGGCGCCGTGCACCAGCGGCTCGCACCGGTTGCCTTCGCTCCAGGTGGGTAGGTCTGAGGCGGGATTGCCGCGCTCCGCCCTGGTGAGAAACCAGTCCGCTATCCGCATCCATGGGGCATTTCCCAGAACGCCCGGCGGTCACACCTGCCCGGGTGGGGTCGACACGTTGACACAGAACCGCCACCCGTGGCGTGAAACCGTGATTTCTCTCCGTAACGGCGCGCCTACCGTCATTGTCGAAGGACGGCAGGTAAGGAGGCCCCGATGAGCAGTGAGATCATCCCGGAGTCGGAAAGCCGTACGCGGGAGTCCAACTCCGAACAGGGGCTCCTCCTCGCCATCCTGATAATGGTCATCCTGGGCGTGATCGCCATCTTCGTGGTGACCGCCTAGGGCTGGTCTCCCTCACCGCCGGCGTGCGGGACGCGCGCCGCGGGGATGACGCCCAGGCGGCCGGCCTGGTAGTCCTCGAACGCCTTGACCAGTTCCGCGCGGGTGTTCATGACGAACGGGCCGTAGTGCGCGACGGGCTCGCGGATCGGCCGGCCGCCCATGATGTAGAGGTCCAGGGCCGGCGTGTGCGAGTCCTGCTGGAGGTCGGCGGTGATCCGCAGCGCGTCGCCCGCGCCGTGGACGGCGAGCTGGCCCGTGTGCATCGGGCGCTTGTCGGCGCCGACGGTGCCCTTGCCGCCCAGCACGTACACCAAGGCGTTGAACTCCGGGTTCCACGGCAGGTCGACCTCGGCGCCGGGCTGGACCGTCAGGTGCGCGATGGTGATCGGCGTGAAGGTGGTGCCCGGGCCGGTCTGGCCGGCGATCTCACCGGCGATGACGCGGATCAGCGCGCCACCGTCCGGAGTGGTCAGCAGGCCCGACTCCTTGCCGCGGATGTCCTGGTAGCGCGGCGGGTCCATCTTGTTGGCCCGGGGCAGGTTGACCCAGAGCTGGAGCCCGTGGAACAGGCCGCCGCTCATCACCAGGTGCTCCGGCGGCGCCTCGATGTGCAGCAGGCCGCTGCCCGCGGTCATCCACTGGGTGTCGCCGTTGGTGATGGTGCCGCCGCCGCCGTTGGAGTCCTGGTGGTCGAAGATCCCGTCGATGATGTACGTGACGGTCTCGAAGCCGCGGTGGGGGTGCCAGGGGGTGCCCTTCGGCTCGCCCGGCGCGTAGTCGACCTCGCCCATCTGGTCGAGGTGGATGAACGGGTCGAGGTCGGTCAGCGGCACACCCGCGAAGGCGCGGCGCACCGGGAAGCCCTCACCCTCGAACCCACTCGGCGCGGTGGTCAGCGACCTGACCGGGCGGATCGTGGTGGTGGCCGGGTCGAGGCGGGGCAGGCGGGGCAGGACGAGGACGTCGTCGACGGTGACAGCGGGCATCGGGTCTCTCCTAGCGGACTCGGTCGCGGGCGGCGCTCAGCCGCTCGTCGATGCGGGTGAAGATCTTGGTGAGCGCGGCGAGGTCGGCGGCGTCGAGGTCCTCGATGAAATGCCTCCGGACAGAGCCGAGGTGCCCGGGAGCGGCGGCGCGCAACGCCGCCAACCCGACCTCGGTGAGCACGGCCTCGCTGCCGCGCCGGTCGTCCGGGCAGGGCTCGCGGGTGACCAGCCCCCGCTTCTCCATCGTGCCGATCTGGTACGTGAGCCGGCTCGGCGCGAAGATCAGCTTGGTGGCCAGGTCACCCATCCGAAGCCGCCGCCCGGGCGCCTCGGCGAGCTGCACCAACACGTTGTAGTCGGCGAGCGTGAGGTCGCTCGCCTTCCGCAGGTCGTCCTCGATCGTGATGAGCAGCCGCTGGCTGGACTCGACGACCGCACGCCAGGCGGCCAGCTCCTCCGGACTCAACTTCTCGTCGCTCATCACACCTCCAAGGTACCTGTTCTTTCAAATCTGAACAACTTCGGTGAGGCCCGTGTTGTTCCCAGGTAGCGTGGGTGACGTGGATGACCTTGATCTGGCGGACTGGCGCGAACGGGTGGCTCGCCTCTACCTCTCCGACGTCGACCTGGCCGGCTTCCGCGCCGGGCGTGACGCGCTGTTCGCCGAGCACCCGCAGTCGCCGATCCCGGCCGACGAGCGGCCGGCGTTCCACGGCCTGCCGCATTTCCCGGCCAACCCCGACGCGGTCGCCGAAGCACCGGTCCGACCGGCGACCGGCGGCCTGACCATCGACACGGGCGGGCCGGACGGCGCCGTCCACTACCGCCGGGTGGGCATCGCGGACACGCCGTGGGGCCCGCTGACGCTGTTCTGGATCGAGGCGTACGGTGGCGGCCTGTTCCTGCCGTTCCGCGACGGCACGGCCGGCCCGCGCACCTACGGAGCCGGCCGCTACCTGACGGACACGGTCAAGGGCACCTTCGGCCGCGGCGTCACCTTGCTCGGCCCCGACCGGGTCCGCCTGGACTTCAACTACGCCTACAACCCGTCATGCGCGTACGACGACCGCTGGGCCTGCCCCCTCGCTCCCGAGGAGAACCGGGTGTCGGCCCCCATCGAGGCAGGCGAGCTGAACTACCACAGCTAGCGGAGACGCTGTACTCCTTTGGCGGACCTACCCAGTGTTCGCGGCCGCAGGTGTCGCCGTCGGTCCGAGGCCGCAGCGCTACGCCACGGCCGAGAACCGGGCGTCCGAGACTGTCTCGCAGTCGTCCGCAAAAATGATCTCCATCGAGATCTGCTCGCCGGCCAGCACCCGAGTCAGCCAAAGCCTCGCGTCATCCCACATCTTCGTGAACGGCAGGTCATCGACCTCGAACCACTGCGGAACGATCTCGTCGGACTCTTCCGGTCGGCCACTGAATCGATCCGCCACAAACACCGAGACGATCTGATTCCACTTCGGCCGGGCCGGGAAGCGGAACGTCACGGTGCCGCCGACCCGCAGGTCTTCGACCTCGACCCGGACCCCGGACTCCTCGGCAACTTCCCGGACCGCAGCCTCGGCCGCTGTTTCGCCGGGCTCCACGTGACCGCCCAACCCGACAATGCGGCCTGTGCCGAATCCGATCTTCTTCAACCCGAGCAGAACCTCTGCCCGGAGGGTGGCCCGGACCTCGTTACGAAGCACAGGCACATCGGTGTCATGGTCATCGCGCAAGTATCGACGAGCCTTCGCCGCTACCCAACACACCTGTCGTGTTCAACAAATCCCTGGTCTACAACCCGTCATGCGCGTACGACCACCGCTGGGCCTGCCCTCTCGCCCCCGATCGAGGCCGGGAAACTCAACTACCACTGACCCAACGGCGACCGTAAGCCCACGTATGGCGCGTGCCCGAGGCGACTAGTCGCGCATGAACCGCTCCCGCGCTCCAGGTCTCCCGGTCGGACGGTCACCAGCGCGTGGAAGCGGTCGGAGCTCAGGTTCAGCTCTGCCGGCACGTCGCGGTGTACGCGGCCGCGCAGGATGATCTCGCATCCGTCCATCCCGCCGGTCGTCGCCGAGAGGACGGTGAACCCCGAGGCGAGGAAACGCTCGTAGAGCCGCACCAGAACCGGCGGAAGGTTGGACACGTCGGCCACGGTCTCCGCATATCGGATGATGTCGAAACCGCTCCGGAGGAGGACCGCGTGATCACGCTCGCTGACGTCCGCGCCGTGGCTACCGCGTATCCCGATGTCGTGGAGAAGGCGCATTTTCGGTTGCCGGGGTTTCGGGTGGCGGATCGGCTGTTCGTGCATCTCGAGAAGGGTGACGCGCACGCGATCGTGTGCGTCGGGCCCGAGGAGGCCGCCCAGGCCGCCGCCGACCAACCGGATGTGTACGAGGTGGTCACCCGTGAGCACGGCCGGATCTTCGTCGGGCTGCGGGTCGACCTGGCCCAGGTCACCGAAGCGCGGATGGCCGAGCTGATCGGCCACGCCTGGCGTCACCGGGCGCCGAAGCGGTTGGTCGCCAGCTACGACAAGCGCTAGAGACCGTCTACTGTGTCGCCGTGACCGACCTGGCGATCAATCTCGTGGCGAGTGCCCTCGCCGCTGTGGCGGCCTGGCTGGTGCAGCGGGCCGTGTCCTATCGGCGACTGGCCCGGATGCGGGGGTTCTTCGGGCTGCACAAGGGTGCGCCGAGCCTGTTGATCGCCGGCCGGCACTGGTCGTCGCCCAAGGTGTCCAGTGTGCATCGCAGCGACATGGGTGCCATCGTCGAGCTCGGGGCGATCGTCAAGGAGTGCGGCGCCGTGGCCGATCTCGTGCCGGCCGCGGAGGCTCCCAAGGAGCTCGGCAAGGTCACCGAGTTCTGCATCGGCGGCCCGGAGAGCAACCCGCGGACCGGCGCGCACCTGGCGGCGCTGATGCCGGGCGTCCGGGTGACGACCTTCGAGGACGCCGACGAGACCGTGCCGATCTTCGTCGGCACCGACCGGTACGACCGCCTGCCGCACGAGCAGGCCCACGTGCTGCTCGCCCGGGCGCTGCCCACCACGCACCCGATCTTCCTGCTCGTCGGGCAGACGGCGCTGAGCAACCTGGCGGCCGCCCGCTACCTCGCCGCGCATCACCGCGAGCTCCAGCGCCAGTACGGGGACAAGGCCCCGTTCTGCCTGGTGCTCAAGATCCGCCAGCCCGGTGCGTACGGTCCGGACCTGGTGGAACTGGTCGCCGACGGCACGGCGGCGGCGTTCGACGGCAGCGCCGCGCCACCGGCCTTACCAAGGCCGCGCCGGGAATGGTGGGTGAGAGGGCGCCGCCCGTGACCGGGGCGGCGCCACAAGCTCAGCTCGCGCCGCTGGCCTGCCAGTTCATCCGGGTCAGGAGCTGGCGGGCCGCCTCGGAGTGCTCGGCGTCGACCATCACCGCGTACTCGGTGGCCTGCAGCGAGCTACGCGAGGTGAAGTCGCGCTGGCCCCGGGTCATGCCGTGGGCGAGGGCACCGAACAGCGCGCCCCAGAAGGCGCCGATGGCCAGCGCGGAGAACACGACGGCGAACCAGTTGGCGTCCGTGAAGATGCCGAACAGCAGGCCGATGAACAGGCCGAACCAGGCACCGCTGCCGGCGCCGGCGAGCGCGGCCCGGCCCGTGGTCAGCCGGCCCAGCACGTTCTCCACCAGGCGCAGCCCGCTCCCGACGATGGCCGTGGTCTCCACCGGGAACTGGTTGTCCGACAGGTAGTCGATGGCCCGCTGCGCCGCGGCGTAGTCGGTGTAGGTCGCGACGGTCACCGTCGGCCGGTTCGGGCCCTGGTCGACGACCGGGGCCCCACCGAACATGCCGCCGCCGAGGCCGGCGCCCGGGACCGGAGCGCCGGAGCCGGCGGGTGCCGTTGGTACGCCGCCGGGCCCGGGCGGGATGTTGCCGGCCGGCGTCGAAGGTTGGGTCATGGTTCCTCCTCGGTCGCGTACCACTTCCCCGATCTTCGACCGGATAACCGTCGCCGTCCGTCAAATGACCGAACAGACCCGATCACCGAACCGCCACTGTGTCGGCTGTACGAACGTGCCGGTGTACGTGCCCTGGAAGCCGATCGTGACCGAGCCACCGGCCGGCAGGTTGGTGTTCCAGGACAGCGGCCGGGCGGTGAGCGTGCTGCCGGACTGGGTCCAGGTGGCGCTCCAGCCCTGGGTCAGCCGGGCGTCGCCGCCCAGCGTCGTGCTCAGCGACCAGTTGCTCACGGCCGCGCCGCCGTTGGTGATGGTCAACTCGGCGGTGAATCCGCCCGTCCAGACGTTGAACCGCTGCCGGACCGTGCAGGCCCCGGAAGCGGGCGGCGTGGTCGGGTTGGTGGTGGGCGGCGTGGTCGTCGGCGGCACCGTCGTGGGCGGCGTCGTGGTGGGCGGGTTCCACGGCCCGGCCGCGATGGCCAGGTCATAGGCCCGCTGCGGCACGAACTGACCGGCACCCGCGATGCAACCGTCGGCCTCGCCGGGCAGCTTGACCCAGAGGAAGGCGGCGATCGCCGAGTCGTTGGTCTGGGTCGTGCTCGGCACGCCGATCGCCCGCCCGGCCGGGTCGCACCACTCGGAGCCGAGCGGCCCGTTGCCGTTGCGGCTGGTGTCGACCACGGCCTTGAGCGCCGGCGCGCCGATCGCCGCCAGCACCGCCTTCGCGTACGGGACGGCCTCGCTGTTGGCCCGGTAGTTGGACACGTTGACCGAGATGCCGTCGGCGCTGTTGACGATGTCGGCGGCGACCGCCCGGGACGCGGCCTCGGAGGCCGACAGCCAGGCGGAGTGCCCGACGTCGAAGTAGACCTTGGCCTGGGAGGAGCCGGCCTTGAGCCGCTTGCCCGCGTACGCCATGGAAGCCCGGGTCTCGGCCTGCTGCGACGCGTTCTGGCAGTTGGTCATCAGCGGCAGCACGTCGGGCTCGAGCACGATCGTGGCCGGCCGGCCCGCGAGCCCGGCGGCGACCTCGTCCACCCACGCCCGGTAGGCCGCGTGCGACGGCGCGCCGCCGGAGCTGGCACCGCCGCAGTCGCGGTTCGGGATGTCGTACACGACCATGATCGGGATCTTGCCCGCCGCCGCGGCCGCGCCGACGTAGGCGCTGACCTGGGCGCGGACCGTGGAGGTGTTGGTCGTGGTGAACCACCGCGCCTGCGGCACCTCGGCGATGCGCGAGCGGATCACCGCCGCCCGGCTGTCGGAGGGGTTCGCCGCGACCCACTGGGCGGCGTTGGTGTCCGGGTCGACGTAGAAGGCGGAGTCGACCGCGGCGGCACGGCCGGGCGCGACCAGCGCGGTCAGGGCGACGGCGACGGCCGCCGCGCCGGCGAACGCCGCGCCGACGACGGATCTGCGGTGCATGGCGGTTCTCCTTGGCGTGAGGCAATAGAGGACCGTCAGTGGAAGCGCTCCCAGCGAGGTTACGGCACGGGACCCTGCCCGGGCAACCGGACCGTGAAGGTCGAGCCCCGCCCGACGACGCTGGCGGCGGTGACCGTGCCGCCGTGCGCCTCGACGAGCTTGCGGACGATGGCCAGCCCGAGGCCGCTGCCCCCGCTGCGCCGGCTCCGGGACTTCTCCGCACGCCAGAAGCGGTCAAAGACCCGGGGCAGGTCCTCCGCGCCGATCCCGACGCCGGTGTCGGCCACGGCGATGACCACCTCGGGCCCGGCCACCTGGGCGCGCACCGTCACCGAACCGCCCGGTGGCGTGTGCCGCACCGCGTTGGCGACCAGGTTCCCGACGATCTGCCGGAGCCGCACCGGGTCCGCGAACAGCTCCGGGTCGCCGTCGACCTGCAGGGAGACGCCCGGGTACGTCGCCGCCACCTGCCCGAGCAGGTCGGCGAGGTAGACGTGCTCGGCGTGCAGCCGCAGCGCGCCGGCATCAGCCTGGGCCAGGTCCTGCAGGTCGTCGATCACGTGCTGGAGCAGGGTCGCCTCCTCCAGCAGCGAGGCGAGCAGCCGCCGGTCGGGCACGACCAGCCCGTCCTCGGCGGCTTCCAGCCAGCCGCGGATGTTGCTGACGGGGGTACGCATCTCGTGCGCGACATCGCTGACCATCGCCCGGCGCAGCTGTTCCAGGCGCGCCCGCCGCTCCGCCATGTCGTTGAAGGCCTCGGACAGCCGGGCGATCTCGTCCCGGCCGGTGACCCGCACCCGGGCTGCGCCGTCGCCGTCGCGCATCCGTTTCGCCGCGGCGGTCAACGCGTGCAGCGGCCGGGTGAGCCGGATGCCGGCGAGCGCCGTGACGACGATGGTCACCACCAGCACGAGGCCGGCGACGAGCACGATCCGGGCCCGGTTGGCCGGCGACAGGTCGAACCGGGCCGAGGGACGGCCGCCCGGGTCGGCGACGTAGAGCGTCGCGGCCGGGGCCACGAACGGGAGCAGCTGTTCGCGCCGGCTGCTGCCGATGCACGCGTTGACCGCCCGGTTCTCCTCCTGCTCCCGCTGCGACAGGCCCGGGCTGGCGACGGCGGCCGAGTCCCGCCAGGCCCAGGTGTGGTCCGCCGCGACCCGCACGGCGGGCACCTGGCGCCGGGCCAGGCAGGTGTTCACCAGGGCGTTGAGCTGGCCGAGCGCCTTGGCCTCGGTGGCCGTGGGCGCAGCCAGGTCGGCCCGGGAGTCCAGGCAGAGGATGTCGTCGGGCTGGTTGGGGCCTTCGGCCTCGATGCGCGGCCGCCCGGTCGGGGTGTCGACCACCGACGCCTCGAGCTTCCCGCGCCCGCGCAGGCAGGTGACCGCCACGTCGGCCTTGGCCCGGAGCGCGGCGCGTTCGTCGGGCGGCAACAGGTAGGGCCCGGCCGCGCGCGGGTCGATCCGGTCGGCGCCGGCCGTCCCGCCGTCGAGGGCGGCGTCCACGGACAGCGCGTCGATGGTCGCCGAGGGCTTCGCGGGCAACTGACCCGCTGAGGGCGCCGAGTCGGCGATCGGCGCGCCCGACCCGGTGGTCAGCACGACCCGCCGGCCGACCTCCTGCGCGAGCGGCCCCAGGGTGTCCCGCACCCCGGTCCAGTCCGGGTGGGTCGCCGCGTAGCCGAGCAGCGTGTCGTAGATCCGGGCGTCGTCGGCGATCGTCTGGCCCTGCTCCTGCCGGATCGCGCCGGTGGTCGTCCGCACCGCCAGCCAGGCGGTCGCCGCGATCGACGCGAGCGCCACCAGGACGGCCAGCGCGAGCAGGCGCAACAGCAGGCTGCGGCGCAGCGGGACCTCACGGGGCACGGTCGACCAGCTTGTAGCCGACGCCGTACACGGTGACCAGACGGCTGGGCTTGCGCGGGTTGGGCTCGATCTTCTTGCGGAGGTTCATCACGTGTACGTCGACCGTGCGGCTGGTGATGAAGCGGTCGAACCCGTGCAGCCGGGTCAGCAGCTGGTCCCGCGTGAACACCCGGCCGGGCTGCGCGGCCATCGCCTCGAGCAGCGAGAACTCGCCGGGCGTGCAGTCGACCGGCCAGCCGTCGCAGGTCACCTCGTGCCGGACCGGGTCGACGCCCAGGCCGCCCACCCGGTGCACCGGGTCCGCCGCGGTCCGCTGGCCGCGCCGCAGCAGGGTGCGGACGCGGGCGACCAGCTCGCGCGGGCTGTACGGCTTGGTCATGTAGTCGTCGGCGCCCAGTTCCAGGCCGAGCAGCAGGTCGTCCTCGGTCGACCGGGCCGTCAGCATCAGCACCGGCACGTCGGACTCCTGCCGGAGGATGCGGCAGACCTCGAGCCCGTCGATCCGCGGCATCATCACGTCGAGGACGACCAGGGCGGGCGGATGCCGGCGGATCTCCTCCAGCGCGGCGCGACCGTCGGCGACCACGACGACCGTGTGCCCGTCCCGCTCCAGGTAGCGGCGGGCGAGCTCGGCCTGTTTCGCGTCGTCCTCGGCCACCACCACATGAGCGCGCACGGCGGCGACTCTACGTCGGCCCGGCACCCCGCTGAACTGCGACTACAGGATGGCCATCGGTTCCTCACAGGTTTCTGACAGTCGTCCGCGACCGTCGCCGCATGACCAGATCCACCAGCCTCCTGGCGGTCGCCGTCCTGCTCGCCGCCGCCCTCGCCGGATGCGGCGGAACCTCGACGACCGACACCGGCAGCGGCCAGGTCGCCTCGTTGACCACGCCGGACGTGACCGCCTCCGCCACCGGCGCCGCGACCGACGGCGGGCGGCCGCAACTGCGCCTCGACTCGACGGACGAGGAGGAGAACGCGCTCTGGCAGGCGTACAACGTCTGTCTGTTCGAGCACGGGGTGAAGAAGAACGAAGGCCGGTCGGCGGGCGCCGCCGGTGACGGGACCGGGCTCTCGCTCGACCAGAGCGGGGAGCCGAAGGCGGCGTACGTGGCCTGCCAGAACAAGCTGCCGCTGCAGCCGCCGGAGCTCGACCGGGACAAGAACCCGAACTACGTGAGCCAGTGGAACGACTACGTGCAGTGCCTGCGCAAGCGCGGAGCGAACATCCACTCGCTGCCCGACGGCTCCGGCTGGACCTGGGACGACGACGTGAACACCGCCGGCCCGGGCCTCGACGAGGACGAGCTGCCCAAGGCGGAGAAGGACTGCACGATGGAGATCTTCGGTGGCAAGAAGTAAGGCCGTGATCATCGCCGTCGTCGTGGTGGCGCTCGGGGTGGCGGCTGGCACGACGCTGGCGCTGCGGGGTGGCGCGAAGGCCGCGGAGGCCGGCGCTCCCCCGCCACCCCTCGCGACGACGAAGGTGACCCGCACCGACCTCTCGGACACCCAGACGCTCGGCGGCACGCTCGGCTTCGGCCCGGAGCGGGTGGTCAAGGGCGCCGGGACGGGCATCGTCACCAAGCTGCCGCGGGTCGGCGACACCGTCGGCCGCGGCAAGCCGCTCTACTGGGTCGACGACCGGCCCGTCCCGGTGCTGTTCGGGGGCACGCCGCTGTTCCGCACGATCGACAAGGCCGGGCTGACCGGGAGCGACGTGCGGGTCGTCGCGGACAACCTCGCGGCGCTGGGCTACGCGACCGGGGTGAAGCCGGCCAAGGACGGCAAGGTGGAGTCGGGCCCGAAACTGCTCGCCGCGATCAAGAAATGGCAGGAGTCGCTCGGGCTCGAACCCACGGGGAGGATCGGCGTCGGTCAGGCGGTCGTGCTGCCGGGTCCGGTCCGGGTGAGCACCGTCAAGGCCCTGCCGGGCGACGACGTCGCGACCGAGCTCGTGGCGGTGACCGAGCGGACGAAGCTGGTCACCGTGCCGGTCAGCGCCGGCGACGCCAACGGCATCAAGGTGGGCGCGGCGGTGCGGGTGCTGCTGCCCGACGGCAAGGAGATCCCGGCCCGGGTCGGCTCCGTGTCCCGCACGGTCAAGGGCGGCGGCGACAGCGGCGCGGGCGAGACGACGGCGCCGACGGTGGACATCCTCGTCGCGCCGGACCAGGCCAAGGATGTGGCGGCCCTCGACGCGGCCGAGGTGCGGGTCGAGTTCACCAGCACCACCCACAAGGGCGTGCTGGCCGTGCCGGTGGACGCGCTCGTCGCGCTCCGCGAGGGCGGGCACGCCCTGCAGCTTCCCGGCGGCGGGTTGGTCGCCGTGGAGACCGGCATGTTCGCCCGCGGCCTGGTCGAGATCAGCGGCGCCGGGGTCGCCGAGGGCCTCGAGGTCGTGACGGCGTCGTGAGCGAACCGGTGCTGAGCGTGGACCGCGTCAGCAAGCGCTACCCGGGCGGTGTGACCGCGCTCGACGAGGTGTCGCTGACGATCCACGCCGGCGAGCTGCTGGCCATCGTGGGGCCGTCCGGGTCCGGCAAGTCGACCCTGCTGCACATCATGGGCACCCTCGACCTGCCGACCAGCGGACGGGTACGCGTCGCGGGACACGACGTCACCAGCCTCCCGGACCGTCGCCTGTCGGCGCTGCGGGGGCGCTGGCTCGGCTTCGTCTTCCAGCAGTTCCACCTCAACCCCGGGGCGGACGCGGTCGAGAACGTGGCCACCGGGCTGCTCTACGCGGGCGTGCCCCGCCGGCGGCGGCGCGCGCTGGCGGTCGAGGCGTTGGGCCGGGTCGGGCTGGGGCACCGGGTGGACCACCTGCCGCACCAGCTCTCCGGTGGCGAACGCCAGCGGGTGGCCATCGCCCGCGCCCTGGTCAACGACCCGGCGCTGGTGCTGGCCGACGAGCCGACAGGAGCGCTGGACACCGCCACCGGCGAGGCCGTGCTGACGCTGCTGCGCGGCCTGCACGCCGAGGGCACGACGATCGCCGTCATCACCCACGACCGGGAGATCGCCGCCAGGCTGCCCCGCCGGGTGGAGATCCGCGACGGCCGGATCGTGGTCGACACCGGGAGCGTGCGGTGAACGCGGCGAACCGGCCGCCGGCCCCGGTCCGGCTGGCCCCGGCCGACGTGCTGCGGCTCGGCCTGCTCGGCCTGACCGCCCGCCGCATGCGGGCCGTGCTGTCGGCGCTCGGCATCTCGATCGGCATCGCCACGATGGTGGTCGTGGCCGGCATCCCGGCCTCCAGCCAGCGGGACCTCGCCGACCAGCTCGCCGCGCTGGGCACCAACCTGCTGCGCGTGCAGCCGGTGCCGGACCAGAAGCCGCCGGTCCTGCTGCCGGAGAACTCGGTGGCCATGGTCGAGCGGATCGGTCCGGTGCTCGCGACCAGTGCCGTGGCCAACACGCACGCCGTGGTGCGTCGCAACGACCTGGTCGACCCGCACGACACCTCCGGGCTCACCGTGCTGGCCGCCCGCGGCGACCTGCTGGAGACCGTCAACGGGAAGGTCCGCTCCGGCCGGTTCCTCGGCGCCGACGAGCAGTTCCCGACGGTGGTGCTCGGCTACGTCGCGGCGAGCCGGCTCGGCATCGCCCTCACCGCGGGCCAGCCACTGCCCCAGGTCACCATCGACGACCACTGGTTCTCGGTGGTCGGCGTGCTGGACCCGATGCCGCTCGCGCCCGACCTGGAACGGTCGGCGCTGGTCGGCTGGGAACCGGCCCGCGGCGTGCTCGGCTTCGACGGCCACCCCACGGTCGTCTACGTGCGGGCCCGCGAGGACGCGCTGAACGACGTCCGCGGCGTGCTGCCCGCGACCCTCGACCCGCAGTTGCCGGGCCTGGTCCAGGTCAGCCGCCCGTCCGACGCGCTGGCCGCCAAGCAGGCCACCGAGACGGCCTTCGCCGGGCTCTTCCTCGGCCTGGCCGGGGTGGCCCTGCTGGTCGGCGGGGTCGGCGTCGCGAACACCATGCTCATCTCGGTGCTGGAACGGCGGCGCGAGATCGGGTTACGGCGGGCGCTCGGCGCCAACCGGGGACAGATCCGGGCGCAGTTCCTCACGGAGTCGGTGCTGCTCTCCCTCGCGGGCGGGGCCACCGGCACGGTGCTGGGCGTGCTGGCGACCGTCGGGTACGCGTCGTACCAGGGCTGGCCGGCCGTGGTCCCGGTGGTGTCGGTCGCGATCGGCATCGGCGCCGCCCTGCTGGTCGGCGTGGCGGCCGGGGTCTACCCGGCGGTCCGCGCCGCCCGGCTCACCCCGACGGAGGCACTGGCGACCAGCTAGCACGGAGCTGGTCGAGGATGCCGTCGTCGAGGTGGCCGTGCAGGCGTAGGCGGGCCATGCCGCCGTCCGGGTGGATGTCCAGGCGCACGTGGGTGACCGGGTCCGTGCGGAGCTCGAAGCGGTGCCGGGTGTCCGGGCGCAGCGGGGTGTGTGGCAGCAGCTCGCGCCAGGCGCTCTCGTCGGCCGGGTCGGCCTTGCGGTCGTCGACCCCGCGCAGGGTGGCCGCGCCCGGTGCGTTGCCCTTGAAGTGTGAGGTGTCCAGCTCCGCGAGGCGGATCCGGCCGGGCGCCGCGAGCCGCACGACGACCCAGTCGTTGCCGGCGTCGCGGCGCCGCCGGGTCTCCCAGCCCTCGCCCATCGTGCGGGCCAGGCCCGGCTCGATGAGCTGGTTCGGCGAGCCGTAGAACAGGTCGCTGCAGCCCACCACCCGGCCACCGTTGTCGACCGCGGCCAGGTCGAGCCAGCCGTCCGGGAAGCGGATCGGATCCGGCACGACCTCGCCGTGCACCCGTAGCCGGGCCACTCCCCCGTCGGGATGGATCACCAGCTTGACGTGCGTCACGATCCCGTCGGCCGAGACGTCGAACGGGTTGGCCGTGTCGCCGGCCAGCGGCGAGCGGGGCACCAGCGGCACCCAGTCGGCCTCCGCCAACGCGTCCGGACCAGGGTGGCCGTCGAGCCGGCACCCGAGGACCGAGGCCTCGGGCGGGAAGTTGCCCGTGAAGTGCGAGGTGTCGACCACGACGCCGCGCACCCGGCCGGCCGCGCCCAGCCGGACGATCGCCCAGTCCTCACCGGGCGAGCGCCGGCGGCGGGTCTCCCAACCGTCGTACACCTGGCCCTTGGGGCCGAACGTGCGCGGCGTGAAACCCGGCGGCTCCGGGGTGACCAGGTTGTCCGCGGCGGCGAACAGCTCGTCGTTGGTGTCGATCACGCCACCGCCGAGGCGCCGGGACGCGAGGTCCGGCAGGGCCAGCCAGGCGGCGGTCATCGGGCCGGCTCCAGCAGGTCGGCGGAGCGGGTGAGCAGCCGGCCGCGCGGCGGGTCGCCCGGTGTCACCTTCCGGCCGCCGAGCCACACCCGGCGGACCACACCGGTCAACTGCCGGCCGGCGTACGGCGTGACCGGATGCCGGTGGTGCAGCCCGTCCGGCCGCACGGTGAACGTGGCATCGGGGTCGAAGGCGATCAGGTCGGCGTCGGCACCGGGCGCGATCCGTCCCTTGTGGTGCAGGCCGACCAGGTCGGCGGGGCCGCTGCTCATCCAGCGCACCACGTCGGCGAGGTCGTGCCCGCGGGCCGCAGCGCTGGTCCAGACCAGCGGCAGGCCGAGCTGCAGGGAGGCGATGCCGCCCCAGGCCGCGGCGAAGTCGCCGGTCTCCGGGTGCTTGAGGGTCGGCGTCGACGGCGAGTGGTCGGACACCACGATGTCGAGCCCGCCGGCCGCGAGCGCCGCCCAGAGCCGGTCGCGGTTGGCCGAGCCGCGGATCGGCGGGCAGCACTTGTACTCGGTCGCGCCGTCGGGCACCTCGGCCGCGTCCAGCGTCAGATAGTGCGGGCACGTCTCCGCCGTCACCCGCACGCCGCGGGCCCGGCCGGCCTCGACCGCCGCCGCCGCGTCGGCGTCGGAGACGTGCAGGACGTGCACCCGCGACCCGGTGGCTTCGGCTGCGTCCAGCGCCGCGCCGACCGCCGCGCACTCGGCCGCGCCGGGCCGGGAGCGCTCGAAGTCCGCGTAGACCCGGGACGGCGGCGAGACCGCAAGCCGGGAAGGGTCCTCGGCGTGCACCAGGAACAGCGCGTCCACGACGGCCATCGCGGCGCGTAGCTCGGCCGGGGTCACCGGCGGGAACTCCGGCACGCCGGAGTCGGCCAGGAAGGCCTTGAAGCCGAACACCCCGGCCGCGTGCAGGGCGGGCAGGTCGCCGGCGTTGCCCGGGATCGCGCCGCCCCAGAAGCCCACGTCGACGTGGCACTGCCCGGCGGCCGCCGCCTGCTTCTCGGCCAGCGCCGCCGCCGTTACGGTCGGCGGCAGCGAGTTGAGCGGCATGTCGATAATCGTGGTGACACCGCCGGCCAGCGCGGCCCGGGTGGCGGTGGCGAAGCCCTCCCACTCGGTGCGGCCCGGCTCGTTGACGTGCACGTGGGTGTCGACCAGGCCCGGCATCAGCACCAGGTCGCCGAGGTCGAGGTCGGCGCGCGGCCGGCCGGGCAGCACGGCGGCGATCCGCCCGTCGCGCGCCTCGACACCGGCCGGGTCCACCGAGCCGTCCGGCAGGACCACCCTCGACGATCGGATCACGAAACCCACAGCGCCTCCAGGTCCGGACGGGCGAACGGCACCTCGGGCGGGTCCAGGGCGCCGCAGTCCAGGCCGCGCAACAGGAAGCCGGCCAGGGCCCGCGCCGTCGCCGGCTCGTCCAGGATCCCAGAGGACCGGCGATCCAGGTAGGCACTCAGCCGCTCGACCGCCGGGCCCGACCCACCCCGGAAGAACGCGTAGGTGGCCGCGAACCGGGTCGGCAGCTGCGCGGGGTGCAGGTCCCAGCCCTGGTAGAAGCCACGGGCGAGGGAGCGCAGCACCAGAGCGTGGTGGAGCTGCCAGGCGGCCTGGATGCCGGGGCCGACCGGCAGGACGTTGCACGAGCCGTCGGACAGCCGCACCCCGGTGCCGGCCACCGCCACCTGCATCACCGCCTTGGCGTGGTCGGCGGCCGGGTGGGCCAGGCTCTGCTCGGCGGCGGCCACGCCGAGCGCCGCGCTGTAGTCGTAGGTGCCGTAGTGCAGCCCGACGAGCCGGCCCTGGGCGGCGCCGGCCAGCCGGGACACGGTCGCGGTGCCGTCCGGGCCGAGCACCGCCAGTGGCGTCTCCACCTGGGCCTCGAACAGCAGCGACCGCGCCGGCAGGCCGTGGGCGAGCTCCAACTGGTCGCAGAGCCGGGCCATCGCCGCCACCTGGGCCGGCGCGCTCACCTTCGGCACGGTCACCACGAAGCCGGGCGGCAGGGCACCGTCCACGGCGGACAGAAACAGGTCCAGTGTGCGTACGCCCCGCCGGCGGGTGCCCTCCTCGAGCGACTTGATCCGCAGGCCGACGAACGGCGGTGCCGGGGCGAGCGAGAGCAGGGCGGCACCGGCGGCGGCCGCGGCGGCGTCCTCGACGTCGGCACCTCGGTCGCCGTAGCCGTCCTCGAAGTCGATCCGCAGGTCCTCGACCGGCTCGCGGGTCAGCTTGGCCACGACGCGGTCCCGCAGCTCCTCGGGGAACGGCAGCGCCGAGGACGCGTCCAGGGCGGCGAGGGCCTCGGCGCCCCACGTCGCGACGACGGAGGGACCGAACCTGTCGGCGGGTACGTACACCGTGTGCACCGGCTGCCGCCCGGTGACCGCGGCCCGGGGTCGGGCCCGCAGCACCGCGTCGACCGGGGCGAGGTGCGCGTCGAGGTCCCGGTAGACCGACTCCGGCAGCGTCATGGGGCCAGCGCGATGTGGTCCGGCCGCACCGGCACGCGGGTCAGGGCCAGCCCGGTCGCCGCGCGGATGGCCGCCACCACCGCCGGCGTCGAGGAGATCGTCGGTGGCTCGCCCACCCCGCGCAGGCCGTAGGGAGCGTCCGGGTCACCGCGTTCCAGCACGTCGACCTCCATCGGTGGCATGTCCAGGATCGTCGGGATCAGGTAGTCGGTGAAGGACGGGTTCCGGATCACCCCGTCGACCACCTGGATCTCCTCCATCACCGCGAGCCCGAGCCCCTGCGCCGTGCCGCCCTGGATCTGGCCGACCACGGCCTGCGGGTTGACCGCCTTGCCGACGTCCTGCGCGGTGGCGATCTCGACCACCCGGACCAGGCCCAGCTCGGTGTCGACGTCGACGACCGCACGGTGGGCGGCGAACGCGTACTGCACGTGCGCGTCTCCCTGGCCGGTCTCCGGGTCCAGCGGCCTGGTCGGCTTGTGCCGCCACTCCACGATCTCCTCGACGTCGCCTTCGCCGAGCAGGTCGACCAGCGACGCCACCACCGAGCCGTCGGACGCGACCACCTTGCCGTCGACCAGCGAGAGGGCATCGGTGCGGCCGACCCGGGCCAGCACCGTGGCGCGCACGGCCTGACAGGCGGCCCGGACGGCACCACCGGTCATGTACGTCTGCCGGGACGCCGACGACGACCCGGCGCTGCCCACCGAGGTGTCGGCGGTGGCCACCGTGACCCGGCTGACGCCGAGCTCCGTGCGGGCGATCTGCGCCTGCACGGTGACCAGCCCCTGGCCGACCTCGGCGGCGGCGGTGTGCACGAGCACGGCGGGCTCGCCGCCGAGCACGGACAGCCGCACCCGGGCGGTCGAGAAGTCGTCGAAGCCCTCGGAGAAGCAGACGTTCTTGATGCCGATGGCGTAGCCGACGCCGCGCACCACGGCCTCGCCCCGGGTCGTGTTGGCCACGCCACCGGGCCGCTCGCGCGGGTCACCGGTGGCCGCCGGCGGCAACGGCCGGTCGCGCACCAGCGCGAGCAGCTCGTCCACCGGCGCCGGGCCGGACACGATCTGGCCGGTCGGCATCACCGAGCCGGTCGTCATCGCGTTGCGGCGGCGGACCTCCACCGGGTCGACCCCGATGGCGGCGGCCAGCTTGTCCATCTGCGACTCGTACGCGAAGCAGGCCTGCACCGCTCCGAAGCCGCGCATCGCGCCGCAGGGCGGGTTGTTCGTGTAGACGCCGTACGCGTCGACCACCACGGTCGGCACGTCGTAGGGCCCGACGCCGAGGGTGGCCGCGTTGGCGACGACGGCCGGGGTCGACGAGGTGTACGCGCCGCCGTCGAGCACGATCCGCGCCTTGACGTAGACGAGCTTGCCGGACCGGTCGGCGCCGTGCTCGTATTCCAATCGCGCCGGATGCCGGTGCACGTGGCCGAAGAACGACTCCTCCCGGCCGTACACCATCTTGACGGGCTTGCCCGTGTGCAGGGCGAGCAGGCTGGCGTGCACCTGCATCGAGAGGTCCTCGCGGGCGCCGAAGGCACCGCCGACTCCGGCGAGGCGCAGCCGCACCAGCTCCGGCGGCAGGCCCAGGCAGGCGGCCACCTGCTTCTGGTCGACGTGCAGCCACTGGGTGGCGACGAACAGGTCGACGCCGCCGTCCTCGGCCGGCACCGCGAGACCGGACTCGGGGCCGAGGAACGCCTGGTCCTGCATGCCGACCTCGTACGTGCCGGTGACCACCACGTCGGCGGTCAGCGCGTCGCCCCCGGCCGAGGCGAACCGGTGCACGGGCACGTGCCGGACCAGGTCGCCGCGGGACAGCGCCTCCTCCGGGTCGGTGACCGGGGCGCGCACGGCATATTCCACCTTGATCCGGGCGGCCGCGCGGCGGGCCGTCTCCGGGTGGTCGGCGGCCACGAGGGCCACCGGCTCGCCCTCGTAGCGCACCTCGTCGACGGCGAGCACCGGCTGGTCGACGACCTCGAGCCCGTAGCGCTTGGCGCCCGGCACGTCGTCGGCGGTCAGCACCGCGTAGACGCCGGGCACGGCCAGCGCCCCGGTGATGTCGATGGCCCGGACCTCGGCGCTCGGGTGCGGCGAGCGGACGGTCGCACCCCAGAGCATCTCGTCGGCCCACAGGTCGGACGAGTAGGCGAACTCGCCGGACACCTTGAGGATGCCGTCGGGCCGGGGTGCCGAGGTGCCGACGCCGTCCGCGACGGTGGTCGGCTCGCGGGTCAGGGTGCTCATCGGGCCCTCCGCATCAGCGCACGGTGGGCGCGGCGGGTGCGCCGGGTCAGGTCACGGTCGTCGGCGGTACGCAGCTCCCCGTACTCCACGATGGTCCGCCCGCCGACCGTGAGCAGCTCCAACGTGGCGGGCGGGCCGAAGACCAGCGCCGTGACCGGGTCGTCGATGCCGGCGTGCCCGAGGTCGTCGAGCCGCCACAGCGCGAGGTCCGCCAGCTTGCCCGGCTCGATGGAGCCCAGCTCGCCCTCCCGGCCGAGGCAGCGCGCGCCGCCCATCGTGCCCAGCCGCAGCGCCTCGCGGGCGGTCAGCCCGGTCGGCCCGCCGCGCAGCCGGGCGGTGTAGAGCGCCTGGCGCAGCTCGGCGCCGAGCTGGTTGGCCTCCTGCGAGGCCGCGCCGTCGACGCCGAGCCCGACCGGCACGCCGGCGTCGATCAGCTCGCGCACCCGGGCCATGCCGGCGCCGAGCCGGGCGTTGGAGCTCGGGCAGTGCGCGACGGCGGTGCCGGTCGCGGCCAGCTTGGCGATCGCGGGGTCGTCGAGGTGCACCGCGTGGGCCAGCCAGACGTCGTCGCCGAGCCAGCCGAGCCGCTCGGCGTACTCCACCGGGGTGCAGTCGAACTGCGCGCGGCAGAAGTCGGTCTCGTCGGCGGTCTCGGCCAGGTGGGTGTGCAGCCGCACGCCGTGCCGCCGGGCCAGTGCGGCCGCCTCCTCCATCAGCCGGCCGGTGACCGAGAACGGCGAGCAGGGCGCGACCGCGATCCGCAGCATCGAGTCGGGCGCCGGGTCGTGGTAGCGGGTGATCGCCTCTTCCGTGGCGGCGAGCGCCTCGTCGGTCTTCTCCACCACCTCGTCGGGCGGCAGCCCGCCGGCCGAGCGGCCGAGGTCCATCGAGCCCCGGGTCGGGTGGAACCGCAGGCCGACCTCCTGCGCCGCAGCGACCTGGGCGGCCATCAGGTCACCGGCCTCGCCCGGGTAGACGTAGTGGTGGTCGGTGCTGGTGGTGCAGCCCGACAGGGCCAGCCAGCCGAGGCCGGCCGCGGTGGTCGCCGAGACGATCTCGGCGTCGATCCCGGCCCAGATCGGGTAGAGCGTGGTCAGCCACTCGAAGAGGGTGCCGTCCTGGGCCAGCCCGCGGGTCGCCCACTGGTAGAGGTGGTGGTGGGTGTTGACCAGGCCGGGGGTGAGCAGGCAGCCGGTGCCGTCGATCCGGCGGATCGAGGCGAACCGGCCGGCGTGGCCGTCGCCGACCTCGGCGATCCGCCCGTCGTCGCCGATCACCACGTGCCCGTCGGAGTATTCGGTGCCGGCGGCGTCGACCGTGGCGATCGCGCAGTTCTCGATGAGGATCATGACGTCGCCGCCAACCGGACGGCTTCCATGATCTTCTCGTAGCCGGTGCACCGGCACAGGTTGCCGGCCAGCGCCTCGCGGATGTCCGGGTCGGTCGGAGCGGGGTCGCGGGCCAGCAGGTCGTGCACCGCCACGATCAGCCCGGGGGTGCAGAAGCCGCACTGGACGGCGCCGGTCGCGAGGAAGGCCCGCTGGACGCGGTCGAGCTGCTCCTCACCCGAGCCCGTTGCGAGCCCCTCGACGGTGGTGATCGTGCGGCCGTCGGCCTGGCCGGCCGCGACCAGGCAGGAGCAGACCGGCAGGCCGTCGAGGTAGACCGTGCAGGAACCGCACTCGCCCTGTTCGCAGGCGTTCTTCGCGCCGGGCAGGCCGAGCCGCTCGCGGAGCACGTAGAGCAGGCTCTCGCCCGGCCAGACGTCGTCGGCCTGGCGCGTCTCGCCGTTGACCACACAGGTGACTCTCATGCGGCACCTCCCAGATCGGTCCAGGCCCAGGCCAGCGTCCGGCGGGCCAGCACGGCGAGCGCGTGCCGCCGGTAGTCCGCGCTACCGCGCACGTCGTCGATCGGCCGTGCGGCCGCGCCGACCAGGTCGCCGAACCGGTTCGCCATCGCCGCCGGCACCGGGCCGCGGGTCTCCCACGGCAGCTCGGCGGCGAGGAAGTCGGCCGCCTCGGTCGCCCGCAGCGGGGTCGGGCCGGCCGAGCCGATCCCGGTGCCGACCGCGTGGGTCTCCGGGTCCAGGGACAGCGCGAACGAGCAGACCGCGATCACCATCGCGTTGCGGGTGCCGACCTTGGCGAACTGCTCGGCGCCGGGCCGCGCCGGCACCAGGAAGGCGGCGATCAGCTCGTCGGGCGTCTTCACCGACCGCTTGGGCCCGACGAAGTACTCGGTGACCGGCACCCGGCGGGTGCCCCGGGTGGACGCGAGCTCGACCAGCGCGCCGGCGGCCAGCAGCGCCGGGTGGGCGTCGCCGGCCGGCGAGGCGGAGCCCAGGTTGCCGCCGACCGTGGCCCGGTTGCGGATCTGCGGCGACCCGACGGTGCGGGACGCCAGCGCGAGCCCCGGCACCCGCCCGGCCAGCTCGTCGATCAGCCGCCGGTACGTGACGCCCGCGCCGATCCGCAGCAGGTCGCCGTCGGTCCCCCAGTCGTCGAGCGTCGGGACCCGGGTCAGGTCGAGCAGCGCGGCCGGGCGGGACCGGTCGAAGTTGAGGTCGACCATCACGTCGGTGCCACCGGCGATCGGCACCGCGTCGGGATGGGCCGCCTTGGCGGCCAGGGCCTCGGCCCAGTCGGACGGTCGCAGGAACTCCATGCTCACCACGCTTCCGGCGCCGGCGGCGCGTCGTCGCGCAGCACGGTGCCCTCGATCAGCCCGTACGGGCGGTCGGTGGCGACGTACACCTCGTTGTCGTTGCCGAGCCCGAACGGCGCCAGGTCGACCAGGAAATGGTGCTTGTTCGGCAGGGTCAGCCGAATCTCGGCCAGCTCCTTCTGCTGCTCCAGGGCCCGGCTGCCCATCGCGTAGAGGGTCTGCTGCAGCGAGTAGCTGTAGGTGTCGACGAACGCGGCCACCAGCGCGTCGCGTACCCCCTGGAAAGAGGAACCCCACGACGGGCCGTCGCCGATCGCGGACCAGCGCCACCGGGCGGCGACCTCGGTCGCCAGGATCCGGTCAGTGGTCTCCGGCAGCGTGGTGTAGCCGTCGCGCACGTAGCCGTGGAACTCGGAGTCCGTGGTGTTCGCGACGACCAGGCCCGCCAGCCCGCTGACCACGTGGGACGCGTCGGCGGTCACGGTGACGCTCGCGTGGCGGGTCGGGCCGCCGTCATGGGAGAACGAGTGCGGACCGAGCCGCGACCAGGGGTGCTCCACCAGATCGACCCTGGCCCAGTGGATGGCCGGCTGGGTGTCGACGAAATGCCGCGCGAGTAACAGACCGAACGCCTCGGGCTCGTCGACGCCGTAGCGCTTCGCGAACGCGTACACCGTGTTCTTCTGGGTGTCGGTGGGCAGCACGCCGCTGTTGTCGCCGCTGTGCGCGGGGGCCAGGTCGCCGGCCAGCGCCACGCTGACGGTGAGGTCGCGCAGGTCGTGCCGCGGCCCGTCGCGGACCACCCGGACGAGGCGGACCTCGGCCTTGCCGTAGCGGTTGTCGCCCAGGGTGATCGCCATGGCGTCAGCTCCCCCGGTACGTCGTGTAGCCGTGCCGGTTGAGCAGCAGCGGCACGTGGTGGTGCTGGGCCGGCTCGCTGACCCGGAAGCCGATGACGACCTCGGGGAAGAACGTCGGGTCGTCGAGGTAGCCGGCGACATCGAAGACCAGCCGGTAGTCGCCGGCCGCCCAGCCCTCGGCCGGCACCCAGTCGCGCAGCCGGCCGTCGTCGTCGGTGCGCCCCTTGGCCAGGGTCTCGGCGCCGCGCTCGAGCTTGACCGCGACGCCCGCCGCGGGCTTGCCGCGACCGAGGTCGAGCACGTGCGTCGACAGCGGCGCCGTCGCGTCGGTGACCAGCCGCTCCAGCCGCAGCAAAGCGATCTTGCGAAGCTCCTCCTGGACGACCCGGTGCTCGGTCTCGTCGTCGTTGTCGAGCCGGTGCCGCACCGCGTCGAGGATCTCGGCCTGCGACTTGCCCGTGGCGAAGATCAGGAAGACGTGGTCGAACCGGCGCTCGTAGTCGAGGTTGGCCCGCTTGAGCGCGGTGCGGGTGTCGGCGTCGGCGGCCACGCCGGACTGCTCCTGCCGGGACCAGGACGACTCCCGGTCGTCGCCCGCCGGCCGCTCGCCGATCCGCGGGTGCGCGGAGATCGCCAGGGAGACGTCGGACCAGGTGAGCCGGCGCAGCGCGGCGTCGGCGGCAGTCAGCAGGGCGGCGCGATCCGGGTACGGGCGACCGGCGGCGACCGCCTCCGCCCAGCTCGGCACCGCACAGCAGGCGAACAGCTCACGCTCGGCTTCCGCGGGCGTGAGTCGGTTGAACCGGTCGACGTCGCCGATGACGTCCCCCTTAAAGACGGATACCGAATGACTACTCCAGCGAGCGCCCCCGATCAAGGGTTCGGCGGCGTATCCAGGTCGGTGTCGTCGGCGATGTCGCCGCAGGGCACCACGGTGAGCGCGGTGTCGTGGGCGCGCAGGTAGGCGCGGGCGCCCGCGTCGCCGGTGGCGGTGTCGGCGACCCCGGCCCAGTGGTCGCGGCCCAGGACGACCGGGTGGCCGCGCCGGTCGGCGTAGCCGCCCATGGCCAGGGTGGCCGGGCCGGCGCCGGCGATGACCCGGGCGACGGCGGCCGGCGTGATGCCCGGCATGTCGACCAGCAGCACGGCGGCGGCGGTGGCATCGGTGGCGTCGAGGGCGGCCAGGCCGGCGCGCAGCGACGAGCCCATGCCGGTCTCCCAGTCGGGGTTGTCGACGAGCACCGCGTCGCCGAGGTCGGCCCGCGCGCGGACCTGGTCGGCGACCGCGCCGACGACGACGTAGACCGGGTCGAGCCCGCCCGCGCGGGCGGTGGCGACGGCCCGCTCGACGAGCAACATGCCGTCCAGGCGGACGAGCGCCTTGGGTCCGCCGTAGCGCCGGCCGGCTCCGGCGGCGAGTACGAGCCCGGCTGTCATGCCTCGGAACCCTAGTCGTTAGAGGGAAAACGTCGAACGTTACACCCCGATATGCCCCCTTCGCGTGCTATATACATCGGCCTTTCGGCTAGCTTTTCGCTGGCCGATCAGGCTACGGTGAGTGCCGAACGGTTAGTACGTGCTCCACAGCAAACATCAACACACTGCACATAACGGAGGTCCCCCCATGACCGTGCAGACCGCGGAGAAGGTCGGCGCAACCCGCACAGGCACGCTCAACGACAGCGCGACCGAGTTGCTCGCCGCCCTGGCCGCCCTGCCGGCCGACCACCCGTCCCGGGCCGCGTTGCGCGACCGCACCATCGAGGCCTGGCTCCCCCTGGCCAACCACCTCGCCCACCGCTACAGCGGCCGCGGCGAACCCACCGACGACCTCCTCCAGACCGCGGCGGTCGGCCTCATCAAGGCGGTCGACAAGTTCGACCCGTCGCGTGGCGTCGACTTCGCGGGCTACGCGATCCCGACCATCATCGGCGAGCTCAAGCGCCACTTCCGCGACCGCACCTGGGACATCCGCGTGCCGCGGCGGTTGCAGGAGCTGCGGCTGGCGATCTCGGAGGCCAACAGCTCGCTGCTGCAGACGCTGGGCCGCTCGCCGACGGTGGCGGACGTCGCCGCGCACCTCAAGATCTCCGAGGAAGAGGTCCTGGAGGGCCTGGAGGGCGCCCGGGCGTACAACGCGGTGTCGCTCTCGACGCCGAC
>NZ_FZPH01000023.1 GCF_900188485.1 Asanoa hainanensis
CGCGTCCGGATCGCCGAGGTGGCCGACCACGAGCTCACGCACGTCGTCGCGGACCCCGTCAACGTCGAACTCCGCCCGGCGCAGCAACCGCTGCATGCCGTCCGGGCTCACCTCGCCGGCATGCTCGGCGATCGTCCAGCCGTTACGACGGTCCAACCCGGCAGCCAACCCGCACATATAACGCGCGGCCCGCGACCGCGGCTCGACCCGACCGAACCGCGGCCCGATCCGCTCACAGAAACGATCAAGCTCCGTCAGCCACCGATCGACCACATCCACACCAAAAACAACGCTCGACCAGCGGCAACGTCACTGACCAAAGTGCCGTTGCAGTATTAGGTGTGCGGTCGGGAACATCCATAAGACAGATTCTTTGAACCCGCGGGAATGTCGCACTGCAATCCGCGATGCGAGGAGGGCTGCTCTGGTGGATCGGTTGGGTCAGTTCACGCTGCAGGAGAAGGTGTCGTTATGCCGCGGATCCGATATGTGGCACACCACGCCGGTGCCGCGGTTGGGCATCCCGTCGGTCATGGTTGCGGATGGCCCGCACGGGTTGCGGCGCCAGCCTGATCACGGTGATCCGGTTGGCATCGGTCGCAGCCTGCCGGCCACATGCTTTCCCACCGCTTCCGCGCTCGGATCGTCATGGGACCCGGACCTGGTGGAGGAGATCGGTACCGCGATCGCAGACGAGGCGCTCGCCCAGGGCGTGGCCGTCGTTCTCGGACCGGGCATCAACATCAAGCGGTCACCGCTGTGTGGCCGCAACTTCGAGTACTACTCGGAAGACCCCCTGGTCTCCGGGACGCTAGGGGCGCTCGTCCGCGGGCTGCAAAGCCGGGGCGTGGGAGCGTCAGTGAAGCACTTCGCCGCGAACAACCAGGAAACCGACCGGTTGCGGGTCAGTGCTGACGTCGACGAGCGGACTCTTCGCGAGATCTACCTCGCGGCGTTCGAACGTGTCGTCCGCGAGGCACAGCCGTGGACGGTGATGTGCGCGTACAACCGGATCAACGGAATCCACGCCTCGCAGCACCGGTGGCTGTTGACCGAGGTGCTGCGTGCGGAGTGGGGCTTCGAGGGAGTCGTGGTCTCGGACTGGGGCGCCGTGCACGACCGGGTCGCCGCGCTCGCCGCCGGCCTCGACCTGGAGATGCCACCCAACACGGAGGTCAGCGACGCCGCTCTGGTGGCGGCTGTGCGTGACGGTCTGCTCGACGAGAAGCTGCTCGATCGGGCGGTGCTCCGCGTACTGTCGCTTGTGGATAAGGCAACCGCAGCTCGCCGTGCCAACGGCTTTGACGCCGCGGCGCATCACCAGCTGGCCCGAACGGCCGCCGCAGACTGTGCGGTGCTGTTGAAGAACGCCGACGGCGTGTTGCCGTTGCGTCCGGACGCGGGTGACCTGATTGCCGTGATGGGCGAGTTCGCCCGCACGCCGCGTTTTCAGGGCGCGGGGAGCTCGCAGGTCAACCCGACCCGGGTGGACGTGCCGCTCGAGGAGTTGCGCGAGGCGGTTCCGGCAGGGGTCGAAGTCGCCTTCGCGCCCGCCTTCAGACTCGACGGCGACCAGGACGCACGGCTGACCGCTGAGGCGGTCGCGCTAGCGAAACGGGCGACGACGGTGGTCCTGTTCCTGGGCCTGCCGCCGGCTGCCGAGTCGGAGGGCTTCGACCGTGACCACATGGATCTGCCCGCCAACCAGGTCGCCCTGCTGAGCGCGCTCCGGGCGGTGAACTCGCGGGTCGTCGTCGTGCTGGCGAACGGATCGGCGGTCTGCCTGTCTACGTGGGAAGACGATGCTTCGGCGGTCCTGGAGTGTTGGCTGGCCGGGCAGGCGGCCGGCGGTGCCATCGCCGACCTGCTCCTCGGCAAGGCAAACCCGTCCGGCCGGCTCGCCGAGACATTGCCGCTGCGGCTGGAGCACAGCCCGGCGCACCTGAACTTTCCCGGGGAGCACGGACACGTCCGGTACGGCGAGGGCATCTTCGTCGGCTATCGCGGCTACGACTTCGCGGATCGGCAGGTCAGCTATCCGTTCGGACATGGTTTGTCATACACCACCTTCGCCTACGGCGACGTCGACGCGGTAGTGACGGGCAGCGTCGAGGGGGACGACCTCGCGGTCGAACTGACCTGCACCGTGAAGAACACCGGCGACCGCGTCGGCAAGGAGACCGTGCAGCTCTACGTTGGCGCTCCGCACGGGAAGGTCACCCGACCGGTGCGGGAGCTGAAAGCGTTTGTCAAGATCTCCCTCTATCCTGGTGAACAACGCACCGTGACCTTCCACCTCGGCGCGCGGGATTTGGCGTACTGGTCCTCTGCCCACCGACGGTGGGTGGTCGAGGCGGGCACATACCAACTCTTTGTCGGTGCCTCCTCACGAGACCTTCGGCTGTCGACGACGGCGGCGATCGCCGCACCCGACATCCCGGTCCCGCTCGACGCCATGGCCACGCTGGAAGATTGGCTGGCCGACCCGGCGGGAGCCGACGCGCTGCGCCGTGCGGTCGGAACCGATACCGATGGTGCGCCGCTCGGCATCCTCGGTGACCCCAGCCTGATGCGGTTGCTCGGCAACTTTCCCCTGCACAGCCTGGCGAACTTTCCCGGAGTGGGGTTCGACCAGGCGACCGTTGCCGTCCTGCTCGAGCGGTTCGCGCATAACGCCGACGTCAGCGGTTGATCATTTGTTGCATGTGTTCGGGGTAGCGCTCGCCCTGGACGGTGACCGCCTCCGCGGCCGAGGTGATGTCGTCGAGGTCGTCGGGTGCCAGGCGGATGTCCGCTGCGGCGACGTTCTCCCGCATGCGGTGGATCTTCGTCGTACCGGGGATGGGGACGATCGACGGGTACTGGGCCAGCAGCCAGGCCAGTGCGATCTGCGCGTTGGTCCCGCCGGTGCGGGTGGCGATGGTCGAGATGAGGTCGACGAGCGCCTGGTTGGCGGCGCGGGTGTGCTCGGTGAACCGCGGCAGGGTATTGCGGACGTCGTTCTCGCTGAACGGCGTGGTGTTGTCGATCGCGCCGGTGAGGAAGCCCTTGCCGAGCGGGCTGAAGGGCACAAACCCGATGCCGAGCTCCAACAACGTGGGAAGGATCTTCTCCTCGGGCTCACGCCACCACAGGGAGTACTCGCTCTGGAGGGCGGTCACCGGTTGCACGGCATGCGCGCGGCGGATGACGTCGACGCCGGCTTCGGACAGCCCGAAGTGGCCGACCTTGCCTGCGGCCATGAGGTCACGGACCGCGCCGGCGACGTCCTCGATCGGGGTTCGGGGATCGACCCGGTGCTGGTAGAGCAGGTCGATGTGGTCCACGCCGAGGCGGCGCAGCGAGTCCTCCACGGTGGCCTTGATGTGCTCGGGCCGGCTGTTCAGGCCGGTGGAGCGGTCGCCTTCGTAGGCGAAGCCGAACTTGGTGGCGATCACGACCTGCTCCCGGATCGGCGCCAGAGCCCGTCCGACGAGATCTTCGTTGGTGAACGGTCCGTAGACCTGAGCGGTGTCGAAGAAGGTGACGCCGCTGTCGACGGCAGCACGGACGAGGTCGATGCCGTCCTCGTGGTCGACCGGCGGTCCGAAGCCGTGGCTGAGCCCCATGCAGCCCAGTCCGATAGCCGAGACCTCGAGCCCGTTGCCGAGTGTGCGCTTCTCCATTTGCTGTCTCCTTACGGTTTGAGGCCGATGCGGCGCAGCCACGCCTCGACGGCTGGGGTGGCGTCGGCTGCTTCCACGCCGCGGATGGCGAGACCCTCGCCGGGGTTCGCCCCTGGGCACGATTCGGCGTAGTCGCGTTCGGTCGTTCCGAGTCCGCTCGTCGCGTGGGTGGTGAAGGGGTGCACCGTCTTGCCGATGAGGTCGAGGCCTTCGGTGAAGGTCGACATGATCATGGGTGCGCGGACGTTCCAGATCGGGCTGCCGAGCAGCACCGTGTGGTAGCGGTCGATCGACGGCAACGGCGTCGCGATCGCCGGGCGGGCGTCGGCCCGCTGCTCACGAACGTTGCGCGCGACCATGGGGTCATACGCGTCGGGGTACGGGTCGGCGGCCTCGATGCGGTGCAGGTCGCAGGCGATGAGCCGGCCGATGGTCTCGGCGACGACCTGCGTGTTGCCGACCGCTAGGCGCCGACGCCCTCCGTTCCAGTAGTTCTCGCCGGCCCGTGAGAAGTAGGCCAGCAGGACCCGAGAGCGCGTGCCGCGCCTTTCGTCTGCGCCCCTCCGCGAGGCGGTGCAGCCGCTCACGGCAGCCAGGACGGCTCCAGCCAAGACGGAGCGGCGGTGTACCGCAGGCGTCCGGTCAGTCGACACGCCGCCCACCTAGCCACTTGACCATTTCGGGGTCGCGGTAGTCGAAGAAGGCCGTCCGGCCGGTGTCCATAGCCGCGATGCGGGTCATCTCGTCGTCGGTGAGTGCGAAGTCGAAGACGTCGAGGTTCTCGGCCATCCGGTCGGGCCGCACGGACTTCGGGATGACGACGACGTCGCGCTGGATGAGCCAGCGCAGGACGACCTGCGCGACCGACTTGCCGTACGCGGCGCCGATCTCGGTCAGGGTCGGGTTGGTGAACAGGTCGTTCTTGCCCTCGGCGAACGGCCCCCAGGACTCGATCCGCACGCCATGCGCACGCATCAGGTCCTGGTCTTCGCGGCGCTGGAAGAACGGGTGCGTCTCGATCTGGTTGACCGCCGGGGTGATGTCGTTGTGGGTCATGAGGTCGACGAGGCGGTCGGGGTGGAAGTTGGACACCCCGATCGCCCTGGCCAGGCCCTCGCCGTACACCTTCTCCATCGCGTGCCAGGAGCTGTAGTAGTCACCGAGCGGTTGGTGGATGAGATACAGATCCAGGTAGTCCAGGCCGAGCCGGCGCAGCGACAGGTCGAACTCCCGCCGGGCAGTGTCCTCTCCGGTGTGCTGGATCCACATCTTGGTGGTCACGAACAGGTCGCCACGTGGGATGCCGCTGCTGGCGATCGCCCGCCCGACCGCCTCCTCGTTGCCGTAGGAGGCGGCGGTGTCGAGGGATCGGTAACCGGCCGCCAAGGCGTCGGAGACCACCTGCTCGGTCTGCTCCGCCGGGACCTGGAAGACACCGAACCCCAGGATCGGCATCCGTACGCCATTGTTCAGAGTGATCAGTGCAGTCACCTCTCAGAGGAAACGCCATCTTCGCCTGATCAGGCAGTGACGGCCTTCCCCGGTAATGCCAGACCCTCCCTGCGAGCGGGTCAGCGCCGTACGGTCGAAGACATGGACAACCGGGACGAGGTGCGGGACTTCCTCACCTCCCGCCGCGAACGCCTCACCCCGGAGCAGGCCGGGGTCCCGGTCTTCGGCGGCAAGCGGCGGGTCAAGGGGCTGCGCCGCGAAGAGGTCGCGATGCTCGCCGGGATGAGCACCGACTACTACACCCGGCTGGAACGCGGCAACCTGACCGGTGTCTCCGTGCCGGTGCTCGACGGCCTGGCGCGGGCGCTGCAGCTGGACGAGGAAGAACGCACCTGTTCGACCTGGCGGACACAGCCAACGCCGCTCACGGCCCGACTCGCGAACCGCGGCGCCCGGGCAGCCGGACCGGCGTGCGTCCAGGCGTGCAGCGGATCCTCGACACGATCGGCTCCCCGGCGTACGCCCGCAACGGACGCATGGACATCCTGGCGACCAACCGCCTCGGCCGTGCCTTTTCGCTGACGCGCACCGGGGAGCACGCGCCTTCAATCTCGCCCGGTACCTGTTCCTCGACCCTGGATCCCAAGAGTTCTACCGCGAGTGGCAGACCGTCGCGGCCGACTGCGTCGCAGCGTTGCGGACCGAGGCCGGCCGTAACCCGTACGACCGCGGTCTGAGCGACCTCGTCGGGGAGCTCAGCACCCGCAGCGACCAGTTCCGCACCTGGTGGGCCACGCACAACGTCAAACTCCACTACACGGCCCGCAAGACGCTGCACCACGCGATCGCCGGCGACCTCGACCTCACCGGTGAAGCCCTTCACCTCCCGGCAGACCCGGGGCTGACCATCATCACCTACACCTTCGAACCGGCCAGCCCGACCGAGCAGGCTGTCGCTTTCCTGGCGAGCTGGAGCGCTAGGGAAGCGGACGCCGCCGAGAGCCGCACGCCACCAGAGAGACGCACTGCCGGATAACGGACCGGACCGCGACGAAGCCCGGCTCGTCACCGCCGAGCCGGGCTCGCGTTCATCGCCTTCGAGGAAACCTCTCCCCTACGGTGTCGAGCCGAACTCGAACGTGCCGGCACCCACCCGGTACACGTCGTAGCGCCCGCTACGCCGCAGGAACGTCGCGCCCGACGTAATCGCGGAACTGGTCGCCGTCGTGGCGTTGGCCAACGGCACCCAGACCTCTCCGCCGGTGCCGCTCGGCGAGACGACCTGCAGATGGAACTGACCAGTCGAGTCCTGAGCCCACCGGACGCTCAAGGATCCGCTCGGGGTGGGCACCTGGCCTTGCGCCCAGGTGACGTCGCCTGCTTGGGGCTTGACCTGCCAGGTCGTGTAGCCGGGATTCACCGCGGTCGCGCCGAGGACCGACTCGGTGAGGACCTGCGTCGGGCCGGCGCCCCACGCGTGGGCGAGGCTGTCGAAGCCGCGGCCCGGCAGGCCGTTGCTGTTGACGAACTCCCAGAACGTTCCCGTGTAGTAGCCGCTGTTCGGGTCCACCTGCAGACCCCACAGCCGCCGCATGAGCTCGAGTCCGCCGGCGGTGTCCTCGCTGCCGAACCGGGCCATCAGCTCCCAGGTGTTGTTGAGCGGTTCGATGGTGTGGCCGTAGGGGTCGGCCATGCTGGGTGACGGCTGCGAGATGGGGCTGCCGTGCGCCTGCCAACCGTTGCGGAAGTAGGTCAGGATGCTCTGCACCCGGTCCGCCGGCGCGACGCCGAGGCGGATCGCGTTCATGTTCGCGTCCAGCGGGAACACGTTCGGCCGGGTGTTGGTGTGCTGGTAACGGCCGGCCGACGCGTTCCACAGGCGCGCGTTGATCGCGGTCCTGAGCGCCGCCGCCTTGTTTGTGTACTCGGTGACACGGGCGGCGGTGCCGACCCGGCTCTCCATCCAGATCATGTTCTGGAGCAACTCGTAGTAGGCGAGGTTGTACTCGGTGACCTCGCCGTCCTGTCGGGTCTGCCAGTAGTCGTTGTCGTTAGTGACGACGAGGCCGTTCGCGTTGACCCGGGTGGCGTGGTAGGAGGCGGCGGACTCGAGCCTGGACCGCAAGCCGTTGATGTAGGCGGTGTCATTGCTGTAGCGGTAGTACTGGATGGCGAGGATCGCCGAGTACGCGGAGTAGGTGACCGCATAGTCGAACGCGCCGCAGCCGCGGAAGCCGACCGCGCTGGTCAGCCGCCCGTTGGACGCCTGCAGGTTGGTGATGCTGTTGATCGATCCCTTGATGTACGGGACTCCGTTGGTGCCGATCGACAGCATCATCACCGGGTTGGTGATCATGAGGTCGCCGGACCAGATGGCCCGGTCCCGCTTGGCGCCGTCGAAGATGACCGGCACGGTGAAACACGATGCGACGCCGGCGGGGACCATGTCCATCTGCGCGGTGTAGGCGCCGGCGTACCAGATCCTGTTGAGCTGGTTGTCGCTGGACATGAACCAGCCCTGGTAGCGGTCAGGTCCGGCCCGGTAGGCCCGGAAGTTGACGCCGGCGGCAGTGAGCGTGACCGAGCCGGCCGTCGTGAGCTCGATCGCCGCGAACCGGAACCCACCACGCAGGGCACCGGTGTACGTGCGTGCGCCGTTGACCGAGAAGTTGATCTGCGAGCCGTTGTCGTTGACGTACGCGCCGCTCGAGTTCGTGAGGAACGGCAGGGCCTCACTGGTCGAGATGCGCACGTTCTGCGTGGACGACGAGACGCTGGAGACGGTGATGTACGGCGTGCCGCCGACCACCTTGCCGAAGTCGAGGACCACCACGGCGGAGCGGCCCCCGGACGACGGTCGCGTCAGCACGGTGGAGCCGGTGCTCTGGCCGGTCAGCGCCGTTGCGTTGGTGACGGTTCCCGCGGTCCGGGTGATGGCGACGGCGCGCACGTTGTCGCTGGTCGGGCCCGGCACGAGGCTCTGCCAGTTGGGGTTGGCCGGCCAGGTCGGCAGTGCGGCCGCGGCGGGTGCTGCGGCGGTGATGACCGCTGCGGCGGTCGCGACGAGGGTCACGGCGCCGGTGAGGGCCGCGACGATGATTCTGCGGCGCCGTCCGCGGCTCGGTCGGACGCTGAGTTCCTGCACGGATCCTCCTAGGGTCCGCGTCCGCGACCCACCATCATGAAACGTTTCATTGACGGTGCCTACACGGACGCACAGGTGGGTGGGGTGGGGATGAGAGGCGTCCGTTCGAGCGGCAGGGAAACCGGATGGAAACGCCGGCGGAACGTCTCTGTGTTGACAGAGTCGGTTGTCGATGTTGCTTAGTCAATACCGGCGTCCGCATCAGGCCACACCGATGTGGACAGAATCGTCCTTAGTGGATCAGGGTTTGCCGAGTGGACGGTTCAGCGAGTCGTGCGCACGCGTAGCCGCGCGTCGGCGGAACGCGCGGCCGCCGTGTCGACCGGTTCGAAGCGGCGGAGCTCCTGAGTGGCCCGCAGCAAGGCCCGCATACCGAACAGGTCGCGGTCGACGGCGCCGAGAGCGCGGGCCTGGACCAACGCGTTGCCAAGGGCGCCCGCCTCGATCGGTCCTGCTTCGACCGGCAGTTCGCACGCGTCGGCGGTGAGCTGGCACAGCAGCGCGTTGCGGGCGCCGCCGCCGACGAGGTGGATGACGTCGACGTCGCGGCCGCTGAGCCGCACGGCGTCCCGGACGGCGCGCCGGTGCGCCAGTGCGAGGCTGTCCAGGATGCAGCGGGTGATGGCCGGCGGGTCGACCGGCACGGGTTCGCCGGTGCGGCGGCACACGTCGGCGATGCGCGCCGGCATGTCGCCCGGCGGCAGGAACGTCGGGTCGTCGGGGTCGACGACGGAGAAGAACGCCGGCAGGCGGGCGGCATCGCGCAGCAGGTCGGTCAGCGTCACGTTCATGCCCTGCGACCGCCAGGTCCGCACTGATTCCTGGAGCATCCACAGGCCCATGACGTTGCGCAGGTAGCGCACGGTGCCGTCGACGCCGGCCTCGTTGCTGAAGTTCGCGAGCCGGCTGTCCTCGGTCAGGACGGGCTGGTCGAGCTCGACGCCCACCAGCGACCAGGTGCCGCAGGAGACGTAGGCGAACCGGTCACCGCGGGCGGGCACACCCGCCACCGCGGAGGCGGTGTCGTGGGAGCCGACCGCGGTGACGCGCACGCCGTCCGCGACACCGACGTCGGGAAGGACCGGTCCAAGGTCGTCTCCCGGGCGGCATAGCTCTGGCAGGAGTGTGGCAGGGATTCCCAACCGGCCGACCAGGTCCAGGGACCAGTCGCCGGTGCGGGCGTCCAGCAGCTGGGTGGTCGAGGCGTTCGTCACCTCGGACGCGGCGCGCCCGGTCAGCCAGTAGGCGATCAGGTCGGGAATCATCAGCAGGCGAGCGGCGGCGGCGAGCTGTGCGCTGCCGGAGGCCGCGACAAGCTGGTAGATGGTGTTGAACGGCAGGAACTGGATGCCGGTCGTCGAGTAAAGCTGCGCAGGTGTCACCTCCGCGGCGACCTTCGCCATGATCCCTTCGGTGCGGTTGTCGCGGTAGTGCACGGGGTTGCCGAGCAGGCGGCCGTCAGCGTCGAGCAGCCCGTAGTCGACGGCCCAGGAGTCGATGCCCACCGACGCGACCGGGCCGGCGGCACGCAGACCCTGGAGCACGCCGTCGTACAGGCGCAGGATGTCCCAGTGCAAGGTGCCGGCGACCCGGACCGGCACGTTCTCGAAGCGGGCAACCTCGGTCAGGTCGAGCCGGTCCCGCTCGACGCGGGCGACCATCACCCGCCCGTTGGAGGCACCGAGGTCGACCGCTGCTACCGCTGTGCTCACAAAAGTCCTCGCTGTGCGGCCCACACCGCGGCGGCGATGGGCGCGGAGACGTTGAGCCGTTGGCAGATGGCCCGGCTTCGACGCCGCACCGTGCGCCCGGAGACCCCCAGGCGCACGGCGACGGTGTCGATCGGCAGCCCCTGCGCGAGCAGCCGCAACACGGCGAGAGCGTCCTCGTCGAGGACCGGCGGATCCACCTTCGGGGTCGCGTCCACGAGAATCATTCCTTTCCCGCGTTCTGCCTACCGCAGGAATGCGGCGGGGACGCCGGCGTCGACGGGGATGTGCAGGCCGGTGGTGTGGGACAGGTCGCCGGCGGTCAACGCGAAGACGGCGTTGGCGACGTGTTCCGGGAGGACCTCGCGTTTGAGCAGGGTGCGTTGGGCGTAGTAGGCGCCGAGCTCCTCTTCGGGGACGCCGTAGACGGCGGCGCGCTTGGCTCCCCAGCCGCCGGCGAAGATGCCGGAGCCGCGTACGACGCCGTCGGGGTTGATGCCGTTGACCCGGATGCCGTGGCCGCCGAGCTCGGCGGCCAGGAGGCGCACCTGGTGCGCCTGGTCGGCCTTGGCCGCGCCGTAGGCGACGTTGTTCGGGCCGGCGAACACCGAGTTCTTGGAGGAGATGTAGACGACGTCGCCGCCCATGCCCTGTTCGACCAGGATGCGGGCGGCCTCGCGGGCCACCAGGAACGAGCCGCGGGCCATCACACCGTGTTGCAGGTCCCAGTCGCCGTCGGTGGTCTCCAGCAACGGCTTGGAGATCGACAGGCCGGCGTTGTTGACGACCAGGTCCACACCGCCGAACGCCAGCGACGCGCAGCGCAGCGCCGCGACGACCGCACCCGTATCGGTCACGTCCGCGGTAACCGCCACGGCAACATCCGTCGAACCGATCTCCGCTGCCACGGTTGCCGCAGCGGCAGAGTCGCGGTCGGCCACCACCACGCAGGCGCCCTCGGCGGCCAACCGGTGCGCGATGGCGCGGCCGATGCCGGAGCCGCCGCCGGTGACGAACGCGACCCGGGTCGCCAGAGGCTTCGGCTTCGGCATCCGCTGGAGCTTGGCTTCCTCCAGAGCCCAGTACTCGATGCGGAACTTCTCCGCCTCGTCGATGGGCGCGTAGCGGGAGACCGCCTCCGCGCCGCGCATCACGTTGATCGCGTTGACGTAGAACTCGCCGGCGACCCGGGCGGTCTGCTTGTTGGCGCCGAACGAGAACATCCCGACACCGGGCACCAGGACGACGGCCGGATCGGCGCCGCGCATCGCCGGTGAGTCGGGGCTCGCGTGCCGCTCGTAGTAGGCGCGGTAGTCCTCCCGGTACGCCGCGTGGAGTTCCTTGAGACGGGCGACGACCGCCTCCAACGGCGCGGTCGGAGGCAGGTCCAGAACCAGTGGGCGGACCTTGGTGCGCAGGAAGTGGTCCGGGCACGAGGTGCCCAGCGCGGCCAGTCGCGGATGTTCGGCACGGGCGAGGAAGTCCAGCACCACGTCCGTGTCGGTGAAGTGACCGACCATCGCACGGTCGGTGGACGCCAAACCCCGGATCACCGGGGCCAGGGCGGCCGCCCGTTCGCGCCGCTCCTGTCGTGCGGGCGGCGCGTAGCCCGCGATGGTCGGACCGAACGGTTCTGGGCGGCCATGTTCGGCCAGGTATGCCGCTGCCGCCTCGATGATCTCCAGCGAGTTGGTCTCGCACTCGTCGCTGGTCGCGCCCCAGGCGGTGACGCCGTGGCCGCCCAGGATCACCCCGATCGCGGCTGGGTTCGTCCGCTTGACCGCCGCGATGTCCAGACCCAGCTGGAACCCGGGCCGGCGCCACGGCACCCACACCACCCGGTCGCCGAAGATCTCCTTGGTCAGCGCCGGCCCGTCCGCCGCGGTCGCGAGCGCGATCCCGGAGTCGGGGTGCAGGTGGTCGACGTGCGCGGCGTCGACCAGGCCGTGCATCGCGGTGTCGATCGACGGCGCCGCCCCGCCCCGCCCGTGCAGGCAGTAGTCGAACGCGGCGACCATCTCGTCCTCCCGCTCGACGCCCGGATAGACGTCGGCCAGGGCCCGCAGCCGGTCCAGCCGCAGCACGGCCAGCCCTGGCGCGGTCAGGGTGCCGAGGTCTCCGCCGGAACCCTTGACCCACAACAGCTCCACGTCGCCGCCGGTCACCGGATCGGTGTCGACGCCCTTCGCGGACGTGTTCCCACCCGCGTAGTTCGTGTTACGCGGATCGGATCCCAGCCGGTTCGACCGGTCGATCAGTTCTTCCACGATGGACATGCTCAGGCTCCCCATCCGGCGGCGTTGCCACCCACCCGCGAAGACGTCACCGTCTCGAGGTAGCCGGACTGTTTGTAGGCGGCGATCGGATCCGGCTCCAGACCCATCTCGCCGCGCAGGTCACGCAACAGCGGCCGGACATCGGTCTGGTACGCGTCCATCAGCACCTCGTTGGCAGCGAGCACATCACCGTCGCGCTGGGCGGAGGCGAGCGCGGAGGCGTCGACCAACAGCGCCTTGGCGGTGGCCTCCTGCACGTTCATCACCGAGCGGATCACCGCCTGGATCTTCGGTTCGATGTTGTGGCACTGGTCGAGCATGAACGCGATCCCCGCCTCGGCCCGCAGCGCATCCGCCGACACGATCTCGCACATGATCCGGAAGAGCTGGAACGGGTCGGCCGCGCCGACCATCAGGTCGTCGTCGGCGTAGAAACGGGAGTTGAAGTCAAACCCGCCGAGCTTGCCGGCCCGCAGCAGGACCGCGACGATGAACTCGATGTTCGTACCCGGTGCGTGGTGCCCGGTATCGATGACCACCTGGGCCTTGCCGCCCAGCGCTAGGCAGTGCGCGAACGCGGTGCCCCAGTCGGGAACATCCATTGTGTAGAACGCCGGCTCGAAAAGCTTGTACTCCAGCAGGATCCGCTGATCCTCACCCAGGCGCCGGTACACCGCCGAGAGCGCCTCCGCGAGCCGGTCCTGCCGTGCCCGAATGCTGTCCTGTCCCGGATAGTTGGTGCCGTCCGAGAACCACAGCTTGAGGTCCCGCGACCCGGTGGCGTCCATGATGTCCACACACTCGAAAAGATGGGCCAACGCCTTGGCCCGCACCTGCGGATCCGGGTTGGTCACCGAGCCGAGCTTGTAGTCGTCGTCCTGGAACACGTTGGCGTTGATCGCACCCAGACCAACGCCGCGCTCCTTGGCATACGCGGCCAGATCCGCGTAGTCCTCGACCTTGTCCCACGGGATATGCAACGCCACCGTCGGAGCCACCCCCGTGAACCGGTGCACGGTCGCCGCGTCGGCGATCTTCTCGTACGGGTTGCGGGGCACGCCCGCCTGAGCGAACACCTTGAACCGCGTCCCGGAGTTTCCGAACGCCCATGACGCGGTCTCGATCCGCTGATCGCGCAAGGCCGCCAGCACGCGGCTTCGGGTGGACGGGTCAATGTCGGTCATTCGTGCTCTCCAGAAATAGCGGTGACGAGGTGATCAGTGGCCGGTGTGGGGTCGAGGTGGGGTCGAAAACGTCCCCCACACCGGCGGTCACTGCGGCTTAGCCGAAATTGAACTGGTCGACGTTGGCCGCGTCGAAGGTGAACGGGTCGCCGAGCACGACCTCGCCGTTGGCGCCAACGGTGTATTCGCCGAGCTTGCCGGCCTTGAACTTGTCGCCTTCCTTGCCGGTGATGATCCCGGAAGCGAGCGCACCGGCCGCGTACGCGGCCAGGTAGCCCAGGTCGGCCGGGTTCCACAGGGCGAACGCCTTGCAGGTGCCGTCCTTCACGAACGCGCGCATCTGGTTCGGCGTGCCCAGACCGGTCAGCGCCACCTTGCCCTTGTACGAGGACCCGGACAGGTACCGGGCCGTGGCGGCGACACCGACCGTCGTGGGCGAGATGATGCCCTTGAGATTGGGGTGCTTGGCCAGCAGGCCCTGCGCCTCCTGGAACGACTTCTCGTCCTTGTCGTCGCCGTAGACGGTGTCGACCAGCTTGAGCTTGCTGTACTCCGGCTTGGCGAGCTCGGTCTTCATCAGCTCGATCCAGGCGTTCTGGTTGGTCGCGTTCGCCGAGGCCGACAGGATCGCGATCTCGCCGCCGTCGGGGCCGACCGCGTCGGAGATCAGCTTGATCTGGTTCTTGGCGATGCCGTCGCCGGTTGCCTGGTTGACGAAGATGTCGCGGCATTCGGGTCGGGTGTCGGAGTCGTAGGTGACGACCTTCGCACCCGCGGTCTTGGCTTCGGTGAGGGCGCCGCAGACGGCGTCCTTGTCGTTGGCCGAGATCACGATCACGTCGGTCTGCTGCTGCGACAGGGTGTTGATGTAGGAGACCTGCGCCGACGGGCTGCCCTCGGACGGACCGGTCTGCGCGAACGTCCCCTTGAACTCCTCGACCGCGACCTTGCCGCCCTTGTTGTCGGAGATGTCGAAGTACGGGTTGTTGACCTGCTTGGGCAGGAAGGTGATCTTCAGGCCTTCCTTGATGGTGCCGGTCGCGTTCCCACTGCCGCCGCTGGGTGATGCGGCATCGGGCTCGGTGCTGTCGCTGCTGCAGGCGGTCAGGCCGAGCGCCAACGCGGCCGCTACCGCCGTCGCGAGCAGACGGGTGGATCCAATTCTCATCTCTGGGTCCTTTCCATCGGGGGTGTCGGTTGCCGTCTGCGGAGCCGCTCGCGCACGGTTCGTACGAGGTTGGGCCCGACGACGGAGAGAATGAGCAGCGTTCCGGTGACGATCGTCAACGCGTTGGCCGGGACGTCGGCCAGTTGCAGCGCGTTGCGCAGGGTGCCGAGGAGCGCGACCGCGGCGATCACACCGAGCAGCGCACCGCGACCGCCGAAGATGGAGACACCGCCCAGCAGAACCGCCGCCACCACTGACAGCTCGAGGCCGTCCGCGTTGTCGGCCCGGGCGGACGCGAACCGGAACGTCCAGAAGACACCGGCCAACGCGGAGACCGCGCCGGTGGCCACGAACAACCAGAACTTGGTGCGCAACACCGCGATACCGGAGTACGCGGCGGCCTCCGCGTTGTTGCCGATGGCGTACAACGCGCGGCCGATCGGGGTGGCGTGCAGGAGCACGCCGAACAGCAGCGCGAGGACGGCGACGACCAGCACGAACCAGGGCACCACGGTGCCCGGGATCGGCGCGATCATGTTCGTCGTCCAGGACACTGGGTAGTCGGCGACCGCCTTGTCGCCCAGGACGACGAAGGCCAGCCCCCGGTAGAGGGCGAGGGTGCCGATGGTGACGGCCAGCGACGGCAGCCCGAAGACGGTCACGAACACCCCGTTGACCGCACCGAGGACGGCGCCGAGGACCAGGCTGACGAGGATGAGCAGCGGCAGCGACGTGACACCGGCCTGCCACAGTGCGCCCATGGCGCTGCAGGTCAGGCCGACGGTGCTGGCCACGCTCAGATCGATCTCGCCGGTGATCACGATCAGTGTCATCGGCAGGGCGATCAGCGCGATCGGGATCGCCTCGAGGATCACGAACCGGTAGAAGCGCGGGTCGCCGACGCCGTCGATGGTCGCGCTGCCGATCAGGATGACCAGGACCAGCGCGAGGACGACGGTGGTCTCCCACGAGGCGAACGTGCGCAGCCACGGCGGCCGTTGCCGCGACGTCCGGGGCTGGGCTGCCAGGTCGATGACTGTCTCAGGCGCCACGAGCGCTGCCTCCTCGAAGCCGGCGGGCCATCCGCACGGCCAGCGAACGGTCCAGGCCGATGGCGGCCAGGATCAGCACGCCGACCGCCGCCCGCTGCCAGAACGGGTTGATGCCCAGCACGGGCAGCGCGCTGCCGATCGTCGTGAGCAGCACCGCGCCGAGCGCGGCGCCGTAGACCGAGCCGCTGCCGCCGAAGATCGCCACGCCACCGACGACGACCGCCGCGACGACGTTGAGCTCGCTGCCCAGCCCGGCGTTGGCGTCGATCGTGCCGAACCGGGCCGCGTGCAGGACTCCGGCGAGGCCGGCCAGTGCACCGCTGGCGACGAAGGCCCAGAACACCCGCCGACCCACTGGGATGCCGTACAGGCGTGCGGCGTCCGGGTCCGAGCCGATGGCGTACAGCTCACGACCGCTGCGATACGAGCGCAGGAAGATCCCGGCGCCGGCGAGCACGACGACGGCGAACAGCGCCAGCACCGGCACGCCCAGCACCGTGGTGGTGCCCATGTGCAGGAAGCTCGCGGGCATGTCGGCCGCGTTGATCTGCCGACCCGTCGCCCAGGTGTAGTCGACGCCGCGGAACACGTAGAGCGTGCCGAGCGTGACCACCAGCGCCGGCACCCGCGCGGCGGCGATCAGTCCGCCGTTGACCGCTCCGCACAGGGCGCCCAGGGCCATCCCGATTATGATCGCGACCGGAATCGGCAGGTTCGGCGAGCTCTGGAACATGGCGCCGGTCGCGAACGCGGCCAGACCCAGGATCGAACCGACCGACAGGTCGACGTTGCGGGTGATGATCACAATCGCCTGGCCGACCGCGAGGATCGCCAGGATCGACGAACCCAGCAGCAGGTCCTTGACGTTCTGCGCGTTCAGGAACCGGGTGTTGACCGCGAATGTCACGCCGATCAGCAACACCAGCGCCAGCGCGATGCCCAGCTCGCGCACCACGAACAGGCGGTGGGCGATGCTGGCCCCGTTGGTGCGCGGCGCGACCGGCGTCGCGGTGGCCGTCATGCTTCCTCCTTCTGGCCGGTCGCCGCGAACATGACCGACTCTTCGTCCGCTTCGGCCCGCGCGATGTCCGCGACCAGCCGGCCCTCGTGCATCACGAGCACGCGGTCGGCCATGCCGAGCACCTCGGGCAGCTCGCTGGAGACCATCAGCACGGCCACTCCGTTGGCCGCCAGCTCCGAGAGCAGGCGGTGCACCTCGGCCTTCGTGCCAACGTCGATGCCTCGGGTGGGCTCGTCGACGATCAACACCCGCGGCTGCGTGGAGAGCCACTTGGCCAGGACGACCTTCTGCTGGTTGCCGCCCGAGAGGGTGCTGACCGGGTCGGTCGGGTGGCCCGCCTTCACCTGCAGCCGCTCGGCCCAGGTCGCGGCGGAGCGGCGCTCGGCACCGCCGACCAGCAGGCCCGCCTTCGCCAGCGCCCAGCGCCGGGGCAACGTCGCGTTGCGCTCGACGGACAGCTCCATCACCAGGCCCTGCTGACGCCGGTCCTCCGGCACCAGCGCCAGACCGGCGGCGATCGCCGCGGGCGTGTCACCGAGCGGGAGCCGCCGACCCTCGACCCGCACCTCACCCGCGTCCGGCCGGTCGATGCCGAAGACGGCGCGGACGACCTCGCTGCGCCCGGCGCCGACCAGGCCGGCCAATGCGACGATCTCGCCGCCCCGTACGTCGAAGGTGACGTCGTCGAAGTAGCCCCACCGGGTCAGGCCGCGAACCTCGAGTCGGGTGTCGCCCGGCTCGGCGGCGACCTTCGGGTAAAGGGTGGACAGCTCGCGCCCAACCATCGTGCGGATGACTGTGTCAACGGTGACGTCCGCCGCGTCGTCCGTGCTGATCCAGCGACCATCGCGCATGACCGTGATGCGTTGGCAGAGGTCGAACACCTCGTCGAAGCGGTGCGAGATGAACAGCACCGCGGCGCCCTCGTCGCGCAGCGACCGTGCCACCGCGAACAGCCGCTCGACCTCGACGCCGGACAACGCCGCGGTCGGCTCGTCCATGACCAGCACGCGGGCGTTCGCCGACAGAGCCTTGGCGATCTCTACCAGTTGCTGGTCGGCGATGGACAACCCGCGAGCGGGACGGTCGGGATCGATGCGCACACCGAGCCTGGTGAAGAGCTCCGCGGCGCGCGTCCGCGTCGCCGCGCTGTCGATCCGCCGGCCGCGACGAAGCGGCTGCCGGCCCATGAAGATGTTCTCCGCCACCGACAGGTCCGGGAACAGCGTCGGCTCCTGGTAGATGACCGCGATGCCGGCGGCGCGGGCCTCGGCCGGCCCCCCGAAGGTCACCGCAGCACCATCGAGCAGGACCTTGCCGCTGTCCGGCGCGTGCACCCCGGCGAGGATCTTGACCAACGTGGACTTGCCCGCGCCGTTCTCTCCTACCAGGGCGTGCGCCTCCCCGGCTCGCAGCTCCAGGCGCACGTCACGCAGCGCCGCGACGGCGCCGAACGACTTGCTCACGCCTTCTAATGCCAGTACCGGTGGCACACCAGCCCCCTCCGCGCACCCGGTCTTCGATGAACACGGGCTTGTGAAACGTTTTAATTCGATGCGAAGAACTCTATTCATCGGAACCGAGACTGGTCAAGGGTTTCCGGCTCGTTACCGTTTCGCGACGGACCATCAGCGGCGGTCTGCGGGTGCAGGTCACCCTCCATCGAGGACGAACCTCGATAGCCTGCCAGCAAACGATGTTGACCGGACCAGGTCAAACGTCTTCCACCTGGTCCGCTATTTGGTACGTTTCAAGAGAACGGGCAGCATCCCTCCCCTGAGGACGGTTGGAAAACGATGACGGCGAGTATCAAAGACGTAGCCCACCTGGCCGGCGTGTTCATCGGGACCGTCAGCAACGTGCTCAACCGTCCAGAGACCGTCATGCCCAGAACTCGTCGCAAGGTGCTCGACGCGATCACCGAGCTCGGGTACGTGCGCAACGACTCCGCGCGCCAGCTCCGCGCCGGCCGCAGCCGCACGATCGCGATCGTCGTGCTCGACGTCTCCAACCCCTTCTTCACCGACGTCGTGCGCGCCGCGGAGGTGGTGATCGAGGACGCCGGCCAGATGCTCGTCGTCTGCAACAGCGGTGAGGAACCGGAACGGGAGCTGCGGCACCTGGACTCGCTCGAGGAACAACGGGTCCAGGGAGTACTGGTCACGCCGATCTCCGACGGACCGAGCCCGCGCATCGACACCCTGGTCGCCCGCGGCATCCCGGTAGTTCTGGTCGACCGAACCTCCGCCCACCCGAGCCGCTGCTCGGTGGCCGTCGACGACGTGGCCGGCGGGCGCCTCGCGGCCGACCACCTGGTCGAGCGAGGGCATCGGCACATCGCCTTCGTCGGCGGGCCGTTCGGGATGAGCCAGGTCAAGGACCGGCACGCGGGCGCGGCCACGCTCGTCAACGAGCACGGCGGAAAGGTGCGGCTGTCCGTCCACCGCACGGGAACCCTGTCGGTGGTGGCGGGCAGGCAGGCCGCCGACGACCTCGTCGCGCTGCCGGCGGCGCAGCGGCCGTCGGCGGCGTTCTGCGGCAACGACCTGGTCGCGCTCGGTCTGTTGCAGGGACTGGCCGCCCACGGTGTCCGGGTGCCCGAAGACAATGGCCATCGTCGGTTACGACGACATCGACTTCGCCGCGGCGGCGACCGTGCCACTCAGCTCGGTGCGTCAGCCGCGCGCGCTGCTCGGGCGCACAGCCGCGCAGCTGCTGCTGGAGGAGTCCCTCAACAGCCGTAACCACCAACATCGTCACGTCCTGTTCCAGCCGGATCTGGTTGTACGAGAGTCGAGCGGCGGTTGCCGGTGAGGTCCCGCCCATCAGCGACCTCACCGGCAACCGCCTGTCTATGCCGTCAGAGCCCTACGCGGCCCTGAAGGTGAACTGTCCGGAAGGGACGGTGAAGACGGTGTAGCCGTCCTCGACCCGCTCGAACGTGGCTCGATCCGGCGTCCGGACGGACTGCCCGTCGCCGGTTGGCACCCAGACCTCTGCCGTCGTGTTCGTCGGTACCGTGATCTTCAGCTCGAAGCGCCGCTCGGACCTGGTCCAGGCGCTACGTGCCTCACCCTTCGGTGTCTTGTAGCTGCCCTTGGCGTAGGTGAGGTCCCCGACCGCCTTTGGCTGGATCACCAGCTTGTCGTACGCGACCGAGTCCGCGGCCGACCGGATGCCGACCACACCGCTCTGGAACCATTCCTCGATCTGCGCCAGGATCATGTGGTTCTTGGAACTGCCGCGCGTCCACCGCTCGCCAATGGTCGTGAAACCACCGGGGTTCTCGGACGTGGACGCCATGAAGTAGCCGTAACTCGGGTAGTCGTCCTCTTGGAGCAGGTCCCAGAGCACGTCGTCGCGACCCGCCGCCGCGAGGCTGCGCACGGTCGGCGACATTCCGATGGTGCCGCCGCTGAAGTGCGGGCCGTCACCTTCGGGGTGGAACGCGTAGACGTTGGAGACCAGGTAGTCGATGACGCCCTGCCGCTTGTCCTCCGGAACGAGCCCGGTGTCGAGCGCGAGCGCCTGGGCCGACTGGGTCGCCCCGGCGGTGCCGGCGTTGCCGGCGGCGGTGTAGTAGCCGAGCGTGTCGTTGAAGAACGCGCGGTTGAACGCCGCCTTGATCTCTTCGGCCAGCGCCGTGTACTCCGCCGCGTCGGCGATGTGCCCGGTCAGCCCGGCCATCATCGCCATCTTGGTGATCATGACGTAGTAGCCCCACGTCCCCGTGATCCGGCCCGAGGTGTCCTCCGCCGACACCCAGTCGGTCAGGGCGGCATCGACGATGTGTGCGTTGTCGCCGGTGCCGACCTTCTGTCGCTGGATGTAGTCGACGAACTTGCTCATCTGGTCGTAGTACGTCGCCATCGTCTGGGTGTCGCCGTACAGCTCGTACAGCATCGCCGGCACGAGGATGATCGCGTTACCCCAGTTGATCTCGTCGCCGAACCGGCCGGTGTAGCCCCAGTCGTACACGGGGGTCTTCAGCGCCACGTTGCCGGCCATCGGGCTGTCGGCGACCGACTGTCCCTCGACGAGGTGGTGCATCGAGGTGCGCATGAAGGCGCCGAGCTCGTAGTTGCGGTGGATGGAGCCCATCGGCATGGTGTAGTCCGCCGGGTAGGACAGCTTCTCGCGGCCCGGGCAGTCGGTGAAGACCGACATCATGTTGCCGGCGAACGAGTAGCGGGCCATCTTGTGGATCCGGTTGATCCGCGCGTTCGAGGTCGTGAACTCGCTCGCGACGGGCGTGTCGGCCTGGAGCCGTACGCCGGTGACCAGGTCCCGCGTCGGCACGAAGCCCTCGGGCAGTCCGGTGACCTGGACCCACTGCATGCCGAAATAGTTGAACTGCGGATGCCACGACTCGCTCTTGCGAGCGCCGTAGGCGGTGTAGGTGTTGAACAGGTCAGCGCCGCGGCCGCCAGGGCCGAGCGAGCTCTGGTTGACCGTGCCGTCCGGGTTCAACGACTCGGCCGGTGCCACCTTGATGGTGGTGCCTGCCGGCAGGTCACGCAGATGGAGCTCGGGCCAGCCGACGATGTTCTGACCGAAGTCGAACACCCAGGTGCCGGGCACCGGATTGGTGACCGAGACCGGCTTGAACCGCTCCTGTTCCACGACCGGCTCCGCGGCGCGGGCGACCAGCCGCGTGGCCAGGTTCGGCGGCGGGGCGATGCCGGCGCTGACCCACTCGGTGGGTGTGCCGTCGCGGCGCTTGGCGGTCGCGCCGAGGTTCGACCCGGCCTCGTTCCAGCCCGGCTGCTCGCGCCGGGCGTCGTAATCGGCGCCGGAGTACCAGGCGTCGGTCACCAGCGGACCGAACGCCGCACGCCACGACCGGTCGGTGACGATCTCCGAACGGCTGCCGTCGCGGTACGTGACCTCCAGACGGCCGATGAACCGCGGTGTGACGGCCGCACCAGCGGAGGCGTCGCTGGCGGCGATGTTGTTGCCCGAGCCGGTCACCTTGGCGCCGGCGGCGTGCGCGGCGGACAACGCGGGGGTGAACGCGATGCCGGTGCCGTCAACGCCGGCGGTCCCGATCGCGGTGATGGTCCGCGACTCGAGGCGGTCGCCGCCACCGCCGGTGTCGACGTTGACGGTGCCGCCGACGTGGTAGCCCGTGACGCTGTCGACCTTGACCGTGGTCGCGCCGGCGGCCGCGTCGGCGGCGAGCAGTCCGTTGCCCTTGAGCTGGCTCTGCCACCACGAGTAGGGCGAGGTCCGGCCCACCGCGGGGTTGGTGACGCTGCGCCGCACGTACGCGGTGCCGTTACCGAGCTCGACCCCGATGGTGTTGGCGCCGTCGCGCAGCGCCTTGGTGACGTCATAGGTGCGGTACTCGCTGGAGAGCTGGTAGTTGGAGTTGCCGGGGGCCAGGACCTCGTCGGTCACCGCGCGACCGTTGACGGTCGCGTGGTGCAGCCCGACACCGGAGAGGTAGAGCCGCGCGTCGGCGACCTTCTTGCCGCGCGGCACGGCGAACTGGCGGGCGAAGATCGGCAGCGGCTGGTTCTCGGCACGGTCGGGGTAGTCGATCCACCGGGCGTCGCCCCAGTCGCTCTGTTGGAGCAGGCCGGCCGACCAGGTGGCCGGCTGCGACCAGTCCGAGGGCCTCTTGAGCGCGTCCCAGACCCGCACGCGCCAGGCCACCGTGTCGCGCGAGCGCAGGGTCTTGGTGAAGACCGCGCGCTGGTCCGCGCTGGCGACCTTGCCGGAAGACCAGATCAGCTTGCCGGCCTTGAGCTTGGCCTGGTCGGCCGCGGCCTGGATCTCGTAGGCGGTCTGCCGGTCGCCGGGGCAGGCGATCTTCGCGTGGGGGCGGTAACACGGATGCGACGCCGCGCGGCGGGTCTCGGAAATCTGCCAGCTCAACGTGGGTCGCTGATTGTCCAGACCCTGCGGGGAGTCGTAACGGCCGTCAACGGCGAGGTTGACGGCCTCGACGTCACCGCCGGAGTTCGCGTGCGCGGATGCCCCCGTCGTGAACGGGGGTGCCACAAGAGTCAATGCCAGGAACCCGCCTATCATCGCGGTCGCCGTGCGTCTTTTGGTTGGCACCCGTTCTCCCTTCCTCGCAGTCAGGTGGTGCTCGGCTCGCGCAGGGCGGCGAGCCGTCCAGAGGCGGCGACCCGGGCGAACGCGTACGCGCTGGGCCTGGGTACGCGTGCGAAGTCGCGCGTCCGATCGACGGCGACCAGGCCGAACGTCGGTCGGTATCCCTCGCTCCACTCGAAGTTGTCGAACGCCGACCAGTGCAGGTAGCCGCGCACGTCCACGCCCTCGGCGCGGGCCGCGGCGACCGCGGCGAGGTGACCGTCGAGGTAGTCGACGCGTTCGCGGTCGTCGGTGGTGGCGATGCCGTTCTCGGTGACGTACAGCGGCAGCCCGGTCCGTTTGGCGGCGTGGTGCAGCACCTGCCGCAGCCCATCGGGATGGACCGCCCACCCCATTTGCGTGAGCGGGAAGTCCGGCGGCGGCGCGGCGAAGAACGTCGGGGAGGCCGGGTCGACCCATTGCTTGCGGTAGTACTGCACGCCCAGCCAGTCGCCGGTGATCCCGTCGAGGTAGCGGTCGACGATCTCGTGTTGCATCAGCGCGAGCAGGGCTTGGCAGGCGGGATCGTCGCGGATCGGTGCCAGCAAGGGCAATTGGACGCACAGCCCGGTGCTGGACGCGGGCGAGGTGTCGCGGATCGCACGGACCGCTTCGTGATGTGCGTCGAGCAGGACGCCGCCGACCCGCTTCCACAGCACGGGGTTGGTGAGCCCCGGCGGGTGGTAGCCCTCGAGATAGCCGTGCAGGGCGACCATCTGCGGCTCGTTGATCGTGCACACGAACGGCATCAGGTCGCCCAGCGCCGCACCGACCTGACGGCAGTAGGTGCCGAACAGGTCGACGGCGTCCGGGGCCAGCCACCCGCCACGTGCGGCGAACCAGCGCGGCAGGGTGAAGTGGTGAAGCGTGACGAAGGGTGTCAGGCCCGCATCCACGAGTGCGGTGAGCACCCGGCGGTAGTGGGCGAGAGCGGCGACGCTGAACTCCCCCGCCGCCGGCTCGATCCGCGACCACTCCACCGACAACCGGTGGGTGTTGTGGCCGAGCGAGCGCAGCAGGGCGAAGTCCTGCGCGTACCGGTGGTAGTGGTCGATCGCGTCCCCGGACGATTCGATGGCCGCCGACCCGGGGTCGTGCTCGAAGTCCCACCAGTCGCTGTTGACGTTGCCGCCCTCCACCTGGTGCGCCGCGGTCGCGGCGCCCCAGATGAAGTCGGGTGGAAAGTCGGTCACCCGCCGGCCTTGTAGTCGGTGTCCATCGCGGCCAGCACCTTGTCCGGTGTGGACTGCTTGCTGAAGATCTCCTGCAGGCCGCTGAGCATCGTCTGCTGGACCTTGGCGTTGGGCCAGAGCTGGTCCATGAACGGCACCGTGCGGTTCTGGTTGATGTAGTCGGCGAGCTCGGTCAGCGACGGGTCCAGGTCGAAGCCGGTGTCGGCCAGGGCCGGCACGCCGCCCTGCTGCTTGACGTAGAGGTTCATGCCGTCCGGCGACATGACGAAGTTGACGAACTTGAGCGCCAGCTCCTTGTTCTTGGCCTTGGCGTTGACGCCGTATCCGGCGCCGGCGGCGGCCGGCATCACGAAGCTGGCCGGGTTGTCGGTGGCGGGCAACGGCTTGATGGTGAACTTGCCGGTCGGGTTCTGCTTCTTGAGCAGCGCGATCACCCAGTTGCCCTGCACCAGGCCCAGCGTCTTGCCGGTGGCGGCGAGCTGCTGGCTGGCCTCGTAGCTGGTGCCGAGCGGGTTCTTCTGGAAGCAGCCGGCCTTGTCCATGTCCTGGTACTTGGCCATCGCGGTGGTCCACGGCGAGTTGGCGAAGGTCGCCCGGCCGGCCTGCATCTTGGTGTCGAACCCACGGTCGTCCGCGTACACCGTGGTGGCGACGAGGGCGTACAGGACCAGCTGGGTGACCCAGTTGTCCTGGATGCCGAGCGCGAACGCCGGCGTCCCCTTGCCCGCGGCGGCCTTGCAGAAGTCGATCATCTGCGTCCAGGTCTCGGGCGCGGTGAGCCCGGCCTTGGCCAACGCGTCCTCGTTGTAGACCGCGCCGATGCCGTTGAGGCCGAAGATCGCGTTGTAGGTCTTGCCGTCGTACTGCGCGACGCTCTTGACGGCCTCGGGGTATTTCGCCGCCCAGGCCTGGTCGGACAGGTCGAGCAGGTAGCCGGGCTTGGCCAGCACGTAGGTGGCGCCGGGGTTGCCGTTGCCCGGCCACACCGACATGACGTCCGGCGCGGTGCCGGAGGCGAGCTGGGTGCGGATCTGCTGCTGGTACTGGTCGGCACCGCTGGTCGTGAAGTTGACCTTCACGCCGGGGTTCTTGGCCTCGAAGGCCTTGACGACCTCTTCGACGGAGCCCTGGTCGACCGATGCGAGGGTCAGGGTGTTGTCCTGGGCCTTGTCGCCTGAGGCCGCGTTGGTGCCACCGCTACAAGCGGCCGCCAGCGTGACGGAGACCGTCGCCGCGATCAGAGCCGCCAATTTCGCTTTCTTCATCTGCTCTCCCACGAAGTTTTGAGGGACTACGCGCCCTGATACGCGGCGCTGAAGGTGTAGCGCCCCGACGACAGCGCGACGGTTGCTCCCGCGGCTGACGGCTGGACTGTGCGCACGCCCGGCTGGTCGGCGGCCGGCTGGCCGCCTTCGGTGATGCTGGCCGGGTGAGAGGTGGGAATTTCGAGAGTTGCGGTACTGCCGGGCGGGACCGTGGCAGTCACGGTGATCCGCCCGTTCTTGATCGACCAACCGCACGCGACGGTGCCGCGCACGGTCTCCTGCTGGGCACGGGCCCAGCTGAGCCGGCCGCCGGGAACGGGCCGCAGCAGCAGCTCGCGGTAGCCGACGGACGTGGTGGTCTGGTCGATCCCGGCGACGCGGCCGTAGAGCCAGTCGCCGACGCTGCCGAGGCTGTAGTGGTTGAAGGAGTTCATCGCCGGCGACTGGAACCCGCCGTGCTCGGTCCAGCCGTCCCAGCGCTCCCAGATCGTCGTGGCGCCGTGCCGGATGGAGTAGCCCCAGCTCGGGAACTCCTCCTGGTGCAGCAGCGCGTAGGCCAGGTCCGCGCGGCCGTGCTCGGTCAGCACCGGACACAGCAGGGCGACGCCCAGAAATCCGGTGGTCAGCCGGATGTCGCGTTTCTCGATGTCGGCCGCCAGGTGGTCCACCGCGGCGCGCACCAGGCTGGGCGGCAGCAGCCCGAAGGCGAGAGCGAGCAGGTACCCCGTCTGGGTGCCGCCCTCGACCGTCCCGTTGTCGCCGACGTACGAGTCGATGAACGCGGCCCGGATCGCGCCGTGCAGTCCCCGGTACTCGATCGCGACATCGTGGTGCCCGAGCACCTCGGCCGCGTCCGCGACGATCTCGGCGCTGCGGGCGAAGTAGGCCGTCGACAGCACGTCGCGCGGCGTGACGGCGTCGACCTGCAACCAGTCGCCGTAGGAGTTCCCGGTGCGGTGGCGCCAGCGCAGATCCGGGTTGTGCCGGCGGATGCGGTCGACCCAGGCCACCATCGATGGGAAGGAGCGTTCCAGCGCCACGCGGTCGCCGTACGTCCGCCACAGGTGCCACGGGATGATCACTCCGGCGTCGCCCCACGCGGGTGCGGCCTCTCGGTCGATCCAGACTGCCGGTGCGACATCGCGGAAGGCGCCGTCCGCGTCCTGCCCGTCGATCACATCGCGCAGCCACCGGGCCAGGAACGCCGACACGTCGGCGTTGCGGCTGGCGGTGGGTGTGAAGATCTGCGCGTCGGCGAGCCAGCCGAGCCGTTCGTCGCGTTGCGGGCAGTCGGTCGGGACGGCGACGAAGTTGCCTCGCTGACCCCAGGCGATGTTGGACTGGAGCTGGTTGACCATCGGGTCGGAGCACTCGAACGTCCCGTCGAACGGGGTGTCGTTGTGCAGCACCCGGGCGACGATCTCCAGCTCGCCGACGTGGTTGTCGACCTCGGCGTAGCGGAAACCGTGAATCGTGAACCGGGGTTCGAAGACCTCGGTTCCTGTGCCCGCCGCTACGTACGTGTCGGTCGCGTCGGCCCGGCGCAGGTTGTCCAGGTACAGCTCGCCGTTGTCGAGCACCTCGGCGTGCCGGACGGTGATCCGCTGGCCCGCTGCCGCCCCGCGCAGGGTGAGGCGTACCCGGCCGACCAGGTTCTGCCCGAAGTCGACGATGGTGCGCCCTGCCGCCCGGGGATAAAGGGCGACCGGCGCGATGTCGCGGACGACACGGATCGGCTGGTCGGGTTCGGCGACCAGTGGGCCGGGGCTCGGGTCGTCGACGGCCACCGGGGTGAAGCCGGCGTCCGAACCGTGCGGCGCGTCCCAGTCCGGTACCGCGAGGCGGGCGTCGACGTACTCGCCCATCAGCAGGTCCGCGGAGCGGACGGCGCCGGGTCGCTCGGTCCAGTCGGCGTCCGTGGCGACCACCTGACGGGAACCGTCCGAGAAGTCGACGACGAGCTGCGCCAGGAAGCTCGGGTGGTCACCGTAGTGCTGGGCGGGGCGGCGCGGGTCGAACCCCAGGTACCCGGACCACCAGCCGTCAGCCACGACCGCACCGAGCACGTTCCGGCCGTCGCGCAACAGGTCGGTGACGTCGTAGGTCTGGTACTGGATCCGGTGGCGGTACTCGGTCCAACCGGGCGAGAGCTCGAGGTCTCCGACACGCTGCCCGTTGAGCCGGGGCTCGTAGACGCCGCGGGCGGTGGCGTACAGCCGGCCGCGGACGGGAACGCGGTCCAGGTCGAACGCGCGGCGCAGCTGCAGCGCCGGTCGGCTGGGCTCGTCGTCATCGGTCGGGGGGTCGACCAGTGGCAGACCGGCGGGATCGCGGGTGATCCACACCGCCGACCAGTCGCTGCGGTGCAGCAGGCCTGTCTCGAACCAGCTCTGTCCCGCCGACGGGCCGTCACCGCGCTCGTCCCAGACCTCGACCCGCCAGTGGTAGCGGGTCGCCGACTGGAGCGCTGGACCGTCCCAGGTGGCCTCGAGGTCGCCTGCGGTGCGGCGTCCGGTGTCCCAGAGCAGGCGGCGTGGGTCGTCGAGGTCCGCCGGGTTGGCGGCGACGGTGAGCCGGTAGGCGCCCTGGGCGGCGCCGCGCCGGTCGGCGCGCAGGCGCCAGGACAGGCGCGGCCAGGTGGCGTCCAGTCCGAGCGGTTCGACTCGCTGCTCGGTCCGCAGACCGTACGGATGCGTCATCCCTTGAGCCCTCCGGCGAAGCCGTTGATGATGCTGCGCTGCAGCGCGAAATAGACGACCAGGATCGGGATCATGCTGATCAACAGCGCGGCGAAGATCAGGTTCCAGTCGGAGACGTACTGGCCGACGAAACCGGAGATGGCCACCGGCACGGTCTGCTGGGTGCTGCCGGACAGGTACAGCAGCGGGGTGAAGAAGTCGTTCCAGATGCTCACCGCGTTGAGCACGATCGCCGTGACGGTGATGGGTTTGAGCATCGGGAACACGACGTGCCGGAAGGCCTCCCACGAGGTGCAACCGTCGATGAACGCCGCGTCCTCGAAGTCGCGGGGTAGCGCGCGCAGGAACCCGATGTAGAGGAACGTCGTGAACGGCACCTGCAGGCCGGAGTAGAACAGGATCAGCGCCCACGCGCTGCCGAGCAGGTGCAGGTCGCGCATCGTCTGGTAGAGGGGCAACGCGGCGAGCTGGAACGGCAGCATCAGCCCAAGCATGATCAGCAGGAAGATGCCGCGGGACCACCGGGCGGTGACACGCGCCAGCGGGTACGCGGCCAGCGCCGAGATCGCGATGACGATGAGCACGCTGACGACGGTGACCAGGGCGCTGTTGGCGAGGGCGCCCCCGAGCGCGCCCTGTTGCCAGGCCTGGGTGAAGTTGTCCAACGTCGGCGCCAGGGTCGGCCGCAGCGGGGACGAGGTGTCCGACGGCGGCCGCACAGCGAGGTTGACCAGGACGTACAGCGGGAAGGCGACGACCAGCGCGATGGCGACCATCAGCAGTTCGAGGCTGAACGTACGGCGCGTGTAGCGGTTCATGACGCCGCCCTTTCGTTGCGCGCCAGCACCAGGTACTGGCCGGTGGAGGCGACCGCGACGATGACGGTGAGGATGACGGCCAGGGCGATGCTGTAGCCGAACTCGCCGAGCGTGAACGCGTCCTTGTAGATCAGGGTGGACAGGGTGTCGGTGGCGTGTCCGGGTCCACCGCCGGTGAGGGCGTACACCTGGTCGAACAGCTTGATGCCGCCGATGATCGAGAGCATCAGGTTGATCGTGAACGCCGGCGCCAGCAGCGGCCGGGTGACCGACCAGAAGCGGCGCACCGGCCCGGTGCCGTCGATCGCCGCGGCGTCGTAGATCTCCTTCGGGATCGACTGCATGCCGGCCAGGAAGATGACCATGGAGTAGCCGCCGAACTGCCAGACGATCACGCCGACGATCGACCAGAGGGCCAGGTCAGGATCTCCGAGCCAGTTCTGCTGCCAGGAGTCCAGCCCGACGGCCCCCAACAAGCTGTTGACCGCGCCGTCCGTGGAGAGCAGGTTGCGCCACAGGTAGGCGGTGACGATCGGCGTGATCACCGCGGGCGCGAACAGGAACACCCGCAGCACGTTCCGCGACTTGATCATGGTGTTGACGCCGAGGGCGAGCGCGAGCCCGAACCCGTTCTGGATGACCGTGATCGAGACCGCGATCAGCAGCGTGTGCCAGATCGCCTGCTTCGCGTCCGGGTCCCGGAACATCTCGACGAAGTTGTCCAGGCCGACGAACGAGAAGCTCGGGTCGAGGCCGTCCCAGTCGGTGAACGCGTAGTAGACCCCGCGGACGCTGGGGACCAGCACGACGAAGGCGAAGAGCGCCATCGCCGGTACGACGAACCACCACGGCGGGCCGGTACGACCCAGATTGAAACGTTTCATACGACGTGCCAGCCATCCCTCGGTTCACAACCTGGAGACCCCCCGCTGTCGCTGCCTGTCGGCGGCTCCGGCCTGGGGCGTAAGGATCAACCACTGTCGTGGGTAACGTTGCCCAAATGTTTCGCCCGACCCTAGAAGTTCACCGGAACGACGTCAAGGGTCTTGTCGAGCAAGGTCTTGGTACGTAGCCTCACGCGGATAGCCGGCGACCCGTCTCGCCCTCGGCAAACGTTTTCCACAAGGGTGCGGAGGTGGGGTCATGGCACGCCCGGTGCAACAGCGACGGGTCACGATCGTCGACGTCGCGCGGCACGCCCAGGTCTCGACCACCGCCGTCTCCAAGGTGCTGCGCAACGCCTACGGCACCAGCCCGGCGATGCAGCAGAAGGTCCACCAGGCGATCGCCGACCTCGGCTACCGGCCGTCGGCCGCCGCGCGGGGGTTACGCGGGCAGACGTACACGCTGGGCGTGATGGTCCCGGACATCGCCAACCCGTTCTTTCCCGAGATTCTCAACGGAGTGACCGCGTCGCTGCGCGACAGCTCCTACCAGGTGCTGCTGGCGCCTGGGTGCGCCGGCGAGCAGGCCGAGGCCAGGACGATCGAGTCGATGATCGACCGCAGCATGGACGGGATCATCCTCATCGCGCCGATCTCGCCGCGGGCCCACTTAGAGCACGTCGCCGGCATCATTCCCACGGTCATCGTCGGCCGGCACGCCCGCAGTGCCATCTACGACACCGTCGCCGACGACGACATCGCCGGCGCCGCTCTGGTCGTCGACCATCTGGTCGAGCTCGGCCACCGCCGGATCGCGCACGTCGAACACCTCGAGACCGAGCCGTCGTGCATCGAGGAGATGCCGAACATGATCCGCGCGGAGGGCTACCGGCGCGCGATGCGTCGGCACGGCCTCGACGCCGAGATCGACGTCGTGTCGCGGACCTACACCCGCGAGGGCGGCTACACGGGCGCGCGCGAGCTGCTCGAGCGGCCGAACCGGCCGACGGCCATCTTCGCCGGAGCGGACATCGCCGCGATGGGTGTGCTCGACGCGGTCGCTGAGGCCGGGCTGTCCGTGCCGGGCGACATCTCCGTCGCGGGCTACGACAACACCACGTTCGCCTCGTTCAGCCAGGTCTCGCTGACCAGCGTCGACCAGGCGGGCTGGCAGATCGGCGCCGACGCCGCCCGGCTGCTGCTGGAACGCATCGCCGACCGCTCGCGCCGCTCGGCCCAGGTCAAGCTCTCCCCCACCTTGGTGGTCCGCACCACGACGGCGCCACCGCCGACACCGTAGCCGGCCCCGGGCGTCGAGCACCCGGGGCCGGCGTTCACCTCCCGCTGCTACCGCAACGCGTTGGCCAGTGTTCGCAGCACCGCCGCGTTCTCCGTCGTCAGCGCTCTGCCCTGCTGCGCGTCGACCAGGGCGACGAAACCGTCCAGGGCCTTGCCGCGGGCCTGCGGGGTGTGCGCCCGCTGCGCCGACTCCAGGTTGTCGGTCAAGCTCCTGGTCACCTTGCGATCGGTGCTGAAATCGGCCACCAGCTCCTTGACGGCGTCGAACGTGACCGGCGCCGAACCGAACTCGAACGTGCCGCTCCCGACGCGGTAGACGTCGTAGCCGCCCTCCCGGCGCAGGAACGTGGCACCCTCGGTCAACGCCGCGCTGGCGCTGCCGGTCGCGGACGCCAGCGGCACCCAGACCTCACCTGCGGTCCCGGACGGTGACACGACCTGCATGTGGAACTCGCCGTCCTTGGTGTCCTGCGCCCACTTCACGGTCAGGCCACCGTGCGCGGTCGGCACCGTGCCCTGGGCCCACTTGAGGTCGGTGGGTTGGGGCTTGACGGTCCAGGTGGCGTAGCCCGGGTCGACCGAGGTCGCACCGAGCACCGCCTCGGTCAGGATCTGGGTCGGGCCGGCACCCCATGCGTGCGCGAGGCTGTCGAACCCGCGGTCCGGTAGGCCGTCGCTCATGACGAACTCCCAGAACGTGCCCGTGTAGAAGCCGCTGTCCGGGTCGACCTGCAGACCCCAGAGCCGCCGCAGCAGCTCGAGCGCGCCCGCCGCGTCACCGCTGCGGATGCGGGCCATCATCTCCCACGTGTTGTTGAGGGGTTCGATGGTGTGGCCGTACGGGTCGGTCATGCTCGGCGCCGGCTGCGAGATCTCGCTGCCGTGCGGCTGCCACCGCTCCTTGAAGTAGGACAGGATGTGCTCCACCTGGTCCTGCGGCGCGACCCCCAGCCGGACCGCGTTCATGTTCGCGTCCAGCGGGAACACGCCCGGGCGGGTGTCGGTGTGCTGATAGAGCCCGGCGTCGGCGTTGAACAACCGTGCGTTGATCGCGGTCTTGAGCGCCGCCGCCTTGTCGGTGTACTCGGCGACCTTCTCCGGGGTGCCGACGTGGCTCTCCAGCCAGATCATGTCCTGGAGGAGCTCGTAGTACGCGAGGCTGTACTCGGTGACCTCGCCGTTCTGCCGGGTCTGCCAGTAGTCGTTGTCGTTGGTGACGACCAGGCCGTTCGCGTCGAGCCGGGTCGCGTGGAAGGCGGTCGCGGCTTCCAGCTTGGGCAGGATCCCCTTGGTGTACGCCTCGTCGCCCGAGTAGCGGTAGTACTGCACCGCGATGATCGCCGAGTACGCGGAGTAGGTGACCGCGTAGTCGAAGGCGCCACAACCGCGGAAGCCGACCGCACTGGTGAGCCGACCGGTAGGCGCCTGCAGGTTCAGGATGCTGTCGATCGAGCCCCGCACGTACGGGTGGCTGTTGGAGCCGATCGACATCATCGCGACGGGGTCGGTGACCATGAGATCGCCGGACCAGATCGCCCGATCGCGTTTCGCGCCGTCGAAGAAGACCGGCACGGTGAAGCACGACGCGACGCCGACCGGCACCATGTCCATCTGGGCGGTGTAGGCGCCGGCGTACCACATCTTGTTGAGCTGGTCGTCGCTGGACAGGAACCAGCCCTCGTACTTGTCGGGGCCGGCGCGGTAGGCCTTGAAGTTCAGGCCGGCCCGGCTGAGCCGCACCGTGCCGGGTGTGCGCAGTTCGATGGCCTCGAAGCGGTAGCCGCCGCGCAGCCCGCCGGTGTAGGTCTGCGGGTCGGTGACGGTCAGGTTGATCTGGGCGCCGTTGTCGTTGGCGTAGGTGCCCAACCCCGCCGCGGTCGTCCCGGACGGGTGGTCGGCGGACAGTGCGGTACTGAACGTGATGCCCGAGCCCGCGCTGCCGACGGTCGCACCGCCGGCGTGCGCCGCGGTCAGAGCGGGCGTGAACGTGATCCCGCTGCCCGCGCCGCGGATCGCGGTGCCCGCCGCGACGTCCGCGTCCAGAGCCGGCGTGAACGTCACCCCGGTGCCCGGCGATGCGACGTTGGCCAGGGCGTCGTGCGCCGCCGTCACCGCGGGCGTGAACGTGATGCCGGTGCCCGGCTGGGAAAGGTTGAGCACCGGGTCGCCGCTGCTGTGCACGATCGACAGCGGAGTGCTCAGGGTGAGGCCGGATCCGGTCGCGCCGGCGGTGCCGACGCTCGCGATGGTGCGGGTCTCCCGGCCCGCGCCGGTGCCGACCGCGATCGTGTCCCCGGCGGTGAAGCCGGCGACGCTGGCCACCCGCAGGGTCGTCGGGCTCGCGGGCTCGGCGATGTTGGTGTTCCACGGTGCGATGCCGTACGCGCCGGCGACGTTCGCCGCGGCCCACGACGCGTCGTCGAAGCTCGCGGTGTTCCAGCCGGCGGGTGGGGCCGCCGGGATGCCCGGCAGCGCCTTCCAGCTTCCGTCGCTGACGATCCGGGTGGAGTCGAGCTGCGCCGCGGCGAGCACCCCGCCGCCGCTGCCGGCGTTGGTGGCGGCCGTGGCGATGACGTTGGTGCCGGCCACGAGCAGGGACTTGATGTCGGTGATCTGCGAGGTCTGCCAGGCGTTGTTGGCCCCCGTCGAGGTGGAGACCTGGGTGCCGTTGACGTAGGTGACGTGGCTGTCGTCAGCGTTGACCCGCAGGACGGCGCTGGCGAGCGAGGCCGGGTCGGTGACCTCGAACGTCTTGCGCAGGTAGATCGTGCCGGCCGGGGTGGCGGTGCCGGCACCGGCGACGTTCCAGATCCAGTTCGCGCCGGTGAGGGCGGGGACAGCGGTGCCGGAGGTGGCGTTGGCCGCGGCGACGGTGCTGTTCATGCCGGCGGTTCCCACCGAGGCGATGGTCACGTGCTCCTGGCCGGGACCGGGGTCGATGTCGACCTCGGCGCCGGCGGTCAGGCCGGCCACACTGGTGAGGGTCGCGCTGGTGGCACCGGCCGCGACCGGGCCGAACAGCCTGGTGGTGGTGGCCGCGGTGCCGACGCCGGTCACGGTGCGCACCGCGGTGGTGGCGCCCGAGCCGAGGACGACCCGCTCACCTGTCGCGAAGCCCGCGGTGCTGGCCGTTTTGACAATCGTGGCGCCGGCCGCGGCCGGGTACACGATGGTCGTCGGCGCGCCAGCGGCGGTACCGACGCCGCTGATGGTCACGGTTTCGGCACCCGCGCCGGTGTCGACGGTCAGCGGTGCTCCTACGGCATATCCGTTGACGCTGGCCACCGAGACGTTTCGGTCGCCGGCACCGGCGGGCAGGACCAGGGAGGTGTTGGTAGCCGCACCCGAGCCCACCGCGGTGACGTTTCGGGTCTCGGCGCCCTCGCCGGTGCCGATCGTGATCGACGTGCCGGTGTAGAACGGGGCGTTCGAGGCCACCCGGACGTTGGTGTCACCGGCCTTGGCGGGGCCGGTCAGCGCGGTCGTGGCGTTGGTGTTGAGGAAGCGCAGCGCCTCGCTGGTGGAGATGCGCAGCGTGTTGGACGTCGCTGGGCTCGTCGCGGTCGACCCGGCGACGTCGACGTACGGCGTGCCGCCGACCTCCTGGCCGTAGTCGAGGACGACGACCGCCGGTGGGCCGCCGGGCTCGACGGTCAGGACGGTTTCGCCGCCCTTGCCCAGCAGCGCGTCCGCGTTGCTGACGCCGCCGTGGGTGCGGGTGATCGCCACCGGCTGGACGTCGTCGCTGTCCGGGCCGGGAACGAGATCCTGCCAGTTGGCCTTCTTCGGCCACGTCGGCAGGCCGCTGGCCGGATCCGGGCGGCATGCGGCCGCGCTCATCGCCATGGCGACGGTCAGCAGGACACCGACCGCCCTTCTTGCCTTCCGGCGACGCGCGGCGCGCGCCGACAGGTTGTAGGCACCACCAGGGTGCATGTGCTCCTCCTCATTCGAGGATGGTTCGAATGGAACGTTTCAACAGGCCTGTACTTTTGAATTCTGTGTGAGAGCTGGAAGTCGGTCAAGAGTTACGGCGGCATTACCGAATGGTTTCCAGAATTGGCCGGATCAGGCCACCCACAAGGCATGACAGCCGCGAGCGTCAACATCGGAGCGTCGTGTCCACATTAGGCCAAGGTCGATTCGGGAATTGATGTCTACCTATTGACGCTGAATCGCGGATTGCCTTAGCGTCAGAAAAGGGCCCTTGTGAAACGTTTTACACGTTTATCCGTCCAAACAAAGGACCAACTCCCATGACGCGACACCAACAACCGACTCTCGCCCGCCCGCCGCGCCTGCGCGCGGCCTTGCTCGGCATCGCGACGATGCTGGGCGTCCTGGCGCCTGCCGCCTTGTCCGGCCCCGCTCTCGCGGCCAGCCCCTACGAGCGCGGCCCGAACCCGACAGCGGCCAGCGTCTCGGCCACCACGGGACCCTTCGCGATCGCGTCGGTCTCGGTGGCCCGTGGCAACGGCTTCGGCGGCGGCGTCATCTACTACCCGACCGCCACCAACCAGGGGACCTTCGGCGGGATCGCCATCTCCCCCGGCCTCAACGGCACCTGGGCCGGCATCGCTTGGCTCGGTCCGCGGTTGGCCTCGCAAGGCTTCGTCGTGTTCGGGATCGAGACCAACAACCTCAACGACAGCCCGACCAGCCGCGGCACACAACTGCTGGCCGCACTTGACTACCTGACCCAACGCAGCACCGTCCGCACCCGCGTCGACGCGGGCCGGCTGGCGGTGATGGGCCACTCGATGGGCGGCGGCGGCGCCCTCGACGCCGCGCTGCGCCGGCCCTCCCTGCAGGCCGCGATCGGCAATGCGCCGCACCTGCCGTCCGGAACTCTGTCGAACGACCGCGTTCCGACCATGATCTACGCGATGCAGAACGACACGCTCGTGCCGCCGTCCCGGCTGACCACGCTCTACAACAGCATCCCGGCCACGACCGAACGCGGCTACATCCTGGTGACCGGCGCCGGCCACAACTACATCGGCCAGCCCAGCACGACGCTGGCCCGCACCATGATCCCGTGGTTCAAGATCTTCATCGACGACGACACCCGCTACAGCCAGTTCCTGTGCCCGATGAGCAACCAGTCCGGCATCTCCCAGTACCGCAACAGCTGCCCGCTCAGCTAACCCCGAAGGGTGTCCGTCAGGGATCCGGTCGGCGCCGGATCCCTGGCGGTGGGTGCTGTTTTCCTTTTCGGAAGTGTTTCGGAATTGGCCGGATCAGGCCACTCGCTATTCGCCAACCACCACTCTGGACAGATTGGTGCCCGCAAATTAGTATGCAGTTTCAAGCACTGGCGATCGGCTGGGTCGGCGACCACCCATCACCTGTTGCGAATGCGTTCGAGCGCGCAACATTTCCTCCTCTCTCGCGTAACCCTTTGAAGGGTCGTGTCGCCATGCCCAAGATTCAACAACCCTCGTCTTTGAAACGTTTCGTTCGCGGCGGGGCTGCCGCCGTACTGCTCGTGAGCCTCACCGCGGCCGTGTTGAACACGGCAGGCCCGGCGGCGGCGGTTCCTCCCGCCGACTATCAGCAGGTCACCCTGGCCCGCGGGGTCGCCGAGGTCGGTGAGCCGATGTCGCTGACCGTCCTGCCCGACCGCTCAGTGCTACACACCGCGCGAAACGGTGTGGTGCGCCGCACCGACGTCAACGGAAACACCGCGGTCATCGGCACGATCCCGGTGTACTCCCATGACGAGGAAGGCCTGCAAGGCATCGCCGCCTCACCGAACTTCGCCACCAACCGGCAGATCTTCCTCTACTACGCACCACCGCTTTCGACACCATCGGGTGACGCGCCCAATACCGGCACGGCGAGCACGTGGTCGACCTGGGCCGGGGTGAACCGACTGTCCCGGTTCACCTTGAACACCGACTTCACCATCAACCTGGCCAGCGAGGTCATCACGTTGACGGTGGCCACGAGCCGCGGTCTGTGCTGTCACGTCGGCGGTGACATCGACTTCGACGCCGCCGGCAACCTCTTCCTGTCCACCGGCGACGACACCAACCCGAACGCGTCGAGCGGTTACGCGCCGCTCGACGAGCGCAGCGACCGCAACCCCGCCTATGACGCGCAGCGCAGCTCCGGCAACACGAACGACCTGCGCGGCAAGATCCTGCGCATCACTCCGACCGCGGCCGGCGGCTACACGATCCCGTCCGGCAACCTGTTCGCTCCTGGCACGGCGAACACACGGCCGGAAATCTACGCGATGGGGTTCCGCAACCCGTTCCGGATGAGCGTCGACCGGCCCACCGGCGTCGTGTACGTCGGCGACTACGGCCCCGACGCCGGCACGACGAGCTCGACCCGCGGCCCGAGCGGCCAGGTCGAGTTCAACCGCGTCACCTCGCCCGGCAACTACGGCTGGCCGTACTGCACCGGGACCAACACCACCACCGAGACCTACAACGACTACAACTTCGCCACGAGCACCAGCGGCGCCAAGTACGCCTGCGCGGCCGGCGCCACGAACAACAGCCCGAACAACACCGGCCTGACGACCCTGCCCGCAGCACGGCCGGCCTGGATCCGGTACGCCGGCGACGCCGGCAGCCCGAGCGAGTTCGGCTCCGGATCCGAGTCGCCCATGGCCGGACCGGTCTACCGCTACAACGCGGCGAACCCGTTGACGACCAAGTTCCCGCAGTCGCTGGACGGCCAGTTCTTCGCCGGCGAGTTCGGCCGGCGCTGGATCAAACCGATCGCGGTCAACGCCGACGGCTCCCGGGGCGCGATCGACACCTTCCCGTGGTCCGGCACCCAGATCATGGACATGGCCTTCGGCGCCGACGGGTCCCTCTACGTCCTCGACTACGGGCTCGGCTGGTTCGGCGGCGACGCCAACTCGGCCGTCTACCGCATCGACTACGTCGGCACCGGAGGCAACCGGGCCCCGATCGCCGTCGCGACCGGCTCACCGACCTCCGGGTCGGCACCGCTGCCCGTGACCTTCTCCTCCGCGGGAAGCAGCGACCCCGACGGCAGCGCGATCACCTACTCGTGGGCGTTCGGGGACGGAACCACGTCGACGGCGGCCAACCCGTCCAAGACGTACACCGCGAACGGCACCTACACCGCGACGCTGACCGTGCGGGATCCGCAGGGCGCCACGGGCACCGCCAACGTCATCGTCCGGGTCGGCAACACCGCGCCCACGCTGACGTTCACCACACCGACCAACGGTCGGCTGTTCTCGTTCGGCGACTCCGTGCCGTACACCGTGACCGTCACCGACCCGGAGGACGGCACGATCGACTGCGGCCGCGTCACGGTGAACTACGTCCTCGGACACGACACCCACGGCCACCCGATCACCTCGCGGACCGGCTGCTCCGGCACCATGGTCACGCCGATCGACGGCGAGCACGACACCTCGGAGAACCTGTTCGGCCTGCTCGCCGCGACCTACACCGACAACGGCGGGCTCACCGGCACCGCCCAGGTGACACTGCAGCCCCGCGCCCGTCAGGCCGAGCATTTCTCCTCGATGTCCGGCGTCACGATCGTCAACCAGACTCAGGCCCAGGGCGGCCAGAGCGTCGGCAGCGTCAACAACGGCGACTGGATCGCGTTCACCCCGTACGCGCTCTCGACCGCCACCTCGATCACCGCGCGGGTCGCCCGGTCCGCCACGGGTGGCACCGCCCGCACGATCCAGGTCCGGGCCGGTTCGGCGACCGGCACCCTGCTGGGAACGCTGACGGTGCCGAGCACGGGCAGCGCCACGACCTACACGGACGTGACCACGAACCTCACCAACCTTCCCTCCGCCCCGACAACCCTCTACCTCGTCTTCACGGGTCCGTCCGGCACCAACAACCTCTTCTCCGTCGACTCGTTCACGTTCCCGACCGGAACAAGCGGCGGCGGCAACGTCACCATCCAGGGTGAGGCGTTCAGCTCACAGAGCGGCGTCCAGGTCGCCAACCACACGGCGGCCGTCGGCGGCCAGACAGCCGGCTACATCGTCGCCGGCGACTGGGCCGCCTACAACAACGTGAACGTCGGCGGAGCCACCTCGCTCACCACCAGGTACTCGGGCACCGCCAACGGCACGTTCCAGGTCCGAACCGGCTCGACCACCGGACCGGTCATCGGCTCGGTTTCTCTACCCAGCACCGGCAGCTACGACAGCTTCAGCACGGTGACCACCACCCTGACCGGGGTGCCGGCCGGCACGGCGAACGTCTACCTGACCTTCACCAGTGCCGGGTTCGACCTCGACCAGATCACCTTCGTGAAGCCCTGACAGACCCACTCCGGCCCGGATCGGCGCCGGGCCGGAGTTTTCAGCCGACTCAGTGTTTCAGCCGACTTTGGAGCCCAGATGCGCAAACTCGCCCTGGCAGCGGCGTTGTCCCTCCTCGCCGCTCTCTCCTTCACCGCCGTCTCCGCGCAGGCGGCCGACACCCCGTACGACGTGCTGGTGTTCTCCCGGACCGCCGGGTTCCGGCACGACTCGATCGCGGTCGGGATCTCGACCATCCAGACGTTGGGCGCCGCCAACAGCTTCACCGTCACCGCGACCGAGAACGCGACGGCGTTCACGACCGCGAACCTGGCCCAGTACGAGACGGTGGTCTTCCTCAACACGACCGGCGACGTCCTCAACACCGCACAGCAGAACGCTTTCCAGTCCTACATCGCCGCGGGCGGCGGCTACGTGGGCGTGCACGCCGCCGCCGACACGGAGTACTCCTGGCCGTTCTACGGCAACCTCGTCGGCGCGTGGTTCCAGTCGCATCCGGCGCAGCAGAACGCCACTGTGATCTTCGAGGACCGCACCCACCCGGCGACGGCCGGTCTTCCCTCCAGCGTCGTGCGATTCGACGAGTGGTACAACTACCGCACCAACCCCCGCTCGAGCGCACGCGTCCTTGCCTCGCTCAACGAGTCCTCGTACAGCGGCGGCACCATGAACGGCGACCACCCGATCACCTGGTGCAAGGAATACGCCGGCGGCCGGTCGTTCTACACCGGCATGGGCCACACCCAGGCGTCCTATTCGGAGGCCAACTTCCGGGCTGTGCTCCTGGGCGGAATCCGTTACACCGCGCGGCGCGTGGACGCGAACTGCGCGCCGGGCCCGAACACTCCGCCGACGACACCGCCGCCCACCGGTGGGACGAACGTGACCGTCCAGGCCGAGGCGTTCAGCTCCCAGAGCGGCGTGCAGGCCGTCGCGAACTCCGGCGCGGTCGGTGGGCAGCGGCTCGGCTACATCGCGGCCGGCGACTGGGCCGCGTACAACAACGTCAACGTGGGCGGCAGCCGTTCGCTGCAGGCACGGGTGTCCTCCGGCGGCAACGGCGGCACCCTGCAGATCCGTACTGGCTCGCAGTCCGGCCCCGTCCTCGGTTCTGTCGCGATATCCAACACCGGCGGATGGAACAACTACGCCACCGTCACAGCCAACCTGAGCGGTGTGCCGACCGGCAGCGCAAACGTGTATCTGACCTTCACCGGCACCGGCAGCCTGTTCGACCTCGACCAGTTCGTCTTCGTCAAATCCTAGCTGGCATTGACCGGCGTGTTTTGCCGGTGAGTTGCCTGTCCGTTGCCTGTTGGGGCAGCGCGGCCGTTCCTACAGTGACTTGCGCCGGCGTGTTCCGTTCACTCGTGCATATTCCTGGAGAGGGTTGACCTCTATGCATCGAATCGCCTCGCTCGGCGACCGCCTGCTCAGTTCCCTGGTGCCGAAGGCCAAGGCCTCGGCAGCCTGTCCGCCGTCGTTCTACCAGTACCGCTGCTACCGCAACGGGGTCAGCGGTCTGTACCAGCGACGCTCCTGCATCTACATCGCGGGCTGTCTGGTCTCCTGCGGCAGCTGGGTGACGATCGGCTACTGCGTCTAACTGGTGCCCGGTCAGCGTTACGTGCGGGACCGGCGGGTGTTCGGCGGCCCTCCGGTCCCGCACCGACTCACGAAGGAGCTCAAGTTGGCGTACTTGTCCGCAGCGGTGGCGCTGGTCGGCGCACTGTGCCTGTTCGATCTGGTGCTCAGCCTCGGCGTCATCCGGCGGCTGCGCGAGCAGACCCACCTCATCAACCAGCTGGCAGCCTCCACCACCGGCACCACGGCGCCAGTGGGCGCCACCGTCGAGGAATTCGCGGCTACCACGACCTCCGGTCGCGTCGTGTCCCGTGCGTCGACCGAGGAGCGGACGCTCGTCGGGTTCGTCTCGCCGAGCTGCGCGCCGTGCCAGGAGCTGCTTCCCGCCTTCGAGGGGTACGCCCGCGGCTTCGCGGGTGCGGTGGTCTCGGTCGTGGTGGGCGAGCCGGACGAGGCGAGCGAGTACGCTCGGCGCCTCGGCCAGCTCGGCGAGGTCGTGGTCGAGCCTTCGGGCGGCCCGATGGCAACCGCGTTCGGCGTCGGCGGCCTGCCGGCGTTGTGTGTCGTCGACGCGCGGGGACGGGTGGTGGCCAGCAGCGCGACGGTCGAGACGCTGCCCACGCCGGTCCCCGCATGATCGAGCGCCTGTCGCCACGCCAGGTCGGGACGAACCTGGTCGCCGCCCTGCGGCTGACCCTTACGGCGGCGCCAGGTGCCACCATCGCCTACGCCCTCAACTCCGCAGTGTCCGGGCTGATGCCGGTGGCGGCGGCATGGCTGACCAAGCTGCTGCTGGACCGGCTCGGCGCGCCGGGCGCCTGGCCCGCGCTGCTCGGCCCCGTGTCGGGTCTGGTCGTGCTGGGTGTCCTCATGGGGGTCTCTCCGGCCGTCGGCCAGTACCTGCACGGACGACTCAACCGCGCGGTGGCGATCCTCTCGATGGACCGGCTCTACCACTCGGTCGGCCAGCTCAACGGCATGGGGCACATCGAGGATCCCCAGTTCCGCGACCAGCTCGTGGTGGCGCAGCAGGCCGGTCGCGGCGGTCCGGGCCGGCTGGTGGAGCACGCGTTCGGCATCGCCCGCGGCATGCTGACCCTCAGCGGCTTCGTGGTCGCGCTGTTCCTTCTGGACCCGTGGCTCGCGCTGGTGGTGCTGCTGGCGGGCGCTCCAGCGCTGGCGGCTCAGTTGCGCCTGAGCCGCGAACGCGCCACGCTGCTCGGCCGGCTCGCCCCGCTGGAACGCCGGGAGCTGCACTATGCCGACCTGCTGGTCAGCCTGCCGGCGGCCAAGGAGCTGCGGCTGCTCGGGTTGGGGCCGTTGTTCCGCGAACGCATGGTCCGCGAGATGCGTGCGGCCGGCGGCGAGCAGGAACAACAGGACCGCCGCGAGGCCGGGGCGGAGACCGCTCTGGCCGTGCTCGCGTCGGTGGTCACCGGCGCGAGCCTGCTGTGGGCGGTGTGGCTGGCCGCGAACGGCCACCTCACCGTCGGCGACGTGGCGATGCTGATCGCCGCCGTAGCGGGAGTGCAGGCCAGCGTGCAGGCGATCGTGGCGCTGGTCGCCGGTGCACACGAAGCGTTGCTGCTGTTCCACCAGTTCCGTGCCGTGACCGACATCGGACCGGATCTGTCCGTGCCGGAGATACCCGCGCCCACCCCTGTGCTGGCCGAGGGCATCACGTTCACCGACGTGTGGTTCCGTTACGGCCCCGACCAACCGTGGGTCCTACGTGGGCTGCACCTGACCATCCGGCAAGGCGAGGCAACGGCGCTGGTCGGGCTCAACGGCGCGGGCAAGAGCACGCTGATCAAGCTGCTGTGCCGGTTCTACGATCCGACCCGGGGCGCGATCCGTTGGGACGGCACGGACCTGCGCGAGATGGATCCGGTGGCGTTCAGGTCCCGCATCGGTGCGCTCTTCCAAGACTTCATGGAGTACGACCTCGCGGTCGCCGAGAACATCGGCGTGGGTGATGTCGAGGCGCTGGCGGACCGTGCACGCATCACCGCGGCCGCGGAACGCGCCGACGCCCACGACCTGGTAGGACGGCTCCCCTCCGGCTACGACACTCTGCTGTCCAGGATCTTCATGGACGACGCCGGTCCCGACGGTGGGCGAACCGGCACTCTGCTGTCCGGCGGGCAGTGGCAGCGCATCGCCCTCGCCAGGGCCTTCATGCGGGACCGGCGTGACCTGATGATCCTCGACGAGCCGACCTCGGGGCTCGATCCCGAAGCCGAGTACGAGATCCACCGGCGGCTCCGCCAGCACCGGTCCGGGACGACCAGCGTGCTGGTCTCCCATCGGCTCTCCGCGGTCCGCGACGCGGACACGATCGTGGTGCTCTGCGACGGCAGGGTCTCCGAACGCGGCACCCACAACCAACTGATGGACAACCGGGGACCGTACGCACGCCTTTACCGCCTGCAGGCCGACGGGTACGCGGACGGCCAGACAACGCTGGCTGCGCAGGCCTCGTGATGGTGGTCGCCACGGTAGTTGTCGCCTCGTCGCTGGTCGCGGCGTGGTGGGCGATGCGCCGATGGCTGCTCGTGGTGACGGTCGACGGGTCCAGCATGTGGCCGACGTATCGCGAGGGCGACCGGCTGCTGGTCCGGCGCGTCGGGCTGGACCGGGTCCGCGAAGGTCGTGTGGTCGTGGTGGCGCTGCCTCCGGTGCCCAGGATCGATACTGCCCCGGACTGGGGCCGACGGGTGCTGATGGTCAAGCGGGTCACCGCCGTGCCGGGAGACGCCGTGCCCCCCGCCGTGCCGGTGCCCGACACGCGCGTGCCCCCTGGGTCCTTTGTGGTCATGGGGGACAACCCGAATGGCAGCTACGACTCACGAACCGTGGGTTTCGTCCCCGCCAGCGCGCTGGTCGGCATGGTGGTGCGGCTGATGGCAACGGGAGAGGGCTGAGACATGGAGTACGTCGTGGTGGCCACTCGTGTCGTAATGGCCGTCGTGTTCGTTGCTGCTCTGGCGTCCAAGGTGCGTGGTCGACCGTCCTTCAAGGCCTTCGTCAGGTCGGTCCGGCCATGGGTGTCCGCGCGCCGCGCGCCTGCGGTGGCCCTGTTCGTGGTGGCCGCCGAAAGCTTGTGCGTGGTGCTCCTGGTGCTTCCCGGTGCGGGCGGCGCCGGCCTGGCCGCCGCCGCTGCCGTCCTCGTGGGGTTCACTGCGGCGATCGGTCGGGCGATCTCCACGCGACGGGCGGCGACGTGCCGGTGCTTCGGGTCGAGCGAGCGTCCGCTGACCATGATCCATGTGGTGCGCAATGGGCTGCTGCTGACTCTGGCACTCTGCGGCCTCGCCGCGAACGCGAACGGCTCCCCCGCCGTGAGCCACGACGCCGGGCTGCTGATCGCGGCGTCCACCGGCGTGGCGACGGCACTGATTCTCATGCGTTTGGACGATGTGGTGGACCTGTTGCGCCCGGGTCGCGCCTGGTAGCCGTTGACACACCCGCAACTTGCCGGAAGGATAAATTACACGCAAATGTAACGTTTCATTCCGACACGTTCCGGGGGCGCCGATGCACAGCCATGACGATGCCTCGGCATCGGTCGACTTTGGACAATGGGTGAAGTCACGGCGACTAGCGGAACTGCTCACCCAGGAACAGCTGGCCGAGCGGGCCGGCCTGAGCGTGCGCACCGTGCGCAACCTGGAAGCCGGCCGGAGTAAGGCCCGCCTGCCCACCAGGCGCCTGGTCATCGTGGCCCTCGGTGGTTCCCGGCTCATCGACGCCGCGGCGATGCACCTCGATTCCGGCCCTCCGCGTCCCGCGCCCCCTGACCCGAACCGTTAGGGAGCAGAAGCAACGTGTTCGGCTACATCTTCGCGCACGTGCGCCGCAGACCCGCACGGTCACTGGCGTTGATCCTGGGCGTCCTGGTCGCGACGACCGGCTTCGTCGTGCTCACCGCCAGCACCACGACCTCGCGGCTCGCGATGGTCGGCACCGTCGCGGAAGGCAGCCGCGCCCCGTACCAGATCCTGGTCCGCCCACCCGGTGCTCGCACCGACCTCGAGCGTGACAGAGGCCTGATCCAGCCGAACTTCCAAGCCGGCACCCATGGCGGCATCACACCCGCACAGTGGCAGCAGATCCAGGACGTACCCGGCGTCGACGTCGCGGCACCGGTCGCCATGCTCGGCTACACCCTCGCGTCGGTGACCGTGGACGTGGACCTCACTGACCGGATCGACCCGCGGCTGACCCGGCAGGTGCTGCGCGTGCGCCCGGTCTGGAGCGCCGACCGTGCACTGACCTCCGCACCCGACGACGTCGAGGCGTTCGTGTACGTCACCCGCCGCCCGGTGCTGTGGCCACCGGCCCCGACGCCGGACGACACCGAGCTCCCGCCCGCGTTTCCGGGGGCCGCCGCCTGCGGCTCGGGGACGCCCGCGCCGCACGAGGTCGCCGAGGACGGCACCCGGGTGCCGCTGTGCGTCGGCTATCAGGCGCTGCGCCAGACCAGCACCAACCGCCGCGTCTTCGACATGGTCGTGCAGGTCCTGCCCGACGGCCGCTACACCTCCTGGAACTCCACACCGAGCGACCGGATCACGCTCACCGTGCTGGCCCCGATGGCCCTGCTCGTCGCGGCCGTCGATCCCCAGGCCGAGTCGGCGATGGTCGGCCTCGACCGCGCCGTCATCGCCGGACGCTACCTGTCCGCCTCCGACCGACTCACCCGGACACAGGTCCAGGGATTCCCGGTCACGACCGCACCTGCGCTGCTCACCGCCCACGCCAACGTCGACGAGTCCATCGCCGCCACGGTCGATCGCGTCACCTCCGTCGCCGAGGACAGCGCGCCGAAGGACCTGTCGACCAAGGCGCTGCGACAGCAGAGCGTCGCCCGGCTGCCGGACGTACCCGCCGTTCCCATCGAGCACGCCTACCAGCGGATCATCCGCGACGACGCCGGCGGCTATCGCGACGGAGCACCCGTTGGCGGCCAGATCACCGAGGTGGTCCGGATCGGCACACCGCGGTACACCGTCGCCGCGGACGGCACCCTCATCCCGCGACCGCAGCCGCCCGCCGAGAACGGCCGCCCACCGGACGAACAGAGCGGCGCCTGGGCCGTGCCCAGCCCATGGTTGGGTCACGACACGGGCTTCCGCTCGTCGACCTGGCTGACACTGCACAACGACGACCTTCAGCCGTGGGTGTTCGCCGCCCAGGTCGGCGTCTTCGACCAGGCGAAGGTCGCCTCGGCCGACCCGCGCACCTCCGTACCGCTGGAGACCTACACGCCCACCCAGGCCATTGGTGCCGACCCGGCCACGCGAGACCTGCTCGGCCAGCGCCCGCTGCTGCCCAGCGACAACCTCGGCGGCTACCTGGCGACCGCACCCAGCGTGCTCATCTCCCTGAACACGCTGCGGGAACTCATCGCCCAGACGCCGCGACCGGTCGACGACGCTATCAGCGTCATCCGGGTCCGTGTCGTCGGCGTCAGTGGCTACGACGACCTGTCACGGGAACGCGTACGCCTGGTGGCGCAGGACATCGCCGTGCGCACCGGGCTCGACGTCGACATCGTCCTCGGGTCCTCACCGGCTCCGCAGACCGTGTCGCTGACCGCGGGCACCTTCGGCCGCCCCGCCCTGACCGTGGCCGAGCCCTGGTCCAAGCTCAACGTCGCCACCACGCTGGTCACGGCGATCGACCGCAAGAGCGCACTGCTCTTCGGCCTGATTCTGATCGTCTGCGGGCTGTTCCTGGCCAACGCGGTCACCGCCGCCGTCCACGACCGCCAACGCGAGCTCGCCATCCTGACCTGCCTCGGTTGGGCACGGTGGCGGGTCTTCACCGCGATCCTCGGCGAGCTCGTGCTACTGGGCCTGGTCGCCGGTGTACTGGCGGCCACGCTGGCCTGGCCCGCCGGCCATGCGGCCGGCACGCCCGTGCCGATCGGCCAGGCCGCGTTAGCCGTACCGGCGGCGATCGGACTGACGATCCTGGCCGGGCTGTTGCCGGCCGTCCGCGGCAGCCGCAGGCATCCGGTAGCGGCTCTCTCCCGGACCGTATCCCGACCGCACCGGCGCGCTGGGCGCCGCTCCCGGTCAATCGCAGCTCTCGCGCTCACCAACGTGTGGCGCACGCCCGGCCGCGCGCTCGTGGGCAGCGTCGCGCTCGCGGTCAGCGTGTGCGCGCTCGCACTGCTGCTCGTCCTGCAGCGGACCTTCCACGGGGCCGCGACCGGCACCGTCCTCGGCGACGCGGTCGCCCTCTCGGTGCGCGGGGTGGATCAGACCGCGGTCGTCATCACCGTGGCGCTCGGAGTCCTTGCCGTCGTCGACGTCCTGTACCTCAACCTGCGCGACCGCGCCTCCGAACTGGCCACCCTGCAGGCGATCGGCTGGTCGGGTGGCGCGCTGGGACGCCTGGTCGCGTACGAGGGCGTGGTCCTCGCCCTCGTCGGCGCGCTGCTCGGCGCCGCGGCGGCGGCGGGTCTGGCTCTCGGCTTCTCCGGCGGCGCCCAGATGGCGAGCGTCATCCTCACCACGGGGGCCGCGGCCGCCGCGGGCGTCGTCGTCACCGTCCTGGCCGCCACCGTTACGGCGCTGTGGCTGCGTCAGGCCGTCCCCACCGCCGCGTTGTTGGCCGAGGAGTAGAGGGTTGACCGACCACCACGAGACGGCCGCGATCGAGTGCGTCGACGTCGTCAAGCGTTTCCGGGCCGGAGACGGCTGGCTGACGGCCGTCGATGGCGTGTCGCTGCGGATCGACGCCGGCGGGATGACGGCGCTGACCGGACCGTCCGGGTCAGGCAAGTCGACGTTGCTGCATCTGATCGGAGCGATCGAGAAGGCCGACTCGGGCTCGATCCTGGTCAATGACGCGGAGGTCACCACGCTCGGCCGCACGGGTCTGACCGCGTACCGCCGCAGCATCGGTTTCGTGTTCCAGCGCTACCATCTGATCGCCGCGCTGACCGCCCTGGACAACGTGATCGCACCAGTGCTTCCGTACCGGACCGCCTACAACAAGACGGCTCGGGCCCGCGAGCTGCTCGCCACCGTCGGGCTGGCAGGGCGGGAGGAAGCCCTGCCCGCTCGACTGTCCGGCGGCGAGCAACAACGGGTCGCCATCGCCCGCGCCCTGATGGGATCACCGCGGGTTCTCCTGGCGGACGAGCCGACCGGCAACCTGGACTCGCAGTCAGGCGACGCCGTCCTCGACCTCCTCGATGACCTGCGCCGCGACCACCGGATGACGGTTCTGATCGCCACTCACGAACGACAGGTGGTCGAGCGCTGCGACCGGGTCATTCGCCTCCGCGACGGAGCCTTGGCGGAGGCCTCGGCCGGACAGGACCGGCCCGCTAGCCAGGCGCACAGCGTTGTGCCCTGGCAGGCGCCGTGAGCGATGCTGAGCAGCACCCCGGCCCGGGGCGGGCCCGGATATGTGCACCTGTTCGACCTCAGCGGGTCGTCGGCAGCGTTGGCCATCGGCACGACTAGGGCGGGATCGCAGCTACCTCAGGCGTACCGGCGCGGCGCCGACTGGGATCCGGACGATCTGGTACGGCGGGATGCGGTCGTCGACATCGTGGTTGAAGAGCGGGGTGCGTGGCAGTTGGTTGAGGCTGACGTACAGGTTGCCGTCCGCTCCCACCGCGAGCGTGTCCGGCCACAGCGCGCCAGGCGTGTTCAGTACCGTGGACCAGGTGCCGTCGGTGGCGAGCTTGAACACGGCGCTGTGCTCGTACGCGGTGACGTAGACATTCCCGGAGGCGTCCGTCTCGAGACCGTCGGAGGCACCCTTGTCGCCGTGGTCGACGATCTGCTCGGCGACCTTGTCGTCGTCGAGGTCCCGATCGAGCAAGGCCGCCGTCGGGACGCTGTAGAGTCTGCGGCTCGCCAGCGGGCAGTAGTAGAGCCGATCGCCCGTGGCGCTGATCGCGATGCCGTCGGCGCCTCCGTTGTACAGCTCTCCTTCGCGTACGACGCCCTGCACGATGGCGCGGAAGCCGTCCTCGGCGTGCGTGCTGGGATGCCCGCGGAGTTTGGCCCAGGTGTCACCGGTGGCCAGGTCGATGACGACCAGGGCGCCTTCGGCCTGCGAGTCGGTGAGGTACGCGTATCCGCCGCCGCCTTTCGACAGATCGAAGCGGACGTCGTTGAGGTAGCTGGTCGCGGTCAGCGCTTCGGCCGCGGGCCGGATGACGCGCACGACAGAGTCGGTGTCCAGGTCGATCTCGACCAGCTTGGGGCCGCCCTCGATCCACGGGGCGAACGCGAGGCTGCCGGTGTCGAGTGCCCAGAGGTGCCCGTCGGGGCCGATCACGACACTCTGCACCGAGACCAGGAGCTCGTCGTTGACCTGCCGGCTCGGATAAGGGACCGGCTTGCCGTCGACGATCTCCGCGACCGTGTACGGCACCGGGTCGCCCCAGCGCGGCACCGAGATGAAGACCCGGCCCGAGTCGGCGGCGGTGACGCCGGTCGCCATCAGGTCATCCAGGTCGGCGACGAGCTCGAAGTCGGCGGCGACCCATGCTCCTAGCGGTTCCGCGGTCATTGGTTGTGCTCCTTGTTGAACCCGAGGAAGGCCGGTGTGGCCTCCTTGTCGATGCCGAGCGTCTCGACATCGAGGGCGTGTACGCCGATGAAGTAGTTGTGCCGGCCGCTGCCCAGTGCCAGAACCCGCTGCCGTTTCTCCACGCTAGCTCGGCCCGAATTGGACTCGTCGCCTCGTTACCGCTGATGGTTTCGAGGAATATGTGCATCGGGAGGCTTCCCGAACGGCTTCGGTGGCGGCCCGCACTCGCTAGGGTCATTTCTTTGGGAAATTGACCGAGAGGCGTCGCGGACATGCTTACGGTCAGCATGGACCACCACGGAGGCGACGGTCAGTGGACCAGCAGGGGTGTCGCGTCGCCGGCTGGACCGTCGTTGGGTTCGTCCGCTGTGCCGGTGCCGTCTGGTTGGGGTACGCGTACCAGAGTGATGGCGAGGAACGCGGCGACGACCAGGAAGCCGACCGCCCACCAGACTGCGGTGGCGTACCCGTGCACGATCGCCTGGTTGGCGGTTCCGGCGTGTTCGAGGAGCCACGTCGCCGTGGCGCCGGCCGCGACCGTGTTGAGCAGCGCGGTGCCGATGGAGGCACCGACCTGTTGCGACGTGTTGATGATCGCGGAGGCGATGCCGGCTTCGTGCCTGCGCAGCCCGTGGGTCGCCAGGCTCATCGCGGGCAGGAACGCCGTGCCGGTACCGAGGCCGAGCAGGACCTGGCTGGGCAGGATCAGCGCCAGGTAGGAACTATCCACCGTCATCTGGGTCAGCAACAGCAGGCCGATCGCCGCGGTCAGAAAGCTCCCAGCGAGGAGGACTCCGGGCCGGACGCGGTGGCTGAGCCGGGCGCCGATCAGGGTCGGGCCGAGGATCATCGCGATGATGAGCGGAAGGAAACCGAGCCCGGTGCGGACCGGTGACCAGGCCTGGACGACCTGCAGGTAGTAGGTCAGGAAGAGGAACAGGCCGAACATGCCGACCATGGAAAGCCCGATCGAAGCGTAGACGCCGCCTCGGGTGCGTTCGGTCACCACCCGCAGCGGCAGCAGCGGATTGGGCACTCTCGCCTCGACCAGCACGAAAGCGAGCAGCAGGACGGCGGACGCGAGGAACGAGCCCAGCGTCCAGCCGGCGGTCCAGCCGTCCGACTCGGCCCGGGTGAAGCCGTAGACGAGCGCGACGAGACCGGCGGTGGCGAGCATGACACCGGGGACGTCCAGGCGCTCGCGTCGGCGCACCCCGGTCGTGTCGTGGATCGTGGGAATGGCACCGATCGTCGCGACGAGAGCGAACGGGACGTTGATGAACAGCGCCCAGCGCCAGTCCAGGTACTCGGTGAGGACACCGCCGAGGATAAGGCCGACGCCACCACCGGCAGCGGCTATCGCTCCGAAGACGGCGTACGCCCGGGCACGCTCCTTCGCTTCGGTGAAGGTCACCGAGAGCAGCGCCAGCGCGGCCGGGGCGAGGAGCGCGGCGAAGGCGCCCTGCAGGGCGCGCGCGGTCAGCAGCGTCCCGGTGTCGGCCGCGACGCCACCGACGGCCGAGGCGACGGCGAAGCCGAGCAGCCCGACCAGGAAGATCCGTTTGCGGCCGGCGATGTCCGCCAGCCGGCCGCCGAAGAGCAGGAGGCCACCGAACGCGAGGGTGTAGCCGGTGATCACCCATTGCCGGTTGCCGTCGGAGAAGCCGAGATCGTGCTGGGCCGAGGGCAGCGCGATGTTCACCACCGTCGCGTCCAGGGCGACCATCAGCTGAGCCAGGGATATGAAGATCAACGCCAACCAACGGCGGGGATTGGCGGGCACGGGATCGGACGAGAGTCGCATGTGGACCTGTTCTGTTCGGGGGTTGGCGTCAGAGGCTGATGGCGATGCCGATGCGGCGGTCGCGTCGGCGCAGGAGCAGGTCGGCGGCGAACACCAACCGGGAGATCGGGAAGCGGCGGGACATCAGGCGGCGTACGCGGGCCGTCCCTTCGCGGTCCAGCAGCCGGGCCTGGCCGCGCACCATCGGTGCGTCCGCGGCGACCCGTCCGCTCATGTCGCATGGTGTGACGGTCACCGTGGCGTTGTAACGGATTCTCTTGACCTTCCCGCTGGTGCGCTCGGTGAGCACGAACAGCTCGCCGGCGTCCGCGACGACGCCGACCGGAGTGGGGACCGGTCGGCCGTCCCGGCGGTAGGTGGTCACGCTGGCGTAGCGGGCGCGGGCGATCGGGGCGGGCACGCTCATGCCGGCCTCGCGGCGTTTCGCCGGTCCAGCCAGAGGGCGCCCGCGACAGCCGCGGCACCGAGTGCCTCCCAGCCCGCGGCATGGAGGAACGCCCTCGGTGCGCGACCGGTGACCGCGAGCCCAGCGAGGCCACCCGCCATCAGCGCCCGGCGGGCGATCACGAAGGTGGGAAAGCCGGGCCAGCCCCGCGCTGCTCCGAGCAGGTAGGCCCCGCCCTCACCGATCGCGGCGAAGGAACTGCTGCCCAGGACGGCGGCGGTGTGGTCACCCGGCCCTCGCTCGGGTGGGTTCTCGAAACCGGACAAACGCTCAGGGCTGACCACGCCAAGCATCCCGAGGGCCCCGCCGATTGTGCCCAGGGCGGCCAGCGTCCAGAAGGCGGCGTCCCGCGGCCTCGCGTAAAACGGTAGTGGCATCACCGTTTTGACGATAGCGCTAAAGTGGTGATGTCGCCACCACTTCGATCGGAGGTCCGACGATGCGGGCTCCCCGCCGGGACCAGCTCCGCAACCGCCAACGGTTGGTCACGGCCGCCCGCGAGGCCTTCACCGAGCAGGGCCCGGACATCGCCCTCGACGAGATCGCGCGCCGGGCTGGCGTGGGCACCACCACCCTTTACCGGCACTTTCCCGAGAAGGAGGGGCTGATCGAGGCGGTCCTCGACGACCTCGCTGCGGCGGTGAAGGACAACGCCGACCGCGCCATGGAAGGCGCTGACCCGGTCAGCGCCTTCCGGGCGGTGTTCACCCAGAGCTGCGACATGTCGGAGCGGGAAACGGCGACCTTCGCCCAACTGGCCGGTGCGGGCGAGCGGGCCGACCACCACGCCCAGCGTCTGATCACCTCCGTGGTCGGCCCGGCCACGGATCGGCTGCGAACCGCCGGCCGGCTACGGGCTGGCATCACCGCCGAGGACATCGCCTCCTTCGTCCGCATGACCCTCACCGCGGACAGCGACGACGCCCGCGCGAAGGCCATCCACGTCATGCTCGACGGCCTCGTCACCCCGGAGCCCGCCGCGGTGCCCTGATCCGTTCAGACCGGTGCGTGCACGGCGGCGAGGTAGGCGAGCGCCTCGGCACTGCGGCTGTGCGGCGGAAGAGCTGCCTAGCCTCATCGGCCTGACTACGTGCAGCCCCACAAGGGGTGAAGCCCAGCCCGTTCAGCTCATGATGTCGGCGTAGTCGACGGCGCTGAGCGGGCCTTCCGACAGGGATCCGTCACCGCGCGGGACACCGCGTATCTGCCCCTCCCGGGTGAACACCACCCCGCTGACGTCGGACCGGCCCGCGAGCGTGCAGACGACCTGGCCGTAGGCGACGGCCTCGTCGCTGCGGCCCGCGCCGATTCCGGCCGCCGGCACCTCGACAGCCACCGCGGTTCCGCTGGGCGCAGGGGACACCGTCGGGGTTCCGGTCAGTGCGGTCGTCAGGGTCTGGTCGCGTTCGGCGTTGGTCGGCCCGGCCAACAGGTGTGCGAACTGCTCGGCGAGAGTCGGCGCCGTCGACAACCGGCGGGTGACGGCCACCAGCCGGCCGTCGCGGACGAAACAGAGGCGCTCGGCGACGTGGTTGTCCCCCGGCGGTGCCGCGGTGGCCGGCGTGAAGACCGGGAAGGGACCGCGGGGCGCCTCGATCTCGCGCGGGACCTTCTCCGTGGTGATGCCACACCCGCCCAGCAGGAGGGCGGCGACCGCGAGCGTAGCGGCGAAACGGCGGGTCACGGCGCGCACCCCAGCAGGTCGACGCGGAACCGGGCGCCGCCGCCGGGCCGGTCCAGGATGACGGCGCCGCCCTGATGCGCCGCGGCATGTTGGGCCACCAGGGCCAGCCCCAGACCGGTGCCCGCGCTGTCGCCGCGGGCGGTCGCGGCCCGTCCACGAACGAAGCGGCCGAACACCGTGTCGCGATCGGCTGGCGGCACGCCCGGTCCTTCGTCGTCGACCTCCAGGTAGCACCGGTCCCCCTCCGCGCCGAGCCGGACAGCGACCGGTCCGCCCCCGTGCTGGACGGCGTTGTCCAGCAGGTTGCCCAGCATCTGGCGGAACCGCTTGCGGTCGACGTGCCACCGCTGCGGGGTGCCGTCGACGAGGATCACCAGATCCTCCGGCAAGCGGCGGGATCGGCAGACGTGCCGCGCGAGCTCCGCGACCGCGACCGGCTCCCGCTGCGCGGGTTGATCGCTGCGGGCCAGCTCGAGCAGGTCGTTGACCAACACCTGAAAGCGTTGGATCTCAACGGAGACGAGGCTGGCCGCTGCGGCCGACCGCTCGTCGAGGGTGTCCCGTCGCCGGGTGAGCACGCTGGCCGAGGCCGCGAGCGTCTGCAGCGGAGATCGCAACTCGTGCGCCACGTCGGCGGCGAACCGGCGGTCACGTTCCAGTCGTCCGGAGAGCTCGTCGACCATGCCGTTGAACGACCGGGTCAAGCTGCTCAGGTCGGGATCCGATGCCGCGTCCAACCGGGCGGTCAGGTCGCCGCCGGCGATGTCCCGCGCCGCACGGGTGACCTCGCCCAACGGCCGCAGCACCCGCCGGGTGGCATACCAGCCGACCCCGCCGCCCGCCGCCGTGGTCATCAGGGCGACCGCCAGGAGCACGGCGCCGACGGTACGAACGGTTCCGTCCAGTTCGGCCAAGGAGTCGACCTGGTAAAACGCGGTGCCGCCGGTCAGGGGAACTCCCACGACCACCGCCGGGCCGGAGGCCGAGCCGATGCGTTGGACCGCCGGCCGACCGCCCTCGACGATCTTCCGCAGCGGCGCCGGGATGGCGTCGGTCACCGCGCTGTCGGCACCCCGGGCGTACCAGCGACCATCGAGGCGCAGCACGGGTTGGCGGGCGCTTCCGGTGTCGAGGGAACGCAGCACCTCCAGCACGTCGGGTTGGTCTCCGCTGATGCCACTGTGGACGATCGTCGCGTTGAAGTACGCGGCCCGGACGGCCGTGCGCTCGCGCTCGTCGAGCAACGTCGTGCGGATCAGCTGGTACGAGGCCAGCGCCAGGCACGCCGACAGCACGAGCGCGCCGGCGGCGTACCCCGCGGTGATCCTGGCCCGAAGACCCCTTGGCCGTCTCACCGTTGCAGCTTGTAGCCCAGCCCCCGCACCGTCACGAGGTGCCTGGGCGCGCCGGAGTCGTCTTCGATCTTGTTGCGCAGTCGACCGACGTGCACGTCGACGAGGCGTTCGTCGCCGACGTCGTAGCCCCACACCCGGGAGAGCAACTGCGCACGGGAGAGCACCCGACCGGCATGCTCGGCGAGCTCGCAGAGCAGGCGGAACTCGGTGCGGGTCACCGCCACCTGCGAGCCGCGGAACCGCACCTCGCCGGCCTCGGGACGGACCTCCAGATCACCGAACACCAGGGCCGGAACGTCGTCGGTGGGTGCGGAAGTCCGCAGGCGGCGTTGCAGGGCGCGTAGCCGAGCGGTCAGCTCCTCGATGGCCACGGGCTTGACCACGTAGTCGTCGGCGCCGGCTTCCAGGGCGGCGACGATGTCCGCTTTGTCGTCGCGCGCGCTGACTACGACGATCGGAACGTCGTCGTCACGCTCGCGCAGTTGCCGGATGCACTCGAAGCCGTCGATGCCGGGCAGCATCAGGTCGACGATCGCCACGTCGGCCGCGTTTCTGCCCTGCAACAGCAGGCCCTCCTCCGCGGTGCCGACCCCCACCACCGTGTATCCCTCGTCCTCGAGGGCGAGCACCAACGACAGGCGAATACGGTTGTCATCCTCGATCACCAGCACGGCTGTCACCTTTCGCATCATGCCCGTCCTCGGAGACGTCCGCATCGGCAGGCGGTCGGGTGCGCCGTTGTCATCGAACTGACATACCGCCGCGCGGCCTTCGCCACACCGGATGCCCATCCTGGCAGGAGACGACGGCGGCAAGGGGAGCGGGCGGGTGAACACGACGACCCGACGGGCGATCTGCACGGTGCCGCTGATCCATGTCGCGGTCACCGAAAGCCTGTCGACCGCGACGGCTCCCGCTCTCGAGGCCACGCTCCGTGAGATCCTCCCCCTGCGGCCTCGGCTCGTGGTCGTGGACCTGGCGGCGTGCGAGCTCATTGACGCCGCCGCCATCGAGGTGCTGTTGGACCTGCACCGAGCCCTGTGGCGGCAGGACGGCCGGCTCACACTGCGGTCGGTGAGCCCGCGCCTGAACCGCCTGCTGACGCTGGCCCGTGCGGCGCAGGTGCTCGACATCAGCACTCACGAGGGCGATGTGACGCTGTCGTCATGAGACCGTCATGACGTCGCGCGAATACCGCCATGTGCGGCCCCGAGACTGGGGCCATCCGGTTGGCGGTGCGATGACCGGCCGCGGCGACGTGGTCGATGCGGTGCACGGCCCTGGATGTGCGGGACTGTCCTGCCCGGCGTGCCAGCGGTTCGCGGCGCCGGGCGGGGCGGCTCCCGCGACGATGCGCACGGCTCCGACCCCGAAGGGCGTCCGCACCATGTATGACACGAGCTTCCCGGACGACGGCCCGGTGGGTCGACCGCCCCGGGCCGACCGCCATGCGGCGGATCTGGAGCTGGCGACGGCGGTGGTGGGCCGGCTGTCCGCCGATCCTGAGCTCGCGGAAGCCGAGATCCAGGTCGCGGTGCAGAACAGGGTGGTGCTTCTAGGCGGTTATGCGCCGAATCGCACGACCCGCACCCACGCCGGCGACTCCGCGTGGCGCGTCGTCGGCGTGTTCGATGTCTGCAACCTCATCCAGGTGCCGGCCTGACCGACCCCGTTGGCCTAAACCGGCCACAATTCCTGAAGCCCTGTCCGTCTAGGGCTTTCGCGCCCTCACTCGATCGTGGGGCCACAATGGACAGCCGTCTCGAACGGCGTGTTCGCGGATGCTGCGCTAATTTGACAGCGATATATTTCCGTGGATTCGTGGTTGACCCGGGTCGGGGGCGGGATGACTGGCGAGAGATTCGACGAAGTCCAGAATTGGCACCACCTGACGGATGAAGCGATCGGCGGAGCCGACAGGCGGACCGGCGCGGGGACGTCTCCTGCGGTCGAGGTCATTGCCGGAGGCGACCTGGTGAGACGCGTCAGCGGCGCACTGGCCGGATGCCGCGAGGCGATGGTGATGGCGGCCGGGACTGTCCTCTCCGCGCTGATGCCGATGATGGAAGTGCCCGACGCGCCGGAGCGTCGGCCGGTCGTGCGTGTTCTCGCGGAAGCGCGCCCCGACGCGGTGAGCACCCGCGAGCCGATCGACAGCTCTTTGAACTTGCTGCCGGGCCCCGTGCGGGTGGTGACGTCAGTGCCGTTGTCGGTCGTGGTCGCCGACAATCGCGTCGCCGTGCTCGGTGGGCCCGCGGCGGGAGCGCCCGGGTTGGTCGTCTCCGCTCCCGATCAGGTGCGTGCGGTGGCGGAGTTGTTCGAGTGGATATGGGAGCTGGCGCCGGTCAGCGCGGAGCCGAGCGCACAGGACGTGCGCGCGATCGGCCAGCGCCGTGCGGCCGTGCTGGCCGGGCTCGCGGACGGCCTGACAGACGCCGCCGTCGCCGCCCGCCTCGACCTGGCGGAACGGACGGTCCGCCGCGATGTCAGGAAGCTGATGGAGGTGGCGGGCGTGGTGAGCCGGTTCCAGCTCGGGGTGAGAGCCCGCGCGTTGGGCTGGTTGCCAGAGCCTGGCCGGCCGCCAGTGCCGTGACGACGATCGTCGTCGGCGGCGTCATGCCGGGTGCGCTGGTTCGACGGCGTCGAAAAGCCCTCGCCAGCGCCTGAGGATCTCGCCACGCGAGACCCCCAGCGCCAAGGCCTCCGCGATCAGGGTCGTGCAGCGTGCGTCCCACTCCGCCAGCCACTCGTCGGGTGGGCCCAACGGATCTGGTCGACGGACGAGCACACGACCGCGTGGCGCCATCTCCACGACCCCCCGGACGCGCAGCAGGTCGTATGCCTTGTGGACAGTGTGGTAGTTGACCGACAGGTCCCGGGCGAGCTGCCGGGTCGAGGGCAACGCACCGCCGACCGGCATGGCGTCCGTCACGATCGCATGCATGATCTGCCGATGGATCTGCACGTAGATCGGCTCGCGGCTGGCGTGGTCCAGCACCACGATCATGTCGGCTCCCGGGCTCGTCTGTTCTACTCAGCATAGAACAAAATCGGCTGCCCCAGGTGCTAGCCGGTCGTTTCCGGCAACAGATTCCGGCTCTTTTCCCCAATTGCCGATGAATGCTGCGCGCGAAGCCAGGTGACGAGCCGAGCGGGCCAGGACTCGTCGAGCTCCTGCCCGACCGGAGTCAGATAAAGAATTAGCGCCGCCGCCATGGAGCAGAAGAAGCTGACCAGTCCCATCGTGGCCATGATGGAGGCGTGCAGGCCGAGTCCGGCCACGAGCAGCACCCGTCGCGGGAAGGGCCGCATGAACAACGCGGCCCCCAGGAGGAACTCGAGAGCGATGGCCCCCCAGGTGAGCAGCGTGACGGCGGCCGGCGCCATGATCAGCCGATCGGTGAGCGGGCTCAGCCAACCCGCGGCGCCGAACTGCGGGTTGCGCAGCCAGTACCAGAGGGCGGTGCCGTCGGCCCATTCGGCGACGCCGAGCTTGGCGATGGCGGAGTGCAGGTAGATCGCGGCGACCTGCACCAGCAACAGGACCCGTGCCATTCGGGCGACGAGCCACGGCCAGCCAGGCAATGCGCTCTCCGCCAGCGCGGGGCCACGCGACCAGTGCCATCGGCGGGGGTCGGTCAGCGTGACGGGCAGCAGCAGCAGGGTGATGACGGCCGCCACCTGGTCGCCGCCGTCCTGGAGGGTGACCGCCGTGGTGAAGCTCCAGACCACCCACCAGTGCGGCAGACCGGTGAACCGCGGTCGCCATCCCGCGATCACCACGACCAGGACCGCGACCGAGACGAAGACAGCCAGCCATCGCTGGTCGTCCGGCACGAGACACCAGAGGCCGGCGCGTGCGGCGCCCGTGCACACCGGCGGGACGGTGCCGTCGGCCAGCGGCGACAGCAGCACGCGCTGGTCGGTGGCGAGCAGGGTGAGCAACGTCCCGGCTGCCAGCACAGTGCGGGCGAGCCCGACCATCGAGGTCCAGGGACACATCCGGGCCCAGGTCGAGACCTTCTCCGCCACATCGTTCACGGCGTTCAACAGCGCACCTCCAGGCGGACGACGGAAGACGGCATCACGGTGCGGTCGGCCGATCCGCGCCAGGCCCACGGCAACGGCTCCTGCCGGACGAAGCCGACCGGACCGCACAAGCTGGGCCGCGTTGCCTCGTTGGTCACGGTGCCGAGCACCGGCGTGGCCGCCAGGCAGTCGGCGGGGGTCCCGGCGCACTGACGCCATTCCTCGGCGTGTACGCCGCGCAGCAGGATGGCCATTTCGGTGCCCTGCGCACGCCGGATGCGGTTGGCACCGAATCCGTCGGCGGGCACCGCGAGGTGACCGGCGTCCGCCGGGCGCCACCGGCCGTCCGCGTCGGGCCGCATCGGCGAGAGCTGCGGCAACCGCGGGCTGATGGTGAAGAACGCCCACCCTTCGGGGACGAAGAGCCGCACCCGAAGTTGCCGCTCGGGCGGCGGGCTGAGTGGGTTCGGTGGAAGCGAGGCGTGTAGCACGTAGCCGGCCAGCAGCATTGCCAGGACCGCCAGCATGAGCACCCGCGACAACAGCTGACGTGCCAGCGCACGCGGCTCGACGACCTCGCCGCCCGGCGGTGCGGCGTCCGCGATCGCCTGGTCGACTGCCATGTGACTCGACCTTTCTCGCGGGCGTGCCGCCCGAGAGACGGGCGGCACGCCGACGGGGCTGATCCGATCAGGTGGTGGCCAGGTTCGTGGCCACCCGGTCCACGAAGGCTTCGATCGACAGCCGGGCACCGGCGCCGGTCCCGGGGCCTGTCACCTGTTGCGGCGACAGGAATGCCGCGATGATGACGACGATCAGCGCGGCGATCTCGATCGCCAGGTCCACCGCCACATAGTTGATCTCGTAGTTGATGTTGATCTGGTAGTTCGCCGTGTAGGGGTCGGCAGCGGTGACGCTCTCGCCCAACGCGCGCACGGTGCTGTCGAGCGCCCGGTCGACAGCCTTGGCACCCACCTGTGCGTCGAGCACCCCGCGATAGAGGACGCCCAGGTCCCGCAGCGCCTGTTCGACCTTGACGCGGTCGCCGCTCTGGACGCGCGTGGCGAAGCTCGCCTCCCATGCGCCGTCCCGCGCGACCGCGGCGTCGACCGCCCGCTCCAGGCCTCGCTGGGCCGGGGTCAGCGTGGCACCAGTTTCCTTGCCGAGCAGCAGTCTGGCGGCGACGCCGTCGCGGAACAGAATGCCATCGGCCAGCTGCGCGGCGGTCAACCGCGGCGCGAGTTTCTGTTGCGCCACCGCCCGGCCCGAGCTCGACATGATCGTGTAGACCACCAGTGCCACAGCCACCAACAGTCCGACGCCGACATAACCGGCGCGCCGGCCGGAAATGGCTATTCTCATCCTTCCTCCTGCGTGTCAGTGAAAAGGAAGCACATTGACTGGAATCGCACGACCACCGGTGATCCGACAACGCTTTCGAACTGCCCCGGGAAATCGCCGTCGTGCAGCTGACGCTACGCGTACACGGACCCACGATCCATAGCGCAGGGGCGACCGCCGGCGGCCGTTATAGGACAGTCGGCGACCGGCGGAATTCGTTGCTGTGGAAACCCTACAGCCCATGTTCTATGGTGAATAGAACAGTCCGCGAGGCCGAGGGAAGGCAACGACATGGACAGCGGCGCGGCGATCCAGCTGATCGTCATGATCACATTGGTGGCGGTCGGCCTGGTCCTTCCGGTCCCCACATCGGCCTCCACCCCGTTCGGAGTGCGGGTGCCTCCCGACCGGGTGACCGCGCCGGTCGTCGTGCTCTGGCGCCGCACCTACTGGGTCGGTGTGCTGGCGTTCGGGGCCATCACCACTCTGGCGTCCGTCGCGGCGGCGGCCGACCACGTCACCGCGATCGCCATCGCGACCCCGGTTGTCCTGGTCGCCTCGTTCCTCGTGCTCTACCTGCTGGCGCACCGCGCGGTCCTCGCCGCGAAGTCCACCGAGGACTGGTTCGCCGATTCGCAGCCGGCCACCGCGGCCGACACCGACCTGCGCACCGCACCCGAACGCTACCCGTGGACCTGGCTGGCGCCGGCGCTGCTGGTCATAGCCATCACAGCTGTTTATGGCGCGGTCCGCTACGGCGACCTGCCGTCGCGTCTGGCCGTGCACCACGGCGCCGACGGGCAGCCCGACCGGTTTCTCCACACGAGTGCGGCGACCGCTTTCCTGCCGGTCTACGCACAACTGGGCCTGACCGTCCTTATCGCCCTGCTGGCCCGGCTGGCCCTGCGCGCGCCCACGACACTCGATCCGGCCGACCCACAGCGGGCGGCACGCCTGTTCCGCACCGCCGGCGCGGCTCTGGCCCGGGCCCTGCTGTTCCTCGCGGCGGCGGTCTGCCTTGGGCTGTTCTTCCTCGCCCAGCACCTGTGGCGGCAGAGCGGCACCGACACGGCGCCGGTCCTGCTGGCCGCCCTCACGACAGCCGCGGGAATCGTGGCGGTCATGGCGACGGCCGCGCGGGTGGGTCGTGCGGCCCGGCTTGGTGCCCAGGAAACCCCCCGCGCGCCACGGTTCAGGGATGACGACGCCAACTGGCGCGGCGGACTCATCTACGTGAACCGCGACGATCCCGCGCTGCTGGTGCCCAAGCGCTTCGGGGTCGGCTGGACACTCAACTTCGGGCGTCCGGCAGCCTGGCTGGCGCTGGGCGTCATATTGGCCATTCCCGTCATCACCGCCCTGCTCGCGACGTTCGTCTGAGGCTTGCCGCCGTCGGGCCACCGGGGGCGCCTCCCCCATTCTGCATTGATGGTGCATCTTCTCGTCCGCAGCGCGCCGCTCACCAGCCCCGACGGCTCGGTCTTGGCAGAGTACGGTTATCGCGCTGTGGAGACGGGGTGACGCGGTGACCACGCTGCAGGCCGGGTTCTGGATCCTGGCCGCCATCGCCATCGCGTCGGACCTGCGCCCGGTCGCGGAATGGGACCGGCGACACCCGGGCAGCGCGGTCTTCCTGTCGATCTGCTTCAGCTTCGGGATCCTGCTCATCTGGGGTCTGGCCCCCGCCGTCGTGGTGCAGGCGACGGCGAACGTGTTGGGCTGTGCCCGTTCGCGAGTGCCGGTGCGCGACGCGACGTTGGTGGTGGTGCGCAACTGCGGCGGGCTCGCGGCGGCCGCGGGCGTCCTGCGGCTGACCGGCGTCGGGCCCCTGCGTCGGGCGGAGGGGGTCGACGGGTCGACGGTCGGTCAAGTGGTGCTGGCCGTGGCCGCCGCGCTGGTGGTCAGCTACGGAATTCTGATCGTGGCGGACCGGATCACGACCGGCCGGCCTTGGCGGACCACCTTCAACCGGGGCCTCGGCCTCAACGTCTTGGCCAGCACGTCGCTGCTGTTCCTCGGCCCGGTCATCGTCGCCGAGCCGCGTGGATGGACGTTCGCTCTCCTGCTGCTGCCGATCGGGGCGCTCAACGAGCTCGTCCACCTGGTCGACCGGCAGACCCGCGCGTTGCGGCAGGACGCGCTCACCGGCGTGCTGAGCCAGCGGGGTCTGGAGGGTGTGGTCGCCCGGCTACTCGGGCGCGACGAAGAGCGCTCGCGGCCGACGGAGTTCGCGTTCCTGTTGTTCCACGGATCCCGGCTCCGGACGATCAGCGAGTCGTACGGTCGCCGCATCAGCGACCGGATCCTGGTGGAGGTATCCAACCGGCTGAGGGAGACGCTCGGCCCCGGTGACGAGATCGGTCGGCTGGAAGGCAACGAGTTCGGCATCGTGCTGGCCGGTCACCGCGAGCCGGATGCCGCGGTGGCGGCGGCCCGGCGCATGGTCGGGGCACTGGACCGGCCGGCCCTGGTCGACGGGGTGCCGTTCGACATCCGCGGCGCCGCCGGCGTGGTCCTCGCACCCGCGCACGGAGAGGACCTCGCCACCATCGTCAGGCACGCCGACGCGGCGGCCCACCGGGCCGCCGGTTCCGGCGTCGGGGTGCTTGCCTACGCGCCCACACCGGTGAGCGACCCGGCCCGCCGACTGGCACTGCTGCGTGACCTCAACGCCGCACTGGCGAACCAGCCCGAAGGCGGGACGATCAGATTTGTCTACCAGCCGCAGGTCGACGTGGCCACCGGCGACCTGGCCAGCGTCGAGGCGCTGCTGCGTTGGCAGCACCCCGTGCGGGGCACGATGGACACCGGCGCCCTGGTGGAGGTGGCGGAGCCGACCGCTTTGATGGCCCAGATCACCGAGCGGGCGGTGGCCGACGTGACGGCCCAGGTGCGGCGCTGGCGCGACGAGGGCAGGTCCGTGACCGCCGCGGTCAACATCAGCATGCGCGACCTGCACACCACCGCGTTCGTCGACCACCTCGTGCGCACGGTCGGCGACGCCGGCATCGGTCCAGGGCAGCTCACCGTCGAGGTGACCGAAGGCGAGCTGATTCTAGACGAGGCTTCCGTCGAACAGGCCGTCGCGCGCATCAGGGACGCGGGAATCGGGCTTTCCCTCGACGACTTCGGGACCGGATTCTCGTCGCTGCAACACCTGCGTCGCCTTCCCCTGACCGAGGTGAAGATTGACCGGAGCCTGGTCCGCGGGATCGTCCGGCGCGGCGACGACCGAGCGCTGGTCCGATCCGTCATCGAGATGGGCCGGGCGCTCGGGTTGCGGGTCGTCGCCGAAGGCGTCGAGGACGACCAGACCCACCAGGTGCTCGCCGACCTCGGCTGCCCCGTGGCCCAGGGATGGCTTTACGGCAGGCCGATGCCCGCGGCCGAGATCAGTGAGCGGGTGCGGGCGAGAAATAGTTGAGAAGGCGTGGTCAGTCACTCGCCTGGATTGCATGCATGCAATGGTTGCATTGGCTGCTCTCGGCGCGGTCCGGGCGGGTCGGGGCCGCGCGCTCCGCGCCATTCGGCCATCCGGGGACACGCTCGATCGTGGAGGCGGCGGGCTCCCGACGGGCTGTCGGTCGGCCCTGCATCCATGCAATGATCGACTGCGAGTATCGACGGCCCTAGAGAAGGAGCGTCTTCGATGCGCGCACGCGACCTCGCGGCGGCCTTTCCCACCGTCGGCCTGGACACGCCGGCGATCGAGGCGGCCCGGCTGCTGGCCGGGCAGGATCTGCCGGGTCTGATCGTCGTCGACGAACGCGGCTTTCCGTCCACGGTGCTGGCCGGCACGCAGGTGCTGCGCATGGCGATACCGCAGTACTGCCAGGACGACCCGACGCTGGCCCGGGTCGTCGACGAGGCCGCGGCCGACCTGTTCCTCCGCGAGCTCGGTGACCGCACGGTCGCCGCGGCCCTGCCGCGACGCGCTCCGGATCTGGCCGTGGTCGCGCCTGACGCCACCGCTCTCGAGATCGCGGCACTGATGGCCCGCACCCGCACGCCGCTGGTGGCCGTCGTCGACGCCGACCGAACCATGCTGGGCGCGATCACGTTGGACGCGCTGCTCGATCGGATGCTCGACACGTGAGCGGCACCGCGTGGGCGGCGATCGCGATCTTCGCGGTCGCCTACGGGCTGATCGCCACGGAGAAGATCCACCGCGTCGCGGCCGCGCTCGGTGGCGCCGTCCTGATGCTGCTGATCGGCGCGACCGACGCCGAACACGCGTTCTTCTCCGAAGAGTCGGGCATCGACTGGAACGTCATCTTCCTGCTGCTCGGGATGATGCTCATCGTCTCGGTTCTCAAACGGACCGGTGCGTTCGAGTACCTGGCCATCTGGTCGGTCAAGCGCGCCCGGGGACGACCGTTCCGCGTGCTGGTCATTCTCGTGCTGGTGACCGCCGTCGCGTCGGCGATGCTCGACAACGTCACCACCGTGCTGCTCGTGGCCCCGGTGACGTTCCTGGTCTGTGAGCGGCTGAACGTCGCAGTGGCGCCGTTCCTCATCGCCGAGGCCATGGCCAGCAACATCGGTGGGACGGCGACGCTGGTCGGTGACCCGCCGAACATCATCATCGCCAGCCGCGGCGGACTGACGTACACCGACTTCCTGGTGCACCTCGCGCCCCTGGTCGTCGTCCTGCTCGTCGTCTTCGTCGCATTGTGCCGGGTGATGTTCCGACGAGCCTTCCGGTACGACCCGGCCCGGGTCGAGAAGGTGATGGCCCTGCGGGAACGTGACGCCATCCGGGACGGGCGGCTGCTTCTGATCAGCTCCGTTGTCCTGGCGCTCGTCACGATCGCGTTCGTACTGCACACCGTGCTGCACCTCGAGCCGTCCGTGGTGGCCATGGTCGGTGGTCTCGCCCTGCTCGCCCTGTCCCGGCTGGACGCCCAAGAGGTGGCGAAGGACGTCGAATGGCCGACGCTGGCCTTCTTCGCCGGCCTGTTCATCATGGTCGGCGCCCTGGTCAACACCGACGTCATCGGACGGTTGTCCGACGCGATCGCCGACGCCGTCGAAGGCAGGCTGCTGCTGGCGAGCATGGTTCTGCTCTGGGGGTCGGCGGTGCTGTCGGCGATCGTCGACAACATCCCCTACGTCGCGACGATGAGCCCGGTCGTCGCCGACCTCGTCAACGCCAACGGCGCAACCGACCAGTCGCACGTGCTGTGGTGGGCCCTCGCGCTCGGCGCCGACCTCGGCGGCAACGCCACCGCGGTCGGCGCGTCCGCGAACGTCGTCATCCTCGGCCTCGCCGAACGCGCCGGCAAACGCATCAGCTTCTGGGAGTTCACCAAGTACGGCCTGCTCGTCGCGCTCGTCACCGTCGGGGTCTCCATGCCGTACCTGTGGCTGCGGTACTTCGTGTTGATGTAGCTGCGGCTAGCGCGACTCGTACGCGTCGGGTATGCCGTCGGCGTCACTGTCGCGCTCTTCTTCGGCGCAGAGGATCCGGTAGTGGCGGTTGCGCGCCCGCAGCACGACCGCCGCGAGGGCTGCCGCGATCACCGAGCCGAGCAGGATGCCGACCTTGGCATGGTCGTCGCGCAGGGAGCCGACCCCGAAGGCGAGCTCGCCGATCAGCAGCGAGACGGTGAAGCCGACGCCGCCCAGCATGGCCAGGCCCACGACGTCCCACCAGGACAGACCGTCGGCCAGCTGGGCACGGGTGAACCGCTGGACCAGCCACGTGGAGGCGGTGATCCCGACGGTCTTGCCGACGACCAGGCCCGCCACGATGCCGATGGTCACCGGGTCGCGCACGCTGCTGATCAGGCCGCCGGCGCTCGCGACGGACACCCCGGCGGCGAAGAACGCGAACAGCGGCACCGCGATGCCGGCCGAGATCGGACGCCACCGGTGCTCGAAGTGCTCCGCCAGGCCAGGACCGGTCCCGGCCGAGCGTCGAACGACCGGCACCACGAAGGCCAGCAGGACACCCGCCACGGTCGCGTGCACTCCCGAGGCGTGCACCAGGACCCAGGTGGCACCGGCCAGCGGCAGGAGCAACCACCACGAGCGAACCCGGCGTTGCACCAGCAGCGCGAACCCGGCGAGCGGTAGCACCGCGAGCAGTAGTGGCGCCCAGGCCAAAGTGCCGCTGTAGAAAATCGCGATGATCATGATCGCGATGAGGTCGTCGACGACGGCAAGGGTCAACAGAAACGTGCGCAGTGCCGCGGGCAGATGTGTGCTGATCAGGCCCAGCACCGCCAACGCGAAGGCGATGTCGGTGGCGGTCGGCACGGCCCACCCGTCCATCGACCCGCCTCCGGACAGGCTGTTGACCAGGACGTAGATCGCCGCGGGCACGGCCACACCGCCGACGGCCGCGGCGACCGGCAGGGCGGCACGGCGCGGATCCCGCAGGTCACCGGCGACGAACTCGCGTTTGAGCTCGAGTCCCGCGACGAAGAAGAAGATGGCCAGCAGACCGTCGGCGGCCCATTCGGCGAGCGAGAGGTGCAGGTGCCACGAGGCGGGGCCGAGCTCGACGGCCGCGAGCGAGCGGTAGCCACCGGACCATGGGGAGTTCGCCCACAGCAACGCGAGGACTGCCGCGCCGAGCAGAAGGAGGCCGCCCGCCGTCTCGGTGCGGAGGATATCCCCGATGCGGGACGTCTCGGTCCAACTGCCCCGACCGAAAAGTCGATTCTGTGGTGCTTTCAGCATGCGTGCGAGCCTTCTGGTCGACAGCAACAAATGCCGACCAGACTTCCCGGCGCTCCTCCCCAAGCTTACCGGATCGACGAGAAGGCCTCGCGCTCAGTGATCCACCTTCGGCGATGTGGTGCTCGACGCCGCCGGGCGGCGCATCCAGCGTTGGCCACGGCCGAGCACGGCGGCGAGCCCGACGATCACGAGGAAGGGCCAGCCGTTCTCCCCGCCGTCGACGACGAGCAGGAAGGTCGCCGCGCCGGCGGCGGTCACCACCAACCAGGCGCGCGTGTCGGTGAGCACGGCCGATAGCACCCCGACCGTCACCGCTACCGCCAGCAGCCGCCCGGTGGTCGTCGACGCGACCACCGCGGCCGCGAGGCCGACCGCTGCGACCGCGGCGCAGCCGCCAAGAGCGGCCGGGATCACCATGACGTCGTCGTGCTGTTCGCTCGACATTGGACCAGCTTTCCGGCGGGTTGTGACAATCATTGCACATGTGCACGCGAAAGCGCGTTTCGGATCGGAGCCGGCCGGGTAGCCGCCCGCTCCCCGGAGCGGCCCCGTCGCTCCCTTCGTTCGCTGGAGGTTGCCGTGCTCACCCTGACCGACAAGGCCGTCGCCGCGATCTGCGTGCTGCTGACGCAGGACGACGTGCCCGCCGGCGCCGGGCTGCGCATCTCGTCCGACCCGTCGAAAGCGTTGCGTCTCACGCTGGCACCCGGGCCACACGCCGGCGACACCGTGATCGACCGATCCGACGCGCGGATCTTCCTTGACCCGGAGGCGACCGAGACGCTGCGTGGTTCCGCGCTCGACGCCGAGTCGGACGGCGCGGGTGGAGTGCGCTTCGCGGTCGCGCGGCCACGGTGAGCACCCGCACCGAGGTGGCGAGGCGGGCCGGGATCGTCTGCGGCGGGACCGCCGCCGCCTTGCTGGTGTGGCTGCTGGCGACGCCGGTGCTTGGCGTCGACCTGACGGTACGGGTCCCCGCCGGACTGGCCCGGTCAGCGGACCTGCCCGCTCGCGACGTGGTGGGGCCAGGCCAGGTCGCGGCGGTCGCCGCCGGGGCCGGTGTGCTCGCGTGGGCCCTTCTCGCCGGGCTCGAACGGCTTACCCGGCACGCGGCTGTCGTCTGGCTCTCGTGCGCGCTGCCCGTTCTGATCCTGTCCCTGGCCGGCCCGTTGGCGGCGACGTCGGCGGCCGGCCTGCTCGCGCTGGCCGGAATGCATCTGGCCGTGGGCGTCGTGCTCGTGCCGGGCCTGGCGCTGACGCCGCCTGCGCGGATACGCCGGGACAGCACGCCGGAGCCGGCATGACGTCTCCGTCAATCGTGCGTGCGGCGCGCGCCGCCGCCGTGGCTTGACTGGGTCACCACGTCGCGCATGGTGACCATGGCCTGGTTGAGCAACCGCGAGACGTGCATCTGTGAGATCCCCATCTCGGCCGCGATCTCCGACTGCGTGCGATCGCGCCAGAAGCGCAGCCAGACGATCCGCCGCTCGCGTGCGGGCAGCTCCGCGAGCAACGGTTCCACGGTGAGGCGCAGGTCGGCTCGAGCCAGCTCGGGGTCGTCCGCGCCCAACCGGTCCGGCCCGCTGGCCCCGACCAGGTCGGCTTCGGTCGGCCGGTCGAGCGAGGCGCAGCGGTGCACCCCCGCGTACGCCACGGCCTCGCCGACCTCGGCCACGCTGGCACCCGTCCGCCGCGCGACCTCCGTGGTGGTCGGCTCGCGTCGTAGCTCCTGAGCGAGGGACTCGCGTGCAAGGGTCAGCCTCGGGGCGAGCTCCTGCACGGACCGGGGGATCCGCAGGTCACCTGCCCGATCACGGAAATGTCGGCGCAGCTCGCCGACGATGGTCGGCACCGCGAACGCCGCGAAGACCTCGCACCGTCCCGGGTCGAACCTGTCGACGGCGTGGATGAGCCCGACGGCGGCGACCTGCGCGAGATCGTCCAGTGGCTCCCGGCCCGAGTAGTAGCGGGTCGCCAGCCGCCGGGCCATCGGCAGGTAGGTCGCGATCACGGTCTCACGTAGGCGCACCCGGCCAGGGTCGTCGGCCGGGAGACCGGCCATCGTGGTCAGGGCGTGCGTCGCGAGGTGGTTGGACTCGACGCGTTCCCGCTGCCAAGTGGCGTGCACGGGTAGGCGCGAAGGGAGCGTGGCGGATGGCATGGCTGTCTCCGGAGGTGGGTCGCCGACATCGGCGGCTGGTGGGCGGGACTCGAGGCGTCAGGGACGCCGCGGCGGTCCTCGCCCCTCCGGATGGGGGTGGTGGTCGCCGCCGGGTGCCCGGTTGTCACGGCCCCGCCGCGGCTGGCCACGCGGGTGGGACGGTGGCACGCCGTCCGGTGACAGGGCTGGCAGCACGGCCCGACCGGCAAAGGCGGCCAGGCCTGGCTCGTGGCGGACGCTCTGCGCATCACGCGGGCGCTCGTCGGCGTCGTCGTCCCCCGACGCGGTAACCGCGTCCGGCGTGCGCTGCCCGGTCGCGGCCGTACGGTCGCCAACCGCGGCGAACGGATGCTGGGGGTTGGTGGCGCGCGCCGCCGCGGAGTGCGGCAGCGCCGGGGCGAAGAGGGTCAGGACAGCGACGAGCAGACTCAGCCACCGGTACGAGGCACGCACGCTCGCCGGGCCGGCCATGCGTAAACTATTGCACAGATACACGGTTCTCCGGAACGGTGGGAGCCGTCACACCGCATTGCGGGTTGTGCCGAATGTTATCGGCTAACATTTTGCTGTGACCGTGGCACAGCCGCCCAAGCGGGCGCGCACCAGGGCGCGGATCGCCGCGCAGGCGCTGGACCTCTTCGATCGCCAGGGATACGAGGAGACGACGGTGGCCCAGATCGCGTCCGCGGCCGGCGTAACCGAGATGACCGTGTTCCGGCACTTCCCTACCAAGGAGCGTCTGGTCCTCGACGATCCGTACGACCCGGTCATCGCCGCCGCCATCTCGGCACAGCCGCGGGCACTTGCCCCGCTGGCCCGCACCGCCCGGGGGCTGCGCCGCGCGTGGCAGGACCTGCCGGAGCCCGACGGCGAGCAGGTCCGCCGCCGGGTTCGCGTCGTCGCCCGCAGCCAGAGCCTGCGCGCGTCCGCATGGCGCAACAACGCCGACACCGAGCAGATCATCGCGGAACAGCTCCGCGGTGACGGCGTCGGCGCGCTCCCGGCGCGGGTGGCCGCCAGCGCGGCCCTCGCGGCGTTGATGACAGCGCTGTACGAGTGGGCCGAGCACGACGACATCCCGCTGTCGGACGTCGTGCTCGCCGCACTGACCACCTTGGACTCCGGCGATGCCTGACCCGCGCCTGGCCGCGCACGCGCTCGTCCGGCGGTTCGCACCGGGCATCGGCGTCGCCGGCATCGACCTGGCCGTCGAAGCCGGCGAGATCCACGCCCTCGTCGGCCTCAACGGCGCAGGCAAGACCACTTTGATGCGTCTGCTGCTCGGCATGCTGCGCCCCACCGCCGGTCGCGCCCTCGTCCACGGTCGGGACGTCGCCACCGCCGGCAGCACGGTCTGGGCGAGGGTGGGCCACCTCGTCGACCACCCGCTGGTCTACCCCGAGCTCGACGGGCACACCAACCTGCGCGTCTCGGCGCGGCTGCGGGGACTACGCGGCGCCGCCGTGCGCACCGCCGCCGACCGCGTCGCCGAGGAGTTGAGGCTCACGAGCTGTCTGCGGACCACAGCCGGCACCCTGTCGCAGGGCAACCGGCAACGCCTCGGTATCGCGGCCGCACTCCTCCACGATCCCACCGCGATCGTCCTGGACGAGCCCACCAACAGCCTCGATCCGGCGGGGGTGATCCTGCTCAGGGAGAGCCTGCTGCGTCGCGCCGCGGCGGGGGCCGGCATCCTCGTCTCCAGTCACCATCTCGACGAGGTCGCCCGCATCGCCGATCGTGTCACCGTCGTCAACCACGGCCGGGTGGTCGGCGCGCTCGCACCGGACACGTCCGAGATCGAGCGGGCGTTCTTCGCCATGGTGCACGCCGACGACGAGCGGCTCTCCCGGTGAACGGCCTGCCCGCGGCGCTCACGGCCGAGGCGGTCAAGTCCGTGGCCGCCCGTGTCGTGCGTGCCGCCAGCCTGTTCATCGTCGTCGGCATCAGCGTGCTGGCCACCACCCTGACCTGGGCGGCGAACCGGGGCAACGAGCAGGTGCTCGCCCAGCTCGGCCCGGCCGCCGACCTCGCCGGCTGGGACCGCCTGCTCGGCGTCGCCGCACAGGTCACCGCAGCCGGCGCGCTGCTCGGATTCGGCGTCGTCCTCAGCTGGGCGATCGGCCGCGAGTTCGCCGACGGCACGATCGCGGGCCTCTACGGCCTACCCGTCAGCCGGGCCTCGATCGCGCTGGCCAAGCTCGTCGTCCACCTGTGCTGGACGGTGCTCGTCGGCGTCCTCCTGACCGCGGCGCTGCTGCTGGTCGGGCTCCTGCTCGGGCTCGGGCCGCTCGACAGCGCCGCCGCCAGCGGCCTGGCCAGGCAGTTCGTCCTGACCGTCCTTTCCGGAGGACTGGCGCTGCCGGCGGCGTGGGCGGCGACTCTCGGACGTGGGCTGCTGGCCGGCGTCGCCGCCACGATCGCCATCATCGTCGTCGCGCAGGTCGCCGTGGTGGCGGGATCAGGCGCCTGGCTGCCCCTGGCAGCGCCCGCCCTGTGGGCGATCCGGCCGGACTCCGTGAGCGGCGCGCAGGTGGCCCTCGCCCTGACCGTGCCGGCGCTCTTCACCCTCGCGACCGTGCGAGCGTGGCGACGGCTCGAGCTCGATCGGTGACGACAAGGTGGACACGCGATCTTGACGGGATCTTGACGCATCGGCAGAGCCGAGGTCTATGCAGCGATTGAACGAGTGTTTAATCTGATGGCATGGCATCGACGGAACGCGATCCAGAGCACCGGGGCGGCGGCGACGCCACGACCCCGGACCGGATCCGGGACGCCGCCGTCGACCGGTTCGGCCGCGACGGGTTCGGCGCCGGGCTGCGTGCGGTGGCGGCGGACGCCGGTGTGACCGCGGGCCTCGTCGTCCATCACTTCGGCTCCAAGGACGGCCTGCGCAAAGCCTGCGACGCGCACGTGCTGTCGATCGTCCGGACCGAGAAGACCAAGGTGTTGACGGACGGGTCCGCCCTCACGCTGCTAACACAGCTCGCCGGCGCCGAGCGGTTCGCACCGACCGTGCGCTACCTCGTGCGCAGCCTGCAGGCCGGCGGTGCGCTCGCCGCGGCGCTGGTCGACCAGATGATCGCCGACGCCGACGCCTATCTCGCCGCCGGTGTGGCCGCCGGCGTCGTGCGCCCGAGCCGTGACCCCGCCGCCCGCGCCCGCTACCTCGCACACCAGAACGTCGGCGCGATGCTCCTGTGGTTCGGCCTCCACCCTCCGGCGGCCGACCACGCCGCCTTCCGGGAGCAGTTCCGCCGCTACGTCGACCAGGTCACGGCACCCGCGCTCGAGCTGTTCGCCCAGGGCCTGCTCGTCGACCGGTCGATGCTCGACGACTACCTCATGTACGTGCCCGACCCGCCGACGGAAGGCCCCGCCGCGGCCGCGGCCCACTAGCCACCGTCGCCCGTCCTCGGGCACCTCCTCGCGCCGAACGCGCGACCTCTCGTACCGCATCGCTGTGTTGCCTCACCGCAGGAGCATGACGTGAACGCTGTCAACGGACCGGCCATCGAGATCGCCGGTCTGACCAAGTCCTTCGGCCGATCCCACGCGCTGGACGGCCTCGACCTCACCGTCGGAACCGGCGAGGTCCACGGCTTCCTCGGACCCAACGGGAGCGGCAAGACCACCACCATCCGCATCCTGCTCGGCCTGCTGCGTGCCGACGCCGGAACCGCCCGCATGCTTGGCCTCGACCCCTGGCAGGACGCCGTGGCCCTGCACCGGCGGCTGGCGTACGTGCCGGGCGACGTCACGCTGTGGCCCACCATCACCGGCGGTGAGGTGATCGACCTGCTCGGCCGGATGCGCGGCGGTCTCGACCGCACCCGCCGCGACGAGCTGCTCGAACGCTTCGACCTCGACCCACGCAAGAAGGCGCGGACGTACTCCAAAGGCAACCGGCAGAAGGTCGCGCTGGTCGCCGCGCTCGCGTCGCACGCCGAGCTGCTGCTGCTCGACGAGCCCACCTCCGGGCTGGACCCGCTGATGGAGGCCGAGTTCCAGCGATGCGTCGAACGCGCCAAACAGGACGGTCGCACGGTCCTACTCTCCAGCCACATCCTCGCCGAGGTCGAGGCGCTGTGCGACCGGGTCAGCATCATCCGCCTGGGCCGCACGGTGGAAACCGGCACGCTGCGCGAGCTGCGTCACCTGACCCGCACCTCGATCACGGTGGAGACGGCCCGACCGCCTGCCGGGATCGACGGGCTGCCCGGAGTGCACGACCTGGTCGTCGACGACCACCACGCCCGGTTCGATGTGGACACCGCCGAGCTGGACGCCGTGGTGCGTCTGTTGGCGCCGTTGGGCGTGCGGAGCCTGACCAGCACACCCCCGACCCTCGAGGAGATGTTCCTGCGCCACTACGGCGACGAGGAGACCAGGACTGTGCCGGCGGCGATCCGATGACCGGGTCCGGCCGGCTGCTGCGGTTCATGCTGCGCCGCGAGCGCATCGCGCTGCCCGTCTGGCTGCTCGGCGCCGCCCTGCTCGTCCTGGTCCAGTCGACCCAGAGCCAGAACCTCTACGAAACGCCCGAAGACCTCGCCAACCTCCGGCGGACCCTGGGCGGCAACACCGCGGTGATCGCCATGAGCGGTCCGGTCCGGCTCCTGGAGACCATCGGCGGCGAGGTCGCCTTCGAGATTCTCGCGTTCGTCTCGATCCTGGTCGCCCTGATGAACATGTTCCTCGTCGGCCGGCACACCCGGGCGGACGAGGAGTCGGGCCGCGCGGAGCTGGTCCGCTCGGCCAGCGTCGGGCGCGGCGCACCGCTCGCGGCCATCCTCGGCCTCGCGCTGCTGGCCAACCTCGCCGTTGCGGTGCTGCTGTTCGCCGTGACGGCCGGCACCGGCCTGCCTGTCCGGGGGTCGTTCCTGTTCGGAGCCGCTGTCGCCTTGGTCGGTCTCTTCTTCGCCGCCCTGACTGCCGTGGCAGCGCAGGTGTTCGAGAGTGTCCGCGCGGCCTACGGCGCGGTCGCGCTCGCCATCGGCGCGGCATTCGTGCTGCGGGCCGCCGGCGACGCCGGCGACGGGACCGCGTCCTGGGCGTCGCCGATCGGCTGGGCGCAACGCACGTTTCCTTACGTCGACAACCGGTGGTGGCCGCTGCTGATCCCCACGGCGGTCGCCGGCGGCCTGGCCGTGGCGGCGATGGCGTTGCTCGCGCGCCGCGACATCGGTGCCGGGTTGGTCCGACCGCGACCCGGACGCGCGCACGCGACCGCGTCATTGCGTTCGCCGCTGGCGCTGGCCTGGCGGTTGCAGCGCGGCGCGCTGGTGGGTTGGACCGTTGGCCTGTTCCTGCTGGGCGCCGCCTACGGCTCGATCGGCGACAGCATCGAGCAGTACGTGGCGGACAACCCCGAGGTGGCGGAGTTCCTACCGGGCGGGGCGGCGGACCTGGTCGACGCGTTCCAGGCGTTGACGATGGTCACCCTCGCCCTGATCGCCTCCGGCTATGCGGTGAGCGCCGCGCTGCGGGCCCGCTCCGAGGAGACCAGCGGCCGGGCCGAGCCCCTCCTGGCCACCGCGACCAGCCGCAGGGCGTGGCTGAGCAGCCACCTCAGCGTAGCCGCCGGTGGCAGCGCGCTGGTCCTGGCCGCCGCCGGTGCCGGTGAGGGCCTCGCGTACGGCCTCACCATCTGCGACCTCGGACAACTGCCCCGCCTGGTGGGGGTGGCGCTCGCATACCTGCCGGCCGTGCTGGCGATCGCCGCCGTCGCAGCGCTCGGCATCGGCTGGCTGCCCCGCGCGGCCGCCGTGGTGGCCTGGACGGCGGTCGCGTATTGTGCCGTGATCGCCCTGTTCGGCGACTCGTTCGACCTTCCCGCCTGGGTGCAGCGGGGCTCCCCGTTCGCGCACACCCCGCAGGCGCCGGTCGAGACCCTGACCGCGCTGCCGATCGTGGCCGTGGCGGCCGTCGCGGCCGCGCTCGCCCTGGGCGGTTACGTCGGACTGCGCCGTCGGGACGTGGGCTACTGACGTCGCACCGGTGGTGCCCTCATGGGGGGAACGAGGGCACCACCGGCGGTCCGGTATCGAACTGGCGGCACACGGCGAAGTGCACTCCGCTGGTGCCGCCCGCCTCGGCGTCCAGCGCCCGGCCCAGCAGTGCCTGTGCGGCGTCGGGCTCGACGAACACGCGGGCACCGTCGCGGTCGATCACCGAGTCCCCGGCGCGGGGCTGCGGCGTGAAGCTCAAGCGCAGCCGACGATGTGGATCAGTCGAGATCCGCAGGCCCGTACCGGCGGGCACACCGTCCTGGGCAAGCAGCACGGAGATCGCCGAGAGCGCCTGGTCGGTGATGGTCACCACGAGCCGAGCACCTCGTCGAGGGCACCCGTCTGGAGCTTTTCCCGTACGCGCGGCTCGGGATCGGAGACGACGAGCCGCGCGTGGCTCGCGGCGGCGAGATCATGGCCGTCCCGCAGCGCCTCGATGCCGGCATCGTCGATGTCCGGCACCGCGCGCAGGTCCACCACAATGCGCTCCGGACGGGTGGCAGCGAGAACGGCGATGACCCGGTCGCGGAGCAGCTGGGCATCGGTGGACCGGAACTCGCCCTGCGGTGCGATGGCGATGGTCATCGACGGGTCGGAAACACGATGAGTGGTTATCACGAGGGTCATGACGTCTCCGTCCGGATCAGGAGGCTGGTCGCCTCGGGGATGGGAGCATGTCGGCCTCTAGATTTCCCCGCGTTCATGGCGATCGGCGATCGGAAATCCAGCAGTCTGATGACAGCTCCGCGTCGGGCGGCCCGACGGCCCTCACATCGGCCAGTACTTGGCCAAGCGGTGTTCGGCCCGTTTCGGATCGACGTGGTCGGCGTCCACCTGGATCTGGTACGCGTCGGCGCGAAGGCCAACGGCATGGGCGAGGTCGTTGCCTGTTGTACGCACCCGGTGCCGCACGTAGCCGACGACGGCCCCGATTGCGCCTCCGATCGCCGCGCCGGACAGGATGACGTACGCGGCTGTCGGCGGCAGCGCGTCGGTGAGCCCGAGAAAGGCACCGAGCAGAGCTCCGATCGCCGCTCCCAGCGCCGCGGTGCGACCACTCGCGCCCCAAGCGACGAGGCGACCGGTGGCCGGCACGGGATTGAGGCCGCGACCGACGATCGTGACGTCCTCGTCCGAAACGCCGAGCTCGTGCAGGTGCTCGGTCGCCTGTTCGGCGGCGACATACGTCGGATAGTGAGCGACGGTGCGAAAGGTCGGAGCGCCATCCGGAACCCAGGAGGGTTGAGCGTGCGTTGCCGTGCCGCGGTGACGGTCGATGGTCGTCATGGGTTTACTCCTCTCGTCATGCGTCGTGCCTGTCCTAGGTTTTCCCGCCGAAGTGGCGAGATCTCTGCGGACCCATGACGAGGCCATGACATCGGCCGCGAGACCGAACGCCTGTCTGAGGTAGTGGACAGGGATGCTCAGCCCGAGCGTTCGGCCGCGAGGCTGGCCGCCCCGAACGAGACCGAGAACCGCTTGCACCAGATCGCCACGCTCGTCAGCTGTTCGAGGTTCGTGCCGGCCGGGATGGCGTACCGCTGGTCGCCCTTGTTGCCCTTGAGCTTGCCGAGTTCCAGGCTGGCCCCGTCGTCGAAGACGCGCCACCCCCCAACACCGGGCCGCACCGGCTGATCGGACAGCCACACCCGCAGGTCCGGGCCGTTGGAGGTGGCCAGATCGACCAGCTCCAGCACGTGGGATCCGTCTACACCGCGCACAATGCGGGCGACCCCGCTGGTGTCGTGTTCGTGGCTGATGAACTGTCCCTGCCGCACAACCGCCGGCCGGGCGGACGCGGGCTCCGACTCCAGGGTCGCCGGCGGTGACGCCGAGGACGGCGGCGCTACGGCCAACGTTTCGTTGACCTCGCGGTCGGTGACGAGCTTCCACGGCTGGAACCAGTAGAGGCCTGCGCCGATGCCGAACATCAGCACCACCGCCGTGATCCAGACCAGCGGCATACGCAACAGACGTGCGATCATGCCTCTAGTACACCGCACCTCTGTCCCCGAAATCCCTTACCGAAGTGTGACGGCGGGAGCGCTCAGGCAGACCCGAGGCGTGCCGACTCCGACCAGCGGCGCCACCACTCCGCCTCGGATGGCTCGCCGGTCGCGGACACGACCGCGCGCACCGCCCGAGGCAGGTCGAGATCCGGACCGTACGGCTCGATCAGTTCCCGGAGCTCGGCGGCGCGGCGACGCATCACCTCACCGATGAGTTCTTTTCCGGCGTCGGTCAGACCGAGCCGGATGGTGCGGCGGTCGTGTTCGGCGTGGTGGCGCTGCACCAGGTCGCGCCGGACCAGCCGGTCCGACGTCCGAGTGATGGTCGACGGGTGTAACCCCAGCTCGGTGGCGAGGTCGACCGGGCGCTGCGGGCCGCGGCCGGCGAGCACGACGAGCATCCGGTATTGCGGGAGCGTGACGTCGGTGTCGAGCGCCGCCAGGGTCCGCGCGGTCAGGCCGACCAGCACGCGGGACAACGCCAGCAGGTCGTCGACCAGTGCGTCCACGGCGCCGCCCCGATTGATCGTCTCAGCCATGGCCACCGGCCCATGCTCGCATACCGGGTTCCTTCCTCGGCTGGCCCCACCGGCGGCAACGGACGAACCGGACCAGGTTATTTGTACGCGTACATGCTACGCTCCGGCAGCGCTCCGGCGCTCAGGACACTCGTGCGTCGCCCACGAGGAGGTTGCCACGATGCCGATCGACAGCGCGTCCGCAGGCGTCGACACTGCCCGAATCCGGCTGGTGGGCGAGTTCGACGGGGCGAACGCCGGCCTGCTGCACGACGAGGTTCTCGCCCTGCTGTCCCGAATCCGGCTGAGCCGGATCGTCGTCGACATGCACCTGGTCACGCTGGCCGATTCGACGGCGTTGGGCACGCTGGTCTCCTGCCATCGGGCGGCCGCCGCCGCCGGGGCGGTGCTGACGATCGAGGCGCCGTCGCCCTTCGTGCGCCGGGTGCTGTGGGTCTCTGGCCTGCAGGGCCTGTTCGGCCTGGCGCCGCCGGCGGTCGTGGCCTCACCTCGCGCCTGACTCCGGGCCCGCGCACTGCGCGCAGTGGTGCACGCCGAAGGGGTGCGGCTCGCCACGCCAGCCCGCGCCGACGGCCACCGGCCACAGCACGTACCAGTCCCGCAGGTGCACCGCCGCGGAGAGCGCGCTCTCGCACTCGTCGCACACGAGCACGACCGCCGCGGGCACGCCGGGCGATGGCCGGGACCGCATGCTCATCGGCTGATTCTTGCATATGTACATCTTCCGGCGACCGCGAACCAAAGGATTTCGAACGGCCTCCACCCATCGCGTCGTCAGATCATTCCCGGGAAGTCCGCCATCCCGTACGGTGTCCTTCGCCGGACCGCTCACCGGCACCACTGCCGGCGAAGGGTTCGCATCGATGACGCTGCTGCTGGTGTTCGCCGGGGTGCTGTTGTTCGCCGTCCTGGTGTCCGCGCTGGCCAACCGCACGGTGCTCTCGACCGCGGTGGTCTTCCTCGTCGCGGGCTTCCTGGCCGGTGAGGGAGCATTCGGATGGCTGTCGATCAAACCGGACACGCCGATCGTCACCACCCTGGCGGAGCTGGCCCTGTTCGCGGTCCTGTTCAGTGACGGCATGCGGGTCGGCTGGTCCGACCTTCGCGCGGCGTGGCGGTTGCCCGGGCGGGCGCTGGGCTGGGGGCTGCCGCTCACCCTGGGCCTGACCGCGCTGGTCGCGCATTTTCTCCTCGGCCTCGGCTGGGCCGAGTCGCTGCTGATCGGCGCGGTGCTCGCGCCCACCGACCCCGTGTTCGCCGCCGCTCTGGTCGGCAACGAACGGGTACCGGCCCGATTGCGTCAGCTGCTCAACGTCGAGTCCGGCGTCAACGACGGGTTGGCGCTGCCCTTCGTGGTGGTGTTCCTCGCGGTCGCGGCCGGGACCGATGATCTCCATCTGGGCTCGCTCGGGCTCGAGCTCCTGCTGGGCATCGCGATCGGTGTCGTGGTGCCGTGGCTGGCGCTGCGGCTGGAGCAAAGCCGATTCTTCGCCGCGTCGACGCAGTACCTACCGCTCAACGCGGTGGCCATCGGCCTGCTCGTGCTCGCGCTCGGCAAAGTTACGCACGGCAACCTCTTTCTGGCCGCATTCGCCGCGGGCATGACCGTCGCGTCCTTCGGCCCACGCCAGCGTGAGGCCTTCGAGGAGTTCGGCGAGCTCGTCGCGGAGCTGTTCAAGTTGGCCGCGCTGCTGGTCTTCGGCGCTCTGTTGACGCCGGCGTTGCTCGGCGACATCGGCTGGCAAGGGTGGCTGTTCGTGCTGTTCGCCATCATCGTCGCGCGCCCCGTGGCGCTGTGGGTGTCGTTCCTGGGCGCCCGCCTGACCGCGCGCGAGCAGCTCGCCGCGATGTGGTTCGGCCCCAAGGGCTTCGCGTCCGTCGTCTATGGACTGCTGGTACTCACGTCAGGCATCGCCGCCGCTTTCACAATCTTCGAGATCGTCGCGGCGGCGATCGTCCTGTCCATCCTGCTGCACTCCTCCACCGACGTGGTCGTCGCCCGCGGCTTCGACGACCCCGCGGAAGCGCCCGCGTGGCACGGCCCGCTGCGTCGGCTCGGCATCGGAAAGCGACATGCCGACCCCGAGCACGAAGGTCATGAATAAGGCGCGTACGCAAGACGGCCGATCGTGCCCGGTGAACGCCTGGCTGATCGGCCGTGGCATCAAAGAGTTGACGTAGGGCGCGGTCGGACCAGCGACCGCACCCGCCACGCCACCGCCACGGCCCACGCCGCGATCAGCGTGACCAACAGGCGCTGCAGCAGGCCCGAGAACGAGCCCTGCTCACCGCCCTGGGCGAGCAGCAGGCTCACCGCCCCGGTGGCAGGCAGTCCCGACCATGGCGTGAACCGGCACGCGATCACCTCGACGACCGGTACGCGAGCAGGCAGAGCCCTGATCGCCACGGCAGGTGTGGCTCTGCTCCTGGCGGGACTGTTCGGCACGGACCGGTTGGACGGCGCCATCGACTGGGAGTCGTTGAGCGCCCGCGGTGCCGTGCATCTGTTGGCCGTGACGGTTTCGTGCAGATCGGCGACCGCGGCTGACACGTCGACTCGTGGTGCGTTCATCCATGCCCTCCGTTCGTCAGCGGCGACGAGGCGACTCCACCGAGATCCGGTTCGCGACGTCGAACACCCCTTCGACCCGCCACGCCGCGTCCCCGGCGACCTGACGCGTGTGGGCCGACGGGACAACCCCGTCGAGGATCACGACGCGGTTCTGCACCTCGACGAGGATCTCGCCGCCGGCGAGGTGGGGATCCGCGGAGAGCTCGTCCATCACGGCGAGCGCCAGCAGATCGTCGTGGCTGGAAGGACCGCGGCCGCTGGGCCGTCGGAACCAGGGGTCGCCGGGCATGGGCGGCGGGTACGGAAAGATCACGTTCTCTCCCGGGATCGCGGCACCGCTGGCATGGGAATCGCCGCGAGCGCCCTGTCGGTCACGGTCAACACAGTCGCGGCCTCCGTCGGCGATGAGCGACTTCCGGTTGTCACTCAAGGGGCCGGGCGGCTACCCGGATCGCCACGATGTCAAACCAACGACCCGCCGCAGCCGCCTTATCGGATGTGGCTCCTACGCGACGTGCACGGGTACAAGTACCCAGCTGTCGCCTGAAGCATCCGCCTGCGGCATTCTTGGGCGCATGGACGACGAGCCCAGGACCACTCATTGGGAGAACTGGACCGCAGGCCCGCTGACCGCCTTGGCGGTCCTGTTCATCGTGGTCTACGCCGTGCCGATCCTGCGACCGGACCTCTCACCGGGGTGGCGCGTTGCCTGTGAGGTCGCCAACGTCGTGATCTGGGCGCTGTTCGGCGTCGACTACGTCGCCCGGCTGGCGTTGAGCACCAACCGCCGGCGGTTCATGCGGACAAACCTGTTCGACCTCGCGGTGTTGGTGCTGCCCGTCCTTCGCCCGCTACGGATGCTACGGCTGGTCACGGCGCTGATGGTGCTCAATCGGCGCACCGAGCGGTGGACCCGCGGCCGGCTCGCCCTCTATGTCGGCGCCAGCACCGTCATGCTCGTCATGGTGGCCGGCCTGGCGGTCCTCGACGCCGAACGGGGAAGCCCGAACAGCAACATCGAGAGCTACCCGCAGGCGCTGTGGTGGGGCGTCGTGACGATCACGACGGTGGGCTACGGCGACCACTATCCGGCGACGGCCGCCGGGCGTCTCGTCGCGCTCGGGCTGATGATCGGCGGCATCGGATTGATTGGTTTCGTGACCGGCTCGCTGGCGAGCTGGATCGTGGAACGCGTATCCGCCGCTGATCGACCCAGCGAGGCGACCAAAGAGGACATCGACGCGGTGCTGGCCGAGCTGCGCACGCTGCGGGCCGAGGTCGCCGCGCTGCGGACCGGCGCCGCGCCCGCTCCGCGGTACCCCGACGGGTCGCTGCCAGAGCCGGCGGCACCCGCCGCTGAGCCCGGATAGCCGGCCCGTCGCTGCTCACCGGTGGTGCCCCCGCAGGGGGAAGGAGGGCACCACCGGCGGTCCGGTCACGACGCGGCGATCAGACGGGTACCCGGATCAGGTTGCAGACGTCGAAGACGCCGGCTACCCGCCAGGCAGAGTCGCCGGCGTGGGTACGCGTGGCCCGTGTCGATGCGTACCCGCCGAGCAGCACGACGCGGTTCTGCACCGCGACCTGGATCTCGGCCGCCACCAGCACGGGATCGGCGGACAACCGGGCGACGACCGCGTTGGCCAGGGCCAGATCCGCCGCGTGGCCGTCCGGCCCCGGCGTTTGACTCCTCGAACCATCGTCGGGGAAGGCGGTGTCGTACATGGGCGCGAAGAGCCTTCCGGCGTGGGGGTGGGCCTACTGTGATGATCCTGGTTGCGGGAGCCGCCCCGCCCGGCACCGCGAACCGCTGGCACGCCAGGCAGGACAGGCCCGCTCATCCGGCGTCGGGGCGCGCGGGCCGCCTCGTCGCCCGTTCGACTTAATCTCGCCGGACGTTGCCAGTCTCGGTTCCGGACATGGCGGTAACCGCGCGGTGCCATGACGGTCTCATGACGAGATCAGTGGACGCCGGCCACCCAACGGCGGCGCGCGCACGCGACGGGTCGGCGGTCAGCGTGGCTACCGCGATCACCTCAGCGCCCGTCACCCCGGCCCGGGCCGACCTCGATGACGGTTTTCCCGCGGACGCGCCCCAGTTCCAGGTCCTCCAGAGCGTGGCGTGCGTGATCGAGGCGGTAAGTGCGCTCGACCGCAGGGACAAGGCCGTCGACCAGCGCACGGCGGAGTTGGTCCAGCCGCGCCGACGTCACCGACGAGATGAAGGTCGTCAGCTTTTGCGGGCTCCACGGTGACAGGGCCACCGCGCGCAGTTGGCGACCGACGCCGCCCGTCCACCGGCCGCCCCCCTCGCCGCCGACGATAACCAGCGTCCCGTCCCGGGCCAGCGCTCGGCGAAGTCTGGGAACAGGGATGCGGCCGCCGGCATCGAGAATCACGTTGTAGCGAACCGCCCCGTCAGTGGCGTCGGCGCTGGCGTAGTCGACGGCATGGCAAGCACCGAGGGACCGGACCAGGTCAAGCTTCGGAGCGCTGGCCACCCCGGTGACCTCCGCGCCCGCCGACGTGGCCAGTTGGACAGCGAAGCTGCCGACACCGCCGGAAGCACCCAGGACGAGCACCCGCTGGCCGGATCTGACTTCTGCGATCCCATGCACGGCCTGCAAGGCGGCCAGTCCGGACGTCGGCGCGGCAGCAGCCCTCGCGAAGGACAGGGTGGCCGGCTTGGTGACGAGCCGGTCGGCACGCGCGCACGCGTACTCGGCGAATGTTCCGCTTCCGACCCCCAGCACGACATCGCCGACCGCCAGATGCGTCACAGCACGCCCGACGGCTGCCACCCGGCCCGCGACGTCCATGCCCAGAATTGGTTGGTGTGGGCGCCCCAGCCCGAATCCAGCCATGCGTAGCAGGTAAGGCAGCCCGGTCGCCACGTGCCAGACCCCCCGGTCCAGTCCGGCCGCGCGCACCTCGATCAGCACCTCGTCCTTGGCCGGCGCCGGCACGGGCACCGTCCGCACCTCGACCTGGCTGATCGGTCCGTAGCGGTCGCGCGCGACAGCCCGCATACGAGGCGGGATAGGCGTGGCGAACAGGCGTGGGTCTGTCGAGCCGTCCATCGAACCTCCCTCCGACCCTCCCGGCGGAGGTGACCGCCGGGACGCGCGTCGACTACCGTTCCCGGGCGGTTCTCAAACACACTCCGACCGGCCGGGCCCGGCATGGCTCCGCAGGGTCGGGTCGACGCGGTAGCGCTGGCGGTCGGTTCGAGGGTTTCGCCGTCAGCCCTTGCGGGTAGCCGCCCGTCCGCGCGTCGGGCGGACGCCGTCCGGCCGGATCGGTGATCGAGGCGCTCGGCGTCGTCGGTGGCGGCGTCAGCCTGCGCCACACCCGGAAGCAGCGGAGGGTAGACAATGCGGCGCCTTCTCGTCTTCGTCGCGGCCGGGCTCATCGCAGCCCTGCCCTCACGGGTTCCGGTCGAATCGATTGACGATTTCATCGACAGCGAGATGCGTGTTTCCGGCGTCCCTGGCCTCGCCTACGCCGCTGTTGCCGATGGCAGGACCACATCGGTCGGCGTGCGTGGTGTGGCCAGACGCGGAGACGACCGCAAAATTACACCGGACACGCCCTTCCTGACGGGCTCGATCACCAAGAGCTTCACCGCGCTGGCAGTGATGCAGCTCGTCGAAGCGGACAAGTTGAATGTGGACGCCGAGGTTTCCCACTATCTCGACGGTTTCTCGGGCCAGCCCTCGGGCGCCGTCACGATCCGGCAGCTCTTGAGTCACACGAGCGGTTTCTCCACGCTGCAAGGGAACGCCCCGCATACCGACATCTCCGAACGACCGGACGAGCTCGCACGCCGGGTCGACCGGCTTGCCGACGTGGTTCCGGTCCACCCGCCCGGTGAGAGGTGGGAGTATTCGAACACCAACTACCAGATCCTCGGCCGCCTGGTCGAAGTCGTGAGCGGCCAGCAATACCAAGACTACGTCGCGCTCAACATCCTGAAGCCGATCGGCATGACGCACAGCTTCGTCGCCGACGGCGAAGTTCATGAATCCATGGCGACCGGGCACCGACCGTGGTTCGGCACCAAGATATCGCTGCCCGACAACAGGACCGAGCGGGGCACGGCTCCCCAGGGGGGAATCGTCGCGAGCGCCGGCGACCTGGCACTCTACCTGCGAATGATGATGAACGGCGAGAACGATGTGTTGAGCGCCGAAGGGAAAGCGCAGATGATGCGTCCAGCCGGCGAAACGTCGCCGTTCTACGGCCTTGGCTGGTTTGTCGACCCCGCCGACGGCCGCGTCTGGCACTCCGGGACAAGCCCCGGTTTCGAATCGATCGCGACCATGATTCCCGGACGGAGGACGGGCGTGGTCGTGCTGGTCAACGGCGGCAGCGGAATGGGGTTCGGCGAGACGAGCCACCTGCGCGATGGCATCACCGCGGCGGCGATCGGCCTGGACTACGGGGATGAGGGGTCACGGTGGCCGCGGAAAGCCTTGTTCATCGCTCTGGTGCTCCTGCCGGTCAGCTACCTTCTCAGCATGATGTGGGCGTGGGTCCACCGCGCGGAACTTCGCGCCAAGACGGGCAGGCTCGGCTGGTTCAGCCTGCTTTTTCCGCTGCTGACCACCGCTGTCGCGGCATGGGTCATCCTTAGCCTGATGCCAAGCCTGCTCGGCTCGCCGCTGGGCACGATCCGTCAGTTCCAGCCGGACGTCGGCTTGGCGCTCCTCACGTCCGCGGTGACCGGCGTGCTGTGGGCCGGCTTCAGACTCGCGGTCGCCCGGATCAGTGGCCACCCGCCACCGCGGTTGTCACGCAACTGACACACCGCAGCGCAACCTCCGCCACACCTGTCCACCACGCTGGCACGAGACGAGGATCGGAGCCGAAGGAGAAGCGGATGGGGGCGACGACGCGACAGGCGACCTGCACGGTACCGCTGGTCCACGTCGCCGTCTCTGCGCCGCCTGTTGACCATCGCGCGCGCGGCGCAGGTGCTGGACATCGACGAGGACGAGATGACATGACATGACCGCCGTACCGAGCTCTACCGGGACGACGATCGACGTGATCTGCGACAGCTGCGGCGTCGTCGTTACCGCCACGAACACCTGCGTACACGACGAGGATCTGGTCTGGACGGTGCTCATCGAGATCGGTTGGGCGGGATCACCGTTCGCCGCCGGCCGGCACAGCTGCACCCGGTGCGCGACCATGGCTCCCGGTCGAGTCACCGACGCCCCGACGGCCGGGCAGGAGCGTTTCTCTCCGGCTCGCTTCGGGGTGCACAGCGAGTCCGACGTCGTCGTGGTCGCCGCGAACGGTGACATCGACACGCAGACGAGCCACGAGCTGCAGGCCCTGCTCAGTGCCCCGATCGCCGCGGGCCGACCGGTGATACTCGATCTCGAGGGCGTCAACCTCGTGGACTCGGCGGCCCTCGGTGTGCTGGTGCGGGCGCGGCAGGAGGCCAGACGACGCCACGTGCCGCTGTGCCTCGCGGCGCCGTCGCGGTTCCTGCTCACCGTCCTGCACACGATGCGCCTCCGGCACGCCTTCCCCATCTTCGGGGACCGCGCGAGCGCCCTCTCCGCGCTGGCGGGCGAAAGGTCGGGCTCACCGGCCCGCACCGCGCGGTCCTTGCCGGTGAACACGTCATGACACCTGATCCAGGTGCCGGTTTGATCCGCGGCGCCGCCCGGCACCAACCGCCGGGGTGCGGGACCATTGAGCCATGATCGGACGTGCGGTCTTCCCCGTCGAACCCTGGTCGGTCCGTGAGCCCGCCCTGCACCCGAATCTCCTGGCCCAGACCGAGTCGGTGTTCGCGCTCTCCAACGGCCACATCGGTCTGCGCGGCAACCTGGACGAAGGTGAGCCCCATGTCATCCCGGGTACGTATCTGAACTCGTTCTTCGAGGAGCGGCCGTTGCCGTACGCCGAGGGCGGCTACGGATATCCCGAACAGGGGCAGACCGTCGTCGACGTCACCGACGGCAAAATCCTCCGCCTGGTGGTCGACGACGAGCCCTTCGACGTCCGGTACGGCGAACTGGTCGCCCATCAGCGGGTTCTCGACCTGCGCGCCGGCCTCCTCCGCCGCGACGTCGAGTGGATATCGCCGACCGGCAAGCCCGTCCGGGTGCGGTCGACCCGCATGGTCTCGTTCACGCAGCGCGCGGTCGCTGCCGTCGAGTACGAGGTCGAGGCGATCGACGACGAAGTGATGATCCGCGTGCAGTCCGGTCTGGTCGCCAACGAGCAACAGCCGCGAGTGTCCGACGACCCACGGGTGGCCGCCGCCCTCGACCGGCCGCTGGTGGCGGTCGACCAGGACCAGGAGCAGCACGGTGCGATCCTGCTGCACCGCACCCGCACCAGCGGGTTGCTGATGGTGGCCGCGATGGACCACATCGTGGAGGCACCCGGCCGCTTCGACGAGGAGACCGACGTGCGGCCGGACTGGGCGCGCACCACGATCACCTGCGTGCTACGGCCGGGCGAGCGGTTGAGGGTGCTGAAGTTCCTCGGCTACGGCTGGAGCTCACGCCGATCGCCGCAGGCGCTGCGCGACCAGGCCGCCGCCGCCGTCAGTGGTGCCCGGCACACGGGTTGGGACGGGTTGGTCGCCGCACAGCGTGGCTACCTCGACGAGTTCTGGGATGCCGCCGACGTCGAGGTCGACGGCGATCCCGTGCTGCAACAGGCGGTGCGGTTCGCCCTCTTCCACGTGCTCCAGGCCGGGGCGCGGGCGGAACGCCGGGCGATTCCGAGCAAGGGACTGACGGGACCGGGATACGACGGCCACGCGTTCTGGGACACCGAAGGCTTCTCGCTGCCGCTGCTGACATACACGGTGCCGGATGCCGCCGCCAACGCGTTGCGCTGGCGGTTCGCCACCCTGCCGAGGGCCAAGGAACGGGCGGCGACCCTCGGACTGGCCGGTGCCGCGTTCCCGTGGCGCACCATCCGCGGCGAGGAATGCTCCGGCTACTGGCCGGCCGGCACGGCCGCGATGCACCTCAACGCGGTCATCGCCCACGCGCTGGAGCGGTACCGGGTGGTCACCGGCGACCTGACTCTCGACCGTGAGTGCGGCACGGAACTCCTCGTCGAGACCGCCCGGCTGTGGGCCTCGCTCGGCCACCACGACCTGGACGGCAGGTGGCACATCGACAAGGTCACCGGTCCCGACGAATACAGCGCGGTCGCTGACGACAACGTCTTCACCAACCTCATGGCTGCCCGCAACCTGCGCGCCGCCCTCGGCGCCTGTGCCCGGAACGACGACGTCGCAGAGCGGCTCGGAGTGACCGACACCGAGCGCACCGCGTGGAGACGTGCCGCCGACGCCGTGTACGTCCCGTACGACGAAGTCCTGGGCGTGCACCCACAGTCCGAGGGTTTCACCCGGTACGCGCCGTGGGACTTCGACGGCTCACCGGATCGACACCCCCTCCTCCTGCACGTCCCCTACTTCAGGCTCTATCGCAGCCAGATCGTCAAACAGGCCGACCTCGTGCTCGCCATGCATTGGTGCCCGGACGCGTTCACGGCCGAGCAGAAGGCCCGAAACGTCGACTACTACGAGCGCATCACCGTGCGGGACTCCTCACTCTCCGCGTGCACGCAGGCGGTGATGTGCGCCGAGGTCGGGCACCTCGAGCTGGCACACGACTACGCGTACGAGGCGGCGCTCGTCGACCTGAGAGACGTGCACCGCAACACCGGCGACGGTCTGCACATGGCATCGCTCGCGGGCACCTGGTCCACCCTGGTCGAGGGTTTCGGTGGTCTGCGCGAACACGACGAACTCCTGGCGCTGGACCCACGGCTGCCGGCTGGGATCGACCGGCTGGCGTTCCGGCTGCGCCGCCGCGGGACGCGCCTGCTGGTCGAGGTCGACCACCGGACCGTGCGGTGCACCGTCCGGAACGATGACGGCGAACCCCTGAAGCTGTGCCTGTACGACGAGCTCGTCGAAGTCCGTCCGGAGGCGCCCGTCGAGCGTCGTGTCGTGTCGATGACGCCGTCGCTCCCCCCTCCAGGTCAGCCGCCAGGGCGCTCGCCTCGACCGCACGGAGCCGCCGTGCGGTGACGACCGGTCAGTCGCCGCAGGTTTGGGTGGAGCGCAAGCGGTCACGATGCGGCGCCGCGGCGCATCGTTTCGAGGGCACGCGACAGGAGTCGGGACACGTGCATCTGGGAGAGCCCGACCTCGTCGGCGATCGCGGACTGCGTCCGTTCCTCGAAGAACCGCAGCCACACGATACGGCGTTCGCGGGCTGGGAGCTCCGCCAGCAACGAGCGCACCATGGTGCGGGACTCGACGTTCTCCAGCTCGGGGTCCACCGCTCCGACGCGCTCGCGCGGCGTGCCACTGGGCGGGATCGGGCCGTTCAGCGAGTCGATCGACAGGGCGGTCCGCACGTCGCCGACGGCCATGGCCTCGATCACCTCGTCCTCGCTGAGCCCGAGGTGTCGCGCCAGGTCGGCGACGCCGGGCGTGCGGCGGAGACGCTGAGCCAAGTCGCCGGCGGCGGAGCGGACCCGCATCGCATGCTCCTGAAGGCGGCGGGGTATCCGGACGTCGTAGGCCCGGTCACGGAAGTGTCGACGCAGCTCGCCGACGATGGTGGGGATCGCGTAGGCGGCGAAGGTCTCGCCCTTGCGCGCGTCGAACCGGTCGACCGCGCGGATCAGCCCGATCGCGGCGACCTGAACCAGGTCGTCCATCGGCTCGCCGCCCCCGTGGTAGCGCCGGGCCAACCGGTGGGCCAATGGCAGGTAGAGCCCGATGACCTGGTCGCGGGCGGCGTCTCGGGCGCGCGGCGTCGTCTCCGGCGCGGCCATGACGATGAGCGCGGCGAACGCGCGGCGATCGAGATCGGTGCGCTCCCCGTTCCATGGTGATGCCGGGGCTCGCTGGCGCGGAATGGTTGCGGACATGCGCCCATACAACCTCGCGGAGCCGCCCGGGAAGCGGTTCGACGCCAATCCGTGCGGCAACCGTCGTGGGCCCGATCGATTCGACCTCCGGCCCCCGCCGACCGCGCGACGCCGACGTTTCATCCGCCGCGCCCCCGGGTAGCCGCGCCTGGTCCCCACGACCACAAGCGCCACCTGACCGATGGAGGTTCCCGCATGCTCACCGTGACCGACGAAGCCGTGGCCGCGATCAACGCGCTCGCCACCGGGGAGGACGTGCCTCCGGGCGCGGCGCTGCGCATCTCCGGCGCGGAAGGAGACCTGCGCCTCTCCGTGGCGGCATCGCCCGAGAGCAGCGACACCATCTTCAACGGCTCGGGGACCCGGATCTTCATCGAGCAGCAGGCGGTGCGGGCGGTCGAGGGCAAGGTTCTCCACGCGCGGACCGATGACACCGGAGCTGTCCGGTTCACGGTCGGACCCGCCCCGTCGTGACCGCCACCATCCGCGTCGCCGAGCAGACCTACCGGGAAACTGCCGCCGGCCAGGGCTGGTTTGACCCGCACCCGAGCGGGCAGGATGCGTCCATGAGCCGGCGGATGCTGCTCGTCGAGGACGACGTCGCGGTGCAGCGCGTGCTGACCCTCGCCCTCCGCGAGGAGGGCTTCGACATCGTCGTCGCCTCGACCGGCACCGAGGCGCTCGAACATCTCGGCCGCAATCAGGTCGACGTCGTCCTGCTCGACCTGATGTTGCCCGACGTCGACGGGCTCGAGGTCTGCCGCAAGGTGCGCCAGAGCAGCGACGTGCCGTTGATCATCGTGACGGCCCGGACCGACAGCCACGACGTGGTAGCCGGGTTGGAGGCCGGGGCCGACGACTACGTCGTCAAGCCGTTCGTGGCCAAGGTGCTCGCCGCTCGCGTCCGGGCGCTGTTGCGACGGGCCGGCGCGCCCGGTGAGACCGAGCCGTCAGCCGTCACGGTCGGCCCGTTGGAGATCCGGCCCGCCGAGGCGGTGGTGCTGCGCGATGGTGCGCAGGTCGCACTGACCCGCACCGAGTTTCAGCTGTTGGTCGAGCTTGCCCGCCGGACGGGCGAGGTGGTCAGCCGGACCGACCTTCTGCAGCGGGTCTGGGGCTACGACTACCTCGGTGACGGACGCCTGGTTGACGTGCACGTACGCCGGTTGCGGGGCAAGGTCGAGCGAGACCCGGGCAACCCCCGCCATCTGCTCACCGTTCGGGGGCTCGGCTACAAGCTGGTGGCGTGAGCGCGCCCCGGGGGCGGGGGTCGCTTCCGGCGATGAACCTGCACCGCCAGGTCGCGTTGATGTTCGCCGGCGTGGCCCTCGCCGTCACCGCCGTCCTCGGTGTCAGCACCGCGCTGCTGCTATACCCGGTCATGGTGGAACAACGGGAGCGCACGACGGAACGGCAGGCCGCGATCCATGCACGGATCATCGAACAGGTCGTGCTCGCCGCGCCGGACCAGCTCGCGGACACGCTGCGCGGCCTGGACCGCCCCATCGCCTCCTATTCCCTGGTGTACGTGGACGGGCGCTGGTACACGAGCAACGTCACCGCCGATCCCCTCGACCTGCCGGCGGGCGTACGCGCAAGCGCCGTCGCGGGCCGACAGCTCGTCGTGCGGGTGTCGCTGCCGACCGGGCCGTCGCTGGTCAACGTCAGGCCGCTGCCGGCGGCCGGCGCTGGATACGTCGAGGTGTTCGGCCTGTCCGACATCACGCAAACGACACGGACGCTGATCCTCGTGCTGGTCGCGGCGGGAACGGTGACGACCGGCCTCGGCATCGCCCTGGGCCGCTGGGCGGCCACCGCGGCGCTACGGCCGGTCACGGCGCTCACGCGGGCCGCGGCGGCCGTGGCCTCGGGTGACCTGGACACGCGGGTGTCGCCGGGGCGCGCGGCCGACCTGCGGATGATCGCGGACGCGTTCAACCGGACGGTCGCCGCGCTGCGGCGGCGCGTCGAGCGGGATGCCCGTTTCGCGGCCAACGTCAGCCACGAGCTGCGGACGCCGCTGATGACGATCGTCAACGCGGTCGAGATCCTCGACGCGCGCCGAGCGACCTTGACCCCGGCCGACCGGGAGGTCGTGGGACTGCTCCGCGCGGAGGTCCGGCGGTTCCAGCGCACCGTGACCGACCTGCTAGAGATCTCTACCGCACCAGACCGGGCTTTCGTGTTCGAGCCGTTGTCGCTGGCCGAGGTGGTTCAGGTGGCGGACACCGTCGCCGGCCGGCCGGTGGTCGGCACCACCGGCACCGGCGACGGTGCGATCGTCACCGGCGACCGGACCCGGCTCGAACGGGTCGTCGTCAACCTGGTCGACAACGCGCAACGACACGGGGGCGGCGTGGTCGCCGTTACCGTCGAGCCGGGCCGCGACACCGTCCGGATCGTCGTGGACGACGCCGGTCCCGGTGTGCCGGCAAACCTTCGCGAGCAGATCTTCGAACGGTTCGGACGGGCGTCGGGTGGCTCGGCGGGAACGGGCCTGGGTCTGGCGCTGGTCGCCGAGGAGGTACGCCGCCACGCCGGCCGCGTCTGGGTGGAGGACCGGCCGAAGGGCGGCGCACGCTTCGTGGTCGAGCTGCCGACCGACCCGGGTGCCGCACACGCGCTTCCCCAGGCCTGAAAGTCAGTCCACACCGACGACACCACGTGTCTCGGAGAAATGGCACGCGTCCGGGTGGGGTCGCGACCGCCATTCCAGCGACGGCACCTCGGTCGCGCACAGATCCTGTGCCTTCCAGCAACGGGTGCGAAACCGGCAGCCCGACGGCGGGTCGATCGGGCTCGGCACGTCGCCGCGCAGGACGATGCGGTTCCGCTGCCCGCGCAGGGCCGGGTCTGGCTCGGGCGCGGCGGACAGCAGTGCCTGCGTATACGGGTGGCACGGGTGGTCGTACACCTCGGCCTCCGAGCCCGTCTCCACGACTTTGCCGAGGTACATCACCGCGACCCGCTCGCAGATGTGCCGCACGACCGACAGGTCGTGCGCGATGAACAGGTACGCGAGGCCGAACTCCGCCTGCAGCTTGCCGAGCAGGTTCACGACCTGCGCCTGCACCGACACGTCCAGGGCGCTGACGGGCTCGTCGCAGATGATGACGTCGGGCCGGAGCGCGAGCGACCGCGCGATCGAGATCCGCTGGCGCTGGCCGCCGGAGAACTGGTGCGGATAGCGGTTGGCATGGTCGGGATCGAGCCCGACGACCTCGAGCAGCTCACCCACCCGGGCCCGCACCCGCTGTCGGGGCAGCACGTCGCGATGGATCCGGAACGGCTCGGCGACCAGGTCGCCGACCGTCATACGCGGGTCCAGGGACGAGTACGGGTCCTGGAAGATGAGTTGCACGCGGCGCCGGTACTGGCGCAGCGCCCGGCGCGACATCCGTCGCACGTCCTCCCCCGCGAACCTGATCTCGCCGTCGGTCGGCTCCTCGAGACGCATCAGCACCCGCGCCAGGGTCGACTTGCCGCAGCCGGACTCGCCCACGAGACCGAGAGTCTCGCCCCGCCGCAGCGCGAGATCCACGCCGTCGACGGCCCGCACCTCGCCGTATCTCTTGCGGAAGACGACTCCCCGGGTCAGCGGGTAGTGCTTGACGAGACCTTCGGTCTCCAACAGCGGCGGCTCAGGCGCGGCCATCGAGAACCTCCTCGAAGAAGTGGCAGGCGCTGCCCCGGCCGTCGCCGACCGGGTAGAGCGGCGGTTCGTCGTGGCGACACAATGGGCGCTCGTAGCCGCAGCGGGGGTGGAAGGGACATCCCGCCGGGATCCGGGCGAGGTTGGGCGGCGCACCACCGATCGCGTCCAACCGGTCCCTGCGCCGTGCTACCCGGGGCACCGAGGCGAGCAGTCCCTCGGTGTAGGGATGGGCCGGCGCCTGGTAGATCTCGTGGGCGGCGGCGGTCTCGACGACCCGCCCGGCGTACATGACCGCGATCCGGTCGGCGACCTCCGCCACCACGCCGAGATCGTGCGTGATCAGGACGAGCGCCATGCCGTTCTCCTCCTGTAGCTCCGCGAGCAGCTCGAGAATCTGCGCCTGGACCGTGACGTCCAGAGCGGTCGTCGGCTCGTCGGCGATGAGCAGGTCGGGATCGAGAGCCAGCGCCATCGCTATCATCGCTCGCTGTCGCATCCCGCCGGAGAACTCGTGCGGGTAGTCGGTGACCCGTTCGACCGCACCCGGAATCCGTACCCGGTCGAGCAGCTCGACCGCCCGGCGCCGACCGTCCGCTCGGGACAACCCGCGACGGATCCGGAGCATCTCGGCGATCTGCCAGCCCACCGTGAAAGTGGGGTTCAGTGCGGTGAGCGCGTCCTGGAACACCATCGAGAGGCGTTCGCCACGTAACCGGCGACGGTGGTCCTCCGGCATCGCCAGCAAGTCCTCGCCCGCGAACAAGATCCGGCCGCGGGTCACGTGGGCCGGCGGGGTGTCGAGGATCCCCATCACCGCCTGCGCGCTGACGCTCTTGCCCGATCCCGACTCGCCGAGAACGGCGAAGGTCTCGCCCCGGCGCACGTTGTAGCTGACGCCGTTGACGGCCTTGACCACACCGTCGCGGGTCCGGAACTCGACGTGCAGATCCTCTATCTCGAGCAACGGACGGCCCGGGCCGACCGGCGTCTCGGATGCCACCTCGATGTCCACGGTCACCTCACCGGAGTTTCGGGTCGAGGGCATCGCGCAGCGCGTCGCCCATGAGGATGAAGCTGAGCACCGTCAGGCTGAGGAACAGCCCGGGGAACAGCAGCAAATGGGGTGCCTCACTGATCCGGTACTGCGCGTCCGAGATCATCAGGCCCCAGGAGATCGCGGGAAGCTGCAGGCCGACGCCGAGGAACGACAGCGTCGCCTCCACCGCGATGACGATCCCGACGTAGATGGTGGCGTACACCATGACCGGCGCGACGGCGTTGGGCAACACGTGTGTGGCCAGGATGCGCGCGTCGGAGGCGCCCAGTGCCTTGGCCGCACTGACGTGGTCGGCGTTGACCACGGACAGCACCGACGACCGCATCAGGCGGGTCATCGTGGTCCAACCCAGCGCGACGAGAACGAGGCCGACCTCGAGCACTCCGCGGGTACCGACCACCGAGAGCAGCACGATGGCGCCGAGGATGAACGGCAGACCGAAGACGACATCGGTCAAGCGGGAGATCACCGTGTCGACCGGACCGCGGAAATAGCCGGCCAGCGAGCCCAGCACGACGGCGATCACCACAGTGGACCCGGTGGCGAGGACACCGATGGCGATGGACACCCGGGCTCCGTGCACGACGCGTGCGTAGTAGTCACAGCCGAGCAGGTCGTAGCCGAAGGGGTGCCCGCCTCCCGGGGGCGCCAGCGAGCGCGACAGGTCGCAGGCCCGCGGGTCGACGCTGCTGAACAGTCCGGGGAAGGCGGCCATGGCGACGAAGACCAGCACCACGAAGCCGGCGACCAGGAACAGGGGGTCGTGGCGAAGCTCGCGCCAGGCGTCGGCCCACAGCCCGGCCCGCCGGCCGGACAGTTCGACGGCCTCACCGCCCGCCGCCGCGTCGACCCTCTCCTCGCCACCCCGCGCGCCGATCCCCTCGGACCCGGCACGGAACTTCTTCGCCTCACTCATAGCGGATCCTCGGGTCGAGAAGGCCGTAGAGCAGGTCGACGGCCAGGTTTGCCAGGACGAAGACGAGCACGAGCGCGGTCACGATGCCGACGACGACCGGCCCTTCCTGGGCGCGCACCGAAAGGAACACCTGTTGCCCGATGCCCGGAATGTTGAAGATGCCCTCGGTGACGATGGCACCGCCCATCAGCGCGCCGAGGTCCACGCCGAGGAAGGTCACGACCGGGATGAGCGAGTTGCGCAGCGCGTGGATGCCCACAACGCGGCGGCGCGTCGCACCTTTCGCGGTGGCCGTGCGGACATAGTCGGCCCGCAGGTTCTCCACCAGGGAGGTTCGGGTCAACCGCGCGACGTAGGCGAGTGAGAGCGCGCCGAGCACGAACCCGGGCAGCAGATAGCTGCGCCAACCCTCGGTGAGACCGGCGATCGGAAACCAGCCGAGCTTGACCCCGACGGCGAGCTGGAGGGTGAAGCCGAGCACGAACGTCGGGACGCTGACGATCGCCGTCGTTGTCACCAGGACCAGACTGTCCATGAACGATTTTCGGCGGACTGCGGCCAGGACGCCGGCGAGGATGCCGAGCAGCATCTCGAACGCCAGCGCGACCAGAGCCAGTTTGATCGTGATTGGGAACCGGTCGGCCATGATGTCCGCGACCTCACGGCCGTTGAAGTCCTCCCCGAAGTCACCGCGGACCAGCCCGCCCATGTATTTGCCGTACTGGACGAGCAGCGGGTCGTCGAGGTTGTAGCGGTCGCGCAGCGCCAGGTAAGTGCCCTCGGCCATCGGACGGTCACCGGCCATCGCCCGGATCGGGTCACCGGGTATGGCGAAGACCATCGCGAACACGAGGAACGTCGTGCCGATCAGCACCGGCACGGTCTGCAGCAACCGGCGCAGGGTGTATCGCAACAAGGGCTGGCCCCTCTCCGGGTGCGGGGCGGGCGCCCGCCGTACGCCCGACCCCTGGGTCCCTGGGACTACTTACTGGTTGACCGTCACCTCGGCCAGCCGGATGCGGGTGAAGGCGTCGATCGCGACGTTGGACACGCCGTTCGAGTGCGCGCCTTGCACCTTGCCGAACCACATCGGTACGTTCGGCAGGTCGGCCAGGACGAGATCCTCGGCCTGCTGGTAGAGCTCGATGCCGGCCTCGACCGTCTCCGCGGCGTTGCCCCGCGCCAGCAACTGGTCAACCTGCTCGTTGGAGTAACCGAAGTTGTTGCTGGAACCGGTCGTCGAGTAGATCGGCTGCAGGTAGTTCTGCGGGCTCGGATAGTCCATCACCCAACCGAGCCGGAACGGCCCGGTGACCTTCTCCTGGTCGAGCAGCTCGAGGTACTCGGCGAACTCCAGTGACTTGAACGAGATCGACGAGATGCCCAGGTTGCTCCGGAGCTGGTTCGACACCGCCTCCATCCACTTCTCGTGTCCGGACCCGCTGTTGAACCACAGCACCAGCGAGCCCCGCCAGCCGCCGGCTTCCGTCAGCAGTTGACGCGCCTCCTCCGGCCGGTAGGTGCACCACTGGCCGCACGCGTTGTCGCGCGATCCGGCGACGACCGGGGAGACGAGCGATCCGGCCGGCGTGTAGGCGCCGTTGAAGATCGCGTCGATGATGGCCTGCCGGTCGATGGCCATCGAGATGGCCCGGCGCACCCGGACGTCGGCGAAGCGCTCGTCGTAGAGCGGGAACCCGACGTAGGTGAAGTTGGAGCTGGCCCGCTCGATGAGCCGGTCGCCGAACTGGGCCCGCGCGTCACCGAGGCGTTCCGGCGGCAGCGAGTCCATGATGTCGAGGTTTCCGCCCAGCAGGTCGTTGTAGCCCGTGTTCACGTTCGAGTAGATGCGGAACGTGATCGCGTCGGCCTTCGCCGCGGTGCCCGCGTAGTTGTCGTACCGCTGGACCCTGATCTGCTGGTTGTGCTGCCATGAACCGTCCATCTGGAACGGTCCGGTCCCGATCGGCCGCTCTTCGAACGCGTCCGGATCGCCGGTGTACGCCTCTGGGAGGGGGTAGAACGCCGTGTAGCCCAGGGTTACGGGGAACTGGCTGAATGCGTCCTTCAGCGTGACCCGCAAGGTCCACTCGTCGACGACCTCGATGCCACTCATCTCGGTGGCCGCCGGCTTCGTCCCGGCCGGGGCGTCGGTCGGCACCTGCAGGTCGTCGTATCCGGCGATGTTCTCGAAGAAGTACGCGTTGCCGTAGGCGTTGGGCCCGTAGGCACCGGCGTTCCATCCGCGCGCGTACGCGGCGGCGTTTGCCGGCTCACCGTTGTGGAACGTCCAACCCTCCTTCAGCTTGATCGTCCACACCCGCTGGTCGTCGGACTCGACCGAACTGGCCGTGCCCGCGCCGATCCGCACCTCGTTGGTTCCCACGTCGTAGTCGACCAGCGAGGTGAACAGCGCACCCAGCACCTCCGCACCGCACGTCTCGTTGGTGTTCTGCGGGACGAGGTGCTCCGGCTCGCACACGTACACGGAGAACTCACCGCCGGTGCCACCGCCCGGCGCGGCTCCGTCATCGTCGTCGCCTCCACAACCGGCCAGGACGAGTGACACCGCCGCGATCCCCGCGACGACTCTCAGACTGCGCATCGCGAAACTCCGCTCCTCGGGTACCTTCGCCGCCGGAACGACGGCGTTGACCACGCACTGCCGCACGGCTGCCCCGAACGCGGGGCTTTCGACCACCGTCCGGGGTTCCGTCGATGCTTTGTCCGGCGCCCGTAACGTGTTCGCAAGGTCCGTCGCCGGTTCGTCGGGTGATCTCCGACAAGGTGTTCGTTGGCCAGGCGTTTCCCACTCCCGACGGCCGGGTAGCCGCCATCGGCGTACGGGAGGGAGAGTCATGCGTCGGACGGCGGACCGTTACCGGCTGTGCGAGCCGATCGGGCGGGGAGGCATCGGCGAGGTCTGGCGGGCCGACGACCTGGTGCTGAGCCGGCCGGTCGCCGTCAAGGTGCTGTCGGTCGCGCCGACCGACGAGCGGACCCGGGCACGCGCCCGGGCCGAGGCCTGGTCGGCAGCGCGGCTGAGCCACCCCAACATCGCCAACGTGTACGACTACGGCGAAGACGGCGGCCCGCACGGTGACCTGCCGTACCTGGTGATGGAGCTGGTCGACGGGACGACGCTGGCTGAGCGCCTCCGGTCGGGCCCGATGGCCTGGCGGGACGCCGCCACGATCTGCGCCTCCGCGGCTTCCGCCCTCGCCCACGCCCACGATCGCGGCCTCGTGCACCGCGACGTGAAGCCAGCCAACATCATGCTGAGTACCTCCGGCGTCAAGGTCGTCGACTTCGGCGTCGCGCTGGCCCGTGGCCAGAACGTCAGCGACACCCAGGGTGTCGTATACGGCACTCCGGCCTACCTGGCTCCAGAGCAGCTGACCGGCGGGTCGGCCGAGCCGGCTGGTGACGTGTACGGCCTGGGCCTGCTGCTGTACGAGTGCCTCGTCGGCTCGCGACCGTGGCGGGCGGCCACCGCACCCGAGATGATCGCCACGCGCCACGCCGATCCCTCGCCCGCACTGCCGCCGATTTCGGGCTTACCGCCAGCGGTGGCCCACCTGTACAGCCGCTGTGTGGCGGCCGATCCGGAAAGCCGTCCCTCCGCCGCCCGCGTGGCGGCGGAACTGCGGTCCGCCCGCCACGTGCCCGACGGCGAAACGACCCGGCTGCCGCTGCCGCTGCGCCTGCTGCCCGGGCTTCCGCCGGCCGGCGTCATCGCCCGCCGATCCGCCGTGGTCGCGTTCCTCCCCCTGATCGTGCTCGCCGCCGTCCTCATGGCCAATCTGCCCGACCCCGGCCGGCCGGACCCCGTCGCGGCAGGACCCGCCGGCGAGGCGGCCGGGTGCGCCGCCGAGTACACCGCCCGGCTCCGCACCGGCGGTACGTTCGCTGCCCGCCTCACCGTGCGGAACAGCGGGTCGGCGGCGTGGCCCACCTGGTCGGTCACATTCCTGTTGCCGCCCGGCCAGACCCTGTCCGCCGCCTCCGACGCGCGCTGGCGGCAGGACGCCCGCACGGCAGTCGTCGAAGCGGACGGGCGGCTGGCGGCTGGCGCGGTCGCGGCACTGCGGCTCGAGGGCCTGTTCCGGTCCGGGTCGCACGGGACGCCCACCGATTTCCGGGTGGGCGACCTGCGGTGCGAGCCGACGATCACGCAGGTACGTGACCAGGCCGCGCCAACCGACCCGGCTGCCGGAGCAACCGGTGCGGACACCGCGCACGTGCCGCCGAACGCGGACCGGCCGGACGCCTCGCCAACCGGGGACGAGGAGGCGCCAGGCGAGGGTGAAGCCGAGCCTAGCCGCTCGCCGACCGCCGAGCCGCGATCGCCCTCGGCAACGCCGACGCCGACCCCGGGCCCGACCTCGTCGGCCGAGCCGACACCGTCCGCCAGTGCGGAGCCGACGGCCGCCCCGTCCGCCACCGAGTTGCCCTCCTCCGGGCCGCCCGCTCCTTCGGGCGCGCCGCCGTCGCCGGCCCCGGAGCCAGCGGGCCGGCCCGGCGATTGATCGACAACGAGAGGTAGACAGCAATGCTCACCGCAACGGCCGTATTCGGTGCCAAGGCAATGACCTTCCCTGCCGCGGCGGGGAAGGTCATTGCCCGGGTGCGGGCGACCATGTCCCACGGGCGCCGCGTTTGGCTTGGTACAGCCCTTGGTCCGCTTTGTGCAACAGACGATCCAACTCGTGCTGCTGGCGGTCCGAGAGGGCGACGCCGACGCTGGCCGTGATGCTCAGTCGCATCCCGTCGATGGTGAACGGGGGCACGAGGGCGCGGATCATCTGCTTCGCCAGCGCACCGACCGCGTCGACGTCGCTCGGCCCGGCGACGAGCGCGACGAACTCGTCGCCGCCGATCCGGCCGAGCAGCTGTCCCGACGAGTTCACGACCGCCTTGAGCCGGGTCGCGACAGCGGTCAGCAACTGGTCGCCGACGCGATGTCCATAGTGGTCATTCACTTGCTTGAACCCGTCGAGGTCGGCGAAGCAGATCCCGACTCGCACATCGCCGTCCTGGCGGGCCACGTCCGCCATCCACTCTTGCAGGAAGGCCCGGTTGGCCAACGAGGTCAGCGGATCGTGCCTGGCCTGCTGACGAAGGCGGTCCCGGAGCCTGTGCTGCTCGGTGATGTCCACTCCGACCGCCAGGACGAACGGCGAACCGTCGATGATCCGCGAGAGGACCAGCATGGTCCAACGCCCGTCGCCGGCGACGTCACGCACCTTCGTCTCCACCTGGTAGGAGTCGGGCGGAGCAGGCCCCCGTACGCCGAGCTGGGCGACGATGCCGCCGAGGTCGTGGTCTCGATGGACGGGTTGGAAAAGGTCGGCGAGCGCGCGGCCGGCCGCCTGCTCAGGCGCCAGCGCGACCGTGGCGGCAAACGCCGGGTTGGCCTCGACGAGCAGGCCGTCCTGGTCGACTACTGCGATCCCGACCCCGGCGTGTTGGAACGCTGCCTTGAAGCGCGGCAGCACATGCTCCTGCGCGCGGGCGGTGCTGCCTTTCCGCCGCCAGCGAAAGATGGAGGTCGCCACGCACATGGCGGCTACCCGCTGGCGCCGGCGCCAAACCGCGTTCGGGGATGGTCATGTGGCCAACGGGGCGTTTTCGACCCCGATGTGCCGTCGCGGCCGGATAGCCGGCAGACCTCCCGTGACGCCGCGCCGCGGTGGCGTGGTCGCGACGTGGACGACACGCCGCCGCTCAGCGAGCGTCCATGGCGACGCCGGCGTCGTGCGACTCCGTGGCCAACGATCGGGCCCGGATGGCCACCATCACCACCCAGACGGCGATCAGTGTCGCGAGCAGCCGCTGCAACAACCCGGAGACGGAGCCTTGCGTGCCCTGTGCGAGCAGCAGACTCACTGATCCGGTGGCCAGCAGGGCGGACCACGGCGTAAGCGTCCGCCACCCCCGGCTTCGCCCGAAGTTGAACGAAAGGACGACCATCGCCGCCACGACGCAGACGAACGACACCGCGGCGGCCAGCAGGTGCACGACGCCGCCGGCCGTCAACCGGTCCCAGTCCACCGTGCTCTCCACCGGGTCGGTGCGGACAACGGCACCGACCAGCAGGCCTACGCCGTTGATGCCCAGCAGAACGGTGCTCGCCCGGTTTCCGCGCGTGGCTGGCAGCACGACCCGAAGGGCCGCCGCGAGGCTCAGCATTCCGAGCCCGGCGACCACGAAGGCGATGGTCTGGACGAAGCCGTACGGACCCAGTACGAGTTCACTGATGGTGTCCGCGGTGACGCTGTGCTCCGACGCGAAGGGCAGCAGCCATGCGCTGCCCATCAGCAGGACCTGACCGACGATGGTGGCCAGGAGCGCCGTGGACACATCGATACGTTGACGGTTCACCTGCGTCCTCCATGTGTCGCCGTGCTGAGCCGTTGCGATCCGAATCCGGCGGCTACCCCTGGCGCCGGCCCGTCAAACATCGCGGTGAGGCGCGTGGCAGGTGTGCCCTGTGTGCCCCGCGCTGAGCTCGGGAACTTCGCGTCGAAGGCCGGCCGCTCCATGCCGAACTCCTCCACCGACGTGGTCGTCGCCCGCGGCTTCGACGACCCGGCACGGCCCGCGGAGGAAGGCGTCGCGAACGTTTGTGTTCGACCGATGCGGTAAACCGACAGCGTGGCTCCCGCCTGGCTGACCGTGCTGGCCTGGGCAGCGCTGGCGCTCGGCGGCGCCTGCGCCGTCTGGGCCTATCACAGGTGGGGTCGCCCAATGTCAGCACGCTGGCAGAGCCGCCATGGTGATCCACCGCCCAAGCCACGATGGGCGACCACCTCGGTCGGCGTGCTGCACTGCGGAGCCGGCTGCACGCTCGGCGACATCATCGCCGAGACCGCCATCTTCCTCGCCGGCGTCACCATCGCCGGCCGGGCGCTGTGGGCGGAGTACGCCGGCGATTACGTCCTGGCGCTCGCGCTCGGAATTCTGTTCCAGTATTTCGCCATCGCGCCGATGCGCGGGCTGTCGTTCCGCAAGGGAATCACCACCGCGGCGAAGGCGGACGTCGCCTCGTTGACCGCCTTCGAGGTCGGCCTGTTCGGATGGATGGCGCTGATGGTGTTCGTTTTCTTCCCGAGCGCGCCCCTGCATCCCGACTCCGCCGCCTTCTGGTTCCTCATGCAGATCGGCATGGCGGCCGGCTTCCTGACCTCGTACCCGGTGAACGCCTGGCTGATCCGCCGCGGCATCAAAGAGGCGATGTAGGGCGCGGTCGGACCAACTACCGCACCCGCCACGCCACCGCCACGACCCACGCCGCGATCGGCGTGACCAACAGGCGCTGCAGCAGGCCGGAGAACGAGGCTTTCCGCGACGCGATCGCATCGCGACACGGCGCCGAGGTCATTTACGCCGGCAACGGCGTACCAGCGGATCACGCACCTGCGCTCACGTCCGCTGAGCGAGGCGGTGCTCCAGCCGACCCGACCGTGGAGTCGCGGATGATCCCACCGGCGGCCGACCCGCTGCCTCTTTCGCCGCCGTCCGGCGTTTCGGCCGCGGCCCGAGTCGTGCTCTCCCCGGCGCCCGTTCGTATCGGCTGTACGTCTCCGCTCCCGATCGCTGGCGTCGGCCACGCCCATTCTGCGCTGTCGCGCCACCCGACCAATCTCGACGGCCCAGTACACCACCACCGACCCTGCGCCTCGCCGACCAGCGGTGTAGCAGGCGGTCGTTGCGGGTAGCCGTGCGGTATAGCCCATCTACCGCGCAGAAGGAGGGCAGAGGCATGACGGACCGGACAGGCACACTCGTTCGGCTCAGCGACAGCCAACAGACCGTAGCCGACCCCGCAGAAGACGTACGCGGCCGCACCGTTCGCGACCACGACGGCGAGGACATCGGGAAAGTGGAGGATCTCCTGATCGATCCCGAGGCACGGAAGGTGCGGTTCCTCCGCGTCGAGCACGGCGGGATCCTGGGTTTCGGCGCCACCCCGTCGTTCGTACCCGTCGACGCGGTGGCGAGGGTCACCGACGACGAAGTGCACCTGGTGCGTGCCGGCAAGGAGATCGCCGGGGCGCCGGCCTACGAGCCGGACCTCGTCGACCAACGACCATATTTCCAAAGCCTCTACGGCTACTACGGCTATATGCCCTACTGGAGCCCTGGCTACATGTACCCGGGCTTCCCGACACCTGTCGCTTTCGAGCCGCCGCCGGTCGAACCCGAGGCCGGGCCTGATGACCGACGAGGCTAGAGGCACGGACCGCGCCGTCCAACTGCCGCAGCCACGGCAATCATGGGCCTGACCATCAGGTCGCCTGAAGCGCCACCTCCATTTAGGCGAGTGGAGACCTGCTGCAAACCGCACCGGCCAGCAGTCGTCGCCGGCCGGATCACCGAGACCCAGGCTGCCTGGCCGGCAACGCGCAGCAGCATCCACAGACGTTTGGGCTCAGCCAACATTAGGGCGATGAGGTCGACGAGGTCGCGGCCGGCGGCGACTCGCCGCGGCGCGACGATCGCATGGCCGCCCAGAGAATCGCCAGCAACGCCCCACTGAGCGCGAACAGCGCGCCTGGGGCTGCGAGCCAGCGCAAGACGTAGGACTCCCGTGGCCGGCGTTCGCCGCCTGGTAGGTGTCCCCTCCCAGCAGGTCGACGCCGTTGACCCGCAGCGCGAGCAGCGCGGCCCGGTCGAGGTGCACGGCGGTGGCGGCGCCGGTCAGAGTCAGGCGCCAGGCGGATCCGGTCTCGGCCGGCTGGAACCGGCGGCCGGCGCCCGCGCAGCGTGGCGACCAGGCGGGACACGGTCCGAGCGTGACGGCGGCGGAATGACTTCAGGTCTTTCCACCGGTCAGGGCTGAGATCGAGCCGTCCCCTCCTGCGGCGTGGACTCGACCCGGATCGGATGGCGGCTGGCCTCGCGCGTGGCGCTGACGCCAATGCTGTGTCCGCATGCGCCACACAGCACCCTGGCATCAGAGGTCGGAATGAATGCACCTGCCGTCTCGCACATCGGGCAGCCCGGTGTGGAAGGGTGAGCCGCCACGGTCAGCGGCTGTCCAGCGCGCTCGCCGGCAAGCGCCTCGTCCTCGATCGCGGATGCGGCTATGGTGAGGTCCAGTTCAGCTGAACGCACGGCGTCCGCGGCGGCGGCGATGCCAGCCTGCGCGGAGCCGTCTCTCCGACCTAACCGGGCGTACGACTCGCGAATCGCACCGATCCGCTTGACAAGCGCGTCGAGATCCCATGCCGCAGCCTGGACGTCCGCCGCGAGCATGGCGAGAGCCACAATCCCGGCATCGTTCGAATCGGACGAGCTGGCACCGGCCGGCCGCACCGTGGTCCCTTCGTCGTGCTCAGACATCGCCTGGAGCCTGCCACACATCGGAACCCATAGCATCCAGATCGACCGATGACTGACAGCGCTTGTTGGACAGGCTGGCCACGATTAGTGTCGGGTCATGGGGGAAGTTACCGCAATCAATCTCATTGATCTTCGCCTTGCCGGAAAAGCGCGCACCACGGGTGCATACCTGCTGGACTCACCGGACGGACCCACGCTGGTCGACTGCGGGGCAAGCTCGACTCTCGACGCGTTACGTCGAGGGCTGCACGCGAACGATGTGACGGTTGCCGAGCTCCGGCACATCGTGGTGACCCATATTCACCTGGACCACGCCGGTGCGGCAGGCACGCTGGTCCGTGAAAACCCGGCGCTCCAGGTCCACGTGTCCGAGGTCGGCAGGTTCCACCTCGCCTACCCGGTCGCGCTCGAGTTCAGCGCCCGCGGCGTATACGGTGACCGGTTCGATGAGTTCTGGGGACCCCTGGTCGGCGTCCCGGAATCCAACCTGCACGCCGTCGGCGAGAAGGTGTGCGGGTTGAAGGTGGTCCCTACGCCGGGCCACGCGGTGCACCACGTGAGCTACCTGGCGCCGGACGGCACCTTGTTCGCCGGAGACGCCGGCGGCATCCGGATCGCTCCCGGCAAACACATCACGCCGCCGACCCCGCCGCCAGACTTCGACCTCGACGCATGGCTGCACAGCATCGACGCGATGCAGGCGCTGCGCCCGACGCGGCTTGCTCTGTCGCACTTCGGTTTTGCCGACGATCCTGACGAGCACCTGACGCGGCTGCGCGCAAAGATCACCCACTGGCACGAGGTCGTCGCGGGCGGCACCTCGGAGGACGAGTTCGCCGCGTTCGTGCGCGACGAGGTAGCGGCAGGCGGCGAGCAGGCCGACTATCACGAGACGCTGCCCGCCGAGCAGCTCTACCGCGGCATCAAGATGTATGTGGAACGGACGCGGACGCGCTAGCCGGATCAGTCGGTTCCGCTACGACCGGTTTCGCGCCTGTAGCGTCCGAGTCGACGCTTTTGCTCGCGAGCTCCGCGCCGGTCTCGGCCGGCGCCTGTGCGCTCCTGAAGCTCCGAATTTCCGGCACCGAGATGACCACGAGGGTCGATCCGATGATCCATACAACGGAGAACCAGAAGACGCTGTCAGCACCCACGAGAGCTGCCGCGGGCCCAGCCAACGCCGCGCCCAATGGCAGCAGCGACGAGGACAGCATCCAGTCGATGGCGGCGATCCGCGACAACGACTGCTGCGGGACGTTCATCTGCACGGTGGTCTCGAACAGCGTGTTGAAGAACGCCAGTCCCAGGCCTCCCGCAAATGCGCCCACGGCGATGGCGATGGTCGGTGTCGACAAGGCGAGCAACGCGTTGGGAAGCGCCAGGAGCGTCAGCGGTATTACGGCGGCGACCAACGGCCGGGTCGGTTGAACGCGAAGCAGAGCGATTCCACCCAGGACGGAGCCGATACCGAACGCCGTGAGGATCGTCGCCCATGCGGTCGCACCACCGAGCTCGTTGTTGGCGATGACCGGACCGAGCGTCAGGAACGGGGCCAGCACGGCGAAGCTGCCCAACGCGGAGTAGACGCCGTCGACCCACAGCCATCGGCGTGAGGTGAACTCGCTCCAACCCTCTTTTAGGTCTGCGACAAAGCTCGCCGACGTCGCGGCAGCCTTTTTCAGCACGGGAAGACGTGCGATGAATGCCGCGCTGACGAGGAACGTCGCCGCGTCGAGCGCGAACGCCCAGCCTACTCCGACCGCGGCAATGATGATCGCGGCGACGATCGGGCCGAGGATGGTGAAGGAGCTCGACGTCAGGGAGATGAGGGCGTTGGCCTGTTGCATTCGTGCTTTGGACACGGTCTGCGGGATGATGCCGGTGGATGTCGGCCGGAAGAAGGCATCGCCGATACCGTAGGCGAAGGCCAGCGCGGCGAGATGCCAGATCTGGGCTGTGCCGGTGATCAGCAGCACGGCGATCAGCGCCTGGGTGACCAGTCGCACCAGGTCGGAGCTGATCAGGACGAGCCGGCGGGGCAGCCGGTCGGCCACGACACCGCCGACCAGCAGCATGCCTACCAAGGCCAGGTAGCGGCTCGCCAACACCAGACCGAGCGCGGTCGCGGAGTTGTCAGTCTCGAGGACCGCGAATGCGAGTGCGACCGGCACCATCCCATCGCCGAACAAGGAGAACGCGCGCGCCGCGTAGAGGTTGCGGAAGTCGCGTTCGCGCAACGCGCCGAGGTACTTGTCCATGTGTCGCTCACATCTCCGTGGTGGACTGGGATTCGTGTAGCAGTGTGTCGGTCGGGCGTTGGTCGACTGCCACGAGTCGAAGCTCCGATGTGTATCGTTTGCCATCAGCGTCCGTGAGCCAGAGCTGCTCTGCCGTCGGTAGCATCTCGGTGAGCTTTACCCGACCGACGGATTCCGCCTTTCGCACGGCCCGCATCGATTTGATGAACAGGTTCAGATAGACAGGGCTGTCGAAGTCTACGAAGAACGGTTTGATCTCCAGCGGCGAGGTGACGAACACGCAGCGCGACAGCCGGTGGGCGTCGCGCCATGCGCGCACCTCTAGGAAGCGGCGTGCTTCGGAGCGATGATCGACGAAGTCCAGGTCTGGCGCGCTGAACCACCAGGTTTCCCGGTTGACCACGAGGCGGTCGATCGTGACGCGCGGCAGGTGGTCGCCCGAGGGGAACATCTCGAACGCGTCGATGACCAGGTCGAGCAGGAGCTCCGAGAAACACTCGAGAACGTCGAACGTCTCGCCGTCGGGCGCTCGTACGGTCAGCCGTTCGCCGTCGTCATGTACGGGCAAGTCGGAGCTGAGCAGGACACGAGGGCGGATCGGGTCGACCGTGTGGTGGTACAGAGCAACCAGGAAGTCCTTGGGTCGGATCAGCGCGGGATGGGTGCGTACCGTCAGTCGGGCGGAGTTGTCTTTCGGCAGTACGGGCAGCAGTCGTGGCCGTGGGTGGTCACGGTCAAGACATGCGAACAGTTGCTCTGGGTCAGGATGTTGGCTGACGAAGCAGTGGTGTCGGTAGGAGACGATGGCCAGGTGGAGCTCTGCCAGGACCACCTGGAACTGGCCGCGCCTGATGGCCTCGACGTCGTCCGCGGCGATCATGAGGTCCGGGCTGATCGCACGCGCGCCGTGCCATCCCGAGTGGGGTGCGCCGAACTGCGCGTCGACCGCCTGCTCGATATCCGCCTGGGTGTACGCGACGTGTGCGACGTCGGCCGGCAGGTGGAGCACCTGGGCCCAGCGGCGCTGCAGGTCCTCGACGACGGTGTCGACGAGATCTCGACCTGGGCCGTGGATCAGGGACATGCATTCGAACCACAGCGTGCCGAGGTCGACTGGTCGACGAATGCGCGCGCCCGCCTCCAGGCGCAAGGTCTTGATCCGCTGGTCGAGTTGACCTCCGACGGTGTGGGTCAACCACGCGGCACTCTTGAAGATCATTTCGAGGGGAGCGAGTGCGTCGACGAGGTCCCGGCCGAGTGACACGTCGAGCGCGCGGCGCGCGTCGTGATACACCAGGGTGCGTCCACCATAGGTCTTGCCCGCGTTGCGGGTTGGAGTTCCCCGAACGACATCGGTGAAGGTCTCGTCGAGGTGCTCCAGCGCGGCCAGCAGACGCTCGGGATCCTCGTACGCCTCCTTGACCGATTCGCGCGCCTTCTCCAGCCGGTCCAGCATGGACAGCGACTGATCACGCAGCGCTGTCGAGCCGATCTGCTCGAGCCGGCGGCGTAAAGCCACCTCAGGGCGGGGATCTGCGGGCAGCTCAAGCTCCCAGACGATCCATCGCCGCCGCCGCAGGTCTTCGAGCAGGGAGTAGACCTCGTCGAGCGACGCTGCGGCACCGGCCGTGACCAGGTCGGCGGCGAGCGTGACAGCTGGCAGGATTCCGTTGCAGCGTCGCAGGATCTGGGCCACGGTCGGGCTGACTGCCTTTCGCGGGCGTCCAGCCGGAAGGACTGCGGCGTCATCTACACCGAGGTAGGACAGACGCCGTGGCGCCAGCCATGGCGCCATTCCCGGGGTCTTTCCGATCACTTCGGCGAGCTGGTCGATGGCCCAGCTCTCGAAGAAGATCTCGTGGCTCTCGAGGAACTCGCGGCGCGGCTGGAAGCGGGTGCCGGCCGATCGGTCGATCCGGACCCAGCCAACTGGCCCGAAGAAGCCGATCGAGTCGTTCTTCAGGCAGTAGCGCTGCCAATAGCCGGCTATAAGGTCTTCCCGCTGGCGGTGCCGGCTGTTACGACGAACGGGTCCGGCCGGCGTGCCGGCCATCGGCATGGCGCCGTACTGCAACGCCTGGTGATTCTGCCACGCCAGGGCGTGCTGGAACCTGCTGTCCTTCGCGATGCGGCGTAGCTGTGGTTGCAACGCTTCCAGCGCCGCCGCGTATCGCGACTCGAACGCCGCGAAGCTCTCTGCGGACGCATCTCCGCTGGACCGCAGGGTGTCGGCCTCGGCCGCCAGGTCGGAGGCCGCGAGACGCAGGCCCGCATTGGCTGGAAAGCCCGCGGAACGGAGAACCACGTGCTCCCAGAGCATCCACCGACCACTGCCGAACGGCACGTGAGTCTCGGTCTCCTGACTCAAGCGGCACCGTCCCCGGTCACTGCGCCGCCGGAGCCCTCCTCCGCAAGCTCGAGCAGTGCCTCGCCGAGTTCCCCAGCGGTGGGTCCGCTGAAGAAGTAGGCGAGCGGGATATGGATGCCGGTTCGCTTCTGTAGGTCTTGGATGACCTGGACGGCAAGGATGGAGTCGCCGCCGGCGTCGAAGAAGTCGTCGTTGAGCCCGACGCGCGGATTGTCGAGAGTCGCCTGAATCCGGTCGAGAACCAGCGCGGGCGCGCTGGCCTCGTCAAGTGGAGGGCGGCCGTCGTCTGCCGGTGCTGGTGCGTTCGAACCGTTTCCCGTGGTCATGCGGCGCCCTCCTTCGTCTCGGCGAGCACGGCGGCCAGCGCGTCATCGACGATGGCGGCGATCTCGTCGCCGTCCTCCGCGGTGGTGACCAGCGGCGGGACGATCCAGGCACCGACCGCACCCGAGCTGACAAGCAGGCCGCGGTCCTCGCAGGCACGGCGGAAAGCCTCACGTCGCGGGACCGGCCACGACTGACCGCCGGACTCGCTGAGGGGAAACGAGAGCATCAGGCCGGCGCCCGCCACCCGGGACTCACCGAGCCGCTTCTCCTGGATGGCCCCCAGCTGTTCGCTGAGGTGCGCCCCGATGGTGCGGACGTGGGCGAGGATTCCGTCACGCTCGAAGATGTCCAGCACGGCCAGGCCCGCGGCAGCGGCAACCGGATGGCCGTCGGTGGCCGAGCCGGCGGGCAGGAACCGAGGCGGGTTCGGCCGGGCGGCCTTCTCATAGATCTCACCGGTGACCAAGAGCGCGGCGATAGGCACGTAGCCCGAGGTCAGGTTCTTGCCGAGCACCAACATGTCGGGCCGGATGCCCAGGTCGACGCACCGAGACATCGCGCCGATGCGCCCGAAGCCGGTGGTGACCTCGTCGGCTATGAAGTGGATGCCGTGCTGCCGGCACAGCCGAGCCAGCTCGCGGAGGTCGTCGGCGTCGGGAATCACACCCATGACACCCATTTGTGGCTCGAGGATGACACACGTGACCCGCTCCGCGGACAGTTCCTCGATCTTCGCGCGGACGTTGTCGGTCCAGGATCCAGCGGCGGGCACGAGGTGAACATCGGGCAGCAGCGGACCGCAGAAGTCGAAACCGGCCGCCATACCGCTGATCGCGTTGCCGCCGGGCCCGAGGCCGTGGTAGCTGCCCGCGAAGGACAGCACCGCGGTGCGGGACGGGTTGCCTTCCAACACCCGCATGAATCGGCTCATCATCACGGCCGTCTCGGTCATCTGCGAGCCGGTGTTGCCGAGCCGAAGGTAGTCGAGGCCCCCGCCGACCGCGTCGACGAGCGCGCGTGCGTAGCGCACGGTCACCTGCGCCGGGCGGTCGTACGAGAGCAGCGTGGCGGTGGGCAACTCGTCAAGCTGTCGCGCGATGGCATCCTTGACCCCTTGGGCGCTGTAGCCGAGGCCCATGTTCCAGCAGCCCGATCGGCCGTCGATGAACCACCGACCGCCCGCGTCGCGCACGCGGATCCCCTGGCCCTCGACGAAGAACTTCTCCGTGCGCACCGTGTGTTCGAGGAACAGCTCCATCGGAGTCGAGCCGTGCCACAGCGGGTAGTTCTCGGGCCGACCGGGCGGCTCGGAGAAGGGGGATGGTGTCGACTGTTCCACGCCAACTCCTCTAGATCGGGTTTCCGACACGATCGATTCGAGGTCACGCGAGTCCTAAAGGGCCACGTCTCACGCAGCAGCTGGCCACCCCCGCGTCAACCTCTCGAACCTAAGCAATGCCCTGTACACCGTCAAGACCTGTATGTCGCCATTCATCGCGCACAGATGAATTTCGGGCCGCTTGACGATGCCGAAGACCGACACCTATGCTTTCATTGATCATCTTTGATCGCACGCATTGGCGTATCTAGATCATCTGTTCGGGGGATAAAGACGCAGGACGGACGACGAGGTCGCACGCCGTCACACCATTCCAGCGATGGCGCGCACCCGTTGACACGGGGAGGTGGCGTCATGAGATGCACGGTACGCACGGCCAACACAGTTGTCCGAAGTTGCCGCAATTCCGCTTACCTCGACGCGATGTGTCCGACTAGCGGGGAAGTGACCGGATGACCGGCGAAAGCCGGACGGCAACCAGCCACAACGTCGGCGCGGGTCAAGACTCTGGACGGGTATCCGATCCGAAGACGCGACCGATGTCCGCCGCTCAGCGGCAGATCTGGTTCGTCGACCAACTCGCCCCAGGCCTGACCGCGTACAACACCGCTCGGGCGTTTCGGCTGGTCGGAGCCTTGGACACGAAATCGCTGGAAGCCGCCGTCGCGGATGTCGTCGAACGCCACGAGATCCTGCGGACCGTGTTCCGTGAGGTCGGCGGTGAGCCCGTTCCGCTCGTGCTACCGCCCGGCGGCCAGCGGCTCACCACCTGCGAGGTCGACACCCCATCGGTCGTCGACCGCGAACAACACGCGCTGAACATCGTGACGGACCATGTCCGCCAGCCCTTCGACCTGGCTGCGGGTCCGCTGATCCGTTTCGTGCTTATACGTCTCGACGCCGAGACACATATATTGGCGTTCGTCGTTCACCACATCTGCACAGACGGCTGGTCCATGCGCTTCATCGTCAAAGACCTCGCCGATCGCTACAACGCCCACCTAAACGGGCACAAGTCACAGATCGAACCACCCGAGGTCCAATTCGCCGACTTCGCCGACTGGCAGCGCGAAAAACGCGGCGACAATGAGCGCGACCTCGAATTCTGGCGTGACTACCTTGCCGACCTACAGACGCTCGAGCTGACAACCGACCGTCGACGGCCAAGCGCGCCGACCTACCGCAGCAGCCTCATTTCCGGCTCCCTTTCGCCAGAGTTGACCGCGGCCCTGCACCTCCTCGCCGAACGCTCCGGCGCATCGATGTTGATGATCCTTACGACCGCGTTCGCGGCCGTCCTGGCCCGGCACACCCGCCAGTCCGAGATCGTCCTGGGCACCGCCGCCGCCGGACGGCCGGGGCCCGAGTTCATGGACGTCATCGGGCCATTCATCAACATGCTCGTGCTCCGCAACGACGTCTCCGGCGACCCGACGTTCACTGAATTGCTGGACCGCACGAAAGCCCTGCTTCTTCAAGTGTGGCGCCGCCGACATGTTCCCTTCGAGATGGTTGTCGCGGCGACCCGGACGGAACGTGACGCCTCGCGCAACCCGCTGTTCCAGGTCGGGATCCAGTTGCTGGAACGTACGCCCGAGCCGCAGTTCCACGGCGTCGAAACCACCTGGCTCGGCATCGACGCCGGCAGCCATCCCCTCGATCTGTCGATTAGCGCCTACGAGACCGCCGACGGTTTGCAGTTTCGGGTGGAGTTCGCGACGGATCTGTTCGACCGTTCCAGGGTCCACCGCCTGATGTCGCATCTGGAGCTGGTGCTGCGGGCCGC
>NZ_FZPH01000013.1 GCF_900188485.1 Asanoa hainanensis
GTCCATGACACACACCGCATGATCATCGGTGGCCCAGTCGACACCGACCCTCACCGCTCGCGCCGCGCCGCCGTCATCAGTCACACTCAACCCAAGCTCCTCCGCTGCTCAACCCAGTGGGGAAGCACCTGGTGGTTCGGGACATCACCGCCGGACGCTCATTGACGGGCGCTCAACGGCGCAGTAGCCCTGTTGCCAGTCGGGATGTCCCGGACCGCCAGACCCCGCGGAAACTCCCGCAGGCCCTCAAACCGGGGGCTGCAACGGTTGGCGATGATCTAACGGCCCAGGTGCTACCCGGCCATCCAACAACCAGGCAGCACCAGGATCACCCAATGAGCAACGGTCGCGCCCACGGCGGACCCGGGACATGATTTTCTGGTTTATGCGGAAGGGCGCCCGCGAAGACCACGGACGCCCTCCCTCAACCTGGGTTACGCCACGACGAGAAGATTCGTCGATCCCACTGTCGTGGTGCCGTCGGTGTATTCGAGGACGCCTAGGTAGCGCTGGCCCGGGGTCAGCCCGCTCCAGGCGGCCGTGACCGTAGCCGCTCCGGCGAGCGTCACCTGTTGGCTCGCCGGCGTCACGGTCAGGTTGCCCGCGTTGCCGGCCGGCACGGCCCAGCGGTGGTGCTTGACGTCGACCGGACCCGCCGCGGCGAACAGGACGACGGCCGCCACGTACGTGCCGGCTTCGGTCACCGTCACCGACTCCTCCGACGTGCCGCCGGCGCTCTGCCCGACCTGCGTCAGGGTGCCGTTGGCGTTCTGGCGGAACACGGTGATGTCGATGTCCGTCCCCGCCGGGTAGTCGGCGTCGAACGTCGCGAACCGGGCCAGCTTGGTGCCCGCCGGCACGGTCGCGGTGACCGTGGCCGTCTGGTTCACCGCCAGCGTCCACTGGTCGACGGTGGCGGCCTGCAAGCCGTTGCCCGCCGCGGTGAGCGTGCCCGCGTAGCCGGCCGTCACCCGCAGCGCCGTCTGACCGGACGCGCCCGACCCGCCCGCCTCCAGCGGCACCGCCGCCGGCACGGGCCGGACCGCGATCGCGCTGCGCACGTCGTGGCCGAGCAGGTCGCGCCAGCGCAGCGAGCCGAAGGACCATTCACCGAAGGCACCGGTGGTACGGGTGATCGTCACCTTGAAGGTCTGCTTCCGGCCCGGCAGCAGCGCGATGAGCTTCGGCGAGACGTCGACCTTGAAGCCGGGCGGGGCCTGCACGGTCGGCAGGTACAGCGCCGGCAGCTTGCTCACGTTGGTCACCGTGCGGGTCAGGGTCTGCTTGCCGGCCAGGTCGCCGACCGCGAGCGTCGGGTTGTTGAAGTCGCTCGGGTCGACGGTGCCGACGCTGTCGCAGACGTCCTCGCCGCCCGAGGAGAGGTGCACGCCGATGCCGCACGAGTACTGCAGCCACTGGGTGATCCCGGAGTCGTACACGAGGCCCGGGTCGAACGCGTCCTTCGCGGCGACCTGTCCGGCGCCCATCTCCAGCGGGTTGGCGTTGCTGGCGTCGGACTCGTCCTGGATCGGCTTGCCCTCGTTGTCGACGACGCCGGCCGTGGTCATCAGCGCCGACTTGACCATCATCGGCGACCAGTTGGGGTGCTTGGCCAGGATCAACGCGCCGATGCCGGCGATGTGCGGGCTGGCCATCGAGGTGCCGCTGTTGGTGTCCCAGAGGTTGCCGTTGTGGCTCTCGGGCCCGGTCGCGGCGACCACGTCGACGCCCGGCGCCATGATGTCGGGCTTGATCAGGTCACCGCCGCTGGACGGGCCGGGGCCGCGGCTGGAGAACGTCGCCACGACCGGAGCCCGGACCTTGGCGTTGCTCGCGGCCGAGATCGTGGCGGTCGGCGTGCCGCCGGCGGCGATGTACGCCTTGACGGCCGCGCCCGCCGCCTGGTCGACGTGGATCGACGGCACCGCGTGGTAGTCGGCATTGAGCGTGTTCGCGGTCGGGTTGAACTGGATCATGCCGACGCCGCCCGCGTTCTTGACCGCGAGGCTCTTGTCGACCCGGGCGTTGTTGCCGCGCTCGCAGAGCACGATCTTGCCGGCCACCTTCGCCGGGTCGAGCTGCGGCGGGGTGCTCACGCACTGGGCGGCGAGCAGCTCGGTGCTGCCGGCGGCGCCGCTGGTGCGCGCGTCGACGACCGGGGCGGACACGGCGGCCGGCCCGGTGCCGACGCCCTGGAAGACCTGCCCGTTGCCGAGCGTCAGGGTCTTGGTCGACGACCGGTCGTGCGTGCCGGCGGCGACGGTCGTCGTCCACGGCATGCCGTTGTCGACGGTGGACGCGCCCGGGCCCGCATTGCCGGCGGACGTGGCGACGAACACGCCGGCGTTGGCGGCGTTCAGGAAGGCGAACTCGACGGCGCCGAACCCGTCGTTGTTGTCGCCGATCGAGTAGTTGATGACGTCGACACCATCGGCCACGGCCTGGTCGATGGCGGCAACGATGTCGACGCTGTTGCCGGTCGACTGGGTGCCGGCGGCGTTGGCGTACAGCACCTTGTAGATCGACAGCCGGGCGGCGGGGGCCATGCCGGAGATGACACCGGCGACGGCGCCGTTGATGGTCGCGGTCACGTTGTGGTTGCCGCCCGCGGTGCTGGCGGTGTGCGAACCGTGCCCGTAGTAGTCGCGCGGCGAGTCGAACTCACCGGGGTTCGCGCGGGAGATGTTGCCGGACGCGTACCAGCGCGCGCCGATCACCTTGTTGTTGCAGGTGACGGGCCGCTCGACGCCGGCGACACAGGTGCCGTTCCACTTGGCGTCGATCGTCTTCTGGTCCTTGCGGGGCGTCGGCAGCGGCCCGAAGCTCGGGTTCTCGGGCCAGAAGCCGGAGTCGATGACACCGATGATCATGCCCTCGCCGGCCCGCTCGGGGCTACCGAACTCCTTGCGCCAGGCTCCGCTCTTGCCGTCGAGCCCGACGAACGCGGGAGTCGTGAACGTCTCGGAGTGCACGATCTCGTTCTTCCAGACGTTGGCCACGCCCGGCGTCTTCTTGAGCCGGTCGGCCTCGGCCGCGGTGAGCTCGGCGGAGAACCCGGCGAATACCAGCGTGTAGTCATACTTGACCTTGCTGCTGTTCACCCCGGCGCGGTCGAGCACCCGGTTCTTGCTCTGGGCAAGATGCTGCCGGTACGCCTTCACGTTCTTGCTGGCGCTGTCGAGCTTGGCCCCGGCGGCGACGCGGGTGGGCGCCAACCCCGCGACACCACCGTTGTAGGTGGCGGCAGGAGCATCGGAGGTCTGCACGATGTAGGTCTGGGTCGGCGCATCCACCGCGGCGGCCGCAGGCGGTGCGGCTTGCGCGGGCGCGCTGGTCAAGGTGAAGGCGGACAGGGTCGCGGCAGCGACCAGCGCAGCAGCCGAGCGACGCCGCCCGGCACGAGGGATGCCCAACATGGACGGCAGACTATGGTCCGCATAGACGTGCGCTAAACCCTCAAAGCTCCCGACAAGGGTCAGGTGAAGGGTTGAGTAGAGGGACAACCCGCACCACCACTGCCCAGCGGTGCGGTCCCGACGCAGCAGCTTAGGTCGATTTCCCGGCCCAGCCAAGGTCCAGCCGATAGATGTTCGCGTGGTGGTACGCGAGATACCGCTCGGCCGGAGTGATCGAACCGTCCGGCAGAAGCAGCTTCTCGGCCAACGGCGGCGACCCGAACGCGGCCGCCACCACCGCGTTCTCCTTCACCTGCCGGCGCAGCTCGGGTTTCACGTGGATGCGCAGCCCACCGTTGACGGTAAGCAGCCCGGTGTCGAAGGCGGCGTCGTGCGTCGGGCAGGCGGCCAACCCGTTCCGGACGTCGAGCCGCTCACTCGCAGTGCTCTTGGCCCACGGCTTGATGTGGCTGGCGACCAGCATCCGCGGCGCCCGGCCACCGTCGATGTCGACCCGCAAGCCGCAGAACGCACAGCGATGACCATGGTTACGCAACACCTTGGTGGCGAACTGATGCTGCCCGACCCGCACGGCGGCGACGAGCAGCTTCTCCGTCGTCACGGTGGCCACGTCAGGCCGCTTCTCGGCCCAGGTGCCCACGAGCGGCGCCACGTCGGACTCGATCTCGCCGTGGCTGAGCTCCTCCTGCCCGAGCAGCACGAAAGCGGTGTCCTCGGGCTCGAGGCCGAGGAAGTCGGGTAGGTCGTCGGTGGTCAGCCCTTCCGCACGGGCGGCCCGGAGCAAGAGCCGGTAGACGGCGACGAGCCGCTCCGGATCGGCCAGCAGCGTGGCCGCCACCTCGACCTCGTGCTTGGCACCGTTCGGCCAGCTCCCTTCGAGGTTGGCCATCTTGGCGAGCAGGCTGCCGTTCGACCGCGCGAACAACCGCGCCAGCGTCGGCAGCGGCTCCTCGGCCCGATGAGCGGACTTCCCGCCATACCGTCGGCGGTTGACCAACAGCCCAGCGGCCAGACAGAGCAAAGTCTCGACAGGCGTGAAATCGACCTGCCGCCCCCCACTGACCGGCCGCCGCAACCGAATCGCCCGCCACTGCGCACGAGCCGCCGGCACACTCACCTCGAGATAGTCCGCGACGCTCGGCACCCGGCCTCCTCTTCCCGTCAGCGCACCCTATCCGCTGTCCTCGATCAGACGCTCCACCTCGCCGACAGGGGACCACGTATCTGGCTTTCGATCGATAGCGTCCGATTCATGGATGCCGATGAGCCGGGGTAGGGGTTGTTGAATCTTGATTCGGTTCTGCGGCGGTTGGTCACGGACGGGCCGGCCGGGTGGGGCGAGCGGCAGGCCGTGCGGGTCGCGGAGGAGGTCGCGGCGGCGCGGTCCGGCCACGTCGAATGGGAGCCGGGCGACGAGGAATGGGTGCATGTCGTCGACGGGCGCATCGTGGCCCAGATCAGCAAGCGGTTCCCGCTCGCGCTGGTCGTCGGCGATGACCTCGCCGGGGTTTTCCGCCGCACGCTCCCGCAGGTGACGCTGCTCCCACACGGTTGGTCCGAGGAGTTCGACCCAGAGGGGTTCAGCGCGCTCGATCTGTTTCTGGAAACCGCCTGAATTGGGTGCATAACGGGTCGTCGGCGCGGAGCGTTGATTCGGTGTGAGACGTCGGACCTTGTTTAACGCGGCCATTTTCGGTGTTGCCGGGCTCGGGGTGGCCGCCGTCGCCGGGCTCTCCAGCGCGCAGACGACCGAGCCCGAGGTCGCCGCCGGGGACGAGCGGGTCGAGCGCAAGGAGTCCCCGGCCCGGGGCAGGACCGTCGACTTCTACACCGCCGTCCCGGCCGGCCACGGAGACGGCAAGGGCCTGCCGGTCTGCCTCGTCATGCACGGCGCCTCGGCCCGGCCCAAGGACTTCCGGAGCCTGGGTTTCGGCCGGGCGCTGACCAGAGCGACGCACAAGGGCAGCCCGCCGTTCGTGCTGGCCGGCGCCGATGGTGGGCGGCGCGGTTGGGAGCCGCACGACGGGGACGACCCGCAGCGCATGGTGTACGAAGACATCCCCAACTGGTGCGCCGAGCGCGGCTTCGACATCTCCCGCCTCGCCGTCTGGGGTTGGTCGATGGGCGGCGCCGGTGGGCTGCGGCTGGCCCAGACCTTCCGCGGTTTCGTCAAGACCGTCGCCGCGTTCTCGCCCGCGGTCAGCAAGGGCGACGACGTGTTCGAGCGCGTCGACCGGTTGCGCGCCCAGCCCGTCGGGCTGTGGTGCGGGCTCGACGACCCCCTGCTCGACGACGTCCAAGCCCTCCAGATGGCGCTGCCCCTGCCACCGATCGCGGGCGGATACACCGCCGGCGGGCACGACATGGACTACTGGAAATCCGTTGTGCCGCAGGCGTTCCAGTTCGTCGGAGGCATGTTGACCAGGCCGAAGCCCAACCCCACCCCGAGCGCGACCATGGGCTGAAAGATGAAGCGTCTGGCATTTTTGTTCGCATGGCAGCAGCAGTTACCAGACGTGCGTACCTGACAAACTGGACAATCAGCGTACCTATCATCGCCTTGGTCGCGCTCTTCCTGAGTTGGAACCGGGACCTGCCCGGGTGGGCGACCACGCTCGTGGCGATCTGCCTGGCCGGTGCCGTCCTCGCCGCCGTGCACCACGCCGAGGTGGTGGCCGCGCGGGTCGGTGAGCCCTTCGGCTCGCTGGTCCTCGCCGTCGCGGTGACCTTCATCGAGGTCGCGCTGATCGTCACGCTCATGATCAGCGGTACGCCCGAGAAGACCGCCAGCCTCGCCCGAGACACCGTGTTCGCGGCCGTGATGATCACCTGCAACGGCATCGTCGGGCTCAGCCTCCTGCTCGGCGCGTTGAGACGGCGGGTCGCCGTGTTCAACTCCGAAGGGACCGGCGGCGCACTGGCCACGGTCGCCACGCTGGCCACCCTCAGCCTCGTGTTCCCGACCTTCACCACCAGCGAGCCCGGACCCGAGTTCTCCCCCTCCCAGCTCACCTTCGCCGCCATCGCCTCGCTCGCCCTCTACGGCCTGTTCGTCGCCGTCCAGACGGTCCGGCACCGCGACTACTTCCTGCCGATCACCACGAGCGGCACGGTCGTCGACACCGAGGAGCACGCGGACCCACCGTCGAGCAAGGCCGCGCTCGGCAGCCTCGCGCTGCTGGTCGTCGCGTTGGTCGCGGTCGTCGGCGACGCGAAGGCGGTCTCCCCGACGATCGAGAAGGGCGTCGCCGCGGCCGGCTTCCCGCCCGCCGTCGTGGGCGTGGTCATCGCGCTGCTCGTGCTGCTGCCGGAGACGCTGGCCGCGGTCCGGGCCGCACTGCGCGATCGGGTCCAGACCAGCCTCAACCTCGCGTACGGGTCGGCGATGGCCAGCATCGGACTGACCATCCCGGCGATCGCGATCGCGTCGATCTGGCTGGACGGGCCGCTCACCCTGGGCCTGCCCGCCACCGAGCTCGTGCTGCTTGCGCTCACCGTGCTGGTCGGCATCCTGACCGTCGTGCCGGGGCGGGCCACTCCGCTGCAGGGTGGCGTACACCTGTCGCTGCTCGCCGCATTCATCTTCCTCGCGGTGCGACCGTGATCAGGGCTAAAGTTCCCCGATGGGATGGGTCGACGGCCGGCTGACGTTCCGCTACGCCGATCCGGATCACCAGCTGGCCGGCGTACGCCTGGCGCAGCACGCCGGTCTGCCCGCGGACCAGCTCGATTTCGCCTACCGCGACCAGGCCTGGATCCTCGACGTGCCGGCGCCGGCGGCCTGGCGGCTCGAATACCAGCTGCGGCTCCGCCACCTCGACGGCCGCGAGGAGTGGGTCAACGACCCGGCCAACCCGGCGCGGGTCGGCGGCGCGTTCGGCGACAAGTCGGTCCTGCACCGGGGCGACTACGTGGAGCCCGTCTGGCTCGACCTGCCCGGCGCCCGCGGCACCTGGCGTGAGCTCACCGCGCCGGCACCGGCGCTCGACGCCGACGTCTCCGTGCGCGCCTGGTCGCCGCCGAGCGCCGGCGAACGGGTGCTGGTCGCGCACGACGGTCCCGAGTTCGACAAGCTCGCCGACCTCGGCCACTACGCGGCGGCGATGGTCGGCTCGGGCACGCTGCCGCCGTTCCATCTCGTGCTGCTCGGTCCCGGCGCGCGCGACGACTGGTACTCCGCCAACAACGCCTACGCCGCGACGCTGGCCGGCCCGGTGCTCGACGCCCTCCGCAAGGAGCTGGGCTTCGAGGGCCGGATCACCGGAATGGGCGCGAGTCTCGGCGGCCTGGCGATGCTGCACGCCCAGCGCCGCTACCCGGCCGCGTTCGCCGGGTTGTTCCTCCAGTCCGGCAGCTTCTTCCGGCCGAGGCTCGACCCGCAGGAGTCCGGATTCCGGTACTTCCAGCGGATCACCCGGTTCACCGGGCCGGTCGTGGCGTCCGCGTTCGCCGCGCATCCCGTGCCGACGCGGCTGACCTGTGGCACCGTCGAGGAGAACCTCGCCAACAACCAGGAGATGGCGGACGCGTTGGCCCGGCAGGGTTATCCGGCCGAGCTGGTCGAGGTGCCCGACGGGCACCACTTCACCGCTTGGCGGGACGCGTTCGATCCGCACCTGACCCGGTTGCTGGCCCGGTCGTGGGGCGAGACGTCGTGGAGCCTGGGCTCGTTCGGCCCGGGCTCGTGGGGTGGGCCGTCGGGAGGTTAGCGTGCGGGAACACTGGGTCGAGCTGTTCTCCCCGGCCATCGGCACGGCCGGGTCCGTCGTCCGATATGGACATTACGGCCGACCCGTGCTGGTGTTCCCGTCCGAGCAGGGCCGGGCGAGCGACTTCGCCGGCAACGGCATGGTCGACGCGGTGGCCGACCTGCTCGACGCCGGGCGGGTCAAGCTGTTCTGCGTCGACTCGTACGACGCGGCCTCCTGGGCGGCCCGCCACCTACCGCTGGAGGAACGGGCCCAGCGGCACGGCGCGTTCGAGTCGTGGATCGTCGAGCAGGTCGTGCCGTTCATCCGCGACGACCAGGGCGGCGACGAGGCCGACATCGCCGTCGCCGGCTGCTCGATGGGCGCCTTCCACTCGCTCAACTTCGCCTGCAAGCGCGCCGACCTGTTCCCGCTGGCGATGTGCTTCTCCGGCAACTACGACCCGGCGGCCTGGCACGGCTGGGGCGACCGCGGCGACGCGACGTACTTCAACAGCCCGACCGACTACCTCGGGCACCTGAACGGCGACCACCTCGACTGGCTGCGCTCGCGCCTGTCGGTCCTGCTGGTCTGCGGTCAGGGGCAATGGGAGGACACCACCGGAGCCCTGCGCTCCACGCGGCAGGTGGCCGAACTGCTTGCCGACAAGGGGATCCGGCACGAGCTGGACCTGTGGGGCCACGACGTGCCGCACGACTGGCCGTCGTGGCGCGCGCAATGGGCGCATCACCTACCGCGCTTCTGTTGACTGGGGAGGCATCACGTGGCCGACGTGGAACACATCATCGGGCTTCTGCTGGGTACGGAGGACGACTGGCCGCGCGCCTACGAGGCGCTGGTCGACCGGCTCGGCCCGGTGGTCGACGGTTCCGGGCGCAAGCACCGGCTGAAGACGACCCGGGTCACCATCGAGCCGTTCAACCTGCGTGACAAGCCCCGCCACTCGTTGGTCATCGACCGGCTCGCGTACTGGTACTACCACCCGCGCGAGTGGCTCAAGAAAGTGTCCATGATGGACGACGTCTACCTGCTCAACAGCCCGTTCACCTTCCAGTCGATGGAGAAGCACGCGGCGTACTGCGCGATGATGCGGCTCGGTCTCAAGGTGCCGGAGACCGTGCTCGTGCCGTACAAGCATCCGCTCGAGAACTCCCGCTGGGCCTACACGGCGGCTCGCTACAACCAGTCGTTCGACCTCGACTCCGTGGCTTCGGAGCTGGGCTATCCGCTGTTCATGAAGCCCTACGACGGTGGCGCGTGGGTCGGCGTCTCGAAGATCAAGGACAGTGCCGAACTGCACGCGGCGTACGACGCTTCGGGTGAGCGGTTGATGCATCTCCAGCAGTCGGTCGAGGGCTACGACGTGTTCAGCCGTTCGCTGTCGATCGGTCCCGAGACGATGGTGATGAAGTTCCGGCCGGAACTTCCGATGCACGACCGGTACGCGGTGGAGCACGACTTCCTCAGCGCCGAGACGGGCGACGAGGTGGTGACCATTTCCCGGCTGGTCAACGCCTTCTTCGGCTGGGAGTTCAACTCGTGCGAGTCGCTGGTCCGGGGCACCGAGGTCTACCCGATCGACTACGCCAACGCCTGCCCCGACGTGGCGCTGACCTCGCTGCACTACTACTTCCCGTGGGCGATGAAGGCGCTGCTGCGGTGGACCACGTTCTGCGTGGTGACCGGCCGGCGCTTCCAGGTCGACCTGAACACCCGGCAGTACTTCGAGATCGCCGACCGCACCGACCTCGGCTATCGCGAGAAGCTCGCCGCCTACCGGAAGCTCACCGACGACTACTTCGACACCGAGCGGTACGCCGACTTCTGCGCGTCCCGGCTCGCCCACGTCGACGAGCTCGTCTACGACTGGATCCGCTCACCGGACTTCGACACGCTGCTCGTGGAGACCGTGCGGGCGACGTACCCGGAGCACGAACATGATCGGTTCGTGGCGCACTTCCGGGGTCTGACCGGGGCCTGGGTGGCCGACCAGGGCTGCTAAAACCGCTGGCTCGGTCGGGTCAGATCTGCGAGGCTCGGTAGGAACCGGGTCCCGACGACAGGAGCATGGCAATGCGAGGCATCGAAAACTTCCGCCCATCCGTGCGAGTTTTCGAGGACACCGTTGCCCGTGCACACCGTCAACATCGGGATTCTGGCGCATGTCGACGCCGGTAAGACCAGCCTGACCGAGCGATTGCTGTACGACACCGGGGTCATCGACCGGCTCGGCAGCGTCGACTCGGGCACCACCCAGACCGACACCGGCGAGCTCGAGCGCCGGCGCGGCATCACGATCAGGTCAGCCGTCACCGCGTTCCGGGTCGGCGACCGGCAGGTCAACCTGATCGACACACCCGGCCACCGCGACTTCATGGCCGAGGTCGAACGCGCGCTCGGCGTGCTGGACGGCGCGGTCCTGGTGCTCTCGGCGGTCGAGGGCGTGCAACCGCACAGTCGCCTGCTGATGCGCACCTGCCGCGCGCTGCGGCTGCCCACGCTGCTGTTCGTCAACAAGATCGACCGGGCGGGCGCCCGCGAGGCCGAGCTGCTGGCCGAGGTGCGCCGGTTGCTGACGCCGGCGATCGCGCCGCTGGGCACGGTCCGGGACATCGGGACACCCGATGCCCGCTTCGCCGCGGCCCCGGGCGACTGGCTGGCGTTGCTGGCCGAGCAGGACGACGAGCTGTTGGCCGCGTACGTCGAGGACCGCCCGGTGGGTGACGACACGCTGCGGGCCGCGCTGGGGACCCAGACCGCCGCGGGGCTCGTACATCCGGTGCTGTTCGGGTCGGCTCTGTCCGGGACGGGCGTGCCGGAACTGCTCGATGCCATCGGTGACCTGCTCCCGGCCGCGCCGCCTCCGGAGCCGGCGCCGCGCGCCCGGGTCTTCGCGATCACCCGCGGGCCGGGCGGTGCGAAGGTGGCCTACGCCCGGTCCTACGGCGGCGCGCTCACCGCCCGTCAGCGCCTCCCGGTGTTCCGCCGCCGTGCGGATGGCCGAGTGGAGTCGCACCGCGTCCAGCTCACCGGCGTGGCGGTGGTGGGATCTCGGGACGCGCCGGCGCTGACGGCCGGCTACATCGCGGCGCTGCACGGGCTGTCCACCGTGCGCATCGGTGACCAGCTCGGTTCCGCCGCGGGCCTGTCCACCGCAAGCCACTTCCCGCGTCCCAGCCTGGAGACGGTGGTGCGGCGGAGCGACGGCGGGCCGGCCACGGCCCTGCACACCGCCCTGCTCCGGATGGCCGACGAGGATCCGCTGATCGAGGCCCGGGTGACCGCGACGGGCGAGACCGGGCTGCGGCTGTACGGCGAGGTGCAGAAGGAGGTGATCGCCGCGACGCTGGTCGAGGGGTACGGCATCACCGCCTCCTTCGCGCCCAGCCAGCTGGTCCACCTGGAACGCCCGACCGGCACCGGAAGCGCAGTAGAGATCATCGGCAACGGCTTCTTCGGCACGGTGGGCCTCCGCGTGGAGCCCGGCACCGGCATCGAGTACGCGCTGGAGGTCGAGCTCGGCTCACTGCCGCTGGCGTACCACAAGGCGATCGAGGAATCGGTCGTGCAGACGCTGGACCAGGGCTTGTGCGGGTGGCCGGTGACCGACATCCGGGTGACGCTGACCCACAGCGGCTACTGGTCCCCGATCACGCGGGCCGGCCACTTCCGCGACCTCACGCCACACGTCCTGATGCAGGCGCTGGCGATCGCGGGCACCCGAGTCTTCGAGCCCTGCCACCACTTCGAGGCAGACGTGCCCGTCGCGGCGATCGGCCCGGTCACGAGCGCCCTGGCCCAACTCGGCGGCCGCGTCGACGAAACGGTGCCCACCGACGCGTCGGTTGAGGGAGTGCGGGCCAGTACGACCACGACGGTCGGCGACACGTGGCGAATCATCGGTTCCATCCCGGCACGGGAGGTCACCGAGGCTCAGCGCCGGCTGCCGGACCTGACCAACGGCGAGGGTTTGTGGACCTCGACGCAGGCCGGTGACCGGCCGGTCGAAGGTCGTCCGCCGCGGCGGCCCCGCACGGACGGCAACCCGTTGGACCGGGCCGAGTACACCCGTTGGCTGGCGCAACGCGACCTGGCCAGCAGCGGCCACGCGTGATAGGCCCGTCAGGCCTGGAAGGCGTTGCTCACCGTGAGGGTGTCCTCGTACAGGTGCAGCCGCACGATCTTGCCTTCGATGACCCTCAGGTGGAGGGCGACCAGCGTTTCGAAGCGCTTGCCGGTGCTGCCGGCGGTGTGGGCGAACCTGCCGAGGACGACCGCGTCCGGGCCGTCGACGAGGACCTTGTTGACGACCGCGCTGCTCTCGCCGGGCACCACGGCGTGCCACAGGGTGGCGAAGTACTCCGCCACCTGTTCGCGCCTGGTTCGGCGGCCGGTCCAGGGCAGGTCGGGGTTGCCCGGGACGTTCCAGTCGATGTCGTCGGCGAACAGCTCACCGAGGCCCCGCGCGTCCTGCACGGAGCGCCGGCGCAGGAACTCGGTGGTTACGGCCTCGGTGGTGGCGGTCATGGTCAGGCCCTTCAGCGCACGAATCCGGACAGTCCGTCCGATTGCGCCTCCAACGATACGGACGAGGTGTCCGTTTCTCGGTACGATCGGGTTGTGAACTCCGCGACTGCGGGCAGAGCGAGGCGGGCGGACGCCAGGCGCAACTACGAGGCGTTGCTCACCGCGGGCAAGTCCGTGTTCGCGGAGTCCGGCACGGAGGCGCCGCTGGAAGAGGTGGCCCGGCGGGCCGGTGTCGGGCAGGGCACCCTCTACCGGCAGTTCCCCACCCGCGAGCACCTGTTCGCGGCGATCATGTCGGAGACCATCGACCTGCTCGACCGCACCGCCCGCGACCTGCTCGCGGCGCCGGACCCATGGGACGCGTTGGTCCGGTGGCTGCGGCTCTACGACGAGAGCGCCGCCTGCTACCAGGGCATGACCCGGCGCGTCGCCGAGGGCGTCGCCGACGACGCCTCACCGGTCGCCGCGGCCTGCGCACCGATGCGAGCGAGCTTCGGCCAACTCTTCGACCGCGCCCGCGCGGCCGGCCTGGTCCGACCGGACCTGACCGCGCTCCAACTGTTCACGATGATCTCGGCCCTGCCGAAGGACCCGACCAGCGGCACGACCATCCCGCCGTACCTCGACGTGGTCCTAAAAGGCATCAGACCTTAGGCGCAGGCTGCGCCGATCTTGTCGGCGACCCCGGCCAGCTCTTCCTTCGCCGCGTTGACCGGGGTGTTGTCGTTCGGGTCCGCGATCTTTTTGACGGTGGCCGCGCCGTCGGTTAGGGCGACCTTGACGTCGGCCGCTACCGGTTCGGCGGCGAGTGCCGTCAGCTTGTCGGACCAACCCGTCAGGACCGCGCGGAACTCCTTCTCGGCCGCGTCCGCCTTCGCCTCGTCGCCTTCCAGCGCCACCTTGAGCAAATTCTCGACGCCCGCGTCGAAGCCGCTCACGCCCGTCTTGCTGACCGCGACGGCCTCACCGCACGCGCTCGCGGTGGCGGCCGCTTCGCCGTCGGCGGCCGGGGACGCGCCGCCGGTGGGCGCGGCGTCCGTGTCGGAACCGCAGGCGGCGAGCGCCAGAGCGGAAGCGGTGAAGGCGGTGACCAGGATCCGGCGCATCGCGGGGCTCCTCGGGCAGGGCGGGCGGCTGGCAATGACGAGACGAGACCGTAGTCCACCGCCGCCCGGCGCGCTGCCCCGCTCAGTACGCGAACTCCGCGCTCTTCGCCTCGCCCCGGATCGCCGAGCCGTCGTTGTCGTACACGCGCCAGCTCTGCACCAGCACGTACCGCCGGCCGCGCGGCGGGGTCAGCGTGACCGGGCCGCAGGTTCGCTCGGACAGCTCCGGCCCGAAGACCAGGCCCGCGCAGGTGTGCGGGCTGCCGACCACCCGGCCCGCCGTGTCCTGGAGCGTCAGCGTGATGTCGGCCCGCACCTGTTTGGACTGCAGCCCACCGGAGATCCGCACTCCCGGGCCGGTCGCGTAGCAGGTGTTCGAGAACGCCGGCTGGAGGAACTTCCACTGGTAGCCCGTGCACTTCGCCGCGCCGAACGCCGTCGGCAGGGGCGCCACCTTGGCCTCCTGCGACGCCCGCGCCGTGGCCGGCCGGGGCTTGGCCATCCGGTTGGCGGTCAGCCCGGCCGCGGCAGTCTCCACCGGACCACCGCCACCTCCGCGCGCCGGCTTCGCGTTCGGAGTCGAGGCCGAAGGCGACGCCGTCGGTCGGCTGGCGTCGGCCGTGCTCCCGCTGCCCGTACCCGGCCATTCGAGCGCGACCAGCGCGACCGCGATCAGCACGAACGCCGTGGCCACCGTGGTGATCGCGTGCCAGGCCGGCACCCGGCGGCGTTGGGTGGGAATCCACGGCCGGGCGGTGAGCTCCGACTGCATCGGCAGCCGGGGCAGCTTCGGCAGCGCGGGCGCGGCACCCAGCCGGAGCGCCGCTGTGCGGAGCGCGACGCCCATCGAGGCCGCCTCGGGTCGGCGGGCCGGATTCTTGTCCACACAGGACGCGATGAGCTTCCACAACACGTCCGGGATGCCGGGGTTGCGGCGCGGCCGGGTCTCGACGTGCCGGCGGAAAACCGAGCGCGGCGTGTGCCCACCGTACGGCGGCCGCCCGGTCAGCAGCTCGTAGAGCACCATCCCGAACGCGTACATGTCGGATGCGGGCGACGGCCGCGCGCCGTTGATGATCTCCGGCGCCAGGTAGTTCGGCGTGCCGAGCAGCGCGCCGGTGGTGGTCAGCGCGGGCGCGTCGACGACCCGGGCGATGCCGAAGTCGGTCAGCCGCACCTGGGGATCGCGGTCCAGCGCGTCCGTCGTACCCACCAGGATGTTGTCGGGTTTGAGGTCCCGATGCACGACACCGAGATGGTGCGCGTGCCCGAGGCCGTCGGCGACCGCGGCCATCACCGTCGCCGCCTCGGCGGGCGTCAGCGTCCCGCGGGCCCGCAGCAGCTCGCGGACGCTGCCACCGGGCACGAGCTCCATCACCAGGCCGAGCGATTCGCCGATGGTGAGCAGCTCGCGTACCGGCACGATGTTCTCGTGCTCCAGCGCGGCGAGGATCGCGCGCTCCTGCACGAAGCGCATCACGGCCTTGGGCTGCGGCACCAACTCGTCGCGGAGCACCTTGATCGCGACCTGCTCGCCGGTCGCCTGGCTGCGCGCGCGCCACACGGTGCCGCTGGCACCGCCGCCGATCTGTTCGACCAGCTCGTAGCAGCCACCGACCACGCGTGCGCAGGGTTTGCCAGGCGCGGGAACGGGCTCGGTTTCAGGAGCGGGCGTCTTGGGGGGTTCTGACGTCACTGGACAGTCATACTCGTCAAACCTCCCGTATGCCGGAACACACCCAATAGGCCCGAATGGAATCCCCTGATCGGAGGACGGCTATCCAGTGATGATGTTGACCGCGATCGCCAGCACGATCGCGTTGTAGAGGAAGCTGATCACGCTGTGCACCATCACGTGGTAGCGCACCGTCCGGCCCCGCACCTCCACGTCCGACGCCGCGAACGAGACGCCGACGGTCACCGAGAAATACAGAAAATCGATCAGCCGGGGGTACGGGCACGCGGGGAACCGCCAGTCCGTCCACTGTGCGTAGAAGCGGGCGTACCCGAGCTGCAACAACAGCCAGGCGCAGACGGTGACGAACGCGCCGAGCCCCTGCACGAGCCCGCTGTAGTCGCTGTTCTCGTCGACCGCGAGCACGTCGAGGGAGGCGCCCAGCCCGGTGATGCTGGCCGCGACGGTGAAGAAGAAGCTGAACCGGCGACCGGTCAGGCGGGCGTTCACGCCGGTGACCGGTGGCGGTGGCACGTTCGGGTCGGTCAGCCGCTCCCGCCGCACCCGCAACGTGCCGACGAACAGGTAGGCGGCCGCCAGCAGGCTCCAGAACAGCAGGAAGCGCACGACGTTCGGCTCGCTCTCGCTGCCGAGGACGGTGAACAACAGCCCGCCGACGGCGAGGACCACCTCGACCAGACGCGCGGTCAGCGTGCCGGCCAGTCCCACGAAACGGCTAACGCGCGGGCCGATCAAGGGTTGCGCCGGCTTCCCATTTGTCCAAGCGCGGACCGGCCGGCATCGATACCGTTCGGGGCATGACCACAGACACCGAGACGGGGCCGGAGCGCAACACCCGGCCCGCCGACTATCCCGCCGCGGTCGTGCCGATGCTGGCGTACGAGGACGGCGTCGCGGCCATCGAGTTCCTCACCGCCGCGTTCGGCTTCACCGAGCGAATGCGACTCACCTCGGACGACGGCTCGATCGGGCACGCCGAGCTCGCCCTCGGCGACGCGGTGATCGCGCTCGCCACACCACCCGGCATCCGATACGAGAGCCCGAACCACCACCGCGAGTACTGCACGGCGGCGATGCGCTGGGCGGAACAGCCGTGGGTGGTGAACGGGGTCATGATCTACATCGACGACGTCGACGCACACGCCGAGCGGGCTCGGGCGGCCGGGGCCAAACTGCTCAGCGAACCCGAGGACAAGCCGTACGGCATCCGCAGCTACCGCGCCGAAGACCTGGAAGGCCACCGCTGGATGTTCAACCAGCACCTGCGCGACACGAAGCCGGAGGACTGGGGCGCGACGACGCCCGCCTGACGACACGCCGATGGGCGACACTATTCCCAATACGATCATTGATAGTGTCACCGGCATGACGGCGGCTATGTCCATCACCCTCGACGACGACCTCGCCCAGGCGCTCAACGCCGCGGTCGGTCGGGGCAACCGGTCAGCCCTCGTCGCCGAAGCGATCCGCGAATACCTGGACCGCCACACCCTCGCCGCGGCCAAGGCCTGGCACGCCTCGCTCGACGGCGACGACGCCGCGGCGCTGGCGGAGGTCGACGCCACGTGGTGAGCCGCGGGCCGGTTGCCCGCGGTGACGTCTTCGACTACACGTTCGGCAGCCGACGGGTCCGGGTCCTCGTGGTCAGCGCCACGACGTTCAGCGCCGACTACCCGATCGTCGTGCTCGTCCACGACCGGGCCGACGGCGACGTGCCAGGGATGTTGCTGCCGTTGCCGAAGGACGTCGCCGGTGGCGGCACCATCGACCTGTCCCGCATCCGCTACGCCGACCCGGCCGCGTTCGGCCATCGCCATGCCCGGGTGTCGGACGCCTTGCTGGCCCAGGTCGACCAGGGGTTGCGCCGCCTGCTCGGGCTGTGACGCTAGGGCCGGAGTGCGGGTAGGGCCGCGAGGCGGCGGAAGGCGGCCTCGGTCGGCGAGCCCGGCTCGGCGCAGTAGACGATCATGCGTTGGTCGCTGTCGCTGATGTGGAGCACCTGGCACTCGAACTCGAGCGGGCCCACGTCCGGGTGGTCGACCCGCTTGCGCACCCCGCGCCGCACGGCCACGTCGTGGCTGCCCCAGAGCCGGGCGAACAGCGGCGACAGCCCCAACAGCTCGGTGACCAGCTGCTCGATGCCCGGATCACCCGGATAGCGGGCGTACGCGGCACGCAGGTCGGCAACCGACGAGGCGGTGAACGCCAGCGCGTCCTCGTCACGCCAGTGCACGTCCTCCGGCGGCCGGCGGAACATCCAGCGGATCATGTTGCGGTCGTCCAGCGGGTACGCGGACAGGTCGCCGATGAACCGCGTCGCGAGGGGGTTCCAGGCCAGCAGGTCGTACTTCGCGTCGACCACGTACGCCGGGGTCAGTGGCATCGTGTCGAGCAGGAAGCGGATGGCGGGCAGCAGCTCGCGGCTGGGTCCGACCACGGCCGGCGGCGCCTCGCCCGCGATCCGGAACAGGTACTCCCGCTCGTCGATGGTCAACAGCAACGCCCGGGCGAGCGCGGCCAGCACCTGCCGGGACGGCTGCGGACCGCGCCCCTGCTCCAGCCGGATGTAGTAGTCGATCGACATCCCGGCCAGCTCGGCGACCTCCTGGCGGCGCAGGCCGGGCGTGCGGCGCGGCCCGGTGCCGCTGCCCGGCAGGCCGACGTCGGAGGGCCGCAGCCGCGCGCGGCGGGTGCGCAGGAAGGCGGCGAGCTCGGACCGGTTGACCGTCACCGCTCAAGAGTGCCCGCTTGGACGCCGGTGTGGGTGGTACGGCCGGTACCAGGCAGAACCGGTCCTGCCGCGCCGTTTTTCGAACCGACAGGCTCGTTCGCATGACACAGATCGCTTTGATCACCGGCGCGAACAAGGGCATCGGGTACGCGACGGCGCGGGCCCTCGGCGAGCTCGGCATGACGGTCCTGCTCGGCGCGCGGGACGAAGGCCGCGGGGTTGCGGCAACCAGGGAGCTGGCCGGGCTTTCCGCCCGGTATGTCGCGCTCGACGTCACCGACGCGGCCAGCGTCACGGCCGCGGCCGACTGGGTGGCGGCGGAGTTCGGCCGGCTCGACGTCCTGGTCAACAACGCGGGCATCGTGCGGGCCGACGGCGCTGGTCTTCCTAGCGCCACCACTCTGCCGACGATGCGGGAGGTCTTCGAGACCAACGTGTACGGCGTCGTCACGGTCACCAACGCGTTCCTCCCGCTGCTGCGGCTGGCACCGGCCGCGCGGATCGTCAACGTGTCCAGCGAGGTCGGCTCCATCTCGTCGATGACGGATCCGGCGAGCCCGCTGTTCGCGCTGACCTCGGTGCCGTACCCGGCCTCGAAGGCGGCCCTCAACATGATCACCGCGATGTACGCCAAGGAACTGCGGGACACCCCGATCAAGGTCAACGCGGCGAACCCGGGCTACACAGCGACGGACTTCAACTCCCACCACGGCTTCCGTACGCCTGCACAGGCGGCCCGCGTGTGTGCGCACCTGGCCACCCTGCCCGCCGACGGCCCGTCCGGGCTGCTCTGGGGTCACCTGATCACCCTCGATGGCGACCAGAACGGGGTTCTGGCGTGGTGAGTTCGGGGTAAGCGGTTGTCGTGGAGACCTTCAACGCCTGGTCGTGGCGCACACCCGCCCTCGGGGGTGGCCACGACCAGACCACGCCGGACGCCGGCCCCGACGCACCCGCCCACGACGAGCGCGGCCGCACGGTCGAAGCCGCCGCGCACGAGGGTGGCCCCGGCTTCTCCCTGGACCTGACGGGCTACGCCGTGCGGGCCGTCGACGGCGAGATCGGCAGGGTGGACCGCGCCACCGCCACGGACCTGGTCGTCGACACGGGCCCCTGGATCTTCGGCCACACGGTCCTCCTGCCGGCCGGCGTGGTCGAGCGGGTCGACCACCGCACCCGCACGGTGCACGTCGACCGCACGAAGGACCAGATCCGCGAAGCGCCGGCGTACGCCGAAGCACCGGAGTACCGAGACCGCCTGGCCCACTACTACCGCGACACGTACCGCTGACGACGCTTGCCCCTGTCGACGCGGATCAGTAGCCCAGGCCGACGACGCGGCCGACGGTCGCCGGGTCGTCGAGCGCGGCCATGATCGCATCGGCCAGGTCGGCCCTCGACAGCTTCAGCCCGCCGCGGACGTTGCGGTCGACGGCCGTCCGGTACGGCTTGCGCCCGCCGTCGGTGAGTTGCGGCGGTCGCAGGACGGTCCACCGCAACTCGCTGTCGAAGACCAGCCGCTCGGTGCGCGCGAAGTCGTCGAACTGCTTCTTCAGGAGGGTGCTGCCGATCAGCGGCTTGAACAGGTAGCGGGTGAACGGCCCGTCACCGGCGTCCCGCACGTGGCCGCTGCCGGTGACCACCAGCAGCCGCGCCGTCGGGTTGTTGGCGGTCATCGCGGCCACGACCGCCGCCGCGCCGCGCGAACAGACGGTCGCCTCGGCTTTCGGGCGCGGTCCCAACGCGTCGACGACCGCGTCCCGCCCGCTGACCGCCGCCGCGATCTCGTCGGGGTCGAACGCGTCGGCGATCACCACGTCGAGCCGCGGGTCGGCGCCGACCGGCAACCGTGCCGGGTCACGCACCACGGCGGTCACGTGATGGCCGGCGTCGAGGGCTCTGCGGACCACGTGCTGGCCCGTCCCGCCCGTAGCTCCGAGAACGGTGATCTTCACGGCTGCCTCCCCAGGTTAGTGAGCGCTTACTAACCACTAGGATGGTGAGCGCTTACTAACCTGTCAAGGGAGCACAGTGGACACCAGGGAGCTGATCCTCGACGCCGCCGCCGGAGTCATTCGCCACCGCGGCATGGCCAAGACGACCACGCGCGAGATCGCCAGGGAGGCCGGCTATTCGGAGGCCGCGCTCTACAAGCACTTCAGCAGCAAGGCGGAGTTGCTGGTCGCGGTCCTGCAGGAACGCTCACCGGCGATGGCCCAGCTCACCCGCGCCACGGACCGCGACGACGAGGACCTGACGACCGGCCTGACCGCGATTGCCAAGGCCGCGATCGCGTTCTACACCGACAGCTTCCCGATGCTCGCCTCGATCTTCTCGGAACCGTCGATCCTGGCCGCCCACACGGCGAGCCTGAACCACATCGGCGCCGGACCGCACCGGGTCAACGAGTCGGTGGTCGACTACCTGCGCCGCCACGAGACCCTCGGCCTGGTCCCCGCGAACGCGGACCTGGACGGAGCCGCCGGCCTGCTGGTCGGAGCCTGCTTCCAGCACGCCTTCCTCGGCCACATGAACTGGCCGGACCGCCGCAGCGACAGGGCAGCGGCAACCGCGTTCGCCACGCTGGTAGCCGCCTCTTTGCGCTGAGCGTTTGCTCTGCACCCACATACGCAACGCCCCGCGGCGAGGGTGGTGCGTATATGGGTGCAGAGCAAACGCACACGAAGACAACACCCGGCGGCGGGCGAAATGTGCGGATTCAGGCCACGCGAATTCAGGGCTGTTGGAAGTCGCGGGTTTCCCAGATTCGGCGCTTCAGGTAGTCCTTGACCTTGGCGATGTAGTCCTCGCTGTCGGGCGTGTGCCACCGCCCGCTGTACCAGCGCCCCACACACCCCCACTGGTCACCCGCGCGGTAGGCGCTGCCGCGTTCTTCCTTGCCCAGCCAACCCTCGTAGCCCTCGAAGCAACCCCGCCAGATCGCGTACGCCAGGTCCGCGTTCATCGCCGTCGAGCGCGCTACGCCCGGCCAGGCCGATTTCTGGTACGGGTGCCGGTCCTGCAGGATGCCGAAGCTCTCCGGGCACTGGCCGGCCCGGCCGTCGGAGCCCAGCCCATGACCGGGTGCGCAACGCGTGGCGTCGGCCGCGTAGTCGCCGTAGACCGTCTGCCGCCACCAGCTCTCGATCGCGGCCTGGGCGAACACCAGGTCCTCGTCGACGCCCCACTTGCACGCCGCCCACCGCAGGATGTCCTTCGTGGAGCCGGTGAACGCGCCGTCGACCCGGGGCGCGACCAGCGTGTCCGCTCGGTTGTCGTCGAAGATGTCGGCGCCGATGCGGTGTCCGGTGGCCGCGTTCGCCATCAGGTTCATGCGCTTGTTCTCGGCCGACGGGCGGGCCCGTACCCACGTCGCGCACTGCGCCCCGGTCGGCAGTGCCGCTCCGGGCGGCAGCGTCGCGAACCGCGCAGGGGCGGCCTCGACAGGTCGCGAAGTCGATGACGTCGACGGCGGTGGCGTCGCGGGCTGCGACCAGCCCTCGTCGGAGTCCCGCCAACCCGTGCCGGTGCGTTCGGCCAGGCCGCCCGGGTGACCCGGAGTCCGGTCAGCATGCGCGGAAAGGGTGCCGGCCAGGGCGATGACGGCCGCGCCGGTCACCACTGCGGCGATCGGCCAGCCGTACCGTCGAATGTGTCGTCCCACGGCGAGCGACCGTATTCGCGGCCACTTCCGCGGGTCAACGGGCCAAAGGGACATTTAGCTCAAGCCACCTCGATCGGGTGGGTGACGGACGAGATGTGCGACACCCCACCTTATCCAGCTGGCTCACTGCTCGCATGGCAGAAGTGCACCACTTCACGCACGGCTGGCTCAATCCCGGTTTCGCGTACGCGGTCTCCGTGATCGGTGCCCTGATCGGTCTTTACTGCACCGGGCGGGCCCGGGCCGTGCCAGCGGGCGCCCCCCGCGTGAAGTGGTTGACCATCGCGACCGTGGCCATCGGCGGTGCCGCCGTCTGGCTCGCGCACTTCACCGCCATGCTCGGCTTCGACGTCGTCGACAGCCCGGTGCGCTACAGCCCCGCGCTGACCGCCGCCAGCCTCGCCCTCTCGCTCGGCGCCGTCGGGGTGGGGCTGTTCCTGGTCGGCTACCGCGAGCCCAGCACCGCGCAGATCCTGCGCGCCGGCGGCGTGACCGGTGCCGGCCTGCTCGGCATGCACTTCACCGGCATGGCCGCGGTCGACGTGGCCGGCGAGATCACCTACGGGCCGAAGCTCGTGGCGCTGTCGGCGCTGATCGCGGTCGTCGCGGCCACCGCGGCGCTCTGGTTCAGCACCACGGTCGACGGCCGACTGCCGATCGCGGGCGCGTCGGCGCTGATGGCCGCGGGCGTCTGCGGCATGCACTACACGGCGATGGCCGCGGTGGGGGTCGAGCTCGACCGGACCGGCCTCAGCGTGGTCGAGGGTGTCCGCCCGCTCGCGTTGATCGTGGCCGTCGCGTTGGTCGCCGCCGTGACGATGACGGTCATGGCCACGGTGGCCCTGCAGGCGATGACCACCGAGGAGTTCGCCGGCGACGGTCCCGCGACGGTGACCGAGCCGGAACCGGTCGGCCTGGCCGCCGCCGGCTTCGCGGCTCCCGCGATGACGACCGACCCGATCCGCCTCGACATGCCCATCACCCCGGGCCTCCGCCGCCGCGAAGCAAGGGCACCCTACTAACGAAAAGCGTTAACAAGGTGCCCTTGCTTAACTCACTGCTGGGTCAAGCGCCACTGCTGGTTCGTCGCCGTGTGGCACGGCCACTGGATGAGCGCCGCACCATCGGCCGTCGAGTTGCCGTTGACGTCGAGGCACTTGCCGCTGTGCACCGCCCGGAACTGGTAGACCGAACCGGAAACGACCGGCGTCCACTGCTGAGTAGACGCGTTGTTGCAGGTCAACTGCACCACCGCGGCGGCATCGGCGGTCGAGCCACCAGTCACGGCCATGCACTTGCCACTGTGCGCGGCACGAAGATAGACGTTGCCCCCACCCGCGTCGACCGCCTGCCAGCGCTGGTTCGCGCCGCCCGTCGCGGTCCACTGGTGCACCACCGCGTTGTCAGCCGTGGAGGCGCCGTTGACATCCGCCAGCTTGTTGCTGTGGTTGGCGGTCAACGTGTACGTGCGACCCGCGATCCCGCCGGCCGGGGTGGTGCCGACGCCGTTGCCCCCGAAGGTGAACGAGTCGACGTCGAAGTTGTTGGCCACGCTGGTCTTGAACACCATGTAGAGCTTGTGCGTGCCGGACAGCGCGGCCACGTTGACCGCGGCCTGCTGCACATAGGTGTCCCAGCCACCCGTTGCCGCAACAGGGTTCGTGGCCAGCAGCGTGCCCGTCGGCGAGTCAGCCCGGAGCTCGATGCTCCCACCCCCCGAAGGCGACGAGATGCGGTAGCTGACCGTGTTGATCCCCGACAGGCTCATCGGGTCGAACATGATCCAGTCGTTGTTGCTGACGTCGCCGATCCGACCGCCGCTCTCCGCACCGGCCTGCGCGACGATCCGGGTGCCGGACTGCGCCGTGTAGTACTCCGCCTGCTTGTGCTTGGGCTGCAGGATCGCCTTGGCGTAACCGGTCAGCCGGGCCACGGAGCCGTTCCCGTTGTCCTGGTAGCGCGCGTTCAGCACGTAGAACAGGTTGGCGCCGTCGGGATGCCCACCGAGGTTGCCGGTCGACACCGTGCCCGAGCAGCCCGGCAGGTCCGTGGTGCCGTGCTCGTGGTCGTCGTGCCCGAGGGCCGGGTTCGTGAACACCTGCTGGCAGTTGACCGTGCCGTCCTGCGCGTCGGTCACGGACACCGAGTAGGCCACGTTCTGCCCGAAGTCGAGCATGCCGCCGTTGGGCGGCCCGGTGATCGTGACCACCGGCGCGTTGTTGCCGACGGTGATCGGCACGTTGGCGAACGAGGACCGCCCGGTGTTGTCGGTGACGGTCAACTTCGCCACATAATTCCCATTGGTCGTGTACGTCTTCGACGGGTTCGCAGCGGTCGAGTCCGTGCTGCCGTTGCTCTCGAAGTCCCATGCGTAGCTGATCGAGTCGCCGGTGTCCGGGTCGTGCGTGCCCGCGCTGGAGAACTGCACGGTCAGCGGCGCGAGCCCGTTGGTCGGCGTGCCCGTGGCCACCGCGACCGGAGCCCGGCCGCCCTTGACGTAGTCGATCCGGTAGAGACCGGAGTCGTTGTTGCCACCACCGAAGTTGGCGCCCCACTCGAGCAGGTAGAGCGACCCGTCCGGCCCGAACCGCATCGCCATCGGCTTGTTGAAGAACTCACCCGGCAGGAACGGGTTGATCTTCACCAGGCCACCGGCGGAGTCGAAATGGATCTCCTGGACGTAGTTGCGCGCCCACTCGTAGAAGAAGTGCACGCCGTTGTAATAGGCCGGGAACTTCGTGGCAGAGGTGCTGGCCGCGTTGTAGCGGTAGACCGGCCCGCCCATCGGTGCCGCGCCGCCGGAGCCCATCTCCGGGAACTGCGGCGAGGCGCCGTACCCGTACCAGATCTGCGGTTGCACCAGGGCCGGCAACACCCGCAGGCCGGTGTTGTTGGGTGAGTCGTTGACCGGCGCGTTGCAGTTGAACTTCGCGCCGACCACACCGGTGTCCGGGTTGTACGGCGCGTAGGCCTGGTTGTTGCCGTGACAGAACGGCCAGCCGAAGTTGCCCGCCTGCTTGATCACGTTGAGCTCGACCAGCCCCTCGGGGCCGCGGTTCGTGGTCGGCAGGCCGCGGTCCGGCCCGTAGTCGGCCAGGTTGATCCAGCCGGTCTGCTTGTCGACCTCGAACCGGAACGGGTTGCGGAAGCCCATCGCGTAGATCTCCGGCCGGGTCTGGGCAGTGCCGGGAGCGAACAGGTTCCCGGACGGAATCGTGTACGTCCCGTTCGTCTCGGGGTGGATCCGCAGGATCTTGCCGCGCAGGTCGTTGGTGTTGCCCGCACTGCGCGCGGCGTCCAAGTTGGACTTGCCGGGCCGCCAGTCGATCGGCGCGTAGCCCTGCCAGGCCGGGTCGAGGTTCGGCGGGGTGTCGTCACCGGTCGACAGGTACAGGTTGCCGTTGGGCCCGAAGGCCACATAACCACCGGTGTGCCCCGGCTCGGGGAACGTCCGATCGCGATACGCCGGCACCGACAGCAGCACGACCTCGCTGGCCAGGTTGACCGTGTCGCCGCTGACGGTGAACCGGGACAGCCGGTTGATGTCCGTCGAAGACGCCGACGGCGAGTAGTAGAGATAGATCCAACCGTTGGTGGCGAAGTTCGGGTCGAGCGCCATGCCGACCAGCCCGTCCTCGCCGCCGGTGTAGACGGACAGCGTGCCGGCGGTGACCGTACTCTGCTGCGCGGGCTTGAAGATCTTGATCTGGCCCGCCCGCTGCACGTAGAAGACCCGGCCGTCCGGCGCGATGTCCAGCGCCATCGGGTCGACCGTGTTGGAGTCGAGGCTGACCTTCTCGAAGTTGCCCCAGACCGTGCCGCCGCAGTCGCCGGCCAGGTTGCCCGCCGCGTAGCGGACGCCGCCGAGCACGTGGTTGCGGAAGTTCGTCTCGCTGTACGACGCGATGTCGTGCCCCATCGCGGTCGCCCACACCTTGCCGCCCTCGGTCTCGCGGCACCAGGAGATCGGGTGGTCGATGCCCATCGCGTCAGAGCCCGGGTTGTAGGTGCGTTCGTCGGCCGTGACCAGCACGTGCACGTTGCCGCGCGCGTTGACGTCGAAGTTGTACCACTCCTCCGTGCGCTGCCAGTTGTCCGGCAGGCCCGCGGTCGACGGGTGGGCCTTGTCGGCCACGCGGGCGAAGCCCTGCAGCGATCCCGGCGAGTGCGACGGCATGTGCGCGCCACCGTTGATCGTCTGGTCCCACCACGGGAACGTGGTGTCGATGCCCATGTCGGTCGCGTTGTGGATCGCCACGATCCCGTTGCCGGCCCGCAGGTAGTTCTGCACCGCCGTGCGCTGCGCGTCGTTGTCGAACACCATGCCCGAGGTCTGGAACATCACGAGCACGTCGTACGTGTCGAGGTTGGCGGTGTTGAGCACCGTGGAGTCCTCGCTGAACACCACCTCGAAGTTGTTGGCCGTGGCGAGCTGCGTGAACATCGTGACGCCGGCGGCGATCGAGTCGTGCCGGTAGCCGGCGGTCTCGCTGAACACCAACGCCCGGAAGGCCGGTGCGGCCTGGGCGGGCGCCTGGACGACGCCGAGGCCGAGCAGCGTGACCAGGATCGTGAGCAGGGTGAGGACAGGTCTGCGGCGGCGCATGCGGTCTCCTTCGTCAATGCCTGAGGCGTGCAGGAGGGCTTGCGGTGCAACGCGTCCGCCGAAAACGCGTGGAGGTCGAAGCGCCGCAGCGCATCGACGTGGATGAGTTTGACTCGTTTCACGGCGACCCGTCAACGCACCGAATCGCGCAGGTAGATCAATCAATGCCGAACTGTGATCGTGTCCAACCGGTTACGGTCTTGATCGATCTGTGTTCGGACGCTTACGATGCGACGCCAACGGCGCTTTCGGTCAGCTCAGCAAAAGCTCATGCCTGGCAAGCGAAAGTTTTGGTGATCATATGGATTCACCTGAACCACCGGACGCGCTTCTCGCGATGCACGGCGTCGGAAAATCCTTCTACGGCGTGTCCGTATTGTCTAATGTAGACATTGACGTGCATCCCGGCGAAGTTCACGCGGTGGTCGGCGAGAACGGTGCCGGCAAGTCCACGCTGATGAAGATCGCGTCCGGTGTCTACCAGCCCGACAGCGGCACCCTGCGGATCGCCGGCGAGTCCGTCGTCCTGCACAACCCGCGCGACGCGCAGGCGGCCGGCGTCGGGATCATCCACCAGGAGTTCAACCTGCTCCCGGAGCGCACCGTCGCCGAGAACGTCTTCCTGGGCCGCGAGCCCACCCGGCGCGGCCTGGTCGACCGCCGCGCGATGCGCGCGCGTACGGCCGAGTTGCTCACCGCCGTCGGCGCCGAGACGGTGCGGCCGACCGACCGGGTCGGCGCACTCGGCGTCGCCCAGCAGCAGGTCGTCGAGATCGTCAAGGCGCTCTCCCTCGACGCCCGCGTCCTGATCATGGACGAGCCGACCGCGGCGCTGGCCGACCACGAGGTCGAGCTGCTCTACGCGCTGGTCCGCCGCCTGCAGGCCCGGGGCATCGGCATCCTCTACGTCTCGCACCGGCTCGCCGAGGTGTTCGACCTGTCCAGCCGGATCACCGTCCTCAAGGACGGCCGCCGCGTGGTCACCGTCGACACCGCCGACGCGACGCCAGAGGCGCTGGTCCGGCACATGGTCGGCCGCGAGCTCGCCAGCTACTACCCGCCCAAGGCCGACGCTCCTGGCACGGCGCTGGTCACGCTGGCCGGCGCCGGCAACGGCCGTCTTCGCCCGATCGACCTCGAGCTGCGCGCCGGCGAGGTGCTCGGCGTCGGCGGCCTGCAGGGCTCCGGTCGCTCCGCGCTGGCCCGCGCGCTGTTCGGCGTCGAGGGCTTCACCGCCGGCCGGATGACCCTCGACGGCAGGCCGGTGCGCCCCCGGTCGCCGCGCCAGGCGGTCCGGGCCGGCATCGCCTACGTGACCGAGGACCGCAAGGGTGAGGGCCTGGCGCTGAGCCAGTCGGTGCTCGACAACGCCCTGCTGGCCAGCCGGGCCGCCACTCCGCGCTGGTTCGGTGGCGGCGCCCGCACCACCAGCGTGCGCGACCTGCTTGCCGCGGTCGAGGTGCACGCGGCCGGCGCCGACCAGGAGGTCCGCTACCTGTCCGGCGGCAACCAGCAGAAGGTCGTGCTGGCCCGGTGGCTGGCGATGAAGCCGCGGGTGCTGCTCTTCGACGAGCCCACCCGGGGCATCGACGTCGGCGCGAAGGCGGCCATCCACGAGCTGATCCGCGACCTGGCCGACCAGGGCGCCGCGGTCCTGATGATCTCGTCGGAGCTGCCGGAGCTGCTCGGCATGAGCGACCGGATCGTCGTCATGCGCGACGGCGCCCTGGCCGGGGAGCTACCCGGCGACGCGAGCGAGGAGGCGGTCCTGAGCCTGGCCACCGGCACGCCCCACGAGGTGCCCGCATGACAACGCTGACCGCGAGACGGCCGCGCATCGACTCCACCAACGGGGTCTGGCTCGCGCTCGGCATGACGCTCATCGTCGGCGGCATCCTGGTCGCCACCGACGGCGGCTCGCTGTTCGGCCAGAACAGCACGGTCAGCCTGCTACAGCGCGCGGCCGGGCTCGGCATCGTCGCCGTCGGGCAGACGTTCGCCATCCTGGCCGGCTCGCTCGACCTCTCCGTCGCGTACGTCATCAGCCTCACCTCGCTGATCGCGGCCGAGACGATGGCCGGCAGCGACGGCCGGGTGCTACCCGCGATCCTCGCGGTGGTCGCCGTCTCGGGCGCCATCGGCCTGGTCAACGGCCTACTGATCACCAAGCTGCGGATCAACGCGTTCATCGCCACGCTGGGCGTCGGGTTGCTGATCAAGGGCTACCTGGAGCAGGGGTACGCGGGCCCGGCCGGTTCGGTGCCGGTCTCGTTCCAGCACCTCGGCTACGACCGGGTCGGCCCGGCCCCGGTGGCGTTCCTGCTCTTCATCGGCGTCGCCGCGGTGGCCTGGCTGGTCATCAACCGCAGCCGCTTCGGCCACCACCTGATCGCCACCGGCGGCGACCTCGACGTCGCGCGGCTCTCCGGCGTCCGCACCGACTGGGTGCTGATCCGCACGCACATCATCTGTTCGCTCTGCGCCGGCATCGCCGGCCTCTACCTGGCCAGCCGGCTCGGCGCCGGCGCGCCGCGGGTCGGCGCCGAGGGCGGCTACGACCTGGAGTCGATCGCCGCCGTGGTGCTCGGCGGCACGGTGCTGGCCGGTGGCAAGGGCGGCGTCGCCGGCACGGTCGGTGGCGTGCTGCTGCTCGCGGTCATCGACGGCATCTTCAACCAGCTCGCCGTCGACCCGTTCTTCAAGCAGGTCGTCCGCGGCGTGGTGATCGTCGCGGCGGTCGCGATCTACGCCCTGCGGCTGCGCCGCAAGGTGGTCCGGAAGGCGGCGGCATGACGGTCGAGGCACCCACCGGGCCCGCCACCCTCGGCCAGTCGCGCCGCGGCCGCTGGGGCGCCGGCAGCATCCTGCCCGTGGTGGCGATCCTCGTGCTGCTTCTCATCGCGGTCGGCATCCGGCAACCCGACTTCTACGACCCGCCGGCCCTGCTCGCCTTCCTCAAGCGGTCGGCGCCGCTGATTATCCTGGCGGCGGGCCAGTACTTCGTGATCGTCGCCGGCGACTTCGACCTGTCGGTCGGCTCCCTGGTCACGGCCGAGGTCGTGATCGCGGCCCGGCTGATCGACGGCGACCCGAGCGCGACCTGGCCGGTGGTCGCCCTGGTGCTCGCGTTCGGCCTCCTGGTCGGCCTGGTCAACGGGCTGGTCACCACGCTGCTGCTGGTGCCGTCGTTCATCACCACCCTCGGCATGTACCTGATCCTGGTCGGCGCGGTCTACACCTGGACGGGCGGCTCGCCGCGCGGCGCGCTGTCGGAGGAGTTCCGGATGCTCGGCCGGCGCGGCATCGAGGGCGTGCCCTGGCTCGGCGAGATTCCGTACGCGGTGCTGATCCTGCTCGTCCTGGCCGGGCTGGCGATCCTGGCCATGCGCTCGGACTTCGGCAAGGTGCTGCTCGCCGTCGGCGACAACCCGCGCGCGGCCCGGCTGGCCGGCGGGCGGGTGGCCGGCGTCCGCACGATCGCGTTCGTGGTCAGCGGCGGTTGCGCGGCCGTGGCGGCGATCCTGCTCGGCGGCTTCGGCGGGGTGAGCTTCCAGGTCGGCGCCGGGCTGGAGTTCACCGCGATCACCGCGGTCGTACTCGGCGGCGTGGTGCTCGGCGGCGGTCGTGGCTCGGTCGTCGGCGCCATGCTCGGCGCGCTCACCCTGCAAACCCTGTTGACCCTGCTCAACCTGCTCGGCGTCGCCGGCGCGCTCGCGTCCGCGGTGCAGGGCCTGATCATCCTCGCTGCCGTGGCCATCGGCGGGCTACGGGCACGCACCTGAACCACGCACCCACCACCTGTAGGAGGAGAGTTGCGCAAGAGAACAGGTACTGCCCTTATCGCACTGAGCTGCACCGCGATGCTCGTGGCGGGCTGCTCCAGCGACGTGCCGGCCACCAACCCGAGCGCCAGCGCCTCCGCGGACGCGGGCGCCGGCACCGGCGAGACGTCGGAGTTCTTCGTCCAGGCCGACTACGACAACGAGATGGCGCTGCGCACGACCAGCGCGACCGGTCCCGCGGACAAGCCGTGGGAGCAGGCGCTCAACCCCCAGAACGCCGACACCGCCAAATACAAGAAGGCCGGCCCGTACAACCTCTGCTTCTCGAACGCCGGTGTCGGCAACCCGTGGCGCCAGGTCGGGTTCAAGAACATGCAGGCCGAGGTCAAGCTGCACCCGGAGATCAAGTCGTTCCAGGTGGCCGACGCCGAGAGCAAGGACGACAAGCAGATCTCCGACATCACCGACCTGCTGGGCAAGGGCTGTGACGCGCTGATCGTGTCGCCCAACACGACCGCGACGCTGACCCCGGCCGTCGAGCAGGCGTGCGCCAAGGTGCCGGTGATCGTCTTCGACCGCGGCGTCAACACCAAGTGCCCGGTCACGTTCATCAACCCGATCGGCGGGTACGCGTTCGGCGCGGCCGGCGCCGAGTTCCTGATCGAGAAGGTCAAGCCGGGCGGCAACGTGCTGGCGCTGCGCATCCTGCCCGGCGTCGACGTGCTCGAGGCCCGCTGGGGCGCGGCCAAGGTCGCGTTCGACAAGTCGCAGCTCAAGGTCGTCGGCGTCGAGTTCACCGACGGCGACGCGGCCAAGACGAAGACGATCGTCAACAACTACATCCAACGCTTCGGCAACATCGACGGCGTGTGGATGGACGCCGGTGCCACGTCCGTCGCCGCGGCGGAGGCGTTCGAGGACGCCGGCAAGCCGTTCCCGGCGATCGTCGGCGAGGACCAGCAGGACTTCCTGCGGATGTGGCAGGACCAGAAGCTCACCGCGGTCGCGCCGACCTACCCCACCTACCAGTGGCGTACGCCGGTGATCGCCGCCCTGAAGATCCTCAAGGGCGAGCAGGTGCCCAGCCCGTGGAAGCTGCCGCAGCCGACCATCACTGACGCCAACCTGTCGCAGTACGTCGACCCCAGCATGCCGCCGCTGCACTACGCGATGTGCGGATGCAGCGACCTACCGGGCTACCCGGGCGACTGGGGCGGTAAGTAGCCACCATGTTCACGATCGGTGCGAACCCCTGGATCTGGACGTCTCCCGTCGACGACGCGGCGCTGGCCTCGCTGGTGCCGAAGATCGCCGACTGGGGATTCGACGCTATCGAGATCCCGGTGGAGAACCTCGGCGACTGGTCACCCGAGAAGACCCGCGACCTGCTCGGGGCCTACGGTCTGACCGCCGCCGCGGTCCTCTCGGTCACCCCGCCCGGGCGTGACCTGGTCAACACCGATCCGGCAACGGTACGGGCGACCCAGGACTACCTCCGCTCCCTTGTGGACGCGGCGGTGGTCCTGGGCGCACCGAGCGTCTGCGGCCCGGCGTACGCGGCGGTCGGCCGCGTCTGGCGGATGACGCCCGCGGAACGGACGGCCTGTTACGCGTCGCTGCGGGACGCGCTGGCTCCGGTGGCCGAGCATGCCGGCGCGTGCGGGGTCAGGATCGGGCTGGAGGCACTCAACCGCTACGAGACCTCGGTGCTCAACACGGTCGAGCAGACGCTGACGGCCGTCGAGGGCCTGCCGTCGAGCGTCGGGATCATGCTCGACAGCTACCACATGAACATCGAGGAGGCCGACCCGTACGCGGCCATCCGGACCGCCGGCCCACGCCTGGTGCACGTCCAGGTCAGTGGCAGCGACCGCGGCGCACCCGGCGACGACCACATCGACTGGCCGCGCTGGCTGCGCACGCTGGCGCTGACGGGCTACCGGGGCCCGCTGTGCATCGAGTCCTTCACGGGCGAGAACGAGTCGATCGCGGTGGCGGCGTCGATCTGGCGGCCGTTCGCGCCGTCCCAGGACGACCTGGCCCGCAACGGGCTGCGCTACCTGCGCGAGGTGTGCGCGGACCTCTAGCTGGTGCGGCTGACCGCACCATCGAAGGGTGGCCAGCCGGATGTCGCGTGCGGCCCGGTGCCACGACCCTGGACCCTATGAAAAAGGTGCTGGCGGTCATCGGGATCGTGCTCGGGGTCTATTTCGTCGGGCGGGCGGCCGTGGAGCCGTTCGTGATCGACTTCAGCGACCCGTCGAGCTATCAGAACGACTGGGGCGGGCCCAGCCTGGCCGGCGTGCTGGCCGTCCACTGTGGGCCGGGCGTGCTCGCATTGCTCGTCTTCGCGGCGCTGGCCGTCCGCCGGGCACGGAAATCCGCTGTCACGGGCTGACCCGCCTGTGGGAGTGTGGCTGGATGGCCGCGGAGATCCGGGAGATCGCCTGCGACGAGTCCGGCTACGAGGGCCAACAGCTCGTCAGCTCTCCGACCACGGTGTTCGCCCACGGCAGCGTGCACCTGTCGTCGGCGGCCGCGGCGGAGTGCATGGCCGAGCTCCGCGCCCGGATCAAGTCGCCGGCCACCGAATACAAGGCCAACCACCTGCTGCGCGAGAAGCACCGCGCGGTCCTGGTCTGGTTGCTCGGTCCCGGGGGCCCGGTCCACGGCCACGCCTACGTGCAGCTGGTCGACAAGCCACGGTTCCTGGTGCGCACGCTGCTCGACCAGTTGCTCGACGCACCCGACCGGGTCGACACGCTGCCGGTGACCGACGAGCCACGCTGGCGCCGCTTCCTGATGGCGGGCAACGCGCTGCTGCGCACCCGGGAGCCGCTGGACCCGACCGCGGCGGACGTGCTCTTCCAGGCGATCGACGACCTCCGCCGCACCGGCGTCCCACCGGCCGCCGACGAGACGCTGGCCCTGCTGGACAAGGACCGGGCACGCGCTTTCCAGGAGCGACGCCGCACCGACCCACCCGCGTTCGCGCCGGTGGACCTGCTCGCGCCGGCGATCGTCAACGCGGTGGCGCACTGGGGACCGGTCCGGATCACCCACGACTTCCAGAGCACGCTCACCCCGACCCGGGTGGCCTGGCTCCGCGCCGCCGCACCCGACCTGGCCGAGCTGACCCTGGTCGACTCGAACGATGACCCGCGCGTCCAGGTCGCCGACATCGTCGCGGGCACGGTCCGGGTGATCGCCGGGCGATCGGATCCCGAGCTGACGGCGCTGACGAGCGACTACGTGGCCGAGACGGCGGCCGCGCGGGCCATCGCGCCCTGGTAGATCGGGCCCTCGGTGTAGCGGCGCGGCAGGGCGGCCAGCATCGCGCGCAGGGCGCGGGCTGACAGGCCGGCCGTGAAGCCCTCTATCGGCAGGCCGAGCCCGCCGTAGAGCCGGCGCGCCCACGGCGGCAGCAGGCCGAGCGCGGTCGAGGCCACCCCCAGGTAGGCCAGCCGCGGACCGCCGAGCTCGAGGCCGGCCCGCACAGCCGGGTTGAGCTTCCAGGGCACCGGCGGCGCCGTCAGGAAGACCAGGGCCTCGGCGGAGTCCTTCGTGACCTTGAGCTCGGGCTGCATCGACTTGTAGTAGGCCGCCACCTGCGCCGCTGATCCCGGCACGGTCGACGGGTCCAGGCCCGCCAAGGCGGCGACCCGGCGCTGCTCGTCGTAGTAGGTGTCGACCTCGGCGTTGGTCAGCGGCACCCCGGCCTGGCGGGCGGTGGTGATGAACGACTCGACCTCCGCCACGTGCACCCAGCGCAGCAGGTCCGGCTCGTCGATCCGGAACTCCTCGCCGGTGAACGGGTCGCGGGCCCGCATCTTCGCGTGGATGGCGCGCAGCCGGCGGCCGGCAGCTTCTGCCTCCGCCGTCGTCCCGTACACCGCTGTCGCGACGTAGATGGACGTGCGGACCAGCCGACCCCACGGGTCGTCCTTGTAGTGCGAGTTCTGCGCGACCCCGGCCATCGCCCGCGGGTGGAGCGCCTGGAGATAGAGGGACCGCAGGCCGCCGAGGAAGAGGATGGGCTCGGCGTGGACCCGCCACGTCACCGTGTCAGGCCCGAACAAACCCAGATCCGCCACGGCATCAACCCTAGTCGTCGGCGGCTTTTGCCCGCTGGCATGCGGGACAGAGGCCCCAGAAGGTCACTTCCGCCTCGTCGACCACGAACCCGCCGGCTCCGACCGGGTCCAGGCAGGGTGCCGTTCCGTGTACGCAGTCCACGTCGGCGATGGCCCCGCAGGCGCGGCAGACCACGTGGTGGTGGTTGTCGCCGGTGCGGGCCTCGAAGCGGGCCGGGCTGCCGGCCGGCTCGATCCGCCGGGCCAGACCGGCCCGGGACAGCGCGCCGAGCACGTCGTAGACCGCCTGCGTGGAAACCGAGTCGAGCCGGGTGCGCACCGCGGTCGCGATCTCGTCGACCTCGAGGTGACCACCGGCTCCCAGCACCTGGAGCACGGCGAGCCTCGGCCGCGTGACCCGCATGCCACGGGCGCGCAGCAAGGCCGCGCCCTGGTCCTCCACCGGCTCTGACATGCCGCAATGGAAGCACGCAAGCTGGAAACGTTCAAGATACGGGCCGTTTTGGTCAAGTGTTGAACCACTTCCCGCCCGCCCCACGTGTCCCCTTCGTAAGGACTGTTCAACGGCGGCTCCGGCCGTACGCTGGCACAGATATTCACAGGAGGCCGCGTGCTTAACAACATCCTGGGCATTCCGGCCCACCCGCTGATCATCCACGCGGCGGTCGTCTTCATCCCCCTGCTCTGCCTCGGCGCGGTCGTCTACGCGCTGGTCCCCCGCTTCCGGAGCAAGATCGGATGGGCGGTCACCGCCCTCGCGGTGATCTCGCCCATCGCCGCCTGGTTCGCGAAGGCGTCCGGCGAGAACCTGCGGGACCGGCTGGTCGCCGCGGGCTTCTCCCAGGAGATCCTCGACAAGGTCAACCAGCACCAGAGCTATGGCGACCGCACCTGGTGGTTCACCCTCGCCTTGGGCGTCGTGACGCTCGTGCTGCTGTTCATCACCAGCGGCAGCCGCCGGGCACCGCACCACGTGCCGATCGGCGTGACCCTCGCGCTCAGCGTGGTGGTCATCGCACTGGCCGTCGCCACCGCGATCTACGTCTTCCTCACCGGCGACAGCGGAGCCCACGCCGTCTGGGAAGGCGCTGTCCCCTAGTTAAAAGAGCACGCGCGAGCAGAGCAGGCAGGACAGCACGACCAGGACGGCGGCGGCGACCAGACCGATGCCGTACGTCACCGTCCGCGCGTCCTTCTCCTGCGCCTCGATCTTGTCGAGGTCCTGCGGAGCCAGCTGGCGGGGCGGCGGCGGCTGCAGGTAGGTCGGCGGTCGCCACCCCGCGGGCGGCGGCTCGGTGGGCGGCGGCCCCGAATAGCCACCCGGGGGTACGGGTCCACCCGTGCTCGCCGGGCCGGGTTCGCCACCGGGGCCGGGCCGCTGCCACGGTGCGGCGTTCGGGTCGTCGTACGTCACGGCGAACGACGCTACCGAACGCGCGGGTACGCTGCCTGCGTGAACCGCGCGCAATCGCCCGCCACACCCGACGACGACCGTCCCGTCGACCTCAGCGGCGACGACTTCGTCCTCCCCGAGCAGACCTCCGACGACACCGATCGGGGCTGGGGTGAGCGAACCGACACCAACGACGAGCGCCTCTGGGAAGACAAGCCCCCGCACTGGGGTTGATATTGCCGAAGCTCGTTGTTCTGGCACTCAGCTAGGCTGAGTGCCGAAAGGCCCCAGCAAGATCCGGAGGAAGCTGTGCCGACCTACCAGTACGCCTGCACCGAGTGCGGACACCAGCTCGAGGCCGTGCAGTCGTTCTCCGACGACGCGCTGACCGTCTGCCCCGAGTGCGAGGGTCGCCTCCGCAAGGTCTTCAGCGCCGTCGGCGTCGTGTTCAAGGGCTCCGGTTTCTACCGCACCGACTCCCGCAACGGGTCCACCGGCAGCGACACCAAGGTCAAGTCTTCCGAGTCGAAGACCGAGACCAAGTCGGAGTCGAAGAGCGAGACCAAGACCGAGTCGAAGCCGAAGTCCGAGCCGGCCAAGGCCGCCACTCCGGCCGCCTCCTAGACCCGCACCAGCCCACCCGCCGGGGTGATCACTGCGGTCACCCGCTGGTCGTGTGCCGCCTCCGGCACCCGGTCGACGAACTCCCCGTCGTGCAGCAGGGCGACCACGGGCACGCCGGCCGGCACGCGGGCCAGCGCCCGGTCGTAGGACCCGCCGCCCCGACCCAGCCGCATCCCGCGCCGGTCGACCGCGAGCGCCGGCGCCACGATCAGCTCCGCGCCGGCCACGGCGCCGAGACCCAGCCGCTCCCCGTCGGGCTCCCGCAGACCCCGTCCGGCCGGCACGAGCGTGCCCGCGTACCTGGCCCAGTCGAGATCGTTGTCCCCGCGGAGCACTGGCAACAGCAGGTCGGCGTCCGCGCCGAGGGCCGCTCGGACCACCGCCGCCAGGTCGGCGCCGCCCGGCTCGCTGCCGACCGGCACGTACCCGCAGACCAGCCTCGGCGCGCTCTCCCTGACGAGCTCGGTCAACGTGGCGGTCACCGCCGCAGCCGCCGCGATCAGTTCCGCCGGCGCCAGCGACCGGCGCCCGGCGAGCACTGCGGCCCGCATGTCAGCCTTAGTCGCCCCACTATGCGATAAATCCGGCACGCAACACTCCCGACCCCTACCCGGTTAGACCCTCGACGGAGCATGGCAGGTCCGAAGGGGGAGTTGTGACGCTGCGCGGGCGGTTGACCGCCGCGTTCCTCGCCGTCGTGCTGGGACCGGTGCTGCTGGGTGCGCTCTTCGTCGGCGGCACCGTCAGCGCGGTGGCGCAGGACCGGGCGAAGGACCGCCTGAGCGCCGCCGCGACCGCGCTGCGCACCTCGGTCAGCTCCCTCTGCCAGCAGCTCCAGGCCGCCGCCGACACGGTCGCGGTGACCGCCGACCCGGCTCGGCAGACCGACATCGCCGGCCAGGTGGTCGCGCGCGGGCTGGCCTCCGGCGTCGTCGTCGAGGGCGCGGACGGCGCGCAGACGCTGCGCACGCCCGACTCCCCGGACCGTCCGTGGGCCGACTGCACGCGGCCCGCTCCCGACGCCGGCCCGTTCCGGGGTCTGGCCGTCGGGATCGAGGCGCGAGACGCGGCCGGCGCGCCGCTCGGCACGATCTGGGCCACCTACGACCTCGACACCGGCACCATCGGCCGGCTCGCCGGCGCCACCGGCACCGCCGTCACGCTGCTCGGCGGCACCCCGCCGGGCGCGGTGCACACCACGGAGTCGGCCGGCGCCCTGCCCGCGGTGGTCGCCGCGGCCGCGGGGGTACGCGGTGACGCGGTGGCCGAGACCGCCGGCGGCCGGGTGGTGCGGCGGGTCGGCCCGGCGCCCGGGCAGCCGTTGCCGCTCGTGCTGTCCGTGCCGACCGGCCAGCCGCAGGGCCTCTACGCGTTGCTCGTCGCCGCCGTCGTCCTGGCCGGCCTGTTCGCGGTCGGCGCCGCCTGGTGGCTGGCCCGGTCGACGACGCGGCCGCTGGCGGAACTCGCCGCCGCGGTCGGCCGGGTGGCCGGCGGTGACCTCGCCGCCCGGGTGCCGGTGCGCGGCCGGGACGAGGTCGGCCGGCTGGCGCTCGCCTTCAACCGGATGACCCGGGAGACGCAGGCGTACGTGCGGGCCCTGACCACCAGCCGCGACCAGTTGCGTGGCCACCTGGCGGTGCTCGGCGACACCCTGTCGAGCACCCACGACCTGCAACGGATCCTCCAGGTGATCCTGGAGACGGCCCAGGCCGCCACGGGTGCCAGCGGGGGCGGCGTACTGCTGCTCGACTCCGCCACCGGCACGCTCGTCGGCCAGTGCGGGCTCGCGGTCGACGTCGCGGGCCGGCGGATACCGGTCGGCGACGGCCTGCTCGGCGGCGTCGCCGCGACCGGGGTGCCCCGGCGCGGCCGGGTCGACCGGGACGGCCCCACGCTGTCGCCGTTCGAGCCGCCCTGCCGCACGTACGTCGTGGTGCCCTTCAACGTCTCCGGCCCGGTCGCGGAGCCGGCGCTGGTGCCCGGTGTGCAACCGCCGGAGCCGCCGACCGCGTCCGGTGTGCTGGCGCTCTACGACCGGCTGGGCTCCGACGAGTTCGACGACGCCGACCTGATCACGCTGCGCACGTTCGCCGGCCAGGCCGCGGTCGCCGTCGACAACGTGCGCGTGCACCAGGAGGCGCAGCGGCTCTCGTTGACCGACCCGCTCACCGGTCTCTGGAACTACCGCTACCTGCGCGAGTCGATCCGCCGCGAGGTGGAGCGGGCCAGCCGCTTCGGGCGGATGCTCGCGGTGCTCGCCCTCGACCTCGACCGGTTCAAGGAGGTCAACGACACCTACGGGCACACCGCGGGCGACGCTGTGCTGGTCGAGTTCGCGCACCGGATCCGCGGTGTGGTGCGCGAGGTCGACCTGGCGTTCCGGCAGGGCGGCGAGGAGTTCGTGGTGCTGCTGCCGGAGACCGACGCCGACGGCGCGGCCATCGTGGCGCGCCGGATCGGCGCCGCCGTGCGCGACGACACATTCGACATCGACGGCGCGACCGGAATCGACGTGACCGTCTCCATTGGAATCGCGGTGTTCCCGAGTCACGCGGCCACCGCGCAGGCGGTGCTGAACGCGGCGGACGGCGCGCTGTACGCGGCGAAAGCGGCCGGACGCGACGGCTTCCGCACCGCGTCGGGTGGGTCGGCCGTGGTGGCCGAGATACCGGTCGCGGCGGGGGCCGTTCCACCCGACGACAACCTGCCCAGAGCAGGTGGTGGACAGCCGATCAGACCTGCTGGCGGCGCGTCACGCGGGACGCAGCCACCGCGACAGACGAGGGGCGGATAGTCTCGCGGAATGTCGGACGAGCCTGCGACCCCACGACCGCCATCCCCGTCTAGCGAGCCGCGCCGGCGCGCGGTCAAGGCGGTCATCCCGGCCGCCGGTCTCGCCACCCGCTTCCTGCCCGCGACCAAGGCCGTGCCCAAGGAACTGCTGCCGGTCGTCGACCGACCCGTCCTGCAGTACATCGTCGAAGAGGCCGCGGCCGCCGGCATCACCGACATCCTGCTGGTGACCGGTCGCGGCAAGACCTCGATGGTCGACCACTTCGACCGCCAGCCCTATCTGGAGAGCCGGCTCGAGGAGAAGGGCGACGCGGAACGCCTCGCGGCCGTTCGCCGGCCCGCCGAGCTCGCCGAGATCTACACCTGCCGGCAGGGCGAGCCGCTCGGGCTCGGGCACGCGGTCGGGATGGCCGACTCGCACGTCGGCGACGACGCGTTCGCGGTGCTGCTCGGCGACGAGTTCGTCGACGAGTCCGAGCCGCTGCTGCCCGCGATGCTCGACCTGCAGGCGCGCACCGGCGGCATCGTGCTGGCGTTCCTGGAGGTGCCGCGCGAAGAGGTCAAGCGCTACGGCATCGCGTCAGTGGCGCCGGCCGAGGCCGACCTGGTGCCCGGCGCCGAAGTGGTGAAGGTGACCGGCCTCGTCGAGAAGCCGGCGCCGGAGGACGCGCCGAGCAACCTCGCCGTACTCGGGCGCTATGTCCTGCCCGGCAAGATTTTCGAGACCATCCGCCACACCAAGCCGGGCAGCGGTGGCGAGATCCAGCTCACCGACGCGATGCAGACGCTGCTCGACGAGGGCACGCCGGTGCACGGCATCGTCTATCGGGGCACCCGCTACGACACGGGAATGCCATTGGGCTATTTGCAGGCCGTCGTGCAGATCGCGTGTCAGCGTGAAGACCTGGGCCCGGCGTTCCGTTCCTGGCTCGAAGAATTCGTGCGAGCGGGAGGAGTCGGCTCATGACGCAGACAGCCGACGCGGAGGTAGCCGCCAGAGAGCTCACCCCACTGGCCGACTATCTCGGCAGCGCCCTGCGCAGGCTGCGCGCACTTCCGCCGCTCGACCTGGAGCTCACCCAGGCGTACGGCAACGTGTTGGCGCAGGACGTCGTCGCGCCGCATCCGTTCCCGGCCTTCGACCTCGCCTCGATCGACGGGTACGCGGCCCGCTGGGAGGACGTGGCCACCGCGGGCCGCGGCACCTCCGTGCGGCTCAACGTGATCGGCGACCTGTCCGCGTCGAGCTGGCGCCCGGTGCGGCTGACCCCGGGCACGTGCTTCTCCGTCGCCGCCGGCGCCCCGCTGCCCGGCGGCGCCGACGTGGTCGTCCCGATCAGCTGGACCGACCAGGGCATGGCCGCGGTCGAGATCTTCCAGCCGCCGAAGCGCGGCTCCGGCCTGCGCCGCGCGGGCGACGAGCTGGCCACCGGCTCGGTCCTGGGCCGCGCGGGCTCCACCATCACGCCGGCCCTGGTCGCGGCGTTCGCCGCCACCGGCATCGGGCACGTGGTGGTCCGGTCCAGCCCGCGGGTCGTCATCATCGCGACCGGCGACGAGCTGGTCGAGGTCGGCCGGGGCAGCCAGCCCGGCCAGGTGGTCGACGCCAACTCGCACGCGCTGACGGCGGCGGCGGCCGAGGTGGGCGCCCTGGCCTACCGAGTGGGCATCTGCGACGACGACCCCGAGGGGCTGCGCGCGCTGCTGGAGGACCAGACGCTGCGGGCCGACCTCATCCTGACCACCGGCGGCACCGGCACCGGCCCCGGCGACATGGTGCGCCGCATCCTGTCCCGCCGCGACGGCGGGCGCACGGGCCCCGTGGCATTCACGGAGGTCGCCCTCTACCCTGGCACCACGCTCGGATTCGGCACCGTCGGCGCGGAGGAGGTGCCCGTGGTCTGCCTGCCCGGTGACCCAGGCGCCGCCCTGATCGGCTTCGAGGTGCTGGCCCGCCCGGCGATCCAGCTCCTGGCCGGCGCCGAGCCGGTCTTCCGCCCCAGCGTGCGGGCCCACCTGCTCGACACGGTCACCTCGCCGGCCGGCCTGCGCGAGTTCCGCCCGGCGCACGTCGCCGAGCGCCGCGGCGGCGGCTACACCGTGCAGCCACTGCACGGCGGCCCGTACACGCTGTCCGGTCTGATGGAGGCCAACGGCCTCGTGGTGCTCGGCGAGCGGGTCACCGCCGCGGCCGCCGGCTCCACAGTGGATGTTCTGCTGCTGGACAGACGCAAGTGATCCCCCTAGGCGCCGCTCCGGGCTGGCCCGCCGTCCTACGTGACGGGCCGGTCCTGCTGCGCCCCTACCGCCGCTCGGACGCGGCGGCCTGGTCAGAGGTACGCCGGGCAAACCGGGCGTGGCTCGCGCCCTGGGAGCCGTCGGCGCCCGGCGACTGGAACGAGCTCAACTCGGTGGCGGCGTACCGGTTCGTGCACCGCGACCAGCGCAAGTCGGCCCGTCGGGGCGAGAGCATGCCGTTCGCGGTCTGCCTCGAGGACCGCTTCGTGGGGCACATCAACCTCGGCAACGTCGTACGCCGGGCGTTCTGCTCGGCCTATGTCGGCTACTGGGTCGACGGCCGGATCGCGGGCCGCGCGGTGATCCCGACGGCGCTGGCGCTCGTCGTCGACCACGCCTTCCGCTACGGCGGCCTGCACCGCATCGAAGTCAACATCCGCCCGGAGAACAAGCCGTCCCGGCGGGTGGTCGAGAAGCTCGGCTTCCGCGAAGAGGCTTATCATCCCCGCTACATGCACATCGACGGCGCCTGGCGCGACCACATCGGATACGCGATGACCAGCGAGGAGGTCGTGGCCGAAGGCGGCCTGCTGGCCCGCTGGCACCGCGTACGCACGGCCACATCCTGATCTTGAGCAAGTCGGCGCGTTGCGCCACATTGTTCGGTGGCCGGCCGTAACCTCGAATTACGAATGTACGGCAACCTCATCAATCCGCATGATCGGGTTGTCACCGTATCTTGACGGGAGGGGTGAGGGTGCCGACCTCGGTGCTCCTCGCTGTCCTCGCCGCAGCCGGGCTGCTCGCTCTGGCACCGGCCCTCGTGCGCCGGTACGACGCCACCGAGCGATTGGTGGCGGAGAGGGCACTGTCGACGGCGCGGGTGCTGTCCCGCCGCCGCCGGCGTCGCACCGTGCCCGGCCGCCGCCCGATCCGCGGCTCGCGGGCGGTGGTCCCTCCGCTGCGCCCGGAAGTGCCGGTCTCCGCTCCCCCGGTCTCGGCCCCACCCGTCTCCGCGCCACCTTTTGCCCGCCGGTCGCCGCGGCTGCGCGCGGTCCCACCGGGCGTCATGGCGCGCCCCACCCGCCGCCAGCGCCCGGCCGCCCGCCGCCACGCCACCGCGATCTACCGCCGCCGCCGGGTGCTCGCGGCGCTGATCCTGCTCAACCTGGTCGAGCTGGTCGGCGTCTTCCTGGTCGGGCCGGGCTTCTGGGTGGGTGTCGCGGTGACCGGCACACTCCTGCTCGTCTACCTGGCCCACCTGCGCAGCCGGGCCCTCGCCGACCGGGCGCGGCGCCGCCAGCAGGCCCGCCGGGCGGCGTGGCTGGCCGCCCGCCAGGCCGAGGTCCGGGCGGAGCAGGCCCGGCGGGCGGAGGTCCGGCGGGAGCAGCAGCGGCGCCTGGCCGCCCAACGCGAGGCGGTCCGCCGGGCCGCCATGGGCCTGGACCGCCCAGCCGACCTACCCCCGGCCGCGACGGGCTCGGTCTCCTACCGGCGAGCGGGCGGTTTGCGGGGTCGCCCGTACGAAGCGCGCCGCAGCAACACGGCGTAGGACCTGGTTCGCTGCCGGGAGGGTCCACCTGTTAGCCTTATCGCCGGTTCGCCAGACGCAAGTCCGGCGGCGGGGCTGTGGCGCAGACCGGTAGCGCACCTCGTTCGCATCGAGGGGGTCAGGGGTTCAAATCCCCTCAGCTCCACCAACAGGCAACACGCTGTGCAGCAGTTCGCTCACGAGCTGCAGGTCGGCTATCTCGATTTCCTGGCCGTCTGGCACGGCACGGATGACCCGCAACGATCTCGTCGCCTGGTGATCGAACCACCGACTGGCATGGCGACAAGCGTCCTCTCGAATCTGCGGCTCACTGCTCGCCAACTGGGTGAGTGCCGTCGGCCCGGCGACCGGGTCGACACAGAGTCGGATGATGTCGAGCAGGTCCGTGGCTTCCTTGGCCCGACCGCGGTTCATCACCGACTGAAGCTTCATGGCGACGAGCGGCCCTGGTTCGGCGACGCGTACCGCCAGGTCAGGAAGGCCGGTCGCGCGGATCGTCACCAGCGTCGCGCTGGCGGCCGCCCACGCGTGCGACAACACGTGCAGGCGATCGGTGGGGTCTTCCGGCAGCTGAGCAAGATCGGCGTCCGTCACCTCCAGAAGGTCCACCTGGACCTGCCCGATCGCGGTCGGCACCAACACTCCTGAGGGCCCGCTGCGCGACGCGCCGCTGCTCAGCAGCAGTTCGAGCTGGGTGGGCTCGCCATCGTGCCGCCGGTGCACGGTGTCCAGGTCGGTGGTCGCTCGATACGGCCGGCTCAGCCGGCAGACGACGGCCAACCCGCCGACGACGGTGACCTCGCGACCGGTGCGTTCCGCGACGGCCGGTATCGCGAGGACGAGCGCCGACATCGACGTCCCTGCCAGATCGACGACCGGCCGAGCATTGCTACCAGACACGAGGACCCGCCTCCGGGGGCGGGGTCCAATCCGCCAGCACCTCACGCCCGCGACCCGGATCGCTCGCCAGGTCGAGCGCGACGAACAACGGCCGCGCGAGCGGCCAGGTCGCTCCCGGTAGTTCGACACGGCGGGCGCAGACCAGCGGAAAGGGAGCAACCCGAATCGTCGCGGCACGCGATTCATGGCTTTGCGCGGCACCCAGCAACTGCGCGGCCCTGCGCAGGATGGTCTGGTCAGGCACGTAGAAGTCCGGCGGATGATCCGCTCTGATGCCGATGGGCGCGCCGTACGCCGCGGCCGCGACGCTGTCGGTGAGCGCCCAGCCCGTCGTCGCCGCGACGTCGTCGCGCCCGAGCCGGAGTGCGTCGTTGACCGGACCCGCCGTTCCTACGACGGGCGTCCGCGCCACGTCCACGCGCGCCGGCCTCCAGCGATCGGCGAGTTGCCAGAACAGGTCGGGCACAACGGGCCTACCCCGCCCGTCGACCAGACCGGCGGCGCGCAGGTCGGCAACCGCCTTGGAGACCGTGCTCGCCGACCGCGCGAGAGTTCGCGCGATCTCGCGAACAACCGGCGGCTCCGCGGGCCGCAGCAACATGAGTGCCGTCACTTCTTCGCTCACCCGGCCGGTGAGCGGCGGTGACTGGCCCGACACGCGCCCGAGCCTGGGCACGTTCGCGTCCACGAAGAGGCCCTTGCCGGCGAGGTGCAGGTGACCGCGAAGGTCAAGCCAGCCCCAGCCAGCAGCCCTCAGGATCTCCCGCGCCTGCTCGGTAATCCGGTCGGCGACCAGCACCGGGACACCGACCTCTCCGCTTTCCCAATTGCCCAGTCGCCGTTCCAACCCGTCCGCGGCGGCAAGCGAGACCTGCTTGATCTGCACCAGGATCTGCCCACCGGCCGCGTTGACCAGGATCAGGTCGGCGCCGGAATCGGCAGCCGGATCCTTAACCTCCAAGCCGACCGCCAGCGCGGCGTCCCGAAGCTCTTCGACGCCGTTCGACCCGGGGGCAGCACACATGGCCCTCAGCGTACAGTGTTTGGTGTCCGGTCATTACCGAACACCGAACACTAGAGCAGGGTGAGTTGCTCTGGCTCCGGTGGTTGGGCCGGGAGCTGGCGCGGCTCGAAGCTGTCCTGGCGGTCCAGGCCGTGTCGGCGTGCTGCCTGGCGGACCCGGGCCGTGATCTCACGTTGGTAGTCCTTCGGTAGGTATGAGCCGGCCCGATAGAGCTCCCGGTAGCGCGGCACCAGTTCCGGGAACTCGCGGCCCAGCCACCTCGCGTACCAGTCGCGGGTGCCTGGCCTCAAATGCAGGGAGATGCCGTTGACGCCGGCCGCGCCCGCTTCGGCGACCGCCGCCACTGTGCGGTCGATGGATTCCTCGGTGTCGGTCAGGCCCGGCAGGATCGGGGCTACCAGGACCCCGACCCGGAAGCCCGCGTCCGTCAGGCGGCGCACCGCGTCGAGGCGGCGGCGTGGGCTCGGCGTGCCCGGCTCGACCCGCCGCCACAGCTCCTCGTCGACGAAGCCGATCGAGAAGGACAGGCCCACCGAGGTCACCGCGGCGGCCTGCTGGAGCAGCTCCAGGTCGCGGAGGATCAGGGTGCCCTTGGTCAGGATCGAGAACGGGTTGGCGAAGTCGCGCAGCGCCGACAGGATCTGGGGCATCAGCCGGTAGCGGCCCTCCGCCCGCTGGTAGACGTCGACGTTCGTGCCCATCGCGATGTGCTCGCCCTGCCAGCGGCGGGCCGAGAGCTCCTTGCGGACCAGGTCGCCCGCGTTGACCTTGACGATGATCTTGCTGTCGAAGTCGTGGCCCGGGTCCAGGTCGAGGTACGTGTGCGTGTTGCGGGCGAAGCAGTTGTGGCTGACCACGCCGTTGGCGATGAAGTCGCCCGTGCCCGTGGTGATGTCGTAGAGCGGCAGGTCGACGCCGAGGGGCTCGACCTTGACCACGTCGAGCGGGACGTTGGACTTGAGCGCCAGGCCCTCGATCGAGCGCTTGTGGGTCGCGGCCGGGTCGGTCGTGTGCAGGAAGCGCAGCCGCTCGACCAGGCCACCGACGATCCGCACGTACCAGCCGCGCGCGCCGCCCGTGCGCCGCACCGCGAAGTCGAAGCCGAGGGCCCGCAGCGCCGAAGCGACCTCGTCGATCGTCTCGCGGTCGATGCTGCCGATCCGCAGCGCGGTGCCGTCGTGCGCGCCCTCCGCGTCGAAGACGCCGGCCAGGAAGCCCTTGCGCCAGTCGTCGGTCAACGCCGACGGCACCGCCATGCGGCCCGCGGCGGCCAGCCGGGCCACCGACGGCGGGGCATCGGCGAGGTAGCGGCGGGTGCGGTCGAGCGGCTCGCGGTCGGTGACGCTGACGTCGCCCCGGCTCATGCCGCACAGGTAGCCCGCCCGGTAGTCGGTCGTGTCGGCCGGCGGCGACGCGAACCGACCGACCCCCATCAGCTTGTTGCCGCTGGTCAGGTGGGGGCGCTGGTCGGCACCGCCCATCGAGCCGGTGACGTGCTTCCACCCGCGCTCGGTGAGGAAGCGGTGGTCGCCGCTGGCCACGAGCTCGGTGCCGTCGGCCAGGGTGACTCGGTAGCCGGGCTTCGTCGTGCGCCAGTGCGCGAGCACCTCGGTGATCGCGTAGCGCCGGTACGTGCCGTTGCGGACCGTGCCGTAGATGCGGTCGCCGACCGCCAGGTCACGCAGCGCGCGGGTGCGGCCGTCGGCCATCAGGATGCGGGTGTCGCCGTCCAGGCAGTAGGTGCAGGCGTGACTGCAGCCCCGGTACGGGTTGATCGTCCAGTCGAAGCCCATCCGCGAGTTGCCGGGCACCCGGTTGATGATTGATTTGGCCCGCACCTCGTAGAACGTCATGCCGGCGAAGCCCGGTGTGTCGAACGTGCGCGCTACTGCGCCGGGCAGCGCCAGCGGCAGGGGTGGTGTCGCCGGCGCCGCCCGGTCTGGGACGACCGAGACGGGGAGAGCCGACAGGTTGTCCCAACGCATTACCCGATTCGAACACGTGTACGAGCAAGATTGCAAGCGCCCTGCTCACAGACGCGAACAGGGCGCCCCGCGCGAAGCGGGACGCCCTGCTCAAAAGACTCTCAGTGCTCGTGGGAGGCGTGCTCAGCGAGCTGCTTGCGTACGTCGTCCATGTCCAGCGCACGGACCTGGGAGATCAGGGACTCCACCGCGGACTCCGGCAGGGCGCCCGGCTGCGAGAACACGATCACGCCGTCGCGCAGCGCCATCAGGGTCGGGATCGAGCGGATGTCGTAGCGGGCGGCCAGCTCGACCTGCGCCTCGGTGTCGACCTTGCCGAACACCACGTCCTCGTGCTTCTCGCTCTGCTTGTCGTAGACCGGCGCGAACCGCAGACACGGCCCACACCAACTAGCCCAGAAGTCGACGAGAACGATGCCGTCACCGCCGGTGACCTTGTCAAAGTTCTCCGTGGTCAGCTCAACGGTCGCCATTGATCACTCCGATCGGTGCTGATGCGTGCCCCATCCGGGGCATCCGTGGTTCATAACGACGCAGGGCCCCATGCCATTCCCCACCGAACCGGGCCAGGGTCGGGCAAGGTGGCGCTGGTCACTCGCGTCACTCTGGAACCAGTCAAGATCAGCATCGCGTACGGTGATGGGAGCGATTCCATACCGTTAGGCCCATCCGCCTGCCGTTATCCCTCGATCACCGGCACGGCAAGGGAAAACGACACGGGTGACGAACGGTTCGAAAGTCGATCACTCTTACGATACGTAATGTTGCAGAACCATAACGGGTGACCCCCGTCACTTCCCGAAGGGTTTTCTGGTACCGGTTGGTCCGGCAAAATCGTAAGGACAAGCGTGGGCGGCGGGTGCCGGGGAGGGCCCCGCCGCTCATTGCGTCCGCACCCTTTCTCCGGCCAGCAAAGCGCGCCGACGTTAAAGTGCGGGCATGCGGTTCGGGCGCTATTTCGAAGAGTTCGAGGTCGGCGACGTCTATCGGCACTGGCCCGGCAAGACCGTCACCGAGGCCGACGATCACCTCTTCTGCCTGCTGACGATGAACCACCATCCGCTCCACCTGGACGCCCACTACGCCCAGACGTCCACGGAGTTCGGTCGCAACGTGGTGGTCGGCAACTACATCTACTCGCTGCTGCTCGGCATGTCGGTGGCCGACGTCAGCGGCAAGGCGATCGCCAACCTCGAGGTCGAGTCCCTGCGGCACGTCGCGCCGACCTTCCACGGCGACACCATCTACGGCGAGACGACGGTGCTCGACAAGCGGGAGTCCGGCTCGAAGCCGGACCGCGGCGTCGTGGCGGTCGAGACCCGCGGCTACAACCAGGACGGCACGATGGTCTGCGTCTTCCGCCGCAAGGTGATGGTGCCCAAGCGGGAGCACGCGGCGGCACCCGACGGACGGGACCCCGAGCGCCCCAGCTTTCCCGAGCCCGTCCCCCGCTAGAACCGGCTGGTCGCGCGGGCGCAAATGCGGCATATGCTGACCTTGGGAGGTCGTTATGCCAAGCCAGCCCGCGCCCGGCGATCCACTGTCGGTCCCGTTCCCGAACGTCGCCATCGACGTCTTCACCGCCCAGGAATGGGAGCTGCTGGTGCGGCTGCCCGGGCGCGTGATCGTCGCGGCCACCCACACCGGTCGCCCGGGACGGTCGGTTCGCGAGGGGCTGGCGGGCCTGGACGCGATGGCCGCCGGCCGCGCGTTCGACAGCGACCTGGTGCGCGCGGTGGTCGCCGCCGTCTATGCCGAACGGATGCCGTCGGTGCCCAGCCGCCCCGCCCGTGACCTGCTCGACGAGTGCCGGGACGCTGTCCGGGTGCTCGGCGAGCGCGCCGACCCCGCTGACTCCGCCGCCTACCGGCAGTGGGTCCAGTCGATCGCCGCCCGCGTGTGCACCGGGGGCCGCGGCCCGGCCGCCGGCCAGCTCGGCCCGGGTGACCGCTGGTTCCTGGCCGACCTCGGACACGCCCTGGGCATGGTCTGATCATCGGGCCGGTTCGCGCTCCGTCGTGCGTACCCCTTTAAATTGCCGGTGTGGAAGCGGAGGGTGAGGTCGGCGTCGGGCCGTGGCCAGGTCCATGGCCGGCCGATCCGAAGTTCGACCCGGAGCTGCTGGAAGCGGGCGACCGGCGCAACGTCGTCGACCGCTACCGCTACTGGCGGCACGAGGCGGTGGTGGCCGACCTCGATCTGCGGCGGCACGACTTCCACGTTGCCATCGAGAACTGGCAACACGACTTCAACATCGGCACCGTGGTACGCAACGCCAACGCGTTCCTGGCGGCCGAGGTGCACGTGGTCGGCAACCGGCGGTGGAACCGGCGCGGCGCGATGGTGACCGATCGGTATCAGCACGTCCGCCACCACCCGACGATCGAGGAGTTCGTCTCCTGGGCGCACGGTGCCGACCTGCCCGTGATCGGGATCGACAACCTGCCTGGCTCGCGCCCGCTGGAGACGGTGATCGTGCCGCGCCGGTGCGTCATGCTCTTCGGACAGGAGGGTCCGGGGCTCTCCGACACCGCCCGCGGGGCCTGTGACCAGCTCTTCTCCATCGCCCAGTACGGCTCGACCCGGTCCATCAACGCGGGCGTGGCCAGCGGCATCGCCATGCACGCCTGGATCCGGACGTACGGGGAGCCACCACCCTCCGGCGGGTGACCGAAAGCGCCGGAATGCTTGACTCGCCACCCGCACCGCGAGGAACGTAACGGGCGTGGGCATGTCGGTGAGTTGCCCGAGGTGCGGTGGTGCGGTTCGGCCACCGGACCTGATGCGCGACTGGCGGTGTGACGAGTGCGGCGACGTCCCTCCGTTGCACATCGCCGACCACAACAACGCCGAGATCGTGAAGAGCGTGGTCAACGCGATCACCGCCGGGCCCGCGTCCGTGCCGCTCTGGTGCACCTGGCCCCTGCTGCTCGACTGGACGGTGACCGGCGTCGCCTGGGCGGGTGACGACCATTCCGGCGTACGCGCGACGGCGCTGGCCTGCAGCGGACCCGCACCGTTCGGCGGCGGCCCCGCCGACCTGGTGATCGTCGCCGAGGAGCCCGGAGTGGGGCTGGGCAACCGGTTCGCCGGCGTGCGCGGCACCGATCCCGGCGCCCACCTCGTGCGGGACCTCACCTCGGTCTCGGCCGACCCCGGGCCGGGCCAGGCGACCGGCGCGCATGCCAAGATCAAAGTGGATGGCCACCCGACTCCACTGTGGTCGATCTCCACGGCCGAGGACCGCAGCGCGTACGTCGGCGAGGCGCGTGGAATGTGGCTTTATGCGATAGCTTGGCCCGCACACGCCGGGTACGTTCTCGCAGAAGACGTTATGTTGCACGATCTTTGCGAGTGGTTGCCCCCGGAACTCGTGTACGGTGCTCCTTCTCCGTACCTGCATGGGCACGCCTGAGCGGGGCGTTCCCGCTTGTGCGGATTATGCGCAGTTCATTCAACCTGAGCGCGACGACTGATACGCTGAGTCCTGCCGCGGCAAGTTGCCGGCGCCGCGACAGAGGGGGTTGGGCCGCAATGCTCAAGAAGATCCTCACTTGGGGTGGAATCGCCTTCCTCGTTTTCTTCATCGCCTTCCGTCCTAATGAGTCAGCTGACGTGTTCAAGAACATCGGCGGCGGCATCATGGATGTCGCGGAAGGCTTCGGCGACTTCTTCACGAGCCTCGTCGCCTAGGCGCCGCCGTCACCTATGGGCCGACCGTCCGCACCATCACCAGACCCTGACGAGTCCGATCGCGACCGTTGGGCACGTGATGACGTGCCCCCGGTCGACGAAGGCCCGGGCTTCAGCACCGGCCCCGGCTACTCGCCGAGCGCGGGCTACTCCGACAGCGCCGGCTTCGGCGACTCGGCCGACTACGCGCACGGCGAGCCCACGGCCAGGCAGCGCACGGCCGGTGGCTACACCGCGACCGAGATCTCCGAAGAGGAGCTCGCCGGCCTCCAGGTCGACGCGTCCGGCCTGCCGCTCGGCCCGCGCCGGGTGCTGCCGCTCGAAGACGAGCCGACCCCGCTGGTCTCGCGCTACCTCTTCCCGACCGAGCGCTACCGGGGCGAGTGGAAGCGCCACTGGATCCACCTGAGCACGCCGCTCCTGGTGATCATCGTGGCCACCTTCGTGCTCGGCTACCTGTCCGGCTTCCTGTTCCGGCAGGAGGCGGCCGGCATGACCACCGCCGCCATCCTGGTCTGGGTGGCGATCTTCGGGTGGGTCGCCTGGAAGGTCGGCGACTGGTACTTCGACCGCTTCATCCTGACCAACAAGCGGGTCATGGTGGTCAGCGGGATCATCACCCGCCGGGTCGCGATGATGCCGCTGCTGCGGGTCACCGACATGAAATACGAGCAGTCGCCGTTGGGCCGCGCGCTCAACTACGGCACGTTCGTGCTCGAGTCCGCGGGCCAGGAGCAGGCACTTCGCGAGATCAAGCACCTGCCGAACCCCAACGAGCTCTACCTGCGGGTCGTCGAGGAGATGTACGAGCCGCAGGCGGTCGAAGCCCGGCTCGGCAAGGACGCCGACGAGGCCCGCGCCGACGACGGGGCATAGGCTCCTGCCGATTGGTCGCCGCTCGGCAACCGTTCGCCCCGTAGACCCCGGCTATACGCGTGTGTCAGTCTGCAACCACGCGTACCAAAGGGGGGCGTCCGGTGACGGACAGGCAGTCGGTCGAAGACGACTTCCGGGAGTTCGTCGCCGCCCGTTCGCCGGCCCTGCTGCGCACCGCCTACCTGCTGACCGGTGACTGGGCCACCGCCGAGGACCTGTTGCAGACAGCGCTCACCAAGATCTATCTGGCTTGGCGGAGACTCGGGGAGATCGAGGCCGTCGAGCCGTACGCCCGCCGGGTCCTGGTCAACACGTCGATCAGTTGGTGGCGCCGCCGTTGGCACGGCGAACGCCCGACCGAGGTGCTGCCCGAGCGGGCCGTCGCCGACAAGGTCGACGAGCAGCTCGAACGCGACGCCTTGTGGCGGCACGTGCAGTCGCTGCCCGCCCGGCAGCGCGCGGTGCTGGTGCTGCGCTTCTACGAGGACATGTCCGAGGCGCAGACCGCCGCCATCCTCGACATCTCCACCGGCACGGTGAAGAGCCAGACCTCCCGGGCCCTGAGCACGCTGCGCGGCCGGCTCGGCGCCGAACGCGCCGCCGAGCAGGCCCGGGTCGACGAGTTGGCCGCGGCGCAGACCGCGCCGCCCCCGATCCCACGGCAGGCGTCGGCGCCCACGCGTCCGGTGCGTGCCCCCGCTCCCCGCATTCCCGCCCCGGCGGGAGGAGTGGAGGGGCGCTGATGATCGAAGAACGACTGCGTGAGGCCTTCCAGGACCGGGTCGAGCTGACCCCGGCCGGCAGCGACCGCGCCGACCAGATCATCCGCCGCACCGGCCGCAGCCGGCGGTGGCGCCGCGTGGGCACCTCGTTCGCGGCGGTCCTCGCGTTCGCGTCCCTGCTCGGCGGCGCGCTCGGCTGGAAGCTCCTGCACACCACGCACACGGGCTACAACTCCTCGGTGCTCTCGGCCGACCCCACCGCGCTGCCCGAACCCCAGGTGACCGCGTCGATCAACCCGCACGACGTCGCCAGTCTCGGCCTCGACCTGCGGATCGGCGATCTGCTGTGGACCACCGACGGCCGCCGCCTCGACCTGGGCGCCCACGGCGACGTCGACGTCGTCTACCGGGTGCCGGCCGGCTGGCTCTACGGCAACGCGAGCGGCGGCGCCTACCTCCAGCCGGTCGACGGGCGATCGGTGGAGGTGGCGCCGGAGGGCAGCCGCTGGACCGTCGGCGACGACGGCCAGCGGATCGCCGTGGTGACCGACAACCAGCTGGCCATGGCCGATCTGACCCGCGAGGGCGCCAAACGCGTCGGCATCGTCAACGTGCCGGCCGACACCGCGCCGACCGCCGTGCTCGGCGACCGGGTGCTGGCGACGGGCAAGGTCTCCAGCGGCCGCGGGTACGAGTTCGTCACGGTCGTCGGCCAGTCCGGCTGGGCCGACCCGTCCTGGAACCCCGTGGTCTCCGGCGTCCTCGGCACCCGCAGCGACGCCGCCGTGGGGCTCGCCTGGACGACCGGCGAGAAGGAGCTCTGCCTGGCCTCGCTGCGCCCGGACAGTCCGGTCATGTCGGTCACCATGACCAAGCTCTGCGGGTTCGAGTCGCCCGGCGAAGGCGTCACGAACAACCTCTCCCCCGACGGTGGGTGGTTGGCCGAGCCGGCTGGCGACCAGTTGCGCCTGCACAACGTCGACAACGCCCTGATCGGCACGCCGACGGCCAAGGTGTGCGCGGCGGCCGGCGTACGCTCGCCGATCTGGGTCGACAACCGCACCGTGGTCGCCACGTACGACGACGGGGTGATCCGCTGCCAGACCGACGGGACGCGCAAGGTCCTCGAGGTGCCCGCGTCGGCCGGCAGCAACTGGAACCTCGTGCCCCGGCTGGGCCGGGCGGAGGGCTGACCCCGGTAGCGTCTGCGGCGATGGACAGCCGCATTGACCTGCACGCGCACTCGACCGCGAGCGACGGGACGCTGACGCCCACCGAGCTGATGTCGGCGGCGGCCACCGCCGGGCTCGACGTGGTCGCGATCACCGACCACGACACGACCGCGGGCTGGTCCGCCGCGGCGGCCGCCCGACCGCCCGGTCTGGCGCTCGTGCGGGGCGCCGAGCTCTCCTGCCGGTGGCACGGGGCCCGGCCGCCGATCTCCCTGCACCTGTTGGCGTACCTGTTCGACCCGACCTACCCCGACCTCGTGGCGGAGCTGACCCGGGTGCGCGCGTCGCGCGAGGTGCGGGCGGAGCGGATCGTCGCGCTGCTGCGGGCCGACGGGCACGACGTGACCTGGGACGAGGTGCTGCGCTACGCCGACGGCGGCTCGGTCGGGCGGCCGCACATCGCGCAGGCGCTGATCCGAGCCGGGCTGGTCTCCTCGACCTCCGCCGCGTTCGCGCCGGAGTGGCTGGGCCAGCGTTATCGCGTGCCCAAGGAGGAGATCGACGTCTTCGAGGCCGTGCGGCTCGTCCGTGCTGCCGGTGGGGTGACGGTGTTCGCGCACCCGCGGGCGACCCGGCGCGGCCGGATCGTCCCCGACGACCTGATCGTGTCGTTGCCGGAGGCCGGGCTCTTCGGGTTGGAGGCGGACCACACGGACCATTCGCCCGCGGAACGCGCGCACGTGCGGGCGCTGGCTTCGTCGCTCGGGCTTGCCGTGACCGGATCGTCCGATTTTCACGGCACGCACAAGACCGTCGGGCTCGGGGCCGAGACCACCTCACCTCTCGTGTACGAGCGCCTCGTGGCCGCCTCATCAGGAAAGACACCCGTGCTGGATTGACGTGAACGACCTTCGCCTACCGTGATCGCGTGGATCTGAAGGTATTCGGCGAGGTCGTCGTCACGCTCCTGGTGATCATGGACCCGCCGGGGATGGTGCCGATCTTCGTCGCGATGACCGGCACGATGGCGCCGCGCGACCGGCACCGGGCCGCCTGGCAGGCGGTGTGCCTGGCACTCGGCGTGGTCGTCCTGTTCGCGGTCGCCGGCCAGAACATCCTCGAATACCTGCACGTGGACCTGCCGGCCCTGCAGGGCGCCGGCGGCCTGCTGCTCATCATGATCGCGTTGGAGCTGCTGACCGGGAAGACGGACGGCCCGACGGACCACTCGACGTCGAACATCGCACTGGTGCCCCTGGGCACGCCGCTGCTGGCCGGCCCGGGCGCGATCGTGGCGACGATGCTGTTCGTGCAGCGCGCCGACGGCGCGCCGGACTACGTGGCGGTCTACGCGGGCATCATCGCCGCGATGGTGGTGGTCTGGCTCGTGCTGCGGTACTGCGGCGTCGTGGTCAAGGTCCTGCGCCCCGGCGGCATCGAGGTGCTCACCCGCATTGCCGGCCTCCTGCTGGCCGCGATCGCCGTGCAACTGATCGCGGACGCGGTGTTCGCCTTCGTCGACTCGTACCAGGCGGGGTGACCATCCGGGGTTGTCGTACCCGGATGGGAGGATTCTCCCGTGCGCAGGCCAACCTCCTCCCCCACCGGCCGGGCCCCGGCACCGCGCTCCGAGCAGCTCGGCTTCGCCGGCATGCCGGAGCGGCTGTTCGTGTGCACGCCGAGCAAGCTCGGCGCCTACGCCGACTGCCCACGCCGCTACCGCTACTCCTACGTCGACCGCCCGGCGCCGCCCAAGGGCCCGCCGTGGGCACACAACTCGTTGGGCGCGAGCGTCCACACCGCGCTGCGGAGCTGGTTCGCGCTGCCGCCCGAGCGGCGCGTTCGCGAGGCGCTACCCGGGCTGCTCAAGGGCACCTGGGTCCGCGAGGGCTATCGCGACGACGACCAGGAGCGGGCCGTCTACCGGCGGGCCCTCGACTGGCTCGAGAGCTACGTCGCGGGCCTCGACCCCGAATTCGAGCCGCTGGGCGTCGAGCGGGTGGTGGCGGTCAAGACGGCGGTGCTGGCCTTCAACGGCCGGGCCGACCGCATCGACGCCCGCGGCGGCGAGGTGGTCATCGTCGACTACAAGACCGGCCGCACCGGGCTCGACGCCGACGACGCGCGGGGGTCGCAGGCACTGGCGCTCTACGCCTACGCGGCCGAGCGGGTGTTCCGCAAGCCGTGCCGGCGGGTCGAGCTGCACCACCTACCGACGGGCACGGTCGCGGCGCACGACCACACCGAGGCGTCCATCGCCCGCCAGGTCTCCCGCGCCGAAGACACGGCCCGCGACATCATTGAGGCCGAGAAGGCGATCGCCGCGGGCACCGACCCCGACGAGGCCTTCCCGACCACTCCGGGCCCGATGTGCGGCTGGTGCGACTTCAAACGCTCGTGCCCGGTGGGCGCCGAGGTGCCCAACAAAGACCAGTGGGCCGGCATCGACCGCACCCTGACGGCCCCAGGCTCCTGACGCACATCAAAGAACCCGGAGTGGTCCGCTCACTCGCGCAACCAGCCGCAGGTTTCCCGGTGCCGGCCAAGATCGAGCGCGGCGAACTCGTCATGCCAATCGCCGCGCTCGACACCGAGCAGGCGCAGCGCCTGCGAGATCGGGGTGCCCGCAGGCTCGGTCGGTTGGTCTTCGTCGAGAAACAGGGGATCGCCGGCCAGCGTGCCGCCGACCCACACCGCGGCCCGTTGACAGCCGGCGCCGCCGAAGAACTCCGCCTCCACATAGGCGACCGGCGTCTGCGACGAGCAGGCCGTCAGGAGCGGTTCGAGACTGGCTGGCAGCTTCTCGCAGCCCAGCACCGGGCTCCCGCCGAGGGCAACGAAGAGCTCGTCGGTCATCGGCACCAGCGCCATGCCTTGCGGCAACGGCACGACGACCGCGGACCGCGCCATGGTCCTCAGCACCTCGGGGCGGCCGATGACCGCTTCGAGCACGAAAGCCATCAGGCGTCGGCCGGGTCGATCACGCGTACGCCGGGCCAGCGGGTCGTGGGGTTGTGGCGGGTCAGGCGTTCGCGGGAGCGTTCCACCGTGATCGGGCGTGGGTTGCGGCGCCAGACGCCGCCCAGCAGGTCGGTCAGGCCGTGTGGGGCGCAGACCTCCAGCTCGCCGGCGGCGGTCAGGCGGACCGCTACCGCGGTCGCCGTCTCCGGCCACGTGGCGATGGCCTCCGCGGCGCTGCTCAGCGGCGGGATGGGGCCGCCGCCGAAGTGTGCCGGGTACCAGGTGTGCACCGCCGCCTGGTTCGTCGCCTCCCAGGGCACCGCTGGTAGCAGTGCGGTCAGCGCCTCCGTGGCCGTGCGGTCGCGGTCGCGGGTCAGGTCCGTCGGGTCGAAGAACGCCACGTCGACGTCGCGTACGCCGGTGGGGTCGAAGCCCGTGCCGAAGCGCGTGTCCCAGACCAGGTTGCGCACGGCGCCCGCGCCGGTCCAGGCGTCCGGCAGGTTCGACGCGCGCACCGCGGTCAGCACGGCCATCAGCCACGGGCTGGACCGCACCAGCTCGGTCAACTCCGTCTCGGGCATCGGCACAGCATGTCAGCCGAGCAGGTCCACCTGGGTGCCCGCGCCGGCCTGCGCGGCCTGTTGGTAGACGGCCCAGCTCAGCGCGAGGTCCTGCCAGGGCAGCCCGACCGGGCTGTAGACGCTGGTCATCCCCGGCGCGACAGACGGGAGCTCGCCGCGCAGCACCGCACCCAACGTGCCCGCGCACCCGTCGACGCTCAGGCCCGCGCTGCCCAGCGCGCCTCCCGCCAGCGCCAGGTCCACGTCGTCGACGATCAGCCGGCTCGCGGCCAGCAGGTCCGCCGACAGCTCACGCTTGCCCGGCTCGTCCGCGCCGAGGGACGTCAGGTGCTGCCCAGGACGGACGTCCGCACGCCCGAGCAGCGGCTCGCGCGACCAGGTGGCGAGCACCACCACGTCCGCCGCAGCGGCCACCTCGCGCGGCGATGACAGGACCGATGCGGGCAGGGCCGCCGCGCGGGCCGGGTCGAGGTCGGTCGCGACGACGCGGGACCACGGGCGCAGGTGGCGCAGGCCAGCCAGGGTGGTGGCGGCTTGCGCGCCCGCGCCGACGAAGCCGAGCGTGCGCGCGTCCGGCGGGGCCAGCGTGTGTGTGCCCAACGCCGCGGCCAGGCCCGTCCGCCACGCCGTCACGCTGGCCGAGTCGAGCAGGGCGAGCAGTTCGCCGTCGACGAGGGAGTGCAGGCAGACCACGCCGCGCAAGGCCGGCGCGGCGGCGGGGAACTTGGCGTTGACCTTCACCGTGTACGCGGGCACGTCCGGCAGCAGACCCGGCATCAGGCAGGTCGCGGTGCCCGGGCCGGGCAGGTCGGTGCGGACCCGCAACGCCTGCGGCGAAACGACCGGGGCGCGGAACCCGGCGGCCAGCAGGTCCAGCACCGCGCCCGGGTCGACGGCGGAGGCAACGTCACGGCGGCCGAGGAGCAAGGTCACCCGGCCAGTCTGGACCACGAACGCCACCCCCGACCAAGGGAGGCCAGGGGTGGCGAAGGCAAGCTCAGTCGTCGGAACCATGGCCACGACCACCATGGCCGCCACGGTCGCCGCCCTTGTCGTCGTCGCTGTCCAGCTTCACGATCTCACCGGTCGCGCGGTCGACGTAGACGTCGTGCTCGACGCCGGCCCGTACGATCTCCACCTTCCACGTCGCGAAGCCGTGTTCGAACTCGGACTCGATCTCGGTGACCGTGCCGCCACCGACCTTGGCCAGCGCGATCCGGCGTGCCTCGGGGGCACCTAGGTCACCGGCCAGCGGCGGCTTCGTGCTGGTGGCCGAGTCGTCCGGCGTGGGCTCGGAAGTGAACGAGGGTGTCGCGGTCGGCACCGCGCTGCCGAGGCCGGTCAGCGGGCTGGCACCGTCGTCGGCCGCGGCCGCCAGCGCCGTGCCGGTGACGGCGAGCGCCGCCATGCCGGCCAGGGTGACGATCACCGGTGTGCGCTTCATGTCATGACCTCCGTATCGGGGTGATACGGACGAGGTTCGGCCAAGCATGGATAGCGGCGCGCTGCGCGAGCGCTAAGCCCGGGTTAAAGCCAGAGTGACCACCGCGCCCCCACCGGGACCGTCCGAAATGTCCAAAGCGCCACCCGCCGCCCGCCGCGCGATGTCCAGCCCGAGACCGGTCCCTCCCCCAGCGCTCACACCCCGAGAAACCAGAGCGCCGCCCAGACCCGGGCCCTCGTCGGACACCACCAGCACCCCGTCCGCCGACAGCGACACCGCGAAGGGCGTCCCGTCCGGCGTATGCGCGAACACGTTGCCGAGCAGGGCGTCGACCGCCGCCGCGAGCTCGTCGGCGGCCAGCTCGACCAGCACGGGCCCGTCGACCAGCGACAACCGCAACGCCCGACCCGTGTCCTCGGCCAGCACCGACCAGAACTCCACCCGGTCGCGTACGACCTCGACCGCGTCACAGACAGCCGAGCCCGACGGCGAGCTCCGCCATCGGGCCTGGCGGATCAGCCCGGTCACCGCCCGCTCCAACGCGTCGACCCCGGCCGCCACCCGGCCCCGCTCGTCGGGGTCGCGCACGGACTCGACCTCGAGCCGCAACGCGGTCAACGGCGTACGCAACCGGTGCGACAGGTCGGCCACCTGCTCCCGCTCCTCGCGCAGCAGCACCTGGATCCGCTCGGCCAGGTGGTTGAGCGCGCCGGCCACCTCGCGCAGCTCCGGCGGGCCGGCCGGCACCACCGCGCGGGCACCCAGCTCCGCCCGCGCCAGCCGGTGCGACACCTGGGACAGGTCGTCGATCGGGCGCACGAGGCCGCGCGCCAGCCGGTCGGCGACGAGCAGGCCGAGCACGACCAGCAGCAGGCCCAGGGCGGCGAGCACGAGCCAGGCCCGGCCCACTCCGGCATGCAGGTCGGCCCGCGGTACGACCGTGCGGATCACCGCGGTCCCACCGGTCCGGCCGACGCCGATCACGATCTCCCGCCCGCCGTCGAGGGATGCGGTCAGGCTCGTGCCGGTCGCGGCGAGGTCGACGGCCGGCGTACGCGGGACCGCCGCACCGATCGGTGCCCCACCGTCCGGGAGGAACACCGTGACGGGTCGGCCGGAAGCGGTGAGCTGGTCGACGGTCAGCTCGATGGCGGCCCGGTCGGCGGTGCCGACCACCGGCACGATGCCCTGGAGGTCGGCGGTGGCCCGGCCGGTGGCCCGGTCCTCGGCCACTCCGCGCAGCAGCAGCGCGAGCGGCACCAGGAAGGCGATCAGGATCAACGACGTCGTCGCCGCGACCAGCAGGGTGAGCCGCCGTCTCACGACGGCTCGCCCGGTGCCGACAGCCGCACGCCGACGCCCCGGACGGTGTGCAGGTAGCGCGGCGCCGCGGCGGTCTCGCCCAGCTTGCGGCGCAGCCAGGACAGGTGCACGTCGACGGTCTTGTCGGCCCCGCCGTATGGGATCTGCCAGACCTCGGTCATCAGCTCCCGCTTGGTGACCACCTCACCCCGCCGGGTGGCCAGGTGGTGCAGCAGATCGAACTCCCGGGGCGTGAGGTCGATCGGCTCGCCGTCGAGGCGTACCCCGTGCGATCTCGGGTCGATCTCCAGACCGCCCACGACGACGGTCTCGTCGGCCGTGCCGGGCGACCCGACGCGGCGCAGCACCGCCCGCACCCGGGCGTCGAGCTGGGCGGCGGTGAACGGCTTGACCAGGTAGTCGTCGGCGCCCGCGTCGAGCACGCGGACGATCTCGGTCTCGGCGTCCCGGGCCGTCGCGACGATCACCGGCACCCGGCTCACCGCGCGCAGCATCCGCAGCAACTCGGCGCCGTCGACGTCGGGCAGGCCCAGGTCGAGCACCACCAGGTCCGGACGGTCGTCGAGGGCCGCCCGCAGCCCGTCCATCGCGGTGGTCGCGGCCGCGACCGCGTGCCCGCGATCCCGCAACGCCCGCAGCAGGGGCGCACGGATGGCCGGATCGTCCTCGATGAGCAGCAGGCGCGGCACAGCTCGCACCGTATCCCCCCGGTGCCCGGCCGGTCGGCTCGCTTAACCCGCTCTTAGCGTCGCGCGGTGCCGTTCTTAGCGTGCGACCGGGCATAGTCGGGTGGTGTCCCGCCGCAGTCTCGCCGCGCTCGGATGGCTCGCCGCCGTCGTGGTCGCCACACTGGCCGGCATCGGCGCGATCCGGCTGGTCGGCGACAGCCTCACGGGTACGCCCGGCGGCGTCCGCAGCCAGGCGGAAGTGGCGCGCGACCTGGCCGCGGCGGCCGACCGCAGCCCCGCGCCGACCATCGCGCCGCCGGCGTCGCCAACCGAAAGCACCACACCGCCGAGTGACGTCCAACGTAAGACCTTCCAGATCGCGGGCGGCACGGTGGTGGCCCGCTGCGAGAACGGGCTGGTGTCGATCGAGACCTGGTCGGCAGCGCAGGGTTTCGCCCTGCGTGACCTCGACGAAGGCCCGGACGACGAGGCGGAGGCCAAGTTCGAGGGCGCCGGCGGCCGGTCCGAGATCAAGCTGGAGTGCCGGGCCGGTCAGCCGGTCCGGAAGGGACACGACGACTGACGGCCGCCGATCCCCCGGTAGGCTCCGGCCATGCACCAGCGATGGCTGCTCGGCGCCGCGTCCCTGGGAGCGGTGTGGGGTGCCGCCGCGATCGCCTTCGACCTCCCCGTGCTGCTGCTCGACTTCCTGCTGCATCTCGGCCCGACGCTGCTCGGGGTCGGTGCGCTGGTCGCGCTGATCGGCTGGCTTCCCGCCGGGCCGGCCAGCTTCGAGGTCAACGGCGACACGTTCGTGGCGCCGACCAACCGCCGCCGCACGATCGAGACCGCCGCCCTGGTGCTGGTGCTGACCTCGCAGGCGGCGCTCGCGATCGACCGGTTCGCCGACGGCGGTGGCACCTTCGACGCGATCGTCTCGGTCGTGCTCGGCCTGCTCGCCGCGGCGCTGCTGCTCCGCTCGCTGCTGGTGCCGAACACGGTCGAACTGCGCGCGGAAGGGCTGCGGATCCCGGGTCGCCTGCACCGCGTCGACGTGCCGTGGGCCGCGATCCAGCCGGGCACGCCGTGGGCGCCGCAGGTGCGTACGCAGCGGCTCGAGCTGCGCGTGGGCAAGGGATATCTGGTGCGCCCGCCGAGCGAGCGCCGCCAGCGCCTCGACGTGCCGATCGACGTGCTGGACATCCACCCGTGGTTCCTGGCCGACGCGATCCGCTACTACGTCGCCCATCCCGAGCACCGCGAGTCGATCGGCCGCCCGGCCGAGCTCGAACGGCTGTCGCGGCGGCTCCGCGACGGTGGCGCGCCGCCCGCGCTGCCGGCCGGCCCGACCGTCAGCGTCGTGCGGCAGGCCGAGGCGCCGCAGAGTGAACGGACGACCGCCGCGCACCGGAGATAGAGCCAATCGCGTGCGTGATGCTCAGCAACTCCTCGCCGACGCCAAAGTGATCGCGGTCGTCGGTGCCTCGCGCGACCCCGGCAAGGCCGCGCACTCCGTCCCGCTCCAGATGCAGCGCTACGGCTGGCGGATCATCCCCGTCAACCCGTTCGTCAACGAGCTGTTCGGCGAGAAGGTCTACCGCTCGGTGGCCGAGATCCCGTTCCCGGTCGACCTGGTCAACGTCTTCCGCCCGGCCGCCGACGCACCCGACGTGGTGCGCGACGCGATCGCGGCCGGCGCGCCGGCCGTCTGGCTCCAGCTCGACATCGTCTCGCCCGAGGCACGCGAGCTCGCCACGGAGGCCGGCCTCGACTACGTCGAAGACCGCTGCCTGGCCGTCGAGCGCGCGGTCGGCGCCCTCACCCGCATCTAGCGCATTTGCTCTGCTTACATCGGCGCATCACCCGTAGCCGGCCTACCGGTGATGCGTCCGTGGAGGCAGAGCAAATGCGGTCGCGAGGTGGCAGGCGGGGAGCTACCGTCCGAGCATGCTGACGGTGCGGCGGGCCGGGAACGACGACGACTACGCGCTCGTACGCCAGGTGCGGATGGCCGTCATCCCTTACGAGCGGGCGCCCACCGTCGCCGAGATGCGGGCGTCGTTGACCCGCGACTCGCTCGTGCTCGTGGTCGAAGACGACGGCAAGCTGATCGGCAGCGGTTCGGCCGACCACTCCAGCATCTCGGGCGCCGCGGTGGTGACGCCGCGGGTGCTGCCCGAGTTCCGCCGGCAGGGTGTCGGCACCCGGGTGCTGTCCCACCTCTGGGCGCACGCCGTCACGCTGGGCGTCGAGCACGTACTCGCCCACGCCGACGACGAGGGCTCCCGGGCGTTCGCCGAGCGGCACGGCTTCACCGAGGTCGACCGCCAGGTCGAGCAGGTGCGCGCCGTCGGCGCCGAGCCGTCTCCCCCGCCCCGCACCGACGTCGAGGTGGTCACCGTCGCGCAGCGGCCGGACCTGTGGGACCTCGCCTACGAGACGCTCGCCGCACAGGCGTTCGAGGACATGGCGCTGATCGCCCCGATGCACGCGTCCATCGACGAGTGGCGGACGAGCTGGATCGGCGACCCGACAGCGATGTTCCTGGCCGTCGAGGGCGGCGAGCCGGTCGCGCTGGCCGGCCTGATCGCCGACGCGGACAACCCGCACCGGGCCGAGAACGCGCTGACCGTGGTCCGCCGCGACTGGCGCGGTCGGGGCGTGGCGGCCTACCTCAAGCGGATCGCCCTCGCGCACGCCGCCGTCACCGGGATCACCGAGGTCTACACCTGGACCCAGCGGGGCAACGCCGACATGCGGCGGCTCAACGAGCACCTCGGCTACGCGACCCGGCTACAGAGCTTCACCATGCGCCGGCCGGTGTAGCGAGGGTGCCCGTGTCCGCAGCGGCGAGAACGCGGCGATCAGGGCAACAAAGCCCAGGCCAAGACCGAGAACCAGCATCACCGCGGGTACGCCGGCCCGCGCCGCCGCGAACGTGACCAGCGGTGCGCCGAGCGGGCCCGGGAGGTAGTGGACGGTCCAGAACGCCGACGTGACCCGACCGAGCAGGTGGTCCGGGGTGATCTCCTGGCGCAGCGACATCGAGCAGGTGCCGGCCACGCCCTGGCAGAACAGGATCAGCGCGACCAGGCCGGCCAGGACCGGCACCACCGTCGCGCTTCCGGCGGCGGCCAGGGCGACCGCGTCAGGGCGTACGCGCCGATCCAACAGGCACCGAAGCCGAGCCGGCGGCGGAGCACGGCGACCACCGTCCCGGCCACGACCGTGCCCGCCGCGCCGACCGCGAAGACCACGCCGACCGCGCCGGTGCCCTGGCCGAGGTCCGCCCGCAGCCGATAGACAAGCAGGTCGTCCATCGTGTACGTGAGGAGGATGACGCCGCACAGCAACAGCGTGATCGTGCGCAGCACCGGGTGCCCCCAGAGGAACCGCAGGCCGGTGACGAAGCCGCGGATCGGCGACTCCCGCGACGGCGCGCTCTCCCGGGGCCGCAGCCGCACGAACGACATCGCGATCGCCGACAGCCCGAAGCTGACCGCGTCGATCCCGATCACCCACGCCGGGTCGAGCACCGCGAACAGCGCGCCGGCGATCGCCGGGCCGGTGATGCCCGCGACCGCGAACGAGGCCGAGAGCAGGCCGTTGGCCTGGGTGATCTGCTCCTTGCCGACCAACGCCGGCACCGCGGTGATGTAGCCGACCTGGTAGAGCATCCCGGCCGCGGCGCCGAGCGGCATCGCGACGTAGAGCACCCAGACGTGCGGCTCGACCAGCCAAACCAGCGGCCAGGCCGTAGAGCCACCACCGGCACCGCGAGGGTGGTCAGCGAGTCACCGGCGACCGAGACGGTCTGCAGGACCCAGAAGAGCAGGAAGTTCCGGTCCTGGCGTAACGACACGCGCCGAGCCTAGATGCGGTACTCCTTCAGCAGGCCCCGCGAGATGATCGTTTTTTGGATCTCCGACGTGCCCTCGCCGATGAGCAGGAACGGCGCCTCGCGCATCAGGCGCTCGATCTCGTATTCGGCGGAGTAGCCGTAGCCGCCGTGGATCCGGAACGCCTCCTGCACCACCTCGGCGCAGTATTCCGAGGCGAGCAGCTTGGCCATCCCCGCTTCGACGTCGTTGCGGGCGCCGGCGTCCTTGAGCCGGGCCGCGTTGACCATCAGCGCGTGCGCCGCCTCGATCTTCGTGGCCATCTCGGCGAGCTTGAACGCGATCGCCTGGTGGCCGGCGAGCGGCTCGCCGAACGTGTGGCGTTGCTGCGCGTACGCGATGGCCAGCTCGAACGCCCTGATCGAGATGCCGCACGCGCGCGCGGCCACGTTGACCCGGCCGACCTCGATGCCGTCCATCATCTGGTAGAAGCCGCGGCCGAGCTGGTCGGGGCCGCCGAGCACGGCCGACTCCGGCACCGCGTGCCCGTCGAGGATCATCTCGGTGGTCTCGACGCCCTTGTAACCCATCTTCGCGATCTTCCCGGGAATGGTCAGCCCGGGCGCGGTCTCGCCGAAGCCGGGCTCCTTCTCCAGCAGGAAGCACGTCATGTTGCCGTAGACACTGTCGGCACCGACGTCGGTGCGCACGAGGGTGGCCACCACCGACGAGTAGGCGCCGTTGGTCAGCCACATCTTCTGGCCGTCGAGGACGTACGCGTCGCCGTCGCGCCGGGCTGTCGACCGGATCGCGGCCACGTCCGAGCCGCAGCCGGGTTCCGACATCGAGAACGCGCCGCGCACCTCGCCCGTCGCCATCTTCGGCAGCAGGGTCGCGCGTTGCTCGTCCGAGCCGTGGTGCGCGATCAGGTACGCGACGATGAAGTGGGTGTTGACGATCCCGGAGATCGACATCCAACCCCGGGAAAGCTCCTCGACCACCAGCGCGTACGTGAGCAGCGACTCACCCAGGCCGCCGTGCTCCTCGTCGATGGTCAGTCCGAAAAGGCCCATCTCGCGCATGCCGTCGACGATGTCGGCCGGGTACTCGTCGGCATGCTCGAGCCGTTGCGCGTGCGGAATGATCTCTTTGTCGACGAACTCCCGCACCGTCTCGAGGATCGACGTTTGCACGTCGGTGAGGTTCGGTGTCTGGGCCAGGCGCGCCATGACCCACATCTTCCCTCGTCACGAGGGTGGGCGGGGCGGGAAAGCGTTTAGTAGCGTGCCGGCATGAGTTACCCCCCGCCGCCGAACCAGCCCGACCCCTACCAGCCCGGTCAGCCGTACGACCCGCAGCAGTCCGCGCCGCCGTCGTACGGGCCGCCGCCGGTCTCGGGACAGCCCGACCCGTACGGCCAGTACCCGCCGGCTCAGCCCGCTTACGGCGCCGGCTACCCGCAGCAGCAGCCGTACGGCTACCCCGCCGGCTACCCGCAGCAGCGCCGCACCAGCGTGATGGCGATCCTGGCGTTGGTCCTCGGCATCCTGATCCCGCCGGCGGGCATCGTGCTCGGCCACATCGCCAAGAAGCAGCTGCGCACCTCCGGCGAGGACGGCGCGGGCCTGGCCACCGCCGGCCTGATCATCGGCTACGTGCTGACCGGCCTCTACATCCTCGGCTGCTGCGGCATCATCGGGCTTGGCATGCTGAGCTCTGACGTCAACACCGGCAGCGTCAGCGACACGGGCTACTAGCGGAACTGGGCCTCGCGCACACTGTTGCCGCCGTCGACCACCAGCATCTGGCCGGTGATGTACGACGCGGCCGGTGAGCAGAGGAAGGCGATCGCGGCGGCCACCTCGTCGGGGGTGCCCGGGCGGCCGATCGGTGTGCCGAGACCCTGCTTGATCTCGGTGACCGTGGACGCGGCGGTGTAGATGGTGCCCGGCGCGACCGCGTTGACCGTCACGCCGTCGGCCACCATCTCCATGGCCAGCGCCCGGGTCAGGCCGATCACACCGGCCTTGGCCGCGGCGTAGGCCGCCTCGGTCGGCAACGCGTTGACGGGGCCGGCCGTGGCCGAGAGGTTGACGATGCGGCCCCAGCCGCGTTCGGCCATGCCGGCGATGAACGCCCGGCTGCACAGGAACGCGGTGCTGAGGTTGCGGTCGATCTCGGAGCGCCACTCGTCGAACGTGAGCTGACCGACCGGACGGAGCACCTCCGGGCTGGCCCGGCTCGCCAGGCCGGCGTTGTTGACCAGCACCTCGACGTCGCCGAGCTGCTCGGCGACCGCGTCGGCCAGCGCGCCGACCTCGGCTTCGTCGGTCAGGTCGGCGACGAACCCGGTGGCGCCGAGCTCGGTCGCGCGGTCGTGGATGCGTCGGGTGGTCGACACGATGGCCACCCGGGCGCCGAGCTGACGCAGCCGGCGGGCGGTCGCGTAGCCGATGCCGTCGGGACTGCCGGCCCCCGTGACCAGCGCGACCCGGCCGTCGAGGCGCACCGTGGTCAGCCCGTCGTCGGCCTGCGTGTCGATTCCCATGCGTGAGATCCTGCCCGGTCCGCGCAACACCGGCAACGACACCCCCTGTCGGAGGAGGACACGGGCCGCCGGAGAATGCGTCCGGCCGATACCCTACGGGCGCCAGCCTGGCCCGACCTCGGAGAGCGCGATGACCGACCAGAACCCGAACGCACCCTTCGACCCGACCGTGCCGATGGCGGATCCCACGGTGCCGAGCCAGCCGGTCTACCCGGCCCCGGCTCAGCCGGCCTACCCGCCGGCCGAGCGCTACCCGGCCGCGCCGGCCTACCCCGCGACACCGGGCTACCCGCCCGCGCCCGGCTATCCGGCTCCGGCGGGCTACCCCGGGTCCGAATACGCCGCGCCGGTGAGCGCCTACCCCGGCTACGGCTACCCCGCGGCGCCGAAGACCAACGGCCTCGCGATCGCCGCCCTGGTCTGCTCGCTCGCCGGGCTCGTCACCTGCATCTCGGCCCCGGTCGGCGCGATCCTCGGCCACGTCGCGCGCAAGCAGATCCGCGAGCGCGGCGAGGGCGGCGACGGCATGGCGCTGGCCGGCATCATCGTCGGCTGGATCCTGACCGCGCTGCTGCTGGGCTATCTCGCGTTCATCATCATCATGGTCATCATCGGCGCCAACGAGGGCATGTTCGACGACCCGTACGCGTTGATGGGCGCCTTGTTCAGCTCTCCGGTGGGGTGAACCGGGAGGTCCGGGTCAGCCCGGCGGCCCGGCCCTTGGCCGCGATGACCAGGGCCATCTTGCGCGACGCCTCGTCGATCATCTCGTCGCCGAGCATGACGGCGCCGAGCTTGCCGCCGGCCTCCGACGTCGCGTGCTCGTACGCGTCGAGGATGAGCTCCGCCCGGTCGTAGTCGTCCTGCGCCGGGGCGTAGATCTCGTTGGCCGCGTCGATCTGCCCCGGGTGCAGGACCCACTTGCCGTCGAAGCCGAGCGCGGCGGAGCGCTTGGCCACCTCGCGGAACGCGTCGACGTCGCGGATCTGCAGGAACGGGCCGTCGATCGCCTGCTTGTCGTGCATCCGCGCGGCCATCAGCAGGCGCATCAGGATGTAGTGGTACGGGTCGCCCGGGTAGTCCGGGATGAGCCCACCGACCACCAGCGACCGCATGTTGATCGACGCCATGAAGTCGGCCGGACCGAAGATGATCGTCTCGACCCGGGGCGACGCCGACGCGATCGCGTCCACGTTGACCAGACCGGCGGCGTTCTCGATCTGGGCCTCGATGCCGATGCCGCCGACCGGCAGGCCGACCGCCTTCTCGATCTGGGTAAGCGTGAGATCCAGCCACTCGATGTGCGCCGCCGACTGCACCTTGGGCAGCATCACGCAGTCCAGGTTGGCTCCGGCGCCCTCGACCACCTCGACCACGTCGCGGTAGGTCCACTCGGTGGTCAGGTCGTTGACCCGGACGACCCGGGTTTTGGTGCCCCAGTCGCCCTCGTTGAGCGCCGCGACGACGTTCTTGCGGGCCTCCGGTTTGGCCAGCGGGGCCACCGCGTCCTCGAGATCCAGGAAGACCTGGTCGGCCGGAAGTCCGCGGGCCTTGTCGAGCATCTTCAGACTGGATCCGGGTACGGCCAAACAGGACCGGCGTGGGCGACCCGCAGCAACCATCGACGTGTCCTCACGATCGTTATTGTTAGCTCAGCACTGGCTTAACCAGACGGTAACCTCGCGCGAAGACCGAGGAGAACCAAGCTGTGGAAGAAGTCACCGGCCGAGTCGTAGTGATCACCGGGGCCAGCTCCGGCATCGGCCTGTCCGCCGCCGTCGCCCTGGCCGGGCGCGGTGACCAGGTCGTTCTCGTCGGTCGCGACCCGGCCCGGCTGGCCGCGGCCGCCGCCGAGGTGCGCGACGCCACCGGCACGCTGCCCGCGTCGTTCCGCGCCGACTTCGCCGCTCTCGACGACGTGCGGGAGCTCGCCGGGCAGTTGCGCGCGGCGTACGACCGGATCGACGTGCTGGCCAACAACGCGGGGGCGATCGTGCTGCACCCGGCGACCACCGTGGATGGTCACGAGCTGACCATCCAGGCCAACCACCTGGCCAGCTTCCTGCTCACCGTGCTGCTGCACGACCGGATCGGGCGGATGGTGGTGACGGCGTCGGGAGCACACCGCTGGGGCAACCTCGACCCGCGCGACCTCAACCGGCCACTGGAGCGCTACGTGCCGTTCCGCGCGTACGGCACGAGCAAGCAGGCCAACATCCTGTTCGCCGGCGAGGCGGCCCGGCAGTGGCCCGGGATGATGGCCTTCTCGTTCCACCCTGGCGCCGTGCGCACCCGGTTCTACAACGACAACCGGCTGGTCGCCTGGGGCATGAAGCACTCGCCGCTGCTGCGCAGCCCGGAGAAGGGCGCCGAGACGCTGGTCTACCTGGCCACGGCCGACCCGGCGCGCCTGGTCAACGGCGCCTACTACGTCGACAAGAAGCCACGCCGGGTCGGCCGCAAGGCCACCGACCCGGCCATGGCCGCCGCCTTGTGGAAGGCCAGCGAACAGGCGATCAGCTAGTCAGGGCAGGGTGCCGGCGGTCTCGACCTCGAGGGCGCGAGCCCGGCGGCCGGCGTGCGCGCCGCCCAGCACCACGATCAGGACGCCGACCATCAGCAGGGCGAGCCCGGCCAAGGACTCGGCCGGCGGCACCTGGTCGAGCCAGAGCCAGGCGATCAGGCCGGCGCCCGGCACCTCCAGCAGGATCAGCACGCTGATCGTGGTGGCCGAGACCCGCCGCAGCGCGTAGTTGAACATCGTGTGGCCCAGCAGCTGGGCGCCGGCGACCAGGCCCAGGATGGCCAGCCAGGTCGTGGCCGGGTAGCCGCCCAGCGACTGGCCCGACGCGACGCAGATGACCAGCAGGAGCACCGCGCAGACCGAATAGCAGATGGTCGTGTACGTGGTCGTGCTGAGCGTGACCCGGGCCCGCTCGCCGAACGCGGTGTAGGCCGCCGCCATCATCGCGCCCAGCACGGCCAGCAGGTCGCCCAGCACCGCGCGGGACGAGACGCCGAAGTCGGCGCCGGTAGCCAGCACCGCACCGAGCACCGCGACGCCGATGCCGGCCCAGGTGACCGTGCGGAGCCGGCGGCCCTGGGCGACCGAGATCAGCCCCTGCCAGACCGGCTGGGTGGCGACCAGGGCGGTGGACGCCGCCACGGTGGTGAACCGGATGCTCGGCATCCAGGCCGCGAAGTGGGCCGCGAGGGCTACCCCGGCCAGCACGCAGAACGCGGCTTCGCGGCGGGCCAGGTTGGCGTACTCGGCGCGGCGCGCGAACAGCGAGATCGGGCCGAGCACGCCGACCGCCAGCGCGTTGCGCCAGAACGCGATGGCCAGCGCCGGCGCGGCCGTGGCGAACGCGATCAGCGGGCCCGAGGTGGACACGGCGAGGACCGCGACGACGAGCGCCATGGACGCGGCCGGGTCGAGTGCGGGGCGGGGCACAGTGAACCATCCTCACAAATCACTTACTGCGGCTATCCGACTACTCTCGGTCGATCAGCCGATAGGGTGCGACGGTCAACCGTCGATAGGCTCGCCCGGTCTTGCCAGCTACTGCCCCCAGGTCATGCCATGGAGGCTGATGTTGCCCGCATTACGCGCCGTCGTGTTCGACTTCTTCGGCACTCTCACCCGGTCCGTCCACCGCGGCCCCGAGCACCTCGAGATCGCCCGCATCCTGGGATGCGATCCCCGGGTCATGATCTCGCTGCTGGACGCCACGTACTACCGCCGGGCCAGCGGCGATCTCGGCTCGGCGGAGGACACCCTGCGCTGGATCGCCGTCCGCGCCGGGGCCGACCCGTCCGACGACGCGGTCCGGGCGGCGCTCGACTGTCGCCTGCACGCGCTGCGCCGCGACACGGAACTGCGCGACGAGGCCGTGCCCGTGCTCTGGGCCCTGCGGCTGCGCGGGCTGCGGACGGCGCTGATCAGCGACTGCACCCACGAACTGCCGGTGATGCTGCCGGGCCTCGCGGTCGCACCGCTGCTCGACGCCGCGGTGTTCTCCGTCGAGGAGGGGGTCTGCAAGCCCGACCCGAGCATCTACCTGGCGGCCTGCCAGCAGCTCCACGTGGCGCCCGCCGAATGCCTGTACGTCGGTGACGGCGGCAGCCACGAGCTGACCGGCGCCGCCGAGGTCGGCATGACCGCGATCCGGCTGGCCGCCCCCGACCTGGCCGACCACCTGGTCTTCGCGGCCGACCGCGACTGGTCCGGCCGGTCGGTCACCCACCTCGTCGGCGTCCTCGACGAGGTGGACCGTGGCGCACCCGCCGCCCTCCCGGCAGGATGAGAGCCATGACGGACGCCGTGGTGGAAGAGGCGATCAAGAAAGCGGCCATTGCCTGGGTGTCCGTCGACGGCGGCCCGGCACGCGGCCTGTGGTGCGTGCCGGTCGACGGTGCTCTCTACGTCGTCACCGGCATCGGTGAGCAGCAGCTGGCCGGGCTGGCCGGGGCCGGCACGGCCGAGGTGACGCTGCGCGGCGACCACGGCGGCCGGATCGTCACCTGGACGGCCGACGTGCGCCGCGTGCAGCCGGGCGACGACGAGTGGAACACGGTCGCCCCTCAGGTCGGCGGCAAGCGGCTCAACGCGCCGGGCCCGACCGACAAGCTGATCGAACGCTGGGCGATGGACTGCACGCTGAGCTGCCTGAGCCCGGCGGCGGGCGGGCCTGTGGTGACCCGGCCCGACCTGCCGGACGGCAGCCTCGCCGAGGTGCCCCGTGACACCCCGGCGACCCGGCCCGTCCGCAAGCCGTTCCGCCTGCACAAGGTGCGCAAGCGCTAGTCCCGGAACCACAGTGCGGCGTCGCCGCCGTACGGGGTCAGCAGCAGCGCCGGCAGGACGACGGCGGAGATCGCGGCGGCCAGCAGGACCCGCCAGGCCAGGGGGCTGACCCGGCGCCGGCCGATTCCCAGCAGCGGCATCGAGACGAACAGCAGCAGCGGGGAGAGCACGACGCCGGCGTACGAGAACACCATGACCGCCGCGTACAGGGGCAGTGGCAACACGTCCTTGGGGTCGTGCGCGCCGCTGAGCATGGCGACGCGGTCGGCTCCGGTGGCCACCATGCGCACCGTGAAGCTGACCAGGACGGTCGCGATCGCGGCGCCGAACGCGAGGTGGGCCGCCGTGACGGCACGGACACCCACGCGCACCAGGTCGGTCGGCGGGCGCGGGGGCGCGGCCGCGTCGGCGGGCGGCAGGACCGCCGCGAGCAGCAGGGTCAGCGCCAGGGCGGCCAGACCCATCCCTTCGGGGAGCGTGCCGGTGAACAGGGTCGGACCCGACACGTCGAGTTCGGCGGCGGTGCTGACCGCGACCGCGCCGACGAGCAGCAGGCCCGAGGCGCCGGTCAGCGCGATCAGGAGCTGCCCGGCCGGCGTGCGGGACCGGAACCGCCGCAACGTCCAGGCTCCGGCCAACCAGCCGGCCAGGGCGCCGAGGAGGACGGCGACGATGCCGACGGGCAGGAGCGCGGCGGGCCAGGGGTACCGCGTGTGGAAGGACGCTCCGAGCTCGGGTTCGGCCGGCACACCGCCCGCGACCGTGACGACCAGCGTGCGGCCGTCGCGTTCGAGGGTGAACCGGTGCGCGTCGATCGGGTCCACCGCCCACCCCTCGGCGACTGCCCGGTCACGCACCAGGACGGCCAGGTCGTCGAGGGACTGCGATCGCGTCGCGAAGGTGAGCTCGACCTCGGTCGGGCCACCGAATGTCGTCAACATCCGCTCCTGGTCGCCGACCAGGGGCGCGTCGTGCGGCAGCAGCGCCGCGGAGGCCAGAAACAGCGAGTCCTTGCTGTTCTCGGACGCGGTGGTGAGCCGGATCGCCGCACCGAGCGCGAGGTAGGCCACCGCGGCCGCGCAGAGGAGCGCGACCAGGGCGTAGCCGCGCCCGTGGGGCGGCGCGAACCGCTGGCGCAGGCCACCACGGACCAGGTCCCACACGTCGCCGACCGGCGGCCGAGCGCGGCCGGGTGGAACGGCCTCCAGCAGCGTCGTGACGATCTCGTCGCCCCGGGCCCGCCGGTAGGCGCGCGGGTAGGCCAGCAGCAGCCGCCGGTAGTCGCGTTCGAGCCCGGTCACGATGCCGCGCCGAACGCGAGCCGGGTCGTGCGGCGCAGCCGGGCGGCCGCCAGGGCCGCGTTGGCCCGGAGGCGGTCGACCTCGGCGGACAGCGCCGCCCCGCCGTCGTCGGTCAGCCGGTAGTAGCGGCGCAGCCGGCCGTCGACGGCTTCCTCCCGGTCGACGACCAGCAGCCCTTCCTCGGTGAGCCGGTCGAGTGCGGCGTAGAGCGTGCCCGCGCGCAGCGTGATCCGCCCGCCGGAGAGGTCGTTGACGGCCTGGATCACTCCGTAGCCGTGCAACGGCTGCTCGGCGAGCGCCGTGAGAATGAAGAAGGTCGGTTCCTGCATGGCCATGCGGGGATGCTACCGACCATCGGCATATACCGCCAGCCTGACTATCCGACGAACGGCGGCACCGCCATCTCGCCGCGGGCGATCGGCACCACGCTGCCGGTCACCCGGGCCGTGGTCACGGCGCCGGACGCGGCCGTCACCACACACTCCAGTACGGACGGTCGGTGCAGCTCGAGGCCCTGGTGCACCACGTAGCCGCTCTCGCCGTCGGCCGGCAGCAGGCCGCTGGTGACCAGCCAGACACCGAGGCCGAGGGCGGCCGAGCCGGTCGCCGGGTCCTCGGGCACGGACAGCCCGGGCACGAACACCCGCACGTGCGCGGTGCGGCTCTGCGGATCCCAGGAGAAGACGTCGATGCTGTGTGCCGCCACCCCGTCGGCCGCACCGGTGTCGAGCCGGGCCCGGGCCACGGCGTCCGCGCGTACCGGCAGATAGGGGAACTCCAGACCACAACCGGCGATCCGGGGCGGCCCGGCGGGGTCGAGGTCGTCGGCCGTCAGCCCGACCGCGGCCAGCAGCGGAGCGGGGTCGAGCGGCTCGCCGACCGTGGCGGTGCCGCCGGTCAGCGTCGCGGTCGACCCGGAGACCACGACCGGAAGTAATCCCGCGCCGCACTCCTGGACGACCGCACCCGCGGCGAACATCCCGCGCGCGCTCGCGGTCACCGCGGCGCCGACGCTCGGGTGCCCTGCGAACGGAAGCTCGCTGTTGGGAGTGAAGATCCGCGCGCGATAGGTGGCCGCGGCGCCGGGCGTCGGCGGCAGCACGAACACCGTCTCGGACAGGTTGAACTCGCGGGCCAGCTCCTGCATCTGGCTGCCGGCCAGGTCCTCGGCGCCGAACACCACGGCCAGGGGATTGCCGGTGAACGGCCGGTCGGTGAAGACGTCGACGATCTCGTACGCCACGCTAGACATGCGAGACAGCCTAGGGAATTAGTCTTGGGTAGTGACGACGGCGCGGGTTTATATCGCCAGGCTCGCGGGCCTGCCGGTCTACGACCCCAACGGGGACCAGGTCGGTCGGATCCGTGACGCCGTGGCCCGCCTGCGCACCACCAACCGCCCGCCCCAGGTCGTCGGCCTGGTCGCGGAGATGACGGTCCGCCGCCGGATCTTCCTGCCGATGGGCCGGTTCACCTCGATCGACGCGGACGCGGTCGTGCTCAGCACCGGCACGCTCAACCTGCGCCGGTTCGAGAAGCGCCCCAACGAGCTGCTGGTCCTCGAAGACCTGCTGGACCGCCGGGTGACGATCCTGCCCGAGGAGACCCCGGGCGTGGTCGTCGACCTGGCGATGGAGACCAACCGCACCGGTGAGTGGTCGCTGGTCAAGGTCGCCGTCCGCCAGCCGAGCCGCCGGCTCACCCGGCGTGGCCAGCTGGTCGAGCTGGAGTGGGATCGCGTACGCGGGCTGATCGGGCTCACCGACACCCAGGGCACCGCCGGGCTGCTCGCCGTGCTGGAACAGATGCGCCCGGCCGACGTCGCCAACGCGCTGCAGGAGATGTCCGACACCCGGCGCAACGAGGTCGCCGCGGCGCTCGACGACGAGCGGCTCGCCGACGTGCTCAGCGAGCTTCCCGAGCACGACCAGGTGGAGATCCTGGCCGTGCTCGACCAGGAGCGCGCGGCGGACATCCTCGAGGAGATGGACGCCGACGACGCGGCCGACCTGCTCGGCGAGCTGTCCGGCCCGGACCGGCAGGCGCTGCTCGACCTGATGGAGCCCGACGAGGCCGAGCCGGTGCGGCAGTTGCTCAAATACACGGCTGGCACGGCCGGCAGCGTGATGACCTCCGAGCCGGTGATCCTCACCCCGGACGCCACGGTCGCCGACGCGCTGGCCCGCATCCGCGAGCCGCAGCTGCCCCCGGCGGTGGCGGCCCAGGTGTTCGTCGCCCGGGCGCCGATGGCCACGCCGACCGGGCGCTACCTCGGCATGGTGCACTTCCAGAAGCTGCTCCGGGAGCCACCCTCGGAGATCATCGGCGGCGTGGTCGACAGCGGCATCAACCCGCTGCGCCCGGAGACCCCGCTGATCGAGGTCACCCGCCGGATGGCCATGTACGACCTGGTCGCGATGCCGGTCGTCGACGCCAACAACCGCCTGGTCGGCGCCGTGACCGTCGACGACGTGCTCGACCACTCGCTCCCGCCGGACTGGCGCGACCGCGACGTACCCGACGAGCCGGGCGTGCCCGTACCCGCGCCGCCACACGTCGTGCCACCGAGGGACCGCACCGATGGCTGAGCCACGCCCGCCCGCGCGGCTGGACCAACCGCGCGAGCCCCGCCGGCTGGCCATGCCCCGGTTCGACCCGGAGTCCTTCGGCCGCTGGTCGGAGGCGATCGCCCGGGCGCTCGGCACGGCGAAGTTCCTCGTCTACATGACCATCGTGATCCTGCTGTGGGTGGGCTGGAACACACTGGCGCCGTCGGGCTGGCGCTTCGACCCGTACACCTTCACGTTCCTGACCTTGATCCTCTCCTTGCAGGCGTCGTACGCCGCGCCGCTGATCCTGCTCGCGCAGAACCGGCAGGCCGACCGCGACCGCCTCGCGCTGGAGGAGGACCGGCGGCGCGCCGCGGCGCAGAAGGCCGACACGGAATACCTGACGCGCGAGATCGCCTCGCTGCGGCTCGCGATCGGCGAGGTCGCCACCCGCGACTTCCTGCGCTCGGAGCTGGGCCGACTCGCCGAGGATCTCGACGAGCTCCAGCGCCGCCGCAAGCGCAAGTCGAAGCAGAGCCTCGCCGAGCCGGACGACCACGCGGACACCGACGCCTGACAGCCGGCATACAGTTGCAGCATGTCTGCGCCTGCCACGTCTCGTGAGGAAGCCATCCAGGCCGCCCTCGCCACCGTCGACGACCCGGAGATTCGCCGCCCGATCACCGATCTGGGCATGGTCAAATCGTTCACGATCGACGAAGACGGGCTCGTGCGCGTCGAGCTGTTGCTGACCGTCTCCGGTTGCCCCTTGCGCGACAAGCTCAACAACGACATCACCAGCGCCGTGAGTGCCGTGCCCGGCGTCAGCGGCGTGCTGGTCGACTTCGGCGTGATGAGCAAGGAGCAGCGCCAGGACCTGCAGACCCGACTGCGCGGTGGTGGCGGCGCCGAGCCGGTCATCCCGTTCGCCGAGCCGGGTTCCCGCACCCGGGTGTACGCGATCGCCAGCGGCAAGGGCGGCGTCGGCAAGTCGAGCGTCACGGTCAACCTGGCCGCCGCACTGGCCGCGCGCGGCCTGTCCGTCGGCGTGGTCGACGCCGACATCTACGGCCACTCGGTGCCGCGGATGCTCGGTGCCGCCGGCAAACCCACCCGGGTCGAAGACATGATCATGCCGCCCGAGTCGCACGGCGTGAAGGTGATCTCGATCGGCATGTTCACCGCCCAGAACGCGGCGGTGGTCTGGCGCGGCCCGATGCTGCACCGGGCCCTCCAGCAGTTCCTCGCCGACGTCTACTGGGGCGACCTCGACGTGCTGCTGCTCGACCTGCCGCCGGGCACCGGCGACGTGGCGATCTCCCTGGCCCAGCTGCTGCCCAACGCGGAGATCCTGGTGGTCACCACCCCGCAGACCGCCGCGGCCGAGGTCGCCGAGCGGGCCGGAGCCATCTCGCTGCAGACCCACCAGCGCCTGGTCGGCGTCGTCGAGAACATGTCGTGGCTCGAGCTGCCGACCGGCGAGCGGATGGAGATCTTCGGCTCCGGCGGCGGCCAGGTGGTCGCCGAGAAGCTGAGCCGCACGCTGGGTGCCGAGGTGCCGCTGCTGGGTCAGATCCCGCTGGACACCCGGGTCCGCGAGGCCGGCGACGCCGGCCTGCCGATCGTGCTCGCCGAGCCGACCGCCCCGGCCGCCCAGGCCATCACGGCGGTGGCCGACCGGCTGGCCGTGCGCCGCGAGTCGCTGGTCGGCAAGCCCCTGGGCCTGAAGCCGGCCGGCCGGTAACGCTTTACGTGTAGTCGTCGAACGAGCGACGGGCCGGCGGGGCAGGAGTGCTGGCCGTGCCCGTCGCCGGGCTCTTGACGTCGGCCGCCTTCGCGACGTCCTTGAGGTCCTGGTGCACCCCGGACAGGTCGGACTTGGCGTCGTCGAACATCTTCTGCAGCGGCTTGCGCAGCGACTCCTGCTCCTCCTCGCTCATCAGGTGCTTGCGGATGAACGCCTTCGGGTGCAGGTCTTCGAGCTGGATGTCGGTGCCGAGCTCGCGGCTCAGGTCACCGGTCGCGTTGCTGGCCATCTTGCGCAGGTTGCGGACCATGCGCAGGCCGTCGGTGATCACGTTGGGCAGCTTGTCGCCGAAGATCAACAGAGCGACCAGCACGAGCAGGCCGATTTCCCACCAGTTCAAGTTGTCGAGCAACAGGGCCTCCCTCGTGCGTTCCCCGGCGCAACCATACGCGCGGCCCGAGCGGGAAGGGAACGGCCGAGGCTACTGGGCGTCTGCGGCCAACGTCACCGACGCGGTCTGCGTCTCCGTGCCGCGCCGGTATTCCACCGTGACGACCGCGCCCGGCGCGTATTTGCGGACCAGGGCGATCAGGTCGGTCGACTCCTCCAGCGGGTGCCGGTCGATCCTGGTCACGACGTCGCCGGCGCGCAGGCCGGCCGCCTGGGCCGGGCCGCCCGGCTCGACGGTGTCGAGGCGGACCCCGGTGCCCGTCGTGCGCCCGTTGGTCACCTTGGCGCCGATCACCGTGCGGCGGGCCTTGCCGGTGTCGATGATGTCCTGCGCGACCCGTTTCGCCTGGTTGATCGGGATCGCGAAGGCCAGGCCGATGTTGCCTGCGGTGGTGTCGTCGGCGGACACCGACTTGATCACCGCGTTGACCCCGATCACCCGGCCGCCGCCGTCGACCAGCGGGCCGCCCGAGTTGCCCTGGTTGACGGCCGCGTCGGTCTGGATCGCGGCGTAGTAGCGGACCGGCCCGCCCGGGTCGCCGGCCTGGATCGTCCGGTCGACCGCGCTGACGATGCCGGAGGTGACCGTGTTGGCCAGTGCCAGCGGCGAGCCGATGGCGAGCACCGGGTCACCGACCGCGATCGTGTCGGAGTCGCCGAACTCGATCGGCGTCAGGCCCTCGCGGGCCAACTTGATCACCGCGATGTCGGACTCCGGGTCTTGGCCGACCAGCTTGGCCGAGGCGACGCTGCCGTCGCTGAAGACCGCCGTGTACGTCCTCGTGCCGCTGCCCTCGACCACGTGGTCGTTGGTGATGACGTAGCCGTCGGCCGAGACCACGAAGCCGGAACCGAGGCTGGAGCCCTCGCTGGAGGCCACCCGCACGGTGACCACGCTCGGCAGCAGGCGCGCGGCAACGCCGGCCACCGAGTCCGGCGGGCGGTTGGCCGCCGCCGGTGGTGTGGCGCCGTTGCCGCCGAGCACGGTGCGCCCGCCGACCCCGCTACGAGCGGCGAACGCGTAGCCGAGGGAACCACCGAGCAGGCCCGCGAGCAGGGCCGACACCACGGCGACGACCAGCACCGAGCGGTTGCCGGGCGGGCGCGGCGCGTTCGGGTCGACCACGGGCTCGGGCTCCGCGGCGCCGGTCGGGCCGGGCGGGAGCACGACCGCGGCCGGTGCGTGCGGGTCGCGCCAGGGGTCGCCCAACGCGTCGGACCACCACGGGCTGGCCGGCACCGAGCTCGTCGGTGGCGGGCCAGCGGGCCGGCCACCACCGGGCTGATACCCGTTCCAGCCGTCGGTCACGTCGCCTCCCGGTCGCCGCCCAGTACCCCGACTCAAGGATTACATGGATACCTGAAGAGCATTCAGTAGTTGCCGAACGCCTTCCGGGCACCGCCCGTCCATCCAACACCGACGGTGCGCTCTACGCTCATACCCGGTCCCCCCGCTTCCCCCTCGCACGGAGGTTCACCCATGGGCACCGCCGGCCCGGCGTCAGCGCAGGCGCTGCAGTTCGCCGACGCGTACCCGCCCGAGGACCTGGTGCTGCAGACGGCGCGCCGGCTCGCCGACGAGGTCGGGCTCGCATGCGTGACACCCGGTGCCGGAGCGGCGCTGCGCCTGCTGGCCGCCGCGGGCAACGCCCGGTCGCTGGTCGAGATCGGCACCGGCACCGGAGTGAGCGGTGTCTGGCTGCTGCGGGGCATGCGCCGCGACGGCGTGCTCACCACGATCGACGTCGAGAACGAACACCAGCGGGTGGCCCGGCGGATCTTCCAGGAGGCCGGTTTCGCGCCGTCGCGTACGCGGATCATCACCGGGCGTGCCCTCGACGTGCTGCCGCGGCTCACCGACGGCGGATACGACCTGGTGTTCGTCGACGCGGACCCGACCGAGTACGCGGCCTGCGTCGCCGCCGCCCGCCGGCTCCTGCGCGTCGGCGGCGTGCTCGCGGTCAACAACGCCCTGGCCGGCGGCCGGATCGGCGACCCGGCCGCCCGCGACCCGGAGACGGTGCTCATTCGCGAGGTGGTCAAGGACCTGCGCGACTCCGACGACTGGGTGCCCGCGCTGCTGCCCACCGGTGCCGGCCTGCTCACCGCGGTCCGCCGCTAAAGGGTCGCCAGCCAGCGCAGGAGGGTGCGTACGCCCCAGCCGGTCGCGCCCTTGGACAGTTCGGAACTGTCGGACTCGATCCAGGACGGGGCTGACATGTCGATGTGCACCCACCGGTCACGCAGCGGCCCGGTGAACTCGGCCAGGTAGAGCGCGGCCATCACCGAGCCCGCGCCGCCCTCCGAGGCGATGCTGCTCAGGTCGGCCAGGTCGCTGCTGAGGAAGTCGCGGTAGTCGGTCGTCAGCGGCATCCGCCAGACCTGCTCGCCCGCGTCGGTGGCGGCCTCGGTGAACGACTTGGCCAGCCCGTCGTTGTCGCTGTAGAGCGCCGCGGTGCGCTTGCCGAGCGCGACCGCGTTGGCCCCGGTCAGCGTGGCCAGGTCGACGATCACGTCGGGCTCCAGCCGGTCGACGGCGTAGGCCAGCGCGTCGGCCAGCACCAGCCGGCCCTCGGCGTCGCTGTTGTTGCTCTCGCTGGTGCGGCCGCCGTAGTGCCGGATCACGTCGCCGGGCCGGAAGGCCGAGCCGCTGACCAGGTTCTCCGCGAGCGGGGCGAGCGCGGTCACCCGAACGGGGAGGCGCAGCGCGGCGGCGGCGATCGTCGCGGCCACGATGGCGGCCGCGCCGCCCATGTCCTTGCGCATGAGCTTCATCGCGTCGCGCGGCTTGATCGAGATGCCGCCGGTGTCGAACGTGATGCCCTTGCCGACCAGCACGACGTGCTGAGTCGCCTCCGCAGGCGACCCATCGAGCCCAGTCGCGCCTGCGGGCGCGTAGGTGAGCTCGACCAGGCGCGGCCCGCGGGACGAGCCGCCACCGACGGCCAGGATGCCCCCGAAGCCCTCGGCGGCGAGCTGCTGCGGATCACGGACCGAGATGGTCAGTCCGTCGTACGCCGCCGCGGCTGCACTGACCCGCTCGGCGAACCATTCCGGCGTCTTGCGGTCGGACGGCATGTTGGTCAGGTCGCGGGCCAGCGTGGTGGCCTCGGCGGTGGCCCGGGCGACGGTCAGCGCTTCCTCGTCGGGCGGGCCGGCCAGCAGCACCTCGTCGAGCGCCGGCGGCGCGTCGGGGCGTGGCGCGCCGAGCCGGAAGCGGTAGGAACCGAGCAGGACGCCTTCGGCGAACGCGCGGAGGTCGATGTCGTCGGCGGTCGGGAGGGCGACCGTGACGGTGCTGGTGCGAGCCGCGGACCGGGCCAGGCCGGCACCGGCGGCGCGCCACCCGCTGGCCCCGCCGTCGCCGACGCCGACCAGCAGCACCTTCGACGGCCGCTGGCCCGGCCGGGGCAGCACCTCGACGACGCCGCCCTTCCCGCTGTGGTCGGCGGCCAGCGCGACCACGTCAGCGGGCAGCCCCGCCCGCAGCGGCTCGCCGGCCCGGGTGGGCACGACGAGCGTCTCGGCGGCTACGTCTGCCGGGTCGATAAAACGAAATGTGGGCACGCCGGCCTCCGGGTTGTGCTGAGCTGTCCTGCGCGGGCTGTCCTTGCGACAAGGAGCCCGCCGGCAGCCCGGGCGGGGCGTGCCGGCGGGCGCGGTTCGGACGTCAGCCGGCAGCGGTCTTCAGTGCGTCACCGAGCGCGTTGGCCTCGTCAGGGGTCATCTCAACGACGAGCCGCCCTCCGCCTTCCAGCGGAACCCGCATCACGATGCCCCGGCCCTCCTTGGTGACCTCCAGCGGACCATCGCCCGTCCGCGGCTTCATCGCCGCCATGTTGTCTCCCCTCAGACTCGCCAGGGTGGTGGGTTATCCCACAGCCTCTTCGTACCGGCGGCACCACGCTACGGCCCGTGGCACCGTATTACCCGAGGGCGCCTCGCAGGGCGCCGACCAATGATTTTCCCTGATAACCACCGCTGGGCCCAAACCGAGCCGGTATTGATGTGACAGCATCTAGCTTATCTTGAAAGTGGCTGTCACAATGTGCGGTCATGCAGGCACGGTCGGCACTCTTCGACCTCTACGGTGACTACCTGCGCCCCCGCGGCGGCAGGGCACCCGTGGCGGCGTTGGTTCGCCTGCTCGCACCCCTCGGCATCGCACCGCCCGCGGTCCGCACCGCCGTGTCCCGCATGGTGCGACAAGGCTGGCTGCACCCCCTGCGGCTGGCCGCCGGACCGGGCTATCTGATCACGTCGAAGGCCGCGCGCCGGCTCGACGAGGCCGCCGCCCGGATCTACCGCACCAACCGGCCGGGCTGGGACGGGCGCTTCGACCTGATCGTGCTGGAGGCACCGGCGGCGCGTCGGGAACGCCAACGCCTCGGTGCGAACCTCAGCTATCTCGGCTACGGCATGCTCGACGAGCGCACCTGGGTCGCCACCCGGCCCGGCCTCGACGTCGACGCGCTGCTCGTCGAGACCGGCATCGGCTACGAGCGGTTCACCGCGACCCACGCCGCCGGCTCGTCCGGTGCGATGGCGGTGGTGCGGCGCGCCTGGGATCTGGCCGAGATCGGCAACGCGTACGAGGCCTTCGTCGCCGAACAACGCCCGTTGCTGTCGCACGTGACACCGCGCAGCGAGGACGAGCACGCGTACGCGGCCAGGTTCCGGCTCGTGCACGCCTGGCGCACGTTCCTGTTCCGCGACCCGCAGCTTCCGCCGGCCCTGCTGCCCGAGCGCTGGGCGGGCACCAACGCGGCCGCGTTCTTCGACCGGCACGCCACGCGGCTGCGCCCGGCCGCGGACCGCTACGTGGAAAGCTGTCTCGAAGCGGGCCTGCGGGCCGCCCGATCGAAAGGTTCCTGACACGTGAGTGACGTGCTGCTCGTCGACCGCACCGACGCCGTGGTGACGCTGACCCTCAACCGGCCCGAGGCGATGAACGCGCTCGACGTGCCGCTCAAGGAAGCGCTCCGGGACGCCCTCGCGGCGCTGGAGACCGACCGCTCCTGCCGCGCCGTGGTGCTGGCCGGTGCGGGCCGGGCGTTCTGCGCCGGCCAGGATCTCCGCGAGCACGTCGGCGTGTTGGAGTCCGGGGCCGCGGACTCGCTCGACACGGTCCGCCGCCACTACAACCCGATCGCGTCCAAGCTCGGCAGCATGCCCAAGCCGGTGATCGCCGCGGTCGGTGGCATGGCCGCCGGGGCCGGTGCCGGCCTCGCGCTGCTGGCCGACTTCCGCATCGGCGGCCCGAGCACGTCGTTCCTGATGGCGTTCGCCAACGTCGGCCTGGCCGCCGACACCGGATTGTCCTGGTCGCTGCCCCGGCTCGTCGGCCACGCGAAGGCGATCGAGCTGCTGATGCTGGCCGAGCAGGTCAAGGCCGACGAGGCGCACCGGCTCGGCCTGCTGACCCGGGTGACCGACAACGACGCCGACGTCCTGTCGACGGCGCAGGAGCTGGCCGCCCGGCTCGCCGCCGGCCCGACGGTGGCCTACGCGGCGATCAAGCGCGAGCTCTCCGTCGGCGACGCCGGCACACTGCAGGACGCGCTGTCCGCGGAGGCACAGGCCCAGTCGATCAGCGGCGCCACCGCCGACCACCGCAACGCCACGACCGCCTTTGTCGAAAAGCGGAAGCCCACCTTCGAAGGGCGCTAGCTAGTCCTCTTCCTCCGGGTCCTGGTTGGCTTCCTCGCCCAGGACGAAGGCCTGCATGGCCAGCTCGTCGTCGGATGGGGCCACGTAGGTGGGTAGCTCGCGGGGGCCGAGCTCCATCACGTAGGACCAGAAGAGGCGGACCGCCTCGGCCGGGGTGGGTGCTTCGATCGGCAGGTCGAGGCTCACCAGCCAGGTGCGGTTGTCGACGGCGGGCGTGACCCGGGCCGAGAGGGCCGCGAAGGTCGGTGCGTCGACCGGCGTCAGCGGGCCGGCCAGGGTCAGCTCAGCGGCGTCGGCCGGCTCGTCGAAGAAGCGGCGCGTGTAGGTGACCACCACCGGGCCGCCGGGTGCGACGTCGGCGTTGTCCGGGTCGTCGTCGGCGCGGCCGGCACCCGCCGTGATGCGGCCGAGCGCCACCACCCGCGGCGCCGGCTCCTCGGCGACGACCAGCACCTGGTCGCCCTCGACCGGGCCGGGGACGTCACCTCCGTCGGACAGCTCGAGCGTCTCGTGGTGGAAGAGCCGCTCGCTTGCCAACCTCGCCTCGGGGATGACGACCGCCCACTGTGCCATGCCGACCATCCCACCACAGGGCCTCGCCAGGTCAGTGCGGCGGCACGTGGCAGCCCTCCAGATGGTCGTCGACCATGCCGGTCGCCTGCATCAGCGCGTAGGCCGTGGTCGGGCCGACGAACCGGAACCCGCGCTTCTTGAGGTCTTTGGCCATCGCGGTCGACTCGGGCGTGGTGGCCGGGACCTCGGCGCCACCGCGCGGGCGGTGGGGCCGGGGCGGCGGCGCGTAGGACCACAGCAGCTTGCTCAGGCCACCGGGCAGCTCGAGCGCGGCGCGGGCGTTGGCGATCGCGGCGTCGACCTTCTGCCGGTTGCGCACGATCCCCACGTCGGCCATCAGGCGGGCGACGTCACCGGCGTCGTACGCGGCCACCTTTTTGATCTTGAAGTGGTCGAAGGCAGCCCGGAAGTTTTCCCTCTTGCGCAGGATGGTCAGCCAGGACAGGCCCGACTGGAACGCCTCCAGCGTCATCCGCTCGTAGAGATGGTCGTCACCGCGCAGCGGCTGCCCCCACTCGGTGTCGTGGTAGGCGAGGTAGTCGGTGCTGCTGCCCCACGGGCAGCGCGCCTTGCCGTCGGCGCCGATCACGAGGTCTGTCACGAGCCCGAGCCTATGAGCCGGGTACGACAGTATTTACGGCAGCCGACCGGCCTCGACCAGGCGCGCGAAGCGCTTGAGGGCCTGGGTCAGGCTGAGCTTCGAACCCGGCCACAGCACCGGCCAGGCGACCCGGCCCGCGGCGCCGCCGGGCAGGTGGAACCACTCGTGCCAGACGACCTGGGTGCGATCCTGGCCCATCGGGGTGCAGCGCAGCACGCCCGGGCCGCGCAGCAGCCGGCCCTGGTGGATGACCCGCACCTCGTACGGCGGGTCCAGCCGCGCCACCCGGAACTCGTCCCGGAGGACGGCGGGACCCAGCGCGGTGACCGCCTCGATCACCGAGCCCTCACCGCCGTCGCCGGAGATCACCCGAACGGTGGTGAACGGGATCCACTCGCCCTGCCGGCGCCAGGCAGTGAACGCCTCGTACACCTGCTTCGCGGGCGCGCGGACGATGACCGTCGCGGTGACCTCGCCGGCACCGGGCTGGGCGGCCTCCCGCAGGTCCTCCTCCCTCATCGGCGCGCCGATTCGGCGTCTTCCGCCGGAGTCGGGACTTCTGAGGTTTCCGACGCGATGGCCGATTTCCTGATTGGCGCGCCTTCCGGCGAAACGCCCGGGCCTTCGGTGTCGGTCGGCTCCGCGGCCTCGGTCGGCTCCGCCACGGCGGCCGCGGCCCGCTTGCTCGGGCGCGAGGTGCGGGTCGTGGCGGTCCGCCTGGTGCGCGGCTTGGTCGCCGCGGCCGGCTCGGTGACGCTGAGCTGCTCGGACGCCGCAGCCGGCTCAGCTGCGGACGACTCAGCTGCGGACGACTCAGCTGCGGACGACTCAGCTGCGGGCGGCTCGGTCGCGGCCGGCTCGGCTGCGGGCGGCCCGGCTGCGGGCTGCTCGGTCGCCGCCGTCGCACCGGCCGACTCGACCTTGGGGGCCGGCTCCGGCTCGGGCTCCGCGACCGCGGCGACCGCGGTCGAGTCCTGCCCGTCGACCGCCGGTTCGGCCTGGTCAGGCGACACCTCGGCGGCTTCGGAGACCGACCCGGACGAGGCCTCCAGGGCCGGCTCCTCGGCTGCGGCAGCCTCCGTGGCCGCGTCGGCGATTTCGGCAGAGTCAGCCGGGCGGGTGAACTCGGTCCACCCCGGCTTGCCCGGTTCGGTCGCCGCGGGCGCGGGCGGCGGCGGGGCCTGGGCGGCCTCGCGGGCCCGGCGCAGCGCGTCGGCGTCCAGGGTCCGGCCCTCGCGAAGCGCGTTGACCTCGGCCTCCAGGACCCCGATCAGCTCGTCCTTGTAGCCGATGTCGTAGGCCGCGCGCCGCAGCGCCTGGTCGACCTGGGACATCCGGTAGCCCCGGGTGGCCAGGTCGAAGCGCACGTCGCCGAGGTCGGACTCCAGCAGTGGCCGGGTGGTGGGCAGCGGCAACGCCCGCCCGTCGGGCTCGGCGGGCGACAGGCCCGGGTCGCGTCCGCTGACCAGCACGGTCACGCCGAACACGACCGCCGCGACCGTGACCGCGACGACCACAATAAGGAGTAGCTGACCCATACGCCCGATCGTGGCATGTCGCGCCGAGAGGGTCGACCCCGCCACCCCGTCGTCCACCTTCGCGGGCAAGGATCAAGCCAGTGGTACGACGGCGGCAGGAGGAATCGATATGTCGGGCGAGTTGCGGCTGGGTCCGCGTACGTTCGGCCCGACCGACCTCGTGGTCATGGCGATCGTGAACCGGACACCCGACTCGTTCTTCGACCGGGGCGCGACATATGCCGCCGACGCCGCCCTGCGCGCGGTCGAGGCAGCGGTCCGGGACGGCGCCGACGTCATCGACATCGGCGGTGTGAAGGCTGGCCCGGGCGACCACGTCGACCCCGCCGAGGAGATCGCCCGCACGGTCGCCACCGTGGCCACGGTGCGCGCGGCCTTCCCGGACACGGTCATCTCGATCGACACCTGGCGGGCCGAGGTCGCCACCGAGGCGGTCGCGGCCGGCGCGGACCTGATCAACGACACCTGGGCCGGCGCCGACCCGCACCTGGCCGAGGTCGCCGCCGCGACGGGTGCGGGACTGGTCTGCACCCACGCGGGCGGCCTGCGGCCGCGCACCCGCCCGCACCGGGCCGCGTTCACCGACGTGGTCACCGACGCCGTCGACACGGTCACCGCGCTGGCCCGACGGGCGGAGGCGCTGGGCGTGCGCAAGGACGGCATCGTCGTCGACCCCGCGCACGACTTCGGCAAGAACACCCGGCACTCGCTGGAGCTCACCCGGCGGCTGGGCGACCTGGTGGCCACCGGCTGGCCGGTGCTGGTCGCGCTGTCCAACAAGGACTTCATCGGCGAGACGCTCGACCTGCCGGTGGCGGAGCGGCTGGAGGGCACCCTCGCGGCGACCGCCGTCTCGGCCTGGCTGGGCGCCCGGCTGTTCCGGGCCCACCAGGTGCGCGAGACCCGCCGGGTGCTCGACACGGTGGCGTCGATCCGCGGCGACCGCCCGCCGGCCGTCTCCCGCCGCGGCCTCGCCTGAGCGTCAGGTCCAGTTGAGGATCTTCTTGCGCCAGGCGTAGAGGATGCCCAGCGCGAGAACGGCCACGAAGATGGCCATTTCCACCACTGTCGTCGCGCCGAAGCCGGGACGGTCGAAGACCACCGCCCACGGAAAGAGAAAAACGGCTTCGACCGCGAAAAGCACGTAAAGGTACGCGTACACGTAATAGCGGATCTGCATTTGTGCCCAGTCGCCACCGACCGGGTCGACGCCGCTCTCGTAGGTCGCGCGCTTGCCCGCGGGCTCGGCCGGGTTGGCCGGGCTGAGCAGCCGGTTGGCGGTGAACGCCCCGACAAAGATCAGCACGCTCGCCAACAGGAGGAGCCCCAGCGTCGCGTACGACCCGAGGTAACCCGTCATGGCCGGGACTCTACCGCCGTTCGGGCGATTCGAGTCGGCCGATGATCTCGGGTCGTCCGGCGAAGGGCAGGAGTTACGGTTCTGTTTCCGACCGAACGGGTGTCCAGCGGCAAGTAACGCCGAATAATGAGGCACCCAACGACGGTCGGAGGAGCCATGGCGAACAGCCGGCGCGCGCACGCGATGCGGCGCGCGGCCGTCGCCGGCCTGATCGCGGCCGGCCTCACGGCCCTCATCGTTACCGTCCCGTCGATGGGAGCCGGCGCGGCCGGCCCGGTCGGCGGCACAAGGGTCCTCGACCCCGTTGGCGACACGGCCACCAACCCGGGCGACCCCGACACCGGCGCGACCGGCGCGACCGAGCCGGACCCGCCGCCGACCAACCCGATGTCGAGCAGCGACCCGACGACGCCGGATCCGACCGCTTCGCCGACCACCGACCCGCAGCCGACCACCGACCCACAGCCGACCGCCGACCCGCCGAGCCGGCCGCCGGTCCTGCAGCCGTCGGTCAAAGTGGACCGTCCGACGGCGCAGCCGCCCGAACCGCCCGGCCCGGTGCTCCCCGGTGAGCCGCGGCTCGGCGCCACGATCTCGACCGGCGACATCGGGCTGGGCTGGTCCTACTGGTCCCGGTCCAGCAGCCCGGCCACCCTCCGGGTGGTGATCCGCAACACGGGCTCGATCGTCGAGCGGATGACCCTGCGATACACGCTGCCGGCCGGGGTGACCGACGCCGGCACGCCGGGCTGCACGCTCGCCGGCGGGCGCTCGTACGTGTGCGGCTCCTGGGTCGTCGGGCCGGGCCAGCGCTTCGAGACCGCGGTCCGCGTCCAGGTGGCCGGCGACGCCTGGCTGCGGATGCCGCTGGGTGGCTCGGTCGACATCACCGCGGCCGCGGTCGCCCGGCCCGACCTCGGCACGGTCGTCGACAACCAGGGCTTCGCGGTGCTCTTCCCGCCCGGGCCGCCGGTCGCCGGGATCGGGCTCACGGCCGCCGAGGTCAACTTCGCCGCGGTCGACGGCCCCGCCAACCTGCGGGTCGAGCTGACCAACACCGGCGACGACACCTCGACGGGTGCCATCGAGGTGCTGCTGCCCGACGGCGTGACGGTCGACGGCCAGCCCGACGGCTGCGCGCCCAACGGCGAGCGCTACCGGTGCGAGCTGGGTCAGCTGGCCGTGGGCCAGACGGTCACGACCACGCTAGCGCTGCTCGCGACGGCCGAGGCACAACGGCTGGCACCGCTGTCCGGTGCGGCGTTCGGCATGCTGACCTCGGGCGGCCGCACCAAGCAGGTGCAGATGAGCTTCCGGATCACCGCCGCCGCGGCCACCGCCACGCCGGCGGCCAGCCCGGTCGCCGTCGTCGGCCCGACGGCCTCCCAGGGCGTGATCGGTGGCCTCGTGCCGGTCGCCGACAGCAGCGGCGGGCTGACCACCGTGCAGAAGACCGCGCTCGCCCTGGTGATCGTCTCGGTACTCCTCGTGGTCTTGGCGGTCGCTCTCGCCACGTCGTCGCTACGGCGCCGTATAGAAGACGACACCACCGCGGCCCTCGATATGGGGAGCCGAGACTAGGCCCGCGAGCAGTGCTTTCGCTCACAAGTAAGGCAACCCTGACCCCGCCATGAGAAGGTCGTCTCACCGGGCGGGACCCGGTACGTGGAAAGGCTGTTCCCGGGACGTACGCTTTTCCAAGACACAACATGGAGCGGGACGGCCCAACGACGCGCGACCCCGCCGCCGCCGTCCGGCAAGGAGGTCAGCTTCTCGTGGCCAAACAGGTCCGTCAACTGGATCGCGTGGTCATCCGCTTCGCTGGCGACTCCGGCGACGGCATGCAGCTCACCGGCGATCGGTTCACGTCGGAGACCGCCCAGCTCGGCAACGACATCTCGACGCTTCCCAACTTCCCCGCGGAGATCCGGGCGCCCGCCGGCACCCTGCCCGGGGTCTCAAGCTTCCAGGTGCACTTCGCCGACTACGACATCCTCACGCCGGGCGACGCGCCCAACGTGCTGGTCGCGATGAACCCGGCGGCGCTCAAGGCCAACCTGGGTGACCTGCCGCGCGGGGCCGACATCATCGTCAACACCGACGAGTTCACGAAGCGCAACCTCACCAAGGTGGGTTACACGGCGAACCCGCTCGAAGACGGCTCGCTCGACGGCTACTCGCTGCATCCGGTCGCGCTGACCGCGATGACGATCGGCGCCCTCGCCGACCACGACGTGTCGAAGAAAGACGCCGAGCGCGCGAAGAACATGTTCGCCCTCGGCCTGCTCTCGTGGATGTACTCGCGGCCGTACGACTCGACGATCCGCTTCCTGGAGCGCAAGTTCGCCGCCCGCCCGGAACTCGTCGCGGCCAACATCGCGGCGTTCAAGGCCGGCTGGAACTTCGGCGAGACGACCGAGGACTTCGGCGTCCGCTACGAGGTCAAGCCGGCCAAGATGAGCCCCGGGACCTACCGCAACATCACCGGCAACCAGGCGCTGTCGCTGGGCCTCGTGGCCGCCGGCGTGCGCTCGGGCCTGCCGGTGTTCCTGGGTGCCTACCCGATCACCCCGGCGTCCGACATCCTGCACGAGCTGAGCAAGCACAAGCGGTTCGGCGTCACCACCATGCAGGCCGAGGACGAGATCGCCGCGATCGGTGCCGCGCTCGGCGCCTCGTACGGCGGCAGCCTGGGCATCACCACCACCTCCGGCCCGGGCGTCGCGCTCAAGGGCGAGACCATCTCGCTGGCGGTCGCGCTGGAGCTGCCGCTGGTGATCATCGACGTGCAGCGGGCCGGCCCGTCGACCGGTATGCCGACCAAGACCGAGCAGGCCGACCTCAACATGGCGCTGTTCGGCCGGCACGGCGAGGCGCCGGTCGCCGTCGTCGCGCCGCGGTCGCCGTCCGACTGCTTCTTCGCCGCGCTCGAGGCCGCTCGGATCGCCCTGACCTACCGCACGCCGGTGATCCTGCTGTCCGACAACTACGTCGCCAACGGCTCGGAGCCCTGGCTGCTGCCCGAGGTCGACTCGCTGCCCGACCTGCGGGTCGACTTCGCGACCGAGCCCAACGGCGAAGACGGCAAGACGTTCCTTCCCTACCTGCGCGACCCGGTCACGATGGCCCGGCCGTGGGCGATCCCCGGCACGCCGGGGTTGGAGCACCGGATCGGCGGTCTGGAGAAGGCCGACAAGACGGGCGACATCTCGTACGACCCGGCCAACCACGACTTCATGGTGCGCACCCGGGCCGCCCGGATCGAGGGCATTCCGGTGCCTGACGTCGAGGTGGAAGACCCCGACGGCGACGCACGGACGCTGGTGCTGGGCTGGGGCTCGACCTACGGCCCGATCGGCGCCGCCTGCCGGGCGCTGCGCCACCGCGGCCTGCCGATCGCGCAGGCCCACCTGCGGCACCTCTCGCCGCTGCCGGCCAACCTCGGCGAGGTGCTGCGCGCGTACGACCGGGTGGTCGTCCCCGAGATGAACCTGGGCCAGCTCGCCCACGTCATCCGGGGCCGTTACCTGGTCGACGCCATCCCTTACAACCAGGTCAGCGGCCTGCCGTTCACGGCCGCGAAGCTTGAGTCGATGCTCGAGGAAGTCGTGAAGAATGGCTAATCCCGTCGCAGTGAAGCTGACCCAGAAGGACTTCAAGTCCGACCAGGAGGTTCGCTGGTGTCCCGGGTGCGGTGACTACGCGATCCTCGCCGCCGTCCAGTCGTTCATGCCCGAGCTGCAGATCCCGCGCGAGCGCACCGTGTTCGTGTCCGGCATCGGCTGCTCGTCGCGCTTCCCGTACTACATGAACACGTACGGCATGCACTCGATCCACGGCCGCGCGCCGGCGATCGCGACCGGCCTGTCGGTCAGCCGCCCCGACCTGTCGGTCTGGGTGGTCACCGGCGACGGCGACGCGCTCTCGATCGGCGGCAACCACCTGATCCACGCGCTGCGCCGCAACGTCAACCTGAAGATCCTGCTGTTCAACAACCGGATCTACGGGCTGACCAAGGGGCAGTACTCGCCGACGTCCGAGATCGGCAAGATCACCAAGTCGACGCCGGTCGGCTCGGCGGACTCGCCGTTCAACCCGCTCTCGCTGGCGTTGGGCGCCGAGGCCACCTTCGTCGCACGGACCCTCGACTCCGACCGCAAGCACCTCCAGTCGGTGCTGCGCGCCGCGGCCGAGCACAACGGTTCCGCGTTCGTCGAGATCTACCAGAACTGCAACATCTTCAACGACGGCGCGTTCGAGACCCTCAAGGACCCGGCCACCCGCGACGAATACCTGATCCGGCTCGAGCACGGCCAGCCGATCACCTTCGGCGCCGACGGCCAGCGCTGCGTGGTGCACCCGCCGGGCGGCTTCGGCCTCGAGGTGCGCGACACGGCGTCGGTGGACCCGGCCGACATCGTCGTGCACGACGCCACGGTTTCCGAGCCGGCGTACGCGTTCGCGCTGTCCCGCCTGCCCGGGCTCGACCTGCGCAACACGCCGATCGGGGTGTTCCGCAAGGTGGACCGGCCGTCCTACGACGAGCTGGTGGTGTCGCAGGTCGAGACCGCGAAGGCGAAGGCGACCGGCACGCCCGAGGACCAGCTCGCCGGGCTGCTCACCGCCGGCGACACCTGGACGATTCTGTAACTGCTCCTACCGGCCCTCGGCCAGCGCCGAGGGTCGGTCGTCGCGGACGTAGACCAGCATGTCGCCGGTCTCGATCGTGAGGCCGGCCGGCTCGGCCAGCGAGACGACCTTGCCCCGCCGCACCAGGGCGATGACCAGCGGTTCCAGGTCGCGCGGCGCCGAGCCGACCTCGCGGCGTTCGGCGGAGCGGATCGCCAGCGCCATGCCCTGGCCCGGGGTCAGCAGGTCCTCGACCACCTCGATCAGCGGCGGCGCCGAGGTCGACAGTCCGAGCAGCCGGCCGGCGGTGGACGCCGAGACGATCACGTGGTGCGCGCCGCTCTGCCGCAGCAGGGGCGCGTTCTCGGCCTCGCGGGCCGCCGCGATGATCCGCACCTTGCCGGCGGTGAGCTGGCGCACCGTCAGCGTCACCAGCACCGCCGCGTCGTCGCTGTGGGTGGCGATGATCACTGACTTGGCGTCTTTGACGTGCGCCTCCAGCAGCGTCGCCGACCGGGTCGCGGAGCCTTCGATGCCGACCAGCCCGTTGGCGATCGCCGACCGCAGGGCGGTGGGATCCTTCTCGACCACCACGATCTTGCGCTTGTCCAGGCCGTCTTCCAGCAGCACGTTGACGGCGCTGCGGCCCTTCGTCCCGTACCCGCAGATGATCACGTGGTCTTTCACTTTCTTCCTCCACCGCGTCAGCCGCAGGTTGGTGCGGTACTGCTCGGTCAGCACCTCGAGGGTGGTGCCGACCAGGATGATCAGGAAGAGCACGCGGGCCGGCGTGATCACGAAGACGTTGACCAGGCGGGCCGACTCACTGATCGGCGTGATGTCGCCGTAGCCGGTCGTCGAGAGCGTCACCACCGCGTAGTACGCGCTGTCCAGCAGCGTCAGCGGGGTCTCGGTGATGTCGCGGTAGCCGTCGCGGTCGACGTAGACGATCAGCACGACCACCAGGACCAGCGCGACGGCAGCCAACAGCCGCACGCCGAGCGCGCGCAGAGGACTCTGGCGTACCCGGGGAAAATGGATCACGCCGTCTCCCGCACGCCCACACCTTAAACGAGGCGCGCGAGACCCGACGCCCGGGAATCAGGCCTTGTCCGACTCGGCGTCTCCGATCAGCGCACCTCGATAGGTGCGGGAGCGCCGGGGATGCGGTGGCTGCGGCTCGACGCCGCCACGGTTGGGGCGCGGCTCGTGGATGACGACCGTGGTGTTGTCGTCGCCGTCGCGGTCGGCCCGGTGCCGGGCGGCGGTCACCGGCTCCGCGGCGAACCGGCTGGAGCCGGCGGCCAGGTCCGGGTGCTCGACCGCGAGCGCCATCCCGGCCGCCTGCTCGAGCGTGAGTTCCGCGCCACCCGCGTAGGCCGCGTCGAACGCCGCGTCGCCGAGCACCGACCGGATGGCCGCCTGCTCCTGCGACCAGTAGGCCGCGAACAGGCTGCCCCCGCCGCGCTGCGTCGTGCGGGTCGCCTGCGCCGCGCCGAACAGCCGGGCGGCGGTCTTCGGGTCACCGCCCTGCGCGCACCGGACGGCCACCGCGTTGAGGCTGTCGCAGGCCCTGCTGCGGAACCCGTACGCCATCCGCGAGCGCAGCGCGACGACCAGGTGGTCGTGCGCCGCCACCAGGTCGCCGCGGGCGAGCGCGACCATGCCGAGCAGCATGTCGACGGTGCGCCGGCCGCGCTCGGCCGGCCGGGCGGCCTCCAGCGGGCGGGCGGCGCCGAGCAGTTCGGCGGCCTCGTCGAGGGCACCCCGTTGCCACAGCAGCTCGGCCAGGCTCAACACCGCGACCAGCGCCTCGCTCGCGACGCCGTTGTCCGTGGCCCACTCCATCACGTCGCGGCTGGCCCGCTCGGCCTCGGTCAGCCGGCCCATGTCGATCAGCGGGCCGGCGCGGCCGGCGATCACCCGGGCCAGCAGACCGGCGTCGCCCGCCTGCTGGGCGGCGGCCTCGGCGCGCTGGGCGAACCGCAGCTCCTCGGCGAACTCGCCGTCGGCGGCCGCGTGCTGCGAGTGCATGTGGTACGCCGCCGCGAGCTCGGCGTCCGGGATCGGCTCACCGGTCTCGGCGATGCGGCCGTACAGGCGGAACAGCCAGAGCCGGCCCTCGCGGGCCAACCCGCGCTCGCGCCACCACTGGTCGAGTCCGCCGGCCAGGCGCAGACCCATCCGCGCGCTGCCGCCGGTGGCCGTCCAGCGCAGTGCGGCGCGCAGCTCGTCGGCCAGCGGGTCGAGCGTGGCCAACGAGAGCGTCACCGGTCGGCCCTCGGCGTCGTGGAACACCCGCGCCAGCGCGTGCGCGCACCACGCGACGTGCCGGTCGCGGGCGCCCTGCTCCTCACCGGCGTCGACCAGGCGGCGGGCCGCGTACGCCCGGATCGGGTCGAGGATCCGGTAGGTGCTCGCCGCTCCGTGCGGCTCGACCTGGATCATCGACTTGTCGACCAGCACGGCGAGCGGGTCGAGCGGGTCGTCGTCGAGCAACCACTCCACAGTGGCCAGATCGACCGGGCCCGCGAAGACGGCCAGCCAGCGCAACAGGCGGGCGGCGCGGGGGCCGAGCGTGCGGTACGACCACGTGACGGTCGCCTGCATGGTGGCGTGGCGTTGGGTCGCCGAGCGCAACGCGGCCCGGGTCTGCGCGCTGCGCGCCCCACCCAGTGCCGCCGCGTTGAGGTCGACCGTGTCTTCCTGTTGGCCGCCCGCGTACTCCGTCGACGGGTAGCCGGGGCCGCTCTCGGCGGAGTCCTCCCGGCCGGCGTCGAGCGTGCCCAGCACGTCGTCCAGGCGCTCGGCGAGCTGGCTCGCGGAGAGCACCCGGAGCCGGGCCGCGGCGAGCTCGATGGCCAGCGGCAGGCCGTCGAGGCGGGCCACCACGCGGTGGAGCTCGCTGGACTCGGTCAGACCACCACGCCGCCCGCCACGGGCTGCCGCGGTGCGGTCGAGCAGCAGCGCCATCGCGTCGCTCGGCCCGCCGTTGGGGCCCGGCTCCGTCGACAGCGGAGGGATTCGCCACACGACCTCACCGGGCAGCCCGAACGGCTCCCGGCTGGTGGCCAGCACCCGCAGTGCGTTGCCACCGGTGAGCAGCCGGGAGATGGCCTCGGCGGACGCACCCGGCTGAGCGTCACAGGTGTCGAGCATGAGCAGCATGCGCCGGCCGGCGGCGTAGTCGACCAGGGTGTCGATCATCGGGCGGCCGGGCTCGGGGCGCAGGCCGAAGACCGCGGCGACCGCGAAGGCGACCAGGCCCGGGTCGGTGACGGTGGCGATGTCGACGAACCACACACCGTCCGGATAGGAGTCGACGAGCGTGCCGGCCACCTCGACGGCGACCCGGGTCTTGCCGGCACCGCCGGCGCCGACGACCGTCACGAGCCGGTTGTCGCGCAACAGGGCCGACAGCTCGGCGCGCTCCGTCTGCCGGCCGACGAACGACGTCACCTGGGTCGGCAGGTTGTGCGCGGCCTCGTCGACGGTGCGCGGGCGCGGGAACTCCCGCGCCAGGCCCGGTGCGACGAGTTGGAAGAGGCGTTCGCGGTCGTCGAAGCCGCGCAGGCGGTGCAGCCCCAGGTCGATCAGCGAGGCGTCGGCCGGCAGCGGTGCCGCGTGGTGTGCGGTCGACGCGGAGAGCAGCACCTGGCCGCCGTGCGCCGCGGCCGCGATCCGGGCCGCCCGGTGCACCTCGGGACTCGCGTACTCACCGGCGAGCGGGACCGCGTGTCCGGTGTGCAGGCCCATCCGGACCCGGGGCATGGCCTCGGGGGTTGGCCACTCGTGGTCGGCCAGTGCCCGCTGCGCGGTGACACAGGCGTCGAGGGCCGCGGCGGCGTCGTCGAACGCGATGAAGAACGAGTCGCCCTCGGTGAACAGCTCGACGCCGTGGCTGGCCGCGAGGGTGGCGCGCAACAGTCGCCGATGCTCGGTGAGCACCGGCCGGTAACCCGCACCGAGCATCTGGGCAAGTCGTGTCGAGCCCTCGATGTCGGTGAACAAGAAAGTCACCAGCCCACTGGGAAGGTGAACTCGTCCCGGCACGCCTGAAACCTCCGCCCCCCTGGAAGTCGGGTCCATGCTGCCGCACTCCGGACTGCCGGCGCATCGTAGGTTCGGCTGGCCCGGCCGGGCTCAAGGTCGAAAACCCGCTCCTACCTGGAGCAACGTGCCACGCCGGGGTTAACCGCGGGTGTCCGGCCCGTGGTTACACGGCTGAGTAACGAGGTGTTCCGAGGGTGGATGCGGCACCCTCGGCCAAGCTTCCCGGCCCAAAGGATGATCGACAGGCGGGTCGGCGAGCGGAGGTCAACAGCCGCAAGCGCCGCCGCAGCAACCACCGCCGCCACCCGCGGCCGGCGCGGAGGCCGCACCACCGCGACCGCCGACCGAGACGGCGGAGAGGAGCTTGACGGTGTCGCCGTGGCCGTCCGGGCACTGCGCCGGAGCGGACGCTTCGGCCATCGGACGGTTGACCTCGAAGGTGCTCCCGCAAGCGCGGCAGCGGAACTCATACCGGGGCATGCCAGACAGGGTACGGCCTCCGCGTTGCGGAAACCCTCACCCGGATCGGTAGGCTCGCTGTCGTGGGTGCCGGGGAGGAGTCACCGACGGCTGCGGGGAAGCTGCGCGCTTCCGTGCCTGACCAGCGACCGCCGGGCGATACGCCGGCCGGTCCGGAGCCGCCATCGCCGCCATCGCCCGCGAGCCCACCCACCAAAGTCGACATCGACCTCGACAAGGAGTGGGACCCGGCGAAGCGTCCGCCGCCCGGCATCGAGCGTCCGGCCGCCCGCGGTGTCCCGGGTGTCGCGGCGGTCCGGTCGGGTGCCACGGCCGTCGGCGCCTGGGCCCGCCGTCCGAGCGGCCGCCTGGTCCTGCCGGGTGTGCTGCTGTTCGCGCTGGTCACCCTGACCGCCGTAGCGGGAGCCGTCGTGCTGCCGGCCAACGCGCCGCCCGCCGCGCATCCGAGTCCGGCGACCAACCCATCGGTCGACCCGTCCGCCGGCGTCCAGCCCGACAGCGGCTTCCCGACGGGGCTGCCGACGGGCGACCCGGGCTTCCCGACCGCGTTCCCGACCAACAGCCCGTCCACCGGCGTGGGCCTGCCGCCGGTCGCGGGTGGCGGGTACGGGCAGCCGGCCGACGTCATCAACTCCTGGGCGCAGCAGGTCTCCACGAAGACGGGCATCAGCGCGACCGCGGTGCGGGCGTACGGCTACGCCGAGCTCGTCGTCGGCCAGAAGACGCCGTCCTGCCACCTCACCTGGACCACGCTCGCCGCGATCGGCAAGGTCGAGTCGGCGCACGGCACCGCCAACGGCGCCACGCTCACGGCGAGCGGGCAGTCGCTGCCGCACATCATCGGGCTGCCGCTCGACGGCCAGGGCGGCCGCCAGCGGATCACCGACACCGACAACGGCGCGATGGACGGCGATCCGACGTACGACCGCGCGGTCGGTCCGATGCAGTTCATCCCGTCCACCTGGGCGAACGCCGGCGAGGATGCGGACAACGACGGCATCAAGGACCCGCACGACATCGACGACGCAGCCCTCGCAGCGGCTAACTATCTGTGCCGTAACGGCCGGGACCTGCAGAACCCGCAGCACTGGTGGGGAGCCATCCTCAGCTACAACGACGTGCGGCGATACGCCGAGGACGTGTTCGCGGCGGCCAACGAGTACGGCACCAAGAGCCGCACGTAGCGTAGCCGCATCGGCACTTTGGAGAACTAAGGCCTTTCGCGTCGGACCCGTTAGCGGCAAGCTAGACAGGTGATGGTGCGCGAGTGGGATCCGAAAACCGCCTCCGCCGATGAACTCCGTTCGATGCTGGACAGCCTCAATGCGGTGCTCATGGCGGACCTCCCGGATGACCCACTGTGGCAAGAGAGTTATCTCCGTGAATACCTTGCGGAGACGATGCCCGGTGAGCGACGCATTTCCTGGCTCGCCGAAGAGCCCGCCGGCCGGGTCGTCGGGCACGCCAACGTGCTGCTCCTCGGCGATATCGGCGTGGTCGAGCTGCTGATCCACCCCAAGGCGCGGCGCGCCGGCCTCGCCCGGGAAATGCTCGCCCAGGCCGCCCGCAAGACGTATCACGAAGGCTTCTCCGTTATCGGTGCCGAGGTCGTCGGCGGCACCCCCGCTGTCACTTTCTTCGAGTCGGTGGGATTCGTCCGCGAATACACCGAGACCCGCAGCGTGCTCCGGCTCAACTCGGTCGACTGGCTGGCGCTGGGCGAGATGGCCCGCGGCATCGGGGCCGGCTACCGCATCGAGTTCTGCCCGGGCGGCCCGCCCGACGAGCTGCTCGAGGCCTACGCGAAGGCCAAGGCGGAGCTCCGCGAGATCGACGACGGCGACCTTGACCTGCGGCCCAGCTCCTACGACCCCCAGCGACTACGGGCGAGCCTCGACTGCCTGCACCGGCGGGGCATGCAGCCGTACATCGTGCTCGCGATCCACGACAAGACCGGCGACGTGGCAGGCCTCACCGAGGTCGTCGTCCCGGCCCAACACCCCACCCGCGCCGACCAGTACGACACGATCGTCGCCCAGGACCACCGGGGCTACGGCATCGACCGCGCCATCAAGGCCCGGATGCTCTTCGAGTTGCGTTCGGCCGAGCCCAAACTGGCCGAGGTGCAGACCTGGAACGCACAGGCCAACGAGTCGATGCTCAAGGTCAACGCCGAGCTCGGCTTCCAGGCTGACCGCGAATGGTACGAATACGGCGCTGATGTCGCCGACGTCCTCCGACACCTTGAGCACGGCGTTTAGCTAGCCGACACTGGATCGCCTTACGGGGCTGTTACACAGCCCCTGACTGCTCAACCCCTCGTTACGCCCCCACCACCCCTGGAGGCTTCCTTGCGCTCGTTGCGCGCGCCCGCGTTGCTGGCTGCCGCGACCCTCACGACGACCGCCACATTGTTCGGCGTGTCCACTGGGGCCTACGCGGCACCAACCGATCTGATCATTTCCGAGTACGTCGAAGGCTCGTCCAACAACAAGGCGGTCGAGCTCTACAACGGCACCGGCGCCCCGGTCGACCTGACCGCTTACCAACTGTCGGTCTACTTCAACGGCTCCACCACCGCCACGTTCAACCAGTCGCTGACGGGCACGGTCGCCGCCGGCGACGTCTTCGTGTTCGCGCACTCGGCCTCCGTCCCGGCCATCCTGGCCCAGGCCGACCTCACCAGCGGCTCCGGGCTGTGGAACGGCGACGACGCGATCGTCCTCCGCAAGGGCGCCGCGGTCGTCGACTCGATCGGCCAGGTCGGAGTCGACCCGGGCACCGAGTGGGGCTCGGGGCTGACCAGCACGGCCGACAACACGCTGCGTCGCAAGTCGACGGTCGAGGCGGGCGACACCGATCCGAACGACGCCTTCGACCCGGCCGCGCAGTGGGACGGCTTCGCCATCGACACCTTCGACGGGCTCGGCAGCCACTCCACCGGCGGCGGCCCCGTCGACGCACCCGCGGTGCTCACCTGCGGCAGCGCGCTGACCACCGCCGAAGGCACCGCGGCGAGCCGTGACGTCACCGCGGTCGACGCGGACGACACGATCACCGACCTCGCGGTCACCAGCGTCACACCGGCACCGGCCTCGGGCACCATCAGCCGCACGGCGTTCACCGCGGCCACGGGCCCGGGCGCGACGGCCACGGCGACGGTCACCGTCAGCGCCGAGGTGCCGGCCGGCAGCTACACGGTCGGGATCACGTCGACCGACGACACGGGCACCACCGCGACGTGCACGCTGGCCGTCCAGGTCAACGGCGTGCTCTCCGTCGGTGCGGTGCAGGGCCAGACCACCGACGCCGAGCAGGGCAAGCTCGACCGCTCGCCCCTGGCGCCGGCCAGCGGCAACAGCCAAGCGCTCTACGACGTGCGCGGCGTGGTCACCCAGCGGACCCTGTCCCGCACCTCGGCCGGCGCGCTGCAGTACGGGTTCTTCCTGCAGAGCCGCCCCGGCACCGAGGACGGCGACCCGCTGACCTCCGACGGCATCTTCGTCTACACCAGCACGTTCCAGACGCTGATCGGCGGCTACCTGCCGGTGGTCGGCGACGAGATCGTCGTCCGCGCCCGGGTCACCGAGTTCTTCAACCTGAGCCAGCTCGCCAGCGTCTCGCTCGTGTCCAAGCTGGCCAGCGGCGTGCAGGTCCCGGCCACCGACGCGGTCCCGCCGGTCGACCTGGCCAGCGCCGACCGGTTCTGGGAGCGGCACGAGGGCATGCAGATGCGCGTGCGGGCCGGCGCCCAGGCCGTCAGCGGGCGCGACGTGTTCGCCAGCACCGCGGACTCCGAGGTGTGGGTGGTCGACAAGGACGACCCGCTGCTCGACCGGGCCGACCCGTACGCCCGGCGGGTCTTCCGCGACTCGCACCCGCTCGACAACGACCCGGCCCGGTTCGACGACGAGAACGGCAACCGGATCATGTTCGGCTCGATGGGCGTCAAGGACAGCTCGGGCGACAGCTTCACGCTGCTCCCGCCGGCCCACACCTTCGACACCCTGACCAGCGACGCCACCGGTGGTCTGTACTTCTCGTTCGACAAGTACGGCATCCAGGCGGGCCAGGTCACCTTCGCGGGCGGCGCCGACCCGTCGAAGAACAACCCCCCGAAGGCCGCCAACCGCAACACGGAGTACGCGGTCGCCACGTACAACGTCGAGAATCTCTATGACTTCCGCGACGACCCGTTCGACGGCTGCGACTTCCTCGGCAACACGGGTTGCCCGGGTGTCAGCCCGCCGTTCGACTACGTGCCGGTGGACCAGGCCGACTACGACAACCAACTGGCCGCGCTGGCCGACCAGGTCACCAACGACCTGCACAGCCCCGACGTGATCCTCGTGCAGGAAGCCGAGGACCAGGACATCTGCACCGTCGCGGGCAACGCCCTGTCCTGCGGCACCACCGACAACGCCGACGGCGCGCCCGACACCATCCAGGAACTGGCGCTGACCATCAAAGCCAAGGGCGGTCCGGCGTACGCGGCAGCCTATGACCGTGACGGCGCCGACGACCGAGGCATCACCGCGGCGTTCCTCTACCGCGCGGACCGGGTCACCCTGGCCCCCGTCGACGCGGCGGACACGGTGCTGGGCGCGACCCCCACGGTCTCGTACCGGGCGCCGGGCCTGCCGTACAACACGGACGTCCAGAACCCGAAGTCGCTCAACGCCGACCTGCCCAGCGACGTCGACACGTCGACGGGCGTGGATGGCTCGGACGTCTTCACCCGCGCGCCCCAGGTAGCGAAGTTCCTGGTAGCCGCAACTCCGGGCGGCAACGAGAAGTCGGTCCTGTGGGCGGTGAGCAACCACTACTCGTCGACCCCCGACGGCCGCGTGGGCCAACGCCGCGAACAGGCCCGCTACGGCGCCGCCATCGTCACGGCGATCGAGCAGTCGGACCCGAACGCGCGGGTCGTCTACGGCGGTGACCTCAACGTCTTCCCACGCCCGGACGACCCGGTACAGAACAACCCGGGCGACCAGCTGGCCCCGCTGTACGACGCGGGCCTGCACAACCTGTGGGAGGACCTGGTCCACGACGTCCCGGCGAGCGCGTACTCGTACAGCTTCGAAGGACAGGCCCAAACGCTGGACCACCTGTTCGTCAACAACCCGCTGCACGCGGACCTGGTTGAGATGCGCGCGGCGCACATCAACGCGGACTGGGCGGCGAACTACGCGGGAGACGGCTCGAGGGGCTCCAGCGACCACGACCCACAGGTAGCCCGCTTCAACTCGAGGGCAGAACTGAAGGTCTCGGACGCCACGGTGACCGAAGGCAACACAGGCACGACAAAGCTCACGTTCACGGTGTCGGTCTCCCGCCCGCTGAGCCAGCCGGTCCTCCTGTGCGGCACCACGTTGGGCCTGACAGCCAGAGCGGGAAGCGACTACGACCCGGTGATCGGCTGCCGCACCCTAGCGGCAGGAGCCACGTCGACAACGGTGGACGTAACGGTCAAGGGCGACCGCCAACGCGAACCGAACGAAACCCTGACGCTGATAGTGGCCGGCATCCCCGGCCTGGTCCTAACAGACCCGATCGGCGTAGGCACAATCCGCAACGACGACTAACCAGCGGAACGCGAGAAGCGGCCCGGCCCCAACGGCCGGGCCGTTTCGCGTCTCACCCGCCGTAGTACTCGAGAAGCGTAGGAGGCGGCGGCAGCCAACGCTGCTGCTTGACCCGAACCTCCCACTGACTGCGCCGCCGCTGCCGATCCCGCTTACCCCGATCGCGATAAAACGTCTCAGGCGGCCGCGCGAGCCCGTAGATGTCGCCCCACCACTCCCCCGGCAACGGATCAAGAATCACGTCAAGATGAGCCGGAAACCGCCGCCGAGCGCCGTCGAGCGTGTTGTCACTGTCAGCCATAGGCCGCAAGCTCCGCCGCCCCTGATCGACCACCAAGAACCGATACCCACAAGCGGCCAGCAGCTTCTCCATCATGGCCAAACTAGGAGCCAACCCACCGGCCTCAATCCGGCTGATCGTCCCGTGACTAGCCCCACTCTTAGCCGCCAACTGCCGCTGACTGAGATCAGCCTGCCGACGAGCAGCCCGCAAAAGCCCCGAAACCGAAAGCGCCAGCCCACCCATAACGAAAAGCATGCTCGCCCGGAGCCCACCCCAACACCCCAACCCAGAACCTGTGGATAACTCCAGCGACTTTGCTCTGCACCCACATACGCACCGGCCCCCCGCGCGCACGCCGGCGCGCCCTGCGCGGGGTGGTGCGTATATGGGTGCAGAGCAAATGCGGTGAAACAGGGGGTGGGGTGGTGGGGCCGGTGATCTTTAGTAGCGCGAGCGGAGGAGGGCTGCTGCTTCTGTGGCCCAGTACGTCAGGATGATTTGGGCTCCGGCTCGGCGGATTGAGGTCAGGGTTTCCAGCAGGGCTCGTTCGCGGTCTACCCAGCCGTTCGCGGCTGCTGCTTCGACCATCGCGTACTCGCCGGAGATTTGGTACGCGGCTACCGGGATCGTTACCGCTGCTCGGACTGCGGCTATTACGTCCAGGTTTGTTAGGGCTGGTTTGACCATCACTATGTCCGCGCCCTCTTCGACGTCCAGCGCTACCTCGCGTAGGGCGTCTCGGAAGTTGGCTGGGTCCTGTTGGTACGTGCGGCGGTCGCCTTCCAAGGACGACTCCACCGCTTCGCGGAACGGGCCGTAGAACGCCGATGCGTACTTTGCCGCGTACGCCAGGATTCCTACGTCCTGGTAGCCCGCTGCGTCCAGGGACTGGCGGATTACGCCTACCTGGCCGTCCATCATTCCGGACGGGCCCACCATGTGTACGCCGGCGTCTGCCTGGGCTACCGCCATCGTGGCGTAGGACTCCAGGGTCGCGTCGTTGTCTACTCGGCCCTGGGCGTCCAGGACTCCGCAGTGGCCGTGTGAGGTGAACTCGTCCAGGCAGAGGTCGCCCATGACTACTGTGGCGTCGCCTACCTCTGAGATCACGTCTCTGATCGCTACGTTGAGGATGCCGTTCTCGTCCAGGCCGCCTGAGCCTTCTGGGTCCTTCTCCAGCGGCACGCCGAAGAGCATGATGCCGCCTACGCCTGCTCGGACCGCTTCCGCCGCGGCTTTGCGTAGCGACTCTCTCGAGTGCTGCACTACGCCGGGCATCGCCGACAGGGGGCGTGGTTCGGTCAGGCCCTCTTTGACGAACATCGGGAGTACGAGCTCCGACGGCGCCAGTTTCGTCTCTTCTACCAGGCGGCGGACCGCCTGGTTGACGCGTAGGCGGCGCGGGCGGTCCGTGGGGAAAGCCATCAGCGGAACCGCAGTGCTGTCGGACCCTGCACCTTCGAGCCGCGGCGCTGCTTCGCCGGCATCGCCGCCAGTTTTTCGCGCAGTTCCACCGCGTACGAGGCCAGGGCTTCGACCAGGTCCGGTACCGAGGCGTGGGCCGGCTGGACGTCGACCCGCAGGCCGAACTCCGTCGCCGTCTCCGCCGTCTTCGGGCCGATGACCGCGACCACCGTGCGGGTGTGCGGCTTGCCGGCGATGCCGACCAGGTTGCGGACCGTGGACGAGCTCGTGAAGAGCACCGCGTCGAAGCCGCCCGACTTGATCGCGTCGCGGATCTCGGCCGGCGGCGGGGCCGCGCGGACCGTGCGGTACGCCGTCACGTCGTCGACCTCCCAGCCCAGCTCGGTGAGGCCTGCGGCGAGCGTCTCCGTCGCGATGTCGGCGCGCGGGAGCAGCACCCGACCCACCGGGTCGAGCACCTCGTCGTGCGGCGAGAACTCGGCCAGGAGGCCCTCCGACGACTGCTCGCCGGCCGGGACCAGCTCGGGCTGGATGCCGAAGGCACGGACCGCGTCGGCCGTCGCTTCTCCTATGCAGGCGATCTTCACACCGCCGAAGTGGCGGGCGTCGAGGCCGTGCTCGCCGAACTTCTCCCAGACCGCGCGGACCGCGTTGACCGAGGTGAACAGCACCCAGGCGTAGCGGCCGTCGACCAGGCCCTTGACCGCGCGCTCCATCTGCGCCGGCGTGCGGGGCGGCTCGACCGCGATCGTCGGCACCTCGCACGGGATCGCGCCGTAGGCCCGCAGCCGGGCGCTCATCGCGCCGGCCTGCTCCTTCGTCCGCGGGACCAGCACCTTCCAGCCGTACAGCGGTCGGTTCTCCCACCAGCTCAGCTTGTCGCGGTGCGCGACGCCCGCGCCCAGGGTGAGCACCACGCGGCCGGTGAAGCCGAGGGCGGCGGCGACGAAGCTGTCGACGGTCGACGTCGTGGTGAACTGGGTCTCGCCGGTGCCGTCGCCGGTCACCCCGACCGGGGTGGTGCCGTCGAGGCCGGCGGCGAGCAGACCGTCGCGGAGGGCGGCCAGGTCACCGGCGTCGACCGCGAGGGCCAGCGAGTCGCGGGCGACCGCGGTGGCCAGCGCCTCGAAGTCCAGCGACGAGACGTCGTCGACGTCGGCCGCGGTGCGCAGCCCGGGGAGCGGAACGCCCGCGTACGTGGCCACGCCCTCGGCCTGGCCGACTCCCGGCACGACCTCGAAGTGGACGGCGGTGCGGGCGACGGCCTGCACCTCCTTGACCACCGACTCGTGCCCGAACGGGTCGCCGGCCACGAGGTGCACGGCGGAGAGTCCGGAGCGCGCGGCCGAGATCAGCACCTTGGCCACGTCGCCGGTGGTGCCCTCGGCGGGGGTGAACTGGGCGTCGTCCTTGGCCTCGGCGCGGATCGCCGCGAGCAGCGACTCCGGCACGCCGCGGTCGTAGACCACCTGGTCGGCCTCGACCAGCGCGTCGTGCGCCCGGCGGGTCAGCAGGCCCGGGTCGCCGGGTCCCGCCCCGACGAACGAGATGTGGCCTGCGGGCTTACGGGTGCGGGTCATTCTGTGCTCCCAAACAAGGTATCGGCGCCACGGTCGAGGAGCTCGGCGGCGAGTGCCTTGCCGATCTCCGCGGCGGCGCTGGGCGTTCCGGTGCGCGAAAGCCGGATGGCGCGTTCGCCATCCGCGCTGATCACCGCACCGCGCAGGTAAATCTCATCGCCGTCCTCACCCTCCGCGAGCTCCGCGTAGGCGGCGACCGGGGCACTGCACCCGGCCTCCAGTGTGGCCAGCAACGCCCGTTCCGCGGTGACCGCGGCCCGGGTCGGTCCGTCGTCGAGCGCTCCGAGCTCCGCGACCAGGTCGTGGTCGTCGTGGCGGCACTCCACCGCAAGCGCACCCTGTGCCGGTGCGGGCAGCATCAGCATGGGGTCGAGCGTTTCGGTGATCTCGTCTGCCCGCCCGAGCCGGACCACTCCGGCGCGGGCGACGACGACGGCGTCAAGGTCGGCCTCCGGGCCGGTGACCCGCCTGATCCGGGTGTCGACGTTCCCCCGGATCGGTGTCACCCGCAGCGGCAGCCGCAGCGCGTTGAGCTGAGCGATCCGGCGCATCGCGCCGGTGCCGACCGTCGCGCCCTCGGGCAGGTCGGTCAGCATCCGGCCGTCACGCGCGATGAGCGCGTCGCGCGGGTCCTCCCGCAGCGGGATGGCCGCGATGTGCAGCGCGCCCGGCTGGGCCGACGGCAGGTCTTTGTAGGAGTGCACCGCGAAGTCGATCCGGCGCTCGGTGAGCGCGTCGCGCAGCGCCGACACGAACACACCGACGCCGAGCTGGGCGACCGGAGCGGACGACCGGTCGCCGGCGGTGCTTATCTCCACCAGCTCCACCGGACGGCCGGTGGCCGCAGTCACCGCTTCGGCGACGAGGCGGGACTGGGCCAGCGCGAGCTTGCTGCCCCGGGTGCCGAGGCGCAGGGAGGTCATCTGGGTTCTCCCAACGGGGGGACGTCATCCGCCAGCGCGGTCTGCGGCACTTCGAGGTCGAAGAGCTGACGCATCAGCGCGGCGTACTGGTCGCCACCGGGCTCGGCGGCGAGTTGCCGGACCCGGACGGTCGGCGAGTGCAGGAGGCGGCGGACCACCCGGTGCACGGCATGTGCCACCTCGGCCCGCTGCTCCTCGGTCAGCTCCGGACGGCGCTGCCGGAGGCGGCCCAGCTCGGCGGCGACGACCTCGTCGGCCCGGGTGCGCAGCGCAGCCACGGTCGGTGCCACGTCGGCACCGCGCAGCCAGCCGACGAACGCCTCGACCTCGGTCTCGACGATGTCCTGCACGGCCGCCTCGTCGGCGGCGTGCTGGCCGGAGCGCAGCTCGGCGGCGAGGGTGTCGATGTCGACCACGACGACGCCGGGCAGGCCCGCGACCTCGGGCTCGACGTCGCGCGGCACGGCCAGGTCGAGCAGGACGAGCGGCGTGCTGCGACCGGGCAGGGCGGCTTCGACGGTCGCGCGGGTGAGCACCGGCTCGGTGGACGCGGTCGCGGCGATCACCAGGTCGGCCTCGGACAGCAGCCGGGGCAGGTCGGCGATCGGCGCCGCGGTCGCGCCGTAGGCGGCGGCGAGCCGGTTCGCGCGGTCGGCGCCCCGGTTGGTCACCGACACGGGGCCGACACCGAGCCGGGACAGCGTGGCCACGGAGAGGGCACCCATCGCACCGGCACCGACGACCAGCGCCGGCCGGTCGGTGAGGCCACCGGCGAAGTGGGAGGCGGCGATGTCGAGGGCCGCGGTCACCACGCTCTGGCCGGCCCGGTCGATGCCGGTCTCGGCGTGCGCCCGCTTGCCGACCCGCAGCGCCTGCTGCATGAGCTCGTGCAGGGTGCGGCCGGCGGTGTCGGACTCGGTAGCGGCGTGGTACGCGTCGCGGAGCTGGCCGAGGATCTGCGCCTCGCCGATCACCATCGAGTCGAGCCCGGTGGCGACCCGGAACGCGTGCTCGACCGCGGCGGCGTCGTGGTGCACGTAGAGGTGGTTGGCCAGCTCGGCCGGGGCGCGACCGGCGCGCTCGCCGAGCACCGAGCAGATGTCGGTGAGGCCGCCGTGGAACCCGCTGACCGCGGCGTAGATCTCCACGCGGTTGCAGGTCGAGACGATGACCGCCTCGCGTACGTAGGGCTGTGCGACCAGCTGGTCGAGCGTGTTGGTGAGGTCGGCCGCCGGGACCGCCAGCGTCTCCAGCATCGCGACCGGCGTCGTCTTGTACGAAGCGCCCACCACGATCAGGTTCACGTGCCCACCGCCTCTTCTGCAAGACCGCCCGGTAGGGAGGTCAACGCCGACTTACGGTGCTCGTGGAACGACAGGATCTGCAACTCGATCGCCAGGTCGACTTTGCGGACGTCCACCCCTTCGGGTACCGAAAGTACGCAAGGCGCGAAGTTGAGGATGCTGGTGACGCCGGCCGCGACGAGAGCGTCGGCGACGTCCTGGGCCGCGGCGGCGGGAGTGGCGATGACGCCGATCGCGATCGACTCGGCGGCGGCCACCTCGGCCAGCTCGGAGATGTGTCGCACGTCCAGGCCGTTGATCGGCTCACCCACCCGCGCCTGGTCGGCGTCGAAGAGGGCGGCGATGCGGAACCCGCGGCTCGCGAAGCCCGCGTAGCCGGCCAGCGCGTGACCGAGATTACCGACGCCGACGAGCGCGACCGCGCGGCGCTGGTCGAGCCCGAGGGTGAACTCGATCTGGTCGATGAGCAGCGCCACGTCATAACCAACCCCACGCGTCCCGTACGAACCGAGGTGGGAAAGGTCTTTTCGAAGCTTTGCCGAGTTGACCCCGGCCGCCGCGGCGAGCCCCTCGCTCGAAATGGTGTCGTTGCCCGTTTCGGCGATGTGGTGCAACGCACGAAGATATTCGGGCAGGCGGGCCACCGTCGCCTCGGGCAGGTCCGGGAGGGCGGGTACGCCGCCGGGCCGTCCGTTGGGGCCTGTCGGGCGGTGCTGGCTCATGCGACTCCGTTTTGCGATCGTCCGGCTGCCCGCGAGCGGGGCCCGCGGCAATGCCGCCCCGACCCAATGCGCGAAGACCGGCTGTGTTAACGGGATTCGTCGGGAACACAGACTAGGCGCTTGTGAACTCGTGCACAAATCGCGATCTTGGTCGCCGTTCCTGCTCACGATTATTGCGTAAATGGGACCCATACCACCAATCGCGAGTCGCGGGTACGGGGGTGAGGTACGGCCAGCCCTACCCTGAAGAGGCAAGCCGACGGGATGGGGGTAAACAGGGCCGATGCCTAGCGTCGATGGCATGACAACAGCCGTCGTTTCCAGCCCCACCCCGAGCACCACGGCTCACCGTGGCATCGTGCGTCAACTGATGACCGACTCGGCGTACGTGATCGTGGGCTTTCCGCTGGCGATCGCCGGTTTCGTCGCGGTCCTGGTCGGGCTGGTGCTCAGCGCCGGTCTGATCGTCACGGGCATCGGCCTGCCGGTGATGGCGGGAGCGCTGCTGCTCGCCCGGATCTTCGCCGACCTCGACCGGCTCGCGATCGGCCGGATCCTGCGGCTGCCCCGGGTGCGCCCCGAGTACCGCACCGCCGCACCCGACGCGGGCCTGTTCAAGCGCGTCATCGCTGTCATCGGCGACAGCCAGTCCTGGCTCGACGCCGTACACGCACTCGTCAAGTTCGTCCTGTCGATCTTCGGCTTCGTGGTCACGGTCACCTGGTGGGCCGGCGCGATCTTCGGCGCGTTCTACTGGGCCTACGACTGGGCGATCCCCCGCGGCGACGACGAGGTCGACCTCAACACGCTGCTCGGCCTGGGCGACGGCACCGGCCCGCGCCTGCTGCTGTACACCGCCATCGGGGTGTTCTTCCTGCTCAGCCTGCCGATCGTGGTGCGCGGCGTGGCCCTGCTCCAGGCCAACTTCAGCAAGGCGATGCTGACCGGCGTGGCCGAGATGCGCAGCAAGATCACCACGCTCGAAGGGCAGCGGCGCGCGGCGGTGTCGGCCGAGGCGACCGCCCTGCGCAAGCTGGAGCGCGACATCCACGACGGCCCGCAGCAACGCCTGGTCCGGCTCGCGATGGACCTCGGCCGCGCGCAGCAGCAGTTCGACCAGGACCCCGAGGCGGCCCGCCGGACCATCGAAGAGGCGCTGACCCAGACCCGGGAGACCCTCGACGAGCTCCGCTCGCTGTCCCGGGGCATCGCACCGCCGATCCTGGTCGACCGTGGCCTGCCCAGCGCGCTGGCCGCCCTCGCCGGTCGCGGTGTGATCCCGATCGACCTCTCGATAGACCAGAGCCTCGGCACCGCCGGCGGCCGGCTCGACCCGGCGCTGGAGAGCGCGGCCTACTTCGTGGTCGCCGAGTCGCTGACCAACGTCGCCAAGCACAGCCGGGCGGAGATCTGCCGGATCGCGGTCTCCCGCGAGGGCAACGACCTGCGGGTGGAGATCTCCGACGACGGCGAGGGCGGGGCGCACGTCTCCAAGGGCCACGGCCTGGCCGGCCTGGCCGACCGGGTGCACGCGGCCGGCGGGCGGCTCACCGTCACGAGCCCGGCCGGCGGTCCGACCCTGATTCAGGCCACCCTCCCGATCTGAGCGTTTCCACTACGCTCGACCGGTGCGCATAGTGATCGCTGACGACGCCGTGCTCCTCCGCGAGGGCCTGGTCCGGCTCGTGACCGAGCACGGCCACGAGGTGGCGGCCGCGGTCGGCGACGGTCCGAGCCTGGTCGAGGCCATCGTGCGGGAACGGCCCGACGTCTCGATCGTCGACGTGCGGATGCCGCCGTCACACACCGACGAGGGGCTCAAGGCGGCCGTCGAGGCGCGCCGCCTGGTGCCGGGGACCCCGGTGCTGGTGCTCTCGCAGTACGTCGAGGTGTCGTACGCCGACGACCTGCTCGCCGACCGGGCCGGCGCGGTCGGCTACCTGCTCAAGGACCGGGTGGCGGCGATCACCGAGTTCCTGGACGCGCTCGGCCGGGTGGCCGGCGGTGGCACGGTGCTCGACCCCGAGGTGGTCGCCCAGCTCCTCGTCCGGCGCCGGCGCGACGACCCGCTGCGCGAGCTGACCGCCCGCGAGCGCGAGGTGCTCGGGTTGATGGCCGAGGGCATGTCGAACACCGCGATCGCCCGCAAGCTGGTGGTCAGCGACGGCGCCGTCGAGAAGCACGTGCGCAACATCTTCACCAAGCTCCAGCTGCCGCCCGACGAGGAGCAGCACCGCCGGGTGCTCGCGGTGCTGACCTACCTACGCGGTTAGGGCGAGCGCGACGGCCTCCGAAAGCGACCCGGCGACCGGGTGCCCCGAGGCGCGCAGCCGGGCCTCGTCGGTGAACCCGCCGGTGTAGAGCACGCACCCGGCGCCCACCGAGGTGGCGGCGTCGGCATCGTCGAGCGAGTCGCCGATCAGCACCACCGACCCACCGTCGACTTCGAGCGCGTCGATGTGCCGCGCGAGATGGCCCGCCTTGAACGCGCGGTCGCCCCCGAGCGCCACCTGGACCCCGTCGACCCGCTGGAACCGCCCGTCGAGCCCGAACGCCGTCACGGCCGGCACCAGGTCCTCGTGGAACCACATGGACAGCAGCGACTGGCTGCCGCCCCAGGAGCGCATCGCGTTGACGGCGTCGTCGGCGAGCGCGCACGTCGTCAGCCCGGCCCGGTACGCGTCGTGGAAGATCTCGTCGAGCCGGTCGAACTCGTCGGCGTCGACGGCCCGCCCGAGCACCATCGCGTAGTAGTCGGCGACCGGCCGGATGAAGTGCCGCCGGTGGTGGTCGGCCGTCACGGCCGGGCCACCGACCGTCGCGAGCGCGTGGTTGGTCGCCCGTAGGACCAGCTCGAAGTCGTTGAGCAGGGTGCCGTTCCAGTCCCAGACCAGGTGAGTGCGCTTCACGGGCCGACTCTACCCACCTAGATCGACGGCCAGCCGGTCCTCCTCGACCCGCCAGTAGCCGTGCTCCTTGCCGTCGAGCAGCACCACCGGCAGCCGGTCGCCGTAGTCGCGCTCGAGCTCGAGGTCGTCGTCGACGGACAGCTCGGTCCACGCCTCGCCGGTGCGCGCCGCCACCCGGTCCAGCGCCGATCGGGCCGCGTCGCACAGGTGGCAGTCGGCCCGGGTGAGCAACGTGACCCTAGGCATCCCGCAGCTCCGCCTTGCGCACCTTGCCGATCGCCGAGTGCGGCAGCTCGGCCACGAACTCCAGCGCGGTCGGCGTCTTGAAGCGAGCGAGGTTCGCCTCGGCGTGCGAGAGCAGCTCGTCGGGGTCGACGTCGGTGCCGGGAGCGCGCACGACGAAGGCCTTGACCGTCTGCCCGGTGTACGGGTGCGGCACGCCGATCACCGCCGCCTCGGCCACGCCGGGATGGGCTTCCAGGACCTGTTCCACCTCGCGAGGGTAGACGTTGAAGCCGTTGACGATGATCAGCTCACCCCGGCGGTCGACGATGAACAGGTCACCGTCGGCATCGGCGTACGCGATGTCGCCCGTGGCCCACCAACCGTCGGCGTCGGGACCGCCACGTCCGTCGGGCCAGTAGCCGTCGAACAGGTTGGCGCCGCGAACCACGATCTCGCCGGGGTCGGTCTCCGGTGGCCCGACCTCGAGGTCGAACTCGTCACCGTCCAGATCGGACACCTCGGAGACCGGGCTGCCGTCCGGCGCGACCAGCCGCAACTCGACACCGGGAATCGCCCGCCCGATCGAGCCCGGTTTCGGCTCCGGGCTCGCCAGTGTCGAGGTGACCGCCGGTGCGGTCTCGGTCAGCCCGTACCCGACGAAGACCGGAAGCGACGTCACCTGGGTGAACCGCGTCGCGGTCTCGGGGTCCAGCGGCGCGGCGCCGCACACCGCGACCCGGACCGTCGACATCGCCGCGCCGGCGTCCGGCAACAGCGACCACGCCTGGTACATCGAGGGAACGCCGACGAGGCCGGTGACGCCGTGGCGGGCGATCAGGGCGAGCGAGTCGGCCGGATCGAAGCGGTCGACCAGCACGCCCGTGGCACCGTGATAGGCGACCGCGCCGAGCGACGAGTTGAGCCCGTAGGCGTGGAACAGCGGCAACGCGAGCAACAGGGTGTCGTCCGGGCCGACCACCGTTGGCGAGATGCCGTCGATCTGCGCGTGGTTGGCCATCAGCGCCCGGTGGCTGAGCATCGCGCCCTTGGGCGCACCTTCGGTGCCGGACGTGTAGAGCAGCACCGCGAGGTCGCCCGGCTCGACCCGGGAGCCGGCCGGACCGTCGTCCGGAAGCTTCTCGAGTACGCGCGCCAGCTCGGGCAGATCACCTCGGACGCCCTCGACGACACGCGCGACCTCGGGGCTCGCGACCAGCAAGGACGCACCCGAGTCGGCCAGCACGTGCCGCAACTCGCGCGCGGTGTACGTCGGGTTCACCGGCACCGCGACCAGGCCCGCGCGCAGGACGGCGAAGAAGGTCACCGCGTAGCGGGGTGAGTTGGGTAACGCGAGCGCAACCCGAGCGCCCGTTGGCAGGTTGAGCCCGGTGAGCGCGGCCGCGGCGGCATCGACGCGGCGGTCCAGCTCGCCCCAACGCATGCTCGTGTCGTGCCAGATCAAGGCGGTCTTGTCGGGCGACGCGGCAGCGGCTGCGGCCACCCGGTCGGCAAGTGTGTCGGAACGGCGGTCCACCACGGTCGCCGAGTCTGGCACAGTGTCGCCGACCGTGGCCACGGTTGTCGTCCAGCGCGTTGTGCGAGTGTGCGTCGCGATCCCACCTACGGGACCGTGCTCACGAACCGACGAGGCACCCGCGTGTCGCCGATCGGCTAGAGCCACCTGTGCATATCGGCGTGTCGCGATTCGGCGTGTCGCCCGCTTTCCGCAGGTGACAGCCGTCCTCCGGCTAGGTGTCTTAGGTCCGGCAGCGGACAAGATGTGCGACACGTTCAGGTGGTATCGGGAAATACTTCGGCTCTGTGTAACGGACTCCCCACACGTGGGTGATGTTGGCCCTATCATTCCTGGGTCGGCTCACCCCTTTTGTATGTGAGTCACACCCCTCATCCCCGAGGAGGCCGCTGTGCCCGTAGACGCGTTGCATGAGCACCTATGTCCCGGTGCCCCCTCGTGGTGGCTCCGGTTGGAGGGCGGCAAGTGACGGCGTACAGCTATGCCCCCGGCTGCGAGCTCCACGACGTGCCCGCCGCGCTCAGCGCCGGCCTGGCGGCGTTGCGCCGGACGGTGCACGAGATGCGGAGCCTCGACGTCCGAGGTGACGGATCCACCTGGCGTGGCGACGGTTCCGTCGCCGACGGGGGCGCCCGGCGGACCCGCAACAAGCCGCACACCGACATCCCGGGCCGGCCGGTCGGCCCGGGCAGCAACTCCAAGCAGGTCAACGGCGGTCGCGTGGGCACACCCAACCGGCCGACCATGCCGGCCCAGCCCGGTGTCGGCCAGAGCCCGGCGGAGAGCGGCGAGACCGCCGTGCTGCCCGCCGTGCCGTCGATCGCCGAGCAGCGCACCGGCGGCTCCGGCAACGCGCCGACCCAGTACCCCTCGCGCCCCGACCCGTCCGACCCGGCGACCGAGGTCTGGACCCTGGTCGAGCGGGCCCAGGCGGGCGAGGCCGAGGCGTTCGGGCTGATCTACGACCGCTACGTCGACACCGTCTTCCGGTTCGTCTACTTCCGGGTCGGCAACCGCCAGCTCGCCGAAGACCTGACGTCCGACACGTTCCTGCGCGCCCTCAAGCGCATCGGCAGCTTCACCTGGCAGGGCCGCGACCTCGGCGCCTGGCTGGTCACGATCGCCCGCAACCTGGTCGCCGACCACTTCAAGTCGGGCCGCTACCGGCTCGAGGTGACCACCGGCGACGTCCTGGACGCCGACCGCGAGGACCGCGGGCCCGAGGGCAGCCCCGAAGCCGCCGTCGTCGACCACATCACCAACGTCGCCCTGCTCACGGCCGTCAAGCAACTCAACCCCGAGCAGCAGGAGTGCATCGTGCTCCGGTTCCTCCAGGGCTTCTCGGTGGCCGAGACGGCGCAGGCGATGGGCAAGAACGAGGGAGCCATCAAGGCGCTGCAATACCGTGCGGTCAGAGCCCTCGCCCGGCTGCTGCCGGACGGGTTCCAACCGTGACCGGTGGGGACCGACCCGTAACTTTTCGTGCCCTACGACAGTTGAACTCGATGCGTCCGGTGATGGGTTTCCATCCCGGTTTCACTGTCGTAACCAGCGAAGGGAGGTGCCCGCGGTGAACTCCGTCCTTTTCCACCGGCGGCGCGCCGAGCGCTTCGCCCAGCTTCTCGACGAGGCCCACGGCGGCCGTCGTCACCACGTGCGGTCTCCGGTGGACAACGATCTCGCCGATGTCGTGGCTGTCGGGCATCGGGTGTCAGCGCTCAAACACTCGGTCGACGTCGACGTCGACCCCGAGTTCCGGATGAGCCTGCGCGCGGCCCTCGTCGCTGCGGCGGAACGCGAAGGGATCGGCGCGGTCGCCGACACCGGCGCGACCGTCGACCTGCAGGCGTTCCGGGCCGCGGCCAACGCGCCGAAGCAACGGGCGCGCCGCATCCGTACCCGTGGAGCGATCCTGGCCGGCGTCGCCGTCGGCGCGATCGCCATCTCGGGCATGTCGGCGGCCAGCGAGAACGCGGTGCCGGGCGACGCCCTCTACGGCGTCAAGCGCTCCACCGAGCGGGCCCAGCTCGCCCTGGCCAGCTCCGACCTGTCGAAGGGCCAGCTGTTCCTGGACTTCGCGCGCAACCGACTGTCGGAGGCGCGGGCCGTCAGCGACAGCGACGGGTTCGCCCGGGCGCTCGACGACATGGACGCCAACACCACCGAGGGCGTACGGCTGCTCACCACGACCGCGACGCAGCGGCACGAGATGGCCGCGCTCGACGCGGTCGACGCGTTCCTCAAGCACCAGCGCACCGAGGTCAGCGGCCTGCTCGGCACGACGACGGAGGCCCGCCACGAGCGTGCGCTGTCGTCGGTCGCGCTGCTGCTCTCGGTCGAGAAGCGGGCCGACGAGCTGCGCCGGTCGCTGGAGTGCGGCGGCGACGCGGCGGCCAGGTCCGACGCGCTGGGTCCGCTGCCGGGTGCCTGCCCGGCGGGCAGCGCACCGGCCGACGGACCGGCCGGCAAGCAGTCCGGCGGCGACGGTGTGGCCAACGAGTCGCGGCCGGAGAAGACCGACCCGAAGCCGGCCCCGTCCGGCTCGCCGGCGGCGCCCGGCTCGGCCGACCGCCCGGGTGCCAGCCCGGCACCGGCCACGCCGACCCCGGCGCCGAGCAACAACAGCAACCTCGTCGAGGATCTCGGCGACCTGCTCGGCGGGCTCGTCCCCGGTTCCTGACTCCTGCCGACCTACCACGATCGGGGCGTTCCTCACCTGGAGGAACGCCTCGATCGCTGAAGCGACGAGTTCGGCCGGATACCCTCGTTGATGGGGCCAAGGGCGGATCGGAGGCAACTGCGTGGCATCGGAGCACCGGCTGACCATCAGCACGGACGCACACGGTCACACGGCGGGTTGGGCGGCGGCCGAGCTCGAAGCGGCCCTCGAGGTCGACATCGACAAGAGCGCGGCGGCCTTCTTCGACATCGACAACACCATGCTCCAGGGCGCGTCGATCTACTGGATCGCCCGTGGGCTGGCCGCCCGGCGCTACTTCACCACCACCGACCTGGCCCGGTTCGCCTGGCAGCAGGCCCGCTACCGGCTGCTCGCGGCCGAGCACGCCGGCGACATGTCCAACGCCAAGAAGGTGGCGCTGGCGTTCATCGAGGGCTGGCGGGTCGACGACATCGAGCGGCTGACCGAAGAGATCTTCGACGAGCTGATGGCGCCGCGGATCTGGTCCGGCACCCGCGCGCTCGCGCAATTGCATCTCGACGCCGGCGAGCGGGTGTGGCTGGTCAGCGCCGCGCCGGTGGAGATCGGCCGGGTCATCGCACAGCGGCTCGGGCTGACCGGGGCGATCGGCACGGTGGCCGAGGTGATCGACGGTGCCTACACGGGCCGGCTGGTCGGCGACCTGATGCACGGCCCGGCCAAGGCCGACGCGATCACCCAGCTCGCCAACGTCGAGGGGCTCGACCTGCGGCGATGCACGGCGTACAGCGACTCCGTCAACGACCTGCCGATGCTCTCGGCCGTCGGCAACGCGGTCGCCGTCAACCCCGACAGCGGGCTGCGCCGGGCCGCCCGCGAGCAGGGCTGGGAGATGCGCGACTTCCGCACCGGCCGCAAGGCCGCCAAGGTCGCGGTGCCGTCGACACTGGCCGCGGGTCTGCTGGCCGGCGCGATCACGACGGTCCTGGCGGCCCGCCGGCGCCGCCGCGGCCAGTCCTAGCGCCTAGCGCCCGAACGGGTCTGGCCGGCGCTCCAGCAGGGTGTGCAGCGTCTGCTGGATGGTCTCCCGCACCTGGTCGGCCAGGTTGAACACGACCAGCGGGTCGTCGGCCTGGTCCTGCAGGTGCGTGGTCGGGATCGGCTTCGAGAACTCGATCAGCCACTTGCTCGGCAACGGCAGCATGCCCAGCGGCCCCAGCCAGGGGAACGTCGGCGTCACCGGGAAGTAGGGCAGGCCGAGCAGCCGGGCCAGCGGCTTGATGTCGGCGAGCATCGGGTAGATCTCCTCGGCGCCGACGATCGCGGCCGGGACGATCGGAGTGCCCGTGCGCAGCGCCGCCGACACGAACCCGCCGCGCCCGAAGCGCTGGAGCTTGTAGCGCTGCGCGTACTGCTTGCCGACGCCCTTGAAGCCCTCGGGAAAGACGCCGACGAGCTCGCCGGTGCTCAGCAGCCGCTCGGCGTCGGGGTTGCAGGCGACCGTGCCGCCGGACTTGCGGGCGAGCTCGGAGACGATCGGCATCCGGAACACCAGGTCGGCGCCGAGCAGCCGCAGGTGGCGGCGGTTGGGCGTGCGGTCGTTGACGGCCGTGGCCAGCATGATCGCGTCGAGCGCGACGGTGCCGGAGTGGTTGCCGACGACCAGCGCCGACCCGTTGGCCGGCAGGTTCTCGACGCCGAAGACCTCGGTGCGGAACCAGTCGCGGTAGAGCAGGCGCAGCAGCGGCAGGAAGACCTTGTCGGTGAGCTCCGGGTCGAACCCGAACTCGTCGACCTCGTAGTCGCCGCCCAGCCGGCGCCGCAGGAAGGCCAGCCCCTTGGCGACGCGATCGTCCCAGACGTCACCGGGTTGGTCGGCTACCGACGGCGGCAGCGGTGCTGGCCTGTCGTCGGCGGGGATCGGAGCACTGCCGTTGGCGGCCGCCGGGCCGCTGCCGTTCGGCATCGGCGGGGTGGTGCCGTTGGACGACGTCGCGTCGATCGTGAAGTCGGTGGCCGGCACGCTCCCCCGGCGGGTGGCGCCGTTGGTCTTCTGCGCCGGCGCGCGGCGGGGGGCCGCCTTGCGGGTGCTCTTGCGCGGGGGCCGGTCGGGCCGGCCCGATTCCTCAGTCATGCCTTCTCCTGCACGGTCGCGCGGGCCTGCCGGATCCCGTCGAGGATGGCCTGCTCGGCCAGGGCCAACTGCTCCCTGCGCAGCACCGCCCCACCGCGGTGGCCCGCGACGAAGTCGTCGAACGCGTCGGCGGTGCTCCGCGGGCTCCAGCCGAACTCGCCGACCAGCTTGGTCGTGTCGACCACCCGGCCGTGCACGAACAGGTCGACCTGGTCGAGCCCGTAGCCGCTGCGGCCGAGGTTGCGCACCAGGTTGGAGGCGGCGGACAGGCCCGGCTCGAGGACCGGCACCGGGATGCGGCCGGCGCGGCGGATCGCCTGCGACAGCGAGAGCACCCCGGCCCCCGCGACGTTGAACGTGCCGGCGTGGTCGTCGACCACCGACCGGTGGATGATCTCCAGCGCGTCGTCGATGTGCAGGAACTGCAGGCGCGGGTCGCGGCCGAGCACGGTGGGCACCACCGGGCGGGCGAAGTAGCGGGTCAGCGTGGTGTCGGCGCTGGAGCCGATGAACGGCGCGAAGCGCAGCACGGTCGCGGTGACGTCGGTCCGGCGGCGCCGGAAGCCACGGACGTAGCCCTCGATGTCGAGGATGTCCCGGGCGAACCCGCCGCGCGGCACCTCACGCGGCTCGGTGTCCTCGGTGAACACCGCCGGGTCGCGGAAGGACGCGCCGTACGCCGCGGTGGACGAGCGCATCACCAGCTTGCGCAGCCGCGGGGCCTGTTGGCAGGCGGCGAGCAGGTGCATGGTGCCGATGACGTTCTGCTCTTTCATCGCCGCCCGGCCGCCGTGCTGCGGGTCGGGAGCGGTGGCCAGCGCGAGGTGGACCACCGCCTCGGCCTCGAGGTCGGCGATCACGGTGCTGGCGGAGCCGGCGTCGCCGCGCACCTGCTCGACACCGTCGAGCAGGTGGGCGAACTCCGCTGGTGGCGCGTGCGGGTCGAGCCCGACCACGCGGCCGATCCGGTCGTCGGCGGCGAGCCGGGCGGCCACGTGGGCGCCCAGAAACCGGCTGACGCCGGTGACGACAACCGAGCCTGTTGGTCGCGACCTCACGTTGGCCTCCGGTCAAAGGATCAGGAGGGTGCCGCGCGGACGCGCCGGGCCACCGGCACTGACGTCAGACCCGAGCCGCCGGCCCAGGAGTGGACCTCAGGCTCGGGCCGGCGTCACTTGCCGAGACGGCGACGCTGGACGCGGGTCTTGCGCAGCAGCTTGCGGTGCTTCTTCTTGGCCATACGCTTGCGGCGCTTCTTGACCACCGAGCCCATACGACAGCCCTCTCCCAGTGAACGTGCGACATGCGCCGGACGTCACGGGGACGTGAAGGCCGACGGCGATCTGACATCGGATCCGACCCGACGGCGGGCGCATTGCACCACAGCGGGGTGAGAATCGCGATCCAGGGTACGCGTCGACCGTCGGCCCAGCCAAAGCGACCCCGGCCGCGGGGCCGTCACAGCCCCGCGGCCGGCTCCATGGCCACTCTTATGCGGACTCTTGGAACGCGCCGCGTAAATACTCGTTCACAGCGTGCTCCGGAACCCGGAACGATCGACCGACGCGCACCGCGGTGAGATCACCCGAATGCACCAAGCGGTAGACCGTCATCTTTGACACCCGCATCAATGTCGCCACCTCGGCCACCGTGAGGAACTTGACCTCCGACAGCCTGTCGGCTTGTGGTGATCCTGCCATGGCTCACCAACCAATCCATCCCCGGCGCGCGCCGTCAGGCGCTCGTGTAACTAGTACGGTAGCGGTGCCGTTGTTACCGGCGCGATCCCTTCGCGGGTTTGATCATGGTTAGTCAAGGCAACTCACCGAGTTTTCCCGAAATTTACCCCTAAAGGGGACATATCTCGATGGGCGATCAGGCCGCGGCCGCTCGCACAGCAGCCACACACTGATCATTGAGCACAGACCACGGCTCGCCGAAAACCTCTCGACTGGCCTCGTCGATCGACAACCGGTCATGTGTCAGGGCCTGCATGAAGGCCAGCACGGCGGGCTCGCCGAACCGCTCCGCGAGCTGCCGGACAGCCAGGTAGCCGATCCCGTACGCGCCGGCGACCTCCCAGTCGGCCGCGCCATCGGCGATCTTGAGATCCTCCAGCGGGCCGGCCCAGCCACGCTCCTTGACCACCTTGCGCACCTCTTCGATGCCGTCGTACGCCCGCGGAGCCGCACCGCCGGAGGCGGCGAGCTCGGCGAGCCCCTCGACCAGCCACCAGGCCGACGTGGGGAAGCCGTTCTGCGGCATCTGCGAGGCGTGCGTCATCTCGTGGCGCAACAGGTCGTCGAGGTTGTTGCGCTGCGGCGCGGCCGCGTTGATCACGACGTCGACCTGCCGCCCGCCGACGGGCAACGCGTAGCCGGCCGTCCACGCCGGCCGGTTGCCGCCGAACCACCGCTTCCACTGGTCGGTGCCCGCGTAGAACACCTCGTAGTGGGCCGGGGGCGGTCCACCGACGGCGTACCGGTCGGCGACCACGGCGGCCTTCTCGGCCTCGGCCAGCACGGTCTTGAGCTGCCCGCGCAGCGCCTTCGTGGTGGCCACGGTGACCCGCTTGCCGTGGGCGACCACGAGCTGGTCGACCTCCCACGGGCGGGGGCCGTCGTACGTCGACATCGACGGCTCGACGCCGACCAGCTTGAGCCCGGCCGCGGTGTCGGTCCACACCGTGCCGTACGTGATGGTCATCGGCTTGCAGTCGGGCTCGACGAAGCAGTGCTCGACCTCGATCAGCGTGCGCCACTTGCGCGGGCCCACCGACGAGGGGATCGAGTCGGCCGACGGCACCCAGCGGGTGACCTTCATGGCCCGCAACGAGGCGAACTGCGCGGTCAACGTCGCCTGCGCCGGGCTGGCCGGGTCGGCGATCGCGAGGAAGCCCGCCTGGTCACCGCCGAGCAGCGCGGTGCCCTGTGCAACCAGGGCCGCCCGGATCCGGTCGCGCAACCAGGCGGCGGTGACCCGCTCGGCGTCGCCCGCGACCGGGCTGCGGGCCGGCTCAGCCTTCGCCGACGGGCTCGCCGGCCAGGCCGGCGAGTCGAGCCCACGGAACACGACGACGCCGACTCCGACCGGAGCGACGCACAGCACGAGCGCGGCCACCAGGCCGAGGGAAAGCCACAAGGACCATCGCCGGCGTGGTGCCGGCGCACCTGTCTCCTCAGCCATCCGGGCGAGATTAAGGCCGTCCACCCGATCGAGGGATCAGCCGTACGGATGAGTTACTTGCGCGATTTCATGGCACGGGCGAAGAACAGCAGGTTCGCCGGACGTTCGGCCAGCCGGCGCATCATGTAGCCGTACCAGTCGGTGCCGTAGGGCACGTAGACCCGCACCGTGTAGCCCTCGTTGGCCAGCCGCAGCTGCTCGTCGGGACGCACGCCGTGCAGGAGCTGGAACTCGAAGGCGTCGGTCGAGCGGTCGAACCAGCGGGCCCGGTCCTCGGCGATCGCGATCAGCCGGGGGTCGTGGGTGGCCAGCATCGGGTAGCCCTCGCCGGACATCAGGATGTTCATGCAGCGCACGTACGACTTGTCGACGTCGATCGCCGACTGGAAGGCCACCGACTCGGGCTCCTTGTAAGCGCCCTTGCACAGCCGGACCCGGGAGCCGAGCGTGGCCAGCTCGCGGCAGTCGGCCTCGGTGCGGCGCAGGTAGGCCTGCAGCACGGCGCCGGTGGTCGGGTAGTCGAGCCGCAGCTTGGCCAGGATCTCCAGCGTGGAGTCCGTGGTGGTGTGGTCCTCCATGTCGAGGGTCACCGTCGTGCCGGCGTTGGCCGCCGCGGCGCAGATCTGCCGCGTCAGGTCGCACGCGAGCTGCTCGTCGAACTTCTGGCCGAGCGCCGAGAGCTTGACGCTGACCTCGGCGGCCGGCGTCAGGCCGCCACCACCCAGGGCGCTCAGGACCGCGAGGTACTCGTCCTTGATGGCTGTCGCCTGTGCCGGGTTGACCGTGTCCTCGCCGAGGTAGTCGAGGGTCACCCGGAGGCCGTCGCCCACCAGGTCGCGGGTCGTGTGCAGAGCGTCATCACCGGTGACGCCGGCGATGAAGCGGTGGACGACGTCGCGGGTGAGCGGAGCCGTCTCGACGAGCCGCTCGACCCGGGATGACCTGGAGGCGGCGAGGATGACCGAACGGAGCATGCCCGCAGCGTAGCGCCCGTGGGCGGGGGCTACTCGGCGAGCTTGGCACACGTTCATGATCGCTTAGCGGAGTGGCTTCGTCGCGGAGTGACCCCACGGACGAGGCACGCGCTTCCCACGTCGTCTACGGTTGTCGGGTGAACTTCGATGCGTACGCGCGCACCGCCGTTGACCTGGTCAACGCCCCGATGGAGGGCATCGACGACCTGCGGGCCGTTTTCATCGCCGACAACGCCTGGATGCGCGACGAGGTCACCGAGCGTGATGTGACGACGTTCCGCCGCGCCCAGAAGCGGCTGCGCGACGTCTTCCAGTTCGGCAGCGCCGGCCGCGACACCGAGGCGGTCAACGAGCTCAACTCCTTGCTGAAGGACCATCCGGTCCAGCCGCGGATCTCCGGGCACGATGCCAGCGACTGGCACATGCACGTGACCAGCCGCGGCGCCTCGGCCAGCAACGAGTTCCTCGCCGCGGCGGTGTGGGGCCTCGCGGTCTGGCTGACCACCCACGGCAGTGCCCGGTTCGGGGTCTGCGCCGACGACCGGTGCGGCAACGTCTACCTGGACACGTCGTCCAACAACTGCCGGCGGTTCTGCTCCGAGCGGTGCGCCACCCGCTCGCACGTGGCCGCGCACCGAGCGCGCAAGAGAGCGACATTGGCCGGCGTCTGAGCCGGCTCCGGGCGCACTGCCGGCGGTTTCCTCAGACTTTTGCTGGTGTCGGCAGGTGGGCGCGGGCGAACTCCAGCGCCGCGCCCAGGTCGGCCTCGCGGTCCGCGCGGCTCTTGGCACCCCGGGTGTTGACCTCCACGGCGATCGAGCCGCGGAAGCCCCGCCCGGCCAGCGACTCGAGCAGCTCGCCGCAGGGCTGGCTGCCGCGCCCGGGCACCAGGTGCTCGTCGCGCCCTTCGCCGCTGCCGTCGCCCAGGTGCACGTGCCGCAGGCCGTCGCCCATGGCGTCGGCCATGGCCAGCGCGTCCGTGCGGCTCGCGGCGCAGTGCGACAGATCCAGGGTGTACGCGTCGAAGCCGGACTCGGTCGGGTTCCAGCCCGGCTGGTAGGGCACGAACTCGCGGCCGGCCATGCGCACCGGGAACATGTTCTCGATGGCGAAGGTCAGGTCGCTGTGCTTGTGCGCGATCCGCTCGAGCCCCGGCTGGAACGACCGGGCGTAGTCGCGCTGCCAGCTGAACGGCGGGTGCACGACCACGGTCGGCGCCTCCACCGACTCGGCGAGCTCGGCCGCGCGGCGCAGCCGCTCCCACGGGTCCGGGCTCCACACCCGCTGGGTCACCAGCAGGCAGGGCGCGTGGACGCTGAGCACCGGCACGCCGTAGTGGGCCGCGAGGCCCTTCAGCGCCCCGGCGTCCTGGCTCACGGCGTCGGTCCAGACCATGACCTCGATGCCGTCGTAGCCCAGCCGCGCGGCCATCTCGAAGGCCGCGGCGGTCGGCTCGGGGAAGACCGAAGAGCTTGACAGGATCACGGGGGTGCGCGAGGTCACGTCAATCAGGGTAGTCCTAGGTGGCAGTGGCCACCTGGACGAGCCACCCCAAATCCATCGTTTATGCCGATTCAAGCTGGTCGAGCCGGCGCAGGATCACGCCTTCGCGGAGGGCCCACGGGCAGATGTCCGCCGCGTCGATCTGGAGCCGGCGGAGCACGGCCTCGGCCACCACCGCGCCGGCCAGCAACTGGTGTGAGCGGCTGGCGCTGACGCCTTCGAGCTCGTAGACCTGGCGCGGCGGGATCAGCCGGATGAAGCCGAGCACCTGGCGCAGACCCGTCGCGGAGAGCGCACGCGGCTCCCACAGCCCCTGCCGGGACGGTGCCGCGCCGGCGAGGCGGGCCAGCGTGCGGAACGTCTTCGAGGTCGCCACGGCGCGGTCCCAGCGGACGTCGCCCAGCTTGGCCACGGCCGCCTCGAGCTGCTTCTCCACGTACGCCTGGAGCTCGTCGACGCTCTTCGGCGACGGCGGCGACGAGGTGTCCCGGTCGACACCGAGGCGCTCGCGGCTGAGCCGGCCGGCACCCAGCGGCAGCGACATCGCGAGGTCCGGCGTCTCGTCGATGCCGGCCGCGATCTCCAGCGAGCCACCGCCGATGTCGAGCACCAGCAGCCGGCCCGCGGACCAGCCGAACCAGCGCCGGACGGCGAGGAAGGTGGCCCGGGCCTCGTCGGCGCCGGAGAGCACCTGGAGCCGCACGCCGGTCTCCTTGCGTACCCGGGCCAGCACCTCTTGCGAGTTCGTCGCGTCCCGGACCGCGGACGTGGCGAACGCCAGCAGGTCGTCGGCCTTCAGCCGGCGTGCGCTGGCCTGCGCGTCGTGCGCGGCCTTGACCAGCGCGTCCGCGCCCGCCTTGGTGAGCGCGCCGTCGGGGCCGATCTGCTCGGCCAGCCGCAGCACCGCCTTCTCCGAGTGCGCCGGCCACGGGTGCGCACCGTGGTGCGCGTCGACCAACAGCAGGTGAACGGTGTTGGAACCGACGTCGAGAACGCCCAACCTCATGTCCGAACCTTATGGCCCAACGCTTATCGCCACCGCGTTGCCGTGCGGCAACGCGGGTGGGCAGCCTATTCGGGCGTAGTCTTGTCGGGTGCCAGCACGCAACCAGCTACGCGTTCTCGTCGATTCGGCCGACGATCCCCGCAGCCGCGAGGTCGACCTGGACTTCCCGCGGGAATGGGTCGAATTCTTCGATCCCGAGGACCCCAAGCACCTCATCCGTGCCGACCTGACCTGGTTGCTGTCCCGCTGGACGTGCATCTTCGGCAAGGGTTGCCACGGCATCATCGAGGGCCGGGCCGCCGACGGTTGTTGCTCACACGGCGCGTTCTTCACCGACTCCGACGACGAGTCCCGGGTCCGCGCGGCGGCCAAGAAGCTCACGCCGGAGACCTGGCAGCACTACCGCCGCGGGTTCAAGAACTACACCGAGATGGACACCGTCGACGGCAAGACGCCGGCCCGGCGCACCGCCACCCAGAGCGCCGACGGCCCGTGCGTGTTCCTCAACGACGCGGACTTCCCGGCCGGCGGCGGCTGCGCGCTGCACGCCCAGGCCCTGCGCGACGGGGTGCACCCGCTGGAATACAAGCCGGACGTGTGCTGGCAGCTCCCGGTGCGCCGCGACCAGGACTGGAACAAGCGCCCCGACGGCACCAAGATCCTGATCACCACGCTGACCGAGTTCGACCGACGCGGCTGGGGCTCGGGCGGCCACGACCTGCACTGGTGGTGCACGTCGTCCCCGGAGGCCCACGTCGGCAGCGAGGCCATGTGGCAGTCCTACGAGCCGGAGCTGACGGCCCTGATCGGCAAGGCGGCCTACGCCAAGCTGGCCGAGATGTGCGCCGCCCGCGCCCGCCGCGGCATGGTCGCCCCACACCCCGCGGACCCGAAGCGCCGCCTCCCCCTGACCCGCACGAAGGACCTCAACGGCGCCGCGGAGCCCGCCGCCCCACCAGCGCCGAAGAAGCGCTAACCGATGCAGCTGCGGAGTCCTGCGGCGATTTCGGGAACTTCACGGATCTTGCCGGAGGCGATTCCGATCGTCAGCTCGTAGGCAAGGTCCTCGTCCAAGGGCTCCGTCGCGATCCCGTTTCGCTCGAGGAAAGCCAGCGCCGCGACAAGTCCCGTACGTTTGTTGCCGTCGACAAAGGGATGGTTGGCGACCAGCGAGTGCATGAACGCCGCAGCCTTGTCCCAGATGTCGGTGTAAGCCTCGACCCCGAACATCGCTGACTGAGGGCGCACCACAGCCGAACTCAACAGACCAGGATCGCGAAGATCGCCGCCGGCTCCGATCTCGTCCGCGATCGCCAGGACATCCGCAACCGTCAGGTAGTGGATCATTCGGCCAACCGATCGAGCAGCGGCCCATGCCGATCGGCGAACCGCCGCGCGAACGCGCGAGCCTGGTCGCTGGCCACCTGTTCCGGCAGGTCCGCCGGGACGAGCGCGGCCGCACGCCGACCGTGCCGGCTCAGATAGATCACCTTGCCGGCCTCAGCCTCGTCGACAAGCTCCGCAAGTCGGGCGCGGGCGTCACTGACGGAGATCTCTAGGTCTTCCGCGGGAGGTAGCGGCTCAGCGCTCATACCGCAAACTGTACAACGATTGTACAGATCGCGCCGCGCAGTTGCCGTTCGGCCCCGGGTCCTTGTTTGGGTTCAGGAGCTCGAGGGCGACCCGGCGCGGAGGTGGCAGCGGAGCGCAGCGCAGCGGTCTCTGGAGCGACGGTCGCGCCCACCGCGAGCCCGAGTCATGAATCCGGGCTTGATCTACGGCTCGAACTTGTAGCCGAGGCCGCGGACGGTGACGATGAAGCGCGGCGTCGACGGTTCCGGCTCGACCTTCGAGCGCAGGCGCTTGACGTGCACGTCGAGGGTCTTGGTGTCGCCCACGTAGTCGGCGCCCCAGACGCGGTCGATGAGCTGGCCTCGGGTGAGCACCCGGCCGGCGTTGCGGAGCAGCAGCTCCAGCAGCTCGAACTCCTTCAACGGCAGCTGCACCGACGAGCCGTCGACGGTCACCACGTGCCGCTCGACGTCCATCCGGACCGGGCCGGCGGCCAAGGTCGGTGCGTCCGGCTCGGTGACCTCGGTGCCCTGGCGGCGCAGCACCGCGCGGATGCGGGCGACCAGTTCGCGCGGCGAGTACGGCTTGGTGACGTAGTCGTCGGCGCCGATCTCCAGGCCGACCACCTTGTCGATCTCGCTGTCCCGGGCGGTGACCATGATGATCGGCACGCGGGAGCGCTGGCGGAGCTGGCGGCAGACCTCGGTGCCGGACATCTCCGGCAGCATGAGGTCCAGCAGCACGATGTCGGCGCCGGTCCGGTCGAACTCGGTCAGCGCCAAGGTGCCGGTCGGTGCGACCGAGACCTCGAAGCCCTCCTTGCGGAGCATGTACGAGAGGGCATCGGAGAACGACTCTTCGTCCTCGACCACGAGCACGCGGGCCACGGACTTTCCTTCCTTACCGCTCGGATCGGCTCGACTCGGCCGATCCGGTCACGATCTCAATAGAGGGGGGTAGCGGGAGGGCGGCGTCCGGCGGACTGGCCGGAAACCGGAGGGTGAACGTCGAACCCTCCCCCAGTGTGCTGACTACATCGATGCGACCGCCATGGTTGGTGGCGATGTGCTTGACGATGGCCAGGCCGAGCCCGGTGCCGCCGGTGGCCCGGGAGCGGGCGCGGTCGGCACGGTAGAACCGCTCGAAGATCCGGTCGACCTCGTCCGGCGCGATGCCGATGCCCTGGTCGGCCACCGAGAGCACGACCGACGACTCCTCGAGGGCGGTCGTGATCGTGATCCGGGTCTCTTCCTTCGAGTACGCGATCGCGTTCTCCACCAGGTTGGACAGCGCGGTGGCGAACTGGCTGTCGCTGCCGTAGACGGTCAGCCCGCGCTTGCCCTCGACCACGACCTCGATCTCGCGGGCGGCGGCCGTCGTGCGGGTGCGGTCGATCACCTCGGCGACCACCCAGTCGACCGGCACCGGCTCGGGGTCGGGCAGCGGGTCGGCGCCCTGGAGCCGGGTCAGCTCCAGAAGCTCGTTGACCAGCCGGCCCAGCCGCGTCGACTCGTGCTGGATCCGCACGGCGAACCGGCGGGCGGCGGCCACGTCCTCCTCCGGGCCGGCGCCGGGCTGCGGGCCGACGTTGGTCGGGTCGGTGGCGTCGAGCAGGGCCTCGGCGAGCAGTTGGAGCGCGCCGATCGGGGTCTTCAGCTCGTGGCTGACGTTGGCGACGAAGTCCCGGCGCACCCGGCTGACCCGGTGCGACTCGGTGACGTCGGCGGCCTCCACGGCGACGAAGTTGCCGCCGAGGCCGACCGCGCGCAGGTGCACGCCGAGGGGGTCGGAGAGGCCGTCGCCGCGCGGCAGGTCCATCTCGACCTCGCGGCGGACGCCGGAGCGGCGGACCTGGCCGGCCAGGGTACGGATGATCGGGTGCGCGACCAGGCTGCCCGGCGTGCCCGCCGAGCGGAGCAGACCCATCGCCCGGGCCGCCGGGTTGACCAGCACCACGGTGTCGTCGCTGTCGAGCACCACGACGCCGACCCGCAGCGAGTCGAGGCTCTTGCGACCCAATCCGGGCTGCGGATCGTGCCGGTCGATGGTGATCGCCTGCCTTCCCTCGCCAGCCGCGCGGGTAGGTGCGACGGTCGCTGACCCCCGCCGCCTGAAGCGCGGGATCAGCGATCCGGCGGCGAAGCCCGCCAACAGACTGACGCACACGCCAGTCACGATCGCCCATTCCACGAGGCGATCGTAGGGTCATTCTTAACGAAAAGCCTGGTCGGGCCGGAGCGAGCGGGCGCAGATCGCACAATGTTCACCGGCCGGCAGAGCGCCGTTCACTAGCGTTCTGTGGCGTACACCTACGGTGAACCGGACATATGTCAATCGTTCCCCAGGAGCACCAAATGGCCTTGCGCGAAGAGTTCCGCGCTGACCTGCACATCGTGAGTCAGCTGTTGGTCGACATGGCCGAGGCGGTCCGCACCGCCATGGGTGAGGCGACCACCGCACTGCTGCGTGCCGACAAGGCCGCCGCCGAGGACGTGATCTCCCGGGACGCCGAGGTCGACTCGCTCTACCGCCAGGTCGAGGAGCGGGTGACCGATCTCATGGCCCGCCAGGCCCCGGTGGCCAGCGACCTGCGGGTGCTGATCACCGCCCTGCAGACCGCCGCCGACCTGGAGCGGATGGGCGACCTCGCCGACCACGTGGCGAAGACCGCCCTCCGCCGGCACCCCTCACCGGCGGTCCCGGCCGAGCTCCGCCCGGTCTTCCAGGCCAAGGCCGCCGTCGCCGACAAGATGGCGGCCAAGATCGCGACAGTCATCTCGAAGCTCGACACGGTCGGCGCCGCGGAGCTGGATACCGACGACGACGCGATGGACGCGCTGCACGTCGAGCTGTTCAAGGTCATGCTCAGCCCGGACTGGCCGTACGGTGCGGAAACCGCGATCGACGGCGCCCTCTTGGGCCGTTTCTACGAGCGCTTCGCGGACCACGCCGTGAACGCCGGCCACCACGTCATCTATTTGGTGACCGGCGAACAGGTTTGATCTTTCAGCGTCCCTGGTTGGCCACGGCGGCCGCGGCTTCGGCGGCGGCCGCCGGGTCCAGGTAGGCGCCGCCCGGGGCGATCGGGCGCAGGTTGGCGTCCAGGTCGTAGCGCAGCGGGATGCCGGTCGGGATGTTGAGCTTGGCGATCGCCTCGTCGGAGATGCCGTCGAGGTGCTTGACCACGGCGCGCAGCGAGTTGCCGTGTGCGGCGACCAGCACGGTCTTGCCGGCCAGCAGGTCCGGGACGATCGCGTCGTACCAGTACGGCAGGGTGCGCACGAGCACGTCCTTGAGGCACTCGGTGCGCGGCATCAGCTCCGGCGGCAGGGCCGCGTAGCGCGGGTCGTCGGTCTGCGCCCACTCGTCGCCCGGGTCGATCGGCGGCGGCGGCACGTCGTACGACCGGCGCCAGAGCATGAACTGCTCCTCGCCGTACTCCTCGAGCGTCTGCTTCTTGTTCTTGCCCTGGAGCGCTCCGTAGTGGCGCTCGTTGAGCCGCCACGACCGGTTGACCGGAATCCAGGAGCGGCCGGCCTCGCCCAGCGCGAGCTCGCTGGTGCGGATCGCGCGCCGCAGCACGCTGGTGTGCAGCACGTCGGGCAGCAGGTCGTGCTCCCGCAGCAGCGCGCCTCCGCGGCGGGCCTCGGTCTCGCCCTTGTCGGTCAGGTCGACGTCGACCCATCCGGTGAACAGGTTCTTCGCGTTCCACTCACTCTCGCCGTGCCGGAGCAGCACCAACGTCCCCACAGTCATGCCGCCATCCTCGCGCAGCCGGTGAACCGGCCTGCGACCCACCCGGCGTGACGACCGCCATGCGGTAATCCTGATGACTTCCTGGGTGCCCACCCCCTAGGTTGCGTAAGGCCGCTGTGGATTGGCGGTCGTTACAAAAGGGGGGCCTGGGAGTGGTACGAGGCTGGTTGCGCGAGACAACGGGTGGACTGCCCAGGACGTTCTGGTACCTCTGGTGCGGCACCCTGGTCAACCGGCTCGGCGGCTTCGTACTGATCTTCTTGACGGTCTACCTGACCAAGGAGCGCGGCTTCAGCGACATCCAGGCCGGCCTCGTGGTCGGCCTGTGGAGCGCCGGCGGTGGCATCGGCACGATGGTCGGCGGCATCCTCGCCGACCGCTGGGGCCGGCGGCCGACGCTGCTGATCGCCCACGTCGGCGGCGCGAGCATGATGCTGCTGCTCGGCTTCTCGCGGCCGTTCGCGATGATCGCCGGCGTCGCGTTCGCGCTCGGCACGTTCGCCGAGGCGGCCCGGCCGGCGTTCGCCGCGATGATGGTCGACGTCGTGCCCGACCGCGACCGGGTACGCGCGTTCTCGCTGAACTACTGGGCGATCAACCTGGGCTTCGCGTCGGCGGCGATCCTCGGCGGTTTCGCGGCCCACCTCGACTACCTGCTGCTCTTCGTGCTCGACGCGTCGGCGACGCTGGTCACCGCGGCGATCGTGTTCGTCAAGATCAAGGAGACGCGACCGACCGGTGCGCACGTGCCATCGGGTGCCGGGTCGGGCCGCGGCGGGCTGGGCATGGTCCTGCGCGACCGGGTGTTCCTGATCTTCACGGGCGCCAACCTGCTGGGCGCGATGGTCTTCCTCCAGCACGTCTCGATGCTGCCGATCGCGATGAGCGACGACGGCCTCTCCTCGTCGACCTTCGGCTGGGTGATCGCGCTCAACGGCCTGCTGATCGTGCTCGGCCAGCTCTTCATCCCCAAGCTCATCGCCGGGCACGGCCGGGCCCGGGTGCTCGCGGTCGGCACGATCGTGCAGGGCGTCGGCTTCGGCCTGACGGCCCTGGCCGGAAGCGCCTGGCTGTACGCGATGACAGTGCTGATCTGGACCGTCGGCGAGATGGTCTACTCGCCGGCCAACGCGGCCACCATCGCCGACCTCGCCCCCGCCTCGGTGCGCGGCCGCTACCAGGGCGTCTTCGCGCTCTCCTGGTCGATCGCCGGTTTCACCGCACCGGTGGCCGGCGGGTTCGTCCGGGATCTGCTCGGCAACAGTGCACTGTGGATCGGCTGCGCCCTGATCGCCTTCGTGGCGGCGGCGATCAACCTGTCCGCCGGACCGGCCCGTGAGCGGCGGGCCGCGGTGATCGCGGCGGCGGCCCGGGTGCCTTCGCCGCGCGCGGCCGTCGCGCCGGCGCCGCCCGGAGTGATCAGCGACACGCTGGCGCCCACCTCGTCGGCTTCGTAGCGTCCCTTCGGTAAGGCTTCTTAACTGAAGGAGGGACCGGGGTTGCGGGCCTGGTTGCGGAACACCGCGGGCGGCCTGCCCGGCACGTACTGGTACCTCTGGACCGGCATGCTGATCAACCGGGTCGGCGCGTTCGCCATGCTGATCATGTCGGTCTACCTGACCGACGAGCGCGGCGCCTCGGCCAGCCTGGCCGGCCTGGTCGTCGGCGGCTACGGGATCGGCGGCGTCGCCGGCACGCTGCTCGGCGGCGTCCTGGCCGACCACTGGGGCCGGCGGGCGACGCTGTTCTGGGCGCACACGGTGGCGGCCGGGCTGATGGCCGCGCTGGCCTTCACCACGCACCTGGGCGCGATCGCGGCCCTGACCGTCGCACTCGGGCTCGTGCACTCGATGCCGATGCCGGCGTTCGTCGCCGCGATCGTCGACGTCGTGCCGGCCGAGCGCCGGTCACGCGCCTTCAACCTGCAGTTCTGGTCGTTCAACCTCGGCATGGCTGCGGCCGGCCTGCTCGCGGGACTGCTGGCCCAGGTGAGCTACCTGGCACTCTTCCTCGCCGACGCGGGCGCCACCGCGGTGACGGCGGCGGTGATCGCGTGGAAGGTGCCGGAGACGTTCCAGCGCCACCGCCGGGCAGAAGCGACTGGCGGCCTGCTCACCGCCCTGACCGACCGCACGTACCTGGTCTTCGTCGGGCTGACCTTCCTGCTGGCCGCGCTGTCCACCCAGACCTCGACGATCATGCCGCTGGCGATGCGGGCCGACGGGCTGAGCCCCGCCGCGTACGGGACGGTGGTCGCGATCAGCGCGGCCCTGATCGTGGTCGGCCAGCTCTTCGTGCCCCCGCTGATCGACGGACACCGCAAGCACACCGTGCTGGCCACCGCCCTCGGCCTGATCGGCCTGGGCTTCGGCGCGCTGGCCTTCGCCGACCACCTGGCCGTCTACCTGCTCGCCTCGGTGATCTGGACGATCGGCTCGATGCTGGCCGCACCGCCCAATGCCGAGGTCAACGCGGAGCTGTCCCCGGAGGAACTGCGGGGCCGCTACCAGTCGGTGTTCAGCCTGACCTTCCCTGCGGCGGCCTTCATCACCCCGGCCCTGGGCGGCCTCAGCCTCGACCACCTGGGCAGCTGGCACTGGATCGCGGTCGGCACGGTCGGCCTGGTCGCAGCCGCCGGCCACCTGCTGACGGGCCCGGCCCGCGACCGCGAAGCCGCCCGCCGGGCGCTACGGGTCCGCGAGCTGGAGCGGGTCTAAGCCGACTCTCTGATGATGAGCTCTGTGGGGAGCATCGTGATCGGTTCGATCTCTTCGCCTGCTACCAGGCGCATGAGTTGGCGGGCCATTTCGCGGCCGATCTGTTGGATCGGCTGCCGGACCGTGGTCAGCGGCGGCTCGGTGTAGCGGGCCATCTCGATGTCGTCGAAGCCGATCACGGCGACGTCGTCCGGCACCCGCCGCCCGGCCTCCCGCAGCGCCCGCAGCGCGCCGTGGGCCATCAGGTCCGAGGCCGCGAACACCGCGTCCAGCTTGGGGTCGTCGTCGAGGAGCTGGCGCATCGCGACGGTGCCGGACTCCCTGGTGAAGTCGCCGATCGCGACGATCGAGCGCCGGTCGGAGTCGCGCAGCGCCTGCCGGTAGCCGGTCAGCCGGTCGATGCCGGCCACCATGTCCTGCGGGCCGGAGATGGTCGCGATCCGCTTGCGGCCCGATTCGAGCAGGTGCCGGACGGCCGAGACCACGCCGCCGATCTGGTCGACGTCGACGTAGGGCACCTCGACCGTCGTGCGCCCGAGTGGCCGGCCGCTGCAGACGACCGGGATGCCCATCCGGATCAGCGCGGCGGGCAGCGGGTCGGCGCCGTGCATCGAGGCGAACATGACGCCGTCGACGTGGCGGCCCATCGTGTAGCGCTCGACCCGGTCGTGCCCGGCGGTGGAACCGGCGATCAACAGCACGAGCTGCTTGTCGGCGGCGTCGAGCTCCATCGAGACGCCGCGGATGACGCCGTGGAAGAACGGGTCGTCGGAGAACACCCGGGTCGGCGTCTCCGGCAGGATCAGTGCGGCGGAGTCGGTGCGCTGGGTGACCAGGCTCCGGGCGGCGAGGTTGGGCACGTAGCCGAGCTCGCGTACCGCCCGCCGAACCGCCTCCTGGATCGGTTCGGCGACCGTGGTCGAGCCGTTGACCACGCGCGACACGGTGGCCCGGGACACGCCTGCCCGCTTGGCCACCGCCTCGAGCGTCGGCCGCTCGCGCGTTCCGTTCTTCGCCCTGGTCAAGGAATCACCCCGTGCGTAACGCCGTCAGCAGGGTCGGGTCGCCGCTGACCACCAGGACATCGAAACCCACCCGGCCGTAGAGCGCCAGCAGCAGATCACTCGCGGTGCCCTCGGCCTGCACCCGGGCCGGCGGCTCGTCGGTGTCGAGGATCGTGTCGGTGTCGAGCAGCGCGACGCCCTCGCCGCGCAGTCGGACCAGCCATTCCTGGTCGGCATCGGCCGCGAAGAGCTGCACGACGCCGTGCGGGCGCTCGCCGCTCTGCCGGCGCCCGGCCGGCAGCCACGTGTCGAGCACCTCGGAGATCCCGTCGGCGGCCAGCTTCGCCTCGATCGGCTCGCTCGCCGCCAGCGACATCTGCGCGTCCCACCGGTGCACGGCGGTCTCGTGCGCCATGCGGCGGCTCCAGAACCCGGCCTTCTTGGACTGCGGCGCCCAGTTCCACAGCGGCGTCTCGGGATCGGTCGCGTCCAGAGTGGAGATCAGGGTGTCGTAGCGCATCTGCCACCAGGCCAGCGACGCTTCGCCGCCGGGCGCGTCGACGGGGTGCTCCCGGAGGTCGGGGCGCTCGGTGCCGCCCCGCTCGACCAGGGCGGTCACCCACTCGTAGCAGCTGCCCAGGTGGTGCACCAGGTCGGTGACGGTCCAGCCGGGGCAGGACGGCACCGGCGCGTCCGGCGGAGCCTGGGCCACCGCGGCGGCGAAGGCGGCCGCCTCCGCCCGCACGCCGCCGAGCCAGAAGTCCTTGGTGCCGTGCAGTCTGGTCATCGGATGCTCCTTCGGTGCGGGCCGGACCGTCGCCACTGATGCCGGAGCACCCCAGCCTAGGGTGAACAACGTGCCAGACGTTAGCGCCGAACCCCCGACCGCCACCGGCCCGCTCGATCCACGGGCGTTGGCCGACTTCACCACGCTGCGATTGGGCGGCCCGGCCAGTCAGGTGCAAACGGCGGAAAACAGCGATCAAATCGTGCAAATGGTACGCGCAGCCGCGCGCGACGATGCACCCGCCATGATCCTGGCCGGTGGCAGCAACGTGGTGATCGCCGACGCGGGCGTACCCGGACCGGTGATCCTGGTTCGGTCCCGCGGTTTCGAGGTCGTCGGGTCCGACGACGACCACGTCGTGGTCCGGGTCGCGGCCGGCGAGCCCTGGGACGAGTTCGTCGCCGCCACCGTCGACGCCGGCTGGTCCGGGGTCGAGTGCCTCTCCGGGATCCCCGGCTCGGCCGGCGCGACGCCGATCCAGAACGTCGGCGCCTACGGCCAGGAGGTCACCGAGACGATCGTCGGCGTCGAGGTCTACGACCGGCTCGACGACACCGTCCGCCGGATGGCACCGGACGAGTGCCGCTTCGCCTACCGGACCAGCGTCTTCAAGCACAGCGACCGCTGGGTGGTGCTCTCCGTCGACTTCCGGCTGGCCGTCGACCCGCGGTCGGCGCCGGTGCGCTACGCGGAGCTGGCCCGGGCGCTCGCGGTGGCGCCGGGCGAACGGGTGCCGCTGGCCGAGGCGCGGGCGGCGGTGCGCGCCCTGCGGGCCGGCAAGGGCATGGTGCTCGACCCGGCCGACCACGACACCTGGTCCGTCGGATCGTTCTTCACGAACCCGGTGCTCGACGCCGGCGCCTTCGAGTTCCTGCGCGCCCGGGCCGGCGGCGTCGGTGACCCGCCCTCGTGGCCGGCCGCGGGCGGCACGGTCAAGGTCAGCGCCGCCTGGCTGATCGACAAGTCCGGGTTCACCAAGGGCTACGGCGGGCGGGGTGGCGTGGCCATCTCCGGCAAGCACACGCTGGCGTTGACCAACCGCGGCCAGGGCAGCACGGCCGCCCTGCTCGACCTGGCCCGGGAGATCCGCGACGGCGTACACGAGCGGTTCGGCGCGACCCTGCACCCCGAGCCCGTCCTGGTCAACTGCGCTCTCTAGCGCATGGGAAGGGGGCCCGCGGCGAGCGGACCCCCTTCGGTAACCCCCACTGGACCCCCGGGTACGCACCGGGCTGGGGGTGTTGCAGAGCTCAGGCCTCGAAACGGTGGCGGCGGCGGAAAGCGGTCGCCCACAGCGCGATGACCACACCGACCAGCAGCACGCCACCGCCGATCCCGGCCACGACCCCGGCGTCCGCACCGGTCTGCGGGAGCATCGGCGTCGGCTGCGGCTCGGGCTCCTCCGTGACCGCCGGCGGCGTCGTCGGAGTGTCGGTCGGCACGCAGTAGTAGTCCTGCTTGACCGAGCCGGGCGGACACGGCGCGGCAGCCACGTGCGCGGCCGGAGCGGCCTGGGCGGCCACACTGGTCAGCGCGATCGCCGGCACCAGCAGCGCGAACGCGGCGAGAATGAGGGACAGCCGGTTACGCACAGCCTGTCCTCCCCGTCTGTGTGATGGGTTGTTGTCGAACGGCCCAACGAGGCTGCAGCGATTTAGGTGGCGTGTCCGGTTAAGGGAATTTTGTCGGCATGATCGCCGACCAGGCGACCGTCAGCTCCCCCAGGCGCCAGCGGGCCGGCCGATCCAGCACCGGCCAGCCGCCGGCCTTGACCGCGGCCACCGCGCGCTGCCAGCGCTGCCGGGCGCCGAACGTCGCGTACGGCGCCGCGTCCCGCCATCCGTCGTCCAGCGCGCGCAGCAGGTCGTACACCGGCTCGCCCGGCACGTTGTGGTGGATCAGTGCCTTGGGCAGCCGTTCGGCCAGCGTGGCCGGGGTGTCGAGGGTGGACAGCCGGGCGGCCAGGGTGAGCGAGCGCGGACCGGTCCGGTCGAGGCAGACCCAGGCGGCCAGCCGGCCGAGCTCGTCGCAGGTGCCCTCGACCACGATCCCGTCCGGCGCCAGCGCATCGGTCATCGTCGCCCAGGCGCCGGCCACCGCGTCCTCGTCGTACTGGCGCAGCACGTTGAACACCCGCACCACCACCGGGCACAGGCCGGCCAGCTCGAAGCCGCCACGAGCGAAGGTCAGCCGGGGCGGGTCGGCGGCGGGCGCGGCGGCGGCCACGCGCGCCGGGTCGATCTCCAGCCCGACCACCCGCACCTCGGGCCGCACGCGGGCCAGCCGCGACCGGAGCTCGACCGCGGTCACGGGGGTGGCGCCGTAGCCGAGGTCGACCACCAGCGGGTCGACGGCATCCCTCAACGCGGAGCCCGCGTACGCCGCGATCCAGTTGTCGATCCGGCGCAGCCGGTTGGGGTTCGTCGTCCCTCTGGTGACGAACCCCTGCGGTCGCTGCGACCTGGTCAGCTCTGCTTCCCGATGGGACCTTTAGCGACCTTGTGCTGAGCCGCCTGGGCCAGGGGCCGGACCACGATCCGGTCGATGTTGACGTGCTGGGGCCGGGTCGCCGTCCAGGCGATGCAGTCGGCGACGTCGTCCGCGGTCAGCGGCATCTCGACACCGGCGTAGACCGCGTCGGCCCGCTCCGTGTCGCCGCGGAACCGCTTGGTCGCGAACTCGTCGGTGCGGACCATGCCGGGGTCGACCTCGACCACCCGCACCGGACGGCCGGCCAGCTCGAGCCGCAACGTGCCGGTCATCGCCGTCATGCCGTGCTTGGCGGCGCTGTAGCCGCCTCCGCCCTCGTACACGATGAAGCCCGCGGTCGAGCTGACCATCACGATCGTGCCGGCCTCGGACGCCTCCAACAGCGGCAGCAGGGCCTTGGTCACCCGCAGGGTGCCGAGCACGTTGACCTCGAACATCCACTGCCAGTCGTCGACGGAGCCGTGCTCGACGGGGTCGAGGCCGAGCGCGCCGCCGGCGTTGTTGACCAGCAGGGTGACCGGCTCGTCAGGGCCGCCGGCCTCGCGGCCGTAGGACTCGGCGAGGTCGGCGACCGCCTCGGCCAGGCCCGCCACCGACTCGTCGGACGTGACGTCGCAGGGCACCGCGACCGCGCTGCCGCCGGCGTCAGTGATCTGCGTCACCAGCTCGGCCAGGCGGTCAGCCCGGCGGGCGGCGACAACGACGGTGAACCCCTCGGCGGCCAGGCGGCGGGCGGTGGCCGCCCCGATCCCGCTGGACGCGCCGGTGACGATGGCGATCGGCATGCCCACAATCCTCTCCCATCCCGTGGCGCGCCTCACTGCCGGATGAAGTCCGTCACGTCTGAACGCCGCCGGGTAGGCGTAGCCACTCGTCCGTGGGGAAGATGTCGCCTGGGGGAGAGGTTTATACATGGGCGCCCGGCGATGTCGGGCCCGGCTTGGAAGGAGCAGATGTGGTGCAGGCGCCGTTCGGCGTCGGCCGGCAGCGAGGACCCAAGCCCTGGCCGCTCCCCCGACGCATCGCCACGCTGTCCGTACACACGTCACCGCTCGACCAGCCCGGCACCGGTGACGCGGGCGGCATGAACGTCTACGTCACCGAGGTCGCCCGCCGGCTCGCCGAGGCCGGTGTCGAGACCGAGATCTTCACCCGGGCCACCTCCAGCGACCTGCCGAACACCGTCGAGATGGCGCCGGGCGTGCTGGTCCGGCACGTGATCTCCGGTCCGTTCGAGGGCCTCGCCAAGGAAGACCTCCCGGCGCAGATGTGCGCCTTCGCCACCGGCGTGCTGCGGGCCGAGGCGGCCCACGCCCCCGGCTACTACGACCTGGTGCACTCCCACTACTGGATCTCCGGACAGGTCGGCTGGCTGGCCCGGGAGCGCTGGGGCGTGCCGCTGGTGCACTCCGCGCACACCCTCGCCAAGGTCAAGAACGCCCAGCTCGCCGCCGGCGACCGCCCCGAGCCGCTGGCCCGGGTGGTCGGCGAGGAGCAGGTGGTGGCCGAGGCCGACCGGCTGGTGGCCAACACGACGTTCGAGGCCCGCGACCTGATCGACCGGTACGGTGCCGACTCCGACCTGGTCAGTGTCGTCGAGCCCGGTGTCGACCTGGACCGCTTCACCCCCGGCGACCAGGGTGCCGCCCGCCGCCGGCTGGGGCTGCCCGAGCGCGGCCACATCGTCGCGTTCGTCGGCCGGATCCAGCCGCTCAAGGCGCCCGACGTGCTGCTGGCCGCGGCCGCCGCGCTGCACGCCCGCGACCCGGAGCTCGCACGGGACCTGACCGTGGTGATCGTCGGTGGGCCGAGCGGCACCGGCCTGGCCCGGCCGGCCGCGCTGATCGAGCTCGCCGCGTCGCTCGGCATCAGCCACGCCGTGCGCTTCCTGCCGCCGCAGACCGGCAGCGACCTCGCCGACGTCTACCGCGCCGCCGACCTGGTGGCCGTGCCGTCGTACAACGAGTCGTTCGGGCTGGTCGCGGTCGAGGCGCAGGCCTGTGGCACCCCGGTGGTCGCCGCGGCGGTCGGCGGCCTGGTCACCGCGGTCCGCGACAACATCAGCGGCGTCCTCGTCGACGGGCACGACCCGGACGACTGGGCCCGGGCGCTGGGTGGGCTGCTGGCCGCGCCGGGCCTGCGGGTCGAGCTCTCCCGGGGTGCGGTCGCGCACGCCAGCGAGTTCTCCTGGTCGCGCACGGCGAGCGGGCTGCTGGCGGTTTACGGTGGTGCGGTGACGGAGCATCGGGAGCGGCTGACAGCCCGGCTCGAGGGCGAAGCGGCGGCGTTGGGCGCGGGCACGGCCGCGTGGTGAGCGGCCCTTCGCCGGCCGAGGTCGCCGCGCTGATCGAGCGGGTCTGCGCCGAACGGGAGCTCGCGATCGAGCCGACCGGCGAGCTGTCCTACGTGGTGACGCTGCCCGGCACCCACAAGCTCAAGACGACCTGCAACCTGATCGTCGGCGAGCACGCGCTGCGGGTCGAGGCGTTCGTGATGCGCCAGCCGGACGAGCGGCGCGAGGAGCTGTGGGCCTGGCTGCTCCAGCGCAACGCCCGCATGTACGGGGTCGCCTTCTCCATCGACCAGGTCGGTGACGTCTATCTGACCGGCCGCACCGGGCTGGCCGCGGTCACCGAGGACGAGCTCGACCGACTGCTCGGCGCGGTGCTCAGCTACGCCGACGACTCATTCGACACGATGCTCGAAATCGGCTTCGGCACAGCGATCCGGCGCGAGTGGGAGTGGCGCGTCAAGCGCGGCGAGTCCACGGCGAACCTCCAGGCATTCACGCATCTGTTCCCACCGACGTCCCCTACTGAACGGTAAGGACCGATGTGATGGGCGAGACAGGCATTCTCGCTTGTCCACTGATCTCGCCTCGAACTACCGTTCTCCTTAGCGCCACGCTCGAAGGGGTTTTGGGGGTAGCCGCAGGCCGCGAGGCCCGGCAACGACGAGCGCAAGCGTTGGGGGTACGGTGGCCCACCCGTTGGGGGACGGTCGGTCACCTGAAACCGGCGGGCGAGCGGGCGACGCTTACGGGGGTGGGCGTCGTTCGCCCCGCTGGTTGGCCCATCCGCTTCTGACATGATCAAGGGCGTGTCCCGCCCGCCGCAGATCTTCGCCGTCTCGCCCGCTGCCCGTCCGGCCGGCACGCCGCCTGACCAGCGCAGCGCCCTGCTCAATCACGCGATCTCGCTGACCGGCGTACCCCGGGCCAAGGTCTGCTTCGTCACCACCGCGGTCGGCGACGACCCGGCGGCGATCGCCAGCCTCTACACCGTGCTGCGGGACTCCACCGACGCCGAGCCGAGCCACTTACAGCTCTTCCCCCAGCCGAACGTCCGTGACGTGCGATCCTTCCTGCTCTCACGCGACCTGATCTGGGTCAGCGGCGGCAGCGTGGTCAACCTGCTGGCGGTCTGGCGTGCGCACCGGCTCGACGAGATCATGCGGGACTGCTGGGAGGCCGGCGTCCTGCTCGGCGGCGGCAGCGCGGGCAGCATCTGCTGGCACACCGGCGGCACCACCGACTCGTTCTCCGACGACCTCGACCCGGTGACCGACGCGCTGGGCTTCCTGCCGCACAGCAACGGTGTGCACCACGACTACGCGCACCAGCCCCGGCGGGCGCTGTTCCAGCGGTTGGTCGACGACGGGACCCTGCCACCGGGCTACGCCACCGACGACGGGGTCGGGCTGCACTACGTGGGCACCGAGCTCGTCGAGGCGGTCACCTCCGCTCCCGGGGGCGACGCGTACCGGGTCGAGCCCGGGACGCACCAGCCGCTGCACGCTCGGGTGATCGCGCAGCGGCCGGTCTAGTCGGTCTGGAGCTCTGCCTTTCCAGTGGCTCCCGACGGCTCCCCCGGCTCCTCCAGGCTGCCGTACTTGGCCAGCATCAGGCTGGACGCGATCGCCAGCGCGAAGCCGACCGCCGCGACGGGGATGAAGCCGCGCCGCGTGGTGTCACCCAACGCGAGCACGCCGACCACCGACGGAAGCACGGTCTCGCCAATCACCAGGCCGGCGGTCACGGTCGTCACCGAGGCCTTCTGGAGGCCGATCGTGTAGAAGACGAAGGCCAGGCCGCCGGCGACGACCAGGGTGTAGATCTCCGGACCGCTGAACCAGTCGACGAAGTCGACGTCCGAGATCGACCGCGCGGCCAGGGCCACGATCCCGAAGAACAGGCCGCCGACCAGACCGAGGGTCGCCGCCCGCAGCGGGTCCTTGAGCTTGATCGCCGCCAGACCGAGCAGGGCCAGCACGGGTACGGCGATCGTCAGGCCGATCCGGAACGTCCAGGAAGGCTGGTCGGCGTTCTCGCTCCCGGCCGAGACGCCGAGCAGCGCGAGACCGACGCAGACGCCGCCGACCGCCAGCCATTGGATGGTGCCGAGCCGCAGCTTGAGCAGCGGGATGGCGAGCACGGCGGTCACCGCGAGGCTGGCCGCCAGGGCCGCCTGCACCAGGAAGATGGGCAGGCTGCGCAGGGCGATGAACTGGAACACGAAGCCGGCGCCGTCGAGGGCCAGGCCGAGCAGGTACCGCCACTGCGCGAACACCCCCATCAGCGACTTCGCGCTGACGGTGTCCGAGCTCGGCGCCCGGCGGGCGGCTATCGCCTGGAACACCGACGCCGAGCCGTAGCAGATCGCCGAAACGATCGCCAGGATCAGGCCCATGAGCTGACCGTACGGGCGACGGCTTCGTTTATGGGCGGTTTAGCCGGTTTTATCCCTGCGGCTCCGGACTGGGCTCTTCCGGGCTCGGGCTCGTGTCCGCGGGGCTCGGTTCCGGGCTCGGCGTCTGGTCCTCGGGCACGACGGTCGGCTGGACGGCCGGCTCCGGTGCTTCGGTCGGCTTCGGCCGCTTGGGTTTTGGCGACGGTGCCGCCAAGGTGGTGGCCATCGGCACCAGCGTGGGCGCGTCGTCGTAGACGTCGTACTGGGCTGCCGGCGAGGGCACCCGCTCGTGCGGCGCGGTGCCCATCGCCCCCGAGCCGTCGGCCGGGGTGCCGGTGGCCTGGCGCTGACCGAGCACCCAGCCGGCCGCGACGACGACGGGCAGGCCGAGCCCGAGGATCAGCGCGAGGGTCTTCTTCGGCGTGAGCTGCACACCGGTTACACCGTTCGGGGCGGGCGCGAGGTTACGGCCCGTGACGTCGCCGGTCGTCGGTTCTTCGGTCATGTGGCGACGAGCACGACGGCCGCGTCGCTGGTGGCCGTCGATGGGCTCACCTCGGCCGCCGGCTCGCTGGTCGCGGCGGCGTCGGTGGCGGGGGCGTCGGGCTCACCCTCGGTGCCCGCCGTGCTGGTGTCACCGGTCGCCGGCTCGTCGCCGCCGGCCGACTCGGTCGTACTCGGCGTGCCGCCGGGTTCGGCCGTCTCGGTGGTCTCCGTGCCCGGCGTGGGCGCTGCGGGGGTCTCCGGGGTGCCCGTGCCCGGGTCGGTGCCTGGGTTCGTGCCTAGGTCCGTGCCGCCGGTCGTCGGGTCGGCACCGGCGGTCGGATCGGCCGGCGCGGTGGCCGCCTCGTCCGGTGCCGGTGCGACGCGCGGCGCGCCGAGCGTGACCACGATCCGGCCCTGCACCTCGGCCAGCGTCGCGTCGAAGGTGGCGTTGGCGGGCACCGTCGCGGGCGGCACCGCGAGGGGTCCGAAGACCCGGGTGGCGCCGTCGTCGACCGTCAGCACCGGCTGCGCTCCGGCCTCGGCCACCACGGTGACCGGGCGGGCTTTGCCGTCCCAGCCGGTGACGACGTCGCCGGGTGCGACCGGTGCCCCGCCCGCGTAGGTCAGCGTGTCGTCCGTGCCGAGCACCCCGTCGGTGCCGGGCTGCACGGTCCAGGCCGGCGGACTGCCCGGCGCGGGGGTGGCCGCCGGCTGGGCGGGGTCGCCGATCGCGACGACGGCGGGACCCGCGGCCGGACCGGCCGGCTTCTCCACCGCCGGGTCGGGGACCACCACGGCCTTGCCGTCGGCAGCGACGATCACGGCGTCGCTCTTGGCACTCTCGGGCCCGGTCCAGCCGCCCTTGACCGGCACCACCGTGTAGCGCCACGAGCCGGTCGGCACGCCCGAGTCGGCACAGGACTCCTTGGCGACGTTCTCCTCACAGGTCCCCTGTGGCTGCTGCACAGAGCCGGCCAGGTCGTACCGCTGTATGCGGTAGCTGTCGACCTTGCGCTCGCCGAACGTGTTGGGCGTCCACGACACGGTGACCACGTTGCCGGCCGCGCTGACGACCGGCTTGTTGCCGGGCGAGAGCGTCGCGGTCTCCGCGGTCAACACGACCTCGTCACTCTGCACCCGCCACGCGGCGATCGCCGCCCCGGCGCCGGCAACCAACGTGACAGCGGCAATGCCACCGAGCACGGCGGGGGACGTGGCGATCAGTCTCTTCACTTGTTCACCTTCGTGGCTACACCGGTGATCCGGATGGTGAAGGTGACCCCCGAGCATTCGTTGGTCACCGAGGCGGGCATCCGGATCGGAATCGAACCGGCATCACGCGACTGACGGGCGCGCACCGTTATCGGCAGCCGGCCGTCGTGCGAACCAGCGATGAGGTTGCCCGGGTGGGCGGGGCAGGCCCGGCGGGAGCTCTTGACCACCTCGCCGCTGATGCGGCTGATGCTCAGATCGAAGTGGTACGGGTTGCGCACCCGCACCGCCATCGATCGCTGCGCCCCTGGGTAGAGGCCGGCGACCGAGGTGCCCTCGATCGTGAAGCTGTGCGCGCCGGGCGCAGGCGAGTGCGGCTTCTGCCACGGCCAGCGGAGCGTGGAGAAGTTCGAGAGCTTCAGCTCGGACTCGTTGGGGACGGCGACCGAACCGGTCGCCGCCCCCGCCAGGCTGAGCACCATCGCGACGGCGGCCAGCGCCGTAGTCAGTTTCACGGCGTCTTCTCTCAGTCCGGCAGCGTCACGCCGGCGAGCGCCAGCGTGATCTCGAATGACGCGCCCTGGCACGCCTCCGGGGCGTTCTTCTTCATCACGACGGCGTCGGGCACCGTGAACTGCTCCGTGTCGCCGGCATCTACGCGTTGCGCCAACGCGTTCTGGTCGATCACGACGACGCTGCTGGCCGTGCATCCGTCGGCAAGGTGCTCCGCGTCCACCTGCACCGCCGCGCCCGAGGTGAAGGACTGCACCTCGACGGCGAAGTCGTTGGGGTTGGTGACGCTGACCACGATCGTGGCCTTGGCGCCTGGGTAGAGGTCGGACTGTGGAGCGGCCTTCGCCTGGAGCGCCGTCACGCTCCCCGCTTTGGCGGTGCCCGTGGCGGTGCCCGTGACGCTCCATGCCGCCCAGGCCACGCTCGCGATCCCCGCCACGATGACGGCGACGAGCGTGATCACCGCAGTTCGCTGGGACACGTTACGCATCGAGGTTCGCTCCTACGGAGAAGGCTTGGAAAGTGCCGCGGTGGGGCAGCTGAACCAGCCGCCCCACCGCACGTTCGGATCACGGTTGGGTGCTGAGGCCTGACACCGTCGTCGTGAGCGTGAAGGTCGCGCCCTGGCACGCATCCGGGGTGCTGAGGGCCATCTGAGCGCCGTTGACCACCGTCTGCTCGTGGTAACCCTTCTGCAGGATCACCGGGTTCGTCGGCGGCGTGAAGGACACATTGCTTCCGGCACAGTTCGCCTTGTCGGAAACGATCGTGGGCGAACCCCACGACGTGATCTGCACCGGGAAGTCGTTGGGGTTGTTCGACTTGACCAGGAGGTCCTTCGCGCCACCGGGGACCAGGTTGTAGGCCTCGCCGGTGACGGTGATCGTCTGGGCCGTGGCAGCCGTCGCGGTCGCGGTCGCGGTGCCGGTGATCGACCACACCGCCCAGGCAACTCCGCCGCTGATGCCGAGGGCGGCGACGCCGATGATTACGCCGGCGCGCTTGGTGATCTTCCGCATGATGATTCCCTTTCATAAAGCCGAACAGGCGGGAGTGGGCGAAAAGAATTCGGTGTTGGCGCCGGTCCGGTGGAGGCGGTCCGGCGCCGAGGACTACTTTGCCGCAGTTAGCGCTTTTCGCTCAACAAGCAACCGTCCGACCTTTGCTGTGCACAAATAGCGCCAGTCAACCCCGACGGCTTAACTCTTTTGAGTGGTCCGATATGCCCGTTTGGTCGACTTCATCAACGCCCGGCGATCCGCCATCACCGCCCTGACCTGCTAAAACGCCGCCGTAGCACATCGGTTAAGCGAATCGATATCGGTGTCATCCGAAACAGTGACCGAATCTCCAATTCGCGAGGTGCCTTCATTTCGCCATTGCGCGCAGCACGCGAACCAAACGCACAAATAACGGCGGCCTTCTTCCACCGGAATTGCAGCATTGGGGTCCGTCACCTATTCGCGGTCACCCGAGCTGTCAGCCCAACAATCTGATTCGGCCGGGTGGATCACTTGTCGGCGAACAACCACGAACCATGTTCTCTATGCCGCGATCTCACCAGTTCGGGAAGAGTCTTCTGGGTCGCCGCAACCGACGGAAACACTCCGGATTGTCCGCGACACCCGCCATGAACACCGCGCCGGTCTGGAACGCCGGCACCCTCTAGGAGACCTCCCTTGCAGAAGCGTTCGAAGCGCATCCTCGCCGCCACCCTCGCCGCCGCAGGCGTCCTCGTCGCGAGCGGCATCGCATACGCGACCTGGGTCCAGGCGGACGACGTCGCGGTCAACGGATCCAGCGAGACCTTCAAGCCCATCACCCTGTCCGGCGAGTGGCTTGGCCGCGACAAGGTGCAGACCGGTGACGCTGGTCTGCTTCCCGGGGAGTCCGGCGTCGTCAAGCTGACCCTCCCGGTCTCCGCGAACAACACCATCAACGCGCGGATCGCGACCATCATCGGAACGAACATCACCGCCGACCACATCTCCGGCACCGACAACGACCACTGTGCCCAGTACCTGTCGGAGGGCACCTACACGCCGACAGCCATCCTCGCTCCCGGCACGACGAACGAGATCTACCTTCTGAGGGCGGTCAAGCTGATCGACGCTGCACCGGTGACCTGCCAAGGCATGACGTTCCAGACCGAGTGGACCGTTTCCCTCGAGCCGGATCGGACCGCACCGACCGGCGGCACAAGCTTCGACCTGTCGCCGTCCAACAACTGACCCTGGCGGGTTCGGCGCCCCCCACTTCTTCGGAGGTGCGGGGCGCTCCGGCGCCTAGACGAGTAGGTCCGAAGCACCCGCCGAGTTGGATGGTCCGTCGCATGCGAGCCGGACCACCAGATCCTGACCCGTCCCGCGCCATGCCCCCGGGACCGCGTCACTCAGATCGTGTGCGCCCCAATCGAGAACCGGCACCCCAGACCGCATGATCGAGTGCATGTGCTCTGGTCGCCGCACGGCGTGTCGACCAGACCAGACACACCCGATCAACCAGCACACCGCTGATCTCCCAGACGTCGCACACCCGATCACAGCCAGGCTCGACACCCACCGGAAACCGGTCCAACCTCCACCGGCATCCCCGAGCCGCAGTACCGCCGGCAAACGCGACACGATCAGCCTGCTCGCCGCGGACACCGACTCCGGACCTACTCGTCTAGGCGACGGCCTTGACGTAGCGGTGGCAGGGGACCGGGATCGGGCCGTCGGCGGTGCTGGCCAGGTAGTCGAAGAGGCCTGCGTCTGACCAGCCGCTGCGTTCGTAGAAGCGGCGCGCTCGGGCGTTGCCTGCCGCCACCGCTAGCCAGGCCTCCGCGTAGCCCTCGGCCGCTACCTGGCGCTCGGCCTCGCCCAGCAGGACCCCGGCTACGCCGGAGCCGCGGTGGGTGGCGGAGACGTAGACCTGCTCCACCTCTTCGTCGACCACCTTGACGAAGCCGGCGATCGACTCGCCGACCAGGGCCACCGTGGTGTGCGGGAGGCCGTCGGCGGTGCGGGAGCGGAACGTATCCGGGGTGCGGACCGCCACCAGCGCGTCGGGCACGTTGCCGAGATGGCCGTCGGCCCAGCCGCGGTGCCAGATCTCGGTGAGCGCCTCGATGTCGGCCTCGCGGGCCGGGCGGAGGGTCACCTGGGGCATGCGCCGAGGCTACGGAACTGTCGTACCCCGGCGCTACGGTCCTGTCATGTCCGCACCCGGCGACGTCCCACCCGCGATCCTCACCCGGCTCCGGGCGATCTGCCGCGGGCTGCCGGAGGCCTACGAGGAGCCCGCCTGGATCGGCGTGCGCTGGCGCATCCGGCAGCGCACCATCGCCCACGTCTACACCCGCGACGACGACCCTGTCGTGCGGATGACCTTCCGCGCGCCCGACGACGAGGTCGCCGCGTTCGCCGCCGCGGGTCCGCCGTTCTTCCAGGCCGACTGGGGCGGCAACGTGGTCGGCATCACCTTCAGCCGGCGCACCGACTGGGAGGAGGTGAGCGAGCTACTGACCGAGAGCTACCGGCTCCTGGCGCCGAAGCGACTGGCGGCGCTGTTGCCCGAGCCGTCCGGATAGCGCGATTCGCCGCACGCCCGACAATCGCCCGCGCGATGATCTGGGCATGGCAAACGCGTGGATTCCGGTCATCGGCGGCCCGCAGGACGGCACCCAGGTCGAGGTACCCATCACCGACGGCCTGCCACCGAGCCCGCTCACCCACGAATGGCGCTGGACCGGCCCGGGCGGCGACAAGAAGGTCACAGAAACATATGTGGCCGACGACGCACCCGGCAGCGACCCACCGTGGCGCTACGTGCCGGAGCACTGAGGCACCGAGCCGCCGCGCGGCAGAGTAGGCCCGCCGCTCCGACAACCCGCCAGGGCGAAGTCGCCGCCACGCGGCAACTGCCGCAAGCGGCCTGCCCGCAGGACGACGGGCCGAGACGGCCGCCGCCCGGCGGCAGCCGCATCGAACGCGGCCGGGCCCGGGGTGTGAGCAGGCCCAGCAGCAGCTCAGGGAGGCCGCCGAGGCCGAGTTGCGGGCCGGGCTCGCCGAGGCGACCCGGCAAAGCCGGGCCATGCCCGGGGCGCGAAGGCGACACCGCCGCCGCGCAGCAACCGCCCCAAGCCGACACGCACGCAGGTAGGCAGAACGAGACGGCCGCTGCGCGGCAACGTCGTCTGGGTGGTGCGGGCGACCGCGCTGGCCATGATCAGGTGGGTGCCCTAAAGCTCCCGGCACCCGTGTGGCCGACACGGAAGTACGCTTAGGGGCATGTCCACGAGCGCGCCCATTTTCTACGACAATGTCCTGTGGGGCATCAACATCGCGAGCCTGATCCTGGCGCTGGTGCTGATCGGTGTCGCGTTCGTGCACTGCCTGACCCAGCGCGGCGACGCGTTCGCGGCGATCGGGTCGCTGCCCAAGGGCGGCTGGCTGGCGATTCTCGGCATCTGCTTGCTCTTGTCGTTGCTCCTCAACGACTCACTGAGTATCTTCCGCCTCATCGGCATCGGTGCGGCCCTGGTCTACCTGCTGGACGTGCGACCAGGGCTGAAGGACCTCACTGACGGCAAAGGCTTCTGGTGAGGGATTTCCGCTGGCCCCCACCGCCCGACGGGGGCCCGCGGACCTACGGGCCCGGCCCGAGCGCCCCGCGCAGCGGGCGGCCGACGCTGCCCGAGCCCGAGACCGAGGTCGTCGCCACACCCCACGGCGTGCGGCTGGAACGCCTGACCACCGGCACCGGCAGCCCGACCACCGTGTTCGCCCACGGCCTGGCCAGCGGCATCGCGGTGACGCGGCCCTACGGCAGCGCGGTCGGCGGGCGCAAGGTGTTCTTCCAGTTCCGCGGCCACGGCCGGTCCGACGCGCCCCCGGGACCCTGGTCGTACGCCGATCTGGCCCGTGACCTGCGCGCCATCGCCGACCTGTCCGGGGCGACGCGGGCGTTCGGCGTCAGCCTCGGCGCCGCCGCGCTGACCCGGCTCGTCGCCGACAGCCCGGACCGGTTCGACCGCCTCGTCTTCTTCCTCCCGGCGGTGCTCGACCAGCAACGCTCGGCCGCGGTCAAGGCCCGCCTGACCACCCTGGCCGCCGCCGTCGCCTCGGGTGACGTCGCCGCGGTCGCCGACGCGATCTCCGTCGAGTTCCCGCCCACGCTGCGGGGCACGCCGGCGGTCTGGGCGTACCTGCGGCAGCGGATCGACCAGCTCATGCGCGACGGCCTGGCCAAAGACCTGGACTCGCTCGCCGAGCAGGTGGCGATCCCCGACCCGGCGCGGCTGAGCGACGTCACCGCCAAGGCGTTGGTGATCGCCTGCGCCGGCGACGACCTGCACCCCGTGCCGACCGCCGAACGGCTCGCGGAGGCACTGCCCAACGCCACCCTGCACGTCTACGACCGACCCGGCGTGGTCTGGACCGATCGCGCGGACCTGCGTACCCGGATCTCCGACTTCCTCAACGCTCCGGAGTAGTCTGCCCGGTCATGGGCGTTTCCGAGCACGGCCGCACACACCGCCTCGACCTGATCGACCCGACGCTGCGCGAGTGGGAGTGCACGGTGCTGCACTCGTCGCCCGACGACGGCATCGTCCTGGACCGGTCGGCCTTCTACCCGGGCGGCGGTGGCCAGCCGCCGGACCACGGCACGCTGCTCTGGCAGGGCACCCAGACCCGGATCGTCGGCACGCGCAAGGGTGACGACCTCTACCTGCTGCCCGCCGTGGGTGACCCGCTGCCGCCGGTCGGCACCGCGGTGACCGGCGCGGTCGAGGATGCCCGCCGCACGATGCTCATGCGTACCCATTCAGGCCTGCACGTGCTCTGTGGTGTGGTGTTCCGCGACTTCGGCGCGCTGGTCACCGGCGGCAACATGGAGCCCGGCGAGGCCCGGATGGACTTCAACCTCCCCGAGGTGCCGCCGGACTTCAAGCTGAAGCTCGAGGAGTTGGTCAACACCGAGGTGACCGCGGACCGGGCCGTCGCGGTGAAGGTCCTCCCCCGCACCGAGGCGCTGGCGCTGCCCGACATCATCCGCACCCAGTCCAACCTGATCCCCGCCGACGAGCAGGAGATCCGGATCGTCGACATCGTGGGCCTCGACGTGCAGGCCGACGGCGGCACCCACGTGGCCTCGACGCGCCAGATCGGCCGGGTGCAGGTCGTCAAGGTCGAGAGCAAGGGCAAGGCGAACCGGCGGGTACGGGTCCGGATCGCGGACTGACGCCCAAGCAACGCGAAAGGGGACCGACCAGGTGGTCGGTCCCCTTTTCGGTGTGGCGCTTACTGCTTGGCGGTCTTCTTCGGGGGCGTGGTCGGCGCGGCCTTCTTGGCGGCAGCAGGGGCGGCGGCCGGCTTGGCCTCGTTGCCGTGCAGGGTGCCGTGCCCGTTGCTCTCCGACTTCGGCTGGATCGGCTTGCCGGTCGAGACCATGTCGGCCTGCACGACGTCGGCGGCCTCCACGACGCCGGTGCCGACGACCTTCTCGCCGCGCGCGACGAGCTCGCCGTAGAACGCGATCGCGCGCTCCTGCATCTCCTGGGCGGTCACGATGAACTGGCCGGCGTTGCGCATGGCCAGGTCACGCAGGCGGTCCATGTCGAGGTCCTCGCGACGCAGCTTGACCGCGCGCTCGTTGGCCTGCCGGTAGGCCGCGGTGGCCCGCTGGCGCAGACCGGTGGTCGTGGTGATCACCGACTGGCGCAGCTCCGCGCCGTTGTTGGCGGCCTTGTCGCCCAGGTCGTTGGCGTACGTCGGCAGCTTGAGCAGCTGACGGTAGGCCATCTCCCCGGCGCCGGCGGCCGCGTACAACGGAGCCGGAATGCGGGTCGTCTTCGGCTGGGACATCAGTTCTCCTCCTCGGCGGCCCTTGGTGCCGCCTTCTTCACGGCCTTCTTGGCCGTTTTCTTGACCACCGGCTTGGCGGGCTCCGCCGCCGGTGTTGGGGTGGCTTCTGTGTCGTCGGGCCAGCCGGTCGGGGCCTTCGTGGGCCCACCGGCGGCGCGACCGGCCGCGGCAGCGGCGGCATCAGCGGCGCGCGCGGCCTCGGCGGCCGCCTCGCTGGCGGCCTCGGCCTGCTTGGCCGTCTCCGCCTCCGCCTCGGCGTGCCGCGCGTTCTCGCGGCGGAACGTCTCGTAGATCTGGCTGAGCGACTGCTTCTGGGCGATGGTCAGCTCGGAGTCGGCGGCGATGGCGGTCAGCACGCCGTGGCCTTCCTTCTCCTCCAGCAGGCCGGCGCGCAGGTACATCACCGGCGTCGACACCCGCAGGGCGTTGGCCAGCTGCTGGAGCACCTCGGCGCTGGGCTTGCGCAGCCCGCGCTCGACCTGGCTCAGATAAGGGTTGCTGACGCCCGCCTGCTCGGCGAGCTGGCGGAGCGAGATCTGCGCGTTGCGCCGCAGGTCTCGGATGAAGCCCCCCACGTCGCGGGGCAGATCTTTCGAGGGCATGCGAACCACGTTAGCGCCGTTTGCTAGCTCCTGCAAGCGAAACGCTAACAGCAGTTAGCAGAGTCACGAAGTATCAAAAACGGACACCTACCAGGTGCTATGCAGTTCTCCGACCGTTTCGCCGCCACCCAGGACGAGCTCTTGCGCGGCCTGCTCCAGCGCCGGCCCGGTCACGCCGATCCGGCGCAACGCCGACACGAGCACCGGCCGGTTGCCCCGGTGGGCGCCGTCATCCATCTTGATCGCGACCGCGCCGGCTCCAGGCACGGCGACGGCCATGACGCCTTCGGCGCCGCCTTTGAGGAGCATTCCGGGTACGGCCGCCATCAGCTTCCGCTCCACGGTGTCGGTGCCGGAGACCAACTCCGGGTACGCGCGCATCGCGTCGGCGACGGACCGCTCCGCCCCGCCCGGTGCGGCCTCCACGAGCGTGCCGAACGCCCGGGCCAGCCCGGTCAGCGAGATGCCGAGCAGCGGCGCGCCGCAACCGTCGACGGCCGTGGCCACGATCTCCTCGCCGGCGAGGTCGGCCACCGCCGCGGTGAGTGCCTGCTGCAGCGGGTGCTCGGGCGACAGGTAGCCCTCGGTCGGCCAGCCGGCGGCCACGCAGGTCAGCAGCATGCCGGTGTGCTTGCCGGAGCAGTTCATCTGGATCCGCGACGGCTCACCGCCCGCCCGGATCGCGTCGGCGCGGGCCGCGGGGTCCAGCGGCAGGTCCGGTGGGCAGCGCAGCGCCGACTGGTCCAGCCCCACGGAGCGCAGCATCGCCGCGGCCCGGTTGACGTGGATGTCCTGGCCCCAGTGGCTGGCGCAGGCCAGCGCCAGGTCGGCCGGGTCGGTCAGCCGCAGCCCCGCGCGCAGCATGCCGACGGCCTGCATCGGCTTGTTGGACGAGCGCGGGAACATCGGCGACTCGACGTCACCGGTGGCGGCGACGGTGGTGCCGGACGCGTCGAGCACCACCACGGATCCGTGGTGGTAACCCTCCGAGAAGCCGGAACGGACGACCTCGGTGAGGCGTACGCCGCCTTCGTAGAACTTGCCCATGGCTGCGACCGTACCCCGCCTCGATCAGGAGTTGGTCTTGAGCCCGAGCAGCTCACGCGCGTCGGCCGGCGTCATCGGCGGGCGCTGGGCGAGCTGCGCGAAGCCGACCGCGCGGGCGACGAGCTGCATGTTGGACTCGACCGGACGGCCCTTGGCGTACGTCACGGTGTCTTCCATGCCGACCCGCAGGTGCCCGCCGGCCGACAGCGACGCGAGCATGACCGGGATCGTCGTGCGCCCGATGCCCGTGGCCGAGAACGTCGTGCCCGCCGGCAGGTTGCGCACCTCGTTGGCGCAGGCGACCAGGGCCGCCGTCGTGCCCGGCATCCCGCCCGGCACGCCCATGACGAAGTCGACGTGCACGTGCCCGCCCGCCGGCAGCCCGTGCTTGCTCAGCAGCCGCTCCAGCGCGGCGAGATGGCCGAGGTCGAAGATCTCGTACTCGGGGACGATGCCCCGCTCCTGCATCCGGGTGTGCAGGTCGACGACGAACTCCCAGCGGTTCATGAAGACGTCGTCGCCGAAGTTGACCGTGCCCATCGTGCAGGAGGCCATGTCGGGCTCGGCGTCGAGCACCCGCAGCCGGTCGGCCTCGGGGTCGGTCACCGCGCCGCCGCTGGAGAGCTGCACGATCAGGTCCGTCGACTCGCGCAGCGCGGCCACGGTCTCCCGTAGCCGGCCGAAGTCGAGCGTCGGCCGCGCGTCCTCGCCGCGGATGTGCACGTGGATCACCGAGGCACCGAGCGCCGCGCACTCCTTGGCGGTCACCACCAGCTCGTCGAGCGTGACAGGCAGGGCGGGCACGTCGGACTTGGCCGACTCGGCCCCGGTCGGCGCCACCGTGATCAACGTCGTTGTTGTCATAGGCGGATCCTAAGGCGGGCTCGGCCTGAACGGCCGCTCAGGTCGGGTCGATCGCCGCGGTGGACTCGCCGACGCGCAGCGTGGCGTCGTCGGGGACGTTGCGCTTGAGGACGGCCAGGGCGACCGCGCCGAGCTCGTGGTGGCGCACGGCGGTGCCGACGAAGCCGACCGTGCGGCCGTCGGAGATGACCTCGGTGCCCTTGGCCGGCGGCTGGTCGGTGGTGACGCCGTCGAGGTGCAGCAGCACCAGCCGGCGCGGCGGCCGGCCGAGGTGGTGCACCCGGGCCACCGTCTCCTGACCCCGGTAGCAGCCCTTGTCGAGGTGCACGGCCGGGCCGATCAGGTCGACCTCCGCCGGGATGGTGCGGTGGTCGGTCTCCCAGCCGAGCCGCGGCAGGCGGGCGGCCACCCGGGTCGCCTCGTACGCCCAGAGACCGGCCGGCGCGATGCCGGCGTCGAGGAGCTTGCGGGTCGTCTCGGCGAACTGCTCGCGCGGCACCAGGACGTCGACACCGAGCGTGGTGCGCCGGGCCCAGCCGCCACCGGGCAGGGGGCGGACGTCGTAGATCGTCGTCGGCCGCGGCGGCGCGTCACCCGCGGAGAACTTGGCGCCCGGCACCGCGACGGCGTCCGGCGGGGCCAACGTGCCCAGGCTCTCGTCGAGCTTGGTCGCGGCCTGGACCGCGTTGGGGCCGACCAGGGCGAACATGGCGTATTCAGCGGTGGCGTCGCGCGGGTCGACCTTGGTGAAGAACCGCATCATCTCGAGGTATTTGAGCAGCCCCGCGGTCGCGCCCGGCTCGGTGTCGAGCCAGGTGGTCTCGCCGTCCTCGGCGACCAGCGCGTGCTGCTCGACGTGCCCGTGCGGCGAGAGCACCAGCAGCTCGCTGCCCTGCCCGGCGCGCAGGTCGGCCAGGTGCTGGGTGGTCAGGGTGTGCAGCCAGGAAGCGCGTTCCTCGCCGGGCACGGCGATCACGCCCCGGTTGGACCGGTCGACCAGTGCGACGTCGTCGGCCAGCAGCCGCTGCTCGCGTACCGGGTCGCCGTAGTGCGCGGCCACCCCCCGGTCAGCGCTCTCCTCGTCGATCGCCTCGATGGCCACCGCGCCCGGTGCGTCGATCATCCCTGCTCCCGCCCCTCACAGCTCCCGCAGTCGCCGAACAGCGCCACGTGCCCGACGTCGACCCGGAACCCGCGCTCCGCGGCGAGCTGGTCCACCAGTGGTTGGAGGACCGACGGTTCGATCTCGGTCACCTCGCCGCACGACCGGCACACCAGGTGGACGTGCTGGTGGTTCCCAGCCGCGTGGTACGTCGGTGACCCGTGCGAGAGGTGCGTATGGGTAACCAGCCCGAGGTCCTCGAGCAGTTCCAAGGTGCGGTAGATGGTGGTGATGTTCACACCGGCGGCCGTCTCGCGGACCGCGCTGTGCAGCTGCTCCGGTGTCGCGTGACCAAGCTCGTAGACGGCTTCCAGGACGAGTTGGCGCTGCGCGGTCAGCCGCAGCCCGCGCGCCCGGAGCACTTCAGCAAGCGAGGAATCCGACACCATCGAATAATAGTTCGCTGGTCTACGTCGCCTTGGCCCAGCGGTTGGCGAACTCGCCGGCGTACGGCGGCGGGCCGGGCAGCGGTGTCGCGTCGGGCTGGAACAGGCCGGCCATCAGCAGCCCGAGATAGCGGCGGCGGAGCTGGCCCCGGCGTTCGTCGTCGCCGAACCGGATGGCAGCGATCATCTCGAAGAGCTGACCGAGGTCGGCCAGCTCGAGGTCGGGGCGCACCACCCGGGCCGCGTGCAGGCTCTCGACCAGCCGCTTGTTGAGCTCGCCGGCCCGGATCGCGTTGGTGGTGTGCTCCTCGGTCGGCTCGAACGTCCCGGCCAGCTTCTGCGTGAGCGAGTGCGTGTCGGCGTCGACGACCCGCACCATGAACGTCTCGAAGGTCTCCGCCGGGTCGGCGCCCGCGTCCAGAGCCGCGTTGGCCTCCTCGGCGAGCTCGACGTAGAGCAGCAAGCCGTCGAGGCAGAGCTTGGCCAGCAGCTCCTCCTTGCTCGGGTAGCGGCGGTAGAGCGCGCTGATGCCGACGCCGGCCTTGTGCGCCACAGCGGCGATCGGGGCGCTGGGATCGGCGATGAAGACCTCGCGCGCGGCGTCGAGGATCACCGAGTCGTTGCGGGCGGCCTGGGCGCGGCGGCCGCTCAGCGGGAGGGTCGTCATACCCACCACCCTACCACCGGAACGGAACGAAAAATTCTGTTCTGTTTTCCGTTCCAGGACTGGAACGGATCGTTCCGCTCTGCTAGCCTGAAGGCGGAACAGTTCATTCCGCTCCGCTTCGGAGGTCGCCGTGAGCACCGTCGTTCTTGACCCAGTCGCCATCGCTTCTCCGGCCCCCGTGGCGGCGCCGGTCCGTTCCCGCCGCTGGCTCGGCCTCTTCGCGATCCTGGCCGCGACGATCATGAACCTGCTGGACACCACGGTGGTCAACGTCGGCGCGCCGGCGATCCAGGCCTCGCTGGGCGGCAGCTACACGAGCCTGCAGTGGGTCGCCGCCTCGTACACGCTGGCCCTGGCCGTCGGTCTGCTCACCGGCGGGCGGCTCGGCGACATGTTCGGCCGGCGCCGCGTGCTGCTGGTCGGCGTGGTCGGCTTCGTCGCGGCGTCACTGCTGTGCGCGGTCGCGTGGTCGCCGGAGAGCCTGATCGCCGCGCGGGTGGTGCAGGGCCTGTTCGCGGCCATCATGGTGCCGCAGGGCTTCGGCCTGATCCGCGACCTGTTCCCGCCGCACGAGATCGGCAAGGCGTTCGGCACCTTCGGCCCGATCATCGGCTTCTCGACGATCCTCGGCCCGGTCGTGGCCGGCGCGCTGATCGACGCCGACCTGTTCGGCACCGGGTGGCGGATGGTCTTCGCGATCAACCTGCCGCTGGGCCTGTTCGCCCTGCTGGCCGGCCGGGCCGCACTGCCCGCGGCAACCGCACCGCGGACCCGCACCCGCCTGGACGTGACCGGAGCGCTGACCGCCGCGATCGGCCTGCTGCTGCTGGTCTTCCCGCTGATGCAGGGCCGCGAGGCGGGCTGGCCGGTGTGGACGTTCGCGATGATGGCGGCGGCGGTGCCGGTGCTGGTGGCGTTCGCGCTGCGGCAGATCCGCCGATCGGGCTCGGGTCGCGACCCGCTGGTGGAGCTCCGGGTGTTCACGCGCCGCTCGTACGCGTCGGGCGTGCTCTTCGTGATCTTCTTCTTCGGCGCCATCGCCGGTTTCTCGCTGGCGGTCGGAATGTTCCTGCAGCTGGTGCTCGGCTACAGCCCGATGAAGGCCAGCCTGACCATGGCGGCGTGGGCGGTGGGCGCGTTCGTCGGCTCGGGCTTCGGCAGCACGATGATGAACCGCCTGGGCCGGCACATCCTGCACATCGGACTGGCGCTGATGCTGGTCGGCACCGCCGCCCTGTACCCGGTGTTCCAGCTGGACGGCCTCGGCTTCCGGCAGTTGCTGGTGCCGCTGCTGGTCTACGGCATCGGAATGGGCATGATCTTCGTGCCGCTGTTCGACATCATCATGGGCGAGGTCCGCGACGACGAGGTCGGCTCGGCGGCAGGCATCCTGGAATCACTGCAGCAGCTGGGCGCGGTCCTGGGCGTGGCGGTCCTGGGCACGGTCTTCTTCAGCCGCATCGACGTGGGAGTGGAGCGGGTGACCCTGATCGCCCTGGCCCTGACGGCGATCACCTTCGCCCTGGGCTTCCTACTCCCCTGCAAGGCCCGCGCCTGACAAATCCCCGCAAATAAGCGCCCTCTCCACTCCAGGAGGGGGCGCTGCTTTTTGGAGGCTTTGCTCTGCACCCATATACGCACCGCAGGTCAGCGGGGGTGTTGCGTATATGGGTGCAGAGCAAAGCCTGGCGAACACCCCGGGGCGGGGTGTCCGATTTGTCAGCGCTGGAAGGTGAAGAGGCTGCGGCCCGGGGTGAGTGGGCGGCTCGGGCCCGTGTTGCGGTGCGCGCCGACTCCGTAGTCGACGTCCGGTGGTGAGACCGAGAGCGGTTCGAAGCCGGCCGCGGCGAACCAGGCCAGGAGTTGGGGCACCAGGTCGGGTTCGCGGCGGTGGCGGGTCCAGATCACGATGCCGCCCGGCGCCGTGAACTCCGGGGCTGCCGCGATCGTGGCCGCGATGTCCGCGTCCGAGATGTTGCCGAAGATTCCGCAGAACAGGACCACCTGCGCCGGGACCGCTCCCGTGTACGAGTCGGTGAGTGCCGCGTCCGCCTGGAGCACTTCGACTCGTGCCGGCAGTGTCGCGGCCGCGGCGCGTGCCCTGTCGGCCAGGATCGGGTCGAGCTCCACCAGTCGCGCGTCCACGTCTGCCGCCCGGGGGTGGTCTTCGAGGACGCCGAGGAGGTCGCGGCCCTCGCCCGCGCACAGGCTGACGACGCTCATGCGGCCGGGTGGGGCCGTGTCCAGGGCCAGGCGGATCTGCTCCTGCACCGCTACCAGTCGGCGGGAGATCGTGGAGGTCGGGTCCGCGTAGCCCGTGTGCCAGTCGACCCAGTCGCGGGCCATCAGTAGACCAGCGCCTGCGCGCCGTCGGTCAGGGCCTCTTCCACGAAAGCCGCCGCGCCCGCGATGCGTACGCCTGGGATCACGTCGGCTTCGGTGATCTCTCGGCGGGCCGCGCACTGGGTGCAGAGGGTGACGCGGCCGGCGGCCAGGACCGCGGCGAGTAGGTCTTCGAGCGGGGCCGAGTGGGGCAGTTCGAAGGTGGCCGCGCGGTCGGGGAGCGCGAACCAGGACGATTCACCGGTCAGCCACAATGAGACGTCGGCCCCGGCGGCAACTGCTGTCGCGGCGACGGTGAAGGCCTGGGCACACCGCTCCGGCGCGTCCGCCCCGGCGGTGACCTTGACGATCAGGGTACGAGCCATCGGCTCAGAATAGGATCGTTCACGTGGTGACCGAGATCGGGTTCGTGAGCCTGCTCGTGGCAGGCTTCGGCGCGTTGGCGGGTGGTCTGGTCTACCTGGCAGCACGCGTAGCAAGGGGCAGATGGTGACCGACGAGAACCCGATCGAACCCCCGCCGTGGCTCAACGCCCCGCCGGTCGATCCGTATCCGTTCGTGGAGACGTACGACCTGCGCGAGGGGCCTGACCTGCACCCGGCACTCCAGCCGCTGCTGCCGTACATCGGGTTGTGGCGCGGCCGCGGGCGCGGTGGTTTCCCGACGATCGAGGACTTCGACTACGGCCAGGAAATCAAGATCACGCACGACGGCCGGCCGTTCCTCTACTACGAGTCGCGCGCTTGGGTGATCAACGAGGAGAACCTGCCGGTCAAGCCAGCCGGTCGGGAGACCGGCTGGTGGCGCCCGGTCATGGTCGACGGCAAGGGCACCGGCGAGCTCGAGGTCCTGATCACCACGCCGAGCGGCATCATGGAGATGCACATCGGCAAGATCGAGGGCACCCGCGTCGAGATGGCGACCGACCTGGTCCTGCGCACCCCGACCGCCAAAGAGGTGACCGCCGGTCACCGCCTCTACGGCATCGTCGAAGGAGCCTTGCTGTACGCGCAGGACATGGCGGCCCTGGGCCAGCCGATGTCTCCGCACCTGTCGGCCCGCCTCATCCGCGTCGGCGGCTGACCCCAAACGCGATTCGGCCCGCGACCGAGCACGGTCGCGGGCCGAAAGAGCGAGCGCTCAGCCGAAGCGACCGGTGATGTAGTCCTCGGTCTTCTTCTGGCTCGGGTTGCTGAAGATCTTCTGGGTCGAGTCGTGCTCGATCAGGCGGCCCGGGTCGCCGGTGCGCTCGATCGAGAAGAAAGCCGTGCGGTCGCTCACGCGGGCTGCCTGCTGCATGTTGTGCGTGACGATGATGATCGTGTACTTGTCCTTCAGCTTGAACATCAGGTCTTCGATCGCCAGCGTCGAGATCGGGTCGAGGGCCGAGCACGGCTCGTCCATCAGCACGACCTGCGGCTCCACCGCGATCGTCCGCGCGATGCACAACCGCTGCTGCTGACCACCCGACAGACCCGCACCCGGCTTGCCGAGCCGGTCCTTGACCTCGTCCCACAAGTTCGCCGACCGCAACGCCTTCTCCGCCGCGTCCTGCAACACCGACTTGCGCCGCACGCCGTTGAGCTTCAAACCCGCCACCACGTTGTCGAAAATCGACATCGTCGGGAACGGGTTCGGCCGCTGGAACACCATGCCGATCATCCGGCGCACGGCCGTGACGTCGACGTCCTTGTCGTAGATGTTCTCGTCGTCGACCGTCAGCGAGCCTTCGACCCGGGCACCCGGCAGCACCTCGTGCATGCGGTTGATCGAGCGCAGGAACGTCGACTTGCCGCAACCGGACGGACCGATCAACGCGGTGACCGTCTTGGGCTCGACACGCAGGTTGATGTTGTCGATCGCCTTGAACGAACCGTAGTAGGCGGTGACCCCGGTCGCCTCGACACGCTTGGCCATTTGTCAGTCCTTCGGTTGCTAGCGGGGAATGCGGTTGCGGCGGGCAAGCAGCTTCGCCGCGATCGTGAGGATGAGGACCAGCGCCACCAGGGTGAGCGCGGCTGTCCAGGCGCGCGCCGGTGCGAAGCGCGAGGCGTCGCCGGCCTGCTGGAAGACGAACAGCGACAACGAGCCCTGCTGTGCGCTGAACGGGTTGAAGTTGATCGCGGCGCTGCCGCCCGCGACCAGCAGCACCGGGGCGGTCTCGCCTGCGGCGCGGGCGATCGACAGCATGATGCCGGTGACGATGCCGGGCAGGGCCGTCGGGATGACGATCTTCATGATCGTCTTCCACTTCGGCACGCCCAGGGCGTACGACCCTTCGCGCAGCGGTGCCGGCACGAGGCGCAGCATCTCCTCCGTCGACCGGACGATCGTCGGCAGCATCAGCACGCTCAGTGCCAGCGCGGCCGCGAAGCCCGAGAACACCGGAGCGCCGTCGTTGAACCACGGCGAGACGATGAGCACCCAGAACGCCAGCACGAACAGGCCGGCGACGATCGACGGGATGCCCGTCATGACGTCGACGAAGAACCGGATGACGAAGGTGAACCGGCCGCGGCCGTATTCCACGATGTAGATCGCACCGAGTACGCCCAGCGGGATGGTGATCAGAGCGGCGATGCCGACCTGCTCCAGCGTGCCGATGATCGCGTGGTAGGCGCCACCGTTGGGGTCCCGCGCGCCGATGTTGTTCATCGACGTCAGGAAGAAGTCGCCGTCGAGGCGGTCGAGGCCGTTGGAGACCAGCGTCCACACGACCGAGGCGAGCGGCAGGATCGCGAGGACGAACGCCGAGTGGATCAGCGCGCTCCAGGTGCGGTTGCGCGCGGAGCGCCGGCCCTCGACCGCGTTGACCGCGACGAAGATGCCGACCAGGTAGAGGACGAGCCCGACGACCAGGGTGAGCACCCAGCCGCCGATGCCGGTGCCGTAGCAGATCGCGGCCGACAGGCCGAGCGCGACGACGGCCACGCCGAGGAACGCGACCGACGGCAGCTTCTTGGTGTGCAGCTTGGGGCTCTGCCCCGGAGCCGGGAGCGTGGTGGCGGTCATGCGGCGGACTCCGTGAACTCGCGACGCCGGTAGATGATCGCGCGGGCGATCATGTTGACGACGAGGGTGATCGTGAAGAGCACGAGACCCGACGCGATGAGGGCGCCGCGGCCGATCTCGCCGGCTTCGCCGAAGCCGTTGGCGATGTTGGCGGCGATCGTGTTGCCGCCGTTCTTGATGATGTTCGGGCTGATCTCGTTGATGAAGCCGAGCGTCATCGCGAGCGCGATGGTCTCGCCGAGCGCGCGGCCGAGGCCGAGCATCACGGAGGCGATCACGCCGGGCCGGCCGTAGGGCAGGACCGCGGTGCGGATCATCTCCCACTTGGTGGAGCCGAGGGCCAGCGCCGCCTCTTCGTTGGCGGTCGGCGTCTGCATGAACACCTCGCGGGACAGCGAGGTGATGATCGGCAGCACCATGATGGCGAGCACCAGGCCACCGAGCATCAGCGAGCGGCCGAACGGGCCGTCACCGCCGAAGAGCGGGATCCAGCTGAAGTATTTGTTGAGCCAGACCGAGAAGTCCCGGACGGGCTCGACGAAGACGATCACGCCCCAGAGACCGAAGACCACACTCGGCACGGCGGCCAGCAGGTCGATCAGGAAGCCGAGCGTCGTCGCGATCCGCTGGTGCGCGTAGTGCGACAGGTAAAGCGCGATGCCCAGCGCGATCGGCACCGCCACGACCAGGGCGATCACGGCGCTGACGACCGTGCCGAAGGCCAGCGCCGCGATGCCGAAGCGGGGCGGGCTGTCGTTGGCGAACCAGTCGGTCTCGGTGAGGAAGTTGGCGTCGTCGGCGCGCAGGGCGGGCACCGCCTTGGCGATCAGGAAGACCGTGATCGCCACGATGATGACCAGGACCATCGTGCCGGCGGCCAGGGTGAGTCCGCGGAACATCGACTCCGCGCCGAACCCCTTGCGGCGCGGCAATGACCCGCCGCCGCCCAGCCCGCCACCGTTGATGCGGAAGTCTGGCGGCACCGGGGCGTTTCCACCCGGTTGCCCGTCGAGAACGCCGGTCGACGCGGTTGCGCCGGCGGGCCGGGCGTGACTGGAAGTCACACCCGGCCCCCCGGTGCTGACGTCGGCCGAGCGGGAGTGCCTGTCGGCCATCTGCTCGCTCGTTTCGTCTTCGTTCGGTTCCTAGGACTTGCTCAGGCGAGGGACTTGATAGCGGCGGCGACCTTGGTCTGGACCTCGGTCGGCAGCGGCGCGTAGCCGAGCTCGGTCAGCGAACCCTGGCCCTCCGCGCTGGCGGCGTAGCTCAGGAAGCCCTTGACCAGCGCGAGCTTGTCGGCCGGGGTGCCCTTGCTGCAGACGATCTCGTAGGTCACCAGGACGATCGGGTAGGCACCCGGGGTCTTGGTGGCGTAGTCGATCTTCATCTTGAGGTCGTCGCCGGTGCCGGTGACCTCGGCGCCCGCGATGGTCTTGCCGGCCGCCTCGGCGGTCAGCTCGGTGAACTCACCGGCGCCGTTCGCGATCTTGGCCTTGGACAGGCCGCCGTTCTCCGCGTACGACCACTCCATGTAGGCGATCGAGCCCTCGGTCGACTTCACCGAGCCGGCAACGCCGTCGGAGCCCTTGGAACCGGTGCCGCCCGGGGCCTTCCACGCCTTGGCGTTGCTGAAGGCCCAGCTGCCCGGGGCGACGGTGCTCAGGTACTTGGTGAAGTTGTCGGTCGTGCCCGACTCGTCCGACCGGTGCACGGTCTGGATGTTGGTCGACGGGAGCGTGGCGCTCGCGTTGTCGGCCTTGATCGCCGGGTCGTCCCACTTCTTGATGGCGCCGGAGAAGATCTTCGCCAGGGTGTCGGGCTTGAGCTGCAGGCCGTCGACGCCGGGCAGGTTGTAGGCGACCGCGACCGGGCCGATCACCATGGGCAGGTGGATGGCCGGGCCGGAGCCACACCGGGCGTCGGCCTGCGGCTGCTCTTCTTCCTTGAGCGCCGAGTCCGAGCCCGCGAAGTCGGCGGTCTTGGCGATGAACGACTGGATGCCGGCGCCGGAGCCGTTGGGCTCGTAGTTGATGGTCACGCCGGTGCAGAGCTGCTGGTAGGCCTTGCGCCACTCGTCAACGGCGTTCTTCTGCGCGGACGAGCCGAACGCGTTGAGCGTGCCCGTAGCGCAGTCGGCCGCCGCGGTGGAGGCGCCGCCGGTCGCACCAGGCGTGCTGGGCGCCTCGTTGTCCGAGCCACACGCGCTGAGCGCGAGCGCCGCCGTCAGAGCAAGGCAGGCGATGGTGCCGTGCCGCTGGAGCTTCACCTGAGGGATATCCCTTCGAAACGAGGTTTCTCGGTAAGGCCCGGAAGCGTGCTGCCCCCGGTGCTACCAGCGAAGTTAAGAGGGGTAGGTAGCCGACTCCCCGGGCCCGAGTGAACGTGGGGTGAACAGCTCCGGCCGCGCGGATGGCCACCTGCTGAGCCATGGATGTCGATCCCGTTAACCGGCCGCAGACGACGGCGTATGCGCGCGAGCGTTTGAGCGATGGTTCGATGTCCGCCAACCGAACAGACTCATGGGTATGACTGACGTGCTGACCGTCCGTGGCGGCTTTCTCGCGCTGGCGGTGCTGGCCACCGGGCTGGCCGCCGGCCTCTTCTACACGTTCAGCGTCGCGGTGATGCGCGGCCTCGCGAGCACCGACGACCGTACCTTCGTCATCGCCATGCGGGAGATCAACATCAAGATCCTGAATGGCCTGTTCGCGTTCTCGTTCGGCGGCGCGCTGCCCTTCACGCTGGTCGCGCTCGGTCTGAACGCGGGTGAACGGACGGTGTGGTGGATCGTCGCCGCCGCCGTCCTCTACGCGATCCAGCTCGGCATCACCTTCGGGGTCAACGTCCCGCTCAACAACGCCCTGGTCGCCGACGGCGATCCGGAGAAGCTGACCGACCCGCACGCGGTACGGGTCGCGTTCGAGGCGAAGTGGGTGCGCTGGAACCACGTGCGCACGTGGCTGTGCCTGGCGGCGTTCGTCAGCCTGATCGGCGCGGTGGCCGAGTATGGCCGCTCACTCTGAGCGGCGGTAGCTCACGTCCGTCGACCACACGGCGAAGCCGAGCCCGGTGTACAGCCGGAACGCGGCGGTGTTGGACTCGTCGACGTAGAGCATCGCCTGGTCCAGGCCGGCACCGCGCAGGTGGCGCAGCCCGGCGACGGTCAGCGCGCCGCCCAGCTTGCGACCCTGCGCGTCCGGGTCGACGCCGACGACGTACACCTCGCCGATCGGGTCGTGCTGGTGTGCGCCCTGCCCGTGCACCTTGGTCCAGTGGAAGCCGAGCAGCTCACCTGAGTCCGCGTCGACCGCCAGCAGGAAGCCGGCCGGGTCGAACCACGGCTCCGCCATCCGGATCCGCAGGTCGTCGATGGTCCACCGGCCCTGGTCCGGGTGGTGGGCGAAGGCGCGGGCGTTGACCCGCACCCAGTCCTGCTCGTCGCGGCCCGGCTCGAAGGCGCGCAGGGTGACCCCGGGCGGCAGCTCCCGTTCGGGCAGCGGCGCGAAGAGCGAGCGGCGCATCTGGAACAGCACGCGGGCCCGGGTGAAGCCGAGCTCGACGGCCAGCGCGCCGGCCGACGGGTGGTCGCCGTGCGCCCAGAGCCGCAGCGACCGTGACCCGGCCGCGGCCGCGGCGTCGATGGCGGCGTTGACCAGCTCCCGTCCGAGGCCGTGCCGGCGGCGCAGCGGGTGCACGACGAGCTCGGCGGCGGCACCCTCCACCTCGTCGGTCGTGTCGACGTGCGCGTAGCCGGCCAGCGTCCCGTCCGGATCCTGGACCAGCAGGTGTACGGCCGCCTGCTCGCCGCCGTGGCGGATGTGCAGCACCACGTGCTCGGAGAACGGGTAGGCGCCGTCGGTGTCGCCCGCCTGGGAGGCCAGGTCGAGCACCGCGGCGACCTCCGCCGGGTCGAGACGGTCGAGCCGGATCACAGTCACGTGATCACGTTAGCCGTCACCTCTGTCCGGCATGGATGGGCAGTTCGATGCCGTGGCGCTTCGGTGGGTCGATGCCCGGCGGCAGCGCGGCGAGCGCGAACCGCTTCTCCAGGTCCGGCAGGATCGTCTTGAGGGCGGTGACGGTGCCCTCCCGCTCGCCGCCGGCGTCGTGCATCAGCACGATCGAACCGATCGCCGTGCCGGTGTTGACGACGCTCTCGATGCTCTTCGCACCCGGTTTGGTCCAGTCCTGCGGGTCGACCGTCCAGTGCAGCGACGACATGCCGAACTCCTTGGCCACGTCGACCGCCGCCTGGGTCCAGGCGCCACCGGGGTGTCGGAAGTACGAGATCTTGGCGCCCGGCACCGCCTGGTGGATCGCGTCGTTCGTGCGCTTCATGTCGGCCCGGATCACCGCCTTGCTCTTCTTGCCGAGCTCCACGTCGTGGTTCCAGGTGTGGTTGCAGAGCGTGTGACCCTCGTCGACGATCTGCCGCACCAGCGCGGGGAACTGCACGACCATCTCGCCGACCAGGCAGAACGTCGCCTTGATCTGGTACTCGTCGAGCAGCGCCAGCACCTCAGGCGTGTACTTCGGATCAGGCCCGTCGTCGAAGGTCAGCGCGACCTGGAGCGTGCCGGTGGTCATCCGGCTGCCGAAGGGCCCGTCCTTGTCGGGCAGCAGCGGCGGCTGGCCGGGGCCGACGACGACCCGCTGGTTGAACACGGCGGGGATCGGCGGCATCGCTGGCACGCCCTGTTGGACCGGTCCAGGACCACCGGGCGCGGCCGTGGACGGCGGCGGAGTGTCCGGCTTCGGTGGTGGCTTGTTGGCCGCGCTCTGCTTCGCCCGATCGCGGCCCGACGGAGACGTCGCCAGGCCGCGACCGTCGTCGGCGGCGCCGCGGTGACGTTGGCCTCGGGCGGCGTCGCTGTCGTAGCTCCCGGCCGCCGCCCTGCCCTGCTCGGGCTCGTCCTGGGAGGAGTCCCCGATGAGGTGCGAGCTGCCGATGATCGCCGAGACGATGACCGTGACGATCGCGATGGTCCTGGTGGTGGGTCCGATCTTCACGAAGTCAGCGTATGGATTTTTCGTGTTTTACGTGCCCAAACCCGGACAAACGACAAAGGCCGCCCCGAAGTTACGGGGCGGCCTTTACGGAACTCGGAGAATCACACCGACAGCAGCTCGTTGTCGGGCAGGGAACGCGTGGGCGGCACGACGAACTTGTAGCCGACCTGGCGGACGGTGCCGATCATCGACTCGTATTCGGAGCCGAGCTTGGCCCGCAGCCGCCGCACGTGGACGTCGACCGTGCGGGTGCCACCGAAGTAGTCGTAGCCCCAGACCTCGCGCAGCAACTGGTCGCGGGTGAACACCCGGCCGGGGTGCTGGGCGAGGAACTTGAGCAGCTCGAACTCCTTGTAGGTGAGGTCGAGCGGGCGGCCCTTGAGCTTGGCCGCGTAGGTGTCCGGGTCGATCGCCAGCTCGCCCGCCCGGATCAGCCCGTTGGCGGCGTTGGTGGCGTTGGTCAGCCGGCCGACCGCCAGCCGCAGCCGGGCCTCGACCTCGGCGGGGCCGGCGCTGGCCAGGATCACGTCGTCGACACCCCAGTCGGCGTTGAGCGCGATCAGCCCGGCCTCGGTGACCACGGCGATCAGCGGGACGCCCAGGCCGGTCGCGTGCAGCATCCGGCAGGTCGCCCGGGCTTCGGAGAGCTCGGAGCGCGCGTCGACCAGGACGGCGTCGGGGCTCGGGCCATTGACCAGCGTGCGCACGTCGCGGGGCGCGGTGCGAACCGAGTGCGGGAGCAGGTCGAGCGCGGACAACACGCTGGCCGGCTCGCCGGCGCGAGCGGTCACCAGTAGCAGGATCTCCACGCGTCAGTCACCTCCGTCTTATCGCGGCGTTGGGGCCGCGGCGGGGAACCCGGCTTCGCTGACGGGGTGGTGCCAGCCTCGCTCAGCCGTGTTACGCCTGCGTAAACGCCCTCCACGAGTCGAACCGAGCTTAACCGATGAGGCGGCTGTAACCGCCCGGTGTCCGTCCGTTCATCTCCGGCGTTCGGTGGAGATGACCCGGCGAAGTGTCCGTGGTTGGGGCGGGTCTGGCACGATCGGTGCGTGTTCCCCTCGACTTCCCCGGCGACCTCGGCCGACGCCGGCGCTCCCGACGACGAAGATCTCGAAGAGATAGAGATCACGCCGGTCCGGCCCGCGCTGTCCGTGGCGATCGCGGTCTTCTCCGGGTTGGTCGGGATCGGTCTGATCTTCGGCGCCCAGTCCTCGAGCCCGGGCGCCCGCGTGCCGTTCGCCCTCATGCTGGCCGGCGTCCAGGCGCTCTTCGTGCTCGCCTGGCTGATGGCCACCCGCCCGCCGGCGCCGCTGGTCGTCGGCGGCGTCTGCCTGGTCGTGGCGGGCTGGAGCGACCTGCACACGGTGCGCGCGGCGGAGCCCGGGCTGGGCACGCTGGGCCTGATCGGGCTGGCCGGGGTGGCGGTCGCGGTGGCCGGCCAGGCGATCCGCCCGGACGACCGGCGGCGGATCAGCGAGTCGCTGCGGTCCACCCTCGTGCTGGTCCTCGGCATGGTCGCGTTCGCGTCGCTGGTCATGCTGAGCCGGATCCCGCTCGGCACCCAGGTGATCCTGCTGTGCGTCACGGCGAGCGCGGTCGCGCTGATGGTCGCCCGGATCGCCGACGCGGTCTACCCGAAGCCGAGGCTGGCGCCCCAGGTGCCGCGCGGCGCCAGCGGCGTGATCTTCGGTGCGATGGCCGGCACCCTGCTCAGCGCCGTCCTCGGGTCCTACCTCTTCACCTTCAGCCCCAGCAGCGCGGCCGTCGTCGGCCTGGTGGCCGCCGTCTTCGCCGTGCTCGCCGACCTGGCGGCCGACTACTCCGAGGCCGGGCGGCAGATGGCCGGCGACCGGCCCACGCTCTGGGTGGCGCGGCACATGCAGGGCCCGCTGGGCGGCTTCGCCCTCGCCGCGCCGGCCGCGTACGCCATGACGGTGTTGTTCCTGACTTGACCCGGCTGGGTAAGAAGCCGCGTAAGTAAGGAGGAAGACAACAACGAGGAGGAACGGTGACGACCACCTACTACGCGGAGGAAACCCGTCCACGACGCCGCCGCGGGCGACGCGTGTTGATCACGTTGCTCGTGATGCTCATCGTGATCGCCGGGATCCTGGTCGCGGGTGACCGGGTGGCCGCCAACTTCGCCGAGAAGAAGATCGCCGAGCAGGTCAGCCGGGAGGTGGCCGCGCAGAAGGTGCAGTCGGCCCCGCCGGAGGTGTCGGTCGGCGGCTTCCCGTTCCTGACCCAGGTGCTGGCCGGCAACTACAAGGAGATCTCGATCGTCATGCGCGACGTCAAGGGCGACGTCGACGGCAACGCGGTCAACCTGCCGCGGCTCGACGTGGTGGCCCGCGACGTGGCCGCCACGCTGAACACCCTGCGCAGCGGCCAGGGTGACGTGATCGCCAAGACCGTCGACGGCACCGGGACGGTCACGTACGAGAGCGTCACCGCCCTGATCGACCAGCCGGGCCTGAAGCTCTCCGAGCGCGACGGCAAGCTGCTCGCCAGCGCGCCGGTCGAGGTGCTCGGCCAGCGGTTCACGGTCAACGGCGCCGCGGAGCTCGCGGTCGAGGGCCGGAAGATCAAGATCAACCTCAAAGACGCGACGGCGGACGGGCTGCCGGCGGTGCCGCTCGCACAGGAAGTGGTCGCCAACTTCGTCCAGCGGATCTCGATCAGCGTGGATGTGCCGGCGCTGCCCTTCAACATGGAGCTCAAGCGGGTCGAGGCCACCACCGACGGGCTGGCCGTGACCGCGACGGCCAAGGACGTGCCGCTGAACGGGTGACCCGGCTCACCCGGTCGGCACTCCCGGATGGTGGTCAGCCCGGTGACCACGCAGTGCACTGCTGGTAGCCTTCATCCCCATGGGGACGTTCCTCACCAAACGGCGCGCGGTCGACCTGTGCCGCGTGGCCACCTGCCTGTGTCGCCCCGTCAGCTGACGGCGGCGCGCTGAGGTCTGCTCTTTCCCTTTCCCGCCCGGCAGTGCCGCCGTCGCTCTACCCGTGATCCCTAATCCTGGGTCACGCGCGTGAGCGGCGATAACCACCTTCCCCGCGCGCGTTGACTCACCACCACCTCCGTCCACACACAGGAGTGAACTGATGAGTCGCGACACCGCACTCGTTTCGGCCGACTGGGCCGAGAAGAACCTCGGCGCCTCCGGCGTGGTCTTCGTCGAGGTCGACGAGGACACCAACGCCTACGACGGTGGCCACCTGCCCGGCGCCATCAAGCTCGACTGGAAGACCGACCTCCAGGACCCGGTCCGCCGGGACTTCGTCAACAAGGAGCAGTTCGAGGCGCTGCTCTCCGCCCGGGGCATCGGCAACGACGACACCGTGGTCCTCTACGGCGGCAACAACAACTGGTTCGCGGCCTACGCGTACTGGTACTTCAAGCTCTACGGCCACGGCGACGTCAAGCTGCTCGACGGTGGCCGCAAGAAGTGGGAGCTCGACGCCCGGCCGCTGGTCAAGGACCTGCCGAGCCGCGAGCAGACCACCTACTCGGCGCAGGAGCCGGACACCACGATCCGCGCCTTCCGCGACGAGGTGGTCAAGGCGATCGGCACCCAGAACCTGGTCGACGTCCGCTCCCCCGACGAGTACGCCGGCCGCCTGCTGGCCCCGGCGCACCTTCCGCAGGAGCAGGCGCAGCGCGGTGGCCACATCCCGACCGCGGTGTCCGTGCCGTGGTCCAAGGCCGCCAACGAGGACGGCACGTTCAAGACCGATGACGAGCTCCGCGCCATCTACTCGGCCGCCGGTCTCGACGAGGGCAAGGACACCATCGCGTACTGCCGGATCGGCGAGCGTTCCTCGCACACCTGGTTCGTGCTCAAGGAGCTGCTCGGGCACGCCAACGTGAAGAACTACGACGGTTCCTGGACCGAGTACGGCTCCCTCGTCGGCGTGCCCGTCGCGCTCGGCGACGAGCCGGGGAAGGCGTGACCACGATGACGACCGTTCCCGTCGACGCCAGTTGCGCGGCGCCCGACCAGTCGGCGCCGCTGCCGGCCAGCGTCGACCTCGAGAAGGAAACCGTGATCACGGGCGTCGTGACGGCGGCGGACGGTTCCGCCGTCGGCGGCGCGTACGTCCGGCTGCTCGACGCGACCGGTGAGTTCGCCGCCGAGGTGGTCACCTCGCCGGCCGGGCAGTTCCGGTTCTTCGCCGCACCGGGCACGTGGACGCTGCGCGCCCTGTCCCGGCACGGCAACGGCGACACGACGGTCACCGCCGCGCGTGGCGTGACCGAGACCGGTGTCCAGGTCGGCTGACACTTCGCTTCACCAACGGCGCCCCGGCCATCGGTCGGGGCGCCGTCGTGTCACCATGGCCCGGTGACACGACGGCGCCGCTGGGTGGTCGGCGGCCTGGCCGCCTGGGCTCTGGTCCTCGGCGTGCTCGCCGTGGTGTCGCACCGCACCGACGAGCCGACCGTGCGCGAGCAGCGCGACCTGGCCGCGGCGTTGCGCGTGGTCGACGGGGCGGTGGGCCTCAGCCTCGCCCAGGCCGGTGCTGACGTCGTGCCGGTGCTCATGCCGGTCACGGTCGAAGAGGGTTGCCGCATCACCCCGTTCCGCGCTGGCGCGACCGCGACCAGCGTGGTCCGGTTCTTCACGCCGGACGCCGCGGCCTTCCTGGGCCGGCTCGGCACCGGCTACCCGCCGGCCTACCAGGTCGAGGTCAGCACCGACGGCAAGGCACTGCGGGCCGACGCCGGGGAGTTCGTGGCCGTGCGCGGCAAGGTGATCACGCCGAGCGAGGTGCAGGTGACCATCACGACGGGCTGCCGGCCCAGCGACGGCGTCGTGTCGGCCGACCTGCTTCCGGAGACCGAGCAGCACGCCAAGCCGGGCGAGGTCCTGTCGGTGCTGGGCGCGGCGTCGGTCGAGGAGCCGAGAGTCGCGTTCGCCCGATGCCCGTCCGGCCGGCCCGCCGCGACGGCGTCCGCCGTCGGCTACCAGGTGTCCGTCGACCCGGCCGTCGCGCGGCAGCACGACCAGGGCGTCGTGGTCGTCGACAGCGCCAAGGTCTACGCGTACCGGCGCGGTGCGAACGAGGCGGTCGTGGTGCTGCCCACCTCGGACCGGGACGCCCGGGTCTACGTGACGGAACTCTGTTGACGCGTTCCGTACAGTGTACGGGTGCTGACTGACCACATCGAGATCGTCGGAGCCCGCGAAAACAACCTCAAGGACGTCACCGTCCAGATCCCGAAGGGCCGGATCACCGTGTTCACCGGTGTCTCCGGTTCCGGCAAGTCGTCACTGGTGTTCGACACCGTCGCCGCGGAGGCACAGCGGCAGCTCAACGAGACCTTCACCGCGTTCGCCCGCAACTTCCTGCCGAGCTACGGCCAGCCCGACGTCGACTCGATCGCCAACCTGTCGGCCGCGATCGTGGTCGACCAGAAGCGGCTCGGCGGCAGCTCACGCTCGACCGTCGGCACCATCACCGACATCAACCCGCTGGTCCGGCTGCTGTTCTCGCGGGTCGGCACCCCGCACGTCGGCTACTCGAACGCGTTCTCCTTCAACGACCCGCAGGGCATGTGCCCCGAGTGCGAGGGACTCGGCCGGGTGACCACGCTCGACCTCGACAAGCTGCTCGACCGGTCGAAGTCGCTGGGCGAGGGCGCCGTGCTGCACCCCGACTTCGCGGTCGGCGGTTGGTACCTGAGCACGTACCTGGTGTCCGGCTGGTTCGACGCCGACAAGCCGCTGAGCGACTACTCCGACCAGGAATGGGAGGTGCTGCTGCACGGCACCGGCAAGGTTCCGGTCGAGTGGCAGGGCGGCAAGATAAACACGACGTACGAAGGCCTGGTCGACAAGTTCACTCGGCTCTACATCAAGAAGGACATCGGCGCGATGTCCGACCGCAACCGCGAGAGCCTCCTCCGCTTCGTCACCACCGGCACGTGCCCGCTCTGCAAGGGCGGCCGGCTGTCTCCGGCGGCGTTGTCGGTCGAGGTCGCCGGCTACCACATCACCGACCTGCTGGCGATGGAGGCGACGTCGCTGCTGGCCACGTTGGTCGAGCTGGCCGGCTCGGTCGAGGGCGCGGGCCGACCCATCGTCGAGAGCCTCACCGACCGGGTGCGCAACCTGGTGACCATCGGGCTCGGCTACATCCGGCTCGACCGCGAGACGACCAGCCTGTCCGGCGGCGAGTCGCAGCGGATCAAGATGGTCCGGCACCTGAGCAGCAGCCTGACCGACATGATGTACGTCTTCGACGAGCCCAGCATCGGCCTGCACGCGCACGACGTGCAGCGCCTCAACGAGCTGCTGGTCAAGCTGCGCGACAAGGGCAACACGGTGCTGGTCGTCGAGCACGACCGCGACGTGATCGCGGTGGCCGACCACGTGGTCGACATGGGTCCGAAGGCCGGTGCGCACGGCGGTGAGGTGGTCTTCGAAGGCAGCTTCGCGGACCTGGCGTCGGCGCCGACCCTGACCGGCCGGTTCATCCGGCACGCGCTGCCGCTCAAGGAGCGGGCCCGCACACCGACCGGCGCGTTGACCATCCGCGGCGCGACGCTCAACAACCTGCGCAACGTGACGGTCGACATCCCGACGGGCGTGCTCACGGTGGTCACGGGCGTCGCCGGGTCCGGCAAGAGCACGCTGGTCAACGAGGTGTTCCTCAGCCAGTTCCCGGACGCGATCAACATCGACCAGTCGGCGGTGGGTGCCTCGATCCGCTCGAACCCGGCCACGTACACGGGCCTGATGGACGACATCCGGCGGCTGTTCGCCAAGGCCAACGGCGTCAACGCCGGGCTGTTCAGCTTCAACTCCAAGGGCGCCTGCGCCAACTGCCAGGGCCTCGGGGTGATCTACACGGACCTCGGGTTCATGGACGGTTTCAAGTCACCGTGCGAGATCTGCCGGGGCCGGCGGTTCTCGCAGGAGGTGCTCGACTACCACCTGCGGGGCAGGTCGATCGCCGACGTGCTGGAGCTGACGGCGGCCGAGGCGGCGGAGTTCTTCACCGAGAAGAAGCTGCGCACGATCCTGTCGGCGGTCAACGACGTGGGACTCGACTATCTGCGACTGGGCCAGCCGTTGTCGACCTTGTCGGGCGGCGAGTGCCAGCGCATCAAGCTCGCCACCGAGTTGCACAAGACCGGCACGGTGTACGTGATGGACGAGCCGACCACCGGCCTCCACATGTCTGACATCTCGCATCTGTTGGCGATCATCGACCGGCTCGTCAACCAGGGCAACTCGGTGGTCGTGATCGAGCACAACCTCGACGTCATCAAGAACGCCGACTGGATCGTCGACCTCGGGCCGGAGGGCGGCACCAAGGGCGGCGAGGTGCTCTTCACTGGCCCGCCGGCCGAGCTCGTCAAGGCCGACACCCACACGGCTTCGGCGGTGCGGCGCGACCTGGCGTCGTTCGCGGCGTCCTGACCGCGGTCAGCCGTACCTGAAGCGCGGGCCGCCGTCCGCGGTGAGGTCGATCGTCGGCATCGTGCCGGCGGCCGGCTCGCGGCGGGCGGCGGCCGCGAACACCGACGGGATGTCCGCGCACTCGGCGACCTGCCGGAGCGTCATGATCGTCGGTGGCAGCATGGCCACATCGCCACGCTGGGCCTGGGCCACCGCGTCCGCCGGGCGGATCCACATGGTGTGGTCGGCCTCGCCCGAGACGTCCCGGGTGACCTGCCCGCCGGGCAGCGCCGCGACGAAGAAGTAGGCGTCGAAGCGGCGCGGCTCGAACTCCGGCGTGATCCAGCGGCTCCACGGCGCCAGCAGGTCGGCCCGCAACGTCAGGTCGCGGGTCTTGAGGAAGTCGGCGAAGCCGAGGTCCCGGCCGACCAGCGCGTGCCGGGCGGCCTCCCAGTCGTCGCCGCTGACGTCGCCGACCACGGTGTCGCCGGTCGGGCCGGCGAGCAGGACGCCGGCCTCCTCGAAGACCTCGCGGGCGGCGGCGCAGACGATCGCCTGGGCGCGCTGCGGGTCGGTGGCCAGCCGGGCGGCCAGCCCGGTCGGGTCGATGCCGAGGTCGGCCTGGGAGTCGGTGGGGTCGACACCGCCGCCGGGGAACGCGTACATCCCGCCGAAGGCCATCGCCGCGACCCGGCGGATCAGGTAGACCTCGAACCCGCTGTCTCCTGCCGGTCGCAACAGGAGAACGGTCGCCGCCAACCGCGGCGTCGCCGGTGTCTTGCCCTCGGCCACGAACCGCCGCGCGTGGTCGGCGATCTGGGGTGGCACTGCGAACTCCTCGACCACCGGCCGAGCCTATCCGCAGCGAGGTGGACTAGCGTGCGGGCCATGACGAGATGGGGAATCCTCGCGACCGGCGGGATCGCCGCCAAGTTCGCCGGCGACCTGCGCTACGCGCCCGGCGCCGAGCTGGTCGCGGTCGGCTCGCGGTCGATCGACTCGGCGAAGTCGTTCGCGGCCCGGTTCGACGCACCCCGGGCGTACGGGTCGTGGGCGGAGCTGGCCGCCGACCCCGAGGTCGACGCGATCTACGTGGCCACCCCGCACTCGGCACACCACGAGGCGGCCCTGGAGTGCCTGCGGGCCGGCAAGCCGGTGCTCTGCGAGAAGCCGGTCACCCTTGACCGGGCCAGCGCGGCCGAGCTCGTCGACACGGCACGGGCGGCCGGCGTGTTCTTCATGGAAGCCATGTGGACCCGGGTCAACCCGACCGTACGCGCGGTCCTGGACCTGATCGCCGACGGCGCGATCGGCGAGGTGACCACCGTGGCGGCCGACTTCGGCATCTACGGCCCGTTCCCGCCGTCGCACCGGCTGCGCGCCAAGGAGCTGGGCGGCGGCGCGCTGCTCGACCTGGGCGTCTACCCGGTCACGATGGCGCACCTGGTGCTCGGCGCCCCGGACCACGTCCGGTCGTGGGCCAAGATCGGACCGGAAGGCACCGACGAGAACACCGCGATCGTGTTCGGCTACGACTCGGGCGCGATGGCCACGCTGACCTGCGGCCTACTGGGCACGACACCCACCCGGGCCACGATCTCGGGCACCGGCGGGCGGATCGAAATGCCGTCGTTCTTCAACACGACCAGCTACACCCTGCACCGCCCGGGCGCGGACCCATCGACGGTGACGCGGGCCCAGGACGGCTCGGGCTACCAGTTCGAGGCGATCGAGGTGCAGCGCTGCCTGGAAGCAGGCCTGATCGAAAGCCCCCTGATCCCCCACGCCACCACCCTCGAGGTGATGGGCCTGCTCGACGAGGTCCGCACCCAGATCGGCGTCACCTACTAGCGGAAACCGGCCCATAGGCCCTCCCCCACGGCGAAGATAAGGGAAATCTTCGCTTCCCCAGGGGGTCGGCCATGCAGGCGCTTGTCGGAACGCTGACGGAGACCGAACAGGGCCTGGTCCGCGAGACGTCGGCCGACCAGCTCGCCCCGCTCGACGAGGACGAACTGGTCGCACTGCACACCCGGGTGCGCCGGGCCCGCGACAAGTACGTGAAGCTCTACCGCCGCCAGTCAGCGACCCGGGTGCGGTCAACGGGCGCACGCGGCAAGGCCCACCCACGCGGCAGCCGCGACCGCGACAAGGCCGAGGTCTTCGAAGAGGCCCTGGCCCGGGTCAGCCGCCGCCTGGCCACCGCCGCGCGCGCCGCCGCCCGCGCCTTCAAGGCGGAACGCATCGCCGAAGCCCGAGCGGCAACCTTCACCCCGCCGCCGGTTCCGCCATCGTCAGGCGGCCGCCGCAACCCACGCGGCGACCAGGTAGCCGACCGCAGCCAGCGCACCCCGGACCGCCTGAAACGCCACGCCACCACCCGAGCTGCGACAAAGCGAGCCCAGTCCCGCAAGGACTCCCGCTAGCGACAGGCCCGCGGTTGGTTCTGGAAACCAACCGCGGACCTGGCAAGCGGAGCGCTAGCGGAGCGATCCCTCGCGGGAGGAACGGTCCGGACCACCGCGAACCCGAGTCATGAATTGGATCTTCTAGAACATCGGGCGGACCGCGTAGTAGGTCAGGGCGGCCATTGCGCCGGCGGCCGGGAACGTCAACACCCATGCTCCGACGATGTTGCCGGCTACGCCCCAGCGGACCGCGGAGAGCTTCTTGGTCGCGCCCACGCCCATGATCGCTGAGGTGATCGTGTGGGTGGTCGAGATCGGGGCGCCCAGGACCAGGGCGTTGAAGTAGAGCACGCCGCTGGCCACCGTCTCCGCCGCGAAGCCCTCCGGCGGGCCCAGGTGGATGATGCGGCGGCCCAGGGTGCGGATGATCCGCCAACCACCCGCGTACGTGCCGAGCGCCAGCACCGACGCCGATGTCCAGAACGCCCACTCCGGGATCGTGCCCGGGTCGCTCTGGTGCCCGCCGACGTAGAGCGCCAGCACGATGATGCCGATCGTCTTCGCGGCGTCCTGCATGCCGTGGCCGACGGACATCGCCGCGGCCGACGCGGTCTGCGCCCAGCGGAAGCCGCGGTTGAGCTTGCTCGGTTGCCCGTTGCGGAAGAAGAACCGGATCAGCCGCATCACGATGTAGCCGAGTGCGAAGCCGACCAGCGGCGACAGGACCATCGGGAGCACGACGCTGTCCAGGACCTTGGCCCAGAGCACCGTGCCGGACGCGGCGAGGGTGGCGCCGACCAGGCCGCCGATCAGCGCGTGCGACGACGAGGAGGGCAGGCCGAAGTACCAGGTGATCAGGTTCCAGACGATCGCGCCGGCTACGCCGGCGAAGACCACGCCCAGGCTGCCGGAGCCGGTGGGCAGGTTGACCAGCCCGCTGCCGACGGTCTTGGCGACCTTCTCGCCGAAGTGGGCACCGATGAAGTTGCCGATGGCGGCCATCAGCAGGGCCACGCCGGGGGTCAGGGCCCGGGTGGAGACGCTGGTGGCGATGGCGTTGGCCGCGTCGTGGAAGCCGTTCGTGTAGTCGAAGGCCAGCGCGACGAGGATCACCGCGAGAACGGCGATAAGCGGAGCGTCCAACGGTTCAGGATTCCTTGACAGCGATCGTCTGGACCGTGTTGGCCACGTGCTCGAAGGCGTCGCAGGCCGCTTCGAGCTCGTCGGCGACCTCCTTCATCTTGAGCACGGTCAACGCGTCGTACTCGCCGGAGAAGAGCCGGACGAGCAGCATCCGGTACGCCCGGTCGCCCTCGTTCTCGAGCCGGTTGCACTCGATCCAGTAGTCCTCGAGGTCCTTCATCGACTTGAGCCGCGGCATCGCCTCGGCGGTCAGCTTGGCCTGCTGGTCCAGCACCTCGACGAGCTCGTGCATCTCCCGCGGCAGCGCCGGCAGCTTGGTCAGCCCGTAGAGGTAGAGCAGGCTGCCGACCGCTTCGAGGTGGTCCATCACGTCGTCGAGCAGCGAGCCGAGCCGGTAGATGTCCTCGCGGTCGAACGGGGTCACGAACGTCGAGTTGATCTTTTGGTACAGCTCGTGCGTGATCTGGTCGCTGTCGTGCTCGACCTCGGTGAGCCGCTCGCTGACCGACTGCACGTCGACGCCGGGCAGCGCCAGTTCCTGCAGGAGCTCGGTGCCGCGGACGTGGTTGTCAGCGGCTCTGGTGAAGAGCTCGTAAAAAGCGCCGTCGTTTGGACGGAAGGTGAACTTCACGGCACGGACCTCGTCGCGTCGAAGGGGGTGTCCGGACGCGCCGCCGGGGAACGCGTTCAACGAATGCTAGGAAACCTCGGATCGCGTTTTTCGTGGGGCTACCAGGGTCTATCCGAACGCAACCTCTGGTTCACCTGTTGTTCATCTAGATCAACCGTCCGCTTCCAACCGACGCCGCTGCGCTGCCAAGTCGTAGTCCGGCTGGGGGTAGCTGAGCTTCAGGTCGGCGAACGTCTGGCGGAGCAGATGGGACAGGGCCCAGTCGCGGTACCACTTGCGGTCGGCCGGCAGCACGTACCAGGGAGCGGCGTCGGAGTCGCACCTGGCCAGGGCCTCGGCGTACGCCGCGTGGTAGTCGTCCCAGCGCGCCCGCGAGTCGAGGTCGGACGGGTTGAACTTCCAGTGCTTGGCCGGGTCGATCAGCCGCTGCATCAACCGCTCCCGCTGTTCCTCGCGCGAGATGTGCAACATCACCTTGACCACCGTGGTGCCGCCGTCGACGACCTCGCGCTCGAAGTCGTTGATCTTCTCGTAGCGGGGCCGCCAGACCGACTCCGGCGCGAGCCCGTTGACCCGCACGATCAGCACGTCCTCGTAGTGCGACCGGTTGAACACCCCGACATAGCCGCCTGGCGGCAGGGCCTTGCGGATCCGCCAGAGGAAGCCACCCCGGCGCTCCTGCGCCGTCGGCGGGCCGAACGCCTTGATGTGCATGCCCAGCGGGTTCATCGCGCCGGCGACCCGCTTGACCGCCCCGTCCTTGCCGCCACAGTCCATCGCCTGGAGCACCAGCAGCACCGACCGGCCCTGGCCGTCGTCCACGGCGGCCTGGGCGAACAGCATCTCCTGCTGCGTGGCCAGCTCTGCGCCGATCCGCTCGACCTCGGCCCGGGCCCACAGCTTCGGGTCCTTGCCGGTGACCTTGCGGCCCGGCAGGCCCGGGGTCGACTTGGGGTCGATCGCGTCGAGGTCGATCGGGACGTCCGGACTCTCGGATCGCACGCGCAACAAGCTCCGCATATCAGGCATATCGGTCACTCCACGTGCGCTAGGCGGCGGCCGGCGGCAATGCCGACGCTGGCAGAATGCCCACAAGGGGAGGCCGGCATGCAAGACCTGGCAAGCGAGTTCGAAGCCGAGCGGGACCATCTGACCGCGGTCGCCTACCGCATGCTGGGCAGCCGGGCCGAGGCCGAAGACGCCGTGCAGGAGACCTGGCTGCGCTGCTCAGGGGCCCTGTCCGACCCGGCCGCCCGCGCCGAGATCCGCGATCTGCGGGGCTGGCTGACCACGGCCACCGCCCGGATCTGCCTCGACGTGCTGCGCTCGGCCCGCGTGCGCCGCGAGGCGTACCCCGGTCAGTGGTTGCCGGAGCCCGTGGTGACCCGCCTCGGCCCCGACGGTTTCGCCCCCGACCCCGCCGACCGCGCCGTGCTCGGCGAAGAGCTGGGCACGGCCCTGATGGTCGTGCTGGAGCGGCTCACCCCGGAGCAGCGGGTGGCGTTCGTGCTGCACGACGCGTTCGGTGTGCCGTTCGACGAGATCGCCACCGCGATGGGCAGCACGGTGCCGGCCGCCCGCCAGTTGGCGTCGCGGGCCCGGCGCGCGGTCACCGACGGCGCGCCGCGCAACACCGCCTCGCGGGCCGAACAGCGGCGCGTGGTCGAGGCGTTCCTCGGCGCGACCGAGACCGGCGACCTGGACGCGCTCATGGCGGTGCTGGCACCGGACGTGGTCTTCGTCGGCGACTCCGGCGGCTACTTCCCGGCGGCCCGCCAGCCGATCGTCGGCGCCGAGCGGGTGGCCACGTTCGTGCTCGGGCTGCTGCGCCTCCTGCCGAGCGAGACCGCCGACCTGCGGTTCGAGATCGTCGAGGTCGACGGCGCGATCGGGGTGCTGGCCGACGCGACCTACAAGGACGGCCGGCCGTTCCGGTCGGTGCTCTCGTTCGCGATCCACGACGGGCGCGTGACGGCCGCGTACAACCAGCTCAACCCGGAGAAGATCGCCCGCGTGCTCTCCTAGGTCTCAGACGACCAGGGCCAACCACTTGCGGTACGCCGTGGCGAACGGCTCGGTGCCGTCGCCCAAGGCCTGGAAGAGCAGCTTGGCCGCGGCTTCGGCGTGGGCGACCAGGTCGTCGGGGTAGCCGAAGCGGGCCCGGTGGTCGGCGAACTCGTCCTCGTCGCGCAGCTCGACCGTGCCGGTCGCCCTTCTGCGGACCACGTCGAGGTCGAGGTCGATCAGGTGCACGGTGTCGCCCCGCCACTGGGCGGGCGTGGTGATGTCGCAGTAGACCTCGCTGGTGCGCGGCGGCGGGTTGAACATGCCGCTCCACCAGGCGTCGTGCGGCACGAGCACGACAAACGGGATCTTCTCGACGGAGGGCCGACCGTGGTAGACGGATTCGGTGCCACGAGTCACGCCAAGCCAGACGCCCAGGTCGTCTTCGGCTAGGCGACGAGCGGGATAGTCCCTGTGGGCGGATCCGTCATATTTGCGGTAGACCACCCGGACGTTGTCGCTCGACACGCAAATACCCTAACCGATCCGTGGGTTACCACTCTCGCGTCCGCGGGTTAACGGCACGTGGCGCGGGCGGGGATCGTCGGGGGGTACGGGTACGGTCGCACGGTGACCTCGTCAGCGCGCACCCGTCCGTCCGCCGAGGCACTGCTCGCCGCCGCGGTGGGCGCGGTTCCCGGCGGCTCGGCCCGCGAGGGCCAACAGCGGATGACGGCCGCGATCGCCGAGAGCCTGGCCGACCGCGAGCACCTGCTGGTGCAGGCCGGCACGGGCACGGGCAAGTCGCTCGGCTACCTGGCGCCGGCGCTGACCGTCGACGGCCCGGTGGTCATCTCGACGGCGACGTTGGCGCTGCAGTCGCAACTGGTCGACCACGACATGCCCCGGCTCGCCGACGCGGTCGAGCCGGTGCTGGGCCGCCGACCGACCTTCGCCGTCCTCAAGGGACGCCACCACTATCTCTGCCTGGCCCGGTTGGAGAACTCGGCCGAGGAGGAGCCGGAAGACACGCTGTTCGACGCGCCCGCCGCCTCCCCTGCCGCTCCCGCTCCCGTCAAGTGGCTCGGCGAGGCCGGCAAGCTGGGCAAGCAGATCCTCCGCCTGCAGGAGTGGGCGATGGAGACCGCGACCGGCGACCGCGACGAGCTCGACCCGGGCGTCGACGACCTGGCCTGGAAGCAGGTCTCGATGCCGGCCCGCGAGTGCGTCGGCGCGCAGCGCTGCCCCTATGGCACGGAGTGCTTCGCCGAGGCGTCCCGGGCCCGGGCCCGCGAGGCCGACGTCGTCATCACCAACCACAGCCTGCTGGCCGTCGACATGCTCGCCGGGCGCCACATCGTGCCGCCGCACAAGCTGCTGGTCATCGACGAGGCGCACGAGCTGGCCGACCGGGTCTCCTCGGCGTCCCAGGAAGAGCTGACCCCGGAGGTGGTCGACCGGGCCGCCCGCCGGTCCCGCCCGCTGATCCAGCCCGAGCTGGCCGAGACGCTGCTCGAGGCCGGCGACGCGCTGGCCGTCGGGCTCGCCGAGGCCCCCGCCGGCCGCATCGTCGACGGGCTGCCCGACGCGCTGCGCGAGGCCTGCACGCTGCTCGACGCGGCCACCCGGCGGGCGCTCGAGAAGATCGGCGACATCAAGGCCGACGATCCCGACCCGGTGCGCAAGCAGCAGGCCAAAGCGGTGATCGGCGACATCTCCAAGACCGCGCAGCGGCTGCTCGAAGAGAACGACCACGACGTGGCCTGGGTCGAGAAGCCCGACCGCCCGGGCTCGGGCCGGCGGGCGCTGGTGGTGGCGCCGCTGTCGGTGGCCGGCACGCTGGCCACCCACCTCTACGAGGAGCGCACCGTGGTGGCGACCTCGGCGACGCTGGCCCTCGGGGGCCGCTTCGACACGGTGGCCCGCGCACTCGGCCTGCCCGGCCCGGCGCCCGCGCCCCGCACGCCGGCCGCCGCGGCCGCCGCCACGAAGACTGCCGCCCGCTCGCCCAACCTGTCGACCGCGGCCGGCGAGGTGGCCGAGATCGGCGGCCCCGGGTGGCGTTCGCTCGACGTGGGCTCGCCGTTCGAATACGCCAAGCAGGGCATCCTCTACGTCGCCGCGCACCTGCCCCGGCCGGCCGCGTCCGGTCTGCCCGCCCAGGCCGGCGAGGAGCTGATCACCCTGGTCGAGTCGCTCGGCGGCCGCACGCTGGGGTTGTTCTCGTCGCGCCGGGCCGCTCAGCAGGCCGCCGAGCTCGTCCGGGCCCGCACCGACCTGCCGGTGCTCCTCCAGGGCGACGAGGCGCTGCCGCTGCTGGTCCGCCGCTTCCGCGAAGACAAGGCCAGCTGCCTGTTCGGCGTGATGTCCCTCTGGCAGGGCGTCGACGTCCCGGGCGACGCCTGTCAGCTCGTCGTCATCGACCGGCTGCCGTTCCCCCGCCCCGACGAGCCGTTGGCCGCGGCCCGCGCGGCGGCGGTCGACGCCAGCGGCGGCTCGGGCTTCGCCGCGGTCAGCGTGCCGATCGCCGCGATCCGCCTGGCCCAGGGCGCCGGCCGCCTGATCCGCTCCCACGGCGACAAGGGCGTGGTAGCGGTCCTCGACTCCCGCCTGGAAACCGCCCGGGGTTACGGCGCCTTCCTCCGCAACTCCCTACCCCCGTTCTGGTACACGACGAAGCAGGACGTGGCGGTAGGCGCCTTGAAACGCCTGGCAGCAACGAAATAGCCGGTTCGCGCTACCCCTTGGTGCTGACTACTTCCATGCCTGGCGGGATGCTCGGGGGGCGGCGTTTGTTGAGGCGGCGGACGGCGGCGTTGAGGACGGCGATCAGTGGCACCGCGATCAGCGCGCCCACGATGCCCGCGATGACCACGCCCGAGGCGATGCTGACGATCACCGCGAGCGGGTGCAGGGCCACCGCGCGCCCCATGATCAGGGGTTGCAGGACGTGGCCTTCGAGTTGCTGCACGCCGATCACCGCGCCCAGGATGATCAAGGCGACGATCGGGCCCTGGGCTACCAGGGCTACCAGCACCGCTACCGCTCCGGAGAGGGTGGCGCCGACGATCGGGATGAAGGCGCCCAGGAACACCAGGGCGGCCAGGGCGAACGAGAACGGGATCCGGCAGATCACCAGGGCGATGCCGATGCCCACCGCGTCGATGAACGCGACCAGCACCGTCGCCCGCACGTAGTTGCCCAGCGCCGACCACGACGCCTGGCCCGCGTCGTCGACTCGCCAGCGGGCGCCCAGCGGGAAGAGCCGCACGATGAAGCGCCAGATCTTGCGGCCGTCGCGGAGGAAGAAGAACGTCGAGAAGAGCACCAGCAGCGCGCCGGTCGCGAGCTCGGCCACCGTCGCCGCCGTCGCTATCGCGCCGCTGGTGAAGCGCGACGAGTTGTCGGTGATCCACGACTGGGCCTCGTCGATGTAGCGGGTGATCTGCGCGTCGCTCAGGTGCAGCGGGCCGGTCTGCAGCCAGTTCTGGATCTGTTTGACGCCCTTGGCGGCGTCGGCGCCCAGCTGCGGCGCGCCGGAGACGAACTCGTTGACCACCAGCGTCAGCGTGCCCGCCACCGCCGCCAGGCCGCAGATCATCACCACGACCACCGCGAACGTGCGGTGCAGCCGGGCCCGCAGCAGCCAGCCGACGGCCGGCGACAGGAAAGCGGTCAGCAGCAGCGCGATGGCCAGCGGGATGACCACGAAGCGCAGGATCCCGATCACCCGGACCACGCCGTAGACCGCGATCGCCAGCACCAGCAGGCGCCAGGACCAGGCGGCCGAGATGCGCAAGCTGTACGGCACGTCGGCGTCGTCGCGGCTCGTCGTCGAGGGATGCGTCGCCGCGGTCGGTGGCGGTGGCGGCGGCTCGGCCTCGGGCACGACCGGCTGGAAGTGCTCGCCGCCGCCGCCGCTGGTCAGCTCCCGGGTGCGGGCGGACCGCACCGAGTCGCGGCCGAGCCGGTACGCGCGCCCGACGCTCGCCCTGACGTGCTGGAAACGACCCAAGACTCCCCCTGACTCGTGAATCGCCCTCCCACCGTAGCGGGAACGCGAGCCCGCCTTTGGCCCATCGCACCGTGATTCGCCCTGCGGGTCAGGCTGGTCCGGCCGCGCGGTAGCGTTCCCGGCGTGATGGCCGACTCTGAGACCGAGAAGCTGCCCATCCGGATGCTCCACGACCGCGTGCTCGTCAAGCTTGACGGTGCCGAGGGCGAGCGCCGTTCCACCGCCGGCATCGTGATCCCGGCCACCGCGTCCATGGGCCGGCGGCTGGCGTGGGCGACGGCTGTCGGCGTCGGCCCGCACGTCCGCTCGATCGTGATCGGCGACCGGGTGCTCTTCGACCCCGAGGACCGCTCCGAGGTCGAACTGCAGGGCCGGGAGTACGTGCTGCTCCGCGAGCGCGACGTGCACGCCGTGGCCGCGCAGCGGGTGGAGGACGGCTCCACCGGGCTCTACCTGTAGGTCGGGCCCCAGTAGGGCGCCGGCGGCCCGTAGTAGGGCACCGGCGGCGCGAGCACCACCGGGATCGGCACCACCGGATCCTCCGGCGCGGCCAGCGGCCGCTGGACCCCGTCCGGGAACATCACCTGGTAGCCGGCGCCGTCCCAGACGGCCGGCGGCACCTGCGGATCGCGGCCGACGAACACCTGGCGATATGCCGAGATCTCGGCCAGCAGCCGCTGCTCGTCCTCGGCGGCGCGGGCCCGGTCGGCCGGGCGGCTGTCCAGGCCCCGGTCGAGCCCGTCGCGCAGCAGCGCGAGCCGAGTGGCGGCGAACTGGAAGTCGCGCATCGCCTTGACCCCGGGCGGTCCGGCGACGCGGCGGGCCCACTGCCGGGCCGAGTGCCGGCGGGCCAGCGAGCCGAGGGCGGCCACCTCGGGCGGGCTGAGCCACCCGGCCCGCACGTAGACCGGCAGCGCCCGCTCGGTGAGCCGACCCTCCCAACCGCGCAGCCAGATGGTCAGGCCGACCACGGCGAAGAACACCGGCACCATCACGGCGATGTAGCCGTACAGCAGGATCAGGCCCTCGCCCGTGCTCAGGGCCAGCGTCGGCACCAGGTTCCAGGTGCCGTGCAGCATCATCGCGACCAGCAGGCCGGCCAGCGGGGCGCAGACGCGCACCCAGCGGTCGGCGGAGCGGGCCGCGATGCCCAGCCCGATGCCGGTCATCGAGGTGAACAGCGGGTGGGCGAAACCGGTCAGGAAGATCCGGACGATGAAGGTCAGGATCAGCATCTGCGCGCCGAACGCCGGACCGTACTGCTCCGCGCCCGCGGCGTACCCGTGGCCGCCGAGGTAGAGGATGTTCTCCACCATCGCGAAGCCGACCGCGGACAGCCCGCAGTACACGATGCCGTCGGTGATGCCGGAGAACTCCCGCCGGAACAGCAGCAGGATCAGCAACGGGCCGAGGGCCTTGGTCGTCTCCTCGATGAACGGTGCCACCAGCACCGCGACCAGGCTGTCGGGCAGGCCCAGGTTGGCGAAGAGGTGCACGGCCCCGGTGTTGACGCCGTACGAGACCAGGGTCGCGACGAACGCGCCCCAGGCGAACGCGACGGCGAGCAGCACAGCCGGCTCCGGCTCGTAGCGGTCGAGCCACAGGAAGCAGGCGACCAGCACGGGCACCGGCAGGATCGCCGCGGCCAGGCCGATCACGGTGGCCTGGATGCCGATGTTCCAGCCGAGGACGACCGACATGGCGATGGCGCAGAGCGCGATGAAGCCGATCACGCAGAACAGCACGACTACGCGCCAGCCTTGGCCGCCGCGCTGCTTGAGCCCGGTCGCGGGCCCGGGCGTGATCATGGCCGGCGTCATGGGGACAGCGTAGCGACGCTGGCCACGCCGCCGTCGATCACGAGCGAGAATGGACGGGTGAGGGATCTTGCGAGCGCCTGGCGGTCCGCCGCCCGAGGCGCCGGTGCGACCGCCGACGACCAGGCCGTCGATGCCGAGGGCTCCGCGCTGCTGGCCCGCTGGGCCGAGCCGCACCGGCACTACCACACGCTGGAGCACCTGGCGACCGTGCTCTCCATCGTGGACGAGGAGGCCGACCGGGCCGAGCAACCCGACCTCGTGCGCCTGGCCGCGTGGTTCCACGACGCCGTATACGACCCGCACACGCCGGGTGACGGGAACGAGCGGGCCTCCGCCGAGCTCGCGGTGGTCTCGCTGGTCACCCTGGGTGTGCCGACGGCGGCGATCGACGCGGTACGCCGGCTCGTGCTGCTCACGGCCGGCCACGCGGTGCAGGTCGGCGACGCCGACGGCGCACTGCTCTGCGACGCGGACCTGGCCGTGCTGGCCAGCCACCCGGCGGCCTACGACGCGTACGCCGCCGCCGTCCGGAGCGAGTACGAGTTCGTGCCGGACGCCGAGTTCCGCGCCGGCCGGGCGGCGATCCTGCGCCGGCTGCTGGAGCTGCCCGCGCTCTACCGCGACCCGGACCTGGCGGAGCGGTGGACCGAGCCGGCCCGGGCCAACCTCATCCGCGAGCTGGGTGCCCTCGACCATTGAGGTGCTTGGGGCGGCGCAGGCCGGACTCCCGCAGCACCCGCGCGATCTCCCGGCTCGGCACCACGGTGGCGCCCAGCCAGACCGCCATCGCGAAGCGGTTCGCCGGCAGGTCGTAGTGGTCGCGGTCGAACGCCCTGGGCGGCGAGCCGAGCATCTCGGCGAAGACGTGGAGCTCGGCGTACGAGACGTCGCTGACCAGGTGCGACCAGAGTCGCCCACGGTGCGGCCACGCGGGCGGATCGAGATAGACCACGAGAGAAGGCTAACGTCGCGGGTATGGCTGACCTCGTGACGCGGTTGACCGCGGTGCTGCCCGACGGCGCCGTCCTGACCGATCCCGACCTGCTCCGGGTGCACCAGCGCGACGAGGCCGACCTGGTGCCGTACGGTACGCCGGCCGTGGTGGTCCGGCCCAGGACGACCGCCGAGGTGGTCGCGGTGGTGCGCGCGGCAGCCGAGGCGGGTGTGCCGATCGTGCCGCAGGGCGCGCGGACGGGACTGGCCGGCGCGGCCAACGCGATCGACGGTGCCGTGGTGCTCTCGACGGTCGCGATGGACCGGATCGTCGAGATCGACCCGATCAACCGGTACGCCGTGGTGCAACCGGGCGTCGTCAACGCCTCGCTGGCCGCCGCCGTCGCCGCTGCGGGGCTGCGCTACCCGCCCGACCCGGGCTCGTGGGAGTCGTCGACCATCGGCGGCAACGTGGCCACCAACGCGGGCGGCATGTGCTGCGTGAAATACGGGGTCACCGCCGAGTACGTGCTGGGCCTCGAGGTCGTGCTGGCCTCCGGCGAGGTGTTGCGCACGGGCCGGCGTACCGCCAAGGGTGTCGCCGGTTATGACCTGACCAAGCTGTTCGTGGGCTCGGAGGGCACGCTCGGGGTGATCACGGAGGTCGTGGTCGGGTTGCGCCCGGCCGCCGACACCTCACTGACGCTGATCGCCCTGTTCCCGACCACCGCCGCGGCCGGTGCCGCCGTCGCCGCCATCTCCTCCGGCGGCTACGCGCCGAGCCTGCTGGAGCTGCTCGACCAGACCCACCTGAAGGCGATCGAGGCGCTGCGGCCGATGGGCCTGCGCACCGATGCCAAGGCGCTGCTGCTGGCCGCCGTCGACACCGGTTCGCGGGCCGCCGGAGACCTGGCCGAGATCGAGGCGGTCTGTACGGCGGCCGGCGCGCTGGAGGTGTTCGCGGCCACCGACGAGGTCGAGGCGGCCGAGCTCCTGCGGGCCCGCCGGCTGGCGCACCCGGCGATGGAGAAGTTCGCCGCCGACACCTACCCGGAGGGCAGCGGCGGGATCATCGTCGACGACATCGCCGTGCCCCGGACCGCGCTGGCCGCGATGCTCGACGGCATCGAGAAGATCGCGGCCGAGTACGCGTTGCCGATCGGCGTCGTCGGGCACGCCGGCGACGGCAACCTGCACCCCAACATCGTGGTCGACCGGCTCGACCCGGACTCGGTCGCGCGGGGCCGTGGCGCCTTCGACGAGATCATGCGGCTCGGCCTCGGCATGGGCGGCACCTGCACCGGTGAGCACGGCGTCGGCCTGCTGAAGAAGGACTGGCTGGAGCAGGAGATCGGCCCGGTCGGCATGGCGGTGCACCGGGCCATCAAGGGTGCGCTCGATCCGACCAGGCTGCTGAACCCGGGCAAGGTGGTCTAGGGCTTTACAGGGCCGCGCTGGTCGGGATCTCCAGGCCCCGGTCGGCGGCCAGGCCGCGGACGTCGGCCGCGCCCATCCGGGCCGCGTCGGCGGTGGCGTCGTCGGGCATCCGCTGCGACTCCCGCTCGGCGTCGACCCGGGCCAGGTAGTGCTCGACCTCGCGATCCTGGACCGCCTGGTCCCAGCCGAGCACCCCGCCCAGCACCTCGGCCGCGTGCCGCGCTGACTCGCTGCCGCGGTGGGCGGTCTCGAACGAGATCCGGGTGCGCCGGGTGAGCACGTCGTCGAGATGCAGGGCGCCTTCCGCGTACGCCGCGTAGGCCACCTCGGCCGCCAGGTATTCGGGGGCACCGGCCAGCGGGGCCGCCAACGTGGGGTCGGTCTCGACCAGTGCCAGCAGCTCGCCGGTCAGCGTGCCGTAGCGCTCCAGCAGGTGCTCGACCACGCCGGCCGGCACACCCCGGCGCCGGGCCAGGTCGGCCCGGTCCCGCCAGGTGGCCGCGAACCCGTCGGCGCCGAGCAGCGGCAGGTCGGCGGTGGTCGACGGTTGACCGCCGCCGAGGCGCCGGACCGCCCGGTCGACCACGTCGGCGGCCATCACGCGGTACGTCGTGTATTTCCCGCCGGCGACCAGCAGCAGGCCCAGCATCGGCTCGATCACCGCGTGCTCGCGGGACAGCTTCGAGGTGGCGTCGGCCTCGCCGGAGAGCAGGGGGCGCAGGCCGGCGTACACGCCCTCGATGTCGGCGGTCGACAGCGGCCTGGCCAGCCAGGGGTTGACCTGGTCGAGGATGTACTGGATGTCGCGAGCGGACGCGGCCGGGTGCGACCGGTCGAGCTCCCAGTCGGTGTCGGTCGTGCCGATGATCCAGTGACCGCCCCACGGGATCACGAAGAGCACCGAGGTCGGCGTGCGCAGGATCAGGCCGGCCTCGCCGGTGATCGCACTCCGCGGGACCACCAGGTGCACGCCCTTGGACGCGCGGACCCGGAAGCCGGGGCGGACGCCGACGTCGCCGAGCATCCGCGACATGTCGTCGCTCCACACGCCCGTGGCGGCGATCACCGTGCGGGCGCGTACCTCGAACTCGGCGTCGGGGTCGCCGGGCCGCGCCTCCATGTCGCGGACCCGGACGCCGACGACCTCGCGGGCCTGGCGCAGGAAGCCGACCGCGCGGGCGCTGGTCACCATCGCGGCGCCCAGGCTGGCGGCGGTGCGGGCGAGCGTGACGACCAGCCGGGCGTCGTCGACCTGGCCGTCGAAGTAGCGGATCGCGCCGGTGGTCACGTCGCCGCGCAGGCTCGGGAACAGCCGCCGTGCGCCCTCGCGGGTCAGGTGCTTGTGCAGCGGCATGCCCCGGCCGTGCCCGAAGACACCCGCGAACACGTCGTACGCGGCGACGCCCATGCCGTAGTAGCCCCGCCGGAAGGCCCGCCCGGGCAGGCCACCCGCCTGGAGCGGCACCAGGATCGGCACCGGGCGCACCAGGTGTGGCGCCAGCCGGGTGGCGAGCAGGCCGCGCTCGGTGAGCGCCTCGTGCACCAGGTGGAACTCGAGCTGCTCCAGGTAGCGCAGGCCGCCGTGGATGAGCTTGCTCGACCGGCTCGACGTGCCGGCCGCGTAGTCGCGCGCCTCGATGAGGGCGACCTTGAGGCCACGGGACGCCGCGTCCAGGGCGGCGCCGGCGCCGGTCACGCCACCGCCGACGACGAGCACGTCGAACCGCTCGCTGCGCAGGCGGCGCAGGTCGTCGGCTCGCCGGGTCGCGGAGAGGTGGCTGGCGGCGAAACGGGATATCGCGGGGTCACGCACGGATCCACGGTAACCCCGGCCGACCCTATGCTGGCGCCCATGGTCTTTCCGGCGGTCACGCCACGGCCCGCGCCGCCGCGCTGGCTCGGTGTCGTGGCCGCCATCGTGGCCGGCTGCTGGGTCGTGCTGGGCACGGTGGTCAGCCAGAGCCTGGGCTACCTGGCCGACCAGTTCGCCCTGCTGACCGCCGTGTCCCTGCCGGGCTGGCGGTGGCCCGCCATCGGCCTCGTGGGTTTCCTGCTGGTCTGCGTGCCGGCGATGCTCACGCGCACGCTGGCGACCGATCCGGCGCTGCGGGCGACCGGCCGCGCCTGGTTCACCGCCGCCGTGGTGCTGGCCGTGCTGACCTCGGCGCGCGTTGTTCCGGTGGTCCAGCACGAGCTCTATCTGGCGCTGTTGGCGGCGTTGGCGGCGGTCGGTGCGGTGGTCGTCGGTCGGCCCGGTCGGCTCGGTCGGCTGTGGCGGCCGCCACTCCCGGCGGCCGGCGGGTTGCTGCTGCTTCTGCCGTGGTTGTGGCTGGGTGCGCTGGGCGGGGTGCTGGAGACCGTGCTCGCCGTGGTCGCCGCGGCTTGCGTCGGGTGGCTCGCCGCGGCCGTGCTCGGTCCGGCGTTCTGGGCCCCGATGGCCGGTTGGAGCCGGGCGCGGACCATCTGGGTCGGTGGACCGCGGGCCGGCGTCGCGCTGGCGCTGCTCGGTGCGGGCGTCGGGCAGAGCGGCCCGCACCTGCTGGTGCTGCTCGGGCTGCCGATGGTCGGTCTGGCGCTAGCGGCACTGCGGCCTTCGGGCGGGCCTTCTGTTGCCTGGTTGGTCGGGCTCGGGGTGGTCGGTCCGCTGGCGTTCACCGATCCCGAAGAGGTGTCGCTGCTGCTGCTCGGGCGCGACGTGCCGTTCTGGGCCTTCGTCGCCGCCGGCTGCGCGCTCTTCGCCGGAGTGCTGCTGGCGCTGGGCTTCGGACTCGTGCGTTTGCGGCGCCCGCTCGCTCTCGGACTGGCCGGCCTGCTCGTGTTGGGCGGTGTCGGCGTCTATCTCGGGCCTGGGCAGCCCGGTTTCGCCGGCGAGCGGTTGTTCGTCGTGCTCTCCAGCCAGGCCGACCTGTCCGGGCTGCCGGGCGGCACGGGTCAGGCCGCGCTGACCGCGCGCACGACCGAGGTCTACCACCGGCTGGTCGCGCACGCCGACCGCACCCAGGCCGACCTGCGCCGCTCGCTCGACCGGTGGCATTTCTCGTACACGTCTTATTACTTGGTGAACGGGATCGAGGTGCACGGCGGCGGGCCGGCGTTGCGCTCCCTGCTGTCGCGCCGGTCCGACGTCGACCGGGTGTTGGTCGACCAGCGGCTGCGCCCGCTGCCGGCGCCGGCCCTGGCCTTGAGCGCGGGCTCGTCGCCCGCGCCGACCGGGCCGCAGTGGAACCTCACCCAGATCGGTGCGCCGGTCGCCTGGGCCTCGGGAGCGACCGGGCAGGGCATCGTGGTCGGCAGCTCCGACTCGGGCGTCGACGGCACGCATCCGGCCTTGGCGCCCGGCTTCCGGGGTGGCGACGACTCGTGGTTCGACCCGTGGTCCGGCACGTCGACGCCGACCGACTCGGGTGTGCACGGCACGCACACGCTCGGCAGTGCGGTCGGTCGCGACGGCATCGGCGTGGCGCCGGGCGCGCAGTGGGTCGGTTGCGTCAACCTGGCCCGCAACATGGGCAACCCGGCCCACTACCTGGACTGCCTCCAGTTCATGCTGGCGCCGTTCGCGGCCGGAGGCGACCCGTTCACCGCCGGGCGGCCCGACCGGGCGCCGCAGGTGCTGACCAACTCGTGGGGCTGCCCGTCGATCGAGGGCTGCGACCGGCGCGCGTTGGAGCCCGCGATGGCCGCGTTGTCCGCGGCGGGCATCTTCGTGGTCGTGGCAGCCGGGAACACCGGGCCGACCTGCGGTTCGGTCGCCGACCCACCCGCCACCTATCCCTCGGTCCTGACGGTGGGCGGGGTCGACTCCGCGGGCCGGCTGGCGCCGTCGTCCAGCCGCGGGCCGGCGCCGGGCGGGGTCGACAAGCCGGACGTGGTCGCGCCCGGTGTCGACGTGGTGTCCGCGCTGCCCGGTGGCCGGTACGGCGCGCTCACCGGCACATCGATGGCCGCGCCGCACGTCGCCGGAGTGGTCGCGCTGATGTGGTCGGCCAACCCCGCTCTGATCGGCGACGTCCCACGGACGCGGTCACTGTTGCTCGGCACCGCCGGGCCGCCGGTTCCCAATTCGTGCCCCTCCCGCGCGGGCGGGCTGGTCGACGCGGCAGCGGCCGTGCGCGCGGCCAGGTAGCCTCCGGCTCGTGGATCATGCGTACGAGCTTGCCGAGCTGACCCCCGAACGCGAGGCCGACGTCGCCGCGCTCTGCCGGATGGCCCTGGACCTGCCGTCCGACTCGATCGAGGCGGACCAGATCGTCGACCGGCTGCGCTCACCCGGCCCGGTGCCGGGGTCGGCCGGTGAACGCCGGATCACCGGCTGGGTCGCCCTGCTGGGCTCGGCCGTCGTCGGCGTGGTGCTCGGCTCGACCGGCTACGGCGACCCCTCGGTCGGGCACGTCGACCTGATCGCGGTGCATCCCGAGCATCGGCGACACGGCATCGGACGGGCGCTGCTGGCTCGAGCGGAGGCTTCTCTCGCCGAGTTCGGCGCCACCTCGATCGCCCTGGTCGGCAACGCGCCGGTGTACGCGTGGCCGGGCATCGACGTGCGCTACACGGCGGCGGTGTGCCTGGCCGAGGCGTCGGGGTACGCGCGGGCTGACATCGCGTGGAACATGACGGCGGACCTGACACCGGGATCGCCCGCGCTGGCCCCGACCACGGAGGCGGAGGCGCGACTGGCTTCGGCCGGGGTGGCGGTGCGCCGGGCGGTGCCAGCCGACGTGCCGGGGCTGGCGGAGTTCGCGGCCGCGGAGTTCGGACCCGGCTGGGGCGCCGAGGTGGCGGCGTCGGAGGGGATCCACTACGCGGTGCGGGACGGCGCGGTGCTGGGCTTCGCCTGCTGGGGCTCGTCGCGGCCGTCGTACTTCGGCCCGATGGGCACGGCCGCCGCGGCGCGCGGCCTGGGCGTCGGGGGCGTCCTGCTGCGGCGGTGCCTGCGCGAACAGCACGCGGCGGGGCTGTCGTCGGCCCAGATCGGCTGGGTCGGCCCGGTGCCGTTCTACTCGACCAACTCGGGCGCCCGCATCGAGCGGGTCTTCTTCCTGTACCGGAGGAGCGTGTAGCCCGCGCGGTGCATTGTGTCGCGAAACCCAGCGGGACGGCCGCCGAGCCCCTACCGTGCCGGAATGAGCCTCGAGGACGAGCCGACGGCATCGGAACCCTCTGGTGACCTACCCACGGCTGGCGAACCGCCACCCGTCGTAGACGAAGACCTGACGCTGCCCGGTGATCTTCCTGCTCCCGGGCCACCCCGCAACGCGACAAGCCGAGCGGACAAACGCCGCAACCAACGCCGCTAGCGCCGGCTGTTTCGGCGGCTTTGCTCTGCACCCATATACGCACCGCAGGTCAGCGGGGGTGTTGCGTATATGGGTGCAGAGCAAAGCCTGCGCGAACCTGGACAGCCGAAAGGGCGGCCCGCTCGCGCGGACCGCCCTTTGGTTTGTTGCTGTGGGGGGACTTAGAAGTCCATGTCCCCGCCGCCCGGCGCAGCCGGGGCCTTGTCCTTCTCCGGCTTGTCCGCCACCACAGCCTCGGTGGTGAGGAACAGGGCCGCGATCGACGACGCGTTCTGCAGCGCCGAACGGGTCACCTTGGCCGGGTCGATGATGCCGGCCTTGAGCAGGTCGACGTAGTCACCGGTCGCGGCGTTGAGGCCGAAGTTGGTCTCCAGGTTGCGGACCTTCTCCACGACGACGCCACCCTCGAGGCCGGCGTTGACGGCGATCTGGCGGAGCGGGGCGTCGAGCGCGATCTTCACGATCGTCGCGCCGGTCGCCTCGTCGCCAACCAGGTCGAGCTTGTCGAAGGCGGTCTTGCCGGCCTGCACCAGCGCGACGCCACCACCGGGGACGATGCCCTCTTCGACGGCGGCCTTCGCGTTGCGGACCGCGTCTTCGATGCGGTGCTTGCGCTCCTTGAGCTCGACCTCGGTGGCCGCGCCGACCTTGATGACCGCAACACCGCCGGCCAGCTTGGCCAGGCGCTCCTGCAGCTTCTCGCGGTCGTAGTCGGAGTCGCTCTTGTCGATCTCGGCGCGGATCTGGTTGACCCGACCCTGGATCTGGTCCTGGTCGCCACCACCGTCGACGATGGTGGTCTCGTCCTTGGTCACGACGACCTTGCGGGCGTGGCCCAGCATGTCGAGGCCGACGGCCTCGAGCTTGAGGCCCAGCTCCTCGCTGACGACCTGGCCGCCGGTGAGGATCGCGATGTCGGTCAGCATGGCCTTGCGGCGGTCACCGAAGCCCGGGGCCTTGACGGCGACGGACTTGAAGGTGCCACGGACCTTGTTGACGATCAGGGTGGCCAGGGCCTCGCCCTCGACGTCCTCGGCGATGACCAGCAGCGGCTTGCCGCCCTGCATGACCTTCTCGAGGATCGGGAGCAGGTCCTTGACCGACGAGATCTTGCTGTTGACGATCAGGATGTACGGGTCGTCGAGGACGGCCTCCATACGCTCCGGGTCGGTCCAGAAGTAAGGCGCGATGTAGCCCTTGTCGAAGCGCATGCCCTCGGTGAGCTCGAGCTCGAGGCCGAAGGTGTTGCTCTCCTCGACGGTGATGACGCCTTCCTTGCCGACCTTGTCCATCGCCTCGGCGATGATCTCGCCAACGCTGCTGTCGCCGGCGGAGATCGAGGCGGTGGAGGCGATCTGCTCCTTCGTCTCGACGTCCTTGGCGATCTTGGCCAGCTCTTCCGCGACGCGCGCGACGGCCGCCTCGATGCCCCGCTTCAGGGCCATCGGGTTGGCGCCGGCGGCGACGTTGCGCAGGCCCTCGCGGACCAGCGCCTGGGCCAGGACGGTCGCCGTCGTCGTGCCGTCACCGGCGACGTCGTCGGTCTTCTTGGCGACCTCCTTGACCAGCTCGGCCCCGATCTTCTCGTACGGGTCCTCGAGCTCGATCTCCTTGGCGATGCTCACACCATCGTTGGTGATGGTGGGCGCGCCCCACTTCTTCTCGAGCACGACGTTGCGGCCCTTGGGGCCCAGCGTCACCTTGACGGCGTCGGCGAGGGTGTTCATGCCCCGCTCGAGGCCGCGGCGCGCCTCCTCGTCGAACGCAATGATCTTGGCCATACGGCGTTGTCCTCCTGGACACTCGCGGTTGCCACGGCCTGGTCGGCCACGGAGAACCGCCTGCTTTACGCACCTTCGGACGTCACTACCTGGCGACAGTGACGTCCGCCGGCCGGGCCGGAAAGCCCGCGACGACCGGCCCCTGCCGAGCCCATCTCCTTAGGGCTCGACGGTGGCCCCACCGCCCCGACCATTGGCACTCACGGTTGGTGAGTGCCAATGACTTGTTTAGCACTCGGACCAGGCGAGTGCAAGCGAAGTCGGCCTCGCGGGGCACCGCGCCGGCCGTCCGGCGAGCGCCGGCCGAGCGCTGTTGGCGGGGACCGCGTACCCGGGCGTTTAGTGACCTGTCAATTGTTGAAAGGTGCCCCTGTCCGCAATGGGCAAAGTCGCGAATAGATGGCAAGACCAATGCATCATGCAGCAATTCGGCGGGCTACAAAGCCAAAGAAGCGCCGACCCCGTTCATGGGATCGGCGCTAGGTCGTCGCGGACCCGGGTGCGGTGCCCGGCTGGACTTCGCTTCAAATTAGGCGGACCTGCTCCGCCTGCGGGCCCTTCTGCCCCTGCGCGACCTCGAACTCGACGCGCTGGCCGTCGTCTAGCGACTTGTAGCCGTCCATCTGGATCGCGGAGAAGTGGACGAAGACGTCCTGACCTCCATCGACCGCGATGAAACCGTAGCCCTTTTCACTGTTGAACCACTTGACGGTGCCCTGTGCCACGGTGCACTTCCTAACCTTTGATGCGCCTGCCGGTCCAAGACCGCCCATTCAAGGCCGTTGGTGAGCCCTCGAACATTGCGGCCGAAATCGTAAGGTACACGAGGAGTGACGACCGTGCACTACCCCAAAATGGACACCCTGAGCGCCCATACCGGCGCCTCGCTCGTTAACCGAACGTGTTTCGAGGCAGACACGGCGCACAGCCCGGGCGACATCGGTCCCGTGCACGGAACACGCTCCCAGCCGTCGCCGTCGTCCTGCTGATCATCGCCGGCACGGTACTCACGATCCGCTACGTGGTGCCGAAAGAGCAGGTCACGGCGGCTTCGTCGAAACGGCCGGGCCCCGCGGTGGCCCGCGGCCGGACCCCCGAGATGCGGGTCGGAACGGTCACCACCCAGGTCGACGGCTTCCTCTCGTGGGCGTTGCTCGACCGGCGGAGCGGACGGATCACCGGCTCGTCGAACATGGCCGAACCCAGCGACACCATGTCGATGGTGAAGGCATGGTTGGCCGCCGATTACCTAAGAATTTCGGAAGATAAAGGCGAGCAGCCTTCGGATTTTCGGCTACATCAGCTCACCATCATGATCCGGGACAGCGACAACGACGCCGCGATCGCGATGTACGACCTAGTCGGCGGCCAAGACTCGATCTTTCGAATGATCAACAAGTGTGGCCTGACCGACAGCGCCCCGCACGCGTACAACTGGAGCAACACCGTGGTCTCGGCCCGCGACACGGTGCGCCTGGCGGACTGCATCGCCGACGGCCGTGCGGCGGGCCCGCGTTGGACGCAATGGTTGCTTTCGGAGATGCGCGCCGTACGCGGAACCGGCGATTTCGGCGTCCGTCGCGCATTGCCCGAACCGGCAGCGGCCACCGTAGCGATCAAGAACGGCTGGCTCCTCCGCGACGACGACGGGCTTTGGCACATGGCCTGCCTCGCGGTGACCGACCATTGGGCGATCGGCGTGCTGCTGCGCTATAGCAGCGCCCTGGGATTCGAGTACGGCGCCGCCCGGTGCGCGGCGGTCGGCGCCGAGCTCCTGGCGCCGTCGACCCCGTTGGCGACACCCTCCGCGTGACCCCGCCGGGCCGGGCATGATCAGAGCCATGCCCCTGCTCTTCTCGTACGGCACACTCCGCGACCCAGCCGTCCAACGCGCCAACTTCGGCCGCGAGCTCGGTGGCCGCTCGGACGCGCTGCCCGGCTACACGATGGGCGTCCTGGAGATCACCGAGCCGGGCGTGATCGCCCTGAGCGGCACCGCCCACCACCCGGTCGCCAGCCCGACGGGCAACCCGGTTGATCGCGTGGAAGGCACGGTCTTCGAGATCACCGACGAGGAGCTGGTCGCGGCGGACGGCTACGAGGTGTCCGACTACCGGCGCGCGCTGTGCCCGCTGGCGTCGGGCGCCCAGGCGTGGGTCTACGTGGCCGCGTGAGCTCCGTTGCCTCTCGCGCCGGTTGCCGGGTAGGCATGCCAGCATGACCCGGACCGCGCCCACCTCCTCACCGACGCTACCGCCGGCGGTCGAGGTCCGCCGGGTGCGCCCCGCGGACGCGGCCCGCACCCGGGCCCTCAGGCTGGAGATGCTCGCCGACTCCCCGCTGGCGTTCCTGGAGACGCTGGCGCAGGCAGCGGCCCGCTCGCACGCCGAGTACAAGGCCCGCATCGCGGAGACCTCGGCCGGCGACCGGATCGCCCAGTTCATCGCGGTGGCCGACGGCCGAGCGATCGCCCACGCGGGCGGCACGGTCATCCCGGAAGAGCCCGGGGTGACGGTGATCTTCGCGGTGTACGTGACCCCCGCGTGGCGCGGGAAGGGCCTGACCGGCGCCCTGACCGAGGCGGTGGCGGCCTGGTCGCGCGCGGCGGGCCGGCCGGACCTGATGCTCGAGGTGGTCGTGGGCAACGACCGCGCGGTCCGGGCGTACGAACAGGTCGGCTTTGTCGACACCGGGGTACGGCTCCCCCACCCGACCACGGCCGCGATGACGGAGCTCCAGATGCGCCGCCGCGCCTGACGGCCAGGCCAAGAGGGCGCCGACAGGCGCGGCGGGCCGCTCGGGTCGCGTCAGCCAGCCGACCTGGCAGCCCGGGCTGCCACACCTGGCACCCCCGACAGCAACGCTCGGATCTGTGCGGCGAACGCGCTCGGGTGGGTCAGGTTGCCGTTGTGGCCGCCCGGGAAGCGCTCCGCCGGCGCGCCGAGGTGGTCGGCCAGTGCCAGTGCGGCCAGGTAGTCGAAGCCGTCCTCAGGGCTGGTCGCGCCCACCGCCGGGATGATCCGGCCGTCGCGGGGGACCTCAGTGAGCGACAGGGTGTCCGTGAGGGCCGCGTCGAGGTCGTTGGTGAGGAAGTACTCGAAGTTGGCGGCGCGCTGCTCCGTGAACGGGAACGCCGTGATGCCCGGCTCGGTGGGCTGGTCGCGGGGGTCGATGCCGAGCACCGCCGCCACCTCCGCGGCGGCGGCGCGCCAACCCTCGGCCTGGTGTACGCGCCGCACACCGGCCAGCTTCGCCCTCGCCACGTCGGCATCGGCCGGCGCGAGGAAGGGCAGGGCGATCGGCTCGTGGGCGATCAGGCGGCGAAGGCTCCGGGGGTACGCGCTCAGCAGGTGCAGACCGATGACGGCGCCGAGGCTCAGGCCGAGCATGTCTGCGGGCTCGTCGGTCACCTGCCGAAGGACCGCCGCCGCGTCTTCGGCGTGCTGGCGGATGGAAACCGCGGCCGTGCGGTCGTCGGCGGTGCTCCGGGAGAGCCCGCGGCGGTCGTAGGTGACGACCGTGAACCGGTCGCTCAGGTAGCCGACGAGGTCGACCGTGCGATCGGCGTCGCCCTCGCCGCTCTGCGAGACGAGCAGGACCGGGCCGGAGCCGGCGACCTGAAACCAGAGGCGAGCACCGTCGACAGCTACGTAGTTGTTCATGGACCCAGACGCTAAAGCATCATTTCTGATGTATCAAGAGTGATGTAATCTGGCGAACATGACGCCCGTCGAGATCATCCTGTTGGGCCGGACGCTGATGAAGATCGGCGAGCAGGCCCTGCCCGCGCCGGAGGACGGCACCCCGCTGGGCGGCGAGCGCACGGTGGTCATCGTGATGAGCGACATCTTCGAAAACCCAGGCACGACCGTCGGCGAGGTAGCCCGCCGCACCGGCCTCCCCCAAAGCGCCGTCTCGGGCTCGGTGGCCCGGCTCCGCTCCGTCGGCTCGGTGATCTCGGAGCCCGACCCGCGCGACCGCCGCCGCCAGTTGCTGGCCCGCAACCCGGACCTGACGGCCCGCCGGCGCACGGTCGCGACCACCACGGTCGACGAGGCGGTAGCCGCCGCCCTGGGCCAACACACCCCCACCGACCTGACCACGGTGCTATCGGCCCTGGAAACCCTCGGCGAATGGCTCACACCGCAAACGCTCACCCGCCTACGACCGGACGGATAACCGCCACCGAGCCCAGCCGCCACGCTGCACGCACCCGGGTCGCATGACGATCCACGCCGCGGCCTGAGTGAGCGCTTACTAACCGCAGGGTGGGTAAGCGCTCACTAACCGCAGGGAGGGTGAGCGCCCGCCAACCACAAGGTGGGTAAGCGCCCACTAACCGCAGGGAGGGTGAGCGCCCGCCAACCACAAGGTGGGTAAGCGCCCACTAACCGCAGGGAGGGTGAGCGCTCACTAACCACGGAGAAGGTGAACGCCGGCCAACGGGGTCGCCGAACGACAGCGGCCCGGTCCGGCGCGCACACCCGGCCACGCGTTGGACCACGTCGGGCTACGCCCGACCACGGACGGACACGTTGGGCCAGGGCGGCCGGCGCGACCGCTATCCGCCGGGCCTGGCCACGTTCGGCCGCATCCGGTCTGTTCCGGCCGCCAGGCGCGGGTGGGTCGCGCCTGGCGGGTCGGACAGCGGCTCCGGTCAGGCCGTCGTGTGGCGGCGGGACTGGACTACGCGGAAGCGGTTGCTGACGTACGCGCCGTCGGTCAACGCGGCGTTCGCCGCCGGGTTGGCGCCCGTCGCGTGGAAGTCCGAGAACGCCGCCGACTGGTTGACGAACACTCCGCCCGTCAGGTTGCAGGAGAGGTGGACTCCCGCGTCCAGGGAGGCGTCCTCCACCGCCGACAGGACCAGCTCCGACGTTGAGTACACCGCCGCCGTCAGCGCGCCCTTGGCGAGCACCGTCGACCGGAAGATGTCGATGCTCGCCGCCGTCGAGTCGGTGGCGATGACGAACGAGATCGGGCCGAACCACTCGCGGCCGTAGACAGCCGCGTCCGCCGACGTCAGTTTCACGACCGTGGGCGTGCGTACCGTGGCCTCGGCGAAGGCTGGGTGGGCGACCGGCGACGACGGCAGGACCGCCTCGCCGACCGACTCGACCTCGGACAGGCGGGTCAGCACACCGTCGTTGACGATCGCCCCGGTCAGCTCGACCGCGCGCGCCGGGTCGCCGGTCAGCTTGGCCACCGTGGCGGCGATGCCGGCCGCGACCTCGTCGAACGACTTGTGGCCCTGGTCCGTTTCGATGCCGCCCGCAGGCACCAGGATGTTCTGCGGCGTCGTGCACATCTGGCCGCTGTAGAGGGTGAGCGAGAAGCCGATGTTGCGGCACATGCCCGCGAAGTCGTCGGTCGAGTCGACGACGATCGTGTTGACGCCGGCCTTCTCGGTGTAAACGGCGGCCTGGCGGGCGTTGGCCTCCAGCCAGTCACCGAACTCGGTCGATCCGGTGAAGTCGATGATGCGTACGGCCGGGTCCAGGGCGAGGGTCTTGGCCAGGCCCTCGCCGGGCGCCTCGGCGGCCAGCTGCACCAGGTTGGGGTCGAAGCCGGCCTCCTCCAGCGCGGCCCGCGCGTAGCGCACGGTGATCGCCAGCGGCAGCACGGCGCCCGGGTGCGGCTTGATGACCACCGGGTTGCCGGTGACCAGGCTCGCGAACAGTCCCGGGTACGAGTTCCAGGTCGGGAACGTGTTGCAGCCGATCACCAAGGCCACACCGCGGGGTACGACGTGGAAGGTCTTGGTCATCCGCAGCGGGTCGCCCTTGCCGGCCGGCTTCTCCCAGCCCGCGGTGGCGGGGTGGCGGGTCATCTCCGCGTACGCGTACGCCACCGCCTCCAGCGCCCGGTCGAGCGCGTGGGCGCCACCGGCCTGGAACGCCATCACGAACGCCTGGCCGCTGGTGAACTGCACCGCGTTGGCCAACTCGAAGATGTGGGCGTGCAGCCGGGCCAGGATCTCCATGCAGACGCCGGCGCGGGTCTGCGGGCCGGCGTCGCGCCACGCGGGCAGCGCCGCGGTCGCGGAGGCGATCAGCGTGGCCGGGTCGACGTGCGGGTACGACACGAGCAGCGGCACGCCGAAGGGGCTGCGCTCGGTGGCCACCCAGTCGGTGATGCCGGGCTGGTCGAGCGGGAACTTCGCGTCGAGGTAGCCACGGAACGCGGCCTCGCCCTCGGCCGCGGCGGTCTCACCGTAGACGCGGGGGCTGGGCGACTCGGGGTAGGCCGACCAGTAACCACGGTCCTTGATCGCTTCGGTGGCACGCTCGAGGGTCGCGGCGTGGTTGGCGAACCAGCTGTGCGGGGTCTCCGTCATACCCGCCATCTTGCCTCGTGAACCGGCGCCGGGTGCGGGCAGAACCGGTTAGGCAGTGTTTCGTATCTGGGGTCGCGGCGAGGCGGAGTCCAGGTGTCGTCAGGGTGTGCGGCGCCGTCACCCGGAGACCACACCGGTATCCGGGCAAAGGCGCCGTGCGGCCAGGCGGCGCCTGGGCCCGCCGCAGCCCGGCTCCGAGCGGGACGGCGACCAGGTCGAGGTGCGCCCCCAGGAGCAGCCGCAGATACGAAACAGGGCCTGTCCTGTCGCTCAACGTAGCCGAGCCAGCGTCACCGCCAGTGCCCGGCCGGGATACCGGCGTCGTATCCCGGTGATCCCGGGACGCCGCCAGGCGGCGGAGCCCCCAGCGGCGAGGTTGGCCGCCAGGTGCTCGGCTGGGCCCGGCGCAGACCGCGATGATCGGCGGGACCGGCCCTACAGAGCGATCTGCCAGCTGTGCCACTCGTCGACCGGGCGGAAGCCGATCGCCTCGTTGATGGCGACCATGTGCGCGTTGACCGAAGCGTTCCACGTGTCGATCGCGCGCAGGGCCGGCTCGGCGGCCAGCACCGCGCGTAGGTTCTCGACCTTGACCAGGGCGCCCAGGCGGTGGCCGCGATGGTCGGAGTCGACCAGGGTGATCTGTTGGAACGCGTGCCAGTCGGGCGCGTCGTTGAGCTCGATCGCGGTGATCGCGACCAGCTTGCCGCTGGCGTCGTGCCGGGCCGCGGTGGTGTAGGTCCGGCGACCCCGGCGCTCGCGGGCCGCTTCGAACTCGCGAAGCCGCGCGGTGTCGATCTTCATCCCTTCGACCGCCAGGTCGCCGGTCGGCGCGTCGGACATCAGCCGGCCCTCGAGGTAGGCCTGGTCGGCGGCGTGCTCCTCCGGCGTGGTACCGCTCCACCGCACCAGGCTGTAGCCCGATGCGTGCGGCCACGACGTGTCGACCAGCGCGTCGAGCGCGGCGTGGTCGAGCGACGAGACGTCGAGCCGGCGCCGGACGTCGGTCAGGGCGAGATCGGCTCCGCGCGCGCGGGCGAACGCGTGGCCGTCGGACGGGCGGGCGGGGCCGCCGGGCAGGGCGAAGACGGACTCACCGATCAGGTGCTTGCGGCCGTCGGCGCGGGAAACCTCTTCGGCATGGGCGAGCAGGGCGCGGCCGACCCCGCGCCGGCGCGCCGCCGGCGTCACGTCGAGGGTCAGGTCGGCCGTGCCGGTGTTGTCCAGGTAGGGCAGCCGCAGCTCGAGGTAGCCGGCCGGCTCGCCGTCGAGCCGCGCCAGCGCCCGGACCAGGTGGATGCCGGGCCACGGGTCGACCAGACCCGCGAAGAAGCCCTTCTCGCAGGGCGGCGGGAAGTCGGGCACGTCGGCGGCCATGCTCAGCGACCGGATCTCGAGCGCGTGCCGGCCGTCGTCGGGCCCGAGCGGGGCTACCTCGATGCTCATGCCCGCCAGGGTGCCCAACCCTGGACGGGCACGCGAGCGATTTACGCGCCGGTGCAGGTCACCGCCGGCGCCGGGTTGGAGCCCGTCCAACTGCCCAGGAAACCGAACGTGGCCGTCGCACCCGGAGCGAGGGATCCGTTGTAGGACACGTTGCGCGCGGTGACCGCGGACCCGGACTGGGTCGTGGCGGCGTTCCAGACCTGCGTGATCTGCTGGCCGGCGAACGTCCACCGCGCGGTCCACGAGCCGAACGCCGCGGACCCGGCATTTCGGACGGTCACCTCGCCCTGGAACCCGCCGTTCCACTGGCCGACGACCCGATAGGTCGCCACGCAGCCACCACCATTGGCCGGCGGCGTCGGCGAAGCAGTGGGCGAAGCGGTTGGCGAAGCGGTGGGAGACGGCGTCGGCACGCCGCCCGAGAGCACGGCGGCCAGCGCCGGATACCACCGATCCGACATCTTCTGGTCGCCGGACGCGTTGGGATGGACCCCGTCGTACGTGTCGGACGAGGTGTTGAAGCTGGTCCACTGGTCGACCACCACGATCGGGCTGGCCGCGGTCGTCTTGCCGGCAGCCCACGCGGGAATGGCGTTGTTCAGCGCGACGACGCGAGAACCGCAATCGCCGCAACTGCTGGGCGCCATCGGAATGATCTTCGCGACCAGCACCCGCATCGCCGGGTTGCTGGCGCGCATCTGGTCGACGAGCGTGCCGTACGCGGCCAGGATCGTGGCCGGTGGGATGTTGCTCCACACGTCGTTGGTGCCGAAGTGCATGAGCACGACGTCCGGCCGGGTGGCGGCGAGCCAACCGACCAACTGGTTCTGGTTGGCGACGTTGGTGGCCAGGAAGCCACCGTGTCCTTCGTTGTCGCCGTCGTGCGCCTGGCCGCAACCCTGCGGCGGAAGCGTGCCGACGAAGTCGACGTTGGTGTAGCCGGTGCTCTGGAGCCTGTTCCAGAGCAGGGATCGCCAGCAACCGGGCGAACCGGTGATCGAGTCGCCGAGCGGCATGACCCGCACGGGTGCGGCGGCGACGGAGTTGGCCGGCGCCGCGAAAGCGACGCCGATGAAGGCAGCGAGCAGGGCAGCGAGCACGGCGGCCAGGAACGCGCCGAAGCGGTGCATGGTGTTCTCCCGTCACGATGAGATGAGTGACGGCCCGGAGCTCCCAAGACATTCAAGCACGTAACTATCATGGAGGCCAGGAACGGCGAAGGCCCCGTCCGCCGGACGGGGCCTTCGACAACGTTTGGTCGGAAGGGCGGTCGCACAACGCCTCCGGCGCTGGGTCGCTAGAACTTCAAAAGTCTACGGCGGCTCGCCCTCCCGCACGGAGCATCCTGCGAGATACCCATCATGGTCGTCAAGTCCCTGTAGACATGTTTTCTCGACGGACGGCAAAATCACCGCTACGGGGTGCGATTGTTGCATCACCCGAACGTATGAGTCCATCCTGGATAACGGGCCTCCGTCAGCCCAGCAAACCGGCTTCGCGAGCTGCCCGAAGCGACGGCTTGACGCGGTAGGTCGGCCCCACCTGCTCGGCCACGGCGTCGATCGTCTTGAGCCCTTCGCCGGTGTTGAAGACGACGGTCTCCAACGACGGGTCCAACCGCCCCGACGCGACCAGCTTGCGCAACACGGCGGTGGTCACTCCACCGGCGGTTTCCGCGAACACTCCGGTGGTACGCGCGAGCAACTGGATCGCGTCGCGGATCTCGTCGTCGGTGGCGTAGTCCATCCAGCCGCCGGTGCGCTTGACCGCCTCGAGCGCGTAGAGGCCCGCCGCCGGGTCGCCGATGTTGAGCGACTTGGCGATGCCGGTCGGTCGCACCGGGACGATCTCGTCGGTGTCGTTGTGCAGCGCGGTGGCGATCGGGTTGCAGCCCGCCGACTGCGCGCCGAACACCCGCCAGCCGCCGGCCGGCGCCTCGACCAGGCCGATCTCCACGAGCTCGGTGAACGCCTTGTCGATCTTGGTCAACAGCTCGCCGCTGGCCATCGGGATGACGACCTGAGAAGGGATCCGCCAGCCGAGCTGCTCCGCCACCTCGTAGCCGAGGGTCTTGGAGCCCTCCGCGTAGAACGGCCGCACGTTGACGTTGACGAACGCGGTGTCCTCGAACTCGTCGGTCTCCACGAGCTCGCTGCAGAGCCGGTTGACGTCGTCGTACGAGCCGTCGATGGCGACGAGGTCACCCCCGTACACCGCGGTCGTGATGATCTTGCCCTGCTCCAGGTCGCCCGGGATGAAGACGATCGACGGAACACCGGCCCGGGCCGCGTGCGCGGCCACCGAGTTGGCCAGGTTGCCGGTCGAGGCGCAGGCGAAGCGGGTGAAACCGAGCCCGCGGGCCGCGGTCAGCGCGACCGAGACGACCCGGTCCTTGAACGAGTGGGTCGGGTTGGCGCTGTCGTCCTTGACCCAGAGCGGCGCGGTGAACCCGAGCTCGGCACCCAGCGCGGAGGCCGAGACGAGCGGGGTGAGACCGGGGTCGAGGGTGACCCGGCTCGACGGGTCCTGCCCGACGGGCAGCAGCGGCGCGTAGCGCCAGATGTTCTGGGGGCCGGCGGCGATCTGGGCGCGCGTCACCCGGGCCAGCGCGGCGGGGTCGTAGGCCACCTCCAGCGGCCCGAAACACTGGTAACAGGCGTGCTGGGCGGCCAGCGGGAACTCGGCTCCGCAGCCGCGACAGACGAGGGCGCGGGCCGGCGAGTCTGCGACGGAGGAGGCGGTTTCGTCGATGGTCGACGTCATGAGGGAGGTCCTCTCATCTTCCCCACGCCGCACCGTGCGACGGGGACGGAATTGGCACCTGCGCACCGCGACTCAGCGATGAGTCGACGGCGGTGGTTGCCGGGGCGTCTTCGGGCCGTATCCCTCAGCCCCTCTGGATGAGGTATTCAGTTGTGCGTACCAGGGTAAGGCCTAGACCGCGGAAAGGTCCTGTCCCTTCTCAGCTTGTGAACCAGACCTCAGGCGATCAACTGGTCACGTCCTTGCGGGTGAAGCGCCAGAAGGCCAGCGACCAGAACAGCGTCGCGTAGACCACGGCCGATATCGCGCCCTTGACGACGTCGTCGAACTGCGTCGGGGTGGAGAGCAGCCCGAGCCACGCCGTGCTGTAGTGGGTCGGCAACAGGTTGCGCACTGCGCCCAGCGCGCTGATCTGGTCGAGGATGCTCGACAGGATCCACAGCAGCACCGCGCCGCCGACCGCGCCCAGGGGTGCGTCCGTCGACACCGACAGCAGGAAGGCCAGCCCGGCCACCACGAGCAGCACGACCGCCAGGTAGCCGAGGATGGCCAGCAGCCGGACCAGGCCGGCGCCCGGCGCGATCTCGTTGGCGACCGTGCTGCGCAGCGGCTCCCAGCCGTACCGGGCGGTGCCGACGGCCAGTGCCGTGCCCGCCAGGGTGAGCAACGCCAGCCCCGAGTAGCCGAGCGCGACGACCAGCTTGACGGCCACCAGGCGGGCCCGCGGCACCGGGACCGCCAGCAGGTAGCGCAGGCTGCCCCACTGCGCCTCGCTGGCCACCGTGTCGCCGCAGAACAGGGCCACCGCGACGACCAGCAGGAAGGTGGCCGACACGTACAGGCAGAACAGGGTGAAGTTGAGGCCGCCCGAGGTGGCCAGGTCGATCAGGCTGCCGAACTCGCCGCCGCCGTTGTCGTCGTCGCCCCCGTTGTCGAACTGGAAGGCGATCAAAATGATCAACGGCAGGGCGACCATCAGACCCAGGGCCCAGCGGGTACGCGCACGCGACCACTGCCGCCGCCATTCGGCCCTGATCGGTAGCGTGCGGGCGGCCCGATAGCCGGCCGCCGCGCCCGCCTGAAGGTCCGTCATCAGCGGTCTCCGCTTCCACTAGAGCTCTCCCCCACCAGGGCGAGAAACGCGTCCTCGAGGCGGCGCCGGGGCACCACCCGCTCCACCCCGATGCCCGCCCGCACGAGCTCGGCGACGACCTCGCTGCGTGCCGTGCCGTTCGTGTCGACCACCAACTGCCGCGAGTCACCCTCGACCGAGACCGAGCGGACACCGGCGAGCTGACCGAGCACGCCGGCCGCCGCGGTCGCGTCGGAGACCTCGATCTGCACCGTCGGCGACTCACCGACGATGTCGTCGACCGGGCCCGACGCCACGATCGCGCCCTTGTTGACCACGACGACGTGCGTGCAGGTCTGCTCGACCTCGGCCAGCAGGTGGCTGGAGACCAGCACCGCCCGCCCGTCGGTGGCGTAGCGCTTGAGCACCCGGCGCATCTCGGCGATCTGGGGCGGGTCGAGCCCGTCCGTCGGCTCGTCGAGCACCAGCAGATCGGGCAGGCCCAGCATGGCCTGGGCGATGGCCAGCCGCTGCCGCATGCCGTGGCTGTAGGTCTTCACCCGGCGGTGCACCGACGCACCGAGGCCGGCGATCTCCAGCGCCCGGTCGAGCTCCGCCTCGGCCTCCGGGCGGCCGGTCGCGGCCCAGTACGCCTTCAGGTTGGCCAGGCCGCTCAGGTGCGGCAGGAAGCCGGGGCCTTCGACCAGCGCGCCGATCCGGGACAGCACCGGCGAGCCCGGCACGAGCTGGTGCCCGAACACGTGGATCTGGCCTGCGGTCGGGTTGGTCAGGCCCATCAGCACCCGCAGCGTCGTCGTCTTGCCGGCGCCGTTGGGGCCGAGCAGGCCGACCACCTGGCCACGCTTCACCTCGAAGTCGACCCGGTCGACCGCGACGAAGTCGCCGTACTCCTTGCGCAGCCCGTCGACCCGCAGCGGCACGTCGGCGTACTCGGGATGCACCGAGGTGTCGTGCCGGCTGCGCCGCCGGCGCACCACCAGGACGACCACCGCGAGCCCGATGGCGATCGCGGCGAGCAGGCCGACCAGCACGTACCGCCAGATGACCTGCGGGCTGGCGATCGGCTCGCCGGTCACGGTCGGCAGGGTGACCGCGGTGGCGTCGTCGGGCACCGCCACCGTGTAGACGGCCGGCTGGTTCGGCGTGGCGAACGCCTGGTCCGCGGTCGCGACGGCGATCCGCAGCGTGTGCCCGGCCTCGACCCGGTGCACGATGGCCGGCAGCGTCACCTGGACCGGCTGGGCCTGCCCGATGTCCGCCGGCAGTCCGGTCAGCCGGACGGGCGCGACCAGCCCACTGGACAGCGTCGCCACGCCCTTCGGGTCGACGTCGTAGAGCTTGACGAACAGCACGGCCTCACCGGTCGGCGACGCGGCCCGGATCCGTACGGTCGGCGCTCCGACGATGTCGAACGGCCGGTCGAGGGGCTCCGACGTGAACCGGGCGTGCTGGCCGGGCAGGTCGGTGACGATCCCGTTGACGAACGAGGAGAGCCCGCCGCCGGTGCCGGGCAGCGACGAGATCGCCGCCGGGTTGCCGGAGGGCGGGTTGGCCACCGGCTGCGCCGGCCCAGAGACGGTCACGGCCTCGCTCGAGGTGCCGGCGAGCCCCGGGTACGCCGGGTCGGAGTAACCGCTGGTCACCACGCCCCGGTCGAGCGCGTTGAAGCCGGTGATCCGCGACCAGGTGAAGCTGGTGGCCGGGGTATCGCCGGTGCCCTTGACGTAGTGGTCCAGCCACTGCGCCATCAGGAACTTGACCCGGTCGCGGTCGGACTGCGGGCCGTCGCCGCCGTCGTGGCCGCCGGTGAACCAGGCGACCCGCACCGGGGTGCCGTTCGCGGCGATGCCCCGCGCGTTGGCGTCCGCTTCGGAGAGCGGGAAGAGCGTGTCGGCGGTGCCCTGCACGAGCAGGGTGGGCGCCTTGATCTTGTCGAGCACAGCGGCCGGGCTGGAACGGCGCAGCAGGTCGACGGCGGCCTGGTCGGCCCGGCCGGTCGTGGCGATCCGCTGGTAGGCGGCGCAGACGTCGGCGGCGAACCGGCCGCAGGACGGGTCGGCGCCGGCCGTCACCCCGGCCGCCGCGACGCCGGTCGGCAGCTCGCCCAGCGCGCCGAGGCCGCTGCCCGCGCCGTTGCCGAAGAACAGCCCGGCCCAGGTCTTCTTGAAGACGCCCTCGACCGGGCCCTGGCCCGTCGACTCCGGCAGGAAGGCGCCGGCCAGGTCGTTCCAGGTGGCCATCGGCACGGCGGCGTCGATCCGCGGGTCCTGGCCGGCCAGCAGGAGGGCCAGGCCGCCGCCGTACGAGCTGCCGACCACGCCCACCCGCGGGTCGCCGGGTGCGTCGGTGCGGATCTCCGGGCGGGCGGCGAGCCAGTCGACCAGGCGCTGCGCGTCGCGTACCTCGTAGTCGGGGTCGTCGAGGTGGATCTGCCCGCCGCTGCGGCCGAAGCCCCGGGCGGTCCAGGTCAGCACCGCGTAGCCGATGCCGGCCAGGTCCTCCGCGTCGGCGTAGGTGCTCTCCTTGGTGCCGCCGAAGCCGTGGGCGAGCAGCACCGCGGGCACCTTGTCCGTGGCCGACGCCCCGTCCGGCAGGAACAGCCGGGTGTCCAGGTCAACGGGCTCGTCGCCACCGGGGCCCGAACGGACGATGATCCGGGCGTCCTGCGTGCGGTAGTCCGGGTCGTCCGGCCAGACCGCCCAGGTCACGGCGCCGGCGAGAACGAGCACGGCCGCACCCGCCGCCAGGACACGGCGGCGGAGGACACGGGACAGGGGTGGCGACATGCCGCCAAAGGTACGGCGTACGCCCTGAGCGTTCTCTGAGTGTCAATGGCCGCCGGTCGGTGGGACGCATGCTTATCCCGCGAAATCCGACGAATCACACCGAGCGGGCAATGAACCGACAGCAAGTTACACAGCGTGAAGATTCGCATCTTGATCCATCACTGACGGCCATAGAAACCGACGGATGAAGAAGATATGGCTGTTCGGTTTGGGCCGGCATGGGTGCCCCTCCACTAGTTTCTCCGTCCGGTGGACGGGACGGCCGGGGCAGATGTTTTCGCCCGTGCCACCACTTCGTGGAGGGGTTGCCGATGACACGTTCCGCACCGCGTTCCCGGGCCCGTACGGGAGCGCTGTCCGTGCTGCTGTCCATCCTGGTGGTAGCGCTGCTGGTGCCGACCGCGCTGCTGTTCGCACAGACCTGGCGCACCGAGGGCGACCGGGCCAGGGCGACCGAGCGCGAGCTCGACGGCGTCGAGTACCTGCGCAGCCTGCAGCAGGTCGTGTTCGCGGTGGCCGACGCGCAGTCCGCGGCCGTGTCCGGCCGGCCGGCGCCGCGCGACGCCATCGTCGTCGCCATCCAGCAGGCCGACGCCACCGACGCGAAGCTCGGCGCGACCCTGCGCACCACCCAGCGGTGGACCGAGATCCGCAGCCGCATGGAGACCCTCCGCGACACGCCCGCCACCGCCGACCGGCAGCAGGCGTTGGCCGACTACCGCGAGGTGGGCGACCTGCTGCTGGCCCTGTACGCCAAGATCCGCGACGAGTCCGGTCTGGTGCACGACCCCGACGGCGACGCGTTCCACCTCCAGAACAGTGCCGCGAACGAGCTTCCGATCGCCGTCATCGCGGCGGGCCGGCTGACCGACATCGCGACGCTCGCCAAGGCCGCGCCGCCGGCGCAGACTCCGCCAGCGGTGACAGCACAGCAGCAGGCGAAGCTCCTCACGCAGCTCACCGCCGAGGGGGTGCTGCTCCAGCAGGCCGCGACCACGCTGGTCAACGACCTGCGGGCCGCCGTCGACAGCACCGAGAGCCGCACGCTGGGCAGCAACCTGCTCAGCCGCCTCGACCGCTTCCAGCGCTCGGCGGACACGATGGCCGCGATCTTCGCCCAGGTCGGCGCGGCCCCCAGCAACGCACCGGCGACCGGCAGCGACGAGTCGATCCTCGGCGTCGCGCGCGGCGAGCTCCAGGCGGCGGCCGGCGAGCTGTCCAGCACGATCCTCAACGAGGTCGAGCGGCTGCTCAACACCCGCGCCGACGAGATCGACCAGAACCGGCTGCTGGCCGTCTGCGCAGCCGCCGCGGCGGTGCTGATCGCCGTCGGCTTCTTCCTCGCCTTCTTCCTCGGCGGGCGGCCCAGAAAGGCCCGCCCGTCCGGCCCGTTCCCCGAGGGTGGCCCGGGCGCGTTGCCGCCCGACGAGCCCGTGTCGTGGCCGACGGTCGCACCGATCACCGGTGCGCCCTACCAGGGCGCCGCGCAGGGGAACCAGACACAGTGGGAGCGGTCCGGTGCTGCTCGGTAGGTTACGCATCCGCGGGAAGCTCGCGCTCCTGCTCATCGCCCCGCTGCTCGGCATCGTCGCGCTGGCCGTGCCGGTGGTCAGCGACCGGGTCGAGATCGCCGAGCAGGCCGACAAGACCGCCCGCGCGGTCGACATCGCCGGCGAGGTCGGCTCGCTCGTGCAGCAGTTGCAACAGGAGCGGCTGCTCTCGATCGGCCACTACTTCGGCGTGGTCGGCCGCGACCGGCTGGTGCTGCAGAGCGCCCTGGTCACCGACGCCATCGCCGACCTGCGCGCCCAGCCGGACCTACCGGTCAACCTCCGGTTGGCGCTCGACGCGCTGCCCGCGCTGGCCACCGTGCGTGCCTCCGTCCTGAGCGGCGCGGCCCGCCCGAACGTGGTCATGGCGACGTTCGGTGGCGAGGTCACCCGGCTGATCGACTCGCTGGGCCTGCGCAACACCGCCGACACGACCGCCCCTGCGGGCCGGCAGATCATGGCGCTGGACTCGGTGCTCCGCTCCGACGAGGGCATCAGCCTGGTCGCGGCGCAGATCGTGCTGCTGGCCGCCGTGGGCGACAAGGCGCCCAAGGACCTGACCACGGCGACGATGGCGATCCTGCTGCAGGACAGCGACCGGTTCCGCTCGTACGCGACACCCGAGCAGAACGGCGTGTACGACCTGGTGCAGCAGGGCGTCGACGCGCGCAGCCCCACCGGCAACTTCCTCGGCCGGTTCGCCGCCGACCCGCTGGGCGCGCTGAACAACATCGCCCTCCCGCAGCTCTTCCCGATGGCCGAGTCGCTGATGACGCTCGGCGGGTTCGTCGAGAAGCGGATCATCGCCGACGTCAAGGTGGAGGTCGGCGAGCGGCAACGGCGAGCCCTGACCGAGGCGTACGGCGTCGCCCTGGCCTGCCTGCTCCTCCTGCTCTGCGTCGTGCTGTTGAGCGTCGCCGTGGCGCGCGCCGTCGCCCGGCCGCTGACGCGGCTCACCGAGTCGGCCGACGGCGTCGCCAAGGTCGCCGAGGCCGAGCTCACCAAGGTGGCCGACGGCGAGTTGGACTCGTCGGTGCCCGTCCGGCTGGAAGCCGTCGACGTGCGGGCCCGCGACGAGGTCGGCGACCTGGCCCGGGCCTTCGAGCGGGTCCAGGCGACCGCCGCCCGGCTGGTCGAGCGCCAGGTGGCCGGCCGGCGCAACGTCGCGCAGATGTTCGGCCACGTCGGGCGCCGCACGCAGAACCTGGTCGGCCGCCAGCTCGCGCTGATCGACCGGCTGGAGCGGCAGGAGGCCGACCCGGGCCGGCTGCAGCACCTCTACCGGCTCGACCACATCTCCAGCCGGCTGCGGCGCAGTGCCAGCAGCCTCGTGGTGCTCTCCGGCTCGGCCGGCGCCGACAGCCACGTCGCGCCGCTGCCGCTCACCGACGTCATCCGGCTCGCGCTCGGCGAGATCGAGGAATACCTCCGGGTCGACATCAAGGTGCCGACCGAGATCAGCATCGCGCCGTCGATGATCGGCGACCTGGTGCTGGTGCTGGCCGAGCTGATGGAGAACGCGACCACCTTCTCGCCGCCGCACACCCGGGTCACCGTCACCGGCGTGGTCAGCGACCCCGGCATCCGGCTGCTCGTGGTCGACCACGGCCTGGGCATGACGCCGGAGCGGATGGCCGAGGAAAACGCCCGGCTGGCCCGCCGCGAACGGCTCGACCTGGTGCCGACCGAGGTGCTCGGGCTGTTCGTCGTCGGCCGGCTGGCCCGCCGCCACGGCATGCGGGTCACGCTGACCCCGACACCGGGCGGCGGCGTCACCGCCGAGCTCGAGGTGCACGAGCGCGACCTGGTCACCAAGACCGAGCCGCCGCCGGTCTCGGCGGTCGCCCGGGCGCGGGTGGGCAGCGCGCCCGACCCGGCGCCACCGGCCGCACTCGAGGACCAGCGGCCCACGCCGCCGGTGGTCGGTGGCGACGGCTCGTCCGCGCCGGTCTACGACCCGTTCCGGCCCGAGCGCCGCGCCGGCGTCGGGAGCGGTGGATCGTCCGCGGCACCGGCCACCGGGCCGGCACCCGCACCGGCCGGTGCCGCGGATCCGCAACCAACCTCGGCGCCGCCGGCGCCCGAGCCGGCGGAGGCGTCCGACGCGGCGCTGCCACCGCCGGTGGCGGCCGCACCCGAGTGGCCGATCCGCCAGCGGGTGCCCGGCAAGACCGAACCGCCGACGCAGGCACCCGCGGCCAAGGAGGGCGACCAGGCGGCGGAGGAGCCACGGCCGATGCGCCGGCCCGGCGCGCCGACCGGCAACGTCCCGGGGTTCGACGAGGGTGCGCTCAACCGGGCCAGTCGGATGCTCGCCAACGGGCAGCCGTGGAACGCGTTCGTGCCCCAGCCGCGCGTGGCCGGCGAGGTCGAGCCCGACCAGAAGCCGCCGGCCAACCAGCGCCCGGCGGCGCCCGCCAAGCCCACCGGGGCCGAGCGGCCGCCCGCGGCCGCACCGGAGCGACCGGCTCCCGGCCGGGCCCAGGTGAGCAAGCCCGCCAAGCCGACACCACCGGCCACGCCTGCCAAACCGGCCAAGGCCGCCGGCAAGCCGGCTCCGGAGCTCTCCGACGAGGAGACCCAGGCCGTGCTGCGCCGTCGGGTGCCCGGCGCGCGGCTGCCCAGCGGCGACCCCGAGCCGGCACCGACCTCCGCACCGCCGTCGCCGGCCGACCCGGCCGCCGCTCGCGCCCTGGTCGAGGAGTTCGAGGCCGGGGTGCGGTACGCCGAGCGGCAGGTCCGCGGCGGTGCCGTGCCGGGCGCGCGACCCGTACCCGTGAACGGTTCGACCAACGGTTCCGCGAAAGCCGCGACCAACGGGACAGCGGCCAGCACCAAGGGCGAGGCGGCCCCATCGGGCCGGCCGCTCAACCGGCGCCAACCCGGCGCCACGCTCGACGACCAGGCGCCGCCGAGCGAGCGTCCGGCGTCTGACCAGCCGCCGGACCCGATCGCGGCCCGCGACCTGGTCCAGCAGTTCGAATCCGGTGTGGCACGCGCGATGCGTCAGATCAGTGCCGGCCCTGGCGACGAAGAGGAATCACGATGACGAGCCCGTACATCCACGACAGCATCGAACGACCGGATGCGGACGTGTCCAACGGCCAGCTCAGCCAGGAGGCGCAGACCTTCAACTGGCTGCTCGACTCGTTCACCTCGGGCACCGCCGGTGTCCTGGAAGCCATCGCCGTGTCCAGCGACGGACTGCTGATGGCGATGTCAGCGATCAAGGACCGGGCCAACGCCGAGCGGCTGGCGGCGATCGTCTCCGGCATGACCAGCCTGGCCGGCGGCGCCGCCAACTGGTACACCCTCGGCGGCCTCAACCGGGTCATCGTCGACATGGCCGACGGCTACCTGCTGATCACCTCGATCAGCAGCGGCTCGGTGCTCGGGGTGATCGCCGACCGGTCGGCGAACCTGGGCACCCTGGCCTACGAGATGACCCTGTTCGCGAGCCGCGCCGGCGGCGCGCTCACCCCCCGCCTGATCGCCGAGCTGAAGAACTCCGTGCAGTCATGACCGCGGCGCAAGACCCCGAGCCGGCTGCGGGCGTACGCCCGTACCTGCAGGCGGGGTTCCCCGGCGGAGAGGCCAGCGGCGCGCCTCCCGACGGCGACCCGTCCGGCGCCCTGCGCCCGTTCGTGCTGACCTCCGGCCGGGTCATCGGTGTCGACCCGGCGATCGGCATGGAGACGCAGGTGACCGTCCACGACGGACCCCCGCGCACCCACCTGCCGAGCAGCGCCCGCGAACTGCACGCGATCGTGGCGCTCTGCGCCGCACCGATGTCGGTGGCCGAGATCTCGGCCACGCTGCGCATGCACCTCGGGGTGACCCGGGTGCTGGTCGGGGACCTTCGGGCGACCGGCCATCTGGACGTACACACCTTTGAGGTCGCTGATCCGCGCGACCCCGAGACGATTCGGCGGGTGATCCGTGGACTACGTGCGATCTCCTGAGTGGCCGTTGACCACCGACCGCCCACCGGTCGGCGGCCTGGGGCCGGAGTCCGGTGGGCGGCATCGGGAGCAGCAGTCGGCGTACGCGCCCAACGTGGGCTGGCACCACATCGGCGCCACGCCGCCGCCGAGCGTCGACGCGCGCGTGGTCGGTCCGCCGGTGAAACGCCGTCGCGCGCCGATTCCCGTCAAAATCGTCATCGCCGGCGGCTTCGGGGTCGGCAAGACCACCACGGTCGGCGCGATCTCCGAGATCGCCCCGCTGACCACCGAGGCGGAGATGACCACCGCCTCGATCGGCGTCGACGACCTGCACCCGGACTCGACCAAGACGACCACCACGGTCGCGATGGACTTCGGCAGCGTCACCATCGACGGGAGTCTCAAGCTCTATCTGTTCGGTACGCCCGGGCAGTCCCGCTTCGGGTTCATGTGGGACGACCTGACCCGCGGTGCACTTGGTGCCCTGGTAGTGGTTGACAGCGCCCGCTTGGACGAGTGTCATTTCGCCATCGACTACTTCGAACGGGCTGATTTGCCGTTCGTGGTGGCCGTGAACGCGTTCGACGGGCAACTCACCCACGACCTCAACGCCGTGCGGTGGGCGCTGGCGGTCGGCGACCACGTGCCGGTGGTCCGCTTCGACGCGCGGCAACGCCTGTCGGTCCGCGACGCCCTGCTCGTGCTCCTTGACCGGGCGTTGGATCGGGCCCTGCGGGAGCGCGGTGGGTCGTAGGGCGGGGCACGGGGACGGAGGTCGGTCCGATGAGGGATGCGTTCGGCGAGGCACTTGACCGCATGGCGCGGCGGGAGGAACTGGAACGGCTCAAGGCGGAGGCGGACACCCGAAAGCGGACGTCCGTCGCGGTCGAGCTCGCCCAGGCGGTCCGGCGGGTGGTCGCGCACCATCCGGACACCACGGTCACGGTGTCCGTCGAGTCGGCCGGCGACAGCACGGCGTTCATGGTGGGCTGGGTCAACGACGCGGTGGCGATCTCGCCAGGGCCGGTCAAGGACGCGGCCGCCCAGCTCGCCGAGCTGATCCGGCAGGACCACACGTTGCTGGGGCCCGATCCGGATTAGTCTCGGCGGGGTGGCCGACCGTGACCTTGTCCTGACCGTGAGCCTGCGCCCGGCGGCGCTCGACGCCCGCCGCGGCATCGTCCGGCTGCACCCCGACGTGCTCAGCGCGCTCGGCCTGCGCCCCGGCGACCCGGTGCGGCTCACCGGCCGGCGCACGACCGCCGGCATCGTCGCGCCGGGCGAGCCGTCCGACGGCCGCGGCCTGCTGCACGCCGACGACCTGATGCTGGGCAACCTAGGCGTACGCGACGGCGCCCAGGTCACCGTCGCACCGGCACCGGTGGTCGCCGCCCGCCGGGCCACGCTGCGCGGCGCGCCGGGCGTGGTCGCCGTGGTGTCGCCCGAGATGCTCCGGCTCGCCCTGCTGGGCAAGGTCATCTCGACGGGCGACGACGTCTCGCTGCTGCCCCAGGACGTGGTGCCCGACGAGGCGGCCCGGTCCCTGGTCGCCGCGGCCCGGCAGAGCCTCGCGAACCGGGTCGGCTACGCCTGGACCAGCACGTTGCTCACCGTCGCGGACGTGGCCCCGAGCGAGGCCGCGCTGGTCACGATGGACACGGTGGTCGGCTGGGAGAGCGGCCAGATCACCCAGGCATCGGGGGTACGCACGACGGCGGGCCGCGTCGGCCCGGGCGGAGCGGCCGGAGCCGCCGGAGCGGGCGGAGCTGCTAGCCCGGGCGGAGCAGCCGGGTCGACCGGCGCCGGCCCCGGCGGGCCGGCGAGCGCCGGCGAAGCCGGCTCCGACGCCCAGGACGGCCACGCCGTCATCGACGGCGACGTGGTCGAGGGCTCCGTGGTCGACGAGAACGCGCCCAGCGTCGACGACCTGCCCGGCCTGCGCAACCAGGCGCACCAACTGACCGAGCTCCTCGACCTGGGCTTCCACCACCGCGACGTGCTCACCCGGCTGGCCACCTCGGTCTCGCTCGGCGTGCTGGTTACCGGTGCGGCCGGCTCGGGCAAGTCCGACCTGGTGCGGGCCGTCTCGGCCGCCGTCGGCGCCCGCCTGCTGACCGTCTGGGCACCGGAGATAGCGGCGCTGACGCCGGATTCGGCCGCGGCCCGGCTGCGCGCGGTGGCCGCCGAGCGCACCACCGACCCGCCGACCGTCGTGCTGGTCACCGACGTCGAGGCCCTCGCCCCGCGCGAGAACCCCGGCCCGCTGGCCACCGTCTTCCGGCGGGTGCTCGGCGACCTGGTCGCGGCCGGCGCGGCGGTGGTCTGCACGAGCAGCCGGCCGGAGGAGATCGACCCCGCGCTGCGCGCGCCCGACCTGCTCTCGCTGGAGATCTCGGTGCCGCTGCCCGACCAGGCGATGCGCCGCGAGCAGCTCGCCGTGCTCACCCGGTCGACGCCGCTAGCCGGCGACGTGCAGCTCGACGACGTCGCCGCGCGTACGCCCGGGTTCGTCGCCGCCGACCTGGCCGCGCTGGTCCGCGAGGCCGGCGTCCGCGCGGCGTTGCGGCAACGCACGGCGGAGACCCCGCTGATCGCGGCGGAGGACTTCGCCGCGGCGCTGGAGGTGGTCCGGCCGACCTCCATGGCATCGTCCACACTGGAGCTTTCGGGCCTGACCCTGGACGACGTCGGCGACCTGGTCGAGGTCAAGGAGGTGCTGACCGAGTCGGTGCTGTGGCCTTTGACGTACCCGGACACCTTCGCCCGCCTCGGGGTGCGCCCGCCGCGCGGCGTGCTGCTCTACGGTCCGCCCGGCTGCGGCAAGACGTTCCTGGTCACCGCGCTGGCCGGAAGCGGCAAGGCCAACGTGCTGTCGGTGAAGGGCGCCGAACTGCTCAACAAGTGGGTCGGCGAGAGCGAGCGCGCCGTCCGCGAGCTGTTCCGCCGCGCCCGCGAGGCGGCGCCGACGCTGATCTTCCTGGACGAGGTCGACGCGCTCGCGCCGATGCGCGGCCAGTCCACCGACGGCGGCACCACCGACCGGGTCGTCGCGGCGCTGCTCACCGAGCTCGACGGGATAGAGACGCTGCGGGACGTCGTGGTGATCGGGGCGACGAACCGCCCGGACCTGATCGACCCGGCCCTGCTGCGACCGGGCCGGCTGGAGCGGCTGGTGTTCGTGCCGCCGCCGGACGCCGCCGCTCGCGCCGAGATCCTGAAGGCGGCGGCCAAGGGCGTGCCGCTGGACCCCGAGGTCGACCTGGTCACGCTCGGCCGCGAGCTGGACGGCTTCTCCGCGGCCGACTGCTCCGCGCTGGTCCGCGAGGCGGCCCTGGTGGCGATCCGCGAGTCACTGGAGGCGACGTCGGTCACCGCGAAGCACGTCGCCGCCGCCCGGCAGCGGGTGCGCCCGTCGCTCGACCCGGTGCAGGTGGCCCGGCTGGAGGCGTACGCCCAACGTCGTTGAGGCTTATCGCCGCCGGGAGCGGGCCCGGGTGGAGCGCAGGCGGCGCAGCCGGGACACCACGACCGGCTCGGCCGCCAGCGCCGCCGGGTTGTCGAGCAGGCCGTTGAGCAGCTGGTAGTAACGGGTCGCGGACAGGTCGAACGCGTCGCGGATGGCCTGTTCCTTGGCGCCGGCGTGCTTCCACCACTTGCGCTCGAACGCCAGGATCTGCTCCTCGCGCTCCGTCAGCCCAGTGTCCACAGCGGACGGCTGTGCCACCTGGTCGTCTTCGTCGTTGGTGTCGGCCTGGTCAACGGCAGGCATCATGGCGCTCCTCGACGTCGACCCTGCATCACCAGGGACCACGGGATGCCAACCAGACTAACCGCGGCCAGGCCGCCGTGCACCGCTCATTCACTGTGATCAAGACGTCCCGTCAGGCGACGTCGCGCCGCCGCATCGACCACGCCGCGCCGAAGACCGACAGCACCAGCACGACACCCAGCAAGACCGACGCGTGCTGCCAGGTGACGACGTACTCCGGTGGCTCGCATGCGGTCTGCGCGAACTGACAGGCCCGCCAGTCGGTGATGGTGATGCTCTTGTCGAACCAGGCGATGAGGTACGTCGACAGGACGTACCGGTCGCCGTAGCGCACCTGGAGCAACTCGAACGCGACCCGCAGGCCGATCTCGCTGACCACGACGGCGCCGATGCCGACGCCCAGGGCCATCGCGGTGTGCCGGCCGATCGAGGCCAGGCAGAACCCGACGGTCGCGGCGAGCAGCACCATCGTCGCGCCGCGCAGGCCGGTCAGGCCGAGCGACTGCCACACGCCCGCGGTGAGCTTGCCGAGGTCGCCGTCGTAGCGGCCGATCGACCAGAACGCCGCCGTCCACAGGGCGCCGAGCACCGCGGTCAGGCCGAGGATCGAGCCGAGCAGCACGCCGAGCTTGGTGAACAGCACGGGTAGCCGGCGCGGCCGCCAGAGCAGCAGGTTCATCATGCCGCCGGTGCTCCATTCGGCACCGACGAACGACGCGCCGATGACGAACGCCGCCAGCGCCAGGATCGCCGAGAGCACGGCCAGCGACGGCGCGAACTCCTCCTGGAAGTTGAACTCGTACGGCAGGAACTGCTCGGCCGGGTAGTACTCAGGCCGCGGGCCGTAGTCGGCGCCGCAGTTGGGGCCGTAGCGGTCGTCGAGGCCGGTCTCGCCCCGGGCCTTGGCGGCCTCGCACTCCGCGGTCATCCGCTCGAACTCGACCTGGGCCTGCCGGTACGCCTGGTCGGCCTGCGCCTGCGCCGCGGCACGCGCCTCCGGGCTGTTGGGCTTGCTGTTGAGGGCGAAGACGATCGGGAAGATGGCCAGCCCGACCAGCGTGATCACGAGGAAGATGCGGGTGACCCGGCGCTTGAACAGCCGGCGCACCTCGGCCTTGGTCAGGCTCACAACCCCCACCCGCCCTGCGCCGGCGCGACCGCGGAGTCGTCGACTTGGCGGGCCTGGCCCGCGACCGGCGCGGTCTGGGTCAGCTCGAGGAAGACACTTTCCAGGTCGACCTTCACCGGCGCCAACTCGCTCACGTAGTAGCCGCGCTCGGCCAGCGTGCGGGTCACCCACGCCGGCTTCTCGACGTTGCTGACGATCAGGCGGTCGTGGTCCGGCGTGACCCGGGCACCGGCCGCGATCAGGATCTCGGCGGCGACCGACTGGTCTTCGGCGGATTCCATCCGCACGGTGACACCGCCGCCGGCGTGCTGCGCGAGCACCTCCGCGACCGCACCGTAGGCCACCCGGCGCCCGCGCGAGATGATCGTGACGGAGTCGCAGATGAGCTGCACCTCGCCCAGGATGTGGCTGGACAGCAACACCGTCATGCCGGACTCGGCGAGCCCGCGCATCAGCGTGCGCATCTCCCGGATGCCACCGGGATCGAGCCCGTTCGCGGGTTCGTCGAGGATCAGCAGGTCGGGCTTCTTCAGCAGCGCGGACGCCACGGCCAGGCGTTGCTTCATGCCCAGCGAGTAGGTGCGCACCCGCTCCGCGGCCCGGTCACGCAGGCCGACGAGCTCGAGCACCTCGGTCACCCGCTGCTTCTGCACGCCGCCCGCGTCGGCCAGCAGCGACAGCGTGTCGTGCGCCGAGAAGTTGGGGAAGAACTGCGGGCTCTCCACGATCGCGCCGACCCGGCCGGCCACCTGCGGCAGGGCCGCCGGCACCTCCTGGCCGAGCAGCATCATCCGGCCACCGTTGGGTGCGATCAGACCGAGCAGCGTACGCAGCGTGGTGGTCTTGCCGGAGCCGTTGGGACCCAGGAAGCCGTGCACCTGGCCCGACTCGACGACCATGTCGAAGCCGTCGAGCGCCTTGCGGGCCCCCCGGCGTCTGCTCCGATAGGTCTTCTCCAGACCCGATATCTCCAGTACGGCCGGCACGTGCGCTCCCCGTCTCCCGTGGTCGGATCGCGCACACAGTACTGGGTATGTAGATATTCGGATAGACCGCTATGCGTTGATCACCCGCACGCCTACGGCCTGGAACGACTCGATCGCCTCTGGTGACGCTCCGGAGTCGGTGACGAGGGTGTCCACCCGGTCGATCGGGCAGATCCGGGCGAACGCGTGACCGCCCAACTTGGACGAGTCAGCGATGATCACGACACGCCGCGCCCGGGCGACCATCAGCGCGTTCATCGACGCCTCGCCCTCGTGGTGCGCCGCCGCGCCCAGGGTCACGTCGATGGCGTTGACGCCGAGCAGCGCCACGTCCAGGGTCACCTCGCGCAGCAGCGCGCTGCCCAGCGGGCCGACGAGCTCGAAGGACTGCGGCCGCACCACGCCGCCGGCCACCACGATCTTCATCCGGGACCGGACCAGCAGCTCGTTGGCGATGTTGAGCGCGTTGGTGACCACCGTGAGCTGGGCGCCGTCGGCACCGGAGTTGAGGTCGGGGCGCATGGCCAGGGCGCGGGCGACCTCGGTGGTCGTGGTGCCGCCGTTGAGCCCGACCACCATGCCGGGCTCGACCAGGGCGGCGGCGGCCGCGCCGATGCGCTGCTTCTCCGCGGAGTGCTTCGCGGTCTTGTAGCGCAGCGGCAGGTCGTAGGAGACGCCGTTCGCCACGGCCCCGCCCCGGGTACGCGTGATCATCTGCTGCTGGCCGAGCTGGTCGAAGTCGCGGCGGATGGTCGCCTGCGAGACGTTGAGGCGCTCCGCGGCGTCTTCGACGCTCACCCGGCCGCTCTCGGTCAGCAGCTCGAGCAGGGCGTTCCAACGCGCGTACCGGTCCACATCGACCCCCTGGCACGGACCCTGTAATTGCGTGCACACTAGTGCGCGAAACGGCCGGCAAGCAACGTCTTGGATGCGCGCTCGTGCGCGATCCGCGCACGCTTGCCGCACGATACGTCTTCCTGCACAATAACGCGCGGAAACAGCGATTATCGAACTGATTCGCGCAAGCTCCCGTGGGGGTGCTCGGTGACGTACGTCGAGGCGGAAATCGCCACCCAGCCGGCGGCCTGGTCCCAGGCGGCGGCGCTCGACCTCGGTCCGCTGCCGCGCCGTGGCCAGCGGGTCGCCGTCGTCGGTTGCGGCACGAGCTGGTTCATGGCGATGGCGTACGCCGCCCGCCGCGAAAGCCTCGGCCACGGCGAGACCGACGCGTTCCAGGCGTCGGAGTTCCCGCGCGGCCGTGGCTACGACCTGGTCGTGGCGATCAGCCGGTCCGGCACCACCACGGAGGTCGTCGACCTGCTCGCGGGCCTGTCCGGCCCGTCCCTGGCCATCGTCGGCGACCCGGCCGGCGGCGCCGCTTCCGTCGCCGGCACGGCGATCGCGATGCCCTTCGCCGACGAGCGCTCGGTCGTGCAGACCCGGTTCGCCACGACCGCCCTGGCCCTGCTCCGGGCCGGTCTGGGCGAAGACGTCGCCGCGCTGGCGTCGGATGCCCGCCGCGCCCTCGACGTCGCGGTGCCGCTGGACGCCGCCGCCGTCGAGCAGGTGACCTTCGTCGGTCAGGGCTGGACGGTCGGGCTGGCCCAGGAGGCGGCCCTCAAGTGCCGCGAGGCGGCGGCCTTCTGGACCGAGGCGTACCCGGCGATGGACTACCGGCACGGCCCGATCGCGATCGCCGCGCCCGGCCGGGCGGTCTGGTCGTTCGGCCCGCCGCCGCCCGGGCTCGCCGCCGAGGTCATTGCGACCGGGGCAAGTTTTGTGAGCGGCCGCGCTGGTGACACGCTTGATCCGATGGCCGAGCTGATCCTGGCGCAGCGGTTCGCGGTGGCGCTGGCGCAGCACCGCGGGCTCGACCCCGACGCGCCCCGCAACCTGACCCGCTCCGTCGTGCTGGACCAGCGATGACCGAGGTGGTCGTGGCGCTCGACGTGGGCGGCACGGTGATGAAGTGCGGCCTGGTCTCGCGCGCCGGCGAGCTGCGGCACGCCGAACGGCACCCGACCAACGCAGCCGCCGGGGGCGCCGCGGTGGTCGACACGATCCTCGGCGTGGCCGCCGGCCTGGCCGACACCGCCCGCGCCCAGGGGCTCACCCCCGTGGCGGCCGGCCTCGCGGTGCCCGGGGTGGTCGATGAGGAGCACGGCGTCGCGGTCTGGGCGGCCAACGTGGGCTTCCGCGACGTACCCCTGCGAAAGCTCGTGTCCGATCGCCTCGGCCTGCCCGCGGCGCTCGGCCACGACGTGCGCGCGGGCGGGGTCGCCGAAGCCCGACTGGGCGCCGGCACCGGCCAGCGGCACGTCCTGTTCGTGGCGATCGGCACCGGCATCGCGGCCGCCCACGTGGTCGACGGCCGGGCCTTCGCCGGCGCGCACGGCGCGGCCGGCGAGGTCGGGCACGTCGTCGTCCGCCCCGGCGGCCCGCAGTGCGGTTGCGGCCAGCGGGGCTGCCTGGAGGCGGTGGCATCGGCGTCCGCGCTGGCCCGCCGCTACACCGACCTGGCCGGCGTCGCGCTGTCGGCCGCCGAGGTGGCGGCCGCGGCCGCCGGCGGCGACCCGCTCGCGGTCCGCGCGTGGGACGAGGTGGTCGACGCGCTCGCCGACGGGCTGACGATCGCCCAGACGCTGTTCGACCCGGCGGTCATCGTCATCGGCGGCGGCCTGGCCGAAGCGGGCGCGCAGCTTCTCGAGCCGTTGGGCGCGGGGCTGCGGGCCCGGTTGACCTTCCAGCGCGAACCGGCGCTGGTCCGAGCGGCACTCGGCGACGCGGCGGGTTGCCTCGGCGCCGGCCTGCTCGGTGGGGACGCTCTGGAGGCGGCGTGAGGATCGACGGACGGGTGGTGACGCCGAGCGGCGTCGTGACGGGCTCGGTGGAGGTGACCGGCAGCCAGATCGGCGCGGTCACTCCTTCGGACGTCAGCGATCCACAGTGGATCGTCCCGGGCTTCGTCGACATCCACAACCACGGCGGCGGCGGTGACACGTTCACCACGGGCGACCCGGACGCCGCGCTGCGCGCGGCCGCGTTCCACCTGCGGCACGGCACCACGACGCTGTTCGCGAGCCTGGTCAGCTCGCCGTTCGCGCTGATGCGCGCGGCCACGGCGGCGTTCACGCCGCTGGTCGACGCCGGGGTACTGGCCGGCATCCACTTCGAGGGCCCGTACCTGTCGTCGGTCCGGTGCGGCGCGCAGAACCCGTCGTTCCTGCGCGATCCGTCGGTCTCCGAGCTGGCTGAGCTGATCACGCTTGGCGGCGGAGCGGTCCGGATGGTCACGATCGCACCGGAGCTGCCGGGCGCGGTCGAGGCGATCGGGATGCTGGTCTCGCACGGGGTGGTCGCCGCCGTGGGCCACACCGACGCGTCGTACGCGCAGACGCTGGCCGCGGTCGACGCGGGCGCCAGCGTCGGCACGCACGTCTTCAACGGGATGCGCCCGCCGCACCACCGCGAGCCGGGCCCGGTCTTCGCCCTGCTGGGCGCGCCGAGCGTGGTCTGCGAGCTGGTCGCCGACGGCGTGCACCTGCACGACGGCACTCTCTCGTTCGCCGCCTCGGTCACGGGAGCCGACCGGGCCGCCCTGGTCACCGACGCGATGGCCGCGGCGGGCATGCCCGACGGCGCGTACGAGCTCGGCGGCCAGGCGGTCACGGTCAGCGACCGGGTGGCCCGCCTGGCCAGCGACGGCGCGATCGCCGGCAGCACCCTGACCATGGACGCGGCGCTGCGCCAGGCGGTCGGCGCCGGCATCCCGATCGTCGACGCCTGCCGGATGGCCGCGACGACCCCGGCCCGCGCGATCGGCCTCGGCGACACGGTCGGCGCCCTCCAACCGGGCTGGCGAGCGGACCTGGCCATCCTGGACGCGGACCTACGCGTGGTCCGCGTCATGCGCGCGGGCTCCTGGGTCAGCTGACGCCCCGCCCGTTTGTCCGCGCCGAGTGGCACGGGTCCGCGATGATGCCTAGGTGACCGCAAGGCGGCGTTTGTTGACCTTCATGTTCTGCAGCGCCCTGGCGGGCGCCCTCCTACTGGCGACGGTGGTCTTCAGCCTGCGCGACGAGAACGCGGTGAGCTGGCTATGCGGCGGAGCCAGCCTGCTCGTCTGGGGAGCGGGCCTGATCACGGTCTGGCCGGTCCTACGCGCCATCCGCACCGGCACAGCCCCGGACGCGGAACGCGACGCGAACCATCACCGTTCCCACACCTAGGAGACGGTAGAAACCTCCGTTCTCGCTCACACGATGTGCATGGAGGACTCGGCGGAACACCGTCAGGTGTCGTTCAAAGACGTGATGCATTTGCTGCTCTCTCTATGCGACGCTGTGGACATGCCCGCCGCCCGTGCAGATGACAGGTTCACCCAAGGCCTGCTCAACCTCTCGCAGGCCGGCCGATACCTGCGCGTTCCCAGGCAGACCTTTCACCGTTGGGCTAAGGGTTACGAGCGTGGCGAGCGGCTGCTTCACGTAGTAGACGACGGCGCGGCACTACCCGTGACCTTCATCGCGCTGGCCGAGGCCCACGTCCTCGAGGCGCTGCGTGACGCAGGTGTGCGGCCACAACGAATTCGGCCAGCTCTCAACAGGCTCCAGCGCGAGTTCGGGCGCGACTATGTCCTCGTAGCGCCGGAACTGGCTACCGATGGCATCGACGTCCTGTGGGACTTCTCCAAAAGCGCAGAAGGCGAAGGTCTGATTGCTGGTGACACCCACCAGCAGGTCATTCGGGAAATCGTCAAGGATCAGATGTCCTACATCGCATGGGACGCGGAGGGCCTGCCGGCGCTACTTGAGCTACGGCATTGGCTACCAACCAAGATCGTCGTTGACGTACGCCGCTCGTTCGGGCAGCCGGTATTTGCTGGCACCGGAACGAGGGTGGCCGATGTCGCCGGAATGATCAAGGCGGGAGAAGACGCTGACACCGTCGCCGAAGAGTTCGGGATCGACGCCGCGGATGTCCGCACCGCCACTCGCATCCTCCTGGGCCGCGCCGCCTGAGTTCTACATCGATGAGAACATGGCGGGCCGAACGGTCCGCCGGTTCATCGCCGGCCTGGGCTACCGCGTACATACGCCCGGATCCGTCTTTGGCCGCGACCGGCTCGAAAAGCAACTGCTCGACGAGGACTGGCTTCCCGTGGCGGGGACCAACGGATGGGTGGTGTTCGGACGAGACCAGCACATCCTGGAACGGGAGAACGAACTCCGCGCGTACCTCGACGCCAAGATCCACATGTTTCTGCTGCCCGGCGCGGCGACGATCGCCCAAATCCTGCTTCTACTCGGCACAAATCTCGAGCACATTTGCGCGCTGGCCTGTGCACGAAAGCCTGGCGTCTACTGGCTGACACACACCGGCGTGGTGAACTACGAGCGGCGCCGCGCAAACCTTGCCAGGTCACGAAAACGCGCTCGTTAGCTCACATCTCGGTTGACGGCCCGCAACTGAACAGCGTCACAGCACTCGCCTTGTAAGTGAGATGTCGCCGGTTCGATGGTCCATGGCCTCCGCGCCCAAGGCGCTGGTCTAATCGACCGGCGGCGGCCGACGCGAAGACTACGAAGACGCCGGCGCCGCGCATCGAGCCCGAGCCCGGCCGCGTCGCGCAGGCCGAGCTGGCGCGCGAGGCTCGTTCGCCTGCCCTACTCGCCGACGCCGCAGGTTTCGTGGACCGTTGCGAAGTTGGACCGCACGGCCTTCTGGGCCAGGTGGTCACGCGCCTGGGTTACGCCGTCCGGCTGTTCGAGGTGGTAGGCCGCGATGTCGTAGGCGGACCCCACCTGGAACAGTGCGTTCCGGAACGGGCCCGTCCCGTCGACGGGTAGCTCCCAGTACAGCTCGTCGTAGCCCTCGCTCATGCGGCCCAGGAGTCCCGCCAGTTTCGCGCGGTCCGCGGCCGACACCAAGCCGCCGAGCATCGACTTGAAGAGGTCCGCGGCCTTGACCCCGTCGCCCTCCTCGAGGGCGGTGACCTTGGCGCAGGCCGTGCGCACCAGCGCCTGGTCGGCCGCGGCGGGGCTCGGGCTCCGCGGGTCGGCGCAGAGCTTGCGCACCGCTGCCTCGGAGGCCTCCACCGCGTCCGTGTCGAGCGCGTCCACCTTTGCCGGGTCGTTGCCGGCCAGCACCTCGATCGCGTTGGCGGCCCGGTCGGCGTGCGGTTCGAGAGCGGCGTCGAGCTCCGCATCGCCGTCCGCCGCGGATCGCATCGCGGTGGTCAGCTCGGCGAGACGGTCGGCCACCCGCGCGCCACCACCCATCGCGTCGTATGCCAGGCGCTCCACGTCGTCCATGGTCTTGGTGGCGGCCAGGCAAGCCGAACTTCGATCGGCGACCGGGGTTGCGGCAGTGCCGGAGCCCTGGACCTGCTCCGTGCACCCGGAGAGGGCGGCGGCTGCCGCGAGCGTTCCGACTCAGACGTGGAAAGACCTCATGCTCACCCTTCAGCGATCGCTGCTTTGCGGCTCGCGGGAGGGTAGCTGCCATGGGACTCGGTCGATCAAGCGGGAGATGAACACGCCCAGGAGTACGCCGGCGACCGAGTCCGTCAGCCAGTGGTAGTCCAGGTAGATGGTGGTCACGAAGACGATCGCCGGTGGGGCTATGCGTAGCCACAGCCGGGCCGTGCGGTTCAGCCACGGTGCCAGGAGCAGGGCGATCACGCCGTACCAGACGACGGTGTTGACCAGGTGTCCCGACGGGTAGCTGACGTCGTACTCACCCGCCGGGATCGTGCTGTTGAACAGGTCGACGGCGTTGGGGCCCTCGTATCCCGGAGCCGCCCGCTCGGTCCAGATCTTCAGCGGCATGATCACGATGCCGGTGATCAGGAACGCGGCCACGACCGGCAGGATCGGCCAGATGTTGCGGCGGCGGACCGCCAGGAACAGGGCGATGGCCAGGCTGATCAGGGTGAGCGGGGTGCCCTGGCCGAGGAAGTTGAAGACCCGGGCCAGCCAGAACGTCGCCTGCGTCTGGTGGCTGACCACCCAGTCGTGCGTCGCGGTGTCGAGGCCGAGCAGGCCGCCGGCGGCCAGCACGCCGGTGAGCAGCGCGAACAGGCCGACCAGGAGCGCGTCGAACCACCAGCCGGCGGGCCGGACCGGCTGGAGCCGAAGCGCCGCCACACGTTCGGTGATCGCGTTTCGCACGTGACCACGGTATCCGCGCGGCGCCAGACCGGTCGGCCCGCCCAACGAGACCTCAGAGCAGCTTCTTGATCCGGTTGTAGATCAGGTCGATCCGGACACCGCTGTTCGGGCAGCCGCCGAAGTGGTGCAGGGCGATCACCCGGTCGGTCTTGCGGGAGATCACCGGCGAACCCGACGAACCGCCCGCGGTGTCGCAGTAGTACGAGACGTCGCTGTCGGTGGTGTAGCCGTCGTACGCCGGATCGTTGACCGCGCAGATGCCGCCGCTGTCCTTGTCGCTGCCCATCGCGATCATGCCCGGGTCGCCGCCCGGGTGCTGCGGGATGTAGACCTCGCTGCCGCGGGTCGGCCGGGCGGGCTCGATGGTCAGGTAGCCGAACTTCTGCACCTGGGCGAAGTTCTCGACCGTGAACAGCGTGTAGTCGAGGTCCCGGTTGGTGCTCAGCACCTTGTCGCCCCACACCTTGGTCGCCTTGAACACGGCGTGCCCGCCGCACTTGGTGCACTGGTAGTCGAACCAGACCTCGGTGTCGTACGCGTCGCCGGAGGTCACCATGCAGTGGTTGTTGGTGAGCATCCGGTTGGTCGTGCCGAGCCGCCAGCCGGTGCAGAGCTCGGTGCCGTTGATCAGCAGCCGGGCAACCGCCTTCGACTTCTTGTACGCGGCCGGGTCGGCCGACTTGTAGCAAACGGCGTCGCGGGCCTCGTTGCGGCCGCAGACGCTCTCCTCACGGCCGTTCTCGGTCAGCGCGCGATCGCCCGCGTCGGCCGCCTCCTGCTCGGTGTCCGTGAAGCCGCGAGCCACCTTGTCGACCCGGACGCCGAGGCCGGCGACCTCCTGCACACCCAGCGGGTCGGGGACGGCCCGGTGCAGCGTGACGACGGCCGTGTCGCCGGTCACCGACATCGCCCACCGGCCAGCACCGGCGACGGCACCGTCGCCGTCCGCCTCGGCCCGGCTGCCGAGCAGGCCGCCGACCACGTCCAACGGGTCGCTGTCGATCCGGTGCACCTCGGTGCGGGCCGGGTCGGCGACCGTGACGTAGTCGCCCGGCAGCATCGTCAGCTCGGCGAAGTGCACCTTCACGTACTCGGCGCCCGGGTAGGAGAACGTCTGGGTCGCGCCCTCACTGCGGTAGTCGAGCAGGCTGTCGACCGACTCCAGCGCGCCTACCTGCTGGCGGCCGACGGCGTCGATGACCGGGCCGATGCCCTTTTCCCGGGGGGCGGCGGCTTTGCCAGCGGCGGCGGGTGCGTCAGCCGGCGCCGCGCCCGCGTCCAACGGCGCCTCGGCCCGCCCGAGCCCCGCGCTTCCGACCGGCTGTGCCTCGATCGGGTCGTTGGTCATCGCGTACGCCGTCGCGCCCGCCAGGACCACCGCCGTGCACGCACCGGCGATCAGCGCCAGACTCCGCCGCATCCTTGTCTCCCATCGGCTCCTACGTGGACTGCCAGCCAGGAGAAAAGCCCCAGAGCAGACAATCAGATCATCTCGCCACTGTGTAACGAGCCACGGACACCTGCGTAGCGGCGAGGTGAGCGGGCAGACTTGTACCCGTGCGGATCACCTCGGCCCTCATCGACCCGGCGCTGCTCGACCTACCCTGGTCGACACCGCTGGAAGAGTGGCCGGCCGACCACCTCGTGGCGCTGCCCCAGGGCATCTCCCGGCACGTCGTGCGGTTCGTCCGACTGGCCGGCACCGTCTATGCCGTGAAGGAGACCGGCGAGCGGGTCGCCGAGCGCGAGTACGACCTGCTCCGGTCGCTCGAGCGCATCGACTTCCCGGCCGTGGAGGCCGTGGCGATCGTCGCCGACCGCACCGACGCCGCCGGCGAGCCGCTCGACCCGGTGCTGGTCACCCGGCATCTGCAGTTCTCGCTGCCGTACCGCGCCGTGTTCTCGCACACCCTGCGCCCGGAGACGATGAACCGCCTGCTGGACGCGCTCGCCGCGCTCCTCGTGCGGATGCACCTGACCGGCTTCTTCTGGGGCGACTGCTCGCTGTCCAACACGCTGTTCCGGCGCGACGCGGGCGCCTTCGCGGCGTACCTGGTCGATGCCGAGACCGGCGCGCTGCGTCCCTCGCTGAGCAACGGCCAGCGCAACGAGGACGTCGAGATCGCCCGGCTGAACATCTTCGGCGAGGCGCTCGACCTGCAGGCGGCCGAGCTGCTCGACGAGGCGATCGACCCCGAATGGGTGGCCGACGAGGTGATCGCGCGGTACGAGCGGCTCTGGCACGAGGTCACCTTCGAGCAGGAGGTCGCCCGCGACTCGCGGCACGAGATCGAGAAGCGGATCCGCCGGCTCAACGAGCTCGGCTTCGACATCGCCGAGGTGTCGATGTCGGTGGGCGAGGAAGGCCGGGCGTACGTGCGCCCGAAGGTGGTCGACGCCGGCCACCACACCCGCCGGCTGCTCCGGTTGACCGGCCTCGACGCCGAGGAGAACCAGGCACGGGCGCTGCTCAACGACCTCGACGCGTATCGCGCCGACTCCGACCTGGCCGACGAGCAGCAGGCCGCCCACCGCTGGTTGATCGAGGTGTTCGAGCCGGTCGTCCGGGCGGTGCCGGCCGACCTGCGGCGCAAGCTGGAGCCGGCCGAGCTGTTCACCCAGGTGCTCGAGCACCGCTGGTTCCGCTCCGAGGAGTCCGGCCGCGACGTCGGGCTGGCGGCGGCCGTGCAGTCGTACCTGAAGGACGTGCTGGTGCACCGGCCCGACGAGCAGGCGGTGCTCGGCGTCGACGTGCCCGCGTTGTCCGCGGAGTCGGTCTGAGGCTTGCCGAAGATCAGCCGGCTCAGTCCGAGGTGCCGGCGGGGCTGCCGTCGCCCATCGTCGGGTCCTCCGGGACCTGCTGGGTCGGCAGGTTCGGCACCGGGCCGGCCTGCTTGATCAGCCAGCTCAGCCCGGCCCGGCGGGCGATCACGGTCAGCTCGTCGCCGGGGCCGAGCACGGTATCCGGCGCCGGCGACCAGCGCGGCCGCTGACCGGCCTGGAGCAGGGCCATCACGCGTACGCCGCGGGTCTGGTCGGCGGCCCGCACCGGCTGGCCGTCCAGCGCGGAGCCCTTGGCGACCACCACGATCGTGACGAGCAGCGCGTGCCGGCCCACCGGGACGGTCGCCACCACCTGGCGCTTGCGCAGCACGGCGGCGAACTCGGGTGCGGCCAGGTACGACACGCTGTGCGAGCGGAAGATGCCGAACGTCGACCGGATCCGCTGGGCCAGGTCGCCGTCGAATAGCCGCAGCACGACCCGCAGATCCGCCTGCAACGCCCGCCCGTTGAGCGCCGCCTGGAGGTTGGTGACGTCGTCGGTGGACACCACGACCAGCGCGCGGCAGGCGCCGACCGAGGCCTCGACCAGGGTCTCCTCCAGCGCGGCGTCGCCGATGATGACCGGGATGCCGAGCTGCTTGGCGACGACGGAGCCACGCGCGTTGGGCACCTTGTCGATCGCCACCACCTCGACGCCGAGGTTGTGCAGTTGGCGGATCACCCGCGTGCCGACGTTGCCGAGCCCGACCACCACGACGTGCCCCTCGCGCGGCACCGCCAGCCGGCCGGCGCTGAGCGCGAGCCGGGCGTTGACCATCGCGTCGACCACGGCAGCGGTGATCAGCGGTACCAGCGCGAGCCCGGCCACGGTGAGCACGATCTGCATGAGCTGGACCGCGATGCCCTTGTCGATCTCGACCTCGGCGCCGTTGAGCGCGGTCAGCAGCGTCGTGTAGACGGCCTGCCAGGGGTCGAGGTGCGCGGCGCCGTCGGCCCGATAGAGCAGAAAGCCAAAGGCGAGTGCGATCGCGAGTACGGCGGCCGTGGTGATGCCGATCTTCCGGCTCAGGAACGATTGGAGCGCCTTGCCGGTGCCGTAGAGCGGTCGGCGCAGCCGGCGGGCGCGGGCGATCCGGTTGGCGGCGACCTCGGTGGCCGGCTGCGCACCGGTGGCCTCGGCCAGGACCAGGTCGGCCTTTTCCGGCTCGGGCAGCACCACCAGGTGGCCCGGGTCGCTGGTGTCGGCGATGCCGCAGACGACGTGCTCGGGGCGCACGTCGGCCCGGCGGGCCACCACCAGCGTGCGGCCGTAGTGGTGGAAGTTGGTCGGCGCCACCTCGCCCAGCGCGGCGGCGACGAACGTGGGCGCGGCCATCGCCGCGTCCGAGAGCACCTCGCAGTCGCCGAGGAGGCGCTTCACGCCGTACCCGAGACCGGTGTTGAACATCCGCAGCACGATCCGGACCCGCGTCGCGATCTCGTGCGCGGTCAACGCGGCGTGGATGTTGCCGACGTCGTCCTGCTGCATGAGTGCGAGCCCGGCGGCGGTCTCCAGGCCGGCCGAGCGCAGGGTGGCCTCGTTGACGCGGTCCGCGCTGATCACCTTGATGCCGCGGATCTTCGTGATGTCCGGTGCGGTGGGGTGTCGCTTGGGCGGCACCACGACGGTCACCCGCACCGTCGCGGGGCCCAGCGCGTTGACCAGGTGGTACGCGAGCGCGTCGTGCCCACAGACGATGTAGTGCGGCCGGGCGTCGCCGTTGGGTCGCAGCAGGCTGCCGGCCGTCGGCTGGCGCAGCATCCGGGTCTCGACCGCGCGACGCGCCCGATTGCGCCAGGGAACGACCATGAACGGGATCGTAGGTGCTGACCGAGCATCGAGAGCAACGGAATCCGAGCTTGCGTCGTTGGTCCGTTTGGTGAGTTAGGCGGTAAATGCCGCTAATGCGCTACGGAATGGACTGACATGACCAAGTGGATCTATCGCGCGGTGGGTACGGTCGGCGTCGCTGCCGGTGGCGCCCTGCTTCTGGCGGGCGGAGCCGCACAGGCCGACCCGATCGACTCTCCGGTGAACGACCTACGCGGTTCACTCGACGGCTTCTTCACGCCGATGGGCGAGCTCCAGAGTGCCGTGCCCGCGGACGTGGCGCCGGGCCAGCACCTCGGTTTCCTCGGCGCGGTCCCGTCCGACCCGGCGGCCGGCGTCGACCCGGCGGCGCTGGAGGCCGGCCCGGCGCCGGCGCCCATGCCGGGGGACAGCCTCACCCTGCTCGGGTTCGGCGGCAAGAAGCTCGGCGTCAACACCGTCGGGGACACGGTCGACTCGGTCGGACCGCTGGCGAACGACCCGGCCGGCTCGATCCGCACCGCGGACCTCGGCGCCGACCAACTGCTCAACGGCCGGGCGCAGACGGGCTCGACGCTGCCCGCGCTCGGCGGCAGCCCGCTCGGGGAATCCCCGCTCGGCGAGCTCGGCGGTGATCCCCTGGGTCTCGGCGGATCCGCGCGCGGCGTGCTCGACGAGGACCAGCTGACGGGTGCGCTCGGCGACGGCGCCGACCAGACCGGCCGGACGCTCAGCGACGACAACCTCAACACGATCGGGAGCGACTCCCAGATGCGGACCCTGGGCAGCACGGTAAGCGCGGACCAGTTCGGCGGCCTCGGCACCGGCGCGTTCGACTCGCTCGGTGACCTCGGCCGTGGCGGTCTCGGCGGTGGGTCCCTGGACGAGCTGACCAACGACCCGCTCGGTGCGGTCGGCAAGCACGCGGCGCCGGAGCCGAACTCGTTCGGTGTCGCCGACCTCAAGGGCGGCGAGCTCGACGGGTTCAGCCAGGCGCTGGTGCCGCCGCTGATCGGAGAGGCGCTGGAGGCCGAGATGCCGCCGGGGTTCCTCGGCGGGGCCACCGAAGCCGGCGACTCCATGGTCGGCCTGCCGTTCGTCGGCAGCCTGCCGTTGTCGGGCGTCGACACCAACAACTCGTCGATCAGCGACATGTCGCTGATCAACTCGCTGACCGGTGGTGGAGCGCCGAAGGATGGTGGCGCTCCAGCCGGTGGTGGCGCGCCGGCCGGTGGTGGCACCGCCCAGCAGCCGGCCGCTCCCGCGCAGAAGCCCGCGCAGGCGCCGGCCCGGACTCAGCCGGCGCCGTCGCCGACGGCCGACGACGGCGGCAACAACCAGCGGACGCACCGCCAGTGGTCGCGGTCGTCCTCCGAGCGGCCGGTCGACGGCGAGGACGCCGACTTCCGCTGACCCCGCACCGGCGCCGGCGGCGCATAATTGCGATCATGGATTTCGCGCCGCCGGCCTGCCGATGACCGCCCGAAGCTGGGACGCCGCCGCGTACCACCGCGTGTCGGTCGCCATGGACGCGATGGCGGCTCAAGTGCTCGAAAGGCTGCCGCTCGACGGCTCGGAGACCGTGCTGGACGCCGGCTGCGGCACCGGCCGGATCAGCGCGAAGCTGCTGGCCCGGCTGCCGCGCGGGCGGCTGATCGCGGTCGACGCCGACCCGGAGATGGTGGCCATCGCCCGGGAGACGCTGCCCGAGGTGCTCCGCGTCGACCTGCTCGACCTGGCGTTGCCGGAGCCCGTCGACGCGATCTTCTCCACGGCCACCTTCCACTGGGTGCTCGACCACGACCGGCTCTTCGACCGGCTGGCCGGGGTGCTGCGCCCGGGTGGGCGGCTGGTCGCCCAGTGCGGCGGCGCTGGCAACATCGCGGCGCTGCGGACAGCGGCGGACGAGGTCTCTTCGTTGCCGGCGTGGCGGTCGCATTTCGTCGACTTCACACCGCCCTTCCTGTTCGCCGACCCGGACTCGACCCGGGACCGGCTCACCGCGTCCGGTTTCGTCGACGTCGAATGCTGGCTGCAGCCGTTCCCGGTCGCGTCCGACGAGATGCCGTCGTACCTGGAGACCGTGCCGCTCGGGCCGTGGGCGCAGCGGGTGCCTTCGGACCGGCGGGCCGAGTTCGTGGCAGCGGTCTGGGACCGGACGCCCGGCGACACGGTCGACTACGTGCGGCTCAACATCACCGGGCGGCGTGGATGAGCTGGGAGCAGGCGGTCGCGCACGTGGCGGCCCGCTCGGTCGGCGCGCCGGTGGACCCCGCCATGAGGGTGACGGTGCACTTCCACCCGGACCGGCTCTTCGCGGGCGAGCCGATCCTCGTGGCGATGGCCCGGGACGGCGTCTACCGCTCCCAGTTCGAGACAGGCACCGGCAACGGCGGCCTGACCGCCTTCCCGGGTGGTGACCGGTGGCGCTGGGAAAGCCGGATGTTCGGCGGCGCGTACGACGCGGCCCTGGCGGAGTCACGACCGAAGTACGGCTCGCTCAACCACCGCCGCCGCGCGGTCGGCGGATCACCCAGGTTCGGCTCGGCCCACCTGCGGCTGCGGGCGGCGACCCTGCCGCGGACCACCTTCTGCTATCCCGACAGCTACCTCGAGCCGGCCGACTTCGGCGTCGCGGCCCGGATGTCGTTGGTCGCCCTGGCCGACGCCGACGACCAGGACTACCTCGACGACTACATCGAGGCGCACGTGCACGGTGTGCTCCGCTTCGCCGACGACGTCGAGGCCGTGGTGCTGGACCCGTGCTACCGAAACACGGCGATCGAGGAGCTAGCGACGGCGCTGGCCTGCCCGGTGGAGTGGCACCCGGGCTTCACGCTGCCGGTGTCCGATTTCGTGCGGCACCCGGACTACCGCGGCCCGGAGATCATCGAGGCGGGCCTGGACATCGCCCAGGACGACCGCCTGGACGCCCGCATCATCGGCGCGGCGGCTAACGCCGGCAAACACGACCCCCAAACCCTGAAACGGGTCTGGCACCACGTAGCCCGCTTCGGCGGCGGTCTCTGAGCCCCCGGCCGGGATCGAACCGGCGACATCTCGCTTACAAGGCGAGTGCTCTGGCCAACTGAGCTACAGGGGCAGGTAGAGCACAGCATAGCGAGCCGCGACGCAGCTGGCGCTTGCCAGGGCAAATGGGGCAGGAGTCGCGGCCTGCCCTTGGCACAAATGCGAGAAACGTTTACGGTGCAAAGCACTGGTGTCGGCACGGTGACGTGCCGGCAGCTCTTTTCACTCGGATCGTCCGGCACGTTCCTGCCGGTGAAAGGAAGCGGTGTCCCCCCATGGCTACGGTCACCTACACCCAGGCCACCCGGATCTACCCGGGCACTGAACGGCCTGCGGTCGACCACCTCGACCTGGAGATCGGCGACGGCGAGTTCCTCGTCCTCGTCGGCCCCTCCGGCTGCGGCAAGTCGACCAGCCTGCGCATGCTCGCGGGCCTCGAAGACGTCGACGAGGGCTCGATTCACATCGACAGCCGCGACGTCACGCACCTGCCGCCGAAGGCCCGCGACATCGCGATGGTCTTCCAGAACTACGCCCTCTACCCGCACATGACGGTGTACGAGAACATGGCGTTCGCGCTCAAGCTGCGCAAGACCTCGAAGTCTGAGATCGACCGCCGGGTCAAGGAGGCCGCCGGCCTGCTGCAGCTGGAGGAATACCTCGGCCGCAAGCCGAAGGCGCTCTCCGGTGGTCAGCGCCAGCGTGTCGCGATGGGCCGCGCGATCGTGCGTGAGCCGCAGGTCTTCCTCATGGACGAGCCGCTGTCGAACCTCGACGCCAAGCTCCGCGTGCAGACCCGCACCCAGATCGCCTCGCTGCAGGCCAAGCTCGGCATCACCACCGTCTACGTGACCCACGACCAGGTCGAGGCCATGACGATGGGCCACCGGGTCGCGGTCATGCTCGACGGCGTGCTGCAGCAGGTCGACACCCCGCGGAACCTCTACGACAAGCCGTCCAACGTCTTCGTCGCGGGCTTCATGGGCTCGCCGGCCATGAACATCAAGACCGTGCCGCTCACCGACGGTGGCGCCAAGTTCATCGACATGGTCATCCCGCTGACCCGCGAAGAGGTCGAGAAGGCCCGCGCCAACGGCGGCGGCGACAAGGTGACCGTCGGCTTCCGGCCGGAAGACTGCGACCTGGTCGGCCCGACCGAGGGCGGCCTGCCGGTCGTCGTCGAGCTCGTCGAGGACCTCGGCTCCGACGCCAACATCTACGGCCACGCCGCGATGGACGGTGTCTCGGAGCGGTTCACCATCCGCACCGACCGCCGGCACATGCCGAACATGGGCGACACCGTGTTCGTCAAGCCGCGCGCCGACCGGCACCACGCGTTCCACGCCACGGCCGGCACGCGCATCTGATCACTCGCGTAACAGACGGCGGGCCGGGCGACCGGCCCGCCGTTTCGCGTCTCTACCCGGCGAAGCGGCTCAGCCGCAGGTCGGCGTCGCCGACGCAGGCGATCACCGAGGTGGTCCAGGTGCAGCTCGACGCGCGCACGTCGGCGAGGGCGCCCAGCTGGACCGGCTGGGGCTCGCCGAGCAGCCAGCCGACGACGTTGTAGTCGTCGACGCCCGAGGTGGGCGCGCGCCCGAAGATCAGCACGCTCGACCCGTTGACCCGGGCCGCCACGCCGGCGCTGTCGAGCACCTGCTTGCCGTCCGCGTCGTAGCCGACCACCCGCGGCGTCCCGCTCTCGTCGCTCTGCACCACCACGTGGGAGCCGACCGGCAGGATCGTGTCGACGCCGGCCGCCGGGTGCTTCCACGTCTCGCCCTCGCCACCCAGCGGCACCGCGACGAGCTCGGTGGTCTTCCGGTCGAAGTCGGCCTGCTCCAGCACGCAGATGCGGTTGTCGCCGCACGGGCTCAGCGCGATCGCCCGGCGCTTCGGGTCGTCGGCCCGGTAGACCAGCCGCGGCTTGTCGAGCGCGTCCAGGTCGATCGCGACGACCTCGGTGGTCTCGTTCTTGCTCGTGGTGAACAGCTGCCCGTCGTACACGGTGACGAGGTCCCCGGGTGCGGCCACGGCGGTCTGCTCCCCGCGGACCTCGCCGGAGACCGCGTCGATGACCCGCACCGAGCTGTCCGCGCCGATCTGCACGAGCCGGGGGTCGTCGCCGCGGTCGGGGTCGAGCGCCACGCCGGTGAAGTCGGCCGGACCGGTCAGGTCCTTGCGCGTCTGCATCCCGTACACGGCTGTGGTGACGGCGTCGTACTCGTCCTTCGGCGCCGGCCGGTCCCACTTCTGGGCACCGTCGCGCAGGCCGTAACCGACGAGCTTGGCGTTCTTCCGGTCGACGACGACGAGCCGGTCGGCGACCACGAACGTCTCGTCGTCGTCGAACAGGTCTAGGTCCCACATCCGCTCGCCGTTGTCAGGGCTCAGCACATAGAGCTTGTGGGGCTGGGCGCTGGCGGTCGCGTCGGCGTAGGCCAGGATCGCGCCCGGCACCGCCCGTATCCCCTGCCAGGAGTCGGCCGCGTCGGGCGCGTCCTTGCTCCAGAGCTGCTTGCCGGTGGCGGCGTCGGCGGCGACCACGGTGAGCTTCTTCTGCTCGGTCTGGTAGGCGTAGTAGGCCCGATCGCCCATCGCGTGCGTCCACGAGTAGTAGGACGACCCGGACATCGGCAGGGGCTCGCCCACCGCGCCGAACGCCGCGAACTCGACCTTGTCGTAGCCGCGGCCCTTGACCATCGCGATGATCACCGAGACGGCGACGATCACGACGACCAGGGCAACGGCAGAAGCAGAGATCAATAGCTTTCGGGATACGCGTCGCGTGTTCTCGGTCGGCGAAGGACTCCAGCCACCGGTGGGCGGCGGCGAACCCGGCGCGGGCGACGCCGGCACAACGGAGATCGGCCTGGCGTCCTCGGCGGCCGGGACTGCGGCGCCAGCCTGGACCGGGGCACTGGCTCCAACCCGTCCGTAGGCTGCGGCCTGGCCGTGGGCTGCCGCCTGGCCCGGCGCCCCAACCTGGCCGTTGGCTGCGGCCTGGCCGCCGGCCGCGACGGGAGCACTCGCCGCGGCCGGAGCGCCCGGTTGCGCGGGGATGTGTGCGGCGCTGAGCGCCGGCAGTTCGGCCAGCGCGCCTTCCGCCACCGGCAGTTCGGGCTGCTCGAGCACCGTCGGGGCGACGCCCAGGTCGGCGTGCAGCAGCCGGGCCACCATCGGCACCCGCGACGAGCCGCCGACCAGGAAGAGCCCGGCGAGCTGGTCGGGCCGCAGGCGCGCGGCTGCGATCACCCCGGCGGTCTCCAGGACGCCGCGCCGGAGCAGTGGCGTGACCAGCCGTTCGAGCTCGTCCCGGGTGAGATGCACGGCCTGCTCGACGCCGGGCACCGCGACCGGGGCGACCGCGGCGCGGGACAGCATCTCCTTGGCGCCGCGCACGTCGTCCCAGAACCGCTGCCGGTCGCGCCACTGCGCCGCGTTGGTCGGCTCGCGCAACCGGGCCCAGGCGGCCGGGTCGGTCGCGGCCACCACCTGGCCGAGGTGCTCGACGAGCGCCGCGTCGAGGTCGAGGCCGCCGAGCTCGGCGACGCCGCCGGCCGCGACCACGCTGAACCGCACCCGGCCGCTAGGGTCGGGACCGTCGTTGCGGATCACGGCGATGTCGAGGGTGCCCCCGCCGAAGTCGAAGACCCCGAGGGCGGAGCCGACCGGCACCGGGCGGCGCAGCACCTCGGCGAAGTAGCGGGCGGCCGCGACGGGCTCCGGAGCCAGCACCGTGCTGGCCGGCCAGCCGGCGCGGGTCAACGCCTCGGTGAGCGCCTGCCGGCGTTGGGTGCCCCAGACCGCCGGATAGGTCAGCACGGCCGGCGGCAGATGCCCGACCGCCTCGACGGCCGCGTGTGCGACCGCGGCCAGGATCGCGGCCAGCAGGTCGACGGTGGCGATCTCCCGGTCGCCGAGCAGCACCCCCGGCGCGTCGACGTGCCGCTTCGGGTTGGGCTCGTAGCGGGCCGGGTCGGCCTGGGCCAGCCGTTGCGCGTCGCGGCCGACATGTAGCCGCCCGGCCGAGTCGAGGAGCACACCGGACGGAAGCAGCGGTTGGCCGTCGAAGAGCAACGGACGCGTGCGCCCGTCGGGCCAGCGCAGCACGGCGACCGTGTTCGACGTGCCCAGGTCGACCCCGAGCGCGTGCCCTTGCATCTGCCGACTCCTCCACGAACGGGCGAGGGGATGCCCGGCCTGCATCCTATGTGCCGGGCACCCCCTCGATCAGGAAGCGTCGTCAGTCGAGAAAGCGCCGGTCCGCGTTGAGGCGCTGGGTCAGCTTCAGCGTGATGAACTCGTTGTTGTCGGGCACGCCGGCAGTGCGGCCGGCCGAGCCCGGTAAGTTGTTGTCGTTGAGCACGGCGATCGTCTGGTCGTCGAGGATGACGACGTCCTCGATCGTCTGGAACGGGAACGTGAAGGTCTTGCCGAACCCGCCGAGCTGCTTGGGGTTGCGGATGTTCATCAGGTCGGCGACCAGCGTCTTGTCCATGGCGCCGTCCTTGTCCCGGTCGCTCATGCTGGCCAGGTAGATCTTCTTGACCTTGGCGGTGTCGCCCTGGCCGTTGTCGCGCTCGATGACCAGGAACCGGTGGCCGTCGACCGCGATGGCGTCGCCGATCGCGTTGGCCGGGTCGTCGAGCTGGTAGACGTAGCGCTTGCCGGTGTACGCGCCCGCGCGCACGTCGAACTCGTTGAGCCGCAGCGTGCCCGGGGTGTCACCGGCGACGGTGCCCTCCAGCAGCGGGTACAGCTTGCGGCCGTCGGGCGACTGGGCCATGCCCTCGAAGCCCTTGCTGCTGTTGATGTTGTTCGGCGTGGTGCCGCGCAGCGGGTTCTCCGGCGCGAAGACGCCCGGCAGCGAGATCGGCGCCTGCATGAGCGCGCCGGTCCGGTCGAAGTGGAGCAGGAACGGACCGAACTCGTCACCGATCCAGTAGGTGCCGTCCGCGGCCCGCTGGATCGACTCGACGTCGAAGTCGGAGCCGGTCAGCACGCGGTCCTTGCGGGTGAGCGGCCAGCTCACGTACCCCTTGGGGTCGGTCAGGTTGACGCCACCGAGGACGTCGACCTTGTTCGTGTCGAACACCGGCGCGATGGTGTGGATCCGCAGGACGAAGTCGCCGCTGTTGGCCTTGTTGCCGAAGCCGTTGTCCGACATCACCTCGTAGCTGCCGTCACCGTTGCGCACGATGCCGGAGAAGCCCTGCACCGGCTGGTCGTCCCACGGCGCGGCGACGCCGTTGACCGGCGCGGTGTCCAACAGGGATCCGGACGGCTCGCTGGCCGGCACGAAGGTGAGTGCCGGCAGCGACGCGAAACCGGTCAGGGTCGCCGGGCCGAACTCGTCGGCGTCGTGCGCCGACGCGGGGCCGGCGACGCCGACGGCGAGAGCGGCGACGATGGCCGCGCCCGCCAGAACATTGCGACGTTGAGTCATGAGCCGAGAAATTAGTCAGCTCGGATGAACCGACCGGGGTGGTGATGTGAACGCTCGCTGTCAGGCGGCGTCGGCCCTCCGGCGCGCGACCTCGGCGAGGGCGACCGCGGCCGCGACGCTCGCGTTGAGCGACTCGACCTCGGACACCATCGGAATGCCGACGCGCATGTCGCAGGTCTCGCCGACCAGGCGGGACAGCCCGCGCCCCTCGGAGCCGACCACGACCACGAGCGGGCCGACCGCGGCCTCGAGGTTGTAGAGGTCGGTCTCGCCGTCGGCGTCGAGGCCGATCACCACGAAGCCCTCGCGCTGGCAGGCCTTGAGCGCGCGGGTCAGGTTGACGACCTGGCTGACCGGGACCCGGGCCGCGGCGCCGGCGCTGGTGCGCCAGGCGGTCGCGGTGATGCCGGCGGCCCGGCGCTCGGGCACGAAGACGCCCTGCGCGCCGAACGCGGCCGCCGAGCGGATCACGGCGCCCAGGTTGCGGGGGTCGGTGATCCCGTCGAGCGCCACGAGCAGCGGCGTCGGGTGCTCAAGCGCGGCGGCGACCAGGTCGTCGAACGCCTCGTAGGCGAACGGCGGGACCTGCAGGCCGACACCCTGGTGCAGTACGCCACCGGTCATCCGGTCGAGCTCGGCGCGGCTGATCTCCAGCAACGGGATGCCCCGGTCGCCGGCGGTGCGGACGATCTCGGTGACCCGGTCGTCGAGGTCGAGGCCCTGCGCGACGTAGAGGGCGGTCGCCGGCACCAGCGTGCGCAGCGCCTCCAGCACGGGGTTGCGGCCGACCAACAGCTCCGGCGCGTCCTTGGGCGTGTTGGAGCGGCGCCCGGGCGCGACCCGCGGGCCGCCTCCGCCGCTGCGGGCCGGCTGGCGGCCGGACTTGGTGGCTTTGGTGGCCTTGCTGCCCTTGGTGCCCTTGCCCCAGGTGGTGTCCTTGGTGCCGGGCTTGCCGATCTTGGGCGCCCGACCCTCGGCCGCCGCGGCCCGCTTCTCCTTCTCCTGCTTCCAGGCGGTGCGGTTCGGCAGCTTCTCGGTGCCCGAGTAGCCCTTGTGCCACGGCCGCTCGTCGGCGGGCAGGGTGCGTCCGCGACCCTCCAGGGCGCCCTTGTTCTTGCCACCGGAGCCGATGGTCGCGCCCTTTTTCTGCGTGACCCGCCGGCCGCGTCGCTGTGAGTTGCCCGCCATCAGTCCCTCGTTCCGATTGTCCAACGTGGGCCGTGCGGAGTGTCTTCGACGTTGACCCCGGCCGCGTTGAGCTGGTCGCGCACCGCGTCGGCGGCGGACCAGTCCTTCCTGGTGCGCGCTTGTGCGCGCTGCTCGAGCGCCAAGGCGACGAGCGAGTCGATGATCGATCGGAGCTCCGCGCCGGGCGTGCCGCCGGTCGACGCCGTCGACCACGCCGGGTCGAGCGGGTCTATGCCGAGCACGTCGAGCATCGCCCGGACAGCGCCGAGCGCCGCGCGTACGCCGTCGTCGTCGCCCTTGGCCAGCGCGGTGTTGCCCAGCCGCACGTGCTCGTGTGCGACGGCGATCGCGCCGGAGGTGTTGAGGTCGTCGTTCATCGCCTCGGTGAACTCCGCCGGCAGCTCGCCCGCGGGGATCGCACCGACGGACTCGACCGCGCGCTGCACGAAACCCTCGACCCGGCGGTACGCGGTGGCCGACTCGCGCAGGGCCTCGTCGGAGTAGTCGATCCGGGAGCGGTAGTGCACGGTCACGAAGTAGTGCCGGAGCTCGACCATCCGTACGCCGAGCGCGGTGATGTAGTCGAGGTCGAGCACGTTGCCCGTCGACTTGCCCATCTTCGACTCGCCGAGATTGAGCAGGCCGTTGTGCACCCAGTAGCGGGCGAACGGCAGGCCCGCCGAGCGGGACTGGGCGATCTCGTTCTCGTGGTGCGGGAACGTGAGGTCGAGGCCACCGCCGTGGATGTCGAACTCGGGGCCGAGATAGCGCAGGCACATGGCCGAGCACTCGATGTGCCAACCAGGGCGCCCGGGCCCCCACGGGCTGACCCACTGCGCCTCGACCGGCTCCTCGGGCTTGTAGCCCTTCCACAGCGCGAAGTCGCGCGGGTCGCGCTTGGCCCGGTCGGCACTGTCTGCCGCGCTGGTCATCTCGTCGACCCGCTGGCCGGACAGGGCGCCGTAGTCCGCGTATGACTTCACGTCGAAGTAGACGTCGCCGGAGTCGTCGTCGGCCGCGTACGCGTGACCGTTGTCGATGAGGGTGCCGATCAGCTCGTGCATCTCGGTGATGTGGCCGGTGGCCCGCGGCCCGTAGGTCGGCGGCAGCACGTTGAGCGCGCGGTAGGCGGCGTCGAGGACGACCTCGTTCGCGTACGCGATGGCCCAGAAGGGCTTGCCCTGCTCCAACGACTTCTGCAGGACCTTGTCGTCGATGTCCGTGATGTTGCGGACGAAGGTCACCTGGTAGCCGTCGCGCTCGAACCAGCGGCGGAGCACGTCGTAGCTCACGCCGGACCGAAGATGGCCGATGTGTGGCTCGGACTGCACGGTGAGGCCACACAGGTACATCGCGACCTTGCCGGCCTCTCGCGGGACGAACTCCCGCACCGAGCGGGTCGCGGTGTCATGCAAACGCAGCGTCACCTGACAAGGGTAGCGTTGATCCGTTTGCGCCTATGCTCGCGGTGTGACGCAGCCGGCCTATCGCGCGGGCGAGACCGCCCAGACGCTCGATCGCGGGCTGCGGCTGCTCTATCTGGTCGCCGACACCCCCGAGGGGCTGACGATCACCGAGGCCGCCGAACGGCTCGGGGTCGGGCGGGCCGTGGTCTATCGGCTGGTCGGCTCGCTGACGTCGCACGGCCTGGTCCGGCGGGACGGTGCGGGGCGGCTGCGGCTGGGTGCCGGGGTGCTGCACCTGGCCCGGCGGGCGCACTCGGTGGTGATCGAGGCGGCGTTGCCTTCGCTGCGGCGGCTGGCCGAAGAGGTCGGTGCGACGGCCCATTTGACGATCGCCGAGGGTACGGAGGCAGTGGCGCTCGCCGTGGTCGAGCCGACCTGGACGGCGTTCCATGTGGCGTACCGGGCCGGGTCGCGGCATCCGCTGGCCCGCGGCGCGGCCGGGCTGGCGATCCTGGCCGGGCGGTCGGGTTCGCCCGATCCGGTGACGACGGTCGGTGAGCTCCAGGCGGGTGCGTTCGGGGTCGCGGCGCCGGTGCTCGGGGTCGACGGGTTGGACGCCAGCGTCGGGGTCGTCGCGCTGGGCGCCCTCGATCTCGACGAGGTGGGTCCACAGGTGGCGACGGCCGCCGCGGCGGTGGTCCTAGCACTTTCCACAGCGTCCGGGTGAGTTATCCACAGGCTGTGTACAGCGCTCAGCCGTGAGTTATCCACAGGTCTGTCCACCGGTGGCTGCCTGGCGCGACCCTGTCTCCATGAGACCTCCTCCGCTCGAGTGGCAGGTGTTCCGCGGCAGTGCGGCCGTGGCGGCCGGGCTGCTCTCGGCGCACCAGCTCCGCGGGCGCGGCTGGATCCGGCTGCGCCACGACGTCTATGCCGACTCGCGGCTGCCGGTCGACCACGCGCTGCTGTGCCGGGCGACGCTGGCCCGGTTGCCGCCGGACTCGGTCGTGCTGGCCGGGCCGTCCGCCGCTGTCGCGCACGGCGTGGTTTCGGCCGCGCTTGCTTCGGACCCGGTGCACCTGATCGTGCGGTCCCGCGTCGGTCGGCAGACCGGCACGCAGCTGCACCGGGTGCCGGTCTCGCCGGACGACCTCTGCCTTGTTTCGCTGGCGGGCGGGTCGTCCGTCGTGCCGGCCACGACCCCGGCGCGGACCGCGTGGGACGCCGCGGTCTGGCTGCCGCTGGCCGACGCGGTGGCGCTGACCGACGGGCTGCTGTTCCATCGGTTGGTGACCGTGGCGGCGCTGCGCTCGGTGACATCGCGGCTGGCTGATCGCCCCGGCGGGCGGCGGGCCGGGCACACGCTGGGCCTGGCCGACGGTCGCGCGGCGAGCCGGGCCGAGTCGCTGCTGCGGGTCCGGCTCTATCTGGCCGGGTTGCCGCTCGGGGTGGCCCGTCCGCCGATCTTCGCTGTCGCCCCGTGCCTGGCGTGGCCGGAGTTCCGGGTGGCGTTCTTCCGCACCGCGTCGCCGTCAGCTGCGGCCTCGGCTTCGGGTGGGGCAGTCACGGTCGACGATGGGTGGCTGGTCGTGCGGCTGGCGCCCCAGTCGGCGTTTTCAGAGGTGGTCCGGCATCTCCGGGCGGCGCTGGCGGGCCGAGGATGGCGCAATGCGCGAAAACAGGATGTTGTGGAGAGCGCTCTCTCTTCTACCATGCGGTGATGGAGGCAAAGAAGCCGACACTCGAAGACGTAGGCCGCGCGGCCGGCGTTTCCCGCGCGACCGCATCCCGCGTGATCACCGGCGCCCACCGGGTGTCCACCAAGACCCGCAACCGCGTCTGGCACGCCGTGGAGGAGTTGGGCTACCACCCCGACCTGGCCGCCCGCGCCCTGGCCAAGGGCCGCACCGAGGTGATCGACCTGGTCGTCATCGACGACGACGCGACGCGCGTGGGCAGCAACCCCTATTACAGCCGCGTCGTGTCCGGCATCCTGTCCGTCCTGGCGGGCACCGACACCCAGATGCGCACGCACGTGATCGACGAGCCCGAGGCGCCGACCAGGCTCGACGACGTGGCCCGCACGGTCGGCGTGGGCGCCCTGCTGGTCAACGTCCCGCCGGCGCTGGCGGCCCGCTTCTCCGCGCGCTGCGACCGGGTGGTCTCGCTGGGCCACTCGGCGCCGGGCGTCCCGTCGATCGAGGCGGACAACGCGGCCGGCGCCATCGCCGCGGTCGAACACCTCTACCGCACGGGCCGCCGCAAGGTGGTCGCGGTGCACGGCAAACCCAACAACTCGTGCGCGATCGGCCGCCGCAGCGGCTACAGCCTGGCCTCGGTCGAAGCAGGCCACGAGCCGATCGGCGCCGAGGGCGGCTTCTGCCTGGAGGCAGGCGTCACGGGCACCCAGGAGCTCCTAGCCGCCCACCCGGACCTGGACGGCATCTTCGCGGCGTGCGACCTGACCGCGATGGGCGTGCTGCGGGCCTTGAACGAAAGCGGCCGCCGCGTACCGGACGACGTGGCCCTGGTGGGCTTCGACGACAGCTTCCTGGCCTCGGTAGCCACACCGGCCATGACCTCGGTCCGCCAGCCGGTCGAACACATGGCCGCGATGGCCACCCGCGCGCTGCTAACGGGCGAAACCAGCGCGCACTGGCAACACGTAGAGCCGGCCCCACTCCAGATCCGCCGCAGCTCCGCCGCCGCGTGACCCACCCTCTAGAGGGCGGGCCGGGCCGCCGGCTCAGGGGCGGGTCATGCGGAGGACGTCCAGGAGTTCGTCGAGCTCCGTCTCCGAGATCTTTCCGGTGGCCACGTGGCCGCGGTCCACCACCACCGCACGGATGGAGCGCCCGCTGGCCAGGGCCTCCTTGGCGATGGCGGCTGCCTCGTCGTAGCCCAGGTGGCGGTTCAGCGGGGTGACGATGGACGGGGAGCCTTCCGCGTACGCCCGGGCCACCTCCTCGTTCGCCGCCAGCCCGACGACGCACCGATCCGCGAGCATCCGGCTGGCCGCGGCCAGGAGCCGGATCGACTCCAGGATGTTGCGGGCCATCACCGGCAGCATCACGTTGAGCTCGAAGTCGCCCTGCGAGCCCGCGAACGCGATCACCGCGTCGTTGCCGATCACCTGCGCGGAGACCTGGCGTACGGACTCGCAGACCACCGGGTTGACCTTGCCCGGCATGATCGACGAGCCCGGCTGCAGGTCAGGGATCCGCAGCTCGCCCAGACCGGCCCGCGGCCCGGAGCCCATCCACCGGATGTCGTTGGCGATCTTGTACAGGCCGATCGCCACCGTCCGCAGCTGTCCCGACGCCTCGACCAGCCCGTCCCGGGCGCCCTGCGCCTCGAAGTGGTCGCGCGCCTCGGTCAGCGGCAGCCCGGTCGCGTCCCGCAGCCGCTCGATCACGGCGGCCGCGAACCCGGGCGGCGTGTTGACGCCGGTGCCGACCGCGGTGCCGCCCAGCGGCAGCTCCGCGAGCCGCGGCAGCGCCGACTCCAGCCGGGCGATGCCGTTGCGGACCTGGGCGGCGTACCCGCCGAACTCCTGGCCAAGGGTGACCGGCGTGGCGTCCATCAGGTGGGTGCGGCCGGCCTTGACGACGGTCGCGAACTCGTCGGCCTTCGCGGACAGCGCCGCGCCGAGATGGGCCAGCGCCGGAACGAGCTCGTTGACCACAGCCTCGGTGGCCGCGAGATGGATCGACGACGGATAGACGTCGTTGCTGGACTGCGACGCGTTGACGTGGTCGTTGGGATGCACGTCGCGCCCGAGCTCCCGGGACGCGAGGGTGGCGATCACCTCGTTGGCATTCATGTTCGACGACGTGCCGGACCCGGTCTGGAACACGTCGATCGGAAACTGGTCGTCGAACCCGCCACCGGCAACATGCGCGGCGGCGACCTGAATAGCCGTGGCCAGGTCCGCGTCGATCACACCCAACGCACCGTTGACGGCGGCCGCGGCCCCCTTGATCTGCGCGAGCGCCCGGATGTTGGCGGGCTCGATCCCCCGCCCGGACACCGGAAAGTTCTCGACCGCCCGCTGCGTCTGCGCCCGCCACAACGCCTCGGCCGGCACCCGTACCTCACCCATGGTGTCCCGCTCGACGCGGAACCCGCTCTCCTCGGTCACCACTCCATCCTGCCCCCACCACCGGAAGCACGCAGAGTGATCCATACCGCTCAAGGTCAGTCCACGTCGAACGGATCCCGCCCGAGTGCGGTCTTGATCGCTTCGCGGAGCGAGATCAACGTCGCCGGATCGGTCGCGTCGGCCCGGTTCTCGAGCTCGTGCGCGATAGCCCGCAGTTCGTCGGGCGAGACGACGATCGGGACCGCCTCGCCGTGCGGTGTGGACAGCACGAGACCTGCCAACGCGCCTTGGTTGCTCACGGTCAGCATGCCAGTGCTGAGCGCTCGCTTGGCGGTCTCGACCTTCATCACCAACCGCAACGGGTCGCCCTTGATCGGCTGGAAGCCCCGCCGCTGGTAGTACTCGGCCACCCGGCTGTTGATCGCGTCGACCACGATCAGTCGGCCGCCGGCGGCGCTCGCCGCTTTGGTAATGAGCTCCATGGCGTCGAGGAGGAGGTCGTCGCTGAGCTGCTGCCCTTGCAACGACCGATCAAGAGCGAACCGAGTCAGCAGGTACGCGGGAACGACGCTGAAGCCACCCGCCTGGCCGGCGGTGAGCCCGGCCCGCTCGACCTGCGTCGGTGCGACCGAGTAGTAGGCGACCACCTCGTCGCTGTGCTCCCGAGTCCAGACGTAGGTCCGGGAGGTGCCGGCCGATTGGGCCCGGCGAGCCTGCTTCACCAGCCATTCGTCGAGGGCCGGCGAGCCGCACGAGAATTGGGCCAGCTTGTGATGATCTTTCAAACGACTCGAAAGAAACACGTCACACCCGTCGGAAACGCCTGGGCCGATTCGCGATCTCAGTGAGCGCTGGGGCTTCGTCTGCCTCGTCGAGTGACGAGATGAGCAGATCGAATTGCTCTGCCGGCATTACGGTGCGGTGCGCCCTGGCGAGAACCCTGTCCGCTTCCGCGCGTGCCGAACGCACCATGAAAGCAGAGACGGGTTCGCCGAGTAGCTCGGCCGCTTCGGAGATGCGTGACTTGCTGGCTTCGTCGGCCCGCACCTCAATGCGCTCGGTCTTCGCGCTCATCGCAGGCTCCATCCGTCGTGCGGTGTCCCACCCACTGTACGGCGAATGTACGGCACAGCCCAGCGAAATGCCCTACCGCCTGCCGATGGTCAACGTCGGCTTGGTGACCTCGGCGAAGAAGTCGTTGCCCTTGTCGTCGACCACGATGAAGGCCGGGAAGTCCTCGACCTCGATCTTCCAGATCGCTTCCATGCCCAGCTCCGGGTACTCCAGCACCTCGACGTGCTTGATGCAGTCCTGGGCCAGCCGCGCCGCGGGGCCGCCGATCGAGCCCAGGTAGAAACCGCCGTTGGCTTCGCAGGAGCGGGTTACCTGGGCCGAGCGGTTGCCCTTCGCCAGCATCACGTGTGAGCCGCCGGCCTCCTGCAGCCGCGCCACGTACGAGTCCATCCGGCCCGCCGTGGTCGGACCGAACGAACCCGACGCGTACCCCTCGGGCGTCTTCGCCGGGCCCGCGTAATACACCGCGTGGTCACGCATGTAAGCGGGCAACGGCTTGCCCGCGTCCAGCAGCTCCAGCAGCTTCGCGTGCGCGATGTCCCGGGCGACCACCAGCGGCCCGGTCAGCGACAGCCGGGTCTTCACCGGGTACTTCGACAGCTCCGCGCGGATCTCCGGCATCGGCCGGTTGAGGTCGATCTTCACCACGTCGGTCGTGTCGAGCTGGTCGTCGGTGACCTCCGGCAGGAAGCGGGCCGGGTCGGTCTCCAGGCGCTCCAGCCAGACGCCGGACGGGGTGATCTTCGCGACCGCCTGGCGGTCGGCCGAGCACGACACCGCGATCGCGACCGGGCACGAGGCACCGTGTCGGGGCAGGCGGACGACCCGGACGTCGTGGCAGAAGTACCGGCCGCCGAACTGGGCTCCGATGCCGAACTCGCGGGTCAGCTCCAGGACCTCGGCCTCCAGGGCGACGTCGCGGAAGCCGTGCGCCGAGAGCGACCCCGAGGTGGGCAGCCCGTCCAGGTATTTCGCCGACGCCAGCTTCGCCGTCTTCAGCGCGTGCTCCGCCGAGGTGCCGCCGATGACCACGGCAAGGTGGTACGGCGGGCAGGCGGACGTGCCGATCAGCCGCAGCTTCTCCTCGAGGAACTGCATCATCCGCGTCGGGTTGAGCAGGGCCTTCGTCTCCTGGTAGAGGAACGACTTGTTGGCCGATCCACCACCCTTGGCCATGAACAGGAACTTGTACGCGTCCGCGTGCCCGCCCGGGTCCTCCGCGTACAGCTCGATCTGCGCCGGGAGGTTCGTGCCCGTGTTGCGCTCTTCCCACATGGTGATCGGCGCGAGCTGCGAATAGCGCAGGTTCAACCGGGTGTACGCCTGGTAGACGCCCCGGGCGATGGCTTCCTCGTCGGTGCCGTCCGTCAGGACGTGCCGGCCCCGCTTGCCCATCACGATCGCGGTGCCGGTGTCCTGGCACATCGGCAGCACGCCGCCGGCCGCGATGTTGGCGTTGCGCAGCAGGTCGAGCGCGACGAACCGGTCGTTCGGCGACGCCGCCGGGTCGTCGATGATCGAACGCAGCTGGGTCAGGTGCGCCGGGCGCAGGTAGTGCGCGATGTCGTGCATCGCCTCGGCGGTCAGCGCGGTGAGCACCGCCGGGTCGACGGTCAGGAACTGCCGCCCGCCAGGCCCCTTGACGACGTCGACACCCTCGTCGGTCACCAGCCGGTAGTCGGTCAGATCATCGCCCGTGGGCAACAACGGGGAGTACCGAAACGCGGCGTCGCTCATGAGCGGCTAGCTTAGTTGCCGCGACAGACTTCCTGTTTGGGGCCGCCGCAGTTGTCGTCATCACTGCCCGAGTTGCCCGAATTGCCGCCGGCGGGCGGCGGGGCGGGCACGCCGCTGCCGCCCTTGAACTGCAGGTAGGCCAGGTCGCGGCCGCTCACGATGACCATGCCGGCCGGGCCGACGGCCAGCACGTCGGCGCTGGAGCGCACGTTGACCAGTTCGGCGCCGGTGCCCGGGTTGAGCGCAATGATCTTGTCGGGGTCCTCGTCGACCACCACGACCGCGGGCGGGGTCAGCGCGACGCTGCTGCGCGGCGCCGCCGGTCGTTGCCAGCGACCCTTGCCGCCGAGCTCGACGGTGCGGACCGCACCGCCGTCGGCGCTACGCACGACCGCGTACCGGTCGTCGACACCGAGCAGGTGCTCGCCGGGCGCACTGGTGAACAGGATCCGGCCGTCGTACGCGTCGATCACCAGCTCCCGGGCATCGGCGGCGACCCCGACTACGACGTTGCGCCCACCGGCCGGGTCGTCGCGCTGCGCGCACCCGCCGTCCTTGGCGGTGCGCAGGTTGATCCCGGCGTTGCGCCACACCTCGCCGCCGGTCGCCGCGTCCGAGGCGACCACGGAGAAGTAACAGGTGCCGTCGGCCGACACCGCCTTGATCCGCAGTACCCGGCCGCCGACCACCACGACCCGCTCGTCGCGCTCCGGCTCGAGCTCTTGCACCACCTTGCCGGTGGCGGTGTCGACGATGAAGACCCGGTTGTCGATCGGCAGCCCGAGCATCGGCGGCATCAGGTCCGGGCCGGCCGCGTTGCCGTCGATCCGTCGCGCGGTCATCGGTTGGGTGCCGAGGATGTCGGGATTGTCGGCGAACAGCACGAACCCGATGCCGGGGATCTCGACGCTCCACCGTGGCGTGCTGCCCCGCGGGTCCCAGGCGGTCAGCGTGCAGTCCTCCGGCGCGTGGCAGCGCACGTCGAGCAGGCCGTTTTGATAGGTCCAGACCGCTCGCGCCTCGGTGTCCTTCCGCAGCAGCGCGCCGCTCATCGGGTCGATGACGTCGTACCCCTTGACCAGCAGCTTGCCGGTGGCAACGACGGCGCTGTTGCCCTCGCCCGCCACCGCGGCCCAGTCGGCCTTGTGCTCCCAGAGCTGCGCGCCCGAGCCGAGCCCGCGCGACTCGACCAGCGTGCGGTGCTCGATGATCACCGCTCCGCCGGCGATGGTGCCGCTGCGCGGGGTGCCGCCGAGCTTCTGTTGCCACAGCGGAGCCGGGGTCGTCATCGGGCCGGAGGTGTTGACCATGGCCCAGACCTTGTCGAGCACCGGGGTCAGCACGCCGGTGAAGTAGCCCACGACGAGGAGGACCGCCACGAACGCGGCCCAGCACTTCACACAGGGGCCCTTACCCCTAGCCACCGGCACACGGTAGCGACGCGCCGAGACGAGATCCGGGATGGCGATAAACCCGTGTCGATCGGATTTGCGAGATTAATCCGCGTCTGTGGGAAGGGGGCCGTCGGCCGCGGCCGCCACCAGCGGCAACACCCGGAACGCGATCTGCTCCGTCAACGAGATGATCGTCGACGCCCGCGCGACCGCGCCGTGCGCGACGATCCGGTCGATCACCCGCTGCAGGTCGGCGTTGGACCGGGCGACCACCCGGCACATCAGGTCGCCGGTGCCGGTGATGGTGTGCGCCTCGAGCACCTCGGGGATGCGCGACAGGTGCACCGCGACCGGGTCGTGCCCCTGCCGCTGGCTGATCTCCAGCGTCACGAACGCGGTCACGCCGTAGCCGATCGACGCGGGCTCGATCTCCGGCCCGAAGCCGCGGATCACCCCGCGGGCGACGAGCTTGTCGAGCCGCGCCTGCACCGTGCCGCGGGCCACCCGCAGCCGCCGCGCGCATTCGAGGACACCGATCCGGGGCTCGGCCGCCAGCAGTTTGATCAAGGCGGCGTCCAGGCCGTCGAGCTGGACAATTTGCGATGTCATTTCGCCCATCCTCCGGACGGATTGCACAACCTGCGCAGACAATTCTAGGACAGTTGACCAGCAATGCGAGCCCGGGCGACGCTCGGCCAAGACGGCAGCCACACGAGGGGAGTCGGTCATGACTCAGGCGCTCAACGACATCGACCAGGCCACCGCCGATCGGTTGATCGGGGCGGTGGCGCACGACATCGCCGACGACCCGTTCCCGGTCAAGGGCCTCGACCACGTCCTGTTCCTGGTCGGCAACGCCAAGCAGGCCGCGCACTACTACTCGACCGCGTTCGGCATGACCTGTGTCGCCTTCCGGGGTCCGGAGCAGGGCTTCCGGGACTACGCCGAGTACGTGCTGACCAGTGGCGCCGCCCGCTTCGTGTTCCGCGGCGCGGTGCGTCCCGACGCGGCCGACGCGCAGCACGTGGCCCGGCACTCCGACGGCGTCGTCGACATCGCGCTGGAGGTGCCCGACGTCGACACCGCCTTCGCGTACGCGGTGAAGCAGGGCGCCACCCCGCACACCGAGCCCACCGACGTCAGCGACGAGCACGGCACCGTCCGACACGCCGCGATCGAGACCTACGGCGACACCCGGCACACGCTGATCGACCGCTCCCGCTACACCGGCCCGTTCCTGCCGGGCTTCGTGGCACGATCGCCGATCGTCGACCGGTCCGCCGCCATCGCGGCCGGCGTGCAGCCCAAGCGCTACTTCCAGGCGGTCGACCACGTGGTCGGCAACGTCGAGCTCGGCAAGATGGACCACTGGGTCGAGTTCTACAAGCGGGTCATGGGCTTCACCAACATGGCCGAGTTCGTCGGCGACGACATCGCGACCGACTACTCGGCGCTGATGTCCAAGGTCGTCGCCAGCGGCACCCGCAAGGTGAAGTTCCCGCTCAACGAGCCCGCGGTCGCCCGCAAGAAGTCGCAGATCGACGAGTACCTCGAGTTCTACGACGGCCCGGGCGCGCAGCACATCGCCATCGCCACCAACGACATCCTGGCCAGCGTCGACGCCATGCGCGCGGCCGGCGTCGAGTTCCTGGACACGCCGGACTCCTACTACGACGACCCGGAGCTGCGGGCCCGGATCGGCACCGTGCGCGTGCCGATCGAGGAGCTCAAGTCCCGCAAGATCCTGGTCGACCGCGACGAGGACGGCTACCTGCTGCAAATCTTCACCAAGCCCGTGCAGGACCGCCCGACGGTGTTCTTCGAGCTCATCGAGCGCCATGGTTCGCTCGGCTTCGGCAAGGGCAACTTCAAAGCGCTGTTCGAGGCGATCGAGCGGGAACAGGACGCGCGCGGCAACCTGTAACACTGTCGGGATGCACCCCGACCCCCAGGCAACACCCGGCGCGCGGGACCCGCGCCAGCCGCCCGGGCCGCCGGCGGGCTACTCGCCGGCCGGCCCGGGCCACATACCCATGCAGCCGGGGTACGCCGGACCGCCGCCGATGTGGCGGCCGCCGGTGAGCCCGACCGGCCATCCGCTGGCCGGTTTCGGCGACCGGTTCCTCGCGTACCTGATCGACGGTCTGATCCTGAGTCTGGCCACCGCCGTCCTCGTCGTCCCGATGATGATCGTCATGTTCGCCGCCATGGCGAACGCCGCGGAGCAGCAGAGCGACGACGTCGGGTGGATTTTCCTGCTCTTCTTCGCGCTCTACGGGCTGGTCTTCCTGCTGCAGCTGGCCTTCACCTACCTCTATTTCGTGGAGTACCAGCTGCGATCCGGACAGACGGTCGGCAAGCGGGTGATGTCGCTGCGGGTGCAACCGGTCAGCGGCCGGCCGCTGGACCGTGGCGTCCTGGCGCGCCGCTACCTCGTGCAGTTCGTGGCCGGCACGTTCGTACCCTTCTTCAGCTTTGTCGATGGTCTCTGGCAACTGTGGGATCAGCCGCTCCAGCAGACCCTCCACGACAAGGCGGCCGGCACAGTGGTAGCTAAGGTCGTGCAGTGAGCTCAGTGCCCCCGGGTTGGTACAAAGACCCAGCCGAACCGACGACCCAGCGCTACTGGGACGGTGAAGGCTGGATCGGCGCACCCCTTCCCGCCGACGCGACGCCACCCGACGGCCCGCCCGAGCTGCCGCCGCCCCCGGAGCCCGAGCCCCCGGCACCCACCTCCCCCGCGGTGCCGGCGCCCGCGCAGGCCCCCGGCTACCCCGCCTACCCCGGCTACGGCACCCCGCCGCCGGCCAACGGGCACCCGGGTCAAGGCGCCGAGGGCTACGGGTACGGCGTGCCGGGCGGTCCCGCGTACCCGCCGGTGCAGACCCTCCAGCAACCGGTGGTGGCGCCGATCGGCGTGCCGCTGGCCTCCCCCGGCCTGCGGCTGGTCGCACGGTTGATCGACATCTTCGCGGTGCTGCTGCTCAACGTCGTGGTCAACGGCTGGTTCGTCTACCAGTACGTGCGCGAGGTCGCGCCGTTCTACCGCGAGTTCAACGCCCGCGCGCAGGAAGGCGAGTCGTTCGGCTCGCTCATGCAGATGGCGCCCAGCGCGCAGGCCAGCCGGTTGCAGCTGGTCATCCTGATCATCGCCTGCGCGCTGTGGTTCGCCTACGAGGTGCCGGCCGTCGCCAACACCGGCCAGACCCTGGGCAAGCGGCTCGTCGGCCTGCGCGTCGTCCGCGTCGACGGCTCGCCCAAGCTGGGCTTCGGCCGGTCGCTGCGCCGGTGGAACCTGCTCGGCCTGCCGATGCTGTTCTGGACCTGCTGCGTCGGCTTCATCTGGCAGCTCGTCGACTGCTTCTGGCTGACCGTCGACCGCCCGCTGCACCAGGCGCTGCACGACAAGGCCGCTCGCACGGTCGTGGTTGTCGCCAACCCCCGCCCGCCGGCCGGCGCCAGCCCGCCGCAGAATCCTGGAGGCACGTCATGACCCCCCGACTCACCCGGGCCGACCTCGACGCGCTGCCCAACTACGTGCCCGGCCGCAGCCCCGCCGACCTGGCGCGCGAGCTCGGCCTCCCGGCGGCGATCAAGCTGGCCAGCAACGAGGTGCCGTACGGTCCGCTGCCCGGGGTCGTCGAGGCGATCGCGGAGGCCGCGGCCACCTCGCACCGCTACCCGGACATGGGCGTCGTCGAGCTCCGTGACGCGTTCGCCGCCACGCTCGGCGTCGAGGCCGAGCGCGTGGCCACCGGCTGTGGTTCGGTCGCGCTGGCCGAGCACCTGGTTCGGGCCACCTGTCTGCCGGGCGACGAGGTCGTCTACTCGTGGCGCTCGTTCGAGGCCTACCCGATCATCGCCCACACGGCCGGTGCCACCAGCGTGCGCGTGCCCAACACCGCCGGGCACGGCCACGACCTGACGGCGATGTCGGCGGCGATCACCGACCGCACCCGCCTGGTCTTCGTCTGCAGCCCCAACAACCCGACGGGCACCGCGATCAGCCGCGCCGAGCTGACCCGCTTCCTCGACTCCGTGCCGGACGACGTGCTGGTGGTGCTCGACGAGGCGTACCGCGAGTTCGTGACCGACCCCGACGTGCCCGACGGGCTGGCGGCCTTCGGCGACCGACCGAACGTGGCCGTGCTGCGCACCCTGTCCAAGGCGTGGGGCCTGGCCGGGCTGCGGGTCGGCTACCTGGTCGCCCAGCCGGTGGTGGCAGCGGCCGTGCGCAAGGTCGTCACGCCGTTCTCCACCAGCGCCGTGGCCCAGGCCGCCGCGCTCGCCGCGCTCGAGCAGGCCGACGAGGTCGCCCGCCGGTGCGCCCTGGTGATCGCCGAGCGCGACCGGGTCACCACCGCGATCCGCGCGCTGGTGCCGGACGTGCCGGACTCGCAGGCCAACTTCGTCTGGCTGCCGCTGGGCGCCGAGTCCGCCGAGTTCGCGGCCGCCTGCGAGAAGCAGGGCGTGATCGTGCGTCCGTTCCAGGGCGACGGCGTACGCGTCACGATCGGCACCCCGGAAGAGAACGACGCGTTCCTGACTGCGGCGGCGTCGGCGCTTTAGGTAGTCGCCAGGATGACTGGCTGCGGGTCGAAGTAGTAGTCGGCGTCCTCGCGGGCGGAGGTGTCCGCGAGGCGCTCGGTCAGGAGATAACCGCCGGCCGTGTACGAGTAGCCGGGCACCCAGTCGGTCTTCTCGGCGAAGTACGTGTACCGGAACCGGGAGATCTCCGCGCCCGAGGTGGCGTCGAGCGTGACCAGGTCGCGGTCGGCGGTGAGCACGTAGACCCGGCCGTCAGCCGCGGCCAGGATCGTGGCATCCGGCCGGCCGAGCTCGACGCGCCAACGCTGCTCGCTGTCGGTCGCGCCCGACGCGACCACCCCCGTCTCCTCGACCGTCACCGCGAGGCCGTCGACCAGCGCGGCGCCGGGCCGGGCGAGCCGGGGCACACCGCTGGCGATCTCCGAAGCCGTGCCCGCCGGCTTGGTGCCGCCGTTCGCGAAGAGCCAGGCTTTCCGGGTGGCGAAGTCGTCGACCCGCAGGCCGGCGCAGCTCGTCCGAGGTGCGACACAGTCGAGCGGTTCGAGCGTGGTTTCCGGCGCCAGGTGCTCGTACAGCTCGATCGAGCCGGCGGCTGTGCCGGTGGCGGCGTCGAACAGGCGGACCGCCTCGTCGCAGGCACGCAACACGGCCACCCGGCCGTCTGCGGTGGTGAAGCCGATCGGATCGGGCCGGGTCGGACAGGGTTGGGCCGGCTGTTGCCAGCCCGGGGCGCCGGTGTTAAGCGCGTACGCCCGGGTGCTGGTCGAGCCCGCCACCACGACCGTGTCACCCGAGAGGAACAGACCCGGCGGCGCGTAGACGGTTAGCGCTCCCGTGCGCCGGCCGGCGTACTCGGGGATGACCGGAACCTCGCCCTTGGTCCGCCAGACGTCGCGCCCGGTGCGGGCGTCCAGCCCGACAAGCACCCCGTCGGACCATCGGCTGACCACCGTGCCGCCGGCGGCGACGACCCCGACGAGCTCGGCGGGCCAGCGCCGGAACGACCAGTAGGGCGTGTTGAGGTAGCGCGAGTCGACCGGGCCGTCGGCGCGGACCTGGCGCTTGTCGGCGACCACCCGCAGGCGGCCGTCGACGATCAGCGGCGCGGCCGGCAACGTGCCGAGCACGGCCGCCGGGCGCGGGGTCGGTGCCGCGGGATAGCCGACCGTCGGCTCCGCCAGCACCTCGCCGGGTGCGAACACCCGGTAGACGACGAGGCCGGCGCCCGCGACCAGCACGAGGCCGGCGAGCACCGCTACCACCCGGCGCCGGGCCGCTCCCACCACGGAGGGCACCCTACCGGGGTGGTGCACCGGCCGGGACGATGGTGCCCCGCACCTCGCCGAGCCCGACCGTGGTGCCGTCCGGTCCGGGTGCGGTCGCGCTGATCGTCACGGTGTCGCCGTCTTCGAGGAACGTCCGCTTCACCCCGGCATCGAGCCCGACCGGCTCCGCGCCGCCCCAGGTCAGCTCGAGGAACGAGCCGGTCTGGGCGCGGTCCGGCCCGGAGATCGTCCCGGAGGCGTAGAGGTCTCCGGTGCGGACGGAGGCGCCGTTGACGGTCAGGTGGGCGAGCTGCTGTGCCCCGGTCCAGTACATGCCGGCGAACGGCGGGCGGCTCACCACCGTGCCGTTCCAGTCGACCTCGAGCCGCAGGTCGAGGCCGAGGTGCGGCACGTCGCGCAGATAGGGCAACACCGGCGGGTCCTGCTCGGGCGCCGGCACCCAGGCGTCGGCCAGCGCCTCGAGCGGCACCACCCAGGGCGACACCGAGGTGGCGAACGACTTGGCCAGGAACGGGCCGAGCGGGCGATATTCCCAGGCCTGTAGATCGCGGGCGGACCAGTCGTTGACCAGCACGATGCCGAAGACGTGGTCGGCGAACCGGTCGACCGGCACGGGCTCGCCCAGCGCGGACGGGACCCCGACGACGAAGCCGACCTCGGCCTCGATGTCGAGCCGCGTCGACGGGCCGTAGACCGGGCCGTCGGGGGTGGCCCGCTGGCCGCTCGGCCTCCGCACGGGCGTGTCCGAGACGACGACCGTGCCGGCCCGGCCGTGGTAGCCGATCGGCAGGTGCCGCCAGTTGGGCAGCAGCGGCTCGTCGTCGGGCCGGAAGATCCGCCCAACGTTGGTGGCGTGGTGCTCCGACGAGTAGAAGTCGACGTAGTCGCCGACCTCGAACGGCATGACCAGCTCTACCTCGGCCAGCGGCAGCAGCATCGGCTCGACGGCGGCCCGGTGGGCGGCGTCGGTGAGCAGCTCGCTGATCCGCGAACGGACGGCGCTCCACTGCGGGCGGCCGAGCGCGAGGAACGCGTTGAGCGTCGGCTCGCGGAGCGCGCCACCGGCGAGCACCAGTCCGGCCGCCTCGACGCTGTCGAGATCGAGCAGCAGGTCGCCGATCCGCACGCCGATCCGCGCCGGCCGGTCACCCTGGCGGAACACCCCATAGGGCAGGTTGTGCACGCCGTACGGCGAGCCCTCCGCACCCGGAACCCAGGTCATCCCTCGTATCCCCCGTTCACCAGGCCGAGCCGGATCAGGTCGGTCAGCGGCTCGATCATGCTGCACGAGCCGAACCCGACCCACAGCCCCCTCGGCTGGTGGCGGCGGGCCCGGACCGGCTCGATCAGCGGCACGGCGTCGATCGCGGCGAGCACCTCGGCCACGTCGGCCACCTCGCCGCCGTCGAGCGCCAAGGCGGCGCCGGCCAGCACGTTGAGGAAGCCGTGGTGGGTGAAGCCCGTCTCGGGGTCGGCGTGCCGGAGCGCGTGGTGCAGGCCGGCCGTCAGCTTGAAGGGCAGCTCCCGGTCACGGCACGCGCAGATCACCGCGGCCAGCTCGACCGGGGTCGGGAACAGCTCGGCGGCCAGGCCGCCGGTGCGGAACTTGGCCGCCACCCGCGTGCCGTTCGCGCGAGCCTCCGCGATCGTGTCGAGGCCGGCCAGGAGGCCGAAGGTCAGTGGGATCTCGGCGTAGACGTCGAGCTCGGGCTGCCTGTTCGCGAGGTCCAGCATGCGGGCGATGCCGGGCTGCGGGTCCTCGCCGCGCTTGGCCACGGCCGCTTCGATCTGGCGTACGACCACGCGGGGGTCGTCGGGCACACCCAGCCGGTCGATCGGCAGGTCGCCGATGATGCCGATGTCCAGGCGCTCGGCCGGGTCCAGCAGCCCGGTCAGCGCGTCCACGGAGGTGGCCGGGACGAGCAGGGGGCCGACCAGGTCGGCGTACCAGGCGGCCCGATGTTCGCGGTGCGCCGTGACCGCGTCGGGCAGCGCGGCGTTGCCAGGTGGGAACACCGCCGCGTCGTCGATGAGCCGATGGAACAGCGGGGCGATCAACGGCTGGTCGGTGGGTGTCCGGCGATCGGTTGACACGGTTACTGAACTTAGTGGACGCTACAAGAAACGGACAATGGCGTCCGATTATCGGACGCCGGCGGGAGGTCGACATGCCCTACTACCGCAGCGTCGGCGAGGTGCCCCGCAAGCGGCACACCCAGTTCCGGCAGCCCGACGGCAGCCTGTACGCCGAGGAGCTGATGGGTCAGGAGGGGTTCTCGTCTGATTCGTCGCTTCTTTACCACCGTGCGATGCCGACGGCGATCGTGGCTGCCGAGGCGTTCGACCCGCCCGCCTGGAGCCGCACGCCCAACCGCCCGCTGAAGCCCCGGCACCTGCGCACCCACAAGCTCGACACGGCCGGCGCCGACCCGGTGCTGGGCCGCGCGCACCTGCTCGCCAACGACGACGTGCGCATCTCGTACGTGACCGCCGAGCGCCCCTCGCCCCTCTACCGCAACGCGGTCGGCGACGAGTGCCTCTACGTGGAGGCCGGCGCGCTGCGGGTCGAGTCGACGTTCGGGGTCCTGGACGCCACGGCCGGCGACTACGTGATCATCCCGACGTCGGTGATCCACCGCCTGGTGCCGGTCGGCGAGGAGCCGCTGCGGCTGCTGGCGATCGAGGCGACCGGGCACATCGGGCCGCCCAAGCGCTACCTGTCGGTGCGCGGCCAGTTCCTGGAGCACGCGCCGTACTGCGAGCGCGACATCCGTGGCCCTGCGGGGGTCTTGGTCGAGGACGGCACGGACGTCGAAGTGCTGGTGCAGCACCGGCGCGGCTGGACGAAGCACGTCTACGCCAACCACCCGTTCGACGTGGTCGGCTGGGACGGGCACCTCTACCCGTGGGCGTTCTCGATCCACGACTTCGAGCCGATCACCGGCCGGGTGCACCAGCCACCGCCGGTGCACCAGACCTTCCAAGGCCCGAACTTCGTGATCTGCTCGTTCGTCCCGCGCAAGGTCGACTACCACCCGCTGTCGATCCCGGTGCCCTACAACCACCACAACGTCGACTCGGACGAGCTGCTGTTCTACACCGGCGGCAACTACGAGGCCCGCCGCGGCTCGGGGATCGAGCAGGGCTCGATGTCGCTGCACCCGTCGGGTTTCACGCACGGCCCGCAGCCGGGCGCAGCAGAGCGGTCGATCGGCATCGACTACTTCGACGAGCTCGCGGTCATGGTCGACACGTTCCGCCCGCTCGACCTCTGCGACGCGGCCCTGACCTGCGAAGACACCGGCTACGCGTGGACCTGGTCGGGGCGGCAGGCCTAGAACTTCATCCGAGATACGACCGCGATCGCGGCTACGGCGGTCGCGGCCAGGGCGGCGGCGACCGCCCAGGGTGAGCCGATGGCGCCGTAAACGATGACGCTCAGGGGCCCGGCGACCGTCGCGCAGCCGGCGACGGTCGACGCCCGGTCACCGCGCAGCATCTCGCGCGGCGATCCGGGCAGGCGGGTGGCGAACAGCGCCACCAGGCCCAGGCCGACCAGCCCGAGCAGCACGGCGACGACCCGGGACGTGCCGGGGTGCACCTGGTGCAGCACCGCCGCCAACATCGCGACCGGCACGGTGAAGGCACCGGCGTAGAGCGCCAGCCAGCCGATCGCGGTGGCCGGAGTGGGGCGCAGGTCGCGGGCCTGCGGCGGCGGCACGGCATAGCGGCCGAGCTGGCCCTGGCCCTCGGCCGAGGCGATCGCCGGGTCCAGCCGCAGCGCCTCGTCGCGGGCCCGCTCGGCGATCTCCTTGAGCTCCAGGCGGCCGGCGATGCCGGACAGCACGAGGTGGGCCTTCGCGTCCTGCGGCGCCAGCGCCACCGCCTGCCAGGCGGCGTCCAGGGCCCGCTGCCCGTTGCGCGCCTCGCCGAGGATCGCGGCACCGTGCAACTGGGCGAAGGGGTCCTCCGGCCCGGCGTCGAGGATGCGCTCGGCCACCGCGGCCGCCTCTTTGAACCGGCGCAGCTGGATCAACGCCTCGGCCTCGGTCACCTGCGGCGCGGCGGCGCCCGGGGTCGCGGCGACGGCCCGCTGCGCGGCCGCGAGGGCGGGCTCGGGGCGGCCGGCGGCGAGCTGGATCGCGGCGAGCAGGGCCAACGCGACGCCGTCGTCGGGCTCGGCGGTCAGCTGCGGGTCGAGCTCGGCCACGGCCTCGTCGAAGTGCCCAAGGTCGGCGAGCAACTCGGCCCGACGCAGGTGGCCCTCGGTGGGATCGGCATCCATGCTCGACACGGCCCGAGCGTAGCTTGCGACGATCAGCAACGGCTGCCGAGCAAGGTCATGCCGCGATCGACAGCGGGCCACGACCGGCCGTCAGGCAAGCCACGGCGCACGACCGGCGCGACGATCAGGACTGGCCGTGGAGCAGGGCAACCGCGATGCCGGCCAGGCCCTCGCCACGGCCGGTCAGGCCGAGGCCGTCGGTCGTGGTGCCGGAGACCGTGACGGGTGCGTCGACGGCGGCACCCAGCGCCTGCTGCGCCTCGGCGCGGCGCGGGCCGATCTTGGGTCGGACGCCCACCACCTGGATCGAGATGTTGCCGATCTCGAAGCCGGCCGCCCGCACGAGCCGGGCGGCCTCGCCGAGCAGGGCCACGCCGGAGGCGCCGGCCCACTCCGGCCGGTCGACGCCGAAGTTGCTGCCGAGATCGCCGAGGCCCGCCGCGGAGAACAGCGCGTCGCAGGCGGCGTGGGCGGCGACGTCACCGTCGGAATGGCCGGCCAGGCCGTCGACGCCCGGCCAGAACAGGCCCGCCACCCAGCACTCACGGCCCACGCCGAAGGCGTGCACGTCGGTGCCGATGCCCACCCGAGGAAGCTCCACGCGGGCAGCCTATTCGGTGGCGAGGAGGTGCTCGGCCAGCAGCAGGTCGAACGGGCGGGTGATCTTCAGGGCGTGGTCGGAGCCGGGCACGCAGGTCACCCGTACCCCCTGCTTCTCGACCAGGCCCGCGTCGTCGGTCAGCGGGTCGACGGCGGCGGCGTGCGCGGCGGCGAGGATCTGGCGGCGGAAGCCCTGTGGGGTCTGCACGGCGCGCAGCGGCGCCCGGTCGACGGTGCCGCGTACCGCGTCGTCCGGACCGACTTCCTTGATCGTGTCGACGACCGGCAGCACCGGGATCACCGCGTCGGCGCCGGCCCGGACCGCCGACGCCACGGACTCGACCAGGTCAGGCGGCACGAGGGCACGCGCGGCGTCGTGGACCAGCACGATCGGGACGTCCGGGGGCACGGCGGCCAGTGCGGCGGCGACGGAGGCTTGGCGGTGAGCCCCGCCCGCTACCACCGTGACGGGTGCGACAGGCGCCAGGAGAGCGCGCACGCCGGCCACCTCGTCGGGCGGGGCGGCGACCACGACGACCGCGACGGAGGGCGCCTGGCAGATCCGGCGCAGCGCGTGCACCAGCAGCGGCTCGCCGCCGAGCAGGCGGAGCGCCTTGGGTGCGCCGGGACCCAGCCGGGTGCCACTGCCCGCGGCTGGAACGAGGACCGCGACGTCACCGCGCGGGTTGAGCTGCGCGGTCACGTCGCGGTCCTCGCGAGGAGTTGATCTGTGTGCGGTGCGGACGTCAGGCTTCGGTCAGCACCTTGTCGAGGAGCATCTCCGCCTCGTCCTTGGTGCTCTTCTCGGCGAGGGCAACCTCGCCGACCAGGATGTCGCGTGCCTTGGCGAGCATGCGCTTCTCGCCCGCCGACAGGCCCCGCTCCCGCTCGCGGCGCCAAAGGTCACGCACGACCTCGGCAACCTTCAGCGGGTTGCCCGAAGCCAGCTTCTCCAGGTTTGCCTTGTAGCGCCGTGACCAGTTGGTCGGCTCTTCGGTGTGCGGAGCACGGAGCACATCGAAGACCTTGCCCAGGCCCTCTTCCCCAACCACCTCACGCACGCCAACGATCTCGGCGTTCTCGGCGGGCACCCGCACCGTCAAGTCACCCTGAGCGACCCTGAGAACGAGGTAAAGCTTTTCCTCGCCCTTGACGACCCGAGTCTCGATTGCCTCGATGAGTGCGGCCCCGTGGTGGGGGTAAACAACGGTCTCGCCGACACTGAAAACCATAGGTTCGAAACCCCTTTCGCTGTGTCTAGGGTAACACGCGGGAGCACCGATGTCCCATCCCGGTCCTGACCGTAAGTGCAGCTCAGAGGGCTTGTGACAGGTCTTTCTCAGGCTTGACACGCTCCGCGCCGGCCGATTTCAACACGCTGAGTAACCTTCGGGTTACCAATCCGCAGGGGCCTCGTCGATATCGGACGTGAATGCTTCCCACCTCTAAGGGTAACCCGCAAGGGTCGTCGCGCGCCCGCGTGCGGACGGACACAGCGGTAAGGATCGAGATCCAACCCCTCCCTTGTCGGATTGAACGGTGGCGCTCGCCCGACTCGTACGCCACTCTGGAAGCAGACGCGACTTCGGGCGCGATCAAAGGCTCAGGGGGCGGCATGGGCGGTGACGGCGGGCCTTTCGACGAGCTTCCAGAGCTACCACCTGACGTACGCGTGCCCGACGACGCGGCCGAGCTCGCCGAGGAGGCCGCCCAGGTCCGCCGGGAGCTGCGCGAGGAGCGGGTCGGCGGGTCCCGGACCGGTTCGCGGATCTTCTCCGGCGGAGGGTTCCGCGGCAGCGTCCCGCCCGACGGCGCGCACACCGCGACCGAGCCGGCGTCGCTGCGGATCCCTTTACTGATCATGACGGCCGCGCTGCTGGCCGCGGTGATCAGCCTGTTCGCGGCGGCCTGGCCCAACGAGCGGCGTGGCCTGCCGACGCCGGCCGCCGCGAGCTCCTCCGGTCAGGCCGCGCCGACCAGCCTGATCCGCACCGTGCCCCCGGTCGACCTGCTCGACGAAGCGGGCAACACCGTCTCACTCGGTTCCCTGCTGCCGGCGGTGCTGATCCTCGGCGACGACTGCCCGTGCGCCACCGAGATCGCCGCCGTGACCCCGGCCGGCGTGACGGTCGTCGCCGTCAGCGTCTCCCGGGGTGGGATGCCGTCGCCGGCGACCAGCCGACCGGTCGCGGCCGCGCCGCCGCCGTCGACCGCGACGCTGCCCGGGCCCGTGACCGCCACCGTGCGCCGGCTGCGCGACCCGTCCGGCGGGCTCACCACCCTCCTGGAAGGCTCGACCCCCGGCACGGCCACACCGGTCGCGCTCGTGGCCCGCTCGGGCGAGATCACCACGATCGTGGACGGGGCCACACCCAGCAGCGCGTACGCCGCGGATCTCGCATTGCTACCCAGTCGCTAGGTATGCCTAGGCAGGGGTAAGGAGCCGCGTAAGTACCCCCGAGCGCCCAAGTTAGGGAATCGCTCCCGATGTCCGCGGGTCCGGCGCCGCCGAAGATTGATACATCAACGCAGACCGTTCAAGGAGACGCACGATGTATCAGAACCCGGAGTTCCTGCTCACCCTCGCCCACGACCACCAGCGCGAGCTGATCGCGGAGGCCGACCGCAAGCGGCTCTTCTCCCGGATCAACCGCGCGCGGCGCGCCGAGCGCACGTCCCACGCGCGCTCGACTCGAGGGCCTTCCCACTGACGACTCCGGCCGGCGCGACCTCGCGCCGGCCGGTGTCGGCGTTTCAGGCGGCGCTGCGCAGCAGCAGTGCCGCATAGAGCGTCAGGCCCGGCCCGAACGCGAGTGTGACGATCCGCTCGGGCGGGCGGACCCGCCGGCGGAGCCGCTCCAGGATCAGCAGCACCGTCGGCGAGGAGCAGTTGCCGTTCTCGGCCAGCGTCTCCCGCGACGCGGCCATCTGCTCGACGCTGAGCTCGAGCTCCCGCTCGACGACGTTGAGGATGCGCGGCCCACCGGGGTGCACCGCCCAGCCGTCGACGTCGCCGCGGCTCAGCCCGTGCCTGGCCAGCAGGTCGTCGACCAGCGTCCGCACGTGCAGTGCGAGCACCTGGGGCACCTTCGGCGAGAGCCCCATCCGGAAGCCCAGATCGGTGACGTCCCAGGTCATGTGGTCGGCGGTGGCGGTGTCGGTGACCGAGGCGACCTCGGCCAGCGTGTAGCCCGAGCCCCCGGGACGCACGACCACGGCGGCCGCCGCGTCCGAGAACAACGCGTGCGCCACGATCTGCTGGGTGTCGAACCGGGTCGCCGACGGCTGGATGTGCAGACCGGTCAGCTCGGCGCAGAGCAGCAGCGCCGGCCGGCCCCGCGCGGTCACGTAGTCGCTGACCGCACCGAGCCCGGGCAGCGCCGCATAACAGCCCATGTGCCCGACGAACAGCCGCTGGGTGGCGGGTGCCATGCCGAGGTCGCGGCTGAGCAGGATGTCGAGGCCGGGCGTGACGTAGCCGGTGCACGAGCAGACCGCGAACAGGCCGATGTCGTCGATCGACAGGTCCGCGTCGGCGATGGCCCGGGTCACCGCCTCCTTGCCCAGCGGCAACGCCTCGACCAGGTAGCGCCGCATGCGCTTCTCGGTGGGCCAGTCGGAGACGTCCTCGATCAGCGGGTTGACGCACGCCTGCCGGGTGACCACTCCCGCGTTGAGGAAGATCCGTTCGGCCAGCGGGCGGGCGGAGGCCGGGAAGTGCTGCCGGAAATAGCCGTCCCACAGCTCCGTCTGCTTGGCACCCGGCGGCAACGCCAGCCCGATGCCGGCGATGGTCACCACCGAGGAGCCGATCCGTCGTGGTCCGGGTCGCCGCCCAGCGCCGCGATGCCGAGCCAGTCGGCGCAGACGTCGGAGGTCGCCGGGTGCAGCGAGCCGCACCGGGCGTCGCGGTAGAGCCGCTCCAGTGGATGGCCGCGCCGGGTCGCCGACGTGCCCGCCGCCTCCAGCATCGACGCGGCCACCTCGGCCGCGGTCGTGCCGGCGAGCAGCTTGGCGCGCCACACCCAGCGGTTGGTCTCCGGCTCGCCGGGCTCCTCGTCGACGCGCCGGCCGGCCTCGGCGACCACGAGCCGGGCGGCGGCTACGGCGGCGTCCGCGCGGCCGACCCGGGCCCGCACCGCGGGCAGGTGGGTCAGCTTGCGTGCGTTGAGGTGCTCGACGGCGGCGTCGATCGCGGCCTGCGCGACGCCGACATAGACGGCCGCGTAGCTCGCGATCAGCCAGTGCGGCATGAGCTGGGCGACCACCAGCGCCAGCCCTTCCATGCCGCCGAGCAGCCGGTCGGCCGGCACGGTCACGTCGAGGTGCAGGTCGTGCGACGACGTCGCGCGCATGCCCAACGAGTCCCAGGTGCGCTCCACCTGCAGGCCCGGGCTGTCGGCCGGCACCAGGAACTGCGAGACCACCGACTGGTCGCCGATGCTGCGGGCGGCGACCAGGTACGCGTCGGCGTGGCCGGCCCCCGAGCAGAACGTCTTCGCGCCCTTGAGGTGGTAGCCACCCTCGACCGGCTCGTACGTGGTGGCGAGCTGGGACAGCCGGGAGCCGGCACCGCGCTCGCTCATCGCCACGGCGTACCAGGCGCCGCCGGCCGCGTCGCCCAACAGCCGGTCGCGGGCGGCCAGCGCGCTGTCCGGCAGGCCCAGCGAGTCGGCGAGCTCGGCCGTGACCGCGCCCAGCGCCCCCGTCACCGACGCGTGCATGTTGAACACCAGCGCCGAGGCGCCGTTGCCGCGGGCCAGCTCGTACGCCACCGCCGTGTACTCCGCGAAGCTGGCACCGGCACCGCCGAGCGCGGTGGGCACCATCAGCCCGAAGAGGCCCGCCGACCGCAGATCGGCGAAGTCATCGACGGGAAAGTCGCCCGCCCGGTCGTAGTCGCCCGCGCGGGCCGCCATCCTCGGCGCGACCCGGCGCGCAGATTCCAGCGCGTTCACCACTTGCCACCTCCGGCTGCCGGCATTGCTTCCTTGAGGCCGCGCCCCTGGTAGAGCACGGCGGTGCTGGCGACGGGAACGATCCGCCGCCGGCCGGGCCGCGGGGGCCGGCCGGCCAACCAACCGGCGACCGCCGGCAGTGCCGGCCGGATGCCGCGCACCTCCAGGCGCACGCCGTGCCCCGCGCACAGCCCGGCGAGCCGGACCGGGTCCACGAACAGATCGGGATCGTGGATGCCCCGCGGCGCGCGCGGCATGCGCTCGGCGATGTGCACGGCGAGGACCCGGCTGACGGCCGTGTCGTTGAGGGTGTCGAGCAGCAGCAGCCCACCGGGGCGCAGCACGCGGCACAGCTCCGCGACGGTGCCGGGCAGGTCGGGTACGTGTTCGAGCAGCTCGCCGGCGACCACGACGTGCGCGCTGGCGGTCGCGAGCGGGATGGCCGCCGCGTCACCGGCCAGCGGCTTGACGCCGTGGCTGGCCGCCTGCTCCAGGGCGGAGGGCACCAGGTCGACACCGACGTGGTGATAGCCGTGGTCACGCAGGTGCGGCGCGAGCAACCCGGCACCGCAGCCGACGTCGACGAGCACGGCACCGGGCTCGGTGGCCGGCGGCACGAGCCGCGCCCGGGCCTCGGCGAGCCAGTGCAACATCGCGAATGGACCGTCCAGCCGCCACCATTCGCCCGCCAGGTCGTGGTACTGGCGCGGGTCGTTCCGGGGCCGCGGTAACCGCATTTCCCAAACGGTACAGGCAGGTCATGCCTGGCACGACCACTGACGAACCGGCAGACTTCGGGTCATGCGATGGTCCGTTGCGGCACTGGTGCGCGCCTCCCATCCGGAGCCCGCGGTCGCGGTCACCGCCGTCACGGCGCTGCTGGCCTGGGGCGTGGGTCACGACGCCGCCGGGATCGCCAGGACGGCCGGGGCGATCTTCGCCAGCCAGCTCGCGATCGGTTGGGTCAACGACTGGCTCGACGCGGATCGGGACGGGGCGGTAGGGCGCACCGACAAGCCCGTCGCCACCGGCGCGATCGACCGGACGCTGGTCGGCCGGTGCGGGCTGGTCGCCACGCTGGCCTGCGTACTGGTCGCGCTGACCACCGGCTTCCCGGCCGCGCTGTTGATGATCGCGGCGCTGGTCTCGGCGCTGCTCTACGACTGGCCGCTCAAGCTGACCCCGTTCTCCGTGCTCCCGTACGCGGTCTCGTTCGGTCTGCTCCCGGCCTTCGTCGTGGTGGCCCTGCCCGGCTCGCCGGCCCCGCCGGTCTGGCTGGTGCTGGCCGGTGCGCTGCTCGGCGCGGGCGCCCACTTCGCGAACGCGCTGCCCGACCTCGACGACGACGACCGGACCGGCGTACGCGGCCTGCCGCAACGACTCGGCCCGGCGGGCTCCCGGCTCGCCGCCGCCGTGCTCCTGCTCGCCGCCACCATCGCGCTGGTCGCCGGGCCGGCCGGCCCACCATCGTGGTCCGGCGTCGCGGCCGTCCTCGCCGCCGTGGTGGTGCTACCCCTCGGCTGGTACGCGGGACGCGCGGCGGCCGCCCGTGGTGGCCGCTCGGTGGCGATGTTCCGGGCCGTGATGGCCGTAGCCGTGATCGACGTCATCCTGCTGGTGGCGAGCGGTCGCGTGGTGTGACCGTACGGGCGCGCGGCGCGCTGCTCGCGGGTCGATCGTCCACGGCGGATCACGTCCCACTACCCTGGAGCGCGGCCCGCCGGAGCGGCCCGGCCGCGACCAGTACGCATTGCGAGGAGGAGCGACGTGACGCGCTCGAAGTTCGGGACCCGCCGTCGCGCGGTGCTGCTCGCCGGCCTGGCCGTGGCGGCATCCGCGAGCCTGTTGCTGACGGGTTGTGGCTCCGGCCAGACCTCGTCGACGGCTGACACGGTGCCGGCGATCGACGGCATCGACGCCGACCTCAACGCGCCCGACGGCGGCACCTACAGCGTGCGCAACATGACCGTCGACTTCAAGGCCGACGGCTACGCCACGGGTTCCGACGCGCGCCTCGCGCTGGCGCTGTACAACAACACCAGCTCGCCGGTGACGGTGCGGGTGAGCAGCCCGGGCGCCGAGTCGGTGCGGCTGGTCAACCCGAGCGCGACGCCGAGCCCGGTGGTCCAGCCGACGGCGACCGCCACCGCGACGCCGGACGCGGGTGCCACCGGCACCCCGACGCCGACCACTCCCACCGCGCCGCCGGCCCCGGCCCAGCCCGGTGGCCCGGCCGAGATCACCATCCCGCCGGCCGGCTTCGTGCAGCTCAACCAGGCGCAGGGCAACTACCTGCTGCTGACCGGGCTGACCGGTGACCTCAACGACGGCAACTCGGTGCCCGTGGTCTTCGACTTCAACGGCCAGCAGCTCACCGCCAACGCGGGTCTCGCGGTGCCGCTGTCGCCTCTGCCCCGCGGCCCGAAGGTCGTCCCGGACGAAGGCCACGAAGCCGACGTCGCGCCCTTCCAGGACTGATCTGTCGTACGGCCGCGATAAGTTCCGCGGGTGAGTACCCGAGCGGCCGCGCGGCCGGCCTACGTCTGCGACGCCTGCGGTCACCAGCCGCCCAAGTGGCTCGGCCGTTGCCCCGAGTGTGGTGAGTGGGGCTCGGTCGTCGAGGCGACCTCGGGGCCCGCGGTGGCCGGCAAGGTGGTCGCCACCCGCCTGCCGTCCGAGCCGGCCCGCCCGATCGCCACGATCAGCGCGGCGCCGGCCAAGGCCCGCCCGAGCGGCGTCTCGGAGCTCGACCGCGTGCTCGGCGGCGGCTTCGTGCCCGGCGCGGTCGTGCTGCTCGCGGGTGAGCCCGGTGTCGGCAAGTCGACCCTGCTGCTCGACGTGGCCCAGCGCTGGGCGGCGGCCGGCGAGACGCCCTCGCTGGTGATCAGCGGCGAAGAGTCGGTGAGCCAGGTCCGGCTCCGGGCCGAGCGCATCGGCGCCCTCGACGAGCGGCTCTACCTCGCGGCCGAGAGCGACCTGGCGGCCGTGCTCGGCCATCTCGACGCGGTCAAGCCCGGCCTGCTGGTGCTCGACTCGGTGCAGACCATCTCGATCGCCGGCGAAGGCGTCCCGGGTGGGGTGACCCAGGTGCGCGCCGTGACGGCGGCCCTGGTCGCGGTGGCCAAGGAGCGGGGCATCGCCACCGTGCTGGTCGGCCACGTGACCAAGGACGGCCAGGTGGCCGGTCCCCGGGTGCTCGAGCACCTGGTCGACGTCGTGCTGCACTTCGAGGGCGACAAGCACTCCGCGCTGCGGCTGGTGCGCGGCATGAAGAACCGGTTCGGCGCGGCCGACGAGGTGGGCTGCTTCGAGATGCACGAGTCGGGCATCGCGAGCCTGGCCGACCCGTCCGGCATGTTCCTTACCCGCTACGCCGAAGCCGTCCCGGGCACCTGCGTGACGGTCGCGATGGAGGGTCGCCGCGCGCTGGTGACCGAGGTGCAGGCGCTGATCGGCGCGGCCGTGCCCGGCTCGCCCCGGCGCACCGTCTCCGGCATCGACAGCGCCCGGCTGGCGATGGTGCTGGCCGTGCTGCAGACCCGCACCAAGCAGCTCACCCTGCACGACCGCGAGGTGTTCGCGGCCACGGTCGGCGGCATCCGGGTCACGGAGCCCGCGGCCGACCTGGCGATGGCGCTGGCGGTCGCGTCCGGCGGGCTCAACCTGGCCATCTCGCCCAGGCTGGCCGCGATCGGCGAGGTCGGGCTGACCGGCGAGGTGCGTCGGGTCGGCGCGGTCCCCCGCCGGCTGGCCGAGGCGGCCCGGCTGGGCTTCCGCTACGCGCTCGTGCCACCCGACTGCGGGCCGGCCAAGACCGGGGTCGCCGCGCCCGGGCTACGGGTCGAGGAGGTTGGCGACCTGGCCACGGCGCTGCAGTGGGCGGCCCGGTTCTCCGCCGAATAGCCAGCGGGGATTCGCCCGATTCGCACCATAATGCCGGCCGGGTTTGGCCCACGAAGGCCGACTTGAGCGCCACAGCGCCCAACCGTGACCGCAGCGAGTTCATGACGGTCCGTAGACTGTTGCCCGTGCCGTTCGACCGCGACTCCAACAAGACCGCTGGCGCGAGCCTGCCGGGCCGCGCTGGTGTCGCCGGTGCACCCCAGCAGCGGGTCGTCGGGTCCGCCGCGACTGGTCCGGCGCCGGCCGGCGCCGTCGTGGGTGACCCCCTGCGCGCCAACCTCGCCCTGATGGCGCCGGGCACCGCCCTGCGCGACGGCCTGGAGCGCATCCTGCGCGGCCGCACCGGCGCGCTGATCGTGCTCGGCCACGACAGCGTGGTCGAGGAGATCTGCACCGGCGGCTTCCCGCTCGATGTCGAGTTCTCCGCGACCCGGCTGCGCGAGCTGTGCAAGATGGACGGCGCCGTGGTGCTCTCCAGCGACGGCACCCGCATCGTCCGGGCCGCCGTGCACCTGATGCCCGACCCGTCGATCCCGTCGGAAGAGTCCGGCACCCGGCACCGCACGGCCGAGCGGGTGGCCAAGCAGACCGGCTTCCCGGTCATCTCGGTCAGCCAGTCGATGCGGATCATCGGCCTCTACGTGAGCGGCCACCGGCACGTGCTCGACGACTCGGCCGCCATCCTGTCGCGGGCCAACCAGGCGCTGGCCACGCTCGAGCGCTACAAGATGCGCCTCGACGAGGTCTCCGGCACGCTCTCCGCCCTGGAGATCGAAGATCTGGTGACGGTCCGCGACGCGGTCGCGGTCGTGCAGCGGCTCGAGATGGTCCGCCGCATCGCCGACGAGATCTCCGGCTACGTGGTCGAGCTCGGCACCGACGGCCGGCTGCTCGCCCTCCAGCTCGACGAGCTGATGGCCGGCGTCGACGCCGACCGCACCCTGGTCATCCGCGACTACCTGCCGTCCGGCCGGCGGGCCCGCACCCTCGACGAGGGGCTGGTCGAGCTCGACCTGCTCTCCTCGACCGAGCTCATCGACCTGGTCGCCGTGGCCAAGGCGATCGGCTACCCCGGTGCGTCCGACGCGCTGGACGCCGCGGTCAGCCCGCGCGGCTTCCGGCTGCTGGCCAAGGTGCCCCGGCTGCCCGGCACGGTGGTCGATCGGCTGGTCGACCACTTCGGGAGTCTCCAGCGCCTGCTCGGTGCCACGGTGGAAGACCTGCAGGCCGTCGACGGGGTGGGCGACGCCCGCGCCCGAGGCGTCCGGGAGGGTCTGTCCCGGCTTGCCGAGGCGTCCATCCTGGAGCGCTACGTCTGATCGGCCGCGGCCTCAGTTCAGCGTGAGTTTGACCGGGTTGCTGGTCTTGGTGGCCAGGCGTCCGAACACCTGGTAGTCGCCGGCGGCCGGCACCGGGCCGTCGGCCAGGTTGTCGGCGCACTTGCTCACGTCTTTGCCGTTCCAGTCGACGCGGTATTCGCGCTCGAAGTTCGGCGTGAACGGCTGCACGTCGCTGCCCTTGACGTTGCCGCAGGTGTCCGAGGACCAGACCTTCGCGGCGCCCTTCTTGATGTAGAGCTCCTGCTGGTCGGCGCCGACGTCGCGGCTGCAGGTGCGCTTGCCGGTGTTCTTGATCCGCAGCCGGATCGCGATCATCGAGCCACGCGCGGCCGACGTCACCTCGGGCACCGGCGTGATCAGCATTTCCGCGTCGGTGCAGGAGCCGTCGTCGGGCGGCGGTGCCGCCTCACCCGTACGCGGAGCCGGGTTGGTCGGTGGTGGCTCTTCGTTCTGCGGTGTGGTCTGCTGCTCCGGCGGGTCGGTGTGCGGGCGCAGGATCGTGACGGTCGGCTTCGGGTCGGCGGCCGGCGCACTGCTCTGGCCGTTCTTGCCGTTGCCCACGGAGCTCGCGTCGCCGCCGGAGCAGGACTGCACGATCAGGAAGATGACGACGACGGCAGCACCGAGCACGATTGCCCGACGCCGCCAGTAGACGGCGGAAGGCAGGGGGCCAACCGTCAGTCGCATGATGGGATCACCGTATCGGTGTGTGCCGTTCCGACGGTGGCGACGCGCCGCGTGACATTCGCGGCTCCCGAGGGTCGTTTACAGATAGACCTTCCGCTGATACAGCGCGTGCGCGCCGGCGACCCGATCCAGGAACAGCAACCCACCACAGTGGTCGATCTCGTGCTGCAGGGCGCGGGCCTCGAAACCGTCGGTGGTCAGCTGGATCGGCTCGCCGCTGCCGGGCAACACGCCCTCGACGACCACCCGGCTCGCGCGCTTCACGTCACCGGTCAGGTCGGGCACCGACATGCAGCCCTCACGGCCCGGTCGCCAGCGGGTCGCCGACACCACGGTCGCGTTGCAGAGCACGAAGGTGCCGTGCACCGTCACCGCCTTCGGATGCCCGGTCACGTCAACGGCGAACACCCGCGCCGACGCGCCCACCTGCGGAGCCGCCAGCCCGACGCAGCCCGGCGAGACCCGCATGGTCGCCACCAGGTCGGCGGCGAGCTGGACCACCGCCGGGTCGGTGGGGTCGACGACCGCGCCGGCGCGGGCGAGCACCGGGTCGGGGGCACTGACCACCGGTCGCACCTGGCCCGGCTGGGCCAGCTCCGTGAGCCAGCCGGCGAGGCTCACGCCGGCATCACAGGACATCGGACTCGGCGCGGCGGAGCACGACGTCGACGCCGAGCCCGGTCGCCACCTCGGTGAGCCTCCGCTCGGTCGGCTCGGCCGTGCCCGGTGGCAGCTCCACCTCGGCGACGAGCACGTAGAGCGGGCCGGCCAGCCGGGTCGTCAGGTCGGTGATGTTGCCGCCGGCGTCGGCCACCACCCGGGTCACCTCGGCGACGATGCCGAGCCGGTCGGCGCCGTGCACGCTGAGCACGTAGGGCTCCCCCGTCGGCTCGGTGCTCTCCTCCGGCCCGACCGCCCGCACGGTGGCCAGCAGCCGGCCGCGCACCGCCACGGGGTTCAGCGCCGCCTCCACGTCGGCCGCGTCCGGGCCGGTGCAGACCAGCGTCATCGCGAAGTGCCCGCGCAGCCGGGTCATGGTCGAGTCAGTGAGGTTGGCGCCGAGGTCGGCCAGCACGCCGGCGACATCGGCCACGATGCCGGGCCGGTCACGGCCGAGGACGGTGATCGCTAGCTCCTCCACCCGAGAGAGTCTGCCCGATTCCTACCCTGAGCGGACGTCGGCGCGCGGCGGTGGCAGGATCGCTCATCATGCCCGAGGAGAGCGTCGCCGAAGCCGCGATCGCCTGGTTCGACGCCAACGCGCGCGATCTGCCGTGGCGGCACCCGGACGCCGGCGCCTGGGCGATCCTGGTCAGCGAGGTCATGCTCCAGCAGACGCCCGTCGTACGGGTGCTGCCGGCGTACGCGGCGTGGCTGGCGCGCTGGCCCACGCCGGCCGCGCTGGCCGCTGACGAGCCGGGTGAGGCGATCCGGATGTGGGGCCGCCTGGGCTATCCGCGCCGCGCGCTGCGGCTGCACGAGTGCGCGACCGCGATCGCCCAGCGCCACGACGGCGTGGTTCCGGACGACCTCGACCTGCTGCTCGCGCTGCCCGGCGTCGGCACCTACACCGCGCGGGCGGTGGCCGCCTTCGCGTACGGGCAGCGGCAGCCGGTCGTGGACACCAACGTCCGCCGGTTCGTGGCCCGGGCGGTGGCCGGGCAGGCGGACGGCGGGCACACGACCCGCCCGGCCGACCTGGTGGCCACCGCCGCCCTGCTGCCGGACGAGCCGGCGGTGGCGGCCCGGGCCAGCGCCGCGTTCATGGAGCTCGGCGCCGTGGTCTGCGTGGCCCGCTCGCCGCGCTGCACGATCTGCCCGCTGGTCGAGCGCTGCGCCTGGCGGGCCGCCGGTCGCCCGGCGCTGGACGGGCCGAGCCGCCGGCCGCAGACCTATGCCGGCACCGACCGCCAGGTCCGTGGGCTGCTGCTGGCCGTGCTCCGGGAGGCCGTCGAGCCGGTGCCCCGGCCCCGGCTCGACGTGGTGTGGCCGGAACCGACCCAGCGCGACCGGGCGCTGCGGGGGCTGATCGAGGACGGCCTGGTCGACCCGCTGCCCGGCGACCTGTTCACGCTGCCCAAGGGCCCATAGCGAAAGGGCCCGGCGCGTTAGCTCCGAGCCCTTCCGTGTCGCACTTTGTCAGTCGGTGGCTTCCGCCGCACCGAGGTCGGCCGGCACCGCGTCGGGCACCTCGACCGGCTTCTCCGCGCCGCGGAACACCAGCTTCGACTTGTCGATGTTCTCCGGGTCACCCTCGCAGTCGACCACGACGATCTGACCGGGCTTCAGCTCGTTGAAGAGGATCCGCTCGGACAGGTTGTCCTCGATGTCACGCTGGATGGTGCGGCGCAGCGGCCGGGCACCCAGCACCGGGTCGAAGCCCTTCTTCGCCAGGTACTTCTTGGCGTTGTCGGTCAGCTCCAGACCCATGTCCTTGTTGCGCAGCTGAGCCTCGATCCGCTGGATCATGATGTCGACGATCGACAGGATCTCGCGCTCGGTCAGCTGGTGGAAGACGATCGTGTCGTCGATCCGGTTCAGGAACTCGGGCCGGAAGTGCTGCTTGAGCTCGTCGTTGACCTTCTGCTTCATCCGCTCGTAGTTGGAGTCGGAGTCTTCCGAGGCCTGGAAGCCCAGCGACACCGCCTTGGCGACGTCACGCGTGCCCAGGTTGGTGGTCAGGATGATCACCGTGTTCTTGAAGTCGACGATGCGACCCTGACCGTCGGTCAGGCGACCGTCTTCCAAGATCTGGAGCAGCGTGTTGAAGACGTCCGGGTGGGCCTTCTCGATCTCGTCGAAGAGGACCACCGAGAACGGCCGGCGGCGCA
>NZ_FZPH01000037.1 GCF_900188485.1 Asanoa hainanensis
TTGCGCGGGGGCCGGTCAGCTGTTGGACAGCGTGTGGCTCGGGTCGCGGAGCTCCGCGGCCGGGCGGTCGGCGCGGCGGGTCGGTGCTTGCGCGGAGGCCGGTCAGCCGGCGGACAACGTGCGGCTCAGACCGCGGAACTCCGCTACCAGGCGGTCGCCGCAGCGGACCGTGACGTCGTAGATGCCGGACTTGCCCGCGCGGTGTCGTTCGGTGGCCGTCGCGGTCAATCGGTCGCCCGAGCGGGCCGCCGAGACGAACACGATCTCGGCCGACGCCGCCACGGTCACCGCGCCCGGGTAGTTGCACGCGCCCGCGAACGCCGAGTCCGCCAGCAGGAACACGTAACCCCCGTGGGCGATGCCGTGGCCGTTGACCATCAGGTCCGTCACCGTCATCTCCAGCACGGCGTGGCCGGGGGAGAGGTCGACGACCGACATCCCGAGCGACTGCGAAGCCTTGTCGCGGGCGAACATCTCGGCGGCACCGTCCATGCCCGCACCCTATGCGCATTCCGGCATCAAGGACAGCGCGGATAACGTTATCGCCGAGCCGCCCGGCCAGCCAGCCAGCCGCCCGGCCAGCCAGCCACGCGCGCCGCCGGTGTCAGTCCGGCGGGGGTGGCAGCTCTCCCGAACCTCGGGCGATGAGCTCCACCGGGACCGTCACCGTCTGGACCGGGCGCCCGGGGTCCGCGGCCCGGGCCGTCAGCAGGTCGATCGCCGTCCGGCCGATCTCCGCGCTGTTCTGGGCGACCACCGTCACCGCCGGGCGCAGGATGTCGGCGAGCGTGAAGTCGTCGAAGCCAACCAGCGCGAACCGCCCCGCATCAGCACCGAGAAAACGCAACGCCTCGATCGTCGTCGCCACGTTTCCGGTGATCAGGGCCGTCGCGGGTCGCGGGGCAGACAAGACGGCGTCCAACGCCACGGCCACCCGCCCCGTGGTCACCACCCCTGGAAAGACCATCCCCGCCAACGGACCGCCGGCCGCCGCCACGCACGCCCGGAAGGCGGCCGCCCGCTCGCGGCCCGTGAAGATTCGCTCGTCGTCGCCGATGTACGCGATCCGGCGGTGGCCGTGCACCGAGAGCTGCCGGTAGGCCATCCCGATCCCCGCCGCGTTGTCCGACAGGACGGCATCCGCCTCGACGCCGCCGCACGGTCGGTCGACCGCCACCAGCGGCAGACCCGCCGCCACCTCGGCGGACAGGTAGTCGTGCGTCATCCCGATCGGCTCGATGACGATCCCGTCGACCCGGCGGCGGCACATCGACATGACCGCCTCGCGCTCGCGGGCCTCGTCGTCCTCCGTGGACATCGCCAGCACGGCCAGGCCCCGGGCCCGCGACGCCGTGTCGACCGCGGACAGGACCGGGTGCGCGTCCGCCAGGTTGCGTACCGCCGCACCGATCGTGCCGCTCGTCCCGCGCCGCAGTTGCTGGGCCCGCTCGTCGGGCTCGTAGTCGAGAGCGGTGATGGCGGCCTGGACCCGGCTCACCAGATGCGCACCCACCGTCGGGTCCGCGTTGACCACCCGGGAGACCGTGCGCAGGGCGACACCGGCCTCGCGGGCCACGTCCCGCATGGTCGGGCGTTTCCGCCGCACCCCGCCGCCCAGCCGATCGGTCATCGCCTGATCCTCCTCTTCGGACGCTCGTACCGAGCATCCTGACAACACTCTTGACACCGGAGTGAAACTTTCTATGCTTCGGGATAACGTTATCCCACACTGATCAACTTGACTAGTCCAACCCCTGTCCCCCAGGAGGACCCCTTGATACGGAAGCCGCTGCTCGCGGCATGCGTCGCCGGTCTCCTCGCCCTCACCGCGGCCTGTGGAAGCGGCGACGGCGGAGGGAAGGAAAGTGGCGAGACCGCGCTGACCTACCTTGTCTTCGAGACCCCGAGCCTCGACGCGAAGTTCTGGGACGACTCGATCACCGCAGCCTCCGCGCAGACCCCCGGCGTCAAGATCAACAAGATCGTCGCGCCCAGCACGGACCGCGACGGCTACGCCAAGCAGCTCCAGCAGTCCGGCCAGTTCCCGGACCTGCTGCAGTCGATCACCCCGTCCAACTTCGTCGGCGCCGGCCTGCTCAAGCCGTACGACAAGACCTGGATCGACGCCAACTTCCTGCTCCCGTCGGCCAACTCGCTCAAGGGCGAGGTCTACATCCCGCCGACCAACTCGCAGATCGTGCCGCAGGTCTACTACAACAAGCAGCTGTTCCAGCAAGCGGGCATCGAGAAAGCCCCCACGACGTGGGCTGAGTTCCTCGACGCCTGCGCCAAGCTCAAGGCCAAGAACATCAACCCGATCGAGCTCGGCGGCGCCGACCCGTTCGCGGCGTCCATGCCGCTCGTCGGCATCGTCTCCGCCGACATCCTCGGCAAGAACAAGAACTGGCTGCAGGACCGCTACGCCGACAAGGTGAAGTTCGCCGACGCCGACATGGTCACGGCGGTCAACAAGTATCGCACCCTCGTCACCAGCGGCTACTTCGACAAGGGCGCGCTCGGCGTCAAGTACGCCGACTCGATCACCCGCTTCACCACCGGCAAGTCCGCGATGTATCCCATGGGCAGCTGGTTCCTCGGCTCCGTACCCAAGGACACCGCCGACAACTTCGGCTCGTTCCCTTGGCCGACCGACAACGGCGACGTCGTCGTGCCGTTCGTCGGCGGCGGCTCCATGGCCATCTCCGCCAAGGCCAAGGACACCGCGCTCGCCGAGAAGTTCGGCCAGGCCTGGTCGCTCAACCCGGCCAACCTCAAGGCGCTCATCGAGACCGACGGCGCGTTCCCGATGATCAAGGGCAAGACCCTGAAGGACTACAACGTCACGGTCACCAAGGTCTTCGAGGACTCCTACGCCTACGTAGGCCAGGACAACAACAAGGTCAGCGCGATCGGCTGGGCGACCAACGACGACGCGCTCCCCGCCGGGCTCAACGACGCCTTCTACGCCGCCGCTCAGGCCCTGTTCACCAAGGACGACGTGGCCGGCGAGCTCAAGAAGCTCGACGAGGCATGGAAGACCGCCGCGCAGTGAGGAAAAGGAATTCCGGCGAGCGGGGCCTGGCCCTGCTCGCCGCCCTCGCTCTCGGGCTCTACGTTGTCTTCCTCGTGTTGCCGCTGCTGCTGAGCCTGCGCAGCAGCTTCACCAACGAGAACCCGCTGAAGGCGCAGAACGACTTCATCGGGTTCGCCAACTACACGGAGATGGCCGGCGACGACCAGCTCAAGGCCAGCCTCACGTTCACGCTGATCCTCGCGTTCGGCGTGACCATCGCCGCCAACGCGCTCGGCGTCGGCTTCGCGCTGCTGCTCAACCGGACGAGCCTGAGCTATCGCGTCATGCGTACCGTCGCGTTCCTGCCCCAGGTCCTCTCGGGGGTCATCGTTGCCTTCGTCTGGCAGACGATCCTGACCCAGAACGGCCTGCTGAACACCGCGCTGGTCAAGATAGGACTGCTCGACGAGCCGTACCCCTGGCTCGGCAGCCCCCACGCCGCCCTCTTCTCCATCGGCCTCGTCGTCACGTGGGTGATGAGCGGCTTCACCACGGTCGTCTACCTGGCCGCCCTCCAGAGCATCCCGCTGGAGCTCCACGACATGGCGAGCCTCGACGGCGTCCGCGGCACCCAACGCTTCCGCAAGATAACGTGGCCGATGCTCGCGCCCGGCACCACGATCAGCGTCACGATCTCGCTGATCACCGTGCTGAAGCTCTACGACATCATCACCGTGCTCACCGGCGGCGGCCCGGCCAACTCCACCCAGTCGACCGCCCTCTACATCGTCAAGCTGGCGTTCACCAGCGACCGGGTCGGCTACGCCAGCGCCGTCGCGATGCTCCTGCTCGGGCTCTCCGCGCTGGTCGCCCTCACCGTGACCGGCGTCCTGCGCCGCCGGGAGGTCTCCCTATGACAACGACATCCCGGGATACGCGCGACCGCCAGGCCGTCGGCGGAAGGAGCGCGCTGACACCCCCGCCGCAACCCCGCCCCCGCCAAAGGATCACCACCAGGGCACGGGTCCTCGTCGCGGCCGCCGTCACGCTGGTCTTCGTCGCGCCGATCTACCTGATGCTGGTCAACGCGTTCAAGCCGCAGGACAAGATCCTCGCCAACCCGCTCGCGCTGCCCTGGCCGCCGACGCTCGACAACCTCACCAAGGCGCTGAGCAGGCCGGACAACCTTATCCCCCTCGGCCTGCGCAACTCGCTGATCGTCGCGGTGATCTCGGTGGCGCTGATCGTCCCGCTCGGCTCGGCGTTCAGCTTCTACATCTCCCGCCGGAGCGGCCGCGTCAAGGCGATCATCCTGGTCGCGCTGTCCGCCGGCCTGATGATCCCGCCGCAGGTGACCCTCCTGCCGACCATCCGGATCCTCACCTGGATCGGCCTCGACCACAGCTACCCGGGCCTGATCCTGGCCAACCTCGGCGGCGGCTACCTGAGCTTCGCGGTCTTCGTCTACGTCGGCTTCATGCGCTCGGTGCCCGACGAGATCATCCAGGCGGCCCGCCTCGACGGTGCCAGCGGCCTGCGGATCTGGTGGCAGATCGTGATGCCGCTCGTGCGGCCGGCCACCGCCACCGTGGTCATCTTCCTGACCCTGTGGATCTGGAACGACTTCCTCAACCCGCTGTTCATCCTCGGCCCGCTGCAGGGCCAGACCATCACCACCGGCCTCTACCTGACGATCGGACAGTACTCAGTGGACTACGGCCAGCTCTTCGGCATCATGTTCCTGGCCGGCGTCCTGCCGGTGATCGGCTATCTGACGGTGCAGAAGCAGTTCGTCGCCGGCCTGACCTCGGGTTCGGCGAAGTGACCCCAGGAACCGAGCCGATCGGGGTTCCCGCTCTCGACGACGTCGCGGGGGACTGGGTCGCCGCCGGCGACCTGGGCCACCTGCCGTCGTTGCGCAACCAGCGCGGCCAGGCGCACGTCAACCACGACCTGACGAGCGTCTCCTGGGTGGCCGCACCACCGTTCGCCGCCGGCTACCACACCGGCGTCCTGCGGGTCGACGGCGTCGTGCCGGGCGTCCAGCACTACCGCTGGAAGCCGTGGGGCACCCGCCGCACCTACCGCGACGCGCGCGTGTCGGTGGCCAGCGACACCAGCCTCGGCTACGACGCCGACACGCTGCTCTGGCGGGTCGAGGTGACCAACACCCGCACCGCGCCGGCGACCGTCGAGCTGACCCAGGACCTGTTCGCGCCGGTCGGCCACAGCGAGACCGGCTGGGGCTGGCTGCACACCGTGCCGTGGAACGCCTCCGGCGAGCACGACTACCACGCGCTGGAGCGGATCCGGGACACCACCCGGCCGGGCGCGCAGGGTGCGCCGTACCTGCTCGGCCCCGGACCCCGCCGGCTGCGGCTCGGCCGCCCGCGCCCGCCGGGCATCCAGCGCGACGAGGACAGCGCGCCGATGCTGCTGGAGTACGAGCTGCCCCGGCACGTCAGCGCGGACTGGGTCTACCCGCACACGAGCGCCGTCCGCGGCGAGGTCCGCGCCGTCCGGACCAGCACCGGCACCCTGTTCGCCGGCCCGGCCGTGCTGGACGACGGCGTCGAGGTGGCGCTCGACGCCTTCGAGTTGACCGCCGGCACCGACCTGGAGCTGGAGTTCCGCACCACCGAGCCGGGCCACGACGGCGTGCTGCTGACCCACGGCAACCACCCCGACTCGCTCCAGCTCGGCGTCGAGGGCGGCCACCTCTGGCTGGGCATCTGTGGCGAGCGGGAGACCGCACACCGCCCGCTCGACCAAGGCCGCTGGCACCGGATCCGCGTCACCGTCGACGCGCACCAGGCCGTCCTCGTCCTCGACGGCGCCGAGGTGGCCCGCACCGGCCACTGGACCCGCCCGGTCCGCTGGCGGTCCACCGTGGACACCGGTGGAGTAAAGATCACCGACACCGCCTCCAGCGCCCGGGCCGCGTATGCGTTCGCCGTACAACCGGACGAGCTGACGCCGCACGGAGCCGGCGCCCGCGCGACCTGGCACCTCGCCCTCGAACCGGGCGCCACCGCCGTGGTCGGCTTCGCGCTGGCCTGGGGCACGGACGCCGCCGAGGCAACGAAAGCCGCGCGAGCGTCCGCGACCGGCCTGGACGCGGAGCTGGCGAGCACGGCCGACGCGTGGCGCCGCCTCTGGGCACACGCGTTCACGCCCGACAACCCCGACTTCAGCGGCCACCTGCCCACCCTGCGCACGGAGAACCGCGACCTCGCCCGCGCCTACTACATGGGCGCGCTGCTCGTGCTGTACCTGCGCAACATCCGGGTCGGCCGCACCGGCCCGGTGTTCCTCACCGGCGGCCCCCGCCTCGGCGCCACCACGACGTTCTTCTGGGACCACACCGAGTGGAGCCGGATGTACGCCATGCTCGACCCCGCCGGCCTGCGCGCCTGGCTGCTGGCCGGGCTCGCAAGCCCCTATGACCAGTCCTTCGGCTACGACGTGCGCGGCGGCGGGCCCCTCGGCAACTACTACATCTCCAACGAGTACGCGCTGTTCCGGCTGGTCGAGCACTACGTCGGCGTGACCGGCGACGTGGCGTTCCTCTCCGAGCCGGCCGGCGGGCGCACGGTCCTCGACCACGTCGAGCGCCTCGCCTACGGGGCCGCCGGCCGGCTCGGCACGCGCGCCGGGCTCGCCGACTTCGGCCCCGACGCGTGGCGGGTGCTGGAGTGCGTGCCCAACTACGTCGACGCGATGGCCTCGTTCAACGCGGCCTACGTCGGCATGCTCCGGTCGTACGCGGACCTGCTGCGCTTCCTCGGCGGCCGCGACGCCGACGCCGCGCGCGCCGAGGCCGACGCGGGCGCCCTCGCCGAAGCCGTCCTCAACCTGTACGCGGGCGACGGCCGTTGGGCCATCGTGCACCCCGACGGCCGCGACACCATCGGGCACGTCCTCGACTTCGGCCTGGTCGCGGCCGAGCTGGCCGGGGACCTGACCGCGGACCAGCGCGCCGAGGTGGTCACCTTCGTCGAGACCAAGCTGCTCGCCGGCCCGTGGCTGCGCGCCCTGGCCGCCGACGACCCGATCGCGCCGTTCTCCGACCGGCCCGACCACGGCGCCGGGGGAGCGTTCGGCGCCTGGCCCGGCGTCACCGCGTACGGGCTGGCCAAGCTCGGCCGCCCGGACCTCGCGGCCGGCGTCATCGGCCGCACACCACGGGCCGCTTCCGGCGGCCTGTGGGGACAGGCGATGGAGATCCTCCCGAACCAGGGCGACGGCGAGCCGCGCGTACGCGTGGCCGGTCGGGGCGTCGCCAACCGGGACTCCATCGCGGGGGCGGCCATCGCCGAGGCGGTCATCGCCGGCCTCTTCGGCGTGGAGCCCGGCTACACCGCACTGCGTTCCTCCACCCCCCGTTCCGACCAGGTCACCGCACCCGAAGGCACGCTGGAGAACCTCAACCTGCGTCCGGCTCCCGAGCCGGTGGGAACGGTGGCCCCACCGCACTAGGAAGGACATCCCGTGCCAACCCGACCGTCCCGCCGGGTACTCGCCGGAGCCGTCGTCGCCTCGGTCGTCGCCGCCGGGCTGAGCGTCACCGCCAGCCCGGCCAGCGCCGCGGCACCCACCCCCGCCCAGCAGTGGGCAGCCGTCCAGTCGCTGCTCGCGAACATCAAGGGCCGCTGGACCGACCAGTCCTATGTGAACTCCATCGTCAACGGCATGCCCAGCACCGCCCTGCTCGGAAACGGTGACATCGGCGTCACCTCGTCCGGCAGCACCGGGGTCAAGACGTTCCTGGTGTCCAAGGGCGACTTCTGGCGCGGCAACCCGGGCCCGGCGACCGCGCCGATCGGCGGGGTGACCCTGACCGCGGCCAGCGGCGGCAGCGGCTCGACCAACCTCGCCCTCGGCGCCACCGCGACCGCGACCAGCTCGCACCCGTCGTTTCCGCCCTCCCGCGCGGTCAGCGGCCAGTGGGGGTCCGGCTACGAGGGCTGGGTCTCCGCGGTCGGCAAGCCGCAGACGCTGACCCTGGACCTGGGCACCAGCAAGACGTTCACCCGCTACATCGTGCGGCACGACAGTGCCGCCCGGCCGAGCGAGACGGCCAACGACACGAAGAACTTCCAGGTGTCGACCTCGACCGACAACCAGAACTGGTCGACCTGGGACACCGTCACCAACAACACGGCCGCGGTCACCGACCGCACGCTCTCGTCGCGTACCGCCCGTTGGGTCCGGCTCGTCGCCAGCGAACCGACCCAGGGCACGACGGCCGACTCGCAGCAGAACCCGCGGGCCCGGATCGGGCAGTTCGAGCTGTACGGCGCGGGCGGCGGACCGGGCGGACCCGGTGGCACGTTCGTGGAGGAGCAGAACATCCTCAACGGCGAGGTGGACACCACCATGAGCCTCGGCGGGCAGCCGGTGGTGCTCAAGACCTGGGTGGCGGCCAACGACAACCTGCTGGTCACCCAGATCCGCTCGACCGGTACGGCCACGGTCCGGCTGGAGGCGCGGACCTGGTCCGGCGCCACCTCCCCGATGGGCGGGTTCACCCAGACCGCCGGCGTCTCCGGCAGCACCAGCTGGGCCGCGCGCACCACGCCGAGCGGGTCGCGCTGGGTGTCGCGGGCGGCGCTGGCCAGCCGCCTCGTAGGCGCCACGCCGTCGACACCGACCGCGTCGGGCAACACCGCCCGGTTCCAGTTCGACTTGGCCGCCGGGCAGACGCTGCGGCTGGTGACGGCGGTCGCGGGCGGCGGCGCCAACAACGCCGACCCGACGCCGGGCGCGCGGTCGCTGGTCGAGGCGCAGACCGGCACGGCGCTGGACTCGCTCTACACCGGGCATCTCGACTGGTGGAAGAACTACTGGCTGCGGTCCTCCGTGGACCTCGACGACGACGTGCTGGAGCGGTTCTACTACGCGGCCCAGTACTTCTTGGGCTCGGCCAGCAGGAACGGGAAGACGGCGCCCGGGCTCTACGGTGTGTGGACCACCAAGGACGACCCGTACTTCTCCGGCGACTACCACCTCAACTACAACTTCGTCGCCAACTTCTACGGCGCGTACTCGTCCAACCGGGCCGACCTGGCCATGCCGATGATCGACGCGGTCATCTCGTACCTGCCCGAGGCCCGCCGCCGGTCCACCCAGGAGCTGCAGCAGGTCAAGTCCGACTACGTGACGCCCAGGTTCGGCACCGGGGGCATCTCCGGCGGCGTGCTGTTCCCGGTCGGCATCAGCCCGTTCGGCGGCACCCCGGACGGCAACTACTGGCAGCAGGTCGGCAACTCGCTCTTCAACGTGGTCGAGTTCATCGCCTACTGGGACTACACCCGGGACCGGACCTACCTGCAGACGAAGGCGTACCCCTTCATGAGGGAGGTCGCGACGTTCTTCAGCCGGTGGATGGAGTACGACGCGGCGACCGGCCGCTACACCACCTGGGGCGGTCCGCACGAGGGCACCTGGGCCCGCAACCCCAGCGTCGACGTCGGCATGCTGCGCCACCTGCTGACCTCGTTGCTCGCCGCCAGCACCGAGCTCGGCCTGGACGCGGGTTCGCGCCCGCTCTGGCAGCAGATGCTCAACGGCCTGCCGTCGATCGCCACGACGACCTACAACGGCAAGTCCGTGTACGCGTTGGGCGACCCGGGCACGGTCTCCGACGGACGGGCCATCCGGCCCGGCGACAACACGGTCAACCTCGAGTTCATCCACCCGGGGGAGGGTCTCGGCCTGAACTCGCCGGCGGCCGACCGCCAGCGGGCCATCGACACGCTCGACGCGATGAACTCGTGGGGCCAGGACAACAGCTTCCCGAAGGTGTTCACGCAGGCGGCCCGGGTCGGCTATCCCGCGCAGAGCCTGATCGACAAGCTGAAGGCCCAGATCACCGCCAAGTCGGACCCGAACCTGCGGATCCGCGACCAGTGGCACGGCCTGGAGAAGTCCGGCGCCACCGAGGCGGTCAACAACCTGCTGCTGCAGAGCGACGACGGCATCGTCCGGGTCTTCCCGGTCTGGCCGGCGTCGAAGAACGCCAGCTTCGTCAACCTGCGCGAGAAGGACGCGTTCCTGGTCTCCAGCGCCCTGTCCGGCGGACGGGTGTCCTATGTCGACGTCACCAGCGAGGCGGGCCGCCAGCTCCGGCTGCGCAACCCGTGGCCGGGCAGCCCGGTCACGGTCACCCGCGTGGGCGGCGGCACGGTCACCCCGACGGTCAGCGGCGACGTCGTCTCGTTCGCCACGCAGGCGGGAGCGACCTACACGGTCACCTCGCCGTAGTAGACCCCTGGGTAGGGGATCACCGCCGGTCCGGCTCCGTGCCGGGCCGGCGGTCCTCCGGCTGCTCCTCGACCGCGGCGGCGACGTTGCGACGGAGTTCGAGGGGGATCAGCTCCAGCAGTTGGTCCGGGCGCAGCGGCAGGTCGAGCAGGCTGAGCCGGACCCGGCTGCGGTTCGCGTAGTCGCGTGGCGACAGGCGGACGACCTGCGCCGCGTCGGGCCGCAGCGCGACGGCCAGCGTGTCGCCCTCGGCGAGCGGCACCGCGCCCGTGCCGTCCGGGTCGACCGTGAGCGTGCCCTGGGCGTGGAACGAGACCCGGTCGTCGCCGCCGAGCACCACGGGCCGGCTGATGCCCGACATCGGCGCGACCGGGGTCACCACCATCGCGTGTGACGAGGGCGAGAGCACCGGACCACCGGCGGAGTAGTTGTAGGCCGTCGAGCCGGTCGGCGTGGCGAGGATGACCGCGTCGGCGCGGTAGTAGCCGTAGTGCACCTCGTTGACCGTCAGGTCGACGTCCGTCGTGCGCCCGGCCCCGGTGCGGCCGAGGACGACGTCGTTGAAGGCGCACCGGTGCACCTCCCCGATCCGCACGTCCAGACCGGCGTGCTGCTCGATCGTGTAGTCGCCGGCACCCAGGCGGCTCAGGGCGTCCGCCAGCCCCGCCGGGGTGACCTCGACGAGGAAGCCGAGGTTGCCGTAGTTGACGCCGAGGATCGGCACGGGCCGCTCGACCATGAGCCGCATGGCGCCGAGCATCGTGCCGTCACCGCCGAGCGCGACGATGCCGTCGACCCGGTCGGGGAACTCCGCGTCGGGGATGACCTCGACCCCGTCCGGCACCCGGCCGCGGTCGGACTCCCGCGCGGCGACCCGCACGTCGTCGTCGCGCGCGGAGCCGACGATCAGCCGCAACGACTGGTCGATCGGCTTCGTGGGGTGAAGCACCAGGCCAACGGTGATCATCAGGTGCTCACATCCGGAGATGGTCCCAGTCGAGCAGGCCGGCGCCAAGGTCGCGGACGGTGGCCAGCAGGCCCAGGCGGGCGCGGCGCAGGTCGGGGTCCTCGGCCATCACGTACACCTCGTCGAAGAAGGTGTTGACCGGCTCGGTGACCCGGCCCGCGGCCGCGAGGAAGTCGGCGAGGTCCGGGCCCGGCACCTCGATGCCGCGGACCACCTCGTCGAGGCGGCGCTCGGCCGGCTCCACCAGGGCGGACGCGTCGTACTCGGCGGGCGTCCCGGCCGGCACGATCCGGCGGCACCGCTGGATCGCCTCGACCAGCGCCCGGAACCGCTCGTCCTTGGTGAGCTCGTCGAGCTGGTGCAGCAGCCGGTCGGCCAGGGCCGGGCGGTCCGCGTGCGGCAGGACGGCGCGTACCCGGTCGACCGGGTGGCCCTCCTCGACCAGCACCTGCTCCAGCCGGCGCGTCAGGAACTCGGCCGTGTCGGCCAGCACCTGGTCGGACACGTCGACCGGCTGCTGCGCGGCCGCGGCGGCCAGGCCCTCGGTCAGGCTCGTCGGCACCAGGCCAGTGCGGTGCACGGCGAGCAGGCCCAGCACCGCCCGGCGGACGGCGAACGGGTCGCTGCTGCCGGTGGGCAGGCCGACGGTGGCCGCGAGGCCCGCGACCAGGTCCAGGCGGTCGGCCAGCGACAGCACGGCACCGGGTACGTGGGCCGGCACGGCGTCACCGGTGTTGCGGGGAAGCTCGCTCTCGAAGACGGCTTGGGCGACCGCGGCGGGCTCGCCCGCGTGGGTGGCGTAGTCGCGCGCCATCACGCCGGCCAGGCTGGTCATCTCGGTGACGAGCTGCGCGCCCAGGTCGAACTTGACCAGCTCCGCGGCGCGGCCCAGGGTGTCGCGGTCGTGGCCGCCGAGCCCGATGCCGGTCGCGAGGGTACGGGCCAGCGTGCTGATCCGGGTCGCCCGGTCGGCCATCGAGCCGAGCTTGTCGGTGAACGTGAGCCGCTCCAGCCGGGCGCGCATGGCGTCCAGCGGGGTGTCGCGGTCGGCGCGGTAGAAGAAGGCCGCGTCCTCGTAGCGGGCCCGCAGCACCGCCTCGTTGCCGGCCCGCACGAGGTCCTCGTCGACGGTGCCGTTGGCCACCGCGACGAAGCAGGGCAGCAGGTCGCCGTCGGCGTCGCGGACCGGCAGGTAGCGCTGGTGCTTGCGCATCACCGTGGCCAGCACCGCCTCCGGCAGCCGCAGGTAGCTCTCGTCGAACCGGCCGAGCAGCGCGTTCGGCTGCTCGACGAGGTAGCTGATCTGGTCGATCAGCGCCCGCTCGCCCTCGACGTCGACCTGACCGCCGGCCGCCGCGGCCAGCCGCTGCGCGGAGGCCACGATCTCGGCCCGCCGCTCGTCGGGGTCGGCCACGATGCCGTGCGCGCGGAGGGTGTCGAGGTGGATCTCGGCGCTGTTCACGGTGACGACCGGTGCCTCGGCGGTGCGGTGCACCCGGGTCTGCCGGCCCGAGGCCAGCGTGGAGACCGCGAACGGCACGACCTCGTCGCCGCGCAGCGCGAGCAGCCAGCGGATCGGGCGGGTGAAGGACAGCGCCGGGTCGTTCCAGCGCATGTTCTTGGCCGAGCGCAGCGCCGTGACCACCTTGGCCAGCACGTCGGCCAGCACCTCGGCGGCGGGGCGGCCGTTCTCGTGCTTCACGACCGTCACGTGCGCCACGCCGTTGACGTCCTGCTGCTCCAGGTCAGCCAGCTCGACGCCCTGGCCACGGGCGAAGCCGCGCACCGCCTGGGTGGGCTCGCCGGCGGCGTCGTACGCGGCGGAGACCTTCGGGCCGCGCACCGTGCGGACGTGGTCCTGCTCGCGGTCGGCGACCGCCTCGACGATCGCGACGATCCGGCGGGGAGTGGCCAGCACGCGGATGTCGCCGTGGGCCAGGCGGGTGGCGGCCAGCCGCTCGGTCAGCTCGCGGCGCACCTGCTCGCGGACCGCCCGGGCCTCGGCCGGCGGCATCTCCTCGGTGCCGATCTCGAAGACCAGCTGGCGGGTGCCGGGGCTGTCCTGTTCCGCGGCGGGCGCGGTGGCCGGCTCGCGCGCCGTCACGACGCCGAGCGGGTGGCCCAGCTCCTCGCGGCGGGCGATCCAGAGCTTGGCGACCTCGCCGGCCATCCGGCGCATCCGGCCGAACTCGGCGGCCCGGTCGGAGGTGGAGACGGCGCCGCGGGCGTCGAGCACGTTGAACGCGTGCGAGCTCTTCAGCACGTAGCTGTGCGCCGGCACCGGCAGCCCCGCGTCGAGCATCCGCTGCGCCTCGGCGGCGTACAGCTCCAGCAGCTCCCGGTTGGCGGCCACGTCGGCGTCGTCGAGGTAGTAGCGGGACATCTCGTACTCGCCCTGGCCGAAGACCTCGCCGTAGCTCACGCCGGCCGCGTACTCGATGTCCTTGAAGTGCCGCACGCCCTGGAGCGCCATGATGATGCGCTCCATGCCGTAGGTGATCTCCACCGACGGCGGGTCCAGGTTGATGCCGCCGGCCTGCTGGAAGTAGGTGAACTGGGTGATCTCCAAGCCGTCGAGCCAGACCTCCCAGCCCAGGCCCCACGCCCCGAGCGCCGGCGAGGCCCAGTTGTCCTCGACGAACCGCACGTCGTGCGCGGCCACGTCGATGCCCAGGGCGGCCAGGCTGCCCAGGTAGAGCTCCTGCGAGTTGCCCGGGTCCGGCTTGAGGATCACCTGGAGCTGGGTGTGCGTCTGCAGCCGGTTCGGGTTCTCGCCGTAGCGGGAGTCGTCCGGGCGCACCGACGGCTCGACGTAGACCACCCGCCACGGCTCCGGGCCGAGCACCCGCAGGAACGTCGCGGGGTTGAGCGTGCCGGCTCCGACCTCGGTGTTCATCGGCTGGACCGTCAGGCAACCCTGATCCACCCAGTATGCGGTGAGCCGGGCCAGGGCGTCCTGCATGGTGAGCATCGATGACTCCTTGATGGGGATTTGTCCCGAGTCTACGCAGCGACGCGTATGCCCCATTCCGGGGCAGGCGACCAGCGGGACGCCTGGGGTTGGTGGTGCCCCCGGTCGGATTCGAACCGACACTGTCGGAGGTTTGAGCTCCGTGCCTCTGCCATTGGGCTACGGGGACAGCGGGAACTAAGGCACCACGAGGATGAAGCGCACTCAGCCTACCTACTACGCTAAGGAGCGCGACACCGGACAGGCCGGTCGCGGATTGACACCTGGGGAGAGGCTTCGTGGGCGAGTCGTCGGAGACTGCCGAACGTCGGCGCGTACTCATCGCCGAGGACGAGGCCCTGATCCGGCTCGACCTGTCGGAGATGCTCACCGAAGAGGGCTATGACGTGGTCGGCGAGGCCGCCGACGGCGAGACCGCGGTGCGGCTGGCCGAGGAGCTCAAGCCCGACCTGGTCATCCTCGACATCAAGATGCCGATCATGGACGGCCTCGCCGCCGCCGAGCGGATCGCCGCCGGCCGGATCGCGCCGGTCGTCATCCTGACGGCGTTCAGCCAGCGCGACCTGGTCGAGCGGGCGCGGGCCGCGGGCGCGATGTCCTACCTGGTCAAGCCGTTCCAGAAGAGCGACCTGGTGCCGGCCATCGAGATCGCGCTGTCGCGGTACGCCGAGATGGCCTCGCTCGAGGCGGAGGTCGTGGGCCTGGCCGACCGGCTCGAGACGCGAAAGAGCGTCGAGCGGGCCAAGGGCGCGCTGATGACCACGTACGGGATGACCGAGCCGCAGGCCTTCAAGTGGATCCAGCGCACCGCGATGGACCACCGGATGACCATGCGCGAGGTCGCCGACCGGATCGTCGCCGAGGGCGCCGGAGGCGCGGCCCCCGAGACTCCCACCGACGCCGGCTAGCCCGCCGCATGCGCACCCAGGCCAGGTTCGCGCTCGCGTTGCTCCTTCTTGCCCTCGCCGCGGCCTGCGACCAGGCGCAGCCGGAGCCGGTCCCGGTCAATCCACAGTGGAAGTCCGTGGACCTGCCGCTGCCGCCCGGGCCCACCGGCCGCGTGCTGGCCCGCGACGCGGTCCGGTGCGGTGACCGGTGGTACGTCGGCGGCGGCGTCGGCACCCCGGCCGGTGACACCCGGCCCGCGCTCTGGTCGACCGCCGACGCCACCGGTGCGACCAGCTGGGCGTCGGTGCCGGTGGACACCGCCAACGACTACTACGCGATCCGCAGCGTGCTCTATGCCCTTGGCTGCCGCGACGGTCGCATCGCCGCGATCGGCGCGAAGAGCGGCGGCGCGCATGGCAACCCCCGGGTGCGCACCTTCTACTCCCGCGCCGACGGTGCGCTCGTCGCGGTGCCGTCCCGGGACTTCGAGCTCTACGGCGGCGCCAAGCAGGTCAGCGTCAACCGGATCGCGTCCGGGCCGGCCGGCTGGCTGATCGCGGGCAACCGGGCCGGCGGCGCGACCGTGTGGACCTCGCCGGACGCCACCGCCTTCACCATCCACGAGGACCTGCCGGCCCTCGCCAACTCGCCGGACCTCACCACGTTCGCGTCCGACCTCACCCGGCTGCCCGCCGGTTGGCTGGTGGTGGGCGGCGGGCGGCCGGCCGGGCGAATTGACCGTGATCCCTATGTTTGGACCTCGGCCGATGCGAATGTCTGGAACCGCGTCCCACTACCTGGAACGCCGGACGACGAGACGGCGCAACGGCTGGCGCGTACCCCCGATGGCCTTATTGCTTTGGGCACCGCCGGCACGGCGTTCGCGGCCTGGCCTGGCGACGCAGCCGGAACGGCCGGCGGCTGGTCCGGTGCGACGCGGTTCGGTGCGACGGGCACCGGCGCCGTGGCGGCCGTCGACGGCGTCGCCGTGCTGGAAACGGCTTCCCGCCTGGTGGTTTCGACCGTCGGCGCCGACGGCCATCGGTTGTGGACAGCGGATCTTGGCGGTAAGGGCTGGCAGAGCATGACCACCCCTGTCCAGGTCGGACCCGGCGGAAACACCGCCGTAACAGTCGGGGGAGCGGGCGACACCATGCTGCTGCTGACCGACGACGGCACGGTGGGTGGCCTCTGGGCCAGCCAATTTCCGCCAGCGTGACCTCGGCCGACGACCGTCGACTGTGACACCGACAGGGCCAATTCCGACACCCTAAGTAACGGTTGCGTCAACGCGCCTAGTGAGGCCTTACGTTGGTCGCTGTAGTGGGATAACGTCCCGGCCCAGACCGGGTGAACGGTCCGGTTCGTCGTTGCAACCTCCCGGCCCGCGACGGCGGGCTGATGGACGCAGAGAGGGCTTCAGCCTTGAGGCAGATTTTCGTACGCGCTATCGGCGGGGTCGCGCTCGCGGCGCTCGTCATGGGCGGCGCGGCCGCATGTAAGCAGGACGAAGGCGGTTCCGGCAGCAACGACGCCGGCGCCAAGGTCTGCGACCTAAAGATCGGCTTCTTCGGCGCGCTCTCGGGCGCTGACGCCGGTCTGGTGACACCGGGCAAGCAGGCGGCCGACATGGCCATCAAGCAGTACAACGCCGAGCACGGCGACTGCAAGGTGTCGCTCCAGGAATACGACTCGCAGGGCAAGCCCGAGCTCTCTGGTGGTCTCGCCACCAGCGCCGTCAACGACGCCAAGGTCGTCGCGATGGTCGGCCCGGCGTTCTCCGGTGAGTCCGAGACGGCGAACCCGACCTTCCAGCAGGCCGGCCTTCCCGTGATCAGCCAGTCGGCCACCCGGCCGAGCCTGTCGGAGCAGGGCTGGGCCATCTTCCACCGGGGTGTCGGCAACGACTTCTCGCAGGGTCCCGCGGCGGCGACCTACATCAAGGGCCTCAACCCGGCCAAGGTCTTCGTCGTCGATGACCAGTCGGCCTACGGCGCGGGTCTCGCGGACGAGGTCAAGAAGGCGCTCGGCCCGCTGGTCACCGCCTCCGACAAGGCGACCGACAACCAGCAGGACTTCAGCGCCATCGTCACCAAGGTCACCTCGAGCGGTGCCACCGCGCTCTTCTACGGCGGTTACACGGAGGAGGCCAGCCCGTTCCTGAAGCAGCTGCGCCAGGCCAACTGGAAGGGCACCTTCGTCGGCGGCGACGGCATCTACGACGCCAACATGCTGTCCGTGACCGGCAACGCCGATGTCGAAGGCGCGGTCGCGACCTGCCCCTGCGCCCCGGCCACCGAGGCCAAGGGCACCTTCGTCGCGGACTTCCAGAAGGAGTACAACGCCCCTCCGGGTGTGTACGCCGACGTTGCCTACGACGTGACCAAGATCTTCCTCGAGGCCATCGGCGAGGGTAAGTCCACCCGCGCGGACATCCAGGCCTTCCTGACCAGCTACGGCAAGCCGGGTGCGGCCACCGGCGTCACCTACAAGTGGACCGACAAGGGCGAGCTCGACCCCGCCCAGGTCCGCGTCTGGGCTTACGTGGCCAAGAACGGCCAGTGGGCCCCCGACAAGGAGATCCCGAAGGCCTGATCATGGTCAAGCCGGCCCGACACCTGTCGGGCCGGCTTCCCCATCAGGCACCACGGTCGCGTCAAACCCCATGCCGGTGCGGTCGGGCGGTCAACAAGCCCGGCCGCACCGGCCTTGACTGAGGGATCTCCCGGGAGAACCTGTTGCAATTCAACGATCTGATAAATGGTTTCCCGGTGCTCACGGTCACCGGGCTGACCCAGGGCGCGATCTACGCATTGGTCGCCCTCGGATACACGCTTGTCTACGGCGTCCTGCGACTGATCAACTTCGCGCACTCGGATGTCTTCATGATCGGCACCTTCGGTGCCATCTGGACCTGGTCGGCCTTCGGCTTCGATGCCAACTCTCCAAGGCCGTCCCTCGGCGAGGCCCTCGGCTTGATCGCGTTGGCGATCGTGGTGGCCGCGCTCCTGTGTGGATTCTTCGCGATGCTCGTCGAAGTGACCGCGTATCGACCACTGCGGGCCAGAAACGCTCCACCCCTCGCATTCCTGATCACCGCCATCGGTGCGTCATTCGTGCTCTCCGAGGGCATGGGCGCGTTCACCAACCGCCGTCAGTTCGGCGTGCCGGCGATGCTGCCGACCGACCCGGTCGTCAACCTGGGCGGGTGGTCGCTCACCCCGTTGCAGATCTCGACACTCGTCGTCGCGGTCGTCGCGATGGTCGCTCTGGACTGGTTCGTGCGGCGCACCCGGTTCGGCCGGGGCATCCGGGCGGTGGCGCAGGACTCCAACACCGCCGCGCTGATGGGTGTCAACAAGAACCGCGTCATCCTGCTGGTCTTCCTGATCGGCGGCCTGATGGCCGGTGTCGCCGCGGTCATGTCCGACATGAAGGCGGCCAGCACCCGGTTCAACGTCGGCTTCCTCATCGGCCTCAAGGCCTTCGCGGCCGCCGTGCTCGGTGGCATCGGCAACCTGCGTGGCGCCGCCCTCGGCGGCATCCTCCTCGGCCTGGTGGAGAACTACGGCTCGGCGGTGTTCGGCACGAACTTCCGTGACTTCATCGGCTTCCTCGTGCTGATCCTGCTTCTGATGTTCCGCCCGACCGGCCTGTTGGGCGAGTCGCTCGGGAGGGCACGCGCATGACCGACGTCCGTACCCGGTGGCGCGACTTCCGCCACGGCGTGAGCCAGCGGTGGGACCGCCTGCCCAAGGCGAGCCGCATCGGCATCGTCCTGGTCTTCGTGGTGTTCCTCTACGCGTTGCCCAACAAGGGCTTCTACGAGTACCTCGGTTTGCCCCTGGGCGAGTACATCCCGCTCTACACCACGCGCAACGACATGGCGACGGTGCTGTTCCAGTGCGGCTACTACATCCTGCTGGGACTGGGCCTCAACATCGTGGTCGGCTACGCCGGCCTGCTCGACCTCGGCTTCTTCGGCTTCTTCGCCGTCGGTGCCTACACGGTCGCGACGCTCACCTCGCCGCAGAGCAAGATCTTCACGGAGTACAACTGGCTGGAGAGCCCGTGGCCCTGGCTGGCCGCGCTCCCGTTGGCGATCGCGCTGTCGTTCGCGGCGGGGGTGATCCTGGGCTTCCCAGTTCTGAGACTGCGCGGCGACTATCTGGCGATCGTGACGCTCGGCTTCGCCGAGATGATCCGGATCGTCGCGCAGCAGAACGACTGGATCTTCAACGGCGACCGGGGCATCCCGAACATCGGCCGCCCGCCCGGCAACAACGCCGACGGGTCGCCGATCTTCCAGTTCGACGCGAAGCCGTACTACTGGCTGATCCTCACCGTGATCATCGGAATGGTGTTCCTGATCCGGAACCTGGTGCGCAGCCGGGTCGGCCGGGCCTGGATCGCGATCCGCGAGGACGAGGACGCGGCCGAGCTCATGGGCGTGCCGACGTACAAGTTCAAGATCTGGGCGTTCGCGATGGGCGCCGGCATCGGTGGGTTCTCCGGTGCGCTGTGGGCCGGTCAGATCGGCTTCGTCAACGCGTCGACGTTCAAGCTGGAGCAGTCGATCCTGGTGCTCGCCGCGGTGCTGCTCGGCGGCGCCGGCAACATCTTCGGCGCGATCCTGGGTGGCTTCCTGGTCATCTACGTGCCCGAGTGGCTGCGGTCGGTCGGCGACGTGTTCGGCCTGCCGGAGCAGGTCCGGATCGCCGGCGAGCCGTACGACATCAGCGCGACGAACCTGCGTTACCTGTTCTTCGGCATCATCCTCATCGTGGTCATGATCTTCCGACCACAGGGGTTGTGGCCCAACCGGCGGCGTGCCGCCGAGCTCAAGGATCGTGAGAAGGAGGCGATGGTCGGTGCCTGAGACGCCTCCCGAGCCGCAGGACGCTCCCGAGCGCGACGTCACCAGCGAGCGCGACGCGGCGCCCGATGCCCGCACGACGGTCGGCGTGCCGGCCGAGCCGCCGACGGGTGAGCCGGTGTCGCCTTCGCCTTCCGTGGCTGGGCGCGAGGCCCTGCTCGAGGTCGACGACGTGACGCTCCGCTTCGGCGGCGTCGTCGCCCTCGACAAGGTCAACTTCACGCTGTACAAGGGCGAGATCCTCGGTCTGATCGGCCCGAACGGTGCCGGCAAGACCACCTGCTTCAACGCCATGACCGGCGTCTACACCCCGACCTCGGGCGAGATCCGGTTCCAGGGCCAGAAGCTGAGCGGCCGCGCCCGCTACAAGATCACCAAGATGGGCATCGCCCGGACGTTCCAGAACATCCGGCTGTTCCCTGAGATGACCGCACTGGAGAACGTCATGGTCGGTGCCGACGCGCACCACAAGACCAGCGTGCCCAGCGCACTGCTGCGCCTGCCGCGCTACTGGCAGGAGGAGCGCAGCGGCCGGGAGCGGTCCCGCGAGCTGCTCGACTTCGTCGGCATCAGCCGGCACGAGGAGGCGGCCCGCAACCTCTCCTACGGCGAACAGCGCCGGCTCGAGATCGCCCGCGCGCTGGCGACGAAGCCGACGATGCTCTGCCTCGACGAGCCGGCGGCCGGCTTCAACCCGGCCGAGAAGGACTCGCTGCTCCAGCTCATCCGCGACATCCGCGACACCGGCGTGACCGTGCTGCTCATCGAGCACGACATGCGCCTGGTCATGGGCGTCACCGACCGGATCGTGGTGCTCGAGTTCGGCAAGAAGATCGCCGAGGGTTCGCCGGCCGAGGTCCGCGAGGATCCGAAGGTGATCGCGGCTTACCTGGGGGTGCCCGCAGATGCTGCTTGAGATCGACAACATCACGCTGCTGTACGGGCGGATCCAGGCGCTCCACGGCATCTCCGTCAACGTCGACCAGGGCGAGATCGTGGCCCTGATCGGCGCGAACGGCGCGGGCAAGACCACGACGATGCGAGCGGTCTCGGGCCTGCGCGCGATCGCCAGCGGCCGCATCCGCTTCGACGGCGTCGACATCACCCGGATGCGCGCCGACCTCCGGGTCATCCAAGGAATTTGTCAGTCACCGGAAGGCCGGGGCGTTTTCCCCGGCATGTCGGTGAAGGACAACCTGGAGATGGGCGCCTACACCCGCCGCGACTCCGCGAACATCGCCAAGGACCTGGAGCACGTCCTGGAGCTGTTCCCGCGGTTGCGCGAGCGCTTCAAACAGCCGGGCGGCACGCTGTCCGGCGGTGAGCAGCAGATGCTGGCGGTGGGACGGGCCCTGATGAGCCGCCCCAAGCTGCTGCTGCTCGACGAGCCCTCGATGGGCCTGGCCCCGATGCTGATCCAACAGATCTTCGAAATCATCACGGAGATCAACGAGCGCGACGGCACGACCATCCTCCTGGTCGAGCAGAACGCCCAGCAGGCACTGTCCCGAGCCCACCGGGCGTACGTGCTGGAAACCGGCAAGATCGTGAAGGAAGGCAGCGGCCGCGAGCTCCTGAACGACCCCGCGGTCAAGGACGCCTACCTCGGCGTCGCCTGACACCACGAACGGCCGAGGCCCGGTCCCCGCTAAGGCGGGAACCGGGCCTCACCCGTCGGCGGGCCCGTCGTGGGACAGCACGTCCAAGGCACGGCCGTGCGGCGGCTGGACGCCTCGCCTCATCATCTTTGTGGGCCGGCCGTCGTCGGCCGGCTCAGGCGTGGACTTGGCGGCGGTCCCGAGTTTGGTGACCTCATCGATCAGGGATGCGACCTTCCCGTCACGAACCCAATGGCCCCGGGTTCGTATCCGGTGCCAGGTTGCGGCGGGCCCATGGGTCGCCTGGCTGCGCGGCACCTTAACCCGGATACCCGGCCCTGGTTGGCCCGGAACCCGCCGAGCGTCAGCACGATCTCGCTGGGAATCGGCGGCACCAGGTTCTCCAGCGCCGGTATTTGCCCCCGACCGGATCGCCGGCCTGCGCGAAGCCCTCCCAGAAGCACCCGCGTCCGCTAGGCCGTCATCCGGGCGAAGCCGTCGCCGACCCAGGCGACCTGGACTCCGCCTCGCTTCGACCCAAGATACGAAAGTCGGCCTACACGAGTAAGCCCGAAGTCGATCGGTGTCTGCGGGCACGCTGATCGCGTTCGGCAGCGGCGCCCCGATTCGGGACGCCCTGCGAAAGGTGGACCGGATCCGGCGGACGCCGAGGCTGGCCGTGATCGGGTGCGCGGCATCTGGGAGATCGGCGGGGTCGTGAGTGATCGGGTGTGGCTGATCTGGTCGACACGCCGTGCGGCAACCAGACCAGCCGCACCCGATCATGCGGTCGATGGTGCAGCTGCTCGTTGAGCCGCACACGATCACGAGCGACGCGGTTTCCGTTCGGCTGTGGCCGTCGTGAGAGCACGACACGAGGCAGTCATCGAGACCCTGCGACACGCGCGCCCGCGGCGCGGGACCTGCCAGAACTCACTTGTCCAGATCACCTGCGTCGGGATCGTCGTCATGCATCCGACGCGGCGGGTACTTCGGACTACTCGTCCAGCGCTCGGTGCGCGCCTCCGCAATGCGGGCTCGATCCGGCGTGGTGGCCGGTGGCGTTCCGGTGCCGGCACGAAGTCCTCGTGCAGCCCGCGCACCGAGCCCGCCGGTATCGCCAGGTCGACGCCGGCTAACGCTGTGGCCGGCCCGCCGTAAGTACCACCACCGCCCACTAGGCCGGCCCAGCCCGCAAGGCAGGGGCTGGCCCGGACCCGCAGGCTGGGTCGTCGAGGTCGGTTGGCGGCGCGCTGGGCTGTTGCGGATGGTTTCCGCGTTCCGGCGTCGCCGTCGGCGTGTTGGGTTTGCGCTTGATCCGCAAGCTGGCGTGCCCCGAGATCGCCACCTCGCTCGGCATGCGCGGCGTGACCAGACTGTGGCTGGGCTCCGACTCGTATCTCGCCTCCGGCGACATCATCCAGGTCGCGTAACCGCCCGCCCCGCTGCGGGGCCCTCGCAACGCACTACGGGCCTGTGCGCCAGGTCGCGTCGCCGATGAGGCGGTCGCGGAACTGCCGCGAGTACCAGTCCCGGGCGCAGGGAACACGGTGCGTCTTCTGGAGGCTTTGCTCTGCACCCATATACGCACCGCAGGTCAGCGAGGGTGTTGCGTATATGGGTGCAGAGCAAAGCGGCCGGAACACGGTTCTGGTTGTGGAGCGCGGGCCTGGCAGCGGAACGAAGTGGAGCGGTCCCCGGCGGGAGCGGCGGTCCGGACCACCGCGGACCCGGGACCGGATCTTGATCTTCAAGATCGGGGCCTCACCCGTTCGTGAGTGGGCGGGCGGACCGGTCAGGATTCGAGAAGCCCTGGTCGGGGTGGCGCGGTTAGCGTCGGAGGCGAACCGAACGACGACGTCAGGAGTGACGATGAGTTCCACCCAGGGGATCAAGACCGTGCTGCACCCCGTTTCCGACCTGGCCAAGGCCAAGGAGGTCTACACCGCCCTGCTCGGCATCGAGCCGCAGGCGGACGCGCCCTACTACGTCGGCTACGACGTCGAAGGCCAGCACATCGGGCTGGTGCCGGGGCGGACGACGGCCGGGCCCGTCGCCTACTGGCACGTGGACGACATCGAGGCGAAGCTGGCCGAGGTCACCGCCGCCGGTGCCGCGGTGAACGAGGCCCCGCGGGAGGTCGGCCCCGGCCGGCGGGTGGCTACCTTCACCGACCCCGACGGCAACGTGCTCGGTCTGGTCCAGGACAGCTGACGGCTCGGTGCCCCGTGGGGTGTCGTACCCCACGGGTACCTTGACTACCTGCCCGAGCCCACACCACCCGCCTGAGGATGGAGACACGATGAGCACGGCCCCGCGGTCGCAGCACGTCGCCGACAGTCACGACCTGATCCGCGTGCAAGGCGCGCGCGAGAACAACCTCAAGGACGTGACGATCGAGATCCCGAAGCGCCGGCTGACGGTGTTCACCGGGGTCTCCGGCTCGGGCAAGAGCTCGCTGGTCTTCGGCACGATCGCGGCCGAGTCGCAGCGGATGATCAACGAGACCTACAGCGCGTTCGTGCAGGGGTTCATGCCCAATCTGGCGCGGCCCGAGGTCGACCTGCTCGACGGGCTGACCACCGCGATCATCGTCGACCAGGAGCGGATGGGTGCCAATCCGCGCTCGACGGTCGGCACCGCGACCGATGCCAACGCGATGCTGCGCATCCTGTTCAGTCGGCTCGGCAAGCCGCACATCGGCTCTCCCAACGCCTACTCGTTCAATGTGCCGTCGGTGCGGGCCAGTGGGGCGATCACCGTCGAGCGTGGCGGCAAGACCAAGGCGGAGAAGGCGACCTTCAACCGGCTCGGCGGCATGTGCCCGCGCTGCGAGGGCATGGGCTCGGTCACCGACTTCGACCTGACCGCGCTCTACGACGCCAGCCTGTCGCTCAACGAGGGCGCGCTCACGGTGCCGGGCTACAGCATGGAGGGCTGGTACGGGCGGATCTTCCGCAGCTCCGGCTTCTTCGACCCGGACAAGCCGATCGCCAAATACAACAAGCGCGAGCTGCACGACCTCCTGCACAAGGAGCCGACCAAGATCAAGGTCGACGGGATCAACCTGACGTACGAGGGGTTGATCCCGAAGGTCCAGAAGTCGATCTTGTCTAAGGACGTCGACGCCCTCCAGCCGCACCTGCGCGCGTTCGTGGAGCGGGCGGTCACGTTCCAGACCTGCCCCGAGTGCGAGGGCACCCGGCTGGCCCCCGAGGCGCGCTCGTCGAAGATCAAGGGGAAGAACATCGCCGACGTCTGCGCGATGCAGATCAGCGACCTGGCCGACTGGATCCGCGACCTCGACGAGCCCTCGGTGGCGCCCCTGCTCGCGGGGCTGCAGCACCTCCTCGACTCCTTCGCCGAGATCGGCCTGGGCTACCTCTCGCTCGACCGGCCGGCCGGCACGTTGTCCGGCGGCGAGGCGCAGCGCACCAAGATGATCCGGCACCTGGGTTCCGCGCTGACCGACGTCACCTATGTCTTCGACGAGCCGACGATCGGCCTGCACCCCCACGACATCGCGCGGATGAACGACCTGCTCCTACGCCTGCGCGACAAGGGCAACACGGTGCTCGTCGTCGAGCACAAGCCCGAGACGATCGCGATCGCCGACCACGTGGTCGACCTCGGCCCGGGGGCCGGCAGCTTCGGCGGCGAGGTGGTCTTCGAGGGGTCGCTCGACGGGTTGCGCGCGTCGTCCACGCTGACGGGCCGCCACCTCGACGACCGGGCTTCCTTGAAGCCTTCCGTGCGCGAGCCGTCCGGAACACTGCCGGTCCGCGGGGCGAACACCCACAACCTGCGCGACGTGTCCGTCGACATCCCGCTCGGGGTGCTGGTCGTGGTGACCGGCGTGGCCGGCTCGGGCAAGAGCTCGCTGATCCACGGCTCGGTGTCCGGTGGCGACGGCGTGGTCACCATCGACCAGACCGGCATCCGCGGGTCGCGCCGCAGCAACCCGGCGACCTACACGGGGCTGCTGGAGCCGATCCGCAAGGCGTTCGCGAAGGCCAACGGCGTCAAGCCGGCCCTGTTCAGCGCCAACTCCGAAGGCGCGTGCCCGACGTGCAACGGCGCCGGCGTGATCTACACCGATCTCGGCGTCATGGCCACGGTCGAGTCGACCTGCGAGGAATGCGAGGGCAAGCGCTTCCAGGCGTCGGTCCTCGAATACCACCTGGGCGGCCGCGACATCAGCGAGGTCCTGGCGATGTCGGTGACCGAGGCGGAGGAGTTCTTCTCGACGGGCGAGGCCAACACCCCGGCGGCCCACAAGATCCTGGACCGCCTGGCCGACGTGGGGCTGGGCTACCTGCGCCTGGGCCAGCCCCTGACCACCTTGTCGGGCGGCGAGCGCCAACGCCTCAAACTAGCCACCCACATGGGCGAAAAGGGCGGCGTCTACATCCTCGACGAGCCGACCACAGGCCTGCACCTGGCCGACGTCGAGCAACTGCTGGGCCTGCTGGACCGCCTGGTCGACGCCGGCAAGTCGGTCATCGTCATCGAACACCACCAGGCGGTCATGGCCCACGCGGACTGGCTCATCGACCTGGGCCCAGGAGCCGGCCACGACGGCGGCCTGGTCGTCTTCGAGGGCACGCCGGCCGAGCTGGTCAAGGCCCGATCGACCCTGACCGGCGAACACCTGGCGGCCTACGTCGGCGACTGACCCCGCCGCCGGCGACGATCCGCGGTCGCGCGGGGTTCCAGCGGTTTTCCGTCCGAACCCCGCGCGGCGACTGCGGTGCCGCCCGGCTGGGCGCCTGGTGGCGGTGCCGCTCGGCTGGGCGCCTGGTGGCGATGCTGCCCGGCTGGGCGCCTGGTGGCGGGTGCCGCCCGGGCGTGGGCAGCCCGCGGAGCGGTCGGTCACCCGGTCGTCGTGCGTCGGGATCAGGACGAGGTGCGGACCACGGCCAGCATTCGGGCAGCCGTCATCCCTGGCCCGAGCGTTCTCAGACGTCCGGCCAGACCAAGGCTTGAGCCACGATGACGTTCTCGCCGTTGAAGGTCACGGTCGGACTGCCGTGGAGCTGGAAGCCGAGATCGAGCACCTCGCTGACGCGGCGGCAGAAGCTCTCGTCGTCGGGTCCGGTGAGCACGCGATACCGCGGCAGACCGTTCGGTGGGCCGTCCGCCATCCTGTCACCTCTTTGCGCCGTGCTGGACCAAGATCGACCCACGCTACGCCATGCCGTCCGCGGATCAATCTGACCGACGGCGGGTCGGCCCGGAACCGGTCCGCGGTCGGTGTGGGCCGACCCAGGTAGCCGTCGGCGACCCCGTCGCCGCCGACCCCCGCAGGCGGTAGTTGCGCGAGCGGCGGGTGGTCGTGCACCGCGGACCTGGCAGCGAAGCGGAGCGAGCGGTCCCCGGCTACTTGTTGAGGATGGTGTTACGACCGTGGCCCGGCCAGGCTTGGTCGAGGTGACTGGTAGGGGTGCTCTGTCTCTGG
>NZ_FZPH01000010.1:0-146403 GCF_900188485.1 Asanoa hainanensis
GTCGAAGGTGACGTCGCCGAGGCGGCCGGTGCCGCGGACCTCGCAGGCGCCGGTCTTGGCGTCGACGCGGGAGCCGGCGGGCAGCTCGACGGTGACGTCGACGGAGCCCTTGGAGCCGATCAGTTTGTGGTGGGTGGTGGAGTCGGTGATGCGCAGGACCCCGTCGTGGTAGTCGACGGTGGTGCGCTCCGCGGCCTGGACGTCGTGGCTCTTGGCCGCGTTCACGGGCTGGACCCGCACCGTGGTGACGGCCTGGTCGGAGGCGATGAACTGGACGCGGCCGGCGGGGATCTCGAGGATGGTGGCGATCGGGGCGGGGGTCTCGAACTTCTGCGTTGTCATGCCTCGACTATCGGCACCGGTGCTGCCACGCCCCCGCCACGGACCTGACGGGACCCCTGACACTCATTCCCATAGCCGCCGCGACAGCTCCTGGGCGGCGGCTTCCGTGTCGACCGGGATGGTGAGCCATTCGCCGCTGAGTGGTTCGGCGAGCTCGGGCGCCGAAACTACTCGGTCCTGGACGTTGACCGCTATCTGGTGTCCGGCGGACCGTGCGGTCCAGGCGGCGAAGGCGGCGCGGTCCGCCGGCGCGAGGGTTATCTCCACCGCGTGGATGCCGATTGAGTCCGCGCCGAACTCGACCGCTTCGGCCCGGGTCACATCGAAGCCCGGATCGACGAAATAGCACCAGTCCCCACCGGCTCCCGGACCCGGAAGACCGCCAGCACCAGCTATGCAGGCGGCCTCGTCCACCCGCGCGACCACGTGCAGCGACACCGGTGTGCGGAGCTGTCGAGGCGCGGTCGGGTCCGACGGCCGCGGAGTCGGCGGCTCCTGCCTCGCCGCGCAAGCGGTAGAACCGACAGCGACGGAGGTCGCGAGCACGATGGCGATGACTCCGAAACGCCGAATGGTCATGTCGTCTTCCGATCTTCGGAGTCGAGCGATCGATCCTGATGATGTCAGCCGTATGCACGCCTCGTCCTTGCCCGACGCAGGACGAGCACGTTGGCCGCGGCGACGAGCAGCAGGAAGGCGACAGCGGCGGTACGGCGGAGCGACCACGGCCAGCCGCCCGCGTCGACGTCGAACACGGTGCTCTCCGGCACCAGGTCGGTGGCGAACTGGAAGTCGGTGAGTCCGTCCGAACCCGTGGGGAAGCTGAGCATCCGGTCGAATCCGTTGCCGGTGAGGGAGAACTCCGCGACGCCGTTGCCGAGGGTGAGGTAGACCCCGTCGCCGCCGTTCCAGCCCAGCAGCCGGTCGCCTGAGCTCAGCGGCATCGAGCTGGGTACGGCGCCGTTCTGGCCGAGCCAGTCGCCGCGGAAGTTCAGGCGCCAGATGTTGCCGTACCGCTCGCCGGCGGCGATCAACAGCGACGTCGACAACGTGTTCAGGCCCAGCGTCACGACCTCGCGGCAGCGTTCCACTGGACCGTTGACGGTGACCGGCTCGGCGGGCTTGGGCGGGTCGACCTGATAGAGGCGCAGCGTGCAGCCGTCCTCCGCGCCCGCCGATGCGAGGACGGCCGACCCCGTCGCGGCGAAAGCCGCCTGCACGAGCCCGTTGCCCGTGTCCGGGCGGGGATCGGCGACCTGGACGAAGCGGCGGGTGTCGAGGTCGAGCACGCTCACTCCGGCTGGGCCGGCTCCTTTCTCGGTCGCGGTGGCCTGGGTCGCGAACGCCACGCGCCGGTTGTCGGGCGACCAGGCCAGTGGGCGGAGGGCGAGTGGGGGCTCGAACGAGTAGCGCTGGGCCTGGCCGGTGCGCAGGTCGACGACGTCGGCCTGCTCCGTCGTGCGGCTCGGGTTGGTCAGCACGACGGTGAGACCGTCCGGCGACAACAGCGCGGCGCCGTTCTGGTCGTCGAAGCGGCGGTAGGTGACCCCGTCGGTCGCGAGCACGATGTAGTGGCCGCCCTGGGCGAACAGCGCGATCGCCCGGCCGGGCGGGTCCTGCGCGACGGTGGTGGTCACCCCGGCGGCACCGGCCAGCACGCGGGGCAGTCGATAGGTGGTCGACTCCTCTCCGGGGGCCGTCGACGGGCCGGGCAGGGCCACCGTCGCGGCCAGGACGGTCGCCACGGCGGCCGCCGCCAGCGCCACGGGCCACATCCGCGCCGCCCTTTCAGGGCCGCGGCGGCGGCGCGCGGCGGCTCTGGCTCGCAGCGTCGCCGGCGGGGGAGCCTTCACCGGAATCGCGTCGACACTCGTGCGGATGAGCTCCGCGACCCGTTCCTCGGAGATCATCGGTCCTCCAGCTGAGCCTGCAGGTGTGCGAGGCCGCGGTGCAGCAGCGACTTGGCCGTACCCAATGGGCAGTCGAGCGCCTCGGCCACCTCCGCGACCGAAAGGTCGAGGTAGTAGCGCAGGAACAACGCCATCCGGTAGCGCGGCGCGAGCCGGGCCATGGCGGCGCGGACGGCGACGATCCCGGGATCGGGCGGCACGGCCGGAGTCTGGTCGAGCGTGCTCGCGTGCCGGCGCTCGAGGATCCGGCGGCGGACCCACGACGAGCAGCGGGACACGACCGCTTTGCGCAAATAGGCAACGGGCGCTTCGACCTGGTCGATGCGGCGGTACCACTCGACGAACACGTCCTGCACGACGTCTTCGGCGGCCGGCATGCTGCCGACCGTCACGTAGGCGAGCCGGACCAAAGAGGCATACTGCGCCGCGTACACCGTGTCGAACGCGTCGGCTCGCGCCATCGTCTGGACCGCCACCTCAATGAGGCGCGCGAGCGACCCGTTTCGTTGCACGCGCGTGGCCGCTTGTGCGGGTGCCGTGGTTCTGGAAGGTTCCGGCCGTGCCCACAACTGAATCGGTTGCCCTCGGCCCGCTTTCGCAGAGTTGGCGGCAGGACTTCCGGCGCAGATGGGCCGCGTTCGCCGTCAGCGAGTTCGGCGGCGCGCTGGGCTACTCGGCGATGCCGATCGTCGCGGTGCTGGTGCTCGGGGCATCGGACTTCCAGGTGTCGCTGCTGACGGTGGCCGCCGGGGTGGTGAGCGCCGTGGTCGCACTGCCGTTGGGTCCGTGGATCGAGCACCGCCGCAAGGTGCCGGTGATGGTCGCGACGGACCTGCTGCGGTTCGTGGCTATCGCGTCGGTGCCGGTCGCGGCGTACTACGGGGTCCTGACCTACTGGCACCTGTGCGTCGTGGCGGTGGTGGAGATGGCCGCGCGGATGGCGTTCGACTCGGCCGGTCTCGCCCAGCTGCGGGCCCTGGTGCCGGCCGAGCGTCGAGCGGAGGCCAACGGCCGCTTCGAGACGACAATGTGGACAGTGAACGCGGTCGGACCGCCCACGGGCGGATTCCTCATCTCCTGGCTCGGCCCGACCGTCACGATGGCCCTCGACGCGGTCAGCTTCCTGGTCTCCGCGGTGACCCTGCGCGGCCTGAGCGCCTCCGAAGTCGCGCCGCCGGCGCGATCCGGCGCCCATCACTGGCTGCGGGACGCGACCACCGGCTGGCGTTACATCTTCGCCCGCCGCGGGCTGGCAGCGCTGTTCTGGAACTCGATGATCTTCGGCGGTTGCATCCTGGCAGCCGTGCCCCTGCTGGCGGTCTTCGTCCTGCGGGATCTCGGTTTCTCGCCTTGGCAGTACGGCCTGATCGGCGGCGTGTCCAGCGTCGCCGGCATCCTCGGGTCAGTGCTGGTCATGCCGATCAGGAGGCGCATCGGCGAAAACCGGGTGCTGTTGTTCGGAGGTGTCGGCCGCAACCTGTGGCTCGGTCTCATCCCGCTCGCCACCGGCGCCACCTCGGGGCTCGTGATGATCACGGCCGCGCACTTCCTGCTCTACCTGTTCGCCGGCATCTTCAGCCCGACGTTCGCCACGTACCGGATGAACGCGACCGACGACGCCCACATGTCCCGCGTGGTGATGGCCTGGTCGATCGCGAACAAGGTCGTCCAGCCGGCCTTCATCGCCGCGGCCGGGGTGCTGGCCGCGATCACGAGCGCCAGAACGGCACTAGCGGTCCTGGCGGCGATCCTGCTGACGGGCATCCTGCTGCTGCCGTGGCGGCCCGACCCCGGGCCCGAGCTTGTCAGCGACGGCGGAAGAGACCTCGCTTCGGCCGCACCACGCCCTCGATGAGCGACCGGATCGCGTCGAAGGTGAGCACGTCCGGGTTGCGGTCGGCCGACGCGATCAGCCCGAGGCAGCGCACGACGAAACTGCGGTCGCCGTGCTCGTCGGCGACGAAGACCGGACCGCCCGCGAAGCCCTCGGGCAGTGCGCCCAGCCAGCGCACCACACCGTCGGGATCCCGCCCGATGTTGGAGGTGGCGATGGCCAGGGGCCGCTGCTCACCCTGGTCCCGGACGACATGTCCCAACGCGTACGCCCGGCGTTGCCGCCCGTCGACGGCGCGCACGTGCTCGGCCGTGGCAGCGACGCCCTCGGTGACCTCCGCTGTCGCCCAGGACCAGCCCTTCGTCGCCGCATGCTCGTGGAGGAACAACGTGCGGGTGACCGCCACGCCGGAGCGCCGCGACCACATGCCCTCGAAGTCGGTCACGAGCAGGTAGTCGGATGCCGCGTCGGTGGGCTCGATCAGCGCTGGGCGGAGCCGCGCCCTACCCACCTTCGTCCGCGTCAGACGGTCGGCGGTCACCAACCACTCGCGTACGTTGTCGCCGTCGGGCGTGGACTCGACGAGCTCGTTGTAGAAGAACGCCGTCCCCGCGCCTGGGCTCTCGCCCAGCGGCAGGGTGCAGGCGCTCCAGTGCTCCAGGATCGCGTCAGCGAGTGGATCATCCGTGGTCATCTTGCCCCGCCTAGAGCAACCGGTAGTGCGCTGCGGTCGCTTCGGTCACCGAACGAGGGTTCGGCGCCTTGATCGACAGCTTCGCCGGCGCGGTGACGGTCAACGACGTGTAGACCTCGCCCTCGGTTGTCTGCACCGTGTAGCTCATCCGCACCAGCCGCCCGGCCAGGTCGAGGTCGGCGGATAGCGGGACGGCCGACGGGTTCTGCGCGAAGTCGGCGACCCGCTGGAGGGCCGCCTTCTCGCTCGCGGAGGTCGCCGCGTCGACCGCCTTCTTCAGATCGACGGTGCCGCCGTACAGCACGCCGGCTTGCTCATCGATGGAGACCAGGCCGGCGAGAATTCCCCATTGGGCGTTGACGTCCAACGAGGCGCGCAGCGGGCTCGTCGCCGAGAGCTTGTCGAGGTCTATGCGCAGCCAGGCGTTCTGCTTCTTCGGATCGCTGGCGACGAACACCTCGTCTCCGATGCGGACCATGCGGGTCTTCCCGTCCGCGGACTCCATCGTGCCCTGCATGGCATCGGCGTCGAGGTCCGTGTCGACCGTTACGCGGGAGACCAGGTCGCCGTCGAGGCGCAGCCGGACCTCCATGGTGAAGGCCCGCTCGGCGTACACGAGCTTGACCGAGTCCTGCACGGCCGCGATGTGGTCGGGTGCCGGGCTGGTAGGCGGCGCGGACGGCGCCGCGGAGCCGGGCCCGCCGCCACATCCGGCGACCAAGACGAGCCCAAGCAGAGCGACACAGGCACGATATCGACGCACCCGCGCACCCTACAGTGATCTTGCGCCGCTCGGGTGGCATGGAAAATGGTGGGCCGCCAGGGACTCGAACCCTGAACCTATGGATTAAAAGTCCACTGCTCTGCCGGTTGAGCTAGCGGCCCGCGTCAGACAGGATACCGGACCGTAGCAGAGTCACCCGTTCACTGGAGGCCCTTGCCGTCGCGGGATGGGCTGCGCGCCGTTTCTGCAGCTCATGTCCCATTTGCGCATAGCGGATGGGGTGGGCGCGTGGTGGCGATACACGAGATAACGCCTCACTGTACGCCCGCGCTCCCGGGGGTTCGACGGAGCTGTGTCGTCGCTCTGTGTAACTGAGGCCAAGGGTTTTCTTGCTCGAAGTGGCGATATGTTGCCAACATGCGAGCGCCCAGGGGGCCGCCCAGGTCCATACTGGACATTCTGCGGTTCCGTTTGTGCAGGTGGAAGCGTTGTTTCAAATTCGGATTATTGAGGTCTTGAGGGCTTTTAATCCATAGGTTCCGGGTTCGAGTCCCGGGCGGCCCACCTGAGTCGTTCTCGTGCGAGTGGCTCGCAGGTGTGCCGACAGCGGCACCTGATCGGCGTGGCACCAGGGCAGAGGCAGCTTCGGCCTTGGCGCGTTCAGACTCTAGCTCGTGCACGACCGAGGTGTAGGTGTTCGCAGCGACAGTGATGCTCGAGAGCCCGAGTACCTCCTGGATGTCCTTGAGGTCGGATCCGGATGCCTTGAGGAACGTCGCAGCGCAATGCCGCAGGTCGTGCAGCCGGATCGGCGGCAGCCCGGAACCTGCGACAGGTCGCTCGAACCGATCGCTGACCTGCTCAGGATGCCACTGGCGACCGTCGGGTCGCACGAAGAACAACTCGGTCTTCGGCCAGGCGGCGTCGGCCCGCCAGCGTTCCCGCCGCTCCTGGTAGTTGCGTAACGCCGTGGTCGTGGAGGCGTCGAGCGCGATGATGCGGTCACCGGCGTAACTCTTGACGACCTTGAGCACTGGTCGATAGCCGACCGTCGTGAGCTGCTGAGTGATCGTGGCGGTCCCGCCCGCCAGGTCGACGTCGTTCTCGCGCAGGCCGAGTGCTTCGCCGCGACGCAGGCCCCGGTGCAGGATGAGAGCGACGATGGGGTAGACCAAGTCGTCATGGTCCTCGACATGATCGAGGAACGCGCCGGCTTGCTCGGGTGTCCACACCATGACGCTGCTGGGTCGTAGTCCCGTCTCCTTCCACTGCTGTACGGCGGCGGAGGTCCATACCCGCGCCCTCGGTGCTTGAACCGAAGGCAACTCGACGTATGCTGCGGGGTTGGACTCGATGAGCCGATGGGTGCGTATCGCATCGTTGAGGGCTTTGCGCAGGGTCGCGCGGATACGTTGCATCGTTGCCGGACCCGTCTTACGGACACCCTTGACCGACGCCCGGACCTGGACATCACCGCTGCAGCGGGCGATGTCGATCTGGAGGTTGCGGTCGCTGATTCTGTCGAACATCGACTGGAGATGGCCGACTCGGAGCCGATCGATCGGGATGTGACCAAGGTGCGGCACGAGATGGACCCGGATATGGGTCTCGTAACTGACCAACGTGGTGGGTTGGATCTTGCGACGACTGGCGTGCCACTGCCAGAGGTAGTCACCCGTGGTCATCGCAGAAGATGCCATGAGCCCGGCCCGGACGCCGCGGGTACAGCATCCCGATCGGGAAACGGCCGACCGCTCTTGGTGTCCCTGAGCATGCGCGCGATCTCGTTGCCGACTGCGTTGTCGTCACCAGCGAGTTCGAGTAGCGACTGCGCACTGCCACGGTCGACGAGTGCCGCTTCACGGGTAGCGAAACCGAAACGTCGCAGCTGCCACCGTTTGCCATCGGGCTGCACCGGTAGCTCAATCCGGTAGCCCCACGTGCCGTGGGCGGCGCTCCACGCACCACCGGCACGACGCAGCCTCGGACATGCGGCGCCGATCTTTTTCCTGTTCTCACCACGACAAGAGCAACTCTTGAACGGCAATCCCCGTGACATGAGAATTACTCCCGGTAGGCGCCTGGGCCGTGCGATTGGGCTCCACCCAGAAGACCGTCCAACCACCCTAAAAGGGTAGAAGAGTAGCGGAGGCGCGATAAGGCGCATCCGTAGTTGCTGCTCAAACGAGTGACAACACCAGCCTGAGTGCCGCGCTGATGGTCACGGGCGAGTGTGTCAGCTCACGGCGACAAGTCATCCACATCAATCCCTGTCGAATCCGTCCATCGTTCGTTGTGACTCGAGTTCCGGCGCCGAGGTGCTGCTTTGCGAGCGGGTAGTGTCACAGGCGTGACCGCTCCGATGCGTGTTGCCCTTGCGACGTTCGGCATCGATGAGTTTGCGGCGCTCCGCGCCACCTGCGTTGGGGCGGGCCACGAGCCCGTCGCGTACGTGTATTGCCGCTCGATGAAGCCGAAAGGCCGGACGGATGCTCGCGCGGCGGCGGTCGCCGGTCGTGTGATGGAGGCGCTTCCGCCGGGCATGGATCTGCTGTTGCCCCCGGTACGGCTGAAGGGTTGTCCGGCGCCCTGGGCGGATATCGACTGGATCTGCTGGTGGTCTACGGCTTCAACTGGAAGCTGCCCGCGTCCGTGTTGCGTACGCCTCGGTTGGGTGTGATCAACGTTCACTCGTCGCTGTTGCCCCGGTACCGGGGCCCGGCGCCGGTGTTGTGGGCGATCCGGAACGGTGACGCGGAGATCGGGTTGACGGTCCATCGGATGGACGAGCAGTTCGACACTGGTCCGATCCTTGCTCAGCGGGGTGGGATCGCGCTGGGGGAGGACGTCAGTCCGCAGCGGTTGTGGCAGCGGGTCAGGCCCGTCCTGGACGAGGTGCTCACGGTCGCGTTGGACGAGGTGGCGAAGGGTCTTCCCGGGGTTCCGCAGGATGACGCCGGCGCGTCCTACGCGGGGTTCGTGGAGCCTGAGTTCTCGTTGGTGGATTGGTCGCGTACCGCCGTGCAGGTGCACAACCAGGTGCGGATGTTCGGCTTCATGGGGCCGGATCATGCTCCGGTCGCCGAGGTCGGCGGTCGGTGGCTGAAGGTGCTGCGGACCCGGCTGAGACCGGCGGACGGCATCCGGGTGCAGTGTGCTGATGCGCCGATCTGGATCGTGGAGTCGGCACCCGCACAGTCGCCGCTATTGGTTGCTGAGTGCTCGGGTGATGCGCTCGCGCAGTGCGCTGGCCTCGGGGAAGACGCTGGTAATCCGCGCCGCGGGCGCGACGGACCCGATGCTTGGACGCTCCGCTGCAGTGGTCACCCGGTGCGGCGCCGCGCTGCGGGCACGGCCAGTCCGAGTCCGGATCCTCGACCGTGACGACGCCGTCCGGCAGCCAGCCACTGTTCGACGGATCGTCAGCAGCCTCGCGGATCGGTAAGCGATCAAGGAACTGCATTCGCGAGGTGTAACGGGATCAGGGGCTTCACTCGTCGAGTGCTGCCAGGTCGAGGCGTTCGAGGAGGCTGGGTTTGCGGGCGTGGGCCGTCCGCAGTTCTGCCAATCGCTGCCGGAACGGTGCGGTGGCGTGGTCGCGTTCGGCGAGGTCACCCAGGTCGGTGAGGAGTTGAACGGCGGCGTCGTAGTCGCGGGGTTTCTTGGCGGCGATGAGGTCGTGGATCTGCTGCCACGCGCCGGGTTGGTCGGCCGCGAGGGCGTCGAGGTGTCGTTGCCGTGCCGCGGCAGCGGACCGTTCCCGGCGGACGCGGTCCTGTTCGCGTTGTTGGGCTTCGCGGCGTTGCCGTTCGACGCGGATTTCGGCGGCTGCCGCGAGGATTTCTCCCGCGGTGCGCCGGGTGGCGGGGGCAGCGGGTGTCGTGGCGGGCTGTTCGTCGCGGTAGCGGCGTAGCAGGCCGCTTCGGACATGGTTGTCGCTGCCGGTGATCAGATCGGTGAGGATCTTGTCCTTGTCCCGGGCGGCAAGGCCGGTGACCCATGTGCGAAGTTGAGCACGGCTCGGTTCCTCGGCGGTGGCCGGCGCGGAGCCGGCCGCCGCGGCCGCGAGCAGGTCGGGGTCGACGCATAGAAAGTCGGCGATCGCGGTAAGGGATGCGTCGAGCGTGCCCAGCCCGGCGGGAACCGGCGGTTCCGGTTCGTCGTCGGAGAGTTCTTCCGATTGCAGGCACCGGAGCCAGCCGAGGTAGAGCAGTCGCAGGTCACCGGCGGCGAGGGCGGCCCTGGCCGGGATGATCGAGGCGAGCAGGCCGTCTCCGCCGATGTCGAACTCGTCGACGCCTTCTTCGTCCTCGCGGTGCAGGTGGATGATGATGTGCTGGCCCGCGGTCCACGCCGACGCGCCGTCGCCCACGCAGTAGTCGGCGGCCACCGCCGGGTCGAGCACGCGCTTCGGGAGCCGGAGCATGAGTTGACGGGTGCCCCAGTTCGTCAGGTACAGATGAGCGTCGAAGTAACGTTCCATCATCCGCTGCGGGTCGCCTTTGAAGTTGCCCCACTCGTAGGTGTTGACGAAGCTGGTGGCGGTGATGTCGGCGCGGGTCGACAGCGCCCGCAGTTCGGCCCGCTCACGGGCGGTGAGAGGCCGGTCGACGGCGGTGAACTCGTAGTACTGGTACTCGCTCACGCCCGGTTACCTTCCTGCCCAGTGTCGGAAGGCGTCAATCCAGTCGACGCCGTCCGGTGGCGGGGTGGGCAGGGGTAGGTCGAGCAGGTCAATCCGCTGCCGGTCGCGGCCACGGGTGCAGATCGCCGCGATGCTGTCGCCGGTCAGGTCGACCTTGCGCACAGTGACCTCGACACCGAGGATCGTGGTGCTGAACGGCACCGCCAGGTTCTCTTCGATCATGGTGTAGAGGCCGGTGAGCTGTTCGTCGTCGTTGTAAGCGTCGACGGTGGCTTCTTCGATCATCGCTTCGAGCGCCGCAACCCGCTTCGCTGCCATCGACAGATGGTAGCGACCCCTCCGCTGGAGGGTCCTATGCCGGTCTACGAGGATGGTCGGTGTGGGTGGGGTGGACGAGTTCGCCGGTCTTCGCCGGGAGGTCGAGCGTTTACGGGCGGAGAACGCCCGCCTTGCACGGCTGCTGGAGCTGCGCGGTCAGGACATTGGTCCGGCGCCTGAGCAGCTGGCGGCGCCGGTCGCCGCGCCGGGCCTGGTCACGATGAACTCCCCGGTGCGGGACAAGCTGGACCTGTTCACCAGCCTGTTCCAGGCCCGCAACGACGTGTACGCGACGCGGTGGGAGAACCGCCGGCTCGGTACGGCCGGTTGGTCACCTGCGGTCGCCGGTGGCTGGCGTAAGGGGATGGACCGGCGTAGCGCCGCGTACCTGCCCCGGACGGCGGAGGTCGTCGCCGCCCATCTCGTCGGCGACGTGTTCATGGGGCTGTACCCCTTGATGACCGGCAACACCTGCCATTTTGTGGTGGCCGACTTCGACGGCCCGACGGCGATGCTCGACGCCCTCGCCTACACCAAGGCGGCACGGACCAGCGGCGCCCCGACCGGGCTGGAGATTTCCCAGTCGGGACGCGGAGCCCACGTGTGGATCTTCTTCGCCGGCCCGGTTCTGGCGGCGGTCGCCAGAGGGGTCGGCACAGTGCTGCTGCACGAGGCGATGGTGCTGCGCGGGTCGATGGACCTGCGCTCGTACGACCGGCTCTTTCCCAACCAGGACGTCTTACCGGAGGGCGGTTTCGGGAACCTGATCGCCGCGCCGCTGCAGGGCCGCCGTCGTAACGACCACGGGCTGACCACCTTCCTCGACCTTGCCACGTTGGAGCCGTACGAGGACCAGTGGGCGTTCCTGTCGACGCTGGACCGGCTCAGCCCGGGCGATGCCGAACGCCTCGCCCGGCAGGCGAAACGTGCCACCACCGGCACCGACGTCGCCTCGATGAGCCGATCCGCCGCGACCCGCGTCCATCCCGCCCTACCGCTGGAGGTTCACGCGGAGGTCGGCGCCGGCCTGAGCATCGACGCGGCACAACTGACCCCGGCCGCCCTCGCCACGTTCAAGCACGTAGCCGCGATGGCGAACCCGAAGTTCTACGAGCTGCAACGCCTGCGCAAGTCGACCTGGGACACCCCGCGCTTCATCCGCGGCTACGACCTCACCCTCGACTAGCGCCTCATCCTGCCGCGCGGCCTGCGCCACGCCGTCACCACGATCGTCGAACAGGCCGGATCACGGCTGGCCGTCACCGACGTACGCAACCCGGGCCGGGAGATCGATGTCGCATTCACCGCCGCACTCACCACCAGGCAGAGCACCGCGGTTGGTGAAGTGCTGGCCCATGATGACGGGCTGCTCGTCGCACCGCCCGGTTCCGGGAAGACGGTCATGGCCTGCGCCGTGATCGCCGAGCGAGGCGCCTCCACCCTGGTGCTCGTCGACCGTAAGGCCCTGGCCGACCAGTGGCGGGAGCGCGTTGAACAGTTCCTCGGCGTCCGCGCCGGCCAGCTCGGCGGTGGCCGGCGAAAGCTCACCGGAACGGTGGACATCGCCCTGCTGCCATCCCTGGCACGGCGCGACGACATCGCCGGCCTCACCGAGGGGTACGGGCACGTAATCGTTGACGAGTGCCACCACCTCGGCGCCGCCGCGTACGAGCACTCCGTCAAGCGCATCGCGGCGCAGTTCTGGCTTGGGCTCACCGCCACCCCCACCCGCCGCGACGGGCTCGGCCAACTCGTCACCTGGCAACTCGGCCCCGTGCGGCACACCATGACCGAGGAAGAGCAAGGCCCCTCGCCGCCGCGCTGGAGTTCAACACCGGCCCACAACGACTCCTGCACGTCCACGAGACCAAGTTCCAAGCCGCCGACGTGGACCTGGACGCACCGGGTGCGCTCGCCGAGGTGCACCGGCTCCTGGCTGTTGCAGAGCCGCGGAACACGCAGATCGCCGCCGACGTCACCGCCGCGCTTGCCCGCGGGCGAAACTGCCTTGTCCTCACCCGCCGAGTCGCCCACGTCGAGGCCCTCACCGCGATGCTTGCCGCGCGTGGGTATCAGCCGCTTGTCCTGCAAGGCTCGATGACCACCACCGACCGGCGGGCCGCCGTCGGCCGGCTCGCCGACGCCAAGGCCGGTGACGGACTACTCGTCATCGGCACCGCACCATTCATCGGCGAAGGCTTCGACGCCCCAGCACTCGACACCCTCTTCCTCGCCGGCCCAATCTCCTACGACGGCCTGCTCATCCAATGCGCCGGCCGCGTGATCCGCGCAGCACCCGGCAAGGACGTCGCCGAGGTCCACGACTACCACGACCCGGCGACGCCGGTCCTCGCCGCCTCGCTCCAACGCCGCATGCCCGGCTACCGCGCACTCGGCTTCACCAAGACCGGCGAACGTTGATCTGAACGCCGCAGCGCACCCACCCGCGCGATCGCAATGTGATCCTACGGCGATCGGACGTTCAGCACCTGGCGAGCACGACCGCCACAGAACCAGCACAGCAGACCTACCTCGACACGTTGAACAAGCTCCGAGGAGGTACGAGATCACGTAGACCTGCGGATACGTGCCGAACCGTTCGAGTACAACACCTTGCGAAGCAACACGTCCAGCGAGTGAGTACTCGCGGGCGAGGGAAACTCAGCCAGTCTGACTACGGATCAGAAGGTTGTAACTGGTGTCGTCGTTGTGCAGCGCTGGTGGAGCCGATCAGCAAGATCCACTTGAGTGTGTTCGAGTTCGCCTGCTGGATAGTCACGCGCCTGGTCCCGTGGATCAGCCGCTGAACGTCGCACACGCCGATCACCTTGCCCGCGACGTCAGCCCATTTCGTACCTCGGCAAACTGGCCGGCCCCAACGAGCGGACGGCCCTGGCGAAGGTCGTGGATTGCATCGCCAGGGCCGTAGCGACATCGTCTCAGAGGGGCGGTGTCGCGTGGGTCGTGGTTACCGGCGTGGTGGTGCTTGCGGTCTCCGTGGTCTGGGTTGCGCGCTCCGTCGTCGGCGGCGGAGATGCACCTGCGTCGGGCGATATGGCGTTCGGGTGTCTGATGGAGGTCAACGAGCCCGACCACGACTACTGGCGGCGGGTGGCTGCCGACGTCGCGGACCGTGCCCGGTTGACCGCCGAGCAGCGCCAACGAGTCGAGGCGATCACACCGACCGTGACGCGCGTCGCGGGTGGCGGCTGTCTGCATCTCGACCCGTCCTGCCGGGGACGCGGATCGTCACATCCACCTACCGATGAGGACCTCGACATCGCCCGTCGCGGGCTCGAGCAGTTCGGCGCGGAGGAGGTGACGGTGCGGCTGGCCGTGCGGACGACCCTGCGCCGGCGGGCGCGCTGGTTTATGCGACGCTTGAAGCGCTGGCCCGGCTGGCCGCCGACGGCGACTACGACCCGCAGAACCAGTATCTGCCGGGCACCCGTCAGCGGATGGGAGGACGTGGCCTCGCCCGAAGCCGAACGCCGGATTCTGCGCTACCTCTGGGCCGGGCTGGCGGATTGGCGACCCGGGCGGTGGAACCTGATGCTCGCCGCCAACGTCGTCGGGGTACAGAGATCGGGGCTCAGCATTTCGTGGTAACCCCCACTGTTTCGACCGAGTCGTGGACCCGTCGGCGACACCAGGGCTCGGGATACGGCAACGCCTTCCGTGAGGCGCTCCTGCATGTAGAGGGCTCGAATTCGGCGGCGGAACCGGCCGGCTCAAGCGGGATCGACGAATCCAGGAACCGGCCGAGGAACTTGGCGCGATTGCCGGCGAACGCTCTCCCCGGTGAGTGCCGGTCCGCATCCTCGGCAGCGGCTCGGGTGCTCCGTGGGTGCTCGGATGGCGGCGACGCCTGACGGATTCGTTGGCTGGATTCCGGATTCCGGCCGCCAGCGCCTATTCACGGGCTGAACACCGTAAGTGACGACCGCGCTGACCTAGCGATACTCCGCCACTGGTAATCGGATTTACAGGCAAGAATCCGGACGCCGACACTAAACGTTTAGTAGCGGGGGCGAAGACAGCCGCTGTGCATTAAAAGTACACTGCTCTGCCGGTTGAGCTAGCAGCCCGCGGTGGTCAGGCTACCTGACCTGCGGTGAAACGTGGAGCCGGTTACCGGGTTCGTGCCCCGTTTCGGCAGGTCTGCCGAACACTCGAACAACTCTCGAGCAGCCAAGCTGGCCGTAGCCGGGCAGGTCGAAGGGGCTTCGTGAGCTCGAACGGCGACGCATGGACGGGCGCTGGCCGGGCGGGTGTGGGCCAGGCCACGTCCCTACGTCGTTGACTCCCGGTCGGTCAGCGTCCGGCTTTGGCGTTGAACTAGTCGACGATCTCCTGTGGGATTCGGCCTTGCTCGCTCTCGCACCGGTCTGCCGGCGGCCGGTCGACCAGATCGCGATCGGCGACGGCCCGCTGATCCCAACCCGCCACCACCGCCTGGACGCTCAGAGGGAGAGCTACCGCTACGCGACGAACCTGCAGGTCTCGATCGACGCCAGAACCCGACGGGTCATCGCTTAGTTAGTGAGACCCGCAGTCAGGCGATCGCAACGACATCGTCGTTGTTCGCACCTGAGGCATCGACCGGAAGTTGGCCGGCCGGTCATGGCCGACGGCGGCGACTGCGGCAACCGCGACGTGATCATCCCGTATCGCAAACGCCCGCGGCAGCGAGCTTGCCGACTTGAAGAAGGACCTGAAAGGCGGCCGCCGCAAGGTCCGCGCCGCATCGAACGCGCCTTGGCCAGGATGAAGAGCCGGAAGATCCTTCGCGACTACCGCCGCGCCGCCGTTACATTGACCGACTCCGCTTTCGGGGATCGCCCATCTTCACAACATCGCCTTGACCTGGTGACCGCGAACCCCTCCGATCAGCTGACGCAGTCCAGTTACGAGATATTCGCCTAGGGAGCGTCTGGCCGAGTTCGTTGGCGCGACCGGTTACCCGGCCGCTACCCGATGACCGAACGTGGCTGAGCCGTCGTCGATGCCATCGAGCCAGAGCGCCCGCTGTTTGAATCAGCGCTATACCGCGACTAAATCCAACCTCCGAATAATGGCCAACGCTGGCGCGGTCAAAAGGTAGCGGAAAAAGCTGGATCGGTCATTTGCGCGGATGTCAAAGACTTGTTCACGTGGGGCAACTCGGTGCCGAGAATCGGTCCCCTGTTGGTCCTCTTCAATATTGTCATGGCGGCGGCGCGGCCGATGCCGTCGCCATCTGAGGGGATCTATCATGATCACCAGCGCCTCGCGGCGTGTGGGTGCGGTCGGCCTCACCGCATTGGTGGGGGCCTTCTCGGCACTGAGCGCCAGCCCTGCCCATGCGGCGCCAGTTTATGAGGCGTCGTCAGGCCCTCGGCCGCACTTCCAGCTTCCCTTTCCCTGTGCTGAGCAGTGGCGATTGGGAACTTATGTGGGGCACGATGATTACGAGATCGATATGACGATGGTTGGACAGGCTTCGCTTGGTCGTCCGATCGTCGCCTCTTACAGCGGGACTGTTATGGCTTCAGGGGATGGCGGCGACGCTGGCCTCCGGGTGCGGCTATGGCATGGAGGTGGTTGGCAGACCGAGTATTACCATATGCGGGACTGGCCGCTGGTCTCGGTAGGGCAGTTTGTGCAGCAGGGGCAGGTGCTTGGCTTCGTCGGCAGCACCGGGAAGAGCAGCGGCCCCCACCTGCACTACGCTCAGCGTTCGAACGGTTCGCAAACCTCGAACGGCACCGTTGTACAGTCCTACTTCAACGGCGCACCGTCTGGGATTACGCACGACAATTCGGACTATGGGTATAACGACATTAGTCAGAATTGCCACGGAGGTCTCTATCGCGAACCCAATGGGGTTATGGCTGTTGCCAAGCGGATGGTTCAATGTTCAACCGCAGCTGCCCAAGACTTCAATCTACCCAGTATTGCCGCGCGACAACAGCAGCGGGGCAATATATGCGATCGCTGGCGGCGCCAGGTACCACCTGAATGGCACCGAATGGAGCCAGATCCCCAACGCGCAGTATGTCAACACGTCGTTGACCTGGCTACGTGGGCTAGCTGCGCGGCCGGCCGTGGGAACGTTGCTCGGTCGGTACAACGGACCCGAGATTTACCAGGTTACCAGTACCGGCCTGAAGCATCTCAGCGCAGCGGAATGGAACAACCGCCCCTTTACGAAGGTTCCTGACGGCTGGATAAATCTCATTGCCTGCTCCAGCGTATCGGGGCCAACCTGCTGATATTCGAAGGCCGCGCATAGATCGAAACTGACGAGTGGTTGATCAGGTGTCCCGGCGGCTCGCGCCGTCGGGCAACCCTCGCGCCGGCGAAGTCGTCGACGGCGACTATTACGGCGATCGCGGCTCAACGTCCTTCATGAAGTCGCGGCGCCACAGGTATCGGCCAGGTGGCTGCCAGCGGCCGGCGAGGAGGAGCGCGGACGTGACGTGCGTCGGCCTACAGACGCGCCGTCGCCGTCGAGGCGGCTGGCAGATCTAGGCATGAAGACAGCAGGTTCGGCCCCGGACGGGGTCTCGATCCCGGCAACCACTGTAGAGCCACCGGTCTCTCGCATCCGACGGGACAGTACTTCCGCAAAGTGCACCAGCCTCAGCGTCCACGGGCCCGGAGATACCCGCGCTGTCGAGGACCGCATCAACCACCGGCCAGGGAAGATCATCGGCTGGAAACGCCCATAGCAGTTCCCAAATCCAACGAGCCAGTGCCTTCGTTGAGCTGGCGAGCCCGGTGCGTCAACATCGACGCGTTGACGGATCATCCACCATTGAGCGGCGGCCAGCTTGCGGGCAACGGGCTCGGTCAGATGCCTGGCGCACTCCAGAATCTCGACGACAGCGTCGCCGTGTGGGCCGAATAGCGTCCCGGTCGGGAGCTCGGCCAGGACATCCGCGACGAAGAACCGGGTGTAGCGCGCGTCCGCATGCAAGCCTTCGGCAGCCCCTGCCACAGCAAGCCGTTCCTCTTCGCTGCTGGACGGGACGCTTGCTATGCGAAACAGCCGGCCCGGCCACCGTGCCATGATGACGGAGTCAAGCTGGCGATCCACCACGATCCACGGCGGGTCCCACGACGGGGTCATCATCCGTCTGCCGACGTTCGCATCCGCCATCGCGCCAGGCCGGTCGTCACTGACGCAGACGAAAGCCTCAACGACACTCGGTACGGTACCGCGCCGCCTGCCTCACTGCCGCAACCGAATACGCACCTCGCGAAGGACGGTCAACCGGGGCGCGCACGGCGGCAGATCCGTGCACTCGGGGTTCAGCCAAGAAACGTCCACCTGCGTGTCAGGATCGCAGCCATGGATGAGAAGACCGAAGCGCAGCTGCGTGTTATTCGCAAGGTCGCAGCGGCTCTGCAGGCGGCCGATGTCTCGGCATGGCTGTTCGGAGGCTGGGAGCTCCATGCGAGGATCGGCCGGATTACGCGCGAGCACGGCGACGTGGAATTCTGGGTCGAGCGTATTCACGCTGAGCGTTCGGAGACGCTTCTCCTAGAGGCTGACGCGACGCCTTTGACGACTCAACCGCCGGAGGAGTCTTTAGCCGCTGAGCCAGTCCTCGCCCAAGATGCGCTGGCCCCAGATGACCGCATCCGCGACCGGCGAGGGTGGCAGTCCGTTCGAGCCAGGCCGAGTCCGGGGGTCGCTTGCTTGTACAGGCGACGCCAAGCAATCCCCGGGCGTAGAAGAGCGTCCGCGGGCCCGAACCGGAGGATCGCGTAAGCCGGTCTGGGCGAGAAGGCGCGTAACTCGGGCTCCATGGCGGCGAACAGCTTCGTAGCCGACGCCGGCCTCGGTGATCGCCTTCTCCAAGCGGTCCTCGATCCCGTGGATCCCATCGACCACGTCAATCTCTGCGAGCCCATCGCCGGGCAACGTGTAGCGCACGGTTACGGAATGTTCGGATGAGCCAGCCCGTCCTTCGTCGGAGACCGGTTCGGAACGCGCACACGCGACCAAGACGCCCAGCAGGAGGGCGGCGACAGTGATGACGGCTGCGGTGGACCGGCAACTTTCCGCGCGGGCGTGTAGATCACGGCATCAAAGTAAGGGTCGCGCTGTCACCCGCGAAGATCGTAGTGCTCGATACCGCGACGGACTTCAACCAGACCCCCTGTCGCCTGCGATCAGGCTCGCCTGCCGGGAATCCGGAGCGGGCGCTGATCTCATGCTGTCGTGCGGCCCGGTTGACCGCGTCGCGGTCGTCGGGTGTCCTTCAGCCCACTGGTGAGGGGCGCGGGCGTATCGGCGCAGCGCTTGCCAGCCGGGGCGCCGCGAGGCCGCGACGCCCCTTTACCGGTGGTTCAGCAGGTGCGGGCGTTGTAGGCGGCCCAGTAGGGGCCCGTGCCGTCAGGCGTGTAGAAGCGGTAGTTCCCGTCCGGCGAGCGCTGCAGGACGAAATCGTGCGAGGCGTACGAGCTCCGGGCGCCCTTCACGCCGTCGAAGGTCACGTACAGCCACCCGTTCTGGTTGTCGTGCTGCGAGAGCCGGTCGCCGGCCTTCGTCCAGGTGTTCCGGCCGGCGGAGCCGTCCGCGGTGAGGCCCTTGTCGCGCTGGAAGTTCCGGGTCGCGGCGTCGGTCTGGTCGCCGAAGATGCCGTCGATGCCGGACGAGGGCAGGTAGCCGTTCGCCCAGAGAATGGTCTGCCACAGGCAGCCGACATTCGAGGAGCGGTGCGTGGAGACGTTGACGACACCCTCGTCGTCGAAGTCGTCAGCCACACCGCCGGTGCCGTAGACGTACGCCCGGCCGCTGTAGGAGCCGCTTGCCGCGGCCGGCGTGGCGAAGGCGACGGTCATGCTGAGCGCCAGCGCCGCGCCGACGGCCGGGGCGGCGGCCCTGCGCAGCAGGTGGCGGATGGAGCGGTGCGAAGACATCGATCTCCTCTTGTTGCTGGTGGAGCAGTGTGGACGGTGGAACGGTACGGCGGGGCCCGTACAATCGCCGCACAACTGGCGTACAACCCAGCGGCCCGCCCGCCCGACCGACTGCAGCGCGAGGTGCGTGTGCGTTTCGAGCTCCTCGGCCCACTCCGCGTGCACCGCGAAGGCCAGCCGGTTCCGCTCGGCTCGGTGAAGCAACGCCTCCTGCTGGCCACCCTGCTGCTGCGACCGAACGAGGTTGTCACCGCCAGCGAGCTGGCCGCCATGCTGTGGGGCGACGACGAGCCGGCATCGGCCGCGGCGAACCTGCGCACCTACGTACGCGGGCTGCGCCGGGCGCTCGGCGGCGGCACGCCCATAGCCGCCGCGGCCGGCGGCTATGTGCTGCGGGTGGGAGCCGGCGAGCGCGACCTGGACCTGTTCGACGCCGCGGCGGCGCGGGGCCGTGAGGCCCTCGCGGCCTCGGACGCGGACCGGGCCGCGGCCGAGCTCTCCAGGGCCTTTGGCCTGTGGCGTGGGGAGCCGCTCTCCGACCTGCCGCTGGGGCTGGCGCTGGCCCGCCGTGCAGCGCGGTTGGTCGAGCGGCGGCTGCTCGCTGAGGAGGACTACGCGGAGGCGGTTCTGGCGCTCGGCGACCCGGCCGAGGTGGTGCGCCGGCTGCGGTTGCTGCTCGATCGGCACCCGCTGCGCCAGCGGGCGTGGGGCCAGCTGATGGTAGGCCTCTACCGCATCGGCGATGTAGGCGGCGCGCTGGATGCCTTCCAGCAGGCACGGCAGGTGCTGGCGGAGGAGACGGGCCTCGACCCGGCACCGGAACTCACCAGGTTGTACGACGACCTCCTCCATCATCGCCCGAGCCTGGCGGCGCCGCAAGGCCCGCAGCGGGCGGCGCCGGACGGGTCGCCCTCGCCCTCGGGCCCGTCGGGGCCGGTCGTCCAGCGTCCCCAGCAGCTGCCGCGCGCGGTGCCGGGGTTCGTCGGGCGCGGCGCCGAGTTGGCCAGCCTCGACGCGCTCCTGGACCGCGGCGCGCAGGGGCCGACCAGCGTGGTCATTGCCGCGGTGTCCGGCATGGCCGGGGTCGGCAAGACCGCCCTGGCGCTGCATTGGGCGCACCAGGCGGCGGATCGCTTCCCGGACGGCCAGCTCTACGTGAACCTTCGTGGCTACGACGAAGCCGGCGCGGTGCCCCCGGCCGATGCGCTGTCCGGCTTCCTCGAGGCGCTGGGTGTGCCGCACGCCCGCATACCGTCCGACCCGGAGGCCCGCGCGGGGCTCTGCCGCAGTCTGCTGGCCTCCCGCCGGATGCTGGTGGTCCTCGACAACGCGCGTGACTCCGCCCAGGTCCGCGCGCTGCTGCCCGGCTCCGGCGGCTGCATGGTCGTCGTCACCAGTCGCGACCGGCTGGACGGCTTGATCGCCGCCGAGTGGGCCGTGCCGTTGACGCTGGGCGTACTCACCACGGAGGAGTCGACGAACCTGCTCGCCGGCCGCATCGGCACCGGCCGGCTCGCCGCGGAGCCGGCCGCGGTGGCCGAGATTGTCGAGGCCGCCGGCCGGCTCCCGCTGGCCCTGTCGATCCTGGCAGCGCGGGTGGCCACCCACCCTACGTTCCCACTCGGGGCCATCGCCGCTGAACTGCACTCGGCCGAGGCAAGGCTGGACGCGCTGGCCGACGGCGACGTCCGGCGCGTCTTCTCCTGGTCGTACCTGGCCCTCGGCAACGACGCGGCCCGCTTGTTCACCCTGCTGGGGCTGCACCCGGGCCCGGACCTGACCGCCGCCGCGGCCGCGGCGCTCGCCGGCATGACGACCGCGGCTGTCACGCCGCAACTGCGGGAGCTGGCCCGGCTCCACCTGCTGACCGAGCACATGCCGGGCCGCTACGCCTTCCACGATCTGCTGCGGGCGTACGCGGCCGAGATCGCGGAGTCGTCGGAGCGCGCCGACGAGCGGGCGGCCGCCCGGGCACGCCTGTACGACCACTACCTGCACGCCGCCTATCCGGCGGCTGTGCTGCTCCAGCCGCAGTGGCCCCGGATCGATCCGGTGCCGCCGCTGCCCGCACTCGCGCGCCGGCCCGTGACCGATCACGACAGTGCGCTCGCGTGGTTCACGGCTGAGCGCCGGGTGCTGATCCGCGTGGTGCGGCAGGCGGCCGAGAGCGGCTTCGAGGCGTACGCTTGGCAGATCGCGTGGGCGTTGAACACCTTCCTGGCACCGCGCGGCCTGTGGCAGGACCAGCTGGCCACCCAACGGGTCGCCCTCGCCGCCGCGGAGAAAATCGACGACCGGGCCGGGCAGGCTGTCGCCAACCGCCTCCTCTCCCGGGCACTGACCCGACTCGGCGACCACGGTGCCGCCGAGCAGCGGCTCCGGCGCGCGCTGGAGATGCACGAACGCCTCACCGATCCGACGGGTCAGGCGCTGACGCTGCACAACTACTGCGAACTCTGTTATCTGGACGGCCGGCTCGACGAGGCGCTCGCGCACGCGCGCGAGGCGCTGCGGCTCTACCGACTGGTCGGCAACCACTCGGGTGAAGCCCGGACGCTCAACGCGATCGGTTGGCTGCTGGCCAGCACGGGCGACTACGTGCAGGCCATCGAGAGCTGCACCGAAGCGCTCTCCCACCAACGCCGGAGTGACGACCGCAACGGCCAGGCCGCGACGCTGGACAGCCTCGGCTTCGCCTACGACCGTCTGGGCGAACGCGAACGCGCGGCAGAGTGCTACGAAGAGGCGATCCAGCTCTTCCGCGACTCCGTCGACCGGTATCACGAGGCGGAGACCCTGATCCGGCTGGGCGACACCCGCGAAGCGATGGGCGACGCGACCGCCGCCACCGCGGCTTGGCGCGAGGGGGTGCGGATCTACGACGAAGTCGGCGACTCCGCCGCCGAGGAGGCCCGCCGCCGGCTCGAACGCCGCTGACACCCGCCAGACGCCCCGCAGAAGAGCTTTGCTCCAGGTTTCGTGGGTCGCTTCGGGATCAGATCTGGCGGCTTTCCGTTCTACGGCGGACCAGCGACCGTGGGCAGTCGGCAATACTGGCGCACCGTGACAATCCTTCGCATTGGATGATGTGGTGTTGTGGGCAACGGCGAACCTTGATTTATGACGACCACGCCGGAGCCGCAACGCCAGCGGCGCATCGCGCTGTTCTCCGTCAGTTCAGGCATCGTGGGACTCATCGCTGGCGCCCTCCTCGGCGCCGTCGCTGACAACCTCGCTGACGGGTCATTCGGAATCGCAACGACGTCTTCGGTGGCGGCAGCTTTGGCCATCGGTGTCTTCGCCACGGTGATGCAGCTGCTGGTTCGCGCGTTCGAGGAGCACGCGAGCGCCGTCGAGCGCAACGTCGACCGACACGGCGGCGCGGTCGAGCGGGCTGTCGAGCAACACAGCCAAGCGATCGACACGGCCACGAGCAGGTTGCGGGACGGTCTGGCCGACCTGCGCTACCAGATCGGGCAGACGGTGCATTACCAGACCATCAGCGGCATGACGTTCGCGTCGACGTTGCAGGATCCGGTCACCCAGGTCTGCCTCGCCGCCACCAGTGAGATTCTTGTGCTCGACCTGCTCGACGAGTCCGGCGACCACCCGGCATCCGCGATCGATGACCCGTTGCTCGCGGGCTTCCTCGACGAACTGATCAAGAGGGTCGAGTCGGATCCGGACCTCGCGTACTCCCGCATCGTCCAGGTTGGTCGGTCGGCGGCGCTGTCGACGGCGAGCCGCTCGTACGAGAAGCACTTCGCGACCATGGTGAAGCTGCACGACGCCGGACGAACCGACGTCACCCTCAAGACCGCGGAGTCGCGCTATCCCTTCAAGTTCATCCTCGTTGACCGAAAACACCTGATGCTGCAACTCAACGCGGTCGACCGCGAGAACGAACGACACCTCAAAGCCTGGTGCGAGTTCCTCTTCACGCGTGCCCACCCAGAGCTGATCAAGGGCTTCCTCCGCATGTGGCAGGACGTCGACGGGGCATCCGAAACCCGCGCCGTCACCGCCAAACGGCTGGAAGGTGGGTAGCGCAGCTCGGCTCGGACCTCCGAGGAAACGCGGCGATCCGCGAGGCTATTCGTTGACGGGCTGGATTGCCTGTGCGGCGATGCTTTTCGAAGCGCGAGGCCGGGTTACGTCGTGGCAGAGGTATCGCCAGGTCGCCGTGCTGGTCCGGTGGCGGGTCGGGTAGGTCGATGCCCGCCACGATGAGGAGTTCTGCTGCCTCCACTCGGAAGGCGCACGGGAATCGGCCTAGACAGCCAGCGATCGCGCACCGGTTTGGGTCGTTCGGGTTGCGGCCGTGGGCCAGGTAGCTGCGGTTCCATGCTTCGACCCGGGCCGGGTCCGGTGGGTTGCCGAAGAACATCGCGAACACCTCTCCTGCGGGTGCCGCGGCAGACAGCGGCCCGGAGCTCTCGTCACGGACCGCTGCCGCCGCAGGCCGGTGCCCGGATCCCGGTGCGGGCTGGGCGGGCCCGCGACGACGCTGGGGCGTACCCGGGAATGGGCATGGCCATCTGGGAGCGCCGGGGCGGGTCGGTGACGGGGCTCCGAACCCGCCCCGGCTCGGAACGGGCGGGTGCCCGAACCGGGGGTGAAGGAGCCCGTTCGCAAGGGCCAACTCGGAAGCGAACACCTTCGGTGATACATGCTGCCAGGGCAACTCTGGCACGTCTACCTTGCCTCGCAACTTTGGTTAGTCGTCTTGTGGTTGCAAGATTGCAACAGGGGTGATCTACTGGACAGGCCAACTCGGAAGTGAGCCGATGTCCCCTTACAAGCCGGACTACCGACGCGTCGCCGACGACCTCCGTGAGCAGATCAAGGACGGTCGGCTGGCGCCGGGTGCCAAGCTGCCGACCAAGCGCGAGATGTGCGCGCAATACGGGGTGAGCAGCCAGACCATCGAGTCCGCCATGCTGGTCCTCAAGACCGAGGGTCTGCTCGACGGTCGCCAGGGCAAGGGCGTCTACGTCGCCCGTCCGGAGAGCGAAGGGTGACCGTCGACCTCATCTCGGTCGACGACGTCGAAGCGGCGGCCCGGGCGATCGCCGGCTCGGTGGTGCGCACCACCGTCTTGCCGGCGGCCTGGGCCCCCGGCCTGCACCTCAAGCCCGAAAGCCTCCAGCCCGTCGGTTCCTTCAAGCTCCGCGGAGCCACCAACGCGATCTCGCGCCTGACCCCCGAGGAGCGCGGCCGCGGCGTCGTCACGCACTCGTCGGGCAACCATGGGCAGGCATTGGCGTACGCCGCGAAGGTCTTCGCCGCTCCCTGTGTGGTCGTCATTCCCGAGACGGCGCCCGAGATCAAGATCGCGGCGGTACGCGACATCGGCGCGGAAGTCGTCATGGTGCCGCCGAGCCAGCGGGTCGTTATGGCCCAGAAGCTGGCCGACGAGCGCGGTCTGACGCTGATCCCGCCGTACGACCACCGCGACATCATCGCCGGTCAGGGCACTGTCGGTCTGGAGATCCTCGAGGACTGCCCGGACGTCGACGTGGTGTTGGTGCCCGTCGGTGGCGGTGGGCTCGCGTCCGGAGTGGCGACGGCGATCAAGGCGCGCCGCCCCTCGGCGAAGGTGTTCGGCGTCGAGCCGGACCTGGCGGGTGACGCGCACGAGTCTCTGCTCCGCGGCACGATGGTCACCTGGGACGTCGCCGACCTGATCAGGACCAGTGCCGACGGCCTGCGGGTGCCGCTGAGCGAGCTGACCTTCGAGCACCTGCACGCCCGGCTGGACGGCATCGTCACCGTGACCGAAGCGCAGATCATCGCGGCCACGTCGCTGTTGGTGCGGCGGTCGCGGCTCGTGGTCGAGCCGAGTGGGGCGGTGTCGACGGCGGCGTTCTTGTTTCGGCGCGATCAGTTGCCGCCGGGCAAGACGGTCGCGGTCATCTCCGGCGGCAACGTGGACCCGGCGGTCCTCGCCGCCGCAGCCGCCGCCTGAATATCCTCGGTCCCGGTTGGGTACTGACGCTCCATCCACAAACGGAGGAGTGCCGGCATGTCCTACCCGACCAGTCCCGCCCGGCCGCGTAGCTCGGCCGCTCGAATCTGCACCATCATCGCGTTCGTCTTCGCCGTGCTCGCGGTGCTCATCTCACCCGCGATCTTCGGCCTGCTCGGCCTGATTCTCGGCGTCGTCGGCGCGGTGCTCGGTGACAAGCCGCTCGGCTGGTACGCCGCCGGGGCCAGCGTCGCCGGCGCGGTGCTCGGCATCGTCATCAACGCCGCGCTGATGAACTGACCCCTGACAGCGAGGTCGGCCGCGGCCGACCTCGCTGTCAGTCGGCCAACCCGACGCGGTCCAGGATCCATGCCGCGATGAACGCCTCGTCCTTCCAGGCGTCGTAGCGGCCGCTGGGACCACCGTGGCCCGCGCCCATCTCGGTCTTCAGCAGGTAGTGCCCGCGCGGTGCGGTCGCCCGCAGCCGGGCCACCCACTTGGTCGGCTCGTGGTAGAGCACCCGGGTGTCGTTGAGGCTGCTGGCCGCCAAGATCGCGGGATAGTCCACATCAGACACGTTCTCGTACGGCGAGTAGGACTTCATGTAGGCGTAGACCTCGGGGTCGGCGAGCGGGTTGCCCCACTCCTCCCACTCCATCACGGTCAGCGGCAGCGACGGGTCCAGAATGGACGTCAACGGGTCCACAAAGGGCACCTCGGCGACGATCCCGGTGAACGCCTGCGGTGCGAGGTTGGCCACCGCGCCCATCAGCAGGCCGCCGGCCGAGCCGCCCCGCGCGACCAGCCGGTCCGCCGAGGTCCAGCCGGCCTTCGTCAGGTGCTGGGCGCAGGCCACGAAGTCGGTGAAGGTGTTCTTCTTGGCCAGCAGCTTGCCGTCCTCGTACCAGTGACGGCCCAGCTCCCCGCCCCCGCGCACGTGTGCGACCGCGAAGACCATGCCCCGGTCGAGCAGCGACAGCCGGGGCACGGAGAACCATGGGTCCATCGAGGCCTCGTACGAGCCGTAGCCATATAGGACGCACGGCGCCGAGCCGTCGCGTGGCGTGCCCTTGCGGTGGATCAGCGAGATCGGCACGCGGGTGCCGTCGTCGGCCAGCGCCCACTCGCGGTGCTGCTCGTAGTCGGCCGGGTCGAACTCGCGCCCGTCCGGGCCCGGCTTGACCGGCTTGCGCTTGCGCAGCACCAGGTCGCCGGTGGCCAGGTCGTAGTCGTACACGGACTCCGGCGTCGTCAGCGACGTGTAGCGCAGCCGTACAGCCGCGGTCTGGTATTCGGGGTTGGCATCGATGTTGACGCTGTAGATCGGTTCCGGGAAGCGCATGTCGTAGCCCTCGGTCTCGCCGAGCGGCAGGATGCGCAGCCCGCTGAGGCCGTCACGGCGCAGCGAGATGACCAGGTGCTCGGCGAACGCGTCGACTGACTCCAGCCGGGTGCCGGGCTGGTGGGGAACCATCGTCACCCAACTCGTCGGGTCGTCGATCGACGTGTACGCGAGCTCGAAGTCCTCGGCGCCGTCGTTGTGCAGGATCAGGAACCGGTGTCCGTGGTGCTCGACCGAGTATTCGACGCCCTGCCGGCGGGGTGCGATCAGCGCGGGCTCGGAGGCCGGGTCGTCGGAGGCGATCACCCGTACCTCGCTGGTGATCTTGCTGCCCGCCTCGATCAGGATGTAGCGCTGCGACCGGGTCAGGTCGACGCCGACCCAGAAGCGCTCGTCGAGCTCCTCGTAGACCTTCACGTCGTCGCTGGTGGCGGTGCCGACCTGGTGGCGCCAGACGCGGTAGGGGCGCCACGCGTCGTCGACGGTGAGATAGAAGAGCGTGCCGCCGTCGTACGACCAGGCGGTGCCGTAGAAGGTGTCCGGCACCTCGTCGGGCAGCACCTCGCCGGTGCGCAGATCTTTGATCTTCAGCGTGAAGCGCTCGTCGCCGGTGAAGTCGGTCGAGTACGCGAGCCGGTTGCCGTCGGGGCTGACGTCGAACGCGCCCAGCGAGAAGAACTCGTGCCCGTCGGCGAGGGCGTTGCCGTCGAGCAGGATCTGCTCGCCCGGCAGCGGAGCGCCGTCGCCGGTCGCCGGTGGTGTGGTCTGTGCGGGGTCGGCGAGCGGCACGCGGCAGTAGATCGCGTACTGCTGTCCCTCGACGGTGCGGGTGTAGTACCAGAACGCGCCCATCCGGTACGGCACGGAGAGGTCGGTCTCCTGGGTGCGCGTGCGGATCTCGCCGAACAGCTTCTCGCGCAGCGGGGCCAGGTGCGCGGTCACCGCTTCGGTGTACGCGTTCTCCGCCTCGAGGTGCGCGAGCGTGTCGGGATCGTCCTTTTCCGCGAGCCATGCGTACTCGTCGACGATCGTGTCGCCGTGGTGGGTGCGTTCCTGCTGGACCTGCTTGGCGACAGGGGGTTTCGGCTCGTCGGTCACGTCGTCACGCTACCCGGCGCGGCGTTCGACGGCGTTGCGGGTCGTTCGAACATGTGTACGATTACGCGCATGAGCGTGCCGGGGGGCTTCGATGTGAGGAGGCGGCTGGCTTCGATTTGTGGCGAGGGCTTCGCGCGCGAGGCCGGTCCGGCCGACGACGTGATCGGTGTGCCCGCGCGGTGGGTGGCCGCGCCCGGCACGGTCGAGGCGGCGTCGGCCGTCCTGGCCCTGGCCGCTGCCGAAGATCTCGCGGTCGTCCCGCGCGGCGCGGCAACCAAGGTCGACTGGGGAGCGCCTCCTGCCCGGCTCGACCTGCTGATCGACACCGGCCGGCTGGCCGGCATCTGGCACCGCGACGCCGGCGAGCTCAGCGTCGAGGTCGGCGCCGGCACACCGGTCCGGGCGGTGCAGGCCGCGCTGGGCCAGCGTGGCCACCGGTTGGCCTGCGATCCGCGCTCGATCGGTGCGACGCTGGGCGGCATCCTGGCGGCCGACGAGGCGGGGCCGCTCCGCCACCGCTACGGCACACCGTGCGAGCAGGTGGTCGGGGTGAGCTATGTAGACGCCGAGGGCCGGCTGCACCACTCGTCCGGCTGGTCGATGCGCGGCGCCGACGGCCCGGGTCTCAACCAGCTGCTGTGCGGCTCGCAGGGAGCGCTGGCCCTGCTGGTCTCGGCGACCCTGCGCACCCAGGCGGCGCCGGCCGCCCGGGTCTGGGTGACCCGCTCGGTGTGGACCCCGTTGGAGGTGCACGACCTGGTCCGCCAGGCACTGGCCGCGGCGGTGGCGCCGTCGGCGGTCGAGGTCGACCTGCCGGCACACCGGGCGATCCTGATCCCGCGCCAACGCAGCCGCCAGGGCCCGGGCACGGTGGCCCTGCTGCTGGAGGGCTCCCGCGCCGACGTCATCGAGCGTGCCGAGCAGTTGGTCCTGGTGCTGGGCGGCGATGCCCGGGCGCTGGAGACGCCACCGCGCTGGTGGCATCGCTACCCGTTCGAGCCGGGTGAGGTCGCGCTCCGCTTGTCGGTGCCGATCAGCGACCTGCACGCGGCGATCTACGCGCTGCGCGACGCGGTCGGCGGGCCGGTCCCCGTCCGCGGGGCCGCGGGCATCGGCGTCGTCCACGCGGCGCTCCCGGCCAGCCTGGGCGGTGACCGGGTCTCCGCGATCCTCACCGCGGTCCGCGGGGTGCTGCTGTTCCGGGGCGGCACGTGTGTGGTGACCTCGGCCCCGCCGGCGGTCCGCCAGGCCATCGACATGTGGGGCCCGGTGGCGGCCCTGCCGACGCTGCGGGAGGTGAAAGAACGCTTCGACCCCCAGCGCCGCATGGCGCCAGGCCGCTACATCGGCGGCCTATGAGGCCTCCGGCCTTGAATGAGGCCGCCCCTGGCTGCGGGAGGGGATGGCGTCGGACCGCTGTGTCCCGCCGCTGCGGCCGGTGGCGGGTTGTGCCGGATCGCTGCGTCGGTGGCTTACGAGGGCTTCTTTCCGGGTGTGACGATCTCGTGGACGAGGCCGTACTCGCGGGCTTCCTCGGCGGTGAGTTGACGGCCGCGCGACAGGTCGTCCTCGATCCGGCTGCGGGGCTGGCCGGTGGCCTGGGCGATTCGCACGATGAGGTCGTCCAGGACGCGCAGGTGATGGCCAGCGGCGTGGGCGACGTCCTCGGCGGTGCCGGAAACGCCGGCGGCGCGTGGCTCGCGGAGGCGGAACCGGGTGTGCGGGAAAGCCCGCCGGTGCGGTGCCACCGCGTAGAGGCCGACCGCCGCGCCGCCGATCTCGGCCGAGGCGAGCGCGTGCACCGGCGCGTGCATGACGTCGACGGCGTCGATGACCGCGAACACCGCGTCGAGGTCGCCGTCGGGGCTGCGCAGGTGCAACTCGACCGGGTCCTGGCCCTGAGCGTCGAGCGTGAGCAGAGCGGCAGCGGTCCGGGTAGCCGCGGACCCGGTCACGCTGCCCTGCAGGATGACGATGCGCCGATCGAAGAGCTTCTCCTCGAGCCAAGGCGCCAACGGCGGGCTGTTGTCCACGGGCGGCTGCTCAGCCCACTGCGGCGTGCTCCCAGGCGGCAAATTCCACCGGCGTGGGTGGTCGTCGAGGGGCATCGTCAGTCCCTTCCGTCGTGGGCGCGACCTGGTCACCGGCCGCTCCGATGTCGACGGTCGTCGGCGCCGGTCGCTGGGACGAACCGGGCGGCCGGTGTTCAGACCGCCGCGCGGCCGCGTCGGGCCTCCCTCCGCCGACCGTATACCGGCGGGCGGCACGGAGCCGCGTCGTTCGCGCGCGGCGAACACTCGGTTGGGCCGAGTGGCGCGGTGGCGGGTGGCGCAGGTCTTCGTCGTTGGCGCGCGGCGAACACCCAGTTGGCCGAGTGGCGCGGCTTGGCTGGGTCAGGCCGGGGCGACCGGAGGGCCGAGGGGTCCTCCAGGGGCATCGTCGTCGCGGGCGCCGGTGCGGGGTGGGGTCTTGGCCGGTTCCGTCGACTCGTGTTCGACCTTGCCGCCCGGGTGGAAGATCGCGAAAAAGAGGGCTACGAACAGCGCGAGGGCCATGCCGTAGAAGACGACTCGGCTTGCTTCCGCGTAGTCGCGTTGGATGGCGGCGAACGCCGCTTCGCGGATCGACGGCGGGAGCGACTCCGCGGCGGTGCTGGCACCCGTCGTGTTCATCAGGGAGTTGGCCGCGGTGGAAGCCTCGGCGTTGGACAGGCCCAGGCCGGACAGCGACGTCGTGATCTTGTCTCGGCCCACCTGCAGGAGCACCGTGCCCAGGATGGCCAGGCTCAGGCTCGAGCCGTAGTTCCGGAGGGTCTGAGTGATGCCGGTGACCTCGCCGTACGAGGCGTTGATCGCGCGGTTGACCGCGTCCGTGCTCGCTGGGCCCAGGAAGAAGCCGATGCCGGCGCCGGAGAGGATGATCCAGTACCACTGGCTGCCTTCGGACAGGGTGGTCAGGCTGCGGGCCCAGAACGCGAAGCCGATCGTGCCGAGTATGCAGCCCACGATCATCGGGCGGCGGGCACCGCCCTGGTCGAGCATGCGGCCACCGATCTGGGCCGCGACGACGAAGCCGCCGAAGAAGATGAGCAGGTACAGGCCCGCGCCGCTGGCGGACTGGCCCAGGGAGATCTGCGAATACACGCTGGCGAAGAAGAACAGCGGCACGAAGGACATCAGGCCGAAGAACAGGACCGCGTTGTCGATCGTGAACGCGCGGTCGCGGAAGATCCGTACCTTGATCAGCGGGGTCTCGGTGCGGAGCTCGACCAGCACGAAGATCACCAGGATCACGAAGCCGGCGACGATGCACAGCCAGGTGCGCCAGCTGTCCCAGCCCCACGAGCTCGCCTGCTGCAGGCCGAGCACGCTGAGCGCCATGCCCGCGACGATCAGCCCGGCTCCGCGCCAGTCGAGCTTTTCGCGGCGGTGGGCCGGGTTCACCCGGGCGTACCAGGTCAGGACAACTGCGATGATCGCCACGGGTACGTTCACCCAGAAGATCGCCCGCCAGGTGTAGTTGGTGAGCCAGCCGCCCAGGATCGGGCCGATCGCGGTCAGCCCGCCGCTGATGCCGAAGAAGATCGCCAGGGCACGGCCGCGCTGCTGCAGCGGGAACGCGGCGACCACGATGGCCAGCGCGGCCGGGAACAGCAACGCGGCGCCGAAGCCCTGGATGACGCGGAAGATGATCAGCCACGCCTCGGCGCCGGCGCCGGTCGGGGTCGCGCCGCACAGGGCCGACGCCACCGCGAAGATGGTGACACCGATCAGGACCATCCGCCGGTGGCCGAGGATGTCGGCGAGCCGGCCGCCGAAGGCGAAGAAGGCCGACAGCGACAGCAGATAGCCGTTGATCACCCACTGGATCGCGGACGCCGAGATGCCGAGCTCGCCGGAGATGTCCGGCACCGCGATCGACACGATGGTCTGGTCGATGAACGTCATCGCGACCGCGAACACCATCGCCGCGAGCGCGATGTACTTGTTCGACCCGGGCTCAGCGGTGGGCGTTGTCATCAAATACACGCTAAACGGACATGGCCCTCAGTGGCTCGTATTCGGTGGCGTGGCGGCCACGCACTGCAAACCCTCGGACGAGGTCACCGAGGTGTCGAAACCTGCATCGACGAAACGCGCTGCCGCGCGCGCCGCGATCTCGTCGGACCGGCCGGGTGTGGGTCCGCGTCCCCAGCAGGCATACATCGTGCCGCCCGGCACCAGCAGCCGGCGCAGCAGGTCGAGCTCCTCCCGCGCGGGCGTGGTCCAGAACAGGTTCACGTTGATAGAGAAGATCTTGTCGAAGCCGCCCAACTCGCCGACGCCGGCCAGGGTGAAGGGTGCCTGCAGCACGGTGAGCCGCCCGGCCGCGACACAGTCGGCGTTGCGGGCCAGCGTCTTCTTCACCGCAGTCAGCGAGCGGTCGATCGCGGTCATCGACCCGGTGAGCAGGCGCGCACAGACCAGCGCGGCCGCCGTACCGCCGCCACAGCCGATCTCCATGATCCGCTCGGCCGGCCCAGGATCGACCCGGTCGACCGACCACCGGATCCGATCCACGAGCAACCTCCTGAGGGCCAAGTCCTTCCGATCATCGCAGCCCGAGCCGAACCCCACGGCCGCCAACCGACCTCCGGCAACCTTGATCACCATCCGAAACGACCGCGATCAAGGCCGGGCGGCCGGAGCCTGACGCCGCGCGGGCCGGCGCCGCGGGTGGCTGCCGCGGGTTTGTAGCGGTCGCGGCCTGGCCACAGCGACACGCGTCAACCTGGCGCAGCCGCTGACGCCGTTAGCGGCCAGCGCGTGTCCGGGCCGAGGAAAGCGCCACGAGGCGTGCGTGTGTCCCGGGGGGTGCCCCACGCGGCGCTTCGGCCAGGCCGGCGAAGAGCTCGCGAGAGCGCATCCGCTGCTCCGGGTCCGGTCGCTGCTCGCCGACCTGACCAGGCTCGGCCCGGTCCACCGCGAGGCCGGAGCACGTCACGCAGCCACAGCCGCGCGCGCCACGGCCGAGGCCGCCGCCGCTGTGTCCGGGTTGGGGTGCGTCGCGGCGCTTGGGCGCGTCCTGGTTGCGGTGCGTCGCGGCGCGCGCCGGGCCGATGGGCGACCTCCTAGCTACCGAGCCGGTTAGTTCGGGAGGGCGTCGTTGCGGAGGACCAGGATCGCGATGTCGTCCCGGGGCGTGTCGGCGGAGAAGCCGATCACCGTGGTTTTGAGGCGTGCCGCGACCACGTCGGCCGAATACCCGGCCAACGGCGCCGCGGCGTCGCGTAGGCGTTCCGGGCCGAACAGGTCTCGGCCGCGGCGCCGTTCGGTGACGCCGTCCGTGTAGAAGACCAGGGCGTCGCCCGGTCGTAGGGTCAGCTCGGCCACCGGGGTCGCGACCTCGTCGAGGAGGCCGAGCGCCGTGCCGCCCGTACCCACGAAGGCAGCTCGGCCGTCCGCGCGGACCGCGACCGGGCGGTCGTGGCCCGCCAGGTGCAGCGACACCGCGAGGGCGCCGTCGCCCGACGCGGCAGGGCCGACCGCGGCCAGCGCCAGCGTGCAGTAGCGTCCGCCGCCGCGTTCGACCAGCGTCTCGTTGAGGCGGGCCAGCGCCTCGGGCAGCGGCCGGGCGTCGTGCACCAGCACCCGGATCACGTCGCGGACCAGGCCGGTGACCGCCGCGGCCGGCACGCCCTTGCCGGACACGTCGCCGACCACCACCAGCCAGCGGTCGTCGGTGAGGGGCACCACGTCGTAGAAGTCGCCGCCGACCTCGGCCGCGTCGCCCGTTGGCACGTACTCGGCCGCGAAGCCGATGCCCTTGACCACCGGCAGGACCGGAGGGAGCAGCGACTGTTGGAGGGTGTGGGCGACCTTCCGGCGCTCCTCGTGGATCCGGGCGTTCTCGATCGCGAGGCCGGCCCGGCGGGCCACGTCTTCGATCACCGCGATCTCGTCCGGATCGTGCCGGTGGCGCTGGTGCCGGCCGACGGCCAGGGTGCCGAGCCGCTGCCCGCGGGCCACCAGCGGCACCGCGAAGCCCTCCATCGGCGGGCCGAGCGGCACCTGGGCCTCGGTCCGGGACGACTCGCGCAGCCGCGACAGCATCGACTCCGGGCCGGATTCCTCCAGCACCGCGTGCAGGCGGGGGAGCATCGACTCGTCGGCGTGGCTGGCCGCGGCGAGGTGCAGCCGGCCCCACTCGTCGGTGGTGTGCACCGCGCACCACTGGCCGAGCCGGGGCACCACGAGCTGAGGGATAAGAGCCATCGTCAGCTGTACGTCGAGCGACTGGGCCAGCAGTTCGCTCGCCTCGGCGAGGAACGTGAGCCAGCTCTGGCGCCGCAGGTCGGCGCGGCGCAGTCGGTCGTTCTCCACGTACAGCGAGAGCCGTTCGGCCACCAGCGCGGCGAGCGGCTGGGCGTAGCTGGACGGCGCGGCGTCGAGCTCGAGCTCGCCGCTGTAGGGGCGGTTGACCGCCAGCGGCATTCGCAGCAGCTCGTCGTCCGGCCTCGGCGGGCGGCCGTAGCGGGCCAGCACCTTGGAGCCCGCGCCGTCGCCGCGGTCGAGCCGGACCACGCCGCCGGCCGCGCCGACCATCTCCGCGACGCGGGACAGCAGGTCGTTGGCAAAATCGGGGAGCGGATCGTCCGCGTACGGGTCGGGGGCGGTCTGGCTGAGCTGGGCCATCTCGGTCGCGGTGGGGGTCGGGCCGGGAGTGGGCGCGGCCGCGACGGGCACACTGCCGAGGGTGGCGCCGGTCGCCAACTGCCGGGGTACGACGGCGTGTGGCGAAGCCGACCCGTCGGGCCGGTCGAGCCGGAACCAGACGCCCTTGCGCGCCCCTTCGTGAATGGTGCCCCACCGGGAGGCGAAATGGTCGACAAGCAACAATCCCCGCCCCCTTTCCGAAATTTCGGAAATGTCGGAGGCGTCCGGCCGCGGGTGGGCCAGCACCGTCTCGATCGGGCCGCCGGCGAAATCCGTCACGGTGACCGTCAGGCCGACCGTGTCGGCCGACACTTCGATATCGAGGTCGGTGCCCGCGTGCACGACCGCGTTGGTAGACAGCTCAGTGGTCAGCAGCAATGCCTCGTTGCTGAGATCGTCGAGCCCGGCCTCGGCCAGCACGGCACGCACCAGGGCCCGGGCGGCCGCCGGTGTGCGCCGGTCGGCGGGCAGCCGCACATGACGGACGTGCTCGACCTGGCTCGCGACGCCCTCCGCTGACACGCTTAGCATCCTGCCCCGAAGCGGCGGAATGTTCCAAGCCGCCCGGTCTGACAGCGGTAATCCGGAGGCGTGGCCTCGCGCCCGGCATGCGGCAAAGGCCATGATGGGAAGGCTGCCGGCGGCATCCCCCCGCCGACATCTCCTACGCAGACCGAGCGACCTCCCCACGCAGACCGAGCGAGGAACCATGACCACGGCGAAACCGAACCCCGCCGGGGACCAGTCCGCCGCCGCCGAAGAGCCCAAGGCCGAGGCCCGGCCGCCGCAGCAACTTGCGGCTGACGGGCGCCAAGGGCGCCAGCCAGCCGCCGCGCGCCACCGGGTTGGTGCTGGTGAGGCGGTGTGGCCGGGCCACGACCGGCGGTCGCCCGGGAGCGGGAGCGTGAGGCGGCGGCGACGCGGCAGCGCGCCGGCCGGACGGTTCAGCCCGGCCGCGAACCGGCGGGCGCTGGGCACGGGGAGTCGGCCGTGACGCGGCAGCCGCCCGCCGCTAGGCGGGGTCAGGATGCGGTGGCAGCAGGGCGGGAAGCGGAAGCCGTGGAGCAGGACCGGCGGCAGGTGGGTGACGTGGGGCAGCAGGAGCGGGAGTTGGCTGACGTGATGCGGCACGAGCAGGAACTGGTTGACGCCAGGCAGCAGCGGCAGGAACTGGCTGACGCGCGTCGGCAGCTCGAGGAGCTGTCCGAAGGGCTGCGCCGGGTTGCCCGGGGTGATCTCAAGGTGCGCTTGCCGCGCCGGGCCGGGCTCGCCGGTGAGGTGGCCGACGCGTTCAACGACGTCGTGGCCACCCAGGAGCGGCAGCATCTCGACGTGCGCCGGATCGCCCGGATCGTCGGTCGCGACGGCCGGCTGACCGAGCGGCTGGACGAGGAGGGCTACGACGGCTCGTGGGCGGAGAGCCAGCGCGCGATCAACTCGTTGATCGACGACCTGGGTCGGCCGACCACCGAGATCGCCCGGGTCATCGTGGCGGTGGCCGACGGTGACCTGTCGCAGCACATGGCGCTCCAGATGGACGGCCGCCCGCTGCGGGGTGAGTTCCTGCGCATCGGGCGCACGGTCAACACGATGGTCGACCAGCTCAGCAGCTTCTCGAACGAGGTCACCCGGGTAGCCCGGGAGGTGGGCACCGAGGGTGAGCTCGGTGGCCAGGCCGACGTACGCGGCGTCGCCGGCACCTGGAAGGACCTCACCGACTCGGTCAACACGATGGCGTCCAACCTGACTCACCAGGTGCGGTCGATCTCGGCCGTCGCGACAGCCGTGGCGCGCGGCGATCTCTCCCAGAAGATCACCGTGTCTGCGAGGGGAGAAGTCGCCGCCCTGGCCGACACCATGAACTCCCTCACCGACACGCTGCGGCTCTTCGCGGAGCAGGTCACCCGCGTGGCCCGCGAGGTGGGCACCGAGGGCAAGCTCGGCGGCCAGGCCGCGGTGCCCAACGTCGCCGGCACCTGGAAGGACCTCACCGACTCGGTGAACTCGATGGCGAGCAACCTGACCGCCCAGGTCCGCAACATCGCCCAGGTCAGCACCGCCGTCGCGAACGGTGACCTCTCCCAGAAGATCACCGTGGCCGCGCAGGGCGAGATCCTGGAGCTCAAGGACACGGTCAACACGATGGTGGACCAGCTCAGCAGTTTCGCCGACGAGGTCACCCGCGTCGCCCGCGAGGTGGGCACCGAGGGCAAGCTCGGCGGTCAGGCCCAGGTCCGCGGAGTCTCCGGCACCTGGCGCGACCTCACCGAGAACGTGAACCAGCTCGCCGGCAACCTGACCAGCCAGGTCCGCAACATCTCCCAGGTCAGCACCGCAGTGGCGAAGGGCGACCTGAGCCAGAAGATCACGGTCGATGCCCGGGGCGAGATCGCGGAGCTCAAGAACACCGTGAACACGATGGTGGACCAGCTGAGCAGCTTCGCCGACGAGGTCACCCGGGTGGCCCGCGAGGTGGGCACCGAGGGCAAGCTTGGCGGTCAGGCCCAGGTGAAGGGCGTCAGCGGCACCTGGCGCGACCTGACCGACAACGTGAACTCGATGGCGTCCAACCTGACCAGCCAGGTCCGCAACATCGCGTCCGTCACTACCGCCGTCGCGAAGGGCGACCTCGGCCAGAAGATCACCGTCGACGCCCGGGGCGAGATCCTCGAGCTGAAGTCAACGGTCAACACGATGGTGGACCAGCTCAGCAGTTTCGCCGACGAGGTCACCCGCGTGGCCCGCGAGGTGGGCACCGAAGGCAAGCTCGGCGGTCAGGCCCAGGTCCGGGGCGTCGCGGGCACCTGGCGCGACCTCACCGACAACGTCAACTTCATGGCGTCCAACCTGACCAGCCAGGTCCGCAACATCGCCCAGGTCTCCACGGCCGTGGCCCGAGGCGACCTGAGCCAGAAGATCACGGTCGACGCGCAGGGCGAGATCCTGGAGCTGAAGAACACGGTCAACACGATGGTGGACCAGCTCAGCAGTTTCGCCGACGAGGTCACCCGCGTGGCCCGCGAGGTCGGCATCGAGGGTCAGCTGGGCGGTCAGGCCCAGGTCAAGGGGGTCAGCGGCACCTGGCGCGACCTGACCGACAACGTGAACTCGATGGCGTCCAACCTGACCGGCCAGGTCCGTAACATCGCGTCCGTCACGACGGCCGTGGCCCGCGGCGACCTCGGCCAGAAGATCACGGTCGACGCCCAGGGCGAGATCCTGGAGCTGAAGAACACGGTCAACACGATGGTCGACCAGCTCAGCAGCTTCGCCGACGAGGTCACCCGGGTCGGCCGGGAGGTCGGCATCGAGGGCAAGCTCGGCGGCCAGGCCCAGGTGAAGGGCGTCAGCGGCACCTGGCGCGACCTGACCGACAACGTCAACCAGCTCGCCTCGACGCTGACCACCCAGCTCCGCGCGATCGCGGAGGTCAGCACATCCGTGACCCGCGGCGACCTGACCCAGCGCATCACCGTCGAGGCCCAGGGCGAGGTCGCCGACCTCAAGGACAACCTCAACCAGATGATCGTCACCCTGCGCGAGACCACGAAGAAGAACGCCGAGCAGGGCTGGCTCGACTCGAACGTGGCCCGGATCGGTGGTCTGCTGCAGGGCCAGCGCGACCTCGGCGAGGTCTGCCGCATGATCATGACCGAGGTGACCCCGCTGGTCGACGCCCAGCTCGGCGCGTTCTTCCTGGCGGACACCGACGAGGGCGTGGTGCGGCTGCGGCTGACCGCCTCCTACGGCTACGTCGCCCGCGACCACCACGTGATCTTCGGTCCCGGCGAGGGCCTGGTCGGTCAGGCGGCACTGTCGCGCCGGCCGATTCGGGTCGGCGCCGAGCCCACCGGCACGCTGACGCTGCGCTCCGGGATGCTCGACGCCCGGCCCCGCGACCTGGTCGTGCTGCCGGTGCTGTTCGAGGGCGAGGTGCTCGGCGTCATCGAGTTCGCCTGCATCGAAGCGTTCTCCGACCTGCACCTGACGTTCCTGGAGCGGCTGGTCGCCACGATCGGCATCGCGCTCAACACCATCCAGGCCAACCGGCGCACGGAGGAGCTGCTGGCCCAGTCGCAGCGGCTGGCGCACGAGCTCCAGGAGCAGTCGGCCGAGCTGCAGCGCACCAACAACGAGCTGGAGGAGAAGGCGAAGCAGCTCTCCGACCAGAACATCAACATCGAGACGAAGAACCACGAGATCGAGCTGGCCCGGATCGGCCTGGAGGAGAAGGCGCGGCAGCTCTCGGCCGCGTCGGCGTACAAGACCGAGTTCCTGGCCAACATGAGCCACGAGCTGCGTACGCCGCTGAACTCCCTGCTCCTACTAGCCCGGCTGTTGGCCGACAACACCGAGGAGAACCTGTCGGCGAAGCAGATCGAGTTCGCCCGCACCATCCACAGTGCCGGGTCGGACCTGCTCTCGCTGATCGACGACATCCTCGACCTGTCGAAGATCGAGGTCGGTCGGATGGACGTGGAACCGACGGAACTGCGATTCGACGAGATCCGGGGGTACGTGGAGCAGGCGTTCGCGCCGCAGGCGGAGGACAAGGGGCTGCGCTTCGAGGTGATGGTCGCGCCGGAGCTACCGGACATGCTGATCACCGACGCGCAACGGCTCCAGCAGATCCTGCGCAACCTGCTCTCGAACGCGGTCAAGTTCACCGACAGCGGCGAGGTGACGCTGCGCATCCAGGCCGCCGAGCCGAGCCCGGACCTCGACGCGCCGACGTTGCAGGCGGCGCACACCGTGTTCGCGTTCTCGGTCACCGACACCGGCATCGGGGTGCCCGACGACAAGCTGGGCCTGATCTTCGAGGCGTTCCAGCAGGCGGACGGCACGACCAGCCGGCGGTACGGCGGCACGGGGCTGGGCCTGTCGATCAGCCGCGACCTGGCCCGCCTGATCGGCGGCACGATCACGGTGGTCTCGGAGCCCGAGGTCGGGTCGACGTTCACGCTGCTCGTACCCGATGTGCTCGCTCCGGACGCGGTCGTGGCGCCGATGCCGGCACCCGCACCGCCGCGCACCACCGTGCCGCCGCTGTTGCGGCCGAGTGCCGAGCCGGCACGGCAGCCCAGCGCGGCCAGCCGGGCGCTCGACGGCGCCACCGTGCTGATCATCGACGACGACGTCCGCAACGTGTTCGCCCTGACCAGCGCGCTGGAGCTGCACGGCATGTCGGTGCTCTACGCCGACAACGGCGGCGACGGCGTGCGCTCCCTGGCCGAGCACCCGGAGGTCGACATCGTGCTGATGGACGCGATGATGCCCGACCAGGACGGCTACGAGACCACCCGGGTGATCCGCCGCAACCAGCACAACGCCGGCCTGCCGGTGGTCTTCCTGACCGCGAAGGCGATGCCCGGTGACCGGGAGTCGGCGATCGCGGCCGGTGCGAGCGACTACATCACCAAACCGGTCGACCTCGACGAGCTGATCGATCTGATGGCGAGCTGGGTGCATGGCACGGTCGACCGGGCGAGCCAGGAGGGCGGGGCGGTTTGACCGCTAGGGTGAGACGGTGACAGGCACCGCGAAAGCACTGCTGGTCGACGACCGTAAGGAAAACCTCCTCGCGTTGGAGGCGATCCTGCAAGGGCTGCCGGTCAAGTCCGTGGCCGTCGAGGGCGGTGAGGCGGCACTGAAACAGCTGCTCGTCGACGACTTCGCGGTCATCCTGCTCGACGCGCAGATGCCCGACATGGACGGATTCGAGACGGCCAACCACATCAAGCGCCGCGAGCGGACCCGGCACGTGCCGATCATCTTCCTCACCGCCGCCGACCGCGACGCCCAGCTCGCCCTGCGTGGTTACGCGGCGGGAGCGGTCGACTACCTGACGAAGCCGTTCGATCCGTGGGTGCTGCGCGCCAAGGTCTCGGTCTTCGTCGACCTGTGGACCAAGAGTCGCCAGCTCGCCGCGCACAGTGAGGACGTCCGCGAGCGGGAAGCCCGGTGGAAGGGGCTGACCGAGGCCGTCGACGCGGCCACCGCGCTGTTGCGCTCCGAGGAGGAGGGCTCGCGCGACCGCGCGATAGCGATGCTCGAACAGGCCCGCTGGGGCTAAGCGGACGGCTCGCCGTTCTTGACCATCAGCGCCGAGCGGAGGCCGGTGATGTCGAGCACGCGCATGAGAAAGTCACCCACGTTGGTCAGCACCAGCACGCTCTGTGCGTCGCGCGCCTTGCGGCTGAGCACCACGAGGGTGCCGAGGCCCGTGGAGTCGCAGAACGTGACGCCGCCGAGATCGAGCGTGATCCGCGGGGTCGGCTCGGTCAGCACCTCGGTGATCGCGTTGACCAGACGGTTGCCGGTGAGCATGTCAATCTCGCCGACGAGACTCAGCACGGCCTCTTCGGGCGTGCGCCGCACGGTGATCGACAGCTCCGGACGTTCCACGCGAGCAGCCTATCGCGATCTACTCGACCCGGCCCGTCGAGCGTCTCCCGTAGGGGCGCCTGCCAGCCATCTCCTACACGCTGTCAGAATGGCAGCACCGTGACCGAAACATATTCGGCCGGCACCGCGCCGGCATCCGAGGCCCTGTTCAGCCGCGCCCGTGAGCTCACTCCGGGCGGGGTCAACTCACCCGTGCGTGCGTTCCGAGCGGTCGGCGGCACCCCGCGCTTCATGGTCCGCGGCGAAGGCCCCTGGATGTGGGACGCCGACGACCGCCGCTACCTCGACCTGGTCTGCTCCTGGGGCCCGCTGATCCACGGCCACGCGCACCCGGCCGTGATCGACGCGGTCCGGTCGGCGGCCTCCCGCGGCACCAGCTTCGGCACGCCCACGCCGGGTGAGGTCGAGCTCGCCGCCGAGATGATCGCGCGGACCCCGATCGACCAGGTCCGCCTGGTCAACTCCGGCACCGAGGCGACGATGTCGGCGATCCGGCTGGCGCGCGGCTTCACCGGCCGGTCGAAGATCGTCAAGTTCGCCGGCTGCTACCACGGCCACGTCGACTCGCTGCTCGCGTCGGCCGGCTCCGGCGTCGCCACGTTCGCGCTGCCCGACTCGCCCGGTGTCACCGGCGCTTCCGCGGCCGACACGATCGTGCTGCCGTACAACGACCTCGCCGCGGTCGAGGCGGTCTTCGCCGCTGACGGCGCCGAGATCGCGGCCGTGATCACTGAGGCGGCGCCCGGCAACATGGGCGTGGTCGCGCCCCGCGACGGCTTCAACGCCGGCGTCGCCCGGATCGCGCACGCCAACGGCGCGCTGTTCATCGTCGACGAGGTGATGACCGGCTTCCGGGTGTCGCGGTCGGGCTGGGCCGGCATCGAAGACACCCAAGCCGACCTCTACACCTACGGCAAGGTGATGGGCGGCGGCCTGCCGGCAGCGGCGTTCGGCGGCCGCGCCGACATCATGGCCCGGCTCGCGCCGGCCGGCCCGGTCTACCAGGCCGGCACGCTCTCCGGAAACCCGCTGGCCTGCGCCGCCGGCCTGGCCTCGCTGCGGCTCGCCGACGACGCCACCTACCGGCGCCTGGACGAGACCGCGGCCACGGTCGGCAAGCTCGCCGCCGAGGCGCTCGCCGCCGCGGGTGTGCCGCACCGGCTCTCGTACGCCGGCAACATGTTCTCGATCTTCTTCACCGACGCGGACGTGGCCGACTTCGCCGGCGCCAAGATCCAGAATGTCTACGCCTTCAAGGCGTTCTTCCACGCGATGCTCGACGCCGGCGTCTACCTCCCGCCGAGTGCGTTCGAGTCCTGGTTCGTGTCGACGGCGATCGACGACGCGGCCCTCGAAGTGTTGGCCGCGGCCCTGCCGGGCGCGGCGCGGGCGGCGGCGCACGCGGGGGGCGCGAGTTGACGACAACGGTGGTGCACGTGCTGCGGCACGGTGAGGTGCACAATCCGGACAAGATCCTGTACGGGCGGCTGCCCGGCTTCAAGCTGAGCGAGCTCGGCGGGCAGATGGCCAAGGCCGCCGCCCAGGCGCTCGCCGAGCGCGACGTCACGCACGTCGTGGCCAGCCCGCTCGAACGGGCGCAGGAGACCGCCGAACCGATCGCCGCCCAGTTCGGCCTTCCGGTCGCGGTCGACGAGCGCCTGATCGAGAGCGCCAACTGGTTCGAGGGCAAGCGGGTCTCGCCCGGCGACGGCTCGTTCAGCGACCCGCGCAACTGGTGGGTGCTGCGCGACCCGCTGACCCCGTCCTGGGGTGAGGCGTACCGGGCGATCGCCGAGCGGATGTTCGCCGCCCTGCACGCCGCCCGGGTGGCCGCCGAGGGCCACGAGGCCGTGTGCATCTCGCACCAGTTGCCGATCTGGACGCTGCGCCGCTACGTCGAGCGCAAGCGCCTCTGGCACGACCCGCGCAAGCGTCAGTGCGGCCTGTGCAGCCTGACCTCGTTCCACTTCGACGGCACCAAGATCGTTGGTATCGGCTACTCCGAGCCGGCCGCGCACCTGGTCGCCCTGTCGCCCAACGCCCGCAACGCCAAGGGCGCCTAGCGTGCGCCGTCGTGGGCTCCTCGTCGGGATAGTGGTCGCCGCCGTCGCGGTGGCCGCGATCGTGTACGTGATCACCGGCCGCGGCGGCGACAGCTGGAAGGACCTGTGCGGCACCTCCAGCGAGGGCTTCATCGAGTGCACCGCCGGTAAGCGCCCGGCCGCGCCGGAGGTCAAGGGCGAGCTGCTCGAAGGCGGCACCTACGACTCGGCCGCGGCCGCGGGCAAGGTCGTCGTCGTCAACTTCTGGGGATCGTGGTGCGCGCCCTGCCGGGCCGAGATCGACGACCTCGAAGCCGTCTACGAGGCGACCAAGGGCAGCGGCGTCGACTTCCTCGGCATCAACATCCGCGACGGCCGGGACGCCGCGCTCGCCTTCCACAACCAGCGGGTGGCGTACCCGAGCGTCTTCGACCCGTCGAGCAAGCTGGCGCTCGGCTTCGAGATCCCGCCGAACTCCATCCCCGCCACGATCATCCTGGACCGGGACGGCGACATCGCGTACGTGATCCGCCGGGCGGTCACCAAGGACCAGCTCCAGCCGATCGTCGAGCGGGTCGCGGCCGAGGCGTCCTGATGGGCGACACCTTCGGCAACCTGGCGACCAGCGGCCCGCTGTTCTTCGCGATCGGTGGCGCAGCGCTGGCCGGCCTGGTCAGCTTCCTCTCGCCCTGCGTGCTCCCGCTGGTACCCGGCTATCTCTCCTACGTGACCGGCCTCGCGGGCACCGAGCTCGAGCGCAAGGTACGTGAGCGCAGCCGGGTGCTGGCCGGCACGATGCTGTTCATCGTCGGCTTCACCACGGTCTTCGTGCTGGTCGCGGTGCTGGTGAGCCGGGTCGGCTGGGCGATGGTCGAGCACCGTCGGGCGCTGGAGATCGTGGTCGGCTCGCTGATCATCGTGCTGGCGCTGGCCTTCCTGGGCGTGATCCCCGGGTTCCAGCGGGAGCTGAGGATCCAGGCGCTGCCCAAGGCCGGCCTGCTCGCCGCTCCGGTGTTCGGGGCCGTGTTCGCGCTGTCCTGGGTGCCGTGCGTCGGCCCGACGATGGGCTCGGTGCTGCTGCTCGCCGGCACCTCGGGTCAGGCCGACCGCGCGGTCGTGCTCGCCGTCGCGTACTGCCTCGGGCTGGGCATTCCGTTCGTGCTCTTCGGGTTGTTCTTCACCCGGTTGCTCGGGCTGTTCAAGCTGATCCGCCGCAACAGCAAGTGGGTCACCCGGGTCGGCGGGGCGCTGCTGATCCTGATCGGGCTCGCGCTGGTCACCGGCGGCTGGAACAGCTTCCTGATCTGGCTGCAGAGCAGTGTCGGCCCGGGGAGCATCGGCATCTGATGACGACGACCGAGACTCGGCCGGCTCCCGCCACCGAACCGCCGCCGCGCCCTGGTTGGGGCAACTTCGTCCTGGGCCTGGCCCGCGGCCTGTGGCGGCAACTGACCAGCATGCGTACCGCGCTGGTGTTGCTGTTCCTGCTCGCCGTCGCGTCGATTCCCGGCTCGGTGCTGCCGCAGAGCAACGTCGAGATCGAGAAGGTGCAGACCTTCTACCGGGAGCACCCGACGCTGGCGCCGTGGGTCGAGAAGATCGACGGGTTCAACGTCTTCGGCTCGCCCTGGTTCGCCGCGATCTACCTGCTGCTGTTCACCTCGCTGATCGGCTGCGTGGTGCCGCGGCTGCGCGACCACTACAGGGCGATCCGGTCGCAGCCGCCCAAGGCTCCGGCCCGGCTGGACCGGTTGCCGCACCACGCGTCGGTCGCGGATTTCGACGGTGACGTGTCGGCCGTGGCGGCTGCGCTGCGCAAGCGCCGCTGGCGGGTGGTCGTCCGCGACGACACGGTCTCCGCCGAGAAGGGTTACCTCAAGGAGACTGGCAACCTGGTCTTCCACTGCTCGCTGCTGGCCGTGCTGGTCGCGGTCGCGCTCGGCTCCTGGTACGGCTGGCACGGCAACCGGATCCTCGTCACCGGCAAGGACTCCGGCTTCTGCAACAGCCTCCAGCAGTACGACGAGTCGAAGCTCGGCCCGCGCGTCGACGAGGGCAAGCTCCCACCGTTCTGCGTGACGCTGGACGACTTCGAGGCGACGTTCCAGACCAGCGGGCAGCCCAAGCAGTTCCGCGCGTCGGTGACCGTCGAGGGCGACGGGCCGACCCGCAGCGCGAGCTTCTCCGTCAACGACCCGCTGCGGCTCGACGGCGCTTCGCTGTACCTGCTGGGGCACGGCTACGCGCCGATCCTGCGCTACACCGACCGGTTCGGGAAGACGCAGACCAAGGAAGGTCCGTTCCTGTCCATCGACGGGATGCAGACCAGCACCGGCGCGATCTCGTTCCCGGACGCCAACGTCGACCCGGCGACCGGCAAGCGCGACGCGAACCTGCAGATGGGCTTCGACGGCATCTACATGCCGACGGCGCCGGCCCAGGCGCCGTTCCTGCGTTCGGACTTCCCCGCCGAGAACAATCCCGGGCTGCTGCTCACTGCTTATCGCGGCAACCTGGGCTTGGACGCCGGCATCCCGAGCTCGGTCTACCGGCTCGACCAGACCCAGATCGACGCGGGCCGGCTCAAGCCCGTCGGTGAGGGCAAGCTGCTCAAGCCGGGTGAGAGCTGGACGCTCGACGACGGCTCGACGGTGCAGTTCGTCGGCACGAAGAAGTACATCGTGCTGTCGGTGCGCCACGACCCGGGTCAGGGCATCGCGCTGATCGCCGCCGTGTTCGCCCTCGGTGGCCTGATGGGCTCGCTGTTCGGCAAGCGCCGCCGTGTCTTCTTCCGCCTGGCTTCCCCGTCTCCGACGTCGAGTAGTAGATTGCTCGAAGCCGGTGGCCTGCCGCGCACCGACTACCCCGGCTTCGCCGAGGAGTTCGCTTCGACCGTCGCCGCCGTGAGAGAGAAGACCTGATGGCCGCCTTGTCGGACGCCCTGCTGGTGGTGGCCATGCTCGGCTACCTCGTCGCGATGATCTGCTACGCCGCCGTGTACGCGTTCGGCGAGCGCGGCGTCGTGGCCAAGGTCGCGACGCGCGAGCTCGTCGGGGCCGGCGGTCCTCCGGTGGTCGAGGTCGTCGAGGAAGTACGCAAGCCGGCGCCCCGCCAGTCGTGGGCCGACCGGATCGCCGGTTGGGTGCTGATGCTTGCCGGTGTCGCCCAGATCGGGTCCCTGATCTTCCGCGGCGTCGCCGGACATCGGCTGCCGTGGGGCAACATGTACGAGTACGTCCTCGCGGCCACCTCGGTCGCCGCGGTGGCGTGGATCGTCGTGATGGTCCGCCGTCCGACGCTGCGCCACCTGGGCCTCTACGTTGCGCTGACGCAGGTCGTCCTGCTCGGCGTCGCGGCGCTCCTGCTCTACGTGCCGGTCGGCCCGCTGGTGCCGGCGCTCGACTCGTACTGGCTGGCCATCCACGTCACCGCCGTAGCCATCTCGTCGGGCGTGTTCCTGATCGGCTTCGTGCCGGCCGGCCTGTTCCTGCTGCGGGCGGGCTACGACAAGGGCAAGCACGGCTTCCCGTTCAGCCTGGGCGAGAAGCTACCGGCCGCGGCGGTGCTGGAGCGGCTGTCCTTCCGGCTGCACGCGTTCGCGTTCCCGATCTGGACCTTCGGCGCCCTGATCGCGGGCCCGATCTGGGCGGAGTCGGCGTGGGGCCGGTACTGGGGCTGGGACCCCAAGGAGGTGTGGGCCTTCATCTCATGGATCGTCTACGCGGGCTACCTGCACGCCCGGGCGACGCCGAGCGTCAAGCAGACAACGGCGACCTGGATCGCGGTGCTGGGCTTCCTGACGATGCTGATGAACCTGTTCGGCGTCAACATCTTCTTCACGGGCCTCCATTCGTACGGCGGCCTCTGACCTCCACCCGATCGGCCAGGCGCACTGGCTTGATCAACTCGCTAGGCTCCTGTTGTTGATCTTGGCAACGGGGAGCACGAGATGCGGCTTGGTCGCGGCTTGGTATGGGTAGCAGTCGGTGCGTTGGTGGTGGCCGGACTGCCGATGATCGGCGGGACTGCCGCCCGGGCGGCTGAGCCGCCGTCGACGATCTACGTCGCCGACATTTGTCACGGCCCGTCGGACGGCACCGAAGCGCGGCCCTACTGCTCGATCTCCGAAGCGGCCGCGGTCGCGAAGCCCGGCCAGACCGTCGCCGTCGGCACGGGGGTCTACCCCGGCCCGTTCGTCGTGCCGTCGGGGCAACCGGGCAAGCCGATCACGTTCTCCGGATACCGGGGGGCTTACGGCCGCACCGCCATCGACCAGAATGCGACCGGGCCGGCCATTGTGTTCTCCGGCGCGCACGATGTCGTCGTGGACGGCTTTGATGTCGGCTACGGCCAAACCCGCCCCACGGTCGTCATCGAGAACTCCAGCAACATCACCTTTTCCGACGCTCGAATCGTCGCGAACAAGGACCCAGGTGTTGAGATCAAGGGCGACTCGCATGCGGTGACGGTCAGTGGCACCACGGTGAGGGCAATACGAGCGCGGGCCTTCGTGGTCGGGGCCGGTACGACCGACACCGTGCTCAGCGGCAACAGTGTGTTGTCGACGTCGGGCGTGGTTGCCCCGTTGGACCCGGCGATCACGGTCACCGACGCCCCGAGGACGACCATCACGAACAACACTGTCGTCGTCGACTGCGCCGCCGGAGTCGCCGTGACAGGCGCCTCGGCCGGTTTCGCTCTTTACAACACGATTGTGCGTTCGACGTTGCTCAGCCTCCCGGGTCATTGCAAGGCCGACGCAGGGCTGGATGCGGCCAGCGTGGCACCGGTGACCGTCAGCGGCGCGGCGACAACTGATGGACGGGTCGACTACAACGTGATCGACCCCGGACATGGTGGGCCGCTCTACTCCTGGGCCGGAGCCGACTACGCGAATCCGACCTTGTTCCAGGCCTCCACCGGGCAGGGGTCGCACGACATCGGCGCGGACCCGAAGCTCGACGCGGTCGATGAGAGCTCGTACGGGGCCGGCTGGAGTCCAGGCGACAGCTCTCCCGCGATCGACTCGGCACTCGCCGACGCTCCTGGGATTCTCGCCACCGACCTGCGCGGCAACGCGCATGCTGACAAACCCGACGTTGCCAACAGCGGCGGCGGATACGTCGACCGGGGTGCCGTCGAGCTTGTCCCCACGCCCACCGTCACCACGGCGATCTCCCACACACCCGGCGGGGGTGCCTTGGACACGGTGTTCACCGGCGACCGGACCTATCCCTGGCCTACGGACGGGCCGATCGGAACGTTCCTCGTCCGCGGAGACGGCCAGCGCGAGGTGCGGAGCCGCGACGGAGTTGTGCCGTTCACCTTCCGCGGCCCTGGCCAGGCCTGCGCGACGGTCACGTTCAGCCTCAGTGGCTTCCGCCTCGGCGGCAGCGTGCCCTACATCGACTCGCCGTGTATGACGGTGGGCGGTGGTTACGCCGCGATCACTCCGCAGCGGGTGCTCGACACGCGCTCGGCCGTCGGGGCGCCGGACACCACGCCGTTGCCCAGTCATGGACAGCTGAGCTTCGCCATTCCCGGTGTGGCGGCGACCGCCAGCGCCGTCGTCCTCAACGTCGCGGTGACGAAGCCGGCAAGTTCTGGCTCGTTGGGCGTGATGCCGTCCGACAAGTTCTGGTCCGTCGGCACGAACCTCCATTTCGTCGCCAACCAGACGATCGCCAACTTGGTGACCGTCCCGGTGCACGACGGCAAGGTGTCGCTCTACAACGACAGCGCCGGCACCGTGCACGTCCTCGCCGACCTGGTCGGCTACTACGCGAACACCGCGAACGGCTTCACCGCCGGCACGCCGGCGCGGGTGCTCGACACCCGCAACGCCATTGGTGTGCCCGGGTCTGTCCCGGTCGGCGCGCAGGGCCGAGTCATCGTGGACGTGTCGTCGCGGGTACCGGCCGGCACGACCGCGGTCGCGCTCAACCTGACCATCACCAAGCCCACTCAGAGTGGGCACATCACCGTGTTCCCGAACGGCTCCCCGGTGCCGGTGGCGTCGAACGTCAACTTCGTCGCCGGCCAGACGGTGAACAACATGGTGATCGCGCCCGTCGTTGGTGGGAAGATCGCGCTCGCGCACGGCGGCTCCGGCGCCGTGCACGTGATCGCCGACTTGGCCGGTTGGTTCGCGCCTGGTGCCGGTGGCGCGTTCCTGCCGACCTATCTGAGTCGTCGTCTGTTCGGACCCAACGGCGTCGCCGGGCTGATCGGGCCGGGGCAGTCGGTGCGGGTCTTCATCGACAGCAGCCAGTGTGGACCCGTCCGCTGCGAGCCACGTAGCTCTGTGGTCGCGAACCTGACGGTCGAGAGTGCGGCTGCGGCGGGCTACCTGTCCATCTACCCGTACGGCCAGCCCCGGCCGGTGATGTCCGTCCTCAACTTCAACAAGGGACAGACCGTGTCCACGCAGGCCACTGTGGGCATCGCCGAAGACTCTTTCGTGATATTCAATAGCAGCTCGACGACTGTCGAGGTGTCCGTCGACCAGTTCGGCTTCTACTTCGGATCGGTGTCCTAGAACCGTGTCAGGCCTTCGCCGCGGTCTCGTACCGCTGATCGCCGCTGTCCTCATGACAGCCGTGCTTCCGCCGTCAGGAGTCAGCGCTGCGGCCGAACTATCGGCGACCATCCACGTCAGGCCGCGGTGTGACGAGACCGCAGATGGCAGTGTGCGGTACCCGTTCTGTTCGATCACGGAAGCGACTAAGGTCGCCCAGCCGGGTCAGACCATCGAGGTGCAGCCAGCCGATTACGTGGAGTCGGTGGTCGTCACCTCGTCGGGCCAGCCGGGCAGGCCGATTACGATCAAGGCGGTCCGCGGCCCGGGGCGGCCGGCGACCGTGCGGGCCGACCAGAAGCAAGACGCGCCGGCCTTTCTGCTCTCCGGCGTGCATGATGTCGTCGTCGACGGCTTCCAGATCGGCCTGAACGGCTCCAACTCGGCACTGGTCATCGAGAACTCCAGCGACGTCACGGTCACCAACGGCTGGCTGCTGACGTCCGCGCGGGTGACCGCGCAGATCAAAGGTGACTCGCACCGGGTGACCGTTAGCGAGATGGTGACGCGAGGATTTCACCAGTCGACCTTCGAAGTGAGCGGCGGTGCCACCGACACGCTGCTCACCGGCAACAGCGTCTACCAGGAGCGGCCCTCCAACGGCAACCAGCCGGCCATCCGGGTCGTCGACGCACCACGGACGACCATCACCAACAACACGATCGTGACGGACTGTGTCGTTGGTGTCACGGTCGCCGGCTCCTCGGCGGGGTTCGGCCTCCATAACTCGATCGTGCGGACCAATCTGCCCAACAGTCCCGGTAGCTGTAGCCCACCGCAGGCACCGCCCTCGGCGGATGCCATTCCGGTGATGGTCGACGGCCCGGCCACACACGACAGCGAACTCGACTACAACCTGCTCGACCCGGTGCACGGCGGTCCGCTGTACTGGTGGGCCGGCACGACCTATTCGGATCCAGCCGCTTTCGCGACCGCGACCGGCCGCGGCGCCCACGACATCGCGGCTGATCCGAAATTGGGGAGCAACGATCCAGGGGTAAGCGGGTGGAGCGTCAAGGAGGATTCGCCGGCGATCGACTCGGCGCGCGCGGACGCGCCGGGAGTTCTCGGTCGTGACCTGCGCGGCAACCCGCACGCTGACAAGCCGGACACTCCCAACACCGGCGGTGGATACGTCGACCGTGGCTCCGCCGAACTGCTGCCGAAACCGGAGGTCTCGTTAGGTTTCGGCCGGGCGGGCGGCGGCAGCCTCGAGACGATCGCCACGGCGACCGCCAATTATGGGTGGTCGACCGACGGGCCGGCGGGCACGGCGCTCTTCTATTCGTTCAACAACCCGTCCGACCAGCCGGCCGTTCTCACGCACACCGGCAGCGTCCGATTCACCTTTCACCGGGCGGGCGTTGCCTGCGTGAGCATCCAGTTCAGCACTGACGGGTTCCGCACGCCTTTGCCGGCACAGGAGCTCTCGCAATGCATAGTGCTCGGCTCCTCGTTCACCCCGTCGACCCCGCAGCGTGTGCTCGACACCCGGTCCGGCATCGGTGTTCCGGGCAACACCCCGATCGGGCCGAACGGTGATCTGGACCTGAAGCTCCCGGCGCCGTTCGCGGCAGCGAACGCCGTCGTCCTCAACGTCACCGTGACCCAGCCCACCGCACACGGCTACCTCACCGTTTATCCGCCGGTAGGCGAGCCGGAGTCATCGAACATCAACTTTGTCGCCGGGCATACGATCGCCAACCTTGTGACGGTGCCGGTGATCGATGGTCAGGTGCGGTTGTCCAGCAGTAGCTCGGGCACCGTGCACGTCGTCGCGGATGTTGCCGGGTACTACGGGAACACCGGCGCGGCCATGCGGGCGCCAGCCCCGGCCCGCGTACTCGACACCCGGAGTGCGGTCGGCGTGCCTGGCACGACCCCGATCGGCGCGCAGGGGCGGGTGACGGTCGACGTGTCGTCGCGAGTGCCGGCCGGCACGACCGCGGTCGCGTTGAACCTGACGGTCACCAAGCCGAGTCAGAGTGGACACATCACGGCGTTCCCGCCCGGCGCCGCTGTGCCGACGGCTTCGAACCTGAACTTCGTGGCCGCACGGACGGTGAACAACATGGTGATCGCGCCGGTCGTCGACGGGAAGGTCGCGTTGGCGCACGGCGGCTCGGGGACCGTGCACCTGATCGCGGACCTGACCGCTTGGTTCGGTCCGGGCGCTACGGACACGTACCTGCCGACGTCCCCGACGCGGATCCTCAACACCCGCATGACCGGCACACCGGTGGGCCCTGGCCAGACGGTGCGGGTCTCGGTAAACGCATGGGAGTGCTTCGACCGCCCGTGCTCGCCCAGCGCGATCGTGGCGAACGTGACCGTCACCAACACGAAGTCCGCAGGCTATCTGACCGTCTACCCGTACGGCCAGTCCCGCCCGACCGCGTCCGCCATCAACTTCACCGCCGGGCAGACGGTGGCGAACCTGGTCACCGTCGGCCTGGGGTCGGATTCGTTCCTCGTCTACAACAGCAGCGCGGCGCCCGTCGACGTGCTCGTGGACCAGGCCGGCTTCTACCTGTCGCCGGCCTGACGCACGTCACTATCCTGTCCCGATGCGACACACCTGGCGGGTATCGCCGGCCGGTCGGATCGCCGGGATCGTGTTCATGGCCTTCGGGCTGTGGGTCATGGTCCGCGCGCTGCTGTCCGGCGCGCGGGACGGCTATGAACTGGCCATCTGGTACGGGTTCGGCTTCGGCCTGGCCGCCGTGCTCGTGCCGCTGCTGTTCGCGCTGCGGCCGGCCGTGACGCTGACCGGCACCGAGGTCGAGGTGCGCAACCCGTTGCGCAGCCGGCGCGTGCCGCTCGGCGACATCACCGACGCCAAGACCGGCTACGGTGGCCTGCGCATCGAGACCCGGGACGGCCGCGCGGTCACCGCGTGGGCCGTGCAGAAGTCCAACCTGGCCAGTTGGTCCGGCAAGCACACCCGGGCCGACGACGTCGCCGACGCGATCCGGGCACAGGCGGTTTCGTAAGAAGACTCAAGCAGCAGCCGCTGCCCCGGCGGCGTTGTCAGGGGTATGAGGAACAAGCATGGACGCTGATCTCGAAGCGGAGTTCAGCGAGTTCGTCGGTGCCCGGTCGCACGCGTTGTTCCGCACGGCGCTCGCGCTGACCGGCCACCGCCAGCAAGCCGAGGATCTGCTTCAGACGGTGCTCGTCAAGGGCGCCCGGCACTGGCCGCGGATCCGGTCCGGCGCGCCCGAGGCGTACCTGCGCACCGCGCTCTATCGCCAGCAGACCAGCTGGTGGCGCAGCCTGCGCCGGCGGGCCGAGGTGGCCACCGACGTGGTGCCGGAGCGGGCGTCGGTGGGCGACCCGACCGCGACCGTCGACCTGCACCTGGCCCTGCGCCAAGCGCTCGCCCGCTTGGCGCCGAGGCACCGTGCGGTGCTGGTGCTGCGCTACTTCGAGGACCGTCCCGACGCGGAGATCGCGGAGATCCTCGGCTGCGCCGAGTCGACCGTCCGCAGCCAAGCGGCGCGGGCCATCGCCCGACTGCGCGTGCTCGCCCCAGAACTGACCACGTCCGACACGAAGCAGGAGGTGTCGCGATGAACGACCGTCTCGCGGGTGCGCTGCGGCAGACGTTCGACGAGATCGCCGACGCGGGACCGCCGCCGCAGGGGCTGGCCCGAGCCGCGCTGGCCGGTGCGCGGCGCAGCCGCCGTGGCCGGGTCGGCGGTGCTGTCGCCCTCGCCCTGTGTGCCGCGTTGGCCAGCGGCGTCGCGGTCAGCGGCCTCGGCGAAGAAGGCGGCCAGGGAGGCCAAGGCCAGGCCGGCCAGGGTGGGCCACCCCTCAACGCTCCCGGTGATGCGGTGGTCATGGCGTACAGCGGAGTCCGGGACCTGGCCGTGGAGGACGGCAGCCCGGCCTTCAACTACTCGCTGCTGCTGGACCGCGCGACGGGCAAGTACGAACGGATCGCCTACCGGTACGCGATGCCGTCGCCGGACGGCGAGCGAGTGCTGGTCGCGGTCGGCGACAACAGCGCACCCCACCCGAGCCGGGTGGGGATCATGAACCGGGCGACCGGCTCCGTGCGCTGGTTTCCGGACATCCCGGGCACCGTGGGCGACGGCGTGTGGTCGCCGGACGGCAAGCGGGTCGCGTTCCGGAACACGTCCAAGTCCGGCCCGATCACCGCGCTCGTGGCCGACGCCGAGACCCTGACCAGCGACGAGGTGCCGCTGCCGGACTTCCGCGAGGGTGACGTGCGGATGCGCTGGACGCCCGACAGCGCCGGCTTCGCGATCACCCTGGCGCGGTCACCCGACGAGGCCACGGCAGCCCAGGCGAGTGAGGTCCGCTACTACGGCCTCGATGGGAAGCAGCGACACTCGCTGCCCGTACCCGATGCCAGCTTCACGGCCGCACCGGCTTTCTCCGCCGGCGGGCAACTGGCCGTCAGCGGGCCGAAGGGCGGCGACGGGCCGCTGGAGGTCGCGATCGTCGATCCCCAGTCCGGCGCCGTGCACTCCCGCTTCACGCTGGCCGAGTCGGGGGCGATCGTCGACTGGGTCGGCGAGGCCCACCTGCTGGTCCGCACCTTCGGTCGCCAGGCGGAGCAGCTGAAGCTCGTCGGCCTCGACGGGGTCGTGGTCAAGGAGCTCACGCCGCCGGAAGACGTCTTCGCGCAGCAGATCTTCGTCGGCCCCGCCGACGGACTGCCGGACTCCGCGGCCGACCTGACCTTCTGATCGGGGGGCCGAGACGGTGCGGCACGGGTCATAGGCGAGACTGCTACCTATGGCCCGTGCCTTTCCGTACCCGGACCTCAAGGACTTCATCGCCGCCCTCGAGAGCGCCGGTGAGCTGCGGCGCGTCGGTGTGCCGGTCGACCCCACGCTGGAGATCAGCGAGGTGGTGACCCGCACCGTGCGGGCCGGCGGGCCGGCGCTGCTGTTCGAACGGCCGACCCGGGGCGAGATGCCGGTCGCGATCAACCTGTTCGGCACCGAGCGGCGCACCGCGATGGCGCTCGGCGTCGAGTCGCTCGACGAGGTCGGCGACCGGATCGGCGCGCTGGTCAAGCCCGAGCTGCCGGTGGGCTGGTCGGGGATCCGCGACGGGCTCGGCAAGGTGTTGCAGCTCAAGTCCGTACCCCCGAAGAAGGTCAAGACGGCCCCCTGCCAGCAGGTGGTCTATCGCGGCAAGGACGTCGACCTCAACCGGCTGCCGGGGCTCCAGGTCTGGCCGGGCGACGGTGGGATCTTCCACAACTTCGGGCTGACCCACACCAAGCACTCGGAGACCGGGAAGCGCAACCTCGGCCTCTACCGCCTCCAGCAGCACTCGCACAACACGCTCGGCATGCACTGGCAGATCCACAAGGACTCGACCGCGCACCACGCGGTGGCCGAGCGACGCGGCGAGCGGCTGCCGGTGGCGATCGCGATCGGCGCGGACCCGGTGGTCAGCTACTCCGCGAGCGCCCCGCTGCCGGGTGACATCGACGAGTACCTGTTCGCGGGCTTCCTGCGCGGCGAGCGGGTGGAGATGGTCGACTGCCTGACGGTCCCGCTGCAGGTGCCGGCGCAGGCGCAGATCGTGATCGAGGGCTACATCGAGCCCGGCGAGCGGCTGCCCGAGGGCCCGTTCGGCGACCACACCGGCTTCTACACGCCGGTCGAGCCGTTCCCGGTGCTGCACGTCGAGTGCATCACCACGCAGCGCGACCCGGTCTACCAGTCGATCATCACGTCGAAGCCGCCGCAGGAGGACCACGGGCTCGGCAAGGCCACCGAGCGGATCTTCCTGCCGCTGCTCAAGCTGCTGATCCCGGACATCGTCGACTACGACCTGCCGTCCGCAGGGGTGTTCCACAACTGCGTGATCGTCTCGATCAACAAGCGCTACCCGAAGCACGCGCAGAAGGTGATGAGCGCGGTCTGGGGCGCCCACCTGCTCTCGCTGGCCAAGCTGATCGTGGTCGTCGACGACGACTGCGACGTGCACGACTACGCCGAGGTGGCGTTCCGCGCGTTCGGCAACGTCGACTACGCGCACGACCTCGTGCTCACCCAGGGGCCGGTCGACCACCTCGACCACGCGTCGTACCAGCAGTTCTGGGGTGGCAAGGCGGGCGTCGACGCGACCCGCAAGCTGCCGACCGAGGGCTACACCCGCGGTTGGCCGGACGAGATGACCATGTCGCCGGAGATCACGGCCCTGGTCGACAAGCGGTGGAAGGAGTACGGCATCTGATGGTCGCCGTGGCGGCGCCGGCCCCGAACCGGGTCCGGGCCTTCATGCGGCTGGTGATGATCGAGCACTCGATCTTCGCTCTGCCGTTCGCCTACGTCGCCGCCCTGGCCGCCATGCGGCTCGATGGCGGCAGCGTGCAGTGGGACACCCTGGCGCTGATCACGATCGCGATGGTCGGCGCCCGTACGGTGGCGATGGCCGCGAACCGGATCATCGACCGGCGGATCGACGCACAGAACCCGCGCACCGCCAAACGCGAGCTGATCACCGGTGAGGTGTCGCTGCGTACCGCCTGGATCGGGCTGTTGCTGTCGCTGGCCGTCTTCGAGGCCGCGGCCGCCGCGCTCAACCCGCTCTGCCTGGTCCTCTCGCCGATCGCGCTGTTCCTGCTGGTCATCTACTCGTACGCGAAGCGCTTCACCAACTACCCGCAGTTCTTCCTGGCCGCGGCGCAGGCGGTGGCCCCGGTCGGAGCCTGGATCGCCGTCACGGGGCAGTGGTCGTGGCCGGCGTTCGTGCTCGGCGTCGCGGTGGGCACCTGGATCGGCGGCTTCGACTGCATCTACGCGGTGCAGGACCTGGAGGCCGACCGCCGCATCGGCATCGGCTCGGTCCCGGTCAAGCACGGGGTCCGCGGTGCGCTGATCATCTCCGCGGTGACCCACGTGGTCACAGTCGGCTTCTACATCTGGTTCGGCGTGCTGGCCGACCTGGGCTGGCTGTGGGGAGCGGGCGTCGCGATCACGGCGGTCGTCCTGGTCTACGAGCACGCCATCGTGAAGCCCACGGACCTGTCCCGAGTGAACAGGGCCTTCTTCACCGCCAACGGCGTGATCGGCATCGTCCTGTTCGCCTTCGCCCTGCTGGACCTGGTCACCCTCCAGGGCCTGACCGCCTAGTTCTGGGTGCCCACCCACTCTTCGACCACCGCGGGCATCGGGTAGCGAGGGGACTCCAGCGACCAGTCGATCGTGCCGCGGACCGAGTCCGCCACGCCCTCGACGTAGCGGCGGACCGCGGCGTCGATGCGGGCGCCGAAGGCCGGCACGGCCGCGCGCAGTTCGACGAAGCGGGTCATCCGGTCCTGCCAGCGGCCGATCACCTCGCGGATCGCGGCGTCGCGGGCCAGGCCTCGCTCCCGCGCCGTGGCCAGCACCAGGTTGTGCCCCGCCGCGGTGTCCTCGTCGCGTTCCAGCGAGAGCAGGTCGTTGAACCAGGAGAGCAGGTCGTTGCCCGCCGCGCTGATCTCGCGGAGCACCGGGTGGTGGTAGACCGCCTCCGGGATGCGCAGGCGGCCCGCGCCGGCGAACTCGATCAGGGCGTACGAGACGTAGGCCGCCGAGGTGGCCCGGCGGAGCTGGATGTATTCCACGATGCCGGGGCGGCGGCCGACCCACTTGTTGCTGGCCTCGACCAGGATGCCGTCCAGGTGGTGGCGCAGCGCGTCGTTGATGCGGTCGACCGACATCTCGGACAGGTCGCCGGTGATCGCCCGCCACGAGTCCAGCAGCATCGTCCGCATCGGGGCGCTCAGGCCGGGCGCCGGGTGCCGGCCGTCGCTGTCGATCGTGGCGAAGACGCCGTCGACGGTGGCCCGGACGCTGTGCAACGGCGGGGTGGCGTTGCCGTCGACGGTGTCGTCGAGCAGGAAGAACCAGGTGAACAGCGCCGTCACCAGGCGCAGGTCGGCCTCGGTGGCGTCCGGGTAGAGGCGCCCGGCGTAGCGGGCGAAACCGCTGCGCCGCAGCCGCTCGGCGGTCTCGGTCGCCACGCCTCGCTCCAGGAGCCAGCCGGTCAACCAGTTCTGCGCGTCGTCGGCGTGCGGAGAGATCCGCGGCGGGATGGGGCAGAACAGACCGGGCGTCACCATGGGCAGCGGCCTCCCGAGTGCGGGCCGGGTGGGGCCAAGCCCGGCTCATAGGCTTGACCGTATGCGAACGCCGTGGGTGGTAGGGGTCTCGGGAGCATCTGGTACGCCATATGCGGCTTCGGTGCTGCGGGGGTTGCTGGATGCCGGGGAGCCGGTCGATCTCGTGGTGTCCCGGGCCGCGCGGCTGACGATCCTGGACGAGACCGGGTCGCCGTTGCGTGACGGGCACTGGAAGGACGACCTGGCCCGCTGGCTGGGCCGCGACCTGGCCGGCGCCGACCTGCTGTTCTGGCCGGCCGGCGACCTCGCGGCCGGCCCGAGCAGCGGCTCGTACCCGGCGCGCGGGATGGTGGTCGTGCCGGCGAGCACGGCGGCCTGCGCCGGCATCGCCCTGGGCCTGTCGAAGGACCTGCTCCAGCGGGCGGCCGAGGTCAATCTGAAGGAGCGGCGCCCGACGGTGCTGGTGCCCCGGGAGACCCCCGTGACCCGCAGTCACCTGCTGCACCTGCTGGAACTCGACGCCGCCGGCGCGGTCGTCCTGCCGGCGAGCCCGGGCTTCTACGGTGCGGGTGCCACGGCGACGGCGGCCCAGTTGGTCGACTTCGTGGCTGGCAAGATCCTCGACGCGATCGGCGTCTCACACGATCTCTCGCCGCGCTGGACCGGAGTGATCGGCGGTACGTCCGGGGGCCCGCCCAGCGGGCCCCACACAGACGATTGAGAGCTAGTGCAGGCCTGCGTTGGTCGGGCCGTGGTTGCCGCTCTGGGCCGGCCCTGAGTTCGGCGAACGGTTCGCGCCGTCGTCGAGGTCGTCGAGCACGCCTTCGCCCTCGAGCAGGGCACGTACCTCGGACTCCCGGAAGCGCCGGTGTCCACCTGGTGTCCGGATGCTCCCAATTCGGCCCGCCGCAGCCCAGCGCGTCACGGTCTTTGGGTCGACCCGGAAGAGTGCGGCCACCTCGCCCGGCGTCAGCAGACGGTCTCCAGTGTCCACGGTCCCCTCCTCGCGTCAGCGAAAGCCTCTCGAACTGGTCTCAGATGTGCGCCCCGGCAGTGCGCGAGAGGCTTTCATAGGGACGTACGGCCATTAGAGCACCGTGAGAGTGCACTGTCCTGGAATCGGGGAAAACGCACTGTGTGGGCAGATCCCCCGTAAAATTGCGAGCCGTACTCTCCTTTGCCCATGTTTCACGCGGACCGGCGAATCGTCCACTCCCGGCCCCGGTTAGGGTCTACAGGACGTGGATGCCATCGACCTGCGACTCGTGGAGTTGTTGCGTACCAACGCCCGGCTGTCCTTCGCCGAGCTCGCCAGACAGGTCGGCCTGTCCGCGCCGGCGGTGCACGAGCGGGTCGGAAAGCTCGAATCGTCCGGTGTGGTCCGTGGCTACCGGGCCGACGTCGACCCCGAGGCGATCGGCCTCGGCGTGACCGCGCTGATCAGCGTCGTCGAGGAGTCGACCACCGACGCCGACGACCTCCAGGAGCTCCTGCGGGAGCTGCCCGAGATCGAGACCTGCTACTTCATGGCCGGCGTCGAGTCGTTCCTGCTGACCGTGCGGGTCGGCACGATCGCCGAGCTCGAGCGGCTCATCGTGCGGCTGAACCGGACACCCGGGGTGGCTTCGACGCGTACCGCGATCGCGCTCTCGGCCAAGTGGGAGAACCGCCCGCGTCCGTTGTCGCCGCCGGCGGAATAGCCTGCATCCATGGAACAGCTCGACCGATGTGACGACGCTGATCGGGCGTGGGTGACCGAAGCGGTCGCCGCGGTCGAAGCCGACGCGAACCGCTCCGCGGACACCCACCTGCTGCCATTCCCGCTGCCTCGGGAGTGGGGGGTCGACCTCTACCTGAAGGACGAGTCGGTGCACCCGACCGGCTCGCTCAAGCACCGGCTGGCCCGTTCGCTGTTCCTCTACGGGCTCTGCAACGGCTGGATCGGCCCGCGCACCACGGTCGTCGAGGCGTCGTCCGGGTCGACGGCGGTCTCCGAGGCGTACTTCGCCCGGATGCTCGACCTGCCGTTCATCGCGGTGATGCCGGCGTCGACCTCGGCCGAGAAGATCGCGTTGATCGAGTTCCAGGGCGGCAAGTGCCATCTGGTCGACGACCCGTCCGCCGTGGTCGACACCGCCCGCCGGCTCGCCGCCGACCTGCACGGCCACTTCATGGACCAGTTCACCTACGCCGAACGGGCCACCGACTGGCGCGGCAACAACAACATCGCCGAGTCGATCTTCAACCAGATGTCCCGTGAGCGGCACCCGCTGCCGACCTGGGTGGTGGTCGGCGCGGGCACCGGCGGCACCAGCGCGACGATCGGCCGGTACGTCCGGTATCAGCGCTATCCCACCAAGATCTGTGTGGTCGACCCGGAGAACTCGGCCTTCTACCCCGCGTACGCCACCGGCGACTGGTCGGTCAGCACCGGTCGTGGGTCGCGGATCGAGGGCATCGGCCGCCCGGTGGTCGAGGCCTCGTTCCAGCCGCAGGTCGTCGACCGGATGTTCGAGGTGCCGGACGCGGCGTCACTGGCCGCGATGCGGGCGGCCTCCGCGGTGCTCGGCCGCCGCGTCGGAGGCTCCACGGGTACGAACCTGTGGGGCGCTTTCGCCCTGATCGCGGAGATGCGCGCGGCGGGCGTACGCGGCTCGGTGGTGACCCTGCTCTGCGACGGCGGCGAACGCTACGCCGACACCTACTACGCCGACGAGTGGGTGGCCGCCGCGGGCCTGCATCTGGCGCCCCACCTGCGAGTGCTGGAAAGCTTCCTGGCCACGGGGCAGTGGCGCGGCTAGCCCCGTTTGGCCAGCCCCGGGTAGTCGACCACGAAGCCGGCGTCGTCGACGGTCATGTCGGCCCGGAAGGTGTCGCTCTCGTAGCGGATCTTGTTGCCGCCCAGTGGGGTGTACGTGTGCTCGCTGGCGATGATCTCCAGGCTGGGCAGCAGCAACCAGGCCGTCGTCACGGTGTAGGGCCGGTCGGGCGCGGCGTTGAGCAACCCGAGGCGGCGGATCACCAGCGTGTTGGTCAGCGGTGAGCCACCCAGGTCGACGTCGAGCGCCCGCTCCAGCCGCGACGCGTCCTCGATGCCGGGGAGGCCGACGCGGCGTTGCCCGGCGGCGACCAGCGCCGCGTCGAGATCACCCTGCTCGCCGGTGGTGGCCCGCCACCGGCCGGTGGCCCGCTGCAACCGGATCGTGCGGGTCCAGCCGGCGCCCTCGACGCTGACGTCCAGCCGGGCCGTCTGCCAGTTCTCGTCGACGATCAGCTCGTAGCGGGCCAGGTAGGGGATGGGGTCGACCGCCTGCTGAGTGCCCCGGGCGACGAGCCCGCGCCGGTCGTCGAAGACGACGGTCTCGGCGCCGGGCACGTCGGTGCGGGTCCACAACAGAACCTTCGGCAACGTGGCCATGCGATCACGTTACCGAAGGTCTGCCGATCTAGTGGGTACGGCGCGGGCCGCTGCGGGGACCGCTCCGCGGGCCGCGGGGCCCGCCGTGGCGGTGCTCGCCGCCGTGCCGGTCGCCGTTCGGGCGCGGACGGCGCGGCTGCTCGAGGTCCGGCTTCACCGGGACGCCGCTGGGCTCGCGCGCGCCGGTCAGCTCGGTCAGCGCGGCGTCACCGGCGCGGACCCGAGTCTCCGCCGGCTCGACGCCCGCCTTGCCGAGCATCGCCAGCGTGCTGCGGCGCTGCTTGGGCAGCACCAGCGTGGCCACCGAGCCGGACTCGCCGGCCCGGGCGGTGCGCCCGGCCCGGTGCAGGTAGTCCTTGGCGTCCCGCGGCGGGTCGATGTGGACGACCAGCGTGACCCCGTCGACGTGGATGCCGCGCGCGGCGACGTCGGTGGCCACCAGCACGGTGGTCCGACCTTCCTTGAACTCGGCGAGGGTACGGGTGCGCGCGCGCTGGGTCTTGCCGCCGTGCAGGCCGCCGGCCCGGACGCCCACCGCCGCGAGCTGCTCGACCAGCCGGTCGACGCCCATCTGGGTGCGGGCGAACATCATCGTGCGGCCCTCGCGGGCGGCGATCGACGCGGCGACCTGGAACTTGTCGTGTGGCGGGATCAGCAGCAGGTGGTGGTCCATCGTCGTGACGCTGGCGGACGCCGGCTCCGTGGAGTGCGTGACCGGGTCGGTCATGAACCGCTTGACCAGCGAGTCGACGTCGTTGTCCAGGGTCGCCGAGAACAGCAGCCGCTGGCTGCCGGCCGGCGTCTTCGCGAGGAGCTCGGTGACCTCGGGCAGGAAGCCCAGGTCGGCCATCTGGTCGGCCTCGTCGAGGACGGTGACCTCGATGTCGTCGAGCGAGCAGATGCCGCGGTTGATCAGGTCGCCGAGGCGGCCCGGGGTCGCGACGATGACCTCGACGCCGCGCTGGAGCGCGTCGATCTGCCGGTCGTAGGGCACGCCGCCGACGGCGGTCTTCAGGAAGACGCCGAGCGACTTGCCCAGCGGCAGCAGCGCGTCGTTGACCTGCATGGCCAGCTCGCGGGTGGGCACCAGGACCAGGGCGCGCGGGTGCTTGGGCCGGGCCCGCTCGCCGCGGGCGACCCGGGCGAGCACCGGCAGGCCGAAGGCGAGCGTCTTGCCGGAGCCGGTCTGGCCGCGGCCGAGCACGTCCTTGCCGGCCAGCGCGTCCGGGACGGTGGCCTTCTGGATCTCGAACGGGGTGACGATGCCTTCGCGGGCCAGGGCCCGGACCAACTTCTGCGGCAGGCCGAGCGAGTCGAAGCTGTCGCGGGCCTCTTCGGTGCCCTCGGTCACGGCAGACGGGTCAAAGATGGACGGAAACGTGCTGGGGTCAGCAAACGCGGTCAAGTGGGGCCTCTCGTGGGCGGGCCATCTCGCGCGTCAGTCAAAAACCAGGGGCCAGGGTGTGCCCGCTTCGCAAGATCGCCCATGGGGCGCGGAAGCGCGCCGGTCGATGAACTTGACGAGTGTACGGTGCGTGGCCGCCTGACGTCACATCGAGGCGGCTACGGGTGTGCGGCATCACGCGCGCGGGTTACCCGAGGAACCCCGTGATCGAGTTGCTGACGAACAGGACGACGAGCGCACCGATGCCGATCAGCACGCCGAGGCCGATGGCGAGGAACAGGCCCACCTTGGCGTAGCTGCGCTTGGCCGGGGCCGGCTCGGAGCGCCCCTGGGCCAGGATGTGGCCGGTCAACGAGCCGGAGTTGTCCATCGTCGCGGCGGGATAGGCGGTTGGGAAGGCCGTCGTCATCTCCGGCGGGTCGTCCGACTGGCCGTAGAGCCGGCCACCGGGCCGCTGCCCTTGGGCCCAGCGTTGGTAGTCGGCCGCCGCGGGCGAGGTGCCGGGCGCGGTCGGGTTGGTCGACTCCGGCCAGCTCGGCAACGCCGGGGCGGGCGTCGCGGTGGCCGGCACCGCCGAGACCGCGGGTGGCGGCGGGAACGGCGGTGCGGGCGTGGGGCCCGGCGGAGGCCCGGGCGGCGGCACCGGTGGCCCGGGTGGCGCGGGCGGCCTCGGTTCCGGCACGGGCGGCACCGGTGAAGGCGGCGGCTGCGGGATCGGAGACGGTGGCACCGGCGGCGGGCCGGGTGGCGTCGGGCCGGGACCGGGCGGCGGGCTCGGCGGCGGGCCGGGTGCCGGGAACGGCGACGGCGCCGGCTCCGGGCCGGGGAAGGGCGGCTGCGGGTGCAGCGGCGGCTCCGGCTGTGGCTCCGGAGGCGGGGCGGGCCGCCGCGGGGGCGCCGGGCGACCGGGCTCTGGCTCCGGCTTCGGCTCGTCCGGCTCGGGCTGGTCGGGTGTGGGCTCGTCAGGGGCAGGGCGGGCCGGCTCAGGCTCCGGGTCGGGTTCGTCGGGACCTGAGCTTGACGCGGAACCACCTCCCAGGTCCGCCTCGCCGGCCCGGTAGACCCGGGCGCTGCCGCTGCTGACGGACGGCACCCCGTAGGGCAGGTCCGCGGCGGAGGGCCGGCGGGCGCCCGGCACGATGACCCGCGCCTTGGCGACGCGGGCCGTGGATCCCTGTTCGGGCGCCTCTACCGGCACGACCGATGCGGGGGTACTGGCCGCCCAGCCGGACCGCTGTGCCGGGATGGCCGACGCGGCCGGTTCACCCTCGGCCGCGACCGGCTCGACCCCGGGCAGCGAATAACCCGGGGCGGCCGGCGCGGCGGTCGGGCCGGCGGCCGGCTCGGGTCGGACGTAACCGGGCGACTCCTGCTCGGCCTTGTTGAACGGCACCGCGAAGCCGGACCACGGTGACTCGTCGGCGACCGGCACCTTGGGCACCCGCCGGTCGAGCGGCGGCACAGGCCCCTTGGCCGCCACGGGTGTGATCGGCGCGGCCCGGCTGGGCAGCGGCGCCTCGGCGGGCGCCGGCGCCTCGGCCGGCGCGGCGCTCTCGCCGGCCTGGTAGGTGCCGGGCACCGGCGGCACGGCGACATGCTCCGCGTCCGGCGTGGTGCTGGTGCGCACCGACGCCCGCCCGACGGCCGAGGTCGTCGTGCCGGCGGCGGGCGCGGTCGGGATGTACGAGATCTCCGAGACTGGCGTCGGCCGCGTCCAGCCCGGCGCGGGGTCGGGCCAGAGCGCACCGTCGCCGGAGGGCGCCGGCGGCGGCTCGTACGCCTCGGGTAGCTCTTCCACCCCGGACGACTCGGGCAGCACCGTGCCTACCGGCGGTGGCGCCGGCAGCGGCGGCAGATCGGCGGGCCGGCCGCTGGGCGGCTCTGACTCGTCGATCCGTGCGTCGTTGGACTGCTGCGGCTTCTCGTCCATCGCTGCCTCCCTGCCCGCCGCCGGGCGCGCGGATTCGCCCGGCGCGGCGTGCCAATGTCACATCGTGGCACAACCGCACACCCCAGTACGCCGGGAAGCGGCCTCAGCTCCCTGACGTGCCGGTCGGCGTGGCGGCCGAGTCGGTCGCCGGCGGGTCCTCCTGGGTCACCGGTGGCGCGGTCTCCTCCGTGTCGTCGTCGACCGGCGGATTGGTCGTCTCGTCCGTCACCGGCGTCTCCGGCGTTTCGGTCGGATCGTCCGTGGGGTCGGTGGACGGCGGCGGGTCCACCGGCTTCGTCGGCTCGACGACCGGGGGCCGGGTCGTCTCCGGGGGCTTCGTCACCACGGGCGGCTTGGTGGTCGGCGGCGTGGTCGTCGGAGGCGGGGTCGTCGCCGGCGGGGTGGTCGGCGGCGGCGTGGCCTGCTGCGCGGGGAAGATCCGGGTGGCGCCGTAGAACCGCGACCACCAGACCGTCGACACCTTGACCACGTCGCCAGTGGTCGGGGCGTGCACCATCTTGCCGCCGCCGATGTACATGCCGACGTGGTGCACGGTCTGCCAGCTCGACCCCGAGGCGAAGAAGATCAGGTCGCCGGGCAGCAGCGCCGACCGCGAGACGCTGCGGTCGCGGCTGTAGTAGTACTGGTCGCGGGCCACCCGCGGCAGGTCGCGGAAGCCGGCCGCCCGGTAGGACGCCCACATCAGGCCGGAGCAGTCGAACGAGTCGGGACCCTCGGCCGCCCAGACGTACGGGTCACCGAGCTGCGCCAACGCGTACCGGACGGCGACCATCGCCTTGTCGTTGGCCTTCATCCCGGCGACGCTCTCGCCGGAGACGTATTGCGCGCCGAGCCGCTGCTCGGCGCGCTCCTGCTCACGCTCGTAGGCCTCGACGGCCTCGATGTTGTCGGCCCGCAGCGCGCGCAGCGCGTTTTCCTTGGTCTTGCGGCTCTTCTCCAGCGCGCCCGCGTCGGTGACCAGCTTCTGGTGCTTCGCCTGCATCGCGGCGTAGTAGGCCGTGGCGTTCTGCTCGGCGAGCCGGGCCCGCTCCACCTCGTCGCCGGCGACCTCGGGGTGCGTCCCGGTCGACTGACCGGTCAGCATCCGCCGCAACGTGTCGAGATCCTGCATGTCGCGGTCGTAGGTGCCCAGGGGCAGCGCGGCGGCGGCCTTGAGCGCGTCGGACGCGGCGCTGTCGGCGTTGCGCTGGGCGGCGGCCAACTGGTCGCGCTTCTGGCGCAGGTTGGTGTCGGCCAGCGCCAGGTCGGTGGCGGCCTGGTCACGCTGCTGCTGGAGCTCCAGCACCCGCTCGCCGAGCATGGCGACTTCGGTCGCGCTGGCGTTGATCCGGGCGGCCAGCGGGCCGCTGGCGACCAGCGACGGGAGCTGCGGAACGGTGGTGGCCGGCGGCTGGCCGGGAAGCTGGATCGTGCCGAGCGGCTGGGGCCGGGAACCGGCATCGGGCACGTTGTTGGGGTATGGCGGATCCGCCGCGCGCGGGGTGGCCGATGCGGGCGAGCCGAAACCGGCGGCCGCGGCTGCGGTCGCCGTGAGCAACGCGGCCCACGCCACTGGTCTGATGACCCGCATGTGCGGGACGTCGCGGCGATTGGGCTGCCGGCGCGTCATGATCCTCCCCGGATGTCGCGTTGTGACGAGCGAACGCCGGGCGGCACATTACGTCCTGGTTCGGACGCGAGGAGGCCTCTGGTGTATCCCGTCACACTCGTTACTACCGCAAAACTGTGGCCACTGTCGATGGCAGCGGCGGTAACGAGACGCTGAGAACCGGTGAACGGTGGTGGCCAATCAGTGATCATCGGACGGCGGCACGTACGCTCGCCTGCATGGACGAGGCACGTAAGCACGAGCTCGAGGAAAAGGTCTACGCGGGTATCCGACTTTCCCGGAAAGACGGCGAGGACCTCTACGAGTGCGATGACCTGGCCTGGCTCGGCCGGCTGGCACACCACAAGCGCACGGAGCTCAACGGCGACCGGGTGATGTTCAACATCAACCGGCACCTCAACCTGACCAACGTCTGTTCGGCCAGCTGCGCCTACTGCTCGTTCCAGCGCAAGCCGGGCGAGAAGGACGCGTACACGATGCGCATCGACGAGGCCGTCCGCAAGGCCAAGGAGATGGAGAGCGAGCAGCTCACGGAGCTGCACATCGTCAACGGCCTGCACCCGACGCTGCCGTGGCGCTACTACCCCAAGGTGCTGCGCGAGCTGAAGGCGGCGCTGCCGAACGTCAACCTCAAGTGCTTCACCGCGACCGAGGTGCAGTGGTTCGAGAAGATCAGCGGGCTGTCCGCCGACGCGATCCTCGACGAGCTGATGGACGCGGGCCTCGAGTCGCTGACCGGCGGCGGTGCGGAGATCTTCGACTGGGAGGTCCGCCAGCACATCGTCGACCACGCGTGCCACTGGGAAGACTGGTCGCGGATCCACAAGCTGGCGCACAGCAAGGGCATGAAGACCCCGGCCACGATGCTGTACGGGCACATCGAGGAGCCGCGGCACCGCGTCGACCACGTCATGCGGTTGCGTGAGCTGCAGGACGAGACCGGCGGTTTCGCGGTCTTCATCCCGCTGCGCTACCAGCACGACTTCGTCGACTCGCAGGACGGCAAGGTGCGCAACAAGCTCCAGGCGCGCACCACGATGGCTTCGCCGGCCGAGTCGCTCAAGACGTTCGCGGTGTCCCGGCTGATGTTCGACAACGTGCCGCACGTGAAGTGCTTCTGGGTCATGCACGGCCTGTCGGTCGCCCAGCTCTCGCTCAACTTCGGCGTCGACGACCTGGACGGCTCGGTGGTCGAATACAAGATCACACACGATGCCGACTCGTACGGCACGCCGAACACGATGCACCGCGAAGACCTGCTCAACATGATCGGGGACGCCGGCTTCCGGCCGGTCGAGCGGGACACCCGCTACAACGTCGTGCGCGAGTACGACGCGCCCCCGTCGCTGGCCGAACGCCGCGCCGAACCGCAGGACGTGATGTCGTGAGTCCCACCGTCAAGTACACGCTGGCCCGGCTCGGGCTGTTCGTGGTCATCTTCGCCGTGCTGATCCCGATCCCGATGGGCCTGTTCCTCAAGCTCATCCTGGCGCTGGCGTTCTCGGCGACGATCTCGTGGTTCTTCCTGCGCACCTGGCGTGACCAGATGGCGCAGCAGCTCGCCGACACGGTCGACAAGCGCCGCGCCGACAAGGCCAAGCTGCGGTCGGCGTTGGCCGGCGACGACGAGCCGCCGGCCACCGCTCCGTAACTACCAGTTGGTCGAGCCGGCTACCTTCGGCCAGGGCTTCCACCACGGCTTGATCAGGTACGCGATGCCGCCGGTGCCGCCCGAGGTGCCGCCGTTCGCGTTGATCCGCTTCGTGCGCAGCCAGATCTGCTCGAACTGGCTGCGCTTGTAGACGTTGCGGACCACGTCGTTCGACGAGCTGGCCGGGTCGTTGATGATTACGTCGCCGTCCGCGGTGAAGCCGACGATCACGAACAGGTGCCCGGAGGTGCCGTAGTTCGCCCCGTCCAGCTCGCTGGCCAGGAACGACTGCGAGGTGACGATCGGGATGCCGGCGGCGATGAAGCGTTCCGCCTCGTCAAGTGAGTGCAGCCGGGTGACCTTGCCTTCCAGACCGGGGAACGACGCCGCGTACGCCGTGTTGAACGGCCAGTTCCCCGCACCGTCGTACGTGTAGTCGTAGGTCATCCGGGCCGCGTGGTTGACCGACGGGTCCGGGTAGGTCGGGTCGACCCACGCGGTGTCGGCGGCCGACGGCTTGCGACCCCAGTACTCCACGACCATCTCGGTCGAGGTCGGTGAGCACCAGGCCTCGCCGCCGCCGTCGTACTCGGGATAGTGCCCCTCGTGGATGTTCTGCGAGTAGGTCGGGACGTCCAGCTCCTTGCCCCAGGCGATGTGCCCGGCGCTCGGCGGCACGGTGAACCGGTCGGGCACGTAGGACGACATCGCGCCGAGGGCCCAGACCCGCGGCGCGGCGAGCTGGCCCGGCGCCTTGTAGAGCGTCAGCCGGAGTTGGTACGCGCGCAGCATCACGCCGTTGGCGACGTCGTCGATCGAGAACGTGTCGGTCCAGATCGTCGAGTACGGGTCACCCTGCCGGTTCACCGACGTCCGCCGGATGTCCTGGTCGCCGGAGGCCCACCGCCCCATTACGTACCACGGGGTCTGGTTTCCGGTGTTGTAGGTGCCTTGCATCTCCACCTGGATCCAGGTGCCGCGCGGCGTCTCGGCGTTCCACGAGGCGATCAGCTCGCTCGCGTCGAACCCGACGTCACGCTTCGGCGAGGTCCAGGTGGCGTAGTTCCAGCTGCGGGTCACGCCGGTGTGCGGATCGGTGTATTCGGTCGTCCCCTGTGGACGCAGGATGGTTACGCCACCCTGCAGGCCGGGAACGCCGGGAATGCCCGGCAAAGCCAGGGTGCCCTGGTGCGTGCCGGTACGCCAGTCGCGATAGGTCGACCAGCCCTGGTACGTGATCTGCTCGTCATGGACGGGTGTCGAGGTGGCGGCGCCGGCCGGTGCCGCGAACCCGGCAATCAAGGCAACCGCGCCGAAAACCGCGACGGCCGCCCGCGCTGATGCGTTCATGGCTGTCACTATGTCTGCTGAAAGGAAGTTTCACCAGACCACGCTTCGTTGAAGTTCGTTGCCGGCAGGATGATCGACCTGGCATGGTCCCGCACAAAGACCCATATTGATATGACCATGAAACGGGTGGTGAGGTTCGACCAACGTTCCTCCACCTACCCCCATGGAGGTCATGCATGGCCATCCGTCTGGGCCGGCGCCGCGCGCTGACCGCTCTGGTCAGCACCGCGATCGTCGGCCTGCTAGTCGCCTCGGCCAACCCGGTCTCGGCGAAACCGGCTCCGGCCTGGCCGAGCGCCACCGCCGCGCCCGCGCCCTCGGCCGAGTACCGCGTTCTCGGCCCGAAGAACCAGGCCGACCGCAACGCCGTCGCGCGCACCGGTGCCGCGATCGACTATGTCGAGCACGGCGTCCTCAACGTCACCGCCACCGCCGCCGAGGCCGCGGCCATCGGGCGGCTCGGCTTCAAGCTGGAGCGGGTCATTGCTCCCGCGACCAGCGGTGGGCCGACCACGCTGGCGTTCCCGCCGGCGGACTCCAACTACCACGACTACGCCGAGCTCACCGCCGTGGTCAACCAGGTCGTCGCGGACCACCCGTCGATCGCCCGCAAGCAGTCGATCGGCACCTCGTACGAGGGCCGCGACCTGATGGTCGTGAAGATCTCCGACAACGTCAACATCGACGAGGCCGAGCCGGAGATCCTGTTCAACGCGCAGCAGCACGCGCGTGAGCACCTGACCGTCGAGATGGCCATCTACCTGCTCAACCTGTTCACCGACAGCTACGGCTCGGACTCCCGGATCACGAACCTCGTCAACAGCCGGGAGATCTGGATCGTGCCGACCGTCAACCCGGACGGCAGCGAGTACGACATCGCCACGGGCTCCTACCGGAGCTGGCGCAAGAACCGGCAGCCCAACTCAGGCTCGTCCAATGTGGGCACCGACCTCAACCGCAACTGGAGCTACCAGTGGGGTTGCTGCGGCGGATCGTCCGGCACCACCAGCTCGGAGACCTACCGCGGCCCGTCGGCGTTCAGCGCTCCGGAGACCCAGCGCCTGCGCGACTTCGTCAACAGCCGGGTCGTCGGCGGCCAGCAGCAGATCAAGGCGAACATCGACTTCCACACGTACTCGCAGCTGGTGCTCTGGCCCTTCGGCTACACGACCGCCAACACGCCGAGCGGGATGACGGCGGACCAGTACAACACGTTCGCCACACTCGGCCAGCAGATGGCGGCGACCAACGGCTACACGCCGGAGCAGTCGTCCGACCTCTACATCGCCGACGGCACGAGCATCGACTGGATGTGGGCGGCCCACAACATCTGGGCCTACACCTTCGAGATGTACCCGGGCTCGGCCAGCGGCGGCGGCTTCTACCCGCCCGACGAGGTGATCCCGGCGCAGACCAGCCGCAACCGGGAAGCCGTGCTGTTGCTGCTGGAGGCGGCGGACTGTCCGTACCGCGTCATCGGCAAGCAGGCGCAGTACTGCGGCGGCGGTGGCGGCACGACCGTCTACTCCGACACCTTCGAGACGGCCACCGGTTGGACCGTCAACCCGTCCGGCACCGACACCGCTACCGTCGGTCAGTGGGTTCGCGGTGACCCGGAGGCCACCACCTCGAGCGGCGCCAAGCAGCTCGGCACCACCGTCAGTGGCACCAACGACCTGGTCACCGGCGCGGCGGCCGGCACCTCGGCGGGCGACTTCGACATCGACGGCGGTCTGACCAGCGTCCGCTCGCCGGCGATCACCCTGCCCGCCGGTGGCACGCTGACGCTGAGCCTGTCGTGGTACCTCGCTCACGGCTCGAACTCGTCGTCGGCGGACTTCTTCCGGGTCAGCGTGGTGCACAACGGTGGCACGACGGCCGTCTTCACCCAGGCCGGTGCGGCCACCAACCGCAACGGTGCGTGGGGGGTCGCGAACGCCAACCTGTCCGCGTACGCCGGGCAGTCGGTCCGGATCCTGATCGAGGCGGCCGACGCCTCGACCGCCTCGCTCGTGGAGGCCGGCGTCGACGACGTCCGGATCACCCAGAGCTGAGCATCGACGTCACCGGCGTCCCGCGTTCGACCGCGGGGCGCCGGTGACGCGACTAACGGCCGCGTAACAGCCCTGCCGACCATGGTGACCTGTGCGTTACCGTGCTCCGGACCCCACGCAGCGAAGCCGGTGTGAACCCGGCGCTGTCCCGCAACTGTGATGCCCCCGGTTTTCCGGGGGACAAGCCAGGTCGCCTGCCAAGGTCGCGAACCAGCGCTCTCGAGGAAGGGCGCCTCGCGGGCCGGGCCCAATCCCTGTCGGCGAAGCACCAGACCTCGACCGACAGGAGGCTCTGATGCGATATCCGGCCCGATTCGTCGCCGTCGCCCTCGGCGCGGCCCTCGCGCTCGCCGGCTGCGGCTCCGGCGGCGGCACGGAGAACGGCGGTATCCCGCCGAACACCGACGTCAGCGCCACCGCCGACTTCCCGGCCACCGTCGGCGACGTGACCGTCGAGGCGAAGCCCACCAAGATCGTCTCTCTGTCGCCGACCGCGACCGAGATGCTGTACGCGATCGGTGCCGGCCCGCAGGTGCTGGCGGTCGACGACCAGTCCAACTTCCCGGCCGAGGCGCCGAAGAGCGAGCTGTCCGGCTACCAGCCCAACGCCGAGGCGATCGCCGGCAAGTCGCCCGACCTCGTCGTGGTCTCGAACGACACGAACAACGTGGTCGCCCAGCTCACCCAGCTGAAGATCCCCGTTTACCTGGCGGCGTCTGGCAAGACGATGGACGACAGCTACCGGCAGATCACCGACCTGGGCGCGCTGACCGGCAACCGGCCGGCCGCGGAGGACCTGGCCAAGCGGATGAAGGAAGAGGTCGACAAGCTGGTCGCCGACGTCCCGAAGCGCGCGACCAAGCTCACCTACTACTACGAGCTCGGCCCGGAGCTCTACTCGCTGACCTCCAAGACCTTCGTCGGCGCGCTGCTCGCCCAGCTCGGGCTGGAGAACATCGCGGACCCGGCCGACGCCGACCGCAAGAGCGACGGCTACCCGCAGCTCGCCGCGGAGTCGTTGGTGAAGGCGGACCCCGACCTGATCTTCCTGTCCGACACGGTGTGCTGCCAGCAGACCGCCGAGACGGTCAAGGCGCGCCCCGGTTGGGCCGGCATCACGGCCGTGAAGACCGGGCAGATCGTGTTGCTCAACGACGACATCGGCTCGCGATGGGGTCCGCGCACCGTGGACCTGCTCCGCCAGGTCGCGGACGCGGTGGCCAAGGTCCCGGCCTGAAAACCTTGAAAATCCCCGGCGTACGGTGGCCGTGGCTGCTCGGCGGTGTGCTCGCCGTGCTGGTCGCGGCCATCGCCGGGCTGGCCTTCGGCCCGGTCTCGCTGCCACCGGGCGGGGTCGCGGTCGAGCTGCTGGACCTGATCCCGGGCGTCAACCTCCACAGTGGTCTCTCGGAGCGCGACGCCGCGATCCTGTTGCAGCTCCGGCTGCCCCGGGTGGTGCTGGCCCTGCTCGCCGGCGCGATGCTGGCGTTGGCCGGCGGCTGCTACCAGGGCGCGTTCCGCAACCCGCTGGCCGACCCGTACCTGCTGGGTGCCGCCGCCGGCGCCGGGCTCGCTGTGACCGCGGTGGTCGCGTTGCGGGGAGCCGACCTCGGCGCGCTCCCACCGAGCGTGCCGCTGGCGGCGTTCGCGGGCGCCCTGATCGCGGTCGCGCTGACCTATTTGCTCGGCGTCGGGGGCCGCGACCGCAGCCCGGCATCGCTGATCCTGGCCGGTGTGGCCGTGTCGGCGTTCCTTGCCGCCGGCCAGACATACCTGATGCAGCGCAACGCCGACGACATCCGGGCCATCTACTCGTGGTTGCTCGGGCGCCTCGCCACCAACGGCTGGCACGAGGTGCGGTTGCTGCTGCCGTACGCGGTGGTCACGACCGTCGTCGTGCTCGCCCTGCGCCGCGAGCTGGACGTGCTGTCGGTCGGTGACGACGAGGCCAGCGGCCTGGGCCTGCACCCACAGCGGTCCCGGTTCATCCTGATCGCGGCGGCCTCGCTCGGCACCGCCGCGGCCGTCTCGGTCTCCGGGCTGATCGGCTTCGTCGGCATCGTCGTGCCGCACATCGTGCGGATGCTCGCCGGCGGCAGCTACCGCGCGATCCTGCCGCTGTCGATGCTGTTCGGAGCCGCGTTCCTGGCGCTGGCCGACCTGGCCGGGCGGACCTTCGCCGCACCGGCCGAGATACCCATCGGGGTGGTCACGGCGTTCGTGGGCGGGCCGTTCTTCGTGCTCGTCCTGCGCTCCGCGAAGCGGGTGATCACATGAGTGCCATCGTGGTTCGCGACCTGCACGTCACGCTGGGGAAGGCGCCGATCCTGCGCGGGGTCGACCTGACGGTCTCGGCGGGTGAGTGGGTCGCGGTGATCGGCCCGAACGGCGCGGGCAAGTCGACGTTGCTGCGGGCGATCGGCGGCCTGCTGCCCTCTTCGGGCGCGGTCTCCCTGCTGGGTACGCCGGTCGAGCGCCTGCGCCGCCGGGCCCGCGCCCGCACCGTGGCCACCGTCGCGCAGTCGCCGGTCGTACCGCCGGGCATGTCGGTCTTCGACTATGTGCTGCTCGGCCGCACGCCGTTCGTCTCGCTGCTCGGCCGCGAGTCTTTTGCTGATCTGGAAGCGGTGCGCGCGCTGCTGGAGCGGCTGGACCTGACCGGGTTCGGCGACCGGGAGCTCGACACCCTGTCCGGCGGCGAGCGGCAGCGGGCGTTCCTGGCCCGGGCGCTGGCGCAGGAGCCGTCGCTGCTGCTGCTCGACGAGCCGACCAGCGCGCTCGACATCGGCCACCAGCAGGAGGTGCTGGAGCTCGTCGACACCCTGCGCCGCGACCAGGGCTTGACCGTGCTGGCGACCATGCACGACCTTTCGATCGCCGGCGGCTACGCGGACCGGTTGGTGCTGCTGGCGGAGGGTCGGGTGGTCGCGGCCGGCACCCCGCGCGAGGTGCTGACCGAGGAGATCCTGTCGCGCTTCTACCGGGCCAAGGTCCGGGTCGTGGACGGCGTCGACGGGCCACTCGTGGTACCCGTCCGTTCGGTCAGCGCAGACTGGCCGAGCGGTTCTTAGGTATTCGCGATAGTCGACGGCTTTCGTGATTACCGTCAGGGTTTGTGAGCGTTCTTACGCACCGCACCGCATGGGTGCCCAGCGACGACCACACCCCTCGTAGCGACGCCGCCGAACTGGCGGCCGCGTGGGTGCTCGAACAGGCCCGCGCCCACGCCCTGCAGCCCGTCCTGCGCGACCCCGGCAAGGGTGGCAGTCCTGGACGAGGCCATGCCGTGCTCGCCTACCTCCCCGACTACGACGACGTGCACCACTCGCTCCAGGCCGTCCGCTACGGCGCGTTCGCCGCCGTGGAGTCGGTCGCGTACCCGCTGATCGGTTGGGCCATGGCGACGCGTGCCCTGGACCTGACCACCGGCGAGATCACCGTGGACAGCCGCAGCGAGACCCTGAAGGAGGCCATCGAACGCATCCACTTCTTCGACAACAACGGCTGGACGCGTGGCTTCGGCGCCGACAGCGCCAAGCGCATCCTCGGCGACCTGCCGCCGCCGGACCGCGACAAGGACCTGCTGCTCGGCAGCCTCTGTGCGCTCGGCTCGCGCGGCCGGGCACTCGAGCGGCTCGGCGATCTGGCTCAGCGGGTGTGGAAGAAGATATCCACATGAGCTGATCCGGAGTAAGTTCGGTCGGCATGTGGATGCGGAAAGCGTCGATGGCCGCCGTCTCACTGGGCGTGCTGGCCGTCTCGGCGGGGTTCACCCATACCCCGTCACCGTCCTGGGACCTCTCGCCGACCGACAGCACCGCGCGGCTGCGCGGTCTCTCCGTGGTCAGCGCGGCCACGGTCTGGGCCAGCGGCAGCGGCGGCACCGTGCTGCGCACGGTCAACGGCGGCCGCACCTGGTCGTCGGTCGGCCCCGCGGCGGCAGCCGACCTGGAGCTTCGTGACATCGAGGCCTTCGACGCGCGGCGAGCGGTCGCGCTGTCCATCGGCCCGGGCGAGGACTCCCGCGTCTACCGCACGGCCGACGGCGGGCGCACGTGGACGGAGGCCTACCGCAACACAGACCCGGCGGCGTTCTACGACTGCCTGACGTTCCTGGACGAGCGGCACGGGCTCGCCCTGTCCGACCCGGTCGACGGCAAGTTCCGCATCCTGTCCACCAGCGACGCCGGTCGCTCGTGGTCGGTGCTGCCGTCGACCGGAATGCCGGCGGCGCTGCCGGGCGAGTTCGCGTTCGCGGCCAGCGGCACGTGCCTGGTCTCGTCGGGCGGGCGGGCCTACTTTGCCACGGGCGGCGGCGCGACCGCGCGGGTGTTCCGCAGCGACGACCTGGGCCGTTCGTGGCGGGTCTCCGACACCCCGGTGCCGAGCGGCCCGTCGGCGGGCATCTACTCGCTGGCGTTCCGCGACCGCGACAACGGGGTGGCCGTGGGCGGCGACTACGCGACCCCGTTGGCCGCGCCTGACGGAGCGGCGGTCACTCGCGACGGCGGCCGCACCTGGACGGTGGCGAAGGAAGAGCCGGGCGAGTACCGCTCCGGCGCCGCCTGGATGACCCGCCTCGGCCCAGTGCTGGCGGTCGGCCCGACGGGCAGCGACATCTCGTACGACGGCGGCCGAAAGTGGTCCCTGTTCGACGGAGGCAGCTTCGACGCGGTCGAGTGCGCGGGGTTGTCGGTCTGCTACGCCTCGGGCGAACAGGGCCGGATCGCCAGATTGCGCTGGTGACCTCTAGCCCGCCAGCACCTCCGGCAGCGGTGCCGTGTGCAGGACGGCCAGGCGGCTGACCGCTCGGGTGAGCACCACGTAGAGGCGGTGTAGGCCCCGGGGCTCGGCTTCGACGATGGCGGACGGTTCGACGACCACCACGTGGTCGTACTCGAGGCCCTTGACGACCGACGCCGGGACGACGGTGACCCGCGCCGGCGACTCGACCTCGTCGGCGGTCGCGTTCTCGATGCCGGCTGCGGTCAGGGCGGCTCGCACGCCGGCGACGGCGGTGTCGGCCGCGATCACGCCGACCGAGCCGTCGTGGCGGAGGGCGTCCCGGACCTCCGCGACGGTCGCGGCGTCGAGGTCGGCCACCTGCTCGATGGTCAGCCCGCCGTCGTTCCGCAGCGAGCGGGCGGCGGGCACGTCGACCGCCAGCGCGGGCAGCAGGCGGTTGGCGAACGCGACCACCGCGGCCGGAACCCGGAAGCCGATGGTCAGCGGGACCACTTCCGCGTCCGGCTTGCCGAGGTGGCGCAGGGTGTCGCGCCAGTCGGCGGCGGCCCACGGCGCGGTGCCCTGGGCGAGGTCGCCGAGCAGGGTGATCGAGCCGTGCTCGCTGCGCCGGGCGATCGCGCGGGCCTGCATCGCCGACAGGTCCTGCGCCTCGTCGACCACCACGTGGCCGAAGCTCGGGCGGCGCTCGATCAGGCCGGCGGCCTCGTCGACCAGCACCAGGTCGGCAGTGGTCCACTTGGCCGTCTTGAGCGAGCGCGGCGCGGCCGGCCAGCGGATCAGCTCGCGTTCGTCGTCGGTCAGCACCCCGGCCGGCGGGTCGGTGAGGATCTCCGCGACCAGGCCTTCCGGCGTGATCGCTGGCCAGACCCGGTCGAGGAACTCGGTGACCTCCTTGGCCTTGCCCATCCGGCGTAGCCAGGCGTCGTTGGGCGAGTCGCCGCGGCGCGCCTCGGACTGGCGTTGCAGCAGGCTGACCACCCGGGCGCGGATCCGTTCGCGGGCGGTGCCGTAGGGCAGGTTCTCGGCCCGCACGTCGGCGACCAGGCGGCGGAGGACCTCGGCACCGATCCGCCAGCGGTACGAGCCGTCGGACACCGTCATCGGCTCGACGTCGCCGCCGATGCGGGCGTCGAGGGCGGTCGCCAGGACGGTGGCCATCCGGGCGTCGTGCTTGACCGTCGCGGCGGCGGGGGAGTCCTCGGCGCGCACCCGGACGGCTGCGATCAGGTCGTCCACCGTCGCCTGCTCGACCTCGACCTCGCCGAGCGCGGGCAGCACCGCCGAGATGTAGGACAGGAACGCCCGGTTCGGCCCGACCACCAGCACGCCCGACCGGCGCAGCCGCTCGCGGTGCAGGTAGAGCAGGTACGCGGCGCGGTGCAGCCCGACCGCGGTCTTTCCCGTGCCGGGTGCGCCCTGCACGCAGATCGAGACGTCCAGGTCGGCCCGGACCAGCTCATCCTGCTCGGGCTGGATGGTGGCGACGATGTCGCGCATCGGCCCGACACGGGGCCGCTCGATCTCGGCGGTCAGGATCCGGCTGGTGGTGCCGAGCTCCTCACCCCGGTCCAGGTGCTCGTCCTCGAAGCTGGTCAGCAGCCCGGCGGCGAACCCGAACCGGCGCCGCACCGCGATGCCCTGCGGCTCGCGGGCGCTGGCCCGGTAGAACGCCCGGGACACCGGCGCACGCCAGTCGAGCACCATCGGCTCACCGTCGTCGTCGGTGACGTGCCGGCGCCCGACGTGGTAGCGGTGCCCCGCGTGGTCCTCGGCGGCCGGGCCGCTGCCGAAGTCGAGCCGCCCGAAGAACAGCGGGGTGTCCGGGTCGTCGGCGAGCTCCGCGACGCGGCGGGCGAGCGTACGCCCGAGCGTCTCGGCGGTGTAGGCGTCACCGGCGACGTTGCCGCCGGTGCTGAACAGGGCTTCGGCACGGTCGCGCATCCGGCGCAGGGCGGCCCGGGACGCGGTCAGATGGTCCCGCTCGGCGCCGAGGTCGGTCTCGAGATCGGAAGCGGGCTCGGTGGCATCGGTGTTGACAAGGTGATCAGCGGGCAGGGTCATCCGAGGAAACCTTCCGGCGGTGGTCAGTGGGACTCGGGAAGACCTGGGCCGCCCGGAACTCCGCGCGCAGCGGTGCCGGCAGTGCCCGGTAACCACGCTTCCAGCGCGGCGGCGCTCCACGTTACGCCCGCCCCGGACCGGCGGCCAGGCATTTACGGCGGCGGTGGGACGATGTCTTTATGGCGGAGGTCGGGCAGGAGCGGCGTCAGATCACGGATCCGAAGATGATGCGGGCGTTGGCGCATCCGGCTCGGTTGGCGATTCTCGAGCACCTCAACTCGACCGGGGAGCCGACGACCGCCACCGAGTTCGCGGAGATTGTCGGGTTGTCGCCCAGCGCTACCAGCTATCACCTGCGTGAGCTGGCCAAGGTCAACATGATCGAGGAGGCGCCGAGTCGGGGGGACGGGCGCGAGCGGGTCTGGCAGAGCCCCGCGCACTCCTTTCAGATCGACCTCGAGCAGGGCCGCGGCGACCCGGAGACGCGGGCGGCCGAGGACGCGTTGATGGCCGTCTACCTCGAGCGGGACCAGGCGCGCCTGCGGGCGTTCCTGTCCCGTGCCCGCGACGAGCCGCAGGAGTGGCGCGACGCCGCCGGACTCACGACCTCGACGATCTTCGTGACCGCCGACGAGCTCAAGACCTTCCTCGAGCAGGTGCACGAGTTGATCGACCCGCTCAAGAAACGGCACCGCCCGGAGGCGCCGCCGGACGGAGCTCGCACGGTTCGCGTGCATTTCGCCGCCTTCCCCGACGACTGAGTTCATCGAGGGGGTTGCCCTAGCAGATGTGAAGGATTATTTTCGAAACATGTCCTTCGCATCTGCTGGTTCGTCGCGCTGGAGTGACGTCTACGTCACTGCCGGCTCGCGTGCTCTGTCCATGGCCGGCGAGACGCTCGTCGCCACCACGCTCGCGCTTGCCCTGCAGGAGCGCGGCTCCGGCGGTCTCGCCGTCTCCGGGCTCTGGCTGGCCGCGACGCTGCCGCTGGTCGCGCTGGCTCCGCTGGCGGGCCGGCTGGCCGACCGGGGCGACAGCCGCACCTTGCTGGTCGGCATCGGCGTCGCCCAGGCGCTGGTCTGCGCCGCGCTGGCCTTCGTCACCGCGCCCGTCGCCGTGATCGCCCTGGTCGCCGTGCTGGCCTCCGGGCTCGCGATCACCAACCCGGTGTTCGCCGCGCTGGTGCCCTCGATGGTCACGCGCGACGACCTGCCCAAGGCGAGCGCGATCGGGCAGACCGCGTCGATGATCGGCATGCTGACCGGGCCGGCGGCGGCCGGCTTCCTGGTCGGCGCGTTCGGCACCCGGCCACCCCTGCTGATCGGTGCCGTCACGTACCTGGCCATCGCCGGCGCGGGGCTGCTGCTGAAGACCCGTCGCGGCGCCACTCCCGAAGCGGCGGCGGCAGCGGCCAAGACGGCCTGGACCCTGCGCGGCGACGGCCTGTTGCTGGCCACCTTCCTGGCCTTCGGCGCCGTGGTCGCCGGCGTCGGCGGTGTCAACGTCGTCGAGGTCTTCTTCATCCGCGACACCCTGGGCGCCTCCGCCTCGGCGTTCGGGCTGGTCACCGCGTCCTGGACCGCCGGCATGGCGGCCGGCGCCTGGGTGTTCGCGAAGGCGGTCCGCCGGTACGACGACGACGCGAGTCTGGTCCGCGCGTTGCTCGTCCTGCTGGGCTCCACCTGCGTGCCGGTCGTGCTCAGCGCGGCCGCGCCCGGTGTCTGGGTGGTCGTGCTGCTCTGGCTGGCCGGTGGCCTGCTCAACGGCGGTCTCGGCGTGTTCAGCACCGTCCTGGTCTCGCGCCGGGTGCCGGAGCGGGCGCGCGGCCGGGCGTTCGCCGGCCTCAACGCCGCGGCCAACGGCGGAGCGATGTTCGGGTACGTGCTGGCCGGCGCCCTCCTCGGCCCCTTCTCGCCGCGGGCGCTGGTGCTCGGGTTCGGCCTGGCGGGAGTCCTCGCGGTGGTCGCCGTCGCGGTGCCGGTCGCGCGGGCCATCCGGCAGGAGCGCGTCACATCCGTGGCGGTCGCCTGAGCGGCGTCCCACTGCTCGGGATACGGTGAGGTCACCATGATGGAGATTCGCAGGCCCCGGGTCGGGCACATCCAGTTCCTGAACTGTCTTCCGATCTACTGGGGCCTGATGCGCTCGGGTGCCCTGCTCGACGTCGACCTCCACAAGGACACCCCGGACAAGCTCAACACCGCGCTGGTCGCCGGCGACCTCGACATCGGCCCGATATCGCTTGTCGAATACCTCCGCCACGCCGACGAGCTGGTCCTGCTGCCCGACATCGCGGTCGGCAGCGACGGCCCGGTGCTGTCCGTCAACATGGTCTCGACCAAGCCGCTCGACGAGCTGGACGGCGCCCGGGTCGCGCTGGGGTCGACCTCGCGAACCGGTGTGCTGCTCGCGCAGATGCTGCTGACCCAGCGGCACAGCGTGACACCCGAATACTTCCGCTGCCCGCCCGAGCTCACCCAGATGCTGCTGGAGGCCGACGCCGCGGTGCTGATCGGCGACGCCGCGCTGCGGGCGCTCTACGAGGCGCCGGGTCGCGGGCTGACCGTCACCGACCTGGGCCAGGCCTGGCGGGAGTGGACCGGCCTGCCGATGGTGTTCGCCGTCTGGGCCGCCCGGAAGGACTTCGCCGAACGCAACCCGGGCCAGGTCAAAGAGGTGCACGAGGCGTTCCTGCGGTCGCGCGAGCTGTGCCTGGCAGAGCTCGACGAGGTCGCGGCCGCCGCGGCCCGCTGGGAGCCGTTCGACGCGGCGACGCTGGCCGAGTACTTCCGGGTGCTCGACTTCTCCCTCGGCGAGCGCCAGATCGCCGGCCTGAAGGAGTTCGCCCGCCGCGCGGCGATCGCCGGCGAGGCGCCGGAGCTCCCCGACACGGGCCCGGCCTTCTACACGGACTGAGGGTCAGCCCCCGGCCGCCCGGCGGAGCTCCGAGCCGACCAGGCGGCAGATCTCGGCGCCGTACGCGGGGCCTTTCTCGATCTCGTAGCGGGCCATCACGCCGACCACCCAGCCGGCGCCGATGGCCATGCAGCTGACGTGGTACTCCTGCTCCTCCTCCCGGTCGACCCAACCGTTCTTCGTGGCGATCGTCTTCTGCTGGTCCTCCGGGAACGCCTTGCGGATGCCGAAGTCGCCCTCGTCGCGGACCGCCCGCAGCTGGTCGAGCAGGTAGTCGGTCCAGGTCGGCCCGGCCGCCCGCCCGTCCGCGATGCACGCACCGAGCCGGGTGATGTCGGCGGGAGACAGCATGGTGCCGCTCCAGCCGCCGTCCGGGGCGACCAGGCTGTCGTGCAACCCGCACATCGAGATCAGGCGCCGGATCGACTCGTCCCGGCCGTTCGCGGCGTGCAACTCCTCCGCCGCCTCGTTGTCGCTGTCGCGGATCATCGTCTCGACCAGCTCGGTCTCTTCCGTGCTGGGCCGCACTCCCTGCTCGGCCGCACGCCGCAGGAAGTCCGCGCCGATCCACGACTTGATCAGCGACGCGGTGGTGCTCAGGGCGGTGCGGTCGGACGGGCCGAACAGCTCGCCGGTACGGGTGTCCAGCAGCGCCCACGAGTACCAGCCGCTATGCGAGATCCTGATCTCGGTCGCTTTCACCGGCAGCGGCGCGAGCTTCGACGCGGCGGTTCTGGGCGCCGACTCGGGCAGCTGTCCGGTGGCGACGGGCTGGGGCATGACCCGGGAGCGCGCCGCCGACCGAGCGGCGAACGGCGACCCGGGCCAGAACCGCGCTCCCGCGAAACCGAGCACGGCGAGTACGCCGATGACGGCGATGACGGTCATGGCGCGGTTGTCCCGGCGCCGCCTATGGCTAGTGCTCAACGTCAGCCCCGGATGCGCCGGACGAAGGGTGGCAGACCTTCGTTCTGTCCAAGATTCCTTGGTCAGGTTAGCGAGCCGGCGCGGGCCGCACCCGGAACTTGAAAGATCTAGCCGGCGGCCGCGCGAAGCTGCTCGCCGACCTGCTCACAGATGTTGGCGCCGTACGTGTAGCCCTTGCTGATGTCGTACTTGGTCATCACACCGACGACCCAGCCGTCGCCGATCGCCATGCAGCTGACGTGGTACTCCTGCTCGCGCTGCCGGTCGACCCAGCCGTTCTTGATGGCGATCTTCTTCTGGTCGGCCGCCGGGAAGGCCTTGCGGATGCCGAAGTTGCCCGTGCCGCGTACCGCGCGCATCTCGTCGAGCAGGTACTTGGTCCATTTCGGACCGGCGGCCGTGCCGTTCGCGATGCAGGCGCCGAGGCGGGTGACGTCGGCCGGGGAGAGCAGCGTGCGGCTCCAGCCGCCGTCGGCCGCGACCTTGCTGTCCTTGAGCTTGCACATGGAGATGAGCCGCTTGATCGAGGGCGACCCGCCGTTGGCCTCGTAGAGCGACTGCGCGGCGTTGTTGTCGCTGTCCCTGATCATCGTCGAGACCTGGGCCATCCGCGACGCGCTCGGTTCGGTGCCCTGCTCGGCGGAGCGGCGCAGGAAGTCGGCGCCGATCCACGACTTGATCAGCGAGGCGGTGGTGCTCAGGTCGGTCCGGTCGGCCGGACCGGACATCTTGCCGGTACGGGTGTCCAGCAGCGCCCACGAGTACCAGCCGGTGTGGTCGATCTTGACGTCCGTGGCCGCGACCGGCAGGGGCTTGAGCGTGGGCTTGGGGGAGGGCTTGGCCGGTGGGGTGGTCGGCGAGGCGTCGGGGTCACCGGTGGCGCCGGTCAGTCCGGGCGGGGTCTCCCAGCGGGCCGCGGCGCGGGTGGCCATCGGGGAGCCGGGCCAGAGCCGTATCCCCGCCACCGCGAGAGCGGCGAGGACGACGGCTATTGCGACAACGGTCGTGGCGCGCCGGCCTCGGCGCCGCTTAGGAGTGGTCGCCAACGGTCAGCCCTTGCTGCCGCTGGCAGAAGGGATCTTCAGCGCCGCGCCGACCTTCGGGGTCACCAGCTGGGTAGCGGTGTCCTGACACACCTTCGCACCATATGCCAAACCGTTCGAAATGGGATACCGAGTCTGTACGGCGAGTACCCAGTCCTTGCTGATGGCCAGGCAGCTGATGTGCCAGTCGTTGTCGTAGACGAGCGGCGTCCAGCCGTTCTTGAAGCTGATCGGGCCCTCTTTGCTGACGATCTCCTTGGGCAGGCCGTCGATGACGCCCCAGCGACCACCGCCGCTGCTCTTCCCCTGCTGGCTGACCTTGCCTTCGACCTTGGTCATCTCGCTGAGCACCAGCGGGGTGTATTTCTTGCCCGCCGCCTTGCCGGACTGGATGCACTTGCCGAGCCGCGTCACGTCCTGGGCGGACATCTCGGTGAAGCTCCACCAGCCTTCGTAGCCGTCGACCGTGCCAAGGTGGGTGTTCTTCAGGCCGCACCAGCTGATCATGCGTTTGGTCTGGGTGGTGCCGCCGCCGAGCTTGTTGAGGGTGCCGGCGGCATCGTCGTCGCTGTTCCGGATCGCCCGCTGGATCTGCTCTTTATAAGTAGAGGTAAGCGGTTTGCCCGATTCATCCAGTTGACGCAGATAATCAGCGACGATCCAGGTCTTGATCATCGACTCGGTCGAGCTCGTCTGTGACGCGCTGTTCTTCGAGCCGGAGATCTTGCCCGACTTGAGGTCCATCAGGGCCCACGAGTAGAAACCGTCGACCTTGACCGAGACCGGCTGGGCGGCGAGCGTCGGCTGGGGTGGTTCGACCACCTTTGGGGGGATCGTCGGAGCCGGGCCGGCAGCCGTCGCGACCGTGCCGCCGTCACCGCCGTCGCTCATCTTGGCGTAGGCGGCGGGCACCAGCAGCACACCGCCGAGCAGCAGAGCTGCGATGGCGAGCACCATAACCACGCGTGGACGCATGAAGGGTGATCTCCGGTTGTTTTCTGGCCGGGGGGTGGCTCTCGGTAATTGACCGCAGGGGGTGGCGATCTACCGGGGTGAAGTCTACGACCGCCCCCACGCCGATAGCACGGGTGGAAATTGCGTTAGCGGCCCGATATAACGCCGTTTGGGGGTCAATCGCCTACAGAGTTAAGGAAATCTTAGACATCCAAGTGAGCCGAGTCATTGTCCATAGTGGAAGAAAGCATTTGCGCATTGCATAGAGCTGGTCACTCAGGGTGATTTCGCGCCACGGGTTTGTTACAGATGCTGGCTTGTGTGTCAGGAAGCTGTAACACTGAGGGCATGTACGGGAATGACTTCGCCGGCCCGGATGCCGGGTCCGACGGTGGTCTCCTCGGGCAGGTCGAGGCCGCCGAGGCGGCGCTGCGCGCCGCCGCGCACCGTGGTCGGGTCGAGGGCGATCCGGCGGCACTTCAGGACTACTTCGACGCCGTCATCGACGCCGACCAGAAGATCGAGCCGCGCGACTGGATGCCCGATGCCTACCGGCGTGGCCTGGTCCGGCAGATCGCCCAGCACGCCCATTCCGAGATCATCGGAATGCAGCCCGAGGGGAGCTGGATCACCCGCGCGCCCTCGCTCAAGCGCAAGGCGATCCTGCTGGCCAAGGTCCAGGACGAGGCGGGGCACGGCCTCTATCTCTACGCGGCCGCCGAGACCCTCGGCATCACCCGCGCGGAACTGGTCGACATGCTGCTCGACGGCCGGCAGAAATACAGCTCGATCTTCAACTACCCGACGCTGACCTGGGCCGACATCGGCGCGATCGGCTGGCTCGTCGACGGCGCCGCCATCGTCAACCAGGTGCCGCTGTGCCGCTGCTCCTACGGCCCGTACGCCCGGGCGATGATCAGGATCTGCAAGGAGGAGTCCTTCCACCAGCGGCAGGGCTACGAGATCCTGCACACCCTGTCGCACGGCACGCCGGAGCAGCACGCGATGGCCCAGGACGCCGTCGACCGCTGGTGGTACCCGTCGCTGGCGATGTTCGGCCCGCCGGACACCGACTCCACCCACTCCGCCCAGTCGATGGCGTGGAAGATCAAGCGCTTCTCCAACGACGACCTGCGGCAGCGCTTCGTCGACATGTGCGTCCAGCAGGCCGGCGTGCTGGGCCTGCGGATCCCGGACCCGGACCTCCGGTGGAACAGCGAGCGGCAGGCACACGACTTCACCGCGCCCGACTTCGACGAGCTGATGCGGGTGATCAAGGGCGACGGCCCCTGCAACGCCGAGCGGATGGCGCACCGCCGCCGGGCCCATTCAGACGGTGCCTGGGTACGCGAGGCAGCCGCGGCGTACGCCGCCAAGCAAGAGGAAGTGGTGGCCGTATGACGGGCGAGCCCTTGTTCGAGGTTTTCGTGCGGCCCCGGCGCGGGTTGTCGCACACCCACGTCGGCAGCCTGCACGCGCCCGACGCGGAGATGGCGCTGCGCAACGCCCGCGACGTCTATACCCGGCGGGAGGAGGGCGTCTCCATCTGGGTCGTGCCCGCCACCGCCATCACGGCGTCGAGCCCCGACGAGAAGGACTCCTTCTTCGACCCGGCCGCCGACAAGGTCTACCGGCACCCCACCTTCTACGACGTACCCGACGGAGCGAAGCACCTGTGACCACGGTCGACTACGTCCTCCGGCTCGGCGACGACGCACTCGTCACCGCGCAGCGACTCGGCGCCTGGTACGCCGCCGGGCCGGAGATGGAGGAAGACGTCGCGCTGGCGAACATCGCGCTCGACCAGCTCGGTGCCGCCCGGCTGCTGCTGACCTACGCCGGCGAGCTGGAGGGCGCGGGCCGCGACGAGGACGCGCTCGCCTACCAGCGTGGGCCGGCGGACTTCCGCAACTGCCGCTTGGTCGAGCAGCCGGAGCCCGACTTCGGCGTGGTGATCGCCAAGCTGCTGCTGCTCTCGGCGTTCCAACTGCCGTGCTACGAGGCCCTGGCCGGCGCCGGCGACGAGCGGCTCTCCGCCATCGCTGGCAAAGCGCGCAAGGAGTCGGCCTACCACCTCGACCACGCCACACTGTGGACACTGCGGCTCGGTGACGGCACCGACGAGTCACACCAGCGCATGCAGGCGTCCTTCGACACCCTGTGGCCCTTCGTCGACGGTCTGTTCGCCGGCGACGACGGCGGGCCCGTCGACCCGGCCGAGCTGCGCAAGGCGTGGACGTCCACTGTGGAAGACGTGCTCGGCCGGGCCACGCTGACCGTGCCGGCGCCGGTCGCCGAGCCGACCGGTGAGCGCACCCACCTGGTCGAGCTGCTGGCCGAGATGCAGCAACTGCACCGGGCCCATCCGGGAGCGCGGTGGTGACCGCCGCGCGCGAGGCGGTGGCCGGGGTCGTCGACCCGGAGCTGCGCGTGGTCACCATCGACGAGCTCGGCATCCTGCGTGCGGTCGATACCGACGACCGCGGCCATGTCACGGTCACGATCACGCCGACGTACACCGGCTGCCCGGCGATGGACGTGATCCGCGCCGACATCGGTGCCGCCCTGCGCGCCGCCGGGCACGCCGACCACGAGGTCCGCACCGTCTTCGCGCCCGCCTGGAGCACCGACTGGATCTCGCCCGGTGGGCGGGAAAAGCTGGCCGCCGCCGGTGTCGCCCCGCCCGGCCCCACGCGGCCGGTCGCGCTGTCGCTGGCCGTCCGCTGCACCAACTGCGGTTCGCCCGACACCGAGCAGCTCAGCCGCTTCGGCTCGACCGCGTGCAAGGCGCTGTGGCGCTGCCGCGCCTGCGGCGAGCCGTTCGACGCGATGAAGGCCTACTGACGATGAGCGTGACGATCAGCCGGCCCACGCGCCGGCGTCCGGTCTTCCACCCGCTGCCCGTGGCGGCGATCGACCGGTTGACCGACGACGCCGTCGCGATCACCTTCGCGGTGCCCGCCGAGCTGCGCGAGCAGTTCGCCTTCCGGGCCGGGCAGCACCTCACCGTGCGCAAGGTCGACGACGACGCGCGGCGCTCGTACTCGATCTGCTCGACGCCCGCCGAGCTGGCCGAAACGGGGCTGCTCCGGATCGGCGTCAAGGAGATCCCGGGCGGCGTCTTCTCCAGCTACGCGGCCGGTGCGCTGCGGCGGGGCGACGCGATCGACGTGATGCCGCCGCTGGGCAAGTTCACCTCGGCGTTCGAGGCCGGCCGGCAGCGGCACTACGGCGCGATCGCCGCGGGCTCGGGCATCACACCCGTGCTCTCGCTGGTCGCCACCGCGCTCGCGGTCGAGGAGCGCAGCCAGTTCACGCTGCTCTACGGCAACCGGTTCGCCCGCAGCGTGATGTTCGCCGACGAGCTGGCCGACCTCAAGGACCGCTACGCCGCCCGCCTGCACCTCGTACACGTGCTCTCCCAGGAACCCGGCGAGTCCGAGCTGCTGTCCGGCCGGATCGACGCCGACCGCCTCGCCCGCATCCTCGACCGGCTCGTCCCCGCGGACAGCGTCGACGAGTGGTTCCTGTGCGGGCCGTACGGTCTGGTCACCGACGCGCGCAACGTGCTGGCGGGCCATCGCGCAGTGCACACCGAGCTCTTCCACGTAGACGAGGCGCCAGAGCCGCCCCGGCGGCCCAGTACGGTCGACGACGCCGCGCCCGTCGAGGTGTCCGTGCTGCTCGACGGCCGGGTCTCCACCCTGCGGATGCGCCGCGACGAGCGGGTCTTAGACGCCGCGCTGCGGGTGCGGTCCGAGCTGCCGTTCGCCTGCAAGGGCGGCGTGTGCTCGACCTGCCGCGCGCGGATCGTCGAGGGCGAGGTCACGATGGCGCGCAACTACGCGCTGGAGCCCGACGAGGTCGAGCGCGGTTACGTGCTCACGTGCCAGTCGAGCCCGGTCACCGACAAGCTGGTCGTCGACTACGACGCCTGATCCTCGCCGAGGTCCCGATAGACGGGCCGCAGCAGGTCGACGAGGGGAATGTGCCGCACCCGCACGGCCGGCGGATCCAGCACCCGCAGGAGCAGTTCGGGCGGCGCGCTCGCCCCACCCGGCAACTCCTTGAGCTTCGCCAGCGAGACCGCCGGACTGTAGAAGTCGTGCAGCCCCAGCGGCCGGTCGGGCACGTCCAGCGGGTCGGCCGGAGGTGTCTCGACCGCCGGCCCGCGCAGCGCGCCCAGCAGCTCGTCGCGCGCCCGGCCCCGCCAGGCCAGCACCAGGAACGGGTCGTCGTCGAACGCCTCCGCGAGCAGGTAGAGCACCGCGGACAGGTGCTTGCAGGGAAAACCCCAGTCCGGGCAGCTGCACTTCATGTCGAGCTCCGCCGGGAACAGCGGCAGTCGCAGGTCGTCGAAGACGGCGACGATCTGGGTCGGCATCTCGCCGGCGAGCAGCTTGGCCCGGAACACCGCCTGGTGCGCCAGCGCCTCCTCGACGCGGGTCCAGGCCTCCGCGTCGAACACCGGGATCGTGACTTCCACCTGGTACGGCTCGGCGCGTGAGCCCTGCACCCGGGCGCTCAGCCGGCCCGGCTCGAGGTCGAGGTTGAGCACCTGGCCCTGGCGGGCGTACCTGCGGCCCCGGTCGAGCCGGCCCTTGTCACAGATGCCCTCGAGGATGTCGATGAACCTCCGGGACCACCACTCCTCGCCGATCGAGCCGCGCCGCGAGCGGGCCTTGATGCCGCCCTCGACCTTGATCGTCTTGCCGCCCTCGAACCAGCCGTCGGGACCGACCGGCATCAGCCCACCGCCTTCGGGTCGAGCGCGAACAGGTCGCGCAGCTCCTCGGTGGACAGCTCGGTCAGCCACTCTTCGCCGGTGCCGACGACCCGCTGCGCCAACGCCTTCTTGCGCTCGATCATCTCGTCGACTCGCTCCTCGATCGTGCCGGTGCAGACGAACTTGCGGACCTGCACGTTGCGTGCCTGCCCGATCCGGTACGCGCGGTCGGTGGCCTGGTCCTCGACCGCAGGATTCCACCACCGGTCGACGTGGATCACGTGGTTGGCGGCGGTCAGGTTGAGCCCGGTGCCCGCCGCCTTCAGCGACAACAGGAAGATCATCGGCTCCGGGTCGTTCTGGAACCGGGTGACCAGCTCGTCCCGCCGCTGCTTCGACAGTCCACCGTGGAGCCAGAGCACCGGCCGGTCGAGGTGCGCGGCCAGATACGGCTGGAGCAGCGAGCCGAACTCGGCGTACTGCGTGAAGACCAGGCCCTTGTCGCCCTCTTCGACGATCTCCTCGGCGAGCTCCTGCAGTCGGGCGAGCTTGCCGGACCGGCCGGCCAGCTTGGACCCGTCCCGCAGCAGGTGCGCCGGGTGGTTGCAGACCTGCTTGAGCCGGGTCATCGCGGCCAGTACGTTGCCGCGCCGCTCGATGCCCATGCTCGACCCGATCTTGTTGAGCATGTCGTCGACGACGGCCTGGTAGAGCGCCGCCTGCTCGGGGGTCAGCGGACACCAGACCTTCATCTCCAGCTTCTCCGGCAGGTCGGAGATGATGGTCTTGTCGGTCTTGAGCCGGCGCAACACGAACGGCCCGGTGGCCCGCTTCAACGCGGCGGCGGCGTCCTCGTCCTGCCGCACCTCGATCGGCTCCTGGTAGCGCCGCCGGAAGGTCTTGGCCGGCCCGAGCAGGCCCGGGTTGGCGAAGTCCATGATGGACCAGAGTTCGGCCAGATGGTTCTCGACCGGCGTGCCGGTCAGGGCGAGCCGAGTCCGGGCCGGAATGGCCCGCACGGCCTGCGACTGCCGCGTGCCCGAGTTCTTGATGGCCTGCGCCTCGTCACACACGACGCGCCCCCATTCGACGGCCCGCAGCGCCTCCAGATCACGCAAGGCCGTCCCGTACGTGGTGATGACGAGATCGGCCTTCCCCAGCCGTGCGGCGTCCCGCGTCGCGCCGTGGTGCACGTAGACGTCGAGCGAGGGCGCGAACTTCTCGGCCTCCTTGCGCCAGTTGCTCACCAACGACATGGGACAAACCAACAACGTGCTCCCGACGGCGCCGCGCTCCCGTTCGGCGAGCAACAACGACAACGTCTGAGCGGTGTTGTGGCACAACATCCCGCCCGCGACGAAGTTGTGCTCGCCGGCCACCTCGAAGTCGTACACCTCGCCGGTGTAGTCGACGTCCTGGATGCTGGTCACCCGCGAGTAGTAAACCTGCTGGTTGGTGCGTCCCTCGAGTCGTTCGCGGAGGTCTGCCAAGGCTGGCCGATCCAGGGCCGCATAGGCAGCTCTGGTCCGAGTGGTCCACTTGCTGGTGGGCAGCGCCTGGTAGGCGCGCTCGGCTTCGCCCGACAGGATCCGGTCGATCGCTTCAACGGCCGCGGTGGCGGTCGGCCGCGATAATTCCTGCGAGCCGGCGAAGTAGACGGTGCCGACACCAAAATGACGTTGCGGGAGCTTGGTCAACGCGTGGGCGGCCCGCAGCAGGTCACTGCCTGGAATCCCCTCGACGTTGGTGTTGACCTTGGTTGCGCAGATTCCGTCCAATTTTCCTTGCTTGATCGGATCGCTGAAACCCACCAGCGCGTTGAATCGGCGGAGGCTGCCTCCACCGATCACACCAACGCGGTACGGGCGAGCAATACCCGATCCGTTGACGGCGGTCTTGTTCTTGGTGGTGACCCGCATCCAGACCCCGAAACGCCGCAGCAGGGTCACGAGCTGGTCCATCAACCACCTCGACGCCGACGAGATCTCCACCATCCGCATCCGCTGGTTAACAGACCCCTCGGCGCTGAAGAACTCGCGCAGGAACAACCGGACGCTGGCCTCGTCGGCCGCCATCACCAGGTCGGGTATCCGCTTGTGCGCCGAGCGCCGGCCCCACTCGTACCCGTGCTGCCGCAGGAACGCCGCATAGCCGGCGCTGCACATGCGCAGCACATGGCAGTTCCGGTCGGGGAAGACCCGGGGCGAGTTCATGGTGAGCTGGAACCTGTCGCCGACCGCGTGAATGTGCCGGACGAGCGCGTGCAGGATCGCCGGATCTTTCTGGGTGATCCGCAGTGTTCCGTTGCGGGACTCGTCGCCCTCGCTGATCTGCCAGGCAAGCAGCCGCACAAGATCGTGTGCGACCGGTGCGCCGGACCATTCGAGCCGCCCCGGCACACAGAGAGTGTCGCCAACCGAGAAGTCGCGGGTCCACTCCTCGACACCGCGCAAGCGGTGCCGTCGGGTCACCGTGAGTTGGCTGCCGTCATCGAGTTCCACCAAGCGGACTTTCTCCGCGATTCGCTGGCGGTAAAGCCGGGTGACAGGACTGACGACCATCCGTCCCTGGGCATCCAACGCGTTTGTCACCAGCGGTTCGGTCGGCGTCCGCCACTGGCCTTCGCCGTCGTCGAACGTGCTGGTCCCGTCCCCGTATCGCTGCCAGGCGTCTTCGGCACTCACCAGGGTGCCGTTCAGGAAGACCGGGGACTCCGGACCGATACATTTCCCCAAACCCATGTCGTCCGCGAGGATGCCGCCGATTCCCAGTCTGGACAGGAAGTCCAACCAGGACAGACCGCGTTCCTGGTACGGGCGCAGCGTGCCCTGGAAGGTGGGTGGGGTCGCGGTTGGTTGCAGGCGGTGGTCCGCGTCCCCGGAGAGCAGGTCGCCGAGCCAGCCGTCCGCGTCGACCGCGACCAGGGGGAGGTCCTCCTCGCCGCCCGCGGCGACCTGGCCCAGCACCTCGGCGATGGTCAGCTCGCCGGTGCGGTGCTGTTCGACGGCCCGGATGGCGGCCGTGAGCTGGCGGTCGTCGAGCTCGACCCAGCGGCCCTTGACCCGCAGCAGCGGCACCTTCAGGCGGGCCAGGTCGTGCAGGTCGGCGGCGCTGATCTCCTCGTCGCCGACCATCAGGTCGACCTTGAAGTCGACCAGCTGGTCCTTGCCGACACCCTGCGCGGCCAGCGCCTTGCCGCCGCCGGCCGTCGACTTGGTGCGCGTGGTCAGCTTCAGGCCCAGGGTCTTGCGGCCGGCCCAGGCCGGCAGCTGCACCCCGTAGCCGGCGGCTTGCAGGAGGGGCGCGGCCTGGCGGAGGAACGTGAACGCCGCCGCCGTGTCGAGGATGCTCTCGGTGGGTTGGGCCTCGCGCAGGGCCTCGTCGAGCGGCGGGAACAGCCGGACCGCCCGGCCCAGGCCGGCGAGCAGGGTCTCGTCCGGGCGGGCGGGCAGGCCGGGCACCCGCTGACCGGCCCAGATCACGTCCGCGGGTACGTACAGCGACGGGTCGTCGACCGACTGGAGTGCGAACTCGAGGTCCCAGCGGTCGGTGGTCGGCAACGGCTCGACAAGCCGGAAGCAGACGCGGACCGGCTCGTTGGCCTGGTGCGCCGAGCGGTGCCAGCCGTCCAGCGCGGTGCGCAACGCGGCCAGCTCGGGGCGTTGCGCGGTGGTCGCGGTGACCGTGGGATCGTCCGCCGTGAGCGCGCGCATCCACCGGTCGGCGACCGGCGCCTTCGGGCCGGGGCGGTGGCCGAGCAGGAGCCGCTCCGGCAGGCTGCGGCGGGCGGCGGCGTCGGTGAACGCGTCCAGCAGGTCGCGCAGCACCTGGCCCGGCGGTGCCGCGTCGGCAGCCCGGACCGCGCCCGGCATCGCGGCGGCCAACTCCCGGAACGCGGCGGCGTCGCGCCCGGTCAGCACCGGGCGCCAGCGGGCGGCGTGCGCACCGTCGGCGGTGACGAGCGCGGGGAGCAACCGACCCCGGCGGAGCAACCCGGCGGCGTACGAGGCAACCACCGCGAGGTAGCGCAGGTCACCACCCGGCGTCCAGTCCAGATCGTCGATGTCGAGGAGCAGGTCCAGGGCGGGGCCCGGGTCGAGAAGAACGGCCTCGACGGGCCACGCGGCCAGGGTGGCGTCGGGCGGTGGTTCTTCGGAGGCGGGCACTGGCTTGCCGTCGACCGTCGGCAAGGTAAGCGTCAGCGTGGCGAGCGCGCCGGGAACCTCGGGCGGCTGCTCACCCCAAAGACCCAGCCGCCCGCCCGTCCAAACGCCGTGAATCACCCGCACCCCCTACGCGACGCTCGACACTACCCGCGCGGTCCGGCGTGCGGCCTGATCGGCGCGGGCTAGGCTCGCTTCGTGGATAACCGGCGGGAGATCGACGAGATTTTGCAGCGGGGCGCCGACGGTGGGCGGATCACCGCCGAGGAGGCGTTGCTGCTCTACACCGAGGCGCCGTTTCATGCGCTCGGCGAGGCGGCCGACGCGGTGCGGCGCCGCCGCTATCCGGACGGCATCGTCACGTACCTGATCGATCGCAATATCAACTACACGAACGTCTGCGTGACGGCCTGCAAGTTCTGCGCCTTCTTCCGGGCGCCGAAGCACGCCGAGGGCTGGACCCACCCGACCGAGGAGATCCTGCGGCGCTGCGGCGAGGCGGTCGAGCTCGGCGCGACGCAGGTCATGCTCCAGGGCGGGCACCACCCGGAGTACGGCGTCGAGTACTACGAAGAGCTGTTCAGCTCCGTCAAGGCCGCCTACCCGCAGCTGGTCATCCACTCGATCGGTCCGTCCGAGATTCTGCACATGGCCAAGGTCTCCGGCGTCTCGCTGGAGGAGGCGATCTCCCGGATCAAGACGGCCGGGCTCGACTCGATCGCCGGCGCCGGTGCGGAGATGCTGCCCGATCGGCCGCGCAAGGCGATCGCGCCGCTCAAGGAGTCCGGCGCCCGTTGGCTCGAGGTCATGGAGATCGCGCACGGGCTCGGTCTCGAGAGCACCGCGACGATGATGATGGGCACCGGCGAGACCAACGCCGAGCGGATCGAGCACCTGCGGATGATCCGCGACGTGCAGGACCGCACCCGCGGCTTCCGGGCGTTCATCCCGTGGACCTACCAGCCGGAGAACAACCACCTCAAGGGCCGCACCCAGGCGACCACGTTGGAGTACCTGCGGCTGATCGCGGTGGCCCGGCTGTTCTTCGAGACCGTGCCGCACCTGCAGGCGTCGTGGTTGACCACCGGTAAGGACGTCGGGCAGCTCGCGTTGCACATGGGCGTCGACGACCTCGGTTCGATCATGTTGGAGGAGAACGTCATCTCTTCCGCCGGTGCGCGGCATCGGTCCAACTTGCACGAGCTGATCTGGATGATCCGGTCGGCGGGCCGCATTCCGGCGCAGCGGGACACCCTCTACAACCACCTGCGGGTGCACCACACGCCGGCCGACGACCCGACCGACGACCGGGTGGTCTCGCATTTCTCGTCGATCGCGCTGCCCGGCGGCGGAGCCGGCACGCTGCTCCCGCTCGTCGAACAGCACTGAAAACACGCTCTGAGCCAGCTCGGCAGTCGGAGCCTTCGGCAACATTTCGGCAACGGTCAGCACACGATTGGTACCGCCTGCTAGCGGGCGGTTTTCGCCGGTCGATAGCGTCCGTGGCGTCGCTAGGAACACGACCACGCAACGCCCATGAGACGCCGACCGCGAGACGGTCGTACATATAGAGCCGAGGCGGGATGGGAAACCATCCCGCCTCGGCGTTTTTCTATCCGATCACCGTCTAGCGCAGTGCCCGCGCCTGTGGTTACCGTGCGCTGTTCCCAATTCTCAGCTGTCCCACAGGCAACATTTGCCTCACAGCCCCCACGAGGAGCCGATGAACACGCGCTTGCGCGCCGTGGTCCTCCGCGCCGGTGCGGCCACCGCTCTCGCGGTCGGCCTGGTCGCCGTCGCCGGACCGGCGTACGCCGCCGACGGCCCGGACGTCGCCGTCACCCCGATCAGCCTCCACCTCGCCAAGGGTGTGAAGGAGGCCAAGGCCAAGCCGTTCCAGGTCGAGTTGCGCAACTTCGGCAACGCCGCGGCCAAGGACGTGTCGGTCAAGCTGGACCTGTCCGGCCTCAAGGGCAAGGTCGGCTACGTCACGCCGGACGGCTGCACCAAGTCGGGCCCGGCCGCGTACGCCTGCCCGATCGGTGAGATCGCCGCCGACCAGGACGTGGTCATCGGCATCCCGCTCTTCAACGCCAACGGCAAGAAGGGCGACGGCGGCCACTTCTCGATCGCCGCGATCGTCCCCGGCGACACGAACGAGGAGAACAACTCCGCGGACGTCGACGTCACGGTCGAGGCGAAGACCTACGACCTGACGGTCTGGGCGCAGGACGTCTACGCCGAGGTGGTCGCCGACGGCGACGAGGTCGGCGAGGAGACCCGCACCCCGGTGCCGCCGGGCGGCACCGCGCCGCTGGACTCGGCCATCTTCAACCACGGCAGCAAGCGCGTGGTCGGCGTCGCCTACTCGGTGAAGCTGCCGGAGGGCGTCTCGTTCGCGAGCGTGCCGGCGAACTGCATCGAGTGGGAAGACGTCAACGGCATCATCTGTGAGGACGACGAGGTCGTGCTCAAGCCGGGCGAGGTCATCCTGCCGGAGATCAGCGTCAAGGTCGCCGACGACGCCAAGGCCGGTGTGATCACCGACGGCATCATCGACGCGCGCGCGCTCGAGCCCGGTGCGACCGATCCCGAGCAGGCCGGCGACGAGGCGCGGGCGGCCACCGCGGAGCAGCGCAAGGAGCTCACCGACGCGGACGAGGCCGACAACCAGGCGCGCTTCGACGTCTTCGTCGGCGCGGCCCCGACCGAGCCGGGCACGCCGGGCGAGCCCGGCGAGGGTGGCGGCGGTGGCCTCCCGGTCACCGGCGCGGCGGCCGGCATCATCGGTGGCGTGGGTGCCCTGATCGTCGTCGCGGGTGCGGTGCTGTTCTTCGTCGCCCGCCGGCGCCGGATCGTCACGGTCACCCCCGACGCCTGACCAGCCGGACCAGCACGACCAACCAGCGACAGCGGCCCGCTCCCCGATGGGGGGCGGGCCGTTCCATAGAGTGGCCAGGTGACGCGAGCCAACCTGGACAAGCAGCCGCACGAGGTCGCCGAGATGTTCGACGGGGTGGCCGAGCGGTACGACCTGACCAACACCGTGCTGTCCTTCGGGCAGGACCGCGGCTGGCGAAAGGCCACCCGCGCCGCGCTCGACCTGGCGCCGGGGGAAAAGGTGCTGGACGTCGGCGCCGGCACCGGTGTCTCGACCGAAGAACTGGAACGTTCCGGTGCGTACGCCGTCGGTGCGGATCTGTCGGTAGGAATGCTGCGTGCGGGCCGGCACACGAGGCCGACCGTTCCGCTGCTCGCCGGCGACGCATTGGCGCTGCCCTTTCCGGACGCCACCTTCGACGCGGTCACCATTTCCTTCGCACTTCGCAATGTCGTCGACACCCGCGGCGCGCTGCGTGAGCTGGCCCGCGTGACCAGGCCCGGCGGCCGGCTCGTGGTCTGTGAGTTCAGCCACCCCACCAACTTCACCTTCCGCACCATCTACCTCTCGTATCTGATGCGGTCACTCCCGGCGGTCGCCCGGCGGGTCTCCAGCAACCCGGACGCGTACGTCTACCTGGCCGAGTCCATCCAGATGTGGCCTAACCAGCGAGATCTCGCGACACGAATTCAGGACGCCGGATGGGGCCGGGTCGGCTGGCGGAATCTGTCGGGTGGAATCGTCGCGCTGCACCGCGCCACGCGCGAATGAGCATTTTTCGGAAATGCCGGATTGGCGAAACGGACATCGATCGACAACTCGGTTCCGCCCCTGGGGTTAGGTATACCTAACTGGCCGTCCGCAGTATCCCCGGTTCTAGACTCCACCCGATGAGCTTGTGAAGCATTTCACGAGCCCGCGAGGAGCGAAAACAGCCGGAACCCCAGGGGGAGTCGTAGTGGCCGCCAGCAGGGACAACGACGCCGACGTCATCGTCGTCGGTGCCGGACCGGGTGGCTCCACGACCGCGTACCACCTCGCGCGCCACGGCGTACGCGTGCTGGTCCTGGAGAAGTCGCAGTTCCCCCGCGAGAAGGTCTGCGGCGACGGGCTGACCCCGCGCGCGGTCAAGCAGCTCATCAAGTTGGGCCTCACCGCCGACGGTTCCTTCGAGGAGCAGGGCTGGCTGCGCAACAAGGGCCTGCGGGTGATCGGCGGCGGTGTCCGGCTCGAGCTCGACTGGCCCGACCTCGCCAGCTTCCCCAACTACGGGCTGGTGCGCACCCGCTTCGACTTCGACGACCTGATCGCGAAGCAGGCCGTCAAGGCCGGCGCCGACCTGCGCACGGGAGTGAACGTCACCGGTCCGGTGCTCGACGACACCGGCCGCGCGGTCGGGGTGACCGCCGAGGTCGAGGGTGGCGAGCCGCGCGAGTTCTACGCGCCGCTGATCATCTCGGCCGACGGCGTCTCGGGCCGCTTCCCGCTCGCACTCGGTCTGGCCAAGCGCGAGGACCGGCCGATCGGTGTGGCCGTCCGCCGCTACTACCACTCGCCGGCCAAGCACGACGACGACTACCTCGAGTCCTGGTTGGAGCTGCGCAGCAAGGAGGGCGGCGACCGCCTGCTGCCCGGCTACGGCTGGATCTTCGGCATGGGCGACGGCCGGGTCAACGTCGGCCTCGGCGTGCTCAACTCGTCGGCGGCGTTCGGCAAGACCAACTACCGGCGGATGCTCACCGAGTGGCTGGGCGCGACGCCGCCGGAGTGGGGCATGAACGACGAGGCCAACGCCGACGGCCCGATCCTCGGTGCCGCGCTGCCGATGGGCTTCAACCGCGTGCCGCACTACACCCGCGGCGTGCTGCTGGTCGGCGACTCCGGCGGCATGGTCAACCCCTTCAACGGCGAGGGCATCGCGTACGCGATGGAGTCCGGTGAGCTCGCCGCCGAGGTGGTCGCGCAGGCGCTGGGCCGCACCGGTCTCGACCGCGAGCGCGCGCTGGCCGCGTACCCGACCGAGCTGAAGGCCCGCTACGGCGGCTATTACCGCCTCGGCAACATCTTCGTGAAGCTGATCGGCAACCCGCAGATCATGCGGATCGCCACCAAGCACGGCATGCCGCACCCGACCCTGATGCGGTTCGTTCTCAAACTGCTGGCCAACCTGACGGATCCGCGCGGTGGCGACGCGATGGACCGGGTCATCAACGCGATGACCAAGGTGGTGCCAGCCGCATAAGCACGGCAACTGGGCCTGACCCCGCCAAGCGAAGGCCCGCACAACGGTGAATACTCAGACGCTGATTCTCGACAGAGGGCAGGAAAGGACGAGCAGGGAAGACCATGACGCTCTCGCCGTACGCACCGATCCTGGGGCTGTTGGCCCTGGCTGCCTTCTTCGCGCTGTTCTCCGTCGCGTCGGCCCGGATCGCCGGCCCGCGCCGGTACAACCGGGCCAAGCTCGACGCATACGAGTGCGGCATCGAACCTAGCCCGCAGCCGGTCGGCGGCGGTCGGTTCCCGATCAAGTTCTACCTGACGGCGATGCTGTTCATCGTCTTCGACATCGAAATCATCTTCCTGTACCCGTGGGCCGTCAGCTTCGACGCGCTCGGGCTCTTCGGGTTCGTCGAGATGGTCATGTTCATCGGCACCGTGTTCATCGCCTACGCCTACGTCTGGCGTCGCGGCGGCCTGGACTGGGACTGAAGGGAGGCACGCCAGCATGGGTATCGAAGAGAAACTCCCCGCGGGCGTCCTGCTCACCTCCGTGGAGAAGCTCGTCAACTGGTCCCGCAAGTCGTCGGTCTGGGGCGCCACGTTCGGCCTCGCCTGCTGCGCGATCGAGATGATGGCGGCCGGCGGCCCGCACTACGACCTGGGTCGCTGGGGCATGGAGGTGTTCCGTGCTTCGCCCCGCCAGGCCGACCTGATGATCGTTGCCGGCCGGGTGTCGCAGAAGATGGCCCCCGTGCTGCGGCAGATCTACGACCAGATGGCCGAGCCCCGTTGGGTGCTCTCGATGGGCGTCTGCGCGAGCAGCGGCGGCATGTTCAACAACTACGCCATCGTGCAGGGCGTCGACCACGTCGTGCCGGTCGACATGTACCTGCCCGGTTGCCCGCCGCGGCCCGAGATGCTGATCGACGCGATCCTCAAGCTGCGCGAGAAGATCAACCACGAGCCGCTCGGCGCCAACGGCCGGCGCATGCTCGAGCAGCGCAAGGAGCGCGGTGACGTTCCGGTCGTGCCGTACGGCTCGATGCCTTCGTCCTACCGCAACGACAAGGCCCGGCGCGCCGAGTGGACCCAGGCGGTCCGCGACGGCCGCGAGGAACAGCTGCGGATCGAGAACTGGATGAAGGAAGAACGACACATGCAAGGCGGTGGACGCTGGTGAGCGCGAGGAGTGAGCGAAGCGGCGCCGCAGCCGCCCGCGGACCGGAGGCCGGGAGCCCCGCAGTCGCGAACGGAAGGCGAACATGGTGACCACCAGTCCCGACAAGGACCCGGTTACGGACTCGCAGCCACCCAGCGCGAAGCCCGGTGGCGGCGTGCCTGTCCAGGCGACGCCGGTCGGTGCGACCACCGGTGCGCCGGCCGAGCTGCCGCCGTCCTCTGTGGCCGGTCGTGGCATGTTCGGCATCTCCGGCTCCGGCGACACCTCCGGCTTCGGCGGCCTGGTCCGCCGGCGGGTGGGTGGCGGTGGCAGCGAGCGCCCGTACGGCAGCTACTTCGACGAGGTCTACGACGCGCTGGCCGAGGCGTTCCCGGGCCTGGACGACGCCATCGAGAAGGTGGTCGTCGACCGCAACGAGCTGACGCTGCACGTCAAGGCCGAGCGGATCCTCGACGTCGCCCGCACGATGCGCGACGAGGAGTCGCTGCGCTTCGAGCTCTGCTCCTCGGTGTCCGGTGTGGACTATCTCGGCTCCGACGAGCGCCGGCTGCACGTGACCTACCACCTGGCGTCGATGACCTACCGGCGCCGGGTGCGGCTCGAGGTCGCGGTCGGCACCGAGCACCCGCATGTCCCGTCGGTGACGCCGGTCTACCCGACCGCCGACTGGCAGGAGCGGGAGACGTACGACATGTTCGGCATCATCTTCGACGGCCACCCCGGTCTGACCCGCATCCTCATGCCGGACGACTGGGAGGGCTACCCGCAACGCAAGGACTACCCGCTCGGCGGGGTTCCGGTGGAGTACAAGGGCGCCGAGATCCCACCGCCGGACCGGCGGAGGAGCTACCAGTGAGCACTAACCCGAGTTACGCGCCCGAGCGCGAGACGTCCGAGGGCAAGGTCTTCACCGTCACCGGTGGCGACTGGGACACCGTCGTCAGCGGCACTGACCCGGTCAGCGACGAGCGCATCGTCGTCAACATGGGCCCGCAGCACCCGTCGACGCACGGCGTGCTGCGGCTGATCCTCGAGCTCGAGGGTGAGACGGTCCGCGAGATGCGGTCGGTGGTGGGCTACCTGCACACCGGCATCGAGAAGTCCATCGAGTACCGCAACTGGGTGCAGGGCACGACGTTCGTGACCCGGATGGACTACCTCTCGCCGATCTTCAACGAGACCGCCTACAGCCTGGCGGTCGAGAAGCTGCTCGGCATCGAGGACCAGATCACCGAGCGGGCGTCCACCATCCGCGTGCTGATGATGGAGCTCAACCGGATCTCGTCGCACCTGGTCTGGCTGGCCACCACCGGCATGGAGCTGGGCGCCATCTCGATCATGTTGTACGGCTTCCGCGAGCGCGAGTACATCCTCGAGATCTTCGAGATGGTCTCCGGCCTGCGGATGAACATGGCCTACGTGCGCCCGGGCGGCGTCGCGCAGGACGTGCCGGACAGCGCGATCAAGAAGATCCAAGAGTTCCTCAAGATGATGCCGAAGCGCCTCAAGGAATACGAGGACCTGCTCTCCGGCCAGCCGATCTGGACCGAGCGCACCCAGGGCGTCGCGGTGCTCGACGTGACCGCGTGCGTCGCGCTCGGCGTGACCGGCCCGGTGCTGCGGTCCGCCGGCCTCCCGTGGGACCTGCGCAAGACCGAGCCGTACTGCGGCTACGAGAACTACGAGTTCGACGTGCCGACCTCGAACGACGGCGACGTGTGGGGCCGCTACCAGGTCCGGCTCGCCGAGATCCGCGAGTCGCTGAAGCTCATCGAGCAGGCGCTCGACAAGCTCCGGCCCGGCCCGATCATGGTGGCCGACAAGAAGATCGCCTGGCCGGCGCAGCTCGCGCTCGGCGTCGACGGCCTCGGCAACTCGCTGGAGCACGTCGCCAAGATCATGGGTCAGTCGATGGAGTCGCTGATCCACCACTTCAAGCTCGTCACCGAGGGCTTCCGGGTGCCGCCCGGCCAGGTCTACGTGGCGATCGAGGGCCCGCGCGGGGAGTTGGGCGCCCACGCGGTGTCCGACGGCGGCACCCGGCCCTACCGGGTGCACTTCCGCGAGCCCAGCTTCGTGAACCTCCAGGCGCTTCCCGCGATGGCCGAAGGCGGCCTCATCGCCGACGTCATCGCCGGCGGCGCCTCGCTGGACCCCGTGATGGGTGGGTGTGACCGATGACGACGCCAACGACGGTCTTCGACGAGGAGCTCCGGCAGCGCGCCCGGGAGATCCTGGCCCGCTACCCGGCCGACCGCTCCCGGTCCGCCCTGCTCCCGCTGCTGCACCTCGTGCAGTCCGTCGAGGGGCACGTCTCCCCGGCGGGCGTGGAGTTCTGCGCCGAGGTCCTGGGCATCAACAAGGCCCAGGTCGGCGCGGTCGCGTCGTTCTACACGATGTACAAGCGCCGCCCGACCGGTGACTACCTGGTCAGCGTCTGCACCAACACGATGTGCAACGTGCTCGGCGGCCAGGAGGTCTACGACACGCTCACCGAGCACCTCGGCGTCGGGCACGACGAGACCACCGCCGACGGCTCGATCACGCTGGAGCACGCTGAGTGCCTCGCGGCCTGCGACTACGGCCCGGTCGTGACCGTCAACTACGACTTCTTCGACAACGTCACCCCGAGTGCCGCGGTCGACCTGGTCGACGAGCTCCAGCGGGGCAACCGGCCGCAGCCCAGCCGCGGCGCCCGGCTCTGCACGCTCAAGGAGATGTCGCTCCAGCTCGCCGGCTTCCCGGACACCCGGGACGACGCGGTCGCCGACGGCGTGGCCGGCGCGGCCACCCTGCGCGGCCTGCACCTGGCCCAGGAGCACGGCATCGCGGTGGCCGGCTTCAACCCGGACACCCCGATCAAGAAGAAGGACGACGCCGGCTCGGGCAAGCCGGCGGCGCAGGCCGGCGCCGCGGCCAACAAGCCCGCGAGCGACGCCAAGCCGGCCGGCGACGCGCCGAAGCCGCAGGAGGGCAACCTCCGCGGCGCCAAGGAGGCGAACAAGTGACCACCACTCCTCGGCGGGAAGTTCTCGAGAAGCTCACCCCGGTCCTGACCAAGCGGTGGCTCTCGCCGAACGCCTGGGCGCTGAAGACCTACGAGCAGCTCGACGGCTACGCGGCGCTCAAGAAGGCGCTCAAGGCCAACCCCGACGACCTGATCCAGCTCATCAAGGACTCGGGCCTGCGCGGCCGCGGCGGCGCGGGCTTCCCGACCGGCCTCAAGTGGGGCTTCATCCCGCAGGGCGACGGCAAGCCGCACTACCTCGTCGTCAACGCCGACGAGGGCGAGCCGGGCACCTGCAAGGACCTGCCGCTGATGACGCACGACCCGCACTCGCTGGTCGAGGGCGTGATCATCGCGTCGTACGCGATCCGGGCCGAGCGGGCCTACATCTACATCCGCGGTGAGGCCGTGCATGCCGCGCGCCGGCTGCGCAACGCGGTCGTCGAGGCCTACGACAAGGGCTACCTCGGCCGCAACATCCTGGGCTCGGGCTTCAACCTCGACGTGGTCGTGCACAGCGGCGCCGGCGCCTACATCTGCGGTGAAGAGACCGCGCTGCTGGACTCGCTCGAGGGCTTCCGCGGCCAGCCCCGTCTGCGCCCGCCGTTCCCGGCGACGCACGGCCTCTACGCCTCGCCGACGGTGGTCAACAACGTCGGCACCATCGCCAGCGTGCCGTACATCGTGCTGGGCGGCGCCGACTGGTGGAAGACCATGGGCACCGAGAAGTCGTCGGGCCCGATGATCTACTCGCTGTCGGGCCGGATCAACCACCCCGGTCAGTACGAAGCGTCGATGGGCATCACGCTGCGGGAGCTGATCGAGCTCGCCGGCGGCATGCAGGACGGCCACCAGCTCCGGTTCTGGACCCCGGGTGGCTCGTCGACCCCGCTGCTCACGGCCGACCACATGGACGTGCCGCTCGACTTCGAGGGCGTGGCCGGTGCCGGCAGCATCCTCGGCACCACGGCGACGCAGATCTTCTCCGACCAGGACTGCCCGGTCTACGCGACCTACCGGTGGCTGGAGTTCTACCACCACGAGTCGTGCGGCAAGTGCACTCCGTGCCGCGAGGGCAACTACTGGATGGTCCGGGTCTACCAGCGGATCCTGAGCGGTCAGGGCACCCACGAGGACCTCGACACGCTGCTCGACACCTGTGACAACATCCTGGGCCGCTCGTTCTGCGGTCTGGGCGACGGCGCGACGAGCCCGGTGACGTCCTCGTTGCAGTACTTCAAGCAGGACTACCTCGACTACATCGAGGGCCGGACGGCTCCGCGGCTGTCCGACAAGGCTCTCGTGGGGGCGCACTGACATGACGGATGTAGCCAAGAAGGCCGACGAGGTCACGCTGACCATCGACGGCGTCGAGGTGACCGCGCCGAAGGGGACGCTGCTCATCCGCGTCGCCGAGCAGCTCGGCATCGCGATCCCGCGGTTCTGCGACCACCCGCTGCTGGCGCCCGCGGGCGCCTGCCGGCAGTGCCTGGTCGAGGTCGAGGGGCAGCGCAAGCCGGTCGCCTCCTGCACCCAGGCGGTCGCCGACGGCATGGTGGTCAAGACCCAGCTCAGCTCTCCGGTCGCCAAGAAGGCGCAGGAGGGCATCATGGAGCTGCTCCTGATCAACCACCCGCTCGACTGCCCGATGTGCGACAAGGGCGGTGAGTGCCCGCTGCAGAACCAGGCGATGTCGACCGGCCGGGCCGACTCGCGGTTCCACGAGCACAAACGGGAATACCCCAAGCCGATCAACATCTCCTCGCAGGTCCTGCTGGACCGCGAGCGGTGCGTGCTCTGCCAGCGCTGCACCCGGTTCTCCGAGGAGATCGCGGGCGACAAGTTCATCGACCTGATGAACCGCAGCAGCAACGAAGAGATCAACGTCTACCGCGACGAGGTCTACTCCGGTGACGCCGGTGAGGAGGCCGAGGGCGACGTTCCCTTCAACTCCTACTTCTCCGGCAACACGGTGCAGATCTGCCCGGTCGGCGCGCTGACCGGTTCGCAGTACCGGTTCCGGTCACGGCCGTTCGACCTGGTGTCCTCGCCGTCGACCTGCGAGCACTGCGCCTCGGGTTGCAGCATGCGCACCGACCACCGGCGCGGCAAGGTGCTCCGCCGCCTGGCCGGCGACGACGCGGCCGTCAACGAGGAGTGGAACTGCGACAAGGGTCGCTGGGGCTTCCGCTACGCGACCGCCACCGACCGGCTCACCACGCCGCTGGTCCGCGACGCGGCCAGCGGCGAACTGCGTGAGGCGTCCTGGAGCGAGGCGCTGAGCGTCGCCGCCGAGGGGCTGCGCGCCGCTCGCGACGGTGCCAACGGCGTCGGCGTGCTGACCGGCGGCCGGCTGACCGTCGAGGACGCCTACGCGTACGCCAAGTTCGCCCGGGTCGCCCTGGGCACGAACGACATCGACTTCCGCTCGCGGCCGCTGTCGGTCGAGGAGACGGAGTTCCTGGCCTCCTCAGTCGTCGGCACCACCGAGGTCACCTACAGCGACATCGACTCGGCGCCGGCGGTGGTCATCGTCGGGCTGGAGCCCGAGGAGGAGTCGCCGATCCTCTTCCTCCGCCTGCGCAAGCAGTTCACCAAGCGCAAGCTGCCGATCTACGCGCTCTCGCCGTACGTGACGCGGGGCCTGGAGAAGCTCGGCGCCAAGGTCGCCCGGATCATCCCGGGCGAGGAGGCGCGCGTGCTCGCCGAGCACGACGTGGTCGCCGAGGCGCTCAAGGCGCCGGGCGCGCTGCTGCTCGTCGGCGAGCGGCTGGCCTCGGTGCCCGGCGGCCTGTCGGCCGCCGCGGCGCTGGCGGAGCGCACGGGCGCGAAGCTGGCCTGGGTGCCGCGGCGCGCGGGTGACCGCGGCGCGGTCGACGCGGGCTGCCTGCCGAACCTGCTGCCCGGTGGCCGGCTGGCCAGCGACGCGGCGGCGCGGGCCGAACTGGCCAGCGCCTGGGACGTGGCCGCCTTCGTCATCCCGAGCGAGGCCGGTCGCGACACCGACGCGATGCTGGTGGCCGCGGCCGGTGGCCGACTCGGCGCGCTGGTCGTGGCCGGCGTCGACCCGGCCGATCTGTCCGACCCCAAGCTCGCAGAGCAGGCCCTCGACGCGGTGCCGTTCCTGGTCAGCCTGGAGGTCCGGCTCAGCGCGGTCAGCCGCCGCGCCGACGTGGTCTTCCCGGTCTCGCCGGTCGCGGAGAAGGCCGGCAGCTTCCTCGACTGGGAGGGCCGGCTGCGGACCTTCGAGGCGGTGCTGCCGACCGAGTCGATGAACGACGGCCGCGTGCTCGACGCGCTCGCCGCCGCGCTGGGCGTCACGCTCGGCACCGCCGACGTCAACACGGTCCGCCGCGAGCTCGGCGGCCTCCCGGTGACCCGGGCCGACCGCCCGCTGGCGCCGCGGCACGAGCCGACCGACGTGGTCGAGCCCGGCGACGGCGAGGCGGTGCTGGCGACCTGGCACCAGCTCATCGACCTGGGCAGCCTGCTCGACGGCAACGAGGAGCTGGCCGGCACGGCCCGCCCGCCGGTGGTCCGGCTCGACAAGGCCACCGCCGAGGCGATCGGTGTCGCCGACGGCGAGGCGGTCACGGTCGGCACCGGCCGCGGTGCGGTGACGCTGCCGGCGATGATCACGGACATGCCGGCCGGCGTCGTCTGGCTGCCGACCAACTCGCCCGGTTCGACCACCCGGCGGACGCTCGGCGTCACCTCCGGCGCGGTCGTCTCGATCTCGGCTGGAGGGGTTCGATGACGCCTGCGGTGTACCTCGCGCAGGACCCGACGCTGTCCGACTTCGGGCACGATCCCTGGTGGATCGCGCTCATCAAGATTGTCTTCGCGTTCGTCTTCGCGGTGCTCGCGACGCTGCTCGGCGTCTGGTTCGAGCGGCGCGTCGTCGGCTTCATGCAGGTGCGGCCCGGCCCCAACCAGGTCGGCCCGCTCGGCCTGCTGCAGACGCTGGCCGACGGCCTGAAGATGGCCTTCAAGGAGGACATCCTCCCGAAGGCCGCAGACAAGGTCGTCTACTTCTTCGCGCCGACGATCTCGGTGATCTGCGCGGTGACCGCCCTGTCGGTCATCCCGTTCGGCCCGATGGTGAGCATCTTCGGCCACCAGACGCCGCTGCAGGTCACCGACGTCTCGGTCGCCGTGCTGGTGATCCTGGCCGCGTCCTCGATGGGCATCTACGGCATCGTGCTGGGCGGTTGGGCCTCGGGCTCGACGTACCCGCTGCTCGGTGGCCTGCGGTCGAGCGCCCAGATGATCTCGTACGAGGTCGCGATGGGCCTGTCGATCGTCGCGGTGTTCATGACCGCCGGCACGATGTCGACCAGCGGCATCGTCGCGGCCCAGGCAGGCAGCGACCGGAGCGCCTCGCTCGGCGGCTTCGAGTTCTTCGCGCCCGGCTGGTACGCGATCCTGCTGCTGCCGAGCTTCGTCATCTACTTCATCTCCGCGGTCGGTGAGACCAACCGTGCGCCGTTCGACCTGCCCGAGGCGGAGTCCGAGCTGGTCGCCGGCTTCATGACCGAGTACAGCTCGCTGAAGTTCGCGCTGTTCATGCTCGCGGAGTACGTCAACATGGTGACCGTCTCCGCGGTCGCCACGACGCTGTTCCTCGGCGGCTGGCGCGCGCCCTGGCCGATCAGCATCTGGTCCGGTGCCAACGAGGGTTGGTTCGGCCTGATCTGGTTCTTCGCCAAGGTCATCCTGCTGGTCTTCGTCTTCGTCTGGCTCCGCGGCACGCTGCCCCGGCTGCGCTACGACCAGTTCATGCGGCTCGGCTGGCGCGTCCTGCTGCCGATCAACCTGGTCTGGATCCTCGCGCTGGCCGGCATCCGGGTGCTGCAGAAGGAGAACAACGACGCGGTGCGCTGGGGGATCATCGGCGGCGCGCTGGTCGTGGTCCTGCTGATCACGCTGCTCCTGCCGGACCGCAAGAAGGGTCCGCAGGTCTCGCTGCAGGAACAGGTCAACCAGCGGCCGCAGGGCAGTTTCCCGCTGCCGCCGATGGACCTCGTGGTGCCGCCGAGCCCGCGGGCCCGCCGGCAGGTGGCGGAGCGGCAGCCGGCCAACGTGGGCGGTGGCGCACCCGACGTCATCGAGTCCACCACGTCCGAAGAGAAGGAAGGCTGAGATGGGCGCCATCACGGGCACGTTCAAGGGCTTCGGCGTCACGTTCTCGCACATGTTCCGCAAGATCGTGACGACCGACTACCCGTTCGAGCCGGCTCCGGCGGCACCGCGCTACCACGGCCGACACATCCTCAACCGGCACCCGGACGGGCTGGAGAAGTGCATCGGGTGCGAGCTGTGCGCCTGGGCCTGCCCGGCCGACGCGATCTACGTCGAGGGTGGCGACAACACCGACGAGCAGCGCTTCTCGCCCGGTGAGCGGTACGCCAGCATCTACCAGATCAACTATGCCCGGTGCATCTTCTGCGGGCTGTGTATCGAGGCGTGCCCGACCCGTTCGCTGACCATGAGCAACGAGTACGAGCTCGCCCGCGACTCCCGCCAGGACCTGATCTTCACCAAGGAGCAGCTGCTCGCGCCGCTGCTGCCCGGCATGGAACAGCCGCCGCACCCGATGCGGCTGGGCGACACCGAGAAGGACTACTACGTCGGTGCGCTGACCAACCCGGGCACCTCGGCCGGCGCCGAGAAGGCGCCCTGGTCGGAGACCGGCACCAAGGACGCGACTGGAGAGGCGTCATGACCAACATCGCGTTGGCGGCGACGGTCACCACCGGTGAGGCGGTGACCTTCTGGATCCTCGCCCCGCTCGCGCTGCTCGGCGCGATCGGCATGGTGGCGGCCCGCAACGCCGTGCACTCGGCGCTCTGGCTGGTGCTGACCATGCTCTGCCTCGGCGTCTTCTACGTCGTGCAGGCCGGTCCGTTCATCGGCATGGTGCAGATCATCGTCTACACCGGCGCGATCATGATGCTGTTCCTGTTCGTGCTGATGCTGGTCGGCCGGGACGCCTCGGACTCGCTGATCGAGACGTTGCGCGGGCAGCGAGTGGCGGCCGTCCTGGTGGGGCTCGGCTTCGCCGGCCTGGTCGGCACGCTGGTCGCCCGCGCGGTCAGCGACACGACGGCGGTGGGCCTGGAGGCCGCGAACCGCGACGGCAACGTCCAGGGCATCGCGGCGCTGCTGTTCACGAACTACGTGTTCGCCTTCGAAGCAACCTCGGCGCTGCTGATCACCGCTGCGGTGGGCGCGATGGTGCTGGCGCACATCCACAAGCCGAAGAGCGAGCGGCTGGGCCAGCCGGACCTCATGCGGCTGCGCTTCCGCGCCGGCAACCACCCTGGGTCGAAGGCGGGCCCCGGCGTGTACGCCACCTCAGACTCGGTCGCCACCCCGGCGCGGCTGCCCGACGGCACGCTCAGCCGGGGAAGCATCCCCGAGATCCTCCCGACGCGTGAGCTCAGCCCGCGCGAGACCGCCCCGAAGGGCACCGAGAAATGAACCCGAGCTACTACCTGGTGCTGGCCGGCATCCTGTTCACGATCGGCGCCGTCGGCGTGTTGATCCGCCGCAACGCGATCGTGCTCTTCATGTGCATCGAGCTGATGCTCAACTCGGCCAACCTGACTCTGGTCACGTTCAGCCGGATCAACGGCAACCTCAACGGCCAGATCATCGCGTTCTTTGTCATGGTCGTCGCCGCGGCGGAGGTCGTGGTCGGTCTGGCGATCATCATGACGATCTTCCGGACGCGACGCTCGGCGAGCGTCGACGACGCGAACCTGCTGAAGTACTAGAGGGGCCGCATTCGTGGAACAGACGATCGAGTACGCCCAAGCGACGGGCGTACTGGGCAGCGTGTGGCTGCTCATCGCCATCCCGCTGGTGAGCGCGGCGGTCATCCTGCTGCTCGGGCGCCGGAGCGCGAAGTTCGCGCACTGGCTCGGCACAGCGGCCATCGGCGCTTCCTTCGTGTTGACGCTGATCTACTTCTTCTCGCTGCGCGACCAGCCCAACCGGGCTGTGGAGCGCAACCTGTGGGAGTTCATCTCGGTCGGCAACCTCAAGGTTGACGTCGGTCTGCTGTTCGACCCGCTGGCCGCCGTCTTCTGCCTGCTGATCACGGGTGTGGGTTTCCTGATCCACCTGTACGCGGTCGGCTACATGGCGCACGACGAGCGCAGGCACACGTTCTTCGGCTACTTCAACCTCTTCGCCGCCGCGATGTTGCTGCTGGTCCTCGGCAACAACTACGTGATGCTCTTCCTCGGCTGGGAGGGTGTCGGTCTGGCGTCGTACCTGCTGATCTCGTTCTGGTACACGCGCCCGGCCGCGGCGACCGCGGGCAAGAAGGCGTTCCTGATGAACCGCGTCGGCGACGCCGGCCTGGTCATCGCGATCTTCACGATGTTCGCCTACCTCGGCTCGACGAACTACGAGGACGTGTTCAACGGCGTCGGCGGCCTGTCGTCGACCGTCGTGCTGCTGATGGGCCTGCTGCTCCTGCTCGGCGCGACCGGCAAGTCCGGCCAGTTCCCGCTGCAGGCGTGGTTGCCGGACGCGATGGAGGGCCCGACCCCGGTCTCGGCCCTGATCCACGCGGCCACGATGGTGACCGCGGGCGTCTACCTGATCGCCCGGTCCAACGCGATCTTCTCGGCCAACGAGGTGCTGCAGACCGTCGTGGTCAGCGTCGGTGCGCTGACGCTGCTGATCGGCTGCATCATCGGCGCGGCCAAGGACGACATCAAGCGCGTCCTGGCCTGGTCGACGGTCTCGCAGATCGGCTACATGTTCCTGGGCGTCGGTCTGGGTGGCGGCGCGTACGCGCTGGCGATCATCCACCTGCTCGCACACGGCTTCTTCAAGGCCAACATGTTCCTCGGTGCCGGCTCGGTCATGCACGGCATGAAGGACCAGGTCAACATCCGCCGCTTCGGTGGGCTGTGGAAGCTGATGCCGTGGACGTTCGGCACGTTCACCGCCGGCTGGCTGGCGATCGTCGGCTTCCCGGGCTTCTCCGGCTTCTTCACCAAGGAGCCGATCATCGTCGCCGCCTTCGAGCGGGAGGGCTGGACCGCCTGGCTGTACGGCTGGGCCGCCCTGCTCGGCGCCGGGCTCACCGCGTTCTACATGACCCGGCTCTGGGTGCTCACCTTCCTCGGGCCGAAGCGGTGGACCGAGGACATCGACCACCCGCACGAGTCGCCACCGATCATGGTCGGGCCGCTGGTGCTGCTCGCGATCGGCTCCGCGATCGCCGGTGGCCTGATGGCCAGCCCGGTCGCCAAGTGGCTCGAACCGCCGCTGCCCGAGGAAGCGCACGACCTGCACCCGGTCATGTCGCACGGGGTGATCACCACGCTCTCGCTGGTGCTCACCTTCGCCGGCATCGGCCTGGCCTACCTGCTGTTCCGGCGCGGCACCGCGATCGTCGAGCAGCCGGCCGGCGTGGTCGTCACCGCGGCCCGCCGCAACCTCTACGCCGATGCCTTCAACGAGATCGTCTTCGAGAAGCCCGGCATCTTCCTGACCCGCGCGCTGGTGTTCCTCGACAACCGGGGCATCGACGGCGCGGTCAACGGCCTCGCGGCCGCGGTCGGCGGCGGCTCCGGCCGGTTGCGCCGGCTGCAGACCGGCTTCGTCCGGTCCTATGCGATGTCAATGATGGCCGGCGCGCTGCTCGTGGTCGCCGCGTTCGTCGCCGTGCAGATGGGATGGCTGAGCTAGCGATGCAGGACTTCCCGTATTTGACGGTGCTGACGGGGTTGCCGCTGCTCGGCGCGATCGTCGTCTGGTGCCTGCCGAAGTCGAAGCCGGAGACGGCCAAGATCGTGGCGCTGGCCTGGTCACTGGTGGTCTTCGTGCTGTCGGTGGTCATGTGGATCGCCTTCCAGGCGGGCGGCGACCGGCTCCAGCTCCGCGAGTCGTACGAGTGGATCCCGACCTGGGACGCCCGGTTCACCTTCGCGGTCGACGGCATCGCGCTCGTCATGCTGCTGATGGTCACCGTGCTGGTGCCGATCGTGATCCTGGCGTCGTGGCACGACGCCGACAAGAGCAAGCGCAGCATCCCGACGTACTTCGCGCTGCTGCTGGTCCTCGAGTTCACGATGATCGGCGTCTTCGCGGCCGCCGACATCTTCCTGTTCTACGTGTTCTTCGAAGTCATGCTCGTGCCGATGTACTTCCTGATCGGCAGCTTCGGCGGACACCAGCGGCAGTACGCGGCCGTGAAGTTCTTCCTCTACTCGCTGGTCGGCGGCCTGTTCATGCTGGCCGCCGTGATCGGCCTGTGGGTGGTCGGCGGGCACACCTTCGACTGGGCGACGCTGATCAACAGCGACTTCGCCACCAACACCGGTCGCTGGCTGTTCCTCGGCTTCTTCATCGCCTTCGCCATCAAGGCGCCGTTCTTCCCGTTCCACACCTGGCTGCCGGACGCCGGTGGCGCCGCTCCCGCGGGCGCCGCCGCGCTGCTGGTCGGCGTGCTCGACAAGGTCGGCACGTTCGGCATCCTGCGCTACTGCCTCCCGCTGTTCCCGGAGGCGTCGCGCTGGTTCGCGCCCTGGGCGATCGCGCTGGCCGTGATCGGCATCATCTACGCCGCCCTGCTGGCGATCGGCCAGAACGACCTCAAGCGCCTGGTGTCGTACACCTCGATCGCGCACTTCGGTTTCATCGGCGTGGGCATCTTCGCCTTCACCACCCAGGCCGGCACCGGCGCGGTGCTCTACATGCTCAACCACGGCCTGGCCACCGGCCTGCTGTTCCTCGTGGTCGGCATGCTGGTCGCGCGCCGCGGCTCGCAGAACATCCGCGACTTCGGCGGCGCCGGCAAGCTGGTGCCCGTGCTGGCGGGCGTGCTGTTCTTCGCCGGTCTGGCCTCGCTGGCCCTGCCCGGCACGGCGCCGTTCGTCTCGGAGTTCCTGGTGCTGATCGGCACCTTCACCGTCAACAAGCCGGTGGCGGTGATCGCGACGCTCGGCATCATCCTGGCGGCCGCGTACGTGCTCTGGATGGTGCAGCGGACGACGCAGGGCAACCTGAACCCGGCGCTGCTCGACGAGCCACGCATGCGGCGTGACCTCACGGTGCGGGAGAAGGTCGTGGTCGCACCGCTGATCCTGCTGATCCTGTTCCTCGGCTTCTACCCGAAGCCGGTCACCGACGTGATCAACCCCGCCGTCCAGGCGACCATGCAAGACGTGGGCAAGTCGGATCCGGCCCCCATCTCCGGCACCACCACGGAGGCAGCAGTCAAATGACGATCAAGTTCCCGGACTTCGACTACGCCGCGATCGCGCCGATCCTCATCGTGTTCGGCGTGGCGGCGGTCGGAATCCTCGTCGAGGCGTTCGTACCGAAGCGCGGTCGCTACCTGACCCAGCTCGTGCTGGCGCTGACCGGTCTGGTCGCGGCGCTGGTCGTGCTGATCACCCAGGCCGACACCCGGGTGGTGACCGCCGGTCAGGCGATCGCGATCGACGGCCCGGCGCTGTTCCTGCAGGGCTCGATCATCGTGCTGGCCATCATGTCGGTGCTGCTGATCGGCGAGCGGGCGCTGGAGAAGGGCGGCCCGTTCGTCGCGCAGGCGGCGATCACCGTGGGCTCCGAGGACGACCGCAAGCAGGCGGCGCACGCCGACGGCGCGACCGAGGTCTACCCGCTGGCCACGTTCGCCATCGGCGGCATGATGCTCTTCGTCTCGGCCAACGACCTGCTGACGATGTTCATCGCGCTCGAGGTGCTCTCGCTCCCGCTCTACCTGATGTGTGCGCTGGCTCGCCGCCGGCGCCTGGTCAGCCAGGAAGCGGCACTCAAGTACTTCATGCTCGGCGCGTACGCGTCGGCGTTCTTCCTGTTCGGTGTCGCGCTGGTCTACGGCTTCACGGCGTCGGTCGAGGCGGCCCCGGGCCGGCAGGCCGGCGGCGTCGACTTCGCCACCATCCACGCCGCGGCGACCGCGTCCCCGGCCAACCGCGCGCTGCTCTTCGCCGGCCTGGCGATGATCGCGATCGGCCTGCTGTTCAAGGCGGCCGCGGCGCCGTTCCACGTGTGGACGCCGGACGTCTACCAGGGCGCGCCGACGCCGGTCACGGGCTTCATGGCCGCCTGCACCAAGGTCGCCGCGTTCGGTGCCCTGCTGCGGGTGCTCTACGTCGCCTTCGACGGCGCGCGTTGGGACTTCACCCCGGTGCTCGGCGCGATCGCGATCCTGACCATGCTGGTCGGTGCGGTGCTCGCCGTGACGCAGACCGACCTCAAGCGACTGCTGGCCTACTCGTCGATCGCCAACGCCGGCTATCTGCTGGTCGGCGTGCTCGCCGGGGTCCGCGGTGGCATCTCCAGCACGATGTTCTACCTGGTGGCGTACGGCTTCACGGTGATCGCCGCGTTCGCGGTGGTGACCCTGGTCCGCGACGCCGACGGGGAGGCCACCCACCTGTCCCGCTGGGCCGGCCTGGGCCGCCGCTCGCCGGTGTTCGCGGGTGTCTTCACGTTCATCCTGCTGGCCTTCGCCGGCATCCCGCTCACCAGTGGCTTCATCAGCAAGTTCGCGGTGTTCGGGGCGGCGCTGGACGGTGGGCAGACCTGGCTGGTGATCGCCGGCGTGGTGACGAGCATGATCCTCGCGTTCCCGTACCTGCGCGTGGTGGTCATGATGTGGCTCTCCGAGCCGGGTGAGACGACTCCGACGATCGCCGTGCCCGGTGCGCTGACCGCCGCGGCCCTCGTGATCGGTGTCGCGGCGACCCTGGTGCTCGGTGTGGCGCCGGCACCGCTGCTCAACCTGTCGGACACCGCTGCGCAGTTCATCCGATAATCCCGTTTCGCTGGATGGGGGTCGCTTTCGCGGCCCCCATCTGCTGTTTCTGCCTGCCACGCCGGTGCTCCCCAGGGACCTCCGCGCGCTGAGTCGATTTCGCGGTGTGGCATCGTGGGTTACGTGGTGAGGGGGGCGCAAGAGCTGACGTCGATCGGGCTCGACTTTGTCGATCCAGAGGTCGAAGCGTCGGCGCGTGGGGTCCTGGCCGCGGTCGAAGACGAGTTGCGCACGTGCGTGACGAGTGCCGACCCGATGGTCACGGAAGCCGCGCGGCATCTCGTCGAGGCCGGCGGCAAGCGGTTCCGGCCGCTGCTGGTCGCGCTCGGCGCGCAGTTCGGTGACCCGACGGCGCCGATGGTGGTGCCGGCCGCGGTGGTGATGGAGCTGACGCACCTGGCGACGCTCTACCACGACGACGTGATGGACGAGGCGCCCGTGCGGCGCGGCGTGCGCAGTGCGAACTCCCGGTGGACCAACTCGGTGGCCATCCTGGTCGGCGACTACCTGTTCGCCCGGGCCGCCGACCTGGCCGCTGATCTCGGCACCGAGGCCGTCCGGCTGCAGGCGCGCACGTTCGCGCGGCTGGTGCACGGCCAGATCGCCGAGACGGTCGGCCCGCGGCCCGGCACGGACCCGGTCGCGCACTACCTCGACGTCCTGGCCGAGAAGACCGGCTCGCTGATCGCCACCTCGGCCCGGTTCGGCGGCATGTTCGGTGGTGCCGGTCCGGAGGCGACCGAGGCGCTGGCCCGCTACGGCGAGAAGATGGGCATCGCGTTCCAGCTCTCCGACGACCTGCTCGACATCGCGTCCGAGTCCGAGCAGAGCGGCAAGACGCCGGGCACCGACCTGCGCGAGGGCGTGCCGACGTTGCCGGTGCTGTTCGCGCTGGCCTCCGACGACGCTTCCCCGGCGGCGGCCCGGCTGCGGGAGATCCTGGCCGCCGGCCCGGTCACGGACGACGAGCTCCACGCCGAGGCGCTGTGCCTGCTGCGCGAGTCGTCGGCGATGAAGCAGGCCCGCGAGACGGTCCGCAGCTACGCGGAAGAGGCGCGGGATCGGCTCACGCCGTTGCCTGCCAACCCCACCCGGGCGGCGTTGGAGTCGCTCTGCGACTTCATCGCGGACCGCACTGGTTGAGGGTTCCAGTCGCGCTGACAGTAAAGGTCCGGTGACCAACCGCGAGCCTGGCAGCGACGCGTCAGCGAGCGGTCTCCGGCGGGAGCAACGGTCAGGTCCGTCGCGAACCCGGGACATCTTGATCTTGTTCTCCACTTCGTCTGCTGTGCGACAAACCGAGCGTACGAACTCCGCGTATCGGGCGCATCGACGCTCCGTGTCGATGAATTTGGCGTTCTCGATACCAACAGGCATTTCGCGGACCGGAGCTTTTTCATATGGTGTAAGCCCCGGCCCGCGGAGGTGGGTGTGCGCGACCCTCTGGCAGAACCATCGGATCTGATCCGCAGCGTTTCCCGCGCCCTACGCGTGCTGGAAGCCGTGGGTCGGGCGCCGAAAGGTCTGACCGTCAAGCAGGTCGCTCGCCGGTGCGAGCTCACCGTCGCGACCACCTACCACCTGGTGCGGACGCTGGCCTATGAGGGCTACGTCATCCGCCGGGAGGACGGCACCTACATCGTCGGGCTCGAGGTCGCCGACCGCTACCGCGAGCTCGTGGCCGCGTTCCGCGGGCCACCCGCGGTCGGCGACGCGCTGCGCAAGGCGGCCGTCGACACGGGCTACAGCCATTTTCTCGGCCGCTTCGTCGGCGGACAGGTCGCCATCACCGCGTCGGCGGAGGGACCGCGGTCACCGTACCTGGAGGAAATGGTCCCCGGCTTCGACGAGGGAGCGCACGCGACGGCGTTGGGGAAGGCCCTGCTGGCCACGCTGACGCCCGATCAGCGGTTCCGCTACCTCCGGGAGTACGGGATGCGCCCGTTCACGCCGCAGACGCTGACGACGACCGAGGCCTTCGAGAGTGACCTGGCCGCCGGCGAACGCCGTGGCATGCACCTCGAAATGGGGCAATACCGACCCGGAGTGGCCTGCGCGGCCGTCATCGTCACGCCTGACCGCGACATGGAGCGCCGGGTCGTGCTCGCCTGCGCGTTGCCGGCGGCGGAGATGATGACGTCCGCCCGCGTGGTCCGGGCGAAGCTGCTGGCGGTCGCCCGCACGGTCTCCGACGCATTGGGTGCACCAGACAACGGAAACGGCTGAACCGCTGCCGCTTGCCGCACGTGCACCAGGTTGGACACAGATCAGGGGAGGCCGGGAGCTTGGCCGACGACGACGCTGAGCTGCTGCGCGCGCTCAACGAAGAGCACGGAGACGCACTCTTCGCGCACGCGCTGCGGTTGGTGAGCGGCGACCGGCAACGGGCCGAAGACCTGGTGCAGGAGACGATGCTGCGGGCGTGGCGCCATCCGGAGGCGCTCGACCCGGAGCGCGGCTCCGTGCGGGCGTGGCTGTTCACTACCGCACGACACCTCGCCATCGACGCGTGGCGCCGGCGGACGTCGCGGGTCGGCGAGGTGGTGACCGACGACCTGCCCGAGCCGCCGCCGGAGGTCGACGAGGCCGACCGGGCGGTCGAGGCGTGGACGGTCGCGGAGGCGTTGGGCCGCTTGTCGCCCGCGCATCGCGACGTCATCGTCGAATGTTTCTACCAGGGACGCTCGGTCGCCGAGGCCGCCGTCCGGCTGGGCGTGCCACCAGGCACGGTGAAGTCGCGCACGCACTACGCGCTGCGCTCGTTGCGCCTCGTACTGGAGGAGATGGGGGTGACCCAGTGACGAACTGCCCGCACGCGCTCGACGACGGCTCCTACGTTCTGGGTGCCCTGTCGCCGAGCGAACGAGCCGAGTACGAACGGCACCTCGCCGGCTGCCCGGCGTGCCGGGAGGCGGTCGCGGAGATCGCGGTGCTGCCCGGCCTGCTCGGACGGCTGGCCGATCCGGACCAACTGGATCTGTCCGCTGCTTCGCCTCCGCCGGACCGGCTGCCTTCTTTGCTCACGCGGGTCGGCGACGAACGGCGGCGTTCGCTGGTTCTTCGCCGGCGGCGGCGGGTGGGCGCAGTGCTTCTCGCGGCCGGGCTCGCGGCCGTGGTCGGAGTCGGGGTCGCGGGCGTCGACGCCGGCTGGTTCGGTGGCCGCGCGGGCGCCGGGTCCGTCGCCGCTCGGGGCACGCAGATCACCGGCAAGCTGGTCGCCATGCAGCCCGTCGGCAACACGGTGCCGATCACCGCCGAGATCGGCATCAACGGCACCAAGTGGGGCACCGAGATCAGCATGCGGTGCACGTACAAGGCCGGTGGGGACAGCTCGAAGTCGTGGACGTTCCGGCTCGTGGCCCACGGCGCCGACGGGGCCAAGGAGCAGGTCGGCTCGTGGGTGGCCGCCGCCGGTGAGACGGTCGAGATGAACGGCGCGACGCGGTTCACCGGGCGGGAACTGGTCCGGTTGGAGCTGACGCGGTACGACGGGACAGCGCTGCTGGCGTACGACGTGCCTTAGCTAGGTCGTCGCGTTTGCCAGCTCTTGTCGTTCGGCTTTGTTCGCGCGGGCCGTGCGTCGTGCCGTGCGGAGGCCGTCGGCGGTGAAGACGATCAGCGCGAGCCAGACCAGGGCGAAGCCGGCGAGCCGGGCCGGTGGCATCGGCTCGTGGTAGAGGAAGACGCCGAGGGCGAGCTGCAGGCTCGGTGTCAGGTACTGGAGGATGCCGAGCGCGGTCAACGGGATCCGGTTGGCGGCGCCGGCGAAGAAGAGCAGTGGGATGGCGGTGACCGCGCCCGCGAGGACCAGCAGGATCGTGATGTGCGCGTCGTCGCCGAAGGTGCTGGTCGGGGTGCTGGTCAGGTAGAGCAGGTAGGCGAGGCAGGGCAGCGCGAGGACGCCGGACTCGACCAGGAGCCCCTCCGCCGCGGCGAGCCTGAGCCGCTTCTTCACGAGTCCGTAGCCGCCGAAGCTGACGGCCAGGGTGAGCGCGATGTACGGCAGCCGCCCGTAGTCGATCGTGAGCACCGCGACGGCCCCGGCCCCGATGCCGACTGCCAGCCACTGCAGTGGCCTGAGCCGCTCCCTGAGCACTGTCACGCCGAGGACGACGGTGACCAGGGGATTGATGAAGTAACCGAGGGCGGTCTCGACGACGCGGTCGCTGTTGACGCCGTAGATGTACATCCACCAGTTGACGGCGAGCAGGGTGGCGGCGAAGGCGATGGCGGCGAGGGCGCGGGGTCGTTTCAGTAATGCCAGCAGCTGTTTCCCGCGGCGCAGGGCGAGCAGGATCAACGCGACCAGCACCACGGACCAGACCACGCGGTGGGCGAGGATCTCGACGGAGCCGGCCTGGTGCAGTTGCTTGATGTAGATCGGCATGAACCCCCAGAGGAGGTACGCGCCGAGGCCGAACAGGTATCCCTTGCGCAGTTCGGTCATGGGGTGTTCCGCCGGTCGATCTCCATCCACCGGTCCGGTCGGGCGACCGGCACGAAGCCGGCTTTGGCGTAGACCCCGTGCGCGTCCTTCGTCGCCAGGATGATCCGCAGGACTCCGATGTCGGCGAGCAGGTCACGTGCGGTCTCGGCGAGCCAGGTCCCCAGGCCGTGACCCCGCTCGTCGTTGTCGACGTAGACGTCACACAACCAGCCGAAGGTTGCCCGGTCGGTAACGATCCGGGCGAACGCGACCTGGGTCTGGTCGTCGGTGCGATAGACGCCCAGGGCGATGGAGTTTTCTAGGGAGCGCTCGACGATGTCGCGGGGGCGGTTGGCGGCCCAGTAGGAGTCTGTCGAGAGCCAGCGGTAGACCCGGTCGACGTCGATCTGGCTGGGGTCCGACGAGAGCAGATGCCCGCCTCGAACCTCGCTCCAGACCGGAACGTCAGACGCCGCGGCGGTGCCCGTGGCGCCGCCGTTGGCGGTGCCGTCGGTGGGTGCGGTTGGGCGCGCGCCGGCCCTGGTGGTCGTGTCCACGCAGCCGACGTTAGCCCGCGACCGATCGACGGTCGCGGGCCAATGCGGTGCTCGCGGCCCTGTTAAGGGCCCTTTTCCTAGCCTTTTGCCGGCGCGATCAGTCCCGATCGAAGATCAGGCCGAGCACCCAGGTGACGAGGCTCACGAACAGCGCGCCCAGCACCGCCGCGGGCCAGAAGCTCTCGACGTCGAACGGCAGGTCGACCTGCTCGGCGATCCACCCCGTCAGCATGAACAGCAACGCGTTGACGACGATCGCGATCAGCCCGAGGGTCAGGATGTAAAGCCCACACCCGAGCGTCTTGATGATCGGCTGCAGCACGGCGTTGACCACACCGAAGATCACCGCGACCAGAATGACGGTCAGCACCACCTGACCGGTCGAGTCGGTGTCCAGCGTGATGCCGGGAATGATCAGAGTCGCCAGCCAGAACGCGAACGCCGTGGCCAGCAGCCTGACAACAACACCTTTCATGAAACCCATGCGCGGCATAGTGCCATGGAGATCGCCGCTAGTCGCCCCCTCACAGTGAGTTCCCAGACCTGGTCACAGACTGCAACGCATCGACGTCGTTCGGTGTTGCCGCATCGTGCCAGTCGGTAGCCGGCCCGATCACCGACTGCTCGATCGGCGTCGCCGCCAACACCGCCCACCGCAACGAGTCACCGCTGATGACCGCCACCATGTCGGCACGGATCCGGCTCAGCCATTCGGTGGCCGCGCCGAACCCGAGAGCGCCGGCGGCGATGGCCGCCTCCCCCGGCCCAAGAGGCCCCAACACGACCAGGTCCGCGGCCGTGAGCAGCTCGACGTCCGTTTCGGTTAGCTCGTCCCGCACGGTCAGCACGGCCCGCCATCGCTGGCCCGGGTCCGCGACGGCGGTCTGGTTGTCGACCGCTGGACCGTCATCGGCCTCGTCCTCGTTGCCCACCTCGAGCACATGTCGTCTCGCCGAACGAGCGGCACGCGGGTCGGGTTTACCTCCGCCGGCCGTCTTTCCACCGGCGTCGCGCTCGACGCCGTCAACGTGGGTTGGGCTTTCCGGGTGGGCGGAGCTCTCCAGGCGGGCTGAAGTACCACGGGTGGCAACGTCGACAATCGTCAACGAGGGCTCCGACGCCGTCGGCGAAGCGCCCGAATCACTCGAGCTCAACTGGGCCGAGCCGGGCCGGCCCGTGCCTACCGCGCCCGCCGATCCGCGCCAGCCCGTGCTTGGCCAGTCTGTGCGTGGCTGTCCCGCGCCTGGCCCGTGGCCGTCTGACCGGGGGGCAGATGGCGGTGGCGTCGTCTGTAGTCGGGCCGTGGCTGGTCGGGCCGCTAGCGATGACGTCGTTTGCGGTCGGGCCGTGGGTGGTTGGGCGGCTGAGGAGCTTGCGGTTGGTTCTCGGGTGAGTGGCGCGCCGCGGGATCGAGCCCAGCGTTGGAGCGGCTCGGCGTCCGGGGTGACGGTCATGGCTCCGCTCGCCGCGCCAAGCTCTTCGGCGAACTCGTGCCAGCCGGCCCACCTGCGTGTCCGCACGTCGATGCGGGCGCCCAACGCCAGCGCGCGCAGCGCGAAGATCTGTGCCGTCGGTAGGGCACCCACCACGACGATCCGGGTGCCAGTTGGCCGGAACAGCCGCGCGACCAACGGGGCGCCGTGCCGGTCGTAGCCCAACACCATCCCGGCGGGTGGCAACGCCTCGCTCGCTGGTGCGACCTCGACCGGGCCCGCGGGCTGGCTCGACCCTCTCCGGGGCCGCGGGCTCGGTCTTGGCCGGCCGGGGTTGCCGGGCGTCGATGGGCTCTCGGGTGCGACCGCCCTGGTGGATCTCGGCAGGAGAGTCCGCTTGCCGCGGGTTGGCAGGCCCAGCGTCGCCGAGTGGCCGGCGAACGGCAGCGTTTCGGCGACCGCGCAGCGGTGATCGCCGTCGAGGCGCTGGACGGCCGCACCCGCTGCGGCCGCGAGTTGACCAAGAGCCTGATCCGCGTGTGCGAGATGTTGTGGCGACTCGCCGGCGAGGCGGACTCGCAGAACCACGTCCGGAGCGGCGGTGACGGCGGCCGACACGGTCGTGGCGGCTGCCGGGAGGCCGAGCAGCCGGCCCACGACCCGCGCCCGGTGTGCCGAGCTCTCCTCGCCCGGCGGGTTGGGAAGCGTCATGCGGTAGCACGCCTGCCACAGCCCGCCGATCGTGACGAACGGCCAGCGGTCGCCGACGCGGGATCGGCCGTCGTGGTGGGCGAGCTCGGCCACCGTGGCCAGCGCGTCGTCGCGGTCGAGGCGGCGGTGGGGGCCGATCCTCCGCGCGACCCGGCGGCTGATGCTGGACATCGTCGGACGTAGCGCCGTGTTCGACCATCCCGGCGGCCGCACCACGCGGAGGACGACGAAGATCCGGCACTGCGCCAGCACGCTGTCCTGGGTCAACTGCCGGTAGGACGCCGCCGCGGCGGTGCGGGCCATTCGCGGCCGGTCGGCGGCGATCAGTAGGTCCAGCCTGGCTTGCGGCGGGTCGGCAACCTGGTCGACCGGGCCCGCGATGTCGACCAGGCCCGTGATGTCAGGTAGCGCGAAGGGCGCTGTCGCGAGGACGGGCTGGTCCAGCTCGAAGACGGCCACGAGCCCGTCCGCGTCGACGAAGCCGCCGTCGGGCGTCGTGGCCAGGTCGGGCACCAGGAAACGGATCAGGTCGCCTGGCGCGGTCTGTGCCGGCAATACGTGCCGTCGTGTCGCGTATCGGACGCCCGCTGCCAGCCACTGGAACAGCCACCGGTCGCGTACACGGGCAAAAGCGACGACGAACACCATGGCGGCGACCACGCCGGCGGCGCTGACCAGGAGCGGGCCGCGGCCGGCAGCCGCCAGAACCAGAGCGACCGCTGCCTGGGCGGCGACCACCTGCCCGGCCCGAATACGCATCCATTGTGGAGCGGCCAGAACGGGCTTTCGCGAGGGGTCCACCGTCGTCGATGTCATCGCGGTAGCCTCCCCTCCGTATTCGGCGCGGTTACCCACCGCATCCTAGGGCCGCCACTGCCCACAAGGGAGACTTGATGCCGTCGCGGCAGGACCAGCTGCAGTCGCACCAGTTCATGGTGCAGCGCGTGGTGTCGGCCCTGGTCATGCGTGAGACGGACCCTGAGCAGCCGCCGTTTCGGCGGGCGGCCGGCGCGACCCTGGCCGGGGTGCTCGTGGCGGCGATCGCCTTGGCGGGATTCGTCGTATATGGCGCGCTCGTCGACAGCGGCAGCACCGCGTGGCGTGACACCTCCGCGGTGATCGTCGAGCGGGAGTCGGGTGCCCGCTACGTCTATCGCGAGGGCAGGCTGCACCTGGCCGTCAACTACGCGTCGGCGTTGCTCGCGGTCGGTGCGCCTCGGCCGAAGACGGTGCTGGTGTCGCGCCGCTCCATCGAGGACGTGCCGAGGGGCGGCACTCTGGGCATCGCGGATGCGCCGGACTCGCTGCCGGCAGCGGGCCGCCTGCTCGGTCCACCGTGGACCGTCTGCGCACTGCCCGGGCCTGGTTCGGCTCTGCTCGTCGGTGCGCCGGGTGCGGGTGGCACGCCACTGGGTGATCGCGGGCTGCTGGCGCGACATTCGGACGGCTCCCTGCATCTCGTGTGGCAAGGTCATCGTTATCGGGTGCGCGACCCGCGCCTCGCGTTGACCGCGCTCGGCTGGACGACCGCGCCGGTCCTGCCCGCCCCAGTGTTGTTGGACGCGTTGCCGGCAGGTGCTGACCTGGCGGTGCCCCGCATCGCCGGAGCCGGCGAGCCTTCCCCTGGCGTGCCAACCGCACTGATCGGTGAGGTCTTCGTCGTGACCAGCCAGGGCGGCGGGCGGCAGTATGCGGTGGCATTGCGCGACGGCCTCGCCGGCATCACGCAGGTGCAGGCCGACCTGCTGTTGACGGCCGCTCGGCAGGACGGGCCCACGGACCTGAGCCAAGGACTGCTGGCAAACACCGCCAAGGTGCCGGATCTGGTGCCGGACGGGCTCGTGCCCACGGTGACCCCTTCCCTCGTCGAGTCGGTCGGGCGTGCGTTGTGCGCCGAGGTGCGTGACGGCCGCGGCGTCGCCGACGTCGTGGTCGATGCCGACCTGCCTGATGTGGCGGATGCCGTCAGATCACGGCGTGGCGGCGGCGCAGACTACGTGGTCGTGCCCCCAGGCCGGGCCGCCCTCGTGGAGGCGGTCGCGGATGACGGCCGGACCGGCGGGACGGTCAGCATCGTCACGGACCTCGGCCGCCGGCACGTGCTGGTGGGTGCGGAGACGCCGGCGATGCTCGGCTATGCCGGCGTGCGGCCGCTGCGCCTGCCGTCGGCGGTGGTCGCCTTGATCGAAGAGAGTGCATCCCTTGATCCTGCCCGGGCGAGGGAGCCGATTTGAGGTTATCCACAGGCAGAAAGTTGTCCACAGTCGGTGTTCCCAGGGCTACCGAACGTGTGCCCTGGGGGTCTAGCGTCAGCGACGGCATGCGAGACATTCGCCAACTTCGACGTGATAGCGGGGTGACGTCCGGGTGTCCCAGACCCAGGCCCAGGCGGCGGTGATGCAGCAGACGGCGGCCAGGTTCGAGCAGGTCGACCAGACGCTACAAAGCATGCTGACCAGCCTCATGGCCGAGCTAGCCGTCCTGCAGACGGCTTGGCGTGGAGCGGGTGGCCGCTCGTTCGAGCAGGTCAAACAGCAGTGGTCGCAGGACCAGGCCGCGATGCAGCGCGCCCTGCGCGAAACGGCCGGGGCGATCCGCAGCGCCGGCAGACACTACGAGGCCGCGGACGGCGATGCCGCGAGCCGGATCGCCATCACCAACCGCGGCATCCAGCTGCCGTTGTAAAGGAGAGCCGTGATGAACGACGACGTTCTGGTCGTCAACTTTCCCGCGCTGCAGCAGGCCAGCGCCGATATTCAAAGGGCGCTCAACACCCTCGACACCCAGCTCGGCCAGCTCGAGCGCGATGCCGCGCCGCTCATCGCCACGTGGGACGGCGAGGCCAGGCAGGCCTACGACCAACGCCAGTCCCGCTGGCGCACCGCCTCCGCGGACCTGCAGTCGATGCTCCGCGACATCAAGCGGGCGCTGGACGACTCCGCGGCCGACTACCTGAGCACGGAAAAGAGGAACACCAGTCTCTTTCAGTGAACGGACGAGAGGCGCGGACGTCCGTGGTGTCCAGAAAGTCCGTGCCGCTTGTCACCCGGTCGCGGCGTTGCGGGTGATCTGCATCCACGTCGCGGTCAACTACCGCTAGCGTCACGCCGGTGCTGGTTGCCAGGTCCGGTGGGCCGGGCGCGGACGAAGGGTCCGTGCGGTCACCGGAGCGGGTCGCCAGGACGCGGTTCGGAGCGTGCCCGTGTGCGTTGGCGGGGACGGTGACGGAGACCTAGGCAACTGGCAAGATGACGATTGGCAGGGAGAAGGCGGCGGCGACTACGGTCGCGAAGGGACGTGGTGCGCAGCCGGCGTTCGTCGAGCACCTTTCGGGTCTACCTATGGGTCCGAATCGGGAGGGTTTCGACGGTGGGCACGGTGAGTCCGCCCGCGACGTCCCTACATCGTGATCTAGCCGACACCTTGTAGGTTGTACGCGATGCGTCTGGCCTGTCCGGGAAGGAGGTGGCCGTGACCGACTGGGAACCGGCCACCGAGGTCGAGGCCGCGATGCGAGACGCGCTCCGTGCTGGCGACCAGGAACTCTACTTCCGTATCCTGGCTCGCTCCGAGCTCCTGCTGCCGGTCTCCTCGGACGCGCTCGCCGGAAGGGCTCAGGTCGGTTGGGGCACCTGGACCACCAACGGCCGCACGCACGTCCTCGCCTTCACGTCCGGTGAGGCCCTGCGCATCTGCCTGGCCGACAACGCCGGGTCGGCGCGGCGCATGCCCTACCACGACCTCGCCGCCACCTGGCCCAACCTGGAGTGGTGGCTCGCGGTCAACCCCGGCCTGCCGATCGAGGGCTACCTCCCCGCGTGGTTCGTCGCCCAACTCGCGCGTGGCGACGTCAAGCTGCCGGGCCGCACCATGGGTGCCCGCGCACGCCTTGACCGGGCCGAGTCCGCCGCGCGCGCTCGCGCCCGGGCGTCCGTGCCCGGGCAGGTCGTCCAGGGCGAGATCATCGAGCCTCCGTTCGTCGACCGCGCCGCTGCCGTGACCGGTCCGGTGCTCGAGCCGGACAGCATCGAACCGCCGCAACGCAACCGTCCGACCCGGCCGCCGGGATTCGACTCGCCGCTGGCGTCCATGCGTCGGCGGGGCGGGGTCCCGGCGCCGACCGATGCGACTCCTTCATCGCCCGCCGCACCACCGCCGTTCCGGCCCGTCCCGACACCCCACGTCACCGACGTCACGCCAGAGCCCTACCGGTCGCCGATGCCGCCGCCGCAGGTCGCCGACGTCACCCCCGAGCCGTACCGGTCGCCGATGCCGCCCCCGCAGGTCACCGACGTCACGCCGGAGCCGTACCGGTCGCCGATGCCTGCGCCGCAGGTCGCTGATGTCACCCCGGAGCCCTATCGGTCGCCGATGCCTGCGCCGCAGGTCGCTGATGTCACCCCAGAGCCCTATCGGCCGCCGACGCCGCCGCCGCAGGTCACCGACGTCACCCCCGAGCCGTACCGAACGCCTATGCCACCGCCGCAGGTGGGCGACCCGGCGCCGCATCGGCAGCGCCCGGTCCAGCGGCCCGCGGCCAACGGCGAGTCGGCCTGGCCGCCGCCGGTGGTCCACGGAGACCCGACGCCGAGGCCGTTGCGCCAGCCGACGGACCCGCCGCGGGACGCAACCGAGCGTCCTACTCCTTCCATGCGGCCGCGATCGCCGTTCCGGGACGACCCCGCGCGGTCGAGCCCGCCTGGGCGGTTCGCGCCGCCGCGTCCGCCGCGTCCCCAGGCCCGGCCCACGTCCGGTGGGGGCTTCTTCGGCGGGTCGGACCAGCCCGAGCAGGGTCAGTCGCCGAGCCGGTCCGGAACTCCGGGTCGTGACGACCAGCGTCAGCCGAACTGGTCGCCGGCCAACGGCGCCGCCACGAGCGTGCCGCACGAGACCAGACCATCAGCGGGTACGCCCAACGGGTCCGCCACCTCGCCGTCGCCTTGGCCGGCCGCTGGTCGGGACGCGCCGGGTTGGGCCGACAGCACACCTCCCGCCCGCCCAGCACCCGCGTGGCCGGCCGCGCCCGCGCCATCACCTACGGCCTCGCCATCCGACGCGTCAGCACAGCCCTGGGCTGCCCGGCAGCCCGGGCCGGACCTGTCCGGCGCGAACGGGCCCCGGACCGACCGCCCGGTCGGCTCCGGACCCAGGTCCTCCTCGGACCTGGGCCCGGTTCGCCGGACGCCCGGCCAGTCCTGGCCCGAGACCCCGGTCGGAGGCGCACCGCGACCCCAGGAGCCGCCGGCCGCGCAGCCGTGGCCAGGCCAGCAGCCCGGTTCCGTTCCCGGTGGGCCCACCGGGTTGGGTGACGCGTCCTGGCCCGGACGCGCCAGCGGCTCCGCTCCCGCCCAACGCTGGGCTGACCAGGGCTCGGACGCGCCCGCCAGCAGCGGTGCTGCCTCATTCCAACCGGTCTCCGGCACACCGGCGTCCACGACGCCGCAGTCCTGGGACCGGATGGCCTCGACCCCGGCGGCTCCTGTCGGCGACCCGCAGAACGCCGCGGCGGATCGGTGGACAGACCTGCACGCGCCCGCGACGCCGGTCGAGCCCGCGCCCGTAGTCGGGGCCAAGCCGACGCCGCGCGCCACGGACCTGTGGTCGGACCAGAAACGCTCCGACCCGACAGCGACCTCGGAACCGGCGGCACGCGCCACCGATCTGTGGTCGGCCCAGCAGCCCGCCGGTGGCCCGGCCACGGCCGCGGAGAAGCCGCGAGCGACCGACCTGTGGTCCGCCCCGCGGCCGCTTGGGGAGCCGGCGCCAGCAGCGGCAGGACAGCCACCTGCGACGGACTCGTGGTCTGGCGACCCGGGCGGGTCGCAGGCGGGGTCGGCGAAGCCACGGGCCACGGACCTGTGGTCCGGAGACCCGGTCGCCGGCGGACCACAAGCGGGTTCGGGCAAGCCACTTTCCACCGACCTCTGGTCGGGCGGGCAACCGACCGACGGCCTCGAGCACCCAGGCTCAGACCAACCCCGCGCCACAGACCTGTGGTCTGGTGAGCGGCCGGCGGCGGGGTCTGTCGACGGCGTCCAACGCTCGGGATCGGACAAGCCCGAGGCTACGGGCTTGTGGTCTGCTGAGCGGCCGGTCGCTGGCGCGGCCGAGGATGCGCCTCAGGTCGATTCGGACCAGTCGCGCGCCGCGGAGCTGTTGTCCGGCGGACAGCCGAACGGGTCCGTCGACGCTGCGCGGGCGGATGCCGGCGGGCCGCGAGCCGCGGACTTGTGGTCGGACTCGAAGCCAACCGAGACCGGCGAGCCGGCACCGCGTGGCCAGCAGCCGGCGGAGAGCAAAGCACCGACGGCGTCGGACCTGCCGGGTGCCACGGACCTTTGGAAAGCGCGGGCAACGGCCGCTGAGCCGGCAGCGCGGGCTACCGACCTGTGGTCGGGCCAGACGTCGACCGTGGCCGAGACGGCCAGGCCACAGTCGGCGGGTGACCAGAGCAGGACCGAGGACGGGGTCGCTGGAGAAGCGGCATCCAGCCCCGGAAGTCTGTGGTCCGGGCAGAAGCCCGACGAAGCGGTTCCGGCCAAGCCTGCTGCCGCGGACCAGTGGTCCGGGCAGAACACGGAGTGGTCCGGGCAGAACACGGAGCCGGCCAGGTCCGCGGAGTCGGCCAACGCCGAAGAGCCTGCCGAGTCAGGGTCGCTTGGCACGGACCTGTGGTCAGCAGCGGAGAGCCAGCCGGGCGCAGCGGAGTCGACTCCCCGGGCGGTCGACCTTTGGGCGAACCAGACAACCGAGCAGGCCAGGACCGACCAGCCCGCCAAGACCGACCAGCCCGTCAAGACCGACGAGCCCGCTAAGACCGATGGGTCGGCCAACACCGACGAGCCGGACACCACCGACGAACCAGCCGCGGCGCCTGCCGTCAGCCTTTGGGCGGAGCAGAAACCGGCCAGCGACCCCGCGGACCTGTGGTCCGGCGACAGCCCGGCCGGCACCCCATCCCTGTCGTGGTCGGACGCCGCCTCCGCTGGCACTGCGGAGAACCCCGTGACCACTCCGGCGACGTCCTGGTCGGGCCGGGCCTCGACCGGCACGGACCGGCAGTGGACCGATTCAACGACACCGGCGAGCGACGACGCGGCCGCGCACTCGTGGGCCGGCCGCACGCCGACCACCGGCACGACCGCGTCGTCCTGGATGGAGCGACCGGTCGCGCAGCAGGAGCCTTCGGTCTTCGCGGCCAACGCCGGGCCGGTGCCGGCCGACTTCGTGCCGGCCAACGACGTCGAGGAGAGCCTGCTCACGGCCGCCGGTTCCGGCAGCACCGACACGTTCCTGTCGACCCTGTTGCTGGCCCGGGTGTTGCTTCCGGTGTCCACCGAGTCCGCGAAGAACGCGCAACCCGGGAGCGACGGCTTCGTCTGGCGCACTGAGACCATCGACGACGAGCCCTTCGTCGTCGTGTTCACCTCGGCCGAGCGGATGGCCGAATACCTGGACAAGGGCACGGAGACCGTCACCGTCAAGTTCGTCCGGCTGATCAACAGCTGGCCGAAGGAGAACTGGTCGTTCGCGGTCAACCCGGGCACGCCGGTGGGCGCCAAGCTGCCAGGTGCCCAGATCGTCGCGCTGGCGAGTTGGGCGGCCGAGGTCGGGCTTTCCTCGGGCGACGACGAGCCGGTGGTCGCCGCGGCGCCCAAGGAAGAAGCACCGGCGCCGGATCCCGCGCCCGCTGCCGTCGACGCCGCGCTGCCGACGATGATGCAGAAGACGATCGCGCCGAGCCAGGTCGACTACTACCTGGAGCGGGGCTACGACCGGGTCTCGGGCTTCGTGCACCGGGTCACCGAGGTCTCGCACCTGCGCACCCCAGCCCAACTGTTCACCGCGCTCGGTCTCGGCTACGCGAGCAGCCCGTTCGCCGCAGACGCCGGCGAGGTCTACGTGTTGCGCTGGCCGGCTTACCGGCCGAGCCTTTACCGGATCCCGTACGGCGGCCAGAACGAGAACGCCATGCGGGCCATGGAGGGCTGGGTCATCGAGCGGTCGCCCTTCCGGGGCAACGGTTTCGCGCCCGGCGAAGGCAGCGACGTGATCGCGGAGTTCAAGGTGGACAGTGCCCGGTTGCCACACGGTGCCCAGCTCTGGCTGATCCGCGCCGACGGTTCCGAGAAGGTGGTCGCCACCCTCGACGCCGACGCGCCCGGCTGGACCCGGGCCGGTGACCAGTGATGCGCGACGGCTACGTGGCCCGCTGGCAGGACCGCGAGTACGACGCCAGCCCGGACGGCGACCAGGTCCGCATCTACCAACCGGACCCGGCCGACGGCTTCACCGAGGTACGCGCTGGGCGGCACGTCAAGGTCGTCCCGGTGGCCGAGGTCGCCGAGCTCGCGTACGTGCGGACCACCTGTTCCTGGAAGGGCGAGCCGTTCATCGTGCTGGCCGAGCACGACGGGTGGCTACGGGTGGAATACACGGGCGGTCGCGCGCCGATCGCCGAGTCGTTGGGCCTCGAAGCGTTCGACTTCGGCGTCTACCAGGGCTGGGCGCCCGCCAACGAGGTCACCGACCTCCGCGAGCACCGCGCATAAGCCGCGCAGACCCTAGGACTTCGCCCACCTCAGCACCTCGCCCAGCACCAGGTCCGGCGCCTCCAGGTGCGGATAGTGGCCGACACCTTCCAACAGGCGCCACTCGTACGGCGCCACGCAGTAACGCCCGGAGCCCTGCGCCGTGCGCGGCAGCACCGCGGTGTCCAGCGCACCGTGCAGCTGCAACGTCGGCGTGGTCAACGGCGTCTGCATCTGCTTGACGAACCGGTAGCCGTGCAGGCGCAACACCGACCGGAACGCCCACCGGTAGCCCTCCAGCGCGCAGAACGCCGCCTGCGGGATCCGCATCGCCGACTGGCAGCGCCGCACGTAGTCGGCGAACCCGGGAGTCGCCGGCCAAGCCGGCCCCGACCAGCGACGCAGGAACTCACCGACCATCGCCGCACCGTCGCGCACCAACACGTGCTCGTACCGCGGCAGCTGGAACCGCAACGTCGGGGTCGCGGCGCTGAACTGCCCGCGCGGATCCGCGAAGATCGCGGCGCGCAGCCGCAGCGGATGGGCGGCGCCGAGCACCACCAGCCGCCGCACCATCTTGGGATGGAACGCCGCGGCGGCCCAGCCGACCATCCCGCCGAACCCGGCGCCGACGATCGTGGCCTGCCGCTCGCCGAGGGCCCGGATCAGCCCGGCCACGTCGGCCGCCATGGTGAACCCGTCGTACCCTCGCGGTGGCTTGTCGCTGGCACCGTATCCGCGCATGTCCACCGCGACCGCCCGGAACCCGGCGTCGGCGACCGCGGGCAGCATCTCGTGCCACGCCCACCAGAACTCGGGGAACCCGTGCAGGAACAGCACGAGCGGCCCGGTGCCGGCCTCCACGATGTGGAAGCGGTTGCCGTTGGCGCCCACCGACCGGTGCGTCCACGGCCCGTCGACCAGCACGCTCGTCTCGTCCACCTGCGGTTCCATCCGGCCAGCGTAGGTCAGCGGCGCCCCTAACCGGCTCCGGAGATCTCCCGGAGCCCGTCCTAAGGGATTACCGTCAGGGGTATGACACTTCCTGTCCCTTACGTCGACGTCAGTGGTACGCCGGGTGAATGTGGCTTCGCGTATGGACAGGCCGCGCGCGAGCGGATAGTCGCGAACCTGGACCTCTACGCCGGTCGCTTCCTGGCCGTGGGGCTCGACGCGACCACCACGAGAAGCGCCGGCGAGACGTTCCGGGCGCAGACCACGAAGCGCTACCCGCGGATCGCCGAGATGCTCGACGCCACCGCCGAGGGCGCCGGCGTCGCGGCCGGTGATCTCTACGCGGTCAACGCCCGCACCGAGCTGATCTACGGCACGCCCCCGGACGGCGCGGCGGGCGGCTGCACGGTGCTCGGCGCGCTGGGCACGCACACGGCGACCGGGCACACCTTGATGGCGCAGAACTGGGACTGGCACCCCGACCAGCGCGACGCGATGCTGCTGCTGAGCACGACCGACGAGCGCGGTCACCGGGTCGTCGCGTTGACCGAGGCCGGCATGCTCGCCAAGGCCGGCCTCAACTCCGCCGGCCTCGGCATCTGCGTCAACATGTTGACCACCGACCGCGACGGCGCCTCGAAGGACAACCCGGGCGTGCCGTACCACGTGGTGCTCCGCGCCGCCCTGGAGAGCGACACTCTGGGCCGCGCCCTCAAGGCGGTCGTGCCGAGCCCCCGCAACGCCTCGATGAACCTGTTGCTCGGCCAGGCCGGCCCGGCCGGCGGCGAGCTCGTCGACCTGGAGCTCGTGCCGGGTGTGGCCGGCTGGCTCCATCCCGAGGGCGGGGTGCTCGCGCACGCCAACCACCTGGAGACCGCGCTGCCCGTGCGCGACCTGGTCAACGACTTCGGCGGGTCCACGCTGTTTCGCGCGGCCCGGGCCAGGCGGCTGCTGACCGCGGCGGCCGAGCCGGGCAAGCTGACCGAGGACGACCTGGCCGCGATCCTGCGCGACCACCAGAGCTACCCCAACGCGATCTGCCGGCACGTCGACGAGCACGACGCGTACGGCGAGCGGTCCGAGACGGTCTACGCGGTGCTGATGGACCTCGACGAGCGCCGGATCGGGATCGCGCAGGGCCCGACCTGCGACCACGGGTTCACCTGGGTCGAGCTCACAAACGCTTGAACGAGATGAGCTCGTACGGAATGCCCTCGCCACAGTCGATCTTCGCGCGCAAAGGACCTACCTCGGCGGTGATGTAGCTGCCTTCCTCGAGGGTGAGGCCGGCGGCGCTGTGCAGGGCGAAGCGCTGGTTGTCGTCGTTGACGACCGCGTAGCACGGCCCGGACCCGCCCTTGACCACCCGCCCGCCGATCCGGCCGCCCTCGATGTAGTCGCTGGGCGTCGACGGACCGACCTTCGGCGGAACCGGCGGCGGCACCGGAGGCGACACCGTGCCGCCACCGTCCCGCGGTGCGACCGAACGAGTGGGCGCATCGGACGAAGACGCGGCTGATGGCGTCGGCATGGCGGTTCCTCCCTCCGCACCACAGGCGGTCGTCAACGCGACCGCCAGCAGCAGGCCGGCGAAGGCGACGGGGCGATGTGTCACGGGCACCTTCCTTGGACGCTACGACGCTCGTCCTGGTTCCAGACGAGGAACGCCCCCCGCACCAGCGAAGTGATGCGGGGGGCGTTCAACACGCTAAGGCGTACCCGAGAAGATCAGTTGACCTTGATCTTGACGGAGGTGCCGTTCTCCGAGACAACCTTGATCTTCACGCCGACGGCCGGCAGCTTGACGCCGTGGTTCGGCAGCGCCGGGTCGAAGTAGTTCTTGGTGTCGTCGAACAGCGGGTTGGCCTCAGGTCCGCGGACGTACATGGCCTGGTCGAAGTGGTGCACGGTGAACGAGTCGGCCTTGCGGAGGCTGAACGGCGCGTCGTAGATCTGGACCCGGGTGCGCCACGGCTGGCCGTCGAGGCGGTACAGGGTCTTCGGACGGGCGTCGACGTAGAGGTTGAGACCCTCACCCGGGTGCTCACTCACGTTGTTGTCGCCCTGCGAGGTGTCCCAGTAGGAGACCAGCAGACCCGTCTGGTACGGGAAGTGGTCCACTCGGTCCTCGGTCGGCCGGTTGAAGTAGTACGGGCCGTACTGCAGGTACTTGTCGTAGCTGACGTACGTCCGCCAACCGGCGATGTAGTAGTGCGGGTGCTGGGTGATGAACGTCGACTGGATGTTCTGGAAGCCGTCGACCGTCCAGCCCATGTTGCCGGCCGCGTCGCCGTCGGCGAACACCGAGGTGCCGCCGTTGGTGATCGCGATCTTGTCAACGAACAGGCCGTTCGGCACGTCGTTGCCCGGGTTGCCGCGCTGAGCCGGGTCGGTCTCGTAGCGGAACCGCAGGCTGATCGTCTTGCTGGCGAACGCCGACAGGTCGAACGTGGCGTCGGTGTAGGTCTCCTGGAGACCGTCGATGCCGAAGCCACCCTCGGCCTCGGGGGCGTTGGTGATGTTGCCCTGGATCGGGACGAAGCCGGCGCCGGAGTCGACCTCGACGTACGCGAAGTCGCACGGGTCCGGACCGCAGTCCTCGATGTCCCAGCGGGCCTTGAAGGTCAGCGTGGACGTGCCGGCGGGCAGCGTGACCTGACGCGTCAGCGTGTGTGCGGCCGCGTTGGTCAGGTCGTCAGCGTCGCCGCTCCACCACTGGTACGAGCCGTCGGCGGCGGGGCCGACCTGGTGTACGACGTCCTTGAGGCCCAGCGGAACGACCAGGGCCTGCGGCTTGTCGGAGTTGTACTCCTCAGGGCCGAGGGTCCAGGTGTCCTTGACGCCGGCGGGGGTGACGACGTAGTCGAGCCAGCCGAGCTGGAGCTTGTTCCAGGCGCCCAGGTCGCCGGCGCGGTCGCCGATGAACTGCTCGCCCTTCGCGCCGAGGCGGCTCTGCGCCATCAGCGTCCAGTACTCGTTCGGGTTGTCGCCCGCGCCGGTCGTGTCGTAGTCGTCCGGCAGGCCCAGGTCGTGCGAGTACTCGTGGTAGAAGACGCTGCGACCACCGTTTTCCGGCTGGATCGTGTAGTCGTAGATCCACACGCCACTGGTGCCGATCTGCGTGCCGCCGATCGGGAAGTTGATCGGGCCCTGGCCGGTGCCCTGGAAGGCCGCCCAGCGGTGGCTCCAGATGGCGTCCTCACCCTGGTGCGGGTCACCGTCGGCCTGGTCGCCGCCGGAGTGGACGATCTGGAAGTGGTCGATGTAGCCGTCGGGCTCGTTGAAGTCGCCGTCACCGTCGTAGTCGTAACGGTCCCACTCGTCGAAGCTCTTCAGCTCGGCGTTGACCTCGGCGGCCGGGCGGCCCTTGGCGATCTCGCCGTTGTACCACGCGTTGGCGGCGTCGGCGATCAGCGCCCAGGTGTTGGAGCAGACGTTGCCGCCGCACGGGTAACCGTTGGACCGGCCGTAGCGGGCCTCGTTGTAGGGCACCTTCACCCAGTTGGTGACCGTGCCGTCGACGGTGTAGCGACCCGACGACTGCGTCTCCATGTACTGCTTGAGCGACTCGTCGTTCTTGCCGGTGCCGAAGTACAGCTTCTGGAAGTGGGCCTGGTTGAAGTCCGCCTGCCAGATCGTGGAGTTGTCGACCGCCCGGTTGGGTGCCGGGATCGCGTTGTGCAGCGGACCCTCGAACGTGGTCGGACCAGCGATGGCCGGGGCCGTGTCCTGGTCCGGGTAGTTCGGGTGCCGCTGGTTGCCGAACTCCGTCAGGATCACGAAGATCTTGTCGGTCTTCTCCCGCTGCAGTTCGACGTACTGGTCGACCTTGGCCTTGCCGGTCCGCTTCTGGGCCGCCTTGCTCAGGTCCTTCTGACCGACCTTGACGACCTTGCTGCCGTTGACCATCTGCGGCTGGGCCTTGCCGGCGATGACGTCCTGGATCGCACCGTCGCGGAGTTCGCGACGCTTCGACTCGAGCGGGTTGGACAGCTCGTCCGAGACCAGTTGGGGCTCGGACTGCGTGGGGGCTTTCGCCGCCGCCACTGGCGACTGGCCGAGCGCCGCACCGCTCAGCGCGAAGCTGGTTGTCGTCGCGGCCAGCGACAGACCCAGCAGCCCCACTGCGACTTTGCGCACGTGGATACCTCCGGTATGAGGGAGCCGTCCTCGGGGGGTAACGGGGACGGACGAACCAGCCCTTAATAAGGGGCCAATGAGGAAACTAAGCATTACTGAGCCAGGAGGGAAGCGGGACGCGTCGATTTATTTCAAAAATCTTCGCGGCGCGGACACTCACCGTCACATCGACGCCCGCGACCTGCACGCGAAAGCGGGCGAGCCCCGTACAGGGCTCGCCCGCTCAGCGTGTCGGACCGGTATTTACTCGTCGTCGGATTTGGCCGACTTCATGCCATCCGAGATGAGATCCATAACTGTCGAATCCTGCAAAGTGGTCACATCGCCGAGCGACCGGTGTTCGGCCACGTCGCGGAGCAGGCGGCGCATGATTTTCCCGGAACGGGTCTTCGGCAACTCGGCCACCAGCATGATCTGCCGGGGCTTCGCGATCGGGCCGAGGGTCTTGGCCACGTGGTCGCGAAGCTCCTTGATCAGTGCCTCGCCGGCCTCGCCTTCGGTGTCGACGGAGCCGCGCGGGATGGTGAACGCGACGATCGCCTGGCCGGTCGTCGGGTCGGTCGCGCCGACCACCGCCGCCTCGGCCACCGACGGGTGCGACACCAACGCGGACTCGACCTCGGTGGTCGAGATGTTGTGCCCCGACACCAGCATCACGTCGTCGACGCGGCCGAGCAGCCACAGGTCGCCGTCGTCGTCCTTCTTGGCGCCGTCACCCGCGAAGTACATGCCCTGGAAACGGCTCCAGTAGGTGTCGACGAAGCGCTGGTCGTCGCCCCAGATCGTGCGCAGCATCGACGGCCACGGCTCGCGCAGCACCAGGAAGCCACCACCGCCGTTCGGCACGCTGTTGCCCTCGTCGTCGACCACGTCGGCGCTGATGCCCGGCAGTGGCCGCATCGCACTGCCCGGCTTCGCCGCCGTGACGCCGGGCAGCGGCGAGATCATGATGGCGCCGGTCTCGGTCTGCCACCACGTGTCGACGACGGGCGTGTTGTCGTGGCCGATGTTCTTCCGGTACCACATCCACGCCTCGGGGTTGATCGGCTCGCCGACCGAGCCGAGCACCCGCAGCGACGACAGGTTGGCCGCCGCCGGGAACTCGTCGCCCCACTTCATCATGGTGCGGATCAACGTCGGCGCCGTGTAAAGAATGGTAACGCCGTACTTGTCGACGATGTCCCAGAACCGTCCTTTGTGGGGAGTGTCCGGCGTGCCCTCGTACATCACCTGGGTCGCGCCGTTGGAGAGCGGCCCGTACACGATGTAGGAGTGGCCCGTCACCCAGCCGATGTCGGCGGTGCACCAGTAGACGTCGGTCTCGGGCTTCAGGTCGAAGACCGCATGATGCGTGTACGAGGCCTGCGTCAGATAGCCGCCGGTGGTGTGCAGGATCCCCTTGGGCTTGGCCGTCGTGCCGCTCGTGTAGAGGATGAACAGCGGGTGCTCGGCGTCGAACGGCTGCGCCTCGTGCTCGGTGCTCGCCGTCTCGACGGTCTCGTGCCACCACAGGTCCCGCTCGCCCCAGGCGACGTCCTGCCCGGTGCGGCGCACGACCAGCACGTGCTCGATCGTCGGGCACTGGGCGACGGCCTCGTCGACGATGGTCTTGAGCCCGGACGGCTTCCCACGCCGGTAGCCACCGTCGGCGGTGATCACCACCTTGGCACTGGCGTCCTGGATCCGGCCGGAGAGCGCGTCGGCGGAGAAGCCCCCGAACACCACGCTGTGCGTCGCGCCGATGCGGGCGCAGGCCAGCATGGCCACCGCCGCCTCGGGGATCATCGGCAGGTAGATCGCGACCCGGTCGCCGGCGCGTACCCCCAGCTCGGTCAAGGCGTTGGCCGCCTGGCAGGTCAGCGCGTGCAGGTCCGCGTAGGTCAGGGTGCGGGTGTCGCCCGGCTCGCCCTCCCAGTGGATGGCGACCTTGTCACCCTTGCCGGCCGCGACATGGCGATCGAGACAGTTGTACGCCACGTTGAGCTCGCCGCCGACGAACCACTTCGCGAACGGCGGGTTGGACCAGTCGAGCACCTGGTCCCACTCCCGGGCCCAGTCGAGCCGCTGCGCCTGCTTCGCCCAGAACGCCAACCGGTCGGCGCTCGCCTCTTCGTAGGCGTCGGCCTTGACGTTGGCCGCGTCCGCGAGCGCTGCCGGTGGCTCGAAACGTCGGTTCTCCTGAAGCAAGTTCGCCAAGGTCTCGCTCATCGTCACGCTCCCTGCGCAGGGGTTGGGGTCTGTGGAGGAATCTAGTGTCCGGGCCGCCTGGGCTGGGAGGGGTCGGTGGGGCACGGCGCGCGCCGAGTGGACCCGCCCGCGCGCCGGTTGGAAACGGCAGCGTCCGTACGTGCTCGAATCCTGCCACTACCGCGCGCTTTCGCGCAGCCTGCGTACGCTCCGCTAGCGTTGCCGTCGTGACCGCTCTCGCTGATCCGCTCGCGCCACTGCTGGCGCTCGCCGACGTGCAGGATGCCGTCGGGCAGGCCCGCGCCGCCGCCGATGCCGCGATGCGACATCGCGCGCTGCGCCGACAGGGCGGGGTGGTCGCGGCCGAGGCCAGCTTGCGGTCCGCGGTCGCTTCGGCGGCTTTGGAGGGGTACGCGCATGATCGTGAGCTGGTCCGCTCCGGCGTGGTGACCGACACCGTGGTGCAGGGCTGCCTGCGGGTCGCAGCGGCGCTTCCGTCGCTGGTCGACACGTGGACCAAGGCGCCCCGGCAGGTGCTGGCGCGGCTACACGTGCTGGCGGCGCGAGGCTCGGTGCCCGTGTCCGCGCTCGGTCATCCGCTCGACCCGGCCGCGGGGCCGCGGCTGGACGCGTTGGCGGCGCTGGTCGCCGGTGGGACGTCGGCGCCGCCACTGGTGCTGGCGGCCGTCGTACACGGTGAGCTGTTGGCCCTTCGTCCCTTTGCCGGTGTGCCCGGTGTGGTGGCGCGCGCCGCTGCCCGGTTGACGTTGATGTCGTCGGGGTTCGACCCGCGTGGGCTGATCGCGCCCGAGGTGGGGCATCTGGCGCGGGAGCCGGAGTACGTCGGTGCGGCGGGTGCGTTCGCGACCGGCACCCCGGACGGGGTGCGCTCGTGGTTGCGGCATTGCGCTTCGGCGGTCTCGCTGGGTGCTGCCAACCTCGAAGAGGTGGCCGAACAGACGTGGACGGCGCCTCAGTCCTGAGGCGCCGTCACTCACGTCCGGCCGGGTTACCAAGCGTGCACCTTAGTCGTCGTCGGCGGTCGCAAGCGGCGATCCGCCGGGACGTGCCTGCCGCGGCTGGTCGCGCGTGGGTGCCCGGTGGCCGTGCACGGAGCCCTTCGTGAGTTGGGGTCCGCATCCCCTTTTCTACGCCGATGACCGCTTGATCGGAACCCTTTGACGGGCGGTTTGACCTGGACGTGTCGCGGAGTGCTTTGGGCTGGTCACTACGCGATGCTGGTCGGTTGCTATGCCGTGCTCGGGGCCGTGCGGGTGCGGCGGTGGCGGCCGTACCAGGCGATGCCGATCGCGACACCGACCCCGACGCCGATCGCGGCGGCGGCGACCGGGACGGCCGGGCGTTCGCGCAGCCTTCTGCCGATCGGGATCGGGTGGCGGAACTCGAGCACCGGCCAGTTGTTCTCCGTGGCCAGGCGGCGCAGCGCGCGGGGCGGGTTGACGGCGCTCGGGTGGCCGACGCATTCGAGCAGCGGGATGTCGGAGGTCGAGTCGGAGTAGGCGTAGCAGTCGGCCAGGTCGTAGCCGCGCTCCTTGGCCAGCGCCGTCACCGCGTCGACCTTGGCCGAGCCGGCCGCGTAGAACTCGACCTGGCCGTTGTAGCGGCCGTCGGTGACGCCCATCCGGGTCGCGATCACGTCGGTGATGCCGAGCAGGGCGCCGATCGGCTTGACGATCTCCTCGCCGGAGGCGGAGACCAGCACCACGTCGCGGCCCGCCGACTGGTGCTCGTCGATCAAGGCCGCGGCCTCGGCGTAGATGTACGGGTTGATCAGCTCGTGCAGCGTCTCGGTGACGATCTGCCCGACCTGGTCGACCGGCCAGCCCTTGCAGAGGGTAGCCAGGTAGTCACGAATCCGCGCCATCGACTGGTCGTCGGTGCCACCGAGACGGAACATCAGCTGCGCGTACGCCGATTTCACCACATCACGGCGCGTGATGAGGCCGTCACGGTAGAACGGCCGGCCAAAGGCCAAGGCACTCGACTTGGCGATGACGGTCTTGTCCAGATCGAAAAACGCGGCGCTCCGGCCCACGATCGAAAGTCTAATGTGCGGCGCGAAACGTGCTGCCCCTACCGGGGTGCGACATCTACCGCATAGCCTGGTACAACTGGGTACCGCCCCCAGGGCGCGGCGACGGATGTCACGGATCTCCATCGGCGTGTCGTGCGAGTTGGGGCAAACGCCACTCGACGCGCACCGCGCATATCAGGCATGCTAGTTGAGACACGATTTCCAGTCGTGTTTCCGACCCTCGGCGGTTGCACCCCCCGTAACCGCTGAGTGGGTTCGGCTCGACCCCCCCGGAGCCGAACCTTAGGCGACCCCCGTCTCCCCCCGACGGGGGTCGTCGTTTTTTCGTCCGTCCTCTGTGTCCCCCCGGCGTCCCGCTGCTTAGCAGATCGTTCTTTGGCGTGGCGGGTTGTCCACAGGTTCTGGGTTATCCACAGCGGTTGGCTTTGGCCTGGCTTGGCCACGTCACGGCGTCGGAAGGTGTGCGGGTCCTGTTCCCGCTCCTTCGTTGGAGGCCTTCCGATGCCTGCCCGACCTGGTTTCCGGCTGCCACTGGTCGTGACGGCCGACGCCGATCTGCTCGACGACCTGTTGCGGATCGCAGCCGCCGCCGGCGCCGAGGTCGACGTCGCGCCCGACCCGGCCGCCGCCCGGCCGCGCTGGTCCCGGGCGCCGTTCGTCCTAGTCGGGGCCGATCAGGGCGCGGCGTGCGTGCGCGCCCGGCTGCCGCGTCGCCAACACCTGGTGCTCGTCGGCCCGGCCTGGGAGCTCGCCGAGCCGCTCGGCGCGGAATACGTGCTGCGGCTGCCCGAAGCCGAGGAGTGGCTCTTGCGGCGGCTCGGCGGGCTGTTCGCATCCGGCGCCGGGCGGGTCGTCGCGGTGCTCGGCGGGCGCGGCGGTGCCGGCGCGAGTGTGCTGGCCGGGGCGTTGGCGGTGGTCGCGGCGCGCGACGGGCGCCGCACCCTGCTGGTCGACGCCGACCCGCTGGGCGGCGGCCTCGACCTGATCCTCGGCTGGGAGGGCCTCGACGGCTTGCGCTGGCCCGGGTTGGCCGAGACCGACGGCCAACTCGATCCGCAGGCGTTGGTCCGTTCGCTGCCACAGCGTGGCGATCTGGTCATGGTCTCCTTCGACCGGGGCGAGCCACTGCCACTACCCGCCCCCGCGATGACCGCCGTGCTCGACGCCGGCCGGCGGGCGTGCGACGTGGTGGTGGTCGACCTGCCCCGCCGCCTCGACGAAGCGGCGGTCGCCGCGCTGCAGGGCGCCGACCACACGCTGCTCGTCGTGCCGGCCGAGCTGCGCGCGACGGCCGCGGCCACCCAGGTCGCCAAGGCGGCCGCGCTGCACTGCTCGTCGGTGTCCGTGGTGGTGCGCGGCCCGGCGCCAGGCAACCTGTCGGCGCTCGAGGTGGCCCGGTCGGTGGGCTTTCCCCTGACCGGCGTGCTGCTGCCGCCCGAGCCGGGGTTGGCCAAGGGCCTGGAGCACGGTGAGGCGCCGGCTGTCGGTGGCCGTGGGCCGCTCGCGGACCTGTGCCGGGTGGTTCTCGCTGAGCTCCTCGGCAAGGCTGCGGAGGTGGCGGCATGACCGCGGCGTTGCCGGCCAACCCGCCGCCGTTCGGCCGGACCTCCCACGAGGAGCTGGCCGGTCGGGTGCGCCGGCGGTTCGCCGCGAGTCGCGACGAGGTCAGCCCGGCCGCGGTCGTCGCCGCGGTACGCGACAACGGCGGCCCGGTGCTCGGCGACCGCGACGTGCTGCGGCTCGCCGCCCGGGTGCACGACGAGTTGGTCGGTGTGGGCCCGCTGGGTCCGTTGCTGGCCGACCCGTCGGTCACCGACGTGCTGGTCAACGCCACCGAGGTCTGGGCCGACCGGGGCAACGGGCTCCACCGCGAACGGGTCACGCTCTCCTCGGCCGACTGGGTCCGGCGGTTGGCCGTCCGGCTCGTCGGCGTTGCTGGCCGGCGGCTCGACGACGGATCGCCCTATGCCGACGCGATCCTGCCCGACGGCACGCGGTTGCACGCCGTGCTGCCTCCGGTGGCCACAAACGGCCCGTATCTGTCGTTGCGCACTTTCCGGCGTCGGCCGTACACGCTGGGCGATCTGGTGGCTCGGGACACCGTGCCGGCGCCGGTCGCCGACCTGCTCGCCGCGATCGTGGCGGCCCGGCTGGCGTACCTGGTGATCGGCGGCGCCGGCTCCGGCAAGACCACGCTGCTCAACACGCTGATCGAGCTCGTGCCCCGCCACGAACGGATCGTGCTGGTCGAAGACGCGGCGGAGCTGCGACCGGCCCATCCCCACGTGGTCGGCCTCCAATGCAAGGTGTCCAACGTGGAGGGAGCAGGTCAGGTCGAGCTGACCGACCTGGTCCGCCAGGCGTTGCGAATGCGGCCGGACCGCCTGGTGGTCGGCGAATGCCGGGGCGCCGAGATCGTCGACCTGTTGCGAGCGCTCAACACCGGCCACGAGGGCGGCGCGGGCACGTTGCACGCCAACGCGATCGCCGACGTGCCGGCGCGGTTGGAGGCGCTCGGCCTGCTGGGCGGGCTGCCCCGGGTGGCGCTGCACGCCCAGGCCGCGGCGGCCCTGCAGGTGGTGCTGCAGATGCGGCGGACCGATTCCGGCCGGGTCCTGGAGACGGTCGGACTGGTCGCGGCCGAGGGCCCGGACCGGTTCGTGACCGTGCGGCCGGCCTGGGAGCGGTCGACCGGCGTGGGCGTCGCGGCGGGTGAGCTGGGGTCGTTGCTGGCGGCGCGCGGCGTCCGCGTTCCGGATCTGTTGTGGCCAGGTGCGCGGTGAGGGCCCGACGCTTGCGCCGCCGCCAACGGTTGGTGCTGTCACCCCCGCCTGCTGCGGCCCCCGGTGGTCCTTCGTTTCGGCTGCCCGTGGGTTCGGTTCTTGGCGGGCGGCTGGCCTTTCCGTTGGGCTTCGGCGTCGCGGCCGCGGCCGGCTACCTGGCTGCCGGGGTGGTCTCCGCTCTTGCCCTGGGCGCTTACGGCGTGGTCGCGGTGTTCTTCTTGCGACGACGCCGGACTGCCGCGGCTCGCCGCGCGGCAAGGTCCGCGCTGTTGGACCGCTTGACCGGCCTTGCCGCCGACCTCCGGGCCGGGCTCCCGGCCAACGCCGCCCTGGCGGCCTTCGCCCCGCCACCCGACAGCCCGATCACGCGGGCGTGGTCAGCGGTGACGCTGGGCGAACGCGCTGATCGGCCGACGAACGCTCCTGCGGCGGAGTTCGCCTCTGACGGTTTGGTCAGGCGGGTGTGTTCGGCGGCGAGGTTGGCCAAACGCCCTGGCCGGCCGGCGAATGCGCCTGCGGCGGAGTTCGCTTCACCGCGCGGTCAGGCGTGGTCGACGGAAACGTTGGCCGAGCGCATGGGCCCGGCCGACGCTGCTTCGGCCGATGTCGCCGCACTGCGGGACGGTTTGGTCGGGCGCGCCTGGTCGGCGGCGAGGTTGGCCGAGCGCACCGATCATCCGGCCAACGCCGCTTTGGCCGACGTCGTCCGACCGCACGACCCGCTTGCCAGGCTGGCTCGGTCGGCCGTGACCTTGGCCGAACGCACCGGTGCGCCCTTGGCCGATCTGGTCGACCGCATCGAGGCCGATGCGCGCGCCGGAGATCGCGCTCGGGACGCTGCCGCCGCCCAGGCCGCTGGTGCGCAGGCCACGGCCCTGCTGCTGGCCGCCTTGCCGTTGGGCGGGTTGCTGCTGGGCTACGCGATCGGGTCCGACCCCATCGCGGTCCTGCTGCACACGCCGTTGGGCGCGCTGTGCGCGCTCGGAGCGGTCGCGTTGCAGATCCTCGGCCTGGCCTGGTCGCAACGCCTGCAACCGAGGTTGTCGTGAACCGTCTGCGTCGACCGACCGCGCGGCGCCGGCTGGCGCGCCTCGCGTCCGCGCCCCCGACCCGGCGTCGTCCGTCGCCCGCGAAGGTCGGCGCGGTCGCGACGGCGGCCGCCACGGCGGTGATCGTCGACGGGTGGTGGGGCGTGGCGTTGGCGGTGCCCGCGGCGGCAGTCGCCTACCGGGTCATCGGTCGTCTGGAACCCGCCGAGGTCAAGCGAATGCGGCTCCGCGAAGAGTCGGAGGCGCCCATCTGCGCCGACCTGCTGGCCGCCGCCCTGCTCGCGGGCGCACCGGTCGACGTGGCGGTGCACGGGGTGGCCGAGGCCCTCGGCGGACCGTTGCGGGAGCGCCTGACGACGGTAGGCCGCTCGTTGCGATTGGGCGCTGAGCCCGTCGAGGCCTGGAACCACCTGGCCGGAATGCCCGGCGGCGACCGGATCGCGGCGGCGGCCGTCCGCTCGTCAGCAAGCGGTGCGGCCCTGGCCGGCGCGCTGACCCGGCTGGCCGACGACCTACGCGCCGACCGAGCGGTGGCGCTGGAGGCAGCCGCCCGGCGCGCGGGCGTGCTGATCGTGCTGCCGCTCGGGCTCTGCTTCCTGCCGGCCTTCATCCTCGCCGGTCTCGTACCGGTGATCGTCGCCATCCTCGGCGACGTCCTCTGACCTCCTGAAAGGAGCATTTGGCATGCGCACACTCCTGGCCCGGCTGAGCGCCGACGACGGGATGACCACCGCGGAGTACGCGGTCGGCACCCTCGCCGCCGTCGCGTTCGCCGCCGGCCTGTTGAAGGTCGTCACCTCCGACAAGGTGATCGCGGCGCTTTCCGCGGTCATCAGCCGAGCGCTCGGCTGATGACGATGGCCCGTCTCATGCGACCCGCACCGGCGCGCCGACTCCCGAGCGGCGAACCTCCGACGCCGCCGGGAGTCCTCAGGGGCCGACGCGACCGTCTGCGGCCGCGGTGGACGGGCCGTGGCCGCGACCGCGGTTCGACAACGGCAGAGCTCGCAGCCGCCACACCGGCGTTGGCGCTGCTGCTCTTCGTCGGAGTCACCGCGGTCGCGGCCACCCAAACCAAACTCCAATGCGCCGACGCGGCCCGAGACGCGGCGTTGGCAGCGGCCCGAGGCCAAGAGGGCGGCCTGTCCGCGAACCGCACGGCCCCGGACGGCGCCACCATCACAATCTCGATCAACGGCGACGTCGTCACGGCCACGGTCCGCGCACCGGCCCGCGTGGTCGGCACCCGCCTACCACCGATCGAGGTGTCGGCCACCGCGGTAGCGGCCCGCGAGCCCGAAGAGGCGGAAATCCCATGGTGACCGGGTCTGCTCCGCGCCAGGCCTGGCCGGCGCCGCTGAAGCGGCGGGCCTTCGCGCCTCCCGATGAAGCCGATCCGCCGCGACGATCGTGCGTCGCGCTCAGCGATCGCGATATGTGGTCTCTATTTCGGCGGCTGGTCTTCGCGCTTTACGACGCGACGCGCGCCCCAGCCCGGCGGCGATCGGCCCTGGCGCCCGACCATCGTGACGCCGCGCGGTCCGCGATGCGGCGGCGATCGGCCCTGGCGCCCGACGATCGCGACGCTGCGCGGTCCGCGATGCGGTGGCGATCGGCCCTGGGCACCGTGCCGGGACTGGCGGTTCGGGATCGTGGTGCGGCGACCGTGTGGGTGCTTGGTGTTGGGCTGGCGTTCGTGCTGCTCGGGCTGGCCTGTGCGGCGGTCGGTGTGGCGGCGGTCGGTCGTCATCAGGCGCAGACCGCAGCCGACCTCGGTGCGCTCGCAGGTGCCGCGCGCACGTTGGAGGGACCGGACGCGGCCTGTGCCAGAGCCGCCGAGATCGCCGGCGCCAACGGCGGGCGGGTGAGCAGTTGCGTGGTGCACGGCTTCGGCGTGGTGGTGACGGTCGAGGTCGCGGTTCGACTACCGCCAAGGGGGTCGGTCCGGGTCGCGACGGCTCGCGCGCGGGCCGGTCCGGTCGGGTGGGCGTCGTGACGCGGGGGCGCACACGGATCCCGGCGCGAGCGCCACCACCCGCTGGGCGCGAGCGCTGCTGCGCCGCCGCCGCGCGATGGGGGTGAACGCCACCGCGCGCCGTCCGATTGAGGCGAACCCTACCGTGCCGCCGTCCGATTGGGGCGAGGCCTACCGCGCCGCCGTGCGCTGCGGGCGATTGCTACCGCGCCGCCGTGCGCAGGCGAGTCGGCATCCGGGCGTTGCCATGGCGGTGGTTGCGGTTCAGAGCGCGGCGGCCGGATCGCGGTAGGCGCGGGCGATGAGCGTGACCCAGTCGTAGACGGCGTTCTCGTTCGGTGCCAACGGACCCGGGACGAAATGGGGTGAGGACACACCACGTTGGACGGACTCGCACGCCGCCCAGTCCTGGCGGTTGGTCAGGTCCCAGAAATCTACGGCGTAAGCGGGGTCGGTGACCTCGTCCAGGAAGAGCCACTCGCAGGTGACGCGGGTGCGGTGCGGTGACAGCGGTTGGAGGAGGTGGGTCAGCACGTAGTCCGGATGCAGCGAGATGAGTAGGTTCGGGAAGAGGCCGAGGTACCGGACCAGGCGCTGGTCGACTCCCGGCAGCGCGGTGCCTTTCGAGCGGCCGTCCAGCGACATCGTTTCCGCGTGGTCGCGTAGGTCCATCGAGCCGCCGACCCAGGCCGCGCCTGGCTCGCGCCAGTTGTTGCCGGAGTTCGGTGGCGAGACCGCGCACAGTTCGGGGTGGATCAGCGGGCAGTGGTAGCACTCGTGGTAGTTCTCCGCGATGACCTTCCAGTTGGCCGCTACCTCGTAGTCGTGTCGGGCCTTGCTGACCAGCAGCTCGGGTCGGTACGGCTCGACGTGCGCGGCCAGTGTGCCGATGTGCGCGGTGAACGGCCGCGCGGTGCCGGTGGCGTTGACGAACAGCCAACCGTGCCAGTCGACGGTTGGCAGTTCGACCAACCCGTAGGCCGCACCGGCGAAGTCCGAGCCCATCCGCGGCGCCGTCCGCACGCGGCCGTCGAGGGCGTAGGACCAGCCGTGGTACGGGCAGAGCACCGCCGGCCGGTCAGCTACCTCGCCCTCGGCCAGCAACTCGTGGCCGCGGTGGCGGCACACGTTGGCGAAGGCACGTGGGGTGCCGGCTTCGAAGGTGAGCAGCACGCCGACGTCGCCGACCGTGACCGCGCGCTGGTTGCCGCCATCGGCGAGGGCGGCCGTGCGGCCGAGTGACACCCACGACCCGGCGAACAGGTGCCGCTGTTCCCAGGCGAACACGTGCTCGTCGACGTACGCGGCGGCCGGCAGCATGGTCGACTGCCCGAACGGACGGAGCGCGGGCTCCAGCGCGGAAGCCCCGATCGGCGCACCCACCATGCCGCCATCATCACCGACCGTCGCCCGGCGGGAAACCCGGGCGGCGGTAGGGGGTCAGGCCGCGGCGTCCTCGGCCGAGCGCTGTGCCAGCGCCGGGCGGGTCGGGGCGGCTTCGGTGTCGTGCGCCTGCTCGTCGCCGGCCGAGCCGTCCGTGCGGCTGGCGGGTACGACGGAGTGGGCGCCGCTCGCCCGACGGCGCTTGGCCGCCGGTGCCCCGGCGTGGTGGCCGTCGGCGACGGGCTGCTTCGTCGTGGCCAACTTCGCCCGCGCCCGCGGAACCCGCGCGCCAGCGGTTCCGGCCGCCGCCTCGGTCTGCGGCTCGCCGGCGGCTTTGACCGGCGCCTTCTTACGCTTCGCCGCGACTCGCCCACGCGAACTGGCCGACATAGCCGTGGCGGCGACGTCCGCTACAACAGCCGAGCCGCCGACGCCGGTCACCGTGCTCGCGTCGGTTGTCGCGCTGGGATCGGTCACGGGGACCGCGTCGGTTGTCGTGCCGGGATCGGTCATGGCGACGACGTCGGTTGTGGCGCCGGGAT
>NZ_FZPH01000010.1:146623-317991 GCF_900188485.1 Asanoa hainanensis
GGGATCGGTCACCGGGACCACGTCGGTTGTCGCGCCGGGAACGGCCACCGCGACCGCATCGTGCGTCGGGTTTGAGTTCGCCGCCGCGCCGGTCACGATCGGTTCCGCCTCCGACGGCGGCTCGGTCGCCGTGGCCGCCAGCGCCGCGCTCGGAGGTTCGGTCGTGCCGTGCGTCGCCGTGGTGGCGGTCGCCAGGTTGGCGAGGACCACGTCCAGGACCTTGACCGCCTCGGCCTTGGCCAGGGGGTTGTTGCCGTTGCCGCACTTCGGGGACTGCACGCACGACGGACAACCAGCCTCACAACCGCATTCCGCGATCACGTCCCGGGTCGCCCGTAGCCAGGAGGACGCCGCCGCGAAGGCTCGTTCGGCGAAGCCCGCTCCGCCCGGGTGGCCGTCGTAGACGAAGACCGTGGGTAGGCCCGTGTCCGGGTGGTTCGCCGTGGAGATGCCGCCGATGTCCCAGCGGTCGCACGTCGCCACCAGCGGCAGCAGACCGATAGCGGCGTGTTCGGCGGCGTGCAACGCGCCGGGTATGTCGGCCTGGGCGACAGAGGGCAGCGCGTCGGGGGACACCGTGAACCAGACCGCGACCGTGCGCAGTTCGCGGGCCGGCAGGTCCAGCGGCCGCGTGTCGATGACCTCGCCGGAGCCGTGGCGCCGGCGTTGGTACGACACCACCTGGCTGGTCACGTCGACCTCGCCCAGATGCATGGCGACGGGGCCGGCGGTCACCGACGAGCCGACCCCGGCCACCGACAGGGTGGTCACGTCGCGGGCGTGGGTGGAGTAGTCCGGCTCGTCGGCATGGACCAGCGCGCAACCGTCTTCGAAATCCAGGGAGTCGACCACGTACGACGCGCCCTGGTGCACGTACACCGCGCCCTCGTGGAGCATGAAGTGCGACGACGCCGCGTCCGTCATGCCCAGCAGGCGCCCGGTCGACGACTCGACGATGCAGATGGGTTGGCCGCCGCTGCCGCGCAGGTCGACGTCGGGGCGTTTGTAGGGGCGCCAGTACCAGCCCGACGGGCGGCGCCGCAGCAGGCCCGCGGCGACCAGCTCCTCCAGCACCGGCAGGGCGGCGGGGCCGAACAGGGAAAGATCGGCCTGGGTCAGCGGGCCCTCGGCGGCCGCGCAGCAGAGTTGGGGGCCCAGGACGTACGGGTTCGACGGGTCCAGCACCGTCGCCTCGACCGCCTGGCCGAACAGCGCTTCCGGGTGGTGCACGAGATACGTGTCGAGCGGGTCGTCGCGGGCCACCAGGACCGCCAGCGCGTCGTCGCCCGCTCGGCCTGCCCGGCCGGCCTGCTGCCACAACGAGGCGCGCGTCCCGGGGTAACCGCAGATCAGCACGGCGTCCAGGCCGACCAGGTCGACGCCGAGCTCCAACGCGTTCGTGGACGCGAGGCCGAGCAGCGAGCCGGAGAGCAGACCCTCTTCGAGGGAGCGCCGCTCCTCGCGCAGATAGCCCGCCCGATAGGCGGCGACCCGACCGGCCAACGCGGGGGAGACCTCTTCCAGCGAGCGCCGCGCCACGGTCGCCACCGTCTCGGCGCCGCGGCGGGAGCGGACGAACGCGACCGTGCGTACACCGGCGGTCACCGCGTCGGTCAGCAGTGACGCCGTCTCGCGGACCGCGGACCGCCGGACCGGGGTCGCGGACGTGGCCGACGGCTCCAGCGGCGGCTCCCACAGCGCGAACGTCACACCACCGCGCGGCGACGCGTCCTCGGTGACGGCCTCGACCCGCAGGCCGGTCAGCCGCGCGGCCGCCGTCTCCGGATCACCGGCCGTCGCGGAGGCCAGCACGAACACGGGTGTACGCCCGTAGCGCGCCGCCGCCCGCCGCAACCGCCGCAGCACGTGCGCGACATGCGAACCGAACACGCCCCGATAGGTGTGGCACTCGTCGACGACGACGAACGACAACCGGCGCAGGAACGTGCCCCAGGCGGCATGCCCAGGCAGGATGCTTCGGTGCAACATGTCGGGATTTGTCAGGACGAAACGCGAGTGCTGGCGGATCCACTCCCGTTCAGCCCGGGGCGTGTCACCGTCGTACGACGCCGGGCGTACATCATCGACGGACAGCGCGGCCACGGAGCGTAACTGGTCCGCGGCCAACGCCTTGGTCGGCGCGAGATAAAGCGCGGTGGCCCGGGGGTCGAGAACCAACCGCGACAGGGAAGGCAACTGGTACGCCAGCGACTTGCCCGACGCCGTGCCGGTCGCGACCACCACGTGCCGACCCTCGAAGGCCAGCGAGGCCGCCGCCGCCTGATGCCGCCACGGAGCCGAGACCCCACGCGACGCGTACGCGGAGACCACCGAAGGAGGGACCCACGACGGCCACGGAACCGGGTCGCCGGCCCGGGCGGCGACCTCCTCGACGTGGGTGACCGGAGGCCGGCTGAGCAGGCCGGCGAGCAGGGCAGCCGGCCCTCCAACCGTGGTGGTCATGCCTGCACTCTCGCACTGATGTACTGATCAGTCGACGGCGGGTCAGGTCGTCGCTGCGTACACCGCGTGTCGATGGTTAGATCGCAGGGACGACGAAGACTGCGGGAGGCGTTCGATGGAGCTGTCGCTCTCGACCCGGATCCAGGGCGAGCACACCGTGCTGGAGGTCGGCGGCGAGGTCGACGTCTACACGGCTCCGCGCCTGCGTGAACGGCTGATCGAGTTGATCGACGCCGGCGCCACGCAGATCGTCGTCGACCTCGGCCGGGTCGACTTCCTCGACTCCACCGGGCTCGGTGTGCTGGTCGGCGCGCTCAAGCGGCTGCGCGCCGCGGGTGGTGGCCTCAGCCTCGTGTGCGACAAGGAGCCGTTGCTGAAGATCTTCCGGATCACCGCGCTCGACCAGGTCTTCCCCCTGTTCGCGACCGTCGACGCGGCAACCGAGGCCGGTCCGGCCGCGTGATGGCGACAGTTCGTCTTTCCTTTTCACCCGCTCCGGTGCATGTCCGGACCGCCCGCCTGGTCGGCGTGGCCGTGGCTCGGCGCGCCGGGGTCGCGGAGGAACTGCTCGACGAGGTACGGCTCGCGATCGGTGAGGCGTGCACCCGGGCGGTCGCGCTGCACCGGCAGTACGGGCTGGCCAACCTGGTGCAGGTCGAGATGTCGGACGGCGGCAACTACGTCGTGCGGGTCATCGACCGGGCGCCGATCGAGGCGGGCCTCGGCATCGCCGCGCTGCCGCCGGAAGAGCTGGCGAAGGAGTCGCTGACCGACGAGGCGCTGACCGTCGGTGTCGGATTCGCCCTGCTCGCGGGATTGGTCGAGGATCTCCAGGTGCGTCCCGTCGACGAGGGCATCGGCACCGAAGTCCGCATGGTTTGGCCCGTCGCGCGCTAGCAGAGATCACGTTTTGTGCGCGACAACCCCGCGCCGATGTGAATACCGACACGGTGTACGGCTAGAGTACGCGGGTTATCAGCTAGCGCCCTGACCTCGCCATCCGTCCGGTCAGGTGCGTCATTGCTCTCCACCTGGAGACGTCCCACGCCGGGCTAGTCCTCCGGCGGGACGCGTTGGTCGGTTATTGGAGGACATAGATGTCCGGGTCCGGGACCTTGGCCGCCGAAGGCGGCGGGCTGTCCCTCTCCAGCGCGAACTTCTCGTACGTGATCGTGGCTCTGGTCATCGCCCTTGTGGCGCTTGGCTTCGCGGCCGCACTTCGGCGGGCGGTTCTGGCAACTGGTCAGGGCACCACCAACATGCAGGAGATCGCCGCTGCCGTCCAAGAGGGCGCCTCGGCCTACCTGCGCCGCCAGTTCAGAACACTCGCGATCTTCGTCGTGATCGCGGTGGTTCTGCTGTTCGTCCTGCCGGTGCACGGCGCGGACGGCAACGAGACGATGGTCAAGCTCGGCCGCTCGGCGTTCTTCATCGTCGGTGCGGTGTTCAGCGCGTTCATCGGCGGCGCCGGGATGGCCCTGGCCACCCGCGCCAACCTCCGGGTCGCCGCCGCGGCCCGGGAAGCCACCGGCGGCCGCGAGAAGGCGATGCAGATCGCGTTCCGCACCGGCGGCGTCGTCGGCTTCCTCACCGTCGGCCTCGGCCTGGTCGGTGCGACCCTCGTCGTGCTGCTCTACAAGGGCGACGCGCCGACCGTGCTCGAAGGCTTCGGCTTCGGCGCGGCGCTGCTCGCGATGTTCATGCGGGTCGGCGGCGGCATCTTCACCAAGGCCGCCGACGTCGGCGCCGACCTGGTCGGCAAGGTCGAGCAGGGCATCCCGGAGGACGACCCGCGCAACGCGGCGACCATCGCCGACAACGTGGGCGACAACGTCGGTGACTGCGCCGGCATGGCGGCCGACCTGTTCGAGTCGTACGCCGTGACCCTGGTCGCCGCCCTGATCCTGGGCCGGGCCGCGTTCGGCGAGGACGGCCTGGTCTTCCCGCTGATCGTCTCCGCCATCGGCGCGATCATCGCGATCGTCGGCGTATTCATCACCCGGCTCCGGGCCAGCGACCGCAACGGCCTGCAGGCGATCAACCGCGCCTTCTACATCTCGGCGGGTATCTCCGCGGTCGTGGTCGCGGTGGTCTCCTGGTTCTACCTCAAGCCGTCGTTCGCCGAGTTCAACGGGGTGTCCCCGGAGATCGCCGGCATCACCCGCGACCCGCGCTGGGTCGCCATCGGCGCGGTCGTCATCGGCATCGTGCTGGCCGCCGCCATCCAGGCGCTGACCGGCTACTTCACCGAGGTCGAGCGGCGTCCGGTGCAGGACATCGGCAAGAGCTCGCAGACCGGTGCGGCCACCGTCGTGCTCGCCGGCATCAGCGTGGGCCTCGAGTCGGCCGTCTACTCCGCGCTGCTGATCGGCGCCGGCGTGTTCGGTGCGTTCCTGCTCGGTGGCGGTTCGCTGATCCTGTCGCTGTTCGCGGTCGCGCTGGCCGGCATCGGCCTGCTGACCACGGTCGGCGTCATCGTCGCGATGGACACCTTCGGCCCGATCTCCGACAACGCGCAGGGCATCGCCGAGATGTCCGGTGACATCGACGAGGACGGCGCCAAGACGCTGACCGAGCTCGACGCGGTCGGCAACACCACGAAGGCCATCACCAAGGGCATCGCGATCGCTACGGCCGTCCTCGCCGCGACCGCGCTGTTCGGCTCGTACACGAGCTCGGTGGCCACCTCGTTGACCGACGCCGGCATCGCCGACGTCGACAACTACATCCTCAACCTGCTGAACATCAGCAACCCGCGGAACCTGGTCGGCCTGATCGTCGGTGCCGCGGTGGTGTTCCTCTTCTCCGGTCTCGCGATCAACGCGGTGGCCCGGTCCGCCGGCGCCGTCGTGGTCGAGGTCCGTCGCCAGTTCCGGGAGTTCCCGGGGATCATGGACCGCACCCAGCGGCCGGAGTACGGCAAGGTCGTCGACATCTGCACCCGTGACGCGCAGCGCGAGCTGCTCACCCCGGGTCTGCTGGCGATCCTGGCCCCGATCGCGGTCGGCTTCGGGCTCGGTGCCGGCGCGCTGGCGTCCTACCTGGCCGGTGCGATCGGCGCGGGCACCCTGATGGCGGTCTTCCTGGCCAACTCCGGTGGCGCCTGGGACAACGCGAAGAAGCTGGTCGAGGACGGCCACTACGGCGGCAAGGGCTCCGAGGCCCACGCGGCGACCGTCATCGGCGACACCGTCGGTGACCCGTTCAAGGACACCGCCGGCCCGGCCATCAACCCGCTCATCAAGGTGATGAACCTGGTCGCGCTGCTGATCGCCCCGGCGGTCATCACGTTCAGCGTCGGCGACGACTCGAACACCGGCCTGCGGATCGGCATCGCCGTCATCGCGGTCGCCGTGATCGTCGGTGCGGTGCTGTTCAGCAAGCGCAAGCCGATCGCCATGTCGGAGGCCGATTCGGGAAAAGCGGATGAGGGCACGGACGCTTCCGAAGAGGAGCGCGTGAACGCCTGATCCGGCACCCACGCGGTAACAGCCCCCGGCCAGACGCAGGCGCGTCGGCCGGGGGCTGTTGCTTCTATGCTGCACCCCATGCGTACCCCTCGCGCAGTCCTGTCCGCGGTGTTGGTCGTGCTGTCGCTCGCCGGCTGCGGTGGCGACCGGCCTGCCCCGCGGATCTGGGCGGCGGACGTGTGCGAGGCGTTGAGTCCCTGGCGGGACGAGATCGACACCCTCTCGTCGGGCACCCAGCAGCAGATGACCGCCAAGACCACCCCGGCGCAGGCGAAAGAGAACCTGGTCCGGTTGCTCGGCGGTGCCGAGCAGGCCAGTGAGACCGCTCGGTCGCAGGTCGAGCAGGCGGGAGTGCCCGACGTGGACGAGGGCCCGGCGGTCGTCGACGGCTTCGTCGGCTCGCTGGCCGGCGTGCGCGACGCCTACGGCAAGGCCAAGCGGACCATCGAGGGCCTGGACACCGACTCGGCGTTCTACGACGGGGTCGGTGTCGCGGTCGAGACCCTGAACAAGGAGTACGACGCCAGCGCGCTGGACACCAGCAAGCTCGACTCGCCGGAGTTGGCCCGCGCCTTCGACGAGGTACCGGAGTGTCGCTGACGCCGCGGCAGCTCTCGCTGTTCGGCGTCGAGGCCCGCGAACCCACGCCGGGAGACCTCGCGGGCCTGCTCGCGGGTCCCGGCCAGGTGGTGCGGATGGGCGGCACGGCCCGGGTCTCGGTGGTGGTCGACGCGGCCTGGCGGGTGCACGTGCTGGTCGCCGAGCTCACCGGGCGCGGGCTGGCGCCGACCTGGTCGCCGACCGAGGTCGAGGGCCACCTGGGCGTGCGTACCTCTTATTCCACGGCGCTCGCCGGCCTGGGTGTCGCGTGGCTGCGCGGTGCCGTGAAGCGCCCGCCGCCCAGTTTCTTCCTCGATGGGCGCAGGCTCCGGCTTTGGGTGGCAGCGGCCGGTGCGCCCGATGAATCCGGGTTTGCCCTGAGATTGGGAGCTAACGACGAGGGCCAGTGGGATCAGGTCGGTGCCGCACTGGCCGCCGTCGGCCTGCCAGCCGCGCTGCTCGGCCCGCGGGCCGGTGGTCCGGCCTACCGGGTGACGGGTCGGCGCCGACTGGCCCGGTTGGCGGAGCTTGTCGGAGATCGTCCACTACCCGCACCGGGGGAATGCTGGCCTGGGTGAACGTGTTGTTCAGCTGTTCGATCGACACCGGTTCCGGTGCGGTGGCACCCGTCACCCTTCTACCTGGGTGTACGGTGTCGCCGTCCAGCGTGACGCTGTGCTGCCGTGGAGTATCGCGACCTTCTCTCCATGCCGCGCGTTACCTTGGACATCCACGGACATGTGAGGGAGTGCAGTGCCGAGCAACGCCAGGAGCACCCGTCTTGTCATCGTCGAGTCACCGGCGAAGGCAAAGACGATCTCGGGCTATCTCGGCCCGGGCTACGTGGTGGAGGCCAGCCTGGGCCACATCCGTGACCTCCCGCGCAACGCCGCGGACGTCCCTGCCAAATACAAGGACCTACCCTGGGCGCGCCTCGGCGTCGACGTCGACAACGGGTTCGCCGCGCTCTACGTCGTCTCCGCCGACCGCAAGCAGCAGATCACCAAGCTGACCAAGTTGGCCAAGGAGGTCGACGAGGTCTTCCTCGCGACGGATGAGGACCGCGAGGGCGAGGCGATCGCCTGGCACCTGGTCGAGACCCTCAAGCCCAAGGTCCCGGTCAAGCGGATGGTCTTCCACGAGATCACCCGGCAGGCCATCCAGGCCGCCGTGGCCAACCCGCGCGACATCGACCGCGACCTGGTCGACGCGCAGGAGGCCCGCCGGATCCTCGACCGGCTCTACGGCTACGAGGTGTCGCCGGTCCTCTGGAAGAAGGTCATGCCGCGGCTCTCCGCCGGCCGCGTGCAGTCGGTCGCGACCCGCATCGTGGTCGAGCGCGAGCGCCAGCGGATGGCGTTCCGCTCCGCGAGCTACTGGGACATCCAGGCGACCCTCGCCGTCGACGCGGCCGCCGCCAAGGAGGGTCCGCGCACCTTCACCGCGACGCTGGTCGCGCTCGACGGCGACCGGATCGCCACCGGCAAGGACTTCGAGCCCACGACGGGTCACGTGCGGCCCGGCGCCGCGGTGGTCCACCTCGACGAGGCCGGTGCCCGTGGGCTGGCCGCCCGGCTCGAGGACCGGCCGTTCACCGTCACCCGGGTCGAGGAGAAGCCGTACCGGCGCCGGCCGTACGCGCCGTTCATCACCTCCACGCTCCAGCAGGAGGCGGCGCGCAAGCTGCGCTTCTCGTCGCAGCAGACGATGCGCACGGCGCAGCGGCTCTACGAGAACGGCTACATCACTTATATGCGTACGGACTCCGTCAACCTGTCGGAGACCGCGATCGCTGCCGCCCGCCGGCAGATCGCCGAGCTCTACGGCCAGGGCAGCGTCCCGCCGGAGCCGCGCCGCTACACCGGCAAGGTGAAGAACGCCCAGGAGGCGCACGAGGCCATCCGCCCCGCCGGCGACCACTTCCGCACGCCCGGCGAGGTGGCCAAGGAGCTCTCCGCCGAGGAGTTCAAGCTCTACGAGCTGATCTGGCGGCGCACGATCGCGTCGCAGATGACCGACGCGGTCGGCATGTCGGTGTCGATCCGGATCCGGGCCGTCTCGTCGACCGGTGAAGAGGCCGACTTCGGCGCGACCGGCAAGACGATCACCGACCCGGGCTTCCTGCGGGCCTACGTCGAGTCCTCCGACGACGAGTCCGCCGAGGCCGAAGACGCCGAGCGCCGGCTGCCCAACCTGGTCAAGGACCAGCCGCTGACCGCCGAGCAGCTCGAGGCGCTGGGTCACACGACGCAGCCGCCGTCCCGCTACACCGAGGCGTCGCTGGTCAAGCAGCTCGAAGAGCTGGGCATCGGCCGTCCCTCGACGTACGCGTCGATCATGGCGACCATCCAGGACCGGGGGTACGTGGTCAAGCGCGGTCAGGCGCTGATCCCGTCGTTCCTGGCGTTCGCGGTGATAGGGCTGCTGGAGGGGCACTACCCCCGGCTGGTCGACTACAACTTCACCGCCGCCATGGAAAACGAGCTCGACGAGATCGCCGGCGGCGACATGGCCGCGGCCGACTTCCTGACCTCGTTCTACTTCGGCAGCGACGTCTCCGCCGACGGCACGATCGCCGCCTCGGGCGGGCTCAAGCGCCTCGTCACCGACAACCTCAGCGAGATCGACGCGCGCAGCGTCAACTCGATCCCGCTGTTCCGCGACGAGCAGGGGCGCGACATCGTCGTACGGGTCGGCCGCTACGGCCCGTACCTGCAGCGCGGCACCGACCACGCGGCGGCCAACGGCCACAGTGAGAACGGCGACGGTGGCAGCGCCGACCACGAGGACCGGGCGTCGATCCCCGAGGGCCTCGCGCCCGACGAGCTCACCCCGGAGAAGGTCGACGAGCTGTTCCTGGGCGGGGGCGGCGAGCGCTCGCTGGGCACCCACCCCGAGACCGGCGAAGACATCGTGCTCAAGTCCGGCCGCTACGGGCCGTACGTGGCCAGCGGCGAGCGCAAGTCGTCGCTGCTCAAGTCGCACACCCCGGACGCGCTCTCGCTCGAGGAGGCGCTGCGGCTGCTGTCGCTGCCCCGGGTGGTGGGCAAGGACGACGAGGGCGCCGAGATCCTGGCCGCCAACGGGCGCTACGGGCCGTACGTGAAGAAGGGCGACGAGTTCCGCTCGCTGGAGTCCGAGGAGAAGCTCTTCACGGTCACCCTCGACGAGGCCAAGGCGCTGCTGGCGGCGCCCAAGACCCGGCAGCGCCGGGCGGCCGCCCCGCCGCTGCGCGAGATGGGCAACGACCCGCTGACCGAGAAGCCGCTGGTGATCAAGGACGGCCGGTTCGGTCCGTACGTCACTGACGGCGAGGTCAACGCGTCGCTGCGCCGGGGCATGACGCCGGAGTCGCTGTCGATCGAGCAGGCGTCCGAGATGCTCGCCGAGAAGCGGGCCAAGGGCCCGGCGCCGCGCAAGAAGGCGGCGGCCAAGAAGGCGACCACCACCAAGGCCACGACCGCCAAGAAGACGGCGGCGAAGAAGACCACCGCGAAGAAGGCGACGGCCGCCAAGAAGACGACCGCCGCCGCGAAGAAGGCAGCGCCGAAGAAGGCGAGTGCGGCGAAGAAGACGACCGACTAGCGTCTCTCCGATGTGGTCCACCACGTCGGACGTCGATGAGTTCCACGCCGTGGCGGGTGCCGCGCTGCGCGCCCGCCCGGTCGAGAACACCCTGCTGCTGACCATCGCGGCCAAGGTCGCCGACACCGGCGGGGGCGTCCCCGGCGGGTCGCCGCCGGCCTTCGGCTGGCACACCGACGGCAGCGCCTTCGTCTGGACGCCGCCGCGGGCGCTGCTGATCGGCGGATCGGCCACCGTCGCCGCTTCGACGGAGCTGGCCGAGCTGCTCGACGACGTGCCGGGCGTCAACTCCACCGACGAGGCGGCGCGCGCGTTCGCGGATGCCTGGTGCCGGCGCACCGGCGTCACCGCGCGGCCCGGCCTCCGGTCCCGCCTCTACCGGCTGGGCGAACTGGTCCCGCCAGTGGTGGCCGGCCGGGCTCGGGTCGCCGGCGCGGGCGACCGTGACCTGTTGGTGGCCTGGCTGACCACGTGTGCCGAGGAGCTGCACGAGCCGTTGGCGTCGCCGGGCCGGGCGGCCGACCTGGGCGTGCGGGACGGCGCCTACGGCCTGTGGGAGGTCGACGGCACCCCTGTGGCCCTGGCTGGGAGGCGCCGGCCGGCCGGCGGTGTCGTGCGGATCGGTCCGGTCTACACACCGCGGCAGCACCGCGGCCGCGGTTACGGGTCCGCCGTCACGGCGGCGGTGAGCGCCTGGTCGTTGCCGCACGAGGTGGTGCTGTTCACCGACCTGTCCAACCCGACCAGCAACTCGATCTACACCAAGATCGGCTACCGGCCGGTCGAAGACCGCCAGCTTTTCGAGTTCTGACGGGCGGCATCGGGCATCCTGGCGTCATGGCCGGCAAGGTGCTGGTCTGTTTCGCGGCCTGGAAGAAGTTCGTCTCGCTCTACCCGGCGCCGCGCGCCAGCGCGGGCAATGAGAAGGGGCCCCGTCCGACGGACGGGGCCCCTTTCGGTTCAACTCAGCCCAGCAGGTGACGCATGGCCCGCTTGACCAGGTCGTTGCGCTCCGCGGGCGCGAGGCCCTCGAAGCCGAACCCGGAGTAGAGGCTGTCCCTGGTGGCGATCACGGCGCCTTCCTCGAACCCGAGCTGGGTCCGGCTCCAGTCCGTGACGTTCGGGCCGGAACCCGGCGGAGGGCCGGGCACCGCGAAGCCGCCGAGGTCGGTCTCGAACCCGGTCGACGCGAACGGCTGGCCATCGCGGGTGACGCGGACGTCGTCGACGAACACGCCCAGGCCCTCGGTGCCCCAGTCGGTCATGTAGGTGATGGACAGCTCGACCTGCTTGCCCGCGTACGGGGTCAGGTCGGTCACCCACTCCTTCCAGCCGCCGGACGAGCCGGTGGCCGCGTGCCAGTCGCCGGTCGTGCCGGTGTTGAGGCACGGCGCGTTGCCGCCCTGGTAGGTGACGTAGTGGTTGAGCTGCGGGTGCAGCCGGCCCGGCGAGTTGGCCGCACAACTGTCTCCCGGGTCGTCGCCGGTCTTGCCGTTGGCGTCGACCAGCGTCGTCCAGTTCTCGGTGCCCACCTCGCGCGCCTCGACGAACAGGAAGTCCCAGTTCGCCTCGATGTCGTACGAGGTGAAGAAGCGCAGCTCGCCGCTGGAGGCACCGGCCAGGTCGACCGTGCGGCTCAGCCGCTTGTAGGCCTCGTCACCGCGCCCGCTGAAGGCGTAGTAGTCGCCCTCGTACGGGTCGAACGGCGGCGCACCCGGACGGACCCAACCGACCGGGGCCGAGCTGGGGCCGAACCACGGGAAGTCGGCCTCCGGCAGGACGCTCGACGTGGCCAGGAACGACGCGGTGTGGTCCTGGTTCTGCGCGGAGCCCGGTGCGTTGAGGGTGCCGGTGAAGCCGGTGAACCGCCCCTTGCTGCCACTGAGCGGGAGCGGGTTGCCGTCGTCGTCGGAACCCGAGCCGTCGATGTACGCGTACGCACCCAAGTAATATTGCTGGAAGTCGTTGAACAGCGGCAGGCACGGCGGGTCGCTCGGGCTCGTGCACTCGGGCTGAGTCGGGAAGTCCGGCTCGTAGTAGTAGGCGCCGTTGATCCCCTGGGCGTACATCGCGTACTTGCCCGTGATGAAGATCTTGCCGCCCTCGTTGACGTAGTCGCGGACGGCCAACTCGGTGTCCAACGCCGCCTTCGTCGCCGTGCCGCCGACCTGACCCTGCGACCGCGGGATGATGTCGTCGCCGGTCTCCCACACGACGGCCTTGTAGTGCGACAGCACGCCCAGCGGGTGGGGTGCCTTGCGGCCGCGGGTGTCGAAGTCGTAGACGTCGCTGCTGCGGCCCGCGGCGGTCAGCGAGGCCACCATCTCGTCGGCGTACTTGGCCGACGTGGCGCCGGTCTGCACCGGGCTGATGCCGGTCACGTCCTCGGCCGCCAGCACCAGCACGTCGCCGCCGATGTCCTGCGACACCGTGTAGGTGAAGTGCTCGCTGGCCACCGCGCCCTTGCCGGGCTTCTTGCCCGTAAACCAGACCTCGACCGAGTCGCCCTTCTTGGTGCCGGTCACCTTGCCGCGCAGCTCGGCGTAGTAGTCGCGGCCCTCGTTGCCGTAGCGCTCACCGCCACGCCACTCGCGGACGTTCGCGGTGCGGGGCCGGCCGCCGTTGACGACATAGTGCATCCGGACGTTCTTGAGCGCCCGCCTGGCGATCACCGCGACCGGCTGCTTGGTGCCGTAGGAGACGTCGAACTTGTCGACGACGAAGTCCGGCGTGGTGCGGCCGACCACCGAGATCGGGTCGTCCGGGTCGAGCGCCGAGCGTCCGGTCGCGATCGCGAACGGGATGTTCTTCTCGAACTCCGCCTGGATCAGGCCCTCGTCGTCCGGGAAGATGAAGTCGCTGACGCAGTCCTCGGCGAGCCACTCGTCGTCGGGCACCGAGTTGGCCGCCGCCGTGCAGGTGCTCATCTCCGGCGTGAAGCCCAGGCCGCCCCAGCGGGCCGACAGGCCCGAGTCGGCGTCACCGTTGGTGGTGTAGAGCTCGGCCGAGATGTCCGGGTCGTAGCCGGGCACCGCCGGGTGGTCGTCGTCGCCGGCCATCGCGATCGAGATGACGTCGTCCGGCGACGGGGTGCTGACCTGCCAGCCCACGCCGTAGAGCAGGAGCTGGGCGGCCGAGTGGTAGTTGATGAAGAACTCGGGCCGGATCTTGCTGTAGAGCGAGTGCAGCCCCTTGGTCTCCGGCTCGGAGTCGGGACCCGGCCCGCGGTACGTGTCGCTGGTGATCTGCGGCGACGAGCCCTCGTTGTCGTAGCCCCACTTGTAGCCGAAGTTGCGGTTGAGGTCGACGCCGTCGACGGAGGTGATCTGGCCGTCACCGTCGTTGTCACGCAGGTTCTTGCGCCACAGCCGGTTGTCGGGGGTGAACGTGTAGTCGTAGCCGTCCGGGTTGACGACCGGCACGAACCACAGCTCGGTCTTGTCGACCAGGTTGGTGATCACCGGGTCTTTGCCGTAGTTGTCGAGCACGTAGTGCAGCAGGCGCCGCGTCATCTCGACGGTGATCCACTCACGGGCGTGCTGAGCGCCGACATAGAGCGTCGCGGGGCGGGAGCCGTCGCGCACGTTGTCGGCGTTCTTCGTCACCCGGACCGCGGTGAGCTGCTTGCCCTGGGTGGAGCGCCCGTAGTTGACCACCTCGGTGAGCTTCGGGTAGCGGGCCGCGGTGGCGACGAGCTCGTCGCGGATGCCGCCCGGCTCGTTGTACGGCCGGAAGGCCTCCCAGCCGGCTGCCGCCTGCTCGCGCAGCACCTGCGAAGCCACCTTGCCACGGATCTTCTTGACCGCCAGCTTCACGCCCTGGTCGGCGAGCCGGTCGGCCTCGCGCTTGCTGAGCACGGTCTCGACCTTGGTGTTGGCGCCATCGGCCCCGACGGTCGCCTCGCCGGCGTCGACGCCCGCCTTGCGCAGCTCCTCGAGCTGGGCCGGCGTCACCGTCCCGACATACACCTCGAGGCGGTCAGCCGCGTTGGGCTCCGCCGCCCGAGCCGGCGACACCGCGACAAACGCGGTGACCAGCGTGGCAGCGGTCAACGCCGCCAGCCATCGTCTCGATCTCATCCATCCCCCTCGCTCATGACAAGGGGCTCCTCCCCTTCGAAGAGCACCAATGTGGAGCCTGCCGACTGCGTAGGCGAGGGTCAATGGATCGCGACCCTTGACGAATCCCTACGGTTTACGGCTGGCTACGCGGGGTCAACGACGGAGTCCGGTCGGTGTGGCGGACGGCCCAGAGCGCGGCCTCGGTCCGGGAGGCCGTGCCGGTCTTGCGCAGCAGGTTGGAGACGTGCACGGTGACGGTACGCACGGAGATGCCCAGGGCCCGGGCGATCTGCTTGTTGGCCATCCCGTCGCGCAGGCAGACCAGCACCTCGGCCTCGCGCGCGGTGAGATCAGGGCCGCCGTCGGCGGGCTCGCGCAGCAGCGTGGCCACGTCGTCGGCCGCCGTGGTGGCGATGAGCTCGGTCAGCCGGTACGCGTTGCCGGCGGTGCGGTCCCACACCTCCCGGGCTGCCCCTGCACCGATGTCCAGCCCCGGGTAGACCTGGGCCAGCACCTCGGCGACGTCGGCGGGCCGGAGCGGCCCGAGGTGCTGGCGCACCGCGCCGGGTGTCCCGGCGAGCCGGGCCAATGTCCGGGCGACCAGCGGGTCGGCGCTCGGCCGGCTCGTCACCAGCAGCAGGGCCGGCAGGCCGGGTGCGGCGGCCAGGTCAGCGACCAGGTTGAGGCTGGCGGGGTCGAGCGCGTGCAGGTCCTCGACCACGAGCACGGCCGGGCCGGTGCCGGCCAGCGCGCGGACCACCCGGGTGGCGACCCGGAGCAGGGCGCCGGGCGCGAACCGCTCGACCGGGGCGGCGTCGTGCTGGGCGAGCCAGGCCAGCGCCGGCCCCGGTGCCGGCAGGCCACGGGTGTCGCGGCCGCTGAGCACGGCGGCCAGCCAGTCGTACGGTGCCGGGGAGTGGATCCGGGCCTGGCCGTGCAGCACGGTCACCGGAGCGGGGTCGAGGTCGGCCAGCGCGGCCGCGACGAGGGCGCTCTTCCCGGTGCCGGGGTCCCCGGTCAGCACCGCGACCTGGGGGCCGGTGGCACCGTCGGCCGCCTGAGCCCAGGCGGCAGCCAGCTCGGCGCGTTCCCGCGTCCGACCGACCAGCGTCACCGGCATCACGCACACACCCTACGAAATACTGCGTAGAGACTGCGATCGACGGGTTTGAGATGCTCGTAACCATGCCGCCCTTGATCTTGCAGGCCGTGACCGTGACCGACGTCGGCCCGGCCCGGCCCAACAACGAGGACGCCGCGTTCGCCGGCCGCCGCCTGGTGGTGATCGCCGACGGCGTCGGTGGCATGCCGGCGGGTGAGATGGCCAGCGAGATCGTCATCTCCACGCTGGGCGAGCTGGAGGAGGTCGACAGCGTCGACCCCGCCGCGGCCCTGGCCGAGGCGGTCGCGCGGGCCAACGCCCAGATCGCCGCGGAGGGGCAGGGCGCCGGCACCACCGTCACCGCCGGCCTGCTGCACGGCGACCAGCTCGGGCTGCTGCACGTCGGCGACTCGCGCGGCTACCTGCTCGCCGCCGGCGCCACCGAGATGGTGCGGCTGACCCGGGACGACACGTTCGTCCAGCTCCTGGTCGACCGGGGCGCGTTGACCGCCGAGGAGGCCCGGGGGCACCCGCGCCGCTCGATGATCACGCAGGCCGTGCAGGGCGAGAGCTACCGCGCGGCGACCGCCCTGCTGCCGGTGGAGGCCGGCGACCGGCTGCTGCTGTGCAGCGACGGGCTGTCCGACTACGTGGAGGACGTCGTCATCGGGCGGACGCTGCGGGAGGTCCGCGACCTGGACGCGTGCGCCAAGGAACTCGTGGCGCTCGCGCTGGCGGCGGGCACGTACGACAACGTCACCGTCGTCGTCGCCGACGTCGCGGAGGCATAAGGGGAACAGCCGACGTTTCCGCTGCTCAGGCTCCTAGGACACGCTCCGTGTACGCGTTGGCGAACACCCGGTGCGGGTCAAGCCGGTCGCGCAACGCGACGAACTCGTCGAACCGTGGGTAGACCGGGCGCAGCGACTCGGCGTCCCGGTAGTGCAGCTTTCCCCAGTGCGGGCGGCCGCCCAGCTCGCGGGCGAGCGCCTCGACGGCCCGGAAGTACGGCTCGTACGGCGCGCCGGCGAACTGGTGCACGGCGACGTAGACGGAGTCCCGCCCGTACCCGTGCGACAGCGGGATGTCGTCGCCGGCGGTGAACCGCACCTCGACCGGGAACTGCACCTTGAACGGCAGCCGGTCGATGATCTTGGGCAGCTCGCCGAGCATCGTCGGGAACGCGTCGCGGGGCAGGCCGTACTCCATCTCGGTGAACCGCACCCGGCGCGGCGTGCAGAAGACCGCGTCGGACCGTCCGGTGTAGACCCGCTCGGTGAGCGCCCGGGCCGAGATCGCGTTGATCGGGCCGACCGCGGCGGGCACCGCGCGGCCCAGCCGGCAGACGCCCGCGAAGACGGTGTTGGCGAGGAAGTCGTCGTCGAGCCAGCCGCGCCAGCCGGGCAGCGGGCGGTCGTCGGCCGGCACCCGGTTGTTCGTCTTGACCTGGACCCGATCGGTGTACGGGAACCAGTAGAGGTCGCAGTGGTCGTTGTCGGCGACCAGCGCCGGCCAGTCGGCCAGCACGTCGGCCACCCGGCCGGGGCGCTCGTGCGCCCGCAGGGTGAACGCGTCGACGCACTGGAGGGTCACCTCGGTGAGCACGCCGAGCGCGCCGAGGCCGACCCGGGCCGCGCTGAACACCTCGGGGTTGGTCCGCTCGTCGCAGCGCAGCACCTCGCCGGTGCCGGTCACCAGGGTGAGGCCGGCGACGAACGTGGACAGGCAGCCGTACGCCGCGCCGGTGCCGTGCGTCCCGGTGGAGATGGCGCCGGCGATCGTCTGCGCGTCGATGTCGCCGAGGTTGGGCAGCGCCAGGCCGTGGGTGGTGAGCAAGCCGTTGAGCGTCGCCAGCGTCATGCCCGCCGGCACGGTCACCCGGCGGTGCTCCCGGTCGACGTCGACCCGACCGGGCAGCGCCGCCAGGTCGACGCGTACGCCGTCCGTGACGGCGATGTCGGTGAACGAGTGCCCCGACCCGACCGGCTTGACCCGCTCCCCGGCGGCCGCGGCCTCGGTGACGATCGCGGCGAGCTCGTCGAGTCCGGACGGACGCGTCTCGCGCGTCGTCGCCCGCTGGTTGCCCGCCCAGTTGCGCCATTGCGGCACGCTGGTCGCGGTTGCTCGACTCGCGGTCACGGCGCCCTCCATAATATGAATAGCCTTCATATCAGTGTTTGGTTCCGCGCGTAAGAGCGTCGCACCCCGTACTCCCTGCAAATACCGCCCTTCTGCTGAATACCTCTCATCCGGGTTGCTCGTTGAGCCGAGTAACGTTCCCCCCGCGCGGCGGGGCCGAAAGAGGAAGGATGTGGTGAGGCATGACGACATCAGCCGTCACCACGGGCCCCCTGCGCCGGGTGCCGGTGCAGGGCCGCAGCGTGGCCCGCGTTCAGCGGATGCTCGATGCGTGCGCCGAGATCGTCGACGAGGTCGGCTACGAGGGCCTGACGACCACATTGCTCGCCGAGCGCGCCGAAGTGGCGATCGGCTCCGTCTACCAGTTCTTCCCCGACAAGCGGGCCATCGTGCAGGCACTCACGCTGCGCAACATGGAGGCCTATCTGGAGCGGTTGGCCAACCGCTTCGGCAGCGGCACGTTCGCTGACTGGTGGGAAGGCGTCGACGCGGGCATCGACGAATACATCGAGATGCACCGCACCGTGCCCGGCTTCCGGACCCTGCACTTCGGCGACGTCGTCGACGTGCACCTGCTCGACGAGGAGCGCGACAACAACGCGGTCATCGCCGAGCAGCTCGCCCGGCTGCTCGTCGAGCAGTTCCACGTGGCCGACGAGCCACGCCTGCGGTTCGCGCTGGAGATCGCCGTCGAGGCGGCCGACGCGCTGATCAAGCTGGCGTTCCGTCGCCGCACCGACGGCGACGAGCAGGTGCTGGCGGAGGCCAAGGCCTTGATCCGCGAGTACCTGCACCGGCACGTCTCGGTGTAACCCGTTCAGAGGAAGGCGTGGCCCGCACCTCGGTAGGTGCGGGCCACGGCCGTCACGGCGCCGTCCTCGACCAGGTGCAGCTCGTTGACGTGCTCGCAGAGCTCACCGGCCTTCGCATGGCGGAACCAGACCCGGTCGCCGACCCGCAGCTCGTCGGCGGCGGCGCCGCGCAGGGGCGTCTGCACCTCGCCGGCGCCCTCGGTGCCGATCATCTTCAGCCCGCGGGGCAGCCAGGGCGTCGGCTGCCGGCTCGGCTCGGTCGGGCCGGAGGCGATCCAGCCGCCGCCCAGCACGGTCACGACGCCCGGCCCGGGCCGGCGGACCACCGGCTGGGCGAAGAACGCGGCCGGGGTCGGGCGCCAGGCGGTGTACGCGTCGAACAGGGTCGGTCCATAGAGGCCCGAGCCGGCGGTGATCTCGGTGACCGAGGGGTCGGCGCCCGTGAGGCGTACGCTGCCGGTGCCGCCGCCGTTGACGAACTCGAGGTCCGCGACGGCCCGCACCGCGTCGACCGCGGCGCCGCGCCGCGCCAGCAGCTCGCGGTAGGAGCGGCGCTGGATGGCCCGGATGGCCAGCCCCCGGGCGCGCCGGCCGGGTGGCGCGTCGCCCAGGCCGGCGATCTGGGCCTCGTACGACATGATGCCGACCAACCGGAATCCAGGACGCTTGGCGATGGTCTCGGCGAGCGTGCGGGCCTGGCCGGGCTCGCGCACCGGAGAGCGGAACACGCCGAGGTGCACCCGGCCGCCGGCGAGCCGGTAGGACGCGTCGAGGTCGATGCAGAGCCGGATCTCGGTCTCGGCCGTCACCGATGCGATGAGGTCGAGCTGTTCGACACTGTCCACCATCAGGGTGACGCCGGCCCGCAGCCGGTCGTCGTGGGCCAGGTCACGCAGGGCGGCCCGGTCCGCAGTCGGATAGGCGACGACGGCGTCATCCGTAACGCCGCTGCGCACGAGCCAGTTGGCTTCGGCGAGCGTGTATGCCAGCACCCCCTGCCAGCCCGGCCGGCGCAGCACGCGGGTGAGCAGCTCGGTGCAGCGCACCGACTTGCTGGCCACCCGCAGCGGCTTGCCGCCGGCCCGCTCCACCAGCGCATCCGCGTTGGCGTCGAACGCGGCGAGGTCCACGACGGCGAAGGGCGGATCGAGTTCCGCGGTCGCCTTGTCGAGAGTTTCTCTTTGGGAGGTTCCGGACACATCTGCACGGTAGCGGGTGGGCTCGCAATGCGAAACACCCTCGCGTACTACGGGGCCCTCTGAGGCGTATCAGGGCAGCCAGGGTCAGGGGAATGTCGGGGTGGGCGAGGTCGTCCGCGCCGCTAAAGTGTGGTCCGGGGGAGCCCAGCGATGGGCCGGACGCGGAGGTACGGCCATCGACACGAACGTGAGCGGCGAAGAGTTAGAAGAGCGGCCTGCCCGGTCCGGGAGCGCCGCCGCCAATCGCTCGCAGCAGGTGGACCTCTCCGGCGTCAGCGCGTTGCGTGCCGTGCTCCGGATCCGCCCGTTCCGCCGGCTGTGGCTCGTGCTCGGTGTGGCGTCCCTCGGCGACTGGCTCGGCCTGCTGGCCACCTCGATCTTCGCGTCGGCCCAGGTCAGCGGCGACACCGCGAAGGGCCTGGCGTTCGGTGGCGTGATCGCCGTGCGGCTGCTGCCCGCGCTCGTGCTCGGGCCGGTGGCCGGCGTGCTCGCCGACCGGTTCGACCGCCGCTACACGATGGTCATCTGCGACCTGCTGCGGTTCGTGCTGTTCGCGTCGATCCCGGTGGTCGCGCTGCTCGGCTTCTCCGGCGGGATCGTCGTCGGTTGGGCGGCGATCGCCACCTTCATGATCGAGGCCATCACGCTGATCTGGATCCCGGCCAAGGAGGCCGCGGTACCCAACCTGATCCCCAAGTCCCGCCTCGAGGTCTCCAACCAGCTGACCTTGATCACCACGTACGGCCTCACGCCGGTGCTCGCGGCCGTCGGCCTGGCCGCCCTGGACGCCAGCGTCCGCGGCATCACCGGCACCGCGCCGGCGGACTGGGCCGAGCCCGCCCAACTCGCGCTCTGGTTCAACGCGTTCTCCCGGCTGGCCACGGCGATCGTGGTGTTCTACGGCATCAAGGAGATCAGCGGCCGCACCGCACCCGGGGACCGCGAGAACACCAGCATGCTGCGGCAGTTCGTCGACGGCTGGAAGTTCATCGGCAACTCGCCACTGGTACGCGGCCTCGTGCTGGGCATCTTCGGCGCCTTCGCCGGCGGCGGCGTGGTGATCGGCACCGCCCGGTTCTTCACCCAGTCCCTCAGCGCCGGTGACGCCGCCTTCTACCTGCTCTTCGCGTTCCTGTTCATCGGGCTCTCGGTCGGCATCGGCCTCGGTCCGGCGATCATCAAGGACCTCTCGCGGCGCCGCTGGTTCGGCATGAGCATCGTGCTCGCCGCCGCGTCCGTGATCGTCCTCGCCGCCTCGATCCACCTCTCGATGGCGATCGTCGGCGCGGTCCTGGTCGGTGCCGGAGCGGGCATGGCCTTCCTGGCCGGCATCACGCTGCTCGGCATCGAGGTCGCCGACGAGGTGCGGGGGCGGGTCTTCGCGGTCGTGCAGACCGGCACCCGGGTCGTGCTGATGATCGCGATCGCCCTGAGCAGCCTGCTGGTCGGCGTCGGCGGCTCGCGCAAGCTGGAGATGGCCTCGCTGGGCGTCTCCATCTCATCGACCCGCCTGCTGCTGCTGATCGCCGGCGTCGCCGGCATCCTCTCCGGCATCAGCGCGTTCAAGCAGATGGACGACAAGCCCGGCGTCGGCGTGCTGGCCGACCTCTGGGGCTCGATGCGCGGCCGGCCACTCTCCGCCTCCGAGCCGTCCGCCTGGCGCGGCGTGTTCGTGGTCTTCGAGGGCGGCGAGGGCAGCGGCAAGTCCACCCAGGTCGCCGCGCTGGCCGACGCACTGCGGGCGGAGGGCCGCGACGTCGTGGTCACCCGCGAGCCGGGCGCGACCGAGATCGGGCGGCGGATCCGCGAGATGGTGCTCGAGGGCGACAGCGAGCTGTCACCCCGATCCGAGGCGCTGTTGTACGCGGCCGACCGCGCCAACCACGTCGCCACCGTCGTCCGGCCGGCACTGGCCCGCGGTGCGGTGGTGGTCAGCGACCGCTACGTCGACTCCTCCCTGGCCTATCAGGGCGCCGGTCGTACGCTGCCGGTCGAAGAGGTGTCCTGGCTCTCGTCCTGGGCGACCGGCGGCCTCAAGCCCGACCTGGTGGTCCTGCTCGACATCGAGCCGACGGTCGGCCTGTCCCGCGCCGCCGCCCGCGGCGCCCACGACCGGCTGGAGACCGAGGCGCTCTCGTTCCACGAGCGGGTCCGCTACGCGTTCCTCGACCTGGCCGCCGGTGACCCGCGCCGCTACCTGGTGCTCGACGCGACCCGGCCCGCCGACGAGATCGCGCTCGCCGTGTTCGACCGCGTGACGCCGATGCTCGGCGACCCTGGCCCGGAGCACCCCGGCCCGGCCAAGCAGCCCGACACCACGACCGAGCCGGAGCTCTCCGAGGAGGAGATAGCCTCGATAGCCGAGGCGGCGAGCCGGGGCGAGCCGGCCACGGACGAGTCTTCACCCGACGGCCCGGCCCCTGACGACGGCAAGCCGTCCGCGCTGAGTGCCCAGCGTGCCGTGCCGCCACCAGATCGGGAGTTGGAACCACGTGGCTGACGTCTTCGCCGACCTGGTCGGGCAGGAAGAGGCCGTCGACACCCTGCGCCGCGCGGCGGCGGGTGCGGTGGCCATCCTCGACGGCTCGGGCACCGGATCGGCGATGACGCACGCGTGGATCTTCACGGGTCCGCCCGGCTCCGGCCGCTCGGTCGCCGCCCGGGCCCTCGCCGCGGCGCTGCAGTGCGCCACCGGGGTGGGCTGCGGGGAGTGCACCGGCTGCCACACCACCCTCGCCGGCACCAACGCCGACGTGCGGATGGTCACCCCGGACGGGCTGTCCATCGGCGTCAACGAGATGCGCGCGCTGGTGCTCCGGGCGGCCAGCTCACCGACCGGCGGCCGCTGGCAGGTGGTGGTCATCGAAGACGCCGACCGGCTCACCGAGCAGGCCGGCAACGCGCTGCTCAAGGCGATCGAGGAACCGCCCCCGCGCACCGTTTTCCTGCTCTGCACGCCCTCGACGCATCCCGACGACATCTCCGTGACGATCCGGTCCCGCTGCCGGGTGGTCACCCTGCGCCAGCCGCGCGCCCTCGCGGTCGCCTCGGTGCTGACGTCCCGCGACGGCGTGGAGCCCGACACCGCCGCCTGGGCCGCCGCGGCCGCCCAGGGGCACGTCGGCCGGGCCCGCCGGCTGGCCCGCGACGCCGACGCCCGCCGTCGCCGCGAGGCGGTGCTGGCCGTACCGCGCCGGCTGACCGGCGTCGGTGCCTGTTTCGACGCCGCGTCGGCGCTGATCGAGGCGGCCGAGGCCGAGGCGGAGGCCGCGGTGTCCGAGATGGACAGCAGCGAACGCAGCGCGCTGGAGACCGCACTCGGCGCCGGCGGCACGGGCCGCGGCGCGACCGGCGCGATCCGGGGCGCCGCCGGCCAGCTCAAAGACCTGGAGAAGCGACAGAAGTCGCGGGCCACCCGCGCGCAGCGCGACGCCCTCGACCGCGCGCTGGTCGACCTGGCCGGCTTTTATCGTGACGTGCTGGTCCGCACGCTCGCGGCGCCGGTCGCTCCGGTCCACACCGACGCGACGCCGCTGGCGGAGGCCGCGGCCCGCAAGTGGTCACCCGACGACGCACTGCGCCGCCTGGAAGCGGTCCTCGAATGCCGCACGGCGATCGAGGCCAACGTCAAGCCCCGCATCGCCGTAGAAGCGATGATGCTCTCCCTCTGGCGGTAGTTATCCACAGGCGGGGTTTCGCCCCGCTGCTCGCAGCGGTACGGTTCGATGCCTGGACGACGTGTGGTGGTGGTCGCGACACCGTCGGTGAGGGAGCCGAATGCCGCGAGAGATCGACGAAGCCTGGGTCGAAGAGGCGATCACGCGCTACCGCCGCATCGAGTCCCTGCGTGCCGAGTTCGACCAGGCGGTGCGGGCGACCGAGGTGACGGTCCGCTCGCCCGACGGCCTGGTCGAGGTGGTGGTGACCGCGGCGGGGGAGGTGACGGCGGTGCGCGTGGTGGGCAACCTGCAGGGCCTTGGCAACCGCGACATCTCGGTGTCGCTGACCAGCACGATCGCGGCGGCGGCCGACGCGGGCCCGCTGGGCCCGCGACAAACTACGCGCCGAGACCTTCGGCGACTACCCGGCGATGGGGGAGCTGTGACGTCACCACTCGGCCCCGCCGCCGCCCGGCTCGACGCGCTCGCCGTCCATCTTGGCGGCTCTCCCGCGGCCTTCGACCCGGGCCCACGCGCCTTCGGCGCTGACCTGCCGGGGCGGCTGGGTGAGCTCGGTCGCGAGCTGCACGGGCGCTGGTCGGCCGAGCTGTCCGCCGGGGCCGACACGGCGGCGATGCTCGCGGCCCGGTTGACCGAGACGGCGACGACGCTCCGCGCCGCCAGCAGCGGCTACGCGGGCGTCGAGGACGACGCCGCCCGCCGCACGACCCTGGCCGGTGAGCCATGAGCGACGCGCTCGACCACCTCGCTCGTCCGGCCGGGCACCTGCTGGCGCGGGTCGACGATCTCTTGACCCGGTTCGGTGCGGCTGATGACGACCCGATCTGGCCGCTGTTGCGGCGGGTGCGGGCACTGCCTGGAGAGGCCACGGCGGCGCTGACCTCGACGCTGCGGGCCGAGCCGATCACCGCGGCCGGCGCGGCGGTGCGGGCGCGGACGACGACCTACGACGAGGCTCGGGCGGCGGTGAGTGCGCCGGTGGCCTGGGAAGGCCCGGCGGGGGACGCCTTCGAGGCGCACGCCGCGCGGCTGGCGGCCGACCTGACCGCCGCCACCGACCACCTTGCGGCGACCGCCCGGCTGGCCGACGAAGCGGCCGACTGGGTGGTGCGCACCCGGGCGAGACTGGCCGCCGTCCTGGCCGAGGTGCTCACCTCGGGCGAGGCGGTCGCGGTCGTGCTCGGCGCCAACGATGCCGCCCGGGCGGCGGTAACCATCGCCACGCGGGTGCTGACCGCACTCGACTCGGCCGGCGTCGACGCCGAGACGATCTCGCACCCGGGCCGCGGTCTCAGATCGGGGCCGGTCTCGGCGTTGCCCCCGGCGAACTACGAACGCATCACCCGGCTGAGTTACTGAGCGACTCGAGTGGGGCCAGCGGGTCGGCCAGCCGGGCCGGGTCGACGATCTCGCGCGAGCGGATCAGCTTCTGGATCGGCTCGGTGACGTCCCAGACGTTGACGTTCATGCCGGCCAGGACCCGCCCACCGGCCAGCCAGAAGGCGACGAACTCGCCTGACGCCCGGTCGCCGCGGAACACCACCTGGTCGTAGCCGTCCGGCTCGACGTAGCCCGTGTACTCCATGCCCAGGTCGTACTGGTCGGTGTAGAAGTACGGCAACCGGTCGTAGGAAACCTCCTGGCCGAGCATCGCCCGGGCGGCGGCCTGCGGCCGGTTGAGGGCATTGGCCCAGTGCTCGACACGGATGTGCCGACCCAGGAACGGGTGGTACGCGTTGGCTACGTCGCCGGCGGCGTAGACGTCCACCGCGGACGCACGCAGATGTTCGTCGGTCACGATCCCGTTGTCGACGGCCAGGCCCGCCACGGTGGCCAGGTCGGTGTTGGGGCTGATGCCGACACCTACGACCACCGCGTCGGCCGGGATCCGGGTGCCGTCTGCCAGCAGCACGGCGTCGACCGTGCGGGCGTTGCCGGTGAGCTCGGCGATCCGCGCGCTCGTGCGCAGGTCGACCCCTCGTGCGCGGTGCAGGTCCGCGAAGATCCGGGCCACCTCGCGGCCGAGTACCCGCAGCAGCGGCAGTTCGGCGGCCTCCAACACCGTGACCCGCGCGCCCGCGGACACCGCGGCGGCGGCCGTCTCCAGGCCGATCCGCCCCGCGCCGATCACCACGATCCGGGCGCCAGGCTGGAAGGCGTCTTTGAGGCGGTCGCTCTCGTGGGCCTGGCGCAGGTAGTGCACCCCGGCCAGCTCGGCGCCCGGCACCGCGAGCGGGCGGGGCGTGGAGCCGGTGGTCAACAGCAGCTTGGCGTACGCGAGAACGCTGCCGTCGGCCATGGTCACCTGGTGGGCGGCGGGGTCGACCGCGGTCACCCGGGTGCCGAGGCGTAGGTCGACGTCGTGCTCGGCGTACCAGTGCGGTGTGTGGACGTAGATCTTCTCGCGTTCGTCCTTGCCCAGCAGATAGCCCTTGGACAGCGGCGGCCGTTCGTAGGGCCGCTCATGCTCGTCGCCGATCAGCACGACCGGCCCGGTGAACCCCTCTTCGCGCAGGGTCTGTGCGGCCTTCGCCCCGCCCAACCCAGCTCCGACGATCACATGTGCGTTGGTCATGACGGTCCTTCCGGCGCTTGAGGTCAGCGGACGACCCCGGTGAGGGCGAGAAACTCGCTGCGCGAGCGGGCGTCGTCGCGGAGCAGGCCGAGCAGGGTGGAGGTGATGGTCGACGAGCCGTCGGCGCGGACGCCGCGCAGGGTCATGCACGTGTGCTCGGCTTCGATGACCACGCCGACGCCCTTCGGGTCGAGCTGGGTCCGCAGCCAGTCGGCGACCTGCTTGGTCAGGCGTTCCTGCACCTGCGGCCGGCAGGCGAAGTGCTCGACGACCCGGGCCAGTTTGGACAGTCCGAGAATCCGCTGACCCGGCAGGTAGCCGACGTGCGCCGTGCCGACGAACGGCAGCAGGTGGTGCTTGCAGACCGACCGCACGGGGATCGAGCGAGCCAGGACGAGTTCGTCGTAGCCCTCGTCGTTCGGGAACGTGGTCAGGTCGAACGGCCGAGGGCTGAACAGCTCGGCGTAGGCGTGGGCCATCCGCCTGGGCGTACGTCGCATGCTCTCGGTGTCGGTGCGGACCCCGAGGGCGCGCAGGAACTGGCCGGCGGCCTGTTCGGCGGCGTCGAGGTCGATGCCGTCGGACTCGTGCACCACGCGCAGTGGAGCGGGTGTCCGTCCGGTCCGGTGGGTGGCGCGCTCGATCGACACGGCTTCCTCCTCAGTTTCGCCAATAAGTATTGGCGTAATCAACGAAGGCGGTCAAGCGAAAGAGTTATACCAATCAGTTTTTGCGTTATGGTGTACGGGTGACGCCCATCGAGGACCTCGCGGTGCTGGCCGACGAGCAGCGCCGGAGGATGTTCGGCTTCATCCGCCGCGTGCGCCGGCCCGTCACGCGCGAGGAGGCGGCCGCCGACGCCGGCATCTCGACCAAGCTGGCGGCCTTCCACCTCGACAAGCTCGTCGCGGCCGGCCTGTTGCGGGCGAGCCACGACGGCCTGGCCGGCGTCCGAAGAGTCGGCCGCAAGCCGAAGGTCTACGAGCTCACCGACGTCGACATCCGGGTCAGCATCCCTGAGCGCCGACCCGACCTGATCGCCGAGATTCTGCTCGACGCCGTGCTCGCGCAGCGGCCCGGCGAGCAGTCCCGAGCCGCGGCGCTGCGCACCGCCCACGAACGCGGTGAGTCGCTCGGTGCCGCCGAACGCGCCCGGGTCCGTCCCGGTCGGCTCGGCCCCGAACGTTCGCTGACGCTGAGCGAGGCGATGCTGGAGCGCGCGGGCTTCGAGCCGGACCGCGCCGCCCCGACCGCGGTGCGGCTGCTCAACTGCCCGTTTCATCAGCTCGTCGAGCGCTCGACGGAGTTGGTGTGCGGGATCAACCACGCGTACCTGTGCGGATTTCTCTCCGGTCTGGAGGCGACGGGGGTCGAGGCGGTTCTGGCGCCTCGGCCGGGGCAGTGCTGCGTCGAGCTGCGTGCCCCTTAACTTCTTCGGGCTCGGGCCAGGTGCGCGAGCGCGCCGATGATGGTGGCGTTTAGCGGGGCGCCGATGGCGACCCCGACGAACGGGATCGTGGCCAGCAGCGAGACCGGCGCCGTCAGGATCAGCATGTAGATCGCCGCGAAGGAGGCGTCGGGGCGGGTCACCGCGCGGTCGATCAGGAAGTACGCCACCGCGGTGGCGACCAGCAGCAGGTAGATCCGGCTCGGCCAGTTGTCGATCGGGAAGCGGAGCCAGGACCGGGCATGTGAGCGCGCGGGAGCGTCGGTCATCGATGCATTGTGCCCGGCGTGAGCAACGTTCGGGAATGGCAACGGCGTCGCGCTCGGGAGCATCCGCTCCGGCTGCGACGCCGTGGCCTCTTTCCTGCACCCCCCGCAGGCTTGGTGCTTTCACTCAACGCGAACCGGTCAGGCTTGTCCCGCGATCGGCGGTGGTTTCAACCGTCCGGTGACCGACATCGATACGAATCGGGGGACGGCACGACCCGAGTGTGCCGACCCCCGAAGCCTGATCGCACACCGGCCAACGAGGGCGGTTCGGCGGGGTTGCGGTGGTGGCGGGTGTCCCATTCGTACGGACAATGCAATTCGTCCAAAAGTCGCATGGTCGTGTACGCCACACCGGCCGACGTAAGGTGACGGCTATGGGCATGCTGTGCGCGGTCAGTTTCAACCGTTACGGCCGCCTCTACTACCTTGATCCCGTCGACCTGACCCCCGTGGTCGGCGACCGGGTGCTCGTCCCGACCGAGGACGGGCCCGAGGTGGCGGAGTGTGTCTGGGCGGCGCAGTGGGTCGACGACGACACGTCGGGCTTCCCGAAGCTGGCCGGCCTGGCGACCGACGCGGACCTCGCGCGCGACGAGACCCAACGCAAACGCAAGGCCGAGGCCAAGGCGGCGGCCAAGAAGCTGATCCGCGAGCACAGCCTGCCGATGAAGGTCGTCGCAGTCGACCACGTGCTCGACGCGTCCGGGGCGAGCGCCCGCACGACGATCTACTTCACCGCGCCGCACCGCGTCGACTTCCGCTCGCTGGTCCGCGACCTCGGCGCGACGCTGCACTGCAGGGTAGAACTGCGCCAACTGTCGGCCCGCGACTCGGCAAGAGTGCAAGGCGGCATCGGCTCGTGCGGCCGCGACCTGTGCTGCGCCACGTTCCTCACCGACTTCGAGCCGGTCACGATCCGAATGGCCAAGGACCAGGACCTACCCCTGAACCCGCTACGCATTTCGGGCGCATGCGGACGTCTCATGTGTTGTCTGAAATATGAGCACCCGCTGTACCAAAGCTTCCAGTCGAGCGCACCCGCCGTCGGCTCACGCGTAACCACCCCGGAAGGCGATGGCCGGGTAGTAGCCCACAGCGTCCCGCGCGACTCGGTCGTAGTCCGCCTGGACGCGGACGGCTCCCGCTGCTCATGCAGCCGCGCGAGCGTCTGCGGCCCACGAAAGGCCCACGACGAGCAATACGCGCCGAGCTAGCCCGTTAACAAGGGCCCTTGCTTACCTCAGGACGAAGGGCTCGTCGGCCGCGCGGTAGATCAGGGATTGGGCCGGTTCTAGCCATGGGCGTTCGTCCGGGGCTGTTGGGTTCGGGCGCCACTCGCGGCAGATGCGGTCCACCGCTACCGGGTAGACGGTCAGTGCGCCGTCCGCCGCTATGTGCAGGCGCAGGAAGCTCTTGACGTCGTCGATGCCCTGGCCCGCGTACAACTCGTTGATGTTGACCCCGAAGTGGCCCGCGACCAGAAGGTAGAGGGCGACCAACTGCGAGCCGACCAGGCCGGCCAGTGGGCCGTAGACCGCGATCGCGATCAGTAGCGAGAACGGCCACGGCCAGTCCGGGAACGGGGTCATCAGCCAGAGCCAGGTGCCGAGGGCGGCCAGGCCGATCTGGGCCAGGCCGTGGCCGCCGCCCAGGAACCAGTGGCGCAGGGAGCGTTTGCCTACGGCGGTGGGTGGCTTGGCGAAGAAGGCCGCGCCGAGCAGCGTGATCACCAGCATCGTGACCAGCGGGATGCTGAACAGCCGCAAGCCCGTCTCGTTGCGCTGCTGGGTGGCGATGCCCGCCATCGACAGCATCAGCAGTGTCTGCAGCCCGCCGATCAGCGTCGCGAAGCCCGCGTTGCGGCTCGGCAGCCGGCCGAACACGCCCCAACCCAGGCGGCGCGACGTCGGTTTGTCCGGATAAGTGGCGGTCAAGTGGTACGGCCGTGACTGGCTCGACCGGCGCGACAGCGTGTCCGGCGGCGGCACGGTGATCTCGTCGGGCAGCTCGTGGGTGGGATAGAGGTACGCGCCTCCGCCGCCGCACGTGACCAGCTCCCGGTCGACGCCGCTGTAGCGGGCGTAGTGGTGCAGGTCGCCGGAGAGCATCAGCCGCACCCGGGCGCCGGTCGGCGCGATGATCGTGCGGATGAAGTAGTCGACCGCGTCGTACGCCTCGGGGCTCTTCTCCAGTGCCGCCTTGACCCACGACGGCTCCGGCACCGCCAGAATGATCTTGTCGTCCGGGCCGAACTCGCGGGCCGCCGCCTCGAAGTAGTTGAGCTGCGGGTCGTCGACGTACGCGCCGAACTGCTCGTCGAGCGCCAGCAGCCACCAGTCGGCCGGCAGCTTCACCGCGAAGTACGAACGGGACTGCTTGGTGCGCCAGCCACCGAGCGAGGCGTCCCGCTGCCGGGCGAACAGCCGCAGGAACGCGGTCAAACCGTCGTACCAGTCGTGGTTGCCGGGCACCGCGTAGAGCGTCGGCTGTGGCGCGGAAGCGGGCGGGCAGGGCAGAGCCGCCGTGTACGGGCCTTTGCAGCGATCTTCGTAGTCCGGCGCGCTGGCCGTCGGGTAGACCTGGTCGCCGCCCATCACCAGCACCTGGCCGCGGGGCAGGGTCTGGCCGCCCAGCTCCAGCTCGGGCTGCGCCAGCAGATAGGCGACCGAGTATGTGGAGTTGAACCCGTCGCCCAGGTCGGCGACGTAGTCGAGCCACAGCTCGCCGTCGGTGCCGGGTTCCTGGATGACGTCGCCGGGCAGCGAGTTCTGCAGCTCGCGCTTGTCGAGGTACGCGCCGAACAGGATGGCCAGCAGCGTGCGCACCCCGGTGCTCAGCAACAGCAACGGCCCGAGCCACGGCACCGGCCGGCGCGGCTGGAAGCCGAGCTCGATCGGATCCATGGTGCGCGGGCGGGGTCGCCGGGTGGCCATGGCCTCGGCCTGCGGAATGCGCTCGACGGGGGGCGACACGGTGGCATCATCCGTCACGTGCGGGAGCCTATCGGCGACTGGGCCGGCACGGACAGCCGTCGATCGGGAGTCTGACCGGTGGCGTGACACCGGTAACGGTGCCGTATGCTTGGCGGGCCGCTAGCCGGCACGCCGCCTTAGCTCAGTCGGTCAGAGCGACGCACTCGTAATGCGTAGGTCGACGGTTCGATTCCGTCAGGCGGCTCAGGAAAAGGCCCTGACCAGCAGCGATGCTAGCCAGGGCCTCATGTGTATCTATGTAGTTCTGAATCGCCCCCCGGAAACCCCCCGAAAACTCATGGCGGCGATCAGATTCGGGATCGCCGGTCGGCGGGTGCGGACGGTTTGTCCCGGGACTACGCCGCTTGCCGTTTCCCCCGGTCTCGGCGGTCTGGGGCGTCAGTCGGCTGGTCCGCGCCGAGTCGCTCGAGTATCTGGGAACTGTCTGGTGCGAGGGCGGGCTTGACGATGTAGTGCTTCTTGGTTATCTCCTTGTTTGCGTGCCCGAGTTGGGCGGCGGCGCTGTCGGCATCGGCCTCACTGTCGATCAGGGTGGCGACGGTCTTGCGGAAGGTGTGTGGAGTGACCCATTCGAGGCCTGTGTCAGCGCGCGCCTGACGCCACTGGCGGCGGACGTTTTGCGGCGATAGCCACGTGCCTCGCCGCGAGGCGAAGATCGCATTCACCTTCGGTGCCACCGCCCACGCCGTCGTCCACGCAGGAGCCACCCCGGTCTTCGCCGACATCACCCCAGAAACCTTCACCCTCGACCCGGACGCCGCCGCAGCCGCGATCACCCCCCGCACCGCCGCGATCATGCCCGTCCACCTGTTCGGCCAACCAGCCGACATGCAACGCCTCACCGCCCTGGCAGAACTGCGCGGCCTTGTCGTCGTCGAGGACGCCGCGCAGGCCATCGGTGCCGCGCTCGACAGCACGCCGGTAGGCACCTTCGGCCACGCCGCCGCGTTCAGCTTCTACCCGACCAAGAACATGCACACCATCGAAGGCGGCATGATCGTCACAGCCGACAACCACGTGGCACACCGGCTCCGCCTCCTGCGCAACCAGGGCATGAACGGCCGCTACGAATACGAGATCGTCGGCTACCACGCCCGCACGACCGACGTGTCCGCCGCCATCGGCCGCGTCCAACTCGCCGCCCTGCCCCGGCGCAACGCCTGCCGCCAGGCCAACGCTGCCTTCCTCAACGATCAGCTCTGCGGCGTGATCACCCCGCCGCTGCGCCCGGGCGCCGTGCACGTCTACCACCAGTACGTCATCCGCCACCCCGACCGCGACGCTCTTCGCCAGCACCTCGCTGACCAGGGCATCGGAACCGACATCCACTATCCGGCGCCGGTGCACCACAGCCCTGCCTACAACGTGCCCGCCACATTGCCGCACACCGAACAGGCCACCGCCGAGGTGCTATCCCTGCCGGTCCATCCCCACCTCACCGCCCTTGACCTGGCCCGAATCGTGGCCGCGGTCAACCGATGAACACCCCATTGCGAGCGGGACTCATCGGCCTGGGCATGATGGGCCGCCACCACGCCCGCATCCTCAGCCAGCTCCCGGGCGTGCAACTCGTCGCCGCTGCCGATTCCAGCGGAGACCCTCACCACGCCGCCGCGAACATTCCGGTCGTCGCCAATGTCGAGCAGCTCCTTGCACACCGACTCGACTACTGCGTGGTCGCCGTTCCCACCGCCGACCACGCCCAAATCGGCTTCGCCCTCGCTGCGGCGGGCATCCCCGCACTAATCGAAAAGCCACTCGCGCCGGACCTGGCCACCGCACGAGCCCTCGCCGTAGCATTCGACGCTGCCGGCCTCATCGCCGCCGTCGGCCACACCGAGCGGTACAACCCAGCGCTTCGAGCCCTACGCGCGCGTCTTGCGGATGGTGCGCTCGGCACGCTTTACCAAATCAGCACGCGGCGGCAAGGCCCCTACCCACCACGGGTCCGAGACGTCGGCGTCGTGTTCGACCTCGCCACCCACGACCTGGACGTCACCACCTGGGTCACGGGCATGCCGCTGGTCTCCCTCGCCGCCCGCACCGTCGCCCGCAGCGGTCGAATCGCCGAAGACCTCGTCGTCATCCTCGGCGAACTCAGCGACGGCACCGTCACCAGCCACCTCGTCAACTGGCTGTCACCACTAAAAGAACGCGTCACGACCGCCACCGGCGCCAACGGCTGCCTCGCCGCCGACACCGTCCACGGCGACCTCACCTTCTACGCCAACGGTTCCGCTAAGACCGAATGGGCCGCCGCCGAGGTGTTCCGCGGGGTCACCGAGGGCGACATCACTAGATACGCCATCCCCAAACGGGAACCGCTGCTCGGCGAGCACGAAGCGTTCCGCGACGCCATACTCGGCAAAGACGCACCCATCGTGACCCTCTGGCAAGCCGCCGCGACGATCGCCGCCGCCGAAGCGGTCCTCACCTCGGCAACCACCGGCGGCACCGCTGCGCCTGAGCAACCTCGGATACCTCGGCCGCGCCTGGCGAGCGACTACGCATTGGCTACCACGGACCCGTCCTCCAGATAGACGCCACCGTGATCGATGGCCGCGAGACCCGCGGCGGCCCGGCGAGCGAGCCGGGGAATCAACACGTCACCCAGCCGGGACGGATCGACGAACTCGAACCGATCCAACTCATCCGCGCACAACCGGATCGCGGCGATCCGCTCCGCGCTCAACACACCACCGTCGAACAGGAACATCAGCCCGCCATCCCACGGCGCGCTCGGCGGGAGCGCGAGGGGTCGTCGGGCATCGTCTGCCCACGGTAAGAGCTAACTATGAAGAGCCGGGCACGGTGCAGCGGTCTGGATCGAGCCGCGGATCGGGGTTCGCGTCCCTGTCCGACCCGCTGAGCCGGGTCTACTACGACCGCAAGAGATCCGATGGCAAGAAACACAACGCCGCCCTCATCTGAATCGCCCGCCGCCGTGTTGACGTCTTGCACGGCATGCTCCGCACCGCAACGCCCTACCACACCACAAACCAGCAGAAGAGCTCACCCTCGCCGCTTGAGCACAGCCCATAGGGACACCCCGGAAATCCCCTCGGTAAGGGCAGCGGGGGTCAGATTCGACGGTCTGCCGATCGCCCCGTCCGTGTGCAGGTCTTGGCCGACGTCGGTTGGTCGCGGCGATCATTAACGGATCGCAGGCTCCGGCGTCAGCAGGTAGAAGGCGGTCGCGGAGTCGCTGTCGACCGTGAGCTCGAACCAGCGGTCGTCGACCCACGACAGCTCAGCGGTCAGGGACGGCGGCTGCTTGCCCTGCTGCCGCGCCACCGACCGGGTGAGGCGCAGCTGCGCCAGCGCGCTGCGCCACCGCACGAGCAGATCGCGCGGCCACGCCGAATACGACGCGGGCACGCCGTTGATTCGTTCCGACTCACGGCGCTCGCCGTCAACGGTCAAGAAGTCCTTCAGGGAGGTCTCGTGCAAGTCGGGCATCGTGCTGTACTCGCCTTCGGTTTGCGCCGCCTACGACTGGGGGTCCAGCAGACCGAAGCGATCTCGGTGTCTCCTAAATTCCCCGTAGCGTGGAAGTCACCAGATTGAGTGACGCTCCCTCAACACCGGCCGACTGCATCTGCTGAAAGCGGCAAGCGCGACGCCGGATTTCCGCTGCATCCTCGAAACACGCACTCCAGACTGCTCCCGCGAGCCACTCGGACATGAAGATCACGATCTACGACTGGCTAGGTGTCGAGCACGAGTGAATGCTCGACGAGTCGCTCTAGGCGGATCTTCCAGTTGAAGGCCATCTTTGTCCGCTCTTGAGCCTTGCAGTATCTTTTGTAGGGCATTGGAGGTGGGGCGGCGACCTAACTCGTGGTGTTTACGGTCTGTTTCTAGGCCGCATGACTGTCGGCATTTTCCGTGATTGCGGACGAAGACCACTGGGATCGAGCCATTTCGGCTGGCACTGCCGGGGGTTCGACTTCACCTGTGCTTCATCTAGTTCTTGTAAGCCATCTATTATGACCTAATTCGGTCATAATCTTTTATTCATACAAAGAATGCCAGATCCGTCGATGTAGAGTGCGGACGAGGGGCGCAAGCATCTCCAAATGGGGCAATTGGTTGGCCTGTATCACTGGCTGTTACTTATTGACTACGAGATCGATTTGTTTATAGCGTCTGGCTACTTTCGGCTGCGCCTTGAGGAGGCACGGTGGGTGGTCGGTGGGCCTTGAGCCCTGCGCGTCATCGTTCGGGTGGTTACAGACGCCGTTTTCATAAGTTGACCGATCGAGGTGTGGCGGTCTTCGTCGCATTGGTGCTGGTCATTACGCTGGGTCAAGTTGTAGAGCGTCCTGCTGTGGCGGTCGCTGGTCCGGTCCAGCCGTTGACAGCGGTCGAGCCGCAGGTGTTGGAGCGGCCTGACAGGATGTCGGCGTTGATCACGGCGCGGATGACGGGTCGCCGGGTGCGGATCTCCGGGATGACGTCGGGGACGGCCGAGTACGTGGCTCTGCCGGAGGGTCAGATCGAAGCGCAGCTGAGCGCCGGTGTCGTGCGTCTTCGGCGCGGCGATGGCTGGGTGCCGGTTGATCTGACGTTGCGTGAGCAGCCGGACGGGTCGATTGCTGCTGTGGCGGATCCACACGAGGTGCGGTTGTCTGGGGCCCGATCCGGCGGTGGCGTGGGCGAGTTGGCGGGTGTGGGTGTCGGGGCTGGACGGTTGTCGTTGGGTTGGTCGGGCCCGTTGGCGGCGCCTGTCCTGTCCGGTAACCGTGCCACGTATCCGGAGGCGCTTCCCGGTGTCGATCTAGTTGTCGAAGTCTCCCGCGATGGTGTCGAGACGTTCCTGATCGTGAAGTCCGCGGCCGCTGTGGACCGGGTCAGAGCCGTGCGGTTCCCGGTGTCAGGCAAGAAGGTCGCGTCGTTCAAGCGCGACGCGGGAGGGAACGTCACGTTCGTCGACGCGGCGGGCAGAACGGTTGCGACGTCGGCGGCACCGGCGATGTGGGATGCCTCGTCCAACGCTAAGGGCGGCGCGTTGGCTCTGCGGACCAAGGTCGGCTCCACTGTCCGCCGTACGGCTGCACGGTCAGGGACGCCTGCCGCAGTGGAGCTCGCATTGACCCCCGACGCCGATTGGCTGTCGTCCTCGGATCGGGTCTTCCCCATCACCATCGACCCGTCCATCACCATCGGCTCCACGACCTTTGACACATACGTCAAGGACGGTGACACAGCCGACCGCTCGGGCGAGAACGCGATGATGCTGGGCCGCGCCGGCGGCGCGAACCCGGGGGTGGCCCGGTCCTTCACCGCCTGGAACGTGAGCGCTCTGCGCGGCCATACCGTCACCTCAGCGACGACGTCGTTCTGGAACTATTACGCTCCGTCCTGCGCCGGCAAGGCGTGGCAGATCTGGACGACAGGCGCGGTCAACTCGTCGACCCGCTGGACGAACCAGCCGACGTGGGACTTCATGGAGGGCGAGTCGACGGCCACCCGCGGGTTCGACGCGTCGTGCGACGACGGCTGGATCAACATGACGTCCACCAACTTCTTCAACCGTGCCGCTCAGGCCCAGGTATCGACGGCGTACATGGGGATCCGGGCCAAGGACGAGACGGACCTGTCGGCGTGGAAGGAGCTCCGGACCAACCACACCGCCAACGCAAACCACATCCCGACGACCACCGTCACCTACAACGCCTCCGCCGGCGTACCGGCACGGGCCACGGTGCCGTCGACGACCTGTGTGATCGGGAGCGGCCGACCGTTCATCAACACCACGACACCGCAGTTCAAGGCTCAGGTCACCGACCCCGAGGGTGCGCAGGTCTCGGCGAACTACGAGTGGTACGTGACCAACACGACCAACCGGCTCGGCTCCTCGGTCCAAGGACCCGGTGCATCGGGGTCGTGGCTGCCGCCCGCAGTTGTACCGGCGGGGCAGCTCGCAAATGGCGGCACCTACTCATGGCGGGTGCAGGGCCTCGACGGTCTTGGCTACGGCCGGTGGGCGTCGTGGTGCGAGTTCACCGTCGACACCACCGCACCCGCAACGGCGCCGACGGTGTCGTCCTCGAACTACCTGGAAGGCTCGTGGTCCGGCGGCGCCGGAACCGCAGCGTCGTTCACCTTCGGCGCCTCGGGCGTGGCCGATGTGGCCAGCTACGAGTACGACCTGGACGTCAACCCGCCCGCGCAGTCAGTCAACGCCACAGCGTTAGGTGCCGGCGCGAGCGTGTCCGTCCCGGTTCCCAACGATGGCCCGCACACCCTCTACGTCCGCGCGGTCGACCGCGCGGGAAACCGGTCGCCGACGAAGGCGTACGTGTTCAACGCGGGTGCGGGTGGCGTGACAGCGCCTGGCACCGGTGACATCACCGCGGCGAAGGCGGCGATCACGACCGTGGCGGCTCCTGCGGTGACGTCGGTGACGTACCAGTGGCGGCGCGGTGACGCCGACGCCTGGACCACGATCCCGGCCGCGAACGTCACCAAGGCCGTCGGCGGCGGCGCCGTGACCTGGCCACTGCCCACCACCGGGGGCGGGCAGTTCGAAAAGCTGAACTGGGACGTCGCGAAGACCCTCAATGACGCCGAGACGGGCCCCGATCCGTTGGACGGGCCGTTCCAACTCCGGGCGTTGTTCAACACCGGCGCGGGCTCGAGCGCGGTCGCGTTGACGTTCGACAAGAACAACTCCTCCGCGGCCACCTCCTCGGTAGGGCCATGCGCGGTGAACCTGATCACTGGCAACTGCGGTCTGGATGACAGCGACGTGTCGGTCGACTCCTATGGCACGGACCTGACTGTGACCCGCAGCTTCAACACCCGCCAGCCAGCCAAGACCGACACCGCGAACATGTTCGGACCCGGCTGGGTGTCCAGCGCCATCGTCGAAGACTCCGAGGCCCCCTACACCAGCCTGACCCGGACTGGCTCCCTGGTCCAGGTTGGTTTGCCAGAGGGCGACACCATCGGGTTCGGCAAGAAAGGCGCGATCACGGGCGGTGAGTCGTTCACCCCCGAGGTCGGCATGGAAGACCTCAAGCTGACCTACACCAGCGCGTCCGACTCGTACACGCTGTCGGACCAGGATGGCAACGTCGCGACCTTCACCCGGGTATCCGGCGCGCCGGCAGGCCTCTACAACCCCACTGCGGTCACCGTTCCGGGGTCCGGTCAGACCACCACCCTGTCCTGGCAGTCCGCGACCGTGGCCGGGGCGACCGTGGTCCGCCCAACTCGGATGCTCGCACCCGTGCCGAACGGTGTCACCTGTACCGCGATGGTTCGCGGCTGCCGGGCCCTGAACCTCACCTACGCCACCACCACAACCGCCACGGGTACCGCCGAGACGCAGTGGGGCGACTACACCGGCCGCGTCAAGGAAATCACCTTCACCGCCTGGGACCCGGACCTGAGCACCCCAGCCATGCGCACCATAGCGATGGCCCGCTACGCCTACGACAACACCGGCAAGCTCCGCGCGTCCTGGGACCCACGCCTGGACTGGACAGACACCTCCGTTACCCGGCACCTGTGGGACCGCTACGCGTACAACGCCGACGGCACCCTCGCCTGGGTCCTTCCGAACGCCGAACCTGGATGGCGGCTCAACTACACCACCGTCCCCGCCGACTCCGGCGCTGGACGTCTCGCGTCTGCTTCCCGCGCCGCCGCTGTCATCGGACCGACGGGTGCCGGCCCGATCGTCTCCGCGATCTTCCCCGGCACTGCCGAATTCCCGGGCCCAGGACGACTATGCGCGGACATCGAGAGCTCAGGCACCGCCAACGGCACCACCATCAAAACGTTCAACTGCAACGGCACCGGAGCACAAAATTGGGCCTTCCACAGCGACGGCACCATCCGCGGCCTCGGCAAATGCCTCAGCGTCTCCGGGAACTCCACCGCCAACAACGCACTCATCGTCCTCTGGACCTGCGACGGCTCACCCGGACAGCAATGGCGGCCAACCGATAACGGCACGCTGGTCAACCCAAACTCCGGCAAATGCCTCGACAACCCCAACAGCAGCCCCTGGCCCGGCACCCAGCTCCAAATCTCGACCTGCGGCACCGGCGTGAACCCGGCGCAGGACTGGACCACCAGCCTATCCACCGTGGTCTACCGCGTGCCCACCTCAGGGACCGGCGCCGCATACGACCTGTCCGGCACCCAGACCGCCCGCTGGGGCCAGACCGAGCCACCCACCGACGCCGCCGCCGTCTACCCGGCCACCCAAATCCCCACCGGCAACCAGGGCGCCGGCACCGCCCCCGACTCCTACGAACGAGCCACCGTCACCTACCTCGACGCCAACGCCCGCCAAGTCAACACCGCACAACCCGGCGGCAACATCACGGCCACCTGGTACGACCGGTACGGCAACACGATCAGGGAACTGACCGCCGCCAACCGCGAAGCAGCGCTGGACGCCAGCGGCAGCGACAACGCCGGCCAGGAAGCCGACCTCGCGAAAATTCGGTCGACTCTCAGCACCTACAGCGCAGACGGGCAGCGTCTCACCGACACGTGGAGCCCCGAACACGACACCATGCTCGCCGACGGATCAATCGTCAGCGCGCGTACGCGCACCCGATCCGTATACGACGAAGGTGCCCCCAACGGCGGCCCCTACAACCTGGTCACCACACAAGTTGTCTCCGCCTGCTACGGCTCAGGAGCCTGCGCCGAAGCCGAACCACGCGTAACCAAAACCGAATACGACTGGACGCTACGGCAGCCCACCAAGGTCACCCAAGACCACGGCGGCCTCAACCTGGCGACCCGCACCAGCTACGACTCCGTCACCGGCCTCGTCCTGGCCACCACCGCCCCGCGCGGCGGCACCGTCGACACCACACCCTCAACCCGCAAAACGACCTTTTACCGGTCCACATCCGGTTCCGGGTACACAGAATGCGACTCCAAACCAGAATGGGCCAACCTGACCTGCCGCACCGAACCCGGCGGACAACCCGGATCAGGCCCCGAACTCCCCGCCACCATCACCACGTACGACATCTTCAACCAACCACGAGTCGTAACGGAGAAGATCTCCACCGGCACGCTCCGCACCACCACAACCACCTACGACGCGGCCGGACGCGGCTACGAGCGAACCGTCACCGCAGCCGCTGGCCTCGGTACGGGCGTGCCCAAACAGCGAACCGTCTATGACCAAGCGACCGGACGCGCCACGCGCACTCAATCAATCGACAGTGGCGGATCGGTCACCGCACAGGTCATCCGCCAATACGACGCATACGGCCGGCAGACCAGCTACACCGACGCAGACGGCACCACCTCAACCACCACCTACGACATGGCCTCACGACCCGCCACCACCAACGACGGCAAGACAACCCGCACCTACACCTACGACGGCGGAAACGAACGCCGCGGCCTCGTCACCGGCATCAGCGACGGACAAGCCGGCGCATTCGCCGCTTCCTACGACGCCGACGGGAACCTCACCACCCAAACCTGGCCAACCGGCACCAGTGCCGGCACCAGCTACGACAGCACCGGCACCGCCACCGCATTGACCTACAACAAACCAGGCTGCGGACAAGCCGACTGCACCCTCTACACCGAGACCATCACCGAGAACACCCACGGACAGTGGAGGCAGCACGCCTCCACCCTTTCCGGGCAAAACCACACCTACGACAACGCCGGACGCCTCACCACCGTCGAAGACACCGTCAACGGCGAATGCACCACCCGCGCCTACGGCTACGACAACGCCACCAACCGAACCTCAACGACCACCTACGCCCCCGACAGCGGCGGCACCTGCCAAATCACCTCCCCAAGCGCCTCCACCACGAAGACGTTCGACGCCGCCGACCGAATCACTACCGGCGGCACCGGCTACGACGCGCTCGGCCGCACCACCACGGTTGCCGCCGAGGACACCACCAACGCGGGCGGCGGACAAATCACCGTCTCGTACCACCACACCAACTTGGTCCGTTCGATCACCCAGGGTTCTCGAAGCACCATCTACACGCTCGACGTCACCAAAGAGCGCATCCGAACGTGGACTGATAATGCACAGGGAATCGCAGTAACGGCTACACATCACTACGACAGCGACGACGACAACCCCGCTTGGACGCAAGAGACGGGTAACCGATACACCCGCGCGATCAGCTCAATCGACGGCCTCGTCGGCATCTACGACAGTGATGACGGAGAAATTGATTGGCAATTGTCGAACCTGCACGGCGATCTGGTGGTCACCGTTGTCGGCACAGCCAATGGAATATCATCCGCACACGAGGCCACTGAGTACGGCGACATGCGCAGCCCCACCGACACCGGGAATCGCCGTTACGGATGGCTAGGCGCCAAACAACGGGCTGCCGACACGCCAGCTGGTATCGTCCTCATGGGCGTCCGCCTTTACAACAGCGCCACGGCCAGGTTCCTGTCCGTCGATCCGGTTGAAGGGGGCAGCTGTAACGCGTACGAGTACGCATGCGGCGATCCTGTCAACAAGGAAGACCTTGACGGCAAGAAGGCCAAATGGCTCGTCCGGGCATGCCAATCGTTCAAGAACTGGTGTGCGCGGGGAGTGGGAAACCTCGCGAGACTCTATTCGCGGGGATCTCAGTACGGCATAAATAGCTTCCTCTACGGTGCGTTTAGAGTTCGCAACGGGCTCGCCAGAGCCGGGAGCGTGATAAGGAAAACGTCTGTTCGGTGTCTCCGATTCCCGAACGCTGGCGGTTTCGGTTGTGACCTACGTTATGGAGGAACACGGAAATTTGGCATTCACTACCATCGCAGCAAGAACGGGAAGTACCGGCCGCACTACCATCGTCGGCCCGGGATCGGCAAGCACCGGCCATGGGAAGGAGGATGGTGAAAAATAACCAAGCGCTTCCACGCTTTCCGCTGCGTTACATAGATGATGAAGGCGATGAGTATCTGCTCGAAGACGAAATGGCGGTGCAGACGCGGACAGAGTTTCTTGAGGACACAGATTCCTACAGCTGCTACGATGCTGATGGGAATCGTGTAAGGCTCATCACGTACGGGCTTGAACTCTTAATCTGCCAAATAGTCCCAGACACCTTCGATCATCTTAATCTGAAGATTGCAGGAAATGGCAGAAGAGACAACGAATCGATCTTCGTTGAACATTACCGCGGCGCACCGCTTCGAAGCTTGCGCGGCCAAGGCAATGCCAATCCCCATCACTGGGCCACGCCCTTTTCCCTCGGAATAGCGCTCTCAGAACTAACCGAAAATGTGATGACAAATCTAGACTTCCACAAAAGATGGATGGGCGCGCGCATAGGCAGACGTTATCCATGAAGATAAGGCCACGTTAGCGTGTAGACGCCTTGCTCACGTTGTGCGGAACTGGGATATTAACGTCATTGCAGGCCCCGGCGGACAGCGAATTCCGCCGGGGCCCGTACGGGTCTACGGCTATGACGCGGGAAGCAACCGCACCACAACTTTTCGAGCGGTCAATCAGCGAACGCCACTGACCGTCTTGCCATTTGAGGCGTCGGATGCGTCCGCGCCATGCCATCATCATTTCTCGATGGATTGTATTAGCGGGCGTGCTGGTGGGCCGTCTACCGCCGGCGGGCGGGAGAACGACTTGAATCTGGGCACCCGCAATACCGTGGACCCGAGAACAAGGGGAGAAGAGGCTGGCAGTCCAACTTCGTTGACCGCTCACACAACAGCAATTATCACGTGAACGCCGTTCTCCGTGGAGGTGGGCACCCGTCTCGACTCGGGCTGATCCGCAGAGCTGGTGGCCTAACCAGCGGACGGACGCCACCAGGCCATACGCGGCAGCGCGGTTGTCCCAGTGTCCGCCATTGCGCCCCCCGTTTACCCCCCGAAAACTCTTGCCAACGGACGACCGCCGGAGACAAGCAATGACTAGCCCGATCCGGCATCACCGCAGGTCAGCGGCCACTTTCGACAACCAGTGACAAGCCGGGAAACGCGATAATCGAGCAGCGAAGGTCGACGGTTCGATTCCGTCAGGCGGCTCCACCCCAAGGTTTCGCCCTCCCGGCTCCGGGTAGCGGCACCGTATGAACAGTCCCGAACGGCGCTGGGATCCTTTCGCAGAGCTTCAGTCGTTGCGGGCCGAGCTCGGTCGGCTCGTGGGCTCCGGCTTCGGCCGCGGCGCACTGAACGACGTCGACCTCGAGCAGTCCGACACCGCGTTCACCGTCACGGCCCGGCTGCCGGGGGTCGCGCCGGAGGAGGTCGCGATCGACGTCGACGTCCGGGAGGTCGTGGTGCGGGCGCGATCAGCGCGGGAGACCCGGGCCTTCGAGTACCGCGTCGCGTTGCCGGCCGACGTCGACCCCGATCGGGTGGACGCGACGATGGACCACGGCCTGCTGACGGTCACCCTTCCCAGGGTGGTCCGGGCGGGCCGCCGGACGATCACGCTCGGCGCCAGCGGCGCCCTCCAGGGCCGGCCGCCGTCGCCCGACGATCCGGACGCCGCGCGGGAGATGCACAGCCCAGGCCCCTCGTAAGCCGCTTCCTTCCCATCAGCCCCTCAGTCGATGCCGACCAGGGGGCCGCGCAGTGGTCCGCTGCACATTTGATGGCAGATGCAGGTATCGCCGGCAGAGACTTGCGCAATGAGCACCGAAGCCCCCGCCCGCCCCCAGCTGAGCCACAAGCAAATCCTCCTTCTCATGTCGGGCCTGATGCTCGGCATGCTGCTGGCGGCGCTCGACCAGACGATCGTGGGCACCGCGCTCCCGACGATCGTCGGCGAGCTCGGTGGCATCAACCACTACTCGTGGGTGGTCACCGCCTACCTGCTGGCGTCGACGGCTTCGACGCCGCTGTACGGCAAGATCTCCGACCTGATCGGCCGCCGGCCGGTGTTCCTGTTCTCGATCGGCACGTTCCTGGTCGGCTCGCTGCTCGCCGGGCTGTCGCAGAACATGACCGAGCTGATCTTCACCCGCGGCATCCAGGGCATCGGCGCCGGCGGCCTGATGACGCTCGCCTTCACGATCATCGGTGACGTCGTCTCGCCCCGGGAACGCGGCCGCTACCAGGGCCTCTTCGGTGCGACGTTCGGTCTCGCCTCGGTCGCCGGCCCGCTGGTCGGCGGCTACTTCGCGGAGACCAACTGGCGCTGGATCTTCTACATCAACGTCCCGCTGGCCATCGTCGCGATCGTCGTCGCGTACAAGGTCATGCGGTTGATCCCGTTCAAGAAGCGCGAGCACAAGATCGACTGGGTGGGCGCGGGCCTGCTCGTGATCGGTGTGAGCGCCCTGCTGCTGGCCCTGAGCTGGGGCGGTTCCGAGTACGCCTGGGGCTCGGGCACGATCCTCGGCCTGTTCGCGGTCGGCGCGGTGTTCGCGGTGCTGTTCCTGGTGCAGGAAAGCCGGGCGGCCGAGCCGATCCTGCCGCTGCACCTGTTCCGCCGGCCGACCTTCGCGCTGGCCAACGGCGCCGGTTTCATCCTCGGCCTGGTGATGTTCGGGTCGATCATCTTCATCCCGCTGTACCTGCAGATCGTCAAGGGCGCGTCGCCGACCAAGAGCGGCCTGCTGATGCTGCCGATGATGGCCGGCATCATCGTCACGTCGGTGCTGGCAGGCCGGGCGATGAGCCGGATCGGCCGCTACAAGTGGTTCCCGGTGGCCGGTTCGGTGCTGCTCGGCGTCGGCATCCTGCTGTTCACGCAGCTCCAGGTGGACTCGCCGCTCGGCGTCGCGTTCTGCTTCATGATCGTGATCGGCGTCGGCCTCGGCCTGTCGATGCAGTCGCTGGTGATGGCGGTGCAGAACTCGGTCGAGATGCGAGACCTGGGCGCGGGTACGAGTGCCGCGACGTTCTTCCGCTCGCTCGGCGGCTCGTTCGGCGTGGCGATCCTGGGCTCGATCCTGAGCAGCCGGCTGGCCACGGAGACGGCCTCGCGGGTGCCGGGCGCCATCGGCCAGCTCACCCCCGAGCAGGCCGCGGGCGTCCAGTCGACGCTCGGCACCGGCAGCATCTCGATCAACGAGCCGTCGAAGATCCTGGCGCTGCCGGACGTCGTACGCAATGCGATCCAGGTGTCGTTCGTCGACTCGCTGCACACGGTCTTCCTGGTCGCCGGCCTGACGGCGATCATCGCGGTGATCGTCACGCTGCTGGTGCCGGACGCGGAGCTACGCGGTGGCCCGGCCGCCAACCAGGAGCCGACGCCGGCCGAGATGGAAGCCCGCGCCGAAACCCTCATCTGACCGGTAGTCGCCTGTGAGCTGCGCCACTAGGTTGTTGGTATGCGCAGCACGATGATGGATGCCCCTCTCCTCGTCTCCCGGATCCTCGAGCACGGCGCGACCGTGCACGGCGCTTCCGAGGTGGTGACCTGGACGGGTGCCGAGCCCAGGCGGATGAGCTACGCCGAGGTCGGCGCGGCGGCGGCCCAGCTGGCCCACGCCCTCCGCGACGACCTCGGCGTGACCGGCGACCAGCGCGTCGCCACCTTCCAGTTCAACAACAACGAGCATCTCGTCGCCTACTTCGCGGTGCCGAGCATGGGCGCGGTGCTGCACACCCTCAACATCCGGCTGTTCCCCGACCAGGTGTCCTACATCGCCAACCACGCCGAGGACAGCGTGGTCATCGTCGACTCGGCGCTGATCCCGTTGCTGGCCAAGGTGCTGCCGCAGATGTCGACGGTCGAGCACGTGGTGGTGGTCGGTGGCGGCGACCCCGCCCCGCTGGCCGGCCGGGTCACCATCCACCACTGGGACGAGCTGCTGGCGGGAAAGCCGACGACGTACGAGTGGCCGGAGCTCGACGAGCGCGACGCGGCGGCCCTCTGCTACACGTCCGGCACGACCGGCAACCCCAAGGGCGTCGCGTACTCGCACCGTTCCATCTGGCTGCACTCCATGGAGGTGTGCATGCCGGAGGCGTTCGGCCTCGCCTCCACCGACCGCGAGCTGGCCATCGTGCCGATGTTCCACGCGATGTCGTGGGGCATCCCGTTCGCCGCCTTCATGTCCGGCGCGTCGCTGATCATGCCGGACCGGTTCCTGCAGGGCGCGCCGATCGCCGAGATGATCGCCGCGCTCCAGCCGACCAAGGCCGGCGCGGTGCCGACCATCTGGAACGACGTGCTCGGCCACCTGGCCGCCGGTTCGGCGTTGCGCGAGGCGATCGTCGGCGGCTCGGCGTGCCCGCCGGCCTTGATGGACGCGTACGCTTCGCGCTTTGGCATCGAGATCATTCACGCCTGGGGCATGACCGAGATGTCGCCCCTCGGCTCGGTGTCCCGCCCGCCGGCGGGCGCGACGGGCGACGCGTTGGTGGCCTACCGCGACAGCCAGGGCCGCTTCCCGGCCGGCGTGCAGGCGCGGATCATCGGCCCGCTGGGCGAGCAGGTCCCGGCCGACGGCGAGTCGGTCGGCGAGCTGGAGGTCCGCGGACCCTGGGTGACGGCGCACTACCTGGGCGAGGAAGAGCCGGACCCGGAGAAGTTCCGCGACGGCTGGCTCCGCACGGGCGACGTCGGCACGCTGTCGGCCGACGGCTACCTGGTCCTGACGGACCGAGCCAAGGACGTGATCAAGTCGGGCGGCGAGTGGATCTCGTCGGTCGAGCTCGAGAACGTGCTGATGGCCCACCCGGCGGTGCTCGAGGCCTGCGTGGTCGGGGTGCCCGACGAGCGCTGGGACGAACGCCCCCTGGCCACGGTGGTGATCCGCGAGGGCGCGACGGCGACACCCGACGAGTTGCGCGCCTTCTTGGCGGAGCGGATGCCGAAGTGGCAGCTACCGGAACGGTGGAGCTTCATCCAGGAGGTCCCGAAGACCTCGGTCGGCAAGTTCGACAAGAAACGAGTCCGCTCCGACTACGCCGGCGGCGCCCTGGAGATCCACACCCTCGACTGAACTCGGTTGTGGCTGGCGTACGTTGTGCGTACGCTTTCCTCATGAGTGCGAAGGCGGAGCGACTTCATCTACGTCTCGACCCCGAGCAGAAGGCCCTGCTCGAGGCCGCGAGCGAGGCGACCGGCTCCACCCTCTCGACGTTCGTGCTGGCCGCCGCCACCGAGGCGGCGGCCGGCGTGCTCGCCGACCGGCGCGTTTTCGTGCTCGACGAAGCCGAATGGCAGGCCTTCGACAAGGCGCTCGACCGACCGGCGGCGATCGTTTCCGGCCTTCCCGAGCTGCTCGCCGCGCCCACGATCCTCGACCGCGACCGGCCGGAGGCCGAAGGGTGAGCTTCCGCTTCTCCGGGGTCGAGACGCTCGGCCCGACGCACGCCGTGGGCGGGTTCGACTGTGGCTCGGCCGCCCAGTCGGAGTGGCTGGCCGAGCATGCGCTCCAGTCCCATCGCGCCGGCCTGTCGCGCGTTTATGTGGTGCGCGGCATCGAGGCCGGACTTGATCGGGTGGTCGGCTATTACGCGCTGGCGGCAGGCAGCGTCGCCCCGGCATCCGCCTCTAAGCGGATGATGCACGGCACCGGCCGCTACCACCAGCCAGTGGTGCTGCTGACCCGGCTGGGGGTCGACAGATCGGCGCAGGGTGTCGGGCTCGGCCGGGCGCTCGTCGTCGACGCGCTGCGTCGCATCGCGGGAGCGGCCGAGGTCATCGGCGTCCGCGCGGTGCTCATCCACTGTGAGTCCCCGTCGGCTCGGGATTTCTACCTGCGGTTGGCTGAGTTCGAGCCCAGCCCGACCGACCCCATGCACCTGCTGTTGCTCATGAAGGACCTGCGTCGTGCGCTCAACCCGGCAGCCGCTCTGAGCACCGTCGGAACCCCGACCGGCTAGGCCGACTTGCGGGTCGTCTTCTTCGCCGTGGTCTTCTTTGCCGCCGGTTCGGCCTTCTTGGCTGCTGTCTTCTTCGCCGGCGCCGCCTTCTTGGTCGCCGTCTTCGTGGCCTTCTTCGCCGCGGTGATCGGGGTCGCCGGGCGGGCCTCGCCGTCGTCGGTCTCCGCCGGTGCCTCGCCGCGCGCCGCGCGGGCCCGCTCGACTGAGGCCTTCAAGGCCGCCATCAGGTCGACGGCCGCCGAGGGAGCCTCTTCCTGCTCCTCGGGCTGGATGATCTCGCGGCCCTCGACCTTGGCGTCGATGACCTCCTGGAGCGCGGCCCGGTAGTCGTCGGTGAACGCGTCCGGGACGAAGTCGCCGGCCATCGAGTCGACCAGCGACGAAGCCATCGCGAGCTCCGGTGGGCGGACCGAGATGTCCTCGTCGAGGAAGCCGAAGTCCGCCTTGCGGATCTCGTCGGGCCACAGCATGGTGTTGAGCACCAGCACGCCCTCGCGGACCCGCAGGGTCGCCAGTTGCTCGCGCTGGCGCAGGGCGACCTTGACGATCGCGACCCGTTCCGAGTCGGACAGGGCGTCGCGGAGCAGCACATAAGGCTTGGTCGCCGTGCCCTCGGGCTCCATGAAGTAGGCCTTGTTGTAGAGGATCGGGTCGACCTGGTCGGCCGGCACGAACTCCAGCACGTCGATCGACCGCGACGTGGAGAGCGGCAGGTCCGCGAAGTCCTCGTCGCTCAGCACGACCATCTCGCCGCCGCCGATGTCGTAGCCCTTGGCGATGTCGTCGTAGGTGACCTCTTCGCCGCAGACCGAGCAGGTGCGCTTGTAACGAATCCGGCCGCCGTCTTCCCGGTGCACCTGGTGGAACCGGATGTCCTTTTCTTCGGTCGCCGAATAGAGCCGAACCGCGATCGACACCAAGCCGAACGAAACGGCGCCCTTCCAGATCGCCCGCATGACGCTCCCATCGTGCTCGCCGGAAACCCCCGCCGCCGGTCAGCAGCCCAGTCACCGACCATGCTCGCACCGTCGCCATGCTTCTGACCAGCATCGCCGGGCTCTAAGGTAAAGAACGTGCCGGGCACACCGATCAAACCGATGCTGGCCACCACGGGTGACCTGCCGTCCGGTGCCGGCTGGATTTACGAGTTCAAATGGGATGGCGTACGCGCTATTGCCGATATATCCCAGGGACGTCGCCGGATTTGGGCCCGTTCCGGCGCGGAGATCACGGCTGCCTATCCAGAGCTGGAAGGGCTCGCCGCGACGACCGACGACGCGTTGTTCGACGGCGAGGTCGTCGTCTTCGACGAGCGGGGAGTGCCGTCTTTCACTCAGCTCGCCGAGCGAATGCACGTACGCGACAAGATCCGCGCCGCCCGGCTCGCGGCCAGCCTCCCGGTCACCTACATGATCTTCGACTTGCTCCGGCTCGACGGGGTCGACCTGACCGGCCGGCCGCTGACCGAGCGCCGGGCAGCACTCGACGCGCTCGGCCTCGGGGCGCCGAGATGGGCCGTGCCGCCCACCTTCACCGACGGCGAGGCGACCCTGGCCGCCGCGGAGGAATACCGGCTGGAGGGCGTGGTCGCCAAGCGGGACGGGTCGATCTACCGGGCGGGCGCCCGTACCCCCGACTGGGTCAAGGTCAAGTTGGAGAGCACCGCCGAGTTCGTGATCGGCGGCTGGCGCCCCGGCGTCCGCAAGATCGGCGGGCTGCTGGTCGGCACGCCCACCGACCGAGGGCTGGCCTTCCGCGGCCGGGTCGGCGGCGGGATCAGCGGGGCCGCCGAGCGCGCCCTGCTCAAGGTCCTCGAACCGCTGGTCACCACGACCAGCCCGTTCGTCACCGGCGACCAATCCGTGCCCCGGGAGGATGCCCGCGGTGCGATCTGGGTAAAGCCCGACATCGTACTAGAAGTGCGATATGGCCAGCGGACCCCCGACGGACGCCTGCGGTTTCCTCGGTACCTCCGGCTGCGCCCCGACCTGACGGCGGAGGACGTGACCGATGGCTAAGCAGCCGGCCCGCATCCGGGTCGACGTCGAGGGGCAGGAGGTGGAGCTGTCCAACTTGGACAAGGTGCTCTACCCCGCCGCCGGGTTCACCAAGGGCGAGATCATCCACTACTACACCCAGGTCGGCCCGATCCTGCTGCCGCACCTGCGCGACCGGGCGCTGACCCGGATCCGCTACCCGAACGGCGTCGACGGCCCGTCGTTCTTCGAGAAGAACGCGCCCGGCGGCACTCCTAAGTGGGTGCGCCTGGCGAAACTGCCGACGCCGGGATCGAGCCAGGGCCGCGAGACCATCGACTACGTGGTCTGCGACGACCTGCCCACGCTGGTGTGGGTGGCCAACATGGCGGGCCTGGAGCTGCACACTCCACAGTGGCGGATCGGCCGGACCGAGGAACCCAAGCCGGACCTGCTGGTCGTCGACCTCGACCCCGGCGCGCCGGCCGGGCTGGCCGAGTGCGCGGCCGTCGCGGTGCTGTTGCGGGAACGGCTGGCGGCGGACGGCATCGACAGCTACCCCAAGACCTCCGGCAAGAAGGGCATGCAGCTCTGCTGCCCGATCGCCGGAACCCAACCCGCCGAGATCGTCACCGGGTACGCCAAGGTGGTGGCCGAGGAACTGGAGAAGGCCCACCCACGGCAGATCATCTCGAAGATGGCGAAGAACCTGCGGCCGGGCAAGGTGTTCATCGACTGGAGCCAGAACAACGCGGCCAAGACCACGGTCGCGGCCTACTCGCTGCGGGCCCAGCCGACACCGACCGTCTCGACCCCGCTGACCTGGGACGAGGTCGAAGACGGCGCGGTGCGCCAGTTCACCGCCATGGAGGTGCTGGAGCGCCTCGACGAGTTCGGCGACCTGATGGCACCCCTGCTGGAGAAGGGCCCGAAGGTGCCCGACAGCCCCCCGGCCGTCGGGCCCCGGGTCAACCGTTAGGCAAGGACGTCGTCGGCGTCGACGATCGTGTACGCGTAGCCCTGCTCGGCCAGGAACCGCTGGCGGTGTGCCGCGTACTCGGTGTCGATCGTGTCCCTGGACACCACCGTGTAGAAGTGCGCCTGCCGGCCGTCGGACTTCGGGCGCAGCACCCGGCCCAGCCGCTGGGCCTCCTCCTGGCGCGAGCCGAACGTGCCGGACACCTGGATCGCCACCGCCGCCTCGGGCAGGTCGATCGAGAAGTTGCCGACCTTGGAGATGACCAGCGTCGGGATCTCGCCCGAGCGGAACGCGTCGAACAGCCGCTCCCGCTCCTTGTTGGTGGTGGCGCCCTGCACGATCGGCGCGTCGAGGTAGTCGCCGATCTGGTGCAACTGCTCGATATAGGCCCCGATGACCAGGATCTGGTCACCCTTGTGCTTGTCGACCAGCGCGCGGACCACCGGCAGCTTGGTGCGCGCCGTCGCCGCCGCGCGGTAGCGCTCCTCGGTCTCCGCCGTCGCGTACGCCATGCGCTCCTCGTCGGTGAGGGTGACCCGCACCTCGGTGCACTCGGCCGGCGCGATCCAGCCCTGCGACTCGATGTCCTTCCAGGGCGCGTCGTAGCGCTTCGGCCCGATCAGCGAGAACACGTCGCCCTCGCGGCCGTCTTCCCGGACCAGCGTCGCGGTCAACCCGAGCCGGCGGCGGGCCTGGAGGTCGGCGGTGAACCGGAAGATGGGCGCGGGCAGCAGGTGCACCTCGTCGTAGATGACCAGGCCCCAGTCGCGGGCACCGAACAGGTCGAGGTGGGCGAACGCGCCGTTGCGCCGGGTCGTCAGCACCTGGTAGGTCGCGATGGTGACCGGGCGGATCTCCTTGCGCTCGCCCGAGTATTCCCCGATCTCGTCCTCGGTCAGCGAGGTGCGGGCGATCAGCTCGCGCTTCCACTGCCGCCCGGCGACCGTGTTGGTGACCAGGATCAGCGTGGTCGCCTTGGCCTCGGCCATCGCCGCCGCGCCGACCAGTGTCTTGCCAGCGCCGCAGGGAAGCACCACCACGCCGGAGCCGCCCGCCCAGAAGGACTGGACCGCTTCCTGCTGATATGACCGAAGCTGCCAACCGTCTTGCGCGAGGTCGATCTCGTGCGCCTCGCCGTCGACGTAGCCCGCCAGGTCTTCGGCCGGCCAGCCGAGCTTGAGCAGCGCCTGCTTGAGCCGGCCGCGCTCCGAGGGGTGCACGATGATCGTGTCGTCGTCGACCTTGCTGCCGAACATCCCGGCCAGCTTCTTGCTCTTGGTCACCTCGACCAGCACCACGCGGTCGGTGGCCTGCAGGACCAGACCGTGCGTCGGATGGTTGACGAGCTGCAGCCGGCCGTAGCGGTCCATCGTCTCGGCGACGTCGACCAGCAGCGAGTGCGGCACGGGGTAGCGCGAGAACTTGATCAGCGCGTCGACCACGCCCTCGGCGTCGTGGCCGGCGGCCCGGGCGTTCCACAGGCCGAGCGGGGTCAGCCGGTAGGTGTGCACGTGTTCCGGTGAGCGTTCGAGCTCGGCGAACGGCGCGATGGCCATCCGGCAGGCGACCGCATCAGGGTGGTCGACCTCGAGCAACAGGGTCTTGTCGGACTGGACGATCAGCGGGCCGTCGTTCACGCGGGCACTCCCGAAAAGGGTCTGGAAGGCGACCCTCCAGTGTTGCACGAAAGAAAACGCCGGGGGATCCGCAACCTGTGGAGGTTCCTGGACGTCTATGAAGCGACGACAGTCCTGGGGAGGGCCTCGATGCACGGTGTGCGCGCAACGTCCATGCGTCTCGTTGCCGTTGCTGTCGTCACGGTGGTCGGTGCCGGCGCGTGCACGTTCGCGCCGTCGCAGTCCTCGGCAGCGGGTGGTGATCCGGTGCCGGTGAGTGCGACGGCCGGAACGGGGGCGAGCGGCCCGCCGGAACCGACCGCCACACCGTCCACCGTTGCCCCAAAGCCCGACAAAACCCCACAAAAGCCGAAGGTCACGTCGAAGCCCAAGCCGGCCGGCTGCCCGACGGGTGACCGCCACCGCGACGTCGAGGTCGCGCTGGCCGACCTCGGCACGTTCGGCCCGATCACCGTCGACGGCAAGCAGTCGCCGCAGGACTGCCAGGCCATCAAGCGTTTCCAGAAGCGCTTCGGGATCTCGCCGGCCGAGGGCCGGGCCGGGCCGACCACGGCCTCCGTGGCCAAGCGCCTGGTCAAGACCGACCCGCGCAAGTGCAAGGCCGGCCAGGGCCTGACCTTCTGCGTCGACCTGACCAACCAGACGGTGCTGGCGATGCGCGGTGGCAAGGTCATCCTCGGGCCGACGGTCACCCGCACCGGCATGTCCGGCGGCTTCCAGACGCCGGCGGGCAACTACAAGGTCAACTTCCGCAACGTCAAGGAATGGTCCGACCCGTACGAGGTGTGGCTGCCCTACTGGCAGCACTTCGTCAACGGGATGGGCTTCCACGAGACGACCACCTACATCCACAACGGCGCGATCGGCTCACACGGCTGCGTCAACCTGCTGCCCGCCGACGCGCGCAAGCTGTGGAGCCTCGGCAAGGTCGGCACCCCGGTCCACGTGTACGGTCGGCGCCCCGGAACCTAGACCCCCTGGCCGATCGATGTCACTCTTGGTTCATGGTCGTCGATGAGCGGGGTCGGGCAGCCGCACCCGTGTCCCGGCTGACCGTCGCCTCGTACGCGCTGATGGGCGTGGGTCTGGTCGCCTGGTTCCTCTATGGCTGGCTCGTGCAGCGGCAGGGCCTGGTCAACTCGATCGGCGAGACCGCGGGCACCGGCTTCGCCGTCCTGCTGATGATCTCGATCATCGGGAGCGTCCGGCGGGCCCGCGGTTAGGGCAGCCCTACCGCCAAGAGGCCCGTAGCCGTGACTGCTTCGCGGCCCCGGCGCCGGTGCAATTGACAGCATGGACACGCAGACGAGGCAACAGCCGGCGCAGCCGCCGACCGTGACCGCACCGGCGGTCGAGCTCCAGGCGGTGACCCGGGTGTACGGGGGGCGGGCCGCCGAGGTCCGCGCACTGGACAATGTGGACATCGCGTTTCGCGCCGGTTCCTGGACGGCCGTGATGGGCCCCTCCGGATCCGGCAAGTCGACGCTGCTGCACTGCGCGGCCGGGCTCGAACGGGTCAGCGACGGGCGGGTGCGGATCGCCGGCCAGGACATCACCGACGCCTCCGACGCCGAGCTCACCCGGCTGCGCCGTACCGTCGTGGGCTTCGTCTTCCAGAGTTTCAACCTGATCGGGTCGCTCTCCGCCGAGCAGAACGTGGCGATGCCGCTGCGGCTGGCCGGCCGCCGGCCCCGGCGCCGCGAGGTCCGCGACGTGCTCGCGTCCGTGGGTCTGGCCGACCGGGCCCGGCACCGCCCGGCCGAGCTTTCCGGCGGCCAGCAGCAGCGCGTCGCGATCGCCCGGGCGATGGTGACCAGGCCCGCGGTGCTCTTCGCCGACGAGCCGACCGGAGCGCTGGATACCCGCACGGCCCGCACGGTGCTGACCATGCTGCGCGCGATGGTCGACCACAGCGGGCAGACGATCGTCATGGTCACCCACGACCCGGCCGCCGCGGCCAGTGCGGACCGCGTGGTCTTCCTGGGCGACGGGCGGGTGGTCGACGCGCTGGAGCGGCCGACCACCCGCGAGGTCGCCGACCGGCTCGCGCGTTGGGAGGAGTAGGGCCATGTTGCGGATGTCGTGGAGCACGTTCCGGGACCGCTGGCCGGTCTTCCTCGGCGCGATCGTCACCGTCCTGCTGGGCGTCGCGCTGGTGCAGTCCTCGCTGCTGACCCTGGTGTCGGCGGCCACCGCCGACGTGCCGGCGGGGCTGTCGCTGGCCGAGGCAAGCGAGCTGCGCGACGGCTACGCCGCCGCGATCACCTTGATGGGCATGACGCTCGGCCTGGCCTTCTTCGTCGCGATCTTCGTGGTCAGCTCGACGTTCGCGTTCACCGTTGCCCAGCGCCGCCGTGACCTGGCCCTCCTCCGGCTGACCGGTGCCGGCCGGGGCCAGGTGCGCACGCTGCTGCTCGGCGAAGCGCTGCTGCTCGGCATCATCGGCTCCGGGCTCGGCGTGCTCGCCGGCCTGCCGGTGATGCGGCTGCAGGGCCGGATGCTCACGAGCTTCGCGTTGGCGCCGCCCGGGTTCACCGGCGAGTGGCGCTCGTGGATCGTCTACGTGTCCGCCGGCACCGGAGTGGGCGTCGCGGTGCTGGGTGTGCTGGCCGCGTCCCGGCGCGCGTCACGGGTCCGGCCGCTCGAGGCGTTGCGTGACCTCGGCGCGGCCGCCAAGGTGATGACCGGGTCCCGCTGGGTGATCGGCCTGTTCTTCCTCGCCGGCAGCATCGCGTTGCTGATCCTGGTGCCGGCGGTCGGCGGGGACGGCGCGCTCCCGCTGTCCATCAACGCGACGTTCACCCTGGTCACCGCGTTCGCCGTGCTGGCACCCCTGATCGTGCCGCTGGTGGCGGCGCCGTTCGGGATGGTCTTCCGTGGGCGGCTGGGTGTGCTCGCGCACGCGAACCTGCGCACCGGCGTGCGCCGCAGCGCCTCGACCGCGGCGCCGATCATGGTGTTGGTCGCGTTCGTCGTCGGGATGGCCGGCATGACCGGGACCCTGGCCGAGGCGGGCCGTGGCGAGATCGCCCGGGACCTGCGCGCGGACCTGGTGCTCGACACGTCCGGGCCGGTCCGTGACCAGGTCACCGCGGCGCCGGGCGTAACCGCGGTGTCCGAGGAGGCGGCCGTCAGCTTCGACATCGCCGAGGACGAGGGCGAGGACGGGCTGGCGTGGGAGTCCGCCAGCGCGGTCGCGGTGGACCCGGGCGCGTACGAGCAGACGCATCGCATCGCGCTCGTCGCCGGCAGCCTGGCCGAGTTGCACGGCGCGACGATCGCGTTGAGCCCCGGCGCGGCCACGGGCTGGCGGCTCGGAGACCAGGTGCCGGTGCGCATCGACGGCGGTCCGAGCCAGCTACGGGTGGTCGCGCTGCTGCCCGACACCCTGGCCGGGCCGGGTGCGTTGCTGCCGGCCGATCTCATGCCCGACGGGCCGCGGCGCTACGTGGTGCGGGCCACCGACCCGGCCGCGGCAGCCACCGGCCTGGCGGGTCTCGGTCAGGTGCGCACCACGGCCCAGTGGATCGACGCGTACAACGACCAGCAGCAACAGATCGGCGCGCACATCATGGTGGCGTTGATCGGCATGGCGATGGTCTACACCGTGATCGCGATGATCAACGCCGTGGTGATCGCCGCTTCGGACCGCCGGGCCGAGTTCGCGGCGGCCCGCGTCACGGGCCTGACCCGTGGCCAGGTGGTGCTCGCCGCGCTGGCCGAGTCGTTGGGGGTCGTCGTGATCGGTGTGCTGCTCGGTCTGCTCGCGGCCACGGCCACGATCGCCGGCATGGCCTCCGCCGTCCGTGACCTGGTCGGGATCGGCGTGGTCAGCGTGCCGTGGACGATGTTCGGGGGCGTGGTCCTGCTCGCCGTCCTGGTGGTCGGCCTGACCAGCGTGCTCACCACGCTCACGGCCACCCGCACACCACCGATCCGGCTGGTCGCGGCCCGCGAGTGACGAGGCGTGTCCTGCCGATCAAGGTGAGCCGAGCCGGCATCACCGCCGAGTGGCCCGGGATACCGGGTCCCGGGACGCCAACAGATGGCCTCCGGGCCCGGCGCAGGCCGCGTTGATCGGCAGGACGGGCCTAGTCCAGAACAGCTGCGCTGATCCGGTGCAGGGCGAAGGTGTGCAGCATCTCGGTGCGCTCGTCCTCGGCCCGCAGGTAGCCGGCGCCGATCGAGACCGGGCGGACCAGGCGGGAGGCGGTCGAGCCGTGCGCGTCGACGTAGCCCACCCAGACCAGCGCCTTGTCGCGGATCGCCTGCTGGAGCACGGCCAGTGCCTGGCTGTGCGTCTGCACCGCGACCGGCCCGGAGCCGTTGCCCGGTCGTACGGCGGCCGGTGCGCGCCGGGCCGTCCGCGAGGCCACGTCGCCACGCCGGATCTGCTCGACGATGCCGAGCAGGCGGGGCTGGGTGAGCTGGACGCCGGCGACCGCGTCGACCGGGCCCAGCCGGGCCAGCCCGGCGGTTCGGGCCGGCGCGCGCCGCACCCGGACCCGGCCGCGGACGGTCGCGCCGTTCGCGTCTTCCGGCACCGGCGCGTAGCCGGCCTCGCGCAGCTCCTGCAGGAGCCGCGCGCTCGGCATCGGCGTGACCAGCACGGTCGGGGCCAGCTTGCGCAACGCCAGCCCGGACAGGCGGCGATCGGCGAGCACCTCCGAGACCAGCGACTCGTCGTCGCTGCGCAGGTAGGAGCCGGCGCCGCCGACCCGCAGGCCACCATGCCGGCGGGCCACGTCGTCGATCAGGTACGTGAGTGCCTGCGGCACCGGGGTGCGCGACCGGCGGCGGAACAGCGAGTGCAGGTCGTCCGCGGCGTACCCGGTGTCGAGGGCGTGCCGCACGGCTTCCGGCGTGACCCGGTAGACGCTGGCGCCGCCGGCGGACTCGGGCTCCGCGACCACGTCGAGCTCTGCGGCCAGCTCGGGAACGGGCGGCCCGGGCACGACGACGCTCAGGTCGGCCTGCAGCAGGAAGTGGTCGACCGGGGCGGGCAGCAGGGCGTCGAGCACCTTGACCGTGCTCGGCGGGTCGTCCGGGGAGAGCGCACCCTCGGGCCGCATGCCCAGCGGGTCGGCGGCGACGCGCTCGTCGTGCCCGAGCTCGGCGGCGTCGTCGGCGAGCAGGGCCCGGCCCTGCGCGGTGAGCGCACCCAGGCCGGTGACGCCAAAGAGCGCGGCCTCGATGAGCACCTCGCGGTAGGCGCTCTCCCGGCCCCGGGTGCGCCGCGGCGCCTCCCAGTCGAGCAGGCCGAGCAGCTCGTCGGTGGCCGGCGCGGTGCCGGGCGGCTGGGCGACGAGGATGCCGAGCACCGCCCGCCGGGTAGCCGGGGCACCGGACCGCTCGACCTCGGGCGCCAGCACGGTGATCGGGCGGTCGCGTTCGTCGCGCTGCCCGACCAGGCCGGGCTGGCGGGTCATGGTCAGCCAGGCGCCCGCCAGGTCGGTCCAGCGGCGGGCGATAGACGAGGCGCGCCAGGCGTCGAAGCGGGCGGTCGGCAGCACCTGGGTCTCAGGGCTGGGCCGGCCGACCGGCGCCGCGTGCGCGTCGGCCTCGCCGGCGAGCCCGGCGGCGTACGCGGCCTCCAGCAGGGTCGCCGCGCTGGCGTCGTCGAGCCCGGCGGACCGGGCCAGCCGGCGCAGTTCGCGGACCCCGATGCCGCCGGAGCGCAGCACCGCGGCCGGCTCGGCCTCCAGGGCGACCAGCAGCGCCTCCGTGTGCCGCACCGCGTCCATCGCCTGGCCGGCGCCGGCTGAGTCGGCGGCCTTCGGCTCCCGGGCCGGGGCGTTGATCTTGGGTGGGCTCGGGTGCAGCGCGCCGAGCGGGCCGGTCTCCCGGCGCAGCAGCAGGCCGACCTCACGCGGCAGCTCGAAGCCGCCGCTGGGCACCGGCACGAGCAGGGCGTTGTCGACCAGCCAGCGCACCGGGGAGCCCGCGTCGCTCCCACCGGCCAGCGTGCCCACCGGCGGGCCGGCGGCGAGCCGGTCGAGCACCGCCCGGGCGGGCGGCGGCGCGGCGAGCACCGTGCGGCGCAGCCGGGCCGGATCGGCGACCAGCTCGGCGGCGCCCGCGTCCAGCAGGCTCGCGGGCCGGCCGAGCCCGGCCGGGTACGGGGAGGACACCTCGTCGACCCCGACGGCGATCGACAGCGCGTTCTCGGGGCCGTAGAGCACGAACCGGGCGCGCAGCCGGTCGATGGCCGCCCGGGCGGTGTCCCGGTCGACCCCGGAGGCCAGCGTGAAGATCGTTTCCAGATCGGTGGTGTCCTCCGGCCCACCCCGGCTCAGCCGGGCGGCGTCGAGGATCTCCAGCGTGAACCGGTCGAAGCCGTCGAGCACCCGGGCGATCGACGCGCGGGTCTGGGCGCGCAGCGCCAACGCGGACAGGTCGGACGGCACGGGAACGACCAGATCCGGACGCATGCGCAGCAACGCCGCGAGCGCCTCGTCTGGGAGTGACCGGAGTTGGTCGACGAGCATGTTCATCGCCTTACCACGCTATCCGGCCGACGGCTCCGGTGCGGGCGGGGTGTGGGAGGCTCGTTCAGGTGATCACGGAACTGGCAGTCGGGTTCGACTTCGACATGACCCTGGCCGACACCCGCGCCGGCATCGCGGCGGCCTTCCGCGAGCTGACCGCCGTCACCGGCACCTATGTGGACGAACAGCTCGCGATCTCCCGGCTGGGCCCGCCGCTGCGCACCGAGCTGGGCTACTGGTTCCCGCCGGACGAGCTCGAGGCTGCGGTCAAGACCTATCGCGAGTTGTACGAGCACCACGCGATCGAGCCGACGGTCCTGTTGCCGGGCGCCCGCGCGGCCGTCGAGGCCGTACACGAGCTCGGCGGTCGTGTGGTGGTCGTCACGTCGAAGCTGGGCCGGCTGGCCGAGCTCCACCTCCGGCACCTGGGCCTGCCTGTGGACGCGGTCGCCGGCGACCTGTTCGCGGAGGGCAAGGCGACGGCGCTGACCACGTACGGCTGCGGCATCTACGTCGGTGACCACGTCGCGGACATGGTCGCCGCGCGAACCGCCGACGTGCCGGGCGTCGCGGTGACGACCGGGCCGTGCTCCGCCGAAGAGCTGAGTGCGGCCGGCGCACGGCTGGTTCTGCCCGATCTCCGGGAATTCCCGGCGGCGCTTCCGGGGTTGGTCCGGCTAGCCTTGTGACGTCAGCAATTCCGGCGCGACGTTCAGTGAGGTTGCAGTGCCGACCGGGCGAGTGAAGTGGTTCGACGCGACCAAGGGATACGGGTTCGTCACCAGTGACGAGGGTGGCGACGTGTTCCTGCCCAAGGGCGCCTTGCCTGCCGGCGTAACCGAGCTGAAAGGTGGCCAGCGCATCGAGTTCGGCGTGGTCGACAGCCGCAAGGGCGCGCAGGCGCTCGGCGTCAAGCTGCTCGACGCGCCGCCGTCCATGGCAGAGCTGCGCCGCCGTCCCGCCGAAGAGCTCCAGAGCATGGTCGAAGACATGATCAAGGTGCTCGAGGCCCGGGTCCAGCCTGACCTGCGCCGGGGCCGGTTCCCTGACAAGAAGACCGCCGCCCAGGTGGCTCAGCTACTCCACGCGGTGGCCCGCGAGCTGGAGATCTGAGGGGTCAGCCCGGCCTCTGCCGCGCGGCCGAGCAGGGCCTCGATCGCCTTGCGGCCCTCGGCGCCCAGGTCGGCGGTGAACTCGTTGACGTACAGCGCGATGTGCTGGTCGACGACCGCCTGCTCCATCTCCTGGGCGTGCGCGAGCACGTAGTCGCGGCTGGCCGCGGGGTCGGCCCAGGCCTGGCGCACCGAGTCGCGGATCCATTCGGTGGCCGCGGCCGGGTCGACCGTGCCCCGCTTGGCCAGGATCGCGCCCAGCGGGATCGGCAGGCCGGTGTCGCCCTCCCACCACTCGCCGAGGTCGACCAGCGCGGTCAGGCCGTGCCTCGGGTAGGTGAACCGGGCTTCGTGGATCACCAGGCCCGCGTCGTACCGGCCGGCCGCGACCGCGGGCATGATCTCGTGGAACGGCACGACGTCGATCGCCGCCGGCTGCTGGCCCTGCGCCCAGAGGCGGAACAGCAGGTACGCGGTGGTGCGGTCACCGGGCACCGCGACGCGGGCGCCGTCGAGGTCGCGGGGGCCGTCCTGCCTGGTCAGCACCAGCGGGCCGCAGCCCCGACCGAGCGCGCCGCCGCACGGCAGCAGCTCGTAGTCGTCCAACAGCCAGGGCAGCGCCGCGTAGCTGACCTTGACCAGGTCGAACTCGCCCTGCTCGGCCGCCGTGTTGGTCACGTCGACGTCCGCGAACGTCACCTCGACCGGCGGCGCGCCTTTCACCAGACCGTGCGCGAGGGCGTGGAAGACGAACGTGTCGTTGGGGCACGGCGAGAAAGCCAGCTTGAGCGCCATGCCTGTCACGCTAACCCCAGTGATTTCCCTGCCCTGGTGAGGGCGGCCAGGGCCGCCGGGATGCGCCAGCTCGACCGGTCGCGTGGGCCGATCACGTTGGAGATCGTTCTGACCTCGGCGAACGGGAGGCCGGCCGCCGCGCAGGCGACGCCGTAGCCCTCCATGCCCTCGGCCACCGCGTCGGGGAACCGCGTGGCGAGCATCTCGGTCGACGCGGCCGTGCCCGTGACGGTGCTCACCGTCAGCACGGTGCCGACGGCCGCGTCCGGCAGCGCCGCGCGCAGCCTCGCGACCACGTCCGGGTCGGCATCGAACCGGGCCGAGCCGAAGCCGAGGTCGTCGATCGGCAGGAAGCCGTCGGGGCTCTCCGCACCGAGGTCGGCGGCGATGGCGCGGGTGGCGATGGCGATCTCGCCGATCTCGACGCGGCCCGCGAACCCACCGCCGATGCCCAGGCAGACCACGCCCTGGTACGGGTGGCCGGCCGCCTCTGCCCGGGCGAGCAGCCGTGCGGTGCCCGCCGCGGCCGCGGCTGGACCCACACCGACGGCGGCCACGGTGAGGCCGCCGTCGAGCCCGGCCCGGACCGCCTCGGCTTCCACCTCGACGGCCGTCACGAGGAGCAGCCCGGTCACGCCGGCGGTCCCGCGGTGTCCCGCCACGGGTCCTCGGGCGGTGCGTCGACCGGGTTGCTCGGCCGGTAGACGTGGTAGCCAGGCGGCGCGACGACCGTGTCCTGCTTGGTCGTGCCTCCGGGGTCGGGGTCGACCGCCGGCATCGGCAGCGTGGGGTTGGTCTGGTCCGGGCGGGATCGGCGCCACCACCGCCGGCCCGCCTTCGGTAGCTCGGCGGTGGACGCGTCCGTCCGGGGCCGGGGCGCCCCGGACGAGCCCGGGCGCGGTGCGGAGGCACTCGATCGCTGCGCACCGGCAGCCGAGGCATCGGTCTGCGGCCTGCCTCCGGTCTGCGGCCTGTCTCCCGCGGAGGTGCCGGTCTGCGACCCGCCTCCGGCGGAGGTGCCGGGCCACGGCGTGCCACCGGTTGACGCGCCGGCCCGCGGCTCGGTCGGCGGCTCCTCGCCTGGCGGGTCGCCGACGTCGAACCGGCCGTGCAGCCGCTCCTTGCGTAGCTGGCCGGCGACGATCACCGCGCGGATCGCGGCCAGCGCCGCCACGACCCCGAGCAACCCGACCCCGACCCGGCCGGTCACCGGGATCAGGCCGAGCCCGCCACCGGCCACGAAGGCCAGCACCAGCACGGTCTCGGAGTGGGCGAACGCGCTGGCCCGCATCCGCTCCGGCACCCGTTCCTGGATCGTGGCGTCGACGGAGAGCTTGGCGATGCCGCTCATCACGGCGGTGACCAGGCAGAGCAGCGCCACCATGGCCAGCGAGTAGCCGATCGTGGTCAACACAGCCAGGCCGGCCGTGATGATCAGACCGCTGGACTGCAGGGCCACCGGGCGGTGTATTCGCAGTCGGGTGCCGATGGCGGTCGCCAGGAAGGTGCCGACACCGAGCGCGGCGCCGAGGACGCTGAGCGCGAGCCCGTCGCTCAACTCGCGGCCGAACAGGGTGGTGCCCAGGTGGCCACCCTTGATCGCGAACGCCAGGAAGAGCAGCAGGAAGCCGTAGAACGCGCGGAGCGTGGCGCTGCCGATCAACGCGGAGATCACCAGCCGCCCGGACAACGGCCGGTCGCCGTTGCGGCCGAACGCGCCGAAGATGGCCGCTATCGGCCTGGGCACGGTCTCCGGTGGGTCGGAGTCGGCCCGGCCGGGCAGCCGGAGCGAGATCACCATGCCGACGAAGAAGACCAGGGCGGCGATCCGCAGGGGCCACTCCGGGCCGATGGCGAAGGCCGCGACGCCGATCGGCGCGGCTATCGCACCGGCGACCGTGCCGTAGATGCTGGCTCTCGCGCCGGCCTGAGACAGGCCGAGCCCTTCCGGCAACAGCCGAGGTACGGCCGCCGATCTGGCCACGCCGTACGCCCGGGAAAGGGCGAGCACGCCGAACGCGGCCGGGTAGAGCCAGATCGAGTCGGTGTTGTCGGCGACGGCCCAGACCAGGAACGCGCGGCCGAGGAAGGTCGCCGCCAGCGCCCAGCGCCGGCCGTGCCGGAAGTGGTCGAGCAGCGGGCCGACCACCGGCGCCAGCAGGGCGAACGGGACCATCGTGATCAACAGGTAGAGCGCGACCTTGCTGCGGGCCTCGCCGAGCGGCACGTCGAAGAAGATCGTGCCGGCCAGCCCGATGGTGATCAAGGTGTCGCCGGCACACGAAGCGGCATGCAGGTCGAACAGGCGCATCATGCCCGTTTCGCCCCGTGCGCCCTTGGACCGGGCGGTGCCGACGCCCCGGCGGACTCCGCGGCTGACCAGGCGGCCACCCTTGACGGTCGTGCCGATGAAACGGCCGATCGTCGAGCCCGTGCGGCGTATCAACGGCATGCGCCCCATCCTCTCCCATCCCGGTGTCGGCGGCCCACACGCGTAGTGAAGAATGTCAGGGTGACCAGGAGTGCCGCCGTGCGATCCGCGAAGCTCGACCAGGTCTGTGCCTCAGCAGTCGACCTGGCGCGAGAGGCGATCACCGAGGTCGACTCCGCTGAGGTCGGCGCCCACCTCGACGTGGTTGCCGAGGGCGAGCGACTGGTCACCCACTACTTTGCCTGCGAAATGCCCGGATATCGGGGTTGGCGCTGGGCGGTCACAGTGACGCGGGTCTCCCGCAGCAAGCACGTGACGGTTTGCGAGACCGTGCTGCTGCCCGGCCCCGACGCCCTCCTCGCGCCCGGCTGGGTGCCCTGGCAGGACCGCCTGCAGCCCGGTGACCTGGGCGTCGGCGACCTGCTGCTGACTCCGGCCGACGACGACCGGCTGGTGCCGGGCTACACGCTCGCGGACGACCCCGCGGTCGACGAGGTCGCCTGGGAGCTCGGCCTGGGCCGCCCCCGGGTGATGTCGAAAGAGGGACGCGAGGAGACCGCGCAGCGCTGGTACGACGGCGACCACGGTCCCGATGCCGCGATCTCGTCTGCCGCGCCGTCCGCCGCCCGCTGCGTGACCTGCGGGTTCTACCTTCCGCTGGCCGGCGCGATGCGCCAGGCGTTCGGGGTGTGCGGCAACATGTTCGCGCCCGACGACGGCCGCGCGGTCAGCTCCGACCACGGCTGCGGAGCGCACTCCGAGGCGCTGGCCGAGAGCGCGTCGGCCGAAGAGCTGCCGACCGTCTACGACGACGGCGAAGTCGAGTCGGTCGACGACTGACCCGCGGCCAGCCGGCGGCGCCGGTTGGCATCGTGCCTGATCATGACCGCTAGGCCGGGGAATCCGAGCACGAATCCGGCCAGGCAGGTCCACAGCCAGTTTTCGCGCCCGTCGCGGAAAAAGGCGAGCACGACTAGGCCGACGGCGGCCCAGATGACGATGCCAGCCACGGCGAACGGCACCATGGGCGGGTCGAGCGGTGCCACCCGAGGTTGTTGCTGCTGCTCAGCCACTCGAAAAGGGTAACCAGGAAGATCTTTCGGTGTAACACCGGCTGTGGCAATATGCGCAGGTCAATCGATGATCTCCGCTTGGGAGCCGGCACCATGACCGAGGCACCGACCACACCGCGGCCCACGGCCGACGACCGCCCGGTGAGTGGCTTCGACCGCTACTTCTCGATCAGCGCCCGCGGTTCGAGCATCGGCCAGGAGGTCCGCGGCGGCTTCGCGACCTTCTTCACGATGGCCTACATCGTGGTGCTCAACCCGTTGATCCTGGGCAGCGCGACCGACGCCAGCGGAGTCCACCTCGCGATCGCCGCGATCGCGGCGGCCACCGCACTGGTCGCCGGCGTGATGACGATCCTGATGGGCGTGGTCGCCCGGTTCCCGCTGGCCCTCGCCGCCGGGCTCGGCGTCAACGCGATGGTGGCCTACGAGATCGCACCCCAGATGACCTGGGCCGACGCGATGGGCTTGGTGGTCATCGAGGGCGTGCTGATCGCGATCCTGGTGCTCACCGGGCTGCGCGAGAGCATCTTCCGCTCCGTGCCGACCCAGCTCAAGGCCGCGATCGGCGTGGGCATCGGCCTGTTCCTGACGATCATCGGTCTCGTCGACGCCGGCTTCGTGCGCCGGATCCCGGACGCCGCCGGCACCACCGTCCCGGTCGGGCTGGGGATCAACGGGCGGCTGGTCACCTGGCCCGCGCTGATCTTCGTGTTCGCGCTGCTCCTGACGATCATCCTGTTCGTGCGGAAGGTCCGCGGCGCCATCCTGATCGGCATCCTGTCGGCGACCGTGCTGGCGGTGATCGTCGAGGCGATCGGCAAGATCGGCCCGTCCTTCGTCGACGGCAAGCCGAACCCGAGCGGCTGGTCGCTCAACGTGCCGAAGCTGTCGGACACCATCGTCGACCTGCCCGACCTGTCGCTGTTGGGCAAGTTCAACGTGTTCCACTCCTGGCAGACGGCCGGCTGGCTCGTCGTCCTGATGTTCGTCTTCACCCTGTTGATCACGGACTTCTTCGACACGATGGGCACGATGGTCGCGGTCGGCCAGGAGGGCGGCCTGCTCGACGAGAACGGCATGCCGCCGCGTACGCGGGAGATCCTGCTCGTCGACTCGATCGCCGCGGCGGCCGGTGGCGCGGCCAGCGTCTCCAGCAACACGTCGTACATCGAAAGCGCCTCGGGTGTTGCCGAGGGGGCCCGCACCGGCGTGGCCAACCTGGTCACCGGCGGCCTGTTCCTGCTCGCGATGTTCATCGCCCCGCTGGTCACGGTGGTGCCGTTCGAGGCCGCCTCGGCCGCGCTGGTGATCGTCGGCTTCCTGATGATGACCGCGGTGCGGAGCATCGACTGGACCGACTACGAGATCGGCGTGCCGGCGTTCCTGACCATCGTGCTGATGCCGTTCACCTACTCGATCTCCAACGGCATCGGGGCAGGCATCATCGCGTACGCGGTGATCAAGCTGGCCTGCGGCAAGGCGCGCCAGGTTCACCCGTTGTTGTACGCCGTGGCCGCCCTGTTCGTGGTCTACTTCCTGCGTGGGCCGATCGAGACGTTGATCTCGTGAGGCCGTGACCGGGGCCATACTCGCTGGTTGTTAGCCGGGCTCATTAGTTAAGCTAACTACTGTGACGGAGCGGACGGTGACGGCAAAGCGCGTCTCGGTGGCGCAACTGGCCTCGTCGCTGCGCGATGCGATCACCCGGTTCAACCGGCGGGTCAGGCAGACCCGCCCGGTCGGCGATCTCACGGTTACCCAGCTGTCCGCCCTGACCAGCCTTCAGCTGGGCGGGGCGCTGTCTCCCCGGGAGCTAGCCGACGTCGAACGTGTCCAGCCACCGACGATGACCAAGATCGTCGCCAAGCTGGAAGAGCGCGGGTTGGTGCAACGAACCCCGCACCCGACCGACGGGCGCCAGGTGATCCTGGCTGCCACGGAGGCGGGTCGGGCGATCCTTGCCCAGCACGAGCGGGCCCGTGACGAGTGGCTGGCCCCTCGACTCGCCGCGCTCACCCCGGAGGAGCGCGAGACGCTCCGCCGGGCGGCGGAGATCCTGCAGAAGGTCGCGCGCGCCTGAGCTCGCGCCGCTTCGTCCTTTGTGGATGACGCGTACCTTCGGCGATCTCTTTGGGAGGCGCAACAGCCTTGCGGGCCCGGCTCAACACCACGTTCCAGTCCCTCCAGGTGAGGAACTACCGGCTCTTCGCGCTCGGTCAGCTGGTGAAGCTGATCGGCGTCTGGATGATGTTCACGACCCAGGACTGGCTCGTCTTCCTGTTGGGCGGCACCGCCGCGCAGCTCGGCATCGTCACCGCCCTGCAGTTCACCCCCGTGCTGGCGCTGACGCTGCTCTCCGGCCGGCTGGCCGACCGCTACGACAAGCGCAAGATCCTCTTTGTCGCCAACCTGGCCTGGACGCTCCTATCGGTGCTGTTCAGCATCCTGGTGGTGAGCGGTGCGGCGGAGCTCTGGCACGTGTACGTGTTCGCCCTGCTACTCGGTGTCTCCAGTGCGGTCGAGACTCCGGTGCGCCAGTCGTTCGTCTCCGAGCTCGTCGAGATCCGGCTGCTGCCGAACGCGCTGGGCCTGTCCGCGGCCACCTTCAACAGCGCGCGGGTGATCGGCCCGTCGATCGCCGGCATCGCGATCGCCCTGTTCGACGTCGGCCCCGTGTTCGTGTTCAGCGCCGTCCTCGCCGTGGCGCCGCTGATCTGCCTGGTCCGGATGCGGCCGGCCGAGCTGTACCGCGCCGAGCTGCCCGTGGCCGCCGCCCGTGAGCCGGCCCGGGTCGTCGACGGCCTGCGCTACGTCCGGCGGCGGCCCGACCTGATGTTGCCGATGGTGCTGATGAGCGTGCTCGCGTTCACGCTCTTCAACTTCCCGGTCACGCTGCAGGCGCTGGCCAAGACCGGCTTCAACACCGGCGCGGCGTCGTTCGGCCTGTTCACCACCGCCGTCGGCCTGGGAGCGCTGGTCGGCGCCCTGGTCGGTGGCACCCGCCGGGCCCGGCCCTCGGTCTACACGGTGATCGCGTCGGCGATGGTGTTCAGCGCGTTCGGCATCCTGGTCGGCATCCTGCCGGTGTACTGGCTGGTCGTCGCCGCCCTCGTACCCACCGGGTTCTTCATGGTCTTCTTCGCCCAGGCCGCCAACCAGCGGGTCCAGCTCGGCACCGATGCCGCGTACCGCGGTCGGGTCATGGCCCTCTGGGTGTTCGTCTTCATGGGCCTCAACCCGGTCTCGGGCCCGCTGGTCGGCTGGCTGGCCGACCACGCCGGCGCCGGCACCGCGATCTGGCTGGGCGGCTCGATCGCGCTGGCCGCGACCACGCTGGCGCTGGTGGTGCAGCTCCGGCACAGCGGCAGCCGGCTGTCGATGCACCTGCGTCCGGTGCCGCGGGTGCGGGTCGTGCCCGCGGTCGTCGCCGCCGAACGGGCCTGATTCTGTCGTACCTATCTGGTTTGCTTCCCACATGACTCGCGACGTGTTCCTCCGGTGCCTGGAGGCCGACTTCGCCGACCTGCGGGCGGCGGCGGTCGATCTCACCGCGCCGGTGCCGTCCTGTCCGGGTTGGACGGTCGACGACCTGGTCAGCCACGTGGCACACGTCTACCTGCACAAGGTCGAGACCATGCGGCACGGTGAGCTGCCAAAGGCCTGGCCGCCGGAGCCGACGGGGGAGAAGTCTGGCGCGCTGCTCGACCGGGCTTACGCGGAGCTGGTCGCCGAGTTCGCCGCGCGTTCTGATTCGCAAGCCTGCCCCACGTGGTACGAGCCGGATCAGACCGTCGGTTTCTGGGTCCGCCGGATGGCCCAGGAGACGGTGATCCACCGGGTCGACGCCCAGCTCGCCGCGGGTTTCGCCATCTCGCCGATTCCCGCCGAGCTGGCCGGCGACGGCATCGCCGAGGTGCTCGAGGTGTTCCTGTCCTATGCCACCCGGCAGTGGCCGGAAGACTTCGGCGACCTGCTGCGCGCCAACGGCAACCGGGCGGTGCTGGTCAGCGCGGGTGGTGCCCGCTGGTTGGTCCGCCTCGACCACGGCAGTGTCGAGATCGCGCCCGACACGGCGGGCCAGGCGGTGGCCCAGGTCTCGGGCGCGCCGCATGACGTGCTGCTGTGGCTCTGGCGGCGAGTGGGCGACAGCGCGGTCCGGGTGGAGGGAGATGCCACTGCGGTCTCCCGACTACGAGCCATGTTGGAGGCGGCGACACAGTGATCATCACGAATGCGCCATCCGTGGATTTTGACCGGTCGGTGCACCAAATGAAACCCAAATCGGTGGCGGTCGCTGCCAGAGCCGCATAGCGTCGAAGAGTGGCGATCCCGCACACACTCGTGCTGGCGGTGGCGATCCTGACGCTCCTGTGTCTGCCTGCCATCGTCGCCGCGATCGTATGCGCGGACGAGCTCATCGAACGCGCCACCCGCGCCGTGCGACAGGCGCGCCTGGAGCGCCGCGAGCGGCGGGCGATCAGCCGCCTCGACCGCTCGATCGGTGAGGTGGAGATCGAGCTGGAGCTGCCCGGTGTCGACGACGAGCAGGACCGCCCGACGATCGAGCAGATCGCCGCCGACCTGCAGCGCCTGGGCCGCCAGCGACTCGGCATCGCGCAGCGTTCGGCGATCTGGCAGACCGCTGTGCTCCGGGCCTACGACGAGCAGCTCGGCCTGGCCTGCGCCTGCCTGGGAGTAACCCAACACCTGAGCGAGCTGGTCGGCGTAGACCTGGAGATCGAACGCGTCCGGGTAGAGGGCGAGCTACAGGCGTGCGGCATGACTCTCCCGACAGCCGAAGCCGAACGCCGAGAGCAGCGTTGAGGCTGTTCGTAGCCGTCTACCCGCCAGCACCCGCGGTCGCGGACCTGGCCACCTTCGTGTCCTCCCTCCACGTAGGCCGCGCGGCAGCCGAGGGCGTCAACACCCGCCTGGCCAAGCCGGAGACCTACCACCTGACGCTGGCCTTCCTGGGCGAGGTCCCCGACGACCGCCTGCCCGACGTGAAGGAAGCGGTCGGTTCGGCGATCGACCGCTACCACGCCCGCGCGGCAACAGCGGCCCGCCGCGCGACCCGGACCCGCATCCGAGCGGAAGCAGACCTCAAATCCGACCCTGCGACTGGACCGAACCTGCGAGGGTCGGGCGGCGCCGACGGAGTTGGCGAGTCTGGACCTGATGTTCGATCCGATGCTCGGGAGCCAGGCGGCGCCGAGTCCGGACGCGAGGAAGGACCTGGTGTTCAGTCGGATGCTCGGGAGTTGGGCGGCGCCGAGTCTGGACGCGAGGGCGGACCTGGTGTTTGGTCGGATGCTCGGGCGTCGGGTGGTGTGCGGGCCGGTGGCGAGGCTCGGGGTGGGGCTTCGCGGAACGTTGGCGGGTCTGCGGGCGCTGAAGGTGATCGCGGGCATGGACATGCCGCGCGGCTTGATGCTCGGGCGTCGGGTGGTGTGCGGGCCGGTGGCGAGGCTGGCGGTGGAGCTTCGCGTGATGCGGGCGGGTCCGGCGACGCGGACGCCGGTCGCGAGTCGGGAGCTACCGCTCTGCGTGACGCGCGCCGGTCCGCGGGCGCGGAGGCCGATGGCGAGTCCGCGGCGGGTCGCGGCGCGGCTGCTGATGCGAGTGCCGACCTTCCGGCCCGTCGATCGGGCGCATTGGTCGGGGCCGGGGGTGGGCCGTGGCCGGAGGTGCCGGAGCTTTCGCTCTCTGGTGGTGGGCGGTTCGGGCGTGGGGCTTTCACGTTGATGTGGGTTGGGGTCGCGGGCGACCTCGAACCCATGCGGGAGCTGCACAAAGCCTTGCGGCGCGAGCTGAAGCGGGCACGCTTCCCCTACGACGAGCGGCCGTGGAAGCCGCATCTGACCCTCGCGCGGCCCGGAGACCGGATCCCCAGGGCCGACGTCGATGCCGACCGGGCTGCGCTGGACGCCTATGTCGGTCCGAGGTGGGCGGCCCGTGAGGTGCTCCTCATGCGGAGCAACCTCGGCCCCGAGCCCACGTACGAGCGGTTGGCGGGCTGGCTTCTCTGATCCGCCATAGTGGAGCGCTGACTGCGGGTATTTTGCGGGGGTGACGAGTGTTTTGCCCCCTTTGCCCCCGAGCCCGTCGTCTCGGCCGGGCAAGCAGAACTTCTGGATCACGGTGCCTGGGTTGGTGACCATTGTCGTCGTGCTCGCGATGGCCGCGGTCAGCGTGTGGGCCGGCGCCAAGCAGAGTCGGGCTCGGGCCGCCGAGATGCTCGTCGACGTCGTGTCCTGCGACTACGCGGGTGACAAGGTCACGGTCGAGTTGAGTGTCAAGAACACCGGGGCTACGGCGCGGTCGGCGCACATCGAGGTCGAGTACCTCGACGAAGACGGCAACCGAATCGACCGCGCCTCGGTCACAGCCCGAGACGTCGCCCCCGGCGACACCGCCAGCCTCCAGGAGAACACGCAACTCGACGCCCCGGCCACGACGGGCACCTGCCGCGTCGCAGCGGTCCGGTAACGCGCCTGGAGACACGACCGGGTCGTCTGCCGCGTGGGGGTTGGCTCGAGCAAGCAAGCAGCTCGGCGTCCTGGCGGCGACCGGTACCTTGCGGTCGCGGCAGTCCGGTGATGCGTCCGGAGAGGCGCCACCGGGTTGCCTGCCGCGTAGGGGTTGGGTCGAAAGTAGGCGGCTCGGCGTTTCGGCCGTGACCGGTCGCTGCGTGTCGCGGCGGTCGGCTAATACGTCTGGAGAGATACCACCGGTCGCCCCCGCGTGGCGGATAGCCCAAATAGAAACGCAGCTGCCTCTCGGCTGCGGTCCGGGCCCTGCCGGTCGCGGCTGTTCGGGGTGGTACGTCCGGAGAGGAACGGTGCTGCCGCGTGCCGCGTGGCGGTCAGCTCAGGTAGGCGTGGTGCTTGGTGTCTCGGCCCTACCGGTAGCGGCCGGGTCCCGGCCTGGAGAGACACCACCGGGTCGCGCCTCGGCGTAGCGGATGCCTCCAGATAGGTACGCAGCTTGGCTACCGGCCGCGACCTGGGGCCTCGCGTGTGGCGGCGGTCTGGTCTCCCCGGCTGTACATGTTCGGGCATGTGCCTACATGCTCGAACATGTACGCGCCCGAGAGACACCTACCAGGCCCAGGCCTCTGGGGCCGGCCCGCCCTTGCCTTGCGGCGGGAAAAGTTCGTCGAGTCGGCCCAGAGTGGCCTTGGAGAGCTCGATGTCCACCGCAGCCGCAGCGCCGTCCAACTGGGTCATTGTGCGTGGGCCGATGATCGGGGCCGTTACGCCTGGGCGGGAGAGCAGCCACGCCAGAGCGACGCTGCTCGGGTCTTCGCCCAGGTCCGCGCAGAGCTTCTCGTATGCCTCGATCGACTCGCGGTAGGTGGCCAGGTCGTCGGCCGCTCGGCCGGTGCGGCCCCGGCCCGCTTCGCCTGCCGCGAGTTTGCGCAGCACGCCCGACAACAGACCGCCGTGCAGCGGGGACCACGGGATGATCCCGATCCCATAATGCTGCGCCGCCGGGATCAGTTCTAGCTCCGGGCCGCGCGCCACCAGGTTGTACAGGCACTGCTCCGAGACCAGGCCCAGGAAGTTGCGGCGGGCCGCCGACTCCTGCGCCTGGGCCAGGTGCCAACCCGCGAAGTTGGACGACCCGACATAGACGACCTTGCCCTGGGTCACCAGCTGCTCCATCGCCTGCCAGATCTCCTCCCACGGCGTCGTACGAGAGATGTGGTGCATCTGGTACAGGTCGATGGTGTCCGTCTGGAGCCGGCGCAGCGAATCCTCACACGCCCGGACGATGTGGCGGGCCGACAAGCCCCGCTCGTTGGGCCAGTCGCCCATCCGGCCGTACACCTTGGTGGCCAGCACGACCTTGTCGCGACGGCCGCCGCCCTGGGCGAACCACCGGCCGATGATCTGCTCGGTGACGCCTTCGCCCACCTTGCGGCCGTACACGTTGGCGGTGTCGAAGAAGTTGATGCCGTGCTCGAGCGCCTGGTCCATGATCGCGTGACTGTCGGCTTCGTTCGTCTCCGGGCCGAAGTTCATTGTGCCCAGACACAGCCGACTGACGCTCAGGCCGGTGCGGCCCAGGTTCGTGAATTCCATGCCCTCACATTGCCACCGGCAACGAGAAGCGGAAACTCAGGAGGACTCGCGCTGCGGTGCGCTGCCGAAGAGCACGTCGTCCCAACTGGGCAGGCGCTTGCGCGGCTTGCCCGCCGGGTCGGTCTGCTCCGTGTTGCTCTCGCCCGTGGTGCGCCGCGGCCTGAGGACCGCGAGCGACGGGACCGCCGGCACCTCCTTGGGCAGGTCGGCGTCGTCGTCGAAAGCCGAACCCGGCGAACCGAGCAGCGCGGCGGCGCCACCCCGGCGCGGCTCGGACGGGCCCGCGTCGAGGCCGCGGCCGGGCGGCGTGAGCGGGCGGTCGAGTGAGGCGAGCAGGGCGTCGCGGCCGGCGCGGATCGCGTCGCGCGGCGCGCGCTGCTCGGTGGTGGCAGCGGCGGGCAAGCCGTGGCCGCCGCGGGTCGGCTCGCCCCGCGAGCGGCCGGGGAGCGCGTGGCCGCCGCGTTCGGGTGTGACCGGCTCCTGGCCGAGCAGTGGCTGCGGGCGCTCGGTGCACAGGTATTGGGCCATGTCGTCGTGCGGGGTGACGACCTGGCGTGCCCGGTCGAGATCCCACATGGCCTGGGCGGTCGCCTTGCCGGACGGCCACGTGGCGACGATGCGCCAGGTGCCGTCGTCGCGGCGGTAGGCGTCCCAGGAGATCTTCTCGCCGTCGATGCCGTGCTGGGCCAGCCGGGCGTCGACCACCTCGGCCAGCGGCGCGCCCTTCTCGGACGTCTTCAGCCGGGTGCGTCGGGCGTGCTGGGCCAGCATCGCCCGCTCCTGGAGCACCGGGCCGGCGTAGCGGAGCACCCGGTCGACGGGCACGCCGGCGATGCGGGCGACCTCGTCGGCGGAGTCACCGCTGCGGATGCGGGCCTGGATGTCGCGCGGGGACAGGGACGGCGCCTGGTCACCGAAGTGGCCGGCCCCGCTGACCGCGGCCGAGGCGGGGTCGCCGTGCAGGACGCCGTTGATCCGCTCGTCGAGTGGCAGCGCCAGGAGGCGGCCCACCTCGTCGGCGAGCACCATGGCCTGGCCGTCCTCGGAGAGGGCGACGAAGCGTACAGGCCGCATCGCGTTGCCTCCGTCCCGCTGTGGCCGACGATCCCGACCACAGTCGAGACGCTTCCGACACGGTAGCCCACTAGCACCCCGGCGCACCGCTAGGCACGCCGGGGTGTCGAGATGGAAAAGCTAGAGCCGCTCGAGTACGTAGTCGATCGAAGCGGTCAGCGCCTCCACGTCGGAGGGCTCGATCGCCGGGAACAGCGCCACCCGGAGCTGGTTGCGACCGAGCTTGCGGTACGGCTCGGTGTCGACGATGCCGTTGGCGCGCAGTGCCTTGGCGATGGCGGACGCGTCGACCGAGTCGACGAAGTCGATGGTGGCGACCACGTTGGACCGCAGGCCCGGGTCGGACACGAACGGGGTGGCCACCGACGAGCGCTCGGCCCAGCCGTAGATCACGCCGGCGCTCTCCTGCGTGCGCTTGGCGGCCCAGGAGAGTCCACCGTGCGCGTTCATCCAGTCGGTCTGCTCGGCCGCCAGGAAGATGGTCGACAGCGCCGGGGTGTTGTAGGTCTGCTCCAGGCGCGAGTTCTCCACCGCGGTCATCAGGTCGAGGAACGCCGGGATGTAGCGGCCGCTCGCCTTGATCTCGGCCGCGCGGGCCAGCGCCGCCGGCGACATCAGCGCGATCCACAGCCCACCGTCGGAGGCGAACGCCTTCTGCGGCGCGAAGTAGTAGACGTCGGTCTCGCGCAGGTCGACCTCGAGCCCACCAGCACCGGAAGTGGCGTCGACCAGCAGCAACGCGTCGGGGTCGGCGCCGGCCACGCGCTTGATCGGCACCGCGACACCGGTCGAGGTCTCGTTGTGCGGCGTGCCGTAGACGTCGACACCGGCCTCGGCGACCAGGCCGGGCGCGCTGCCCGGGTCGGCCTTGCGCACGGTCGGGTCGGCCAGGAACGGCGCGGCCTTGACCGAAGACGCGAACTTGGCGCCGAACTCGCCGAAGCTGGCGAACTGGGCCTTGTCGCGCACCAGTCCGAACGTGGCCACCTCCCAGAACGCCGTCGTGCCGCCGTTCGAGAGGATCACCTCGTACCCGGAAGGGAGGGTGAAGAACTCGGCGAGGCCCTCGCGGAGGCGCTTGACCTCGTCGCGGACCGTCTTCTGGCGGTGGGAGGTGCCCAGGTAGCTCGTCGCCACCCGGTTGAGCGCGGAGACCGCCTCCGGGCGAACCTTGGACGGCCCGCAGCCGAATCGTCCGTCAGCGGGCTTGATCTCGTCAGGAATCCGGATGCTGGTCACTTCAGCCACGAGGAAGATCCTTAGGTCGCGCTCGGGAAAGGAAGCCGGCAGCGCTGCCGAACTTTCATACTTCCATCCCAACGAGGGCGCGGGCCGGACGGTCCCACGACTGGGGGCGTGAGCCCACCCACACCTACTCGGCGTGGGGAATCTGGTTCCAGCCCTCCACGTCGGCGGGTTTGCGCTCGCCCGGGCCGACGTATTTGGCCGACGGGCGGACCAGCCGCTGCAGCGCCTTCTGCTCCATGATGTGCGCGCTCCAGCCCGCGGTGCGGGCGCAGGTGAACATCGACGTGAACATGTGCGGCGGCACCTCGGCGAAGTCGAGCACCACGGCCGACCAGAACTCGACGTTGGTGGCCAGCACCCGGTCGGGGCGGCGGGCCTGCAGCTCGTCGAGGGCGGCCTTCTCCAGCGCCTCGGCCACCTCGAAGCGGGGCGCGCCGAGCTCCTTGGCGGTGCGCCGCAGCACCCGGGCGCGCGGGTCCTCGGCCCGGTAGACCCGGTGGCCGAAGCCCATCAGCCGCTCGCCCCGGTCGAGCACGCCCTTGACGTAGCCCTCGGCGTCGCCGCTGCGCTCGACCGCTTCGATCATGCCGAGCACCCGGGACGGGGCACCGCCGTGCAGAGGGCCCGAGAGCGCGCCGATGCCGGAGGAGATGCAGGCAGCCGCGTCGGCGCCGGTCGAGGCGACCACCCGGCAGGTGAACGTGGACGCGTTCATGCCGTGCTCGGCGGCCGAGATGAAGTAGGCGTCGACGGCCTTCACGTGCCGCGGGTCCGGGTCGCCGCGCCAGCGCTTCATGAACCGCTCGACGATCGTCGCGGCCTTGTCGATCTCTTTCTGCGGCACCGCCGGCAGGCCGAGACCACGGGCCGACTGCGCGACGAAGGACAGCGCGGTCACCGAGACCCGGGCGAGGTCTTCGCGGGCCTGCGCGTCGTTGATGTCGAGGAGCTGGGAGAGACCCCAGTAGGGCGCGAGCATCGCCACGGCCGACTGCACGTCGACGCGGATGTCGCCGGAGTGCACCGGCACCGGGAACGGCTCGGCGGGCGGGAGCCCGGGCCCGAACCGGCCGTCGACGAGGAGCGCCCAGACGTTGCCGAAGCTGACCTGACCGATCAGGTCCTCGATGTCAACCCCGCGGTAGCGGAGCGCGCCGCCTTCTTTGTCGGGCTCGGCGATCGTGGTCTCGAAGGCGACCACGCCCTCCAACCCCGGTTTGAAGTCGGACATTTCGCCCTCCCGCCTATGCGCCTCGCAACATTCGGCGCCTTAGCCACGACTCAGGTTTCGTATTCGTGTCATCTTGCCTGCTGGGTCTCCGAATACGCGAGCACAGCGAGCGAGTCGGAGTCCCGCCAAACATCGCATATCACCGCTTAACGCGTGCACGAGGATGAGGACGTGACCGGAGACACACCCGACTTGGCCAACCTGCGCCGGGACTACGCGACAGACCACGGGCTGGACGTCGCCGATCTGGCGCCGAGCTGGCTCGAACAGTTCGACAGGTGGTTCGCCGACGCTCAGGCAGCCGGGCTGCCCGAGCCGAACGCCATGGTCCTCTCGACCGCCGACCCGGCCGGCTGGCCGAGCGCGCGGACCGTCCTCCTCAAGGGGACCGACGAGCGCGGCTTCGTGTTCTACACCAACTACGAGTCCCGCAAGGGCGGTGAGCTGCGGGCCAATCCGCACGCCGCGCTGCTCTTCCCGTGGCACCCGATGATGCGGCAGGTCGGCGTCCGCGGCGAGGTCGTCGAGGTCGACCGGGTGGAGACCGAGACCTACTTCGCCAGCCGACCCCGGCCGTCGCAGGTCGCGGCGTGGGCCAGCCCGCAGTCCCGGGTGCTGCCCGACCGGGCCACGCTGGACGAGCGGTACGCCGCGACGGCGCGGCGGTTCCCGGACGAGTCGGCGATCCCGGCCCCGCCGCACTGGGGCGGCCTGCGGGTGGTGCCCGAGACGGTCGAGTTCTGGCAGGGCCGCGCCGGGCGGCTGCACGACCGGCTGCGTTACCGTCGGACCGAACAGGGAGAGTGGATCATCGAACGCCTAGCACCGTGAGTCGTCGCCGTTGGGCGATCGACCTGAGGCCGCTCGCCACCCCCAGCTACCGGCGGATGTGGATCGGCACCGCGTTCTCCAACTACGGCTACCAGTTCACCGCGGTGGCCGTGCCGGTCGAGATGTTCGCGCTGACCGACAATTCCCTCTGGGTCGGCCTGCTGGGCATCGCGGCCCTCGTACCCCTGCTGGTCTTCGGTCTCTGGGGTGGCGCCCTGGCCGACGCGATGGATCGCCGCAAGCTGCTCGTCATCGGCTCGCTGGTGATGTGGCTGGGCACCCTGGGCTTCCTGGTCCAGTCGCTGGCCGGCTGGGAGGAGCCCTGGCTGCTGCTGGTGTTCACCGCCGTGCAGTCGTGCGCGTTCGCGGTGACCAACCCGACCCGCAGCGCGATCATCCCGCGCCTGGTGCCAACCAACCTGGTGCCCGCGGCGAACACGCTCTCCTTCACCACCGGCGAGGCCGCGGTCGTGCTCGGCCCGCTGACGGTTGGTGTGATCCTCGCGACCTGGGACCAGCACATCGCACTGCCCATCGCGTACGGCGCCGACGCGCTGCTGTTCACGGTCGGTCTGTGGTCGACGCTGCGGCTGCCGCCGATCCCGCCGGCCGAGCAGGCCGTGCGGGCCGGGCTGCGCAGCGTCGTCGAGGGGTTCCGCTACCTGGCCGGCGCGCCCGTGCTGCTGCTCTCCTTCGCCATCGACATCATCGCGATGACCATCGCCATGCCCCGCGCGCTGTTCCCGGAGATCGCGGACGAGCGGTTCGGCGGCGGGGCCGCGGTCGGCTTCCTGTTCAGCGCGATCGCCATCGGCTCCGTCCTGGGCGGGCTGACCTCGGGCTGGATCGGCCGCGTACGCCGGCAGGGGCTGGCGCTGGTCGGCGCGGTGGTCGCCTGGGGTGTGCTGGTCGGTCTCGCCGGCTTCGCGCACAGCCTCGCTCTGATGGTGGTCGTGCTGGCCCTGGCCGGAGCCGCCGACCTGGTCAGCGCCGTGTTCCGGCATTCGATCCTGCTGGTGTACGCGCCGGACCAGATGCGCGGGCGGCTCCAGGGCGTGATGACCGTCGTGGTCGCCGGCGGGCCCCGCCTCGGCGACCTGCGGGCGGGCGGCACGGCCGCGCTCTGGGGCGCCGGTGCCGCGTTCAGCGTCGGCGGGTTCGCCGCCGCCGGCCTGGCCATCGCCCTCGCGCTGGTCTTCCCGGCGCTGACCCGCTACCGCCACGCGGATCCGCAGGTCGAACCGGACCCGCGGCCCGCCGCCAAGCCGGAACCGATATCGTCCGGCCCATGAGCAACAGCACCGTCGCGCCCCTTTCCGGAACACAGTGGACGATCGCCGCCCACGGCCAGGAGGCCGTCGTCGTGGAGGTCGGCGGTGGGCTGCGCGCCTACCGGGTCGGCGGGGTCGACTACCTCGACGGCTACGCCACGGACGAGCTGCCGCCGGGCAGCTCCGGGCAGGTGCTGGCGCCGTGGCCGAGCCGGATCCGGGACGGCCGCTACAGCTTCGGCGGCTCGACCTACCAGCTCCCGCTCACCGAGCCGGCCAAGCACAACGCGATCCACGGCCTGGTCGCCTGGCAGCGCTGGCGTCTGGTGGAACAGGCGGAAGACTCGGTCACCATCGAGCTCGACCTGCCGGCCCAGGTCGGCTACCCGTGGCAGCTCACCCTGCGCACCCGCTACACGCTGGGCGCCGACGGGCTCCGGGTCGACCACGAGGTGACCAACATCGGCGCGGAGGCGGCGCCGTTCGGGCTGGCCGCGCACCCGTACTTCCGGCTGCCCGGCACTCCCGTCGACGACCTGACGCTGACCGTGCCCGCGCGCAGCCGGGTGCTGTTCGACGCCCGCCTGCTGCCGATCGGCGCGGCCAAGGTCAGCGGCGGCGAGCACGACTTCACCGTGCCCCGGCGGATCGGCGCGCAGGTGCTGGACAACGCGTTCGGTGACATCGACCGGGACCCCGACGGCACCTCGTCCGTGCGCATCTCGGACGGCACCCGCACGCTGTCGGTCTGGGCCGGCGAGGCGTTCAAGTGGTGGGTCGTCTTCACCTCCGACACGCTGCACGGCGACCGGCAGCGCCGGGCGGTGGCGATCGAGCCGCAGACCTGCCCGCCGGACGCGTTCCGCTCGGGCCACGACGTGATCGTCATCGAGCCCGGCTCCTCCTGGACGGCCACCTGGGGCGTACGGGTCTCGCTGGACGGATAGCCCGCGCGGCCGATAGGTTGCGAGACCAGCCAGCGGGGAGGCTAGTGATGGAGTTCGGCGAGGTCGTCCGCAGACGGCGGATGGTCCGCGACTACGACCCCGACCGCCCGGTGCCGGAGGCGGTGGTCGAGCGCCTGTTGCGCCACGCGACCCACGCGCCGTCGGCCGGTTTCGCGCAGGGCTGGGGCTTCCTGGTCCTCGATGACGCCGAAGGCCGCGACGCGTTCTGGTCCGCGACGACGCCGGCGGGAAACAAGCCGACCGGCTGGCTCGCGGGCATGCGCCGAGCGCCGCTGGTGGTGGTGCCGCACTCCAACCGGTCGGCCTACCTCGACCGCTACGCGGAGCCCGACAAGGGCTGGACCGACCGCGACCCGGGCCGCTGGCCGGTGCCGTACTGGGACATCGACACCGGCATGGCTTCGCTGCTGATGCTGCTCACGGCCGTCGACGAGGGGTTGGGCGCGTGCTTCTTCGGCATCCCCGGAGAGCGCGTCGAGCACTACCGCCAAGCGTTCGGGGTGCCGGCGGAGTTCACCCCGATCGGGGCCTTGACGATCGGCTACCGGGCACCCGATCGGCTGTCACCGTCGCTGAGAAGAGGCCGGCGTTCAGTTGATCAGGTGGTGCATCGCGGGCGATGGTCCCAATCGATAGGCTGAGCCAGCTGGCGGTGAGCCACCTAGCCAAGAGAGGAGCGGCGCGTGATCTTCAAGTCGGTGCGTGACGGCCGCCCCTACCCCGACCACAACTTGACGCTCAAGCAGTGGTCCGAGATCCCGCCGCGGCCGCTGCGGCTCGACCAGCTCATCACGACCAAGCGGGAGCTGGCGCTCGACAAGCTGCTGGCCGAGGACTCGACCTTCTACGGCGACCTGTTCCCGCACGTCGTGCAGTGGCAGGGCGGCCTCTACCTCGAAGACGGCCTGCACCGTGCGCTGCGGGCCGCGCTCCAGCAGCGCAACCAGATCCACGCCCGGGTGTTGGTGCTGCCCACCGAATAAGGTGAGCGGCATGGACCGCGTCGCCCCGCTGGAACTGCTCGACCTCGACGGAAACCTCTCGCCCGAAGACCGGGACATGCGCGCCGTGGTGCGCCAGGTCGTCGACGACCGGGTCCGACCGCACGTCGCCACCTGGTACGAGGAGGGCCGCGTGCCGGTCCGCGAGCTCGCGGCGGAGTTCGGCAAGCTCGGCCTGCTCGGCATGCACCTGAGCGGCTACGGCTGCGCCGGGGCCAGCGCGACGGCATACGGTCTGGCCTGCCTGGAGCTGGAGGCCGGCGACTCGGGCGTGCGCTCCCTGGTCTCCGTGCAGGGCTCGCTGGCGATGTTCGCCATCCACCGGTACGGGTCGGAGGAGCAGAAGCAGCGCTGGCTGCCGCGGATGGCGGCCGGCGAGGCCATCGGCTGTTTCGGGCTGACCGAGCCCGACCACGGCTCCGACCCGGCCGGCATGGCCACCCGGGCCCGCCGCGACGGGGGCGACTGGGTGCTCACCGGCGGCAAGATGTGGATCACCAACGCGCCGGTCGCCGACGTCGCGGTGATCTGGGCGCGCACCGACGACGGCGTACGCGGGTTCGCGGTGCCGATGGACACGCCGGGCGTGACGGCCCGCGAGATCAAGCACAAGATGTCGCTGCGGGCCTCGTCGACCGGCGAGATCGTGCTCGACGACGTGCGGCTGCCCGAGACGGCCCGGCTGCCCGGCGTCGAGGGGCTCAAGGCCCCGCTGTCGTGCCTGACCGAGGCGCGGTTCGGCATCGTCTGGGGCGCGCTCGGCGCCGCCCGGGAGTGCCTGGAGACGGCGATCGACTACGCCTGCTCCCGGGAGCAGTTCGGCCGCCCGATCGCCGGCTTCCAGCTCACCCAGGCCAAGCTCGCCGACATGGCGCTCGAGCTCCAGAAGGGCTACCTGCTGGCCACGCACCTGGGCGCGCTGGCCGACGCCGGCCGGTTGCGACCCGAGCAGGTCAGCGTCGGCAAGCTCAACAACGTACGCGAGGCGATCGCGATCGCCCGGCAGTGCCGCACCATCCTCGGCGCCAACGGGATCAGCGCCGAATACCCGGTGATGCGGCACGCCAACAACCTGGAGAGCGTGCTGACGTACGAGGGCACGAGCGAGGTGCACCAGTTGGTCGTCGGCCAGAAGCTCACCGGAGTGTCGGCCTTCGTTTAGGGGTGGCGCGCATCGGGGAAACTGTTCGCAGAAGGACGGTGAGGTGGACAAATGGCCAATATCGAGCCGACCCGCGAATACCCCGACGTCAGCACGCGGACCGAGGAACGGCAGCCGGACGACTCGGCCTGGGCTGACCAGGAGCAACGCCGGCCGCGGTGGCGCGGTCTGATCTGGTTGGCCGCGATCGTCGTCGTGCTCGTGGCCGGCGGCTTCGCGCTCAAGGCCGCCGACCTGCTGCCGAGCTGGCGCAACCCGTTCGCCCAGGAGACCACCGACCGCAGCCAGCCGCCGCTGCTCAAGTCGATCCAGGACCTGAGCCGCTACGTCGCGGCCGAAGGCAACTTCCAGGTCATCGTCGACAAGCAGACGAGCCGCGACAACATCCCGGAGTTCCTGCTCAACGAGCGCACCCTGTTCGTCGGGGTCGGCTCGGTCGAGGCCTACGTCGACTTCGGCAAGCTGGCCGAGGGCGCGATCGTGGAGTCGGCCGACGGCAAGTCCGTCGAGGTCAAGCTGCCCGCCCCGCAGCTCGCCGAAGTCAACCTCGACACCGAGGCCAGCTACATCTTCGCCGAGGAGCGCGGCCTGGCGAACCGGCTAGGTGACCTGATCAAACGGGACCCGAACCAGCAGCAAGAGGTCTACACGCTCGCCGAGGAGAAGATCAAGGCGGCGGCGGTGGACAGCGGTCTGCAGGACCGGGCCCGCGCCAACACCAAGTCGATGCTGGAGGGCATGCTCCGCTCCCTCGGCTACGAGACCGTCACCATCACCTACACCGCCCCGTAGCGGCGCTCGTCGGGCATCAGCACCCACAGCACGATGTACACCAGCACCTGCGGGCCGGGGAGCAGGCACGACAGCAGGAACAGCAGGCGCATCGTGTTGGGCCGCATCCCGAAGCGGCGGGCGAGGCCGCTGCACACACCGGCGATCCATCGGTCGTCGCGAGGGCGGACAAGTCTGGCGCTCATCGGTAGGTTCCCTTCCCTTCATTCGGTCCTGATATCAACGCTAGAAACGGACAGTCCGGCCGCCCTCGGTCCGTAGGGGGATTCGGGGCACCCGCTTCCCGTAGGGAGTACCCCGATTGCGCGCGTATGCTCGCGCGCGCGGCCCTCAGAATGGAGCACCCCCGGTGATCAGCGCTTTCGACCTCTTCACGGTCGGTATCGGACCGTCCAGCTCGCACACGGTCGGCCCGATGCGGGCCGCGCGCACGTTCGCCGCCGGGCTCGCCGCCGACGGCGTCCTCGCCGCCACCGCCCGGGTCCGGGCTGAGCTGTTCGGCTCGCTGGGCGCCACCGGCCACGGGCACGGCAGCGACCGCGCCGTGGTGCTCGGCCTGGCCGGCGAGACGCCCGAAGGGGTCGACACCGACGAGGTGCCCAAGCTCGTCACCCGCACGGCCGAGAGCAAGCGGCTGGCCCTGCTCGGCCAGCACGAGATCGACTTCGACCCGTCCGACGACGTGGTCCTGCACCGGCGGCGGTCGCTGCCCTACCACCCGAACGGCATGACCTTCGCGGCCTTCGACTCGGCCGGCGGCACGCTGCGGGAGCGCACCTACTACTCGGTCGGCGGAGGGTTCGTCGTCGACGAGGAGGCGGCCGGGGCCGACCGGATCAAGCCCGACACCACCGTGGTCCGCTATCCGTTCACGACCGGCGCCGAGCTGCTTGCCCGTACCGCCGAAGCCGGGGGTTCGATCTCCGACGTGATGCTCGCCAACGAGCTGTCCTGGCGGTCCGAGGCGGAGGTCCGCGCCGGCCTGCTGGACATCTGGCGGGTCATGCGGGAGTGCGTCGAGCGGGGCTGTGAACGCGACGGGACGCTCCCCGGCGGGCTCAAGGTCCGCCGCCGGGCGGCCGAGCTCAACCGCAAGCTGCGCTCGGAGATCGCCGGTGACCCGCTGCGGGTGATGGACTGGGTGACCCTGTTCGCGCTGGCGGTCAACGAGGAGAACGCGGCCGGCGGACGGGTGGTGACCGCGCCCACCAACGGCGCCGCCGGCATCATCCCGGCCGTCCTGCACTATTACACCCGGTTCGTCCCCGAGGCGACCGCCGACGGCGTCGTCCGGTTCCTGCTCTCCGCCGCGGCGATGGGCGTGCTCTTCAAGGAGAACGCCTCGATCTCCGGTGCCGAGGTCGGGTGCCAGGGCGAGGTCGGCTCCGCCTGCTCGATGGCGGCCGCCGGCCTGGCCGAGGCGCTGGGCGGCACGCCGGAGCAGGTGGAGAACGCCGCGGAGATCGGCATGGAGCACAACCTGGGTCTGACCTGCGACCCGGTCGGCGGCCTGGTGCAGATTCCGTGCATCGAGCGCAACGCCGTGGCGAGCATCAAGGCGATCACCGCGGCCCGGCTCGCGCTGCGTGGCGACGGGGTGCACCACGTCTCCCTGGACAAGGTCATCAAGACCATGCGGGAAACGGGCGCTGACATGAAAGTGAAGTACAAGGAGACCGCGCGGGGTGGCTTGGCCGTCAATGTCATCGAATGTTGACCTTGGCCGCCGAACGACCGCTGGGCTTATCGCGATGTTTAACCGACTGCTAACCTATGGCGCGTCAGCGGGCCGCGTCGGCGCCCCCAGCCGCCGCGACGCGAGCGCCGCCAGGGCAGCCCTCGCAAAGACCATGAGCTGACGCCGATGGGTTGCCCGTCGCAAGAGAAACGCAGGTGGAGGCGGCTTTGACATCGAGCGTGACGACGTTGTGGGAAAACCGCAACGCCTTGGGGCTGCTGGTCCGCCGGGACCTCTCGGTGAAATACCAACAGTCCATTCTTGGTTACTTTTGGTCACTGATCGAGCCGCTCGGCGTCGCCGCGATCTACTGGTTCGTCTTCGGTGTGCTCTACGGCACGGGCGCCGACCGCCACCTCGGCGACGCCAACAACTCGTACCCCCTGTTCTTGATCACCGGCATCTTCGCCTGGTCCTGGGCCAACGCGGCGATGGGCGAGGCCACCAGCGCGCTGACCGGCCAGGCCCGGCTGATCACGACGATGAAGGTGGCCCGCCAGGTCTTCCCGATCGGCCGGGTGCTGGGCCGGTTCGCCGAGTTCCTCGCCGGCGTGCCGATCCTGATCGTCCTCGCGATCGTCTTCGGCGAGCTGCACTTCGACTGGCAGTTGCTCGCGCTCCCGCTCGCGGTGCTGCTGCAGACCGTCTTCCTGATCGGGATCGCGCTGCTGCTCTCCTCGCTCAACGTGCTGCTCCGCGACGTCGAGAAGCTGATGCGGCTCGGCCTGCGCTTCCTGTTCTACGCCACGCCGATCATCTACCCGCTGGCGCTGGTGCAGAACGCGGACATGCCGCACTGGGTCAAGACGGCGTACGAGCTGAACCCGCTGGTCGGCATCATGCAGCTCTACCACGCCATCTGGTACCCGGAGATGTTCCCGAGCGGCCAGCTGCTCGGCGTCACCGCCGGCATCAGCGTCGTCCTGCTGGTCGGCGGCTGGTGGGTGTTCCGCCGCCTCGAACCCGCCGTCCTCAAGGAGCTGTAAGTGGCCACCCCGATCATCGAGGCCGAGGGGCTCGGCGTCCGGTTCGTCCGCAACCGCCGTCGGCAGATGCGCATCCGCGAGATGTTCATCCACCGGAGCAACCGGTCGCCGAACCCGGGCGAGTTCTGGCCCCTGCGCGACGTCAACTTCAGCATCAACGCGGGCGACGCGCTCGGCGTCATCGGCCGCAACGGCACGGGCAAGAGCACACTGCTGCGCCTGATCGCCGGCGTGCTGATCCCCGACGAGGGCAAGATCACCGTGCGTGGCCGGGTCGCTCCGCTGCTCGAGCTCTCGGCGGGCTTCTCCAACGACCTGACCGGCCGGGAGAACGTGCACCTGGTCGGCTCGCTGCACGGCCTGTCCAGCAACTTCCTGAAGAAGAACTTCGACGAGATCGTCGACTTCGCCGGTGACCAGGTGAGCTCGGCGATCGACACCCCGGTCCGGCACTACTCGTCCGGCATGAAGGTGCGGCTCGGCTTCTCGGTGATCGCCCGGTTGTCGCACCCGATCCTGCTGGTCGACGAGGTCATGGCGGTCGGCGACGCGGAGTTCCGCAAGAAGTGCTACGCCACCATCGAGCGGCTGCTCGCCGAGGGCCGGTCGCTGGTGCTGGTCTCGCATAACGAGGCCGACCTGACCCGGTTCTGCAACCGCGGGCTCTACTTCGACAAGGGCAAGCTGGTCACCGACGGCTCCGTCCAGGACGCGCTCGACTCCTACAACTCGGTAGCGGTTCGTTCGTGACGGTAGCCGTCCTGTTGCCGGGCTCCGACCCGGCTCTGCTGGATCGGCTCACCGCCCAACTCCGCGCCGCCGGCGCCCGCGAGGTCCGGGACACTCTCCCGACCGACCTCGCGGAGCCGGTGTTGATCTGCTCCGGCGACCTGGTCGCGCACGACGCGGTGATCCGGCACGTGGCCACCGCGCCGGGCGCCGGCAGCGTCGCTCTCGTGCTGCCCGACGGCCCCGGCGAGCCGGTCCGGGAAGAGCGCGGCCAACTCGTGCCGGGTGAGCCGACCGGGGTGTCCGGCGGGCTGGTCCGGGTCGGTGTCGCCGACCTGCCGGCGCTGTCCGGCGGCCTCTCCGTCGCGGACCTGCTGGCCGGGGGCGCCATCGTCACCGCGCAGCGGGTCCGGCTGCTGGTGGCCCGCCGGGTCGAGAGCCCCGCCGAGACCCCGGCCGCGCTGGCCGCCGTGGCCGAGGTCGACTCCGACCGCGCCGAGCTCAAGCTGGCGGTCAAGGAGCAGGACGACTTCTTCACCACCTACTTCGTCAGCCCCTGGTCGCCGCGCGTGACCAAGCTGGCGGCCCGGCTCCGGCTGAGCCCGAGCCAGGTCACCGCGGTGTCGATCGTGGTCGTCGCGGCCGCTGCGGCGCTGTTCGCCTTCGGCGGCAACCGGCTCGCCTGGGTGCTCGGCGGCGTCCTGCTCTACCTGGGCTTCGTGCTGGACTGCGTCGACGGCCAGCTCGCCCGCTACACCCGCAACTTCAGCGTGTTCGGCGGCTGGCTCGACACGATCGCCGACCGGGGCAAGGAATACCTCGTCTACGCCGGTCTCGCGGTGGGCGCCGAGGCGGCCGGCCTGGCCGGTGCCTGGCCGCTGGCGATCGCCGCGATCGGCCTGCAGACCGTTCGGCACATGACCGACACCTGGTACGGCACCCTGCACGACGTCGCGGTCCGCTCGGCGAGCGCGGCCCCGGCCGCCGACGGCGGCGTGGCGGGTCGGCTCGGCGCCGTCTCGGCCCGGGTGCGGGCCGACACCGGCTCGGTCGCCTACTGGCTCAAGCGCACGGCCGCGTTCCCGATCGGTGAGCGGTGGGCGGTGATGGCGCTGCTCGCGGCGCTGTTCGGGCCGCGGATCGCGCTGATCGGCGTGCTGGCCGGCATCGTGGTCGCGTTCGCGTACACCCTCGGGCTGCGCACGTTGCGGGCCCTCGGCATGCGGGTCTCGGCCTTCGCCGGCGTCCCGGCCGCCGTGCAGCGCGACGACGGGCCGTTCGCGCGGCTGGTGCCGGAGTCCAGCGTCGGCCGGCTGCTGACCCGCTCCGGCGGCCGTCCGCTGGTCGGCGCGGTGGCGGCGGCCCTCGTCGGCGCGGTGCTGGTCGGCCTCGCCTACGCCGGGCAGACCCCGGTCGAGCGCGCCGTGGCGACGATCAGCGCGGCCGTCGCCATCATCCTGGTCGCCGGCCTGCCCGCCGGGGCCGCACACCGCCGTCCGTTGGACTTCCTGGTGCCCGCGGCCCTCCGGGCCGCCGAGTACCTCTTCGTGATCGCGGTCGGGGTGTCCTACGACGTGCCCGCCTGGGCGACTTTCCTCCTGTTGTTCGCGCTCGCGCTCTGGCATTACGACCTCACCGCGCGGCTGGAGAAGCGGGAGACCGGCGGCTGGCTGCAACGCTGGGGCCTGGGGTGGGACGGCCGGATCCTGGTGCTCGGCCTCGGCTGCGCTTCCGGGCAGGCGGCCGCGATGACGGTTACGATCGCTGCTTACCTGCTGTTTACCTTCTTGTTGGGCAGTGTGATCTGGTGGCGGAATCGGGCGGCAGCCGCAGCCCTTTGATCAGTTTCATCGTTCCGGTCTTCAACGTCCGGCCATATCTGCGGCAGTGCCTCGACTCGATCCTCGCGGACGAGTCTGTCCCGATCGAGCTGATCGCCATCGATGACCGGTCGACGGACGGCAGCGCCGACATCCTGGCGGAATATGCGGCCCGCGACCCGCGGGTCGTCCTGCTGACCATGGAGCGCAACAGCGGCCAGGGCCCGGCCCGCAACCGTGGCCTGACCAAGGCCACCGGCGACTACGTCTGGTTCGTCGACAGCGACGACTGGCTGGCCGAGGGCATAGTGGCGGCCGTGGCCGCCCGGATCGCCCACCTCGACCCGGACGTCGTCGTGGTCGACCACGTCCGGGCGCACTGGGACGGCACCGTCGACCGCTCGGTGAACCAGTTCGCCGGCGCGCCGGAGGTCTTCGCGCTCCGCGAGTGGCCACGGGCGATCGAGATCCTGCACACCCCGTGGAACAAGATCATTAGGCGTTCGCTGCTGCTCGCCACCGGGTTCGAGTTCAAGACCGGCTGGTACGAGGACGTCCCGTTCACGTACCGGGTGCTGCTCGCCGCCGACAAGATCACGCTGCTCGACCGGGTCGGGGTCAACTACCGGCAGCGGCGGATCGGCGCGGCCACCCGGACGGTCGGCGAGGGCCATTTCGCGATCTTCCCCAACTGGTCCGAGGTCTTCGACACCTTCGACGACAGCCGGCCGGGCGCCGACAAGCTGCGTGGGCTGCTGTTCCGCCGGATGATCTGGCACTTCCTCATCGTCCGGGGCAACGACGACCGGCTGCCCGACGAGCTGCGCAGCCGGTTCTTCGAGGAGATGACCGCGCAGTACCACCGCTACCTCCCGCCCGGCGGTTACCCGGTGCCCGGTGGCCTGGACGGGATCAAGCACCGACTCGTCGCGGGCGGCCGCGAGCGCACCTTCCAGACCCTGAGGTTCGGCTTCCGGCGTGCGCAGGACGCCAAGGCGACCGGTGCCGTCGCCAAGCGGGCGGGCCGCCGGGGCCGGCGGTTGGCCCGGCTCGGTCGGGCGGCCGCGCTGCGCGCCTACTACCACGCCGAGCTGCGCCGCCCACGGGATCCGCAGCTGGCCCTGTTCGCGGCCTACTGGTACCGCGGCTACGCCTGCAACCCGGCCGCCATCTACGAGAAGGCCAAAGAGCTTGAACCGGGCGTACGCGGTGTCTGGGTGGTGCGCCGTGACAAGGTGGGCACCCTGCCGCCGGGCGTGCCGTACGTGGTCGCGGGCACCCGGGCCTACTTCCAGGCGCTGGCCCGGGCGACGTACCTGGTCAACAACGTCAACTGGCCGAACTACGTGGTCAAGCGCGAGGGCAGCACCCACGTGATGACCCACCACGGCACGCCGCTGAAGGTGATGGGGCTCGACCAGCGCGACTACCCGGGCGGGGTGCAGGACGCCGACTTCGCCGGCCAGATGCGCCGGGCCGACCGGTGGGACTACAGCATCACCGCCAACGCGTTCACGACCCAGATGTGGGAACGCGCGTACCCGTGCCGCTATCGCACGCTGGAGACCGGCTACCCGCGCAACGACCGCCTCGCGCTGGCGACGCCCGACGAGGTCGCCCGGGTCCGGGCGTCGTTGGGCATCGCGCCCAGCCAGCGGGTCGTGCTCTACGCGGCGACGCACCGCGAGCACCTGCCCGGCTACCACCCGCCGTTCGACCCGGAGCGGGTGCGGGCGGCCGCCGGGACCGACGCGGTGCTGTTGATGCGCAGCCACTACTTCCACGACCGCCGGGGTGCCTCGGCGGATCCGGTCGACCTGCCCGGAGTGCGCGACGTGTCGGGCCATCCGTCGGTGGAGGACCTCTACCTGGCTGCCGACGTGCTGGTCACCGACTATTCCTCGGTGATGTTCGACTACGCCGTGCTGGATCGGCCGATCGTCATCTACGCGCCGGACTGGGAGGCGTACCGGATGATCCGGGGCGTCTACTTCGACGTCGTGGCCGAGCCGCCGGGTGCCGTCGCGCAGACCCTCGACGACCTCTACGAGGTGCTCTCCTCGGGCGCGTTCGAGAACGACGCGGCCACGAAGGCCCGGGCGGAGTTCCGCCGCAGGTTCGCCACGCTCGACGACGGCCACGCCGCACAGCGGGTGGTCGACACCGTGTTTCGAGGCTGATCATGCTGAGTGTCGTCGTGCCGGTGCACAACGTTGCCCGCTACCTGGACATTTGCCTTGAATCGCTCGCGGCACAGACGTATCGCGACCTCGAGGTGGTGCTGGTCGACGACGGCTCCACCGACGGCAGCGGCTCGCTCGCCGACGCGTGGCCCGCACGGGATCCGCGCTTCCGGGTGGTGCACCAGGCCAACGCCGGGCTCGGTGCGGCACGCAACGCCGGGGCCGCGCTGGCCACGGGTGACTACCTCGCTTTCGTCGATGCCGACGACGTGCTGCCGCCGTACGCGTTCGAAGTGTTGGTCAACGCCCTCGAACAGACCGGGTCCGACTTCGCCAGCGGCAACGTCTCCCTGCTGACGGACGGCGCGCTGACGCCCTCGCCGCTGCACCGGGGTACCCATCGGGAGACCCGGCTGGCCGTCAACCCGCGTTCGCACCGATATCTCGTCTACGACCGGCTCGCCTGCAACAAAGTGTGGCGGCGGTCGTTCTGGGGTTCGACCCGGTTCCCGGAGGGCGTGCACTACGAGGACATCCCGGTGACCGTGCCGCTCTACGGGCGGGCCAGCAGCGTGGACGTGATCGACCTGCCGGTCTACTACTGGCGGCAGCGGCCGGCGGGCGACCCGTCGATCAGCCAGCGGCTGGCCGAGCAACGCAACCTCGACGACCGGTTCGCGGCCGTGTCCTCCGCACTGTCGGCGCTGTCCGCGTTGGACGGTCCATTCGCGACCTGGTACGCGGAGACGGCACTGCAGAGCGACCTGCGCCTGGTGCTCGAGGTGCTGCCGGACGTCGACGACGCGTACCGGGCGCGGTTCGCCAAACTCGCGACCGCCTTCCTGGCCGGGGTCGACGCCGACTCGCTGAGCCGACTCCCGCAGCGCCTTGCCGCTGCCTGGAAGCTGACCCGCGACGGCGACCTGGACGGTCTCGTCCGCCTGGTCTCGTCGGTGCGCGCGTCGGCCGCCCCGGGCGCGGGCATGGCCGCGTGGCGTGACCCGGTCACCCCGGCCGTGCGGGCGACGGCCGTCGACTGGGTCGGCGGCTGGCTGCGGATCTCGCTCGCCGACTCGCTCGTTCCGCTGGCGCTGCTGTGGCTGCGCGAGGGTTCTCCGGGTGACCAGGTTGTGGCGTTGCCCAGCGCTGGCGGGTCAGGCCTGTTGCGGCCGTCGCGGCTGCGCGGCCGGCAGGGCTGGCGGCCGGCGGAGTGGACGGTCAACGTCGCGCCTGCCCGGGACGCGCTGCGGGCCCCGGTGCGGGTCACCGAGCCGCTCCCGTTCCAGGCCCGCTGGGTGGACCAGTCGACGCTGGTGACGCCGTTGGCTCGGTCCGGGGTGCTGCGGGTCGTGGTCGAGCGGCCGGCGGTGGTCGCGGCCGAGGCCGGCGAGGACGCCGGGGACCTTTACGTCGACGGGTGCGGTGAGCTCGCACCCGGGACCCTGCTGCGGCTCGAGCGGGCTGCCGGGGTGCCGTCGCTGGCGTACCCGGTGGTGGCTTCCGGTCCGAAGTGGATGGGGCGGGTGCCGTTGGCGGACCTGGTCGCGGCGATCGCCACACCCGGCGTGCCGGACGAACCGCCGGCGGTCTGGCGGGTCGCCCTCGGCGAGCCGGGCGGTCCGAGCGTGCCGTTGCCCGCCGGCCCCCGACTGACCCCGGCCACGGCCGGACCCGTCCGGATCGACATCGACCCGCGCGGCATCCTGCGCGTCACCGCGGCCCGCTAGGAGCACGGGCCGCCCGAGCGGCGGCTACGGGTTTCGGCTCAACTTTCCGCGTACGCGGCGGGTGGCTTCGGCGGCGTAGCGGCGGAACACGAACCGCGTCGCGGTCGCCAGCGAGCGGGCGCCGCCGACCGGAATCGTGTCGACTCCGAAGAAGCTGACCCGGCGGCCGAGGGTCGGTCGGGCCACCAGGCGCGGCCCGGGCGACACCAGCTCTTCCTGCTGCCACTCGGCGAGGTTGGCGACGGCGAAGTCGCGCCCGCTGACCCAGCGCTCGCCGAACACCGACAGCACGGCCTTCTCCCAGGACTCGTCGGCCCGCTTGACCCGGGCGGCGCGGCGCAGCGCCGCGGTGCGCCACAGGGCCACGGTGTGGTCCTTCGAGCCGGACTTGGGCGGCAGCACCCGGACCAGGCCGACCCGCCACTGGTTGCAGACGCTGACCAGCCGGCGGACGGTGTTGGCGTCGACGCCGGTGGTGACCGGCACCTGGAGCAGGTACGGCGACGGGTAGACGTCTTCGGGCGCCGACGAGACCAGCGCGACCCGCGGCTCGTGTCGGTAGGTCGCCTCCACCAGGCGCAGGTCGAGCTGCGGGTCGGCCAGCACCGACCTGCGCCCTTCGCCGATCGAGGCCCAGTCGGCGACCAGCATCACCCGCAGGTCGGTGAGGTCGCTCATCAGCAGCAGGTCGACGCAGGTGCGGATCTGCTCGAAGCTGCCCTCGGCCCGCACGACCGCGGTGACCAGCGGCACCTTCCAGGTGCGGTTGCCGGGCGGGCGCAGCCAGCGCGGCTGCGGCATCAGGTCGGCCAGGAACGGCCAGTTGTAGCGGCGCAGCGCGTCGCCCCGCTGCATCATGTTGGTCGGGCCCATGTGCCAGCTGCCGGCCTTCGGCTCCGGCACGTAGGCCGCGCCGGCCTGGGTCAGCCGGAAGCCGAACTCGGTGTCCTCGCCGAGGCGCAGGTTGGTGTCGAGCCCGCCGCTCTCCTCGTAGAGCCGCCGGGTCAGCGCCGCGGTCGCGCCGACGTGCGCGCGGAAGTTGAGGTGGTCGCCCTTCCGGAGCTGGTCGGTCTTCTCGATGATCTCTTCGACGTAGTCGTGCGGCTCGGTGTCGTCCAGCGCGAAGAGCGTGTCGATCGTGCCGGCGGCGCAGCGCTCCGCGACCTCTTCCGGCGTCGACCAGGCGGTGACGAACCGCTTGTAGCCGAGCGTGACCACGTCGTCGCTGAGGTGGTGCCAGCGGACCTGGGCCTCGACGTGCTCGGGGAAGACGACCATGTCGGCGTCGAGCCAGTGGATGATCTCGCCGGTGCTGTTGGTGGCCCCGACGTGCAGCGCGTTGGCGCGCCCCCAGCCACTGGAATGGTCGCCGACCCGGACGATCCGGCAGTTGGCCGGGCGGATCTTGGGCAGCTCCAGCGGCGGCTCGCTGGTGTCGTCGGCGATCACGACTTCCAGCAGGTCGGCCGGGTAGGTCTGGTGTGCCAGCGCCGCCAGGGTCAGGTTGAGCGACTCCTGGCAGTTGTAGGCCGGGATGACCACGGAAACAGTGCGGGTGGGCGTCCAGGCCCCGATTTCCGGCGGCTGCAGAACGCTCCAGTCGTTGCGGAAGATCCGGACCGGCTCGTTTGCGTCGTTCGGGGTTGGCACGGTCGTGAGTGTATCTAGCCAAAATCAGCGCCGCCTGGACGCTACGTTAATTGTGCCGGTTGACGGGGGGTTGCCGGCTCGAAACGACGGGAGCGTCGCGTGGCGGCGGACCATCGACACCGGTGGCGGATCTATGCGGGGCCACGCGCGACACGTACCCGCAGGTGGCCGGCCTCGATGTGGCGCGCGAGGCTCAGCGTGATCGAGTCGCCGGACAGCCCGGCCCCGTTCCTGGGCGCTGGCACGTCGATCAACTCGATGTGCGTGTCCGCCGCCTCGCTCGCCGACCTGCGCGTTCTGCTCGACCATCCGGCCGGCGGCACCATGGTCCGCGCGCTGACCGTCTTCGTCGAGCGGTGGCAGAACCCCGAGGGCACCTGGTCGGGCCGGCTCGGCGCGCTGCCGCACCTGCTCTCGCACCGCATCCGGCTGCCCGCCGCCGGCCCGGGCCGGGCCGGGGTCGCCCTGGAGGTGCGCCGGCCGGCGCCGCTGCGCCAACTGATCATGGCCGTGCTGCCCGTGTTCACCTCGGTCCGGCCACTGCCCCGGGCGGTCAGCGCCGACATCACCGTGCAGGACGTCGCGCCGCCCTGGGTGGGCTCGACGGCCAACGTCGCAGTGGTCAGCGGGACGCTGCCGACCGACGACGACATCCGCCCGCACGACCTGGTGCTCAGCTCGGACGGCACGCCGCTGCCACCTGACGGGGCTTCGACGGCGCAGGAGCTGCTCTTTGGCGGGGTGATCCAGGCGGGCACGGCCGGCGTCGGCGGCACGGTGCTGGTCGACGTCGAGCATTCGGCCTGCATCGGCCGCTACGGGCCGTTCGGGCCGGCCACGCCGGTGGCCGGCCTCGTCTTCGCCGGCGACGACTGGCGGATCGACGGGCCCGACGGGCCGCTGGTGTCCGGCCGGACCGACGGCCAGCGACTCGCGCCCGAGGAGATCGCGGCGCTGGCCAAGATCGGCGTGGTGCGCTGCGCTTCGGTGCCGTGCATTTACCCGGCAGGGGAGGCGGCCGTGCTGGTCCGGCTGGCGGCGGCCGGGGTCCTCGTGCACGCGCCGGACCTGCGCCCGCCCGTCGCCGCCCACCTCGCCGACGAGCTTCGTCCGCTGGTCGTCGGGGAACTGCCGACGGACGACCTCGAATGGGAGGTACGGGCGGTCCGCCAGCGCCGCGCCGCACTGCGCCAGCACGCCACCGCTTTCGCGCTGCCCCGCCTGGCCCGCGACACCTTCCCGGCGCTGGTGGCCCCGCCGTCGGTCAGCGTCCTGCTGGTCACCCGGCGGTTGGAGCACGTCGCGTCGACGGTCGCGGCGATCGAACGGCAGACGTATCCGGACCTGGAGATCGTGCTCTGCCTGCACGGGGCGCACCCGTCGGCCGAGCTGCTCGGGCAGGTGGCCCGGTGCAGCCGCCCGGTCGAGCTGGTGGCCATCGGCCCCGAGCAGCGGTTCGGCTTCGGCGAGGCGATCGGCCGGGCCACCGCCCGCGCCCGCGGTAGCCTGATCACCAAGTTCGACGACGACGACAACTACGGCCCGGAGCACGTCTGGGACCTGGTGCTGGCCCGGTTGGTCTCCGGCGCCACGCTGGTCGGCAAGGCCGCGGAGTTCGTACACCTGCATGCCCTGGACACCACGGTCCGCCGGCAGAACGGCCGGGCCGAGCACTACGCGGGCGTGGTGGCCGGCGGGACGATGCTGATCAGCCGCGGCGACCTGGAGGAGGTCGGCGGCTGGCGGCCGGTGCCGCGGTCGATCGACCGTGGACTGATCTCACGAGTGACCCGTTCGGGCGGCCTGGTCTATCGGACGCATCCGCTGGGCTACATCTACCACCGCCGGGCGGCCGGGCACACCTGGGACCCGGGGCTCGAATATTTCCTGCGAGACAACGGGCCACAATGGCCGGGGCTGCCCCGGCACAGCGAGTTCGGCACGGGCGTAGCGGAGCTTCCGTTGGGGTAATTGGCGGCCATGGATTCCAAGGTCGCGGTGGTGGCACACAAGCGGAAGAGCCTCGACGGCGGGCTGCCGGAGCTCCGCCGCCGGCTCGCGGACGCGGGGGTGGTCGACCCGCTCTGGTACGAGGTGCCCAAGAGCCGAAAGGCACCCAAGCGGGTACGCCAGGCGCTGTCCGCCGGCGCCGAGCTCATCTTCGTCTGGGGTGGCGACGGCATGGTGCAGCGGACCGTCGACGCCCTGGCCAGTGCGGGCGCGTCGGACGTGCCGCTGGCCATCGTGCCGGCCGGCACCGCCAACCTGCTGGCGACCAACCTGGACATTCCCGAGGACCTGGCGGCGGCGGTCGAGATCGGCCTGCACGGCCGACGCCGGGCGTTCGACCTCGGCCGCATCAACGGAGAGCACTTCGCGGTGATGGCCGGCGCGGGCTTCGACGGTGAGCTGATCCGGGACGCCGACGGGGGCCTCAAGGACAAGCTGGGCCGAGTCGCGTACGCGTGGACGGGCGTCCGCCACGTCCGCGACGGCGCGGTGCCGATGACCGTGACGGTAGACGGCTCGCCCTGGTACAGCGGCGCGGCCAGCTGCGTGCTGTTCGGCAACGTCGGCACGATCACCGGCGGCATCCGCGCGTTCGACGACGCCAGCCCGCACGACGGCCGGCTGGAGGTCGGCGTAGCCACTGCCGAGGGAGCCCTCGAATGGGCGCGCACCCTGGGCCGGATGGCCACCGGGCGCTCGGAAGGCTCCCCATTCATCAAGATCACAGCAGGCCGCAAGGTACGGGTGAAGCTGGCCGACCCACTCGTCTACGAACTCGACGGCGGCGCCCGGGGGACCGCCGGCAAGCTCAAGGCCCGCGCGGTCCCGGCCGCGGTCACGCTGTGCCTCCCAGCCGAAGGCGCGCCGGGTTAGTAAGCGCTCACCACCCGCAGGGTGAGTGAGCGCTTACTGCCGGCAGGAGAATCAGCCCAGGGCGGGCTCGGTGAAGGCGGCCGGCGGCACCGGATCGTCGGCCGGGCAAGCGCCGCGAGCCACGTACCGTTCGATGAACGTCTCCACCGCCCCCCGGATCTGCTTGCCCGCGCCCGCCCGGTCGAGGGCCGCCGCGGCGGCCTCGAAGCAGGACAGGGCCGCCGTGGCCAGTTGTGGGTCGGACAGCCCCGTGCGCGCGGCTGCCAGCCAGTCACGGTGCCGCCGGAGCGGCGAGCGCAGGTGCTCCGTGGCCGCCGCGGCGGCATCGGCGGCGATCGGGTCGTCGAGCAGCGCCGTCACCACCGCGAGCGGCACCACCCAGCCGTCGCCCGGCTGCTGGTCGATCATGCGGAACTCGAGATAGCCCCGAGGTCGGATCGGCGGCACCAGGGTGCCGAGGTGCCGCTCCAGGTCGTCCAGCGTGACCGGCCGTGGCCCGTGGCCGCGCAGCCACGACCGCATGGTCAGGCCGGTGGGCACCGACCAGGGCGTCGGCTCCGGCTCGGCGATCATCGCCACCTTGGCCCGCAGCGCGTAATGGGCCCAGTCGACGCGGGGCTCTCCGGTGCGTCGCGGTGCGCGGGTCCGCGTGGCATCCGTGGCGAACCGCAAGGCCTGCCGGTAGGACACCCAGCGGGTGCCGCGGACGACCCGGGGTGAGTTGGCGAACGCCGCGAGCAGCACCGGGCCGATCGCGTCGGCCAGCCACCAGCGCATCCGGTAGCCGGCCCAGCCGTCGGACTCGTCTCCCGAGTCCAGGCAGACCTGCACCGAGGCGGAGTTGCACATGACCGCCAAGCCCTTGCCGCCCGAGCGACCGTGGTATTCGGCGAGTGCCACATAGCGCGGGTGCGTGGTGATCAGCTCGGGTGTCCGGTGCGCGTCCAGGCCGGTGCCGTCCAGCTGGAGGCCGTCGGCGGACAGTGCGGCGCGCGTCTGGGCCAGGTCGGTTCGCGTCCGCTCGACGCAGTCCCGCAGGGACGCGCCGACCGCGGACGAGATCTCCAGCTGCCCTCCGGGCTCGATGGTGATCTGCCCGCCACCCGGCAGCGGCGCCAGGCCGGCGGTCGCGGCGGTGACCCGGGCGATCGACGGGCGCGTCAACGGCGCGCGCGGATCACGCACGGGGTATTCCAGCTCGACGCCGACCCGCCCGATCGGGCCGACCCGAAATCCCGCGGCCGCGACGTAGGTCTCGGCCGCGCGCTCCGTGAGGACGGCGATGTCGTCCACGGCGCCTCCGTTGAAGTGCGGTTGTCCGCGCGCCGTCGGCCGAAGCTCCCGGGGGCGCGGTTTTGGGTGGGGTGGTCTGCCGCCCGGGAAGCCGGTCGGGGTGACTCCATTAGCGGTCTCGTGGGCCGGCTTGTCCAGCGAAACCGGCCAACTCGAAATGAACACCCGATTGACCACACGTTCGGCTGACATGCGCCAACGGAGCCGGTTCTTTCACGTTTTTCCGTGCGCTTTCTTAAGCACTCCTTACGTCACCGAAAGTCGTTGGTACGTAACGCATTTCGGCCCTAAGTAAGAGGCATCCGATCCTTGCGGAGAATAGGTCGGGATCGGTTAAGCTGACTGCGGCTTCCGCCGGATCATCCCCCCGGTGACACCGGCGCCGCTGCTGCCTAATCGCCGAGAGGCGAGCCGGGGACCCGTGTTCCATGGGGTGAGTCCGCGAAAGCGGTAGGGGTTGTTCCGTCCCGAACCCGTCAGCTAACCCGGTAGGCGGCCCTACCGAAGGAACGTGAATGACGCGCAAAGGACGTCCGCGCGCTGTCGCTCGGCGCGCCACCCTGGTCGGGACCGTGACACTGCTGATGGGGCTCGCGCTCGCCCCGGCCGCTGTCGCGGCGCCCAACCCGACCCCCACCCCAGCCGCGCCCGTCGAGGGCGGAAAGAACGTCAAGCTGGACGACTTGATCGAGCGGACGAGCAGGGCCTTCGTCGAGGCCAAGAACGCCGTCGCCGACTCGCGCAAGAAGCAGGACAACCTCAACAAGGAGATCGTAAGGCTAGAGGTGCGGCGGGCGGCACTGGCGCCGCAGGCCGTCGAGATCGCCCGGCACAACTACATGAACGGCCGGATCGGTCCCGCCCTGATGCTGCTGAACGCCCGCACGCAGAACGACTTCCTGGACCGGGCCGAGCAACTCGAGCGGTTGTCGGAATATGACAACGAGCGACTCGCCGAGCTTGCCGCGACGCAGCAGCAGGCCCAGGCCGCCAAGAGCCAGCTTGACCTCGAGGTCAAGCGCGAAGCCGCTCAGCTCGCCGTGATGAGCAAGCAGAAGAGCGACGTCGACAAGGCGTTCAAGCTGGCCGGCGGCAAGACGGTCAACGGAAACGTGTACGCCAACCAGCCGGTCGCCCGGCAGTCGCCGCGTGGTGCGGACGGCGGGTTCCCGGGTCAGTCGTGCAGTGTGGACGATCCGACCACCGACGGGTGCATCACCCCGCGGATGCTGTTCGCGCTCAAGGAGACCCAGCGCCTGGGCTTCAAGCGGTTCGTGTCGTGCCACCGGAACGGCGGCCCCTTCGAGCATCCGAAGGGGCGCGCCTGCGACTTCTCGGTGTTCAAGACCAACGACTTCGGCAGCGGTGACGCCCAGGGCGACGCCCGGTTCTACGGCAACAACCTGGCGGCGTTCCTCGTGAAGAATGCCGACAAGCTCGGCATTCTCTACGTCATCTGGTACCGCCAGGTGTGGCTACCGTCCACGGGCAACTGGAAGCCCTACAGCGGTGTGGGCGGCGACCCGTCCAGCGACCACACCAACCACGTGCACCTATCGATCCTCTGAGGGTCGCCGCCGGGTGTCGGGTGCCGGCCTTCTGGCCGGTGCCCGACCCGCCGGCTGGCGGGGCTGGCGACGGTGCGGTTCGAGCCGCGGAATCGGCATCCGCATCTCCTTCTCGCAGGTCACCGTGATCGGCTCGCCGAAGTGGCTGAGGTCGATGCTGGCGTCCGCGTCGCCGTCGTCGCGCAGTGAGTAGCTGACCTCGTGCTGGCGGACGTCGACCCGCAGCCGCTTGCCGCGCCACATCAGCGCGAACTCCAGCCGGCTGATCCGGGCGGGCAACCGGGGCGCGAACGTGAGGTGGTCCTCGTGGTCGCGCATGCCGCCGAAGCCGGCCACCAGACCCAGCCACGCACCCGCCAGGGCGGCGATGTGCAGCCCTTCGCGGGTGTTGTTGTGGATGTCGTGCAGGTCCATCAGCGCGGCTTCGCCGAGATAGTCGTGTGCCAACTCGAGGTAGCCCACCTCGGCCGCCACCACCGCCTGCGTGCAGGCCGACAACGACGAGTCGCGGACCGTACGCCGCTCGTAGTAGTCGAAGTTGCGCAGTTTCTGCTCGTCGGTGAACGCGTCGCCGCACCAGTGCATGGCCAGCACCAGGTCGGACTGCTTGACGACCTGTCGGCGGTAGAGGTCGAAGTACGGGTAGTTGAGCAGGAGCGGGTAGTCCTCCGGCGGCGTGTTGTCGAAGTCCCACTCCTGATAGCGGGTGAAGCCCTCCACCTGCGGGTGCACACCGAGCTCGTCGTCGTACGGGATGTGCATGTTGGCTGCCGCGTCCCGCCAGGCGGCGGTCTCCTCGTCGTCGACGCCGAGCCGCCAGGCCCGCTCGCTGTGCCGGTTGACGCAGTCGGCGGCGACCAGCATGTTCCGCTGGGCCATCAGGTTGGTGTAGACGTTGTCGTTCTTGACGGCGGTGTATTCGTCGGGCCCGGTGACCCCGTCGATGTGGAACTTGCCGTGCCGGTCGTGGTGGCCCAGCGAATGCCACAGCCGGGCCGTCTCGACCAGCAGCTCGAGCCCGATCTCGCGCTCGAAGTCGTCGTCGCCGGTGGCCTGCACGTAGCGCCGGACCGCGTCGGCGATGCCCGCGTTGACGTGGAAACCGGCGGTGCCGGCCGGCCAGTACCCGGAGCACTCCTGGCCGCGGATGGTGCGCCAGGGGAAGGCGGCACCGCGCAGACCGAGCTGTTTGGCCCGGTCACGGGCCATCTCCAGGGTGGCGTGCCGCCAACGCAAGGCATGGGCAACGGCGACCGGCTGGGTGTACGTGAGCACCGGCAACGCGAACATCTCGGTGTCCCAGAAGACGTGGCCGTCGTAGCCGGGCCCGGTCAGGCCCTTGGCGGCGATCGGCCTCAGCTCGGCCCGGGCACCGGCCTGGAGCACGTGGAACAGCCCGAACCGGACCGCCTGCTGCACCTCCGAGTCGCCCTCGACCCGCACGTCGGCGGCGTCCCAGAAGGTGTCGAGGTATTCGCGCTGCTCCCGGACCAGGCCGTCCCAGCCCGAGAACTCGGCGGCGGCCAGCGCGGCGCTGACCTGGTCACGGATGGCCGGCAGCGAACGCCGGCTGGACCAGCCGTAGGCGAGCAGCTTGACCACGACCAGCTTCTCGCCCGGCTTGAGCACGCAGGCGATCGTGGTGCGGGCCCAGTCGTCGTGCGCCTCGGTGTTGATGTTGGTGCGCGGCGGCCCGCTGATCTCGTGCGCCATCGCGGCGCCGACCCGCAGGCCGCTCCGCTTGGTGCGGTGGATCAGCTGCGCCCGGTCCTTGTCGGTGAGCCGCTCCTCGATCTGCAGCGGGCGCTCCAGCACCGCCGCGACCCGCGGGTCCCGGCTCTGCCCGGGCAGCTCCTCGTTGGCGACGAGCTCCGACTGCACGATCAGCCGCAGCGGCTCGTCGACCGCCTCGACCTCGTAGCGGATCGCCGCGATCGAGCGCTGGGTGAACGAGACCAGGCGGGTGCTGTGCACCTTGACCGCCCGGCCAGCCGGTGAGCGCCACTGCACCACCCGGTCGAGGGTGCCGGCGCGCAGGTCGAGGATCCGCGTGTGCGCCTCGAGGTCGCCGTATCGCACGTCGAAGGGCTCGTCGTCGACCAGCAGGCGGATCGGCTTGCCGTTGGTCACGTTGACGACGGTCTGGCCCGACTCCGGGAACCCATACCCCGCTTCGGCGTACGGCAGCGGGCGCAGCTCGTAGAACGAGTTGAGATAGGTGCCGGGAAGGCCGTGCGGCTCACCCTCGTCGAGGTTGCCGCGCATCCCGATGTGCCCGTTGCCGAGCGCGAAGACCGACTCGGCCTGCGCCAGCACGTCGACGTCGAGCCTCGTCTCCCGGACGTGCCACGCTTCGACCGGGTAGGCCCGCTCACGGATCATGCCGTGCCCTCCAGCAGTTCAGAAAGGTCGCGCACCACGACGTCGGCGCCGTGTGCTTTCAGGTCGGCGCCATGGGTGCCACCCACCCGGTCAACGCCGATAACGACGCCGAAGTTGCCGGCCCGACCGGCCGCCACCCCGGCGAGTGCGTCCTCGAATACGGCCGCGTTCTTCGGTGCCACGCCCAGCAGCTCCGCGCCGCGCAGGAAGGTGTCGGGTTTCGGTTTCCCCGGCAGCTTCTCGGCCCGCGCGACGTTGCCGTCGACCCGGGCCTCGAGCAGGTCGCCGAGCCCCGTGATCCGCAGGATGTCGGGGGTGTTGGCGCTCGCCGAGACGACCGCGGTCTTGAGCCCGGCCTTGCGGGCGGCCCGCAGGTAGTCGACGGAACCGTCGTAGACCGCGACGCCGTCTTCGCGGATGCGGCGCACCAGGATCACGTTCTTGCGGTTGCCGACGCCGTTGACGGTGTCGGCCTCCGGCGAGTCGTCGGGGTCGCCCTCCGGCAGGGTGATGCCGCGAGACGCGAGAAAGGTGCGCACGCCGTCGGCCCGGGTGCGGCCGTCGACGTATTTGGGATAGTCGGAATGGGGGTCGAAGGCCGTGAACGGCTCGCCGGTGCGCTCACTGCGCCGGCGAAGGAAATCGTCGAATGTCTCGGTCCACGCCGCGTTGTGAACGGTCGCGGTTTGCGTGAGTACGCCGTCCATATCGAACAGACAGGCGGTCACGTGATCGGGTAGCCCCAGCACGGGTCAAATCTAGTCGAACCCACATAGCCATGCTCATGCGCGCCCACTACGCGGAACGCACGAAAATGATCATTGAATTCGCATTGTCATTTGACATGTGACTGAGTCACACATATGTTGGAGGGCATGACCGAGATCATGGAGACGAAGCTCGAGATCACCTCCTGGGATGAGAAGCCTTATCGGGAGTTCGACGACGGCCGGAAGTTCTCTCGGGCCGAGGTCGTGCTCGCCGGGACCGGTGATGGGTTGACCGGTGGGTTCTTTGAGTCGTTGCTCTACTACCGGGCTGATGGGACCAGCGACTACGTGTCCGTCATGGAGATCAACGGGACTTTGGGTGGGCGGTCCGGCAGCTTTGTCCTGCAGGGGTCGGGGAGCTATGACGGCACTACGGCCCGGGTCGAGGTTGCTGTGGTGCCGGGGTCTGGCACCGGTGAGCTGGTGGGGATCTCTGGCACGGCCGAGAGCGTTTCTACGCACGCCGACTATCCGCACATGCCATTGACGATTCGGTACGAGCTGGCGTGAGCGAACTCGATCACCAAGCCAATCTGCTCGGGGCGTTCGCGCTCGCGGTCGCTGATCGGGCTGGGGCGGCGATGGCGTCCGCGGGGAACCCGACTGCGGCTGCGGCGCTGTCGGCGTTGCTGCACTTTCTTGATCGGCCTTCGATCGATCAGCTTCGGCGGGTGTTGGGGTTGACGCCGTCGGGTGCGGTGCGGCTGGTCGATCGGCTGGCTGATGCGGGGCTGGTGACGCGTGGGGCGGGCTCGGATGGTCGGTCTCGATCGGTGGCCCTTACGCCGGAGGGCCGCGCGGCCGCGGAGCGGCTTTCGGGCGCTAGAGCCTCGACGCTACGGGACGCGTTGGGCGCGCTGTCGCCCTCCGAACGCTCCACATTGGATGGCCTGATCGGCAAGGTGATGGCGGGCATCGTCCAAGAGAAGGACGGGGGTGCGTGGATCTGCCGGCTCTGCGATCTTGCCGCTTGTGGGCGGGATGTGGGCAGCTGTCCTACCGCTAACGCTGCCGTTGCCAAGTATGGGGCTGAGGTTGTTCGTCGGGATCTGTAGGGGGTTTCCGGGGCTCTGCCCCGGTCCCCGCCCGAGCTGCGGAGGCCCAGGGGGAGGGGCCCGCCCCTTCGGGGCGCGGCGTTTAGAGATTGGCGATCGTTCGGATGATCTCCGCGTAGAAGTTGCCCTCGATTTCTCGGAACAGGGCGAAGGGGGAGTCTGGGTTGCCGAAGAACGGACGTAGGGTCCAGCCGAGTTGGGTGCCTACGAAGCCGAACAGCAGGATCCAGATGTAGAGCAGGGTCATGCTCGCGGGGCGTTCGGTCGCTACGCCCGCTGGGCGTGCGGCCTGGTAACGCTGTAGCGCCGGGTTCCAGACGACATGCTGTTGCTGGGGCGCCGGCGGGGCGACGAGCACGGGCAATGCGCGCTGGGGGCACTGCTGCCGGGGCCGCGGCGCCGTCGCCGTTGGCCGTCGGTGCGCCGACCGTGACCGGCGTCTTCTCCTCCACCGCTGGCGCCTCGGCGGGGGCCGGCTTCTCGGCGACCGGCGTGGCCTCTGGAGTCTTCGCGGGGGTGAGCAGGCCGTGTGCGTGCAGGATCTGCATGCCGCCCGTCAGGAAGCGCAGCCCGACGATCGCCGACAGGGCCAGGATCGCTACGTTGAGCAGCTTGAAGAAGCCGTAGTCCGGCGCGGTGATCAGGAAGAACAGGCTGATCAGGGCGAACGCCACCGCCAGCATCGCGGTCACCGTTACCGCGACCATGACCAGCGAGACCGACTGCCGGATCGAGAGCCTCGCGCCGAAGACCAGGTTGAACAGGTAGAGCGTCGGCAGGCAGATCGCCAGCGTGACCAGGAACAGCAGCGGCAGCTTGAAGGCCGAGGTGAGTGCCATCAGTGGGCTGACGCTAGACCACCGGTGTGGTCAGCGCCACCCCACGTCGATGCGGTCGCCGCGTTCGTCGAAGAAGTGCAGGGCGTCCATGCGCACGGAGACCGAAAGGGCAGTGCCGGCCTGCACGTTCGGGTACGGCGCGAGCCGGACCGCGAGCTCGGCCGCCCGCCGGTGGTGCCGGCCGGGATCGCTGAGCACGCTCGTGCGGGTGCGCGAGCCGGATTCCTCGATCGCGGCCGGGGCGCTCGAGGCCCGGCTTCGCAACCGCTGCATCGCGTGCCCGAAGCGGCGCAGGGCGCCGCCCTCGCCGGAGTGCTCCGTCGGAGCCTTGCCCATCTCGTCGACGACGACCGCCGTGGCGCCGATGTCCAGGAAGGCCAGGGACTCGTGGCCGTGGTGCTCCAGATAGCGGATCCGGCCCTGCAGCACGTCGCCGGGAGTGTTGGGCGCGACCGGGGTCAGCGCCTCCGCGCGCAGCCCGACCACGATGCGCTCGCCGTGGTAGTGGGCGACCGCGCGCGCCCGGATGTCGTCCCACGGCAGGTACAGCGCCTGGTCGCCGAGGTTGAGCGTGACGTACCGGTCCAGGTGCACGTAGACCGACGCTTCCAGCAGGTTCATCCGCGGGCTGCCCAGGAACGCGGCGACATACAGGGTGGCCGGGCGCCCGTACACCTGCGTCGGGGTGCCCACGTCCTGCAGCACGCCCTTGCGCATGATGGCGACGCGGTCGGCCATGGTCAGGGCCTCGGCCTGGTCGTGGGTGACATAGATCGTGCTGACACCCAGCTCGCGCACCAGGCCGGAGATCTCCGCGCGCAGCTCGGCCCGCAGCCCACTGTCCAGGTTGGACAGCGGCTCGTCCATCAGGAACAGGCCGGGCCGGCGGACGATCGCGCGGCCCATCGCGACCCGCTGGCGCTGGCCGCCGGAGAGCTGGTTGGGCTTGCGGGCCAGCACGTCGCCGATGCCGAGCGCGCTCGCCACGTCGGCGACGCGCTCGCCGCGCGCCAACGCCTCGACCTTCGACAGCCGCAGCGGGAAGCCGATGTTGTCGCCGACCGACATGTGCGGATAGAGGGCGAAATCCTGGAATACCATCGCGATCCGGCGTTCGCGTGGCGGCAGGTCGTTGGCGAGGTCGCCGTCGAGCATGATGGCGCCGGTGGTCGGGTCCTCGAGGCCGGCGACCATCCGGAGCACGGTGGACTTGCCGCAGCCCGAGGGACCCAGCAGCACCATGAACTCGCCATCGTTGACGTCCATACTGACGTTGTCGACCGCGATCGTTCCGTCAGGAAAGATCTTGGTGACGTCTTTGAGCGCGACGGTGGTCACCGTCTCCTCCCCAGCAGTCGGTTCCCCGGTGAATGACTGTGACGAGAGTTACTAGATAATCCCATCGGGTAAACGTGCCATGTTCAGCCTGTGACAATCCGACTACGCACATCGACGGCGATGGTTTCACGGCCGACGGGGAGTCTCCGGGCGGAAACAATCTGTTGATCATGTAGGCCCCGCGCAGCTAAAAGATCTTCGTTTGTCAAGCCGCGCCGTCATCCTGTGGCGAACGGCTTTCGGCATTAGCGTGGGATGCATGACTGACGTGACGGCTGGGACTCTTTCGGTGCAGCCACCGGATCCGGCCGAGGGCAGTCACGTCGAGCGCGGCATCGTCGAGCATCCGACCTCCGACGACTTCCACCACGCAAGAAACGTGCCGGTCGACTCGACCTGGTTCCAGCGGGCGGTGTTCTACGAGGTCCTGGTGCGCGCTTTCGCCGACTCCGACAGTGACGGCTCCGGCGACCTGCGCGGGCTGATCGACAAGCTCGACTACCTGGCCTGGCTGGGGGTCGACTGCCTCTGGCTGCCGCCGTTCTACGACTCGCCACTGCGCGACGGCGGCTACGACATCCGCGACTTCTACAAGGTGCTGCCCGAGTTCGGCACCGTCGACGACTTCGTCGCCCTGCTCGACGCCGCGCACAAGCGGGGCATCCGGGTGATCACCGACCTGGTCATGAACCACACGTCGGACCAGCATCCCTGGTTCCAGGAGTCGCGCCGGGATCCGGACGGGCCGTACGGCGACTTCTATGTGTGGAGCGACAGCGACGACCGGTACCAGGACGCCCGGATCATCTTCGTCGACACCGAGGAGTCCAACTGGACGTTCGACCCGGTGCGCCGGCAGTTCTACTGGCACCGGTTCTTCTCGCACCAGCCGGACCTCAACTACGCCAACCCGGCCGTCCAGAACGCCATGCTCGACGTCCTGCGGTTCTGGCTCGATCTCGGCATCGATGGGTTCCGGCTGGACGCGGTGCCCTACCTCTTCGAGGCCGAGGGCACCAACTGCGAGAACCTCCCCGAGACGCATGCCTTCCTGCGGCACTGCCGCAAGGTGATCGACGACGAGTTCCCGGGCCGGGTGCTGCTGGCCGAGGCCAACCAGTGGCCGGCCGACGTGGTGGCGTACTTCGGCGACGTCGAGAACGGCGGCGACGAGTGCCACATGGCCTTCCACTTCCCGCTGATGCCGCGCATCTTCATGGCCGTCCGGCGCGAGTCCCGCTTCCCGATCTCCGAGATCCTCACCAACACGCCGGCCATTCCGGCCAACTGCCAGTGGGGCATCTTCCTGCGCAACCACGACGAGCTCACGCTCGAGATGGTCACCGACGAAGAGCGCGACTACATGTACACGGAGTACGCCAAGGACCCGCGGATGAAGGCCAACATCGGCATCCGCCGGCGGCTGGCTCCGTTGCTGGAGAACGACCGCAACCAGCAGGAGCTGTTCACCGCGATGCTGTTGTCGCTGCCCGGTTCGCCGGTGCTCTACTACGGCGACGAGATCGGCATGGGTGACAACATCTGGCTCGGTGACCGCGACGGTGTACGCACGCCGATGCAGTGGACGCCCGACCGCAACGCCGGCTTCTCGACGTCCACGCCGGGCCGCATCTACTTGCCGGTCAACCAGGATCCGATCTACGGTTACCAATCGGTGAACGTCGAGGCGCAGCGGGACAGCTCGACCTCGTTGCTCAACTGGACCCGGTTGATGCTGTCGGTGCGCCGCCGGCACGACTCGTTCGCCGTGGGCACGTTCCAGGAGCTCGGCGGCTCCAACCCGGCCGTGTTGGCGTACCTGCGTCACCATGAGGACGACGTGGTGCTCTGCGTCAACAACCTGTCCCGTTTTCCCCAACCCATCGAGCTGAACCTGCAGGCGTGGTCGGACTATTCGCCGATCGAGCTGACCGGACGCGTGCTGTTCCCCCGGATCGGGCGGCTACCCTACCTGCTGACCCTGCCCGGATACGGGTTCTACTGGTTCCAGCTCACCCCACCGTCCGATGAGGATGACCCGGCCCGCGCGGCCGAACAGCACATGGAGGAGTCATGACATTGCCGTACGCCGACTGGCTGCCGCATCAGCGGTGGTACGCCGGGCGCGGCCGGACTCTCCACAGTGTCACGCCCGTCGCGGTCACGGCGCTCCGCGAGGCGCTCGACCACGTGCTGCTCGACGTGGTCTACGAAGACGGCGGCAGCGAGCGATACCAGGTCTACGTCGCCTGGGACGACGAGCCGCGCCCGGAGTTCGCCGGCACGGCCACGATCGGCATCGACCACGAGGCCGACCGCGCCGGCTTCGACGCCCTCTACGCCGAGTCGGCCGCCCACACGCTGCTCGAGCTCATCGAGCAGGACGCGGTCGTCGGCCGCCTGCTGTTCCGGCGCGAGCCCGACGCCAAGCTCCCGCTGAAGGCGCCGGCCCGGGTGGCCGACACCGAGCAGAGCAACACCAGCGTCGTGTACGACCGGGCGGCGATCCTCAAGGTGTTCCGCCGGGTGGTGTCCGGCATCAACCCCGACGTCGAGCTCAACGGGGTGCTGGCCCGGGCCGGCTGCCCCAACGTGGCCCAACTGCTGGGCGCGGTGGAGACCACCGACGAGCGCGGTGAGCCGGTCTCGCTCGGCATGCTGACCGCGTACGCGGAGAACTCGGCCGAAGGCTGGGCCATGGCCACCACCAGCGTGCGCGACCTGTTCGGCGAGGCCGACCTGGCCGCCAACGAGGTGGGCGGCGACTTCTCCGGCGAGTCCTACCGGCTGGGCGAGGCGGTCGCGGTCGTGCACCGCACGCTCGCCCAGGAGCTGGGCAGCGAGACCGTCGACTTCCCCGTCGACCGGATGCTCGCCCGGCTCGAACGCGCCGCGGCCTTCGTACCCGCGCTGGCACCTCATGTCGACGCGGCGACGCACGCGTTCCGGGCGGTCGGCGGCGAGAAGATGACCGTCCACCGCGTGCACGGCGACCTGCACCTCGGCCAGGTGCTGCGCACGCCGAAGACCTGGCTGCTGATCGACTTCGAGGGCGAGCCTGGCCAGCCGGTCGAGGAACGCCGCCGCCCCGACTCGCCGCTGCGCGACGTCGCCGGCATGCTCCGGTCCTTCGAGTACGCGCCGCACCATCTGATCGTCGACCAGCCCGACGACGCCCAGGTCGTCTACCGGGCGCGCGAGTGGGCCGACCTCAACAGGGGCGCGTTCTGCGACGGCTACGCGGCCGCCTCGGGCGAGGATCCGCGGAGCCGGGCCAACCTGCTCGGCGCCTTCGAGCTCGACAAGGCGATCTACGAGGCGGCCTACGAGGCCCGGTTCCGACCGAGTTGGCTGCCCATCTCCCTGCGCTCGGTGGCCCGCCTGCTGAGCTAGCGTGGTCCGGGTGCTGGTCACGCTGGCGGTGGAGAACTACCGGTCGCTGCGCCGGATGGTGCTGCCGTTGCGCCGGCTCAACGTGGTGACCGGCGCCAACGGCAGTGGCAAGTCGAGCCTCTACCGGACGCTGCGGCTGCTGTCGCACTCGGCGCGCAACGGTGCCGTGGCTGCGCTCGCCCGCGAGGGTGGGCTGCCGTCGACGCTCTGGGCCGGTCCGGACGTGATCGGCCGCGCGGTCCGCGAAGGGGAGCACCCCGTGCAGGGCACGGTGCGCACCGGGCCCGTCTCGCTGCGCCTGGGGTTCGCCACCGACTCGTTCGGCTACGCCATCGACCTCGGCATGCCGCAGATGCCGGGTCACCGGGGACTGTTCGGGCTCGATCCGGAGATCAAATCCGAGTGCACCTGGTCCGGACCGGTGCTGCGGCCGAGCACCCGGCTCACCGAGCGGATCAACGCGGCGGTCGGCGTACGCGGTCCCGGCGGGAAGTGGCAGCCCACCGAGCTGCGGCTGCGCCCGTACGACAGCATGCTCGCCGAGTTGGTCGACCCGCAGCGGGCGCCCGACGTCATGCTCCTCCGTGAGCGCATCCGGTCCTGGCGCTTCTACGACCACCTGCGCACCGACGCGGACGCCCCGATGCGCAGCGCGCAGCTCGGCACCCGCACGCCGGTGCTCGGCCCGGACGGCGCCGACCTCGCCGCCGCGTGCGAGACGATCCGCGAGATCGGGGACGGCAACGCCCTCGACGCCGCGGTCGAGCTGGCCTTCCCCGGCAGCACGCTGGACGTCACGGCGACGGCGGGCCGGTTCGAGCTGCTGTTCAGCCAGCCCGGCATGCTCCGCCCGCTCACCGCGGCTGAGCTCTCCGACGGAACGCTGCGTTATCTCGCCTGGGTGGCCGTGTTGCTCACACCGCGCCCGCCGGAGTTGCTGGTGCTCAACGAACCCGAGAACAGCCTGCATCCCGAGCTGATCCGGCCGCTGGCCTCCCTGATCGCGGGCGCGTCCAGCCGGATGCAGATCGTGGTGGTGACCCACTCGCGGGCGCTGGCGTCCGCGTTGGACACCCACGCCGACGAGGCCGACCTCCAGTCGGTCGAGCTGGCCAAGGACCACGGCGAGACCTACATCGTCGGGCAGGGAAAGCTCGACGAGCCGCCATGGCACTGGCCGAAACGCTGAGGAAGGATGATCGTATGAGTCTCGAACGTCCCGTACCGCCGGATCCCTATGACCTCCTGCCGCCGAAGCCGTCGTTCACGCTGACCAGCGACGACGTGACCGACGGCGAGCAGATGGCCGACACCTTCGCCGACCCGAGCGTCGGTGGCGGCGGCCGGTCGCCGCAGCTGTCCTGGTCGGGTTTCCCGGACCACACCAAGAGCTTCGTGATCACCTGCTACGACCCGGACGCGCCGACGCACAGCGGCTTCTGGCACTGGGTGCTGGTCAACGTGCCCGTGTCGGTGACCTCGCTGGAGCAGGGCGCCGAGCCTCCGGCCGGCGCCTACTGCGTGCGCAACGACTACGGCACCAAGGAATACGGCGGCGCCGCACCGCCGAAGGGCGACTACCCGCACCGCTACGTGTTCACGGTGCACGCGGTCGACGTCGAGCAGCTCGACGTCACGCCGGACGTGTCGCCCGCGGTGGTCAGCTTCAACCTCACGTTCCACGACCTGGCCCGCGCGGTCATCCGGCCGACGTATCGGGTTGCCTGAGGTTGACTCGCACCCCTAGCAGGCGCACGGGGCGCTTCCACTCGAACTTCGTCAGCAGGCTCAACGCGGCCTGCTCGACGACGTCCGGGTCGGTGGTCGGCCCCGCGCGCAGCTTGGTCTCGCGGGTCGGCGTGAAGAAGCTGACGTAGCGCACCTTCACCGCGACGTGGGTGACCTCGCGGCCGTCGGCGACGACGTCGGTCGTCAGGGCCCGGGCCATCGCGCCGACCTCCCGGGAGATCTCGGCCAGGTCGGAGAGGTCCTCGGCGTACGTGTTCTCCCGGCTGCGCGACCGCGCCACCCACGGCTCCGTGGTGATCTGGGTGTCACCGCCGCCGGCCGCCGCCGCCGGCAGCCATTCCGCCTGCCGGGGGCCGAAGCGTTCCACCAGCGCGGCCGGCGGCGTGGCGGCGAGCTGGGCGATCGTGTGCAGGCCGAGCTCGTCGAGCTTGCGGGTGGTCTTCGGGCCGACACCCCAGAGCTCGGCGGCCGGCCGCTCGCCCATGACGGCCATCCACGTCGCGGTGGTGAGCGTGTGGATGCCGCCGGGCTTGGCGAACCGCGCCGCGATCTTCGCCTGCTGTTTGTTGTCGCCGATGCCGATCGCGCAGCTCAGCCCGGTCTCCGCGAACACCGCGGCCTTCAGCTCCGCCGCCAGCGCCTGCGGGTCGGCGATGTCGCCGCCGACGAACGCCTCGTCCCAGCCCCAGACTTCGACGTCGACCGGGAACCCGCGCAGCACGGCCATCACCCGCTCGGACGCTTCGCTGTAGGCGGCTGGATCGGTGGCCAGGAACGTCGCCTCCGGGCAGAGCTGCGCGGCCCGGCGCAGCGGCATTCCGGAGTGGACACCGTGAGCGCGGGCCTCGTACGATGCGGTCGAGACCACCTGCCGCCGAGCCGTCGGGTCGCCCGAGCCGCCGACGACCACCGGAAGCCCGCGCAGCTCCGGCCGGCGCAGAATCTCCACGGCGGCCACGAACTGGTCCATGTCGACGTGCAGCAGGGTCGTCATACCGCCGCCAAGCGCCTTGCCCTGGAACGCAGGTAGCGCTGTTCCGGCTCGCTGCCGGTGCGGTCGGCGGCTGTTCGGTAGGCCTCCGCCGCGCCGGTCGCGTCGCCGGACAGCTCCAGCAGGTGTGCGCGTACCGCGGCGAGCCGGTGGTGTCGGGCCATCCGCTCGTCGCCGTCGAGCTCCGCGATCAGGTCGAGGCCCGCGCGCGGCCCGGCCACCATGGCCACCGCGACGGCCTTGTTGAGCCGGACCATCGGGCTGTCGGAGACCCGCTCGAGCAGGTCGTACAACGCCAGCACCTGAGGCCAGTCGGTGTCGGCGGCGGTCGGCGCCTCGTCGTGCACCGCGGCGATCGCCGCTTGCAGTTGGTAGGCGCCGGGCCGGGTGCTGGCCAGCGCGCCGGACACCAGCGCGACCCCCTCGGCGATCGCGGTCTGGTCCCAGCGCGACCGGTCCTGCTCCTCCAGCGGGACGAGCTCGCCGTCGGGGCCGGTGCGGGCCGGGCGGCGGGCGTCGGTGAGCAGCATCAGCGCGAGCAGGCCGGCGGCCTCGCCGTCGTCGGGCAGCAGCCGGTGCAGCATGCGGGTCAGCCGGATCGCCTCGGCGGACAGCTCGACCCGGGCCAGCTCTGGCCCGGACGAGCTGGTGTAGCCCTCGTTGAAGATCAGATAGAGCACGTGCAGCACGGCGTCGACGCGGGCCACCCGGGACTCCGCCGGCGGCAGCTCGAAGCCGATCCCGGAGGACTTGATCTTCTGTTTGGCCCGGCTGATCCGTTGCCCCATGGTCGGCTCGGGCACCAGGAACGCGCTCGCGATCTCGCCGGTGGTCAGCCCGCCGACGGCCCGCAGGGTCAGCGCCACCTGGGCCGGCACCGCGATCGCCGGGTGGCAGCAGAGGAACAGGAGCACGAGTGAGTCGTCGCCGTCCGGCCGTTCCGCGTCGGCCGCGGGGGCCACCCGGGTCGCCGCCGGGTCGCGGAGGTAGTCGTTCTCCTCGCGCTGCCGCCGGGACTCCTCGCTGCGCAACTGGTCGATCAGCCGGCGCGAGGCCACCCGGATCAGCCAGGCCCGCGGGTCGTCCGGCACACCGTCGGCCGGCCACTGCGTAGCGGCCGCGAGCAGCCCCTCCTGCACCGCGTCCTCGGCGGCGTCGAAATGGCCGTAGCGGCGCACCAGCGCACCCAGCACCTGCGGCGCCAGCTCCCTGAGCAGCTCTTCCGTGCCCGTTCCCACGCCCCGAAGCCTACGACCGCCCAGGGCAGGGCTCGTGGATCAGGGCCGGCACCCCGCCGGGCCCAGGCGACGTCCGACCGCACGCGGAGCCGGGCCGGATACAACACCGGTATCCGACCCACCTCCGCGCACGCCCGGACGCCGCCTGGACCTCGCCGGGGCACCACCCTGATCCACGAGCCATGCCCTAGACCAGCGCCGCCGCCCGCGCGATCACGCTCACGAGATAGGCGAGGGCGAAGACCAGGGCGAGGATGGCGGCGGTACGCAGGCGTGGGTCCGCCCGTTGGTGGCGCGATCGGGCCCGGGCCACCCCGAACACCAGGAAGCCCAGCGGGAGGATCAGGAAGATCGGGTTGATCAGCACGGCGAACGCCAGGATGAACGAGATCAGGCCGGCCGTCGTGGTCGGGTGGAGCGCGTCCGCGTCGGTGATGCCGAGCTCGTACACGCCGTACCGGGCGCGTTGTAGCTCTGGAAGTCTGGTGTTGAACCCGGCCGGGCCGTTGTCGCGCATCTCGACCGCCAGATCGGCCTGGGCCCGTTGGAGCTGGCGGACCCGCCCGTAGGCACGCAGGCCGCCGTAGACATAGGCGTTCCACCGGGCCCGACCCCGGCTGCGCCAGCCACGCAGGGCGACGATCTCGTTGTGCGTGGCGATCCACGGGTTGTGCAGGCTCTCCAGCGGCCCGGCCACGCCCTCGTACTCGTCCTTGCGGAAGAAGTGCAGCAGGACCAGGAAGGTGCCGAGGATCAACAATCCCTTGATCAGCAGTACGAGCAGCGTGCCGTAACTGCCCGCGTAGTCGGTCAGCGAGGCCGCCGCCGGGGAGTTCCACAGGAAGTGCATGAGCCAGGCGAGGGCCAGGGCGCCGAGCGCGACCCCGATCCGGTTGAACCAGGAGCGTTCCCGGTGCAGCACGGCGTACGCCACCCCGGCGCCGGCGATCGCGCTGTAGACGGTGTGGCTCCACAGTCCGGCCAGCAGGCCGCGTACCAGGAAGACCTGCAGGACCGCCGCGACGCTGTCGTCACCCGCCGCGGCGACCGCGTTCAAGCTGTAGGTGATGTTCTCGATCTCCTGGAAGCCCAGGCCGACGAAGGCGCCGTAGACCACACCGTCGAGCACGCTGTTGATCTGGCGGCGGGCCAGCAGCACGATCATGACGATGCCGAGCGTCTTGAGGATCTCCTCGTCGGTCGGCCCTTCGATCGCCGCCGCCCAGTCCCGCACGAAGCCCAGCGACGTGATCTTGACGAGGATCGACTCCAGCGCGGTGTTGGCCCGCAACGCGTTGGCGCTGGCCACGAACCCGCCCCAGATCAGCGCGGCGGCGAACAGCCAGCGCGGCTCGGGCTCCAGCCAGTCGACCGCCCGGATGATCGTCACGAACACCGCGCCGTGGATCGCGAACAGGACCGCGGCGAGCACGAACGCACCGGGTGACTCGGCGATGGCCGGACCGAACGCGATGCCGAGGATCACGATGCCGGCGATGGTCAGCGCGACGAAGAACCAGACCGCTGGCCAGCGGGCGGCGGCACCCCAGGAGGCGAACACCCGCCGGCTGCCCGGCGCCGGTGGTGGCGGGGTGGCCGCCTGGTCGACGCTCACGTGGTGCGGTCGATCACGACGGTGCGGACGCTGGCCTCGAGTTCGGCGCGGTGTTCGGTGACCCCCGCGTCGTTGCCGTCGACCACCGCGGTGACGCCGGTGCCGTCGAGGAGATAGACGGTGTACCAGCCGGTGCGGTTCTCACCGACGTACGTGGCCTGGAGCCCGGGTATGCCGCCGTTGGACGTGACGGGCTGGTCGAGCGAGATGGCCTGGATGCCGGCCACGTTCTGGACCACCTCGCGGATCCGGTCGGCGAGCTGTTGCAGCGTGCCGGGGAAGCTCTCGGCGCTGAGCCGGTAGCGCACGCCGTCGACCGCCATCGTGATCACGCCCTGGTCGGGCGAGGTCTGGTCGGAGACGACGACGGCGTCCGGTGGGGGCACGACGCTGGCGTTGTCCGCGAACTCCAGCGGCTTCGTGCTGGACACGGTCGCGTCCGGCACCGCGCGGTCGATCGCCGGCACGCCGAACGACAGCGCGAACACTCCGGCGGCCACCGCGATACAACCCACGAGGTTGCGTCGCCACCCCGATGCCCCGCCGCTCATCCGGACATTGTCCGCGATCTTCCGAGCGGGTGCACCATCCCGTCAGCGCGTGGCGACTCCTCCGCCGGCCAGGAGGGCGTGCATCAGGTGGGTCAGCTCGCAGACCGACGCGACCGGGCGCTCGAAGCCGAGCCGCAGCCGTGGGCCGCGCCCTTCACCGCCGACGGTCAGCCCGTATCGGTCGAGCCGCAACGCGCGGCACTCCTGCGGCGCGGCTCTCTTGGAGACGCGCTCGACCAGGTCCGTGAGCTGGGGCAGGTGGTGGTCGTTGAGGTCGGCGAGCAGCCGGCCTTCGTCGGCGGCCAGCGGATCCGGGTCGGCCGCACGGAAGTCGGCCGGGTCGACCTCGATCAACTGCCGGCCGTTGGCCATCCGTACCTCGGTCGGGACGATCCGGAACAGCACCTGGCCGCGGCCGACGTCGAGCAGATCACCAAGGGGCCTGACCCGGGCGTACGCGTCGGCGGCTGTTCGTGCCTCGGCGCCGTCGAGCAGGTGCGCGGTGCCGGTCAGCCAGAGCCGGCCGCGGGTGGGTGAGCAGGGCACGGGCGGCAGGTCGTCGACGCTGAGCACCACCGGTCCGGTCGCCAGCCGCCCGGCCAGCTCGGTGCCGAGCGCGGTCAGCACCAACGGGTGGCCGTCGGGGGGCGTGGCGTGGCGGACCTTCACCCGGGCGGGGTAGCCCCGGACGTGCGCCGTGCCCTCGAGCCGGCCACTCGCCAGCGTGCGCGCCACCTCTGCCGCCGTCGGCCGCATGATGCCTCCTTGGAATGCTTTCGGATCAACTTAAGTTAGGCTCACCTAATTCTCAAGCTCCCCCGATCGGAGGATCCCCGGCGCGCCGTACGGCCGGAGACGTTCAGGAAAGTCACATAGCGGCCTCAGGTTCAGGGCAGATATGGGGAGCACGGTGGACCCATGACCGATTTGCTGAGCCGCACCGATCCCCAGAACCCCTGGCCGCCGCACCAGCCGGCCGCGGCCGGTCCGGCCGGCCCCGGCGGGCCGGTCCCGCCCTGGACGCCGGGCCCTCCGGCCTCCTCCGGGCCGGGCCGCCATCGCGGTGGGCGGCGCCTTGCCGTTGCCGCCGGTGCGCTCGTGCTCGTCCTCGGCGGCGGCGTCGCCGGTGGCGTGATCGGCGCGCACACCGACCAGTCCGCCGCCCCGACGGCCAGCGCCGCCGCCAACGCCACGAACGTGTCGACCTCGTCGGCGACTCTGGCGTCGGTCGCCGCGCGCACCTCGCCGAGCGTCGTCACGATCATGGTCCAGGTGCCCGGCGGCACGGTCGAGGGCTCCGGCGTGATCGTCGACGACCAGGGCCGGATCATCACCAACAACCACGTGGTCGAGCAGGCTGCCGGGGGCGCGACCGTGCAGTTGTCCGACGGCCGTTCGCTGCCGGCGCAGATCCTGCGCACCGACCCGAGCCACGATCTCGCGCTGCTGCAGGTGGACTCGTCCGGCCTGACCCCGGCCACGCTCGGCGACAGCTCCACCGTGCAGGTCGGCGACACCGTGCTGGCGTTCGGCAGCCCGCTGGGCCTGAGCGGCACGGTCACCTCGGGCATCGTCTCGGCCCTCGACCGCGACGCCCAGGACCTGAACCTGTCGGGCCTGATCCAGACGGACGCGCCGATCAACTCCGGCAACTCGGGCGGGCCGCTGGTCGACGCCGCGGGTCAGGTGATCGCGATCAACGTCGCCAACGCCTCGACCAGCCAGGGCGGCGGCTCGATCGGCATCGGCTTCGCCATCCCGATCAACTCGGCGCGGGCCATCTTGAGCTGACGCCCTTGCTCTGCAGCCATATACGCATCACCCGTCGGTGGGGGTGATGCGTATATGGGTGCAGAGCAAACGCGCGTAGCGCGATGCTCCCGGTGCCTGGACAATCGGGCGTGTGACCCGCGTTCTGGCGCCGCTGGTTCGGGGTTCTACCTTTCTGCGCGGCGTGTACCTGTTGCTCGGTGGCGTGATCGCGCTGCCGTACGTGCTGCTGACCGTGGTCTTCGTCAGCATGCTGACCAGCGACGACGTGCCGAAGTCGGCCACCTGGCTGCTGGTCCTGGTCGCGGCCGTGATCGCCGTGACGCCGGCCTTCCTGCCTGGCACCCGGGCCGTCGAGATCGCCGCCGCGCGCGGGCTGCTCGGGGTGCACCTGCCCGATCCGACCGGCCCCGCCGACCGGGAGACCGCCCTGCGCGGCGCGCTCTGGTTCGGCCTGCACCTCGCGTTCGGAGCTCTGGTCGGCTTGGCCCTGTTCAGCGCCCTGCCGATGGCGCTGGTCTTCGTGTTCCAGTGGTTCGCGGGCGGCAGCATCAGCCGCACGGGCCTGCCGTTCCCCAGCTGGCACCCGGCGGGCCTCACCGCGGCCGGGATCGTGCTGCTCGTGCTGCTCGGCTACGCGGTCGCCGGGCTCGGTGCGCTGGCCGCACAGATCGCACCGACCCTGCTCGGGCCGTCGCCGGCCGAACGGATCGCCGCGCTGGAGGCCCGGGCCGGCCAGCTTGTCGAGCGCACCCGGCTGGCCCGCGAACTGCACGACTCGGTCGGCCATGCGCTCACCGTCACCACGCTGCAGGCCGCCGCCGCTCAGCGGGCGCTGCACGACCCGGAGTTCGTACGCCGGGCGTTGACCGTGATCGAGGAGACCGGGCGGGCCGCGATGGACGACCTGGACCACGTGCTGGGCCTGCTGCGGGCGGCCGAGCGCGTCGACCGACCCGCGCCACAGCGGACCCTGGCCGACGTCGACCGGGTCGTCGCCGACGTGAGCGGCGGCGGTCTGCGGGTGGCGCTGACCCGCGAGGGTCCTCTCTCGACGGTGCCGGCGGCGCTGTCGCGCGAGGGCTACCGGATCGTCCAGGAGGCGTTGACCAACGCGGTGCGCCACGCCGGCCCCGTGCCGGTTACCGTGCACATCGCGGTCGCGGACCGGTCGCTGCGGATCGAGGTGGCCAACCCGGTCACCCGCGACGGGCCCGACGACCCGTCCGGGCGCGGCCTCGCCGGCATGCGCGAGCGGGTCGACGTGCTGGGCGGGCGGATGACGGCCGGCCGGGCCGACGGGCGGTTCACGGTCGCGGTGCGGCTGCCGACGGGAGGGTCATGACGGTCCGCGTGCTGATCGTCGACGACGACGCGCTGGTGCGGGTGGGCCTGCGCGCGATCGTCGACGCCGAACCCGACCTCGATGTGGTCGCCGAGGCCGGCGACGGCGCCGAGGTGCCGCCGCTGGTCGCCCGGCACCGGCCCGACGTCGTGCTGATGGACGTCCGGATGCCCGACGTCGACGGCATCCAGGCGACCCGGCACCTGATGAGCACCGCCGCCACGCCGCCGCGGGTGATCGTCGTGACCACCTTCGAGAACGACGACTACGTGTACGACGCGCTCCGCGCGGGTGCCAGCGGCTTCCTCCTCAAGCGGGCCCGGCCGGCCGAGGTGGTCGACGCGATCCGGCTGGTCGCGCGCGGCGACTCGCTGCTGTTCCCGGCGGCCATCCGCCGGCTCGTCGCGGCCCGGGGTGGCCAGACCGACCGGCGGGTGGGTCGACTGACCACGCGCGAGGCCGAGGTGCTGCGGCTGATGGCGGCGGGACTGTCCAATGCGGAGATCGCGGCCCGGCTGGTGGTCGGCGGCGAGACGGTCAAGACGCACGTCGGCAACGTGCTGACCAAGCTCGGCGCCCGCGACCGCGTCCAGGCGGTCATCACCGCGTACGAGTCCGGCTTCGTCACTCCGACCGGCTGAGCCGTCCCCCTCGCGGGGGAGCGGGTTCACGCCGCGCGGGGAGTTCCCTTGGGCGTCCCGACGGGAGCCTGGGTGGCATGACGAACTCACGATCCCTGGCCGGTTATCTGGCCGCTGCCTGGGCGCTGAGCTATGGGGTGGTCGCGGCGGTCTGGGCGCTGACCGGCGACGGCTACCCGTTCGGCGCCAACAACCCGGACGACCAACTGCACCCGCTGCGCGCGGTGCCGGTCGACATCGGAGCCGCCGTGTACGCCGTGGTGCTGCTCGGCGTCGGCGTGCTCGCCCTGGCCTCGGCGGGCCGCCACCCGATCCGACCCCGGCCCATCCTGCTGGGCGCGGGCTGGGCGGCGGTAGCCGCGCTGGTGGTTCTGGTGCCCAGCGCCCACATCCTGGCCGTAGCCGGCTACACCCCGATGCTGCTGATCGGCGCACCGTTCGGCTGGCCGTCGGACATCGACTACGGCGTGATCTTCAACTGGACCACCGCGAACGAGGTGTGGGCCATCGTCGGTGGGCTGCTGCTGGCCCGGGCCCTGCTGACCTGGCGCGGCCCCGTCCGGTCCGGCCCGGTCCGCTGGGGCACGTGGGTCACCTATGTCGCGGCGGCGATCCCGGCCCTGTACGCGGTGACCCGACTGGGCCTGGCCGTCGGCGTCGCGCTCGGGCTCATCGACGACAGCTTCGACGACCCCGACATGGCGCTCGCGGCCACGGGCCTGGGCGGGTTCGCGCTGGTCGGCACCTGGCTGACCATCGGCCTGGTGCACCCGTGGGGCGAACGCTTCCCGCGCTGGATGATCGGCCTGTCCGGCCGCCGCGTCCCGATCAAGCTGGCCACGATCCCGGCCACCGCGGTAGCCATCGCGGTAGCAGGCGCGAGCGCGAGCTTCCTCAGCGACCCAGACCTGATCGGCGACATGGCCTCGGGCGAGATCGCGATGTGGCCGATGGCTTTCTGGCCACTGTGGAGCGTGACGCTGCTGCTCGCGGCCTACGCCTACCACCGCCGCCGCACCGCACCGACCGGTCAGGCAGTGACCGGGTCGGCGGTTGGGATCGAGGCGCGGACCGCCTCGTCGACGGGGGTGGCCGAGAGTCCGAAGGTTGCCTCGGCCAGCGTGGTGTCGAGCACGAAAGGGCGTTCCCACTGATAGCTCATCTCCACGAACTCCCGGGTGCGGCGGTCGAAGAGCCCAGCGGCTCGGATCGCCGCCTTCGGGTAGCTGCGGAGCCGCGGTAGGGGGTAGCCGCCCACCTGGGCGACCTTCGTGACCACCTCGCGCAGGGTCATCGGGGCGGGTGAGGGCACGTGCCACGCCTGGCCCCAGGCCCGGGGGTCGCGGGCCAGCGCGATCAGCGCGGCGCCCATGTCGCCCGTGTAGGTGAACGTGTGCGGGTTGTCGAGCGGGCCCGGCAGCCAGATCGTCTTGTTGGCGCGCAGGCCCGGCATGGCCATCTCGATGACCGAGTAGCGCGGGCTCAGGTAGTCGGACCCCCGCACCTCGGTGACACCGCTGATGCGGCCCGACCGGTAGGCGGCGACCGCGTCCTCCCACATCTTGACCCGCACCCGGCCCTTGACGGTCGGTGCCGCCAGGGGCAGGTCCTCGGTCATCGGGCGGTCCACCGGGCCGTAGACGTAGAGGTTGCCCGTGATCGCCAGCGGTGCGCCGCTGGCCTCGGCCGCGGCCAGCATCGCCTCGGCCATCGGGGGCCAGTCGGTCGGCCACGTGTGGTACGGCGGGTTCGCGCAGTTGTAGATCGCCACCGCGTCCTTGCTGAGCTTGGTCAGAGCGGTGCCCGCGTCTGCGGCGACCCGCTCGATGTTGGGGTGGACCGGGCCGCTGCCGCTGCGGGTGACCAGGCGTACCTGCTCACCGGCCTCGGCGAGCTGGCGGGCGGTGGTGCTGCCAACTGCTCCGGCGCCGACGATGACATGCATGGTCTTCCTCCATCGAGTGGATTGCGAGAGCACTGCTCTCTCTTGAGAGCAATAGTCCACGGAGCGGTGCCCTCTGTCAAGAGCAGTGCTCTCTTATGAGACACTTGTTCTCGTGAAGGCCACCTCCATGCGGGCCCGGCTGCGGGCCGAGATGATCGACGAGATCAAGGCGATCGCCCGGCGACAGCTGGCCACCGAGGGTGCGAACCTGTCGCTCCGGGCCGTCGCCCGCGACCTGGGCATCGTCTCGTCGGCGATCTACCGCTACTTCCCGAGCCGCGACGACCTGCTGACGGCGCTGATCCTCGACGCGTACACCGCTCTCGGTGACGCGGTCGCGGCCGCCGAGGGCGCGGTCGAGCGGGGCGACTTCGGTGGCCGGTTTCTCGCCATCTGCCACGCCGTGCGGGACTGGGCCCTGGCCAACCCGCACGAGTACGCGCTGATCTACGGCAGCCCGGTCCCCGGCTACGCGGCCCCGGCCGACACGGTGGCGGTGGCGACGCGAGCGGTGACCATCCTCGGCGGGGTGATCGAGGACGCGGCCCGGATCGGCCTGCTGCGCTACGACGACGTGCTGCCACCCGAAGTCGCGGGCGAGGTCGCGCGCATCGGCGAGATCATCGCGCCGAGCGTGCCGATCGGGGCGCTCAGCCGCACCCTCGGCACCTGGTTGCAACTCTTCGGCTTCGTCAGCTTCGAGATCTTCGGCCAGCTCAACAACGCGGTCGAGCTACCCGGCCCGCTCTTCGAGCACCAGATGCGCGCCCAAGCGCGCTACATCGGACTACCGCTGCTCTGAGTCCTTGAGCGTTTCGCGGTGCTGCAGGTAGCGCTGGAGCAAACCGGTGAGTTCGCTCTGGATGAACTCGTAGAAGTCGCCCATCGCTGCGATCCGGTCGCCGGCCGGCGTCGATCGGCCGCCGGCGGCCGTGACGCCGCCCTCGGCCAGCTTGGCTACCTGTTCGAACAGGGTGCCTTTGACGATCGAGCCCATGTACCAGGCGTCGTCCGGAAGCTTGTAGCGGTCGCGGCGGGAGCCGGGTACCGCCGCGCGCTCGAGCAGGCCGAGATGCTGCAGATAGCGCACCGACTGCGAGACCGCCGCCGGGCTGATCTCCAAGCCGTCGCTGAGCTCCTTGGCCGTCAGTGAGCCGGCGTCGGAGGCCATGAGCTGCATGAGTACGCGGGCCGCCATCCGCGGGAAGCCCCAGTCGGCGTAGAGCCGTGCCATGTCCTCGACGTACTGCCGCAGGGCTGCTTCGTCGCGTTCCCCACCCATGTCGCGCACCTCCTCCGTACCCGTGATCTATCTTGACGCGCTCTTGACGCGAATCAAACTTCACAACTTTGTGAAGCAAGTGTAGCTTCCAAATTATGGAGAACGTCATTTCGGTCAACGGGCTCGTCAAGAGCTTCGGCCGGACCCGCGCCCTCGACGGTCTTGACCTGGAGGTGCGCCGCGGAGAGGTGCACGGCTTCCTCGGCCCCAACGGTGCGGGCAAGTCGACCGCGATCCGTGTGCTGCTCGGCCTGCTCAAGGCCGATGGTGGCACCACCACCCTGTTCGGGGGAGACCCCTGGCGCGACGCGGTGTCGCTGCACCGCCGCCTCGCCTACGTGCCCGGCGACGTGACGCTGTGGCCCAACCTGACCGGCGGCGAGGTCATCGACCTGCTCGGTCGCCTCCGCGGCGGGCTCGACACCAAGCGCCGCGACGAGCTCGTCGAGCGGTTCGAGCTGGACCCGCGCAAGAAGGGCCGCACCTATTCCAAGGGCAACCGGCAGAAGGTGGCGCTGATCGCCGCCCTGGCCTCCGACGCGGAGCTGCTCGTGCTCGACGAGCCGACCTCCGGGCTCGATCCGCTGATGGAGTCCGTGTTCCAGAGCTGCATCAACGACGAGCGCGGCGCCGGGCGCACGGTCCTGCTGTCGAGCCACATCCTCGCCGAGGCCGAGGCGCTGTGCGACCGGGTGAGCATCATCCGGGCCGGCCGCACCGTCGAGTCCGGCACCCTGGCCCAGCTCCGCCACCTGACCCGCACCTCGATCCACGCCGAGCTGGCCGGCGAGCCCAACGGGATCGGTGCGCTCCCCGGCGTGCACGACCTGGTCGTCGAGGGCGAGCGCGTCCGCTTCCAGGTCGACAACGCCGAGCTCGACACCGTGCTGCGCGCGCTCTCCACAGTCGGGGTGCGCGGCCTGACCAGCCAGCCGCCGACGCTGGAGGAGCTCTTCCTGCGGCACTACCAGAAGGAGGAGGGCCCGGCGTGACCGGCACCTGGCACCTCTTCCGCCTGGCCCTGCGCCGCGACCGCATCGTTCTCCCACTGTGGACGATCCTGCTCGGGCTGTTCCCTGGTCTGGTAGCCAGCAGCTTCGCCAGCCTCTATCCCGACCCGGCCGAGCTCGCGAAGTTCGCCGCGTCCATGTCCAACCCGTCACTGACCGCCGTGTACGGACCGATCTGGGCACCGAACCTCGGCGGCATGACCGCCTGGCGGTCCAGCATCATCCTGCTGATCGTCGCGCTGGCCACCGCGTTCACCGTCATCCGGCACACCCGAGCCGAAGAGGAACAGGGCCGCCGCGAGCTGCTCGGCTCCACGGTGGTAGGTCGCCAGGCCGGCCTGGCCGCGGCCCTCCTAATCGCGCTGCTGGCGAGCACGATCGTCGGTGGCCTGACCGCGCTCGGCACCGCCGCGGCCGGCGCCGGCGGCACGGGTTCGGTCGCGCTCGGCCTCCAGTACTTCCTGGCCTGCCTGCTCTTCGGCGCGATCGCGGCGGTGGTCGCCCAACTCACCCAGGGTGCGCGCACCGCACGCTGGATCTCGGGCGCGGTGCTGATCGGCTCGTTCCTGCTGCGGATGCTCGGCGACGCCGGCGGCGACCTGAACTCGCCCCTGTCCTGGATCTCGCCGATCGGCTTCCTCCAGCGGATCCGGCCGTTCGCCGCCGAACGCTGGTGGGTGGCCGGGGTCGTGGTGCTGGTCGTGGCGCTGCTGGCCGCTGTCGCGTACCGGCTGAACGCCGTGCGCGACCTCGACGCGGGTCTCATCGCGTCGCGGCCCGGGCCCGCCCGGGCGTCGCGCGCCCTGCTCTCCCCACTCGGCCTCGCCTGGCGGCTGCAGCGTTCGACGTTGTTCGGCTGGCTGATCGGGTACGCGGTGCTCGGCGTGTTCCTGGGCTCGGCGACCGACGCGGCCGTCGACGCCGTCAAGGACAGCCCCGACCTGGGCGACGTGATCGGCCGGCTCGGCGGCGGCGCCTCGATCGCCGACATGGTGATCGCCGCCGGTCTCGCGATCATGGGGATCGGCGCGGCCGGCCAAGGCGTACAGGCGGCCCTGCGGGCTCGGAGCGAGGAGAGCGCGCTGCGCGCCGAACCGGTCCTGGCCGCGGCGGTCGGGCGTACGCGCTGGGTCGGTGGGCATCTGCTGTTCGCGTTCTTCGGCCCGGCGCTCGGCCTGCTCGTGGCCGGGTTGTTCCTCGGGATCGGCTACGGCAGCGCATCGGGGGAGGGCGGCGGCGCGATCGGCCGGGTGACCGGCGCGGCCGCCGTCCAGGTGCCGGCCGTCTGGTTCACCGTGGCGATCGTGGTGCTGTTGTTCGGCCTGCTGCCCCGGCTGACCTCGCTGGGCTGGGCGGTCCTGGCGTTCTTCCTGCTGCTGGGCCAGCTCGGCGCGATCCTCCAGCTCAGCCAGTGGGCGCTGGACCTGTCGCCGTTCAGCCACCTGCCGGCACTGCCGGGCGGCGACCTGACCGTGACGCCGCTGGTCTGGCTGGTCGCCCTGGCGGCGGCGCTGACGGCGGCGGGCCTGGCCGGCTTCCGCCGGCGCGACCTGGCCAGCGGCGGATAGCCGCCAGAGGCGGATGCGAGGCTCGTCGGACGTCCGGCGAGCCCCGCGCCGCCCCGGCTGCCGCCGGACCGACGACGCTGGTGGGCCCGCGCGGACGAGCTGACCGGAGCCCCGGTGCCGGCCTGACGGTCAACCGCCCGGATCGTCGATCGGGACCACCCCGAGCAGGCCGGTCAGGGTGAGCAGGTGGCACAGCCGCTCGTCGGCACCCTCGACGCTGACCTCGCAGCCGTGCCGGCGGGCGGTCAGGCAGATCCGGGCCAGCGCCTCGACCGTCAGCATGTCGGGGTCCGCGACCGCGGCGACGCAGACCACCACCCGCACCGGGCGGCCGAGCGCGGCCAACCGCTCGCACAGCCCGAGGATCTCGCCGCGCCGGATGGTCGGGCCGAGCGTCAGTAGGTAGCGACCTGTCGACGGCTGCATACGCACCTCCGCCCGGGACGGCGCCGTCACCCATCGACATCATCGCGGTTGCGCACGGTGCAGTGTGCGGCGGGTGGCCAGCAGCGCCGCGCCGAGCGCGAGGGCGGCGCACACCGCGACCACGACCCCGATCTCCGGCCACGGCACGATCAGCTGCACGTCGAGGCCGGTCTGGCCCGCCAGCGCGGACCGGATGCCGAGCAGCGCGGGTAAGGCCACGAGCGCGCCGACCGCCGTGCCGAACACCACCACGAGCGCGGTCTCCGTGCCCACCATCCGCAGGATCTGCCGGTCGGTCGCGCCGGACAGCCGCAGCACCCGGAAGTCGCGGCGCCGGTCGCCGGTCGCCATCACCAGCGTGTTGGCCACCGCGATGCTCGTGTAGCCGACCGACATTCCGACCATCACCAGCACGAAGATCCACACGAGGCCGTCCTCGTCGTCGTTCGACGAGTAGGTCAGGGGGTCCTGCGCCAGCACGCCGAGGCCGGCGCTGACGGCGGACGGGGGTGCGCCGCGCACGTACGCCGTCTGGGTCAGCGCCGACGGGTCGTGTTGCCGGACCAGGTCGCGCGGCAGCAGCAGCGGTGTGGGCAGTGCCTCCGGCGGGACCGAGGCGGCGACCCGCAGCGGCACGACCTCGCCGTCCGCGAAGGTGAGCCGCAACGTGTCCCCGGCCCGCCAGCGTGGGTCGGCGACCACCACCGTGCCGGCGGCCAGCGCGGCGGCGTCGCCAGGCACCGGCACGGCGCCCGGCACCACGCCGAGCGCGTCGCGCGGTGCCTTTCCGTCCACGAACACCTGAGTGGACAGTCTGGACAGGACAGTCCCGGGTAGGCCGGCCACTACCGCGTCCGAGAGCCCCGGCGTGCCGTCGGCGGTGACCACCACGTCGACGCCCAACGCCCGCGCGTCCTCGCCGCCGAACGCCGGCGACATCGTCTTGACCATGCCGAGGATCAGCACGGCGAAGCCGACCGTCAACAACACGGGGCCGGCGGTCGCGGCTGTACGGCGCACCGCCGCTCCCGCGCTCTCCCGTACCACCTCGCCGGTGGCCGACCGGCGCAGCGGCAGCGTCAGGGCCCGCAACGCCGGCGGGATGACCACCGGCGCGAGAAGGGTGATCGCCACGATCAACGCCAGCGCCGAGAAGATCGCCGTCGTCAGCGAAGCGCCGTCCTCCACCATCGGCGTGAGCACGGCCAGCCCGAGCCCGACGACGCCGAACAGGCCACCGAACACCCAGCGCGGCATCGTCATCGTGCGGCGGTCGACGGCGGCTTCGCGCAGCGCTTCCAGCGGCCGCACCCGAGCCGCCCGGCGGGCCGCGGCCCACGCGCCCGTCACGGCCACCACGATCCCGGTCACCACCGCGGGGCCGACGGCGAGCAGGGACGGGCTCGGCGCGAAACCGGCCGGCTCCAGCTCGGCCCGCACCAGCAGGTCACCCAACCAGGGCGCCGCCAACGCGCCCAGCGCGGCGCCGACCGCTGACGAGACCACGCCGACCACCAGCGCCTCGCCGAGCAGCAGCCGGCGGGTCTGCCGGGGCGTCGCGCCGATCGCCCGCAACAGGGCGAGCTCGCGGCGCCGTTGATAGGCGTTGAGCGCGGCGGTCGACGCCATCACGAACACGGTCGCGAACGCCGCGAGCACCACCATCACCGTGATCAGTTGCGTGCCCAACCACCGGGTGCGGCTGACCGCCTCCGGCTCCAGGGCCGTGCGCGCGTCGCCGGCCACCACCGTGCCGGCACCCCCGATCCTCGCGCGCGCGGCGGCGGCCACGGTCTCGGCGGACGCGTCGGGTTCCAGGACCAGACCGATCGCGCGTACGCCGGGTGCCAGCGCGACCGCCGACGCGTCCGACACGTAGATCCCGGGGCCGTCGACCGTCCCGGAAACCCGCATCGACGCGGGGCCGGTCGCGGTCAGCACGGTGGCCGAGTCCCCAGGCGCGAGCCCGTAACCCGCGTCCAGCACCACCTCGTCGGGTGCGCTCGGCGCGGCGCCGGACACCAACCGGTACGGCGCCAACGCCGCCGTCGACCAACCGTGCCCGAGCGGGTCACCGGCTGCCGGGTCACCGATAGGTCGGCCCTCGCGGACGATTTGGGCGTAGAACGACCGGTCCGGCACCGCGGCCGCGACGCCGGGCAGGGTGCGCAGCGATCCGGCCAGCTCCTCGGCGCGGGTGGCGGACCACGGCACGTACTCCACGTAGGACTCGGCGTCCTCGCCTCCGGCCGGGGACTGGACCACCACCGCGGCCCCGGCCAGCCGGTCCGGCACGGCCGGCTGGGCGGAGACGAAAACCACCAGCGACGCGGTGAGCACGCCGACTCCGAGAGTCAGCGCGAGGAACGAACCCACGAAACCCGTCCACCGCTCCCGGACGGTCGACCACGAGAGCATCACGCCTCCAGCCGAGCCATGCGAGCCGCGACCTCGGCGGCGAACCCGGCGTCACCAGGCGTGCCGGGCGCGGTCAGCTCGTCGACCAGGTGACCGTCGGCGAGGAACAGCACGCGATCCGCGTACGCGGAGGCCAGCGGGTCGTGGGTGACCATGACGACCGTCTGGCCGTGCCCGTGCACGGCCTCCCGGAGCAGCGCGAGCACCTGCCGCGACGAGCGGAGGTCCAGCGCGCCGGTCGGCTCGTCCGCGAACACCACTGCCGGCCGGGTGACCAGCGCGCGGGCGATCGCCACCCGCTGCTGCTGCCCGCCGGACAGCTCACTCGGCCGGTGCCCGCCCCGGTCGGCCAGCCCGACGTCCGCGAGCGCGGTCGCGATGTCCTCCGGCGCCGGCCGCCGGCCCGCCAGTCGAAGCGGCAACGCGACGTTCTGCGCCGCCGTCAGCGCGGAGACCAGGTTGAACTCCTGGAAGACGAAGCCGATCAGCTCCCGGCGCAGCGCGGTCAGGCGGTGCTCGGAGAGCCCGCCGAGGTCGGTGCCGCCGACCGAGACCGTGCCCTCCGTCGGCCGGTCCAGCCCGGCGGCGCAGTGCAGCAGCGTCGACTTGCCGGAGCCGGACGGGCCCATCACCGCCGTGAAGCTCCCGTCGCGGAAGCCGACCGAAACGCCGTCGAGGGCGGTCACCGCCGCTCCGCCGGTGCCGTACGTGCGCCGTACCGACCGCAGCGTGACCGCCTCGGCCTGCCGTGCACCTGTCGTGATCGTCATGCCTGCCAGCCAACCGGCGACCGGCGTCCGGCACACGGGCGTGAAGGCGACAACCGGGGGTATACCTGGGACTACCGTCGATCAGGGCACCGCCGGGTACGGTCGGCTGGTGACTGCGCGGACCGCTTTCCAGGCCGTGAGCGAACGCCCGCTGGGCTTCCTCGCGTCGTCCTGGCCGTGGCGGTCGGTGGCGTACCTGATCTCGGGGGTGTTGCTCGGCGCCGTGACCGCCGGGGTGCTGATCGGCCTCCTGCTGGCCGGCGCCCTGCTGGCCCTGGCCTTGGTCGGCCTGGTGGCGTTCCTCGCGGTGGCGCTCTCCGGCATCGCCGTCGGCCGGTTCGAGCGCTGGCGGCTGCGCCTGGTCGACCCGGACCCGTTGCCCGACCCGCACCGCAGACCGGATCGCAAGGGCCGGATCGCCTGGGTACGCACGCGGCTGCGCGAGCCGGCGACGTGGCGGGAGCTCGGCTACACGGTGGTCTCGCTGGGCGCGCTGTGGTGGATCGACGCGCTGATGCTGGGCATCGTGCTCGGCATCCCGGTGTCGTTGATCGCCACGCCGTTCTTCCAGGAGTCCAACATCGTCCCTGGGTTTCTCTTCGTGGTGGCCGGGCTCGCCCTCTTGCCGTTCGCGGCTTATCCGGTGACGGTCTGGGCGGCGGCACGAGCGGCGTTGGCCCGGGCCGTCCTCGCGCCGCGCGACGCCGAGCTAGGCGCGCAACTGGTCGAGGTGGCCCGGTCGCGGGCCCGGCTGGTCGACGCGTTCGACGTCGAGCGGCGCCGGATCGAGCGGGACCTGCACGACGGCGCGCAACAGCGGCTGGTCGCGCTGAGCATGGCGATCGGCCTCGCGCGCCTGGACGTGGCCGACGACTCCCCGGCGGCCAAACACCTCACGGCGGCGCAGGACGAGGCCGAGCGAGCCCACCACGAGCTGCGCGAGCTGATCCGCGGCGTACACCCGCAGGTGTTGACCGATCGTGGCCTGCCCGCGTCGGTCACAGACCTGGCCGACCGGTCGCCGGTCCCGGTGGCCGTCGATGTCGAGCTGCCGCGACGGTTGCCGACGCCGGTCGAGGTGACGGCGCACTTCGTGGTCAGCGAGGCCCTGACGAACGTGGCGCGGCACAGCCGGGCTCTGTCGGCATCGGTGCACGCCCGGCTGCACGTCGACACCCTGGTCCTGGAGGTACGCGACGACGGTCGAGGTGGCGCCGACCTGGCGCTGGGGACGGGGTTGGCCGGCCTGGCCGACCGGGTAGCGGTGGCCGGCGGCCGGATGCTGCTGTCGAGCCCGGCGGGTGGGCCGACGCTGATCAGGGTGGAGCTGCCGTGCTCCGGATAGTCGTCGCGGAAGACGCGGTGCTGCTGCGCGAGGGCCTGATCGGCATCGTGGAACGCTTCGGCCACAAGGTGATCGCCGCGGTAGGCGACGCGTCGGCCCTGACTACGGCGGTCGCATACGAACGGCCCGACGTGGTGCTGACCGACGTGCGGATGCCGCCGGGCTTCACGGACGAGGGCCTGCGGGCCGCGGTCGAGCTGCGGGTCGCCTACCCGGGCCTGCCGGTGCTGGTGCTGAGCCAGTACGTGCAACCGACGTACGCGGCAGAGTTGCTGGACAGCGGCGGCGGGCGCGGGGTGGGCTACCTGCTGAAGCACCGGGTGGGCCGGGTAGAGGAGTTCATGGACGCCCTGGTCCGGGTCGCCGCGGGGGGTGCCGCGGTCGACCCGGAGGTGGTCGCGCAGCTGCTGGGCCGGCGCCGAGACCCGTTGACGCGGCTCACCCCTCGGGAGCGCGAGGTGCTCGGGCTGATGGCGGAGGGCCGCTCGAACGCGGCGATCGCACGGGCGCTGGTGGTGTCAGAGGCAGCGGTCGCCAAACACATCGCGAACATCCTGGTCAAACTCGACCTACCCCCAGCCCCCGACGACCACCGCCGAGTCCGCGCGGTCCTGGCCTTCCTCGGCGGCTGAGTATCAGTGCGATCGCGGTTACGGCCGTGACGGCGCCCCGGGGATCGGGTCGATGCCCTTGCGGACCGTCTCCAGCAACGCCATTCCCTGTGCTGCCAGCGATGCGACCACGCTGTTCAGGCCCTCTGCTCCGTTGAGGACCGTCAGGTTGGCTCCCTGCAGGCCCTGGGCCGCCGCTCGGAGCAGGTCCGGTAGCTGTTGGATGACGAGTTGGTCCAGGGCGATCCGGTCCTGGGCCGCGGCCGCTTCGGCGGACAGTTTGGTCGCGTCGGCATGGGCGTGGGCCAGCGTGGTGATCCGCTCGGCCTCCGCCTGCGCCGGTCGCACGACTTCCGCGATCAGTTCGGCCTGGCGCAGTTCCGCGTACTTCTGGGCGACCAGGGCGCGTTCGACCAGCACGCTCTGTTGGGCCTGCGCGGCGGCCAGCGGGCCCGCCTGGGCCGCCGTCTGTTGCGCCTGGTCGATCTCGGCCTGGTAGTGCGCCTGGGCGATCGCGGTCTGGCGGGCGTACTCGGCCTGGTTGCGGACGCTTTCCTGTTGCGCCATCGCGCTTGCCTGGTCCGCGATCGCCTGTGCCACCTTGGCTTCCTGGTTGACGCGGGCCTGGTGCGGGGCGGCGAGTGCCCTGATGTAGCCCGCGCCCTTGTCGTCGATGCTGCTGATCTGCAGGGAGTCGATGTCCAGGCCGATGCGGGCCATCTCGGTCTTGCTCGCGTCGACGATCGCGTCGGCCAGGGTCTGCTGCTCGCGGATGATGGCCTCGACGGTCATGCTGCCGATGATGCTGCGCAGGTGGCCGCTGAAGATCCGGCCGACCAGGATCGGCATCTGCGACTGGTCGCCCTGGAACCGGCGGGCGGCGGCCGCGATCGACTCGTGGTCGTCGCCCACCTTGAAGGCGATGACCGCGCGTACGCCCAGGGTCAGGCCCTGTTGGGTGAAGCAGTCCTCCTCGACCTCGGCCTCCTGCATCGCCAGGCTGAGCCGCGAGGCCTTGGACAGGATCGGCACGACGAAGGCGCCGTGCCCGGTGACGATCTTGAACGGCAGCGCATCCGCTCCGCGCTGCTTGCGTCCGCTGATCAGCAGCGCCTCGTTGGGTGCGGGAACGCGATAACCGAACATCGCTGTGCCTTTCTAACCAGTGGTCCAGGGTTCGACGTCGACCTGCCGCGCACCGCGGTAGTTGATGACGAGCACCTGCGCGCCGATAGGTATCGGCACGGCGGCGTAGGCGAGGTAGTGGTGACGTGCGCCCTAGGCCACGACCCGGATTTCGCCGGCCCGGTCACCCCCACGGACGGCGGAGACCACCACGCCGACCTTGCCGACCAGTGCCTGACCACGCACCGCAGCTCCCTGCCGTCATCCGGGACGCCTGTGATCCACATTGTCCACCCGCTGGTAAGCGCCACCGATTTCTTGACGAAATCCATACGCTCACCGGCGCCGTGCCGTTGACCACAGCGAGGCCCACTGTTCGGCGGTCAGGTCGCGGGGCAGGGCGGTCGGTGGCACCCGGTGGGTGCGCAGCCATTCGCGGGCGACCGGGGTCGGCACCCCGGCCGCACGGGTCAGGATCTCGCGCAACCCATAGCCCCGGCCGGTGAAGACCGTGTGCACGAATCTCTGGTACGCGTCGCGGTCGGTGACCAACGGGGTCGGCCGGCGGTGCACGACGAGCAGCCCGCCGTCGACCGTCGGCACCGGGCGGAAGGCGCGTTTCGACACTCGTGAGTGGACAGTGAAGTCGAACCACGGCCAGACGCGGGCCGTCAGCAGGCTCGCACCGCCGATTCCGGCCCGGCGGCGGGCGACCTCCCACTGCACCAGCAACACGGCGGTACGCCAGCGCGGCGCCGCCAGGAGCCAGCGCAGCGTGGCCGTGGTGATGTGGAACGGCACGTTGCCGACCACCGCGCCGACCTCGCCGCGCAGCCGGTGGAACAGGATGTCCTCGTTGAGGACCGTCACGTGCGACGGGAGATGCTCGGCGAGGCGCTTGGCCCGGCGGGGGTCGATCTCGACCGCGGTGATCGGCCGGCCCAGCGAGCTCAAGGGCTGGGTCAGCGCCCCGTCGCCCGGCCCGATCTCCAAGATCGGGCCATCGGTGGCCGCGACGAGACGGGAGATGCCGGCGATGACCACCGGGTCGACGAGAAAGTTCTGGCCGAACTCATGGCGGCCAGGAAAGCGAGACATGTGCGTGCTCCGCGACTGAGGATTCGGAGCCGGGCAGCACGAGGGGCCGCACCGGCAGCGGACCGGACGCGGCGGAGCTGAAAGAAGGAAGGTCGGATCAGCTCGCCGCTAGGCGAGGCGGATCCGGATCGACAAAGCTCCCGTACGCCGAAACGTACCAGCGCGGGCAAATGGTTTTACAACACGCGGCGGAGCCACTCTTCGACGCCCGCGATGTGCACGGTCGCCCAGGCGCGGGCCAGGTCGGGCTCGCGGCCGGCGATCGCCTCGACGATCGCCTGGTGTTGCTCGCGGGTGCGGGCGGCAGCGCCTTCCTGGGTCAGGCCGCGCCAGATCCGGGCCCGCATCGTCGGCCCGGACAGCCCGTCGACCAGCGAGGCGAGCACCGCGTTGTCGGTGCCGACCGCGATCTGCCGGTGGAACTCGATGTCGTTGGCGACCAGCGCCTCGATCGTGGGCTCGTCGCCGAGGTCCTCGAGGATCAGCCGGAGCTTGTCGATGTCCTCGTCGAGCATCCGCTCGGCGGCCAGCGCCGCGGCGGCCGGCTCCAGGACCCGGCGCACCTCGAGGAACTGGAGCACCGTGTCGTCCTGGTGGAAGTCGACCACGAAGCTGAGCGCGTCGAGCAGCAGGTGCGGCGACAGGCTCGTCACGTACGTGCCGTCACCCTGCCGCACGTCCAACACGCGGATCATGGAGAGCGCCCGGACCGCCTCGCGGAGCGAGTTGCGGGACAGACCCAGCCGCTCGGCGAGGTCGGCCTCCTTGGGCAGCCGGTCACCGGGACCCAGCTCCCCGGACACGATCATGCCCTTGATCTTGTCGATCGCTTCGTCGGTCAGCGCCATTCCGTCACCCTCCGCAATGAAATCTACGCGGGCAGCCGGTAGACGCGCGTCGCCGTGTCGCCCAGGATGGCTGCCCGTTCGGGCGCGGGCAGGTCGCCGAGCGCGTCGAGCAGCGCCGACCGGACGGCGCCGTAGCCGCCGGCCAGCAGGCACACGGGCCAGTCCGAGCCAAGCATCAAACGCGAAGGACCGAAGAGCCGCAAAGCTTCCGACACGTACGGGCGAAGGTCTGCGACCGTCCAGTGTTGCCAGTCGGCCTCGGTGACCAGTCCGGACACCTTGGCGGTGACGTTCGGGCAGGCCGCCAGCGAGGCCAGGTCCGCACTCCACCGGGCGAAGCCGCCCTCCTTGATCGGCGGCTTGCCGAGGTGGTCCAGGACGAACGACACCGACGGCAGGGCGGCAGCCACCCGTGCGGCCGACGGCAGTTGGTCGGCCCGCACGACGAGGTCGAAGACCAGCCCGGCGGCCCCGATCACGGCCAGGCCGGCGCGTACGTCGGGGCGGTCCAGGTAGTCCCGCTCCTCGCCCTGCACCTGGGCGCGGATGCCGACCAGCAGCTCGCCGCCGGGCAGCGCGCGATACACGGCGAGCGTCTCGGCCAGGTCCGGTGCGGCCGGGTCGGCCCAGGCGACCACACCGGCGATCGCCGGCGTCGCCGCGGCGTGGCCGAGCAACAGAACCGCCTCGACCGGGTCGCACCTCCCGCCCTCGACCAGCACCGAGCGCTCCACCCCGGCGGCGGACAGCTCCGTGACGAGGTCGGCGGGCGTGAACGTGCGGTTGATCGGCTCCAACCCGGGCTCGTCGAGCCAGCTGTAACCCGCAGCGGCTGCCCACAGGTGGTGGTGCGCATCGACGATCACGGCAGCACCCGGGGGTCGAGCAGCCCGGCCTCGACCAGCGCGGGCCACAGCTCGGCCGGCGGCGGGGTGTCGAAGAGCGCGGCGTTGCGCCGCACCTGGTCCGGCGAGTCCGCGCCGACGATCACGGAGCGGATTGTCGGGTGGCTGCCGGCAAACGCGAGCGCGGCGGCCGGCAGCGAGGTGCCGTGCGCCGCGCACACGTCGGCGATGGCCGCCGCACGCGCGAGCACGTCAGAAGGTGCCGGGCCGTACTCGTAGGGCAGGCCGGCGTGCGGCCGCTCGACGGCGAGCAGCCCGCTGTTGAAGATGCCGGCGTTGAGCACGGCCGTGCCGGCAGCGGCGCACGCGGGCAGGATCGCGTCGAGTGCCGGCTGTTCCAGCAGTGTGTAGCGGCCCGCCACGATGATCTCGTCGGGTTCGCACTCGGCGACGAACCGGGCGAGGAAAGCGGCGTCCTTCGAACCGGTGCCGATGGCGCCGACGACTCCCTGGTCGCGCAGCTCGGCCAAGGCCGGGAAAGCCGAGCCGATCGCCTGGTCCGCGTGGTCTTCCGGGTCGTGCAGCAGCACGAGGTCGACCCGGTCGAGCCCGAGCCGGTCGAGGCTCTCGTCGAGGCAGCGGCGCACGCCGTCGCGGCTGAAGTCCCAGACCCGGCGGTGGGTGGCCGGCACAGCGAAGCCGCCGTCGTCCATCCGGTCACCGCCGCCGGGCACCGGCTCGAGCATCCGGCCGACCTTGGTGCTGACCGTGTACGACGCGCGCGCCCGGCCCGCCAGAGCAGCTCCGAGCCGGCGCTCGGAGAGCCCGAGACCGTAGTGCGGAGCCGTGTCGTAGTAGCGGATCCCGGCGTCCCAGGCCGCGTCGACCGTCGCGGCGGCGCGCTCGTCGTCGATCGCGTGGTAGAGGTTGCCCAGCGACGCGCAGCCGAGCGCGAGCGTCGGGTTCACGAGACCGGCCGCAGGCGCAGGCCGTGCATCCCACCGTCGACGTCGAGCACCGACCCGGTGGTGGCGCTGGCCAGCGGGCTGGCCAGATAACCGATCGCGGCGGCCACCTCGTCGGCGGAGACCAGCCGGCCGCTGGGCTGGCGGGCCTGCAGCGCCGCGAGCTCGGCGTCCGGGTCGTCGGCCGCCGCGAGCAGCCGGCGCACCCACGGCGTGTCGGCGGTGCCCGGGGCGACGCAGTTGACCCGGATGCCCTCGCGGAGGTGGTCGGCGGCCATCGCCAGGGTCAGCGACAGCACGGCGCCCTTGCTCGCGCTGTAGAGCGCGCGGTTGGGCAGGCCGGCGGTCGCGGCGATCGAGCAGGTGTTGACGATCGCGGCGTGCGCCGAGTTGCGCAGGTGCGGCAGGGCCGCCCGGCTCATCCGGACCATGCCGAGCACGTTGACGTCGAGCACCCGGTGCCACTCGTCGTCGGCGTTGTCGGCGACCGTACCGGCCGCGCCGATGCCCGCGTTGTTGACCAGAATGTCGATGCCACCGAGCTGCTCGGCCGCGGCCGCGACGCCGGCGCGCACGGCGGCGTCGTCGGACACATCGGCGACCACGCCGAGCATCCCCGGATCGATGCCGTCGACCTTCAGGTCGAAGCAGGCCACCTTGGCGCCCCGGCCGGCCAGGTACCGTGCGGTCGCCAGGCCGATCCCCGAGCCACCACCGGTCACCACGGCCGCGAGGCCGTCGAACTCACCCATCACTGCCTCCCGCTCCAGATCGGGCCATCAGGGTACGCGTAGTCCGAGAGCGTCTCGGGACGCATGGTGGCGCTGAAGCCCGGCAGGACCGGTGCCACGTAACGCCCGTCGCGTACGACGGCCGGGTCGACGAAGTGTTCGTGCAGGTGGTCGGCGAACTCGATGACCCGGTTGTCCATCGTCCCCGACACCGCGACGTAGTCGAACATCGAGAAGTGCCGCACCAGCTCGCACAGGCCGACGCCACCGGCGTGCGGGCAGACCGGCACGCCGAACTTGGCCGCCAGCAACAGGATCGCGATGTTCTCGTTGACGCCGGCCACCCGGGTGGCGTCGAGCTGCAGGTACGACAGCGCGTCCAGTTGCAGCAGCTGCTTGAAGACGATCCGGTTCTGCACGTGCTCGCCGGTCGCCACCGGAATCGGCGCGATGCCCTTCGCGATGGCCGCGTGGCCGACGACGTCGTCCGGGCTGGTCGGCTCCTCCACCCACCAGGGGTTGAACTCCGCGAGCGCCGACACCCACTCGATCGCCTCGCTGACGTCCCACCGCTGGTTCGCGTCGACGGCGATCGGGAAGTCGGGGCCGCACACCTCGCGGGCGATCCGCAGCCGGCGGATGTCGTCGGCCAGGTCCGCGCCGACCTTCAGCTTGATCTGCCCGAAGCCGGCGTCGAGCGCCTCCTGGCACAGGCGGCGCAGCTTGGCGTCGTCGTAGCCGAGCCAGCCGGGCGTCGTCGTGTAGGCCGGGTAGCCGGTGGCGAGCAGCGTCTCGATCCGTTCCGCCCGACCCTTCTCGGCGGCGCGCAGGATCTCCAGCGCCTCGTCCCGGGTCAGCGCGTCGGTCAGGTAGCGGAAGTCGACGAGGTCGACCAGCTCCTCAGGGGACAGCTGCGCGAGCAGCTGCCAGAGCGGCAGGCCGGCCCGCTTGGCCTTGAGGTCCCACAGCGCGTTGACCACGGCCGAGATGGCCATGTGCATGACGCCCTTCTCCGGACCCAGCCAGCGCAGCTGCGAGTCGTGCACCAGCTCGCGCCAGAACCCGCCCAGGTCGGCGAGCACCGCGTCGACGTCGCGCCCGACGAGGTACGGGCGCAGCGCCGCGATGGCCGCGGTCTGCACGTCGTTGCCCCGCCCGATGGTGAACGCGAATCCGTGGCCCTCGGGTGCGTCCGAGTTGTCGCTACGCAGCACCACGTACGCGGCCGAGTAGTCCGGGTCGGGGTTCATCGCGTCCGAGCCGTCGAGCTCGAGCGAGGTCGGAAAGCGGACGTCGTAGGTGTCCAGCGAGACAAAGTGGGGCATCGAGCCATCCCATACATCGGAGGTGTGTGGAGGATAACCACCGATGTTGCGATCACGGGAGGGCCTTGAGCTGTGATTCATCCTATGTCAGGGTGGCTGGCAGGTTGTCGAGGCGGCCGAGGCCCGGCAGCGTGACCCGGCGGGAGCCGGCCTCCCAGCCGGGGAAGTCCGCGCGGATCGCGAACAGCCCGCCGAGAATCGCCTCCAGCTCGGCGGCACCCGGGTTCGCGGCACCGGCCAGCAGCGCCAGCGCCCGGTCCGGGCGACCCAGGCGGCACAACGCGTACGCGACGGCGCCGGGTGGTTCGGCCTGTAGGTGCCGATCGGCGAACTCGACGAGCTCGCCGCGCTGGAGCAGGTCGAGGAACTCCGGCATCTCGCCCGCGACGGCCCGGAACGCGGCGGCCGAGTCATCGGGTGTCTCGACCGTTCGCCAGCGCCCGCCGCCGGCGTAGCGGGCCAGCACGCCCCGCGCTTCCTCAGCCGCGGCCACCTCGATCGAGGCCGCCTCGTCGCGCTCACCGAGCCGGCGCAGCAGGGCCGCCAGCGATCGGGCCCGACCGACGCGCGCGGCGTCGAGGGCGACGGTCCCGCCGTCGGGCAGCCCGCGCAGCCGGTCGAGCACGGTCGCACCGCCGGCCTTCTCGGCCAGCAGGTCCAGGTCGCCGGTGAGCACCACGTACGCCTCGACGGCGCGGAAGTCGGCTTGGTCGGTCACCAGTCGTAGGCGGGTGCCGACCGGGTCGAGCAGTGCCGCCGCGCGGGGGCCGGGTGTCGCATCGAGGACCCGCCAGGCGGCCCGGTAGTAGGTCAGCGCGAGCGCCTCCGGGGCGCCGGCGAGCGTCGGCAGGTGACCGGACCACTCGGCGTTGCCGGGCGTGAACGCGGCCGGCCAGCGGTCGTCCCCCTGGTCCGCGACGCGATCGATCGATGGCACGCCCTCCGGCACGTGGCGACCATAGTTATCGATACATCCGATGTCAACGGCCGGTCCGTCCGCTGGGAGCGTCGTTTATCCCCTGCGGCGAAGTGATACATCCGACAACTGCGCCGTCTACGACACCCCGTAGTATTACTACCGGCCGTAGTAAATGGGGGTTCGCAATGGACGCGCTCGACGTCGCCCGGTGGCAGTTCGGAGTCACCACCGTCTACCACTTCCTCTTCGTGCCGCTGACCATCGGGCTCGGTCCGCTGGTCGCCACTCTCCAGACGCTCTGGCATCGCACCGGCAACCCGCGCTACCTGCGACTGACCCACTTCTACGGCAAGCTGTTCCTGATCAACTTCGCGATGGGCGTCGTCACCGGCATCGTCCAGGAGTTCCAGTTCGGCATGAACTGGAGCGACTACTCGCGGTTCGTCGGCGACGTGTTCGGCGCGCCGCTGGCCATGGAGGCCCTGCTCGCGTTCTTCCTCGAGTCGACGTTCCTCGGCCTGTGGATCTTCGGCTGGGAGAAGCTGCCGAAGCGGATCCACCTCGCGACCATCTGGACCGCGGCGCTGGGCAGCGTGCTGTCCATGTTCTTCATCCTGGCGGCCAACTCGTGGATGCAGAACCCGGTCGGCTTCAAGATGAACCCCGAGACCGGTCGACCCGAGCTCACCGACATCTGGGCCGTGCTGACCAACAAGGTCGCGCTGATCACGTTCCCGCACACGCTGTTCGCCGCGTTCGTCGTCGCGGGCTCGCTGCTGGTCGCGGTCTCGCTCTGGCACGTCGTGCGACGTCCCGGTGTCGACTCGTCCGAGCATCGGTTCGCGCTCAAGCTCGGCGCCTGGGTCACCATGGTCGCGAGCGCCGGGTTGGTCTTCACGGGCGACATCCAGGGCAAGATCATGACCGAGGTACAGCCGATGAAGATGGCGGCGGCCGAGGCGCTCTACCAGTCCGAACAGCCGGCGTCGTTCTCGGTGCTGACCATCGGCACCCTGGACGGCAGTCGCGAGGTGTTCACCATCAAGCTGCCGTACCTGCTCTCGTTCCTGGCCACCGGCAACCCCAAGGGCGCCGTCGAGGGCATCAACGACCTGCAGGCGAGGTACGCGGCCGAGTACGGACCCGGCAGCTACTCGCCGATCGTACCGGTCACCTACTGGAGCTTCCGCGTGATGATCACGCTCGGGCTCGCGGCGGCCGCCATCGCGCTGTTGGTGCTCTGGTCGCAGCGGCGCGGGCGTACCCCGTCGAACCGCTGGTTGTTGCGCGCCGGCCTGATCCTGCCGCTGTTGCCGCTCGGCGCGAGCACCGCGGGCTGGATCTTCACCGAGATGGGCCGGCAGCCGTGGATCGTCTTCGGTGAGCTGCTGACCCGCAACGGGGTGTCCCGCAGCGTGTCGCTGACCGAGGTGCTGACGTCGTTCCTCGCGTTCACGCTGATCTACGCGATCCTCGCGATCATCGAAGGCAAACTGCTCTTCCGGTACGCGAAAGCCGGGCTGCCACCACCGAAGCCCGTGCGTGACGAGACTTCCGACGAGGCTTCCGACGAAGCCGACGACGTTCCCGCGCTCGCCTACTAGCCGAGGAGACCACAGTGGACCTGTCGACCTTCTGGTTCCTCGCCATCGCCTTCCTGTTCGTCGGCTACTTCGTGCTGGAGGGTTTCGACTTCGGTGTCGGCGTGCTGATGCGCACGTTCGCCCGCGACGACGCCGAACGGCGGCAGCTGCTCGGCACCATCGGCCCCGTCTGGGACGGCAACGAGGTCTGGCTCATCACCGGCGCCGGGGCGATGTTCGCGGCCTTCCCGCACTGGTACGCCAGCGTGTTCTCCGGTTTTTACCTGCCGATGCTGGTGATCCTGCTGTCCCTGATCGTGCGCGGGGTGGCGTTCGAGTTCCGTGGCAAGCGCGACGACGCCGCCTGGCGGGCACGCTGGGACTGGGCGATCCTTTGTGGATCCCTGCTGCCCGCGCTGCTCTGGGGCCTGATCTTCGCCAACATCGTGCGCGGGGTGCCGCTGGCCGCCGACCACGACTACACCGGCGGCCTGGTCGACCTGCTGAACCCGTTCGCCCTGCTCGGCGCTGCCACGTTCGGTGCGGTGTTCGTGTGGCACGGCGCGGTGTTCGTGGCCCTCAAGACGACCGGCGAGGTGCGCGACCGGGCCAACCGGCTGGCGTCCCGGTTCGGGCCGGTCGCGGTCGCGCTGCTGGTCGGCTTCCTGGCCTGGCTGGTGGTCGACCGTGGCCAGGTCGCCCTCTGGCTCGGTGGCGCGGCGGCACTCGCGGCCGTCTTCGCGCTCGCCACCAACCGGGTGCGCCGCGAGGGCTGGGCGTTCGCCGGCACGGCGGCCGCGATCGGGCTGACCGTGGTCGCGCTGTTCGCCGCGCTGCACCCGGCCGTGCTGCCGTCGACCGGCGACCCGGCCGGCACGCTGACGATCGCCAACGCGGCTGCCAGCCCGTACTCCCTGAAGGTCATGACCTGGGTCGCGGCGCTGTTCCTCCCGCTGGTGCTGCTCTACCAGGGCTGGACCTACTGGGTGTTCCGCAAGCGGGTAACAGCGCACTGAGGTCCTCAGCCGCCGGGATGCTGTCGCATCCCAGCGCCTTCCGGTCATCACACGATAGTGCCGCCGCCATCCACGACGATCGTGGCGCCGGTGATGTAGCCGGCGCCGCGGGAGGCCAGGAACACCACGGTGGCGGCGAACTCCATCGGGTCGCCGGCGCGGCCGGCCGGCACCTGGGCGATCCGCTGCTCGTAGTAGCCGTCCGGGTACTGGTCCGTCATCTCCGACGGGAAGAAGCCCGGCGCGATCGCGTTGACCCGGATCCCCTTGCGGCCGGTCCACTGCGCGGCCAGGTCGCGGGTCAGGCCGAGCAGGCCGGCCTTGGCGCTCGAGTACGCGGCCTGCGGCATCCCCGCCGAGACGATGCCGAGCACGCTGGAGATGTTGATGATCGAGCCGCCGTCGGTCATGTGCTTGCCGGCCGCCTGGGCCATCCAGTACGCGCCCATCAGGTTGATGTCGAGCACCTGGCGGTACTCCTCGGGGGTCTCCCGGCTGGCCGGGACCGCGGTGCCGACGCCGGCGTTGTTGACCAGGATGTCGAGCCGGCCGAAGCGCTCGACGGCGGCCGCGGCCAGGGCCCGGCAGGCGGCGGGGTCCGACACGTCGGTGGGCACCGCGTGCGCCTTGCCGCCGGCCTGCCCCACCAGGGCGACCGTCTGGGCGAGCCGGTCTTCGCGGCGGCCGGCGACCACCACATCGGCACCCGCCTCCGCGAGCGCCACCGAGGTGGCCAGGCCGAGGCCGGACGAGGCGCCGGTGACGATCGCGACCTTGCCGTCGAGCCGGAAGTGGTCGAGGACACCCATGTGTCGTTCCCTTCGTCAGCGGGGAGTCGGCAGCACGGTGAAATCGGTGGCGCCTTGGAGGGGCTCGTCGGTCACCGTGGTGTCGTAGACCACCGCGTTGGGCGGCCCGTTGCGAGTCCATTTCACCATGCGGTCCACCGCATCCGGTGACCCCTCGAAGGCGGCTTCCACGCTGCCGTCGGGCAGGTTGCGGACCCAGCCGGTGACTCCGGCCGCGAGCGCCTGTCGGCGGCAGGTGTCCCGGAAGAACACGCCCTGCACCCGGCCGGTCACGATCACTCTCTTTCTGATCACGGCTAATTGTCGGACCCGGGGGATAGCTTTGGCGGCGATGGACGCGCAGGGGTGGGACAACAGATACGCCGAGACCGACCTGGTCTGGAGCGCCTCGCCGAATCGGTTCGTGGCTGACGAGCTGACCGGCCTGGCGCCGGGCACCGCTGTCGATCTGGCGGCCGGCGAGGGGCGCAACGCGCTGTGGCTGGCCAGCCTGGGCTGGCGGGTGACCGCCGTCGACTTCTCGGCCGTGGCCCTCGACAAGGGCCGGCAGTTGGCAGACGCACGCGGGCTTTCGGTTTCCTGGGTGCACGCCGACCTGACCGACTATGTGCCGCCGGTCGTCGACCTGGTGCTGATCGCCTACCTGCAGGTTCCGCCGGCCCTGTTCGAGCCGGTGCTGCGCCGGGCCGCCGCGGCGGTCGCTCCCGGCGGCACGTTCTTGGCGGTCGGGCACGACGCGACCAACTTGACCTCAGGCACGGGAGGTCCGCAGGATCCCGCGCGGCTGTGGACCCCTGCGGGCGTGGTGGCCAGCCTGGGCGACCTGGTGGTCCGGCGTGCCGATTCCGTGCGTCGGCCGGTCGACGGTGCGCGCGACGCCATCGACACGCTCGTTCGCGCCGAGCGTGCGCGGTGACCGCGACCCCGGCCTCGATCAAGCGGATCTACTACCTGCTGACCGTCGGCAACACGCTCGCCGCGTCGCTGATCTGGGGCATCAACACGATCTTCCTGCTCGACGCGGGCCTTAACAACCTCGAGGCGTTCGCCGCCAACGCGTTCTTCACGGCGGGCATGGTGCTCTTCGAGGTGCCCACAGGCATCGTGGCCGACCTACGCGGCCGGCGTGCGTCGTTCCTGCTGGGCACCCTCACGCTGGCGGTGACCACGGCGCTCTACGTGCTGCTCTGGCACCTGCATGCCCCGTTCTGGCAGTGGGCGGTGGTCTCGGCCCTGCTCGGCCTGGGCTTCACGTTCTTCTCGGGCGCCACGGAGGCCTGGCTGGTCGACGCGCTGACCGCCACGGGCTTCGACGGCCAACTCGACGCGGTCTTCGGCCGGGCCCAGATGGCCTCCGGAGCGGCGATGCTGGCCGGCTCGGTCGGCGGCGGCTACCTGGCCCAGCTCACCAACCTCGGCGTCCCGTTCGTGGCCCGGGCCGGGGTCCTGATGGTGATGTTCGTGGTCGCGGCGGTGGTGATGCGCGACATCGGCTTCACCCCCGACCGCGGCGGCCGCCCGATAGCCGAGATCCGCCGCATCGTCCGCGACTCGGTCGACTACGGCTGGCGAGTCCCGACGGTCCGCTACCTGATGCTAGCGGCCCCGTTCGTCGGCGGCGTGGGCGTCTATGTCTTCTACGCACTGCAGCCCTACCTGCTGGAGCTGTACGGGGACCCGACCGCCTACGGCGTGGCGGGCCTGGTCGCCGCCCTGCTCTCCGCGGCCCAGATCACCGGCGGTTTCCTGACGGGCCGCATCCGCGGCCTCTTCCGGCGCCGCAGCTCGGCCCTGCTGGCCGCCGCGGTCCTGAGCGTGGTGGTCGTCGTGCTGATCGGCCTGATCAGAAGCTTCTGGGTGGTGCTGACCCTGATCATGGTGTGGGGCCTGCTGTGGGCGGCGGCCACCCCGATCCGCCAGGCGTTCATCAACAGCCTGATCCCGTCGCGCCAACGCGCGACCATCCTGTCCTTCGACTCCCTGATGAACTCCACCGGCGGCGTGGTCGCCCAGCCCATCCTGGGCCGCTCCGCCGACATCTGGAGCTACCCGACGTCGTACGTCATCAGCGGTGTCATCTCGGCCTTCGCCTGGCCCTTCCTGGCCCTGGCCCGGAAGCAGCAAGCACCGACCGACACGGCCGTGACGACGACCGACGAACGGCCGTCCGACGATCTCGCCGTGGCGGGGCAGTCAACGTAGGCTATGTCGATGACCGAGCCCGTCGTGCTGGCCGCCGCGGGCGCGGCCGTGATTCTCGATCTCGCCGGCCCCGGGCTGCCGCGGGTGGTGCACTGGGGCGCCGACCCCGGGCCGCTCGACGAGTCTTCGCTGCGTGCGCTGGTGTTCGCCGCGGGCGGTGCGGTCGCCTCGGCCGTCGACGGTCCGACGCAACCCGTCGGGAGCCTGCCGTTCCTGCCGACGCAGTGGGACGGCTATGCGGGCCGCCCGGGCGTCTCGGGCGACCGGTCCGGGCGGTGGCCCTATCTGCGGCTTGAGCTCGACGGCCCGGTGTCGGTTGTCGACGGCCTGGTGGTCGCCGAAGCGGTCGACGAGACCGCCGGTGTGCGGATGCGTTGCGAGCTCCGGCTCGACGCGCACGGTGTCGTGCACCTGCGGCACACGCTGACGAACGTCGGCAGAGACGTCTGGACGGTCGCCGCGCTCCGCACCGTGCTGCCCGTTCCGGAGCAGGCCACCGAGGTCCTCGACTTCACCGGGCGGTGGGGTCTGGAGCGGGTGCCGCAGCGCCGACCGTTGGGCAACGGCACGCACGCCCGCGAGAGCCGCCGCGGCCGCACGGGCCACGACGCGACGCCGCTGTTGGTCGCGGGCACGCCGGGCCTCACGGAGGCGTGGGCGGTCCACATCGGATGGAGCGGCGGACACGAGGAGTACGCGGAGCGCATCTCCGGCACCGCAGCGGTCCTGGGCGGCGGCGAGCTGCTGGAGCCGGGCGAGGTGCGCCTGGCACCCGGGGAGTCCTACACAACGCCGACGGCCTATTTCGCCTGGTCGGGCTCGGGGCTCGACGGGTTGAGCGACCGGCTGCACCGGATGATCCGGTCTCGCCCGAGCCACCCTTCCGGCCCGCGCCCGCTGACCCTCAACGTCTGGGAAGCGGTCTACTTCGACCACGACCTGGACCGCCTGACCGGTCTGGCCGACCTCGCGGCCCGGGTGGGTGTCGAGCGTTTCGTCCTGGACGACGGCTGGTTCCCGGGCCGCCGCGACGACACGGCCGGCCTGGGCGACTGGACGGTGGACCCGGTGGTCTGGCCCTCCGGCCTACACCCGCTGGTCGACCACGTGCGGTCGCTGGGGATGCGGTTCGGCCTCTGGTTCGAGCCGGAGATGGTCAACCCGGACTCGGCGCTGGCCCGCGACCATCCGGACTGGATCCTGTCGACCCCGGGCCGGCTACCCCGCCCGTCGCGGCACCAGCACGTGCTCGACGTGGCCCGGCCCGAGGTAGCCGACTACCTGTTCGACCGGATCTCGGCGCTGGTCACGGAATACCGGCTCGACTACCTGAAGTGGGACCACAACCGAGACCTGCTCGAAGCGGCCCGCGACGGGGTTGCGGGAGTGCACCGCCAGACCGCGGCTGTTTATGCGCTGCTGGACCGCCTCCGCGCACAGCACCCTGCGCTGGAGATCGAGTCGTGCGCGTCGGGCGGCGGCCGGGTCGACCTGGGCATCCTGGCCCGCACGGACCGGGTCTGGGCCTCGGACTCGAACGACGCCCTGGACAGGCAACAGATCCAACGCTGGACGGGCCTACTGCTGCCACCGGAGCTGATCGGCAGCCACGTAGGCCCGAGCCCGGCCCACACAACAGGCCGCAGCGCAGGCCTACCCTTCCGCTGCGCAACGGCCCTGTTCGGCCACGCGGGCATCGAGTGGGACATCAGCACCTGCACGGAGGCCGAACTCGAGTTGCTGGCTGAATGGGCGGCACTCTACAAGCGCTTGCGCGGCGTCCTCCACAGCGGCGTGGCGGTGCACGGAGACGTCGCCGGCGTGGTCACGGACGAGACTGCGGTCTACGTGCACGCCCAACTCGACAACCCCACCGAGTTGCGGCAACGCCGGTTGCGCCTGCCGGGCCTGCACCCGGACCGCCGCTACCGGGTGACGCGGTGCTGGGGTGAGGACGCCGAATTGCCAGGGGATGGCCTGATCGCGACGGGCCGCGCCCTGGCCACGGTCGGCTTCCAGGTGCCCCGCCTAAGACCAGAACAGGCCATCGTCTTCGAGGCACGCGCGGAAGAGTGACGGCAGCGCTGTCGGGAGCGTCGCGATCGGCTTGGAGCGATCAACGACGTGACAGCTGGACGTAATCTTGGCTCATGCAGCGACACATGGTCCGGGCTTACTCCGAGTTGTTCATGGCCAGCCTGCTGCTGTCGCTCGCCCCCACCAAGATCGCTCGGGACCACGACGTGTTCGAGGAGCCGCGTCCAAACGATCCCGCGAAGACGATTACCCGTGCGGCACCCAACACAGGCCCACTTGTCGAACCGACCTTTCGCGCGATCAATGGGTTCCTCCGGTTGACGCACATCAGCGGATCTGTAACTGAACACTATGTAGGCCATCAGCCTGACTTCATTGCGCAGGAGCTCGTGAAAGCAAAGAAGGCGGGACAGGTGTTGTACAGCTACTGGGACAAGCCAGGCCATGCCGACGCACAACAGATAACAATTGCGCCAGCCCTGGTGCGCACCGTTCAGGTCCGTCACCTAGAGGCTAATTTGGACTCCCTGTATGAGGATCAATCAAGCTACGCTTTGTGACTCCTCTTGAAGCGGTGGTCTGCCCGGCAGTAAGCCAGTTCGCTTGCTGGGACGCGATGCCCACAGCAAATCAGCCGCCGAGGAAGGCCAGGACCGCGCGGACTCGCTGGCGGTCTTCGGGCTGGGGTAGGTGACGCGCTGGTGGGTGAGGGCGCCGGCCTGGTCAGAGGAGTAGGGCCTGGCTAGGCGTGGCTGGGTTTCTTGCACGTATCGCACCTAGCGTGACGTTCGTCGAGCAGCCCAGCCGCCAGCAGCGTCTCCCAGGTCAGGACTCGCGCCGCATCAGTCGCGGAGCGCGAGGCGAACGTGTAATCCGTCGGCCCTGACTTCTCGGCGGCCCGCACGACGACGACGTGACCCTGGTCTCCACCGCCGTGACTGCTGGCTACGTGGACGCCACTCGGCACGTCCAGGTCCAAAGGCTTCCCGTTGTCCCGCTGGGCATTTCCGTTGCCGACAACGTAGACGTCGAAGTGCTCGAACCGATCCCGGAGGGTCTTGAGCGTTGGCTGCGCAGCCACGAATGTCCGCACGGCCTCGCTGTCGCGTCCGCACACTTTTTCGGCGCCACGAACGACGTTGCGAATGGCATCGACCAACACGAGGGAAAGGCAATCTCGGGCACCGACGGATGCCACGGGGGCGTCATCGTCCCAGGTTGACTCCAACTGCCGGCAGGTGTGCACGGCAGCAGCCGCCCACATGTGGGTCCACCGCGCGACCTCGGCTGCTCGAGCCATGTCTTCCTCCCCGCCGGGCGCGACGGCAAGCGACCCGGCACGGAGCACTTTAACGATCTTGGTCACCCCGAACTGCCCGGCGCCAGCCGCGGAGGAAGGCCAGGCCCGCGCGGACGCGCAGTCGGCTGACCGCTTGGCGGTTCAGCAGCCGAGTGACTACTTGGTGGTCAAGCCGCAGACGTCCGCGACGAGCGACGACGTTGCCGGGCGGGGCGCACCGGATTGTGTGTGGTCAGGTAGCCGCACTGGACTGTGCGGTGACCGTGAGGTTGAGGTGGACCGAGATCGTGTGTCAGCTATAGAAATCCTCGGCATAGTCGTCGAGCCTGACGACGATGGTCCTGCCACCGGCTACCCGGCCGTTGGCGTAGATGAACTCCGCACCCGAGAGTTGGGTCCCGTCACCATGACGTCTCACCGCCGCCAACAGGCCGTGCGCGCCGCCTCGCTTGAGAAACGCTCCCCGGACGGCGCCCTGCGAGGTGGGGCATCGCAACTCCCCGTTGATCAACAGTCGGGGCATGCTCGCACGCCCCACCGGCGCGATCCATCGGCCAGACGGGGACGGCCTACAGCAGTTCGGCTCCCGACACGTACGCCATCGCTTGGATGAACTTCGGATCTGACAGGCGTTGTTCGACGAGTTCCGGTGTTACGTCGAGCAGGTGTTGGTGGATCCAGTACAGGTTTCCGAACGGGTCTCGGAAGCGGCTTACCCGGTCGCCGAAGAAGAGTTCCGTCGGTCTCGTCACCAGCGTCGCCCCGCGGTTCAGCGCTCGGCGGAGCACCGACTCGTCGTCCGCTACGTAGAACCGTAGGAAGCCTGGCGTGGCCGGCCAGTGGGGGCGGCTGTCGAAGAGCATCACCACCGAGTCTCCGATGCGGATCTCCGCGTGGGCGATGACGCCGTCCGTCTCCAGGCGGCCGATTTCTTCGCCCTCGAAGACCTCTAGGAGGAAATCGATGAGATTTCCAGCCTCGCGGTTGATGAGCCAAGGGGTGATTGTGTGATAACCCTCAGGTACGACATTTGTCATGCGTTCCACGCTAGAAGCAAACTAGGTCAGCCACGGTCCTAGTTCATAGGGCATGATGAGTGCCGTGACGGACACGCCAGGTCGACTACTCCGCCTGTTGTCCCTGCTCCAGATGCCGCGCGAGTGGCCCGGGAGCGAGCTCGCCGCACGCCTCGGCGTCAGTCAGCGCACCGTGCGCCGCGACATCGAGCGGCTGCGCGAGCTTGGCTACCCGGTCGAGGCCACTATGGGGGCCGGCGGTGGTTACCGGCTCGCCGCCGGCGCCGCCATGCCACCCCTGCTGCTCGACGACGACGAGGCCGTGGCGATCGCCGTCGGGCTGCGGACCACCGCGCGCCAGCCCGTTGCCGGCATCGCCGACGCGTCCGTGCGGGCGCTGGCCAAGCTTCAGCAGGTGTTGCCCACCCGGTTGCGGCAACGCGTCGGCGTGTTGACCGCCGCGACCGCGCCCGCCGACACCGCGTTGGTCGACCCCGAGCAGCTCACCGCGCTGGCGGCCGCGGCGGCCAGCAACGAGCGGGTCAACTTCGACTACCGCGACCAGGACGGCATTCCCACCCAGCGGCTCGTCGAGCCGCACCGGCTGGTGATGACCGGGCGCCGCTGGTACCTGGTCGGCTACGACAACGAGCGCCACGACTGGCGTACGTTTCGCGCCGATCGGATCGACAACACCAAGTCCACGGGGGTGCGCGTGCCGCCGCGCGAGCTTCCGGTCGACGACGCTGCCGCGTTCGTGACGAGCCAGCTTCACGACCTCGCGCCCGTGTACGCGGCATCGGCGATCATCCAGCTTTCGGCGGAGCAGGCGGCCAGCCGGCTCGGCGACGCCGCCGGCACCCTGGAGCCGCTGGACGCGCACTCCTGTCGATGGATCAGCCCGGACGACACGGTCGACTGGCTGGCCTTCCGGCTGACCTCGCTCGGCTGCGACTTCACCGTGCACGAGCCCGTCGAGCTGGTCGACCACCTGCGGCGGGTCGGCGCGCGGATCGCCCGGGCGACGGCCGGTTAGAATTTTCGATCATGACGGCGTGGGACGTGGCGATCATCGGCGGCGGCCCGGCCGGCCTCTCGGCCGCGTACGAGGCGGCCCGGGCCGGCGCCCGCACGCTGGTCGTCGAGAAGGCGGTGCACCCGCGTTACAAGACCTGCGGCGGTGGCCTGATCGGCACCAGCATCGGCCAGGTGGAGGGGCGCATCGCGATCCCGGCCGCGGACCGCACCGAGACGATGGCGGTCACCCTCGACGGGCGGCGGGAGTTCGTCCGCACCTCGGTCGACGGGCCGGTGCTCGCGATGGTGCGGCGCGCGGAGTTCGACGACCAGTTGCGGGCCGCAGCGGCCGACGCGGGCGCCGAGGTGCGGCAGGGCGTCGGAGTGCGGGGCATCGACCAGGACTCCGCTGGCGTACGCCTGCGCCTGGCCGACGGTTCCGAGGTGTCCGCGCGGACCGTGGTCGGTGCCGACGGATCCTCCGGGGTCACCGCGCGGCACGTCGGCGTCGACTACAGCCAGGTGGACCTCGGCCTCGAGGTCGAGGTGCCGATCCCGACGGACCTCCGTCCACAGTGGCGCGGCCGGGTGCTGCTCGACTGGGGTCCGATTCCCGGCTCGTACGGCTGGGTCTTCCCGAAGGACGACACGCTGACGGTCGGCGTCATCGCCGCGCGCGGCAGTGGCGACCGGACCAAGATCTACCTGAAGGCGCTCGTCGACCGGTTCGGGCTCGGTGGGATCACCCCGATCGAGGACTCCGGGCATCTGACCCGGGTACGCGCGCCCGACTCACCTCTGCGGAAAGGCCGGGTGATCGTCGCGGGTGACGCCGCCGGGTTGCTCGAACCGTGGACCCGCGAGGGAATCAGCTTTGCGACACGGTCGGGCGCGATCGCCGGCCGGCACGCCGGCAGCGGCGACCTGGACGCCTACGAAGCCGCGATCGAAGCGGCGCTTGGTGCCGAAATGCGGGCCGGACGGCGGTTGATGGCGACTTTTACCAAGCGCCCCTGGGCGTTCCATGCGGTCTTGGCGAGCCCGGCTGGTTGGCGTATGTTCCGGCGGTGGTGTCGTGGCGAGACCACCTTCGATGCACTCATCGAAAAGCTACCCGTGAAAGTCGCCCTGGCCCTGCTGAGTTGACGGGCCGCCGCATCCGGAGGTGACCGTGGAGCCCGACTGGTCGGCGTTGCGCAACCACATTCGGGGCGAGGTGGTGCTGCCCGCGGATGCCGGTTACGAGGCGGTCCGCCGGCCCGCGATCGCCCGCTTCCACCACGTGCGACCGCAGGCCGTGGTGCAGTGCGCGGCCGACGCCGACGTGGCGGTCGCGCTCGCCTTCGCCCGCTCGGCCGGGTTGCCGTTCGCGGTGCGCGGTGGCGGGCACGCCTTCGAGGGCGGCTCGTCGACCGAGGGCATGGTGCTCGACCTGAGCCGGATCGACGGAGTGTCCCTCGTGGAGGGCGCGAGCAACGGCAACGGAGACCGCCCCGACCGGCTCGTGCGGGTCGGCGCCGGCGCTCGGCTCGGTCCGATCTACGACACGCTTGCCCCGGCCGGGGTGACCATCCCCGCCGGTTGCGGGCCGGCGGTCGGCGTCGCCGGCCTCACCCTCGGCGGCGGGCTCGGAGTGCTCGGCCGCGCCCACGGGCTGACCAGTGACGCGCTGCGCGCGGCCCGGGTGGTGCTCGGTGACGGCCGCATCGTCGACTGCGACGACGAGCTCGAGCCCGAGCTGTTCTGGGCGCTGCGCGGCGGCGGCAACGGCACGATCGGCGTAGTCACCTCGCTGGTGTTCGCGTCGGTCCCGGCGCCGGCGATGACCTCGTTCCACTTCACCTGGGAGCCGGAGCACCTGCCGGCCGTGCTGGCCGCGTGGCAGCTGTGGGCGCCGGCCGCGCCCGACACGATGGCCGCCAGCCTGGTGGTGTCCACCCCGGCCGACCCGGCTCTGATGCCGGTCACCAGCTTCTTCGGCGCGGCGCACGGCACCGAGGAGGCCGACGTCGCGCTGCTCGAGGAGTTCGTCGACCGGGTCGGCGAGCCGGCCGCGACGCAGACCCACCAGCGCGCGCCGCACCGGGAGACGAAGCGGGTGCTGGCCGATCTCGACGTGCACGGGGTGCCGCGTCGGGCGGACGCGCACGCGTACAGCCGATCGGAGTTCTTCGCCCGTCCGCTCGACGGCGAGACCCTCGAGGCGCTCGTCGCGCTGCTGACCACCGACCGGCGGCCGGGGGAGGAGCGCGAGCTGGACTTCACGCCGTGGGCCGGCGCCTACAACCGGGTCGCGCCCAGCGCCACGGCGTTCCCGCACCGCTCCGAGCGGTTCCTGCTCAAGCAGAGTGCGGCGGTGGCGGCCGAGGCCGAGGCGGACGACCGGGTGGCGGCCCGGGACTGGCTCGACCGGTCGTGGCAGCTGACCCACCCGGCCGGCACCGGCGGCGTCTACGCGAACTTCCCGGACCCGTTGCTCGACAACCCGGCGCGCGCCTACTTCGGGGGCAACGCCGACCGGCTGCGCGACGCCGTCCGGGCGTACGACCCGGACGGCGTCTTCGGCTTCCTGGCGGGCACCGGCGCGACCGCCTAGGCGGGAGCACCCAGGTCGGTCAGGGCCTTGTCGGCTCCGCGGTGCAGGGTGACCGGGTCCGTCTGGCGGGCCGTTTCGAGGCTGATCTCCTTGGCCGCCGCGTTGGCCTGTTCGAGTTGCGGCTTGCGGTCGAAGAGGGCCTTGGTCAGCACGCAGGCGACGTTGGCGTCCAGGTCGTCCTTCACCAGCAGCAGGTTCGGCACCACGATGGTCTTCGCGTCGGCCGCCAGGGCGTAGGTGGCCGCCGGGATCGCGCCCGCCTCGTACGCCGGACTGACCTCGTTCATCTTCGGCAGCAGCGGGGTGATGTCGACGAACGCCACCTGGTCGCCGCTGGTGGTGAACAGGTCGGTGATGCCCGGCGTCGGCAGCCCGCCCGACCAGAACATCGCGTCGATCGAGCCGTCCTTCATGCCGTCGACGGTCTTCTGGAGGTCGAGCCGCTGTGCCTTGACGTCCTTGGCCGGGTCGAGGCCGGCCGACTGGAGCAGCCGGTTGGCGATGACCTCGGTGCCGGACTTCGGCGAGCCGGTGGAGACCGCCTTGCCACGCATGTCGGCGACGCTGGTGATGCCGGCGTCCTTGCGCGCGACGACCTGGGTGTAGTTGGTGTAGATCCGCGACAGCGCCTGGATCGGCTGCGGCGCGGTGAAGCTGCCCTTGCCCTGCACGGCGTCGGCGGCGGTGTCGGCCAACGAGAAAGCCACCTGGTACGTGCCGCCCACGAGCTGCTGGATGTTCTGCACGGACGCGCCGGTCTCGGCCGCGGTGCCCTTCACCTTCTGGTTGGTCGCGGCGGCGAGTTGCTCCGCGTACGCGTTGCCGAGCGCGAAATAGACGCCGGTCGAGTTGCCGGTCGCGATCCCGATCCGGGTGTCCGTGGTGACCTCGCAGCTCACGTCGCCGCCGGTGTCGGTGCCGGCGACGTCCTGCCGCCCACCACAGCCGGCCAACGCGACACCGAGGCCGAGGGCGAGGGTGGCGGACCATACGCATCTCATGTGGACTCCTTTTCGAGAGGGGCCGGCTCGGCCGGTGATTCGTCGGTGGAAGCAGAGCCTGTGTCGGCCCGTCGCTGCCAGGCGACCAGCGCGACGGTGCCGAGCAGTAGGGCGGCCGCGACGCTGATCGAGATCGGGTGCAGGTAGAGCAGCAGCAGGCCGGCGAGCCCGGCCAGCACCCGCGGGACCGTGGTGGCCCGGCCGACGCCGAGCAGCCAGCCGCCGGAGGCGACGGCCAGGGCCGCGACGGCGACGCAGGCGGCCACCGTGGTCCACACGATGCCCAGCCAGGGTCCCCGGGCCAGCAGGTATTCACCCGGCCCGGTCAGCACGAACGCGATCGGCACCAGGAACGCCGGCAGGGCGTACTTCAGTGCCTGCCACATCGTGGGCACCGTGCGCCCGCCGGTGATCGCGGCCGCGCCCACCGCCGCCAGTGCGGTCGGCGGGGTGACCTCGGAGAGCACCGAGTAGTAGAAGACGAACATCGCCGCGGCCGGGGCCGGCACGTCGAGGGCCAGCAGCGCCGGGCCGATGATGACCCAGCCGATGATGAACGAGGCCGTCACCGGCACCGCGAGGCCGAGCAGCGCGAGCGCCACCGCCGCGAGCACCACGGTCAGGGCCAGCACCACGGTGCGGTTGTCGGCCAGCGCCTCGGCCGCGCGCACGAGCAGCGAGGCGAGCTGGGCGCCCAGGCCGGTCTTCGTGGTGATCGCGGTGATGATGCCGGCCGCCGCGCAGACCGCCGCCACCGGCAGCACGCCGCGTACGCCGTTGGCCAGGGCCTCGAACAGCCGGCGCGGTGTGAGTGCGTTCGGGCGGTCCAGGAACGACAGCAGGAACGCGAGCGCGGTCGCGTAGACCACCGCCTTCGTCGCGGACAGGCCGACGGCGAGCAGCACGACGATGACGACGAGCGAGGAGAAGTGGTAGCCGAAGCGGGCCAGCAGCCGCCACGCCGACGGCACCTCCAGGTCGACCGGGCGCACCCGGAACCGGCGGGCGTCGATCTCGACCGCGAGCAGGATGCCGAGGTAGTAGAGGACCGTCGGAATCATCGCCCAGCCCAGCACGACCAGGTACGAGACCTCGAGATATTCGGCCACGATGAAGGCGGCCGCGCCCAGGGTCGGCGGTGACAGGATCGCGCCGACGCCGGCCGCCGCGAGCATGCCGCCCGCCTGTTCCGCCGGGTAGCCCGCGCGGCGCAGGATCGGCCAGGTGACCGCGCCGACGCTGACCGCGGTCGCGGTGCCCGAGCCGGACACGGTGCCGAGCAGGAAACCGGACGCCACCGCGGTGCGGCCGGCGGCGCTGCGGGACCGCCGGAACGCGGCGACCGAGAGGTTGACGAAGAACCGGCCCGCTCCGGACAGGTCGAGCACGGCGCCGTAGATGGTGAACAGCACGACGTAGGACGCGGCCACGTCGAGCGGGGTGCCGTAGAAGCCGCTGCCGGAGTTGTAGAGCGCGTCGACGATCTGGTCGAAGTCGAGCCCCGCGTGCGCGATCGACCAGCTCTGCGGCAGCAGCCCGCCGTAGTAGCCGTACGCCAGGAACATGAGGCAGACGACCGGCAGCACCCAGCCCGTGGTGCGCCGGCACGCCTCCACCACGAGCACGAGCAGCACCGCGCCCATCGCGACGTCGGTGGGTTCGAGCAGGCCCTGCCGGTCGAGGAACGCGTTGTAGCCGCCGAGCACGGGATACAGGCACACGCCGAGGGTCAGCGCGGCGAGCACCCAGTCGAGGACCGTCGGCCGGTCGTGCAGCCGGTCGCGCCAACCGCTGCGGTACGCGAGGAAGACCAGCGGCAGCGTGCCGGCCAGGAAGATGATCAGGTAGTACTGGCTGCCCTGCGGCAACGGGCGGAAGACCTGGACCAGCACGAGCACGGCGACCGCGAACGCGACGACCGCGACGGCCAAGCCGATCCGGCCGGTCAGGACCCGGGCGGGCCGTTCCTCGTCGTCGAAGGCAAATATCGCCATAGTGGACGCTGGTTTGATCGGCGGTTGTGCATCCGACATGTCCGGACCCTACTACGACATCGAACTATGTACATATTCCGATGCACGTCCGAGGGGCGCGGTCGGGGGCGCATGATGTGAGGATGATCCGCTTTATTCTGAACGTCCTCTGGCTGATCTTCGGTAGCGGAATCGTGCTGGCCCTGGTCTACGGACTGGCGGCTCTGATCTGTTTCGCGCTGATTGTAACGATTCCGTTCGGTATCGCCGCGCTGCGCCTGGCCAACTACTCACTCTGGCCCTTCGGTCGCACTCTGGTCACCAGGCCGACGTCAGGTGTCGCGAGCGACATCGGCAACGTGATCTGGGCGATCGTGGCCGGCTGGTGGCTGGCCCTGACGCACGTCGTCCAGGGCGTCGCGCAGTGCCTGACGATCATCGGCATCCCGTTCGGCATCGCCAACTTCAAGCTGGTGCCGGCCGCGTTCTGGCCGCTCGGCCGCCAGATCGTCGAGATCCCGGACTCGCAGCCCCAGTGGCACACGCCGCGGGTGTCGCCTGCCTGAGCGGAAACTGAGAGGCGCTACGACTTGACGGCTTCTCGAATGTAGGAGTTACTCTCATTTGAGAGAAACTTCTACGTTCGGGGGTGGTCGGGTTGCCGACGTCTCGTTCCAGCCGATGGCTAGCGCTCGCGGCGCTGGCCGTCGCGATGCTCACCATCGGTCTCGACACCACGGTGCTCACCGTCGCGGTGCCGACCCTCGCGGTCGACCTCGACGCGTCGAACGCCCAACTTCAGTGGTTCGCCTCGGCCTACACGCTGGTCCTCGCCGCGGTGCTGCTGCCGGCGGGCTCGCTCGGCGACCGCTTCGGCCGCAAGCGCTTCCTGCTCGGCGCGCTGGTGCTGTTCGGAGCCGCGTCGGTGCTCTGCGCCTATGCGGGCAGCGCCGAGACGCTGATCGCCGCCCGCGCCGCCCTCGGCCTCGGCGCCGCGATCATGATGCCGCTGTCGATGGCCGTGTTGCCGGTGCTGTTCCCGGACAGCCGCGAGCGCGGCCGGGCCCTGACCATCTGGGTCACTTCGACCGCGATCGGCCTGCCCCTCGGCCCGATCCTCGGCGGCTGGCTGCTCGACCACTTCTGGTGGGGATCGATCTTTCTGATCAACGTGCCGCTGGTGCTGGTCGGCCTGATCGCCGTGGCGCTGTTCGTGCCCGAGTCCCGGGGCAACGACTCCCGCCCGATCGACCTGCCCGGCATCCTGCTCTCCTCCGCCGGACTGCTCGGGCTCACCTACGGCTTCATCCGGATCGGCCAGGACGGTTGGTCCGACCTCGGTGACTGGGGGCTGGTCGCCGACGGGTTCGCCCTGCTGGGCCTGTTCGTCGCCCGCCAACGCCGCGCGGCGTACCCCTTGATCGATCTGGCTCTGTTCCGCAGCCGCGGCTTCACCCTCGGGTCGGGCCTGGCCACGGTGATCAACTTCGCGATGTTCGGGCTGCTCTTCCTGGTGCCGCAGTTCCTCCAGGCGGTCGGCGGCAACGACGCGTTCGGCACGGGGGTGCGGATGTTGCCGTTGATCGGCGGCCTGCTGGTCGGCACCCGGGTCGGTGGTCGGTTGGGCCGCACGCTCGGCGCGGGCTCCCTGATCGGCACGGGGTTCGTGCTGCTCACGGTGGCGCTGGGATTGGGCGCGATGACCACCACCAGCACCGGGTACGGGTGGACGGCCACCTGGATCGCGCTGCTCGGCATGGGGATGGGGCTGGCGATGCCGGCGACCATGGGTGCCGCGATGGACGCGCTCTCGGTCGAGCGGGCGGGCTCCGGCTCGGCGGTGATCCAGGCGCTGCGCCAGGCCGGCGGCACGATCGGCGTCGCGGTGCTCGGCACGGTGCTCAGCGCCGGCTACCAGTCGGGACTCGGGAGTGCGGCGGTCAAGCCGGTCTCCGACAGCGTCGCGGCCGGGGTCGCCGTCGCCTCAGCAAGGAGCGACTCGGCGTTGCTGGACACCGTACGCACGGCGTTCGTCAGCGGGATGAACCAGACGCTGTGGGTCTGTGTCGGGTTCTGCGCGCTGGCCGCCGCGATCGCGTTCTGGCTGCTGCCGCGCCGGCCCGCCGCACCGGCCCAGCCCGAGCGGCTGCCGGTGCCCGGCCCGGCTCCGGTGACAGAATCAGTGCATGCCGGCTGAACAAGAGGTGGGGCTCGGGCTCCGCGAGCGCAAGAAGCTGCGGACCCGGGCCACCATCCGCGAACAGGCGATGCGGCTGTTCGCCGAGAAGGGCTACGGCGAGACGACCGTCGAGCAGATCGCGGAGGCCGCCGAGATCTCGCCGAGCACGTTCTTCCGGTACTTCCCGTCGAAGGAACAGCTCGTCCTGGTCGACGACCTTGACCCGATCATGATCCGGTCGTTCCAGGAGCAGCCGGCCGACCTGCCCGTGCTGACCGCGTTGCGCCGGTCGATGGAGCGGGCCTTCACCGACATGAGCCCCGAGCAGTTCGACCGGGAGCAGGCGCGGCAGAAGCTGATTCGCTCGGTGCCGGAGCTCCGCGCCGCCCAGCTCGACGAGCTGCAACGGACGATCAAGATGCTCGCGGACGGCGTCGCCGAGCGGTTGGGCCGTCCGGCGGGCGACATCGAGAGCCGGGCGTTCGCGGGCGCGGTGGTCGGCACGATCCTGGGCGTCCTGGACGACGAGCACGTCTTCTCGCTGGACCGGATGGGCCGCGCCCTCGACCTCTTCGAGGCCGGCTTCCCGTTCGACAAGAGCTAGACGGTCAGGACGATTCGGCCGGGTACGTTGCCGGTGGCCTGGCGGTGCCAGGCGTCGGCGATCTGCACCAGCGGCACGGCCTCGTACGCGACCGTGAGCCGACCCGCGGCGACGTGGGCCGCGAGGTCGCTGACCGTGCGGGCCTGCTGCGCCGGCGTCAGCTCGCTGTTGGTGTAGCCGAGCACCCGCAGCGACCGGCTGCGGATGGTCGCCGAGTGCAACGGCGCGACCTCGTCGGCGGCGCTGCCCAGGTTGACCAGGCGGCCGCCGACACCGAGTACCCGCAGGGCCGCCGCGGCCGCCACGCCGAAGATCGGGTCGAGCACCAGGTCGACCGGGCCGTCGGCGGCGTCGCCCAGGCGGCGGGTCAGCGTGGCGACGTCGTCGTCCTGGTGCACGGCCACGACCCCGTCGGCGCCGGCCCGGTGTGCACGCTCTTGCGCGGCGGTGGACCGGGCGGCGGCGAGCACCCGGCGGGCACCGTGCAGCTTGGCGATCTGGATCGCCGCCTGGCCGACCACGCCGCCGGCGCCGAGCACCAGCACCTGCTCGCCGGCGGCCAGCTCGCCACGGCCGGTCAACGCGTGCCATGCCGCCACCGCCGATAGCCCCAGCGCGGCGACCAGGTAGTGGTCGACGCCCTCCGGCAGCACCGCCATGTCGGTGTGCGGCACCACCGCGTGCTCGGCCATGCTGCCGTCGCCCGGCTTCATGCCCGCGTCGGTGGGGAACCAGACGGGCGTGCCGTCGGCGAGCCGGCCGACACCCTGGACGCCGGGCACGTACGGGCTGGCCGGCACGCCGAAGTACGAGGTGCCGGACGCGCACAGCAGGTCGAGCGGCGTGATCGGCGCCGCGGTGACCGCGACCCGGACCTGCCCCTCGCCGGCCAGCGGCACGGCCCGCTCGACCACCCGCGGCGGCCGGCCGGGAGGGTCGACCACGGCGGCCCGCTGGACGCTCATGTCGCGATGTCGGGGTAGGGCAGGTTGAAATGGGCGAGCCGGGCCGCGTACTCCTTCTGGAAGGCCAACGGCTCGGCGTAGTCGCGCTCGAACAGCGCGATGAACAGCGTCAGCGTCAGGAACGGGTGGGCACCGAGCTCGAACAGCTTCACGTAGTCGTGTGTGGACAGTGCCGACCGCTCGACGTCGTCGAAGCGCTGCCAGGTGCTGTTCTCCCCGCTGTGGCTGTTGAGCAGCGAGTTGGCGAGCTCCGCCTCCCACCAGGTCACCGTGCCGGCGGGGTCCGACCGGTAACGCTCGACCAGTTCGGGGTCGCGGTCGACGGTGAACAGGAACTTGTCCAAGAGGTAGCGACTCATGCCGGCGCTCCGTTCGGGTACCAGGTGAAGTAGGCCTCCATCGTGTGGAACAGGTCCAGCGAGTCGACGTAGTCGGCCTTCCGGCCGGCGCCGGCGGCGCCCATCATCAGCATGAAGTCCATGAAGCCGTGCGTGGCGTTGCCCGGCGCGTGCAGGCTGTCCAGCGTCACCTCGGCCAGGGCACCGTCCAGGTCACCGTTGGCGATCCACTCGATCGCCCGCCGGTCGAACTCGGGGTCGGGGCCGTGTGGGCCGAACTGGCGCGGGCCGCCGAGCTCCAGCGACAGGTGGCCGGTGCCGATGATGGCCACCCGCAGCTCGTTGGGCCACGACTCGACCAGCTCGCGGATCGTCTGTCCGAGCTGGACGAAGCGCTTCGGCTGCGGCAGCGGCGGGGCGAAGATGTTCGTGTAGATCGGCACGATCGGCAGGTCGGCCTCCGGCCGCAGCGTGATGATCGGGCAGGTGATGCTGTGGTCGATCCGCAGCTCGTTGCTGAACGCCAGGTCGAAGCCCGCGTCGAGGCCGGCGCGCAGAATGTGCCCGGACAGGTCCTCCTGCCCGCGCAGCAGCATCTTCGGCAGCCCGAACTCGCGTTCCTCGTTGTGCCAGTTCGCGTCGTAGAACGGCGCCTTGCCGACCAGGAACTGCGGCATGTTGTCGAGCCAGAGCTGGTGGAAGTGGTCGGAGCCGACCATCACCAGCACGTCCGGGTTGGCCCGGGTCAGCGTCTCCCGGAAGGCCAGGATCTTGCGCGTCCACTCGTCGGCGAACGGCGGCCGGTCGGCGCCGGTCGCGGTGCTCGCGCGGTAGTAGAACGGGTGATGGGTGGAGGCGATGACCGCGACGACGTTGGCCATGCCGCTCCTCTCAGTCTCTCGGTGTGTAGTGGGCGTGCCGGTCGACGGTGGTGTAGACGTCCATGCCGATCGGGTCGCGTTTCTCTTCTGCGAGGTGGCCGAGCAGGCCGGCGGCGCGGGCCAGCAACGCGAAGCCGCGCAGCAGGTCGACCGGCAGGCCGAGGTCGGCGAGCGCGGCACCGGCCACGCCCGCGCCGTTGAGCGGCAGGGTGCGTCCCAGGATCTCCGGGTGTACGCGTCCGATCGCCTGGAACAGCCGCAGGTGCGGGCCCTCCAGCCCTTCCTCGCGAGCGATGCCGATCAGCACGGACGTACGCGGGTCCTGATCCTTGTGCACCGGGTGGCCGAGACCCGGAACGAACCGCTTCTCGGCGCGCGCCTGCGCGACGGCGGCCCGGGCCAACTCGTCGAAGCCAGCGTCGGTGGTCGGGACCTCCCCGCCGGCAAGCGTAAGGGCCAGGAACCGTCCACAGTCCTCGGTCACGCCGAGGAACCGGGACCCGCCGCCGAGCAGCCCGGCCGCCAGGGCGCCCTGGATCGACTCGGGCGCGCTCAGGTAGGTCAGCCGCGCGGCGATCGCGGTCGGCGTGAAGCCGTGGTCGGCCAGCGCGACCAGCACCGTCTCGAACACCCGGGTCTCCGCGGGTGTCGGGCGGCGCTGGGCCACGAGCCAGAACGCCAGCTCGCCGAAGCCGACCTTGCCCATCAGGTCGGCGGCCAGGTCCTGCCCCAGCAGCGAGATGCGGGTGGCGTCGGACGTGCCGATCGCCGTGCCGAAACTCAGCTCCTCAGCCATGCGCGGATCTCCTCACCGTGTTCGTCGAGCCCCGGCGGCGGCAGCTCGTAGCGTGGAGGCGTCGCGGAGAACGTGATCGGGTTCCGCACGCTGGGCACGGCCGCCGCACCCTCGCCGACCTCGACCACCGGCGCGAGGCCCAGCTCGGCCGCATAGTCGACGCCGCGGTCCAGGGTGTTGATCGGCGCGCACGGGACCCCGGCGGCGATCAGGTCGCGGAACCACTCGTCCTTGGTGCGGGCGCGCAGCCGCTCGACCAGCAGCGGGCGCAGTGCCTCGCGGTTGGCGGTGCGGTCCTGGTTGCGCGCGAACCGCGGGTCGTCGGTGAGCTCCGGGACGCCGAGCACCTGGCACAGCTTGCGGAACTGCCCGTCGTTGCCGGCGATCACGATCAGGTCGCCGTCGGCGGTGGGCAGCGGCTCGTACGGGAACAGGCTCGGGTGCGCGTTGCCCATCCGGAACGGCACGGTGTCACCGGCGACCACGGCGCTGCTGTGGTTGACCAGGCCCGACAGCGCCGACGAGAGCAGGTTGACCTCGATGTGCTGGCCGCGCCCGGACTCGCCCCGATGGTGCAGCGCGGCGAGGATGCCGATGTTGGCGTGCAGCCCGGCCATCACGTCGAAGACCGAGATGCCGGCCCGGTACGGCGGACCGTCGGGATCACCGGTGAGGCTCATCAGGCCGGAGATCGCCTGCACCATCAGGTCGTACCCGGGGATCGACGCGCCCGCCCCCAAGCCGAAGCCGCTGATCGACGCGTAGACGATGCCGGCGTTGCCCGCGGCCACCGTGTCGTAGTCGAGCCCGAACCGGGCGAGCCCGCCCGGCTTGAAGTTCTCGATCAGCACGTCGGCCCGCCGGGCCAGCTCGCGGGCCGCGGTCAGGTCGGCGGGGTCTCGCAGGTCCAGGGCGATCGACCGCTTGTTGCGGTTGATGCCGAGGTAGTACGTCGCGATGCCGTCGCGCACCGGTGGCATCCAGGTGCGGGTGTCGTCGCCGCCGGGGCCTTCGACCTTGACCACGTCGGCACCCAGGTCGGCGAGCAGCATGGTCGCGTAGGGACCGGCGAGGATCCGGGAGAAGTCGGCCACCAGGATCCCCTTGAGCGGCCCGTTGTTCTCCGCCACTCGCCAGCTCCCCTCAATCTGTCCGCTGTGCGGACGACTGTCCGCTCGGTTTCATCTTGGTCATGAGTTGACCCTTCGCGCAACAACCGGCACCTTGACGATTCACTGTGAACGGGCTCACAATCGCGTCGTTCAACCGGCCGCTAGGCGGACTACTGTCCGATTGGAGTGACGGCAAATGAGCGTGCTGTTTCGCAACGGCCTCGTACTGACCATGGACAACAGCCATACGGTGCTGCGCGACGCGGATGTGCTGGTGGTCGACGACAAGATCGCCGAGATAGGCCACGGCCTGACCGCGCCCGAGGGCACTGAGGAGATCGACGCCAGCGGCGGGATCATCATGCCCGGCATGATCGACACCCATCGACACATGTGGCAGACCGCGATGCGTGGCTACGGTGCCGACTGGACGCTGACCCAGTACTTCGTCTGGTACTACCTCGAGTCGGGCAAGCTGTTCCGCCCGCAGGACATCTACGCCGGCAACCTGCTCGGTGCGCTCGAGGCCATCGACGCGGGCGTGACCACCACCGTCGACTGGTCGCACGGCCTGCAGACCGTCGACCACGCCGACGCGGCCGTCGACGCGCTGGAGGCGGTCCCGGGACGGTTCGTGCTCGCCTACGGCAACATCCAGCAGGGGCCGTGGCAGTGGTCGGCCGCGCCCGAGTTCCGCGACTTCGTCAACCGCCGGCTGCACGGCAAGGGCGACATGCTCGGGTTCCAGTTGGCCTTCGACGTGCCCGGCGACCCGGCGTTCCCGGAGAAGGCGGCCTTCGAGGTGGCCCGCGACCTCGGCGTGGCGGTGACCACGCACGCCGGCGTGTGGGGCGCGACCAACGACGACGGCATCCGGATGATGTACGAGAACGGCTTCATGACGCCGCAGACCGTCTACGTGCACGCGGCGACGCTGACCGCCGACTCGTACAACCGGATCGCGGCGACCGGCGGCTCGGTGTCGGTCGCGACGGAGAGCGAGCAGAGCGCTGGCCAGGGCTACCCGCCCACCTGGCAGCTTCGCCACCACGACATCCCGGTCTCGCTGTCGAACGACACCAGCGTCTGGTGGAGCGGCGACCTGTTCTCCGCGATGCGCACCACGCTCGGCGCCGACCGGTCCCGCGAGCACATGGCGGCGCACGCCAACTCCGAGACGGTCACCCACTGCCACCTGCGGGCCGAGCAGGTCGTCGAGTACGCCACGATGGGCGGCGCCCGCGCGCTGGGGCTCGACTCGGTGGTCGGCAGCCTGGAGGCCGGTAAGAAGGCCGACGTCGTGCTGATCAAGAACGACAACTCGCCGGTGATGTTCCCGATCCTCAACGCGTACGGGCACATCGCGTTCCAGGCGCAGCGGGCCGACGTCGACACGGTCGTGGTCAACGGTCGGGTCGTCAAGCGGGCCGGCCGGCTGGTCGACGTCGATCTGGCGTCGGCGCGCAGCAAGATCACCGAGACGATCGACTACCTCGTCGGCGAGATGGGCGACGAGGCCTGGCAGAAGGGCATGTACCCGGACATCCCCGAGTCGAAGTCCGTCGACAACCCCTACCAGTACTCCGACTACGACGCCGGCTCGGCGCAATGGAAGCATTGAGGAATGGCGCGCGAGTCCGGACCTGACTTCATCGAAGCGCTGGCCCGTGGGCTCGACGTGCTCCGCTCGTTCCCGGCCGGCCAGCCCGTGCGCACGCTGAGCGATCTCGCCGGCGTGACCGGGCTGGCCCGGCCGACGGTGCGGCGGATCCTGCTCACGCTCGAAGAGCTGGGCTACGTGCGGGCCGCGGAGCGCGGCTACGCGCTGACCCCGCGGGTGCTCGAGCTCGGCATGGCGTACGTCAACTCCCTGAGTATGTGGGACGTCGCCCGGCCGCACATGGAACGCCTCGTGGCCCAGACCAACGAGTCCACCTCGATGGCCCAGCTCGACGGCGGTGACATCGTCTACGTGGCCCGGGTGGCAGTGCCGAAGATCGTGACCCTGGCGGTCAACATCGGCACCCGCTTCCCGGCGCCACCGACCTCGATGGGCCAGGTGCTGCTCGCCGCCCTGTCACCCGACGAGCTGACCGCGACGCTGGCCGAGCCGAGCCGGTCCGGCATCACGCCGCGCTGGCAGCCGACCCGCGCCGAGCTCGACCGCACGCTCCGCGAGGTGCGGGCCAAGGGTTGGGCGCTGGCCGACCAGGACCTGGCGCTGGGCATCCGCTCGGTGGCGACCAGCGTCCGCGACGGCGACGGCAAGGTGGTCGCGGCGATCAACGTAACGGTGCACGCCGCCGAGACCTCGGTGGAGCGGCTGACCGAGGAGCACCTGCCCCGCCTGCTCCGCTGCGCGGCCGACATCAGCCACGACTGGGCCCTGAAGGGCGCGGTCCCCTTGGTGGTGACCGCGCCCTAGCCGGGTTATGGCGTGTACGCCAGCAGCTGGCGCTTGGCGTTGGCGCTCGACTCGACGCTCCGGGCGACCACCCGGTCGTTGTCGTCCAGCCGCAGCAGCTCGGATCCCCGGTCGGTCTTGACCCGGGCCAGCATCCCGCCGTCGGCCGTGAACACCGCGCTGAGCAGCTCGCCCTTGAACGGGAGTTCGACGACCTTCCGGGCGGAGACGTCGATGATCGTGTCGCACCACAGGCTCCGGCCGACATCCCCGCTCGGCCCTTCGGCGGGAGCCGTGTTGACGCAGACGCGGTCGCCGTTGGCCGAGATGCCGATCAGGTCCACGTACTGGCGACCGCCGATGACGTCGCGATCCAGCGTCACCCGGTGGCCGCCTCCGTAGAGGTCGCGCACGGTGATCCTGCGCGTGTCGCCGTTCTCGTAAGCGACCCGCTTGCCGTTCGCGGACCATCGGTAGTGGCAACCCTCGGGCTCGCCCAGGTCGTCACCGGCGCCGCCGCTCAGATAGATGACGCCCATGCTCGCCCCCGCAGGAGCGTTCGAGGTGACCAGCAATCGCTTCGAGTCCCCGGACCAGACCGGCGTGGCACAAAGCGGCTCCGCGTTGGGCACCGCGAGCCGACGGTTCCCGCCGTCCAGGTCGGACAGCATGAGATCGCCGCCGGGATCGCCGGAGGACGGATCCAGGTCGACCCACATCACCCGCTTGCCGTCCGGGGACACGGTGACGTTGGCGCTGTAGCCACCGGGGTATCGGTGGCCGTTGAGGTAGATCTTGCCCTCCACATCGGTGTAGAACACCTTGCCGCGGACCCCCGGCAGGGTCGGGCTTCCCGTCGGCGAGGTGCTGGTCGTGGTGGGCATGGGTGGCGTCGGCGACGGCGGCGTCGACGTCGACGGACCTGGGGTCTCGAGCACTGTCGGCCCGATCGGCGGCGGGGTCGGGGTGTTGTGGTTCGCGGCCACGAAGCCGACCGTGGGACCGCCCACGAACAGCACCGCGCAGGCCGCGATGGACGCCGCGCCGATCCGGCGCCGGCGGCGGACCCAGTGCCGGGCCGCGGCGGTCCCGGGAGGGGTGACGTACGGCGCCACCTCGTTGCGGAACTCGCCGAACATCTGGTGCAGGCGGTCGTCGTCGAAGTCAGCCACGGTCCGCCTCCTCTTCGCTCAGTTGGGTGGCGAGCGCGGCGCGACCTCGGTGCAGCCACGACTTCACCGTGTTCTCGGAAACGCCCTCCTGCCGGGCGATATCGGCGATCGGCAGGTCGGCGAGGTAGTGCAGGATGACCGCCTTGCGCTGGTTCGGCGTCAGCGTGGCCAGCGCACGGGCCAGGGCGACCCGGTCCGGGCTCGGCTCAGCGACGTGTTGCGGCCGCTGCTGGCGGAGGAACAGGGCCGCTGTCCGCGTCCGCCGCCACCGGTTCGTGGCCAGGTTCCAGGCGACCCGGCGCACCCAGGCCGACGGGTCGTCGTAGGTCGCGAGCCGCTTCCACTGGACCAGCGCCCGGCAGAACGCTTCCTGCACGACGTCCTGCGCCCCGCCGAGATCACGGGTGTACGCGTACAGCTGGATGGTCAGTGACTGGAAGTGGGCCGAATAGAGCTCGTCGAAGTTGTGGTGCACTGGCGGCCCGATCCCGGGCACCAGCTCGAGGTCGCCCCCGTCCCGCAAGGAAACCACCGTCCCCGCATCCATCCCCGATCGCGGCCATCCCTCGTGGCTGGCCGATCGGCGACTACACGCATCGTCGCCCACCTCGGTTGCGGGGCGGGACCTAGGGATTCCAGCGGTTGCCGAGCCACATGCGGTTGGCCCAGTCGGCGTACGGGAGGAAGTCTCCGACGAAAAGCTTGTGGAAGTAGGCGAAGCAGAGCACGACCAGCACCAGGTAACCGCCGGCGGCGACCGAGCCCACCAGCCGGCGGTCGGGGTCGACGGGGTCCGCCGGGCCGATCATGGCGCCGAGCACGTAGACCACCGCCAGCACCAGGAACGGCAGGATCGGCGCGGTGTAGAAGTTGAACATGACCCGGTGCGCGTCGGCCGCGTAGTAGAACCAGGGCAGCCATCCGGCCGCGACCATCAGCAGGATCGCGCCGGGTCGCCAGTCCCGGCGGGCGACGCCGAGCCAGGCGATCGCCGCCAGTGCGGGCAGGAACGACCACCACAGCAACGGGGTGCCGAGCAGGATGATCTCCGAGACCGGGGCCTGACCCCAGGGCGCGCCCGGGTACGCCAGATGGACGGTCACCGGCTTGCCCAGCAGCAGCCACTGCCACGGCCAGGACTGGCTCGGATGCTTGTCCTGCAGCGTGGAGTGGAAGCCGAACGCCTCCTGGTGGTAGTGGATCAGGTTCTGCAGCGCGCCGATGACCGGCAGCTCGGTCTGGCCGTTGTCGGCCCGCCAGTGCCGGAAGTAGCCGTCGTCGGTGAGCAGCCAGCCGGACCAGGACGCCAGGTAGACGCCGACGATGACGAAGCCGCACAGGACCAGCCAGCCGGTCTCCTGGCGCAAGGTCTCCTGCCAGGGGCGGCTCACGCCGGCCGAGCGCCGCGCGCCGGCCTCCCACCAGAGCACCAGCAGCGCGAACACGGGCAGGAAGAACAGCGCGCTCCACTTGGTGGCCACCGCGCAGCCGAACAGGAACGCGGCGAACAGGCGCCACCAGCGCGCGCCGGTCGGTGCCGCGACGCCGGCGGCGAGCGCGTCCAGCCAGGCCCGGCGGCGCTGGTCGCGGTCGATCAGCAGGGCGCCGAACGCCGCGAGGACGAACAACAGCAGGAAGATGTCGAGCATCGCGACCCGGGACAGCACCAGGTGGAAGCCGTCCAGTGCGAGCAGCAGGCCCGCCGCGCAGCCGAGCACGGTCGAGCCGAACATCCGCCGGGCGATCCGCACCATCAGCAGCACGGACACGGTGCCGGCCAGGGCGGCCGAGAACCGCCAGCCGAACTCGGGCGCCGCGTCGAGGAGGTGGCCGGTCAGCCGCTGGTCACCGTCGACGTCGTAGTAGCCGAACGCCCACTCGCCGAGCGCGATCAGCCACTTGCCGAGGGGCGGGTGCACGACGTACGCGGGCACGTTGTCGCGGTAGTTCCACTCGACGCCCTTGGTGAGCAGGCCCCAGCCGTCTTTGGCGTAGTAGGTCTCGTCGAAGAGCTTGCCCTGCGGGTGGGCCAGGCCGGAGAACCGCAGGACGGCCGCGACCAGCACCACGAAGCCGGTCGCGTACCAGGAGGAGACGCTGCCGCGCGGCTCGAAGCGCGCAAGGCGGCGTCGGGTGATTTCGGCAGCCGCGCGCACCGCGCGATCATACGGGCTATTGCCTTGCCGTCCAGCCGCCCTCGGGTGGCTTTCGGACGACCTTGGTCAAGTCTTTCCAGATCGATCGGCCGCCGGTCGAGGCGGCCATCAGTCGATCGATCCAGGCGCGGGCCGCCCACTCCTCGTGGAAGGCCGGCCACGTGACGTCGCGGTCTTTGTCGCCGGCCCGGGCGCGGACCAGCCAGCCGGCGTCGGGGTCGCGATGGAGCCAGATGTCGCGCCGGGTGCGGTTGTCGCGGTCACCGTTCCACCATCGTCCGACCAGTTCCACGATCGACAGGCTATCGAACACCTGTTCTATTGGCAATCATGCACCCTCGGTGGCGAGCCGGCCGGCCCGGGTCGTGCGCCGGAGGAAGTCGGCGACCAGCGCCAGCTCTCGTTCGTCGTAGCCGGCGCAGATGTCGTCGACCCCGCGGCCGAGGCCGGCGTACAGCCGGACCAGCTCGGCGCTGCGGCCGCGGACCGCATGCACGCCCACCGCCCGGCGGTCCGTCGTGTCCCGTTCGCGGGTGACCCAGCCGCCGCGTTCGAGCCGGTCGAGCACGCCGGTCATCGTCGCCGGGTGCAGCCCCGCCCGGCGGGCGAGCATGGTCGGGCTCATCGGGCCCTCGCGGCTGACCAGCTCGAAGCAGTCGAGGTCGATGTCCCGGAGCTCGACGTGGGCGGCGACCTGGTGGTTGAGCAGGGACAGCTGCACCCTGAGCTCGCGGAGGGCGGCCATGATCGGGTGCGCGTGCGGCCGCCGGTGCGGGCGCGCGCCGGGGTCGTCGACCGTGCTCATCTGGCCAGCCTACGGAGAGTCACTGCCAGACGTTGGGTCGGCCGGCCTGGCCAGCAGGCGCAGCGGCTGCGGTTCCGGCAGTGGAGGTGCGTCCGGGTTCGGGCGGGTGCGGGCGAGCAGGCCGGCGAGCCCGGCCCGGGTGGCCACGACGATCAGCCGGTCGGTGCGGACCAGGCGGCGGCGCTGGGGCACCGTCCACAGTGTCTGACCGATGCGGCCCGTCCGGACCGCCACCAGGCGCACCTCGTTGGGCCGGTCGACCTCGGGGCACAGCCGGCCCTCCAGGTCCGAGCCGGCGCCGACGGGAAGCTCGGCCACCAGCAGCACCCGCCGGCCCACCGGGATCGCGTCGATCACCTCGCGGCCGAACAGCGCCGCCGCGAACGCGGGCGCGGCCAGGTAGGAGACGCTCCGGGACAGGTCGATGTCGAAGGTGCGCTTGACCCGGCGGGCGAACGCCTCGTCGTAGAGGCGCAGCACCACCCGCAGCCGACCGCCGTGCAGCGCCCGGCCGAGCAGCGCGGTCTCCAGGTTGGAGACGTCGTCGGTGGAGAGCACGAGCAGGGCCCGGGCGGTGGCCACGGACGCGGCCCGCAGCGCCTCGGCGCTGTTGCCGTTCGCGATGATCACCGGGACACCGAGCTCGCGGGCGACCGCGACGCCCCGGGCGTCGGCGGACCGGTCGACACAGACCACGTCCACGCCGAAGCCGTGCAGCTCGCGCAGCACCCGGGTGCCGACGTTGCCGAGCCCGACGATGACCACGTGGCCCGCGACCGGACGCGTCAGCGCGCCCGAGGCCAGCGCGAGCCGGGCGGTGACCACCGCCTCGACGACGAGCACGGTGACGAACGGGACCAGCGCGACCCCGGCCAGGGCGAGGGTCACGAGGACGACGTGCTCGACCCCTCCGCCGGTGACCTCGCCCTCGATGCCGCCCAGCGCGGTGACCACGGCCAGGTAGCCGGCCTCCCAGAGGTTGAGGTCGCGCAGGTGGGCCAGCAGCGCGGTGCTGGCGAAGAGCAGCGCGGCCACCCCGGCCAGCGCGTAGCGCAGCCGGCGCCGGCCGAGCACCAGCCGGGTCACCCGCAGCGGCAACCGCGCGGGCCGGGGCGCCGGCCGCGGCGGCTCGCCGTAGCGGCGGACCAGCAGCAGGTCGGCGGCTTCCGCGTCGGCCGGCAGGGTCTCCGGCTCGGCGCGGCCGTCGAGCACGGCCAGGCCGCAGACCACGTCGTCCGGGTCGGGCTGCTCGGAGCGGTGCGCGGTGACCAGGAACTCGTCGGTCAGCCGGACGTAGGTCGGCACGTCGTCACCGAGCGCCGCCGCCACGAACGCGGGCGCCGCGATCTCCGAGCCGGAGAGGACGTCGCAGTCGCCGAGCATCGCGGTCACGCCCTGGGCGAGGATCGGGTTGAACACCCGCACCACGATCCGGGCGGTCGGGTTGAGCTCGCGGACCATCATGGCGGCGTCCACGTTGGCCACGTCGTCGCGCTCGACCAGGGCGACCGCGGTCGCTTCGGTGACGCCGGCCCGCACCAGCACGTCCGGGGTGAGCCGGGCGGCGGCCACCAGCACCGGGCGCAGGTCCGGATCGCCGGTCTCCGGCTCTAGGTCGGCGATGTCGGGCGCCTGGTCGGCGTCGACGGACCGGACGATGACCGTGACCGGCACGGCGTACGTGTTGATCAGTTCGCTGGCCAACCGGCGTGCCAGCGTGTTGTCGCCCCACACGAGGAACACGCCCGGATGGTCTGTCACTCCGGTGGACGCGGCTCCAGCCGGCGGATGAACGCTGGTGGAACGTGTTCGGTCAGCCACACCCCGTTGGCGCTGCACTGGAACCGGTGTCCTGCGGCCGCCATCGCCGCCGCGTCGACCGCGAGCAGCGCCACCTCCCCGGGGCGCCGGGCGCCGACGATGCGGGCCGTGGGCACGTCGGCCGACAGGTGCACGGCGTGCCGGGCGCGCTTGACCAGCCCGTCGCGCAGGATCGCCGGCACCGCGGTGGCGGAGGTGCCGTGGAAGAGCAGCTCCGGCGGTCGCTCGTCGGACAGGCCCAGGTCGACCGCCACCGAGTGGCCCTGGCTGGCCCGGATCCGGTCGCGGCCGTCGGGGCCGGTGGACAGCGCGAACCGGCGCTTGTCGTTGCCGGCCACCACCGCGTCGAGGTCAGCGCGGGTGAGCGGGTTGCCGTGCGCGGCGAAGGCGGCGAGCAGCACGTCGACGTCGACCCAACCCTGCGCGTCGAGCGTCAACCCGAGACTGCCGGGGCGATGCCGCAACACCGCCGAGAGGCGCTTGCTGACGCGCACGTGCCGAGCATCCACGCCACCATTGTCGCCTCCGCACATGGTCACCGGCGGTCCCGGCCGAACGGATGATCATTTACGGGCGCAAGGCACGTAGCGTGTCCGGCTGTGGCATACGGGGACATCGATCCGACCAACGCCGGCGACCCGGCGAACGTTCCGCCGGCCGAGCAGCCGCCGCTAACAACGCCGCCGGCGGACGCGGCCGTGCCGGGCGAGCCTCCGCTCGCGGTGCCCCCGCCGTTGCCTCCTTTCACGTTGCCGCCACTAGCGGCGCCGCCGGCCGCGGTCACTCCGTTCGCGGCGCCACCGATCGCCGAGCCGCCCCCAGCGCCGACGGAACCAGTGCCTGCCGCGCCAGCGACCGACGTGCCGGCGCCCGACATGTCCGACACGCCGGCGGCCGACGCGCCTGCCGCGCCCGCGGTCGACCTCCCTGCGGTCGAGACGCCGGAGATGCGGCCGGTCACCGAGGACGTGGCCCCGATTGACGTGGTGCCCGCGCCGAAGCGCAAGCGCGGCCTGCTGGTCGGGCTCGTGGTCACCCTGGTGCTGGTCCTGCTCGCCGTGCCCGCGTTCCTCGTGCTCGGTTCCGGCGGCGGGGACGAGCCCGCGACCGCGGCGGCACCCTCCCCGTCCGCCACGCCGGCCGCGTCACCGACCGGTCCGCCCGCGTCGCCCAAGCCCGGCGACCCGCCGTACGTCGCGTTCGGCTGGGCGAAGGCCTCGATCTACCAGTCGCTGACCGACATGAGCACGGCGTACGAGGCCAACAACCTGGCCGGCTTCCTGAAGCCGGTCGCCGACAAGAAGCTGCGTGCTGAGCTCGAGCGGCGGTTCAAGTCACTGCGGGCGATGAAGGTGACCAACCTGCAGCTGACCGCCGACAGTGGACCGTTCGACGACAAGAAGGTCGGCGGCTGGTCCGAGTGGGGCGTCACGGTCGCGATCAACCACTGCTTCGTGGTGGCCACGTGCGAGCCCGACAGGATGCTGGTCGACACCGCCTGGCGGGACTCGCCGTCCGGCTACCGGCTGGTGAAGTGGTCCGGCGTCAAGGACCTGCGGGGGCCGCAGCCCTGGGAGGTCAGCAACCTGACGGCGGCGGTCGGCTCACGGGCCATCGTGGCGGCGCCCAAGGCGCTGGCCAGCCGGGCGCGCTCCTTCCTGCCGGCCGCCGAGCGGGCCGCGAAGATCGCCGACAAGTACGTGCTGGGCCGCAAGCCCGACCGCTACGTCATCTACCTGGCGGGCCCGAGCGACTGGAAGAAGTGGTTCGGCGGCTCCGAGGACTGGGCGATCGGCTTCGCCATCCCGGCCAGCGAGGAGCGCTCCGACATCGTGCTGCGAGCCGAGGAGATCTCCGGCGGGTACGCCGAGTCGGTGATGAAGCACGAGATGGGCCACGTGGCGACGCTGGCGGGACGCGACTACCGCGACTACAACGGCGAGAACTGGTGGCTGACCGAGGGCATCGCCGAGTACATCGAGTGGGACGGCCGCTCGGTCGGCTCGTACGACCGCAAGCTGTCGTCCCGGAAGTTCCTGCGCGAGAAGAGCTACAAGGGAGACCTGGAGAAGCTCGTCCCCGACGACGACGCGCCGGACTGGCAGATCGACGCCGCGTACGGCCTGGCCTACTACGCCACGCGGTGCGTCGCCGACCAGTACGGCCACAAGAAGCTGATGAAGTTCGCCGACCAGGTGCTCCGCAACGGCCGCCCGTCCGAGGCGGAAAGCCCGGTCATCCTCGGCGCGGACTGGAAGACCGTCAGCAAGCGCTGCCTCGCGTACACGAAGCAAAAGGTCGGCGCGTAGGGCCTGTCTCGTGGATCATGCCGGCACCCCGGCGGGCCCAGACGACGACCGACCGCACGCGGAGCCGGGCCGGATACAACACCGGTATCCGACCCACCTCCGCGCACGCCCGGACGCCGCCTGGACCTCGCCGGGGCACCACCCTGATCCACGAGACAGGCCCTAGTAGGGCTTTGTCACCCTTCGAGTGGCTGATGGTGACGGGTTCGGGTTGATGTTGGTGTCGTCGAGGAATGGACACTGCGCAGGTACGACGGCTCGGCGATGATCTGGCGGAGTATGTCGGGGATGTGTTCGCGTCGCTGAGATACGCGGGTTGGCAGGACCGGGCCGGGCATTATCTGCGTGGCCTGATGCTCGATGGTCGGCGTAAGTCGATCCAGCCGATGGCGGCCCGGTTGCGCGGGCCACACGAGCAGGCGTTGAACCATTTCGTCACGAACAGCCCGTGGGACGTGACGCCGGTGCGC
>NZ_FZPH01000008.1 GCF_900188485.1 Asanoa hainanensis
GATCATCGGTGGCCCAGTCGACACCGACCGTCACCGCTCGCGCCGCGCCGCCGTCATCAGTCACACTCAACCCAAGCTCCTCCGCTGCTCAACCCAGTGGGGAAGCACCTGGTGGTTCGGGACATCACTGCCGGACGCTCATTGACGGGCGCTCAACGGCGCAGTAGCCCTGTTGCCAGTCGGGATGTCCCGGACCGCCAGACCCCGCGGAAACTCCCGCAGGCCCTCAAACCGGGGGCTGCAACGGTTGGCGATGATCTAACGGCCCAGGTGCTACCCGGCCATCCAACAACCAGGCAGCACCAGGATCACCCAATGAGCAACGGTCGCGCCCACGACGAACCCGAGTCATCCTGCTCGTGACCTTCGAAGTGCGCTCGAAGGTAGGATCTGCGCCGATGAGGACGACATTGGCTGCGGCGGTCGAGGCACTTGACGACCGTTATCCGCCCGCATGGGCGGAAGAGTGGGATCGGGTCGGTCTGGTCGTCGGTGATCCGTTGGCGCCGGTGAGCCGCGTGCTGTGCGTCGTCGACGCCGTCCCGGAGACCGTCGCCGAGGCCCGCTCCGCCGGCGCCGACCTGATCGTCGCCCACCATCCCCTGCTGATGCGCGGCGTCTCCTCGGTCGCTACGACCACCTACAAAGGACGGATCGTCCACGATCTCGTCAAGAACGACATGGCGCTGTTCACCGCGCACACCAACGCCGACGTGGCCTCGCCCGGCGTCTCGGACGCCCTCGCCGCCCGGCTCGGACTGGTCGACCTGCGCCCGCTGGTGCCGTCGAGTGTCTCGCCCGACGTGGGCACCGGCCGGATCGGGCGGCTGCCCGTGCCCCGGCCATTGTCCGCACTCACCGAGCAGGCCGCCGCCGTGCTCCCGCCCACCGCCTGGGGTGTCCGGGCCGCCGGCGACCCCGACCGGGTGATCTCTACCGTGGCGGTCTGCGGCGGCGCCGGCGACTCGTTCCTCGGCGCGGCCGCCGCCGCCGGCGTCGACGCCTATCTCACCGCCGACCTCCGCCACCACCCGGCCAGCGAGGCGGTCGCCGGAGGTGGCCCCGCGCTGCTGGACGCGGCACACTGGGCCACCGAGCGCCCGTGGCTCGACGACCTGGCCGCCTACCTGCGTGCCACGCTGGAGGTCGACGTGCTCGTCTCGGACCTCGACACCGACCCCTGGACGCTGCACGCCACGTCCGCCCGTTTCACCCCGCCGAAGGAGCCGCTCCCGTGAAGGCCGAACCAAAGGCGCAGCGCCGGCTGCTCGACCTCCAGGCGATCGACACCGCGCTGGCCCAGATCGCACACCGGCGCCGGACGCTGCCGGAGAACGGGGAGCTGGAAGCCCTGGCCCGGGAGCTGTCGGCGCTCGAGGACGAGCGGGTCCGCGCCCAGGTGGGTGTCGACGACCTCGACCGCGACATCGCCCGCATGGAGAAGGACGTCGAGCAGGTCCGCGCCCGCAAGGACCGCGACCAGGCCCGGCTGACCATGGGCGGCGGCCCGGCCCGTGAGCTGGAGGCGATCCAGCACGAGCTGGTCTCCCTGACCCGCCGCCAGTCGGAGCTGGAGGACAGCGAGCTCGAGCTGATGGAGCAGCGGGAGACCGCGCAGGGCGCGCTCGACGAGGTGCTCGGCCGGCTGGAGTCCACCCGCGGCAAGCGCGGCGACACCGAGGTCCGGCGCGACCAGCTGCTGGCCGAGATCGACGCGGACGAGCAGTCCCGGATCGCCGCCCGTGGCCCGGTCGCCGGCGACATCCCGGCCGACCTGCTGGCGTTGTACGACAAGGTCCGCGAGTCGTCGGGCGGCCTCGGCGCGGCCCTGCTCACCCACGGCCGCTGCGGAGGCTGCCGGATCGAGCTGTTCGGCGCCGACCTCGCCCGGATCAAGGCCGCCCCGGCGGACGACGTGGTCCGCTGCGAGGAATGCCGCCGGATCATGGTCCGGACCCAGGAGTCCGGCCTGTGAGTGCCCCCACCCGCGTCGTCATCGAGGCCGACGGCGGCGCGCGCGGCAACCCGGGCCCCGCCGGCTATGGTGCGGTTGTCTTCTCGCCGTCCGGTTCGGTGCTGGCCGAACGCTCGGAGGCGCTGGGCATCGCGACCAACAACGTCGCCGAATATCGGGGCCTGATCGCCGGCCTGCGGGCCGCCGTCGACCTCGGCGCGTCCGAGGCCGACATCCGGATGGACTCGAAGCTCGTGGTCGAGCAGATGTCCGGCCGCTGGCAGATCAAGAACGCCGGCCTGCGCCCGCTCGCGGCGGAGGCGGCCTCCCTGGTCAGCCGCTTCGACAAGGTCACCTTCACCTGGGTGCCGCGCGACCGCAACACCCACGCGGACGCCCTGGCCAACGCCGCCATGGACGCGGCGGCCGGCATCGCCCCGGTGTCGTCGGCCGAGCCGGCCGCGGCCTCGGCCCCACGATCGTGGGAGCCCCGCCCGATCGAGGGCGCGACCCGGATGCTGCTGGTCCGGCACGGCGAGACCGCGTTCACGTCGCAGGGCCGCTACTCGGGCCGCGGAGACGTCCCGCTCTCGACGGTCGGCGAGGCCCAGGCGACGGCGGCCGGCGTCCTGGTCGCGGCCCGCGCCCCGGACGCGGTCGCGGTGGTCACCTCGCCCCTGTCCCGCTGCCGCTCGACGGCGGAGGCGATCGCCCGCGAGCTCGGCGGCGTCCCGATCCGGGTCGACGACGACCTGATCGAGTGCGACTTCGGCTCGTGGGAGGGCCTGACGTTCGCGGAGGTACGCGCGGGGTGGGCTTCCGAGCTCGACGCGTGGCTGGCGGACCCGTCGGTCGCGCCGCCGGGCGGGGAGTCGTTCGCCGCGGTCGCCACCCGAGCCCGCCGAGCGGTCTCGGCACTGCAGGCGACGTACCCGTCGAGCGCGGTGGTCGTGGTCTCCCACGTCTCACCCATCAAGCTGATCCTGCAGGACGCGCTGGCGGGCGGGCCGGGCTTCCTGCACCGGTTGTATCTGGACCCGGCCGGCGTGTCCACGGTGGACACCTGGCCGGACGGCGGGGTAGCCGTCCGCACGGTCAACGACACCTCACACCTGCGCTGATCGGAGCCTGGCTCGGGTCCGCGACGCCGCTTCCGGCCGAGGTGGTGCACCGGGTCGCGCAGTGCCGGGCCCGGTTGGGTGATCTCGACGGTGCGTTCGACGCGTTGCGGTCGGCGCTCGAGCTCGGGTTCCGTGACCTCGATGTGCTGGTCTCCGACCCACATCTGGCGGCGCTCCGGCAGGACGAGCGCTGGCCCCTCGCGCCGCTCGCTCCCGGCCGGGCCGGGGATCTGGAGCTCTTCGCCCGTGAGGTGAAGCGGCGGGCCTTCCGGCACACGTCGGTCGACGCCGAGGTCGAGCTGCTGCGCCCCGGCGTGGATCGGTTGTCCGACGCCGAGTTCCTCGTCGGGCTGTCGCGGATCGTGGCCGCGCTCGGCGACGGGCACGCCCGGGTCGATCCTCCGGCTGACCGGGCCGACCTGCACCTGGCGGTGCCGCTGCGGTTCGAGCACTTCACGGACGGCGTGTTCGTCACGGCCGCCGCGCCGGAGCAGGCCGACCTGTTGGGTGCCGAGGTGCTGGCGTTCGACGGTGTCGAGCTCGACGAGGTGCTCGCCCGGGTCGACCGGATCGTGGGCCGCGACAACGCGTACGGCGCCCTCGCCGGAGTCACGCGCAAGCTGCCGCGGACCACGCTCCTGCACGCCCTCGGCGTCGCCCGGCACGACGACCGGGTGACCCTGTGGTTGGCCGCCGGCACCGAGGTGACCGTGCCCGCGCGGCCGGTCAGCAAGGGGGAGTCCGACGCCCGGCCCTGCCCGCCGGGCTGGAGCTTCCTGCTGGCGCCGCCGCTGCCGCTCTATCTGCGCAACGCCGGAGCGCCCTACTGGTACACCGACCAGCCCGACGACGACCTGCTGTACGTGCAGATCAACAGCGTCACCGACGACCCGGCGGAGCCCTTCGCGGCGTTCGTGGCCGGGCTGTTCGCCGATCTCGCCCGCCGGGCGCCCCGCCGGCTCGTCATCGACCTGCGCTGGAACGAGGGCGGCAACACGTTCCTCACCGTGCCATTTCTGCACCGGCTCGTCGCGTACACCGGGGAGATCTTCGTGGTCATCGGACGGCACACGTTGTCGGCGGCGCAGAACCTGAGCACGATGATCGCCAACCACACGCCCGCGCTGTTCGTCGGTGAGCCCACCGGGTCGAGCCCCAACTTCGTCGGCGAGACGGCGCCGTTCGAGCTGCCGCACAGCCGGTTCCAGGTCAACGTGTCCGACCTGTACTGGCAGACGTCGTGGCCGATGGACCACCGGACGTGGCTGCCACCAGACCTCTACACGCCACCGACGTTCGCCGCGTACGCCCGGAAGGAGGATCCGGCCCTCGACGCCATCCGTGCGCTTTCGCCTGGCATCATCTGCGAATGACCATGGGGCCGGAATCATTCACTGCCGGGTGGACCAGGCTGTGGCGGCTGGCCGAACGGCTCGGGGGAGACCCGGAGACCGTCTTCGCGCCCGTCGGCTTGTTCCTGGGTGACCCGACCCTGGCCCGCGCGTGGGGCTACGACTGTACGCCGGCGCACGCCACGACGTTCGCGGCCACGGGCGTCAACGGCGTGCACTTCTCGCTGGTCGACTGCGAGGGCGTGGCGCCGGTGGTGATGACCGTGCCGATGGCGTTCGACCAGCCGAACCACATCCTGGCGGGCGACATCCGCGAGTTCCTCGCGCTGGGCAGGAACGCGGGCTACTTCGGTCTCGAAAGCCTCGCGTACGCCTGGGACCGGCAGGACATGATCAACCGGTTGGAACGCGGCGGGCCACCCGACGACCCGACCGAGGCCGCGTTGCTCGGGCACCTGGCGGCCGAGTTCGCCCTGGAGCCCGGCCAGCACATCGCGCGGCGGATGGCGCAGTTGGAGACCATGTACGGGGCGCGCGTGCGGCCGGCCCAGGAAGCCTAGGTGGTGCTTTGACTGACGCGCTGGGCGTGGACGTCGGGGGCGTGCTCATCGTGCCGACGGACCGTTCCGAGGACACGGAGCTGTTCCATGCGCGCTACCTGGAACGACCGGAGATGCCCGGCGCGATCGACGCGCTGGCCCGGCTGGCGCGCGAACGGTTCGGCCCGCGGATGTTCGTCGTCTCGAAGTGCGGCGAGGCGACGGAGGCGCGTACGCGGGAATGGCTTTTCCAGCACCGTTTCTTCGACCGCACCGGCATCACCCTCGACCAGGTCCACTTCTGCCGCACCCGGGAGGGCAAGGCGCCGATCGCCGAGCGGCTGGGCCTGACCCATTTCGTCGACGACCGCCTCGAAGTGCTCTCGCACCTGACGACGGTGCCGCACCGGTATCTCTTCCAGCCGTCGGAGGCGGAGATCGCGCGGTTCCGCACGTTCCTGCCCGCGGTGCATCGCGTGGAATCGTGGTCCGAGCTGGCGGAGGCGCTCACCCGCTGATTTCCTTCCGGAGTCGTGTCCGATCCGGCGCGGGTCGTTCGTAGGACAGATGGCAGGCGGCCGGAAGCGGTCGCCGCGACAAGGGAGTCAGGCGATGACGCACTACTTGATCTCGTTCAACGACGGCGCGATGGACCACATCCGCGACCAGGACCTTCCTGAGGTGGGCGAGGCCGCGCACGCGGTGTGCGAGGAAGCCATCAAGGCCGGGGTGTACGTCTACGGCGGTGGCCTGCTGCGCCAGCAGGCGAGCATCGTGGCGACGGACGGGATCGTCACCGACGGCCCGTACCCGGAGACCAAGGAGGTCATCGGCGGGCTGGTGGTCGTCGACGTCCCGACCCGAGCGGAGGCGCTGGAGTGGGCAGCCAAGATCGCGGCGGCCTGCCAGTGCGCCCAGGAGGTCCGGGAGATCATGCCCGACGCCGACCTGGACGCGATGGTCCGCGAAGCCGCGCGCTAGCCGCCGCTCAGCCAGCGCCGGGCGGGGGGAGCCCTGGGGCCCGGCGCTGGCTAGGACCAGGTGCGCATGTGCCGCCTCTGACGGGCGGAGCGGGATGCTGAGCGATTCCCAGTACACGGTGGTGTGGGACTTCCTGCTCGGGACCAGGTCCGAGGCGGACACCGTGGCAGTCCTGGGCGCGGACCCGCGGTCGGACGCGGAGTTCCTGCCGGGGTTTCTGGCCGACACCATGCACCGCCGCGACGCGGACGGAGTCGAGGCCGGCCTCGGGCTGATGGCTCGCTTCGACCAGCTCGGCCCCGAACGCGTCCCGGTGCTGTGTGAGCTGCTCGTGGCTGAGTGGCACCACAGGCACGAAGACGTCGCACGGCTCCTGCAACAACTCGCGGACCCGGCGGCCGTGCCGGCGCTGCACCGCGCCGCCGAACTGGACCTGCCGTATCTCGCGTACGACGGGAATCGCGCGTTGTCCCGCAAGTGCATGTGGGCGCTCAGCGATATCCGCACCGGCGATGCGATCGCCGCGCTGGAGTCGCTTGCCCGCTCGCCCGACCTCGTCGTTCGAGATCTAGCCGCGTACCACTTGGCGAAGATCCGCAACGGCGAGCCACCCTCACCAGCGAGCCGGCGACACCGCGACCGCTGAGAGCCGCGCCGAGACGCGGATCACCTCGGGGGGACATCGCGAACTGGAAGGTGTGCGGCCAGCCGTACTGATCACCTCGATTGGTGAGGGTTGGTCGGGGACTATGTGCTCGTGAGTTTCGACCTTGTCGTGGTGGCGATCGATCCCAACGCGAGCGACGAGCAGGTGCGTGCCATGGTGCGGCGGTGCGACAGCGGTAGCCACGTCGAAGGCGAGCTGGACGACCGCATCGTCGGCTTCTACGAGAGCCTGCGGTCGCACTATCCCGACTTCCCGCCGTACGACGAGGACTCGCCCTGGATGTCGACGCCGCTTGATGTGGGCATCGATCACGTCAGCATGCAGCTGAGCTATTCGCAGCGCAGTGACCCGGCGCTGAGCCTGATCGATGAACTCGCCCGACGTTACGGACTCATGATCTACGACCCGCAGGGAGACGAGGTCACCCGGCCCGACGATGTCAGGATCCCACCAGATCCGGCGCTCGTGGCGACGTGGGAGTCGTTGAGGGCGCCCGAGAGTTGACGTAGCCACCGGCGGTGACCCTTTTGGCCCTGCTCCGGGTGGGTTTACCAAGCCGCTCCGGCCACCCGGCGCGCTGGCGGGCTCTTACCCCACCGTTTCACCCTTACCGGGCGCGTACGCCCGGCGGTTGGTTTCTGTGGCACTTTCCCGCGGTTCACCCCAGGCTGCCGACCGGCGGGTAGGCCCGCGGGCCCTTCGACTCTCGCGATGACCTCCGCCGATCGGTGCTACTCACCCTGCCCGCGGCTCTGGGATGGATGGCAGATCCGGCGCTAACAGGCGGTCGCGGACTTCCGTCCATCGGCGTCGGCGACGGCCGCATCGACCGATGCGGGTGTGATGCCGGGCGCGTGATCATGTTCGTTCATGGTTCTTTCGAGATCTCGGGAGCTCGCGGTGGCGTGGTGGAGAAAGAAGCAGCGCGACGTGTTCGAAAGCGTTCAGGTCATGTACGTCAAGGACAAGGACGAATACCCGCCCTTCTTCATCGCGAGCTGCGAATGTGGCTGGTCCGGTGAGCAGCGGCCGGACGAACCGGGCGCCGAGGAAGCAGCCTTCGCCGACGCACACGCCCACGCCGACGTCCACGCGGAGATCATGCCGATCGAGGTGGTGCCGGAGGTCGCCTATCCGATCGACCACCCCTGACGCCAGCTGGTTCTCGGTGATCCGAGGGTTCGGGGGACGTTCTACCGGAGCTCGTAGGTGAACCGCTCGACTGGGTCGTGCCGTTCGTCCCGCTCTACGACGTCATCCAGCACCTTGCGGATCCGGTCGTACAGCTGCGGGCCAAGCTGCCGTCGACTGACGTCGGCGTCGTGCCAGACGAGGTGAACCGGTCGTTCGATGTCGGCGGAGAGCCGATCCCACAGTGCGTCGAGGTTGCGACCGTAGTAGGGACCGAAGTCCAGCCGGCTCGCCAACGCCTGGTGGAAGTCAAGCTCCGTTCGCACCTGGCTGCCGGGTATCTCGACGAGCACGTCGGCTCCCATGACGATCGGGCCGTTCCACCCTGCGGTCACGGCATTCGGCCGCACGGTATCGCTCATGAGGCAGCGGCGCCCACCAATTGCCTCTGCTCGGCGCCCGTTTCCGGGGGTCCGGCGCAAATTCGCGGCGTTCGGCGCGTGCGACGAGCGTTGCCGGCGGTTCGTGCGCCCGCCGAAAGCCGACGACCAACCATCGCGCTAGCCGACCATCCATGGCGCCGACTGGCCGACCGGACGCTTGACGGGCGTCGATTCGACAGCCTACGTTCGGCGCGTACAGGAAAGAAGCCTTACTGTTTCCTTCCGACAGGAGTCCTGATGCGCAGAATTGCCGCCGTGGCGGCCGTAGCAACGCTCCTCGTGTCCGCTCTCGGTTCGGTGCCGGCCTCGGCGTCCGAACGCAAGGGCCAGAGCTTCCGCCAGGTCGGCTACTTCACCCAGTGGGGCATCTACGGCCGGGCGTTCCCGGTCAAGAAGCTCGACACCTCCGGCGCCGCCGCGCGGTTGACGCACCTGAACTACGCGTTCGGCAACGTCAGTCCCGACGGCAAGTGCTACGTGGACGGTGCGGCGCCCGAGGGTGACTCGTGGGCCGACTACCAGCGGACCGTGCCCGCGGAGGAGAGCGTCGACGGCGTCGGCGACAACTGGGGCGAGCCGCTCAACGGCAACTTCGGCCAACTCCAGAAGCTGAAGGTCAAGTACCCGAAGCTCAAGGTCATGATCTCGCTCGGCGGGTGGTCGTGGTCGACGCACTTCTCCGACGCCTCGCTCACCGACGCCTCGCGCAAGACCTTCGTCTCGTCCTGCATCGACCTCTACCTCAAGGGCAACCTGCCGAACCCCGACGGCAGCGCGGGCGGGCCGGGCACGCTCAAGGGCGTCTTCGACGGCATCGACCTCGACTGGGAATGGCCGGGCTCGCCCGGTGACGTCGACACGGTCTACCGCCCCGAGGACAAGCAGAACTTCACCAAGCTGGTCGCCGAGTTCCGCAAGCAGCTCGACGCGTACGGCAAGAGCCAGAAGAAGCACTTCGAGCTGAGCGCGTTCCTCCCGGCGAACCCGACCGCCATCGACGCCGGGTTCGAGGTTCCCAAGATCATGAAGACCCTGGACTTCGCGACCATCCAGGGGTACGACTTCCACGGCACCTGGGAGGCGACCGCCAACCAGCAGTCGGCGCTGCGCATCCCGGCCGGTGCGCCCGGGCCGTCGTTCTCGATCGAGAACACCATCGACGCTTGGCGGGATCGCGGCGCGCCGCGCGACAAGCTGGTCGTCGGCATCCCGTACTACGGCCGCGGCTGGACCGGCGTGACCGGCGGGCGCAACGGCCTGTTCGGCACGTCGACCGGTGGCGCCGCGCCGGCGACCTTCGAGGCGGGCTCCGAGGACTACAAGGTGCTCAAGACCAAGATTGGCACCGACGGCTACCGGGTCTACCGCGACCTGCGCGCCGGCACCGCCTGGCTCTACAACGGCACCACCTTCTGGACGTACGACGACCCGGCGGTGCTGCTCCAGAAGGCACTGTGGATCCGCTCCGAGCGGCTCGGCGGTGCGATGGTCTGGTCGCTCGACGGCGACGACGACAACGCGACCTTGACGAAGACCCTGCACCTGGGGCTCTGGACGCCGTAGGCCATTCGGCGCAACTGAAGAGCCGTTCAGCGCGTCGGCTCCGTTGAACGGCGAGTTATGTCACACCGGACAGATAACCTCCGGCCGTCAAAACGAACCATGACGGCCGGAGGTTTGTCATGAGTGATCCAGAAACACCCGCACCCGGGCCGACGGTCGCCCGCGCCAAAGACAAGAGCGCGTGGAACTGGCTGCTGTTCGTGCCGATCGTCGTCCCGCTGATCACGCCGCTGTTCAACAACGACTCGCCGCGGCTGTTCGGCTTCCCGACGTTCTACTGGCTGCAGCTGCTGTTCATCGTGCTGGGCGTGTCGACGACCACCGTCGTCTACCAGATGACCAAGAAGCGGCGGTGAGCACGATGGGCGACCACGTAACCGAGATCGTCATCTTCAGCGTCCTGTTCCTGCTGGTCAGCGGCATGGGCTTCGTCGCGGCCCGGTGGCGGGCACCCAACGACATGGCCCACCTCGACGAGTGGGGCCTGGGCGGGCGCAGCTTCGGCGGCTGGATCACCTGGTTCCTCGTGGGTGGCGACCTCTACACGGCGTACACCTTCGTGGCGGTGCCGGCCCTGCTCTTCGGTGCCGGTGCGGCCGGCTTCTTCGCCGTCCCGTACACGATCATCATCTATCCGTTGGTCTTCCTGGTCCTGGTGCGGCTCTGGTCGGTCTCGCACCGGCACGGCTTCGTGACGCCGGCCGACTTCGTGCGGTCCCGCTTCCAGTCGCCGACGCTGGCGCTGCTGATCGCGATCACCGGCATCGTGGCGACGATGCCCTACATCGCGCTGCAGCTCGTCGGCATCGAGGCCGTGCTCAAGACCATGGGCGTGACCGGCGACAGCGCGATCGCCCGGCACCTGCCGATCATCATCGCGTTCGCGATCCTCGCGGCCTACACCTACCAGTCCGGGCTGCGGGCGCCGGCGCTGATCGCGTTCGTCAAGGACACGCTGATCTACATCGTGATCCTGGTGGCGATCATCTATTTGCCTTACAAGCTGGGCGGCTGGGGCTCGATCTTCGACGCGGCCGACGCCAAGTTCGACGCCTCGCCGAATCCCAACGACGGCATCCTGCTGACCGCGGCCAACCAGTGGCAATACATCACGCTGGCGTTGGGCTCGGCGCTCGCGCTGTTCCTCTACCCGCACAGCCTCACCGGCGTGCTGGCCAGCAAGAACCGCGACGTGATCAAGCGCAACATGTCCGCGCTGCCGGCCTACAGCCTGTTGCTCGGCCTGATCGCGCTGCTCGGCTTCATGGCGATCGCGGCCGGGGTCAAGCCGCTGCCCGGCGCCAAGGAGGGCTCGGTCGACAGCAACACGGTGGTGCCGCTGCTCTTCGACCAGCAGTTCCCGTCGTGGTTCACGGGCATCGCGTTCGCCGCGATCGGCATCGGCGCCCTGGTGCCGGCCGCGATCATGTCGATCGCCGCGGCCAACCTGTTCACCCGCAACATCTACAAGGAATACCTGAAGCGCGACGCGTCGCCGGCGCAGGAGGCCAACGTCTCCAAGATCACCTCGCTGGTGGTCAAGGTCGGCGCGGTCGCCTGCATCGTCTTCCTCGACCCGCAGTTCTCGATCGACCTCCAGCTCATCGGCGGCGTGATCATCCTGCAGACGCTGCCGGCGGTCGCGCTGGGCATCTACACCCGGTGGTTCCACCGCGGCGGCCTGATCGCCGGCTGGGTGGCGGGCATGGGCCTGGGCACGTGGATGCTCTACCAGGTCCCCAACGCCGCGACCGGCCGAGCGCACTTCGGCGGCTCGGCGTTCTCACTCGACAAGTTCGGCTTCGACACCAAGACCACCGTGTACGTCGGTCTGGTCGCCGTCGCCGTCAACCTGGCTGTCGCCGCCCTGGCCACGCTCGCGCTGCGGGCCGGCAAGGTGCCCGACGGCGGCGACGACACCGTGCAGGACGACTACTTCGCCGACGAGGGCGACCCGCGGGTCTCCGTGCCGGCGCAGCCGACCAGCACCGACCCCGACCTCGACCCGGCACCGTCCCCGAAGGTCTGAGCGCTTCATGGGCGCCCCCTGTTGCCTGTCGACAGGGGGCGCCCATGATCTCTAGGATCAGCGGCATGTTCCTCCTTCGTGCGTAGGACGACGCCGGCCCGCTTCGCGCGGCCCTCCGGCGTCCCTACTCCCGCTCTCCCCGAGGAACAAAGCCATGTCCTATCGCGCCGTGCTGCGTACTCCGCATGCCCTGCGAACCTTCGTAGCGGCCCTGGTCGGCCGCCTCTCCTACGGCGTCGTCTTCGTCTCCCTCACGGTCGCCGTCACCGGCGCGACCGGTTCCTACTCCCTGGCCGGTGTCACGATCGCGCTGTTCGGGCTCGGCGTCGTCCTGGTCGCGCCGCTGCGCGCGGGCCTGATCGACCGGTACGGACCACGGCGGGTCCTGCCGCCACTGGCGGGTGCCTACGCCGTCCTGCTGGTCGCACTGGCGGCCGCGACCTGGCGACCGGGCGCGCCGGCCGGGCTCCTGCTGGCGCTGACCGCGTCGGCGGGCGTCTGCTCGCCACCCCTCGGCCCGATCATGCGCGCGATGTGGAGCAACCTGCTGCCCGACCCGGCCGCCCGGCAACGCGCGTTCGCCCTCGACACGGTCGCCGAGGAGCTCTTGTTCGTGACCGGCCCGGTGCTCGCGGGCGTCTTCATCGCGGTGGGCCACCCGGCCCTCGGCGTAGCGGTCAGCGCGCTGCTGGTGATCACCGGCACGCTGGCGATGGTCTCGTCACCGGCCGCCGCCTCCTGGCCCCGACCCTCGTCCGGTCCGGTGGCGGGCCGCCTGCCCGGCGGTCGGGGGCTGGTCGAACCGGTTCTCGTGGCGGGCGGGCTCGGGCTGGCGTTGGGCGCGGTCGGACTGCTTGTCGTCGCGTTCGCCGCGGGCCGGGGCCAGACCGCTGCGGTGGCCTGGGTGGAGGCGGCCCTGGCGGCCGGGAGCGCGTTGGGCGGCCTCGCCTACGGCGCTCGGAACTGGGCGTTGCCGCACCGTCAACGGCTCGCCCTCCTGGCGCTGGCGGTCGCGGTGGTCCTGGCGATCACCGGGCTGGCACCGGGCATCGTGGCGTTGGCCGCCGGGATGGCGCTGGCGGGGGTGTTCGTGGCACCGGCACTGACGACGGCCTACCTGCTCGCCGACCAGGAGGCGCCGCCGTCGGCCCGCACCCGGGCGGGCACCTGGGTGAACACGGCCTTCAACGCGGGGTCCTCGGGCGGCACGGCGGCGGTCGGCCTGCTGATCGGGCGGGTGCCGCTGGCGTGGTGCTTCGCGGTGGCCGCGCTTCCGGTCCTGCTCTCGGTCGGCGCCATCCTGGCGCCGCGGTCACAGCGCGGGCAGCTGGTCGCGCTCGGTCGTTCGCCGGCCGTTGTCGAGGAAGAACATGTACTCCCGTAGGTGATCGGCTAGCTCGCCGTCGACGTACGCGCGGTAGTCGAGCAGACCGGTCGCGGCCTCCCGCTCGTCTTCGTTGCCAGCGTGCCATCGCCCGTAGGCGTCACTGATCCATTCCAGGAGTCGGCCCCGGTCCCGCCACCAGGCGCGGACCAGGTCCGGCGTCCAGTGCGCGTCACCGTCGTACGCCCAGCCGTTGCACGGGTCCTGGTTCATTCCGCGGACGACGTCGGCGAGCTCGGCCTCCGAGCGGGGCTGGCGGTAGAGGAACTCCGTGTCGTACTGGTTGTCGGCGCCGTAGAGGATGTGCCGGGGTGCGTGGAGCCGGCCCACCCAGCAGTTGTCGGTCAGCGCGGCGTAGATGGGCCCCGGCACGTTGCGCCAGTTGCGGTCCGCCCAGGTGCCGTACCAGTGCGGGTTCAGGTCGAGGTGTGGCGTCGGATCCCAGTAGCCGGTCAACGTGGCTCCGTCGGTCAGGTGAAGGCGTGGACCAGGAGATAGAGGCCGATGCCCGTGCCGAAGACGACGATGATCGCCTTGAGGACGCCGCTGCGCAGGCGGCGGGCCAGGCGGGCGCCGAAGTAGCCGCCGAGGATCGTGGCCGGCGCCAGGACCGCGACGGTGGCCCAGTTGACCGGGCCGAAGAGCGCGAACACGACGACCGTGGTCAGGCCGACGGTGGCGGACAACAGGTTCTTCACGGCGGTGACCCGGGCCAGCGACTCGTCGAGCACCAACGCCAAGCCGGCGACGAACATCACACCGAGCGCGGCGCCGAAGTATCCACCGTAGACACTGCCGATCGCGACCATCCCGTGCAGCATCGCCTGCTGCCGGGCCGGGCTGATCCGGGCCGGATGCCCGACCACCCGGCGGAGCTGGTCCTGGAAGGCGAGCACTGCGGTCGCGCCGAGCACCAGGAACGGCACCACCTTGTCGAACGCCGAGTCCGGGGTGATCAGCAGCAGCACGCACCCGGCGATCGCCCCACCGACGGCGGTCGGCAGCAGGAGAACGGTCCGCCGGACCTGCCCGCGCAGTTCGTGCCGACTCCCGTACACGCTGGCGAAGTAGCCCGGACACACCGCGACGCTGTTGCTGACGTTGGCGGGCACGGACGCGAGCCCGACGCCGAGCAGGGCGGGGAAGGTGATCAGCGACCCCCCACCGGCGATCGCGTTCATCAGGCCGGCCGCGAGCCCGGCGGCGACCAGCAACACGGCTTGGGAGAGATCCATCGGAGGGCAGCCTAGCCGCACCGGTACGATGGGGCATGACGGGCGAGTCGGCTGGGCGGCCGCGTCGGTGACCTTCGGGCCGCCGCCGAGGAACGTCCGGACTCCGCAGGGCAGGGTGGTTGTTAACGGCAACCCGGGGTGACCCGCGGGAAAGTGCCACAGAAAACAAACCGCCGGGCGTACGCGCCCGGTAAGGGTGAAACGGTGGGGTAAGAGCCCACCAGCGCGCCGGGTGACCGGAGCGGCTTGGTAAACCCCACCCGGAGCAAGGCCAAAAGGGCCGTCCCATGGACGACCTGCGCAGGTGTTCGAGGGCTGCCCGCCCGAGCCTGCGGGTAGGCCGCTCGAGCCTGCCGGCAACGGCAGGCCTAGATGGATGGCCGCCACCGGCCGCCGAGAGGCGGCCGGAACAGAATCCGGCGTACAGGCCGACTCGCCCGTCACTCTCCTGAGCTGTTGCCCGAAGGTCTTGCCATGGAACTGCCGGCCGGTGCCACCGGCTTCGACGCGGCCGTCGCTGACGAGGCCGAGGTGCGCGGCTTCACCACCGCTTGCCACCACGCCGCCCGGGCCACCGGAGGTGCCGTCACCCGCGTCGTTCCGGCCGGACCGACGCCGAGCTTCCATACCGTCGAGATCAGCCTCGGCCAGCAGCGAATCGCCGTGCTGCGACATAGCACGCTGCCGCTGGTCGCCTTCACCGACCCGCGGGGCGATGGTGAGCTGGCGTTGACGTTCGTCGACCACCCCGATCTCGCTGCCGCCATGTCGGGCGTTCCGGTGCTGTCCGCCGGACAGCTGAACGCTCCGGTGTCGCAGGCCGACCTCGGCGCTCTCGGCCCGGCCGAACACGAACAGATCGGGTACTGGCGGCCGACCAGCGTCGGCGAGCTGCTGTTCAACTTCTGGGACTGACGTCAGGCCTGTTCCAGGATGGCCAGGTCTCGGTTGGCGAACTGGGCGTGGGCCCACTCGTCGTTGAAGATGACTCGCAGGCACTGCGCCGCCGTGCGTTCGGCCGGTGGCGGGCAGCCCGGCGCGGTGTTCGGGCCCCGCACCCGGTCCAGCTCCTCCTGGGTGACGTCGGCCAGATAGGCGCGCAGATCCGCGATGCGCTCGGCGCGTGCCGCGAGGATCTCGTCGAGGGTCGGCGCAACCGACTCGTCGATGCCGAACTCGGCGCCGTTGGTGATGAACGCCGCGGGAAGGCCGAGAGGATGGAACGGCCGTGGGCGCAGGGCCGCCGCGTGGCCGTACCACGCGTCTACCACGAAGATCGTGTGGCGCAGGGTCTGGGCCAGCGACCATTCGTCGTTCACCGACCTGTGTACCGCTTCCGCCGGCAATGCGCTCGCCCGAAGGACGGTCGCGGCCCAGAGCTCCTCGATGACGTCCACCGCGTCGCGCATCTCCTCGGGCGTGGTCGGCCGCAGCCGTAGTCGCTCGGGGTGCAGGCGATCCAGCTCGGCCTCGATCAACGGCATGACCTCGACGCCGTTGACGCGTAGGCCGTCTATCGCCCCGTCGATGTCGGCGTTGACCAGCAGCACGCCATGCATCCGGGTGTCGCTGAGATCCACCTCGCGGAAGGTCGCGCCGGCCATCGACAGGTCGACGAACTCCGCACCCTCGTAATCCGACTGCCCCTCGAATCGCGTCACCGGCACATCGTAGGAGGACCCACCGACAAGAACCGCGGGACTGGTCAACGCCGTCCTATGTGGTGGGTTGGCGTCGGACCATCTCGGCGATCCAGATCGGGGCGTACGGGGACGTGCAGCCCGGTGAGGTCGGATAGTCCTCGAGCACCCGCAGGCGTTCCCCGATGTCGACAGCGCGGGCACGCAGCGCCGGGTGGTCGATGCCGATCTGGGCCAGGCAGTGGTTCATCGCCCACTGCAGCCGCTCCGGCGCGTCCTTCAGCTCCGCCTCGATGAGGGACAGCAGCCCGGCCAGGTCTAGGCCCGCCGGCTTCTTCGCTACCCGGTCGACCGTCAATGCCCACCCGGCGCTGGCGACGACCGGATCCGGATCGGCGAACCAGGTAACGCGCAGCTCTTCCGCGTGCGGGCTCTTCTTGACCACGTAGTTCACGAGCCAGTCGTGCACCTTGGGCGCCCGCGCCGACCGCAGCATGGCGTCCAGCTCCGCAAAAGAAAACGCCTTGGGGCGGCAGATCAGCAGCGAAAGCAGCCGGGCGGCGGTGTCGTCCGTCGCCCACAGCTCGACCGCCAGCTCCTGCGAGGTCTTGAGCCGCTTCGCCACCGCGCGCAGCTTGCCGAGGTTCACCCCGTGGTCGTCGCCGTGCTTCTCGTTGACCGCGCGCACCTTCGGGTCCTCGAGCGAGGCCAGCTCGGCCAGCACCGCCTGAATCATCGGAACACCTCCGGGTCGAAGGGCTGCGTGCCCTCGTCCACGGTCCAGACCCCGCCGTACGGCATGAGGTCCGTGATGCGGACGCTTCTGAAGTGATACAGGTTGATGCCGCCGTACATGCCGCCGTCGGCACCCCGGACCGCCGCGCCCATCGTGTGCACTCCGCCGTCGCCGTCGGTGTTGCCGTCCACGATCTGGCGCGCGTACGCGATGAGCTCGTGGTCCGAAGCGGTCAGTTCACGCATGGCCAGCACCATAGAGGGCCGCGAGAACGAAGGGCGTCAGCAGCAGCCAGTCGTGGGCGATATGGGCGCCGGTGGACACCCACAGGTTCTTTGTCCGAATGTACGACCAGGTCAGCACCAGCCGGGCCGCCCCGACCACGAGGACGCACATCGGCACGTTCCAGCCGTACGCCGGCAGGTGGACCAGGCCGAACCACACCGACGACGCGACCCACGCCAGTACGATCGCGCGCGTCCGCGCGCGCCGCGCGGTCAACCAGTGCAGCAGCGCGAGGAACGGCAGGACGGTCAGCAGTTCCTCGCCGAGCAACTGCAGCGCGGTACGCGGGTAGAACGTGGCCAGCCACAGCGGCGGAGCGTCGGCGATCTGGTCGAAGATCGGGTTGGGCGGAACCCACCCCACCAACGGGCCGGCGACGTAGCCCGCGACGATCGTGGCCAGGATGGACAGCACGCCGTACCCGACCATGGCCCGCACGTCGCGCCAGCGGACCCGGGCGAACAGGCCCGAAACCCGGCCACCGGTGGCGTACGCCAGGGCGGCCAGGGGAATGGCCACGAACAGCGCGGTGGGTACGAGCACGCTGAACGGCCCGTGGAAGTGGTAGCCCACCGCCAGGAACGCGGCCAGCGCGGCCACCACGGAGAGCACGACCACCAGCCAGCGGCGCCCGGTGACGGTGCCGAAAGGGAAATCGGGTCCGTCGGCCCGCTCGAGAGTCAGCGTCACCTCGCGCACGGCGGGACCCTACAGCTTGACCGGTTCCCAGGTGTGGCCCGCGATCCAGGTCGGGTCCTGGCGGGCGTACGCCTGGAACGCCTCCACCACCTCGTCGACCGTCGTGACCTCGGTGCCCACGTGGGTCTCGTCGCCGCCCGCGCGGCGTTCCAGGGCGTACGAGTCGGCCTTGACCGCGACCTGGAGGAAGGTGTCGTCGCTGAACTCGAGGATCGCGAACCAGTCGTCGATCGTCAGCGCCCGCAGCGCGGCCGCGATCTGGGCCGGATCGGGGTCCGGGACCTGTGTGCCGTCCGCGGTGGTGAGGGTGAGGGAGGCAGTCATGCGTGGCAGTATGCCCGGGCCCGCAACACACCCGGGCCCGGGACAGGGACCGTCACAGGCGGCGGCGCGCCTGACTGCGCAGGGCCAGCGCCTCGTTGAGCCGGGTGAGCAGCGTGGCCAGGTCGGACCGGTCGGTCTCCGTCCACGCGGCCAGCATCTCGTCGTAGATCTCCGCCCGGGCCGCCCGAACCACGGCCATCCGGCGCAGGCCCGACGGGGTGGCGGAGACCAGGGTGCCGCGGCCGTCGCTGGGGTCGGCCTCGCGGGCGATCAGGCCTTCCCGCTCCATGGCCCCGACCTGTCGGGTGACGGTCGAGCCGTCGAGGTTGAGGCGGGCGGCGAGCGCGGAGACGTTCTGGGGGCCGGCCTCGTCGAGGTGGCGCAGGATCACGTAGGCCGCGCGGTCGAGGGACCGGTGCGCCTCGACCGGGGTGGCCCGCCGGGTCGCCTCGGCGAAGCGCATCAGGAGCGCTACCTCGGTTTCGATCCGGCCGATGACGGAGTCCTCCGCGTTCATGACTGTATGTTACAGACGGAAAACAGCGTGAATTCTCGGCCCTTCACTCGGTAGGGACACGCCGGGGGCGATTCAGTCCCTTCTCGCCGCAGCCGGTCTACAGTGGATGGGACCCCCTCTTTTTGTGTGAAACGGTGGCGCTATGCCGTTTTGCGGTGCACAGTGGTCCCATGAGCGACAGCGGACGTGGGACGGAGTACTACTGGTGCACCCGTCACCACAGGGTCGAGACGCAGGCTGACGTTTGCCCTGCGATGTACGTGCTCGGTCCCTACAGGTCCAAGTCCGACGCCGAGAACGCGCTGCAATCCGTGCAGGAGCGCAACGACGCGTGGGACGAAGAGGACCGCCGCTGGGCAGGGGAGGAGAGGTAAGCGCCGCGGCACTCGTACACGGCGAGCAACTCCGCGGTCTCCGCGACGGAGCCGGACCCGACGCACGTCTCGCAAGGAGGAACCCACCATGGCCGAAGCGTTGAAGGCCAAGACACCGAGGGCCGCGAAACGCGCGGCTCCGAAGAAACCCGCGGCCAAGCGTACGAGCGCGGCGACCCGCGCCTCGGGCACCGCACGGAAGACCGTCTCGGCGCAGACGCCCGCGCGTAAAACGGTCACCAGCAAGGCCACCGCGAAGAAGGCGCCCGCGAAACGGGCGACGGCCAAGCGGACCACGGCCAAGAAGACCACCGCGCGCAAGGCGACCACGACCCGCACGCCCGCCAAGCGCACCGCTGCCAAGCGGACCGTGGCGAAGCGGACCACCGCGGCCAAGCGCACCACCGCTGCCAAGCGGACCACGGCGGTCAAGCGGACCACCGCCAAGAAGACCACCGCGCGCAAGGCCACCACGGCGCGCAAGACCGCCGCCAAGAAGACCACGACGCGCCCCACGGCGCGTAAGGCGGCCACGAAGGCACCCGCGAAGCGGGCCACTGCCAAGAAGACCGCGGCGAAGAAGACCACGGCCCGCAAGACCACGGCCAAGAAGACCACCGCCGCGCGCAAGACGGCCACCAAGCGGGCCACCACCGCCAAGACGGCCGCGAAGCGCGCGCCGGCGAAGCGGGCCACCGCCAAGAAGGCACCCGCCAAGCGGACGGCGGCCAAGAAGACCACCACCGCCCGCAAGACGGCAACCAAGCGGACCACCACCGCGCGCAAGAGCACGGTGCGCAAGGCGGCCAGCCCGCGTAAGGCGACCGCCCGCAAGTCCGCCCGATAACGGCACGGAGCACGACCCGAGCGGGGCGCTCGGCACGCTGGTATGAAGTACGCGTGGTGACCAGACGTGTCCGAGCGCCCCAGTTCGACTTCGCCGCGCTGCGTCGCGAGCTGGACCTGCCCGACAGGTTCCCGCCCGCGGCGCAGCGCGAGGCGGAGGAAGCCGCGAGCGCGCCGCTGCCGGACCGGCCGGACCGCACCGACATCCCGTTCGTCACGATCGACCCGATCGGGTCCCGCGACCTCGACCAGGCCATGTGCCTGACCCGCCGCCCGGGCGGCTATCGCGTGCACTACGCGATCGCCGACGTGGCGGCGTTCGTGCGTCCGGGCGGCGCGCTGGAGGAGGAGACCTGGCGCCGCGGCCAGACCGTCTACCTGCCCGACGGCAACGTCCCGCTGCACCCGGTGGCGCTCAGCGAGGGCGCGGCCAGCCTCCTGCCGGAGCGCACCCGCGCGGCCGTGCTGTGGACGATCGACCTCGACGAGCACGGCGACACCACCGCCGTCGCGCTTGAGCGGGCCCTGGTGCGCAGCCGGGCGCAGCTCGACTACGCGACCGTGCAGGGCCAGTTCGCGGCCGGCACGGCGGCCGACCCGATCGCGCTGCTGCCGGAGATCGGCACCCGGCTGGTCGAGCGGGGCCTCGAGCGCGGGGCGATCAACCTGCCGCTGCCCGAACAGGAGATCGAACGCGACGGCGCCGGCTACCGGCTCGTGCTCCGGCCGCCGCTGCCCGCCGAGGAGCACAACGCGCAGATCTCGCTGCTGACCGGCGTGGCCGCCGCCGGCATCATGCTGGCGGGCGGGGTCGGCCTGCTGCGGACCATGCCGCCGCCGGACCCGGCCGCGGTCGAGCGGCTGCGGGCCGCCGCGCAGGCGCTGGGCGTCGAATGGCCGGACGGCGCGCCCGTCGGCCGGGTGATCGCCGCCGTCGACGCCGCCGACCCGCGCGGCGCCGCCTTCCTCGACCAGGCGGCCGAGCTCATGCGCGGCGCGGGCTACACGGCCTTCGACGGCACCCCGCCGGAGCAGTCCACGCATGGTGGCGTGGCGGCCTCCTACGCCCACGTGACGGCCCCGTTGCGCCGGCTGGCCGACAGGTATGCCACCGAGGCCTGCCTGGCCCTCACCGGCGGTCTGGCGGTGCCCGAGTGGGCGCGCGAGGCGCTGCCGAGGCTGCCCAAGGTGATGAGCGGCACCGACCGGGTCACCAGCGCGGCGGCCCGGGGCGCGGTCGACCTGACCGAGGCGGTGCTGCTCCAGCACCGGATCGGCGAGACGTTCGAGGCCGCCGTGGTCGACGTCGACGGGCCGCGCCGCACCGCCCCGGCCCCGGCCAACCCCGACGGCCGCCAGCCCGGCGGCACGGTCGCCCTCGACGAGCCGCCGGTCCGCGCGCGGTGCACGGGCGAACTGCCGCTCGGCGAGCGCGTCCGGGTGACCCTGGTCACCGCGGACCCGGTCAAACGGACGGTGCTGTTCACCCGGAAGTAAGGGTTTGCGACGATGCCCGCATGGCCTACGACCCCAGCGCGCTCCCTGACGTCTCCGGCTTGACCGTCGCCATCATCGGCGGCACGGGCGACCAGGGCCGCGGCCTGGCGTACCGGCTCGCCCAGGCGGGCCAGCGGGTGCTGATCGGCTCCCGCCAGGCCGCCCGGGCGACCGCCTCGGCGGCCGAGATCTCCGCGCTGCCGGGCGTCACCCGGCCGGTCGAGGGCGGCGCCAACGAGGACGTGGCCGCGGCGGCCGACCTGACGATCATCGCGGTGCCGTGGGCCGGCCACCGGGACACGGTCACCGCGCTGCGCCACGCGCTGGCCGGCAAGCTGGTCGTCGACTGCGTCAACCCGCTCGGCTTCGACAACCATGGGCCGTACCCCTTGCACGTCGAGGAGGGCAGCGCCGCGCAGCAGGCGGCGGCGCTGTTGCCCGAGTCGACCGTGGCCGCGGCCTTCAACCACGTGAGCGCGCCGCTGCTGGCCGACCCCGCCGTCGAGTCGATGGACCTCGACGTGCTGATCTGCGCCGAGGACCGGCACCTGGCCGGCGTGGTGGCGGGGCTTTGCGCCCGGATCCCGGGCATGCGCGGCATCTACGCGGGTCGGCTCCGCAACGCGCACCAGGTCGAGGCGCTGACCGCCAACCTGATCGCGATCAACCGCCGCTACAAGGCGCACGCCGGGTTCCGGGTGACGGACGTCTGAACGACGATCTCGGCACGCCCGTCCCGCTGGCCGGACCGCCTCGGCGGGTCGTCTCGCTCGTGCCGTCGCTGACGGAGGCGGTCGCCCGCACGGTCCCGGAGGTGCTGGTCGGCGCCACCGACTGGTGTGTCGAGCCCGCCGGCCTGGACGTGCTCCGGGTGGGCGGCACGAAGTACCCCGACCTCGACCGGGTCCGGGCCGCCACGCCCGACCTCGTGCTGGCCAACGCCGAGGAGAACCGCCGCGAGGACGTCGAGGCGCTGCGGGCGTCCGGGATCCCGGTCTGGGTGACCTATCCACGGACGCTCGACGCCGCGCTCACCAGCCTGGAACGGCTGCTGGCCGCGCTGGGAGCGGCGCCGCCGGCCTGGTTGCTCTCCGCGCGAGAGGCCTGGTCACCACCGTTCACGGGGGTACGCCGGAGCGCGCTGATCCCGGTCTGGCGGCGACCGTGGGTCGTGCTGGGCTCGGACACCTTCGCCGGCGACCTGCTCGCGCGGCTCGGCGTCGACAACGTCTATGCCACGGCCCCGGAGCGCTATCCGCGCCCACCGCTGGCGGAGTTGCGAGCGGCGGGCGCGGACCTGCTGGTGCTGCCGGACGAGCCGTACAGGTTCACGGCGGACGACGGCCCGTCCGCCTTCCCCGAGCTGCCGTACGCGCTGGTCAGCGGCCGGTTTCTCACGTGGTACGGCCCGTCCCTGGCCGTGGCGCGGGCGGAGCTAGAAGCTGTGCTCTGAGCTGGGGAACTGCCCGCCGCGTACCTCGTCGCCGAACGCGGTGGCGGCGTCCCGGAGGGCGCCGTGCAGGTCGGCGTAGCGCTTGACGAACCGCGGGAGCTTGCCGGTGCGCAGCCCGGCCATGTCCTGCCAGACCAGCACCTGGGCGTCGGTCTCGGGCCCGGCGCCGATGCCGACGGTGGGCACCGCGATCTCGTTGGTGATCCGCTTGGCGACGTGGGCAGGCACCATCTCCAGCACCACCGCGAACGCGCCGGCGTCGGCCACCGCGTGCGCGTCGGCGATCACCTCGTCGGCGGCGTCGCCGCGCCCCTGCACCCGGTAGCCGCCGAGCGTGTGCTCACTCTGCGGTGTGAACCCGATGTGCGCCATGACCGGGATGCCGGCCGCGGTGATCGCCTCGATCTGCGGCGCGGTCCGCCGCCCACCCTCGAGCTTGACGGCGTGGCAGCCGCCCTCCTTCATGAACCGCACGGCGGTGCGCAGGGCCTGGGTCGGCCCCTCCTCGTACGAGCCGAACGGCAGGTCACCGACGACCAGCGAGCGCTTGGTGGCGCGCACCACGGCCTTGACCAGCGGCAGCAGCTCGTCGGCGGTGACGGCGAGGGTGGTCTCGTACCCGAACACGTTGTTGGCGGCCGAGTCCCCGACGAGCAGCACGGGAATCCCGGCCTCGTCGAAGATCGCGGCGGTGTACTGGTCGTACGCGGTCAACATGGGCCACCGCTCACCGCGCTCCTTGGCGGCGACCAACTCCCGAGTACGAACGCGGCGGTTGGGGGGCCCGCCGTAGAGGGACGGTTGCTCACTCATCGCAGCTCTCCTCTCGCCTCAAGGCCGCTCCGGTGCGGTCCCTGGGCACCCTCCGATGGTCCCACCGCAGACCCCGGCGGGAGAGACGAGCGTGGAATCTTTCACACGCCGGGCGGCCCGCTATGCGCCGACGCGGGCGGCGAACTCGCGGATCCCCGGTAGCGCGCCCCGCGTGTCGCCGGACAGCAGGTCGCCGACCAACTGTTGCGCCCAGGGGCGGAACCGGACCTCCTGGGGCGTGTCGCGTTCCGCGATCTGGAGGGCCTGGAACGCGGCCGAGGGTCGACCCCGCCCGAAGCAGGCCAGGGCCGTGTCCTCCCAGTAGCGGGCGCGTCGCTCGGGGATCTTGATTCGGGTGGGGTCGACCCGCTTCGCGAAGTCGACCGCGCTGCCGAAGTCGCCCAGCACGCGGGCCACGCTGACCCGGTAGACCGCCAAGTCCAGGGCCAACGCCTGGGGCCCGCCGGTCCGCTCGGTTGCCTCGTCCGCCTCACGCAGCAACGCCCATGCCGCGTCGCGTTTGTCGTGGAGCGCGGCCGTATACGCGGCAGCTGACAGCAGGCGCACATACATGGCGGACTCGCGCTGGTCGCTGAGCCCGGTGTCGCGCTCGAGGCGTTCCGCGGCCGTGAGGACGAACTGCTGCGCGCCGTCCCGGTGCGGGGTTCGCCGCATCACCGTCGCCGTCAGGCGGCTCGCCTCCGCAAGGGTCACCGGATCACCGGAGGCCTGCGCGGCCTGCAGGCCGCGGTCGGCGGACGACCAGGCCAACACGTCGTCGTGCAGTTTGAGCAGCAGCGCGGTGGCGATGCCGTACGCCTGCGCGAGCTGCGTCGAGGCCAGCGCCGTGTTGTCGGAACCGGCCCGGTCGCGGTTCGTCCTCGCCTGGGCGATCAAACGCGGCAACCGGGCGGAGAGCTGCTGGAATCGACATGCGACGAAGTCCGAGCGAGCTGCCGTCAGCGCGGCACGCAGTTCGGCGGGACCAACCGTGGCGCCGTCCAGTGGGGTACCGAGAAGCAGGTCGTCCGGCCGCAGGACCTGTGGACGGAGCGACGCCGCAGCGCCGTCGGACAAGCCGAATCCGGCAACGCCGACGACTCCACCCAGGAGATCTCGTCGTCGCACTGCTCCCTCTCCGTCCGCTTGCGCGGTTCTTCCGCGCACCCTATCGATCGGGACGGGTAGCGCAACAGATTCGGCCCGCGTGGCGAGCCCGAAATGCTCCGGAGGGATGTCGAACACGCCGCACAGCCGACGGAGCAGAGCGACGTCCAACAACGGCTGTCGGCCACGCTCGATCCGGCTGAGGGTGGCCGCGGAGTATCCGCACCGCCTACCGGCCTCCGCGAGCGTCCAGCTTTTCGCCGTGCGCGCGACACGCAAAAGCGTCCCGAAGTCGCTGGCGGCGATGGCCCGGCGCGCCTCGGGAAGATCCAGCCAGTTCTTTTCCGTGGTCATCGGCGTTCCCGGGACAGCTGCGGGAGGACAGGCTCACTGTCGGCGATGAATTGCGAGTCACGCAAACTTCTTTCATCTGTGTGCCATGCCGTGGATTTCGGCTGGTCGCCCTGCTTCCCTGACCACAGAGGAGGCGGACGTGTGGAATCGAGAGCCGGAGTGGACCGTAGGGACGGTGGTCGCCGTATTGTCGGCGGTGACCGCGATCATTGTCTTTTTGTTGGTCATGGCCATGGGCGGCGGCTTGCGGAGCGTTGCCGCGATTGGCGCCATCGGCGCGATCGTGAGCGCCGCCCTGCAATTTCTCGACCGTCGCGTCGGTCGGGACTAAGCGCCGGACTGGTCGACCTCGCGCCAGCGGCTCGTGATCGGTAGGCGGCGGTCGCGGCCGAAGGCCTTGATGGAGATCTTGGTGCCCGGGGCCGCCTGGCGGCGTTTGTATTCCGCCAGGTCGACCAGGCGCAGCACCCGGTCCACCAGGGCCGGGTCGTGGCCCGCGGCGATCAGGTCCGCGCGGCCCTGGTCGCCGTCGACGTAGGACAGCAGGATCGCGTCCAGCTTGTCGTAGTCCGGCAGCGAGTCCGTGTCGAGCTGGTCCGGGCGCAGTTCCGCGCTCGGCGGCTTGGCGATCGAGTTCTCCGGGATCGGCGGCTCCTCGCCGACCCGCAGGGCCTCGTCGTTGCGCCAGCGGGCGAGTTTCCAGACCAGGGTCTTCGGCACGTCCTTGAGCGGGTTGAAGCCGCCCACCGAGTCGCCGTACAGGGTCGAGTAGCCGACCGCGAGCTCGCTCTTGTTGCCCGTGGTCAGGACCAGCGGGCCCTCCTGGTTGGAGATCGACATCAGGACGACGCCGCGGACGCGGGCCTGGAGGTTCTCCAGGGCCAGGCCCGACAGGGACATCTTCGACTGGAAGCTGTCGACCATCGCCTGGATCTCGTGGATCCGCAGCTCCAGGCCGGTGCGCTTGGCCATCTCGGCGGCGTCCTCGCGGGAGTGCGTCGACGAGTGCTGGCTCGGCATCGACACTCCTATCACGTCCGCCGCGCCGATCGCGTCGACGGCGATCGCGCCGACCACCGCGGAGTCGATGCCGCCCGAGAGGCCCAGGACGACCTTGTGGAATCCGTTCTTGCGGACGTAGTCGCGCAGGCCCAGCACCAGCGCGCCCCAGACCTCGGCCTCGTCGTCGAGTCGGGTGGCCTGGCCACCGAGCAGCGGCGGCCCGTCCGGCGCCGGGTGCGGGTCGGAGACGTGCACCCGCTCGATGCCCATCTGGTCGCCGCCCACCTCGGCCCTGGTCCGCGGCGCGAACGCGGGGGTCGACGGCGGCGGCGGGAGCAGGCCGAGCGGCAGGTCGAGGTCGTGGATCAGCAGGTGCTCGGCCATCTGCGGCGCCCGGGTCAGCACCTCGCCGTCCGCCGTGACGATCATGGAGTCGCCGTCGAAGACGAGCTCGTCCTGGCCGCCGACCATGTTGAGGTACGCCACTGTGGCGTTCGCCTCGGCCGCCCGGCGGCGGACCAGGGCCAGTCGGGTGTCGTCCTTGTTGAGCTCGTAGGGCGAGCCGTTGACGGTGAGCACCAGGCCCACCCCGGCCCGGCGGGCGGCCGTGAACGGGCCGCCGGCCTGCCACATGTCCTCGCAGATGGTCAGCGCCACGTCGACGCCGTCGATCCGGACCACGACGAGCGTGTTGCCGGGTACGAAATAGCGGTCCTCGTCGAAAACGCCGTAGTTGGGCAGGTGGTGCTTGAAGTAGCGGGCCGCCACCCGTCCCCGGTGCAGGACCGCCAGCGCGTTGCGGGGGCCGGCGCTCGGGTCGGTCGCGGAGTTGACGGCCGGCGGGCCGTCCGCGTCGAGGTAGCCGACCACCACCGGGGTCTCGCCGAGCCCGTCGGCGTCGAGGTCCGCGGCCAGTCGCGTCAGCGTGGAGCACGTCGCGGCCAGGAACGACTGGCGGAAGACCAGGTCTTCTATCGGGTAGCCGGTCAGCATCATCTCGGGGAAGACGACGAGCCGGGAGCCCGCGTCGACGGCTGCGCGCGTGCTGGACCGCACGATGGAGGCGTTTCCGGACAGGTCGCCGACCGTCGGGTTCACCTGCGCGAGCGCGATACGCAACGTGGGCATACGTCAATCCTCCCACCCGGCAGCGGGCCTGAGATCACCACGAACCCGCCGCATCGGCGGGCATCGTCCTACCGTAACGTTGCCGTAACGACACCGAGCAACACTGGTCGGCTAGCACACATGCAGCTCAGAGGGGTTGGCCGTGGATCGTCAGCAGGAGTTCGTGCTCCGTACGCTGGAAGAGCGTGACATCCGGTTTGTCCGGTTGTGGTTCACCGACGTCCTGGGCACGCTCAAAAGCGTCTCGGTAGCCCCCGCTGAGCTGGAGTCCGCGTTCGACGAGGGCATCGGTTTCGACGGCTCGGCGATCGAGGGCTTCGCCCGGGTCTTCGAGTCCGACATGATCGCGATGCCCGACCCCACGACGTTCCAGGTCTTCCCGTTCGAGGGCGGGGTCAGCGGCGAGAGCGCCCGGATGTTCTGCGACGTGCTGCTGCCCGACCGCACGCCGTCCTGGGCCGACCCCCGCCACGTGCTGCGCCGCATGCTCTCCCGGGCGGCCGAGAAGGGCTTCACCTTCTACACCCACCCGGAGATCGAGTTCTTCCTGCTGGAGGACCGGCCCAACGACGGGTCGGTGCCGGTGCCGGTCGACGCCGGTGGTTACTTCGATCACACCACCCACGCCGTGGCCCGGGACTTCCGCCGCCAGGCGGTGCTCGCGCTCGAGCGGATCGGCATCTCGGTCGAGTTCAGCCACCACGAGGTCGCCCCCGGCCAGCAGGAGATCGACCTGCGCTACGCCGACGCGCTGACCACCGCCGACAACATCATGACCTTCCGGCACGTGGTCAAGGAGGTCGCGCTCAGCCACGGCGTCCAGGCGACTTTCATGCCCAAGCCGTTCACCGACCAGCCGGGCAGCGGGATGCACACGCACCTGTCGCTGTTCGAGGGCGAGCGCAACGCGTTCCACGACGCGAGCGACCCGATGAAGCTGTCGAAGGTCGCCCGCGCGTTCATCGCCGGTCTGCTCGTGCACGCCCGGGAATACACCGCGGTCACCAACCAGTGGGTCAACTCCTACAAGCGGCTGTTCCCCCAGGCCCTGCCGGACCGGATCACCGAGTCTCCGGCGTACGTGTGCTGGGGTCACCTCAACCGCTCGGCGCTGGTCCGCGTGCCCGCCTACGGCAAGCCGAACTCGGCCCGGGTCGAGGTCCGCTCGATCGACTCGGCCGCCAATCCGTACCTCGCCTTCGCGGTCATGCTAGGTGCGGGCCTGAAGGGCATCGAAGAGGGCTACGAGCTCCCGCCGGGCGCCGAGGACGACGTGTGGGCACTGTCCAATGCGGAGCGCAAGGCCGCCGGCTACGAGACGCTGCCGGAGAACCTGTCCGAGGCGATCGACGTGATGGCCGGGTCGGAGCTCGTCGCCGAGGTGCTGGGCGAGCACGTCTTCGACTACTTCCTGCGCAACAAGCGCGCCGAGTGGGAGCAGTACCGGCGCGAGGTCACGCCCTACGAGCGCGAGCGCTACCTCGGGGCTCTCTAGATCAACATCCCTGACATTTGTCACGGTCGCCTCGTGACGCGCGGCCCCAGGTCCGGGGCCGCGCGGCCACGAGAGTGGTCCTATGCGAACGGACACTCTCGCGGCTAGCGAGACCACGGGGACCCGCACGCCGGCCGTACTCCTGCGGGGTCTGACCAAGAAGTTCGGCGCCGTCACCGCGGTGAACCAGCTCGACCTGCGGATCGAGCCCGGTGAGGTGGTCGCGTTCCTCGGGCCCAACGGCGCCGGGAAGACCACCACCATCGACATGATGCTCGGCCTGGCCCGCCCCACGCAGGGCTCGGTCGAGGTGTACGGGCTGGCGCCGACCGAGGCCATCAACCAGGGCCGGATCGCGGCCGTGATGCAGACCGGCGGCCTGCTCAAGGACGTGTCCGTCGCCGAGATCGTGCGGATGACGGCGTCGTTCTTCGCCAACACGCGGCCGGTGGACGAGGTGCTGGAGCGCGCCGGCATCGCCGACATCGCCGACCGCCGGGTGGCCAAGTGCTCCGGCGGCCAGCAGCAGCGGCTGCGGTTCGCACTGGCGCTGCTGCCCGACCCGGACCTGATGGTCCTGGACGAGCCGACCACGGGGATGGACGTCGAGGGGCGGCGGGACTTCTGGAACGCCATCCGCACCGACGCCCAGGCCGGCCGCACGGTGCTGTTCGCGACCCACTACCTGGAAGAGGCGGACGCGTACGCCGACCGGATCGTGCTGATCCGCAAGGGCCAGGTGGTCGCGGACGGCACCGCGAGCGAGGTCAAGGCGCTGGCCGCCGGCCGGCAGGTCCGGGCGACGCTGCCCGGCGCCGACGAGGTGCGGCTGGCCGCGCTGCCGGGTGTCGACCGGGCCGAGGTGCGCGGCGAGACGGTGTTGCTGCACACCAACGACTCCGACGGGGTCGCCCGCTACCTGCTGACCCAGACCACCGCCCGCGACCTGGAGATCACCTCGCGGAACCTCGAAGACGCCTTCCTGGCCCTGACCAGCGGCGAGGACACCGACCTGGAAGGGGTCTCCCGATGACCGCCGCCGCGCTGCCCCGCACCACCGTCGACCGGCGCCCGCCGCTGGGCGGGTTCTCGCTGACGTACCTCGCCCTGGAGATCCGCCGGGTGCTGCGCAACCGCCGCAGCCTCTTCTTCATCCTGATCATGCCGGCGGTGTTCTTCCTGCTCTTCGGCCTGCCGCAGAAGGGCCAGAACATCGACCAGGCCAACAGCGCCGCCGCCATCGCGTACATCATGATCAGTTTGGCCGTGTACGGCGCGATGACCGCGTCGACGGCCACCGGTGGCGCGGTCGCGGTGGAGCGGGCCCAGGGCTGGAGCCGCCAGCTCCGGCTGACCCCGCTGCGGCCCCCGGCGTACGTGGCGACCAAGGTCCTCTCCGCCCTGTCGCTCAGCCTGCTCTCGGTGCTCGTCGAGTTCGTGGTCGGCTCGATCGGCGGCGTGCGGATGCCGGCGCACGTCTGGCTGCTCGCGGGCCTCGGCGCGTGGCTCGGCTCGCTGGTCTTCGCCGCGCTCGGCCTGTTCGTCGGCTACCTGGCGCCGGCGGAGAACGTGATGCAGTTCATGGGCCCGATCCTGGCCCTGCTCGCGCTGTTCGGCGGCCTGTTCGTGCCGCTGGAGGTGCTGCCGCACGTGATGCGGACGATCGCGAAGTTCACGCCGGTGTACGGGGTCGGCTCCATCGCGCGCAGCCCGCTCACGCACGACTTCAGCTGGGTGGCCGTGCTCAACGTGGTGGGCTGGACGGCCTTCTTCGGCCTGGGCGCCGCCCTGCTCTTCCGCCGCGACACCGCCCGCGTCTGAAACGGCGCTAGCGTGTTCGGCATGACGGTCACGTCCCCGACGGCCGGCCCGGTTCCCGCCGGGCCGGCCCCGGCGCGTCCGGGAGAGGCGGGCCTGTCCGCGATGCCGAAGCCGAGCCCGTTCTTCCAGCGCGGCTTCGGCTGGCTGGTCGGCTCGGTCTGGCTCTTCTACCTCGGCCAGCCGCTCGGCACGATCCTCGACCACCCTGGCGGCTTCGCGAAGTGGTTCAGCCTCACCGCCCTGGTGCTGTTCGCGCTCTCGTACGTCCTGGTGTTCCTGTGGACCCGGCGCGCCCATATCGAGCAGCGCCAGCCGCGGATGCGCGACGGGTTCGCCTGGCTCGCCGTCACGCTGGTGCTCGGCCTCGCGATGATCCCCGGTGCGGGCGGCGACTGGATGGTCGGCCTCGTCTACATCGCGGCGTCAGCGATCATGGTGTTGCCGCCCCGGGTCGCCGTGCCGGTCGTGGTGGTGGTCGCCACGCAACCCCTGCTGCTGCCGGTGTTCGTGCCGGGCTGGAAGCACGAGAACGGGTTGTTCTTCTCGATCGTGCTGGCCGCGTTCGCGATGTTCGGCGTGACCCGGATGATCGACCACAACATGCGGCTGACCGCGGCCAACCGGGAGATCGCCCGGCTCGCGGTCGCCGAGGAGCGCGCCCGCGCGGCCCGCGACCTGCACGACATCCTCGGCCACTCGCTCACCGTGATCACCATCAAGGCCGAGCTCGCCGGCCGCCTGCTGCCGGGCGCGCCGGACCGCGCGAAGGCCGAGGTCGACGACATGGAGCGGCTGGCCCGGGAGGCCCTCGCGGACATCCGGCGCACGGTCGGCGCCTACCGCGAGGTGTGTCTCGACGAGGAGCTGGCCAGCGCGGTGTCCGCATTGTCCGCGGCCGGCATCGAGGCGCAGGTGCCGCGCTCGGCGGACGTGCCCGAGCCGCGCGGCACGCTGTTCAGCTGGGCCGTCCGCGAGGGCGTGACCAACGTGGTCCGGCACAGCGGCGCGACCCGCTGCGTGATCACCGTGCGCCGGGACGAGGTGGAGATCGCCGACAACGGCCGCGGCCCCGGCGACGGCACCGGTGGCTCCGGGCTGCGCGGCCTGCGCGAGCGGGCCGAGGCGTGCGGGGGACAGCTGTCCGTCGGTCGGGCGCCCGGCTCCGGGTTCGTGCTGCGGGTCAGCGTGCCGGCGTGAGCGACGCGCTGATCCGGGTGCTGCTCGCCGACGACCAGGCCCTCGTCCGAGGTGCGCTGGCCGCCCTGCTGTCGCTGGAGCCCGACCTGGAGGTCGTCGCCGAGGTGGGTCGCGGCGACGAGGTGGTCGACGCGGCCCGGCGGACCGCGCCCGACGTGGCGCTGCTCGACGTCGAGATGCCGGGCGCCGACGGGATCGCCGCGACCGCGGCCCTGGCCGAGGCCGTGCCCGGCTGCCGGGTCCTGGTGGTCACCACGTTCGGGCGACCCGGCTATCTCCGGCGAGCGATGGAGGCCGGCGCCAGCGGCTTCGTCGTCAAGGACACCCCGGCCCGGCAGCTCGCCGAGGCCGTCCGCCGCGTGCACGCCGGCCTGCGGGTGGTCGACCCGTCGCTGGCCGCCGAGACGCTGGTCGCCGGGCGCAGCCCGCTCACCGCGCGGGAGACCGACGTGCTGCGCGCCGCCCGCGACGGCGGCACGGTCGCCGACCTGGCGGCCGTCGTGCACCTCTCGGAGGGCACCGTCCGCAACCACCTGTCGGCGGCCATCGGCAAGACCGGCGCGCGTACCCGGGCCGAGGCGGTCCGGATCGCGGAACAGAACGGCTGGCTGTGAGGAGCTGATCCCGCTCCCGGCGGGCGTCGGCGCGTAGGTCGCCGTCGATGGTTACGGACGTTGTCGGCCATGCGTCCGCCATTCGTTTGCGATCTTGAAAACGGCCTCGAAGCGCAGGTCACCGGCGGTGTGGGCGCGGCATTCGGTGCGGTGGAACGCCATCCGGCCTGCCGCGAACGGGGGCCGGTGGGGTTCCATGACCACGCGCGGGCCCGCCGCGCAGCACCACCGCGGGAGACCCACTGTGATCGAGTTCCGAATCCTCGGCCCGTTGACCCTCTGGTCAGGGCACGACTACGAGCCTGTCCGTGGCAAAAGGCATCGCCGGATCCTCGCGGCGATGCTGGCCACCACCAACCATCCGGTGTCCATCGAGCGACTGGTCGACACCGTCTGGGACGACTCACCACCGGCAACGGCGGTGCAGCAGGTCCAGAACTGCATCGGCTCGCTCCGGCGGTCGCTGAACCATCTCCAGCACCGCCCGAGGCTGTCCCGGATGTCGTCCGGGTACGCGTTGATCGTCAACGCCGACGCGCTCGACGCGGCCGTCTTCCGCTCCCTGTCGCAGGAGGCCGAGTCGCTCGCGAAGGATGGCGACCTCGAGGGCGCCTCCGCCGTGCTCCGCCGCGCGATCGACCTGTGGCAGGGTGACCCGTTCGAAGACGTGGGCTCGATGGCACTGTCCGGCGTCGCGGTGCAGCTCGAAGAGCTGCGGGTGCGGGCGCTCGAGCACTACGCGCGGCTGGAGCTCGCCCTCGGCCGTCACCACAACCTCGTCGCGGACCTGTCGGTGTGGACCGCGCAGCGGCCGTACGACGAGGGTCTGCACGGGCATCTGGCGGTCGCGCTGGCGCGGAGCGGACGCACGGCCGAGGCGTTGCGCCTGGTGCACGACCTGAGGTCGCGCCTGCGGGCGGACCTGGGAATCTCCAGCAGCGCGGCGATCGACGCGGTCCACGCCGGGCTGCTCCGGGTGGAGCCGCCGAACCTGCCGCACCCGGGCGGAGTGGTCGTCGAGCGCCGGGTCGTCGAGGCATTGGGGCTGGCGGTCAGCCAGTTGAACGCCGTCCTCGACGTCCTTCGCGTCTCGATGTGAACAGAGCCGTTACCGAGGAGATGGCAGAACGGTGATGACGGTGTGACGGTCCATTCCATGCTGTCGATGCGGCAGCCGGCCGTGCTTAGCGACACGCAAGGAGATGCGATGCGCACCAAACGCTTCATCGGCGCCCTGATCGGCGCTGTCACCCTCGCAACGGGCCTGCTGACCGGGGCCACTCCGGCCGCCGCGAAGCCAGTGGGACCGTCGCTGTCGGCCGCTGCGCAAGCGGAGATCGCGTCGGGGAACGCCGTCTACATCGATGCCGCGACCTTGGCGGCCACTGGTTGTGGCAGCGCATGCGACGGAAAGAACCCCTACTCTTTCAAGGTCTACTACTCCGGTTCGTCCTACCGGTACTGCTACGACGACCGGCGGACGGTGGAGTACCAGAACCCCGCCGCCGGCTTCCCGAAGCTGGAGCTGCTCGCGAGCGCGGCGTGCCGCACCGCCTGGACGCGGCTCACTCCCGCGGGCGCGACGGTGCCGCGCATCGAGAGCTACACCACCTCGGGCGCGCTCCGCACGTCGTATCACGGCTTCGTGCAGAGCAACTGGACCCAGATGGTGAACGGGGCCGGTTATGGGCAGAAGGCATGCATGAGCCAGGGTTCCACCGCCGCCTGCACTTTCAAGTACTTCATGTAATCGGGGCAGCCGCTACGAAGGCGACCTCCGGGCATACGCCCGGAGGTCGCCTTTCACGTGGGGGCCACCGGGTGAGTTCGTACGACGGTGATAGATCGATGAATGTGTTGCTGACAATCGACTCCCGAATCCGTTGTCCAGGGAGGCAGAAAGTCCGTGAGAAGCAAGCTGTTGAGACCCTTGGTCGCCGGATTGTGCGGCGTCACCCTGGGGCTGACCGGGGTGCCGGTGCCGGACGGCGCGGCGGCGAAACCGCCCGCCCCGAGTCCCGCCGCGCCGCAGGCGATCGCCCCTGACCGTATCGCCGACCCCGACCGAACGCTCGGCGCCGGATGGCGAACCTCGGACGACCGGAGCGTCGTGACGTCCGGCGACGAGACCGGGTTGCACGTTCTGGTCGCCGACCGCAAGGCGGGGTACCGGTGGCGCACCGCCGCGACGCTGGCCGAGCCGGGCTTCGAGACCGACCAGTGGATCGGCAACGCCTGTGTGACCGGCTCGGGCCGGCGCGCTGTCGTCGTCTACGCCCCGCGGCAGTTCACCAACGACACCACGCTCATGCAGCGCGGTGGCTTCGCCGCGGTGGTCGACCTCAGCACCGGCGCCGTGTCGAAGCTGGCCGAGAACGTCTCGCTGGCGTACCACAACCCTGGCTGCGGCGCGGGCGAGACCGCGACGTTGAGTCGCCTGGAGCAGCAGAAGATCGACGCGCCCGCCGCGACCTGGGTCGGCGTCCTCGACACCGCGAAGGCGACCTGGGTCCGTGCGCTCCGCAGCGGCGGTCAGCTCACCTCGATCCTGCCCGTGGGGGCCGACCTGGTCGGTGTCCGGGGCTATTCACTGGTCAAGCTGCTCGGCGACGGCAAGGTCACCACGTTGGCGGAGCTGTCCGGGAGCCCGCACCGCCTCGTCGCGGACGGGCCGACGGGCGTCGCCTTGCAGGTCAAGGACGGCGCCAACGTCTCCTTCCACCGGTACGTCGGCGGACGGGACTCGATCATCGGATCGGCACCGTCCGGAACGGTGCGTCTTCGCGGCGGTGGCGGCGGGCGGGTCTTCGCCGTCGGCGGCAAGGCGACGCAACGACTGTCCCGCGGCCTGCCGACGACGTGGAAGGCCGTCGACGCGCAGCCGGACAGCGAGGTGTCCACCACGGGAGCGTTCGTGGTGACGTACGCGGCGACAGGCAAGGAGGCGGCCGGCAACGTCAAGGCGGACCGCCCGGACGGCCAGGCCGACCCGGTCACCATCGCCGGCAGGCTGACCGATGGCAGCAAGCTGCGCTTCTCGACGACGCCGGCCGAGGACGCCGCGGGTCGCCTGCCGTCGCCGACGCTGGGCGGATCGCGGGCCAAGCAGCCCGCGGGGCGGGTCGGCGCGCTTGCCGACTACTCGACGACCACGTGGGATCCGGACGCCTCCTGCGCGGTCTGGCGCAACGACCCGAAGATCCAGGTGTTCCAGCCCAGCCCGAAGCAGGTCGAGTGGGCGGCGGACCTGGCGGTGCGCGGGCAGCTGACGTTCCAGCGGCCGGCGAACTGGCTCAACAATGGCATGCCCGCGTACTCGCCGCAGGGCTACTTCCCGCCGTTGGCGCTGTCCGGCGGCGGACAGGTTCCCGCGCAGATCATGCTCGGCATCATGGCGCAGGAGTCCAACCACATGCAGGCCAGCTTCCACGCCGTCGACGGCGAGGCCGGAAACCCGTTGACCAGCCTGGGCTACTACGGCATCGAGAGCGGCGACCGCGACGGTGCGATGCGGATCGACTGGTCGAAGACCGACTGCGGTTACGGCGTCGGGCAGGTCACCTCCGGCATGTTCAAGGCCGACACCGGCAGGACCATCGCCGGAGTCGTCTGGGACGCCAACAAGCAGAAGGCGGTCGCGCTCGACTACGCGACCAACGTCTCGGCAGCGCTGCGGATCCTCCAGGACAAGTGGAACCAGACCCGGTCCGCCGGACTGATCGCCAACAACGGCGCCGCGAGCTTCCTGGAGAACTGGTGGTTCGCGTTGTGGGCGTACAACACCGGCTTCTACCCCAGGGACGCCGGGGCGCCCAACGAGCCGTGGGGCGTCGGCTGGGCCAACAACGTGGCCAACCAGGACTATCCGCCGGATCGGCAGATGTTCCTGACCGCGCCGCTCGACGTACCGGCCGAGGGTGACGAGCCCGCGTACGACGACGAGGGCGGCTACGACAACGCCAAGCACCCCAACCACTGGGCCTACCCGGAGCGGGTCATCGGGTTCGCCTACACGTCGCTGCGGCGGTACAACTACGCCGACGAGGAGTGGCAGTCGACGTACGTCCCGGCCGACGGCACCCACGCGATCCAGGCCCAGCCGGGGCGGTTCACGTTCTGCACCGCCGCCAACTCCTGCGACCCGGCCGCGCAGGAGACTCCTGACGACTATCCGGGCACCAAGCCGGGTCCGTGCCTGCGCGAAGACCTGCGGTGCTGGTGGGGTGGGCCGGCGAGTTGGGTCGAGTGCGCGACGATCTGCGGCGTCGAGAAGCGCACGTACACCAGCGTCGAACCCCGCCCGTTGATCGAGAGCATGTATCCGACCCCGACCAACGGCGACGGGTCCTGCAAGGTCGACGGCCTGCCGTCCGGCGCCCGGATCATCGACGACATCTCGACGTCGGTGGCGATGGGCTCCGGCGGCTGCGAGCCGACGTTCACGAAAGGTGGATCTTTCGAGTTCACGTTCGGCAGCGCCACCGGCCCACAGGGCTCGACGATCTACCCCGCCAAGGTCGATTTCCACCAGATCGGCGCCGGGTTCGGTGGCCATTTCTGGTTTGCCCACACGATGAACAACGAGAGCGTCAACAGGCCGGTCAAGGTCACCGGAAAATGGACGATCAACCCGACGAACGCCTGGACGCGGGTGTACGTACACGTGCCCGACCATGGCGCGCACACGGGCCAGGCCGATTACCAGATCTACCGCCCGGGAGCGACCACGCCGAGCGCGCATCGTGCCATTCCCACCCGGCACGAGGCGAACACGTGGCTGGACATCGGTGTGTTCGACTTCCGCGGCACCTCGTCGCCGCGGATCGAACTGTCGAACGTGACGCAGAACGGCTCGTTCCTGCACGACATCGCGTGGGACGCGGTCGCGGTCGAACCTCTGGCGGCGAAGCCCAGGCACTTCGTGGTGGCGATGGGGGACTCCTACTCGTCCGGTGAGGGCAACTTCGACTACAGTCGGGTCTCCGACCAGTACGGCGAGGACCCGGCGAACAAGGACGCCTGCCGCCGCAGTCCGCGGGCCTGGAGCCGGAAGGTCGTCATCCCGAACACGCCCGGCGGAGCGACCCTCGGATCGCTGGCGGACGGCCACAACAGCGCCGTCGACTTCCACCACGTCGCCTGCGCGGGCGCGCAGACGCACAACCTCATGTCGACGACGACGCTGACCGGCGCACCGGCTCCGGTCAGCCAACGGAACAAGCCGCCGGCGGGCACGCAGGGCGAGCTCACGCAGCTCGATCAGGGGTTCGTCGACGCCAACACCACTTTGGTGCTGCTCCAGATCGGCGGGAACGACGCGGGCTGGAGCGATGTCGTGAACGCGTGCTTCTTCAACGACTGCCTGGACCCGAGCTTCAGGTTCGACAAGGAAGAGATACCCGAGCTGAAGAACCTACCGCTGACGCAGCTCGTCCCGAGAAAGCTGCACGACTGGGTGCAGCCCGACGTGCGGCGCGTCATCCGGGAGATCAAGGAACGCGCGCCGAACGCGTGGATCATCATGCCCGGCTATCCGAAGATCTTTAACGACGGCTCCAGCGTAGGCGGAGAGATCCTGGGTCAGGAGTTCCTCATCAGCGGGGACGAGGTCACCTGGCTGAACCAGGCGGCTGGAACGGCGGCGGCGGAGCTCCTCTACTCCGATCTGCCAAACAAGATCAATAGCATCGATGTCCGCGCCGACTTCGATGGACGTGGGGTCGGCGGGCTCAGCTCGCTCGAGCGGTGGCTGAACCCCATCGTGCCCGGAGAGTTTCCGTGCCTCCTGTTCCCGGACGACGACGGGGAGAAGTGCGGAGAGTACGTGGGCGAGGGCACGATGCACCCGAACCCAGCGGGCCACCAGGGATACGCCACGGCGGTGTCCTCGCGCATGGGCGTGCTTCCCTACACGTGGTAGCTACGCCGGGGGCCGGCTCGTCCGAGCCGGCCCCTCCCGCGACGGAAGGGGACCAGGTGGAGACGTCCCGTCGGGATGCCGGGACCGCCGGCCGTCGTCTCGTGGTGCCACCGGTCCTCGGTGGCGTCACGGCGTTCGCCGTCGCGGTGTGGTGGAGAGCGCAGAAAGAGCATGCCGACACCAGCGGTTGTACGCCCAGGGAGTGCGTCGGCGACGCGCTGCTCTGGCTGTCGGTCGGTGTTCCCCTGCTCTTCGCCCTGCTCTGGGTGCTGCTGGCGGTGGTGGCCAGGCAGCCGGTCTGGCTGCCACCCCTCGTCATCGTGGGCGGCGCGTTCGGCACGTTCTACGTGGCAGGACTGGCCACGCTCGCGTTCGGCGTCGGGACGGGACCCGTCCTGGCGGGGCTGTCGGGGGCGGTGGCGTGGGCTGTCGCGGCCGCCGTGACCTCGCGCACCGTGCCCTGGCCGGTCCGCGCCGGCCTGGTCGCGCTGGTCCTCCTCGCGTTGGTTTTCGTGGGGGTCTGACGGAGGTCGGACCGATCGGGCGACGCTGGGCTTGCATGATCGCGCTATCGTCCCCTGGACGCCACGTGGGTGGCATTGACGTTCCTGTGTTCGGGAGGATGCGCACCATGTGGGAGGACCTGTTCACCGGCGCGTGGCACAGCATCGTCTACGGCGTGGTCGGGATCGCCCTGATGGCGGCCGGCTTCATGCTGGTCGACATGCTCACCCCGGGCAAGCTGCGCGAGCTGATCTGGATCCAGCGCAACGGCAACGCCTCGCTGCTGCTCGCGGCCAACCAGCTCGGCATCGCGGTGATCGTCTTCACGGCGATCATCACCAGCTACGCCGACTTCGGCTACGGCCTGGCCTCGACCGTCCTCTTCGGACTGCTCGGCATCGTGCTGATGGGCCTCGCGTTCCTGGTGCTCGACATGCTGACCCCGGGCAAGCTCGGCGAGATCATCTGTGACGACCAGCCGCACCCGGCCGCGCGGGTCAGCGCGGCCAGCCACTTCGGCGTCGCCCTGATCGTCGCCGCCTGCATCGCCTAGAACCTAGACGCCGCCGGCCCGGGTCGCCGCCAACGGACGGTCCGGGTTGGTCGGGACGTTCGAGCCGTCGCCCGGCTCGTGCCGCCGCCGCGTCATCCCCCGGCCGACCAGCCAGGCGACGAGCAGCGCGAGCAGCAGGACCGCGCCGGGCACGGCGGTCCGGACGATCAGTTCTCGGCGCTCGTCGTCGACCGCGTCGGCCGCGGTGTCGACGACCGCCGAGTCGAACTGGGCCTCGACGCCGCGGATCAGCCGGCCGTACTCGAGCAGCGCGCCGTCCCAGGTATCCACCTTGAACGGCGCGGTCATCAGCCTCCCGGTGCTCGGCATGACACCGAGGATCCAACCCTCGTAGCTGGCCACCTTGCGCGGGTCGGGGCCCGCCACGGCCTGGCTCAGCTGGTGTCTCTCCTCTTCCGTCGCGACCGCCGAGAACTGCTCCAGCGCCTCGCGCCGGCCGGCCTGCGCGGCGACGAACTCGCTGCGGAGGTTCTGGTTCAGCGCGCCCGCGCCGTAACCCTGGAGCACGACCAGACGTTCCCGCGAGAGGTGTTCCTTCTGGCGCGACACCGTCGCGGCCACCCGCATCCGCTGGGTGAGGGCCGGGTCGGCGGTCAGGTTGGCGACGCCGTCCCGCAGCTTGAGCAGGCTGTCGACCAGGGCGTTGTAGGCGTTCGCCGCGTCGGTGAAGGCCAGCGTGCTGCCGATGATGGCGCTTCGGTGCGCGGCCAGGCCGCGCAGCCCGTCGTCGATCTGGGCCAGCGGGCTCGCCACGCTGCTCGGGACGTCGGTCAGCGCGGCGCGCCGCGTCACGTAGGCGCTCACCGCGCCGTCCACGGCGCCACTGGCGCTTTCGAAGGCGGCCCGGTTTCGCGACGCCTGCGGCATCGAGTAGCTCCCCAACAGTTTGCCAGCCGCCGCCCGTTCGTCCTGGATGCCCTGGACGAGCCCACCCGCGGCGGCCACGACCGTCGCGAGGTCGCGTGCCTCCTCGGCCTGTCGCGTGGAGTCGCGACCGTCGCGCAGCCCGGTGCCGACCAGGACCACCGTGGCGAGGATCGGCACGAGCATGACGAGGCCGATCTTCAGCCAGGTCGATTTCTCCGGCCGCTCGCGCATGGCCGCCGCCTTCCGCGCTCGGGCGCCGGCGACGACCCGGACGCCGCGGTGTGTCCGACCCGGTCGGGCCGGAACCTCGGGCATTCCACCACGTCGATCGACGCGCGGTGACCCCAGCGGGACATTCCGCGAAATTCAGCCGACCGCGGACTCGACGGTCAGCACGCCGGCGGTGGCGTCCACGGTGGCCAGTGCGCCCACCGGCACGCTGAGCTGACCCGGGCCGTGCCCGATCGGCAGCCCGCCGAGCACCGGCACGCCGAGGTCGCCGAGCCGGTCCAGCAGCATCGGGGCCAGGCCGGTGCCCCAGTCGTCCGAGCAGTCCGTGAACTGGCCGAGCGCGACACCGGCGAGCCCGTCGAGCGCTCCCGCCCGGCGCAGGTGGGTGAGCATCCGGTCGATCTTGTAGAGCGGCTCCTGCACCTCCTCGACCAGCAGGATCGCGCCGGTCAGGTCGGGCATGTCCACGGTCCCGACGGAGGCGGCGATCAGGCAGAGGTTGCCGCCGAGCAGGGGGCCGGCGGCCAGGCCGGGCACGCGTACGCCCGCCGTGTCTTCGGTCGGCACGCTGGCGATCGTGACCGGGTCCGTGCTCATGAGCGCGGACCGCAGCGACTCCGCCGAGTCGGCCGGGGTCCGCTCGTCGTTCCAGGCCACACCCGGGCCGTGTACGGAGGCCAGCCGGGCGCCCCGCCAGAGCGCGAACTGGAGCGCGGTGATGTCGGAGAAGCCGGCCACCACCTTGGGGTCACGGCGGACGGCGGCCATGTCGACGGCGTCGACCATCCGCTGCGCGCCGTAGCCGCCCCGGGTGCACAACACCCCCCGGATCGAAGGGTCGGCGAACGCCTGGTTGACGTCGGCCGCCCGGTCGGCGTCGGTGCCGGCCAGATAACCCGCCCGGTCGTACGCGTGTGGCCCGAGCACCGCCCTAAGCCCCCACGACTCGAGCAGCTCGAGCCCGCGCTCCATCCGCTCGGGCCGGGTCGGGCCAGCGGGTGAGACCAGCATCACGGCATCGCCGGGGCGCAGAGCAGGGGCCTTGATCGCGTGCACGTCCGAAGACTAGCTCCCGATAAGGTCGACAACGTGGCTACCGCACTCGTGATCGAGAACGACCCGACCGACGACCTGCGCCGGCTGGGCGAGTGGCTCACGGAGGGCGGCCTGGAGCAGCACGTGCTCCGCCCGTACGAGGACGACCAGCTGCCCGACGACCTGAGTGGTTACGACGCGTTCGTGGTGATGGGCGGCGAGCAGAACGCGTACCCGGACGACGACGGGGTCTGGGACGGCTGGTGGCTGCCGAAGGTCGAGGGCCTGCTGCGCAAGGCGGTCCGCACCAACCTGCCGACGCTGGGCATCTGCCTTGGCGCGCAGCTGCTGGCCACCGCCCACGCCGGCGCCGTCGAGCGCAGCGCCTCCGGGCCGGAGATCGGCCCGGCTCTGGTCGCCAAGCGCGACGCCGCCGAGCACGACCCGCTGTTCCGCTGGGTGCCGATCGCGCCCGACGTGCTCCAGTGGCACCAGGACGAGATCACCGAGCTGCCCCGGGGCGCGGTGCTGCTGGCCGCCTCCACGTACTACCCGAACCAGGCGTTCCGGCTGGGGGAGCGGGCCTGGGGCCTGCAGTTCCACATCGAGTGCGACGCCGAGATGATCGCGTCCTGGGCGGCCGGCTCGACCGAGCTCGCCGAGCTCGGGCTGTCCGAGGAGGCGGTGGTCGGCGCCTGCGCGTCGGTGCTGCCGGACCTCGAAGACGTCTGGCAACCGTTCGCCATCCGGTTCGCCGCGCTCGCGCAGGGCGAGCTGGACCTGCCCCGGACCACGCTCCCACTGCTCGGGCGGTGAGCCGTGGCCCGGCCGGCGAGTGAGCGGACGAACCGGCTGGCCCGGTTCGGCTTCGGGGACCGGGCCGCGGAGGTGCTGGGGCCGGACGGTCTGGGGCTGTGGGACCCGACGACCCAGGAGCCGGTGGGCGAGCAGGCCGCCGGGCTGATCGCGGCGCTGTCCCGCGCCGGCGACCCCGACCTGGCCCTGCGGCAGCTGCACCGGCTGGTCGAGGCCCTGGACCGCAACGGCGGGCGCCGGGAGCTGGTCGACGCGCTGCTCGTCGACAACGGCGTGCGGCGCCGGCTGGTCGCGGTGCTGGGCGCGTCGTCGGCGCTCGGCGACCACCTCGTGGCCAACCCGGACCAGTGGACCGCGCTGCGCGACCAGAACGGCCGGGCACCCGAGGCGACCGGCCACCTCGAACCGGTCGACGGGCCGAACCCGGTGGCCGCCTTGCGGCTCGCGTACCGGCTGGCGCTGTTGAAGATCGCCGCCGCCGACCTGACGGGTGGGCGGGGGCTGGAGCAGACGATGGCGGCGCTGTCGGCGCTGGCCGACGGGACGCTGCGGGCCGCGTACGCGATCGCGGCGGCCGAGGTCGGCAGCGAGCCCCGGCTCGGGGTGGTCGCGCTCGGCAAGTGCGGCGGCAACGAGCTCAACTACGTGTCCGACGTGGACGTCATCTTCGTCGCCGCCTCCGACGACGACCTGCCCGCCGCCACCCGCATCGCGACGCGCCTGATCGAGGTCTGCGGCCTGGTCGCCTGGCCGGTCGACGCGGCGCTGCGCCCCGAGGGCAGCCGCGGCCCGCTGGTCCGCACGCTGGCCAGCCACCAGGCCTACTACCAGCGTTGGGCCCGCACCTGGGAGTTCCAGGCCCTGCTCAAGGCCCGCCCGGCGGCCGGCGACGTCGCGCTGGCCCAGGAGTGGATCGACGCGCTGGCGCCGCTGGTGTGGCATGCCGCCGAGCGGCCGGAGGCGGTCGACGACGTGCGGGCGATGCGCCGCAAGATCGTCGACAACGTGCCGGCCCGCGAGATGGAGCGGGAGATCAAGCGGGGTCCGGGTGGCCTGCGCGACATCGAGTTCGCCGTGCAGCTGCTCCAGCTCGTGCACGGCCGGGCCGACGAGACGCTGCGGGTCACGGGCACGATGCCTGCGCTGCGCGCGCTGGTCAGCGGTGGCTACGTGGGCCGGGCCGACGGCGAGACGCTGCTGCGCGGCTACCGGTTCCTGCGTACGGTCGAGCACCGGCTCCAGCTCCAGGCGTTGCGCCGCACGCACACCGTGCCGGCCGACCCGGCCGGGCTGCGCTGGCTCGCGGCCGCGCTCGGCTACACGGCCGAGCCGGGGCGTGACGCGGTCGAGTCCTTCAAGGCCGACTGGGTCGCGCACGCCAGCGAGGTGCGCCGGCTGCACGTCAAGCTGCTCTACCGGCCGCTGCTGGAGGCGGTCGCCCGGGTGCCGGCCGAGTCGCTGCGGCTGACCCCCGAGGCCGCGCGCCGCCAGCTCGAGGTGCTCGGCTTCGCCGACCCGACCGGCGCGCTGCGCCACCTGGAGGCGCTCACCGGCGGCGTCAGCCGCACCGCGGCGATCCAGCGCACGCTGCTGCCGGTGCTGCTCCAGGAGTTCGCCGACGCCGCCGAGCCGGACCGCGGCCTGCTCAGCTACCGCCAGGTCTCCGACACGCTCGGCTCGACGCCCTGGTACCTGCGCCTGCTGCGCGACGAGGGCCCGGTCGCCCGGCGGCTGGCCCGGGTGCTCGGCCTGTCCCGGTACGCCGCCGACCTGCTCGCCCGCGACCCGGAGGCGCTGCGGCTGCTGGCCGACGACGCGGAGCTCGCACCCCGCCCCGGCGACGTGCTCCGCGACGGGTTCGGCGCCGCCGCGGACCGGCACGAGGATCCGGTCGGGGCGATCCGCGCGGTACGCGGCCTGCGCCGCCGGGAGCTGTTCCGGATCGCCTGCGCCGACGCGCTCAGCCACGGTTCGCTCGCGCCATCACCGGTGCTCGACGTCCGCGGCGTCGGCACCGCACTGTCCGATGTGGCCGAAGCGACGCTGGGCGCGGCGCTGCGGACGGCGGCCCGGGTCTATCCCTTGCCATCGGGGCTGACCTTCGCGGTGATCGGGATGGGGCGGCTGGGCGGTTACGAGCTCAACTTCGCGTCGGACGCCGACGTGCTGTTCGTCTACGACCCGCCGCCGGGCGTGCCCGACGACGCCGCGTCGGCCGCCGCGCACGCGGTGGCCGAGGAGCTGCGCCGGCTGCTCGGCATGCCGGCACCCGACCCGCCGCTGGGCGTCGACGCCGACCTGCGGCCCGAGGGCCGGCAGGGCCCGCTGGTGCGCAGCCTGGCCGCGTACGCGCAGTACTACTCGCGCTGGTCGAAGGTGTGGGAGGCGCAGGCGCTGCTGCGGGCGCGGCCGGTGGCCGGTGATGTCGGGCTGGGCGAGCGGTTCGTGGCGATGGCCGACCGCGTGCGGTACCCGGCCGCGGGGTTGACCCGCGAGCAGCACGTGGAGATCCGGCGCATCAAGGCGCGGGTGGAGAACGAGCGGCTGCCGCGCGGCGCCGACCCGGCCACCCACGTGAAGCTCGGCCGGGGCGGGTTGGCCGACGTCGAGTGGGCCGCCCAGGTGCTCCAGCTCCGGCACGCGGGCGCGCACCCGGCGTTGCGTACGACCCGCACGGTCGACGCGATCGCCGCCGCCGAGGAGGCCGGGCTGTTGCCCGACACGGACGCCGCCGCGCTGGCCGCCGGTTGGCAACAGGCGGCCCGGGTCCGCGACGCGCTGACCCTGACCCGCGGCAAGCCGGGCGACCAGCTGCCCCGGCACGGGGTGGAGCTGGCCGCGGTGGTCCGGATGCTCGGGCGCGACGACCCGGGCGAGTTCCTCGACGACTACCTGCGCACCGCGCGTCGGGCGCGGGCGGCCCTGGAGCACGTCTTGGAGGGCTGATGGACCCCTTGCACGACGACGGCACGTCCGACGCGCTGCGGGCGGTGTTCGACGCGGCCGGGCCCTATCTCTCCTCGTTGGCGTCCCGGCCCGTGTACGCGGGCTCCGCGCGCGTGCGGGAGCTCGGCGGCGCGCTGCCCGCCGACGGCGCGGGGGCGTCCTCGGTCGCGTCCCAGCTGCTGTCCGTGGGCCTGGAGTCGGCGACCCACTCGGCCGGGCCGCGGTTCTTCCACTTCGTGACCGGCGGTGTGACACCGGCCGCGCTGGCCGCCGACTGGACCGTGTCGCTGCTCGACCAGAACGCGTTCTCCCGGGCGGCGTCGGAGTTCGCGACCGCGATGGAGACCACGGCGCTGGACTGGCTGCGGTCGCTGTTCGGCCTGCCGCCGTCGTTCGGCGGCGCGCTCGTGGGCAGCGCGACGTTCGCGAACTTCACCGCGTTGGGTGCGGCGACGCACTGGTGGGCCGCCCGGCACGGGGTGGACGTGGCCGCGTCCGGTCTGGCCGGGCTGCCGCGGATGCCCGTGTTCTCGGGCGGCTACGTGCACGCCAGCGCGCGCAAGGCGCTCCAGCTGCTCGGCCACGGCCGGGATTCGGTGTCGGTGCACGGCTCGGGGCGGGTGGATCTGTCCTCGTTGGACCGGGCGCTGGCGTCGTCCGGGCCGGCGGTGGTCATCGCCAACGCGGGCGAGGTGAACGCGGGCGACTTCGACCCCCTCGCCTCGCTCGCTTCGGTGGTCGAGCGGCATGACGCGTGGCTGCACGTCGACGGGGCGTTCGGGTTGTTCGCCGCGCTGTCGCCGCGGACGGCGCACCTGGTCGCCGGCGTGGAGCGGGCCGACTCGATCGCGTGCGACGGGCACAAGTGGCTCAACGTGCCGTACGAGAGCGGGTTCGCCTTCCTGCGCGACCCCGCCCGGCTCGGCGCGGCGTTCGGGATGCCGGGCGCGCCGTACCTGCCGGGCGCCGACTCGCCGCGCGGTGGCTACGGGCAGCTCGGGCCGGAGTCGTCGCGGCGGGCGCGGTCGCTGCCGATCTGGGCGACGCTCGCGGCGTACGGGCGGTCCGGGTACCGCGCGATGGTGGAGCGGCACCTGGACCTGGCGCAGGAGCTGGCCGGGCTGGTCGACGCGGCGCCGGACCTGGAGCGGCTGGCCGACGTGCCGCTGTGCATCGTCTGCTTCCGGGTGCGTCCGCCCGGGGTGCCACCGGCGGAGTTGGACGACCTGAACCGGCGGGTGGGCGAGGCGCTGCTGGACGACGGCCGGGTGTTCGCGGGCACGACGGTCTACGACGGCAAGGTTGCCCTGCGGCCGGCGATCGTCAACTGGCGCACGACGTCGCGGGACCTCGAGCTGTTCGTGTCGGTGGTCCGCGAGTTGGCCGCTAAGGCTTCTCGAGGTCCGCGGCGGTGACGGTCAGGGTGTTGTCGGAGACCGGCTGGTAGCCGCCGGCCGGGTCGATCTCGTACTGGGCCTGGTCGGGGTTGAGCAACGACGCCGGCGAGTCGGGGTAGGTCTCCAGGAACAGCAGGTACGCGGTGCCCGTGCGGAACGGAACCTCCTCGGCACTCTCGTAGACGACGCCGCCCATCTCGCCACCCATCTGCTTCACCTGGACCACGTCGCCCGGGCGAGCCGATCCCTTGTGGACTCTCGTCACGGTGGCGTCGTAGACGGTGACGACGACGGCGGTGTCGTCCGTCTTCGGGCCGTCGGTCGGATAGAGCTTCTCGAACCTCGGGTTGGCCGGGGTCGCCTCGACGACCAGGGTCGCCCGCTCCATTAGCTCCGCGACGCTCTGGTAGCGCGGGTAGTCGCCCTCGTAGACGACCCGGCCGCCGAAGACCCGCCCGCACCCGGCGACGGCGAGCAGCACCACGACGGCGACGGCGAGCATCCTGCGCGAGGTCATGCCAGGTAGACGCCGTCGGGCGGCGTCGCGTTCCTGTTCGTGATCGTGCCGTGACCCAGCGCGGACCTGGCAGCGCAGCGCAGCGGAGCGGTCCCCGGCCGGGAGCGACGGTCGCGCCCCCGGCGGACCCGGGACCGCCTGGCTCTTCAAGCACTTGTCAGTGCTGGCTTTGTGGCCTTTTCGGGTTTCTGTCGAAAGCCGCGGATGGTCGGCAGCGTCAGGAGAACCAATCCTGAGAGCAGTTGCCAAACAACGCCTGCCGTGAGGACGGTGGTGATGCTGGTGGCGGAGGCGGCGGGGCCGGCCAGCGCCAGGCCGATCGGGCCGACGGAGAACGAGCCGAAGACCACATAGGAGTTGACCCGGGACATGGCTTCCGCGGGTACGCGCTGGTGGATCGCGGTCATCCAAAGGGTGCCGAAGATGGCGCTGACGATGCCGGCGAGCAGTGCTCCGGCGCAGACCACGAGCAGTGGGGCGCGGGCGGCCAGGGCCGCGGACGGTGCCGCCCAGAGGATCGTCGCGGCGGTGGCGACCAGCAGCGGGCGGGCGGGTTTCCAGCCGAGCACGACGAGGCCCCCGAGGATGGCGCCGGCGCCGTACGTCGCGGTGATCGCGCCCCAGGCGCCGGCGCCGCCGTACCAGCGGTCGGCGGAGACCGGGCCCAGCACCAGATACGGCGCCCAGAGCAGCAGGTTGAACAGGGTGAACTGCAGGGTGATGGTCCACAGCCAGGGCAGGGAGGCGAAGAGCCGCCAGCCCGCGCGCATCTCGTGCGGCATCGACGTGCGGGCGACGGGGTCCGGGTCGGCGACGCGGAGCCGGAGCAGGGCCAGGATGCTGGGTACGTAGGTGACCGCGTCGACCAGCAGCACCGTCGCGGGTGAGGTGAGGACGACCAGCGCCGCCGCGAGCGCGGGGCCGGCCACGCTGGCGGTCGACTGGACGAGGCCGAGGAGCGTGTTGGCCTCGTGGCGACGGTCTTCCGGCACGAGTTGCGGCACCAGGCCGTCGAAGGACGGGCGGAAGACCGCCTCGCCGAGGCCGCCGAGCGCCGCCAGGACGAGCAGGACGGTCAGGTTCGGGGTGCCGGCGAAGAACAGCACCGCGATCGCGGCCTGCGCTCCGGCGCGCAGGACGTCGGCCCAGAGCATCACCAGCCGGCGGGGGAAGCGGTCGCCGAGGACACCGGCGAACGGCAGGACGGCGACCATCGGGACGATCCGGGCGGCGAGTACGTAGCTGAGGGTCGCGGGGGAGCCGCCGCTGCGCAGGACGGCGAAGGCGAGGGCCACGCCGGCCATCTGCGTGCCGATCATCGACGTGGCGTAGCCGCCGGCGAAGATGCGGAAGTCGCGCAGTCGCAGCACCGCGAAGCGCGCGCCGAGAGTCGGTCGCACGTGCCCTCCCCAGGACCCTTGAGCCGTTGCGACTCAGATCCTGGGTCAGGTCGTGATGGTGTGTCAACCGCTGGTTGAGTCTGGTCGGCTCAGGTCAGGGCCTTTTGGAGGTCCTCGGCGGCCTTGGCGATCGGCTGTGGGAGCTCGGTTTCCGTGGCTTGTCGGAGATCGTCGATCACGCTGGTGGCCAGGGCGTACAGGGCTCCGGGAGTGGCATCCACGGCCATCGTGAGGGTGTCTTTCGCCAGGGCGGCGCGGGTGAATCGGTTGGGCCAGGCTTCGTCGGCCTCGACTCTTCTGAGGAGGGTACGGGTGGCGGTGCGGAGTCGGGCAATGGCCGGGCCGTGGTGGGTGTCAACGGTTCGCTGACGATGCCTGGCGGCCCGGGCTGGGGCCACGTCCCGATTCTGGCCGCCGTTGCCGCCCAGTCGCAGGTGGCGCTGTTCGGCTGCCTGGCGGCTGGTCAGGCCCAGGGCGGTGGCGATGGTCGCCCAGCTCGCGCCGCTGTTGCGGGCCGACTCGATCAGCGCGCGTTCGGTGGTGTCGAGGCGGTCGCGGATGCCGCGCAGCACTTTGAGCGCCTCGAGTGCGTCGTCGTCGTTCCGCGCTGCTGTCAGCAGGGTGTGCAGGTCGCGCTCCACGTCGGGCTCCACGCGGTTGATTTTCGCGCGGCTGGCGGCGTTGTGTCAATGAATCGTTGACGGCTGAGTACCTTACCTGCCTTACGTGGGGTCTCTCGGTCAGGTAAGGAGGGCGGGATTAGGGCTGGTGCCGGGTGTGCCGGGGCTACCTACGCGCGAATGGTCAACGTCGACACCACTGACTGTTCGAGGAGCTCGCAATGATCAACGACCCGTACCTGACCCTTGAGCTGCACCGCGCCCGCGTCGAGACGTTGACGCAGGACGCCCGGACCGGTCGGCTGGCCCGCGCCCTGCGCAGGCGGGCATCCACGCGTCGCCGGCGGCCGTCCTGACCGCGCGAAATCTCGGCGGCGACATGTCGTACCCGCATGGCATTCTCGATGCCGTGACCACTCGCCCGCGCAGCACCGTGTTCGTCGGCCGTGACGCCGAGATCGCGGCGCTGCGTGAGGCGCTCAAGCGGGTCCGCACCGACGAGCCGGCCATGGTGCTGGTCGGCGGTGAGGCCGGGGTCGGCAAGACCCGACTGCTCGAAGAGTTCGCCCGGCACGCGCCCGGCGCGCGGTTCCTCACCGGGCAGTGCCTCGAGCTCGGCGAGGAGGGCCTGCCCTACGCGCCGTTCGCCGGCATCGTGCGCGAGCTGGTCCGCACCGAGGGCGTCGCGGTCCTCGACGGCCACGAGGCCGAGTTCGCCCGGCTCCTCCCCGAGCTGGGCGCCGTCTCGCCCGAGCCCGGCCGGGGCGTGCTCTTCGACCGGGTCTCGGCGCTGCTGGCCCGGCTGGCCGTCGACCAGCCTCTGGTCGTGGTCCTCGAAGACCTGCACTGGGCCGACCGGTCCACCCGCGACCTGATCGACTTCCTGGTCCGCGCCGCCCGCACCGCGCGGGTCCTGCTGGTCTGCACCTACCGCACCGACGAGCTGCACCGCGGCCATCCGCTGCGCGGCTTCGTCGCCGAGCTCGACCGCGCCCGAGGGGTCGAGCGCCTCGACGTCGGCCGCCTCGACCGCGAGGGCACGGCCGAGATCCTGGCCAGCGTCTACGGCGCCGAGCCGGGCCAGCGCGCGATCGACAAGGTGCACCAGCGCGCCCAGGGCAACCCGTTCTTCGTCGAGGAGCTGGCCGCCTCCGGCGACCCGGCGGCCTGCGCCGACATCCCCGAGAGCCTGCGCGACCTGCTGCTCGCCCGCGTCGACCGGCTGCCCGAGTCGGCCCAGCCGGTCCTGCGGATCGCGGCGGCCGGCGGCAACCGGATCGGCCACGAGCTGCTCGCCACCGTCGCCGGCCTGCCCGAGGCCGCACTCGACGCCGCGCTGCGCACGGCGGTCACGGCGCAGTTGCTGGTCGCCGACGCCGACGGTGGCTACGAGTTCCGCCACGCGCTGGTCCGCGAGGCCGTCCACGACGACCTGCTGCCGGGCGAGCACGCCCGCCTGCACGCCCGCTACGCGGCGGCGATCGAGGCCGACCCGGCGCTGGTCGCGGCCGGGCGGGCCCCGGCCGAGGTCGCGCACCACTGGTACGCGGCGCACGACACCCCGCGCGCCCTGGTCACCTCGCACGCGGCGGCGGTCGCGGCCGGCGAGCGCTACGCGCACGCCGAGCAGGCCCGGCTGCTGGAGCGGGTGCTCGAGCTGTGGGAGCAGGTCCCCGACGCCGCCGACCTGCTCGGCCTCGACCACCTGACGCTGCTCGAGGAGACCCTGGCCGCCACCTACACGGCCGGCGACTTCAAGCGGGCGCTGAGCCTCAACCGCGCGGCGCTGCACGCCATCGACGAGTCGGCCGAGCCGCTCCGTGCGGCCCGCCTGCACACCCGGCGCGGCAAGCTGCTCGCCTCGCTGGGCAAGAGCGACGGCGTGGCGCAGCTCCACGAGGCCGTAGCCCTCGCCGAGGCCGCACCCGACGACGCGGCCCGGGCGATGCTGCTGGCCGACATCGCCTACGCGATCAGCCGCGCCGACCGCGAGGAGGGCGCGCGGATCGCCGCGCTGGCCCGGTCCGCCGCCGAGTCCCTCGGCCACGAAGGCGCGGCGGTCCACGCGACGCTGACGATGCAGCGGGCCTGCAACCGCATTGTGTCCGCCGAGCTCGGCCTGGCCGACCTGCGCCAGGCAGAGGCCAGAGCCAAGTCGCTGGGCGATGTCGAGGGCCTGGTGCACGCCCGCGTCAGCATCTCCGACGCGCTTTTCGAGGTCGGCGACTACGCCGGCTCCGCCGCGTCCGCGGCCCTGGGCACCAAGGACGCGGGCAAGGTCGGTGTCGACCGCTCCACGGGCGCGTTCGTCCGCTCCAACCACGCCGAGGCACTGGTGGCCCTGGGCCGCTGGGACGAGGCCGACGCGATCTGCGCGGAGTCCGCCCGCTTCGACCCACCGGGCCATCTGGGCCTGCACTGGCTCCAACTACGGGCGGGCCTGCGGCTGGCCCGTGGCGAGGCTTCGGCGACGGAGCTGGTGGGGCGGTCACTCGCGTTCTTGGCGCGGCCTTACGTCAGTCCGCAGCATCGGCTGCCGCTACTCACGCTCAAGATCGAGGCCGCACTGGCGATCGGCGACGCCGCCGCTGCGGCGGAGGCCGCACACGCCGCGGTCGGCGGCGGTGCCGCTGGTGGGTTCGCGGTCCCGGCGCCGCGGAGCGGCGATTCGCATCTCGGCCGCATCGGCGCCAGGAGGGCTACCGGGCGCTCGGGCGGGGCCGGCGGAGATGGCGACCGGGACCCGGACACGGGGGCCGAGGTCCCGGTCGGCGTCGCTGACCTGATCGCCAATCCGCGCTACGCCTGGCCGCTGCTGGCGGCCTCGGCCCGGGCCGCTGTGGCGGCCGGCGACGCGGCGCTCGGCGCGGCGGTCGAGGCTCTGGCCGGGCGGGTGGAGTGCCAGTACCCGGCCGAACGGGCCTACGCGGCCCAGATCGCCGCGTGCCTGGGCGAGGCATTCCCGGCCGGCGCTTTCGCCGCGGTTGGCGGCCACGCCGCGGTTGGTGGCGGCGCGGCGGCCGGGGGCCACGCGGCGGCTGGTGGTGGCGCGGCGGCCGGGGGCCACGCGGCGGCTGGTGGTGGCGCGGCGGTTGCTGGCCTAGGGGCGGCTGATGGTCGCGCGGACGCTGAGAGTGCCGGGACGGCTGGTGGGTCCGGGGTGGCTGGGGGTGGTCCCGCGGGCCGTGGTGCGCTGGAGCGGTGGACGGCGGCGGTGCAGGCGTGGCGCACCGACGGCCAGCCCTACGCGCTTGCCCGGGTGCTGGTCAGCCAGGCCGAGGCGGCCGCCGCGGCCGGAGACCGGGCTGCGGCCCGGGAGGCTCTCGAAGAGGCCGGAGCGATCGCCGCAGACCTCGATGCCCGACCGCTGCGCGACGAGGTCGCCCGGCTGGCCCGGCGGGTCGGCCTCCGCGGCGCCGTGCGGGCCGGGCCCGACATCCTGACCGCCCGCGAGCGCGACGTGCTCCGGCTGGTCGCGGCCGGTCACAGCAACAGCCGAATCGGCGCGGAGCTCTATCTGTCGCCGAAAACGGTCAGCGTGCACGTATCACGCATCATCGCCAAGTTGGAGGTCACGAATCGGATCGAAGCGGCAGCAGTTGCCCACCGCCTCGGGCTGCTCGGGCCGGACCTGATTGCCGGCGGACAGACGACGGCATCCGGACACTAGACTGCGTCGCATGGCCAGGGCAGAAGAGAAGGTGTCGTTCGGCGGACGCCTTAAGCAGATCGGGATGGTTTTCTCGTTCACCGCTAAACAGGACAAGATGTTCCTCCCGTTGGCGGTCGGAGCGGTGCTCATCCCACTGCTGCTCGCCGCGCTCGCGGTGGTGGTGGGCTGGGGCATCATCTTCATCCCGCTGGGCATCCTGGTCGCCCTGCTCGCGTTGCTCATCGTCCTCAACCTGCGCTCCAACCGCGCCATGATGAACGCGGCCGAGGGCCAGCCCGGCGCCGCCGCGTCAATCATCGAGAACATGCGCGGCGACTGGCGGGTCCGCGCGGCGGTGAGCTCCACGACCGCGATGGACATGATCCACCTGGTCGTCGGCAAGCCCGGCGTCATCCTCCTCGCGGAGGGCAACCCGCAGCGCGTCCGCAGCATGCTCGGCCAGGAGAAGCGCCGCCTCGCCAAGGTCATCGGCAACGCGCCGCTGCACGACTACGTGATCGGCAACGGCGACGACGAGGTCCCGATCCGCAAGCTCCGGATGACCCTGACCCGGCTCCCGCGCGCCCTGAGCGGCAAGGACGTCAACTCCCTCGACAAGCGCCTCACGGCGCTGTCCGCGGCCCGGCCGCAGATGCCGAAGGGCGCGATCCCCAAGAACATGCGCCCGTCGAAGGGCGCCTTCCGCCAGACCCGCGGCCGCTGACCTACCCCGGACCCCGCGTCTCCACCGCGAACACGGCGGAGCGCGGGGCTCCGCGTATCCGGGCCAGGGCGTGATCTTGAAGAACACGCGCCCGTCTGAGGGCGCCTTCCGGGCAGGCCCGCCGCCGCTGACCTACCCGGACCCCGCGTCTCCATCGCGAACACGGCGGAGCGCGGGGTTCCGCGTATCCGGGCCAGGGCGTGATCTTCGAGAGAAGGCGCCGGTCGAAGGGCGCCTTCCGTCAGACCTGCGGCCGCTGACCTACCCGGACCCCGCGCCTCTACCGCGAACGCGGCGGAGCGCGGGGTTCCGCGTACCGGGGCCAGGGCGTGATCTTCGAGAGAAGGCGCCGGTCGAAGGGCGGCTTCCGCCAGGCCCGCGGCCGCTGACCCATCCGGACCCCGCGCCTCTACCGCGAACACGGCGGAGCGCGGGGTTCCGCGTACCCGGCGCCAGGGCGTGATCCCCAAGAGAAGGCGCCCGTCGAAGGGCGCCTCCGCCAGACCCCACGGCCGCTGGCCAACCTGGAAGCGGCGGCTGCTCCGCGGGCACGCCTGACCCATCCGGACCTCGCGCCGCCACCGCGAACACTGCGGAGCGTGGGGTTCCGCGTACCCGGCCAGGGCGCGACAATGGGCGGCGTCACACGGTCGGCGAGTCCGCAGGGCGTACGCACTCGTGGGTATATGTTCGGGTTTGGTCGGTTCTATCGCCGGTCAAACGGGCATTCCTGGCGGCTCGCGGGTGACGTAACACGGCAGAAACTTTTGCGACACGCTCGGGCAACGGCCTAGCCATACCGTCGCTGCCAGCCTTGCTGAAGAGACCTAAAGAGCCAAGTAAGCGACGTGCCAGGAGGACGTGTTGTTCGCCAATCCCGAGGAACTCCTGCGATACCTCAAAGACGAGGACGTGAAGTTCGTCGACGTCCGGTTCTGCGACCTGCCCGGCGTGATGCAGCACTTCAACGCCCCGGTCGAGTCGATCGACGACGACATCTTCACCACCGGCCTCGCGTTCGACGGTTCGTCGATCCGTGGTTTCCAGCAGATCCACGAGTCCGACATGCTGCTGCTGCCGGACGTGGCTTCCGCGTTCATCGACCCGTTCCGGGCGCAGAAGACCCTCGCTCTCAACTTCTTCATCCACGACCCGTTCACCCGCGAGGCGTACTCGCGTGACCCGCGGAACGTGGCGAAGAAGGCCGAGGCCTACCTGGCGGCGAGCGGCATCGCCGACACCGCCTACTTCGGGCCCGAGGCCGAGTTCTACATCTTCGACTCGATCCGCCACGAGACCAGCGCGAACCAGGCCTTCTACTACATCGACTCGATCGAGGGCGCCTGGAACACCGGCCGTGAGGAAGAGGGCGGCAACCGGGGTTACAAGACCCCGTACAAGGGTGGCTACTTCCCGGTGCCGCCGGTGGACCACTACGCCGACCTGCGCGACTCGATCGTGCGCAACCTGGTCGACAGCGGCTTCACCGTGGAGCGCTCGCACCACGAGGTCGGCACCGCCGGCCAGGCCGAGATCAACTACAAGTTCTCGACGCTGCTGCACGCGGGCGACCAGCTCCAGCTCTTCAAGTACATCGTGAAGAACACCGCCTGGGCCGCAGGCAAGACCGCGACGTTCATGCCCAAGCCGCTGTTCGGTGACAACGGCTCCGGCATGCACACCCACCAGAGCCTCTGGCTCAACGGCGAGCCGCTGTTCTACGACGAGACCGGCTACGCCGGCCTGTCCGACACGGCCCGCTGGTACATCGGTGGCCTGCTGCACCACGCCCCGTCGCTGCTGGCGTTCACCAACCCGACGGTCAACTCGTACCGCCGCCTGGTGCCCGGCTTCGAGGCCCCGGTCAACCTGGTCTACTCGCAGCGCAACCGCTCGGCCTGCACCCGCATCCCGGTGACGGGCAGCAACGCCAAGGCCAAGCGCGTCGAGTTCCGCGTGCCGGACCCGTCGGCCAACGTCTACCTGGCCTTCTCGGCGATGCTGATGGCCGGCCTCGACGGCATCAAGAGCAAGATCGAGCCGCCGGAGCCGATCGACAAGGACCTCTACGACCTGCCGCCGGAGGAGTACAACTCCGTCAAGCAGGTCCCGGGCTCCCTGCCGGAGGTCCTGGACTCGCTCGAGCAGGACCACGACTACCTGCTCGAGGGCGGCGTCTTCACGCCGGACCTGATCTCGACGTGGGTCGACTACAAGCGCGCGAACGAGGTGGACCCGGTCCGCCTGCGCCCGACCCCGCACGAGTTCGCCATGTACTACGACGTCTGATCAAGCCCGGAACAACCGGCGAGCCGTCGACCACCCCGCTCGGGGTCTGGTCGGCGGCTCGCCGCGTTCTAGCTGTTCGTGACCCACGTCAGCATTTCCCGCCAGTCGGCAGGAGAAGGCGTATGAGCGGTGTCCTCGCCGATGCGGACCTCGGCGTCCGGCATTCGGGCGGCGATCAACGGCGCGTCGGGGACAGCTCTCCCGGCATCGTGTCGACCGGCCCAGACGAGGGTGCGGCAGCGCACGTCGCGAAGCCGGAACCCCCACCGCCGAATATCTGTGGCCAGCCAGTCGTTGACCAGGCCGGCGGCGCCCTGGCGGGCTCCTTCGAGGTTGGACTCGTCGCCTCGCTGGATCCAGGTGTCCTGGCCGCTCGCTAGCAGGGCCCGGTGTTGTTTCAGGGGGTCCTCCGCGTACCAGGCAGCAGCGCGGGTCACATAACGGCGACCGAGTCCCGGGATCGTGCACACCGCCCACGTCTGAAGTCGCTGCCAGCCGCGTACCGTGCCCAGTTCCCGGTACGGGCCCGTGAAACCGGCGGTGACGACACCGGTGAGCCGGTGCGGGAACCGGGCGCCACAGGCCACCGCGTACGGTGCGCCGCCGGAGAACCCCACCACTCCGAAACGCTCGATCCCCAGCGACGTCGTCAGCGCACCGATCGCGTCGGCGACGCCGAGCAGCGTCGGCCGCCGGGCGGGTGTCGACCGACCGTAGCCAGGTCGGTCCACAGTGATCAGGCGAATGCCCGCCAACGCCCCGTCGTCCGGGCGGCTGAGCCGGGAACCTGGCGTGCCGTGCAGAAACACCACGGGCGCTCCGGCCGGATCGCCGTACTCGGCCCAACCCAGGACCCGATTGTCCGGTAGCGCGAAATCCATGTCGCTTCCCTTCGCCGTCGCGGTGCGCTGTACTGTGCCGCAGTGATCGAGATGAGTTTTCGTTGTGGTTCGTGTGCGCAGGAGCACGCCGGGCCGCCGTTCTCGTACGGTTCCGACGCGCCCGCCGTCTGGAGCGACCAGTTCGCCGCCGATGACGACAGCGAGCTCGACGACGAGCGGTGTGTCATTCGCGGCGAGCACTTCTTCGTGCGCGCCCGCATCCTGATCCCCGTCGTCGACGCGGACACCGACTTCGACTGGGGTGTGTGGACGACGCTCAGCGAGCCGAACTTTCGCCGCATGAGCGAGTTGTGGACCACGGAGGGCCGGGAGCAGGAGCCGCACTACTTCGGTTGGTTGTCGACGGATCTGCCAGGCTACGACCGGTCCACGCTCTGGCTCAAGACCCACGTGGTGACCCAGCCGGTCGGTGAGCGGCCGATTCTGCGGCTCGAACCCACCGACCACCCGCTGGCCGTCGAGCAGCGGGAGGGAATCACGACCGCCCGGGTACGGGAGTTCGCCGAGCTGGTTCTGCACGCGTAGGCGAGGATGTGAACCATGGCGGGTGCGGAGCGGTGGCTGCGGCGGGCCGCCGAGAACGGTGACGCCGACGCGATGGCCGCCGTCGGGCAGATCATGCAGGACCGGTGGGACCTGGCCGAGGCCGAGGAGTGGTACCAGCGGGCCGCCGACGCCGGGCATGCCGGCGCCATGGTCAACCTCGGCGTGCTGCTGACGATGCGCGGCGAGCTGGCCGAGGCGGAGCGCTGGTACCGGACGTCCGCCGAGACCGCGGACACCGACGCGATGATCAATCTTGCGGGGCTCCTGGCGGACCGCGACGACCGGGCCGGTGCCGAGCAGTGGTTGCACCGCGCGGCCGACGCGGGTGAGACCGACGCGTTGGTCAACCTCGGCATCCTCGCCTCCACCGGCGGTGATCCGGACGAGGCGAGCCGGTGGTTCGGCCTCGCCGCCGACGCCGGCAACGCCGCGGGCATGTTCAACCTCGGCGTCCTGGCCGAGGAACGCCGGGACCTGACGGCTGCGGAGGAGTGGTACGAGCGCGCCGTCGCGGCCGGCAACCACCACGCGCAGGTCAACCTCGGCAGCCTCCGCGCCGCCCGGGGTGACTCCGGCGGATTCTGACCCTCGCGCACGCGGCCCGCGGGGGACTAACCTGCGACGATGGCGGACGAGTTCGCGCGGGCCCTGCTTCTGATGCGACGCCGTGACCCGCAGCTGGCCGAGGACGGTTTCCAACGGCTGCGCGGCCTCGCCGCCGGGCACGTCGACCGCCTGATCGACGAGTTCCGCCGCGAACCCGACCACGAGGTCCGCGGCCGGCTGTTGGAGCTCATCGCCGAGACGCGTACACCCCGCGCCCTCGACCTCGTGGCGACCCAGTCGCGCGAGGGCGAGGAACGGTCTGGCACCCATACCTAGACCAGCTCCCGGGTTCGTCGTGGGCGCGACCGTCGCTCCCGCCGGGGAGCGCTCCGCTGCGCTGCGCTGCCAGGTCCGCGCTGGGGCGCGGTCACGGCACGAGCGGTCCGGAAATTGAGCCGGACGGTGGCTCGTCCCGACTGGACCTGATGAATGACCATGTGGCCATGCGTCGACGAAGGCTGATGTGGCGGGTGGCGGCCCTCGGCCTCGCGGTGGCGCTGGTCTACATGGTCCGTGATCTGAGCGGCGCGAGCGGTTGGGACTGGCTCGGCGCGGTGGGCGGACTGCTCGCCCTCGGCGGCCTGGCGGGCGCGTTAGCCTGGCCGGACGGCCGCAGCGCCACAGCGAAGTCCACTGCGGACAGTCAGTTGCCGGCGCGGGCCGAGGCCGGTGACGTCCAAGCCATGGTCACCCTCGGGCGCCAGCTGTGGCAGGAGAGTGCGGATCCGGCCGCTGCGGCGCGGTGGCTCGAGCGGGCCGCGGAGGCGGGGGACACCGGTGCGATGGCAACCCTCGGCCTCCTGCTCGCCGACCAGGGTGACCGCGCCGGCGCCCTGCGCTGGAGCCGCCAGGGCGCCGACGCCGGCGACACCGACGCGATGGTGGCGCTGGCCCAGATCCTGCGGGCGGCCGGCGACGGAGCCAAGGCGGAGAAGTGGCTCCGACGCGCGGCGGACGACCAAGACAGCACAGCCATGTACTACCTCGGTGAACTGGGCGAGGAGCAGGGCGACCTGGCCGAGGCCGAGCGGTGGCATCGGCTCGCGGCGGAGGCCGGCGACGAGGACTCGATCGTCTGGCTGGGCAGCGCGCTGGAGCAGCGGGGCGAGAAGGCCGAGGCCGAGCGGTGGTACCGGCGCGGCGCGCTGGAGGGGCAGGCCGAGTCCATGAACTGCCTGGGCCGGGCCCTGCTCGACCGGGGCCAGCGGGACGAGGCCGTGCGGTGGTTTCGGCGCAGCGCCGAGGCCGGCGACGCCGACGCCATGGTCCGCCTGGGGATCCTGCTCGACGAGCGCGACGACGCGGCGGGTGCCGAGCGCTGGTTCAGGGCCGGCGCCGAGGCCGGCGACGTGATCGGCATGTTCAACCTCGGCACCGTCCTCGATCGTCGCGGTGACCGCGAAGAGGCCGCCAGGTGGTACCGGCGCGCGGCCGACGAGGGCGACCCTGACGCGATGGTCAACCTGGGCAAGCTGATCGGTGCCGACGACCCGACGAGCGCGGAGCCGGAGCAGTGGTACCGCCGGGCCGCCCGCACCGGCCACACCGGCGCCATGGTCAACATCGGCACCACCATGGCCCGGCGGGACAACCCGGCCGCGGCCGAGGTCTGGTACCGGCGGGCAGCCCGGGAGGGCGACGCCGATGCCATGCTCCAGGTCGGCTTCCTCATGCAGGGTCGGGGCGAGCCGGCCGAGTCGTGGTTCCAGCGGGCCGCCGACGGCGGCAACATCTGGGGGATGTGCGAGCTCGGCGCACTGCTCCAGGAACGCGGCGAACGCGACGAGGCCGAGCGGCTGTACCGCCGCGCGGCCGAGTCGATGCACCCGACCGCGCTGTTCAACCTCGCGGCGTTCTACGACCGCCAGGATGAGCGGCCGGACGCCGAGCAATGGTTCCAGAAGGCGGCCGAGCGTGGCGACACCGACGCGATGAACCGCCTGGGGGACTTCTGCCGGGAACGCGGCGAGACGAAGACGGCCGAGCGCTGGTACCGGCACGGTGCCGACGCCGGGAACGCCACCGCGATGGGCAGCCTGGGCCGACTGCGCTGGGAGCGCGGCGACGAGGCGGAAGCCAAGCGGTGGTGGCTGCGGGCGATCGAGGCGGGCGACCCGGCCTCGATGTACTACCTCGACGAGCTGACCCCGTACACCATGGACGACGAGGCGGCGGCGCGCTGGTATCGCCCCGGCGCAGAGGCCGGCGAACCGGGGGCGATGCACCTCCTGGGCTGGTCGCTGCGCGAGAAGGACCCGGCGGAGGCCGAGCGGTGGTACCGGCGTTCCGCCGAGGCCGGCAGCACGTTCGCGATGCAGAGCCTGGCCATCGTCCACAAGACCCGGGGCGACCGCGCCGAGGCCCGGCACTGGTTCCACACCGCGGCCGAGGCCGGCTACCACAACGCGATGTTCAGCGTCGGGCTGTTCGACCAGGAAGACGGCGACCTCGCCAGCGCACGGCTCTGGTACGAGCGGTCCGCCGATGCCGGCAACGTCTTCGCGGGCTACAACCTGGGCCGCCTGCACGAGAAGGCCGACGAGCTGGCGGAGGCGGAACGCTGGTACCGGCACGGCGCCGACGCCGGTGACCCGCTGGCTATGAACGGCCTCGGCATCCTGGCCGAGCGCAGAGGCGACCAGCGGCGCGCGAACCGGTGGTACCGGCGCGCGATCCAGGCCGCCACTCCCGAGCAGTTGGAGGAGCTGCGTATGGACGCCGAGGAGCGGGCGAAGCTGACGGGCTAGACGGCCGGCGTACGCGCGGCCAATGCCTGCTTGTAGAGCCGGCCGGCCCGGTAGCTGGACCGCACCAGCGGACCGCTCATCACGCCGGCGAAGCCGATCTGCTCGGCCTCCTGCGCCAGCTCGACGAACTCCTCCGGCTTGACCCAGCGCTCGACCGGGTGGTGCCGGGGCGACGGGCGCAGGTACTGCGTGATCGTCACCAGCTCGGTGCCGGCCTCGTGCAGGTCGCGCAGCGCCTGCGAGACCTCGGCACGCTCCTCGCCCATGCCCAGGATCAGGTTGGACTTGGTCACCAGCCCGAACGTGCGAGCCTGGGTGATCACATCCAGCGACCGCTCGTACCGGAAGCCGGGTCGGATCCGCTTGAAGATCCGTGGCACGGTCTCGACGTTGTGGGCGAGCACCTCGGGCCGCGACTCGAAGACCTCGTTCAGCAGCGCGGGCGTGCCGTTGAAGTCCGGGATGAGCAGCTCGACGCCGCAGCCCTCCTGGAGGGCGTGGATCTGGCGGACCGTCTCCGCGTAGAGCCAGGCACCGCCGTCCGGCAGGTCGTCGCGGGCCACGCCGGTGACCGTCGCGTAGCGCAGGCCCATCGTGGCGACCGACTCGGCGACCCGGCGGGGCTCGTCGGCGTCGAACTCGGCCGGTTTGCCCGTGTCGATCTGGCAGAAGTCGCAGCGGCGGGTGCACTGGTCGCCGCCGATCAGGAAGGTGGCCTCGCGGTCTTCCCAACACTCGTAGATGTTGGGACAGCCAGCCTCCTGGCACACGGTGTGCAAGCCTTCGCGCTGAACCAGTCCGTGGAGCGAGGTGAACTCGGGGCCCATCTTGGCCTTGACCTTGATCCACGGTGGCTTGCGCTCGATAGGCGTCTCGGCGTTCCGCGCCTCGATGCGCAGGAGCCGGCGGCCTTCTGGAGCGATCGTCACGAATCCGAGCGTATCCCGGTGTTCATCCTTCCTGCATACGGGGCGACACGGAACACAGGTGCGGAAGGGCTGTGACGGCGATCACGGGGCCAAACGTTTGGCGCCATCCGGTAATCTCTGCCGCAACGGCGCAGACGGAACCAAGTAGCGATCGACCACGCCGGCAGAGAGAGCCACCAGCAGCTGTGACGGTGGCCCGGCGCCGGTCGCGAAGACACTCCCGAGCCGAGCACGACAAATGAGGTCCCCGCGCCACAAACGTGGGGGCGAAGGTGTGGTGGCACCGCGAGGAACCCGCTCGCCCACACCTCCCGGGGATCGCGTTGCGATTGACGAGGAGGTCCACCCATGCAACGCATCCTGTCCAGCCAGTTGCCCGCCTACGCCGGCCGCACCGTCACGGTCGCCGGCTGGGTCCACCGCCGCCGCGTGCTGAAGGCCGTCGCCTTCCTGATCATGCGCGACCGGGCCGGCCTGGTCCAGATCGTCGTCACCGACCCCGACCTGCGCGACAAGCTCGAAGAGCTGACCGAGGAGACGGTCGTCGAGGTCACCGGCACGGTGACGATCAACAGCGCCGCGCCGTTGGGCGTGGAGCTCACCCAGCCGGTGGTACGCGCACTGAGCGCGCCAGCCGCGCCGCCCCCGTTCGACCTCTACCGGCCGCTGCTCACGGCGAACCTGCCGACCCAGCTCGACCACGCCTCCGTGGCGCTGCGGCACGCCACCCGCCGCCGTGCGGTCACGGCCGCCGCGGCCGCCGCCGAGGGGTTCCGCGCGACCCTCGACGCGCGCGGCTTCACCGAGATCTTCACACCCAAGATCGTCGCCTCGGCCACCGAGAGCGGGGCCAACGTCTTCGGCATCGACTACTTCGGCAGCCGGGCCTTCCTCGCCCAGAGCCCGCAGTTCTACAAGCAGCTCATGGTCGGGGTCTTCGAGCAGGTCTACGAGGTCGGCCCCGTGTTCCGCGCCGAGCCGCACGACACGGCCCGCCACCTGGCCCAGTACACGTCGCTCGACGTCGAGCTGGGCTTCATCGAGGACCACCTCGACGTGATGGCGGTGCTGCGCGACGTCGTGGCCGGCATGACCGAGGCGGTCGCCGACCGGCTGCCCGGCGTGAAGATGCCGATCGTGCCGGCCGAGATCCCGGCCGTCCACTTCACGACCGCGCTGGAGATCGCCGGTGCGCCGGCCGACGAGCCCGACCTGGCCCCCGCGCACGAGCGGGCGCTGGGCGAGTGGGCGCTGCGCGAGCACGGCTCGGACTTCCTCTTCGTGACGGGCTACCCGATGCGCAAGCGGCCGTTCTACACGCACCCCGAGCCGGGCCGCCCGACCCACTCGAACTCGTTCGACCTGCTGTTCCGCGGCTTGGAGATGGTCACGGGCGGGCAGCGGCTGCACGAGCACGCCGACTACGTGGCCGCGTTGAACGGCGACCTGACCGGGGTCGAGACCTACGTCGAGGCGTTCCGACACGGCATGCCGCCGCATGGCGGCTTCGCGATCGGCCTGGAGCGCTTCGTGGCCCGCCTGCTGGGCGCGACCAACGTCCGCGAGGTCGCGGTCTTCCCGCGCGACCTGCACCGCCTCACGCCGTAGAAAAGAAGGGTCCCTTCCTAGGAAGGGACCCTTCTTGGCAAACCAGCCTCAGCCCAGCGGCGGCGAAAGTCGCCCCCTGCTCAGCCCAGGAGCGTCGGCAGGCGACGCTCCACGATCGGGAGCACGTCGTCGACGGTGATCCGGCGGCCGAGCTCGGCGGTCAGGGACGTCGTCGTGGCGTCGCGGATGCCGCAGGCCACGATGTGGTCGTACGCGGCGAGGTCGCAGTCGGCGTTGATCGAGAAGCCGTGCTGGGTGACGCCGCGCGAGACGCGGATGCCGATCGCGGCGACCTTGCGGGCCGGCCCGCGGTCGTCCTCGGCCACCCAGACGCCGCTGCGGCCCTCGATGCGGGTGGTGGCCAGGCCCAGCTCGGCGCACGTGTCGATGAGCAGCTGCTCGGTGCGCCGCACGTAGGCGACCACGTCGATCGGCGCCGGCAGGCGCAGGATCGGGTAACCGACGAGCTGCCCCGGCCCATGCCAAGTGATCTTGCCGCCGCGGTCGACGTCGATCACCGGGCTGCCGTCGGTCGGACGGTCCCAGGGCTCGGTGCGCTTGCCGGCGGTGTAGACGAAGGGGTGTTCCAGGAGCAGCACGGTGTCAGGAGTGACGCCGTCGGCCACCTCGTCGTGGAGGCGGCGCTGCTCGTCCCAGGCGACCTGGTAGTCGACGGTGCCGAGACGGCGGGCCTGGAGCTTCGGAAGCACGCTGGTCACGCCCCAAAGCGTAGCCCTCGCCCGGCGGCCCGGCCCCCTGACATGATTCGCGTCATGGTGACCCGGGCGCTGGTCCTGATCCACGCGGGGGTCGCCGCGCTCTGGCTCGGCTCGATGGCCTACAGCCTGTTCGTGGTGCAGCCGAAGCTGCCAGCGATCGCGACCGACCAGGAGGACGCCCAGCGCACCCTGGCCCACGGCAACCGCCGCCCGGTCGTCGCCATGATCACTGTGCTCTGGGTCACCGGGATCATTCTCACCATCAGCGAGCCCAGTCCCGCCGCGGCAGTCAAGATCGTCCTGCTCGCCGCCGCCACTGTCCTCTTCTGGTGGGTCTCCTGGCGCGGCTGGCCACGCAGGGTGTTCGCCCTGCCGGCCGAGCTACCCGCCCTCCGACGCCGGTTCCGGGCCGCCGCTATCGCGATGTTCGCGCTGGTCGCTGCCGCTTTCGCGGTCGGCTATCTCTGGTGAGACGAGCGCCACCGGGATCGGCGCAGGAGTCCTTGACGATGGTCATTGCGTCTGACTTAATTTGGTAAGAAAAACTCTGCTCTTCGGTGACGTTGCGAGGGATGGAGCATGCGGTCCATTAGCGCGAGCGTCAGGGACGCGTCCGGAGACTTGGAAGACCGGGAAACGCTGCGATTCTTCGTGGAATCACTGCTGGCCGAGTATCGCGCCGTCGAATCGAAGATTGCCCGGGCCTATCTTCTGTTGTTGTCCATCGGCGCCGTCTACGTTTTCCTGCGCATTGGCGTGGTCGGGGAATTGAGCATGGGCCCGGTCAAGATTTCCAAGCTGGAGCCAATCCGCCTGGGCATACCGCCGGTTCTCGCGTACCTCGCCTACAGCGTGTCCGCTCTGATCGGTCGCTCGGTCATGATCGATGCCATCTGTGACGAGGTCTTCAGGAAATTTCTCCCCGGCGTCTACCGGCAACAGCTCCATACCTCGTTGACGCCCTCCAGCACCATTGTGTCGAGTGACGTGGAAATGGTCGACTTCATCGGCGGTCCCACCCTGCTCGCCTGGGGTGTCGCGTTGAAGAACACCGTCGTGGTCTGCATTCCGTACGTCATTGCCATTGCCGCGGTCGTCTACCTCTTCCTGGATCCGGGCGCCCCGGGCCCGGCGGTTTGGATAGGCGCCGCGGTGAGCGCACTCTTCGTCGTATTCGGCGCCGTCCACTTGGTGGTTGCGTTCGTGGTCGAGCTGAACAAGGGCTGAGGTCACGACCCTTTGACGCGCCACACCCACACGTCGTCGATCCGCTCGCCCGGGCCGAACAACTGTTGGGTCGCGGACAGCAGCGCGTCGTGTTGGACCGGCCACTTCGAGCCGTGGATCTGGTCCGCCAGCACCAGGGCGTCGAGCCGCCAGTAGGCCACGTCCGCGCGCGCCTGGGCCTGTTCTGCCGGGCCGATCGGTGGGATCACGCCCGTCTGGGCCACCTCGTAGAGCATCCCGTCCGTGTATCGCGGCACCGGGCCGATCCGGCCCCGTCCGTCCGGCCCGCCGGGGCCCAGGTAGAAGCCAGACGCCAGGGAGAACTCGCCCTGACCATGCGTCCATGCGTACGCCTGCCAGCGTTGTCCGTCCGGAACGGTGTCCAGGGTGAACGGCACCGTCGCGAGCACCCCACCCGGCGGGACCACCGAGGTCCAGTTCCCCGACGTGATGAAGGTCGGGATCGGCTCGCGGGCGACCGTCAGCAGGTTGACCGGCAGGATCGGCACCAGCGCCACCGCGAAGGCCGCCACCCAGGCCCGTCCGCGTGGCCGCGCGTCGACCAGCAGGGCCAGCAGCAGTCCGACGATCGGCGTGACCACCAGCGCCAGCCGTTGCGGCAACGCCGCGTTGAAGACCGGCAGCGGGTTCAGCAGCGCGTACGGCAGGGGGAAGTCGGTGTAGTTCTTGAAGATCTTCACCGCCGGACCCCACGACAGCACGGTGAAGACCAGCGCGGTCACCCCGAGTGCGCGCAGCGTGGCGCGGCGGCCCGGCGTGGCGACTCGCCAGAGGTACCAGAACGCGCCGATCGCCAGCAGCACCAGCGGCAGCCCGAAGAACGAGTTCTCCTCGGTCTCGTTCGGCGCCAAAGAGGTGTCCAGGCCGAGAACGCCGGCCAGCGAGCGCTGCGGGAACGCGAAGTACCCCGCGATGTCCTCGCTGTGCACGCGCGCGTCGAAGCCCGTGCCGTGGAACCGCTGCGGACCCAGGAAGTGCATCCAGATGGGGTACGCGAGCAGGGCGAACCCGACGACCGCGGTGACGCCCAGGCCGCGCAGCATCGCCGGCAGCGCGGCGCGGGCCTCGGCCCGGGTGGCCTTCGACAGCGACCAGACGCCCAGGAACACCAGGCAGGCCAGGGCGATGAAGAACAGCCCCTCGGCCGCGATGGAGAAGGCGATGGCCACCAGCACGCCCAGCAGAGCGCCGTCGCGCAGCCAGCGCCCGTCGCGCAGCCGCAGCACCCGCCAGACCACGATCGGCACCAGCCAGCCGGCCGTCCAGTTCAGGTGGGCGTTGGCGTGCGAGACCATGCTCGGCGCGAAGGCGATGAACAGCGCACCGGTCGCCGCCGCGAGCGGAGAGCGGACCAGGTGGCGGGAGAGCAGCCAGAACCAGGCGTACGCCGTCGCGACCAGGTTGAGAGTGAGGATCACCAGGAACGTGGCGGGCGCTCCGACCAGGAACGTCAACGGCGCGAACAGCACCGCGTACACGGTGATCGAGGTGTTGACGGCCAGGTTGGCGCCGTCCGGGAATCCGATCAGGTGGGTGAAGAACGGGTTCTCGCCATGGGTGATCGCCCGGGCGCCGTAGGAGAGCAACCACTCGAACAGGGCCTGGTCGCTGGAGTTGACCTTGATGGCGCGGCCGTTCGGGTCGATCCACAGGCCGCTGGTCACCCAGACCGCCAGGACCAGCGCTATGCCCGTGACCAGCAGGTCCGCCCGCCACCGGGAGGTGCGGGCCGGCGAGACCGGAGCGACGTCTGGGGGAGCGGGGGACGCGATCGACACGGGCGGAGGCTACCAATCGGGACGACACGCCCAGGAAGCGCCCGTTGTTTGTGATCTTATTGAAAATGACTTCCAATGTCAGCATGAAAATCGCCTTTGTCGGGAAGGGCGGGAGCGGCAAGACGACGCTGGCCGCCCTGCTCGCCCGCCACCTGGCCGCGGCGCCGGACCGCCCGCCGCTGCTCGCCGTCGACGCCGACATCAACCAGCACCTGGCCGCCGCGCTCGGCGGGGGCGAGGACGCGGTGCTCCCGGCGCTGGGTGACCACCTGACGGAGCTCAAGGAGTACCTGCGCGGCGACAACCCCCGGATCGCGTCCGCCGCCGCGATGGTCAAGACCACGCCGCCGGGTCGCGGCTCGCGGCTGCTCACCGTCGCCGGGACCAATCCCGTGTACGACGCGACGGTGCGCCAGGTGCGCGGCGTGCGGCTGGCCGTGACCGGCCCGTTCGCGGAGCGGGACCTCGGCGTCGCCTGCTACCACAGCAAGGTCGGCGCGGTGGAGCTCCTGCTCAACCACCTGGTCGACGGCCCGGGGGAGTACGTCGTGGTCGACATGACCGCCGGCGCCGACTCGTTCGCGTCGGGCCTGTTCACGCGCTTCGACGCGACGTTCCTGGTCTGCGAGCCGACCCTGCGCAGCGTCGGGGTCTACCGGCAGTACTTGGGCTACGCCCGCGACCACGACGTGCGCGTGCACGTGGTCGGGAACAAGGTGACCGACGAGTCGGACGTCGATTTCCTCCGCACGCACGTCGGGGCCGATCTGCTGACCGTCCTCGGCCGCTCCGACTGGGTGCGGGCGGCCGAGCGCGGTGAGGTCCGGTCGCTGGACGCCCTCGAACCCGCCAACCACGCGGCCCTGGACCTGCTGCGCCAAGCGGCCGACGCCGCGGAGAAGGACTGGCCCCGGTACGCCCGGCAGGCCGCCGAGTTCCACCGCCGCAACGCCGTCGCCTGGGCCAACGACCGGGCCGGCGCCGACCTGACCGACCAGATCGACCCGGACTTCGTCCTGGGTGACCACCACCTGCTCGTCCACTGAGGAGAGAGTCATGTCCCTGACCGTGAATGCTGACCTGCTCGACCGCGCCGAGGCCGGCCCCGTCGACGACGCGGACTTCGTCGACTGCGTCCGCACCTCCCTGCCGTACGCCTGGGAGGTCGTCTCCGACGTCGCCACCCGGGCCGCCGACGAGGTGGCCGAGCACGCGGTGCCGCCGCCGAGCGAGGCCGAGCGTGGCCAGTTGCTGCGCGCGCTGGCCAGCGACGCCATCCGGGGTGCGCTGGAGCGCCACTTCGGCGTCAAGCTGGCCTTCCAGAACTGCCACCGGGTCGCCGCGTTCCCACCGGCGGCGGTCGACGGTGCCGGCTACCGGGAGTTCGTCTCGCCCCGCGAACAGCTCCGTAACCAGTCCCCTGAGCTCCGGGACTGTTAGCCGCGCCACATTGACGCACGGCGAAGTGTGGGCTCGTCGACCATGTCAGATCGATGGTCGCGAATCGTAGCCTCCCTGAAACACCTCGAGGGAGGTCGCCGTGACGAAACGAATCCTGTCCCTCTGTGCCGCCGGCGCGGCGCTGGTCGTCGCGGCTGTGCTCGCGCTGGCCGCGCCCGCGCAGGCGGCACAGCTCTCCCAGGTCAGCGGCTTCGGGTCCAACCCCGGAAACCTGGCCATGTACGCGTACCGCCCAGACGGCCTGCCCAGCGGCGCGCCGGCCGTGGTGCTGCTGCACGGCTGCGGCCAGGACGCCAACGGCTACTTCACCAACAGCGGCTGGCGTACGTTCGCCGACCGGTGGCGGTTCGCGCTGGTCATCCCGCAGCAGAGCGGCGGCAACAACTCGACGTCGTGCTTCAACTGGTTCGAGACCGGCGACACCGCGCGGGGGCAGGGCGAGGCGGCCTCGATCCGCACCATGGTCGCGTACGCGGTGAGCACCTGGGGCATCGCGGCCAACCGGGTCTACGTCAGCGGGTTGTCGGCCGGCGGCGCGATGAGCGCGGTCATGCTGGCCACGTATCCGGACGTGTTCGCGGCGGGGTCGGTGATCGCCGGCATTCCGTATCGCTGCGCGACCAGCATGGTCAACGCGTTCAGCTGCATGAACCCGGGCGTCGACAAGACCCCGGCGCAGTGGGGCGACCTGGTCCGGGGCGCGTACTCCGGCTACACCGGTCCCCGGCCGAAGGTCGCCGTCTGGCACGGCACGTCCGACTACACCGTCGCGACCGCGAACGCCAACGAGTCGCGGGACCAGTGGACCAACGTGCTCGGCATCTCGGCCAGCCCGACCGGCACCGCCTCGCTGTCCGGCGGGACCACGTTGGAGCGCTACGGCAACGACCAGGTGCGCGTCTACCGGGTGTCCGGGATGGGGCACGGCACGCCGGTCGATCCCGGGAGCGCGGCCGACCAGTGCGGCACGGCGGCGGCGTACTTCCTGGACACCATCTGCTCGGCGTACCACGACGCGACTTTCTTCGGGTTGAACACGGGCGGACCGACGACGCCGCCAACGAGCGCGCCGCCGACGACGGGGCCGCCGACGACTCCGCCGCCGACGACCGGGCCGTGCATCACCGCGACGAACTACGCCCACGTCTCCGCCGGGCGGGCCTACCAACAGCTCGGCTACGTGTACGCCCGCGGCTCGAACCAGGCGATGGGCCTCTACAACGTGTTCCAGACCAACGCCCTCAAGCAGACCGGCCCGGACTACTGGGTCGTGGGCTGCTGAACCCCGCTTTACGCCGCGCGGTCCCGGTCTCTCGTGCCGGGGCCGCCGAAGCGGCTGCCGTAGGGTCGGCCAGTCTGGTCCGGCGCGTGCACGATGCCGCCGAGCAGCGCGCATTCCATGCCCTCGACCTCCGGCGGTGACCAGCGCTCCACGTCGGCCCGGGCTGCGGCGAGCGACTGGTTCGCCAGCGACTCTGCCGCGCGGGCGGCGGCCAGGGCCTCGACCGGCTCGGCCTCGGTGGCCACGGCCGCCTGGCCGAGCTCGCAGCGGGCGGCGAAGAGCCGGGTACGGGCCCGGGCGCCGACCGCGCCGCGCCGGGTGACCAGGAAGCCGGCCGCCGCGTCGATGGTCGCGCGGGCGGCGAACATCGCCTGGTCGAGCTGCTCGCGGGCGTGCGCCACCCGCGAGGACGGGTCGCGGACGGCGCCCAGCGACTCGCCGAGCGGCCCGGATACCGCCTCCAGCCGGCGCAGGCCGGCCACCGGGTCCGGCTTGGCCTCCGCGAGCTCGGTGGCCAGGGCGCTGGCGGCCTCGTCGGCCCGGGTCACGTCGGCGGCCAGCCCGACCTTGTCGCCCCGGGCGTTGCCCGGCGGCCGGCCGGCCATCGCCAGCACCGCCTTGCCGGCCGCGACCTCGGCGTGCAGGTCGGCGAGCAGCTCGGCCGCGGCGTCCTCGGCGGTGGCCAGGTCGGCGGCGTAGGTGTCCAGCGCGTCCAGCAACGCCTCGGCCTGGCCGAGCGCCTGCTGGGCGGTCCGCAGGCCGGTCCGGCGACCGTCCTGCTCGATCTCCGCGGTGGCGAAGTCGATGCGGGCCGCGGCCTGCGCCAGGTTCTCGGCGACCGGCCTCAGCGCGCTCTCCGCGTACGCCGCCGCCAGCTCTTTCCAGGTCGTCCCGGCGACCTGGAGCCGCGTGCGGGCCTCGTCCCGGCGGACCGTCAACCGGCCGCCGAGGCGGGCCTCCTCGCTGGAGCGGAGCAGCTCGAACGGCTCGGCCCGGGCGTCCAGGCGCTGGTTGGCGGCGGCGCAGTGCTCGACGATCGCACGCAGCACCCGCCGCCGGCTGAACTCGTCCTCGGGCTCGTGGTCGTCGAGGTGCTGCCGGATCCGGAACGCCTCGGCGACGTCGGCCCGCGCGGCGGTGACCGCCTCCACGAACGCCACCGTCGCGTCCCGGCCGTGCTGGGCCTGCGCGAACGCCAGCTCCTGCTCGCTCGTGCACAGGGCGTTGTCGGCGGCGACCAGTGCCGCGTCCGCCTGCGCGAGCAGGCGGGCCGTGGGCAGGTCGCCGCCGAGGTCGAGGGTGTCGGCGTCGTCGCGCGGACCGGCGCGTTCGGCCGGACCCGCCGGACCGGCCGGCCGGGTCGGCGGGTCGTCGCTGTCGCTGGGTGCCCAGCCGCCCTGGTCGGGTGGCGCCCAGGCGGAGGCGGGCGGCTCGTCGAAGACGCGCACGGGCTCGGGCGGGGCGGTCGTGATCGGCTCGGCCTGTTCCGCGGCGGCTTGTTCCGCGCGTTCGCGCTCGCGGCGGAAGAGGTTCCTGCGGCGGCGGTGGCCGGCGGGACTCCGGTGGCGAGGGGTGACACGGTCGCCCGCGCGACGGCGGGCCACCGCCAACGCGACTATCACCACTCCCAGGACGAACAACACGCACGCCAACAGCGAAAGCGCGTTGTTGTCGCCCGATGCCGCCGACATGCGGTCAGGCTATTCGGGCGCGGTTGCGCAGTCTGCCGAATCGGCAGTCACCGATCCGCGAGGGCCTCCGCGAGCGCGGAACGGACGTCCGGGTGGCGGAAGGTGAAACCGGCCCGGCTCAACACGCCCGGCACGGCCCGGGTGCTCATGACCGCCAACTCGGCCACGCCACCCACCACCAGCCGCACGCCGAACTCTGGCACCGGCAGCACCGCCGGGCGATGCAGCGCCGCCCCGAACGCCTTCGTGAACTCGGCGTTGGTCACCGGAAGGGGAGAGCAGAGGTTGACGGGGCCCGCGATGTCGGTGCGCTCGGTGAGCAGGAAGCCGACCGCGCGCAGCCAGTCGTCCAGCGAGATCCACGGAACCCACTGCCGGCCGCCGGCGATCGGCCCGCCGATGCCGAGCCGGAACGGGAGCATCTGCGGCTTGAGAAAGCCTTCGTTCTTCTCCAGGGGTACGCCGCTGCGCAGCAGGACCACCCGCACCCCGGCCTCCTCTGCCGGCCGGGTCGACGCCTCCCAGACCCGGCAGAGGTCGGGGAAGAAGCCCTCGCCCGGGGTGTCGGACTCGTCGACGACCCGGTCGCCGGTGTCGCCGTAGATGTTGATCCCGCTGGCGCTGAGGAACGTTTTTGGGCGCTGGTCGGTCCGCTTGGAGATCGCTTCCGCGAGCGTGCGGGTCGGCTCGACCCGGCTGTCCCGCAGCAGGCGGCGGTAGGCCGGGGTCCAGCGCTGGTCGCCGATGTTCGCGCCGGACAGGTTGATCACCGCGTCGACGCCGTCCAGCGCGGCTGGGTCGAGCTGGCCGGAGGCCGGGGTCCAGCGGATCTCGTCGGCGCCGCGCGGCGCCCGCCGCACCAGCCGGACGATCTCGTGGCCGCGCAGCGGGCCGGTGATGAGCCGGTTGCCGAGAAAGCCGGACGCGCCGGCCAGGAGAATCCGCATGCCCGCATTCTCCCCTGGCTTCCCTGGGATGCGGAGTTGTCGCGGGGTGCGGAGTTGTCGGTGCCCGCGGGTAGCCTGTCCGCGTGCGGACGACGCGGGGAGGCGCCAGCCCGGTGATGATCGGGCGCGATCGCGAGCTGCGCCAGCTACGCAAGCTGGTCGCGGCCCGCCGGTCCGGCGTGGCCATGATCGCCGGCGAGCCGGGCGTCGGCAAGACGCGGCTCGTCCGCGAGCTGCTGTCCACACTCGACGCCGACACCGTGGTGCTGGTCGGCCAGGCCGAGCCCGGCTCGCTGTCGCGGCCCTACGAGGTGCTGATGGACGCCCTCGATGCGCGCGACGGTGTCGACCCGGCCCTGCTGGCCGAGCTCGGCGACTCCGCCCGCAGCCCCGTCGAGCGGCTGCACAGCGGCGTCCGCCTGGTCACCGAGCTGATCGCCGGGCGACCGGCGGTGATCGTCTTCGAAGACCTGCACTGGGCCGACTCCGAGAGCGCGGCGCTGTTCGAGCGCATCGCCGACATCGAGGGCCCGCAGGTGCTGATCGGCTCCTTCCGGCCCGCCGAGGTGACCGGCCGCGACCCGGTCACCGCCCTGCTCGCCCGGCTGGGCCGCCGCCACTCGCTGACCCGGCTCGACCTGCATCCCTTCGACGAGGCCGACACCGCCACCCTGCTCGCCGCCGTCACCGGCCGGCCCGCGCCGCCGCGCGCGGTCGCCGCCCTGCACCAGCGCACCGGCGGCAACCCGTTCTTCCTCGAAGAGCTGCTCCGCGGGCACGAGCGCGACGACCTCGAAGCCGTCTACGAGCAACCCCTGCCGTGGAGCCTGGCCGAGGTGCTCCGCCGCCAGGTCGACGACCTCGAGCCCGAGCAGCGCCGCATCGTCGAGGCGGCCTCCGTGCTCGGCCACCGGGTGCACTTCGACCTGCTGGCCGCGGTGACCGGCGCCGGCGAAGACGAGCTGATCCGCGCGCTGGGTGCCCTGGTCGCCCGCGACGTGCTGGTCGAGACCGGCGACGACGAGTTCAGCTTCCGGCACGCCCTGCTCCGCGAGGCGATCGCCGGCCACCTGATCGGCCGGCAGCGGCGGCGGCTGCACGAGGCGGCCCTGGAGGCCCTGCTCGCCGACACCGCGGGCCGGCTGCCGCACGACCCGGCGATGCTCGCCCACCACGCCCAGGCGGCCGGCCGCTACGACGACATGCTGGCGGCCGCCCGCAAGGGCGTGGCCCTCTACCTGTCGATCGGCTCGGCCTACCAGGCGCTCGAGCTGGCCGAGATGGGCCTCGCCGAAGACGCCGAAGACCCGTCGCTGCTGGCCGGCGCCGCCCGTGCCGCCTGGCTGGCCGGTCTGTTGCCCGACGCGATCGGCTACGCCCGCCGCTGGCGCGACCGGGCCCGCTCGGCCACCGACCGCAACGACGCGCTCTACCTGATGATCCGGCTCGCCTGGGAGGCCGACGAGGTCGCCGAGATGGACGAGCTGACCCACGAGGTCGAGCTGCTGATCGCCGAGCTGCCACCCGGCGCCGACCAGGCCCTCGCGATGACCGCCGTGGCCCAGTCGTCGATGCTGCGCGACGAGACCGCCGAGGCGATCGCCTGGGCCGACCGCGCGCTGGCGCTGGCGTCCGAGCTCGACCTGCCGCGCGTACGCCTGGCGGCGCTGGTCGAGAAGGGCCTGGCGATGACCGAGTGGCCGTCGTTGGCGGCCGAGGGCCAGGCCATCCTGGCGGGCCTGGTCGACGAGGCCGAAAAGGCCGGCGAGTGGGTGCTGGCCGCGCGGGCGTTGAACGAGTTGGTCCAGGGCGTGCCACCCAACTCGCCGGCCGAGCACGCCGAGCTGCTCGAACGCATGCGCGTCGACGCCGAGCGGGCGGGTTTCGAGTCGCTGGCCGTCGCCGCCTACTACCAGGGCCAGGCGCGGATCGCGGTCCGCGAGGGTGACCTGGCGCGCGCGATCGCCGCGCTGGAGACGGGTCGCGAGCGCGACCGCAGCTATCTGCGTCGTGGTCGCTGGGCCGACTACCACGCGGTCTTCCTGGCCGGCCTCTACCTGGAGCTGGGGTCGCACGACGGCGTCGCCACCATCATCGAGTCGCTCCGCTCCGGCCCGACGGTCGAGCCGCTGACGGTGCCGGGCCTGGCCTTCCACCTGGCCTGCCGGCGCCCGGGTTATGGCGATGCTTCCGCGTTGTTCGACGAGGTGCTGGCCGCGGTGGCCGACCAGAGCTGGCGCAGCGGCTCGCAGGCCCACGACCTGCTGACGGCGGCCATCGAGGGCGGGCTGCCGGAGGAGCGGTTGTCGGAGCTGACGCGTGCGCTGCTCGACGTCAACGTCTGGGACGACTACCGCAGCCTGATCGACGCGCAACTCGCCGAGGTGGCGGGGCGGCTGCCCGAGGCGCTGGCTGGGTATCAGGCCGTCTGCGGGTCGCAGATCCTGCCGCCGTCCATCCGGGGCACCGCGGCGGTGGGTGCGGCACGGTGTGCGCTGGCGCTCGACCGCCCGGCGGAGGCCGCCGCCGACGCGGCGCGGGCTTCTGAGCTGCTGGCGCGGTGGGGCGGGTGGCGGGTGGCGGCGCTCGACCGGGTCCGCGAACAGCTGGGCCTGACGCCCCGCGACGGCGACCGCGCCGTTACGGGTGCGGCCGCGCTGACGCCGCGGGAGCGCGAGGTCGCGCTGCTGATCGCCGACGGCCTGACCAACGCGGAGCTGGCGAAGCGCCTCTACATCTCACCCAAGACGGCCGCGGTCCACGTCAGCAACATCCTCCACAAGCTCGGCGTCGCCTCGCGCACCCAGGTCGCCGACGTCGTCGGCCGCTAGCGCCGCCCAGCGCTTCTTGAGGTCGACGCGTCTGGCGAGCGTGGTCGCGACGGCTTCGTGGTGCCAGTCCGACGTCGCGCGCCCCAGAATCGGGATCCCCAGCTCCTGGAAGCGAATGATCACCTCAACCAGCGGGTCGCGGTCGGCGGGGTTCATCACGTGCAGGTATGCGTCGACGCGATCCGTGAAGAGGTCCCGCAGAACGAGGTCTGTGTCAGACTCCCGTCCCGCGAAGGCCAGGAAACACCTCACGAAATGAGGCGCGAGAGCGAGCGAGCCGCTGAGGCGTCTGGTCCCCAACAGCCGTTCCAACACCTGCACGGCCAGCTCGGGCGACACGAGGTGGTCGGTGGCAAGGCGGTCGAGGACCAGGCCGGCGAAGCGGAGGTCGGTGTCGAAACCCCATAACGGCGATCTCAGGACCGCGGTTCCGGCGACTCGCTCGTACACGCCGCGCGGCTCGTCGGTGCCGGCATCCTGTAGCGGGAGGAGCCATGCCTCCAGCAGCGTGCGAACGGCCGAGGAGCAGGCGTCGGGCGACCAGGCCGTGAAGGTGTTGACGCTCGCGTCGAGGGACCGGGCCAGTGGTTCCAGCGCGTGTCCGATGACGTCGTCGATCCGGTCGCACTCGAAGTTCGCCCTGTGCAGGAAGAAGTCAGGGGACTCCCGCGAGTCCGAGAAACCGTTGGTGGAAGCCGGTCGCAGGTCGTACGTCCAATAAGGATCGATGGGCTTGGTGTCCTGTTCGTCGTTGAACCAGCCCAGGCGGATCGCGCGGCGGCCGTCCTGCCATTCCCTGTCGACGCGGATGGTGAAGAGCAGGCTCGTCCACGCCTCGCCGTAGAGTTGCGAACGCCACAGCAGCGTCTGACGGCGCCATGCGGCCACCACGTCGTCGGTGGTGGGGCACAGGTCGGCGTACGAGACCTCGCGGACCGCGCACAGGGTCAGCAGGAGCAGGTTCGCGCTGTAGGCGGCGAAGCGGGCCGCGTCGGGCAGGCGCCGCGGTCGGTAGTCGCCATGGCGGCGCGCGGGTGGGTCTTCGCCGGCTGCCTGGTAGAGGCGGCTCGTGAGCGAGGCCAACTCCGCGCCGATCTTCTCCTCGATGAACCCGGGGATGGCGGTCGAGAAGGTCAGGGGCGAGAACGAGAGCAACGCGTGGAGAAGGTCGTCGTCGACCGGGGCGGCGGCTACCGACATCATCGTGGCCCGCTCCTGGGCGGCCATGCTGTCGAGCACCTGGCACGTCAGCCGGGCGATCAGGAACTCGCCGAACGTCGCGTGTAGGAACTCGAAGGTCTCGCGTCGCTCGTCGGCACCGGTCGCGGCGCGGGCCCGGTGGACGAAGAAGAACCGGCCGATCATCAACTGCGCGGCCCGCAACGGAACCCGCAGGTCGCCACCCGCCGTGGGAACGCGGGGGATGCCGAACAGCGCCGGGAGATCGGCCTGCAGCTCCTCCTCTGTGACCCAGAGGTTGCCGCGGTTGTGCATCGCGAAAGCAACCACCGAGAGCGTGCGCAACTCCTCCTCGACGGCGAGGTGAAGATCGGCCTCCGACAGACCTGCGCGGTGCTTCTCGACCTCGCGGCGGGCGAACGTCGTGAGGAGGCGGTCGTACAGCTCGTACTGGCCGATGTCCGCACCGAGCTTCTGCAGCGCGTTGCCGTCGGCGTCGTAGATGGCGAGCATCAGCAGGAGCAGCGGCTGCTCCGCCAAGGCACGCTGGGCCAGCACCGACGTGGCCGACAGCGGTGCGACACCCGCCGCGCGGAAAGACTCCGCGTTCGTCTCGTTCCAGATGTCGAGCCAGGCTTCGATCCTGGGCTCGTCGAACGGCTCCAGCCGGAGCACGACGGTTCCGGCGGGCACGTACGCCCGGTCGGCGACCGCCGTGCGGCTCGTGACCAGCACGGCGACGGGACGACCCTGCACCGCCTCGCGGCGTTGGAAGTCGGCCACCTTCCGCAGGTAGTCCGTGTGACTCACGCCGACCGCCTGCAGCAGTTCGTCGAAGCCGTCGAGCAACGACCGGCAGGGCGTCGCCCGCCGCGGCGGCGAGCGCCGGCCACTCCAGCCGTTCGCCGGTGGCTGCGCGGATGGCCTGCTCCAGTTGCTCCTGGAGGTCGCCGGCCGCGTGCACCTCACGCAGCGGCACCCGGACCGGCATGAAGTCGTTCGGGGGCAGGCGGGCGGCGAGCACCCTGGTGAGCACCGATTTGCCGGAACCTGGCTGGCCGAGCACGAGCAGCGGAGCCGTGAGCGCGGCTCTAGAGGTGAGGTGGCCGACCAGGAACTCGTCGAAGTCGTCACGGGTCTCGTGCCCGTCCCACCAGCCTTCCTCGTTCGGCTTGTCCGCGGGGTCGGCCTCGCCGACCCGGAACCGTGGCGCGAGGTAGGCGGCGCCGAGCGTGGGTACCCGGAGCGTGCCGGGCACTTCGCCGCCGGCCACCACCGGAAGATCCAGCTCGGCCCGGTAGGCGCGGGCGAGGCCGTCGCGGCGGGCGTCGGGGGAGTCGCCGGTGGAGCTTCGGGTCAGCGCGTCCTCGAGCCGCGCCAGGCCGGCCCGCACCTGCGCTCTGGTTTCCGAGTGCTGGCCCAGGTTGATCCAGAAGCCGACCTCCGGAAAGTCCACGGCCAGCTGCCGCAACAGTTCCGCGTAGCGGCGGCAGGCCGCAGCGGGCAGCGCTTCAAGCCGCGCCTCGGCGTCCGACCGGTCGCGGTCGGACATGCGGTCCCAGACCGCGAGTCGGCCGACGAACTGGACCAGGTTCGGGCGCATTTCCTGGTAGAACTCCTTCACGACGGCAAGGTTGACGTCGTGGCCGTAATGGGCCAACGGAATAGGCGGTTCGGCCGTGAGCAGGCCGCGCAGCAGGTCCGTGGCGGTCGTGCCCCTCGCGATCGTCAGCTGCTCCGTCGGGGTCAGCTCAAGCTCGACGGCGCGGAGGGGAAGAGCGGCCTCCGCCAGCGCCTCGAAGAACGCCACGACCATGATCACCGTGTGGGCGGCCTCGAAGCGTTGGGTGCGGTCGTAGCGGGACAGGCCGCTGCGCCGTTCCGACGCCTTCCGGACCAACTCGTGCGAGAGGCGGATGAACTCGGACTTGGCGTCGAACAGGCTCAGCACCCCGGGCACGGGGCCGGCCAGGCCGAGCAGCAGGCCGCCGGTCACCGCGTCGAGGGCCTTGACGACCTTGCTCTCGCCGCCGCCGAGTAGGCGTGCCGCGTACGCGTAGCTCAGCTTCTCCGCCATCCGTCGACTATGGAGCAGTCGGCACGGCCCGCAGAAGTCCCCGAACGGTGGCTGCGAGGTGCTCCGTGGGTAGTTGGGCGTCCACCACGAGGTCGCAGCGATCGCGCGAGGGCTCTACATGCCGTTCGTAGGCGGCGCGGCGGTGGTTCAGGTAGTTGGTCAGCAGGATGTGGAGTGGCATGTCGCCCTCGACGCATTGCCGGTAGATCTTGCGGGCCAGCCGTAGGTCCGCCGGCAGGTCGACGAACACGTCGAGGCGGACACATGGCCGCGTCGGGCGCACGTCTATCGCGAACATTCCTTCCACGATTACGAGCGCCGAGGTTTCCAACGCGTCGCTCACGTCGTGGTCGAGCCGGGTGAAGTCGACCGATCGCGGATCGCCTACGTCCAGTCGCGGGACACCGTTCTCGTCCGGCATCCATACGCCGCGACCCGGGTCGGCGAAGTGGTAGTAGTCGTCCTGGTGCACGACGACACCGGCACCGATCGCCGCGGCGAGGGTCGTCTTCCCGGCGCCGGCTCCGCCGGTCAGCGTCACGAGCTTCACGGTGTGGCTACCTCCAGAGCAGGACGTCCGACGGCCCAGACCGTCAGGCCGGCGGCGCTGAGCAGCAGGCCCGCCGTGACGATGGCGGGCCAGCCGCCGACCGGCCAGAGGGTGGTGGCGAGGATCGAGCCGGCCGCGCCGCCGGTGAAGCAGGCCACGACGTACGTCGTGTTCAGGCGGCTGCGGGCCGTCGGCGAGACCGCCAGGATGCGGATCTGGTTGAGGATCGACGCGCTCTGGAAGGCCACGTCCAGCGCGACGATCGCCACGAGCAGCAGCACCGCGGAGTCGGCAGCCACCGCGGAAACCCCGAAGGCGACCAGGATGACCAGCCACGCGGCGCCGGTCGCGGGGATGGAGCGGCCCGCGTCGTGCAGGCGGCCGGCGTTCCGGGCGGCGAGCGCGCCCGCCAGGCCGGCCAGCCCGAACAGGCCGATGACCGAGACCGGGTAGCTGAACGGCGGCGCGCTCAGCAGGAACGTCAGCGCCGTCCAGAACATGCTGAAGGCGGCGAAGCCGAGCGCGGTCAGGGCCAGCGTCCAGCGGACCGTGCGCTCACCGAGGGCCACGGCGGGGATCGAGGCGATCAGCGCCGGGTACGGGATGGTCGACTTCGGGGGCAGGGGCGGCAGCGCGCGGCGCAGGACCACCGCGAGGGTCGCCGTGGCCAGCGCCGCGACCGCGAAGACCGCGCGCCAGCCCGCGGCGGCCGCCAGCAGGCCGCTGATCGTGCGGGCGGCGAGGATGCCGGTCAGCACGCCCGACACCACGACGCCGACCACCTGACCCCGGCGGTCCGGCGGAGCCAGTTCGCTGGCCAGCGGGATCAGGAGAGGCGCCGACATGGTGGTCAGGCCGAGCACCGTGGTGGCGACCAGGAGGGCGCCGATCGTCGGCGCGACCGCGCAGGCCAGCAGCGCGGCGGCGCAGCAGAACAGCAGGGCGGGCAGCAGGCGGCGGCGGTCGCGTACGTCGCCCAGCGGGACGATCAGCAGCACGGCGACCGCGTAGCCGAGTTGGGTGGTGGTGACGAGCCAGCCCGCGGTCGCGGTGGAGACCGACAGGTCGCCGGCGATCAGGTGGAGCAGCGGTTGCGCCCAGTAGAGGTTCGCGACCGCCGCGCCGGCCGTGACGGCGAACAGGATCGTCAGGCGACGCGTCATCGGGTCGCGGTGGCCACGACGAGGGCGCCGCGGCGGCCCAGAGCCCACACGGTCAGCGCGAAACAGCTCAGCACCACGCCGGTGGTGGTCACCGCCGACCAGCCGCCGGCTTCCCAGAGCGTCGTCGCGGCCGCCGAGCCGAGGGCGGCGCCGATGAAGTTGCTGACCACGTACGCCGTGTTGATCCGGCTGCGGGCCTCGTGGGAGACAGCGAAGACCCTGGTCTGGTTGAGGATCTGGAGCGACTGCAGCGCGACGTCCAGGGTGACGACCACGACGAGCACGAGGGCGACGGATCGGCCCGCGAAACCGGCCAGCACGAACGCGACCAGCACGAGCGACCACGCCGCGCCCGTGGCGGGCAGCGACCAGCCCCGGTCGTGCAGGCGCCCCGCGCGTTGGGCGGCGAGCGCGCTGGCCAGCCCGGCCAGCCCGAAGAGGCCGATCACCGAGACCGGGTAGCTGAACGGCGGTGCGGACAGCAGGAACGTCAGCGCCGTCCAGAACATCGAGAACGCCGCGAAGCCGGTCGCGCCGAGGACCAGGGTCCAGCGGACCGTGCGTTCGCGGAAGGCGACCGAGGCGACCGACGCGATCAGGGCCGGATACGGCAGGCGCGCCTTCGGCTCCAGCGGCGGAAGGGCCCGGAACAGCAGGACCGCGAACAGGACCGCGACCACCGCCGCGAGGGCGAAGATGGCGCGCCAGCCGGCGATGTCGGCGACCAGGCCGCTCACCGTACGCGAGGCCAGGATGCCGGTGAGAATGCCGGACGCGACGACGCCGACCACCTGGCCCCGGCGTTCCGGTTGCGCCAGGTCGCCGGCCAGCGGCGTGAGGATCTGGCCCGACACCGTGGTCAGCCCGACCAGCGTGACGGCGGCCAGCAACAGGCCGATGGTCGGCGCCAGCGCGCAGCACAGCAGCGCGACCGCGGACAGGAGCAGCATCGCGGGCACCAGGCGGCGCCGGTCGAGGATGTCGCCGAGCGGCACGACGAACAGGACGCCGGTGGCGTAGCCGACCTGGGTGGCGGTGACCAGCCAACCCGCGCTGGTGGTGGACGCGTGCAGGTCGTCGGCGATGACGTCGAGCAGGGGCTGCGCCCAGTAGAGGTTGCCGACGGCGGCGCCGGCGGCCACGGCGAACAGGAACGTCAGACGGCGGTCCATGACCGGCGGCGAGGGTTGCACCCCGCCATGCTCGCGTGCCGTCCGGTTACGCGAAAGGCCCTCGAAACGCGGAAGGCCCGGCCGAAGCCGGGCCTTCCGTCAGCGAACAGCTCAGGCGAGACCGAGGTCCGCCTCGAAGTTGCCGGCCTCCAGCCGCTCCTTGACCGCGGTCAGGAAGCGGGCCGCGTCGGCGCCGTCGACGATCCGGTGGTCGTACGACAGCGACAGGTAGACCATCGAGCGCGGCACGATGACCTCGCCGAGGTCGGGGTCGTTGATGACGGCCGCCCGCTTGACCACCGCGCCGGTGCCCAGGATGGCCACCTGGGGCTGGTTGATGATCGGGGTGTCGATCAGCGCGCCCCGGCTGCCCGTGTTGGTCAGCGTGAACGTGCCGCCGGACAGCTCGTCCGGGCTGATCTTGTTGCTGCGGGTGCGGTCGGCCACGTCGGCGATCCGCTTGGCCAGGCCGGCCAGGTTGAGGTCGCCGGCGTCCTTGATGACCGGGACGACCAGGCCCTTCTCGGTGTCGACCGCGATCGCCAGGTGCTCGGCGTCGTAGTAGGTGACCTCGCCGGCCTCCATGTCGATCTTCGAGTTGACCGACGGGTGGGTGCGCAGGGCCTCCACCGACGCCAGCGCGAAGAACGGCAGGAACGACAGCTTGACGCCGTGCTGCGCCAGGAAGTCGTTCTTGGCCCGCTGGCGCAGCTGCGCGATGCGGGTCACGTCGACCTCGACGACCGTGGTGAGCTGGGCCGAGACCTGCAGCGACTCGACCATGCGCGTCGCGATCGTGCGGCGGATCCGGGACAGCTTCTCGACCCGGCCGCGCAGCGGGCTCGGCGCCGGCTTGGCGGCGGGTGCGGCGGCCGGCTTGGCGGCGGCCGCGGGTGCGGCCGCGCGGGCCTCCGCCTCGGCCTCGGCCTTGGCCTTGGCGGCGGCGTCCAGGACGTCCTGCTTGCGGATGCGACCACCGACGCCGGTGCCGCTCAGCGTCGACAGGTCGACGCCCTGGTCGCTGGCGAGCTTGCGGACCAGCGGGGTCACGTAGCCGTTGCTCTCGTCGCCGCTGGGAGCGGCGGACGGCGCCGGGCGGGCCGCCGCGGGGGCGGGCTCGCGGGCCGGCGCCTGGCGCGGGGCCGGAGCCTTCGCCGGAGCGGGCTCGGGAGCCTTCTCTGCGGCGGGAGCCGGCTTGGGCTCCTCCTTGGGCTCTTCCTTCGGCTTGGCCTCGGGCTGCACGGTCTCGGCCGGCGCGGAAGCGCCAGCACCGGCCGCACCGATCACCGCGAGCGCGGCGCCGACGTCGGCGGTCTCGTCCTGCGGGACCTTGATCTCGAGCAGCGTGCCGGCGACCGGCGACGGGATCTCGGTGTCGACCTTGTCGGTCGAGACCTCCAGCAGCGGCTCGTCGAGCTCGACGGTGTCACCGACCTCCTTGAGCCAGCGTGTGACCGTGCCCTCGGTGACGCTCTCACCGAGCGCCGGCATGGTCAGCGTGGTGGACTCGCCACCGCCGGAACCGGAGTTGCCGGACGCGGAAGCGGACGCGGCGGCCGGCTGAGGCTCGGACTCCTCGGCGGGCTCGGCCTCGGGCTCGACGCCCTCGGGCTCCTCGGCGGCCGCGGCGGGTGCCGCCTGCTCCGCCGGTGCCGACTCCTGCGCCGGGGCACCGCCACCGGAGCCGTCGCCGTCGATCACCGCGAGCTCGCTGCCGACCTCGGCGGTCTCGTCCTCGCGGACGACGATCCGGCTGAGCACGCCGGCGGCGGGCGACGGGATCTCGGTGTCGACCTTGTCGGTGGAGACCTCCAGCAACGGCTCATCGACCTCGACGGTGTCACCCTCCTGCTTCAACCAGCGGGTGACCGTGCCCTCGGTGACGCTCTCGCCGAGGCGAGGCATGGTGACCGATACCGGCATCTCTCTTCAGACTCCTTTGTCGTGCGACCGAGGTCGTCAGGCGTGCGCGTGCAGCGGCTTGCCGGCCAGGGCCAGGTGGGCCTCGCCGAGGGCCTCCGACTGCGTCGGGTGCGGATGGATGAGCTGGGCGACCTCGGCCGGGTAGGCCTCCCAGTTGTAGATCAGCTGCGCCTCGGCGATCAACTCGCCGACCCGTGCGCCGACCATGTGAATACCCACAACGGGCCCGTCGTCCACCCGGACGACCTTGATGAACCCCTGGGTCTTGAGGATCGCGCTGCGGCCGTTGCCACCGAGGTTGTAGTTGTAGGCGGTGACCTTGTCGCCGTACTTCTCCTTGGCCTTGGCCTCGGTGAGCCCGACGGACGCGAGCTCCGGGTCGGAGTAGGTGACCCGGGGGATGCCGGCCTCGTCGATGACCGGCGGGTTGAGGCCGGCGATCTCCTCGGCCACGAAGATGCCCTGCTGGAAGCCGCGGTGGGCGAGCTGCAGGCCGGGCACGATGTCGCCGACCGCGTAGACGTTGGGGACGCTGGTGCGCAGCCGCTCGTCGGTGGTGACGAAGCCGCGGTCGAGCGTGACGCCCTGCTCCTCGTAGCCGAGGTTGGCGGTCGTCGGGCCGCGGCCCACGGCGACCAGCATGAGCTCGGCCTCGATGGTCTCGCCGCCGGCCAGCGTCGCGCGTACGCCGTTCTCGGTGTGCTCGACCTTCTCGAACGGCTTGCCGACCTTGAAGTTGATGCCGCGCTTGCGGTAGGCCCGCTCCAGCGCCTTCGACAGGTCCTCGTCCTCGGCGGCGACCAGGCGGGGCAGCGCCTCGACGATCGTCACCTCGGCGCCGAACGACTTCCAGGCGCTGGCGAACTCGACGCCGATCACGCCACCGCCGAGCACGATCGCGGAGGTGGGCACGCGGTCGAGGGTGAGTGCGTGCTCGCTGGAGATGACCCGCTTGCCGTCGAGCTCGAGGCCCGGCAGGCTGCGCGAGTAGGAACCCGTCGCCAGGATGACGTTGCGACCGGTGTAGCGGGTGCCGTCGACCTCGACGGCGTTCGGCGCGACGAGCGTGCCGTGACCCTCGACGTACGTGATCAGCTTGGAGCCCTTGACCAGGCCCTGGAGGCCCTTGTAAAGGCGGCCGACGACGCCGTCCTTGTAGGTGTTGACGCCGGCCATGTCGACGCCCAGCAGCTCGGCCTTGACGCCGAACGCCTCGGACTCGCGGGTCTGGTCGGCGACCTCGCCGGCGTGCAGCAGCGCCTTGGTCGGGATGCAGCCCCGGTGCAGGCAGGTGCCGCCGAGCTTGTCCTTCTCGATCAGCACCACGGACAGGTCGAGTTGTGCGGCACGCAGCGCGGCCGCGTAGCCGCCGCTGCCACCTCCGAGGATCACGACGTCGAAGGTTGCGTCGTTCGGCTGGCTCACAGTCATCTCCCAGGTCGCGCGGGCTACCTCGGCCATCTTGTCACTTGTGGAGCCAGGCCGCGTAACGAGGTACCCGCCGATGTGGCGTTGGGACGTACGCTTGCCGCAGTCTTCGATGTCCGTTTCGTAGGGGAGGGTCGGTGTCCTGGTTCCGGCGGCGGAAGGCAACGCCCGGCAGGCAGGCCGGAAGGCCGACCGCACAGGCCGATCTCGACCATCTTGAGAACTTTGTCCGGTCCCGACGCGGCGTCGAGGCGTTCATCGAGCCCAAGACGACCGTCACGGAGACCACAGTGATGCTGATCGCACACGACGGCGAGTGGACCCGGCGCCGGGTCGACGGCCCCGAGGGCGCGCGGCGGTTCGCGCACCGGATGGCGATCCCCATTTACGACGTGCGACTGGTCGGATACCCGCAGCGCATGCGTGACTACAACGAGCGACGCAAGCGCGCCGCCAACTGACCCCCTTAGAAACGGACAGGCCCCACCGCCGTACGCGATGGGGCCTGAAACCGTTTATTCGGCGGCGATCCGGTCGACCAGCTCCAGCAGGGTGCGGACCGGCACCCCGGTGCCGCCCTTCGACCAGTGCCCGGTCGGCTCGCCGGAGTGGTAGCTCGGCCCGGCGATGTCGATGTGCGCCCACGGCACGCCGTCGGCCACGAACTCGCGCAGGAACACGCCGCCCTGCAGCATGTGCCCGGCCCGGTCCATCCCGGCGTTGACCTGCGAGATGTCGGCCACGTCGGAGTCCATGCCGGTGCGCACGTCGTCGGGCAGCGGCATCGGCCAGGCCGCCTCGCCGACCGCGTCGCCGGCGTCGCGCACCCGATCGCACATCTCCTGCGTGCCCATCACGCCCGCCACCCGCTTGCCCAGCGCGATCACCTGGCCGCCGGTCAGCGTGGAGGTCTCGAACAGGTAGTCGCAGCCGTCGGCACAGGCTCGCGCCATCGCGTCGCCGAGGATCATCCGGCCCTCGGCGTCGGTGTTGAGCACCTCGACGTTCTTGCCGTTGAACATCGTCACGACGTCACCGGGGCGGTAGGCCGTGGCCGACGGCATGTTCTCGGCCATCGGCAGGTAGCCGGAGACCTCGACGTCGGGCTTGAGCTCGGCGACGGCGAGCAGCGTCGCGGCGACGGCGGCCGCGCCGGCCATGTCGCTCTTCATCTCCCACATGCCCTGTGCGGGCTTGATGGACACGCCGCCGGTGTCGAAGGTGATGCCCTTGCCGACCAGCGCGACCCGCTTGCGGGCACCGTCGCCGACCGGCTTGTAGGTCAGCTTGACCAGCCGCGGCGGGGCGGACGAGCCCAGGCCGACGGCCAGGATGCCGCCGTAGCCGCCCGCCTCGAGCTGCTCCTCGTCGAGCACCTCGACCTCGAGGCCGGCCGCGGTCGCGGCCGCGTCGACCGCGTCGGCGAACTGCGGCGGGCGCAGGTCGTTGGGTGCGGTGTTGACCCAGTCGCGGCAGAGCCCGACGACGCGGGCCACCACCTGGGCGCGGGTGAGCTCGTCCTGAGCGGTCTTGTCGGCGGCGTCCGGGACGTGCACGGCGATGTCGCCGACCGGCCCGCGGGGAGCCGGCTTGGTCTTGTAACCGGCGAACTTGTAGGCGCCGAGCAGCGCGCCCTCGGCGACGGCGCGCAGCGCGGCCGGGCCGTCCTCGTCGTCCGGCAGCGGCAGCGAGACCGCGACCGACGCGTTGCCGGCCAGCGAGCGGATCGCGGCGGCGGCGCCGCGGCGCAGCGTCTCGGGCGCGGGGGCCGCTCCGGACGGCTCCGGGCCGAGGCCGACGACCGCGACCACGGGCGCGGCGACGGTGCCGAGCGTGGCGACCTTGGTTACCTCGCCGGCCGCGCCGGACGCACCGAGCCGGGCCAGCGTCTCCGTGAGCTTGCCGTCGAACGCGGCGGCGATGCTCTCGGCGCCGCTGGCCAGCAGCAGTGTGCCGGCCAGCCCCGGCGGGCCGTCGCCACCCGCGTCCGCGACGCTGTGCACACCGATCACGATCGCATCGGTGGTCAGCTCGGCGGGATCGGTGTCGACGAGGCGAAGGTCGGTGGTCAAGGGCGCGGTCACGCGGCGGCTCCGGGCTGGGCTGCGGGTCGGCCGCTCATGACGGCCGGCCGGTCGATGGACGGTCTCTGCGGCCGAAACCTACCGACCCGGAGCCGTCTTGTCCCGCCGATGCTAACCATCCGGACCGATCCCGGTAAGTTGCCACCCATGACCGACGCCGTACCGCTCCTTTCTCCCTTCCACGACCGGCACGTCGCGCTGGGCGCGAAGTTCGCGCCGTTCGGCGGGTGGGAGATGCCCCTGGAGTACCCGGGCGGCGGCGTGATCCGCGAGCACACGGCCGTCCGCACGGGCGTCGGCATCTTCGATGTGTCACACCTGGGCAAGGCGCGGGTACGCGGCGCGGGCGCGGCGGCGTTCGTCAACAGCTGCCTGGCCAACGACCTGGACCGGATCGGCGCGGGGCAGGCGCAGTACACGCTGTGCTGCGAGCCGGCGACCGGCGGCGTGGTGGACGACATCATCGCCTACCGCTACGCCGACGACCACGTCTTCCTCATCCCCAACGCGGCCAACACCGCCGAGGTCGTCCGCCGCCTGGCCGCCGCGGCGCCGGCCGGGCTGACCGTGACCGACGAGCACACCGGGCACGCGATCTTCGCGGTGCAGGGCCCGTCGTCGGCTGCGGTGCTCGCGGCGCTGGGCCTGCCGACCGAGCACGACTACATGAGCTTCGAGCCGGCCACCCTCGACGGCGTCGACCTCGTCGTCTGCCGCACCGGCTACACCGGCGAGCACGGCTACGAGCTGGTCGTGCCGGCTGACGGCGCCGGGGCGGTGTGGGACGCGGTGCTCGCGGCCGGCGCGCCCTTCGACATCCTGCCGTGCGGGCTCGGCGCCCGCGACACGCTGCGCACCGAGATGGGGTACGCGCTGCACGGCCAGGACCTCGGCCCGGACATCACGCCCCTGCAGGGCCGGGTCGGCTGGGCCGTCGGCTGGAACAAGCCGGAGTTCTGGGGCCGCGAGCCGCTGCTGGCCGAGAAGGCCGAAGGACCCCGCCGCACCCTGCGCGGGCTGGAGGCGGTCGGCCGGGCGATTCCCCGCCCGCACATGACCGTGTACGTGGGCGACGAGGCGATCGGCGAGATTACCAGCGGGACGTTCTCCCCGACCAAGAAGGTCGGCATCGCGCTGGCCCTGCTCGACACGGCCGCCGGGCTCAAGGACGGTGACACCGTCGAGGTCGACATCCGCGGCCGCCGGGCCGAGATGAAGGTGGTCAAGCCGCCGTTCGTGACGCCGTCCGTGCGCTAAGCCCGTAACACCAGCACCACGAGCGCCACGCTGGTGGCGGTCTCCACGGCGGCGCCGAGCACGTCTCCGGTGATCCCGCCGAAGCGGCGCACGGCGTGCCGCACCAGCAGCAGGCTCGCCGCGAGCCCGAGGGCGACCGCCAGCGGTCCCTGCCAGGGGCGCCCGGGCACGGCGGGCACCGCGACGGCGGTGGTCAGCAGGGTTCCCAGGACCAACACCGGGGCACCCACCGTGCCGGCGACCAGCGCGCCCAGCCCGTCCGGCCGGGCCGCGGGCACGCCTCGGCGGCAGGCCCAGCTCACCGCGAGCCGTCCGGTGGCGAACGCGGCCGTGCCGGCCAGCACCGCCGCCGCGCCGGACAGTCCGCCCAGCGCGCCCGCCTGGAGCAGCAGGGTGACGACCAGCGCGACCACGCCGAACGGGCCGATGTCCGGGCGTTTCATGATCTCCAGCGCGGCCGGACCGGACCGGTAGGAGCCGAGCCCGTCGACGGTGTCGGCGAGCCCGTCCAGGTGCAGGCCGCGGGTCAGCAGGGCGGCCAGCCCGACGGCGGCCGCGCCCGCGACCACGCCGGGCGCGCCGGCGGCGTGCAGCAGGGCGGCCGTGCCGCCGGCCGCGGCGCCGAGTCCGGCGCCGACCAGCGGGGCCAGGCCCATCGCGGTCGCTGCGGCGGACCGGTCGACCCGGCCGGCGCGGACCGGCAGGACGGTGAGGGTGGTCAGCGCGAGCCGCAGGCCGTCAGGCACCGCGGGTCGGCTGGTCCGTTTCGGTGTCGGCGGGCTTGAACCAGCTCTCCAGCGCCGACGGCCGCGGCTCCGGCTCGACGGAGGCCGATGTGCCGTTGCCGGTCGCGTGGTCGTCGCCGCCGTCGCGCGGCGCGGGCACCGCGTCGCCCGAGGAAGCGGGCGAGGTCGTGGCCGGGTCGGGGTCCGAGGTGCCCGGCCACGCCGTGGCGGGCTTCTCGACCGGGTCCGGAGCCGGGCTGACCGGCCAGGCCGGCGCCGCTTCGGGGGCCGGGTCCGACCAGGTCGCGGCCGACGCGTCGACCGGATCCGACCAGGTCGTGGCGGCCGGGTCCGGCTCCGGGTGGCCCTGCCACGCCGACGGCGGCAGCTCGGCCGGGTCGGCCGGCTCGTCGAAGGAGTCGGCGGCGGCCAGCGTCTCGTCGTCGGGTGCCACGGCCGGGTGCACCGGCAGCCCGGCGGCCAGCGTGAGCGCCGAGACCAGCAGCGGCAGCGCGGCCAGCGAGGTGGCTCCCTCACCGAGCCCGAGTCGCAGGTCGAGCACCGGGGTCAGGCCGAGCACGTCGGCGCCCAGCTTGACCGCCGGGTCGTTGCCGTGGTCGGGCAGCAGGCACCAGTGCCGGGCCTGGCCGGCCAGGTCGCGGGTGACCAGGCCGGCGGCGACGCCGACCGGCCCGTCGAGCAGCACGGGGACGCGGCGGGCGGCGGCGCCGAGGATCAAGCCGGTGGCCACGGCGATGTCGCCGCCGCCGACGTCTACCAGGACCTGCTTTGCGCTGCGGGCGCTGCGCCGCACGCGGTGCATCGCGTCGCGGACGGCCGCGCAGCGGATCATCCAGGCGTCGTCGTCGATCTCGGCCCCGGGCACGACGACCCGGCCGAGGACGGCGGCCGGCTCGGCGCCGGTGGTCGCGGCCAGGACGGCCGCGGCGGCCGCCTCGGAGCCGCTGCCCAGGGCGCCCAGCACGAGCACGTCGACGCCGTCGTCCGAGGCCTCTTCGGCCAGCCGCCAGCCGTAGCGCAGCGCCGAGTCGACCTCTTCCAGCGTTAGGACCTCGCGCTCCTCCATGGCGGCGCAGGCGGGCGCGTCGACGACCTGGAGCGTGGCGCCGGCGGCGGCGGCCAGCCGGGCGATCGGGCCCTCGCCGGCGCGGGCCTGGTCGGCGCGCCGGCGGGACTCGCCGGGCAGCGTGCCGGCCGCGGCGCCGCCGTTGTGGTCGCCCCGGATCAGCACCACGCGCGGTTTCTGCCAGGGCTGCGGCAGCGCGCGCCCCTGGGTCGCGGCGGCGAACTCGACGACCCGCTGCAACCCGCCGAAGCCGGCGCCGCCCAGGTCGAGGGTGCCGAGCCGCTCGCGGGCGTGCGGCGGGGTGTACTCGTCGGGCATCGGCAGGGACATGCCCTGCTGGATGATCAGCCCGGTGGCCAGCGCGGGCAGCGTCATGGTCGGCTGGGACCAGGCCGGCTGCCCGGCCGCCCCGGCACCGTTGACGTCCGCCGCCGGCGCCGGCGCGGGCGTGAGCACCTCGGGCGACGTGGCCGGAACCACCGGCGCGGCGGCGGGCTCGGCCGAAACCGGGGCGGCGGCGAGCGCGGGGGCCGGGGAGGCGGCGGCAAAGGGCTGCTTGAGCCACGCGACCTGACCGGCCACCACGAGGGCCACCGCGTCGGCCGCCTCGGCGACCGCCTGGTTCGTGGCGCCCAGGGCGTCGGTGTAGGCGCGCCCGACCGGGGTCAGCGGCACCAGGGACAGGCCGACCTCGGAGCTGACCAGGATCAGCCGCGCCTTGCTCTCGCGTACCGTGGTGGCCAGATCGGTGATCGTCGCCACGTCGTCGGCCGGCTGCCGCTCGGGGTCGATCAGCGCGGTCACCCAGCCGCCGAGGTCGTCGACCAGCAGCGTCTCGCCCTCGTCGGCCCCGGACAGGAGCTCCAGCAGGCGCGTCACGTCGGCACCCGCCTCCTCGGTCGGCCAGGAGGCCGGCCGGCGTTCCCGGTGCGCGGTGACCCGGGCGTCCCAATCGGGATCGTCGGGGCCGGCGGGGGAGCCGGTTGCGACATAACGGACAGGGCCGTCCTCGCCAACCAAGGACTCAGCGAGTTCGGACTTACCAGACCGGATCCCGCCGAGGACGAGAACGGAGCGCCAGCCGTCTACGGACATGCCCCGTACCTTACGGCCGCGCGCTATGCCTCGGGGTAGCGGTGGTCGCCCGACTAGGCTGTGTGCTGTTCCGGGATCACGAGGGGAGTCGACACGATGCCGTGGAGCTGGCGGTACGAGGGAGCGGACGGCAAGCCGGTCACCGGTCCTGCCGAGACGTTCGGGAGTCAGGCCGATGCCGAGTCCTGGATCGGGCAGACCTGGCGCGACCTCGCCGGCGCCGGTGTGGCCACCGTCGCGCTCGCCGAGGACGACCGGGTCGAATACCGGATGCCGCTGGCACCGGCGGGCGAATGACCGATTGGCGCCGGGGCGACCCGTTGGTGCTCGGCCTGCCCCGTGCGGCGTTCCGGCCGAGCGGCATCTTCCTCGCGCTGGTGGCGATCTTCGCCGCCAGCGGGTTCATGGCGTGGCACCAGGTCACCCCGCGCTTCGCGGTGTTCCTGTTCGTCATCTCGGGCTGGCTGGTCTCGCTGTGCCTTCATGAATACGCACACGCCCTGGTCGCCTACCGCTCCGGTGACACGGACGTGGCCCACCGCGGCTACCTGACGCTCAACCCGCTCAAATACAGCAACGTCCTGCTGTCGATCGTCCTGCCGCTGGTGGTGGTGCTGCTCGGCGGCATCGGCCTGCCCGGCGGAGCGGTCTGGGTCGACCACGCGGCGATCCGGGGCCGGCTGCGCAAGTCGCTGATCAGCCTGTCCGGCCCGGCGGTCAACCTGCTCTTCACGCTCCTGCTGCTGATCCCGTTCGCGTTCGACCCGGACGTCTGGCTGCACCTGGAGTTCTGGTCGGGTGTCGCGCTGCTGGCCTTCCTGCAGCTCACCGCGACCGTGCTCAACCTGCTCCCGGTGCCCGGGCTCGACGGCGGCAACGCGCTGGCGCCGTGGCTCAAGCCCAACACCCAGCGGATGTACAACGTCCTGGCGCCGTACGGCTTCATCTTGCTGTTCGTGCTGCTCTGGCAGTCGGAGATCAACCGCTACTTCTTCGACTTCGTGTTCTTCGTGGGCGACGGGCTCGGGCTACCCGACCAGCTCTACGCGCTGGGCCGCGAGCTGATCCGGTTCTGGGAACGGTGACGGCGGCGGCGCGGCCAGGACCTGGCCGCGCCGCCACCTGACATCACGCGCGGATGTTGCGCGGCGACTCGGTCTTGGCCGCGTCGCGCTCGACCAGGCCGCCCAGCGCCTCGTCGATCTGCTTGAGGAGACCCTCCTCCAGCTTCACGCCGGCCGCCTTGACGTTGTCGTGCACCTGCTCCGGGCGGGTGGCGCCGACGATCGCCGAGGCCACGTTCGGGTTCTGCAGCACCCAGGCGACCGCGAGCTGGGCCATCGTCAGCCCGGCCTGCTCGGCCAGCGGCTTGAGCTTCTGCACGGCGGTCAGCACCTCGTCGGACATGAACCGGGAGATGAAGTTGGCGCCCGACTTCTCGTCGGTCGCCCGCGAGCCGGCCGGCGGCGGCTGGCCCGGCAGGTACTTGCCGGTCAGCACGCCCTGGGCGATCGGAGACCAGACGATCTGGCTGATGCCGAGCTCCTCGGAGGTCGGCACGACCTCGGTCTCGATGACCCGCCACAGCATCGAATATTGCGGCTGGTTCGAGACGAGCGGGATGCGCAGCTCACGGGCCAGCTCGTGGGCCGCCCGCAGCTCCTCCGCCCGCCACTCGGAGACGCCGATGTAGTGCGCCTTGCCGGAGTGCACGACGTCGGCGAACGCCGACATTGTCTCCTCCAGCGGCGTGCCGTAGTCGAACCGGTGCGCCTGGTAGAGGTCCACGTAGTCGGTCTGCAGCCGACGCAGCGAGCCGTCGATGGAGGCCATGATGTGCTTGCGCGACAGGCCGCGGTCGTTGTGGCCGGGGGTGGCGGTGTCGTCCGGTCCGGTGGGGACGGCCGGCCAGTACACCTTGGTGAAGATCTCGAGGCCCTCGCGGCGCTGGCCCTTGAGGGCGCGCCCGAGCACGGCCTCCGCACGGGTGCCGGCGTAGACGTCGGCGGTGTCGAACGTGGTGATGCCCGCGTCGAGTGCGGCACTGACGCAGGCGACCGCGGCGTCCTCCTCGACCTGGGAGCCGTGGGTGATCCAGTTGCCGTACGAGATCGCGCTGACCTGAAGGCCCGATCGGCCTAGGTGACGGAATTCCATGTGGGACACATTAACCCCGACCAAACGCGGTGACCCAAGCGGATGATCCTGCTTAGAGTACGGGTTTGGTGTCCGCGAGTAACCGGTCGATCTCCTCGGTCACCGCGGCCCGGCTGCCGTGGATGATGTCGATCAGTGGCTCGCCGCGCCGGTCGAGCGCTCCCCACAGGCCCTGCCCGCCACCGACGAGGAACGCGACCGGGTGGATGACCAGCGCGGGGAAGCGCGGCGGCACCAGCACCCGGCCGTTGCGGTCGACCACGCCCTTGCGCCCGCCGGAGTCCACGACGGCCAGTCCCTCGTCGGTGAAACCGTCCACATAGCGGCCGTCGGTCAGCGCCGTCGCGAACCCGGTGTACTGCGGCGGCAACACGGTGCGACCGGCCTTGTCGATCGCGCCCCAGGCGCCCCGCTTGACCGCCGCGACCCCGCCGCGGAACGGGCGTACGTCCTCGAAGCCGATGTTGATGACGACGTCGCCCGACTTCTCGATCGCCAGCCAGTTGCCCCGGCCGTTGTGCGAGACCCAGGCGAGCCCGTCGTGGAACGAGCCGACGCCGAGGTAGCCCAGCGACGCGAAGAGCAGCACCTCACCGGACTCGTCGATCAGCTCCCACGGCTCGGTCTCCGGCCGGCGCACCCAGGCGACACCCTCCCGGAACGGCTGCACCTCGGCGTAGCTCGGTGCGATCGCCCACTCACCCTCCGCGTCCACGTACCCCCAGCGCTGCACCTTCTCGCTGAACCGGGGCTTGGGCGGCTTGTGGATCTGGAGGATCTCGTCCTCGTCGCGCGGGTACGGGCCGAGGCCGTTCGTCGCCACCTTGGCCAGCACCGCGTCGAGCGCCTGCTCGGTCCGGGCGATCAGCTCCGGATCGTCGACCTTGCGCAGGTCGAGCGCCTTCTCGAAGTGGTTGCAGGCCTCGATGTAGCGGCCCTGGTCGTAGCAGGAGCGCCCGGCGTGCTCGTGCATCGTCGCCCGCAGCCGGTCCGGGAGCTCGGGGGAGTTGGCCAGCGCGTTGAGCCGGTCCGCCTCCGCGAAGTCGCCGCGCCACTGCAGCACGTGGGCCAGGCGGGCCTGCGCGATCGAGATCCGGCGCAGCTCGCCGGTCGCCTCGGCGTGGGCCAGCGCCAGCTTGCCGTCGGCCAGCGCCTTGCCGAGGTCACCGAGGATCCGCGAGACGACCGCGCGCAGGCTGAGCAGCCGCGCCCGCGAGGCGTTGTCGGTCGCGGCGTCCACCTTCACGGTGAGCTGGTCGCGGATCGTCCGCAGCTCCTCCGGATCCTCGACAAGCTCCCGCAACGTCTCGCGATGGAAACGCCATTGGTAACCAGCGAGCACTTGTTCCGGGTCCTTGGGTGAATCCGGCTTCTCGTCCTCGTCGGCTTCGGTCGTGACGACTGGGTGAAGCATCGTGGGCGCGCGCAGAGCCGTCGCCGCGCCGGCCGCGGTGCCTTCCGGCACCGGCAGCACGGTATCGGCGGACGCCTTCTGCTCGGGTTCTGCTTCGTCGGCCGGTTCCGGCTCGGGGGCGGGTTCTGGCTCGGTCGTCGGGCCGGGCTCGGCGGTCGGAACAGGGTCCGCGGCAGCTTCCGGCTCTTCCGGGGATACGGGCGACGGTGCCGGACCGGTGTCGTCGGTCGTGCTGTCGTCCGGGGTCGCCTCCGCCTCGTCCGTCTCGGTGGTGTCCTCGGGCTCCGCCGTTTCCTCGGCGACCGGCTCGTCCACGGGTGCCGGGGTGGCGTCCGGTTCGGTGGTCGCGGCGTTTTCCGCCACCGCGATCGGCTCGGGGGCCGGCTCCGGCTCTGCGGGTTCGGTGGCCGCCGGAGTCTCGTCCTGCGGCGCGTCCTCCGCTGGCTCGGCCTGCTCAGCCGTTTCGGCCGGGGCTTCGGCCTCGACCGGCTCGGGCTCCGCGGTGGGTTCGGGTTCAACGACGGGCTCGGGCTCCGTGATGGGCTCGGGCTCGGGTTCCGCGACGGCCTCGGGTTCGGGTTCGACGACGGGCTCGGGCTCGACGACGGGTTCGGGCTCCGCGACCGGTTCGGGTTCGGCGACCGGCTCGACCGTCGGCGCCGCGACCTCGGCGACCGGCTCGGCGGGCTCGGTCGGTGTGGTCGGTTCGGTGAGGGCGGCCGCGAACCAGCCCGTGTCGGTGCGGGGCTCGGCGGGAGCAGGCGTCGGCGGCTCGTCCGTCGGTGCGGCGTGGAGCTCGTCGTCGGAGACCCGGCGTGGGTAGGCGGGTGCGGAGTCCGGTGTGCGCGGTGCCGGCACGCGGATGCCCGTGGCGGCCTCGGCCGCCGGTGGCACCTCGGCCACCGGCAGCGGGGCGGCCGGCACCTCGGCCGGCGGCGGAACCTCGGCGCGCACCGGCTCCGGTGCCGCTTCGGGCGCGGCCGGTCGGGACCCGCCGAACTCCGGTACGGACGGCGGCGGCGGTGCCACCAGCCACGGCTCGGGCGTGCCGCCGTCGCGGGCGGCCCGGGTCGGGGCGTCGCCCAGCCGCTCCGGCTGGCGCGGCGGAGGCGGCGACAGCGGCGCGGTCGGCAGGTCGTCGACCAGCGGCGGACGCGGAGCGACCCGCTCCTCGTGCCGGGCGGCCGGACGCTGCTCCACCCGGGACGCCTCGCTGAACGGCACCGGCTCGCGGAACGCGGCCGGCCGCTCGTCGCGGCGCGGGGGCTCGGCGTGCGGCGGGACCTGCTCGCGGCGCGGCGGCTCGTGCCGGGCGGCTGGACGTTCGTCGCGGCGCCGCTCGTCGGGCTCGCGGAACGGCGCGACGCGCTCGTCGCGGCCCGGCGCGTGGCGCGGTGGCGCCTGGTCGCGGTAGGCGGCAGGCCGCTCGTCGCGGCGCGGTCCGTCGGGCGCGTCGGAGTACCCCGGCGGCGGACCGGGCTGGCGGAACGCGGCCGGGCGCTCGTCGCGGCGCGGCCGGCGGTCCGGCTCGCCCCGCCGGACCGGCTCGTCGGGGTAGGCGGGCGAGATCGGCTCGGCCGGCCGGTCGCGGTAGCCCGGGGGAGGCCCGCCGCGGCGCTCGTCCCAGCCACCGGGGCGGTCCGCGCGGCGCGGCCCGTCGCGGTCGTCGTGCGGCGCGCGATCGTCGTAGGGACGCCCGCGCCGGGTCTCGTCGTGCAGCGCCGCGGGCCGGTCCACCTGACGCGGCGGCCCCGCCGGGCGCCGGCGCTCGTCCGGGAACTGCTCGTGCGGGTAGCCCGGCGACACCGGCCCGGCCGGCCCGCGCCGCGCGCCGTCGACCGGCGGCCGACCGCCGCGGTCCCACGGCTCGGCTCCGCGCTCGTCGTGGAACGCGGCCTCACGCCCGGGCGGCGCACCACGCCGACCGGGCTGCGACTGCGGCCGGTCGTCCCAGCCGGGTCCGGCCGGCGACTGCGGCCGTCCGGCCCAGCCGGGTCCGGCGGGGGACTGCGGCCGTCCGGCCCAGTCGGGCCCCGCCGGCGACTGCGGTCGCGCGGCCCAGCCGGGAGCGGGCGCGCGGCGGTCGTCGGCCGGGTGCTGCGGCCGGCCGCCACGCGGGTCGTCGTGGGCCGGGCCGCGCCCGCGCTCGTCGTGGAAGGCGGCCTCGCGCCCGGCCGGTGCGCCCCGGCGGGCCGGCGGGCCGTCGAGGTCGGCAGCCCGGCCGCGCCGGCCGACGCCGTCGACCGGCGAGATCGGGTGCGGCGCACGGGGATCCGGCATGTGTGGGTCGGTGGCGCTCGGGTCGGCCTTGCGCGGGTCCGCGTTGTAGGACTCGTCGACCGGGTCCGGTGCGGCACCGGCCCGGCCGCGCACCACGGCGCGCCCGGACGAGCGCCCGGAGCGCGGCTGGGGCTGGTCGCCCGGGTAGCGCTCGCCGCCCGAGGCCGCCCACTCGTCGGTGCGCTCGCTGACCCAGGAGGGCTCGGTCGACGCGACCCGTCGAGGTCCGGGGCCGAAGCCGCCGGTCTGGCCAGGAGCCTGGCCGGGTCCGTCGTCCCAGCCGGGTCCGCCCGGGCCGGCCGGCACACCGGTGGGCTCCCAGCCCGGCGCCGGTGGGCGGTCCTTGGCCCAGGCCCACGGGTCGTTGGGGTCGCGGTATCCGCCGCCGCCGGTGGTGCCGGTGTCACTGCGGCCGAGCTCGCGCAGCCAGCCGTCCTCGTCGCCCCAACCGCTGTCTAGTCGGTCGTCGTCGCCGCGCCGATCGCGGTCGCGACCCCGGCCGCCGTCGCGACGCCGGCGGTCTGCCCGTTCGTTGCTCATCCGGGCACACCGATCCGCTGTGCGCAACCCGCGCGCGAGCCGCTGGAGCGCGGTTCGCGTCGATCGTTCACGGCGGGTCACCTCGTCGGAATTTGTGTCGCGCGGCATCCGCCGGCACCCGATACTGTCATGCGGCCGGATACGGCGTATGTCGCGGATGGAGGGTAACGGCGTGGACTTGGTCACCGCCACTGTCCCTCGCCAGCGTTCTGCGAATGTCGCCAGCAATATCAGGACATTTTTGGCGCTAATGGGCGCTGGATTCCGCCGATACTCGACCTATCGGCAGGCAACTGTCGCGGGCGCGTTCACCAACACCGTTTTTGGCTTCCTCCGCTGCTACGTGTTGCTGGCCGTGGCGGCCGGCGCCGGCACCGCGACGGTCGCCGGCTACGACCCCGCCCGTCTCGCCACGTTCGTCTGGTTCGGACAGGGTTTGCTGGCTGTCGTCCTGCTCTGGGGCTGGACCGAGCTCGCCGACCGGATCCGCACCGGCGACGTGGTCGCCGACCTGCTCCGCCCGGTCCACCCCGTGACCCGTTATCTGGCCACGGATCTGGGCCGGGCCGGTCACGCGGTGGTGACGCGATTCGTACCCCCGGTGCTCATCGGTCCGTTGTTCTTCCCGTTCTATGTCCCGCATCGCTGGACGACCGTGCCGTTGTTCGCCGTCTCGGTGCTGCTGGCCACCGTGCTCTGCTTCGGCTGCCGCTATCTGGTCAATGCGACCGGCTACTGGCTGCTGGACATCCGCGGACCGATGATCCTGTGGGCGCTGGTCTCCGGCGTCCTCGGTGGGCTCTACTTCCCGTTGCGCTTCCTGCCCGACGCTCTCGTGGTGCCGCTGTGGGTGCTCACGCCGCTGCCGAGCCTGTTCCAGACGCCGCTCGACGTGCTGGTCGAGATCGACCCGACGCCGCGCCAGCTCTGGCTCGTGGTGCTGCAGGCCGCCTGGGTGGTGCTGGTGCTCGTGCTCTGCCGGGTGGTGCAACGCCGGGCGGAGCGCCGGTTGGTCGTGCAGGGTGGTTGAGCCCGGCGCCATGCGCGCCTACTGGGCCCTGTTGCGCGGCCAGGCCCGCAGCCAGACCTCGTACCGGCTGTCCTTCGGCATCGACCTCGTCTCCAACGTCTGGGCCACCGCGCTCGACGTGTTCACCGTGTTCGTGCTGTTCGCGGTGACCCGCACGCTCGGCGGCCTCGACCTGCACGAGGCGCTGGTGGTCACGGGCATGTCCGCGTGCGCGTTCGCGACCGGCGACATGCTGGTCGGCAACATCGAGCGGATCACCTTGTACGTGCGCACGGGCCGCTTCGACGCCGTGCTGGTCCGCCCGCTGCCGGCGCTGCCGCAGCTCGTGCTGCTCGACCTGCCGCTGCACAAGCTTTCCCGCGCGGCCTTCGGGGCCACCGTCTACCTGGTCGCGCTCGGCGCGGCCGACATCGCCTGGACGCCCGGCCGGGCGCTGCTGGCCGTCATCGCCCCGGTCGGCGGGGTCGTGTTCTTCGGCGCGGTGTTCGTCGTCACGGCCTCGGTCGCGTTCTGGTGGACGGAGTCGGGCGAGTTCGGCAACGCCTTCACCTACGGTGGCCGGGATTTCACCAGCTATCCGGTCAGCGTCTACAGTGGATGGTTTCGGAACGCCTTCGCGTACGGGCTGGGATTCGCCTTCGTCTCCTACTACCCGGCGCTGGCGTTGCTGGGCAAGCCCGACCCGATCGGCCTGCCCGGCTGGGTCGGCTGGATCGCGCCGCTGGTCGCCCTGCCGGCCACCGGCGCGGCGGCGCTGATCTGGCGGGCGGGCATTCGGCGCTACACGAGCACGGGGTCCTGATGACGGTCATATCGGCGCGCGGGTTGCGCAAGGAGTTCACGGTCCGGGTCAAGGTCGGGCGGCTGCGCCGCGACCGGCGCACGGTCGCCGCGGTCGACGGCGTCGACCTCGCGATCGAGCGGGGCGAGATGGTCGGCTACATCGGCCCCAACGGCGCCGGCAAGTCGACCACGCTCAAGATGCTCACCGGCGTGCTGACCCCGACCGCCGGCGACATCAGCGTGTGCGGGCTCTCGCCGGTGCGGCAGCGCACCCGGCTGGCCCGCCGGATCGGGGTGGTCTTCGGCCAGCGCAGCCAGCTCTGGTGGGACCTGCCCCTGCGCGAGTCGTTCGAGCTGCTCCGGCACATCTACCGGGTGCCGCCGGCCGAGCACGCCGCCCGGCTGCTGCGATGCCGGGCGCTGCTCGACCTCGACGAGTTCCTCGACACACCGGTCCGCCAGCTCTCGCTCGGCCAACGGATGCGCGGCGAGCTGACCGCGGCGCTGCTGCACGGTCCCGAGGTGCTCTTCCTGGACGAGCCGACGATCGGCCTCGACGTGGTCAGCAAGCAGGCGGTCCGCGGCTTCCTGGCGGAGCTCGGCGCGACCGGCGACGTGACGCTGATGCTCACCACCCACGACCTGGCCGACATCGAGAAGCTGTGCCGGCGGCTGCTGGTCATCGACCACGGCCGGGTGGTGCACGACGGCACGATCGAGGCGCTGCACGCCCGCTACGGCTCGCGCCGGCGGGTGGTGGTCGAGCTCGAGTCGCCGGCGGCGCCACCCGAGGTGATCGGCGCGACGCTGGTCACGGTCACCCCACTGCGTTTCGAGTACGACCTGACCGGTGCGACCGCCGGCGAGCTGCTGGTCCGGCTGGCCGGCCTGCCGATCCGCGATGTGTCCATCGTGGAGCCCGACATCGAGGACGTGGTGGCCCGCCTCTACACCGGCGTGCCGGTCACGGATGCTCCATGACGAGCACCGCGAACGTGCCGGGCGCCAGCGCCTCGTAGGTGTGCGGCACGTCGCCCGCGAACGTCACGTAGTCGCCCGGGTCCAGGTCGACGGTGTCGCCGGCCGGCCCGGTGCGCAGCCGGCCCGCGGCCACCACGATGTGCTCGACGCTGCGGGGGATGTGCGCCTCGGCGTGCCGCGCCGCGCCGGGCTCGATGGTCAGCACGTAGATGTCCCGCCGCGCGGCCCGGGAGCCGGCCGCGACCAGGGTGCCCGTGTAGTCGAGCTGGTCCGACTTGATCCGCGGCCCGTCGCCGGCCCGGATCACCCGCAGCGCCGGCGCGGGCGGCTCGACGAGCCGGCTGAACGGCACGTCGAGGGCGACCCCGAGCGACCAGAGCGTCTCGACGCTGGGGTTGCCGACGCCGCTCTCGAGCTGGGAGAGCGTCGACTTGGCGATGCCGGCGCGGCGGGCGAGCTCGGTCAGCGAGATGCCGGCCCGCTCCCGCTCGTGGCGCAGCGCGGCGGCGATGGTGGCGGCGATGGTGGGCTCGGTCACGCTCGTTCGCTCCATCGGTCGAGTTGTTCGGCTTGACGAACACTACCCCGCGCGGGCACGATCGGTAACCATGACTGTCGGGTCCATCCTTGGCGATCGCTCGCTGGTGCGCGACGTCGGGGCGCTGGGCCTGGCGGTGTTCGCCGTGAGCATCTCGTTCGGCGCGATCGCGGTCGCGGCCGGCATCCCCGCCGGGCTGACCATCCTCATGTCGCTGCTGGTCTTCGCCGGCGGCTCCCAGTTCCTGGCGGTGGGCCTGATCGCGGCCGGCAACCCGTTCGCGGCGATCTTCGCGGGCCTGCTGCTCAACGCCCGGCACCTCCCGTTCGGCCTGGCGATCGGCGAGGTGATCGGCACCCGCTGGTGGCAGCGGCTGGTCGGCGCCCACCTGCTGATCGACGAGTCGGTCGCGTTCGCCCTGGCCCAGCCGGACCCCGCCCGCCGCCGCCGGGCCTACTGGGCGACCGGCTGCACGCTGTTCGTCCTGTGGAACATCGGAGCGGCGCTCGGGGTCCTACTCGGCAACGTGGGCGATCCAGCGCGCCTGGGCCTCGACGCCGCGTTCCCCGCGGGCCTGATCGCGCTGCTGCTGCCCCCGCTGCGCGATCCGACCGTCCGGCTGGTCGCGCTGACCGGCGCCCTGGTGGCCCTGGTCACCACCCCGATCCTGCCCGCCGGCCTACCGGTCCTCCTGGCCCTGACGGGCCTGGTCATGGTGGCGGTACGACCGCGGAAGGCCGCGTCGTGATTACCGGCGCAGCGCTGCCGGGTGGCCGCCGAACGGCGTCACGCCGGGGCGGAGGCCGCGCCATGCCGCTCGCGGTGCTCGTCGGCCGCGCGCAGGCGCGGTGCGCGGTGGGGGAGGTCTCGTCATGATCCTCGCTGTGATCGTCGGGCTGGCGATCGGCACGTACGCGTTCCGGCTGGCCGGGGTCGTCCTGCGGGAGCGGGTCGCGCTGCCCGAGCGGGTCCAGGTCCTGCTGCCGATGGCCGCCGCAGCCCTGCTGGCCGCGCTGGCGGCCACGGCGACGTTCTACGACTCGGGCGTCTTCGCGGGCGTGGCCCGGCCCACCGGCGTCGCGGTGGGCGCGGTCCTGGCCTGGCGCCGGGCCCCGTTCGTGCTGGTCGTGGTCGCGGCCGCCGCCACCGCCGCGCTACTCCGCCTGGCGGGCCTCGAGTAAAGCGACGACCCCCTGGCCAGCGCCAGGGGGTCGGTTTCGCAGGAGCGGCGTCAGACCTTCTCGCCGAGTTTCACGGCCGGGCCGGGCACGCGCATGCGGCGGAAGGTGAGCGACCGCATGATCGCGTACATGTAGAGCGAGCCCATCTTCTGCTCGGTCTTGGGGTAGCGCTCGTTGACCAGTCGCTTGATCTTGCGTGCGATCAGCACCGCGTCGACGATCACGGCCAGCAGCAGGACGCCCCACAGCGAGGTGGCGACCGTGCGCACGAGGTCCGGCATGGCGCCGTTCGAGCCGATCAGCACGATCAGCGCGCCGCCGAAGAAGTAGGTGCCGGCCGTGCGGCGGGAGTCGACCACGTTGCGGGCGAGCTGGCGCTCCGGGCCGCGGTCACGGGGGCCGCCCTCACGGCGGTATTCTGCGGCGGCCTCCTGGCGCAGCGTGCGCTTGCGCTCCTTGGCCTCTTCCTTGGTCAGCGCCTTGGCGTTGCCGGCGGGCTGGCGGCCGGCGTTCGGGCGCTTCGGGGTCTCCCGTCCCTTGGCGGGCGTATAGCCCTTGGGACGGCCGGACTCCACGGTCTCGGGAGCCTCAACGGTCTCCTCGACCACGTCGGATGACTTGCGTCGGAACAGCGACTGCACGGGATGCCCTTCTGCGGCGCGGCGCTTACCAGAAGGTTAACCGGCCCGGACGCGCCGGGACGAGCCGACCCCAAGATCAGCTCGTCCCGGCATCGACCAGGGTCAGGGCCGCTCGACGTGGGCGCCCAGCGCGGAGAGCTTGCTCTCGAAGTCCTCGTAGCCCCGGTTGATCAGGTCGACACCGTAGACCCGCGAGGTGCCCTCGGCGGCCAGCGCGGCGATCAGGTGGCTGAACCCGGCCCGCAGGTCGGGGATCACCAGGTCGGCCGCGTGCAGCTTGGACGGGCCGGCGATCACCGCGGAGTGCTTGAAGTTGCGGCGCCCGAACCGGCACGGCGTGCCGCCGAGGCAGTCCCGGTAGACCTGGATCGTCGCGCCCATCGTGTTGAGCGCCTCGGTGTAGCCCAGGCGCTGCTCGTACACGGTCTCGTGGACGATCGACAGCCCGCGCGCCTGGGTCAGGGCGACCACCAGCGGCTGCTGCCAGTCGGTCATGAACCCCGGGTGCACGTCGGTCTCCAGCGCGACGGCACGAAGCTCGCCGCCCGGGTGCCAGAAGCGGATGCCGCCCTCGGTGCCGCCGGACCCGCCACGCGGCGGCAGGGTGTCGGTGACCTTGTATTCGCCACCGATGGAACGAAAGACGTTGAGGAAGGTCATCATGTCGACCTGCTGCGCGCCGAGGACCTCGATCTCGCCGCGGGTGGCCAGCGCAGCCGCCGCCCAGGAGGCCGCCTCGATCCGGTCGGGGATCGGCCGGTGGGTGTAGCCGCCGAGCCGCGGCACGCCCTCGATCTCGATCACCCGGTCGGTGTGCACGGTGATGATCGCGCCCATCTTCTGCAGCACGCAGATGAGGTCGATGATCTCCGGCTCGACGGCCGCGTTGCGCAGCTCGGTGACGCCGTTGGCCAGCACCGCGGTCAGCAGCACCTGCTCGGTCGCGCCGACACTCGGGTACGGCAGCTCGAACTTGGTGCCGTGCAGGCCCGCGGGCGCGGTCAGGTGCATGCCCTCGGGGGTCTTGTCGACCACCGCGCCGAACTCGCGCAGCGCCTGGATGTGGAAGTCGATCGGGCGCGGGCCGATGTGGCAGCCGCCCAGGTCGGGGATGAACGCGTGGCCGAGCCGGTGCAGCAGCGGTCCGCACAGCAGGATCGGGATCCGGCTGGAGCCCGCGTGCACGTTGATCTCGTCGGTCGACGCCCGCTCGACGTTGGCCGGGTCGAGGACCAGCTCGCCGTCCTCCGCGCCGTCGGTGACCTTGACGCCGTGCAGGCCGAGCAGTCCGCGGACCACCTCGACGTCGCGGATCCGGGGCACGTCGAACAACCGGCTGGGCTCGTCACCGAGCAGGGCCGCGACCATCGCCTTGGAGACGAGGTTCTTGGCTCCGCGTACCCGGATCTGACCATGCAGGGGCGTGCCGCCGTGTACGACCAGGACGTCATCGGGCAAGGCAACCTCCGGGGCGGGCAGCGATTCGACACGTAGGCCGTAACCAATGCGCGGAATCGCGGGTTGATCGGGAGTGGCGCCCGGGCAGCATAGCGCTCGGTGATGGGCGTGGGGCCACACACACCGGGTTGTCTGGCACGAAATCAGGACGACTGTGGCACCCGGTAACGCCGGGCGCCACGAAGAGTCACGGGAAGATCAGGGCAGGGCGAGCATCTGGTCCAATGCGGACCTGGCCTCGGCCGAGGTCTTCGGATCGACCGTGATCTGGTTCACCAAGCGGCCCTCGGCGAGCTCCTCGAGCGCCCACACGAGGTGCGGCAGGTCGATCCGGTTCATCGTCGAGCAGTAGCAGACCTGCCGGTCGAGGAACATGACCTGCTTGTCGGGGTGGGCCAGGGCGAGCCGGCGGACCAGGTTGAGCTCGGTGCCGACGGCCCAGGCCGAGCCGGCGGGCGCGTTCTCGATGGTCTTGATGATGTATTCGGTCGAGCCGACGTAGTCGGCGGCGGTCACCACGTCGTAGCGGCACTCGGGGTGGACCAGCACGTTGACGCCCGGCACCCGCATCCGCACCTCGTCGACGGCCGACTTGGTGAACCGGCCGTGCACCGAGCAGTGCCCGCGCCAGAGCAGCATCTTCGCCTCGCCGAGCTGCGCCTGGGTCAAGCCGCCGTTGGGCTTGTGCGGGTCGTAGAGCAGGCAGTCGTCGGCGTCGAAGCCCATCTCCAGGACGGCGGTGTTGCGGCCGAGGTGCTGGTCGGGCAGGAACAGCACGCGCTGCCCGCGCTCGAACGCCCAGGTCAAAGCCGTCTTGGCGTTGGACGACGTGCAGACCACACCGCCGTGGCGACCCACGAAGCCCTTGATGTCGGCCGACGAGTTCATGTAGGTCACGGGGACCGTGGAGTCGGCCACGCCCGCGTCGACGAGCGCGTCCCAGGCCGCCTCGACCTGCTGGAGCTGCGCCATGTCGGCCATCGAACAGCCGGCCGCGAGGTCGGGCAGGATCACCTTCTGCGCGTCGGTGGTCAGGATGTCGGCGGACTCGGCCATGAAGTGCACGCCGCAGAACACGATGTATTCGGCGTCGGGGCGGGCCGCGGCCTCGCGCGCCAGCTTGAACGAGTCACCCGTCACGTCGGCGAACTGGATGACCTCGTCGCGCTGGTAGTGGTGGCCGAGCACGAACACCTTCGAGCCGAGCTTGGCCTTCGCGGCGGTGGCGCGGGCCACGAGATCGGGGTCGCTCGGCGCGGGCAGATCACCCGGGCAGTCGACACCCTTCTCCGACGACGGGTCGGCGCCACGCCCGAGGAGCAGCAGGGCGGTCGCCGTGTTGGTGGGTTCGGTCCAGGTCGACGTCACCGATCAATCTTCCCACCGTCACGCCCGCCCCCAGCGGCCTGGTGACTGTGGGCTGTCACACTGCCGACATGCGGATTCTGGTCTGTCCCGACAAGTTCGCCGGCACGATCTCGGCCCCGGCGGTGGCCGAGGCGGTCGCCGCGGGCTGGCGGGAGCACGCACCCGGCGACGAGCTCACCCTGCGGCCACTCTCCGACGGGGGGCCGGGCTTCGTCGAGGTGCTCGCCGTTCCCGTCAACGGCACCAGGATCCCGGTGCGCACCACCGACCCGCTCGGCCGCCCGGTCGACGCCGAGGTGCTGCTGACCCCCGACCGGGCGACCGCGTATGTGGAGAGCGCCCAGGCCTGCGGCCTGCACCTGCTGAAAAGCGACGAACGGGACCCCAAGGCCACCACGTCGTACGGGCTGGGCGTGCTGGTCCTGGCCGCGGTCGAGGCCGGGGCCCGGACCGTGGTCATCGGCCTGGGCGGCTCGGCGACCAACGACGCCGGCGCCGGCATGCTGGCCGCGCTGGGTGCCGCGCCGCTGGACGAGCACGGTGCCGCGCTGCCCTACGGCGGCGCCGCGCTGGCCCACGCGGCCGGGCTCGGCGGCCTCCCGATGACGCGCGGCGCCACCCTCGTCGCGGCCACCGACGTCGACAACCCGCTCACCGGCCTGCACGGCGCGTCCAGCGTCTACGGGCCGCAGAAGGGCGCCGACCGCGCCGACGTCCTGCTGCTGGACGCCGCGCTGGAGCGGTTCGCCGGCGTACTCGTGAAGGCCCTTCCGACCTGCCCACCGGATGTCGCGGCGCTCCCGGGCGCGGGTGCCGCCGGTGGCCTCGGCGCCGCCGTCCTCGCGCTCGGCGGACGCTGCGAATCGGGCATCGGGCTCGTCACGGGGATGATCGGGCTGGAAGCGGCCCTCGACGCCGCCGACCTGGTGATCACGGGGGAGGGCTCGTTCGACCACCAGTCGCTGCGCGGCAAGGTGGTCGCCGGGGTGGCCGGCGGCGCCCGGGACCGCGGCGTGCCCTGCGTGGTGCTGGCCGGCCGGGTCAGCACCGGCCGCCGGGAGGCCGCCAACGCGGGTGTGACCGAGACCTACAGCCTGGTGGACCACTTCGGCGACGAGGCGCGAGCGCTCGCTGAACCCGCCGCTGGCCTGCGTGAACTGGCGCGTCGACTCGCGGGTCAGTGGTCACGGCAGTGACATTGGCCTCACCAGGCCCGAGAACGGCGACAGGGGTAGAATTTGCTGGCGACCCTGATGGGGAATGCCCGGCCGACGGGCTAGCGTTGGCCCGAGAGACCACGTTGGTCCCAGGGGCCGGCGATCGCAGCGAGCAGGGAGATCCCACGTGACCACTTCAGCGCAGACCGGGTCGGCCGAGACCGCGGCTACGACCGTTGTCCTCACCGACGTCGCGGCGGTGAAGGTGAAGGCCCTGATCGAGCAGGAAGGCCGCGACGACCTGCGGCTCCGCGTGGCCGTCCAGCCGGGTGGCTGCTCGGGCCTGCGTTACCAGCTCTTCTTCGACGAGCGCTCGCTTGACGGCGACATCGTCAACGCCTTCGGCGGCGTCGAGGTCGTCATCGACCGGATGAGCGCCCCCTACCTGACCGGCGCGACGATCGACTTCGCGGACCGGATCGACGCCCAGGGCTTCACGATCGACAACCCCAACGCGCAGAACTCCTGCGCCTGCGGCGACTCGTTCCACTAAGCCGCACGCTGAGCAAGCCGCAACATAGCTGTTTGACGAACGGGGCCGCCTCCTCCGGCGGTCCCGTTCGTCGTGTCTGACCGGCCGGTAAGCTACCCCGCGCACCGCAGCCCGGTGTGCCCATCTGTCCACCGACCCCCGAGGGCCGACATGAAGATCGCCGTTAGCGGCTCGATCGCCACCGACCACCTGATGCACTTCCCCGGTCGGTTCGCCGACCAGCTGATCGCCGACCAGCTCCACAAGGTCTCGCTCTCGTTCCTGATCGACGACCTGGTGGTCCGGCGCGGCGGGGTGGCCGCCAACATCGCCTTCGGGATGGCCCGGCTCGGGCTGCGACCGGTGCTGATCGGCGCCGTCGGCACGGACTTCGACGACTACCGGTCCTGGCTCGAGCGCCACGGCGTCGACTGCGACTCGGTGCACGTCTCCGAGGTGCTGCACACCGCGCGCTTCGTCTGCACCACCGACGAGGACATGTGCCAGATCGCCTCGTTCTACGCGGGTGCGATGAGCGAGGCCCGCAACATCGAGCTCGCCCCGGCCAACGACCGGGTGGGCGGCTTCGACCTGGTCCTGATCAGCGCCGACGACCCGCAGGGCATGGTGCGCCACTCGCAGGAGTGCCGGGACCGCGGCTACCGCTTCGCGGCCGACCCGTCGCAGCAGCTCGCCCGGATGGACGGCGACGACATCGTCTCGCTCATCGACGGCGCCGCCTACCTGCTCACCAACGACTACGAGAAGTCGCTGCTGGAGAGCAAGACCGGCCTGTCCGACGCCGAGGTGCTCGACAAGGTCGCGATCCGGGTGACCACGCTGGGCAAGAACGGCGTCGAGATCACCGGCAAGGACATCGAGCGCATCCACGTGCCGATCGCCGCCGACGTGCAGCCGATCGACCCGACCGGCGTCGGCGACGGCTTCCGCGCCGGCTTCTTCGCCGGCCTGTCGTGGGGCCTCGGCCTCGAGCGCTCCGCCCAGATCGGCTCGCTGCTCGCCGGGCTCGTCCTCGAGGGCGCCGGCGGCCAGGAGTACGACCTGCGCGCCGACACCTTCCTCAAGCGGCTCGGCGACTCGTACGGGCAGGAAGCGGCCGACGAGGTGCGGCCGCACCTGAAGGGGTGACTCCCCGCCTGGTCGTCTTCGCCGGCCTGCCCGGGGTCGGCAAGAGCACCCTGGCCGCCCGGGTGGGCACGGCGCTGGCCGCGCCCGTGCTGACCGTCGACCACGTCGACCGCGTGCTGCGCGCCCACGACGTGGTCGAGCCGGCGCCGGGCGTCACCGCGTACGACGTGGTCGCCGCGCTGGCCGAGGCCCAGCTCGCGATGGGGCTGACCGTCGTGGTCGACGCCGTCAACGCGGTCGCCGCGGCCCGCGCGACCTGGCCGGCCCTGTGCGAACGCAGCGGGGCGGCGCTGCGCGTGGTCGAGGTCTGGTGCAACGACATGACCGAGCACCGGCGCCGGGTCGAGACGCGCCACGCCGCCGCGCCCGACGGCCACCCGACGTGGGAGCAGACGGTGCTGCGGATGGCCGAGTACGAGCCGTACATCGGCCGCCGCCTGGTCGTCGACACGGCGATCGCCGGGGACCCGCTGCCGGGCACCCTCTCCTGGATCAACGACTAGGGCGCGGCTCAGACATCGCGCCGCACGTCGAACGCGTGCGTTTCCGGGGAGCCCAGGTAGTGCTGGCCGCGCATCCGGCACCAGGCCGGGATGTCGGTCGCCGCGGCCGGGTCGTCGGCCAGCACCCGCAGCGTCGCGCCGACCGGTAGTTCCGGAAGGCGCCGGGCCAGCGCGATGACCGGCAGCGGGCAGCGCTGGCCCCGGCAGTCGAGGATCTCGGTCACAGGTCCACCACCCCCGCCTCGGCGCGCAGGTCCGCCACGATGCCGGGCAGCTCCGCCAGGAAGCGGTCGACGTCGGCCTCCGTGCTGTCGCGGTGCAGCGAGACCCGCACGTTGCCGTGCGACAGCACGCCCATCGCGACCAGCACGTGGCTCGGCGTCAGCGTCGACGACGTGCACGACGAGCCGGACGAGACCGCGAACCCGCGCCGGTCCAGCGCGTGCAGCAGCGCCTCGCCGTCGACGTAGAGGCACGAGAACGTCACCAGGTGCGGCAGCCGGTCGGCCGGGTCGCCGACGACCTCGACGTCGGGTACGGTCGCGGCCACCGTCGCGCGGATCCGGTCGACCAGCACGCGGTGCCGCTCGGCTAGCGCCGCGGCCTCCGCCTGGGCCGCTCGCAGGGACGCCGCGGCCGCCACGATCGCCGGCAGGTCGGTGGACCGGTCGGTGCGCTCCTCGGACGGGCCGGTCTGGACGAAGCGGGTGCCCTTGCGCACCACCAACAGCCCGACTCCGGGTGGTCCGCCCCATTTGTGGGCACTGGCCGTGAGCAAAGACCAGCCGAACGGCAACGGCACGCGTCCGACCGACTGCGCAGCGTCCACATAGAGCGGCACGCCGTGCTGCGCGCAGGCCTCGCCGGCCGCCTCGACCGGCTGCACCGTGCCGACCTCGTGGCTGGCGCTGATCAGCGCGGCCAACGCGGTGCCGGGCTGCGCGGCCGCGTCAGCGAACGCCGCCAGGTCGACCCGGCCGAGCCGGTCCACACCCACCTCATGGGCCGTGCCACCAGCCGCGACGTGCCGTTCCGCGGCGTGCAGGACGGCCGAGTGCTCGATCGCCGAGTGCACGAGCCCGCGGCCGACGCGTTCCCGGGCGGCGAGCGCGCCGAGCACGGCCGCGTGCGCCGCCGCCGTGCCGCCCGCGGTGAACGACAGCTCGTCCGGACGCACCCCGAGCACCTCGGCGGTCGCGCCGCGGGCGGCGTCCAGCAGCTGCCGGGCCCGCCGCGCTCGTGAGTAGAGCCGGGCCGGATCGGCCCAGCCGTCGTCCAGCGCCGCGGCCAGTGCCTGCCTGGCCGCCGGGTGCAGCGGAGCGGCGCTCGCGGTGTCGAAATAGGCTTCGGAAACCCCCACGATCAAACGTTATCCCCGGACGGCGCGCCGACCCCCGGAGCGGTGTGACGACCTTGGTCGAGTAATGTGCGACCGTCGGTGACGGCAGGTGCGAGAGGGGCAGGACCACAACGTGTCCGCAGTGCGTTCGAAAGCGCGGTCGACGGCCGTCCGGTTGGCCGGTGTCGGCGTCGGCGGTGCGCTGCTGTTGCTGCTCTCCGGTTGCGACGTCGGCAGTCACGTCGACGGCTTCGGGTGGCCGCAGAACGGCATCACCGAGCAGTCCAAGCGGATGTACGACCTCTGGATCGGGTCGACCGTCGCCGCTCTGATCGTCGGCGTGTTCGTCTGGGCGCTGATCTTCTGGTGCGTCATCCGCTACCGCAAGCGGGGCGACAAGCTGCCGGTGCAGACCCGCTTCAACATGCCGATGGAGTTCCTCTACACCATCGCGCCGGTGCTGGTCGTCTCCGTGCTGTTCTACTACACGGCGATCGTGCAGACCGACGTCGACAAGACCACCGCGAACCCGGCCGTGACCGTCGAGGTCGAGGCGTTCAAGTGGAACTGGCAGTTCAACTACCAGTCCGGCCCGACCGAGGGTGGCCGGGTCGGCGAGACGGTCACGTCCACGCTGGGCACCACCGAGATCATCCCGATCCTCGTGCTGCCGACCGGTCGCACGATCCGGTTCGAGGAGACCAGCCGCGACGTCATCCACTCGTTCTGGGTGCCGGAGCTCCTGTTCAAGCGCGACGTCTTCCCGGGCAACGTGCGCAACGTCTTCGAGGTCACCATCGACCAGGAGGGCGCGTACGTCGGCCGCTGCGCCGAGCTGTGCGGCACGTACCACTCGATGATGAACTTCGAGCTGCGCGCCGTCTCGGGCGACAAGTACGACCAGTTCCTGGCCGCGAAGCAGGCCGGGCAGACGACGCAGCAGGCGCTCGAGACGATCGGTGAGGACCCGCTGGCGTCGACCACGTCACCGTTCCCGACGCGGCGTGACCTCTCGAACTTCAACCCGGGCGGCACCGCCGCCGGCACGGGCAACTGAAAGGCCGGCCATGCGCACCGAATGGAAACTGTTCAGCGTCATCTCCGCCTTCCTGTTCGTCGCCACGTTCGTCTACGCCTTCTGGACCAACGCGCAGACCCAGGGCATCGACTGGGTCGGCACGGTCGCCCTCGCGCTGAGCTTCCTGCTCACCACGATGTGCGGCGGCTTCTTCTGGTTCGTCAGCCGACGCATCGAGCCGCGCCCGGAAGACCGCTCGGACGGCGAGATCGCCGACGGTGCGGGTGAGATCGGCTTCTTCAGCCCGGGCAGCTACTGGCCGTTCGGCATCGCCCTGGCCGCCACGATCGCGGGCCTCGGCCTGGTGTTCTGGCAGGTCTGGCTGCTGGCCATCGGCCTGGTCTGCGTCGTCCTCGCCGCCTGCGGCCTGCTCTTCGAGTACTACACCGGCACCCGCCGCACCGCCGAACACTGATAACTTTTTCTTCGCGTAGGGCCGGCCCGGTTCGTCCGGGTCGGCCTTATTTTTTGCCCGGGTTCGCGATGGTCCGGACCGTTGCTCCCGCCGGGGACCGCTCCGCTTCGCTCCGCTGCCAGGCCCGCGCTGGGTCGCGCCCACGAGATCTAGGTAAGGGATTGCTGCTGGAGCAGCACCCGTTTACCCAGATCCGCGCCGCGTCGGCGCGTCGGCGAGCGACGCGCCGAAACGCGGCGCGCTGCCGGTCGGCGTGGTGCGGCGATTGCGCGCAAGCGCGAACGAGGCCGCCCGTAGGGCGGCCTCGTTGCGTTGGATCTCGGGTTACAGACCGTCGGCCTTAGCGGCTTGGGCGACCGTTACCCAGCGGTCCAGGAGGGCTGCTGCGGCGCCGCTGTCTACGGCGTTGGCGGCGCGTTCGTACGCCGTGCTCAGGGCCGGTAGGAGGTCGTCCGTGCCGCCTGCGTGGGCTACCAGGGCCGCTGCGGCGTTGACCAGGGTGGCGTCGCGGACCGGGCCGGTCTCGCCGGCCAGGACGCGGCGGGCCGCGTCGGCGTTGAAGGTCGCGTCGCCGCCGCGTAGGTCGCCCGGTGCCGAGCGGGGGAGGCCCAGGTCGACCGTGTCGAGGCGGGTCTCGCGGACCGCCCCGGAATGGGCCAGCCAGACCCGGGTCGGCGCGGCCGTGCTGATCTCGTCGAGGCCGTCCTCGCCGCGGACCACGAGCACCGAGTCGCCGCGGCCCGCGAACACCGCGGCCATCACCGGCGCCATGCGCTCGTCGAAGCAGCCGACCAGGCCGGAGCGGGGGCGCGCCGGGTTGCTCAGCGGGCCGAGGAAGTTGAAGGCGGTCGGCACGCCGATCTCGCGCCTGGTCGGGCCGGCGTGCCGCATGCCCGGGTGGAACCGGGCGGCGAAGCAGAAGCCGATGCCCGCCTCTTCGACGGTGCGGGCCACGCCGGCCGGGCCGAGCTCCAGCGGGATGCCGAAGTGCTCCAGCAGGTCGGCGGTGCCGCACAGCGACGACGCCGCGCGGTTGCCGTGCTTGACCACCCGCACGCCGCACGCGGCGACCACCATCGCCGCCATCGTCGAGATGTTGACCGTGTGCGCGCGGTCGCCGCCGGTGCCCACCACGTCCACCGCGTCGGCGCGGACGGACTCGGGCAGGTCGACCGTGACCGCCGCGGTGAGCATCGCCTCGACCAGGCCGCCGAGCTCGGCCGGGGTCTCGCCCTTGGCCCGCAGCGCCATCATGAACGCGGCGATCTGGGCGGGCGTGGCCGAGCCGGCCATGATCTCGCCCATCGCCCAGGCCGTGTCGGGCGTGGCGAGGTCCTCGTCGCGCAGCAGCGCGGCGAGCAGGTTGGGCCAGGTCCGATCGCCCATGCCGGGCCTCCCGTGTCGGGCCGGAGGTGTGGGGGGAACTCAGGCGGTGGTGACCGGCCCGCCGGAGGCGTACGAGCGGAGCATGGCCGCGACGGTGCGGCCGGTCTCGATCGGGTCGAGCGGGAACATCAGGGTGCCCTCGACCTGGGCGTAGGCGGCCAGCCAGCGATCCGCGGCCCGGGCCAGCACCAGGCAGACCGGCGGCGCGGCGTTGGGGCGGTCGTCCTTGATCTGCCGGGCCAGGCCCAGGCCACCGGCCGGGGTCGCCTCGCCGTCGAGCAGCATCAGGTCGATCTCGTAGTCGTCGACCAGGCGTACGCAGGCGTCGTAGTCGTCGGCCTCGACGAACTCGACCTGGAGGTCGGCGGCCGGTCGGGTGCCCACGGCCAGGCGCATCCGGTCGCGCACCTTCGGGTCGTCGCTGTAGAGCAGGACGGTGTACGTGCGGTCGGTCATCGAAAGGCTCCCACGTCGTTAGTCGTGCGCCGCCGATCGTACCGTCGCATCGTTTTGATCTTGAGCCCGCTCCCGGGCCTCCTGCCGGTCGAGCTCGCGGTCGATCCGGCGGGCCTCCCGCTCGGAGGCACGAATCCACTGCACCACCAGCACCGCGATCATCGTCACACTGACGAACTCGCCGCCCGCCCAGAGGATGCCGCCGGCCGCCCGCTGGTCGTCGAACGGGTTGGCCCAGGCCAGGTGCAGCGACGGGTACCAGTCGCCGCCCAGCAGCGTCTTGCTCTGCATGATGGTCAGCCCCAGCACCGTGTGGAACGGCACGGAGAGCAGCATCAGCAGGGCCCGGGCCGGGTACGGCCAGCGGCCGGGCAGCGGGTCCAGGCCGAGCAGCGGCCAGAAGAACAGGCAGCCGACCAGGATGAAGTGCGCGTGGGTGAGCTCGTGCAGCCACTCGTGCCGCAGGGTCTGCTCGTAGAGGCCGGTGAAGTAGAGCGCGAACGGCGTGGCCACGAACAGGCCGAACGCCACCAGCGGGAACGTGAGGACCTTCGCCACGTGGCTGTGCACCACGGCGAGCAGGCGGCTGCGGGGCGCTCCCTGGAGCGTACGCAGGGCCAGCGTCATCGGGGCGCCGAGCGCGAGGAAGATCGGCGCGCCCATGGACAACACCATGTGTTGCACCATGTGGACCGAGAGCAACGTCGTGTCGTACGCGTGCAGGCCACTGACCGTAACCGAGGCGATACCGCCGAGGCCCGGGAAGAGGAACAGCAGCGTGCGGGAGAGCGGCCAGCTGTCGCCGCGTGCGCGCAGCCGGTGCACGCCGTACAGGTAGAGGCCGGCCGCCACGACGAGGAGCACCGTCAGCCAGCTGTCGAGCTGGATCTCGGTGAACACCGACGCGATGGTGAACGGCGGGGGCGTCGCTTCTGCCAGGACCACGCAGCCAGGTTAGTCCCGGGTAGGTTGGTGGCATTTGCCGGGCCACGGCGCGCCGGACGCACCCCCGCGATCGTCTTCGGTGGTGGAGCGCAATAATGACCGCGTGACTGCGGCCCCAGCGATCGACAAGAGCCGGATCCATTCCCTGACGAGACCAAACATGGTCTCCGTGGGAACGATCGTCTGGCTCTCCAGTGAACTGATGTTCTTCGCGGCTTTGTTCGCGATGTACTTCTCCATTCGCGCTGCGGCGCCTGAGCTCTGGGCCGAACACACGCCCGAGCTCAACATCCCGTACGCGACGACGTTCACGGTGATCCTGGTGCTCTCGTCGATCACCTGCCAGATGGGTGTGTTCGCCGCCGAGCGCGGCGACGTCTACAAGCTGCGGCAGTGGTTCACGCTGACGTTCTTCATGGGCCTGACGTTCCTGTGCGGCCAGCTGTTCGAGTACCACACGCTGGTCGGCGAAGGCGTCAAGATCAACCAGGACGGCTACGGCTCCATGTTCTACCTGACCACCGGCTTCCACGGCCTGCACGTGGCCGGCGGTCTCCTCGCCTTCATCATCTACATGATCCGGACGACGATGGGGCGCTTCACCCCGGCGCAGGCGACGTCGGCGATCGTCGTGTCGTACTACTGGCACTTCGTCGACGTCGTGTGGATCGGTCTGTTCCTCATGATCTACGGTCTCCAGTGATCATGAACGTCACGTTTCCGACCCCCGCATCGTCCCAGGGACAAGGTCGCACACCCGTGAAGGACAAAGCCTGATGACATCTCCGCACCGGTCCGGCGGTTTGCTCGCCCGGATGCGCAGGAGGCGCGCCGTGCCGCGGAGCCGGGCCCGTCGCCGAGTCGCTTCGGCGCTCCGGCTGATCGCTGCCCTCGTCTTCGCCGGCGGCCTCTACACGGCGTTCGCGCCGGCCATCTCCGCCCAGGACGCACCGCTGTCCCCGGCCGCCATGGAGGGCAAGGCACTCTTCGACACGAGCTGCATCAGCTGCCATGGCATGAACGCCCAGGGCATCGAGGGCCGCGGCCCGAGCCTGATCGGCGTTGGCGGGGCCTCGGTCGAGTTCCAGGTCGGCACCGGCCGCATGCCGCTCGGCTCGCAGGGCGCGCAGGCGGTGGAGAAGCCCCCGGTGTTCAACGAGGAGCAGACCCGCCAGCTCGCGCAGTACGTGCAGGAGCTCGGCGGCGGTCCGCAGCTGCCGGAGGGCAACGACCTGCACTCGGGCGGCGACGTCGCCGCGGGCGGCCAGATCTTCCGCCTCAACTGCTCGTCCTGCCACGCCTTCGGCGGTGGCGGCGGTGCGCTGTCCTCGGGCAAGTTCGCCCCGCGGATCAGCGACACCGACGACCGGGTCATCTGGGCCGCGATGCTCTCCGGCCCGCAGAACATGCCCGTGTTCGGTGACAACCAGCTCACCCCGGACCAGAAGCGCGACGTGATCGCCTACATCCAGGAGACGCTGAAGGACCGCGACCCGGGCGGCTTCAACCTCGGCCGGCTCGGCCCGACGACCGAAGGCCTCGCGGTCTTCGTGGTGGGCATCACCGCGCTGATCTTCACGGCACTGTGGATTGCGGGGAAGTCATGACCGTCCAGACCACCGGATCCAACGGCAACGGCCACGGGTCGTCCGTTCCGGAGGAGATCGACTACGACGACCCGCGTACGACCCGGTTCGAGAAGGTCAAGGCCGCCGCCCGGCAGGACGGCGTCGACATCGTGCACTACGAGCCGCAGTTCCCCGAGCGGGGCTCGCGGCTCGAGAAGCGGATGTCCCGCAGCGTCGCGTTCATGTTCCTGCTGGTCGGGCTCTTCGGCACCGCGTTCGTCGTGCTCTACATCGTGTGGCCCTGGCGCTACGAGCAGGGCGACGTGATGATGAAGTACTACACGCCGCTGCTCGGTGCCACGCTCGGCCTGGCGCTGCTGTTCCTCGCCTTCGCGATCCTCACCTGGGGCAAGAAGCTGCTGCCCAAGGAGGTCTCGATCCAGGACCGGCACGACGGCGGGGCGCCCGAGGGCGATCGCCGGGCGGTCGGCCAGACCCTGGCCTACATGGTCGAGGAGCTCGGCGTGAAGCGGCGGCCCCTGCTCGGCCTCGCGGCCGCGGCGGGCCTCGCGCCGGTGGCCGTGGTCGTGGCGGCGCCGCTGGTCGGTGGGTTGATCAAGAACCCGCACGCCGACAACCAGATGTTCACCACCGGCTGGTCGCCGATCAAGGAGCCCAACGGCGGCACCCGGCTGGTCCGGCTGACCCGCGACGACGGCACCCCGATCCGGCCCGCCGACGTGAGCGCCGGTGGCCAGATGACGGTGTTCCCCGGCATCCCCGAGGGCGCCACCAACGCGCACGCCGACTCGCCGACGCTGCTGATCCACCTGCGGCCGGACGACGCGGCCGTGGCGCGGGCCAACAACGTCAAGGGCACCGGGCACGACAAGTTCGACCGCAGCGACTTCATGTACGGCGACTACATCGCGTACTCGAAGATCTGCACCCACGCGGGCTGCCCGGCGAGCCTCTACGAGCAGCAGACCAACCGGCTGCTCTGCCCCTGCCACCAGTCGCAGTTCCTCATCACCGACAACGCCAAGCCCGTCTTCGGTCCGGCAAGCCGCAGCCTGCCGCAGCTTCCGCTGGACGTCGACGAAGAGGGATACTTCGTGGCGAGGTCGGACTACCAGGCCACCGTCGGACCTGACTTCTGGGAGCGGCCGTGAAGCGCCGAAAGATTGACCTGAAGACCCTGCCGGCCAAGGCGGGCAACGAGGTCGAGGACCGGCTCGGCGTAGCCACCCCGCTGCGCAGCATCATCAACAAGGTCTTCCCCGACCACTGGTCGTTCCTGCTGGGCGAGATCGCGCTGTTCTCGTTCATCGTGCTGCTGCTGACCGGCACGTTCCTGACCCTCTTCTTCGAGCCTTCGCTCAAGGAGGTCACGTACGACGGCAGCTACACCCCGCTGCGGGGTGTGCACATGTCGGCGGCGTACGCGTCGTCGCTGGACCTGTCGTTCGACGTCCGTGGCGGTCTGGTCATGCGCCAGATGCACCACTGGTCGGCGCTGGTCTTCATGGCCGCGATCATCGTGCACATGCTGCGCATCTTCTTCACGGGTGCGTACCGCAAGCCGCGCGAGGTCAACTGGATCATCGGCTCGCTGCTGTTCTGGATCGGCTTCCTCGCCGGCTTCACCGGCTACTCGCTCCCGGACGACGCGCTCTCCGGCACGGGCCTGCGGATCGCCTCGGCGATCATGCTGTCCATCCCGCTGATCGGCACCTGGCTCACCTCGTCGATCTTCAACGGGGAGTTCCCGGGCGACATCATCATCAGCCGGTTCTTCATCGCGCACGTACTGCTGATCCCGGCGTTGCTGGTCGCGCTGATATCCGTGCACCTCGCGCTGGTGTTCAAGCAGAAGCACACGCAGTGGCCCGGCCCCGGCCGCACCAACACCAACGTGGTCGGCGAGCGGTTCTTCCCCCGCTACACGATCAAGCAGGCCGGCTTCTTCATGGCCGTGGCCGGCGTGATCGCGGTGCTGGCCGGTGCGCTCCAGATCAACCCGATCTGGCTGTTCGGCCCGTACGAGGCCGGTGTCGTGTCGGCGGCGTCGCAGCCCGACTGGTACGTCATGTTCCTCGACGGCTCGACCCGTCTGATGCCCGCCTGGCAGATCAACATCGGGATCGGCAACGGGTACGTCATCCCGCCGATCTTCTGGCCGACGGTGGTGCTGCCCGGAATCCTGACCACCTTGCCGCTGCTCTATCCGTTCATAGAGGCGCGGCTCAACAAGGACAACAAGATCCACAACCTGCTGCAGCGCCCGCGTGACGTGCCCCAGCGCACCGCACTCGGCGCCATGGCGGTGTCGTTCTTCCTGGTGCTGACGCTGTCCGGCGGCAACGACGTGATCGCCGACAAGTTCAACATCAGCCTGAACGCGATGACCTGGGCCGGCCGGATCGGGTTGCTGATCGTGCCGCCGATCGCCTACTGGGTCACCTACCGGATCTGCCTGGGCCTCCAGCAGCACGACCGCGAGGTGCTCGCACACGGCGTCGAGACGGGCATCATCCGGCGCTCGCCGGACGGGCGCTTCTACGAGGTGCACCAGCCGCTGGGCCACGACCACGAGGCTCTTCCTTATGCGGGTTGGGTCGTCCCGAAGAAGATGAACCGCCTGGGCGCGCTCGGCCCGGCGCTCAAGGGCTTCTTCCGGCCGCTCGAACGCCCCGCCGAGGCTCCGGTCTCACCGGGCCACCCGCCGGTCGAGGCGGCGCCGGAGCGGCGCGAGATCGAGTCCAAGCACTGAGGTTGTTTCGTCGAAGGGCGAGGATCCCACTGGGGTCCTCGCCCTTCGCGCGTACGGCGACACGCCGACGCACTTCCCACGGTGCGACCACGGAGCGTGGCAGCGTGACCCGTGAGTGGTGATGACGGCCACTCGCGTTCGGGTTCCGCTCTTCGAAAGGAGACGCCATGCGTGGCGAGGAGGAACTCACCTGCTCGGTGTGTGGCACCCAGCTGCCGCCCGCACGGCCGGGCGACGCACCTGAGCTGATGTGCGAGGGCTGCGGCACGGCCGTGGTGGTCGCCCCGATCACGGTCTGGCTCCGCTCCAGCCGCAAGGGCGGCGTAGCCCCGGTCCAACGCACCGCGGCCTAGCACCGCTTAGCGCCGATCCGGTCGGGGGTGGCGCCCTCGCGGGGGTGGGTGGCGGCGGTTAGCGGTGGGGCGGGAGGGTGTCGAACCAGTCGCGGATCAGTGTGGTGACCGGCTCGGGTGCGCGTACCCATGCGAAATGGGCCGGTCGTCCCTCGGCCTCGATCCGCGCGATGCGCTCGCGGCGCACGGTGGCCCGGCGCAGCTTGGCGGTCGTGTGGTCGACCGCCTCGTGCGGTGTGTAGACGTCGTCGTCGATGCTGACCGCCAGCACGGGGGTGGTCACCTCGGTCATCGCGGCGTCGGCGCCCGGGAACGCGCCGGTGCGGGCGGAACGAGCCCAGTCCCGCATGACGCCGCTGGCCTGCCGGCCGCCGAAGGTCCAGCCGGGCCAGAAGCCCAGCACGCTCGCGACCGCGCCGATCGCCTGCGTGTATGCCCGGATGACCTGGCCGTGCCGCGGATAGGACCGCCAGTAGGGGATCGCGGCCGCCACCAGGGCGATGCCGTCGACCGGCGCGCCGGGTGCGGTCGCCAGGTGGAGCAAGCCGGCCTGGCCGCCGAGCGAATGGCCGACCAGCACGATCCGGCGGTCGTCGGCCTTGAGCTCGTCGAGCACAGCGCCGACGTCGCCGGCCAGGTCCGTGTAGCCGTAGCGGGACGAGCGGCTCGGCCGCGGTGTGCTGTCGCCGGTGCCGCGCAGGTCCGCGACCACCACCTCGAAGCCGGCGGCACCCAGGGACTCCGCCAGCGGGCGGTAGAACCGGGCGGCGGCGCCCATCGCGGGCAGCACCACGGCGACCGGCGCGGTGGGGGAGGGCGAGGGGTAGTGGTGCAGCGCGAGCCGGTCGGACCCGCGGTCGACGAACCGCTGCTCAGTCGGACTCACGGAGACCGATCGCGAACGCCTCTTCGAGGTCGTGCTGCGAGTAGGCCCGGAACGCGATGTGGGTGTCGGTGCTGACCACACCGTCGACCTTGGAGATGCCGCCCGCGATCACGTCGGCGATCTGGTCGAACTCGCGGACCCGGACGATCGCGATCAGGTCGACGCCGCCGGCGACGGAGTAGACCTCGCTGACGCCGTCGATGTCGGCCAGCTTCTCGGCCACCTCGGGGATCGAGTCGGCGGCGCAGTCGATCAGGACGATCGCGGTGATCACCGATGGGCTCCTCTCGTCGTGCCTGGGGGCATGCTATCGGCCCGGGACGGTCAGCTGCTGGCCCGCCCGGATCACGTGGTCGAGCCGCTCGCCCGCCGCGACGACGGCACCCGGCCAGACGACGCTGTCGGTGACGTCGCCGGCCACGATGGCACCGTCACCGACCACGGACCGCACGCAGCGCCCGGTGACGGTGCCGGCGACCAGGTTGCCGCCGGCCGCGGCGTGCAGGTTGGCGGCCAGGTAGTCGCGCGGCGTACCCGTGTCGAAGAAGACCCCGTCGAACGGCACCACGTCGAGCTCACCGTCGGCCTCGGCCGGTCGCCAGACCGTGTGGACGAGCTCGGCCGGGGTGGCGGCGAGGTCGCGCACGCGGCGCCACGGCAGCAGCGAGAGCCCGACGAACCGGTGCCCGCTGAACAGTCCCGGCCGGTGCTCGCTGACGGGTTGGCCGAGCAGCCGGACGGTCTCGCCGTCCCAGCCGTCCAGGATTCTTCGCGGGTCACCGCCGGCGAGGTACGCGTCGGCGTTGGCGACCATTACCCCGCGGCCCCCGATCCAGTCGCGCAGGTTGCCGAGGCCGCCGGAGGTGCCCAGCGGGTGGTCGGGCTCGACGGAGAGGTGGGCCCGGTCGCCGGTGTGCGCGACCACCTGGTCGCCGAGGTAGCTGGCGTTGACGGCGACGTCGGCCGGCCCGCTCAGCCCGAACCCGGCGACGCGGGCGAGGGCGAGGTCGAGCAGGGGTACGTTGCCGACCGGGCAGAGCGCCTTGGGCACCGTGCCGGTCAGCGGCCGCAGCCGTTGCCCTTCGCCGGCCGCCAGCACGACGGCGCAGAGGTCACCCATCGTGGCTCGGCGCCGACGGCCGGTCCCAGCTGGTCGGGTCGTCCGGCGCGACGAGCGGGCCGATGCCGTAGTACGCGAGGAGCCGCTGGGTCGACAGGGTCAGCCGCGGCAGGTCGTCGATCGGGTGGAAGGCCGCCTCGTACACCTCGGCGCCGTCGACCTCCAGCACGGTGGTCGACGCCGGGACCTCCAGTTCGAACACCATGTCGACCCAACCCTTGGCGTGTACGACCGCGTTGGGCACGGCCGGCGTCAGGGCCCGAGGGTCCACTGTGATGCCGGACTCCTCGGCGAGCTCGCGGGCCGCACCGACGATCGGCGGCTCACCGCGTTGCAGCAACCCGGCCGGCAACCCCCACCCCTTGCCGGGCGGCTGGCGCAGCAGCAGCAACCGCCCAGGAGCGGGCGCTTCGGAGTCGCGGACGAGGACCACACCGCCGACGATGTACTTGGGCACGAACGTCCGCACGATCCGCCTGCGCACCGGATGCGGAAGCCGGTAGAAAACTCCGTAGACGAAAGCACGCATCACGCGGCGGCGGGGTTCCACAAAGCAAGGCTAGAGGCAGCCCATCGCAAGAGGCTCGCCGACTGCCGACACAGGCGGACGGGCACGGGGTCCGCCGTCTGCGGCCGGCGTCGGACTTAGGCTTCTAGCAGCTCTCGGACCTTGTGATCCGTTGCTTCGAAGACCGGCCATCCGGCGGTGTGGCAACCGGCGGCGTGCAGCGCCGTCCGAAGGTCCATGAGGAAAGCCGCGGCTGCCATCGTGAAGTCGTTGGCGGTGACGCTGGCCGCGAAGTCGGCCACGCGATCCCCTAGGCGGGCCGCCAGGTTGGCCTCGCGACCGATGTTGTCGAGCTGCAGGACGACTTCGTCGAGGAACTCTTCGAACTGTTCGTCGGTGCCGTGGGGGGTGCTGACGAAGGTCATCTCCACCGCGAGATGAAACTCGTTCATTCTTCCTCCCAGCAGGTCGCACGCTTCAGTTGAAGCCTGAAGTTTCGAAGGTAGTACCTTCCCGACGGGGTGGTTGCCATCATGATCATGCACTTACACTCATTCGGACATTTGAGCTTAAAGTGCCTGTTTCCTCCGCCGTTGATCGTCCACTTCGCTGCTTCCAGCTTCTTTAGCAGCTCCTCGTAGTCACCACCGTAAGCGTGACGAGGACGTGACACCTGGTAAACGCTCCTCGTGAGTAGAGGTTACCGACCTGTAAGACGGCGCGTAACCCCCGCGAGTTCGCCTGGGCAGTCCGTCCAGTGAGCACTTTGCCGCAGGCTGTAGCGAGCGATCGGACAATTCGTCCGGGTTGATGGTGTCAGGTGGCCGACCGTCGGGCCGGAGGCTGCTATTCCCGGCGGTCGACGAGGGCGACCAGGCGGTCGACCACGGACTCCGGTGTGATGGCGCGGTCGAAGACCGCCACCAGCAGGGTTTCCAGGTCGGGGTAGCCCATCTCGTCGGCGAGTTGGCGCAGCGGCTGGTCGTTGGCCAGGCCCCGGTCGTGGCGGCGTAGGGCCAGGCCGATCGTGGCCCGGCCCAGGCGGACCTTGTCGGGGATGCTGATGCCGGGCTCGTCGTGGTCGGCGAACCAGCGGTTGATCTGCATCTGGGCCTGGGGCGACTTGACGAAGCCGAGCCACTCCTTGCGGGGCCCGGCCGGCACGGCCGCGCTCTCGGTCGAGTCGGCCTCGGTGAAGATCTCGACCACGTCGCCGTCGTTGAGCTCCGATGACAGGGGGGCCAGACGGCCGTTGATGGTGGCGGCCAGGCAGTGGTCGCCGCGCTCGGTGGCCAGCTCGTAGGCCAGGTCGACCGGGGTCGAGCCCGACGGCAGGACGATCTGGCGGCTCTCGGCGAACACCTGGATCTGCGACTCGGCGAGGTCGCAGCGCAGCGACTCGAGGAACTGCGCGGCGTCGGAGGTGGCCTGTTCCCAGTCGAGTACGCGGCGCAGCCAGGCGAGCTGCTCCATCCGGGACTCGGCCATGGCGGCCGGGGTCTTGGGATAGCGGAAGTGCGCGGCGATGCCGTATTCGGCCAGCTGGTGCATCGACTCGGTGCGGATCAGCACCTCGACCGAACGGTCGTCGGGGCCGATCACCGTGGTGTGCAGCGAGCGGTAGAGGTTGTTCTTCGGCGACGCGATGAAGTCTTTGAACCGGCCCGGGACCGGCCGCCAACAACCGTGGATCGCGCCGAGCGCGGCGTAGCAGTCGGTGTCGGTGCCGTCGACGACGACCGCGATCCGGGGCAGGTCGTGCGGCACCGCGTAGCCGGCCTCGACCGTGTCCTTCCAGATCGAGTAGTAGTGCCGGGGTCGGGCCGTGACGGTCGCGGTCACCCGGCTGCGGCGCAGCGTCGTCTTGGCGCGGAGCGCGACCTCCGTCACGTATTCGTCCCAGCCGGTGCGGGCCTGGACGTGCTCGTCGACCGTCGCGTAGCCCTCGGGCTCCAGGTGGTAGAGCACCACGTCGTCGAGCTCGCGCTTGAGCAGCTGGATGCCGAGCCGGTCGCAGAGGGGCACCAGCACGTCGAGGGTCGCCTTGGCGATCCGGGCCCGCGAGGAGGGGGAGCGGGCGTCGAGGGTGCGCATGTTGTGCAGCCGGTCGGCCAGCTTGATGATCAGCACCCGGACGTCTTTGCCGGCGGCGACCAGCATCTTGCGGATCGTCTCGGCCTCGGCCGCCTTGCCGTAGAACGCCTTGTCGAACTTGGTCACGCCGTCGACCAGGTGGGCCACCTCGGGACCGAAGTCGCCGTCGAGCGCCTGGAGCGTGTAGCGGGTGTCTTCGACCGTGTCGTGCAGCAGCGCCGCCACCAGGGTGGTGGTGTCCATGCCCAGCTCGGCGAGGATCTGCGCGACCGCGAGCGGGTGCGTGATGAACGGCTCGCCGCTCTTGCGGAACTGGCCGCGGTGCATGCTCTCGGCGATGCCGTACGCCCGGCGGAGCACACCGGCGTCGCCCGCGTGCACCTCGCGGTGGGTGCGGACCAGCCGCCCGACCGGGTCGTCGTCGGACGCGGGCCAGGACAGGAACGTCCGTAGCCGGCGGGAGATGGGCAGGTCGCTGGATTGGACAGGCACCACACGACCCAGCGCGGCGCCGTGACCGGCGTCGACATCCACGCCCGCACACCTCCTGACGAGGCCAGCACCCGCGAATCGTGCCTTCGCCCGGGAAATCGGGCGAGACAGTCACGAGTGCATTTCTCTACCAGACTAAGTCACGCACCGTAGTCCAAATGGTCAGTTGCTTCTGTGCGAACGGGTGAGTCTGCCGATTAGGCCAGGGCTTCCGCCTTTCGGAGCAACTCCCGGTAGCGGCCTGCTCCACGGACGGGCGACGCCCAGCCGGCGGACGCCTCCACCAGTCGGGTGTCGGGTTTCTCCAACCAGGACAAAATTCGCTCGGTCTCCTCGGCGGTCGCGCTCGGAACCGGGCCGTGGCCGGGCAGCACCGTCTCGGCCGTCGCGCGGAGCATCTCGATCGTCGCGCGTGGATGCACCCGGGGTGGCGAGTTGCCGGCCGCGGCCAGCCGCCCCTGCCGCACGATCGCGAGCTCCCACCCGCCGTCGCCGGCCCGCCGCGCCGCGACGAGCTCGGTGATCGAGGTGAGGCCGAAGAGCCGCTGCATCCGGACGGCCGCCCGTAGCACCGCGGCCAGCCGGCCGCGGATCACCGCCGCGTCTTCGTAGCGGCGCGCGTCGGACAGCACCGAGATGCGGCTGAGCAGCGCCTCGACCACCGCCCGCGGGTCGCCCGTGGTCGCCGAGCGAAAGGGTGCGGCGGCGGCCTCCTCGTACGCCTCCGGACTGATCTTGTGCTCGCACGGCGCCGCGCATTTGCCCAGCTCGGCCAGCGCGCACGCGGGCGTCGTGGTCTTGGCCGAGAGGCGCAGGGTGCACTGCCGGAGCGGGATCGCGTCGTGCACCGCCGCCGCGGCCAGGTCGGCGGCCCGCTTGGAGGTGAAGGGCCCGAGGTAGGCGGTGTCGCCCTCGGCCAGCGCGCGCACCACCGACAGCCGCGGGTAGGGCTCGTCGGTGAGCTTGAGCCAGACCACCCGCTCCGGGAACTTCGAGCGCCGGTTGTAGGGCGGGGCATGCGCAGCGATCAGCCGGAGCTCACGGATCTCGGCCTCCAGCCCGTGCGCGCACTCGACGGCGTCGACCCGCTCCGCGGCGTTGAGCATCTCGGACATCCGGGCGCGCTTCTCGGCGGCGGTGAAGTAGCTGCGGACCCGGGTGGCGATGTCGACCGAGGTGCCGACGTAGAGCGGGCGGTCGTCGGCGGCCCGGAAGATGTAGACCCCGGGACCGTGCGGCAGTCCCTCGGCCAGGTGTCGCTTGCGCCGCTGGGTCGGGGTGACCGCCTTCTGGAACTCGATCGCGTCGCCGACCGTGGTCACGTTGTGGCTGCCCAGCCGGCCGATCATGGCGTGCAGCACGTCGACCGTGGCCAGGGCGTCGTCGAGCGCCCGGTGGGTGGGCTGGCGGGCGGTGCGGAAGTGCGCGGCCAGCGTGCCCAGCTTGCGGTTGGGCACCTCGTCGCGGAGGAGCACCCGGCGGGCCAGCGCGGCGGTGTCGAGGACCCGCGGGTTGGGCCAGGTGTAGCCGAACTTGGCGCACGCCGCCTTGAGGAAGCCCACGTCGTAGGGCGCGTTGTGGGCCACCAACACGGCGCCCTGGATGAACTCGAGGAACGGCGGCAGCACCTCTTCGATCGGCGGCGCGGGCAGCACCATCGCCTCGGTGATGCCGGTCAGCACCGTGATGAACGGCGGGATCGGCTGGCCCGGGTTGACCAGCGTGGCCAGCACGCCCAGCTCGTCGCCGCCGCGCACCTTGACCGCACCGACCTCGGTGATGCCCCCGCCGTCGGGCGCGCCGCCGGTGGTCTCGAGGTCGACCACCACGAAGGTCGTGTCGCGCAGGCTGGTCGCGGCAGCGGTCAGCACGCCGTCGAGCGTGCCCTGGACGAAGAGCGGTTCCACCACGTGCAGGACGTTAGAACGCCGGTACGACACTTCTGTCGCACGGGCCCCAGGCGTTTCGCCGTACCCGGTGAGAAAAGATCGACTACATCGACGGGCGCCGGAGTGGCGGTCGGTGGGAGACTTGCTCCATGTCCGAGCCCGAACCGCGCGACGGCCGCCTTCCCGAGGAAGCGGTCCCGCCGTCGTACGCCGGTCCGGAGCCGGAAGCCGAGCCTCTCCTGCCCGAGCCGGTCCGCCAGCGCGTCGTCGCGCTGGCCGCCTCCGCGCTGCCCGGCCTGCCCTTCGACGAGCAGCCCGTGCCGCTGCGCCGGGTGGCCAAGTTCGCGCCCAACCGGCGGGCCCGGCTGGGTGGCCCCGCCATCGCCGCGCAGCTCTCCGCCGACTCGCTGTTCCGCCAGCGGATCTCCACCCGGGTGATCGCCGAGGTCGGTGACCTGGGCGCCGCCGTCCTCGAGGGCATCTGCCCGGCCGCCGCCGACCCGGTCGAGGTCGCCGCGCTGGCCTATCTTGCCCGGCCGACCGGCTGGCGTGAGCTGGTCGAAGCGGCCGGCGACGCGGTCCGCGCGGAGGCCGACAGCGCCGCCGTAGCCGGCCTGGTCCGCGACGCCGAGCAGCGCACCGCGCGGGCCGAGCACGACCGCGCCGTCGCCCGCAGCGAGGCCGACAAGCTCCGCGACGAGCTGGCCCGGGTCAGTGCCGAGCTCGGATCGCTCCGCGAGGAGCTGCGGGTGCAGGCCCGGTCGCTGCGCGAGCTGCAGACCCGCGAGCGCAAGGCGACCGAGATGCTCGCCACCGAGAAGGGCCGGGCCGCCCGCGCCGCCGCCGACCACGACGCCGAGCTGCGCCGGGTGCGCGCCCGGCTCGCGGAGGCGGAGACCGTGGCCGGCAGCGCGCGGCAGAGCGCCAAGGAGGCGCGCTCGGTCGACGACGCGCGGCTGTGGCTCCTGCTGGAGACGATCGGCCAGGCCGCCGTCGGGTTGCGCCGCGAGCTCGCCCTCGAACCCACCGACCGGCGCCCGGCCGACTACGTGGCCGAGGCGCACGGCGACCAGCCCGGCACCCCCGCCTCCGCCGCCCGCGCGCTCGACACCGACGACCCCGCCCGCCTCGACCAGCTGCTCGCCCTGCCGCGCGCCCATCTGGTGGTCGACGGATACAACGTCACCAAACGGGGGTACGGCGAGATGTCGCTCGAACAGCAGCGCAAGCGGCTGATCACGGGCCTCGGCGGGATCGCGGCGCAGACCGGCGACGAGGTGACGGTGGTCTTCGACGGCGCCGAGCGGGTGCACGGCCTGCCACCGGCGCCGCGTGGTGTCCGGGTGCTGTTCTCCCGCAAGGGCGAGACCGCCGACGAGCTGATCCGGCGGTTGGTCCGCGCCGAGCCGGCCGGGCGGCCGGTGGTGGTGGTGAGTTCGGACCGTGAGGTCGCCGATGGTGTACGCCGGCACGGCGCCTACCCGCTGGGCGCGGATGCCCTGGTCAGGCGGTTGTCCCGGAGTTGACCCGGCATTTTTGTCGGACCCGCTCGCTAGCGTCTACGTCACAGACGGTGTCTTCCTAGACAGGAGCCTGTGATGCTCATCGACTGCTCAAGCTGCGCGGTGCGCGGCGCGGCGTGCCGAGGGTGCTTCGTCAACGCGCTGCTCGACGCTCCGGCCGAGATCGAGGGCCTCGATGCCGACGAGCTACGCGCGATCGAGGTGTTCGCGCGGGCCGGCTTCGAGGTCGAGGTGGTCAGCGCGCAGCCGGCCGCGCTACGGATGGTGCGGCCCCGCTCGCGATCCGGGTTTCGGGTCGCCTGATCGCTGACGATCCGGAGCCCGGATCGCCTGACCTTTACTATGATCCGATGCTCGCGGGAGTGACCGGAAGGCGCGTTGCCGCGTCAGCGGCAAGGTGCCTGAGGACCGGAGGAGGCATTGCCTGGTGACGCCACGGTGGTGGGCGGTGGTCGCCTTCTGCGTGCTCGCGGTCGCCCTGGCGGTGACCGTCGTCGTGCTGGTGCCCTGGCACCGGCCGCCCGCGCCGCGGGCCGACCAGGTCGCGGCGCTGCGGTCGCTGCCGGCCGAGCAGGTCGCCGCGGGCAAGGCCTTCCGCTCGGCATTGCGCCCCGCGGGCTACGGGAGCCTGCTGATCGGGCTGGCGGTGGCGCTGGCGCTGGGGCTCAGCCCGCTCGGTGCCCGGCTGATCGAGGCCGTGGGTCGGCCGTTCGGTGATCACTGGGTGGCTCAGGCCATCCTCGGCGCGTTCGCCGTGCTGCTGGTCGCCGACCTGGTCACCCTGCCGTTCGCCGCCTGGCGGCACACGGTGATGACCCGCTACGGCTTGTCGACCCAGGGCTGGGGTGGCTGGACGGTCGACCTGCTCAAGGGCTACGCCGTGTCCGCCGTGATCGGTGTGGTGGCGCTGCTGGGCTTCTACGCGATCACCCATTTCGCGCCGCGCTGGTGGTGGGCCTGGGGCGCGGCCGGTGCCGCGACGCTGGCGGTGCTGCTCTCGTTCGTGCTGCCGGTGCTGGTCGAGCCGGTGTTCAACAAGTTCACCCCGATGGCCGCCGGCCCACTGCGCACCGAGCTCATGCAGTTGGCCGAGACCGACGGCGTCCCGGTCCGCGACGTGCTCGTGGCCGACGCGTCCCGGCGCACCCGGGCGGTCAACGCCTACGTGTCCGGCCTCGGCCCGACCCGCCGCATCGTCGTCTACGACACCCTGCTGCGCGAGGCGCCACCGGCCGAGGTGGTCAGCGTCGTGGCACACGAGCTCGGGCACGCGAAAGACAACGACGTCCGCACCGGCACGCTGATCGGCGCGCTGGGCGCGGCGCTGGCGGTGGTCACCCTGTTCCTGCTGGGCGGCTGGACGGGCCTGCTGCGCACCGCCGGCGTCACCTCGATCGCCTCGCCCACGGCATTCGCGTTGCTGGTCGCCGTGGTCGCGGTCGCCGGCTTGGTCTCGTCACCGGCCCAGGCCCTGATCTCCCGGCGGGTCGAGATGCGGGCCGACGCGCACGCCCTGGCGTTGACGAACGACCCGACCACCTTCGAGGCGATGCAGAGCCGGCTGTCGTCGGTCAACATCGGCGACCCCGACCCGCCGCGCTGGGAATACCTCTTCGGCGCGTCCCATCCGTCCACCGTGGAGCGCATGGCCGCGGCCCGCGCCTACGCCCGCGGCGAAAGGCCCTAGACCGGTGAGTCGCACCCTGCTCGTCACCAACGACTTCCCGCCCCGCCCCGGCGGCATCCAGAAGTTCGTCCACCAGCTGGCGGTTCGGCAACCGGCCGGCTCGGTGGTGGTCTACTCGTCGACCTGGCGCGGCGCCGACAAGTTCGACGCCGACCAGCCCTTCGAGGTGGTCCGCGAGTCCACGGGGGTGCTCCTACCGACCCCGGCGGTCGCCCGCCGCGCGGCGGAGCTGGCCCTGGCACACGAGTGCGACACGGTCTGGTTCGGCGCGGCCGCGCCGCTGGGCCTGCTGGCCGACGGCCTACGCCGCCGGGCGGGCATCTCCCGGGTGGTCGCCCTGACCCACGGCCACGAGATCGGCTGGGCGGCCCTGCCCGGCGCCCGGGGCCTGCTCCGCCGCATCGCTCGCGGCGCGGACGTGATCACCTACCTGACCGACTACCAGCGCACCCGCCTGGAGCGCGCCCTGCACGGCCTGACCGACCTGCGCCGCCTGGCACCGGGCGTCGACGTCGACTTGTTCCACCCGGACGTCGACGGCAGCGCCGTCCGCGCCCGCCACGGCATCGAGAACCGCCCGGTCGTGGTCTGCGTCTCCCGGCTGGTGCCGCGCAAGGGCCAGGACGCCCTGATCCGGGCCATGCCCGCGATCATCAAGACGGTCCCGGAAGCCGTCCTCCTGCTGGTGGGCGGCGGCCCCAACCACGAACGCCTCCGCCGCCTGGCCACCTCGCTGGGCGTGACCGACCACGTGGTCATCACCCGCGGCGTCCCATGGGAAGAGCTACCGGCCCACTACGCGGCGGGCGACGTCTTCGCGATGCCCTGCCGCACCCGCAACCGCGGCCTCGACGTGGAAGGCCTGGGCATCGTCTACCTGGAGGCCTCAGCCACCGGCCTCCCGGTAGTCGCGGGCGACTCAGGCGGCGCACCGGACGCGGTCCGCGAGGGCGAAACAGGCTACGTAGTCGACGGCCGCGACATCACCCAGATCGCCGACCGCGTCACCACCCTGCTGTCCGACCCGACCCTGGCCCGCCGCATGGGCCAGGCCGGCCGAGCCTGGGTCGAACGAGACTGGCGCTGGCAAACCCAGGCCACCCGCATGCGCGCCCTACTGACCCCCTAGGACGCCATCCGGCGTCGATGCGGCGATCAGGGTGTGGCGAACTTTGTTCGTGCCGGAGGGCTACTCGGCGCGGAACAGGAACCAGCGGATGTCATCGAGTCCGTCCAGCGCGCGGGTGTCCACGTCGGACGGGTTTGCCTGCGACCGGGCGGCGAGGCTCTCCGCGAGGGCGACGGCCTTGGGGCTGAGCTGACCGAAGCGCCGGGCCGTGTGGCCCAGGCACAGGCCGGCCAGTCCGAGCAACGGACTGCCGGCCTGCGCCCGGGTTCCCACCTCGACGCACCACCCTTCGACGAACTCGGGGTCGTCGTCGTACAGCGCGATTCCCACCAGTACGTCCGCGGCCTCGCCCGGGTCGGTGTCCTCGCGTAGCGCCCGATCGAGGACCTCCGCCACGACGTCGTGGGGGAGGGCCGGCGGGTTCTCGTAGACGTTGTGGGTGTGCATCTGGCGGCCTGGTTAGAGGAGGTCGGAGTCGGGGCGCTTGCTGGCTACCAGGATGGCGTGCGGGGTCAGTTCGTCGTGGATCGGTTCACGGACCACGCGGACCTGCACGTCGAAGCCGGCCGCAGCCAGGAACGCGGCCACCTGGTCCGGTTGGCGGCGGCGGAAGACCAGGTCGATCTCGTGGCCCCAGGCCTCCGTGCGGTGCCGGGGCTCGTCGCCTACCTGGAAGGCCACCCACAGCAGGCCGCCGGAACGCAGCGCCCGGTGGAAACGGGCCAGTACCTCCGGCAGGACCTCGTCCGGGAGGTGAATCAGGGAGTAGTTGGCCAGCAGGCCCGCGAGACTCCCCGGCGCCTGGTTCAGGTCGAGCATCGAGCCCTCGGTGAAGGTGATGTCGGGGTTCTCCGCCCGCGCGATCGCGAGGAAGCCGGGGGTGAGGTCCAGGCCCGCGATATCGACACCGAGCCCGTGCAAGAAGCCGGTGGTCCGGCCGGGGCCACAGCCCACGTCGAGCACCGGGCCGTCACCGACGATCTCGGCGAACCAGGTCAGCAGCGCCCGGTGCAGCGGCCAACGCTCGAGCTCGTCGGCGAAGAGGTCGGCATAGCCGACGGCGATCGTGTTGTAGGACGTCCGGGTCTTGGTCACGAAGTCGGGTTCCAGCACGATCATGGACCTTACTCATGTGAGACGTGGGCCACGTCATGGCGCCGGGGTGGGTGATCGTGGCAACTTAGGTCCGTGGGCTCCTCCGCCGTCACCGGCCTCGTGGTGGCCGCCGCCGTGCTGGTGGTGGCGACCGTCTTCGGTGTGTGGCGCAACCGGCACGACGGCCGCCTGCGGCCCGTGGCCGCGGGAGCAGTCGCGCGCGACACCGACACACGCGCCTCGGGCGGAAGGGAACACCTGACCGCCACCAGCCACGACCGATCAGCCGCCGTCGGCAGCAACGCACCGGCCTCCGGGCACAACGGCGGCCCCGGATCGGCCGATGGCCGCGAAGCGGGTTTGGCCGGCGGCAGCGCGGCGGGTTTGGCCGATGGCCACGACGCGGGTTTGGCCGGCGGCAGCGGGGTGGGCTTCGCGGGCGGCAGCCGGGTGGGTTCGGTCGACGGCCTTGGGGCGGGTTCGGTCGATGGCCACGACGCGGGCTTGGCTGGCGTTGGCGGGAGCGTCCCGGCCGAGAGCGTGACATCAGGAGCGCTGGCACTGCCCAGCGACGACCGTCCCGCGACCCTGGCCACCGACAGCACCCACCCGGCGGTTGACCGGACGCTCCTGGACCTCGGCGTCGATCCGGCGACGCCGGTCACCCTGTTGCAGTTCTCGTCTGCCTTCTGCGCGCCCTGCCGGGTCACGCGGCGCGTTCTCGCGGACGTGGCCGCGATGGTCGACGGGGTCACCCACCTCGAGGTCGACGCCGAGAGTCACCTCGACGCCGTGCGCGCGCTGGACATCTGGCGTACGCCTACCACGTTGATCGTGGCCGGTGGGCGGGTCGTGCAGCGCGCCTCCGGCGTGCCGGCGAAGGCCCAGGTGGTCGCCGCCGTCGCGCCGATGATCGATCAGGCCGAGCGATGAACGACAAGCTCACCCGCCGTCGCACCGTCGACCTTGGACGTCTTGCCGCGAGTCTCTGTCGCTGAGCGACGAGACCAGCCCTGGCCCGACGAGACCCAACCCGAGGCATCCGATGCTGCTCGACCCCCGTGGCCCGCGCTTCGCCGCCGGCCTTACCGCGATCGTTTTCGTGCTTGTCCTGATTACCGGCGCGTGGTGGCTCGCGCTCGCGCAGGCCGTCGTCTTCGCCGTCACCGCGATCGACCCCCGCAAGGGTCCCTACTCGCTGCTCTTCCGCACGCTGGTGGCACCCAGGCTCAAGAAAGCCACCGAGCGCGAGCCCGCCGAGCCCGTGCGGTTCGCGCAGGCGCTCGGCGGGGTGTTCGCGATCGTGGCGGCCATCGGCTTCGGTGCCGGCGGCACTGCCGGCACGGCCGTCGGGATCACGGCGGCCGGGTTCGGGTTGGCCGCCGCGTTCCTCAACAGCGCCTTCGGGCTGTGCCTCGGGTGCGAGCTCTACCTGGCCACGCGCCGGATGACCGGGAGGCCGATGGCCGCCCGGGTCAGCACCGACGACTAGAACTTGGGCGCGTCCGGGGCCTCGAGCAGGCCCAGTCGCAGCGCGGTCATCAGGGCCTGGGCCCGGTTGGCGGCGCCGAGCTTCTCGTAGAGCTTCGAGATGTGCGTCTTGGCCGTCGACTCGCTGACGAAGAGCTGCTTGGCGATGCCGGCCACCGACATGCCGTCGGCGAGCAGGCGGAGCACCTGGCCCTCGCGCGGGGAGAGCTGCGGGCCCGACGGGGCCAGCCGGCGCTTCATCGCCTCCGCCAGGTCGGCCGCGGTGAACGCCGACGGCGACGACGCGGCGTGCCGGGCGGCGGCGACGACCTCGTCGGCCGGGGCGGTCTTCGGGACGAACGCGCTGGCGCCCGCCTCGAGCGCGCCGAACAGCTGGTCGTCGCCCGCGTACATGGTCAGCACGACGATGCCCATCGTCGCGCTCGACTTGCGCAGGGCGCGGGTCGCCTCGAGGCCGCTGCCGTCGGGGAGGCGCAGGTCCATGATCACGACATCGGGCTGCAGAGCGCCGGCCTGGCGTACGCCCTCGGCGGCGGTGGCGGCCTCGCCCACGACCTCGAACTGGCGGTCGCGCTCGAAGGCGTGCCGCAGGCCCTTGCGGATCAGGTCGTGATCGTCGACCAGGAGGACCTTGGTGCGAGTGGCCGGCGATGGGCTGGTCGTCATGCTCGGGTTACTCCCCTTCTGATGCGGTGACGCTATCGCGCACGCTACCGCGCCGCGGTGGTGTGCCGACTACCACCGCCACGGTCGTGCCGGACGGGCTTCGCGGACTGATCTCCAACCGGCCTCGGATACGTTCCGCTCTCTCCGCCATGATCGCAAGACCGTAACGGCCGTCTGGGCGCTGGTCGGCGATGCCCTGACCGTCATCCGACACTTCGATCTGTGCGTACGGCGGATCGATGGAACACGAGACCCACAGGTTAGTGGCTCCGGCGTGTTTTCGGGCGTTCGTGATCGCTTCCTGTGCGATCCGCAGGAGTTCGGCCTCCGTGGCCGCGGGGAGCCGGGCGGTCGACTCGTCGAGCGTGACGTGCACCCGCAGCCCACCCGAGGCACCGACCGTCCGCGCGTACTCGGAGATCGCCGCAGCCAGACCCCCCTGCCGGTCGACCTCGGACCGCAGCTCGAACAGTGACAACCGCAACTCGGTGATCACGCGTGTCACCTCGCCGCGCAACGTCCGGAGCTCCTCGGCGGTCTCCTTGGCGTCGTCGGGGAGCGTCGCGAGCGCGTTGTCAATCCCATATCCGACCATCACGAGCTCCTGCGCGACCCCGTCGTGGATCTCGCGGGCCAGCCGCTGCCGCTCCTCGTTGGTCGCCAGCGAGCGGACCTCGTCGAACAGCAGCGCCGCCTCCAGGCGCAGCGCGGCCGGACCGGTCAGCCCGGTCACCCGCTGCACCACGACCGGCGGGTAGGCGCCGGACACGTCGGCCTCGATGATCACCAATCCGACGGTACGCACGCCGGCCACCAGGGGCACCACCAGCGCGGACACGTCACCCCGACGGTGGGAGCGGGCCTGCGACCGGCTGGCCGTGTACGGCTGCTGGCTGGCCCACGCCTCGGCGATCGCGGAGTCCGCGTCGAGGCTGGTCTCCCAGTCGACCCGGTCGACGCCCGCCTGGGCGAGCACCACCAACCGCCCGCCGCCGCTGGCCGAGAGCACCGCCGCGCGGTCGGCCCGGGCCACCCCGCGCAGCTCCTCGACCAAGTGCTCGGAGATGCCACCGGGGTCGAGCGTGGCGCCGGGCAGCTGCCGGGCGACGCTGCGGAGCTGGGTCAACAGCCGGGTCGCCTCCGCGTACGGCTGGGGCCGTCCCGCCTTCTCCCGTTGCTGCATGATCCGCTGCAGGGTGGACGCCGCCAGCGTGCCGAGCGACGCCAGGATCAGCCATTGGGCCGCGACGACCAGGTAGCCGGGCTTGGCGATCAGCGGATCGTCGCCGGTCGAGCTGATCGCGCCGCCGACGACGAGCGCCAGCGTGGCCGTGCCGAGCAGCGCGGCGCTCTCCCGGGACCGCCGGCGCAGCGCCGTCACGGTCAGCGGGACCGACAGGTACGGCAGCAGCGCGGCCGCGCCGATGCCCTGGCCGAGCGCGTTGCTCGCGGTGTGCTCGGCGACCTGGCTGGCCCCGATGCCGACCACGATCACCTCGGCGAACCGCCCGAGCGGGGCGAGCACCGGGTGCCGGGGCGCGATCACGGCGGGCAGCCCGGCGACGATCAGCAGCGCGACCCACCACAGCTGTTCCAGCTGTTGCGTGGTGAGCAGCACGAGGACAGCGACGAGCGCGAGCATCACGATCCGCGCGGCCACGGCGAGCGGGTGGGCGCGGATCGGCGTCGGTGCGGGCGCCTCAGGGGTCATCGGCGATAGATCTCGTCAATCTCGGCCTGGTGCGTCTTGATCACGACGCTCCGCTTGACCTTGAGCGACGGCGTCAGCTCGCCGGTCGCCTCGGTGAAGTCCGCCGGCAGGATGCGGAACTCCTTGATCGCCTCGGCGTGCGAGACCGCCTTGTTGGCGTCGTCGACCGCGCTCTGCACCTCGGCCCGCAGCTTCTCGTCGGTGCGCAGGTCGGCCACCGAGGTGTCGGCCGGCAGCCCCATCGACTCCAGCCAGCGGGGCAGCGACTCCGGGTCGATCGTCACCAGCGCGGCGATGAACGGCTGCCGGTCGCCGACCACCATCGCCTGGCTGACCAGGTAGTGGGCCCGGATCCGGTCCTCCAGCACCGCCGGCGCGACGTTCTTGCCGGCCGCGGTGACGATGATCTCCTTCTTCCGGCCGGTGATGCTCAGGAAGCCGTCGTCGTCGAGCTCGCCCAGGTCACCGGTGGCGAACCAGCCGTCGTCGCCCCGCACCTCGGCGGTCGCGGTCGGGTTCCGCCAGTACTCCTTGAACACCAGCGGGCCCTTGACCAGGATCTCGCCGTCGTCGGCGACCCGGACGGTGACGCCGGGCAGCGGGCGGCCGACGGTGCCGATGCGGGTGGCGCTCTCCAGGTTGGCGGCGATCGCCGGGGAGGTCTCGGTGAGGCCGTAGCCCTCGTACACGGTGACGCCGATGCCGCGGAAGAAGTGCGCCAGGCGGGCGCCGAGCGGGGCGCCGCCCGAGATCGCCCGGGTGCACTTGCCACCCATCGCGGCGCGCAGCTTGCCGTACACCAGCTTGTCGTAGAGGGCGTGCTGCATGCGCAGCGCCAGCCCGGGACCGGAGCCTTCCATCGCGGTCGAGTACGCGATCGCGACCTGCTCGGCCTTGTCGAAGATGGCGCCCTTGCCCGAGGCCGCCGCGCGCTGCTTGGCCCCGGTGTGCACCTTCTCGAACACCCGCGGCACGGAGAGCAGGAACGTCGGCTGGAAGTCCTGGAGGTCCGCGACCAGCGTCTTGGTGTCGGGCAGGTGGCCCATCGTGGCGCGGGCGTGCACCATGCCGATCTGGATCAGCCGGGCGAAGGAGTGCGCGAGGGGCAGGAAGAGCAGTGTCGAGCCGCCCTGGTGGAACAGGTCCGGCAGCACCGGCACCGCGTTGGCGATGTCGGACAGCAGGTTGCGGTGGGTGAGCACGCAGCCCTTGGGCCGGCCGGTCGTACCGCTGGTGTAGATGATGGTGGCGATGTCGTCGGCGGTGGACGTGCGCCGCTGCTCCTCGATGACGGCGGCGTCGACGGTCGCGCCGCGCTCGCGGAGCTGGTCGAGGTCGTCGGACTCGATCCGCCACACCTCGGCCAGGTCGGGCAGGTCGGCGCGGATGCCGGCCACGAGAAGAGCGTGGGCGTCGGTCTCGACGAACAGCGCGACCGCGCCGGAGTCCTCGAGCATCCAGCGGACCTGCTCGGCGCTCGACGTCTCGTAGACCGGGACGGTGACCGCGCCGACCGACCAGATCGCGTAGTCGACCAGCGTCCACTCGTACCGCGTGCGGCTCATCAGCCCCACGCGTTGACCAGGCTGGATGCCCGCGGCGACCAGGCCGCGGGCGAGCGCGACGACCTCGTCCCGGAACTGCCCACAGGTGACGTCGAGCCATTCGCCACCGCGGCGGCGCCGGAACTGCACCGCGTCGGGTGCCTCGACGGCGTTGTCCCAGACCGGATCGGTCAGGTTCGCCGCGTCCCCGATCGTCACGACGGGGGGAACGGAGAATTCGCGCACCTGGCCTCCTACAGAACGCGATCAGCTAAATGCAACCTACCCGTATCGACATCGAGTCCGACCCGGGGGACCAGCGAGCCGTCAGCCGGTCGGCGGCGCACAAAGAGGTAGCCTGCCCCACATGGCGGACTCCTCCACCCAGTCGATTGAGATCGACGCCACCCCGGCCCAGGTCGCGGCGGTGATTTGCGACTTCGCGCGCTACCCGGAGTGGACCACGGCGATGAAGTCGGTCGAGGTGGTCGAGGAATACGAAGACGGCTATGCGAGCCAGGTGCGGTTCGTGATCGACGCCGGCGTGCTGGTGGACGAATACACCCTCCAATATGAGTACGCCGAGGACATCTCGCGCATCGAATGGCATCTGGTCGCGCCGTCGAAGATGCAGAAGACGCAGAACGGTTCCTACGACATCGAACCGGTCGGCGAGCGTGGGAGCGAGGTCACGTACACGCTCGAAGTCGACCTGGCGGTGGGCATGCTTGGCATGTTCCGCAAGAAAGCCGAGAAGATGATCATGGATGCCGCCCTGAAACAGCTCAAGGGCCGGGTGGAGACCCTCTACCCGCGCGCCTGACCGGGCCCGCACCTACCTGAGGAACGACGATGGCACCGCAACCAGACCCATCCTCCGCCCGCGGCGAGGCCGAGCGCCTGGTCGCCGCCGCGCTGGCCATGGCGCGCCGCGCCGGCGACGGCCCGGGCCTCGCGGCCGGCATGAGCGCGCTCGGCTCGCTGACCGACGTGCTCGGCAGCGCCTTCGGCGGCGACCATCACCCATCCGGAGGTACGCAGACCGGAGCGGGGCCGAAGATCGCCACCGGCGACGCGGAGTGCTGCGTCTGCCCGATCTGCCGCGTGATCGTCGCGTTGCGCGACCCGAGCCCCGAGTTCGCCGAGCGGCTCGCGACCGGCGCCGGCGACTTCGCGGCCGGCGTGGCCAGCCTGCTCCGGGCGGTCAACAGCTCCACGGCCGTGCGGGATCCGCAGCCGCCGCCCCCGCCCGCTCCCCGGTTCTCCGACGACGAGATCTGGCGCGCGGCCACCCGTACCCGCGATGATGTTGGACCGGGCCCCGCGGCCGGTGACGTCTGGGCGGAGGCCACCGCGGCTGGGCGCGCGGCCGACGACGAGGTCGAGCCGCAGCGCAAGCCCGCGAAACCGATGGCCCGCAAGGCCGTCAAGCGGACGGCGCCACCGGCGCCACGGTCGGACGACGACGCCTGAGCGCGTTGCCCGGAAGACCACAGCACAGCAGAGGGGAGCGGCAGCGGTGACGCTGACCATCGGAGTCGACGTGGGTGGCACCAAGGTCGCCGGTGGGGTGGTCGACGAGAACGGGACGGTCGTCACGACCGTCCGGCGGGACACCCCCGCCGACGACGTCGCCCGCACCCGGGACACCATCGTCGAGGTCGCCGCCGAGCTGGCCGCAGCCCACCCGGCCACCGCCGTCGGCATCGGCGCGGCCGGCTGGATCGACGCCTCCCGCTCCACCGTGCTGTTCGCACCCAACATCGCGTGGCGCGACGAGCCGCTCCGCGACTACGTCAGCGACAAGGTCGGCCTGCCGGTCATCGTGGAGAACGACGGCAACGCGGCGGCCTGGGCGGAGTTCCGCTACGGCGCCGCGCACGACGCCGAGGACTCGATGGTGATGTTCACCATCGGCACCGGGGTCGGCGGCGCCATCGTGCTCGGCGGTGAGCTGGTCCGCGGCACCAACGGCATCGCGGCGGAGCTCGGCCACATGGGCCTCGTGCCCGGCGGGCACAAGTGCGGCTGCGGCCGGCTCGGCTGTATCGAGCAGTACGCGAGCGGCAACGCCCTGGTCCGGTTCGCCCGGGCCGGCGCCCGGCAGGAGCCGCACCGCGCGGAGCGGCTGCTCGCCCTGGCCGGCGGCGACCCCGACCGGGTCACCGGCCCGATGGTGACCGCCGCCGCCCAAGACGGCGACGAGGTGTCCCGCGAGGCGTTCGCCCAGATCGGCACCTGGCTCGGCATGGGCCTGGCCGACATGGTCCAGGTGCTCGACCCGCAGGTGCTCGTGGTCGGCGGCGGCGTGGTCGACGCCGGCGAGCTGCTGATGGGCCCGGCCCGAGCGTCCTACCAGGAGTCGCTGGCCCAGCGCGGCCGCTGGCCGGTCGCGGACCTGCGGGTCGCGAAACTGGGCAACGGCGCGGGACTGGTTGGTGCGGCCGACCTGGCCCGGCGTCGATGACAGCGCGCGTGCGGGTCGTCTCGTACAACATCCATAGCTTCAAAGACGACCTGCACGCGCTCGCCGGCGTGGTCGCCGACCTCGCGCCCGACGTGCTGATCGTGCAGGAGGGCGCCCGCCGGTTCCGCTGGCGGCAGAAGAACGCGGCCCTCGCCGACCAGTTGCGGATGGTGGTCGGCGGTGGCGGGCTCTGGTCGCTCGGCAACCTGGTGCTGACCACACTGCGGGTACGCGTGCTGGAGACCCGTGACGTCCGTTACCCCCTGGTCCCCGGGCACCACCTGCGCGGAGCGGTGTTCGCCACCTGCGCGGTGCCGGGCGCCCGGTTTGTGGTGACCGGCTCCCACCTGTCGACCGACCCGGCGGTACGCCCGGCGCAGGCGGCGGCGTGGCGGGCCGAGATGCGCCGCGGCGACCTGCCCGTCGTGGCGGCCGGCGACCTCAACGCGGAGCCCGGCGACCCGACCTGGGCCGCGGTCGCCGACGGGCTGCACATCGCGGGCACGGCACCGACCCACCCGTCCTCCGGACCGCGCCGCGCGATCGACGGCGTCTTCGTCGACAAGCGCATCGAGGTGGCCGGCTTCCGGGTGGTGGATTCCGCGCAGGCCCGCCGCGCCAGCGACCATCTACCGATCGCCGTAGATCTGGTGATACCCGACTAGACAAGACAAGGGTCAGTCGGAAGGATCGGGCGGTGTCCACCGCCAACGACAGCTTCGACCCCTCCACCACCCTCTGGCGCGACGGCCGCCCGGTCTACGACCGGCGTGACACGGTCTGCGTGGTCGGTGCCGGCGCCAGCGGCCTCGCCGCGGTCAAGAACCTGCGCGAGCACGGCTTCGGCGTCGACTGCTACGAGCGCGAGACCAGCGTCGGCGGCGCCTGGAACTGGCGGCACGACCGCAGCCCGATCTACGCCAACACCCACCTGATCTCGTCGAAGCCGTTCACCCAGTTCCCGGACTTCCCGATGCCGGACACCTGGCCGGACTACCCGCACCACAGCCAGTTGCTGTCCTACCTGGAGCGCTACGCCGAGCACTTCGACCTCAATCCGCACGTCTGGTTCGGCACCGAGGTGGTCAAGGTCGAGCCGGCCGACGACACGAGCTGGGACGTGACCACCCGCAGCGCCGGCGGAGCCGGTTCCGAGCGGACCCACCGCTACCTGGCCGTCGTGCTGGCCAACGGGCACAACTGGGCGCCGAAGCAGCCCGCCTACGAGGGGCTCGACGAGTTCCGGGGGCAGACGATGCACGCGTCCGCCTACAAGGACCCCAAGGAGCTGCGCGGCCGCCGGGTGCTGGTGGTCGGCGGCGGCAACACCGGGTGCGACATCGCGGTCGAGGCGGCCACGTCGGCGAGCCAGACCTGGCACTCCACCCGGCGCGGCTACTGGTACCTGCCGAAGTATCTGCTGGGCCGCCCGGCCGACCAGGTCAACGACCAGATGCAGGCGGCCCGGCTGCCGCTGGGCGTGCGACAGTGGCTGGCCGCCCGCACGCTGCGGCTCACCGTCGGCGACCAGGGCCGGTTCGGCCTGCCGAAGCCCGACCACAAGGTCTTCGAGACCCACCCGATCTCCAACAGCCAGCTGATGTACCACCTCGGCCACGGCACGATCACGCCCGTGCCCGACGTGCGGCGCTTCCATCGCTCCGCGGTCGAGCTGACCGACGGCCGGCAGGTCGAGCCCGACCTGGTCGTCTTCGCCACCGGCTACCTGCCCCGGTTCGAGTTCCTCGCGCCCGAGATCCTCGGCGCCGACGAGCACGGCCGACCCACGCTCTACCTGCACGCGTTCCCGCGCACGTACCCGACGCTCGCCGTGGCCGGCCTGCTGCAACCCGACTCCGGGCTGTTCCCGCTGGTGCACTGGCAGACCGTGCTGATCGCCCGCTGGCTGCGGCTGCGCGACCGCGACCTGGCCCGGGCGGCCGCGTTCTGGTCGCGTGCCTCGGCCGACGTGGGCAAGCGCTGGAACCGGGCCCGGGTCAAGGACTCGACGCGGCACTGGTTCGAGGTCAACCACATCGACTACCTGCGGGCCCTCCAGAGCGCCCTGGACGAGCTCTCCCCGGCCACTGCGACGGCAGCAAGGAGCACGCGATGACCTCCGTGCGGATCATGCGTAACCGCGACTGGGCCAACCCGGTGCCGCCGGCCCGCCGCGAGGTGCTCACCGCGACCCCCGAGCTGCCCGACGACAGCAAGCCGCCGGTGCTGTTCGTGCCGGGTTTCGGGCACGGCGCCTGGGCGTACGCGGAGCACTGGCTGGAGCACGCCGCCGGCCGCGGCTTCGCGGCCCACGCGGTCAGCCCGCGCGGCCACGGCAACAGCGAGCCGGCGCCGAAAGCCGAGCTCCGGGCGTACGCGCACGACGTCGTGCAGGTCGCCGCCGGCCTGCCGCGCCAGGCGGTCCTGGTCGGCCACGGCGCAGGGGCCCTCGTGGTGGCGCACGCGCTGGCCCGCTATCCCGCCCGCGCCGGCGTGCTGGCCGCGCCGGTGTTCGGCGGCTGGGCGACGCTGGGTCTGGCGCTGCGGCACAACCTGTTCGGCACGCTGCCGGGCGCGTTCGGCGGCAAGGTGCGGGTTGGCCGGCGGCAGTTGTTCAGCCGCGACCTGCCGGAGCCGGTCGCGCGCGACTACCTGAAGCGGATCGGCCACGCCTCGCGGCGCGCCCAGTGGGAGCTGCTGCGGTCGCGGGCGCCGGAGGAGCCGGTCGGCGCCCCGCCGGTGCTGGTGGTCGGCACGCCCGACGACCGGGTGGTGCCGCGGTCGGCGCTCGACCGGGTGGCCGCGCGCTACGGCGGTGCGCCGCTGCTGTTCCCGGGCATGGGCCACGACCTGATGCTCGACGCCCGCTGGCCGGAGCCCCTGGACGCGATCCTGGACTGGCTGGAGAAGGGCGACCACTAAGAGGAGGCGCGGACCACCAGCGTCGGCTCGAAGACCACCGCGGCCGTCTCGCGCCCGGGGTTGTCGATGTGCGCCATCAGCAGGCGGGCCGCCTCGGCCGCCATGTCCTCCAGCGGCTGGCGCACCGTCGTGAGCTGCGGGCGGGCGGCCAGCGCGGCGCTGCTGTCGTCGAAGCCGACGACCGCGATCTCGTCGGGCACCCGGCGGCCGAGCTCGTGCAGCGCGGCCAGACCGCCCTGGGCCATCAGGTCGTTGGCCACGAAGACGCCGTCGAGGTCCGGGTTGTCGGCGAGCAGCTCGCGCATCCCGCGTTCGCCGCTCTCGTGCGTGAAGTTGCCGATGACGGACGGCACGAAGGACTGACCGAGCCGGGCCATCGCCGCGCGGAAGCCCGCGCTGCGGTCGACGCTGGCCGGCACGTCGATCGGACCCGTGATCATGCCGACCCGGCGCCGGCCCCGGGACACCAGGTGCTCCGCGGCGAGCGCGGCGCCCCGGTCGTTGGCCACGTCGACGTGGCTGATCGGCACGGGCCGGGCCGGGCGACCGATCACCACGCCGGCCAGCCCGGCGTCGGCGAGGAGCTGGGGGAGCGTGTCACCGGGGTGCAGCGACAGCACCACCGAGCCGTCGGCCTGGCCCTGGCGCAGGTCGCCGACGAGCTGGCCGCGGGCCTGGTCGGCGCCCACGAGCTGGAGCGCGAGCTGGATGCCGGCCGGGCGCAGCGCGCTCATCAGGCCGCCGACGACCCGGCCGAAGAACGGGTCGCTGAAGAAGCGGCTCATGAACGGGTCGTCGTCGTGGCTCTCCGAGTCCGAGACGACCAGGGCGATCGTGCCGGTGCGCCGGGTGACCAGCGAGCGGGCGGCGCGGTTGGCCACGTAGCCGGTGGCGTTCACCGCGTTCCACACGACCTCGTGCAGCTCGGGGTTGACGTTGCGGATGCCGTTGATGACGCGGGAGACCGTGGCCCGGGAGACCCCCGCGAGCCGGGCCACGTCCTCCAGGGTCGGCAGGCGTGCGTTGTCGGTGGTCACGTCGCGCGTCGGCCCTCTCGTGTCGAACCGGCGGGCGGAGAGCGCTCTCCGCCCGCCTGGTGAAGCCAACGCTAGCAGGGAGGCGGTCCGCCACCCATCCGAGATCACCGATACACGCCGAACTCCCACAGCGAATACCCGTACGCGGTGGCCCGGGTCTGTCCGTTCATCCGGACGTAGCGGCCCGTGCCGGTGATCGCGAGGCTGTCGAAGCCCCCGTTGCCGCTCGTCGTCGCGTACACCGTGGTCCAGGTGTTGCCGTCGTTCGAGGTCTGCACCTGGTAACCGGTTGCGTAGGCGGCCTCCCACGCGAGCTGCACGTGGTTGAAGGACTGCACCGAGCCGAGGTCCACCCGCACCCACGCCGTCGGCACCCACTCACTGGCCCAGCGGGTGGCGTAGTCGCCGTCGACGGCGTACGCAGGAAGCTGCGGGCCGTTGGTGCCGGTCGGCTGGTACGTCGACGCGGTCACCGGCCGCCCCCGGGCGATGTTGGTGCCCGCGACCGTCGGCGGCACGACCCTGAACGACCGCTGCTCGATGCCGACGTTGCCCTGGCCGTCGAACGCGTAGACGTAGACCTTCCACACGCCGAGCTGCTCGGGCGCCCGCACCGAGAACGTGCCGTTGCCGGTCTCGGTGAACGTGACGTTCGAGAAGCCCGTACCGCCGGTGATGTGCTTGTTGCTGAACATCAGGTTGTAGCGGACCAGGTCGCCCTGCGGGTCGGTGGCCGCGACCGACACCGGGAACGTGCCGCCCGCTGGCACGGCCGTCTGTGAGCCGACCGTCATCGTGGTGATCTCGGGCGGGGTGTTCGGAGCGGGTTGGCCGGAGTACGCCTGCCGCAGCGCGTGGTAGCCCAGCCGGCGCCAGCCGCCCGTGGTCACGTTGAGCCAGACGCCGCCGAAGTCGTTCTCGAGGCCGTAGTGGAACTCGGTGGCACCGAGCGCGACGCCCGGGTGCGACTTGATCGCCGCCCAGCTCGCCGCGTAGCCGGCCCGCTTCTCGAGGTCCGACGGCTCGTCCGGCACGCCGTTGACGTCGTTCGGGACCTCCCACTCGCCGTCGGGTCCGGCCTCGGTCACGATGTACGGCTTGGTGTAGCCGCCCGCGATCCAGTCGTTCTTCACCCCGCCGATGGCGCCGTACGAGTTGACCGCCAGCAGGTCGAGCGCCGGCGAGTACGGCTTGTAGTAGGTCCACGCGTGGGTGTACGCGTCGGTCGAGGTGACCGGGTGGTTGGGGTCGGCGGCATGGATCGCCACCGCGACCTCGTTGACGAACCGGGCGTACGCCACCCGCCGCGCCTCGACCACGTCCGGTGCGAGCCCGTGGTCCTGCATGGTCAAGATGACCTCGTTGCCGACGTCCCACATGAGCACGCCCTGGCGGCCCTTGAGCGCGTTGACCCGGGCGACGATCTCGGCCTTCACGGTGTTCTTGTACGCGGTGTCGTTGACATAGTCGGCACCCTGGTTCAGCCAGTGCCCGACGATCACCTTGATGCCCTGGCGGGCGGCGGCGTCCAGCAGCACCGGGGTCTGCGCGTCGTCGACGCCCCAGGTGCGGATGGTGTTGACGCCCATGTTCTTCAGATCGCGCAGATAGCCGTCGGCGGCACCCTGCGGCGGGCCGTAGGTGAGCCCGCGGACCTCCCACGGCGCCCCGTTGACCTGGAGCTGCCAGTTGCCCTGGGTCCCCGTGACCCGCACGACGCTGGGACCGGCCGGCACCGCCGGGTCGGTCATCGCCGCCGGCGTGGTGCCGGTGGCCCGGGCGACCGAGACCGAGTCGACGCTGAGCACGCCGCCCGAGGTGGTGTCCGGCGTCGGGACGGTGAAGCCGGCGATGCCGCTCGGGTAGAGGCCACCGATGGCCAGGTCGAAGCGCAGGTAGAAGCCGTGGTGCACGGCCGCCTGCCAGGCGGTGACGCCGACCTGGCTCTCGCGGACCACCCAGGTCTGCCGGCCGTCGAGGTAGAACCGGATCTCCTCGTCGGTCTTCGTGCGGTCGATCACCTGGCTGTACTCGTGGTAGCCGCTCTGGCAGCCGGTGCAGGACGCGAGCCCGCTGGTGCGGCCGTTGTACTCGCCGCACGGGCCGTCGGGCGCGGTGCCGCAGTGCAGCGTCTGGGAGAGCTGGTTGCGCCCGTTGACGCCGCTCATGATGTCGGTCTCGCCGATGCCCGGCCAGTTGGTGAAGTTGCCCCGGAACGCGGCGCCGGTGGCCCGGAACGCCGGCCAGTAGCCGAGGCCGTTGGCGACGTCCGGCTGCTTCAGCACCGCGCTGAACCGGGTGAGCTGGCCGGGCTGCGGCGCGAAGTCGGTGCGCTGGGTCTCGATGCGACCCGAGGTCCAGTTGCCGGCGCCGTCCCGCGTCGCGCGGATCGCGAGCCGGCCGGCGCCGTCGAGGGTGGCATTCGCCGCGCTGGCGGTCTCGACCGAGCCGGTGCCCCAGTTCGCCGCGCCGCCCGGGTACTGCGTGCCCGTGCGGACCAGCCAGTTGGCGGCGTTGGGCGCGGCGTTGGCGGCGCCGGTGAAGTCGTCGCTCCAGATCGTCTGCCAGGTGCCGGGGTCGGGATCGGGGTCCGGGTTCGTGGTGCCGCCGGTCGTGAAGACCTGGAGCTCCCACAGCGAGTAGCCGTAGCCGGAGCCGCGGGCCGTCCCGTACATCCTTATGTACCGCCCGGTGCCGCTGACGTTCAGCGTCTGCGTGCCGCCCGTGCCGGTCGTCGTCGCGTACACGTCGGTCCAGGTGGTGCCGTTGGTCGAGGTCTGGATCTGGAACGCGCGCCCGTAGGCGCCCTCCCACTGCAGGACGACCCGGCAGACGGCCTGGCTGGAGCCGAGGTCGACCTGGATCCACTGTGGATCGGCGAAGACGCTCGACCAGCGGGTGCCGGGGTTGCCGTCGACGGCCATGGTCGCCTCGACGCCGGCGCCCTCGGTGGTCGACGCGGTGGCCGGTCGGCCCTGCGCGGCGTTGGTGGTGCCACAGGTGCCCGGGTTCGGGTTGGTGCCGCCGATCGTGCCGTGCACCTGGAACTCCCACAGCGAATAGCCGTAGCCGCTGTTGCGGACCGTGCCGTACATCCGGACGTAGCGCCCGGTGCCGGTGACGTTCAGCGTCTGCGTGCCGCCCGGGCCGGTCGTCGTCGAGTAGATGTCGGTCCAGGTCGTGCCGTTCGGCGAGGTCTGGATCTGGAAGGCCCGGGCGGACGCGCCCTCCCAGTTCAGCGTGATCTGGGTGATCGAGGCGGTGGCACCGAGGTCGACCTGGATCCACTGCGGATCCGACCAGGCCGAGCCCCAGCGCGTGGCCGGGTTGCCGTCGACGGCGGCGGAGGCGGGCAGGTCGGCGCCCTGCGCGGAGGACGCGGTCGCCGGTTTGCCCTGCGAGATGACGGCGTCGGCCGCGCTGGCCGGGGTAGGTGCGGCCACGGTGAGTCCGGTGACGAGGAGAAGGACGGCCGTGAGCAGGCGAGGTTTCACGGGGGACTGCCTTTCCGGAGAGGGGACGGAGCTCTTTGGAGAGCGCTCTCCAGTGCTGGCAGTGTTGCGCTCGACATTCATCGATGTCAAGGCATGCGGGGTTGACAGGAGATCGGTCGGTACCGGACGCTGGTCTCGATTCGGAGAGCGCTCTCCAAGGGAGTGATCAGATGGCTTTCCCGTCCACCTTCTGGTGGGGCGCGGCCACCGCCGCGTACCAGGTCGAGGGCGCCGTGGCGGAGAACGGCCGGGTGCCGTCCATCTGGGACACGTTCGCGGCGCGGCCGGGTGCCGTAGTCAACGGCGACACGGGTGCCGGCGCGGCCGACCACTATCACCGGATGGCTGACGACGTCGAGCTGATGGCGTCGCTGGGCCTGACCGCCTACCGGTTCTCGGTGTCCTGGCCCCGCGCGGCCGACCTCGGCTTCTACGACCGGCTGTGCGACGCGCTGCTCGCCCGCGGGATCCGGCCGGTCGCGACGCTCTACCACTTCGACCTGCCGCAGTGGGTCGAGGACGAGGGCGGGTGGACCAGCCGCGACACGGCGTACCGGTTCGCCGAGCACGCGGCGGCGGTGGGGAAGCGGATCGGCGACCGGGTCGCGATGTGGAACACCCTCAACGAGCCGTGGTGCTCGGCCTTCCTGGGTTACGGCACCGGCGTGCACGCGCCAGGGCGGCGGGCCGACCCGTTCGCGGCCGTGCACCACCTGCTGCTGGCGCACGGGCTGGCGGTGCCGGAGCTCCGGTCGGCGTCGCCCGACTCGATCGTCGGCATCGCGCTCAACGCGGGGACGGTGCGGGCGGTCACTGACTCACCGGCCGACGTGGACGCCGCGCGCCGGATCGACGGCCTGCTCAACCGGATCTTCTTCGACCCGGTGCTGCGGGGTTCCTACCCGGCCGACGTGCTCGCCGACACCGAGGGGGTGACCGACTGGGCGTTCGTGCGCGACGGCGACCTCGCGACGATCGGGGCGCCGCTGGACGCCCTGGGGGTCAACTACTACCAGCCAGACCTCGTCGGTGCCGCGGTTTCCCCTGTCGACGACGGCAGCCCCTACCCGACCGGCGGCCGCGTCGTGCACCACCAGGCGCCCGGCCCGGTGACCGAGATGGGCTGGCCGATCGACCCGACCGGGCTGCGCGACATGCTGCTGCGGGTCACCGCCGACTACGGGCCGCTGCCGTTGTACGTCACCGAGAACGGCGCCGCCTTCGCGGACACCGTCGTCGACGGTCGGGTGCCCGACGTCGACCGGATCGACTACCTGCGGACCCACCTGGAGGCGGCGGAGGAGGCGATGGCGGCGGGCGTCGACCTGCGGGGCTACTTCGCCTGGTCGCTGCTCGACAACTTCGAGTGGGCGCTCGGCTACGGCAAGCGGTTCGGGCTGGTGCACGTCGACTACGAGACGTTCACGCGTACGCCCAAAGACAGCGCTTTCTGGTATCGCGACCTGATCCGCGCTAGTCGATCGTGAGTCGGGCGGCCAGGCTGCCGGTGCGGTCGAGCGCGAGGAGGTAGGCGCGCGCCCAGGCCCGGATGTCGTGCACGCGCAGGTGGCCGCGCATCGCCCGCATCCGGTCCTCGACGTCGTCCGGGCCGGCCCGCATCGCGTGCATCAGCACCGCCTTGAGGCCGTCGAGGTCGTGCGGGTTGCACAGGTAGGCCTGGGTGAACTCGGCGGCCGCGCCCGCGAACTCGCTCAGCACCAGCGCGCCGCTGTCGTCCACCCTGGACGCGACGTACTCCTTGGCGACCAGGTTCATCCCGTCGCGTAGCGGGGTGACCGCCATGATGTCGGCGACCCGGTAGAGCGCCGCGAGCTCCGCCCGGTCGAACGGCTGGTTCAGGTAGTGGATCGCCGGCTCGCCGACCCGCCCGTACTCACCGTTGATCCGCCCGACCTCCCGCTCGACCCGCTCCCGCAGCGCCCGGTTGTGCTCGACCCGCTCGCGGTTGGGCACCACGACCTGCACCATCACGGTGTCGCGGACCTTGACCTGGCCGCTGTCGAGCAGCTCGCTGTAGGCCTTGAGCCGCTGCTCGATGCCCTTCGTGTAGTCCATCCGGTCGACGGACAGGATCACGTGCCGGGGGTCGCCGAGGTCGGAGCGCAGCTGCCGGGCCCGGGCGACCACGGGGCCGCTGGTGGCCAGCGAGCACATGTCGGCGGTGTCGATCGAGACGGGGAAGGCACCGACGCGCACGATCCGGTCGCCGACGGCGATGCGCCGGTCGCTGGCCTGCAACCCGAGCACCTTGACGGCGAGCTGGGCGAAGTTGTGCGCGGCCTGGGCGCGCTGGAACCCGACCAGGTCGGCGCCGAGGATCCCGCGGAGGAGCTCGGCCCGGCGGGGCAGCTGCATGAACAGCTCCGGCGGCGGGAACGGCACGTGCATGAAGAACCCGATGGTCAGGTCGGGCCGCAGCGCACGCAGAATCCCGGGCACCAGCTGCAGGTGGTAGTCCTGCACCCAGACGACGGCACCGGGCTCGGCCATCGCGGCGGCGGCCTCCGCGTAGCGCTGGTTGATCCGCTGATAGGCCTCCCACCAGCGGCGGTGATAGACGGGCTGCTCGACGGCGTCGTGGTAGAGCGGCCACAACGTGGAGTTGGCGAACCCCTCGTAGTGCTCGGCGATGTCGTCGGCGTCGAGCGGCAGGGAGTGCATGTGCACCCCGTCGAGGTCGGGCACCTGCCGCGCGGCCCCGGCCTGCCCGGCCCACCCGACCCAGGTGGCGGGACTCTTGCGCAGAATGGGATGCAGCGCACTGACCAGCCCACCGGGCGACCGCCGCCACTCACAGGCGCCGTCGGGCGCGACACTGTCATCGACGGGCAAACGATGTGCGACGACCACGAGGGCGCTTCTACGCATGGGGCAGCAGGCTCCGCTCAAGCGCTGACGACGGGGACAATCGTCATTCCTACTGACGCCACGTTACGCGACGATTACCACCCGGCGTGCCGGGGAGTAACTCAGTGTCCTATTTATACATAATAGAAATATTTACTCGGGCCCGCCTGGGTCACGACCGCCGCTCCCGCCAGACACCGCTCCGCTCCGCTCCGCTGCCAGGCCCGCAGCTGGTCACCCGATAGGAAGCGCCCGAGCGGCTCCGGATCGTCTCGTTCTTGCCAACCGCGGAGGTGGCAGCGTAGCGAAGCGGAGCGTTCTCTGGCGCCGGGAGCAGCGGTCGCGCCCCAGACGAACCCGAGTAAGAACGATCTGGCTCCAGACCTTTGTGATCCGGTTTTAGACCTTGGCGCCCTGGTCTGGGTCGTAGTCGTCTTCTTCGCCTCCGTGGCGGAGGCGGGAGACCAGGGTGACGAAGCCCGCGAGGATGGCCAGGAAGGCGATGACCGTCACGATCGAGCGGTCGATCGGGACCACGCCCGGGAACATGAAGAGCAGGAAGCCCAGGACGATGCCCAGGACGCCGGCCACCGCGTACTTCGAGATGCGGGGCAGGGGTGGTGGGGGCGGCGGGGTGTAGCCCTCGTCGTCGGTCGGCTCGCCCGGTAGGTCGTTGCCGAACGTGTCGAGGCCGTCGAGCAGGCTCGGGCCGTCGTCGGTGCGCGGGCCTACCGCGACGCCCGAGAAGTCGGTGGCCGACGGGCGGCGGGCGGGGGAGGAGCTCGGGGGCGGGTCGACCGGGCGGGTCGGGTCGGTCGGCGCCGAGAGGGTGCCGGCGGTCGAGTCGGGCGCCGGGAGGTTTTCCGAGGCCGGCCAGGTCGCGGCGGCGGGTTCCTTGTCCCAGCCTTCGACGATCTTCGCCCAGGCGGCTTCGACGTCCGGATCGTGCCCGTTCGTGCGGGCCGGCGCCGGCTCCTCGTCGGAGCCCAGCTTGGCCAGGTAGCCGCGGGCGGTCTCGAGGTGGGCGCTGTCGACGTAGAGCCGGTCGACGGGCCGCGCCGGCACCGTGGTGGTGCGGGTCACCGGGTTGAGGTCGGACGAGGGCTGGAGATAGGCGGCGATGCCGCCCGCACCGAGCACGTCCAGAATGTGCTCGCCGACCCGTGGGTCGACGTCGCCGGCCACAGCGAAGTCGGCCGCGTCGAGACCGTTGTCCCGCCGGCCACGGCGGGCACCACCCGCAGACACCTCATGTCCTCCTGCCTGGCGCATGGGGTCGCCCGCGCCGTGCCGCCAATCGTGACACGTGCGCAGCCCCTTCCAGTAGTCCGTTGTGGCATGGCGTACGCGCTTCGTAGGCTCGATGTCGTAGCGTCAGCTCCCAGGACGTGAGGCCGGGCCGGGTTGGCGGAAGGACATCGGTTGCTGTACTGGCTGCTGAAGTACGTGATCCTCGGTCCGTGGGTGCGCCTCGTCTTCTGGCCCATCGTCGAGGGGCGCGAGAACGTGCCGGCCGAGGGCGCGGCGATCATCGCGAGCAACCACCTGTCGTTCTCCGATTCGATCTTCATGCCGTTGGAAGTACGGCGAAAAGTCACCTTCGTGGCGAAAGCCGAGTACTTCACCGGTAAGGGGATCAAGGGCTGGTTGGTGAAGATGTTCTTCATCGGCACGGGCACGATCCCCGTCGACCGGTCCGGTGGGCGGGCCGCGCAGGCCGCGCTCGACACCCAGCTGCGGGTCCTGCGCGCCGGCAACCTGGCCGGCATCTACCCCGAGGGCACGCGGTCACCAGACGGTCGGCTCTACCGGGGCAAGACCGGTGTGGCGCGGCTCGCACTGCTCAGCGGCGCCCCGGTGGTGCCGGTGGTGATGCTCAACGCCGACGAGATCCAGCCGCCGGGCAAGGTCATCCCGAAGATCAAGCGGGTCCGGATCCGGTTCGGCGAGCCGATCGACTTCGCCCGGTACGCGGGGATGTCCGGCGACCGGTTCGTCGAGCGGGCCGTCACCGACGAGATCATGTACGAGCTGATGGAGCTCTCCGGCCGCGAGTACGTCGACATCTACGCGCAGAAGGCCAAGAACGCCGCCGCGCGGGTGCCGGCCCCGGCGCCGGCCAGCGACCCACCGACGGCCGTAGCCGCCTAGCTCGCCAGCGTGGCTTCGGGGGCTGTGGTGCCGGTGAGGCGCAGCAGGCCCGGCGCCCGGTTGCGGGTCGCGAACGCCCGCACCTCGGTCAGGGCCACCTCGGCCGCCGCCGCCTCCTCGGCCCGGGTGAAGCTGCCCGCGGCCAGGGCGAGCGCCATCATCCGGTCGGTGACCGCGGGGATCTGCCCGTAGATGCCGGCCGCCGCCGCGTAGAGCTGGCCCGCCCGGGCCTCGTCGCCGGCGGTCGCGGCCAGCGCCGCGCTCACGGTCCGCAGCGCCGCCTCCGCCCACGGGGTGCGGTGGCTGACCCGGTCGAGCATGCCGCGCACCCGCACCGCCGCGTCGCGGCCGGCCAGCGCCGCCGCGAAGGCCGCCGCCGACACCCACTCGCCGCTGGCCAGCGCCGGCACCGCCGACCACGACTCGGCCAGCTCGTCGAGCAGGGCCGCCGCCTCGGGGAGCTCGCCCTGCAGCGCGCGGACCTGGGCGGCGAGGCCGAGCGTCGTCCAGCGCGGCCGGTAGAAGCCGCTGTCGCGGGCGAACTCCAGCGCGTCGGCGACGTCGTCGGCGTCGCCGACGGTCGGCACCGGCTGGTCGCGCAGCACCCGCAGGCAGGCCCGCAGCCCGCGGACCTGCATGTCCCAGCGCCCGTCGGGGGTGTCGACGAACGCGTCGGCGGCGCTGAGCAGGCGGTCGAACTCGCCCGCGAAGTACGCCCGCATCACGTCGCCGGAGTAGTTGGTGTTCAGCGAGTGCCCGTCCTGCAGGGCGGAGTCGGCCTGGGAGACCAGCTCCTTGGAGCCGACCCAGTCGCCTTCCTCGCTGAGCGCGTACGCCAGGTTCTGGATCGCCCGCGTCAGCGCCAGCAGCCCGTGGGTCCGGCAGAAGTCGGTGACCGCGTGCAGCTCGGCCAGCGCACCGCGGTCGCCGGCCTGGTAGCGGGCCATCGCGACGGTGATCCGGGCGTTGGTCTGGGTCTCCACGTTGCCGAGCCGCTCGGCGATGTCGCCGGCCGCCTCGGCCGCCGCGATCGCCGGCTCGCGCTCGTAGTTGAGCATGTGCAGCCGGCCCAGCTCGGCGTAGGCGTCGGCCTTCTCGCTCGAGTCCGGCACGCCGTCGAACAGCTCGACCGCGCGGTCCAGGCAGGACAGTGCGGCCCGCCGGTCGGCGCGCAGCCAGGCGGCCTGGCCGAGCAGGGTCCAAGCGCGGGCCGCGCTGGCCGCGTCGTCGTGTGCGGTGAGCCGGTCGGCGAGCGCGACGAGCTGGTCGGGGCCGCCGCCGCTGAGGAACTCGGCGCGGTCGCGGTAGAACGAGATCTCGGTGCGCAGCAGCTCGAGCTGGAGGCGGCCGGCCGGGTCGGACTGGTCGGCCAGGGCGATCGCCCGCTCGACGTGGTTGGCCGCCGCGTCCAGGGCGTGCAGGGCGTACGCCCGCCGCGCCGCCCGGTGCAGCGCCCCGCGGGCCGCCGGTGCGAACGGGGCCGGGTCGACGCCGAGCGTACGGGCGATCTCGTGGGCGGCCCAGCGGTGGTGGGCGAGCACCTCGGCGAGGTCGGTGTCGCGCCCCCGGGACAGCGCGTCGAGCCACTCGGCCGTGCGCTCGTGCCGGGCCACCCGCTCGGTGCGCGGCAGCCGCTGGTAGCAGACGTCGCGCACCAGCACGTGCCCGAAGCGATATTCGGGCTGGCCGGCCATCGTGGACGTGACCTGCTCGTGCACGAAGTCGCGCTGCTCCAGCCGGCGCAGCGAGCGCTCGACGGACTCGACGTTGCGGCCGAGTGCCGCGGCGACCGCGCCCGGCCAGAACACCATGCCGACGACCGACGCGGCGAACAGCACCGTGCGGTCCTTGGGGTCGAGCAGGTCGACGCGGTTGGCGATGACCGCGTGCACGCTGTCGGGCATCGGCAGGTCGAGCCGCTTCTCCAGGGACCAGCCCCGGCCCGACTGGCGCAGGGCGCCCTGCTCGATCAGCATCCGCACGTATTCGTGCGCGTAGAGCGGGTTGCCGTCGGCGAGCTCGACCAGCGGGCTGAGCATGTCGGCGGAGAACGCGGCCTGCCCGAACATGTGCGCGTAGAGGGTGGCGATGCCGGTGGCCCGCAGCGGCGGGAGGGTGATGGTCAGCGAGCCGGTCAGCGAGCCCGCCCAGCCCGGGTCGCGGTCGATCAGCTCCGGCCGGGCGGTGCACAGCAACAGCAGCGGCACGTCGCGGGCGGACGCGCCGAGCAGCTCGACGAAGCGCAGCATGCTCTCGTCGGCCCAGTGCAGGTCTTCGAAGACCAGCACGGTCGGCCGGCGCGCGGCCAGCGCCACCAGGAAGCGGCGCCAGGCGGACTCGGCGTCCTCTGCGGCGAGCCGGCTGGCGGGCAGGCCGACCAGCGGGCGCAGCGCGTCGATCAGCCGGTCGGCCTCGCCGGGACCGACCAGGTCGGTCACGGCCGTGGTGAGCCGTTGCGCGGCGGCCGCGGCGGGGTCGGTGTCGAGGATGCCGGCCTCGGCCTTGACGATGTCGGCGAGCGCGGCGAACGCCACGTTCTCGCCGAACGGCGGGCACCGGCCGGTGCGCCAGGTGACCGGCTCGTCGAGCAGCCGCTCGGCGTGCTTGAGCAGCTCGCGCACCAGCCGGCTCTTGCCGATGCCGGCCCGGCCGAAGACCGTGACCACCTGCGGCACCCGGTCGTGCGTGGACCGGTGCAGCGCGTTGACCAGCAGGCCGAGCTCGTGCTCGCGGTCGACCAGCGGGGTGCTGTCGGGCTCCTTCTCGACGTGCGGGCGGCGCCGGGGCGCGACCGCGAGCCAGACCTCGGTCGGCGTCGAGCGGCCGCGCAGGGTGACCGACGGCTGGTCCTGGTAGCGGACGGTGTCCTTGGTCAGCGCGTAGGTGTTGCCGCAGACCAGCACGCCGCCGGGCGGGGCCGACGACTGGAGGCGGGACGCGGTGTTGACCACGTCGCCGGCCACGATCGCCTGCCCGCCGTCGCGGGCCGCGGCCACGTCGACCAGCGCCTCGCCCGTGGCCACGCCGACCCGGAACCGCATGCCGGCGGCGTCCGCGCCGTCGGGCGCGAAGCGGGAGAGCACCCGCTGCAGCTCGAGGCCGGCGCGCACGCAGCGCAGCGGGTCGGTCTCGGTGGCGACGGGGGCGCCGAACAGCGCCATCACCGCGTCGCCGATGTATTTCTCGACGACGCCGCCGTATTGCCCGACCACCCGGCGGGCGGCCGAGAAGAAGCCGTTCTGCATGGCCCGGACCTGCTCCGGGTCGGCCCGCTCGGCGTACGGCGTGAAGTCGATGAGGTCGACGAACAGCACGCTGACCCGGCGCCGGTCCTCGCTGTTGTCGCTGCTCACCTCGCTGCGGGCGCCGCCTTCGCGGGGCGTACCGCAGCTCGTGCAGAACGCGGCGTCGCCGGGGATCGGCCGACCGCACTGACGGCAGGGTGGAGCCAGCTCGGCACCGCAGCCGCCACAGAACCTGTCGTTCTCGGCGGGGGTCCGGCCGCACCGTGCGCAGGCAGCGGGAATGGCGCACTCCTAGCGACGTATCACCTTGTCAAGGGCTCGCAGCCTACCCACGTCCACCTCCTGTCAGGAACTGTCCTGTTGGTTAGTGGACAGTCCATATCGGCTGGCGATCGGTAGAGTCGGCCGCGGCCGAGATCCACTCATGACAGGAGAGCATCGATGGTTCACGCACGTCTGGAGAAGGACTGGACCGACCCGGCCGGCGTCGCGCACGCCGCGGGGGCGAGCGTCGACGTGGACGCCGCGACCCTCGCCGACCTGCAGGCCAAGGGCATCGTGGCCGGTGACGTCGAGGCACAGGGTTGGATCGGCCCCACCTCGACCGGTGGCGACGTCAAGGCGCAGGGTTGGATCGGCCCGACGTCTCCGCCGAAGAAGACCGAGGCCGAGGGCTGGATCGGGCCGACGGCTCCGCCGGCGAACTGACCGCTGCTGTGTGACAAGGCCCTCGGCGTCAGCCGGGGGCCTTTCGCTCATCGGTCGGGCATCCCCGCGCGGCGGCGCAGGGCGGCGACGTCGGTGACGACAATCCGCCGGCCCTCGGTGCGCAGCCAGCCCCGGCTGGCGAACGAGCCGATCGCCTGGTTGACGCTCTGCCGCGAGCCACCGGCCATCTCCGCGAGCTGGCTCTGGTTGAGCTCGATCGTGATCATCGGGGCCTGGCTTTCGCCGGCGAGCCGGACCAGCGTCTTGGCCACCCGACCGGGCAGGTCGAGGAAGACGTGGTCGGCGTTCTGCTCGGTGAGCCGGCGGATCAGCGCGCCCAGCGAGCGCATCACGGCGTCGAGGATCCGCGGGTTGGAGTGCACGAGCTCCATGAACGCCGAACGGGACAGCGCGAGGGCGGTGCAGTCCTCGATGGCCTCGGCCGAGGTCGACCGGGTCGACGCGTCGAGCAGCGACACCTCGCCGAGTGTGCCGGGTGGACGGACGACGGAGAGCACGGCGCGCTCGCCGGTCGGCGCGGTGACGAACACGGCGACGGCGCCCCGGCGCAGCACGATCAGCGACTCGCCCGGGTCGTTCTCGACGAAGAGCAGCTGGCCCTTGCGATAGGTGCGGGGCACCGCGGCGGCGATCACGCGCTGGCGGACTTCGGGCTCCAGCCCGGCGAACAACTCGACACCGGTCAGAGCGTCGCCAGGATCTGGCAGGCGACCCTCCACAGCCCGACCCCTCCCTAGGACACATCCCACTGACCGACCCTTTGGCCGGCAACACATCAGATCATGTCGTTCCTGTCGCGTGCTGTACACCCCTGAAATCGCTTCCGTGACAGTCCCGTGTTGTCCATTCGGGCAATCTGACTGCCAGACCCGCTGCTGGTGGGGGCCATACGGGGGACGGCGGGCCCTCCAGGGGGGCGCGGGGCGGACCGGTCGGGAGAGATCACTGGGGGGTGTCTCTTCCGGCCGTTCGCCCATTCACCGACCCGAGCACCCACCGGCGGCGGATAATCCCCGCCGTGGCAGACGACGAGGCCGCACTCGCGGCCCTGCGCGGCGGTTGGCAGCACGTGCCCGGCCGTCTCGACCCGGTGTCGATCCCCGGCACCGCGGCCACCACCTGGGTGGCCAGCATCGCGGGCACGTGTCACCTGGTCACCCGGGTGGCGCTCGGCAAACGGCAGCGACTGGAGGCAGGCCTGACCGCGGCCTGCCATCTCGCGGAGCGCGGCGTGGCCGCGGGCGAGCCGGTGCGTGCCCTGTCCGGCGCGCTGGTCGCCGAGCACGACGGCTGGGCGTACGCCCTGGTCCGTTGCCCACCCGGCCGGCCGCTGTCCGCCGGCGACCCGCTCGACCAGCAGTGGTGGGGCGACGCGCTCGGCCGGCTCCACTCCGGAATGGACGGTTTCGCGCACTCCGGTCTTGCGCCGTGGCACCGCGTCCGGCCCGACGCCCCGCACCTCGGCGCGCGACCGTGGCTGCGCGCCGCGGTCGCGTCCGCCTGCGCCGCGCTCACCCGGCTGACGGTCACCGACCGGCTCACCTACGGCGTGCTGCACGGCCAACCGATCGCGACCGCGTTCCGGCTCGACCCGGCGACCGGCCGCACCGCGGTGGTCTGCTGGGGCCCGGCGGCCACCGGCCCGCTGGTCGCGGACCTCGCCGCGGCCGTCACGCACGCCGCCGGCGTGGGCACCGAGGAACTGGTCGACGGGTACGCCGCCGCCGGTCCGGTGCACCGCGACGAGATCGACGCTGCGCTGCCGGTGCTGCTCCGCTTCCACTGGGCGGCCCGGGCCGACGCGGCCGCCCGCCGCCTGGTGTCCACCCCGGACGACGACGCGGCGGGGGCGACGCTGTCCGCCGCCCACGCCGCGCTGTCCTCGGCCTAGGAGGCGCCGCGCAGGTGTGCCAGCACCAACGGGTCGATCTTGCCCGGCACGATCCGCTCCTCGAGGTTCTCGACGCCGGCCCAGCTCGCCAGGGCGTCGTCCAGCGAGGCGCCCTCGTGGCCGGCGGCGACCAACCGGCCGCGCACCTCGGCCGCCAGCGCGCCGTCGAGGGCCAGCAGGGTGGCCGGGTCGGGCTTGCCGAACAGCAGCTCGTGCATGTCGAGCAGGCGGGCCAGCTCGGGCACCGGCTCGGTGTGGTCGTCGACCCGCAGGTCGGCCACCACGTCGCTGGTGCCGCCGTAGCCCTGGCCGCGGGCGACCACGAGCAGCGCGGCGCTCTGCCGGCCGCGCTTGTCGCCACCCGCCTCGTCGCCGGCGCGCAGCGCGGCCAGCAGCCGGCGGGCCAGCGGGGCGTCCGGGTCCGATGCCAGCCAGGCGGTCCGCATGTCCTCCACCACCTGGGGACCGACCAGGATGTTGCCCTGGATCGCGAACCCGTCGCCGGCGACGCCGCCGGCCCAGTCGTGGCAGTCGGCGCCGGTGTAGGTGGCTCCGTCGCCGGCCACACCGACCACGCCGACCTGGCGCTGCGCCCGCCCGTCGTCGGCGGCGGTCAGGCCGGCGACCACGCCCGCCGCGTCCACGCCGGTGCGCAGCAGGGCCAACCCTTGCGGCCGGTAGGCCAGGTTGGCGTAGGACTGCGTCGCGACGGCGCCGGTCAGCGCCTCGGCGGCCGGCACGGCGGCCCCGACCGCGAGGAACTTGCTGGCGACGGCGATGCCGTGGGAGTGCCCGTCGGCCGACCGTGCCACGATCGAAAACGTCATGACCGGGCACGGTAACGAATCTTCGTGCCGATGGGCCAGGATGGAACTCGATGACCTACCGCTACTTCTACGACTGTGAGTTCATCGAGGACGGCCGCACGGTCGACCTCGTCTCGATCGGCGTGGTCGACGAGCACGGCAGAGAGTTCTACGCCGTGTCGACCGAGTTCGACGACTCACGGGCCGTGCCCTGGGTGCGCCGCAACGTGCTCGACAAGCTTCCGTCGCCCAGCGACAAGGCCTGGCGATCACGCGAGCGGATCCGTGACGACCTCTACGAGTTCCTGGTCGCGCCCCTGCGCGGCAACGGCACCAACGACAGCCTGGAGCTGTGGGCCTGGTTCGCCGCGTACGACCACGTGGTGCTCGCCCAGCTCTGGGGCGCGATGCCGGCGTTGCCGCGGGTGATTCCCCGGTACACCAAGGAGCTTCGGCAGCTTTGGGACGATCTGGGCAAACCGCCGCTGCCAGCGGCCGGGGCCGACCAGCACGACGCGCTGGCCGACGCCCGGCACAACCTGGCCAGGTGGAACGCCATGCGGAGCACCGGAGAGTTCACCGGCCGGTAGGTGGGTCGCGCTGGTCGCCGTTTTCACCGGCGACTACAGTGCGCAGTTGTGTGCGGCCCGCCCCGGGCCGGCAACGACGCCGATTATCGATCCTGGGGCTTTCTGGCCATGTGTGCCCTTTGGGGCGAGGATCGCAATCAGGAGGATGAGCAGATCATGCGAATCGGCGTGCTTACCGGCGGCGGAGACTGTCCCGGTCTGAACGCGGTGATCCGGGCGGTCGTCCGCAAGGGCGTCTCCACCTACGGGCACGACTTCGTGGGCTTCCGTGACGGCTGGCGTGGTCCCCTCGAGGGCCTGACCATGCCGCTGGGCATCCCCGAGGTCCGCGGCATCCTGCCGCGCGGTGGCACCATCCTCGGCTCCTCCCGCACCAACCCGTTCAAGATCGAGAACGGCGTCGAGCAGATCAAGAGCAACCTGGGTGCGATGGGCGTCGACGCGCTGGTCGCGATCGGCGGCGAGGACACCCTCGGCGTCGCCACCAAGCTCTTCGACCTCGGCGTCCAGGTCGTCGGTGTGCCGAAGACGATCGACAACGACCTGAACGCCACGGACTACACGTTCGGCTTCGACACCGCGGTCAACATCGCGATGGAGGCGATCGACCGCCTGCACACCACTGCGGAGAGTCACCACCGCACGCTGGTCGTCGAGGTCATGGGCCGGCACGCCGGCTGGATCGCCCTGCACGCCGGCCTGGCCGGTGGCGCCAACGTGATCCTGCTCCCGGAGCGCAACTTCGACGTCGAGCAGGTCGCTGGGTACGTCGAGAAGCGCTTCCAGCACCAGTACGCGCCGATCGTCGTCGTCGCCGAGGGCGCGCAGCCGCTCGACGGCCAGATGGTGCTGCACAACCAGGAGCTCGACTCGTTCGGCCACGTCCGGCTCGGTGGCATCGGCCAGTGGCTGGCCGAGCAGCTCGAGGCGAAGACCGGCAAGGAGGCCCGCACGGTCGTCCTCGGTCACATCCAGCGTGGTGGCACGCCGACCGCGTTCGACCGGGTCCTCGCCACCCGCCTGGGCCTGCACGCGATCGACGCGGTCAACGACGGCGACTGGGGCAAGATGGTCGCCCTCCAGGGCACCGACGTGGTCCGCGTCCCGCTGGTCGAGGCGACCCGCGAGCTGAAGACCGTGCCGCTGGAGCGCTACACCGAGGCCGAGGTGTTCTTCGGTTCTTGATCCACAAGCGTGAGGGGCGAGCAGCCATGACGAACAAGACGGTCGCCGTGATCGGCGCGGGCAAGATCGGTGAGCTGATGCTCTCCGGGCTGCTGCGCGCGGGCTGGCCCGTCGACCGGCTGCTCGCCACCTCGCGCCGCACCGAACGAGCCGAAGAGCTCCGCCAGCGGTACGGCGTGCGCGTCGTCGACAACCTCACCGCGGTGGCCGAGGCCGACGTGCTGGCGATCTCGGTCAAGCCGCAGGACGCGGCCACCCTGCTCGCCGACATCGGCCCGAAGGTCCCCGGCGACAAGCTGGTCATCTCGCTCTGCGCCGGCCTGCCGACCAGCTTCTTCGCCAAGCGGCTGCAGGACGGCGTGCCGATCGTCCGGGTGATGACCAACACCCCGGCGCTGGTCGACGAGGCGATGACGGCGATCTCCGCCGGCCCGCACGTGACCGCCGCGCACCTGGCCCTCGCCGAGGAGATGTTCAAGCCGCTCGGCGCGACCATCCGGGTGCCCGAGTCGCAGCAGGACGCGGTCACGGCCCTGTCCGGCTCCGGCCCGGCCTACTTCTACCTGCTGGTCGAGGCGATGGTCGACGCCGGCATTCTGCTCGGCCTGCCCCGGCAGGTGGCGCACGACCTGATCGTGCAGACCGCGATCGGCTCGGCGGTGATGCTCCGCGACTCCGGCGAGCACCCCGTCAAGCTGCGCGAGGCGGTCACGTCGCCGGCCGGCACGACGATCTCCGCGATCCGCGAGCTCGAGAACCACGGCGTCCGCGCGGCGCTGCTCGCGGCCCTCGAGGCGGCCCGCGACCGGGCCCGTGAACTGGCTGAACAGAACTCCTGAACACCCATTCGTGGTGATTCACTCACGCTGCCGAGACTTTCGCGCCGCCGGGCCGGGGCCTTACCTTCATTACAGATGGTGAAGCCCCGATTGCACGGAGGTACGACCATGCGACGTCTCGTCACAGTTGTCGCCGCTGTCGCAGCGGCCCTCTTCATCGCCGCGCCGGCCTCCGCCTTCGCGCACGCCAATGTCGTCAACCCGTACCTGCACGCCGCGCTCGACGTGCTGACCCTCAGCGTGGTGACGGCTCCGCTGTGGACCGCCTACCTCTGGACCGGCCGCCGGCTCGCGCTGCTGGCGCTGGTCGCGATCGTCCAGCTCCCGGTCGCCGTGCTCGGGTTCACGCAGATCCTGAACCCGTACTGGCACGCCGCCGCCCTGGTCACCGCGCTCACCCTGACCTTGTTCTCGCTCGTCACCGTGCGGCGGCTCGCCACCGCCCACGCGGGCTCGGCCGTCGCGGTACCCGCCACCGCGCCGTCCGACTAGCCCGGGCCCGGGACCGGTGCCCCGCCCGGGGAACGCTGGAACCACGACCGGGGATTCGCGGTCCCTGGTGCCGACACGTGGTCTCAGTGGGGAGTGGGCACCGGCCCCAGGGTGGCCAACAGGTCGCGCACCGCGTCGACGGAGGGGCAGCCCCGGCGCGGTGCGCCCCACCCGTGTGGGCCGGCGTACGCGGTGAACCGGCAGTGCGGTTCGTCCACGTACCCCCAGGCCATGAAGACCTCGACACCGGCGTAGCGGTAGACGCCGACGGACTCGGTCCGGGAGCCGGCCGCTCGCCGGTGGAACGTCGCGGAGAGTCCGGGCAGCACGGTCCCGTCGAGGTCGACGTCCGCCGCCTCCCGGTGCCGCTCGAAATGCGTGAGGTCGGGTAGCACGTCATGGTCAACGAGCCGGCGGCCTCACTGCCACTCGGTCGGCCCGTGGCCCTTGGTCCGGGGCAGCTCGGGCACCCGGGCGTCGACCGCGTAGACCACCACGTTGTCGCGGTAGGAGCGCTTGGACCGGTCGAACTCGCCGCCGCAGGTGATCAGCCGGAGCTCGGCGCCGGGCGTGGCCCCGTACACGCGTGCGGTCGGGAACTTGTCCTTCGGGTAGTGGCCCGTGGCGACCACCCGGAACGGCAGCCACCGCTCACCCCGCCGCACCTCGACGGTGTCGCCGGGGCGCAGCTCGCGGAGCCGGAAGAAGACCGCCGGGCCACGGTACGAGTCGACGTGGCCGGCGATCACCGCCGGTCCGGCCTCGCCGGGCCGCGTGCCCTGCTCGTACCAGCCGGCCTTGGCGAAGTCGACCGGCGCTTCGAGCTCGCCCTTGCTGTCGAGGTCGAGGCCGACCAGCGCGGACCGGATGTCGACGCGCGGGATGCGCACCTCGGACGGCGGCGGCAGGGCGGCCAGCGGGTCGGCGACCACGGCCGCCTCGACGGGCCGGACGCAGCAGCCGACGTGCCAGCGCGCGGCGGCCGGCGGCGGGGTCGAGTCGCCGACGGCCAGGCCGAGCGAGGCGCCGGCCGCGGCGCAGAGCGCGAGCGCCGTGGCTGTGAGGCCGACGACGCCGGTCCGGCCGGCCGGCACCAGCCAACCCCCGCGGTGCCTGATCACCGCGGGGGTCGACCGGTCCACTGTGCTCATATGGCTCTTACCAGGTGCGGCGGGCGGCCCTGCGCCGGAGCCCGACCGCGGCCACGCCGACGACACCGGCGAGCGCGACCAGGCTCAGACCGCTGACCAGCGCGATCGTCCCGGCGCCGCTGGTGCCACCGGCACCGGTCTCGACACCGCCGACCGGGGTGATCTGGCCGGCCTTGGCGTCGACCTTGAGGTCGGTGGTCAGCCCGTTCTTGCCGTCGAGGACCAGCAGCGAGTACGTGGTGCCGCCGGCGAGGGTGCAGGTCGCCTTGGCGGCCGAACCGCCCTGCGGCTGGAGGTCGAGCGTCCAGTTGCCGGGCTTGACGTCGCGGTAGTCGCTCGTCGTGGCGAACTGGAGCCCGGAGCCGACCTGCTGGCCGCCGGTGGTCTTGATGTCCAGCACCGGCGCCTTGACCGAGGCCTGGAGCACCCGGATCTTGGCCTGGTCCGTCGGCGGCGCGCTGATGTCGTCGTCGATGACCGTCAGGCCGAGCTCGGCGAAGCGGCCGGTGCCGGCGACGGTGTGCGCGCTGCCCTCGGTGACCTTCACGTCCCGGGTCAGCACCGGAGGCGACTTCGGGTCGGCGGCCACCTTGCGCATGGACACCGCGTAGGTGCCGGGCGGCACGGACAGGTAGTCGGACATCACGCCGTACGCGACGGCGTCGAACTTGAGGCCCTTCACCTTGCCGGAGAGGTCGTCGACGTAGACGTCGACCGGCGGGGTGTCGGGGGAGAGGTGGGCGAGGCGCACGTAGCCCACGCCGGCCTCGGCCGACGCGGGTGCGGCGATCGCGGCGGACAGGCCGGCACCGAGTAGGACGGCGCCGGTGGCCGCGGCCAGCCGGCGCAGCGCGCGGGGGGCGGGACGCGCAGAGGTCATGACATCTCCTCCTGCTGACGAGAATCGCAGCACGCGAAACAGAGTCCCGTCAGTCGGACCGGACCGCAAGTCCTGAAAGGTGGAAAAATCTGACAATGCACGGATCATGTCCGGTCGGTCGACGGGGTGGGCCGAACGGGCTCCCCCGAGCGGATCTCGTGACTTGATCTCGCGAACGGGACTCCGCCCCCCGCGATGCGTCAGGGGAGCTGGCGCTCGATGGCCTCGACGAGCTCCGGCGCCTCCGGCATGACCTGCGGGCCGAACCGCGCGGCGACCGTGCCGTCCGGTGCGACGAGGAACTTCTCGAAGTTCCACCGGACGTCGCCGCTGTGCCCGTCGGCGTCCGCGGTGTCCACCATGGCCGCGTAGAGGGGGTGGCGGTCGGCGCCGTTCACGTCGACCTTGGCGGTCAGCGGGAAGGTGACGCCGTAGTTGACCGAGCAGAACTCGGCGATCTCCTCCGAGGTGCCGGGCTCCTGGCCGTTGAACTGGTTGCACGGCACGCCGAGCACGACCAGCCCGCGCTGCGCGTAGCTGTCGTAGAGCCGCTGCAGGCCCTCGTACTGGGGGGTGAGGCCGCACTTCGAGGCGACGTTGACGACGAGCACGGCCTTGCCCGCGTACTGCTTGAGGTCCGCCGGGCCGCCGGAGAGGGCGGCGATATCGGTGTCGAGCACTGTCATGGGCTGAGGCTACTAGATCAATTGGAACATCGATGTATGCACATCTTGACGAGGTCTCTGGCGGTGGGTAGCTTCTCATCATTATCTATTTGGAAACTTTCCTAACTAAAGGAGACCTCCTATGAGAACCTCGGTGCGCCGGGCCCTCTGGGCCGGCGTAGCGGCGGTGGTGGTCGCCGCCGCCGTGCCGGTGGCCTCCGCCTTCGGCGCCGGCACCGTCACCGCCACCTTCGTCGCGGCCTCCGACTGGGGCACCGGGCACGAGGCGCGGGTGACCGTGGCCAACGGCTCGTCGTCGACGCTGTCGACCTGGCGGATCGAGTTCGACCTGCCGGCCGGCACCACGATGGGCAGCTTCTGGGACGCCGACGTGACCCGCACCGGCAACCACTACATGGCCGTGAAGAAGAGCTGGATGGGTCCGCTCAACCCCGGCGCCTCGGTGAGCTGGGGCTACAACGGCACCGGTCCGTACCGCGCACCGCTCAACTGCACGATCAACGGCGCGTCCTGCTCCACCGGCACGACGCCGACCAACCCGCCGACGGGCAACCCGACGACGAACCCGCCGACCGGGAACCCCACGAACCCGCCGACCAACCCGCCGACGAACCCGCCCTCGGGTGGCAAGAAGCTGATCGGCTACTTCGCCGAGTGGGGCGTGTACGGCCGGAACTACCACGTCAAGAACATCCACACGAGCGGGTCGGCGGCCAAGCTGACGCACATCCTCTACGCGTTCGGCAACCCCGCGGGCGGGCGCTGCTCGATCGGCGAGACCTATCCCGCCTACGAGAAGGCGTACACGGCCGCGGAGAGCGTCGACGGCGTCGCGGACACCTGGGACCAGCCGCTGCGCGGCAACTTCAACCAGCTCCGCAAGCTCAAGCGGATGTACCCGAACCTCAAGGTGATCTACTCGATCGGCGGCTGGACCTGGTCGAGCGGCTTCACCCAGGCGGCGCAGAACCCGGCGGCGTTCGCCGAGTCCTGCTACCAGATGGTCGAGGACCCGCGCTGGGCCGACGTGTTCGACGGCATCGACATCGACTGGGAGTACCCCAACGCCTGCGGTCTCGGCTGTGACGCGAGCGGGCCCAACGCGTTCAAGAACGTGATGGCCGCGCTGCGCTCGCGGTTCGGTTCGTCCGCGCTGGTCACGGCCGCGATCACGGCCGACGGCAGCGCCGGCGGCAAGATCGACGCGACCGACTACGCGGGTGCGGCGAACAGCGTCAACTGGTTCATGCCCATGACGTACGACTACTTCGGCGCCTGGGCGGCACAGGGCCCGACGGCCCCGCACTCGCCGCTGACCTCGTACACCGGCATCCCGATTCCGAACTTCTACGCCGACGCGGCGATCCAGAAGCTCAAGAGCAAAGGCATCCCGGCCAGCAAGCTGGTGCTCGGCATCGGCTTCTACGGCAAGGGGTGGACCGGGGTGACGCAGGAGGCGCCCGGTGGCAGTGCGACCGGTCCCGCGCCGGGCACGTACGAGGCGGGCACCGAGGACTACAAGGTCCTCAAGAACACCTGCCCGGCGAACCGGACGATCGCCGGCACGGCGTACGCCAAGTGCGGCAGCAACTGGTGGAGCTACGACACCCCGAGCACCATCGCCGGCAAGATGTCGTACGCGAACGGCCAGGGCCTCGGCGGCGGCTTCTTCTGGGAGCTGTCCGGCGACACCGCCAACGGCGAGCTGATCTCGGCGATGAAGAACGGCCTGGGGTGATCCCCTAGGTCAACGCAACACCCCACGGGGAGCGGAGGGTCGGTCGACGGCCCTCCGCTCTCTTTGGTTCGGGGGAGGATGTCCGGAGCGGGTGGTCGGCGCCGACGTCTCGGTTGGCAGGCGCCACCACGGGCGCCGCTTCGAACCGAGGAGACGACGATGAAATACATGATCATGCTGACCGGCTCGCAGCGCGACTTCGACATGATCACCGGGTCGGGCTCCGGCACCGCCTGGACGCCCGACGACCTGGCGGCGTTGCACGAGTTCATGACCAAGTGGAACAACGAGCTCGTCGAGTCCGGTGAGTTCGTCGACGGCCAGGGCCTGGCCGCGCCGGTGCACACCCGCCGGGTCTCGCTCCGCGACGGCGTGCCGGTGGTCACCGACGGCCCGTACGCGGAGACCCAGGAGGTCCTCGCCGGCTACACGATCGTCGAGTGCGCGAGCTTCGACCGGGCCACGGAGATCGCCGCGAAGCTGGCCGACACCCCGCACCCGGCGGGCGCGCAGCTGGCCAACGAGTGGTACGTCGACGTGCGGCCGATCGCCGGGGCGCCCGAGTTCGACGAGTGATGCTCGAGCCGTCGGGGGAGGACCTGCTGCGCACGCTCGCGCCGCAGGTCCTCGGCGCGGTCGTCCGGCGCTACGGCCACTTCGACACGGCCGAGGACGCGGTGCAGGAGGCGCTGCTCGCCGCCGCCCGCCAGTGGCCGGTGGACGGCGTTCCCGACAACCCGCGCGCCTGGCTGGTCCGGGTCGCGGCCCGCCGCCTCACCGACCTGCTCCGGGCCGACCAGGCCCGCCGGGGCCGCGAGGAGACGGTCGCGGCCTGGCCGGTCCCGGCACCCGGTCCGGCCACGGACGACTCGCTCGTGCTGCTGTTCATGTGCTGCCATCCGTCGCTGTCACCGGCGTCGCAGATCGCGCTGACCCTGCGCGCGGTCGGCGGCCTGACCACGGGGGAGGTGGCCCGGGCCTTCCTGGTGCCCGAGGACACGATGACCCGCCGGATCACCCGGGCCAAGAAGTCCATCAAGGACAGCGGCGTGCCGTTCGGACTCCCGCCGGCGGACGAGCGGTCGGCCCGGCTGGCGGCCGTGTTGCGCGTGCTCTACCTGATCTTCAACGAGGGCTACGTCGGCACGACCGGCCCCACCCTGCAGCGGGTGGAGCTGTCCACGGAGGCGATCCGGCTGGCCCGGCTCGTGCACCGGCTGCTGCCGGACGACGCGGAGGCCACCGGACTGCTGGCGCTCATGCTGCTGACCGACGCCCGCCGGGCCGCCCGCACGGCGCCGGACGGCACGCCGGTGCCCATGGACGAGCAGGACCGGTCGCGCTGGGACCGCACTCAGATCGCCGAGGGGGTCGCGCTCGTCTCCGCGGCACTGCCCAGCGGCGACCCCGGGCCATACCAGATCCAGGCCGCGATCGCGGCGCTGCACGACGAGGCAGCGCGGGCCGAGGACACCGACTGGCCGCAGATCATGCTGCTGTACGAGGTGCTGCTCGACCACTCCGACAACCCGGTGGTGGCGCTCAACCACGCGGTGGCGGTCGCCATGGTCCGCGGCCCGGCCGCCGGGCTGGCGCTGCTCGACCCGCTGGGCAAGGACGAGCGCCTCGCCGCCGACCACCGCTGGCACGCCGCCCGTGCCCACCTGCTGGAGCGCTCCGGCGACCTCGATGCGGCGCGGGCCGCCTACCTGGCCGCCGCCGCGAAGACCATGAGCCAGCCGCAACAGCGCTACCTCCACACCCGGGCGGAATACGTTCGACGGGCGCGCGGTTGATCCGTACCGTGATGGTCATGTTCTTCAGCAGCCCCGCGCGGCCCGCAGGTTTCTTCCTGCGGTGTGCCGCCGACGGCGCTGATCTCTGACCCTTCCTCGCAGCAGCAGAACCCGCGGGGAGGGGTTGGTCCCGGCCCGGTTCTGGCGCGGAGTTCTCTGTCATCACGGCCCGCTCGATCGGCGGCCCCGACGCGGGGTGGCGCCCGCCCGCGCACCTTCAAATGCCCTCCTTTCATCCAGTTCAGGAGGACTGAACCCACCATGGCGAAGAGCCAGTACCTAAGGACAAAGCCACATCTGAACATCGGCACCATGGGTCATGTCGACCACGGCAAGACGACCCTGACCGCCGCGATCACCAAGGTTCTGGCGGAGGCCGACCCGGCAACCAACCGGTTCGTGGCCTTCGACGGGATCGACCGGGCTCCGGAGGAGACGGCGCGGGGCATCACCATCAACATCGCCCACGTCGAGTACGAGACCGCGACGCGGCACTACGCGCACGTGGACATGCCCGGCCACGCCGACTACGTGAAGAACATGATCACGGGTGCGGCGCAGGTGGACGGCGCGATCCTCGTCGTGTCCGCGCTCGACGGTGCGATGCCGCAGACCCGGGAGCACGTGCTGCTCGCCCGCCGGGTCGGGGTGCCGCACCTCGTGGTGGCGCTCAACAAGTCCGACGCCGTCGAGGACGCCGAACTGCTCGACCTGGTCGAGCTCGAGGTCCGGGACCTGCTCTCCGAGTACGGCTTCCCGGGCGACGAGGTGCCGGTCGTGCGGGTGTCCGCGCTGCGGGCGCTGGAGGGCGACCCGGTGTGGACGCGGTCCGTCGTGGACCTGCTCGACGCGGTCGACCGGTACGTGCCGGTGCCGCCGCGGGCCGTCGACGAGCCGTTCCTCATGCCGATCGAGAACACGCTGACGATCTCCGGTCGCGGCACCGTCGTGACCGGCGCGATCGAGCGCGGCACCCTGCGCGTCGGCGACCAGGTCGAGGTGGTCGGGCTCGGCGACACGCTGACGACGGTGGCGACCGGGCTGGAGACGTTCGGCAAGTCGCTGGCCACGGCCGAGGCCGGTGACAACGCGGCGATCCTGCTGCGCGGGGTCAAGCGCGACCAGGTGCAGCGCGGCCAGGTCGTGGCGGCGCCCGGCTCCGTCACGCCGCACCGCCGGTTCGCCGCGCGGCTGCACGCGTTGACCGCGGCCGAGGGTGGCCGGCACACGCCGTTCCTCGCCAACTACCGGCCCCAGTTCTACTTCCGGACCACCGACGTGGCCGGGGCGATCGAGCTGGGGGAGGGGATCACCATGGTCCTGCCCGGTGACACGGTCGACCTGACCGTCGAGCTGAGCCGGCCGGTGGCCATGCACGTCGGGCTCGGCTTCGCGGTCCGCGAGGGCGGCCGAACGGTCGCGGCGGGCACGGTCACCGAGATCCTCTAGCGACCCACGTTCCGCCTGGTCCTACGGGGCCAGGCGGAACGGCGGGTAGCGGTCCGTGGCCAGGGTGAACGCGTACGCCGTGACCCGGTTCTGCCAGCGCAGCAGACCCTCGACATAGGTGAAGAGCCCCCGCGGGTAGCGCCCCGTGAACAGGATCGCGAACCAGGCGATGATCACCGCGGCCACGCCGCCGATGTGCAGGAAGAACAGCACCACGTAGTGCGGGATCGCGAGGAGCCACTTGACGATCGGCAGGAACCGGTTCAGCGTCCCGCCCGGGTAGTCGTAGTCCAGCCGCACCGACTGGTGGTCGTCCGTGGCCGGGTAGCGATCGTCCATCAGCGCGAAGTAGACGGTCACCCGGTTGGCGAAGCGCTGGAGCTCCAGGTTCCAGTCGAACCACCAGCGCGGGTACTTCTTGCGGAACAGGATCATCAGCAGCGGCCCGAAGAACAGCACACCACCGAAGCCGTACGCGACCGTCTCGGCGCTGTTGCCGTCGTCGCCGCCCCACTGGCCCCACTCGGCGCCGCCGCTGTAGACGGTGCCGAGCAGGATCACGATCGGGATGACCATGAACAGCCGGAAGAAGCTCGTGAGCCGGTTCAGCGGCCGGTCCGGATAGGCGACGGAGAAGTTCACCGGGTACGCCTGAGCGGTCGGTTCCATATGTGCATCTTGCGGGGTTTGGCCCGATTTAGGGCCGGAATCCCGTACCGCTACGCCACAGGAATATGTGCCAGACTCACGAACCGTGCTGTCCCCACGTCGTGCCCTGGCCGTGGCGAGCCTGGCTGTAGCCCTCGCCGCACCGCTCAGCGGCTGCTCGGTCGCCAAACAGATCGTCGGCGCTGATCCGAAGCCGATCGACGAGAGCCCGCAGAAGGCCCGCGAGAAGGTCGAGGCCTACCTGCTCGCGATGGGCAAGCGGGACCTGGCCGCCGGCCGCAAGCAGCTCTGCCCGACCCTGGCCGGCACGTTCGACAAGACCGCCCAGGGCGAGGGCGGCGACTTCAGCAAGAAGGTCAAGGTCTCCGGCGGGTTCGTGACCGACGTGCGGGCCGAGGGCAACGGGCAGCAGGTGACGACCGCGATGCTCGTCACCCCGGCCGGCGGCAAGGCCACCCCGGTCGGGGTCGTCTTCCTCGTGACCAACATCGATACGGGCTGGTGCATCGCGCGCGAGGACCCGGCCGTAGTGCTTCCGTCGATGCCCTCGCCGCCCGGCCCAACGCCTTCCCAGTGAGCGGGCAGCCGTAGTCTTGCTGGCATGCGCCAAGAGTGGCATCAGCTGAGCTACCCCGGGGTGGCCAGCCTCGGTCCCCAGACCTCCCGGCCCACGGCCGACTCCGCGGAAGACCAGGCGCTCGGCCTCGACCGCTGGCGTGACCTACCCCGCGACCAGATGCCGCCGTGGCCCGATCCCAAGGTCGTCGCCGAGGTCTGCCAGGTCCTCGACAACGTGCCGTCGGTGGTGGCCCCCTACGAGGTCGACCAGCTCCGCGAGCGGCTCGCCCAGGTCTGCGAGGGCCAGGCGTTCCTGCTCCAGGGCGGCGACTGCGCCGAGACCTTCGACGCCAACACCGAGAGCCACCTGCTGGCCAACGCCCGCACGCTGCTGCAGATGGCGGTCGTGCTGACCTACGGCGCCTCCCTGCCGGTGGTCAAGGTGGCCCGGGTCGCCGGGCAATATACGAAGCCCCGCTCGTCGGCGACCGACGCGCTGGGCCTGCCCGCCTACCGCGGCGACATGATCAACTCGCTGGAGACGACGCCGGGCGCGCGGGTGGCCGATCCGCAGCGGATGATCCGGGCGTACGCGAACTCGGCCGCCGCGATGAACATGCTGCGCGCGTACCTGTCCGGCGGGCTCGCCGACCTGCACGCCGTACACGACTGGAACAAGGGTTTCGTCCGTGAGTCGCCCGCCGGCGAGCGCTACGAGGCGATCGCCCGCGAGATCGACCGGGCGCTGGCGTTCATCCGGGCCTGCGGCATGACCGACGACGAGGCGCTGCGCACGGTCACCCTCTACTGCTCGCACGAGGCGCTGGCCCTGGAATACGACCGGGCGTTGACCCGGGTCTCCGACAGCAAGGCGTACGGGCTGTCGGGGCACTTCCTGTGGATCGGTGAGCGGACCCGGCGCATCGACGGCGCGCACGTCGACTTCCTGTCGCGGCTCGTCAACCCGATCGGCGTGAAGCTCGGCCCGACCACCACCCCCGAGCAGGCGATCGAGCTGTGCGAGAAGCTCAACCCGGGCAACGTGCCGGGGCGGCTCACCCTGGTCGCCCGGATGGGCAATCACCGGGTACGCGACGCGCTGGCCCCGATCGTCGAGAAGGTCACCGCCGCCGGGGCCAAGGTGGTCTGGCAGTGCGACCCGATGCACGGCAACACCCACGAGTCGTCCAACGGCTACAAGACCCGGCACTTCGACCGGATCGTCGACGAGGTGCTGGGCTACTTCGAGGTGCATCGCGGGCTGGGCACCCACCCCGGTGGCCTGCACGTCGAGCTGACCGGCGAAGACGTGACCGAATGCCTCGGCGGCGCCCAGGGCATCGAAGACCTTGACCTGCCCGACCGGTACGAAACGGCATGTGACCCCCGGCTGAACACCCAGCAGTCGCTGGAGTTGGCCTTCCTCGTTGCGGAGATGCTGCGTGGCTGAGCTCGTGGACCTGCGGTCCGACACCGTCACCCAACCGTCCGAAGGCATGCGGGCCGCGATGGCGTCCGCGGTCGTCGGCGACGACGTCTACGGCGAGGACCCGACGGTCAACGCCTTGGAGGCGTCGGTCGCCGCGCTGTTCGGGCACGAGGCGGCGCTGTTCGCGCCGACCGGCTCGATGGCCAACCAGATCGCCATCCAGCTATCCGTGCCGCCGGGCGAGGAGCTGCTCTGCGACGGCGACGCGCACGTGGTGACCTACGAGATCGGCGCGGCGGCGGCGATCGGCGGCGTGTCCACCCGCACCTGGACGCCCGTCGGCGGTGACATCGACCCCGACGTGGTGATCGACATGATCCGTCCCGCCGGCTACCACGCGGTGCCGACGCGGGCCATCGCCGTCGAGCAGACCCACAACCGGGGTGGCGGCGGGGTCATCCCGTTGTCCACGTTGGAGGCCCTGCGGGCCGCGTCCACCGCGGCCGGAGTGGCACTGCACTGCGACGGCGCGCGGATCTGGCACGCCCACGTCGCCGACGGGGTGCCGCTGCGGACCTACGGCGGGCTCTTCGACACCCTTTCCGTCTGCCTCTCCAAGGGCCTCGGTGCCCCGGTCGGCTCGCTGGTCGTCTCGACGGCGGCCAACATCGAGCGGGCCCGGGTGATCCGCAAGCGGATGGGCGGTGGCATGCGCCAGGCGGGGGTGCTGGCGGCGGCCGGCGCGTACGCCTTGGAACACAACATCGCCCGGCTGGCCGACGACCACGCGAAGGCGGCCCGGCTGGCGGAGGCCCTGGCCCCGTTCGGCGTGGTGGCCGGTGCCGTGCGCACCAACCTCGTCCCGCTCGACCTGCGCAAGTCGCCGCTCGACGCGCACGCCTTGGCGGCGGCCGCCCGTGAGCGCGGCGTGCTGGTCTCGGTGCTCGGGCCGCAGGTGGCCCGACTCGTCACCCACATGGACGTCGACGACGCCGCGATCGACCACGCCGTCGACGTCCTCCCAAAGATCTTTCGCGATTGACAGGTTCGCGTGCTTTGCTGAGTAGTTGACCGGTCCGCACCGGGCCGGCTCGGCTGCGCGGGGGTTGGCATGGCCAACGCGGGCCTGTGGCGGTGGTCCGCCTGGGCCTTTCTGGCGGTCGCGGGCGCTTTGGTGCTCGCGACGCTGGCGGGCGCTGCGCCGGTGCTGAGCGCGGTCGCCGCCGCGGCGGCGTTCCTGGTGGCCGGAGTGACCCTGGTCGTCCGCCGACCGCCCCGCGTGGCGGCCTGGGGCTCGCTGACGGTGGCGTCGGGATCGGTGGTGTTCCGGATCTACGCCGCGGTGACCGGTCCGGTGATGGTGGGCGGCCGCAGCGGCGGGCTGGCCGGTGGGGACATCCGGGCCCTGGTGCTCTATCCGGCGCTCGCGGTCGGACTGGTCCTGCTGGGTGGCACCGGAGCCGCCGCCGACCTGACGGACAGCCTCGACGCCTCGGTCGTCACCCTCGGGGTGTTCGTGCTGCTGTGGCTGTTCCTGCTGCACGGCCAGATCGTTCCGACCGGCGCCCGGCTGGTGGTGTCCGGGCTGCGGCCCGTCGGGATCTCGGTCGTCCTCGGCGCGCTGGTCCGGCTGTTGTTCGTCGTGCGTCCCCGCGCTCCGACCATCAGGTTCGTGGCGGTCGGGGTCGTCCTGGCCCTGGTCGGCGCGATCGGGCTGGTGGCCCGGCAGGCCGGCTACGACGTCGACGGCCGGCTCTTCGGCGGTGGGATCTTCGCCGTCGGGTTCGCCGTCCTGATCGCCGTCGCGCTGCTGCGTCCCTCCTCGGCCGAGGTGCCGGCGCGCCGGGGCGAGGGCCTCCCGGCCGCCCGGCTCAGCCGCGGGCGGCCGCGCTGTTCGTCGCGCTGACGCTGCTCGGCCCGCTGGCCTGGGTGACCGCAGTGGCCTTCGGGCAGTTCAACCCCGGTTCTCCGGAAGACTTCGGGCCGCCGGTGCTGGCCGCCGCGTTGATCGCGCTGCTGCTCCTGTGGCGGCTGTCGCTGCTGGCCCGCGTGGCGGACGCGCCGAGGAGCTCGGGGTGGTGGTCGGTGAGCTGCGCGGGCTCCAGGCGGAGCTCGCCTACCGCGCGTCGCACGACCCGCTGACCGGCCTGTCCAACCGGTCGGTGCTCATGGAACGGCTGACCGCCCTCCCGCCCCGGCGGTCACACGCGTTGCTGCTGGTCGACCTCGACGGGTTCAAGGAGATCAACGACTCGCTCGGCCATCCCACCGGCGACGAGCTGCTGGTCTCCCTCGGCCGCCGGCTGACCTCGCTGGCGCCGCCGGGCAGCACGCTCGTCCGGCTGGGCGGCGACGAGTTCGCCCTGCTGCTGCCGAGCACGGCGGAGGCCGGCGGGCTGGCCGTCGGCGGGACGATCTGCGCCCGGCTGCGGGTGCCGTACCCGTCCACCCACGGCGAGCTGGCCGTCAGCGCCAGCGTCGGGGTGACGGCCGGGCCGCTGGCCGCGCGCTCCCCGGCCGACCTGCTGCGCGAGGCCGACCTGGCGCTGTACGCGGCCAAGGCGGCGGGCAAGGACCGAGCCGCGGCGTACCGGCCTGACCTGGCCCCACCGGGTCTAGGTGTCCAAGGTCGACAGTAGGTCTGTGCCGCGCTCGGTGAGGCGGTAGACGACCGCGCGGCCGACTCGGGCGCCGGCCACCACGCCCGCGTCGCGGAGCACGGCCAGGTGCGTGCTCACCGTGCCCAACGAGACGTCCAGGGTGTACGCGAGCTGCGTGCTGGTCGCCGCCCGGCGCAGCTCGCGGACCACCCGCGCCCGGCCCGGTCCCAGCAGCGAGCCGAGCGGGTCCCCGGCCGGGCCGGCCACCTCCGCCGCCGGGCCGCGGGCCGGGTAGACCAGCGCGTAGAGCGGCGGGCGCTCGCAGGTCCACGAGCCGACGCCGGCCGTCTTCGGCACGAACACCAGACCCTCGTCGGTGATCCAGCGGTCGGGGTAGTCCTGCTCGCTGAACCGGATCGCGTCGTCGCCGACCCAGACGGAGTGCCGGGTCATGTTCTTGACCGCTTCCTTCCAGCCGTACGCGGCGAGCAGGCCCGCGCGGTGCATGATGTCGCGTTCGAGCAGCGCCCGGCGGCGCGGCCAGTCCTTGGCGACGTGCCGCCGCCAGCCCTCGGCCAGCACTTCTGCCGTCCTGGGCCCGAGGTCCGCTCCGCTCAGCCAGCGGGTGTCCTGTGGCTCCCAGCTCTTTGTGACCGCGGTGGCAACGGTCGCGCGGATCTCGTCGTCGGTGAAGGTCGCTACTTCTTTGAGCTCGTCGCGTAGCCGGGTCCTGGTGCCGCCGGTGGGTGGGACGGCGACCATGTCCGGCAGCCACTTGGTGGCCGAGACCAGCGCGAGCAGGCCGGCCGCGAACGGGTCGCCGGCCAGCCATTTCTGGAAGCCGGGCTGGTTCGCGGTGTGCCAGCTTTTCAGCCATGGCTCCGGCGCCGGTCGGTGCAACGCGATCAGCGAGCCCAGCGTCTCGGCGAGCGGGGACAGCGCGAAGCGGCAACGGGCCAGCGCGGTGGGGGAGAGCCTCAGGAGGGTCATGTTTACGCCTTTCGCCGCAAGGTTAGCGGCCGGGCGGGCGTGGCCGGAATGCTCCCGTGGTGCTGTTCACCCCTGGATTCCGCGCCTTCTATCTCGGTCGGCTGGTGTCGCTCGCCGGCAGCGCGATGACCCCGATCGCGCTCGCCTTCGCCGTGCTCGACGCCAGCGGCCGGCCCTCCGACCTCGGCATCGTGCTGGCCTGCCAAATCGTGCCGCACCTGGCCCTGCTGCTGGTCGGAGGCGTCGTCGCGGACCGGCTCCCGCGCCTCGCGGTGCTGGTCGCGGCCAACCTGGGCGCGGGCCTGACCCAGGGCGGGATCGCGCTGGTGCTGATCAGCGGCGCGTATCGCCTGTGGCTGGTGACCGGGCTCGCGCTGCTGGCCGGGGCCTGGGAGGCGTTCACCTCGCCCGCGCTGCGCGGCATCGTGCCGGAGATCGTCTCGACGGACCACCTGCAGCGGGCCAACTCGTTGCTGTCGGCGACCCGCAGCGCGGTGCTGATCGTCGGACCGACCGTGTCCGGGCTGGTCGTGGTCGCCGCCGGGGGCGGCTGGGCGATCGCCGTCGACGCGGTCAGCTTCGTCGCGGCGGCGGCCTTCCTGTCGCGGCTGCCCCGGGTCGCTCCGGCTCCGGCCGCCGGGGCGCGTCTGCTGCACGACATCCGGGACGGCTGGCGGGTGTTCGTCGCGATCCCGTGGGTGTGGCCGGTCGCGGTCGCGTACGCGGTGATCAATCTCGTGAACGTCGGTCCCTGGCAGATCCTCGGGCCCGCCCTGACCCAGCAGCGCTCGGGCGAGGCCGCCTGGGGCATGGTGCTCAGCGTGCGGGCCGTCGGGCTGCTGGCGATGAGCGCCGTGATGTACAAGCTGACGCTGCGCCGCCCGCTGCGCTTCGGCCGGCTGGCCGGCGCGCTCGGCGCCTGCTCACTGCTGGCGCTCGGGCTCGGCCTGCACCCGGTCGCGCTGGCGGCGTGCGCGTTCCTCGGCGGGGTGGGCTTCGCGGCGTCGGGGATCACCTGGGAGAGCGCGGTGCAGCAGCACGTCCCGTCGGCCCACCTCGGCCGCGTCTCGTCGATCGACGACCTGCTGTCGTTCGCGGCGATCCCGGCCGGCCAGCTCCTGGTCGGCCCGGCCGCGGCCGCCTGGGGCGGCGCGCGGGTGGCGCTGGCCTGCGGGGTCGTATTCGCGGTGGCGGCGCTGGCCCCGCTCGGCGTGCGGGCGGTCCGTGGCCTAGGCCAGTAACCCGCGTAGCGTCGCGATGTCCGCGGCGTGGCCTTCGTGGGCCTTGCCGGACGGGGTCTCGACGATGATCGGCAGGCCCTGGGTCGACGGGTGCCGGAGCAGCTCGGCGAAGGCGGCCGTGCCGATCGTGCCCTTGCCGATCGTCTCGTGCCGGTCCCGCAGCGAGCCGCAGGTGTCCTTCGAGTCGTTGGCGTGCACCAGCTTGAGCCGGCCCGCACCGACCGTCGCGGTCAGCAGGTCCAGGGTCGCCGTCATCCCGCCGGGCCCCGCCAGGTCGTGGCCCGCGGCCCAGGCGTGGCAGGTGTCGAAGCACACCCCGAGGCGGGGGTGGTGGTCGACGGCGTCGAAGTACTCCGTCAGGTGCTCGACCCGCGACGCCAGCGACCGGCCTCCGCCCGCGCTCGGCTCGACGAGCAGCAGCGGCCCGTCCTGGTCGAGCAGCGGCAGCAACGCCTCGCGGACCTGCTTGAGCGCGGCGTCGTAGTGCTCCGGGTCGACCGAGCTGCCGGCGTGGAAGACCACCGCGCGGGCTCCGATCGCCGTGCCCCGGGTCAGCGCGTGCGCCAGCGTCGCCGTGGACCGCTCGACCGTCTCCGGCGTCGGCGAGCCGAGGTTGACCAGCAGCGACGCGTGCACGTAGACCGGCACGTCCCGCTCTTCACACCCGGCGCGGAACAGCGCGTCCTGGTCCGGGTTGCCGGGCGGCAGCGCCCAGCCGCGCGAGTTGGACACGTAGACCTGCGCGGCCCGGGAGCCGGCCGCGTCGAGGTAGGGCAGCGCGGTCTTCGCGATGCCCCCACCCGACGGTGTGTGCGAGCCGATCAGTTGCAAAACAGGACGACCTGGCTCTGCGGCTCGACCGGCGTGTTCTCGTTGGGCTGCTGCGCGAACACCGTGCCGTTCGGGTTGAGCTGCGGGTTGGGCGTCAGGCCCATCCCCTGCACCTGCTGCACCGCCTGCTGGCAGGGCAGGCCGATCAGCCGGGGCACGACCACCTGCGGCGGGCCCTCGCTGACCTCGAGCTCGATCTTCGCGCCCGGCTCGACCCCGGCCCCGTCGCTCGGCGTCTGCTTGGTGACGGTGTCGCGGGGCTGGTCGGACTTCTTGTACGAGATCAGCGGCTCCAGCCCGAGCGCGATCAGCTCGTTGCGGGCCTCGTTGACGTTCTTGCCGACCACGCGCGGCACCGACAGCGGCGCCTTGCCCTTGCTGACGAACACGGTGACCTTGTCGCCGGGCTTGGTCTCGGTGTCCACCGGCGGGTCGGTCGCGACCACGGTGCCCTTGGGCAGGTTGTCGTCGTAGCGGTCGGCGCCCTTGACGATCTGGAGCTTGCGCTCCTGGAGCTCGGTGGTGGCCAGCTGGAGCGTCATGCCGGCCACGTCCGGGACGGTGTAGCGCTCGGCGCCCAGCGAGAGCACCAGCGTGATCGTGCCGCCCTTGAGGATCCGGCCGGCCGCCGCGGGCTGCTGGCTGAGCACGACGTCCTTCTCGACCGTCTCGTCGAACTGGGGCTCGCCGTAGGCGATCGTGAAGCCGCCCCGCGTCGCCTGCTGCTCGGCGGCGGCCTTGGTCATCGCGGCGAGCTGCGGGGCGACCGTGTAGCGGCCCATGCCCCACCACCAGCCGCTGATCGCGAAGATCAGGCCGACCAGCACGATCGAGGCGGCCACCGCCATCCGGCCACGCGGGTTCGCCATGACCATGCGGTAGCGCTCGGCGAGCTTGCCCTTCCCGCCCGGGTCGTCGTCATAGTCGTCGTACGCGGGCTCCGGCGCCCGGCGCCGGCCGCTGGGCGGCGGCTCGGCCTGGCCGGGCAGGCGCGCCCAGGTCGGCCGGGCGGGCTCCGCGGTGGGTCCGGTGACCCGGGGGATCGTCACGGTGCGGTCGGAGACCTGCCGCAGCAGGGCGGTGTTGGCGTTGGCCGCACCGAGGTCGTCGCGGGCGACCTGGACCGCGGAGAGGAACGCGCCGGCGTCGGTCGGCCGGGCCTGCGGGTCGCGCCGAGTGGCGCGGGAGACCAGCTCGTCGACGACCGGCGGGATGCCGGGCACCAGCGTCGAGGGCGCCGGGACGTCCCGGTCAACGTGCTGCCAGGCGACCTCGACCGGCTGGGCGCCGTCGTAGGGGACCCGGCCGGTGAGCATCTCGAACAGCACGATGCCGGCGGAGTAGACGTCGCTGCGCGGGTCGGCGCGGCCGTCGGTGACGAGCTCCGGCGCGACGTAGGCGACCGTGGCCATCAGCTGGCCACCGTCGCCGTCGGTGGCGCTGGCCTCGACGGCGCGAGCCAGACCGAAGTCGGCCACCTTGACCACGCTGTCGACCAGGTTGCCCGGCCCGCCGCTGGGCGCCTCGGCGACGAGCACGTTCTCCGGCTTGACGTCGCGGTGCACGAGGCCGGCGCGGTGGGCGGCGGAGATCGCCGCGAGCATCTGCTCGAGGATCGCCAGCGCCTCGCCCGGGTTGAGCCGGCGCCGCTGGGCCAGCACGTCACGCAGGGTGTGGCCGCGCACGTACTCCATGACCAGGTAGGGCAGCCCGGCGTGGCGGCCCTGGTCGTAGACGGCGACCACGTTCGGGTGAGTCAGTCGCGCGATCGTCTTGGCCTCGTCGGTGAACCGTTCGAGGAACTCCGGATCGCGCGCCTGCGCCGGATGAATGATCTTCAGGGCGACCGTGCGCTCGAGGCGCTCGTCGGTCGCGGTGTAGACGGTCGCCATGCCGCCACGGGCCACCCGGCCACGGATGCGGTAACGCCCGTCGACCAGTGTGCCCAGCAGCGAGTCAGCGACCTGGATGTCCATCGGCAGGCAGTCTATGTGCCCGCCCGGGCGGCGCGACACAGCCGTGCCGGCAAAGTCACCGCTAACCCCGCAATCAGGGGTTTTCGTCCTGGTCATGGCGGTGGTGCCGGTGCCGTTTCCGCCCCTCGTCGGTGGGTTCGTCGCCCGGTTCGGAGGCGCTGGGCGTCGGGCTGGGGGTCGCGGACGGCTCGTCGGTCGCGGCGGGGGTCGGCGTCGGGCTGGGGGTCGGCGTCGGCGTTTCTGTCTGTGGTGGGGCGTCGTCGGAGTCTTCCGGCACCGGGGCTCCGCGCGGCAGCTCCGGTTTCGGGGCGGGTCCTGCGCCGCCCGGGACACCGTCGTGCGTATCCGATGAACCGGCGCCACCGGCCGAGGCCTGGCGGCCGGCGACGGTGAGCGGGCCACCCTGCCGGGCGATCCGCACGCTCTGGTCCGGCCTCGCGTCCGCGTCCGTGCGTTGGCCGGTGCCGGCGGCGCCGGCGACGACGGACGCCGGCTTCTCGCCCTCGGCCTTCTGGCCTGGCTCCAGCAGCGCGCCGAGGCCGTTGACGACCGCGAAGTACGTGCCGATCGCGCCGACCAGGCTGACGAGGACGAACCCGCCGGTGGCCCGCAGCCTTCTCGGCGGCCGGTTCTGTTCAGGGAAGATCAGCTCGGTGGTCTCCTCGCCGTCGGTGCGGCGCGTCTTCGCCCTGCTGAGGTCGTACTGGATCGACCGCCACGCGCCCTCGAGCTCCTTGCGCACGCCCCGCCAGGTCGTCACGGGAGTTCCCTCCGAGATGTTCGGCCGGTACGGCGATACCCCGTACCGGGTGGTTCGGTGGTGTCACGCCCTGTCGGCGTGGCAATGTGAGCGGGTGACCGAAACCGTTCCCGCTCAGTGGCTGCCTTTGCCCGACGTGGCGGAGCGCCTCGACGTGTCGATCAGCAAGGTGCACCAGATGGTCCGCGACGGCTCGCTGCTCGCGGTCCGGCGCGACGGCGTCCTGCGGGTGCCGGCCGAGCTGGTGGCCAACCGCACCGTGCTCAAGCACCTGCCAGGCGTCATCACGTTGCTGCACGACGCTGGGTACAACGACGAAGAGTGCCTGCGGTGGCTCTACGCGACCGACGAGACGTTGCCGGGCTACCCCGCGGCCGCTCTCGGCGGTGACAAGGCGACCGAGGTGAAGCGCCGAGCCCAGGCGTTGGGCTTCTAGGAGTTGCGCTTCGTCTACCTGGCGGTCCTGGTGGGCTGCCTGGCCGGTGCACTCTGGCTGGAACCGGCCCTGCGGGTCAACGTCCTGCGCCGCTGGCGCCGCCTGCTGTTGACCCTGGTGCCGGTGATGGCGGTGTTCGCGGCCTGGGACATCTTGGCGATCGCGGCCGGCCACTGGTCGTTCGACCCGCGCCAGACGACGGGCGTGGTGCTGCCCGGTGGGCTGCCGCTCGACGAGCTGCTGTTCTTCCTGGTGGTGCCGCTGTGCAGCATCCTGGGGTTCGAGGCCGTCCGAGCGGTGCTGCGGCTGCCGGCGGGCGACGAGCGCCCGTGACCTACACGACGGCGGCCCTGGTCGGAGCCCTCCTGGCGCTGGTCCTCGACCTGGCGGTGCTGCGGACGGGGTTGGTACGGCGGCGGGTGTTCTGGGCCACGTACCCGATCATCGTGTTCTTCCAGCTCTTGTCCAACGGGGTGCTGACGGGCCGCGACATCGTCCGCTACGACCCGTCGGCGATCGTCGGGGTGCGGCTCGTGTACGCGCCCGTCGAGGATCTGGTCTTCGGCTTCGCGCTGGTGTTGTCGACGTTGTCGCTGTGGGTGTGGTGGGGGCGGCAGGGAGTTCAGCGGGAGCCGGCGGCGGGGACGGGGTCGTCCTGGTTGCTCCGGCGGTTGCGGAAGCGGAAGTAGGCCAGGGCGCCACCGACGAGGATCGCCACGTCGACGATGGCTCCGGGGAGTTTGGTCAGCACCGGCAGCCCGAGGCCGTTGGGAAGGGCCAACGCCGTGACCACGATCGCGGCGGTCGCGAGGGCGGTTCTGGTCTTTCCTGGTGGGGTGGCGCAGGCGAGGACGGCCAGCGGAACGAGGGCATACCAGGGGTAGAAAACCGGCAGCAGGACAGCGGCGGCGACGAGCGCCCACCCACAAGCCGCGACAACCTCCCGACGGGTCGCAGTTCCTGCTCGACCTCGCGTGGCGGCGTCATTGGGTTCGAGTTCGGCGTCCCTGGGGTCGCGCCCGGTCGGTGGTCCGGAGTGCGCGGCGACACGGCTGGTGTGTGGCTCGGAGTCCGGGGTGACACGGCTGGTTTCTTGTTGGGCCTGCGCGGCGGCGCCGCTGGGTTCGTGTTCGGTGTGTGAGGTGAGCCGGTTGGTTGCTGGCTGGGCTTCAGCGCTGGTGGCGTTGGGTTGGTGTTCTGTGTGTGAGGCGACGCGGTTGGTTGCTGGCTGGGCGTCGGCGCTGGCGGTGTTGGGTTGGTGTTCTGTGTGTGAGGTGACGCGGCTGGTTGCTGGCTGGACGTCGGAGGTGGCGGCGCTGGGTCGGCCCGGTTGCCTGGGCGCAGGGCTCGCGTCGGCTTCCGTGCTGGCGCGGCGCGGGGCCGGGAGTGCGTAGGCCGGGTGGAGGGCGAGCGTGGCGCGCAGCGCGCGCCAGCAGAGGCCGAGCCCGATGACGGCGAGCGCAGCGATGCCGCAGGCGCGGGCGACGTCGACCGTCGCGTCGACGGCGCCGGGGTGGCCGGCCGCGCGGAACACGTAGCCGATCGCCATTCCGATGCCGGTCGGCAGCGACGTCCACTGCACGAGGCTGCCGGTGTCGGAGAGGGCGCCGACCCAGCCGAGGTCGAGCCCGGTGGCCAGACCGGCGGCGGCGAACACCAGCGCACCGGTCCCGGTCACGGTGAGCCCGGCGAGCGCGATGGTGACCCACGGTGGTGTGCCGCGGCGCAGCCGCCAACCAGCGACCAGCAGGACAACGAACGGGAGGGCCAGGATCGCGGTCACCTTGACCCCGACCGCGAGCCCAAGGAAGGCCCCGGCACCTACCGCGGATCCCCACGACATGCCCCGGTAGGCCTGAGATGGGGCCCGCACCGGCTTGCCGTTCCAGGTCGCGTCGCTGGTCTCGGTCGGGTTGCTGGTCCAGGTGGCGTTGCTGGTCCCGGTCGGCTCGCCGTTCCAGGTCGCGTGGCTGGTCTCGGTCGGGTTGCTGGTCCAGGTGGCGTTGCTGGTCCCGGTCGGCTCGCCGCTCCAGGTCGCGTTGCTGGTCCCGGCCGGGTACCCGGTCTCGGTCTCGATGTCGGTCGGGCTTCCGGCCTCGATTGCCGGTCCGAACCTGCTCCTCGTTTCAGCCGCGAGGGCGCCGTGCCTGGAGACAGAGCCGGGCGTGACCGCATCCCCTGTCGACACGCGCGCCGCGTGTGGGGACTGTTCTCCGGTTTCCCTACCGGGATCGTTCGACCTGGTGGTCGCGGGTCCGGAGACCGCCGCGGGCACATCGCGCGCGGGTGTGGCGAGGACCACCGTGGCCGGACCGCGAGACGCGACGGCCGGTACGGCGACCGCCAGGGCGGCGACGAGCAGGCCGGCCGTGAGGGCGTCGTTGTGGGCGCCGGAGACGAGGTGGACCGCGACGAGCGGCGAGAGCAGCCCGAGCCACCGCGCGGATTCCGGGCGGACGCCCACGGCGTTGGCCAGCCGACCCGCGTACACGGCGATCAACACACCACCGACCAGCGCGACGAGCCGGAGCACGGTGACCGCCACCAGCAGTCGGTGGTCGGCGGGCCCGCCAACCGCGCGGGCGACGGCGGCGGCCGCACCGGACAGGGCGATGCCAACCGGGCCGTAAGGCGCCGGCGTGTGCTGCCAGAGGTCCGGCACCGCGTTCGACCAGAGGCATCCGCCGTCGGCCGCACCGATCGCGTACGGGTCCAGCCCGGATCGCCAGATCTCGCCCTGGCAGGCATAGGAGTAGACGTCGCGGCTGGCCAGCGGCGGTGCGAGCAGCAGCGGCAGGGCCCAGAGCGCGCCCGTGGTGATCAACCAGCGGCTGCCGAGGCCGCCCAACCGCGAACCGATCCGCCACCACGCACCGGACACGATCGCCAGCCCGACCACCCACGCGGCGAGGCCCCACCAGAAGCCGGCGCCGGGCGTGCCGGGGCCACGCAGGCCGAGTCCGGGGTCCCGCCCCGGCAAGGCCCCCGCTTCATATGCCCCGGCGGCGACAACGGCGACCCCGACAAGCCCGGTGACGCGCAGACCCCACGGGCTGTCCAGGCCACGCACGCCATCGATGATCCCACGCCGGTCGCGGACCGCAACGACGCTGGCCTCCCCGGGCGCCGGGCCGCCGGGGCGGTTGGCCTCCCCGGACGGGCCGGGCGGGACGGCTGGCGTCCCAGACCTGGGACCGATGCGGCGGTTGGCCTCTCGGACGGGGCCCGGCTGGGTGGTTGGCCTCTCGGACGGGGCCGGCTGGGCGGCTGGCGTCGGACCTGGGGCCGGTGGGGCGGTTGGCCCTCGGACGGGGCCGGCTGGGCGGCTGGCGTCACGGACCCGGCGCCGGTGGGGCGGTTGACCTTCCCGCACGACGGGCGGCTGGCGTCCTGGGCCTGGGGCCGGCGGGGCGGCCGGGTCAGTCGGTGCGGGTGGTGGCGGCGTGGGCGAGGTCGATCAAGGCCGCCCGGGCCTCGCCGTCGATCGGTGCCGACTCGATCGCGGCCAGCGCCGCGTCCAGCAACACGCCGATCCGGCGTTCCGTCCGTTCGGCGGCGCCGCTGGCCACGATGACCTCGCGGAGGTGGGCGATGCCGGCCGCGTCGAGGTCGGGCGAGCCGAGCAGGCGCTGCAGGTCGCGGCGACCGGACTCGTCGGCCGCCTCGAGGGTGGCCGCCACCAGAAAGGTGCGCTTGCCCTCGCGGAGGTCGTCGCCGGCCGGTTTGCCGGTCTGCGCCGGGTCGCCGAACACGCCCAGGAGGTCGTCGCGCAGCTGGAAGGCCTCGCCGAGCGGCAACCCGTAGCCCGAGTACGCGGCCTCGACCTCAGCCGGTGCGGCGGCCAGTGCGGCGCCGAGCAGCAGCGGGCGCTCGACCGTGTACTTCGCCGACTTCAGGCGTGCGACCTTGCCGGCGCGCTCGACGGATGTGTCGCCGGTCGCCTGGGTCAGGACGTCCAGGTACTGGCCGATCGTCACCTCCGTGCGCATCGCGTCGAAGACCGGGCGGGCGCGGGAGAGCGCCGCCGGGTCAAGGCCGCCCGCGTGCAACAGCTCGTCGGACCAGACCAGGCAGAGGTCACCGAGCAGCACGGCAGCGGAGTCGCCGAAGCCGTCGGCGTCGCCTGTCCAGCCGTGGGCCCGGTGCCGGGTCGCGAACCTGCGGTGCACCGCGGGCTCGCCCCGCCGGGTGTCGGAGCGGTCGATCAGGTCGTCGTGGATCAACGCGCTGGCCTGGACCAGCTCCAACGCGGCGAGGGCTTTCACGACCTGGTCGGAGTCGTTGCCGCCGGCACCGCGGAACCCCCAGTAGCCGAAGGCCGGCCGCAGCCGCTTGCCACCCCGCAGCACGAAACCCTCGATCGCGTCGGCGACGGGCGCCAGGGCGCTGTCGACCTCGGCCATCCACGCCCGCCGGTCGGCCAGGAACCACGCCAACGATTTGTCGACCCGCTGCCGCAGGCCGGTCCGGTCGGTCGCGGGCAGGTTCGGGGCGGCAATCGGCCAGCCTGGATCGGCGGGAACCGCGCCGGCGGCGTCGGAAGGGCTCGTCGGCTCGGTCACGCCACGACGCTAGGGTCAATCCGCCGGAACGACAACCGGAGCGCTCACCGCCGGGCTGCGGATCACCGTCGTGGCCCGCCGGCGGACCGCGACCGGGCCCCCACCCAGCGCCCACCCGAGCCGGGCCAGGCCTCGCGCCAGCGCCCACCCAAGCCAGGCGCGGTGCGACGCCCACCCGAGCCCGGCCCGGCCCCGGGCCGGAGCCCAGGTCACGCCGCGCCGAGGCCGGACCCCAGGACCCGTCAGTCATCGCCGGCCACCCGATGACCTCCGACCGGCTCGTCACGCAGCGGCCGTGGCAGGTAGGGCCGCGCCGCCACCAACAGGTCGGCGTAGTCACGTGCGGCGGGCAGCCGGGCATGCGGGGCGATTCGGTCGCCGAAGGCGGTGAGCAGGTCGAGCGCCCGCGTCGAACCCGAGCGGATCGTGTCGAGCACCGCCGCGCCGGCGACCAGCAACGCGCCCTCGGCCTCGCCGGTGTCGAGCCGGGCCCGGGCCAGCCAGGCCTTGTCGAGCGCGCCGGTGCGCGGCTGACCGGAGCGGGCCGCGGCCCGCGTCAGCAGCGGGAGCGCGCGGTTGGGTCGGCCGAGCACGACCAGGCAGCGACCGGCCAGCGCGTCGAGCTCACCCTCGTCGAGCCAGTAGAGCCAGGGCGGATCGTGCTCCGCGGCCCGTCGCTCGGTGGCCCGCTGCGCGGCGACCAGCGCCGCCTCGGCGGCACCGCGTAACCCGGCCGCCGCCGCCGCGAACGCGATCCGGTGCAGCAGCAGCGCCCGCCCCGACGCCGACAGGGCCCGGCGTGACCCCGCGTAGGCGGTGCGGGCCAACAACAACGCCGGCGCCGGGTCGCCCGAACCGGCCAACAGGTGACTGGCCGAGCCTAGTACGTGGCCGGCGAGCGGCCGGTCACCCGCGGCCGCCGCCGCGCCCAGCGCCGCCCGATAAGCGGACAGCGCGCCGAGCGGATCGCCCGCGTCGGCCAGCGTCCAGCCGCGGAGCTGGGCGACCTCGGCCCGCAGCCGGGCCGCTCTGCGGGTCAGGGTGGCGCCGGCCGGCGGCGTCGTCGCCTGGGCGGTGGCTGCCCCGAGCCGCTGCACCGCGCTGGCCAGGTCGGCCCCGCCGAGCACGTCGTCGAGGCGGCGGGCCGCGACCAACCGGGCGGTCACCTCGGCGACGGTCGGCCGTTCGCACCAGGCGGTCGCCGGAGGAGCGGCTCGCGGCGGCCCGATCAGCGGCGGTGGGTCGCCGGCGAGCCACGTGTGCGCGAGCCCGAGCAGGTCGAGCCCGACCCGGTCACGGCTCTCCGGCCGCCCGGGGCCGGCCTGCCCGGGCGCGGCCAGGCGGTGGCGCAACCGGCTGCGCTCGGCCGCGGCCGCGAGGCCGTCGACCGGCGTGTCGAGCACAGCGGCGAGCCAACCGAGCCAGAAGTCGGCCGGCAGTCGATCCTCGCGCTCCCAGCGGCTGACCTCGTGGCGGGTCACGGTCGGGCTGCCGGAGGCGGCGCAGAGCTGCTCGGCCAGCCGGAGCTGGCTCCAGCCCCGGCGTAACCGCAGCTGAGCCAGGTAGGGACCGAACGGCGGACGCGGACCGGCCGCGTCGAACGGGTGCGGTGGCGACGCGGACATCATGGACCCTCCCCGAAGCAGCGGTGCACGCCTGTGGCCCCCGGATGCCGCGAACGGCACCCCACGCGCCGACCAACGGACCGTGGTGTCGGCCCGCGGCGCGTAGAACATATGTACCCCTCGGGTGCGACGTTTTCCCGTCCCCATCCCGTCGGCAACGCCGTCACCAGCGCGAACGCGCGTTATCCACAGGCGCCCGGTGCGGCGACCAGCAAGACCACCCAGCCGGTACGCTCGACCCGTGGCGCTCGGACTCCCCTCGATCCTTCCGGGATCGCAACCATCGATCGGTGACCTGATCCGCGAGGCAGGCCCGACGTTCTCGTTCGAGTTCTTCCCGCCCAAGACACCCGAAGGCGAGGTGCAGCTGTGGCGGGCGATCCGCGAGCTCGAGCCGCTACACCCGTCCTTCGTCTCGATCACCTACGGCGCGGGCGGCACCACCCGCGACACCACGGTGTCGGTCACCGAGCGGGTCGCGACCGAGACGACGCTGCTTCCGATGGCCCACCTGACCGCCGTCAACCACTCGGTCGCCGAGCTACGCAACGTGATCGGCCGGCTGGCCGCGGCCGGCATCCGCAACATCCTCGCGGTGCGCGGCGACCCGCCCGGCAACCCCAACGGCGAGTGGGTGCGCCACCCGGAGGGCGTCGACTACGCCGAAGACCTGGTCAAGATCATTCGCGAGTCGGGTGACTTCTGCGTAGGCGTCGCGGCGTTCCCGTACAAGCACCCGCGCTCGGCTGACATCGCCAGCGACACCGACTTCTTCATCCAGAAGTGCCGCGCCGGCGCCGACTTCGCGATCACCCAGATGTTCTTCGACGGAGACGACTACCTACGCCTGCGCGACCGCGTGGCCGCCGCAGGCTGCGACACCCCGATCCTGCCCGGCGTGATGCCGGTGACCCGGATGAGCACCATCGCCCGCTCCGAGCAGCTGTCCGGTGCGCCGTTCCCGCCCGCGCTGGCCGAGCAGTTCGCCCGGGTCGCCGACGACGCCGACGCGGTGCGCAAGCTCGGCATCGAGCAGGCCAGCGAGATGTGCGCCCGCCTGCTCGCCGAGGGCGTGCCGGGCATCCACTTCATCACCCTCAACCGGTCAACGGCGACCCGCGAGGTATGGCAGCACCTACGGGTCGACGCCGGCGTGTGACCTCGACCGCCGATGGACGGTTGAGCTGACGTGGGCACACGGCTGGGTTGGCACGACTACGCGTCCCGATGGGCGGCACTGCACGGCGGCTTCGACCCGAGACAGGCGGGCACGGTCGTCCGAGGCTGGGTCCGTCTCTCCTACGAGATCGGTTCCCGCCTCGGCCGCCTAAGGATCTCGCCGACGGCGGTCACCACGGTCGGCCTGGGCCTGTGCGCGGCCACGCCGATCGCCGCCACCCGGGCCCCGGAGGGCCTGGTCACGGCCGCGATCCTGGTCATCCTGGCCGCCGTGGCCGACAGCGTCGACGGCGCGGTTGCCGTGGCCACCGACCGCACGACCCGCCTGGGCTACGTCTACGACTCGGTCGCCGACCGCCTGGGCGAGATCTGCTGGCTGACCGCCTTCTGGGTAGCCGGCGCCCCCGCACCGCTGGTCTTCACCGCGGGCGCGCTGTCCTGGCTGCACGAGTACATCCGCGCCCGGGCCACCGCCGCCGGCATGACCGAGATCGGCACGGTCACCGTCGGCGAACGCCCGAGCCGCGTCAGCGTCACGACGGTCGCCTTCCTCGCCGCGGCCGGTGCCGGCGCCGTCAACCGCGACCTGACGCCGGGCACCCTGACCGTCTTTCTGGCGATCTGGATCCTCCTGGCCACCTTCGGCCTGGCCCAACTTCTGCGAGCGGTCCGCCGCCTCCTGCGCTGACACCCGACGACCGCTCCACTACCGGGCCCGCGCCACACAACCGACAAGGCGCGAACAACGACGACATCCCTCGTGCGAGGGAGCGAGCCGGTCAGGTCAGGCCGGCGCGTTTCAGGATGTCGATGATGACGGTTGACTTCTGGTTCGCGTACTCGGCCATGTAGGTCACGCCCGATTGGGCTATTCGGCGTTTCTCCGCCGCGTAGCGCGATCGGTCTTCCGGGTGCGTGCGCAGCCAGTCGCGCAGGATCAGGTGGCGTAGGTGTTCGTCGCAGTCCGGCGGGAAGACGTGTACGTTGCACGGCGGGTCGAAGCCGTGCAGCGCCCGGCGTTCGTACCAGTCCGGCTCCCGGAGGCGCAGCACATAGCCCGCCGACGACAGTGCCGGCAGATAGGCGTCCTCGTCGCGCGGGTCTGTGACGACCACGTCGATGTCGATCCGGAACTTCGCCGCCATCCCCGGCACCGCGGTCGACCCGACATGGTCGACCGCCAACGCCACCAGGCCCAGCGCGGCGCGGATCCGGGTGGCGTGCCGGGCATACAACAGGGGCCAGACCGGGTCGTACGCCGAGATCATAATCGGCGCCGTCAACCGGGGTGGGTCGCCCACGTTCCGTGCGCGCAGCCACTCCTCCGTGACCGGCGGTGCGGGTGCGGGCAGCGGCGGCATGCGCATCGACAAGAGCCTACGCCGGGCCGATCTGCCCCGCGACGATCCGCGCCGACAGCGCCACCATCGGCAGCCCGCCGCCCGGATGGGTCGAGCCGCCGACCAGGAACAGCCCCGGAAGCGGCCCGCGGTTGGCCGGCCGCAGCAACCCGCCGGCGGTCCCGTAGATCGCCCCACCCGGCGCCGCGGCCGACGCCTCCAGCGACGCCGGCGTCAGCACCTCCCGGAACAGCACCCGGTCGCGGACGTCGACGCCGCGCGCGGCGAGCACCGCCAACACGCGGTCCGCGTACGCCGCCGCCAGCCCCGGCCTGTTCCAGTCGACCGCACCCGGCCCGACACCGTGCCGCGGCGCGTTGACCAGCACGAACCACGCCTCGTGGCCCGCCGGGCGGACCGCCGCGTCGTCGGCGACGGTGACGAACACCGCGGGGTCGGCCGCGAGCCGCCCACCGAACACCGCGTCGAACTCCGCGTCGTAGTCGGACGGGAAGAACACCGTGTGGTGCGCCAACCCAGGCGTGCGGCCGGCGACCCCGAGCAGCAGCACGAAACCCGCCAGGCTCCGGTCGGACAGCCGGGACAGCCGGCGCGGCGTCGGCAGCAGGTCCCGGTACAGGGTCAGCGCATCCACGTTGGACACCACCACGTCGGCCGGCACGAACGACCCGTCGACCCGTACGCCGTCGACCCGACCGCCGGCCACCGAGATCGAGGTCACCGTCGCCCCCGTGCGCACCGACACGCCCAGGTCGACACACCGCGAAAGCAGCGCGTCGGCCAGCGTCCCCAACCCGCCGGGCACGTACCAACCCCCGAACGACAGTTCCGCGTACGGCACCGCCGCCAGCGCGGCCGGCGCCCGTCGGGGGTCGGCGCCGGTGTAGGTCGCGTAGCGGTCGAGCAGCATCCGCAGCCGGGGATCCCGCAGCCGCCGCAGGCCCAGGCCGCGCAGCGACTGGCCCGGGGCCACCGCGGCCAGGTCACCGAGCCGCCAGGCCAGCCCGGCCAGCGCGGCCGGCGAGTCGACCGGGCGGCGCAGGATGTCACGCCACGACGCGTCCCAGACCCGCCCGGCCCGCCGCCACAGGCCCTGCCAGTCCAAAGCCGCCTCGGCACCGAGCGCGGCGCCGATCCGCTCAGCGAACTCGGCCGGATCGGCGCACGAGTCGAGCACCGTGCCGTCGGCGAACACGTGCCGGACCACCGGGTTCAGTGGCACCAGCGGCGGGGCCACACCGCCGAGGTCGGCGAACAGCTCGTCGAACACCTGCGGCAGCGTGAGCAGGCTCGGCCCGGTGTCGAATCGAAAAACACCCTCGGGCCGTGCGACCACCCGGCGGCCGAGCTTGCCGCCGACCACCGTGGACCGCTCGTACACGGTGACGTGGTGTCCGGTTGCCGCGAGCCGCGCCGCGCACGCCAGCCCACCCACGCCGGCCCCGACCACGACGACCTCAGCCACGCCCGCCTCCGAGGATCACAGCACCACCGGCCGGTCCCGCCACCGCAGCGCGCCGGCGCGCCGCAGCCGGTAGGAACGGACCACCAACCAGCCGAACAAGAGCACCGACACCGGCTGAGCCAGCGCGTCCGGCCACCACCTCCCGCCCGTCGCCGCCGCGCTCGCCACGCGGCCGAGCACCCCCAGGGCATAGGCCACACACCCGGCCAGCACCACCGGCAGCGACCACGTCACCAACCCGAAGACAGTCAACAACACGGGTACGACATAAACGAGCAGCAGCAGCCCCACCACGGCCGCAGCGCCAAGAGCGGACCCGAACGACGCCCACAGCGACTTCGTGTAGCCGGCGACGAGCGAGTCCCACGACGAGTACATCCGGCACTCCGCGACCCGCGACCCGTCGGCCAGCGCGATCCGCCCACCCGACCGTTTGACCGCCCGGGCCAGCGAGATGTCCTCCAGCACCGACGACCGCACCGCCGCATGCCCACCGGCCGCCAGGTAAGCCGAACGATCCACCACCAGGAACTGCCCACCGGCCGCCGCCAGCGACGGCCGCGCCGAGCGCTCCAGCGCCCGCAGCGGCAGGAACGTCAGCCACGACCACTGCAACAGCGGCTGCACGAGCCGCTCACCCCACGACCCCACGACGATGCGGGGGTACGGCGACAGCAGCCCGACGCCCGCCGAGCGCAGCAGGGCCGCCGCACCCGCGACGGCCGAAGGCGACAGCACCACGTCCGCGTCGACGAACGCCAGCACCCGGGCCGCCGGGTCGGCCGCGTCGGCGAGCTGCTGGCAGGCGTGCGGCTTGCCGAGCCAGCCCGGCGGCAGCGGCGCCCCGGTGAGCAGCCGCACGCGCGGGTCGTCGCCGGCCACCGCACGTACCACGTCTGCGGTCCCGTCGGTCGACCCGTCGTCGAGGACCAGGATGGACAAGGGCACGCCACGCTGGCCCAGCAACGACCGCAGGCACGGCTCCACCCGGGCGGCCTCGTCGCGCACCGGCAACAGCACCGCCACCGGCTCGGGAAAGGCCGCGTCCGAGGGGCGGCGCAGCAGCCTGGCGTTGATCGCGGCGTGCACGGCCAGGGCGCCGGCCAACAGGGCTGGCAGCCAGGCGAGCGCGCTCACGTCCGTACCCGATGCAAGATCAGGGTGACGGCGAGCGGCAACGCGACCAGCCCCATGCCCAGGGCACCCCAGCCAGCCGACGCGGACAGCCCGAGGAAAGCGGCGTGGGCCAGGATGCTGGAGAAATAGGTCCACAGGTACAGCGCGTACATCGGCGCGTCCGGCCCGATGACCAGCGCGGCGGGGCCGGCCAGCCCGCTGAACACGGTCATCATCAGGATCGCGACGACCAGCCAGCCGGCGTAGTTGCCCAGCGGCACGTCCGGCACCCCGGGCAGGCTCGGCGACGGGTTCGACCAGGTCCAGTAGCCCTCGGCGACCATCTGCGGGTCGAGGAACAGGTCCCACGCGGCGAGGCCGACGCCGGCCACCCCGACCCGCAGCGCGGTGGGCCGGACCAGCCGCACGGCCGCGAGCCAGGCCGGCCACGCCATCCAGGTCCAGGCCAGCGGGATCACCCACGGCACACCGGCGATCTTCGGACCGAGCGCCCCGGAGTACGCGTATTCGCCGAACGGCGCGCCGCTCGCCACCCCCGCCGCCTCGACGAAGAGCCCGCCTCCCGTGGTGACCACCACCAGCACGGCCGCGACCCGTGGGCCGCGGGTCAGTGCGGCGTGGCCGACCGACAGCACGTAGCCGAGGACGACCGTCGTGACGGTGACCGCGGTGCGGGCGCCGTCATCGGTCAGTGGATAGCAGATCTGGGCGAGGATCAGCAGACCCAGCCCGTACCAGGGCAGCTTGCGGGTCATTCCCCGGACGGCGCGCGCACCGGCAGGTCCCGGCCGAGCACCGCGAAGGCCCGCTCGTCGCCGGGAAAGCGGAAGTCGCGCAGCACGTCGACGAACTCGAAGCTGCGGTAGAGCCGCCAGGCGCGGGACTTCTGCTCGTCGGCCTCCGGTGTGGACAGCAACGTGGTCGCGCCGGGCGCCATGCCGAGCAGCGCGCGCAGCTGGCGGGCCCCGACGCCGTGACCCTGCGCGGCCGGGCGGACGTGCAGCTCGACGACCTCGAAGCAGTCGGTCAGCCAGCGCTTCCGGTGCTCCTCGCTGAGCGCGGAGCGGACCTGGTCGTGCCACCACTGACCGGCCCCGGAGACATAGCCGTAGCCGAAACCGGCCAGGTGTCCGTCGGTGGTCAGCGTGGCGACCGCGCGGAAACCGGAACGGCGCACGTGCGTGGCGATGATCCCGCGCCGGGCCTCCATCAGCTCCGGCCGGTAACCCATCGCCTCTCCGTAGACGGCCACCACGTCGTCGAGCCGACGTGCCAGGTCGTCCGGCTTCCACGGCACCAGCCTCATGCCGGATCGCTCCTTGTCATCTGTTGCCAGCCGAGCACCCCGCGGTCACCCATGATGCCGCATACCGCGAACCGGGCGAAAAGCTCCTCGGCGTACCAGTCGACCTGTGCCGTGCGCGCGATGGCGGCACGATGCTCCGGCTGACGGTACGCGAAGCCGACCAGATCCGTTGTGCTCCGCCACACGGTGACCGTGCCCTGCCAGCCGATCGGTGCCTCGCCGACGCCGAACCGGGCGAGCAGTCCCGGCGCGTCGCGCAGGGATGCGGCCACCGGGGGGATGGCGCGCCAGAAGGTCGCGGCCCGCGACGGCTTCAGGCGGGCCCGGGTCAGGGCGAGGACCATTCCGTCGGTACGGGTGGTTTGTGTTTTTTGGAAGGGTTGGTGGCCGCTCCAGGTGCCGCGGCTGGCGATGGGTTCCAGGTCGACTCTCGCGTGCGCCGTGCTGAGGTCGGTCCAGCTCTCGATGGCTCGTGGCGTTTTGTCTTTTTCGTGTACGAGCAGGGCCGCCCAGCGGGTGGCGTCGACGTCGCCGGGGCCGAAGCCGGTGCCGGTGCCCGTGCCGAGCAGCTTCGCGAAGCGGACGCCGGGGTGGCGGCGGAGGCGGGCGCGGTCGGTCGCCATCCGGGCGAGCACGTGCGGGATCTTCCGCGTGGGGACCCGCCAGACGTGCAGGGTGACGACCGTGTCCATCGCGCCCAGTCTCCACCGTCTCGTTTCGGGGTGGTCAGGCGACGTCGGTGACGGTGCCCCCGGTTAGTCGCTCGAGCTCGGCCGGGGTGATCGGGAAGACGGCGTGCGCGATGCCGCCGGCGGCCCAGACCTCTTCGAACGAGAACAGGGCGGTGTCGACGAGGGTACGCATGGCGGGGCGGCCCGGGTGGACGGGCGCGACGCCGCCGATCACCTGGCCGCTGTGTTCGCGGACGAAGTCGGGGTTGGCGCGGCGGACCTTCTCGATGCCGTGCTCCTTGGCCACCCGGGCGGTGTCGACCCGGTGCGCGCCGCTGGTGAGCACCAGCAGCGGCGCGCCGTCGGCGTCGAAGACGAGCGAGTTGGCGATCTGGCCGACTTCGACGCCGAGCTGTTCCGCGGCCGCCGCGGCGGTGGGCGCGGCGGCCGGCAGCATCCGGACCTGGCTGGGCTGGCCGGCGGCGTCGCGGGCACCGGCGGCGTCGAGCGCGTCCTGGACGGCGCGGACGTTGGGATGCGGTTGCATCGGGACACGTTCTCACGCCGTGCGGCAGTTCGCTTCTCGTTTCCACGTGGTGGCGTTCGCGCTGGTCGGCGACGTGTTGGGGGTCGGCGGCGGGTGCCGGGGAACATCAGCCGACATGAGCGCGCGGCGCGTTGCTTTTTTGTCGGACCCAAGGTGTACTCTTCTTGTAGTTAGAACGCGTGTTCGATTAGCTCGCACACTCGTTCTGGCGGTCCGGGAGGCGCGATTCGCGGCGCGGCTTCCGGAACGTGCGGCTTCGCGGGCCGCACATCAGGCAGGACCGTCGCCCGCCGCCCTCGACCCCCGGGCGGTGGGCGACGGACCAGCCGACCTGCCGGTCGGGTGTGGTGTGGGGAAGCGTCACGCCCGACCGGCAACTAGCACTACCGCTGCGCCTTCCTCCGCCGCGGGGCACGTCCGCGGGTCCTTCCGGGGCCCGTGCACAGGCTGCATACGCGGAGGAGACAGGTTCATGACGACCAGCCCGGCCCAGGCGCCGACCGTGCCGGCACACGTGCTGCCACACCGCACGCCGGCCCAGCTGCTCGCGATCGCCCGCCACGGCCTCGCCGAGGCCGCGCAGACCCGTCCCGACGGCCTGCGCTACGCCGCCGCACACCTGGCCGCCCTACGCGCGGCCGCCGCGATGCTCGCGGCCCGGGCCCGCCCCTCGCCGACCCGGCGCAACCGGATCACCAGCGTCTGGGCGCTGCTCGTGCTGGTCGCGCCCGAGCTCGACGAGTGGGCGACCTACTTCGCCGCCGGCGCGACCAAGCGCGCCGCCGCCGAGGCCGGCATCCCCCGGGTGGTGACGGCCCGCGAGGCCGACGACCTACTACGCGCCGCCGAGCAGTTCGTGGCCGTGGTCGAGGTCGCGCTCGGCATCGCACACCAGCCCGCACTCGACGGCCTGGCCGCCTGACGCGCCGGCCTGACCATCGCAACACCGCACAACCAGCACAACCAGCACGACGGGGGTGAACGCATGGCGGGGCAGATGACGCTGGGATCAGCGGCGTTGTCGGGTCTGGTACGGCCCGCCAGCGCCCCGGCCGACGACGCGCACCGGACGTTGCCGGTGCCGGCCGAGCTGCGCGGGCTGCTGCCCGGGCGCGGCCTGCGCCGGGGCAGCACCGTGGCCGTGGGCACCGGCCCGCGCTCACCCAGCGGTGGCACCTCACTGGTCCACGCGCTGATCGCCGAGGCGTCCCGGGCCGGTTCCTGGTGCGCGGTGGTGGGCGTGCCGGCGTTCGGCGCGGTCGCGGCCGCCGACGGCGGCGTCGCCCTCGAGCGGTTGGCGCTGGTGCCCAACCCCGGCCCCGAATGGGCCACGGTGGTGGCCGCCCTGATCGACGGCGTCGACGTCGTGGTGCTCGCCGTCCCGACCCAGAGCGCCGTCGCGAGCTCGGTCACCGCCCGGCTGGCCGCCCGTGCCCGGCAACGGGGCAGCGTCCTGGTGCCCTACGGCCACTGGGACGGCGCCGACCTCACCCTCCGCGTCACCCGCGGCCGCTGGGAGGGCCTGTCCGCCGGCCGCGGCCGACTCCGCCGCCGCGAGGTCACCATCGTCGCCCGCGGCCGGGGCGCCGCCACCCAACCGCGCGAGATCACCGTCTGGATGCCGGGCTTCCGACCCCTGACCGGCACGGTCGCGATCGCACCGCTCGAACCCATCACCCTGCCGCCCCTACACGCGGTCCCCGACCCGACCCCACCCACCACCGCCGAGCCGCCGCCCACCGACGACCAGGCCACGACGGCGCGTGACCGGGTCGCGGGCCGGGCGCCGGAGGCGGGTGGCCGGGGTGAGGCGGCGCTTGTCCAGGAGCCGGCGTCGTCGGGGTTCGGGCCGCCCGCTCCGGCAGAGGCGGAGCCGTCGTCGCGGTCGTCAGGGTCTTGGGCCGTCGACGGCGCCGGGCCGGGTCCGGCAGGCGGCACGAGCCGGTCGTCCGGAAGCGATCTGCCTGGTCCCGACGCCGACGGGCCGGTTACCCGGCGCGGTCACGGCGACGCCGGCGGCGCGAGGCGCCTTCTGGGAGACCACCGCGCGGTGCGGGGCACGTCGTTGTTCGACCTCGTCGCGGACGGTGAGCCTGCCGGATCGTCGGATGACACGACGCGTGCGGCACCGGCTTCGGCCGACGACGGACCGGTGGGCGGCCGGGGGCCGGCTGTCACGACCGGTGAGACGCCGTCGCAGGCCGCGGACGCCGATCCGGCCGCCACCGATTCGGCCGAGCCGGGGCAACGACCGCGGCTCAAGTTGGTCGCGGGCGGGGTCCGATGACCAGGCGGGCCGCCGCTGCTGGTCGCCCAGGTGCCGTGGGTCGCCCGGGTGCTGCGGGTCGTTCGGACGCTGCGGGTGGGTCGGGTGCCGCGGGCACGTCGGGCGCGAAGAAGAGCGTCGGCGCCGGGCGGGCGGTGGGTGACGGCGGTGCGGTGGCGCGTACCGCGGTGCTCTGGTGTCCGGACTGGCCCGTCATCGCGGCCGAGATCGTCGACGGGGTTCCGGCGACCGGGGCGGTCGCGGTGCTGCATGCCAACCGGGTGGTGGCGGCGTCCGAGGTGGCGCGGGCCGATGGCGTGCGGCGGGGGCTGCGCAAGCGGGAGGCGCAGAGCCGATGCCCCGGCCTGGTGGTGGTCGACCACGACCCGGCGCGGGACGCGCGGGCGTTCGAGCCCGTTGTCGCCGCTGTCGAGGAGATGGTCGCGGGGGTCGAGGTGGTCCGGCCCGGGGTGTGCGGGTTCGCGGCGCGGGGGCCGGCCCGCTACTTCGGTGGCGAGGAACCCGCCGCCGAGCGGATCGTCGAGTACGTCGCGCAGGCGTGCGGGGTAGAGAGCCAGATCGGGGTCGCCGACGGTGGGTTCGCGGCCGGGCTCGCGGCCCGGGAGGGGCTGATCGTCGCGAGCGGGGAGACCGTGGCGTTCCTGGCGGCCCGGCCGGTCGAGGCGCTCGCCCGCCCCGCCCTCACCGAGTTGCTCCGCCGGCTCGGCATCACCACCCTCGGCGCGTTCGCGGGGCTGGGGCGGGGCGACGTGCTGGCGCGGTTCGGCTTCGACGCTGCGCTGGCGCACCGGCTGGCCGCGGGCGGTGACGAGCGGCCCCTCGCGGTCCGGCGTCCGCCGCCGGACCTGGAGGTCAGCGAGGACTACGGCGACGACCCGCTGGAACGGGTCGACGTGGCCGCGTTCGCCGCGCGGGTGCTCGCCGAGCGGTTGCACGAGCGGCTGGCCGGCTACGGGCTGGCCTGCACCCGGCTGGCCATCGGCGCGGTCACCGCGCACGGCCAGGAGCTGCACCGGGTCTGGCGGCACGACGGGCTGCTGACCACGGCCGCGATCGCCGACCGGGTGCGCTGGCAGCTCGACGGCTGGCTGTCGGGCACCACCCGGCGCGGCGCCGGTGCCCGGACCGCGCCGGCCCGGCCGACCGCCGGCATCATCCGGCTGCGCCTCGTGCCCGAGGGGGTGCTGCCGCACGCCGGGCTCCAGCCGGGGCTATGGGGCGAGACGGGGGAGGAGAAGGAGCGGGCGCACCGTTCGTTCAACCGGATCCAGGGCATCCTCGGCCCCGAGTCGGTGGTCACCGCCGTGCTCGGCGGCGGTCGTTCGCCGGCCGACCAGGTGCGCCTGGTGCCTTGGGGCGACGAGCTGACCCCCACCCGGCCCGCCGCGCCCTGGCCGGGCCGGCTGCCGCCGCCGGCGCCCGCGCTGGTGCTGCCCGCGCCGCTGCCGGCCACCGTCCGTGACGCGGCCGGCGAGCCGGTCGGCGTTTCCGCCCGGTTGCTGGTCACCGCCGCGCCGGCCCGCCTCACGATCGGCAGCGGGCCGCCGGCCGAGATCGTCGGCTGGGCCGGCCCCTGGCCGGTCGACGAGCGCTGGTGGGCGCCCACCGAGGCCCGCCGCCGGGCCCGGTTCCAGGTCGCCCTGGCCGACGGCAGCGCCTTCCTGCTCTCCCTGGCCGCCGGTCAATGGTCGGTGGAGGCCATCTATGACTAGCGTGAACCGTTTTTCAAGGTCATTTCGATGTAATGGTTATGGAGACGCGGACCTGGCAGCGAAGCGGAGCGAGCGGTCCCCGGCGGGAGCGACGGTCGTGCCCACCGCGGGCCCGGGACAGGCTCTTGATCTCTTGTGGCCGGTGGCCGATGGGCTTCAATAATCCGGGCATCTCGTGGTCGCAGCTGGAAGGGACGCTCTCCGGGCGGCGCCTGCACGTCGTCGACCCGCTGGCGGTCGACGCCGACGGCGGTGACTCGCCGGCGTGGACCCGCAAGCGCCCCCGCTACGAGCCGCCGCCGGAGCCGCCGCCCGAGCAGGGCACGGTGCCCTACGCCGAGCTGCACTGCCACTCCAACTTCAGCTTCCTCGACGGGGCCAGCCATCCCGAGGAGCTGGCCGAGGAGGCGCGGCGGCTCGGGCTGACCGCGCTCGCCATGACCGACCACGACGGCTTCTACGGTGTGGTGCGGTTCTCCGAGGCGGCGCGGGCGCTCGGGCTGCCGACCATCTTCGGTGCGGAGCTGTCGCTGTCCGAGGGGATAGGCGGCCGGGACACCGTGATCAGGTCGGGCGAGCCCGACCCGCACGGGCGGCACCTGCTGGCGCTGGCGCACGGCCACGAGGGCTACGCGCGGCTGTCGTCGGTCATCGGGCAGGCCCAGCTCGACGGTGGTGAGAAGGGCCGGCCGTCCTACGGTCGGCTGGAAGACGTCGCCGAGCAGCTCCGGGACCACGTGCTGGTGCTGACCGGGTGTCGCAAGGGGACGGTGCCGGCGGCGCTGCTCACGGAGGGGGTCGACGCGGCGGCGCGGGAGCTAGACCGGCTGGCGCGGCTGTTCGGCGCCGACAACGTCGCGGTCGAGCTGACCGACCACGGCGATCCGACCGACGGCGACCGCAACGACGCGCTGGCCGCGCTCGCCGCCCAGCGGGGGCTGCCGACCGTCGCCACCAACAACGTCCACTACGCGACGCCGGCGCGGCGGCGGCTGGCGACCGCGGTGGCCGCGGTGCGGGCGCGGCGCAGCCTCGACGAGATCGACCCGTGGCTGCCCGCCGCGGCGACCGCCCACCTGCGCACGGGCGCCGAGATGGCGCAGCGGTTCGCGGCCTATCCGGGTGCCGTGGCGCGGGCCGCGGAATACGGGCGTGACCTGGCCTTCGACATCCAGCTCGTGGCGCCGAAGCTGCCGGACTACCCGGTCGACCCCGGCGAGTCCGAGATGGACCACCTGCGCAAGCTGACCATGGAGGGCGCGCTGGTGCGCTACGGGCCGCGGGCGGCCCATCCGGATGCCTACCGCCAGCTCGACTACGAGCTCGCGATGATCGAGCAGCTCGGCTTCGCGGGCTACTTCCTGGTCGTCTACGACATCGTCAAGTTCTGCCGCGACAACAAGATCTACTGCCAGGGGCGGGGGTCAGCCGCCAACTCCGCGGTCTGCTACGCGTTGTGGATCACCAATGTCGACGCCGTCCAGCACGGGCTGCTGTTCGAGCGCTTCCTCGCGCCGGAGCGCGACGGGCCGCCCGACATCGACGTCGACATCGAGTCCGACCAGCGGGAGCTGGTCATCCAGCACGTCTACCAGAAATACGGCCGGCGGCACACGGCCCAGGTCGCCAACGTGATCTCCTACCGGCCGCGGTCGGCGGTGCGCGACATCGCCAAGGCGTTCGGATTCTCGCCCGGCCAGCAGGACGCGTGGAGCAAGCAGATCGACCGGTGGGGCTCGGTGGCCAAGGTCGACGTCGACGACATCCCGGAGCACGTCGTCGACTTCGCCAACGAGCTGCAGACCTTCCCCCGCCACCTGGGCATCCACTCCGGCGGCATGGTGATCTGCGACCGGCCGATCATCGAGGTCTGCCCGGTCGAGTGGGGCCGGATGCCGGGCCGCACCGTGCTCCAGTGGGACAAGGACGACTGCGCCGCCGTCGACCTGGTCAAGTTCGACCTGCTCGGGCTGGGCATGCTCTCCGCGTTGCGCTACGCGTACGACATGATCGAGGACGAGCTCGACATCAGCACGATGCCGCTCGACGACCCCGAGATCTACGACATGCTGTGCCGCGCCGACTCGATCGGGGTGTTCCAGGTGGAGAGCCGGGCCCAGATGGCGACGCTGCCCCGGCTGAAGCCCCGCGTGTTCTACGACCTGGTGGTCGAGGTCGCGCTGATCCGGCCGGGCCCGATCCAGGGCGGCTCGGTGCACCCGTACATCCGCCGCAAGAACGGCCAGGAGAAGTGGGAGCACGACCATCCGCTGATGGCGAAGGCGCTCGACAAGACGCTCGGCGTGCCGCTGTTCCAGGAGCAGCTGATGCAGCTCGCCATCGACGTCGCCGGCTTCGACGCGTCCGGCGCCGACCAGCTGCGCCGGGCCATGGGCTCCAAGCGGTCCGCCGAGCGGATGGCCGAGATCCGCGACCGGCTCTACGCGGGCATGGCCGAGCGGGGCATCACCGGCGCGCTGGCCGACGACATCTTCCTCAAGCTGTCGGCGTTCGCGAGCTACGGCTTCCCCGAAAGCCACGCGATGAGCTTCGCCTACCTCGTCTACGCGAGCTCCTGGCTCAAGCGCTACCACCCGGCCGCCTTCCTCGCCGCGCTGCTCAACGCCCAGCCGATGGGCTTCTACTCGCCGCAGACCCTGACCGACGACGCCCGCCGGCACGGTGTCGAGGTGCGCCGCCCCGACATCAACGCCAGCAACGCCCAGGCGATCCTGGAGTCGACGAAGGACACCCGCTGGGGCAGCGGCCCGAACGAGCCGCCACACCAGTGGGGCCTGGGAGGTCCCGCGGTCCGGGTGGGTCTGGCCGGTGTACGCACGATCGGCGCGGAACTGGCCGAGAAGATCGAGCGGGAACGGGTGGCGGCCGGGCCTTACCGCGACATGTCCGACCTGGCCCGCCGGATCGGCCTCACCACCGCCAACATGGAGGCCCTGGCCACCGCCGACGCCTTCGCCTGCTTCGGCCTGACCCGTCGCGAGGCGCTGTGGGCCGCCGGCGCCGCGGCCCAGGAACGCCCCGGCCGACTACCGGGTACGACCGCCGCGACCCAGGCACCGGTCCTGCCGGGCATGAGCGAGGTCGACCGCCTGGTCGCCGACGTCTGGGCCACCGGCCTGTCACCCGACAGCCACCCGGCCCAGTTCATCCGCCCGCAGCTGGCGGCGATCGGCGCGATCCCGATCGCCCGCCTGGGCCGCTACGAACACGGCCAACGCGTACGCGTCGGCGGCATCGTCACCCACCGCCAACGCCCGGCCACCGCCGGCGGGGTCACCTTCATCAACCTCGAAGACGAGACCGGGATGCTCAACGTCACCTGCTCACCGGGTTTGTGGCTGCGCTACCAGCGGGTGGCCCGGCGGAGCGCGGCCCTGGTCGTCCGCGGCCGGCTGGAGATGGCGGAGGGAGTGGTCAACCTGCGCGCGGACCGCCTCGACGCCATCACACCCCCGGTCACACCAGCCTCCCGCGACTTCCGCTGACACGGTCGGCGATCGCGTCCGCGATGAGATCCGGGTGGTGGAGGGGGAGCAGGTGGTCGGCCTCCGGGATCACCGATGGCTCGCAGTGGGGGAGCCGGGCGGCCACCGCGTGACCGCAGGCGACAACGCCCGGATGGTCCAGCCCGGCGATCAGGACGCGGCTGGGTGCGGTGATCGTGTGCAGGCGGTCGAAGGCGGGTGGGTCGGGCTGCTGGAGGTCGCCGCAGGCGGCCATGGCCGCGACGGCCCCAGCGATCTGGGCCCGGGCAGCGGGCCCGGGATCGGCCCGCGCCCACGTCCGCAGGCCGAGGTCGATCAGCCCGTCCCGGTCGTCGGCGGTGAACAGGGCGTCGAACCGGGTGAAGAAGTCGTCGACAGGCCAGGGACAGGAGTGACCAGCAGCAGCGACCCGACCCGCTCGGGGCACGAGAGAGCCAACCCGATGGCGGCGGCCCCGCCACCGCTGTGGCCGACGATGACGGCGTCGGCGAGGCCGTCGGTGACCGCGACCAGGTCGTCGTGCCAGCTGAACGGTTGGGTGGGGGCGGGCGAGCGTCCGTACCCGCGGTTGTCGTAGCGGATCGGTCGGATCGACGTCGGAAGCCGGGCCAGGACACCGTCCCAGATGCTCGCGTCGCCCCATCCGGGATGGACGAGGACAACGGGCGTGCCAGCGCCACCGGGATCGGAGACCCAGACCGAGTCGGCGCCGACGTCGAGGAAGCGCTCCACGGCGGACAGCCTAGGTGGATATTGCCGATCAACGCGGCCGGCGACCGGCCGAGCCCGCCACCCGGCGGGGTCGATCTGGCGACTGCTGCCCGCTGGGCTCTGACCTCGTGGGGCCGGCCTGGTGGCGTCCGGGCTGGTGGCGCCCGAGGTGGCGCGGTTCGGACTGGCGGGGTCCGAGGTGGCGACGCCCGACGTGGTGGCATCCGGCCTAATGGGGTCGGCCTGCCGAGTCCACTTGGCGGGCTAAGACGCGTCTGGGCCCGGCCTGGCGGTGTCTGGCCGCAGGCGTCCGACCTGGCGGCTCCGATCTGGCTGTGATGTTGGCTCGCGTTGATCGGCTGGACGCGACCTAGCCAGGGGCCCCGCGCTGGCCGAGCAGGGCGTCGGCCATCGTCTCGCCGAGCCAGCGCTCGAAGCGGTCGAGTGACCAGCGGCGCCGGCGGATCAGGCGGTAAAGAACGTCCGGGGAGGTCAGGGTCCACAGGATGTCGGCGGCGTCGTCGACCGACAGCCCGGCGCGCAGGCCGAACCGGCTGGCCACGTGCCGGGCGATGTTGGTGGTGCCGAGTGCGCGCTCGCTTTCGATCGTGTCGATGAACGTGCGGACCTCGCGGTCGCCGGCCGCGCCCTCGGTCAGCAGGATCGGCACCAGCGGGCCGATCCGTTCGTAGATCTCGCGGCACATCCGGGCGTACAAGGCCAGGCATTCACGCCCGTCGGTGGCGGCGCGCAGGGCCCGCCCCGTCGCCCGGTCGATCATCGGGATCGGGTCGGCGTCGCCCGCGATGGTCACGTCGTACACGGCCTTGAGCACCGCCGCCTTGCCACCCACCGTGTTGTAGACGGTCTGCACGCTCACCTCGGCCCGGGCCGCGATCGCCTCGACCGTCGTGCCCGCGTAGCCGCGGCGGACGAACAACCCCCGGGCCGCGTCGAGCACCCGCTGCCTGGTGGCGCGGGCCTGCTCGGCCCGGACCTCACTCCGGTAGCGCCGGGTGGCCACCCCACCAGTCTCCCAGCGGCCGCGCCGACCTTTCAGCGGAAATGACTGGAGCGTCGATCCACCGAACACGGGCTGTCGACCGATGAAACGGGAGTGATCCGTGAGGGGGTTCCGGCAGACCCGGATCGGCACGTCACGCCGGCCGAGCACGCGACCGTTAGGCTCGGCGCGTGGAGCGAACAACGGTCCGTCCCGGCCCCCGCACCGCGGTCGTCTGGCAGGTGCTGCGCCGCGAGCTCGACCGTGCACCTGAGGGCGGCCTCACCATCCTCGACGTCGGTGGCGGCACCGGCGGCTTCGCGGTGCCGCTGGCCGAGGCCGGCCACCGGGTCACCGTCGTCGACGCGAGCCCGGACGCGCTCGCGGCGCTCAACCGGCGTGCCGTCGAGGCCGGCGTCGCGCCCCGGGTGCGCGCCGTGCAGGGTGACGGGGACGCGCTGACCGGCCTGGTCTCGCCGGGCTCCGTCGACCTGGTGCTCTGCCACGCCGTGCTCGAGGTGGTCGACGACCCGCGCGGGGTGGTCGCCGCGATCGCCGCCGCGTTGCGGCCCGGTGGTGCCGCGTCGGTGCTGGTCGCGTCCCGGGCCGCCGCCGTGCTGGCCCGCGCGACCGGCGGGCACCTGGCGGCCGCCGCCGCGCTGCTCGCCGACCCGGACGGCCGCACCGGGCCCCGCGACACGCTGCGCCGCCGCTACGACGCGGACGGTGCGGCGGACCTGCTCCGCGGTGCCGGGCTCGCGATCGAGGACATCCACGGCGTACGCGTGGTCGCCGACCTGGTGCCCGCCTCCGCTGCCGACGAAGACCCGCGGACCTTGCTCGACCTCGAGCTGGCGGCCGCGGCCCGGTCGCCGTACCGGGACATCGCCGCCCAGCTCCACCTGCTCGCCCGCCGCCCCGCCGAACCGGTATGAGCGAGTTCGACCAGGTCGTTCCGAGGTACGGCGCCGACAGCCTGATGGACGTGCTGCCGAGCGCGCTCGCGCACCTCGGCGTGCCGGGCTTCCAGGACATCCTGGGGTTGGAGCTCGCCGGCGTACGCCGGATCGCCGTCCTGCTGGTCGACGGCCTCGGCTGGCACCAGATCCCGACGGCCGCCCCGTTCGCGCCGACCCTCGCCGACCTCGCCGCCCGCTCCCCACGGATGATCACGACGGGCTTCCCGTCGACGACGCCCACCAGCCTGGTCTCGCTGGGCACCGGTGTCAGCCCGGGCACGCACGGCGTGCTCGGCTTCCGCGTCGCGATCCCCGGCACGGACACGGTTCTCACCCACACCCACTGGCGCACCGACCCGAATCCCGCCGCCTGGCAGCCGGTGCCCACGCTGTTCGAGCGCGCCGAGGCCACCGGCTTGGCCGTCAGCGTCGCGAACCGTCCCGAGTTCGCGGACAGCGGCCTGACGGTCGCGGCCAACCGGGGTGCCGCCTACCGGCCCGCGTCAGACGTCGACGAGCTCGCCGCGGCGGTCCTGCTGGGGCTCGGCGACGCGGGGTCGCCCCCGGCGCTGTCGTACGGCTACTACCCGGACCTGGACCGCTACGGCCACGTCTTCGGCGTCGACTCGGAACCGTGGCGCGAGGCGGCGGTCCAGGTCGACCGCCTGCTCGACCGGGTGCTGCACGGCCTGCCCCCGGACGCCGCGCTGCTGGTCACCGCCGACCACGGCCAGCTCGACGTGCCGGCACACCACCGCTTCGACTTCGACGCCGACCCGCGCCTCCAGGCCGGAGTCCGCGTCGTGGCAGGCGAGCCGCGGGTGCGCTACCTGCACACGCTGCCCGGCGCCACGGACGACGTCCTGGCCACCTGGACCGAGGTCCTCGGCGACGCCGCCTGGGTGGCCCACCGCGAGGACGTCATCGCCCAGGGCTGGTTCGGCCCGGTGCCGGCCCGCAACCTCGAACGCATCGGCGACGTGGTCGCCATCTGCCACGGCACCCATGCGGTCGTCGCGCCCACGTCGGAGCACGCGATCAAGGCGATGCTGATCGCCTATCACGGCGCCTATTCGGCGGTGGAGATGGAGATTCCGCTGCTGGTCGCCCGTCCCTGACACACCACCCCCATCTAGCTCTCACCCGCTTTCCCAGGCACGCGCCGGTGGCCAGCGGTTGATGTCCGAATGCGCGAATGCCGGATGCGCTAATTGATCATGCGAGGTGGCCTCCGGAATTTCGTCGTACCCCCTGGTTAGCCTCTTCTCGTGGGACGCAGTCAGGTGGTGCCGCGCGGGGGTGACCCGCGGTTCGGGGCCGGTGCCGATGACACCGGGTGCGTGATCCTGCACGTCGACATGGACGCGTTCTACGCGTCGGTCGAGGTGCGCAAACGGCCCGATCTGGCCGGGCGGCCCGTCGTCGTGGGCGGTGTCGGGGTGCGTGGGGTGGTGAGCTCGGCCAGCTATGAAGCGCGGGCCTATGGCGTGCGTAGCGCGATGCCGACCGCGCGGGCGCGGGCGCTCTGTCCGGGTGCGGTGTTCCTGCCGGTCGACTTTGCCGCTTACGGCGAGGCCTCGCGAGCGGTCATGGCGATCTTCCACGACGTCACGCCGCTGGTCGAGCCGCTCTCCGTCGACGAGGCGTTCCTCGACGTGGCGGGAGCGGCGCGACTACTGGGGTCGCCGGCGGCGATCGCGGCGTTGATCCGGCGGCGGGTGTCCGACGAGCTGGGGCTGAGCTGCTCCGTGGGGGTGGCCTCGACGAAGTTCGTGGCCAAGCTGGGCTCGGCCCGGGCCAAGCCCGACGGTGTGGTGGTCGTGCCCCGTGACCAGGTGCTCGACTTTCTGCATCCGCTTCCCGTCGACGCGCTGTGGGGGGTGGGGGAGAAGGCGGCGGAAACGCTCCGCCGGCTCGGTCTCACGACCGTCGGCGCGGTGGCCGAGGCGCCGGTCGGGCTCCTGCGGTCCGCGCTCGGTGACGCCGCCGCGGCGCACCTGCACGAGCTGTCCTGGGCGCGCGATCCGCGGCGGGTCTCGACCGAGCATGTCGAAAAATCGATTGGGGCCGAAGTTACTTTCGACACTGACGTCGCCGACCCTGAAGTGATCAAGCGCGCGCTGCTGGAATTGTCGACGAAGGTCGGTGTGCGACTGCGGGAGGCCGACCAGGCCGGTCGCACGGTGTCCATCAAGGTCCGACTGGCTGACTTCCGCACCGTCAACCGCTCTCGCACCATGGGCACCCCGACTGACGTGGCGCGGGAGATCTTCGCTACGGCTTGGGCGCTCTACCAGGCGCTTCGGCCCGGTGACCGGGTCCGGTTGGTGGGGGTGCGGGTGGAGGGGCTGGCGGTCGCCTCGGGTGCCGCGCGGCAGCCGGAGCTCGGTGCGCCGGAGCGCGGTTGGCGAGAGGCGGAAGCGGCCGCTGATGCGGCAGCTGCCCGATTCGGGCGGTCTGTCGTCCGGCCGGCCAGCCTCCTCACGGGCGAACGGATGGAAATTCGACCCCGGCCGTCGGTCGTCCCGCTTTCCGACCCGCGAAGCCCCTCGTAGACTTGCGGGTAAGCAGTCGCTTGACTGTCACGGTCTGTCGGCCCGCCCGGGTCGACCTCGCGACCGGGGAGGAGTGCCGTGCCGCTCTCTGAGCACGAGCAGCGGCTGTTCGAGCAAATCGAGCGGTCGCTTGCCGAGGACCCAAAGTTCGCCTCGGCCGTGCGCGCCAGCGACCCGCGTTTCCACGCGCGGCGTCGTCTGCTGTTGGCCGCCGTCGTGATCATCGCTGGCCTGGCCCTGGTTGTCTTCGGCACGGTGAACAAGACACCGCTGCTCGGCGTGGCGGGTTTCGTCATCATGCTGGGTGCCGCGGCGTTCGCCATGCAGTCGCACCGCAAGGCGCAGCAGCCTGACCTGCACGTCGTGGGCGGCACCGCCAGCCGCCGCACGCGCGTCCGGCGTTCAGGCTTGATCGACCGTCTCGAAGAGCGCTGGCGGCAGCGCCCGGAGGGACACCGCTGACGACCCGCTGAGGCGGCGTTCGGGCCGCCACACCGGGGCACATCTCTGGTGGCGTCGGACCATGCGTCCGACGCCTTTTTCCGGTCTCCGGAAGGCACTCCCCGATGCGCTTCCGCTTCGCCGCGAGCGCCGATGCCCCTGCCATCGCGGCCCTGCACGCCGACAGTTGGCGGCGTTTCTACCGGGGCGCCTACCGTGACGAGTACCTCGACGGCGACCTGCTCGCCGAGCGCCTGGCCCGCTTGGTCGGTCCGGCTCACCGACCCAAACCCGCGGCACGTGACGATCCTGGCCGAAGCCGAAGCCGAAGCCGAAGCCGAAGCCGGGGCCGAAGCCGGGGCTAGGCCCGGACCTGGACCCGGACCCAGCCCCGGATTCGGACCTAGATCCGGACCTGGACGCGGACTCGGACCTGGATCCGGGCTCGAACCTGGATCTGGACTCGGACCTGTACTCGGACCGGGATCTGGGTCTGGACTCGGGCCTGCGTCTGGACTCGGGCCCGGACTCGGGCCCGGACTCGGGCCCGGACCCGGGCCCGGACCCGGGCTTGGACCCGGGCTTGGACCTGGACCCCGGCCTAGACCCGGACCCGGACCCGGACCCGGACCCGGACCCGGACCCGGACCTGGACCCGGACCCGGACCCGGGCTTGGACGGGCCTGGACCGGGGCTTGGACGGGGGCTTGGACCCGGGCTTGGACCCGGGCCTGGACCCGGGCCTGGACCCGGATCCGGACCTGGACCTGGACCCCGACCCAGGGGTGGACCCGGACCCGAACCTGGACCCGTGTGTGGTCCCGGATCCGGACCTGGACCTGGACCTCGACCCAGCGGTAGGCCCAGAGCCGAACCTGGACCCGCGTGTGGTCTCGGATCCGGACCTGGACCAGAGGGTGGGCCTGGGCCCGGATCCGGACCCGCGAGCCTCGCCGCACACCCGGAAGAGGGCTCCACCCGCGCGCCGCGCGTCGGCGCGGCGGAAGCGTCCGGAATCCGACACGAACTAGCCGGCTTCGTCCATCTCGTCGTCGACGCCGACCCATGCTGGGGTTCGCTGGTCGACAAACTCCACATCACCAACGCCCGCCGTCGCGGCGGCCTAGGGTCGGCTCTGCTTCTTCGGGCGGCCCGACAGGCCATCGAACGCGGCACCGGCCGGGCGTTCTATCTGTGGGTGCAGGAACAGAACACGGCCGCGCAGGCCCCACGGCGGCCACGTGACGGAACGTGCCCGCATCCCGGACCCTGGCGGCGTACCCGGCCGCCTCAACGGCAACCCCATGAAACTCCGTGTGGCCTGGCCCGACGCGAGTCTGGTCGCCCGCCAGACCTGACGGCGTGCCGAACAGCAACGCCGCACCGATCCGCGCTGGCCCAAGGGCGGTTGCTCTTCCGGCGGACCGATGGTTGCGGTTGTTGGTCGTGTGGTCGGTCCCGGGCTGGCCCGGGTGGCTGGCTTCTTCGGTGGACGCGGTGGTACGGGCTGGCGGTGACGTGGCTCGGTCCCGCGCTGTCCAGAGCGACCTCGTCACCCACGGACCGGCCGGCAGCACGGCGCAGCGTTAGGTCCAACGCGAGGCCCCGATGCCGTTCGGCGGGGCCTGCGGGACCGGAATCAACGGGAAAGGCCGCGCCGCCGACAACGTGTCGGCGGCGCGGCCCCAAAAGACAACCCTCAGCGGGCCCGGTTGGTCAGCAGGCGGCGTGGGCTGAGTCGGCCGGCCCGCTCGCGTAGCCGGGACATCGCCGTCACGACCGCGGTCGAGGCATCGACCACCGCCCCCCGCCAACGGCCCAACACCGATGGTGGGAAGACCGCCGCGACCAGGCGGGTGCGGCGGCTTGCCCGGTTGACCAGACCGCGGCGGACCGAGCGGACCGCATCCGGCAGGCCCGGACCCGCCAGCGGGCTGCGGGCGTAGCGCGCCCGCTCCTCGGCCTGGCCCAACAACCGAGCCCCGTCGCCGCCGGTCGGGTCGCCGCGTAGTTCGGCCGTCGCCAGGCGTTCGGCGGTGGCCCGGGGTGTCTCGGTGCGGTCGATCGGGATCCGGAAGTCGACCATGGTGTCCATCAGCTCGTCCCACGCCGCGTGCGCGTGGGCGCGGCTGCGGCGAGCCGCCTCCGTCGTCGGCAGTACCGTCGCGGTGCCCGGCTCCGACGAAACCGCCGCTGCGGTCGCGGCGCGGCGTCGGCGGCGGAGGGTGCCCCGGCGGAACGCCGGCATGCCCAAGACCAGCACAGCCAGCAGGATGGCGCCGGCGGTGTAGAATGGCCACTTCGGGATCGTCGGGGCCGGGCCGCTGGGCAGCGACTCGTTGCCGCCCGGGTCTTCCTTGCCCGGCAGGTCGCTCGAGCTGTCGGATCCGGCGCCCGGTGACGACGACGGGACCGCCGACGGGGTGATCCGTGGCGCGTCCGGGTCGGGGGCGTAGTCGGGGCGGACCGCGCCCGGTACGCCGGTGCGGGGCGTCGCGTCGAACGGCACCCAGCCGTACTCCGGGCCGAAGTAGACCTCGGTCCAGGCGTGCAGGTTGAGGTTCGTCAGCACCATCGCGTCGCCGTCGCGGGAGGTGCCGTTGGTGAAGCCGAACGCCACCCGGGCCGGGATGCCGGCCGCCCGGACCATCCAGGCCATCGTCGCCGCGTACTGCTGGCAGTAGCCCTTCTTGTTGGTCAGGAAGTTGACGATGTCCTCACCAGCGGTGCCGCCCTCGGTCTGGAGCTCGTAGCGGAAGCCGTTGGTCGACGAGAAGTAGCGGTAGATCGCCATCACCTGGTCGTAGGTGTTGGTCTCGCCGCCGACCAGCGAGTCGACCCTGTTCTGCACGAGCTGGACCGACGGCACCTGGGTGAACCGCTTGACCTCGAGGCTGTCCGGGTCGGGCGGGGGTGCGGCGCGCAGGGCCGCCTCGGTGAACGTGCTGTGGATGAAGTCGAACCGGTAGTCCTTGCCGTTGACCTTCGCCTTGTTGGAGAAGACGACCTGCTGGTTCGTGTCGTACAGCCACTGGTTGTCGAGCCCGTCGGTGCCGATCGGGATGCCGTAGGTCGGCGCGTACGACATCTGGAAGTCGGACGAGATCTCGACCTCCGCCGAGTACTGCTCGTAGCTGACCCCCTCGCGGGGCTCCTCGCGCGGGTCCTCGAGCTGCAGCAGGCTGCGGCCCTGCGGCGAACGGCTGCGGAAACCCTCGGAGCTGATGTCGTCGGCGACCGCGAACCGCAGGTAGAACGGGTCGGGGTCGGTGGTCGTCACGCGCGCGAAGGTGACCACGTCGGTCTTGCGGAGCTGGCCGCTGAGCGCGGCGAACAGGTTGACCCGGCCGGGCCGGCCGGAGCCGTCGCCGAGCCCGACGCCGTCACCGGAGCCGCCGTTGAAGCGGGTCAACAGACCAGAGGTCATCCCGGGTACGGCCACCGGCAGCGCGACCGCCGCCAGCACACCGACGATCGCGAGGCGGCGCCCGGCGGCGGCCAGCGGCGACGGCTCCCAGACGTCGACGTCGCGGCCGTCGCCGGTGAAACGGCGGCCGAACCGGCGCACGCCGTCGACCTTGTCGGCGACCAGCAGCCACAGGAAGCCCATCGCGCCGACGACGAACGGCAGGAACGAGACGCTCGTCGGGTAGACGGCGACGGGCACCGAGTAGATGGCCAGCATCGGCAGCCCGGCCAGCGCCGGCCGGCGCAGCCCGACGACGGCCAGGTCGACCATCACGGCGACCGCGCCGATGCCCAGCACGGTGACGAACAGCAGCGGGTCGCGGTCGGGCACCGGGACGGCGAAGGTGCGCATGTCGTCGCCGGACTGGGTGAGCAGGTCGCCGAAGTGCTCCAGCGTCCCGCTCCAGGGCAGGAGGCCGGCGATCTCCTCGCCGCTCGGGAACAGCCAGGTCAACGCCAGCAGCAGGGTCACCACCATGACGACGAACTGCGCCCACACCGGCGCCCGCGCGGTGCGGGCGAGGGTGGCCGCGCCGGCGATCAGGGCGACGGCGATCGTGCACTGGAAGATCCAGGTCCACTGCTCGAAGATCGTGCTCAGGGGTGCGGAGGCCATCAGCGTGGCGACCGCCGCCACGAGCCCCATGTGCCGCCGGCTCCTCATCGCGCCACTCCCAACGTGCCGGCGACCGTTTCGGCCATGGTGGCCCGGTAGGCGAAGCCCTGCGAACCGCGTGCCGCCTGCGGCCAGAGCGCCGGCAGCTTGTCGCCGTGTGCCGCGCCGACGACCCGCCAGCCGCTGCTGAGCAGGCCGAGCGCGGCCGCCTCGCGGGCGGCGTCGGCCTCGACGCGGGCCTCGGGGGCGAGGTTGAGCCAGGTCGACGTGTCGACCAGGACCGCGATGCAGGTCGCGTTGTTGCCGCGCAGGGCGGCCAGCAGCTCGGTCTCGCCGGGCTCCAGCCCGCCCAGCACGGCGATCACGAGACCGCCGTCGGAGCGGCGCCGGACCCGCTCGACCAGCAGCGAGACGTCACCGCGCGGCGACAGCTTGACCTCGGCCAGGTGGTCGAGGAGCGCTCCCTCGCCGCCGACCTCGGACGCGTCGACGTCGACGTTGCCGTCGGTGACGAGCCGCAGCTTGTAGCCCGCCGCGCGCAGGTGGACGGCGATCGAGGCGGCGGCCGAGACCGCCCACTCGAAGCTGGACGTCGGTCCTTCGCCGCGGTGCCCGTGCTGCCGGGTGTCGAGCACCACGGTGGCCCGGCTCTCCCAGGGCTGTTCCTCGCGACGCACCATCAGCTCGCCGACCCGGGCGGTCGACTTCCAGTGGACCCGGCGCAGGTCGTCGCCCCGCCGGTACTCGCGGGTCGCGGCGTCGTCCTCGCCGTGCACCGCGACCGAGCGGGCCCGACTGTCGCCCGTGCCGGCGAACTCGCCGACGAGGCGGACCGGCGGCAGGGGCACCACCTGCGGGATCACGGTGAGCCGGTCGACCGACGGGAACGACCGGGACAGCTCACACAGCCCGAACGGGTCGGTCAGCCGGACCACCAGCGGCCCGACCTCGTATCGGCCGCGGACGTCGGCCCGCACCGTGTAGGCCACGGAGCTGGCCTGGTGCGCGCCGAGCCGTTCCAGCACGACCCGGGGCCGGCTGCCCAACGCGTACGGCAGCCGGTCCTCCAGCAGCAGCGTGCCGGTGGGCAGCCGGGACAGGTTCTGCAGCCGCAGGATCACCCGGGAGCTGGCGCCGACCTGCACGCGGTGCGGCTCCAGCGACCGGCTGCAGGCCAGCTTGTAGCGGCTGCGGCCGACGTAGGCCGCCGCGAGCAGCGGCAGGATCGCCAGCAGGACGGCCACCCGGAGCAGGTCCTTCTCACCGAGGATCAGCGCCGAGAGGGCGGCCGCGCCGCCGGCGGCGAGGAACGAGCGACCGCGCGTGGTCAGCCCGCGCAGCGCTTCGCGCACGTCACATCCTCCGGTAGTCGCCGCGTCCGTCGGTGGACTGTGGGCGCGTGTCGTATGGGGACTGGCTGCGGTGGTGGGGGAGCGGCAGCCGGTGCACGATGTCGGCGACGATCGCGTCGGTCGTGCGGCGGGCGAGCTGGGCGTCGGCGGTCGGGATGATCCGGTGCGCGAGCACCGGCACGGCCAGCGCCTGCAGGTCGTCGGGGAGGACGTAGTCGCGGCTCTCGAGGGCGGCGACGGCCCGGGCGGTGCGGATCAGGTGCAGGGCCGCGCGGGGCGACGAGCCGAGCCGCAGGTCCGGCGCCTCGCGGGTGGCAGTGACCAGGTCGACCGCGTACTGCTTGACCGCGTCGGCCACGTGCACGTCGCGCACCGTGGCGATCAGGCGGCGCACGGTGGCAGCGTCGGCGACGGGCCGCAGCGCCTGCAGCGGGTCGTGCGCGCCGTGTGCGTCGAGCATCGCGAGCTCGGCGGCCGGGTCGGGGTAACCCATCGCGATCCGGGCGGTGAACCGGTCGCGCTGCGCCTCGGGCAGCGGGTAGGTCCCTTCCATCTCGATCGGGTTCTGCGTCGCGATCACCATGAACGGCGTCTGCAGCTCGTACGTGGTGCCGTCGACGGTGACCTGGTGCTCTTCCATGCACTCGAGCAGTGCCGACTGGGTCTTCGGCGAGGCCCGGTTGATCTCGTCGCCGACCACCAGGTTGGCGAAGACCGCGCCCGGCTTGAACTCGAAGTCGTGGTTCTCCTGGTTGTAGACGCTGACCCCCGTGACGTCGCTGGGCAGCAGGTCCGGGGTGAACTGGATGCGTCGCACGGAACAGTCGATCGACCGGGCCAGCGCCTTGGCCAGCTTGGTCTTGCCGACGCCGGGGACGTCTTCGATCAGCAGGTGGCCCTCGGCCAGGAGGACGGCCAGTGCTAGCCGCACCGTCGCCGTCTTGCCTTCGATGACCTGCTCGATGTTGGTCACGATGGCATCGCTGGCAGCTCGGAACTCGGGACCGGGCAGTGGTGCGCCCAGATCGTCCCAGGTCTGCTGTGTCACGGGCCTCCTCCTCGGGGGTGTCGCGGCTACATACACAAGAGCGTTCGGGCCCGTGGTTTGGTTCACCAGGTGCGGGCAGAAATCGGCAGGCCGCCGCAACACCGCCGGCCCCACCCGTCCCATCAGGCTATCTGGATTTTTCGGCGGCGCCGACCCGGCCGCCCCCGCTGTCCAGGATGGGGGGTTTGACCGCGCGAGAGGGCCTTGGTCGGATAATCGGAAACAACGACAAACCACGCGATGAAATGGCGGATCGATACCTTTCACAAACGATCATCGACCACTATCGTGATTCGCCATGGCTTCCCCTCAGGCGGGCGTGAGTCCGCAACCGGCAGAGGGATCCGCATCCCTCGAGAACTTCGGTTACCGCCAGGAGCTTCGGCGTGAGCTCCGGTTCATCGACATGCTGGCGTATGGCCTCGTGTTCATGGTGCCGATCGCACCCTTCGCGATCTTCGGTGCCGTCTTCCAGGTCTCGGGCGGCATGGTCGCCCTCACCTACCTGGTCGCGCTCGTGGCGATGCTCTTCACGGCGAACTCGTACGCGCAGATGGTGAAGGCCTTCCCGATGGCCGGATCCGTCTACAACTACGCGAGCCGTGGAATCGCGCCACCGGTGGGATTCGTCGCGGGTTGGGCGATTCTGCTCGACTACATCCTCGTACCCAGCCTTCTCTACGTTGTCGCGGCATTCTCGATGAACGCGATCGTCACCGCGATTCCGACCGCGGTCTGGCTGGTCGCCTTCGTCGTCGTCAACACCGTCGTCAACTACCTCGGCATCAAAATCACCGCGACCGTGACCCGCTGGTTCCTGATCGCCCAGCTCGTCGTGCTGGCCCTGGTGGTCGTCGTCTTCCTGATCGCGCTCGGCCAGGGCAAGGGCAACGGCCTGTCCGCCGGCACGGCGCTGTTCAACGGTGACCTGTTCGGCTGGTCGCTGATCTTCGCCGCGGTCGGCGTCGCGATGCTCTCCTTCCTGGGCTTCGACGGCATCTCGATGCTGGCGGAGGAGAACCGCGAGGAGGCCAGCAAGATCGGTCGCGCGATGGCCGGCGCGCTGATCGTCGCCGGCGTGCTGTTCGTCCTCCAGACCTGGCTCGGCTCGATGCTGGTGCCGAACCCGGACGGCCTGCTCAACGGCGGACCGGTGGCGGGCGACGAGTTCGCCGCGGCCGCCGAGACGGCCAGCGGGCACTGGATGTACGTGCTGACCTCGCTGGCCACCGCGCTGGCGTGGGGCATCGCGAACGCCATGGTCGCGCAGGGCGCCACCTCCCGGCTGCTCTTCGCGATGGCCCGGGACAAGCAGCTCCCGTCGTTCCTGGCCCGGGTCTCGCCGAAGCACGCGGTGCCGACCAACGCGGTGTTCCTGGTCGCCGGCCTGTCGCTGGTACTCGGCCTGACGCTCTGGTTCACCCGCGAGGCTGATGCGATCGCCGACCTCGGTCGCCTGGTCAACTTCGGCGCCCTGATCGCGTTCATCGTGCTGCACCTGACGGTCTTCTGGTGGTACGTGGTCCGCAACGGCAGCCGCGACTGGCTGCGGCACGCGGTCCTGCCCGCGGTCGGCCTGGCGATGCTCGTCTACGTCGTGGTCAACCAGAAGATCTTCGCCCAGCTGATCGGCGGGATCTGGGTCCTGCTCGGCATCGCCGTGGTCGCCTTCCTTGTCGCCACCAAGCGCACGCCGATGCTGTCGGGCATGTCGGAGGAGACCACGGTGGACCCCGACGACAACCTGACGCCCGCTCCCTAAGATCACCAGCACTGCACGCACACGGAAGGCGGAAGCGTGACCGACGTTCTCCGCTACCGGCCGACGGCCGCCGAACTGAGCTACACGTTCGGCGGCCGTGAGCCGGTGGCCCGCATCAAGTCCGGGGACATCCTGGACACGTACACCGAGGACTGTTTCGGTGGTGTCGTCCGGGGCGTCGGCGACCTGCCCTCGCAGGTCTGCGAGTTCCCCTACCTCAACCCGGTCACCGGACCGTTCTATGTGGAGAGTGCGGAGCCGGGCGACACGCTCGCGCTGCACTTCGTCTCGATCACCCCGGCCCGGGACTGGGCCGTCTCGTCGACGTTCCCGCACTTCGGGGCGCTTACGGCCACGCACACCACGGCGATGCTGCACGAGCCGCTGGAGGAGCGCGTCTGGGTCTACGAGATCGACAAGACCAACGGGCTGGTCCGCTACACGGCCCGCAACAGCGACTTCACCGTCGACCTGCCGTTGGACCCGATGCACGGCACGGTCGGGCTGGCGCCGGGCGCGTTCGAGGCCCGGATGACCATCGTCCCGGACGTGCACGGCGGCAACATGGACACCCCGGAGCTCCGGGCCGGCAGCACCGTCTACTTCGGCGTCAATGTGCCGGGCGCGCTGTTCGCGCTCGGTGACGGGCACGCCCGCCAGGGCCAGGGCGAGGTCAGCGGTGTCGCGGTCGAGGCGGCCATGAACACCGTCGTCGCGGTCGAGCTGATCAAGGGCGTGGCCACGCCGACCCCGCGGCTGGAGACGGACGACCACCTGATGTCGGCGGGTTCGGCGCGGCCGCTGGAGGACGCGTTCCGGATGAGCCAGCACGACCTGGTGACCTGGGTCGCCGACGCCGGCAAGCTGGACGTCCTCGACTCGTATCAACTGATCAGCCAGGCGGGCGAGGCACCCGTGGGCAATGTGTGTGACGCCAACTACACGATGGTCGCCAAGGTGGCCAAGCGCTATCTTCCCTCCGTCGACATGTATCAGGGCGCCCACGCCCGACTGCGCGCCCTCGCCGACAGCTACCGCTGAACGCCGTCGAGGGGGAGGGACGGATTCGGTGCGGCTGCGCGAAGAGCTGTTCGTGCTCGGCTTCGACAGTGGAGGCAAGCCGGCCGTCCACCCCGAGAGCCTCGACATCGGAGTCGCCGGTGCCCGGCTGGTCGAGCTCGTGCTCGCCGGCCGGGTGGGCGTCTCCGGCGGTCGGCTCGGCGTGATCGAGGCGGTGCCGACCGGCGACGCGCAGAACGACGCTCTGCTGGCGGCGATCGTCCGGGCGCCCAAGCCGCCGCCGCTGGCCGGCGCGCTCAGCCAGCTCCGCACCGGTGCGGGCGACGCCGTGCGGGCCGACCTGCTCGCCGAGGGCGTCCTCACCAAGGTCGCCCAGCGCCGGCTCGGCCTGGTGCCGGTGACCCGTTACCCGGTCGACGAGACGGTGGTCCGGTCGATCACGGTGCGGATGTGGTACGCGGCACACGGCCGCTCGCAGCCCGACGAGCCGACCGCCGCCCTGTGCGGCCTGGTGCACGCCGTGCTGCTGCACGACCACGTCTTCGTCGCGATGCCGCTGGCCGGGCTCGACCAGCGGCTGCGGGAGATCCGGGGCAAGCTGTCGGACCCGGTGCGGGAGATCGTCGATGCGGTCGGCCGGACGGTGGCGAGCGCGGCGTTCGCGATCTATCGCTGACCGGGGTATCATGCCCCCATGGCCAGGGCCTTCCTGCTCCTTATCGAGCCGTGCTGACGCGCTGACGCGACCGGCACGGCTACCCCTCCTGCGTGAGGGGCTTTTTTATGCCCAGAATTTGGCCCCGTTCACCCCCGCGCGACGCGGTGCTGGCCCTGACGACGAAAATACCGAGGTGGCGAACATGAGCGAGGCAGCCGAGCGTCCCGACCAGGACGTCCCGCCGTTCCGGTACACGGCGGCGCTGGCCGGCGACATCGAGCAGCGGTGGCAGGACTACTGGGAGGCGCGGGGCACGTTCCGGGCGCCGAACCCGGTCGGCGAGCTGGCCGACCCCGAGCACCCGCGGGCCGGCGCGCCCAAGATGTACGTGCACGACATGTTCCCGTACCCGTCCGGTGACGGCCTGCACGTCGGTCACCCGCTGGGCTACATCGGCACGGACGTCTACACCCGCTACAAGCGGATGACCGGCTTCAACGTGCTGCACCCGATGGGCTTCGACGCCTTCGGGCTGCCCGCCGAGCAGTACGCGGTGCAGACCGGCACCCACCCGCGGATCACCACCGAGCGCAACATGGTCCGGTTCTGGGCGCAGCTGCGCCGGCTGGGCATGGGCTACGACGAGCGCCGGAAGATCGCGACCAGCGAGCCGGAGTTCTTCCGCTGGACCCAGTGGATCTTCCTGCAGATCTTCAACTCGTGGTACGACGCCGCGGCCGGTAAGGCCCGGCCCATCGACGACCTGATCGCGGAGTACGCGTCGGGCACCCGGCCGGTCCCCGGCGACAAGGCCTGGGCCGACCTGTCGGGGGTGGAGCGGCGCGCGCTGCTGGACGAGCACCGGCTGGCGTACGTCTCGGAGGCGCCGGTCAACTGGTGCCCGGGGCTGGGCACCGTGCTGGCCAACGAGGAGGTCACCCCCGACGGCCGCAGCGAGCGGGGCAACTATCCCGTCTTCAAGCGCCGGCTGAAGCAGTGGATGATGCGGATCACCGCGTACGCCGACCGGCTGGTCGACGACCTGGAGACGCTGGACTGGCCCGAGCCGGTCAAGATGATGCAGCGCAACTGGATCGGCCGCTCGACCGGCGCCCACGTCGACTTCCCGTTCGAGACCGCGGCCGGCGCCTCGGGTGAGATCACGGTCTTCACGACGCGGCCGGACACCCTGTTCGGGGCGACCTACATGGTCGTCGCGCCGGAGCACCCGATCGTCGACACGCTGACCGCGGCGCACTGGCCCTCGGGCACCCACGCGCCGTGGACCGGCGGGCACGAGACGCCGGTGCAGGCCGTCGCGGAGTACCGGCGGGCCGCCGCCCGCAAGACCGAGGTCGAGCGGGCCGCCGAGGCGCGCGACAAGACCGGCGTCTTCACGGGCACCTACGCGGTCAACCCGGTCAACGGCGCACGGGTCCCGGTGTTCATCGCCGACTACGTGCTGGCGGGCTACGGCACCGGCGCGATCATGGCGGTGCCCGGCCAGGACGAGCGCGACTGGGAGTTCGCGGAGGTCTTCGAGCTGCCGATCATCCGCACGGTGCGGCCGGCCGACGGCTTCGACGGCAAGGCGTACACCGGCGACGGCCCGGCCATCAACTCGGCCGCACCCGACCGCGGCCTGGTGCTGGACGGCCTGGGCGTCACCGAGGCCAAGGCGACGATGATCGCCTGGCTGGAGTCGCACGGCGCCGGCGTCGGCGCGACCACGTACCGGCTGCGCGACTGGCTGTTCAGCCGCCAGCGTTACTGGGGCGAGCCGTTCCCGATCGTGTACGACGAGACCGGGCTGCCGGTCGCCCTGCCCGACTCGATGCTGCCGGTCTCGCTGCCCGAGGTCGACGACTTCGCGCCGCGCACCTTCGACCCGGACGACGCGGCCAGCAACCCGGAGACGCCGCTGTCCCGGGCCCGCGAGTGGGTCGACGTCGAGCTGGACCTGGGCGACGGACCCAAGCGCTACGTCCGCGACACCAACACGATGCCCAACTGGGCCGGCTCGTGCTGGTACTCGCTGCGCTATCTGGACCCGCACAACGACAAGCAGGCCGTCGATCCCGAGAACGAGGCCTACTGGATGGGCCCGCGGCACGAGGGCGACTGCGGCGGTGTCGACCTGTACGTCGGCGGTGTCGAGCATGCCGTCCTGCACCTGCTGTACGCCCGGTTCTGGCACAAGATCCTGTTCGACCTGGGTCACGTCTCGTCGTTCGAGCCGTACCGCCGCCTGTTCAACCAGGGCTACATCCAGGCGTACGCGTTCCGCGACGAGCGCGGCATGGTCGTGCCGGCCGAAGAGGTCGAGGACCGCGACGGCCACTGGTTCCACGAGGGCGTCGAGGTGCGCCGCGAGTACGGCAAGATGGGCAAGTCGCTGAAGAACGTGGTCACGCCGGACGAGATGTGTGAGGCCTACGGCGCCGACACGTTCCGGGTCTACGAGATGGCGATGGGCCCGCTGGACGTCTCCCGCCCCTGGGAGACCCGCGCCGTGGTCGGTGCGCAACGATTCCTGCAGCGGGTCTGGCGCCTGGTCGTCGACGAGGAGAGCGGTGTCACCCGGATCAGCGACGAGCCGGCCGACGAGCCGACCCGGCGCGTGCTGCACCGGATCATCGACGGCGTCCGCGTCGACCTGGACGACCTGCGCTTCAACACCGGCGTGGCCAAGCTGATCGAGCTGACCAACGCCCTGACCGCCCTGGGCGGCCCGGCCCCGCGCGAGGCCGTCGAGCCGCTGGTGCTGATGACCGCGCCCTTCGCCCCGCACGTGGCCGAAGAGCTGTGGCAGCGGCTGGGGCACACGGAGTCGCTGGCCTACAGCGACTTCCCGGTGGCCGACCCGGCGCTGCTGGTGGCCGAGGAGGTCACCTATCCGGTCCAGGTCAACGGCAAGGTCCGCGGGCGCGTGTCGGTGGCCGCCGACGCCGCCGAGGACGAGGTCAGGGTTGCGGCTCTGGCCGCGGTCGACGACGCACTGAGCGGCAAGGCGCCGAAGAAGGTCATCGTCATCAAGGGCCGAATGGTCAGCGTCGTCGTCTAAGGCAAAGTCAAGATCTGAAGATTGATGTCCCGGGTCCGTCGGAGGCGCCACCGTCGCTCCCGCCGGACCCGGCCTTCGTCGTTGGTCGCGCAAACCCGTCCCGCGACCGGTTCCGATCCGCGTTGACGGGGGCGTTCGTGGTTGGTCGCTCGACCCCCGTCCCACGACCGGTCGCGTGCCTTGCTGTCGCGTTGTGGTTGGGCTGCGTGGTCGCTCGCCACATCGCGCGCTTCGGTGTTTGTGGTCAGCTGCTGCCGCTCGGCGACCCGGTCGCGTGCTGCTGGGCCGACCCCGTTGTGCGACGCGGCGGCTGGTGGTTAGTCGTCTCGGCCCTGCCAGGTCGTGATGCATGCTTCGTTGCCCTCTGGGTCGGCCAGGATCCAGAACGCGGGGGCGTCTTTGGCCGAGACCAGGCGGCCGCCGGCTGACAGGGCCGTGGATAGGCGGTGTTCGGCTTCGTCGTGGGGGACGCAGAGGTCGAAGTGGATGCGGTTGCGTTGTGGGCGTGGTTGGTCCATCTGTTGGAACCAGATCGTCGGGCCCTGGCCCTGCGGGTCGATCAGGACGACGTCTGTGTCGGCTTCCGGGGTGTAGCCCAGTAGCGCTGCCCAGAACGGGCGGATCGCCGCGATGTCCAGCGCGTCGATCGCGATCTCCAGGAGTTGGGTCGACCATGGGTCGGTTTGTCGGCCCACGTCTGACAGCGCGGCTGTGAGACGTCTCGCTAGATCGACGTCGTGGGACGTCACCGTTGCCTGCTTCGGCGACTGCAGTGTGAGGGTGACCCGCGACGGGCGTAGGTCGACGCGTAGGTGGTCGTCGGCCTCGGCGCCGCAGGTCGTGACCGCGAGCGTCGCCACCTCGGCCGCCTGTGACAGCGAACCGACCGCGACACCCGTGCGTAGCGTGCCGAGCAGGAACCGCCAGCCCAGGTGGGTCACCGCAGCCGACGCGTCTTGGCGGCGCAACGTCTCTTCCATGCCCGGGATCGTCGCATGGACCTCTGACAATTCCGTGCGGGGAGACGCGGCTCACCGCGGCGGTGATCACCGACGGGCGGCGAAACCGGAGCCAGTAGGAATAGCGCCATGAGTGCGCGATTTGACGGGCGGGTTGTGCTGATCACCGGTGGCGCTGGTGTGATCGCCGGGGCTACGGCGCAGGCGTTCGCCGAGCGGGGAGCGACCGTCGTGCTGGCGGGGCGCGACGGCAAGAAGCTTGCCGCGGCGGCCGCGCGGCTGGAGGAGGGTGACGGCGAGATCGACTGGGTCGTGGCCGACGTCACCGACAGCGGGCAGGTTGCTGCCTTGGTCGCCGAGGTTGCGAGGCGGCACGGTGGGTTGCATGTCGCGTTCAACAGCGCCGGCGTCTTCACTCCGCCCGCGCCGTTGGCCGATGTGGACGAGCAGGACTGGCAGCGGCACGTCGACGTCAACCTGACCGGGGTGTTCCTCGCGATGAAGCACGAGATCAGGCACATGCGGGCCAACGGTGGCGGCGTGATCGTCAACATGGCCTCCAACATCGGGGCGCACGGCCGGCGGCCGGGCATCGCGGCCTACGCGGCGACCAAGGCCGCCGTCAGCGTGCTGACCCGCACCGCCGCCCGGGACCACATCGGTGACGGCGTCAGGATCAACGCGGTCAGCCCGGGCGCCAGCGACACCCCGATGTCCTTCCGCCCCGGCGAGAGCCGGGAGGACCGCGATGCCCGCATCCGGGCCACCGTCCCCGCGGGCCGGGTCAGCGAGCCCCGGGAGGTCGCGCAGGCCGTGCTCTGGCTGGCGTCCGACGAGTCCAGCTTCGTCGTCGGCCACGACGTGGTCGTCGACGGCGGCACCACCGCCTGACCACGATGGACTGGTCACTGAGAACCGCGACCGCGGCCGACGTCGAAAAGATCGCCGAGCTGCGGGCGATCGTGCTGCGCCCGGACCTGGAACGCCTGGGCCGGTTCGACGAGCACCGCGTACGCCAGCGGTTCAGGGACGGCTTCGAGCCGCGGCACACAAAGATCATCGTGGTCGACGGCGCCTTCGCCGGCAGCATCGCCCTGCGCCCCGCGGACGACGGCCGATGGCTGGAGCACTTCTACATCGGGCCCGCCCGGCAGGGCCAAGGCCTGGGCGAAGCCGTCCTGCGGAGCGTGCTGGACGAGGACCCGATCCGCCTGAACGTGCTCCAGGGCAGCAGGGCCCGCCGGCTCTACGAGCGCCACGGCTTCACGGTCGAGCGGGAGGATCCGATCGACGTGTGGATGATCCGGCGGAGCGCCGCCACCGCCAGATGATGACCGCCGTGGCGAACAGCCCGAACGACGCCGGCGCCACCGCGAACCAGTTGACGGAACCCGGCGACACCACCGCCGACCCGATGGCCGCATAGCCGAAGGCCGACGGAGTCGAGGCGATCACACTGCCGACCAGGTACGGAAGCAGCCGTGCCCCGGTCGTCCCATAGCCGTAGCTGACCAGCCCGAACCCGCCGATCGGCAACAGCCGAACGGTGATCACCCCGAACACCGACTGCCGCGTGAACCAGCCGTCGAGCCGGGCCAGCCGACCGCGCACCCGAAGAAGGACGAAGTCGCGCCCTAGCCAGCGCCCGACCGCGAAACCCAGCAGCGCGGCCAGGAACGCGGCGGCCAGGGTGTAGCCGGCACCGCCCAACGGACCGAACAACGCACCCCAGGCCACGGTGATCAGCGTGCGCGGCACCAACGCGATCAGCAGCGCGGCGCCCACGCCGACCGCGGCCACCGGCGCGAACGGCCCGAGCCGGTCGACCGCGTCCGGAATAGCCCGCAGGTCTGGCGGCGCCACCAGCAACAGCAGACCGAAGACGCCGAGCAGGGTAATCAGAGCGGCGAACCGGAGCGCCGGATGGCGATGCCAGCGCCGCGGTTCGGTCACGGTGCGACGGCGACCTGGCGCTCGTGGCGCAGGCGGTCGGTCCAGGTGTCGTCGAGCGGCGGCAGGTAGCCCGCTCCGGTCGCCCAGCGCAGCAGCAGGTCCGCGAGCGCGGGGTTGCGGGACAGGGCAGGGCCGTGGGAGTACGTGCCGATCAGGTTGCCCCGCCACGCCCCCTCGCTGGTGCCGTCGTTGCCGATCCCCGTGGTCACCTGCGCCAGCGGCGAGACGCCCGGGCCGAGGTGCGTACGCCCGCCGTGGTTCTCGAACCCCGACAGCGGCGGCAGGCCCAACCGCGGGTCGATCACCCCGTGCAGCTCACCGACGGCCCGGGCGGGGCCGCGGTCGGACTGGAGGTCCAGCAGCGACAGGCCGGGGTAGGCGGCGCCCTTGGCGAAGAAGGACGTGCCGAGCAGCTGGTAGCCGGCGCAGACCGCGAACACCACCGAACCCCGCGCCACCGCCCGGTGCAGGCCGCCGTCGGCGTTGAGTCGCTGGGCGGCCAGCGCCTGCGGGCCGTCCTCGCCGCCGCCGAGCAGGTAGAGGTCGGCGGAGTCGGGGAGCGCCTGGTCGGAGCGGATCTCGATGGTCTCCACCGGGATGCCGCGGGCCCGGGCGCGGGCGGCGAGGATCAGCATGTTGCCGCGGTCGCCGTAGGTGGACAGCAGGTCGGGGTAGATCCAGACGATCCGCAGGTCTTCAGTTGACACGGTCCAGCTCCGCTCGGATGTCCTGGAAGGCGGTGTAGTTGGCGATGACCTCGAGGCGTCCTGGCGGCACCGCCGCGAGCGCGTCGGCGAACGAGGTGACGTGCTCGAACGGGATGCCGTTGACCTGGAGGCGCACCGCCAGGTCGTACGCGCGGTCGCCGGTGATCAGCACGCGCCGGCCGTACAACGGGGCGAAGTCCACGTCGAACAGCCACGACGTGTCGAGGCCGTCGGGGTCCCGGGCGTTGATGGACAGCAGGGTCGGCGCGGCCTCGGCCATGTCGAAGGCCTCGAGCCAGCTCGCCGGGTTCTTGGCGAGCAGCAGCCGGATGAGCCGGCCGTCGCGCTCGACCTGGGCGTAGCGGCCGGCGACCGAGGTGACCGAGCCCAGCCGCAGGACCGCGTCGGCGGGACGGACGCCGAACTGGGCCGCGACGGCGAGCGCGGTGGCCGCGTTGCCGATGTTGACCGTGCCGGGCAGGGAGAGCTTGACCTGGTGCCAGGCGCCGGTCGGGTCGACGACGCCGTCCTCCTCGACCACCCACTGCGGCCGGGGCCGGCGCAGCGGGCAGGTGGTGCACCGCCAGTCGCCGCCGGCCCGCTCGATCGCGCCGCCGCACTCGGGGCAGACCCAGGAGTCGTCGTGCCAGCGCTGGCCGGCGCTGAACCAGGTCACCGAGGCGCAGTGGTACGCCGCCCAGGTCACCATCGGGTCGTCGGCGTTGGCGACGACGTGCACGTCGGGGTGGTGGGCCAGCGCCTCGCGCCACATCTGCGCCATCATCGCCACCTCCTTCGCGCGGTCGAGCTGGTCGCGGGAGAGGTTGAGCAGCGCGACGGCCCGCGGCCTGGTCTCGTCGAGGACCCGGGCCAGGTAGTGCTCGTCGACCTCGAGCACCGCGTACGGCGTGGCGCCGGCCTTGGCCAGCGCCGAGGTGTGGCCCGTCGGCATGTTGGCACCGAACGCGTTGGTGGCCACCCGGCCGGCGCTCTCGAGGGCCGCCACGGTGAGCTTGGTGGTCGTGGTCTTGCCGTTGGTGCCGGAGATCAGCGCCACCGACCGACCCGCGGCGAGGTGCTTGAGCAGCTCAGGGTCGATCTTGAGGCCGATCCAGCCGCCGATCACGGAACCGTCGCCGCGCCCGGCGGCGCGGGAGAGCGCCGCCGCGGTGCGCGACACCGAGCTGGCCACCTTCGCCCGCAGGGGCATTTTCGCGTCCGTCACGCGAGCGAGGTTACCGGACAGGACATAGCACGCGGCTGGTCGCGCGCAGACGTCGGGTCGGGCAAAATGTCCGAATTCAACCCGGGTACCCGAACGAGTCGTGTGCTCATCGTCACTGATCGTTATCACGGACAGCGGATCGGACAGTGACCCACTGTCGGTGACGAATCGGGCACTCCCCGTCCAGAAGGGCAAGTCAAAGCGTGCCAACTTCACCGTGTAGTTAGTCGACTCCAAAGCGTATAACGCCCGATCGGCTACAAACTGAGGGCCGGTCACGTTAACCGCGTGACCACCGTGCCGCATGGGGACACGCCTCACCCCGCTCATCCCCGCGGTGCAGTCGTTGACGTCTAGCCCACGGCATACCAGAGCGGGGATGGGGGGAACCAGCGTCGCCACTCCGCCGCCAGCGGACGGGGCGGACGCCGGGGGTCGACCGGTGCGGCACCAGCCGCGCCTGCACGCCCGGCGGCGCCTTCCGTACGCGTGCCGGAGGGAACTCGTACGTGCTAGAGCTCCGTTCACGCCGTCCGGGGCGGTCGACCGCCCGGGCCAGCAGGATCGTCGCTACCACCGCCGCCGCGTGCCTGTGCGCCGGCCAACTGATCGCCACGTCGCCGGCCCGGGCCGCAGCGGCCGAGGCCGTTTCGCGGCCGGCGATCGCCGCGAGCAACTCGCGGCCGAAACTCCCCTGGGGCAGTGCCGCCACCTTGCGGATCACCGTGACCGACCCGAAGACCGGCAAGCCCGCGGGCGCCGGGACGGCGGTCGCCCTCGAGCAGTGGTCCGCCTCCTCGGGGAGCTGGCGGGCCCGGGGAACCAAGACGTTGTACGCCAACGGCTACAACTGGTTCTCCGTCAAGCCGCTCGCCACCACCTCGTACCGCATCGTGTTCAAGGGTGGTGGTGGGTATGCCAGGTACTGGTCGCCGACCATGCGGGTCACCGTCACGCCGAGCGGCGCGAAGGTGCTCGCGGAAGCCAAGCGCCACGTCGGCAAGCCGTACCGGTACGCGGCCTCCGGGCCGTCGGCCTTCGACTGCTCCGGCTACACGATGTACGTCTACCGCAAGGCGGCGGGCAAGAAGCTGCCGCACAAGGCGAACAGCCAGCAGCGGTACGGCCGGGCCGTGTCGAAGTCGGCCGCCCGCCCCGGTGACCTGATCGTCATCCGCAGCGGCTCGTACGGTACGCACGCCGGCGTCTACGCGGGCGGCGGCTATATGTACGACTCGCCGCACGCCGGCAGCCGGGTGGGCAAGCACAAGATCTGGTCGCGGAACTACGTGGTGCGCCGGCTCGTCTGACGTATCTCCGTAGCGATTTCCCGTGGGGGCACGACGGCCAGGCCGTCGTGCCCCCACTTCGCTCCACCGCGGTGGAAGAAAGCCCTCCACCAAGCCCCGAGAAGCCCCCGAAAGTCGGTAACGGGTGTGGCTAACGAGGCGATTGCGCAAATCGTTACGCCCGCAATGGAGCTTGTCGGCATTTGGACAAGCGGTGGCCCGGCTCGGCCCTCCACTCCGCCCCACCGCCTTCGACCTGCGGTTTTACGCGCGGGGCGGCGGGATGTGAAGGCGGATTCTGGTTGCGGGTGGAGGGAAGTGGAGTAGAGTGGGGATCAATGGCGGGGCCGGGAGGGTCCGCCGGCCTCGGGTGGACCGCGAATCCGCCCGCCGCGCGAGGGGGTGGGCCGAATGTTTCTCGGCACGCATACCCCACGCCTGGACGAAAAGGGCCGGTTGATCCTGCCGGCGAAGTTCCGGGACGAGTTGGCGGGAGGTGTCGTGATCACCAAAGGGCAGGAGCGCTGTCTCTACGTCTTCCCGACGCCCGAGTTCCAGCGGATCGCGGGTCAGTTGCGCGAGCAGCCGATGACCCACAAGGCCGCACGGGCCTACAGCCGGGTCTTCTTCGCCAGCGCGCATGACGAGGTGCCCGACAAGCAAGGTCGGGTCACCATCCCGGCACACCTGCGGGAATACGCGGGTCTGTCCCGAGAGCTGGTCGTGATCGGCGCCAGCACGAGGGTCGAGATCTGGGACAAGCAGGCCTGGGACACCTACCTCGCGGAGAGCGAAGACGACTTCGCCGACATCGAGGAGGGGGTGCTGCCCGGCGGACTGTAGGGCGACGTCGCACCGGGTTCCGCGAAAACCCGGTACCGCCGCCGTTCGCCCGCCGTACCGCGAGATCTCCACCCGCTCCGTCCCTGGCGTCCCTTCCCCGGTGCCAGGCATGGGGGCGGATGGGGATCTGGCGGTACGGCGAGCGATGCAGCCGTCTGGCACGACGGAAGACGGCGGGTCACTGGGGGGACAACCGATGCAGGAGCCACGCGGCACGCACGTGCCGGTGCTGCTCGAGCGGACGCTCGAGCTACTCGCTCCGGCGCTCGGCCGTCCGACCCGGCAGGGCCCGCGCGTCCACGTCGACGCCACCCTCGGTCTCGGCGGGCACGCCGAGGCGATCCTTTCCGCGCACCCCGACGTCCTGCTGATCGGGCTCGACCGCGACACCGAGGCGCTGGCGGCGTCCCGGCAGCGGCTGGCCCGCTTCGACGACCGCGTCCGGCTGGTGCACGCCGTCTACGACGACCTGCCCGAGGTGCTCGACGACCTCGGCATCGCGGCGGTCGACGGGGTGCTGATGGACCTCGGCGTCTCCTCGCTCCAGCTCGACGTGCCCGACCGGGGCTTCGCGTACGCCCAGGACGCGCCGTTGGACATGCGGATGGACCAGACCCGGGGCATCACGGCCGAGACCGTCGTCAACACCTACAGCCCGGGGGACCTGATCCGGGTGCTGCGGGTGTACGGCGAGGAGAAGTTCGCCAACCGGATCGTGGACGCGATCGTGCGCGAGCGGGCCAAGGAGCCGATCACGTCGTCGGCGCGGCTGGCCGAGCTCGTCCGCGACGCGATACCGCAGGCCGGCAAGCGGACCGGCGGGCACCCGGCCAAGCGCAGCTTCCAGGCGTTGCGGATCGAGGTCAACGGCGAGCTCGACACGCTGGAACGGGCGGTGCCGGCGGCACTGGACGCGCTCGACCTGGGCGGCCGGATCGTCGTGCTGTCCTACCACTCGCTCGAGGACCGGATCACCAAGCGGGCGATGGCCGCCCGGGCCCGGTCCACCGGGCCGATCGACCTGCCGGTCGAGCTGCCCGGCACCGGGCCGACGCTGCGCCTGCTCACCCGGGGCGTCGAGCTGCCCGACGACCACGAGGTGACGACCAACCCGCGGGCCGCGTCGGTGCGGCTGCGGGCGGCGGAACGGATCGATCCCGACGCGGTCACACCAGACCGGCCACGCCGGGTCAAGGCATTGCACCAGCCCGCCGCGCGAACGGCGGGTCGGACCGGAGGCGGCGACCGCCGTGCTGCGGCCGCGGAGTCCCACGAGGACGACGAGAACCAGGGGGAGGGAACATGACAGATCAGAAGCGCGCACCGCGGTCGGGGGGCCGGACCACGGAGCGCCAGGTCGGGCGGGGCATCCGCGCCCACCGGACGGACCCGCGCGCCGCGCGGCAGTTCCCGACGGAGGGCACTGCCGCCCTGCGTCCGAAGGAGCGGACGACCGCTCCCGCGGCGGGGGTGCCGCGGCTGAAGGTCGCACCGCCGCCGCCCGTGACGGGTCCGCGCGTGCCGTTCGTCGCGCTGATCCTGCTGCTGGTGGTCGGTGGCGTGCTCGGCATCCTCGTGGTCAACACGAAGATCGCCGAGAACGCGTTCCGGGTGGAGAAGCTCAAGGAGACCGGTAGCGCACTCGATCTGCAGGAGCAGGAGCTGCGGCGGGAGATCGCGCAGGCGCAGGCGCCGGGCAACCTGACCGCCCAGGCCCGCAAGCTGGGCATGGTCGGCGGCGGTGACCCGGCGTACATCCGGCTCCAGGACGGCAAGATCATCGGTATTCCGAAGCCGGGCGCGGGCGCGCCGTCGGTGACCAGCGACCAGGGGCGGTGAGCGTGCCGCCGCGGACGCCGGACCCGCGGCGCGATCCGTCCGGGGCGCGCCGGAACCCGCCCCGCGCGGGCCGGCCGGCCGACGACGACGGACCCGCCCCGGCCCGCAGTGGCCGGGGCGGGATCTTCGAGGCACAGGCCTACACGCCGCGCGGGCGCACGGTGCGGGAGCAGGCCCGGACGCGTACGCCCCGGGCCACCCCCGAGAAGCCGGAAAAGCAGGAGAAGACCGGGCAGCCGACGCTGCGGGTGGTCGACGGCGGCCGGGCCGACGAGCCGCGCGCCCCGCGCAAGGCGGCCGCCCCGACAGCGCGCACCGGCACGGCCGCGCGATCCGGGACACGGTCCGGCGCGGCCGCCGGGACCCGCTCGGGCAGCACCGCCGGCACGCGGTCAGGCACGGGCGCTGGAAGCCGGTCCGGCGCCCGCGGGGCGGGCTCTGTCCGCACCACCCAGGCGAAGGCATCCCGCGGTGACGGCGCCGCGACGCCGCGCCCGAGGACCCGCACCACCGCCGGCGGCGGCACCCCGCCGCGGCCGCCGCTGCGCCGCAAGCCGCGCACGCGGCCGAAGCTGGCCGACCCGAACCGGCGGCTCCGGCTCGGCGCCTTCCTCGCGCTGGCCATGTTCGCCTGCATCGGCATCCGGCTGGTGACGCTCCAGGTCCTGCCGACGCCCGCGTACGCCAACGGCGGCATCCAGGACCGGCTCCGCTCGGTCACCCTGTTCGCGTCCCGCGGCGGCATCTACGACCGCTCCGGCGTGCCGTTGACCCACAGCGTCGAGGCGCGGCACGTCTACGCCGACCCGGAGATGGTCGAGAACGCCCCGGACGCGGCGGCCAAGCTGTCGCCGCTGCTGGGGATCTCCCGCTCCGAGCTCGAGAAGCGGATGGCCAAGCGCAAGCTGCCGGGCGGGACCCCGTCGACCTTCGCCTGGCTGGCGCGCGGCGTGCCGATCGAGAAGGCCCAGCAGGTGATGGCGCTCAACATCGCCGGCATCGGCATCGGCCGCGACGAGCGCCGGGAGATCCCGGGCACGGACCTGGCGGCCAACCTGATCGGCTTCACCGGCGAGGACATGAACGGGCTCGAGGGCCTGGAGATGCGCTACGACGAGTTGCTGCGCGGCACCAACGGCAAGCACCGCTTCGAGGCGGGCGCCGGGGACCTGGACATCCCGATCTCCGGTGGCTTCGACGAGGTGGTGCAGGCCAAGCCGGGCGGCTCGTTGACGCTGACCATCGACCGCGACCTGCAGTACGAGTTCCAGCGCTCGCTCAGTGAGAACGTGCTGGCCCGCAAGGGCACGATCGGCGCGGCCATCGCGATGGACATCAAGACCGGCGAGGTGCTCGCCCAGGCCAGCCAGCCGACCTACAACGCGGCCGACTGGCAGAAGTACGACGCCGCCGACCGGGAGGACGCGGCGACCTCGTTCGTCGTCGACCCGGGCTCGGTGCACAAGGCGATCATCTTCGGCGCCGGCCTCGAGGAAGGGGTGATCACCCCGAAGACGGTCTGGAAGATCCCGTCGACGATCACCAAGGCGGACGTGACGTACGAGGACACCCACCCAGCCGGCGGCAAGAAGATGTCGATGGCCGGCGCGCTCGCGTACTCCTCGAACGTCACGACGATCAAGATCGCGGACAAGCTCGGACCGCAGAAGGTGTACGACTACCAGCTCAAGTTCGGCCTCGGCAAGCCGACCGGCGAGGGCATGCCGGGCGAGGCGGCCGGGCACGTGCTGCCGCCGGACGAGTGGAACGGGTCCTCGCCGGGCTCGATCCCGATCGGGCACAGCGTCGACGTGACGCCGCTGCAGATGGCCGCGGTCTACGCGGCGATCGCCAACGACGGCAAGTGGATCCAGCCGCACCTGATCAAGGACACGGTCACGGGCGACGGCCGGCACGTCGCGCCGCCCGCGCCGGAGACGCGGCAGGTGATCAGCCCGCAGCACGCGGCCGAGCTGCGCAACCTGATGGAGGCGGTGACCACGATCCCGGACGCGACCGGCGTCTCGGGCCGGATCAAGGGCTACCGGGTGGCGGGCAAGACGGGCACGGGCAAGCGCGTGGTCGACGGTGAGTACGCACCGGGTGACGTGGCGTCGTTCATCGGCATGGCGCCGGCCGAGGCACCCCGGTACGTGGTCGCGGTCTTCGCGTACACCCCGGGCGGTGGTGGCGGCGACGTCGCCGGTCCGGCGTTCCGCGAGATGATGCAGTACACCCTGCAGCACTACCGCGTCCCGCCGAGCACGAAGTCCGCCCCCAAGTACACCGCGTTTCCGTAGATCAGCGTGGGTATGCGGATGCCGGGCCGGGACCGGGTAGGGTCTGACGCCGTGCCCGGCAATCCGCGCCCCCGCGCCGTCGCTCCCGTCCGGCTCGCCGATCTGGCGGCCCTGGTGGGAGCGGACCTCGAGAACGCGACCGACGTCGACGTGACCGGGATCACCCATGCCAGCGGCGAGGTGCGCCCGGGCGACCTCTACGCGGCCCTGCCCGGCGCCCGCCGGCACGGTGCCGAGTTCGTGCCGGCCGTCGCCGCCGCCGGTGTGGTCGCGGTGCTGACCGACGCGGCCGGGGCACCGGCCGCCGCCGCGGCGGGCCTGCCGGCGATCGTGGTCGACGACCCGCGCGAGGCGCTCGGCGCGGTCGCGGCCGCCGTCTACGGCGACCCCACGGCCGACCTGGTGGTCATCGGCCTGACCGGCACCGCGGGCAAGACCTCGACCGCCTACCTGGTCGAGTCCGGCCTGCGCGCGGCCGGCCACGTGACCGGCCTGATCGGCACCGTGGAGACTCGCCTCGGCGACCTCGTCGTCGACAGCGTGCGGACCACGCCCGAGGCCACCGACCTGCACGCGCTGCTGGCCGTGGCCCGCGAGCGCGGGGTGACCGCGGTGGTGATGGAGGTGTCCAGCCACGCGCTGGCGATGGGCCGCGTCGGCGGGGTGCGCTTCGCGGTCGGCGGCTACACCAACTTCGGCCAGGACCACCTGGACTTCCACGCCGACCGCGACGACTACTTCGCCGCCAAGGCCAAGCTGTTCGACGGGCGCTGCCGGGTCGAGATCCTCAACCTGGACGAGCCGGCCCTGGCGCCGCTGCGCAAGCCGGCCACGGTGACCTACTCGGCCGCCGGCGACCAGGCGGCCACGTGGTGGGCGGACGGGGTCGTGGACGCCGGCTACGGCCAGGCGTTCACCGCTCACGGCCCGGACGGGGCCGTCGACGCCGGTGTGGCGCTCCCCGGCCTGCACAACGTCGCCAACGCGCTCCTGGCCATCTCCGCGCTGGTCGCCGTCGGGGTCGACCCCGCGACCGCGGCGGAAGGCGTCGCCGCGTGCCCGGGCGTGCCCGGGCGACTCGAGGTCGTCGACGCGCCCGGCCCGGTGCTCGGCGTCGTCGACTACGCGCACAAGCCCGACGCGATCGTCGCCGCCCTGCGCGCCCTGCGCGCCCGGGCCACCAGCCGCGGCGGCCGGCTGATCTGCGTGATCGGCGCGGGCGGCGACCGCGACCGGGGCAAGCGCCCGCTGATGGGCGCGGCCGCGGCCGAGGGCGCCGACCTGGTGCTGGTCACCGACGACAACCCGCGCACGGAGGAGCCGGCCGCGATCCGCGCCGAGGTGCTCACCGGCGCGACGGGTCCGGCGATGGTCGAGGAGATCACCGGCGGGCGGCGCGCGGCCATCGACGAGGCGGTCCGCCGGGCCGGCGAGGACGACGTGATCGCGGTGCTCGGCAAGGGGCACGAACGAGGGCAGGAGGTGGCCGGCGTGACGCACCCGTTCGACGACCGGGTCGAGCTCGCGGCGGCACTGCGCGCGCGGTTCGGCCACCTGGTGGGTCAGCGATGATCACGATGCGCCTCGACGAGGTGGCCGCGGCGGCCGGCGGCCGGCTGGTCGGCGCTGACCCGGCGGCCGTGGTGTCCGGCCCCGTCGAGTACGACTCGCGCAAGCCCACCGCCGGCGGCCTGTTCGTCGCCTTTCCCGGTGCGAAGGTCGACGGCCACGACTTCGCGGCGGCGGCGGTCGCCGACGGCGCGGTCGCGGTGCTCGGCACCCGGCCGGTCGAGGGCGTGCCGATGGTGCTGGTCGACGACCCGCTCGCCGCGCTGGCCGGGCTGGCCCGCGCGTCGCTGTCCCGGCTGCCCGACCTGTGCGTGATCGGCCTGACCGGCTCGTCCGGCAAGACCACCACCAAGGACCTGGTCGCCCAGCTCGCCGCGAAGCTCGGCCCGACGGTGGCGCCGGCCGGCTCGCTCAACAACGAGCTCGGCTTCCCGCACACCGTGCTCAAGGCCGACGAGCAGACCCGCTACCTGGTGCTGGAGATGGGCGCCCGGGGAGCCGGCCACATCAGCTACCTCGCCGGCATCGCCACGCCGCGGGTCGGTGTGGTGCTCAACGTCGGCACCTCGCACATCGGCGAGTTCGGCTCGGTCGACAACATCGCCGCGGCCAAGGGCGAGCTGGCGGAGGCCGTACCCGTGGACGGGGTGGCGATCCTCAACGCCGACGACGAGCGGGTCCGCAAGATGGCGGTGCGCACGCGGGGCCGGGTGGTCCTGGTCGGCGAGTCGCCGGACGCGGACGTGCGCGCCGACGAGGTGACCATGGACTCCAACGGGCACGCGTCGTACACGCTGCGGGTGGCCCGGGGCAGTGTGCCCGTGCGGCTGCGGGTGCCCGGCCGGCACCAGGTTGGCAACAGCCTCGCCGCCGCCGCGGTCGCCCGCGAGCTGGGCATGCCGCTGCGCGAGCTGGGCGAGGCCCTGGGTGAGCTGACGCTGCGCTCCGCGCGCCGGATGGACGTCTTCGAGCGCACCGACGGGTCGACCGTCATCGACGACTCGTACAACGCGAACCCGGCGTCGATGGCCGCCGCCCTGCGGGCGCTGGCGACCATCGGAGCCGGGCGGCGTACCGTCGCGGTCCTCGGCTACATGGCCGAGCTGGGCGAGTACGAACGCTCCGGTCACGAAGAGGTCGGGCGGCTCGCCGCGGAGCTGGGCGTCGACCGGTTGGTGGTCGTGTCCGACGCGGCCGGGCCGATCCACGACGGCGCGACGGCCCACCCGGGCTGGGAAGGCAGGTCCGAGGTGGTGGACGACCAGGCGGCGGCGATCGAGGCGCTGCGGGCCGATCTGCGGCCGGGCGACGTGGTCCTGGTGAAGGGCTCCCGGTACCGGACCTGGGACGTGGTGGACTCCCTCCGGGAGAACGGCAGCACGGCGTGAGGGCGGTCATCGTCGCGATGGCGGTGGCGTTCCTCGTCTCGCTGTTCGGCACGCCGCTCGCGATCAAGGTGTTCACCCGGTTGAAGGCCGGCCAGCCGATCCGGGCCGACGGTCCCCAGATGCACATGGGCAAGAAGGGCACGCCGACGATGGGCGGCGTGGTCTTCATCGTGGCCACGGTGATCGCCTACGTGGCCGGGCACATCGCGCTGACCACCCTGCCGTCGCAGCAGATCTTCCAGGTCGGCCCGACGATCACCGCGCTGGTGCTGCTGGGCCTGCTGGTGTTCTGCGGCGCGGTCGGCTTCATCGACGACTTCCTGAAGGTCCGCCGGCGGCACAGCGGCGGCCTCAACAAGCGGGGCAAGCTGGCCGGCCAGCTCCTGGTCGGCGCCACGTTCGGCATCATCGCGCTCTACTTCCCGAGCACGATGCTGGACACCACCGGCAGCCGGACCAACAGCGAGACCGTCGGCAGCACGGCCATCTCGTTCATCCGCGAGGTCAGCTGGCTCGACATCGGCAAGGTCGGCTCGGTCATCCTGTTCGTCTTCGTCGTGCTCGCCGCGACCAACGGCGTCAACCTGACCGACGGGCTGGACGGCCTGGCCACCGGCGCGACGACGATGGTCCTCGGCGCGTACGCGTTGATCGCGTTCTGGCAGTACCGGCACTGGTGCGCCGACCCGAGCTACGTGAAGGCCGGCGCCGACACCTACTGCTACGCCGTACGCGATCCCCTGGAGATAGCCCTGATCGCCGGGGCCGGTGCCGGGGCCTGCGTCGGGTTCCTCTGGTGGAACACCTCGCCGGCCCGGATCTTCATGGGTGACACCGGCGCGCTCGGCCTGGGCGGCCTGATCGCCGGCATGGCGATGTCGACCCGCACGATCATGCTGCTGCCGATCATCGGCGGCCTCTACGTGATCATCACGATGTCGGTGGTCATCCAGATCATCTCGTTCCGGACCACGGGCAAACGGGTGTTCCGCATGTCGCCGCTCCAACACCACTTCGAGTTGGCGGGCTGGAGCGAGGTCAACATCGTGGTCCGCTTCTGGATCATCGCCGGCATCGGCGTCGCGATGGCCCTGGGCCTCTTCTACAGCGACTTCCTCGCGTCCGTCAGTTAGGGCTCAGGCCGACACGCCGAAGATTTCTCCGCTGTCCCGGCGTGCCGAGCGCCCATGATGGGCCGGTGGGGGAGGAAGCGAAACAGGGTTCGGTCGCCGCACAGGCCCGCCGCTCGCTGTTCGACGGCGGGATCTCGGCGCTGCGCGGGCTGCTCGGCCGTCCGCTGGCGTCCTACTACCTGCTGATCTCCAGCGCGGGCCTGCTGCTGGTCATCGGCCTGACCATGGTCTTCTCGGCGACCGGCCCGCGGGACATCGCCGACGACGGCAACGCGTTCGCCGCGTTGGCCAAGCAGGCGCTGTTCGCCGTCGTCGGGTTGGCCGCGTTCTGGGTGTGCCAGCGGCTGCCGGCCCGCACGTTCCGGGCGCTGGCCCGTCCGGTCCTGGGCGTCGCGATCGCGCTGCTGCTGTTCCTCAACGGGCTCAACGCGCTGGCGGCGGTCCGCGAGGAGGAGGTGGTGCACCTCGGCCCGATCCAGAGCGACGAGCTCTGGCTGCACATCGGGTCGTTCCAGCTGCAGCCCTCGGAGTTCGTCAAGATCGGCCTGATCCTCTGGGCGGCCGACGTGGTCAGCCGCAAGGGCCCCGCGCTGACCTACTGGCGCGAGCTGGCCATGCCGCTGTTCCCGGTGGTCGCGCTGCTCTTCATCCTGGTCGGCTACAAGGACCTCGGCACGATGCTGATCCTGATGGCCATCGTGGTCGGCGTGCTCTGGGCGGCCGGCGTGCGGATGCAGGTGTTCGCGAGCCTGTTCGTGGCCGGGCTGGCCGGCATCGGCGTGCTGATCGCGGCCGCGTACTACCGCTTCGCCCGGCTCCTGACCTTCTTCAACCCGCCGACGGACTGCGCTCAGGAGGGCTGCTACCAGGGCATCCAGGGCCGGTACGCGATCGACAACGGCGGCTGGTTCGGCGTCGGGCTGGGTCAGGGCCAGCTCAAGTGGGGCTGGCTGCCGGCCGCGGACAACGACTTCATCTTCGCCGTGATCGCCGAGGAGCTCGGCGTGATCGGCTGCATCGTGGTGCTCGCGCTGTTCGGGGTGCTGGCCTACACCGGCCTGCGGATCGCCCGGCGCATCGACGACCCGTTCCGCCGCCTGGTCGCCGCCGCGCTGACCACCTGGCTGGTCGCCCAGGCCCTGATCAACATCGGTGGCGTGGTCGGGCTCATCCCGATCACGGGCCTGCCGCTGCCGTTCATCTCCGACGGCGGCAGCGCCCTCGTGGTGACCATGGCCGCCATCGGCATGCTGGCATCCTTCGCCCGCGCCGAACCCGATGCCGCCCGAGCCCTGCATGCCCGCCCGCCGGCCCGATGGGTCCGACTACTCTGGGCCCCGCTGCCTCCGTTGCCCTCGGCACCGAAGGCCAGCCGTCCGCCGGCGTCCGCCGGTGGGCGCGCCGCGCGCGAGCGTGCCGGCGTGGGTGGCGAGAGGAGACGGTGATGGGTCCGCTGCGGTCGGTCGTGCTGGCTGGTGGAGGGACGGGTGGGCACATCTATCCGTTGCTCGCCTTCGCCGACTGTCTCCGCCGTCATGATCCATCGGTCCGGATCACCTGCCTCGGCACGCCCAAGGGCCTGGAGAACGAGCTGATCCCGCCCCACGGGTACGACCTGCGGCAGATCCCGGCGTTCCAGCTGCCCCGGTCGGTCAACATGGCGCTCCTGCGTACTCCCGACCGGATGGTGACGTCGACCCGCGCGGCCGGCAAGATCCTCGACGAGGTCAACGCCGACGTGGTGGTCGGCTTCGGCGGCTACGTCTCGGTGCCCGGCTACCTGGCGGCCTGGCGCCGCGAGGTGCCGATCGTGGTCCACGAGGTCAACGTGCCGCCGGGCGTGGCCAACCGGATGGGCATGCGGTTCACCAAGTACGTGGCGGTCGGCTTCCCGCACCAGCCGCAGCAGGCCGAGTCGCTGCGCGACGCCCGGGTGGTCGGCGTGCCGCTGCGCTCCTCGATCGCCCACCTCGACCGCCGTGCGGCCTCCGCGGCCGCCCGCGCGCGCTTCGGGCTGCGCCCCGACCTGCCGGTGCTGTTCGTCTCGGGCGGCTCGCAGGGCGCCCGCTCGATCAACCTGGCCGTCGCCGGTGCCGCCAAGGAGCTGTCCCGGGCCGGGGTGCAGGTGCTGCACGTGATCGGCGCCCGCAACGAGCCGGTCTCGATCCCCAACGACCTGCCGGTGCCCTACGTGACGATCCCCTACCTGAGCCAGATGGAGCTCGGGTACGCGGCCGCCGACCTGATGCTGAGCCGGGGTGGCGCGATGACGGTCGCCGAGGTGGCCGCGATCGGCCTGCCGACGATCTACGTGCCGTACCCGTACAGCAACCAGGAGCAGAGCCGCAACGCCCAGCCCGTGGTCGACGCCGGCGGCGGCCTGCTGGTCGACGACGGCGAGATGACGCCGGCGTGGGTCGAGCGCACCGTGATCCCGCTGCTGCGCGACCCGCACCGGCTGGCGGCGATGAGCTACGCGGCCGCGGGCTACGGCCGGCGCGACGGTGACGAAGCGCTGCTCGACTTCGTTTACGAAGCGGCCACGCAGGCCCGATAGGACACTGACGAGAGCGAGGCACGGTGGCAGGGCTCGACATCGCGGACTTCACCCCCGCCGGCACGGTGGCGGCTGAGGAGCTGGGCACGGTGCACCTGATCGGTGTGGGCGGTGTCGGCATGAGCGGGCTGGCCCGCCTGCTGCTGACCCGGGGCATCCCGACGTCCGGCAGTGAGCTGCGGGAGTGGCCGGCGCTGGCCGGGCTGCGCGCGCTCGGCGGCACGATCCACATGCGGCACGTCCCGGAGAACCTGGACGGCGTCGACACGGTGGTCTACTCGACGGCCATCCCGCAGGACCACCTCGAGCTCGAGGAGGCCCGCCGGCGCGGGCTGCGGATCATGCACCGGTCCGAGGCCCTCGCCGCCGCGATGACCGGCCGGCGCACCGTCGCCGTGGCCGGCACGCACGGCAAGACCACCACCACCTCGATGATCACGCTGATCCTCCAGCACGCCGGGCTCGACCCGTCGTTCGTGATCGGCGGCGAGATCTCCGAGGTCGGCTCCAACGCCCACCACGGCAGCGGCGACCTGTTCGTCGCCGAGGCCGACGAGAGCGACCGGTCGTTCCTGCTCTACCGGCCGTACGTGTCGATCATCACGAACATCGACGCCGACCACCTCAACACCTACGGCGACCTGGCCGGGCTCGAGGCGGCGTTCCTGGAGTACGCGCTGCTGACCGACCCGGCCGGCTTCGTGGTGACCTGTGCCGACAACGAGGGCACCCGGCGGCTGGCCGAGACGCTGCGGGCCCAGGGGCGGCGCGTGCTGACCTACGGGGTGGCCGAGGACGCCGACCTGCGGCTGAGTGACATCTCCTCCTCGGTGCTCGGCGTCCGCTACCAGGCCACGCTGCTCGGCGAGGAGGCCGGCGAGATCCGGCTGCCGGTGCCGGGCGGGCACTTCGGGCTCAACAGCGCGGCCGCCGTGCTCGCGGCCGTCGAGCTGGGCGTCTCGCTGCCGGTCACCGTGGAGGCCCTGGCGGCGTTCCCGGGCGTGCGCCGCCGGTTCGAGCGCCGGGGTGTCGCCAACGGCGTCGTGGTCTACGACGAGTACGCGTACCACCCCGTGTCGGTGACGGCCGCGCTGGAGACGCTGCGCGAGGTCGCGGCCGGTGGCCGCCTGGTGGTGGTCTTCCAGCCGTACCGGGTCTACCGCACCCGCGACATGGAGGCCGAGTTGGCCGCCGCGCTGGCGATCGCCGACGAGGCGATCGTGCTGGAGGTCTTCGGCCCCGGTGAGACCCGTGGCCCGGGCGAGGGCGGTGTCGCGCTGACCGCGGCGATCGACCTGCCCGCGGCCCACAAGGTGTTCGTGCCTGACTGGGACGCGGTGGCGGCCGAGGTGGTCCGCCGGGCCCGTCCCGGCGACCTGGTGGTCACGATGGGCGCCCCGCCGAGCTCGCTGCTCGGCGACGAGCTGCTCGCCGCCCTTTCGGCGGCCGACCCGGCCGTGGGCGGCGCGGCGGCGGGTTCGGTGTCGCCGGTCGCCGGCTGATGACCGTCCGGCCCGGCGGCGGCGCGCCCGAGCGGCGCCGCTGGACCCTGGTGCGCGCGGGCAGTGACGCGATGCCGTCGTCGGTGCGCCGGTTCATGCGGCGGGCGCGCCGCCGGCGGCTGCGGGCGGCGCTGCCCTGGGCGGTCGGCGTCGGCTCGCTGGCGGTGCTCGGCCTGCTGGCGTGGATCGTGCTGGGCTCCAGCCTGCTCGGGGTGCGGACGGTCGCCGTGGACGGTGTGGCGCTGCTCAGCCCGGACGAGGTGCGGGCCGCCGCGGCGGTGCCGGCCGGTGCCCCGCTGGCCCGCCTCGACCTCGAGGCGGTCGCGGCCCGGGTGGGCACGCTGCCCGCCGTGGAGAAGGCCACCGTCACCCGGCAGTGGCCCGACGGGCTGACGGTCGTCGTCGTGGAGCGCACGCCCGAGGCGGTGGTGCCGCAGGGCAAGCGGTTCCTGGTGGTCGACCGGTTCGGCGTGGTGTTCCAGGACCTCAACCGCCGCCCGGCCCACCTGCCGCTCGTGCGGATCGCCGACCCGCGCGGCAACGTCGACGGCACCCGTGGCGCCGTCGACGTGATCGCCGCGCTGTCGCAGTCCCTGCGCCGCCAGCTGGTCGACGTGACCGTTGCCGGGCCGGCCCAGATCACCCTCAAGCTGTCCGGCGGCCGCACGGTTGTCTGGGGCGACGCGAGCCGCAACACCGAGAAGGCCACGGTGACCGCGGGGCTGTTGCAGAGGGACGGAACGACGTTCGACGTCAGCGATCCCGGGGTCGTCACGATCCGCTGAAGAAATACCGCGTGGCGACACGCCGTACCTGGTCCTTGGATCACGGTCGTGTCCCGCTTACGTTGCCCCAGAGGCCGAGCAGTTGACATAACTCTAAGCCTCTAGTAGAGGGTGAGGGTTTCCTCCCTTGCCCTTCGCGTAGCGGCGGCATGCCGCGTCCGGCCGCACACGGGAAGGGAAGGCACCCCCGATGACACCTCCGCACAACTACCTGGCGGTCATCAAGGTCGTCGGCATCGGTGGCGGTGGCGTCAACGCCGTCAACCGAATGATCGAAGTCGGCCTCAAGGGCGTCGAGTTCATCGCCATCAACACCGACGCACAGGCGCTGCTGATGAGCGACGCCGACGTGAAGCTCGACGTCGGCCGCGAGCTGACCCGGGGCCTCGGCGCCGGCGCCAACCCCGACGTCGGCAAGAGCGCGGCCGAGGACCACCGCGACGAGATCGAAGAGGTGCTCAAGGGCGCCGACATGGTCTTCGTGACGTGCGGCGAGGGCGGCGGCACGGGCACCGGCGGCGCGCCGGTGGTCGCGAACATCGCCCGCAAGCTCGGCGCGCTCACCATCGGCGTGGTCACCCGGCCGTTCTCGTTCGAGGGCAAGCGCCGCCAGGTGCAGGCCGAGGCGGGGATAGACGAGCTCCGCAACCAGTGCGACACGCTGATCGTGATCCCGAACGACCGGCTGCTGGCGCTCGGCGACCGCGGCATCAGCATGATGGACGCGTTCCGCCAGGCCGACCAGGTGCTGCTCTCCGGTGTCCAGGGGATCACCGACCTGATCACCACGCCGGGTCTGATCAACCTCGACTTCGCCGACGTCAAGAGCGTCATGAGCGGCGCCGGCAGCGCCCTGATGGGCATCGGCAGCGCCCGCGGCGACAACCGCGCCGTGGAGGCCGCCGAGGCCGCCATCTCCAGCCCGCTGCTGGAGCAGAGCATGGACGGCGCGCGCGGCGTGCTGCTCTCCATCGCCGGCGGCTCCGACCTCGGCCTCTTCGAGATCAACGACGCGGCCCAGCTCGTCACCGACGCGGCCCACCCGGACGCCAACATCATCTTCGGCGCGGTCATCGACGACGCCCTCGGCGACGAGGTGCGGGTCACCGTCATCGCGGCGGGCTTCGACGGCGGCACGCCCGCCTACAAGCCCTCGGAGCCGGTGCGAAAGGCGACGCAGCCCCAGCCGGTCGTGACCAGCGCGCCGATCGAGACGGTGCCGCCGCCGGTCGCTCCGGCCCAGCCGGCCCGCCGCGTCCTGTTCGACGACGTGGACGTGCCCGACTTCCTTAAAAACGGCTCTTAGGTCTTGATCTGCGCCGGAGGCGCCTCCGGGAAGCAGAGCACGGGTCGTAATAGCCTCACCCTGGTGAGTGCTGACGAAGTCCGGCGCGCCGAGCTGGCGGCCAACCTGGTCCGGGTCCGGGCCCGGATCGACGCCGCCCGCTCGGCCGCTGGGCGCACCGACGAGGTCACCCTGGTCGCGGTCACCAAGACCTACCCGGCCAGCGACGTCGGGCTCCTGGCGGACCTGGGCGTCAGCGACGTCGGTGAGAACAAGGACCAGGAGGCGGCGCCCAAGGCCGCCGAGATCGGTCGTCGGGTGCGTTGGCACTTCGTCGGCCAGCTCCAGCGCAACAAAGCCAAATCTGTGGCCGCGTACGCGGATGTCGTGCAGTCGGTCGACAGCGTCCGGCTGGCGGCGGCGCTGGACCGGGCCGCCGACGGGCACGGCCGCGTCATCGAGGTGCTGCTCCAGGTGAGCCTCGACGGCGACCCGGCCAGGGGCGGCGCGCTGCCCGGCTCGGCCGACCCGGACCGCGGTCTGGCACCCGCGGCGGAGGCGGTCGTGGGCGCTTCGGCGCTGCGGTTGGCCGGCCTGATGGCGGTCGCGCCGCTGGGTGTGGAGCCGGATCGGGCGTTCGCCCGGCTGGCCGAGATCGCCGCCGCGTTCCATGTCGATCATCCGACAGCCACGGTCCTGTCGGCGGGAATGTCCGATGACCTGGAAAACGCCGTTTCACACGGCGCGACACATGTGCGGATCGGTAGCGCGTTGCTCGGTAAGCGTCACTACCTGGGGTAGCCTGACGGCGGACACCAAACTACATCGGTGTTGTTTTCCATGCAGACCTTCGCAGCGCCGGGGGGCGCGCCGTCAACCGGGAGGGTGACGGCACCGGAAGGTCGGCTTGGTGCCGATGCATAGACGGAGTCCACGCGCGTGACAGTGGCTCGGGCAGGGGGGCTCGTGCCACACGGCGGACGGAGGGGCGCGACACATGGGAGCTTTGCGAAAGGCGGGCGTCTGGCTCGGGTTGGTCGAAGAGGAAGACGACGACCGGGGCTACGACGACGGCTATGACGGCCGGTCCGGCGGCAGCCGGTCCGGTGATGCGGGCTACCGCGAATCGCGTTACCGGTCCAGCCGCTACAGCGACGAGTTCGCCGAGGACGACGACGAGGCCGAGGACGCGCCGGCGGTGCCGCGCGCCCGGTCGACCCGCCACACCGACCGGCACACCGACCGCCCCAGCCGGCTGGAGGCCGCCGAGGCCGAGCTCGCTGAGGCGCGTGAGGCCCGTGAGTCGCGCGCGGAACGCGCCCTGGAGCGGTCCAGCGTGCGTTCGATCACTCGTTCGCCCGCTCCGGAGAGCCCGTCGCAGGTGAGCTACGCCACCCGGGACAACCTCGCACTGGCTCCGCAGGTGCAGTTGCGCGAGCGTGCGGTGGTCGCCGACGACGAACAGCGCTACCAGATCACGACGCTGCATCCGACCACCTATCGCGAAGCCCGCACCATCGGTGAGCATTTCCGGGACGGTGTTCCGGTGATCATCAACCTCACCGAAATGGATGAGTCCGACGCCCGCCGTCTGGTGGATTTTGCGGCGGGCTTGGCGTTTGGTTTGCGGGGTACGATCGAGCGCGTCACCAACCGGGTGTTCCTGCTTTCACCGGCCAACGTCCAAGTCACGGCAGAGGACAAGGCGAAGATCGCTGAAGGCGGTTTCTTCACACTGCCGTAGCCCTGAGCAGGGCAAGAGCCGGCCTGACGGAGGGTTGCGCGAGTCGTGCTTTCGATTCTGTTCCAGGTCCTCTACCTGCTGATCTACTTCTTCCTGATCACTCTGCTCGCACGATTCGTATTGAGCGCCGTGCTTCAATACGGCCGTCGTTGGCAACCGAGGCGCGGTGCGGCCGCCGGACTCGAAGTGGTGTGGAGCGTCACCGATCCGCCCCTCAAGGCGTTGAGGCGTGTGATCCCACCACTGCGGATCGGTAACCTCAGCATCGACCTCGCTTCGCTTGTGCTCTTGGTTATCCTGTTCGTGCTGATGAGATTCGTGGTGCAGCCCTGGATCTGACACACGGTCTGACCAGGAGCAACGCGGCTGCAACTGACCCGAGGAGTTTCGATGCCGCTTACCCCGGCCGACGTGCACAACGTCGCCTTCAAGAAACCCCCGATCGGCAAACGGGGGTACGACGAGGAGGAGGTCGACGCTTTCCTCGATGAGGTCGAGCGCGAACTCGCCCGGCTGATCGAGGAGAACAACGAGCTGCGCGCTCAGGTCGAGCGTGGCGGACCCCGAGGCGGCGCGCCAGCCGGCCCGGGTGCCGACCCTCGACTGGCCGCTGAGCTCAACGACCTCAAGGCCCAGCTCGACCGGATCCAGCGTGACAAGGCCGCCGCTGAGCAGGCCGCCCGCGCCATGCAGGGCGAGCTTGAGCAGATGCGCGCCCAGGGCGCCCCGGTCGTGGGCGGCGACGGCGAGCAGCAGGCCCTCCGGGTCCTGATGATGGCCCAGCGCACGGCCGACGACCACGTGTCCGACGCCCGCCGCGAAGCCGACAAGCTGCTCTCCGACGCCCGCACCAAGGCCGAAGAGGTCACCCGCGAGGCGCGGGCCAAGGCCGACGCGCTCGAGCGTGACGCGCGGCAGCGGCACCAGGAGGCCATGGGCGGTCTCGACGCCAAGCGCACGGCACTGCAGAAGCACATCGAAGAGCTCAAGCAGTTCGAACGGGAGTACCGCACCCGGCTCAAGGCTTACCTGGAGAGCCAGCTTCGTGACCTCGACGGTCGCGGGCAGGGGCTCGAGGCCGAGATGACCCGGACCGACGGCAATCGGTCCGTGACATCCGGTGCACCGGGTCTGGCCACCGCCGGTCTCGCGGGCTCCTACGGCGGCGCGGGACGCTCCGGCTCCCTCGAAGCCGGCCGCTAAGAGCTCCTCGAACCGACGACGGTTCCGTAAGCCCAACCGGGGGCGGGCATGCGTCCCCCGGACGGTGCCGTGTGTCTCCGGCGTACCCGGGTCCCCCCGGGGGCGCGCCGGACCCACGACATCTATCCAGAAAGCGGCGGGGGTGAGCCGTGATCGTTGCAAGTTTGGTGCTCATCCTCGGTGCTGTCACGCTGCTCGTGCTCGGACTCGCAAGCAGTTCGAGCGTGTTGCTGGTCCTGTCGATCGCGGCGAGCCTTTTCGCCGCTGTCGCGCTCGTCGTCGGCGCCCGTCAGGCGGCCGCGGCGCGGGCTCAGGCCAGCTACACCGACGAGCGTTTCCGGCGTGCCGGCGACGAGGATGACTCGAGAGTGTTCCACCACCGCTCGACGGTCCGGGGCAACGAGCCCGGCCGCCGGCGGGCGACCGCATGGGGGGCAGACGAGACGTCTGTCGCGGTCGCTGATCCCGTCGCTCCACCGAGCGTGCCCAACCAGGGCGCCTACCGGTCGGGCGAGGGCACGGAGTACGGCCGCCGCAGGGCGGCGGCCGCGACCGTCGACGAGCCGGGGGGCCTTGTCGACGACCGGACGGGTCAGTACGACGAGGGCTTCGCGGACCTGCGCGCCGATGGTCCCCCGCCGGGTCAGGGCTGGCCGGGCCAGCAACAGGCCCCGCCGCGGCAGACCTACGCCGCGCCCGACCCGGCCGACGACGATGACGATGATGACGACGATCCGCCGGACGAGCCGGCGGCCCAGTTCGTCTCGGCCGCCGACGCGGCCCGGGTGGCGCGGATGTCCGCGCCGGTCCTGGTCTGCGACGGACGCCCGCGCTATCACATCATGGGCTGCGTGCACCTGCTCGGTCGCGAGAGCGAGCCGTTGCCGGTGAGCGAGGCCGCGGAGCTCGGGTTCACACCCTGCAGCCTCTGCGAACCGGACAGCGCCCTACTCGCGGGAGCACGCCGGGTCTAGCTCCGGGTCTAAGTGTTTACAAGAAGGGCACCCGTTCCATGGGTGCCCTTCTTGGCACAATGAGGCATGGTCAGCAGGTCCGTCGTGGTAGCCGTCCGGGTGAAACCGGGTGCTTCGCGTGCCCGGACCGGGGGCCGGCACGACGGTCCGCACGGTCCGGCGCTGGTCGTCGCCGTCACGGCCCGGGCCGTCGACGGCCAGGCCACCGAGGCCGCCCGCCGCGCGGTGGCCGACGCGTTCGGGCTGCGGGCGAGCGCGGTCTCCCTCAAGACGGGCGCGACCAGCCGCGACAAGCTCTTCACCGTGGAGTTGCCGGGCGGTGCGGCCGGCGACGCCGCGCTCGACCGGTTCTCCGTGCTGCGCGCCGGCCCGGGTCGGTGAGCGAGCAGCTCAACCTCGCCCTGCTCCTCGGGGCGGGGGTGCTGCTCGTAGCGGTCGCGGCCGTGCGCCTGTCCACCCGGCTCGGCCTGCCCAGCCTCCTGGTCTACCTGGCGCTCGGCCTGCTCATCGGCGAGTCCGGGCTGGGCATCCAGTTCGAGAACGCCTCGCTGACCCGGACCCTCGGGTTCGCCGCCCTGATCGTGATCATCGCCGAGGGCGGGCTGACCGCCCGGTGGTCGACGCTGCGCCCGGTCCTCGGCGTCTCGCTGACCCTGGCCACGGTCGGCGTCGCGGTCAGCATCGCGGTGGTCGGGGTGGCCGTACACCTGCTGCTCGACCTGGACTGGCGGCTCGCGCTGCTGTACGGCGCGGTGGTCGCGTCGACGGACGCGGCCGCGGTGTTCGCGACCCTGCGCAAGATGCGGCTGCCGGCGCGGCTCGTGGCCACCGTCGAGGCCGAGTCCGGCATCAACGACGCGCCGGTCGTGCTGGTGGTCGTGCTGCTGGCGACCGTCGGCCCGTTCGCCCACCCGTGGTGGTGGGAGGTCCTGGTGATCTTCTACGAGCTGGTGATCGGCGGCGCGATCGGCCTCGTGGTCGGCGCCGGCGGGGTCTGGGTGCTCCGCCGCGCGGCACTGCCGTCGTCGGGCCTCTACCCGATCGCGGTGGTCGGGCTGACCGCGCTGGCGTACGCGGCCGGCGCCGTCGCCCACGCGTCCGGGTTCCTGGCCGTCTACACGGCAGGCGTGGTGCTCGGCAACGCGCGGCTGCCGCACCGGCAGACGATCCTCGGCTTCGCCGACGGGTTGGCCTGGGTCGCCCAGATCGGCCTGTTCGTGCTGCTCGGCCTGCTCGCCTCGCCCAGCCGGCTGGACGACGTGCTGGTGCCGGCCCTGGTGGTCGGCGTCGCGCTGGTGTTCCTGGCCAGGCCGCTGTCGGTGCTGGTGTCGGCCCTCCCGTTCGGGGTGCCGCTGCGGGCCCAGGCGTTCCTGGCCTGGGCCGGACTGCGCGGTGCGGTGCCGGTGGTGCTGGCGACCATCCCGCTCTCGGCCGGTTCGCCGGGTGCCGCCCGGCTCTTCGACGTGGTGTTCGTGCTCGTCCTGATCTTCACGGTGCTCCAGGCGACGACGATCGGGCCGGTGGCGCGGGCGCTGGGTGTCACCGCCCCCGCCGAGGCGGCGGAGCTCCGGGTCGAGACGGCGCCGCTGGAACGGATGGGAGCCGATCTCCTCCAGATGGAGGTGCCGCCCGGTTCGATGCTGGCGGGGGTGCACCTCGACGAGCTGCGGCTGCCGGTCGGTGCGGCGGTGACCCTGGTGCTCCGGGACGGCCAGGGCTTCGTGCCGGGCCCCGACACCCGCCTCAAGGTGGGCGACAGCTTGTTGATCGTGGCGACCGCCGCCGTGCGCGACGCCGCGGAACGCCGCCTCCGCGCCGTGAGTCGCCGCGGACGTTTGGCCAGGTGGTTTGCCGAGTACGGGGAGGAAAGGGGCTAACCATCGGTTAAGGTTCCTTTTGTCCTGATTGCCGGCTAATCAGGGGCGGAACTGGTTGAAACGGTGCGGCATGTTGTCGGACGTCTTCACGTTCCGTATTCTTGCCAACCTCCGGAGTGCGCGGCGGCCCGTCGCGCGCCCGTTTTGCACGTGGGGGAACGTGATGGCCGACCGCGCGAGCATCGTCCGGAAAGCACCGGCCTCGGCCGGCGCGCCGGACACGCGCGCCGCCGGACGTCACCCCGACCGCCGACCCCGGCGCACCGAAACCGGCGCCGCCGCCTCCGGCGCGAGTCCCGTGCGAAAGACCGCGGCCACGTCGAACCGAGTTGTCGCGACCGCCCGGATCGAGCCGGTTTCCGCGTCCGGCGACCGGACCAGCTCCGGGCGTAAGACGGTGGTCGCCGCTCAGGCCGGGTCCGGGCGCAAGGCGGCCAAGGCCGGCCCGACCACCAAGAAGGCGAGTCCGGCCAGGGCGACGCCCGCGAAGAAGGCCGCGGCGAAAGCCGCGCCGGCCGAGCGGGCCAACGGTCGGAAAGCGGTCGCCAAGAAGGCCGCGGCCAAGGCGGCGCCCCCGGCCGACGAGGCGGCTGCCGCGAAGGCCACGGTGAAGAAGGCCCCCGCCGGTAAGAAGGCGGCCGGAGCCACGGCGAAGAGCACGGCCAAGGCCGCTGCGAAGACCACGGCCAAGGCGGCGCCCGCGAAGGCCGCCGCGAAGAAGGCGGCTGCCAAGAAGGCCGCTCCGGCGAAGGCCGCCAAGAAGGCCGCGCCGGCGAAGAAGGCGGCCACGAAGGCCGGAAAGGCCGCGCCGGCGAAGCAGACGGCTCGAGCTGGCGGTCCCGTGGACGGGACGGCGACTGCGCGCGCCGACTCGGCCGCCGCCGGCACGCGGAAGAGCACCAGGCGCGCCGGGTCCGATTCCGGACCGGCCGCGTCGGCGTCGGGTCGCGGTGCTGGTGCGGGGCCAGCCGCGCGCTCGAAGGCAGGGTCCCGGACCCGCGCCACCAGGTCGGAGGTGGGCGCCACGAGCGCGCCAACCGGAGCCGACACCTCGATTCAGACCGGGTCTGCCGACCAGGTCGCGTCGCGGCGGAAGCGTTCCTCCGCCGCGACGACAGCACAAACCGCCGCGGGGGCCGCGGCTGAGGGAGAAGCCATGGTGAAGCCAGCCGACACGAAGACCGCCGCCAGCCGCAAGGCGCCCAAGGGCACTCGGACCGCCGCGGAGACGGAGAAGATCCGTGTGGCGCTCTCGGCCCGGCGGGATGAGCTGACCATCGAGCACAGCCAGACGCTGACCGAGATCACCGTCTTGCAGCGCGACCGGTTCACGGACTCGGCGGGCGACGACCAGGCCGACACCGGCACCAAGACCTTCGAGCGCGAGCAGGAGATCACCCTCGCCAACAGCATCCTCGACCGGATCAGCCAGGTGGAGCGCGCGCTGGAGCGGCTCGACGAGGGCGGGTACGGCTGGTGCGAGCGCTGTGGCAACCCGATCCCGGTCGAGCGGCTGGCCGCGTTCCCCTCCGCGACCCTCTGCGTCACCTGCAAGCAGCTGGAGGAGCGCCGGTAGGGCCGGCGTCCGCTCCTTCGCGTAGAGTTGCCCGGCCGGGCCGTGTCACCCGCGGCCCGACCGGGCAACCACGTTTGCACCAGGAGCCCGGCGAACCCAGCCGACGAGGAAGCAGGCCGAGCTGAACGCCGCCGAAGAGGGACAGATGACCGCGACCACGCCCGCGGACGAGACCCCGGCGCCGCCGAAGCGCGCCCGGGCCGCAGCCGTCTGGACGCTGGTGGGCGTCGCCGCCCTCATCATCCTGATCGACCAGCTCACCAAGCACTTCGCCCTCGAAGAGCTCACCGGCCGCGGCCCGGTCCGGATCCTCGGTGGGCTGGTCTACCTCAGCCTCATCCGCAACAGCGGCGCCGCGTTCAGCATGGGCAGCGACTACACCTGGGTCTTCCCGCTCGTCTCGCTGGCGGTGCTGAGCTGGATCACCTGGATGGCGCTCAAGCTCCGCTCGCTGCCCTGGGCGATAGCCCTCGGCCTGGTCGCCGGCGGCGCGCTCGGCAACGTCACCGACCGGCTGTTCCGGGCGCCCGGCCCGTTCCTGGGTCACGTGATCGACATGATCAGCCTGTTCGCGCCGTACGGCGAGAAGTTCGCGGTCTTCAACATCGCCGACAGCGCCCTGACCTGTGGTGTCGTCCTGGCGATCATCCTGGAGTTCAGTGGCCGGCAGCGGGACGGCTCGCGGATACCCTTCCGCAAGCAGGTGAAGGCCAAGGCCGGCGACGACACGGGGTCGGGCGACAAGTGACCTCCCGTGCGTTGCCGGTGCCGGACGGGCTCGACGGCATGCGGCTCGACCAGGCGATCTCCCGGCTCTTCGGCCTGTCCCGCACCGCCGCCGCGGCGATCGTGGAGGCCGGTGACGCGGTCGTCGACGGCACGCCGCGACCCAAGTCCGACAAGGTCGCCGCGGGCGCCTGGCTCGAGGTGCGACTGCCGGAGCCGGAGTCCGCGCTGACCGAGGTCGTCCCGCAGGCGGTGCCGGGCCTGAAGGTGGTCTACGCCGACGACGACATCGTGGTGGTCGACAAGCCGGTCGGCGTCGCCGCCCACCCGAGCCCCGGCTGGACCGGGCCCACCGTGGTCGGCGGCCTGGCCGCGATCGGCCACCGGATCTCCACGAGCGGCGCCGCCGAACGGCAGGGCGTCGTGCACCGACTCGACGTCGGCACGAGCGGCCTGATGGTGGTGGCGAAGAGCGAGCGCGCGTACACCGGACTCAAGCGGGCGTTCAAGGTCCGCGAGGTCGAGAAGCGGTACAGCGCCGTCGTCCAGGGCCACCTCGATCCGTTGCGCGGGACCATCGACGCGCCGATCGACCGGCACCCGCACCACGACTACCGGTGGGCGGTGGTCTCCGGCGGCAAGCCGAGCATCACCCACTACGACACGCTGGAAGCGTTCCCGGCCGCCAGCCTGATCGACGTGCGCCTGGAGACGGGGCGCACGCACCAGATCCGGGTGCACTTCTCGGCGTTGCGGCACCCGTGCGTCGGCGACCTGACCTACGGCGCCGACCCGACGCTGTCCGCCCGGCTCGGGCTGAGCCGGCAGTGGCTGCACGCCCGGGCGCTCTCCTTCGTCCACCCGGGCACGGGCGACGAAGTGTTCTTCGAGAGCAGCTACCCTGACGACCTGCAGCGCGCGCTGGACATCCTGCGCGACTGAGAGCCGAGCCTGGGGGAGGGGATCGTGCGCGTCGACGACCTGCTCCGCCGGATCGACGACGCGGTCGTCCCGCCGCTCGGCCGGCTCCTCGACCGGTTGCGCCGGCCCACCGGCCACACCGGCCTGCTGACCGTCGTCTCACTGGTCTCGGTCACCGCGGTCCTGGCGACCGCCGTGTGGGTCGCGGAGCGGCCGCGCGAGGAGGCGCCGACCGGCGAGGTGGTCCGGGTCGGCGTCCCCGACGGTGTCTCCGTGCCGAGCTACCTGGCGGAGTCCCGGCGCGAGCTCGACGAGCTCTCCGCGAAGGCGTCCGGCAAGGGCGACCCGTACGCCCTGGTGATGTTCTCCGCCTATCTCGCGCCCGACCGGTTGCCCACCGTCCTCGACGGCGCCCCGGTGTCCGAAGTGTTCACCAGGGTGCCGCTGCCCGGCATGCAGACCCAGATCGCGCGGATGCCCGTGCACCGGGTGCCCGACGACGTGGTCGCCGGCATGCTGCTGTTCGCGGAGCGCAAGGAGCGCGAGGCGCACGACTACCAGGACCGCGCCGCCGAGGTCACGGGCACGCCCGACGAGGGCCGACTGCGTGCCGAGTACGAGACGGCGGCCCGGGTGGCGATCGCCGAGGCGACCGCGTACCGCACGCATTGTTCGTGTGTGTACGCCGCTGTCCTGCGCGCGGCGCCGCCCGACCTGAAACGGCTCGCCGATCGACCCGGCGTGCGGGCTGTCGACCCGGCCCCCGAGGTGCGTACTCTGGACCGGGCGGTGTTCCTGCCGCCCCTGCCGGAACCGAACCCGGCGCCGCGCCCGACACCCGTCGGGCCGACCGCCGCACCACCGGAACCAACCGCGCTACCAGCGCCGACGCCGTCGGCCGAACCACCCGGCCCCACACCGGAGCCGCCGAGCACCGCGCCGACCGAGGCGGTGGCCAGCGGTTCACCGGAGCCGGGGTAATCGTGGAGTGGCCCACATCCGGTGACCGGTCCGGCACGTTGGACCAGTCTGACGGTGCGCCATGTGCACAGTGGGGATATGCGTGCTGGTGTGGGCCGCATAGGGTTGCGTCGTAGCCGGATCTGTCGAGCGGGCGTACGCGTCGGGAGGGCGAGGCGTGGAGGGCACCGAAACCGGGTGGGGTCGACCGGCTGAGCCGGCCCCACGGTGGCGGGCACTCCTCGACCGTGCGTTGCTCGGCGGACGCACCGGGGAGAACAGCGAGGTCCGGGAGGCCAGGGTGGCCGCGCCCCGGGCCCCCGTCGACCGCCAGGAGCCGCCGGTCGTGCCGGTCAACGGCTTCCAGGGCCGGGCCGTCGCGCCGGTCTCGTACCCGCCCGAGCGGCGTTATCCGGCGGAGCGGGAGAGCTACCAGCAGCCGGGCTACCAGCCGGGTTACCGCGAGAGCTATGTGCCGCCGCAGGAGACCTACGAGCCTGTTCCGGAGAGCTACGCGCCCGCGCCGGTGCCGCGTCCGCCGGCGCAGGACAGCTACGAGCCGACCGCGTACCAGGCGGGCGGCTACTACGGCGGGTCCGGCACCGACTACTCCTACGGCGCCGGCGCCACCGGATACACCGCCGACCGCTACACCGGCGACCAGTTCGACGGTGGCGACTACGCCGAGAAATACACGGGTGGCGGATACGAGGGCGGCTACGCGCGCACCGAACCACGCCTGGTCGAGCCGCCGCCCCCGGTCAGCCAGCCCGACCCGGGCGGGCTCGAGTGGCGCGCTCCCGCGCCGACCGAGACCGAGGTCGACCGCGCGGTCGGCGTGCTGCGCCGCGAGTTCGGCAGCTCCCGGGTGATCGCGTTCGCCAACCCGAAGGGCGGCGTGCACAAGACCACCGCCACTGTTCTGGCCGCCGCCACCGTCGGCAGCGTGCGCGGGCAGGGCGTGCTGGCCTGGGACGACAACGAGCTGCGCGGCACGCTCGGGCTGCGGGCCGGCAGCGCCCGGCACGCGCGCACGATCCGCCACCTCATCACGAACCTGGCCGAGGTCGAGGCCCAGCACGGCTACGGGCTGACCGAGGCCCTCGACGAGTTCCTGCGGCACGCCTCCGACGGCACGTACGACGTGCTGGCCGGCGAGGAGAGCCCGCGGTTCGCGCAACGGCTCGACCAATACACGGTGCGGCGGGTGCTCGAGCTGCTCCGGCGTACGCACGACGTGATCTGCGTCGACACCGGCAACAACGTCGAGAGCGCCAACTGGCAGACGGTCCTGCAGGCGGCCGACCAGCTGGTGATCACCACGGTGCCCCGGGAAGACGCCGCGTTCACCGCCGACTGGATGCTCGACCTGCTATACGACGTCGGCATGGGCGACCTCGCGACCAACGCGGTGACCCTGCTGTCGTGCCCGACGCCGGGCAAGTCACCGATGCTCGACGACCTGGCCGCACACTTCGCCACGCGTACGCGCGCGGTAGCGGTCGTGCCCTACGACCCGGCGCTGGAGACGGGCTCGTCCATCGAATACCAGCTCCTCCAGCCGGCGACCCGCGACGCCTGGCTCAAGGCGGCCAGCGTGATGCTGGAGCCCTTCGCCCGCTGACCCTGGTGGCGACCGCCCATTACCGTGGGCGCCGGGGGTCGACATGGCCGGTTCGCGCTGGGTCGGGGTCGGGTACCAGGTGGCGGAGGTGCTGCGGCGCGCCTACGCCACGGCGGTCGGGCGCGGCTCGCCGGCCGGCACCCTCGACGTGCTGGCGCAGGCCGTGCGACTGCCCGCGATGCCGGTCCGCTTCTCCGCGGAGCGGCGGCAGGAGCTCGAGCGGGTCGCGATGGGTTCCAACCACCTGCGGCCCTGGTACGGCCCCGGTGAGGTCGACGTGGTCGCCGAGCCGGACAGCGAGGTCGACCCCTTGCTCCGGGAGATCGAATGGCTGGTCCGGCGGACCGCCGGCCGGTTGGGGCGCGTCAGCGTGGCGCAGGTCGAACCGTGGTCCGCGCGGCCACGGTGGACACCGGCGACCCGGGTGCTGCTGGGCAACACGCTGGCCGAGGCCTGGGTCCGGGGCGTCACCTTCGCCGGCCTGAGCCATCTCCTCCTCGCGATGCAGCGGCTGCGGGACTGCGACGGTGCCCGACAGCTAGCCCGCACCGGGGTGCGTCACTCCACGGGGTTGACCCGGCTCGTCGCCCTCGACGAGGAGTCGGCGCCGTATCCGGACGCGTTCATGGTCGACCTGGAGCCCGCGGCGAAACGTCGCGGACCCGTCGCCTGGTTCGCCCGGTTCATGATCGGGCAGAGCCCGATCGACATGCCGCTGGGCGAGGCGAGGGCGGACATCAAGGCCCAGGCGGTGCGGCTGGACCACGGCGTCGCCGGCGCCGGCCACGCCCTGCTGGCCCTGCTCCGGGCGGACGAGTGCCTCGGGGCGAAGCGGGTGCGGCTGCCGCCACGGGTGCGGGCCCGCGGCCGCGGAGCGGACCTGCTGCGCGCGGCAGGCATGAACCCCTACCGTCTCGCGGCCAAGCTGTCGGCCTTGCCGCCACTGCCCGACCCTGACCCGGGGTCGCTCGCCGCCCAACTCAGGTGGCTGCGCCGAGGCGACCCCTTCCTGTCCGACGAACTGGTGCGTGCGGAGGAACGAGCGGGGGAGATCTCGCGGGAGCACGGTCACACCGGCACCGGCACGACGCACTTCCTGCTGGCCCTCCTGGAAGCTCCGTCGACGGGCCCGCTGTTGGCGGCGTGCCGGGTCGACGGTGCCGCCCTGCGGACGCGAACGAAGGCCGAACTCGGCAGGCTCTCCGGCGCCCGGACATGATCAATGCTTTAGCGGGGGTGTGCCGCGGACCTGGCAAATGGTGCGGGGGAGGAGTGATCCCCGGGGGCGACGGACGGGGGCACGGCGGACCCGGGAGATGATCCCGATCGAGAAGCGCAGCGGAGTCCCCGGGAGTGCGGTCGCGCCCACCGCGGACGCGGGAATCGCGGCATTTTGCTCCAGCACGCGACCCGCGACGCTTGGCTCAAGGCCGCTGGAGGCCTTCGCCCGCTGACCGCGGCGGCTGGTGATCACCGTCTACCGTGTGCGGCGGAGGCGGCATGACCAGTGATCGATGGGTCGGTGTCGGCGCCGGGTTGGCGTCGGTGCTGCGGAGCTCGTACGAGACGGCGATCCTGCGCGGTGGCTCGCCGGCCGACACGATCGACCTGCTCGCGCACGCCGTGGTGCCGGCACCGCCGGCCTACGTTCCCGAGCGCCTGATGGCCGGGCTGCGGGAGGCCGCGCCGGGCCGCCACGCCGCGACACTGCGGCGCAGCCGGGGTGAGTTCGACCGGACGGTCGCGGTGGGCCGCCACGACGCCGCGCCGCCCGGCGGTAGCGGCGAGTTCGACCGGACAGTCGCGAGGAGCCGCCGCGGTGCGGCGCGGCGTCGCGGTGGCGGTGAGCTCGACCGGACGGTCGGGGTGGGCCGCACCGTCGGTGCCCCGCGGCGAGGTCGCGGTCGCCGCGAGCTGGACCGGGCGGTCGCCGACGCCGAGGTCGACGCGACCCTCCGTGAAGCCGAGTGGCAGGTCCGCCGGGTCGCCGGCCTGCCGGCGGTGCCGGTGCGCGAGAGCCAGGTCGAACCGTGGTCGCGGCGGCCGCTGTGGACTCCGGCGGCCCGGGCGGTGGTCGCCGGCACGCTGGCCGAGGCCCGAGACCGCGGCGTCGCTTTCGCGGGCCGGAGCCATCTCCTCCTCGCGATGCTGCGCCTGCCGGATTGCGCCGGTGCCCGCTACCTCGCCCCGGACGCGGCCAGCCGGGCGGCCATGATCGCGGCGGTCGCCGGTGACCCACGCGTCGACCGGACGGCGAAGCCCTACCCCGAGCCGGAGGAGATCGGCCTGACCGACGGGCGCGGGTTGCTGGCCCGGCTCGGCCGGGCGATGGCCCGCTTCGTCCGGTTCGACCCGCCGCTCGCGGCGGCGACCCACGACATCAAGGCGCAGGCGGTGCGACTGGACCATGGCGTCGCCGGAGCCGTGCACGCGTTGCTCGCCATGCTGCGGATGGACGCCGCCATCGCCGCGACCGGGATGCGGCTGCCTCCGCCGATGATCGCCCCCAACCAGGGTGCCGCGCTGCTCCGTGCCGCCGGCGTCGACCCGCACGCGCTGGCGGCCGCGCTGGCCGACGCCGCGGCTCCGCCGCATCCGAGCCCGGAGCTCGTCGCCGAACAGGTGAAGAACCTGCGCCGGGGGGACCCCTTCCTGGCCGACGAACTGGACCAGGCCAGGAAGCGGGCCGGTGAGCTCTCGCTGCGTCACCAACACGAGTCAACAGGGACCACCCACTACTTACTGGCCCTACTCGAAGCGAGGTCGGTCGGCCCGGCGCTCGAACGGTGCGGCGTCGACGCGGCGGACCTGTCCGCGCGGACGGAGGCACAGCTCGGCGCGGTGCCGCGCGCCTGGCAGTAAGAGCCGTCCATCCTAGGATGCCCTAACGGGTGTGTGCCGCGGACCTGGCAAACGGAGCGAAGCGGAGTGATCTCCGGCGGGAGCAACGGTCGTGCCCACCGCGGACCCGGGAAACGATCTGGATCGAGAAGCGCAGGGGAGTGATCCCCGGGAGTGCGGTCGTGCCCACCGCGGACCCGGGAAATCCGGCATTTGAATCTTCACCAGAATTTGATCTTCAACTCACCGGGGACGGCTTGATGCCGACTGTCACACCTCCCGACTAGGGTGGTCGCGGCGCTTGAGTGAAGGGGGTCCCAGGTGTCCGACTCGTTCGTTCATCTGCATGTGCACACCGAGTATTCGATGCTCGACGGTGCCGCCCGGCTCAAGGAGCTGTTCGCCGAGGCCAATCGCCTTGGCATGCCCGCGTTGGCGATGACCGACCACGGCAACATGTACGGCGCCTACGACTTCTTCAAGCAGGCCACCGGGGCCGGGATCAAGCCGATCATCGGGGTCGAGTCCTACCTCACGCCCAACACGGCCCGGCGTGACCGGGTGCGGGTGCGGTGGGCCGACGGCGGCGAGAACGACGTCTCCGGTGGTGGCGCCTACACCCACATGACGATGCTCGCCGCCGACGCCGAGGGGTTGCAGAACCTCTTCCGGCTGCAGTCGCGGTCGTCGCTGGAGGGCTACTACTTCAAGCCGCGCGCCGACCGGGAGCTGCTGCACGAGCACGGCAAGGGGATCATCGCGACCACCGGGTGTCCCTCGGGCGAGGTGCAGACCTGGCTGCGGATCGGTGACTTCGAGAAGGCCTGCGCGTCCGCCGCCGAGTTCCAGGACATCTTCGGCAAGGACAACTTCTATCTCGAGCTGATGGACCACGGGCTCGACATCGAGACCCGCGTCCGGCAGGACCTGATCCGCCTGGGCAAGCGCCTCGGGCTCAAGCCGGTGGCCACCAACGACCTGCACTACACCTACGAGAAAGACGCCGACTCGCACGAGGTGCTGCTCTGCGTGCAGTCGGGGTCCACGATGGCCGACCCCAAGCGCTTCAAGTTCGACGCGCGCGACTTCTATCTCAAGTCCGCCGCCGAGATGAAGGCGCTGTGGGACGCCGAGGTGCCCGGGGCCTGCGCCAACACGCTGGAGATCGCCGAGAAGATCGGCGACTACTCGTCGGTGTTCGCGCACCGCAAGCTGATGCCGTCGTTCCCGGTGCCCGACGGCTACACCGAGGAGTCGTGGCTGCGGGCCGAGGTGCACCGCGGGCTGCGCGAGCGGTTCCCGTCCGGTGTGCCGGAGGACCGGCTCAAGCAGGCCGACTACGAGCTCGACGTCATCTGCAAGATGGGCTTCCCGGGCTACTTCCTGGTCACCGCCGACCTCTGCGAATATGCCCGCAAGGAGAAGATCCGCGTCGGCCCCGGTCGTGGCTCGGCGGCGGGCGCGCTGATCGCCTACGCACTGAAGATCACCGAGCTCGACCCGATGGACCACGGCCTGCTGTTCGAGCGGTTCCTCAACCCCGACCGCATCTCGATGCCCGACATCGACATGGACTTCGACGAGCGCCGGCGCGGCGACATGATCCGCTACGCGACCGAGCGCTGGGGCGAGGAGCGGGTCGCCCAGATCGTCACCTACGGCAAGATCAAGGCCAAGGCGGCGATCAAGGACGCGGCCCGGGTACTGGGTTACCCGTTCGCGGTCGGTGACAAGATCACCAAGGCGATGCCGCCGCCGGTGATGGGCAAGGACATCCCGCTCGCGGGCATCTTCGACCCGTCGCACAACCGCTACGCCGAGGCCGCCGAGTTCCGCACCCTCTACGAGACCGACCCCGACACCAAGAAGGTCGTCGACACGGCCAAGGGCATCGAGGGCCTGATCCGCCAGCCCGGCGTGCACGCGGCCGGCGTGATCCTGTCCGGCGAGCCGCTGATGGACGTCCTGCCGATCTGGCGGCGCGACAACGACGGCGCCATCATCACGCAGTGGGACATGGGCGCCTGCGAGTCCATCGGCCTGCTCAAGATGGACTTCCTGGGGTTGCGCAACCTCACGATCATGGACGACTGCCTCGACGGCATCACCGACAACCGCGGTGAGACGGTCGTCCTGGAGCAGTTGCCGCTGGCCGACAAGCCGACCTACGAGCTGCTGGCCCGCGGCGACACGCTCGGCGTCTTCCAGCTCGACGGTGGCCCGATGCGCTCGCTGCTGCGCTCGATGATCCCCGACAACTTCGAAGACATCTCCGCGGTGCTCGCGCTCTACCGGCCCGGCCCGATGGGCGCCAACGCGCACAACGAATACGCCGACCGCAAGAACGGCCGCAAGCCGGTGGTGCCGATCCACCCCGAGCTGGCCGACGCGCTCGAAGACATCCTGGGCGACACCTACGGGCTGATCGTCTACCAGGAGCAGGTCATGGCGATCGCGCAGCAGCTCGCCGGCTACACGCTCGGCGCCGCCGACCTGCTCCGCCGCGCGATGGGCAAGAAGAAGAAGGAGATCCTCGACAAGGAGTACGTGCCCTTCTCTCAGGGCATGCGCGACAACGGCTACTCCGACGCGGCGATCAAGACCCTGTGGGACATCCTGGTCCCGTTCTCCGACTACGCGTTCAACAAGGCCCACACGGCGGGCTACGGGCTGGTCTCCTTCTGGACCGCGTATCTGAAGGCCAACTACCCGGCCGAATACATGGCCGCGCTGCTCACCTCGGTCGGCGACGACAAGGACAAGGCCGCCGTCTACCTCGCCGAGTGCCGCCGCATGGGCATCAAGGTGCTGCCGCCCGACGTCAACGAGTCGGTGGCCCGGTTCGGCGCCGTCGGCACCGACATCCGCTTCGGCATGGCGGCCGTCCGCAACGTCGGCGTCAACGTCGTCGAGGCGATCGTGCGGGCCCGCAAGCAGCACGGCGCCTACACCGACTTCTACGACTTCCTCCGCAAGGTCGACGCGGTGGCCTGCAACAAGCGCACCATTGAGTCCCTGATCAAGGCGGGCGCGTTCGACTCGCTCGGCCACACCCGCAAGGGCCTGCTCGCCATCCACGCCGACGCGATCGACGCCTTCATGGGCGTCAAGAAGAACGAGGCGGTCGGGCAATACGATTTGTTCGGCGCGGCCTTCGGCGAGACCTCGGAAACGTCGATGATCGTGTCGCCGCCCATCCCCGACGGCGAGTGGGACAAGCCCGACAAGCTCTCCTTCGAACGCGAGATGCTCGGCCTGTACGTGTCGGACCACCCGCTGTCCGGCCTCGACCGCGCGCTGTCCTCGGCCGCCGACACCTCGATCGCGGCGCTGGGCGAGGAAGGCGCCATCGCCGACGGCGCCGTGATCACGCTGGCCGGCATCCTGACCGGCGTCCAGCGCCGCATCACCAAACAGGGCCGCCCGTGGGCGTCGGCGTCGATCGAAGACATGACCAGCGGCGTCGAGGTGCTGTTCTTCCCGAACACCTACGAGCTGGTCGGCCAATACATCGCCGAGGACGCGATCGTCGTGGTCAAGGGCCGCGTCGACCGCCGCGACGACCAGGCCCGCATCATGGCGATGGACATGTCCATCCCCGACATCTCGATGGCCGGCGCCGACGGCAACCAGCCGGTCGTGATGAACATCGCCACCAACCGCGTGACACCGCCGCTGGTCGAGCGGTTGCGCGAGATCCTCAACACGCACCCTGGGCCGTCGGAGGTGCACGTCCGCCTGGTCAACGGCTCCAAGGCGACGGTCCTGCGCCTGAGCCCGCTGCGGGTCGCACCCACGACGGCGCTGATGGCCGACCTCAAGGCGTTGCTCGGCCCGTCGGCGGTCGAGATGGCCCGCTGACCGACCTCGACCCCCGCGCGCGTGGCCCGGGCGGCGCCGTCGCCAGCCATCGCTCGCGGTCGGCCGGATGCAGGACCAGGTCCTTCCTCGGCCGTGTCGGGGGTGGCGGGTCGGGAGCAGTCCGTTGCCTGCCGCTGGTTGGCAGCGGACGACTCAGCGCGGCGGTGCGGTCTGTCGATTGACGTACCAGGCGTAGGTTGCCGCGGATGCTGCTGCCAGGGCGATGCCCAGTAGGCCGACTGACGGCAGGTCCGGCGGGTTGAGGGCTCCTTCGACCAGGTGCGGGGGTGGCACGGCGTCCGCGGAGATCCAGTAGGAGCCGCCCGGTTGTTCGCGTGACCAGGCTCGCCAGCCGACCACGGCCGCGTAGGTGACCAGGCCGGCGCTCGTGATCACCCACCAGCCCAGGGCGTGCTGGCTTGTCGGGGTGGGACCGCCGCGGCTGGTCGACCAGGCGACGACCAGTGCCGTCACCAGGGCCGCGGCGGTGAGGGTCAGCAGCACCGCGGACAGGGTTCTGGTCTCGGTGAACAGGCCGTCGAGGTCCGCGACCGTGGCCGCCTGCGGTGCGGCGGCGCTGAGGCGGTGGATCGCCCATTCGCGTCCCGCGATCGCGACGCAGGCCACGCCCGTGGCGATGGTTCCGACGGCCGGCGGCACCCGGGGCGGCTTCACGCACGGCAGCCTAGCCACCGGTCTCGATACGTTCTCGGGCGCGGGGATGGGGCGAGTGGGGTCCGAGTGGCGTACCTCGGCAAGTCTTGATCGTTTGTGGCGGGGTGCGGTAGGCGATGGGCGATTCGCCTGAGAGGATCGGTCGGTGACCGCCGCCAGCCCCGAACCGACCGACGGGTCCGGCGCCACCCCCGCTTCCGGGGACGGCACCTGGACGACGGCGGGCTCCCTCCCCGCCGACCCGCTCGCTTCCCCGTCGCCCGACCCCGCCGGCGGTGGGTCGTCCGTGGCGTTCGGCTCGTTCGCGCAGCTCGACCCGCCGGACGGCGGGCGCACGTCGGGTGCGGGTCCGTGGTCCACACCGCCGGCGGGTTGGGAACCGCCACCGGCTCCCGCCGACTCGTCCGAGCATGGGGCCGCTAGCCTCGCCTACGCGCCGCCCACGCCGCGGATGCCGCTTCGGAAGCGGCTCGGGGCTGCCGGGTTGACCGCTGTCGTCGTCGCCGTGATCGGCGCGCCGCTCGGGTTGGTGTGGGCGCTGGTCGCGCCCGGGGTACCCATCATCAAGACCGAGGACGGCGCCGTGTTCGCGACGCCGAGTCCCGAGGAGTTCATCGCCTCCGACGGCTGGTTCACGATCCTGCTGTTCTCGCTCGGCGTGCTGGCCGCGCTGGTGACCTGGATCTGGTTCAAGCGCTACCGCGGTCCGTGGACGTTGGCCGCGCTTGTCGTCGGCACCATCGGGGCCAGCATCCTGGCCTGGCAGGTGGGCCGGCGGATCGGCAACGGCGACTACCACGACAAGGTCCTCGCCGCACAGCCCGGCGACCTGCTCGTCCGGCCGCCCGACCTGCGCGCGGGCGGGTTCACCAAGCTCTGGGACGTCGTCCCGTTCGTGCACGGGGACCTGCTGATCGCGACCTTCGGCGCGGTGATCATCTACACGCTGCTCGCGGGCTGGTCGCGCACCCCGACGCTGCGGCCCGAGCCCGCACTGCCGCAGCCGGCGGTGCCGACGAACCCGTACTACTCGCTCTCCGGACCGAGCGCACCGGCCGCGTCCGACGAATCGGCGGCACCGGATTGGCCAGGCCAGCCGGCTACCGAGCCGGGCGACCCGGCCACATCAGGCGACCCGAGCCAAGGGGCCCCGAGGCCGGGCGACGCTTCCGCACCCGGTGACCCGGCAGCGCCGGGACGCTAGCGCCCGCGACGATGAACGTTGGCCTCGAGCCGCGTACCACGGAATGGGTGCAGGCGGCCCTGCCGCCCGGACACGAGATCACCGCCGTCACGGCGCTGCGGGGCGGCTGGACCTCCAGGATGTCGCGGCTCGACGTCGAAGGCCCGGACACGTCGTACCCCCTGGTGTTGCGGTCCTTCCTGAAGCCCTTCTACGTCCGGCATGCCCCGGGGCTGCTCGCCCGCGAGGCCGCAATCCTGCGGCTCCTCGCCGGCACCAGCATCCCGGCGCCCCGCCCGCTCGCTGTGGACCCGGCGGGCGAGACCGCCGCGTACCCCTCCCTGCTGATGTCCCTACTGAAGGGCCGCGTCGACCTCACCGTCGACCGGTCCGCGGCCCTCGCCCGCCAACTGGTCGAGATCCACAAGATCGCTCACAAGCCGCGCACCTACCAGGCTTGGACCGACCCGGACCGGGTACGCGTCCCCGACCGGGACACCGCCCTCTGGCGCCACGCCGTCGACCTGATCCGGCGGGAGCCGCCGCCCTGGGAGGGTCGGTTCCTGCACCGCGACTTCCACCCCGGCAACGTGCTTTTCGACAAGAACACGATCACGGGCGTCGTCGACTGGGTGGAGACCTCCTGGGGCCCCGCCGACCTCGACGTCGCCCACTGCGCCACCGCGATCGCCCTGCTGCACGGACCCGAGCAGGGCATGAAGTTCGCCGGCCACTACCAGGAGGCCGGTGGGGTGCTCGGTGACGAGCACCGCTACTGGCGGCTCCTGGACGCCCTCGGCTTCGCCCCGGACGCCGAGAAGGTCGCCGGGCCGTGGCGTGATCTCGGTCGCACCGACCTGACGCCGGACGTGTTGACCAGGCGGCTGACCGAGTACGTCGCGGCCGCGATCGGCTAGTTCGGGCTCCCGGGCACGGCCAGGTCCCGCAGCGGCACCGGCACCGCCCGCACCTGCCGCAGCAACGCCGCCTCGCGGCTCAGCAACCGCAGCTCGGCCCGCAGCCGCCCGGCTGTGTCGGGGGTGGCCAGCAGGCGCTGGCGGTCCTCCAACGTGAGCGCGGCGGTCGCCGCGACCAGGTGGCTGAGCACCGTCGGGTCCTCCGGCAGCTGCTCGGTCAGCTCGCGCTCGTCGGCGCGGATCAGCGTCAGGTACTGCCGGAAGACCGCGAGCACCCGCGGCGCCAGCAGGTCGGCGAGCTCCTCCTGGCCCTCCGGCTCGGGCAGCCACTCGACCTCGGCCATCAGGTACGGCTCGGAGGTCTTGTCGACGGACACCACCCGGAACCGGCGCCGGCCCACGGTGACGATGTCGTAGCGGCCGTCCGGCAGCTCCGTCACCTGGCGCAGCTCGGCCGTGCAGCCGACCTCGTGCAGCGCCACGTCGCCGGGGTCGGCCTGCGCCGCGGGCGGCGGTGGCAGCGGCGTCGTCGGCACCGGGCCGAGCCGCGGCGGCTGGGATTCGGGCGGGTCGGGGGCGGGCGCGGTGGGCAACGTCTCCCACCCCTGCTTGATCGCCACCACGCCGAACTCGCGTGGATCACCATCGGGCCGGCTCAGCAGATGCTTCACGAGGTCGCGGTAGCGCTCCTCGAAGATGTGCAACGGCAGCACCAGGCCGGGAAAAAGCACCGTCCCGAGGGGGAAAACGGGCAGCCGCGACGTCACCGCCCGAGCCTAGCGCCTGACCGGGCACCGGGGACCGAACAGCGCGAACGGCGCCGGAATCCCGATTGCTGGTACGCCTAGACTTTGTGGGGTGTTGAACCGGATCGACTTGCGCGGCGTCGACACCGACCCGCGCGGTTTGCTGCCCCGTGCCCGGCTCGACGTGTCGCAGGCCGTCGAGACCATCCGCCCGCTCGTCGAGGCGGTCCGGGAGCATGGGTTCAGCGCGGTCCGGGAGGCGACCGCGCGGTTCGACGGCGTCGAGCTCGACGAGCTCCGCGTCCCGGTCGAGACGATCAAGGCGGCCGAGCGGAGCCTCGACCCCGACGTCCGGGCCGCCCTGCTCGAGGCGATCAGCCGCGCCCGCCGGGTCCACGAGGACCAGCGCCGGCAGGACACCACCACCCAGGTCGTGCCCGGTGGCACGGTCACCGAGCGCTGGGTCCCGGTCGAGCGAGTCGGCCTGTACGTGCCCGGCGGCCTGGCCATGTACCCCTCGACCGTCGTGATGAACGTGGTGCCGGCCCAGGTCGCCGGCGTCGACGCGCTGGTCGTGGTGAGCCCGCCCCAGAAGGACAACGGCGGCCTGCCGGACCAGCGGGTGCTCGCCGCCTGCGCGCTGCTCGGCGTCGACGAGGTCTACGCGGTCGGCGGGGCGCAGGCGATCGCGGTGCTCGGCCACGGCAGCACCACCAACGCCGCGGGCACCGGCTACTGCCGGCCCGTCGACATCATCACGGGGCCCGGCAACGTCTGGGTGACCGCCGCCAAGCGGATCATGCGCTCGGGCGGCACCGTCGGCATCGACGCCGAGGCCGGCCCCACCGAGATCGCGATCCTGGCCGACGACACCGCCGACCCGGGCCACGTCGCCGCCGACCTGATCAGCCAGGCCGAGCACGACCCGTTGGCGGCCAGTGTGCTGGTCACCCCGTCCACAGCGCTGGCTGACGCGGTCGACGCCGAGCTCCGCACGCGCGTCGAGGCCACGAAGCACTCCGGGCGTGTCGCGACCGCCCTGACCGGTGAGCAGTCCGGCACCGTCCTCGTCGACGACCTCGACCAGGGGCTGCGGGTGGTCGACGCGTACGCCGCCGAGCACCTGGAGATCCAGACCAGAGACGCCCGAACGATCGCGATGCGGGTACGCAACGCCGGCGCGATCTTCGTCGGCCCGTACGCGCCGGTCTCGCTGGGCGACTACTGCGCCGGCTCCAACCACGTGCTGCCCACCGGCGGCTGCGCCCGACACTCCAGCGGCCTGTCGGTGCAGTCGTTCCTGCGGGGTATCCACGTCATCGAGTACGACGAGGCCGCCCTGCGCGACGCGGCCCCGCACGTGGTGACCCTGGCCAACGTGGAAGACCTGCCGGCGCACGGCGAAGCGGTCACGGCGAGGTTCCCGGTATGACGCACCTTGACGACCTCCCGCTGCGGGACGACCTGCGGGGGTTGACCGCCTACGGCGCGCCGCAGCTCGACGTGCCGGTGCGGTTGAACACCAACGAGAACTCGTACCCCGTGCCCGACGACGTGGTCGAGGCGATCGGCAAGGCGCTCCAGGACGAGCTGCGCGACCTCAACCGCTACCCCGACCGCGACGCGGTGGCGCTGCGGGCCGACCTCGCCGCCTACCTCGGCCACGGGCTGACCGTCGCCAACGTGTGGGCGGCCAACGGGTCCAACGAGGTCCAGCAGCAGCTGCTCCAGGCGTTCGGCGGCCCGGGCCGCACGGCGCTCGGCTTCACCCCGGCGTACTCGATGCACCCGCTGCTCGCGGTCGGCACCGGCACCGAATGGGTCGACGGCCACCGCGGCGCCGACTTCACCCTGACCGCGGCCGACGTGGTGGCGCAGGTCGAAGAAACGGGACCGGACCTGGTCTTCCTCTGCTCGCCCAACAACCCGACCGGCACGGCGCTGCCGCCGGACGTGGTGACCGCGGTGCTCGACGTGGCGCCCGGCATGGTGGTGGTCGACGAGGCCTACGCCGAGTTCGCCCGGCCCGGCACCCCCAGCGCGCTCACGGTGCTGCCCGGCCACCCGCGGCTGGTGGTCACCCGCACGATGAGCAAGGCGTTCGGCTTCGCCGGCGGCCGGCTGGGCTACCTGGTCGCCGACCCGGCCGTGGTCGACGCCGTCCAACTGGTCCGCCTGCCCTACCACCTCAGCGCCCTGACCCAGGCCGCCGCCCGCGCCGCCGTGGCCCACCGCGACGGCCTCCTCGCCACCGTCGAGGCGATCAAGGAACAGCGCGACCGGATCGTCGCGACGCTGCGGCAACGCGGGCTGACCGTGGCCGACAGCGACGCCAACTTCGTGCTGTTCGAAGTCGGTGGCGACCAGCGGGCCGCCTGGCAGGCGCTGCTCGACCACGGCGTGCTGGTCCGCGACGTCGGCCTGCCCGGCTGGCTGCGGGTCACCGCCGGCACCCCCGCCGAGACCGATGCCTTCCTCACCGCCATGGAGTCCCTGTGAGCAGCCGCCGCGCCCGCGTGGAGCGCACCACCAACGAGACCAAGGTCAGCGTCGAGATCGACCTCGACGGCACCGGCCGCGCCGAGATCTCCACCGGCGTCGGCTTCTACGACCACATGCTCAACCAGATCGCCCGCCACGGCGGGTTCGACCTGACCGTGCAGACGGTCGGCGACCTGGAGATCGACGCGCACCACACGATGGAGGACACGGCGATCGCGCTGGGCACGGCGTTCGCGGAGGCGTTGGGCGACAAGGCCGGCATCACGCGGTACGGCAGTGCCACCGTCCCGATGGACGAGGTGCTGGTGCGGGCCGCGGTCGACCTGTCCGGCCGGGCCTACGTGGTGCACGACGAGCCGCCGCTGGCGCCGTACATCGGGCCGGTCTATCCGACCAGCATGACCCGGCACATCTTCGAGTCGTTCGGCCTGGCCGCGAAGGTCACGCTGCACGTCGACGTGCTCCGGGCCGCCCGCCCCGGCGGCCACCCCGACGCCCACCACGTGGTCGAGGCCCAGTTCAAGGCGCTGAGCCGGGCACTGCGGGAGGCCGTCGCGATCGACCCGCGCAACGCCGGCGCCGTGCCGTCCACCAAGGGCGCCTTGTGAGCGCGATCCTGCCGATCCTGTTGCTGGCGCTCGCGGGCATCCTGTCGGGCGGCGCCTACTCGATGCACAAGCAGGGCGCCGCGCGCGGCGGGGTCGTCTTCGTCGGGCTGCTCGCCGCGCTCGCGCTGCTCGGCGGCATCCTCTGGCTGGTGCCGTCATGAACGTCGTCGTCCTCGACTACGGGTCCGGCAACCTCCGCTCGGCGCAGCGCGCGCTCGAGCGGGTGGGCGCGCGGGTCACCGTCACGCCCGACCTCGAAGCCGCGGCCGAGGCGGACGGGCTGGTCGTCCCGGGCGTCGGCGCGTACGCCGCGTGCATGGCCGGCATCGACGCGCTGCCCGGCAACGCCGGCCGGGTGATCGCGGAGCGGGTCGCCGCCGACCGCCCGGTGCTCGGCATCTGCGTCGGCATGCAGGTGCTGTTCGAGGCGGGCGAGGAGCACGGCGTGGTGACCAAGGGGCTGGGCCTGCTGCCCGGCGCGGTCACCCGGCTCGGCGCCCGGCGGGTGCCGCACATGGGCTGGAACACGGTCACGCCGCCCGCCGACTCGGTGCTGTTCGCCGGGCTGCCGGCCGACACCCGGTTCTACTTCGTCCACTCGTACGCGGCGCACGACGTCATGGACGGTGCGACGACGTGCACGCACGAGGCCCCGTTCGTCGCCGCGGTCGAGCGGGGCGCGCTGTCGGCGACCCAGTTCCACCCGGAGAAGTCCGGTGACGCGGGCGCCACCCTGCTCGGCAACTGGCTGGCCACCCTTGGCTAAGGAACGCGCCCTGCGCCGGGCGGCCCGCGAGGCCGAGGCCGCCAAGCTGCGCGAGAGACGGGCCCGGGCCGTCGCGCGCCGGCAGCGCCGCCGTGCCCTCGTGGCCCGGCTGACGCCCAAGCGCCGCCGCACCGGCCGCCTGCTCGCCCGCCGCACCCGTGGCCAGCGCGCCGGCATCGTCGTGGTCACGCTGGTCCTGCTGGCCCTCGTCTGGTTCCTGGTCGACGACGTGGCCCTGCGCCTGGTGCTGACCCTGCTCGGCCTGCTCTGCCTGCCCGCCCTGGTCGTCGTCGCCCTGGGCCGCCGCACCTCCTGACGCCGCACCTCCTGACACAGCATTCGAGGAGACCAACCGTGACGCTCACCCTGCTGCCCGCCGTCGACGTCGCCGACGGCCAGGCCGTCCGCCTCGTGCAGGGCGCCGCAGGCACCGAGACCGGCTACGGCGACCCGCTGGAGGCGGCGCTGGCCTGGCAGCACGACGGGGCCGAGTGGGTGCATCTGGTCGACCTCGACGCCGCGTTCGGCCGGGGCTCCAACGCGGCGTTGCTCGCGGACGTGGTCGGTCGCCTCGACGTCAAGGTCGAGCTGTCCGGCGGCATCCGCGACGACGCCTCGCTGCGCGCCGCGCTGGCCACCGGGGCGGCCCGGGTCAACATCGGCACGGCCGCCCTGGAGGACCCGGTGTGGTGCGACCGGGTCGTCGGCGAGTACGGGGACCGCGTGGCGATCGGGCTCGACGTGCGCGGCCGTACCCTGTCGGCGCGTGGCTGGACCCGCGACGGCGGTGACCTGTTCGAGGTCCTGGAACGGCTCGACAAGGCCGGCGCCGCGCGGTACGTCGTCACCGACATCACCAAGGACGGCACGATGCGCGGGCCGAACCTGGACCTCCTGCGCGACGTCTGCGCCCGTACCCCCGCGCCCGTGATCGCCTCTGGCGGCGTTTCGAAGCTCGACGACCTGCGCGCGCTGGCCACCCTCGAAGAGGTCGGTGTCGAGGGTGTGATCGCCGGCAAGGCGCTCTACGCGGGCGCGTTCACCGTGCGCGAGGCCCTGGCGGTGCTGGCGTCGTGAGCGTCGCGGTCCGGGTGATCCCCTGCCTCGACGTCGACGCGGGGCGGGTGGTCAAGGGCGTCAACTTCGTCGACCTGCGCGACGCCGGCGACCCGGTGGAGCTCGCCGCCGCCTACGACGCGGCCGGCGCCGACGAGCTGACGTTCCTCGACGTGACCGCGTCGTCCGACGACCGGGGGACGATGCTCGACGTGGTACGGCGTACCGCCGAGTCGGTGTTCATCCCCCTGACCGTCGGCGGCGGGGTCCGCTCGGTGTCCGACGTGGACATCCTGCTGCGGGCCGGCGCCGACAAGGTGGGGGTCAACACCGCGGCGATCGCCCGCCCTGAGCTGGTGAGCGAGATCGCGCAGCGCTTCGGCAACCAGGTTCTCGTGCTCTCGCTCGACGTGCGCCGCGAGCCCGGTCGTGGGTTCGAGGTGACCACGCACGGCGGGCGCAAGGGCACCGGCCTCGACGCCGTCGAGTGGGCCAGGCGGGTCGCTGACCTCGGTGCGGGGGAGATCCTGCTCAACTCGATGGACGCCGACGGCACGAAGGCCGGCTTCGACCTGGAGCTGATCCGGGCCGTCCGGGCGGCCGTCGACATCCCGGTGATCGCCAGCGGAGGAGCGGGGACGACCGCCCACTTCCCGCCGGCCGTCGAGGCAGGCGCGGACGCGGTGCTCGCGGCCAGCGTGTTCCACTTCGGAGAGCTGCGGATCGCCGACGTGAAGACCGCCCTGCGCGAGGCCGGCAACCCGGTGCGCTGACCCGAAACGGGGTCGCAAGATCAACCCCGCGCCTGGTGGGATGCCTGTCATGCGTCTGCGGGAGAACCTGGTGCCCCCGGCCGGCCTGCCCCGGGCGTACGCCCTGGTCAGCTTGATCTTCGGGATCGGGGTCGGCACGTTCATCACCGGCAGCACGGTGTTCTTCACGCGCGTCGTCGGGCTCCAGCCGCACGAGATCGGCATCGGCCTGTCGGCGGCGGCCGGCGCCGTGCTGGTCTGCTCGCTGCCGCTGAGCTCGCTCGCCGACCGGTTCGGCCCGCGCCGGGCCTGGCTGTTCGGCGTGGCGGGCAGCGCCGCGGGCTTTCTGCTGTGGCCACTCGCGCGCGGGTTCTTCACGTTCCTCGCGATGATCGTGTTCTTCGAGCTCGTCAACGGCGTCGCGCAGGCCGGCCGCAACGTCTACCTGATCGAGGCCGTCGACCCGGAGACCCGCGTGCGTACGCAGGCGTTCGCCCGGTCCTGGCTCAACATCGGGTGGTCGGTCGGAGCCGGCCTGGCCGCCCTGGCGCTGGCCATCGACACCCGCGCGGCGTACCTGGCCCTGCCACTGGCCAACGCCGCCGTGCTGCTGGCCAACCTCGTGCTGATCGCGCGGTTGCCCGCCGGGCCCGCCGGCCGGGCCCGCACACGCACGCCGGGGGAGCGCCACGTGTTCGCCGACCGGCACTTCCTCGCGGTGACCGTGCTGTGCGCGGTGCTGCTCGCCTACGGCACCGTCGAGTTGCAGGTCGCACCGTTGTGGCTGCTCACGCACACCGACGCTCCGAAGTGGTGGATCGGCGTGCTGACCCTGGTCAACACCGTGATGGCGACGACGCTCCAGGTGGCGATGACCCGCGGCGCGCACACCCTCGACGGCGCCGCCCGCGCCCTGCGGCTCGGTGGGCTCGCGGCGGCGCTGGGCTGCCCGGTCTTCTACCTGGCCGGAGCCACCTCGGGCGTCGTCACGATGGTCGTCTTCGTCGTAGCGGCGGTGCTTTTCACGCTCTCCGAGATGTGGCAGTCCGCCGGCTCGTGGACGCTCGCGGCGGAGCTGCCGCCACCGGGCCGCCGCGGCGAGTACTTCGGCGCCTTCCGGATGGGCAACTCGGCGATCGAGATGGTGGCACCGGCGTCGCTGATCGCGCTGGCCGTGACCACCGGAGGCTGGGGCTGGCTGCTCATCGGCGGCGTCTTCCTGGCTGCGGGCCTGTCCGCCGTGCCGCTGGTCCGGTGGGCCGGCCGGCACCGCGCGGCGGCACCCGCCGAACCGGAGCCGGCACTGACCTGACGCGCGCGCAGAACCGGACCGGGCGATCCTGCGTCTTGGAGGCGAGAGGACGTCGTCGGCGCACGGGGAGTGGCTTTGTCGATCATCAGCCGTCAGGAGGCGCCGGTCAGCACGGACCCACCGTCGGTCGAGGCGGAGTTCACCGCGTTCGTCAGCGCCAACTACGGTCGGCTGCTGCACGTCGCCGACCTGCTGATCGGTGACGCCGGGCGGGCAGAGGAGCTGCTCCAGACCGTCCTGACCCGCACCTATCTGCGGTGGTCGAGGGTCAGGCAGGACAACCCGCTGGGGTACGTGCGCACCGGGCTCGCGAACGCACGCACCGACTGGCTGCGCCGTGGCCTCGGCAGGGAGCGGCCGACCGCGGCCGTGCCGGTCAGCGTGTTGGCCCCGGACCCCTCCGAGCAGGTGGTCGGCCGGGATGCCGTGCAGCGGGCGCTCGCGGTGCTCACCCGGCGGGAGCGGGCGGTGGTCGTCCTGCGGTTCTACGAGGACCTCAGCGAGGCCGAGATCGCCCGCACGCTCGACATCGCGCCCGGCACGGTCAAGAGCACCTGCGCCCGGGCCCTGGTCAAGCTGCGCGTCTCGCCCGAACTCCAGGAGGGGAACCGGTCGTGAACACCATCGAGGACCTGCGGGCCGCGCTCGACTACCCGGACCCGCCTGCCAAGCCCGACACCCGTGCCATCATCGCGCGCGGGCGGCGCCGACGAGTGGTCCGCCGGGCCGCGGTGGGCGGCGGGCTGGCCGTGGTCGTCGCCGGGGTCGTTGCCGTCAACGCGTTGGGCGGCACGCCGGCCCCGCCCCCGGTGCTGGTCGGATCGGCGCCGGACCCGGCCCTGGTCACGGCGTCGACGACGGCTGTGGCGGAGGCACCCGAGCGGTTCGACCCGCTGACGCGGACGTTGCACGTCGGTTGGATCCCGGCCGGCCTCACGGGTCAGGGGGCGGAGATCAGCGTCACCCAACAGAGCTTCGGCGGCCGGGACAAGGAATTTGCCGACGGTGGGAGAGACTACGGCCTGTCGGTGATGCTGCTGGCGAAGGGCCGACCGCCCACCGACTTCATGGGTGGCCTGGGAATGCCCCGGGAATCCGTGGAAAGCGAGACCGACGACGTCAACGGCAAGCCGGCCGTGTGCCTGAGCGACCCGGAGGTACGCGGCTCGTGCGCCGCCCTGCAGTGGGAGTACGCGCCGGGTGCCTGGGCGCGCGTCGGGTACAGCGGCAGCGCCGGTCCCACCCCGGAGGCGGCGGCCGCCGTGGCCCGCCGGGTAGCCGAGTCGGTGCGGTTCACCGCGGGCGAACCCGTCCGGCTGCCGTTCACGATCGGCGGCTCGACGGCTGAGCTGCCCGCCGCGCGCACGCAGGTCTCGATCTTCGCACCCGCGTACCAGCAGGAGGGTGGCGAGGTCTGGAACGCCGACCTCTGCCTCGCCCCGTCACCCCGCGACGTGGAACGCAGCGTCGGGGACACCCGGCAGCTCTGTCTCGGCGCCAGCAAAGCCGTGGGCACGGGTGCCCGTCTCCCGGACGACCCCGAGCCGAACGCGACGGTGGACGGTCATGACGCCCGGATCGTCGACATGCAGCTGATCGTCTGGAACGTGTCCGGCATCCGGGTCGACACCACGTACTCCGACTGGGACGTCAACCCGAGGTACGCCTACGAGGACCTGCGTGTGGCCGAGGATCCCGCCGACCCGGCCGACTGGCCGGTCAGTCGGTAGTCTCCGCGCGCCCGGCGTACTCGAGGATCGCGGCGGCGTGGTCGGCGTCGTCCAGGGTCCAGTCGCTGTCGTCCGGGATCGGACGCCGGAGCAACTGGGTGTAGACGGTGTCGACCGCGCCCACGCCGGACCGGCGGTTGCGCCAGAGCGTGCCGCCGGCCGCCGTGACCCGGAACCACCCGTCGACCACCGTGATCAGGCCGGCGCCGGTCAGCCGCCGGACCGCTTCCTCGACCTCACGCCGGCCTGGTAGCAGTTGCCGCAGGTGGTCGGCCATCGAGAGGACGTCGGCGAGCCGCACGCCCTCGGGTCGTCGAGTGGTCGCCGAGCGCATGTGCCGCCCGGCGCCGTTCGCCATCACCACCGCGACGAAGATCCAAGCGTCGGATCGCCGCCAGCCGTCTTGCCCCATGGAGCAATGATGCCAACGTCAACGACCCATGAACATTGGTGTGATCTTTCGTTTACCTGAAACCTTCACCAGGTTCGATGCATCATGCAGCCGGTTCGGCGATCGGTTGGCCGCCGATCCGGGGCGGTGACGGGCGCACCGTGAACAGTGGAATGAAGACGTGGTTCAACGGTCCGATCAGGAGCGCGTACGCCACCGTGCCGATGCCGACAGTGCCTCCGAGCAGCACACCGGCGCCCAGCACGGCCACCTCGATCACCGTGCGGGTGAGCCGGATCGAGCGGCCCGGCTTGCGGCCCACCCACCCGGTCATCAGCCCGTCCCGGGGCCCCGGCCCGAGCCGCGCACCGATGTACAGGCCGCCGGCGACCCCGTTGAGCACGATGCCGAGGATTAAGAACGGGATCCGCACGGCCAACGAGTCCGGCGTCGGCAGCAGGGCGAGACTCGCGTCGACGGCGAGGCCGATGATGACGATGTTGCTGACGGTGCCGATGCCCGGCTTCTGCCGCAGCGGGATCCAGAGCAGCAGCACCGCCGCGCCCACGATGATCACGATGGTGCCGAACGAGAGCCCGGTCTTCTCCGCGAGGCCCTGGTGGAACACGTCCCAGGGGTCCAATCCCAAGGTGGCCTCGATCTGGAGGGCCATGCTCGCCCCGTACAGCAGAAGACCCAGGTAGAGCTGGGTCAGCCGGCGGGGAAGCCGGTCTCGCAGGGCCATGGGGTGGTTGCTCTCGGACGCCATGCATGCAACTCTGAAGGCCAATTGGTTCGGTACTGAAGAGCCAATTCGCGAGGAGTGGATATGACAAGCCTGGTCCGGGGTAGCCAACTCGCCCGCCTGCTCGGCCACTGGCACGCCCTGCCGGGCCGCCGGCGGAACCCCGACTACGCCGCCCTGGCCGGCGCCGTGCGGGGCCTGCTCGCCGACGGCCGGCTGCCGTTGGGCATCCGGCTGCCCGCCGAACGCGAGTTGGCCGAGGCGCTCAAGGTCAGCCGGACCACCGTGACGGCCGCGTACCGGGAGCTGCGCGACAGCGGCCACCTGACCAGCCGCCGCGGCGCGGGCAGTTGGACCACCCTGCCCGGCGGCCACCGGGTGGCCAGCACCGGCCTGTGGACCCCGCTCAACGACCTCGGCATGATCGACCTGGGTTGCGCCGCGCTCGCCGCGCCACCCGAGCTGATCCCCGCCGCCCGCGCCGCGGCCGACGAGCTGCCGCGCTACCTGGGCGACGCCGGCTACCACCCGACCGGCCTGGTCGAGCTGCGCGAGGCGGTCGCCCGCGGCTTCACCGACCGCGGCCTGCCGACCAGCCCCGACCAGATCATGGTCACCAGCGGCACCCAGCAGGCCCTCGACCTGGTGCTGCGGCTTACGGTCCAGGCCGGCAACGGCGTACTCATGGAGTCGCCCACCTACCCCAACGCGCTCGCGGCGCTGTCGGCCCGCCGGGCCCGGATCACCACGCACGGCCTGGACCCGGCGGCCGGCTGGGACGGCGAGCTGCTGCTCGGTGCGCTGCGCCAGAGCACACCCCGGCTGGCGTACGTCATCCCGGAGTTCCACAACCCGACCGGCCACCTGATGCCGGCCGACCTGCGCGAGCGCCTCGTCGCCGCGGCCCACAGCACCGGCACCGACCTGGTCGTCGACGAGTCGTTCGTGGACCTCCCGCTGGATGGTGTGGAGGTGCCACCGCCGGTGGCGATGTTCGACCGCCACTCCCGCGTGATCACCATCGGCGGCATGAGCAAGCCGTACTGGGGCGGCCTGCGCATCGGCTGGGTCCGCGCCTCGGCGCCGACGGTCCAACGGCTGGCGGCGCTGCGGGTCGGCGTCGACATGTCGAGCCCGGTGCTGGACCAACTCGTGGCGGCCCAACTCCTGGACCGCGCGGACACGATCGTCCCGGCCCGGCGTTTGCAGCTCGCAACCCAACGCGACGCGCTGCTGGAAGCGTTGGCCGAGCATCTGCCGGAGTGGCGGGTCCAGATCCCCCACGGCGGAGTGACCCTGTGGGCGGAGCTGGACGGCCCGATCTCCAGCGCGCTGGCGCGGGCCGCGGAGGAGGTCGGGGTGCGGTTGGCGCCGGGTCCGCGCTTCGGCCTGGACGGGACGTTGGAACGTTTCCTGCGGCTGCCGTACACACTGCCGGCTGGCGACCTGATCGACGCGGTCAAGCGCATCGCTACGGTCCGCTACGACCTGGACCACGCCCCGCACCCAGGCTGGCGCAAGCCGGTCGTCATCGCCTGACCAGATTCGCCAAGACCAGATTCGCCAAGACAAGACCCAGATTCGGCAAGACCAGGATCGTGTCCCGGGTCCGCCTGGGGCGCGACCGTCGCTCCCGCCGGGGACCGCTCCGCTGCGCTGCGCTGCCAGGTCCGCGGCGGGTCGCCCCCCAGCCACACGGCCGAGATCTAGGTAAATGATTGCTGCTCCAGCAGCAATCATTTACCTAGATCTGCCGATAAACGCGTGAGCGGCGGCGTGTTCGCGCCGAACGGGCACCAAACGTCAGTGGCTGATCCCGCCGGGTCGCGCTCCTGGCGTGTCCGTCCCGGACTCGCCGCCGCGGACGCGTCTGGTGCCGGATCTAGGTAATTCGATGCTGCGAGAGCAGCAATTTCTTACCTAGATCCGGCGGCAGGCGGGTCGACGCCGCGCGTCTGTGCTTCGGGCGACGTGGCCGCCGGTAGATCGACGCCTTGGCCGAAGGCCCGGCGATCGCCGACGCGTCGCCAAGGCCTGCGCCGGCTCGCGCCGCGCCGTGCCGGCTCGCGCCGCGCCGTGCCGGCTCGCGCCGCGCCGTGCCGGCTCGCGCCGCGCCGCGCCGTGCCGTGCCGGCTCGCGCCGTGCCGTGCCGCGCCGTGCCGCGCCGTGCCGCGCCGTGCCGCGCCGTGCCGTGCCGCGCCGCGCCGTGCCGTGCCGTGCCGTGCCGTGCCGTGCCGTGCCGTGCCGTGCCGTGCCGCGCCGTGCCGTGCCGTGCCGTGCCGTGCCGTGCCGTGCCGTGCCGCGCCGTGCCGTGCCGCGCCGTGCCGGCTCGCGCCGCGCCGTGCCGGCTCGCGCCGCGCCGTGCCGGCCCGCGTCCGCGGTCGCCGGGTGCGGGTCGGGTGAGTGGGCAGAGACAGAGCGGCCCGCCGGTGGCTGAGTGCCAATCCGGCGGGCCTTCTGGTGGCGCTTAGATCTCGGCGAGGGTGCCCTCGTACATCTTGTTGATCTCGTCTGCGAAGTTGGCCTCCACGCCGCGGCGCTTGACCTTCATTGACGGCGTGACCTCGCCGTCCTCGATCGTCAGGTCGCGGGGGAGGATGGTGAACTTCTTGATCGTTTCCCAGCGGTTGAGTTTCGCGTTGAGCTCCGTCACGTAGCCCTCGACCATCTCGTGGGCCTGGGGTGACGCGACGATCTCCGCGTACGGCTTGCCGGCCAGGTCGCCGCTCGCTGCCCACGCCGCGATCGCGTCCGGGTCCAGGGTGATCAGCATCGTGCAGAAGTTGCGGGCCTGGCCGACCACGATCGCTTGGGAGGTGTACGGGCAGATGGCCTTGAAGAGGCCCTCGATGTGCGACGGGGCGATGTATTTTCCGCCCGAGGTCTTCACCAGGTCCTTCTTGCGGTCGGTGATCTTCAGGAAGCGGTCTTCGCTGATCTCGCCGATGTCACCGGTGCGGAAGAAGCCGTCCTCGGTGAACGCGGCCGCGGTCTCCTCGGGCAGGTTGTGGTAGCCGCGCATGACCGGTGTGCCGCGCAGCAGCACCTCGCCGTCCGAGTCGATCTTGCACTCCAGGTCGCCCAGCGGCTGGCCGACCGTGCCGATGCGCAACCCGCCCGGGCGGTTGACGAAGTTGCCCGCGCTCGTCTCGGTCAGGCCGTAGCCCTCGGAGATCGGCAGGCCCGCCGCCGCGAAGAACTCCGAGATGTCGACGCTCAGCGGCGCCGCGCCCGAGACCAGCGTGCGGATGTTGCCGCCCAGCCGGGCCTGCAGCTTGCTGAAGACCAGCTTGGTGGCGATGGCGTACTGCATGCGAAGGCCCGCCGGGACCGGCTGGTCCGCCTGCTCCAGCTGGACCTTGCGCTTGCCCGTGGCCACCGCCCACCCGAAGATCTTGGCCTTGGCGCCGCCCTCGGACGTGGCGTTGGTGATCGCCTTGTTGTAGACCTTCTCGAAGATCCGGGGCGCGCCGCACATCAGGGTGGGCTTCACGACGCCGAGGTTGTCGACCAGCACGTCGATCCGGCCGTCGACGTAGGTCGGCAGGCCGACGTGGATGATGCCGCACAGCAGCGTCTTGCCGAACGAGTGCGACAGCGGCAACCAGAGATATTGCAGGTCGTCGGCGCGCAGGATGCCCAGGTCCGCCTGCGCGACGGCCTCCCAGCACCAACCCGCGTGCAGCAGCTCGACGCCCTTGGGGCGCCCGGTGGTGCCGGAGGTGTAGATCAGGGTGGCCAGGCTGTCGGGGGCGATCTCGGCGACCAGCCGCTCGATCAGCTCCGGGTCGCCGGCCAGCGCGGCGGCGCCCTGCTTCTCCAGGTCGGCCATCGTGAGCTGGGGCGGGCTCGCGGCCGGGTCGGCGTCACCGTCGATCAGCACGACGTGGGTGACCGCGGGCAGGTTCGCACCGGCCAGCTTGCCGGCCTGCATCGCGTTCTCCGCGACGACGACCTTGGAGCCCGAGTCGGCGATGATGAAGGTCGCGTCCTCCGGCTCGGTGGTCGGGTAGACCGTGGTGGTCGCCGCCCCCGCGCACATGATGCCGAGGTCGGCGATGACCCACTCGAGGCGGGTGTTGGCGATGATGGCGACGCGCTCCTCGGCGCCGACGCCGAGGCCGTGCAGTCCGGCAGCCAGGGACCGGGCGCGCTCGCCCACCTGCTGCCAGGTCATCCACTGCGGACCAGACGCACCCGGGTAGCCGAACGCCCGCGCGTCGGGCGAAGCGGCGACACGCTGGAGGAACATGTCGGGGATCGACCGGTAAGGGACATCGAGCGACATATCCGGAAACCACCTTTAGTCGGCCATGTGATTGCGGTCACTCTCACGATTGCTACCGAAGAGTATGGCTAACCGGTACGTCGATGCCAGTCCCCGAGCGTACGTGTCGATCATGGGCTGACCAGGGTCTTTATCCTGGACTCAGGGGTGGTAGCGCAGCGCGCCCAGCGACCAGTCGTACGTGCCCCGCAACCAGCGGCGCCGGGACTGCAGCATGCGCGACAACCGACCGTCGGCGTCGGCCAGCACCTCGGCCTCCAACGCGCCGTAGGCGGCCAGCCCCGCGTTGTACCGCGCCGCCGCCTCGGTCAGGGCCGCCCGCTCCGGCCAGGTCAGCTCGTACGCGATGACCGTGGCCAGGTTGTGCCCGTCGCGCAGGCGTTCCTTCCCGTACGAGAAGACGTCGTTGCACCAGCACACGAGATCGGCGGCCAGCAGGTCGAGCCGGACCACCCGCGGGTCGACCCGGTCGACGGTGGCGGCCAGCCCGTCCGTGGCCAGGTCGGTCAGCGCGAAGCTGGGCAGCACGGCACCGGTGTGCCGGCGCATCTGCACGTACTCGGCGAACCGCGGCACCCGGTGCAGCTGCCGGTTGGTCGCCTCCCAGAGCAGGGCGAACAGGTACTCGCGGAAGGCCGCGGCGAACTTGAGCAAGCCGCCCGGCCGGCCCAAAGCCCGCACCCGGCGGCACAGGTCGTGCAGCGCGGCCGCGGTCGGTCCGGCCGGCTGGTAGCCCGCGTGCGCGGTCGTGCCGAACCGGTCGACCACCTCGAGCAGCGGCGCCAGCGCGGGCGCGAGCCGGGCCGGGTTGGCACCGAGCTCGTCCTCGTCGCACCGGTCGTCGAACGCGAACAGCCAGGTGATCAGGTCGGCCAGCAGCTTGACCGCCGACAGGGACACCTCGGGACAGGCCCGCGCCGCGAGCGAGGCGGCGTCGGCCCGGGCCAGCCGCTCCCTGGCGGCCGGCGACGGCACCAGGCCGAACGCGTCCGCCCAGTCGGCGGAGTGCGCGGCGACCTCGGCGACCGCTGGGTGGACCAGCGACTCGTACGGCGGCGGGGTCAACGCCGTCGCCGCGAACGTCCGCATCCCACCCCCAGCCCGTACCCGATGATGTCTGGCGACCGGCCGGCGAGGGAACGGGTGGTTCGGTCGATGCCTCAGATCTTCAGCGGGGACGTCCGCAGCCGATCGGCCAGCTCGGGCGGACCGTCGATCTGAACCCGGGTGGCCCGTTGCCGCCCGGACAGGAAATAGGCGAGCTCGCCGGGCGCACCGACCAGCCGGAGCGGCTCGCCGCCGGCGCCCGTGGTGACCTCGCCGAACCCGGGCGCCTGCACCAGCAGCGCGGCCGGGAACTTGCGCAGCCGGAGCCGGGCGATCAGCGACGCGCTCTTCCAGAGCGCCGCCTGGTCCTCCTTGGGCAGGTCGCGCGGCTGCCAGCCGGCCTGGGCCCGCCGCACGTCCTCGTGGTGCACGAAGAACTCGAGCCCGTTCGTCATGCCCTCGACCAGCGGGTTGCTGACCGGGCTCCACAACGGCGGGTTTCGGACCAGTTCGACGAGATCCGGGTACGGGCGGGAGGCGAACGACCGCAGCATGTTGCGCGCGTGCGACCGCAGCGGCGGGATGAACATGCCGAGGCTGGCGTCCGGCCGCCGCTCGCGGATGACCAGGTGCGCGGCCAGGTCGCGGGCGACCCAACCGGTGCACATCGTCGGCGCGTCCGGGCCGACAGTGCTGAAAAGGTCGGCAAGTTTCCGACGTTCGGACCGTACGAACCGCGACATGGCGAGAATCGTAGCCAGGGTGTGCCACGACACACCCCGCTGTGACGGTGGACACATGGAATACCCGCTCGCCCGGAGGGCTTGGGTCCGGTAAGGATTACGGTGGAATTTCGCGGCTTACCCCCTGGGTGCAGCCGAGCGGTCAGACAGAGGGGCAAAACATAGTGGCGAGCGTGACCAGTCGGGACGTGCTCGCCCGGGGCTTCCGCGTGCTCGGCCGGGCCATCAAGGACGAACCCCGCATCTTCGCGTTCGCGGTCGGCGGCAGCGTGCTCTTCGGTGGCCTGGTCGTGGGCAGCGCGTACGTGATCGGGCACATCGTCGGGAAGATCATCGTGCCGGCCATCGAGGACGGTGCGGTCGACAACGCGCTGCTCTGGCTCGGCGCGCTCGCGGTGCTGGCGATCAGCGTGCTCCGGGTGGTCGGCATCTTCGGCCGCCGGCTCGGTGCCGGCTACATGCAGTTCCGCCTCCAGGCCCGCTACCGGCGCCTGGTCACCGGCCGCTACCTCGACCTCCCGCTCTCCTGGCACCACCGGCACGCGACCGGCACCCTGCTCTCCAACGCCAACTCCGACGTCGAGGCCGCCTGGTTCCCGATCGCGCCCCTGCCGTTCGCGGTCGGCACGCTGGTGATGCTGCTCGGCGCCGTCGGGTCGCTGTTCCTGACCGACTGGGTGCTCGCCCTGGTCGGCCTGGCCACCTTCGCCGGGCTGTTCCTGATCAACGTCTTCTACTCGCGCCGGATGGCGCCGCGCCAGGCCCGCGCCCAGCTCATGCGGGGCGAGGTCAGCGCGATCGCGCACGAGAGCTTCGACGGCGCGCTGGTGGTCAAGACGATGGGCCGCGAGGGTCAGGAGACCGACCGCTTCGCCGGCCAGGCCCGCGAGCTCCGCGACGCGCTGATCTCGGTCGGCCGGCTGCGGGGCCTGTTCGACCCGCTGATGGAGACGCTGCCGAGCCTCGGCACGCTGGCCGTGCTGATCGTCGGCACGTTCCGGCTGCGGGCCGGCGACATCTCGGTGACCGACCTGGTCAGCATCGCGTTCCTGTTCACCGTGCTGGCCTTCCCGGTGCGCGCGATCGGCTGGGTGCTGGCCGAGCTGCCGCGCAGCGTGGCGGGTTGGGACCGCCTCCAGCACGTGCTCACGGCCACCGGCGAGATGCGTTACGGCACGATAAGTCCGGAAAAGTCGGACAGCCCGGCCCGACTCGCCTTCGACGGCGTCGACTACGCCTATCCCACCGGCGCCGACACCGACGACATGGCCGCCGCCGCGACGCAGGACGAGCACGGCCCGACCGTCCTGCACGACATCAGCCTCGTCGTCCCCGAGGGCCGCACGGTCGCCCTGGTCGGCCCGACCGGTTCCGGCAAGTCGACGATCGCCTCGCTCGCGGTGCGGCTGGTCGACCCGGCCACCGGCACGATCAGCATCGACGGCCACGACCTGCCGGACCTGACCGCCGCCGCGCTGGCCGACAACGCCGCGCTCGTCGCGCAGATCCCGTTCATCTTCGACGACTCGGTGCGCGCCAACGTCGCCCTCGACCGGCCCGGCATCGACGACGACGCGATCTGGGCCGCGCTGCGGCTCGCCCAGGCCGACGAGTTCATCGCGCGCCTGCCCGAGGGCCTCGACACGATGGTCGGCGAGCGCGGCACCTCGCTCTCCGGCGGCCAGCGGCAGCGCCTCACGCTGGCCCGCGCCCTGGCCGGCCGGCCCAGGCTGCTGGTGCTCGACGACGCCACCAGCGCGGTCGACCCCCGGGTCGAGGCGGCGATCCTGGCCGCCCTGCGCGGCGGTGAGCAGCCCACGTCGATCATGGTGGTCGCCTACCGGCGGGCCACGATCGCGCTCGCCGACGAGGTCGTCTACATCGAGCACGGGCGGGTGGTCGCCGCCGGCACCCACAGCGAGCTGCTGGCCAGCACACCGGGGTACGCCGACCTGGTCACCGCCTACGAGCGGGCCGAGGCCGAGCGGGAGCGCGAGCACGCGTACGAGGACGAAGGGGCGGTGACCGCGTGACGACCACCGCCACCGCGCCGGCGAAAGCGAAAGTCGTCAACGAAACAGCGGAGGAGCGGCCCGAGTCGACCTGGGCCACCATCCGTCGCGGGCTGTCGCTCTCGCCCGAGCTGCGTACCGGCCTGGCCGGCACCCTGTTCTTCGCGATCATCTCGATGGTGGGCCGGGCCGCCGTGCCGGTCGCCATCCAGCAGGCGATCGACAAGGGCATCGCCGGTCCCGGCGGGCTCGACGTCGGCTTCGTCGGCACCGTCGCCGCGATCACCGCGGGCGTGCTCGCGGTGACCACGCTGTGCGGCTACCTGATGATGCGGCGGCTGTTCACGGTCAGCGAGACCGCGCTGGCCAACGTGCGGGTGCGCACCTTCCGGCACATCCACGACCTCTCGATGCTGCACCAGCAGTCCGAGCGGCGCGGCTCGCTCGTCTCGCGGGTGACCAGCGACATCGACCAGATCACCCAGTTCCTCCAGTGGGGCGGCGTGATCCTGATCATCAGCGCCGGCCAGCTCCTGGTCACCGCCGGCGTGATGGCCTTCTACTCGTGGCAGCTCACGCTCGTGGTGCTGGTCGCGTTCGCGCCCGCCGTGTTCGTGATCCGGGCGTTCCAGAAGCGCCTGGCCGGCGCGTACGGGCTGGTCCGCCAGCGGATGGGCGCCCTGCTCGCGGCGGTGTCCGAGAGCGTCGTCGGCGCGCCGGTGATCCGGGCGTACGGCGTCTCCGAGCGCACCCGGACCCGGCTCAACACCGCGATCGACGGGCACAAGACGTCGCAGATGCGGGCCCTGCGCACCAGCGTGATCGGCTTCTCCAGCGGCGAGATCGCGGCCGGCCTGGCCACCGCTGCCGTGGTCGTGGTCGGCGTCCAGCTCGGCATCGGCGGCACGCTGACGATCGGCCAGCTCACCGCGTACCTCTTCCTGGTCACGCTGTTCATCCAGCCCGTGCAGATCGCCGCCGAGGTGCTCAACGAGGCGCAGAACGCGGTGGCCGGCTGGCGCCGCGTCCTCGACGTGCTCGACGTCGCGCCCGACGTGGCCGACCCCGGCGAGCAGGGCGTCTCGCTGCCCGAGGGGCCGATCGACGTGCGATTCGAGGACGTGTCCTTCACGTACGGCGGCCCGATCGTGCTCGACGACGTCGACCTGGACATCCCGGCGAAGACCCGGGTGGCCGTGGTCGGCGAGACGGGCAGCGGCAAGACGACGTTCGCCAAGCTGCTCACCCGTCTCATGGACCCGACGACCGGCACGGTACGGCTCTCCGGCGTGCCCCTGGACCAGCTCCGCTTCGACTCGCTGCGCTCCCGCGTGGTGATGGTGCCGCAGGACGGCTTCCTGTTCGACGCGACGGTGGCCGAGAACGTGCGGTTCGCCCGCCCGGACCTGACTGACGCGGACCTCGCGCTGGCGTTCACCGAGCTCGGCCTGACCGACTGGGTGGAGAGCCTGCCGAACGGGCTCGCGACCCGGGTGGGCGAGCGCGGCGAGGCGCTCAGCGTCGGCGAGCGGCAGTTGGTCGCGCTGGCCCGCGCGTACGTGGCGGATCCCGACCTGCTGGTGCTCGACGAGGCGACCAGCGCGGTCGACCCGGCCACCGAGGTCCGCCTGCAGCGCACCCTCGACGCGGTCACCCGCGGCCGCACGACGGTCGCCATCGCGCACCGGCTCTCGACCGCGCAGGCCGCCGACGAGGTGATCGTGGTCGACAAGGGCCGCGTCGTGCAGCGCGGCCCGCACGACAAGCTGGTCCAGGACTCGGGCTCGGTCTACGGCAAGCTCTACGCGAGCTGGCTCGAACAGACCCGCTAAGGCTTCTCGAACACCGAGAGCTGGAAGGTCAGGCGGCGGTCGCGCGGCTCGTCCGGGTCGGGCAGGTCGCGGAGGCCCTGCACGATCGGCATGACGGTGGAGACCCAGACGGCGCCGTCGACGTTCCACAGGTACGACCAGGCGCGGGTCTCGATGGTCTCGGCGATCTGGTTGGGCGACGTGGCCGCGGCGCCGACCGTGACCTCCCGGCTCTCGCGGGTACGCAGCCCGGCCTCGGTGGCGGCGGCCAGCACCGCGTCAGGCAGGTCGACCCGGTCGCGGCCGGGCAGCCCTTCCAGCAACGGCGCGAAGACATCGTGGCGGTCCCGGTCGCTGCTCGCCGACAGGGCCAGCACCCGGCCGCCCGGGCGGACCACCCGCGCCGCCTCCGCGAACGCCGCGTCCACGTCGACGATCACGTGCAGTGCGCCGGCGAAGAAGGCGTTGTCCACCGCCGCGTCCCGCACCGGCAGCCCACGGGCGTCGCCGACCGCGACCCGGGCGCCGAGCCGGGTGTGCGCGTGCGTGAGCATGGCGGGGGAGAGGTCGACACCCACGGCGGGTACGCCGTGCACCTGGGCGAGCGCGGCGGCGACCAGACCGGTGCCGACGCCGATCTCCAGCACCCGGCCCGGCAGCAGGTGCGGTGCGAGCGCGGCGGCGAACTGCCGACCACGCTGCTCGCCACCCCGGGTCTCGTCGTAGGAGTCGGCGACACGGTCGAACGGCAGGGACTCGGCCATGCGGGCCAGGCTAGCCCGCCGCGTCGGGCGGTGGCGGGCTGGGCCAGATGCCGGACAGGTCGCCGAAGACGTAGCGCTGGATGGTCGGGCCGATGGCCGCTACCAGCACATCCGGCGACGCCGACGCCAGCGGCTCTATCTTGATCACGTAGCGGGCCATCGCCAGCCCGGCGAGCTGGCTGGCCACCAGGCTGACCCGCATCGGCGCTTCCGCGGGCGGCATGGGCACGAGCTGGCGCACCCGGCGCAGCACCTGGCTGACGACGAACTCACGGAACAGCTTGGCCGTCCACTCGCTGCTCACCGCCGAGCGCAGCATGGCCACGCCGGCCTTGCCCGCGGGCGAGTCCCAGATCGAGAGGAAGAACCGGACCAGCCGTTCGCCGATGGCGTCCTGGTCGCCGGCGAGGACCTCCGGGATGAGCTCACCGGGGTCGAGCGGCGCGTTCATCGCGGCCAGGAACAGCTTGTCCTTGGTGCCGAAGTAGTGGTGGACCAGGGCCGGGTCGACGCCGGCGCCGGTCGCGATGTGGCGGATCGAGGCACCGTCGTACCCCTTCTCCGCGAAGGCGGTGCGGGCGGTCGCGAGGATCGCGTCGCGGGTGTCGGGGTTGCCGGGCCGGCGGCCGGTCCGTCGTACCATCACTAGCCTTTCTTCGGGTCGGGCATCGCTTGTCGTGGCGACGCCCGACCCCGTTTCCGGTCAGGCCGTCCGGCGGCGCAGCGTCGTGGCGCCGAGGACGAGCGCGAGGATGATCGCGCCGATCACGATGCCAAGGTCCCGCCACATCGTGCCGGTCGGGTCGGCGTGCGCGCCGACCTCGGTGAGTGCCTCCACCGAATAGGACAGTGGCAGCACGTCGCTGATCACCTGCAACCAGCCGGCCATCGAGTCGCGGGCGACGAACAGCCCGCAGAGCAGGATCTGCGGGATCGCCACCACCGGCATGAACTGCACGGCCTGGAACTCGGTGCGGGCGAACGCGCTGCACAGCAGGCCGAGCGCGACGCCGAGCACCGCGTTGGCCACCGCGATCACGATGACCAGCCAGAGGCTGCCGGCGGTGTGCAGGTCGAACAGCCAGTAGGCCAGGCCCGCCGCGACGGTCGCCTGCGCGGCGGCCACGAGCCCGAACGCGATGCCGTAGCCGAAGAGCAGGTCGAGCTTGCCGACCGGGGTGGTGAAGAGGCGCTCCAGCGTGCCGCTCGTGCGTTCGCGCAGCATCGCGATGCTGGTGATCAGGAACATGATGATGAAGGGGAAGATGCCGAGCATGACCAGCGCGACCCGGTCGAACATCAGCCCGCCGTCGAACATGAAATAGAGCAGGGTCAACAGCAGCAGGGGTACGACGATGACGAGCCCGACCGTGCGGCGGTCGTGCCGGAGCTGCCGGACGATCCGGCCGATCGTGCTGGCGAGGATGTGGGGAGACATCACGCGGCCGCCTTCTCCTGTTGACGGATGATGCGCAGGAACGCCTCGTCGAGGTCGTCGGTGCCGGCGGTGGCTTTGATCGCCGCCGGGGTGTCGTCGCCGATCAGGTGGCCGTCGCGGATCAGCAGCAGCCGGTCGCAGCGGTTGGCCTCGTCCATGACGTGGCTGGAGACCAGGATCGTGGCGCCGTCGGCGGCCAGGGCGCGGAACCGGGCCCAGAGCTCGTCGCGGAGCAACGGGTCCTGGCCGACGGTCGGCTCGTCGAGGACGAGGACCTCCGGGCGGCCGACGATCGCGCAGGCCAGCGAGGCCCGGCTGCGCTGCCCGCCGGACAGGTTGCCGACGAGCTGGTGCGCGGCGCCGGAGAGCCCGACCCCGTCGAGGGCGGCCTCGGCATCGGCCGCGCCGAGCCCGTAGAGCGAGGCGAAGTAGCGGGCGTTCTCGCGGACCGTGAGGTCGTCGTAGACGCTGGGGGCCTGCGTCAGGTAGCCGATCTTGCGCCGGAGCGGCGCGGAGCCGGCCGGCTCGCCGAGGACGGTGACCCGCCCCGAGGCGACGAGCTGCACGCCGACGACGGCGCGCATCAAGGTGGTCTTGCCGCTGCCGCTGGGCCCGAGCAGCCCGGTGATGCTGCCGCGCGGGATGGCGCAGCTGAACCCGTGCAGCACCTCGCGCTTTCCGCGGTTGATCACGAGGTCGGTGACCTCGATCGCGGTCTCCATCGTTCCTCCGTCTCTGAAATTCAACGCCTGTTGAACTCAACGGTAGATGAAATAGATGGGTGTACGCAAGCGAACGCCCCGGCCCCCTACACGTTCGGGGGGACCGGGGCGTCGGTTTGTCTTGCTAGAGCGCGAGCACCCGGTCGAGGAAGTCGCGGTAGCGGCGCATCGCCACCCGCATCGCCTCGGTGTCCGGCGCGTCGTTGTCGCGCCGCGGGTCGAGCTCGACCTGCTCGGCGAGCAGCGTCTCGGCGAGCTGCTGCACCGCCCGGGCCACCAGGGCCTGAGCGTGCCCGAGGGCCTCGGTCGGCTCGTCGACGAACTGGGCCTTGACTTCGTGCCACTCGGACCGCAGCGCGTCGGCCGCGTCGGCGCTCCACACGGCGATCCGCGTCTCCGGCACGTCACCCGGACGCAGCGGCGGCCCACTGACCGGCCGCACGTCCGCGGCCGGCGACCCGAGATCGGCCAACGTCGGCGCGGCGACCACGGGAACCACCTCTGCCGCGTCGTCGTCCGGCTCGTCGCCCTCGGCCACGTCGTCGACGGGCTGAGGCGCCTCGGCGGTCTCCGCCAGCCCCTCCTCGTCGGCCGCCGTCTCCTCCGCCGGCGCCTCGACAGCGGCGGTCTCGACCAGCTCCTCGTCCGCCTCGGCCGCGACCTCGTCGGCCTCGGGCTCGCCGTCAGCCTCCGCGGCTTCGGGCTCGGCCGCGACCTCGGTCACCGCCTCGGGCTCCGCGTCCGCAGCGTCTTCGTCGTCAGTCTCGACGTCAGCGACAGCTTCCGGCTCCGAGTCATCGTCGGCAGCGGCCTCGGGCTCGGTCTCGGCGACGGCTTCCGGCTCTTCGTCCGCGTCGGCGTCGGCCTCGACATCAGTCGCGGCTTCGGGCTCAACGTCGGCAACGGCTTCGTCGGACGCTGCCACGTCCTCGTCCTCGGCCTCGGCGACCGCTTCGGGCTCGGCGTCGTCGGCCTCGGCAACCGCCTCGGTTTCCGCGTCCGCGGCTTCTTCGTCGTCGCTCTCGATCTCGGCGACAGCTTCCGGCTCTTTGTCGTCGTGCGCCTCGTCGTCGGCCTCGGCCTCGGCGTCGGACTCCGCCGCAACCTCGGCGACGGCTTCCGGCTCGTCGTCCGCGTCGGCGTCGACCTCGGCGTCGCTGTCGCTGTCGGCCTCGACATCGGTCACGGCTTCGGGCTCGACGTCGGCGACGTCCTCGTCGGTGGCGTCGTCAGTCGCAGCCTCGTCGTCGGCCTCGGCCACCGCCTCCGGCTCCGCGTCCGCAGCGTCGTCCTCGGTCTCGGCGACGGCCTCGGCCGCTGCTTCGCCGTCGTCCTCGGTGACGGCCTCGGGCTCGGCGTCCGTGGCGTCCTCGTCGTCGGTCTCGGTGACGGCCTCGGGCTCCGCGTCCGCGCTGTCCTCCTCGTCGGCCTCGGACGCCGCTTCGGCGTCCTCCTCCGCAACGGCTTCCGGCTCGGCGTCCTCGTCGGTGGTGGCCTCCGGTGCCGCTTCGTCGCCGGCATCCGTGACGGCTTCGGCTTCCGCGTCCGCGATGTCCTCGTCGTCGGTCTCCGTGACCGCCTCGGGCTCGGCCTCGACGGCCTCAGCCTCGGCTGCTTCAGCGTCAGTCTCGACCGCGTCAGCGTCAGCGTCCGCTTCGGCTTCGACTGCGTCCGCGTCGAGCGCGTCCGCGTCCGACTGGGCCTCCGCGTCGATCACGTCTGCCTCGACCGCGTCGGGCTCTGCCTCGACCGCGTCGGGCTCTGCCTCGACCGCGTCGGGCTCTGCCTCGACCGCGTCGGGCTCCGCCCCAACCGCGTCGGCCTCCGCCTCGGGCGCGTCGGCCTCCGCCTCGACGGCGTCCGCTTGGGCCTCCGCCTCGACAGCGTCGGCCTCGGCCTCGACCGTGTCGGCCTCCGCGTAAGCCTCTGCCTCGACCGTGTCGGTCTCGGCGTCAGCCTCAGCTTCGACCGTATCGGTCTCGGCCTCGGGGGCCGGGTCGGTCGCGGTGTCGGTGGTCTCGGCCGCGTCGGTGTCCACAGTGGTGACCGCCGCCGGTTCCGCGCCCTCGGCGGGCGTGTCGGTGGTCGACGCGGCCTCCTCGGCCAGCAGCGCCTGCCACTCGCGCTCGAACTCCGGGTCGGCCTCGGCCGCGGCGGCCGCGGCCTCCTCGGCGGCGGCCGGCTCGGTCTCGCCGACCTCCGCCGCGGCCGCCTCGGCCTCGGCCACCGCCGACGCGTCCGCCGCGTCCAGGGCGGCCTCGGCGTCCGGCGCGGCGCTGTCCGTTTCGGACTCCGTGGATGCGGGAGCGGTCGCCCACGGGGAAGCGAACTGGCTCGTCATCGGAGGAAGCGCCGGCGTGGCCGGTTCACTCGGACGGATGACAGGGGTCTCGATCGTGGTCTCGGTCAGGGCCGCCGACACCGGGCCGGCAGACACCGGGCCGGCCGGCTCGGTGGTCTCGGCCGCCTGGGCGGCGGCGAGGGCGTCGAGCGCCGACACCGGGCCGTCGTCGCCGGGCGGGCGCTGGCCGGGCAGGGAGATGGTGGGCTCGCCCTGATCGGGCTGGGGTTGGGGCTGCATGTCGGGTTGTTTCCTTCCGTCCGCTCCGTCAACGGCGACCCGGCCGGGCGATGCCAGGATGGGGGCGCGCCGGACAGGTGGGGGGAGACGGGACGCGACTGCCGGAACGGAACGCGTCGGGCCCGTGCGACAGGCACGGGTGGACACGCGGAAAGGGCAGGGGAGCGCCCCGCCGGTGAGATGGAGAAACCCGGGCGGCGCACGCTCAAACTACCGTGACGTGAGCCCGAGCACAGCCCCCGATTTCGCCTAGATATCCCAAGGATCCGCTCCCGCCGCCGGTACGGAACAATTGGTCGGGTGGCCGTACCAGAATCGGGTCTCGACCCGGCGATCGCTGCCCGTCTGAAGCGCACCGACGACGGGCTGGTGCCCGCTGTCGTCCGCCGGCACGACGACGGCGAGGTGCTGATGCTCGCCTGGATGAACGACGAGGCGCTGCATCGCACGCTGACCACCGGCCGGGCCACCTACTGGTCGCGCAGCCGCCGGGAGCTCTGGGTCAAGGGCGAGACCTCGGGCCACCACCAGTACGTGAAGTCCGCCGCCCTCGACTGCGACGGCGACACCATCCTGCTGACCGTCGAACAGGTCGGGCCGGCCTGCCACACGGGCACGCCGACGTGCTTCGAAGACGAGCTCCCGGTGCGCGCATGACCACCGGAGCGGTCACGCCCACCCTGGACGGGTTCGCCGAGCAGGCGCGCACCGGCCGGGTCGTGCCGGTCACCCGGCGGCTGCTCGCCGACGGCGAGACCCCGGTCGGCGTCTACCGCAAGCTGGCCGGCGGCCCGGGCACCTTCCTGCTGGAGTCGGCGGAACAAGGAGCCGGGACGGCCTGGTCGCGCTACTCCTTCGTCGGCGTCCGCAGCGCCGCGACGCTGGTGGAGCGCGGCGGCCGGGCGGCATGGCTGGGCACCCCTCCGGAGGGCGTGCCGACCGACGGCGACCCGGTCGACGTGCTGCGCGCGACCGTCGAAGCGCTGACCGGCCGCCGGCACGACCCCGACGGTCCGCCGCTGACCGGAGGCATGGTCGGCTACCTGGCGTACGACCTGGTGAGAAGGTTCGAACGCCTCCCCGAGCTGGCGGACGACGACCTCGGCGTGCCGGAGCTCGGCATGATGCTGGCGACCGACCTGGTGGTGCTCGACCACTACGCGGGCTCGGCGATCCTGGTCGCCAACGCGATCCTGCCGCCGAACGCGACGGAGGAGAACGTAGCCGCCGCCTACCACCACGCGGTCGGCCGGCTGGACGCGATGACCACCTCGTTGTCGAGGCCGACCCCGCCGATGATCTCCACGATCGACCTGCCGCCGGCCGAGCCGACGCTGGAGAGCCGGACGCCGGAGGGTGGCTACCCCAAGGCGGTCGAGCTGGCCAAGGAGGCGATCCGGGCCGGCGAGTGCTTCCAGATCGTCGTCTCGCAGCGGTTCGAACGCCGGACCACGGCTGACCCGCTCGACGTCTACCGGGTGCTGCGGACCACCAACCCCAGCCCGTACATGTATCTGCTGCGGTTCGACGACTTCGACATCGTGGGCTCGTCGCCGGAGGCCCACCTCAAGGTCACCGACGGGCGGGCCCTGCTGCACCCGATCGCCGGCACCCGGCCGCGCGGCCGGACCCAGCGCGACGACAACGAGCTCGCCACCGAGCTCCTGGCCGACCCCAAGGAGCGGGCCGAGCACGTGATGCTGGTCGACCTGGGCCGCAACGACCTGGGCCGGGTGTGCCTGCCGGGCACGGTCGAGGTGCCGGAGTTCGCCACCATCGAGCGCTACAGCCACGTCATGCACATCGTCTCGACCGTGGTCGGTCAGCTCCACCCGGACCGCACCGCGTTCGACGCGCTGGCGGCCACGTTCCCGGCCGGCACGCTGTCCGGTGCGCCCAAGGTTCGGGCGATGGAGATCATCGAGGAGCTGGAGCCGACCCGGCGGGGAGTCTACGGGGGCACCGTCGGCTACCTCGGCTTCGCCGGCGACCTCGACATGGCGATCGCGATCCGCACCGCGCTGATCCGCGACGGCGTCGCCTACGTGCAGGCGGGCGCCGGCATCGTCGCCGACTCCGACCCGGCCGCCGAGGAGCGGGAGACCCAGAACAAGGCCGCCGCGGTCCTGGCCGCGATCAGCGCGGCGGAGACGCTGAGGGCAGCGCGATGACGGGGAGAAAGGGCCTCACCCTGACCGTCCTGCTCTGCGTCGTCGGTGCCGGCCTGGCGTTCATCGGCGCCGGCCGCACGTGGGAGAGCGGCTACACCCACGGGATCGCGTCGCCGTCGAGCTTCGACCAGACCGGCGGCGACCTCGTGCCGGGCCTGGCCGCGCTCGCGCTCGTCGGGCTGGCCGGCGCCGGGGCGCTGCTGGCCACCCGGGGCTGGGGACGCCGTGCGGTCGGCGTACTCGTGCTGCTGCTGGGTGTCGGTCTGGTGGCCCTGTCGGTGGGTCGGGCCTTCGACGCCAGCACCGCGTGGCCGGCCCTCACCGCGGTCGGCGGACTGCTGGTGGTGCTGGCGGGGCTGGCGGCCGTAACAGCCGGCCACCGCTGGCCGGGCATGGGCGCGCGCTACGAGCGGTCGCCGAAGTCGGTGGGGGGCACCACCGACACCTGGAACGCCCTGGACCGCGGCGAGGACCCGACGGTCAGGTGAGCGAGCGGGCCTTGGCCTTCGCCACCCGCGGCATGGTGACGATCATCGCCACGTGACGCCGCACCTCGTCGCGCTGGTCCGCGCGGGCCCGGTCGGCACAGATGGCCTCCCAGGCGTTGCCGCGCGCCGTGCGGACGCGGTCTCCGGCGACCACCCGCGACGCGCTGTCGATGACCCCGTACGCGGCGGACAGGACCGCCCGTGGAAGGTCCGCTATCCCGCCCTGCTGCCGTGCCAGTGTGTTGTCCATAGCCCGCCCCGATGAACAAGTCCCCTGTGGTCGGTGCACAAGTGGCCACCGTCGACCAGTTTGCCCGACGACATCCTCCCCGAGGGCTGTTTCGCCAGAGTGTCCGACCCGTGGCGGATGCGGTCCCCGTCACCCCCTTAGTAACGGCGGGCACACCCAGCGTGGGACGGGCCGGGCATTATGCCCGACCACGCGGGGTGAGACGGCCCATACCCCGGACGCTGTCCGCCGTCCGGCTGGCCATAGCATCGGGCGCATGACACCCGGAAAGGGGAGTCCGTTGGTGAATGCTGATCAACCGCAGGGTGACGACGGCGCCAACCCGGCGGCGCCGGTAAGTGTCCTCGACGAGATCATCGCGGGCGTACGCGAAGACGTCGAAAGTCGGCAGCAGCAGGTGCCACTGGAAGAGGTCAAACGGCTCGCGGCCGCCGCGCCACCGCCCCGCGACGCCCACGCGGCGCTGCGCCGGCCCGGTGTCGCTGTGATCGCGGAGGTCAAGCGCGCCTCGCCGTCCCGCGGCCAGCTCGCCGACATCCCCGACCCTGCCGACCTGGCCAGTGAGTACGCGGGCGGTGGTGCCCGCTGCATCAGCGTCCTCACCGAGGGCCGCTGGTTCGGCGGCTCGCTGGAGGACCTGGCCGCCGTGCGGGCCGCGGTCGACATCCCGGTGCTCCGCAAGGACTTCGTGGTCTCCAGCTACCAGGTGCACGAGGCGCGGGCGCACGGTGCCGACATGGTGCTGCTGATCGTCGCCGCGCTCGAGCAGAACGTGCTGACCGGCCTGCTGGAGCGGATCGAGTCGCTCGGCATGACCGCGCTCGTCGAGGTGCACGACGAGGAAGAGGCCGACCGGGCCATGGAGGCCGGCGCGCGGGTGATCGGGGTCAACGCCCGCAACCTGCGTACGCTCGAGGTGGACCGATCGGTGTTCGAGCGGATCGCGCCCGGGCTGCCCAACAACGTGGTCAAGATCGCGGAGTCGGGTGTACGCGGGCCCCACGACCTCATCCGCTACGCCTCCGCCGGTGCCGACGCGGTGCTGGTCGGCGAGGGACTGGTGACCCAGAAGAGCCCACGGGACGCCGTCGCCGAGCTGGTCAACGCCGGCAACCACCCCGCGACCCCGAGGCCTGTGCGATGACCGACGTTCTGCTGCCCGACGCCACCGGGCACTTCGGGCCCTTCGGGGGCCGGTTCATCCCGGAGGCGCTGGTCGCCGCGCTCGACGAGCTCGACGCCGCCTACCGGGCCGCCAAGGCCGACCCGGCGTTCGTGGCCGAGTTCGAGGCGATGCTGCGTGACTACGCGGGTGCGCCCTCGATGCTCTACGAGGCCCGCCGGCTGAGCGCCCAGGCCGGCGCCCGGATCCTGCTCAAGCGCGAGGACCTGCTGCACACCGGCGCGCACAAGGTGCGCAACGTGCTCGGCCAGGCGCTGCTCACCAAGCGGATGGGCAAGCGCCGGGTGATCGCCGAGACCGGCGCCGGCCAGCACGGCGTGGCGGCGGCGACCGCGGCCGCGTATCTGGACCTCGAGTGCGTGGTCTACATGGGCGAGCTCGACACGGAGCGCCAGGCGCTCAACGTCGCCCGCATGCGGATGCTGGGCGCCACGGTCATCCCGGTGGCCAACGGCTCGCGGACGCTGAAGGACGCGCTCAACGAGGCCCTGCGCGACTGGGTCGCCTCGGTCGACGAGACCCACTACCTGCTGGGCACGGCGGCCGGCCCGCACCCGTTCCCGGAGCTGGTCCGCGACTTCGTGGGTGGCATCGGCCGCGAGGCCCGCGCCCAGTCGCTGGAGAAGCTCGGCGGGCTGCCCGACGCGGTGGCCGCGTGCGTCGGCGGCGGGTCCAACGCGATCGGCATCTTCCACGCGTTCGTCCCCGACGAGGGCGTCCGGCTGTACGGCTTCGAGGCGGGCGGCGACGGCGTCAAGACCGGCCGGACCGCGGCGTCGATCACGGCCGGCTCGAAGGGCGTGCTGCACGGCGCCCGGACGTACGTGCTGCAGGACGCCGACGGCCAGACGCTGGAGTCGCACTCGATCTCGGCCGGGCTGGACTACCCGGCCGTCGGGCCCGAGCACGCCTGGCTCCACGACACCGGCCGGGCGGTCTACGAGCCGGTCGACGACTCGGAGGCGATGGCCGCCTTCCAGCTGCTCTGCCGCACCGAGGGGATCATCCCGGCGATCGAGAGCGCCCACGCGCTGGCCGGTGCCCTGCGGATCATCCCCGCGCTGCGCGAAGAACTCGGCCGGGAGCCGGTCATCGTGGTCAACCTGTCCGGCCGGGGCGACAAGGACGCGCACACCGCCGGCGAATACTTCGGGATCCTCTGATGAGCATCAGCGTCGCGTTTGAGAAGGCCAGGGCCGAGGGCCGGGCGGTGCTGGTCGGCTGCATGCCGGCCGGGTTCCCGACCGTCGACGGCAGCATCGCGGCGATGAAGGCGATGGTCGAGGCCGGCGTCGACGTCATCGAGCTGGAGATCCCGTACAGCGACCCGGTGATGGACGGTCCGGTGATCCAGAAGGCCAGCGACATCGCGCTGGCCAACGGGGTCCGGGTGGCAGACACGATGCGGATCGTCGAGGCCGTCGCGGCCACGGGTGCCCCGGTGGTCACGATGACCTACTGGAACCCCATCGAGCAGTACGGCGTCGACCGGTTCGCCCGTGACTACGCGGCGGCGGGTGGCACCGGGCTGATCACGCCCGACCTGATCCCGGACGAGGCGCACGACTGGCTGGCCGCGTCCGACGCCCACGCGCTCGACCGCACGTTCCTGGTCTCGCCCTCGTCGACCGACGCCCGGCTGGCGATGACCGTGGCGCACTGCCGCGGCTTCGTCTACGCCACCGCGCTGATGGGCGTCACCGGCGCCCGCGAGCAGACCTCGACGGCGGCGCCGACCCTGGTCGCGCGCGTGCGCGCGGTCAACCCGGACCTGCCGGTCGGGGTGGGTCTGGGCGTACGCGACGGCGCACAGGCCGCCGAGGTCGGCTCGTTCGCCGACGGCGTGATCGTCGGCAGCGCGTTGATCCGGTGCGTGCTGGACGCGCCCGACGAGGCGTCGGGGCTGACCGCACTGCGGTCACTGTCAGCGGAACTGGCTGCCGGCGTGCGGGCGGTGCGTCGCTAGCCCGCGAGACCGACGACGACGTCCTGGCCGCGTACGTCGACCGTGTCCGCGGCGTCCGGATAGTCCGGTTCCGCGTCGCGGTCGACCCGGCTGAGCACGCCGGAGCGGCCGGCCAGCGCGTCGGCGATCGCCATGCGCGTGGTCGGCGTCATCGGCCCGGGCAGGTCGCCGGGGTCGTGATAGCTGAGGCGGCAGATCCGGCCGGGCGCGTTGTTCAGGGCCTCGCCGCGGGCGTGGCAGCGGAACACGTGCACCACGAGGTCGGGCAGACCCTGGCCGCACAGCTCGTAGAGACCGACCAGATCGACGATCTCCACATCCATGCCGGTCTCTTCGCGAATGTCGCGTACCGCGGCATGGATGGGGCTCTCGTTCTCACGGACCTTCCCGCCCGGCAGCCCCCACCGGCGGTGTCCCTGGCTCTGCTGGCAGAGCAGCACGCGGCCGGCGTCGTCCGTGACGATCGCTCCGACCGCGGATGTGAGGGAGTTCATACCCCATCAAGGTACGCCGCCGGCGGGTTAACGTCAGCCATCGTGCGGTCGTCGGGTGGGATGCGTGCGGTGTCCGGATAGATCTGCACCTAACCCGGGGTGCCGTGAGCACCATCCGCGACGGTACCGTGTTGTCCCGTGACCCTCGCCGCGATTCCGAGCCCCACTGACGCCGTGTGGCAGCTCGGCCCGTTCCCGCTCCGGGCCTACGCCCTGTGCATCATCCTGGGCATCTTCCTCGCCGCCGCCGTGACCGAGTACCGGCTCCGGGCGCGCGGGGCGCACAAGTGGGCGATCATCGACGTCGCGGTCTGGGCGGTGCCGTCCGGCATCATCGGCGCCCGGATCTACCACGTGATCACCTCGCCGGGCGCCTACTTCGGTGAGGGAGGCGACTGGCTCGAGATCTTCAAGGTCTGGCACGGCGGCCTCGGCATCTGGGGCGCGGTGGCCGGTGGCGCCGTGGGCGCGCTGCTCGCCGCCCGGCAGCTCGGCATGCCGCTGACCGTCGTCGCCGACGCGCTGGCACCCGGCCTGCCGCTGGCGCAGGCCGTCGGCCGGCTCGGCAACTGGTTCAACAACGAGCTCTACGGCCGGCAGACCACGCTGCCGTGGGGTCTCGAGGTGCACGAGATGGACTCGGCGGGCCGGCCGACGCTGGTCGACGGCGAGCCGGTGCTGCGGCCCGGCCTCTACCAGCCGACCTTCCTCTACGAGCTGATCTGGAACGTGCTGGTCGCCGGCATCGTGGTGTGGCTCGACCGCAAGTTCAAGTTCGGCAAGGGCCGCGCCTTCGCGGTGTACGTGATGGGCTACACCCTCGGCCGCTTCTTCGTCGAGATGCTCCGCGACGACACGGCCACGCACATTGCCGGCGTGCGGATCAACGTGTTCGTCGCCGCGCTGGTGTTCGTCGGCGCCCTCGTCTACTTCCTGCGGGTCAGCGGTCCCCGCGAATACCTGGTCCCGGTCGGCCTCGACGCGCCGGTCCCGGCGCCGCGCGAAGGCGACATCTCCACCGTCGACGTCTCCGCGAAGAAGCCGGCCGCGGCCGCCATCCCCAGCTCCTACCGGGTCGTCACCGAAGAGCAGTTCAGGGCGTACCAGGAGACCGGCGCCGTCCCCGACACGGACGAATCCGTCACCACCCCGGAGGCGGTCGACGCGGAGACGGACGACGAGTCCGACGTCGCCGCCCCCGACGGCACGGATGATGATGGACACGACAGCGACACCACGGCGGCCGGTGCGGCCGGCCGCGCCGACGACCGCTGATCCGACCGAACACCCCGGAGAGGCGGAGCCGATGCGTACGGCCGTTGTGGTGGGCGCCGGCATCGGCGGCCTGGCGGCGGCCGGCGCGCTGGCCCGCGCCGGCTGGCAGGTCACCCTGCTGGAGCGGGCCGATCGGGTCCGGCCCGGCCGCACGGCCCTGGTGCTGTGGCCCAACGGCATCCGCGCGCTGCGTGCCCTCGGCCTCGGTGACGGCCTCGACGCGATCGGCACCCCGCTCGGCGAGACCGGCGTCCGCCGGCCCGACGGGCACTGGCTGGTGCAGCCCCGCCCGGTGGCGGCGCACCGCGGTCCGGTCGTCGTGCACCGCGAAGACCTGCACGACGCCCTGATCGCCGGGCTCGGCGACCAGGTCGACATCCGCACCGGCATCCGGGTCGACGACGTGCGCACCGACGGCACCGAGCGCCCGGCCGTGACGGCCGGCCGGCAGTCCTTCGCCGCCGACCTGGTGGTCGCGGCCGACGGCACCGACAGCGCCGTCCGCGCCCGGCTGGCGCCGGAGTCGGCCGTGGTCAGCTCCGGCTGCACCGCCTGGCGTGCGGTCATCCCGTGGTACCGCGCACCGCAGGACCTGGCGGCCCGGGTCGGCGGCGAGACGCTCGGCGCCGGCTACCGCTTCGTCGCCGCCTCGCTCGGCGAACGCGGCTCGTCCGGCGGGTCCACCCGGGGCGGCGTCTACTGGGTCGCGACCGCGGCCGGCGCGCCCCGGCCGGAGCCCCCGGCCACCCAGCTCGCCCTGCTCCGCCGGTGGTACGCGGGCTGGCCCGCGCCGATCGCCGACCTGCTCGACGCCACCGAGCCCGACGACCTGGTCCAGCAGGAGGTCCGCGAGCTGCGGCCGCTGCCGAAGGCGTACGCGTTCGCGTCCGGGCCGGGCGGCGTCGTGCTGCTCGGCGACGCCGCGCACGCCATGCCCCACCATCTCGGCCAGGGCGCCTGCCTCGCGTTCGAGGACGCGGCCACGCTCGCCGCCGCCGTCCGCGACGCGTCGACCGGGCTGCCGCTGCGCCGCGCCATCGAGGGCTACGACCGGGAGCGCCGGCCGCGCGCGGCGACGATGGTCCGGCAGACCCGGCGGATGTCCGCCGTCCTCCAGACCCGCGGCCGGCTCGCGCTGCGCGCCCGCGACGCGGCGCTCGGCCAGATCACGCCGCGGTTGCTCGGCAGCGCCGCGAGCACCGCCGCACAGTGGCGACCCCCCGCGTGACCGAGTGGTAACGAGCCGAGCAACCCGATCGAGGGGGCCGAACGTGCCATGACCATCGGGCGGACGGACGGGCAGACTACCGGGTGCCGAACAGGGGGTCTTGGGTGGGCGACGACGGGTCGACGGCCAGCGACGGGCAACGCCCGGTACGCGCCGAGGCCTGCCTGCTCGGGCCGGTGCGACTGCTCGCCGACGGCGCCCCGGTGCCGCTGCCGCCCGCGGCCCGCGACCTGCTCGGCGTGCTCGCCCTCCGTCCAGGTGAGACGGTCCCGACCGACCAGCTCGGCACGGCACTGTGGACGGTGCCGCGGCAGCGCGGCGGTGGCGCGGGCGACCGGCTCGCCGAGGCCGCCGAGGCCCTCGACGCGGCGCTGACCGCCGCGGGCTGCCCGGAGACCCTCGGCCGGACGCCGGACGGCCTGGTGCTGCGGCTCCCGGGCCGGGCCGTCGACGCGAGCCGCTTCGGCCACCTGTTGCGCCGGGCCCGCGAGCTGATGACCGACGGCGACCTGGCCGGCGCGTCCGCCCGGTTCGCCACCGGGTTGCGGCTCTGGCAGGTCGACTTCGCCGGCGACCCGTTGGCCGGCAGCACGCTCAACCCGCTGGGCTGGGCGCAGGCGGAGCGCACCCGACTTGTGCAGATGCGCGCCGCCGCGACCGAGGACCGCTGGGAGTGCCTGCTGCGCCGGGTCGCCGCCGCGCTGACCGCGGCCGGCGCACCGGCCGCCGACCAGGACGCGGTCGGCGCGGGCACGGCCGCGCTGGCCGCCGCGGGCGAGGCGGTCGCCGAGCTGGAACGCGCCGTGGGGCGCCACCCGCTCCGCGAGCGCCTCTGGGAGCTGCTGCTCACCGCCACCGCGTTCGCCGGCGGCCGGGGTGCGGCCGCGCGGGTCTACGACCGGGCGGTGCTGGCCATCGCCGACAACCTCGGCGTCGAGCCCGGCCGCCGGCTCGGCGAGATCGCCGCCCTGGTCCGCTCCGGCGGCCTGGCCACCTGGTGGGAGCAGCCCGAACCGTGCCCGCATCCGCAGCCGGCGACGACGCCGGCGCGCACCGGGTTGCCCGTGCCCCTGACCCCGCTGATCGGCCGCGACCGGCTGGCCGCCCGCGTCGCCGCGCAGGTCGCCGACCACCGGCTCGTGACGCTGACCGGGCCGGGCGGCAGCGGCAAGACCCGGCTCGCCGTCGCGGTGGCCGCCGGCCGCACCCCGGTCTGGTTCGTCGACCTGAGCGTCGTCGACGACCCCGCGCGGGTGGCCACGGCGGTCGCCGGCGCGCTCGGCGTCCGCGACGAGCCCGGGCGGGCGATCGCCGACACCCTGGCCGACGCCCTCGGTGCCGGCGACGGGCTCCTGCTGCTCGACAACTGCGAGCACGTGCTCGGCGGCGCCGCCGAGCTGGTCACCGTCCTGCTCGACCGCTGCCCGGCGGTGCGGCTCCTGACGACGAGCCGGGTCGCGCTGCGGCTGCCCGCCGAGGTGACCGTCCCGGTGCCGCCACTGCCCGGTCCCGCGCCCGGTGGCGAGCACACGATCGCCGGGCTGGCCGCCCATCCGGCCAGCCACCTGTTCCTGGAGCGCGCGCGGGCCCGGTCCGGCCGTCCCGTGGCGGAGTCCGACGCCGGCGCGGTGGCCGAGCTCTGCGCCGAGCTCGACGGGCTGCCATTGGCCATCGAGCTCGCGGCGGCGCGTACCCCCGTGCTGTCGGTGCCGGAGATCGTGGCCCGGCTGCGGGCCGACCACAGCGTGCTGCGCAGCCCCGACCCGACGGCGCCGGCCCGGCACCGCACGGTCGCGGCCGCCGTCGAGTCCAGTGTGGACCAGCTCGACCCGGGCGCGCGGCGGCTGTTCGACCGGCTCGCGGTGTTCGCCGGCGGTTTCGACACCGAGGCGGCCACCGCCGTCGCCGGCCCGACGGCCCCGGACCTGCTGGCCGCGCTGGTCGAGGCCTCGCTGGTCGAGCGGCAGCGGCCGGGTGGGGACGCCCGCTACCGGATGCTGGTGCCCATCCACCGGCACGCGCTGGCCCGGTTGCGCGGCGCGGGTGGCGAGAGCGACGCCCGCCGGGCCCACGCCCAGCACTTCCTGGCGCTGGCCGAGCGGGCCGACGGCGGGCTACGCGGCTCGGCGCAGGGTTGGTGGCTTGGTCGGCTCCGCCGCGAGGCCGCCAACCTGCGTGCCGCGATGAGCTGGCTGGCCGGGCCGGGTGCGGCCGCCGACCCGCACGGCGACCTGCGCCTCGCCGGAGCGCTGGCCAACTACTGCCGGCTGGAGGGCTACTACCGGGACGGCCGCAGGTGGCTGGTCGACGCGCTCGCCCGGCACCCGGACGCGCCCGCTGTGCTGCGCGCCCGTGCCCTGGCCGGTGCCGCGATGCTGGCCATGCTGCTCTGCGACTACCCGGCCGCGGCCGGCGACGCGGCGGCGGCCCGCAGCGCCTGCCGGGCGTCCGGCGATCCGCTCGGCGAGGCCAGGGTCGAGCTGACGCTGGGCTCAGTGGCACGGGAGCGAGCGGAATACAAGGCATCCGCGGCGCACCTCGACGCCGCCGCCCGGCTGTACGACGTGCACGGCGACGCCTGGGGCATCGCCCAGTCGGCCCTGTTGCGGGGCTTCACCGCCTGGCTGGCCACCGACCTGGACCGGGCCGAGGCGAAGCTGCGCCTGGCCCTCGACGGCTTCGAGCGCCTCGGCGATCCCGAGGCCGCGGCCACCGCGCTGATGAACCTCGGCGCGGTGGCCCTGTACCGAGGCGACGGCGACCGGGCGGCCTCGCTGCTCGACACCGCGCTCGACCGGTTCACGGCGTTGGGCTTTCCCGAGGGCCTCGGCTGGGCGCACAACCTGCGCGGCCTGGTCGAGCTGCGCGCGGGCCGGACCAGCCGGGCCGTGTCCCACCTGGTCCGCAGCCTGGCGACGCACCGCCAGGTGGGCGACCGCTGGCGCACGGCCAGCGTGCTGGAGGCGTTGGCCGAGGCGGCCCGCGTCGTCGGCGCGGCCGAACGTGGTGCCGCCCTGCTCGGCGCGGCGGCGACGATCCGCACCGAGCTCGGCACCCCGGTGCCGGCCTGCGAGCTGTACGACCTGGCCGCCACCGCCTCCGGGCTGCGCACCCTGCTCGGCGCGGACGCCTACGCGCAAGCCCACGCCGAGGGTCGGATCGCGAGCCTGGACACGCTGGTCAGCGCGCCGGTCGAGGCGTCGGTGCCGGCCCTGCCGAGCGCCGCTACGGCCGAGCCCAGCTGAGCTCGCCGTCGGCGGAGCGCACCAGCCGGGCCGTCACCGCCGCGTTCGTTCCACACGCCGGGCAGGCGCCGGCGAGTGTGCCCGCGAACCAGTGGTCGACGACGCCGTAGGAGTCGTCGTCGACGTGGCTCCAGCCGACCGCACCCTCGACCGCCACGTCGCCGCCGCACGAGCCGCAGCGGGATACGCGTCCGGCCCGCTCCGGCCACGCGCGCGTGGTCAGCGGCGTTGGCGGTGCGACCACGGTGCCGTCGGACAGGCGCACGACGAGGTCGGCCGGCCAGGGCCGGTCGAGCGGGCGGCCCGGGTCGGCGAGGTCCGGGCCGAGCGGGTCCGTCCGCGCCGGTGGCTCGCCGGCCAGGATGGCCCGGGCGACCTCGCGATGCCAGTGGGCGGCCCGGGTCGCGGCGATCAGCCCGAACACCCGCTCGAGGTCGGCGGCCTGACCGAACTCCAGGGCGGCCAGCCGGCGCAGCAGGTCGTCGGCCGGGCCGTGGCGGACCGGGCCGCTCGTGCGACCGTCGCGCAGCCAGACCACCGCGCGGTCCAGGACGTAGCCCCAGAGGCGGCTGGGCACGAAGCGGGGTAGCGCACCGTCGGGCCCCGGCGCGAACGACAGCGGTGCCCGGTCGTCGTCGGCGAGCGCGCGCAGCCACGCCCGGACGGCCCGGCGGGCCCGGTCGACCAGGCGGCGCTCGACCGTCTCCGGCAGGTCGGGATCCTCCGCGAGGGCGTTGCCGGGCACCGCCGCCGCCAGCGCCGCGCGATAGGTCGCCTCCTCGGCCGGCCGCATCGCCAACCGCAGCAGCCCGGGCCCGGCGTCCGGAGGAAGGCTCGCCCGGACCTCCTCGACCAGGTCCTCGCCGGTCCGGACCAGGTAGCGCAGCGGACCCGGCGGGGGAGCGTCGACGCCGGCCCGGACCAGGTCGGCGAGCAGGCGGTGGACGACCTCGGTGAGCGCGACGGCCCGGCGGGCGGCGACGATCGGGCCGCGTTCCGGGTCGAGGGCGACCGCCGCCGGGTCCCAGCGGCCCTGCTCCGCGGCGGCGGACAGGCCCACCCGGCGGGCCCAGGCGAGGTCGCGGGCCAGCGCGGCGCCGGCGCAGTCCCAGGCGGCCCCGATCTTGATGGCGTGCGGGTCGGTGTGCCAGAGGTTCTCCTCGCCGGCGAGGGCCATCCGGAGCAGGTCGTCGTCCCCGCCGGCCAGCCAGGTCCGGACCAGGGCGAGCGCGTCCGCCTCGCCGTTGTCGTACGCCTCCGCGACCACCGGCTCCAGCGCGGCCACGGCCCAGCGGAGCACCTCGCGGAGCAACCGGTCGGTGTCGGGCGGATCGGGCCGGGGGGCCGGGACCGGCGCTTCCGGCGCGGCCAGCGCCCGGTCCAGCGTCCAGCGGTCGCCGTCGTTCACGGGCTGGCGCCGCCAGCGCGCCAGCGGCTCGCGCAGCTCCGGCACGTGGGTGAGCAGCTTCTTGTGCGCCAGCAGCGCGGACAGCGCCGCGGCGTCGGGATCGACCAGGGCGCGCAGCCCGATGGCGGCGGCCACCTCGGGATCGTCCACGTCGGTGAGCGCCTGTGCGGCGTCCCGGCGCAGGTGGCCGGCGGGCTCACCGAGGAAGCCGAGGATCGCGACCCGGTTGTCCCGGTCGTGCCGGCGTCGGGCCAGGCACGACAGCAACATCGCCCGGGTCCGCGGGTCCTGTTCCACCCGGGCCGCCGCGATGAACGGCTCGCTGCCGACCCGCGGCGCGAACCGCAGCTCGCGTGCCGCCGCCAGCCGGACCTCCGCCGCGGGGTCCTCGCGGAGCAGCCGCAGGACCAGGTCCTGGTCGGGCCGCGTCCCGCGCAGGCCCTCGACCCGCACTGCCGGGTCCGGGTCGGCCAGCAGCGCGGAGGTCAGCTCGGGCGGCCGGTGGCCGGACAGCATCGCGCGGGCGGCCCTCAGCCGCAGCCGGCCCTCGGCGCTCGCGGCGAGCTCCTGGCGCAGCGGCTCGTACGGCCCGCCGAGGTAGTAGAGCAGCGTGGCGACCCGCTCGTCGTCGTTGCCGAGGTCGAGAGCGGCGGCCCGGACGCGCGGATCGACCTCGCTGCGGCGGCGCAGGATCCGGCCGAGCGCCTCGGCCGCCGCGTCGCCGACGTGCTCGTACACCTCGGCCAGGCCGCCCTCGGTGCGCACCTCGCTGGTGTCGTGCAGCGCGAGGTCCAGCAGGTCCTCGAACAGCCCGACCTCGCCCGAGGTCGAGGCCCGGCGGACGGCGGCGAGCCGGACCGCGTCGTCCGGGTCGGTCAGGCGCGCACGCAGCGACATGCCGCCACGATAGGCAGCGCTGTCGATGCGCTCTAGAGAGCCGGGACCGGGGCCGGCTCGGCGATGCAGGCGGTGGCGATCCGGCGGAAGCCGACGCTCAGGTAGACGCGGGCCACGTCGTCGCTGCTGGCCGACAGGAAGACCAGGCCGGCGCCCGCGTCGACCGCGTGCCGGGCCAGCGTCAGGGTCAGCGCCGCGCCGAGGCCGCGGCGGCGGAACGCGGGCAGGGTCGCCACGCCGGCGACCTCCACGACGTCGCCCGCGCGCATGCCGATGCCGCTGGCCACCGGCCCGGCGTCGGCGACCTCGGCGACAGCGGTGAACCGGCGGCCGTCGCGGATCGCCTGGCGCTCGCCCTCGACCGAGCCGGCGTCGGCCTCGACCCGGGCGGCATCGCGCTCGGCGGGGCCGCCGGCTCCCGCACCGGTGCCCGGTGTGCCGAAGCCCACGTGCGCGACCGCGCGGGACAGCTCGAGGTCGGCCTGGAAGGACTCCGCCGCCGGATCCAGCAGGCGCACCCCGGTCGCCGGCAGCGCGGGCAGCGCGGCCGGGTCGAGCACCATCAGCGGCGCCTCCAGCACCGCCAGCCCGGCCGAGCGCGCGACCGCCAGCAGGTCCGGCGTGGTCTCGTGGACCCACTCGAACGCCTCGGGCAGGCCCAGGTCACGCTGCCGCTCGCGGGCGGCCATCACGTCGGCCGCCGACGGCGGCTCACCGCCGTCGAGGCGGGGACGGGCGTAGAACGGCCAGCCCGCACCCTCGCGGACGAACAGGACGAGCCCGCCGAAGTCCTCCGCTCGTGCCGAGAACCGGGGCAAGGCATCGTAGAACGTCTCGAGGCGGCGCAGGAGGGCAGGATCGGGGGTGGTCATCGCGCGAGAGTACACATCTCAAATCCTGGGCGTGTGATCAATACGTCCTGGCGGATGAGGGCCGCTGTTCACGTAAACTCGGAAGACCCAGCAGGGCCGACGTCGTCCCGAACCTGAAACTTGTGTGACTAGACGACCGTGGAGGCCCCGTGGCGTTCCCGCATCCCCAGGGTTTGTACGACCCGGAGAACGAGCGCGACTCCTGTGGCGTCGCGTTTGTCGCCGATCTCGCCGGCCGCCGCTCCCACGACGTCGTGGCGAAGGGGCTCTCGGCGCTGGTCCGGCTCGACCACCGGGGCGCGCGGGGCGCGGAGCCCAACACCGGTGACGGCGCCGGCATCATGATCCAGGTGCCCGACGAGTTCCTGCGGGCAGACGTCGACTTCACCCTGCCGCCGGCCGGCTTCTACGCCACCGGCCTGGTGTTCCTGCCCACCGAGGACGCTGAGGCCGCCCAGGCGGTCACGGTGATCGAGAAGTACGCCATCGTCGAGGGCGCCGAGGTGCTCGGGTGGCGGGACGTGCCCGTCGAGCCCGAGGGCCTGGGCGCGACCGCCGAGCTCGTCCGGCCCCGGATCCGCCAGGTGTTCCTGGCCGCGCACCGGCTGCACGACGGCCCCGACGGCCCGGCCGGCACCCCGATCAGCGACCTCGACCTCGACCGGGTCGCCTTCTGCGTGCGCAAGCAGGCCGAACGCGAGACCGCCGAGCGGGGCATACCGGCCTACTTCCCGAGCCTGTCCGCCCGCACCATGGTCTACAAGGGCATGCTCACGCCCGACCAGCTGCCCGCGTTCTTCCCGGACCTGACCAACCGCCGGGTACGCAGCGCGATCGCCCTGGTCCACTCGCGGTTCTCGACGAACACGTTCCCGTCGTGGCCACTGGCCCACCCGTACCGCTTCATCGCCCACAACGGCGAGATCAACACCATCCGGGGCAACAAGAACTGGATGAACGCGCGCGAGGCGCTGCTGTCCTCGCCGAAGCTGCCGGGCAACATCCGCCGGCTGTTCCCGGTCTGCACGCCCGCCGCCTCCGACTCGGCCAACTTCGACGAGGTGCTGGAGCTGCTGCACCTGGCCGGCCGGGAGCTGCCGCACGCGGTGTTGATGATGATCCCGGAGGCGTGGGAGAACGACACCGCGATGGACCCGGCTCGCCGGGCGTTCTACCGCTTCCACGCGAGCCTGCTCGAGCCCTGGGACGGTCCCGCCAGCGTCGCGTTCACCGACGGCACGCTGGTCGGCGCCGTGCTCGACCGCAACGGCCTGCGCCCGGGCCGCTGGTGGCGCACCGAAGACGGGCTGGTCGTGCTCGGCAGCGAGGCCGGCGTGCTCGACCTCGACCCGACCACCGTGGTCGCCAAGGGCCGACTGCAGCCGGGCCGGATGTTCCTGGTCGACACCGCCGAGGGCCGGATCGTCGAGGACGACGAGATCAAGGCCGAGCTGGCCGCCGCCCATCCCTACGACGACTGGCTGCACGCCGGCCTGATCGACCTCGAGGACCTGCCCGCCCGCGAGCACATCGTGTTCACGCACGACTCGGTGCAGCGCCGGCAGCAGACCTTCGGCTACACCGAGGAAGAGCTCAAGATCCTGGTCGGGCCGATGGCCCGCAGCGGCGCCGAGCCGCTGGGCTCGATGGGCACCGACACCCCGATCGCGCCGCTGTCCACCCGGCCGCGGCTGCTCTACGACTACTTCCACCAGCTTTTCGCCCAGGTGACCAACCCGCCGCTGGACGCGATCCGCGAGGAGCTGGTGACCAGCCTGTCGTCGACCATCGGGCCCGAGGGCAACCTGCTCGACCCGAACGCGGCCAGCTGCCGGCAGATCGTGCTGCCCCGGCCGGTGCTCGACAACGACGAGCTGGCCAAGCTGCTGTCCATCGACGACGACGGCGACCTGCCCGGCTTCAAGGCCGTCCGGGTCTCCGGCCTCTACCCGCTGCGCAACGGCGCGGCCGGCATCAAGGCCCGGCTCACCGAGATCTGCCGGCACGTCTCCGAGGCGATCGAAGACGGCGTGCGGATCCTGGTGCTCTCCGACCGGGACTCGACGGCCGACCTGGCGCCGATCCCGTCGCTGCTGCTCACCGCGGCCGTGCACCAGCACCTGGTGCGCGAGCAGACCCGCACCCAGGTCGCGCTGGTGGTCGAGTCGGGCGACTGCCGCGAGGTGCACCACGCGGCCCTGCTGATCGGCTACGGCGCCGCGGCGGTCAACCCCTATCTGGCCTTCGAGTCCGCCGAGGACCTGATCGCGACCGGTGCTCTGACCGGTGTGGCCCCGGCCGACGCGATCCGCAACTACGTCAAGGCGCTCAGCAAGGGCGTCCTGAAGATCATGTCCAAGATGGGCATCTCCACCGTCTCGTCGTACTGCGGAGCCCAGGTCTTCGAAGCGGTCGGCCTGGACGCCCGCGTGGTGCAGCGCTACTTCGCCGGCACGCCGGCCAAGATCGGTGGTGCCCGGCTGGCCGACATCCACACGGAGGTCGCCGCCCGGCACGCCCGCGCGTACCCGGCCAACGAGGCCGAGCGCAGCCACCGCAAGCTCGACGTGGGCGGCGAATACCAGTGGCGCCGCGAGGGCGAGCTGCACCTGTTCAACCCCGAGACGGTGTTCCTGCTCCAGCACGCCACCCGCAGCCGGCGGGAGGACATCTTCGCCCGCTACACGTCCACCGTGGACAAGCTGGCCGCCGAGGCCGGCTCGCTGCGGGGGCTGTTCCAGCTCCGCACCGGCGACCGGCCGGCCGTGCCGCTGGACGAGGTCGAGCCGGTCAGCGCGATCGTCCGGCGGTTCGCCACCGGCGCGATGTCCTACGGCTCGATCTCCGCCGAGGCGCACGAGACCCTGGCCGTCGCGATGAACCGGCTGGGCGGCAAGTCCAACACCGGTGAGGGCGGCGAGGACGTCGAGCGGCTCTACGACCCGGAGCGCCGGTCGGCCGTCAAGCAGGTGGCCAGCGGGCGGTTCGGCGTCACCACCGAATACCTCGTCAACGCCGACGACATCCAGATCAAGATGGCGCAGGGTGCCAAGCCCGGCGAGGGTGGCCAGCTGCCCGGCAACAAGGTGTGGCCGTGGATCGCGAAGACCCGGCACGCCACCCCGGGTGTCGGGCTGATCTCGCCGCCGCCGCACCACGACATCTACTCGATCGAAGACCTGGCGCAGCTCGTACACGATCTCAAGATGGTCAATCCCGCCGCCCGGGTGCACGTCAAGCTGGTCTCCGAGGTGGGCGTCGGCACGGTGGCGGCGGGCGTCGCCAAGCTCAAGGCCGACGTCATCCTGATCTCCGGACACGACGGGGGTACGGGCGCCAGCCCGCTGAACTCGCTCAAGCACGCCGGCACCCCGTGGGAGCTCGGGCTGGCCGAGACCCAGCAGACGCTGCTGCTCAACGGGCTGCGTGACCGGGTCACCGTGCAGGTCGACGGGCAGCTCAAGACCGGCCGCGACGTGGTGGTGGCCGCGCTCCTCGGCGCCGAGGAGTTCGGCTTCGCCACCGCGCCGCTGATCGTCTCGGGCTGCGTGATGATGCGGGTCTGTCACCTCGACACCTGCCCGGTCGGCATCGCGACGCAGAACCCGAAGCTCCGGGAGAAGTTCACCGGCAAGCCCGAGTTCGTCGAGACGTTCTTCGAGTTCCTGGCCGAGGAGGTCCGCGGCTACCTGGCCGAGCTGGGCTTCCGCAGCATCGACGAGGCGATCGGCCACGCCGAGCTGCTCGACCTGGCGCCGGCGATCGACCACTGGAAGGCCAACGGGCTCGACCTCTCGCCCGTGCTGCACGTGCCGGACCTGCCGTCCGGCGCCTCCCGGCGCAAGACCGTCGCCCAGGACCACGGCCTCGAGAAGGCGCTCGACAACGAGCTGCTGAAGCTGGCCGAGCCGGCGCTGCACGACGGCACGCCGGTGCGCGCCACCGTCGCGGCCCGCAACGACCAGCGCAGCGTGGGCGCGATGCTCGGCGGTGCGGTCACCCGGCGGTTCGGCGGCGAAGGGCTGCCCGACGACACCATCGAGCTCGACCTGGTCGGCACCGGTGGCCAGTCGTTCGGCGCGTTCCTGCCGCGCGGCGTGACGATCCGCCTGCACGGCGACGCCAACGACTACGTCGCCAAGGGACTGTCCGGCGGCCGCGTCGTCGTGCGCCCGCACGTCGACGCGCCGTTCGTGGCCGAGCAGCAGATCATCGCCGGCAACACGATCCTCTACGGCGCGACCGGCGGCGAGCTGTTCCTGCGCGGCCGGGTCGGCGAGCGGTTCGCCGTGCGCAACTCCGGTGCCACCACGGTGGTGGAGGGCGTCGGCGACCACGGCTGCGAATACATGACCGGCGGCACCGTCGTCGTGCTCGGCTCCACCGGCCGCAACTTCGCCGCGGGCATGTCCGGTGGCACGGCCTACCTCTGGAAGGCCGACCCCGCCCGCGTCAATCCCGAGCTGGTCGAGCTGACCCCGCTCACCGACGACGAGCAGGTCACCGTGCAGGCCCTGGTGCAGCGGCACTTCGCGGAGACCGACTCGGCCGTCGCCGAAGACCTGCTCAAGCGCTGGCCGGAAGCGGCCCGCGAGTTCACCGCCGTCGTGCCGCGCGACTACAAGCGCGTCATGCTGGCCATCCGGGCCGCCGAGGCTGCCGGCCATGACGTCGACGAGGCGGTCATGGAGGTCGCACGTGCCTGATCCACAGGGTTTCCTGCACCACGAACGCCGGCTGCCGGAGCGGCGCCCGGTGCCCGTGCGCATCCAGGACTGGCGCGAGGTCTACCCGTCCGCCGACGACGGGCTGATCCGCGAGCAGGCCAGCCGCTGCATGGACTGCGGCATTCCGTTCTGCCACCAGGGCTGCCCGCTCGGCAACCGGATCCCGGACTGGAACGACCTGGTCCGCACCGGCCAGTGGGCCTCGGCCGCGGAGTCGCTGCACGCCACCAACAACTTCCCGGAGTTCACCGGGCGGCTGTGCCCGGCGCCCTGCGAGGCGTCCTGCGTGCTCAGCATCGCCGGTGGCGCGTCGGTGACCATCAAGCAGGTCGAGGTGGAGATCGCCAACCGGGCGTTCGACCTCGGCCTGGTCACGCCGCAGCCGGCCGGGCACGCGTCCGGCAAGCGGGTCGCGGTGGTCGGCTCCGGCCCCGCGGGCCTGGCCGCGGCGCAGCAGCTCGCCCGCGCCGGGCACGCGGTCACCGTGTTCGAGCGCGACGACCAGATCGGCGGGCTGATGCGGTTCGGCATCCCCGACTTCAAGCTCGAGAAGTCCCACATCGACCGGCGGCTCGCGCAGCTCGAGGCCGAGGGCGTGGTCTTCGAGACCGGCGTCAACGTCGGTGTCGACGTGACCGCCGACCAACTCCGTGCCGAGTACGACGCGGTGCTGCTGGCCGCCGGCGCCCTGCTGAGCCGCGACACCCCGGCGACACCGGGGCGCGGGCTGCGTGGCGTACACCTGGCCATGGAGCACCTCGTGCCGGCCAACCGGGTCGCCGCCGGGCTGCAGGCCACGACGCCGGTCGACGCCGCCGGCAAGCACGTCGTGATCATCGGTGGCGGCGACACCGCGGCCGACAGCCTCGGCGTCGCGCACCGGCAGGGCGCGGCAGCGGTCTACCAGCTCGACCTCTACCCGGAACCGCCCGCGGTCCGCGACGAGGCGCGCGACCCGTGGCCGACGTGGCCGTGGATCCTGCGCAACTACCCGGCACACGAGGAGGGCGGCGCCCGCGACTTCGCCGTCGGCGTGCAGGAGTTCGTCCACGACGGCACCGGCGCCGTGCGGGCCGTCCGGATCGCCGAGGTCGAGGTGACCAAGGTCGACGGGCAGCGCCGGATCCACCCGAAGCCGGGCACCGAGCGGGAGCTGCCGGCCGACCTGGTGCTGCTGGCGATCGGCTTCGACGGCACCGAGCCGCAGCCGCTGCTGGACCAGCTCGGGATCGCGCGCAACGCGCGGGGCGCGGTCGACGCCCGCCCGGACTGGCAGACCGGCACGGATGGCGTCTTCGTCGCCGGCGACATGCACCGTGGGGCGTCGCTGATCGTGTGGGCGATCGCCGAAGGCCGCGCGGCGGCCTCCGCGATCCACTCCTACCTCGGCGGAGAGGGCGAGCTCCCGACGCCGGTCGACCCGGCCGCCGTCCCGCTGGCGGCCTGAGCGCATTAACGGTGATCAACGGGCGGGTGTTGACAAGGGGCCCTTCCTATGCGAAATCCGTTAACAAGGGGCCCTTGCTTCGGGTTCCGGGCGGGCGCGAGTAGGCTCGCTGACGGCTCACTGGCGGGTGACAAGGCTGGTGGGCGGCAACTGTTCGGATTCCCGACAGAAGCCGGTTACGAGGACGATCCGGGAAAGAGACTAGCCTCATGGGCGTGACACGCCGCGCGAAGATTGTCTGCACTTTGGGCCCTGCCACCTCCTCGCCGGAGCGCATCAGCGGCCTCGTAGACGCCGGGATGGACGTGGCACGGCTCAACTTCAGCCACGGTGACCACGCTGACCACGAAGCGGTCTACAAGTTGGTCCGCGAGGCCGCCGACGCGGCCGGCCGGGCGGTGGCGATCCTGGCCGACCTGCAGGGCCCCAAGATCCGGCTCGGCCGGTTCGCGGACGGCCCGCACGAGTGGCGCACCGGTGACTCCGTCGTGATCACCAGCGACGACATCGTCGGCACCGTCGACCGGGTCTCCTGCACCTACAAGAAGCTGCCGCAGGAGGTCAAGCCCGGCGACCGGCTGCTGATCGACGACGGCAAGGTCGCGGTCGAGGTCACCGAGGTCACCGGCAACGACATCCGGGTCCTGGTCATCGAGGGCGGCCCGGTCTCCAACAACAAGGGCGTCTCGCTGCCCAACGTCGCGGTGAGCGTCCCGGCCATGTCCGAGAAGGACACCGAGGACCTGCGCTTCGCGCTGCGCCTAGGCGTCGACCTGGTGGCGCTGTCGTTCGTCCGCTCGCCCGACGACGTCAAGCTGGTCCACGGGATCATGCAAGAGGTCGGCGTGCACCGCCCGGTGCTGGCCAAGGTGGAGAAGCCCGAGGCCGTCGAGCGGCTCGAGGAGATCGTCGACGCGTTCGACGGCATCATGGTCGCCCGCGGCGACCTCGGCGTGGAGCTTCCGCTCGACCAGGTTCCGCTGTGGCAGAAGCGCGCCGTGCAGATGTGCCGCGAAGACGCCAAGCCGGTCATCGTCGCCACCCAGATGCTCGACTCGATGATCGAGAACGCGCGCCCGACCCGCGCCGAGGCCTCCGACGTGGCCAACGCGGTGCTCGACGGCGCCGACGCGCTGATGCTCTCCGGCGAGACCAGCGTGGGTAAGTACCCGGTGCTCACGGTCAGCACGATGGCGAAGATCATCGCGACGACCGAGGCCGGCGGCCTGCCGATCCCGCGGCTGCAGCACGACCCGCGCACCCACGGCGGCGCGCTCACCATCGCCGCGTCCAACGTGGCCCGCGCCGTCGGCGCCAAGGCGCTGGTCGCGTTCTCCCAGACCGGCGACACCGTGCGCCGGCTCGCCCGCCTGCACTGCGAGCTTCCGCTGCTGGCCTTCACCCCGGTCTCCGAGGTGCGTGCCCAGCTCGCGCTGAGCTGGGGTGTGGAGACCTTCCACATGCCGTTCGTGCAGCACACCGACGACATGTTCCGCCAGGTCGACCAGGCGCTGCTCGGTCTCGGCCGCGCGGAGCCCGGTGACTACGTGGTCGTCGTCGCGGGCAGCCCGCCCGGCACGCCCGGCTCGACCAACACGCTGCGGGTGCACCTGATCGGTTCGCTGGTCGACCCGGCCAGCGTGCCGCGCCAGACCCCGTGACGGCAGCCATGCCCGAGGGTGGGCAGTCGGCGGTCGACTATCTCGTCCAGATGCTCGACCTCGAGCGGCGCGACGAGAGCACGTTCGTCGGCACCACCCCGGTGGTCGGCCTCCAGCGCGTCTACGGCGGGCACGTCGCCGCCCAGGCGCTGGTGGCCGCCGGCCGCACCGTCGACCCGTCGCGCACGGTGCACTCGCTGCACGGCTACTTCGTGCGCCCGGGCGAGTCCGGTGCGCCGATCGAGTACCACGTCGAGAACATCCGCGACGGTCGGTCCTTCTCGGTGCGCCGCTCGGTGGCCGTACAGAACGAGAAGACCATCTTCTTCATGTCGGCGTCGTTCCACCGGCAGGAGGACGGCCTCGACCACCAGGCGCCGCTGCCGCCCGACGTGCCCGGCCCCGACGAGGTGCCGACGATGCGCGAGCGGTTGTCGGCCTATCCGGAGCGCCTCGGCATCTGGAAGTCCGTACCGTGGTCGCTCGACGTCCGCTACGTCGGCGAGCCCGGCTGGGTCCCACCCGGCGACCGGCGCGCGGACCCGCACCAGCGGGTGTGGATGCGGATCGACGGCAAGCTGCCGGACGACCCGCTGCTGCACGCCTGCGCTCTCACGTATGCCTCGGACATGACCCTCCTCGACTCCGTGCTGTCTGTGCACGGCGAGGTCTGGGGCCCGGGCGGGGTGATCGGGGCCAGCCTCGACCACGCGCTCTGGTTCCACCGGCCGTTCCGGGCCGACGAGTGGTTCCTCTACGACTGCTGGAGCCCGACCGCCTCCGGCGGCCGCGGCCTGGCCACGGGCCGCATGTTCACGGTCGACGGCGCCAACATCGCCACCGCGGTCCAGGAGGGCCTCCTCCGCCGCGTGGGTGCATGATCCTTTCGCGTCTACGTACCCGATAGGCTTAGTGGCATGCGACTGTCCGCACGGGTCGACTACGCACTACGCGCGATGGCTGAGCTAGCCGCGGCCGCCGACCAGCACAGCGACGGCCCAGTGCCGATGACCGCCGAACAGGTGGCCAAGGCGCAGGACATCCCGCCGAAGTTCCTGGAGAGCATCCTGCTCCAGACCCGCCGGGCCGGCCTGGTGCACGCCCAGCGCGGCCCCGAGGGTGGTTACTGGCTGGCCCGCCCGGCCCGCGAGATCACGCTGGGGCAGGTGATAAGGGCGATCGACGGCCCGCTGGCCAACGTCCGCGGGCAGCGTCCGGAGGACCTGGGCTATCAAGGCGCGGCGGCGGCGCTGCAGGACGTCTGGATCGCGCTGCGGGCCAGCGAGCGCGAGATCCTCGACCTGGTCTCCATCCACGACGTGGCCACGGGCAAGCTCCCGGACCGCGTCCGCGACCTCACCGCGGACCCGGCCGCCTGGGCCTGACGCCTCGCGCGTCAAGGTCCGCGATGGCGGCCGGGGGCGCGCGTGTGGCGCGGCGTGGGCGGGGTGCCTCGCGTTTCCTGGAGCCGCGCCGGGGACGACGCAGGCGCCCAGTTTGCCGGAGGCAGTAAGGCCCACGACGGTCCGGAGGTCGCATCTCGGACCGCCGCGGGTACGGACATCGAACCATCTTCGGCCGCGCTCCGATCCGGAACGGCCGCCTGCACCCGATCGCCCACTCTGCGCCGGACGTCCTCGGAGTCCGTTTGCTCTGCACCCACATACGCACCACCCCAGGTCGGAGGTGGTGCGTATATGGGTGCAGAGCAAAGCCTCGCGAAACTGTCGCGTTTCGGCGCGGGCGGGTCGGCGCGGGTGCCGTCGCGTTTCCGCAGTAGCGTGCACCGCGTGGAACGCGCCGAACTGATCTCACTTCTCGCTGGTGCGACTCCGGCTGAGCAGGCGTGCCGGGCCGCCCTGGAGCAGGGGGCGACCTTCCATGTCTACGCGGCGGACGAAGGGGTTCCCGCCAGCAACCTCGCGTCCAGCTATCGCCGGCGGCAGGCACACACCACGAAGCTGGGCATCCCGACGATCGGGTTCGCCGAGGCGGTCGAGACGCTGAGCGCGCTCGGGGAACAGCCGCTGGTCCTCGGCAGCGTGGCGCAGGAGGACTCACCGCGCAGCTTCGTGATCTTCCTGGCCCCGGACGCGACGTCGGTCATCGCCTGCCTCGGTGTGGGTTAGCGCCTGTCTCGTGGATCATGCCGGCACCCCGCCGGGCACCGGCGGCGTCCGACCGCACGCGGAGGCCGTCTGGACCTCGCCGGGGCACCACCCTGATCCACGAGCCGGGCCCTAGCCCTCCGCGAGGATCTCGGTGGCCGCCGTCGCGAGTGCGGACCAGGCTTCGTCCACATGGGACTCCGCTGTCTGGGGTGCGCCGACCGCGAGCCGCAGGACGTACGCGCCGTTGACCCGCGTGTGGGTCAGGTAGAAGCGGCCCGTCGCGTTGACCCGGTCCAGCAGCGCCTCCGACGCGGCGTCGCCCGCCTTCAGGCGGAAGCAGACCAGGGAGAACGGGTGCGGTGCGGCGATCTCGAAACGGTCGTCGGCGGCCACGTGCGCCGCGAAGCGTTGGGCCAGCGACACCCCGGACCGGATGTGCGCGCGCAGCCCCGCTGCCCCGTACCAGCGCAGCACGAACCACAGCTTGAGCGACCGGAAGCGGCGGCCGAGCGGCACGCCCCAGTCGCGGTAGTCGATCACCGCGCCCGACTCGGTGGCCACGTTGCGGAGGTACTCCGGCATGACGGTCAGGGCGGCGACCAGCGCCTCGCGGTCGGCCACCCAGAACGCGTCGCAGTCGAAGCCGGTCAGCAGCCACTTGTGCGGGTCGAAACAGTACGAGTCGGCGTGCTCCAGCCCCGCGTGACTCCAGCGCAGCTCCGGGCAGACCGCCGCCGCACCCGCGTACGCCGCGTCGACGTGCAGCCACACCCCGAACTCCTGGCAGATCCGCCCGATCTCCGAAAGCGGGTCGACGGCCGTTGTCGACGTGGTGCCGATCGTGGCCACGACGACCGCGGGCCGTGCCCCGGCCGCGACGTCGGCGGCCAACGCGGCCCGCAAGGCCGACGGGCGCATCGCCAGCGTCGCCGGGTCGACCTCGACCTGCCGGACCCCGGCGTCGCCGATGCCAGCGATCCGGGCCGCCTTCTCGATCGACGAGTGACCCTGGGTCGACGTGAAGACCGTGTAGCGGGTCCCGCCGATCCCGGAGGAGCGCCAGGCACCGCCGCCCGCTCGGTGCAGGCCCGCCAGCGTGGCCACCAGCGCCGCCGACGAGGCCGAGTCCTGGATCACGCCGCCGCCGGTCGAGGTGGACCGGAACCGCGCCGGCAGGTCCAGCAGCTCCGCCAGCCAGTCGAGCATGACGGTCTCGACCTCGGTCGCCGCCGGCCCGGTGGCCCAGAGCATGCCCTGCACCCCGAGCCCGGCACCGACCAGGTCGCCGAGCACGCTCGGACCCGAGGTGTTGGCCGGGAAGTAGGCGAAGAACCCCGGGTGCTGCCAGTGCGTCATGCCGGGCAGCACGACCTCGTCCAGGTCGGCCCGCAGCCCCGCGAAGCCGTCGCCCTCGGACGGCGGACCCGCCGGGAGGCGCGCCGCCACCGCGCCGGGTGGGTCCGAAGGCCGCACCGGGAGCGAACCGACCGACTCCCAGTAGTCGGCCACCCAGTCGACCAGATCGTGCCCGTGCCGGCGGAACTCGTCGGCGGTCATGTGCCCTGCCATGCCCTGAGTCGATCAACCACCACCCTCCGAGCGCAACACGGTCGCGAAGAACGCCGCTATGTCGCTCGCCACCAGGTCGGGCTCCTCGACCGCCGCGAAGTGCCCGCCGCGCGGGAACACCGTGCGCCGCCGGACGTCGTAGAGCCGCTCCGCCCACGAGGCCGGCGGCACCCCCTCGGGCACGAACTCGTTGGCGAACACCGCCGTCGCGGTCGGCACGGTGACCCGGTCAGCGGGGCCGGGCGGCGACCCGTGCCAGCGATTGTCGTAGTAGTCCCGGATCGATGTGGCAAGAGACCCGGTCGCCCAGTAGACGGTCAGGAGCGTGCACAGGAAGTCACGGCCGAACCGGCCGTCGACGTCGCCGCCCGTGTCGCCCCAGGCCCGCCACTTCTCCAGGATCCAGGCGGCCATCCCGGCGGGGGAGTCGGTCAGCCCGTAGCCCAGCGTCTGCGGCCGGGTGCTCTGGATCGCCGAGTAGCCCCGCTCCGTGCCGTCCCAGCGCGCCAGATGATCGACGTAGGCCTGCTCCTCGGGCGTCAGCGGCGCCGAACTCGGCCCGAGGTAGGGCGACACCTCCGGCGTGGTCAGGTGGACGCCGGTGACCCGCTCCGGGGCCGTCAGCGCCATCCAGGTGGCCACCCCGGCACCGAAGTCACCGCCGCCGACCCCGTAGCGGCGATAGCCCAGCGCACCCATCAGCCCGTGCCAGAGGCCTGCGACGTAACGGGTGGTGACGCCGGTGTGCGCGGGACGCGGGGTGAAGCCGTAGCCGGGCAGGGACGGCGCCACCACGTCGAACGCCGGCCCGTCGAGGCCGTGCGCCGCGGGATCGGTCAGCCGGGACACCAGCGGCAGGAGCTCGACCCAGGCGCTCGGCCACCCGTGCGTCAGCACCAACGGCACCCCGCCGCCACCGACGGCCGGAGCGTGCACGAAATGGATCGGCACCCCGTCGACCACCTCCACGAACTGGGGGTACGCGTTGAGCCGCCGCTCCGCCGCCCGCCAGTCGAACCCGTCGGCCCAGAACTCGACCAACGAGCGCAGATAGGCGAGGTCGGTGCCCTGCTCCCACGCCGGCCCGGGCGCGGGTGGCGGCCAGCGCGTGGCGCGGATTCTCGCGCGCAGGTCGGCGAGGAGGGAGTCGGGGACATCGACGAGGAACGGTCGGCTCATGCCCTGGGACGCTACTTCCGGGGTATGACAAGGTGGGGCGCGTGAAGGTCACCATCGTCACCGGCGGTTCCCGTGGAATCGGTGCCGCCACCTGCCGCCGCCTCGCCGCCGCCGGTCATGCCGTCATGGTCGGCTATCGCAGCGACGCCGCGGCCGCGAAGACAGTCGTCGACGAGATCACCGCGGCCGGCGGCACCGCACATGCGAGTGCCGTCGAGACCGCCGACCCCGCCCAGGTCGCGGCGCTCTTCGAAGCGGCGGCCGACGTGCTCGGCCCGGTCACCGGCCTGGTCAACAATGCCGGCGTCGGCAGCCGGATCGGCGCCTTCGTCGACCTCGACGACGACGACCTGCGCCGGGTCATCGAGGTCAACGTGGTCGGAGCGATCTTCTGCGCCCGCGAGGCCGCCCGCCGGATGACCGGGGGCGGCGCGATCGTCAACATCTCCTCGGCCGCCGCGACCCTGGGCGCGCCGTTCGAGTACCCCCACTACGCGGCCAGCAAGGCCGCTCTCGACGCGTTGACGCTCGGACTGTCCAAAGAGCTCGGGATTTCCGGAATTCGTGTCAACACGGTCCAGCCCGGCATTATCTACACGGATTTCCACGGCACTCAGAGCGGCGAGGCCGGCCGCCCGGACCGGCTCGGGCCGAGCTCTCCGCTGGGTCGGTCGGGCCAGCCCGACGAGGTCGCCGCAGCCATCGCGTGGCTGCTCAGCGACGACGCGTCCTATGTCACCGGTGCCACGATCAGGGTCGCCGGAGGCCGCTAGTTACTCAAACGTTATATGCAAATACATCGCGCAAGACTTGTCTTTGCCTTGATCCACAAGAGTTAATCGTCAGGCAGCGATCATCCAACCTGGGCACTCAGTCTTCGGCGAGCTGAGCACCCGGGCCATCACCGCTTGCGGAGGAGCGCCTTCGTGTCCGTCCATCGCCGTTTCAAGACCCGTTTCAAGACAAGCTTCAGACCTCTCGTCACCCTCGCCTCCAGCCTCGCCCTCGTGCTCGGCGTGCTCGTCGCGGGCCCCACGCCCGCCGGCGCCGCCCCGGCGGCGGCCGCGGCCGACCCGTACAACGTGCTGGTCTTCTCCAAGACCGCCGGCTTCCGGCACGACTCGATCCCGGCGGGCATCGCCGCGATCCAGCAGCTGGGCGCCGACCACGGCTTCTCGGTCACTGCCACCGAGGACGCGGCCGCGTTCACCGACGCCAACCTGGCCAACTTCGCCACCATTGTCTGGCTGTCGACCACCGGTGACGTGCTCAACACCGACCAGCAGGCCGCCTTCGAGCGGTACGTCAAGGCCGGCGGCGGCTACGTGGGTGTGCACGCGGCCTCCGACACCGAGTACGACTGGGCCTGGTACGGCCAGCTCGTCGGCGCGTACTTCTCGGCGCACCCGAGCAACCAGAACGCGACGATCAAGGTCGAGGACCCGGCGCACCCGTCCACGGCGGGCCTGCCGGCGGAGTGGAACCGCTTCGACGAGTGGTACAACTTCCGCACCAACCCGCGCGGCACCGTGCACGTGCTGGCCAGCCTCGACGAGACCAGCTACGCACCGGGCTCCGGCGCGATGGGCGCCGACCACCCGACCGCGTGGTGCCAGGACTTCGACGGCGGCCGCTCCTGGTACACCGGCAGCGGGCACACGCAGGAGTCGTACGCGGAGCCGAACTTCCTCAACCACCTGCTCGGCGGCATCGAGACCACCGCGGGCGTGGTCGACGCCGACTGCTCGGCCAGCAAGACGAGCAGCTTCGAGAAGGTGACGCTCGACAGCAACACGCAGAACCCGATGGAGCTCGACGTGGCGCCCGACGGTCGGGTGTTCTACGCCGAGCGCGACGGGCGGCTCCAGGTCATCTCGCCGACGACGGGCCTGACCACCACCGCGGCGACGCTGGACGTGTTCACCGGCAACGAGGACGGCCTGATCGGCGTACGCCTGGACCCGGACTTCGCCACCAACAACTGGATCTACCTGTACTACGCGCCCGACGGCGGGGCACCGCGCAACTACCTGTCGCGGTTCACCGTCAGCGGCGACACCGTCGACCTCGCCACCGAAGAGGTGATCCTGCAGGTCGACACCCAGCGCAACACCTGCTGCCACGCGGGCGGCAGCATGGTGTTCGACAGCGCCGGCAACATCTACCTGGCCACGGGTGACAACACGAACCCGTTCGAGTCCAACTCGTTCAACCCGATCGACGAGCGGCCGGGTCGCCAGGACTTCGACGCCCAGCGGTCGTCGGGCAACACCAACGACCTGCGCGGCAAGATCCTGCGGGTCCACCCCGAGGACGACGGCTCGTACACGATCCCGTCCGGCAACCTGTTCGCGCCGGGCACCGCGCTGACCCGTCCCGAGATCTTCGCGATGGGCTTCCGCAACCCGTTCCGGATCGGCATCGACCCGAAGACCGACACCCTGGTCGTCGGTGACTACGGTCCGGACGCCGGCGCCGCCGACCCCAACCGGGGTCCGGAGGGGACGGTCGAGTGGAACATCGTGAACCAGCCCGGCTTCTACGGCTGGCCGTACTGCCACGGCAACAACTACGCCTACAACGACTACACGTTCCCGAGCGGTCCGAGCGGGGCGAAGTTCAACTGCGCCGCGATCGTCAACGACTCGCCGAACAACACCGGCCTGCAGAACCTGCCGCCGGCGATCGCGCCCACCATCGACTACGACTACAGCGGCAACCCGCTGTTCCCGGAGATCGGTGGCGGCGGTGCGCCGATGGGCGGCCCGGTCTACCGCTACGACGCGGCCAGCACGTCCGACCGCAAGTGGCCCGCCTACTACGACGGCAAGGCCATCTTCGGTGAGTGGAACCAGAACAAGATGTACGCGTTCCAGCTCAGCGCGGACGCGCACAGCCTGGTCGACATCAACCAGCTGCTGACCGGGATGAGCTTCCTGCGGCCCATGGACTTCGAGTTCGGGACCGACGGCGCGCTCTACCTGATCGAGTGGGGCAGTGGCTTCGGCGGCAACAACGACAACTCCGGGATCTACCGGATCGACTACGTGGCGGGCGACCGGGCCCCCATCGCGGTCGCGTCCGGCACCCCGACGAGCGGTCCGTCACCGCTGACCGTCCAGTTCTCCAGCGCCGGCTCGCGTGACCCGGACGAGGAGGAGATCACCTTCGCGTGGACGTTCGGCGACGGCGGCACCTCGACCGAGGCCAACCCGAGCCACACGTACGCGGCCGCGGGCAACTACACCGCCCAGCTCACCGTGAGCGACCCGGGCGGACGCACCGCGGTGGCCAACGTGCCGATCACGGTGGGCAACACCGAGCCGACCGTGTCGATCTCGTTCCCGCCGGACGGTGGCTTCTTCAACTGGGGCGACCAGGTCGAGTACACGGTGACCGTGACCGACCCGGAGGACGGCGCCATCGACTGTTCCCGGGTCAAGCTGCAGTACTACCTGGGCCACGACGAGCACGCCCACCCGCTGCAGAGCCAGCAGGGCTGCACGGGCAGCATCCAGACGTCGCTCGCCTCCGGGCACGGCGCTGACGCCAACGTGTTCGGCGTGTTCGAGGCGACCTACACCGACGGCGGCGGTGCCGGCGGGTCCAACCCGCTGACCGGTCGCGACATCGAGCAGCTCCAGCCGAAGCGCAAGCAGGCGGAGTACTTCGCGGCGACCGGCCGGGCACCCGACGGCGTCGGCGGCGGCGACCCGGGCGTGCAGCGGGAGACCACCGGTGACACCCAGGGCGGCTTCCAGAACATCGGCTTCATCGAGGACGGTGACTACTGGACGTTCGACCCGGCCAACCTGACCGGCATCACCAGCCTGCGGTTCCGGACGGCCTCGGCGGTCAACGGCGGCCGGATCGAGGTCCGGTCCGGTGCGGTCGACGGCGCCGTGCTCGGCACGGTCGACGTGCCCGGCACCGGCGGCTGGCAGTCCTACGTGGACGTCACGCTGCCGTTGAGCAACCCACCGACCACCAGCGGGCCGCTGTTCTTCATCGCCCGCAACCCGGCCGGCACCACCGGCCAGGGCTCGGTGTTCAACGTCAACTGGGTCGACTTCCTCGGCCGCGGCGTGACCGACAACGCGCCGCCGGTGGTCACCGCGTCCGGCAACCCGACGACCGGCACCACGCCGCTCGTCGTCGAGTTCAGCGGCACGGCGACCGACGAGGAGGGCGACGCGATCACCTACGCGTGGGACTTCGGTGACGGCGGCACGGCCAACACGGCCAACGCGTCGCACACCTACACCACGCCGGGAACGTTCACGGCGACCCTGACCGCCACCGACGCCCGGGGTGCGGCGGCGTACGCCACCGTCCCGATCCGGGTCGAGGCGCCGAACACGTCCTGCTTCGGGGCGCGCTCGGACAACTTCGACGGCGCGGCGCTCGACCGTGACCGGTGGAGCACGATCGTCCGCGAGAACCAGACGTACTCGGTGGCGGGTGGCGCTCTTCGCCTGCCGACCCAGGCGGCTGACCTCTACGGCACCCGTGCCGATGCCGGCAACCTCGTGCTCCAGCCGACACCGGCCGGTGCCTGGCAGGCCACCACCAAGGTGACCGTGCCGCTGACCGGCAACTACCAGCAGGCCGGCCTGCTCCTCTACGGCGACGACGCCAACTGGGCCAAGCTCGACCTGCTGTTCGCCGACTACAAGCGGGTGGAGTTCATCCGCCAGACGGCGAGCGTGCCGCGCAACGAGGCGGCCGACAGCGTGCGGGCGGACACCGACACCGCGTTCCTGCGGCTCACGTCCGACGGCACGAACCTCACCGCGGCCTTCTCGACCGACGGTGTGACGTTCACGCCGGCCGGTCGCTCGGCCACGCTGGCGGGGATCAACAACCCGAAGATCGGCTTGTACGCGGTCAACGGCGGCCAGTCGTCGCCGGTGGTCAACGCCGAGTTCGACTGGTTCCAGATCACGCCGGACGAGGCCAGTGGCGAGGTCGACCCGTCGGACGAGTTCAACGGGGCGGCGCTGGACAAGTGCCGGTGGGACGCGGTCGTCCGCGAGGACGCGACGGCGTACCGGGTCGGCAACGGCTCGTTGACCGTCGACGTGCCGAACGGCGACATCTACACCGGCAACAACACCGGGCCGACCAACTTCATCCTGCAGAACGCTCCGGCGGGCGACTGGACGATCGAGACCAAGGTCGACGGCAGCCAGCTCAACGAGCAGTACCAGCAGGGTGGCCTGATGGTGTACCTCGATGACGACAACTACCTCAAGTTGGACTTCATCGCGGACAACACGGCGGGCCAGCCGGTCGCGCGGCGGCTGGAGTTCCGCAGCGAGATCGCGAGCGTGGTGCAGAACCCGCAACCGCAGGTCACGAACCTGACCAACGCGGTGTGGCACCTGCGGCTGGCCAAGGTGGGCGACACCTACACGGCGTCGTACTCCGCGGACGGCACCACCTGGACCACGTTCCCGGAGACGCTGACCAACGCCGCGGTGGCGACCGACACCAAGGTCGGCCTGTTCAGCCTCGGCGCGGCCCAGCAGGCGTCGAAGCCGATCTCGTTCGACTACTTCCGCCTGTCTTCCGGTCCCTCGGAGCCGGACGACACCACGGCGCCGGTGACCACCTCCGTGGTCTCGGGCACCGCCGTCAACGGCTGGTACACCGGCCCGGCGACGGTCACGCTGACGGCTTCGGACGAGGCCGGCGGCAGCGGGGTGGCGAGCACCGAGTACCAGGTCGACGGTGCGACCACCTGGACCGCGTACACGGCGCCGGTTGTGGTTTCGGGTGACGGGTCGCACGAGGTGCGGTTCCGCTCGACCGACGAGGCCGGCAACGTGGAGGCGACCAAGTCGGTCGCGGTGAAGATCGACTCCACGGCGCCGGTCACCGCGGCCACCTTCGCGCCGGCGACCGACGACGGCTGGCACAACGGTGCCGTCCCGGTCACCCTGACGGCGACCGACGCGGGTTCGGGGGTGTCCAAGGTGGAGTACGCGCTCGACGGCGGCGCCTGGACCCCGTACACGGTGCCGGTCGACGTCACCGGCAACGGCCAGCACGAGCTGCTCTACCGCGCGACCGACACGGCCGGCAACGTGGAGACGCTCAAGTCGGCGATCATCAAGATCGACGGTACGAAGCCGACGGTGATCATCGGCGGGCTGGCCGACGGGCAGCTCTACGGTGACAGCCAGGACGTCCGCGTGACGTACCAGGCGGTCGACCCCACCTCCGGCATCAAGACCGTCGTCGGCACCCTCGACGGCGCGGCGTACCCGGCCAACAAGCTGCAGGCCATGTTCGAGCTCCCGCTCGGCCTGCACGAGCTGACCGTGACCGCGACCGACAAGGCCGGCAACGTCACCGCGACCTCGGTCCGGTTCTACGTCACCACGTCGTTCCGCGACATGCAGTTCCTGCTCGACCGCTTCAAGGCGACCAGTTGGCTGACGCAGAAGGCACACAAGCAGCTCGGGGCCAAGCTCCAGGCCGCGCGTGACGCCGAGGCGAAGGGCAACGACACCAAGGCGATCAAGCAGCTGCGCGAGTTCGTCACCCTGGCCTCCGACACCACGCTGGTGCCGAACGCCGAGGTCAGGGACGTCCTGGTCCGCGACGCCAACGCGATGATCGTCCGCCTCGGCGGCGAAGCCAGCGCGCAGGCGAAGAAGGCCAACAAGGACAAGCCGCTGAAGGGCACCGGCCGGGTGGCCGGCGACCCGGGGCGGCAGGTCGCCGGCGGACCGCTGAAGTAGCGGAAGGGGCATCCGGGATGAGCGTCATTCGGCTGGTGGCGGCGTTGTTCGCCGCGGCGCTGCTGGCGCTCGTCCCGGGCCTGCCCGCCTACGCACACGACGGACCCGTCACGCTCGACGTCGCCGGCGACGGCGCAGGGGGCGTGACGGTCCGGGCTGTCTACACCAAGGACAAGCACCCGGTCGAGCAGGCGGTAGGCCTGGTGCTGAACGCGACGGGCGAGGGCGGCCGGACCGTGGGCCCGATCCAGCTCAACCCGTCGGCCGAGGGCCGCGGCTTCTATTCGAGCGGCACGGTCCTGACGCCGGGGGAGTGGACGGTCTCGGTGACGTCGCCGGCCCCGCACGCCGGCAAGGCCGAGGTCACGGTGCAGGCCAAGGTCGCACAGCAGCGACCTCCGGCAGCAGCGGACGCCCGCGCAGCCGAGGCAGACCGCTTCGGCTGGCTCTGGTGGCTCGGCGGCGGGGTGCTGGTCATCCTCGCGCTGGGCGCGATCGCCCAGAACCGGGCCGTACGCGCGAAGAACCCCACCTGAACGCTCATGCCCGGAAGTACTCGGGACCCCAGCAGGTCGAGTCGGCCGGCAGTTCCCACCAGTGCGGCATTCGCGTAGGTTGCCACGTCGGGTCCGGGTGGAAGTCGAGCCAACGGCCGTCGAAGGGCGCGGCTCGTGTGCGGGCCAGCGCCAGCAGGCGCTCGCCTTCGGCTCGTACGTCGGCGGCCTCCGCCTCGTCCCAGAACGCCGGGTGGCCCGTGTACTCCGCGAACGCGTCCTCGTCCTTCCACGACCACCTGCCGTCCGGGCGCACGAGCAGGTCGAGCTCCTGGTCGTAGACGTCGACCCCGCCCGCCCAGCGGGTGACCGGGCGCTCCAGGTTCACGTACCAGCCGTCGAAACCCTGCCCCGGCAGCCAGCTCCACCACACCGAGTGCGCCGCGCCCGGCGGCATCACCATCAGCGTGCGGATCGGCTCCCAGGTGGTCAGTCGCAGCGTCGTGGTCATCCGGAGCGACGTGAGCAGCGACAGCGGCCGGGTCGGCCGGCCCGCGCCGTCGACCCGGCCCAGCTTCTGCGAGCCCGCGTCGACCCACATCGCGAGCCCGCGCTCGTCGTCGCTGACCACCCGGCCGCACAGCACCGAGCCGATCCTGCCGTCCGGGTACAGGTTCCTGCGGACGATCGTCCGTCCCGGTTCGAAGATCATTCGGGCACGGTACCGCTGGCGTACAAGCCAGCGGGTGGTGATACTCAGCCATGGAAAAGGTTCGATCCGGGACTCTCGGCCGCGATCTGGCGCACGCGCTGCGGACCGGGCCGTTCTCCGCCGCTCTGCATCTGGCCATCGAGGACCGGGGCATTCGGCCCGAGGAGATCCAGGCGCGGCTGTCCGCCGCCGGCGTCCGCGTCAGCCTCGCGACCCTGAGCTATTGGCGCCGCGGGCGCAGCCGGCCCGAGCGGCCCGAGTCCATGCGGGCCGTGCGGCTCATGGAGGAGATCCTGAACCTGCCGGCCGAGTCGTTGATCGCCCAGCTCGGCCCGCGCCGCCCCCGCGGGCGCTGGCTCAACCAAGCACCCGGCACCATCGACATCGACCGGCTCTTCGAGAACGGCGCCAGCGTCTCGAAGATCATGAGTGAGCTCGACCGCTGGATGTACCACGAGCTCAGCCGGGTCAGCATGCACGACCTCTACCTGGTCGGGCCCGACCGGCAAGAGCGAGGCCTCGTCTGCCGGCAGGTGTTGCGGGCCAACGTCGACCGCGTCTCCCGCACGGTCGGCATCTTCCACACCGACGACCCGACCGCGGAGGTCAGCGTGCATCCGAGGCGGAACTGTCGCGTCGGTCGCGTAAGGTCCGACCCCGGCACCGGGCTTCTCGCTGCCGAGATCATCTTCGACCGGATGCTGGCCCAGGGCGACACGGCCTTCATCGAGTACGAGTTCGGGAGCGGCTCGACGGTCGCGACGGACAACTACTACCACGGCTTCTCGGTGCCGGTCGGCGAGTACGTGCTGCAGGTGCAGTTCGACCACGACGCCGTCCCGGCCCGCTGCCACCGGTTCGAGCGCCGTGGGCTGCACGCGCCCGACCAGGGCGTACGCGAAGTCTGGATCGGGTCGACCCACGGCGCGCATCTCGTGGCCGCGGACGTCCCGCCCGGCATCGTCGGCATGCGCTGGGAGTGGGAGTGACCCACCCCCAGCGCATTCGACCTCAGGACACCTGCAGCGTCACGTCGTCGATGACGAAGCTCGTCTGCAGCGACTGGTCCTCGACCCCGTTGAACCGCAGCGTCACCGTCTGCCCGCGGAACGAGCTGACGTCGACCACGGTCTCCACATAGGACGAGTTGGCGTTCAGGTTGGTCGCCGAGCCCACCGTCGTGCTGCCCAGCGTCACCGTCAACCGGTCCCAGACCCGACCGTCGTTCTCGGCCGTCGTTATCCGCGTCCAGTAGCGCAGCACGGCGGACGTGCAGGACGCCGGGATCGTCACCGACTGCGAGATGTAGTCGGTGTGCGTCTGGCCCTGACCACCGAGCCAGGCGCTGCGGGTGCCGGTCCGGCCCGGGTAGCCGTACGAGGCCCAGGCCCCGATCACGCCCGAGTTGGCCGACCACGGCGTCGTGCCGCTCTCCAGGCTCGAGTTGCCGACGACCTGAGCCGCCGTGCAACCGCCCCCGGTGGAGACCGTCCACGTGAACGTCGCCGTCCCGGTCCGGGAAACGTTGTCCCGCACGGTCACCGTCACGTTCGAGGTGCCGGCGGTGGTCGGGCTACCGGTGATCAACCCGGTCGACGACCCGATCGACAGACCGGCGGGCAGACCGGAAGTACTCCACGTGTACGGCGTGGTGCCGCCGGACGCCTGCAGCTGGAGGTTCACGGACGCGCCCACGGCCGTACTCTGGTTGCCCGGGTTCGTGACCGACGGGTTGTTCGGGTTGGTCCCACCGTTCATGAAACCCGTGTAGAGCAGCCGGTTCGGCGACCCGGTCCCCGGGCTCGTCACCTTGCCGGTGGTGGCGTTGTTGACGAGCGCGTCCCGCACCTGCGCGGGCGTCGCCGACGGGTTGAGTCCTAGGTAGACAGCCGCCGCCCCGGCCGTGTGCGGCGAGGCCATCGAGGTGCCGGTCATCGTGGCGCTGCCCGTGTTGCTGGAGTACGAGGCCGACACGATGCTCGTACCCGGCGCGAAGATGTCCAGGCACGAGCCGTAGTTGCTGCTGCTGTTGCGGGCGTCGGAGCTCGTGGTGTTGCCGACCGTCACGGCCGCCGCGACCGCCTGCGGGCTGTAGTAGCAGGCGTCGTCGGACGAGTTGCCCGCCGCCTGGACGAACTGCACGCCGGACGAGATCAGGCTCGACACCGCGCTGTCCATCGCCTGGCTGGTGCACCGGCTCTGGCAGCCGATGCTGTAGTTGACGACCGCCGGCTTCTGCGCGTTGGTGCGCACCCAGTTGATCCCGGCGATCAGGTCGTCGTTGGTGCCGCTGCCCTGGCAGTTCAGCACGCGTACGGCCACGACGCTCGCCTTCTTGGCCACGCCGTAGCTGGTGCCGACGGCGGTGCCGGCGACGTGCGTACCGTGGCCATGGCAGTCGGCGGGGTTGCTGTCGTTGTCGACCATGTCGGTGCCCTGCCTGACCCGCCCGGTGAAGTCGACGTGGTTGGCGTTGAGGCCGGTGTCGAGCACGTAGACGGTGGCGCCCTGGCCCGGGTTGGCCGGATAGGTGTACGCCTGGTTGAGCGGCAGGTTCGCCTGGTCGATGCGGTCGTCACCCCAGTTGGGCGGGTTGTTCTGCGTGTCCAGCACACCGATGCGCTGCACGGCCTCGACCGAGGCGACGGCCGGGTCGGCGGCCAGCTTGACCGCCTGCTGCTCGGACATCGCCGTGGCGAAGCCGCGGAACCCGGCCGTGTAGAGGTGCCGGGTCTGCCCGCCGAATCGGGCGGTGAGGTCGCGGGCCCGGCCACCGACGTCGGCGCCGTCCTTCAGGACGACGATATAGCGACCGGGTACGGCGTTCGGGCTGTCGGCGTACCGGAGGGGTGAGCTGGGATCGGCGTTGGCGGGTCCGCCGAAACCCAGCACGGCGGCGGCCGCGACGAGGCCCGCGACGCCGAGGGGGGTTAGTTTGTGCCGCAAGGTTTCTCTCCTCCCAAGAGATACCCGCTTCGCGGCCGGGTCCCGTCGACACCGACCACGAAGGGGTGTCGCCGAACCTAGGAGCGGCGGCCGCGTACCGGCAGATCCGTTAACAGCCGTCGCGGATTCGCCGATTCAAAACTGTTTATGAACGCGGGCTCAGCCTTGGGCGAGCCGTTTCGCCTGACCGTCGTGCACGTCGTTGACCCATTCCCAGCCGGGCTTGGCGGCCGGTCCGATCCGCGGGTCGTCGGGAGTGCGGCCCTCACGCAGGGCGATAACGTACGCCCGGTCCCGCTCGATCCGTTCTCCGGCGCCGCCGACCGACCCGTGGCCAGGGACGACGACCGTCGCCGGCACGCTCTCCAGCAGCCGCAGGGCCGTGAGGTAGTCCTCGATCGGGTCCGCGGCGCCGCTGTGCAGGTCGAGCATCGGCACGAGCACGTCGGAGAGCATGTCGCCGGCGACGAGGACCCCGTGCTCTTCGACGAACAACGCGGCATGACCCGGTGCGTGCGCCCGATGCTCGAGGATCCGCACCCGGGGGCCGTCCCAGGGGATCCGGTCGGCGTCGGCGGGCAGGGGAGTGACGAGGCCGTACAGGTCGAGCGGGACCCGCTCGGCGATGCCCGTCGGCTCCAGGTGCTCGGTGATGCGGGCCTTCGCCTCCGGGTCTTCGAGCTCCTCCCGGACGGTGGCCGCGCAGCGGGCCGTGCCGTACCGCGGCGGCGCGCCGAGTGCGGCGTGCCAGAGAACGTGATCCCAATGTGGATGCGTCGAGAAGCCCGCCACGACGGTCCGGCCGTCGAGGTCGTTCGCCAGGCAGGCCAGCTCGTGGTCCTGCACGCCGGGGTCGACGAGCAACACACCGGCGCGGCCGCGTACGACGACGGCGTTGCTCTGGATGAACTCGCTCTGGTGGACCAGCACATCGCCGGCGACCTGGGTCAGCACGGCCCCTCCTAGTGGTTGCGTTCTGCAACCACTATAGACCTGAGCCCTATGCGTAGCAGCGCTCGCAGTCGGCCGCGCCGCAGCCGAGGCGCAGCCTCAGCCGCCTCCGCTCCTCGACGAACTCGGCCCGGCGCAGCTGTCTCCGCGAGCGGTGCAGGGTGTACAGCGCCCAGCCGAGCCACCACAGCAACGGCAGGGCCAGGCACACGATTGCGACCGCCGCCAACTGATCGCCGGAGGCGAGCCAGCCGACCAGCACGAGGACCAGCACGGGCACGGCGACCAGGCTGGCGACGGCCACCCCCGCCCTGGTGTCGGACACCGTCCGCGCGCGGAAGGACGTCGAGATCCGGGCGTCCAGCCAGTCCGAGCGTCGCCGGACGTACGCGGGATTGGTCCTGGCCTCGTTGCGGGTCACCCGGTCGGCGTGCTCCTGCTCGGCCTGCCGCGCGCGGTGCAGCCGGGCCACCGCCTCCGCACGCGCCTCGCGCTGTCGCTGTTCCTCGGCGGCGATGTCGCCGTCCTGGCAGGAGCCGCACAGCTCGGGTCGCGCCCAGAACGCCAGGTCGCCGGTCGTGCGGTCGACGCTGTTGTGGGACGCGCAGAACCCCTGCCCGCAGCGGGAACATCGGCCGACCGCCCGCGCGCCACACGACGGCTCGCCGCAAAGAACGCCCTCGGCCGCCATCGCCTCGGCCGCGGCGCGGAACTCTTCCGCTCGGGCCGCGGCGGCCGCGGCCTGCTGCGCCCGGGCCGCCAGCATCTGCTGCTCGATGATCCACGGAATGGGCACGGTGGTGCCGGGCGCATGAACCCCAGGCACGTGCCCGGGCGGCTGCCACATCATCGCTCGCGCTCCCATGCTCGGCGATTCCGAAGCCGACCCCAGTGTGGCAACGCCGCGGGATTGATCGACAGCCTTCCGCGCGACGGGTGGGCGAACGGCCCCGTGGTGCACCGCTTCGGATGCGGCGCCGGGCCGTCTGGCGTGCTTCGTGCGCCAACCGGCTCGCGCGCCCGGCCGCCGTATGCTCATTGACGTACGTCGAGTGCTTGGATGGGGGTGCCTCGTGTCGACGCAGGTCCTGATCCGGGTCGCGGAGTCCGGCGCCGACGCGCCGTGCGTCCAGCGACTGACTGACGCGTTCGTCGACGCGCTGCGCGCCGAGGGCGTCGCCGGCGTGGAGACCGTGCGGCGCGGCGACACGGCGGTCGGCGCGCGTGGCGTCGACTGGGAGTCGCTGGGCCTGGTGCTCGCGACCATCCAGGGCTCGGCCGAGGCCATTCTGCGACTGGTCACGATCACGCGTGCGTGGCTGTCCCGCGACAGCGGGCCGCGCAGTGTGGAGCTGAGCGTGGGCGAGGCGACGTTGCGGCTCAGCGACGCGTCCGGCGACCAGCAGGAGCGGCTCGTGGAGGAGTTCATCCGGGCGGTCGCCCGCGACGGTCGCGAACCGCGTCAGCCCGCGCCGAAGCAGACGAACGGTGCGATCGGGTCGGCGTAGGACGCGTCGGCGAGCGCCCGGGACGGCGCGACACCGGCCGCCAGCGCGCGGTGATAGCGGGTCATGACCGCCACCGCGCCGGGGTGGCTGACGGTGGCGACGCTCGACACCACGCTCTCCGTGCCGGCGTACAGGAGCGCGGCCGTGAAGCCGAGGATCTCGTCGCCGGGGCGGACGACGGCCCGGCCGACATCGCACGCGGAGAGGCTGACCTGCCGCGGTGTCGCTTTGAGCTGTTCGATGTCGTACGCCATGAGCGGCCCATCCACCAGGTCGAGGCAGGAGAACAGCACGTTCTCCCGTTCGTGGTGGCCGTGCGCCGCCAGATGAGCGATCGACGCGCCGTCCAGGCCGCCCAGCGTGCTCGCGACGGTGGCGTCGGGACCGGCCAAGGTCCGGCTGCCCGGGTGCGCGCGGGCGACCTCGTCGATCTCGGCCTCCGCGAAGCGCAGGCCCGGCCCGGCGACGAGAAACGGACGACCGGCGGGTGCGCGCTCGGCCGTCGACCGCGCGGACCGCTGTGCCGCGAGCCACGCGGAGGCCGACGCCGCCACGGTCACCGGCCGGCCGCGCATTGCGGGCAGCAGGCCCCACGGGATCGACGACAGCTCCATCGTGGGCACCAGCACGAGGTCCCGGTCGCCCAACAGCGCCTCCATCGGGCGGATCACGTGCTCGGCGACCGTCCGTAGGTTGCGCCGCAGCGAAGCGTGGATGACGTCCTCGATGGGGCCGGGCAGTCCACCCGCGGCGAGCACGTCGAGGTCGGCCAGCAGCCGCGCGGTGGCCTCCCGGGCCGCCGCGTGCTCGCCCAGGGGCAGCAGCCGAACGCGCCCCGAGTCGACCAGCAGCGCCTCCAGCCGACCCGCGCGGGCCAGGAAGCTCACCAACGTGCGATCGGTGGCGGCGAGCTCGGCCAGCACGTCGGCGGGGCGCGCGGCGCGCTGGCTCTGCCTGGGCCCGCCGACGCGCCAGGTGCGTTCGCGGATCAACCGCTCGAGCTCCGCGCACCGCGCGCGGGCCAGCACGGTGTCCGGGTGACCCCGCTCGGCGGTCCGCAGGCCGTGGCGGAGTTGGCGCAGCTCGGCGATCGCCTCGGCGGCCTGCGGGTCGGCGGGTGGATGGACCGGCGGTATCTGGAACGCCTGCGCGCGTGAGCGTTCGGACCACGAGAAGATCCCCATGGCCGACCCGCGGTCGAAGGCCCGGTCGAGGCCCATGGTGGCCAGTTCGCGCCCGAGCGTCGCGATGCTCGCCTGCAGGTCGACGCTGCCCAGCCGGCTGCGGTGCTGTTGCAGGGTGGACAGCCCGACCCGGATCTCGGTCGCGGTCCGGGTGCGGTCGCCCCGCGCCCACGCCAGCTCGGCCCGCGCGAGCCGCCGCATGAGGTGCAGCTCGATGGGGGTCGGCGGCGGCGTCCGCGGGATCGTCGCCACCAGTGCGGCGGCCAGGTCGGCGCGACCGGCGGCGACCAGCGCCCGAACGCCCACGAGGTCGGCCATCTCCGCGTCGGGCAGCAACTGCACCGCGCGGAGCCCCACGGCGACCGTGCGGGCGCGGGCGGCCAGCGCGGACAGGCGGCGGGCGCGCGGCAGGTCCGACCGCAGCCGGGCCAGCGCGGCGAGCTCGGCCCAGGCGGCGTTGGACCGACGGCGGAAGCGCCGCTCGGCCCGCCGCGCCCAGGCGCTCGCGACCGCGTGGTCACCGGCGCGGAGGGCGGCCTGCGCCCGGAGCAGCTCCGCCTCGGCCTGTTCCTGGGTCAGCCGTTGCCGCCGGGACGCCGTGATCACGTCGTCGAGGGTGCGGCCGGCCTCCGTGGGCAGGCCGGCCGTCAGCAGCGCGCGGGCCCTGGCGGCGTGCAGCACCGGCAGGTAGCCCGGCGCGTGCTCGCGGTAGAGCGACTCCGCCGCGGCGAACGCCTCCAGCGAGGCCGGCAGATGGCCCGCGAGCAACTCGCAGTAGCCGCGGTTGTGGATGGCCTTGGCGGCGAGCATGCCGAGTCGGTGTCGGCGCGCGAGCTGCTCACACCGGCGCAGGTCGGCGCGGGCCGCGCTGACCCGCCCCGCATGCAGGTGTACGGACGCCCGGTTGAGCAGCGTCGAGCACAGCACGGCGACGTGGCGTTCCGCTCCCAGCCACGGAATCGCCTCGTCGAAGAAGCGCATCGCGTCCGTGTAGCGGCCGGTGCGGTAGAGCATCAACGCCCGCTGCGACAGCAGGACGCCGTTGTCGTCCGGATCGACGAGCGGCTCGGCGGCGGTCAGGAGGTCGAACCCGTAGTCGGTGCGGCCCAGCTCCGACTCGGCGTAGGCCAGGCTGATCAGCAGCCGGGCCACCACGGCATCGCGGGTGGAGCCGGGCTGTGGAACGAAGCCGTCGTGCTCGTGCCAGCCGAGCTGCGCCAGGCCGGTGCGCAGATGACGGGCGCCGGCCGCCGGGCGTCCGTCGGACGTCGCCTCGATGCCCCGCCGGTGCAGGCGCCGCGCCGTCGCCTCGGTGGCGACAACCCGCGAGGCGACCGGTGGAGCCGGGGGGTCGGGGCCGACGACGCCCATGGGCATCTTTCTATAGCACCACCGCCGGGGTCGCCAACACGTTTCTCGTCGGCCGGGTTTCGTTGACCATCCGCACGATCAGCTGCGCCACACCCGCCGGCATCTGCTCGACGACGAAGCGCCCGTCCTCGTCGGCGGTCCGTTCGACCCGGTCCGCTCCGAACCGGACGCTCACCCGATGCGCCGCGGGCGGTGCGAGCCACCCGTCGACCCGCACGGTGTCGTCGGTGAGCCCGACGGCGCGGATGGTCAACGTGACGAGGGTGCTGGAGAACGTGAAGATCTTGCTGTGCTCGGCGCCGCGCACACCCGCGTACACGGTCTGCTCCACGAGCCGCATCAGCTCGGCGTCGAGGTCGCCGAACGAGACGGCGAACCGGATCCGGTCGACGAGGTCGCCGGGAACGGGATCGACCGTGCGGTAGAGCTCGGCCACCTCGTCCATGATCGCCTGGTCGAGGTCGTCCATCGGGTCGTCCGCGGCTGTCGGGTTCATCGCCAACTCCAGTCGGACTCGGCCAGCAGCATCTCCCGCAACTTCGCCAGGCATCGGCCACGAGTCGGCCCGATGCTGCCCTTGGGCATACCGAGCGCGGCCGCGATGCCGGCGTAGTCGGGGCGCTCACTGAACGCGATGACCTGCAACAGCTGCACGCAACGGTGCGGCAGCCGGCGGACGACCCGCCAGAGCGCCCGCCGCCGTTCGTCCGAGACGAGCATGTCCTCGATGGCCGGGCCGGAGTCGGGCACCGGCTCCCACAGGTCGTCCGGAGCGGGCCGCACGCGACCCTGAGCGGTGAACACCCGCACGGCCTCGCGGCGCGTGACGGTGGCCAGCCACCCGACCAGAGCATCCGGCGTACGGATCTGGTCACGATGGTTGAGCAACGTGAGCCACGACTGCTGGACGACGTCCTCACAGCTGGCAGCGTCGAGGCCGGTCGACCGCGCGACCCGCCAGAGCAGCGGGGTCAGCTCGGTGACCAGCGCGTCGAGGTCGTCCTGGTTGCCGGCGAGGAAGCCCCGGACGACCGAGGAGAGCCGCTCGCGCCGCCCCGGCGCCCGGGCCACGGGCCCGGACACCGAAGCATGGTCCGACGTGGTCATCGCGCGTCTTTCAGGACGTTCTCCCACGCCGCGTGGGCGGCTGCCACCCGGGCGGCGGAGTTCTGGTCGCGATCGTGCCGACCGGCCTCGTCGTGCAACCGCGCGGCGACGAGACCTGCGATCACGGGCGCCGCGAACGACGTGCCGCTCCAGACGCCGAACATGCTCGCGAAGTCGTCGGGGTCGAAAGACTCCCGCCGGCCGGTGCGGGCGGGCGCGTTCTGCGCGCCCGCGAAGGCCGGGAACGTGCTCACGATCGCGGCCCCCGAGGCGTAGCACGTGACCCACGGCGCCTCGTTGCTGAAGCGGGAGGTCGACCCGTTGGGGTTCAGTGAACCAACGCTGATCATCGGCGCCGCCGCCTTGTCGGTCAGCTTCTCGGTCAGCGCCGCCGGGAGGAATTTCCGGCTCGTCGCGAAGTTGCCGGCCGCCGCGACCACCGTGACCCCCAGCTCGGTCAGCTCCCGGAGGACCGGCTCGAGCGCGATGGTCACGTTCCGCTCGTCCGCGGACTCGTCGAAGTAACCCAACGAAAGCGACACCACGTCCACCGCCTGGCCGTCGGCCTGGCCCGACTGCGCGCGTCGTACCCGGTAGGCGATCTTCTTGAGCGCGTTGACGACGTCGCTCCCGGGCGCGAACCCGTCGGGTTGCATCACCCGCACCGCGTAGATCTGCGCGCCGGGAGCGAGCTGGCGGATGAGCCCGGCGATGAAGGTGCCGTGGCCCGCGTGCGTCGACAGGTCGCCCAGCAGTGGTTCCTCGATGGAGGGTTCGTCGGCGTAGCTCGCGATGGACAGCAGCCGTTCGCCGACGTGCTCCGCCTCCAGTTGTTTCTGCAGCTCGGTGTCGACGATAACGACGGCGTCCTCGTGCCCGTTGGCACCCCGCTCGACGCGTGGCGTCAGCCATGGGTGTTCCGGGTCGCAGGCGATGCCGGTGTCGAGCACCGCCACGACGGGTCGCCGACTAGCATTCTGGCCCATGTAGATCTGGCCCGGATCAGCCAGCGCGACGGTGACCGGGATGCGGCCGCTGGTGCCGGCCGCCGGGCGGTCGAACAGGTTGTTCAGATCGGGGTTGCCGTTGCTGGCCGTGTTGGTGCCGGTCACGATGGTGCTGCTGGACCCGTCCGTCGCGGAACCGACGAGAAGGTGATCGAGGGAGATCGCGTCGACCACTCCGGCGAGTGACTCCAGCGCTGCGGTGTCAGTCGACGCTCCGCTGTCGCATGCCTCGCGTAACGCGGTCACCTCGGCCCGGAGCCGCTGGAGGGCAGTCCAGGCATCCACGGCCTGGGGCTTGAACGTACCCGCCACACCCAGTTCGACGGCGACAGGGAGCTTGGCGTCCAGATCGTCGTCGGACGTTGCCGGCTGATCGTCGGTCGCGTCAGGCCGCACCAGCCGCATACCAACGTCGGTGAGGACCCTGTTGAGCGTCACGATTGTCGCGGAGTCCAGCAGACGGCGGGGAACCAACAGCACGCCGTAGCGGTAGATGGTGGGGTTCGGCTTCGGCCAACCCTTGGCAACCGCGGCCTCGGCCGGCCGCAGCACCCGCGCTCCGTGACGTTGCAGGACGGCTTGTGGCACGGCGGGCAGGACGTAGCGGGTCAGACCTGACTCGTGCTCCTTTCCGCTCGAACCGTCGGAGATCACACGGATCTTTATCATTGCTCGGCTCCTCACGACGCGGTGCTGGGGTCGGCTTGGTCTCTGCCTGGAGGGGCCGGCGCACCCCGGTGATACATGAGCGTCTCGCCCGGATTCCATGACCACCATCCGTTTCCCGACGTATCAGGTCGTCTCGTCGTGGCCTCCCGGTAGCGGGCAATCGAGCGAGGGGGGCGAGATGGTGCGGGTGCGGGCGCAGTTGCTCGGCCAGCTTCGCGTCATCGTGGACGGGCGGCTCGTGGACACGACGACGAGCCGGCGCAGTCGCAACGTGATCGCCTACCTGCTTGCCCATCGGGACGCCTTGGTGCCCGGCGAGGTGCTGATCGACGCGTTCTGGCCCGACGCCCCGCCTCGGGCGGCGCGCAACAGCCTGCACGTGGCACTCAGCGGCGCCCGCCGGCTGTTGCGTGCGGCGTCACCCGAACCGATCATCGAGCGCCGGTTCGACGCGTACGGAATCGCGCGCTCGGTTAGCGTCTGGTGCGATGTCGAGCAGTTCGAGGCCAGCTGTCTAGCTGGTCGCCAGGCCGACCAGGCCAACGACCCGGAGGCCGCCGCCCGGCACTACGCGACCGCCGCGCTGCTGTTCCAGGGTGACTTCCTGGCCGACGAGCCGTACGCGGAATGGGCCGCGACCCGAAGGGCCGAGCTGCGCGTGCGGGCGCTGGAGGCGCGGAGCCGGCTCGTGGCGCTGTACGCCGAGCGTGGCGACTTCGGCCCGGCGGCGACGCTGGCCCGCCAGGTGCTGACCGACGATCCGTGCAACGAGGGCGTCCACCGTGGACTGATGCTCTGCTACGCCGGCTCCGGCCTGCGGCACCTGGCGCTGCTCCAGCACCGTCAGCTCGTCGGAACCCTGTGGGACTCGTTGCGGGTCGGCCCGTCGAGCGAGACGACGGCCCTGTACGAGCGGCTACGCCGACCGGAACCGGTGTCCCGGTCGGCGTAGCACCCGTGCTCACTCCGCCGCGAAGGTCTCGCTCTGCGCGGTCGAGAGGTCGAAGTTGACGCCGGCGACGACCTTGTACGACGCCACGGCCTGCAGGACGTCGCCGCTGGTCAGGTTCGGGATCGGAGGGAACTTCGCCCGGAGCTCGGCCCGCCGCTTCGTGTTGTTCTCGGGCTTGAGGTCCTCCTGCACCTCGACGAAGGCCACCTGCGTGGCGGTGGTCAGGTTGACGATCGACACCCGCAGGATGTGCTCGTCGACCGCCTCGTTGAGGTTCTCGCCGATCTCGACGTTCGCGACCACGTCGTAGGGCTCGCCCGCGGCCAGGGCGGCCAGGGTGAAGAACGTTCCCTCGTCGGTCGGGTAGAGCAGCTTGATGCTGGCGTCCCAGCCGTTGGCCTTTGCGTTTGCCATTGCGGCACTCCTTCGGTTTCCGCGTGAACGTTGACCGGGCCAGGAGACCAACGGGCACTTAAACAGCACTTACCGGCGAGCGCGCGGGCGTACGCGCCGATCTCGCCGGCAGACGTCCGGACCTGCGCGAAGGGAACGGACCGGCGCTTACGCAAAGGCCGGTCAGCCGGCGGACAACGTGCGGCTCAGGCGGCGGAGCTCCGCCGCCGGGCGGTCGGCGCGGCGGGTCGGTGTGTGTGCGGAGGCCGGTCAGCTGGCGGACAACGTGTGGCTCGGGTCGCGGAGCTCCGCGGCCGGGCGGTCGGCGCGGCGG
>NZ_FZPH01000044.1 GCF_900188485.1 Asanoa hainanensis
ACACGGCCTTCGTAGTGGTCCAGGCCGAGTCCGGTTTTGACTTCGCGGTAGTCGTGTTCGACGCGCCAGCGTAGTTTCGCGAGCCGGATCAGGGTGCGTTTCGCGGTGCGTTCGGGCAGGTTCGACAGCCAGTATTTGACTGGTTCCGGCTCGCCGGTCGGCCATTCGGCGATCAGCCAGGCTTCGGGCAGATCCTGGCCCAGGTGCGCGGAGCGGATGGCCGGGCCGGCCGGGCGGACCCGCTGGAACACGAACCGTGAGCTCATGGGGACCGGCCGGCCGGCTCGCCGGCGGGAACTGTCGCGCCAGGTGACCCGTCGCGGGGCTTTCGGCCCGGCGGCCAGGATCAGGTCACGAACCGAGGGTGCGGGTTGGCGGTAGATCTTCTTCGGATAAGGGCCGTCACCGCAGTACGGCACTGTCGTGCGTTCCACGTCGAGCGGATAGGCGGTGATCGTGTGCGCGACCTGCACCGCGTAGCCGATGCCACGCTCGGCGAGGGCTTGGCGGAACTCGCCGGCATCGCCGTAGCCGGCATCGGCGACCAACGCACTCGGGTGCAGACCCCAGCTCAGCAGCTCATCGATCATGTCCAACGCGAGCCGCCACTTCGGTCGATGCCCGAGGGTGTCCGGGATCTGCGCCCGCCGACGCCGCTGGTCCACGTCCGCGCTCGCTTTGGGCGATGCCGGATCCCAGGCCTCAGGCAGAAATAGCCGCCAATCGACCGGACATGACGCCGTCTCGGTCACCATGCTGACCGACACCGCGACCTGACAGTTCGTGATCTTTCCCGCGGTGCCGGTGTACTGACGAGCGACACACGGCGACGCTTTGCCGTATTTGAGCAAGCCGGTGTCATCGATCGCCCAGGCCGCATCATCCAACGCCTCGTTCATGCGTTCGGCGATCCTGCGGCGCACCGGCGTCACGTCCCACGGGCTGTTCGTGACGAAATGGTTCAACGCCTGCTCGTGTGGCCCGCGCAACCGGGCCGCCATCGGCTGGATCGACTTACGCCGACCATCGAGCATCAGGCCACGCAGATAATGCCCGGCCCGGTCCTGCCAACCCGCGTATCTCAGCGACGCGAACACATCCCCGACATACTCCGCCAGATCATCGCCGAGCCGTCGTACCTGCGCAGTGTCCATTCCTCGACGACACCAACATCAACCCGAACCCGTCACCATCAGCCACTCGAAGGGTGACAAAGCCCTACTAG
>NZ_FZPH01000005.1 GCF_900188485.1 Asanoa hainanensis
GCGCCGGGCGAGGATCGCAACATCTACGTGCTGTCGCTGGTCCTCGTGGTGGCCGGCGGCTACGCCCGCCGTTCGCGCCGGGCGAGGATCGCAACACCCGCGTGATCGCGGGCGTGGCCGCCGGCACAACCAGCTGCGCCAGGCGTTTGCGCCGGGCGAGGATCGCAACAAGGGCGCCGCGTCCGCACGGTCATGATCAAGGTCGCTGCGCCCGGCGTTCGCGCGGGGCGAGTATCGCAACGGCTTCCAGTCGGCGTCGCTCACCGCGCGGCCCTCGCGCTGCGCCCGGCGTTCGCGCCGGGCGAGGATCGCAACATGTGGTGGCGGTCGCCCTTCGTGCCCGCCGCGGTGGCTGTGCCGGCGTTCGCGCCGGGCAAGGATCGCAACGCCGGTATAGTCAATGCGCAATCCCCGCTTGCGCCGCGACCGCCAAGATCGATTTGGCTAAGGTATCGACGGCGGCAGCGTTGGACTGACTCGCAGTTGATGCAAGCCCAACGACGTACGGAGCTTCTCCATTGCACCTCAAGTCGATTGTGTCCACCGGTCCCATCAAGCGGTTCGAATCCGTCCGAATTCGCGACCTCCCGCCGTCAACGCGGCTAATCTTCTTGCTGGGCCCCAATGGATGTGGAAAGTCCTCGATATTTGACACCCTGTTGCTTTGGCACCACGAACATGGGCGTCGCGCAGGCGGTTGGGACGATCAGTTCTACCTGCCTCCAGGGCGCACTCGAACGAGTGGCATCGACATAGAGTTTCACGAGCCTTTGCCCAAAGACACTAGGGCAATCAAGGCGCTTTTTCATTATCGGAGCGCCTACAGGTACACGAGCCAATTTTCGGTCGGAAGCCTTAGTGCAATGCCCGGCTTGGAAGACAGCAAGGAAGTCAATCGCTCCATTGATGAAGATCGCGGCGTGGCGCAACACTACGCGAGACTTTGGGGCAGTTTGGTGGAAATTGCAGGAGACCGCACCCAGACCAACGATCTGGAGCAGATCCACAAGTTGGTTATTGATCCACTTGCGGAGAGCTTTAATCGGCTCTTTCCCGACCTCCAACTTGAAAGTCTCGGTCACCCGTTCCAGGGCAGGGGAACCTTTTATTTCTCTAAGAATCACGTTCGCAGTTTTCCGTACGTCAACCTTTCGGCGGGCGAGAAGGCAGCTTTTGATCTTCTTCTGGATGCCCACCTTCGCGGCGCAGAGTTTCCGGAGTCGATTTTCCTCCTCGATGAGCCGGAGAGCCACCTTAACTCACGAGTGCAGGCGACGATTCTGGATGAATTGATCCGCATCGGACCGCCCAAGGGACAGATTGTGATCGCAACGCACTCGCTTTCAATGATGCGGCGAGGCGTACAGCTCGCGCGGAGCCGGCCGGATGAGGTGGCTTTTATCAACTTCAACGGCATTCCCGACGCTTTCAACCCAGATCTTGTTCCGTCCGAGCCGACTCGTCACCTGTGGCAGAGCATCCACCGCACGTCCTTGGAAGACCTCGCAGACCTGGTGTCTCCCGACATTGTTTACTTAGTCGAAGGTTCGATCGAAACAGCTACGTCGCCTGACAAGCAGGCTTTTGATTCACGAGTGTTGTCCAAAATTTTCTCGGACGATTTCCCTGAGATCGAGTTTCAATCAATCGGCAATAGTGGCCAGGTGAAGCGAATAGGTCACGCCCTCCAGGCGTCCAAGGCAATTAGATCGGAAGTCAGAAGAGTCGTCGACCGAGATGGCAAGACCCCTGATGAGATTGCCGCATTGGAAGCGGAAGGTACGATTGTATGGCGTCAACGGGAACTGGAAAATTACCTGCTGGATGACGAAGTTCTCGAAAAGCTATGCGCGTCGTTCGAGCTCGATGCCGGCAAGCGCCAGGACGCGCTGTCTAATATTCTAGCCGCTAGGGACCAGCATCCTCCGACTGGCGTTTCTTTAGACGACTACAAGGCTCGACTGAAGATCGTATACAGGGCCGCCAAGAACAACCTTCCTGCCATGACGCAGCCTGGCTCCACCGAGTATGAGTTCCTGGTCTCGACGCTGGCTCCTTTAATTAAGAAGGGAATGACTCAGTACACGCGTCTCGCGCGCGAACTCAAGCTTTGAGCGTTACCTTTTCCATGGCCGCGCGTAAAGGAGTTGCTGTGTTTTTGAGCGCACCCACCCCCACAGTGGGTCGACCGCATCTCATGGGTCAAGTTATACGTAAAGGCTAGGAACCTCACTGACGGTTTAGCAACAGTTGACGAACCGTGCCGGATTTCTCGTACTGTTACCGGATCTCGTGATCGCTATCGTGAGAGTGGCCTGTCGTCCTGTCCTTGACCTGCATCTGGATGCGGCCCTTGGACGGCGGTTAGATACCTAGGAGGTCAGGCGAGCCCGCCGCGTTCACGGTTGGCTGACGGCCGCGACGACGCCAGGCTCTTGGGAACGGGTTGGGAAGGGGCGACCGACGACGGCCTCGTAGAGCCGCTCTCGACCGTACAAACGGTGAAGCCCTGGACAGCATCTGCGCTGCTACGAGGCTTCGTTCTAGCTGTTAGACCGCCCAAAGGCGGTTGGTGCCGCCGGCAGGATTCGAACCTGCGCCCACCCCCGGAGGGCGGTTTTTGGGTTGGGTGTGCGGAGACGGCCACAATGCCGGCTCGCTGGGTAGACCCAACGCAAACGTTGGGTCTACCCAGCGCCTCGCGGACCGCCCCCACTAGAACGTGGGGTCTCCGGGGGTCGCCCCCGGTATAGGAATGACAAATCCCCACCCAGACCCTGACCGCGAAGCGGTCCGGGTCTGGGGCAGGGATTTGTGGGCGCGGCAGGGTTCGAACCTGCGACCCCTCGCTTGTAAGGCGAGTGCTCTTCCGCTGAGCTACGCGCCCCGGATCGGCCGTAGCTTACCCGACCGCGGGCCGGTCAGCTGTCGTCCAGGGAGCTCGCCGCCGCCAACCACGCCGCCGTGTCCCGGGACGAGCCCGGCCCCACATGCTCGGCCCACCTGACCACGCCAGCCTTGTCGATCAGAAAGGTCCCCCGGTCTGCAAACCCAGCCACCGAGTTGAACACCCCATAAGACGACGCCACCGCCCCATGAGGCCAGAAGTCGGCCAGCATCCGCATGGACCACGACTCGCGTTCCAGCCAGATCTTGTGGGCGTACGACGAGTCCACGCTCACCGTCAGCACCGACACGCCCAGCGCGGCGAAGGACGGCAGCGCCGCCTCCAGCGCCGCCATCTCGCCGCTGCACGTGCCCGAGAAGGCCAGCGGATAGAACACCAGCAGGACCGAGCTTGACCCGAGGTACGACGAGAGTCGTACCTCTTGGTTGTTCTGGTCCTTGAGCGTGAAGTCCGGCGCCGGCGTGCCGACCTGGAGCATCACTTCTTGCGGGAGCCGCGGGGCACCACGAGCCGGGCGGCACTCCAGTCCTTGCCGGCGTTGACCGTGGAGGTCTGCTGGAGACCTGCGGTCGGGGCCAGTTCGGTGATCTCGCTCGGCTCGACGTGCCCGTCGCGGCCGGCTTTGGGCGTCAGTAGCCAGACGACGCCGTTGCCGGCCAGCGGGCCGAGTGCGTCGACGAGCATCTCGAAGAGGTCGCCGTCGCCGTCGCGGTACCACAGCAGCACCGCGTCGACTACCTCGTCGGTGTCTTCGTCGACCAACTCACCGGAGCGGTCGGTCAGGGCGTCGCGGAGATCCTGGTCGACGTCGTCGTCGTACCCCATCTCCATGACGACCATCCCCGGCTCGATGCCGAACCGGTCCGCCAGGCTGCGTACGCCGTCGGCGGCCTGACCTGCGGTCGCGCTCACTGTTGCGTGCCTCCCTCATTCGTTGCAGTTCCCGCAAAGTCCACACAGTCGGCGGCTCGCGCGCAAGTGGCGCACCGACCGATCCGGTTTCGATTTTCTGCCGATCCGGCTCGATTCTGCGGCAACCCCGGCGGGACACGGACTTTTCGGGTCCCCCGGGAAACTTACCGTGCCAGAAGGGCTCGGGCACCCTGAGTGATGGCATCCTCTGCGACCAGGACTTCTCTGGCCGCCGGGCCCAGCGGGACGAACGAGTCGACTGATGCGATCCGACTCACAGATCCGACATATCCGGCATCGACCAGCGCTGCGAGAACTCCCTCGCCGACCCCGCCCGACCGGCGTGTCTCGTCCACGACAAGCACGCGTCCGGTTGCCGACGATTCCCGGATCACATCGGCCACCGGCAGCGGGGCGAGCCAGCGCAGGTCCACCACCCGGGCGCCGATCCCCTCCGAGACCAGCCGGGCCGCGACGCGCAGGGACATCCGTACCCCGTTGCCGAACGTGATGATCGTCAAGTCCTCGGCCGAGCCCACGTTGTAGACCCGCGCGCGCCCGATCGGCACGTGCGCCTCGGACCAGGACTCCGGGCCCAGGTACGGCGCCAGCCACTCGTTGTCGCCCTCTTCGTAGAGGTCACGCGTGTGGTAGAGGGCGATCGGCTCGAGGAAGACGCAGACGCTGCCGTCGACGGCGGCCGACGCGAGGCAGGTGCGCAGCAGCGGCGCCGCGTCGTCGGCCCGCGCCGGCACCGCGACGACCAGGCCCGGGATGTCGCGCAGCACGGCCACCGAGTTGTCGTTGTGGAAGTGCCCCCCGAAGCCCTCCTGGTACGCGAGCCCGGCCACCCGCACGACCATCGGGTTGCGGTAGGCGCCGCCCGAGAAGAACTGGATGGTGGCGGCCTCGCCGCGGAGCTGGTCCTCGGCGTTGTGCAGGTAGGCCAGGTATTGGATCTCCGGCACGGGCAGCATGCCGGCCAGGCCGGAGCCGAGGGCCAGGCCGAGGATCGAGGTCTCGTCGAGCAGCGTGTCGAACACCCGGGTCGCGCCGAACCGCTCGCGCAGGCCCTTGGTCACCCCGTACACGCCGCCCTTGAGCGCCACGTCCTCGCCGAACAGGGCCATCTTCGGGTTGGCCAGCATTCCGTCGGCGAGCGCCGAGTTGATCGTCTGGGCCAGGGTGAACGGGCCGGCGTCCTCGGGCAGGCGGCCGCCGAACGCCTCGGCCCGGTCCGAAGCCGAGAGAACCGACAAATCCGCCACGGTACGGGCGACGCGGACCGGCCGGCGGGGCGCCAGCGTGGCCACCACCTCGGCGGGCGTGGTCAGCTTCGGCTCGCCCAGCACCTCCTCGGCGACCTTGCGGACCTGCCAGCCGACCTCGTCGTACCGGGCGAGGATCTCCTCGGGTGTGGCCAGGCCGCAGGTGACCAGCAGCCGCGCGGTCGCCACCACCGGGTCGCGGGTCAGGTCGCGCTCGAGGTCGGCGGCGGGACGGTAGGCCACCTCGGCGTCGGCGCCAGCGTGCCCCATGAAGCGCACGGTCGACAGGTGCAGCACGGCGGGCTTCCGGGTGCGCCGCACATGGTCGGAGGCCGAGACCGCGGTGGCATAAGCGGCCGCCGGATCGTCGCCGGAAGCCGCGAAGTAGCGCAGTCCCGGGCGGGCCTTCAGCGTCGCCGCGACCCAACCCGAAGGGGACTTCACGCTGATCCCGATGCCGTTGTCCTCGCAGACCAGCAGCAGCGGCAGCCGCAGCCCCGTGTGGTCGATCCAGCCGGCGGTGTTCAGGGCGGCGGTCGCCGTCGCGTGGTTGACCGACGCGTCGCCGAACGAACACACGACGACCGCGTCGCCCGGCCACGGTGCGTCGGACCCGCCGTTGCCGTTGACCTTGCGCAGCCGCTCGATCGCGAACGCCGCACCCACCGCGCGGGGCAGGTGCGAGGCGATCGTCGAGGTGGTCGGCACCACGTGGTGCGCCGCGTTGCCGAACACCTTGTGCCGGCCGCCGGCGATCGGCTCGCTGGTCGAGGCGACCACCCCGCGCAGCACGTCCCGGGCCGTCTCGGCGACCGGGTCCCCGACCTCGGCCTGGGCGACCCGGGCGGCGTAGAACCCGCCGGAGCGGTAGTGCAGGAAGGCCGGGTCGGTGTGCCGGAGCGCCGCCGCGACGATCGCGTTGCTCTCGTGGCCGGAGGACCCGATCGTGTAGAAGCCCTCGCCGAAGCTGCGCAGCCAGCGCGCGGCCAGGTCGAGATGGCGGCTCGTCAGCTGGGCGTCGAACACGGCGCGCGCCCGCTCGGCCGTCATCCCCTCGGGGAGGCCGGCGGTGCCGGGCGTCAGCGCACCGACCGCCGCCCGGAACCGTTCGTCGAGATCTTGCGGCGTGGTCACGTCGAAAGCATTACCGACGCAAGCCACTCACTGCCAGTCACCTGCCCCACCAGCCACGCAGAACACGGCAACGGAACGCGTGGATCATCCCTAGAATTGACCGGATGCGGAGTGAGGTGATCACGGTCGAGACGGGCCGCCGCCCGGCGGTGCGCGACGTGACCGCGGAGGCGCAGCAGTTCGTCTCCGGCGAGGGCGACGGGTTGCTCCACGTGTTCGTCCCCCACGCCACCGCCGGCATCGCGATCATCGAGAGCGGCTCCGGCTCCGACGACCCCGATCTGATGACCGCGATCGACGGTTTCCTGCCGGCCGACGGCCGTTGGCGCCACCGGCACGGCTCCCCCGGACACGGTCGCGACCATGTGCTGCCGGCCTTCATCGCCCCGTACGCCTCGATTCCGGTCCTGCGTGGTCGGCTCGCCCTGGGCACCTGGCAGTCCATCTGCCTGGTCGACACGAACGGGGACAACGCTGTCCGACAGGTCCGGTTTTCCTTCCTTCCGGGGTGAGTTACCGGTTGGTATGTGTGTCGAGTGTCGCGTCTGGCCGTACGCGACGTGACGCCGGAATGAGAAACGGGGCAGTATGGCGTTGGAGACGAATCCCACACCCGGGACACTTGGCTCCGAAATGTCAGTCGTCCCCACAATCTGAGGAATGCCTGTGGCTACGGAACGCAAGCGCCCGGTGATCAGTGACGGCCTGCCGAGCCAGCTTCCGGACATCGACCCCGAGGAAACCGCCGAGTGGGTCGAGTCTCTCGACGGAGTCATCGACGCGGGCGGCGCCAAGCGCGCCCGGTACGTGATGTTGCGGTTGCTGGAGCGCGCTCGTGAGCGCAACGTCGGCGTCCCGCCGCTGACCACCACCGACTACATCAATACGATTCCGCCGGAGCGAGAGCCCTGGTTCCCGGGTGACGAGTTCGTCGAGCGCCGGATCCGTGCCTACATCCGCTGGAACGCCGCGATGCTCGTGCACCGCGCCCAGCGTCCGGAGATCGGCGTCGGCGGCCACATCTCGACCTACGCCAGCGCCGCGGCGCTCTACGAGGTCGGCTTCAACCACTTCTTCCGGGGCAAGAGCCACCCGGGCGGCGGCGACCACATCTTCTACCAGGGCCACGCCTCCCCCGGCATGTACGCGCGCGCGTTCATGGAGGGCCGGCTGTCCGAGGAGCGCCTCGACGGCTTCCGCCAGGAGCTCTCGCACGCCGGGCTGGGCGGCGGCCTGCCGTCGTACCCGCACCCGCGCCTCATGCCCGACTTCTGGGAGTTCCCGACGGTCTCCATGGGCCTCGGCGGCATGAACGCGATCTACCAGGCCCGGTTCAACCGCTACCTGCACAACCGCGGCATCAAGGACACCTCCGACCAGCACGTATGGGCGTTCCTGGGCGACGGCGAGATGGACGAGCCCGAGTCGCTCGGCGCGATCGGCGTCGCGGCCCGCGAGGAGCTCGACAACCTGACCTTCGTGATCAACTGCAACCTGCAGCGGCTCGACGGCCCGGTCCGCGGCAACGGCAAGGTCATGCAGGAGCTCGAGGCGTTCTTCCGGGGTGCCGGCTGGAACGTCATCAAGGTCGTCTGGGGCCGCGAGTGGGACCCGCTGCTGGCCGCCGACTCCGACGGTGCGCTGGTCAACCTCATGAACACCACGCCGGACGGCGACTACCAGACCTACAAGGCGGAGTCCGGCGCGTACGTCCGCGAGCACTTCTTCGGCCGTGACCCGCGTACCCGCAAGATGGTCGAAGGCATGACCGACGACGAGATCTGGAACCTCAAGCGCGGCGGTCACGACTACCGGAAGATCTACGCGGCCTACAAGGCGGCGACCGAGCACACCGGTCAGCCGACGGTCATCCTGGCCAAGACGATCAAGGGCTGGACGCTCGGCTCCTCGTTCGAGGGCCGCAACGCGACCCACCAGATGAAGAAGCTGACGCTCGACGACCTCAAGTCGTTCCGCGACCGGCTCTACCTCGACATCCCGGACAAGGCGCTCGAGGAGAACCCGTACCTGCCGCCGTACATCCGTCCCGAGGACAAGTCCGACGAGATGGAGTACCTGCACGAGCGCCGGCGTGCGCTCGGCGGCTACCTGCCGTCGCGCAACACCAAGGTGATCCCGCTGCAGATCCCCGGCAGCGAGCGGTTCGGCGACGTCAAGCGCGGGTCCGGCAAGCAGAAGATCGCCACCACCATGGCCTTCGTACGCCTGCTCAAGGACATCATGAAGGACCGCGAGTTCGGCAAGCGCTGGGTGCCGATCATCCCGGACGAGGCCCGTACCTTCGGCATGGACTCGCTCTTCCCGACCGCCAAGATCTACTCGCCGCACGGGCAGAACTACACCCCGGTCGACCGGGAGCTGTTCCTGTCCTACAAGGAGGCGCTGGGCGGCCAGATCCTGCACGAGGGCATCAACGAGGCGGGCTCCGTGGCCTCGTTCACCGCGGCGGGCACCTCGTACGCCACGCACGGCGAGCCGATGATCCCGCTGTACATCTTCTACTCGATGTTCGGCTTCCAGCGCACCGGCGACGGCTTCTGGGCCGCCGCCGACCAGATGGCGCGCGGCTTCGTCCTCGGTGCCACCGCCGGCCGGACCACGCTCAACGGTGAGGGCCTCCAGCACGAGGACGGCCACTCCCACCTGATCGCGGCGACCAACCCGGCCGTCGTGGCGTGGGACCCGGCGTTCGCGTTCGAGATGGCGCACATCGTCGAGCGCGGCCTGCACCGGATGTACGGCGAGGAGGCGGAGAACGTCTTCTACTACATGACCATCTACAACGAGCCGATCCTCCAGCCCGTGGAGCCGGTCGACCTCGACGTCGAGGGTCTGCTGAAGGGCATCTACCGCTACTCCCCCGCCCCGGCGGTCGACGGCGGTGGGATCAAGGCCAACATCCTGGCCTCGGGTACGGGCATGCAGTGGGCGCTCAAGGCCCAGCAGCTGCTCGCCCAGGACTGGGGTGTGGCCGCCGACGTGTGGTCGGTGACGTCCTGGACCGAGCTGCGTCGCGACGCGGTGCAGGCCGAGGAATACAACCTGCTGCACCCGGGCAGCGAGCCGCGGGTCCCGTACATCCGGCGCAAGCTGGCGGGTTCCGACGGCCCGGTCATCGCGGTCAGCGACTTCATGCGCGCCGTGCCGGACCTGATCTCGCGCTGGATCCCGGGCGACTACACGTCGCTGGGCACCGACGGTTTCGGCCTGTCCGACACCCGGCACGCCCTGCGCCGCCACTTCAACGTGGACGCCGAGTCGGTGGCGGTGGCGACGCTGCGCCAGCTCGCGGTCCGCGGCGAGGTCGCACCGTCGATCCCGGTCGAGGCGGCCCGCAAGTACGCGATCGACGACGTCAACGCCGCGCCCGTGGGCGAGACCGGCGGCGACTCGTAGGGTTTTCTCTTTGAGGGGCGCCCCGCTTTCCGCGGGGCGCCCCCTTTTTTTTGCTCAACCTTTCTCTCGTACGCGGCGTCTACCTCGCGTGGATGACGACGAAGGGTTCCGGCAGTTCGTCCGGGACCAGTGGGCGCCGCTGGTGCGGACCGCCTACCTGCTGACCGGCGACCGCGGCACGGCCGAGGACCTGGTGCAGGCGGCGCTGGAGAAGACCCACCGGCGTTGGGAGCGGATCGACACGCCGTCGGTGTACGTGCGCCGGGCCATGGTCAACACGGCGAGCTCGTGGTGGCGGCGGCGCCGGCCGCTCGAGGTGCCGTTGCTCGCGTCGGACTCACCCGTGCGCGGGGACGCGTTCGTCCAGATCGAGCAGCGCCAACAGCTCCTCGTCGCGTTGCGGCGGCTGCCGCCACGCACCCAGGCGGTCCTGGTGCTCCGCTATTTCGAGGACCTCAGCGAGGCGGACACCGCCACCGTCCTCGGCTGTTCCATCGGCTCGGTCAAGAGCCAGGCGTCGCGCGGGTTGGCCCGGCTGCGACTCGACTTCGCCGACGAGGCGCCGGCCCAACTGCAGGAGGAACCATGCTGACCGAGACGCTGCGCCAGGCCGCTTCCGCGATCGCGCCGCCGGAGGACCCGTGGCCCGCGTTCGTGCGGCGCGAGCGGCTGCACCGGCGGAACCGCCGCGTCCGGCGAACCGCGCTGGCCGTGGTGGTGGCCGCCGCGGTCGGGGTGCAAACCAACGTGGTGCCGCTGCCCGGATGGGCCCCTGCGATCGCGCTCGCGTCGCCCTGGTCCGCGCTGGCATCGTCACCGCCGCGGGGCTCGCTGACCGCCGACTCGACGTGGGTTTCCGCGTTCCGTGACCGGGTGACGGGTCTGCAGGATCCGGACGGCTTCTGGGCGGTGGCCGGCCGCGACCGGATCAAGGTGCTGTACGCCAGCGACGCGCCGGGCCGCCGGGTGGCGCTCGTGCTCGTACCCCTGCGGTTCGGGTTCGTCACGAGCTGGGAGCTGATCTGGTACGACGGCCCGACCGGAGCCGCGCCGTCCGAGATGAGGTACTCCGGCAACGAGTCCGCCGCCAATCCAGTGGTGACGATGACCCAGGTCGACGGTGAGCGCGGCGGGTACGCGCTGGTGATCGGGCCGCCCGACGCCACGGTGACGATCAGCGGCGACCCGCGCTACACGGCCCGGGGAGTGGTGGAGCGGCGGGAGCTGGCCAGGTCGGACGGGGGCGGGGTAGGCGTCGTGCTGCTGCCGCCCGCGGCGTTGCCGCCGGGGCTGGATGCCCGGGTCACCCGGGGTTCGGCGGTGCTCTACGAGGGCGGCGTCTCCGGTGGCTGGGGCTCGTCGGCGAGCGGGGACCCGTTCGAGCCGTCGGCCGGCTTGTTGACCGACGCGGTGCGGGACGTGCGGGGGCCGGCGCCGTCTCCCGCGGTCCTCGCCAGCTTCGTGCGGCTGGCGTTGACCGACAGCCAACTGCCGGCCGTTGGCACGACGGTCCGGGTCCGCTGGTCGGGCTCGGTCAACGGGCAGGCGGCCGTGCTGCTCACGGTGCAGCCGGCGGGTGGCGGGGTGGTCACCTACGCCTTCCATGGCTCGGAGACGAGCAGCCGCACGGACCTGCGGTTGCTGCTGCCGGCCGCGGGCGCCTCGGTGCGTCCGGTCGGCTGGCGGCTGCGGGCCGAGGGCGGCGACGACCGGACCGACCGGGTGCTGGTGTCGGCGCCGACGGGCACGGCGACTGCGACGGTGACGGTCGGCGACGGGTCACCGGTGGCGGTCGCGCTGGACGCGGCAGGCTTCGGCACGGCGACCGTGCCACCGGACCAGCGGGCGACGGTGACGGCGTACGCTGCCGACGGGTCGGTCCTGGGCAGCACGCCCGTGCCGCCGTTCGAGAACACCATGTCCCGCCTGCCGGGCGACACCCCGGGGACCCGCGTCGTCCCGTGACGGTCATCCCAGCTCCAGCGTGGCCTGGTCGGGATGGTGCTCGTGGCGGTGGGTCCGGCAGGGCCCACCGCCGGTGGCGACGCCGCAGCGGCCCCCGCGCCGGGTGGCCGCACCGCACTGCACGGCCGGGTCGTGCACGTGGCAGAGCCCGGACGGCCGCGGACCGATGGGACAGCGGAACCCCTTGCGCGTGATCGCCCGGCAACGCGGGCGGCGTGCTGGCTGGTCCATGCGCTCGACGCTAGGAACGCGCCGACTTTCTCAGCGGCCCGCGTGCGAGAAACCGCGCGCATTGACGGCAACCGTTACCGTACGGATATGGAGCCGAAGCGGACGGTACCGGTGCCCGAGGCCACGGTGGCCGGCGACTGGACCATCCTGGGCATCCTCGCCACGATCGCCGTCTTCTTGAGACGGCGCCGCAAGGCCTAACCCGGACGCGCCGGCGACGGACGCCGAGACCTAGTCGCTGCCGCCGCCCGAACCGCCGCCGCTGTCCGAGAAGCCGCCGCCGCCGCCGTCGTCGCCGTGCCGCTCGTCGCCGTAGCGGCCGAGCTTCGTACGCCAGAAATGCTCCCCGTCGCCGCGCCCGCGCCCACCCCGCAGCGCCCGGTTCTCCCGGCGCAGCTCGCGGGTGGCGCGGCGGGCCTGCTCCATGGCCGACAGCCGAGCCCGGCCGCGCCGCCGGACCGAGCGGAAACCGACGACGAGCAACAGCCCGACCGTCGACACGATGGTCACCACCCAGGTTCCCCTCATGTCGACGAGGGTAGATGCGCCGCGCGAGCCACCACCGGCGCCGGCGTTCAGGTCCGATTTCCGCCGGACCTCGGCCTGCCGAGCGGGTTTGCTGGGGCGCATGACGAACTCGCACCACGACCAGGTCCGCCACTTCGACTCGCTGCACCGCGCCGCGCGGCCGTTGGTCCTGCCCAACGCGTGGGATGCCGGTAGCGCGCGGTTGATCGAGGATGCCGGGGCGGCGGCCATCGCCACCACCAGTGCTGGCGTCGCCTGGGCGGCCGTGGGTTCACGGGACGACGGGTCCATCGGCCGCGAGCGTGCCGTCGAGGTGGTTGCCCGGGTGGTGGCCGCCGTCCGGGTGCCGGTGACCGCCGACATCGAGGACGGGTACGACGATCTCGCCAGCACGGTCCGCGGTGTGCTTGACGCGGGCGCGGTCGGGGTCAACATCGAGGACGGCGTGCAGGCGCACCCCGAGCGGATCGCGATCGCCCGTCGTGCGGCCGGGGGCGGTCTGTTCCTCAACGCCCGCATCGACACCCACCTGCGTGAGGTCGGCGACCCCGCGACCCGCCTGAAGGAGACCATCGACCGCGCCGCCGCCTACGTCGCCGCCGGCGCGGACGGGATCTTCGTCCCGGGCGTGACGGACCCCGAGACCGTTGCCATGCTGGCCAAGGAGATCCAAGCTCCGCTGAACGTCATGGCCGGCCCCGGGTCGCCCACCATCGACGACCTCGCGGCCCTCGGCGTCGCCCGGGTCAGCGTCGGGCCGGCGATCACCCTGGCCGCGTACGCCGCGATCCAGACCGCCGCCCGCGAGCTGCTCACCACAGGCACCTACGCCGCGCTGGGCACGGGCTTCGCGGAGATCGACGCGCTCATGGGACGTCACTCACGCGGGTGATCGGCGTACGGATGTGTCGGCTCGCCCCACTTGCGCCTGTCGAGCTCGACCACCCGTACGCCGGCGGGAATCTCGATCAGGTCGTCTGCACGCAGTCGGTCCAGATACGGCCGCCAGATGACCGCCGATCCCTGGCTGACGCCGCGGTGCGCGGCACGGACGGCTGATTCCTTGCCCACGTAGGTCCACACGACGTCCGGCTTGACGTCGTCGGGAACACCGGAGAGGTCCACGTCCGCCGTGACGTCGACGCGGTCGTAGTTCTTCTCGCGCTCGTCGAGTTGGCCCAGCACGTCAGGCGGGACCAGCACCAGGGCGCCGCGGGTCCGCGATCCCGGCTCCCGGTCGAGGTTCAGGAACAGCACCTGGCCGTCGAGGCGGTCGGACGTCCCGGGCCGGTAGTAGGCGACGGCCCGGGCCGGATCGGTGTTGTCCGTGCAGACCGTCCACGCGCGCTTCCAGTTGTGGAGGCCGACCAGGAAGTAGTTCTCACCGCGAACGGCGTTCCCGCCCACCTGCCGGACCGTGTCCGGGTGAGCGAGGGAGCCGTAGCCGAAGATCGCATACACGACCGATGATCGCACGGTCAGTGACCGCAGCCGCGTGGGCCGGGGAGGTGAACCCGGCCCACCGGCTCGGTGCTAGTAGCAGGGCGTCGGGCTTAGTTGGATCTTCCAGACCGGGTTCCAGTCCAGCGCCGGGTCTGGGTCGTTGGGCGGGATGCACTCGATCTCGGCGCCGTTCTGGCCCAGCAGTCGCATCGACGCGTCGTCCATCTGCATGTTGAACGCCTGGCCGCCGGTGATCCAGTTGCTCAGGTTGTACGTCCCGTAGTGGTAGAACCGGAAGACGTACCGGAAACCGATTCCCGGACCGTCGCGGTAGACCACGGCGCACGCGTACCCGGTGGGGCATTGCGGGACGATCTGGTTCGTGAGCTCCGGGATCACCCTCGGCGACGTCGACGGCGTCGGGGCGGCCAGGGCCGCAGTCGGTGTCAGGACCGCCGTCAACAGTGCGATCAGCACGCCGACCAGACCGACGCTCAGAACTTTGCGTTTCACTCGGGCCTCCTGTTAGGACGGATCGGATCGGATGCCCGCACTCTGGCAACGAGTGCTTTACCAAGGCTTTATCGCCGGTAACCTGTTCAAGTGGTTACTCGACTGAGCTGGGACCAGGTCCTCCGGTGGCGGATGCGCCGGCATCACCTCGCCGACGACAAGGCGGCCGATCCCGTCGCCGTTGCGCGCCGGGTCGTCGGGGTGCACGCCCAGGTCGCCGCTTCGGCGGTCACCGCGACCAATCTCCGCACAGGCGGAACCCACCAGCTCGACACGCTGCTGTACGGCGAGCGCACCCTCGTCCGCACCTGGGCCGCCCGCGGCACCCTGCACCTGCTGCCGGCCGACGACTTCCCGCACTGGGTGGCGGCGATGTCGACGCGGACGCGGGACAAGACCAACTCGTGGTTGAGGTACAACAGCGTGACCGCCGCGCAGATGGCCGACCTCCTGGCCGCGCTGCCGGACGTGTTGACCGACGAGCCGCTCACCCGCGAGGAGCTCGCCGACGCGATCATCACGGCCACCGGGCACCGAGAGCTCAAGGACCGGCTGACCCAGGGCTTCGGCACGATCCTCAAGCCCGCCGCGTTCCGGGGCCTGCTCTGCTCCGGGCCACCGCGCGGACGCAACGTCACCTTCGTCGCGCCCCGGCGCTGGCTCGGCGACTGGGAGCCGGTCGAGACCGGGGCCGCGATCGACCGGCTGGCCACCGACTACCTCGGCGCGTACGGGCCGGCCACCCCCGAGGAGTTCGCCCGCTGGTTCGACCTGACTCCGGCGTTGGCGAAGAAGTCGTTCCGGCGAATCGAAGGGGGCCTCGCGCCGGTCGAGGTCGACGGCACACCGATGTGGCTGCCGGAAGCACACCTGAAAGAGCTGCCGAGAAAAGCAGCACAGCGGGCGGTGCTGCTGCCCGCCTTCGACCCGTACATCACCGGGAGCACGCGGCAGCTCGAGCGGATCGGCGCCGCGGGGCACAAGGCCGCCGTCTCGCGGCCGCAGGGTTGGATCTCGCCCACCGTCGTCGTCGACGGGTGGGTGCGGGGTGTCTGGGAGCCCGACACAGGCGAGATCACCTGGTTCGGGACGATCCCGGCGACGGTACGCCGCACGGTCCAAAGCTTGATCGACGCGAACCTCTCGACTGGCGGGTGAGACCGGGGTTACAGTCCGAGCCAGTTTCGGCTTACCTGCCGGTAACGCTACCTAGGAGGCGCGGAAGCTGATGCCGGAGCTGCCAGGCGGGTTCCTCTGGGGAGTGTCCACCTCCGCGTACCAGATCGAGGGCGCGACCACCGAAGACGGCCGCGGCACGTCGATCTGGGACACCTTCAGCGCGACACCGGGCCGTATCGTCGACGGGACCACCGGCGCGGTAGCGACCGACTCCTACCACCGCTTTCCCGAGGACATCGCGCTGATGCGGGAGCTCGGCGTCGGCGCGTACCGGTTCTCCGTCGCCTGGCCCCGCGTCCAACCCGACGGCATCGGGCCGGCCAACGCCGCCGGGCTCGACTACTACGAGCGGCTCGTCGACGAGCTGCTCGACGCGGGCATCGCGCCGGTCGCCACGCTCTTCCACTGGGACCTTCCGCAGACCCTCCAGGATCGCGGCGGCTGGCTCGACCGCGAGACCGCACACCGCTTCGGCGAGTACGCCGCCCTGGTCTCGCGCCGGCTCGGCGACCGGGTGCGGATGTGGATCACGCTGAACGAGCCGTTCGTGCACATGTCGCTCGGCTACGCGCTGGGCACCCACGCGCCGGGCGAGCAACTCCTGTTCGAGGCGTTCCCCGTCGCGCACCACCAGCTGCTCGGGCACGGGCTCGCGGTGGCGGCGCTGCGCGACCACTCCGGCAGTCCCGTCGCGATCGCCAACAACTACTCGCCCGCGCGGCCGGTGCCGGGCTCCGCCGCCGACCTGGCCGCCGCGGCCGCGTACGACGCGCTGCACAACCGGGTGTTCACCGACCCGCTGCTCGGCCTCGGCTATCCCGAGGGCGCCGCCGACCTGTCGGTCGTCCGCGACGGCGACCTCGACGTGATCGCGACGCCGATCGACGCGTTGGGCGTCAACTACTACAACCCGACCGGCGTACGCGGCCCGGAGGACGGCAGTCCGCTGCCCTTCGAGATGGTGCCGCTGGACGACTACCCGACCACGGCGTTCGGCTGGCCGGTGGCCCCGGACGGACTGCGCGAGCTGCTGGTGACGCTGCACGGTCGCTACGGGCGTCAGCTGCCGCCGATCTACATCACGGAGAGCGGCTGCGCGTACGACGACGTGGTCTCCGCCGACGGCACCTGCGAAGACCCCGACCGGATCGCCTATCTCGACGGGCACCTGGCCGCCCTGCGCGACGCCCAGGCCGACGGGGTCGACGTGCGCGGCTACTTCGTCTGGTCGCTGCTCGACAACTGGGAGTGGGCCGAGGGGTTCACCAAGCGGTTCGGGCTGGTGCACGTCGACTTCGAGAGTTTGACGCGTACGCCGAAGAGCTCCTTCGCATGGCTGCGGGAGCGCATCCGTGACCACCGTTGACCCGGAGGCGTCCGCCCTGCCTGCGGCGCTGGCCGAGCCGACGGTACGGGTCCGGCGAGGCTGGATCGCGCTGCTCTTCTCGGCCAACCTCGGCGTCTGGATGGCCTTCTTCACGCCGATCCAGATCCTGCTGCCCAACCAGGTCGCCGACATCGCACCCGGCCACAAGGAGACGGCCCTGGCGTGGGCGATGGGCTTCGGCGCGCTCGCCGCGATCGTGGCCAACCCGGTCGCCGGCGCGTTCTCCGACCGGACGACGCTGACCATCGGCGGCAGGCGCTTCGGGCGCCGGCACGTCTGGACGGTCGGCGGCGCGGTGCTGGGCGCGCTGTCACTGCTGGCGCTGGCCCAACAGCAGACGATCCTCGGCGTCACGCTCGCCTGGGTCGCCGCCCAGGCCTGCTTCAACGCGATGCTGGCGGCGTTGACGGCCGCGCTCCCCGACCGGGTGCCGGTCGACCAGCGCGGCGGCGTGTCCGGCTGGGCCGGCATCCCGCAGGCGCTCGGCCTGGTGATCGGCGCGGTGCTGGTCACCACGGTGTTCACCGGCACGATGTCGGGCTACGTCGCGGTGGCGGTCGCCGTACTCCTGCTCGGGCTGCCCTTCGCACTTCTCACCGGCGACGACCCGCTGCCGCGCGACCACCGACCACCGTTCTCGTGGGGTGCGCTCGTGCGCGGCATGTGGGTCAGCCCGCGCCGCCACCCGGATTTCGCGTGGGCCTGGGGCACCCGCTTCCTCGTGCAGGTCGGCAACGCGCTCGGCACGCTGTACCTGCTCTACTTCCTCGAGGACGGGGTGCACTACGCCGACCCCGAGGGCGGCCTGCTGATCCTGATCCTGCTCTACACGGCCGGGATGATGGCCACGGCGGTGTACGCGGGGCGCCTGTCCGACCGGTCCGGCCGGCGCAAGGTCTTCGTGATCTGGTCCGGCGTGATCATGGCCGTGGCCGCGCTCATCCTGGCGATCTGGCCGGTCTGGACGGCGGCGGTGGTCGCGGCGGTGCTGCTCGGCGCCGGCTACGGGGCCTACCTGGCGGTCGACGCGGCGCTGATCACCCAGGTGCTGCCGGCGGCGACGAGCCGGGGCCAGGACCTCGGCGTGATCAACATCGCCAACTCAGCACCGCAGGCCCTGGGTCCGTTCTGCGCGGCCTGGATCGTGGTCTACCTGGGCGGATACCCCACGTTGTACGCGGCGACGGCGCTCGTGACGCTGCTCGGCAGCGTGCTGGTGCGGAAGATCCGCTCGGTCCCCTAGAACCGGACATTTTTCGCGCCCTTGCTCTGCTTCCATATGCGCATCGCCGCGTCGCCTGGGGTGATGCGTATATGGAGGCAGAGCAAAGGCGGAAACCTGGTGGCGGGCTGGTCGGGGGTCGCCCGTAGGCTTGGCGCGTGACGGTACGAGTGCGATTCGCCCCCTCCCCGACGGGAATGTTCCACGTCGGCGGCGCCCGGACGGCGCTGCAGGACTGGATCTACGCCAAGCAGCACGGCGGTGTGTTCGTGCTGCGCGTCGAAGACACCGACGCCGCGCGTAACCGCCCGGAATGGACCGAGGGCATCCTCTCCGCACTCGACTGGCTCGGCATCGAGCGGGGCAGCTACGAGGGCCCGTACTTCCAGTCGGCGTACGCCGACGAGCAGCGGGCCGCCGCCGGCCGGCTCTACGACGCGGGCCGGGCCTACTACTGCGACTGCACGCGGGAGATGGTGCAGGCGCGCACCGGGAACTCGTACTCCGGATATGACGGTTTCTGCCGTGACCGCGAGCTGGGTCCGGGCGAGGGCCGGGCGCTGCGGTTCCGCACGCCGGACGAGGGCGAGACGAAGGTCGTCGACCTGGTCCGGGGCGAGCCCACGTTCGAGAACGCGAAGATCGAAGACTTCGTGATCGCCCGGGCCGACGGCTCGCCGGTGTTCCTGCTGGCCAACGTCGTCGACGACATCACCATGGGCATCACCCACGTGATCCGCGCCGAGGAGCACCTGCCCAACACCCCCAAGCAGCAGCTGCTCTGGGACGCGCTGGGCGTCAAGCCGCCGGTCTGGGCCCACGTGCCGGTGGTGGTCAACGAGAAGCGGCAGAAGCTGTCGAAGCGCCGCGACAAGGTGGCCCTGGAGGCGTACCGGGACGAGGGCTACCTCGCCGACGCCATGCGCAACTACCTGATGCTGCTGGGCTGGGCGCCGAGCAACGACCGCGAGATCGTGCCGTGGTCGGTGATCGAGGACGAGTTCCGGCTGGAGGACGTCAACCCCTCCCCCGCGTTCTTCGACGAGAAGAAGCTGCGGGCGTTCAACGGCGAATACATCCGGGCGCTGTCGGTCGACGAGTTCATCCTTGCCTGCCAGCCGTGGCTGACCGGCACGGCGACGATCCCTGCTCCGCCGTGGGACCCGGCTTCGTTCGACGCCTCCGCGTTCGCGGCGGTGGCGCCGTTCGCCCAGACCCGGGTGGCGGTGCTCAGCGAGATCGTGGCCAACGTGGACTTCCTGTTCCTGGCCTCGCCGGCCATCGACGAGGCGGCGTGGGCGAAGGCCATGAAGGACGGTGCGGCCGACCTGCTCGACGGCGCGGTTGCCGCGTACTCGGCGCTCACCTCGTGGGACGCCGAGACGTTGAAGAACACGCTCGAAGAGGTCGGCGCGGCGCGCGGGCTCAAGCTCGGCAAGGCACAGGCACCCGTCCGGGTGGCGGTTACGGGCCGTTCGGTGGGCCTGCCGCTGTTCGAGTCGCTGGCGGTGCTCGGCCGGGAGCGCACGCTGGCCCGGATCAGCGCCGCCCGCGCCCAACTCTGACGGGACCGGGTCCCCACGGCATTGTGCGGGCCGGTTACGATGCCGGCCTGCCGATGATCACGACGGCGTCCCCCGCGAGGGTCACCGAGATGGCAGAAAGCTGCAAATAACCCGACGGTTGTGTGCAACCTGTGGGCCGCTCGCGGAGTCTATGCAGTAAGCACCAGCCAGCCATCGGAACGGGGCGAGGAGGACGGTGGTGGGGCGATCGGTTTTCAGACGGTTGTTATTGGTGGTTGCCGCGGGTTTCATGCTCGCCGCGACCGGCGCGGCCTCGCCCGCGCTCGCCACCACTGTGGCCGGTCAGGCGCCGAAGGCGCCCAAGCCCACGGGGCTGACCCTCACCTCTGAGGGCATGGCCGACATCACGGTGACCGCGACCGAGAAGCCTCAGCTCTTCGCCGACCTGCTCAAAGAGGTCAGCTTCCTCGGCGGCACGACGGGCCAGATCGCCGCACCGAAGCCGGCGTCGCTGGGCCGCAAGTTCACCGTCGTGGTGCGCTTCGACGACAAGCCGCGCTACACCTACGACCTGTACCCGCTGGCCAAGGGCGGCCCCAAGGCCTTCCGCCCGGCCGCGCAGCCCGACAAGAAGAAGACGACGGCCGCGTGGTTCCTGGGCCGGATGACCATGTCCGAGGCCCTACGCATCGCCGGCGCGCCGATCCCCCAGAAGCCCGACGTGATGAGCGGGGGCATCGGCGGCGGCGAGCGGGTCATCCCCGAAGACTCCCTGCCGACAGGCCGCGACCTCGACACGCTGCTGTCCGAACTACGCCGCCTGGTCCTGCTCAACGGCGGCGTGGTGCTCGTGCTCGCGTTCATGGTGGCCGGCGTCGCCCTGATCATCAGGCACCGCACGCGTTAGACCCTGCAGCGCATCGGGGGTCGAGCCGAGGCACGTCGTCCGCGTAAGCGGCGACTTTGGTCGGACACCGGTGTCGTATCCGCTTGTAGGCGCCATGCCGCCAGGCGGCGCCTGGGCCCAGCGAATCCGGACCTCGGCCCCGACAGGACCTCTAGGCCGCGCCTGATCGGGCGATGATCTGCTCGATCAAGCGGATCTCGTCGTCGAGGTCCGCGGCGAACTCGCTGTCCCAGTCGCCGTCCGGTGGTCCCGCGCCGAAACGGCCGTTGACCTCGGAGTTGGCGAAGCCGAGCAGCAGGGTCGAGAGCAGCCGCTCGAGCCGAGGCACCTCGGCGGCCGGCACACCGGCGGCGAGCAGGATCTCCGAGATCAGGTCGTCGAGCCGCCGGGACTCCGCCGTGGCACCGGGCCGCGCGACGATCAGCGGGTACGCGCCCGGATGGCGCCGCGCCAACGTCCGCACCGCGGCCGACACGGCCCGCAGGCGGTCCTGCCAGTCACCGGTTCCCGGCGCGGCCGCCAACAGCTCGCCGAGCATGCGTTCGACCATGCCGTCCAGCAGGGCACCCTTGCTCCGCAGGTAGGGGTAGATCGCCATCGGACTGAGCCCCAACCGCTGCCCCACGGCCCGCATGGACACAGCCTCGATCCCCGACTCGTCGGCGATCGCGATCGCCTGGTCGATGATCACCCGCTGCTTCTCGTCCATATCGGACAAAATCTACATTGCGCCCGCGCCCGATGCCGCCGCCACCGCCCGCCGTCGCCAGATCTAGGTAAACAATCGCAGTCACGACTACATCGAATTTCCTAGATCTGCGCCCGCCCCGGCGCGCCGCAGGCGACACGCCGAACGGAGCAGCGCGCCGCCCTCCAGGTCGGCGTCAACACACCGCGAGCCGCACCAAATGCCGCGAAGCGAACCGATCGGCGAGAACACAAGGCGGGCGACGCAGCCCGGACCGCAACGCAACGGGGGCGGCAACGCAGCCCGGACCCGCAACGCGGGCGGCAACCCCGCGCGGGCGGGCACCACCACTCGGACCCGCAACCCAGCGCGGACCCGCAACCCGGCGCGGGCGGCCAACGCCACGCGGACCAGCAACCCCGCGCGGGCGGGCAACGCCATGCGGACCCGCAACGCGGCGCCGGCCCGCAACGTCGCGCGGACCTGCACGGACCCATACCGCTACGCGGAACCCGCAGCGTCCCGCGGACCCGCGACGCGGCGGGTCGGGGCGCGATGTTGCCGGTTAGCGCACGCGGGGTTGGTCGGTGGTGGGGTGGGTGGGGGCTAGCACCAGCGGTCTGGTGGGCGTTCCCGGCGCGAGGCTCGGCGGCGTGGGCGGACCGCGCCGTGGCGGTGCGCTCCCGCCCAGCCTGGGCGGTCGCTGCGGCAGGCCGGGGCCCGGCCGAAGAGGATCGGGCCCGGTTCGTGGTCGGGTGGTGGGTCGTCGGTCGGGTCGGTTTCTGGACGTTCTTTGCGAACGCGTTCCGCCGTCGGGTCCGCACAGCTTCGCCGGACTGGTCTGCCCGGCGTTATGCGCCGGGAGTCGTCCGGTATGTGCGGTTGGCTGTCCGCGTCGGCGCAGCCGGGATCGGCCTCCCCGTGCGCCATCACGGCCTCCTGTTCTCCGCCGTCTCGCCACCCGGCCGCCACCGGGTGACCCACTAGGCTTCCACACCCTAATCGGCTGAGCAGCGAAAATCGCGCCCGCGGGGCCAGAGTGACTGGCTGCATACTACAGCGATTCGCTGCGTCAACGGAACGCGTCCTCTTTGGCCCGACCCGGGAAGAGTGTCGCCCATGCGGGGCCGACGACGAACCAGATCGCGGCTACCCAACCCATCCGGGTCAGCCAGCCGAGCAACGACGCGGAACGCGACGCGTCGCCGATCATGAGGATGCCGGCGCCGAGCAGAGCGGCCGAGATGGCGCACGCGGCCACAGCCTTACCCCATTCGCGCCACTCGTACCGGGTGCGGGCCCAGCCACCACGAGGCGGCTTCCAGGGCGGCGGCCCGCCGGCGAACCGGTGCGCGAACCGCTGGTCCGCCCAGCGGATCATCGCGTGCCCGAACATCACCGAGAACCCGAGATAGACCGCCGCCAGGCCGTGGAACGGGCCCGCCGTCGCGCCCCGGCGCAGGTCGACGACCGTCGCCACGAGCAGCACCAGGTCGAGCACCGGCGAGCCGATCAAGAGGACGGTGCTGAGCCGGCGTAGCCGCAGCAGATAACGCGCGACCAGGCCCGCGCCGAGCAGCACCCAGAAGCCGATCTCGCTGGCCACGATCAACGCCACGATCATGTCGGTCTCCCCCAGTGGTGTCTCGTGGATCAAGGTGGTGCCACGGCGAGGTCCGGGCGGCGTCCGGGCGTGCGCGGAGGCACGTCGAACACCGGCGTTGGATCCGGCCGGTCGCCGCGTGCGGCCGGTCGCCCGGGCCCGCCACGGTGCCGCCCCGATCCACGAGACACCGCCAGGCCCGGGACACGGCCGTGCGTATCCGAGAGAAGGTTTTCCCGAGAATTGAGGCGCCGCGTCGCCGACGCTGATGAACCGCTCCTCATCCCCAGGGCGGAGGCGCCTCCGCTCGCAGGTGGACGAGGTGGCGGCGCGGGTGTGGTTGCATCGATGGCGTGATGCGCCTTCCCCCGCGCGGTTCGATCGGCCGCGACCTGCTGCTGGCCGCCGTCGCGCTGGCCGGGGGCACTTTGATCATCGCGTCGGGGGCGTACAAGACGATCGGGCTCGGGGCCACCGACGAGGCCAACTGGCTGCTCTACCCGCCGATGATCGCGGCCAGTGGTGCCGTCGCGCTGCGCCGACGCGCACCGCGAACCAGCCTCGCGATCGGCACCGTCGCGGTGACGATCGACCTGGCGCTCGGCGGGTCGCTCGGCACGTTGCTGATCTACACCCAGGTGTTGTACGACGCCTGTGTCTTCGGACCCCAACGGCTCTGGCGGCGGGCCCTGGAGGTGTCGATCGTGCTGGTGGTCGCCAGCGCGGTGGTCGGCGTGGTGATCTCGGGCGACGTACGCGGGCTGGTGCTCGGCATCCCGGCCGTCCTCGTGCTGATCCTGCCGATCCTGACGGGGCTGAGCGTCCGCCAGTACCGCGACCAGGCCGCATTGGAACGGTCCCGCGCCGAGCAGACCGCCCGCGTGGCCGAACTCGACCGGCGGCAGGCGGTCGTCGCCGAACGCACCCGGATGGCCCGCGAGCTGCACGACATGGTCGCCAACCACCTCAGCGTGGTGGCGATCCACGCGACCGCGGCCCTGAGCGTGCGCGACCTGTCGGCGGACCAGGTCCAGGAGTCGCTGCGGGTCATCCGGGAGAACAGCGTGCAGGGGCTCGGCGAGATGCGACAGATGATCGACGTGCTGCGCGGCCCGGACGCCGAGGAGGACCCGGTGACGCCGGGGCTGAGCGAGGTCGACCGGCTGGTCAGCGGCGCGCGGGCGGCCGGCCTGGCGGTGGAGCTGACCACGACCGGCGAACCCCGGGCGTTGCCGGTGGGTGTGGACCTGGCGGGCTACCGGATCGTCCAGGAATCACTGACCAACGCCCTCAAACACGGCACGGGTACGGCCAGCGTGACCGTCGACTACGGCACCGAGGAGGTACGGCTGACGGTGCAGAACCCGGTCGCCGAACCAGGCCCGCTGGACCACCTCGGTGCCGGCGCCGGGCTGATCGGCATGCGCGAGCGGGTGGCCCTCCTGCGCGGGCAGTTGGACGCCGGCCCGGCGACCGGCGCGCGGTGGCGGGTGCACGCCGCCCTACCGGTCGACGCGGCATAGGCCGGCGACTCCCCCGCGGGCGCAGCCCGGCCCGCTCAGGCGCTTCGACCCAGGTTGGTCACCCGGGCGGCGATGGGGACCAGGGCCAGGGCCAGCAGCAGTCCGCCGATGACGTCGGTCGGCCAGTGTGCGAGGAGCGCGACCCGCGTGAACCCGATGAACAGCGCGAACGCCGTCACCGCGAGCACGGTCGCGGCGCGGGTGGCGGGGGTCGATCGGGGCCAGACCAGGAGCACCACGGCCAGGGCGAAGGCGGCCGCGTTGCTGGTGTGGCCGCTCGGGAAGCCCGAGCTCGGGACCACCACGAAGCCGTCGACCGGGCGTGGGTTGCGCAGCGCCCAGTGCATGACGCCCCAGGCGATCGGGACGGACGCGGTGACCAGGGCGCAGAAGATCGCGGAACGGCGTTCCCGGCGGACAGCGAAGAGCAGCGTCGCGGCGGCCCCGACGGCGACGAACGGGATCGTGGCGGCCAGCGAGGTCAGCGCCCGCAGCCAGTCGACCAGCACCGGGCGGGCCGCACCGAACGACCGCAAGGCCGCGCTGACCGAGTCGTCCCAGCGGACCAGTGGCGGCCAGTCGGCGGCCACCAGGCCGAGCAGCACCCCGAAGGCCGCCAGCGCGGCCAGGGGCAGGGCGGCCGGCGGGCGCGCGGGAGAGCGGTGCATCCCGGCAAGCCTATGGTGTACGCGTGGAGGACCAGACCGCTGACGGGCTCGCGGCGACGTTGCGCCGGATCGAGCGGTCGGCGGGCGCCCTCGCCACGGCCAGCATCGCCCGGATGGACGAGAGCCTCGCGTGGTTCCGCGCGCTGCCGGCCGACCAGCGCTCCTGGGTGATGCTCGTCGCCCAGGCCGGCGTGCGGTCGCTGGTCGAGTTCATGCGCCAGGGTCCGCAGACCCGGCCCCGCGAGGTCTCCGACGAGGTGTTCGCGGCCGCGCCGCGGGCCCTCGCCCGCAGCATCAGCCTCCAGCAGACCGTCGCCCTGATCCAGGTCACCATCGACGTCGTCGAGGAGCACGCCGGCCAGTTGGCCGCGCCCGGCGAGGAACGCGACCTGCGCGAGGAGGTGCTGCGGTTCTCGCGGGAGATCGCCTTCTCCGCGGCCCGGGTCTACGCGCGCGCCGCCGAGTCCCGCGGCTCCTGGGATGCCCGCCTCCAGGCGCTGCTGGTCGACGCGCTGTTGCGCGGTGACTCGACCGACACCCTGGCCAGTCGGGCCGCCGCGCTCGGCTGGGCGGACCCGCCGCCGGTCGCGGTGGCCGTCGGGCGTTCACCCGGCGGCGACGTGGCGGCGGTGCTGCACACCGTCTACCGGGCCGCCCGCCGGATCGGCGTCGAGGTGATCAGCGGTGTGCACGGCGACCGCCTGGTCGTGGTGCTCGGCGGCGCGGCCGACCCGCTCAACGCGACCGAGAAGCTGCTCGACGGCTTCGGCACCGGGCCGGTCGTGGTCGGGCCGGCGGTGGCCAGCCTGGACGAGGCGACCGAGTCGGCCCGGGCGGCGCTGGCCGGATTCCGGGCTGCACCGGCCTGGCCGGACGCGCCCCGGCCGGTGGCCGCCGCGGCGCTGTTGCCGGAACGGGCCCTCGCGGGTGACGTCGCGGCCCGCCGGGCGCTGAGACGAGACGTCTACGGCGCGCTGGTACGCGCCGGCGGCGAGCTCATCGAGACGCTGGACGCGTTCTTCGCGGCGGGCGGCGTGCTGGAGAGTGCGGCCCGGGCGCTGTTCGTGCACCCGAACACCGTGCGTTACCGGCTGCGGCGGATCGGCGACGTCACCGGCTTCTCGCCACTGTCCCCACGAGACCTGTTCGCGTTGCGGATCGCGCTGACCGTCGGCCGGCTGGATCCGCGTGGCTCCACGCCGCCCGGGGACGCCTGAACGCTCGTTTGGGAAAAATGGCGCTATACCGTACGTGATCGCCGCCACTCATTGTAGAAACCATACAAAACCAATAGTGTGGTTTGGTGCCTGCCGGCAACCACATGACCCACGAGTATCCCGCAGAGTCGTAAACGTGCTCGCCGTACTCTCTCCTGGCCAGGGCTCGCAGAAGCCCGGTTTCCTCGCACCCTGGCTCGAACTCCCGGGTGCCGAGGCCCGCCTCCGTTGGTGGTCGGCACTCTCCGGAGTCGACCTGGTCCACCTCGGCACGCAGGCCGACGCCGACGAGATCAAGGACACGGCGCGCACCCAGCCGCTCCTGGTCGCCGCCGCGCTGCTCGCCGCCGAGCGGCTGCCGATGCACGACGTCTCGGTCGTCGCGGGCCACAGCGTCGGCGAGCTCGGCGCCGCGACGCTCGGCGGGGCGCTGTCAGCCGAGGCCGCGGTGACGCTCGCCGGGGTCCGCGGCCGCGAGATGGCCGCCGCCTGCGCGTTGGAGCCCACCGGCATGTCCGCGGTGCTCGGCGGCGACCCCGCCGAGGTGCTCGCCGCGATCGAGACCCACGGCCTCTACCCGGCCAACCGCAACGGTGCGGGCCAGGTCGTCGCCGCCGGCGCGATCGACGCGCTGGCCAAGCTCGCCGCCGAACCACCGGCCAAGGCGCGGGTCATCGCGCTGTCGGTGGCCGGCGCCTTCCACACCCCGTTCATGGCCCCCGCCGAACAGGCGCTCGCGGCCGTCGCGGCCGGCATCACCCCCGCCGACCCGACCCGGATCCTGCTGTCGAACCTCGACGGCGCCGCCGTCGCCCACGGGCGCGAGCTGCTCACGCGGCTGGTGCGCCAGGTCACCGCGCCGGTCCGGTGGGACCTGTGCATGCGTACCCTCGCGGACCTCGGTGTGACCGCCGTGATCGAGCTTCCGCCCGCGGGCACCCTGGCCGGGCTGATCAAGCGTGAGCTCAAGGCCAACGGCATCGAGATCGTGACCCTCAACACGCCCGACGACCTGCCGGCCGCGCGCGACCTGGTCGCCCGCCACGGCACCGCGCCCAGTCACGAGCCCAGTCCGCAGTTCCGGGTCGTCGTCGCCGGCACCGCCGGCCTGTTCCTCCCGGTCGACGGCCTGGCCGAAGGCGATAGCGTACGTACTGGTCAGATCATCGGGCACGTCTCCACTCGGCAGGGCCCGGTCGAGGTCGCCGCGCACGGTGACGGCCTGCTGACCGAATGGCTCGCCCATCACGACGACCCGGTCGCACCGGGCCAGCCGCTCGCGCGCATCGGAGGACATCCCGCATGACAGGCTCCCGCATCCTCGCTTTCGGCCACTACCAGCCGTCGCGGGTGCTCACCAACGACGACCTGGCCCAGATCGTCGACACCAACGACGAGTGGATCCGCGACCGGGTCGGCATCGCCACCCGCCGGATCGCCGACAGCGAGACGGTCGCCGACATGGCCGGGTTCGCGGCCGAGAAGGCGCTCGCCAACGCCGGCCTCACCCCGTCCGACATCGACCTCGTCGTGGTCGCCACCTGCAGCTCCGTCGACCGCAGCCCGAACGTGGCCTGCCGCGTCGCCGCCAAGCTGGGCATCAACGCCCCCGGCGCCTACGACATCAACACCGCGTGCTCCGGCTTCTCGTACGCGCTGGGCACCGTCGACCACGCGATCCGCGCCGGTGCGGCCCGCAACGCCCTGGTCATCGGCGCCGAGAAGCTCTCCGACTTCACCGACTGGACCGACCGCTCGACCTGCATCATCTTCGGCGACGGCGCGGGCGCGGCAGTGGTCACGGCGGCCGCCGAGGACGAGGCGCCCGGCGTCGGCCCGGTCATCTGGGGCTCGGTGCCGGAGAAGTCCGACGCCGTCCGGATCGAGGGCTGGCGCCCGTACATCCAGCAGGAGGGCCAGTCGGTGTTCCGCTGGGCGACCACCTCGCTCGCGCCCCTGGCGCTGCAGGCCTGCGAGCGGGCCGGCGTCACGCCCGAGGAGATCGCGGCGTTCGTGCCGCACCAGGCCAACGCCCGCATCATCGACGGCATCGCCAAGCGGCTCGGCATGCCGCAGGCGGTCGTCGCCAAGGACATCGTCGAGTCCGGCAACACGTCGGCCGCGAGCGTGCCGCTGGCCCTGTCGAAGCTGATCGAGCGCCGCGAGGTGCCCTCCGGCGCACCCGTCCTGCTGTTCGGTTTCGGCGGCGGCCTAACGTACGCCGGGCAGGTTGTTCGCTGCCCGTAAGCGCAAGACACATCAACACCACCCGAGAGCGTTAAAACCGAAAGGAAAGAAACCCAATGACCCGTGACGAGATCACGTCGGGCCTGGCCGAGATCCTGGAAGAGGTCGCCGGGGTCAACCCCGACGACGTGGCCGAAGAGAAGTCGTTCACCGACGACCTCGACGTCGACTCGCTGTCCATGGTCGAGGTCGTCGTGGCGGCCGAGGAGAAGTTCGGCGTCAAGATCCCCGACAACGAGGTGCAGAACCTCAAGAGCGTGGGCGACGCCGTCACCTACATCGAGTCGAACCTCTGACATGAGTCGCACCGACGTCGTCGTCACCGGGCTCGGAGCGACGACCCCGCTCGGCGGGGACGTCGCGTCGACCTGGGACGCCATGCTGGCCGGCCGCTCCGGGGTGGGTCCGCTCACCCAGGAGTGGGCCGGCCAACTGTCGGTCCGGATCGCCGCGCAACTCGCGGTCGAGCCGTCCGAGAAGATCGACCGGGTCAAGCTCCGCCGGCTCGACCGGTCCGAGGCGATCGCCCTGATCGCCGCGCACGAGGCCTGGGCCGACGCCGGCCTGGCCGACACCGGGCTCGACCCGGAGCGGCTCGGGGTCAGCATCGGGTCGGGCATAGGGGGTGCGACCACCCTGCTCGCCCAGGACGACATCCTGGAGGCCTCCGGGCCGCGCCGGGTCTCCCCGCACACCGTGCCGATGCTCATGCCGAACGGTCCGGCCGCCTGGGTCGGGCTCGAGCTCGGCGCACAGGCCGGCGTCCACTCGGTCGCCAGCGCCTGCGCGACCGGCGCCGAGGCGATCGCGCTCGGCCTCGACATGATCCGCGCCGGCCGGGCCGACGTGGTCGTGGCCGGCGGCACCGAGGCGGTCATCCACCCCCTGCCGATCGCCGGTTTCGCCTCGATGCGGGCCATGTCGACCCGCAACGACGACCCGGAGCGGGCGTCCCGGCCCTGGGACAAGGGCCGCGACGGCTTCGTGCTGGGGGAGGGCGCCGGGGTCGTCGTGCTGGAGCGTGCCGACCACGCCGCCGCGCGCGGCGCGCACGTCTACGCCCGACTCGCCGGTGCCGGCCTCACCTCCGACGGCTACGACATCGTCCAGCCGCACCCGGAGGGCCGCGGCGCGATCCGCGCCATCGCCAAGGCGATCGCCGACGCCGGCATCGCCAAGGGCGACATCGTCCACGTCAACGCGCACGCCACCTCCACCCCTGTGGGTGACGTCGCGGAGATCGCCGCACTGCACGCCGCGCTCGGGGACCATCCTGTGATCACCGCGACCAAGTCGATGACCGGGCACCTGCTCGGCGCGGCCGGCGCGTTGGAGTCGATCGCGTCGATCCTGGCCATCCGCGACAGCGTGGTGCCGCCGACGATCAACCTCGACGACCCCGACGACAAGCTCGACATGGACGTGGCCGCGCACAAGGCGCGACCGCTGGACATTCCGGCGGTGCTGAACAACTCGTTCGGCTTCGGTGGGCACAACGTGGCACTGGTGTTCACCCGCGGGTGATCATCGGGCCGCACCAACGGGGGGATTGCGGTGACCAGGAGCATGGCGCTCGATGAACAGGCCGGGGACTATCGGGACCCGGAGGTACGGCTGAGGGCCCTGTTCGACCAAGGCACCCTGCGCCTGGTCGCACCCCGCGACGACTCCGGCGTGCTCGCCGCCCGCGGCGAGATCGACGGAACCCCGGCGATCGCGTACGCCACGGACGCCACCCGGATGGGCGGCGCGATGGGCAGCGAGGGCTGCCGGCACATCGTCGGTGCGATCGACGCCGCCATCACCGAGCGCGTGCCGGTGCTCGGGCTCTGGCACTCTGGCGGCGCGCGGCTGGCCGAGGGCGTGGTCGCGCTCGACGCGGTCGGCCAGGTCTTCGCGGCCATGGTCCGGGCGTCCGGCCGGATTCCGCAGATCTCCGTGGTGCTCGGCCCGGCGGCCGGCGGTGCCGCCTACGGGCCGGCGCTGACCGACGTCGTGGTGATGAGCGGCGCCGGCCGGATCTTCGTGACCGGCCCCGAGGTCGTCCGCAGCGTCACGGGCGAGCAGGTCGACATGGAACGCCTCGGTGGCCCCGAGCCGCACGGCCGGCGCTCCGGCGTCGTGCACGTGACCACCAAGGACGACGACTCGGCGCTGGGCGAGGCGCGCAAGCTGGCCGCCCTGCTCGGCCACCAGGGCCGGATCTCACCGGCCGACATCGCCGTCGACGACCCCGCGCACGACCTGACCGGCACCATGCCGGAGGCGGCCAACCGGGCGTACGACGTGAAGCCCGTGGTCTCCGCCCTGCTGGACGAGCCCGGCGTGGAGCTCCACGCCAAGTGGGCCCCGAACGTCGTCACGACCCTGGGGCGCTTCGGCGGGCGCACGGTCGGCGTGATCGCCAACAACCCGCTGCGGCTGGGCGGCTGCCTGGACGCGGCCAGCGCTGAGAAGGCCGCCCGGTTCGTCCGGATGTGTGACGCGCTGGGCGTGCCGCTGGTCGTGCTGGTCGACGTGCCGGGCTACCTGCCCGGCCTCGGCCAGGAGTGGGACGGCGTGGTGCGCCGCGGCGCCAAGCTGCTGCACGCGTTCGCGGAGGCCGTCGTGCCCCGGGTGACGCTGGTGACCAGGAAGGCATATGGAGGCGCGTACATCGCGATGAACTCCCGCTCGCTGGGCGCCACCGCGGTGTTCGCCTGGCCCAACGCGGAGATCGCGGTGATGGGCGCGTCGGCCGCCGTCAACGTGCTGCACCGCAAGAAGCTCGCCGCCGCGCCGCACGAGGAGCGCGAGGCCCTGCGGGCCCAGCTCGTCGAGCAGCAGATCAAGGAGGCCGGCGGCGTGCAGCGGGCGCTGGAGATCGGCGTCGTCGACGACGTGCTCGAGCCCGGCGAGACCCGGCGCCGGCTGGCCGAGGCCCTGGCGGCCGCTCCGGCCGCGCGCGGCGGGCACGGGAACATCCCGCTCTAGCGCCTGTTGCGCGGGTGGTTCTTGCCCATGCGCTCGTTGCCCCGCCGGTAGTTGCCCGTCCACCGGGCCATCACGCCCTGCGGGTCGGCGTCGACCTCGGCCAGGAACTCGGCGGCGCGGCCACCACGCAGCGTGGTCGCGGCCCGGCCGTGGTGGAAGATCACAACCGATCCGTCAGCGCGCTCGTTGTCCGCGGAGGCTTTTCCGGGCGGCGTAATAGGGTGAGTGCCGTGGAAGCGACCGAGATCCGCAAGCTGGCCGCGCTCGAGGACCGCCACTGGTGGTACGCCGAGCGCCGGGCACTGCTGGCCCGCGCGCTGAAAGGCCTCGGCGCTCCCGGCGCGGCGCTCGACATCGGCGCGGCCGGCGGTGGCAACACCCGCGTGCTGCGCGCGCACGGCTGGCGCCCGGTGGCGCTCGAATACAGCACCGAGGGTGCCGAGGTGGCCCGCGAGCGCGGGCTGTCGGTGATGCGGGCCGACGCCCGGCGGCTCCCGGTCGGCACGGGTGCGCTCGACCTGGTGACCGCGTTTGACGTGCTGGAGCACATCGACGAGGACCACGAGGCCACGGCGGAGATCTTCCGGGTCCTGCGGCCGGGTGGCACGCTGCTGGTGGCCGTACCCGCCGACATGAAGCTCTGGTCCGCACACGACGTGGCCGTCGGTCACGTCCGCCGCTACGACCGCGAAGGCCTGCGCGCGGTCGTCGAGAAGGCCGGGCTGGTCGTCGACGAGCTGTGGAGCTGGAACGTGCTGCTTCGCCCGATCGCGGCCTGGCGCCGGCGCACCTCCACCGGCAGCGACCTCGACGACATCGCCGCCCCCGTCAACCTGGGCCTGCGTGCGGTGGTGGCGACCGAACGCTATCTTCCGGTGAAGTCGTTGCCCGGCGTCTCGCTGATGCTGCGCGCCCACCGTCCCGAATAGGAGACCCGTCCCCGTGCTGGCCCCGCTCAAGAACCTGCTCGGCAACGTCACGATGTACGTGGCCCTGCAGAAGGCGCTCGGCTCCGACCGCCTGCGCTACCGCTGCCTGGCCGAACTCGACCTGCACGACGGCGACACGGTGATCGACGTGGGCTGCGGACCGGCGTACTACTTCGACCGGCTGCCGGCGGTGACCTACTTCGGCTTCGACACGTCGGAGCGGTACATCGCGCACGCCTCGGCCCGCTACGGCTCGCCGCGGGCGACGTTCTCCACGGAGATCTTCGGCGAGCGGCACCTGGGTGTGCTGCCGCCGGCCAACGCGGTGCTGCTGCTCGGCCTGCTGCACCACCTCTCCGACGAGGACTCGCGGTCGCTGCTGCGGGTCGCGTCGCAGGCCCTCGCCCCCGGCGGGCGGGTGATCGCGGTCGACACCTGCTACGCGCCGGGCCAGGGCCGGGTGTCGAAGTGGATGAGCGACAACGACCGCGGCGAGCACGTCCGCGAACCGGCCGCCTTCGAGGCCCTGGCCCGCGAGTCCTTCGCCGACGTGAGCGGCGAGGTCGTCGACGACGCCATCCGCGTCCCGTCCAGCTTCTGGCTGATGCGCATGGCCACCCCCCTGCACGTCGCGGCGGCGTAAAGCACGATGCGGTGATGCGCCGTGTGCATCTGGAGGCAGCCGAGGACCACGTGCAACGGCTGGCGCGCCTGAGCGACCCGCTGGGCGCGGTCAAGGAGCTGGTCTGGAACGCGCTCGACGCGGACGCGACCCGGGTCGACGTGGTGTTGCACCGGTCGCCGCTCGGTGCGGTCGAGCGGGTGACGGTGCGCGACGACGGCACCGGCATGGCTCCCGAGGCCCTGGCCGCCGCGTTCGACCGGATCGGTGGCTCCTGGAAGAAGTGGACCGCCGGCACGCTGCTCAAACAGCGGACCCTGCACGGCAGCAACGGGCAAGGACGGCTCCGGGCGTACGCGCTCGGCGACCACCTGCGCTGGACCACCGTGGCCGACGGCGTGGGCGGCCGGTCCCGGACCGAGGTGAGCGCGCACGCCGGGGCGCGCAACGACTTCCTGATCGGCGACAGCGAGCCCACCCGCTCCCCCACCGGCACCCTGGTCGAGGCGTGGGGCAAGCAGTCGCCCCGGCTCGACCGGCTGGCGCTGCGGGCCAACCACCGCCGCCTGACCACCGAGCTCGCGCCGTACCTGACCGCGTACCCGGAGGTCACCGTCGTCTACGACGGCGTGGCGGTCGACCCGCGCACGTCGGTGCAGCGGACCACCGTCTACCCGCTGAGCTTCGCCGACGGCGAGGAAGCCGCGCTCAAGGTGATCGAGTGGTCGTCGCCGGTCGACCGCGAGCTGCACCTGTGCGACCAGCACGGGATCCCCGTCGGGTCGGTCGACGTCGGCATCCGGGCGCCCGGGTTCGACTTCACCGCGTACGTGCTGTGGCACGCCACCGCCGACCACGTGGGTGACGTGCACCTCGGCGACGGGCACGACAGCGAGGTCACCGCGCTCGTCGCGGCGGCGCGGGAGCAGCTGCGAGCGCATTTCCGGGGCAGGGCGGACGACCGCCGCCGGGAGGTCGTCGAGTCGTGGCGCACCGCGGGCGACTACCCGTACAACGGCGACGGTGGCCTCGAACAGGAGACGTTCGACCTCGTCGCGACCACCGTGCACCGGCACATCCCCCGGCGGGGCAACCAGCGGCGGGCCACCCTGGCGTTGTTGCGCGAGGTGCTGCGCGCCCGGCCGGACCGGGTCGCCGACCTGCTGGGCACGATCTTCAAGCTCTCCGACGACGACCGGTCGCAGCTCGACCGGGTGCTGCGGGAGACCGACCGGGAGATCCGGGCCGCGACCACCGTCGCCGACCGCCTCGAGGTGATCGCCGCGCTGCGGAGGCTCACGGCGGACGGCGCCTCGCCGGATCCGCTCCGGGCGGTGCTGGCGGACAACGCCTGGGTGTTCGGCGAGCGGCACGGGCTGCTGGCCGCCGACCGTACCCTCGACGTGGTCCTGGACCGGCACGCCGGACCCGACGCCGACCTGCTGGTCGCCCGGACCCGCCGAGAGCACGAACGCCTCCAGCACCTGGTCGTCCTCGGGTCCGACAAGGCGGGTGCCAAGGACCTGACCCAGCTGCGGGCGTACGCGGAAGCGGTCGCGGCCGACACCCGGTACCGCGGCATCCGGGTCGACTGGGAGGTCTGGCTGGTCGTCGGCACCTCGGAAGTCGGCGGGACCGGCGGCGGCGTCCGCGTGCGCACCTGGAACGAGGTGCTGCTCGAGTGCACCGACCGGGTCCGCTTCTTCGAGCAGAGCGCGGCCTATCCGGATCGGGCCCGGCGGGCCTGATCGTCGTCACGCTCGATGCGCAGCTCGCGTTCGAGCTCGGCCAGCGCGGCCCGCAGGTCGTCGATCCGCTGGGTGACCGCGATCCGGTCGACCTCGTCGGGCACGCCGTCGCCGTCGCGGTCGGCCATCCCCTCGCTGATCTCCAGCCGGCGCGCCTCCTCCATCGAGTTGACGATCACCGCGATCAGGATGTTGAGCAGCAGGTTCGCGGTGATCAGCACATAGCTGACGTAGTAGACCAGCGTCCACGGCGAGACCGTCAGGCCCTGCTGGATCAGGTCTGGCAGCGTCTCCTGCGACAGCAGCACGAACAGGGTCAGCACGGCCTGGCCGAGCGTCCCGTACTGGTCGGGGAACTCGTCGTGGAAGATCAGCCAGCCGGCCATCCCGTAGACGTAGAGGGTGACCAGCGCCAGAGCGAGGAACCCGCCGACACCGGGCAGGCTGCGCAGCAGCGCGGTGACGATCGTGCGCAACCCGGGCGAGAACCGGACCAGCCGGAGTACGCGGGCGATGCGCACGATCCGCAGCGCGGTCGAGTCGTGCAGGCCCGGCAGGAACGCGGCCGCGATGACCAGGAAGTCGAAGACGTTCCAGCCGTGCTTGAAGAAGTCCTGCGGGCGGCGATCGTACGCGCCGAGCCGGATCGCGATCTCGACGACGAACACGGCCCGGAACACCCACTCCAGGGCGACCAGCAGCGGCCGGAACTCGCCGAGGTGCGGATAGGTCTCGACCCCGAGCGCCACGGCGTTGGCCCCGATCACCGCGACGATGACGACATCGAACACCCGCGAGTCGGTGATCGCCGCGCACCGCCGCGCGAACCGCTCCTCGCGTGCGGTCCGCTGGCGAGGGATCTTGGGCGGCGACATCAACGAAGCTTAGTGCGTCCCCTCAGGACACGATGGCCGAGCGCCGGGCCAGCACCGCGTCGGCGATCGCCCGGGGTGCGGTGTCCGGGTTGCCGGAGGTGTACGGGGGCCGCGGGTCGTACTCGTGGGCGAGCTGGATCACCTGGGCCACCCCGTCGCCGGCGATGCGGCCGGCCAGGGCGAACGCCATGTCGAGGCCGGCCGAGACGCCGGCGGCGGTGACGTACTTGCCGTCGAAGACGTAACGGTCCGCGAGCGGGATCGCGCCGTGGTCGGCGAGCAGGTCACGGACCAGCCAGTGGCTCGTGGCCGTGCGGCCGGCCAGCAGGCCGGCCGCCGCGAGCAGCAACGAGCCGGAGCAGACCGAGGCCGTCCACGTGGTGTGCCGGTCGACGGCGCGCGGCCAGCGCAGGATCGGGCCGTCTCCCATGTGGGCGGTCTGGCCCGGACCACCCGGCACCACGACCACGTCGGGCCTGGTCACGTCGTCCAGCGCGGCGCCGGCGACCAGGCTCAGGCCACCGACCTCGTTGGTCACCGGACCGGGCCGCTCGGCGACGAAGACGACCTCGGCTCCGGGGAGATGACTGAGCACGTCGTACGGCCCGACGGCGTCGAGCGCGGTGAACCGGTCGTACAACAGGATGGCGATCTGCATGGGTCTCCCTCAGGTCAGGAACGCGTCGAGTGCGGCGGAGACGAGCGGCTCGGGGTCGTCCTCCCCGGTGGCCAGCTGGAGGCTGCCCCAGGCGCGGAGCTGGGCGATGCCGTGCAGGTTGGCCCAGAGCGCGCCGGCCACCACGCTCGGCGGCGCCGCCGAGCGCGTGCCTGCGGCGGCGACCAGATCGACCAGCCGCTCGAACAGCGGCAAGCTCGTCTCCCGCAGGCCGAGGTGGCCGCTGGCGAGCAGGTCGTGCCGGAACATCAGCTCGAACATGCCGGGGTTGGCCCGGGCGAAGGCCAGGTAGCCGCGGGCGAGGGCGGCGAGCTGGGCGCGGGGGTCGTCGCCGGGCGCGGATCGAACCGCGGCGGCGAGCTGGGCGAACCCTTCGCGGGCGATGGCCGACAGCAGCTCGAGATGCGTCGGGAAGTAGCGGCGGGGCGCGCCGTGCGACACCCCGGCCCGCCGGGCGATCTCCCGCAGGGTGAGGGCCGGCAGCCCGTCGGTCTCCAGCAGCTCGACACCGACCCGCACCAGGCGGTCACGCAGCGGCTCGTCAGTCATAGACAGTGTCTACCAGAGGCGCGTAGACACTGTCTACCGCCTCTCGAAATGCCAGACGATCGCGGCCGGGGTGTTCTCGTAGGCCGCGTCGACCGCGTCAGCGGCCCATTTCCGCAGGAACGGGCCGCCGCCGGTCGTGCTGTGCGGCCAGAGCGGCTCGTGGCAGGCCCGCACCGCGAAGCCCGCGCCCACCGCAGCCGTGACGTAGGCGCTCGGCCGGAACCGGCTCGCCGGCAGCCGCGACTCGACACCCGCGGCGTCCACCGTGGAGGCGATGCCGCCCAGGTAGAGCGACTGCCAGTGGATGTCGGAGGTGACCAGGTGGCCGCCCGGTCGCAGTACCCGCGCGAACTCGGCGAACGCCGGCTCCAGCGCCGGCAGGTGGGTCAGGGCCAGCGCGCAGGTGACCAGGTCGACGGAGGCGTCCGGCACCGGCAGGTCGCGCAGGTCACCCTGGACGAACTCGGCCGCGGGCGCGGCGCGGCGGGCGTACGCGAGCATGTCGGGCGAGCTGTCCACCCCGACGACGCTGTGGCCACCGGACGCGAGGAAGGCCGCGTGCCGTCCGGTGCCGCACGCGGCGTCGAGCGCGCGCCCGGCGGGCAACGCGCCGACGATCTCCCGGACGATCGGCTCCTCGACGTCGATCAGCGGGTTGCCGGGCTCGTCGTAGGTGCGCGACCAGCTCCTGTAGCCGGCGACCGTGTCGGTCTCGCCCACCTCGTCGGCCGGGCCGAGATCGCCGCATTCGGCGGCGGCCAGGATGTCGCGCGTCTCGGTGAGCCGGTCCTGGACGAAGGCGGCGTCGAACTCGCCCGCGAACGCCCGGAGCAGCGCCAGGCCTTCCATGCCGAGCAGGAACGCGGCCGGGTGCCGGTAAGCCATGCGGGCACGCTAGTGATCAGCGAGCCGGCGCGGCGAATGGTTTTTGGAGACACGAAAGAGCGCCCCGGCCCGGAGGGCGGGGCGCTCTTTCGGTTGACACTCAGGCTTCGAAGACGCCCGCGTCGACGAGGCGCTTCTCGGTGACGTCCCAGCCGTGGCCCGGGAAGGCCTCGGCCAGACCGGCCAGCTCCACGCGGATCTTGGCCGCGTGGCCGGCGCCCGCCAGCACCTTGATCTCCTCGACGAAGGCGTCGGAGTCGGTGCGGAGGTGGTTGGTCTTGCCGTTCGTCAGGTTGCGCACGTAGACGAACTTCCCGTTGTTGAGCGGGATGAGGTACTTGAACTCGCCGAGCACGCTCAGTGCGCCACCCTGCCCGGCCTGGCCAGCCCGGACGGACGCGCGCGCGGTCTTGGAGGTGTTACTCGCCACGGGGGGACTCCTTGCAAGGGCGCGTGTACATGGGAAATGGACCGGAGAGGCCCAGTGAAGGGTAGCACCAGCCGCGGATCGGCCATCCGGACCAATCGTCCCAACCAGTTTTCCGATTCCCTGGCGCAACATCGGCAACAGGGGTCATCATGATTGCTGACTACTCGGAGTGGCGCGAGGTCGTAGGGGAAGACGCACCTCGGGTCTTCGGGAGGTCACCGTGCCAACGCGTGGCGTCGTTTACGTCCACTCGACCCCGCTCGCCGTGTGCCCACACGTCGAGTGGGCGATCGCGCGCGTCCTCACCGCGCCGGTCACACTGCACTGGACAGCGCAGCCGGTCGACCCCGGCGCGCGACGCACCGAGTGCAGCTGGACCGGCCGGGCGGGGACCGGCGCCGAGCTGGCTGCTGCCCTGAGGCAGTGGCCCATGATCCGTTTCGAGATCACCGAGGAGCCCAGCCCGGGTTGTGACGGTGAGCGCTTCATGTTCGTGCCCGGCCGCGGGCTGTTCCGGGCGACGGCCGGCGCCGCCGGTGACATCCAGCTCGGCGAGGACCGGCTGCGCGCCATCATGGCGAGCTCGCGCGCCCCGGAGGCACTCCAGCACGCCCTCGACAAGGCGCTCGGCACCGCGTGGGACGGCGAGCTCGAGCCCTACCGGTACGCCGGCGACGGCGCCCCGGTGACCCTGCTCACCCGCGTGGGCTGATCGCGGTCCCCCACCGGGGCCGTTCGGACGACCGGGAAACCACCCACCGCAGGCCACGGGCGTCCAGGGGCGGCCAGTTCGTGCGAATTCCGGACCGACCGCATCGCCAGCTTCACTTGCTCATTGCGCGCGAACCTGGCCATCATGGCTCGATGGCCTCCCCCCGGAGCCGCCTCGCGTTGCTTTTCGCCGCTGTGGTCGCCGCGATCCTCGTGGCCGTCGCTGCCTGCGGCAAGCCGGCGCCCCGCGCGGCAGCACCGTCCTCGTCACCGCCGTCCGCGACGGCGGCGCCAGCCAGCCCGAGCCAGGCCGCGGATCCCGCCGGCCGCGCCGCGGCCCTGGTCAAGACGCTCTCCGACGAGCAGCTCGCCGGCCAGGTGCTGATGCCCTACGCGTACGGCGCCTCGGCCACCAACGTGAGCGCGGGGTCCGCGCAGGGCAACCAGAAGCTCGGCAAGGTCGACACCCCGGCCCAGATGATCCAGAAGTACCACCTGGGCGGGCTGATCCTGGTCGGCTTCTCGGCCGACGACCCGACGTCGACCAACCAGGCCACCACCAACGTCGACAACCCCAAGCAGATCACCGCGCTGACCGCGGGGCTGCAGCAGGCGGCCGGCGGCGAGGCGCCCATCCTGATCGGCACCGACCAGGAGTTCGGCGTCGTCACCCGGATCAAGACCGGCGTGACGCTGCTGCCGAGCGCGATGGCCGTCGGCGCCGGCGGCAACCCCGCCGCCACGCAGCAGGGCTGGAAGGTCGCCGGCGACGAGCTGCGCGCGATGGGGCTCAACGTCGACTTCGCGCCCGACGCCGACGTGCTGGGCACCGCCGACGGCGGCGTGATCGGCTCGCGCTCGTTCGGCTCCGACCCGAAGGCCGTCAGCGACCAGGTGGCGGCCTCCGTGCGCGGGCTCCAAGGCGCGGGCGTGGCCGCCACCCTCAAGCACTTCCCCGGGCACGGCAGCACCCCGTCGGACTCGCACACCGACCTGCCGGTGATCGGCAAGAGCAAGGCCGACCTCGACAAGGTCGACCTGGCCCCGTTCAAGGCCGGCATCGACGCCGGGGCACAGCTCGTGATGAGCGGCCACCTCGACGTGAAGTCGATCGACCCGGGGGTGCCGGCGTCGTTCTCGCACAAGGCGCTCGTCGACGTGCTCCGCGGCGAGCTCGGCTTCAAGGGCGTCGTGGTCACCGACGCGCTCAACATGGCACCGGCCGAGAAGTGGCCGGCCGGCGAGGCCGCCGTGCGCGCCCTCAACGCCGGCAACGACCTGCTGCTGATGCCGCCGAACGTGGGCGAGGCCTACCAGGGCCTGCTCGACGGGCTGCACACCGGCACGCTGAAGAAGGACCGGCTGGTCGAGGCGGCCACCCGCGACCTGACGCTGCGGTTCACGCTGGCCGACGCGCAGGCCGGCGACCAGAACCTGCTCGCGGCGAAGTCGCACCTGGACGTCGCCAGCGGCCTGGCCGCAGCGGCGGTCACCCAGTTGCGCGGCCAGTGCGGTGTGCCGATCAAGGGTCCGGTCACGGTGACCACCTCGGGCGGCCGGGACACCAGCAAGGCCAACCTGGAGAAGGCGCTGCGGAGCGCCGGCGTGCAGGTCGTGCCGAGCGGTGGCCGGATCGTGCACCTGGTCGGCTACGGCGACGGCACGGGCGACCTCAACGCGAAGGCCGACGTGACGGTCGGGATGGACACGCCGTACGTCCTCGGCAAGGCGAAGTCGCCGAACGTGCTGGCCACGTACTCGTCGACGCCCGACGCGCTGAAGGCGCTCGCCCAGGTGCTGGCCGGAAAGCAGAAGCCGACCGGCAAGTCACCAGTGGATGTGCCCGGTTTGCCCCGTAGCGTGTGCTGATTTACCCCGGCCCGCCTGATACGGTTCCCCCGTTCGAAGCGCGGGAGGAGCACGGGCGGGATGGCTCAGCAGGATCCGGCACTCTCCGTGGTCGTGCCGATGTACAACGAGGAGAGCGTGCTGCCGCTGCTCGCGGAGCGGCTGCGCGCGGCCCTCGACGGGCTCACCGAGCCCTACGAGGTGGTCGCGGTCGACGACGGGAGCACCGACGGCACCGCGGCCGGCCTGAGCGGGTTGCGGCAACGCTGGCCCGAGCTGCGGGTCATCCGGCTGCGCCGCAACGGCGGCCACCAGGCGGCGCTGATCGCGGGCCTGCTGCGGGCGCGCGGCAGCTACGTGGTCAGCATCGACGCCGACCTGCAGGACCCACCCGAGATCATTCCCGAGATGCTCGCCCTGGCCCGGGCCGAGAGCCTGGACATCGTCTACGGCGTACGCGGTGACCGCAGCTCCGACACGGCGTTCAAGCGGCTGACGGCCGGCGCGTACTACCGGCTGATGCGGCAGCTCGTCGGCAAGCAGGTGCCGGCCCAGGCAGGCGACTTCCGGTTGCTCAGCCGGGCGGCCGTCGAGGCGCTGCGCGACCTGCCCGAGCGCAGCCCGGTGCTCCGGCTCGTCGTGCCGTGGCTTGGCTTCCCGAGCGGCGAGGTGCGCTTCCTGCGCGCGGAACGGGCGGCGGGGCGCACCAAATATCCCCTGTCCCGGATGCTGGCCCTCGCGGCCGAGAGCGTGACCAGCTTCTCCGCGGCCCCGCTGCGGGTGGCGACCTGGCTCGGCCTGCTCGGCGTCGCGGTCTGCGGGCTGCTGGTGATCTCCGTGATCGTCGCGTTCGCGTCCGGCCGCACCGTCACCGGCTGGCCGTCGATCCTGGTGGCGGTGCTGTTCCTCGGTGCCGTCCAACTGCTCTGCCTGGGCCTGCTCGGGGAGTACGTCGCGCGGATCTACACGGCGGTGCAGGCGCGGCCCGCCTACTTCATCGCGAGCGACAGCGATCCGGGCGACGGCGGTGATCCCGGCGGCGCGCCGGAACAGCGCCCCGCCGCCGACGACGACCCGGCCGTGCTGGCCGACAGCCGCCGGTGACCGCCCCCGAGAAGGGCGCCGCCGTTCCGGCCGCCCGGCCGCCGGTGCCGGCCGATCCCGCCACGGCCGAGTCGGTCTCCTCCGAAACCGGTGCGCCCCGTCGTGCGTATCCCCTGCTGCGTTTCCTGCCCTTCGTGGCGACGCTGGTGTACGTCGCGGCGGTGCTGCTCGCCGCGGACACCTCGCCGCTCGACTTGGTGAAGTACGCGCTCTACGTGGGCCTCGCGCTCACCCTGCCCGGCACGCTCGTCTATCGCGCGCTGCGCCGCACGCCGCACTCGCTGCTCGACGACCTCGCGATGGGTACCGCCGTCGGCCTGGTGCTCGAGCTACCCGCCTGGACGCTGGTCTCGGTGCTCGACGTCCGCGGCCTGCTGTGGGCCTGGCCGCTGATCGTGGTGGCGCTGTTCGCCGGGATCCCCAGGCTGCGGAGGCACTTCCGGCCGCGTTACACCAAGACCGCTCCGCTGGGCTTCTCGTGGGCGGTCGGCGGCGCGGTGGCCTTCTTCACCACCTACCTGTCGTCGACGTTCCTGCAGCGGAACCCGATCCTGCCGACCGGCGAGGACACCCGCCAATACCTCGACCTGGCCTACCAGCTCTCGCTGGCCGGCGAGGCCAAGCACCAGTTCCCGCTGCACGTGCCGCAGGTGGCCGGCGAGCCGCTGTTCTACCACTGGTTCGGCTACGCGCACATGGCGTCGAGCAGCATGATCGGCGGGATCGACCTGCCGGTGATCGCGCTGCGGCTCGCGATCCCGTTCCTGTGCGCGCTGGCGATCGTGCTGACGGCGGTGGTCGGCTGGCGGATCAGCGGGCGCGCGCTGGTCGGCGCGGTCGCGGCGGCGCTGTTCTTCGTGGTCGGCGAGACCAACTTCACCGACCCGGTCACCATGCCGTTCGGCACCCAGAGCTCGTTCGTCATCTGGCACGGCATGTCGATGATCTACTCCTGGGTGCTGCTGCTCGCCCTGATCGGGGTGGTCTGCGCGCTGCTGACGGGTCAGCTGGCCCGGGGCGGGTTCGTGCTCGCGTTCCTGTTCCTGGTCGCCTCCAGCGGTGCCAAGGCGAGCTCGCTGCCGGTGGTCGCGGTCGCGCTGCTGGTGACCTTCGTGGTCGTGCTGCTGGCCCAGCGGCGGATCCCGTGGACGCTGCTGACCCTGGGCGTGCTGACGGGCGCCGCGCAGCTCTTCGCGATGGCGGTGCTGTTCCGATTCCAGGCGTACGGCGTGACGCCCGAGCCGATGTGGAGCTTCGAGCGCTTCTGGACCCCGCCGGACGGGCCGATGTGGCTGGCCGTGCTGCCGGTCTGGTTCGCGTTCCTGGTCAACATGCAGCTCCGCGCGGCGGGCATCGTGCCCCTGGTCTGGCTGCGCCGGGGCCGGCTGGAGCCGACCCAGGTGTTCCTGCTGGCCGGCGGCATCGGTGGCCCGCTGATCTACCTGATGGTCAAGCAGCCCGGCGACGGCAACCAGTACTTCACGCGCGCCGGCTTCACCTTCGCGGTGCTGCTCTCGGCCTGGGGCTACGCGATGGTGTACGACCGCGCCAAGCTGTCCCGGGCCGGCCGGATCTTCCTCGGCGTCGAGGCTCTCGCGCTGGCGGTGGTGCTGGTGCTGACGCAGTTCGAGCTGGCCGGCCCGGCGCAGGCGTCCGTGCCACCGAGCCCGCTCGACCCGCTGATGCCGCTGCTGCGTTGGGCGCTGGTGCTGGCCGCGCTCGTCCTCCTGCTGGCCGCGCTGTGGCCGGCGCTGAGCCGCTGGCGGCCCGCGCTGCGGGGACGGGGCGGGATCGTCGCGCTCACCGCGATCCTGGTGGTCGGCGCCCCGGGTCTGATCATGGACATGCGCAAGTCGGAGCGGTTCTCGAACGGCGGCGCGTACGCGACGATCTCGCTGCCGCGCTCCCGGGTCGAGGCGGCCCGCTGGCTGCGTGACCACAGTGCGCCCTCGGACGTGGTGGCCACCAACGCGCACTGCATCAACGCGCCGACCGATGGCTACTGCGACCCGCGGTCGTTCTGGCTCTCCGCGTACGCCGAGCGCCGGGTGCTGGTCGAGGGCTGGGCGTTCGCGCCCCGGGTGTCCGAATCCGGCTCGTGGGAGTTCTGGGACCCGGACCTGCTGGCCCGCAACGACGCGGCGTTCACGGCGCCAACGGCGCAGTCGCTCAGCGCCCTGCGGTCCGACGACGGGGTCCGTTGGCTGGTGGCCGACCGGCAGGTAGGCCCGGAGTCGCCGGACCTGGCCGGGCTCGCGGACCTGCGCTACTCGAACGACCGGATGGCCGTCTACGAGCTGCGCTGATTTCTTACTTAAGGTTAGTCTTGGGCGATGAGCCGAGACGAGGTCCGCCGCCGACCGAGCAACTCCCGGGCCAGCGTCCGCCGGGTGCCCGGCCCGTGCGCCCGCTGGGACGACGAGAACGCGTCGTTCATTCGCGAGATCCTCGACCTGGTCGGCGACAAGTGGAGCGTCCTGGTCATCGGCACCCTGGCCGACGGCGCGGTCCGCTACTCGGACCTGGCCTACGCCATCCCGGGCGTCTCGCAGCGCATGCTGACCCTGACCCTCAAGCAGCTCAAGCGGGACGGCCTGGTCGAGCGCACGGCCTATCCCGAAGTGCCGCCACGGGTGGAATACCAGCTGACCCCGCTCGGCACCTCGCTGCTGTCGACGGTGCTGGCCCTGGCCGACTGGTCGGCCACGAACCACGCGGAGATCCGCCGCAACCGGATGGCGTACGACGCGGGGTAGCGGTCTTATTGCCAAAGACTTGCAATAGTGTGGGCCGGTGATCGAAACTTTGCCTGAGCTGGTCCTCGCGTGGGGTCGTGGCTGGGCGGTCTCCCGCCGCGTGCCCGATCCCGTCGACATCCCGGGTGGCTTCCGAGCCGACGTGGGCCTGCCCGGTCACCGGGTCAGGTACGTGCTGCACACCTGGGACGCCGACGAGCTCGCGTCGCTGGCCCGGGATCACAGCGCGCCCGGAACCTGGATCAAGGTAAGCGGACACCTGCGCGGTGCCCTGCCCGACCCCTGGGTGATCGACAGCGCCGGATATCTGATGACCGCCCCGTTCACGGTGGGCACTCGAAAACCCCCGGCGCCCTACGAGACGCGAGTTACAACGGACGGCGAGGTCGTGGTCGCGACGGTCGTCGACGCGACCGGCGCCACGGCGGCTTACGGACGCCTGGCGCCGGCCGGCGAGTACGGCGTCGTCGACCGGGTGGAGACCGCGCCCGCCCACCGACGCCGGGGCCTGGGCACCACGGTCATGTCGGCGCTGAGCGACCAGGCCGCACGCGACGGGCTGCGCACCGGCATCCTGCTCGCCACCGACGACGGCCGCCGGCTGTACGGCGCCCTCGGCTGGACAGTGCGGTCCGAGTTCGCGGCGGCGTACGTCCGGGAAGACTGACCCGGCGGCATGTCACTCGAAAGGCGCATTCCTAGCATGCCAACCAGGACGTAGCGTCTGGGCGTGAATCTTCCGCGCTGGTCGGCCGCTCCCCCGGAGCAGCGCGGCGTGCTGGTCACCGTGGCGCTGGTGATCGCCGCTCTGGCGATCGCGATCAGCCTCGCCGGCATCGTGCTCGCCGCGCTCGCGCTCGGCCGCGACGACGGGGCCGGCGGTCTGGCTCAGGACAGCGGCAGCCACTCCGTCGCGGTGGTGATCTCGGTCAGGTAGTCGAGGTCCGGTGTCACGCCCAGGCCCGGGCCGGTCGGCAGCGCGACGTGCCCGGCGTCGTCCAGCACGAACGGCTCCGTGATGTCGCGGGCGAAGTAGCGGTCCGACGCGGACGTGTCGCCCGGGAGGGTGAAGTTGGGCAGCGCGGCCAGGGCCACATTGGCCGCCCGGCCGAGACCGGTCTCGAGCATCCCGCCGCACCAGACCGGCACGCCGTTGGCCGCGCACACGTCGTGCACGCGGCGGGCCTCCAGGTAGCCGCCGACCCGGCCGGGCTTGACGTTGACCACCGACGTGGCGCCGAGGGCGATCGCGTCGGCGGCCGCCCGGGCCGAGGTGATCGACTCGTCGAGGCAGACCGGGGTGCGGATGAGCCGGGCCAGCGCGGCGTGCCCGCGCAGGTCGTCCTCCGGCAGCGGCTGCTCGATCAGCAGCAGGTCGAACGGGTCGAGCCGGGCCAGATGCCGGGCGTCGGCCAGCGTGTACGCGGTGTTCGCGTCCACCTGGAGCAGCAGGTCGTCGCCGAACCGCTCGCGGACCGCGCGGACCGCGTCGACGTCCCAGCCCGGCTCGATCTTGAGCTTGATCCGCACGTAGCCCTGGGCGCGGTAGCCGTCGACGGCGTCGAGCAGCTCCGGGATCGACGACATGATGCCGACCGAGACACCGGCCGGCACGGTCGGGCGGACCGCGCCGAGGTAGGTGCCGAAGGACGTGCCCGACTCCCGCAGCGACAGGTCGAGCAGCGCGGTCAGCACGGCCGCCTTGGCCATCGGGTGGCCCTTGATCCGCTCGAGCGACGACTCGAGCCGGGGCACGGTCAGCTCGCCGGCCTTGGCCAGCGCGACCACCTCGGGCAGCAGGAACCGGCGGATCACCTCGGCGGCGCCGTCGACGTGCTCGCTGGAGTAGAGCGGCTCCGACATGGCCACGCACTCGCCCCAGCCCTCGGCGCCGTCGCCGGCCGCGCGGACCAGCAGGACGTCGCGTGCGGTCTCGGTGCCGAAGGAGGTGCGGAACGGGCTGACCAACGGCAGGGCGATGCGGCGGAGCTCGAGACCACGCAGGTTCAACGGTTGTCCTCTACTCGGCTTCCATGACGTACCAACCATCGCGGGCCATCCCCGCGATGCGATATCCGGAGTCGAACGCCGCGCAGAGCGCGTTGGCGACCTCGCGCCGCCAGGCGACCGCGAGCGGCGGGTCGGTGCCCCGCAGGACCTCGATGTCCAGGGGCACGGCGACCAGCAGCGGGCGGCCGTCGTGCACCGCCTTGCCGGGGCTGGGCCGCCCGAAGTCGTCGCGGGCGAGCGCCACCTCGGCGCCGGCGGCGTACACCGCCTGCATGTTGATCTCGCGTGGGTCGCCGGCCGCGGCCGCGATCGCCTCGGGCGACGCGACGTCCCACTGGATGTAGAGGCGGTCGCTGGTGGCGTCGCCGGCGTTGATGCCGTCGGTCATCACGCCGTAGAAGTCAGGCAGGTATTTGACCGCGCGGGCGCCGAGCTTGTGCAGGTTGAAGTAGGCGTTGCGACGGACGAGCGGGTCGAACGTCCAGTGCACCGACTCGATCCGCCGGTCCAGCGCCCAGGCGCGCTGGTGCAGCTTGATGGCGTGCCCCGCACCGCGACTCTGCGTCGCCGGGTCGACACCGGTGATGTGCGAGTGGAGGTGGTCGAGCCCGAAGAAGGCGACCGCGGCTCCGATCATCTCCTCGTCACGGAACGCGCCCACCACGTAGTTGCCGGCGTAGGACAGCGCGCGCATCATCCGCGCGTCCAACAGCTCGTTGGGCGAGTCCGTGCGCCAGATCCTGCCGAACAACCGTGCCGCCTCGTCGTGCGCGGCGGGTTCGCGCAGCTCTCGCACGGTGATGCCCAGCCGGGTCGCGGCGGCGGTCGCGACCTCTTTCGCCTCCGCGATCAGCTCGTCCACCCAGCCTCCCATTGTGCAGACCGAGTCCTTACTTCAACAGGTGAACAGGCCTCGTGTCGAGGCTACCGTAGGTAATTGATGGTTTTCTTTACGTTGCCACCCATGGCCGAGCCACCCATCCGGCGCACTTTCGTCGAAACGGCGTAAACCGGATCTTCGATCTAGCGAGCTGAACGCAGCTTAAGGCATGATTGTTACTGCCCGGTATGCGCGTGGGTAAGAACGTCGGTGCGGAATCCTCGGCCTTGGAGGTGACCATGCCGCAGCGGAGCTCGGTGACGCTGCCAGACGGCGTGCGGTTGCACGTCGAGATCAGCGGGGCCGACGACGCGCCCATCACCGTCTTCCTGCTGCACGGGTGGACCCTGGACACCCGCACCTGGCACCGCCAGCTCACGCGGCTCCAGGAGGCCCTCGGCAGCCCCGTGCGGATCGTGGCGTACGACGCCCGCGGGCACGGCCGCTCCGACGGCACCACCCGGGCCGGCGCCAACCTGGCCCAGCTCGGCGACGACCTGGCCGAGGTGATCACCGCGGTCGCTCCCACCGGCCCCATCGTGCTCGCCGGCCACTCGCTGGGCGGCATGACGATCATGGAGTTCGCGCACGGCCACCCCCGGTTCTTCGCCCTGCGGGTGGCCGGGCTCGTGTTCATCTCGACCACGGCCGAGGGACACACCCACACGGTGTACGGACTCCCCCCGCGGATCACCCGCCTCATCCGCCTCGCGGAGACCACCGGGGCCGGCATCCTCGCGCGCGGCGGCTCCTGGCGGCTGCACCGCTACGTGCTCCGCGCGCTGGCCCCGTCGCTGCGCTGGCTGCTGTTCGGCGACCGGTGCACGCCCGAGGACCTGATCGTGACGACCGCCGCCGTGGCCCGGGCGCAGCTCCTGGCGATCGGCGCGTTCCGCTCGTCCGTCGGCGAGCAGCAGCGCCTGACCACCCTGGCCGCCCTCGGCGACCTGCCGGCGGCGGCGCTGGTCGGCGACCAGGACCGGCTCACGCCGCCGCCCTGCGCGGTGTCCATCGCCGCCGCCCTGCCCAACGCCGAGCTCACCGTCTGCCCCGGCGCCGGCCACATGCTGATGCTGGAGCGCCCCGCGATCGTGACGGCGGCGCTGGCCCAGGTGACCCGGGCCGCCCTGGGCAACCCCCAGGACGCCCCGGACCTCCAGGCCGCCTGAGTCAGGGCGCCTTCACCACCACCCGGTCGAGGTGGGTGAGGAAGTCCGGGCCGAAGGCGGTGGCCGGGGTGTGCGCGCCTGGTTCGGCGGCGCCGGCCAGGAGGTGCTCCACCGCGCGGTGCAGGGCGTCGGCGGTCAGGTCGTACGCGTTGGGGCCCGTCAGCGTCGCCGTGCGGACCTCGCCGGCCGCGTTGCGCACCTCGCCCCACACCTCGCAGGTCGTCGCGGCCCGGGTGGCGGCCGTCGGGCCGGGCGGCTGGCGCTTGATCGCCCTAGCGGCGAGCGCGCGGACGGGCGCGAACCGGATCAACCGGGACAGCAGGCTCGGCGCCGGCACCCGGGTGTAGACGACGATGTCGCCGATCCCGGTCGAGTGATGCGCGGTGACCAGGTCGCCCCACGGGACGGCGCCGACGCGGCGGACCTTGGTCGGGAACGGCACGTCCCGCGCCGGAGTGCCCATCGGCGTCGACACCAACGTCCCCGCGATCCGCCGCCAACCACCGCGAGCGTTCATCGACAGGCCGGTGGTCGCCGTGCCCCGGCTCAGCCCGCCGGGCGCGACGAAGGCCAGCTCCAGCGCGGTCGCGTCGGGGAGCGCCGCGTGCAGCAGGTTGGCCAGGCAGTCGGTCGGCACGACGTCGAAGCCGGCCCCGGTGAGCAGCACCACCCCGGCCGCCCGGGCGTCGGCGTCCCGGGCCAGCACGGCCTCGAAGACCGGGTGCTCGCCGGTCACGTCGAGGTAGTGGGTGCCGGTGTCGAGGCAGGCGTCGACCATCGGGCCGGCGGTGGCCACGAAGGGGCCGGCGCAGTGCGCGACGGCGTCGACGTCGGCCAGGTGACGGCGGGTAGCGACCGGATCACGCAGGTCGAAGATCACGTGGTCGAGGCCGAGCTCGTCGGCGAGGGCACGGACGGCGGCGGCGTTGCGGCCGGCGAGGAGCGGGCGGGCACCGCGGCTGACGGCCAACCGGGCGGTGAGGTCACCCGTATAGCCGTTGGCGCCGTAGATCATCCATCGTTGATGCGACACGGCATCAACTTAAGGGCTCAACGGCGATTCTATCGAGGTGCGAGTAGGCGCACATCGACCCGGTTACCGATTCGTCCGGGCTCGGCGACCCGTACTCTCGTTCGGGTTGGTCGCACGACCTGCGACCGAGCACACGCACGAGGAGCCATCCGCTTGACCGACGTCACCACGCTCCAGCAGGAGATCGCGACCGAGCAGCAGCACGTGGACCGGGTGTACGCCCGGGTCGACGAGCTGCGCCGGGCGGCCGCCCAGGCCGAGCGGGAGGGTTACCGCCAGGCCTCGGTCGGCAACTTCGGTGCGCTCGTCGAGCGGGACGCGTTCGTGTTCCACGCCGCCCGCCGCCGCTACCTGCTCGACGCCGAGCACGAGGGGCTGGTCTTCGGCCGGCTGGACATGCACGGCGGCGCCAGCTTCCACGTGGGTCGGCTGGGCGTACGCGACGAGGACGCGCAGCCGATGGTCGTCGACTGGCGCGCGCCCGCGGCGGCCGCGTTCTACCAGGCCACGGCGGCCGAGCCGCGGGGCGTGATCAGGCGCCGGATGATCCAGTCGTCCGGCGTCAAGGTGACCGGCATCGAGGACGACCTGCTGGACCCGGAGGCGGCGCCCGAGCAGATGCGGGTGGTCGGCGACGGCGCCCTGCTCGCCTCGCTGTCGAAGGCGACCGGGCACGGCATGCGCGACATCGTCGCCACCATCCAGCGCGAGCAGGACCAGGCGATCCGCTCCCCCGGCGGCGGCGTCACGGTCGTGTCCGGCGGCCCCGGCACCGGCAAGACCGCAGTGGCCCTGCACCGGGCGGCGTACCTGCTCTACTCGGACCGCAACCGGTTCGCCGGCGGCGGCATCCTGGTGGTCGGCCCGTCGACGGTGTTCGTCGAATACATCGCGTCGGTGCTGCCGTCCCTCGGCGAGGAGTCGGCGACCCTGCGGTCGCTCGGCTCGCTGGTGCCGGGCTGGTCGGCGACCCGCAGCGACCCGGGCCCGGTGGCGGCGGTCAAGGGCTCGTTGCGGATGCGCCGGGTGCTCGAGCGGGCCTCCCACGACGCGGTGCCGGACGGCCCGACCTCGCTGCGCCTGCTCTACCGGGGCACCCTGCTCCAGCTCGACCGCGCCCAGCTCGACCGGATCCGGACCCGCGCGCTGCCCCGCGGCGCCCGCCGCAACGAGGTCCGCCGGGTCGGTTTCGATGGGCTCTTCGACGCGCTCTGGGCCCAGCTCCAGGAGCAGCGGATCCCCGGGCTGAAGAAGGCCGAGTTCGAGGGCGAACTGGCGGGGCGCGAGGACTTCCGCTCCTTCGTCAAGGAGTGGTGGCCCCGGCTGCGCCCGCGCCACGTGCTGGCCTGGCTGGCGGATCCCGCGCGCCTGCGCCGGTACGCGGACGGCCTGTTGACCCCGGCCGAGGTGCGCCTGCTGACCGGCAGCTTCCACCCCGAGGACCCGACGATCGCCGACGTCGCCCTGCTCGACGAGCTCGACGCGCAGCTCGGCCGGCCGGCCCAGCCCTCACGAGCGCAGCGCAACCAGTTCGAGGTGGCGCGCGGCGTCTACGAGCTGAGCACGTCCACCGAGCGGGCCCGGGCCGCCCGGGCCGCCGCCACCGCCCGGCCGGACGACTACCGGGAGTACGCGCACGTCGTGGTCGACGAGTCGCAGGACGTCTCGCCGATGCAGTGGCGGATGCTGGGCCGGCGCGGCCGGCTGGCGTCGTGGACCGTGGTCGGTGACCCCGCGCAGACCGCGTGGACCGGCGACCCGACCGAGCTCGACCAGTCCCGGGACCGGGCGCTGGGCTCGCGGGCGCGCAACGTCTACACACTGACGACCAACTACCGGAACTCGGCCGAGATCTTCGAGGTGGCGGCGGCGGAGATCCGCACGATCGCGCCGGACCTGCCGCTGCCGACCGCCGTGCGGTCGACGGGTGTGCCGCCGGTGGCGCTGACGGTGCCGGCCGGTTCGCTGGCCGCGACCGTGCACGAGGCGGTCGAAGAGCAGCTCGGCGAGGTCGAGGGCACGGTCGGCGTGATCACGGCGGTCCCCCGGGTAGGCGAGGTCGCCGGCTGGCTGGCCGACTTCGACGACCCGCGCCTCCAGGTCGTCACCAGCCTGCAGGCCAAGGGCATGGAGTACGACGCCGTCGTGCTGGTCGCGCCGAGCGAGATCCGCGCGGGTGGCGCGGCGGGCGTGCGCACGCTGTACGTCGCCCTGTCCCGCGCCACCCAGCGGTTGGTGACCGTCGAGGTCAGCGCCTGACGGCGACCGCGGTGTAGGTCGTGTCCGGCGTCGGTGGGGTGGTGAACCGGGCGTTGGGCAGGTAGAGCCGCTTGCCGTACGCGGCGATGGTGGTCGGCACGTCGAACGCGGGGCTGGTGATCGTGCGGACCACGCTGCCCCGGGTGCCGGACCGGTTGAGGTCGACGACGGCGATCTGGTTGAGGCGGTTCTGCACCACGTAGAGGCGGCGCCCCTCCACCCAGATGCCGTCACCGTTGGTCATCAGCGCGCCGCCCAGGTCGACCTGGGTGGTGGCACCGGTGTCCGGGTCGACCACGAACAGGAAGCCCGTATTCGACTGCACGATCAGCAGGTTCCGGCCGTCCGGCGTGCGGTCGATGCCGTTGGTGTTGAAGGCGCCCGGCGTGAACACGAAGTCGCCGGTGAGCGGGACGGTCTCGAACGTGTCGCCCAGCTTGCCGTGGCGGCCGAACGGCACCTTGTAGAGCACGGGGTTCTGCGAGTCGGTGAACCAGGCGGCGTCGCGCGTCAGGATCACGTCGTTGACGAAGCTGGTCCCGTCGGTGAAGTTCCAGATCTTGAGCGTGGCGCCGGTGCGCGCGTCGACGACCCGGCCGTCACCGCTCGCGGCGCCGCTGACGAAGAGCCGGCCCTGCCGGTCGAGCTTGAGCCCGAGCGATCCGGCGCCGAAGCCCGGGTTGATGATCTCGCCCCGGCCGGTGGTGAGGCTGGCCCGGTAGATGGCCCCGGTCGCCCGGGACCCGAAGTACGCGTACGGGAGCGTGCCGATGGCGATGCCCTCCGGCTGGAAGCCGTTCGGCAGCGCGATGGTGGTCTCGAGTTTCCGGTCGTGTGCGTTGGCTGTGCCGGCCGGTCCGAGCAGGGTGGCGGCAAGCACCGCGGTGAGTCCCAGCGCGATTCGGTGGCGCACGATGGCGTCTCCTCTCGACGTGACGTCCGTTCAGGAAGGCACGCACGTCGCGTCGATGAGGTTCAATCTTCAACCAACTTGTGGCGGCGGGATGGGCTCGCCACTGGCCAGCAGGTCGGTCAGCGCGGCGAGCCGCTTGGCCCGGGCGGCGGCGCTGGGCGCGCTGGTCAGCTTGAGGATCACCGAGTAGCGGGCCGTCTTGTCGAGCGCGGCGAACCGCGCGGCCGCGGCCGGATTGTCCACGAGGGCCGCTTCGAGGTCATCGGGAGTTTTCGCGTCCCTCTGTGGCGGGTAGGCGGCGGCCCAGCGCCCGTCGCTCTTGGCCGTCTCGATCTGGCGGAACCCGGCGGGCCGCATCCGGCCGGCGGCGATCAGCGCCTCGGCGCGGTCCACGTTGACCTGTGACCAGCGCGCGCCCTTGCGGCGAGGCGAGTAACGCTGGAGGAAATGCTCGGCGTCCAGGCCGCGGCGCTGGCTGTCGATCCAGCCGAAACAGATCGCCACGTCACCGGCCTCGGCCGCGGAGATCGTCGGGGTCGCGGCGCCCTTCTTCGCGATCGCCAGCCACGCCTCGCCGGCGGTGTGGTGGTGGTCGGCCAGCCAGGCCTCCCAGTCGGCCACCGCGCGAAAGGTCATCGGCTCCATGCGCGCGAGGCTACCGCTCCTCAGGGTCGGCGAAGCCCGGCAGGAACCGGGGTGACGGCGCGCCGGGCTCGACCCACAGGTATCCGCCGCGGAACTCCACACCGGACACGTCGACGAGCATCCGGTCGGGATCGAGCAGGCTGCCCAGGGCCCGTGGCAGGTCCGTCCGGAGCTCGGCCACGGCCTCGTCGAGCGTGTCGGGCTCCGCCGACCAGTCGATGTCGGCCGCGGTCAACTCCCGGACGGCCCGTTCGGCCACGGCGGCGGGATCGCGGACCAGCACCTCGACGCGGCAGTAGACCTGCATGACGACCGGCTCGTTGGACATGCGCGGCATAGTCGCACAGCGGCTTGCACATATACCCCCTGGGGGTATGGTGGACGCATGCCAGCAGACCACGCACACCACGACAAGCACGCTGGACACGATCCGGAACAGTTCCGGCGCAAGTTCTGGCTGTCCCTGGCCCTGACCGTGCCCATCGTCGTGACCAGCGAGATGGTGATGGACTGGTTCGGCTACTCGCTGGACTTCCCGGGCATCGACTGGATCGGCCCGGTGCTCTCGTCGGTCGTCTTCCTCTACGGCGGCTGGCCGTTCCTGGTCGGCGCGGTCCGCGAGGTCCGCGACCGGGCGCCCGGCATGATGCTGCTGATCGCGATGGCGATCACCGTGGCCTACGGTGCCTCGCTGGCGACCGCGGCCGGGGCGTTCGACCTCGACTTCTGGTGGGAGCTCGCCGCGCTGGTGACCATCATGCTGCTCGGCCACTGGCAGGAGATGAAGGCGATCGGCCAGGCGCAGGGGGCACTCGCGGCGCTGGCGGCCCTGCTGCCCGACGACGCCGAGCGGATCACCGACGGCGGGGTGGAGACCGTGCCGGTGACGGCGCTGCGGCTCGACGACGTCGTGCTGGTGCGACCGGGCGGCCGGGTGCCCGCGGACGGGCGGCTCACCGAAGGCACCGCCGAGGTCGACGAGTCCATGATCACCGGCGAGTCCCGGCCGGTGCCGCGCGAGCCGGGCGACCGGGTGGTGGCCGGCACGGTGGTCACCGACTCCGCGGTCCGTGTGCGGATCGACGCCGTCGGCGCGGACACCGCGCTGGCCGGCATCCAGCGGCTCGTCGCACAGGCGCAGGCCTCCGGCGGCCGCGCGCAGGTGCTGGCCGACCGGTTCGCCGCGGCGCTGTTCTACGTCGCCGCCGGGGTCGCGGTGGTCACCTTCTTCGCGTGGTGGGTCGCCGGCAACCTGGACGACTCGGTGGTCCGCACGATCACGGTCCTCGTGATCGCCTGCCCGCACGCCCTGGGGCTGGCCATCCCGCTGGTCATCGCGCTGTCCACGGCCGTGTCGGCCCGCGCGGGCATCCTGGTCAAGGACCGGCTCGCGCTGGAGCGGATGCGCACCGTCGACGCGGTGCTGTTCGACAAGACCGGCACGCTGACCAAGGGCGCGCACAAGGTCACGGGGGTGGCTGCCGTCGACGGCGTCACCGAGCAGGAGGTGCTGCGGCTCGGCGGCGGCGTCGAGGCCGACAGCGAGCACCCGCTGGCCAAGGCGATCGTGACGGCGGCCGGCAGCCCGGCCGCGGCTCGCGATTTCCGGTCGCTGACCGGCCGGGGTGTGCAGGCCACCATCGACGGCACGTCGTACGCCGTGGGCGGGCCGGCGTTGCTCCGCGAGCTGGCGGTGTCGGTGCCGGCCGAGCTGACCAAGCAGACGGACGGCTGGGCCGGTCGCGGCGCAGCCGTGCTGCACCTGCTGCGGTTGGGCGCGACACCCGAGGTGCTCGGCGCGTTCGCGTTGGAGGACGAGGTGCGGCCCGAGGCCCGGGAGGCGATCGCGCAACTGCGCGACCAGGGCGTACGGACGATCGCGATGATCACCGGAGACTCGCGCGCGGTGGCCGAGGCGGTGGCCGCCGACCTGGGCTTCCGGCCCGGGATCGACGAGGTGTTCGCCGAGGTGCTGCCGGCCGACAAGGACCGCGCGGTCGCCGACCTGCAGGCGCGCGGCCTGCGGGTGGCGATGGTCGGCGACGGCGTCAACGACGCACCGGCCCTGGCCCGCGCCGACGTCGGCATCGCGATCGGCGCCGGCACCGACGTGGCGATCGAGTCCGCGGGCGTGGTGCTGGCGTCGTCCGACCCGCGCGGGGTCAGCGGCGTCATCCGGCTGTCCCGCGCCGCGTACCGCAAGATGATCCAGAATCTGTCCTGGGCGGCGGGCTACAACGTCGTGGCGATCCCGCTGGCGGCCGGCGTGCTGGCCTGGGCCGGCCTCACCCTCAGCCCCGCGATCGGCGCGGTGCTGATGTCCGCGTCGACGATCGTGGTGGCGCTCAACGCGCAACTGTTGCGCCGCGTCCGCCTGACGCCGGAGGGCGCGTAGCCGACTTCCGGCGGGCCTAGGAAGCCCGGCTGGCGTCGAGCCATTCGGCCTCGTTCCAGCCGACCGCCGTGGCGCCGACCGGTTCGAAGGTGATCTGTCGGTCGTCGCTCTGCACCAGGCACATCAGGCGGCGGCCGAGCAGCGCGGCGGCGCGCGAGCGGTCGGCCATGATGTCGAGCACGACGTGCGCGTGGCGGGGTCGGTGCCTGGCGAACGCGTCGTAGCCGGTGAGGACGAGCACGAGCCCGGTGGTGCCGGCCGCCCAGCCGTACCGCTGGTTGACGACGTCGCGCATGCAGTCGTTGAGCGCGGCGAGGTTGCGCCCGTAGCAGTCGGGAAAGCTCAGCGCGGCCGCGACGGCGCGGTGCAGGTCCTCCTCGGTCCACCACCCGGCCGCGTCCAGCGTCGTGACCTGGTAGCCGTGTGCCGCCAGCCACGCCGTCGTGTCGTCCAGGATCTCCCGGCGCCAGAACAACGTCACCGGGGTGTTCGCCATCAGCCGGTAGGCCCGGTCGTGGCTCAGGTCCGTGTCCGCATCGAAGGCCGCCATGATCGGAAAGGCTAGCCAGTTCGGTCAGTCTCCGCACCTACCCCAGGGACCCGCCGAGCCCCACCGGTAACCATGACGAGCGACCCGTCCGGCGGACAATGGGAATGGTTCCCGGTGTCACCTTTGCATACATAGCGATGTTTGCATAAGACTGTAGTGAGCAGCGGCGTCAACGGACGGGAGGACCGGTGGGGGCAGGGCACGACCACGGGGTACGCGACGCGGGCGCTCAGCACCGCGGGCGGCTCTGGGCCGCCTTCGGCCTGCTCGCGGTCTTCATGGTCGTCGAGGCGATCACCGCGTTCGCCACCGGCTCGCTCGCGCTGCTCTCGGACGCCGGGCACATGTTCACCGACGTCCTCGGCATCGGCATGGCCCTCGCCGCGATCACCGCCGCCCGGCGGGCCGCGCGGGACCCGCAGCGCACCTTCGGCCTCTACCGCCTGGAGGTGCTGGCCGCCCTGGGCAACGCGGTGCTGCTGTTCGGGGTCGCGATCTACGTGCTCGTGGCGGCCGTCCGCCGGTTCGGCGACGCACCCGAGGTCAACACCACGCCGATGCTGATCGTCGCCGGGCTGGGCCTGGTCGCCAACATCGTCGCGTTCGCGCTGCTCCGCCGCGGCGCGAAGGAGAGCATCAACGTGCGGGGCGCCTATCTCGAGGTGCTCGGCGACCTGGTCGGCTCGGTCGGCGTGCTGGTCGGCGCGGGGGTGATCGCGGCCACCGGCTGGTTCCTGGTCGACCCGCTGGTCGCGGTCGCCGTCGGCCTGTTCATCCTGCCGCGCACCTGGAAGCTCGGTCGCGAGGCGCTGCGGATCCTGGTGCAGGCGGCTCCCGAGCACCTCGACGTGTCCGCGATGCGCTCCTCGCTCGGCGCGGTGCCGGGCGTGTGCGACGTGCACGACCTGCACGTCTGGACGCTGACCTCGGGCATGGAGGTGGCCTCCGCGCACCTCGGCATCGAGGGCGACGCCGAGGTCGCGACCGTGCTGACCGCCGCCCGGGAGACGCTGCACGACGGCTTCGGCATCGAGCACGCGACGCTCCAGGTGGAGCCGGTCGCCTCGACGGGCGACTGCCACACCGCCCGCTGGTGACCCTTTGTATTTAGCGCGGCCTTAACTTTGGTGACCTTCGACGTCCATTTGCCCGAATAAATCCGGGCAAGTTACGTCAATGCCTCTTTAACGGACCTCCCGCTCCGTAGGCATTCGTGGGTACCCTCCATCTCGATCTTCGACCGACAGACCCCGACCCCGGTCGCGGCTGACGGAAGGACGACCCAGATGACACGACAATGGATCCGGGTTGCCACGGTCGCGATGTTCGGGCTGGTGCTCGGGCTCGTCGGTCCGCTGGCGCCGGCCAACGCGGACCCGTACGACGAGGGCGGCACCGAGGAGCTGCGGGACCAGCTCGACAAGGCCAGCCGCGGCTTCCTGGACGCCCAGACCGCGCTGAAGCGGTCGCAGGGCAAGCAGAAGGAGCAGGAGACCGCCCTGCGGACGATCGAGCAGGACCTGGCCACGCACGTCGAGACGGTCGCGGAGATCGGCCGCTCGGCGTACCGCACCGGCCGGCTCGGCCCGATGTCCGCACTAATCAACGCCGACTCGCCGGAGCGCTTCCTGGAGCGGGCGAACGCGCTCGGCATGGTCGCCGCCAACGAGCAGCGCGAGATCCAGGACCTCGATCAGTCGAAGGAGAAGGCGGCCGCGGCCACGGCGGCGATCCGGACGGAGGTACGCGAGCAGGAACGCCAGGTGGCGTTGATGAAGGCCCGCAAGGACCAGGCGGAGCGGGCGCTGGACGTCGCGGCCAAAGCGCAGAAGGCCGACGCGGCGCGGGCGGCCCAGTCCGGCGGCACCGGCAGCAACACCGGCGGTTCGGGCGGTGCCACCGCCACACCCACCAAGCGCAACAGCGACGGCAGCTACCCGACCGAGTCGTGCAGCGTCAACGACCCGACCCCGGCCAACGGCTGCATCACCCCGCGCACCCTGCACGCGCTGAACCAGGCCAAGGCGGCCAACTTCACGCGCTACGTGTCGTGCTACCGCAGCGGGGGCTCCGGCGAGCACCCGAAGGGCCGGGCGTGCGACTTCGCGGCCGCGAAGAACGGCTTCGAGGGCGACGCGACCGGTGGCGACAAGACGTACGGCACGAACCTGGCGAACTACTTCATCCGCAACTCGGACCGGCTCGCCGTGCTCTACGTGATCTGGTACCGGCAGATCTGGTTACCCAGCAGTGGTTGGAAGTCCTACAGCGGCGCGGGCGGCGACCCGTCCAGCGACCACACCAACCACGTGCACCTGAGCGTCTACTGAGGTCCCGAAGAACCATCAGGGGGTACGCCGTCCGGCGTGCCCCCTGATGTGTTGTCCAGCACCGTCGCCAGTCGCTCCGCCAGCGCGTGGTGGGCCGCCCGCGCCTGCTTGAACGCGTACCCGTAAAGGATGCTCGGCGCGGTGAGCGTGATCCGCACGTCGATCCGGCAGCCGCCGTCGGACAGCGGGTAGATCTTGGTCCAGTTGCGCAGCGTCGTGCCGGGCCGCTGGCGGGCGACGGTGACGACCTCGGTCACGAGCTCGTGCGGTGCGTCCGGTGGGCCGATCCTGTTGATCGCCATGACGTCGGCGGTGTACGTGGTCGTGAAGTGGAACGGACCGAGCGGAAACCGATCGTTGATCACGAAGCTGCGCACCGCACCGTCCACTGGCGACACCTCGGTCACCTTGACGATGAACGGATGGAGCTCGGTGTGCCGGCTGAAGTCGGAGAGCAACGCCACCGCATCGGCCACCGTGCAGCCGGCGCGCAGGTCGTAGGTGAACGAGCCGGTCTTCGCCAAGGCAGACCCCTAGTTGAGGCGATGCAGGGCCGGCGCGGGAAGGGTTTGGGGCAGCGGAGCGGTGGCCGGCATGATCGATGACCATAGACCGATGGCGACGTCCGCGCTGCCCGGTCGGTCGGCCGGTGCGCGGCTCATGGCCGCCCGGCACAGCTCGGCGACGGCGCGGGGCAGGCCGGGCACGGTCAGCACCGGCGCGGGGCGCGGGCCGTGCTGTTCGGGCCACCCCGTGAGCATTCTCAGCAGCAGCGCGCCGAGGGCGAAGACGTCGTCGGCGGGCAGTCCCGGTGCGCCGGCGGGGCCGGCCAGCCCGAAGTCGATCATCTTGGCGCCGGCCCGGGTCAGCATCACGTTGCGGGCCGACACGTCGCGGTGCACGACGCCGCGGCGATGGGCCACGGCCAGGACGTCCGCGACGGTCGCCGCGATCCGCACCGCCTCGGGCCACGGCAGCGCGCCGCCGACCAGCCGGCCGGCCAGCGCGATGCCGTCGAGCAGCTCGAGGACGACGTACGGGGCGACGGAACCGTCCGGCAGCCGCGCCCTCCCGTGGTCGTACACCTTGGGAACGCTCGGATGGCGGAGCCGCTCGGTGAGCTCGGCCTCGCGGCCGGCGGTGTCCGCGTGCGCCGGCGTGATGACCTTGACGGCCAGCGGGCGCGCGGAGTGGCTGTCGAAGCCGTGGTAGACGGTCGACACCCCGCCACGCGCGATCGGGGCCAGCAGGACGTACCGCCGGAGGATGGTCGTGCCCATCCGCAAACACGCCACGATCCGGGACTCTGCCGGATCGCACGAGCCCGGACAAGAGTTGCCGGGAAGGCTTTAACCGCCTATAAGGGTCAAGCCCCCGCCGGCGTGTTGAGGTCGCCGAGATAGGGCTCCGGCGCGCCGAAGAGGCCGAGCAGACCGGTGACCCAGAGTTGGCGGTGTACGAACCGACTGGGCTCGGTGACCACCAGTTTGACGCCACTCACCTCGGCGGTCTGGAAGCCGGCCACCATCGCACTGATTCCGACGGAGTCGATGAAGCTCACCAACCGGAGGTTGAGCTCGATCCGGTTGGGGCGGTCATCGGTCAGCGCAGCGGCAATGGCCTCTTTGACCTCGTGGGCGGAGTCGACGTCGATCTCACCGCGGGGGGCAATCTCGAGGACTCCGTTGGCACGCCGAGTTGTCACGATCGACAGACTCACGCAACTACCTCCGAGCTCGAACCTCGGTCCGCATCCAGGGGACCTTTCGACAGTACGCGGACCGCGACCGAGAGTATTCGCATCCATCACATGGTCGCCAGCCTTGCGGCCGCGTACTTTCCCCTTTCTCGTATTCCGAAACCGGCATAGCCGGCAAAAATAGGAATATGTGACCTTCGACTCGCGTGAACCGAACACACATGTCGAATTCGGCCGCAGCCAGCCTACCGCACGTGGCGCCCGTCACACTGAGTGAGGCGACGCGGACCGTCCACTGTGACCCAGGTCGCGTTCCGTGGTTTGCGCGCGCCGACCGGCGGGCACTCACCACAACAAGCTTCGGACGCTCCGAAGTGGCAGGTTCGGCGACCGAGGAGGACAGCAGGGATGTTCGGAACCAACCTCATGGACCGCCGGAGCAGGGCCGAGCGGATCAGTGACGATGCCTGGGACCACCTGCACGCCTTCGTCGACTCGGCGCGGTACGCGGGACGGCGCACCGCCGACCTGGCCGGTGACGCCGGCAGCACCGTCAGCGGTGCGGCCGGTGCCGTCGGTGGCGCGGCGAGCGCCGTCGGCGACGCGGCCGGTGAGGCCCGGCGGCGAGCCGGTCTCGCGTTCGACGCGCTCGCCGGTCGCCGGATGCCCACCCCCTGGGTGCTTCTGATCGCGGCCGCCGCGGTCGGCGCGGCGATCGGTTGGGCCGCCGGGTCGGCGTCCCGGGCGGCGATCGCCCGGATGAGCGACGAGGAACCGGGCGACCGGGTCGAGGAGCTCGAGTTCGTCGACGCGGACCGGGCGAAGTCGACCCTGGAGAGCTGAGCTCAGCACGCGGAGTCGCGGGGTTGCCGAACAGCTAGACCGGCAACCCCGCTCTGCGCCCGATTGACGTGCGACTCTGCGCGAGCGATGCTCATGGTCATGCGTCACGGGCCGACTACCCAGCGTGGCGATCCGTTGCCGATCGAGACGCACTCGTTCCGCATCAGCGACCTCGACGAGGCGCGGGCCTTCTGCGCCGAGTTCTACTACGACGTCGACCTGGACCTGCTCGACACCGCCCGGCCCCTGGCCCTCGCGGCCGACATCGTCCGGCTCGGCCCGGTCACCGTCGGCGACATCCAGTTCGGTGCCGACGTCGCCATCGGCGCCGACCTGATCGACGCGTACCACGTCAACATGCCGATCGCCGGCGCGATCGGCAGCGAGCACCGGGGCGCGATCACCGTCGCCAGCCCGCGCCGCGCCGCCGTCTACCGGCCCGGGGCCGGCGCGCACGCCGGCCGCTGGTCCGCCGAGTGCCGCAGCCTCGGCATCCGCTTCGACCGCGCGGTGCTGGAGGCGGAGCTGGCGGCGCTGCTCGGCCGCCCGGTGAGCGGCCCGATCCGGTTCGGCGCGAGCTTCGACACGACCCACGGCGCCGGGCTGACCTGGTCCCGCATGATCAACCTGCTGCGGTCGGAGGTCGCCAACCCGCACAGCGCGCTGCGCCAGCCGCTGGTCGCGGAGCGCTATGCGCAGGGCCTGCTCGGCGGGCTGCTGTACGCGGTCGACCACCAGTACGCGGACGCGCTCACCGCCGACACGCCCCCGGTCCGCCCGCGCACGGTCCGCCGCGCCATCCAGGTGATGGAGGCCGACCCGACCCATCCCTTCACCACCGCGGAGCTGGCCCGGATCGCCGGGGTCTCGGCGCGCTCGCTGCAGGAGGGCTTCCGGCGGCACGTCGGCTTCTCACCGATGGGCTACCTGCAACACGTTCGCCTGGGCTACGCGCGCGACGAGCTCCGCCACCCGGTGCCCGGGCGCGACACGGTGGCCGCGATCGCGCACGCGTGGGGCTTCGGCCACCTGGGCCGCTTCGCGGCGGCGTACCGCGAACGCTACGGCGAGTCGCCGTCAGCCACCCTGCGCGGGCGATAAGCGCCTCCTACTCCCCCGGGTCGCCGAGGCGGTCGCGGGAGGTGCGTTGGGCCGGGATGAAGGGTTCGGCGCGCACCGGGCGCCCGTTGGGTGAGCGGAGGGTATCGAGAACCCGGTGCGCGGCCGCGAGGCCGTCTTCCGCCGTGGTGGTCAGTGCCGACGGCGTCGTGCCGGCTTCGATCCGGAGCGCGGCCTGCAGCCGGTCGTAGCGGTGCAGAAAGTCGACCGCACCGCTGAGCGCGGCCACCGCCCGCAACATGTCACCTTCGAGGTCCTGCATGGACGCGTCCCTCCCCCAGATCCGACGGACTGTAGGCCGGGGCCTGTCGTCCGTCGATCCACTTCACGCCGGGGTTATCCGGATCGCGCGCCTAGAGAAACCGCTCCACCACCTGGCGCAGGGTCGCCGGCTCGCGGCCGAGCACCCGGCGCAGGTCGTCGGTCTGGCGTTCCAACCTGCCGGCCCGGGCCAACCCCATCAGGAAACCCATCGGCCCCTGGACCGCGTCCGGAGAGTCACGGTGCTCGACCGGCCGGCCGGCTTCCCGCAGCACCTCAGCGAGCTGCTGGTAGGTCCACGGCGGACCGGTCAGGTCGTACGCCCGGCCGAGGTGGCTGTCGTCCGTCAGCACGTTCACCGCGGCCTCGGCCAGGTCCGCCCGCAGCGCGGTGTTGAGGCCGCGCCCGCCGGTGGCGGAGAGCAGCACCCCGGACCCGACAACGGCCGCGTTGACGAAGGCGTCGGTGTAGAACGGGTGCCGCAGGATCGTGTGGCCCAACCCGCTGGCGACGAGCGCCCGCTCGGTCTCGTGGTGCGCCGCGTTCATCGGATCACCGCCCCGGTCGGCGCCGAGGAAGCTGGTGTACGCGACGGCGCGTACCCCCTCGGCGACCGCCGCGTCGATCACCGCGCGGTGCTGGGCGACCCGCCGGTCGGTGGCGAGCTCGGGCGAGGAGATCAGCAGCACCCGCTCGGCCCCGGACAGCGCCGACCGCAGGCTCACCGGGTCGTCGTAGTCGCCGTGCCGGACCTCGGCACCCACCAGGTCGACAGCCGGGTCGCGGACGGCGGCCACCACCCGCGAACCCCGGGCGACCAGTTCCGCGACCACCAACCGACCCAGCGCACCCGACGCCGCGCAAACAACGATCATGGCGGCCAGCGAACACCGCACCGGCGGACCGCGCCACCGAGTTTCGCGCTGCGCGGCGACCGGTCACGGCTCCCGCGGCAACTTCGGCACGTCGGCGCGGAAGACGCTGAGCAGGATGCCGTACGCCGTCGCCGTGTCGTCGTCGATGTCCTCCGGCTCGTGTCCCCACGCCTCGAGGCGGGCGACCAGGTCCCGGGCTCGCGCCGGCGTCAACCACACATGCCGGAGCATCGTGTGCTCGGTCTCGCTGTGCTGGACGAGGCCGGCGTCGACGAGCACCTTGACGTGGTAGCCGACCGTGCCCTTCGGCGAGCCCACGGCCGCGGCCAGCTGGCCGAGCGTGGCCGGTCGCTGGCGCAGCATCGTCAACAGGCGGTGCCGCTGAGGGTGGCCGAGGGCCTTGAACTGCCGCGGCGTTCGGATCGTCACCACTCGGCCGGGAACGGCCCGCATGCAGGTCTCACCCGACCAGGGCGCCTTGCTGACCATCCTGACCCGGCTCACCAACGCCCGGCGGGCCGTCGAGGTCGGCGTCTTCACCGGCTACTCGACGCTGTGCATCGCGCGCGGCCTGGCACCGGGTGGGCGGCTGTTGGCCTGCGACGTGAGCGCGGAGTGGACGTCGATCGGGCGCCCGTTCTGGGCGCGCGCCGGTGTCGACGACCGCATCGATCTCCGTCTGGCGCCGGCCCTCGAGACCCTGCGCGCCCTGCCCGCCGACGCCGACCTCGACTTCGCGTTCGTCGACGCGCACAAGCCCGAATACCCCGCCTACTACGCCGAGATCGTGGCCCGACTGCGTCCCGGCGGCCTGATCGTGCTGGACAACATGTTCCTCGGCGGCCGGGTGCTCGACCCGGACCGGTCCGACGAGCAGACGGCGGCCGTCCGCTCCCTGAACGCCACCATCGCCACCGACGACCGGGTGGAGGCCGTCCTGCTTCCGGTCCGCGACGGCGTGACCGTCGCCCGCCGCCGGTGAACGGGTCTACAGTGCCCGGATGTTGTCTCGTACGCCAGGAATGTGGTGGGGCACCGCCGTCGAGGCACCCGACCCCGCCGCGTTGGCACGCTTCTACTCGACGCTGCTCGGCTGGCCCGTGGTGCACGAAGAACCGGGGACGGCGGTCGTGGCCACCGCCCCCGAAGGGCCCTTCGTGGTGTTCCAGCAGGCGACCGGCTACCGGCCGCCGGTGTGGCCGCCCGCCGACGGTGACCAGCGGCCCATGATGCACTTCGACTTCCAGGTCGCTGACCTCGACGCCGCGGTCGCCGAGGCGGTGGCCGAGGGAGCGAAGCTCGCCGACCACCAACCCCAGGACAACGTGCGGGTGCTGATCGACCCGGCCGGCCACCCGTTCTGCGTCGTCCGCGACGACGGCTGAGGGTCGGTTTGACCCTCGACCTGGTCGAGGCCCCATGATCTGCCCCCGTGACAGACACCGTGATGGCCGGCATCGCCGAGGCCGTGAGAATGGGGCAGGCCGGGCAGAGGACAGCGGCGAGGGATGCGCTGACGCGCCTCTGGGGCCAGGCCGACGACCCGCTGCACCGTTGCACGATCGCGCACTACCTGGCTGACCTCCAGGAGAGCCCCGAGGACGAGCTGTGCTGGGACGAGCGGGCGCTGGCCGCGGCCGCCGTGCTGACGGACGACCGGGCGCGGCAGCACGACGCGTCCTGGCAGGTCCAGGCGATGCTGCCGTCCCTGCACCTCAACCTGGCCGACGTGCACCGCCGGCTCGGCCACGCGGACGTGGCCCCGCACCACCTCGATGCGGCGCGGGCCCTGCTCGACAGCCTGCCCGACGGCGACTACGGCACGCTGATCCGGCAAGGCTTCGACCGGGTGGAGCAGGCACTCGCCAGTGGGTCGTCCGCGCCGCTGGAGACCGCCTGACCGGCAGGCCCGGGCGGGCAGAAGCCATTAGCCTGTGCCGATGTCTTTGCGGTTCGTGGTCGTGATGGCTCTCGCCGCGCTGGTCGCGATCGTTGCCGCGACGGCCGGCAGCGTCGACATGGCGGTGGTCGGTGCGGCCGTCGCGTTGGGGGTGGCCGCGGTGCATCCGGCGCTGCGCGACCCGGGCGTGCCCCGGGCGACCCGCGTGCTGCTCAGCGGTGCGCTCACGCTGTGCGCCGCTGCCGTCCTCGCCCTGCTGTGGCGGTGGCCGGTCGGCACCGACGACCTGTTCGTGTCGGTGCGGGACCCGCGCTGGCAGTGGCAGCAGTTCTGGTGGCACGCCACCGTGGCGGGTTGCCTCGTGCTGGCCGTCGGCTGTCTGGTCGGCGCGGTCAGCCGGCTCCCGCGCGAGCGGCTGCGCCACCTGGGCCCGGCCTCCGCGACCGTGGTGCCGATCACGTTGCTGGCGTTGGTGCTGCTGCCGCTGATCGTCGCTCTGGTCGGCCCGATCACCGCGGCCGTGGAGGTGGCGTGCGTCGTCGGCGGCTACGTCTGGCTCGTGCGGCGGGCGGTGCGGCGGCACGGCGCCGTCGCGATCGTCGCGGCGGGCACGACGCCGCTGGCCGTGCTGACCTGGTTCACGGTCGACGAGGCCTGGCGGAGCTGGCCGGAGCCACCCCGCGGCGACGTGTTCTACGCCGTCGCGGTGGCCGTCGACGGTGGACCCGACGTCGAGTCCGGCGGCGTCGTCGCGGCGCTGCTGGTCGGCGCCGTCCTGACCGTGCTGGCCTGTGCCCGCCTGGCCCGTGCCGCTCCCTGAGCGCTCAGGCGCTCTTGCGGGCCACGGCGGCGTACTCGGAGACCGGGGTCTCGTCGTTGCCGCCCGGCCGCCATTGCGAGCAGGTGACCAGACCAGGCTCGAGGAGTTGCCAGCCCTCGAAGAAGCGGGCGAGGTCGGCCGGGTCGCGGACCGCCATCGGGGCTGCGCCGCTGTCGTTCCACATGGCCACCGCGCGGTCGACCGCCTCGGGGTTGACCTCGCGGGTGGGGTGCGAGACGACCAGGTAGCTGCCCACCGGCACCGCCGCGGTCAGCGCGGTCACGATCTGCCGGGCCTGGTCGTCGTCGACGACGAAGTTGAGGATGCCCAGCAGCATCACCGCGACCGGGCGGTCGAAGTCGAGCGTGCGGTCGGCGGCGGCGAGGACCGACACGGGATCGCGGACGTCGGCCTCCAGGTAGTCGGTGGCGCCGGCCGGGTCGCTGGTCAGCAGCGCCCGGGCGTGCAGCAGCACCATCGGATCGTGGTCGACGTAGACGACCCGGCAGTCGGGCGCCACGGACTGCGCGACCTCGTGGGTGTTGGCGGCGGTCGGCAGGCCGCTGCCGAGGTCGAGAAACTGGCGCACCCCGGCCTCGCCGGCCAGGTGCCGGACGGCCCGGCCGAGGAACTCCCGGTTGAACCGCGCCGACTGCACGAGCTCCGGCAGGAACGCCAGCACCTGCTCGGCCGCCGCCCGGTCCGCGGGGAAGTTGTCGGTGCCGCCGAGCAGGTAGTTCCACAGCCGCGCCGAGTGCGCGACGCTCGTGTCCAATGCGGTCAGCTCGTCCACACCGGACAGCATAGAGGATCTCCGATACGCTCGGCCGGTGCTGACGGACATGACGTGGCTCAACGAGCCGGCTGACTGGTCGCTGGACGGCGACGTGCTGCGGGCCGTGACAGAGTCGAAGACGGACTTCTGGCGCGCGACCTTCTACGGCTGGACCACCGACAACGGCCATTTCTTCCACCAACCGGCGACCGGCGACTTCACCGCCGAAGTCGTCGTGTCGGCCGGGCACACGACGTTGTTCGACCAGGCCGGCATGATGGTCCGGGCCGACGAGCGCAACTGGCTCAAGACCGGCCTGGAGGTGACGTCGGGCGCTGTGCAGGTGAGCACGGTCTACACCCGCGGGTTCTCGGACCTCTCGGTCACGCCCGTCGCCGGTCCGCCGGGCGAGGTCGCCATGCGGGTCACCCGCTTCGACGACGCGCTCGCCGTGCACTGCCGCAGCGGCGACGGCCCGTGGCAGCTGCTGCGGCTGGGCCACCTCGACCTGCCCGCCACCGTGAGTGTCGGCGTCATGGCGTGCTCACCCTCGCGGGCCGGCCTGGAGGCCACCTTCCGCGGCTTCCGGATCGGTCCGCCGATCTCCCGGGAGGGCCTCGAATAGCGCGTCAGCTGAAGCGTTCCGTGGTCAGGGGCACCAGACCCTGCCGGCGTACGGTCTCCGTCAGCTCGCGCAGCAGCGGCCCGACGGCGTGGTCGGCGTCCGTCGCCAGCAGGACCGTGACGTCGAGGCCCCAAGCGATGCCGCCCACGCGGCGCAGGGTCCAGCTGACGAGGTCGTCCCCGATGCGCCGGCTATGCTCCGGACCCGGATCCATGGCCAGGTCCTTCGCGAACAGCACCCGGTAGACCCGCCGTTCGCGGAACCCGTCCGGTGCCTCCGCCGGCCCCAACCGCAACGGCGCCGAGGTCGGGAACGGCTCGTAGCCGGCGAGTGATCGCAGCGCCGCCTCGTCGGGCAGGGACCCACCACCGAGCCGCCGGTACGCGGACTCCCCGCCCGCACGGTCGGTGGGCGTCAGACGCGCGAGCGACTCCGGGTCGGCACGCAGCGCGAGGCCGGACGACGCCGACCAATGCCCCCGCCAGACCGCGCCGCGCAGGCCCACCGTCGAGTGGTCCGGTGCGCGCACGAACTCCTCGACGAGGACGCCGTCGCCCAGCAGGTAGTAGTCCATCCCCGCATCATGCCTCGAAGTCGTCGTCGCCCGCGTGGTCGGTGGGGCGCGCCTGAGCCCCCACCAGAGCGACGAGGAAGATCCCGCCCAGGAGCCCGAAGAGCCAGAGCGGCCACTGTGGGAACAGCGCGGTGACCAGGTGCAGCGCGAGCAACGCCAAGAGGACGACGAGGACTCCCGCGACCCACCGCACGATGTCAGCCATCGTCGCCGACCAGCCGCGCGACGAGGGCGGCGAGCAGGTCGGTGCGGTCGGCCATCGCGGCCAGGTCCACCCATTCGGACGCGGCGTGCGCGCCGCCGCCGACCGGGCCGAGGCCGTCCAGGGTCGGCACGCCGAGGTGCGCGGTGAGGTTGCCGTCGGAGGCGCCGCCGACCGCGACGCCCGCCGGGGCGGGCAAACCGAGGCGGGCGGCCAGGTCGCGGGTCAGCCGGTGCAGGGCGGCGCCCGCCGTCGACGGAGGCATGGCGGGCCGGTGCACACCCCCGCGCACCGCGAGCGTGGTGCCCGCGCCGACCGGCCGCAGCCCGTGCACCGCCCGGTGCACGCGCTCGAGCTCGGCGTCGTCGAACGCGCGCACGTCGATCGCGACCCGGGCCGCCGCCGGGACGCTGTTCTCGCTCGTGCCGGCGGTCAGCATCGTCGGCGTGACGGTGGTGTCGCCGCGGCCGAGGCCGGCGATCGCCAGCACCTGGTGGGCGAGCTCGACGCCGGCGTTCGCGCCGGACTCCGGCTCGATGCCGGCGTGCGCGGCGCGGCCGGCGACCGCGAGGTGATAGCGGGCGGCGCCCTTGCGGGCGACCTTCAGCGCGCCGCCGGCGCTGGGCTCGCACACCAGGGCGGCGTGCGCACCGCGGGCGGCGTGCTCGATGAGGACCCGTGACGTCGGCGACCCGATCTCCTCGTCGGCGTTAACGATTACGCTGACGCCGTCGAGCCGCGGCAGCGCCGACAGCGCGTGGAACAGCTGGACCAGGCCGGCCTTCATGTCGAAGCAGCCCGGCCCGGTGGCGCGGTCGCCGTCGACCCGGAACGGCCACGCGGACAGCGTGCCCAGGGGCCACACCGTGTCGTGGTGGCCGAGCAGCAGGACCCGGGTGGCGCCGTGCTGCCACACGAGATGCGCGCCGGACCGCTGCGGTGGCGAGCCGAGCAGCCGGGTGCCCAGGTCGGCGACCGCCCGGGCACTGGCGGCCGTGGCGGCGCCATCGGTCGACGGCGACTCCACGGACACCAGCTCGGCCAGGTCGTCGACCATCCGGGCACGACGGGATCGGAGTTCGGTCATGGCGGCTCCTATGGTCCAGATGGACTAGACAATTGAGACTGACAGCCCGCTCGACCGCTCGTCAATACTTGGACTACATTGACTAGACATCTAACGGACAGGGGTGGCGGCATGGCAGCGGAACAGCGCGCGGGGGCACCCGCCTACCAGCGCATCGCGGCCACCTACCGCGACCAGATCCGGTCCGGCGAGCTGACGCCCGGCGACCGGCTGCCGACGGAGGCCGACATCGCCGCCCGGTTCGGCGTCGTGCGCCAGACCGTGCGCAACGGCCTCGGCGTCCTGATCACCGACGGCCTGATCGTCGCCCGGCGGCCGCACGGCTACTTCGTGCGCGACCGCGAGCACATGGTCTACCGGCCCCAGCAGAAGTCCCGGCCCCGGCCGGCGACGCCCGCGATGGACCGCTTCTCGCAGCAGATCGTCGACGAGGGACGCACGCCCAGCCAGCTCATCCAGGTCTCGCTGATCCAGGCCGGTCCGGACCTGGCGCAGCGGCTGGGACTCGACCCGGGCGACGCGATCGTGGCCCGCCGCCGCGTCCGGCTCATCAACGGCGAGCCGACCAACCTCAACGACTCGCACTTCCCGCTCGACCTGGTGAAGGACTCCGAGATCATGTCGCCGGCCTACCTGCCCCGCGGCACCGACCAGGTGCTGGCCGAGCTCGGCCACCCGCAGCACCACGCCATCGACGAGATCTTCGTCCGGATGCCCAACCCGGAGGAGATCCACCGCCTGTCGCTCGGCCCGGGCACGCCCGTCGCGGTCCACTACGACACCGGCTACACGGCCGACGGGCGTCCCGTGCAGTGCGCGGTCAACGTCCTGCCCGGCGACCGCCACAAAATCGTCTTCGAACGCCACTGGCCCACTACCGTGACCGCATGAGTACGCGCGACGTCCCGGCCCGGATCGGTGACCTCCCCCCGATCGGCCGACCGGCCACCAGCGCCCTGCTCCAGGCCGGCATCACGACGCTGGCCCAGGTCGCCACGCACAGCCGCCGCGACCTGCTGGCGATGCACGGGGTCGGGCCGAAGGCGGTCACCATCCTGGCGGCGGCACTGGCCGAACGGGGTCTCGCCTTCGCGGACTGAGTGCTGGGCCGGTTGACAACCGGGTGGGTCGACAGTGGACGATGCGGCGTGCGCATTCTCGTGGTCGGTGGAAGCGGTCTGGTCGGTGTCCATGTCACGGAGGTGCTGCGCGGGCGCGGGCACCAGGTGGCGACCGCGGCACGGACCGCCGCGCCGGGCATCGACCACCTGCTCGACGTGAAGTCCGCGACGCCGGACGAGCTTCGCCGGTTGCTCGCCGGGCACGACGGTGTGGTCTACGCCACGCGCACCGACGAGCAGCGAGGGCTGCCCAAGCCGATCTATCCCGCGTTCCGGCACGACCTCGTGGATCCCGTGGTGCGGCTGTTCACCGCGGCCCGCGCGGAGCGCCTGACCCGCGGCGTGGTGATGGGCTCCTACTACACCTACTACGACCGGCTGCACCCCCAGTGGCGGCTGCCGGAGCGGCACACGTACATCCGGTGCCGGGTCGAGCAGGCCGCCGAAGGACGGGCCGCGGCCGGGCCGGACCTGCCGGTGGCCGTCGTGGAGTTGCCGTTCGTCTTCGGCCGGGCCGGTGACCGGCTGCCCAACTGGTCCGCGCCGCTGGACCGGTGGGCCCGGTCCCGCGCACCTCTGGCGGTGCCCGCCGGCGGCTCGGCCGCCGTGTCGGCGCGCAGCGTGGCCGAGATCACGGCCGACGCGCTGGAGCAGGCCAGCGGTGCGGACCTCCCGGTCGCCGACGAGAACCTGACGTGGGCCGAGATGGTCGCGCGCATCGCCGCCGCGGTCGGCCGGCCCCGCCGCGTGCGTCGCCTGCCGGGTGCCGCGGCGCGCGCCTCGATGCGGCTGGGCGGCGCGCTACAGGCCCTGGGCCGCAAGGAGTCCGGCGTCAACCCCACGTACGCCGCGGACCTGTTCCTGACCGAACTGTTCATCGAGCCGACCACGGGCCGCGACCTGGAACCGGCCCTGCGCGACACCTTCCCCGAGGTCTAGTGGGGACGGTCGGAAGCTCTTTGCGTTTTGGGCGTTGGCCGCACTAGCGTTCGCCGTCGCGGCTGTCGAAGCCGGACACCACCCGAACCGCAAGGAGAACACGTGTCGACGAACCATCGTGTACGCCCCGCCACCGCGGCCGACGTGGCGGGCCTCAAGTCCGTCATCGCCGCGGCGTTCATGGGCGACCCGATCGCTGAGTGGGTCTTCCGGGACGAGGACCGTCGTCCGGACCACCACCTGGTGTTCTTCGGCGCGTTCGTGGACCTGGCGCTGGCCGGTGGCCGGGCCGACACGCTCGACGGGCACAAGGGACTCGCGCTCTGGCTCGACGTCGACGTCGACGCGCCGGAGTCCGACGACGACGGTGGCCTCGGCGCGGCCTTCGAGGCCGGGCTCGACGGCGAGACGCTCAAGCGGGTCGCGGAGCTCGACGTCCTGATGGTCGCCAACCACCCGCACGACCGCAGCCACGCCTACCTGCCGTTCATCGCGGTGCACCCCGACCACCAGGGCACCGGCGTGGGCGCCGCGCTGCTCGGCCACCGGCTCGCGGAGCTCGACGCCGCCGGCCGGCCCGCCTACCTGGAGGCCAGCACCCTGCGCAACGCCGCGCTGTACGAGCGCCTCGGCTTCCAGCGGATGCCCTCGACGATCGACCTGCCGGGCGGCCCGTCGCTGTACCCGATGTGGCGCGACCCGCGCTGAGCCTGCCGGGTGTGGCGGCCCAGGCCGCCACACCCGCCGCGAGGTACGGTCGAAATATGCGCATTCCCACCGCCGCGGTCACCGCGGGGTCCCTGATCGGCGGCTGGCAGCTCGCCCGGCGCACCGGCATCCGGCCGCTCGGCGGCGCCGTGCTCGCGGCCGGCGGGGTGGTCGCGGGCCGGGAGTGGGCCCGGCACACAAGCCCCGCCGTGACCGGCGCGCTGCTGGCGACGTACCTCGGCGCTTTCGGTCTGTCGCACCCCCTGGCCAAGAAGATCGGCGCCTGGCCGTCGGTGCTGGCCGTGGCGGCGCTCACGGCGGCCGCGTCCTACGTCGCGGCGGACCGCCGTCATACGTAGTCGGTGAGCAGCGCCGGGGTGAGCCCGGCCGCGTGGATCGCCTTCAGCGCGGCGAGCAGGTCGTCCATCAGCCGCGGCCGGAAGTGCATCAGCAGCACGTCGCCGGCCTTCACCCGCTTGTCCGGTGTCTGGTAGCGCACGATTCCTTTGTCGACGGTCTCGGTCCAGTAGAAGAGCGCCTTGGCTCCACAGTCTTTCGCCGCCCGGATCGTGGTGTCGTCGTGGTCGCCGAACGGCGGGCGGAACAGCGTCGGGCGCTTGCCGAACAGGTGCTCCAGCTTGTCGGCGGAGCCGCAGATCTCCTGCCGCTGGTACGCGTACGACTTCCCGCGCAGCGACGTGTGGTGGATCGTGTGGTTCTCCACGACGCCGCCCGCCGCCTCGATGGCCTTGAAATAGGGCGTGTACTCCGTCGCGGCCGGCGAGTTCAGGAACATCGTGACCGGGATGCGGGCGTCCCGGATGAAGTCGGGCACGGCGGGCGGCCGGGCCAGCGCCCCGTCGTCGATGGTGATGAACGCGACCTTGTCCTGGGTCGGCACGCGCAGCCAGAACGGCGGCGACCCGTTCGTCGGCAGCTTCACCGGGTGTGGCTGCACCGGCTCGTACGCGGGCGCCTTGGCCACGTACCACTCGAGGCTCTTGGGCTTGGGGCTCGCGGTCGGTGTCGGCTGTTGGGTCGGCGTGATCGACGGCGTCGGCGAGGTCGAGGGGCTCGGCGCGACGAACGCGGACTGGTGCTTCGCGGTGCAGCCACTCAGCGCCAGCAGGACCGTGAACACGGCGAGCAGCCGGGTGGCGGGTGTGAACGACACGCAGGGAAACGTAGCCGTCTCATGTCATGGACTTGTCAGCGACGTGCACCGGATTCACATTTCCACCGGGCGTAGCCGGCCGGTCACTCCCGCTCGGCGGCCGACCGGGTCAGGCAGAACTCGTTGCCGGCGGGGTCCAACAGGACGACCCAACCGGCCCCGTCCGGCGTGCGGTGGTCGGCCAGGGTCGTCGCGCCGAGCGCGTGCAGCCGCTCGACCTCGGCGTCGCGGTCGCGGTCACCCGGCTGGAGGCAGACGTGCACGCGGTTCTTCACGGTCTTGGCCTCCGCCACGGCCTGGAAGTACAGCCGGGGCCCGCCCGGCGGCTCGATGACGACCTCGGTGTCGCCGGCGGCGAAATCCGGATCCAGCGGGTGGCCGACGACCTCACTCCAGAACCGCGCCAGGCCGTACGGATCGGCGCAGTCGAACGACACGTTGCGGATGAACGACACCATGGCCGGTCAGCGTACGTGCCTCAGTCGTCGTCCCCGCCGTCGTCGTCATCGTCGTCGTCTCCGTCGTCGCCGCCCGGGCAGGCGGTCAGGCTCAGCAGACCGACGGTGCCACCGGCGATCGCGAACGTGCGGCCGAAGAAGACCCGACGGCTCATCGCGGGGTTATCGGCATCGATCTCTTGGTCCTCCATCCCGGCATCATGGCAGCTGCTGCCGGGTCAGTCGAGGCAGTGCACCTGGACCGCGAAGTGTTGGGCCGGGCCGGCGCTCATCGCTCGATGGATGACCTGGAGCTCGACCCGGTGCCGGTCCATGGAGACCGGGTCGCCGTCCGCGCCCGCCAGGCAGGTCGGGTACGGGCCGCCGGTGTAAATCATTCCGCCGGCGTCCTGCCAGTTGTCGGCGGTCACCGACACGATGGCTTCGCTGCCGGGCGGCACGCCGTCCTGCTGGAAGAAGATCAACCGGGTCTCCTCGTTCGACCACGTCACGACGCCGGTGACGGTCTCCGTCTCGGCGGTGTGCGGGTCGACGCCGAGCCTGGCCGTCACGAAGCCGACGACCAGCGCGACGGCCACGACCACCGCTAGGCGCCAACCGCCTTCTTCGTGTAGGCCAGGCACTTCTTGCTCACCGTCTTCCATGGCGCGCCGAGGCTGGTCGGGGACTCGTCGGCCGGTGAGCGGCCGCCGCGCAGCACCGCGTCGGTGAAGGCCATCAGCTTGGCGTGGCCGTACTGGTCGGCGATGCACCGCGTCGCGTAGAAGCCGAGCCCGTAGTGCGCCGAGACCTGCCAGTCCGGCGTCTTGTCGCCGGGGCCGAGCTGGTCGAGGTCGCCGGCGTACCGCTTCTCCCGGATGAACCGCCGCACGTCGGACCGGCCGTCGTAGGCGCCCAGGCCGCGGCCGTCCCACTCGATGTACTCGGCCACGCCCTCCGACAGCCACCAGCGGAAGTCGTAGATCAGGCGGTAGTCGCGGCCTGCCAGGGTCGCCACGTGGCCCATCTCGTGCTTCATGATCTCCTCGGCGTACCCACCGGGGACCGCGTCGATCCGCAGCACGATGTCGGACCGGTTCGTGGTGACCGGCAAGGCGATCCCGGCGACCCAGTCGGCGTTGCCGCCGCCGAACCACTTCTTCCACTCGGCGGCGCCGGCGAGATAGACGATGTAGCGGTCCGGCTTCGGGCCCAGCACGTACTTGTCGGCGGTCTTCGCGGCCCGCTCGGCGGCGGGGAGGAACGAGCGGGCGCGGGAGGCGTACGCGGCCGGCGCCGCCACCATCGCCCGACTCCCGATCGCCGCGACGAGCGTGGTCGCCTCCCACGGCATCGGGGTGTTCTTGGTGAGCTGGACCGCGGAGATGCGGGTCATCCGGAAGCCGGCGGGCGTCTCCCGCCACGTCATGTCGATCGACACCTTCTCCGGATCGCAGCCGGGCACCACGAAGCAGTGGTCGACGGCGATCGTCACGCCCCAGTCGGGCCGGCCGTCGACGGTCTTCAGCACCCACGGGCCGCGCTCGATCCGCAGCTCGAAGCCGCTGACCCGCATCGCGCGCAGCGAGCGGAACCGGCGCTCGAGCTCGCCCCGGACGCCCTTGTCCTGCGTGACCGACACGAACCTCGCCAGGTCACCGCTGTGCATGGCGGTGTTCAGCACCGCGAGCTGCTCGGTGATCCGCTCCCCCGCCCAGGCCATCTCGATCTCCGGCGGGTCGCCGGGCTCCGGCGAGCGGGCCACGAAGGCCGACGCCGACGGGCTCGCGGACGGCGTGGGAGCCGCCGCCACGGCGGGCTCCTCGCCTCCCGAGCGCAGCACGATCACGGCCGGCACGGCCAGGGCCGCCACGGCCAACGCCACACCCAACAGCACAGCTCGTCGCCGCCGCGGCGGCGGCGACAGTTCCCCGTTTGTCACGACGAGGCACAGTACGGGGTGGCCCGCAGAAATTGATCATCCGTTACGGCAGATCGAACCGCTCCGCGGACCGGTCAGGCGACGCCACGACGCTGAAGCCCGCGACGAAGCCGCTGTGTGACGCCGGCGTCGCCGCCGACGGCACCGGCTTCACACCGACTCACCCTCAGCGGCGACACCAAGCCCTTCACGGACCCGGACGGCTTCGCCTGGGCGTCACGGGCGGCCGAAGGCGAGGGAGTTCTCGACGCCGCGCAGGGCGGGCGGTAGGGCGACCCGGTCCACGATCTTGCCCTCGGTCGAGTAGACGACCAGCTCGGTGTTCGCCACGGCGACGAGCCGGTCCGCGGTGGCCCAGACGAAACTCCTGGCCTCGATCCCGTCGCCGGGAGTGCGGGGGAGATCGACCACCGTAGCGCCCTTGGCGGGTTCGACGATGGCGACCGCGGCGAACCCTCGCTCGTCGACGGTCTCCGCGACGACGAACCGTCCGTCCGGCGACCAGGCGGCGCTGCTCTGGACCGCTCCCGGGAACGGCTCCCGCCGGGCCCGGCCGTCGTCGACCGAGTACGCGATCATCCCCGTCGTGGGCTCTTCCACGTCCGGGAGCTCGACCTCCCAGTCGCCGGGCAGCCAGGTCGGCTGGCAGAGCTCCACGCAGGGCACGGACCGCTTCACGGTCTTCGCCTTGGCGGTGGCCGCGTCCGCCACGACGATGTTCAGCGTTCCCTGGCTGGGACCTGGCGCGGCGAAGGCGATCTGCTTGCTGTCGCGTGACCACTGTGGACTGCCGATCTCCAGCCGCGCACCGGATATCCACCGCACGTCGTCACTTCGTACGTCGAGGATGCCCAACCGCTCGTTGTCGTCGGCGACGACGGCGAGTTTCCCGTTCGGGGACGCCCACGCCTTCGGGAAGCCCGACGACCGGTACTTGTGGGTCCTCGGGTCGTAGATCCGGCTGCCCGACTCGTTGCTCGCGCTGGCGACGTAGACGCCGCCGGGCAAGGCGACCGCGCCGCGTGGTGCGGGCTTGGCGGCGGGCGGCGGCGTGCTGGGGGCCGGGGTGGGCGATCCGGTGGTCGCGCCGGAGGGCGTGGCCGTGGGCAGTGCGACCGGTGTTGCCGGCTGGCCGCCGGAGCCGCCGTACGCGAACGGTGCGATCACGGCCGCCATCGCCAACGCTGCGCCGGTGCCGCCGACGACGTTGCGGCGCACCCGCATGCGCCGCGCCTGCCGCAACGCCGCAGCGGCCGGGTTGCGGTAGCGCAGGTCCTCGCCGAGGTGCCGCAGGGCTTCCGCCACTCGTTCCTCGCTCATTTCATGACCTCCAGATCGGCGTCGGATGCCAGCAGGCCCTGGCTGTTGACGAGCTCGCGGAGCCGGGCCAGGGCCCGGGAGGCCTGGCTGGCCACGGTGCCCGGGGAGCAGCCCAACACCTGGGCTACCTGTTTCTCGCTGAGGTCCTCGAGATAGCGCAGCACCAGCACGGCCCGCTGCCGGGGCGGCAGCCGCAGCAGCGCGCTGTGCACGGCGAGTCGGTCCGCCACCTGGCGGGAGAGGTCGCCGCCGGCCCCGTGGTCCGGCAGCGCGTCGACCGGGACCTCGCGCAGGCGCCGCAGCTTCCGCCAGCGCGAGACGTGGTCGTGGTACAGGATCTTCCGCACGTACATCTCGGCGCCGTGCTCGACCCTCGACCAGTGGAGTGCGGTCTTGGCCAGCGCCGTCTGCAGCAGGTCCTCGGCCGCCTGTTGGTTGCCGGTCAGCGCGTAGGCGACCCGGAGCAGGCGATGCCCGCGTTCGACGACGAACGCGGTGAACTCCCGCTCGGCTGTCTCGTCCATGGATGCTCCCTCCACTGACATAGACAGCCGCCGAGCCAAGAACCTTGCATGCCGGACGGTACGAATGTGGAAGGCCAGTACAGTGTGCCGGTGACGGACCTACGGCAGCAGATTCTCGTCGACCTCGGCGTCAAGAACACCATCGATCCCCGGGCCGAGATCCGGCAGCGGGTCGACTTCCTCAAGGCGTACCTGCGGTCGACGCCGGCCACCGGCTTCGTGCTCGGGGTCAGCGGCGGCCAGGACAGCACGCTGACGGGCCGGCTCTGCCAGCTCGCCGTCGAGGAGGCGCGGGCCGAGGGGCAGGACGCCACGTTCGTCGCGGTCCGGCTGCCGTACGGGGTGCAGGCCGACGAGGACGACGCGCAGGCCGCGCTGCGGTTCATCCGGCCCGACCGGTCGATCGTGGTCAACGTCAAGCCGAGCGCGGACGCCGTCGCGGCCGGGGTGGCGGAGGCGCTGGGCGACGACGCGAAGCTGCGCGACATCGTGCGGGGCAACATCAAGGCCCGCGAGCGCATGGTCGCCCAGTACGCGATCGCCGGGCAGCTCAACATGCTCGTCGTGGGCACCGACCACGCGGCCGAGGCCGTGACGGGGTTCTTCACCAAGTACGGCGACGGCGGCGTCGACCTGACCCCGCTGACCGGGCTGACCAAGCGCCAGGGCGCGGCCCTGCTCAACGAGCTCGGCGCGCCGCGCAGCGTCTGGGAGAAGGTGCCCACCGCCGACCTCGAGGACGACCGGCCCGCGCTGCCCGACGAGGAGGCGCTGGGCCTGCGCTACGCGGAGATCGACGACTACCTCGAGGGCCTCGACGTCCCTGCCGACGTGGCGGCCCGGTTGGAGTCGGTCTTCCGGGCGACCCGGCACAAGCGCACCGTGCCGGCGACGCCCGACGACGACTGGTGGCGCAGCTGAGTCAGTCCACCGCGAGCTCGCCGAGCGCCGACCAGTCGTCCTGGGGCACCGTGGCGTTGATGATCTTCGGCGTCGCGGCCAGGTAGGCCGGCAGCGTCTTCTGCGCCTGCGCGAAGTGCTCCGACCCGACGTGGGCAGCGCCGGCGTCGCCGTCGCGGAACGCCTCGACCAGCACGTACTCGGTCGGGTCGTCGAGGCTGCGCGACCAGTCGAACCAGAGGCAGCCGGCTTCGGCGCGGGTCGCCTCGGTGAAGTCGCGCGAGATGGCCGGCCACTGGTCGGCGTGCTCGGGCTTGACCCGGAACTTGGCGGTAATGAAGATCATCCGAAGCCTCCTCGTGGCCGTTCGGCCCCGTGCGCGCCCATTCTCCCCGCGCCGGGCCCTGGTGAGTGTCGCAGAATGATCCGCACCCGCCGCACGTGCCGCCCCGGTCTATCGTCGACCGCGTGACCGAGAACGTGATCGTCGACTGCGACCCCGGCCACGACGACGCCCTGGCGCTGCTGCTGGCCGTGGGCGACCCGCGGCTGCGGGTCCTGGGCGTCACCACCGTCGCGGGCAACCAGACGCTCGACAAGACGACCCGCAACGCCCTGCGGATGCTCGCGCTGGCCGGCGTCGACGGCGTCCCGGTCGCGGCCGGGTGTGACCGGCCGCTGGTCGGCGACCTCTCCGTCGCCGAGTACATCCACGGCGTGTCCGGCCTCGACGGCCCCGACCTCGACCTGCCGGTCGCCGACGTCGCCGGTGTGCACGCGGTCGAGCTGATGCGGCGGCTGATCACGGAGTCGGCCGAGCCGGTCACGCTGATCGCGCTCGGGCCGCTGACCAACGTCGCGTTGCTCCTGCGCCGCCACCCCGAGGTCGCGCCGGGCGTACGCCGCATCGTCTTCATGGGTGGCTCGACCGGACGCGGCAACACGACGCCGTACGGCGAGTTCAACATCGTCACCGACCCCGAGGCCGCCGACATCGTGCTGCGGTCCGGGCTGCCGACCACGATGATCGGGCTCAACGTCACGCACCAGGCCCTCGCGACCGAGCGGGTCATCGCCGACTTCCGCGGCCTGGGCACCCGCCTGGGCACGGTCTGCGCGGAGCTGATGACCTTCTTCGCGAGCGCCTACCTCCGGGAGTTCGACTTCCCGCATCCCCCGGTGCACGACCCGATCGCGGTGGCCACCGTCATCGACGCGTCGATCGTCCGGACCGTCGCGGCCCCGGTCGCCGTCGAGCTGACCGGCGCGTACACCCGGGGCGCGACGGTCGTGGACCTGCACCACCGCACCGGCGACACCCCGAACGCCGACGTCGCGGTGGGCCTGGACGTGCCGGCGTTCTGGCACCTGCTGATGACCGCGGTGCGCCGGCTGGGCGCGCCTACGGCGTAGGCGACAACGCGCACGGGCAGGTCTGCCGTGCGGCCGCTCGGACGGCCTCGGCCGCGGCCAGGGCGGCGCGGGCGCTGTCGAGCGTCGCGAGCCCGGTCTTGGTCAGCTCGACGTGGTGCCGGCTGCGCTCGAACAGCGGCCGGCCGAGGTCGCGTTCGAGGGCCTGGACCGTGCGGGAGACCGCCGACTGGGCGACGCGCAGGCGGGTGGCGGCGCGGGAGAAGGAGCGTTCCTCGGCGACGGCCACGAAGGTGTGCAGATGGCGCAGGTCCACGTCAGGCGGCCTTTCGGCGGTTGCGGTAGGCGCGCATCGACGCCTGGGACGAACAGGCCGGGCTGCAGTAGAGGCCGGACGTGTTGCGGGTCTTGTCGAAGAAGCCGGTGTGGCAGGTGTCGTTCTTGCAGACCTTCGTCCGCGGCCACGCGCCCCGGTACGCGAGGTCCGTGACCGCGCCCAGCACCCGGGCGAAGGTGCCGAACGGGCCGCCGTGGACCGGCTCCAACCCGCACGCGTCAGCGCCGACCACCGCGACCAGCGGATAGCGCGTCGCCACCTGGCGCAGATGGCCTTCCGCCGCGGCCACCGCGCCCTCGTCGAGCGCGCAGCCGGAGTGCTCGCGCAGCAGGACGACCAGGCTGTCGCGAAGCTCCGTGGCCGCCGCCACATCGGACGGCGCGGCGCCCGGCAGCCACTCGTCGAGCGACTCGGCGTTGACGAACGAGAGCACCAGGTCACTGGCCTCGCAGACGACCGGTGGGCAATTTTCCACGTTAGGAGCGTAGCTCGGTCGGTCCCCACCTGATGCCCAAGAAGCATAACGAGGTGACCAGCTACGCCCCTACGGTGGCAACGTCCCTCAGCACCAAAGGAGAAACCTCCCATGTCATCCGTTCTGATCGTCCTGTCCGGTGCCCGCTTCTGGACCCAGCAGGACGGCAGCCAGCGCCCCACCGGCTTCTGGGCCGAGGAGTTCACCACCCCGTACCGCACGCTGGTCGACGCCGGCATCCAGGTCACGATCGCCACCCCGGGCGGCCGCGTCCCGGTCGCCGACGAGATCAGCGTCGACGACACCCAGCGGCCCTACCTCGACGGCATTCGCGACGTGCTGGAGTCGCCGCTGCGGCTGGCCGACGTCGATCCGGCCGACTACGACGCCGTGCTGATCCCCGGCGGCCACGGCCCCATGCAGGACCTGGCCGTGGACCCGGACGTCGCCCGCGTCCTGGAGGCGATGCTGCCCGACCCGACCAAGACCGTGGCCGCGCTGTGCCACGGGTTGGCCGCGTTCCTGCCGGCCGGCGACGCCGACGGCGGCTGGCTGTTCCGTGGCCGGCAGCTGACCTCATTCAGCGACGCCGAGGAGGAGCAGGTGGGCCTCGCGGCCAACGCACCCTGGCTGCTGGAGTCGCGGCTGCGCGCGGCCGGCGCGGTGCACAGCGCCGGACCGGCCTTCGGCTCGTACGTCGTGGTCGACGGCAACCTGATCACGGGCCAGAACCCCCAGTCGGCGGAGGCCGCCGGCGAGGCGTTGCTGAAGGCGCTGTCGAGGTAGTTCAGTCATTGAACTAGGCTGCGGGCATGAAGCCGTTGTTGAACCGGACCGTCGCGGTCACGGGCGTCGGGGTGGTGTCGCCGGCCGGGATCGGCGCCACCGCCTTCTGGCGCGGTCTGCTGGCCCCCGCCGAACCCGACCGGGTGCGGCGGGTCGCCGACTTCGACCCGCGCCGCTGGATGTCGCACAAGGTCGCCCGGAACTCGGACATCGTGACCCAACTGGCGATCGCCGCCGCCGACGAGGCGCTCGAGGACGCGGGCCTGCTGCCGCCGGACACCCACGACGGGCAAGCCGTCGCCGAGCGCCGGCCAGTGCCGGGCGACCCGCTCCGGGCGGCGGTCGTGCTCGGCACCGGGATCGGCGGTGTGTCCACACTGGAGACGCAGGCCGGCGTCCTCCGGGAGGCGGGCGAGCGGCGGGTGTCGCCGCACGTGATCCCGATGACGATGCCGAACGCGGCCGCGGCGGCGCTCAGCATCCGGTACGGCCTGCGGGGCAGCGCGAGCACGGTCACCACCGCGTGCGCCGCCGGCACCGACGCGATCGCCGCCGGGGCGCGGCTGGTCAGCTCCGGGGCGGCGGACGTGGTGGTGGCCGGCGGCGCGGACTCGAGCCTGACCCCGACCTGCATCGCCGGCTTCACCACCATGCGGGCGCTGAGCGGCAGCGGCATCAGCCGGCCCTTCGACCGCGACCGGGACGGGCTCGCGGCAGCGGAGGCGAGCGGCATCGTCGTCCTCGAGCCCCTCGAGTCGGCGCTGGCCCGCGGCGCGCACGTCTATCTGCTCGTCGCCGGCACCGCGTCGACGGCCGACGCCCACCACGTGACCGCGCCGGCACCGGACGGCGAGGGCGCCGAGCGCTGCATGCGGCAGGCCATCGCGGACGCCGGCCTCGAACCGGACCAGGTCACCCACGTCAACGCGCACGGCACGAGCACCCCGCCGGGCGACGCGGTCGAGGCGCGGGCGATCCGCCGCGTGTTCGGCGCGTCCCGGCCGATCGTCACCAGCGTCAAGGGCGTGACCGGCCACTCGTTCGGCGCCAGCGGTGCGGTCGAGGTGGTCGCGGTGGCCCTGACCATGCGCGAGCGGGTCATCCCGCCGACGCAGGGCCTTGCCATCCAGGATCCGGCCCTGGACCTCGACGTCGCGCGCCGGCCGACGCCGTGGGAGCCGGGTCCGGTGCTGTCCAACAGCTTCGGCTTCGGCGGCCACAACGGCGCGCTCGTCCTCACCCCAGCTCCTGGGCCAGCCCGACGATGATCCCTTCCGGGCCGCGGACGTAGCAGAGCCGGTAGACGTCTTCGTACCGCACGACCTCGCCCACGAGCTCGGCGCCGTGGGCGCGCAGGCGGCCGACGACCTCGTCGATGTCGTCGACGGCGAACATGACGCGGCGGATGCCGAGCGTGTTCGCCGGCGCCTCCCTCGGCGAAGGGCTGATCGCCTCGGGCGTGTGGAACATCGCGAGCTCGATGCCGCCGTGCCCGTCGGGCGTCCGCAACATCGCGACGTCCTGCCGCACGCCTTCGACCCCGATGACGCTCTCCACCCACGAACCCTCGACCGGCCCCTTGCCCTGCAGCTCCATCCCGAGCTCGACGAAGAACGCGATGACCGCGTCGAGGTCCTCGACCACGATCAGGACGTTGTCCATCCGCTTGAGCGCCATGCCGGTGTCTCCTCTGCCGTCGGACGACCATTCACTCCGGGACGGAGCCGCGGGGCCGTTCTCGACATACTGCGGTCATGACCCTGACGACGCGGATGCTCACGCCGGAGACCTGGGACGACTTCGCCGCGCTCGTGGAGGCCAACAACGGCGTGTGGGGCGGTTGCTGGTGCATGCGCGCGGCGTACGAGGGGCGGACGAGCTGCCGGACTGGCGCATCGGGTGCGTCTTCACGAACTCCAAGGACCGTGGCAAGGGCGTCGCCGCCGCCGCGGTCGCCGGCGCCCTCGACGAGATCAGGCACGCCGGCGGCGGTGTCGTCGAGGCCTACCCGGAGCAGACCGAGCAACGGCCACCGCAGCGCGGCGCCTACCTGCACACCGGCCCGGAGGAGCTGTACACGCGGTACGGCTTCACCCGGGTACGAAAGATCGCCAAGTGGCGCTGGGTGCTGCGAGAAATCGTCTAGTTCTCGTAGAGCTCGTTCTCGCCGATGGCCGCCGGGCCGCCGACCTCGCCCCGGCCCAGGCGGGCCGCCGAGCCGAACATGGGTCCGCGGGCGCGTTGGACGCCGGCGAACTTGCCGAAGCCCAGCGGTTTCGGCACGTCGTCGTACACCGCTTCCATGCCGCCCTTGACCGAGTAGGTCTCGTGCCAGAAGCCCGTGCCGCCCGAGTCGCGCAGGAAGTCCAGCCACCACTGCCGGTGCGGCTCCGAGCGCGCGAACTCCAGCAGCGACGGCAGGTCGCGCCAGTACTGCCGCATGCCCATGTTCATCGGGAAGATCGAGTAGTACACGGGCTCGTGCAGCAACAGCCCGTCCGGCTTGCCGGCGACCGACTCGCTGATCTTGCGGCCGAAGCTGAAGAAGGTCCGGACGCCGTACAGGTGGTTCACGCGCATGCCTAGATAGAGCACCAGGAGGTCCGGGTAGGCGGACAGGTCGACGGTCTGCCGAGTGACTTTGGTGGGCATTCTCCAGCTCCCTTCAGCGGGTGGCGCGTTCGATGAGCTCGGCGGTCGCGGCGGGCTGCGAGATCATCGCGACGTGCGAGGCGCGGACCTCGCGGACGCGGGACCCGGCCCGCTGCGCCATGAATCGCTGCGTCGCCGCCGGGATCACCTTGTCATCCCGGGCGACGAGATAGAAGGAAGGAACGGTCTTCCACGCGGGCGCGCCGGACGGCTCACCCAGCGTCCGCACATCCGCGGGCCGCTGCGTCGCCCACATCAGGTCGGTCGTCGAGGTGCGCAGGTCGCCGGCGAAGACGTCGTGGAACACCTCCTGCTTGATGTAGCCGTCCACGTGACCCTCGCCGTACGGGCGGAAGTCCAGCGCCGCTTCGGTCAGCTCGGTGCCGGGGAACTTCGCCTGCACGTCCAGCAGCGACTCGCCCTGGTCGGGGGCGAACGCGGCCACGTACACGAGGGCCTTGACCGCGGGGTTGCCGGTCGCGGCGTTGGTGATGACGATCCCGCCGTACGAGTGCGCCGCCAGCACCAACGGGCCGCTCAGCGTCGCGAGGACGCTGGCCAGGTAGGCGGAGTCGGAGGCGACACCCCGCAACGGGTTCGCCGGGGCGACGACCGGGTAGCCGGCGCGGATGAGCCGCGCGGCGACGTCGTTCCAGCCGGAGGCGTCGGCGAACGCGCCGTGCACCAGCACGACGGTCGGCTTCGGCTTGTGCCCCGCGTGGGCCTGCGCCGCGGGAGCACCGAGCACAGCGCCCGTGGCGGCCGCGACGGATCCGGCCAGCAACGTGCGTCGGGTGGTCGTCATCGAATGCGTCTCCCTCGATATCGTTTTCGGCAACCGGGCCCACCGTACGAGCGGCTAGTTGACGATCACTGAACGGCGACTTCCCCGCTGTAGACTCGCCACCGCGTACGGGTGCAGGAGGCGCTGGTGGCAGGGCTGCGTCTGCAAATTCTCGGGCCCTTGCGGGTCTGGCGAGATGGTGTCGAAGTGGACACCGGGCCTCGGCAGCAGGCTTATCTCCTCGCGCTGCTCCTGGCCAGGGCCGGCCGGCCGATCAGCACCGCCGAGCTGATCGAGCTGATCTGGGGCGCCGACGTGCCCTCCTCGGCCCTCAACATCCTCCAGAAATACGTGGGTACGCTGCGGCGGTTGCTCGAGCCCGCGCTGCCGGCCCGGGGCGTCGGCTCGTACCTGCAGCGGCGCGGTGGCGGCTACCTGTTCGCGGCCGGGCCCGGCGTGCTCGACGTCAGCGCGTTCCGGGAGCTCGTCGAGTCGGCCCGCGCGCGGTCCGGCGACGAGGCGCTCGACCACTACGCGCGGGCGCTCGACCTCTGGCAGGGTGCCGCCGGCGACGGGCTCACCCACCCGACCGCGACGTCCGTGTTCACCGCGCTCGACGGCGAGCTCTTCGACGCCTGCGCGGCGGCGACCGCGCTCGCCGTGTCGCTGGGCCAGCCCCGGCGCGTGTTGCGTCCGCTCCAGCTCGCCGCCCGGCTGGCACCGCTGCACGAGCCCGTCCAGTCGGCGCTCGTCACCGCCCTGGCCGCGGCCGGCCAGCAGGCCGAGGCCCTCGCGCTGTTCGCGGCGGTCCGGGCCCGGCTCGCCGACGAGCTCGGGATCGACCCCGGCCCGGAGTTGCTCGCCGCGCAGCAACGGATCCTCCACCAGCCCACGGCGACGGCCGGCGACGGCCTGGTCGGCCGGGCCGAGGAGCTCGCGCTGCTGCACCAGGCGGTGCGGTCGGCGCTGTCCGGCGGCACGGGGCTCGCCGTCGTCGAGGGCGAGCCGGGGGTCGGCAAGACCCGGCTGCTGGAGGAGGTCACGGCGGAGGCCGAGCACCTCGGCGCGCTCGTCGTCTGGGGCCGCTGCCTGCAGGGTGATGGCACACCGGCGATGTGGCCCTGGGTGCAGGTCGTCGGCGCCCTGCTGGACAGCCTGCCCCCGGCGGCCCGCGAGCGGTGGCACGCCGGCGACCTCCGCCGCCTGCTGGAGCCGCGCGACGGGGTCGTCTCCGCGCCCGTGCTGCCCGACACCGGCGCCCAGTTCCGCCTGTTCGAACGGGTCGTCGCCCTCGTCGGGCAGGTGCGCTCCGAGCGGCCGCTGGTGCTCGTGCTCGACGACCTCCAGTGGGCCGACGTCGCCTCGCTCGGGCTGTTCGGACACCTGGCGGCCCGGCTGCCCGGTGCCACCGTCGTGCTCGGCGCGCTCCGTGACCGCGCGCCGGTGCCCGGTTCGGAGCTCGCCCGGATGCTCGCCGGTGCGAGCCGGCTCCCCCACCACCGGCGGATCAGGCTCGGCCCGCTCGGCGCCGACGAGGTGGCGGAGCTCGTGCGCCGCGAGACCGGCCAGGCACCCGGCCCCGGCGCCGCGCGCAGCATCCACGCGCGTACCGCCGGCAACCCGTTCTTCGTCCGGGAGCTCTCCCGACTCCTCGCCGGCGACGGAGACGGCGTGCTCACCGCGGACGCCGCGGCCCGCGCCGGGGTGCCGTCCACCGTGCGCGACGTCGTCCGGGACCGGATGGCCGGCCTCGACGACGACGCCGCGGGCCTGCTGCAGGTGGCCGCGCTGGTCGGCCGCGACGTCGACCTCGGGCTGCTCGCCCGGGCCGCCGCGATCGACGGGCAGACCTGCCTCGACCGGCTGGAGCCCTTGCAGGGCCTCGGATTGCTCGAGCCCGCGCCGGGCGACCCCTTCTCGTTCCGCTTCGCGCACGACCTGGTGCGCGAGTCGGTCGTCGGCGCGACGTCGCCGGTCCGCGCCACCCGGTTGCACCTGCGCGTGGCGGAGGCCCTCGCGGGCACCGACGACGAGTCCGTGGCCGAGCGCCTCGCCCACCACCTCTGGGCCGCCGGGCCGCTCGCCGACCCGGCCCGCACCGCCGACGCGCTGGTCCGCGCCGGCAGCCGGGCCGCGGCCAAGTCGGCGTTCGAGGCCGCCGAGCGGCAGCTCCGGGCGGCCGCGCAGGTGGCCAGGACGGCGGGCCTCGCGGAGTTGGAGCTGGCCGCCCTGGCGCAGTTGACGGCGGTCAGCGGCATGCGTTCCGGGTACGTCGGTTCGGCGCTGGACCTGTTGGAGCGCGCCGAGCAGCTGGCCCGGGCGCTCGGCCGGGAGCGGGAGGCGGCCGACTTCCTGTTCTCCCGCTGGGCCGCGTACTCGCAGGGCATCCAGCTCGACCACGCCGGGCGGCTGGCCCGTCGGCTGCTCGACCAGGGCGAGGCGTCCGGCGACCCGCTCGTGCGCGCGTACGGCCGGCACGCCTGGGGCATCCACCAGTGGGACGTCGGCAACATCGGCGAGTCGTTCCGGTATCTGAGCGGCACCAGCTCGACGGTCCTCGACGACCTGCCGCACGGCGGCGAGGACCCGCTCCGGCGCGACCTGCGGCTGCTCTGGCCGGTGATGCTCGCGCTGATGACGGCGCTGCACGGCGACGTGGCCGGCGCCCGGGTGCTGTTCGACCGGATGGAGGCCGCGGCCGACGACGACCCGTACGTCATCGCGGTCTGGTCTGCCTTCTCCGTGACGGCCGCCGCACTGGCCGGCGACGCGGCCTGGGCGATGCGCGCGGCGAAGCGCGGCATCGCCATGGACCCCGAGCGCACCTTCGTCTTCCTCGGCAGCTACCAGCGGCTGGCCCTGTGCTGGGCGCGCGCCGTGACCGGCGACGACCCGGCCGGCGCCGCGACCGAGGCCGCGGACATCATCGCCGCGACGCTGCTCGACCCACCACGCTCCGGCGTGGCCACCTGGTACGGGTTGCTGGCCGAGATGTGGCTGGCCGCCGGGATGACCGACGAGGCAGCCGCCGCGCTCGACCGGGCCGACGTGCTCCTCGACCGCTGCGACCAGCGCTACGCCGAAGGGCATGTGCTGCTGCTGCGGGCCCGGCTGTTGCAGGGCCGTGGCATGCCGTTCCGGGAGGCCGCCGAGCGGGCCCGCACCCTGTCCGTCGAGCGCGAGGCCAACCTGTTCGCCGACCGCGCGCAGGACCTGCTGGCCCGGCACTGATCGCGCGCCGGTCACTGATCGCGCAGCTCGGCGGCGACCGAGGCGAGGGACAGCGTCGGCCGCACGCTCAGCCCGGCGGCCACAAGGGCCAGCGTCAGCGGCAGCCGGCCGCAGTGCTGCACGATCTCGTCCACTGTGTCCAGATCGGCGAACCCCGCCGGCCAGCCCGGCAGGACGGCCAGCCGGGCGGTGAGGATGTCCCTGGCCTCGGCCAGCTCGGGCACCTGGATCTGCAGCAGGCGGGCCCCGTCGGCCGCAGCGAGACCGATCAGGGGCCGCCGGCTGGTGACGAGGACGAGGCTGTCCGCGGCGCTCGGCAGCAACGGCCGCACCTGTTCCGCGTCGCGCGCGTCGTCCAGGATGACCAGGATCCGCTTGCGGGCGGTCAGGCTGCGGTACGTGCCGACCAGGGCCTCGTACGCGTCCGGAACCTTGGGCAGGCCCAGCGCGTACACCATGGACAGCAGGGCGTCCGGGCCCGGGAGGCCGCCGTCGTCGCCCTCCCGCCCGCGCAGGTCGAGGTGGAGCTGGCCGTCGGCGAACACGTCCGCGACCTGGTGCGCGAAGTGGGTGACGAGGGTCGACTTGCCGACGCCTGCGATGCCGTACACCGCGACCACCAGTGGGCTGGTCCGCCCGGTGTCACGCAGCTCCGCCGCCAGCTCGTGCAGGGCGGCCAGCTCGCGCGTCCGCCCGACGAACCTGGGCTGGTCGGGCGGCAACTGGGCCGGGCGTGGCCGGTGCTCCTTCGCGGGTACGGCCACGGCCTGGGTCAACACCTGGCGCTGCGCCTGCCGCAGCTCCTGGCCCGGGTCGATGCCGAGCTCCTCCGCGAGGTGGTCGCGGATGCCGCGGTAGGCCTCCAGCGCCTCCGCCTGGCGGCCCGCCGCCGCCAGCGTCGTCACCAGGCTGGCGTGCACCGGCTCGTGTAGGCGGCCCATCCGCGCGGCGAGCCGCAGCGGCGGCAGCACCCGGGCGGGGCAGCCGGCCCGCACCGCGACCGTGGCGGCGGCGACGGCCGCGTCGAAGAACTCGCCGTCGATGCCGGCGAACGCGGCCGTGGCCGCCGCGCTGTCCGCCAGCGTGTCGCCGGCCGGCCCGTGGCAGAGCCGCAGCGCCTTGACGTAGTGGTCGAGCGCGTCGAGCGGCCGTTCCTGGCGCACGCGCTCCTTCGCCTGCGCGACCAGCCGGCGGAACGCCACGAGGTCGAGCGTCTGCGGCCCGGCGGTGAAGCGGTATCCGGCGTCACGTCGGGTCAGGTACGAGCCGGCCGTCCGGGTCGGCAGGTCGGGTTCGAGCAGGCGACGCAAGGCGCCGACGTACTTGTGGACGACGTTCGTGGCGCTGTGCGGCGGGTCGGCCCGCCAGATCAGGTCGACCAGGTCGGCCATGCTGATCGGGCGGCCCTCGTGGGCAAGCAGCAGGGCCAGCAGACAGCGTTGCTGGCGGGGGCCGGGGTCGAGCTCGACCTCCCCGCGCCAGACGCGCAGCGGGCCCAGGATCTGCAACCGGAGTGGGTTCTCGACGTCGATGATCGGGACGCTAGTGAACGGCTGTGGAGGAGTTGTTGACGCCGGCTGAACCGGGCGGCCGATCCCGGCCGCTCGCGACTTCAGTAGTTGTCCACAACGCACCCGTACGGTTCGGTCCGGTTCCGTCGCACAGAGGAGGACTCGACCATGGTGCCCACGATCGTGCTCGTACACGGTGCGTTCGCCGACAGCAGCGGCTTCAACGCCGTCAGCCGGCGGCTACTCGACGCCGGACACCGCGTGGTCGCGGCGGCCAACCCGCTGCGCGGCCTCGCGTCCGACGCGGCGGCGGTCCGGGCGCTGCTGGACAGCATCGAGGGGCCGATCGTGCTGGTCGGTCACTCGTACGGCGGCAGCGTCATCACCGGCGCGGCGGCCGGGCACGAGCGGGTGCGGGCGCTGGTCTACCTGGGCGCGTTCATCCCCGACGCGGGCGAGAGCGCCTCCGACCTGTCCGGCAAGTTCCCGGGCAGCACGGTCGGCGACTCGCTGCGGCCGGTGCCGCTGCCGGACGGCCAGGTCGACCTCTACTTCGACCCGGCGGTGTTCCCGGCCCGGTTCGGTGGTGACGTGCCGGAGGCGGAGGCGGCGCTCCTCGCGGTCGCGCAACGGCCGGCGTCCGGTGCCGCGCTGGGCGAGCCGGCGGCCGGTGCGCCGGCCTGGCGGTCGATTCCGAGCTACGTCCTGATCAGCGGCGCCGACCAGGTCATCCCGCCGGAGGCGCAGCACTTCATGGCCACGCGCGCCGAGGCGACCGTCGAGGTGGTCGAGGGCGCCTCGCACCTGCTGTTCGTCTCGCAGCCGGACACGACGGCGGCGTTCATCGAGCGGGCCGTGCGCGAGACCGCCTAGGGCGAATTCGGGTGGCCGGGCCGGCCGCCGTCGCCCATCATCGTTGTTCGTGGGCGTGGTGGACTCGACCGAGCGGCTGGTGCTGCGGTTGCCGGCGCCGGCCGACCTGGACCGGTTGTTCGACCTCTACTCCGACGAGCGGGTCTGGGGCCCGGACCCGTTGAGCCGGCACGAGGACCCGGCGCGGACCGCGGAGATGATCGAGAGCTGGCGAGCGGCCTGGGACCGCGACGGCCTCGGCATCTGGACCGCCTGGAGCGGCGACGAGTTCGTCGGGATCGGCGGCTGCTTCGTCCGCTACGAGGTCGCGTGGAACCTCGGCTTCCGGCTGCGCCCGGCCTGGTGGGGACGCGGGTACGCGCAGGAGATCAGCGCGGCCGGGCTGGCCGCCGCCCGCCGTCGACGGGCCGAGCTTCCGGTCACCGCGTACCTGCTCGAAGGCAACGACCGCTCGGCGCGCTCGGTCGAACGGCTGGGCCTGACCCGCGTCTGGCGCGGCCCGGACGCCGGCAACCCGGACCCGGCGGCGATCCGGCTCCTGTACAGCGACCGGCCCCTGCCGCCCGACGTGCGCATCGCCCTGACCGAGCAGTGAGGTGGCCTAGCTCACGCAGCGGACGGTGACGTCGCTCGGCTACATTCCCCCGTAAGCACGGATCTTGACAGCACATAGATCGATTTTGCGGGGGCAATCGATGCCAAGAATCATCGTGGCGGCGACTCCTCTGTTCGGCCACGTCACACCGGTCAGGCGCATCGCCGCGGACCTGGCTCGGCGTGGTCACGACGTCGTCTTCGCGACCGGACCCGAGTTCCGCGACCAGGTCGAGGAGGCGGGGCTCCGGTTCGTCGCGCTCTCCGGCATCGCGGCCTACGGGCCGGAGCGCCAGCGTGAGGTGCACGACGGACGGGTGCACCTGACGCCGGGACCGGAGCAACTCGACTTCGACTTCACCGAGGTGTTCTACCGGCCCATTCCCGAGCAGCACGCGACGATCCAGCGGGTGCTGGCCGAGGCGCCGGACGAGCCGACCGTCCTCGTCACCGACCAGTCGTTCATGGGCCAGTGGCCCGTGCGCCTCGGTGCGCCCGGGATCAGGCCCGCCGCGTACGTCGGCATCGGGGTGGTTCCGCTCTCGATGAACAGCGTCGACACGGCCCCCTTCGGGCTCGGCCTGCCGCCGGACAGCTCGCCGGAGGGACGCGCGCGCAACGCCGTCCAGAACCGGATGGTCGGCTCGCTGTTCGCCAACTCGACCGAGTTCCTGGCCCGGATCCTGCGCGACCTGGGCGCCACCGAGCTGATGCCCTTCCCGATGGACGCGATCGTCACGCTGCCCGACCGGTTCCTCCAGCTCGCAATCAGCGACGTGGAGTACCCGCGCAGCGACGCCCCGCCCGGGCTGCGGTTCGTCGGCATGCTGCCGCCCGACCCGGCGGGGGTCCCCGGCGAGCTCCCGCCGTGGTGGGGCGACGTGCTGGCGGCCGAGCGGGTCGTGGCGGTCACCCAGGGCACCGTCTCGAACCGGGACTCGGGAATGCTGATCGAGCCGACCCTGCGGGCCCTCGCCGACCTCGACGTCCTGGTCGTGGCCACCACCGTCCGCGACGACGTCGTCCTGTCGGAGGTGCCGGCGAACGCCCGCGTGGCCAGGTTCGTGCCCCACGACCTGCTGCTGCCGCACACCGACGTGCTGGTCACGAACGGCGGCTACGGCGGGTCGCTGAAGGCGCTGAGCTACGGGGTGCCGCTGGTCATCGCCGGCGCGAGCGAGGACAAGATCGAGGTGGCGGCCCGGCTGGCCTGGACCGGCGCGGCGATCAACCTGGTGACGGAGACCCCCACCCCGGAGGAGATCCGGACCGGGGTGGAGACGGTGCTCGGCGACGACGAGTTCCGCGCCCGCGCCCGCGAGCTACGGGCCGCGGCCGCCAGACACGACGCGTTCGACGAGATCGCGCGAACGGTCAAGGAGCTGGGCGGCTGACGCTCACAACGGTTTGGCGCCCTTGCGGTCGAGGAGTTGCGTGAGGGCGCCGAGCTCGGACTGCTGGCCCGACTTCATGCTCTCGGCTAGCCAGCGCACGTCCTCGTCGTCGCTCTGGGCCAAGGCGGCTTCGGCCATCGCGATGCCGCCCAGGTGGTGGCGGAGCATGAGCTGTCCGAACAGGACGTCGAAGTCCCGGCCGCTGGCCGCGCGGAGCCGGGTCATCTCCTCCTGGCTGGCCATGCCGGGCATCGGGCCGTCCGCGGCGTGACCCTCGTGGTTCATCCAGGCCATCCGGGGTTGCTCGCCCGTGGGCAACAGGTCCCAGTCGCGCAACCAGGTCTGCATGATGCCGATCTGCCCGTGCTGCGTCAGCGCGATGTCGCCGCCCAGCGTGCGGACGTCCGGATCGTCGGACCGGCTGTGGGCGAGCATGCCCATCTCGACCGCCTGGGCGTGGTGCGACGACATGTCGCGCGCGAAGCCGGCCTCGACCGAGGCGTCGTCGTGGCCGTCCTGCGCGAGCAGCCACCCACCGACGCCGCCGGCCAGGACGGCCAGCAGGACCGCGAGGGCGATCAGCACGAGGTGGCGCGGGCGGCTGTTCGAGGGCACGTCGTCATCGACCACGCGAGCAGGGTATCGGGGCGGTCAGCTCGGGCAGCAGGAACAGTCGGGGCCGGCGGCCGGGACGGCGCAGCAGGCGTCGCCGCGCCAGGCCTCGCGGCCTTCCTTGACCGCGACGGCCGCGATGGCCAGGGCCGCCACCGGGTCCGCCCAGGACCAGCCGAACAGGCTGTTCAACGCGAGGCCGACCAGCAGCACGGCGGACAGGTAGGTGCACAGCAGCGTCTGCTTGGAGTCCGCCACCGCCGACCGCGAGCCGAGCTCACGGCCGGCGCGGCGCTGGGCGTACGACAGCCAGGGCATGACCACCAGCGACACCGCCGCGAGGACCAGGCCGACGCTGGAGTGCCGTGCCTCGGCCCCGCCGAGCAGCGCCCGCACCGACTCGACCGTCACGTACGCCGCGAGGGCGAAGAACGAGAACGCGATGACCCGCAGCGCGACCTTCTCGCGGGCCTCCGGGTCGGGCCCGGCGAACTGCCACGCCACCGCCGCCGCGGACGACACCTCGATGACCGAGTCCAGCCCGAAGCCGATCAGCGCGGTCGACGACGCCATGGTGCCGGCGGTGATCGCCACTACGGCCTCGACCACGTTGTACGCGATCGTCGCGGCCACCAGCAGCCGCACGCGCCGGGACAGCACCGCCCGCCGCGCCACCGCCTGGCTGACGCTCATCAGCAGCAGCCCCGCTCCGCGCTGTCGGCACACGCGACCGGGTCGACGGCCAGCACCAGGCCGAGCAGGTCGCCGAGGGCGTGCGCCAGGCGCCGGTCGGCGAGCTCGTATCGGGTGCGCCGGCCCTCGGGCACCGCGACGACGAGGCCGCAGCCACGCAGGCACGACAGATGGTTGGACAGGTTCTGCCGGCTCGTGCCCACCAACTCGGCCAGCTCCGCCGGATAGCCGGGGCCGTCGCGCAACGCCAGCAGCAGGCGCGCCCTCGTCGGATCCGACAGCGCGTGCCCGAAACGGGCGAGCACCTGGCCGTGTGTCACCGTCTCCATGGAACGGACGATACAGCAGACGCTGTACTCACGCGATGACTAGGCTTCTGGCATGGAGACGCACACCCTTGCCCTGCCGGGCGTCGACCTGGTCTACGACGTGCGCGGCCCGCTGCCGCCCGCCGACGGGTGGCCCGTGCTGCTGATGATCGGCCAGCCGATGACGGCGGACGGCTTCACCGCGCTGGCCGGGCATTTCCCGGAGCGGACGATCGTCACCTACGACCCGCGCGGGCTGGGCCGCAGCGTCCGGACCGACGGTCGCACCGACAACACGCCGCAGCAGCAGGCCGCCGACCTGCACCTGCTGATCGAGGCGCTCGGCGCGGGCCCGGTCGACGTGTTCGGCAGCAGCGGCGGCGCGGTGACCGGGCTCGAACTGGTCGCCACCCATCCGGGTGACGTCGCCACGCTGGTGGCGCACGAGCCGCCGATCAACGCGGTGCTGCCCGACGCGGCCGCCGCCGAGCGGGCCCGGGCCGGCTTCCACGAGGCGTACCAGGCGAAGGGCACCGGCGCGGGCATGGCCGCGTTCATCGCGATGACCTCGTGGCAGGGCGAGTTCACCGACGAGTACTTCGCGCAGCCGGAGCCCGACCCGGCGATGTTCGGCATGTCCACGGAGGACGACGGCAACCGCGACGATCCGCTGCTGTCGCAGGCCTCGTGGGCGGTCACCGACTACCGCCCGGACGCGGCCGCGCTGACGGCCGCGCCGACCCGCGTCGTGGTCGCGGTCGGCGAGGAGTCGGCGGGTACGTACACCGCGCGGACCGCCCTCGGCATGGCGGCGCTGCTCGGCCAGGAGGCCGTCGTGTTCCCGAGCCACCACGGTGGCTTCCTGGGCGGCGAGTACGGCTACGCGGGCAAGCCGGCCGAGTTCGCCGCCCGGCTGCACGAGGTCCTACTACCGTAGGATTTATGGGGAAATTCCTGTTCACCGCGGCGTACACCGCCGAGGGCCGCCGCGGGCTGCTCAAGGACGGCGGCAGCGGTCGGGTCGACGCCGCGCGCAAGGCGGCCGAAAGCGTCGGCGGTCGCGTCGAGGCGATGTACTACGGCTTCGGCGACCACGACGTCTACATCATCTGCGACCTGCCCGACAACAAGGCGGCGGCCGCCCTGTCGATCGCCGTCGGCGCGAGCGGCGCCCTGGACACCAGGACCGTGGTCCTGCTGACGCCCGACGAGGTCGACCGGGCGGCCCGGTCGGCGGTCGACTTCCGCGCACCCGGCGCGTGACGCACCCTGGGTAGATGCGGCAACGGATCGACCGGGTGGCGTTGGCCGGTGGCACCGCCCTGTCCTACGCCTCGATCGGTGCCGGCCGGCCGTTGGTCTACGTGATGGGCTGGCTCACCCATCTCCAGCTGGGCTGGGAGCTCCCGGCCGAGCGGGCGCTCTACGAGTCGCTGGCGCAGGGCTGCCGGCTCGTGCGCTACGACCGGGCCGGGTCGGGACTGTCGCCGGCCGTGGACCGCCCGGCGTCGCTGGCGTTCGAGCTGGAACAACTGGCCGCGGTCGCGGCGACGATCGACGAGCCCTTCGACCTGATGGGTACGTCGATGGGTGCCCCGGTGGCCGTCGCCTGGGCCGCGGCCCATCCCGACACGGTCCGGCGCCTGGTGCTCTGCGGCGGCTGGGTGCGCGGTGCCGACCTGTCCCCGCCGGCCGTACGCGACCATGTCCTCGGTCTGGTCGAGGCGCACTGGGGCCTGGGCTCAGACGTGCTGACCGACCTCTTCGCCCCCGACGCGGACCGCCCGACGCGGGCGCGGCTCGCCCGCTACCAGCGCGCGTGCTCCAGTGCCGCGACCGCGCGGGAGCTGCTGGCACTGAGCTACGAGCTCGACGTCAGCGACCGCCTCGACCAGGTGCGGGCGTCCACATTGGTGGTGCACCGCACCGGCGACCGCGCGGCACCCGTCGCGCAGGCCGAGGCTTTCGCCGCCGGCATCGCCGACGCCCGGCTGGTGCTGCTGCCGGGTCGGTCGCACCTTCCGTACGCGGGTGACCGGGACGAGCTGGTCCGGGTGGTCCGCCGGTTCCTCGGCCTGCCGGTCGGGCGGCGCAGCGGCCTGACGGCCCGCCAACGGGAGGTGGCGCAGCTGGTCAGCGAGGGGCTGACGAATCGCGAGATCGCGGCGCGCCTCGGCATCGACGAGCGCTCGGCCGAGGGACACGTCGAACGGATCCGGTTGCGCCTGGGCTTCCGGTCCCGCGCCCAGATCGCCGCGTGGTGGGGTAGTTCTACGCCTGACACGCCGGCCGCGGGCGGCGCAGAGTGGATCGTGTGACTGACACCGGCTTCGTGGTGAACCGCGCGCGTGGACCCTTCAACGCGACGTTCTTCGGCCTGCTGGGCCCGTACATCGACTGGAACGTGCGGCATCGCAAGCGGCGCGTGTTCGCGGACCTGCCGCCGACGGTCGTCGAGCTCGGCTCGGGCGTGGGCGCCAACCTCCGTTACCTGCGACCGGGCTCGACCCTCGTCGCCATCGAACCCAACGTGCCCATGCACCGGCGGCTGCGGGCGGCCGCTGCGCGCCGCGCTGTGCGGCTCGACCTGCGCGACCGGGTGGCCGAGCACACCGGCCTCGCCGACCGGAGCGCCGACTGCGTGATCTCGTCGCTCGTGCTCTGCACGGTGGCCGACCCCGCCGCGGTGCTGGCCGAGGTCCGGCGCATCCTGCGGCCCGGCGGCACGTTCCGGTTCGTGGAACACGTCGCGGCCCGGCCCGGCTCGCCCACCCGCGCCCTCCAACGGCTGCTGCGGCGGCCGTGGGCGTGGACCTTCGAGGGCTGCTCCTGCGAGCGCGACCTGGCCGGCCTGCTGCGAGCCGCCGGCTTCGCCCGGGTCGACATCGAGCCGTACCGGCTGCACAGCCCGTTCATCACCTTCAACACCCAGATCGCGGGGATCGCGTACGCGTGAGCAGGCGGCGCAGGGCGGCGTAGGCGGGCGGTGCCCAGGTGGGCTTGCCGCCCGGCCCACCGTCGTGGCCGATCAGGATGCCGCTCAGGACGCGGGCCATCGCCCAACCGCGGGCGCGGCGCACGGTGGCGGCATCCGGCTGGTATTCCGCGTAGCACAGGTCGACGCCGTCGTCCGGCAGCAGAAGCCAGGCTGAGGACAGGTCGTACGCTGGGTCCCCCGCGCACAGGTCGCCGAAGTCGACGACGCCGGCGATGGTGCCGTCGGCGGTGAGGACGTTCGCCGGGTGCAGGTCGGCGTGCAGCCACAGCGCCGGGCCGGTCCACGCCGGAGCGGTAACGGCGTCGTGCCAGACGGCGCGCACGGCCTCCGGGTCGGTGATCAGCCCCTGCTCGGTGGCGTAGGCCAACCCGTTGGCGAACCCCTCGGCGCGGTCGGTCAACGGCCCACCGCGCTCCCGGCCGGCGGGCGCGTCGGCCGGCGCGGGTTGGTGCAGGGCCGTCAGGAACGCCGCCAAGGACCTGGCCGCGTCGGCCTCACGCGTGACGGGGTGCAGGTCGGCGGGTGAGCCCGGCACCCAGGTGGTGACGAGCCAGGGTCGCGGGAATCGCGGGGACGGCTCGCCGAAGCGCTGTGGGACGGGGATCGGCAAGGGCAGGCGCGGCGCCAGCGCGGGCAGCCAGCGGTATTCGTTGCACAGCAACGCGCCGGCGGTGGTCCACGGCAGGCGGACGGCCAGGTCGTCGCCGAGCCGCCACAGTTGGTTGTCCCAGCCGCGCGCGCCCAACCGCACCGGGAGTCCGGCCAGATCTGGGTGCTGCTCGCGGACGAGATCCTGGACCAGCGCCGCGGTGATCTCCACGCGCGTCACGGTAACGCCCGTCGCTAAACTGCGGGCCAGCGAAACTGACGGCTGCTGGAAGCCGGTGGGAAACCGGCGCGGTCGCGCCACTGTGACCGAACCCGTCGCGGGTTCGGAAGTCAGACCCAGCGCCGTCATGAGAAACCCGCTAACGGGACGCGAAATCCCTGGAGGTTCCATGACCGGCCGCGGCCGCGACCCTTCGGTGTTCGTGGCGGCCGGCACCGCGGTCGTCGGGGCGGTCGTCGCCGGCGCCCAGGTGGCCCGCACGCACACCGTCGTGCTGGTCCTGCTCGGCGTCGCGGTCTGCGCCGGTGTGCTCGGCGCGCGGGCCGTGGCCCGGCGCCGACCCGCTCGCGCCACCCTGGTGACGGACCGCCACCTCGCCGGGCGCGTCGCCGCGCTGATGCGGGCCGGCGGTTGGCGCCAGGTGGCGGTCAGGCCGGCGATGGGGCGCGTCGGCGCCGACGTGGTCGGGATCGCCGCGGACGGCCGCGGCTGGCTGCTGCGGTGCCACCAGGACGCCACGGCGCTCGACGCCGCCGACGTGTACCGCTTTACCGACGCGGCCCGCTATCTGCGGCGCGGAGACGTGACCGTCCTGGTCACCGCCGGAGCGGTGCCCGCACCGGTGCGGGAGGCGGCGTTGTCGGCCGGGGTCATGCTGATGGACTCCGCACGTCTGGCGTGGTGGGCCGACGTGCAGAGACGAGGCTAGGGTCCACCGCCTCGCGGCGCTGCCGCGGCACGTACGCCCGCGGTAGGTCGATGCTGTCGACCTCTTCCTTGCCGCCCATGGTGATCAGGTGGCGGCCCAGGTGGGCGCGCATGCCGGCCTCCCAGACGCCCTGCTCGAGGTGCGCGGGCGCGATCCAGCGGTGTGAGCCGTCGCTGTAGTGGAAATGCTCGTCGCCCCGTCCGAGGCTGCTCATCGGGTCCACCCTCTCCGCCTTGGGCGCCGCTTCGACACGGCCCGGCGCTCGTACCGAGCCTCGCGGTTCAGGGCAGGCGAGATAACGGATACCTCGCTGACATTGCGGAGGCGGTATCCGCCCGTGTCGGCGGGTAGCCACCGAGACATACGCCAGGTGGCGGATATCCAGGTGGCCAATCACTGCGTGGCGCCCCGTTCACGGCGCGTTACGCCGACACTGGCCACGGAAACCAGGACGACCGCGGTGATCAGGGCAGGCCCGAGACGCTGGCCGAGGATGAGCAGGCCGGCGATCGCCGCCGCTGCCGGTTGCAGGCTCATGAGCACGGCGAAGACCCGTGTCGGCAGGCGGCGCAGGGCGATCAGCTCGAGGGCGTAGGGCACGACCGACGACAGCACGGCGACCGCGACGACGGTCGGAACCAGGCCCGGCCGGCTGAACACGTCGCCGGCGTCCGCCCAGCCGAACGGCAGGACGACCGCCGCACCGACCGCGAACGAGACCGCGAGCCCGCTCAGGCCGGGCACGGCGCTGCCCACGCGGGCGCTGAACATGATGTAGCCGGCCCCGCACGCGCCGGCCGCGAGCGCGAGCACGAGCCCGGCCAGTGGGACCTCGATCCCGGCCCGGAGGCCGAGCAGGACCACGCCCGTGCCGGCCATCAGCGCCCAGACCGCGTCGGTCGGACGCCGCGTCTGCACCAGCGAGAGCATCAGCGGCCCGACGAATGACGCGGTGACGACCACGCCCTGCGGCGCGATGCTCAGGGCCAGGTAGGTCAGCAGGTTGAGGCCGGCGGAGAACAGGCCCAGCAGCACGACGGCCCGCCACGCCTCCGCCGACCAGGTCCGCAACCGGGGACGGGTGGCGACGGCGAAGACCAGGGCCGCGATCGACAGGCGCAGCAGGAGTACGCCGGGCGGGCCCAGGTCGTCGAACAGGGTGCGCGCGAGGGCGCCGCCGACCTGAGCGCTGCACACCGACAACAGCACCAGCATCGTCGGCGTCGCCTTCATCAGTTGCCTTGCGGCGCCGCATAGCGGGTGGCGATCGCGGTGGCGCGGTCGTGCAGCGCGGTGCGCAGCCATTGCGGTGCGAGGACTTCCGCGTGCGCGGCGAGCTGCCACAGGGCCCATTCCGCGTGCCTGGCGTCCTGGAAGGTCACCTCCAGCCGCAGCCGGCCGTCCGCGTCGGTCTCCTCGGCCAGGACCGCCAGCGCGGTGCCGACCAGGTCCTCCCGCCGTCCCGCCGGCACCCGCACCAGCACCGTGACCTGGTCGCCGCCGGTGCGAAAGCGCGTGCTGCGGTCCTGCCAGGCCCGGCCCGGGTCGACGCGGTCCGGTCGCTCCGCGGGTTCGGCGAGCTCCTCGGCGGCCAGGACCCGCGACAGGCGGTACGTGCGGTCCGCGCCGGCCCGGCTGGCCAGCAGGTAGCCCTGCTCGCGCACCGTGACCAGGCCGATCGGGTCCACCGTGCGCCACGCCGCGGGCTGGCCCGCGGCCGCGTAGTGGATGCGCAGCTTGTGTCCGGCGAACACCGCACGCCGCACCTCCGCCACGATGGCCTCGGGCACCTCCTCGGCGACCTGGCGGCGCGCGAGCAGGTCGGTCTCCGGGTCGACGAGCAACCGTTCGACGGCGCCCGCCGCGGTGTCGCGATGGCTCTCGGGCAGCGCGTCGACCACCTTGAGCATGGCCGAGGCCAGCGCCGAGCCGAGACCGAACGCCTGGGCGCCGCGCCGCGACCCGGCGACGAGCAGGGCGAGCGCCTCGTCGTGGTTCAGGCCGGTGAGCTCGGTCCGGAGGCCGGGCAGCAACGCGAACCCGCCGTGCCGGCCGCGTTCGGCGTAGACCGGAACGCCGGCCGCGGACAGCGCCTCGATGTCGCGCAGCACGGTGCGGGTGGACACCTCCAGCTCGTTGGCCAGCGTCGCCGCGGACAGTCGACCGCGCTGGCGCAGCAGCAGCACCAGCGAGACCAACCGGTCGGCGCGCACGCGAAAATGATGACAGAGGATGTCGTGTTTCGGCCGGCCAGACCGCGACGAGCGCCGACGGTCGCCCCCAGCACGCCGGTGACCCGGCGGCCCAGTTGACGCTGAGCCTCGACAACCTCACGGCCGTGCTCGACGCGGCCGGCATGACGCTCGCGAACCTCGTCCGGCTCACCGTCTACACCACCGACGTCGACCTGCTCCTCGCGCACTACGGCGTGCTCGCGGCACGGTTGGGTGCCGCCGGCGTCGCACCACCCACCACGCTGCTCGGGGTGAGCCGGCTCGCCATGCCCGACCTGCTCGTCGAGCTCGAGGGCACCGCCGTCGGGTGACGCGGACTCAGATTGTGCGCAGATCCAGCGTGTGCCACAAGGTGCGACCCAGGGCGTTGGTGGACCACCACAGCACGCCGGCCCGGTAGGACACGCTCGTCGCGGCCTCGGCGACCAGGATCGGGCGCCTGGTCTCGAGGTCGTACACGAGCAGCTCCTGTCCGCCGATCGCGGCGCCGATCGCGCTGGAGTCCTTTGACAGCACCTCGAACCGGTCCAGTGGCACCACGTCGGTGATCGAGGCGGTCGCGCCGTCGTCGGCGACCCGCAGCCGCTCCGACCCGTCGGGGCGCATCAGGTCGCTGTGCGCCGGGCCGTCGGCGGACAGCACGTACAGGCGGCACCAGGTCGGTGCGCACTGGCTCAGGCGGTCGCGGCCGGCGTCGACGTCGACCACCCGACCGGTGTCGAGGTCGCGGAGCTGGGCCTTACTCCGGCTGCTCGGGCTCACCAGCCACGGCCAGCGCGACAGCGACCACTCGCCGGGCTCGGTGCGCACCTGGACCGGCCCGCCCTCGACGGGCACCGACCGCACCTCGGTCGCGGGTCCCCCGCCCGACGCAGTGGCCGCCGCCGTCCAGTACAGCCGGCCGGCGTTGACGACGAGGTCGGTGTCGGCGCCGTCGAACGTCGCCAGACCGGTGTCGTCGGTGATCTTCCGCGGCGGCCCGCCGGAGAGGTCCGCCCGCCACAACGTGGTGCGGGCCGCTCCGTCGGGGCCGCTGACCAGCTCCGCCCACACGAGCTCGTTCGCCACGCGTACGAACGCCGCGAACTGCGGGCCGACCGCGGCATCCAGTCGGCGCAGCTCCCGCACCGTGCCGTCGGCCGCCCGCAGCACGAGCCGCACCGACCTGCCGTCGGGGTCGACGACGGTGCCAGCGGACACGCTCGCGTCGAGGAAGTAGGCGGGGATGTACGGAACGTCGCCGGCCAGCACGCCCGGGGTGTCCGCGCGCTTGGCCTGGGGCCAGACGGCCGAGACCGACGGCGGCGGTGGCGCCGGCCGCGGTGGCCCGTCCGGGGTCTGCGCCACCAGCAGGCCGGTCGCCGCCAGCGCGGCGACCAGCGCGACCACGCTGCGCACCGGCCGTGGCCCCGGTTGCCGCACGCCCGTCACGCGAGCAACCGTAGCCGCGCCCCCACCGCACGGATGATCCGGCCGCCGTCGTGCGCGCGCGACCCGGAGCGGGCCGATAGGGTTCGTCGTCGACGGACGGGAGACACGGCGTGGTCGCTGACGGCTCGACGGGTCGTCGCCCGGTGCGCTGGACCGGGTTGTTCGCCGCCCTGGTGGCGGTGGTCTGGCTGCTGTCGCTCTCCCCCGACCGACCCCTGGACGCCGCCGCGCCCGCCGGTGTCGGGTCGGTGTGGCCGCAGGCGGTCCGCGGTTCGGTGTCGGGTTCGCTGGCCGGCGGAGAGACGTACACGCCGGGGTTCTTCCTGGCCGCCGACACCTCCATCGGCCAGGCGGTCAGCGCCGACGGCCTGGTGATCCGGCTGGTGGTCGTGCGTGGTGCCGAGCCCGCCCGTGAGCTGCGGCGGCTGCCGGCCGACAGCGCTCCGCAGTTCTTCGGCTTCGTCGCGGGTCAGGGCTGGGTGGCCTGGGCGGAGTCGGCGGAAGACGCGGAGGGCCGGCGTACGACGTCGATGTGGGTCATCGGCACCGACGCGGCAGGCGCACCGCGCCGCATCGTGGCGGACGCCGGCGACGTGCGGCAGACGGACTCGGCATACGAGCTGGCCATCGCCGACGGCCGCCTGCACTGGACGGTGCCCGGTCCTGACCCGGATCCGTCGACGGAGCTGCGCTCGGTGGTCCTCGACGGCGGCGACCCGCGCACCACGACGGTGCCCGGGATGTGGTCGCCGGTCGCGTGGCCGTGGCTGGTCGACAGCATCGACGCGGTCGCCGGGGGCCGGGTGCGGCTGCTGGACCGCGTGCGCCACGAGACCCGGGAGTTCGTGGCGGGCATGGCCGACTTCCCGTCCTGCGGCGCCACGTGGTGCCGGTCGATCATCCTGGACGACGACAACGGCGGCGGGCGGGTCGACCTGGTGCGGGTGGACGGCACGCAACGCCGCAGGATGGCGGGCCCCGACGTGGGTCTCCCGCTGACCGACGTCGCCGTCCTCGACCGCTTCGAGGTGCTGACCGGCCTCGACCCGGCGTCGGCGACCTTCCAGGGGCGCCCGTTGTCGCTCTACGACATCGCCCGGGGCACGACCGTCACGGTCGCCGCCGACGCGGTCAGCGTGCTGTGCCGGGGCGGTTTCCTCTGGTGGTCGAGCGGTTTCGAGGACCGGGTGTCGTGGACGGCCCTGGACCTGCGGACGTTGGCGTAGTCGTCACTGGTACTGGTTGCGCGGCGGGTCGATCCGTACCCATGTCTGCACGTCGACGTACGGGATCTGTTCTCCGTTGACCGCGTCCGTGCCGACCTTGGCGGAGTATTTCCCGGTGACCTCGATCCAGGTGTCCGCGGGCAGGTCGACGGGGGCGCCGCCGGTCATGCCGAGTTTGATCGGCCGGCCGTCGGCCGCGCAGCACGACAGGATCATGCGCGTGAGCATGAGCTCGCCGGCGGCACCGGGGCTGACGAACCCGGTCATCTTGACCGTGCGGTCGCCGATCGAGGTGCCGTTGTCGTAGACCGCGCGGGACGCGTACTCCAGCACGCTGATCTCGGCGGGGTCGCCCGGCGGCAGGGGCGGGTAGTCGGAGATCGCCTGGCTCGACAGCGCCGTCCCGGCCTGGCCGGCCGCGAACGAGCCCAGCGCCGGCGGCGCCACGAGCAGCAGGCCGATGACGGGCAGGACGAGCAGCCATCCGACGGCGGGCCCGTGCCCGTCGTGGTCGTGCCCGTGGCCGTCGTCGGCGCTGTCCCTGGCCTGTCCTTTTCCGAGCTGCTGGCGCAGGTCGTGGACGAGGGTCATGACCGCGGCGACGACCAGCACCGCGCCGGCCGCGATCAGGAACGGCTGGAGGCCTTCCTTGACGTACCGCAGGAAGACGTCGGTCAGGCTGGCCTTGAGCACCGCCCCGCCGAGGAGCAGCAGCACGACGCCTTGCGCTTGCCGGTTCACAGGATCACCGCTCCCACTCCGACCGCGACGAGCACCGCGACCATGAACGTGGCCGGCGAGAACCGGGTCGCGAACCGCCGGCCGAACACGCCGGTCTGCATGGAGATCAGCTTGAGGTCGACCATCGGGCCGACCACCAGGAACACCAGCCGCGAGGTCAGCGAGAACTGCGACAGGGACGCGGCGACGAACGCGTCGGCCTCCGAGCAGATCGACAGGACCACGGCCAGGACCGCCAGCGCGAGGACCGACAGCACCGGGTTGTCGGCGAGGGTGAGCAGCCACCGCTCCGGCACCACCACGTTGATCGTGGCGGCGGCCATCGCGCCGACGACCAGGAAGCCGCCCGCGTGGATCACGTCGTGCCGCACCGCCGCCCAGAACGCGGTCAGCTTGCCGAGGCCCTCGTCGTGGCGGCGCGGCAGCCGGATCCACTCGGCCTTGCCGAGGCGCAGCCAGAGCCAGCCCATGACCATCGCGACGACCAGGCTCGCGGCGCCACGCGCGACGACCATCTCGGGGTTGTTCGGGAACGCGACCGCGGTGGCGGTCAGCACGATCGGGTTGATCGCCGGCGCGGCCAGCAGGAACGCGAGCGCGGCGGCGGGTGTGACGCCGCGCCGGATCAGCGACCCGGCGATCGGCACGGACCCGCACTCACAGCCGGGCAGCACCACGCCGGCCACGGACGCCACCGGCACGGCCAGCGCGGGATGCCTCGGGAGGGCCTTGGCCCAGAACGAGGGCGGCACGAACACCGCGATCACCGCGGAGAGCACGACGCCGAACACCAGGAACGGCACCGCCTGCACCATCACGGACACGAACACGGTGGTCCAGGTCTGCAGCCGCGGGCTGGAGATGGCACCGGACACCGGGCCGCGGAACACGACGAGCAGCACCAGCACGGCGGTGAGCACCTCGACCGACCCGATGCGGTCGCCGAAGACGCGCCGAGGGCGCTCGGGCGGTGGTTCACTCTCCCCGGTGGGGGCACCTGGGTGGTGGTGCCCTTCCGTGGTCTGGGCCGTCACGTCGGACACGGTAGCGGACAAATATCTCGTGAGGTGCTGTCCGATCGGGTCCCCGCCGTTCGTGGAGTCATCAGCCGAAGAAAAGGAGCCGACATGCCTGAGTACCTCATCGCCTTCAACGACGAGTGGGTGCCGGACCACACGGTCGAGCAGATCCAGGAGAAGGCCCGCACGGTCAGCGCGCTGGTCGACGAGATGCGGGAGGCCGGGGTGCTGGTCGTCACCGGCGGCCTCGACGACGAGGCCCCCGTGTTCAGCGTCGACCCGTCCAGCGGCACGCCGCTGTTCACCGACGGCCCGTTCGTCGAGTCCAAGGAGCACCTCGGCGGCTTCGCCGTCGTCGACGTGCCCGACGAGGAGACGGCCCGGCTGTGGGCGGGCCGGATCGCGACGGCCTGCGGCTGGCCACAGGAGGTCCACCGCTTCCGCGGGGCCACGAAACGCGGGTTCAGGGCGAGCTGAGGATCCGGGTACGGGGTGCGCCGACCAGGGCGGGCGCGCGGTCGGGGTCGGACCACACCGTGGTCTGGAGGAACGCGAGGAACCGCTGGGCCGCCTCGACCGTGGCGAAGTCGAGGTCGACGGTGACGTACCGCTCGTCGTCGACCGGAAGCAGGACACGGTGCTGTTGGACTCCGGCCTGCTCGCGGGCCGCGGCGAACGAGTCGAACGCGCCTCGCCAGGTCTGGTAGTCGGTGATCGGGTGCTCGATCCGCAGCGTTGTCGGCATGCCCTGACGCTATTTCTGCCGTGTCGACGGAGATATCCCAGATATCTGGGTGGTTACCGTTGGCCCGTGACGCTTGCGGCGGCTCTCGACCGGTTGGGGCGAATCGCCGGCGCCGCGCCCGAGTCACGCGCGCTGCGCTCGGCCGCGCTGGCCGAGCTCGGCCGGGTCGTGCCCTTCGACGCCGCCGTCTGGCCGCTGACCGACCCCGAGACCTCCGTCGGGGTGGCGCCGCTGGCCTCGGTGCCGCCGGCGCTGATGCCCGAGCTGCCGCGGCTCATCCAGCTCAAGTACCTGACCGAGGTCAACCGGTGGACCACCCTGACCGGGGCCGCCCGCCTAGAAACGCCCGCGGCGAGCCTGGTGTGGCGGGAACTGCTGCACGCCCACGGCGTCACCGACGTCGCATCGGTGGTGTTCCGGGACCGCTACGGCTGCTGGGCGTTCCTGGACCTGTGGCGGCTCGGCGGCACGTTCGCCGGCTTCGAGCTGGCGTTCCTGGACGAGCTCGCGGCGCTGCTCACGCCCGAGCTGCGACGGTGCGTCGCCGACTGCTTCCAGGCCGGGGACCCGAGCGGCACACGCGAACCCGGCCCGGTGATGCTGCTGCTCGACGCCGGGCTGCGGGTGCTCGGCCAGACGCCACGGACGGCCGACTACCTGGCGCGGCTGCTGCCGGACGGCGAGGGGGAACCGGTGCCGGCCGCCGCCTACAACGTCGCCGCGCAGCTCGTCGCCGTCGAGAACGGGGTCGACGGGCAGCCGCCGCTCGCCCGGGCCTGTGGGCTCGCCGCACGGGAGTCCGAGCTGCTGCGGCACCTGAGCACCGGCGCGGACACCCGTACCATCGCGGCCCGGATGTTCCTCAGCGAGAACACCGTGCAGGACCACCTGAAATCCATCTTCGACAAGACGGGAACCCGCAGCCGCCGCGCGTTGCTGTCCCGCGCGGCGGGCACCTCATAGCGTGAGATCCCGCAGGTCGAAGGAGTCGGCCATGGCTTGGGCACCGAGATCGTTGAGGTGCATGCCGTCGCCGGAGTCGAAATCGCGCCTGATGTGGTCGGGACGACGGGGGTCCGCGACCGCGTGGGCCACGTCGGCGACGCCGTCGAAGACGCCGGCCGTGCGGATCCAGTCGTTGACCTGACGGCGCACGTCGACGGCCGCGCCGAACGGTCCGATGGTGGCGACGACGATCCGCAGGCCGGCCCGGTGTGCCTTGTCTGCCAGCGCGGTGAAGCCGGCAACCAGGTCATCCGCGCTCGCGGGCGGCTCACCCAGCATGCCCGGCAGGACCAGGTCGTTGATGCCGAGGTTCACCAGCACGTGGGTCAACGCCGGTATCGGGAGCACCTCGCGGTCGAACCGCGCGAGGGCGTGGTCGCCGACGCCGTCGCGCAGCAGGCGGTTGCCGGCGATGCCGAGGTTGACGACCCAGCCGCTGGCGAGACGCCGGTTGAGGAAGTCGACGGAACGGTGGTTCGCGCCGCGCGTCGTGCCCACCCCTTCGAACCACGAGTCGCCGAAGGCCGCGGCGATCATGGTGTCCGCCGGGGCGGGGACGTCGACGCCGGAAACGACGTACCTGCCTTCCACCGCCTCGATCCGGCCATCGTTGTCGATGATCCGCGCGAGCTCGGCCGGTCGGTGGGAGTAGGTGACCAGATCTGTCCGCTCCGGGAAGTAGAGGTCGACTCTGAGGTCGCCGCCGGCGGTGACGGGCACCTCGACCGGGTCGGAGGCGACCTCCTCACCCGGCGGGACGACGACCTGGCCGGCGCCGCCGAAGGTGAGCTTCGCGTCGGCGGCGGTCGCGGCACCGACGGTCAGCGGAGTGCGACCGAAGCGGTTCGTCAGGCGTACGCGGAAGGCTTCTCCGCCACCGGCCAGGTGCAGCACCTGACGCACGGTCTGGTCGGCGAAGCCGCGCGGCTCACCGAAATGCAGCTCTTCGTGGGGGTCCATCACCCCGGTGCGGAACGCGGCGGTCCAGATCATGACGTGACTGTAGCGCATTGGTCCAATTAATGGACGATCCAAAAGTGTGACCAGTTCGTACCCTGGTGATTCATCCGGATTTGGGGGTTGATCGGCAGATACTGAGGCGGTGTCCGTAGCTCCCCCGCGTACCCGGCCGTCGCTCGTCCTGGTCCCGCTCCTGATCGGTGCCGCCGTCTCGGTCGCGCTCGGGGTTTTCGGCAGCGTGCACGAGCCCGCCGGCGAGGTCCCGTGGCAGCGACCGTTCCCGTCCATCTACGCGATGAAGGTCTGGTTCAGCCTAGGAGTCCTCCTGCTGGCCGCGGTCCAGCTCTGCACCGCCCTGTGGATGTACGGCAAGCTCGGCGCGCGCCCCCGGCCGTGGCTGGGCCCGCTGCACCGCACCAGCGGTTATCTGGCGTTCCTGGTGAGCCTGCCGGTGGCGGCCGCGTGCCTGTGGGCGTTGGGCTTCCAGTCGTACGACGCCCGCGTCCTCACGCACAGCATCCTCGGCAGCATGGTCTACGGCGCGTTCGTGGCCAAGGTCCTCACGGTCCACAGTCGACGGTTGCCCGGCTGGGCCCTCGCGGCGGTCGCCGGCCTGCTGCTGGCCACCGTGGTCGGCGCCACCGCCAGCAGCGCGCTCTGGTACGTCGCGACGTACGGACTGCCGAGATGAATCGCGCGCGTACGGCGGTCGAGGGCGGTTACGTTGCCGGCGTGGGTCGGATTCTCTCGGTCGACGGCGGCGCCTCGGGCCTCGTGACCATCCACGCGCCGGGGCCCGTCTACGCTTACGCCCGGGAGGACTACGACTGGTGGCAGGCGCGGCTGAGTCGCAAGTTGGCCGACGGGCTCTTCGGCGAGCACCTGACCACCGAGGAGGTCGACGTCAACGGCGCGGTCATCGGCGAGCGGTGGCGCGTCGGCCCGCACCTGCTCCTGGAGCCAACATTTGGCCGCATCCCGGACCTCGCCTTCCAGCGCGCGATGGGCGAGCCCCGCTGGGCCAAGACCTTCGCCCGGTCGCTGCGACCCGGGGCGTACCTCCGTGTGCTCGAACCTGGTGCGATCTGCGCCGGCGACCCGGTGATCGTTTCGGACCGCCCGGCGCACGGGGTGACGATCGCGGTCGCGTACCAGGCGCACCTCACCGAGCCCCGGCGGCGTTCCCGTGTCCGGCGTGTGGTGCCGCCGGACACGGGAACGGCCTGACCGGTTCAGCGCCTGGCCACTGGGATGGCCACCTGGAAGGTCTCGATCCACTCCCGCTGGTACGTGTCGCGGCCCCGGACCACCACGGAGTCGTCGTAGACGTCCACCACCAGGCCCTGCTTCCAGTCGGCCTGGAAGAGGGTGCCGACGGTGCCGTTCGCGTCGCGGGTCTTCTGGTTGATGTAGGTGGTGGCCGGCGCCTGCACGCGCCAGTAGCCCTCGTCGTTGCCGAGCAGCGACGGGTCCGGCCCGGCGGCGAACCAGTTGAGGTCGGTGTGCAGGTGACCGTAGAAGAACACCACGTTCGGCGCGCTTCTCAGGATCGCCGCGAGCCGGTCGCGCTGCGTGGTGATCTCCGGCGGCTGGTGCAGGAAGACGAACGTCGGCCGGTCCGGGCGGGCCACGGTCTTCAACGTCCGCTCGAACCAGTCCAGCTGCGCGTCGCTGAGCAGGGCGGTCACCGTGCCACCGCTGGTCTCGCCGGTCGGGATGCCCTCGGAGCCGAGGAAGACGAACGGGATCCCCTTCAGGCTCGTCGCGTAGTACACGCTGTCGCGCCCGGCGTAGTCGAGGAACCGCTGCCGCATCAGGTCGACCGGCTCGTTCCCGTGGTACTCGTGGTTGCCGATCGCGAGGTACGTCCGCGGCGGACGGACGCTCGTCTTCAGCGTCAGGTCGAGCAGCGGGTAGTGGTGCTGCTTCCCGAGCTCGGTCAGGTCACCGATGATGACGAGCGCGTCCGCCTTCGGGGCCGCGTCGTCGAGGTCGGCCAGGGAGTCGCGCATGTCCGACATGGCGACCGGGTAGAGGTCGCTGATGTGCACGTCCGAGAGGACATGCAGGCGCAGCTTCCGCTTGTCGTGGGCGTACGCCGGCACCACCGGTCCGAACGCGGTCGCCGCCACCGCGGCACCTCCGCCGACGAGCAACGCGCGGCGGCTGAGCGCGGGACTTTCCTTGCACATGGCCTTGTCCTTCCTGGGGCAGGCGCGCTCAGCGCGAGACGAGGGTGATGCGGTTCAGCACGGGTACGGGCAACGGGTTGCGGGTCGCCAGGTAGGCGGCCAGGTTGTCGAACAGCGGCCCGGGGTGCGCACCACCGACGCCGGTGACCCCCTTGACGATCAGCGGCGCGGCCGCGATGACGGGGTTGCTGCCCTTGCGGACCTTGCCGTGCTTGTCGGCCCGGTCGCGCAGCCCGTCGCTGACGGCGATCACATAGCCGGCGGCGGGGTCGACGACCTTGCCGCCGATCGTGATGGTGGCCGGGTCGACGTGCAGGCCGTTCAAAGGCTTGGCCCGCCACTGGTACGCGAGCTGACTGGACACCTGCAGCACGCTGCCGTGCTTGGCGAACTGGGCCTCCAGCGCCTGGTGGAGCTCGGCGCCGGTGAGCCGCACGACGCTGGAGCCGAGGTCCATCGGCAGCGCGTCGAGCGCGTCGCCGACGGTCACCTCCGGATGCTTCCTGCCCAGGTCGGCGCGCAGGTCGGCGGGGTCGACGAGCGTTGCCACGTTGAGGTCGAACGGCTTGGCACCGGTCTGCAAGGCGTCGGCGACCACGTCGCCGAGCGTCGACTCACCGGCCGGGTTCGGCCGGCGGGTCAACGGACCGCCCAGCACACCGACAACCGTCTCCCTCACTGACCGGTCCACATGCGCCACGGCCACGGATGCCCCCTTCAGGGTTCAGACACGACGCCGAGACGGCGGCCCCGGCGATCGAACCCAGCCCAACAGGGCCTCACGAATGTTTTTGATCATGAACAAGATGACCCGATGAACATGGCGTGGCGGCGCGCCCACCCGGGATCATGTCGCGATGGCCCCCATCGTCGAGATCCACGTGCTCGCCGCCCGGCCGTTGCGCTCAGAGCCAACCGCGGCGTTCGGCCAGGCTGCCTGCCTGGAAGCGGCTCGATGCGCCCAGTTCGGTCATCAGCGCCTGGAGTCGGCGGTACGTCGTGCGCGTGCTCCAGCCGTTGACGCGCGCGATGGCTGTGTCGGTCAGGCCCGCCATCATCAGCGCGAGCAGTGACCGGGTCTCCTCGTCCGGCTTGGTGCGGCCGGTCGGCGCCACGTCGAGCGGCGCCGCCTGGGCCCACTCGCCCTCGAACAACGCCTCCAGCGCCGTCAGCAACGGCGACCGCCGGACGAGGTACGCGACCTGGAGGCCGCTGCGGCTCAGGTCGAACGGGATCAGGGCGTCCTGGTCGTCGCGGATGATCAGTTTGATCGGCAGGGTCCGTCGGGTGCGCGCCTCCTCGCCGCCGCGTACCGCCGGCAGGATGTCGGTCTCCAGTTTCTGCGGCCAGGTCAGGGCGTCGAGGCTGTAGATGACGCGGTGCGCGACGCCGTCGTTCTTGTGGCGGGCGATCTGTGCCTCGGTGTTCCGGGCCGCGCCCGCGCCGCCGGGCACCTCGTAGTAGGGCGGTGTGTCGAACACGCGGACCTGGTGGAGCGCCTCCGACTCCAGGTGGGCGACCGCCGCCGCTATCGTCTGCCGGTCCGTCAGCTGCTCGATGACCAGCTCCGGGCTCGTCCGGTGCGCGCTGCGGTGGATCTCCGACAACGCGTGCACCTTGGCCCGCGCGGCGCTGAGCTCGCGCTCCCTCTGCAGAACGAGCTGGTTGATCGCGATGTCCGGCGGTGCCGCCAGGTAGCGGGTCGGGCTGCCGCTGCCGGCCACGAGGTGTTTGTCGGTCAGGGCGGAGAGGGTCCGGGCCAGTGGGTCCGACGGGGTCGAGAGGTGGTCGGCGAGGGCGGCGACGGTCGAGCCGGGCAGGGCGACCAGTGCCTCGTAGACCCGCTCCTCGTCGTCGGACAACCCCAGGACCCCGAGCTCCATGGGTCCAGATTGTGCCAGCTGGCAGGAAGCAGCCACATCCGGATCTTGTGACGGGGATCGACGGCTGACAGTGTTCGGCCAGCTCCTGCGCAGAAAGGAACCCCGCCGTTGAGAACCTCACGCACACGTCGGGCCATGGCCGTCGCGACAGCCGCGTGCCTCGCGTCGTCGCTCAGCTCCATTATGGTCGCCGATCCGGTGTCGGCCGCAGCGGGCGGCTCAGGCCGCGCGACCCACACCCTCACTCTGATCACCGGGGATGTCGTCACGGTGAACGCGACCGGTGACCCCGGTGACAGCGGAGGGACGATCTCCGTCAAGGGACCGGACGGCGGACCCGCCGACGTGCGGATCCTGGAGTCGGCCGGTGACGTCTACGTCTTCCCGACCGCGGCCGCGCCGTACCTCGGCAAGGGCGTGCTGGACCGCCGGCTCTTCAACGTCACGGACCTGATCGCCGCCGGGTACGACGACGCGCACCGCGACGACCTGCCGCTGATCGTCTCGTACGCCGGCGGATCGGCCGGGTTCCGCGCGAACGCCGCACTGCCGGGCGCCACGCTGGTCCAGCCGCTGGCGAGCGTCGACGGCGCCGCCGTCACGACGGACCACGCGCGGGCACGCGACTTCTGGGCGGCGGCGACGGCCGGGACGCCGTCGTTCAAGGGCAGCGCCAGCTCCACGGCGGCGTTCGCCAACGGCATCGAGCAGATCTGGCTCGACGGCAAGGTCTACCCGGACCTGGCCGAGTCGGTCGCGCAGATCGGCGCGCCCGAGGTCTGGGCCGGCGGCGACACCGGGCAGGGTGTCGACGTCGCGGTGCTGGACACGGGCGTGGACGAGGGCCACCCCGACCTCGCGGGACGCATCGTCGAGACCCGCAGCTTCATCCCCGGCGAGGACGTCAAGGACGTCCGCGGCCACGGCACCCACGTCGCCTCCACCATCGCCGGCACGGGCGCGGCGTCGGGCGGCACGGAGAAGGGTGTCGCGCCGGGGGCGCGACTGCACATCGGAAAGGTGCTGGCCGACTCCGGTTCCGGCACCGACTCCCAGGTCCTCGCGGGCATGGAGTGGGCGGCGGTCGACCAGCACGCCAAGATCATCAACATGAGCCTGGGTACGCAGGAGCCGTCCGACGGCATGGACCCGATGTCGCAGGCCGTCAACCGGCTCAGCGCGCAGACCGGTGCGCTGTTCGTGATCGCGGCCGGCAACACCTCCGGCTCCGGCACGGTCAGCTCGCCCGGTGCCGCCGACGCCGCCCTCACCGTGGGCGCGGTCGACAGCGGTGACCGCCTCGCCGAGTTCTCCAGCCAGGGTCCGCGGGTCGGCGACGGCGCGCTGAAGCCGGAGGTCACCGCCCCTGGCGTCGACATCCTGGCCGCGCGGTCGCAGTACACGTCCGAAGGGGAAGGCCCCTACCTGACGATGAGCGGCACGTCGATGGCCACGCCGCACGTGGTCGGCGCCGCCGCGCTGCTCGCCGCCAAGCACCCCGAGCTCACCGGCGCCCAGCTCAAGGACCTGCTGACCAGCACCACAAAGCAGACGCCGGACTACACCGCGTTCCAGGCCGGCAGCGGCCGCGTGGACGTGGCGAACGCCGCCCGGGCCGGGGTCTTCGCCACGGCCACCGCCTCCGCCGGGCAGGACGCGTCCGGTCCGGTCAACCGTCCGGTGACGTACACCAATCTCGGTGGGACGCCCGTGACCCTCACCCTGTCGATCCCCGGCGCTCCACCGGGGATGTTCAAGCTCTCGACCGGCAAAGTCACCGTGCCCGCGCACGGCACCGCCACCGCGACCGTGACCATCGACCCGACGAACGCGCCGCGCGGGTCCGTGGGCGTCAGCGCCCAGATCCTGGCCACCGGGCCCGACGGCACGCTCGCCGCACACACCGCCGTGTCGGTCGGCGCGCTGGCCCACCGCCTGACCATCGACGTCAAGGACGCGAAGGGCCAACCCGCGTGGGCGTTCGTCATCGCGCTGCGGGCCGGCGACCCGAACCCGATCCTGCTCGCCATCGACGGCTCGGCGAGCTTCTACACGCCGGACGACCAGTACTCGGCGCTCGGCTTCGTGGCCGTGCCCGGCCGGCACGGCCCGAACTCGATGGGGCTGGCGCTGCTCGGCGATCCCGACTTCACCCTCGACGGCGACCGGACGGTCACCCTCGACGCGGCCAAGGTCCGGCTGGTCGACGAGACCACCCCGCAGCGCAGCACCCCGACCTACCAGCGGCTCGAATACTCGCGGATGCTCCACGAGGACGGCCGCATGCACGACTTCGTGCTCGCCAGCATGTCCGTCGACAGCCTGTGGATCCAGCCGCAGGGCAAGGTGACGCACGGCGACTTCGTGGTCGGTGCGCGGTGGCGCAAGGAACAGCCGGGGCTGGCGGTGTCCGTCCGCGGCACCGACTACACCGACCTCGCGCGGCAGCGGGCCGTCGCCGCCCTCCCCGAGGGCACCCGGACCCTGCCGCTGGTCTTCGCGGGTGCCGGTGCGCCGGCGGACTACGCGGGCATCAAGGCGCGGGGCAAGGCGGTCGTCGTGCGGCGCAGCGACGAGGTGACCCCGGACGTGCTCGCCCAGGCGGCGGTCGACGCGGGCGCCAAGCTGCTGCTCGTGGCCAACGACCGGCCCGGCCGGGAGAGCCTGTGGTTCGGGACGGACGCGCTCGACGTGGCGCTCGTGGGCCTCGACGAGGGCGAGAAGCTGATCGCCCAGGCCCGGCGGCGCGACGCGACGGCGCGCGTGGAGTCACACCCGGCGCCGGCCTACCTCTACGACCTCGCGCACACCTGGCACAACGAGGTGCCCAGGAACATGGTCGTGCAGGCGTCCGGCAAGAACCTCGCGCGCATCGACCAGACGTTCGCCGGCCTCGTGCCCGGCGGCTCCGGTCAGGAATGGCGGTACGACTTCCCGGCGTACACGGAATGGGGCATCGGGAACTACGTCGACATGGCGGCCAGCGGGCGCCGCACGGACTGGGTGACCACCGACGGCGCGAACCGCTGGGGTCACGAGGTCTACGACGGGCAGTTGGGCCAGTACGGCGTCCGGCGGACCTACAAAGCCGGCTCCGTGTCGAGCGACAAGTGGTTCACGCCCATCCAGCGGCCGTACCTCAACAACAACTACCTCGGCCCCACGCGTACGGACGACGAGATGCGGATCGACTTCCCGGGGTACGGCAACGCGGACCACGTCGGCGCGCTCTCGGACCAGCAGCACGCGAGCCAGACCGTGACGCTCTACCAGGGCGACACCCAGCTCGGCCGGTCCGACAACGGGCTCACCTTCTATCCCAAGGCCCCCAGCTCCGGGAAGCTGCCGTACCGCCTCGTCGTCACGAACCAGCGGGATGCGGCCCTCAGCCCCTACTCCTCCTCGACCGCGACGACCTGGACCTTCACCTCGGCCGCCCCGAAGGTCCCCGGCCAACGGGAGCTGCTTCCGCTGCTGCAGCTCGGCTACGCCGTCGACCCGTCCTCCGACGGGTTCGTGGGCCGCGACTCGACGTTCGGTGTCACCGCCGAGACGCGTGCCCCGGTCTCCGTCGGCCTGACACCGGTGTCGGTCGGCGGCGGTGGCACGCCCCGCCCACCCCGGGTCGAGGTCTCCTACGACGACGGCCGGACCTGGACCCGGCTCTCCGTGGGCCACCACGGCTCGTACCGCTGGAACGCTCCGAAGAAGGCGCAGTTCGCCTCCCTCCGGGTCAGCGCCACCGACACCACCGGCAACTCCGTCACCCAGACGATCATCCGCGCCGTCGGCCTCCGCTGACCCTCCACCCCTCCGTGCGGCCCGTCCCCTTCTCGGGGGCGGGCCGCGTTAGTGACCTGGGCCACTGAAAGTCACAGACCGCCGAACGAGCGGTGTCTCGTGGTCACACCCTGACGGAGAAGGAGAAGCCACATGGCTGAGTACACCGATGTCGTCGTGGTCGGCGGCGGATACGCCGGCGTGATGGCGGCGAACCGGCTGACGGAGCGCGACGACGTCCGCGTGACCCTGGTCAATCCCCGGCCCGCGTTCGTCGAACGGATCCGGCTGCACCAGCTCGTCGGCGGGTCGGACGACGCGGTCGTCGACTACCAGCAGATCCTGGCCCGCGGCGTGCGGTTGGTCGTCGACACCGCCACCCGGATCGACCCGGCGGCGCGGACCGTGACGCTGGCGGGCGGGGACTCTCTCGCCTACGACTACCTCGTGTACGCCGTGGGCAGCGGAAGTGCCGAACCGACGGTGCCCGGTGCCGCGGAGTACGCGTACCCGATCTCCACCCTGGAGGACGCGCAACGCCTGCGTCCGGTCTTCGCGGGCGCGGCGGCGTCGGCCCCGGTGACGGTCGTCGGCGCCGGGTCGACCGGCATCGAGACCGCGTCCGAGCTGGCGGAGCTGGGCCGGCACGTCACCCTCGTGTGTGGACGGGTGTTCGGGGCGTACCTGCACCCTAAGACGCGTCGCGCGGTCGCCGCCCGGCTCGTCAAGCTCGGCGTGACCCTGGTCGAAGGCGCGGGCGCGACGGTGACGGGCGTGACCCGCGACGCGGTCCAGCTCGCCGACGGCCGCGACCTGCCCAGCGGCGTCACCATCTGGACCGCCGGCTTCGGCGTGCCGGACCTGGCCGCCCGCAGCGGGCTGAGCACGGACGCCGTCGGTCGAATGCTCACCGACGAGACCCTCACCAGCGTGGACGACGACCGCATCATCGCGGCGGGAGACTCGGCGGCGCCGTCGAACCTGCCGGTGCGGATGAGCTGCCAGTCCGCGATGCAGATCGGCCCGCAGGCCGCGGAGACGGTGCTGAGCCGGATCGCCGGCAAGCAGCCCGCGCGCTTCGAGGTCGGGCTGTTCGGGCAGTGCATCAGCCTGGGCCGGGGCGGTGGAGTCGTCCAGTACGCTCGAAGGGACGACACCGTGACCGGGGTGTTCATCCTGGGCAGCCGGAGCATGGCGATGCTGAAGGAAGGCGTGTGCAAGAGCACCGTCTGGCAGCTGTCGCAGGAGGCCCGCCGGCCCGGCAAGCTCAACCTCTGGTTCAAGGACCGCCAGCGCGCCAAGGTGCTGCGCGACCGGGCCAAGGGTTCCCCGGAGGTCACCGGTCAGCCGGCATGAGGACGAGGGGTGCGGATGAGTGACCCGGCCACCGATGCCTTCGTCGCGCACCGGAACCTGCTGTTCACCGTCGCCTACGAGATCCTCGGATCCGCGGCCGACGCGGAGGACGTAGTGCAGGAGACCTGGCTCCGCTGGGTCAAGGTCGATCTGGATCAGGTACGCGACCAGCGCGCGTACCTGATCCGGATCACCACCCGCCAGTCGCTCAACCGCATCCGCACCATGAAGAGGCGCCGGGAGGCGTACGTCGGTTCGTGGCTGCCCGAGCCGCTGCACACCGCCGCGTCCGACGACGTCGAGCTCTCCGAGAGCCTGTCGATGGCGATGATGCTCGTCCTGGAGACGTTGTCACCGACCGAGCGCGCGGTCTTCGTGCTGCGCGAGGTGTTCGAGGTCAGCTACGACGAGATCGCGGAGGCGGTCGACAAGAGCCCGACGACGGTACGCCAGATCGCCCACCGCGCCCGGCGCCACGTCGACGCCCGCCGCCCCCGCGCCAAGGTGTCACCGGTGGAGCGCCGCGCGGCCCTGGAGGCGTTCCAGCACGCGGTCGAGACCAACGACCTGCAGGCGCTGATGGCCGTGCTCGCCCCGAACGTGGTCGTGGTCAGCGACGGCGGCGGCATCAAGATCGCCGCACCGCGCCCGGTCGTGGGAGCCGAGAAGGCGATCCGGTTCTTCGTGGGCAGCATGCGCAAGGTCGGCGGCACGCTCACCACCGAGCTGACGGTCATCAACGGCAACCCGGCGCTGCTGTTCCGTGTGGACGGCGAGCTCGACGGAGTGGCGGCCCTTGGCATCGAGAACGGCCGCGTCACCGACATCTGGTACGTCCGCAACCCGGAAAAGCTCACGCGCGTCGAGTCCCCGACCCCGCTCAGCCGCTGAGCCGGGACGCTCGGACCGACCAGCTCCGTCGGGGGCGTTTCTGGCGCGTGAACAGGGCGCTCGGGCAGCTCAAGTAATACTCAAGATCCGTCGTGCGTGGTCGTCGCAGCGAGAGATACACATACGCTGATCGGACCCAGCTCGCTCGCGGCCAGCCCCGATCCTTTGTGTCGAGGCGACTTTGTCGTACCTGGACGGTGCCGCGGTGAGGTCCTTCTTCGACCCCCCACCACGTGCAGAAAGAAGGAGGAAGTATGCGACGCAGACGACTGCGGATCGCACTTCTCGCCCTGCCCGCCCTGCTGGCGAGCAGCGTCCTTTACGCATCACCGTCCGCCGGTGCGGATACGACCGCGGCAGGGCAGGCCCAGGACGAGGCGCGCCTGGTCAAGATCGAGCTGTCCGGCGCGGCGCTGCTCGACAAGGTCAACGATGCCGGGTTCGACATCGAGCACGGCCTGAAGCGGGTGCCCAACGGCATCGAGGGTGAGGCCTTCGCGACCCCCGCGGACGTCGCCAAGCTCGAGGCGATGGGTGTCAAGATCCTCGCAGACAACGAAGGCTTCGAGTGGCCTGAAGTCGCCGACGGTGGAATAGCGGCAGCCGCGGCCGCGCGGTCCGTCCAGACCCTCAACCACGCGGAGACCGTCCGGGTCGTACGCGCCGACTGGTTCACCACCAAGGGCCAGGGCTTCCTGTACGTCGAGGCCCGCACCACCGAAGGCGCCCAGGCCGACCCGGTCGTCGGCATGCAGCTCGAGAACGACTCGGGCCGGGGCACCAACTGGGGCTTCCCCCGCACGATGAGCCGGTTCATCGACTCCGGCGAGTACATGTTCCACCGGAACCTGTTCAAGCTGGACGCCCGTCCGCACGAGATCCGGGTGACCAGCTCGACCGGCGGCGTCGCCATCGGCAAGGTCTCCGACTGGCTCGAGGACGCTCCTCCGCCGCTGACGGACCGCCCGGGCTACCAGTCCAACTTCATCGACGGCTACAAGCACCCGCAGCAGCTGTACGCCCGTGCGGAGGAGATCGCCCAGCAGTACCCGGACATCGCCGACATCATCTACCTGCCCAACCGGACCAACGGCTACCAGCGCAAGGCGCAGGCCACGATCGGTGGCACCGGGCAGTCGGCGGTCGTCGCGAGCTCGGCCGCGTGGGGTCACCTGGGCGGCAACGACATCACCGTCGAGTTCGTCGACCGGCCCGGTGCGGACCTGCCGCTCGGGGTCGAGGTGACCGGCAAGGCCATCCGCGTCCTGCTCGCCAAGGACGCCGCCGGGGCACTGGCCAGCACGGCCGCGCAGGTGTCGACGGCGCTGGAGACCCAGTCGCAGGGCCTCGTCGACCGGGCCCACCCGTACCGCACCAACGCGGGCACCGGCATCGTCGCCGCGACGGCCAGCCCGGTGCGGCTGACCGACTCCCTCGACCAGAAGCGCGTCGGCGCGCCCGCGGGCGAGGTGCCGCGCGGTCCGAAGACGATCCCGGTCCTGCGGATCGGCAAGAACCGCGACGGCAGCAAGCCCGGCGTCCTGATCCAGGCGCAGGACCACGCCCGTGAGTGGGTGCCGGCGACGGCCTCGCTGGAGGCGGCCGAGCGGCTGGTCCGCAACTACCGGACCGACCAGGAGACGAAGAAGATCGTCAACAACACCGACGTCTTCTTCATCCTCTCCAACAACCCGGACGGGGCGAACTACAGCTTCTACAACTTCGCCTCGCAGCGGAAGAACATGACCAACCACTGCCCGGACGCGGACGCCGACCCCGGTCGCCGCGACTCGTGGGGTGTCGACCTCAACCGCAACTACCGGGTCGGGTCGGGCTTCGACGGCTACGACGGCGCGTCGGCGAGCTGCACGAGCGGCACCTACCAGGGTCCGGCGGAGCTGTCCGAGCCGGAGTCGAAGAACATCATCTGGCTGGTCGAGAAGTACCAGAACATCAAGTTCATGATGTCGGTGCACTCCAACGGCGGCCAGCTGTTCTGGCAGCCGGGCGCCTACATCGCGGACGGCCGCATCACGACGCCGCGCCCGCCGCTGGGCGACGAGGCGTTCTACTGGCAGTCGGCCGGTCGCATCCTGTCGCAGGTGAAGGCGTACCGCGAGACGGTTGTCACCCCGGAGAACGTCGGCGGCTCGTCGGACGTGCTCTACTCGTCGGCCGGCAACGTGCGTGAGGACCTCTACCACACGTACGGCATCTTCGCGTTCGGTTGGGAGGTCGGCGGCTCGGTCTACAACCCGGCCACCGGCAACTGGCAGGGCGGCTCGTTCCAGCCGGTCTGGGAGGGCGACCCGAACCTGGTGAGCGGCCACTCCGAGACGATGGAGTACGCCAACGGCCTCATGGAGATGTTCCGGGTGGCCGCGGACTGGGGCAAGGACAAGAAGGACCCGAAGTCCACGCTCGTCCCGAACGGTGGCCGGTTCACGCGTCCGGTCGACGTGCACTTCGAGACGAACGAGCCCGCGACGATCTACTACACGACCGACGGCAGCCGGCCCACGCTCGAGTCGCCCCGCTACGAGGCGACGGAGTTCCGCGAGCCGGGCCAGATCTTCCACGTGACCGAGACGACCACGTTCCACTGGTTCTCGGTCGACGCCGCCGGCAACGTCGAGGGCAACTACGACCCCGACAAGAACGGCAAGAACTACCGCAAGGCCACGATCACGATCCGCTAAGAGCACCCGCGGTACGAACAGCCGCCGCCAGGACCGCCCATGGTCCTGGCGGCGGTGCCGTTTCCACCGGGGCCGCTCCCGGGAAGGATCAGCGCATGTCCGACGACCTGCAGGAGTTCGCGCGGCAACTGATGCGCGCGGTTCGCGACGAGGCGATCCAGAGTTGCGACAACGCCCTCACCACCGGCCCACGTACCGCCGTCGGAAGGCGCTGGTTCGACGCGACGGACGCGGCCGGCCGGGACGCGATCCGCATGGCGATCCCGGACATCGTGGACGAGGTGATCTTCCATTTCCTGAACCGCGGAATCGACCAGGGCGCGCTGCCGCTGAGCCTTCGCACGTCCGACGGCAGCGTGGTCGATCTGGCCGCCCTCGACGACGACGGGCTCGGCGGCTGGTTCATGACGGACTGGCGCCAGAGGTATTCGGACGAACGTTTCTCGGACGACTTCTCCGAATAGCGTGGAACACGTTCGAACGCAATTTTCCGAGGTCCGGGGCCCCGATCGTCCGGATCAACTACCGTCCGCGCATGGGGGATCTTCTCGATGACTACCGCAAGGTGGCTGGTGGGCTGCCCACGGACCACCGGGTGTGGCGGCTGGCCGGTCCAGGACTGGCTGATCTGGAGGGGCCGGTCAGCGAGCCGCTGCCCGTGCCCGGGCGCGACGAGTTGCTCGTGCGGCACGACGCCGTCGGCTTGAGTGTGTCCGATGCCAAGATCGCGCGGCTTGGGCTCGACCATCCGCGGGTACGCGAGTTCCCGGTCGTCCCCGGGCACGAGGTGAGCCTCACGGTGGCGTTCGTCGGTCCCGAGCTGCGCGACAGCTACGCGCCCGGCGACCGGTTCGTCGTCCAGGGCAACATGACCCTGGGCGGGGTCCCCCGTGGCTACGGGTTCGACCTGCCCGGCGGCCTCGCCCAGTACGCCGTGCTCGGGCCGGAGATGCTGCCCTTCCTCGTGCCCGTCCGGTCGAGAACCGGCTACGCCGAGGCCGCGCTGGCGGAGCCGTGGGCCTGCGTGGAGGCGTCCTACGCCGTCACGTACCGCACCACCTGGCGCGCGGGCGGCACCGTGTGGCTGACCGGTGACGGCGCCGGGATGGAGCTCGGCGAGGCGGCCGGCTGGCACCCGCGCCGGGTGCACCTCGACGTCCGCGACACGACCTTCGCGGGACGGGTGCGCGCCTGGGCGCACGGCGCCGGTGTGGAGGTCGTCGTCGGGGCGCCGCTGGACGCCGTTGACGATGTCGTCGTGCTCGGCCCCGAGCCCGAGCGGATCGAGGACGCCCTCGAAGCGCTCCTGCCGCACGGCACCTGCGCGCTCGTGACCGCCGCGCCGCTCCCCCGGCCGGTGCGGGTCGACGTGGGGCGGCTGCACTACGACGGCCTGGCTCTCTTCGGCACCGCGCAGAGCGACCTCGCGACGGCGTACGCGCCGATCCGCACCGAGCTTCTCCCCGGCGGACGCCTCTGGGTCCTCGGTGCCGGCGGCCCGATGGGTCGGATGCACATGCGGCGCGCGCTCCAGCGGGACGGGCGACCCACGAGCATCGTGGCGACCGACCGCAGCGGGCGGGCGGCGCGGGGGTTCGGCCGGATCGCGCCGGACGTGCTCTCGTTCCTGTCGGAGCGCGAGTGCGGCGACGCCGAGACGTTCGCGAAGAAGCTGAACGACGCGACGGGCGGCCTCGGATTCGACGACATCGTGGTGACGGCTCCGGCCGCGACGGCGGTCGAGACCGCGTTCGAGCACCTCGCCAACGGCGGAGTGATCAACCTGTTCGCCGGGCTCCCCCGCGGCACGCGCTGCGCGTGGGACCTGACGGCGGTCGCGCACCGCGGCGTACGCGCCATCGGGACGAGCGGGTCGTCGGTCGCTGATCTGTGCCAGGCCCGCGACCGCATCGAGAGCGGCGCGGTCCAGCCGAACCGGTCGGTGGCCGCGATCGGCGGGCTGGACGCGGCGCCCGACGCACTGCGGGCGGTCGCCGAGGGGCGGTTCGGCGGCAAGGTGGTCATCTTTCCGAACCTGCGCGGGTCGGTGCCGCTGACCGCGCTGACCGAGCTTCGCGGCGTGCTGCCCGAGGTCGGTGACCGCCTGGACCGCATCCACTGGACCCAGGCCGCCGAGGAGGAGCTGCTCCGGGGCTCAACCTCGGGCGTGCGAGCCGAGCGTCCCCATGGCGGCGTCGATGCCGCTGCGCCCGCCGCCGCGGCCGCGCAGCACGTGGGCGAAGCCGACCGCGACGGCGCCGCCCGCTACCGGCCCGACGACGTACGCCCACCAGGACGTCCAGTGGGTGAGCACCAGTTCGGGCCCGAGTGAGCGGGCCGGGTTCATCGACGCACCGCTGACCGGCGCTCCCCAGAGGCCGGCCAGCGCGATGTAGCTGCCGACGCCGATGGCGGCCAGCGGGCCGATCTGCTGGGCGCCGGACGCCGTGCCGAGGATGACGCTCACCAGCCCGGTGGTCAGCACCAGTTCCCAGATCATCGCCGTCGTCGTGGAGATGCCGGGGCCGGGCAGGGTGAGGCCTGCGGTGCCGTGCTTGCCGATCAGCGCCCACAACAGCAGCGTGGCGAGCACGGCACCGACGAACTGCGCGGCGATGTACGCGGGGACGCGCTTCCACGGGAAGTCGCCGCGCAGTGCGAACGCCACGCTGACCGCCGGGTTCAGGTGTGCGCCGGAGACCGTACCCATGAACAGGATGACGGCGCTGACCATCAGCGCCGGCGCGACGACCCGGGCGGCGGCGGGCACGGCGTCGCCGCCGAAGCGGGCGTTGACCATGCCGCCGCCGACCGCCACGAGCACGAGGAAGAACGTCCCGAGCACCTCCGAGAAGAGCCGGCGCCCCTCGTACCGGTCGTTCCAGAAGTCGAACTGGCTGGCTCAGATGTCGTGCAGGAACAAGGTCATCCCGTGTACGCGGTCGCCGGCGGGCGTGAGCACGATCAGCCCGCCGGGTCGTTCGTAAGCATCGCCAACGAGTCGCGACACGAACGCGGGCTGCCCGTTCATGCGAGCCGGATCCAGTCGGACGCGGAGCCCCTGGCCGGCCCGCCAGGCGGCGCTGGCGCGCAGGAACGCGGCGATCGCCGCTGGGCCGTGGTACTCGTGCGGTGCCGGCGGCATCGCCAGCCAGGCCTCGTCGGTGAGCAGGCTGACGACGGTGTCGATGTCGTCGGCGGCGAACGCTTCGGCGAACCGGTCGACCAGCCGGCGCTCCTGTGTGGACCCTGGGCCGGGCGGCGCCTCGCCGGCCGGGTCGCGGTGTCGCTCGATCGCGCCGCGCGCCCGCTGGAGCAGGCCTTTGACGGCGGTCGGTGTCGTGTCGAGCATCGGTGCGACCGCCGCGAGCGGATAGCCCAGCACGTCGCACAGCACCAACACCGCCGCCTGCCGCGGCGTGAGCCGCTGCAACGCCGAGACGAACGCGAGCCCGATCGCCTCTCGGCCGGTGTAGCGCGCCTCGGGACCGGGGTCGGTGTCCGGGAGCAGGTCGTCCGGATACGGCTGCAGCCAGGTCACCTGACCGCGCCGGCTCGGCTCGGGCGGCTCGAACGGCGGCCGCGGCTCGGCCGGGATCCGCCGGCCGCGGTCCCGGAGCGCGTTGACGCAGCGGTTCGTGGCGATCCGGTAGAGCCAGGACCGCACGGACGCGCGCCCCTCGAACGCGTCCAGGCCGCGCCAGGCCGCCAGCAACGTCTCCTGGAGCACGTCTTCGGCGTCCGTCACCGAGCCCAGGAGGCGGTAGCAGTGCACCAACAGCTCGCGCCGGTGCGTCGCCACCAGCTCGTCGAACGTGACCTGCGTCACAGCCGTTCCGTTCTCCGGGTCGTCGGTGTCGTTACGGGCATGACCAGTTCACCATTGCAGATCGCCCTGTCCCACCACCGCGCGTGGACCAGCAAGGACCTGGCCGCGGCGATGGCCTACGTCGCGGACGACGTCGTGCTCGACGCCCCGGCCGGGCGGCTCACGGGCATCGAGGCGTACCGCCAGTTCCTGCGGCCGTTCGCCGAGCAGTTCCTCGTCCGCGCGGAGCTGATCGCCGCCTTCGGGGACGAGACGACGGCCCTGATCATGTACGACACGGAGACGATCCCGGCCGCGAGCGCACCGGCGGCCGAATGCGTCACGATCCGCGCCGGAAAGATCGTCCACAACCGGTTCGTCTTCGACCGGCTGCCGTTCGAGGAGTTCCGGCGCCGCCAGGCCGCGGGCGAAGCGCCCCGACTACCGTGAGACGCATGGCAGTAGTGAAGATCAACGCGATCGAGGTCCCCGAGGGCGCCGGCCCTGAGCTGGAGCGCCGGTTCGCCGCCCGCCTGCACGCGGTGGAGAACCAGCCGGGCTTCCTCGGCTTCGAGCTGCTGCGCCCGGTGTCGGGCGAGACCCGCTACTTCGTCTACACGAAGTGGGACAGCGAGGAGTCCTTCCAGGCGTGGGCCAACGGCCCGGCCAAGGAGGCTCACGCGGGCGCCCGATCCAAGCCGGTCGCCTCCGGCTCGACCCTGCTGGAGTTCGAGGTGGTCCAGAACGCCTGACCGCCCGCCAGGATCGCGAGCGCGACGGGCGGCGGAGGCGGCCGCGGCGCCGCGAGCTCAAACCCGCGGCGGCGCGGTGGAGCCTCGTACGACCAGGTGGGTCGGCACCGTCACGCCACCGCCTCCTGGCTCTCCCGCCAGCAGCGACAGCAGCAGGCGGCCCGCGAGTCGGCCCTGGTCGTGCACCGGCTGGGCGATCGTGGTGAGGTCGGCCAGCTCGGCCATCGGGTGGTCGTCGATGCCGATCACCGACATGTCCTCCGGGATCCGCAGGCCGGCGCGCCGCAGCGTGCGGATGGCGCCCAAGGCCACCTCGTCCGAGTGGGCGTAGACGGCGGTCGGCGGGTCGCGCAGGCTCAGCAGCCGTGACATCGCGTCGGCACCGCTCAGGCCTCCCCACGGGACGGTGACCACCAGGTCGGGGTCGGCGGGCAGGCCGGCCTCGGCCAGCGCCGCCGTGTAAGCGAGGGTGCGCCCCGGGGTCGCCGGCCAGCCGGGCTCCGCCGGGTCGACCGCGGCGATCATGCCGATCCGGCGGTGCCGCAGGAACAGCAGGTGGTCGACGGCCTGCCGGCCGGCGGACAGGTCGTCGATGGCGACGTACGGGTAGTTCTCGACCTGGCCGCCGGCCGCGACGATGTGGACGCCCATGAGCTCCAGCCGGTCGCGCTCTTCGTCGCGGATCGGCATGCCGACCACGACCACGGCGTCGACCTTGCGCCGCGCCGGCAGCCGCTGGAAGAAGTCCCGCCGGTCCGTGGCGTCGCCGACGTGGTAGAGCAGCACGTCGAGGCCGGCGTCCCGGAGCACCCACTCCAGGCCCTCCAGCAGCGTCGCGAAGAACCAGCGTGCGATGTGCGGCACGACCACCGCGACCCGGCCCGTGACGCCGCCGGCCAGGCGGGACGCCTCCGGAGAGATCACATAGGACAGCTGCTCCGCGGCGGCCAGGACGCGCGCGCGGGTCTGCGACGCCACGTGCGGGTGGTTGCTCAGGGCGCGTGACGCGGTGGCCATCGAGACGCCGGCGCGCCGGGCGACATCGGCCATGTTGACTTTCTCGGGCGAAGCCACGGCGCTCAGCGTAACAAAGGATTGGAAGCGTTTCCGAGCACGCAAACACTGCGCAAAGCGACCATTGACATGAGACGCAGATCACATTGAGGCTGATATCCGCAAGCGGTTCCAGACCCATAGAAGGGACGGCACCGTGGTCAGACAACGACCGCACCGGCGGTTGACCGGCTCCGCTCTCGTCCTGTTCACCGCGGCCACGGCCCTGACGGGATGCGGCGGGGGTGAGGGCGGCGCGACCTCGCTGACCTACTACATCGCCGACGCGGCCCAGGAAGACGTGGCCGCGCGCTGCTCGACCGAGTCCGGCGGGGCATACACCTTCAACATCCAGCGGCTGCCGAACAACGCGGCCGGCGGCCGGGAGCAGTTGCTGCGCCGGCTGGCCGCGGAGGACCGCTCGATGGACATCGTGAGCGTCGACCCGCCGTTCATGGCGGAGTTCGCCAACGCCGGCTTCCTGCGCGCGTTCACCGGCCCCGAGCGGCAGGAGTTCTCCGACGGGGTGCTCGACGGCCCGCTCAAGCAGTCGACGTTCCGCGACACGCTCTACTCGGCGCCGCTCTACGGCAACACCCAGCTCCTCTGGTACCGCAAGTCCGTCCTCCAGAAGGCCGGCGTCGACCCGTCCACCGGCCCGGTCACCTGGGACCAGCTCATCGAGGGCGCGACCCGCGCCGGCGTCACCGTGGCCGCGCAGGGACGCCGCAACGAGAGCCTGATGGTGTGGGTCAACGCGCTGGTCGCGTCGGCCGGCGGTTCGATACTTCAACAGGGCTCCGAGAACGTGCCGGCCAACGAGGTCAAGGCCGGGCTCGACAGTGCAGCCGGCGCGGCGGCCGCCCGGATCATGCACGAGCTGGCCGTCTCGCCGGCGGCACCCGCCGGTTTCAGCACGGCCGGCGAGGAGGACTCCCGCGCCGCGTTCCAGGCCGGCAACGGCGGGTTCATGGTCAACTGGCCGTACGTCTGGGCCGCCATGGACGCCGGCATCGAAGAGGGCTCGCTGCCCGCGAACTTCAAGGACGACGTCGGCTGGGCCGCCTATCCCCGGGTGGACGCCGGCACCGAGAGCGCGTCCCCGTCCGGTGGGCTCGGCCTGTCGATCAGCGCGTTCAGCCGCAAGCAGGACCTCGCCGTCGAGGCCATCCGGTGCCTGGCCAACGAGCAGAGCCAGAAGGAGTTCATGATCTCGGCGGGCAACCCGGCCGCTCTCGGGTCGGTCTTCGACGACCCGGAGATCCGCGACAAGTTCCCGATGGCCGACCAGATCCGCACCGGCCTCGACGCGGCGACGCCGCGACCCGTCAGCCCGTACTACGGCGACGTGACCGGCGCGATCCAGACAGCCTTCCACCCGCCGGACTCGCTCTCCCCCGAGACCACGCCGCGCGCGGCGAACGACCTTCTGGAAGCCGTCCTGTCCAACGAGAGACTGATCTAGGAGCTAGGAGCGGCCATGAGCACGACCATTCCCGCCGCACCGCCGAGCGCGCCGACCAGAACCCGCCCGCAGCGCCGCCGGGCCCCCGTCACCGACCGCGCCCGGAAGGAGCGGAACCTCGGCTGGCTGCTGGCCGGCCCGGCGTTCATCGCGATGGTCGCGGTCACCGGATACCCGATCCTCAACGCGATCTGGCTGTCGCTGTTCGACTACCGCCTGACCGATCCGGCGGGGCGCGACTTCGTCGGTCTCGGCAACTACGCCACGATCCTGACCGACGGGCTGTTCTGGAAGCAGTTCGGCGTCACGTCGCTGATCACCGTGGTGACCGTTTCGGCCGAGCTCGTGCTCGGCTTCGCGCTCGCGATGGTCATGCACCGCGCGCTCTACCTGCGCACGGCGCTGCGCACCGCGATCCTCGTGCCGTACGGCATCATCACGGTCGTCTCCGCGTACGCCTGGGCCTATGGATTCAGCAACACGTACGGCTTCGTCAACGGCCTGTTCGGCCTCGGTGACTACGACTGGTTCGGCGGCACCTGGTCCGCCCTGTTCACGGTCTGCGTCGCCGAGATCTGGAAGACCACGCCGTTCATGTCGCTGCTGCTGCTGGCCGGCCTGGCGCAGATCCCGGACGACTACCTCGAGGCGGCGAAGGTCGACGGCGCCACGGCCTGGCAGCGCGTCAAACGGGTGATCCTGCCCAACATGAAGGCCGCCATCATGGTGGCGCTGCTGTTCCGCACGCTCGACGCGTTCCGGATCTTCGACAGCATCTTCATCATGACGGCCGGCGCGCAGGGCACCGAGACCCTGTCGTTCCTGGCCTACCGGCAGACGATCAGCCGCGTGATGGTCGGCCTCGGCTCGGCGGTCAGCGTGATCCTGGCGATTCTCGTCGTCCTCATCGCGGTGATGTTCGTGAGGGTCTTCCGGACCGACCTGTCGCAGCAGAGGGGTGACCGCAAGTGAAGACCAGCCGCAGGACCCAGGTGTTCTGGATCGTCGGCGCGATCCTCATCATCGCGTACGCCATCATCCCGGTGCTCTGGATCGTCTCGCTCTCGTTCAAGGAGGGCGACGACATCACCAACAAGTCGTTCCTGCCGACGGTGTGGAGCTGGGAGAACTACCGCACGGTCTTCGCCTCCGACCTGTTCACCACGGCGTTGCGCAACTCGATCGGCATGTCGCTGATCGCCACGACGATCTCGGTGGTCCTGGCCACCCTGGCCGCGTACGCCATCTCGCGGTTGAACTTCCCGGGCAAGCGGCTGGTGCTCGGCGTCGCATTGGCGATCACCGTCTTCCCGGTCATCGCGATCGCCACCCCGCTGTTCAACCTGTGGCGCACCATCGGGCTCTACGACACCTGGCTCGGCCTGATCATCCCCTACCTGTCGTACTCGTTGCCGCTGTCGGTCTACGTCCTGGCCGCGTTCTTCCGCGAGATCCCGTGGGAGATGGAGCAGGCCGCCCAGGTCGACGGCGCCACCGCCTGGCAGGCGTTCCGGCGGGTCATCGTGCCGCTGGCCGCACCGGGCGTGTTCACCGCGGCGATCCTGACCTTCTTCGCCGTCTGGAACGACTTCGTCTTCGGCATCACCCTGACCTCCAGCGAGGCCGCCCGGCCCGTACCCGCCGCGCTCGCCTTCTTCCAGGGTGCTTCGCAGTTCTCGCAGCCGACCGCGCCCATCGCGGCCGCCGCCGTGGTCGTCACCATCCCGGTGGTCGTGCTCGTGCTGCTGTTCCAACGGAAGATCGTCGCCGGTCTCACCAACGGCGCCGTCAAGGGCTGAAAGGAACTCGGCATGGCAGCCATCGAGATGCGCAACATCGTCAAGGAGTACGGCGACGGCTTCAAGGCGGTCAACGACGTCAGCCTCGACATCGCGGACGGCGAGTTCATGATCCTGGTCGGGCCCTCCGGCTGCGGCAAGTCGACCCTGCTCCGCATGATCGTCGGCCTGGAGGACATCACCTCGGGCGACATGGTGATCGGCGGCAACCGGGTCAACGAGAAGGCGCCGCGCGACCGGAACCTGTCGATGGTGTTCCAGAACTACGCGCTCTATCCGCACCTGACCGTGTTCGAGAACATCGCGTTCCCCCTGCGGCTGCAGAAGCGCATCGCGGAGGACGAGGTCCAGCGCCGGGTGAAGGAGGCGGCCGCGATGCTCGAGCTCAACGAGCACCTCGACCGCAAGCCGGCCAACCTCTCCGGCGGCCAGCGTCAGCGGGTGGCGATGGGCCGCGCGATCGTCCGGCACGTCGACGCGTTCCTGTTCGACGAGCCACTGTCCAACCTGGACGCGAAGCTGCGCGGGCAGATGCGCACCGAGATCTCCCGGATGCAGCGCAGGCTCGGCACCACCACGGTGTACGTGACGCACGACCAGACGGAGGCGATGACCCTCGGCGACCGGGTCGCCGTGCTGCGCCGGGGCTTCCTCCAGCAGGTCGCCTCCCCGCGCGAGCTCTACGAGCAGCCGGTCAACATGTTCGTGGCCGGGTTCATCGGCTCGCCGCCGATGAACTTCCTGCCCGCCGTCGTCGCCGGTTCACGGTTGCAACTGCCGTTCCTGGAGCTCGACCTGCCGGCCGGCGTGACCGGCAAGGTCGCCGACGGGCAGCTGCTGATCGCCGGCATGCGGCCGGACCACTTCGAGGACGCCCGCCTGCTCGACCCCGCCAAGCGCGCGAAGGGCGAGGTGTTCCGGGCGCGGGTCGACGTCACCGAGTGGCTGGGCGACTCGCAGTACGCGTACATCCCGTTCGAGGCCAACGCGGAGGTCGCCAAGCAGCTCGCCGACCTGGCCGCCGAGCTCGACAGCGAGGCCCTGCGCAGCCAGCTCATCGTGAAGATCGACGCGATGAGCCGGCTCCGCGAGAACCACGAGGGCGAGTTCTGGGCCGACACGAGCCGGATGCACCTGTTCGACCCGCGCACCGGTGAGAACCTCACGCGCGACGAGGCCGCCGCGGCCGACCTCGCGCGGCTGGAGCAGGACGACTTCCGGGACCGGATAGACGCGCCGGATGCGGCCGCACGGTGACCCCTTGGTGGCGCCATGCGGTGATCTACCAGGTCTACGTGTGGAGCTTCGCCGACTCCGACGGCGACGGGATCGGTGACCTCGAGGGCGTCCGGTCCCGCCTGCCGTACCTGCGCGAGCTCGGCGTCGACGCGGTGTGGCTCAACCCGTTCTATCCGTCGCCGCAGGCCGACAACGGCTACGACGTGGCCGACTACCGCGACGTCGACCCCCGGTTCGGGACGCTGGCCGACGCGGACGCGCTGATCCGCGACGCGCACGCGCTCGGCCTGCGGATCGTCGTCGACCTCGTGCCGAACCACACGTCGTCGCAGCACCCGTGGTTCCGGGCGGCGCTCGCGGCGGCGCCCGGCGACCCGGCGCGCGCCCGCTACCTGTTCCGCGACGGGCACGGCGCCGGGCCACCCAACAACTGGACGAGCAACTTCGGCGGTCGCGCCTGGACGCGCGTGCCGGACGGCCAGTGGTACCTGCACCTGTTCGCGCCCGAGCAGCCCGACCTCGACTGGACGGCGCCCGAGGTGCGGGAGGAGTTCCACGACATCCTGCGGTTCTGGCTCGACCGCGGTGTCGACGGCTTCCGGATCGACGTCGCGCACGGCCTGGCGAAGGACCCGGCGATGCCGGACGTGAGCGAGTCCGAGGCGGTCCATCCACATTGGGACCTCGACGAGGTGCACGACGTCTACCGCGGCTGGCGCCGGATCGTCGACGCGTACCCGGGCGACCGGGTCTTCGTCGGCGAGATCTGGGTGCAGAGCGTCGAGCGGCTCGCGCTCTACCTGCGCCCCGACGAGCTGCACACGGCGTTCAACTTCGCCTTCCTGACGGCCCCGTTCGACGCGGCGGCGCTGCGAACGGCGGTCGACGACAGCATGCGGGCCCTCGACCAGGTGGGCGCCCCGCCGACCTGGGTGCTGTCCAACCATGACGTGGTCCGCCACGTCACCCGATACGGCGGCGGCGCCCTTGGCCTCCGGCGCGCCGGCGCCGCCGCCCTGCTCATGCTCGCGCTTCCCGGCAGCGCCTACCTCTACCAGGGCGAGGAGCTGGGCCTGCCGGAGGTCGAGGACCTGCCCGACGGCGTGCGCCGGGACCCGGTCTTCACCCGCACCGCCGGCGCCGAACCCGGGCGGGACGGCTGCCGGGTGCCGCTGCCGTGGTCGGGCGCGTCGGAGTCGCTGGGTTTCGGCCCGGGGCCGGCGAGCTGGCTTCCGCAGCCGCGGGCCTGGGAGGCCCTGACCGTTGCGCGGCAGACCGCCGACCCCGGGTCCATGCTGAGCCTCTACCGCTCCGCCCTGGCGCACCGCCGGAGCATCCCGGCCCTGGCGTCGGGCGACCTGACCTGGCTGCCCGCACCGGCGGACGTGCTCGCCTTCCGCCGCGGCACCGACTTCCTGTGCGTGGTCAACGTCGGCGACACCCCGGCCGTGGTGCCCACGTCGGCGTCGCCGCTCCTGTCGAGCGGCGTGCCGGCGGCCGACGGAACCCTGCCGGGAGCGACGGCCGCCTGGTACCTGGTCCGCGACTAGGGTCCGAGGCATGAGTCGTGTCTCCCCGAGGCTCGTGATCCTCTTCCTGCTGCTGCTGTCGGGTTGTACGCGGCAGGAGACCCCCTACTCGCCGGCCGAGCAGTGGACCCGCGACGGCGCTGCCGTGAGCAGCGACGTGATCTCCTCCCACAATGGCGACCGCCAATGCGACTGGGAGGCGGCCCGGTTCCTGCGGCTGTCGTTTCCTGTCTACTCGGCTCCGACCGGCCAGTCGAAGGTCGCCCAGTACGTTCGCGATCCCGAGGGCGTGCTCGATCGGGCCGACCTGCGCGACGCCTTCCAGAGCGCCGCGACGCTCCCGTCCGACGCGCGCTCCACCGGCTACCGGCGCGACGACACGGAGCTCTGGCTCGCCGACAGCGATCGGCACCGGGTGGCGTACCTGGTCAGGCAGGGGCCTCGACAGGTCGAGGCGTGGCCCCGGGTCGACCCGCCGATGGGCTGCGACTAAGGCACGGTGATCGGGATGATGGCCTCCGGACCGGTGATGGTGACCTGCCCGTCGAACGGCGGCACCTGCGAGATCGTCACGTAGTGGTTGCCGAGGTTGACCGGATCGTCGACCGGCACGGGCTTGCCCGCGGCGGCGAAGGTGAACGTCACCGAGGTGTCCGACCTCGCCTCCGGTCCGGCGACGGCACACACCAGCAATGTCTGATCGGGGCTCGGGCGGACGGCGCAGCCACCCCAGTCGTCGCCCGCCGGCCGGACCTGGCTCGGCAGGACGAGCAGAAGCTCCAGCAGGGCCACGTCGACGGTGCCAGCGTTCCGTACCGCGATCGTCAGTCGCCCGGTGAATCCGCCGCCTCGCGCCCCAGGGCGCTCTGGACGAGATCCTCGGCCAGGTGCTGATCGCCGGTGAGCAGATATGCCGACCGCAGCAGCGCCGGCGTCCGGGCCCGGACGAACGCTGTGAAGTCAGGAGCGTCCACGTCCGCCTTCTCTCGAAGCGACCATCGGGGTCACCTAATAGCCAAGACGAGCATCAGCCGGAAAGGTTGGGGCCCCCTGGCGTCCAGAACGCCAAGGGGCCCCCGGCGGTCGTCAGGTGCCGTTGAAGACGTAGATGTTGTAGCGGGTGGGATCGGTGGCGGTGCCGTCCGCCTTGTGGCCGGTCACCGACAGCACGTGCGTCTCGAAGTCCTGCGCCGGCGTCCAGGTGATCGACGCCCTCCCGTCGCTGTCGGCCGGCACGGACGTCGCCGGGCCGTCGTCGATCTGCCACGAGAAGGACACGATGCCGGGCATGCCGCCGCTGAACTCGAAGGTGCCGGTGACACCGGCGCCGCCGCCCCAGGTGTTGTTCGGATACTCGGCGCTCACGACGTAGGGCGCGGTGCCGACCGTGAACTCGTAGTCCGTCACCGGCGAGAGCTCGCCGCCCGCCGTGCGGCTCCGGACCTGCAGCGTGTTGGTGCCGTTGCGGTCGAACGGCACCGCCACCAGCGTCGACGTGCCCTCGGTGCTGGCCGGCAGCGTCTGCTCCGGGCCGTCGTTGACCCGGTAGAGATACTCGGTGACCTCGCCGAACAGCTGCGTGGAGAAGTAGAAGTATCCGGTCCAGCCGATCCCGACCCGCGACCAGTCGTACGGGCTGTAGACGCTGACCTTGTTGTCGCGCACGATGAACTGCGCGATCCGCTGGTCCGACTCGGTGCCGTCCGCACCCACGCTGGCGACCCGCACGTCTTCGCCGCCCCACGAGGCCGGCGTCCACGTGACCGTCGCGGTGCCGTCGGCACCGGCCGGGATCGTCTGCTCCTCGGCGCCGGGCACCGTGTAGCGGTACGAGGCGACGTTCGGCAGCCCCGGCCGGAAGGTGAGCGTCAGCGGCCGGCCGACGGTCGGACTGCCCTCGGGCGCGTACGTGACCACCGGACCGTTCCAGATGCCGAACGTGTACGTGGTGGCCGGCGAGCGCGTGCCGTCGGACAGCAGCGCCTGGACCACCACCGTGTTGTCACCGGAGTGCGTCGGGGTGACCGTGATGTTGGAGTACGTGGTGCCGTCGCTGGGCACGGTCTGCTCGGCGCCGCCCTCGAACCGGTAGACGAAACCGGTCAGGTTGGGCAACTGGCTGCCGAACTGGATGCCCAACGGAACGCCGACCCCGTCCCGGCGCGGCCAGATGGCCAGATCGCTGGCGTACGCGGTCGGACGGGTGTCGATGACGTTGAACATGTGGTTCGCGTCCAGCGACCGGGAGCCGTCGGATCCCACGGACCGCACGATCATCGAGTGCCAGCCGGGCGTCGCCGTCCACGTCAGCACGGCGGTGTCGTCAGCCGCCGCCGGAATGGTCTGCCACTCGTCGTCGAGGAAGTATTCGTAGGAGACGACGTCGCTGTTGTGCGGCGTGAACCGGAACGTGCCCTGCTTGCCCGCGATCGCGTCGGTGTCCAGGTTGAACTCCGCCGACTCGACGCCGGGAGCGTCGGTGACCCAGAGCTGCAGGGTCTCCTGCCCGATCAGCTTGCTCTTGGCGTAGGCCCGGACGGTCACCGCGACGTCGCCCGAGGCGGTAAAGGTGATCTCACCGGTCGCCTTGCCCTCGTCGGCCGGGAGGCGGACCTCCGCGGCGCCGGCGAGCTGGTAGCCGAACGCGGTGGTCTCGGGCTTCGCCGCGGTGAAGCTGATCAGGCTCGGCAGGCCGACGCCGTTGACGGCCACCTCGGCGTACGGCGCCGTCTGGTCAACCCGGAACTGGTAGTTCTTCTCGGGCCCGCGGTTGCCCGCCGCGTCGACGGACGCGACGTAGAGGTTGCTGTAGAACCGATTCGGGGTGTACTTCAGGATCGCCGAGCCACCCGGCCGCTTGGCCGCGACCTGCCCGGAGTGCCCGATGTCGTCGCGCCAGTTGAAGGCGACCACGTCTCGGTCGCCGTCGCCGTCGAAGCGGAACGTGCCCTCGATGCCGTTGCCACCGCCCGGGGTGTCGCCCTCGGGATAGGTCCGCGACGACACCTTCGGCGGGTTCGCCGGGGCGTGGTGGTCGAGCACGAGATAGCAGGTCGCGCTCCACGGACCCGCGTCGTACGAGTCGCGGGCCTGCGCCTGCCAGGCGAGGACCGTGCCGTGCGCGTACTGGGTCAGGTCGGGGCTGTTGTAGGCGTAGAACTCGCGCCGCTGGTCGGGGTGGCCCACCGGCCAGATCGCGTGCAGGACGGTCGGGCGGTCGCCCTCGTCCGCGTCCTGGGCGGTGGCCGTGAACACCGCGTTGCGCGAGGCCGGCAACGGCTTGGCCAGCGTGCCGCAGGGGCGGTCCGGATAGAGGCGGAGGTTCGTCACCGTGGGCGGATGGTTGGCGAACACGCCGATAACGGGCTGCTCGAAGGTGCGACCCGTCCGGGCGTCGGCCTCCTGCGCGGCGGTCACCCGGAACTCCAGGGTGAGGCTCTTCTCGTGCCGGCCCAGGGCGGCGTTGAGCGTGCTCACCAGGTCGAAGCCCAGGTAGCCCGGGCAGTAGATCGCGCCAGCCCCCCGGTCGGTGCTCAGGAGCTTCTCGAGCTCGGCCGGCGGGCGCCGCCAGCTCGTGTTGTCCCTGACCGGGCCCGTGCGCCACACCTCGATGGTCGTGGTGACGGAGCAGTCGGTGACCGTCAGCTCGTTGGTCGCCAGGAACGAGCTGTGGACGACCGTGCCCTTCAGCTTGGTCAGGTCGTAGGTGAAGTAGGAGCGGTAGGTGTGCGTGCGGCCGGCGCTGTCGCGGGACGTGCCGACCGGCGGCGGCACCGCCGCGTCGACGACCTTCCCGTTGGGATTGCGCGAGTCCAGATAGGCCCAGCTCGTCAGCGGCACGTAGGACGACTCGGCGGCCGAGGCCGGAGAGCCGGCCGCTACCAGAGTGGCGGTGACGGCGACGACCATGAGCGGTATCAGCGCCCTGAAGCGTTTCATGCGTGTTCCTCCCCCGTGCGGCGCCCCCGTAGACGCCAGCGCGCGTCATCGTATCGACGCGATGCCATGCCGCGCGGGTGCCGCAGGCGCCCGAACTGGCGCATGGGGTAGACCTTGGGCATGGAAAACGAGGGTGTGCGCAAAGGCCCGGACCGGCGCGGCTCGGCCGTGTTCGCCGGCGCGATCGGCGCCCTCGGCGGCGCGGCCCTGACGGCCGGTTGGGGCACCACCGCGATCGTCATCGGCACGGTGGTCGGCGCCGTGGCGCTCGCGGCCGTCGACGTGGTCGCCCGGACCCTGCAGAAGCCCGACGAGGTACCGGCGCTGTGGTCCCGCATCGTCGTGAGCGCCGCGCTGGTCGCACCGCTCGGTTGGCTGGTGGGACGGCTGACCGGGCTCGGCCCGATCGTCGTCGGCGTGCTCGCCGGGGCGCTCGTCGGACTGCTGGGAATCCGTCCGCACAAGGTCGTGCTCGGCCCGCTGCTCGGCGCCGGCGTCGGCTGGGCGCTGGGTGCGATCTGGGGCGGCGTGCCGGTCGCGGTGGTCGCCGCCGTCACGGTGGTCGTCTTCCGCGCCGCGTCGGCTCTGGTCTTCCGGGACGCCCAGGTGAGCCTGCTCGCCGAGGACGTCGATCCGGCGGACCTGCCGTTCGTCGTGCCGCTGGAGGCTCGCACCCGCTACGTCGGCACCGGCTACGTGCGCGAGTTGGCGACGGTCCTCGGCGGCGACTACCACCCCGCGACGCCCGACATCGGCATCGTCGCCAGCCTGGACGACCTGGCCGGCCCGGCGTTCGCGCCGGGCGAGGTGGATCCGCGGGTACGGGAGTTCTACGAGCACACGACCCGGTTCACCCTCGACATCGTGCCGGAGTGGCGGCTGTGGGTGCGTCCCGGCTACCTGCTCTACCGCACGCTGGTGGCGCGGCCGCTCGGCCAGGCCAACGTGCCGATGAACCAGCGCGAGACCCAACGCGGGATCCTCAGCCGGATCGACACGATCACGCGCCCCGAGGACGGGACGGTCCAGGTCCGGGGGTGGATCCGGTCGTTCGCGGACACCGACGAGCCGATCTACGTCGGCATCTACACGACCTATCGACACGAGGGCAGGGGGTACGTGAGTGTCGGCTTCCCGTTGCCCCAGGCCAGTTTCACGGCGACGCTGGAGCCCCGGCCCCGCGCCGACGGCGGGCTGACGTTGACCAGCCGCGGCCGGGGCGACCAGCCCGGCCACTACCTGACCTACGTCGACGCGGAAACCCGACGGTTGACAGCGTTGAGCGTGCACGGTTTCGCGGAGCGGCTCGACGTCTACGTCAACCCGGCCGGCGATCTGGTGGCGGAGCATGCCTTCAGCGTCTTCGGCCTGCCGTTCCTGGTGCTCCACTACCGCATGCACCGCAAACCCGCTGACGGATTTCCGGTTTCGGACGGGTCGCCGTAGGGGCCACACTCCAGGAAGGAGCGAGGAGGCCCCGGTGAGCCAGTTCGTGGAGGATCGGTTCGGCGGTCCGGTGGCGCTGACGGTCGAGTGGTCGAGCGACACCGCGCTGGACGACGAGGAGCGGGCCATGCTGGCCGGCGTCCCGGCGGAGTTCGCCGGTGCCGTGGTGCGGCGGCCCGGTGGCGCGGCGCTGGCGCCGGAAATGATCGTGGGCATCGCCGTCGTCGCGGTGGGCGGAGTGGCGGGCCTGGCCAGGCTGATCAGCTATGTGGCCTGCCGCCTGCGCAACGGCTGCACCGTCGACCTCCGATCGCAGCCGCCGACCATCCGCAAGGAGACGGATCTGCCACGCGGAGTGGTGATCGTCGTCGGGCCGGACGGGTCGCACTCCGTCCGCACCTGCGAGGAGGGCATCGCCGACGTACTGCAGCTCGGTCTGGCGTTGTCATGAAGGTGCATCTGCCGTTGATGGTCCAGGACCCGCTGACCGCCAGCGTGTACGGCGTACCGAAGACCGTCGAGGGAATGCACCTCATCGTCCCGGAGGACTCCTGGATCACGGACGGACCGTCGACGCCGCGGATCACCGTCGTCGACCTCGACCTGCGCACGGGGCGGATCACGCCACCGGCCGTCTTCGAACCGCCGGCCGGGCGGCGCCGGATGGGCCGGTTCCGGCTCGAGAAGCCGTACGAGCTGTACTCGCCGGAGTTCATCCAGGTGGCGGTGTTCGCCGCCGTGGCCAAGACCATGCGGACCATCGATCCGGACGGGGCGCTGGGACGGGCGCTGACGTGGCGGGATCCGAGCCGTCCCCTGCGCATTCTGCCGAGGGCCGGGCCCCGACCCAACGCGCTGTACGACCGCGAGGCGCAGGAGCTGCGGTTCTTCTACTTCGCGCACCCGGTCGACAGCACTCAGACGATCTACACCGCGCTCGCCCGGGACATCGTCGCCCACGAGTGCGCACACGCGATCATCGACGGGATAGCGCCGTTCCTCTACGACGCCATGACGCCGCAGACCCTCGCGATCCACGAGGCGGTGGCCGATCTGTGCGCGGTGTTGACCTCGTTCCGCAGCGGGACGTTGACGACGACGGTGCTGGAGCGGACCCGCGGCCTGATCGGCGACTCCACCGCGTTCAGCGCGATCGCGCCGCAGTTCGGTCAGGCGTTGGCCGGCAACGGCCACCAGGCGGCGTTGCGGAACCTGTGGAACGACCATGTGCTGGAGCGTCCGTCCGGCGACACGACCGATGTCGACGTGCACCGGCTCAGCGAGGTGCTGTCGGGTCTCCTCTACGCCGGCATGGCGCGCATGCAGGACGAGCGGGCAACGGCCTTCGGCTTCTCCAACTCGGGGTTCATGCTGGCGCAGACCTCGCGCCGGCTGCAGCGGCTGATTCTCCGTGCACTGGACCTGCTGCCGCCCGCCGAGGTCTCGTTCGCCGACTACCTGCGGTGCCTGGTCCACGCGGCGTGGATCGAGGACGGCAACGCCGGTGGCTTCATGGAGGACCCGTACGGTGCGGAGGTCGACTTCTTCGTCGCGGAGGCGGTTCGCCGAGGAATCGTCGGCCGTCCCGGCGACCTGGGTGACGGCCTGGACGAGGCGCCCTACGAATGGTTCAGGTTCAGGGAACGCACCGCCGTCGATCACGGCGAGGCGCCGTACAGCGCCGACGAGATGCGCCGGCTCGTCGAGGACGACGCCTACGCGCACACGTTCGTCGACCGGCGCCGCGAGGTGATCGGGATCCCCCAGGGCGCTGACTTCACGGTCCTTCGGCGCACGCTGTCCAGCACGTCGGCTTTCGCCCAGGGGTGGTACACCGGATTCTCCGAGCTACTGGTCAAAGTCGCCTGGCACAGCCGGGAGCACATCGGTCCGGCGCCAGCCGGCGAGCGCATCGTCCGCCGCGGTGCGACGCTCGTGATCGACGGAGGGCTGAGCGGCGGTCGCCTGCACACCATCATCCGCGGCGGTTTCGACGACCAACGGGCCGAGCGGGACGCCTTCCTGGGCTGGGCCCGACGCGCCGGCCTGCTGACCACGCGACCGGCCCCCGGCAAGCTCGTGCTGACCGAGGTGGCAGGCGCCCAACTCATCACGGGCGGCGGTGCTCTACTGCACAGCGGACCGACCGACGTCGACGACGTTCCGTGACGCCGAGCCCGGCCATGCCAAACTCTGCCCTGTGGGGCGGGACGTTCGTGAGCTGCGGAGCGCGTGGACCAGGTACCAGCGCCACGCGTTCCATGCCCCGTCGCCGGCCCTCGCGCCGTGGGTCGAGCGGTACTGGGAGGCGCGCTGGGACTACGCCGAGCCGTACCGGCAGAAGATCGTGCCGTACCCGAACGTGCACGTGTCGTTCGGCGCCGGCCGCGCGAACGTCAACGGCGTGTGCAGTGGCTACCAGATCAAGGTCTTGGAAGGCCGCGACCACGTCTTCGGTGTCGCGTTCCGGCCCGGCGGCTTCCGCCCGTTCCTCGGTGCCTCCGTCTCGACGATCACCGACCGCGTCGTCCCGGCCGCCGAGGTGTTCGGCCCGGACCTGCCCACGACCCTCGACGTGGCGACCGTGGAGGCGTTCCTGCTGCGCCACCTGCCGGACGACGACCCGTCAGTGCGCCTCGCGGCGGGCGCGGTCGAGCTGATCGCGCGCGACAATGCTGTGACGAGGGTCGAACGCCTCGCCGGCGAGCTCGGGCTGAGCGTGCGGGGGCTGCAACGGCTGTTCGCGGAGTACGTCGGCATCGGGCCGAAGTGGGTGATCCGGCGCTACCGGCTGCACGAGGTGACCGCGCGCATGGCCGACGGCGGCGCGATCGACTGGGCCGGGCTGGCGGCGGACCTCGGCTATGCCGACCAGGGCCACTTCATCCGCGACTTCAAGAGCATGTTCGGCGAACCACCGACCTGGTACGCGCAGCGGTATTAGCGGCCTCCATGCGTGTAGAGATCAGTGTCGAGTCGCTCGACGGCGTCCGGGTCGCCGCCCGGGCCGGGGCCGCGCGCGTCGAGCTGTGCGCCGGCCTGTCCGACGGCGGCCTGACCCCGAGCGCGGCGCTCATCGAGGCCGCCGCCGGGCTGGCCGAGGTGCACGTCCTGGTGCGGCCGCGACCGGGCGACTTCCACTACTCGCGCGACGAGGTGGACCTCGTCGTCCGGGACATCGCGCTCGCCCGGCGGCTGGGCGCGGCGGGCGTGGTCGTCGGCGCGCTGGCCGGCGACGGCACGGTCGCGGACGACTGTGCCAGGTTCGTCGACGCGGCCGAGGGCCTGGAGACGACCTTCCACCGGGCCATCGACGTCAGCGCCGACTCCCGTCAGGCCCTAAACCGGTTGGCAGACCTGGGTTTCACGCGGGTGCTGACCTCGGGCCGGCGCCGGTCCGCCCTCGACGGCGCGCCCCTGATCAAGGACCTGGCCACCCGGACGAGCGTCATCGTGATGGCGTGCGGCGGAGTGCGGGCGGCCAACGCGGCGCTGGTCCTCGCGGCGACCGGCGTCGAGGACCTGCACGCGGCACCCCGCCGCCCCACGGGCTCGACCCGAGCCGGCGAGGTGTCCTACGCGGGGGCCGGCGTCCCACCGGGCTATAACCATTTCGAAACCGACCCGGACGAGGTAGCCGCCCTCTGCGCGGTCCGCACCGCATAGGTGCTGCTGCAGCATTGTGGTTGTTGCAAAGTTTTGGCAACAAGCGGATAGTTGACGGCGTGGAACGACCCGATCGGCCGGCGTGCCGCTCCGCGCTTGTCGTCCGCCCGGCCGCGCCGGCCGACGCCCGTCTGCTCGCGGCGATGAACAGGCACCTCATCGAAGACCAGCGCCACCACAGCACGGCAACCGACGCCGACCTCGAAGCGCGCATGCGGCGTTGGGTCTCCGGCGACCAGTACGCCGTGGCGCTCATCGAACGCGACGGGCTGCCGGTCGCGTACGCCGTCTGGCGTGACGACGAGGACGGCATCTACGTGCGGCAGTTCTTCGTCAGCCGCGACCACCGCCGCGAGGGCCTCGGCCGGGTCGGCTTCGCCGCGCTGGTCGACGGGTGGGGTGACAAGCCGGTCAAGCTCGACGCTCTCGTGCACAACGAGCGTGGCCTCGCGTTCTGGCGCGCGTTGGGCTTCCGGGACTACAGCCTGATCCTCAGCCTCGATCGACCCCGGTCAGGTAACGGTCGTCAGGTGCACGGCCGCGACCGTGACCAACCCCGCGCCGAAGATGGTGACCGCGCCGGCAGCCAGGATCGGCGTGACCCGGCTCGCTAGCTTCAGGGTGCTGATCGACCGCGCGCTGCGGCTGAGCACGGAGCTGCCGGCGACGGCCAGGACGCCCACTCCGAACAGCACGACGGCCATCCCGATGCCGAACGTGACGACCAGCAGCAGGGCGAAGGCACCGCGGCCGAGGAACAGTCCGGTCGCCAGGACCAGGAACGCGGCCGGTGACGGGGTGAGGCCGCCGGAGATGCCGAGCAGCAGCAGCCCGGGCCGCTTGGACGGCTCGGGGTGGTGGTGGTCGTGCGAGTGGGTGTGGGTGTGCCCGTGGTCGTGGTCATGGTCGTGCGTGTGGCCGTGATCGTGGGTGTGGCCACGCAGATGCCGGCGCAACATCCAGATGCCGGTGGCGACCACCAGCACCCCGGCCGCGATCTGGAGCCAGGTCGTGAGCTGCTCCATCCGCACGACCTTGGACAGCGACAGGAACGTCCACGCGACACCGATGACCAGCACCGAGATGGTGTGCATGACCGCGACGGAGCCGCCGAGCCACGCGGCGTCCCGGATGCGTCCCTTGGATCCGGCCAGATAGGCGGCGGCCAGCGTCTTGCCGTGACCGGGCGTGACGGCGTGCCACGCGCCGGCGAGGAAGGCCAGCACGAAGGCAACCGCCGGAACGCCCGGCGTCTGGATCAGGTCCTGGAGCCGGTCCGACGCAGAGGTGGCGGACAGCGCGATCACGTTCATGCGGGGACCTTCTGTCGGCGTCGGCGGCGGCTCATCCTCTCCACCGCCCTCGACCCGTGCCGGTCCCCGAAGGTGATCTTCAAAGGTCAGCCGCGTGAACATTCGCGCGCCGGCCATTTGCCTAAGCCCCTTAGGCTGCTGCATAGTTGCCTTAGGAAGTGGGGTGGTGAGCGTGGCTCGAGCGGGTGTGACGCCGGAGCGTCTGGTGCTGGCGGGCGCCGAACTGGCCGACGAGGTCGGCTTCGAGGGCGTCACCGTCTCCGCACTCGCTCGGCGGTTCGACGTCAAGGTGCCGAGTCTGTACTCGCATGTCCGGAACTCGCGCGACCTCAAGACCCGGATCACGCTGTACGCCCTGGCGGAGCTGGCCGATCGCAGCGCCGTGGCGCTGGCCGGCCGGGCCGGACGGGACGCCCTGATCGCTCTCGGCACCGTCTACCGCGACTACGCCCGCGAGCATCCCGGCCGGTACGCGGCGGCCCGGCTGCGCCTGGACCCGGAGACCGCCGCCAGCAGCGCCGGACCGCGGCACGCGCAGCTGATGCGGGCGATCCTGCTCGACTACCGCCTGGCGGGGGCCGACCAGGTCCACGCCGTCCGGCTGATCGGCAGCACCTTCCACGGCTACATCAGCCTCGAGCTGGCCGGCGGCTTCGACCACAGCGAGCCCGACCCGCAGGAATCCTGGGAACGGATCATGGACGCCCTCGACGCCCTGCTGCGCGACTGGCCCGCCGCGTCCCCCGAGGTGGCGTCATGATCAACACACCGATAACCGCCGAGTTCCTGCGCGGCGCCGCCGAGTGGGAACGCACCGCGCACGGCCTGCGGCCGCACCGCCTGCCAGGCTGGGCCCGCGCGCAGAGCCCCGACCCGCAACTGCACCTGGTCGAGGCCCAGGCGTCGGGCGTACGGATCTGCTTCCGGACCGCCGCGACCGCGATCGAGCTCGACGCCGTGGCCACCCGGCGGGTCTACACCGGGCTGCCGGCCCAGCCGCCCGGCCGGTACGACCTGCTCGTCGACGGCAGCCTGGCCGGGCAGAGCAGCGTGCCCGGCGGCAACGTCGTGACCATCGACGTGAGCACCGGGAAGGCCGAACACCAAATCGGACCGGCCGGCACGGTGTCGTACACCGGCCTGCCGGGCACCGAGAAGAACGTCGAGATCTGGTTGCCGTACAACGAGATCACCGACCTGGTGGCTCTGCGCACCGATGCCCCGGTCACCCCGGTCACGGCAGCTGACCGCCCGGTATGGCTGCACCACGGCAGCTCGATCAGCCACGGCTCGAACGCCGCGAGCCCGTCCACCACCTGGCCGGCGCTGGCGGCGGCGCAAGGCGGTGTGGAACTGCTCAACCTGGGCCTGGGCGGCAGTGCGCTGCTCGACCCCTTCACCGCCCGCACCATGCGCGACACGGCCGCCGACCTGATCAGCGTCAAGATCGGCATCAACCTGGTGAACACCGACCTGATGAGAATGCGGGCGTTCACCCCGGCCGTGCACGGCTTCCTCGACACGATCCGGGACGGGCACCCGGCTACGCCGCTGCTCGTGGTCTCGCCGATCTACTGCCCGATCCACGAGGACACTCCCGGGCCCGGCGCCTTCGATCTCGAGGCCCTGCGCGAGGGCCAGGTCACGTTCGTCGCGACCGGCGACCCCGCCGACCGGGCCGCCGGAAAGCTGACGCTGCGAACGATCCGTGCCGAGCTCGCCCGGATCGTGGCCGAGCGCGCCGTTCGTGATCCCCACCTGCACTACCTGGACGGGCTCGAGCTCTACGGCGAGGCGGACTTCGCGGAGCTGCCGCTCCCCGATCGGCTGCATCCGGACGCTGCCGCGCACCGTCGCATGGCCAAGCGTTTCGGAAGGCTGGCGTTCGCGAACACGGGAGCCTTCGCCCGCAACGGGTGACGGGACAGAGCACCGTGGAGGGGCCCGGCTCGACCGGTGCCAGAGGAAGATTCCACGCATGACACCCCTGTTCAGTCTCGACGGCAAGACCGCCCTCGTCACCGGCGGCAACCAAGGACTCGGCAAGGCGTTCGCCCTCGGACTGGCACAAGCCGGCGCGCGGGTGGCCATCTCCGGCCGGCGGGAAGAAGCGAACCTCTCCGCCGCGGCCGAAGCGAGGAAAGCCGGCTTCGACCTTGTCGCCATCACCGCCGACATCACCGACGACAGCCAGATCTCCGCCATGACGGACCAGGCGATGAGCGCCTTCGACGGCCGCATCGACATCCTCGTCAACAATGCCGGCGTCTGCTACCACGCCGACGCCTTCGACGTGACCGACCAGCAGTGGGCCGAGGTGTTCGACCTCAACGTACGCGCGCTCTGGAAGACCTCCCTCGCCGTGGGCGCCGGCATGCGCGATCGCCGCTCGGGCTCGATCATCAACATCGGCAGCATGTCGGGCATCATCGTCAACCGTCCACAATGGCAGCCCGCCTACAACGCGTCGAAAGCCGCCGTCCACCACCTCACCAAGTCACTCGCTGTCGAATGGGCGCCCTACGGCATCCGCGTCAACGCGGTCGCACCGGGATACGTCAAAACCGATATGGCTCCCGTCGACCGGCCGGAGTTCCAGCGCTACTGGGTCGAGGACTGCCCACAGCAACGCTTCGCACTCCCCGAGGAGATCGCCCCCAGCGTCGTCTTCCTCGCCAGCGACGCGGCCTCCTTCATCACCGGCTCGATCCTCGTGGCCGACGGTGGCTACACCGCGGTCTGAACCAGAACCGTGACAGGGGATCCAGGCGATCTTCATTGGCGGGCGTCACTGGACCAGCTCGCCACCTGGCAGCTACGGTCAGCCTGGCAGTAGTGACCAGTCCAGCAGTGGAGCCGGCCTCCTCCTTCACCGCTGGTCGCGCAACCAGGGCGGCCCCGGGCCGGGCCAGCCGCCGGGGCAAGTCGGCGACCTGCTGGCCGCCGGAGAGAGGGAGCGACCCCACCATGACTCGCGTGACTTTCACCAACTCGTCCTACCGGCGGGCAATCGCCATCATCGCGGCGGTCTCGACCGCCGTGACCGTCGCAGCCTGCAATCGTGGCGAATCCGCCAGCCCGGGCGCGGGCGGCGAGGCGCCCATCGGCGTCAGCCTCATCACCAAGGACTCCACCAACCCGTTCTTCGTCGCCATGCAGAAAGGCGCCAAGGAGGACGCCACGAAGAACAACGTGAAGCTGACCGTCTCCTCGGGCAAGGAGGAGGGTGACGACCAGGGCCAGATCACCGCGATCGAAGACGCCATCGCCCGCGGCGACAAGGGCATCCTCATCACCCCGATGAGCAATGGCGTGAACGCGGCCATGACGAAGGCTCGGGAGGCGGGCCTGTACGTCATCGCGCTGGACACCCCACCGGACCCGGCGGACACCGTCGACATCACGTTCGCCACCGACAATCGTCAGGCCGGCAAGCTGGGCGGGCAGTGGGCAGCCGCGCAACTCGACGGCAAGCCGGCGGTCATCGCCCTGCTCGACCTGTTCAACGACAAGATCGTGTCGGTGGACTACAACCGCGACCAGGGCTTCCTGGAGGGGGTGGGCATCGACGTCGCCGACCCGAAGAAGAACGGCGACGAAGCGAAGAGCGGCAAGTACACGGGTGGCAAGGGTGGCACGTACACCATCGTCTGCAACGAGGCCGGGCAGGGCGCCGAGGATGGTGGACGGTCCGCTATGGAGAGGTGCCTCGCCAAGAACCCCAACATCAATCTCGTGTACACGATCAACGAGCCGACGGCCGTCGGGGCGAACGCCAGCCTGAAGGCCGCTGGCAAGACGGCCATCATCGTCTCCGTGGATGGTGGATGCGCCGGCGTCGGGAGCGTCAAGAGCGGCGTCATCGGCGCGACCGCCCAGCAGTATCCGCTCAAGATGGCGACCCTCGGCATGGAGGCCATCGCCAAGATTGCCCGCGGTGGTGAGAAGCCCAGCACCTCGCCCGGCCTCGACTTCTACAACACCGGCGTCGCGCTGGTTACCGACAAGAAGGTGGACGGAGTCGACAGCATCTCCTCCGACGAGGGCGCCAAGATCTGCTGGGGTAACTGACCATGAGTAGTACGGTCACGTCTGCTGCCGCCGAGTTCGCTCGGCGGCAGCAATCTCCCGTTCAACGCGTCCAGCACCAGTTGCACGCTCGGCCGTGGTTGAGTCCGCTCTTTCTGCTCTTCGTGGCCTTCCTGGCGTTCTTCATCGCCACGCCCACGTTCCTCACCGCCAACTCGATGGGCATCCTGCTCCAGCAGACCGCCGTCGTCGCGACGCTCGCGGTCGGCCAGACGCTGATCATTCTCACGGCGGGCATCGACCTGTCGGTCGGGGCCATCATGGTGCTGACGATGATGGTCATGGCCTCGCTCGCCAGAGACGGGGGCATGCCGGGCCTGCTGGCTCTGCTGATCGGATTCGTGCTCGCCGTGGCGGCCGGAGCGCTCAACGGACTCCTCGTGACCCGGATCAACCTGCCGCCGTTCATCGTCACGCTCGGCACGCTCAGCGTGTACACCGCGATCGCCCTGCTGTACTCCGGCGGTGAGAGCATTCAGGCCTCTCACCTGCCCGGGTTACTCAACGTCCTCGGCGAGGGCTTCGCCATCGGAGGCTTCCGGTTGACCTGGGGCATCGTCGTGATGGTGATCATCTACGCCGTCGTCGGCTACGCCCTGTCGCAGACGGCGTGGGGCCGATACGTGTACGCCGTGGGTGACGACCCCGAGTCCGCGCGCCTTTCCGGTGTGCCCAGCAAGCGGATCCTGCTCACCGTCTATACCGTCGCCGGGCTGATCTACGCCATCGCTGCCTGGGAGCTCATCGGACGTGCCGGGGCCGCGACGCCCAACGCCGTACCCGATGCGAACCTGCAGTCCATCACGGCTGTCGTCATCGGCGGCACGAGCCTGTTCGGTGGCCGCGGTGTCCTGATCGGCACCCTGCTCGGCGCTCTCATCGTCCAGACGCTCCAGTTCGGATTGTCCCAGATGGGCGTCGACCAGCAGTGGCGCGTGCTCGCGACCGGGTTCCTCATCATCGTGGCCGTCGCTGCCGACCAATGGATCAGGAAGGTCAAGGCATGACCACACGAGATCTCGAGGTCGCCCATGGTGGCATTCCCGTGGGCAAGGAGGCGATATACAGCCAGCAGCCCATCCTGTCGGCGCGCAAGCTCGTCATCACCTTCGGCCGGGTCGTCGGCCTGGACGGGGTGGACCTCGATCTCTACCCCGGTGAGATCCTCGCCGTCATCGGTGACAACGGCGCCGGCAAGTCCACGCTGATCAAATGCCTCACCGGGGCGTACATCCCCGACTCCGGCGAGATCCTGATGAACGGGCAACCGGTCCACTTCAGGAAGCCCCAGGACGCCCGAATGGCGGGCATCGAAACGGTGTACCAGCAGCTCGCCGTCGTACCGGCCCTCGACATCGCGAGCAATCTGTACCTCGCCCGCGAGGAGCGGCGAAAGGGTCCGCTCGGCTCGGTCTTCCGGATGCTCGACAAGAAGGGCATGGAGCGCCGCGCCGGCGAGGCGGTACAGCGCCTCGGCATTCAGACCATCCAGAACATGCGTCAGGCCGTCGAGACCCTGTCCGGCGGCCAGCGCCAGGCCGTCGCGGTAGCCCGGGCCGCGGCGTTCGGAAGCAAGGTCGTCGTCCTCGACGAGCCGACGGCGGCCCTCGGGGTCAAGGAGTCAGGCATGGTCCTCGAGATGATCAAACAGTTACGGGACGGCGGCCTGTCGATCATCCTCATCAGCCACAACATGCCGCACGTGTGGGACGTCGCGGACCGCATCCACATCCAGCGGCTGGGTGCGCTGGCGGGAGTGATCACCCCGCAGTCACACGACATGGGTGAAGGCGTGGCGATCATGACGGGCGCCAAACGGTTGGCGCCCTCCGCGTGACGAACTGATTCGAGGAGGGCGTGAGCGGGTATCGCTCTGCGATGCCCCAGACTCCCAGCGGCGCGGTGGCGCCGGCCGGCACCACCACCGGCCCACCCGCCAAAGCCCCCGGCAAGCGGTCGCGCCGCAGGACGTGGCTGGTCGGCGGCCTAGCCGCGCTCCTGGTCATGTGCGGTGGCGGCGCGGCGATCGGCGCACTCTACGTCGACACCGTGCCGCCGCCCGACGAGTTGGTGCTGCCCGAGTCGACGACGCTCTACTACGCCGACGGGAAGACGCCGATGGCGAAGCTCGGCACCGAGAATCGCACGATCCTGGCGTACGAGCAGCTGAACGACGCGGTCAAGCAGGCCATCGTGGCGGCCGAGGACCGGACGTTCTGGACGAACGACGGCATCGACTTCCGTGGTGTCATGCGCGCCGCGTGGAACAACGTCACCGGCGGTGACCGGCAGGGCGCCTCGACGATCACCCAGCAGTACGCCCGGATCGCCGCTGACCTGAAGGGGGTCACGTACTCCCGCAAGCTGCGCGAGGCCGTCATGGCCTGGAAGCTGGCCGACGAGCACAGCAAAGAGGAGATCCTCGGCTTCTACCTCAACACCGTGCCCTTCGGCCGCGGCGCGTACGGCATCGAGGCGGCGGCGCAGGCGTTCTTCGGCAAGACGGCCCGCAAGGACGCCCCACGCGAGAGCCAGCTGACGCTCTCGGAGGCCGCGGTGCTGGCCGCGATGGTCAAGCAACCGGAGGCGAACCCGGACGACCCCGAGGGACAGCCCGGGTACGACCCGAAGCGCAACGACAAGGCGCGCCAGAACTCGATCGACCGGTGGCGCTACATCCGCGACGGGATGGTCGCGCTCGGCTATCTGACGGCGGCCGAGGGAGCGGACCTCGCCTACCCGGACACGGTCCGGGACTACGACCCCCGGGCCGGTCAGTCCGGCCTCGACCGGCCCACCGGGCTCGTCGTCAACCACGTGCTGAGCGAGTTGCGCGGCACCGAGCCGTTCCGGGACCGCCCGTTCGACTACGTGCGCAACGGCGGCTTCCGGATCGTGACGACGGTCGACAAGCGGGCGCAGGACGCGGCCGAGGCCGCCGCGAACATCCGCGGCGAGAAAGCACCCGAAGCGGTACGGGGACAGCCCGCGAACTGGCAGTCCGCGCTGGTGGCGGTGGAACCCGGCAGCGGTCGGGTGCTGGCGTACTACGGCGGCGACGACGGCCTCGGTGCCGACTACGCGGGGTGGTACTACGACGACGAGGGAAACGCGGCCGGGTTCGGGCAGCATCCGCCGGGCTCGTCCTTCAAGGTGTACGACCTCGCGGAGGCGGTGCGGCAGGACATCTCGCCGAAGCAGCGGTTCGACTCCCCCGCGACCAAGGAGTTTCCGAAGAGCGGGCGCACCCGGGACAGCGCGGCCGGGCCGATCCGCAACTCCGGCAGTGCGGCGTGCCAACCGGAGTGCACGCTCTGGGAGGCGACCGTCGCGTCGCTGAACACCACCTACTTCGCTCTCACCGAGCAGCTCGGCGTGCCCGCCGTCATCGACATGGCCCACAAGGCCGGCGTCGAGTCGATGTGGGCCAACGAGCGGGGAAAGCCCGAACCTGTTCGGGTCGACCTGGGCGAGACGGACGCGGCGTCCCGGTTCTCCACCGAGGTCGGCATCGGCCAGTACGGCATCACGGTGCAGGACCACGCGAACGGCATGGCGACGTTCGCGGCCGGCGGCCAGCGCGCACGATCGCACTTCGTCCGCTCGGTGTCCAAAGGGGACGACAAGGTCTACGAGGAGCAGCTGACGCGGACGGACGTGGGACTGAGCCCGGAACAGGCCAGGCAGCTCAGCTGGACCCTGCGCCGGGTCGAGGCCGCGAAGGTGCCGGGCTGGGACGCCGCGGGCAAGACCGGCACCTGGCAGGCGGGAAAGAGCACCACGCAGAACCAGCACGCGTGGATGGTCGGCTACACCGGCGCGATCGCCGCGGCCGTGTGGCTGGGCACCAAGGACGGCAAGCCACTGCGCACGAAAGACGGCGGCTACGACGTGTTCGGCGCGAGCCATCCAGGGCGGATCTGGCAGCAGTTCATGGCGGACGCGGCCAAGGCGATGGAGCTCGACCCCGACGACTACCGGTTCGCGGAGCCCACGTTCCCCGGGGAGACGCCGTCCGCGCCGCCGAGCGCGGAAACGCCGGCTCCACCGACCGCCGGCCCCGAGCCGGCGGACACGCCGCGCCCGACGCCGTCCACCGAGCCCACACCCGAGCCCGAGCCGACCAGGACGCCGAAGCCGACGCCATCCACGCCTCCGACCACCCCGCCGCCACCCAGGGAAGTCGTCCCCTAGAGCACCCGCCGGGTTACGCGCCGTCGAGCGTCGCCAGGTCCGCTGTGTCGATCCGCAGACGACCGGCGGCGACGTTCTCTTCCAGGTGGGCCTGCGACCCGGTGCCGGGGATCAGCAGGATGTTCGGTGATCGAGCCAGCAGCCAGGCCAGGGCGACCTGTGCGGTGCTCACCCGGTGCCGGGCGGCGACCGCTTCCACTCGCGCCGACGTGATGGGGTTGAATCCGCCGATCGGGAAGAAAGGCACGTACGCGATGCCGAGCCGGGCACACGCGTCGACCAGGGGGTCGTCGCCGCGTTGCGAGACGTTGTAGAGGTTCTGGACGCAGCCGATAGGTGCGATCTCCCGCGCCAGCCTGAACTCGTCGGCGGTGACGTTGGAGATGCCGAGGTGGCGGACGAGGCCCTGCTCGCGGAGCTCGAGCAGCGTTTCCAGCGGTTCAGACAGCGAAGAACGCGCGAGGTCGCCCATCCGGAGGTTGACCACGTCAAGGCGCTCGACCCCGAGGGAGCGCAGATTCGCCTCGACACCGCGGCGCAGGCCGTCTCGCGTCAGGCCGGTCTTGAGCGCGGCCGGCCGGCCGAGGTCGGAACCCTCGACCAGGGCACCGACCTTGGTCACGATGACCAGGTCCTCCGGGTACGGGTACAGCGCCGCACGGATCAGCTCGTTGGCCGCCACGCCGTCGCGCGCGTAGTAGTGGGCGGTGTCGATATGGCGTACGCCTAGGTCAACGGCTCGGCGTAGCAGCGCCAGAGCGGTCTCCCGGCTGGGTCGGTCGCCGCGCGGCCAGCCGGTCAGCTTCATGGCGCCGAAGCCGGTCCGGGAGACGGGGAGGTCTCCGCCGAGATTCCACGTTCCCGAGTGCGCTGCGCTGATAGGTGCCGTCGTCATGGGCCAGATGATTTCGGCGATGGCTTGTCCGGCACAATGAATTAAGCCTGGGCTTAATTCATGCACTCGGAGGACCGCGTGGCGGAGTTGGTGTTCTCTGCGAGCGACCTCGCCGAAACGCGCTTCGCGGTGTCGCCGATGTGGGAGGTCGGCACCAGCTTCCGGTTGCTGCGATCGGGCGGCTCGCATCCGGTGCACCAGCGATGGCTGGACCAGGTCCGCCCTCGGGTCGCTGCCGCGGGACTGGACCGCGGCTGGCTGGCCGAGCTGATCGCCTCGTCCGGGTACGTTCCCGACTTCGTCAATCCCGCACCTGACGGACCGAGCGCGACGCTGGACCAGGAACTGTCCGGAATCCTGAACACACCCGAGGACCGGGTACGCCGTGACCTCGACCGGCTCGGCGTCGAGCAGGGATCAGCGAGCGCGCGCGTACGGGCGTTACGAGACCAGCCCCACCATCGGCTGCCGCACGTCGTCGAAGAGATCCGGCGTTACTGGGAACTCGCCCTCGCGCCGTACTGGGGCCGCATCCGAGCCGTGCTGGAGGCCGACATCGCACACCGGGCCAGGCAGGCGGTCGAGCACGGCACGAGGCACCTCTTCAACGATCTGCACGCCTCCGTCCGCTGGACCGACGACACCCTCCGGCTGGCCCGCCGTCAGCGCGCCCTCGACCGGACGACATCCGGTCCGGGTCTGCTGCTCATCCCATCCGCGTTCACCGGCCCGGACCCGTACACGCTGATCCGCCCACCCGATCCTCCGCAGCTGGCGTATCCGGCCCGCGGCACCGGCACCCTCTGGGAGAGCAGATCGGTGCGCGCCGCACCCGCTCTCGCCACCGTCCTCGGTCGTACGCGAGCGTTGCTGCTGAGCGAGCTGGAACTGCCGGCGACCACCACGGACCTGGCGGAGCGGACCGGCCTGACCGCCCCGGCCATCTCACAGCACCTGACCACGCTGCGCGATGCCGGGCTGGTCAGTGCCCACCGCCACGGCCGATTCGTGCTCTACGCGCGAACCGTGACCGCGGACGTGCTCGTCGAAGGCGGCTGACCTCGGGCCGACGCGCTCCCGTGCGGCCGCCGCGGTGGGCCACGACGAGCGTCCGATCTTCCGACCTGGCGTGTCCTGACGGCCACCGCGGCATCGGCCGGAACCCCAATAGACATCGCTTTATGCCTGGATTTACCGTGCCGGTATGAAGCCACGGGGGCGTTCAGTAATTGTGCTGGTCGCGTTAGCGACCCTGCTGATGGGCATCATGGCGGTGCCGGCCCAGGCAGCCGAGTACAGATGCGGTCGGACGGCAATCAACACCATCGCCTGTTGGGTGGGCTACCAGACCTATCCCCCAGGAACGAGCGGCCTGCGGTCGTCGATGCAGGGCTGGGCCGACGGACCGAACATCGGGATCACCGCGAGACAACAGAACGGCGCGGACGAGATCGTCGTCCAGCTGAAGGTCTGGGACCTCAACGAGGACGGTTACCGGGCCCGGGTCTGGGTGGACATCTTCCAGAACTGCCATTGCACGAACGACGCGTACCGGCCCCAGCCCGGGAGGGTGATGGACGCCTTCAACAACTCCGGCACGGTTCCGCCGCAATGGCACTTCATCAACAGCTCGGGCCTGTACGTCACGAGGTACACGGTTCGCCTCTACCTCGGTCGCTACCAGAACAGCACCGGCAACTTCAACCGGAACGAGGAACAGACCTACTACCTCGAGATCTACTGACCACGAAGGCCAGGCCGCACCCGGTGCGTCACCACGAGCACCGGGTACGGCGCCGCGTGCGCGCCGAGAACTCGCCGCTGAGTCAGTCGCCGACTCTCGGGGCTCCCCACATGGACAGGCAGAACGGATGCCCGGCCGGGTCGGCGTACACGAAGCAGTGGTCCGCGTTGGGTTGATGCTCGAATCGGGTGGCGCCGGCGGCCAGCACGCGCGCTCCGGTCGCCACCAGGTCGTCGACGAAGAACTCGAGGTGCATCTGCATCCCCACCTCGCCATCCGGCCAGGTGGGTGGCCGGTAGTCGGCGATCTGCTGGAACCCGATGTCGCCGTTCGGCCCTTCGACGAGCGCCCAGTGCTCGTCACCCTTCGCGACCCCGCCGGTGATCTCGGCGTAGAACCGCGCGAGCGCGATCGCGTCGGGCGCATTGACCGTCGTCCCGCTGAGCCTGATCAGGTCCGACATCAACCGATCTCCATCTGCTGGTACGCCGGCGTGAGCTCTTCCCAGCGTTCCTTCCAGCCGGGGGCTCCGGCATCGGAGCTCCAGCCCTCCGGATGGACCGGGCCGTCGACCTCCAGCGACCGACCGAGATCCTCGAGGTGGACCCGCCAACCGGAGGCATGGAACGGGAGGTGCCTCATCTCGAGGCCGCGCTCCTCGACCACCAGCCGGGTCTTAGAGCCTTCCGCGGTCAGCCACGCCTCGATCTGCCCCTCGTCGTCCGTGCCCGGCTCCGTCGTCAGCAGCAGGTGGTGGGGCGCATCGCACACCTCGATGCGCGCCGGACCGGTCCAGCTGCTCGTGAAGACGGCCTGGATCGTGCCGCCGACCCGCAGGTCGCCGTCGACCCGGGCGATCCAGCGGGCCAGCCGCTCGGGCGTCGTACACGCCTGCCAGAGGTCGCCGATGTCCGTGTCGTAAAGGTCCTCGACCCTGACTGCTCCGCGGGTCTCGTCGAGCGTTCGCATCGTCGCGATCGTGGTCATCGTCGTGCCTTCTTTCCTCGTGCGATCTCAGCATGAAGAGCGTCGAGCCGGTTCTCCCAGAGCCGGCGGTACGGTCCCAGCCACTCGTCGACCTCGACGAGCGGCTGCGGGCGGAGTGTGTAGATCCGGCGCTGCGCGTCCTGGCGTACGTCGACCAGCCCGGCTTCCCGCAGCACGCGAAGATGCCGGGACACGCCCGGGCGAGCGATCGGGAGAGCCTCGGCCAACTCTCCCGCGATCGTCGGGTGGTCGCGAAGAATCTCGAGAACCGTGCGCCGGCTCTCGTCTGCCAGCGCGTGCAACACAGCGTCCATGATGCGAATGTAACCTTGTGGGTACGTACCCGCAAGGTTACATTCGATCCGTGAAGCCGTTGATGCAGTGCCTCCAGAGGCAGCGAAACCACGTGCTGGGTGCCGTGGAAGGCCTGAGCGACGAGGCGCTGCGGCGCCCCGTGCTGCCCTCCGGGTGGAGCTGCGTGGGGATGGTGCAGCACCTCACGCTGTCGGTGGAGCGTCTGTGGTTCCGTGCCGTGGTGGCTGGGGATCCGGCGGTCATCGACCAGGTGGGCAGCCAAGCCAGCGCATGGCAGGTGGATCCTGGGCTGCCGGCCGCCGACGTCCTCGACCGCTATCGCCATGAGGCTTCGTTGGCGGATGCCGTCATCGCCGCCTCGTCCTCGGATGCCGACCTGGTCTGGTGGCCCTTTCCCGAGGGTGAGTGGCGCCTGCACAACGTCGGGGACGTCCTGCTCCATGTGATCACCGAGACGGCCTGCCACGCCGGACACCTCGACGCGGCCCGCGAGCTCATCGACGGGCAACAGTGGCTGGTGAACACCTGACCAGCAGCCGAGCCGCCGTCCGTCACCGACGGGTCTGCTTGATGAGCACGGCGACGAGTTTGGCCAGTGCTTCGGCGTCATGGGGGTCGGCCGCCGGCCAGCGAGTCATCAGCAGGGGTGCGGCCCGATCCAACACCACGTCTTCGCGGGCCAGGACGGCGAGAACCTCGCGCTGCCACGCTTCGAGGCGCGCGAAGGTGAGCGGGCCGCTTCCGGACACGTCCGCGCGCGCCAGGTCGAGTGCGGCGAGGATGCGGTCCGCGCCGTACCTCTCTTTCGAGAGCAGCTCGGCGATGCCGTCGCGTCCGGTGCGCGCCGGCCCGGAGACGTGCTCGGCAGCGTGCTCCCACCGGGCCGCCTGCCGGACCTGCCGCCACGTCGTGCGGGCATCCGGGCGGACCGGCGGCCAGACCCTCGGCGCCCGCGCCGCGGTGGACGGTGCCGCCACCGTCGCGACCAGGGACGCGGTCGTGGCCTCCCAGGCAGCGAATGCCGCGCGGGGGCCGGCGGGCAGGGGCAGGTGCCGCGAAAAGATCTCGGCCAGATCCTCGAGGTGTGATCGAAGCCTCGGATGGGGTCGTACCGGTGGGGTGCCGGCACGCCGCCGGAGGGGGCCACGGCACGCACCACGTCGAGCACCGCGCCGCGGTCGAACGGATGCCGCCCTGGGTCGACGTCCGCCCAGCGCAAGGCGTCGACCCGCAACCGCGGATCGGCAGGCTGGACTGTCATCGAGCCATTCTGCGCCTCAGGTCGCCGTCGGGAGTTGGGGGTGTCCGATGAGGACCGTCATGCCGATTCCCTCGTTCGATCTCTTTGGTCCCGGTGTTGCCGCAGCATCGCGCGGGCAGCGGGGATCAGGATGACGACGAGGAAGCAGGCGAGCAGCGTGCCGGAGATGGGCCGGGTGAAGAAGCCGGCCGGGTTGCCGTCGAAGAGAATCAGCGAGCGTCGGAGGGCCGTTTCCAGCAGTGAGCCGAGTACGAAGGCGAGCACCAGCGGGCCAGGATCGAACCCGGCTTTCTTCATCAGGTAGCCGACGACACCGAAGAAGATGACCAGTCCGATGTCGAAGAGGTCGTTGCGGACCGTGTACGCGCCGATCAGCGTGATCAGGGTCGTGATCGGCGCGAGGATCGTCGGGCGTATCCGCACGATCCTGACGAACAGCCCGACAAGCGGCAGGCTCATGATCAGCAGGAGTACGTTGCCGACGTACATCGAGTTGACCACGCCCCAGAACAGGTCGGGGTGCTCCGTGACGAGTTGGGGGCCGGGGGTGATGCCCTGGATCAGCAGGGCACCGAAGATGACGGCCATCGTGGCGTTGGCGGGGATGCCCAGCGACAGCAACGGGATGAACGAGGACGTGGCGGCGGCGTTGTTCGCGGTTTCGGGTGCCGCGACACCTTCGATCGCACCGCGACCGAACCGCTCGGGATGCCGTGAGCGGCGCTTCTCCAGGGCGTAGGCGGCGAGGGAGGACAGCACGGCTCCCCCGCCGGGCAGGATGCCCAGCAGGAAGCCGAGCACGGATCCGCGACCGATCGCACCGCTGGCCTGGCGCAGGTCTGCCTTGCCGGGCCAGATGTCGGTGATGACCGCGGGCGCCCGGGCGGCGCGATGGCGTTGCTCGAGGTTGTAGAGGATCTCGCCCAGGCCGAACAGGCCCATGGCGATCGGGACGAAGTCGAGCCCGTCGGCGAGCGACAGGCTGCCGAAGGTGAACCGTTCGACGCTGATGAAGTCGTCACGTCCGATGGTGGCCAGCAGCAGGCCGACCGTCGCGGCGATCAGCGCCTTGAGCTTGCTGCCGTTGGAGATGGTCGCGACGAGCATGATGCCCAGCAGCGCGAGGGCGGCATATTCGGGTGGGCCGAAATCGAGGGCGAACCCGGCGACGAACGGCGCTACCAGGGTCAGGGCCACGATGGAGAGGGTGCCGCCGACGAACGACCCGATCGCCGCGATCCCGAGAGCGGTGCCGGCCCGGCCCTGCCGGGCCATGGCGTGGCCGTCGAAGACGGTGACCACCGATGACGCCTCGCCGGGCAGGCGTAACAGGACGGAGGTGATCGTGCCGCCGTACTGGGCTCCGTAGAAGATGCCGGCGAGCATGATGATCGAGGTGACGGGCTCGAGGCCGAAGGTCACCGGCAGCAGGATCGCGATGGTGGCGGCCGGGCCGAGCCCGGGAAGCACGCCGATCAGCATGCCGATGAGAACACCGATCAGGCAGTACAGCAGGTTCTTCGGCTCGAGGACGACGGCGAAGCCGTCGAGCACCGGGGACAGGCTGTCCAAAACTGTGCTCCCGTGGTCAGAACATGTGCGGGATGGTGACGTCGAGCGCACCGACGAACAACAGGTAGGCCGCGATTGTCAGGAGGAGGCTGAGGGCGGTCGAGGTACGCCACGACTCGCGGCCGAGAAAGCGCAGCCAGAGGAATGCGAGCAGTGCGGTGGGGATCTCGAAGCCGATCTCGCCGACGACGGCGACGAAGACGGCCATGCTCGCGACGGCGGCAACGACCAGCAAACCGGCGCGGGTGAACCGTTCAGCGTCGTCGGTGCGCCGGGCGCGCGCGGCCAACACGAGACCGAGGATGACCAGGGCGGTGCTGACAAGTGCCGGCCAGGTGCCCGGCCCGGGCGCGGAGGGAGTCCCCACGCCTAGGCTCAGGGAGCCGGCCAGCGCGGCCCCACCGAGGACCACGACGATCAGGGCGATGACCAGGTTCGTCACCGGTCCGGCGGCCGGGGGGCGATCCGGCTCGACGGGCTCGTCCGTGACCGGCGGATCCTCGGTGTGAGTGCTCACGCCTTGCCACTCAAGTCGATCTTGTATTTTTCGACAAGCCCCTTATAGGTGGTGAGCGACTCGTTCCACTGCTTCAGCAGCGTGGCGCCGTCGACCTCGTTGGGGGTGAGCATGCGCTGGCTGTTGAAGTCCTGGTAGCCCTGCTCGGCGAACGACTTCTGGAAGGCCGCACGCAGCCGGTCGAGCACGTCCTGGGGCGTGCCCTTCGGGGCCACGATGGCCCGCGACTGCTGCACCAGCGCGTCGTAGCCGGACTCCTTCGCCGTGGGGGTGTCCGGCAGGTACGTCGGACGTTGGCTGGCGAAGGTCACGATCGGCGTGACCTTGCCCGCCTTGACCTGCGCCTGCGCCTCACCGAGCTGCACCGACGCGACATCGACCTGCCCGCCGAGGACCGCGGTCAGCGCGGGCGAACCGCCGTTGAAGGGCACCGCGGTGGCGTCCACGCCGGCCTGGGCGAACAGCAACTCCTGGCTGAGCTGGCTGCCGGTGCCGACACCGGTGGTCGCGTACTTGATCGAGCGTTTGGCGGCGACGATGTCCTGCATCGTCTTGAACCCGGTCTTCGGGCTGGCTACCAGGACGTAGTCGTCCTGCGAGATGCCGGTGACGACCTCGTAGTTGTTGATGTCGACGGCTTCGCCGGGCGCGACGGCCAGCGGTGTGATGTAGGCGAGAGAGCCGTTGAAGACCATGAGCGAGTAGCCGTCGGCCTTGGCGCCGGCCAGTTCCTTCGCCGCGAGGCCGCCGTTGGCGCCGGCCTTGTTCAGCACGGTGACCGACTGTTTGAGATCGGCCGCGGCCGGGTCGGCAAGGGCACGAGCGATGAGGTCGGTGCTGCCGCCGGCGTCCTGGCCGACGAGCACGGTCACCGCTCGTTCCGGGAACGTCGAGCCGGCCTCTGTCGGGTTGTCATCGAGGTTGCCGCCACAGGCGCTCAGCGCGAAGACGACGGCTATGGAGACACCCAAGAACCTGCTACGCATGGTGTTTCTCCTGTATGTGAGGCGGGTCACGAGCGTATGACCGTGGATTTATGCCTGTCCAACTCTCTTAATGCATTGATTGATACCTTTTTTGCATGGTGTACACGCTCGAGCAGCTCCGCGGTCTGGTCGCCGTCGCCGAGGAGCTCCACTTCGGACGGGCGGCGGCCCGGCTGCGGATGACGCAGCCTCCGCTGAGCCGACAGATCCAGAAACTGGAGGCCGCGATCGGCGTGCAGCTCCTCGAACGGGACAACCGGCGGGTGGCACTCACGCCTGCCGGAGAGGCGTTCCTGCGCGAGGCGCGGCGCATCCTGGCCATCGCCGAGGCCGCCCCCGATCTGGCGCAGCGGGTTTCCTCGGGTGTCCGCGGCCTCGTGCGGATCGGATTCACGGCAGCATCGACATTCGGCATCCTCGGCCGCCTGCTCAACGAGCTCGAGCGGGAGCTACCCGAGGTGCGTATCGAGTTGTACGAGATGGTCACCCGCGAACAGGTTGCCGCTCTCGCTGCCGAGGACCTCGACCTCGGCCTGGCCCGGCCGCCGTTCGACGCCGACCTCTTCGACTCCCGGCGGCTGCACCGCGAGGCGCTTCTGCTCGCGGTGCCCGCCGGCCACCGGCTGACCGGGCTGGATCGTCCGGCGACGCCGGACGACCTGGCTGCCGAACCGCTGATCTTCCACTCTCAGCAGAAGGCCCGTTACTTCTACGACCTGGTGGTCAGCATGGTCCCGCTCGCCCAGGAGCGCGTGGTGCACAGCGTCAGCCAGATCCTCACCATGCTCTGGTTGGTATCCGCCGGGCGGGGCATCGCGTTCGTCCCGGCATCGGCAACGTTGCTCGGCATTCCGCGGGTCACGTTCGTGCCGCTGGCCACTCCGATCCCAGAGCCGGTGGAGCTGCACCTGCTCTGGCCGCGGCACTCACAGAACCCCGCTCTAGCCAGGGCACTCGCGGTCCTCGATGCAAGGAAGGTATCGCTCGATGCGGAAACACTCTTGGACACGCATCGTGCGGAGTCCATACCGTAAATCGGGTGACGCTGACACCGCCCGCCGAGCTCGCCGCTCGTCTCGCCACCGGCCTGCTGTCCTTTCCCGTGACGCACTTCGACGACCGCCTCGAGTTCGACCAACCGCGTTATCGTGAGCACCTCGCGTGGCAGGCGGGATTCGGCGTGGCCGGCCTCTTCGCGGCCGGCGGCACCGGCGAGGGCTTCTCGCTGACCTCGACCGAGATCGACTCTGTCGTCCGCACCGCGGTCAGCGAGGTCGGCGACCGGGTCCCCGTTGTCGCCCCGGCGACCGGCAGCACGGCACAGGCGGTGGCCCAGGCCGTCGCCGCGCAGGAGGCGGGCGCCGCCGGCCTGCTGCTGCTGCCGCCGTACCTCACGGAGGCGACCCAGGCCGGCCTGATCGCGCACGTCACCGCCGTATGCCGGGCCACCGACCTCGGCATCATCGTCTACAGCCGGGCGAACGCGGTCCTCGACGACGTCACCGTCGCCGAGCTCGCCGACCGCAACCCCAACCTGGTCGGGCTCAAGGACGGCGTCGGCGATATCGAGCGGATGACCCGCACCTACGCGAAACTCGGCGACCGGCTCATCTACATCGGCGGGCTGCCCACCGCTGAGACGTTCGCACTGCCGCTGCTCCAACTCGGAGTCAGCACCTACTCCTCGGCCCTCTACAACTTCCTGCCCGAGTACGCGCTGCGCTTCTTCGCCGCCGTCCGCGCACAGGACCGCGCCGCCGTCTACCAGATGCTCAACGACTTCATCATCCCCTACCTCGACGTGCGCGACCGCGCCCGCGGCTACGCCGTCTCCATCGTCAAAGCCGGGCTGACCGCCGTCGGTCGTGACGGCGGCCCGGTCCGTCCGCCTCTCACGGACCTCACCGCTGCCGACCGCGCCGACCTGACCGCCCTCGTCGACAAGGTGCGGTAGCCGGTGCGACCCCACGCACCTACCGTCGCCCGCGTCGAGGTCGTTCCAGTGGCCGGTCACGACAGCATGCTGCTGAACCTCAGCGGCGCGCACGGACCGTTCTTCACCCGCACCGTCGTGGTCGTGACCGACAGCGCCGGCAACGTGGGTGTCGGTGAGGTCCCCGGAGGCGAGCCGATCCGCCGCACCATCGAGGCCGCCGGGGCAACGCTCATCGGGCAACCGATCGCCCGCTACGCCAGTCTGCTTCGCCGGATCGCCGCCCGGTACGCCAGCCAGGACGCGCACGGCCGGGGCACGCAGACGTACGACCAACGCGTGACCGTGCACGCCGTGACCGCCCTGGAATGCGCGCTGCTCGACCTGCACGGCCAGCACCTGGGCGTATCCGTGGCCGAACTGCTCGGCGAAGGCCAGCAGCGCACCACGGTGCCGGTCCTGGGCTACCTCTTCTACGTCGGCGACCACACCAGGACCGATCTGCCGTACGTCACCGAGCCGCATCCCGCTGACGACTGGGAAAGGCTCCGCCGCGCGCCCGCCCTCACTCCCGGATCCATCGTCGCCCTCGCCGAGGCGGCACAGGCTCGATACGGGTTCACGGACTTCAAGCTCAAAGGCGGCGTACTGCCCGGCGAGCAGGAGATCGCCGCCGTCCGCGCGCTCGCCACGCGTTACCCGCGGGCCCGGATCACCATCGACCCCAACGGCGGCTGGCTCCTGAAGGACGCGGTGCGGCTCTGTGCCGAAGTACGTGACCTGCTCGCGTACGCCGAGGACCCGGTCGGTCCCGAAGGCGCGATGTCCGGCCGCGAGACCATGGCCGAGTTCCGCCGCGCGACGGGCCTGCGCACCGCGACCAACATGATCGCCACCGACTGGCGGCAACTCGCGCACGCCGTACGCGGAAACGCTGTCGACATCCCGCTCGCCGACCCGCACTTCTGGACGATGCGCGGCTCCGTCCGCGTCGCTCAGCTCTGCCACGACTTCGGGCTCACCTGGGGTTCACACTCCAACAACCACTTCGACATCTCACTGGCGATGTTCACCCACGCCGGTGCCGCCGCGCCCGGCGAGATCACCGCGCTGGACACGCACTGGATCTGGCAGGACGGCCAACGCCTGACCCACCAACCGCTGCGCATCGAGAATGGGCACATCGCCGTACCGAACAAACCTGGACTGGGCATTGAGCTCGACCCGGCGGCGTTGCGCGCGGCCCACGAGCTCTTCCTCGAGCACGGCCTCGGCGCCCGCGACGACGCGGCGGCCATGCGGTTCCTCGTTCCTGGCTGGCAGTTCGACCCTAAACGCCCCTGCCTGGAGCGCTCATGAACGGCGACCGGATCGCAGAGCTCACGCTGTCGTCCGTGACACTGCCGCTGAAGCAGGCGATCAGCGACGCCAAGGTCCTGACCGGACGGCAACGTCCGATGACCGAAGTCGTGTTCCTGTTCGCCGAGATCCGCACGCAGAACGGCCTGGCCGGCCTCGGATTCGGCTACAGCAAACGCGCGGGCGGCCGAGCGCAGTTCGTCCATGCCGCGGACATCGCCGCCGAGCTCGTCGGCGAGGATCCCAGCGACATCGGCCGGCTCTGGACCAAGCTCGTCTGGGCCGGCGCGTCGGTCGGGCGCGGCGGCGTGGCGACTCAGGCCATCGCCGCCATCGACGTTGGACTGTGGGACCTCAAGGCCAAGCGGGCCGGGCTTCCGCTGGCGAAGCTGTTGGGCGCGTACCGCGATTCGGTGCGCTGCTACGACACCTCCGGAGGGTTCCTCCACGAGTCGATCGACCAGGTCCTGGACAACGCCGACGCCTCCCGTGCGCGGGGTGTCGACGGAATAAAGATCAAAGTTGGGCATCCTTCCCTGGCCGTCGACGTCGCCCGGGTCCGGGCCCTGCGGGAGCACCTCGGCGACGGAGTGCCACTCATGGTCGACGCCAACCAGCAATGGGACCGGCACAGCGCCCGGCGCGCCGGCCGGGCACTCGGCGAGTTCGACCTGGTCTGGATCGAGGAACCGCTCGACGCCTACGACGCGGAGGGCCACGCCGCCCTCGCCCGATCGCTGGAAACGCCGATCGCGTCAGGCGAGATGCTGACCAGCGTCGCCGAGCACCACGAGCTCATCCGCCACCGCGCCGTCGACGTGATCCAGCCCGACGCGCCCCGCATGGGCGGCATCACCCAGTTCCAGCGGCTCGCGGCCGTCGCCGAACAGCAGCACCTCACCCTGGCGCCACACTTCGCCATGGAGCTCCACGTCCACCTGGCCGCCGCGTACCCGCTGGAACCGTGGGTGGAACACTTCGACTGGCTCCACCCGCTGTTCAACGAGCGGCTGACGATCAGCGACGGGCGCATCCACCTCTCCGACCGTCCCGGACTCGGGTTCACCCTCAGCGACCAGGCCCGTGCCTGGACCACCGACCGGGTCGACATCCGTGAGGGAATCCGATGACAGACGTGGCGAGCGTCGACCCTCGCACCGGCGAGACGATCGAGATCGTCGCCAGCGAGACCACGACCGCGCAGGTCGATCGAACCTGCCGCGCCGCGTCAGCCGCCGCCGCGGCACTGGACGGTCTCGGCCGCGACGGCCGCGCGGCAATGCTGCACGGGATGGCCGACGCTCTCGAGGCGCACCGGGCCCAGATCGTCGCCGTCGCCGACCGGGAGACCGCACTCGGCACGACGCGCCTGAACGGAGAGCTGAACCGCACGACATTCCAGCTGCGGCTCTTCGCAGGGGTGCTGTGCGACGGCGGTTATCTGGAAGCCATCATCGACCACGCCCGCGACACACCGATGGGGCCCCAGCCCGATCTGCGCCGCATGCTCGTACCGCTTGGCCCCGTCGCCGTCTTCGGCGCGAGCAACTTTCCCCTCGCGTTCTCCGTCCCCGGCGGCGACACCGCCTCGGCACTCGCCGCGGGCTGCCCCGTGATCATCAAAGCGCACGGCTCACACCCAGCCACCTCACAGCTGTGCTTCGACACACTCCGCGCCGCGACGCGACGCGCCGGCGCTCCCGACGCGACCCTGAGCATCGTCCACGGCGTCCAGGCCGGCATCGACCTCGTGAGCCACCCGGCGGTACGAGTGGCCGGATTCACCGGGTCCACCGCCGGCGCCCGCGCCCTCCTCGCCGCCATCGACCGCCGACCCGATCCCATCCCGTTCTACGGCGAACTCAGCAGCCTGAACCCGATGGTGGTCACGCCCGCCGCCGCAGCCGACCGGGCACCCCGCATCGGCAAGGAACTCGCCGCGTCCGTCACGCTGGGCGCAGGGCAGTTCTGCACCAAACCTGGGCTCGTATTCGTCCCGGCCGGCCCTGAAGGCGACGCTCTGGTCGCGGCGGCCCAGGACACCGTCGCGGCGACGCCACCCATGGTCATGCTCAACCGCGGCATCGCCGCCGCCTATGAGAGAGGCACGGTCCGCCTCGGCGCCGCGGCCGTCTCGGGCATGGCGCTGGTGTTGACGGCCACCGCCGCGAACCTCCCGCCGGAGACCACCGAGGAGTGTTTCGGCCCGGTGACGGTCATCGTGCGCTACACCGGCGATCACGACCTGTTCGCCGCGATCGAGCAGCTTCCGCCGTCCCTGACCGTCACGATCCACCGTGGACCGGATGAGATCGACCTGCCGAGCGAGATAAGCCAGCAACTCCAGTCCAAAGCCGGGCGGATCGTTTACGACGGCTACCCAACCGGCGTCGCCGTAGCCTGGGCACAACACCACGGCGGACCATGGCCAGCCACCAACACACAGCACACCTCCGTCGGCCCAACCGCGATCCGCCGATTCCTCCGTCCCATGGCCTGGCAGAACGCTCCGGCGGACCTGGTCCCGCGCGAACTCGCTGACGACTTCCACGGCATACCCCGCCGAGTCGACGGCACCCTGCACCTGGCCGCGGCCTCGTCCAACGGAGGTGACAGCGCCTGACCGCCAAGGACGTCTCAACCATCGGGGTTCTTGCCTCCACCGCCCGTCCGAGCCGCGCTCGGTGGACTGTTCCGCGGCGGCCAGTCGCGAGGATGTGACCGGCGCGGCAGAACCTATCGGCAAGATCCGGTTCGCGCCTTCCGCGAACAGGACCTGGCCGAAACGTAGTGGAGCCAGCGGGGTTCGAACCCGCGACCGCAGGCAGTTGATCCATCGACCAACGACCCGGATGCCGGCAGGCGAGGTAGACCCAACGCGAGCGTTGGGGTCTACCTCGCGCCCACGCGGACCGCGCCCGCCGAACCGTGGGGTCTCCGGGGGTCGCCCCCGGAATAGGAATGACAAATCCCCACCCAGACCCTGGCCGCGAAGCGGACAGGGTCTGGGCAGGGATTTGTGGGGCCGGCGGGGCTCGAACCCGCGACCGAGGGATTATGAGTCCCCTGCTCTAACCGGCTGAGCTACGGCCCCGCGCCGGCGGGACCGGCGCCGGGATCGTATCCCGTGTGTGGCGTTCGCGACCACCTGAGGCGGGTGCGACCCGCCGTGCGGGCGCACCCGCCGCGCGGGTCAGCGCGGCGGCTTGAGCGTCTGCGGGCCGTCGGGCCAGCCGGGACGCGCCGCGCGGGAGTTGAGGAACATGGGAACGCCTCCCGTCTGTGAAAAAGCGAAGAAATGCATGCTGAATAGCGCCGTGCCACCGGCACGTGCGAAAGAGAAGCGGGAACGAAAAAGCCGCCTGTCCCGGGTCGGGATAGGCGGCGTCAGCGCTGGCCAGAGCTAGCTGGGCCACCTATCCAGGGCGAGTCGGCACAGCCACAAGCCACTCGCGTCTGCGTCTTTGTAGATCGCGGGCCGCATCATGGTGTCGTCCTGTCCGTCGTTGTCTGGGGGTCGCTCGTACGTCAATAAATGTAGATCGAAATCGTCACTCAGGAAAGCGAATTACTCGTCGTCGTCATCGTCGACGTCCTGGGCGCGGGCGATGACCTCTTCGACGGTGAGCGGGCTGGCCGGGTGGTGGCTCAGGCACAGCGGCGCCCGCATCTTGGCGAAGCCGGCACCGTCGACGGCGGCGTAGAAGACGCCCGGGCGCAGCCGCGCCACGTCGGAGATGTCGCTGCCCTTGGCCCGCGCCATCTCCTTCGCCGCCTCGATCTGGGTCGGGCTGTTGAGCAGGCCGAACAGTTGTGTCGCCGCGTTGCCGGGTATCCGGTTGTGCAGGCCCTTCGGCGCCTGGGTCGCGAACACGAGCCCGAGCCCGTACTTGCGGGCCTGCGACGCCAGCGCCAGCGTGCTCTGGGTGCACGCCGTCATCGCGCCGGACGGGGCCAGGGTCTGCGCCTCGTCCATCACCAGCAGGCCGCCGAGTGGGCGGTCGCCGGCCGGGTGGCGCTTGATCCAGGCGAACAGGGCCAGCTGTAGCTGGTTGACGAAGCTCTGCCGCTGACCGTCGTCGGGCAGGCCGATGAAGCTGATCACCGAGATCCTCGCCCGGTAGCCCGGCGCCGGCTTCAGCAGCTCACCCGGGTCGAGTGGGGCGCCGTCACCGCCGAACAGCGGGTCGCTGACCATCGTCGCGCGCAGCAGTTGGCCGAGCTCGTTGGCGACCTTCGGCGCGTTGTCGAGCTGGCTGACGCGCGCCGGCAGGCGGGTGAGATACAGGACGAACTCGCGAAGATCACTGCCACCACCACGGGCGTACGCGGTCAGCGCCTCCCGCAACACCGCATTGCCGATGCGCGCCTTCGTGGACGCGCCGTCGACGTTGGCCCGCGGCGCGAGTGAGGCCACCGCGGCGTCGACGCCGGCGGCGAACGCGTCCGGGTCGTCGAGGATGCCGGCGAAGTCCGGCAGCGGCCGGAAGCTCAGCGGCCGCCCCGCGGTCCGCCGCGGGGTCCAGACCACGACATCGGTGCTCCGGTGGTACGCCTCTGCCCGCGCGACCTCGAGCTCGTCCCAGGCGGCCGGCGGCTGGGGCCACGGGTCACCGAGCCGCGCGAGGTCGTTGTTGGGATCCAGCACGATCGACGACACGCCACGCAGCGCGCACTCCTCGACCAGCCGCCGGATCAGCACGGTCTTCCCCGACCCGGACCCGGCGAAGATCGCCGCGTGCCGACGCAGCGCCGCCAGCTCGACCGACACCGACCGGCCGTCCTGGACCGACTGCCCGAGCATCACGGAACCAGGATCCCGATCCTCACGGGGTACGCGCACCGGCAGCCGCCGCACCGTAGCCAGCGTCGGCGCGGGGTCGACGGGCCCGCCCGCCACCGTCGCCGCCGCGTGACCACCGGGCGCCACCGGTCCGCCGTGCGCCGCCGCACCGTCCCGCGCCGCCCAGCTTCCCGGAGCCGCCGGCCCACCTGGAGCGGCCGAGCCGTCGCGCACCCCCGGACCGCTCGGCGCGGTCGCACTGGCCCGCGCCGCCCAACTGCCCGGAACCGCCGGCTCGTCGGTGGGGTCCGAACCGTCCCGCGCCGCCGGTACACCTCGTGCAGCCGCACCGGCGCGCGCCGCCCAGCTACCGGGAGCCGCCGGCTCGTCCGGCGTAGGAGAGCCGGCCGGGTCGCTCGGGGCGGTCGCACCGGCCCGCGCCGCCCAACTACCGGGAACCGCAGGCTCGTCCGGTGGGGGCGAACCGTCCCGCACCGCCGGCGCACCTCGCAAAAAGGCACCGGCGCGCGCCATCCAACTGCCGGAAGCCGCCGGCTCGTCCGGAGTTCGGGAGCCAGCCGGGTCGCCCGGAACCGCCGCACCGGCCCGCGCCGCCCAGCTACCGGGAGCCGCCTGGCCATCTGACGCCGCCGGCCCGCCGGGCACCGCGGGCCCACCATGCGCGCCCGGGGCACCAGGCACAGCCGGTCCGCCAGGCACAGCCGAGCCGCCCTGCGCCGCCGGGTGACCCGGCACGGCCGAGCCGCCCTGCGCCGCCGGACCGCCAGGCACGGCCGAACCACCCCGTGCCGCCGGGCCGCCAGGCACCACGGGCCCACCCAGCACGACCGGTCCCCCGGGCGCTGCCGGGCCGCCAGGCACGGCCGAACCGCCCTGCGCCGCCGCGCCGCCAGGCACCGCAGAACCGTCCAGCACCGTAGGGCCGCCCGGCGCCGCCGGGCCACCGCGCGCCGCCGGCCCACCGCTCATTCCCGGGCCGCCCGGCACCGCCGAGCCACCGCGCACCCCCGGGCCGCCAGGCACGGCCGAATCGACCGGCGCAGCCGGGCCACCCGGCGCCGAGGCGTCGCCGGGCACGACCGGTCCGCCGGGCGCCCCAGCGCCACCAGGCGCTTCCGGGGCATCCGGGACCGCCGACAGGCCGCGCACCGCTGGGCTGTCATCGGTCGCTGACGCGACCGGCACCGCCGTGCCGCCCACCAGGGACAGCCCCGCCTGCCTCGCCCGACTGACCGCAGACGGCGGACCGGCCGGCCGATCCGAACCCACGGGCCCAGCCAGCCGCTCCGGACCAGGCCGATCCGGACCGGCGGGCCCAGCCAGCCGCTCCGGGCCAAACCGCTCCGGACCGGCGGAAACAGCCGGAGCCGGCGGAGCGCCAGCCGGCGTAGGAGCGGGCGCGTCCGCGCCCGCCAGTGCCTCGGCCAAGAACGCGATCCGGTCCGCCGGCCGCCGACTGACGAACCAGGGCCGCAGGGTCTCGTAGCCGCGCTCACGCAGCAACTGCCGCAGCGCGACCAGGACGACCACGTCGCTGGACGGAAACGCCAGCGTGCGCCCGCCCGCCCGGCTGAACGTCTCGATCACCTCGGTCGTCCGCGCACCGCCCGACCACGGCTCGTTGCGCAGGAAGAACAGCTTGCGCTTCGCGACGCCCTCGGTCAGGCCCGCGGCCGTGCTGGCGTTGCGGATGCGGTTGAGGGCCGCGATCGGGTGGCGGGCGCCGATCACCCGGAACGCCCAATGTTCTTCGTCCTCGGTGCGTTCGTCGAGGCTGCGCCGCAGTCGCGCGTGCAGGGCCGGCTTGTTGCCCGGGTGCGGGTCGAGCCCGAACAGCTCCCCCGAACCCCCGCGCGCGCCGATCCACGCGGTCAGACCCGCCTCGAGCAGCGCGGGCACGGCAGCGTCCTCGGTGGCCGGGTCGAGCGCCTCCGCAGGGTCGGCGGCACCGAGCAGCGCCGCGAACCGGGCGTCCACCGCGGCGAGCTCGTCGTCCGTGGTCGGTTCCTCCGTGAGCCCCGCGGGAGCAGCCACCGCGTCGTGCACCAGGCGCGACATCTCCCGTACGGTCTCGTCGCGCAGGCACCCGCGTACGTGCGTGTCGATCGTGCGCAGCAGCTCGCGCGGCGTGAACTGGACCGCCTCGACGAACGCCGACGCCCGGACGGGCCAGGTCGGGTACGCCGGCACGAAGCCCTGGTCGGCGAACGGCTCCGCGAACCGCCGGGCGATCAGCTCCCGGCCGAGCTCCGCGGTGCCGATCTGGCGGAGCTGCACCGCCTCCCGGAACCGGTCCTGCACGGTGTCGGTGGCCTGGGTCTTGACCAGCGCCCACGACTCGTCGAGGCAGGCGACGACCGACAGCGTGCGGCGGGTGGTCTCGCGCAGCGCCATCAGGCCGCCCGCGATCTGCTCCAGCAGCAGCGCGGCGCGCCACTCCAGGCGGGTCTCGCCGTCGAGCGACTTGGCCGCCTGGTTGATCAGCAGGTCGATCTGGTCGACGGCGATGACGGTAGGGCCGGTCAGGGCCAGCAGCCGCGAGACGTCGCGGACGATCTCCTGCGCGGACCTCCGCGCCCGGCGCATCCCCCAGGCGGCCCGCTGGCCGGGCTCGAGCTCGTCGTTGGAGCACAGGAACTCGTAGCCGACGTCCTGGTCACCCAGCTTCTCGGCCGCTTGGAGCACGAGAGCCCGCGCCGTGTCCTGGCAGTCGATGCCGACCTGGCGGTTGTGCTTGCGCAGCAGGTCGACGAACGCGTCCAGGATCGGCCGGGTCAGCTCGGCCTCGCCGGTCACCGCCCGGCGCACCGCCCGCGGCGCGCCGATCAGGTCGGCCAGCCGGCGCAGGAAGGTCCGCAGCTGGCTCTCCCGCTCGGCCGTCTCGCGGTTGAGGCCGTCCAGGATGGACAGTGCGGTGCTGCGCCAGAACGCGCTGGCCTCCAACAGGCTGACCAGGAAGAAATACCCACCACCGGCCTGTACGTGCTCGCGCGCCGAGCCGAGCAGATGGGTCTTGCCGCTGCCGCGCTGGCCGAGCACCGCGACACCGACGGGGCTCGAGTCGGTGCTGCGGTCGGCGTCGTCGACGCCGTCGAGGATCACCCGGAGCGCGTCCCGGTGCAGCCCTTCGACGTGGAACGACGGCTGCCGCCACACGTCGTCGGGCGTCGGCGCCCAGTTGAACCGGAGTGCCTTGAGTGCCCTGCGCTCGACCTCATTCATGGGGTTCACACACCAATGGCGATCAGGTGCCTGTCCTGGTTGCCGATCCGCACGGCGGCGTCGCGCTGGGCCGCCGAGAGCGTCTTCTGGTTGGATTCCGGGATGATCCGCACGTCGGGGGCGCTGCTCAGCGCGACGAGCGCGGCGTCGACACCGGGCCGCTCCGCGCCGGTCAGCCGCGGGCGGAGGGCCGCGAGCGACACCAGCTCACCGGCGCTGACGGCGATCTCCGCGTACGCCTTGCGAATGCGCACGTCGATGTCGTCCGGTGCCGGGGCGAAGAGCTCGGAGGCAGCCAGGTCGGACCGGTCGAGAAAGCCACGCAGCCGGTTGAGCACGGTATAAAGGGCGGCGCCCCCGGCCCCGGCACCCGCCGGCGGGTCGGCGGACAGTTGCCCGATCGCCTCGGCCCAGCCGGACTCGGTCAGCTCGAGGCTGTATCCCCGCCCGACCTTGCGCACCGTGATCCACCCACGGTCGGCCAGCCGGTCCCGGTATTCCTTCTTCAGGTCGAGACCCCGGTCGGCGATCCGCGCGTTGGGCAGCTCCCTGGCCTCGGCCATCAGGATGACCAGCATGCAGCGCATCGCGAAGGTGACCGGCTTCTCGTCGGGCATGCCAGGGCTCCTTCGGCGGCGGGCTCGGACCGAGCCGATTCTCCCCAGCCGCCCAACGTGCTAGCAAGGTCCACCAGCGGTTTTCCGATATCCGACATCACTGTCGGGTGTGGATCTCCATTAGCCCTGGCCAAAAGCAACGTCATCGCGACCGTTCGGACGAGCCGGCGGGGGGCCGATATTGCCTAGTAACGACCCGGCCAGGCACGATAGCCATTCACGCAGGGCCGGGCGCGGGGAGGAGCGATGAGGGCCGCACCGCCGAGCTTCCCCTGGGTCGTGGCGATCCACGGGTCGGCGGAGAGCCCCACGCCGATCGGTGCGGGCGTGGTCGTCGCGCCCGACCGGGTGCTCACCTGCGCCCAGCTGGTCCGGCCGCGCGACGAGCTCTGGGTCGGCTTTCCGCTGGCCGGGCCCGGTCGCACTCGGGTACGCCAGGTGGTCCACAGCAGCGACTCCGACCTCGCCCTGCTCGCGCTCGACGGCCCGGTGCCCGAGTCGGTGCGGCCAGCCCGGGTGCGGATCGCCCCGCTCGACAAGCTCACCGGCCGCCCCTGGTGGTCGTTCGGCTTCCCGGACCACGACCCGGCCGGCCGCGAGACGCGGGGCACCGTCGGCGACGCGTTCGACACCGGCCAGGTCCGGCTCGTCAGCACCGGGCTGGCGCCGGGATTCGCCGGCGCGCCGCTGTGGTCCCCCGACTACCAGGCAGTGGTCGGGCTGGTGGTGCAGGCGGCCACCGCGGGCCCGGCCGGCGGTGACGGTCGCGCCGCGGGTCTCGCCGACGCGCTGCCGGATCTCAAGCTCGGCGCGCTGGCCAGGTGGCGGCTCGACGCGGCCGGCGAGCGGGCCGGCGCCGCCTGGGGCTGGACCCGCACCGACGCGTTCCGGGGTCGCGCCGCCGTGCTGCGGGTGGTCGGCGACTGGCTCGACCGGCCCGGCCCCGACGGCCGGCTGCTGCTGGTCACCGGCGCGCCCGGGGTCGGCAAGTCGGCCGTGCTCGGCCGGCTCGTGACCGCCGCCGACGCCGCCGCGGCCCGGCTCGACCCAGGTGACACCGCGGCGAGGGGCAGCGTCGCCTGCGCCGTGCACGCCGCCGGCAAGGACGCCCTCGCGGTGGCCACCGAGATCGCTGTCGCGGCGTCGGCGGCACTGCCGGCCGTGCCCGGCGACCTGCTGCCGCACCTGCGCGAGCGGCTCGCCACCCGGCCCGACCGGTTCAACCTGGTGATCGACGCGCTCGACGAGGCCGCCTCGCCCACGCAGGCCCGGGAGCTCGTCCGCACGGTGCTCGTGCCGCTGGCGGAGCAGGGCGACCTGCTCGGTGTGCGGGTCGTGGTCGGCACCCGCCCGGCCGATGCGCAGGGCGACCTGCTGGGCGCGTTCGGGGCGGCCGCGGACGTCGTCGACCTCGACTCGGCCGAGCACGTCAACGTCGCCGACCTCGCCGCGCACGCGATGGCCACCCTGCGGCTGGAGAGCAAGGGGCGCGCCGACAACCCGTACGCGGACGCCGAGCGGGCCGAGCCCGTGGCCCGCCGGATCGCCACGCTGGCCGGCGGCAACTTCCTCGTCGCCGGCCTGGTCGCCGGTGCGCACGGGCGCAACGACGCCGTGCCGGTCGACCCGCACCGGGTCCCGTCCACCGCGTCGGTGGCCGAGGCGCTGGACGCCTACCTCGGCGGCGTCTCCCCCGCCGGCGCCACCTCGGCCCGGCTGGCCCTGACCGCGTTGTCCTTCGCCGAACCGCCCGGCCTGCCGCTGCGGCTCTGGCGGGTGGCGATCGAGGCCCTCGGCGGCCGCGTCACTGACGACGACCTGGCCACCTTCGCGCAACGCACCACGTTCCTGGTCGAGCACGGCCAAGGAGAGCACGACGATGTCTACCGGCTGCGGCACCAAGCGCTCGACGACGCGCTGCTGGCCGCCCGCGCGAACACGGCGGCACGGGCCGACGATGAGCGCGACCTGCTCTACGCCTGGGTCCGGCACGGCCACGCGGCCGGCTGGGCCTCCGCGCCGGACTATCTGCTCGGCATGCTGCCCCGGCACGCGGACCGGGCCGGCCTGGTCGACACGTTGCTCAACGACGACGCGTACGTGCTGCACGCCCATCTCGCCGGCCTGCTCTCCGCCGCCGAGGTGGCCGACACCCGCGAGGGCCAGGCCCGGGTCCAGCTGCTGCGCCGGACCCCGCTCGCCGCCTACGCGCCGCCGGCCGAGCGGGCGGCGCTGTTCTCGGTCGTCGACCGGCTCGACCGGCTGGGCAACGCGCCCGTCATGGAGGACGCCGCCTACCGGGCCCGCTGGGCACACACCCCGCCCCGGCTCGAGCGCACCGTCCTAGAAGGACACTCCGACGCCGTGTACGACGTCTGCGCGGTGCCGATGGGCGGGCGCGACTTCCTCGCCTCGGCCGGAGCCGACGGGACCGTCCGGATCTGGGACCCGGTGACCGGCCGGGTGGAGCGGGTGCTGGCCGGAGATGCCGACGGCGTACGCGGCGTGTGGGCGGTGCAGACCCAGGACGGCACGCTGCTCGCCACGGCCGGCGACGACGGCACCATCAGCGTCTGGCACGCGGGCACGGGCGCGCACCTGCGTACCCTGACCGGCCATTCCGACTGGGTCCGCAACCTCTGCGCGGTGCCCGTCCCCGGCGCGGCGACGCTGCTGGCCTCGGCGGGCGACGACCGGACGGTGCGGATCTGGAATCCCGCCGACGGGACGCTCGTGCACACCCTCACCGGGTTCGGCGGCTGGGCCACCGCGGTCACCCACCTGCCGGTCGGGCCGCACGGCCTCGTCGCGGCGACCGGTTTCGACGGCGTGATCGCGCTGTGGGACCCGGTGACCGGCGCGTGTACGACCGCGGTGGTCGCGCACGACGGCTGGGCCAGGACGCTGTGCGCGGTGCGGGCCGGGGGCGGCGTGGCGCTGGCGTCGGCCGGCTACGACGGCGTGGTCCGGCTGTGGAACCCGCTGACCGGCGACCTGCTCAGCTCGATCGACCCGCAGGCCGGCCCGCTGACCGACCTGTGCACGGTCGAGGTCGACGGCACGGTGGTGCTCACCGCCACCGACGAGAGCGGCGTGCTGCACCTCTGGGACGCCCGCAGCGGGGAGCCCCGGCCGAGCCCACGCGGCGACGTGAGCTGGATCCGCGCGGTGTGCGCGCTGCGGGTCCGCGACCGCGACCTGCTGGCGACCGCGGGCGACGACGGCACGGTGCGGCTCTGGGATCCGGTCACCCGGCAGGCCGAGTCGGTGCTGGCCGGCGGCCGGCTGGGCCCGGTGGCGGCCGTGCGCCCGGTGCCGTTCCGCGGCGGCACGGCGGTGGCGTCCACCGGCACCGACGGCACCGTGCGGATCTGGGACCCGGCCAACGGCGCCGCGCTGGCCCGCCTGCCGGTCCGGGAGGGCGCGGTGACGTCGGTCTGCGCGGTGCCCGACGCGGACGCGCCGCTGCTCGCCACCGGCGGCGACGACCACCTGGTGCGGCTGTGGGACCTGCGCGACGGCAGCCCCGGCCCGGAGCTCGCCGACCACCACGAGCGGGTCAACGCCATCTGCGCGGTCAACGCGGGCGGCCTGGTGCTGCTGGCGACGGGCGCCGACGACGACACGGTGCGGCTGTGGAACCCCCGCGACGGGTCGCCGTACGGGGTGCTGCTCGGCCACCGCAGCTGGGTCACGGCGCTGACCACGGTGCGGCTCGGCGGCCGGGAGCTGCTGGCCTCCGCCGACAAGGACGGCACGGTCCGGCTCTGGGACCTCGACGGCGGCACCCGCTGGCAGCAGCTCGCGCACACCGACGCGGTCGACGCGCTCGGCACCGTCACCGCCGACGAGCGCGACCTGCTGGTCTCCGGTGGCGCGGACGGCACGGTCCGGCTCTGGCACCCGGCCGACGGGCGACCCCACCACGTGCTGGCCGGGCACACGGCAGCGGTGACCGGGGTCTGCGCGCTGCCGGTCGGTCCCGGGCGGCAGCTGGTCGCGTCGACCAGCCTCGACCGCACGGTGCGGCTCTGGGATCCGGCCACCGGCCGCTGCGTACGCGCGATCCCCGTGCACCATCGTGCGCTGTCCTGCGCGTACGCCGCGGGCACGTTGGTCATCGGTCTTGACCGCGGCCTGCTGGGTCTGGCCGTCTAGAACCGCTCTGCCAGGAACTCGTCGAAGGTCCGGCCCCGGCTCGCGTGGTCGGGGGTCAGGTGGTCGCCGGCATGGAAGGCGGAGTAGACCCGGCCGGGCAGGGACACGCCGACGACCCGGCGGTGCCGGCCGGACATGTCCAGGTAGGACTGGGCCAGCGAGCGGGCCGAGCGCACCTCGGGGCCGCCGATGTCCGGCACCCGCTCCCGCGGCCCGGCGTCGATGTGCTCGACCAGGCGGTCGGCGACGTCGTGCACGTCTATCGGCTGGAAGTCGCACCTGGGCGCGAACACCAACGGCATCGGGATCCGGCGCTGCACGTGGAACCAGCGCAACATCAGGGTGTGGAACTGGGTGGCCCGCTGGATCGTGAACGGCAGCCCGGAGGTCTCGATCAGCCGCTCGCACTCGGCCTTGGCGGTGTAGTACGCGAGCGGGATCCGGTCGACGCCGACGATCGAGGTGTAGACCAGGTGCGTGTCGCCGGGGCCGATCGCCGCGATCAGCCGGGACGTCGCCTCGACGTCGCCCCGGGGCGCGGTGGCCAGGTGCACGACCGTGCTGACGCCCGCGACGGCGGCCGGGATGCCCTCACCCGTGCGCAGGTCGCCGCGGACGGACTGGCCGGGCTGCGGCCGCCGGCTCAGCGCCCGCACATCGTGACCCGACTCCCGCAGCTTCTCGCACACCACCCGACCCAGGTTTCCGGTGGCCCCCGTGACCAGTACGCCCATAACCGAATTGTCCCCCATCGCCGCCCAAACGGTCCGCGTTAGCTCCGTCACCAGGTGCGACGAAGAATAGGGTCGAAGGGAGCGAACCCGACCGGAAGGAGCATGGCGATGGAGCTGACGTTGACCACGCTCCTCTCCGTGGACGGGGTCATGCAGGCGCCCGGCGCGCCGACCGAGGACACCACCGGGGGCTTCGCCCGGGGCGGCTGGATGGTCCCCTACGCCGACGAGGACATGAACACCTTCATGGGCGAGGTGTACGACCGGGCCGAGGCGTTCCTGCTGGGCCGCCGCACCTACGAGATCTTCGCGTCGTACTGGCCGACGGTGACCGACCCGGACCACCCGATCGCCGGCCGGCTCAACAAGCTGCACAAGTACGTCGCCTCGCGCTCGCTGACCGTCGCCGAGTGGGAGCCGGCCACGGTGATCGTCGACGAGGTCGCCGACGTGGTGGCCACGCTCAAGCAGCGGCCGGGCCGCGAGCTGCAGGTGCACGGCAGCGGCGAGCTCGCCCGCTACCTGATGTCCCACGACCTGGTCGACGAGTACCGCCTGTTGACCATGCCAGTGGTGGTCGGCGACGGTGCCCGGCTCTTCGACGTGCTGGGCCTGCCCACCGGGTTGGAGCTGGTACACCACCGGACCACCGCCACGGGCATCGTGATCAACGTCTACCGGCCGACCGGCCGGGCCGTCTACGGCTCGTTCGACCTGCCCGACTGAGCCAGGGTCAGCGCGTCGCCCAGGGCCGGCAGGACGGTGCCGAGCGGGGCATCGACCTTGACGGCCGCGTACGCGTCGCCGCGGGTCGGTCCCTGGTTGACGATCGCGACCGGGACGCCCAGCTTGGCCGCGCGCAACACGAACCGGCGGCCGGACATCACCGTCAACGACGAGCCGAGCACCAGCAGCGCCCTGGCCTCGGCCACCGAGGCGAAACAGCGGTCGACCCGCTCGGCCGGCACGGTCTCGCCGAAGAACACGACGTCGGGCTTGAGCACGCCGGTCCGGCAGCGGGCACAGTCGACGGGCCGAAACGCCTCGACGGCGGCGTCGTCGAGATCGGCGTCCCCGTCCGGGTTGATCGCCGCGGCGAGGGCGGCGAACGCGGGGTTGGCCGCTCGCAGCCGCGCGTCGAGCTCGGCCCGGCCGGTGGTCTGGCCGCAGTCGAGGCAGACGACCCGGTCGATGCTGCCGTGCAGCTCGACCACGTCGCGGGCGCCGGCCGCCTGGTGCAGGCCGTCGACGTTCTGGGTGAGCACGGCCGAGACCAGCCCGGCCCGCTGGAGCCCGGCGACCGCGCGGTGGCCGGCGTTGGGCGCCGCCCGGCCGATCACCCGCCAGCCGACGTAGCTGCGCGCCCAGTACCGCTGCCGGGCCGCCGTGTCGCGCGTGAAGGTCTGGTAGGTCATCGGCGCGAACTTCCGCGCTGACCCGGTCGGGCCACGGTAGTCGGGAATGCCGGATTCGGTGGACAGGCCGGCGCCGCTCAGCACGGCGACGCCACCTTCGGCCACCAGGTCGATCAAGGCGGACAGCGGGTCGGGCACGCGTCAATGGTGCCCTAGGGAGCGAAGGCGCAGAACTCGTTGCCCTCGGGATCGACCATGATCCACCAGGAGATCGTGTCGTCGGGCTCCCGGAGCACGCGCGCGCCGGCCGCGACCAGCGCACCCGGGTCGGCGGCGGTGAGGTTGACGTCCCAGTGCATCCGGTTCTTGACCGTCTTACGCTCGGGCACGGGGCAGAAGACCCAGCGCTCCCAGGGAACGCCGGCCGCTCCGACGACCGAGGAGGACCCGCTGGCGCCGACGTCGACCCGCCCGCCCAGGACCGAGGCCCACCAGGCCGCCTGTGCGGCCGAATCGACGCAGTCGACGACGAGCTCGTAGACCTCGACGGTGGCCGGAGCGGCGCCGGGCCGAGGCGGGAACGCGCAGAACTCGTTGCCGTCCGGATCGGCCAGCACCCACCACGGGCGTTTGGCGGCGGGCTCGCGCACCACGGTCGCACCGGCCGCGACCAGGGGCGCGGGGTCGGCGGTGGGCAGCCGCAGGTCGAGGTGGACCCGGGTCTTGCCGGTCCGCGGCTCGGGCACCGGGTCGACCCACATGCTCAGGTCACCGGGCCGGATGTACTCCAGATGCGACGACTTGTCGCCGTTGTCGTGGAAGGCCGCGCCGAGGGCTGCCGACCAGAAACGGCCGAGCATCAGCGCATCGGTGGCGTCGAGACAGACGTCCCGCAGGGCGGCGACAGGCACGGCGGCCATTGTGCCGTCAGCAGGCTTTGCTCTGCACCCATATACGCATCACCCCTGGCGCAGGGTGATGCGTATATGGGTGCAGAGCAAGAGAGCCAGCGGATTTGCGGCATTCGTCCGGCTACGGTAGGCAAATGGCGAACGCGATCATCGCCGAACAGCTCGGGAAGACCTACGGCTCCGTCACGGCCGTCGTCGGACTCGATCTCGTCGTGCCCGAGGGCACCGTGCTCGGTCTGCTCGGGCCCAACGGCGCCGGCAAGACCACGACCGTGCGCATGCTGACCACGTTGATCACCCCGACCTCGGGGCGGTGCGAGGTCGGCGGCATCGACGTGTGCGCCCACCCCGACAAGGTGCGCCGGATCATCGGCGTCTCCGGGCAGTACGCGGCCGTCGACGACTACCTGACCGGCCAGGAGAACCTGGAGATGGTCGGCCGGCTCTACCACCTGGGCAAGCGGCGCGCCCGGCAGCGGGCCAAGGAGCTCCTCGAGCAGTTCGAGCTCACCGACGCCGCGGACCGGCCGGCCAAGACGTACTCCGGCGGCATGCGGCGGCGGCTCGACCTCGCCGGTGCGCTGGTCGTACAACCGCCGGTGATCTTCCTGGACGAGCCGACCACGGGGCTCGACCCGCGCAGCCGGCTCGGCATGTGGGGCGTGATCAGCGACCTGGTCAAGGCCGGCTCGACCCTGCTGCTCACCACCCAGTACCTGGAGGAGGCCGACCGGCTCTGCGACGACATCGTGGTGATCGACCACGGCCGGGCCATCGCCCAGGGCACCGCGGCGGAGCTGAAGGGGCAGATGGGCGGCGAGAAGCTGGCCGTCGCCGTCGGTGACCGCAGCGAGCTCGTGCCCGCCGCCGACGTGCTGCGGTCGGTCGGCGTCGACGAGCCCGAGATCGACGAGCAGGCCCGCGAGGTCACGGTGCACATCGAGCGCGGCACGGCGGCGTTGGTCGAGGCCGTCCGCAAGCTGGACGCCGCCGAGATCACCCCGACCAACCTGGAGATCCGCAAGCCGACGCTGGACGACGTGTTCCTCACCCTCACCGGACAGCCCGCCGAAGAGCAACCCGGGGGTACGCAATGAGCACGGCGCTCGAGGCCGCCAGCGACGGCTGGGTCGTCACCAAGCGCAACCTGCTGAAGATCAAGCGGGTTCCGGACCTGGTGATCTTCTCGACCATCCAGCCGATCATGTTCGTGCTGCTGTTCGCGTACGTGTTCGGCGGTGCGATCGCCACGCCCGGCATCAACTACCGCGAGTTCCTGATCCCCGGCATCTTCGTGCAGACGGTCGCGTTCGGCGCCGGCATCACCGCCATCGGGCTCGCCGACGACCTGCAGAAGGGCATCGTCGACCGGTTCCGCTCGCTGCCCATGTCGCGCGGGGCCGTGCTGTTCGGGCGCACCTCCTCCGACCTGATCAACAACGTCTTCACGGTGATCGTCATGTCGGTCACCGGTGTGATCGTCGGTTGGCGGATCAACGAGGGGTTCCTGCGGGGCGTGGCCGGTTTCGCGATCCTGTTCCTCTTCGCGTACGCGATGAGCTGGATCTCGGCCGTGATCGGGCTGTCGGTGAAGTCGGTCGAGGTCGCCCAGAGCGCCGGCTTCATCTGGATGTTCCCGCTGACCTTCCTGTCGAACGCGTTCGTGCCGACCTCGTCGCTGCCGTCGGCGCTGAGACCGATCGCCGAGTGGAACCCGATCTCGTCGGTGGTGCTCGCCCTGCGGGAGCTGTGGGGCAACGCGCCGGCCGGCGCGGCCAACGGCACGGGCTTCCCGGCCCAGCACCCGATCTGGCTGGCGATCGGCTGGTGCCTGCTGATCCTGGTGATCTTCGTGCCGCTGTCGATCTCCCGCTACCGCCGGGCGGCGAGCCGCTAGCCGGCGCGGTGCCAGTCGAGGATCTCGCGCGCCTTGTCGCGGGCGTGGTCGCGGATCCCCCGCGCGAGCGCCTCGCGCGACCGGCGGTCCGGCGCGGCCCGCAGCGCCTGCCCGTTCGCCCAGGCCAGCTCGCGCCACGCGAAGATGTCGACGTCTGCGGTGGGCGGCACCGTCTCGCCGAACAGGCCGGGGCACAGGTCCCGCTGGATCTCCGGGTAGACCACCGGCCGGGTCCGGAACACCAGCACGTCGTCGACGTGCTGGTGGTCGGCGTACGTGTAGCGGGGTCCCATGTCCTCGATCATGAACGCCAGGTCGTTGTTGATGTGCGCGCTGATGCCCAGGTAGATCAACTGGGTGCAGGTGAGCCGCTCCGGCGACGCGCGGAACGCGATCCGCCAGGCCGGGTCGACGTCGCGGAGGCGGTGCCGGTCCCAGGCGGCGTACGCGTCGAGCTAGTAGTCGGCGAAGGTCGGGATCACCTCCCGGTCCCAGAACTCCGGCGCCGAGAACTCGCCCGCCGCGTTGGCGTCCCGCATCCCCTCGGTCGTGCGCAGGTAGAGCAGCGCGAACGGCTTGTTCTGCGGTTCCAGCCCGGGATCGCGGTAGTGCGCGGTCATCTCGGCGATCGTGTGCGCGGTGCCGTGGTCGGCCCGCGCCGGCCCGGCCGAGGCGAGCACACCCAGCGTGGCCACCGTGACGACGGCGGCGGCTCTGCGGAACATCGACGCTCCCCTCTCCGACGCACCGATGCTCGCACCGGCGGCGCCCCGGGGCAGACGCCAAGCCGACAGCGCCGAAAACCCGTCGCGGCCCACGCGCCCACGGGCGCACCATCGCGGTCATGGCGTTCCTGACCACCGAGCGGCTCGTGCTGCGCGACGTCACCCACGACGACGCCGACGAGCTGTTCGCGCTCGTCGACGATCCCGAGGTGATGCGCTACATCAACGGCGGCAAGCCGGCCAGCCGCACGGCGGCGCGCGACCGGACACTGCCGGAGATGCTGCGCGGATATCCCGCGTTCGGCGGTGGGCGGGCGGTCTGGGCGGCCGAGGAGCGGGCCGGCGGGCGGTTCGTCGGCTGGTTCGCGTTGCGGCCGACCGATCCCGAGCGGCCGGACGTCGCCGACCTCGGCTACCGGCTGCGCCGCGCCGCGTGGGGGCTGGGCTACGCCACGGAAGGAGCCCGGGCCGTCGTCGACAAGGGCTTCGAGGAGCTGGGCGTACGCCTGGTCGTGGCCGACACGATGACCGTCAACACCGGGTCGCGCCGAGTGCTGGAGAAGGTCGGGCTGCGGTTCGTCAACCAGTTCCACACCGACTGGCCCGACGTGATCGAAGGATCCGAGCAGGGCGACGTCGCGTACGAGCTCACCCGCGCCGCCTGGGCTGCGGACCACGGGGCGCGGGGTTAGGGTCCGTCCATGGACCGGCCGAACCTGCGTCCGAACGGGATGGTGCTCGACGCTCCCGACCCAGGCGCGCTGCGCGACTTCTACGAGCGCCTGCTCGGCTGGGAGCGCGGCGCCGACGAGCCGACGTGGGCGACCCTGCGGCCGCCCGGGGGCGGCATCGGGCTGTCGTTCCAGCTCGAACCCGACCACGTCCCGCCGGTCTGGCCGGCCGGAGCCGGCGAGCAGCAGATGCAGGTCCACCTCGACGTCGCGGTACGCGACCTGCCCGCGGCCGTGGCCTGGGCGGAGCAGCAGGGCGCCAAGGTCGCGGCGTTCCAGCCGCAGGACGACGTCCGCGTCATGATCGACCCGGTCGGCCACCCGTTCTGCCTCTGGCTCGACGAGGACGAAAACTAGGCCAGCTCGGCCCAGACGACCTTGCCGGGGTTGCCGGTGCGGGCCAGGGTGCCCCAGGCGCGGGCGACCGCGGCAACGATGGGCAGGCCGCGCCCGCCGGCCCGGGCCGGGTCGGGCGCCCGCACGGTGGGCTCGGCGGCGCTGGTGTCGGCGACCTCGATCCGCAGCGCGTCGCCGTGGCGGCGCACCACCAGCTCGCCGCCGTCCGGGGTGTGCCGCACGACGTTCTGCATCAGCTCGGTGGTCACCAGCACGGCGTCGTCGGCCAGATGGGCCAGCTTCCAGCGGTCGAGCGCCTCCCGCACCGCGCGCCGGGCGACGCCGGCGGCGGTACCCCGCTCGAACCTCAACCGCACGGCGTCCACGAGCAGCGTTATACCCACCCCGGCACCGACACATGCCAGACTCGGTGGGATGCCGGAGATCGTCGAACTGCTGGCCTCGCCCGCACACCGGTTCGAGGGCCGTCCCGCCGACGGCCCGGCGCCGGCGCCGCCCGGCGAGCTGGTCGACGAGGTCGAGATCCGCGCGGGGCTGGGCATCGTCGGTGATCGCTACTTCGGCCGGCCCGCACACCGGGACGCCGCGGTGACCGTGATCGCCCGCGAGAGCCTGCCTCCGGGCATCGGGCTGGCCCAGGTCCGGCGCAACATCCTGGTGGCCGGCATCGCCGTGGACGACCTGGTCGGCTCGATCCTTCGCCTGGACTCCGGCAGCGGCCCGGTGCGGCTCGCGGTGCGCCGCCGGGCGAACCCGTGCGCCTGGATGGACGTGACCGTCGGGCCGGGCGCGTTCAAGGCCCTGCGGGGGCACGGCGGGATCCGCTGCAGCCCGCTCGACGACGGCACGCTGCGGGTCGGCCCGGTGACGGTCACGATCGAATAATCCCCCTATATCCTGAAAGGGGGGTGATTCGGTGCCGTCGCACGATCGGCCGGCGATCCTCACGCCTGACCAGCGCGTCCGGGTCTTCGTCAGCTCCACCATGACCGAGCTCGCGGCCGAACGCGCCGCTGTCCGGGACGCCGTGCTCCGGTTGCGCCTGGTGCCCGTGATGTTCGACGAGAGCGCCCGCCCGCACCCGCCCGGCGACGTCTACCGCGCCTATCTGCGCCAGAGCCAGATCTTCGTCGGCGTGTACGGCGAGAGCTACGGCTGGACCGCACCGGGCGAGGAGGTCTCCGGCCTGGCGGACGAGCTCCGGATCGCCGGCGACCTGCCCCGCCTGCTCTACGTCAAGGACCCGGCCCCGCACCGCGACCCGCGGCTGACGGCCCTGCTCGCCGGGAGCTCGTACCGCCGCTTCGGCACGCCCGCCGAGCTGCGCGGGCAGGTCGAGCACGACCTGGCCGGGCTGCTGTCGGAGCGCTTCACCAGGTCCGGACCCACCCCACCACCGCCCGTCGAGCCCGGCCGGCTCCCCACCTTCCGCACCCCGCTGATCGGCCGGGAGGCAGAGCTGGCCGACGTGGCGGGGCTGCTGACCGACGGCGCATCGCTGGTCTCCGTGGTCGGCCCGGGCGGCATCGGCAAGACGAGGCTGGCGGTGGCCGCCGCGGAGCGGGTCGCCGACCGCTTCCGGGACGGGGTCCGGTTCGTCGACCTCTCCCCCGTCACCTCGCCGGGGCTCGTGGGCGACGCGCTCGCGCGCGCTCTCGGGCTGCGCACCTCCGGCGCGGTGCCGGCCGCCACCGACGTCGCGGTGTGGCTGCGCACCCGCCGCCTGCTGCTGGTGGTCGACAACTTCGAGCACGTCGCCGAGGCGGCACCGGTGATCGGCGAGGTCCTGCGCACCGCGCGCGACGCCGCCGCGCTGGTCACCAGCCGGGCGCCGCTGCGCCTGGCCGGCGAGCGGGTCTACGACGTGCCGCCGCTGTCCGAGGACTCCACCCACCCGGCGGACTCCGCGACGGTGCGGCTGTTCGTCGACACGGCCCGCGCCGCGTCGCCCGGCTTCGCGCTGACCCCGGAGAACACCGGCGCCGTCGTCGAGATCACCCGCCGGCTGCACGGGCTGCCGCTGGCCATCATCCTGGCGGCAGCGCGGGCACGGGTGCTGTCCCCGGCCGCCATCGTGGCGCACCTCGACGACCAGCTCGGGCTGCTCACCGGCGGACCGCGCGACCTGCCCGACCGGCAGCGCACGCTGCGCGACACCATCGCCTGGAGCTACCGCCTGCTCGGTGCCGACGAGCGGGCGCTGTTCGACCGGCTCGGCGTCTTCGTCAGCGGGTGGGACCTCGACGCCCTGACGGCGGTCGCCGACCCCGCCGGCGACCCGCTGCCGCTGCTGGAAGCGCTGGTCGAGTCCACCCTGGTGCGCCAGGACCCCCTGCCCGACGGCGAGGCCCGCTTCCTCATGCTCGACACGATCCGGACGTACGCGCTCGAGCGGATGCGCGACGGCGGGGCGTGGCACGCGGCGCACCAGGCGCACGCGGCGCACTTCCTGACGGTCGCGCAGGCGGCCGAGCCGCACCTCAACCGCCCCGCCGGGCCGGTCTGGCTGCGCCGGCTGGAGCTGGAGCGGCAGAACGTCGTCGCGGCGCTGGACTGGTTCCTCGACGGCGACGGCACGCCCGAGGCGCTGCGGATGATCTGGTTCACCTGGGCCTTCTGGTGGCGCCGCGGGCACATCGAGGAGGCGAGCCGGCAGCTCGACCGGATCCTGGGCCAGCACGACCGGCTGACCGAACCGCAGACCGCCCGGGCGGTCCTCGCCGCCGGCATCATGGCGTTCGTGTCCGGCCAGCACACGCGGGCCGAGGAGCTGTTCCTGCGGGCGCTGCCGATGCTGCGGGCGGCCGGCGACGGCCCGGGTGCGGCGTTCGCGCTGGGTCCGCTCGGCCAGTTCGCCGCACAGCGCGGCGATTTCGCGCTCGCCAAGGCCTACCTGGACGAGGCCCGGGAGCAGGGCGAGGACTGGCAGGAGGGCCTCTACCACAGCCGGGTGGCGCGGCTGAAGATCGCCGAGCGCGAGTACGACGTGGCGCTGGCGCACCTGCGCCGCGCGGTCGACGTCGCGCGCAGGGTGTCGGACCAGTTCGTCGAGCTGATCGCCCAGTACACCTGGGCGGTCTGGTGCGTCGACCAGGGCGACCACGCCGACGCCCGCCGGCGCCTCGTCGACGGGCTGTCCGTGGCCGCCGCGTTCGGCGACGAAGCCGCCGTCGCCCAGTTCCTCGGCGCGCTGGCCGACCTCGACAGCCGCCGCGAACCGGACCGGGCCGTGCGGCTGGACGCGGCGGCGCAGGCCTTGCGTACCCCCTCCAACGAGATGTGGATGCGGGCCTTCGTGGCACCGTGGCCGGCGACCGGCCTCGACCGGGCCGCGGTCCGGTCCCGGCTCGGCGCGCAGGCCTACGACCAGGCCTGGCGGGCCGGCGAGGAGCTGGGCATCGAGCGCGCCGTCGCCGAGGCGACCGCGCCGTGGTGAGCCCGATGATCCTCACCCCGGACCAGCGGGTCCGGGTGTTCGTCAGCTCCACCCTGGACGAGCTGGCGGCCGAGCGGGTCGCGGTCCGCGCCGCGGTGGACCGGATGCGGCTGGTCGCGGTGATGTTCGAGCAGGGGGCCAGGCCCCACCCGCCACGCGAGGTGTACCGCGCGTACGTGGAGCAGAGCCAGATCTTCGTCGGCGTGTACGGCGAGCGCTACGGCTGGATCGCACCCGGCGAGCGGATCTCCGGCCTCGAGGACGAGCTCGCGCTGGCCGAGGCGATGCCCCGGCTGCTCTACGTCAAGGAGCCGGCGGAGCACCGCGACCCGCGGCTGGCGGCCATGCTCGCCGCGCTCCCGCCCGACGCCGTCTCGTACCGCCGGTTCCGGACGGCCGACGACCTGCGCGAGAAGGTCGAGCACGACCTCGCGCGACTGCTCTCCCAGCGGTTCGAGCGGGCCGCGAACCCGCCCGTGACGGAGCCGTTCGCCGGCCGCCTGCCCGCGTTCCGCACCAGGCTCGTCGGCCGCGACGACGACCTGGCCGCCCTCGACGCGCTGGTGACCGACGAGACCGTCCCGCTGGTGACCCTCACCGGCAGCGGCGGGATCGGCAAGACCCGGCTCGCCGTGGCCGCCGCCGAGCGGCTGGCGGACCGCTTCCGCGACGGTGCGCGCTTCGTCGACCTATCCGCGGCGCGGTCGCCGGACCTGGTCGGCGAGGCGCTGGCCCGCGGGCTCGGCGTGCGCACCTCCGGCGGCACGCCGGCCATCACCGACGTCGCGTCCTGGCTGCGCACCAAGCACCTGCTGCTGGTGATCGACAACTTCGAGCAGCTCGCCGAGGCCGCTCCGCTGATCGCCGAGATCCTGCGCCTGGCACCGACCGTGACCGCGCTGGTCACCAGCCGGTCCTCGCTGCGGCTGGCCGAGGAGCGGGTCTACCCCGTGCATCCGCTGTCCGGCCCGACCGACGTCACCGACCCGGCGGCGGCCCTCGCGGGTTCCGCCGCCGTGCGGCTCTTCGTCGAGACCGCCCGCGCCTCGGCACCGGGCTTCGAGCTGACCCCGGCCAACCTCGGCGCCGTGGTCGAGATCAGCCGCCGGCTGGCGGGGCTGCCCCTGGCCATCGTGCTGGCCGCGGCGAAGGTGCGGGTGCTGTCCCCGGCCGCCATCGTCGAGCATCTCGGCGACGCGCTCGGGCTGCTCACCGGCGGCCCGCGCGACCTGCCGGACCGGCAGCGCACGCTGCGCGCCACCATCACCTGGAGCTACCACCTGCTGCGCGCCGACGAGCGGGCGATGTTCGACCGGTTGGCCGTGTTCGCCGGCGGCTGGGACCTCGAAGCCGCCGAGGCGGTCGCCCACCCGGACGGCGACGTGCTGGACCTGCTGGAGGCGTTGATCGAGTCCACGCTCGTCCGGCGGGACACCACTCCCGACGGACAGCCGCGGTTCTCGATGCTCGACACGATCCGGGACTACGCGCTGGAACGGCTGCGGGCCGGCACCGACTGGACGGCCGCGCACCAGGCGCACGCGGAACACTTCCTGCGGCTGGGGCGCGAGGCGCAGGCGTACCTCAACCGGGCGGACGGAACCGGCTGGCTGCACCGCCTGGAGCGGGAGCACGACAACCTCGACGGCGCGGTCGACTGGTTCGTCGACCAGGGCGATCCGGGCACGAGCCTGCACCTGCTCTGGGACACCTGGACGTTCTGGTGGCGGCGTGGGCACATCGACGAGGCCGGCCGGCACCTGCGGCGGATCCTCGACCGGCAACACCTGCTGAGCCAGTGGGGCCTCGGCCGGGTGCTGCTGGCCGTCGGCGGCACCGCGATCGTCTCCGGCCAGCCCGACGTGGCCCAGGAGCTGCTCAGCCGGGCCCTCGCGGTGGTGCGCGCGAGCGGCGACGACGCCACCCTCGCCGTCGTCCTGGGCACCTACGGCCAGTTCCTCGCGCAGTGCGGCGAGTGGGAGCGGGCGCGCCGCTACCTGACCGAGGCGGGCGAACTGTCGATCACGTCGGGCGAGGAGTGGCAGAACAGCCTCGTACACAGCCGGCTCGCGCTGATCGCGCTGCACGCCGGTGAGGTGGCGGAGGCCTGGGACAAGGTGCGCGTGGCGCTGGACCTGGCGAGCCGCGGGCAGCAGCAGTTCACGGCGTTGATCGCCCACTACACGTGGGCCCTGTGCGCGAACGCCGCGGACGATCCGGCCGACGCCCGCCGGCACCTGGTCGACGCGCTGGCGCTGGCCGCCGATGCCGGCGACGAGGCCGCGCTCAGCACCTTCCTCGCGGCGGTGGCCGACATCGACAGCCGGGACGGTGACCTGACGGCCGCCGTCCGGCTGGCCGGCGCCGCGCAGGCCCTGCGTACCCCGTCCAACGAGATGTGGATGCGGGCGTTCGCGCCGCCCTGGCCGCCGATGGGGCTGGACCCGGCGGCCGCGCGCGCCGCACTGGGCGAGGCCCGCTACGCCGCGGCCTGGCGGGACGGCGAGGCGCTCGGAGTCGAGCGGGCGGTCGCTAGCGCAGCGTCGCGATGACGGCACCGGCGGCGCGCCAGCCGCTGGCCAGGGCGCCCTGGATGGACGGGCTGTCGCGGTGGTCCCCGGCCACGAACAGGCCGTCGCCCAGCGCGACGGGCGCCCGGAGGCGGCCCTGCGGCGGCGGCGCGGCCGGCAGCGCGGCCGGGATCGACGCGGTCCGCAGGTGGTCCCAGTCGTCGACGGCGACCCCGTAGAGGCGGGCGAGCTCGGCGCGCACCACCGGCTCGGGCGGGGCGGCCGGCCCGACCACCGAGGTGGCGATCAGGGACCGCCCGGGCGGCGCGTAGCCCGGCGCCGCCGCCGACACCACCACCGTGTTGGCCACGATCTCCCGGCGGTCGCCGTCGAGCAGCAGGGTCGGCTCGCCGAGCGGTGCGTCGGCGCTCGAGTGGTAGTAGGTGGTCAGCGCGTGCATCCGCGGCAGCGGCACGCCCGGCAGCAGGGTGGTCGCGGCCGCGACCAGCACGGCGCGGCCGCGCACGACCGGACCGTCCACGAGCGACACGGTGCCCGGCGCCACCGCGCCGACCGGTGCGCCGACGTGCAGCCGTTCGGCGGGCAGCGGCGCGGCCACCCCGGCGGGCAGGGCGGCCATCCCGGTCGCGGGCACCGCGATGCGCCCGCGGGCGAACGAGCGCACGATCATCGCCAGCACATGGCTGGAGGTCTCCAGCGAACGGTCGGCGAACACGCCGGACAGGAACGGCCGGGCCAGCTCCTCGATGAACGCGTGGGAGAGGCCGGCCTGGCGCAGCGCCGCCTCGGCGGTGGTCTCGGGCGCGTCGAGCAGCCGGGCCGGCGGCAGCGACGCGTAGCGGGCCACGAGGGCGGCGAACCGCACCAGGTCGAGGCGGGAGCCGAGCCGGCTGGCCGCGCCCAGGGACGCGCCGAGCACGCCTGGGCGCAGGGACGCCGCCAGCCGCACCAGTTCCGGGCCGCGCCGGACCAGCACGCCGGGCGTGAACGGGCACAGGTCGAGAGCGGCGAGGTCGACGAGCGCGGACAGCCTCGGGTACGCCGTGTTGAGCACCTGGAAGCCGCGGTCGAGCCGGTAGCCGTCGACGTCGTCGGTCGCGACCCGGCCGCCGAGCCGGTCGGCCCCCTCGACCAGCACCCAGTCGAGGCCCGCCCGGTCGAGCCGGCGCGCGGCGGCGAGGCCGGCAAGGCCGCCGCCGACGATGACCACGTCAGCGGAGGCGGGCAGACTGGCGGGCATCGGTCTCCCTGGATCGACGCATTCAATCGACGCAACGGCAGCTTACCGGCGCGCGACTGGCCGCGCAGCGTTTCCGTCCGTCGTGGACGGTCGTACCCGAAGATGGGGTGATGCGGATTTCGGGTGCGGTCGCCCTGGTCACCGGCGCGTCGTCGGGCATCGGGCGGGCCACCGCGCTCGCCCTCGCCGCCGAGGGCGCCAACGTCATCGTGCACGGCCGCGACCGGCCGGCCGTCGAGGCACTGGCCGCCCGGCTCGACGGGCACGCGCTGGTCGCCGACCTGAGCATCCCCGGCGAGGCGGAGCGGTTGGCCCGCGGCGCGCTCGATCGCACCGGACGGGTCGACATCCTCGTCGCCAGCGCCGGTTCCGGCTGGGCCGGTCCGTTCGAGGAGATGGCCGACTCCGACCGCGACCGGTTGCTCGTGCTGAACCTGGCCGCACCGATCGCGCTGACCCGGGCGCTGCTGCCGGGGATGCGGCAGCGCGGCACCGGCTACCTCGCCTACGTCACGTCGATCGCCGGCCGCACCGGGGTCGCCGGCGAGGCGGTCTACGCGGCGACCAAGGCCGGCCTGGACGGCTTCGCCGAGAGCCTGCGGCTGGAGCTGAAGGGCACCGGCGTGGACGTCGGTGTGCTCGTGCCCGGCGTGGTGAACACCCGGTTCTTCGAGCGCCGGGGCCGCCCGTACGGCCGGCAGCGACCGGCACCGCTGGACCCGGGACCGGTCGGCCGGGACCTGGTCGGGCTGATCATGGCCGGCGGCGCCGAGCTCTACCGACCCGCCTGGCTCCGGCTGCCGGTGGCGGTCCGGAACACTCTCCCGGGCGCGTACCGGGCCCTGGCCAGCCGCTTCGGCGGCAGCTGACCCGGCCGCCGTGCGAAGCTCGACCAAGGAGCCGGGGAACGTCGATAAACCGGACGTAGGGATCAGAGTGTGGCCTGGGCCGTAACCTTCGCGATTTTCGGGGCATTTCTCTTCGGCACGTCGGCCGCTCTCCAACAACACGCGGCACGCCAGTCCGACTACGCACCGGCCCACCCGGGCGAGGCCGACACCCCCAAGCACGGCGTGGTCGTGATCTCGCTGCTCCGGCTGATCCGGAAGCTGTTCCGGCAACCGCTCTGGTTGATCGGCTGGTGCGCCAACCTGCTCGGCTTCGGCGCCCAGGCCGTCGCGCTGCACTTCGGCTCCGTCGCGCTGGTCCAGCCGCTGCTGGTCACCCAGCTCCTGTTCGCGCTGCCGCTGTCGCTGTCGCTGCGGCACCGCCGGCCGGACTGGCGTGACCTGGTGTCGGCCGCGCTGATCTGCGGCGGGCTGGCGCTGTTCCTGAGCGTGCGAGGTGTCGCGCCGCGCGCCGACCAGGCCAACCGCGGCTGGGCGATCCTGGCCGGCCTGATCACCGCCGTCGCGGTGGTGCTGATCATCGGCGCCGCCACCGGCCGCCGGCCCGCCGTGCACTCGTTCCTGATCGCGATCGCGGCCGGGCTGTGCTTCGCCTACAGCGCGCTGGCGCTCAGCCTGACCGTGGAGGACCTGGTCAGCCGGGGCATCGCGGCCACCGCGACGGACTGGCCGGGTTACGCGCTGGCCGTCTCGACGATCACCGGGTTACTGCTCGAACAGGGCGCGTTCGCGGCCGGTTCGCTCCCTCCGGCGGTCGCCGCGATGAACATCACGAATCCGGTGGCCAGCTACCTGATCGGCATCTTTGCGTTCAACGTCACACTTCCGCAAAGTGCGACGCAGCTCACAGCCCTCGCGATCGCGGCCGTGTTGATATCGGCGGGAGCGATCGGTCTCGCGCACTCCCCGAGCGTGCGGGACGACGAGGACGAACAGTCCGGGGTGCGGTCCGGCCGGCCACACGGTCCCCCGCGGCCCCAGACGAGCCACTGATCCGGCGGAAGCACCGGCCGAGGTCGGCGTTTCCGCACGGGAGACGGGGGCGGCGACGCAACCTGGAACTGTGCACCTGAGGAAGGGGCCTGAGCCGCCCGCGTGGACACCCCCGGACGGCCTGGCCGACGTGCGCGTTGTGCGCCCGCGGCCGAGGTTGGTGCGCGAGCTGGCGATCGTGGCCGCCGTGGTGGTGCTCTACGTCGGCATCTCGCGCGGCGGAGGCATGTTCCGCGAGTCGATCGCGATGGCGCACGGACGTGACCTGCTCGACCTCGAGCGGTTCCTGCACATCGACGTCGAGCGCGCGCTCAACGAGTGGCTGACGTCGCACGACACGCTGTCGGTGGTGGCCAACTACGAGTACGCGTTCGGATACGTCGGCACCTCGTTCGGCTTGTTGATCCTCCTCTACCTGACGCGGTCGCCCTGGTACCGCTGGGCGCGCAGCACGTTCGTCATGGTCAACCTGATCGCCATCTCGATCTTCGCGATCTACCCGGCCGCGCCGCCCCGGCTGCTGCCCGGCGAGGGCTTCGTCGACACCGTCACCGACGGCGGCACCTTCGGCTCGTGGGGCTCGCCGCTGACCGCGGACGCCAACCACCTGGCCGCCATGCCGTCGCTGCACGTCGGGTGGGCGGTCTGGGTGACCATCGTGGTCAGCTCCATCTTCAGCGGCCGCTGGTGGGTGAAGGCGCTGTGCCTGTTGTACGTCTCGCTTACGACCTTCGTGATCATGGCCACGGCCAACCACTACATTCTGGACGCCGTCGGCGGCGCCCTGGTCACGCTGTTCTGCGTCGGCCTGATGATGCTGGTCAGCGACCGGCCCAACCAGAAGCGGCCGCGGCTGTCGCCCGCCGACGCGTTCGCGCTGCACGCGGAGACCACCAGCGGCGCCGCCCAGCACGCGTCCGATGTGGTCGTCCTGCGCGACGGCCGCACCGCACCCGCCGTGCAGGCGGATCTGCGAGCGCGGTTCCGGGGTGTGATCGACCGCCTGCCCCGCTACCGGCACCGGGTGGCCGAGGGCTCGTTCTGGCGCCGGCCGCGCTGGGTGCGCGTCCGCGACCTCGACTGGGACTGGCACCTGCCGGTGCGCGACCTCCGCCGGCCCGACGGCAGCCCGGGCGGCCCGGCCGCGCTGGCGGCGTTCGTCGCGGGCCTGGAGCGCACCCCGCTGCCCCGCGATCGTCCGCTGTGGCGCGCGTGGACGGTCACCGGCGTGACGCCGGGCGAGGTCGCCGTGGTGCTGACCGTGCACCCCGTGGTCTCCGCCGGGCAGGCGCCGGTCGTCTCGGCCAGGCAGCTGTTCGAGCCGGTGCCGGAGCCACCGGCGGCCGACCTGCCCACGCTCGGCGTGGTCGCGCGTGTCCGCGCCGTGGCCCGCGGGATCGGCCAGCTCGTCCGTGACGGGCGCGCCCGGCGCGGGCTGCCCTCCGGCGCGCCGCGGGACCGCGACTACGGCATGTCCCGCGTGCCCACCTCGGTGGTGCGCGAGGTGGCCCGGGCGCACGGCGTGCGGGCCGGCGACGTGCTGCTGGCGGCGAGCGCCGGCGCGCTCAAGCGGGTGCTGCCGACGGTGGCGGCCACCACCGACGTGCGGGTGAGCGTGCCGCTGACCCTGCCCTGCCCCGGCGACCGGTGCGCCGGCACGGTCACCTCGGCGGCGCTGATGGACCTGCCGCTCGGCCCGGACGACGAGGTCGAGCGCCTGCGGGAGACCGCGCGGCGCACCGGGCGGCTGCGCTCCGGCACCCGCGCGATCGCCGCGAGCTTCGTGATCGGCACGGCCACCGGCATCCTGCCGCCGCCGGCACAGCGGTGGTTTGCCCGGATGGTTTACGGGAAGCGCTTCTTCGAGGGCATCGTCTCCACGATGGTCGGCCCCACCGGCGAGTTCCGGCTGGCCGGCGGGGCTGTCCACTGGGTGCACCCCGTGGTGCCGCTCGCGCCCGGCGCGCCGCTGGCCGTCGGCATCACCGGCTGGGACCGGTGCCTGGACATCGGGGTCACCGTGGACCCCGCTCTCGGCGCGGACGCGCACCGCCTCGCCACCGCGATGGTGGCGGTCATCGACGAGCTGTCCCGGCGGTCGGATCCGCCCGGGGCAGGCGCGCCTAGTAGATCAAGCGAGGAATTTGGACTGTTCTGGCCTGTTTTCCGCGAAGAGGGCATACCTGTCCGTAAAGATATGAGCTAACCGGCGCACCAGACCCACGAGGGGGCAGCACCAAAAGATGGGCTCGATACAGGGGGAGCAATCGAGCGAGGTCGCGACCGTCATGGTCGCCCGCCGGGTCGCCGCGCGACCAGGCAGCATTGCTGGCATGACCTCCCACCCTGACCCGGCCGGCGCCGGCGACGCGTACCTGCGCGCCAAGGAGCAAGCCGAGAACTTCCCGGTGGCACTGCGGATCCTCCCGCGCCGCCACCGGCAGCACCTGCTCGCCGTGTACGACGTCGCGCGAGTGATCGACGACCTCGGCGACCAGGGTCCCGGCGACCGCCGGCCCGCGCTGCGCGAGTTCGACGCCGACCTGGACACGCTGTTCGGCGGTGGCGCCCCACGTCATCCGGTGCTCCAGCGCCTGCGCCCCACCATGCTGACCTGCGGACTCGACGCCAAACCGTTCCACGACCTGGTCGCCGCCAACCTCCAGGACCAGGAGAAGACGGCGTACGGCACGTTCGACGACCTGGTCGCGTACTGCCGGCTGTCGGCCGACCCGGTGGGCCGGATCGTGCTGCGGGTCTTCGGCGCCACCGGGCCGCGGCTCGAAGAGCTGTCCGACAAGGTGTGCACCGCGCTCCAGATCGTCGAGCACTGCCAGGACGTGGCCGAGGACCGGCGCAACGGCCGCATCTACCTGCCTCTCGAAGACCTCGACCGGCTCCAGGTGCGCCCCACCGACCTCGACGCGCCGCGCGCCACCCCGGCCGTGCGCCAGCTCGTGGCCTTCAACGCCGAGCGGGCCGGCGCCCTGCTCGACGAGGGCCTGCCGCTGCTCCGGCAGTTGCGCGGTTGGGGCCGGCTCGCGGTCACCGGCTACCTCGCCGGCGGCCGGGCGACGCTGTACGCGTTGCGCCGCGCCGAATGGGACGTGCTCGCGCGAACACCACGGCCCGCGAAACGCGACGTCCTCGCCCAGGCCGTCGCGGCGACGTTCGGCTCGGCGGTGATGTCGCGATGACCGCGCTGTCCACCGCGTACGAGACCTGCGAGGCCATCACCCGCACGGAGGCCCGCAACTTCTACTACGGCATCCGGCTGCTGCCGCCGGCCAAGCGGACCAGCCTCTGCGCGGTCTACGCCCTGGCCCGGCGGATCGACGACATCGGCGACGGCGACCTGGCCCTGCCCGACAAGACCGTCGCGCTGAACGGGCTCAAGGCCGAGCTGTCCGACATCGACGGCAGCACCGACCCGGTGCTGGTCGCGGTCGCCGACACCGCACGGCGGTTCCCGTTGCCGGTCGGCGCGTTCGGCGAGCTCGTCGACGGCGTGCAGATGGACCTCAACGGCACCCGGTACGACACGTTCGAGCAGCTCGTCGACTACTGCCGCTGCGTCGCCGGCTCGGTGGGCCGGCTCTGCCTGGGCGTCTTCGGCTCGCGAGCGGACCCCCGGGCCAGCGAGTACGCCGACGCGCTGGGCATCGCCCTGCAGCAGGTCAACATCCTGCGCGACATCCGCGAGGACCTGACCAACAACCGCGTCTACCTGCCCAGCGAGGACCTGCACCGGTTCGGGGTGCGGCTCGCGCTGGACGCCAAGGGCGACCTGGTCGACCGCGACGGAGGCCTCGCCCGGTTCATCTCGTTCGCGGCGGAGCGGGCCCGGCTCTGGTACGAGCGCGGCCTGCGCCTGCTGCCCCTGCTCGATCGCCGCAGCGCCGCGAGCGCGGCGGCCATGTCCGGCATCTACCGTCGGCTGCTGGAGCAGATCGCGACCAACCCCCGGCTGGTGTACGACCGGCGGCTGTCGCTGTCCGGTTGGCAGAAGGCGTCCGTGGCGGTGCGCGCGCTGGCGGGTGTGTCGTCGTGACCACCACCGACATCGCGGTCGTCGGGGGCGGGCTCGCCGGGATCACCGCGGCACTGCGGTTGGCCGACGCGGGCCGGCGGGTGACGCTGATCGAGACCAAGCCGTGGCTGGGTGGGCTGACCCACTCGTTCCGGCGCGGCGAGCTCGACGTCGACAACGGGCAGCACGTGTTCCTGCGCTGCTGCACGGCCTATCGCGCGCTGCTCGACCGGCTCGGTGTGACCGGGCAGACCAACCTGCAGGACCGGCTCGACTTCGCCGTGCACCAGCCCGGTGTCGGCGCCGCCCGGCTGCGCCGCAACAACCTGCCGGCGCCGCTGCACCTCGGCGGTGCGCTGCTCGGCTACCGGCTGCTCAGCCCGGTCCAGCGGCTCAGGTTCACCAAGGCGGCACTGGCGATGAAGGCGCTGGACCGCGGTGACCCGGCCCTGGACGGGCGCAGCTTCGGCGACTGGCTGCGCGAGCAGGGGCAGGACGCCCAGACCATCCGGGCGATGTGGGACCTGGTCGGCCTGGCGACGTTGAACGTACGGGCCGACGACGCCTCACTGGCCCTGGCCGCGATGGTCTTCCAGGTCGGGCTGCTGACCGACAACGACGCGGCCGACATCGGCTGGTCCACCGTCCCCCTGCGCCAACTGCACGGCGACGCGGCGGCACGGGCGCTGGCCGAGGCCGGTGCGACGGTGCTGACCAGCACGAAGGTCGACGCGATCGAGCGGGGCGAGGAGTGCTTCACGCTGCGCCTGCGCGACGCCGAGGAGGTCGTCGCCGCCCAGGTCGTGCTGGCGGTGCCACCGCCGGTCGCCCACCGGTTGGCGCCGGACCTCGACCTGGACCCGGACGGGCTGAGCGCCTCGCCGATCGTCAACGTGCACCTGGTCCTCGACCGCGCGGTGACGACCGAGCCGTTCGTCGCGGGGGTCGGCACGCCGATCCAGTGGGTCTTCGACCGCACGGAGTCCAGCGGGCTGTCGAGCGGGCAGTACCTCGCGGTCTCGCTGTCAGCCGCCGGCGACCTGGTGGACCTGCCGGTCGCGGAGCTGCGTGAGCTGCTGATCCCGGACCTGGAAGCGCTGTTCCCCGCGCTGTCCGAGGCGACCGTCGTCGACTTCTTCGTGACCCGGGAGCGCACGGCGACGTTCCGCGCCGCACCGGGCTCGCAACGGTTCCGGCCGTCCGCGGTGACCGCCGTCCCGGGCCTGTTCCTGGCCGGGGCATGGACGGACACCGGCTGGCCGGCCACTATGGAGGGTGCCGCGCGGAGCGGCGACACGGCCGCGGCCGCCGCCCTTGATGCATCCACTGTAGACAAGAGGGCCGGGGGGCGTCCCGCTGGCGCCGGCCCGCAGAGGTGTCAGGGGGTGCCGGCATGACCCAGACGTTGCCCGCGTTGGACCGCAGCCGCGAGCAGCTGCTCCCGGCGTTGCGCGCCGCGATCGCCCGACTCGACCCGGCCAGCCGATTGGCCGCCTCCTACCACCTGGGCTGGTGCACCGCCGACGGCACGCCCGGCGTGGGCAACGGCGGCAAGGCGATCCGGCCCGCGCTGGCGTTGCTGTCCGCCGAGGCGGTCGGCGCACCGGCCCGGATCGGGCTGCCCGGCGCGGTCGCGGTCGAGCTCGTGCACAACTTCTCGCTGCTGCACGACGACCTGATGGACGGCGATGTCGAACGCCGGCACCGGCGCACGGTCTGGGCCATCTGGGGCGGCGACACCGCGATCCTGACCGGCGACGCGCTGCTCGCGCTCGCGCACGAGGTCGTGCTGGAGGCCGGCACGCCGGCCGCGGCGCGCGCCGGGCTGCTGCTGGCCGCGACCACCCGCGAGCTGACCCGCGGCCAGGTGCAGGACGTGGCGTTCGAGACGCGCGACGACGTGACCCTCGACGAGTGCATCGAGATGGCCAGCGGCAAGACCGGCTCGCTGCTCGCCGCCAGCGCCGCGATCGGTGCGGTGCTGGCCGGCGCGGCCGAGCCGGTGGAGACCGCGCTGAAGACGTTCGGCGCACAGGTCGGGCTCGCGTTCCAGCTCGTCGACGACGTGCTGGGCATCTGGGGCGACCCGGCGGTCACCGGCAAGCCGGTCTTCTCGGACCTGCGCTCGCGCAAGAAGACGCTGCCGGTCAGCTACACGCTCGGCGACCCGCGCCACGGCCCGGAGCTGGCCGCCTGGCTGGCCGCACCGGCCGAGCCCGACGACGCGGCCCTGCGCCGGGCCGCCGACCTGGTGGAGAAGGCGGGCGGGCGGGAGTGGGCGCTCTCCGAGGCGCGGGAACGCATGTCGCTGGCGGAGAAGGCACTGTCCACCGTCGACATCGACGAGGAAGCACGGACGGAACTGACGGCTCTCGGGAGGTTCATCGTGGACCGGGAATCATGAGCGGGGCAACAGGATGACCACCACGGTCGCCGGGACCCAGGCGCTCGACCAGCCGCCACGGTCGGTCGCGGCGGCGCTGACGGCCGCCGTCGGCCACCTGCGGGCCCGGCAGGATCAGGCCGGCTGGTGGAAGGGCGAGCTGGCCACCAACGTCACGATGGACGCCGAGGACCTGCTGCTCCGGCAGTTCCTCGGCATCCGCACCGAGCGGGAGACCGACGAGGCCGCCCGGTGGATCCGCTCGCAGCAACGGGACGACGGCACCTGGGCCAACTTCCACGGCGGTCCCGGCGACCTGTCCACCACCGTCGAGGCGTACGTGGTGCTCAAGCTGGCCGGCGACGACCCTTCCGCGCCCCACATGGCGCAGGCCCGCGCGTTCGTCCTGGAGATGGGCGGGCTGGAGCGCACCCGGGTGTTCACCCGGATCTGGATGGCGCTGTTCGGCCAGTGGTCCTGGGACGAGCTGCCCGAGCTGCCACCCGAGATGATCTTCCTGCCCCGCTGGTTCCCGCTCAACGTCTACGACTGGGCGTGCTGGGCCCGGCAGACCGTGGTGCCGCTGACCATCGTCGGCAGCCTGCGGCCCGTGCGCCCGCTGCCGTTCGACATCGACGAGCTGCGCACCGGCGCGCGGCCGGCGCCGGCGGCGCCGCTGTGGAGCTGGACCGGGTTCTTCCAGCGCACCGACCGTGTGCTCAAGCTCTACGGCCGGCACGCGCTCAAGCCGCTGCGCGAGCTGGCCCAACGGCGGGGAGCCGAGTGGATCCTGGCCCGGCAGGAGTCCGACGGGTCGTGGGGCGGCATCCAGCCGCCGTGGGTCTACTCGCTGCTCGCCCTGCACCTGCTCGGCTACCAGCTCGACCACCCCGCCCTCAAGGCCGGCTTCGCCGGGCTGGACGCGTTCACCATCCGCGAGGAGACCGAGGCGGGCTGGGTGCGCCGGCTGGAGGCGTGCCAGTCACCGGTCTGGGACACCGCGCTCGCCCTCGTCGCGATGCTCGACGCCGGGGTGCCGGCCACCGACGAGGCGGTCCGCCGCGCGTCGTCCTGGCTGCTCCAGGAGGAGATCGCCGTGCCCGGCGACTGGGCGGTGCGCCGGCCCGGCCTGGCGCCCGGCGGCTGGGCGTTCGAGTTCGCCAACGACCTCTACCCGGACACCGACGACACCGCCGAGATCGTGCTGGCGCTGCGCCGCGTCGCCGCCGGCCTGCCGGCCGACGACCCGCTGCGGGCCGACATCGAGGGCGCGATCGGCCGCGGCGTCGGGTGGACGGTCGGCATGCAGTCCACGGACGGCGGCTGGGGCGCGTTCGACGCCGACAACACCCGCACGCTGGCCAACAAGCTGCCGTTCTGCGACTTCGGCGAGGTCATCGACCCGCCGTCGGCCGACGTCACCGCCCACGTGGTGGAGATGCTCGCGCTCGAGGGACGCCACGGCGACCCGGTGACTCAGCGGGGGGTCACCTGGCTGCTGCGCAACCAGGAGTCGGACGGCTCGTGGTTCGGGCGTTGGGGCGCCAACTACGTCTACGGCACCGGCGCCGCCGTGCCGGCGCTGGTCGAGGCCGGCGTCGACGCGGGCGCGCCGGCGATCCGGGCCGCGGTGCACTGGCTGGTCGCGCACCAGAACACCGACGGTGGCTGGGGCGAGGACCTGCGCTCCTACCGGGACCCGGAGAACTGGGCCGGCAAGGGCGCGTCGACGCCGTCGCAGACCGCGTGGGCGCTGCTCGCGCTGCTCGCCGCCGGCGAGACCGACCACCCGGCGACCCGGGCCGGCGTCGACCACCTGATCAGCACGCAGCGCGCCGACGGTGGCTGGGACGAGGACCACTTCACGGGTACGGGCTTCCCCGGCGACTTCTACATCAACTACCACCTGTACCGGCTGGTCTTCCCGATCACGGCGCTCGGCCGCTTCCTGGACGTCACGTCATGACCACCGGGCCCCGCCGGCACGCGCCGGTCATCTGTGTCGCCCTCGGCGTCGAGCGGCGCGCGCTGCGCGACGCGCACACCGCCGTGCTGCGGGTCGGCATGGGTCCCCGGCGGGCGGCGGCGGCGTTCCGCGCCTCCGGCGGGCTCGGCAGGCGACCGGTGCTGGTGGCCGGCGTCGGCGGAGGCGTCGGCCCGGGCGTGCGTCCCGGCGACGTCGTGGTGGCGACCGAGGTACGCGGCCCCGACGGCAGCGTCCGGCAGTGCCCCTCGGCCCCGCTGCTCGCCGCCGACCTGCGCCGGCACGGCCTGGTCGTGCACCTCGGCCCGATCGCGTCCGAGCACCGGGTCGCCGGCCGGGCGGCCCGCGCGCGGCTCGCCGCCACGGGCGCGCTGGCCGTCGACACCGAGTCGATCTGGCTGGCGCCGACCGAGTCTCCGTTCGCCGTGGTCCGCGTCGTGGTCGACACCGCCAACGAGCCGCTGCTGCGGCCCGGGACCGTCGGCCGCGGGCTCCGTGCGCTGCGCCGGCTGCGGGCGGCCGCACCCGCTCTCGACGCCTGGGCCGACGCGACCGGCGCCCGCGAGGTGCGGCTGGCCAACCCGCGGTCGTTCTGCGCCGGTGTCGAGCGGGCGATCGACGTGGTCGACCGGGCGCTGGGCAAGTTCGGCGCGCCGGTCTACGTACGCCGGCAGATCGTGCACAACACCCACGTCGTGCGTGACCTGGAGGACCGGGGTGCGGTCTTCGTCGAGGAGGTCGACGAGGTGCCGCTCGGCAGCGTGCTGGTGTTCGCCGCGCACGGGGTCTCCCCCGCCGTGCGGGCCGAGGCGGAGGCGCGCGGGCTGCGGGTCGTCGACGCCACCTGCCCGCTGGTCACCAAGGTGCACACCGAGGTGCGCCGGCACAGCGCCCGCGAGGCGACCGTCTTCCTGATCGGGCACGCCGACCACGAAGAGGTCGAGGGCACGCTGGGCGAGGCGCCGGCCGACGTGGTCGTCGTCGAGGACGTCGCCGCCGCCGCGCGGGTGGTGCCGCGGGACGCGGGCAACGTCGCGTACGCCATGCAGACCACGCTCGCCGTCGACGAGGCCACCGCGATCGCCGACGTGCTGCGCGAGCGGTTCCCCGCGATCGCGGCGCCCAAGAGCGACGACATCTGCTACGCCACCACGAACCGCCAGCGCGCCGTGCGCGAGATCGCCGAGGGCTGCGACCTGCTGCTCGTGGTCGGCTCCACCAACTCGTCGAACTCGCTCCGCCTGGTCGAGGTCGCGCAGCGGGAAGGCGTGCCGGCCCGGCTCGTCGACTCCGCCGCCGACGTCGACCTCCGCCTGCTCGCCGGGGTACGCCGCATCGGCGTCACCGCCGGCGCGTCCGCGCCGCCCACCCTGGTCGACGAACTGGTCGACTGCCTCGGCGGACTCGGACCCCTCACCGTGGCGGAGCCGGCCACGGATCCGGAAGTCCTGCGTTTCACATTGCCCAAGGAGGTGAGCTGAACGATGGCCATGCCATTCCGGCAGTCCGTTCGGCTGGGCCGCTACCTGCTCAAGCAGAAGCTGCTCCGCAGGGAGAAGTTCCCGCTGCTCGTCGAGCTCGAGCCGCTGTTCGCGTGCAACCTGAAATGCGCGGGTTGCGGCAAGATCGAGCAGCCGGCGGATGTGCTCAAGAAGCGCATGCCCGTCGAGCAGGCGGTCGCCGCGATCGAGGAGAGCGGCGCCCCGATGGTCTCCATCGCCGGCGGCGAACCGTTGATGCACAAACAGATCGACGAGATCGTCCGGCAGCTCCTCGACCGCAACAAGATCGTCTTCTTGTGCACCAACGCGCTGCTGATCCCCAAGCACCTCCACAAGTTCAAGCCGCACCGGAACTTCTCGTGGATGGTGCACGTCGACGGCCTCAAGGACCGGCACGACCTGTCAGTCAACAAGGAGGGCGGCTTCGAGGGCGCGATCGAGGCCATCAAGATGGCGAAGGCGGCCGGCTTCCGGGTGATGACCAACACGACGTTCTTCAGCAACGACTCGCCGCAGAACGTCATCGGCGTCCTCGACTACCTCAACGACGTGGTCGAGGTCGACAACATGCAGATCTCACCGGCGTACGCGTATCAGAAGGCACCCGACCAGGAGCACTGGCTCGGCGTCACGGAGACCCGCGAGCTGTTCGCCAAGGCCTTCGCCAACGGCCGGCGGCGCAAGTGGCGGCTCAACCACTCGCCGATCTTCCTGGACTTCCTGGAGGGCAAGCGGGACCTGGCCTGCACCGCGTGGGGCATCCCGTCCTACTCGCTGCTGGGCTGGCAACGGCCCTGCTACCTGCTCGACGACGGCTACGCTGCGACCTACAAGGAGCTCATCGAAGAGACCGACTGGGACGCGTTCGGACGCGGCAAGGACCCTCGCTGCGCCAACTGCATGGCCCACTGCGGGTACGAGCCCACGGCGGTGATCGCCACACTCGGATCCCTCAAGGAGTCCATGCGGGCGGCTGTCGGGCGGTGACGCGATGTCCCTGCTTTCGCGCATCCACTGCCCGGCGGACCTGCGTTCGCTGCCGGAGTCGGCGCTGCCCGACCTGGCCCTCGAGATCCGGTCGCTGCTGATCGAGACGGTCTCGCGGACCGGCGGGCACCTCGGGCCCAACCTGGGCGTGGTCGAGCTGACCATCGCCCTGCACCGGGTGTTCGACTCGCCGCACGACGCGGTCGTCTGGGACACCGGGCACCAGGCGTACGTCCACAAGATGCTCACCGGCCGCTGGGCCGCGCTCGACAGCCTTCGCCAGGAGGGCGGGCTGTCGGGCTACCCGTCGCGGTCGGAGAGCGCGCACGACATCGTCGAGAACTCGCACGCCTCGACGGCGCTGTCGTATGCCGACGGGCTGGCCAAGGCGTTCGCCCTCGGTGGCCGGCCGGACCGGGCCGTGGTGGCGGTGGTCGGCGACGGGTCGCTCACGGGCGGCATGGCGTGGGAGGCGCTCAACAACATCGGCGCCGCGCCGGACCGGCCGCTGGTGGTCGTGCTCAACGACAACGGCCGCTCGTACGCGCCGACCGCCGGAGCGATCGGCCGGCACCTGGCCGCGTTGCGGGACGGTGCCGCTGCGTCGGTGTTCGAGCAGCTCGGGCTGGGCTATCTCGGCCCGGTCGACGGGCACGACACGGCCGCGGTCGAGGTGGCACTGCGCAAGGCCCGGAAGCTGGGGACGCCGACCGTGGTGCACTGCCTGACCCGCAAGGGCCTGGGTCACCCGCCGGCTGAGCAGGACGAGGCCGACCGGATGCACACGGTCGGCCCGGCCGGACCGCCGTCTTCGGCGCCGAGCTGGACGTCGGTCTTCAGTGACGAGATGGTGTCGTTGGGCGCGGCGCGACCGGACGTGGTGGCGATCAGCGCCGCGATGCTCGGGCCGACGGGGTTGCAGGCGTTCGCGGACGCCTATCCCGAGCGGGCGTTCGACGTGGGCATCGCCGAGCAGCACGCGGTGACGTCGGCGGCCGGGCTGGCCACCGGCGGCCTGCACCCGGTGGTCTGCATCTACTCCACGTTCCTCAACCGGGCGCTCGACCAGGTGCTGATGGACGTGGCGCTGCACCGGCTGCCGGTCACGTTCGTGCTCGACCGAGCGGGGATCACGGGCAGCGACGGGCCGTCCCACCACGGGATGTGGGACCTGTCGGTGCTGGGCATGGTGCCCGGGATGCGGGTGGCGGCGCCGCGCGACGGCGACCAGCTGCGGCTGCTGCTGCGCGAGGCCGTGGCGCACCGGGGCGGCCCGGCGGCGCTGCGCTTCCCGAAGGCCGACGTCGGGCCGGCGCTGGCCGCCGTGGGCCGGCTGGGCAGCGCGGACGTGCTGCGCTGGGGCCTGGCCGGTGCTCAGCGAGCGGCTTCGGCACCGGGCGGCACGTGGCAGAGCGGCTCGGGCTTGGACAGCTCGGGCGGGTGGCGGGTGTCCGGGCAGGTTCCCGCTTCCGGGGTTGCCGGGCGGCCGGATCCAGCGCCGGACGGCGTACTCGTGCTGGCTGTCGGTCCGCTCGGTGCCGCGGCGATGGCGGCCGCCGACCGGCTGGACGTGCCGGTGACCGTGGCCGACCCCCGCTGGCTGCTGCCGGTGGACCCGGAGCTGGTCGCGGCCGCGGCGGCGTACCGGCTGGTGGTGACGGTCGAGGACGGCGGTGCGCACGGCGGCTACGGCGATGCGGTGTCGCGGGCGTTGCGTGGCGCCGGGGTGCGGGTACCGGTGCGCTCGCTGGCGTTGCCACAACATTTCCTGGCACACGGCTCGCGGAGCTCGATCTTGAAGGCGCGCGGGCTGGACGCTGCGAGCATCGCCGGTGCGGTGCGGCGGGAGCTGCCGCTGATGTGATGAGGTGGCTCCCCCGATTGGACTCGAACCAATAACCTGCCGGTTAACAGCCGGCTGCTCTGCCAATTGAGCTACAGGGGAAAGTCTGGTCTGCCTCGCGGGTTGCCCCGTGCTGCGCGACCGGTACGAGACTACAGGATGCGGGCTGATTCAGGGGGATCGGGTGGGGGTACGACACACTCGGCTGTCGGGTTCGGGGGCGTTCCGCCCCGCCGGCCTCGAAAACAGGGCAAATTAGTCAGATGGCGCTTCCGACGCATGGGTCGGTAGCACGATGGGTAGGTAACCGGGGACAGCAACGTCGCCGTGCACGCGGATCGACGCGTCCGGCACACGGAAGGAGCCGCAATGCGCGGAAAGCTATGGTTCATCGGCGGACTCGCCGCCGGCTTCGTCCTGGGCGCCCGCGCGGGCCGGGAGAAGTACGAGGAGATCGTCTCGCAGACCCGCAAGCTGATGGATCACCCGACGGTCCAGGAGGCCAAGGGCACCGCCCAGGCCCAGGCCAACCGGCTCATGTCCGAGGGCAAGGACCGGCTGAGCCAGTCCAAGCTCGGCGAGAAGATGAGCTCGGGCAGCGGCCACGACCACGGGCACAGCCACTCGGGGACCAACGGCCTGACCTCGTCGTCGGCCTCGTCCTCGTCGGCGTCACCGACCAAGCCCATGCCCTGAGTGCGTGGGTAGCACGCAAGGGCCCCTCGCCGCGGCTGGCGAGGGGCCCTTGTCGCTGTCGTCAGTCCTTGCTGGAGAACGCGGCGTCGAAGGCCGCGCTGGGTGCGTCGAAGGCGAGCCGGCGGACGAAGTCGAGCGCCTCGGGGGCACCGACGAGCCGGTCCATGCCGGCGTCCTCCCACTCGATCGAGATCGGGCCGTCGTACCCGATCGCGTTCAGGGCCCGGAAGCAGTCCTCCCAGGGCACGTCGCCGTGCCCGGTCGAGACGAAGTCCCAGCCGCGGCGCAGGTCGGCCCACGGCAGGTGCGAGCTGAGCCGGCCGCGGCGGCCGTCGCCCGTGCGTACCTTGGCGTCCTTGCAGTCGACGTGGTAGATCCGGTCCTGGAAGTCGAAGATGAAGTTCACCGGGTCGAGCTCCTGCCACACGAAGTGCGACGGATCCCAGTTGAGCCCGAACGCCGGCCGGTTGCCGATCGCCTCGAGGGTGCGCTTGGTGGTCCAGTAGTCGTACGCGATCTCGCTGGGATGCACCTCGTGCGCGAACCGCACGCCCACTTCGTCGAACACGTCGAGGATGGGGTTGAACCGGTTGGCGAAGTCCTCGTACCCCTTGTCGATCATGCTGGCCGGCACCGGCGGGAACATGGCGACGGTGTGCCAGATCGAGGAGCCGGTGAACCCGACGACGGTCTTGACGCCCAGCTTGGCCGCGGCCCGTGCGGTGTCCTTGATCTCGTCGGCGGCCCGCTGCCGGACGCCCTCGGGCTCGCCGTCACCCCAGATGCGGGCCGGCAGGATGTCCTGGTGCCGCTCGTCGATCGGGTGGTCACAGACCGCCTGGCCGACGAGGTGGTTGGAGATCGCGAAAACCTGCAGGTTGTGCTTGGCCAGGGTCTCCCGCTTGCGGTCGACGTAGCCGTCTTCGTTCAGTGCCTTGTCGACGTCGAAGTGATCACCCCAACAGGCGATCTCGAGCCCGTCATACCCCCAGTCGGAGGCCAACTGACACACCTCTTCGAACGGCAGATCGGCCCACTGACCGGTAAAGAGCGTGATGGGACGCGCCATTGTCCTTCTTCTCCCTGTGAGTGACCCGGGATCCTGCTGGTGGACAGACGCGAGGAGACCGTCCGACGGTCGTGGTCGCTGCCGCGATCTGCTCGGCCGCCGGTTACGCCCGAGCGGGTTGCGCCTCCCGCCCGGCCGCCGGCCGCGTACGCGGCTGCGAGCTTCACTCTAGATCGGTTGCACACACCGTGGAAGGGCCGCCTACGCGAACTCCACCCGGATTCGCGAGCGCCCGTGCTCGTCGAACCAGGGCAGGACCTTTGCGACGAGGGCACCCTCCGGCGCGGACTCCGCGGCGAGCGCGACGTCACCGCTGATGACCATCGCCGTGTACGCGTCCATCGCCATCACGTTGGCCAGGTCCGCCGGTCCTCCCAGGACCAGCGAAGGGGTGTAGACCCAGTTCGACGCCGGGTCGATCGGACCCAACCGGGCGACCGCCTCGATCAGCACCGGGTCGTACGGCGCCTCGGCGTTGGACAGGAGCTCGAGCGCGACGAACTCCGCGAACGAGCCCGCGATGACCTCCGGGCGTAGGAGGTCCGCTTCGAGCAGGTATACCTCGGGCGCGTAGCCGGCCGGACCGCGGCGCAGGGCGTACTGGTCTCCGAGCGCCAGCTGGCCGATGCAGAGGAAGGGCTCGACCCGGTCGTCCCAGGCGAACCGCCAGCCGTCGGGTGCGTTCCAGGCCCGCAGGTCGAGATGCCGTTCGCTGCGAAGACCGAACAGCCGGACCGCGCCCGCGTTGACGGTGCAGCCGTTGAGCCGTTCGAGTAGCGCGGCGTAGTCGGCCGGCAGGCCGTGGCGGGCCAGGTCCGCCGCGTCAACCGGCGGGCCGACGTGTTCGACCCCGGCGGAGATCAGCCGGTCGATCATCGCGTCCAACATCGACGCATGCTCCCACAACGCCGGCCGTGGGTCGGCGCGCTGATTAGGCTGGAGTGCGGCATTTGGGGGGCGATATGCGCATTCTGGTCATCGGCGCCGGGGCGGTCGGCGGGTACTTCGGCGCGCGGCTCGCGCAGGCCGGCAAGGACGTGACCTTCCTGGTCCGACCGCGGCGCGCGGCTTCGCTCGCCGCCGACGGCTTGCGGATCCGCGAGCCGGACAGCGAGCCGGAGCGGGTCGACGTGACGACGATCGAGCGGGTCGCCGACCCGTACGACATCGTGTTCCTGGCCGTGAAGGCCTTCACCCTCGACGGCGCGATCCGCGACTTCTCCCCCGCCGTCGGGCCGCGGACGACGATCGTGCCGTTCCTCAACGGGCTCGCGCACATCGACCGGCTCGTCGCGGACTTCGGCGTCAAGGTGTACGGCGGGGTCTGTTACGTCGCCACCACGCTCACCGACGACGGCGAGATCGTGCGGCTCGGTGGCCCGCGCCAGCTTCGCTACGGCCCGCTGCCGGGCGCGCCGGCGCAGGGCGTCGACGATGTGCACGAGGCGCTCTCGGGTGCCGGCTTCGACTCCGAGGTGTCCGACAGCATCGAGACCGAGATGTGGGAGAAGTGGGTCTTCCTCGCCTCGGTCACGGCGGTGAACTGCCTCGCCGGCGCCACGATCGGCGACGCCAACGCGGTGCCGGGCGGCGCGGACTTCGCCACCGCGATCGCCGACGAGGCGGGCCGGGTCGCGACGGCGGCGGGTTTCCCGCCCCGGCCCGAAGCGACGCGGAACCTGCTGGGCACCGTGACCGCGGCCGGGGCGACGACCACGTCGTCGGTCTACCGCGACATGCGCGCCGGCCGCCGGGTCGAGAACGACGCCATCATCGGCGACCTGGTGGCCCGGGCCCGCGACCTGGCGGTGCCCACGCCTCTGTTCGCGGCGACCGCCGTCAACCTCGCGGTCTACCAACGAGGCCTCGGCGGCTGACCTCCCATCGGGGCAATCACTCTAGTGCCGTGGGTTGGTCACGGGAGACTTTGTCCACAACAGTGGGTTATCCACAGCCTCATCCCGCGTTGGTTGCCGTGACGGGGCTTGGCCGCCAATCTGTCCCCAGTGAATCCGACACTGGCCAAGGCACTCGCCGCAGGAGGCGGGGTGGTGTGCTGGCGGTCCCCGAACGACATGTCGGTGCCACGGTGGGCGCTTGACGACGGCCGACGGACCGGCGCCCTGGTGCGGCTACTGCCGGGCGTGTACGCGACGTCGTCATCGGTCGACGACCCAGCGATACGCCGCCGGGCCGCGCTGGCCTACGCCAGCGGCCAGCACCAACCGCCCAAACGCGGCGGGGAGGGTGGGGGTGGGGCCCTCAGTCACACGTCAGCGTTGGCGGTCTTCGGGCTCCTGGACGGCGGATTGGTCGAGACCGTGCACGTGACGGTCGGGCGGCAGTCGGCCGCACGCTCACGGGGCTGGCTCATCGTGCATCACTGCAACGAGCCGCCGCAGACTGTCGCGCGGGACGGTTTCACGATTACTCGACTTGAGCGGTCGTTGGTCGACGCTTGGCCGTGGTTGCCTGCGGACCGCCGGCGAGCCCCGGTCATCACCGCCGTCAACGGGCGGCTCACTACCGCACAGCGGGTCGGAGACGCGCTGGCCGAGGCACCAAAACTCGCTGGTCGGGTCGAGCTTCGGCGGTTGCTCGCCAAGCTCGCCGCCGGATGCCGCAGCGGGTTGGAGATCTGGGGCGATGACCATGTTTTCACTGCGGCCGGCATGCCGGCCTTCGCCCGGCAGGTCCCGGTTCGCCTCGACAGCTACACCACCTATCTCGACGTCTACCACGAACCGACGCGGGTCAACTTCGAGCTCGATGGCGCCAGCGTGCATGGCGGGCCGAGGCAACGGGAGATCGACCTGCGCCGGGACGCGGCGCTCGCCGCGCGTGGGATTCTGGTCGTCCGGTTCAGTCATGCACGCTTGACCCGCGAGCCCGACGCTGTTCGGCGGGAGGTTCTCACGATCCTCGGCAACCGCGAGGCGCGAGGCCGTCCATGATCGGGTGAGGCTCATCAAGGTGCGGGCACAACCCTACGAAGATCGGGTGCATCTCATCTGGTCCCGCTACGGCGTGTCGCCCAGACCAGCCACACACGATCACGCCGCTTTGGGACCACCGACCAGATCTCGCGCACATGATCAAGGCGACCACGACCACATCGAAGACAGTCGCATCAAGCGTGCGCCAGCTCGAACGAAACCGGTGACCGGACCCCGCGTAACGGCCAACGGCCCCACCCTAGGCGGGCGCGTACAGCGACTTGACCGCGTCGACCAGCGGCGCGAGCTCCGGGTTCGCCGACGCCTCGCCGAGGGCCTCGTGCAGCGCCGCGTCGTTGGTCGGGCGGGCCTCCGCCAGTAGGAGAAGACCGGCCGGGGTCACGTTCGTGTAGATGCCTCGCCGGTCTGTCGGGCACAGGTAGCGCCCCAGCAGGCCGCGGTTCTCCAGGCGGGTGACCAGCCGGGTCGTGGCGCTCTGGCTCAGCACGACCGCATCCGCGACCTGTTTCATCTGCAGGTGACCGCCGACACCGTCGTGCTGTCGGCTGAGCACGTCGAGCAGCGAGTATTCACGGACGCTGAGGTCGTGTCCGTCCTGCAGGGCGCGCTCGATGTGCGCCTCGATCTTGTCGTGCAGCAGGGAGAGGGAGCACCAGCCCTGGGCCAGTGCCGTCAGCGCGGGGTCCTTCGCCGTCACCCGGATATATTACAACATCGCGAAATACCGCGTTTGCGGATAGCCCGCGTGTGCAACTATGGTCGTGCGCATGCAAAGTGCACCACCACCGCGCTCGACCCCCGCACTCCTCGCCCTCGCGATCGGGGCCTTCGGGATCGGCACCACCGAATTCGTGATCATGGGTCTGCTGCCCCAGGTCGCACACGGCTTCGGCGTCGAGATCCCCACCGCCGGCCTGCTCGTGACCGGTTACGCCCTCGGTGTCGTAGTCGGCGCGCCGCTGATGACCGTGCTCGGCACCAAGATCCCCCGCAAGCGGATGCTCATGCTGCTGATGGGCCTGTTCATCGCCGGCAACCTGATCTCCGCCTGCGCGCCGTCCTTCGCCGTCATGTTGATCGGCCGGATGGTCGCCTCGCTCGCGCACGGTGCGTTCTTCGGCATCGGCTCCGTCGTCGCCGCGTCCCTGGTCGCGCCCCAGAAGAAGGCCGGTGCCATCGCGATGATGTTCACCGGCCTCACCGTCGCCAACGTCGTCGGCGTCCCGCTCGGCACCCTCGTCGGCCAGTCGGCCGGCTGGCGCGTCACCTTCGGCATCGTGGCGGCGATCGGGGTGGTCGGCCTCGTCGGTGTCGCGCGCCTCGTGCCCGACGTGCCCAAGCCCCAGGGTGTACGCCTGCGGCACGAGCTGTCGGCCCTCAAGAACACCCAGGTCCTGCTGGCCATGGCGATGACGGTGCTGGGCTTCGGCGGAGTCTTCGCGGCCATCACCTACATCGCGCCGATGATGACGCGGGTAGCCGGATTCGATGACGGGTCCGTCACCTGGCTGCTGGTCCTGTTCGGCCTCGGCATGGTCGCCGGCAACCTGATCGGCGGCCGCTTCGCCGACCGCGCGCTGATGCCCATGCTCTACGTCTCGCTGGGCGGCCTGGCCGTCGTCCTCGCCTCTTCACCCTCACCGCGCACGACCAGATCGCGGCCGCCGCGACCATCGTGCTGATCGGAGCGCTGGGCTTCGCAACCGTGCCGCCGCTGCAGAAACGGGTGCTCGACCAGGCACACGGCGCCCCGACGCTGGCCTCGGCCGTCAACATCGGCGCCTTCAACCTCGGCAACGCCCTCGCCGCCTGGCTCGGCGGCCTGGTCATCGGCGCCGGCCTCGGCTACACGGCCCCCAACTGGGTCGGCGCCGTCCTGGTCGCGAGCGCCCTCGGGCTCGCGGTCGTGTCGGCTGCCCTTGAACGACAGGACCGCATGCGAGCCACCACCGTGGTCGCCACGCCAGGTGCCACCGCACACCACTGAACGCGATGCTCGCTCGCTAAAGGTTGCCGCGTCACGAAATGCCGCCGTGCGCTTTTCTGAATTGGTATCACATTTGGTACGCGAACAGCGTCCCACCAGGAACGCCGCAGTCTCAGCCCGACCAGCAGACTTACGGGCGACAAGCCGGGCAATGAATTAGCTTCGCGTTTCCGAAACGGCGAAGGTGGCCATATCTAACGTTGTCACGTCACAGAACGAAACGGCCGACGCCAAAATTGGTTGCATCCTCACTTTTGATAGCCCATCGCTCTCGGTGCATATATCTTTTCGCGCATGCCACGGCAACAAGCCTCTCTCATTCCGCCAAGGACCTCACGCAGGCAGGCGGGAAAGATCATTACGAACGCTGTCATGTCCGAGCTGGGGATGTCGTCGCCGCAGGTCGCTCGCCTCACTGGACACGCACCGACCACCCTCGCCCGATACAAAGCAGGCAAGCGAGTACCGACGAAAGCCTTCTTGCTTGACCTGCTCGAAAAGGCACCCAACATCGGCCTTAGCTTCGATCAGCTCGCCCCAAAGCTCGGCTACCGGTGGAGCGGTTCCAAAGATCCCGGATGCTACGAGAGCTTCGCCGATTACTTTGTCGCCATCAGAATCATGGAACGGCGAAATCGGGACCAGTTCGCGATCAAGCTGGGCGTAGCGACGCAAGATGTAATAGACATCGAGCACGGCGTACTCCCGGACACCTTGCTTGTCAAGAAGTTCGTGCGAGTCTTCCTGCGGCCGGACTTCTCAGTTGCGGATGTAACGCAAGCCTTCTGGCAGCTACGCCCTGACGCCCTGGAAGCCGAGCTACGAGAGCGTTTCCTGACATTCCAGCACCTGCCGTTCGGCGACTCGACAAGAAAGGCAATGGAGGACTCGATCATCGTCGATTGTGCCCCCATGGCTGAAAACATCGCAAAATCCGTGGCCTGGCGATTTCGCAGGCCAGAGTTGGCGGAGGAGATCTGGGGCGAGGGATTGGTGCTCGCGGCACGCAATCACGATCCTCGCAGGGGCTTCTTTCCCGGCTACCTCAGGGCGCGTATCCGCGGGCTTGCCCGGGGAATCATCTGGGGCAAGATGCAGACCGGCGTGGGCAACGTGCTACGCGAGTACGGTCCCATGGTTCGCGAGGCAGAGGACTTTCTCCTTCAGGAGTTCGGCCGAGGCCCAACCGAAGCAGAGATCGCCCATTATCTCGACATCCCCGAGTCCACTGTCGGCGAGGTCTCGCGCGCGCTCATCGCGAGCCAAGCGGCCGTTTCCGAGAATCTCGAGTTTCTCCTTCACCACGCCGTGGACGTTGGTTCGGCCAGCGAACTGCGGAGTGGCAAAGACAGCGAACTCGTCGATCGGCTCGGCGCGGAGATCAAAGAGCTGCTGCTTCTCCATTACGAAGATCAGTTGCCGACGTGCGAAGTCGCGACGATCACCGGGATGACCGAGGACGACGTGATCGCAAAGGTCAAATGGGCGGTGGCATGGTTGCGGTCCGCCCGGGGCGACCTCGCCCCGCGCGAGCTCGTACCCGTCTGAACAAGGCGACGCACCCTCCGCAGGGCAGGTGCGGAGGGTGCGTCGGGTGGAGGCGGTGACCGGCACGGGTTGTGGGCGTCCCGTGCCGGCCCCCGCGGCTTACGGCAGCGTCCACCTCTGGTTCGCGGCCCCGTTGCAGGCCCACAGGTGGACGACGGTGCTGTCCGCGGAGTTGTTGCCGCTCACGTCCGCGCACTTGGCGGAGTTCGCGTTGACCAGCGACGAGTTGGCGCCGGCCGACCAGCTCTGTGCCCCGCTTCCGTTGCAGGTCCAGAGCTGGATCTTCGTGCCGTTGGCCGTGCCGCTGCCGCTGACGTCCAGGCACTTGCCCAGCGCCCGCAGGGTCGACCCGTTGCGCGTCCAGGTCTGCGACGCCGTGCCGTTGCAGGTGTAGAGCTGGATCTGCGTGCCGTCGGCCGTGCCGCCGTTGCGCACGTCCAGGCACTTCCCGGCCAGGCCCACGATCGGGCCGGTGCCGGTCGGCGGAGTGGACGACTTGACGAACGTGAAGTCGTCCACATCGAACAGTCCGGTGCCCGAGCCGGTGAACGTCAGGTACACGTTGGCCGTCCCCGACGGCACACCCGAGAGCGAACCAGTGACATTGGCGTACGTGTCCCACGAACCCGTGTTCGGCACCGCGACCGTGCCCAGCACAGTGCCGGTAGTAGACCCGTTGCGGACCTGGATCGTGCCGCCCGCACCACCGGAGACCACCCGCGCCCGGAAGGACGTAGCACCGCCGACGTTGACACCGTTGTAGGCAGCCCAGTCGCCCGGCTCGATGTAGCCCAGCGTCTGCCCGTTGTTCGCCCCCGCCTTGGTGAACGCCTGCACCCCGGACGCCGACGAGAACGACTCGGCCTGCACCGTGACGTCACCCGAAGGCGGCGTGCCCAGCTCCTTGATCCGGACGTTCCGGAACGACACGTCGTCACCCGTGCCGTGGTTCTGGAGGCCGATGTGCCCGGCCAGCGACCGCGCCGGCACCGTGTTGGTGAAGTCGTTGATCTTCACGCCGTTCAGGAAGATCTGCAGCCGCTCGCCCTCGACCAGGAGCTCGTAGGTGTTCCACTCCCCCGGCGGGTTCAAAGCAGCATCTCGGGCGGCGATGTCCGCCGACTTGAACGTGTAGACCGAACCAGTGGTTCGATCAGCCGCGTCCGTGGCGTCGATCTGGATCTCGTAGCCGTTGTCGACCGCGGACCACGGGTCCGTCGACGGCGGGAACCCGATGAAGATGCCCGAGTTGTCGTCGCCGTCCATCTTCCAGTCGAGCTTCAGCGAGTACGACGTGTACTGCTTGGCGCTGTACCAGTAGAGGCCCATGCCGCCGGTCGACTTGAGCGTGGCGTCGGTGTTGGTGAACGAACCCGGGCCGGCCTGCGACCAACCCGTCGTCGATCCATTGTAGATAGCGGTGTAGCCCGTCTCCGGCCGGCAGTCGGCATCGGTCCGGGAGGCCGCGTAGCGGATGCCACCCAGCAGGAGAGAGCGGAAGTTGGCTTCCGTGTACGAGGCCTGCGTGTGCCCGAGACCGGTGTAGAAGGACCGGCCGCCGTCGTACGCCTTGCACCACGTGATCGGGTGGTCGGCACCCATGCCGCCGCCGGAGTACGACGACTCGTCGAGGGTGGCCAGCACCCGCGCAGTCGACCGGACGTTGGTGCGGTAGTTGTACCACTCGTCGGTGCGCGTCCAGGTCTGCGGCAGGTGTGCGGTCGCCGCCGTGCCCCGGTTCTCCACCTTGATGTTGGCCTGCTGGATCGCCGGGTGCGAGTTGAAGTACGCGCCGACGAGGTTGCCGTACCAGGCCCAGTCGTACTCGGTGTCGGCCGCCGCGTGCACGCCGACGTAGCCGCGCCCGGAGCGGATGTAGTTCTCGAACGCGGTCTGCTGCGTCGCGTTGAGCACGTCACCGGTGGTCGAGAGGAACACCACCACCTCGTACGGCGACAGGCCCGAAGCGGTGAAGGTGTTGGCGTCCTCGGTGGCGGTGACCGTGAAGTTGTTGGCGGCGCCCAGGTCACGGATGGCCTGGATGCCGGCCGGGATCGCGTCGTGCCGGAACCCGGCGGTCTTCGAGAAGACCAGCACGTCGTACGCGGCGTCGGCGGCGCTGGCGGGCCCCGCCTGTGCCGTACAGGCGATCACGGCCAACGCGGCGGCGAACCCGCCGATGGCGGTCCGGATGAGTCTGCGCATCTGCACTCCCAGGGACGGTGCGGGGGCGCCTGGGCGGACGCCCCCGCATTCAGGGTCAAGGCAGGGTCCACCGCTGGTTCGCGGCTCCGTTGCAGGTCCACAGGTGGACCACCGTGCTGTCGGCCGAGTTGTTGCCACTCACGTCGGCACACTTGCTCGACCCGGCGTTGACCAGCGAGCTGTTGGCGCCGACGGACCAGTTCTGGGCCGCCGTGCCGTTGCAGGTGTAGAGCTGGATCTTCGTGCCGTCGGCGGTGCCGGCACCACTCACGTCCAGACACTTGCCCAGCGCGCGCAGGGTCGAACCGGTGCGGGTCCAACTTTGCGAGGCGGTGCCGTTGCAGGTGTAGAGCTGGATCTGGGTGCCGTCGGCGGTGGCGCCGTTGCGCACGTCGAGGCACTTGCCGGCCAGGCCGACGACCGGCCCGGTGCCGGTGCCGCCCGTCGACGTGTTGAACGTGAAGGCGTCCAGGTCGAACAGCGCCCCGGTGCCGCCGGCGAACGTCAGGTAGAGCGTGGTGGTGCCGGCCGGCAGGCCGGTCAGGTTGGCGGTGACGTTGGTGAACGTCTCCCAGCTGCCCGTGTTGGGCACCGCGACCGAGCCGAGGACCGTGCCGGTCGCCGAGCCCGTGCGCACCTGGAGGGTGCCGCCGACGCCGCCGGAGGAGACCCGGGCGGTCACCGAGGTGGCGTTATTGATCTTGTACGGGTCGAACGAGATCCAGTCGCCGTTGTGCACGTCGCCGACCGTCCGGCCGCCCTCGGCACCGGTCTTGGTGATCAGCGAGACGCCGGACATCGCCTTGTAGTGCTCGGCCTGGCGGTGCTTGGGCTGGAGGGTGAACTGCTTGTGCGTGGTCAGCCCGCCGTTGTCGGTGTACTCGGCGTCGAAGATCGCGAAGATGTTCGCCGCCGCGTCGTGCTCCCCGTCGGTCGGGACGGTGATCGACCCGGAGCATCCGGTGACGGACGTGATCTGGTGCCCGTGCTGGTCGTGCCCAAGGACGTACGTCATCTTCGCCCTGGCGCAGTTGATCGTGCCGTCCTCGGGGTCGCTCGCGCTGATCGTGAACGGGATCGTGTCGCCGAAGTTGAAGAGCTGGCCGTTGCCCGGAATGGTGATGTTGACGGTCGGCGCGGTGTTGCCGACGCCGATCTGCACGCTCGCCGTGCCGGTCGCGCCCTGCGGGTCACGCACGGTCAGCGTCGCGGTGTACGTGCCGTTGCTGGTGTACGTCTTCGAGGGGTTCGCGGCCGTCGACGTGGTGCCGTCGCCGAACGCCCACGAGTAGGTCAGCGCGCCGCCGTCTGGGTCCGTGGAGCCGGCCGACGAGAACGCGACGGTCAGTGGTGCCTGGCCCGAGGTGGGCTGGGCGGTGGCGACGGCGGTCGGTGCGCGGTTGCCGCCGGCCACGTAGTCGAAGCGGTAGAGCGCCGAGTTGGCGTCACCGTTGAAGTAGCCGGTGCCGTAGTCGAGCACGTAGTAGGCGCCGTCCGGCCCGAACGCCGAGTCCATCACCTGCTTGCCGACCCAGGGGAAGGTGTCGATCGTGCCGCGGGTGCCGTCGGTGTTGACGTGGATCGGCTTGATCCAGCCCCGACCGAACTCGGTGGCGAAGAACTGGCCCTCGAAGGCCTGCGGGAACTTCGTGGTGGACGGGTTCGACGCGTTGTAGCGGTAGACCGGGCCACCCATCGGCGACTCGGAGCCGCCGCCGAACTCGCTCGGGGTGCCGCTGTCGCCGCCGTACTTGATCCAGGCTGGCCGGGCGGCGGGCAGCGTGCCCTGGCCGGTGTTGCGGAACGAGTTGTTGGTCGCGCCGCCGGAGCAGTTGTACTTGGGGCCGGTGGCGTTGGTCGAGAAGTTCCACTCGTTGTACGTTTCGGCGGTGGTGTTGGTGCCGGTGCAGTACGGCCAGCCGTAGTTGCCTGGCGAGGTGACCCGGTTGAACTCGACCTGGCCGGACGGGCCGCGGTTGGCGTCGGTCGAGCCGGCGTCCGGGCCGTAGTCGCCGACGTAGACCACGCCGGTGGCCTTGTCGACGCTGATCCGGAACGGGTTCCGGAAGCCCATCGCGTAGATCTCCGGCCGGGTGTTGGCCGTGCCCGCCGCGAACAGGTTGCCCGACGGGATCGAGTACGTCCCGTTGGCGTTCACCTTGATCCGCAGGAGCTTGCCGCGCAGGTCGTTGGTGTTGCCCGCGGAGCGCTGCGCGTCGTACGCCGGGTTGCGGTTGGTCCGTTCGTCGATCGGCGCGTAGCCGGCCGAGTCGAACGGGTTGCTGTCGTCGCCGGTCGACAGGTAGAGGTTGCCGGCCGCGTCGAAGTCGATGTCGCCGCCGACGTGGCAGCAGATGCCGCGGTCGGCCGGCACGTCGAGGACGGTGACCTGGCTGCCCGCGTTGAGCGTCCAGTCGGCGTTCAGGGTGAACCTCGCGAGGCGGTTGACGCCCTGCCAGGCGGTCCAGCTCGTGCCCGTGGCGGGCGCGTCGCCGGCCGGGGTGGACAGCGGAGGCGCGAAGTACAGGTAGATGAACCGGTTGGTGGCGAAGCCCGGGTCGACGCCGACGCCCTGCAGGCCCTCCTCGTCGTGGGTGTAGACGGGGAGCGTGCCGATGACGGTGGTGGTGCCGTTGGCGTCGGTGCGGCGGAGCTGGCCGCCGCGGGCGGTGTGCAGGACCGAGCGGTCCGGCAGCACCGCGAGCGACATCGGCTCGCCCATCTCGGCGACGCCCTTGGCCAGGGTCACCTGCTGGAAGTCGGTGGCGTTGATCGTGTGGGCCTGTGCGGCCGGCGCGCTCGCGATGGTCCCGCTGAGCGCGGCGGCCACCAGCAAGAGTGCTGAGGCGGCAGCCCGACGGCGGGGCGTGCGACGTTTGTCCATTGGAGACATGGACAGTCCCTTCCTGACTTTTCTTGCCAGGCAGGGCGCGCGCCGTCGCGCCTGGTGCCGTAGCGGATTCCAATTCTGTAAACCGCGGTGGTCGACACAGTAAATTAGTTCAGGGACATGTGTCTATAGCTTCTGTCGCAGATGGCTCCACTTTCGCCGGTACGGCGAAAAGTCGCCTCAGAGCTGCCGGTCGACGGCCTCGGCCGCGAGCGCGGTGAGCACCGGGAGCGCCTCCGCCGAGACCGGGGCGTCCGCCAACGCACCCAACGCCGCGTCCGTGCGCACCTTGATCATCTGCTCGATCCGGCTGAGCGCGCCGGTGTCGATGATGACCTGCCGCAGCTCGGCGGCGCCGTCGGGATCGAGGTCCGGGTTGCCGAACAGCTCCTTCAGGCGGCGCTGCTGCTCCCGGTCGGCACTGCCCCGGGCCAGCGCCATCATCACGGTCGGCTTGCCCTCACGCAGGTCGTCGAGGATCGACTTGCCGGTCACGGCCGGGTCGCCGAACACGCCGAGCACGTCGTCGCGGAGCTGGAACGCGTCGCCGAGCGGGTCGCCGAACGCGGCCAGGGCCGCGAGGGCCTCCTGGCCGGCGCCGGCCAGCGCGGCACCGATCTGCAGCGGGCGGGTCACCGTGTAGCGGGCGGCCTTCATCCGGATCACGGTCAGGGCGCTGGCCACCGAGCCGTCGCCGACGCCGGAGACCAGGTCCAGGTACTGACCGGCGATCACCTCGGTGCGCATGATGGCGAACACGCCGTACCCCTGGTGCACCTGCTCGGGAGTGAGGCCGCACTCGTGGAACATCTGGTCGGCCCAGGCCGCGCAGAGGTCACCGCAGAGCAGCGCGGTGTTGCGCCCGTACGAGGCCGGGTCGCCGCGCCAGGACGAGCGGGTGTGCAGGTCCGCGAAGAGCCGGTGCACCGACGGCTCGCCGCGCCGGCGGTCGCTGCCGTCCATGATGTCGTCGTGGATCAGGGCGAACGCGTGGAAGAGCTCCAGCGCCGCCGCGGCCGCGATGATCGGTGCGCCGTCGACACCGCCGGCCGAACGCCAGCCCCAGTAGCAGAACAGCGGCCGGAGCCGCTTGCCGCCGGCGAGCACGAAGCGGTGCAGCGTCGTGAAGACGCCACGCGGTGCGCCGTCGGGCCAGTCCGGATCCTGGCGTTCCAGGAAAGCGGCCAGCTCGGCGTCGAACCGCGCGCGCAGCTCCGCGGCGTCCATGGGGCGGACGTCGACCGTCATCACTCCTCCTCGGCGGCCCGGAGGCCGACTTCAGTCGTTCGCCGGCCCGGGGCCGGCCGTGGCGTTGGCCGAGGTCAGTCCGGCCAGCCGCAGCAACAGGTCTTTCACTTCGGTCGCGGCGAACCGTTCCCGCGCCGCGGCGGGGTCGGTGCAGAGGAGCACCGGCGCGTCGGCGGCGTCCGCCGGCAGCCGGCCGTGCGAGCCGCGGACCGCCCGCGCGCCCGCGTCGAGCCCGACGACGCTCATCAGGTAGCGCATGCCGAGCTTCTTGCGGGCCAACGCGACCGCCGCGCGGCCCTTGGCCTTCCCCGGGTTCTCCGGGTCGAAGAACAGCTCCGCCGGGTCGTACCCCGGCTTGCGGTGGATCTCCACCAGCCGCGCGAAGTCGGGCGCGCGGCTGTCGTCGAGCCAGTAGTAGTAGGTGAACCAGGCGTCCGGCTCGGCCACGAGCACGAGCTCGCCGGCCCGCTCGTGGTCGAGGCCGGCGGCCGCCTTGCCGTCGGCGTCGAGCACCTCGGCCACCCCGGACAGGCCTTCACACAGCTTGCGTACGGCGGGCAGGTCGGTCTTGTCCTTCACGTACACGTGCGCCACCTGGTGGTCGGCGACCGCGAACGCCTTCGAGGTCCACGGGTCCAGGTATTCCATGCCGTCCTGGGTGTAGACGTGCAGCAGCCCTTCGGACCGCAGCAGCCGGTTGACGTCGACCGGGCGGGACACGTCGGTGATGCCGTACTCGGACAGGACCACGACCGTGGCGCCGCGCCGGTCGGCGGCGTCCAGCAGCGGGCCGATCTCGGCGTCGAGGGCCGAGGCCGCCGCGGCCGCCTGCGGTGCGCCCGGGCCGAACCGCTGCAGGTCGTAGTCCAGGTGCGGCAGGTAGACCAGCGTCAGGTCGGGCAGGTGCGTGGCCAGCAACTGCTCGGCGGCCCGGCGGATCCAGCGCGAGCTCGCGATGCCGGCGTTCGGGCCCCAGTAGGTGAACAGCGGGAAGTCGCCGAGCGTCGCGGTGAGCTCGTCGTGCAGCTCCGGCGGATCCGTGTAGCAGTCGGGCTCCTTGCGCCCGTCGGCGTAGTAGATCGGCCGGGGCGTGACCGTCCAGTCGACGTCGGCGCCCATGGCGTACCACCAGCAGACGTTGGCCACCGTGTAGCCGGGGTGGGTGCGGCGGGCCGCCTGCCAGACCTTCTCGCCGCCCATCAGCGCGTGGTGCTGCCGCCAGAGGAACACCTCGCCGAGGTCGCGGAAGTACCAGCCGTTGCCGACGATGCCGTGCCCGGACGGCGGCTCGCCGGTCAGGAACGTGGCCTGGGCCGAGCAGGTGACGGCGGGCAGCACGGTGCCGAGCTCGGCCTGGAAGCCGCGCTCGGCGACCCCGCGCAGGCGCGGCATCCGTTCGAGCAGCCGCGGCGTCAGCCCCACGACGTTGATGACGACCAGTGGCGTCGGACTCATGCGGCGACCTCGCTTCGGTGCTCGGAGAGACCCAGGCCCACCAGGGTGTCCCGGGCGAAGGCCAGCTCGGCGGCGATGCCATCGGCCAGCGCCGCGTCGCCCTCCGGCCGGCGGGCGGGGGGCAGCACACCCCAGGTGTACGTCTCGACGTCGAGGTGGTCGCAGAGGGCCTTCTCGCCGCCGACCAGCTCACCGAGGGCCGCCTTCAGCACCGGCACGGTCGAGGTCAGCGGCGGGACGGGCTCGGCGTGCAGGGGCACGTGGTAGTGCACCCGCCAGGCGCCGCCCGACAGGCCCCGGTCGAGTGCCTCGTCGAGGTCGTCGGCCGCGTTCGCCGGGTCGGCGGGGTCGGCGGCCGTGGCCGTGGTGGCACAGCGGGTCTGGTGCAGGAAGCGGGGCTCCACGTACTCCCGCAGCGTGTCGGCGGCGGCGACCGGGTCGGCCGCCTCCAACGCGGCGGAGACCTGCACCTTGACCACCGGGATCCCGGCTTCGCGGAGCCGGCCCACCGCCTCGGCCGGCTCCTCCCAGGCACAGGCCAGGTGGGCCAGGTCGAGGCAGACGCCGATCCGGTCGGTGTCGATCGGGGCCAGGTGGCGCACCGCCTGCTCGGTCGACTCGACCACGCAGCCCGGCTCCGGCTCGAACGCCACCCGGACCGCGCGCCCGGTCTCCCAGGCCATCCGGGCCAGGCCGGTGGCCAGCCGTTCCAGCACGCGCTCGGCGGCGCCCGACTGCCCCTGGTCCCAGGGCTCGCGCCAGGCGAACGGCAGGGTGGAGATGGAGCCCCGGGTGGCGTCGTCGGGCATCAGGTCGAGCAGCACCCGGGCCAGGTCCAGGGTGTATTCCAGGCGCTCCGGCGTCGTCCAGTCCGGGTGGTAGACGGCCTGCTTGACGACCGGGGCATGGAACGACTGGTACGGGAAGCCGTTGAGCGTCACGACCTCCAGGCCGCGGGCGTCCAGCTCGGCCCGGAGCTGGCGCCGCAGGCGGGCCCGGCCGGCCAGCTCGGCGGCGACCGGCGCGGGCAGCCACAGCCCGAGGCCGAGCAGATCGGCGCCGAGCCGCTCGCGCACCTTGACCGCGTACGTGTCGAGCTGCGCGACGATGCCCGCGAAGTCCTCCGCCGGGTGCACGTTCGTGCAGTAGCTGAGATGGACGGTCTGACCGTCACGGTGGCGCAGCCGCATCAGCTGCCCCCGCGCAGGATCGAGTTGCCCTCGAACGACGCGCCGGGCGCGATGTCGTCCAGGTCGAGCTTGCCGGACTGCCCGTAGAAGGCCACCGGGTTGCGCCAGAACACGAGGTCGACGTCGTCGTCGCTGAACCCGCTGGCCAGCATCAGGTCGGCCGTCTCGCGGGTCAGCAGCGGGTCCGACTTGCCCCAGTCGGCGGCGGAGTTGACCAGTACCCGCTCCGTGCCGAACTGCTTGAGGATCTCCACCATCCGCGGCGGCGACATCTTGGTGTCGGGGTAGATGGAGAAGCCCGCCCAGCTGCCGGAGTCCTTGACGGCCGCGACGGTCACCTCGTTGAGGTGGTCGACGACCACCCGGCCGGGCTCGATGCCGGACTCGGCGACCACCTTGATGGTGCGCTCGGTGCCGCGCGCCTTGTCCCGGTGCGGGGTGTGCACCAGCGCCGGAAGCTCGTGCTCGATGGCCAGGGCGAGCTGCGCCGCGAACGCGTGGTCCTCCTCGGCCGTCATCGAGTCGTAGCCGATCTCGCCGACCGCGACGACGCCGTCCTTCTCGAGGTAGCGGGGCAGCACGTCGAGGACGCCGGCGCAGCGCGGGTCGTTGGCCTCTTTCGGGTTGAGGGCGATGGTGGCGTGGTGGCGGATGCCGAACTGGCCTGCCCGGAACGGCTCCCAGCCGACGAGCGAGTCGAAGTAGTCGGTGAACGAGGCGACCGAGGTGCGCGGCTGGCCGAGCCAGAACGCCGGCTCGACCAGCGCCCGCACGCCGGCGGCGGCCATCCGCTCGTAGTCGTCGGTCGTACGCGAGGTCATGTGGATGTGGGGGTCGAAGATTCGCATCACGCCTCTTTCCGCAGTGCGGTGCCGGCCAACCGGTGCAGCAGCCCGGTGGCGTCGGCCGCCATCGGCCGCCCGGCGGCGGCCCGTTCCTCCGCCAGCCCGGCGAGCATCACCCGCAGCTCCTCGTCGGCCCGCTCGTCGAGCCGGTCCACGATGGACAGCGGGAGACCCATGAACACGCACTTGAGCACCGCCTGGCGCCAGGTCGCGGCGTCCAGGTGCGCGGCGTAGGCGCCGAGCGCGGCGCCGACCAGGCGGGTGTCGTTGGTGCGGATCGCGTCGTGCAGCAGGGGCACGCCCGCGTCGCCGATCGGCAGCAACGGCAGCGCGCGCAGCACGGCCCGTTTCTCGCTGGCGTCGCCGTAGCGGTAGAGCCGGTCCACCTCGACGGCGACCCGGTCGGCCGGCAGCGCGGCCAGCAGCAGGGCGCGGGCCGCCTCGTCGGCGGTCCAGCCATCTTTGATGGGCCCGCGCCCGCAGGCGCGGGCCGCTCGTGGGAACAGCCGGGCGATCGCACCCGGGTCTGCCCACACCTGGCGCATCGCCTCGTCGACCCAGTCGACCGCGGACGGGTCCAGTGCGGCGCGCAACTCTTCGGGTTTCATCGCGTCTCCTCTCGCGCGTGGGCGGCGTTGCGGAGGAAGTCGATCGAGCGCGCGGCGACGTCCGGGGCCGCGTGCGAGTGCCGGGGCAGCTCGACCGCGACGAGACCGGTGTAGCCGGCGTCGTCCAGGGCGCGCAGCACCGGGGGGAAGTCGATTTCCCCTTCGCCGAACTCGAGATGTTCGTGCGTACCCCGGCGCATGTCGTCGATCTGTACGTTGACCAGGTGGTCGGCGACCGCGGCGACGCAGTCCGGCACCGGGTCGGGCTCCAGGCAGCGGCAGTGTCCGATGTCGAGGGTGATGCCGAACGCGGCGGGAGCGCCGAGCGCGGCGTGCAGCCGGCGCCAGCCGGCGATGTCCTCCACGAACATGCCCGGTTCGGGCTCGAAGCCGAGCGTGACACCCCGTTCCTCGGCCGTCTTCACGGTGGCCGCGCAGCCGTCGACGAGCCGTTGCCAGGCCGTCTCCGGGTCGACCCCGGGTGGCCGGATGCCGCTCCAGAACGAGACCGCCTCGGCGCCCAGGTCGGCACCGATGGCGATGGCCCGCCGCAGGAACTCGAGCCGGAGCTCCGGCTCGTCGTGCAGCAGCGTCGGCGCGTGCTTGTGCCAGGGGTCGAGCAGGTAGCGGGCGCCGGTCTCGATCATCACGCCGAGGCCGAGGTCGGCCAGGCGGCGGGCGACGGCGTCGGTGCGGGCGGCCAGACCCGGCGCGAACGGGTCGAGGTGGTCGTGGTCGAGGGTGAGGGCGACGCCCGCATACCCGAGGTCGGCGATCACCGCGAGGGCGTCGTCGAGCCGGTGGTTGGCGAAGCCGTTGGTGCCGTAGCCGAACCTCATGTCGCGGCCACCCTCCGGGTCAGCGCCCGGGCCAGCGGGGCGGCGGCGGCCACCAGCGCACCCGGTGCCGGAGCACCCGCTCCGGCGGCGAGCGCGCCCTGCAGGGCCGGCAGCGAGGTGATGCCGGCGCCGACGGCCGCGCGGACCACCGGTGCCGACGGGTCGGCCACGGCCCGGACCTGGGCGGCGCCGTAGCGGGCCGCGTACCAGGCGGCCAGCGCCGCCGGAACCAGTGCCCGCCACCCTCTTTGCCGGCCCGGCCTGGTCGCGGCGGCGGCCACCGCCGCCGTGCCGGCCAGGGTGACGACCGGGAGCAGCGGGTCGGCGCCGGAGACCTCGCGGCGGGACAGCTCGGTGACGGTGTACGTGTGCGCGGCGACCACCAGGGCCGCCGGTATTGCGCGGGCGGTCCGGCCACCGGTGGCGCCGAGCAGCACGTCCAGCCCTCGGCAGGCGGCCATCACGGCCGGTCCGGCGGCGGTGTTCTTGGCTTTGACGTCGTACGCCCAGACCGCGGCGGCGAGCGGGACCGCGACCGTGAGCGCCCGCCGTCCGCCGGCGGCCCGGGCGACGGCGAGGCTCGCCGCGGTCAGTCCGGCCGCGACCGCGAACGCGTGGCTTGGCGCGATGCGGCCGCTGGGAATCGGTCGCTCCGGGCGTTCCTTGGCGTCGAGGTCGCGGTCGGCCCAGTCGTTGGCGGCCATGCCGGCCCAGTAGAGCAGCACCGAGGAGCCGGCCAGGGCGGGCGTGCGGGCGCCGAGCGCGCCCGCCGCCGCCGCGCCGGCCACCACGTCGCCGGGCACGGACAGCCCGGCGGGTGCCCGGACCAGCTCCGCGTAATCCTTTACGGTCGGCATCAGCGCAGGCCGGCGACGAAGGTGCGCAGCAGGTCCCACTGCTCGCTCAGGCCGTGCGGCACGTCGCCGATCGGGTCCTTGAAGAAGAAGGCCAGCTCGGTCAGGGGTCCCTGCCGGCCGGCCCGGTGTGCGGCGCTGGTCAGCCGGGCCAGGTCGAGGATCAGCGGCGCGGCCAGCGCGGAGTCGCAGCCGTGCCAGGAGAACTCCATCCGCATCCGGACGCCGAGGAAGCCCGCGAAGCTGACCAGGTCCCAGGCGGTCTTGAAGTCGCCCAGGTCGTCGACGTACTCGATGCGGGTGTTGCCTTCGGGCTCGTAGCCGAGGGTCTCCGCGAGCACCCGCTGCTTGCTGGCGGACTTCGCGGCGTTGGGCCCGGGCGCGGCCAGGTTGGCGCCGTCGCCCCCGCCGAGCAGGTTGAGGCCGCTCCAGCTGCGCACGTTCAGGTTGCGCTGGGCGAACATGGGCGCGAGGACGGACTTGACCAGCGTCTCGCCGGTCTTGCCGTCATGGCCGCCGTAGGGCAGGCCCTGCTCGCGGGCCAGCGCGTCCAGGGCCGGCAGCCGGGCACCGGTGGACGGAGTGAAGTCCACGTAGGACGCACCAGCGGTGAACGCCGCGTACGCGGCCAGCGAGCTGCCCGGCAGCGGCGAACCGCCGGCGGCGAGCTCGGTGCGGAGCAGGTCGAGGTCGCCGTGCGCGGGTCGCGGCTCAGGCAACGACTCGGTGGTGGAGACGTTGAGGACGACGACCCGCTCCAGGCCCAGCCGCTCGCGGAACCCGGTGATGTCGGCGGCCAGTGCGGCCGCCGTCTCGGCCTGGGTCCCACCGGCGGGTACGGTCCGCAGGTTCTCCTCGACGGCGGTCAGGTCCTCGGCGACGGCGGCGACCAGCCGGGGCGGCACGACACCCGCCTCGCCGAGGGTCTCCGCCTTCTTGGCCAGGCATGTGGTGACGACGTCGTGGCCGCCGAACACCAGATCGGCGATCGGTGGCAGCGCTGATCCGCGCAGATCCGGGTGCTCGGTCACGCACCCGGTCGGCTCGGCGAGCCCGGCGCGCAGCGCCAAGGCCCCGACCATGCTGGTGGTCGCGACGGATCCGCGCGCGCCTACCAACCAGACACCCGTTTTCATGGTGTCCCCTCCTGCTCGCTGAACTGGTGCTCTGTTCCCCCGTGGTTCTTTGCGGCCGGCGCTAGCCGGTCGCTGGCATGGGCCCCGCCCGCCCGAACCGCCCTCGGGATGGCACCCCGGAAACGGCGTCGGAGTCGGCGGCAACGACGCCGGACCCGGACCCGGGCCGGATCGGGCGGACGGGGCTTGGTAGGCAGGGCCGGTCGGCGTCGCGGCCCTGCCTCCCCCGCGTCATGCCGGGGTCAAAGGTGTGGCGGCCGCGGAACACCAGCGGCAGCGCCGGGAGGAAGAAGGAAGGGTGGATGTGGCGGACGGCTCATAGTGCCCTCCGGGGTCATGGGGCGGGCGCCTGAGGCACCGGCTCGTGGGCGCGAACGGGTGTGACGCGGAGAGTGCCTGACCCCTGGCGAGATGCCTGCTTCGCCAAGGTTGTTGCCTGTGTCGTCGTGGAGTGCGGTGCGGACCTGTGCGGGTGGTGCCGTGCGGGTGGTGCCTTGCGGGTGGTGCCTTGCGGGTGGTGCCGGTCGGCGTCCGGTGCGACCGGGAATCCCGGTCCGGTCGCACCGGACGACCGGATACCTCCGGACGACCCGTCCCGCCGCGGGGCGCAACCGCGGCGGGACCCTCGCGGGTCGGCCCGAGGGGTCGGGCGACTATTCGGCGAGTGCCGGTTCGACGTCGGTCCAGACCGTGCCCTGGTCCGCCGAGCGCGCCACCGCGTCCAGCACGAGCTGGACCTGGAGGGCGTCGAGGAACGAGGGCGCCGGGTCGGTGCCGGTGGCGATGGCCTCGATGAAGTCGCGCATCTCGTGGGTGAAGGAGTGCTCGTAGCCGATGATGTGGCCGGGCGGCCACCAGGCGGCCATGTACGGGTGGTCGGCCTCGGTGATCAGGATCCGGTTGAAGCCCTGTTCTGCGGTGGGTGCCGCGGAGTCGTAGAACTCCAGCTCGTTGAGCCGCTCCAGGTCGAAGACCAGCGAGCCGAGCGACCCGTTGATCTCGACCCGGAGGCCGTTCTTGCGCCCGATCGCGAAGCGGCTCGCCTCGTACGTGGCGATGGCGCCGCCGTCGAGCCGGGCCAGGAACAGCGCGGCGTCGTCGACCGTGACCTGGCCGGTGGCCTCCGCCGCCTCGCCGGACGAGGCGGCCAGGCCGCTCGACTCGGCCGGCAGCGGACGCTCCTTGACGAACGTCTCGGTCAGCGCGCTGACCCCGGTGATCTTCTGGCCGGTGACGTACTGGGTCAGGTCGATGATGTGCGCCCCGATGTCACCGAGGGCACCGGAGCCCGCCTTGTCCTTCTGGAGTCGCCAGACCAGCGGGAACTGCGGGTCGACGATCCAGTCCTGCAGATAGACCGCGCGGACGTGGCGGATCACTCCGATCCGGCCGGACGCGATGAGCTGTCTCATCATCGCGACGGCCGGAACGCGGCGGTAGTTGAACCCGCACATCGACCGGATGCCGCTGGCTTGCGCCTTGGCCGCCGCGGCGACCATGGCGCGGGCTTCGTCGACCGAGTTCGCCAGCGGCTTCTCGCACAGTACGTGCTTGCCTGCCGCCAGCGCCGCGATCGCGATCTCGGCGTGGCTGTCGCCTGGCGTGCACACGTCGACCACGTCGATGTCGTCGCGTTCGATGACCTCGCGCCAGTCGGTCGTGTACGCGTCCCAGCCGAGCTTCGCGGCCGCACCGGCGACCTTCGACTCGTCACGGCCGCAGATCAGGGCCATACGGGCCTGCGTCGACAGGTCGAACGCCGAGTTCACGGTGCGCCACGCGGTGGAGTGCGCGGCGCCCATGAACGCGTAGCCGACCATGCCGACCCGCAGCTCGTGGTCCTTACGGGAACGTGAATCAGTGGACAAGGTGGGTCTCCCCCTTTAGCTGAACCCGAGCGGGAGGTAGGTGCTCGCGTTCTCCTTGGTAATCGTCTCCGAGGCCAGGATGATCTCCTTCGGCACCTGGAGCTCGACCAGGTCGGACATGCCCTTGCCCTGCGCGATGAGGCGAGCGAGCGAGATGGCCGAGGAGGCCATCGACGGGCTGTACGTGACGGTGCACTTCAGGACCGAGTTGTCGGCCTGGATGGCCTCGATCGCGGCCTTGGAGCCGGCCCCGCCGACCATCAGAAACTCTTTGCGGTTGGCCTGGTTGGCGGCGGCCAGGACACCGATGCCCTGGTCGTCGTCGTGGTTCCAGAGCGCGTCCATCTTCGGCAGCGCCTGGAGGAGCTGGCTCATCTCGGCCTGACCGGTGTCGACCGTGAAGCCCGCCGCCCGCCGGTTGGCGACCGTCAGGCCGGCCGCGGCCAGCGCGGCCTTGAAGCCGGCCGAACGCTCCTGGGTCAGCTCCAGGTTGTCGATACCGGCGATCTCGCCGATGATCGGGTTGCTGACGCCCTTGGCCTTCATCTGCTCGGCGATGTAGTTGCCGGCCGCGACGCCCATGCCGTAGTTGTCGCCCTTGATCTGCAGGCGGTAGGCGAGCGCGTCGGGGAAGGCGCGGTCGAGGTTGACGACCGGGATGCCGGCCTTCATCGCCTCGAGGCCGAACGCGTTGAGCTCCTTGCCGTCGTGCGGCAGCAGGACGATGACGTCCGGCTTCTGGGAGATCATCGTCGACAACGCGGAGCGCTGCGCGGCGGCGTCCGCACCGGCCTCGACCGTCGTGAAGGTGACATCCGAGTACTCGGCGGCCTGTGCCTTGGCGTTGCTGGTGATAGCCGCGATCCAGCCGTGGTCGGCCGCGGGTGCGGAGAAACCGATGGTGACCTTCTTGCCGGGCGCCGTGTTGGCGTTCGGCGAGGCGTTGTTGCCACCCTGCGTCTGCGTGTTGGTGTTGTCGTCGCCGCTGTCGTTGCTCGTGCAAGCGGCGAGGAGAGCACCGGCGCCGAGCGCGGCGCCGCCGAGCAGGAACCGCCGGCGGACCGGGTCGTGCTGGGTCATTGACGACCTCCTGGATTCTCTACTTGCGGGGGTATCGAGGGTGTGTGGAGCCAAGCGATCGTCCGGATCGGACGACCACCATGGATCAGGTGCGTCGCTGTCAGCTAGCTGCGGTTATCCGGTTCCGTTTGAAGAACTGGCTCAGGGAGTTGAAGCGGAACTGCTGGATGAGCACGGCGGCCACGATGATGCCGCCCTTGACCATGTTCTGGACCTCGGTCGACAAGGCGTTGAGGGTGAACAGGTTGGTGATGGTGGAGAAGATGACGACGCCGAGCAGCGAGCCGACGATGGTGCCTCGGCCGCCGCTGAGCAACGTGCCACCGATGATCACGGCGGCGATCGCGTCGAGCTCGTAGTTGGTGGCCATCGCCGCCTGCGCCGACGTGCCGATCGACGTCAGCATCACGGCGCCGATGCCGCAGCAGAGCCCGGCGAGTGCGTACAACATCATGGTGTGCAGTCGGACGTTGATGCCGGCCAGGCGGGCGGCCTCGACGTTGCCGCCGATCGCGACCGTGCGCCGGCCGAACGTCGTGCGGTTGAGCAGGATCCAGCCCAGGACCACGACGACGGCGAGGATCCAGACCAGGATCGGCACGCCGAGGAAGTCCTCCGCGGCGATGGCGTTGATCGTCCGGTTGTCGGTCTGCTGGGTCTGCTTGTTGGAGATCTGGGCGGCCAGACCCCGGGCGGCCACCAGCATCGCCAGCGTGGCGATGAAGGGCACCAGGCGCCCGTACGAGATCAGGAAGCCGTTGATCAATCCGACCACGACGCCGACCACCAGCGCCGTGAGGATCATGAAGAACGTGCCCATCTCCTGGGTGGCCACCGTCGTGGACCAGACGCCCGCGAGAGCGATGATGGCGCCGACCGAGAGGTCGATGCCGCCACCGATGATCACGAAGGTCATGCCGACCGCGACCACACCCACCGTCGCGCCGAGCTTGAGGATCGCCCAGACGTTGGTGATCCACCAGCCCTCGCGACCGTAGAGCTCGGGCTGCGTGATGATGCCGATCAGGATCAGACCGGCCAGCACGCCGATCAGGCCGAGGTTGCGCCGGGTCGCCTCGCCGGCGTCGCTGTGCCACCAGCCGTTGCTGCCACCGCCGCCGCCCTTCTCCTCCGGGCCGCCGCCCAGAGCCTCCTTGACGGCCGGCGCCGTCTGAGCGGGAAGCCCGGTCATCGCTGGTCTCCGCTCGTTGCGCTGACGGTCATGCTGGCGCACCTTCCATCAAGGACCCCGCCATGACGAGGTCGAGCACAGTCTCTTCGTCGAGCTCCTCGGCGCGGGCGTGGCGGACCATCCGGCCCTCGCGCATGACCAGCACCCGGTCGCTGAGGCCGAGGACCTCCGGAACTTCGCTGGAAACCAGCAGCACCCCGACGCCCTGCGCCGCGAGTGCGTGGATCACCTGGTACAACTCGGCCCGGGCGCCGACGTCGACGCCGCGGGTGGGTTCGTCGAGCAGCAGCAGGTCGGTGTCGCCGAGCAGCCAGCGCCCGACCACCACCTTCTGCTGGTTGCCGCCGGAGAGGGTGCGCACCGGCCGGCGTACGTCGCGCGGGCGTAGCTCGAGCTGGTCGGCGACCTTCATCGCCTCTTCCCGTTCCTTGCCCGTGTCAGTGAAGCCGAACTTCGCAATCTTGCTGAACGTCGAAAGCGTCATGTTGCGGTAGATCGGCTCGCCGAGCAGCAGCGCCTGTGCCTTGCGCTCCTCGGGCGCCATCCCCAGGCCGGCGCGCACGGCGGCACCGACCGCACCGGGCCGCAACGCCTTGCCCTTGACGTAGATCCGGCCCTGCTCGGGCTGCCGCGCGCCGAAGATGGTCTCCAGCAGCTCGGACCGGCCGGAACCGACCAGCCCGGCGATGCCGACGATCTCGCCCTTGCCGACCGTCAGCGAGATGTCGTCGAACTCGCCGGCGCGGCCGAGGCCTTCGACGCGGAGGAGCTCTTCCGGCTCCGTCGGAGCGTTGACGCGCGTGGGGAAGACGTACTCGATGCTCCGTCCGGTCATCCGGCTCACCAGGTCGCGGGTCGGTGTCGTGCGCGCCGGCAGGCTGGCGGCGGTGGTCCGGCCGTCCTTGAGAACCGTGACCCGGTCACCGATCTCGCGAATCTCCTCGAGCCGGTGCGAGATGTAGATGACGGCGATGCCCTGCGCGGTGAGCTCCCGGATGATCCGGAAGAGGTTCTCGACCTCGTCGTGCGCGAGCACGGCACTCGGCTCGTCCATGATGATCAGTCGAGCCTCGTGCGACAGCGCGCGGGCCATGCTGACCACCTGCTTACCGGCGGCGGGCAGCGTACGCACCATCCTGTTCGGCGCGATCTCGCCATGCCCGAGCCGGGTCAGGATCTCCCGCGTACGGCGGTTGATGGTGCCGCGCTTCACGAAACCGGCGACCTTGGGCTCGTGGCCGAGGAACGCGTTCTCCCCGATCGAGAGGTCGTCGACGAGGTCGAGCTCCTGATAGATGGTCGCGATGCCGGCCTTGTTGGCAGCCTGCGGGTTGGCGAACCGAACCTGCTCCCCGAGCCACTCGACCACACCGGAGTCAGGCTGGTGGGCCCCGGAGAGCACCTTGATCAGCGTCGACTTCCCGGCGCCGTTCTGGCCGAGCAGGCAGTGCACCTCACCCGCCCGGACCTCGAGCTGCACACCGTCGAGCGCCCGCACACCGGGGAAGGTCTTGACCACGTCGGTCAGACGCAGGACAACGGGACGCTCGGCACCGTCGTCGACCACACCGCCGCCACCTTGTACGGGCGTCGCCGCCGAACCCACCTCGTCGCCGTCGACCGTGTCGCCGGGGGCGTCTTCAACGTCGGCTGGGGCGGCACTGTCCACTTCGTCCGGTGCGGCGTGCCGCGCCTGCGGGATGCTGACGCTGCCGGGCTGCTCCGCGCTCGCGCTCGGCTCGCCCGCCGCGTCCGGGGCTGGGGTTTCGTTGCTGGGGTTGGCCGTGGATCGGGCTCGCGAGGTGGTGGTGCGCGGGGAGCGCGCGGCGCGCTTGCGGGGAGGCGTGGTTGCCGCGGCGGTGCCGGCTTCGCCTGTCTCCACCGACGCGCCGTCCGCCGTGGTGGCGGCTGCCGTGGGCTCCGCCGCCGACGTTTCGGTGGCTGAGGTGTCGACCGGCTCGGGAGTCGTGCCGTTCGGGGTCGGTTTCCGGTTGCCGGTGGCGCCTGACGGCGTGCCGGTTTCCGGGGCGGTGCTCTCGGTCATGACGCCTCCATGAAGGCCATGTCACTGGCCAGCACCGCCGCGCCGGTCACGCCTGCGCGGCTGCCGAGTTCGGACAGGACCACCGGTAGGTTGCCGGTGGCGAGCGGGAGCGAGCGCCGGTAGACGACGCTGCGGATTTCGGCCAGCAGGATGTGGCCGAGTTGGGCGAGGCCGCCGCCGATCACGATCATCGACGGGTTGGCGAAGCTGACCAGGCCCGCGAGGACACCGCCGACGCGGCGGCCGCCGTCGCGGATCAGGCGGATGCAGACCACGTCGCCCTCGATGGCGCCCTCGGCGACGTCGACCGCGGTCACCGAGCCGTTCGCGGCGAGCCGTTCGGCCAGCGCGGGCGAGCCACCCGCGCGGGCGGCGGCGGTCGCGTCCTTGGCGATCGCCGCGCCGCTGAACAGCGCTTCGAGGCAGCCGACGTTGCCGCAGGAGCACATCGGACCGTGCGAGTCGACCTGGATGTGGCCGATGTCGCCGGCGCAGCCGTCGGTGCCGCGGTAGACCTCTCCGCCGAGGTAGATGCCGCAGCCGACCCCAGTGCCGATCTTCACGAACAGGAAGTCGTCGACCGAGTGGGCGACGCCGCCGTGCCGTTCGCCGATGGCCATGATGTTCACGTCGTTGTCGACGACCGCCGGGCAGCCGTGCTCGCGGGTCAGCAGCTCGCGGACCGGGAAGCGGTCCCAGCCGGGCATGATCGGCGGTGACACGGGCACGCCGTCGCGGAAGCTGACCGGCCCGGGAACGCCGATGCCGACCGCGTCGAGGCGCTCGTAGGCACCGTCCACTTTGGCCTTGTGCAGCAGCTCGTTGACGCGCAGCAAGGTGCCCTTGGGGCCGCTGCGGATGTCGGCGGGCTCCGCGTAGGCCACGACGGGCTCCAGCCGGCCGTTGACGATCTCGACGTCGATCGAGCTGGCGCCCAGGTCGACGGCGGCGAAACGGAGGTTGGGGCTGAGCTCGACCAGAGTGGAGCGACGACCGCCGCGGGAGGCGGCCAACCCGGCTTCGGCGACGTAACCCAATGACACCAGGCGTTCGAGCTCGGCGAGCAGCCGTGGTCGCGGCATCTCCAGCCGGTCGGCGAGCTCGGCGCGGGAGACCGCACCGTTGTCTCGCAGCAGCCGCAGCAGCCGCAGGTGCAGAGGCTCAACAGCCCGCACGGCACCCATCCTTTGGTCGTCCCGTTCACACCGGCGCAACGTCCGGGTGTTGTGGACGACACAGTATGAGCTTCCGCTGTGGGTGTAAAGAGCTTCAGATCTATTCGAGATAACTTTTGCTGGGAGCAACAAAAGCCGTGGCCCTGGCTAATGAATCTTCGCCGCACTGCGGCGGAGATGCCGGTTTCGTCCGGCCAAAACGCCCTGACGTGCGGTGATGCGCTACTTACATAGCAGAGTTGTCATGCGCCGACCGGCGATGACGAGGCCGGCCGCGGTGACGAGCAGAAGATAACCGACGTCGATCAATCCGCCTAGGACTTCGTCGGTGCCGATCGATATGCCCCGGATCAGGTCGACCGCGCGGTAGAGCGGGGTGACCTCGACCAGCCACCGCAGGGCCGGGTGGTAGCTCTCCGCCGGCACGAACGTGCCGGAGAACAGGAACAGGGCGAACTGGGCGGAGCCCATCAAATCGAAGTCCTGCCAGCTGCGCATGAACGTCGAGAACGCCATGCCGAGCGAGCCGAACGCGAAGCCGACCAGCACCGCGGCCGGAAACGCGAGCAGGGCACGGCCGACAGTGGTCAGGTCGAGGGCGACCATCACCACGAGGAAGGCGGCGGAGTAGAGCGAGCCGCGCACCATGGCCCACGCGAGCTCGCCGAGCGCGATCTCGAAGGGCCGCACGGGGGTGGCCAGCATCCCCTCGTACAGCCGCATGTATTTCATCTTCCCGAAGAAGTTGAACGTCGCCTCGGCGAGCGCACCGCTCATCGCGGCCGAGGCGAGCATGGCGGGCGCGACGAATGCGGCATAGTCGACCACCGCGCCACTCGGCAACGTGAGGTCGCCGACCAGGCCGCCGACCCCGATGCCGATGGAAAGCAGGTAGACAACCGGCTCGACGAACCCCGAGATCATCACCAGCCAGTAGGCCGACCGCAACGCGGCAGCATTCCGCTCAGCGACCGACATGGACCGGCGCACCGGGCCCTCGAAGCTGATCAGCCGAGGCAGGACCAACGCGACCATGTTCTCAACCTCACCTCGTCACTGCGCAGATGCGCCTGGAGCCAGCGCAGGCGTCGATCGCCAAGGGCGCCGGGCGGCGGGCGCCGGGCATCGGGCGGCGGGCGTGGGGGCCCGGGGCGCGGAACGAAGCGCGCCGGGCATCGGGCGCCAGGCGCCGCGCGACGACGAAGGGCGCCGGGCATCGGGCTTCAATGGAACAGCCTTGTCTGGAAGCGGCGGCGGGCCAGCCACCAGCCGGCGGCCGCCCAGAGCGCCAGATAACCCACATGCCCCCACCCGGACCACTGTGGTGCGACGCCGAGGGTGGCGGCCCGGCACAGGTCGACGCCGTGCCACAGCGGGGTCGCGTAGGCGACCCAGCGCAGCCCGACCGGCATCGACTCGACGGGGAAGAACACCCCGGCGAACAGTGACATCGGCAGCACCGCGAAGCGGAACAGCAGCGCGAGGTAGCTGTCGCTGCGGACGGTGGCGCTGTAGGCGATCGTCGGCGCCGCGACGGCGAAGGCGAGCAGCGCGACGACCGGCAGCGTGGCCAGCGCCCACCAGGAGTGGACCGCGCCGAACAGCGTCGCGATCAGCAGGAACGGCGCCGCGCAGAGGACGGCCCGGAACAGTACGAAGACCAGGTGGCCGCCGAGGATGTCGGCTGCCCGCAACGGCGCCGCGGCCTGGCCGAAGTAGATCTTGTGCCATTCGAAGTTGCCCAGGACCGGCCACGTCGTCTCGAACATCGTCACCTGGACGACCGTCGAGGCGAGCAGGCCGGGCACCACGTAGTCGAGGTAGGACACCCCACCGACGCCGCCGGCGATGTAGGCGCCGACGCCTACGCCGAAGCCCAGCATTGTCAGCAGGGGAAGCAGGAACGAGCCGAACACCGAGCCGCGCCAGGTGCGGCGGTAGCCCACTAGGTGGTATTCGAAAACGGCCAACGTCGCGGTCATCAGTCGACCAAGGTCCGGCCGGTCAGGTGCAGGAAGACGTCTTCGAGCGAGCTGCGCCGCACCAGCACACTGGCCGGCGAAAGGGCGCGGTCGTGCACCGTGGCCACCGCGGCATCACCGTCGTCGACGTAGAGCAGGACCCGGTCGGGCAGCGCCTCCACCCGGGACCCGATGCCGGCCAGCTTGTCGACGAACACCTCCTGGGACTCGGCGAGAAAGCGCAGCTCGACGACCTCGCGGGTCGAGTGCCGGGCGATCAGGTCGCGCGGTGAGCCCTCGGCGACGATCCGCCCGGCGTCCATCACCACGAGCCGGTCGCAGAGCTGCTCGGCCTCGTCCATGTAGTGGGTGGTCAGCACCAGTGTCACGCCCCGCTGTTTGAGCCGGAACAGCCGCTCCCAGACCAGGTGGCGGGCCTGCGGGTCGAGGCCGGTGGTCGGCTCGTCGAGCAGCACCACCTCGGGCTCGTTGATCAGCGCGCGGGCGATCGTCAGCCGCCGTTTCATGCCGCCCGAGAGCGGCTCGACCTTGCTGCCGGCCCGCTCGCCGAGCTGCACGAAGTCGAGCAGCTCGGCGGCCCGGGCGCGGGCCACCTTGCGGGGGATGCCGAAGAACCGCGCGTAGGTCGTCAGGTTCTCGGCGACCGTCAGCTCGGGGTCGAGGTTGTCGCTCTGTGGGCAGACGCCGAGCCGGGCCCGGATCGCCGGGCCGTCGCGGGCCGGATCGAGGCCGAGGATGCGCAGCTCGCCCGCGGTCACCGGCGACACGCAGCCGATCATGCGCATGGTCGAGCTCTTGCCCGCGCCGTTGGGGCCGAGAAAGCCGAACGCCTCGCCCGCCCGCACGGACAGGTCGATGCCGTCGACCGCGGTGAACGAGCCGAACCGCTTGACCAGCCCCGTCGCCTCGATGAGAGGCCTGCCCTCAGTCACAGGCGGACCCTAACGACGGGGTACGACAAGGAACAGCGGATATCAGCGCCCGCTGATGAATTTCGGTCAGAGGTCCCGAGGCGTGGTGGCGGCCCGGGCCTCCGCGACAAGCGCGCCGGTCGCCGCCACGACGTCCGGTGTGGACGCCTCCACAGCCGAGTCGTAGCGCACCGACCAGGTCAGCCCGTCCCGGCCGCGGACCTTCCGGCCGACGACCCGCACCCCGACACCGCCGTCGACGACGTGATGCGAGGTGTACGAGACCGAGCCCGTCACCCGCGATCGCACCTGTGCGGGCACCTCGCGCGGCTCCAGCAGCAGCACCGACACCGGAGAAGCGTCGGCCATGACGTCGTACCCGTCGCGCTGCTCGACCACCGATGCCGGGGTCACCGTCAGCTCACGCCCGGACCAGACCGCCTTGTGGATCTGATGCCAGTCGAGCCGGTCGCGGTCGGGCAGCCGCAGGCCGCGGTCGGTGGCCACCACATAAGCATCCGAAGAGGTACGCGACCAGGCGATCACCCGCTCGTCGGAGTCGAGGGTGATCCCGGAATCGGCCGGCAGCTTCGGCGCCCGGCGGAACAGGTCCCACATGCTCATCGCGTCGTCCTCACAGCCCGCCGGCCGCCTGCTCGCGCAGGGCCCGGGCGTGCTGCTCCAGGGAGAACAGCTCGCCGGCCAGGGCCAGATATTGATCCTTGCTGGTCACCGGGTTGATCCGCTGCACCTTCGACTTCAGGTCGCGGATCCGGGCGTCGGTGGCGCCCCACTGCAGGCGGGCCAGCAGCACCGAGACGTAGTGCGGGTCGGGGTCGGTGTCGCGCAACATCGGCTCGACGGCGAGCTCGCCGACCAGCGCCTTGCCGGTCAGGTCGCCGCAGGCGTCGCGTACCCGCTCGATCCAGACGACCCCGCTGGTGCCGCTCACCGCACCGCCGGCCTCGGCGATCGCGGCGCGGACGGTGCGCAGCTCGACGGTCGAGTACGCCTCTTCGTCGATCGCGTCGAACATCGGCCCGGCCAACACCGGCACCTGGATGGCCAGCTTGAGCGCCTCGCGCTCGACCCGGGCCTGGGGCGAGTCGGCGCGCCCCGCGGCCGCGTTCGCCGCGGCCGTCGCGGTGGCGGACGGAGCCGCCGAGTTGGCCACGGCCCGCTGCACGGGCTCGATCTCCATGCCGAGGTCGCCGGCGAGCTTCCGCACGTACTCGGGACGCTTCTCGCGGTCTTTGATCTTGGCAACCAGCGGCGCGGCCCGGCGCATCGCCTCGATCCGGCCGTCGACGGTGTCGAGGTCGAACTTGCCCAGGATCTGCCGCAGCGCGAAGTCGACCATCGGCTCGCGCCGCGCGACCAGGTCTCGAACGGCGAGATCACCCTTGGCCAGGCGCAGGTCGCAGGGGTCCATGTTGTCGGGGCTGACCGCGATGAACGTACGCCCGACGAAGCGCTGGTCCTCGTCGAACGCCCGCAGCGCCGCCTTCTGACCCGCGGCGTCGCCGTCGAAGGTAAAGATGATCTCGCCAGCGAACGCGTCGGTGTCCATCAGCAGCCGGCGCAGCACGCTGATGTGGTCGCCGCCGAACGCGGTGCCGCAGGTGGCGACCGCGGTCTTGACGCCGGCCAGGTGGCAGGCCATCACGTCGGTGTAGCCCTCGACGATCACCGCCCGACCCTGCCGCGCGATCTCCCGCTTGGCGTGCTCGATGCCGTAGAGCACGTGCGACTTCTTGTAGAGCGGCGTCTCGGGCGTGTTGAGGTATTTCGGGCCGTCGTCGTCGTCGAACAGCTTGCGCGCGCCGAAGCCGATGATGTCGCCGGACAGCTCACGGATGGGCCAGACCAGCCGGCGCCGGAAGCGGTCGATCAGCGAACCGGAGCGGGCCTCGCGAGCCAGCCCGGCGGTGACCAGCTCCTGCCCGGTGAACCCCTGCTGGCGCAGGTGCTTGGTCAGCGGATCCCAGCCCTCGGGTGCGAAACCGCAGCCGAAGTCCTGTGCGGCGGCCCGGTTGAAACCGCGCTGGGCGAGGAACTCGCGGGCCAGCCGGGCACCGGGGGTGGTGAGCTGACCGGCGTAGAACTCGGCGGCGGCGGCGTGCGCGGCGACCAGGCGCTGCTTCTGCCCCTGCTGCTGGGCCCGGATCGGCGCGGGGCCGCCCTCGACGTAGCGCAGCTGGATGCCGGCCTGGGCCGCGAGCCGCTCGACCGACTCGACGAACGTGAGGTGGTCGACGTCCATCAGGAACGAGATCGCGTCGCCGCCCTTGCCGCAACCGTGGCAGAAGAAGACGTTGCGGCCGGGCGCGACCGTGAACGAAGGGGTCTTCTCGTCATGAAACGGGCAGAGGCCCTTGAGGTTGCCGCCGCCGGCGCTCTTGAGCGTCACGTGCTCCGAGATGACGTCGGCGATCGCGGTCCGCTCGCGAACCAGCGCGATGTCTTCCTCGCGGATCCGGCCTGCCATGCGCTCCCCTCACCCTGTCCGCCTCCATCCTGCCCTGCCGAATGGATCTTGGTGGGGGTGGGTGTGACGCGTATCCCGAGCAGGGGGCGTGACCGTCGGGGGGTCGGTCACGTCCCCTGTGTCTCCCACCACCGCAGCCCCTTGGCGGTACGTCAGCGAGGACCTAGCGCTCGGTTGAAACGAGCCTGCCTCCAAAACGCCACCCGGACATCCGCCAGGTGGCGCATGTCTGGAAGGCCAATTGCATACGTACGCCATTTCGGGGTCCCGAGGCAGGCGCATAAGTACGCCCCGTGGCTGTTATCTCCGCCACCCGCCACGACGAAGCTTTGTGTCGAGCGCTGGGACCGCCGGCGCCGGAAACGGCGGAGAAGGTGTCTTCATTGAGCATTCTTGGTCGTGGTGACGAGCATCTGCACTACAGCGACAGCTCACATCGCTGGGTGGCGCCACCACACATCGAGCAGGGAGTCTGGGAGGCGAGCCTCCGCGCCCACCTGGGCCGCCACCTGCTCACCATGGGCGGGCGGGACGAGGTCGACCAGATCGACCTACCGCGCGCTTACATCCCGCGACAGCGAGGCGCCTCCAAGCCGACCCCCGAGGCGCGGGTCACCAGGTCATGCCGCGCCGGCTGACTCTGGGTCGCGGGTACGGATCGGTGCCGGTCGGGCGATGGCTCGGCCGGCGCCGCTCCACCACGGCGGGCCGTGCCTGCCGCCGCTGCGGATGCGGGTCCAGCCCACCCCGCCTCGGCGCCCTCCGCACCCGCCGCCGCTTCGGCGGCTGGTCCTGCGCCTGCCGCAACTGGCCAGGCATCCCCGGCCAGCGGGACGCACCGCCGCTGTAAGTCGCACCGACTCCACGGACACGGAACTGACGCCACATCGGGAAGCCTCCACCCGATGTGGCGTCTCCGTATGTCAGACAGAATGACTCGGGTCCGCGCCGGTCCGGACCACGGCGGACCCGAGTAAAGAAGCGGGTCTTCGCGGGTTGTCAGATGTTCGAGCTTCAGCTCACGACGTGGGTGATCTCGCGTTGGCCGGCTTCGCGCGCGATGTCGATGCGGGACGAGAGCTCGAGCTTCGCGAGGATGTGGGAGACGTGGGTCTGCACCGTGCGTCGCGACAGGAACAGCTGCGCCGCGATCTGCGGGTTGGACATGCCCTGGGCGACCATCGCCGCGATTTTGATCTCGGTCGGGGTCAGGGCCTCCCAGCCGCGGCGGGCCTGGCGGTGGCGGACCCGCGGACCTCGACGGATGCCGAAGTTGCGGAACGTGGCCTGGGTGCGGGACAGGTCCCACTCGGCGCCGAGCTTCTGGTAGAGCCCGTAGGCCTCGGTGAACAGGTCCCGCGCCTCCGACGTGTCGCCACGGTCGGCGAGGATCAGCGCCGCGGCCTCCAGTGCCTGCGCCCGGGGCAGCGGGCGGCCGGCCTCCCGGTAGCCCTTGGCCGCCTCGATCAGGCCGGCCGGATCGTTGGCCAGCAGGCTCTGGCAGTGCTGGGCGACCGCCTGGCGGTGCGGGCCGACCGAGTCCCGGGCCATGGCCACCGACCGCTGGACGACCGCCTCGGCCGCCGACAGGTCGCCCAGCATCGTGGCCAGGCGCACCGCGTCGGCCAGCATGTTGACCGTGTCCTCCGACTCCTGGACCCGGTCGGAGAGGCCGTCGAGCAAGATCTCAAGCGCCGCGGCCGGCGCGTCGGCCTGCTCCTTCTGCAGGGCCCGGGCCATCGCGAACGGACGGCAGATCCGTGCGCCCACCTTCTCGGCGAAGCGGTCGGCCGCTTTCAGGTGGCGTTCGCTGTCTGCCTCGCCACGGTGGAGCTGGATCGTCGCCGCCAGGCCGTGCTGGAAGCAGTCGACCATCGGGTCCTTGGAGACGTCGAGCGCCAGGTCGATCTCGACCAGCGCGTCGTCCCAGTTGCCGATGTCGAAGAGCAACTCACCGAGTACGCAGTGGGCCTGGGCCAGGCGGAAGACGGCGCCGGCGCGCTGGGCTCCGTCGCGTACGCGCTCGGCCAGGCGGATCGCGTCGTCGTAACGGTTGAGGACGCCGAAGGCCACCGCCTGGTTGATCTGGAGGATCAGCCGGAGGTCGGCGAGCGCCGGGTCACCCTCGGCCACCGCGAGCGCACGGTCGAACAGCGGCAGCGCCTGCTCGGACTCGCCGCGCATGCCGTGCACGATGGTGCGCACGAACAGTGCCCAGCCCATGCCGAAGCGGTCGCCGGCCTCGGTCGCGGTCTCCAGCGCCTCCTCGGCGACCCGGCCGGCCGCGTCGACGCGACCGAGTGTGCGGTAGGTGCGGGCGATGAGCACCAGCAGCCGCGCTCGTTGGCGCGGGCCGATGCCCGGCGCGTTGAGCGCCCGGCGCAGCGGGTCGAGGGACTCCTGCGACCGCCCGGCCAGGGCCTGGCACTGCATGAGTGTCCAGTGCAGATCGACCAGCGAGTCCGGGCGCTGGACGTGCATCAACGCGGTGTTGGCGACGTCGGTCGCGCTGATCGGGTCACCGACCCGGAACAGGGCGTCGGCTAGTCGGCAAGACAGCACGTCGTAGACGTCGTTGCCGGGAGCGGTGCCGTTGAGGGCCCAGCGCAGCATCGGGATGGCCACCTGCGGCGCCTGCCCGACGAGCTGCGGTGCCGAGTCGGACAGCCAACCCACGACCCAGGCGTCGACGACCTTGCCCGCGGCGTCTTCCTCGACGGTGGGGCGCAGCTGACGGGCGACCCGCTCGGCGGACGCGCCGTTGTTGGCCAGGGCCCTGGCCGCGTCGCGGTGCCAGGCCGCACGTACGCCGGCGGGCATCGCGTCGTATAGATATTGCCTGATCAAAGGATGGCGGAAGGCCATCTCGCTGCCGTTCTCGAGCAACACCCCGGCGAGGATGGCTTCGTCCAGGACGGGCAACAGGTCCTGCAACCGGTGGCCGGAGACGACGGCCAGCTCGCTGACCGAGAAGTCGATGCCGAGCAGGGCGGCCACCCGGAGCACGTCGTGGGTCGGACCGGAGATGAACTCGAGCCGGTCGGAGATCGCGGCGGCCAGCGACCGAGGAGTGGCGGTGTCGTGTGCCTCGACGCACTCCTCGGTGTGGTCGAGAGCCTTGGCGCGGACCAGGACGTCGACCAGCTCGGTCAGGTAGAGCGGGTTGCCGCCCGCGCCGGCGGCCAGCTTCAGCAGCCCGGGGCCGGGTGTGCCGCCGACGAGCTGGGAGACGAACGCCGTGACCTGGTCGGCCTGCAGGCTCTCGATGCGGAACACGTTGGGCTCGATCGCGCGGCGCAGCGCCAGCAGGTCGTCGCGGCGGGGCACGGTGCGATTGAGGGCCACGATCAACAGGCGCGTCCGGTCGATCCCGCGCAGGAGGCGGCCCAGGGTCATCACCGTCGCGACGTCGGCCCACTGCAGGTCGTCGACGACGAGCATGGTCGGCGCCTTGGCACAGACGTCGTCGAACAGCGCGAGCAATTGCTCTGTCGCGGCCGGGATGACATCCATCCGGTTGCCGATGCCGGGGTCGGCGCGAAGCAGGTCGCAGATGCGCGCGTACTCGTCGGCCGGCATGTCGGGATGGCTGCGCAGCGCCTCGAGCAGGGGCAGGAATGGGAATGCCTGGCTGAGCTCGTCGCAGACGGCCCATACGACCTGCACGCGGGTGTCGCGGGCCAGGCTGACGGCGGCGCGGGCGATCGAGGTCTTGCCGATGCCGGGCTCGCCTTCGACCATCGCCGCTGAGCCGCGGCCGGCCGCCAGCTCCTCCACGAGCCGGTGGAGGGCGTCGACCTGCTGCTCACGACCGATTGGGGTTGCGGCCATCGGCAAGGCTGCCACCGCTCCCACTCCCTTCGGAGCGCCCGATCCCGCGACGCTTTAACCATATTTGCGGTCATCAAGCAAACACGTTTATGCGGTCTTTGCGGTCAAGCAATTGCAGATTGCACGTCGTTGGGCAAACGAAAGCCCTTCACATCGGTCATATCTGCCATCCAGGTTACAAACAGCCAGGTTGCATATCGCCAACTGTCTGTAGTTGCGCCACTACTTCCCGTTGTATCGATCGTGTTTACCTTGCAATACTCAGCTACCTGGCCAGGGTGACCGCGTAACTGTCCATTTAGGAGCCCGCCATGAAAGCTCAGCGCAGACTCCCAGCCTGGACCGCGAGGACCGTTGCTGCGGGAGCAGCGGTCGTCGGCATCCTGGCCGCGACTCTCACCGGCTCGTTCGTGAATTCGGCATCCCACTTTTCGGCTGCGGCTGCCTCCAAGGTCGTCAGCACCGTTTGGCTTGACGTATAGTCCCCCGCGCCGCCCCTCCCTCGGAAGGGCTGCGCCCTATCTAATTCGATGGCTGCAACCATCGAATCTGCTCAGACGCAGGGTTCCGGGCCGGCCAACCCTCGCGACCATGGGCGGCGGCAACCTCTATCGGATCGGCGCCTGCGGAGGCCGATCGTCACAGAGGTCACCGCCGCTCATAGTTGTGTGGGGCGGCCGGTTGGCACGAGAACCAGCCTCTACGCACATCGCCACCGAGACATCAGCCACCTGGCGGATATGAAAGTGTCAGAGCCGTGACGCGCACCCTGACCAGCCCGGAGATCAACCGGACCGTGCTGCATCGCCAGCTGCTGCTGGAGCGCTCCCAGGCCGATCTCCCCCAGGTTCTGGAGCGCATGGCCGGACTGCAGGCGCAGTACGCACCCGCGATCTACATCGGCCTGTGGTCGCGCGCCGAGCCCGTCGAACGCGACGCCGTTACCAAACTGCTGCACGATCGCGAGATCATCCAGGGCACCCTGCTGCGCTCGACCATCCACGTGGTCAGCCGGCGTGACTACTGGCCCTGGGCGCTCGCCATCCGCGCGGACCGCCGGGCCCAGGTCCTGCGTGCCTGGCGCGGCACCCTGAAAGCCGACGAGATGGAAGCGGCCGCCGCCACCCTGCGCACCGCACTCGCGGACGGCCCGCTCAAGCAGGCCGAGATCGACAAGGTGATCGGCGCCGACCGGCGGCGCGGCATCGGCCTCTGGCTGGATCTCGTCCGCCAACCGCCCAGCGGCACCTGGGAGCGCCGCCGCGCCGACCTCTACACCCTCGCCGACGACTGGGTCGGCGCGGAAAATGGCACGGTCGAGGCGGGCCGTGTCCAGCTCGTCCGGCGCTACCTGACCGGGTTCGGCCCCGCCACGCGCAAGGAGATCGCCACCTGGGCCGGCCTACCGGTCGCCACCGTCGGGGCGGTGCTGGCCGAACTCGACACCACCACGTACCGCGATGAGCAGGGCACCGAGCTCGTCGACCTGGCCGGCGGACCGATCGCCGACGGTGACGCGGACGCGCCACCCCGCTTCCTGCCCAACTGGGACGCCGCGCTGCTGGTCCACGCCCGACGCTCCGGCCTGCTCCCCGAGGAGTTCCGCAAACGGATCTTCCACGTACGCGCGCCGCAGTCGTTCCCGGTGTTCCTCGTCGACGGCGCGGTGGCCGGCACGTGGAAGTTCAGCGACGGCGCGCTCGGCTACGACGAGTTCCGTCCGCTCACCGCCACCGAGCGCGAGCGACTGCACGCGGAAGGCGAACGGCTCGCGGAGTTCCACGCTTAACCCCTAAGGTCGTCCGCGTGCGAATGATCCGCGCGACCGCCGTACCCCTGCTGCTCGTGGCTCTGTTGGCCTCGGCCTGTGGCCAGGGCGCGCAGGTTCCGGACGGAGCCGCTTCCCAGGACCGGGTGGCCACGACGGACCCCGACGCGACCACCCCACCGCCGGGCAAGGGTGGCATCGGCCGCGGGCCGACCCCGAAGCCACCGGCCAAGCCCGCCACTTTCGGCAACCCGAGCGGCAAGGCGACGGTCCCGGCCGAGGGCCGCGCGGAGAACACCAGCAAACCCACCCGCACGATCGGCACGGGTACGAAGGCCAGCTGCACGTCGGCCGCCGTCGTGAAGGCGGTGGCGGCCGGCGGGATCATCACCTTCAACTGCGGCCCCGATCCGGTGACCATCACGATGACCGCGACCGCGAAGGTGAAGAACGCCAACGGCCCGAAGATCGTGCTCGACGGCGGCGGCAAGGTAACCCTCAGCGGCGGCGGCAAGCGGCGCATCCTCTACATGAACACGTGCGACGAGGCGCAGGGCTTCACCACCTCGCACTGCCAGGACCAGGACCACCCGCGACTGACCGTGCAGAACCTGGCGTTCACGGGCGGCAACTCGACCGGGGAGACTGTCGAGGGTGGTGGCGGAGGCGCGATCTTCGTACGCGGTGGCCGGTTCAAGGCGGTCAACACGAAGTTCACGGACAACCGCTGCGACGCGTCCGGCCCCGACCTCGGCGGCGCGGCGATAAGGGTGCTGAGCCAGTTCAACGGCCAGCCGGTGTACGTCGTCGGCAGCACCTTCACCGGCGGTGTCTGCTCGAACGGGGCGGCGCTGAGCAGCATCGGCGTCTCCTGGGTCGTGCTCAACAGCGTCTTCACCAACAACAAGGCGATCGGCAGCGGCGCGAACCCGGCCCGCTCGGGATCTCCGGGCGGCGGCAGCGGCGGCGCCATCTACCTGGACGGCAACCTGTTCACGCTGCGGATCGCCGGCTCCAAGTTGCAGAACAACACAGCCAAAGAAGGCGGCGGCGGAGTCTTCTTCGTGAGCAACGACCGCACGGGCACGATGCGGGTGGAGAACACGACCTGGAGCGGCAACCGCAGCGCCGGCTTCGAAACCAGCGGCTTCCCGGGCATCTTCTTCCTCGGCGCCCGCCCACCGACGGTCACCGGACCGTCGTTGAAGCGATGAAGGTCCCGTTCGACGAGGCGGCCTACGAGCGGCGGGTCCGCACCGGCCCCTGCTTCGTCTGCGCCACCCTGAGCGGAGACCCGGACTACCGGCACCACATCGTGTACGAGGACGAGACCTGCGCGGCGTTCCTCAACCGCTACCCACCGCTGGTCGGCTACACCCTCGTGGTGCCGCGCGCACACGTGACCGACGTGACGGGCGACCGGGCGCTGTTCCGGCACCTCACCGAGGTGGTGCACGACGTCGCGGAGGCCGTCAAGGGCGTGGTGCCGACAGAGCGGGTCTATCTGATGTCGCTGGGCTCGCACCAAGGCAACGCCCACGTGCACTGGCACGTCGCACCACTGCCGCCTGGCGTGCCTTACGAGGACCAACAGTTCGCGGCGGTCATGAGCAGCCGCGGCGTGCTCCCGGTGACCGAGGCGGAGCAGGCCTCCCTGGCCAAGAGGCTGCAAGCCGCCGTCGCCGGCACCCGCAGGCTTTAGCCCGCACGATCGGACATTGACCCCGCGTTGCTGTCGGCTGTGACCGTCACCGTCGTCTGAGGACGTGGCGCGGGTGATGGCCCAGCTGGGTGGTCAGCACGGCTCGCCAGGTATTCCGAAATCTTGCCGAGGCCGTGGCCCTGCCCCGGTCAGGGCTGGCACAGCGGTCGGCAGCTCCTCCCGCACCGGCAGCCGCAGCACCTCGGGATGAAGCAGCCTGCTGGCCATGACACTCATGGACGAGAACCAGTCGAACAGCCGGTGTACGGCCGAGGTACGCGTAGGGAGGCTGTCTTCGTCGATCGCGAGGTGAGCCGCGTACTGGCGCAGCAGGTCGTGCGCGGTGTATCGGCCCGGGATCAGCTGGGCCGACTCGGGTAACGCGCGATATGACAGGTCGAACGCGGAGCGGACGGAGCTGTCCTCGTCGCCGTCGACGGTCAACGCCACGATCGAGTTGCGGGCGGCCAATTCGGCGACGTAGTCAGCGATCCCGCGGCGAGGTTGATCGACTAGGCCGGCGCCAGCTATCCGCAACGCTAGTGGCAGATTGGCGCACGCGCTGGCCAGCTCGGCGACGGCGTCCGGCTCGGCGACGATTCGCCGGTACCCGACCAGCTCACCGAGCAACTCCACAGACTCATCGGGGGTCAAACCGGCGAGTTCGATCCGCCGAGCCCCCTCGTGGACAACGAGCCCCCGTCAGCCGATCGCGGCCGGTGATCAGGACCAGGCAGCCGGAGCTCCCGGCCAGGAGTGGGCGGACCTGGGCCGTGGATTCGGCATTGTCGAGCACGATCAGGACACGCCGTCCCGCGACGTGCGAGCGGTACCGCGCCGCAGCCGCGGTGACCTCGACCGGGATCTGATCGAGCGGCGTTCCGAGGCCGGTGAGCAGCGCGGTGAGTGCTTCGATCGGGCGCAGAGGACGGCCTTGGGCGTGTCCACAGAGGTTGAGGTATAGCTGCCCGTCGGGGAACTGCTCTGCGACGCGGTGCGCCCAATGGACGGCCAGGGCCGTCTTGCCGACTCCGGCCGTGCCGGTGATCGCGGCGATGACCACGGGTCTGGCGGAGCTCTGCGGATTGCCGGGTAGCAACTCGTCGAGCGCCTTGAGAACATCCTCGCGGCCGGCGAAGCCGGACACGTCGGCGGGAAGCTCGCGAGGAACGGGCACCGCGATCGCATCGTTGGCGCTGGCCGTCAACGAGCCTTGGACAATGTCGACCACATGGGTGGCGAGCTCCTCGTCGCCGCGCAGCATCTGCTGGTGGAGCCGCTGCAACTGGTGCCCTGGTTCGATCCCGAGCTGCTCGATGAAACAGGTCCGCATTTTGCGGAATACCTGTAGCGCATCAGCCTGTCGCCCGGCCCCGTACAACGCCCGCATCAGGTAACCGATCAGGCTTTCCCGGTACGGATGGGCCCGGAGCAGGTCCGTCAACTCGCTCACGGGCGTGCCGTAACGCCCCAGCGTCAGTTCGGCTTGGGCCCAGTTCTCGTAGACGCTCAGCCGCAGGTCGTCCAAGCGTGCGGCTTCACCAACAAGCGCCGCGCAATCGGTGAACTCGGCGTACGCCGGCCCTCGCCACAAGTCAAGCGCCGCGCGCAGCCGATCGCCCGCCCGGTGCGCGTCTTTTTCGTCGAGCGCCGCGCGCCCCTCCATGGCGATGCGGCGGAAGCGCGCCGCGTCCATGTCGTCCCCGGCGTGGATGAGATAGCCGCCCGGATGGCTCGCGATGCGGTCGGCACCCAGCAGCGCGCGTAGCTGATGGACGTAGTGCTGCAGATTCTTCCGTCCGGACGCCGGCGGGTGATCGGCCCAGACCGCACTCATAAGCCAGTCGAGCTGCACGGGCTGGTCCGCCCGCGACAACAATGCGGCCAGCACCAATCGCGGCTTCTGCGCGGATCCCAACGGCAGGACCGCCTCGTCGCCGCTCACCTCCAGCGGGCCCAAGACCCGGAACTCCACGGTTTCCCCCCAGAACGTTTGTATGCCCACTCTCCCGGCACCCAACGCGCGGAGGCACGGCTATTCCATGTACGTGGAAGATGCCGGAACAAGCGGGTCGGGGCCGGCGATCCCAGGGCGGCGGCGCTGTTGCCTGGCTCCGCTGCGAAGGAACACCCGCATCAGACGATGCTGCCATCTGATGCGGGTGCGGGGGTGAGGAGCGTCAGGGAAGTGTGGCGACAGTGACGTTCAAGTTGTACTCGATGCCGGAGATCAGCTCCGCCATCATCGTCGAGCCATTCCCGACTACGACCATGCCGTGGATCGAGGCAATGTTGTTGCCGGGTGGTCTGCTGTAGACCGGCGCTCCGGAGTCTCCGTTCTGGACTATGAAGCTGCCGTCGTCGCGCCGGCCGGTTATCAGGCCCCAGGTGCAGCCGTAGGAATCACAGTATTCCCCGGTCCAGTTCAGCACCCGGATGCCGCACTTGGCTAGGGAGAAGGAGCCGCTGGTGCACACCAGCGAGTTCACGGCAGGATTTCCCGAGTACCAGACGGTGCGGGCGCTCGGGCAGCAGGGGTCGACGTGGATGACATTGGTGTACCACTGGTTGTTGGCGGTCACCAGTCTCATGTCGTAGGTGGGATAGTTCCTCCGCGGGACCGCAAAGCCGTAGTACTGGCTGCCTGAGTTCACCTGTGCGTAGTCATCGAAGCAGTGGCCGGCGGTGACGGCCGCGCGGGTGCCGTCAGACTGCCGGACCGCGAAGCCCGAAGTGCAAGCCGAGGCGCCGTCGTTGATCTTCGCGCCGCCCTTGTGCGGGGACGCGTCATTGTTGCGGTCGGTGCGGCTCGGTAAGCCCAACGTGACGTCAACCCGGTCGCCCAGTCGGGCACGCAGGGCGTCGGCGACGCCCGGGTACGCTTTGTCCACCTCGACGTGGAAGCGCGAGTCGGCCGGGTCGAGATAGGACATGAACGACGCCTGTGCCGCCTGCGGGTGCCAGTCTCGGGCAGACAGGATGCGCTTGGCGTCCAAGAGCTCGGCCGCGGACGAGCAGCCAGCCTGGACACGCACCTTGGGACCGGCGGCAGCGCCGCGGGCGCGGTCAGCGACCTGGGAGAGGTCTCGCCCGAGCGTGACCCGGTCGTGCTGGTTCGGGTCGATCACCACGACGATTTCCTTCGTCTGGTGGTCGACGGTGCGGCCGATGATGCCCGCGCGCAGCGCGTCTAGGCCGTCGGTCTTGCCTGCGGCAGCGGTGGTCGGCCGATCGAGTTCGCCGGCAAGCGCCTCAACGACCCGCTTGCCGGCGGGTGACGAGAGCCATGCGGGGGACTCCTCGGTGGTCCTGGTATCCACTCGGCACGACGCCGGGGCAGCGGCGGTTGCGATGTCGGCAACCCCGCCGGTTAGCATCATCACGGCCATGCCGGACAGGACGAGCGCCAGTCGGTTCGGTCTCATGCTTTCCCCAGTCTGTGAGACAGCGGCGATTATGAGACGATCGAGGTACGCGTTACAGCGCCGGTGCAGCCGCGGTACATTCGCAGGCCGGGAGCATGATCATTGTTCGGGCAGGGCCCGACCGCGATAACAACGCGGCGGACCGGGCAGAGATCGAGATGTCGTCGCCGAGACTTTGTCGATCCGTCCCGCTGCGTTTCGGGCAGTCCACCGGCGTGGCTGCGGGCGATCCCGGCGGTGGCGGCTCGCGTCGACGGCCGCACGGCGGTTGCCGTCGCGTCTTTGCGCGACGCGTCTGTCGCGGATGGGCACCTTCTCGCGCAGCGGCACGTGTTGTGGTCGTTGCCTGCTTGCCACGCGGCCGTCGCAGCTGGGCGCGGCCGCGTTGGCCTCTCGCGGGGCCTTGACGCGTTTACCTCCGTGCCGGCCAGTACGCGCCTGCGCTTTGCCGCTGCCGCACAACGGAGCCTGACGGAGACCGCGCCCACGACCATTACCGCAAGGCTGGGACCTGCCACCGCGCGATCATTGTTGTCCCCCAGTTCGGGAGCCCCAGCCGCACATCCGAGCAGGGTCAACTGTCGATGGCTTTTGCCATGCGGTCGATCGCGGCCTCCAAGATCTCCGCGCTCGTGCCGAAGTTGAGGCGGACGTGGTCGCGGCCCGCGGCTCCGAAGAGCGGGCCGGGTTCGAGGGCCACCCGGCCCTTCTCGAAGAACAGGTCCCTGGCCCCGGCGCCGATGGACGAGCAGTCGATCCAGGCCAGGAACGTCGCCTCGGGCGGCTGCCACGACAGCGTGGGCAGGCGCTCCGCCAGCAGCCGGCCGAGCAGGGACCGGCGCTCGTCGAGGGTGGCGAGCAGCTGGTCCAGCCACGGGACCCCTTCGGTGTACGCGGCCACGCTGGCCAGGACGCCGAAATGGCCGATGCGCCACGGGGTGTCCGGTGGTAGGCGGTCGGTCAGCGCGGCCATCTTCGGCGACGCCGTGACGATCGTGGCGCATTTCAGGCCCGCCAGGTTCCAGGCCTTGCTTGTCGAGACCAGGCTGACCGCTACGGCGGCGGCGCCCGGGACCGTCAGGAGTGGGGTGAACGTCGCGCCCGGTAGCACCAGCGGCGCGTGGATCTCGTCGCTGAGGATCGGCACGTTGTACGCCGTCGCCAGGCGGACGAGCTCGGTCAGCTCTTCGCGGGTGTGTACCCGGCCGACCGGGTTGTGTGGGTTGCACAGCAGGAACGCGGCCGGGTGCGTGGCGAACGCGCGTTCCAGGCCCGGCAGGTCGAGCCGGCCCTCCGCCAGCGGCACCTCGTGCACCCGGCCGCCGGCCTCCGGGACCCAGTCGAAGAACGGCGGGTAGACCGGCGGGCAGATCACCACCGGGTCGCCCGGGCGCACCAGGACCCGCAGCAGTTCCACGACGCCGACACCCACGTCGGTCACCGCCGTCACCGACGACGGGTCGAGCTCCCAGCCCCACCGTTCACCGGCGAAGCCGGCCAGGGCCAGAGCCATCGCCGGCATCGGCGCTGGGTAGCCCGTGTCCGAGCGCTCGACCGCCGCCCGCAGCGCGGCCTGAATCGGCGGGGCCAGGTCAACGTCCATCTCGGCCACCGGCAACGGCAGCACGTCCGACGGATGGGTGCGCCACTTCGCGCTCTGGCGCTGGCGCAGGGTTTCTATCGGCGCGAAAAGCAGCGGATCCATGCCGCTCAGCCTGCCAGGAACGCCTCGATCGCCTCTACCACCAGCGCGTGGTCGTCGGCCTGGGGCAGGCCCGAGACCGTTACCGTCCCGACGACGCCGACGTCAGCGATCCGCACCGGGAACGACCCGCCGTGCGGTGCGTAGTCCGCCGGCTCGATGCCCTCGTCCGGGCCCAGGGTGCGGCCCGCCGCCGCCAGGCGCCGGCCGACGAGGAACGACGCGGCGTTGAAGCGCTCGACCACGCGGATCTTGCGTTCGATCCAGCGGTCGTTGTCGGGTGCGGTGCCCGGCAACGCGGCGTGGAAGAGCTGGTGACCGTGCCGGCGGATGTCGACCGTGATGGGCAGGCTCCGCTCGCGCCCGAGCGCCACGATCGCGGACCCGAGCCGCCACGCGTCGTCGTTGTCGAACCGGGCGAACACCAGCCGGCGCTCCTGCTCCTCGAGCTGTGCGACGAGGGCTTGCGGATCGGTCATGGCTTCTCCTTGTGTCGACGGGGCCCGCCAACCGTACGAGGTGAGTCAGCGGTAGCGGGCGGCCAGGTCGACGGTCCGCTGAGCGGCGGCGACCATCGCGCGGTCGGCGAAGCGCCCGTCCGGCAGCACCACCGTCCCCGAGTCCTGGCGAGCGGCCCCGGCCACCGCCGCCAACAGCGCCGTCGCCCGGTCGACTTCGGCGGGCGACGGCCGGAAGCCCGCGACGATCGCCGGCAGTTGGCGGGGATGGATGGCCGCCCGGCCGAGGAAGCCGAGCCGTCTCCCGCGCGCGCACGACGCCACCAGCCCGTCGGTATCGGCCAGGTCGGTGTAGACCGCCATCGCCGGCGGCGGCAGACCGGCGGCGCGGGCCGCCACCACCACCCGGCCACGCGCCCACAGCAGCCCCTCGTCGTCGGTCACACCGAGGTCCGAGCGCAGGTCGGCCTCGCCCAGACCAAGAGACGCGACAGCGGAAGCGGACGCGATGGCGAAAGCGTTCTCCAGCCCGACCGCCGACTCGATCAACGGATGCAGCGGCACGTCGACCCGCGCCGCCACCGCGGCGACAAAGCCCGCAGACTCCACTTTGGGCAGCCGCAGCCCGCCCAGCCCCGGAAGGCCCGCCACCGCCGCCAGGTCAAGCTCCACCTCTTCGCTGACCCGAACCTGCACCGGCACCGGCGAAGGCACAGCGAGGAACTCCGCGACCGCCGACCGGGCGTACGCCTTGCGGCCGGGAACCACCGCGTCCTCCAGGTCGAGGATGACCGCGTCGGCGCCCGACGCCACCGCCTTCGCGAACCGCTCCGGCCGGTCGCCGGGCACGTAGAGCCACGTCAGCAGCATCAGATCGCCCCACGGGTGCGCAACGCGGCCACCTCGTCAGGGGAATAACCCAGGGAGGCCAGGACCGCGTCGGTGTCCTGACCGTGCCGCCGCCCCGCGTGCCGGATCTCCCCCGGCGTCTCCGAGAGCCGGAACGGCACGTTCTGCATGCGCACCGCACCGAGCTCCTCGTCCGGCACGGTCCGCACGGTCCCGAGGGCCGCGTACTGCGGATCCGCGAGAATGTCCCGCACGTCGTAGACGGGCGCCACCGCGGCCTGTGCCTCCTCGAACGCGGCCACCACCTCGTCCCGATCGCGCTGCGCCACCCACGAGCCGACCGCGGCGTCGAGCTCGTCGGCGTGCGCGGCCCGCCCGCTCCCGGTCGCGAACCACGGCTCGGCGACGAGCTCCGGCCGGCCGACCAACGCCATCACCCGCTCGGCGATGCTCTGGGCGGAGGTCGAGACAGCCACCCAACGACCATCAGCACACTGGTACGTGTTGCGGGGCGCGTTGTTGTTCGACCGGTTGCCCAGCCGGGGCTGCACGTAGCCGAGCTGGTCGTACCAGGTGATCTGCGGCCCGAGCATCGCCATGATCGGCTCGATGATGGCCAGGTCGACCACCTGGCCGGTGCCGCTGACATCCCGGGAGCGCAGGGCGAGCATCACCGCGTACGCCGTGGCCAGCGCGGCGACCGAGTCGGCCAACCCGAACGGCGGCAGCGTCGGCGGACCGTCCGGTTCCCCGGTGGCCGCCGCGAAACCGCTCATCGCCTCCGCGAGCGTGCCGAAGCCGGGCCGGCGCGCGTACGGACCGACCTGGCCGAACCCGCTGATCCGAGCGACCACCAGCCGCGGGTTGACCGCGTGCAGCTCCGCCGGCCCGAGACCCCAGCGTTCCAGGGTGCCGGGGCGGAAGTTCTCCACGAGCACGTCGGCGTCGGCGAGCAGCCGGCGCAGCACCGCCGCGCCGTCCGGGTCGGAGAGGTTGGCGGTGACCGTGCGCTTGTTGCGGCCCAGCACCTTCCACCACAGGCCGACGCCGTACTTGGCGGGCCCGTGGCCGCGCGCGGGGTCCGGCTTGGCCGGATGCTCGACCTTGACCACGTCGGCGCCGAAGTCACCGAGGAAGGCCGCCGCGAGCGGGCCGGCGAACAGGGTCGCCAGGTCGACGACCTTCACCCCGTGCAGTGGTGCCGTCATGGCGTCCCCTTCCCCGCGTCGACGGCGGCCAGGAAGACATCCCCGTCGGTCAGCCCACTGACCAGCAGCCGGCCGTCGGCGGCCCGGGTCGCGTAGACGTTCTCCTCGCCGAACGCGTCGGCCGCGTCGTCACGGGCCGTGCCGTACTGGGCCACGCCCACCTGACGCCCGCGGGAATCCAGCCGCAGGGTCAGCACGTCAGCGCCGCCGACCGGCAGCCCGAGCGTGCTACCGGTGAAGCCGACCACCGCGACACCGCCGTCGGGAAGCGGCACGACGTCCGCACCCGCATCGGCGCCCCGGCCACCGACCACCGTGCGCCACTTCTGCTTGCCTGCCTTGGTATAAGCGACGGTGAGCACGTCGCCGCCGGTCGACCCGGTGGCCACCGCCGTGCCGTTGGCGGCGATCGCGACGCCACCGAGCAGGTCGTCCCCGTCGCCGCCGACCGCCGTCACGAAGGACCGCTCACCGTCCGGTGTGTACCGGGCCAGCCAGCCGTCGAGACCGCCCAGTGGCGTGGTGCCGGCCAGGGCGCCCGAGGTGCTGCCGGCGACGTAGACGCCCTGGGCGTCCGCGGCCACCGCGTAGGCCTTGTCCTCGCCCGGACCGCCGAACTGGCGGCTCCAGACGACCTGGCCGGAAGCGGAGATCCGGGCGACCACCGCGTCCTTGTCACCCGCGGAAGCGCCGCCCGCGAACGAGCCGCTGGAGTAGCCGGCCACGTAAGCGCCGCCGTCCGGTGCCGCCGCCAGCGCGTAGAACCGGTCCGCCTTGGCCGGGTCGCCGGCCTGCGTCAGCCACGACCGCTGCCCGGACGCGGAAAGCCGGGTCACGAAAGCGTCGTCCGCCGGGCTGGCCGGATGCGCGCCGTCCAGGTCGCCGCGGGTGTAGCCGGCCGCCAGCACACCGCCGTCGGCCGTCGGCACCACGCCGTAGAGGCGGTCGTTGGCCGGCGTGCCGAACTGCGTCGTCCACCCGCCGACCCGGCTCACGACCGCGTCGAGGCCGCCCGCGTACGGCTGACCGGCCACCGGCCCGGAGGCCGCGTACCCGATGGTGGTGGTGCCGTCGGGGTGCGCCGCGACGCCGCCGGCCCAGTCGGCACCCGCAGTGCCGTAAAGCGGCCCGGGCAGCCCGGCCGCCGGCGTGGCACTCAGGGTGCCCGCCAGGTGCTTGAGACCGTCCACGAAGGCCGGTCGCCACACGTCCCAGTCGTGCCCACCGTCAACGACGCGGAACTCGGCGGCCACCCCGTCGGCGCGCCGCACCGCGTTGTAGAGCGTCGCGGCCTCGTAGTCCAGGTCGTGCGCCGCGTCGGCCGGGTCCGGGTTGGCCCACTCGTCGTCGCCGACCGCGATGTACATCCGCACCGGCAGGTCCGCGTCCCGGCCCGACAGCAGCGCCGGGTAGTTGAGCCGCTGGTAGACCTCCTCGGAGAACCGCTGGTCGCCCGACCCGAAGGCGCCGAACTCCCGCGCCGACGAGTCCACCGGCGGCAGCGGCTTGTACACGGCCGGGCTGAGCACCAGCGCGTTGGCGAACAGGTCGGAGTGCGCGAGCGAGTAGCGCAGGGCACCGGCCCCGCCCATCGAGTAGCCGCCGATCAGCCGGGCACCCCGGTGCGCGGCGGTGCGATAGGTCGCGTCGACGTGCGCGACCAGGTCCCGGGTGAACGCCGTCTCCACCGGTCGGCCCGGGTCGTCGGCGCCGGTGTAGGCCGAGTCCATGTAGTAGTTGCCGCGACCGCTCCAGGGCGCGTCCGGCAGCACCGCGATCACCGGCGGCACCTCGCCGTCGGCGATCAGCTTGTCCAGGTCGTCCTTCACCCGGGTCCAGGCCTGCATGGTGTCGCCGCGCCCGTGCAGCAGGTAGAGCACCGGGTAGCGAGTGGCCGCCGCGGCGTCGTATCCGTAGGGCAGGTAGACGGTGTAGTCGATGCTCCCGCCGAGCGCCGGTGACGGCGCGGCCGCGGTGGTCAGGGTGCCCGCGCGCACGCGTTCCGCGCCGGCCCGGTCGGGCATGGCCGCGGCCACGCCGAGCGCGACGAGCACGACGGCCACGCCGCCGCCGATCCGCCAGAGTCTGCCCATCAGGTCACTCCTCGTCGTCGGGGAGATCGGCCGCGCAGCGGAAGCCGATCTGGTCGGAGCGGGTCATTCCGGCGCCGGTCAGCACCAGCTTCACCGAGACGTCGGCGGGCTGCGGTCCGCCGTCGAAATACCAGTCGGAACCCTGCGCCTCGTACGCGGCGCCGCCCTTGAGGATCACGAACCGGGTACGCCCGTCGGTGTGCTCGCTCTCGGTCAGGTTCCACACCAGCGGCTCGCGGCGGGCGAGCAGGCCCGCTTCGGCGGCCACCTGCCACTCGTCCTCGGTGGGGAGCCGCAGTCCGGCCCAGGCGGCGTACGCCCGAGCGTCGGCCAGGTCGACACCGGTGACCGGCGCGTCGGCGGGGCCCTGACCGGCGGTGAACCGCTCGGCGCGGACCGGGCGGTAGCCGGTGGCACGCAGGAACGACGCGTACTCGCCGTGGGTCACCTCGTGCGTCGCGATGGCGAACCGTCCGAGATGGACACTGCGGCGCACCGTGCCTGTGTGGTGCAGGCGGGGCGGCAGCGGCTTCCACTCGTCGACATACGGTGCCTCGCCGTAGAGACCGGTCTCCCGCACCCGGTGCCGGACCACCAGATCCCGCCGGACGGCGTCGACGGCCACGAGCACCGCCGGCACCTCCGAGAGCGGAGCCCACGGGGTGCGCATGCGAACAGCGGATCGGGCCGGGAACGACGGGTCGCCGACCGGCGGCTCGTGCGACTCGACCGCGGCGTCGGTGCGCACCACGGCGGCGATCGCGCCGGCCGGCAGCGGGCCGCCGACCGCGAAACGGCCGTCTCCAGCGTCGGTCACGGTCAACGGCGCACCGGTGACCAGGTCGACGAACCGGCCGCCAGGCCCGTCGACGACCAGCCATGGCCCGTCGTGGTCGCCGCCCCGGTTCACCACCGTCCACAGCGGATCGCCGTCGTGCGTCCAGCGGGACGCGTACACCTGCCCGGTCCCGGGATGGTCCGCGAGCGGCACCCAGTCCTCGGAGCGCAACCAGGCCGGGTGGCTGGTCTGCACGCGGCGCATCGCGCGCAGCACCGCGCGGTCCCGCTCGTTCCAGCCGACCCAGACGCCGAAGACGCTCTCCCAGACCAGCAGGCCGACGCCGTTGAGCCAGGCGGAGTGCAGCTCGTCGAGGTGGTCGCGGTGCCAGCGGCGGGTGTGGTGCAGCACGTGGCGCCGCTCGAACCACTTGGCCCGCAGCACGCCCGGCACCTCGGAGTCGGCGAACCACTGCGCCCAGGACATCGCGTGGTCCTCGATGCGGGCGAGCGGGACGCGGCTCTCCCCCTCCAGCACCAGGCCGGGGCGGATCTTGTCGAGGGTCGCGCGCAGCTCGCCGGCGCCCTCCTTGAGCGTGTCCAGGAAGACGCCGTCGACGCCGAGGGTCTCGACCAGCGCGGCGACCTCCGCCGCGTCGGTGCCCGGCTCGCGGCGGGTCCCGGTGTCCCACGGGTTGTAGTCGACGAACACCCGGACGCCCCGGTCCTGGAAGGCGCGCACGACGGCGGGCAGCTCCGGGACGTCCCGGTACCAGTCGAACTGGTTGCGGTCGTCCAGACCGATCACCGGGTACGCGTGCCAGAGCACCACCCCGTCGAAGCCGCCGAAGTCCCAGGCGGCGGTGTCGAGGAACGCGTCGACCGTAAAGACGCCGCGCTCGTGGTCGTAGAGCGTCTCGTCCCACAGCCAGGCCAGGCAGACGGAGAAGCAGTCGCCGGGGATCTCGTCGTAGTGGCTGCCGGTGTAACCGAGCCGTTCCCGGGCGCCGGCCCGCCACCGGGTGAGCTGCGCGCGCCAGGCCGGCCAGTCGGCCGGGTCGGACGGCGCGGCGAAGATCTTCGCCTCGTCCAGGTCGGTGAGGTCCGCGTGGCCGGCCAGCGGCACCTCGGTCGGCAGGTCGATGGGCCGCGGGACGTACGGGTTGAAGCTCACGGAGTTCCTCGGTAGGTCGCGTCGTGCAGGGCGTCGATGGTGGCCCGGTCGGGCAGGGCGGAGGAGGCACCCGCGCGCTCGGCGCAGGCGGCACCGGCGGCACAGGCCCACCGCAGGGTGTGCGCGATCGCCGCTTCCCCCTGCTCGGCCCAACCGACCGCGAGGGCGCCGGTGAAGGCGTCACCGGCCGCGGTGGTGTCCACGGCCTCGATGCGCGGGGCGGGCACCTCGAGCCGGCGGCCGAAGCGGTCGGCGTAGAGCGCACCGCGGGCGCCCAGCGTCATGACGACCCGGGGCACCAGCTCCAGGAGGGCGTCCAGCGGCTCGGCCGCCCGGGACACCACCGCCGCCTCGTGTTCGTTGACCACCAGCAGGTCTACCAGGTCCAACAGCTCCGCCGGCAGCGACGCGGCCGGTGCGGCGTTGAGTACCACGGTGGTGCCGGCCGCGCGGGCGGCGCCGGCCGCGGCGACCACGGTGGGCAGTGGCACCTCGAGCTGGAGCAGCAACACGTCGGCGGCGCCGATCGCCGCCCGGTCGTCGTCGGTCAGGTCGGCGAGCGCGCCGTTCGCGCCCGGCGCGACCACGATGAAGTTCTCGGCCGCCTGGTCGACCGCGATCAGCGCCACCCCGGACGGGCCGGGAACGGTGCGCAGGCCACGAACGTCGACCGACGCCGCGACCAGGCTGTCGCGCAGCCGCACGCCGAAGTCGTCGGAGCCGACCGCGCCGACGAACGCGCAGTCCGCGCCGGCCCGGGCGGCGGCAACGGCCTGGTTGGCGCCCTTGCCGCCGGGCACGGTGCGGAAGTCCTCGCCGAGCACCGTCTCCCCCGGCCGGGGCAGCTGCGGCGTCGTCACGACCAGATCCAGGTTGGTGCTGCCGACAACCACCACGCGCGCGGTCATGCCGCCACCTCCCTTCGGTCGGCGGAGCATGAACGCGGGCAACTGAGTTGACTGCGCTCGCTACGCTCGCTCATGCCGCCACCGCCAGGGTGCGGGCGGCGAGCGTGTCGAAGCCGATGCCGTCGAAGCCGGCGATGCTGCTGGCCAGCCGGTTGTGCAGCGGACCGGTCCAGCGTTCCGGCAGGGCGGCGGCGCCGGTCAGCGCGCCCGTCACCGCGCCGACCGTGGCGCCGGTCGAGTCGGTGTCCCAGCCGCCGCTGACGACGGCGCAGATCGAGCGCTCGAGGTCGCCCCGGCCGTACGCGAGCGCGGCGGCCACCAGGGCCGCGTTGTTGCGCACGTGCACCCAGTGCAGGTGGCCGTGCCGGGCGTAGAGCTCGTCGACCACCGCTTCCCAGTCGTCGGAGCCCGCCCCGAGCGCCCGCGCCTCGCGGACCGTGGTGGCGAACCGGCTGCGCGGCGGCAGCACGGCCTCGGCGGCGTCCAGCACCTCGTCGACGTCGCGGGCGACCGGCGCGGCGGCGCCCAGGGCGGCGGCCCACAGCGCGCCGTGCAACCCGCCGCGGACATGGCTGACCACGGCGTCCCGCCAGGCCAGCTCGGCCGCCCGGTCGGGCCGGCCCGGGTTGACCCAGCCGTACACGTCGGTGCGGATCTGGGCGCCGATCCACTCGCGGAACGGGTTGTGCCGCCGCGCGCTGGCCGGCGGCGGGTAGCCCAGCAGCAGGTTGCGGTAGGCCACCCGCTCGGCGGTGAAGACCCGCCCGCCGGGCAGCCAGTCGAGCCACGCCTGCGCCACGTCGGCGCTGGTGAAGCCGCGCCCGTGCGTCTCCAGCACCCGCAGGGCCAGCAACGCGAAGTTGAGGTCGTCGTCCTCGGGCATGCCGTCGATGTTCTCGGCGAGGCTGGTCGGCGCGCTGCGCCGGTTCCACGGAAAGCGCTCCGCGACCTCGGGCGGCAGCCCCCGCGCGGTGAAGTACCCGCGCAGGGGCCACCCGCCGGTGGCGGTGAGGATCTCCCGGATCCCGTGTCGGGAGATCTTCTCCACCGGCTTGCCGAGCAGGCAGCCGACCGCCCGGCCGAGCCAGGCACCGTGCAACCGGTCCGCCGACGCGGTCGTCGGCAGCGACCACGTCGCCGGCCAGGTCGCCCGCAGGCCGGCCAGGTCGTCGGGCTCATCCGAGTTAGCCGCCGGCGGCAACGCGTCGGCGGCGTCGAGCAGTTCGACGGCGAGTGCCCGCAGGGCCGGCGACGCCGGCTCCGGCGACGCGCCGCTGACCGGCGGCGTGAGGTCCCCGCCGGCCGCCGTCCACCGTGCGGCCAACGCGGTCACGTCGCGGCCCTCGTCCCGGCTGGCCGCGAGCTCGTGCGGCAGCAGGTCCTCGGGCTGCACCCAGGTGATCCTCACCGGGTGCCGCCGGCGAGCTCGGCGAACCGCTCCGCGCGCCGGGCGAACCGGGCCCGGTCGCGGTCGAAGACCTCGCTGGCCACGGTAGCGAGGACCCGGGCCGGCTCGACCAGGTCGGTCTTCGAGGCGGTGGCAACCACGTCGGACCACTCGGCGGGCACCGCGTCGGCGCCACCGAGCGCACCGGCGATCGCGCCGGCCATGGTGGCGGTCGAGTCGGCGTCCCGGCCGTAGTTGACCGAGCCCAGCACGGCCGGACGGAACTCGCCGCGCGCCACCACGAGCATGCCGATGGCGACCGGCAGCTCCTCGATGGCGTGCAGCCGGCTCGGCCGGCGGGCGCCCAGACCCGGCCGGCGGTAGTCCTCGCCGACCGTGTCGAAGGGCGCCACGGCGGCCCGCAACGCGGGGATCGCGACGCGCCAGTCGTCGTGCCCCCGGGCCTCCTTGACCACGGCGTCGATGGCCCCCCTCGTGCCGTCGCGCGCCAGGTCGAGCGCCGCCGTCACCACGTCCTCGACACCCGCGCCGGGGGCCGCCGCCGCGGCGACCGCGGCGGCGAACACCGCCGCGGCCTCCCGGCCGTAGCTGTGCTGGTGCGCGCCGGTGAGCTCCACGGCCTCGGCGTACGCCCCGGCCGGGTCGCCCGCGTTGACGATGCCGACCGGTGCCATGTACATGGCCGCACCGCAGTTGACGATGTTGCCGACCCCGGCCTCACGCGGGTCCGCGTGTGCGTGGTGCAGGCGGGTGACCAGCCACCGCTCGGCGGCCGCGAGCCGATGGAAGGTCACCCCGTCCCGCTCCAGGTCGGGGATGTGCACCACCCGCTCGATCAGGTCAGGTACCAGCAGATCCGCCACGTCGTACGCGTCGAGGTGGTCCCGTTTGGCCGCGTACGCGCGTACCAGGGCATGGGTCATCAAGGTGTCATCGGTGATGTGCCCGTCGCCCTTGTGGTACGGCGCGAGTGGCCGCGCGGTGGCCCAGTCGGCGTGGTACGGGGGCACGATGCCCTCGACCCAGCCACCGAAGCGGGCTCGGATCTGCTCCGGCAACGCGGTTTCGGTGGCGCCACCCAGGGCGTCTCCGACCGCGGCGCCGACCAGGCAACCGACCGATGTGTCGAGCAAGAGTGACATTGTTACCTCAGAACCTGCTTGCCACCGTCGACCAACTGAGCTGCGAGCTGGTCCAGGGTGATCTTGTTGGCGAAGTACTGCTGGAGGGCCGGGGTGGCGTACTTGGTCTTCCACTCCGGGTAACCGTCGGCCTGCTGGAACGGTGCGACGGTCAGGTCGGCGGCGCTGTTGGCGGCCACGTCCCAGCCCTGCTTGCCCTCGGTGAGCTTGACGAGCTCCTCGTTGGCCTGCTTGCCGGTCGGCACCAGCCAGTCACCCTTGGCCAGCGTGGCCATGTTGGTCGGGTTGAGGAAGAACGACAGGAACTGCGCGGCCTGCTCCTTGTGCTTCGAGTCCGCGGAGATCGACAGCGTCTGCGGGTTGGCCGCCTGGTTGGCGGACAGGCCCTTGACCGGCGGCAGCGTGACCCACTCGAAGTCCTTCGGCGCCTGCTCGACCATCTGCTGGCGCAGCGAGACCGAGCCGGGCAGCATCGCGTACTTGCCGGCGAAGAAGCCCGGCAGCGTGTCGGCGCCGCTCATGCCGAGCGCCTCCGGCGAGGCCGTCTTCGACGTGTAGAGCATGTCGTGGATGCGCTTCGGGATCTCCTTCTCCGCGTCACCGATCTTGACCTCGGTCTTGCCGCCGTCGGTGTAGAAGAACTTGCCGTCGTAGTTGAGCGCCAGGTTCAGCACCCGGTTGGTCGGCGACTTGAGCGCCCACGCCACGCCGTACTGGCCGGACTTGGTCAGCTTCTGGGCGTTGGCCTGGAACTCGTCCCAGGTCCAGCCGGCGTCGGCCGCCGGAACGGTGACGCCGGCCGCGTCCAGCAGCTTCTTGTTGGCGATGACGACCTGCGACTCCAACAGGAACGGAACACCGGTGACCTGGCCGTCGAACGTCGTGGTGTCCCAGACGCCCTGGTCGATCTGGCCCTTCAGGTCGGCCGGGATCAGGTCCTTGAGGTCGGCCAGGTAGCCCTGCTTGCTGAACTCGCCGATCGACGAGGCCTCGTAGTGCACGATGTCCGGCGCGTCGCCGCCCTCGAACGAGGTGAGCAGCTGGTCGTGCACCGAGTTCCAGTCACCCTGGACGTACTCGACCTGGATGTCGGGGTGCTCGGAGTTCCACTTGGCGACCAGGTCCTTGTTGGCCTGCAGCGACTCCTTCTGCCACGCGAGGCTGAGGAACCGCAGCTTGACCGGGCCGGACGAGGCCTCGTCGTCGCCGCCGCTGCCGCACGCGGCGAGCGCGCCGACGCCGACCACGGCGACCGCCGCGGCCGCGGCTAGTCGACGAAATCTGATGGGGAGCATCGGTTTTACCTCCTTGGGGATGGGGGTTTGATCAGCCCTTGACCGCGCCCGCGAGGGACCCGGACGAGAGCCGGCGTTGCATGAACGCGAAGAAGACCAGGCTGGGCAGGGTGGCCAGCAGTGAACCGGCGGCCAGCGGGCCGAGCCGGGCGGTGCCCTCGATGCCGACGAACCGGGCCAGCGCGACGGGCAGCGTCTGCAGCTCGGGTGTCTTGATCAGCACCAGGGCGAAGAAGAACTCGTTCCAGGCGGAGATGAACGAGAACAGCGCGGTCGCCACCAGGCCCGGCGCGAGCAGCGGGAAGACCACCCGGCGCAGGGTCTGCAACCGGCTCGCGCCGTCGACCGACGCCGCCTCCTCCAGCTCGCGCGGAATGTTGCGGACGAAGCCCTGCAGCATCCAGAGCGCGAACGGCAGCGCCCAGACGACGTAGATCAGGATCAGCCCGGCGTGCGAGTTGGCCAGGCCGGCCTGCCGCAGCACCAGGAAGATCGGGATGATCAGCAGGACGAACGGGAAGAGCTGGGACAGCAGCACCCAGCCCAGCGCCACCGTGCCGAGCTTCGACTTGAACCTCGCGAGGGCGTACGACGCCGGCATGGCGACCAGCACGGTCAGCACCGCCGAGGCGAGCGAGACCTGGAGGCTGTTCCACGCCGCCCGGCCGAGCTCCTGCTCGGTGAACGCCTGCACGAAGTTCTGGAACGTCGGGTTGCTCGGAATCAGCGCCGGGTGCAGCTGCACCAGCTCGCGCGGCGGCTTGAAGGCCGTCGAGAGCAGCCAGACCAGCGGGAACCCGAGGAAGACCAGGTATGCCGCGAGGGCCAGGTATTGCAAGGCCCGACCGGTGCGGCTCGGTTTGCCCAGCATGTCAGTTCGCCTCCCGCAGCCGGCGACGGAGATAGATGGCGAGCAGCGCCACGATGATCACGACCATCACGTTGCCGAGGGCGGCGGCGTACCCGTAGTTGCCGTAGCGGAACGCCTCCTCGTACGCGAAGAGCATCGGCAACATCGTCTTGCCGCCCGGGCCGCCGGCGGTCAGCACGTAGACCAGGCCGAACGAGTTGAAGTTCCAGATGAAGTCCAGCGACGTGATCGCCACGATGACCGGCGTCAGCGCGGGCAGCGTGACGTGCCGGAACCGGTGCCACGCGCTGGCTCCGTCGACCGCCGCGGCCTCGTGCAGCTCCTTCGCGACGCCCTGGAGCCCGGCCAGCAGCACCACGGTGGTCTGCGGCATGCCGGCCCAGACACCCACGATGATCACGGCGGGCAGGGCGGTGCTGAAGTCGCCGAGCCAGTTGGCCCGCAGCCCGTCCGCGCCGATCCGGTGGAAGAACTCGTTGAGCAGGCCGGCGTCCGGGTGGTAGACGAGCTTCCAGAGGATGCCGACCACGACCGGCGGCATCGCCCACGGCACGACGGACAGCACCCGGGCCACGCCGCGGAACCGGAGCTGCTGGTTGAGCAGCAGCGCCAGCCCGAGGGCGAGGACGAACTGGAGCACGGTGACGCCGAAGGCCCAGATCAGGCCGATCTTGAACGAGTTCCAGAACATCTCGTCGCCGAGCAGCTGCTTGTAGTTCTCGAAGCCCGTGAAGTTCACGTCGACGTTGCGCCCGGCGCGGGCGTCGGTGAAGCCGAGGTAGATGCCCCGCAGCAGCGGGAACACCGAGAGCACGAGGACCGGCAGCAGCGAGGGAAGCAGCAGCAGGTAGATGGTGAACTTGTCGGAGCGTTGTTTCCCGACACGGAGCGTCGTCATGAGGTCACCTCTTCCCGGGGGGCCGGGACGTGTGTTGCCGGCGCGCTGGAGGCCCGCACGGCCAGGCTGGGTGCCACCTGTGCGCGGCGCGGCGGCAGGCTCGGGTCGGCGATGCGCTGCAGGAGCAGCTCGGCGGCGCGGCGACCACGCTCGGCCGAGCCGAGGGAGACGCTGGAGAGCTGGGGGAACATCATCCGGGCCAGCTCGGTGTCGTCCATGCCGACCAGCGCCACGTCGGTCGGCACCTGCCGGCCGCGGGCCAGCAGGGCGTGCAGGGCGCCGACGGCGATGAGGTCGTTGGCGCACACGAGCGCGTCGGGCTCGGCGCGGGCGAGCAGCCGCTCGGTGGCGTCCCGGCCCGCGGCGTACTGGAAGTCGCCGACCTCGACGAGGTTCTCGTCGAGCACGATGCCGTGCGCGGCCAGCGCGGTGCGGAACCCGGCGTCACGGGCCGCACCGGGAACCGTGTCGAGCGGTCCGTTGACGAACCCGATCCGGCGCCGGCCGGTGGCGACGAGATGGTCGACGGCGAGGGCGATGCCCCGCCGCGAGTCGGTGCGCACGTTGTCGACGGGCGCGTCCTCGGCGAGCTGACCGACCACGACCACCGGCACGGGGCTGTCCTGGAGCGCGGTCAGATGGTCGGCGGTGACGCGGATCGGCGAGACGATCATGCCGTCCACGTAGCGGTTGGCGAGCCGGCGCAGCAGCGCGGTCTCGTTGTCGATCCGCCCGCCGGTCGCGTGCACCAGCAGTTGTCGACCCGAGTCGGCGACCACGGACTCGATCGCCCGCATCATCTCGACGTAGACCGGGTTGCCGATGTCCTCGACCGCCAGCGCGACGAGCTCGGTGCGCTGCGACTGCAGCGATCGGGCGATCGCGTTGGGCACGTAGCCGACCTCGGCGGCGGCCTCGCGCACCTTGCGGACGGTCTCCGGACTGCCACCGACGCCGTTCAACACGCGAGACGCGGACGCGATGGAGACCCCGGCGCGAGCGGCCACGGTATGCACCGTCGGCCGCCCGTCCGCGGATTCCTGTAAACGTTTACGACCCACGTCCCGCACCTCCACCCGGTAGCTGTAAACGTTTCCGGGAGTTTGCGCCGTGATCAGCTAGGGGGTCAAGCCTTCGTTACGAATACGTTTCCTATGGGAGCGCACCCGCCGCGATCAGTGGTCGCGCTGACACGCTCCGTCGAGTTCGCGCACGGCTCGACGGCGGCTATGGTGACCGCATGACCCGGGACGATTTGGTGGCCTACTGCCTGGCCAAGCCGGGTGCGTGGCCGGACGAGCCGTGGGAGGGCGACCAGGTCGCCAAGGTCGGCAGCAAGATCTTCGCGTTCCTCGGTGCCGGGCCGCCGCCCACCGTCGGGCTCAAGTGCGGCGCCAACCGCGAGCTGGCCGACGAGTGGCTGGCCCGCTATCCCGACTCCGCGGCCGTGATGGCCTACATCGGACGGTCGGGCTGGAACACGCTCCAGGTCGGCACCGGAATCCCGGACGACGAGATCCTGGAGGCGATCGACGCCTCGTACGACTTCGTGGTGGCGAAGCTCCCGAAGCGGGAGCGCCCCTCAAGGTAGATCTCTGGCGAACGGCCAGCGGCGGCCGACCGCGACGTGGGTGATGACCGAGAAGGCGAGCGCGTTCAGGCTGCCGTGCACCACGAACTCGGTCGGTTCGATCCGGCCGAAGTCGACGGTTCGGGCATAGGCGGTCAGCACCACGTACAGCACCGTGGCCAACGCCGACACCGTCAGCACCGACAGCCACTTGTCCATCACCGCCGTGATATGTGGGCGCACCGCGTTCTCGAACAGCATCGAGACCACCAGGCCCGCGGCGATGAAGGCCGCCGCGCCCGCGATGATCTTCCCGGGGCTGACCGCCAGGTGGATCAGCGTGTACGTCGCCCAGCCGCCCAGGATCACCGTCCCGTTGGCGACCAGCAGCCGCAGCCAGCGCCGCTTGACCAGGTTGAACGGCCAACCGCGCCACGTCACGTAGAGCCACGTCTGCCAGGCGCCGATCGTCACCGTCAGGGCGCCGAGCGCCGCTCCGGACATCGGGCCGGTCTGAGTGTGCAGGCCCGTGGACGCCGGCGGGTGCACGTCCACGACGAAGTAGTAGACGAGCAGCGCGGCGCCCCACGCGACCGCGGCGGCCAGCAGCCCGGCCGGCACCCGGGGCAGCTTGCGCAGCGGCCAGCCCTCGTTGACCAGGGTGAACTGCAGCATCGCGGTGAACGCGGTGCCGGCGATGGGCAGCACGGCGGGGAACGTCGGCAGGTGGCCCGGCCCCGGGTTCGGGTCGAACACGCCGCGCGGGTCGACGCCGCCGGCTATCAGCTGCCCGAGGAAGGTCAGCCCGACCCCGGCCGCGACGATGAACAGGGTGTTCAGCCACCCGGACAGCCACCGGGGCGCGAGGGCGGTCCCGGGCCAGTCGTTCCACCAGAACGCCACGACCGCGATCGGCACGAGCGAGAACGTGACGATCGGGCCGATCACGACCACCGAGCGGGCCGGGCCGTCCATCGCGAACGCCAGGGCCACCGCGATCGGCACCACGAGCAGCAACCCGCTCAGGCCGAGCCACGGTTGGCGGGCGACGCTCCGCGCGATGGCGGCTCGGATGGCCGGTCCCAGATCCGCCGTGGGTGCGCTTATGGCCGGCCGCTCCGGCAACGCGGCGGTCGCGCTCACCTCATCCGGCGCCGCCACCGTTCATCACAACCTCGGCCGTCATCGGCAGCTCGTTCATCCGGCGCCCGGTCGCGTGGAAGACCGCGTTGGCGATCGCCGCGGCGGCGCCGACCTGGCCCACCTCGCCGATGCCCTTCGCGCCGAGCGGGCCGACGACGTCGTCGTCGACCTCGACGAACTCGACCTGGATGTCGGGCACGTCGGCGTGCACCGGCACCAGATATTCGCCCAGGTTGTTGAGCGCCCACCGGCCGGACTGGCGGTCGATCTGGTTGCCTTCGAGCAGCGCCTGCGACAGGCCCCACAGCATGCCGCCCAGCAGCTGGCTGCGGGCCAGCTTGGGGTTGAGCACCCGGCCGGGCGCGAACACGCCCAGCATCCGGCGCACCCGCACGAGGCCGAGGTCCTTGTCGACGCCGACCTCGGCGAACTGGGCACCGAAGGTGAACAGGCCGTGCGGCGTGTCCAGCGGCGGCGGTGTCCAGCTTCCCAGCGCCTCCATGTCCAGCAGGCGGTTGCGCTGCAACAGGTCCGCGTACGACTCGCCGATCGACGGGTCCAAGGTGGACACCATCCGGCCGCTCTCGACGCGCACGTCGCGCGTCGCGAGGCCGTGCAGCGGCGACTTGTCGTCGTTGACGGCGTGGGCGACGAGCTGGTTGCGCAACGTCGTGCCCGCGTTGTGCACCGCCGACGACTGCATGGTGGCACCCATCGAGCCCACGGCCGACGTCGTGTTGGGCAGGTCGGTGTCACCCGCCTCGAACCGCAGCACGTCCATGTCGACACCGAGCGCGTCGGCGCCCACCTGGGACATCGCGGTCAGCACGCCGATGCCGAACTCCGCCGCGCCGGTCTGGACGACCGCGCTGCCGTCGTTGAAGATCCGGGCACGGGCGCGCTGCACGGGCATCATGAACGCCACCGGGTACGCGGCCGCGGCCACGCCGGTGCCGACCAGGTAGTGCCCGTCCTCCCGTACGCCCGGCGTCGGGTCCCGATCCGCCCAGCCGAACAGGTCGGCGCCGCGCCGCAGGCACTCCGCCAGGCCGTCGCTCGACCAGGGGTTGCCGTGGGAGTCCACCGGCGGGTGGTTCTTGACGCGCAGCTCGATCGGGTCCATGTCCAGCTCGTACGCGAGCCGGTCCATCGCGGTCTCCAGCGTGAACGACTCCAGCGACTCACCCGGCGCCCGGGTGAAGGTGGCCGTCATCGTGTTGCCCCGGATGAGGTGGTGCGCGCCCAGGTAGTTTGCGCAGCCGTAGATCTCGGACGAGACGCCGGTCGCCGGCTCCGCCCAGTCGTCGAAGTGCGACGTGACGGCGAGCTTCTCCTGCCGGATCGCGGTCAGCATGCCGTCCCGGCTGGCGCCCACCCTGATCCGCTGCTCCTGCTCCTCCCGGTGCCCGTTGGAGGTGAAGCTCTGCGGCCGGGTCAACGCCAGCCGCACGGGACGCCGGACGTGCCGGGCGGCCATCGCGGCCAGCGTCACGTGCGGCCACACCATCGCCTTGGAGCCGAAGCCACCGCCCACGTAGTGGGTGATCACCCGGATGTCGCTCAGCGGGATGCCGAGCAGCCGCGCCACGGTGAGCTGGTCGGCGCGTACGCCCATCGTGGAGTTCCACAAGGTGAGCTGGTCGCTGTCCCACTGGGCCGTCGTCACGCCGGTCTCCAGCGGGTTGTGGTGGTTCGCGGCGTAGTGGTAGGTCTGGTCGATCGTCACGTCGGACTTCGCCAGCGCGCCGGCCACGTCACCACGCTCGTCGTGGGCCGGCATGAGCCCACCGAAGAGCGTTTTCGCCTCGTACGCCGCCGCACGCCCGTCCTCGATAGTGGCGACCGGCGTGCTCGACTCGTAGGTGATGTCGAGCAGCGCCGCGGCGTGTGCCGCGCCTTCCAGCGAGTCCGCGACGACCACCGCCACCGGCTGGCCCCAGTAGTGGACGGTGTCGTCCTGCATGGGGAAGAAGCTCATCCCGGGCGCCGGGTTGCCAGCCAGCGACGGGATCAGCACCGGCGCGTTGGCCACCTTGGGCGTGTTCTCGTGCGTCAGGATCCCGTAGACCCCGCCGGCCGCGCGGGCCGCGGTCTCGTCGATCGACACGACCCGCCCGCTGGCCACCGAGGCTCCGACGATCAGCCCGTACGCGAGGCCGGGCAGCACGATCTCGCCGCAGTAACGGCCGGTCCCGGTGACCTTGTCGGGCCCGTCGACGCGGTTCAACGGCTTGCCCAGCACCGGACTCATGAGCTCACCTCGCTCAGTTCCCGGACGATCGCGCGCTTGGCGAACGTCACCTTGAACTCGTTCATGGGCGTGGTCCGCGCGTCGGCGAACTCGGCGTCGGCCGCCGCGGCGACGTTCTCCGGCGTCGCGGGCCGGCCGATCAGGGCCTCCTCCGCGCGGTGCGCCCGCCACGGCACGGTGCCGACACCGCCCAGCGCCAACCGGAGCTCCGCGACGTTGCCGGCGTCGTCGACCCGCATCGCCGAGAAGACCGAGACCAGCGCGAACTCGTACGAGACGCGGTCGCGGTGCTTGACGTAGCGGGACGTGCGGGCGACCGGCACGTTCGGCACGTCGATGGCCACGATCAGCTCGCCGTGCGCGAGCGGGTGCTCGACGCTCGGGGTGTCCTCGGGCCGCAGGAAGAAGCGCTCGATCGGGATGGTGTTCGTGCCGTCGGGGCCGATCGTGCGGATCGTCGCGTCCAGCGCGACCAGCGCCACGGCCACGTCCGACGGGTGCGTGGCGATGCAGTGGTCGGACGTGCCGAGCACGGCGTGCCCCCGGTTGACTCCGGTGAGCGCCGAACAGCCGCTGCCCGGCTCGCGCTTGTTGCACGGCGACTGCCCGTCACGGAAGTAAGCGCACCGCGTCCGCTGGCACATGTTGCCGCCCATCGAGGCCATGTTGCGCAGCTGTTCCGAGGCGCCGAGCAGCAGCGCCTGCGACATGCCGGGGTAGCGCTCGACGATCCGCGGTGCCCGGGCCACGTCGCTCATCCGGGCCATCGCGCCGATCCGTACGCCGCCGCCCTCGGTGTCCTCGAGATAGGTCAGCGGAAGCTCGTTGACGTCGACCAGCAGGGTGGGTTGGATGACGCCCAGCCGCAGCAGGTCGATCTCGGTGGTGCCGCCGGCCAGAAACGCGCTGTCCGGGTTGGCGCTGACCGCCGCGACCGCGTCGTCGATCGAGCCGGCCCGGAAGAACGTGATCGGTCGCATCGCCATCAACCCCCGTCGTCCGCGTCGCGCACCTCGCGGATCGCGGCATGGATGTTCGGGTACGCCTGGCAGCGGCAGAGGTTGCCGCTCATGTGCTCGGCGATGTCCGCGTCGGTGGTGGCGTTGCCCTCCCGGAGCAGCGCGATCGCCGACATGATCTGCCCCGGCGTGCAGTAGCCGCACTGGAAGGCGTCGTGGTCGACGAACGCCTGCTGCATCGGGTGCAGCTCGCCGTCCTGGGCGATGCCCTCGATCGTGGAGACCTGGTGCCCTTCGCACGACATCGCCAGCGTCAGGCAGGACAGCACCCGGCGGCCGTCGACCCAGACCGTGCACGCGCCGCAGGTGCCCTGGTCGCAGCCCTTCTTGGTGCCAGTGAGGTCCAGGTGCTCGCGCAGGGCGTCGAGCAGGCTTACGCGTGGTTCCAGCTCGATCGGGTAGGTCGCACCGTTGACGTCCAGGGTGACCGGTTCGCGCTCCGGACCCCGCACACCCGTGTCCGCGGGCGCGGTCGAGTGGTTGATTGCCATCGCTCGCTCCTCGGCTCTCGCCAGAGCTTCAGCATCGCCAACCGGGCGAGCGACCTGCGGCCGATCAGGGAATCCGGCGTGTTATCCGGCCAGAAGCGTGTCGAGGGGCACGCTGGGGTCGGCGAGCCGGTCGAGGTCGACATCCTGGCCGGTGTAGCCGGCCCGCACGAGTTTCTGAATATCGTCCTGTACGTCCCATACGTTGACGTTCATCCCGGCGAGGACGTGCCCGTGCCGGGTCCAGAACGCCATGAACTCCGGCGCCTTGCCGTCCACGATGGACGGGTCGCCGCGGAACACCACCCGGTCGTAACCGCCGCGCGGGAACCAGCCGGCCAGCTCCATGCCCAGGTCGTACTGGTCGGTGAAGAAATAGGGGATCCGGTCGTACGCGACGTCCTGGCCGAGCATCGAGCGGGCCGCGGCCGGCCCGCTGTTGAGCGCGTTGGCCCAGTGCTCGACGCGCAGGTGCTGGTGCAGCAGCGGGTGGTAGGCCGACATGACGTCGCCGCAGGCGTAGACGTCGGGGTCGCTGCTGCGCAGGGCGGCGTCGGTCACCACGCCGTCGTCGACCCGCAGCCCGGCGGCCCGGGCCAGCTCGACGTTGGGCGTGATGCCGATCGCGATCAGGGCCGCCGACGCCGGCACCTCGACGTTGTCGTCGAGCACCGCGTGGGTGATCCGGTCGCCGATGCCGCCGAGCTCGCGCACCTGCGTCTCGAAGTGGAAGTCGACACCGTGCGCGCGGTGCAGGTCGCGGAAGATCTCACTGACCTCGTCGCCGAGCACCTGGCGCAGCGGCCCGCGGTCGGTCTCCACCACGGTCACGTCGCAGCCGTAGTGCCGCGCGGCCGCGGCGATCTCCAGCCCGATCCAGCCGGCGCCGATCACCACCAGCGGCCCACCGGAGCGCAGCGTCGCGCCGAGCGCCTCGGACTCCTCGATCGTGCGCAGGTAGTGGATCCGCGGGCCCTCGCCGCCGGGCAGGTCGAGCGTGCGCGGGGACGAGCCGGTGGCCAGCAGCAGCTTGTCGTAGGCCACCTGCTCGCCGTCGTCGAGCGTCACCCGGTGCGCGGCCGGGTCGACCGCCGTCACCCGGGTGCCCGGGCGCAGCTCGATCCGCTGGTCGGCGTACCACTTCTCGTCATGCTGGAAGGCTTTGCCCCGTTCTTCCTTGCCGAGCAGGTAGCCCTTGGACAGCGGCGGCCGCTCGTAGGGCAACTGGTCTTCCAGGCCGATCAGCACGATCCGCCCGTCGAAGCCCTCGGCCCGCAGCGTCTCGGCGGCCCGTGAGCCGGCCAGGGACGCGCCCACGATGACGAACACCCGCTCGCTCATGCGGACAGTCAACCAGAAACCACGTTGTGTCGTGTTTTACGCGGTGCGGTGTCTCCGCGATCGCTAGCGTCCGACGGATGACGCAGACCACGGAAGAGTTCGCCGACCGCCTGTTCCGCTCCGCGCTCGGCACGGCCGAGCTGCTGTCGGTCTACCTGGGCGACCGGCTCGGCTGGTACCGGGCGCTGGCCGAGGGCGGCCCGGCCGACGCGGCGGCGCTGGTGGAGCGGGCCGGGGGCGTCCAGCGCTACGCGCGCGAATGGCTGGAGCAGCAGGCCTCGTACGGCATCCTGACCGCCACCGGCGACGGCCTGTTCGCCCTGCCGCCCGGCGCCGCCGAGGTGCTCACCGACACTCGGAGCCTGAACTACCTCGCGCCGCTGGCCCGCACCCTCGCCGCGGCCGCGATCCAGCTCCCGGCGCTGGTCGGTGCCTACCGCGACGGCGGCGGGGTGGGTTGGGCGGCGTTCGGCACCGAGATGCGCGAGGCGCAGGCCGACGCCAACCGGCCCTGGTTCGAGCACGCGCTGCCGGCCGCGCTGGCCGGCGTCCCGGCGCTGGACGACGTGCTGCGCCGGCCGGGCGCGCGGATCGCCGACATCGGCTGCGGCGGCGGCTGGTCGTCGATCGCGCTGGCCCGCGCGTACCCGGAGGCCCGGGTCGACGGTTTCGACGTCGACGCGCCGTCGGTGGCGCTGGCCACCGCCAACGCCAAGGAGACGAAGCTGCGCGACCGGGTCACGTTCCACCAGGTCGACGCCGGTGGGCTGCCCGCCGACGGGGACTACGACGCGGCGTTCGCCTTCGAGTGCCTGCACGACCTGCCGCGCCCGGTCGAGGTGCTGGCGGCGATGCGCGGCGCGGTGCGGCCGGGCGCGCCCGTCGTGGTGATGGACGAGGCGGTGGGTGAGACGTTCCAGGCGCCGGGCGACGACGTCGAGCGGCTGATGTACGGCTTCAGCACGCTGGTCTGCCTGCCGGACAGCATGACCGACCCGGAGTCGGTCGCGACCGGCACGGTGATGCGTCCGTCGACGTTGCGGGGGTACGCCCGGGAAGCCGGCTTCGCCGACGTCGACGTGCTCCCGATCGAGGACTTCGGCTTCTTCCGCTTCTATCAGCTGCGGCACTAGGTATACCTAGGCGCCTCGTGCGGGGCGGGTAAGGAGGGTGCCGGCCGCAAGTTAGGGAATGGCTGCCGATGTCGGGGCGGGCCCGTCCGAACAGGATGGACACATCACCTCGACCTTGGGAGTCACGCGATGTACCAGCACCCCGAACTGATGCTCATCCTGGCGCACGACCACCAGCGCGAGCTGATCGCCGACGCCGACCGCAAGCGGCTGTTCAACCGCGTCCACCGCCGCCGGGCCACCCGCGTCCGGACCACCCGGTGACCGCGCCGATGCTCACCGGGTCAGCCGGTAGTGCCAGTCCACCGCGGCCGGGTCGGTCAGCGACGCGACCTGGTCGACGACCACCCGCAGCCGGGCCGGGTCGTCGGGGGCCGCCTTCCACGCCGCCGCGAACGCCGGGTCGAGCCCGTCCGGCGCACGGCCGGCCAGCACCGCCACGAGCTCCGTCACCACCGCGCGCTGCTGCTCGTAGCGGCCGTGCGCGCCCGGCCGGCGCATCACGTAGCGCAGCGCGATGCCCTTGAGCAGCGCGCACTGCGCCCGGATCCGCGCCGGCACGACCAGGTCGGCGGCATAGCGGCGCAGCGGGCCGGGGCCGTAGGCGGCACGCGTGCCCTCGACCGCGGCCGCGACGAACCGGCCGGTCACCACGCTGGTCAAGCCCTTGAGGGCGGCCTGGGCCCGCTGGCTCCCGTCGTGGTCGGCGACCGCGACCAGCGCCGGGTCGGCGAGCAGCTCGTCGAGCACCGGGGCGAGGGCGTCCGCCGGCTCCGTCGAGTAGGCCTCCGCCGCGGCCCGGCAGACCGCCGCCCGCTCGTCCGCGTCGTCGATCAGCCGGCGCACCCGCACATAGCCGCCGTGGATGCCGTCCTCCACGTCGTGCACCGAATAGGCGACGTCGTCGGCCCAGTCCATCACCTGGGCCTCCAGGCAACGCCGCTCCGGCTCGGGCGCCGCCGCGCGCAGCCAGTCGAAGACCGGGCGGTCGTCGGCGTACACGCCGAACTTGCGCTTGTCGGGTTTCCGCGGCCACGGATATTTGCAGGTCGCGTCCAGCGCCGCCCGGGTCAGGTTGAGGCCGGCGCCGAGCACCTTGGCCTCCAGCCGGGTCAGCACCCGCAGCGTCTGCGCGTTGCCCTCGAAGCCGCCGCACGTGCTGGTCAGCTCGTCGAGCGCGGCCTCGCCGTTGTGGCCGAACGGCGGATGACCGAGGTCGTGCGCCAGCCCGGCGACGTCGACCACGTCGGGGTCGCAGCCGAGCCGGGCGCCCATCTCGCGACCGATCTGGGCGACCTCGAGCGAGTGGGTGAGCCGGGTGCGCAGGAAGTCGTCGGTGCCGGCCATGTGCACCTGCGTCTTGGCCGCGAGCCGGCGGAACGCCGCCGAGTGCAACACCCGGGCGCGATCCCGCTCGTACGGGCCGCGCCCGGCGCCGGTGTCCTTGGCCGGCTCGGGCGCCCAGCGCTCAGCGTCGCCAGTGCTCGTCACATGGTCAAACTACTGCCTGGGTGTGAGCACGCAGAACTCGTTGCCTTCCGGATCCGCGAGCACGATCCACTTGTCACCGGCGGACTGGCCGACGTCGACGTGCCTGGCGCCCATGTCGACCAGGCGCTCGACCTCGGCCTCCTGGTCGTCCGGACGCAGGTCGATGTGCAGCCGGTTCTTGACCTCTTTGGTCTCCGGCACGGGCACGAACACCAGGCCGGGCAGCTCGTCGGGCAACCGCCGGATCTCCACCTCGTCGGGCTTCTCGTAGGTGATCTGGTAGTTGAGCGCTTCGGCCCACCACCGGGCGAGCCGGGCCGGGTCGCGCGCGTCGACAACCAGGTTCTCCCAGCGATTGCCCATGAGCTACCTCCGATGCGGACGCACGGACGGACGGAAACGAGAAGGTGTCCGCCAGGTTACGCCCACGATCGCCGGTGCGCCCGTTCGGTCGTCCTGAGCACCAGGCGAGGCACATGCCCATCTGCGTCCCTTTTGCAACCTCCGATCAGTCGAGAGTTGCTAGCCGATCGCCGAGGGTGAGACTGCTGCGGACGATCTTCGCCCGGGAGTAGTTTCGCGGAAGCACATCGTCATGGCCGGCAACGCCGGCCCCGACCCGTTTACCCGGGATTCTCGCGCGCCCTCTGGCCGGAGTGGACGCGAAAGGCTCCGCCCGGGTGGAGGAGCACGTGTGTCCGGCATAGACGACTGCCTCCGGCAGGCGATGACCATCCCTGGCGCCATCGGGGCGAGCGTGGTCGATTACACGACCGGTTTCGCGCTCGCGTGGGCGGGCAACGCGCCCACCGGCGACCCCGACGCGTCCGCCGCCGGCTCGTCCGACGTCATTCACGCGGCGATCAATCGCGCCCCGTTCGCGTCGACGCGCCCCAACGACCTGGTCGAAGACGTGGTCATCACCACGCACGGCGGCTACCACCTCCTACGCATGATCCGCACCGACTTCGACAGCCGGTTGCTGCTCTATGTGTGGCTGGATCGCCACGAAGGCAACCTGGCCGTCGCGCAACGACGGATCCGCATCCTCGCCGACGACCTCGTCGCGGCCTGAACCAACGGCACCCGTGACCAGTCACCTTCGTGCGGCCACCGTCGCCCGGGACATATCCCTTAAATCTGAATCTGTTCCTAGATCCGGAACGCCCGGACCAATCGAGTCGTCAGGAGGAGCATTGGCGAAGTCCGTACGGATCCCCCGCACGGGCTCGCCGCGGCGGGCCCTCACCCAGCTGGCCACGGCCGGCGCGACGGGCGCGCTGCACATCGGCACCGAGGACTGCATCTACCTGGCCAACGGCGCCGTCGTCTTCGCCGAGTCGGGCAGCTCCCCCAGCATCGGCGACCTGCTCACCGCGTCCGACCGGCTGGCGCCGCAGACCTGGCTGGCCGCGCTGGCCACCGGGGGTGCCGTCGGCAAGGCGGACGTGCGACCACCCGCCTGGCTCGTCCAGCAGGGTCACCTCACGCACGGCGAGCTCGAGCTGTGCGTGCTCGGCGCGATCTACGACGCCGCCTACTTCGCGCTCGGCTCGGCCAGCGCGCTGCTCCGCTTCGTCGACGGCGAGACGCACGGGATGGGCGCGGTGACCTCGGTCGACCCGGCCGTGCTGGCCCGCGAGGTGGCCCGGCGGCGCAAGCTGCTCGACGAGATCTACCACGAGCCGGGCGTCGACCACGGCGTCGTCGTGCCGGTCCGCCGGCCGCCCGTGCCGCGGGTCGTGCTGTCGGCCCTCCAGTGGGAGATCATCGGCCGCGCCGACGGCACGCTCAACCCGATCGGCCTGGCCAAGGAGCTCGGCCGGGCCGGCTACGCGGTGCTCACCGAGGTGCGCCGACTAGCCGCGGCGGGCCTGATCGCACTGCCGGCCGGCGCCATCCCGCTGGTGGTCCGGAACGCACCGGTCGCGCACCGGCCCGCCCCGCTGATCCCGTACACCGAGCAGGTCGAACGGTCCGACGTCGCGACCGGCCTCGCCCGCGTCGACCCGGCCGTCGCACTGAGCAAACCGGCCGTGGCCCTGGGCAGCTCCCCGGCGGCTCTGGGAAATCCCGCCGCCGCGTTGGGCAACCCCGGGGCCGCGCGCGGCAGCTCCGCGGGCGCGCGCGGCATCCACGGGGCCGATGTGGGCGACCCACCGCCCGCACTGGGCAACCCGGCCGCCGTGCTGAACAACCCGTCCGCCTCGTTGGGCGACCCGGGCATGCCCCGGCGACGCACCCCGGTCGCGCCGGACCGTTCCGAGGCGCGGAGCGCGGCGTTCGACGAGGCGGCCCGACCCATTCGTGCGGCAGTGCCGGCGCCGGCCCCGCCCGGCTCACTGCCCGCGTTGCCCCGGCGCGCGCCGGGTGAACGGCTCCCGGAGATGACCGAGGAGCTGCCCGATGTGGCACCGCCCGTCCCGGCCGACGAGGCGCTGCTCAAGCGCATCCGCACCGCGTTGAAGGCACTGCGGTGAGCCGCGGTCCACCGGGGCGCAGCCGGTTGCCGCCAACCCGACCAGAGGAGAGAGACCGCCAGTGGAGACCGATCGCGCCATCGCCGCCGCGCTCCGCGCGCTGCGCGAGGTCCCGGACGTGATCGGGTCGGTTCTGGCCGGCCCGGACGGGCTGCTCATCTCGAGCGACGTCGACCGGGTCGAGCCCGACACCATCGCCGCGATGGCCGCCGCGACCGTCGGCCTCAGCCGGCGGTTCGCCGAGACCGTCGGTCTCGGCCACCACCGCGAGACGGTCATCCAGGCCGACGGTGGCTGCCTGGTCAGCTACGCCGCGGGCACCGCGCTGCTGACGGTCGTCGCCATGCCCCAGGCCAACCTGGCCCTGGTGCACCGCACCTCCCGCATCGTGGCGCAACGACTCGGCGTGCTCGTCGAGGCGCTCGCCGCCCAACCCCCGGGGCGCGCCCCCGGTGGCAACCCGCCGGCGCCGCCGGCGCGTGAACCGCTGCCCCGCCGCACCACCCGCCCCACCGGATCGGGCCGACCCAGCGCTGCCCGGTCCTGACACATCGGCCCCGACCGTCGTTCGGCTTCGACGGTCAAGGCCGCAGGCCCGAACACAACGGAGGACAGGCTCATGAGTGACATGGACACCGCACTGAAAGAGTGCATGACGATCGAAGGCGCGATCGGTGTCGCGCTCGTCGACTACACCAGCGGCATGTCGCTGGGCGTGGTCGGCGGAGGCAAGGACCTCGACCTGACAGTCGCCGCCGCCGGCAACACCGACGTGGTGCGGGCGAAGCTGCGCACGCTCGAGATGCTCGGGCTCAAGGAGCAGATCGAGGACATCCTGATCACCCTCGACTCGCAGTACCACCTGATCCGGCTGCTCACCGGCCGGGCCGGGAAGGGCCTGTTCCTCTACATCGCGCTGCAGCGGAGCCGGGCGAACCTCGCGATGGCCCGCCACCAGCTGCGCAAGATCGAGTCGGAGATGGAGCTCTAACAGCGCTGGGGCCCCGGCTTCGCCGGGGCCCCTCCGCGCTCAGCGGCTGTCGGAGCCCTGCGACTCGCAGGCCGCGCGGCCGGCTTCGAGGCGCGCGATCGGCACCCGGAACGGCGAGCAGGACACGTAGTCCAGCCCGACGTCGTGGAAGAAGTGCACGGAGTCCGGGTCGCCGCCGTGCTCGCCGCACACGCCCAGCTTGAGGTCAGGGCGGGCGCGGCGGCCCTCGTCGACCGCGATCCGCACGAGCCGCCCGACGCCGTCGCGGTCGATCGACTCGAACGGCGAGATCCCGAAGATGCCCAGTTCCAGGTAACGCCAGAAGAACGCGCCCTCGACGTCGTCGCGGCTGAAGCCCCACGACATCTGGGTGAGGTCGTTGGTGCCGAACGAGAAGAACTGTGCGGCCTCGGCGATCTGGCCGGCGGTCAACGCTGCCCGCGGCACCTCGATCATCGTGCCGATCAGCACCTCGACGCCGCTGTCCGCGACCACCTCGGCGATGATCCGCTCGGCCTCCGTGCGTACCGTCTCCAGCTCCTGCACGGCACCGACGAGCGGCACCATGATCTCGGGTTTGGGTGTGCCGCCGTCCCGGGCGCGCTGCACGGCGGCCTCGACGATGGCCCGCACCTGCATCGCGAACAGGCCCGGGATGACCAGGCCGAGCCGGACACCGCGCAGGCCCAGCATCGGGTTCTGCTCGTGCATCCGGCGGACCGCGGCGAGCAGCTTCTCGTCGCGGCCGGCGTCCTCGCCGCGCTCGTGCGCGACCGCGACGTGCACGGCGAGCTCCTCCAGCGACGGCAGGAACTCGTGCAACGGCGGGTCGATGAGCCGGATGGTCACCGGCAGCCCGTCCATCTCGCGGAAGATCTCTTCGAAGTCGGCGCGCTGCAACGGAAGCAGCTCGGCCAGCGCGGCGTCGCGCTCGTCCGGCGTGGCCGCCAGGATCAGCCGCTCGACCAGCTCGCGCCGGTCGCCGAGGAACATGTGCTCGGTGCGGCACAGGCCGATGCCCTGCGCGCCGAACCGCCGGGCCCGCGCCGAGTCGACGCCGGTGTCGCTGTTGGCCCGCACCGCGAGCCGGCGCCGCTCGTCGGCGTGCGACATGACCCGGTGCACGGCCCTGACCAGCGCGTCGTCGGTCTGCCCGGGATCGAGCGTGCCCTCGAAGTAGCGGACGACCTCCGACGGCTGCACCGGCACCTCGCCGAGGTAGATCTTGCCGGTGGTGCCGTCGATGGAGATCACGTCGCCTTCCGCGACGGTCCGACCGTCCACCGTGAACTTCTTGCCGCGCACGTCCACGTCGAGCGTGTCCGCGCCGCAGACGCACGTCTTGCCCATCCCCCGGGCGACCACCGCCGCGTGGCTGGTCTTGCCGCCCCGGGAGGTCAGGATGCCCTGTGCGGCGATCATGCCGGGCAGGTCGTCGGGGTTGGTCTCCCGGCGCACCAGGATCACGTCGTCGCCGGCGGCCGCCTTCTCCTTGGCCGTGACCGCGTCGAACACCACCCGGCCGACCGCCGCGCCCGGTGAGGCGCCGACGCCCTTGGCCAGCTGGCCGGGCTCGGCCGACAGGTCGAAGCGCGGGAACATCAACTGGCCGAGCTGCGCGCCGGTCACCCGGTGCAGCGCCTCGTCGAGGTCGATCACGCCCTCGTCGACGAGCTGGCCGGCGATGATGAACGCGGCCGCCGCGGTGCGCTTGCCGACCCGGGTCTGCAGCATCCAGAGCTTGCCGCGCTCGATGGTGAACTCGATGTCGCAGAGGTCCTTGTAGTGCTCCTCCAGCGTGGCCATGATCCGCATCAGGTCGTCGTACGACGCCCGGTCCATCCGCTCGAGCTCCTGCAACGGCACCGTGTTGCGGATGCCGGCGACCACGTCCTCGCCCTGCGCGTTGGCCAGGTAGTCGCCGTAGACGCCCTGCGCGCCGGAGGCCGGGTCGCGGGTGAACGCGACACCGGTGCCGGAGTCGGAGCCGAGGTTGCCGAACACCATCGCCACCACGTTGACGGCGGTGCCCAGGTCGGCCGGGATCCGCTCCTGACGGCGGTAGAGCACCGCGCGGTCGGCGTTCCACGACTCGAACACCGCGCGGATGGCGAGGTCGAGCTGCTCCTTGGGGTCCTGCGGGAACTCACGGCCGGTGTGCTTGGCGAAGATCGCCTTGAACCGGTCGACCAGGTCGCGCAGGTCACCGGCGTCCAGGTCGAGGTCGTCGTCGCTGCCCTTGGCCCGCTTGGCGGCCTCGATGGCGTGCTCGAACTCGTCGCCCGGCACGTCACAGACGGTCTTGCCGAACATCTGGATCAGCCGGCGGTACGAGTCCCAGGCGAACCGGTCGTTGCCGCCGGCCTGCCGCGACAGCCCGTCGACCGACGCGTCGTTCAGCCCGACGTTGAGCACCGTCTCCATCATGCCGGGCATCGAGAACGCGGCGCCGGAGCGCACCGAGACCAGCAACGGGTCGCCGCGCTCCCCCAGCTTGCGACCCATCGACGCCTCCAGCGCGTCGAGATGGGTCGCGATCTCCTCGGCGAGCCCCGCCGGCTGGTGGCCGGAGTCGAGGTAAGCCCGGCAGGCCTCCGTGGTGATCGTGAAGCCGGGTGGCACCGGCAGCCCGATGTTGGTCATCTCCGCCAGGTTCGCGCCCTTGCCGCCGAGCAGGTCGCGGAGATCCTTGTTCCCTTCCGAGAAGCCATAGACGAACTTTGTCACCGGAGCCCTCCCAGGCGCTCAACACTGAACGACCATTTAGTAACCCATTCCCACCGTGGGCGCAGGTTAAGCGAGGTAACAGGCCGGTTGGGAGCCCTCGGTGACTATTGGCACAACGCTACGCACATGGGCGGTGTTGGGAGCGTTCTTCCGCGCAATACCGCGCACGGCATGGCCGTCTCGTCTGCTAACTCTTCGCAGATTGCCACAAGCCGATGAGGTTGCCCTCGGTGTCCGAGAAGTAGCCCGTGAACCCCATGTCGCCGACGGCCTGCCGGCCCATCTTGGTCGACCCACCGTGCTGTTCGACCGTGGCGAGCGCCTCGTCGATGTCGTCCACGTCGATCGTGACGACCGGAGACGTGAACATGCCGCTGCGCTTCATCATCCCGCCGTTGATCGCGCCGGGATCCGTCGGCCGGCCGTCCTTGCCGCTCGGCGTGGTGTTCAGCATGGCGTACGACATCTCAGGCATGTCCTGGATGTTCCATCCGAACGACTCCGCGTAGAAGCGCTCGGCCCGCTCGACGTTGTCCGCCGGAATCTCGAAATGGGTGACTCTGCCGCTCTTCATCGCGCGACCTCCCTTACAGGTCGGTCGGCGCGGTCTCCTCCCCCGCCTTCGAGCCTACGACCCGCCGAGCAGTTCCCGGACCCGGTCGGCGCCGGTGGCCAGCAGCAGCGTGGGCAGCCGGGGGCCGGTCTCCTTGCCGATCAACAGGCGGTAGAGGAGGGCGAAGAACGAGCGCTGCGCGACCTTGAGCTCCGGGGTGGGCTTCACGTCCGCGGGCAGGCCGAGCATTTGCTTGGGTACGCCGTAGACGAGCGTGGTGAGGCCGTCCAGCGACCAGTGGTCCTGGAGCCCTGCGCGGAGCATGGCCAGTGACCGGCGCTGGTCGTCGTCGAGGCCGTCGAGCAGCACCGCGTCGGGCTCCTCGCGGACCCGGGTGCGCTCGTCCGGGGTGAGCTGGGTGCGCACCCAGTTGCTGGCGCAGTCGAGCCGGGGCCGGGTCTCGTCGAGGTCCTTGACCGGGTCGGCCGGGTCCAGGTCGCGCAGGATCCGCAGCGTCTGGTCGTCGTTGCCGGTCGTGATGTCGACGATGGAGGCGAGGGTGCGGTAGGGCACGGGTCGCGGCGTCAACGGAAGCGGTCCGGCGGCGGTGGCGGCGCTGCGCCCGTAGGCCGCGAGGTCACCGGTGGAGGCCGTGCCGTTCTCGACGCGGGTGGTGAGGCCGTCCCACTCGTCGTAGAGCCGCTGCACCTCCTGGTCGAACGCGATGTCGAAGGACTGGTTCGGGCGCCGGCGCGCGTACAGCCACCGCAGGAGCGGCGGCTCCATGATCTCCAGAGCGTCGGCCGCGGTCGGCACCCCGCCCCGGGAGCTGCTCATCTTGGCCATGCCCTTGATGCCGACGAAGGCGTACATCGGACCGATCGGGGGCTCGGCGTCGAAGATCTCCCGCACGAGCTGGCTGCCGACCACGAAGCTGGAGCCGGGCGAGCTGTGGTCGACGCCGCTGGGTTCGAAGACCACGCCCTCGTACGCCCAGCGCATGGGCCAGTCGACCTTCCAGACCAGCTTGCCGTAGTTGAACTCACTCAGCAGCACGGTCTCGCTGTGCCCGCAGGCGCAGGTGTACGTCAACGCGGTGGTCGCGTCGTCGTACGCGGTGACGGTCGTGGTGTCCTTGCCGCAGTCCTGGCAGTAGGGCTTGTAGGGGTAGTAGCCGGAGGCGGTGCCGCCGTCGTCCTCACTGGCCGCACCGGACCCTTCGGCCGCCGCCACCTCGTCGGGGTTGGTGAGCGCCTTGCCGGCCTTCTTCTTGGTGCGGTAGCGCCCGAGCACCTCGTCGATCTTCGCCCGCTGGCTCATCGCGTGCAGAATCTGCCCACGATAGGCCCCGGACGTGTACATAGCCGTCTGGCTGATCGCGGTGACCTCGATGCCGAGCTTGCCCATGGCCTCGACCAACGGCGCCTTGAAGTGCTCGGCCCAGTTGGGGTAGTCACTGCCCGCGGGAGCCGGGACGGCGGTCAACGGCTTGCCGATGTGCTCGGCCCAGGAGGGATCGATGCCGCCGGGCACCTTGCGGAACCGGTCGAAGTCGTCCCACGACAGGATGTGCCGCACCTCGCGCCCACGCCGCTTGATCTCGTCGGCGACCAGGTGGGGCGTCATCAGCTCACGCTGGTTGCCGAGGTGCACGGGCCCGGAGGGGCTGAGCCCACTGGCACAGACAATGGGCTTACCGGGGGCCCGCTTGTCGGCCTCGACGATCACCTCGTCGGCGAACCGCGCCACCCAGTCAGCATCAATAGCCTGCGCCACAGTGATTACCCCTCCTCGAGTACCGAACGAAATTACCGCACGGCACGCGGCGCCCAGCCCGAGAGGTATTGGCACGACGCCTTTCGACAACGGGGCCACGATCATGGATCGCTGGTCGGTATAACGCTCATGACATATGATGTGAACGTTATGGCGGAGGCATCCGGTGACCTGGACCGTCGTTGTCGTCGACCCGGCACTGTCGTGGCTGCACGAGCTGCGGCAGACCGATCGCCGCACGTTGGTGCTGATCAGCGCGGCGATCGACGCCCTGGCAGAGGAGGGGCCGGCACTGGGTCGGCCGTTGGTCGACACGGTCAAGGGGTCGCGGATCGCCAACCTCAAGGAGCTGCGACCGGGATCCGCCGGACGCACCGAGGTGCGGCATACGACGAGCACCTCGAACGACTGCGCGCGAAGGGCGGTGAACGGTGATGGACCATCTCGATGACCCGCAGGCGGTTTCCTGGACCGATCTCAAGCAGGAGCTCCGGCTCACCGATGACGAACGCCGGCAGGTTGTCGCCGCGAAGGACGAGTTCATCGCGCAGGCGCGGGCCTATCGGCTCGCGGAGATCCGGCGCCGCCAGCACGCCACCCAGACCGACATCGCCAAGGCGATGGGCGTGACCCAGGCCCGCGTCTCCCGGATCGAGAAGGGCGAGCTGACCCGCAGCGAGGTCGACACGCTCGCGGCGTACGTGCGGGCCTTGGGCGGGCGGCTGAAGATCGTCGCCGAGTTCGGCGACGAGTCGTACGTGTTGGGCTAGCCGCCCGAGTTTTCCATTTCGGCGCCCTCGGGGACCGTGTCCGTGTCGCGGCTCGCTAGCCAGCCGTCGGGGAGGTGGACCTTGCCCGGGGCGTTGGTGCGGCCGCGGGGCTGGCCCAGGGTGTCCAGGGGGAACGGCTCGTTGGCGTCGAGCTTGCCCAGCAGGTCGTCGAGTTCGGCCAGGGTCGAGACCATGGCCAGGCCGCGGCGCAGTTCGGCGCCCACCGGGAAGCCCTTGAGGTACCAGGCGACGTGTTTGCGGATGTCGACGCAGGCGTCGCGCTCGCTGCCGAAGGTCTCGCTCAGCAGTTCGGCGTGCCGCCGCAGGACCCCGGCCACCTCGCCCAGCGTCGGCAGCTTGCGGGTCGGGCGGCCGGCGAACGCGGCCTCCAGGTCGGCGAACAGCCACGGGCGGCCCAGGCAGCCCCGGCCCACCACCACGCCGTCAGCGCCTGTTTCGGCGACCATCCGGAGGGCGTCCTCGGCCTCCCAGATGTCGCCGTTGCCGAGTACGGGCACGTCGAGCGCCCGCTTCAGGGTGGCGATCGCCTCCCAGTCGGCGGTGCCCGAGTAGCGCTGGGCGGCCGTGCGCGCGTGCAGGGCCACCGCCGCCACTCCGGCGTCCTGGGCGGCCAGGCCGGCTTCCACGTACGTCAGGTGGTCGTCGTCGATGCCCTTGCGCATCTTGACCGTGACCGGGACGGCACCCTCGGCGGCGTCGACGGCCGCGCGGACCAGGCGGGCGAACAGGCGCCGGCGCCACGGCAGGGCAGCGCCGCCGCCCTTGCGGGTGACCTTGGGGACCGGGCAGCCGAAGTTGAGGTCCACGTGGTCGGCGAGGTCCTCGTTGACGATCATCCGCACCGCAGCGGCGGTCACGTCCGGGTCGACGCCGTAGAGCTGGAGGCTGCGCGGCCGCTCGTCACCGGCGAAGGCGATCATCTTGAAGGTCTTGGGGTTGCGCTCGAGCAGGGCGCGCGTGGTGATCATTTCGCAGACGTAGAGGCCGCCGCCCTGCTCGCGGCAGAGCTGGCGGAACGCCACGTTGGTGATCCCGGCCATGGGCGCCAGGACCACCGGCGGGTCGACCTTGTGCGGTCCCAGCAGCAACGGAGTCACGCATCGAGCGTACGTTGTCGTACCCGTGCGGCATCCTGCCCGTATGGCCGTCCGCCTGACCGATGCCGAGGTCCGCGCCCACCGCGTGGCGACGCACCTCGGCGGCACCGGCGTCCTCGACACGGGCGTCCAGGACACGCCACCGGGCGGGGCGGCCCACCTGGCCCTGGCCGCCCGCGGGCACGCGACCCGCGGTGAGCTGGTCCGCCGGTTCCTGCGCTACGCCGGCCCGACCGACCGCGACGGGCTGGCCGCCTGGCTGGCCCTCTCCCCCGCCGCGGCCCGGCGCTGGTGGGAGCTGGCCGACGTGGTGCCGGTCGAGGTCGACGGCCGCCGGCTGTTCCTGCACCCGGACGATCTCGACGCGGCCCGCGCCGCACCGGCCGCGCGGGGTGTCAGCCTGTTGCCGCCGTACGACCCGGTGCTCGAACTCGGCGACCGCGCGCTGCTGGTCCCGGACCCGGCCCGCCGCAAGCAGGTCTGGCGGGCGACCGCCAACCCGGGTGTGGTGCTCGCCGCCGGCGCTGTGGCCGGCACGTGGCGGCGGCGCAAGGGCACGATCACGGTGACGCCGTTCGGGCGGGCGCCGGATCGACGCGCGCTCGCGGCGGCCGCCGGTGAGGAGGTGGTCGTGGCAGAGTCATAGGCGTGACCGACCACGTGCATGACGCCTCCTGCGCCGTCGCCCACGGCGACGCGCCGGCACCCCGCGACGAGCCCAAGACGCTGGTCGCCATCTTCGCCTCGCCGATGTCCGCGCACCTGCTGCGCTACGCGCAGGACCTCGGCTACCGCACCGTGCTGGTCGAGCCGGACGTGACGAAGGCCGACGGCGCCGTGTCCACGCTGGACGCCGCCGGGCTCGACGCCAACACCGACGTGGTGGTCTGCGACCACCATCGCGAGGAGCTGGGCACGCTGCTGCGCTACGCGCTGGCGGGCAAGACCCGCTGGATCGGCCTGATGGGCAACCCCCACCACGAGGGCCCGCACGTCAAGGCCCTCCGCGACCTCGGCGTGGCCGACGACGAGATCGCCCGGGTCCACCGCCCGATCGGCCTCAACATCGGCTCCCGCACCCCGGCCGAGATCGCGATCGCCACCCTGGCGGGCCTGATCGCGGACCGCAACACCCGCCCGGGCGGCTTCGACTTCTAACGGTCTACTTTCGTGGGCCGGTCAGCCGGTGATCACCGGCCAGGCGTACGCGAGCACCGCACAGGCCGCGCCCAGCAGGGGCAGGGAGAGTCCCCGTGGCCGCACGGGCAGGGCGCCCACCGCGATGAGGATGACCGCGAGTACATAGAGGACTGCTTGGACCGACATGGCGCTCTCCCTGTTGGTGGACCGAACGGCCGCCCTTTGTACCCCCGAAGGGGAACCAGAGAAACCTTCCACGGTCCACCGTGGATTTGCGCCGGCCAGGACGTGGGCCTACAGGCGGTCCAGCAGGTAGCGCTCGATCGCTTCCAGGGACACCCGCTCCTGCGTCATCGTGTCGCGGTCCCGGATCGTCACCGCGTCGTCCGTGAGCGTGTCGAAGTCGACCGTCACGCAGTACGGCGTGCCGATCTCGTCCTGGCGGCGGTAGCGGCGGCCGATCGCCTGGGAGTCGTCGAACTCGACCACCCAGCGCTTGCGCAGTCGGGCCGCGAGGTCCTTGGCCTTCGGTGACAGCTCCGGGTTGCGCGACAGCGGCAGCACCGCGACCTTGACCGGGGCCAAGCGCTTGTCGAAGCGCAGCACCGTGCGCTTGTCGACGCCGCCCTTCGTGTTCGGTGCCTCGTCCTCGTCGTACGCCTCCAGCAGGAACGCCAGCACCGCGCGGGTGAGGCCGGCGGCCGGCTCGATCACGTACGGGACCCAGCGTTCCTTCTTGTCGGGGTCGAAGTAGGACAGGTCGACGCCCGAGTGCTTGGAGTGGGTGGTCAGGTCGAAGTCGGTGCGGTTGGCGATGCCCTCGAGCTCGGCGAACTCCGTGCCGCCGAAGCGGAAGCGGTACTCGATGTCGACCGTGCGCTTCGAGTAGTGCGAGAGCTTCTCTTTCGGGTGCTCGTAGAAGCGCATGTTGGCCTCGGACAGGCCCAGGTCGCGGTACCAGTTCCAGCGCTCCTGCAGCCAGTACTCGTGCCACTTCTCGTCGGAGCCGGGCTCGACGAAGAACTCCATCTCCATCTGCTCGAACTCGCGCGTACGGAAGATGAAGTTGCCCGGTGTGATCTCGTTGCGGAACGACTTGCCGACCTGGGCGACACCGAACGGCGGCTTCTTGCGGGCCGCGGTCGCGACGTTGTTGTAGTTGACGAAGATGCCCTGGGCGGTCTCGGGCCGCAGGTAGTGCATGCCCTCCTCGTTTTCCACCGGGCCGAGGTAGGTCTTCATCAGGCCGTTGAACATGCGCGGCTCGGTGAACGCGCCCTTGACGCCGCAGTTCGGGCAGTTGATCTCCGACAGGCCGGTCGGCGGGCGGTCGTGCTTGGCCTCGAACGCCTCTTCGAGGTGGTCGGCGCGGAACCGCTTGTGGCACGACTGGCACTCGGTCAGCGGGTCGACGAACTCACCGATGTGGCCGGACGCCGTCCACACCTCGCGGGCCAGGACCACCGCGGAGTCGAGGCCGACGATGTCGTCGCGCTCCTGCACCATGGTCTTCCACCACTGCCGGCGGACGTTCTCCTTGAGCTCCACGCCGAGCGGACCGTAGTCCCAGGCCGACCGGGTGCCCCCGTAGATCTCGCTGGACGGGAAGACGAAGCCCCGGCGCTTGGCAAGGCTGACGATGGCGTCGATGCGATCGGCTGGCACGGTTCCTCCTACGCCGGCTGGCGGTCGGCTGAGGGCCTGGAAAAAAGGACAGACAACGCACCGAGATTAGTCGGTGACGCCGCAGACCTCTAAACCGCCCGTGCCCCGGTCCTGCGCCATGGTGAAGCTCAGCGTCGAGGACGATCCGGTCGAGTACGTGACGTTGACCGGCACGATGATGCCGTCCGTGGTGCCGGTCTTGATGGACTGCACCTGGAACCGGTCGATCCGTGGGGCCAGCGACTCGGTGGCGGCGAAGTCGCTCGGCGACTGCGCCCGCTGCTGGGCGTCACAGAGCAGCGCGTACGCCTGTCCGTATTCAGCGTGCTGCAGCGCTTCGACGTAGTCGGTGACCACGACGCGGGCCTGCTCCTCGATCGCCCGGACCCCGACGACGGTCAGCCCGGCCAACGACGCGACCCCGCCGCCGCAGCAGAGCACGGCGAACGCCCCGGCCGCGCCGAGCCCCCACCAGAGCCGCTTGGTGCGTCCCTCGGTCGGAGGTGCGGCAAACGGGGGTACGACACCCGGACCCTGAGGCGGCACCGGCGGCTCGGCCAGCTGGGCGGCCGGCACGGGCGAGCTGGGCGGCAGGGCGGGCGAGGTGGGATAGGCCGACGGCGGGCCCGGTGGGATCTCCGGCGGGCCGGGCGTCGGGTTCATGTCCGCAAGCGTAATGCGACCGGGCTCACCGGCCGGGGCCTACCGACCGGTCACTGGCTCGGACCTCCACGGAACCGCCGGGCTCGGCGCTGGCCAGCGGCTCGAACGCGGACGGCTCGTCGAGCGACTCGGCCAGCAGCGGCATCGCGTGCACCTTGACGTCGAACCCGCCGAGCGCCCGCCGGTAGGTGCCCACCGACTCCCAGTCGGTGACCAGGCACCAGGCGGTCGGGTCGTCGAGACCGCGGACCAGCTGCCCGGACCGGTAGCCGGGGCGGGCGGCCAGCGCCTCCAGGGCGGCGTGGGCCCGTTCGGTGAACCCGTCGGCGGCCTCCTCGGCCACCACGAACCGGTTGACGACCAGCACGGACGAACCTCCTCGTAGAGTGTCGGCATGCAGCCTACGCAGCGCGCCCTGCCGGAGCGGCTGGCCCGGGTCAACCCGACGCGCGCGTTCCTCCTCGCCCTGGCGCTGATCCTGGCCGGGCTCCTGCTGCCGGGAATCATCGGCGGCCTGGTGCTGCTGGTCCTGGCGGCCGGCATGATCGCGCTCGCGCGGCTGACCTGGGCCGTGCAGGCGCCACAGACCCGCCTCGTGCGCCTCGTGCTGCTCACCGCGCTCATCGGCATCGCGATCTTCAAGATCCTCTAGAGCGGGCACCCGCCTCGACTCATGCGTTTTTGACAATCAATTTCATTGTCGGCGACAGTTGACGGCATGCGTCGCCGCCGTACCCTCGCCGCGGTCTTCGCCGGTCTCGCCCTCCTCGCCGCGACCGGCCTTGCGGCCTGCACCACCGGCTCGGCGGCCGCGCCCGGCAAGGTCGACGTCGTGGCGGCCTTCTACCCCCTCCAGTTCGTCTCCGAGCAGGTCGGCGGCGGCCACGTCGCGGTGACCAACCTGGCCAAGCCGGGCGCCGAGCCGCACGACCTGGAGCTCAGCGCCCGCCAGGTGGGCCGGGTCTCCGACGCCGAGGTGATCGTCTACCTCAAGGGCTTCCAGCCGGCGATGGACGACGCGGTCGAGCAGGTCGGCGGCGACCGCGCGTTCGACGTGAGCACCGCGGTGCCGCTGCTCAAAGCCGGCGAGAGCGACCACGCGCACGAAGGCGAGGAACCCGAGCACGGCGACGAAAGCAGCACCGACCCGCACGTCTGGCTCGACCCGACCCGGCTCGCCACGATCGGCCAGCAGGTGGCCGACCGGCTTGCAGCACAGGATCCGGACCACGCAGCCGACTACCAAGCCAACGCCGCCCGGTTGCGCACCGAGCTGACGGGACTTGACCAGGAGTACGCGACGGGCCTGGCCACCTGCCAGCGGCGCGAGCTCGTGACCAGTCACGCCGCGTTCGGCTACCTCGCCGACCGCTACCACCTGGAGCAGGTCGGCCTGACCGGGATCACACCCGACACCGAGCCCGCGCCGCAGCGGCTGGCCTCGGTCGCCGAGGAGGCGCGCGAGCACGGCGCCACCACGATCTTCTTCGAGACGCTGGTCAGCCCCAAGGTCGCCGACACGATCGCGGCCGAGGTCGGCGCCCGGACCGCCGTGCTCGACCCGATCGAGGGCCTGCAGCCCGGCGCGACCGGCGACTACTTTTCGATCATGCGCACCAACCTGACCGCCCTCCGCACCGCCCTGGACTGCTCATGAGCACCCCGATCGTCGAGGTCAGCAACGCCGTCGTCGGCTACGACGACAAGATCGTCCTGCGCGGGGTCTCGCTGAGCGTCCAGCGCGGCGACGTGGTGGCGATCCTCGGCGCCAACGGCTCCGGCAAGTCCACGCTGGTGCGGTCGATCCTGCGCCTCGTGCCGCTGAGCGCCGGCGAGATCACCCTGTTCGGCGACAAGCGGTTCAAGAAATGGCAACGCATCGGGTACGTGCCGCAGCGGATCGGCGCCGGCTCCGGCGTGCCGGCGACCGTCGCCGAGGTGGTCGGCTCCGGCCTGGTCGCCCGCCGGGGGATCTTCCGCCCGCCGGGCGCCGCCGACCGGGCCGCCGTGACCACGGCGCTGCACGCGGTCGGGCTGGCCGACCGCGCCGGCGACCCGGTGAGCAGCCTCTCCGGTGGCCAGCAGCAGCGCACGCTGATCGCCCGGGCCCTGGCCGGCCGCCCCGAGCTGCTGGTCCTCGACGAGCCGACGGCCGGCGTCGACGCCGCGAGCCAGGCCGCCTTCGCGGGCGCGCTGACCGAGTTCGTCGCCGGCGGCGGCACCGTCCTGCTGGTCGCACACGAGCTCGGCCCGCTGCAGCCGTTGATCACCCGCTGCGTCGTGGTGCACCACGGCGAGATCGCGCACGAGGGCTCGGTGCCCGCGCCCGCCGGCCACCACGCCGACCCGGGCCACGACCACGTGCACCCGCACGCGCCGCACGACGCACCGGGGATGTGGGGCGCATGAGTATCTTCGCGAACGAGTTCATGATCCGGGCGTTTGTCGGCGCCGTGGTGATCGGGTTGACCGCGCCCGCGCTCGGCATCTACCTCGTGCAGCGGCGGATGTCCCTGATCGGCGACGGGGTCGGCCACGTGGCCCTGACCGGCGTCGGCGTGGGCCTCCTGCTGAACACCTCCCCGGTCTGGACCGCAGTGGTCGTCTCGGCGGTGGGCGCGGTCGCCATCGAGCTGATCCGGGAACGCGGCCGTACCTCCGGCGACCTGGCCCTCGCCCTGCTCTTCTACGGCGGCATCGCGGGCGGCGTGATGCTGGTGGGCCTGTCCGGGAGCCGCAGCAACGCGAACCTGATGACGTACCTCTTCGGATCCCTGGCCACCACCTCGCGCTCCGACCTGGTGCTGATCCTGGTGCTCGGCGCCGTCGTGCTCGGGCTGGCCATCGGCCTGCGCCCGGCCCTGTTCGCGGCCAGCCACGACGAGGAGTACGCCCGGGTCTCCGGCCTGCCGGTCCGCGCGCTCAACCTGCTCGTCGCGGTCATGACCGCGGTCACCGTGACGATCTCCATGCGCGCGGTCGGCCTGCTGCTCGTCAGCGCGCTGATGGTGGTCCCGGTGGCGACCGCGCAACAGGTGGCCCGCGGCTTCCTGGCGACGATGGGCCTCGCGATGGTGGTCGGCGTCGCCGCCGCCGGCTCCGGGGTCTGGCTGGCCTGGGAGATCGACACCGCCCTCGGCGCGACCATCGTCGTGCTCGCGATCGCCGGCTTTCTGGCCGTCGCGGTGGCCCTCGCCGCGCTGCGCGCGGTCCGCAGACGCACCGCCCTGCGCGTCAGCCGACTGGGCCAAGCGCCGGCTCGGGCCGACGCGGAGCCACACGAGGTCGTCCTGGAAAGACGCTGAGCTACGGTTCCGGTATGACGGAAGGCAACGGGTACGAGTCGTACGAGCGCGCGGGTGAGCTCCTGCGCGCCCTCGCGGCGCCGATCCGGGTCGCCATCGTCACCGAGCTCGGCGGCGGCGAGCGCTGCGTGCACGAGCTGGTCGAGTCGCTGCGCGCGCCGCAGCCCCTGGTGTCCCAGCACCTCCGGGTGCTGCGCGGCGCAGGCCTCGTACGCGGCAACCGGCGGGGCCGGGAGATCGCGTACTCCCTTGTCGACGAGCACATCGCGCACATCGTGGCGGACGCGGTCAGCCACGCCCGGGAGGCATCATGACCAGCGACGCCGGAACGTTGCGGAACACGCACCAGCGGCGTGCCGTGAGCTCGTTGCTCGGGTCGGTCGAGGGCTTCCACAGCGCCCAGGAGCTGCACTCGATGCTCCGGGACCGGGGTGAGCGGGTCGGGTTGACCACCGTCTACCGCACCCTGCAGAGCCTGGCCGACGCCGGCGAGATCGACGTGATGCGCCCGCCGGGCGGCGAGCATCTCTACCGCCGGTGCAGCCAGGGCCACCACCATCACCTGGTCTGCCGGTCCTGCGGCTCGACCGTGGAGGTCGAGGGCCCGGCCGTCGAGAACTGGGCGGACCGCGTGGCCGAGAAGCACGGCTTCACCGACGTGAGCCACACCTTGGAGATCTTCGGAACCTGCCAGGGCTGCTGCCGGTCCTAGTGCGCCGCGCCGCGCGGTGCGGGACGCTGTGCGCGTGAAGATTTACGCCGACCGTTTTCCCCGGTTCCTCCTCCAGGTCCTCACCGACCTGTTCGTGATCGCGTGGGTCTACTTCTGGATCCGCGGCGCGCTCTGGTTGCAGGACCAGGTGCAGAAGCTGGGCGTACCCGGGCAGAAGCTCGAAGGGGCCGGCAGCGCGCTGGCCGACAACCTGGCCGACGCGGGCAGCAAGGTGGGCCGCGTGCCGCTGGTCGGCGACGAGCTCACGGCGCCGTTCGAGAAGGCGGCCGGCGCGGCCCGCTCGGTCGCCGAGGCCGGCCAGTCGCAGCAGGACGTGGTCGGCGACCTGGCCCTGGCCCTCGCGGTGATCACCGCCGTCCTGCCGATCCTGTTCGTGCTGCTGTTCTGGCTGCCGCTGCGGATCCGCTGGGTCCGCCGAGCCAGCGCCGCGTCCCGCGTCCGGAAGTCGGCGGCCGGCCGCGACCTGCTCGCCCTGCGGGCCCTGGCCACCCAGCCGCTGAGCAAGCTGGCGAAGCTCGGCCCGGACGTCGCCGAGTCGTGGCGCCGCTCGGACGACTCCACAGTGGAAGCTCTGGCGGCGCTCGAGCTCAAGTCCCTTGGCCTGCGACAACGATGATCGGCCCGACTGGGTGAACGGCGATACCGCGGCTAGGCTTTGAAGATCACTGTCAACGCGATCTTCTCGCCATGGATGGCTTTCTAGACTTCCTGGACCCGTTCATCACGTCGCCGTGGGTATACGGCGTCGTTTTCGCGTTGGCGGCTCTCGACGCGTTCCTCCCGATCGTGCCCAGTGAGGCCACGCTGATCACCGCTGGGGTGTTCGCGGCCAGCGGCGAGCCCAACGTCATCCTCGTCATCCTGGTCGGCGCGGTCGGTGCGATGGTCGGCGACCACATCTCGTACTTCATCGGCCGGGCCGGCGGCGAGAACGTGATCAACCGGATACCCGAGGGCAGCCGCCGGGCCAAGACCTTCGAGTGGGTACGCCAACTGCTCTACTCGCACGGCGGCATCGCCCTGGTGATCGCCCGGTACATCCCGGGCGGCCGGACGGCGATCACGCTGACCACGGGCGCGATCCGGTATCCGCAGCGCCGGTTCACCGCGTTCGACGCGCTGGCCTGCTTCTCCTGGGCGGCGTACACGACGCTGTTGGGCTTCCTGGGCGGTTCGGCCTTCCAGGACCACCCGATTCAGGGCCTCGCGCTCGGCTTCGGCATCGCCCTCGGCCTGGCCGGGCTGGCCGAGCTGATCCAGTGGCTGCGACACCGCCGCAGGCCGCCGCCGGAGAAGCCCGAGCCGCAGAAGGTGGGCGTCGGCGGGGACGGGAAATAGCGAAGCGGCCCGGGCCGAAGCCCGGGCCGCCCCCGCGAGCGTCACATCGGTGGAATTCGCCGGCGTACGTCCTGCGCCGTCGACGGGCCCGGCTTCCAGGCCGCCACCCAGGGCAGGTCGCCCTCGGGGTGCACGACGCCCTCCTCGAGCCAGGTGTAGCGCCCGTCGAGGATGCGCTTGGCCGCCTTCACGTCGACGGCGTCCGTGTTGTCCCAGAGTGCGGTGAACAGCGCGTCGGCGCGTACCTTGGCCTGCCGGCAGAACAGATCGGCCAGCTCCATGCCCTCCGGCCGGTTCTCCCGCTCGGACGTGGCCCGCACGCAGACCGCCGCCATCGCGAACAGCTCGGCGCCGATGTCGACGATCCGGCCGAGGAAGACCTCGCGGTCCTCCATCCGGGCCTGCCAGCGGGACATGCCGTAGAACGTCGACCGGGCCATCTTGCGGGACGCCCGCTCGACGTACCGCAGGTGCTGGGCCAGCGGCCCGTACTCGTTGAAGGCGGACGGGTTCTGGCCCTTGCCGACGGCCAGGCCCGGCAGCCACTTGGCGTAGAACGCGGTCGCCCGGGCGCCGGCCTTGGCCTTGCGACCGAGGTCGGCCTTCGGGTCGATGATGTCGCCGGCCACGGAGAGGTGCGCGTCGACCGCCTCACGGGCGATCAGCAGGTGCATGATCTCGGTCGAACCCTCGAAGATCCGGTTGATCCGCAGGTCGCGGAGGATCTGCTCGGTCGCCACGGCCCGCTCGCCGCGGGCCGCCATCGAGTCGGCCGTCTCGTAGCCTCGGCCGCCCCGGATCTGCACCAGCTCGTCGGCGATCTTCCACGCCATCTCGCTCGCGTAGAGCTTGACCAGCGCCGCCTCGATGCGGATGTCGTTGCGGTCGTCGTCGGCGAGCATGCAGCACAGGTTGAGCATGGTCTCCATGCCGTACGTGGTCGCGGCCATGAAGGACAGCTTCTGCGCGATCGCCTCGTGGTCACCGACCGGTCGGCCCCACTGCACCCGCTCCGCGGACCACTGCCGGGCCACGTTGAGGCACCACTTGCCGGCGCCGACGCACATCGCGGGCAGTGACAGCCGGCCGGTGTTGAGCGTGGTCAGCGCGATCTTCAGCCCGCGCCCCTCGCCGCCGATCATCTGGTCGGTCGGCACGAACACGTCGTGGAAGCGGGTCACGCTGTTTTCCAGCCCGCGCAGGCCGACGAAGCTGTTGCGGCGCTCGATGGTGATGCCCGGCGAGTCGCCCTCGACGACGAACGCGGTGATGCCGCCGCGCCGGCCCTCGGCCTTGGGCACCCGGGCCATCACCACGAGCAGCGTGGCGACGGTGCCGTTGGTGGCCCAGAGCTTGACGCCGTTGAGCCGGTAGCCGCCCTCGACCGGCTCGGCGATGGTGCCGAGGCGGGCCGGGTCGGAGCCGACGTCGGGCTCGGTGAGCAGGAACGCCGACACCTCGCCGCCGGCGAGCCGGGGCAGGTAGCGCCGCTTCTGCTCGGCCGTGCCGAAGAGCTTGAGCGGCTGCGGTACGCCGATGGACTGGTGCGCGGAGAGCAGCGCGCCGATCGCCGGGCTGGCCGAGCCGGCCAGCATCAGGCTGCGCGCGTAGTCGAGGTTGGTCAGCCCGAGGCCGCCGTACTTCTCGTCGATCTTCATGCCGAACGCGCCCAGCCGGGCCAGGCCGTGGAACACGTCGTCCGGGATCCGGTCTTCCCGCTCGATCAGGGCGCCGTCGACGTCACTGCGGATGTACGCGTTGAGCTTCTTGACGAACTCCTCGCCCTTGGCCGACCGGATCGGGTCGGGCTGCGGCCACGGGTCGATCAGGTCGAGCCGCAGCCGGCCGAGGAAGAGCTCCTTGCCGAAGCTGGGCTTGGTCCAGTTGGTTTCGCGGGACGCCTCGGCGACCTCGCGGGATTCCTGGTAGGAAACCGTGCCGGCCTCCTGCGGCAGGGCACCGGCACCGTCGGCGCCGCCGGCCTCCGGCGGCCTGTTCTGCGTAGTCGTCACGGCTTCCCCCTTTTGTCCGGGCTGGGCTGTGCTGGTTCTGACGGTACCTCGCTTTGTTACCCACCGGTAGGCAACTGCTATTCCTCCGGGTTCTCGCGACGCTCTTCGATCTCCTCTGCGCTCTCGTCGGGCTCTCCCCAGTCCCGGTGTGTCCACGGCAGGATCGCCCACAACGTGATGAAGAAGAGGGCGGCCAGCACGCTGAGGATGATCGCCATCGTGCGCGACAGGATGAAGTCAGTGATCAACAGGACCGCGGCGGACATCGAGACGAACATGAAGAACAGCCCGCCGGTGGCCATCTTGTGGCCGAACCTGACCAGCTCCGGCTTGCGCCCCTGCCGGAAGAGCGCCCGATGGAAGGCCACGGGAGCGATGATCATCGCAGTGGCGGCGGCGGCACACAGCAGCGCGACGAGGTAGATGTCGCGCTGGAACGCGGTGGTCTCGGGAAACCCGCTGCTGAACGGCAGCGTGAGCAGGAACGCGAAGAGGATCTGCACGCCGGTCTGCGCGACCCGCAACTCCTGGAGCAGGTCGGCGAAGTTACGGTCCCACCGCTGCTTGGGGGTCTCCCGAGCGTGGTCCTGGGCCATGCGGGCTCCTTCGTGCGGCCGGGGTGGATTGCCGGCTAGCCCTCATGGTTGTTCCTCGGGGCACCGGTCCGCGGTCAATTCCCTGTCCGCCAACAAGCGAAACGCGAGATCCAATCAGGTCCGACAACATTGGCCAGAATTCGGACCGGTCGCTAAAATGGCAGCCATGGAGACCATTCCGATCACAGAAGCGAAGGCCCGCATCGCCGAGCTCGCTGATCGGGTCGCGCGCGAGCACGACCACTTCACGATCACCCGCAATGGTCGCGCCGACGTCATGTTGATCTCGGTCGCCGAGTACGAGTCGATGCGCGAGACGCTCGATCTGCTCTCGGACGACGAGGCCCTCGCCGACCTCCGCCAGTCGCGCGACGACTTCGAGTCCGGCGACACGTACTCGATGGACGAGGTTCGCGCCGAGTTGGAGCGGCGCCGCGGCGAGGCGGCCTGATGCCCCCGCGAGGTCGGCGTCGGGACGACGGCCCCGGCGAGGCACCCAGTCCCTACGTCGTCCTGTTCTCGCGGCAAGCTCGCCGCAACCTCCACGAGGACTTGCCTTTGGAGGTTGCGGTCGCAGCGACAGAGACCATCCAACACGCCATCGCGGTCAATCCTTACCGGGCTGGCAAGCCACTCGACGAGCCCTTCGACGGCTTCCACTCCGCGCGCCGCGGGACCTATCGGATCATCTACCGAATCGACGAGAGCAAGCGCACGGTTCAGATCCACTCGATTCGCCACCGGCGCGACGCCTACCGCTCCTGACGAGTCCGATCATCCGGCTACTTGCGGTTTTCGGACATCCAGCGCTCGGCGAAGTCGACTGCGGCGCGTTGGGGCATCAGGCGGGCCAGCGCGCCGCCCACGCGGCCCGTGCGGACCGTTCCGGTCGCGTCGAAGTCGGCGCCCAGCAGTTCGAAGTCGCTTTCGTCCAGGTCGATGTCGTCCCACCAGACCCATTCGCGGCCGCCGTTCGCCGTTTGGACCGCCGCGCCCAGGCGGGCCGGTGGCGGGTCCGCTTGGCGGTATTCCGCCAGGTGCAGCGACGTGTTGGAGTCGTGGCCGACGCCGAGCAGCAGGACGTCGCCGTCCAGGCCGTAGATCTTGCCGAGCGGCGAGTCCGCGCCCAGCATGCCGGCCCGGGGCTGGCCGTAGACCACCTCGGTCGCCAGCCGGCCCAGCGCCGCGAACGAGACCTGCGGGTGGTCGCTGCGCTGCGCGCCCGGCCAGGTGCGGACCACCTCGGCGACCGCGCCCATCCAGCGGCTGGGCGTCACCTGCGGGTCGAAGCCGGGCGCGTGCTCGCGGATCACCGGCCACCAGTCCTCGGGTACGGGCGGGTTCTGCCAGCCGGCCGGGTCCGAGTTGTCGGGCGTGTGCGTGGGCACGACGAGCGTGCCGTCCGGGCCGATCGCGTCGCGCAGCGCCAGCACCACCGCGTGCGGGCCGCCGGCCACGTAGCCGACCGGCTTGAGCGACGCGTGTACGAGCAGCGTCGAACCCTGCCGGACGCCGAGCGCGGCCAGGTCGGCGGCGAGCGACTCGCGGGTGTGCGGCAGGCGGTCCGCCGCCTCCGCGGGGTGGTTGCTCACGACGCGTCCGCGATCCGGGCGAGGATCGCCTGCGCGAGCACCTCGGGCTGCGCCTCGGGCACCCAGTGGTCGACCCCGGGCAACGGCAGGAAGCGGTAGTCGCCGGTCACGTGCTCGCCGGCCGCGCTCGCCGCGACCAGGCCGACGGCCGTGTCCCGGTCGCCCCACACGAACGTCGTCGGCCGCTCGACCGGGCCGACCTTGGCCAGCTCCTCGATCGACAGGGCCCGGTACCAGTTGAGGGCCGGCGTGAGCGCGCCGGGCTCGAGCAGCGGTGCGGCGTACACCTCGATGTCGCCCGTCCCGGCGAGCATCGTGCGCAGCCGGGCGCCGTCGTCGCTGGTGAGCACCGCCTCGGCCTTGCCGACCATGAGGAACAGCTGGATGTACGACGACCGGCGTTGCTGGTCGGGGTCGGTGAAGACGGCCTGCGCGAACGCGGCCGGGTGTGGCACGCAGACCGCGGTCAGCGACCGGACCCGCGCGGGGTGGGCCGCGGCGAGCTGCCAGCCGACCAGAGCACCGAAGTCGTGGCCGACCACGTCGGCGCGGCCACCGGCCAGCTCGTCGACGAACGCGACCGCGTCGGCCACGCATTCGGCCTGCCGGTAGGCGTCGACCCCGCTGGGCCGCGCGCCCGGGGAGTAGCCGCGCTGGTCGATCGCGAAGGTCCGCAGCCCGGCCGCGTTGAGGTGGGCGGTCACGCCGGCCCAGCTGTGCCGGTTCTGCGGGAAGCCGTGCAGCAGGATCACCGGCGGGCCGCCGGGCGGGCCACCCTCCGTCACCTCGAAGGTCAGGCCACGCGTCTGCATCCGCATGCGCGCGAGCGTACCTGCCGACACCGGTGTTAACGTGGTGGAACAACTTCACGTCCGACAGGGGAGCGCGCGAGCGCTGAGAGTGCGGAGCCATCCGCAGACCCTCGAACCTGATCTGGGTAATGCCAGCGCAGGGAGCTCGGGAGGCACAAGCTATGAGCAACAATCGTTGGCGTACGGTCGACATCGTCGTCGCAGCCGTCCTAGGTGTCGCGTTCGGCGTCGTTTTCTGGGCCTGGGGCCTGCTCTACAACGGACCCGCCGACGCCATCCCACTGCCCGCGCGCACGCTGCTCTACGGCGTCTGGCTGCTGCCCGCCGTGCTCGGCGCGCTGGTCATCCGCAAGCCGGGCGCGGCCCTGTTCACGGAGACGGTCGCCGCACTGGTCTCGGTCGCGTTCGGCACGAGCTGGGGCTGGACCCTGGTGCTGCAGGGCCCGCTGGAAGGGCTCGGCGCGGAGCTCGTCTTCGCCCTCTTCGCCTACCGCGTCTACCGGCTGCCCGTGGCCGCGCTGGCCGGCGCCGTCGCGGGCCTGGTGGCGGCCCTCTACGACGTCCTCTACTGGTACCCGGGCAACTCGTGGGCCAGCTTCGGCGTCCCCTACCTCGCGCTGACCGCGGCCAGCTCGCTGGTGATCGCCGGAGGCGGCGGCTGGCTGCTGACCCGTGCGTTGGTCAACACCGGTGTGCTCGACCGCTTCCCGGCCGGCCGGGAACGCCCAGCGGTCTGATCCGTCGTGGGCGCCGTCGAACTGCGCGGCTTCGGCTGGCGGCACGCCGGCCGCAAGGCCTGGGCCGTGCGCGGGGTCGACCTGAGCATCGAGCGCGGTGAGCGGGTGCTGCTGCTGGGTCCGTCCGGCGCCGGCAAGAGCACGCTGCTGGCCGCGCTGGCCGGCCTGCTCGCCGACGACTCCGGCGAGCGGGAGGGCACGGCCGAGATCGACGGGCTGGACACCCGCAAGGCGCGCGAGCGGGTCGGCATCGTGTTCCAGGACCCGGCGACCCAGCTCGTGATGTCCCGGGTCGGTGACGACGTGGCCTTCGGCCTGGAGAACCGCGGCGTGCCCCGCGCGGAGCTCTGGCCCCGGGTGGCCGACGCCCTCGACGCGGTCGGCCTGACCCACCCGCTCGACCGGCCCACCCACGCGCTGTCGGGCGGCGAGCAGCAGCGGTTGGCCCTGGCCGGCGTGCTCGCGCTGCGCCCGGACCTGCTGCTGCTCGACGAGCCGACCGCCAACCTCGACCCGGCCGGCGCTTCGCTCGTGCGCTCGTCGCTCAACGCGGCCGTGTCGCGGGAGACCACCGTCATCATGGTCGAGCACCGGTTGGCCGAGGTCGTGCCGTTCGTCGACCGGGTCGTCGTGCTCGCGGCCGGCGGCGGCGTCGTCGCGTCCGGGCCGCCGGCCCGGGTGTTCGGTGAGCACGGCGCCGCCCTGGCCGCCGACGGCATCTGGGTGCCCGGGCAGCCGCTGCCGGCGCCTCGGCGCGCGACCGCCGCGCCCGGCGAGGTGCTGGTCACCGCCGACCGGGTGGCGCTGGCACAACGGCTGGCGCCGACCGACCTGTCGGTGCGCGCCGGTGAGGCGCTGGCCGTGCTCGGACCCAACGGCGTCGGCAAATCCACGCTGGCGCTCATGCTCGGCGGGCTCCTGCGGCCGGGCGCCGGGCGGGTGGTGGCGTCCGCGGTGCTGGCCCGCGACGACGCGGCCCGACCGCCGCACCGCTGGCGGGCCGCCGACCTGACCGCTCGGATCGGCTCGGTGTTCCAGAACCCCGAGCACCAGTTCGTGGCCTCGACCGTGCGCGCCGAGCTGGCCGTCGGCCCGCGCCGGTTGGGCCGGCCGCTGGCGGTCGTCGACGAGTTGCTGGACCGGCTGCACCTCGACCATCTCGCGCGGGCCAACCCGTACACCCTCTCCGGCGGTGAGGCCCGGCGGCTCAGCGTCGCGACGGCGTTGGCGTCGGCGCCCCGGCTGCTGGTGCTCGACGAGCCGACCTTCGGCCAGGACCGGCGCACCTGGGTCGAGCTCGTCGCACTGCTGGCCGACCTGCGCGACGAGGGACACGGCGTGCTGGCCGTGACCCACGACCCGGCCCTCGTCGAGGCGCTCGCCGACCGGCGGCTGGAGCTCGCGCCATGACGCTGTCGGCGGTGATGGTCCGCTCGTCGGCGCCGCTGGCCCGGCGCAACCCGGTCGCCAAGCTGGTCGCCGCCACCGTGTTCGCGGTCGGCGTGCTGGCCACCCTCGACCCGCTGACCCCGGCCCTGGCGATCGCCGCGGAGCTGGTCCTGCTGCCGCTGTTCGGCGTCGGCTACGGCACCCTGCTCCGTCGCGGGTGGCCGCTGCTGCTTTCGGTGTTCGGCGTCGTGCTGACCACGATCCTGTTCGGGGCCAACCGCGACGGCGCTTCCGTCTTCGCGGTCGGCCCGATCGACGTGACCACCGGCGTGCTGACCGTCGCGTTAGGACTCGCGCTTCGCCTCGTCGCGTTGGCACTGCCCGGCATCATGGTCTTCGCCACCACGGATCCGACCGACCTCGCCGACGCGCTCGTGCAGAACGCCAGGGCACCGGCCCGGTTCGCGATCGGCACGCTGGCCGCGTTCCGCCTCGTGCCGCTGCTCGGCCAGGAATGGCAGGCGTTGCGGATGGCGCGCCGGGCCCGGGGCGTCGACGCCGGCGGCAACCCGGTGGCGGCGGCGCGGCTGTTCGCCGGCACGGTGTTCGCCCTGCTGGTCGGCGCGATCCGGCGCGGCACCCGGCTGGCCACGGCGATGGACGCGCGGGGCTTCGACAGCGGGACGCCGCGTACGCACGCCCGGGAGCAGACCTTCACCCGCGCGGACTGGCTGTTCCTCGTGGGGGCGGTGCTGCTCACGGCGGCGATCCTCACTGTGAGCATCGCGACGGGTACGTTCCGGCCGGTTCTCGGCTAGGGTCTGCCTCGTGGGTCAGGGTGGTGCTCCGGCGAGGTCCAGGCGGCGTCCGGGCGTGCGCGGAGAGTGGTCGGATACCGGTGTTGTATCTGGCCGCTCTTCGCGTGCGGTCGGTCGCCGCCTGGGCCCGGCGGAGTGCCGCCCTGATCCACGAGGCAGACCCTGGTCTCTGCCACACGTTGTCGTAGGTGGTGGCCGATGAGCGTTGTGCTGAGGGAAGTGACGGACCCGGCGGAGATCGAGACGCTGGTGCCGCACGTCTACCGGATCTTCCAGATGGTCTCGCGCGGTGCCGCGCTGGGTTGGGCGGTGCCGCCCGGCCCGGACGAGGTGCGCGAGCTGCTGACCGGCGTCGTCGAGGGCGCCGCGGCGGGTGAGGCGGCGCTGCTGGTCGCCTACGCGTCGGGCGACGACGTCCCGCCGCCCGCCGGACTGGATCCGTTGACGGCGCGGCTGGCCGACGGCAGCACGGTCGCGGGGCTCGGCTACTGGCGCCGCTACAGCCGGCAGACCCACCGTCCGCACGCCGACCTGGAACGGGTCGCGGTCGCCGAGGCGCACCAGGGGCGCGGGATCGGGCGGGCGCTGACCGAGGGTTTGGTGGCCAGTGCCCGCAAGGCCGGCATCGAGGTGCTGACCCTCGACGCGCGCGGCGACAACGAGCGCGCGCTGGCGCTCTACCGCACGTTGGGTTTCAACGAGTACGGGCGGCTGGTCGACTTCGTGGCCGTCGGGCATCTGCGCTACGACAAGGTCTTCTACGCGATCGACCTGCGCCGGCCCTGGCCCCGGTTGTGAACCAGGGCCAGGGCGACAGCACTTCTTAGGCGCGGCGGAAGGCGTAGCGCTTCGGTTGCGACGCCGGCTTTCCGCGACCGCCCTTTGTGGACTGCGCGGCGCGGTCGAGACCGCGTTGCGGTGTCGACTTGGCTCGCCGCGACGCGCGGTTGCCGCCGAGGTCGAGGTCCGGGACCTCGCTCGCGGACAGGTCGACGGTGAACTTTTCGGATGCAGGCATACGAAGGCCTCCAGAAACGGAGAAGGACAGACGGATGCCCGGCGGCGCACGTGATCAGAAAGACAGAATGACGCCCCGGGCGCTCGATGACCGCCGACGAAGGGCGGACCGGCACACAGAAATCCCTGAGGGCATCAGTAACGCATGCGACGACGGTACACCGCCGCCGCGTGCGCCGCTAGGTCATTCCGCGGGCGGGGGCGCGATCGGGTTCGGGATCGCCCCTCCGAAGCGGCGGTCGCGCTTGGCGAACAGCTCGCACGCGTACCAGAGGTGACGCCGGTCGAAGTCGGGCCAGAGCGTGTCGAGGAAGACGAGCTCCGCGTACGCGGACTGCCAGAGCATGAAGTTCGAGATGCGCTCCTCGCCCGACGGCCGCAGGAACATGTCCACTTCGGGCACTTCGGGGTGGTAGAGGTAGCGCTGGATGGTCTTCTCGGAGATCCGGTCCGGATCGATCTTGCCGGCCATCGCGTCACGCGCGATCGCGGCCGCGGCGTCGGCGATCTCCGCCTGGCCGCCGTAGTTGACGCAGAACTGCAGGGTCAGGTTCGTGTTGCCCCGGGACATCTCCTCGGCGGTCTGCAGTTCGGAGATCACGCTCTTCCACAGCCGCCCGGCCCGGCCGGACCAGACCACCCGCACGCCGAGGTCGACGAGCTGGTCGCGGCGGCGCCGGATGACGTCGCGGTTGAAGCCCATCAGGAAGCGGACCTCTTCGGGCGACCGGCGCCAGTTCTCGGTGGAGAACGCGTACGCGGTCAGGTAGGGAATCCCGATCTCGATGGCGCCTTCGATCGTGTCGAAGAGCGAGTGCTCCCCGCGTTCGTGGCCGGCGGTGCGGGCCAGCCCGCGCTCCTTGGCCCAGCGGCCGTTGCCGTCCATGACGATCGCCACGTGCTTCGGCAGGGCCCCGGCGGGCAGCTCCGGCGGGCGGGCGCCCGACACGTGCGGCGTCGGCGGCCGCACCTCGCGGCGCGGACTGCGTGACCTGATCATTTCTGTTCTTCCCCCGTTGTGCGATCGACCAGCGGCAGCGAGCGTAACCCGCGCTCCAGATGCCACTGGAGGTGTGCGGCGACCAGCCCGCTGCACTCCCGGCGCGGGCCGGCCTCGGCCGCGTCGGCGACGTGCCAGTTGCCGGACGAGAGGGCGACCATCAGGTCGAGCGTGGCAGGAGCCGGATGGGCGGCACCCGGCGGCCGACAATCCGGACAGACAGCCCCACCAGCGGGTACGGAGAATGCCTTGTGCGGCCCCTTGGTGCCACAAACCGCGCACTCGACCAGGGCCGGGGCCCAGCCGGCCACCCCCATGCCCCGCAGCAGGTAGGCATCGAGCACCAGCGTCCCGGCGTGCTCGCGGGCCGCCAACGCCCGGATCGCGCCGAGTGTGAGCTGGAACAACCGCAGCGACGGCTCGCGCTCGACCGGAGAGAGCCGCTCGGCGGTCTCCGCGATCGCGCTGGCCGCCGTGTAGCGGGGGTAGTCGTCGAGGAACCGCTTGCCGTAGAGCTCGATCGCCTCGACCTGGCTGACGGTGTGCAGCCCGTCGCCGCCGTTGGGGTCGCCGGCGATCTGGAGGTCGACGTGGCCGAAGGGCTCCAGCCGGGCCCCGAACCGCGAGGTGGTCCGCCGGACCCCCCGGGCCACCGCCCGCAGCCGCCCGTGCCGCCGGCTGAGCAGCGTGATGATCCGGTCGGACTCGCCCAGCTTCTGCACACGCAGAACCACCGCGTCGTCGCGGTAGAGCTGACGGCGATATCCCGGCACCCGCCAATTGTGGTCCCTGTTTTCCGGGTACGTCTCGGCGGGTTCTGTGAAGATCGATGTGAGTTAGTGTCTTGGGCATGCGTCCCCGGATTGAACCGGTCGTGTGGCAACCGCCGATCCCGTCGCCGCGGGCCCGCCTGAAGGCCAGCGACCCGCCGATGCCGGCGCCCGCGTTTCGGCCGGTGGGCGCTTCGGGGCCGGAAGACGTGGTGATCCATCCCGACGGCCACCTCTACACGGGCGTCGCCGACGGCCGGATCCTCCGGTTGGACCTGTCCGGAGGCGCGCCGTCGGTGGTGGCCGACACCGGCGGCCGGCCCCTCGGCGTCGAGGTCGGCCCGGACGGCGACTTGGTGGTCAGCGATGCCTATCGAGGTGTGCTTCGCGTCGACCCGGCCAGCGGCACGATCGACGTGCTCGCGGATGGTTTCCGGCTGTGTGACAACGCCGCGGTGGCCCGCGACGGCACGATCTGGTTCAGCGACTCGTCGCAGCGGCACGACCTGGCCCACTGGCGGGCGGACATCCTGGAACACACGGGCACGGGCCGCCTGCTCCGCCGCGACGTCGATGGCTCCGTGGACGTCGTCCTGGAGGGCCTGCAGTTCGCCAACGGCGTGGCCCTGGCGGCCGACGAGTCGTTCGTAGCGGTGGCGGAGACCGGCGCGTACCGGATCAGCCGGGTGTGGCTGACGGGCCCGCGGGCCGGCCAGCACGACGTCCTGGTCGACAACCTGCCGGGCTTCCCGGACAACCTGTCGACGGGCAGCGCGGGCCGCATCTGGATCGCCCTGGCCACGCCCCGCAACCCGCAGCTGGACCGCCTGCTCCCCCGCCCGCCGGCGCTGCGCAAGGTGGTCTGGGCCCTTCCGCTGGCCCTGCAACCGGCGCCGGCCCGCACCATCTGGGTGCAGGCCGTCGACGAGACCGGCACGGTGGTCGCGGACCTCCAACGCGACGGCACCGACTACCACATGGTGACCGGCGTACGTGAGCACGAAGGCCACCTCTACCTGGGCAGCCTCACCGAATCCACCGTCGCTGTCGTCGCGCTCTGAGTGCGATTGCGAGCTACGCGACAGAATCGTGCCGCTACACTGTGTCGACTAACGTTGCCCTGCGCCGACCCGGAACGGCAGGAAAGCAATTGTGGTCTCAAGGCTTTTTCCTCAACGTCGTCGACGACGATCCCGCGCCGATCGCTGAGCTGCTCGCCCGCTCTGCCGACCTCGACCAGATCGGTCACGTGGAGATCTGGCTGGAACGGGTCCCAGAAACTCCGGCGCAGTCCAGCAGGCTCGCCAAACTCCTCAGCGGCAGGCGCGTCGTCGTCCACGCACCGTTCGTGGGCATCTCGCTGGTCGGTCCGGCAAAGGAATTGCGCCTAGCCAGCGAGATGCGCCTGGCGCGCGCCCACAGTGTCGCGTGCGATCTCGGTGCCGAACTGATCACGATGCATTCCGGTCCGGCGTTTTTCAGAACGGAACGGTCCGAGGCACACGATCGTCTTGCCGAGAGCCTGACGCGGTTGGGTGCGGCGAATTCCGACGGTCCCGCGATCACCATCGAGAACATGGCCGTACGGCGAGGCGTGACCTACGAGCCGGTGGTCGAGCCCGCCGACTTCGCGGAGTTGCTGTCAAGGGTCCCGAACCTGCGGATCACCTTGGACGTCGGCCACGCCATCCAGAGCGGCATCAACCCGCGGGCGTTCTTCCGTGAGCACGGTCCGCTGATCGGCAACATCCATCTGCACGATGGCGTAGCAGGCGGGCGCGCACACCTCGCTCTCGGCGACGGGCAGCTCGACCTGCCGTCGTTGGCGCCGGACCTCGATCGCTACTCAGGCTTCGTGGGGATCGAGGTCTTCGCCTGGGAAGGCGTCGTCACGTCGTGGCCCGCGGCCCGCATGTTGCGCTCAGTCGAGCGCCGCCGGTGAATACGGGTGCAGCGCCAACTGCTCGTCTCTGAACCGCGGATCGCCTGTGACGTTTTCGTCGCACCATTCGGGGGTCTTGGCGATCCGGCCATCGGGCTCGAGGTGAGACTCCGCGATGACCAAGCCCGTGTTGGCGAAGCTGTACACCCAGAGCACCCAGGGCATCGAGATCTGAAGCGGCCGATACTCAACGCGAAAGGTCTTGGCCTGGGCGGCCGTGAACATCTCTGCCGCTGCTGCCGTCGAGAGATCGAGCCGCGTCGGGTTCGGCCCAGTGACAGTCAGGGTTGCGACCTCGGCGCCGAACGGCTGTGCCTCTGAGTCGAGGGCGGTGCGCCGCTCAACACCCACCGTCACGTGATCGCCGACGAAGAGGTACGCACACCGCACGACCGCGATCGGTGGGCCACAGATCACTTCCGGCCGACTCACCAGATATCTGGAAACCGCCCTGTACATGCCCCTCCTCTCACTCCTTCTCGAACGTCTGGCCACTATAGAAGCGAACAATGGAACGGGCGCCGTCCTGGAAGTCGTCGAGCTCCTCGGGCAGGTCGAACTCCGGCGCGAAAGGGGACTCCACGAACATGATTCGCTGCTCGGACAGCCGGCGCGCAATCGCCCGCCAGACCCTGAAGTCGGCGTCCCGTATATCGACGCAGTAGTCCCGCTCCAGCAAGTACGGCAACGCTGCCACCCGTGGCCGCGACGCGCCCGACTCCATCGGGACCGCCAGGGGATAACGGCTCGGGTTGTCGCTTCGCGGAGCAAAGCTCGACATCACCCAGGTGCCCGGCTTGTGCACGGCCGACATCCGACGATAGTGGAGATGCGGCAGCAAGCTGTTCCCCGCCTCGAGGAAAAACCGCGGCTCGAGCCGATCGACGATGTGAACGGGGATGCCGTGAACTCCGTATCCGTCATCGACGATCACATCGATCGACTCGAAGAGTTCCGCAATGGACAGCGCGACTTTCTCGATGCTCGCCGCGAACTCGACCCGATCACACACGAGCAGGACGCGACGGACCTCTGCCGCACAAAGCGCCCGCAGGGTCCAGTAGATGATCGGCCGGCCGTACAATTCGATGAGCGACTTCGGCCTGCCGTCGCCCATCACATTGCCGAGCCGGGCACCGTAACCGCCGACGGCGATAACAGCCTGCCCAGCCATGTCGCCCGGCATCGCTACGTTCCCCTCAGACCGACGCATCCGGCCGGTAGTTGTCAATCGTATTTGGGCGCTTGACGATCTCCTGCGAGACCATCGCCACGCGCCGTCGTTCCTGCGCGGTGCCACCGCGCACGAAGGTCCAGAACTGCCACAGATCCAGGTGGCTCGCGGTTATGCCACCTTCGTACGCCCACGGCTCGGGGCGATTCCGCCGCTGCATCACCCAGTGCTCGATCGTCTGATAGCCCGGCGCTTTGGCCGGGCAGTAGACGAATATCCGTTCAGGATCGAAGTCGGCCCGTTGACCGATCTCCTTCTCCAGTCGCAGCCTCCCCTCTGGAGTGGCGTACCTGTTGTCGCGTACCCAACCCAGCATGTTGCCGTACGCGAGGCTGGTCCGCGCGCCAGGTGACAACAGGTTCGCCCGATAGACGCCCTCTGGGATGCGGCGCTGCAAGATGAGGCTCGCACACTTGTGCGCCTGAGTTTCGCGGGGGAAACCGCGCAGCTGCCTGAGTAGGCCCTCGTCACCGAACCATTCGACGAATGCCTCCTCGAGGGGATGTTCTTGTTGCGACGCGTCGTAGACGGCGCGGGCGAGCAGGCACGAAGATGCCAGCTTCGCCGGATGCGAATAGACCTTCAGGAACATCGTGTACCGCTGCTGGAGGACCGTCTCGACGGCAAGCTCGCGGTCGACACGCACGCCGTACTTGCCTGCGATGTCCGAAACCAGATGCTGGTCCTCGAGCTTGAGGAACGACTCGATCCGGAACTGACGGTAGATCGCGGTGTCGATGCGATGGTTGATCCCGCAGAACTCAGCGTCGCGATCGACATAGTCGAGCACGTCGGCGCCGGTGGCACCTAAGACGAGTTCCTTGATCTTGTGCGGCTTGTCCTGCTGCTCCGGGTCCATGAGATCAAGGACGGCCCGGCCAACCGCGTCGGCCCTCAGCCGCTCACCAAGCTGGGACGTCGACGCGAGCAAAAGTCGCTCGAACCGGCTGACGTTGGCGTCGTGCCGGGTCCAGATCCCGAACTCGTCTTCCAACGTATGCCCGAACGCGATGTGCGGGACGTCGTGGACCAGCGCGAACAGGCGCGCCACGGCCCTCAGTTCAGAGTCGATGCGAACGCCGACAGCGTCCTCCATGGTGGAGAGCATCTTCTCGACGACGAAGACGCAGCCGATCGCGTGGGACAGCCGGGAGTGTTCGGCGCCGTGGAACACTAGATTGGTGAGGCCGAGTTGCCGTATCCACCGCAGCCGCTGCATCTCTTTCGTGTTCAGGATCTGGTATTCGTGCTCACTCAGCCGGATGTCTCCATGGACGGGATCGCGCAGGACATGCGACCGGCTCTCCCACGGACCTCCACGCGCGATCCGTCCGCCCGCCAGACGTCGGGCAGTGAGTTCGTCGAGTATCTCCTGCGCCTTCTGAGCTGCCTTAGCGGCCGACGGGCGCTGGTCGTCATGCCGCGCCAGAAGGTGGCTGATGAAGCCGGAAAGCTCGGGGGCGACGAACGAGTTGCGGTCAATGACGGAGACGAGCGGACGGTCCTCATGCCGCTGTCGCAGGGCGGCCAGCCCTTCCTTCTCGCTGACACTCCACGGATGTTCACCGGTGAGCAGGAGGTAGCCGATGACGCCCATGGCGAAGACGTCATGGGCTGGATTCGACAGGCTGGAGTCGTACAATTTCGCCAGCGGGCTGAACCGCGCTGCCCCCACGCGCCAGAACGAGTCTGCTGTGCGGATGCCGGCGACACCGCTTTTCTGGCAGAAGCCGAAGTCGAGCAAACCGACCTTGCCGGTCGTCTCGTCATAGACGAGATTCGCGTCCTTGATGTCGCGATGGACCAGATCTCGTGCGTGCACGTGGGCAAGGGCGTCCAGCAGCCTCGAGAGGATCCGGAGCGTCGCGATGTCGCCGTGGAGTTCGCCGTCGACTAGCTTCCGCGCCACCCTGGCCTGGAGCGTCTCACCCCGCACCAGTGACATCGCGAAAAAGTCGCTGTCGTGCCAGGTGCCCTCGTCGAGAACCGTAGGGATGGCTGGGTGTCGCAATTGTTTGAGCGCGTCGCGCTCTATCTGCGCCCGTCGCTCCGGGCTGCCACCTCTGGAGGTGAGCTTGATCGCCGCCTGCTGGCCGTCGCGTTCGGCCTGGTAGACGATGGCGAAATCACCTCGGCCAAGGATGTGCGAAATTGTCCACGCACTGGCTTGGTCGCCACCGGCCTCATCCCAAATGACAGAGCCTGAAACAAGATCGACATTCAGCGGAGTCACCTCCATCGTGGCGTATCACGAATCTATCGCCCGGTCCGCGGCAAGCACCAGGCGTTTGAACTCGAATAGGCACCACCCCGGCGCGGGATGGTGCCTATGTGGACGCGGAGCGAAGCTGATCAGAACGACGCGCGCTCGTGGCGGCGGACCCGGACCGCCAGGACGATCACCAGGGCCAGGCCGATCAGGGCGTCCACGGCCGGGAGCGCGAAGCTCAGCACCGCGTCCAGGTGGAGTTGCGCCGGGGTCGCCGCGACCGCGATCCCTTCCCGCGCCTGCGCCCACTGCTGCGGCGTGCCGGTCAGGTGCAGCGTCAGCCACGCCGCCGCCAGGCCGGCCGCGTCCCACAGCGCGTGCAACGCCGTCACCGCCAGGTAGGCGACGGCGACCGGGCGCGCCCACAGCGTTGCCCTGCCCCGGCGGGCGGCCACCGCGAACAGGGCCGCGCCCGTGATCGCCGTCCAGAGGCCGTGGCCGAACGGGGTCAGGATGCCGCGCAGCAGTTCCGTTTCGACCACCCCGAGCAGCGACAGGCCCTGTTGGCCGTTGAACAGCGCCTGGAACGCGTAGCCGGCGCTCTCGAAGGCGGCGAAGCCGAAACCGACCGTGGCGCCGAGGACCAGGCCGTCGCGCATCGTCCAGCGGCCCAGGCCCCGGGCCATCAGGAACAGGACCGCCAGCTTGACGCCCTCCTCGATGAGGCCGACGCCGATGAACCCGGTGAGCGACGTGTTGTGCACGAACGCCGCCTCCAGGACCGAGGCGCCCAGGACGCCCAGGACGCCGCCGTACAGGAAGGCGCTGAAGATCTTCGACGGGGTGAGGAGGGCGTCGGCGCGGTTGAAGGCCCACGCCACGAAGGCGACCGGGACCAGGAACGCGCCCACCAGGATGATGGTCGGCACCAGGTTGACGTTTCCGGTGACGAACGTGATGACCACGGTGGCCAGCCACAGCGCGCCTCCGCCGAGCAGGATGCTGGCCCACGACGGCAAACGGCGACGAACGACGACCGGTGCGGCGATGGGGTACGAGAGAGTCTGCGTCATGGGACGAGCGTCCCGCCGGACAGGCACAACGCGCTTCGTGGCCAGCCGCCATCCGCGCTACCGGCTACCCGGTAACCGCCGCACCCTGCTGCCCGGCAGTCGGGATCGTCGCGGTCAGCGTCGTGCCGTCGCCGGGCGGGCTGACCAGCGTGAACCGGCCGCCGAGGGCCTCGAGACGGTCGGCCAGGCCGACCAGGCCCGTGCCCGCGGAGCGGTCGGCCCCGCCGACACCGTCGTCGCGGACGACCACCTCCAACGTGCCGCCGCTCACCGAAACCAATATCTCCACATAGGACGCCGCAGCGTGCTTCGTCGCGTTGGTCAACGCCTCCGAGACGAAGTAGTACGCGGCCGACTCCACGTCCGCCGGCAGCCGCTCGGAAAGATCGGCGCGCACCTCGACCGGCAACGCCGCCCGGCGGGCCAGGGTCCGCAGCGCCGCGCCCAGCCCGCTGTCGGTCAGGGCCGCCGGCTGGATCCCGTGCACGAAATCCCGCAGTTCCTCCGTCGCCTCGACCAGACCCGCCGTCACCTCGTCGACCTGTGGCCGCAGCGACCACGGCGCGTCGGCGCTCAGGGCCCGCAGGTCCAGCGCCAGCGCGACGAGGCGTTGCTGGAGGCCGTCGTGCAGGTCGCGCTCGATCGACCGGCGCACCCGGAAGTCGGCGGCGACGATGCGGGCCCGCGAGGCGGTCAGCTCCGCGCGGGCCGACGCCAGCCCGGCGGCCATCGCGTTGAGGGCCCGCTGGAGGTCGCCGACCTCGCCCACCCCGGTCACGCGCAGCCGGGCGTCGAGGTCTCCCCCGGCGAACCGGCCGGCCACCGCACCGGCACGGCGGATCGGCAGCGAGACGGTACGCGTCAGGTAGATGCCGACCAGCACCACCGCGACCAGCGACGCCGCCAACCCGATGCCGGCGGCCGTGACCGCGCGGGTGGTCGCGGCCGAGGCCGCGCGCTCCTGTTCAGCCGCCACCACCCGCTCCTGTGCGAGGAACGCGTCGAGGCGGTGGTCGACGGCGGCCAGCAACACCGCGGCCGGGTCGGCGCCGCGCTGGGAGCGCCGCAGGTACGCGTCGGCCGCCGCGGTCAGGTCGGCGACCCGGCCCTGCTCCCCCGCGCCCGCGAGGTCGAGCTCGGCCAGCGCCGACGCCTGCGTGCGCACCCGGTCCGCGGCGGCCGACTCGGCCGACGCGCTGTCGGCGACACCGAGCAGCCGGCCGCGTTGGGCCAACGCGACGTCGCCGACCGCCCGGGACAGCCCTTCGGCCGCGATCACCGCCTCCTGCGAGGTGGCGACCCGGCCCTGCGCGTCGCGCACGTCGGAGATCGAGCCGAGCATCGTCACGAACGCGGCCGCGGCGACCAGCGTCGGCACACCGGCCCCCACCAGCACTCGCCCGAGCAGCCCCATTCGCACGCGTACCATGGTGCGGCCTGTAGGCGATCTATGACAGGGGCAATCATGGCCATCCGGGCGGTGCTCGCCGACGACGACGTGCTGCTCCGGGAAGGGCTCGCCGGCCTGCTGGAGCGGGCGGGCATCGAGGTGGCCGGCACGGCCGGCGACGGGCCCGGTGCCGTCGACCTGGTGGCCGAGACCGAGCCGGACATCGCCATCCTCGACGTCCGCATGCCGCCCGACCGCACGGCCGGGCTGACCGCGGCCGAGACGATCCGCGCCCGGCACCCAGGCACCGGCGTGCTGGTGCTGTCGGCGCACGTCGCCGTCGAGCACGCCCTCCAGCTGCTCAGCGCCGAGGGTGGCGTCGGCTATCTCCTCAAGAACCGGGTGACCGACGTGGCGAGCTTCGTCGAGGCGGTGCAGCGGGTGGCCGCCGGCGGCTCGGTGGTCGACCCCGACCTGGTCCGCGAGCTGGTCAACACCCGCCGCCGGGTCGACCCGCTGGCGCCGCTGAGCCCCCGCGAGCGCGAGGTGCTCGCGCTGATGGCCGAGGGCCGGTCCAACGCCGGCATCGCGCAGCGGCTCTGGCTGGCCGAGGGCACCGTGGAGAAGCACGTGCGCAGCATCCTGACCAAGCTGGAGCTGCCCGAGACCGAGGCCGACCACCGGCGGGTGCTGGCCGTGGTCCGCTACCTAAACGCGTAGCGCCGCCTCGATCGCCGCCACCGACAGGTCCGACTTCGGGACGAACCCGACCGCCGCCGAGCCCGCCAGCAGGTCGGCCAGGTCGTCGGCGCCGCGGGTGGAGATGAGCAGGATCCGGCCGCCGAGACGAGCGGCGGCCAGCGCGTCGGCAACTGAAGCCCCGTTCTCGGCACCGAGCTGCACGTCGACCAGCGAGACGTCGACCGGGAGGGCTCCGGCGACCGCGAGAGCCTCCGCGCCCGTCGCCGCCGTCGCGACCACGGCGCCCTCCCGCTCCAGCAGCCGCCGGGCGGACCGGACGAAGCGCTCGCTGTCGTCCACGATGAGCAGGTTCACCCCACCACCATGACCCCACCAGGCGGCCGCCGGCATCCCTGCTAGCCGGCAATCCTCAGACGTGCGGGCCGTTCGTGGAGGTCCACCGGGAGACCACCGCGACGTGGCGGCGCTCGTCGAGCTGAGCCGGTGCGCCGGCCGCGTCCCAACGCCACACCAGGACCGGGCGATCCGGGACAGCGGCGGGCGCCGGCGAGACCGGGATCGGCATCGGGGGCCGGCGGCGGGCGCCCGGCAGCAGCACCGGACGGCGCCGGGCGGCCAGGTCCTCGACCCAGCCGAACGCCGCCACCGCGACCGCCACCAGCAGCACGACGAAGACCAGCCGGACCGCCACCCGGTCGGCCTGCAGGCCCTCGTACCCCAGCGGCGAAGCGACCGCGGCGACCAGGATGACCACCGGCATGTGCCAGAGGTAGATGGTCAGCGCGCGCGAGTTGAGCAGTGTCACCAGCCGGTCGAACCAGGCCCAGCGGGTGATCCAGTCGGCCGTCGACGGCAGGAAGCCGAGCGCCACCAGGATCACGCCCGCCGACCAGAGCGCGTTGCCGAGCGGGATGTCGTTGAGGTCGTACCCCCGGAAGCCGGGGTGGGTCAGGATCCAGACCAGGCCCACGCCGCAGAACACCGCCGCGGCCACCGACAGGGTCCGGCTCGACCAGCGGCGCAGCAGGCCGTCGTGGTGTGCGAAACCGAGCAGCCACGCGCCGAGGTAGAGGCCGAAGTCGCGGAGCACCGGCGGGCCCGACAGCAGGCCGAGCTCGAAGACGACCAGCAGCAGGTACGGCGCGATCAGCATCGGCACCGGCCAGCGGCGGAACAGCCACAGCGCGAGCGGGGAGACGAGCACGAACCACAGGTAGTCGCGCAGGTACCAGATCGTGCTCAGGGCCAGCGCGCCCCAGTGGTTGGCCGGCGGGTCGGCCAGCGGCACCACCCACAGCAGCAGCTTCCAGTGCGCGTCCAGGCCGGTCAGCCACATCGCGGGCACGAAGATCGCGGACACCACCCACAGCGACGGCAGCAGGCGGCGCAGGCGACGGCCGACCGCGCGTACGCCCGCGCGGTCCAGCGACGACGCCATCAGCGAACCACCGAGGGCGAACATCAACGACATCGCGGGTACGAACGAGAGCAGGGTCCAGCCGGAGGTGTGGTAGACGACGACCCGCGCGATGGCCACCGCGCGCAGCAGGTCTATGTAACGGTTCCGCATCGGGTCAAGCCGTACCCCAACGACTTTCACGATCAAACCTCAGGCACCGGTGAGCAATCCCACATCACCAGAGCGGCTTGCCGAGCGGGACCGCGCAGAACACTCCGCCGAGGTGGGCGTGCGCGGCCACGTCGCTGGGTGCGGCCAGGTGAGCGACGGTCGCGGAGTCGTCCGTGGGCGCGTAACCGACCTCGGCGTCGAGCTCCAGCCAGCCGGTGGAGTTGTTACTCACGCCCCAGACCACCCGGAAGCCGGTGACGGGGGTGTCGACCAGGGCGCGCATCAGGCGTACGCAGTCGTCGGGCGACAGCCAGATCGGCACGTCCACCTCCGACCAGGGTGTCTCCTGGAACGCGCCGATCCGGACGGCGAAGACGGTCAGGCCGTACCGGTCGCTGTAGAGGCTGCCCAGCGACTCCATGGCCGCCTTGGTCCAGCCGTAGTAGGTGTCCGGCCGAGGCGCCGAGGAGGCCGGCAGCGGGGTCGTGCTCGGCGGCTGGAAGCCCGAAGCGTGGATCGAGGACGCCAACACCACCTTGGGTACGCCGGCCAGCCGCGCCGCCTCCAGCACGGTGCGCGTGCCGTCGAGGTTGACCCGGACCAGGTCTTCCCAGATCGCCTCCGCGGGAATGCCGGCCAGGTGGATCACCACGTCGACCCCGGCGCACGCCTCGACCAGCGCGTCCAGGTCGCCGATCACCCCGCGGATCGCCTCGACGCCGGGCGCCGGCTGGTGCGGAGCGACGTCGAACGAGCGCACCGCGTAGTCGCCGGCCAGCCGGGTCGTCAACAACCCGCCGATGCGGCCGGCGCCTCCCGTGACCAGCACCCGCCGCATCAGACCTCCCAGCTCAGAACCCCAGCTTGCGTAGCTGCTTGGGGTCGCGCTGCCATTCCTTGGCGACGCGGACGTGCAGGTCGAGGTAGACCCGGCGACCCAGGAGTGCCTCGATCTCCAGGCGCGAGCGCGTGCCGATCTCTTTGAGCCGGCTCGCCTGCGCCCCGATCACGATAGCTTTCTGGCTCTGGCGCTCGACGTAGACGTCGGCGTAGATCTTGGTCACGGAGCCTTCGTCGAACATCTCCTCGACCACGACGGCGATCGAGTGGGGCAGCTCGTCCCGCACGCCTTCGAGGGCCGCCTCGCGGACCAGCTCGGCGATCAGGATCGCCTCCGGCTCGTCGGTGATCATGTCGTCGGGGTAGAGCTGCGGCGACTTGGGCAGGAAGCCGGTCATCACGTCGACCAGCGTGTCGATCTGGTCGCCGGTGGTGGCGCTGACCGGCACCACCGCCGCGAAGTCGGCCAGCTCGCCGACCGCCACGAGCTGCTTGGCCAGGGTGGCCTTGTCGACCAGGTCGGTCTTGGTGACCACGGCCAGCACGGTGGCCTTCAGCTCGGCCAGCTCGCCGGTGATGAACCGGTCGCCCCGGCCGACCTCCTCGTTGGCCGGGATGCACAGGCCGATCACGTCGACCTCGCTCCAGGTCGACCGGACCAGGTCGTTGAGCCGCTCGCCGAGCAGGGTCCGCGGCCGGTGCAGGCCCGGGGTGTCGACCAGGACGAGCTGCGAGTCGGGGCGGTGCAGGACGGCCCGGATCACGTGCCGGGTGGTCTGCGGCTTGCTCGACGTGATCGCGATTTTCTGGCCGACGATCGCGTTGGTCAGCGTGGACTTGCCGGCGTTGGGCCGGCCGACGAAGCACCCGAAACCGGCCCGGTACGCCGTGCTCATGCACCCACCGTGCCCAGCACGGTGCCGTCCGGCGCGGCCAGGTGGATCGGCGCGTCGGCGGACAGGTCGCGGACCACCGCGTGGCCGGCGCCGTCGAGCGTGCTGGCCTCGGTGACGACCGCGGCCGCCTCGAGCTTGGTCGCGCCGGCGGCGGTCGCCGAGGCGACCGCCAGCTGGAGTGCGGTCATGGTCAGCGACGGCAGGGCGACGGTCGCGGCCGCGTACGTGCGGCCGTCCTGGTCGCGCACCGCGGCGCCCTCCACCGCACCGGCCCGGGCCCGGGCACCACGCGCCAGCGTGACCAGCTTGGTGTCCTCGGCGTCGAGGTGGGCGGGTGGCCCGAGGTCGGGCGACTCAAACATCCGCGTGTTGCCTCTCGTCACTGTCGTCGTTGGCTCCGTCCGGGTCCTGGTGGGCCCGCCGGACCAGTACGGTATCGATCCGGTTGCGGCGGCCGACCACGCCCTCGGCCACCATGTGCAGGCCGTCGACGGTCGCCTCGGCGCCCGGGATCGGCACCCGGCCGAGCGCCTGGGCGAGCAGGCCACCGACCGTCTCCACCTCGTCGGTGGGCAGGTCGACGTCGAACAGCTCGCTGAGGTCCTCGACCGGCACGCGGGCGGCGACGCGGACCGCGCCGTCGTCGAGGTGCTCTATCGGGGGACGCTCGTTGTCGTACTCGTCGGTGATCTCACCGACGATCTCTTCCAGGATGTCCTCGATGGTGACCAGGCCGGCGGTGCCGCCGTACTCGTCGACCACCACCACGAGGTGGGTACGCGCCGCCTGCATCTCGGAGAGCAGGTCGTCGACCGGCTTGGACTCGGGCACGAAGGTCGCGTCGCGCATCACGTCGGCGACCGGCACCTCCTGCTCGTCCTCGCCGTCCAGCCGCCGGATCGTGTCCTTGAGATAGAGGATGCCGAGCACGTCGTCAACGTTCTCACCGATCACCGGGATGCGCGAGAAGCCGGAGCGCAGGAACAGCGCCAGCGCCTGGCCGAGCGTCTTGGTGCCCTCTATCCAGACCATGTCCGTGCGCGGGACCATCACCTCGCGGGCGATGGTGTCGCCGAGCGCGAACACCGAGTGGATCATCTGGCGCTCGCCGCTCTCCACGACGCCGCGCTGCTCGGCCAGGTCGACCAGCTCGCGCAGCTCGACCTGGGTGGCGAACGGGCCTTCCCGGAAGCCGCGCCCCGGCGTCACCGCGTTGCCGATCAGGATCAGCAGCGAGGCGAGCGGGTTGAGCGCCCGGCCGAGCCAGCGCACCAGGGGCGCGGTGGCCCGACCGACGGCGTACGCGTTCTGCCGTCCGATGGTGCGTGGCGCGACGCCGACCACGACGAAGCTGACCACGGTCATCGCGCTGGCGGTGACCAGCGCGGCTCGCCAGCCCGCACCCCAGGTGTCGACCGCGACCAGCGCGGCCAGGGTGGTGGCGGTGAGCTCGCAGAGCAGCCGCAGGAGCAGCAGCAGGTTGATGTGGCGCACCGCGTCGGAAGCGACGATCTGGAGGGTGCGCGCACCGCGGACACCCTCCCGAGCGAGCTCGCCGGCCCGGGCCGGGGAGACGGCGCCGAGCGCGGCGTCCGTCATCGCGAAGAACCCGCCGAGGACGACCAGGCCCGCGGCGACCAGGAGCAGTTGGAGGTCGGGAAGCCCTGGTTGGATCGCGGCGGCGGTCGCGGCTAGGTGGATCACCGTGCCCGCGCCGCCCGCCAGCCCGTCAGGAGCCGCGACTGCAGCTCGAACATCTCCCGCTCCTCGTCGGGCTCCGCGTGGTCGTAACCCAGCAGGTGGAGGACCCCGTGCACGGTGAGCAGGTGCAGCTCGTCGGCGGCCGAGTGGCCGGCGGTGACCGCCTGCTTGGCCGCCACCTCCGGGCAGAGCACGATGTCGCCGAGCAACGCCGGCTCCGTGCCGCTGACCTCGCCCGGCCCGTGGTCGACGCTGCCCTCGTCCATGGGGAAGGCGAGCACGTCGGTGGGACCGTCGCCGCCCATCCACCGGTGGTTGAGCTCGGTCATGTAGTCGACGTCGACGAGCAGCACGGACAGCTCGGCGAGCGGGTTGACACCCATCTCGTCGAGGGCGTGGCGGGCTACGGCGAGCACCGCGTCGGTGTCGACGGCGACACCGGACTCGTTGGCGATCTCGATGGACAACACTGCCTCTTTCGGAAAGCTGACTATCGGCGCCGGCCGGCTCGGCCGCCGGACGCCTGTGCGGCACCCCGGCCGGGGACCGCGTGCACACCCTGGGCCTGGCGGCTCTCGCGCTCTTCGTCCCACTTGCCGTAGGCGTCGACGATCTCGCCGACGAGCCGGTGGCGCACCACGTCGCTGCTGCTCAGCGTCGCGAAGTGGATGTCGTCGAGCCCGTCGAGGATCTCCCGCACGAGGCGCAGCCCGCTGGTCGAGCCGCCGGGCAGGTCGACCTGGGTGATGTCACCGGTGACGACGACCTTGGAGCCGAACCCGAGCCGGGTGAGGAACATCTTCATCTGCTCGGGCGTCGTGTTCTGGGCCTCGTCGAGGATGATGAACGCGTCGTTGAGCGTGCGGCCGCGCATGTAGGCCAGCGGCGCGACCTCGATCGTGCCCGCCGCCATCAGCTTCGGGATCGAGTCGGGGTCGAGCATGTCGTGCAGCGCGTCGTAGAGCGGGCGCAGGTAGGGGTCGATCTTCTCGTAGAGCGTGCCGGGCAGGAAGCCCAGCCGCTCGCCGGCCTCGACCGCCGGGCGGGTCAGGATGATCCGGTTGACCTGCTTGGCCTGCAGCGCCTGGACCGCCTTGGCCATGGCCAGGTAGGTCTTGCCGGTGCCGGCGGGGCCGATGCCGAAGACGATGGTGTTCTCGTCGATCGAGTCGACGTAGCGCTTCTGGCCCAGCGTCTTCGGGCGGATGGTGCGCCCACGCCGGGACAGGATGTTGAGCGTGAGGACGTCGGCGGGGCGCTCTGCGGTGCCCTGCTCGAGCATGCCGACCGTGCGGCGGACGGCGTCGGTGGTCAGCGTCTCGCCCTTCTGGATCAGCTCCAGAAGCTCGGTGAACAGGCGCTCGGCCTGGGCGTTCTCCGCCGGGGCACCGGTGATGGTGATCTCGTTGCCACGCACGTGGACGTCGCTGGCGACCGAGCGCTCGACGAGCCGCAGGATCTCGTCACCTGCGCCGACGAGGTTGACCATGATCTTGGGGTCAGGGACCGTGATCTTGGTCTGCACCCGGGTCTGGCCGGGGGGTGGAGTGCCGGTCATAAGTCGGACCCGCGGGTCCTGCGCCACCTGCTCTCATCTCGCGCGGTCGTTAGGCGTCAATCGTATCGGTTCAACCCTGTGCCCACCGCGCGCATTTCTTCGCGTCACAGCGGGCCGAAGCTCACACGGTGAACGACTGCCCCTCGAAGGTCTGCTGGTCCCGGGTGAACCGGTAGGTGGCCCAGTGCATCCGGACCACCCGCCCGTCGGCGTCGCGGGTCAACCGGAGCAACTCCCCGACCTCACGACCGGACACGGTACGGAGAATGTCTGGATTGTCGGATGACGGCCGGAACGTCGCCGACGGGCGGCCGGCCGGGTCCCCGGCACCGCGCGCCCGCAGCGCACCGTCGTGCCAGCTGAAGACGTGCTCGAAGCCCTCGCCCCACCACCGGCCGAGCACCGACCGGTAGCGCTCCGGCGCCGGCTCGCCCGGGGTCCACGGCTCGATCTCCGCCGGGTCGCCGTCAGCGGCGGCCGTCAGCAGCTGGTGCGGCAGCTCCACGGTCTCCAGCGCCGTGCCGGACGCGCCGAGCACCGCGGCGCCGAAGCCGGCCGGGCCCGGCTGGCCGGTCAGCGCCCGGGGCCGCCCGTAGACGCCGGCCAGGAAGCCGGGCATCGCGCCGTCGTGCCCGACGTGCACCACCCGGTCGCCGCGCGGCACCAGGATCAGCCCGAGCCCGAAGCCGACCGCCCAGAGCCCCTGGTCGGTGGTGGTCACCGGCCAGCTCATCTCGTCGATCGTCGCGGGCCGCAGCACCGCGCCCGCCGGGTCGACGGCGGCCGGGTCGGCCAGGAACGCCGCCCACCTGGCCATGTCGGCGGCGGTGCTCCAGAGCTGCGCGGCCGGGCCGACCGCGCCGAAGTCGACCGGCGGCTCGGGCCGGGCCGCGTCGGAGTAGGCGTCGACCAAATATCCGGTGGTCGCGGTGACCGGCTGGGCGACCGAGGTGCCGGCCAGGCCCAGCGGCCCGAGGATCTCGTCCGCGAGGACCTCGCCCCAGGTGCCGCCCCGCAACCGGGCCACCGTCAGGCCCAGCAGCGCCACGCCCAGGTTCGAGTAGTGGTAGCGGCGGGCCGGCGGCAGCACCCGCTCGACCCGCTCCAGGTCGGCGACGAGCCGCTCGGCGTCCGGCGCGACCAGGGTGTCCCAGACGTCGCCGTGCGGCTCGCGCTGGATGCCGCTGGTGTGCGAGAGCAGCCGGCGGATGGTCAGGTCGCCGTGCGCGGGCACGTCGAGGTGCCGGCCGATGGGGTCGTCGAGGTCGAGCAGGCCGTCGTCGCGGGCCCGCATGACCAGCACCGCGGTGAACGTCTTGGTGACCGAGCCGATCCGGAACGCGGCCTCGGGCTCCGCGCCGACCGCGAGGCTCCACAGCGGACGGTCGGCGCGGTGCACGGCGGCGGACAGCGCCGGGATGCGGCCCTTGACCTGGGCCTGGCGGACCAGCCGGTCGAGCGCCTTCACTTGCAGACCATCGGACCGAGCGGCTCCCCGCCCAGCACGTGCGCGTGGACGTGGTCGACCTCCTGGCCGCCGTACACGCCGGTGTTGAAGATCGTCCGGAAGCCGTCGGCGAGCAGGCCCTCGGTCTCGGCCACGATCGCGGCCGTCTCCATCAGCTGGCCGGTCAGCTCGGGGTCGGCCTGCGCCAGGGCGGCGATGTCGACGAAATGCTCTTTGGTCACGACCAGCACGTGCACCGCCGCCTTCGGGGCGATGTCGCGGAAGGCCAGGGTGGTGTCCGTCTCGCGGACCACGGTCGCGGGGATGTCACCGGCCACGATGCGGCAGAAGAGGCAGTCAGTCACGAGGGCGATCGTAGGGCGCGAGGGATAGGGCATGATGTCCGGCGTGGTGGACACGACGCATCGGGCCGCGATAGAGAGCGCTCTCGCGACCCTCGACCTGGAGACCAAAGTCCGACTTCTCACCGGTCAGGACTATTGGCGGCTGCCGGCCGTCCCCGAGATCGGTTTGGCCAACCTCACGATGTCGGACGGCCCGATCGGCGTCCGCGGCGTGCGCTGGTCCCCCGATCGCCCGTCGATCGCGCTGCCGAGCCCGACCGCGCTCGCCGCGACCTGGGACCCGTCGCTGTCGCGGCTGGCCGGCCGGGTGCTCGGCCAGGAGTGCCGCGCGCGGGGCATCCACATCCTGCTCGCGCCGACCGTCAACCTGCACCGCAGCCCGCTGGCCGGCCGGCACTTCGAGTGCTATTCCGAGGACCCGCTGCTGACCGCCGAGATCGGCCTCGGGTACGTGGCCGGGCTCCAGGAGCAGGGCGTCGGCGCGCAGGTCAAGCACTACGTCGCCAACGACTCCGAGACCGAGCGTTTCACCGTCGACGTGCGGGTGTCGGAGCGCGCGCTGCGCGAGCTCTACCTCGTGCCGTTCGAGCGGATCGTCGCGGCGGGCGTGTGGAGCCTGATGGCCGCCTACAACGGCGTCAACGGCTCGCCGATGACCGAGCAGGAAGACCTGGTCAACGGGCTGCTCAAGGGCGAGTGGGGGTTCGACGGCGCGGTCGTGTCCGACTGGACGGCCGCCCGCACCACGGTGCCGTCCGCGAGCGGCGGCCTCGACGTGGTGATGCCCGCGTTCGCCTCGCCGTGGGGCGACAAGCTGCTCGCCGCGGTCCGCGCCGGCGACGTGGCCGAGGAGCTGATCGACGACAAGGTACGCCGGATCCTGCTGCTCGCCGGCCGCGTCGGCGCCTGGGACCGGGTCCCGCCCGCCGTGCCCGCGTCCGAGGTGACCACCGGCCTCGACCTCGACGCCGCGGCCCGGGAGATCGCCACCCGCTCGTTCGTGCTGGCCCGCAACGAGGCCCTGCTCCCCTTGGACGCCGGCGCGCTGCGCCGGGTCGCCGTGCTCGGTGCGCTCGCCGACGACGCGCGGATCCAAGGCGGCGGCTCGGCCCGGGTGCTCCCGCGGCACATCGTCTCCCCGCTCGCGGGGCTGACCGCCGCGCTGCCGGGCACCGAGGTGGTCTACGCCGTCGGCGCCGACCCGCGCCCGGAGCTCGCCGCCGCCACCGGTCTGGAGTGGACGCCGATCGCCACCACGCTGCGCGACGCGGCCGGCACCGCGCTCTACGAGGCGTCGATCGACGCCGCGGACGTGCGCTGGATGGGCGAGCTGCCCGACGGCGTCGACCCGGCCGCGGCCGCCACCGTCGAGATCGCGGCGACCTTCACGCCCTCGGTCACCGGCACGCACCAGCTGGCCGCCAACGGCTTCGGCGACCTGGTGTTCCAGGTCGGCGGGGAGACGCTGCTCGACGAGCCCGTCTACTGGGCCGGCGACGACCCGCTGACGACGGCGTTCCTCACGCCGGTAGAGCGGCGCTTCCCGATCGAGGCGGTGGCCGGCAAGCCGGTCGAGGTCGTACTCACGCACAAGATCTACCCGGGCCGGCACGGGTTCGTGACGCTGACCCTCGGGCACGGCCGCCCGGTCGCCGACGACGAGACGCTGCTGGCCGAGGCGGCCCGCGTCGCGGCGGAGGCCGACGTGGCGGTCGTGGTGGTCGGCACCACCGAGGAGGTCGAGTCCGAGGGCTTCGACCGCACCACGCTGGCGCTGCCGGGGCGCCAGGACGAGCTCGTCGCCCGGGTCGCGGCGGCCAACCCGCGCACGGTGGTCGTGGTCAACGCCGGCTCGCCGGTGCTGATGCCCTGGGTCGACGACGTGGCCGCGGTGCTGCTCACCTGGTTCCCGGGGCAGGAGGCCGGCGGCGCGCTGGCCGACGTGCTGCTCGGGGTGGCCGAGCCGGGCGGCCGGCTGCCGACCACCTGGCCGCGGGCGATGGAAGACCTGCCGGTGCTGTCGACCACGCCGACCGACGGCACGCTGACCTACGCCGAGGACGTGCTGATCGGCTACCGCGGCTGGACCGCCGCTCCCCTGTTCCCGTTCGGCCACGGCTTGGGCTACACCACGTGGTCCTGGGAGTCGCTGACCGTCGAGGACGACACCGCGGTGGTCACCGTCCGCAACACGGGTGCGCGGGCCGGACGCGAGGTCGTCCAGGTGTACGTGGGCCCGACCGGCTCTTCCGACGGCGACCTGGTGCGACCGACCCGTTGGCTGGCCGGCTTCGCCGGGGTGACCGCCGAGCCGGGCGAGGCCGTGACCGTGCGGATCCCGTTGCCGGAGCGCGCGTTCCAGGTCTGGGCGGACGGTGGTTGGCAGACCGTCGCGGGTTCGTACCGGGTCGAGGCGGCGGCGTCGGTGACCGATCTCAAGCTCACCGCCACGGTCGATCTGTGAGCTAAGGACGATCTTGCCCTGGTCGGCAAATGGCGCACGTTCGACGTTCGCCCGAACGGGGAGGGCGGACTTGCTGAAGACCGGGTGATGTGGTCTCGTATATGGGACGGCCGGCGCCTTCCCCCGTGGGTGCCGGCCGTCAACTCGTATCTATGAGCCCCAGCGCCCTAGTCGCGCGCTCAGCACCGACAACGCGGCCACACCGGCCGTCGAGGTGCGCAGCACGGTGGGGCCGAGCCGCACCGGCGTCGCGCCCGCTTCCTCGAACGCGGCGAGCTCTTCCGGCGCGATGCCACCCTCGGGTCCGACCACCAGGAGCACGTCGCCGCGCTCCGGCAACGCGGCCGTCGCCAGCGCGGTGGTGGCCTCCTCGTGCAGCACGAACGCGGCCGCGGCGGCGGCGAGCCGGGTCGCGACATTTCGGGTCGACTCGTCGGGGTCGCCGGCGATCGTCGGGCACCAGGCGCGCCGGGACTGCTTGGCCGCCTCGCGGGCGGTCGCCACCCAGCGGTCGCGGGCCTTGTCGCCGCGCTCCGCCCGCCAGCGGCTCACCGAGCGGGTCGCGGCCCAGGGCACGATCTCGTCGACGCCGACCTCGGTCATCGCCTGCACGGCGAGCTCGCCCCGGTCGCCCTTCGCGATGCCCTGCACGACGACGAGCCGGGGGTCGGGCGCCGGCTCGTACGCCCGGGATCGGATCTCGAGGGTGAGCGCGTTCTTGCCTGCGGATAGGACCACCGCTTCCGCCGTGGCGCCCCGGCCGTCGGCGAGGAGCAGCTCCTCGCCGGGCCCGATCCGCTGCACGGCCGCCGCGTGCCGCCCCTCGGGGCCGTCCAGCAGGAACTCGTCGCCGACCGGGAGCGCGTCGACCAGGAAGAGTGCGCGGCTCAAGCCCTAGTGCCCGTTGAACGCGTCGCGTACCCGGGAGAAGAAGCCGCCCTGCTTGGTCAGCTCCGCCACCTCTTCGCCCCGGGACCGGGAGAACTCGCGCAGCACGCGCTCCTGGTCGGCGGTCAGCTTGGCCGGGGTGCGCACGTCGAGGTGCACGTAGAGGTCGCCCCGCCCGGTGCCGCGCAGGTGCGGCACACCGCGGGCGCGCAGCCGCAGCGTCGAGTTGGGCTGGGTGCCCGGCTTGACGTCGACCGTCTCCTCGCTGTCGAGCGTCTTGATGGTCAGCCGGGTGCCGAGCGCCGCCGCCGTCATCGGCACGGTCACCCGGCAGTGCAGGTCGTCACCCTTGCGGGAGTAGACGTCGTGCGGCCGCTCGTGGATCTCCACGTAGAGGTCGCCGGCCGTGCCACCACCGGGGCCGACCTCACCCTGCTGGGCCAGCCGGATCCGCATGCCGTCTTCGACGCCGGCCGGGATCTTCACGGTCAGCGAGCGGCGGGTGCGCACGCGGCCGTCACCGGCGCAGGTCGGGCACGGGTGCGGGATGACCGTGCCGTAGCCCTGGCAGACCGTGCACGGGCGCGACGAGACGACCTGGCCGAGGAACGTGCGCTGGACCGACTGCACCTCGCCCCGGCCGCCACAGGTCTCGCAGGTGGCCAGGTGGGTGCCGGTCGCGGTGCCGGCGCCGGCACAGGTGGTGCAGAGCACCGCGGTGTCGACCGTGATCGGCGCCTCGACGCCGAACGCGGTCTCCAGCAGGTCGAGCTCGAGCCGCAGGATCGCGTCGGCGCCGGGCCGGGTGCGCGGGCGCGGGCCACGCGCGCCGCCGCCGGCCGCGCCGAAGAACGCGTCCATGATGTCCTGGAACCCGACGAACGGGCCCGCTCCCCCGGCGCCGCCCGGCCCGCCGCCGCCCGGCGCGAGCGGGTCGCCACCCAGGTCGACCATCTGCCGCTTCTGGTCGTCGGAGAGCACCTCGTACGCGGCGTTGATCTCCTTGAACTTCTCGGCCGCCGCGGGATCGGGGTTGACGTCCGGATGGAACTGACGCGCCAGCTTGCGGTAGGCGCGCTTGATCTCGTCGTCGCTGGCGTCTCGGGCGACGCCGAGAATCCCGTAGTAATCCCTGGCCACTGTGTTCTGAGTCCTCATGTCGTCTCGCTTGTGCCGGCCGCCGGTGATCAGGTGGGGGTGGTGTCAGTTCTGGGCCAGCATCTCGCCTACGTAGCGTGCCACGGCGCGCACGGTCGCGATGGTGCCGGGGTAGTCCATCCGGGTGGGTCCGAGCACACCCAGACCACCGACAATGGTGACGCCGGGGCCGTAACCCGCGCTCACGATCGACGTGGCGCGCAGGTTGTCGATCTCGTTCTCGTCACCGATCCGGACCCGGGTGATCGGCTCCACCTCGCCGATCAGCTTGAGCAGGATGACCTCTTCCTCCAGCGCCTCGAGGATCGGGCGCAGCGAACCCTGGAAGTCGAGCAAACCACCGCGGGTCAGGTTGGCCGTCCCGGCCAGCGCCACCCGCTCCTCGTGCCGCTCGACCAGCGTCTCCAGCAGCACCGACGAGAGCGCGACCGTGGCCGCGCGCAGCTCGACGGGAGCCTCGTCGATCAGCGCCTGCACCAGCGGGGGCGTGTCGGAGAGCTTGCTGCCGCACAGCTTCTCGTTGCTCAGCCGGCGCAGGGTGGTGACCTGCGTCTCGTCGAGCGGCGCCGGCAGCTCGACCTGGCGCTGCTCGACCCGCCCGGTGTTGGCGATCATCACCACCATCAGGCGGGTGGTGGAGATCGGCACCAGCTCCAGGTGACGGACCGTCGACCGGGCCAGGCTCGGATATTGCACGACCGCGACCTGCCGGGTGATCTGGGCCAGCAGGCGCACTGTGCGGTGCACCACATCGTCGAGGTCGACCGCGCCGACCAGGAAACGCTCGATCGCCCGGCGCTCGGCCGGGCTCAGCGGCTTGACCGTCGACAGGCGGTCGACGAACAGCCGGTAGCCCCGGTCGGTCGGCACCCGGCCGGCGCTGGTGTGCGGCTGCCGGATGTAGCCCTCTTCTTCGAGCACCGACATGTCGTTGCGCACGGTGGCGGGGGAAACGCCCAGCTGGTGGCGCTCGACGAGGGACTTGCTGCCGACCGGCTCCTGGGTGGCGACGTAGTCCTCGACGATCGCCCGCAGCACATCGAGCTTGCGGTCATCGAGAGCCATGCGTCACCCCCTTGCGCCCTTTGGCACTCGACTGTAGCGAGTGCCAGTCTACGACGCACCCGTCCACCTGGCGATGATCGGTGTTTGCCGCGGCCAAGCTGTCCAGAACAAGTCAGAACTCCCATCTGGCGCGGGTTGATCGATACCCCTACGGTGCAGGGCATGACTGAGCCACCCCGGCCGCCCGGCGAGGGCTACCCGGACCCCAACTCGACACCGCCCCCCACCTCGGGTGGCGGCGCCTACCCGCCCGCCGGTGGTTACCCGCCGCCGGGCGGCTACCCGCCTCCGGGCGGTGGCTACCCGCCGCAGGGTGGTGGCTACCCGCCCCAGCAGGGTGGCTACCCGCCGCAGGGCGGTGGCTACCCGCCCCAGCAGGGCGGCTACTACGGTGGCGCGGCCCCCGCGGGCTTCGCCAACAACGAAGAGAAGACCTGGGCGATGGTCGCGCACCTCGGCGGCGCGGCCCTCGCGTTCTTCAGCACCGCCACCCTCGGCTGGGTCGCCCCGCTGGTCGCTCTGCTGGCCAAGGGCAACCAGTCGCCGGCGGTCCGCGCCCACGCCGTCGCCGCGCTGAACTTCCAGATCACCTGGTCGATCGTGTCGATCATCGGCTGGGCGACGGCCTGCCTCGTGATCGGCTTCGTCATCTGGCCGATCGCCACGTTGATCGCCATCATCTTCGGCATCATCGCGGGCGTGAAGTCCAACGAGGGGCAGCTCTACAAGTACCCGCTCACCATCAACATGATCAAGTAGTTCCGCCGTCCGCGGCCTGCTCGCCTAGCCGAGCAGGTCGCGGACCACGGCGTCGGCGAGCAGCCGCCCCCGCAGGGTCAGCACCGCGACGCCGCCGTCGAGCTCCAGCAGGCCGTCGGCCCGGGCCCGCTCCGCGGCCTGGCGGCCGGCCGGGTCGAGCACGTCCAGCGGCAGCCCGGAGGCCAGCCGCAACCGCAGCATGACGTCCTCCGTGTGCTGGTCCTCGCCGGTCAGCACCTCCCGGCCCGCTCCGGGCGAGTGGCCCTCGGCCAGGCGCTGGGCGTACGCGGCCGGATGTTTGACGTTCCACCACCGCACGCCGCCGACGTGGCTGTGCGCGCCCGGGCCCACGCCCCACCAGTCGCCGCCGGTCCAGTAGAGCAGGTTGTGCCGGCAGCGCCCGGCCGCCGTGGTGGCCCAGTTCGACACCTCGTACCAGCCGAAGCGCGCCGCGCTCAGGGCCGCCTCCGCGGCCAGGTAGCGGTCGGCGGCCACGTCGTCGGACGGCTGCGGCAGCTCGCCGCGACGGATCCGGGTGGCCAGCCGGGTGCCGTCCTCGACGATCAGGGCGTACGCGCTGACGTGATCGACGCCGGCGTCGATCGCGGTGGCCAGCGAGGCGGCGAAGTCGTCGGCGGTCTCCCCCGGCGTCCCGTAGATCAGGTCCAGGTTGACGTGGTCGAAGCCGGCCGCGCGCGCCTCCATGGCGGCCTGGGCCGCCCGCCCCGGCGAGTGCCGGCGGTCGAGGACGCGCAACACGCCCGGCGCGACCGACTGCATGCCCAGCGAGATCCGGGTGTAGCCGGCGGACCGCAGCCCGCGCAGGCTCTCCGGCGTGACCGACTCCGGGTTGGCCTCGGTGGTCACCTCGGCGCCGGGCGCGAGCCCCCAGGTCTTGTCGATCGCCTCCAGGATGCGGGCCAGGTCGTCGGTGGGCAGCAGGGTCGGCGTGCCGCCGCCGACGAAGACCGTGTCGACCGCGGGCGCGGTGCCCAGCGTCCGCGCCGCGAGCTCGAGCTCCGCCAGCACGGTGTCGGCGTAGCCGTCGGTGCGCCAGCCCGGCAGGTCGCCCGGCGCGTACGTGTTGAAGTCGCAGTAGCCACACCGCGAGGTGCAGAACGGGACGTGCACGTAGACGCCGAAGCCGCGCGAGCCGACCGCACGCAGGGCGGAGTCGGGCAGGGCGCCGTCGGACGGCACGGCTTCGCCGTCGGGAAGTGGACCGGGCATTCCACTAGTGTGCGCCCCATGACTCTCGTCCGGGTCGACACCGACCGTGGGGTTACCACCCTCACCCTCGACAGCCCGCACAACCGCAACGCGCTCTCGACGCCGCTGATGACCGAGCTGCTGGACGCCCTGGCCGCCGCCGTCGCCGATCCGGCGGTGCGGGTGGTGGTGCTGTCACACACCGGGCCGGTGTTCTGCTCGGGTGCCGACCTCAAGGAGACCGCGGCGGCGTACGCGTCCGGACAGGTCCCGGTCGGCATGCTCGGAGACGTCCTGGCCGCCGTGGTCGAGTGCCCGAAGCCGGTCGTCGCCCGGATCGGCGGCCCCGCCCGGGCCGGCGGGCTCGGCCTGGTCGCCGCGGCCGACATCGCGATCTGCGCGACCGAGGCGACGTTCGCCTTCACCGAGGTGCGGCTAGGAGTGATCCCGGCGGTGATCTCGTCGACCGTGCTGCGCCGGCTGTCCCCGCGAGCGGCGCAGGAGCTCTACCTGACCGGCGAGCTGTTCGACGGCACCCGGGCGGCCGCGATCGGCCTGGTGACCGCGTCCGTGGGCGGGACCGAGCTCGACGCGACCGTTCGCTCGTACTGCGCCGCCCTGGTGCGCGGCGCGCCCGGTGCCCTGGCGGGGACGAAAGAGCTGCTGGCACGCGCTCCCCTGGCCTCCGTGCGGGACGACGCCGCGGAGCTCGGCGCCCGCTCGGTCGGCTATTTCCTCTCCTCCGAGGGCCGCGAAGGCGTCGCTGCCTTCCGGGAGAAGCGCGACCCCGCTTGGATCCCGTCTTAACGCCAGATCGCCGCGATGTCGTTTCCCGGTTTCGCGCTCTCGTCGTAACCTTTGCCACAACAGGAGCGCGGAGGTGTCGGTGCGAGGTCGGGGCGTCGTTGTCGGGATCGTCGCGCTGTTCCTGGTCGCGGCGTTCGGCGTCTGGCTGAGCAAGCAGGACTTCAAGGCGCCCGCCATCACGCTGCCGGCCCCGTCCCGCGACTGCACGGTGCGCGCCGGTGACGACAGCCCGCCCGTCACCCTCGACGCCGCCCAGATGGCCAACGCGGCCACGATCACGGCGGTGGGCGTACGCCGGAAGATCCCCGAACGCGGCGTCGTCGTGGCCCTCGCCACGGCCCTGCAGGAGTCGAAGCTGGAGAACCTGCCCGGCGGTGACCGCGACTCGCTCGGCCTGTTCCAGCAACGGCCGAGCCAGGGCTGGGGCAAACCGGAGCAGATTCGCGACCCGCGCTACGCGGCGGGCAAGTTCTACTCGGGCCTCAAGAAGGTCCGCGGCTGGCAGGACATGCGGGTCACCGACGCGGCCCAGGCGGTGCAACGCTCGGCGTACCCGGAGGCCTACGAGAAGTGGTCAGACGAGGCCGGCGTGCTGGCCGCGGCGCTGCTCGGCCGGGCGACCGGCGCGGTCGCCTGCACGGTCCCCGGCGAGCCGCTGATGCGGGGCGTGCTGGCCGCGACGTCGCTGACCAAGGTGCTCAACCTGGACTGGGGCACGGTCGAGACGGTGCCGGAGGGCGCCGGGTTCGCGGTGGCCGCCGCCGACGTGACCGCGGGCTGGCGCTACGCGCACTGGCTGGTCTCGCACGCCACCGACCACGGCGTGAAGACGGTCCGCTTCGCCGGCCTGGAATGGTCCGCCGACGGAGGCCGCTGGTCCAAGGTCGACGGCGCCGGCTCGACCCAGGTCCAGGCCGAGGTCTTCGCGGACGCCTGATCGGCCGGTTACGGTTCGCCGTGGCGAGTGGCGTCTTCAAGCACCGCGTCACCCAGGCGCCGCAAATCGGCGAGATCCACCTCTAGACGCTCACGCTCCAAACGGATCGCTCTTATCCGCGACTCCACGGCAAGCGCGGCGCCCTTCAAGTGGTGAAACTCCGCGTCGGCGTAGGCCAACCTGTCACGGCTGACGGCCATCAGTTGTCGTGCCGCTTCCGCTTTGGCGAGCGCGTCCTCGACCGCGGTCTCCGCAACCTCGCGCGTCATCGCCGCGGAGTCGGCCGCGCGCGACGCGGCTTCGGCTTCGGCTTCGCGAAGGTTAATTTCGAGGTCGGCCGAAAGCCGGGTCAGCTGGCCTTCCAACTGCTGCCTCCGCGCCGTTATCCGGTGCAGATCTTCGCGGCGGCGTTTCACAGGCTCCATCAGTTGCGCACCGGTTATGTCGAAGACCATCGCTAGGACGACCGCCTCGTTGAGCCCAATCGGCCGCAAGCCATTCTCAACCTTCGCGACGGTTGTCTGATGCCAACGGAACCCGTACTCCACGGACAAGTGCGCGGCCAGCTCCTGCTGTGACCAGCCACGTTCGTTGCGCTTGATTCTGACCTGCTGGGCCAGCATCGCCTCCGGCAAAGGCCGGTCGGCACCATCGGACACAACAGCAATATACCGATTGAGAATCCCGCACCAAAGTAAACGCGAGGGCTACTTCACTTTGGAGTGACTAACCGTCATTGGGTTGCGATCTTCCCATCGTTCCATGGAAGGGTCGCGGTCGTCGGTGCCATGTCCGCCCGATCTGAGCTAACGGCCCTCAGCAAGGCGGTGCACCCGTGGCCTTCTCGTCCTGGATTGACGAGTCGATGCGCTACCGACGTGACGGCGCCGCGATCTACTTCCTAGCGGCGGCGATCATCGCCGACACTGACGTAAATTCCATTCGCGAAGACGTTCGGATGTTGGCGGGCACGCGACGCCCACGGGTGCATTGGCGCGACGCCGACGATTCCGAACGACGCAAGCTCGTCCATTCCGTCGGCTCGCTCGATGCCATCCACGTTGTCGTAGTCGGAACTCGACTCGAGCGGATCCGACAGGAACGCGGACGCAGGCATTGCCTGCGCCGCCTCCTATGGGAGATCGACAGCCTCGGCGTGACTCGAACCATGATCGAGTCAAGGACGGCGGCGCAAGATCGAGCAGATCTCGCAGCGGTGGCCGCGTGGCGCTCCCGGGGCGAGCTTCCGGCGACGCTAAGGGTCGACTTCGGGCGCGCGTACGGCCCGAACGGCGAACCCTTGTTGTGGTTGCCAGACATCATGGCCGGCGCCGTCAGCGCCGCGCGAGGCGACAAGAACCCGCAGTTTCTGGCCCCGTTGCGGCGCGTGGTAACCGAGCACGTCATCGAGCTGGCCTAACCGACGAGACCTAAAACGCGCCGAGCCGAGGCCCCGGTCTGCCCCGGGAATCCTCGGCTCCACTTCCGACCCGTCCGCAGACGAGCCAGCACAACTAACTCCCGCGATAGTACCCGATTGGTACACCTGCGCGTAAGCGTCCGGGCACTCGTCGCGTACACCCGGGTAGCCGCAACTCTCACGACGTGCGAACTGAGTCCAATCTCACTTTCCGTACGATCTTGCGCCCTTTTTGCTGGCATTTAGGGTGACCTATCATCGCCCGTCGTGATGGCGCCCCTCCGGATCGTGCGGATCCTCCGAACGCAGCGGATTCTCAGCCGGAAGAAGTGTTTTCGGGATGACAAGTGGCTCTAGCATCGCCGGATGTGCGCGAAATCCCCTCGGATTTTGCGTTATCCGGGGCCGAGCATGGCCCGAACGACGGTCGAGTGACGGCCCAGGCGACGTCACGAGGAGGAATCACGTGTTCGACTACGGAGGCCGCACCGGCTATGAGCCGATCAGCGAGGTCGACCGCAAGGAGTTCCACGAGCAGGGCTTCATGCTCCTGCGCAACGTCCTGACCGAGGACCACCGGGCCGCGCTCGAAGAGGCGGTCGACCGGGTGTACGCCGAGGAGAAGGCGGCCGGCAACACCACGAAGGACGGCACCCTTCACCTGCTCGGCTTCCTCGACCGCGACGAGCTGTTCGGCGAGCTGCTGACCCACCCGGTCGCGTTCCCGTACATGTGGGGTCTCGCGGGCTGGAACATCTACACGCACCACAACCACCTCGACGTCACCCCGCCGGCCCTCGAGCCGGAGAAGCCGTACTGGGGCTGGCACCAGGACGGGTACCGCCAGAACTCCGACCCGGAGACGATGGACCCGAACCTGCCGCGCCCGATGTTCTCGCTGAAGGTGGCGTACGTCCTCTCGGACCTCTCGGAGAACGGCCGCGGCGCGACCAAGGTCATCCCGGGCAGCCACCTGTGGAACTCCCTGCCGCGCCCGGCCGACCTGACGGTGCAGAACCCGGACCCCGAGGGCACCGTCGAGATCACCGCGAACCCCGGCGACGCGTTCATCTTCGACCGCCGCCAGTGGCACTCGCGCTCGACGAACCTGTCGACCATCACGCGCAAGATGCTGTTCGTCGGCTACACGTACCGGTGGATCCGCCCGCTCGACGAACTGCACCCGGACCTGGCGTCGCAGTGGTGGCAGAACCGCACGCCGGTGCAGCGCCAGCTGCTGGGCGAGGGCACCCACACGGCGAACTACTGGGGCATCAACTGGGACGGCTACATCGACGACGAGATCCCGCTCCGCAAGGAGCTGAAGACCCGGGGTCTGCTCGACCGCAACATCCCGTGGCTCCGATAAGCCGTTAGCAACATCAAGCTGGCCTGGGTCCGTACGGACCCGGGCCAGTTGTTTTTTGTCGCAACCCGTGGCCGTAGGGGCGGGTCCCGTTGTCGGGCGTAGCCCACAAATCAGGATCTCCGGGCGGTGACAAGGTGGAGCGCCCCACGGACGAACGACCTTGTCACCGCCCGGAGATCCTGATGCCCTTGCGAAGCCCGACAACGGGACCCGCCCCTCCCCCTGGGTCCCCGCAGCTCGGGCGGGGACCGGGGCGAAGCCCCGGAAACCCGACCAGCTAGCTCCGAGCCCGGACGCGACGCCGGATCTTGGCGAGCAGCGGCTCCGGGATGTCGGTGGCCGCCAGCAGGCTCGGGAGCAGCTCTGGCTGCCCGTTGAAGGCGCGGAACATCCGGCCGATGGTGACGTCGTGGTCGGGGCGGTGGATGACCTCGATGGTGTCGTCCGCGCCGATCTGGCCGGGTGTCACCACACGGAAGTAGGCGCCGGGGGCGGCGTGGTTTGTGAAGCGCTTGATGAGGTCAGGCACGCCCCAGAAGCCGGCGAAGGTCTTGCAGGGCTCCCGGGGTTTGGTCACCTGGACGATCGCGGACCCGATCGCCCACCGCTCACCGACCAACGCGTCAGTGACGTCCACACCTTCGGTGGTGAGGTTCTCCCCGAACGCACCGGCCCACAACTCCCGCCCGAGCTCGTCGGCCCACCACCGAGCATCCTCGACGGCGTAGGCGTAAACGGCCTGGTCCGGACTCCCATGCACCCGGCGGTTGCCGATGTAATCACCGTCGACACCAGCATCCGACACGGTGACTCGGTCGATGGTCGGCTGCTTGTCGATGCCGGTCTGACCACCGGGTCCGTCGGCATAGCCGGTGATCTTCCGGCTGCCGGTGTTGACCGAGAGAACGCGCCCTGTCATGGCCCAACGCTACGTTGCCCCACCACGCACCCGCCGCCCGCCGCCACCGCCTACCGGAGACGGTGATCGCAACAAGATCTAGGTAAACGATTGCTGCCCTAACGGCTGCCCTAACGACGCTCGTTTCCCTAGATCTGCTGGGCCACGGCGTGGCGCGCCACGACACGCCGCGCGCTATGAGCGGGTGCGGGGAGGCCGACGCGTCGCCTCCGCCGGCCACGCCCGTGCGGTTAGTAAGCGCTCACCACCCGGGCGGTTAGTGAAGGGTCGTCGAAGGACGCCACCCACGGGCGAAGGCACGTCGAACGGCGCCTGAACGCGCTTCGGACGGCGCTGGGCTCGGTCGGCGGGCCGGCCGGCAACGGCCGCGTCGCCTCAGACTCGGCGCCGGGCGGCGGAGACGCCGCGAGGGCCGGACCGCGTTGTCGCGGCCGACCCTCGGCGAAGAATTCGGCGGTGCTCAGGCAGCGGTCGCGCTGGGCTCGGTCGGCGGGGCCGGCCGGCAACGGCCGCGTCGCCTCAGACCCGGCGCCCGGCGGCGGAGACGCCGCGAGGGCCGGACCGCGTCGTCGCGGCCGACCCTCGGCGAAGAATTCGGCGGTGCTCAGGCAGCGGTCGCGCTGGCCTTCTTGGCGATGGCCGACTTGCGGTTGGCCGCCTGGTTCTTGTGGATGACGCCCTTGCTGACGGCCTTGTCCAGCTTGCGCGACGCGTCACGCATCAGCACGGCGGCCTTCTCGGTGTCGCCGGCCGCGGTCGCCTCGTGGAACTTGCGGATCGCGGTCTTCAGCGACGACTTGACCGACTTGTTACGCAGACGGCGCTTCTCGTTCTGCCGGTTGCGCTTGATCTGGGACTTGATGTTCGCCACGCGACAGCCTCGTCCTGCTCTTCGTTGGTTGAATGGGGCGCAGGCGAACCGTCGCCACACGCGAAAAACCAGATTACCAGGAACCCATTGACAGGCCAAAACCCACCCGGCCGTCCAAGATCCATCAGGCCGCGCTGCGCAGCCCGAGCGTATACGTCGCGGTGGCCGCGATCACCCGGTCAGCGTCGTGCGACAGCTCTTCGAGGGCGCGTGCCGCCGCACTCCCGGGGATGTCCGCGAGCGCCTGCGTCAGCCGGCGACGGGCGCCTAGGTCGACACAGGCGAGAGCAACGACCAGGTCGGCCGCGATCTGGTCCGCCAGGGCGGGCTCGGCCGCCAGCACACTGAGCGCGTCCGCCGCGTCCGCATCACGCCGTTCATCGACGATCATCTCGATGAGCGGCGTGATCGCGGTCGCCACGCCACGGTTTCCGAGTGCCAGGGCGGCGTGCGTCCGGATCACGGGGTCGTCGTGCGCCAGCGCTCCGCGCAGCACGTCCGTCGCGGCGTCGCCGGGGAACTCGGCGACGCACCGGACAGCGCGTTCGCGTACCTCCGGCGCTGGTGCTTCCAGGCCCTCCGCCAGGAGGGCAAGCCCGCCGTCTCCCGAACGCGCCAGCGCCCAGCGGAGGGCGCCGGCGACATTGGGGTCCGTCTCGCTCAGCGCCGCTTCGACCAGGGCCGCCACCGGCACCTCTTCGTCCGAGGTGAGCGCCGCCCGCTGGCGCCGCGCGGCGCTGTCGGACCCCAGTTCCTGCAGGAGGGCGACGGTCTGGAGGACGTCGGTCCAGTCGGCGGGTTCCGCCTCACCAATCCGGCGCAGCCGGGTCAGCAACGCCGTCTGCGCCGCGATCCGTTCCCGGGTCCGGCGGACCAGGCCGTCGACCAGGCCGGCCGGCGTGAAGCCGGGATCGTCGAGCGCACGCGCGACGTCCCGCAACGACAGCCCCAGTGACCGCAGGCTCTCGACGTGGAAGATCCGGCGGATGTCGGCGGCGGAGTACTCCCGATAGCCGGCATCTGTCCGCCCCGTCGGCCGCACCAGCCCGAGCGAGTCGTAATGCCTGAGCATGCGGGCGCTCACCCCGGACCGTCGCGCCACGTCGCCGATCAACACCGCCTAAGTCCCCTTTCCGCCCAATGCCACGATCCGCTTCGCCTCCTCGATCGCCAACTCGAACCCGGCGTCGGGGTCGAGCGCCAGCCGTTCGGTGGCGATCGCGTGCGCACGCACCACGGGGTCCGCGGCCGCCGTGGCGGCCCGCACGATCGGCATGACCACCTCACCGAGCGCGACCAATGCCCGGCTGAGGCTCCACCGGAGGTCCTTGCCCCCACGGCCGAGCTGCGTGGCCAGCACCCGGCCCAACTCGGCCCGCGCGTCGTCGGGCGCGAGCACCACGGCCGCCCGCCACGCGCTCCGCGCCACCTCGTCGTCGGCGTCGGTGAGCAGCTCTCGGGTGATCGCCGGCCAGGCCCGCCGGTCCCCGATCTTCGACAGGGTGTGCAGAGCCTGGCTCCGCGCCTGCGGCCGCTGCGACCGGAGCTCACCGACGAGCCTGGGCACGGTCACCCCCGGTGCGTGCCGGATCAACGCCCAGGTGAGCATCTCGCGGACGGAGAACTCGGGCTCGACCGCGCACCGCTCGACCAGATCGTCGACGAGCCCCGGGTCCGGCGCCGTCCCCACGGCCATCGCCGCCCGCACCCGCACCGACGGATCGCGGTGCGCCATGGCACGGCGCGCCCGCGTCGCCTCTGTCTCTTCCATCGGAACCCACCTCCTCGACACCAGTGAAAGGCTTGTCACGATGTCAAGGTCAAACGAGCGGACCGGGTCGGCCGCGGTACGAACTCCGGGTACCCGGTCGGGCTCGATGACCTCCGCAAATGGCCTCAAGGGTGGCGCCGACCGAACGCTCCCAGCCGCCACCGGCCGGCGCGGCGCGCCCGGTGACGCGCAGCGCACCGAGCACCGAGCCCACCCGGGCGCAATGCGCGACGAACGCATCAGCCGCCGCGGCGCGTGGGCATCGACCGGCATGGTGCGTGCTCGGCACCCTGGGGCCAGGTAGTCGGTCGCGTGGGGTTCGGGCTTGTTTCGCGAGCCTGGCAGCGAAGCGAAGCGAGCGTTCCCTGGCGGGAGCATCGGTCGCGCCCCCGACGGACCCGAGTCCGCATTCCGCTCCTGGCCTTCTCAACCGAGCCCCGGCTCAGCGCCCGACGAAACTCCGCCATCCCTGGCGAAGGTATAGCCAGTCGAGAGCCACCTCGCCGTGCCAGGTCTGGTGGGCGCGGACCGTCGGGGCCGCGTCGTTCGGTGGTGCGGCGCCGCGGGTCAGGAAGTAGCCGGACAACGCCGCCAGCGTCGCGTCGAGCGCTCCCTCCGGGGCATCGGCCGCCGTCGAGTGGGTGGACCAGAGCTTGTCGGCGTCGAGGCCGCCGGCGTGCGCGGTGATCAGCAGGACCGCCGTGTCGAACCAGGCCGGGCCGTGGCAGAGCCAGTTCCAGTCGCACAGCCAGGCCTGGCCCGCCTCGTCGATGATGACGTTGTCCAGGCGCAGGTCGCAGTGCGTCAGCTCCCGGCCCGCGGTGGCGACCAGCGCCGGTGCCTCAGCTTCCAGGGCGGCCAGTTCGCGCATGCGGTCGCGGGCCGCCGGCTCGGCGGCGGGCGGCACCGGCACGCGGCCGTCGACCATCCAGCGCCAGCCACCGAACTCGTCGGCGAGCATCGGCGCCAGCGCGGGCAGGCCCAGGTCGAGCAGGGCCTGCGGTGGGTCGGCCAGGGCGGCGGCCGCCTCGGCCCAGGTGTCGAGGGTCACCGACAGCTCGGCGGCGGACCAGGGCAGTCCGGGGGTACGACCCGGGACCGCCTCCGCGCACAGCACGAAGAAGTCCGGCGTGGCCAGGGTCCAGAGCGGCCGCGGTGCCCGCACGGTCGCCGGGAGGGCGGCGCTGACCAGCGCCTCGTGGGCGTACCAGTCGCACAGATGCCGTTGGTCCGCCGACCGCGCGGCCTTGACGAACACCTGGTCGCCCGCGGCGGTCGAAAGGAGCGCGGCGAAGCCGCTGGTGAAGCCGGCGCCGGCGGTGTGCGCGGCGACCACCGGGGCGCCGAGTCGGGTTTCGATCGCGTTCCGCAGGTCACCGGACAGATCCGCCCAGGACGGGCGGCGGGCGGTCGCGTCGTACGCGAACGGCGGTGTCGCGAGCATGGCCAGCATGCTGCCGGACCGCGCCCTGCCGGCCAACCCAATTGGACATGGGAGCATAGAGAGCGACCTTGACCGCTGCCGACCAGAACGGACCACCGTGCCACCGACGCTCGACCCCGGCGCCAACCAGCCTGGCTCCTCCGACCCGGCGCGCATCCGCAACTTCTGCATCATCGCCCACATCGACCACGGCAAGTCGACGCTGGCCGACCGGATGCTGCAGTTGACCGAGGTGGTCGACCCGCGCCAGATGCGTGCCCAGTACCTGGACCGCATGGACATCGAGCGCGAGCGCGGCATCACGATCAAGTCGCAGGCGGTCCGGATGCCGTGGACCGTGCGCGAGGGTGAGCAGGCCGGCGAGCAGGCCGTGCTCAACATGATCGACACCCCGGGGCACGTCGACTTCACGTACGAGGTGTCCCGCAGCCTGGCCGCCTGCGAGGGCGCCGTGCTCCTGGTCGACGCCGCGCAGGGCATCGAGGCGCAGACCCTCGCCAACCTCTACCTGGCGCTCGAGAACGACCTGCACATCATCCCGGTGCTCAACAAGATCGACCTACCGGCGGCGCAGCCCGACAAGTACGCGGAGGAGCTCGCCCACCTGATCGGCGGCCGGCCCGAGGACTGCCTGCGGGTCTCCGGCAAGACCGGCGAGGGCGTGGCGCACCTGCTCGACGAGATCGTCCGGCAGTTCACCCCGCCCGTCGGCGACGCGGCGGCTCCGGCCCGAGCGATGATCTTCGACTCCGTGTACGACATCTACCGCGGCGTGATCACGTACGTCCGGGTGATCGACGGCAAGATCGAGGCCCGCGACCGGATCAAGATGATGTCGACCGGCGCGGCGCACGAGCTCCTGGAGATCGGCGTCATCTCGCCCGAAATGGTCAAGTCGCCGGCGCTCGGTGTCGGCGAGGTGGGCTACCTGATCACCGGCGTGAAGGACGTCCGGCAGTCCCGGGTCGGTGACACGGTCACGATCAACGGGCGGCCGGCCACGACGGCGCTCGGTGGCTACAAGGACCCGCGGCCGATGGTCTACTCGGGCCTCTATCCGATCGACGGCTCCGACTACCCGGCCCTGCGCGACGCGCTCGACAAGCTCAAGCTCAACGACGCCGCCCTGGTCTACGAGCCGGAGACCAGCGCCGCGCTCGGCTTCGGCTTCCGCTGCGGCTTCCTCGGCCTGCTCCACCTGGAGATCATCCGGGAGCGGCTGGAGCGCGAGTTCGCCCTCGACCTGATCTCCACGGCACCCAACGTGGTCTACCGCGTGATCATGGACGACGCCAGCGAGATCACGGTGACGAACCCCAGCGAGTACCCGGTCGGCAAGGTCGCCGAGGTGTACGAGCCGGTGGTGCGGGCGACGGTCCTCACGCCCAACGACTACGTCGGCGCGGTCATGGAGCTGTGCCAGGGGCGGCGGGGTTCGCTGCTCGGCATGGACTACCTGTCGACCGACCGGGTCGAGCTGCGCTACACGCTGCCGCTGGCCGAGATCATCTACGACTTCTTCGACCAGCTGAAGAGCCGCACGAAGGGCTACGCGAGCCTCGACTACGAGCCCTCCGGCGAGCAGCACTCCGACCTGGTCAAGGTCGACATCCTGCTGCACGGCGAGGCGGTCGACGCCTTCAGCGCGATCGTCCACAAGGACAAGGCCTACAACTACGGCGTCAACATCGCGTCGAAGCTGCAGAAGCTGATCCCCCGCCAGCAGTTCGAGGTGCCGATCCAGGCCGCGATCGGCAGCCGGGTGATCGCCCGCGAGACCATCCGGGCGATCCGAAAGGACGTCCTGGCCAAGTGCTACGGCGGTGACATCACCCGTAAGCGCAAGCTGCTGGAGAAGCAGAAGGAAGGCAAGAAGCGGATGAAGATGGTCGGCCGGGTCGAGGTGCCCCAGGAGGCCTTCATCGCCGCCCTGTCCACCTCGGACGCACCCGCCGACGCCAAGGCCGCGAAGAAGTGAGCGCCGGGTCGTCGGACCCGGCTCCGCTCGGGGCCGGGCCGACCGCCGGTTTCTGTCCACGGTGCGGGTCGGCGCTGGCCAGCCGGCCGCCGACCGCGTGCGCGTCCTGCGGCTATCAGCTCTACGTCAACGCGCGACCGACCGCGAGCCTGATCGTGGTCGACGACGCGGGCCGGTTTCTCGCGCTGCGGCGGGCGATCGACCCGATGGCCGGCCTCTGGGAGGTGCCGGGCGGGTTCTGCGACGGCTTCGAGCACCCCGTGGACGCCGCGGTCCGCGAGGGGCGCGAGGAGCTCGGCGTCGAGGTCCAGATCACGGGCTTCATCGGGATGTACGTCGGCACGTACGAGTTCCAGCACGAGTTCCTGCCGGTGTTGGACTGCTTCTACTTCGCGACCCTGGACGCCTCGGCGATCCGGCTCGACCCGGCCGAGGCCACCGACCTGACCTGGTTCGACCTGGCCGACCCACCGAAGATGGCGTTCTCGACAATGGACTCCGCGCTGGTGGACGCGGCCCGGCTGCGGGCTCTCGTACCCGAATCCTTGCCGTCTGGGAAATAAACCTGCCATCCGGGCGACGTACCCGGTTTGGCGCTCGACCGCCTCGGTTATTTACGGGTTGTCACACACCCCCCGAGGAGGAGGAAAGGCCATGACCGCAGGTGGGATCATCACCGCTCTGATTATCGGTCTCGTCATCGGTGCCCTGGGTCGGCTGGTCGTCCCGGGTCGCCAGAACATCCCGATCTGGCTGACGCTGGTCATCGGTGTCGTCGCCGCGCTGCTGGGCTCCGCGATCGCCCGCGCCGGTGGCTTCGCGGACACCGGGGGCTTCGTCGACTGGCGCGAGCTGCTGCTGCAGATCGCCCTCGCCGCTGTCGGTGTGCTGCTGACCGTGAGCATGTACGGCCGTGGCCGTCGCCGGGTCAGCCGCTACTGACGCACGGTAACCACGAAACGGGCGCCCTTCGGGGCGCCCGTTTCCTATGTGCAACCTTGGCAACGACGTACACCACTGTCGTAAAAGAAATTTTCGTACTAGTCTGCCGCGAAGAAGGTTACCTACATCACCCGAACCCCCATCGCGGAAGGGAATGCGTCGTGAAGACGAGGCGGAAACCGTTCCAGGTTGTCACGGTGATCCTGACCGCCGCGATGCTCGCCAGCGCGTGCGGCAGCGACGATAGCGGCAACGAGGAAAAAGCGGCAGACCCGGCCAAGCTCACCGTCTGGATGATGGGTGAGGGCGGCGACGCACAGAACACCTTCCTCGACGGAGTCGAGCAGGAGTTCAAGCAGAAGCACCCGAACACCGACGTGGTCGTGCAGTACATCCCGTGGCTCGAGGCACCGAAGAAGTTCCAGGCGGCGCTGGCCGGCGGCGAAGGCCCCGACGTCACCGAGCTCGGCAACACCGAGACGCAGGGCTGGGCTCAGCAGGAGGCGCTCGCCGACCTGACCGACCGGCTCGGCGGCTGGGCACCGGGCAAGGACATCCTTCCCGACCTGGTGAAGAACGCGCAGCTCGACGGCAAGCAGTACGGCATTCCCTGGTACGCCGGTGTGCGCGCGATCTACTACCGGACCGACTGGTTCCAGGCGGCCGGCGTGCAGCCGCCGAAGACCTGGGACGAGCTCGTGACCGTGGCCAAGGCGGTGCAGGCGAAGAAGCCGGGCACGTACGGCATCGCCGTGCCGGGCAACTCCGAGCTGCCGTTCTACTCGTTCCTCTGGGGCGCGGGCGGCGAGATCGCGACCGACAACGGCGGCACCTGGAAGGCCGGCTACACCTCGCCCGAGGCGCGCCAGGCCGTCAAGTTCTGGACCGACCTGGTCACCGTGCACAAGGTGGCGCCACCGGCGGCGGCGGCGTGGAACGAGGTCGACGCGCGTACCCAGTTCGCCACCGGCAAGGCGGCCATGGCCTTCGCCGGAAGCTGGCAGCAGGGCGCGATGCTGCAGGCCGACCCCAACCTCGACAAGGTCTGGGGCACCTTCCCGATCCCCGGGCCGACCGGTGGTGAGTCGCCCGCGTTCGCCGGCGGGTCCGACATCGCGATCTGGGAGGACAGCAAGGCCAAGGACGTCGCCTGGGACTACATGACGGTGCTGCTCGACAAGCAGAACAACAAGAAGTACGCCGACAGCCTCAAGTTCTTCCCGGTGTACTCCGACCTGGTCGCCAGCGGCTACAACGACGACAAGATCATGGCGGCCTTCGCGGCGAGCATGAAGAGCACCAAGCTCACCCCGATGACGCCGAAGTGGGTCGAGGTCAGCCGCACCAAGACGGTGACCCAGGCGATGAACAGCGCGGTCATGAAGGGCCAGAAGACGGTCGACCAGGCGACGACCGACGCGGCCGCCGAGATCGAGAGCATCCTCAACGCCAAGTGACCGCTCCTGACGCTTTTCTTACCCGGCCCGCTCCCCCGGCTCGATCCTTCCGCCGGGGAGCGGGCCGGGTTCCGTACCTCCTGCTGCTCCCCTGCCTCTTGGTCATCGGCGCGCTGTTGCTCTGGCCGTTGGGCCAGGTCGTGGTGATGTCGCTGTACGACCTCGACAGCGTGCGGCAGGTGCGCGGCCAGCGGCCGTGGCCGTTCGCGGGGCTCGCGAACTATCGCGAGGTCCTGACGGACCCGTTCTTCCATACGGTCCTGCGCAACACGGTGCTGTTCGCCGTGGCCAACGTTGTTTTGACCATGGTGCTGGGGACGCTGGTCGGGTTGTTGCTGCACCGGCTCGGGCGCCGGATGGCCGCGTTCGTCGGTGGTTGCGTGTTGCTCGCTTGGGCTACTCCGGCGCTGACCGGCACGATCACCTGGAAGTGGATCTTCGACGACACGAACGGTCTGGTCACGTGGCTGTTCAACGCTTTGCCGGACGGGCTTTCGTCCGCTTTGTTCGGACGGTCCGACTGGACCGGTTACGGGTGGTTCAACGCGCCATTGTCGTTCTTCTCGATCCTGACGCTGGTGGTCGTCTGGCACTCGTTCCCGTTCATCGCGGTGTCGGTGCTGGCTGGTTTGAAGAGCCTGCCGTCTGAGCTGCTGGAGGCCGCGCGGGTGGACGGCGCGGGCCCGTGGCGGTCGTTCTGGTCGATCACGTTCCCGCTGCTGCGGCCCGTGTTCGGGATCCTGGTGGTGCTCTCGACGATCTGGGACTTCAAGGTCTTCACACAGCAGTACGTGCTGGCCGGGGGTACGCAGGACCGCCCGACGTTCATGCTGTCCATCTACTCGTACGCCACGGCTTTCTCGCCGCCGCCGAAATACGGCCTGGGCGCGACTATCGCGGTCGTGCTGACGGTGATCCTGTTGATCGTGACCGGCGTGTACGTGCGATCCCTGCTCAAGCAGGAGGAACTGTGAGACGGTCGGCGCTCAACCTGCTGGGCCTGCTGGTAGCGGCGTTCGCCGTGTTCCCGGTCGTCTGGATGGTCGCGACCTCGTTCAAGTCGACGCCGGAGATCTTCTCGGGCGGCCCGGTGCCGTTCCCGCGGCACCCGACGCTGGACCACTACCGGACCATCTTGACCGGTGACCTGATCCCGGGCGTGACCTTCGTCGACTTCTTCCGCAACAGCGTCCTGGTGGCCGTGGCAACGGTTGTCCTCAGCGGCCTGATCGCCTTACTGGCCGCGACGGCGGTCTCCCGGTTCCGGTTCCGATTTCGTACGAGCATCCTGATCATGCTGCTGGTCGTGCAGATGATCCCGCTCGAGGCGCTGGTCATTCCGCTGTTCCTGATGATCCAGCGGCTGGGTTTGTACGACACGTTGGCCAGCCTGGTGCTGACGTACGTGGGGTTCTCGCTCCCGTTCGCGGTCTGGATGCTGCGCGGTTTCGTGGCCGCCGTGCCGGTCGAGCTGGAGGAGGCGGCGGCGATCGACGGGGCGAGCCGGGCCCAGATCTTCCGCCGTATCCTGCTGCCGCTGGTGGCGCCCGGCCTGGCAGCGACGAGCATCTTCTCGTTCATCGTGGCCTGGAACGAATTGATCTTCGCGTTGACGTTCCTCAACGACCAGACGCGGTACACGTTGCCGGTAGCGATGACCTTCTTCTTCGGCCGGGACGACACGGCCTGGGGCCCGGTAATGGCCGCGTCGACCCTCCTCACGATCCCGGTACTGATCTTCTTCCTCGTAGTCCAGCGACGGATGGTGAGCGGGTTGGCCGCGGGAGCAATCAAGGGCTGAGCCGGTCGGACGTGTCGGCCGGGCGAGCACAGCGGCGAGGGCGAGCGCCGGGGCCGGTGCGCGCGCGGCGCGGAGCCGATGTACGCAGGGCGCGAGGCGTCGCTAGTGCCTGGCGCGGTGCGCGGTGGCGCCTGGCGCTGGGCGGTTATTCGTAGCGGCGGGTTGCGGAGTGGCGGGCGCGTTGGGTTGGGGTGTCGAAGACGTCTGCTGCCCACTCGCGGGCCGTGGTGGTGCGGGCCGCTTTTCCGTGGTCGAGGTCGACCGGTGGCGAGTTGACGGCGCCGGCCGGGCTGGTGGGGCGGGCCGCCGGGATGGCGCCGCCGTGCGGCCGGCGGTGGGGTTCGGTGGGCTCGGGGTCGTCGCCCCAGACGTCGTCATCGTCGTCGAAGGCGGGCGGGCGGCTTTGACCCGTGGTGTTGGCGGTTGCCGGGTCGGGCTGGGTTGCAGCCTCCGGCAACGTGGAGCGGTAGACCCGGCCGACGTTGTCCGTGCCGGCACCGCCCGGGACCGTGGCTCGGCCGATCGTGCGGAAGGGGCGCATCGGGCGACGGGTGGACCCGCCTCCGGAGCGGGTCGCCGCGGCCCGGACCGCGGCCCCGGCGACCAGGTCGTTGATTTTGACCATCGCGGCGATGCAGATCGGCAGGAGGACGACGCCCCACATCGGGATCAGCTCGGCCAGCGCCAGGATGATCGCGAACGCGGTCGCGCCCTCCAGGAAGACGAAGCACACCGTGGAGCTCGGGTTGAGGTGCCGCAGCCGTAGCACGCGGGCGTAGAACGGCCGCCCGCTGTCGCCGCCCGCCGGCGCGAACTGGGCCGCGAGCCGCCGCGCCATCATCGGCCACCGCCCGGCCGTCGGCCGCCCGCCGCGGAGCCACCTCGGCCCGCGGCCGCCGCGCGAGCGGCCGCACGACCGTCCATCTGCCCACCCGACCGGCCCGACGGGTCGGGTCGGTGGGCCGGGCCGCCGTGCGTGTCGACCGCCGAGCCGCTGCCGCCGGACTCCGCGGACCGTGCGGCGGCCACGGCGAAGACGGCGCGCTCCAGGGCGTACCCCCGGTCGTCGGCGCCACCCTTGACCGCGGCGTTGCAGTCGGCCGCGGCACGCATCGCGGCGACCAGGCCCTCCGGCGTCCAGCCGCGGCCCTGGCGCTGCGCGCGCTCGATCTTCCAGGCGGGCATGCCCAACGTGCTCGCCATCTGGTAGGCGTTGCCGCGCCCGGCCGACGCGACCCGCGCGACCGTGCGAATGCCGTCTGCGATCGCGTCGGCGATCGGCACCGGGTCGACGCCCACGTGCAGCGCCCAACGCAGGGCCTCGAGCGCACCGGGCACGTCGCCGACCATCGCGGCGTCGGCCACCGTGAAGCCGCTCACCTCGGCCCGCCCGCGGTAGTAGCGGGCCACGGTCGCCGCGTCGATCCGGCCCTCGACGTCGGCCAGCAGCTGCGAGCAGGCGGCCGACAGGTCGCGCAGGTCGTTGCCGACGGCGGCGAGCAACGCCTCGGCGGCTTCCTCGGAGCCGCGCGTGCTGCCGCGCCGAAGCTCCTCGCGGACGAACGCCACCCGGTCGCGATGCGACTTGAGCTTGGCCGCGGTCACGACGTCGGCGCCGGCGCTGCGGAGCCCCTCGGCGAGGGCCTTCGCCCGCCCGCCGCCGGTGTGGGTGACGACGAGGGTCACCTCGGGATCCGGGTGCTTCACGTAGTCGAGCAGCGCCGCCACGACGTCCTTGCGGGCGTCCTGGCCGCCTCGGACGACCACCAGGCGACGACCGCCGAACAACGACGGGCTGACCATCTCGGCCAGCTCGCCGGCCGCGAGGGCGTTGGCCTCGTACTGCCGGACGTCGGTCGCCGCGTCCGCCGCTTTGGCGGCTTCGATCGCCTTGTCGACGGCACGCGTCACCAGCAGTTCCTCGTCGCCGAGCACGAGTTGAGTTGAGGGAAGGCCGCCGGTCACCGGGCCATACTCGCATGCGCCTCTGACGGACCGAACGTCCTCACCCATATGAGTTGTCGATCACTCATCAACCGCAAATCACGACAAATTACTGTGCGACACGAGCTGTGCCGCGTTGCGTCGATCATCCCGTACACGGGATCAGTGCTTCCCGCGAGGCCCCCCTGATGCCACGACCGCGAGACCACCTCCCCTCCGCACGACTGCCAGGTCACCGGCCTGGTCGGTACGCAGCACCCGAGCGCCACCACGGGTCAGCCGGGCCAGCAGCGCGGGGTTCGGGTGGCCGTAACCGTTATCGACACCGACCGACACGAGCGCCACCGCCGGATCGACCGCGTCGACGAAGGACGGCTCTTGGTAGGCGGAGCCGTGGTGGGCGACCTTGAGCACCTGCGCGCGCAGCGCGGCGCCGCCGAAATGGTCGATGATCACCCGCTGCTCCTCCTCTTCGGCGTCGCCGGGAAGCATGACGCCCACCCCGTCGACTGTCGCCCGGAGAACGAGTGAGTTGTTGTTCGGATCCGACCGTGTTCCGGCCATCTCCACCGGCGGCCCGAACACGACGAGGTCGACGGCGCCGAGCGATAGTCGCCGGCCCACGTCGATCACCGCGACGGTCGCACCAGCCTGCGCCGCCGCGCTGAGCACCTGGTCTCTGCCTGCGGCCGGTTCAGCGTGCCGAGGCGTGGCGACGGCCTCGATCCGCCGGCCCCGGCCGATCCCCTCGACCCCGCCGATGTGGTCCGCGTGGAAGTGGCTGACGACGAACAGGCGCACCGTGCGCACGCCGAGCCTGTCCAGGCAACTGTCGGCCGACGCTGGATCCGGCCCGGCGTCTATCACCACGGCGGTCGCCGAACCAGCCGCCAGCACCGCCATGTCGCCCTGACCGATGTCGCACGCCACGACCACCCAGCCGGTAGGCGGCCACGTGCTGGTGAGCACCCGCACCGGCAGGGCGCCCACGACGGCCGCGACCGCCACGACGGCGACCAGGCGCCGAGCGAGCCGGCGACGCAGGGCAACCAGCAGCACCAGAGTCAGCGCGCCCAGCAGCAGCCCGCCGCCCACGCCGCCCGGCCAGGGCAGGCTGCCCATCGGGGTGTTCGCACCGTGCCGGGCGATCAGCACGAGCCACCGCGCTGGCCAGTGCGCGACCCACGCGAGAAAGCCGGCCCCGGCAGGCCACACCGCCGAGCAGATGGTCGCGAAGACACCGAGGACGGTCGCCGGCGCGACGGCCGGGGCAGCAAGGAGGTTGGCCGGGATCGACACCAGACTGACCGCGCTGGACAGCCCCGCGACCACCGGGCCGCACGTGACCTGCGCCGCGGCGGGGATCGCGAGCGCCTCCGCGATGCCGGGAGGCACCCGCCGACGCCGTAGCCAGTCACGCATCTTCGGCGCGAGCAGGAGCAGACCGCCGGTGGCGAGGACCGACAGCGCGAAGCCGGCGTCGCCGGCCAATTCTGGGTCGACCACCACCAGCACGACGATCGCGGCCGCCAACGCCGGCACCGCCGCACGGGACCGCCCGCTCGCGAGCGCCATCAGCCCGATCGCGCCCATGGTCGCGGCCCGCACCACGCTCGGCGAGGGACGTACGAGGATCACGAAGCCGACCAACGCGACGCCGCACAGGATCGCGGAGGTCCAGCGACCGGCCCGGCACCAGCGGGTGACGAGCAACACGAAGCCGATGATGATGGCGACGTTGGCACCAGAGACGGCAGTCAGATGCGTCAGGCCCGTGGTCTTGAAGTCGTCCTCCACCGCGGGGTCGAGTCGGCTGGTGTCGCCGAGGACCAGGCCGGGCAGGAGACCACCCGCTTCGGCCGGCAGGCCGACACAGGCGCGCTGGAGACCCGCCCGTAGGGAACCCGCCGCCCGCTGTGCCCACGACGGTCGTCCGACGAGCTCAGGCGCGGCGCCGCTGGAAATGACGGCGGCGGTCAGGTCACCGCCGCGTGGTCGGTCGAGCCTGCCCTCCACGCGTACGCGCTGGCCTGGCAACGGCGCAACCCACGCCCCATGGGTGGCAAGAACGAGGACGCGGGCCCGGACGTCGATCTGGCGTTGGTCGTCGGTGATCGGGCGCAGCCGGCGCAACTCGGCGGAGACGGCGTACATCGGCCTGTTCGCAGCGCCGACGAGCCGAGGGTCGTCGCGCACGACGACTTCGGCGACCACCGACGTGCGTTCGTCGGCCAGGTCCGTGAGGACCGGCGCGTCCCGGACCGCGACGCGCGCCGCGGTCGCGCCCGCCCCACAGACGGCTCCGAGCAGGACAGCGGCCGCGATCCGCCGCCGCACCGGCCGATCGCCCGCGCGGCCCAGCACGACAGCAGCCGCCATCCGCCAGCGCGCCAGCCAATCTCCCGCGCGGCTCGGCAGGACCGCAGCCGCGATCCGCCGTCGGACCGGCCCATTCGCCACGCGGCGCGGGGTGCGTGTCAGGCGGCCGAACCGCATCCACGGCCTTTGGAAGCCGTCGCGGCTCAGGTGCGACAGCGTCGCGAGCACTGCCGCCGCAGCCGCGAGCAGGGCGCCCGTGCGGGCGCTCAGGTAGAGCGCGGCAAGGGCCGTCAGCCAGGTCCCCAGGGCCATGCCGGCCAGGCGCAGGTCTGGCGGCGGCCGCTCGTCGCCGGACGGCGGAGGCCCGTTGGCGGCCGGCGGGTGCACCCCGGCGGACGGCCGGTGCTCCGTGGCGGAGGCCCAGTGCTCGCCGGCGGAGGGCGGATCCGGGCGGCTGGTCATACCGTGACCAGCTCTTTGAGGTCCTCGTAGCGGCTGGCCCCGATGCCGTCGACGTTGCGGAGGTCGCCGACAGATTTGAAGCCGCCTTTGGCCGTGCGGTGGTCGAGGATCCGCTGGGCGAGGACGGGGCCCACGCCGGGCAGGCTGTCCAGCTCGGCCAGCGTCGCGGTGTTGAGGTTGACCTTGCCACCTGCCCCGCTGTCGGAGCCGGTGCCTCCCGATGGCGTATCGCCCGCCGCCCCTGGCGGTGGCGTGACGCCGACGAGCACCTGCTCGCCGTCGACGAGCAGGCGGGCGAGGTTGACCGACGCCAGGTCGGTGCCGGGCACAGTGCCGCCGGCTGCTTCCACCGCGTCGGCCACCCTGGAGCCGGCTGGTAGGCGCACGAGGCCCGGTTTGCGCACCTTGCCCGCCACCGAGACCACGATCTCGGTGGCACCGGTGGTCGCCGGCGCGGCAACGTCTGCCGCCGGCGGCTCGGAGACCGCGGTGACCGGCTCGACCTTCGGACGCGCCCGGTAGGCGAAGAAGGCTGCCACCAGCACCACTACCGCGGCTACGACGGCCAGGGCTTTCACGCCGCGCCGGCCAGGGTCGAAGCGGCGAGTGCCGCCCAGCAGTCGCGGTTGCTCGGGCGTCGGCTCCGGACCGAACCCCTCCGGGCGCGGAGTCACCGGTTGCGGGCCCAGAGACGGCGGCGCCGGATGCGGGAACGTGGTCGCGAACGTCGCCGGGTCGTCGAGGCCCTCGAACGGCGACCGGATCGGTCGGGTTAGCGCCGCGTGAGGGTCGCCGGGGCTCGGCTGGGCACGCAGCCGTGCCAACCGCTGGCGTACGAGCGTCTCGTCATCGGACACGCGGGCGACGCTAGAGCGAACGCCTCACTCGAAGTGTGCCATCCGTCGCAGCCTGTGGATAACTCCGTCCTGTGGATAACCGAAAGATCTTGCTCGGCTTCGTCCACACTGGGTCCCCAGCACGACACGAGGAAGGAGCCAGACCATGATCCCGATCGATTCCACCGGGCCGACCGACCGGCCGATGGCGGCTACGGGCGGCGGTGCACGACCACGGAGGCCAGTCCGGGGCCGACGTGCGCGGCCACCGCCGCGCCGACCTCGGTCACATAGCAGTCGTGCAGCCGGTCGCCCAGCCGCTCCGTGAGGGTCGCGGCGAGCTCTTCCGCGCGCTCGGCGCGGTCGAGGTGGTGCACAGCCAGATCCACGTCGGCGTCTCCGGCGGCTTCTACGGCCAGGTCGACCAGGCGGGCGAGGCCTCGGCTGGCGGTGCGCACCTTGTCACGCAGGACGATGCCGCCGTCGACCATGTTGAGGATCGGCTTCACCGACAAGGCGGTGCCGAGCAGCGCCGACGCGGCATTGATGCGGCCCCCGCGGCGGAGGAACTCCAGAGTGTCCACGTAGAACAGCGTCGAGGTGCGATCCGCGGTCTCGACGGCGGCGCGACCGACCTCTTCGGCGTCGGCACCGGCGTCGGCCGCCGCGCTCGCCGCCAGGGCGGGGAAGCCCAGGCCCATGCCGGTCGACTTCGCGTCGACGACGGAGACGGCCGGGCCGACCTCGGCAGCAGCCAACCGGGCGGCGTCGATCGTGCCGGACAGCTGCTCCGACAGGTGCACGGAGACGACGGCTGACGCGCCGTTGTCGAGCAGACGTTGGTACACGGCCGCGAAGGCGGCCGGCGACGGACGGGAGGTGCTGACCGAGACCCGGCGGCCGCCCAGAGCACGGGCCACCTCGGCGGGCGTGACGTCCACGCCTTCCGCACCTTCGACGCCATTGATCACCACGGTCAACGGCACCACTGACAGCGCCGTCTTCACGGACGGTGGCAGGTAGGCGGTGGAGTCGGTGACGACCGCTACGGACATGCCGGCACGTTAGCCGAGATCAGCCGGCCACGCCGACGATGCGAGGAAGAAGGTTTCACTGTGACCGAAGACGAATCCGACAAAGCTCAACCACCCTGACCTAAGCGCCGGGGCGCACGCCGGGTAGGTGGGCGGTGCTAGCTCGGTACGCCCACGTTGTGCGCTGTCAGTTGCCAACCGGTTCCGCCTACGCGGCGTGAGCGGTCGGTGAGCTCCGTCCAGTGACAGTTGCCCAACGACCCCAGCGTCCGGGTCGCCTCGTTCGGCCAGCCGAGCAGTGCTCCGCAGCCCTGCCGGGCCGCCCCGCCGTGGGTGGTCACGACGACCGTGCCTCCGGGCGCGAGCTCGGCGGCGTCCTGGAGCGCCTCGACGACCCGCTTGGCCAGGTCGTCCAGGCTCTCGATGCCGCAGCCGGGTGAGGGGTCGCCGGCGCGCCAGCGGGCGTACTCGGTGGGGTGCTGCGACTCGATGTCGGTCAGCAGGGCGCCCTGCCACTCGCCGAAGTGGCGTTCGCGCAGGCGCGGGTCCGGGGTGATCGACAGGCCCGTCAGCGAGGCGAGCGCCGATGCGGTGTCGTGCGCCCGCGACAGATCGCTGCTGACCAGCACATCGGGATGGAAGGAGGCCAGCAGGGCGGCCGCCGCGGCGGCCTGGTCGCGGCCACGGGCGTTCAAGGGCGCGTCCGTCTGGCCCTGGACGCGGCCGCCCGCGTTGTAGTCGGTGTTGCCGTGCCGCCAGACGAGCAGTCTGGTCATTCGGCCGGGCTCGCCTCGTCGCCGGTAGCGGCGGCGGGGGCGGCCGGCACCAGATCGCGATCGACGAACGGGATGGTCGGGCAGTCCTTCCACAACCGGTCGAGCGAGTAGAACTCGCGCTCCTCGGTGTGCTGGACGTGCACTACCAGGTCGACGTAGTCGAGCAGCACCCACCGGCCGGCCCGCTCACCCTCGCGGCGGACGGGCTTGGCCTTCTCGGGCAGGTTGAGCAACTGCTCCTCGATGGCGTCCACGATGGCGAGGACTTGGCGCTCGTTGGGCGCGGAGGCGATGAGGAAGGCATCTGTGATCACCAACTGGTCGGCGACATCGATGATGACGATGTCTTGCGCCTTTTTGTCGGCAGCGGCCTGCGCGGCGGCGAGCGCCAGCTCGCGCGTGCGGTCGGAAGCGGTCACCGTGCTCCTCTGGTTGACGACGTTCCCTTCAAGCCTCTCACATGCCGCACGATGGTCCGCCCAAGCGTCCTCGACCGGGGTGACACCCCCGCACGGCGACACCAACCGGCGGTCCAGCCAGCCCCAACCGCCACGACAGCCCCGAGCGCCACGCCGACTCCGACCGCCGACCGGCGCTCCCGGGCCCCGCACCGGATCAGCCGGCGCGGTACAGGTGCCGTTTCGCGATGTACTGGACGACTCCGTCCGGCACCAGGTACCAGACGGGCTTGTCGGCGGCCACGCGGGTGCGGCAGTCCGTGGAGGAGATGGCCATCGCCGGCACCTGGATCGTCGACACCGCGTCCGTCGGCAGGTGATCCGTTCTGAGGGTGAAACCCGGCCGGGTGACCGCCACGAAGTGCGCCAGCTCGAACATCTGGTCGGTGTCTTTCCACGACAGGATGCGCTGGAGCGCGTCCGCGCCCGTGATGAAGAAGAGCTGCGTCTTGGGTCCGTACATGGCACGGATGTCGCGCAAGGTGTCGACGGTGTAGGTGGGGCCGTCGCGGTCGATGTCCACCCGGCTGACGTGGAACCGCGGGTTGGACGCCGTCGCGATCACCGTCATCAGGTAGCGGTCCTCGGCCGGCGACACCTCACGGCTGTCCTTCTGCCACGGGTTGCCCGTCGGGACGAAGACCACCTCGTCGAGCGCGAAGTTGTCCGCGACCTCGCTCGCCGCGACGAGGTGGCCGTGGTGGATCGGGTCGAACGTGCCACCCATGATCCCGACCCGGCGCACACCGAGATCGTCGTCAGCGTTCATGACCGGATCGTATGCCTGTCACCGAGCCCGGGCAGCCAGGGCGAGACGAAGGTCATCATCGTTGTCGATCACTATCCGGCGCAGCCCGGGCGGGAGGTCGTCGCGGGTGAGCATCGCCGCTGCCAACTCGCGGGTGCGCGGTTCGACGGCGTACCGGGGAAATGCCAGGTCCGCGAGCCGTTCCGCGGCGTACGGGGTGCGGCGCCGAGCGGCGGCCGGCATCTCCAGGAAGTAGCGCTCGACGTACGGCGCCGTCAGCTCCACCTGCTCCGGCTGGAACAGCCCCCGGCCGTTGGCCTCCAGCATGCGGTTGGAGAGGTGGTCGTCGTTGATCACGGCGTGCCAGGCCACCGCCTTGGCGGCCGGGTCAGGCCGTGCCGCGCGGGCCCGGGTCGCCCACTCCTCCCCCGCAGCGCTGCGGTCGGTGGCGGCCTCGGCCGCGATCCGGTCGGTGTCGACCGCGCCGAGCACGGCCAGCCGGAGCACGATCCGCCAGCGCAGGTCCGTGTCGACCTCGATCGCGTCGGGTACGCCCGCACCGTCGAGCCAGCCGAGCAGCCGGCCCGTGTCGACACTGACGTCGACCAACGCCCGCATGGCGGCCAGCCGCCGCGACGCACCCGCGTCGGGCATGCCGACCAGTTCCTCGCACACGGACGCCACCCGGGCCAGCGCCGCCGCCCGCTCGGCGGCCGGCAGGTAGCGGTCGATCAGCGCCCGCCCCTGCAGCAGCGCGTCCTGGACCACGATCACCTCGGACTCCGCCGGCAGGGCCGCCACCAGCAGATCGACCAGGTCGCTGACGGGGCGCTCGGCGTCGCGTACCGCGTCGACCGTCGAAGTCCAGACGACGGCCCGGCTCAGCGGGTCGCGCAACCCGGGCAGCACGGTCGGCACCGCCGCGGCCGACGTTTCGTCGAGCCGGACCTTGGCGAAGGTCAGGTCACCGTCGTTGAGCAGCAGCAGGTCGGCGGCCGGCTCGTCGCGGAGCTCCGGCACCTCGGTGCGCGCGCCGTCGACGTCGACCTCCACCCGGCGGCGCAACGTCGTCGCGCCGCCGTCGCCGCGGTCGTAGAGGCCGAACGCGACCCGGTGGGGCCGCAGCACGTCGCCGGACTGGAGCACCGCCACCCCTCCGCCGGCGGGCGCGGAGACGCGCAGGGTGTTGACCCCGGCGTGACGCAGCCACAAAGAGGCCCACGCCGACAGGTCACGGCCGCTGGACGTGGTCAACGCCGCCAGCAGATCGGCCAGCGTCGCGTTGCCGAACGCGTGCGCCTCGAAATGCGCCCGAATGCCGGCCAGGAACGCCTCGTCGCCTACCCACGCGACGAGCTGGCGCAGAGCTGCGGCGCCCTTCGCGTACGAGATGCCGTCGAAGTTGACCAACGCGTCAGCGGAGTCCGGCACGCTCGTGGGCGCGACCGGGTGGGTCGACGGCCGCTGATCGGTCTCGTACCCCCAGGCCTTGCGCCGCATGCCGAAGCTGGTCCACGCGGTGCTGAACCGGGTCGCCTCGGCGGTCACCCGGACGCCCATGTACTCCGCGAACGACTCGTTGAGCCACAGGTCGTCCCACCAGCGCATCGTCACCAGATCGCCGAACCACATGTGCGCCATCTCGTGCGCGATCGTGATGGCACGCAGCTCGCGCTCGGAGTCGGTGACCGCCGACCGGAAGACGTACTCGTCGCGAATCACCACCAGCCCCGGGTTCTCCATCGCACCCGCGTTGAACTCGGGCACGAAGGCCTGCTCGTATTTGCCGAACGGGTAGCGGTAGCCGAACAGCTCGTGGAACTTGTCGAGGCACTGCCGGGTGATCTCGAAGATCTCGTCGGCGTCCTTGTCGAGGTGCTGGGCCGACGAGGCCTTGCAGTAGAGCGCCAGCGGGATGCCGTCGTGTTCGGAACGGACCACGTGGTACGGGCCGGCGATCAGCGTGACGAAGTAGGTGGCCAGCGGCTCGCTGGTGGCGAACTCCCAGGCGGTGGTCGGGCCGGCCGGTGTCGTGGACGCGACCGCGGCGTTGGCGGCGACAATCCACCCGGTCGGCGCCGTGACCCGCATGTTGACCGGTGCCTTGAGGTCGGTCTGGTCGAAGCAGGCGAAGATGCGCTGCGCCTCGTCCAGGAACGACGTCGCGTGCAGGTAGACGCCGCCGTCGGCCGGGTCGACGAACCGGTGGAGACCCTCGGAGCTGTTCGAGTACGCCATGTCGGCCTCGACCGTCAGCACGTTGTCGGCGCGCAGGTCGCGCAGCGGGAGCCGGTTGCCGTCCAGCGTGGCCGGGTCGATGGTCGCGCCGTTGAGCGTCGCCGCGTGCAGACGGACGGGCTTGACCTCGGCGAACGTCGCGGAGCCGAGCTCCGTGGCACGGAACCGCACCGTCGTGGTCGACCGGAAACGGTCGTCGGTGGTTACGTCGAGGTCGATCGTGTACGACTCGACGGTGATGGCGGCCGCCCGGTCGGCCGCTTCCTGCTGCGTCAGGCTGCGCATCCGCCTATCGTGCACGAACGAGTGCGCACGGGGCGACCCGGCCCGGAGGCGGTATAGCCTGACTGTCCGCCCCCGCGGCCCGAGCATCCGAGGAGCAGCGTGATGGCACACCATCCCAAGGGAGACTTCGACCTGGCGCGCGCCAACTGGCAACGCTACGGCGACGCCTCGGCGGAACGCGGCGCGGTCGAGGTCGCGTTCGTCGACGACCTGATCGGGTTGCGCAACTCGGCCGACCCGCAAGGGCCGGTGCTGGTCTTCACGCAGGCCGAGTGGGACGCGTTCGTCGCCGGCGCCCGCGACGGCGAGTTCGACCTGGCCTGACGGCGCCCCGCTCATGCCGCCGCCAGCAGGTCGCGGATGAGCCGCATGTCCCGGATCCGGGGCGCCAGCGCGCGCAGTTGCAACGCCAGGTTGGTGGCCGCCAGGATCGGCTCGTCGTCGGGCAGGTCGTAGCCCATCCGCTCGCGTAGCCACGGCGACACCTGCGCCCAGCTGTAGTAGCTGGTGTCCCGATCAGGTTCCAGCGGCGCCGGGAAACCGCCCGGACCCCGCCGGCCCAGCGCCCAGAGCCGGACGATCTCGCGCGAGCGACCGATCCGCGCCCCGATCTCGGCCAGGGTCAGCCAGTCCCGGTCGGCCACCCGTACGACGTGCAGATCGGTCCTGGTCTCGACCTCGGTGATCGCGATCGCGACGGCGTCGGCCACCACGTCGGCGGGACGGTCGAACGCCAGCCGGTGCGTGCCGTCGTCGCCGGCCTGGTGCAGCGGCGGCGCCGGCAACGCGGCCAGGGCGCGCAGTTGGGTGAGGCCGGGCGCCCGGTCGACCACCAGGAGGAAATGTTGGACCCGCATCGCCGCCTCCCCCGCCGGGCGCCCCGTGCACCCGCTCGTGGTCGACTCTGGCTGCCATCCGGCTCCCGGGGAGGAGCCAGCGGAGGGGGCCAGCGACCGCGTCTTCGCGATACCGCCGGCCGCGTACCGGCTGCTAGTCTCGAGAGATGCGGACGCTGAGTTTCCTCGGCTGGTGGTCGCCCTAAGGGCGGCCCCGCATCCGCGTGCCCACGTCAACGGCCGCCCGAGCTCGGGTGGCCGTTTCTTTGTGCACCGGCCCCATCCGGCTCGCGCGGCTCCTCTCCAACCACGGAGGCAGCCATGACCACCACCGTCGCGACCCGTCGCCTCACCGGCCTGCAACCCACCGGTGAGCTGCATCTGGGCAACCTGCTCGGCGCGATCGCGCCGATGGTCCGCGACCAGTACACGACCGACTCGACCGTGTTCCTCGCCGACCTGCACGCGCTGACCGTCGCGCACGAGCCGCGCACGCTGCGCGAGACCACGCTGCGCCAGGCGACCGTGCTCCTCGCGGCCGGTCTCGACCCTGACCGCACGCTGTTCTACGTGCAGTCCCAGGTGCCCGACCACTCCGAACTGCACTACCTGCTGGAATGCACGACGGCGTACGGCGAGGCGCATCGGATGATCCAGTTCCGGGACAAGGCCGTCGACCGGCAGAACGTCCGGCTGAGCCTGCTCACGTACCCGGTGATGCAGGCGGCGGACATCCTGTTGCACGACGCGACCGAGGTGCCCGTCGGCGCGGACCAGCGGCAGCACGTCGAGCTCACCCGCGACATCGCGAACCGCTTCAATCGACGGTACGGGGACACCTTCGTCGTGCCCGAGGTGGTCACGCCGACGGTCGCGGCGCGCGTGATGGATCTCGCCAATCCGGCGGTCAAGGCGGGCAAGACGACGTCGTCCGCGTCCGGTGCGATCGGCCTGCTCGACCCGGCTGACCTGGTCGCCCGCAAGATAAGCCGGGCGGTCACGGACTCCGACGGGATCATCGCGTACGACCCGGCGGTGCGGCCCGGCGTCAGCAACCTGTTGGAGATCATGGCCGCGTGCGTCGGCGGGTCGCCGGTCGAGATCGGATCGGGGATGCGCGGGTACGGGGAGCTCAAGAGCGCCACCACCGAAGCGGTGCTGGGTCTGCTGCGGCCGCTGCGCTCGCGCTTCGAGACGCTGGCCCGCGATCCCGGCTACGTACGTCGGATGCTCGCCGAGGGCGCCGAGCGGGCGCGGGGCCGGACCGCGCAGACGGTCTTCCGCGCGAAGCGCGCGATCGGGGTACTCACGTGACCTTCCTGTCGTACGCGCGTGTTAGACCTATGGACGCACATCCACGTCCGAGGGGGTCATGTGATGACCGCACCGACCGGCACGCCGCAGCAGGAACGCCCGGCCAACCCGTGGCTGGTCCTGGCGATACTCTGCCTGGGCTTCTTCATGATCTTGCTAGATACCACCGTGGTCAACATCGCGATCCCCGACATGAGCACGAGCCTAGACGCATCCCTGGACCAGATCCTTTGGATCATCAACGCGTACGTGCTGGTCTACGCGGTCCTCCTGATCACCGCCGGGCGGCTCGGTGACATCTTCGGGCCCAAGCGGCTGTTCATCCTCGGTCTGGTGGTCTTCACGGCCGCGTCGGCCGCGTGCGGCCTGGCCAGCACGCCCGAGCAGCTGATCGTCTTCCGGGTGATCCAGGGCGTCGGTGGCGCCCTGCTCACACCGCAGACGCTGTCCACGATCACGGTGATCTTCCCGGCCGACAAGCGCGGTGTCGCGTTCGGAGTGTGGGGCTCGGTGGCCGGCATCGCCACGGTCGCCGGTCCCACCCTGGGCGGCTACCTGGTCACCGACTTCGGGTGGGAGTGGATCTTCTTCGTCAACGTGCCGGTCGGCATCGTGACCGTCGTGCTCGCCCTGGTCGCGATGCCCGACCTGCGGCTCAACCGCCGCCACCGGCTCGACTGGGCCGGCACCGGCCTGGCCACCCTCGGCTTGTTCCTGCTGGTCTACGGCCTCATCGAGGGCGAGCCGCACGACTGGGGCCGGGTCTGGGGTCCGATCACGATCGTCGAGGTGATCGGTGCCGGCGTGCTGGTGCTGGTCGTCTTCCTCTACCACCAGTACGTGAGCCGGGCCGGCGAGCCGCTGATCCCCTTCACCATCTTCAGGGACCGCAACTTCGCGGTGATGAGCTGGTTGAGCGCGGCGATCGCGTTCAGCATGCTGGGCCTGTTCCTACCCCTCGTGATCTACCTACAGTCGGTCCTGGGCCTGTCCGCGTTGCAGGCCGGCTTCGCCGTAGCGCCGCTGTCGCTGTTGTCGATGGTGATCGCACCGTTCGCGGGCCGGGTCTCCGACCGCGCGGCCGGCAAGTGGGTGCTGGTCGCCGGCCTGACGCTCTGGTGCGCTGGCAACGCCACCGTCGTCGCGCTGGCCGAGGTCGGCACCGGCCAGTGGGGCCTGCTACCCGGCCTTCTGATCGCGGGCGCCGGCCTCGGCATGGTCTTCGCTCCACTCCAGACGATCGCGATGCGCAACGTGGCACCGCAGCAGGCAGGCGCCGCCTCCGGCCTGATCAACACCGCCCGGCAGCTCGGCGGGGTGATCGGCTCGGCCGCGGTGGGCGCCCTGCTCCAGGCCCAACTGGCCGACAAGCTGACGTCGGCGGCCCGCGCCAACGCCGCCGACCTCCCGCCCGACGTGCGGCAGCCGTTCGTCGACGCGGTCGCCGGGGCGACGGGCGGCAGCCTGCACATCGGCGCTGGCCAGTCGGGTGCGGCACTACCCGCGGACGTGCCCGAGCAATACCGGCAGACGCTGACCGAGGTCGCCACGCGCACCTTCCACGAGGGCTTCACCGACGCGATGAAGGTGACGCTGCTGCTGCCCCTGATCGTGCTCGCGGTGGCGGCGGTCAGCTGCCTGCTCGTCCGCAACCGCCCGACCGAGACCGCCCCGCCGACCGACCCGTTGCGCGCGGAGGAACCAGCGCAGGCGTGAGCTAAGCCGGCGCGGGGGCCTTGAGCGGCTTCTCGAAACAGCGGCTGTACGGGTTGCTGACGTACTCGCCATAGGTCGGGATCTCGCGGTACCCGGCCTTGCGATAGAGGCCCAGCGCCGCCGGCAGATAGCTGCCGGTCTCCAGCCGGGCGACGGTGAAACCGTCGGCCGCCGCGCGTTCCTCCAGTGCGGCGAGCATCGTCCGGCCGAAGCCGTCGCCTCGGCGCTCCGGGCGCACGTACATGCGCTTGATCTCGACGGCGCGCGCGTCGATCGCCTGGAGCGCACCGCAGGCGACCACCACGCCGTCGACGACGACCACGAGATAGCGGATGTCGTCGTGCAGCGGGAACGACCCATCGATGGCGTCGCTGGCCCGCTCCGCGGCACGCAGCTCCGCCTGCTGGGCGGTGACCAGCGAGACCAGGTCCGGCTCGTCGCCCTGCCGGCTTTCGACCTTCACCGGCCGAACGCTAGCGAGGTGTCGTTTCCGGACTGTTACGACTCGTCGTCGTCATCGTCGAAGTCACTGCCGTAGTCGGGCAGGTCCGGGGTCGGCTGGCGGCGCGCCTTGCGGGCGGCCAACCGGTCCGATGCCCGGGGCCGGGTCGAGCGCTCGGTGATGCGCGGGTCGGTGCCGCGCAGGCCGGCGGTCGGGTCGACGCCCGCGCCGAGGGTCGGCTCCCAGTCGAACTCGCGGTCGCCGATCCGCACCAGGCTGCCCTGCACGGCGCCGGCCTTGGCGAGCTTCTCCTCGACGCCGAGCCGGTTGAGCCGGTCGGCCAGGTAGCCCACGGCCTCGTCGTTGTCGAAGTTGGTCTGGCGCACCCAACGCTCGGGCTGCGAGCCGACCACGACGAACGCGCCGTCCGGCGTCTCCTCGATGGTGAAGCCGGCATCGTCGACCGCCCGGGGGCGCAGGATGATCCGGGTCGCCTCGGCGTCCGGGACCGTCACCCGGACCTCCTTGACGAGCTCGGCCATCGCGTACGTGAGCTCGCGCAGCCCTTCGCGGGTCGCGGCGCTGACCTCGAACACGCGGTAGCCGCGCTCCTCCAGGTCCGGCCGGACGATCTCGGCGAGGTCGCGCCCGTCCGGCACGTCGACCTTGTTGATGGCGACCAGGCGGGGCCGGTCCTCGAGCCCGCCGTACGCGCTCAGCTCCGCCTCGATCGCGTCGATGTCGGAGACCGGATCGCGCCCGGGCTCCAGCGTGGCCGCGTCGACCACGTGCACCAGCACGGCGGTGCGCTCGATGTGCCGGAGGAACTCCAGCCCGAGCCCCTTGCCGGTGGCCGCACCCGGGATCAGGCCCGGCACGTCGGCGATCGTGAACGTGTGCTCGTCGAGCCGCACGACGCCCAGGTTCGGCACCAGCGTGGTGAACGGGTAGTCGGCGATCTTCGGCTTGGCCGCGGAGAGCACCGAGATCAGCGACGACTTGCCGGCCGACGGGAAGCCCACGAGCCCGACGTCGGCGACGCTCTTGAGCTCGAGTACGACGTCGAACCGCTCGCCCGGCTCACCGAGCTCGGCGAAGCCGGGCGCCTTGCGGCGCGAGTTGGCCAGGGACGCGTTGCCCCGGCCACCGCGGCCGCCGCGGGCCACCTCGATCGTCGTGCCCGCGCCGACCAGGTCGGCCAGCACTTCGCCGTCCGGGGTGAGCACCACGGTGCCGTCCGGCACCTTCAGCACCAGGTCGTCGCCCTGGGCGCCGTCCCGGTTCGAGCCGGCCCCACCGACGCCGTTGGGCGCGTTGACGTGCGGCCGAAAGTGGAAGTCGAGCAAGGTGTGGATCTGCGGGTCGACCGTGAACGAGATGCCGCCGCCGTGCCCGCCGTTGCCGCCGTCGGGGCCGCCGAGCGGCTTGAACTTCTCCCGATGGATCGACACGCAGCCGTGCCCGCCGTCGCCTGCCCGCAGATGCAGGACGACCCGGTCAACGAACGTCGCCACGACTCCTCATTTCAATCAAGATCTTCAAGCTGCTTGCTCGGGCCCGCCGTGGGCGCGACCGTCGCTCCCGCCAGGGAGCGCTCGCTTCGCTTCGCTGCCAGGTCCGCCGACGGTCACCGATCTCTTCCCATTGTGACCGACCGATCTGCCCGAATCGGACGCCCGGAGCCGGCCGTGGACGTGATGTCCATCAGGTCGGGCTGGCGGGGCCGGGTTCGCAGCAACGCGAAGCGGGCCGGGACACCTGGTCCACGGCCCGCTTCGGGAACTGCTGGTGTGGGGGTTACCCCGCCTCAGTGCTCGCTCGGCACGATGCTGACGGTCTTGCGACCGCGCTTGGTGCCGAACAGAACGGCGCCGTTGGCGAGCGCGAACAGCGTGTCGTCGCCGCCGCGGCCGACCAGGTCACCCGGGTGGAACTTGGTGCCCCGCTGGCGGATCAGGATCTCGCCGGCGCTGACCACCTGGCCACCGAACCGCTTGACGCCCAGGCGCTGAGCCGCAGAGTCACGACCGTTGCGCGAGCTGGACGCACCCTTTTTGTGAGCCATCGCCTAAACGCCTACTTCCCGCTCTTGATGCCGGTGACCTTCACCTGGGTCAGCTTCTGGCGGTGACCCTGGCGCTTGTGGTAGCCGGTCTTGTTCTTGAACTTGTGGATCCGGATCTTCGGTCCCTTGGTGTGCGCGGCGATCTCGCCGGACACCGAGACCTTGGCAAGCTGCGCCGCGTCGGTCACCAGGTCGGCACCGTCAACGAGGAGCACCGCGGCGAGCGATACCGCGTCGCCGGGCTCGCCGACGAGCTTCTCGACCTCGATGACGTCACCCTCGGCGACCTTGTACTGCTTGCCGCCGGTCTTGACGATCGCGTACATGGGACGCGGACTCCTGTCGTAGCGTGGCGGGTCTTTCGGCGTTGCACGCGGCGCCGGATCATCGGCGGGCACACATGAACGCGACGCACGGGAGTGCGCCACAGGCAAGCGTACGGCATCCCCGCCTGCTCCCCAAACCAGCCCCGGGAACCCCGCTCACCCCATGGGGGCTACTCAAGCCTACCGAGGCGTCGGGCCGGGGTCAGCCGTCGATGGCCACCTCGGCCTCGATCTCCACCGGAATGCTGAACGGCAACTCGGCCTGCCCCACCGCGGACCGGGCGTGACTGCCAGCAGACTCGCCCCACAACTCCAGGACGAGGTCGGAGAACCCGTTGATCACCATCGGCGTGCCGGTGAAGCCCGGGGCCGTGTTGACCATGCCGAAGACCCGCAGCCAGGCCGTGATCCGATCAAGATCACCGAGCTCCCGACGCAGGCTGGCGAGGATGGCGAGGGCGGTCAGCCGGGCGGCCTCATAGGCCTGCTCGGGCGTCACCTGGTCACCGACCTTGCCGAACGGCCCGGCCAACGATCCGTCGGCCAGCAGAGGCCCATGCCCGGAGACAAACACCCGGTTGCCATGCACCCGCACCCAAGGGAAGGGCAACGTCACACCGGGCGGCAGCCGCATCGGCTCCGGTAGCTGCAGCCCAAGTTCGGTCAGGCGACGTTCGATCTCACCCACGCCGCCCAGCTTAAGACCGACCGCCCGACCACAACGACCTCACCAACCCCGACACCACCCAGCCCACCACCTCGCCAACCAAACCCACCCGAAACATCAGCCCCGAACACTGGCCCGGACCTGGACGCAGGCGCAGGCGCGGACGCAGCGCGGGCGCGGGCCCGGACGCGGCCCGGACGCGGGCGCGGACCCGGCGTGGGCGCGGACGCGGGCGCAGACGCAGCGCGGGCGCGAACCCGGCCCGGGCGCGGACCCGGCGCGGGCGCAGACCCGGCGCGGGCGCGGACCCGGCGCGGGCGCAGACCCGGCGCGGGCGCGGACCCGGCGCGGGCGCAGACCCGGCGCGGGCGCAGACCCGGCGCGGGCGCAGACCCGGCGCGGGCGCAGACCCGGCGTAGGCGCAGCGCGGGCGCGGACCCGGCGCAGAGCGCAGACCCGGCGCGGGCGCAGCGCGGGCGCGGACCCGGCCCGGGCGCGGACCCGGCCCGGGCGCGGACCCGGCGCGGGCGCAGACCCGGCCCGGGCGCGGACCCGGCGCGGGCGCAGACCCGGCCCGGGCGCAGACCCGGCCCGGGCGCAGACCCGGCCCGGGCGCAGACCCGGCGCGGGCGCAGACCCGGCGCGGGCGCAGACCCGGCGCGGGCGCAGACCCGGCGCGGGCGCAGACCCGGCGCGGGCGCAGACCCGGCGCGGGCGCGGACCCGGACCAGGCCCGGACGCGGCCCGGACCCCGACGCGGCCTGGACGCGGACCCGGCGTGGGCGCGGCCCGGGCGCGGGCGCGGACCCGGACGCGGCCCAGGCCCGCACGCGGACGGAGGCCCGGGGCGGACGGCGCCCGGCACAGCCCGCGTCAACGTACGAAGCCGTCAGACGATCCGGCGCGGAGGACAACTCCCGCCCAACTGACCGACGGCGTCGGCCGGGTTCACGGCCCGAACCCGGCCTGGACCGAAACGGCGCCGCCCGGGCAGCGTCGTGGCGGCTCGCGATGGTCGCCCCCACACCACCGCGCCCCCACACCACCGGGCGAACGCGCGAACGCGGCTGCGCAGCGCCGCACGGTGAGGCCGTTGAGCGGCGCGGGTCGGGCCGAAGTCCGGGGCGGCTGCGGCCCGGAAGCGTCGTTGTCAGATGGCGCCGATGGGTTGCGGTTGGGTTTCCGCGATTCGTAGGGCCTTGACCAGTTTGCGGTAGAGGGCGTCTGTCGCGAGTAGTTCCGTGTGGGTGCCGCGGGCGCGGATGCCGCCCTCGTCGAGCACCACGATGGTGTCCGCGTCCAGGACCGTCGATAGTCGGTGGGCGATGGTGACGACCGCGCCCACGGCCGCGCGTTCGCGGATGCAGTCGTGCAGCGCTGCCTCTGTCAGGCCGTCTACCTGGGCCGTGGCTTCGTCCAGGAGCAGGACCTCCGGTGTGCGCAGGATCGCGCGCGCCAGGGCGATCCGTTGGCGCTGGCCGCCGCTCACCTCGTTTTCGGTCAGGGACGTGTCGAGGCCGTCCGCCAGTGCGTCGATTTTGTCGTCGAGGCGGACCGCTGCCAGGACCGAGAGGACCTCGGCCTCCGTGGCGTCCGGGTGGGTGAAGAGCAGGTTGTCGCGGATCGTGCCCGGGACGACCGGGGTCTCCTGCTCCACGTAGGCCAGGCGGGAGCGCACCTCGTCGTGTGTGTAGGAGCGGTACGGGCGGCCGTCGAGCAACAGCTCGCCGCTCTCCGGCTCCAGGAAGCGCAGGATCAACGAGAACAGTGTGGTCTTGCCCGCGCCGGACGGGCCGACGATCGCCGTGTGGCCGCGGCGTGGGACGACCAGGTCGATGCCGCGTACCGCCGGCTCGGTGCCCGGCGCATAGCGGGCCGTCACGCCGCGGAGCTCCAGCACCGGGGACGAGGACGACGGGCCCGACGACGGGGACGGCGCCGCCGGGTGTAGTGGCTCGATCTCCATGGCTTCGACCTGGCGGATCCGGGCGGCGGCGGCCATGCCGGCCTGGAGGTTGGTGATGTTCTGGGTGAGCTCGGTGACCGGGCTCATCAGCTGGAACGCGTAGAGCAGGAACGCGATCAGGCTGGAGACCTCGATCAGGCCGCGGTCGGCCCGCCACGCGCCAACGCCGAGGATCACGATGATCGCCAGTTGGATGCCCGTCCACGAGATGGTCCAGACCGTGGCCGTGCGGCGGGCAGCGCGGATGGCGTGGGCCGCCGAGTCGCGGGCGTCGGCGACGATCCGGTCGGTCTGGCGGCGCTCGGCACGGCTCGCCTTGACCGTGCGGATCGCGCGCAGCGTGCCCTCGAGCGCACCACCCAGGCGGCCGACCGACTCCTGGGCCGCCTCCTGCGCCTTGGCGATCGCGGGCATCAGCGCGGTCATCACGGCGGCGATCACCACCACCGAGGCCAGGGTCAGGCCGAGCAGGACCAGGTCGAGCACGCCCATCAGGATCAGCGTGGCGATCAGGGCGAGGGTGCTGTTGAGCAACCCCACGATGCTGGCCGAGGCGTTGTGCAGCAGGCCGGCGTCGGAGGTCACCCGGGTGACCAGCTCACCGCTCGGGCGACCGGTGATCTCCCGGACCCGGGCGGCGAAATAGCGGCTGATCATCGACACCCGGGCGTCGAGCACCACCTTCTCGGAGACCGTGCCCATGATCACCCACTGCCACATCGAGATGGCGGCGCCGACCACCACCAGGGCGAGCAGCACTCCGACCGGCCGCCACAGCGACGTGTCGCCCGGGCCCAGGGTGTCGATCACCCACTTGGTGACCAGCGGCAGGGCCAGGCCGACCGCGCTGCCCAGCAGGCCCAGCAGGAACCCCGCGACCAGCACCCGCCGGTGCGGCACGACGAAGGAGACGAGAGTGCGGAGCCGGGACAGCGGTGGGTCAGCCATGCGCTCTAGTGGAACTGAGGTGTTCCACTTGAGTCAAGCGATAATCCGATTTGAGACTGCTAACCTCACGATGTGCCGGAAAATGAACGAGGTGCGCGGGCCCGCACCCGGCAGGCGATCCTGTCTGCCGCGATCGAGGTGCTGGGGCAGAACCCGGCGGCGGCGCTGAGCGAGATCGCCGCGGCGGCCGAGGTCGGCCGCACGACGCTGCACCGATACTTCCCGGAGCGGTCCGACCTGTTGAAAGCCGTGGCCGCCGAGGGTTCCACCCGGCTCGACCGGGCCACCGCCAGCGCCAGGCTCGACGAGGGCTCGGGCGCCGACGCGCTGCTGCGGCTCTGCCGCGAATACTTCGACCTGGGCAGCCTGCTGTCGCTGATCTTCACCGATCCCGACTGCCTGAGCGACGCGACGCCGATCCTCGACGACGGCTGCGACGACCGTTTCTCCGCGATGATCGACCGAGGCCACCGCGACGGCACGATCGACATCGCCCTGCCCGCGCCATGGCTGTCCAGTCTGATGTGGTCACAGCTCTACGCCGGGTGGAGCTACGTCTCCCAGCACGGCGCGTCGCGGCACGAGGTCCTGGAGCTCCTGGTCCGCACCGTCGACGGCGCGGTCGCACCCCGCGCTACGGCCGGCTAGGCCGCGGAAACCGCCGCAGACCGACCCCGACACCGTCACACCCACGCCACGCCCAGCCAGGCCACGCGGGGGAAGCGCCGCGGACCAACCCGGACACCATCACACCCCACACCACGCCCGGCCAGGCCACGCCGCGGGAACCGCCGCAGACCAACCCGACACCGTCACACCCACGCCACGGCCGGCCAGGCCAGGCCACGCGGGGGAACGCCGCGGACCGGTGAGCCGCGCCTGCGATGCCGTGACGACCGGCGCGAGGAAGGCTGCCGACAGGGCGCCGTGGCCCTGCTCGGCATCCTGGTGATCCAGCCGGCGCACGACGCGGCCCGGCGCGCGCGGAGCGCAGCCAGCACCTTCCAACCCCCACGCCACGACCGGCCAGCCCATACGACGAACGCGACCCCGGGTGCGGAGACAGCGGGGATCAGGACGGTGGGCAGAGGGTTTCGAGGCGATCCTGGATCGCGCCCAGTGCGGCGTCGTCGATGGTTGCCACGTTTGACGTCATCTTGGCGATCTGGCCGGCCATCTGCGTCAGCGTCGTCTTGAGCTGCTGGTCGGTCGCCGCAGAGGAAGCCTTGCGTAGGTCGGTGGCCCAGGTGGCCATCACGGTGCCCAGCCGCTTCTCCGCCGCCTCTTCAGCGGACTTGTCGTTCCTGCCCTGCGCCTCCAGGACGGCGGTCAGCTGCTGCACGTACGCGGCCGTGCCCTTCTCCGAGGCCTTCGTGACGTCGGCGCAGACCTGCGTCGCGTTGCCGCCCGCCTTGCCGGTCGGCTCCGGCCCCAGGGACAGCGCGGGGGCGGCTGAAGAACCAGGAAGAGCCGACGCCGAGGGTACGAGCGAGGAAGCCGACGGTGCCGGCCCCGGCGTGCCGAGCGCCGGGTCGCCGCGGCCTTCCACCTCCGCGGAGCAACCGGCCGCCGCGACGAACGCGACGGAGACGGCGAGCACGGCGAGCTGACGGCGCAGGCGCATGGGGGGGTGTCCTCCGGGGGTGGCGGCGGAACGCTGCCGCGACCCTAACGCGCATTCACCAACGCCGCCGACCCAGGCCCCGGACACGACGCTGCCCGGCATCCACAAAGGGGGGCCGGGCAGCGGAGAACACGAACTACGGCCGGGTACGCCGCCGGGTACCACCCCGGCGACCACGGCGACGGCTGGTGCTGGCCTCGGCCAGCTCGCCGTCCTCGTCGTCGCCGACCGCGTCCGGGTCGTCGGTGCCGGCCAGCCGGCCGTTGGTGCCCGGCGCGATGTCGGTCGGCGCCTCGACCTCGTCGACCGGGTCGAGCACGACGTCGTCGTAGCGGGACAGGTCGTACCCCATGGTGTCGTCTTCCTCGACCACCGTGGGCTCGACCGTGTCGGGAGCCGAGGCCTGCGCAGGCGCCGCCTTGCGGCCGCGCCGCCGCGAAGAAGCGGAGGTCGTGGCAGCCGGCGCGGACGCCACCGCCTTGACCTTGTCGCCGGAGCCAGAGCCAGAGCCGGACCCGGAGCCGGAGCCGTTGGCCCCGTGCGAATGCCCAGGCCCGGCACCCTTCACCGGAACAGGCTCCGTGTGGATGATCAGGCCACGGCCCTTGCAGGTCTCGCAGGTCTCGGAGAACGCCTCGAGCAGCCCGGCGCCGATCCGCTTGCGGGTCATCTGGACCAGGCCCAGCGAGGTGATCTCGGTGACCTGGTGCTTGGTGCGGTCGCGGCCGAGGCACTCCGTCAGCCGGCGCAGCACCAGCTCGCGGTTGCTCTCCAGGACCATGTCGATGAAGTCGATGACGACGATGCCGCCGAGGTCACGCAACCGGAGCTGGCGGACGATCTCCTCCGCCGCCTCCAGGTTGTTGCGGGTGACCGTCTCCTCGAGGTTGCCGCCGGCACCCGTGTACTTACCGGTGTTGACGTCGACCACGGTCATCGCCTCGGTGCGGTCGATGACCAGGTGGCCGCCGGAGGGCAGGAACACCTTGCGGTCGAGACCCTTGAGGATCTGCTCGTCGATCCGCTTCTCGGCGAACAGGTCGACCGTCGAGGTGTGCCGGTGCAGGCGCGGCACGAGGTCCGGCGAGACGTGGCCGAGATAGGTGTCGACCATCTCGTACGCGTCGTCGCCCTGCACGACGATCTCGCGGAAGTCCTCGTTGAACAGGTCGCGGACGACCCGGATCAGCAGGTCGGGCTCCTCGTAGAGAAGCGTCGGCGCGCCACCGGCGGCCGCCTTCTCCTGGATGTCCTCCCACTGCGCCTGGAGCCGCTTGACGTCGCGCGCGAGCTCGTCCTCGGACGCGCCCTCGGCGGCCGTCCGCACGATCACGCCGGCGCCCTCGGGGATCAGCTTCTTCAGCACGTCGCGGAGCCGCTTGCGCTCGGTGTCGGGCAGCTTGCGGCTGATGCCGGACGCGTTGCCGCCGGGCACGTAGACCAGGTGCCGGCCGGAGAGCGCGATGTGGCTGGTCAGCCGGGCGCCCTTGTGGCCGATCGGGTCCTTGGTGACCTGCACCAGCACGGAGTCGCCCGAGCGCAGCGCCTGCTCGATCGAGCGGGCCCGACCCTCCAGGCCGGAGGCGTCCCAGTTGACCTCGCCGGCGTAGAGCACCGCGTTGCGGCCCCGGCCGACGTCGACGAACGCCGCCTCCATGGAGGGCAGCACGTTCTGGACCTTGCCCAGGTAGACGTTGCCGGCCATCGCGCCGGACGACGCCCGCGTCACGTAGTGCTCGACCAGCACGCCGTCTTCGAGCACCGCGATCTGGGTGCGGTCGGCGCGCTGCCGGACCACCATCACCCGGTCGACGGCCTCGCGCCGGGCCAGGAACTCCGACTCGCTCAGGATCGGCGGGCGGGTCCGGCGCTGCTCACGACCGTCACGCCGGCGCTGCCGCTTGGCCTCCAGCCGCGTCGAGCCGGAGACGCCCTGCACCTCGTCGGAGGTGGTGCGCGGCTCACGGATCCGGACCACGGTGTGCACGCCGTCGTCGGCGCCGGTGTCGGTGTCGCCCTTGCGGCGGCGCCGCCGGCGCCGGCGGGTCACCCCGTCGCCGTCCTCGGACTCGTCGGAGTCGTCGGCGGCCGCCACTGGCTCCTCGGTCTCGTCGGCCTCGTCGACCGGGCCCTTGCCGCGGCCGCGGCCACGGCGGCCACGCCGCCGGCGGCGACGGCCGTTCTCGTCGAGGTCGTCGTCGTCCGGCTCGTCGGACGACTCGTCGCTCGCGGTCGCCTCGGCGTCGTCGGTCTCCTCGACCTCGACCACGGCCGGTTCCTCACCGGTACGCCGCCCGCGCCGACGCCGCCGGCTGCTGGTGGTGGTGGTCTCGGCGACGTCGGTCTCGGCGTCGGCCGAGGCAGCGGGTGCGTCAACAGCGGCCGTGGCCGGGGCCTCGGCGGGCTCGTCGGCCGCGCCCCGGGTGCGCCGGGTGCGCCGGGCCGGCGCCGCCGGCTCGTCGTCGGGCTGCGGGGCCATGAACAGCAAAGGTGCCGCGACCGCACGCCGGCGCCGGCTCGGCGCGGGCTCGTCGTCGACCCGCAGCGGCTCGGTGGCGGCCTCTTCGGTCTCCTCGTCGTCGGCCGGCTCGCCGGGCACGCCCGGTGCCTGGCTCTCGACCAGGCCGGGGTCCCCGTCGCGCGGACCGGCACCGGCGGCGCCCGGCTCGACGTCGCCGAGGCCGGCGGCCGGCTCGGCGGCGAGGTCGGCGGACTCGGCGGCGACCACGCGCCGGGTGGAGCGGCGGCGCGCGGGAGCGGGCTCCACGTCGCCCAGCCCGGCGGCGGGCTCGGCGACCGGGTCGTCGGACTCCTCGGCTACCACGTCGTCGACGGCGCGGGCGGCCGGCTCGGGGGCCTCGGTCGCGGCCTTGCGGCGCCGGGTGCGCTTGACGGGCGCCTCGTTCGTACCCTCTGCCGGGGACTCGCCCTCGGTGTCGGGTTTGGCGGCGGTTGTGGCCTTACGCCGGCGCCGCGTCGGCGCGGCCTCCTCGGCACCATCCGAAGCAGCGGCAGCGGCCGCCGTCGACTTCCGGGCGCGGGTGCGCTTGACGGGCGTGGCCGGGGCTTCGGTCTCGGCGTCGGGCGCGTTGCCCTGCACCTCGCCGCCCGTTGGCTCGTTCTCGAGCATGGACGTTCTCCAGTTCTGGCAACCCCGGGCGCGGGTGAGCGCTGCCACGCAGGGTCGCCGCAAAGTGTTTCCGGCCACGCCCGCTGCTGTGGGAGCGGCGGGCAGACCGAAGTCTGGCGGGCTAAACGCCGATCACGTCACCGTGGTCAGCGTTCACCGACGACAGCACCGTCGCGGTCCGCCTCCAACGGATCCGCGATCGCCCCCTGCGCGGTCAGCCGGCCCTGTGCCAGCCGGATTGCCCTTGGCGGGACCGGCGGCTCCAGGTCGGCCACCACACGGAGGCCGGCAAGGACGTCATCGGGTCGTACGGACGGGGTGACCTGCCGCACGACTACGTCGAGTATCGCACACGGCACGTCGGGGGCTCCGGAAGCGGCCGGACCGGAAGTGATCACCTCGATGGACACCACGGCGCCCCGCGTGTCGAAGGTGCGCCGGCCCTGCTTGGTCTGCCGCTCCACCAGCACTTCGGATGAATCCCGAAATTTCGTGACAGCCTCGGACACCACCGCATCAGGAACCCCCGGCAGCTCCAACCGCCACCGCGACGCGTCGATCCGGTCCGCCAGGCTCTCCCCCGGAATGGCCTCCACCGCGTCCAGCACGTCGAGACCCGGCGAGAGCGCGGCGTCCAGAGCGGTGACGACCCAGGCCGGGTCGACCACCCGCTGCAGCCCGATCTCCAGGTATTCGGCCTCGCTCCCGGTGCCGGTCGGCGCCGCGCTGGCGTACGAAATCTTGGGGTGCGGTGTGAATCCCTGCGAGAACGCGATGGGTACGCCGGCCCGCCGCAACGCCCGCTCGAAAGCGCGCGCGAAGTCCCGGTGCGAGGTGAACCGCAACGGCCCCCGCTTGGCGTACCTGATCCGGATGCGCTGGACGACGGGCGCCTGCCCGCCTTCCGGCTGTGGCTTCCTGCTGATCGCTGTGCTCCTCGCCTGTTCGACCGCTTCGACTCCATCCTCCCACCTATTAATCTGCCGCCATGACGGACGTCGACCCCAAGGCGCGCATCGCAGCGGCGACGCCGAGCACCCGGACTTCCCGGAGGCCTCGTTCGACGTGGTCACGGCCAGCTTCATGGTCTTCCTGCTCCCCGACCCACCGGCCGCCGTGGCCCGCTGGGCCACCCTGCTGCGCCCGGGCGGCCGGGTGGCGGTCAGCACCTTCGCCGAGCTCGACGACGCGGGCCTGGCGTTCTACCGGGACCGCTCCGCGGCACTGCGGCCGTTCCAGACGCCGGACCCGGAGATGGACCGCGAGACGTCCGACGGCTCGACCATGTCGCGGGGGTGGGTCGAGGCGCTCTTCGGAGACTCCGGCCTGGTCGACGTGACCATGACCGAGATGGCGGTACGCAGCGTCTATCCGACGGCCGACGCGTACTGGGACTGGATGCTCTCCGCGGGCTCCCGCCGCCAGCTCGAGCGGATCCCGCCGGACCGCGAGCCGGAGGCCCGGGCCGCGCTGGCCGACGTGCTGGACCGGCACCTGCGCCAGCCGGACGGCGGCTATGCCAAGGAGTCGGGCATGCGGATCACGGTCGCCCGAACACCGAGTCCAGATAGCCGTCGAGTGCCCCGAGCGCGGTAGCCGCCGAGTACGTGTCCGTGAGCAGGTAGAGCGCGAGCCCTTCGACCAGCGCCAGCAGGGTGGTCGCGGCCGGCTCCGGCATCATCGTGGCGAAGAAGTCGCGCAGTCCCTCCGAGCCGCGTCGCTGCACCTCGGCGACGTGGGGCCGAGTAGCCGCGTACGCGAAGAAGGCCAGCCCGACCCGGCCGTCGGCCCGCCGCTGCTCGTCGAGCGGCAGGAGCTGGGTCGCCATCGCCCTGATCAGGTCCCGCGGCGCCGGCGACGGGCCCAGCGCGTTGACCGCCGCCTCCATCCGCTCCCCGATGTGGCCGCTCACCACTTCGAGGGCGAACAGCATCATCTCGTCCTTGGTGCCGAAGTAGTGCTGCACCAGGCCGGTGGTCGCGCCGGCCTCGGCCGCCACGTGGCGCAGGCTGACCGCTTCGAGGCCACGCTCCGCCGCGACCCGCATCAACGCGTCGGCGATCAGCGTGCGCCGCTCGGTGGGGTCGACCCGCTTCGGCATGCGGCCATGCTTTCACATTGCATTCGTATTGACGCGAAGGTCGGCCGCGTTTTACATTACAGTCGTGATGTCAAAGCTTGCGATCGAGGCGTACGGCCTGGTCAAGCGCTATGGGGAGGTCACCGCCCTGGACGGGGTGGACCTCGCGGTCCGGACCGGCACGGTGATCGGCGTGCTCGGCCCGAACGGTGCCGGCAAGACGACCGCGGTGCGGATCCTGGCCACCCTGCTGCGCCCCGACGCGGGCACGGCGGCCGTGCTCGGCCACGACGTCACCACGGCCGGCCACCAAGCGCGGCAACTGATCGGCGTGGCCGGGCAGCACGCCTCGGTCGACGAGGACCTGACCGGCCGGCAGAACCTGCGCCTGGTCGGCCGGCTGCTCACCTACTCCCGCAAGGACGCGGCGGCCCGGGCGACCACGCTGCTCGCCGAGTTCGGCCTCACCGACGCCGCCGACCGGGCGGTCAAGACGTACTCGGGCGGCATGCGGCGCCGGCTCGACCTCGCCGCGAGCCTGGTCAACCGGCCCCGGGTGGTGTTCCTCGACGAGCCGACCACCGGGCTCGACCCGGTCGCCCGGGGCGCGCTCTGGGACCGCATCCGCGCGCTGGTGGCCGAGGGCACGACGGTGCTGCTCACCACGCAGTACCTGGAGGAGGCCGACGCGCTGGCCGACGAGATCGTGGTGATCGACCACGGCCGGGTGGCCGCCCAGGACACCCCCACCGCGCTCAAGCGCCGGCTCGGCAGCCAGACGCTCGACCTGCGGCTGGCCGACCCGGCCCGGGCCGACGAGGCCGCCGCGCTGGTCGCCGCCGTCGTCGGCACGGCGCCGGCCCGGGTCGGCGAGCGGCTCAGCGTCCCGGTCACCGACGGCGCGATGATGCCGGCCGTGGTGCGCCGCTTGGACGACGCGGGCGCCGAGATCGCCGAGATCGCCCTGCACCTGCCGAGCCTCGACGACGTGTTCCGCGCGTTGACGACGACGAAGGAGTTGACCGCATGACCCAGTGCCTGACCCTGACCTGGCGCGGCATCGTCAAACTCCGAAGGCACCCCGCGTCGCTGGCCGACGTGGTGTTCGGGCCCGCCATCTTCCTCGTGCTGTTCGTCTACGTGTTCGGTGGCGCGATCTCCGGCAGCACCCGCGAGTACCTCCAGTTCGTGCTGCCCGGCATGCTCGGCCTGATGACGCTGCTGGCGACGATGGGCGTCGGCACGGCGCTCAACCAGGACATCGAGAAGGGCGTCTTCGACCGGATCCGCAGCCTGCCGACCCCGCGGATCGCCCCGCTGGTCGGCGCGATCGGCGCCGACGTCGTACGCCAGGTGATCGCGATCGTCGCCCTGCTCGGTTTCGGCCTCGCACTCGGCTTCCGCTTCAGCACCGGTCCCCTGCCCGTGCTCGCGGCCTGCGCCCTGGCGCTCGGCTTCGCGCTGGCGCTGTCGTGGGTCTGGGTGCTGCTCGGCCTGTCGCTGCCCAACGCCCAGGCGGTGCAGGGCCTGGGCGCGGTGATCATCTTCCCGCTCTCGTTCGCCAGCAACATCTTCGTGCCGACCGACACGATGCCGGGCTGGCTGGCGGCGTTCGTCCAGGTCAACCCGGTGCGGCACCTGATGGACGCGCTGCGCGGGCTGATGCTCGGAGGTCCGGTCGCCCAGCCGGTGCTGATCACCCTGGCGTGGATGGTCGGCTTCGTCGCGGTGTTCGCGCCGCTGGCGCTGGCCGCCTACCGCAGGCGCAGCCTGACCTCCTGAGCGCCGTGCACCTCGTAGCGCTCGACCTCGACGTACCCCTGCTGCTCGGCGAAGCGCAGGCCGTCGACGTTGGCCGCCAGCACCAGCGTCTCGATCTCCGCTGGACCAAGCTCCCTGGCCGCGGCGAGCGCACGCGAGTGGATCAGCGTGCCGAACCCGCGGCCCCGGTGGGCGGGCAGCACCCGGGCGATGACGGTGGCGACACCGTCGTCGCCCGGCGGCCGGACGGTCGAGTTGCCGACCGCCACCCGGTCCAGGTAGGCCACCTCTAAAAGATTCCGGCCGGCCCGCTCGGTCACCTCGGGCAGCGAGAGCGGCCAGGGCGGGACGACGACGTTGTGGATCAGGCGCCAATCCTCCAGCGCCGGGTCGTCAGCGGGCGAAACGAACCGGAGCTCAGTCACGACCGCTGCCGACCGGCGTCAGCGGCAGCAGCTTGCGACCCGTGGGGCCGATCTGGATCTCGGTGTCCATGGACGGGCAGACGCCGCAGTCGAAGCACGGGGTCCAGCGGCAGTCGTCCTGCTCGAACTCGCTCATCGAGTCCTGCCAGTCCTGCCAGAGCCAGTCCTTGTCGAGCCCGGAGTCGAGGTGGTCCCAGGGCAGCACCTCGAGCTCGTCGCGCTCGCGGGTGGTGAACCAGTCGAGGTCGAGGCCGAACCCGGGCAGCACCTCGCCGGCCGCGGTGACCCAGCGCTGGTAGGAGAAGTGCTCCGACCAGCCGTCGAAGCGGCCGCCCTCTTCCCAGACGCGGCGGATGACCGCGCCGACCCGGCGGTCGCCGCGGGACAGCAGGCCTTCGATCAGCGACGGCTGGCCGTCGTGGTAGCGGAAGCCGATCGCCCGGCCCAGCGACCGGTCGCTGTTGATCTCCTGCTTGAGCAGCTTGAGCCGGTTGTCGATCACCTCGGGCGTCGACATCGAGGCCCACTGGAACGGCGTGTGCGGCTTGGGCACGAACCCGCCGATGGAGACCGTGCACCGGATGTCCTTGGAACCGGTGGCCGCGCGACCAGCCTTGATCACCTCGTGGGCGAGGCGGGCGATCTGGAGCACGTCCTCGTCGGTCTCGGTGGGCAGCCCGCACATGAAGTAGAGCTTCACCTGGCGCCAGCCGTTGGTGTACGCGGTGACCACGGTGCGGATGAGGTCTTCCTCCGACACCATCTTGTTGATCACCTTGCGAATGCGCTCGGAGCCACCCTCGGGCGCGAAGGTCAGACCGGTCCGCCGGCCGTTGCGCGACAGCTCCTGGGCGAGCTCGATGTTGAACGCGTCGACCCGGGTGGACGGCAGCGACAGCGAGACGTTGGTGCCTTCATATTGCTCGGCCAGCCCGGAGCAGATGTCACCGATCTCGGAGTGGTCGGCGCTCGACAGCGACAGCAGGCCGACCTCGGAGAAGCCCGAGAACTCCAGGCCCTCCTTGACCATCTGGCCGACCGTGGTGATCGACCGCTCGCGTACCGGCCGGGTGATCATGCCCGCCTGGCAGAACCGGCAGCCGCGCGTGCAGCCCCGGAAGATCTCCACGGCGTAGCGCTCGTGCACGCTCTCGGCCAGCGGCACGAGGGGCTTCTTCGGGTACGGCCACTGGTCGAGATCCATCGTGGTGCGCTTGTGCACCCGGAACGGGACGCCGGCCCGGTTCGGCACGACCCGCTGGATCCGCCCGTCGGGCAGGTAGTCGACGTCGTAGAAGCGCGGCACGTAGACGCTCTCGGTCTTGGCCAGCCGCAGCAGCAGCTCGTCGCGACCGCCCGGGGAGCCCTCTTCCTTCCAGGCCCGGACCAGCGCGGTGACCTCGAGGACCGCCTCCTCGCCGTCGCCGAGCACGGCCGCGTCGAGGAAGTCGGCGATCGGCTCGGGGTTGAACGCGGCGTGCCCGCCGGCCAGCACGATCGGGTCCTCGTCGGTGCGGTCGCGCGCCAGCAGCGGGATGCCGGCCAGGTCGAGCGCGGTCAGCAGGTTCGTGTAGCCGAGCTCCGTGGCGAAGGAGACGCCGAGTAGGTCGAAGGCGCGGACCGGGCGGTGCGCGTCGACCGTGAACTGCGGGACCCCGTGCTCGCGCATCAGCGCCTCGAGGTCCGGCCAGACCGCGTACGTGCGCTCGGCCAGGACGTCGGGCTGCTCGTTGAGCACCTCGTAGAGGATCTGCACGCCCTGGTTGGGCACGCCCACCTCGTACGCGTCGGGGTACATCAGGGCCCAGCGCACGGTGGTGGTGTCCCACTCCTTGCGCACCCCGCCCAGCTCGCCGCCGACGTACTGGATCGGCTTGCTGACCCGCGGCAGCAGCTCTTCGAGCCGCGGCCACACGGTTGCGACGGTCATAGACCCCTCCTTCAATCCCAATCCACCAGGGTACGCGGCGCCGGTTGCCTGGTTTTTGCCGCGTTAGGTGGCCGAGTTGAACGAGTTCAAGATCGGCGTAACATCGACGGCGTGACCACCCTCAGCGTGGCCGACCGGCTGTCGGCCTGGCGTTACGCGTTCGCCACCACCAACCCGCCCGAGCAGGGCGTCGTCGACTCGGTCACCCGCTGGCTGGTCGTCACCCGGGCCGGCGTACTCCCGATGACCTTCGTTTCGGGTCTGATCGCGGTCCTGCTCGCGGCCGTCGCCGTCGTCCCGGTCGACTGGCTCAACATCGCGCTGGCCGTGGTCGGGATCGTCGTCGCGCACCTGGCCAACAACCTGATGAACGACCTGACCGACACCGACATCGGCAACGACACCGCCGATTACCCCCGGGCGCTCTACGCGCCGCACCCGATCCTCGCCGGCCTGGTCACCCGCCGGCAGCTGCTCGTCGGCATCCTGCTCTGCCAGGTGATCGACCTGGCCATCATGATCACGTTGATCGTGCGGCAGGACTGGTGGGTCGCCGCGTTCGCGCTCGGTGGGCTGTTCCTCTCGTGGGCCTACACCGCGCCGCCGCTGCGGCTCAAGAAGGTCGGCCTGGGCGAGGCGGACGTGCTGGTCACCTGGGGTCCGCTGATGGTCGGCGGGGTCTACTACGCCGGCACCGGCACGCTGCCCTGGGCCGTCGTGGTCACCGCTTTCGTCTACGCGCTGCTGCCGACCACCGTGCTGATGGGCAAGCACATCGACAAGCTGCCGTACGACGCTGCTGGTGGGACGCGGACGCTGCCGGTGCTGCTCGGCGAGCCGCTGGCCAAGGCGGCCACGGTCGGGATGATGCTGCTCTACTACGTCGGGGTCGTGGTCCTGGTCGCCGTCGGTGAGCTGCCCTGGCCGGCCCTGCTCACGCTGGGCGGGCTGCCGACGCTGGTCTGGGTGTGGCGGCGGTTCCGCGAGCCGAAGCCGGTGGACCCGCCGCCCAACAACCCGGTCTGGCCACTGTGGTGGGCACCGCTGGCGTTCATCCACACCCGGCGGGCCGGCGCGCTGCTGATCGTCGGCCTGGCGGCCTGGGCTGTCTACCAGGCGTTTTAGTGGCGCGGCCCGAGCAGGTCCCACTTGTTGCCGGCCACGTCCTCGAAGACGACGACGGAGCCGTAGACCTCGTGCCGTGGCTCGCCGTGGAAGGTGACACCCGCTTCGCGCATCCGGGCGTACGCGGCGTCGAATTCGTCGACGCGCAGGAAGAAGCCGACGCGCCCGGCCAGCTGGTTGCCGACCGCCTTTTTCTGGTCCGCGCCGTCGGCCTCGGCGAGCAGCAGGCCGGTCGCCGCGCCCGGCGGGCGGACCACGACCCAGCGCTTCGGCCGGCCGTCGTTCGTGGTCGACGGGCTGTCCTCGACGAGGTCGAATCCGAGGGCGTCGACGAAGAAGCCGATCGCCTCGTCGTAGTCGTCGACGACCACCGCGGCAAGTTCGATGTGCATGGTGGGGAAGACTAGCCCGGCTCGTCTAACCTCGGGTCGGGCTGGGAGAGGAGCGCCGCGATGGCGGAGGAGGAGCGGGAGCGTCAGGACGACGCGACCGAGCCGGGCGAGCCGCGCTGGAGCGGTGCCGCGCCGGTGCCACCGCCGGCCCCGAAGCGCAAGCGCTGGCTCGAGGACGAGTCGGTCTTCCCGCCACCACCGCCGCCGCCGGCCGAGAAGCGCGATCCCACGCTGAGCCTGCCCACGTCCTACGAGCCGGACACCCCGGTGGATCCGTGGGGCGACGTCGACCCGCTGCCGTCGTACCCGGTGGATCTCTCTTATCCGCCGACGCGGGTGGAGCCCCCGGTGCCACCGCCGGTTCCGCACGCACCGCCGCCGGTCTCGCACGTGCCTCCCCCGTTGCCGGTTCCTGTGCCGCCGGTCCAGGTGCGTAAGGCGCGCAAGGCGAAGCGGCCCGAGCCGGCCGGCCCGCCCCCGGGCTGGCGGCCTCCGCCCGGCTACGTCGCGGTGCCCGTCCGCCGGCGCCGTCGCTGGCCCTGGTTCGCGTTGCTCTCGCTGCTCTGCTGCTGCGGCTGCCCGGCGTGGTTCGGCCAGCCGATCTTCGCGCAGTACCCGGCCGAGTCGGTGACGCCCAGCGTGGTCGGCGGCCTGACGCTGCGGGACGACGCGCAGAGCCGCACCACCACGAAGCGCCTGACGGACGAGCTCAACAAGGCGTACCTGTGGAAGGAGTCGACGTTCGCCGGCGTATATGTGGACGGTGACAACAAACGCGCCACCGTGTACGGCACGACGGGCTTCCACCTCTCCCCCGACGGCGACGTGGTCGACGAGATCACCCGCGTGACCAGTTCCTACCGCCTCCGCGACGTGCGCACGGTCGACGCCACCGATCGCGGCGAGAGCCGACGCTGCGGTGTCGGCGTCGACAACGGAGCCGACGTCGTCGTCTGTTCGTGGGCCGACCACGGCAGCCTCGGCACGGGCGTGTTCACCCGGCTCGGCATCGACGACAGCAACGCGCGGCTGAGTCAACTACGCGACACGATCGTGACCCGCAAATCGGCGGGTTGAATCAGCCGTTAGAGGGGCACAATGATCGGATGATCCGTCGGTGGTTGTTCGCCGATCAATTGGGGCCACACTTCCTGGACGCGCCCCGACAACCGGTGCTGCTCGTCGAGTCGAAGGCCGTCTTCCGGCGCCGGGCGTTCCACCGACAAAAGGCCCACCTCGTCCTTTCCGCTCTGCGGCACCGCGCGGCCGAGCTCGGCGACCAGGCCATCTACCTCCGCACGGAGACCTACGGCGAAGCGCTACGCAAGGTCAGCGGCGAGCCACTCGACGTATGCCATCCGACCTCTCGCCGGGCTCTCTCGTTCGTGCAGGACCTCGACGGGGTGACGGTGCTGCCGCCGCGCGGCTTCGCCACCGACCCGGCGTCGTTCGTGACGTGGGCCGACGGCCGCCACGGCCGACTACGCATGGAGGACTTCTACCGCGACGCCCGCCGCCGCCTGGACGTGCTGATGGACGGCGACACGCCGGCCGGCGGCAAGTGGAACCTCGACGCGGAGAACCGCCAGCCCCCGCCGGCATCGGGCGTGCCGGCAGCGCCGCCGCCGATGCCGGTCGAAGACGAGATCGACGAGGGCGTACGGCGTGACCTGGACCGCTGGGAGCGCGAAGGCATCCGCTTCGTCGGGCGCGACGGCCCGCGCCTCTTCCCGGCGACGCGCCGCGAGGCCCTGGCCCGCCTGCGCCACTTCGTGGAACACCGACTACCGGCGTTCGGCCCGTACGAGGACGCGATGCTGGCCGACGACCCCTGGATGGCCCACAGCCTCCTGTCGGCGCCGCTGAACCTAGGCTTGATCGACCCGCTGGACGCGGTGCACCGGGCGGAAGCGGCCTACCGCTCGGGCGCGGCGCCGCTGTCCTCGGTGGAAGGCTTCGTCCGCCAGTTGATCGGCTGGCGCGACTACATCTGGCACCTCTACTGGTACTTCGGCTCGGGCTACGCGGCCACCGACGGCCTGCGCGCCACCCGCCACGTCCCGGTGTGGTTCCGCGACCTGGACGCCGACGAGCTGGAGGCCCGCTGCCTGTCGGACGTGCTGGCCGGGGTCCGCGACCGGGGCTGGGTGCACCACATCCCCCGCCTGATGGTCCTGGGAAACTACGCGCTGCAACGGGGCTGGCGCCCGGCGGAGATCGTCGACTGGTTCCACCGCAGCTTCGTCGACGGCTACGAGTGGGTGATGACGGCGAACGTCATCGGCATGAGCCAGTACGCGGATCTTGGGGCGATGACCACGAAGCCGTACGCGGCCGGCGGCGCGTACATCAACCGGATGAGCGACTACTGCCGGGGTTGCCGCTACGACCCGCGATCACGACTGGGCGTCAACGCGTGCCCGTACACGGCCGGCTATTGGTCGTTCCTGGACCGCAACCGAGGCCGCCTGCTCGGCAACGCGCGCATCGGCCAGGCGATGCGCCAACTGGATCGGCTCGAGGACCTGGGCGCGGTCCGCGACCAGGAACGCGACCGAGGAGACCGCGCCCCGTGACGGGGTCCTATGTGGTCACAGGCGGAGCGGGCGGGGTCGGCCGCGCGATCGCCGAACGCCTGCTTCTATTGGATGGCGCCACAGTGGTCGTGCTCGACCTGACCCCGACGACCTGGTCACACCCGCGCCTGCGCTCGGTGACCGGCGACGCCACGGACGAGGCGGCCGCGTCCGAGGCAGCCGACACCGCTTGCGCGGCGGCGCCGCTGGCGGGCTGGGTCAACAACGCCGCGGTCTTCCGGGACCTCGCGCTGGACGCGGCACCAGCGGCCGAGGTGGTCGCGTTGATCGCACTGAACCTGGCGCCGGCGGTGGTCGGCGCCGCGGTAGCGGTCCGCCGTTTCCTGGCGGCCGGCACCGGCGGCGCGATCGTCAACGTCTCGTCCCACCAGGCCCAACGCGCGGTCCGCGGCGCGCTGCCGTATGCGACCGCGAAGGCCGCGATCGAGGGCCTGACCCGGTCGCTGGCCGTCGACTACGGCCCAGCCGGCATCCGCACCAACGCGGTGGCGCTGGGCTCGATCGAAACGGAGCGCTACGCGGGCTACCTGGCCGGGCTGCCGGCGGGAGCGGTGACCCAGGTCGCGGCCGAGATGGCCCGGCTACACCCGATCGGCCGCGTGGGCCGCCCCGACGAGGTCGCGGAAGCGGTCGCCTTCCTGCTCTCCCCCGCCGCGAGCCTGATCACGGGAGCAGTCATCCCGGTCGACGGCGGCCGCGCCGCACAGGGACAGGACCCGGAATCGCGCTGAGGCAGCCCCCAAACTTCGCCCCCCGGTCCAAGTACGTCCGCATCCGTCCTGTCGGGTCCTCAGGCCGTGTTCGCGCCGCTCGAGAATTGCGCGATTCCGTTCTTGGCGTTGGTCACGCAGGGATGGTCCGCGGGTAAGCGACCTTCCGCGTCTGCCAACACTTGTCGGTACATGGCGCCGGCGGCGAAAAGGTCGCCGCGCAGAGCCCTCACCCGAGCGAGGTTATTGCGAGAGATCATCGTGGGTGGCGAAGCAGGGCCGAGCAGTCGCTCTCGCGCCGCGAGCGCCCGAGCGTGGAGACGCTCGGACTCGACGAGGTCACCCGCCACGCGCGTGGACTCGGCAAGGTTGTTAAGGCAGACGAGCGCGTCAAGATGGTCTTCGCCGTTGAGGGCGACCTGCAGGTTGTAGGCCTCGCGCGCGAGCGTGAGCGCCTCGTCGTTGCGCCCGAGGCGTCGCAGGTTCCGCGCTTTGTTTTGCATGGCGATCAGCGTCCGCAGGTCGCTCGTGCCAAGAACCCTGGTCCACGTGGTGAGAGCGGCGTCCATCAGCGACAACGACTGTTCCAGATGGTCTTCCTGCTCCATGTAGACGCCGGCGAGGTTGTTGGCGATCTCGGCGGTCAACGCGTCGTCCCACCCCCGCGTCCGTTCCAACAGTTCAAGCATGGGCACATACAACGACTCCGCTTCCGCCGGACGACCGGCTCCGTGAAGCACCTGCGCAACCTTGTTCGTCACCCGAACGCGCTCCGGGCTGCCTTCGTCCAGTGCTCGTGCCAGAGCCAAGGCCCGCTCAGCAAGCGGCACCGCGTCACTGACGGCGCCGCCGCGAGACACGTTGATCGCGATGTCGCCGAGCAGCCCAGCCGCTACGCCGGTGTCGGCTTGGCCGAGCGCCACACGAAGCCGTTCGACGTGTCCCAACACGGTTAGCACGTGAGGTTGGAGAACAGCGGCTCGAGCCCAGCTCTTTGGGTCCCGGCCGTCTGGGGCACCGTAGTGCCCGAGTACGCGCAGCGCACACCGTAGCCAGCGCTGACCCGGCCACCTCAGCGTTGGCACCATACGGGAGATCCGCGAGCTCCGTCGCTCGAGGTGACTACGAAGGAGATCCGCGACCAGCTGATGAACCCGCAGCGACACTGGTGTCGCGGCCGTCAGCAGTGAGGTCTGGCGCAGCACCGCGACCGCCCGATCCAGCACGAGGATGTCACCGGAGGCCTGGGCAAGCGGCGTCGGTAGATCGGCAGTGGGCGCACCAACCAAAAGATCGCGCGGTACGTCAGCCGGTGCGAGGAACGCCATAAGCTGCAGCAAGTCCGCGGCGGCATGGTTGAGCCGGCGCGCCCGTGCAACGGAGATCCGCAGTGTCGTGTCGACGCTGACATGCTGCGTGGCGGCTCCCTCTTGAAGGAGAGCCACCTTCCGTGAGCTGTACCTGTCCAGGTAACCATCGAGGTCGACGCCGGCATCCGAGCAGTACGCGCCTGCCTGTTCCAGGGCAAGCGGCAGACCGCCTAGTTCGCCAGCCAGTACGCGCGCGGTCGCCACGTCTCGATCACCTGATCGGTTCGTCAGGAACCGGGCCGCGTGCTCGTGGTCGAACGGCTCGACCATCATCTGTTCAGCGAGGCGTTCAAACCGTGGATTCCGAGACGTGATCAGCACGGTTCCGGTCGTCGCCATCGGCACGAGCCCATCGAGGTCGGCCGGTTCCTCGGCGTTGTCGAAGATCAGCAACCAGCGCTCGGCTTCGCCGAGTCTGTTTACCACCGCCTGGGCGGCTTCTAAATCATTGGCGCTAGGGATTCCGAGCTGTTCTGCTAGGCGCGCGAGCGCGGCAATCACGGTGACGCGGGTCGCGGAGTCGATCCACCAGCCGATCTCCAGTTCGGATCGCTTACGCAACGCGAAGGCGATGGCGGTTTCGGTCTTTCCTACGCCGGCCATGCCGTGCAAGAGGAGCGCCCGCCCGACCCCGCGCATCATGAGGTCGCCGATTGCGGCGAGCTCACTGGTCCGGTTCGAAAAGTGTCGGCCCTGCGTGGGTACGTTCCATACCCGCTGAGAACGCGCCTGCGAGGGGGTCGGCACGTCGATATTGCGCATTGCCCTATGCCGACGAGTCCGGGCTTCAGCCCAAACCAGGGGCAGTGCCAACAGCGCTGCGCAGGGCCACGCGATCCATAGGAACGGCCGCCACGCATCCGGCAGTGAGTTGGCCGCCACGTTTGTGGCGACAGGAAGCAACGCCACGGCAATCAACGGTGTGACGATCCAGGGCTGGCGCCGGCCCATAGTCTCCCTCGCTTTGACGAACGCTCGGAAACCGCAGAACTGCCTGACCCACCGTAGCGAACGTGTCACAGAGTAGGCGAGTAAATCACTCACGGGTGCCGATGACCCTCGCCCACGACCCGCCACCTCAACGTTAGGTTGTCGCCATGGACGATCAGCCCGAGCCGACCCCGCGGTTGCTACCCAATCGCTTCGCCGCCGACACGGTCGGGAGTGGCCCGTTGCGCGCCGCGGAGAACTGCTTCGCGCAGCCGGGTGCGCGAGTCAGGTTCCATGGTGAGCGCCAGGACACCGCCTCGGCCGGATGGCGGCGGATGGTCGAGCTGATCGACGAGGCGGCGGCCGACGGGCGGGAGGTGTTTCGGCCGATGGTCGACCTCACGCCGAGCGAGCGGGCCGACCTGGTGACGTTGCCGCCCACGATCGCGAAGCTCAGCCGGGTCAAGCATTTTCTGCTGTACGGCAGCCCGCTGGTGCGGATTCCGCCCGAGATCGGCGCGATGACCAGCCTCGAAGTGTTCGAGCCGTACACCTCGTACTCGCTGCACTGGTTCCCGTACGAGCTGACCCGCTGCCCGAACCTACGTGACAGCACCGTGAGCACCCGGGCCCTGTACGGGAACGTCAAGTTCCGTCCCCCGTTCCCGAGGCTGCAGAACCGCGGAACACTGGCCGCCCACGACGACCTGGATCCGCAGGTGTGGGGTGTCGAGGCCATCCGTGCCTGCGGTGTCTGCGACGGCCCCATCGACCCGGCCAGGTTCAAGCAACGGTGGATCTCCTTGCGCGTCGCCACCGACGTGCTGCCGTTGCTGGTGAACGCGTGCTCCACCGCCTGCGTGCGCGCGCTGCCAAAACCGGCGGATGGCTATGTACCGGACCCACATCAGGGTGGGCGCATCGTCCAGCAGCCGAAGCGTTGATCATCACGGTCATGCCGAACTTGCCATGTCGTTGTAGGTACGTTCATGACCTGTCGCCGATTCCCGATGACGGGTTCCAGGTCCTTCCGGACTGGGCGACGGGCAAGTTGCTGTTCACGGATGCGGCCACCACGGACGAGTGGGAGCTTCAGCAGGTGCGCACCGCGGCCCTGACCCGGCTGTACTCCTGCCCCAACTGCGAAGCGGTCATGTGGGACAAGGCCGGCAACGACGAATACACCACCTATGTGCCGTGCAAGCGGTTGATCAGGATCTACGCCGACCTGGCGGACCGGGACGAGGACGGCGGCGTCCGCCTCCGGCACGCGCGGACGCTGGAGGACCTCCAGCGGCAGCGCCTGCTGCTGCAGCACGGCGGCTACATCGTCGTCCATGATGGACACGACGAGGTGTACGTCTGCCTCGACGAGCCGAGCGACGACGGCGGCACCTGGATCGCCCGGCCCATCGACGATGCCGTCGTCGCGGATCTCCGCGCTCTGGGCCGTTGACCGCGGAGCCGCCACCCGCGACGAGGGCGGCGGCTCCGGTCAGGCGCTCAACTCACGGTGATCGTCACGCTGCTCGAGTGGGTGGCGCCGACGCTGTCGGTCAGCGTCAGCCAAGCCGTGTACGTGCCGGCGCGGGAGTAGACGTGGCTCGCCGTCGCCGCGTGGACCGACGCGGTGTTGTCGCCGAACTTCCACTCCCGGTCCACGATGGTGCGGCCCGGCGGCGCCGTCGACGTGCTGGTGAAGGCCACCGTCAGCGGTCGGGTCCCGGAGCTCGGCGTGGCGCTGACAGTCAGCGTCGCCCCCGTCTCGACCTTCACTCCCCGGCCGTTGAAGCGCAGCCAGTCCAGCGCCATGATGTCTGGATCGCCCGTCTGGCCGGCCTTCACGAACCGCAGATAGAGCGGGAAGGTGCCACCGGGGTTGGTCAGGGCGACCGTGGGTGAGATCAGGTTGTCGTACCCACCCGTGCTGTTGATCGTCGCCGTGCCCAGCAGTGTGCCCGTCGCTGACCCGGCACGGAACTCGATCGTGCCCCCCGTGCCGCCCGAGGACGCGCCGACCGTCACGCCGCTGATGCCGGTCAGGTTGACCGGACCCAGGTTGATCCAGTCGCCGTTGTCGAGGTCGCCCAGCCGCCGTCCGGCCTGTGCCGCGGGCCGGTCGAGGATGCTCACCCCGGACTGGGCGTCGAAGTGCTCGGCCTCCGTGCTGCGCGGCTGCAACGCGATCTGGGTCGAGCCCGTCAGCGCCGGAATGCCGCCGGTCGCGCCCGCGTCGGTGTACTGCGCGCTGACCAGCTGGTACAGGTTGGCGCCCGGCCCGTGCCCGTCGCCGCCGCCCGACTCGGTGACCAGCGTGCCGGAGCAACCGACATAGTTGTCGAGCGGATGCGCGTGCGCGTCGTGGCCCAGCAACGTCTGCACGACCACCCGGCTGCAGTCGATGGCGGCGTCCTCGGGATCAGAGACCGTCACCGTGTACGGGATCCGGTCGCCGAACTCGAAGAAGCCGCCGTGCGGAATGTTGATCGTGACGGTGGGCCGGGTGTTGCCAACGGTGATCTCCGTGGTGGCGATCGCGGTGAGCCCGCCGGCGCCGGTGACCGTGAGCCGCGCGGTGAACCGGCCCCGAGTCGAATAGGTGAACGAAGGGTTGGCGGCGGTCGAGTCGACGCTCCCGTTGCCGTCGAAGTCCCACGCATAGCTGAGAGCTCCGGACGAGCCGGCGCTCGAGAACGTCACCGCCAACGGCGCCGCACCCGAGTCGCGGTTAGCGGTCATCACCGCTACGGGCGGCACACCGTTGGCGACGTAGTCGATGCGATAGATGCCCGCGCCCTCGTTCGTGCCACCGCGCCCACTGCCCGAGCCGGCCCCGAAGTCCATCACGTAGAGCGACCCGTCAGGCCCGAACTCCGCCTCGAACGGCTGGATCCAGCTCATGCCCGTGAAGATCGTGTTGATCGACTGGAGCCCGCCGACACTGGTCGGGCCGAACCGCGGGTCGCTGAACGTCTGCGCGGTCTGGTTGACGGACAGCGTCTTCCACCACCTGCGCGTCAGCTCGTACACGATCCATTTGTTCTCGAAGTATTCGGGGAACTTCGACAGGCGCGGGTTGGCGGGGTCGTAGTCGTAGACCGGGCCACCCATCGGGCCGCCGCCGCCGGTGCCCACCTCCGGGAATTGACTCGAAGCCGAATAGGCGTACCAGACCAATGCCGGACGTGCGGCCGGCAGGTTCGTCAGGCCGGTGTTGTTCGGCGAGTTGTTGACGATCGCCGCGCAGTTGAAGACCGGGCCGGACGTCGAGGTCGCGAAGTTGTAGTCGTTGAACGGGGTGTTGTTGCCGACGCAGTACGGCCACCCGTAGTTGCCGGCGCTGGTGATCCGGTTGAACTCGACCGTTCCTTCGGGCCCGCGGTTGGGATTGGCCGCCGTCGCGTCGGGTCCGTAGTCGGCGACCAGCACCGCGTTGGTGTGCGGGTCGACGGTGATCCGGAACGGGTTGCGCATCCCCATCGCATAGATCTCCGATCGGGTACGGGCTGTCCCCGGCGCGAACAGGTTGCCCGCCGGAACCGTGTACGTGCCGTCCGCCTGCGGCCGGATGCGCAGGATCTTGCCGCGCAGGTCGTTGGTGTTGCCGGCGGTGCCCTGCGCGTCGAAGGCCCGGCGCCCGGCCCGCTCGTCGATCGGGGCGTACCCGCTGGACTCGAACGGGTCGGTGTTGTCGCCGATCCCCGCGTACAGGTTGCCGTCCCGGCCCATCGCGATCGAGCCGCCCATGTGCGAGTTGGCCCGCGCCTCGCCGCGCAGAGTCGGGATGGTGAGCAGCCGCTTCTCCGAGCTGAGCGCGATCGTCGACCCGGTCACCGTGAACCGCGAGAGGTTGAGCTGGTTGAGCGTCTTGTCCGACCACAGTAGATAGATCCAGTTGTTGGTCGCGAAGTTGTTGTCGATGGTGAGCCCGAGCAACCCGTCGGACTGGCTCGTCTGCGCCGGCGTGTACGCGAAGTCGATCAGTGTGGTCACCGCCAGCGTGCTCTGGTCGATCACCTTCACGGCGCCGGTGCGCTGGATGTAGAAGACCCGCCGGTCCGGGGCGACGGCCAGCTCGAAGGGGTCGGCGAGGTTCTGCGTCACCAGCGGCACTCGCTGGAACTTGTTGTTCTGGGTGGCGCTGCAGTCACCGGCGACCCCGCCGGCCGCCCACTCGATGCCGTACCGCAGGTGGTCGAGGAAGAACGGCTCGCTGAACGACGAGATCGAGTGCCCGCCGGCGGTGAACCAGGACCGGCCGCCGTCGTAGTTCTGGCACCACGAGTACGCGTGGTCGACGCCCTCGTCCAGGCCCGGGATGCCGTCGCGCACCTTGATCTGCGCGAGCGTGTGCACCCGACCGGTCGGGTTGGTGCGCCAGTTGTACCACTCCTCGCTGCGCTCCCAGAGCTCAGGCAGGTTCCGCGTCGAGGGGTGCGCCCGGTCGAGCACCTTGATCCGCCCGGGGAAGACGCCACCGGTCGAGGAGAAATCCGGGTGTACGTCGAAGATCGTGCCGACCAGGCCGTCGTACCAGGTCCAGTCGCGCTCGCTGGCACTCGCCGCGTGGAGGCCGACCCAGCCGCCACCGGCCCGCACGAAGGTCTGCAGTGCGGCGCGCTGGGCGGCGTTGAGCAACGCGCCCGCCTCCGGCGTCGAGTTGGTGTTGTTGAAGACCAGCGCGTCGAACCTCGCCAGGTTGGCGTCGGTGAACGCGGCCGCGTCGGTGGTCGCCTCCACCTCGAAGTTGTGCGCCGCGCCGAGCTGCTGCACGGCGGCGATACCGGCCGGGATCGAGTCGTGGTAGAAGTTCGTGACCTTGGAGAACACCAGCACCCGGAACCGCGGCGCGGCACTGGCGGGACTGGCCGGCCCGACGATCGCGGTGGTCACCGCGAGCGTGAGGGCGGCGACAATGGCGAAGGCTCGGAATAGCGGACGACGGCGACTCATGCGGGCGCTCCCGAAGCAGGGGACGGGTAAGGGATAGCGCTGTGCGTTCGCCGACCCGCTCAGCGTAAGGGATCAATAGGTCGGGATCAATGCCGGACCTGGCTGAGTACATGGGCTCAGGTCCGCGGTCGTCGATTCGGTGATGATCGACGCCATGACGTGGCGGTGGTGGGGTTTCGCGGCTGGTTTCGGCGGGTGCCTGTTCCTCGCCGTGGCCACGTCACCGGTGTACGCCCAGGTGTCGCCGTTCATCGCCACCCGCGGCGCGCCGGAGTTCCACGGCCGGGGTTGGCTGCTCGCGCTCGCCCCGATCGTGGTGACGGTGGCCGGCCTGTGCCTGCTGCGCTGGTGGCCATACCTGCTGCTGGTGGCCGGCCTGCTGGGGTCCCCGTTCGTCCTCGGCCCACTGACCACCATGGCACACCCGACGTTGCTGTCCCTCGCGCACGCGTGCGCGTACCCCCTTGCCGTGGTCGGTGTCCTCGCCTCTGCCCAGGGCCTGCTGAGCAACGGTTCGCCGGGGCTCGGGGCGGCCCTGGTCGGGTTGGCGTTCGGGTCGCGGCTGTTCGGTTCCGCGATAGTCGGAGCCGGCTGGCTGCGCGGTGACCTGACCCGACCGGCCTGGCACGCGGGCATGATCGTGGCCGGTTTCGCGCTGCTCGCACCAGCGGTATGGCGTTTCCGCCGCGGCGACCCCATGGCGGCCGGACCACCGGACACCTCCCCGTGGCATTGGCGACGGCTGCGCCTGGTCATCGCGGCCGGCCTGGCGCTGTCCCTGGTGCTGCCGCTGTCGCTGTTGACCACCGATCGGATCGCCGGGCTGCTGGATGTCAGCCGCTCGGCCGTGTACCGGCATCCCCTGGTGGCCGTGGCGGTGGCCGGCGCGATCACGCTGGCGGTCGGGCTGTGCCTCGCGGCGGCCACCGGGCTGTGGTCGCTGTCCGCGGCGATCGCGGTCGCCACAGCCCAGGTAGCGGTCGCGACGCCGCTGCTCCTGGCGTACAGCGCGCTCGCCTTTGTCGGGCCGCTGCGATGGCTCGGCGCGCTCACCGGGGCGGCGATCGGCGCGGCGGCGGCGAGCAGCCGCTGGCGGATCCCGGCCGCGGCGACCCTGGCCGCCGCCGCGGCGACGGCGCTGTTCATCGCACACGCGGCGACCACCGGCCAGCCGGCGAAGCTCGCCGACCAGCACAGCGTCGTGCCGGGCGTGCTGCTGCTCGTGCTCGTCACGGCGGCGGGCACCGCCGTCGCCGGCGCGACCGCGCCGGTGCTCGCGCCGCGCGGGGCCATCCCGGCCGTGCTCGGCCCGCTGGTCGGCGTGCTGGCCGCCGGCGGGCTGCAGACGGTCCAGGTGACCTACGTGCGGGAGAACGGCCTGCCGGAGTCGTCGTACCTGAACCCGGTCTCCCACCTCACCACGTCGGCCGTCCTGCTGCTGGCGGCGGGCGCGGCGATCGGTGGAATCGGTGTCGCGCACCACATCGCGGAGCGGTGGGCGGAACGAAAGCGAGCCGAGTTGATCCGCCAGGAGGCCGCCGCCGCGGAACGGGACAGACTGGCCCGCCCAATCCACGACGGCGTCCTCCAGGTGCTGGCCCTGGTGCAGCGCCAGGGCCCGGAACTGGGCGCGACCGGCACCCAACTGGCAACGCTGGCCGGCGAACAGGAGGTTGCCCTGCGCACGCTGCTGACGGGTGGTGCCGCGGTGGCCCGTCCCGGCGTCGAGGCGGACCTCCGTTCCGCGCTGTCCGCCCTGGCGTCCACAGTGGTCGAGGTCTCGGCGCCGGCCGAGCCGATCGTGCTGCCGGCACACGTCGTCACAGAGCTGACGGCGGCGGTGGAGGCGGCCCTCGACAACGTCCGCCGACACGCGGGCCCGACAGCGCGGGCGTGGCTGCTGGTGGAGCACGAACCAGACGGCGTACGCGTAACCGTCCGCGACGACGGCGTGGGCTTCGAACCGGAGCGGCCGTCGGAAGCGGCGGAGGCGGGCCGACTCGGCGTAGCGCAGTCGATGCGCGGCCGAATAGCGGACCTGGGCGGCACGACAACAATCCACAGCACCCCGACGGAAGGCACCGAGGTCGAGTTCTGGGTGCCGCTACCGAAGTAGCTCAATGCGACACGGACTGCCGGTTGTTCCGCCCGTCCAGGGCTGACCGGCTGTGCAGCGGCCGGACTCCCGAGGGTGGCACGACCCAGTGGCGGCTGGCCGGATCTCGGTAGATGTCGAGGAAGCGGCGGGACGACTGGAAAGCGCGCGTCGTGTGCGGGCCGCACAGCTCGGTCGAGGGCAGCCAGTAGAGCAACACCAGCACGGGCACCAGAACGAACGGGATCAACCAGGACGAGAACCACGGCACCGCCCCGATGGGTACGGCATAGAGCGCTGTCTCGAAAAGGTGTACGCCGAGCACGGCTGGGCCCGCCATCAGCCAGGCCACCAGGTGTCGCGCCGTGAGGTGGCGTGGCCGCGTTGCCACGAGGAGCCAGAGCGTTCGACCTGGGACGGACTGAATGCCGACTCCGTCGTCGGCAGCAGGTACACCCATCGTGTGAAGGGGGCGGCGTACAGGTGGTCGACGAATCTCCGGGTCGCCCACATGCTGGTCGCGACCACGACAACGGTGAACACGGCGAGGCTGACGAGGAGCGGCAGCAATGCCTGCCGCAGGTCGACGCCGCCGCGGTAGGCGAGCCTGGCCACAGCGAGATTGCCGACCAGCGCCGCGATGAAGGCGCTCCAGGACAGGACCTGCACCACCCGGTGCGGGCTCAGCTTGAGCCAGAACGGGGAGGTCTCGATCATCGCGAGTGGACGGCCGGGCTCGGCCAACGCGGTCAGGTAAAGGTTCTTTCGGGGAAGGAGGTCGAACACCCGCAGCGCGTGGCCCATGCCGAGCAGGCTGACGAGGTTGGAGCTGGCCGGTAGGCCTCGCTTGAGTGGGTAGGCCGCCGTCCGATCGGCGTCCGCGACCCATGCGGGACGCAACGCGGGCAGACGTTCCAGCGTCTCGGCGCACTCCCGGTTCATCGCGAGCAGCAGGAGCCGTTCAACGATCTGCTGCGCGGTGGTTCTCCGCCGGTGCAGATCGGGAATCGCGAGGCAGTGCCACAACGGCGCGACAAGCGTCGGTTCGTCGTCGGGCAACGTGGCGGTTAGCTCGGCGATGGCGTTTGCCATCTCGGGTGTGGCGTGGTCCGACATGGCGAGCAGGACTTTGCCGGCGACGGGAAGATGCCCGCCGAACAGCCCGGAGAAGATGCGGCGTCGCTCGGCCGGGCTGGCCCGCTGTGCGATCCACAGAAGCTCGGATCGCAGAGCCTCGAACGCCAGAGACCGGGTATCGGTGACCGGCGACTTCACTGTCTCCATGATCGCCGGCAACAGCGACAGCTGCCTGGCTTGGTCGATCAGGCTGGCGGCCACGTCGGTGGACACCTCCGCCGTGGCGAGGCAGTGGCAGGCCAGTTCGACGGACTCGTCGGCGAGCGCCTGCAGGAAGGGCGCGACGTAGGGGTGGTTCTCGCCGCAGAACAGCAGGATGACCTGCCGCCATTCCGGGTTCTGAGCGTGCTCCAACAGGAAGGTGCAGCCGAGTTGCGGATCCCGCGCGAGCTGCGCCGCCGCGAGATGTTCGTGGAAGGCACGGTGGGCGAAGGCGAAATGGCCGGCGTCGGTCGTGCGGATCAGCAGACCTGACCTGTCGATGATCTCGTCGACGAAGTCGCGGTCGTCACGCAGCCGCGGCACCGTTCCCCGCCGGGCAGAGCAGAACTCGAGGATCTCGCCGTACGTGAAATCGGCGAACGGCGACCAGCGGGTTCGCGCCAGGTGCACGGCGAGCTCGCGCAAGAAGCGGTGCTTGTCCTCAGCCCGGTACCGGTTCATGCGAAGCTGGTTCTCGGCGCGAAAGTCGTGGCGGCGCAACAGCTCCCGCACCATCTCGTCGTAGAAGGCGCCGACCGAGTGCGGGATCTCGTACGCGGTCAGTTGGGTGTAGAGGCCGACCGAGATCGTCAGGATCAGCGGGACTCGGTGCAGGTCGACCGTGCCGGAGGCACGGACGTCGGCGAGGAACGCGGCGGCGGGCCGCTCGGCGGGGAACTGCGCGGCGCGCCGGTTGACGAAGCGCTCGATGTCCGCGTCGCGAAGGGCGGCGATGGCGTACGACGTCGAGGAGAACCAGGCCATCCAGTCGTCTTCGATCTGCCGGTACGTCTGTCTGCGACAAGTGATGACCACCCGCGCCATCGAGGTCGGCAGTTCGGCATGCTCGTCCGCCGTGACGAACGCGTGGATGGCGGACCGCACCGCTTCGTAGGCCGGTGGAGAGATCTCGTCGAGTCCATCGAGCAGGACGACGACCCGGCCCCGCTGCAGAGTGATCAGGAATGGCAGTTCGTTGGTGCGACCGAACAGGTTCAGCTCGCTGTTTCCGGCAGTGCGGCGGAGAAGGCCCGATCCATAAGCCTTGAGCAGGGTCGACTTGCCGGTTCCAGGGTCTCCGACGATCACTATTCGCCGCGGCCCGAATTCCGCCAACAGCGTGGTCGCGGGCACCTGGGCCGCGCTGGCTTCGCCTTCGACTTGCACAGACAGCGAAATGTAGGAGTCCGCCAGATCCAGAGTTTCCACCTGGTTGAGGTAGATGTTGCGAAGGACTCCGTATTCCGCGAGGAACCATCGGCCGTACCGTTCCTGCGGCCGACCGAGCGCCAGAGCGACACGGCCACGGGCGTGCCGGAGAAGGACCCGCGCCCGGCGCGAGACCAGTGCCAACAACGGCAGTGCGACAGCGAGGACGATCCCCAACTCGTCGGCGTCCAGGCCCACCAATCGCCGATTACGGAGTCGCGCACGGTAAGGGCGCTCGCGAAGCTGGCGGCAGTGTCGAGCGTTGTGGCGTGGCACAATCCCGGCCGTGGACGAGGTCGAATCCCTTATGCACGAGGTCGGGGCCGCGTTCGTTGCCGGGCTTGTGCGGGTCGGTTCGATGCGGGCGTCTCTGAGCGCGCACGGTCACCAGAGCCAGACCTACGACGATGCCGGCGACGCGGCGTTGATCGGTCGTTGGAGTGCGTCGTCGGGGACCGACGTCTACGGCCTGCTGGCCCGGCTCAGGTCCGCGACGGGTGTCGACGGCGCGTTCGTCGTCGAGCTGAGCGGGGAACCGGCCGGCGGCTACGCGGTCGACTACCACGCGGGTGGTCACGGCGGTGTTCTGCCCGCGCTGGAACCGATGGTGGTGCGCGACGCCGAGTACCGATATCCGGACCACCCGCCCGCCGGGATGCTCCGACCGGCGGCAGCCGCCAATGACGGGAGACCGACCGATCCGGACGTGCTCGTCGAGGTTCGGACGCTGGTGGAGCAGTTCGTCGCGGAACACACCAGGCGCAGTGGCGCGCCACCGGACTTCGGACCTGGTTACCGCGAAGCGGAGATCCTCGCCGCGGAGCATCAGCTTGGCGTGCGCCTGCCGGAGGACCTCCGCGCGCTGTACCGGGTGATCCACGACGACGGCAAGGAGAGCGGTCTGCTCGGCCCGTTCAGCCCGGCGCCGTTGGAGCGGGTCGTCGCGTGGTACCACGAGGACCGTCCCGCTTCGTACGGCTGGAACGATGATCTCTTCGCGGACATCCCCGTGGTCTTCGAGACCCATCCGTACGGGCACGTGCGGCGGGTTTCCCGCAGCGACTGGTGGGTGACGTTCGCGCCGGACCATGGCGGGAACTACGCCGTCGTCGACCTCGACCCGGCCGGGTCCGGGACCTACGGGCAGATACTCTCGTACGGCCGGGACGTCGACGGCCCGATCGCTCACGTCGCCGGATCGGTCCGTCAGCTCCTGCACGAGGTCGTCGCGACACCGGACTGGGAGCCTCCGAACCCGCCGGCGCACGAATGGCTGTTGGACCTCGACGGTTCCGACCTCGCTGACCTGGTTGCCGCGTCCGCTGATCGGTCGGTGATCCAGTTCGTGCACCTCCGTCGGGCCGACCGGCTGCGCCTGACCGATCTGGCCGGGCTGCCGCACCTACGCGCCATCCGCGTCCTCGACGTGCGGCAGAAGGCCACGCACGTGGACCTGGCGATCCCACCGGGCCTACCGGTGGAGCAGGTCGACGTGACAGCCGAACATTTCGCACCGGAACGGCTGGCGACGGCGCGGAGCCTGAGGTACGTGACCCTCGCTGGCAACGAAGCACCCGTTCAGATCGCCGCACTCGCGGCGCTGCCGAACCTGGTGCGCCTCGATCTGGCCGGTGCGGTCGTCGCCGATGTCTCCGCGATCGCGAACCTCCCCGCGCTACGGGTCCTCACCCTCGACGCCGAGCAGTGGCAGGAGCTCCTGGCCACCGGATGGACCCCGAAGAACCTGGCCGCCGCCAGGCTGGGCGGCCGAGGAAACGTCGCTGATGCCGAGTGGCACGACGCGATGCGGCGCGCGGGCCAGCCAACCATGCGACACCGCACGATCCGCGGACCGCGCTGAGCCCGGTCAGGACGCCAAGCCTTCGCGTTTGGTGGTCAGGCGTTCGCATTCCGCGATCTCGTCCCGCATGCGTAGTCGGGTTGCCAGGAGGCGGGCCTCCGCGAGGGTGCGGTCCGCCTCGTCGAGGTGGCCCAGGTCCAGTTCGACGTCCGCCCGCCGGATCAGCAGCGTGGCCAGGTTCGAGACGCTGCCGTGGGCTCGGGTGTAGGACAGGGCCCGGTCCAGCAGGGCGCTCGCCGCGCTCAGGTTGCCGCGCCGGTGTTCCACCACGCCCAGGTTGCCCAACACCCGCACGGTCCATTCCACGTCGTACGCGGGGGTCAGGCCGTCGGCCAGCGCCTGGGTCGCGGCCTCCGGGTCGAAGACCCGGCCCGTCTCCCGGAACGCGCGCTCGGCCGCGTCCCAGTCGCCGAGGTCGCGGGCCAGCTTGCCCTGCTCGAAGACCATGTGCGCGACCAGCACCGAGCTCGCCGGCTGGCTCAGCTTCGGCACGAGCTCCTTCGCCGCCTCCAGATAGGACGCGGCGTCCGTGAACTTCCGTTCGCGCCGGCTGGTCTGGGCGCGCAGGGTGAGCTGGCGCAGCCGCTCCTCCGGCTCCATCGGCAGGTGGTCGACCCGGTCGAGGGCGCGCCAGGCCGCCTCGAACTCGCCGCGTTGCCCATGGATCCAGTTCTGGTACCAGGCCACGTTGACCACGAGGTGGCGCGCCGAGACGGCCTGGGCGTAGCCCTCGACCTCGGCGCAGACGGCCATCAGGTCGTCCCAGCGGCCGTTGCTGTCGAGGTCGGCGAGGACGGCTCCGGCCAGCACGAGGGCGTTGTGCGGCTGGTCGTGGGCCCGGGCCCAGCGGTACGCCGCCTGCAGGTGGGGTCCGATCGTCCGCAGCCGGCTGAGGTCGCGCCAGGTCGGGTCCGCGAGCTGGTACTCGGTGGCGATCGCGAGCATCGCCGCCATCCAGGCGTTCGTGACCTGGTCGCGCAGCTCAGGGCGGTCCTGCATGAGCCGCGTCGCGTACGTGCGGGTGAGCGGCAGCAGGCTGAACGCGCCGTCCTGGAGGTTGATCAGCGAAAGCTCGGTCAGCAGCTGGATGGAGTCGTCGCGGGCCACGACATCCTCGCCGAGCCCAGCGGCGCGGCCGAGGAGCGAACGGTCCACCGGGGCCTCGAACATGGCGACCGCGGCGAGCACGCGCAGGGCGTCGGTGCCTTCCAGCGTGCGCAGGCTTTCGGCGAAGCAGAACGCGGCGATGTCGCTGTGGCCCGAGCCGAGCCGGCGCAGCACCGATTCGGCCGAGTGCCCGAGGCCCATCAGGCTCAGGCTCCAGACGATCGCGAGCGGCACCCCGCCGGTCTTGCGGGTGAGCGACAGCGTCTCCGCGTCGGTGAGGACCACTCCGCGCTGGCCGGCCTCCGCGGCGACGAGCTGCACGGCCTGGTCGTCGGGAAGACCGCGCAGGCGCAGCGAGTACGCCACGTCGATCCGGTGCCGGGAGGTCACGATCGCCTTGGCGGGCTGCGGGAGCTCGCGCAGGAAGGCGAGGATCTGCTCGTCGTCGACGGTCTCCAGGTTGTCGAGCACCAGCAGGACCCGCGTCGGTCCGCTGAGCAGCGTGCGGACGAGGGCGCGCTGCTCCCGCATCGGCAGCTGCACGAGCTCCTTCCGACCGAGCACCGAGCCGGTCACCTCGAAGAGGTCGCGAAGCACGGCCAGCTCGGGCTCGCGTTCGCTGATGCCGTGACCGGTGAGCATGGTGCGCTTCGCGGAGACCCAGACCGCGGCGTCGAACCCCTGGTCGGCGACGAGCTGGTGAGCGGCTTCGAGCGCCAGCGAGGTCTTGCCGACCCCGCCGATCCCGTCGATGACGACGACCCAGGTCCGGTCGCCGGGCTCCATCCTGGCCAGCACCGTCGCCAGTTCGTCGTCACGACCGACGAGCCGCGTGTACGTGCGATGCGGCAGGTTGTGCGAAACGGCAGGCGGAGCCGGAGGCGAGGCGGCCGGCACCTCGAAAGCCCGCAACGCCTCCAGTTGCTGCTGCTGGTACATCAGCGCGAACGAGGGCTGCAGCTCCGGCAGGTGTTGCAGCTCGTCGCGCAGGCAGCGCACAAGCTCGGCGACGGCCCGGTCCAGCCGCGCCTCGTCGGTCTTCGGGCTGAACCGCGTGACCGCCTGGGTGAACGCGTCCTTCGACCCGTCGTGGGTACGGGCCGGGAAGAAGACCATCTCCTGCAGCGCCTCCGCGACCGTCGGCAGGTCGAGCACCGGTGCCTGGTCGAGCAGCAGGTCGACCATCGTCGGATCGACCAGGCCGTAGCCGCTCCGGTAGCGGAGCACTGCCTTGTCGATGGAGGAGCGCAGCCGCTTGTCGAAGTCACGACGCCGGAGTTGGGCACCGACGACCGCCTCGACACCGCGGGCCAACAGGTCGACGAACATGAGCTCACCGTCCGTGGTTCGGCACGACCAGCGTGCGCCGTCCGGGGTTGGCGACCGCGTGCTCGAACGCCTCGTGTACGGCGACGAGCGGGAACGTGCGGTCGATCAGCGGAGCGAGGTCGATCCCGCCGTCGCGCACGATGGCGGCCGCCGCTTCGAAGTCCCGCTCGGTGTGGCTGACCGCGCCACCGACCATGATCTCGCGCGACCGCAGCCGGGCCGGGTCGAGCGAGATCGGCTCGCGGTCGTAGACGGACTGGAACAGGATCGCGACGCCACCCAATCGCACGACCTCCGTCGCGCCGCGAACCGCCGCGCTGCCACCGCGGGTGACCACCGCGGCGTCCGCCCCGGGCACGTCGAAAGCGTCGCGCAGGGCTGAGACGATCGCAGCCGGCTCGGTCGAGCCGACCGTGAGGTCGGCACCAGGCACCTCGGCCCGCTCAGCCGCCACGACGGCGGTGCGCAGCCCCAGCGCCCGCCCATAGGCGAGATGCAGCAGCCCGGTGAACCCCGCTCCGAAGACGACCAGGACGTCTCCAGGCTGGCAGCCGGTGCGCCGGACGGTGTGCACGACGCAAGCGAGCGGCTCGACCAACGCGGCCTCAGCACAGGAGCCGCCGACCGGGTAGACGTCGCGCGGCTCCACGACCAGCAGCTCCGACAGGCCCCCGGGCCCGTCCGAATGCGGCGCCGCGGCATAAGCACACAGATTCGATCGTCCCGCCAGGCAGTAGCGGCACCGGCCACAGCGCGGCAGCAGCGAGACGGCCACGATGTCGCCCGCCACGACACCGCAGTCCGCCGGTGCGGCCACCACGACGGCCCCGACCTCGTGCCCGCCGAGCAGCGGATACTCCGGTCGCACGCCACGGAACACCCGCTGCTCCCAGGTGCACAGCCCACACGCGCCCACGGCGACGAGGACCTGGTCCGGGCCGCGCGGCGGATCGGGCGCGGACCGCACCACGACCTCGTACGGGGCCGTCATCACCGCCTGCCTCACGAGGTGGCGCACCCGCCGCCCAGCACCGGCAGAAGCCGACGGCCACCGGGCTCGTACGTCGCGTCGCGGGTCGGATCCCGCAGCATCTCGGTCGGGAAACGCCCCGCCGCATAAAGCGTCTGGCAGAGCGGGTACGGCGCGCGCAGGTCCTGGTAGCGCGCGATGGCGTTGGCCCGGCACAGGCCACGGCAGCTCTCCGCCACCGCACAGTTGCCGCAGACGCCACGAAGGTCGTCGGCCTGCCACGACCGCAGCGAGGTCAACAGCGAGCTCGACTCCCACAACTCGGTCAGGGGCCGCTCGCGTACGTTGCCGGCCTTGGCCTCGTCGACGTCGTACATCCCATGGCAGATCGCGACGTCCCCGTTGGCCAGCACCGCCACGTAGGACGAGGCCCAGCCGCAGGTCACGGCCGTGCCGGTCGGCTGGAACGCCGGTGGCAGCGTCGTCATCAGGACCGTGTCACGGGAACGCGACGGACTCCAGCGGTAGTCCCAGAACCGCTGCGGCGGCAGCGCGTCCAGCAGGGCGAACAGCTCGTCGTGGGTGATCGCCTCGGCCTGGATCGCGCGGCCCCGGCCGAGGTCGTGCACCGACAGGATCAACTTGAGCTGCGACGCGCCGAGCTGTCGCGACAGGTCGAGGATGGCCGGGATCTCGGCGAGGTTCTGCCGGCGGGTGACCGTGTGGATCGAGAAGTAGCCGTCGCGCTCCCGCAGGATCCGGAGGTTGTCGACCGTACGCCGGAAAGCCCCGGGCTGGCCGCGGAAAGAGTCGTGGACCTCGGCGGTGGCTCCGTCCAGGCTCACGTACAGGTGCAACCGGTCGAAGAACGGGTGCAGCCGGTCCACGACAGGCCTGGTGAGGCCGGTGCCGTTGGTCTCCAGCGAGATCCGGAAGCCCAGGTCGTACGCGATGGCGAGCACGTCGCCGAAGCCCTTGCGGACGAGCGGCTCGCCACCGGTGAACTTGACGTGCTGGGCGCCGAGCCCGCGCGCCTGGGCCAGCACCTCGGCCACCTCGGCGTTGTCGAGCTCGCCGGCCGAGGCCGTGCCCGCGTCGACCCAGCAGTGCTGACAGCCCTGGTTGCAGTTGAGGGTCAACGAGATCGTGAGGTTGTCGAGTGTGGTCACGCGCGCCTCCCGATCTCCCATGTTGGCATGTCGGTGCGACAGCACGGAAGGTCGCGAATCTGTCAGAGATCCGCCGCGTGGACCCAGTTCACCGCGGCCAGCACGAGGTCGGGCAGCTCGGTCGGCGTCTCCAGGCGGCCGACCTCCAGCGCCGGCACCCAGCGACATTCGCCGACCTCGGCGAGCCGCGGCGTGAGGGTTCCCCGCAACGGCCGGCACACGTAGACCAGCTCGATGTGCCGGTGCGCTTCGGACGACGGAGCGTTCATGTCGATGTCGAGAATCGCGAACGGCGGCGGAATGACCCGGATCGCCGGATGCTCGAAACTCTTCGCCCGGATCACCTCGACCCGCAACCCGGTCTCCTCGCGCACCTCGCGGACGACCCCCTCGACCGGGTCCTCGTCGGCCTCGAGATGGCCGCCGGGATAGATCCAGAGGCCGATCTTGTGGTGACTCACCAGCAGCACCCGGTCGCGGTCATCCAGGATGATCGCCGCGGCGGTGAAGTGACGAGCGGATCGCATTCCACATGCTCCCACGCGTGACGGGCGTCACCGGGTCTCCGTACCATCGGCAGGGGAGTGAAATGTCAATGTCGCGCAGCCGCCTCGTCATCGTCACGGGTGGTCCGGGCACCGGCAAGACGACCCTGGTCGACGAGCTGCACCGCGCCGGGTTCGGCACCTCGGAGGAGGCGGGCCGGGCGATCGTGCGGCACCAGGTGCTCGTCGGGGGTCCCGCTCTTCCGTGGTCCGATCCGGACCTGTTCGACGAACTGGTGCTGGCCTGGGGCATGCGCGCCCACGCCGCCGCCCGCACCACTGGCGGCACCGTCTTCTTCGACCACGGCATTCCCTGCATCGCCGGTTACAAGCAGGCGCGCGGCGCGGTGGTTCCCCCGCACCTGGACGCCGCGGCGGCCAGGTTCCGGTACGACCCCCTGGTCCTCGTCGCACCGCCGTGGCGGGAGATCTATCGGCGCGACAGCGAACGATGGGAGACGTTCGAACACGCCGAGCGGATCCATGCGGCGATCGTCGAGGTGCACAAGGGATACGGGTACGACCTGGTCGAGCTGCCGCGGACCGACGTGGCCGACCGGCTCAGGTTCGCGCTCGACCGGATCGAGTGATCAGAGGGTGTCCAACGACGCCCGGCGGCGGGACTCGGCCTCGAAGACCTTGAGCAGCAGGGCAGCGGTCACCGCGTACGCCGCGCCCACCGCGGCCTCCTTCGACAAAGAAGGCAGCGCCGCGCCGAAGCCGTCGCCGTCCACCAGCCGTCGGGCCGCCTCCGCCGAGTGGGTGATCGGCAGCCCGCCGCCCACCACCCGCATCCAGCCCGGCAGGTGGTCGGCCGGCACGTTGACGCCCGTCAGCAGCAGCAACAGCGAGACCGACACGTTGGAGACCAGCCAGACGTCCCGGAACCGCAGCCCCAGCGCGCCCAGCGTCAGTCCGAAGAACGCGCACGACAGCGCACCGACCGCGAGCGTCACCGCCAGCCCGGGGACCGCCGCGAGCGGCACCCGCAGACCGAGCAGCGCCGACCCGACGACGAGGGAAAAGGCGGCGATCAACAGCCCGTTCCCCGCGTACGGGATGGCCCGCCCGAGAAAGACCAGGGTGCGCGGCCGCGGCGAGAGCAGCACGTGCCCGAGCGTGCCGAAGCGGCGCTCGTTGGACACCGCCATCGTCCCGCCGAACACGCAGGCCGTCGACGCGGCCAGGACCGCGTTGCCCACGATGTAGAAGGAGTCGTCGGCGACACCCAACTGCCGGCCGAGGTACGCGAAGAACAGCAGTTGGAACAGCGGACCGACCAGCAGCGTGCCGACGAACATCGACGGCGTGGTCCAGTTGAACAGGGCGCGGTAGGCGATCACGCCTCCGACGGCGAGCAGGCGCACGGGCAGGCCAATCTCTAGGCTAGGGCGAGGGTCGCGTTCGCACGGGCGCGACGCTCCACGTAGGACATGACGAGCGCGCCGGCGACGAGGCACCCGAGGCTGAGCGCCAGGCACACCCCGAGCGACGGCCAGACCGGGCCGGAGCCCGTCACCGACTCCCGCACCGCGCGGGAGGCCCACGTCGTCGGCAGCACCGCGCCGACAGGGCCCGTCCACCCCGGCAACACCGTGATCGGCACGAGCATCCCGGAGACCAGCCAGATCGGGTACTCGAGGGTGTTGTTGATGGCGTTCGCGTTCGGCAGCAGCACGAACGTCGACGCCAGCAGCAGGCCGAACATGCCCAGGCCCAGGATCGCCGCCGGGACCGAGACCGCGAAGGCCAGCGGATCGGCCACGTCCAGCGGGATGCGATAGACCAGACCACCCCAGAGCAGGGTCGCGATCATGGCGTACGTGCCGGTGACCGCGGTCGCCAACGTGATCGGGAAGACCAGCAGCGCCGGCGGGCGCGGAGCCAGCATCAGCATCTCCAGCGTGCCCTGCCAGCGCTGGTTCTGGATCGCTCCGCCGGACCCGAACAGGACCGAGCTCCAGACCGCCATCATTCCCGCGCCGACCGCCGCCTCCAGCAGCCGGTGCGGCTCGGTGCCCGCGCGGAACAGGTAGACCGCCAGGGTCGCCTGGACCAGCGGGACGAACAGCGCCGTCGCGATCTCGAACTGGGACCGGCTGAGCTGTTTGACGTGCAGCAGCGTCGCGCGCCCGATCAACCGCAGCACGCTCACGCGGCCGCCCCGACGGGTGACCGGCCCACGATCGCGACGTACGCGTCCTCGAGTGTCGGCTGCCGCGCGGTCACCCGGCCCAGTCGCACCCCGTCCAGCAGGCGGAGCACGTCCGCCTGCACGTCGACCGTGGCGTCGGACTGCACGGTCACCAGTTGCGCCGTGCCGACGACGTCGACGCTCGCCTCGCGTACCCCCGGAAGCCCGTCGATCCTGGCCAGTTGCGCGTCGCTGACCCCGAACGCCTGCACCTCCAGCACCCGGCGCCCCTCGGCGTGGTGCTTGAGCTCGTCCGGGGTGCCCAGCGCCTGGATCTCGCCGCCGGCGATCACCGCGATCCGGTCGCAGAGCTCCTCCGCCTCGGCCATGTAGTGGGTGGTGAGCAACACGGTCGTCCCCGTGGCGGCCAAGCCGGCGACCGTGTTGCGCAACTCCCGGGCGGCGACCGGGTCGACCCCGATCGACGGCTCGTCGAGGAACAGCACCTCGGGCTCGTGCAGCAGCCCGCGGGCGATGTGCAGCCGCTGCCGCATGCCCCGCGAGTAGCCCTCGACCCGCTCCCGCTCGCGACCGGTCAGCCCGACCAGCTCCAGCAGCTCGCCGATCCGCCGCTTCTGCCGCGCCGCCGGCACCCCGTACAGCTCCGCGAAGTACCGCAGGTTGTCCAGCGCCGAGAGCCGGTCGTAGAGGCCGCGGTCACCGCCGAAGACGTACCCGATGCGCCGCCGTACCTCCCTCGTCTGCGAAACCACGTCGAAGCCGCACACCCGCGCGCTGCCCGAGGTCGGGATGAGCAGGGTGTTGAGCATCTTGATCGTCGTGGTCTTGCCGGCGCCGTTCGGGCCGAGGAGCCCGAACAGCTCGCCCCGGCGGACGTCGAGGTCGACGCCGCGGACGGCGTCGAGCTCCAGTCGCCGTGGGTTGAGCCACCCGGTGCGGGTGCGGTAGGTCCGGCGCAGATCACGCGCCTCGATCGCGAGAGCCATGCCGGGGACGCTAGGTGCGCGACGCGGGTCGGGAAATGAATTCGGCTCAGGCCGAATGCTGGCGGCGGGACGGGTCGTCTGCCAGCAGGTGCAGCAGGGCGGTCCCGGCCGGCTCCAGCGAGTAGAGCACCCGCCGGCCGGCCCGCCGCCGGTTGACCACGCCGGCCGCGGTCAGCGCGGCCAGGTGCTCCGACACGGTGCTGGGTGCCAGGCCGAGGGTCGCCGCCAGGCCCGCGGTGGTTGACGGCCGCGACAGCGCCTCGAGTACGGCGGCCCGGCCGCGCCCGATCAGGATCGCCAGCCGGTCCGGGGCGGGCTCCGGGCGCCCCTCGGCCAGCACGGCCGCGCCCCGGGCCTGGTAGGAGACGGCGACCACCTCGGGATGGTCAGTGGAGCACATCAGCGCGCCCCGAGAGAAGATCAACGGGATCAGCAGGAGCCGTTTGTCGACCGCCGAGAACGCCTGGTCCAGCGGCTTGACCAGGGTCAACACGGGCCGTTCCCAGATCACCCGCTGGTGCAGGTCGGCGAGCAGCGCGTCGGGCCCGTCTGCGGCCAGCGCCCGGGCCCGGTGCAGGACCTCCTCGTCCAGCGCGGCCCGCATCGCCGGCCAGTGCGGCGCCATCGCCGCCTCCCAGAACGCGGCGAGGTCGTCGGCGAGCGCGGCGAAGGCGCGGCCCGGGTCGTCGCGGAACGGCCGGATCCAGGCGGGCGGATCGTGGTAGTAGGCCGGCAGCTGCTCCTCGACCACGCTGCGTGGGGTCGCGGCCAGGGCGTGCAGCTCGTCCTCGATCGTGGGCGCCGGCGTGGGCGGGATCGGCGCGAGGAAGTCGGGCGACCGCGAGCCGGACTCGCGCATGAGCGCCGCCGCCCGGGCCGCCCCCGGCAGGTCCCGGATCGCCTCGTGCGCCCGCACCGCCCACCGCTCGTAGGGCCACGGGACCCCGCCGGGGTTGCGGTCGAGGAGATAGAGCGCGTCGATGGTCTCCCAGAGCGGGCTGATCGCGATCCGGGTGCGGTCGAGCGTCGGCGCGTCGAACTCGATCCGGATCACGGGGGCAGAATAAGTCGCGCGCGGTCGTTGTTACCGGTCAGGTAGCCTTGTGTGCAATTGGCGACGACCCGGCCATCACCGGTGAGCCTCCGGAAGAACGGATCTTCGGATCCCAGTAGAACCGGACGGGTTCGGCCCGTTACAGCCGACAACGAGCGGGTGGTCGTTCTTTGATCACCAAGCGGGGTGGTACCGCGGCCTTATGGGTCGTCCTCGCAGTCCACGACGTGTGTGAGCTGTTCGAGGAGATTGACCACCGATGGCCTATCCCAAGCACGAGAGCAAGCCGGGCGTCCCGGCGAGCCCCGACCTGCCCGCGGTCGAGCGGCGTGTGCTGGACCACTGGACGGCCGACAAGACATTCCAGGCGTCGATCGAGCTCCGGCCAGCCGCCTCCGGCGGCGCAGATGAAACGGCGGGCGTTTCCGCTGCTGTCGGCGGGCCCGCCGACAATGAGTTCGTCTTCTACGACGGTCCCCCCTTCGCCAACGGCCTGCCGCACTACGGCCACCTCTTCACGGGTTACGTGAAGGACGTCGTCCCCCGTTACCAGACCATGCGGGGGCGCAGGGTCGAGCGCCGGTTCGGGTGGGACACCCACGGCCTGCCCGCCGAGGTCGTCGCCGAGAAGCAGCTCGGGATCACCACCAAGGCCGAGATCGTCGACCTGGGCGTGGAGCGGTTCAACGAGGTTTGCCGCACCTCGGTCCTGCAGTACACGCAGGACTGGGAGCGCTACGTCACCCGCCAGGCCCGCTGGGTCGACTTCACCAACGACTACAAGACGCTCGATCTGTCCTACATGGAAAGCGTCATGTGGGCCTTCAAGAGCCTGCACGACAAGGGCCTGGTGTACGAGGGCTTCAAGGTGCTGGCCTACTGCTGGCGCTGTGAGACCCCGCTGTCCAACACCGAGACCCGGATGGACGACGTCTACCGCGACCGGCACGACCCGTCGCTGACCGTCTGGTTCACCCTCGACACCGGCGAGAAGCTCGCGGTCTGGACCACCACGCCGTGGACGCTGCCGTCCAACCTGGCGGTCGCGGTCGGGCCCGACATCGAGTACGCCGAGTTCACCGACGACGCCGGCCAGGTCTACCTGGTGGGTGCCGCCCGCACCGACTACTACGCCAAGGAGCTGGAGGGGTTCACCCGCACCGGCACCCGGCGCGGCGCCGACCTGGTCGGCAAGCGCTACACGCCGCTGTTCGACTTCCTGGTCGACCAGGCCGGTCCGAACGCGTACCAGGTGCTCGGTGGCGAGTTCGTCACCACCGAGGACGGCACCGGCGCCGTGCACATGGCGCCCGCCTTCGGTGAGGAGGACCAGAACGCCTGCAACGCGGCCGGCATCCCGACCATCGTGACGGTCGACGACCACACCCGGTTCACCGCGCTCGTTCCCCCGTACCAGGGAATGCAGGTCTTCGAGGCCAACAAGCCGGTGACGCGCGACCTCAAGGAGCGCGGCGTGGTGGTGCGGCAGGAGACCTACACGCACTCCTACCCGCACTGCTGGCGGTGCGACACCCCGCTGGTCTACAAGGCGGTGTCGTCCTGGTTCGTGCAGGTGACCAAGTTCAAGGACCGGATGGTCGAGCTCAACCAGCAGATCGACTGGACGCCGGGGCACGTCAAGGACGGCTCGTTCGGCAAGTGGCTGGCCAACGCCCGCGACTGGTCGATCAGCCGCAACCGGTTCTGGGGCTCGCCGATCCCGGTGTGGAAGTCGGACGATCCGGCCTATCCGCGTGTGGACGTCTACGGTTCGCTGGAGGAGCTCCAGCGGGACTTCGGCGTGCAGGTCACCGATCTGCACCGGCCGCACGTCGACGACCTGACCCGGCCGAACCCCTCCGATCCCACCGGTCGCTCCACGATGCGGCGGGTTCCGGAGGTGCTCGACTGCTGGTTCGAGTCCGGGTCGATGCCGTTCGCCCAGGTGCACTACCCGTTCGAGAACGCGGACTGGTTCGAGCACCACTACCCAGGCGACTTCATCGTCGAATACATCGGACAGACGCGCGGCTGGTTCTACACCATGCACGTGCTGGCCACGGCGCTGTTCGACCGGCCGGCGTTCCGCACCTGCGTGAGCCACGGCATCCTGCAAGGGTCCGACGGCCGCAAGATGAGCAAGAGCCTGCAGAACTATCCCGACGTGTACGAGGTGTTCGACTCGTACGGCTCCGACGCGATGCGCTGGATGCTGATGTCGTCGCCGGTGCTCCGCGGTGGCGACATGCCGGTCACCGAGCCGGCGATCCGCGACAGCGTGCGGCAGGTGCTGCTTCCACTGTGGAACGTCTGGTACTTCTTCTCGCTCTACGCCAACGCCGACGGCTACGAGGCGGTGCGCCGGACCGACTCGACGCACCTGCTCGACCGTTACGTGCTGGCCAAGACCGGCGAGCTCGTCGCGACCGTGACCAAGCAGATGGACGCGTACGACATCTCGGGCGCGTGCGGGGCCGTGCGGTCGTTCCTGGACGCGCTGACCAACTGGTACGTGCGCCGGTCCCGTGACCGGTTCTGGGCCGGTGACCGGGACGCCTTCGACACCCTCTACACGGTGCTGGAGACGTTGACCCAGGTGATGGCCCCGCTGGCGCCGCTGACGGCCGAGGAGGTGTGGCGTGGTCTGACGGGTGAGCGCTCGGTGCACCTGACCGACTGGCCGTCCGCCGACTCGTTCCCTTCGGACCACGCGTTGGTGGCGGCGATGGACGCCGTCCGTGAGCTGGTGTCGTCGGCGCTGTCGGTGCGCAAGGCCAAGGGCCTGCGGGTCCGGCTGCCGCTGCCGTCGCTGACGGTGGCGACGCCGGACGCGGACCTGCTGCGGCCGTTCGCCGACCTGGTCACCGACGAGGTCAACGTCAAGTCGGTGGAGTTCACCGGCGACGTGGCGGCGCACTGCGAGCGGGTGCTCACGGTCGTGCCCCGGGCGCTCGGCCCGCGGGTCGGCGGCCAGGTCCAGCAGGTGATCAAGGCGGTCAAGGCCGGCGACTGGTCGTTGGTCGCGGGCCAGCCGGTCGCCGCCGGGGTCACCCTCCAGGAGGGCGAGTACGACCTGAAGCTGGTGGCCGCGGACCCGGACAATTCGGCCACCCTGCCCGGTGGTGAGGGCGTGGTCGTGCTGGACAGCACAGTGACGCCGGCACTGGCCGCGGAGGGCGTCGCCCGCGACGTGGTCCGGGTGGTCCAGCAGGCCCGGCGCGACGCGGACCTGGACGTCTCGGACCGGATCACGGTCGTTCTCTCGGGATCTGACGGGATGCGTGCGGCGGTCGAAGCGCACCGCGACTTCGTGGCCCGCGAGGTCCTGGCCGACGCGGTGACGTTCGGTGCGGCTGCTTCTGGCTTCGAGGGCGAGGTCGGCGACGGCGAACCCGTCCGGGTGACGGTCACGCGTAGTTAGGGCCTGTTCGTCCACTCGCGGCGGCGGGCGGTGTCGGTTACGGTGACACCGCCCACGCCGCGAGATCCGGAGGACCCGTGCCGCTGCTCTACACGATCGGCCAGCTCACCATTGGCGTGAGCATGCGGTGGGGTTGGGCGCCGAAGGTCGAGGGCTTGGAGAACGTACCCCCGCGCGGCGGCGCGATCCTGGCCGGCAACCACCTCTCGGTGGCCGACGAGCTGTTCCTGGGCTCGGTCATCCCGCGCCACATCGCATTCTGGGCGAAAGCGGAATACTTCACCGGCACGGGCTTCCGAGGCTGGTTCAGCCGCTCGGTGATGACCGGAATCGGCGCGATCCGGGTGGAGCGAGCCGGCGGCCGGGCGGCCCTGAGCGCCTTCGACGGAGCGATCCCGGTGCTCAAGTCCGGCGACCTGGTAGCGATCTACCCGGAGGGCACCCGCTCACCCGACGGCCGCCTCTACCGCGGCCGCACGGGCGTGGCCCGCCTGGCGCTGGCGGCCAACGTGCCCATCATCCCGGTGGGCTTCATCGGCACCGACGAGCTCCAGCCGATCGGCCACCGAGTGCCCCGCTTCAAACGCGGCACGGCGACGGTCAAGTTCGGCAAGCCGATCGAGGTGAGCGGCCGGGGCAGCGACAGCTCGTCCCTGCGCCAGATCACTGACGAGGTCATGGTCGCGATCCAAGAAATGACGGGCCAGGAATACGTCCCGAAATACGCCCCGATGCTCCGGGTCGGAACCCCCCAAGGCGAATAGCCGCGATCGAGTCAGACCTCGTCACCGGCGGGTGGGATAGCCCACCGAAGCACGGCTTTGCCCTCGACGGGTTCCAGCGTCAGCGGGTATACCTGCCCGTACGCCCGGCCCGCCGTGAATCGCTGTAGTTCGCTCGGTGACCAGTGGACGCAGAGGGTCGGGCAGCCCGCCACCTCGACCACCCCGGCGCCGAGCGGACTCGACCAGCCCGCGCGATACCCGAGATGGTGATGGCTGTGCGGGTCGACGTGTGCCAGGTGCGCGTGGTGGCCCCGGTCCACGGCCCACTGGTTGATCGCGGCCGCCCGCTCGTGCGCGACCTCGATGGGCAGATCGAGCCAGCCATGCTCGCCAGCCCGGACCCGCGGCACACGGAATTCCGCGCACGCCTCCTCGGCGCCGGCACCCCAGATCCGCAGATCGGCCAAACCGTCGACGGTGCGCGCCGACGACAGGAAGCCGACCCAGGAGTCAAGCGCGACCGCGTCACCGACGACCATCCCGGACCGATCGACGGGAAGATCGCCCAGGTGCACGGGTTCCGGTGTCGCTGACACCATCGACCAGGGCACGTTCAGGTCGATGTCGAGCGTGCCGATGGTCGCGGTCTCGTCGTACGTTCCGGGGCGGGTTCGCGCGGTAACTGTCAACAGTCCGGACCCGGCCGGCACGGCGACCGCTTCCGCAAGCCAGTCCCGCAGATGGGCACCACCCTCGCCGGCGGCCCGCGTGGCCCGAACCGACAAGGTCTCGCCAAGGTCAGCCCACTGATCGAGAAACCCACCGCAGCCCAACACCACCACGCCCGACGGCGCGACCACCGAGCCCAACGTCGTCGCCTTTGGCATCTGACTGTGGGTTGCGCGGTGACCCGTTACCGCCTGCCGCGCAGCGGCGCCAGCGAGGTCAGGATCGGGAGAGCCACCAAGACTGCGACGATCCCGAGCACGATGAGGAACGCCGTTCGGGCGCCGAGTAGATATGCCATCGACCCGACCAGAAACCCGATGCCGGTGGCCACCAGGAGCCGGGTGCCGGGGACCTGGAGCCCCGTGGGCGGCAGCCACCGGTCAACGATGAGTTCAACCCGCGCCGCGTCGACCTCGAACCTCGCGGCGATTTTCTCCAGGGGCTGCCCGGCGATGTAGGCGGCGACGATGTCGTCCTCGTGCTCGTGCAGCGTCCAGGTCATCCCGCCACGATAAGCACGGGCGGCTATACCCCGCAGTCCCTCAGCGGCGACTGACGCGGGCGCGGCTGGAGAAAGATCGCGGCGTTGGAGGAGCCACAGCCCGTGGCGTGACACCGCGCGGTGCGGCGGCGGGATCCTGGACGGAACCTATCCGCAGGGTGAGCTGGTTCCCGCGCCGCTACTTCATGCAGAGTCGCGGAACGTACGTCGAACCGACGCCGCCCACCGCCCTCCAGTTGGTCGTGGAGAGCCTGGTCTTCGCCGCGCTGGCGTTCGGCGTCCTCACCTACGCGAGCAACCGCAACCTCCAGACCCTCGTGCGCGACCTGGCGCCGGACGCACCGCACCAACTGCCCCGGCTGGGCAACCAGCGGCTCGAGCGCCGGGCGCGGGTCGCCGGTGGAGCCCAGGACGGCAACCTGCTTCTCTACAGTGGACAGGAGCCCTTCCTCGGCGCCGGCCGGCGTGGCCGGGACTGGTCCCTCGTCCTCGAGCTGCGACGCGCCGGGGACCCGAACCGGTACGGGCCGGGTGAGCCGGTGCGGATCGACCCGGTGGCCCTCAACCGCTACGTCAAGCGGCGGCTAGCGGAGCTTCGCGACGACTCGCTGCCCGAGCCGGAGCAGATCGCCGGCCTCCAGCTTCGCGACGTCGTCATCGCGGCCGGTGAGCGGGAACCCACGAGCCCGCTGGTCGACCTCACCGCACGGTTGCCGTTCCCGTACGCCAGCCGGGGTGCGATCGAGGCCTTCATCCGGCATCCGCAGGCCAGTGCGCGGCATTTCCTGCGCGCCACCACCGGCACGCGCGGCACCGCCGTACGCGACCAGTACGGCTACCCGATTCTGGGCGCCGAAGACCAGGAGGTCGAGATCTCGGCGTTCGTCCACCTGGCGGTCGAGGGCGGGCTGTTGTACCTGGAGTACGTGCCGACGATGCTCGGGCCCGTCGACGACCGGTTCCACGAGATCGACCGGCTGCCGCGCAACAACAAGGACCTCCTGCTCCGGGCACTGGCGGACGCCGTACGCACGATGCCCGTGTCGTTGATCCTGGCGCCCCTGGAACTGGTCGTCGGGTTGCACCGGCACTGGACCATGACGGGGCGGATGAACCGCCTGGACCGCCGCAGCTTCGAGGCGCCGCGGTACGACTACGGAGCCCGCGTGAGCATCCGCGCGCTCGCGTCCAACCGGGAGCCGGACACGTTCATCCAGACGCTGGACTCGACCAAGTACAGCAAGCTGATCGAGCGCCGGCTGACCGGTGCCGTGATCGACTACCTGGAGAGCCAGGGCGTCGACACCAACGAGCTGGTCCAGCGGGTCAACGTGGTCCACGACAACTCGGTCGTCAACGTGTCCGGCGGCACCTTCAACGGCCCGACGGCGTTCGGCCGGGAGGCAAACGCCACCGCCAACGGTCCCGCCACCGCCAACGCCGCGGTCGCCGGGCCGAAGGGAGGCACGCGGGCGTGACCGACGGAGTCAGCATCAGCGGCGGCACGTTCCACGGCCCGGTCGCGGCCGGCGAGCACGCCAGCGCGACCGTCAACTACCACGCGACCGACGTGGCGGCCCTGCTCGGCCAGCTCCGCGAGCTGATCGACCAGGCCGGCGACCCCGACGCGGCCCGCGCCGCCGTCGAGGACGTCGAGGAGGCGATCAACCGCCCGGCGCGCTTGGCGAACCGGCTCCGCTCGGCGCGGGACAGGTTCGAAGAGGTCGGCGCGGCGGCCGCGCTCATCGCGGCGATCGCCCAGGCCTGCGGGATCCCCTGGCAGTGACCTCCGCTGCCCGGGTCGGCCGGCGCGCGTAAGCCACGAAGGCCGCGACCGCGAGGTAAGCCAGCGGGGTCAGCACGGACACACCGAGTACCGCGGCGTTCGTGACGGCCGCGCCCGCGAGCAGGCCGACAAGGCCGAGCGCCGAGGCGAACGCCAGCCGCGGAACCAGCAGACCGATCGCGCCGGCGACCTCCAGCGTGCCGACCGCATAGCGGAACCACTGCCCGGCGCCGATGTCCGCGAACAGGTCGACCATCGCCGGGTCGCCGAACAGCTTCGCCAGGCCACCGCCTCCGATGGCCAGCGCCAACACCACCTGCGGGATCCACACCAGATGCCGCCACCTGCCGCTCATGCGCTCCACCTCTCCGCGTCGGTTGCCCGAGACGTCGGAGCGCACGGGGGGGCCGGACACGTCTCGACGGATTCGCTGCCTTGATGGCACACTCCAAGCTCTCGCGCTCCGGAGGTCACGCCGTTGTCCAACAGACCTGTCGAGCAACGGCTGATCGACGCCGTCGATGCCGGGGAGGTGCTCGATCTGGCCGGTGACGGGGCGGTCGACGAGGCCGCGATGCGTTCATGGGGTGCGGAGCGCACGATTTCCGCGTCACTCGTCCGGGACCTCGTCCGTGGGAGCGCGGAGGCGGATCCCCATGGTGTGCGGCTCCGTGGGGCGCGGATCTCCGGCCGGATCGATCTGACGAACATCACCAGCACCGTGGCGATCGAGCTACGCGACTGCCTGCTCGCGGACGGCCTGACGCTCAGCAACGCCCACCTGCCGGCCGTGGCCCTGGTCGGCTGCCGGGTCGACGGGACGGTCGAGGCCAGCCGACTCACCGCGCCGACGTTCTCGCTGGCGGAGACCACCGTGAAGGGCACGGTGCGGCTGCTCGCCGCCCACCTGGGCACCCTGGATTGCACCGGCGCGCGGCTGGAGAGCGCGAACGGGCCCGCCCTCGACGCCGACGGCCTCCGCACCGACCAGAGCGTGTTCCTGCGCGACGGCTTCACCGCCGCCAGCGCCAACAAGCACGGCACGGTCCGCCTGGTCGGTGCCGACATCGGCGGGCAACTCAACTGTAGCCGGGCGTTTTTCCAGAACACGGCCGGTCCCGCCCTCGACGTCGGCAACGCCGAGGTCTCCCACGAAATGCTGCTCGACGACGGCGCCGCTGTCACCTCCGCCACCGAAGGCGCCGTCCGGCTGATCGGTGCCCAACTGGGCTCGTTGACCGGTGCCGGGGCGCGGATCGGGAGCGACATCGGACCGGCCGTCGTCGCCGACGGGCTCCGGGTCGACCGGGATCTGGCCCTGGACTGGGGTTTCACCGCCACCGGCGGTGGCGACCGGGCCGTGCTGGAGCTGACCTTCGTACGCGTCGGCGGGTCCCTCGCCTTGGACCTCGACGGGGTGGACAGCGTCGACCTGGACGGGCTGACGTACGCCGGGCTCCCGTGGCCGCGATCCGCGCGCCGCTGGCTGACCACGCTCCGGGCGCACACCCCCGGCTATCAGGCGCAGGCCTACCAGCAGCTCGCCGGCGCCTACCGCACCGCTGGACACGACCGCGACGCCCGCGCCATCCTGATCGCCCAACGCCGTGACCAGATAACGCGCGCGGGGCTGTCCCGCTCCGAACGGGCCTGGGGGCGGTTCACCGGCTTCACCCTGGGGTACGGCTACCAGCCCTGGCGGGCGTTGCTCCTGCTGCTGGCCACGCTGGCGACGGCGGTCGTCCTCAGCGTCGTCGTCGGCGGGCACCACGGCGGGCTCGCGCAGAAACCGGGCACCGCCGCCTGCTCGACCGTCGACCAGATCGGCGTCGGCCTCGACCTGGGCACTCCCCTGCTCAAGACCGGCGCCCGCGACCGCTGCCAGCCCACCGCGACCGCCACCGGCCAGACCCTCACGGTCGCCGGCTGGTTTCTCCAGTTGCTCGCCTGGACCTTCGCGACCTTGTTCATCGCCGGTTTCACCAGCGCGGTGCGTAAGACGTGACTCGCGGGCGGGCCGGCGTCAGACCACCCGGCCGACGCCTCCCACCGAGGCGCTCTGCGGCGGGTTGTCCTCGAAGTTGCTCGGGTCGGCCGGGTCCGGGTGCCATTGCGGCACCCACACCACGCCCGGGTCCACGAGGTCGAGGCCTTCGAAGAAACCCAGGACCTCGCCGCGCGTACGCGGGAAGAGCTGGCTCGAGGTGTTCCGCTTGTAGAGGTCCTTGGCGTCTTCGAGCTGCGCCGTGCGTTCGGGCATGCCCTCGACCGAGCCGTGTGACAGGACCAGGTGGCTGCCGGGCGGCAGGGCCTTCAGCAACGTGCGGACGACGCCCGTCGCGAGCTCGTCGTCGGGCACGAAGTGCAGCACCGCGCACAGCAGCAGCCCGACCGGCCGGTCGAAGTCGAGCGTCGCCCGCACCTGCTGGTGCTCGAGGATCGACCCCGGCTCGCGCAGGTCGGCGTTGATCGCCGTGGCGTGGGGGTTGTTGCGGAGCAGGTCGAGGCTCTCCGACACGGCCACCGGGTCGATGTCGACGTAGACCACCCGGGCGTCGGGCGTGACCGCCTGCACCACCTCGTGGACGTTGCCCTCGGTAGGGATGCCCGAGCCGATGTCGAGGAACTGGGTCACGCCGGCGTTGGCGACGTGCCGCGCCGCGCGGCGCAGGAAGGACCGGTTGTCGCGGGCGGCCGCCCGGACCATCGGGAACATCTCGATCATCTTGTCGCCGGCCTGTCGGTCGGCCAGGAAGTTGAAGGTGCCGCCCAGGATGTAGTCGTAGATCCGGGCCGCCGTGGCCGGCTTGGATCCACGATCGGGTGGAGCCTCGACCACGTCTGACCCTCCGTTCGAAACCGTCGAACCGCGTAGGCGTCCACTATGCACTAACGGTGCACCAATCCGCTGCCCCCAGGAGTCGTATACGACTGGATCGCGGTGACAGCGGCACCCCGGGCCCACTCGTCGAACCCGCCGGGGTGGATCTCGACGCGCACCGGGTCGGCGGCCGGGTCTCGGTCGGCGGCCAGGCCCGCGGCGACGGCGTCCGCGGCCACCGACGCCAGCCGGACGCCGTCGCCGGCCAGCACCACCGTCGGCACCATGGTCAGGTTGGCGATCATGGCGACCAGCCGCCCCAGGGCCCGCCCGGCGTCGCCGACCACCCGCGCGGCCACCGGGTCACCGGACGACGCGAGCTCCAGGCACTCCGCATAGGTCAGAGCGCCGCCCCGGCCGAGCGCGACCGCGTCCCGGATCTTGCCGCTGGCCAGCATCGCCTCCGCGCAGCCCCGGTGGCCGCGGGCGCACAGCGGACCGAGCGGGTCGAGGCAGAGGTGGGCGACCAGGCCGACGCCGGCGTCGTCGCTGTCCACCAGGCGGTCGTGCACGACCAGGCCGTAGCCGATCCCCACCCCGATCGTGACCAGGGCGAACCGGTCGGTGCCGCGGGCCGCGCCGAACCAGTGCGTGGCCCGGGCCAGGGCCAGCACGTCGTTGTCGACGACGGTCGGCACCAGCGTCGCGGTGGTCACCAGCCCGCCGAGGTCGACGGGCTCGGACCAGCCCAGATAGGGCGCCGCTGTGACGATCCGGTGGTCGGCGGCCCGGCCACCGAGGCTGACCCCGATGCCGGTCAGCGGCTGGTCGCCGGCGACGCAGGCGACCAGGGCCGCCACGCTGGCCACGATGTCGGCCGGCGACGTGCCGCGCAGCGGACCGTCCACCCTGGCCAGCACCGCGGATCGCAGGTCGGCCAGCACGGCGTACCCGTGCGATCCGGTGAGCTTGACCCCGGCGAAGCGGTGACCGCCGGCGACCACGTCGAGCGGGGTGGACGGCCGGCCGACGCCACCCTCGCGGCCACGGCGTTCGCGGTGATCCTCTACCTGGCCGGGCTGCAGACCATCCCGGGCGAGTTGTACGAGGCGGCCTCGATCGACGGCGCCGGCGCCTGGCGTCAGTTCCGGCAGATCACCTTCCCGCTGATCGCCGCGTTCTTCACGATCAACATGGTGCTGTCGCTGAAGAACTTCCTGAACGTCTTCGACCACATCATCCCGCTGACCAACGGCGGCCCGGGCACGGCGACCGAGTCGATCTCGCTGGTCATCTACCGGGGCGGTTTCCAGGGCGGCGACTTCGCGTACCAGACCGCCAACGCCGTGGTGTTCTTCGTCGTCATCGTCGCGTTCTCGCTGTTCCAGCTCCGCATCCTGATGCGCCGGGAGGTGCAGGCCTGATGACGGTCCTCGGTCTCACTCGGCGGCGTTCGGAATTCAAGGTCAACTGGTGGCTGACCGCGCTGATGTGCGTGCTCTCGCTGACCGTGCTGGTGCCGCTCTACTTCGCTGTGGTCACGGCTTTGAAGACTCCGGACGAGCTGTCCGGGTCGGGTTTCGGGTTGCCCGCCGACCCCCGTTGGGCCAACTTCTCCGAGGCCTGGGACCTGACGAACTTCCCGCAGGCGGCGTTGAACAGCGCGCTGATCACCGTGGGCGCGGTCGTGCTGACGCTGGTGACGAACTCGATGGTGGCGTACGCGATCAGCCGTAACATGCACCGGCGCCGCTTCAAGATCCTGTTCTTCTACTTCGTCTCGGCACTGTTCGTACCCTTCCCGATCATCATGCTGCCCGTGGTGAAGCAGACCTCGCTGCTGTTCATGGACAACCAGGTCGGATTGATCTTCTTGTACGTGGTGTACGGGCTCGCGCTCAACGTCTTCATCTACGTCGGCTATCTCAACTCGATCCCGCGCGAGCTGGAAGAGGCGGCGATGACCGAGGGGTGCCAGCGTGTGGACGACGTTCTGGCGGATCATCTTCCCGCTGCTGGCCCCGATCAACGCGACGGTCGGCATCCTGACCTGCCTGTGGGCGTGGAACGACTTCCTGCTGCCGCTGGTGGTGCTGTCGTCGCCGTCGGCGCAGACGCTGCCGCTGGTCCAGTACGTCTTCCAGGGCCAGTTCAGCACGAACTACACGCTGGCGTTCGCGTCGTACCTGATGGCCCTGGCCCCGATGGTCCTGGTCTACCTGTTCGCCCAGCGCTGGGTGATCTCCGGGGTGATGCGCGGCTCGGTGAAATGAGAGCGTGTCGAGGGTGTGCGAGAGTGAGTCATGCCCGACGGGAGCGTGGTGCTCGCCGAGGACGCGTTGCTCGGAATGCTGGTCTCGTTCTGGCAGCTGGTCATCGGCCTCTGTGTCCTGCTCGCGCTGGGCGCGGCCGCCTACCGCCTGGCAGCCCGCGGCCCGTCACGCATGACCACCGCCATGCTCGTCACGGGCGCGGCGGTCGTCGGCATCGCGGTCCTGAGCTACCTGGCCGGCGGCTTCTGACCAACCCCTCCGGTGCGCGCCCTCGGGGGCCCGCTACCCGCGACGTGGACGAGTTGGCGGGCCTGCCCCGGGTGCTCGGCGCCGTTTTGGTCGCGGTCGCGACGGTCGCCCTCGCGCCGCTGGCCGGCCGGCACCACGCAATTCCCGCAGTTCTCTCCTGAACTTTTCCCACCCCACCCGGTACCCATCATCGTGACACTCACCATCTGGCTCCACGAGGCCTGCTCGCTGACGCGGACCGCCCGGTCGGCCGCGGGCCGTTCCGACCGTAGGGCCGGTCCGCCGCGGGCCGGTCCGACCACAGACCCGGTCCGCCGCGGGCAGGTCGGCCGCAGGCCGATCCGACCATAGGCCGGTCGACCACGAGCCCGGTTCACGGCGGGTCCAACCGCAAGGCCCGTCGAACCGCAAGCCAGGTCCAAGCGCAAAGCCGAACCAACCTTGCGCCTGGTGGCGAAATGGTCAGGCAACCTGCGCGGACACCAGGACGGCCGACGTCGGCAACGCCAACCGGCCGTCGGCCTCCATGAACGGTGCCGTGAGTCGGTCGAACTCCGAGCGCACCCGCGAACGCGTCGCGGAGTCTTGGGCCGTCAGCACCGCGCCGGTGGCGCCAATTCCGGCGGCCGGACCGTTCCACCACGCCTCGGGATCCGTGCGGTGGATCCAGGAAAGCTCCGAGCCCGAGACGTCCGCATACCCGGACCGCGCGAACAGGGAGCTCAGCCCCTCGACGCTCCGCGGGAAGTCGTGGCCGACCTCGACCCGCGGCAGGTCTGGCGGGCGCACGACCGAAGCGGCGGCGAAGATGTCGGCCCACAGCCGCTGCGCGACCGGTTGTGGATGCGGCCAGATCGTCACCGCGACCCGGCCGCCCGGCCGCACCACCCGGCCCAGCTCCGCCACTGCCGCCAGCGGATCGCCGACGTGGTTGACCACGAAGTTGGCTACCGCCGCGTCGAACAGCCCGGCCGCGAATGGCAGCTCGGGCAGCGACGCCAGTCGGACGTCCGGCAACGAGAGGGCGGCCAACGCGACCATGCTCGGCTCCGCGTCGACCGCGATCACCGACGCCCCGCGGACAAGCGCCAACGACGCGACCGTCCCCGACCCGGTGCCGACATCGAGGACGGCTACACCAGCAGAGACCCCGGCGGCGTCCAGCAGGGACTCGGCCGGCCCCGCGCACAGCGCGGCGAGGGTGTCGCGATAGACCGACGCCCGGCCCGCCCACTGGGCACGCTCGTGCTCGTCGAAGCGCGATCCCAAGGAGATCAGCCGACGTCGAACTGCTGTGTGTTGGCCAGCGACGGCAGTTCGCGCCGGATGCGGGCCAACCGGGACAGGTCCAGGTCCGCGACCACCACGGTCACCTCGTCGGGGGCCTGCGCCACGACCGTGCCCCACGGGTCGATGATCATTGAGCGGCCGAAGCACGAACGGCCCGGCTCGTGGTCGCCGATCTGGCTCGCCGCGACCACGTAGCACTGGTTCTCGATCGCCCGGGCCCGCAACAGGACTTCCCAGTGGTCGCGGCCGGTGTGCAGCATGAACGCCGCCGGCACGACCAGGACCTGGGCGGCCGAGTCCACGGCCAGGGACCGATAAAGCGCCGGGAAGCGCAGGTCGTAGCAGATGGTCAGGCCGAAGGGGACACCCTCGACGGTGGCCACCGATGTCGTGGACCCAGGCGCGATCGTCGCCGACTCCAGATAGGAGACCTTGCCCGGAATGTCCACGTCGTACAGGTGGATCTTCCGATACGTCGCCGCCAGCGTGCCGGAGCGGTCGAAGAGCAACGACGTGTTGTACGAATGCGCCGGCGAAGGCCCCACCTCGTGGAACGAGCCCGCGTGCACCCACATCCCGAGATCCCGAGCAGCGGCGGCGAAGAACGACCCGTACTCACCGTCGACGGGCTCAGGCGAAGGCAGCCCCGACGACGGACCGAGATAGTCCGTGTATTCCGGCAGCACCGCGACGTCGGCCCCGAGCGCGGCAGCCCGCTCCAGCAGCGAGCGCGCCACCTTGAGGTTGTCGGCGCGGTTGTCCCGCGCGTTGAGCTGGCAGACCGCGACGCGCACGGGGCGTCAGGCCGACTTCTCCTCGCGGTCCCGCCGGCGACGGCCGGCGAACTCGCGAGGCACGATCGTCGGGTTGACGCGCTCCATGACCACCGCGCGGGTGATCAGGACGCGGGCGGCGTCGGGGTTGCTGGGCACCTCGTACATCACGGAGAGGAGGACCTCTTCGAGGATGGCCCGCAGGCCGCGGGCACCGGTGCCGCGGAGCATGGCCTGGTCGGCGATGGCCTCCAGGGCCGCCGGCTCGAACTCGAGCTCGACGCCGTCGAGCTCGAAAAGCCGTTGGTACTGCCGGACCAGCGCGTTGCGCGGCTCGGTCAGGATCTTGACCAGCGCCTCGCGGTCGAGGGACCGGACGTTGGTGATCACCGGGAGTCGGCCGATGAACTCGGGGATCAGGCCGAACTTGAGCATGTCTTCGGGCATGACCTGGCTGAACACGTCGTCCGTCGAGCGCTCGGACACCGCGCGTAGTCGGGCACCGAAGCCGGTGCCGCCCTGGCCGGTGCGGGACTCGATGATCCGGTCGAGACCGGCGAACGCGCCACCACAGATGAACAGCACGTTGGTGGTGTCGATCTGGATGAACTCCTGGTGCGGGTGCTTGCGACCGCCCTGCGGCGGCACGTTGGCGACCGTGCCCTCCAGGATCTTGAGCAGCGCCTGCTGGACACCTTCGCCGGAGACGTCGCGGGTGATCGACGGGTTCTCCGACTTGCGCGCGATCTTGTCGACCTCGTCGATGTAGATGATGCCGGTCTCGGCGCGCTTGATGTCGTAGTCGGCCGCCTGGATCAGCTTGAGGAGGATGTTCTCGACATCCTCACCGACGTAGCCGGCCTCGGTCAGCGCGGTGGCGTCGGCGATCGCGAACGGCACGTTGAGCATGCGGGCCAGGGTCTGCGCCAGGTGCGTCTTGCCGCAGCCCGTGGGGCCGATGAGCATGATGTTGGACTTGGCGACTTCGACCTCGTTGCCCGACCCGGTGTGGGACTCGGCCTGGATCCGCTTGTAGTGGTTGTAGACCGCGACCGACAAGGCCTTCTTCGCCTGGTCCTGGCCCACCACGTAGCCGTTGAGGAACTGGTAGATCTCCATCGGCTTGGGAAGCTCTTCCCACTTCACCTCGCCGGACTCAGCCAGCTCCTCTTCGATGATCTCGTTGCAGAGGTCGATGCACTCGTCGCAGATGTAGACACCTGGGCCCGCGATGAGCTTCTTGACCTGCTTCTGCGACTTCCCACAGAAGGAGCACTTGAGTAGGTCGCCACCGTCGCCGATCCGTGCCACCTACGTTCTCCCTGCGCTCGTCGGCCGCGGCGGACCGCCTCCGGGGTTGTGTGCAAACTCGACGTTACCCGCTAGGGGCGTTATCTCCGACCCCCAAAATGGGTGTGTCAGGGACCAGCCAGTGTAACCAAGCTGGCCGATCCCCGACACTTTGCCCATCTCAGCCAGCGGCAGCGGCTGCCAGCAGGCCCTTCTTGCGGCTGGTGAGAATCGTGTCGACCAGCCCGTACTCCCGAGCCTCGTCAGCCGTCATGATCTTGTCACGGTCGACATCACGCGAAACCTGCTCGCGCGCCCGGCCCGAGTGCCGGGAGATGATCTCCTCCATCTGCGACCGCATGCGCAGGATCTCGCGCGCCTGGATCTCGATGTCGGAGCCCTGCCCGTAGCCGCCCTCGGTGGCCGGCTGGTGGATGATGATCCGCGAGTTCGGGAGCGCCATCCGCTTGCCCGGCGTGCCGGCCGCCAGCAGGACGGCGGCGGCCGAGGCCGCCTGACCCAGGCAGACCGTCTGGATGTCCGGACGGACGTACTGCATGGTGTCGTAGATCGCCGTCATCGCCGTGAACGAGCCACCGGGCGAGTTGATGTACATGATGATGTCGCGGTCCGGGTCGGTGCCCTCGAGCGTCAACAGCTGCGCCATCACGTCGTTGGCCGACGCGTCGTCGACCTGGACGCCGAGGAAGATGATCCGGTCCTCGAACAGCTTGTTGTACGGGTTCGACTCCTTGATCCCGTACGAGGTGCGCTCGACGAACGAGGGCAGCACGTAGCGGTTGTGCACCGGAGCGAACTGCGGAGGCAGCGTCAGATCAGTCATGGTTGGCCTCCTCAGCCCAGAGTCCCGGCGCCTTCCGGAACCTGAGCGGCTCCGGTGATCACCTTGTCGATGAATCCGTAGTCCTTGGCCTCGGCGGCCGTGAACCAGCGGTCGCGGTCGGAGTCGGCCTCGATCTGGTCCTGGGCCTGGCCGGTGTGGTGCGAGACCCGCTCCTGGAACATCCGCTTGGTGTAGAGCATCTGCTCGGCCTGGATCGCGATGTCGGACGCGGTGCCACCCATGCCGCCGGACGGCTGGTGCATCATGATCCGCGCGTGCGGCAGGGCGTAGCGCTTGCCCTTGGTGCCCGCGCAGAGCAGGAGCTGGCCCATCGACGCGGCCATGCCCATGGCGACCGTGGACACGTCGTTGTCGATGAACTGCATCGTGTCGTAGATCGCCATGCCGGAGTAGACCGAGCCACCCGGCGAGTTGATCCACAGGTTGATGTCACGGCCCGGGTCTTCGGCGGCCAGCAGCAGCAGCTGTGCACAGATGCGGTTGGCCACCTGGTCGGTAACCTCACTGCCGAGGAAGATGATGCGTTCCTTGAGCAGCCGGTTGTAGACCGAGTCGTCGAGCCCGCCGGCGAGCTGGTCGCCGCGCGCCTCGTGCGCCCGGATGGGCGTCGCTGGAATATGCAGATCGGTCATGGCAGCCTCTCGCTCGTTTCCGTTCTACGCCCGACATTAACCGCAGACCTGAGCCCTGACTTCCCGCCCGAGAGCGTGTTCGCTCAGAGCGCAGGCGGGGCGGATCAGTGGTTGTGCTCGGTGACCTCGCGCACCGCGTCCAGGCTGATCGGGTTGCCGGCGGTGTCAGTGATCTTGACCCGCTCCATCACCAGGGTGAGCGCCTTGCCCCGCCGCACGTCGCCGAACACCGCACCCGCGGCACCCGAGCGGACGAGCTGGTCGTAGTACTGCTGCGGCTGCATCCCGGCCCGCTGCGCGCGGTGCATGATCTCGTGACCGAACTCGTCGTCGGAGACCTGCACGTCCTCGGCGTCGGCCAGGGTGTCGAGCACAAGCTGGATCTTGACGCCCTCGGTGGCCGCGTCGGTCAGCTCGGTGTCGATCTGCTCCTCGGTCTTGTCCTCGGCCGCGAGGTACTCGTCGAACGAGGCGCCGATCCGCTCGAGCTGGTCGGCCATCGCCTGCTTGCGGTGCTCGACCTCCTCCTTGACGACGCCCTCGGGCGCCGGCACCTCGGCGGCCGCGACGAGCTGCTCCAGCGCCTTGTCGCGGGCGGCGTAGATCTGCTCGGCCTGCTTGGCCTGGGTGACCCGCTTGCGGAGGTCCTCGCGGAGCTCGTCGAGGGTGTCGAACTCGCTGGCCAGCTGGGCGAACTCGTCGTCCAGCTCCGGCAGCTGCTTCTCCTTGACGGTGCGCACGGTGACCGCCACGTCGGCGTCCCGGCCGGCGAAGTCACCGCCCACGAGCTGGGTGCTGAACGAGGTCTCGGCGTCGGCGGCCAGGCCGACCAGCACCTCGTCGAGCCCCGGGAGCAGCTGCTTGCTGCCGACCTCGTGGGAGATGTTGGTCGCGGAACCGCCCGGGACCTCTTCGCCGTCGACGGTGGCCTTCATGTCGATCTGCACGTAGTCGCCCTCGGCGGCGGCCCGCTCGACCGTCTTCAGCGTCGCGAAGCGCTCGCGCAGCGCCTTGACCTGGTCGTCGATCTCGTTGTCGCCGATCGCCAGCTCGTCGACCGTGACCTCGATGGTCGCCAGGTCGGGCAGGGTGATCTCCGGACGGACGTCGATCTCCGCGGTGAACTTCAGCGGCTCGCCGTCACCGAACTCGGTGATCTCCACCTCGGGGCGGCCGAGCGTCTTGACCTCGTGCTCCCGGACCGCGGCGACGATGTTCTCGGGGATCGCCTCCTGCACGGCCTCGTTGAGCACGGCGCCCCGGCCGACCCGCTGGTCGATCACCGCGGACGGCACCTTGCCCTTGCGGAAGCCGGGCACGGTCACCTGCTGGGCGATCTCCCGGTACGCCTTGCGCAGGCTCGGCTCGAGCTCGACGAACGGCACCTCGATGGCGAGCCGCACCCGGGTCGGGCTCAGGGTCTCCACGGTGCTCTTCACAGGCGTACTCCTCGACATGTCTTTATGGGGTGATCAGCCCGAGTGTAGGCGCGCTGGCGCCGGCCGCCGCAGGCACCGGCCTCGGTGATCACAGTCGGGGTGGCGGGATTTGAACCCACGGCCCCTCGCTCCCAAAGCGAGTGCGCTACCAAGCTGCGCCACACCCCGTGGCGAACCGAAGTCTATGCGGTACCGGCGCACCGTCCGCGCCCGGCGTCCCATTCCCGCACGGTGGGTGACGGATAAACCGGACAAAGCCTATTGCCCGGGTCCGCGACGGTCCAGACCGTCGCTCCCGCCGGGCACCGCTCGCTGCGCGTCGCTGCCACCTCCGCGTCACTTCGGCGACCTTTTCTGTCGGGTACGCCGGTTAGGATGCGCTCCAAATACCGCGGGGGGAGGAGGCGGAGCCATGCGCATTCTGCTCGTCGAGGACGACCTACGCGTGGCGTCCGTCATGAAGTCGATGCTCGTGCGCCGGGGCTACCAGGTCGAGCACGCGGCGACCGCCAAGGCGGCCGTCGAGGCCGCACCCTGTGACCTGGTGCTGCTCGACCTCAGCCTGCCCGACGGCGACGGCATCGACGTGTGCCGTGCGTTGCGCACGCGCGACGACAACCTCGCGATCATCGCCGTGACCGCCCGCTCCGACGAGCGTGACAAGGTCAACGGCTTCCGGGTCGGCGCCGACGACTACGTGGTCAAGCCGTTCTCCATGGCCGAGCTCCAGCTGCGCATCGAGGCCCTGCTGCGGCGGGCCGCCCGCGGGGTGGCCGCGCGCCAGACCCGCGAGATCGGCCCGCTGCGCATCGACTTCACCGCGCGCGAGGTCAGCGTCGACGCGAAACCGGTCGCGCTGACCCGCAAGGAGTTCGACATCCTGGCCTCGTTGGCCCGCCAGCCCGGTGTGGCGGTCACCCGCGAGCGGATCCTGCTCGACGTGTGGCAGACCACCTGGTCGGGCCGGCACACGCTGGAGGTGCACGTGGCCTCGCTGCGGGCCAAGCTCGGTCAGCCCGACCTGGTCCGCACCGTGCGCGGCGTCGGCTACCGCCTACAGGCCGAGTGACGTGCGGCGCCGGCTCGTCACGACGTACCTCCTGCTGCTCTGCCTGGTGTTGCTGGCGCTGGAGGTGCCGCTGGCGCTGGTGATGAGCGGGCGCACCACCCAGGCGCTGCTGGCCGACCGGCTGGCCGACGCGACCCGGTTCGCCGCCCTGTCCGCACCGGCCATTCGCGGCGACGACTTCACCCCGGTCGCGGCGGAGCTGGGCCGCTACCACGAGCTCTACGGGATCGACGTGATCGTCGTCGACCAGAACCGGCGGGTGGTGAACGCGGCCGGGCCGCACCCCGGCCCGAGCGCCGACGCCGTCATCCGCGGCGCACTGGCCGGCCGGCAGATGAGCTCGCCGACCAACGTCTGGCCCTGGCAGGAGAGCCAGCTCCTGGTCGCGGTGCCGATCTACGAGGGCGGGGCGGTGCTGGGCGGCATCCTGACCGTCTCGTCCACCGAGCGGGCCCGCGGTTCGATGCTGTTCGCCTGGGCCATGCTCGGCATCGTCGGGCTGGTCGCCCTCGTGGGCTCGCTGGTGGCCGCGGTCCGGCTGGCCCGCTGGGTGCTGCGGCCCGTCTTCTCGCTGGACACCGCCGTCCACGAGATCACCGCCGGCGACAGCACCGCGCGGGTGCCGCACGCGCTCGGCCCGCCGGAGCTGCGGCGGCTGACCACCAGCTTCAACGAGATGGCCGACACGGTCACGGACGCCCTCGAACGGCAGCGCCTGTTCGTCGCGCACGCCAGCCACCAGCTCCGCAACCCGCTGACCGTGCTGCGGCTGCGGGTCGAGGGCCTGGGCGACATGCTGCCCACCGAGGCCCGGCCGGAGCACCACCTGGCGCTGGAGGAGTCCGACCGGCTGGCCCGGGTGCTCGACAGCCTGCTGGCGCTGGCCCGCGCCGAGTGGGACGGCCGGCCACCGGTCGTCGTCGACGCCGGTTCGCTGGTGGCCGCGCGGGTCGAAGCGTGGCTGCCGCTGGCGGTCCAGCGCGGAGTGACCCTGACGGCCGCGGTGCCCTCTGCGGCGGTCTTCGCTTCGGCGGCGGACACGGCCCTCGACCAGGCGCTGGACGCGCTCATCGACAACGGGCTGAAGTTCGCCGGCGCGGGTGGGCACGTCTCGGTGTCGGTCAGCACGCTGCCCGGCCGGGTCGTGGTCACGGTGCGCGACGACGGCCCGGGGATGACCGCCGCCGAGTGCCGGCTGGCGACGCGGCGGTTCTGGCGGGCGCCCGACACGCAGAACGTCGACGGCGCGGGCCTCGGGCTGTCGATCGCCACCGTGCTGGTCGAGGCGTCCGGTGGGTCGCTGGTCTTGGCCCCGTTGGAGCCGCACGGCCTGGAGGCCCGGGTCCGGCTACGGCTTCACGTCGCGGAAGTACCGGGCGGCGCCCGGGTGTAGCGGCACCGGCATCGTGCCGATCGCCGAGCGGACGTCGAACCGCTCCCCCGCCGGGTGCGCGCGGGCCAGCGCCTCGTGCCGCTCCATCAGCAGCTTCGTCAGGTCGTACGCGATGTCGTCCGGCATGTCCGTCGGCACCACCAGGAAGTTCGGCACCGCGAGCGTGCTGACCGCCGGCAGGTCGTAGACGGAGTCGTTGACCTCGCGCCGGACGTACACGGTCGAATGGGCCTTTCGCATGGGCTCGACCCATTCGCCGAGATCGACGATCCGGATGCCCAGGCTGTTGTTCAGGTCCTCGATCGCCTGCACGGGCAGCCCACCGGAGAAGAAGAAAGCGTCGATCCGCCCGTCGGCGAGCGCGGCGGCCGAGTCGTCCAGGTTCCACCGCTGGCGCTGGATCGCGTTCTGCAGCCCGGCGACCTCGAGCAGCCGCCCCACGGTGATCTCGGTGCCGGACCCGGCGGCCCCGGTGGCCACCCGCTTCCCCTCGAGATCCTTGAGCGTCTTGATCGTCGAGTTGGTCGGCACGACGAGATGCAACAGGTCCTCGTAGACACGGGCGAGCGCCCGCACCCGCGGATCCGGCGGCGCGGTGCCACTGACCAGGATGTCCGCCTGGGTGAACCCGATCTCGGCACCGCCGTGCTCGACCAGCTCCACGTTCTCGGCCGAAGCGGCGGTCACCATCACCTCGGCGTCCGCGTCCGGCAGGTTGTCCTCGACGAGCTGGCCGAGCGCCCGGCCGAAGGCGTAGTAGACGGCGGTGGGGCTGCCGGTCGCGATCCGGATGTGCGTGACCGGGGGGTTGCCCTCGGCATAGACACCGGTGGTGACGAGCAACAACACCAGAACGACCAGTCCGGCCGTCTGGGCTCGCGTTCGTCTCCGCCTCCGCACGGAGCGCAAGTTTTCCTCAAGTAAGGGGCCGGCGCATCCCCCTGAAAGGCCGGACCGGCCACGCTGAGAGCGGGAGGCGATGACGATGGCCATACAGCGGGACAGCAGCGGGGACGCGGCCATGCGCTCACTGCCCTCGATCTTCGAGGCGGCCAGCCTGATCCGGTGCACAGGGGTAGGCCGATCCCCCGGCGCACGACCGCTAGGCCACGACTTCGGACCTGGGCCCGGGCCGGCACCCGGACCCACGTCCGGCAGCGCCATCGGGACGCTGACACCAGGAGCGTCCTTCCTGTCGGGGGGCGACACGGCGCTGCCGGGCCCGAGCGCCGCGCCGGCCCACACCGGCGCGGCGCTCCGGGGCGGCCAGGTCCTGGCGGAGTTCAACCAACCGGAAGCCGCGGAGCGCCTCTCCCGCCTGTTGACGGACTTAGGCGTCACCGCGACGTGGGCGACGCTGGTCGGGGGCGGGCGGCGGCAGTATTTCGTGCACCGGGTGACGATCCCTGGGTCGTCGTGGATGCAGACCGTGGGGCAGCTTGGTCTGGGTTGGCGCCAGGGCCGACACTTCCTGCTCCGTACGGACCCGGTTGGGGCGTCGTCGCCGCACAACGCGCGGCGGGAGGCCTTGGCCCGGCGGGCGTGGCAGGCAGCGTCGTTGGCGGCGGGGCGTCAGCGGCGGGGTGGGCTGTTCGGGGTGCGGCTGGCCGACCAGGAGATGGCGGCGGTCCTGGTGCGGAGCGCCCGCCTGCTGGGCGCAACGGCCTCGATCCGGTCACGACCGGGCTGCCTACAGGTCTCGGTGACATCGGTAACGTCAGAGGCCGCGCTGCTGGAGATCACCACACCCCCACTCCGCGTGGCGTCGTGAGGTAGACAGTAGTCTGTCGGAGGTATCCGCGCGGGCGTAGCTCAATGGCAGAGCTTCAGTCTTCCAAACTGACGGTGCGGGTTCGATTCCCGTCGCCCGCTCAAATCTCTCCTGAGCGCGCTCATGTGAGATTTGAGCCATTCCTGCTCCGGGGCCGAGCCCCGGACACCCCACGTTCCCGTGGTCGCGGTCTGCCGTAGCCCGCCGCCCCCTGCTCAGCTCTGCTGGTATTCGACCGCCGCGAGCCGGCACGGGGTGTGGACGAAGACGTAGTGGGCGCCTTCCGTGTATTCCGCGAGGTCGGCCCCGACTACTTGACCCACGTAGTGCATCGTGGTCCCGCACTCCGGGCAGGCCGGATAGTTCCAGTCCTGGATCCAGTCCGGCTGGCCGCCAAGCGTGGAACCCCCCTCGTACCAGGCGCTGGCGGAGTGGGCGCCGCGGGGTTCGCCGATGGTCAGGCGGTTCACGGTGACAGGCTCCGCCGCGACCTGCTCGGCCAGGTATTCCGGCCGTTTGGTGTGGGCGGCCGACAGCTCGCTGCGGCCGGCCGAGTCGATCGACCAGAACACCGTCCCGTAGCAGTTGCAGAAGTAGCACGTCGCCACCTCTAGGCGGCCGGTCCAGCCGGTGGGTGCGAGAACGGCCGCCGCCCTCGGGTCGCTGGGATCCAGGTCCAGCACCGTCCACAGGGAGCTTTCGCACCACGGGCAGGTGCTGCCTCGCAGTCGCCCGCTGACACTGCCGTCGCGCGGTTGGTCGACCTCGGGCTTCACCGGCTCGACGTCGGTCTCCATGACGACCAGCTGGTAGGCGACAGGGGCGCAGACTTCGCGGATGCCCTTGCCAGCGCGAAGCTCCCAGCCGCCCTCCAGCGCGAACCGCGCGGCCGGGTAGCCGTAGGCGGTCACTCGCGCGCTGTCCCACCGTCGGAAGGCTTCCTCGGCGAGCGTCCCGCCCGCGTACCCGAGAGCGGACAGGTGGCTCACCACCGCGTCGCCCTTGCCGGAATCGGCTTCAATGCCCGCGTCGATCAGATCGATGAGGCGTGCGCGCACCGTGTCGTCGGCGCCGACGTAGATCGAGGGCACCTCCAGGACGCCTCGCTCGAGCAGGCCGGCCAGGTGTGGCGTGAGGGCGGACGGATCCCGCCCCGCGATCCCTTCCAACTCTTCAAGGAGGTCGGCGGCCGCGTCCTCGTCCGCCTCGGCGTGCCGGCGCAAAAGATCTTCGATCACGACCGGCACGATAACGGCACCGTGACTGCCATGCAGCCCGCTAGGGCGACCTGGTCCAGCGGGAGTTGGGGCCGTCGGGGGTCAGTTCCGGGGTGGCTGGCACAATCCGTCGCCGTGACCTATGACCTGGCCGTTTGGGACGGCGAACGGCCCTCTGACGACGCCGCTGCGGCGAAGGTGTTCGAGGCCCTCTACCGCGAGTACATCGACTCGGACGAGGTACAACCGCCCACCGCGCGGATTCACGCCTACGTCGATGCCCTGCTCGCCCGCTACCCGGACATGGACGACGACAACGACGACGTCTGCCCTTGGTCCACGGCTCCGCTCATGGACGAGGCCGCCGGACCGCTCGTGTACTTCCCGATGCGCTGGAGCATGGCCGACGAGGTGTCCGATTGGGCTGCCCGGCTTGCGGCCGAGCACGGGCTGGTCTGCTTCGACCCTCAGGAGAACACTCTTCGCCCCTGAGGGCGGGACTGCGGCGGGCCCGCTTTGGTCGGGCAGTGCCACTCGACTACGAACCGCGCTCGAGTTCCTCGATTACTCTGTCGAGAAGTTGGTCAATCCGAACGTATTTTGCTCGCAGAAGTCTGACCAGGATAGCGAGTTGTGCCGGAATTTGGGTGGTGCTTGTGACGGCGCCAAGACTATCCACCTTCTCAACAACCTCGCCGTTTTTGTTGGCGATTTCCAGCGTCGCCGACAGACTGGACGACCTCACAGTTATCGTCGACTCGGTTGTTGACGTGGAGAAAACGAAGTTGTCTTCGCTGACCGATGATCGCCTCATCCTCCAGTCAAGACTGCCGTTCTCCGTGCGACGAATGAGGACGCCGATCAGAGCATCCAATCTCGCAAATCTGTCAGCCATTCTCGCCGCCCCCCGACTTAATACCCTGAGCCGAAGCTACCGCGCTCAGCTCGTCAGTTACAGCAGAAATCGATGTCAGGGCATCCTTTAACACGGCCAACATATCGACCTCATCCTCGCCAAGCATCAGCGTCCGAGATTCCGCAGCGAGCGTTACGGATTCCTGGATTGAGACCAGAAGCTTTTCTTTCCCGAGGCTGGTGACATCCAGAAGGCCGCGCAACTGACTGGCCTTTCTGCGCCAAGTCAGCAAGTGGCCGAGCGCGCGTGCACGATCGTTCGCTCGGATTGCGTCCGCCAGTTCGTCCTCTACCCTTTCGAGCTGCGGCACCAAAGCCAACAGACCACTTCTGCTAATTGCCTCTTGAGACAGTTCGGATGCTTGACGAGCGGCTGCGGCTTCGTTGCGCGTCTTCCGTAGTTGCACGAAGGTGATAATAAAGCCCGTGACGAGTCCAGGGACGGCAGTAACGTCGGCGACGCGTCCCGCAACTTCCCAGGCGTCCACGGTCGGTCCTCACCTCGTCCACACACGGACGTCAGTACGTTAACACGGCGCGCGACGCCGAGAACTGCACTCATATTTGCTGTGAGCGGGAGAATCGGACCACTATCCACCGTACGGGGGATTGCCGAATTAAGCAGGCACGCACGTCATCCTTCGAACTGTGCGCGTTCGATTCTCGTCAACGGGGATGACGACCAAGCCGCCGAACGTCGTGTTCGGCGGCTCGGCCGGTCACCCACGCCAGGGCCCGCCTCGCCCCAGCTATGTCTCTAGATGCGCGACAGCGCTCGGTCGCTTACGAAGCACGACAGGCCGAACTGGCCCGCTCGGCGGTGCGCGAACTCCGTCAGGCCGTCCGTGTCCGCGTAGTCCAGCGCGTACAGGTCGACGTCGTACTGCAGCAGTTGCTCCGCGATCTGCGCGTTGTACTCCAGCACGTCCGGCGGCCACGCGTCGTAGCCGTTGTCCGTCCACCTGGCCGAGAACGACTCGAAGAGGATGCCGTCCACGAACTCCGCCATCCGTGGCAAGAGACCAAAACCGCGGTTCGCCAGCATGTACGACGGTTTCGCCTCCTCTCGGATCGCCGCGATCAAGGCCAGCAGGTGTGGCAGGTCCTCCGGATACGTCAGCTCCACGTTGAGCGTGTCCAGGAACAGCCCGGTGAAACCCGAAGCCATCTCCGCCTTGGCCTGGCCCACGACGTGCTCCACCCAACCCGGGTGTCCGACGTGGACGAACGCGCCTCCCCAGTCCGGGTTGCGCTCTGCCCGCTGCCACGGCGCCGGTGGGCCCTGGTCCTCCGACAGCGACAGGTAGCCCATCGGCTCCGTGCCGGCGTCCCGCAGGGTCTTGAGCTCCTCCGCGCTGTAGAACTCCGACTGGAGGACCACCCGGGGGTAGCGCCGGAGCGCGTCCAGACGCCCGGCGCCGTAGTAGAAGCCGATGGCCTCGTCGTGAGGGATCATCGCTTCTGCCAGTCCCGGTACCACGCGATCGTCCGGCGGACACCGTCCTCGAGGTCGACCGCGGGCTGGTAGCCGGTCAGCGAGCGCAGCAGCGAAAGGTCCGGGCAGCGCCGAGCGACCGAGCCCGCCGGCGCCGGCTCAGGAGACAACGCCCCGTCGTGCGACGTCAACCGCAGCACCAGCTTCGCCAGGTCCGCGATGTTCGTCTCCTGGCTGTCGTCGCCGATGTGCACGATCTGGCCTACGGCGGCAGGCGAAGCCATCAGCCGCAGCATCGCCTCGACCGCGTCGTCCACGTAGCAGAACGCCCGGTACTGGTCGGCTCCCCACACCTTGAACGGGTCCTCGCCCGCCATCGCGCGCATCGCCATCTCCGGAATCACGTGGTCGGCGCCCATCCGCGGCCCGTACACGTTGTGGAAACGGCCGACCACCGCCGAAAACCCGCGCGCCCCAGCAGCGTGCAGGAAGCCGGCCTCACCGAGGAGCTTGCTGATCGCGTACGCGAACCGCGGCTCGGTCACGTCGCGCACCATGACCGGCACGTCCTCCGCCGTCGGCACCGCGACGATGCCGGCGTCGACCCCACCCGCGTACACCTCGCTGGTCGACGAGAAGAACACCTTGTCGCCCGGTGCCAGCCAGTCCAGGGCATGCATCGCCACCAGCGTGTTGACCCGGACCGTACGCCACGGGTCGTTCGAGACGTTGCGGACGCCGACGACCGCGGCCAGCACGTAGATCTGGTCCCAGCCGTGCGGCAACGCCGCCCAGGTGGCCGGCGAGGTCAGATCGGCCGACTGGATGGAGGCCCCAGGGTGCGCCCGCAGCGCGTCCAGGTCCTTGTCGTCGCGGCCCCGGGAGAAGTCGTCGACGATCGTGACGGTGTGGCCGTCGGCGAGCAGGCGCCGGGCCAGGTGCAGGCCGATGAAGCCGGCGCCGCCGAGCAGCAGGACGTTCACGCCGACACCCCCGCGCCGCCGCGGGCGTAGCCGATGCCCGCGTACTGCACGCCGGCGGCCGCGATGGCCTCCTCGTCGAGGATCCGCCACGAGTCGTAGATGATCCCCGGGCGGGTGGCGCCCAGCACCGAGTCGATGTTCAGCGCCCGGTAGTCCGGGTGATCGTTGATGACCAGGACCGCCTCGGACTCGCTGAACGCCTTGTCGAGGCTGACCGGCAGGCCGCCGTACTGGCGGATCACGTCGTCGGTGACCATCGGGTCGTGGCCGAGGACCGTGAGCCCCGCCTCGGCGAAGACCGGCATCATCGTGGCGATCGGGGTGCCGCGCATGTCGTCGGTGGCCGGCCAGCCCTTGTAGGCCCAGCCGAGCACCGCCAGCCGCGCGCCCTGCGTCGTGCCCCGGATCGCGCGGATGCGGTCGACGACGGTGGTCGCCACGTGGGTCGGCAGGAACTCGTTGAGGGCGCGGGCGCGGCCGACCAGGAACGGCTCCCGGTCGCCGGCCGACTCGATCATGATGTACGGGTCCTTGGACAGGCAGCCGCCGCCGACGTAGCCGGGCTTGGCCAGGTCGGGCCGCGGGTAGTCGAGGTTGGTCGCGCGGATCACCTCGAGCGGGTCGAGGCCGTGCCGCTCCGAGATGAGCGCGATCTCGTTGCCGAACGAGTAGATGAGGTCGGTGTGGCAGTTGTTCGACAGCTTCACCATCTCGGCGGTCTCCAGGTTGGACACCGGCACGAGGGAGTTGGCCAGCCCGCCGAAGAACTCGAGGCCCGCGTCGCGGCTGGCGTCGTCGAGGCCGCCGACGACCTGCGGCAGGTCGACGAGCTCCCGCAGCGCCTGGCCCTGGATCGTGCGCTCCGGCGCCATCACCAGGTGCACGTTGTCACCCCACGCCTCGCGCAGGGCGGGCAGCACGACCCGCCGGGTGGTGCCGACCGGCACCGTGCTGCGGACGACCACGAGGGTGCCCGGGGCGCACTGCTCGGCGACGAACCGGGCCGAGGCGGCCAGGTTGGTCAGGTTCGGCCGGTGGGTCTGCTCGTCGACCGGGGTCGAGACGCAGATGACGACGACGTCCACACCGGACTTCGGCAGGTCGGCGGCGACGAAGATGGAGCTGCCCACGTGCTCCTGGAAAGCCTCGGCCACACCCGGTTCGAAGATGTGGGGCTTGCCTTTGCTGAGCTGGTCGATAACGGTGGGCTGGACGTCGACGCCGTGGACGACGAAGCCCTTGCGGGCGAGCGCGGCGGTCAGGGTGAGGCCGACATAGCCCATCCCGACGACACCAACAGACGTGGGCATAACGGTGTAGCTCCTTCGAACTAGGGGCGGTCGAGTTCGCGGACGGTGACGCAGCCGGCGAATCCTTCGGCGGCGTACCGGTCCTTGGCGGTGCGGATGTTGTCGGCGTCGACGGCGTAGTCGACGGCGAGCACGAGCTTGCCGGCGGCGCGCAGGGCGCGCGTTTCGGCGAGGTTCCCCGCACACCAGCTCTTGGTGCACGGCTTGTCGGTGGCGAGGAAGAACAGTTCCTCCATGCCGATTCCGTCGATCGCGGCGGTGTAGCCGCGTTGGTGGCGCAGCTCCGGCGAGTTCTGCGGGAACACACCGAAATCGGCAGAGCGCGCCTTGGCGTACGCGCTGATCCGGGTGATCAACCCGGCCATTCCGGCGGCCAGGCTCTCCCGGCTGGCACCGGGAACAAGGTCGAGATCGATCTCCTCGTACGCGAGGGGCGTGTCGAGGTACATGCCGTCGAACCCGGCCTTCAACGCCTGGTCGATGCGGGGCCGGACCGCGATCTCCCACCAGGGCTCTTCCCAGAAGCACACGAAGTGCTCCTCCGGCCAGTCGTCCCAGCGGTTGAGCACCAGGCCGTTGTCAAGCGTCGCCCGGTATTCCGGTCGGAAGTCCTCGATGCTGCCGATCTCGAAATACGCGAGCACCCGCTTTCCCGAATCACGGACAGCCTTGATCTCGTCGGCCCGGAAGAAGTCCGACTTGGCGTCCCGGGCCAGGTCGATCACCGCGAGGTCCTGCGGCGCGGCGGCGACCGCGTCGAGCCCGCCGCCCTTGTATCCCTGGAGCTGGTAGAGCCAGGTCTTGACCGAGGTCCAGGGAGTACGCGCGCGGGTCGCCGGCAAAGCGTCGACCTTGGCCGGCGTGTCCAGTCCCTGTGTCGAGCACGCGGCGGTCACCTCGGGCTCATCGGCGCACGCCGGCACGGCCGTGATCACCACCACGGCTACGCCCAGGCAGGCCAGCATGCGTCGACCCCACATCGGTCAACTCCCCCCGACCCCGGTCCACACGTCCCACAGCGAGTCGCCGAGGGAATGCACCGGCTGCCAGCCGAGCACGGCCCGCGCGCGGGAGACGTCGCCGAGCATCCAGTTGACGGCGGCCGAGCGGGCCGGGCCGAGACCGCGTTCGCGGAGCTCGCCCGACCAGCCGGACACCTTCACGAGCAGCTCCACGGCCTCGCGGCTGGTCACCGCGGTGCCGCTGGCCACGTTGAACACCCGGGCCGCCGGGTCGGTCACGGTCACTGCGGCCGTCACCGCCGCCGCCGCGTCGCGGACGTCGACGAAGTCGCGGTACGCGCCGAGCGCCGCCAGCGTCACGTGGTCGGCGTCGTCGCGCGCGGCGTCTCGGATCAGGACGGCGGCCCGGCCGAGCAGGTTGTCCGGGTGCATGCCGGCGCCGACCGGGTTGAACACCCGCATCGTGATGCCGTCGACCCGGCCCGCGGCGGTGGCCAGGCCGAGCAGGCGGGTCGCGGCCAGGTGGCTCGCGCCGTACTCGCTGACCGGTTCGCACGGGTCGGTCTCGGAGACCGCGACGCCGTCGGGCACGACGCCGTACTCGGCGGCCGAGCCGAGCCGGACCAGCCGCGCGCCGGGCGCGGCCGCCGCGACGGCCTCGATGAGCTTGGCCGTGACCAGCGTGTTGGCCAGCGTAAGGTCGTAGCCGCTGCCGCTGAGCCGGCCGGTGCAGTTCACCACCGCGTCCGGCGCCGACGCGCGCACCAGGTCGGTCAGCTCGTCGACCCCGGCGGCGACCAGGTCACAGCGCGCGCGGCCCGGGCAGTCGACCGAGGCCACGGCGGCCAGCGCCGCGCGGACCCGGCCGCCGAGGAAGCCCGACGCGCCGAACAACAGGACCCTCATGCGGCCACCCCGGCACGCGTGGGCAGCAGTATCGGCTCGAGCTCGTTGAACGTGCGGTTGGCCTCGTCGTAGTCCTCGGGCCGACCGATGTCGAGCCAGAAGCCGTCGAACGCGTACGTCGACGGGTAGGAGCCCTGGCCGACCAGGTCGAGGATGAGCTCGTCGAAGCCGAACGAGAGCCCCGCCGGGTACGGAGCGAGCGTCTGGCGGGACATGCCGTAGACGCCCATGCTCACGGGGTAGTGGTAGCTGGGCTTCTCGGTGAACCCGACGATCCGGCCGCTCTCCAGCCCCAGCACGCCGAAGTCGATCTTGACGGTCCGGGTGTACGTCGCCACGGTCAGCGGCGCACCGGACAGCATGTGGTGCTCCATCAGGTCGCCGTAGTGCAGGTCGGTGAGCACGTCGCCGTTCATCACCAGGAACCGTTCCGGCAGGCGGTCGGTCAGGCCGAACAGCGGCCCGACCGTCGACAGTGGAACGGTCTCCTCGACGTAGTCCACCCGCAGGCCCCACCGGCGTCCGTCGGCGACGAACGCCTTGATGAGGTGGCCCAGGTGGTTGATGGCGATGGTGACCGACCGGAAGCCCTGGTCGGAGAGCTGTTGCAGGATGATTTCGAGAATCGCGTAGCGTTCGCCTATCGGAACCAAGGGCTTCGGTAAGGCCGTCGTGTACGGCCGTAGGCGCACACCCTTTCCACCGGCAAGGATCACCGCATGCATGTTGAACCCCCAGTTCATCAGCGGTAGCGCGAGACCTGGCCCAGCACCGGAGTAAGACCCACCAGCAGGAGGATCTGCAGCAGCACGGCACTGCCCAGATAGAAGAAGGTCGTGGGTACGTCGGATGACGCCCCGATGAGGTGCGGCGTGCCGAGGCTCGCCGCGATGGCCACCGTCAGGCAGCCACAGAGCCAGCCGTAGCGCAGTTGCCCGGCGAGGACGAACGCCGTCAGGTAGGCGCCCGCCATCGCGATCTGCGCACCGGCCATGGCCAGAGCGTCGGGGCTGAGTCGGCCGAACGACCACAGCCCCCAGCAGATGGCCGTCGCGAACACGGCTGTCGCCAGCCAGCACGCGGCCAGGTTGCCGGCCAGCAGCAGCCAGACCCGGCTTTGGAACTCCCGTGGGTAGCGGACCCGGGTCAGCAGGCGCCGGGCCTCTTCCATGAAGCGGCGGGACCGCCACTCCACCACACCCATGGTCACGATGAGAGCGAGCACGACCAGGACGACGTCCACATTCGACAGCAGGTACGGGACCTGGGCGTGCAGCAGGAACACCGCGGCGAGCGCGCTGTAGAGCAGGACCCAGGCCAGCGGACCGATCCGGCCGCGGAACAGCCCGCGCGGCCCGCCGATCGCCGAGACCGTGCGCCCCTTGCCGGCCCGCAACGCGAACCAGATGCCGGCGGCGAGAGCGGCGCCGACGCACGCGGACACGGTGCCCAGGGCCCAGACGAGCTGGATGTCGCCCAGGAGATAGCCGATCCCGAGCACCGCGGCGGGTGCCGTGAGCAGCGCCAGCCAGAGCTCCAGTTTGTAGAAGACCAGGGCGGTGCTGGCCATCTGGTACGCCATGACGCCCGGCACGAGCGCGGCGGCGGTGACGCCGCCGCCGACCGCCATGGTCACGCCGAGGCCGGCGAGGGCCGCGACCACCATGCCGATCCCCGTGGACCAGGCGAGCACCCGGCCCGCGGTCAGGTCGTCGTCGACGTTGAGGCACTGGAAGGCCAGCCAGCTCGCGCCGGCCGCCCAGACCCAGCCCAGCACGCCGGCCACCAGCAGCGCGACCACCAGCACCTGGGGCGCGATCACGGCGGCCACGGCCGGGAACAGCGCACCCGGCAGCAGGTAGAGCGCGCCGTGGGCGATCTCCCGGGCGGCCCGCCCCGGGTCGCGCAGCGGCGCGGCCACCGGCCGCAGCCGGCGCACGCCGCCACCGGCCCGGCGGAACACCTCTTCGGCGAGGTAGAACACGTCGGTGAAGCCGAACACCGCCCGGGCCACCCGGTCGGTGATCCCGTCGGCCTCGAGCAGCGCCGCGACCTGGAGGGCGTCGACCGCCCGACCGGCCGTCTCCCGGACCCGGTCGACCAGTGCGTCCAGCGGGTCGCCGGTGACGGCGACGCCCTCGATCACCGGCGGCGATGCGACCGCCGTGCCGCTGATGTTGATCGCGAGGGTGGCGTCGGCCGCCACCTCTCGGGCCGCGGCGATGATGGGCGCGCGCGGCTGCCCCGATGTGAGGGTCATGCGGCCTGCTCCGCGGAGTCGACCTCGGACTGGGCGACCCGCCCGACGTAGCGGGCGGCGGCGCGGCCGACATGTGGCGCGTCGGACGCGGCCGGCTCGACCGGCTCGGCTGACTCGGGCGTCTCCGGGTCGGCCGTGATCTCGCGGGCGACCCGCCCGACATAGCGGGAGATGGCCACGCGACCCACGTACACCTTCTCGGACTCGGCCGGCGCCGGCTCGGCGGTGAGCTCGGGGTTCGACAGCCGCTCGTAGAGGTTGCGGTACGCGTCGATCGACTGGGCCAGCGTGAACCGTTCGAGCACGCGGTTGCGCGCCTTGGCGGCCAGCTCGTGCCGGAGGGCCGCGTCGTCGAGGAGCCGGACGCAGGCCTCGGCCACCGCTGCCGCGTCGCGCGGTGCGACCACGTACCCGGCGTCGCCGACAGCTTCCGAGACTCCCCCGACGTTGGTGCAGACCACTGTGCGTCCGCACGCCATCGCCTCGACCACCGTGTACGGGAAACCTTCCGAGATGCTGGTCAGGGCGACGATGCTGCCGCTGTGGTACGCCTGGACCATGTCCTCGATGCGCCCTTCGAGCACCGCGGCGCCCGTCACGCCGAGCTCCTCGATCAGGTCGACGCAGCTGTCGTGGTACGCCTCGTTGCCGTGCGGCGTGCCGCCGAACATCCGCAGCCGGGCGTCCGGCAGCTTCTCTCGTACGATGGCGAACGCCCTGATCAAGGTGTGCAGGTCCTTGAGCGGGTCGATGCGGCCGGCGAACACGATCGTCGGCTCCGGCGGCTCTTCCAGGGCAGGCGGGAACGACTCCGGCGCGACCCCGTTGTACATCGTCCACATGCGATCCGGCTCGGCGCCGTTGCGTAGCTGCCAGCGCCGGTTGTAGCTGGAGTGCGGCGCCAGGGCGTCGCAGGCCAGGTAGGCACCGCCGGCCAGGCACCGGAAGAAGTTGAGGATCAGCACCTTCACGGGGTGCGGCGTGTCCTCCTCGAGGTACGAGATGTAGCGCTCGCGCAGGTAGATGCCGTGCTCGGAGAGCAGCAGCGGCGTGCCGTGCGTCCACTTGGCGACCAGGCCGGGCAGCATCGACAGGCCGTTCATCGAGGCGTGCACGACGTCGGCCTCGACGGCCGGCATCGACAGCGGCCGCAGCATGTGCTCCAGCGACCAGGCGCCCTGCGTGGCGTCGGCCAGGGTCAGCCCGTCCGCCTGGATCGTGTGCCAGGCGTCCATCATCATCGCCAGCGCGCGGTTCGACATCATCGCCGCCGACAGGTCGCCGCCGGACGCCGCGTACTGGTGCAGCCCGCGCAGCGCGTTGAGGAACCGCATGTTCTCGCGGATGGCCCGCTCCGGCCGCGGGTCCAACGGCGTGACCAGGCTCAGCAGGAACTCCTGGTACGGCTCGGTGAACTCGGGCGGGGGGACGCCCCGGCGGCGGTCGCCGCCGGGGCCCCACAACGGAATCGATGTCACCGCGTCGAGGTTCTCGGGCAGCCGCCAAACCGGCCGCTCCGAGTTGTCGACGGTGAGTGCCACCATCTCCCACCGGTAGTCGGAGAGCCCGCGCATCAGCTGGTCACACCAGACACTGACGCCACCCATGGCGAACGGGTAGGTGCCCTCCGACACCAGCGCTACTTTCATGACCGAGGACTCGCGATGACGGTCGTCGTGCCGCCGGCGGTCATGGTCAGGGTCGAGGTGCGCTCGGCACCGTAGGTGGTGTAACCGGCCGCGCTGGCACCGGTGATGATCAGCGGGCCCGCCGTCGGCGAACTGGCCGTGATGGTGCCGGTCACCGGGTCGTAGACCGCGTTGGCGCCCGCCGAGGTCAGCGACGCGTGCCGGGTGCGGTTCTTGACGTTGGCGGCCAGCGTCGCCCAGTCGAGGCAGAGTAACGGCACCTTGTAGAGGGCCGAGTATTTCTGCATCACGGTGGACGTCCAGTCGGTGACCAGGGTCTCGCCGGCGCCGTAGTCCTTGACGTTGGCGATGTGCATCGTGTGCGCGTAGATCGAGCCGGTGGCCACGTGACCCAGGGCCACGTTGGTCTCGTAGTCCCGCATCTGCGCGTACGTCTGGTCGACCGGGAAGAACGGGAACCGGCCGTTCGGGCCGTAGAACGAGTTGTAGAAGTGGGTCTGCTCGTCCGGCGTGGTCGTGTGGTAGGCGATGTTCGTCGGCCAGTCCGGCACGATCATGATGCTGGGCTCGAGCGGGTGGTCGATGCCGCAGTTGAAGCACGACGGCACGTGGCTGGCGAACGACATGTTGCCGTGCACGTACTGGACGCCGTTGTCACGGGCGGCCTGCAGGAAGTTGAGGTTCGACGCGGCCAGCCCGTAGTCGGTGGGCGGACCGGTGTCGTCGTTCGGGTCGGGGTTGTAGACGCCCAGGCCCGAGTACTCGCCCGTCTTGAGCACGCTGTTCGGCTGCGAGATGGAGAACAGCGAGGCCAGGGTGCGGTTCTGGGTGATCTCGGCCGCGCTCTCCGCGTACGTGGTGAAGTTCAGCTCCGGGTGCGTGTACGTGTGGTTCAGCCACCGGAAGTCGTTCTTCAGGCAGCGGCTCGTGGACGTGAGCGTCTCGACGCCGCCGTTGGGGCTACAGGTGGTGTTCGACAGCAGGTTCGCGTCGGCGCCGTTGTAGGCCAGGTTGTAGCGGAACGTGTTGGCCAGCGGGTTCGCGGCGCGCAGCGCGTTCTGCTTCTCGCGCAGGTTGTAGGCGTCGTGGCCCGAGACCTCGTAGGGCGGGTCGCTCACGACGACGCCGTCCGGCAGGGTGTAGTGGTCAGCGGAGTTGAACCAGTCGTCGATGTCGACCTGGAGGTAGTGCCGCTGGTTGCCGAGGTACATGCCGCGGCTGGCCCAGCGGAACAGGCCGTACGCGAGCAGGTTGCTCTGCATGAGGTACTGGTTCGACGTGAACGTCAGCGCGGCGCGCTGCCGGCCGTCGGTGGAGTTCGTCTGCACGCCGAGGATGTCGGCGCCGCTCTGCAGGATGGCGCTCGCGTTGCAGCCGGCGGCGATGCGCGTCTTGTAGACGTACGACTGCTGGATGTTGATCGTCGCGGTGGTCTTGAGGTCGTCGAACAGCGCCTGCCCGGCCGTCGGCAGCGTGGCCGCGAGCGGGGTGTCACCGACCGAGACCTCGGACGACGCGGTGAGGCAGTAGTCCTCGGGCCAGGTGCCGTAGCTGGTGTACAGCGCGGCCTGCCGGATGTTGAAGTCGCGCTCGTAGGCCCACAGCGTGTTCCACTCGGTGGGGTCGAGGCCGCTGACGAAGCTGCCGCCGCCGGCGTCGTAGAGCAGCGAGCTGCTCGTCAGCAGGATCGCGTTGTACTTGCCGACGCCGTCCGGCCGCACCAGGTCGGCGGCGGTCAGCGGGGCGGTCTTCGAATAGAGGACGTCGTACGAGGCACCGACCCGGTCGACGGTCTGCTTCCAGGTGGCCACGCCCCAGTCAGCCGCGTCGACGCCCACGATGAGGGCGCGCAGCTGGTACTTGGGCGGGACGGTCAGGGCGGTGACGGTGCGGGACGGGCCCTTGAGGCCCGTGGCCGGCGGAAGTGCGGCGGCCTGCGCGCGGTTGACCCGGACCGAGCCGCTGACCTTGGGCAGCGGCTTGCCGGGCTTGGCGCGGGGCGGTGCGACGACGCCGCGGACGACACCGTGTTGGTGTTCGTGGCTGTCCGCCTTGGCCGTCGGGCCGGCGTTCGCGGGGGTCGCACCCGCGAGCAGCAGCAGCGGTACGCAGATGGCGGACACCAGGCGTACCGACGGACTATGGATGAATTTTCTCGCAACCCCACTCATGCTGACTCTCCAAGCAATTTCGACAGCGGCGGTCGCCAAAGCGCGGCCATTTTCGGACTTGAATTCCGCGGCGCGAATAGCGTTGCATCCGGTACGGGATGATGCGCGAACCAAAGTCGGAATCCCGACGCTGCGACTGGCCGTTCGGCGGGCGATCCACTCCGAGCGCCCCGCCGCCATCCCCTTTCGGGGCCAAGCTTCCCGAGATGATCAGGTAAATCATGACCATCCACACCGGACGCTCGGGGCCGTGGGGGTCGCGCCCGCGTGAATGACTCTACATCGGACTGAATCGGGTCAGGCCGGACGAAAAACGGGCGACGCCGGTCAACCAGAAAAGTCCGGCTTTGCGCTATAGCAAAGAAGTTGGTGGCGCTTTATGGGACAAAGCGCCGTCAATTCCCGGCACAGCACTCAAGACATCGAAGATCACGATACTTTGTAAACTCGATCATGCATAGCCGTAGTCGGCGGCCGTGCTGGTCCGCGACTCGACCGAGCGGAGGATGCGCTCGACCGCCTCGGCCGGGAGCGCCGGATTGGCGGCGGCCGACGCCGCGACAAGGTCGTCGTCGTGGTCCAGCAGGGCCGCGACCGTGGCGGGTGCGGTGTTCGGGTGTGTGGCGATCGCGCGCAGCAGGCGCTTGCCGGCCGTCGCGCCGAGCAGGTCCGGCGGGCAGTTCGGGTTGCGCACCACACCAGCGGCGACCGCTGCGCCGTGGCGGGCCGTCATGCGGCGCAGCTGCTCGGCGGTGACCAACGGATGGGGTGCGACGGCCTTGGCCACACGGGGATCCGGGTCGTCGAGCATGGTGGCGGCCAGCTCTTCCGGCAGGTCCGGGTGTTGGGCCACCAGCGCGCGCAATGGCCCGCCGGCGAACCGGCGTAGCTCCGCCTGGGTTGCCACGGCGATGCGCGGCAGCGGGGCTGGGCCGATGCGGAGGCCCGGGGCCAGGTCGGTCAGCACGTCGAGCGGGACCGCCGGGTTGCGCGCGATCCACTGCCGCAGCTCGCTGGTGGCCAGCTCGCGGATCAACGCCTCGCCGATCGCCGGGTTGGCGGCCAGCTCGGGGCGGACCGCTTCCTCTCGGGCCAGTGCGCGATAGCTGTCCGGGCCCAGGTCGGTCCGCCCTGCCAGCGCGAGGCGGACGAGCCGCGACGGATGCCCGACCAAGGCCTGGGCGGCGGCGGCCGGGTTGCCGGCAAGGGCCAACGCGAGGTCGTGGTCGGTGGCACTGACCGCGGCGACCAGGCCCGCGAGCAGGGACGCGGGTGCGTGCTCGTTGGCGGCCACCGCGCGGCGCACCTCGGCGTCTGAATGGCCGGCAAGCTCGGCGGCCAGCTCGGGGGTGAGCGCCGCCGAGGCGGCTACGGAGCTGACCAGCTCCGCGTCCTGCGCCAACAGCCGCAGCAGCTCGGGTGGGCAGGCTGCCGCCAACGCCAGTTCGGCTCGGAGGTCGCTGTCGGGCTCGCCGGCGACGCGCCACAGCCACGCCTCCGGGATGTCGTGGTCGTCGAGCAACGCGACGATCGCCCACGGCCGATGCTCGACCGCCGACAATCCGACGCGCCCGCGGCGGACCAGCGTCACGAGCACGGAGCTGGAACCCCGGCCAGCCAGCGCCTCGACCTGGCCGTCCGTCAGGTCCGCGCGTTCGGCGAGCTCGTCGTCGAGAGCCCAACCCCCGACCGCGACCAGCCGATCCAGCGCCGCGCGCGTCAGTGCGGGATTGGCCGCCAGGCCGTGCGCGCTATGCCTCATGCCAGGGTGGGTCGCGCCACGGGGTGGCGGCCTGGGCGGTGGTCAGCGTCAGGACGAAGTCGGGCTGCGGGCGGTCGTGGTCGTAGGGGGCTTCCGGGTCCACGAGTTGCACGACCTCGCAGCCGTACAGCCCCGTCGGGAGGTCGAGGACCGCGTCCGCCTGGTGTGGTTGGGGCAGCGCTTCGTCGGCGAACTGGGCCGCCATCGTCAGCGAGTCGTAGCTCGTCACGTGGAGCTGGCCCGCGGTCACCCGGATCGGTCCGAGCGCCCGCCGGAAGCCGCCGCGCGGCGCCGGGCCGTCGACCACGACGTCGACGACCCAGTCCTCCTCCCGGCCCGTCCCCCACACCAGCAGCGACCGCGCGGCCATGGCGGAGCGGAAATGGGCGAACAGCGTCTCGTACGTCCAGTCGCCGCTCACGAACGTCGGATAGGCATGGTGGTCCACCAGCGCGATCAGGCCCGAGTCGTCGGTGACCGTGAACCGCATGGCTCAGCTGTCGGCGGGCGCGTCGAACGAGAGGCGCAGGGTGCTGTGGAAGGCCGCCGATTCAGGCTGGGTCGCCTGGCGGTCGTCGCCGGTCCAGACGGCGACGGCCCGGTAGGCGTACCCGTCCTGCGGGCCGTCCTCGAACTCGAACAAAACGGACTACCCGGGACGCAGCGCGCGGTAACCCTCCATGCGGACACTGCCGAAGTGCGCCCAGCATCCGCCAGGGGTGCTGTCGGAGTCGATAACTCCCCACCCCTCTTCGTCATGCCATTCCCGCACGATCCCTGCCGTGGTCACCGGCCCAGTCTGGCAGCCCGGGTCAGGCGTACGCCCCGCGGTATTCGATCGCGGCTGTGGGTGGGGCCGTGGCTCGTTTGCGGATGAAGTTCGCTACCGCTGACTGGAACTCTGGGCTCGCGAAGTCACGGTCGATGCGGGACAGTTCGCGGGCCTCCGTCGCCGCCAGTTCGGCCTCCGTCGGCAACGGGCGCCAGCGGGCGCGGTCCGCTCGTTTGCCTGCTTCTCGGTGGTTCAGGGCGAACTCGTGCACCCACTCCGTCAGGTCGTCGTCCGCCAGGCCCTCGGGCGACAGGTAGTCGACCAGGCCCTGCCGGTGTGCCTGGAACGCGCTCAGTGGCAGGCAGTCCAGGAGCAGGTCCGCCCGGGCCTGTTCCGACGGCATCCGGGCCGGCAGGGTCAGGGTGTGGAACTCCGAACCGGTCAGGCCGCCCATGCCCGCGTAGTGGTAGTTGAACGTCCGGCCCGGCACCGCGACCACCACGTCCGCGCACAGGGACAGGAACGCTCCGCCCGCGCCCGCGTCGCCGTCCAGTAACGCGATGACCGCGACGCCGTCGCGGCGGGCCTGGAACATCGCCAGGGCCACCTCGTTGATCGCGCGGATGTTGGCCTGGGCTTCGGTCGTCATGCCCGTGCGGGCCGCGTACACGTGGCTCAGGTTGATGCCGTTGCCGAACGGGCCGGAACCCCCGCCGCGCAGCACGATCTGGTCGACGTCGGTGCGGCGGGCCGCGGCGGCGATGCTGCTGGCGACCGCGTGGCAGAAACCCGTCGACCAGGCGCCGTTGTACGCGGCCGCGGTGATCACGGCGACCGGGCCCCGCCGTCGCATGGTCACCGGGCGGTAGGACGCCGGGTCGCCCTGCCAGGCCGGCAGGTAGCCGAGGGCGTCGCGCAGCCACCAGGCGGCCGGCTGTTTGAAGTCCGTCTTGACGTGGCCGATCCACACGCTGTCGCGGCGGCCGTCGGCGTGCACCGGGCCGGTCGCCACCTGGATGGCGCTGTCCGCGAGCCAGCCCACGATCTCGCCCTGGTCGCCCCGGCACGGGCCGGCGGGGTGCGCGTCGAAGACGTGGATCGGGTGCCCCAGCAGCGAGGTGCGGACGCCGGGGGCGCCGTCGCGCGCCGCGACCCGCCAGACGAGCTCATCGGCGGGCAGCGACCAGTCGACGGCGCAGTCGTCCTGCCGCAGCACGTCGTTCCACCGGCCGAGAACGTCCGCGTGCTCGTAGTCGAGGGGGCGCGCGACCGGCGCCGGGTCGGCCACCAACCGCTCGAGCCCGGTCAGCATCGCGGCCCGGTTCTGGTACGCGTAGATCCAGCTCTTGGTGGCCGGCCCGGCGGGATAGCGGAACGTGCTGGTGTGCAGTACGTCGCCGGTGTCCCAGCCTTCCGCGGCCAGCAGCAGGGTCGTGCCGCCGAACGGCTCGCGGCGGCACCGTCCCCAGTCGATCGACGACGCGCCGCGGTCGCCGAGCCGGCCGGGGTGGTGGATGACGACCTGGCCGAGCAGGTCGTCCGGCACCCGGGCGCTCAGCGTGGGCGCGAACACCAGGTCCGGCCCGTACCACCGGTGTGCCTCGACCATGGCCTCCGGCGAGCCGGCCGGCTGGAAAGCGGTCTGGATGCCGTGGTCGCGCAGCCAGCAGTACGCCGCCATGGTGGCACCGCCGAAGCCGTTGGACAGCAACAGCACCCGTTGTACGCGACGTGAGACCACGGCAATACTCCCAATCCGGTCATCCAGTCCAACGACCGAGTCGGTCTCACCGCCGCGGAGAAACCATTCCGACCATGAATTCGGCACGAGCCCGATTAACGCGCGCCACCGCCGCGCGGCGACGGACCAAATGTCAGCCAGATTCGCCGGAAGCTCCCTGCCGCGCCGGCACAGAGGGGGAGGATGAGCTGTGGATCTAGGTCTGGCGGGCAAGACAGCCGTGGTCACCGGTGCCGGCAAGGGCATCGGGCTCGCGGTCACCCAGACGCTCGCGCGCGAGGGCGTACGCGTGATCGCCGGTTCGCGCACGATCACGCCCGAGCTGTCCGGGCTCGCCGGGGTGCAACCGTTCGCGCTCGACCTCGCGACCGCCGACGGCCCTGTCCGGCTCCTCGCGGAGGCCGAGAAGCTTGGCGGCGCCGACATCCTGGTCAACAACGTCGGCGCGACCCGACCCCGCCCGGACGGGTTCGTGTCGATCACCGACGACGACTGGCTCCAGACCATCACGATCAATTTCCTGGCGGCGGTACGGGCGACGCGCGCGGCGTTGCCGCAACTGCTGGGGCGGCGCGGGGTGGTCGTCACGGTGTGCTCGGTCAACGCGACCCTGCCCGACCCACTCGTCATGGACTACAGCGCGGCCAAGGCCGCCCTGCTCAACTTCTCCAAGGCGCTGTCCAAGGAGGTCGGTCCGCGCGGCGTACGGGTCAACACGGTGAGCCCGGGCCCGGTAGAGACCGACCTTTGGCTCGGCGAGCACGGCATGGCGCAGACCGTGGGCGCGGCGACCGGCGCGAAACCGGGCGACGTCAAGGACGCGGCGGCGGGCCAGGCAGCCACGAACCGGTTCACCCACCCGCAGGAGGTGGCGGACCTGGTGGTCTTCCTGGCCAGCGACCTGCCCGGCAACGTCACGGGCACCGACCACATCATCGACGGCGGTCTCACCACGTCGCTCTAGATCTAGAGTGGGCGGATGCGGCGCCCCGACCGGATCCAGCTCATGCTCGACGACCTGGTCGCCGCCGGCTCACCCGGAGCCCTGGCCCAGTTCCGCGACGAGGACGGCACGGTCGACCTAGCCAGCGGCGTCGCCGAGCTCGGTGCCGAGCGGCCGGTCGCGCCCGACGGCTTCTTCCGGATCGGCAGCGTGACCAAGACCTTCACCGCCGTCCTGGTCCTCCAACTGGTCGGCGAGGGCCGGCTCGACCTGGCCGACACCGTCGAGCGCTGGCTGCCCGGCCTGGTGCCCGGCGGGATCACGGTGCGGCAGTTGCTCGACCACACCAGCGGGTTGCACAACTACACCGACGACCTCGACGTCGCCGGGATCCTCCGGGACCGCCGCCGGCGCTGGCAGCCGCGGGAGATGGTGGACCGGGCGACCGCGCACGGGCCGCGGTTCGCGCCGGGTACGGACCGGGCGTACTGCAACACCGGCTACATCCTGCTGGGAATGATCATCGAGGCCGCGACGCGGAGCACCTATTCGGCGGAGCTCGAACAGCGCGTCCTCGGCCCGCTGGAGCTGAAGCAGACCGCGCTCCCGGCCGACGAGAAGCTGCCCGAGCCGCACGCACACGCCTACCTACCGGCGGCCGACGGCGAGCTGGTCGACGTCACCGCCTACGACCCGTCCCAGGCCTGGGCGGCCGGCGGGATGATCTCGACGGCAGGCGACCTGAACCGCTTCTTCGCCGCGTTGCTCACCGGTGCGTTGCCGGCCGACCTCGAGGAACTGCGGACCACCACCCGGCTCACGCTGCCCGACGCCACGGTCGTCTGGGGCAAGGACGGCGGCTTCTTCGGCTACCGCACCCTGTCCTTCCACACGCCGGACGCCGGCCGACAGCTGACCGTGTCGGTGACCACGGCCGCCAACGGTCTGCCGCCGAGCATCGACCTCCTCGCCGGAGTGGCAGCGGTGTTCACTGCCGGATGATGCCAGCGACCTCGTCCGCGACCTCGTCCGGTGGGCGGGTCGCGTCGACGACGTGGGTCGCGCGGGCCCGCTGCGGCACGACCAGGCGCCGGTGGGCCGGCAACAACGTCCGCGAGAGGTACGGCTCCCGGTTCCACCGCGCGTCGGGGCGCCGCGACCGCCGGCGGACCAGCTCGTCCTCGGGCAGGTCCAGGTAGACGCGGACCTCGAAGGTCGCCGCGATCAGCTCGTCGTGCAGCGCGAGGTGCCCGACCAGCGCGACCACCGGCGCCGGCACCACCAGCCGGCTGGTAACGCCGGCCGCCCGGCTCTCCCGCGAGCGGGCGTCGACCAGCGTCGGCCGCCCGGCGCGCAGGTCGGCCAGGTGCGCCCGCAGGTCGGCCCAGCGCCACAGGCCAGGGTCGTCCCAGTCGGTGACGGTTCGGCCGGCCAGCGCCGCCCGCCCGACCACCAGGTCGTCCAGGGACAGCACGGACAGCGCCGGACCGAGCCGGGCGGCCAGCCCCGCGGCGAGCGTCGTCTTGCCGCTGCAGGTGCCCCCGGTCACGGCCACGAACACCGTCACTCCGGCGCCCGATTGGACAGCGATTGACCTATGAAGTGAGCAGCCAAGACAGCGATCCTCTGGTTCGGAGGTGCACAGTGTCCAGAATCCTCGTTCTCGGCGCCGGCCTGTGTGGGCTGTCGACCGCGATGCTGCTCGCCCGCGACGGCCACGACGTCACCGTGCTGGAACGCGACCCGGCCGAGCCCCCGCCGGCCGCCGACGCCTGGGAGGCGTGGGCCCGCCCCGGCGTCAACCAGTTCCGCCTGCCGCACCTGATGGCGGCGCGCTGGCGGGTCGAGATGGCCCGCGAGCTGCCCGACGTGCTCACCGACCTGGTGGCCGTCGGCGGGCTCCACACCAACCTGCTCGCCCTGCTGCCGGCGGTCCAGCGCGGCCCGTGGCGCGCCGGCGACGAGATCTTCGAGACGGTCACCGCCCGCCGGCCGGTCCTGGAAGCTGTGCTGTCGACAGCCGCAGCGGGTACGCCCGGCGTCACGATCCGGCGCGGCATCACGGTCAGCGGCCTGCTGACCGAGGGCACCCGGGTCACCGGGGTGCTCGCCGAGGGTGGCCACACGCTGCGGGCCGACCTGGTGGTCGACTGCGGCGGCCGGCGCTCCGCGCTCGCGTCCTGGTTGGTCGCCGCCGGCGCCCGCAAGCCCGACGAAGAGCGGGCCGACTGCGGCTTCGTCTACTACGGCCGGCACTTCCGCGGCGAACTGCCCGAGGGTCGCGCCAACGTCCTGCAACGGCACGAGTCGGCGTCGATCCTGACGCTGCCCGGCGACAACGGCACGTGGAGCGTCGCGCTGATCACCAGCGGCCGGGACCGGGCGATGCGCGGTCTGCGGGACCCGGCGCGTTGGGATGCCGCCGTGGCCGCGTACCCCCTGGCCGCTCATTGGTGTGACGGCGACCCGGCGCCCGGCGTGGACGTGATGGCCGGCATCGAGGACCGCCACCGCAGCTTCGTCGTCGACGGTGAACCGGTCGCGACCGGCGTCGTCGCCGTCGGTGACTCCTGGGCGTGCACGAACCCGTCGCTCGGGCGCGGCGCCACGATCGGCCTGCTGCACGCGATCGGGCTGCGCGACGTGCTGCGGGACACCGGCCCGGGTGAGCACGACAAGCTGGTCCGGGCCTTCCACGACTGGACGATGGCCAACGTGGAGCCGCTCTATCGCGGCACCCTCTGGTTCGACGCCCACCGGCTGGCCGAGCTCGACGCCGACGCGGCGGGCGTGCCGTACCGACCCGACGACATGCGGTGGGCGTTCGCCAAGGCCACGTTCGCCGCGAGCCTGGGCGACGAGGAGATCGCCCGCGCGTACCAGTCGCTGACGTCGTTGCTGGCCACGCCCGACGACCTGCGCGCCCGCCCCGGCCTACCCGAGAAGATCATGAAGCTCGGTGGGCACGCGCCGAACTACCCGCTGCCGGGACCCAGCCGCGCGGAGCTGCTGGCGGCGATCACCTAAAGATGGACGTCGCCGATCTCGACCGTCCACAGCAGATCGGTGAGGTGTTCGAGGGCGCGCGCCAGATAGCGGCGGTAGGTGCTCAGCGGCAGGTCGAGGACCTGGGCGGCGGCCTCCTGCGTCGGGGCGGGGCGCAGGTAGGTGCGGTGCAGGACGGCCCGTAGCTGCTCGCCCTTCGGCTGCTCCCCGAGCCGGACGACGGCGGCCTCGATCGTGGCGCGCAGCTGCGCCGCGCTCGGCCCGGCTGCGGTGGACGCGAGCGCCGAACCCAGCAACGGGCTGGTGGCGAGCAGGTCAGGGCGGTGCAGCACCGGCAGCGCCGCCTTGACCGCCGCACCGAACCGGTCGCGGCCCAGCGGCGGCGGGCGCAGCAGCTCGGCCGGCGGAGGGCCGGTCTCGCCGGAGTGCCCGCGCTCCCGCATCAGGTCGAGCCAGCTGTCGACCGGGAGGCGGCGCCAGTCGATGCCGAACCCGACGTGCCGCTGCCCGTCGACCTCGACGCTGACCAGCGGTGCGAACGCCACGTGCTCGAACCGCGGCGCCCAGAAGTCGGGGTCCGAGGTGATGCCGATCGACCAGGCGAGCGGGCGGGTCAGCCACTCGATCACGCTCGAGACGGGCGCGGCGAGCACGGCGTACGGGTCGCGTTCGTAGTCGTTGACTCCCGCCACGACCCGGACGATGTTGACCAGCTCGCCGGGCCGGGTCGGTCCGTGCCGCGCGACGTGGTCGAGGACGGCCCGCACCGCGGGGTCGCGGTCTTCGAGGGCGGACCCGCTGGGACAGAACAGGTGCAGGGCGAAACCCGCGACACCGTCGGGCGTACGTACGACGTAGAGGTGTTCGGGTTGCTCGTGGAGCCAGGCCCGGGTCAGCTCGGCTGTTTCCGGCCCTTCGAAGCGCTCGACGATGTCGCAGACCTGGTCGTGTTCGTCGACCCGGCCGGGCACGACGGCGGCGGAGCCCAGCGCCCGCAGCTCCGCGAAGGCGGTCGCGTACGGGCTGTTGCGCTGGAGGAAGAGCAGCTGCTGGGCGTGTCGCTGCTGGTCCGGCCCGGTCGTGGCGCGCAGGCCGGTGACCGTGTGGGCGTGGATCACCCGGCGGTGCGCGTGGTAGCGCTCGGGCATCCGGCGCTCGAACTCGGCGTCCAGCACGGCCCGGGCCAGGTCGTGGACGAACAGCCCGCGCGGGCCGCGGGTGACGAACGGCCTCCGCGCCAGCCAGCGCCACACCTCGGGTGCTTCGGCGCCGACCATGCGGGCGAGCAGGTCCTCGGTGGTGAGCCAGGCGATCGCGCACGTCGCGAGTCCGGTCAGGTGCGCGTCGCCCGGCACGTCGCGCAGGAACGACCCCAGCAGCGCCGAGATCAGGTCCGGCGCGTCGGCGAGGGAGCCGGGCACCGTGCCGGTCACCGCCAGGTCGGCCAGCAGCGCGATGGTCAGCGGATGCCCCTGGCCGAGCCGGGTCAGATGCGACTGGATCTCCGGCGCGACGCCGGCGTGGGCCAGCAGATCGGCGCTCTCCGCCGCGTCGAAGTGGTCGAGCTGGTGCACGGCCACGAGCCGCCGCCAGCCGGCATCGGTGCGCCAGGGCGCGGCGGGCGGGTCACAGCCGGCGAGCACGACGACGGTGTCGGCGGACAGGCCCGGCACGAACTCGTCGCGCAGCCAGTCGTCTATCGGACCGAGCTCCTCGTAGCCGTCGACGAGCAGCACCGCGTCGTCGAGGTCGTGGTGGTTGATGGCCGCGGTCAGCCCGTCCGGCGACGGGTCGACCTCACGACCGTCGACCTGCACGACGCTGCGGCCGGCTGCGCGGGCCCGGGCCCGGAACTCGGCCAGCAGTGTCGTCTTGCCGATGCCGCCGTGGCCGTACACGAAGAGCAGTCGTTGTGGCGCACGCCCGGCGATGGCGTCGTCGAAGCAGGCGAGCTCGCGACGGCGCCCGACGAATCGCTCGCGCCGTGCGGTGTCCAGCAGGTCGCCCAGGCTCGTGGTCACGCCCTCTCCTTCGGTTGCCCTACTCTCCGCCCTGGCGGCACTCGTTGGACAGCGATTAGCCACTATCTGACGTGGTGGGTGAGCGGCCCGTCACCCGACCCTGCACACCATGAGATGGACTGTCAGCGTCGTCGCCACCGCGGCCTCGACCTACGCGCTGGACCTGTTCGCCGCCGCGGCGGGTGCGCTGGTCGTGGCCTCCGGCGTGCTCGGCGGGCTCTCCCACAGCTGGGTGGTGGCGGTACTCGTCGCCAGCTACCTGGTCTGGGCGCTCGGCCTGCGCACGAACCTGCGCGCGAACGGCGCGCTGCTCGCCGCGACGGGCACGAGCACGAACGTCCTGTCGAAGGCGGCGTACGACCTGACCCGGCGGTTCACCCGTCGGGCCGGCGCGCCGCGGGTGGCCGCGGCGGTCGCCTACGCCGGCACGGAGGTCGTGAAGGAGCTGCCCTACTACGCGGCGGCGTTCGGAGCGGCGGCGGCGACGTCCGCGATCACCACGACGGACGCGCTGGTCTTCCTGGCGGGAGCGAACCTCGGGGCCGCGGTGTACGAGTACGGCCTGGGCCGCCTCACCGCGGGGTTCCTCCGGCGCCGGTTCGCGTCGTTCGAGACGGACTGGCAGCCGCGGCGCTATCTGACCGACTACTACAGCGCCGTCGAGCCGGACGAGCTCGCGACGATCACCTACCTCGTCGCGGCCCTGCGCGAGGCGGAGCGCGACCGACCGATCCTGTTCTTCGGCGTCGGCCCGACTCTCCACCACGTCTTCGCCGCCGCCGAGGTGGCCTCGGAGATCCACCTAGGTGACTATCTGCCGGCGAACCTGACCGAGCTCCAACGCTGGGTCGACCGGGCACCGGACGCCCACGACTGGCGCCCGTTCGTGCGCTACACGCTGCGGTGCGAGGGCATCAGCGACCCGACCGACGCCGAGGTGACCCTCCGCGAGGACCTGACCCGCAAGAAGATCACCGAGCTGATCGTGTTGGATGCCCGGTCGGAGCACCCGACTGACGTTGTCTATTCGACGGTGGTCAGCCCGTACTGCGCGGACTCGGCCACCGACAACCTGTCAACGTGGCGAGAGCTGATGCGCAACATCACCGGCCTGGTCGAACCCGGCGGCCTGTTCATCACGGCGGCCCTGCACCGCTGCACGTTCTATTCGGTAGGTGGCCGCCGCTTCCCGAGCGCGAACATCGGCTCGGAAGACCTGCGAGCGGCCCTGGAACCTGACTTCGACTGCGCCATCGAGGTCTGTTCCACAGGCCAGGAAACCGCGCACGGGTACGGTTCGGTGCTGCTCGCACATGCCCGGAGGCGCGAGCTCAGTCATGCTCAATCACGTTGACCGAGCTGCCGTCACTGGTCAGAGAAGCCGTTCGCGCCATTCCGCGAACCGAGCTAGCAGTTCGGCGAGGTCGTCGCCAGCGAGTCCGTAGTCCGCGAAGTCATCGGCGTCGAGCAACGCGGCTTGGGCCAGCGCGTCCGCGAAGACTCGACGGTCGAATCCTCTGTCAGCCCGTTCGGCGAGAAGCATCAGCGTTTCGCGGTCGTAGCGGCCGGTTTGGATGGCCGCGTCGACGTCGATGAAGTCCCGAGCTTGGGCGCGACCGTAGAGGGCACTCATCTTGTTGGCGAGAGCGTCATCAGGGTGGAGCACCGGACCGATGGTCATCTGAATGGGTTCGTTGGCGCGCCAGTCCACGCCAAGCTCGACCAGCGACGTGCGGTCGGCATCGGCAACGGCCAGGCGGGCGAAAGTGTCGTAACGGCGCTCTACTTCGACCACGAGCCCTTCGGCGCGATAGGCCGTCACGACGGCGGCGACAGCGGTGTCGAACTCGTCGCGCCGGTTCCAGGCGGTGAAGAGGTCGATGTCCTCGCTAGGCCGTTCCAGGATCCCGGCGATCTGAACGGCGTAGCCACCGGCGAGAGCGAAGCCGTAACGTTCGGCGGCGGTCAGCCCGACACTGGCGAGCCGTTCATGGAATGCGTCCACTGCCTACGCCACGGCGGTGCCGGCGAGCGCACGGAACCGTTGCTCCCACGCCCGGCGCAACGACGCGGGTAGCCAGAGTGTGGGCCAGAGTCGGACCAGTTGGCGGCCGTCGATCCAGCTGCGGAGATCGTCGACCGTCGCAGCCTCGTTGAGGACGGTCTTGTACATCGATGCGAGTCGAGCGGCCTTGTCGAGGTCGTAGGTGCCGCGACCCGACCAGTCGAGATGGTGCGGGAGAGTCACCGTTCCGGTGGTCGGGCCGTGCAGATCATCGAGACTGTCAGCGACCACGTAATGCTTGCGGTCTCCGTACGGCACGTAGTCGGCTGGCGGCCCGGGCTCGACAGCGGCCTTGCGGCGGCTGTTGTTGGTCGCGTGCCGGACCTCTGGACGTAGCGCCTGCCGGATGGTCTCGCGGCTGTAGCCGGTCACGCGTTGCAGGTCGACCGGCCGCCAGCCGGCGTCCCGGAACGCACGAAGCCTTCGGTCGCGCTCGTCGAGCGCGGCCTTCTTGGTCTCCTCGTACTCGGCGACCGCAGCACGCAACTCGTCCTCGGAGTACTCCCGCATGCGCCAAGTCTACCGCGCTAGGCCAAGCATGCTTGGCGCTTGGCCTAGCGCTGCGTACCGAGAAAAGCCGATCAGGTTCGTCAGGACTGGGAGGCGGCGATGTCGCGGAGGCGGGCCCGGAGGGCGCGTTCGGTCGTGTCGCGGCCTTCCGCTACCAGGCGGCGCAACGCGGCCGGGTGGCCGGTCTGCGACAGCCACGCGTCCGCTGCCGCGACCACCTCGTCCGTGATCGTGTACGTCGGGTAGCCGTAGACGACGAACTCCTGGGCCGGCTCCGAGTCGCGCAGCGCCCACACGGCCGCCGCCGACTCGAAGAACTTCGTGGCGTAGGGGGCCGTCAGCTCGACCTGCGTCGGGTGCTGGAAGCCGACCAGCAGCGCCCGGTTGCGCCAGTTCGGCAGCTCCGTCGACTCGGTCAGGGTGCGCCACACCGACGCCTTGTTGTCGGCCGTCGGGATCAGGGCGTGGGTCTCCGCCGCCTCGCGTTCGCCGCTGGACGTGCGGTCGTTGGCCAGTTCCGCTTCGATCTCGGTGGCGTCCGCGGCGCCGTTGGCGACCAGGGCGCGCAGCAGCGACCAGCGGAACTCCGTGTCGATCGGCAGGCCAGCCGGGATGTTGTCGCCCGACAGCCAGCCGCGCAGGACGGCCAGGTGCTCGTCGGAGCGGGCCGCGGAGGCGAACGCGCGGGCCCAGGCGAGCTGGAAACCGCTGCCGGGCGCGGCCGCCAGCATCGCGGTGCGGGCCGTGTCGGCGAGCTGGGCCCAGCCGGTCGGCGCCCACTCCGGGTCGGCGTAGTAGGACAGGGCGCCGGCCGCCTGGCGCAGCGTCGCCGTCACCAGGTTGATGTCGGACTCGGCCGGCAGGCCCGTCAGGGCCAGGGCCACGTAGTCGCGGGCGGCGAGCTCGGCGTCGCGGAGCATGTCCCAGGCGGCGGCCCAGCACAGGGCGCGGGCCAGCGACGACTCGAAGCCGTCGATGTGCTGCACGACGGTGGCCATCGAGCGCTCGTCGAGGCGCAGCTTGGCGTATGTCAGGTCGTCGTCGTTGAGCAGCAGCACGTCAGGGGCGCGGACGCCGACGAGCTGTTCGACGGGAGTGCGCTCGCCGGTGACGTCGATCTCCAGCAGCTCCCGCCGGACCAGCGAGCCTTCGGGCGTCAGGTCGTAGAGGCCGACCCCGATCCGGTGGGTACGCAGCGTCGGGTAGTCGGACGGCGCCTCCTGGAGCACCACGACCGACTCGTACGTGCCGTCGGCGCCGATGACCACCTGCGGGCGCAGCGTGTTGACCTGGGCCGTCTCCAGCCACTGGGCGGCGAACTTGCGCAGTTCGCGGCCGGAGGCCGACTCGAGCTCACCGAGCAGGTCGTCGAAGGTCGCGTTGCCCCAGGCGTGCCGGGCGAAGTAGGCGCGCAGGCCGGCCAGGAACGGCTCGATGCCCACGTACGCGACGAGCTGCTTGATGACCGAGGCGCCCTTGGCGTACGTGATGCCGTCGAAGTTGACCTCGACCGCTTCCAGGTCGGGCATCTCGCAGTAGACCGGGTGGGTGGAGCTGAGCTGGTCCTGCCGGTAGCCCCAGTTCTTGCGGATCGACAGGAACGTCGTCCAGGCGTCGGTGAACCGGGTGGCGTTGGTGTTGCACCAGTGGCTGGCCCACTCGGCGAAGGACTCGTTGAGCCAAAGGTCGTTCCACCAGCGCATGGTGACCAGGTCGCCGAACCACATGTGGGCCAGCTCGTGCAGGATCGTGTTGGCCCGCTGCTCGTACTCGAAGTCGGTGACCTGCGAGCGGAAGACGTACGCCGACTCGGCGTGGGTCACGCAGGCGAAGTTCTCCATCGCGCCGGCGTTGAAGTCGGGCACCCACAGCTGGTCGTACTTCGGCAGCGGGTACCGGACGCCGAAGTGCGCGTGGTAGAAGTCGAAGCCCTGCGTGGTGATCAGGTGGAGGTCGTCGGGGTCAAAGTATTGTGCCATCGTGGCCCGGCAGAAGTAGCCCATGTCGATGCCGTCGTGCTCGAAGCGCACCTCGTGGTACGGCCCGGCGCACAGCGCGGTCACGTAGGTCGACATCCGCGCGGACTGTGCGAAGTGGACGGTCTTGACCTCGTCGGAGCCCGAGCCGTCGACACCCGAGACCGGCGCGTTGGAGATGACCTTCCAGTGGGCCGGCACCGTCGCGTGCCAGGTGTAGACCGACTTGAGGTCGGGCTGGTCGAACGACGCGTAGACGCGCTGTGCGTCAGCGGTCTCGAACTGGCTGTAGAGGTAGGTCTCGCCGTCGACCGGGTCGACGCTGCGGTGCAGGCCCTGGCCGGACGTCGAGTAGTTGAAGTCGGCGTCGACCACGAGCTCGTTGGTGGCGGCCAGGCCGATGATCGTGAGGCCCTTGTCGGCGGCCCAGCCACTGATGTCGACCGGCGTGCCGTTGAGGGTGGCCGAGCGCACGGACGCGGCGGCGAGCTCGATGAACGTCGCGGCGCCGGGCTCGACGCAGTCGAACACGATCGTCGTGGTGGAGCGGAACGTCCGCGCGTCACCCTGCCCGGCGGAGGCCAGGTCCAGGCTGATGTCGTACGAGGTGACGTCGAGCAGTCGCGCTCGTTCGGCCGCCTCGGCCTGGGTCAGGTTGCGCACACCAGCCACGGTTCGTTCTCCCATTCGCATTTTCGCCGACGACAACGGCGGCCTCGTTCGAGTCTTCCATGCCGTTCGCGGCCAACCACGGTAACCCACGTCACGGTGCCCTGCCGGTGGCAGAAGGGTTGGGCGAGGGTGAATATCAGGGTACGTACCCCCAACCCCCCAAGGACTTGCCGTGTCCGAAAACAATGACCGTCAGAACGTCGACATGTGGTTCGATCCCGCCTGCCCGTGGGCCTGGGTGACCTCCCGCTGGCTGCTGGAGACCGAGAAGGTTCGCCCCCTCGACGTGAGCTTCCACGTGATGAGCCTCGCTGTGCTCAACGCCGGCCGTGACGAGCTCGACGAGAACTACAAGAAGTTCCTGCGTACGGCCTGGGCGCCGGTGCGGATCTGCATCGCGGCCGAGCAGAAGTACGGCAACGCCGTGCTGCGTGACCTCTACACCGCGCTTGGCACCCGCATCCACCCGGGCAAGCAGGAGCGTGGCCCGGAACTCTACGCGGCCGCACTCGCCGAGGTCGGGCTCGACCCCGCGCTGGTCGAGGCCGGCGAGAGCACCGAGTACGACGACGCGCTGCGGGCCAGCCACGACGCGGGCATGAAGCCGGTCGGCATGGACGTCGGCACGCCGGTGATCCACGCGCCGGGTCCCGACGGCGGCCGGGTCGCCATCTTCGGGCCGGTCGTCACGCCGGCGCCGAAGGGTGAGGCCGCCGGCCGGCTCTGGGACGGCGTCGTCCTGGTCGCGGGCACGCCGGGCTTCTTCGAGCTCAAGCGGACCCGCGACGTGGGTCCGATTTTCGACTGATCGGACCCTTTCCGGCTGGTTGATCGATTCGTTGCGTAGGGTGTCGAAACGGCACCCTACGCATCGAGGGGGTCACCATGTCTGAGCACACCCAGGACGAGGTCGCCGAGAGCATCGGCGGCGCCTACTGGTCGGTCGACGAGGGCCACTGGGAAACCATCGCGCCGGCGCTCCCCGACCACGTCGTCGACCTGCTGGCGCCACCCATCCTGGTCGGCGCCGCACCCCGCGAGGCGCGCGCCGTGGCCATAGCCTGAGACACGCGCCTGGGTGTCGGCCGTCACGTCAACGCCCATCGGTAGCGTTTCGGACATGACGATCGTGCACCCGATCGCCCGGGCCTGGATCACCACCGGCGGCACCGGCGCGCAGAACTACGACGAGTTCGCCGACGACAACGAGATCACCGCGATCATCGCCGACAACCCGCGCAGCGCGCTCGCGATCGAGATGCCGCACCGCTCCCCGGACGCGGGCGGACGCTCCTTCCTCGACTCGCTGCCCGCGGCCGCCCAGCGGCTCGCCGACGCCAAGGCCGACGGCAGCTACACACCCGCAGACCAGGCGATGGTGCTCTACCGGATCACGGCGCCCGGCGAGGAGCCGGCGTACGGCCTGTGGGCCATGGTGGACACCGACCAGATCTCGACCAGCGCCGACGAGCCGGGTCTCGTGATCCGCAACGAGGACGTGTTCATCGAGAAGGTGCGCGAGCGCGTCGCCCTGGCCGAGGCGGTCGGCCACCTGCTCTCGCCCGTGCTCCTGCTGCAGACCGGGCGCGGCGAAGAGCTGCACGCCGCCCTCGCGGAGGCCTGCGACGCGGCCGGCGCCCCCGCCGCGACCGACCTCGACCAGGCCGGCCGCACCCACGCGATCTGGCCGATCGGCCCGGGTGAGGCGCAGGACCGGCTGGCCGCGCTGGCCGGCGGCGGCGAGCTCGTCGTCGCCGACGGCAACCACCGCAGCCTGGCCGCCCAGACCGGCGGGCTGCCCCGCTTCCTCGCGGTCATCACCACTCCGGGCTCGGTCGCGATCCAGCCCTACAACCGCCTGGTCAGCGAGCTGACCAGCACCCCGGCGGAGTTGCTCGACGCGTTGCGGGCCGCCGGCGCGTCGGTCACCCCGACGACGGACATCGAGCCGACCTCGGTCGTCCTGTACGCGGCCGGCGCGGCCCACGCGGTGGCGCTCCCGCACGACCCGGCGGTGAGCCGCGTCGAGAACCTCGACCACGCGCTGGTCGAGCGGATCGTCCTGCGCGACGCGCTGGGCCTGGAGCCCGGCGACAAGCGGATCACGTACGTCGGCGGCGACTACCCGGCGGAGTGGCTGACCGGCGAGGTCGACGCCGGCCGGGCGGAGCTGGCGATCCTGGTCGCGCCCGTGACCGTCGAGGACTTCGTGGCCGTCAACCTCGCCCGGGCCAAGATGCCGCGCAAGAGCACCTGGTTCACCCCGAAGGCGCGAGGTGGCCTGGTGCTCGCCGAGCTCGGCGAGCACTGAGAGACTGCTGACCATGCGCGTCTACCTCGGCTCCGACCACGCCGGCTTCGAACTCAAGTCCCACCTCGTCGACCACCTCGCGGCAAAGGGCTACGACGTGGTCGACGTCGGTGCGCACCGCTACGACGCCGAGGACGACTACCCGGCGTTCTGCCTGCACACCGGCGCCAAGGTGGTGGCCGACCAGGGCAGCCTCGGCATCGTGATCGGCGGTTCCGGCAACGGCGAGCAGATCGCCGCCAACAAGATCAAAGGGGTCCGCGCCGCGCTGATCTGGAACCTCGACACGGCGCGGCTCAGCCGGCAGCACAACGACGCCAACGTGGCCGGCGTCGGTGCGCGGCAGCACTCGCTCGACGAGGCGACGGCCCTGGTCGAGGCGTTCCTGTCGACGGAGTTCTCGGGCGCCGCACGGCACTCGCGCCGGATCGCCGAGGTCGCCGACTACGAGGTCGCCCAGGAACTGCCGGCGCTGCCCTCCTAGGGCTTGGGGCGGGCGCCGCCGCGGGGCAGGTCCTCGCGGGGCACCCAGTTGCGGCGGACGACGACGAGGCGGTCCATCGCCTCCGCCTCTTCCGCCGCGCTGGGCCGGGACGCGTCGCGGGCCCGCATCGCCGCGGTGATGGCGACCTGCGACGCGCCCGAGCCGACCAGCCCACGCAGCCCGCGCTCGGCCTCGCGCTCCTCCGACGGTGGCAACCCACCCATCGGACGCGGGCCGGCCGGGCGGCGCGGCCGGCTCTCGCTGGGGTCGGGGCGGCGCGGCGCGGGTGTCGGCTCGGGATCGTGCACCTCGGCGGTGGTCGCCGAGGGCAGGCCGTCGTCGGGATCGGACGGTGGCGGTGCCGGTGCCGGCACGGGCCGGTCCGCCGGGTGGCGCTGGCGCCGCCGGCGGCGTTCGTTGTCACCCATGCCCTGCACCGTACCGGTTCTCCGTCAGAACACCTCCGCTCCGCCGGGAGCCTGGTGCCAGTGGAAGGCGGTGTCCGCGGCGGCCAACGCGCCCGGGCGCGCCTCGTGCACCCGGCCGGCCCGACCGAGCGCGGCCAACGACGTGCCGCCCAGGTACGCCGCGCCCAACTCCAGCACGTCGCAGACCAGGTCCGCGTCCTCGGTCGTGCGCTCGCAGGTGGTCCGGGCGCCGTCCGTGGTCAGCCGCCAGCGGCCGGCGTTGGCGGGCAGGATCGCGTCGGTCAGCTTGATCACCGCGTCGAGCGGCGCGCTGTAGGCCCGGGCGCGCAGCGCCCCCGGCACGTCGACCAGCCGCACCCACAGGCCGTCGCCAGCCGTCGCGCCGAGGCGGCGGGGCTCCGCCACCAGGTGGAGCAGGGGCTCGTCGGGGGTCGCGAACGAGTACGAGAGCTCGCGGGTCAGGTCGAGCGAGAACAGGAAGCGCCAGAGCGCGCGGTACGCCTCCGGGCCGGCCGCGACGACCTCGTCGACCCGGACCTCGGCCGCCGGACCGCCCCGGTTCCACTCGTTCTTGACCCGCCACAGCGCGAAGCCGTCGACCGTGCCGTCGGTGCCCTCGTGCACGACCGCCTGCCGCTCGGTGGCGCCGTCACGCTCGGAGGCCACGTCGGAGAGCAGGTAGGTCCACCAGTGCTCGTCGCGGCTCGACCAGCCCGGGCGGCGTACGCGGACTTCGTCGTAGACCTTGACCAGCTCGGGGCGCAGCGTGTCCGGCGGGCCCGCGCGGAGCCGACCGGGCGCGGGCGCGGGCAGCCCGGTGCTGGTCAGGTCAGCCTGGAACCGGATCCGGGCGCCGGCCGCGCCGTAGCCGAACCTCGGGTAGATCGCCGTCTCGCTGGCCCAGAGCGCGGCGATCGGCTCGCGCCCGGCGGCGGCCACGTCGCGGAGCTGCTGCTCCATCAGCCGGCGCAGGATGCCCTGGCGGCGGTGGGTCGGCAGCACGCCGACGCCGGTGACGTGCGCGCACGGCAGGGCAACACCGCCGGGCACGGCCATGTCGCGCTCGAACGCGGCCGCGTGGCCGACGATCGTGTCGCCGTCGACCGCGACCAGGCCGCGGGCCGGGTCGACGAGGGGCCGCTCGACGGCCAGCACGGCTGGGTCCTGCGTGTGGTGGAAGACCACACCTAGCATCGTGGCGACCGGTTCGAAGTCGTCGGCGGTAGCCGTCCGCAACACCACGTCGGGGGAAGTCATGCGTTCTGCGTACCGGAATGTCGGCCCGAGGGCGACCGGTTTGTCGGCTCGCTACCCTGGCGTCAGGAGGGGGGCATGATGACCGATCAACACGATCCGTGGGCCGAGCGCACCGTCGAGGTGCCGCCCGGCGGGCCGCAGAACCCGTTCCGGAGCGGACGTGCGCAGGTGGGTCCGGCCAGGCCCGCCGAGCCGGCGGGGCCCTACGTGCCGACCGGGACGGGCTGGCCCGGCGAGACCGGCACGATCCCGCGCCCGGTGTTCTCCGAAGAGCTCCGGCTGTTCCGGCGCGGCGCCCGGCTGATGCTCACCGGCGCGCTGTTCGCGTTCGTCTGCTGGGGCCTGTGGGCGATCTCCGACGGTGGCAACCTCGGCACCCCGTTCGCCCTCTTCGTGCTGACGGGCCTGGTCGCACTCGGCCTGTACGCGCTGGCGCGGGTCGTCGGCCGGGTCGTCCTCGAGAAGCAGCTCGGCCGGGTACGCCGGTCCGCGCGGGGCGCCCACCTGGTCACCGCCGTCTTTCTCGCCGGCGTCGGAATCGCGTACCTGCGGCAGATCGACTGGGTGGTCAGTGCCTGGAGCTGGTTCGCGGGCCTGTTCTGATCAGGGCCTAGACTTCTCGCATTTCCCGGCGGACGGAAGGCGAACACGGGATGGCGCTGCTCAGTGTGGTGGTCCCGGTCTACCGGGTCGAGGAATACCTTGCCGAGTGCCTCGACTCGATCCTCCGCCAGAGTTTCCGTGACCTGGAGCTGATCGCCGTCGACGACGCGTCCGACGACGGGTGCGCGGCGATCCTGGCCGACTACGCGGCCCGCGACAGCCGCGTCCGGGTGCTCAGCTTCGAGACCAACCAGGGGCTCGGCGCGGCCCGCAACGCCGGCCTGGCCGCCGCGACCGGTGACTACGTCTGGTTCGTCGACAGTGACGACTGGCTCACCGAGGGTGCCGTCCAGGAGGTTGCCGACCGGCTGGCGAAGACCGAGGCGGACCTGCTGATCACCGGCTTCGCCAAGTTCTGGGACACCGGACGCGTCTCGGAGTCGACGGTCGCCAAGGCCGGCCCGGCGCCCGACACGTTCCGCCTCGCCGAGGTGCCCGGGCTGACCAAGCTCCTGCACATCGCCTGCAACAAGGTGATCCGCCGGCAGCTGCTGGTCGACCTGGGCCTGGTGTTCCGCCCCGGCTGGTACGAGGACGTCGCGTTCTCGATGCCGCTGATGATCGCCGCCGACCGGATCACCCTCCTGGACTTCATCGCGTACGCGTACCGCCAGCGGCCGACGGGCTCGATCACCCGGACCGTCAGCCCCCGCCACATGGACGTCGTCGGGCAGTGGGAGTTCGTGTTCCAGTTCCTGAACGGCCGGGGCCCGGCGGACGAGGCGTTGCGCGCGCCGATCTTCGAGCGGGCGATCTGGCACCTGCTGCGGGTGCTCAACCACTACGCGCGGGTGCCGCAGCACCTGCGCCGCCCGTTCTTCTCCCGCGTCGTGGCGTTCTACCGGGCCGAGCGGCCGGCGGGCGGCTACCCCCTGCCGGCCGGCGACGAGGGCGTCAAACACCGGCTGGTCGCGCGCAACGCATTCCTGCTCTTCGAAGCGTTGCGGGCCGGCCGGCGGATGCAGGTCAGGATGGTCCGGCGGGCGCCCCGGCCGGCCAGGGCTCAGCCGCGGGTTCCCGACGCCGTACCCTAGCCGCGTGTCGTCATATTGGTCCCTGCTCGACTGCCCCCGGCCGCGCGGCCGCCTCAACCGGATCAAGCGCCTGCTCGGTCTGCGGGTCATCAAGCTGCCCCGGCAACGGGTGGTGATCCTCGCGGCCACGCCGGGTCACCTGCGTGACCTGATGGCGGCGCCGGAGTCGGTGGCACCGGCCCGCGCCGTCCGGATCATGACGATCTGGCAGACCATCCGGCCCGGCTGGGCCGGCGCCGTCGACCCGCTGCCGCGGCTGCGCCGCCACCAGGTGTCCTTGCCGCTGCGCAAGCGCGGTGTGGCGTCGATCACCTTCCGCCTGCACGAGCCGCTGCCGCTGCGCGAGATCGTCCGCAGCGGCCTCAGCGCGCTGCTGCCGGTGCGTCGCATGCCGATGCCGGCCAGCGCCGACATCGCCGCGACCGGCATCCAGCCCGGGTTCCTGCCGCCGAGCGCGCGCGTCGGCAAGCTGCCGTCGCCTGACGAGATCCGGCCGACCGACGTGCTGCTGACGGCCTCCCCGGCCGACCCGGGCGCCGCCGGCGTCGTGCTGACCAGCGACGCGGCCCAGGCCGGCGGCGCGGTGCTGCTCGACGCGATCCGGATCAACCCCCGCGGTCGCCCCGACCGCACGGTCAAGGGCACCCAGCGGCTGGTCTTCGGCGACGCCCGGTCGGGGCCGACGGTGCGCTCCGGCCGGCTCGACGGCATCGGCCTCGACCAGTTCTCCGTCGAGATGGTCCGCCGCCGGGCCCTCGTCGACGTCGGCGACCTCGCCGGCTACCAGGGCGACCCCGGCCAGGCGGCCGCGATCCTGGTGCAGGTGGCGGCGACCGGCGCGGTGCTGCTCGCCCCCGACCTGCAGCCGGCCGTGGCGAAGCTGCTCGCACCGGAGCTCGCCGCGATCCTGGCCGAGCCCGCGCCCGACGTCACCGACTCGGTAGCGCTGGAGGTGCACAGCATCCGGCAGCGCCGGGCCGCGCTGCGCGGCCACGCGTCCGAGCTCGTGCTCCCCCGCCTGGCTGCGGAGGGCTTCCCGCTGCTGCGCCAGCTCCCGAGCGTCAGCGCGATCCTGATGACGCGGCGGCCGGAGATCCTCGGTCCGGTGCTCGACGCGCTGGAGAAGCAGTCGTACCCGGAGCTGGAGATCGTGGTCGGCCTGCACGGCTGCCCGCCGTCGGACGCGCTCAACGCCTGGGTGGCCCGGTCCGCGCGGCCGGTCACGGTGGTCGAGGTGCCGGCCGACGTCGACTTCGGCACCGGCCTCGGGTTGGTCACCGCGCGCTCCAACGGCAGCCTGGTGACCAAGGTCGACGACGACGACACGTACGGCCCGGAGCACATGTGGGACCTGGTCCTGGGCCGCCACTACTCGGGCGCGACGATGGTCGGCAAGGGAGCCGAGTTCGTCCACCTCGAGGACCGCAACGAGACGATCCGCCGCAAGTTCGGCAACCCGGAGTCGTTCGCGGAGTCGGTGGCCGGCGGCACGATCATGATCGGCCGCGGCGACCTGGAGAACGCGGGCGGCTGGCGGCCGGTGCCGCGCTCGGTAGACCTGGGCATCATCACCCGCGTCAAGGCGGACGGCGGCCTGATCTACCGGACGCACCCGTTCGGCTACATCTACCACCGCCGGGCGAAGGGCCACACCTGGGACCCGGGCCAGCAGTACTTCCTCGACTCGGCCCAGTTCACCTGGCAGGGCCTACCGCCGTACTCGGAGTTCGGCATGCCGCTGGCTTCGGCCTCGGTCTAGAGCTTTTTCTACGAACCCGACCCGGGCCGCCGGCGTACGACGTCGGCGCACCCGGGTCGTCGGCTTTCGACTTCGCACGGCCTGGACGGTTGGCCCACTACGTCGGCCGGCCCCGATCGTCGGCCCTCGCGGTCACACCGGCCCGAAGTGACGGCGTACGACGTCGGCCGGCCGGGTCGTTGGCCTTCGGGCTCGCAGGGGTCCGGAACGACGGCGCACGACGTCGCCCGGCCCCGATCGTCAGCCTTCGAGGTCACACCGGCCCGAAGCGACGGCGTATGACGTCGGCCAGCCTGAGTCGTTGCCCTTCGGGCCCACACGGGCTCGGAACGACGGCGGACAACGTCGGTCGGGCCCGGTCGTTGGCCTTCGGGGTTGGCGGGGCTTAGGCGTGGCTGGGTTGGCGGCGGCGGGAGCTGAGGCTGACCAGGACCGCCGCCGCGAGGAGGGCGACCACGAGGGTGAAGATGCCGGCGGCCCAGCGCAGGCCGGCGTACTCGATGACGATCCCGACGCCGATCGCCGGCAGGGCGAGCAGCGTGTAGAGGATCGCGAACAGGGCCGAGAACGCGCCGGCTCGGCGCTCCGGTGGCACACCCGTCGCGATCGCCCGCAGGCCGGCGCTGACCGCGCTGCCGGTGCCGAGGCCGACCACCACCGCGGCGGCCAGCAGGGGCGGCAGGGCGGCGCCGAGCACGGCCGCCGCGACCAGCGCCGCGCCGACGATCAGCGCCACGCAGGCGAGCGGCAGGGAGAGGCGGGGTGGCAGCCGGCGGTCGATCAGCTGGCCCGTGGCCGTCGAGACGAAGCCGAGGAACACCACGAAGCCGGTCAACGCCGGGTCGTGCTTGCCGAGCTCGACGCCGAGCAGGATGCCGGTGACCGAGGTGAGCACGCCGAGTACGCCGAACCCGGCGCCGCCGGTGGCCGCCGCGCGGATGAAGTCGCCGCGGATCTCGTGCGGGATCCGCAACCGTTCGAGGTGGAACGTGGCCCGGCCGCGGCGGACCGTCTCGGTGACCAGGGTGAGGCCGACGAGGCTGGCCGCGATCAGCGCGAGGTCGAGCACCCAGCTCAGCCGGAGCGGATGGGTCGCCCACTGGGCCAGCAGGCCGGAGATCATCGTGCCGGACGCCAGGCCGCCCATGTTGGCCAGCAGGGCGATCACCGGGCCGAGCCACTTGCGGCGTTCCGGCAGTTGCTCGGCGATCGCGGCGGTACCGGCGCCGGTCGCCAGCGCGGCCGAGAAGCCCGAGATCACCCGGGCGGCGAGCAGCGGGCCGAGGCTGTCCGAGACGAGGAAGAGGACGGCGGCGAGGGCGCTCAGGAGCAGCGCGATGGCGAGTACGGGCTTGCGGCCGATCTGGTCCGAGAGCCGGCCGAGGATGAGCAGGCCGACGACGACGCCGAGCGCGTACACGCCGAACAGGACCGTGATTTCGACGGGAACGATGCCGAACGACTGCTCGTAGAGCGGATAGAGCGGCGTGGGCACCGTCGTCCCGAGCATGACGGTCCAGAACACGAAGGCCGTGATTGCGACATTACGCACGCGGGCCAGCCTATCCAGTTTTCGATCTTGGTCCGCTGTGCTCTTGCTTACGGCGCTTTCACCAGCTGACGGAACAACGGCTCCAGCAGCGCGCGGAGGTCGGCAGGGTCGGCGTCGGTGAGCGCGGACAGCGCGAGCACCTGCCGCATGACCTGGATGCCGGACACGATGGCCAGCACGATCGCGGCGCGCTGGGGCGCCAGGTCGCCGGCCAGGGCCTCGGTCAGCACCCGGTGGTAGTGCGCCTCGATCCGCTCGCGGCCGACCACGGCGGCCTGGTCACTCGACGACGACCGGAGCATGATCAGAAAGCCGTCGAGCGGGGTCGCACCGCCGGCCGTGATCTCGACGAGGTTCGCGGCGATCCGGTCGGCGAAGTCCGGCGCCTCGATGTTGGCCCGGGTCAGGATCGTCGGCTCGGCCATGATCTGGTCGACGACCTCGGCGAACAGGTGCTCTTTCGAGCCGAAGTAGCGGTTGACCATCATCGCCGTCACGCCGGCGCCTTCGGCGATCTCGCGCACGCCGACGCCGTCGTAGCCGCTGCGGGCGAACCCCGCCCTGGCCGAGGCCAGGATCGCGGCCCGAGTGGCCACCGCGTCCCGGCGCCGGGTCTCCGCCATGCCAGCTCTCCTCCGCGACAAGTCTACGGCTGTAGACGTGGTCCGTTCCGCGAGTTAGTCTACAACCGTAGACAAGGAGATGATCGCGATGGAACGCGTACTGGTGACCGGTGGGACCGGCTTCGTCGCGGGCTGGTGCATCGCCGGCTTGCTGGACCGCGGCTACGCGGTGCGAACGACGGTCCGCGACTCACGCCGGGCGGCGTCCGGCGACCTGACGCGAGCAGCGGACCTCGGCATGAAGCGGCAACCGGCCCGCGATCTGCGGGCAGCGATCGACAACCCGTCGCAAGCAGTAGACGGCGATTCTGCGCAGCCAGCGGGCAGCAACCGGATTCAGGCCGCCAGCGACCGGTTCGAGACCGTGACCGCCGACCTCACCCGCGACGAGGGGTGGGACGCGGCGGCTGCCGACTGCGCGTACGTCCTGCACGTCGCCTCGCCCCTCGGCGTGGCCGGCGACTCGCTGATCGGCCCGGCCCGCGATGGCGCGCTGCGGGTCCTGCGGGCGGCGACCCGGGCCGGCGTGCGGCGGGTGGTGCTGACGTCCTCGACCGCGGCCACCACGCCCGCGGACCCGCGCGGCGTGAGCGACGAGACCGTGTGGACGGACCCGGAGGACCCGAACCTGAACCCGTACCGCCGCTCGAAGCTCCTGGCCGAACGCGCGGCGTGGGACTTCATGGCCACACACGGCGGCGACACGGAGCTCACCACGGTGCTGCCCGCCGCCGTCTTCGGCCCGCTGCGCTCCCCCGGCAACGCGGGCTCGGTCGACGTGATCGCTCGCCTGCTCGCCGGCCGCCCACCGGTACTGCCCCGGTTCGGCTTCAGCATCGTGGACGTACGGGACCTGGCCGACCTCCACATCCGCGCCATGACGGCGCCGGCCGCGGCGGGCGAGCGCTTCATCGGCGCGGGCGAGTTCCGCTGGCTGGCCGAGATCGCCGCCGTGCTGCGCGGCCACCTGGGCGCGTACGCCAGCAAGGTCCCCACCCGACCCGTCCCGGACGGCGTGGTCCGCGCACTGGCCCGGCTGGTCCCGGCGCTGCGCCCACTGACGCCACTGCTCGGCCGGGACCTGACCTTCAGCTCGGCCAAGGCGCAGAAACTGCTCGGCTTCACCCCACGCCCAGCAACAGAAACCATCGTCGACTGCGCGCGAAGCCTGACCACGCCGAACGGGCGGGCGTAAACGGAGAGATCTAGGAAATCCAATGCTGCTCCGGCAGCAATCTCTTACCTAGATCCCGCCACCGCCGGCCAGCACGCGGCGCGCCACGGCGACACGCCTAGCTTGCATCGCCGCGCGGGCGCAAGACCCGCAGGCATTGGGTGGGCGCAGTAACGCCCATAACTGCGCGGATTCACTGCCCCCGCATCGAAACGATCGTCGACTGTGCGAGGCCTGACCGCGCCGGCGGCCAGGCGTAAGAGGGAGATCTAGGAAATCCAATGCTGCTCCGGCAGCAATTTCTTACCTAGATCTCGCCATCGTCGGCCAGCATCCGGCGGGTCGCGGCGACACGCCGAGCTTGCCTCGCCGCCCGGGCGCGGACCCGCGGGCGTTGGGTAGGCACAGATACGTAGATCCGCAGACGCCGCGCGAGCGCAGACCCGCATTCGCTACGCGAGCGCAGACGCTCGCACGCCGCACGAGCGCAGACCCGCGGAGCCGGCCGCGCGGGATGCTTGGGCTACGGCTGGGCGTGGGCTGGGCGGTGGCTGGAGGGGCCGCGTTGTGGTGGGGGCCGTTCCTCGCCGTCCGGGCGGGACTTGGCCGCTTCCGCGATCGCCGCGTCGAACTGGTGGGTGTTGGGCCAGCTGCTGGCCATGACCAGCATCAGGGCGACGCCGCCGATGCTCCAGATGCCGACTACCAGGGGGATCTCGAAGTGTTCGGCCAGGACGCCGGTGATCAGAACCGCGGCGCCCTGCGTGAGTTGGACGCCCGTGGCCATCACGCCGAAGGCGCGGGCGCGGTAGCCGTGCGGTAGGGCCTGCACGAACAGGCCGTTGGCAACCGGCATCAGGCCCGCCACCGCGAACCCGGAGATCGCCGCCAGCACCGCCACCCAGACGGGTGAGGGGTTGAGCAGCGACGGCACCAGGATCAGCGGGGAGATCACGGCGAACGGGCGCACCAGCTTGCGGCGGATGTTCGGCGGCACCAGGCGGGCCATCGCCAGGCCGCCGATGATGAAGCCCAGCGGGTTGGCCGCCATGATCAGGGCCTGGTAGGCGCCGGCCGCGGTGCCCTCGGCCTTTTCCTGGGCCCAGGCCGCGGCCAGGCCCTCCGGGACGATGGAGAAGAGCATCGCGGAGAAGACCAGCAGGGCGATGCCGCGCAGCACCGGGCGGCCGAAGACCAGGCGGAAGCCCTCGCCGGTCTCGCGGAGCAGGTTGGACCTGTGTTGTTCGGCCATCGCGGGCGGCCGGTGCTTCGTACCGAACCAGATCAGCAGCGCCGAGGCGAGGAACGTGCACGAGTCGACGATGATCGCCGCGCGGGGATTGAAGGCCGCGATGCCGGCGCCGACGGCGTAGCCGGCGACCTGGGCGGCCTGGCCCACGCTGTTGTTGAGCGACAGGCCGACGACCAGCTTGTCGCCGGGCAGGATCAGCGGCATCAGCGCCGAGCGCGCCGCCTGGCTCGGCGGGTTGGCCAGCGTCGCGACGAAGAGGATGACCAGCATGACCGGCACCGGCATGCCGGGGATCACGATCAGCGCGACGAGCGCCATCCGCGCGAGGTCGCAGCAGACCATGACATTGCGGTACGGGTATCGCTCGGCCAGCGTGGCCAGCAGCGGGCCGCCGACCAACCAGGGCAGGTAGCTGATCGCGAACGCGGCGGCCGACAGGGCGACGGACCGCGACTCCTGATAGACGATGACCGTGACGGCGGCTTTGGAGATGTAGTCGCCGAGCCAGGAGAGCAGACTCGCCGCAAAGACCGCCCGGTATTCGCGCTCGCCGAACACCTCGCGAAAGGTCGCCGGCCGGTTGGACGGTCGTGTCTCATCGGACACTGCGTAAGCCTCCATCGCCCTCGGCAGCCCACTTGTGGCGGTGCGACCGAGCAACGTTGTCAGACGTCGGGGGTGAAGTGAGCTTGGGACGGATTCTGCCCGATCGTCTGACAACTGGCTAGGGCGAACGGGCAGGGGGTCGCTTGTCCGACTGAACGATCGGACGATACCCGACCGTTCGACTGGCGCGCGACCCCGGCCGGCACGACCTTCAATGTGCGGGATGGGTGAACCGAGCCGCTAAGAACCACTCTCCGGTGTGGCCGGACGGGGGAACACCCGGTTCGCGACGAGCTGCGCGGTGATGCCGGCGCTGGCCAAGGCCTCCGTCAGGCGGCGGCGCAGCTCCCGACCCACCACGTACTGACCGTCCGCAGTGGTCTTGGCGATGGTGCGGATGACGGTGCCCTCGACGGTCACAGACTCGACGCCCAGCACCTCTGGCGCCTCGACGAACTTCTCGGCGAGATCCGGGTCGGCGTACACCGTCGCGGCCGCCGCCCGCAGCACTTCGGTCGCCTCGCCGGCATCGGCGAACCCGATCGGCATGTCGATCATGATCATGGCCCAGCCCTGGCTCTTGTTGCCGACCCGGATGATCTCGCCGTTACGGATGTACCAGAGCACCCCGCGGGCGTCCCGAACCGTGGTGATCCGCAGCCCGACCGACTCGACGACGCCGGTCGCCTCGCCCAGGTCGACGATGTCGCCGACGCCGTACTGGTCCTCCAGGAGCATGAACAGGCCGCCGAGCAGGTCCTTGACCAGGCTCTGCGCGCCGAAGCCGACGGCCAGGCCGAGGATGCCGGCGCTGGCCAGCAGCGGCCCGAGGTTGAAGTTGAACTCCTCGAGCACCATCAACAGCGCGATCGAGAAGACGAACGCGGTCACCAGGCTGCGCAGGACGGAGCCGATCGCCTCGGCCCGCTGGCGGCGCCGCTCGGGCACCACGGAGGCCGGGTCGGCGCTCGCCGCGGTCGGCGTCCGCTGGCGCAGCGGCTTGAGGATGGCCGGCACGGAGCTCTCGGAGGTGGTCCGGACCAGCCGGCTGATCAGCTTGTGCAGGAGGTACCGGGCGAGGACCGCGAGCAGCAGGATCGCGACGATCCGCAGCGGTTTGACGAGGAGGTACGTGCTTCCCTCGGCGGCCCAGGCCGAACCGGTCACGTCCCACATCCAGCCGCAGAAAGCATCATTCTTCGCGCAGCTGGCGGTCGGATCTGGGGACGGGGATGCCTCGGCGAGGTTCATGATCGTGTCGATGGCAGTCACACGTGTGTTCGTACCGCATGGGCCGTTCGGTCAGCGAGGCGCCCCGGGGCGGGCCGCAACCGGACGGAACCGACCATCTCACCACACGAAATAAAAGCTTCACTTCCCGACCCCCGATTAGTACGTGCAATCGGGTCCCCCATCAGGGACGATTGCTGCACGGGCGAAGGCACCTCGCCGGCGCCGGTCGTGGCGCTGCGCACCACGACCACACATCGCGGACCTGTGGAGCGGGCGACAGAACGACCGAGAGGGTGAGCGGGATGCCTGACATACGACCAACTGTGGGCTCTGGGGTTTTAGTCCTGAACGCCACCTACGAGCCCCTCTGCGTCGTGTCAGTGCGAAGAGCCGCGATCCTCGTGTTATCCGCCAAGGCTGTCTGCGTCGCCGACGGCGAGGGTTTCCTGCACAGCGTCCGCCACGAGCTTCCGGTGCCGTCCGTGGTCCGGCTGACCCGCTACGTCCGGGTCCCCTACCGCGCCACCGTCGGGCTGTCCCGCCGCGCCATATTCGCCCGTGACGGCTGGCGCTGCGCCTACTGCAAGGGTGCGGCCGAGACCATCGACCACGTCTTCCCGCGCAGCCGCGGCGGGCGGCACGCCTGGGAGAACGTGGTCGCCGCGTGCGCGCGCTGCAACCACAGCAAGGGCGACAAGACCCCGGCCGAGCTCGGGTGGCGGCTGCACACCAAGCCGGCGGCGCCCAAAGGAGTCGCGTGGCGCGTGCTCGGCCACCGCGCACCCGACCCGCGCTGGGCGAGCTGGCTCGACCTGCCGGTCGAGGCGGCCGAGGCCGCGTAGGGCGCGTCCTGCCGCTCATCGTGAGCTGATCCGGGTCACCACCAGGTGACCCCGGATCGCCGCGATTTGGGCGGCTGCCTTGCGCCTATTCCCCACCAGCGCCCTCTTCCTCGGGCCGCTCGGCCTGTGCCGCTTCCCGTTTGCCGGTGTTGGATCTCGGTGATCCCGGGGACGCCGCCAGGCAGCGCCTAGGCCCGGCGCAGGCCGCGATGATCGGCGGGGCAGGCCCTACGCCCGCGCGGAGACCAGCGACGCGAAGACGACGATGTTGTCGGCGTAGCCGGTGGTGCCACCGACCCAGCGCCCGCCGCAAGTGATCAACCGTAGGGCGGGCCGGGTGAAGTCGCCGTGCACCCGATCGGCCGGCACGTCGGCCTTGTCGAAGCGCTCGACCGAGTTGACCTCGAACACCGCCACCGAACCATCGCGCCGGCTCACCTCGACCCGGTCGCCGGGGTCCAGGGTGGACAGTTTCGCGAACACCGCCGGCCCGGTCTTGGTGTCGACGTGCCCGACCACGACCGCGGGCCCGAACTCACCCGGCGTCGGCCCGGCGTCGTACCAGCCGGTCTCGTTGGGTTCGTCCACCGGCGGCACGGCGATCGTGCCGTCCTCGGCCAGACCCACGTCGTTGACGGGCGCGTCGACACCGATCGACGCGATCTTGATGCGAGTCGGCCGACTCGGCTCCAGCACCGGAAAGTCGCGCGGCGGCGGCTTGTCGCCCGAGCCGAACCAGTTGGGCATCGAGATCGAGAACCCGCCCGTCGCCTGACCGAGCCCGAGCCCGGACAGGAACACCCCGAGCAGGACCAGGACCAGCACGCCGGGTACGCCCAACAGGCGCCGCTTCGGCGCGGGAGCACGCTCCGAGAAGCCGAGCAGCCGGGCAGAGGCAGGTCCGGCGGACGCCGGGTTGCGGGCCGCTGCCAGAGCACCAGTCCCGGCCGAGGCAGGCCCGGAGGCCGCGCCAGAAACGGCCGAGCCAGGTCCGCCCGCAGCCTGCCCACCCGCCGCAGCCACACCCGCGACCGCGGCTGAGGCAGGCCCGGAGGCCGCGCCAGAAACGGCCGAGCCAGCTCCGCCCGCGGCCGACCCACCCGCCGCGGCCACACCCGCGACCGCGGCCGAGGCAGGCCCGGAGGCCGCGCCAGAAACGGCCGAGCCAGCTCCGCCCGCAGCCAGCCCACCCGTCGCGGCCACACCCGCGACCGCGGCTGACGCAGAGCCGGCTGAGCCAGGTCCGCCCGCAGCTGGCCCACCCGCCGCGGCCACACCCGCGACCGCGGCTGAGGCGGAGCCGGCTGAGCCGGGTCCGGCCGCGCCGGAGACGGCAGAGCCGGGTCCGAATGCGGCTGGCCCACGGGCCGCCGCCACACCCGCGACCGCGGCTGAGGCAGAGCCGGCTGGTCCGGGTCCGGCAACGCTCAGACCGGCCGAGGCGGGTCCGGAGGCCAGGCCCGGTGTTGCGGGTGGCGGCGCGGCGGTGTCCGGGGGCGGCGCGACCGGTGGGGGTGCGCTCGCCCCCGGAAGACGAAGCAGGTCCCGGATGACCGGGATCGAGTCCAGGTCATCGGACATGGCGGCTAGACCAGCCGCCGGCGGCGGCGGAGCGCCAGCGCCAGGCCGGCCCCCGCGGTCACCGTGGCCAGGCCGCTGACCAGCGCGACCGTGCCGTCACCGCCGGAGCCGGCCAGGCCGCCGCCGCCGGTGTGCGGGCCGTGCGAGGGCCGGGACCGCTCGATGACCTTGAGTTTGGTCTCGGCGTGGCCGCTCTTGACGCAGGTCAGCTTCACCTCGTAGTCGCCCTTGCGGGTGTCCGCCGGCACCGTCGCCTCGCCGGTCAGGAAACCCCACTTCGGCACGAGGACGACCTCGCCGAAGGCCTTCGAGTGGGCCTTGGCCTCGTCGACCTTCTCCTTGCAGCTCGCCTTGATCTGGACCTGCTCGCCGGCCTGGACGGTGCTGGGGCTGACCTCGATCCAGGTGCCCTCGGCCTGCCCACCGCCAGGCTCACCGCCACCGGGCTGCTCGCCATAAGCGGGCGCGGCGGGCGTGGCGGGTGACGGCGGTTCGGCGTGCGCCGGCAAACCGACGATCAATACGGTCCCAGCGGCCGCGGCGGCCCCAGCCACCACGATCCGGCCAAGTGCGGCAAACGAAACGACAGACACGAAAGCCCCCCTCCGCATGGGGAGACGATAACCCCGCCTATCGGTCCAAAGCCCCGAAATCGCTCAGGTAACCCGAGAACGATTCGCGGAAAACCGCCGCCAGGACTCCGCCTCCATGATCGTGCGTAGGCGGTCGAAGCCCTCGTACACGTCGACGAACCGGGTGTAGAGCGGCGCGAAGCCCAGCCGGAGCCGGTCCGGGGTGCGGTAGTCCGGCACCACGGACGCGTCCCGCAACGCCTGGCTGATCTGCCACGCGGCCGGGTGGTGCAGGGTCACGTGCGCGCCCCGGCCGGACCGGGGCGACGCCAGCGCGAAGCCGTGCGAGGCGAGCCACTCGTCGTAGAGCTCGACGGCGAAGTCCCCCAACGCGGTCCCCTTGGCGAAGATCCGGTCGATGCCGGCCGCCGCGGAGAGCTGGACGCCGCACAACGCCGCGTAGCCGCCGAGCACCGGCGGCGTGCCGACCAGGAAGCGGTCCACCGACGGCGCCGGGTCGTACGCGGGCCCCATCGCGAACTGGTCCTGCTGCCCGAACCACCCCCAGATGGGCTGCCGCAGCGAGGACTGCAGGGAACGGCGGACGTACAGGAAGGACGGCGCGCCCGGGCCGGCGTTGAGGTGCTTGTAGGTGCACCCCACCGCCAGATCGACCCCGGCCGAGGACAACGGCACCGGCACCGCGCCCGCCGAGTGGCACAGGTCCCAGAGCACCAGCGCACCGGCCGCGTGCGCGGCCGCCGTGATGCCGGCCAGGTCGGCGATCGCGCCCGAGCGGTACGCCACGTGCGACAGCGACACCAGCGCCACGTCCTCGTCGAGCGCCGAACGCACCGCGCCCAGCGTGACGCCGGTGTCCAGGTCGGACGGCAGCACGCGCAGCGTCATGCCGCGCGCCGCCGCGACACCCTCCAGCACGTACCGGTCGGTCGGAAAGTTGTCGTCGTCGGTGACGATGACGCTCCGGCCGGGCCGCGCGGAGCACGCCGCGACCGCCAGCTTGTAGAGGTTGACACTGGTCGAGTCGCCGAGCGTGACCTCACCCGGCGAGGCCTCCAGCAGGCCGCCGGCCAGCAGGTCGCCGACCTCGCGAGCCAGCCCGATCCAGCTGTCCCAGCCCCGCACCAGGTCGACGCCCCACTCCTGGTCGACGGCGGCACGCAACCGCGACCGGGTCGCCCGAGGCAGGCGACCCAGCGAGTTGCCGTCGAAGTACACCAAATCGGACTCGTCGATGACGAACTCGTCGCGGAAGGCGGCCAGCGGGTCCTCGGCGTCGAGTCGCTGGGCCTGGGTGAGGCGATCAACGGGCACGCCGACACCGTAGCCGGGCAGGATGAGAGGCATGGCGGACCTCCACGACCTGACCGCGCTCGAACAGGGTGCGGCGATCGCCAGCGGCGAGCTGACCAGTGCGGAGCTGGTCCAGCACTACCTGACCCGGGTGGCCGCGTTCGGCGACCGGGTCGGCGCCTTCGTGACCGTGACCGCCGACCAGGCCCGCGCCGAGGCAGCCGCGCTGGACAAAGCAGCCCGGAAAGGCCCGCTGCACGGCGTGCCGACCGCGATCAAAGACCTGACCATTACCGCCGGCGTACGCACGACGTTCGGCTCGGCGGCGTTCGCCGACTTCGTGCCGAACGTCGACGCCGACGTGGTGACCTACCTGCGCGCAGCCGGCACGGTGTCGCTGGGCAAGACGACCACATCGGAGTTCGGCAGCTCCTGCCACGCGGAGAGCCTGGTCGCACCGCCGGCCCGCAACCCGTGGGCGCTGGGCAACACGGCCGGCGGTTCCAGCGGCGGTGCGGCCGCAGCGGTCGCCGCCGGCCTGGTGGCGGTCGCGCAGGGCTCGGACGGCGGCGGCTCGGTGCGGATTCCGGCGGCGATCTGCGGCCTGGTCGGCTACAAGCCGAGCCGCGGCGTCGTCTCCGGCGGCCCGTTGGGCTCGGCCGGGTTCGGCCTGCCCACGCACGGCGCGATCGCCCGCACGGTGACCGACGCCGCCGCCTTCCTCGACGCGATGGCGGTGCCGACGCTCGGCGAGCCCTACCTGGCGCCGCCCGCTCCCGGCGGCGGCTACCTCGGTGCCGCGCGCACGGCCGCACCGGGACCGCTGCGGATCGGCCGGTTCACCACGCCGATGCTGGTCGACACGCCCGTCGACCCGGCCTGCGTAACCGCCGTCGACGACGCGGCGGCCGCGCTGGCCGGCGCCGGGCACCGAGTCGAAGAGGTCGCGGCGCCACTGACGCCCGACATGTGGCCGCTGTTCGAGACGCTCTGGTACGTGCTGTCGCTGGCACCCGTACCCCCGGCGGCGGAGCCGTCGCTGTTGCCCCTGACCCGCTACCTGCGCGCCCGGGGCGAGACGGTCGGCGCCGGCCAGCTGATCGCGGTGCTGGCCGAGCTGCAGACCCGGGTGCGCCAGGGACTGGCCCGGCTCGCCGGCTACGACGTGTTGCTCAGCCCGACACTCGCGGTGCCGCAGGCCGAGCTCGGTTGGTTCACGGAAGCGGACGAACCGGGTGAGGATTTCGACCGCCAGCGGCGCTTCTCGCCGTTCTGTGCGATCTTCAACGTGACCGGCCAACCGTCGGTGAGCGTGCCGACCGGCGCGACCGCCGACGGTCTTCCGGTCGGTGTCCTGTGCAGCGGGCGCTACGGCGACGACGCGCGTTTGCTGGCCCTCGCGGCGCAGCTCGAGCGGATCGCCGGGCGTGTTGATCGCCACCCGGCGATCTGGACGGACGCGCCCTCCGCTACCGTGAACGGCGTCTGAGCCGGTCGGCTTCGAAAGGGAGTTGGCGTTGTCAGTTACCGAGACGGTGCTCTACTTCGTCATCATTCCGGGCGCCGCCGTCCTGGTGATCGCGGGGTTGGCGGCCGCGGGCGGCGGACCGCGCCCGAAGCGCTACCGGCCCGGTCGGCCGTACGACTTCCGGCCGGTCTGGTTCCTGTCCGCTCCGGAGTTGCTCTCCCACGCGCCGGAAGAGGCGGACTCCCACATGATCGAGGCGGGCGAGACCCGCGCGCTGTCCACCGCGCAGACGCCGTACGGCGGCCCGGTGGGCGCGATCGAGCCGGTGCCCTCCGCGGCGCCGGCGGGCAAGGTTGGAGGCGCAAGTGACCGCTGGTGAGACCGGCCCTCTGCTGGCGCAGCACCCCGAGGCCCAGCAGCGCGCCGAGCTGATCGAGGAGCACAACTACGGCCAGCCCGAGGTGCTCGAGGGTCCGTTCAGCACCCGCCAGCTGCTCCGGCTCGACGAGGCGCTGCGCACCGCCGACCGGGCGACCGGGCTCGTCTTCTCCGTCTACGTCGGAGAGTTGGAGGAGCCGGTCCGCGGCCACGCCGAGCGGATGCACCAGCAGCTCCCCGACGTCGCGTCGGCCGTGCTGATCGCGGTCAGCCCCAACCAGCGGGTGCTCGAGGTCGTCACCGGCGGCGAGGCCCGCCGGCGCATCCCGGACCGCGACGCCAAGCTCGCGGCGCTGTCGATGGTGGCCGCCTTCGGTGGCGGCGACCTGGCCGGCGGCATCATCAGCGGCCTCGACCAGCTCGCCACCAGGGCGGGCCGCTCCTAGGTTCTTCCCCGAAAGGCCCGGCCACGTGCCGGGCCTTTTCGTCTGTGTGGTGGCAGGCACAGCCCCACGTGAATGGGTCTCGGATCCCGGCCTGGCAGGATGGAAGGCGTGACTGCACAAGGCAAGGACGAGCCGACCTTCTACGAGCTCGTCGGGGGTGAGCCGACCTTCCGCAAGCTGGTCGCCCGCTTCTACGAGGGCGTGGCGGACGACACGCTGCTGCGGCCGCTCTACCCCGAGGAAGACCTGGGGCCGGCGACCGAGCGACTCACGTTGTTCCTGATGCAGTACTGGGGTGGTCCCAACACGTACTCCGCCACCCGCGGGCACCCCCGGCTGCGGATGCGGCACGCCCCCTTCCGGGTCGGTCCGGAGGAGCGGGACGCCTGGCTGCGGCACATGCGCGACGCCGTCGACTCGCTCGACCTGCCGGCCGACCAGGAGCGGACCCTCTGGGACTACCTGGAGCGGGCGGCGTACTTCATGGTCAACACGATGGACGACCCAGCCGCCACAAATCCGACATAATCGCATCGCAGGGCACTTCTCGGTCGTTGATCCAGACGACCGCCGCCGCGGAGGGATCGTGGGGGCCACACCCCGAGGAGCCTCGCCCGCATGCGCCGCCGACTCATCGCCGCCGCCGTGGTCATCGCCGCCGGAATCGCCGGCGCCCTGCCCGCCGTCGCGGACGTGGCCCAGCCGACCGTCGTGACGGCGGACCCGGTCGACTTCACGCCGCACGCGCTGGACGGCACCGTCCGCGCGATCGCGGCGGTCGGCAACACGATCGTCGTCGGCGGCACCTTCACCAGCGTCGCCAACGAGGGCGGCTTCCGGTCGGTCCGCCGGCCGTACCTGTTCGCGTTCGACGCGAAGTCCGGTGAGATCCGCACCGGCTTCGCCCCGACGGTCGACGGCGCGGTCTACGCGCTCGCCGCGGGCCCGGACAACAGCGTCTACGTCGGCGGCGCGTTCCGCACCGTCAACGGCGCCTCGGCGCGCGGCCTGACCCGCCTGTCGGTGGGCAACGGCGCCCGCGTGAAGCCGTTCAACGCCGAGATCAACTGGGGCGACGTGCGTACGCTCGCGGTCAACGGCAAGCGTCTCTACGCGGGCGGCCCGTTCTCCGCGATCAACGGGGTCAACCGGGCCGGCCTGGCCCGCCTCGACGGGGTCAGCGGCGCCGTCGACGCCGGTTTCGACGCCAAGCTCACGGCCACCGAGATGGCCCGCGTCCGGGTCGAGGACATGGCCCTGTCGCCCGACGGCCGCCGCCTGGTCGCGGTCGGCGCGATCACCCACGCCGCGGGCCAGCCCCGCCACCAGCTCGCGGTGCTCGACGTCTCCGGCGCGAAGGCGGTGGTCGCCAACTGGTACACGGACGCGTTCCGGACGCAGTGCGACACGTCGCTGGACACGTACCTGCGCGGGGTCGACTACTCCCCCGACGGCGCGTACTTCGTCACCGTCACCACCGGCGCCCTGACGGGCCCGGGCAAGATGTGCGACTCGGCGGCCCGCTTCGAGAGCGCCGGCACGGGCGCCCACAAGCCGACCTGGGTCAACCACACGGGCGGCAACACCCTGTTCTCGGTGTCGGTGACGGGCGCGGCGGTCTACGTGGGCGGCCACCAGCAGTGGCTCGACAACCCGAAGGGCAAGAAGAGCAAGGGCCCGGGCGCCGTCGACCGCCCCGGCATCGGCGCCATCAACCCGAAGACCGGCAAGGCCCTGCCCTGGAACCCGACCCGCAGCCGAGGCGTCGGCGCCCGCGCCATCGTCGCCACCAAAACCGGCCTCTACGTAGGCTCCGACACCGACAAACTCGCCAAGGAATACCACGGACGCATCGGGATGTTCCCGCTCCCGTAATCGATCAAATTCAAAAGCAAGATCGAGGGCAAGATCGAGGAGCGGTCCCGGGTCCGCGGTGGTCCGGACCGTCGCTCCCGGCGCCCCTCTGTCAAGAGGGGGTTGGTTAGGGTGTGGTTTGGCGGGTCCGGGATGTGACTTGTCCGAAGTGTCGATCTTGG
>NZ_FZPH01000027.1 GCF_900188485.1 Asanoa hainanensis
GATTCCTCTCCCTGGCCTGCGCCTTGATCTGCTACCGCCGAGCCGTCCGCCTCAACCTACTGACCAGAAACAACCCCAAATGAGACGTGGTCTTACGGCGCCCGGTCAGATAGACGTACGCCCCTTCCTCGGCGAAGCGCAACGCACTGGCGAACCCGATGCCGTCGCTGGCACCCGTCACTACGGCGACCTTGCCGTCGAGCTGACCCATTCCCACTACTCCCCTGACTGTCTGCGGCGGCCCGTTGACCGCCTGCCAGGCCAGTGCATCTCGCGGGAACAGCACCAACAATGATCAGTTCGGCAAAGACCGATACCCCGGAGGTATCGACCGAGGCCCGACCCATGCGCCCACGGCGGCGAAATCCGCGTCGGTAAGGCCTTGGAGCGGGTCGACCCGGTGCAGCAGAGCCGGCGCCGGGTGGTGAGCCTCGACCCATCGGCGGTCGACCTCGGTGAGCTCGTCGTCGAGCCAGACGAACGGGCGTGCGCCCGCCCACCGGCTCAGGAACGCCGTCTTCCAATGTAGACCGTGCGGCGCCTCGTCGTCGTCCGGCCATTCGACGACGGGCAACGCCGGAAGCCCGAGCCGCGGCGCGACGACCTCGTTGGCGTCGGCCATCCAGGTCGTCGCCCAGACAAGCTGGCAGCCCAGGGCGAGCAGCCGCTCGCCGTCAGCGGGATCGAGCCGCTCCAGGAGCGGATTGCCAGTGGCCTCGTCTGCCGGGCGGCGGGCGTAGGCGGTCGGACGGGCTCTGAACGGAATCAGCGGCCCGTCCACGTCCAGAAAAACCAAGGGACGCTCATTCATTCCGGCCACGCTTGCGCGCGATGAGGTAGGCGGCCCGCTTCGGCGGCTGGACGTCGGCCGGCTCGTGGACTGTCGTCACGACGACGTGGAAGCCGAGGTCGGTCAGCATCGCCGCGATCGTTTCCGGGCGGCGGCGGTGGAACGTCAGGTCGATCTCGTGGCCCCACACCTCGGCGACGTGGTTTGTGTCGTCGCCGGCCTGGAACGCCAGCAGCAGCGGGGCATCCGGGGCCAGCACCCGGTGGAACTCGGCCAGCACGCCGGGCAGGTTCGCGTCCGGGACGTGGATGGTCGAGAAGAACGCGTTGACGCCCGACAGGCTGCTGTCCGGATGGTCCAGAGCGGTCATCGAGCCGACCTCGAAACGCAGTTCCGGATAGTTGGCCCGGGCCTGCTCGACCATGCCGGGCGACAGGTCGATGCCGAACACGTCCAGGCCGCGACCGTGTAGGAACTTCGTCACGTGGCCCGGACCGCATCCCACGTCGGCGACCCGCCCGGAGGCCAGGTCCGCGAACAGCGTCAGCATGCTCCGCTTGACCGGCTCTCCGGGCAGGTCGTTGGCGAACCGGGCCGAATAGCCCGCGGCGACGACGTCGTACGACGAACGTGTCGTGTCGAGGTAGGTCACGCCCGGAAAGCTAGCGAAGGCGACGCGGCGCCGTGCAGCGCGGTCCAGTACTCGGTGATCCGCTCCGCCGAGGTCGTCACCAGGCCCACGTAGCCGTCGGGGCGGACCAGCACCAGCGTGCCGTCCGTGACGTCGTAGTTGGCCCACGCATCCCCGTCGGTGTCGGCCACCGCGTACGCGTGCACCGTCCCACCGAAGCTCTCGTTGACCGCCGCGACCGTGCCCGCCTGCCCGGCGCCGAAGGCGAGCAGGGTCCAATGTGGTCCCCGGAACAACGGGAACAGCCGGCCCGCCGCGTCGGGTGCCCGGTCTCCGGCCTGGACCGCACCGGGCGTCGGCCGGTCGTCGGCGCTCAGCGGGCCGCCCCGGTAGTTCAGGGCGAAGCCCCGCAGCTCAGGGCCGCGCACGTGGGCGTCCTCGTCACCCCGGCGGTGCTTCTCCAGCAGGTTCTTGGCGATGTCCAGCGCCTTGCGGGCTGCGGCCATCCGCTCCGGCTCGAAGCTGTCGAGCAGCACGTCCCGACCGCCGGCCAGCGCGGCGGCGAGCTTCCACCCGAGGTTGTAGCCGTCCTGGATGCCCGTGTTCATGCCCTGGCCACCGGTCGGCGGGTGCACGTGCCCGGCGTCGCCGACGAGGAACACCCGGCCGTCCCGGAACCGCGTCGCCAGCCGCGTGTTCTCCCGCCACGTCGTGTGCCAGGTCACCTCGCGTACGACGATGTCCGACCGGCCCGACGCCTCCTGCACCGTCCGTTGTAGATAGTCGAGGACGGGCTCGTCCGCGTTCGACGGCGGGCGCGCGACCGCCACGAACAGGTCGGTGCCGGCCAGCGGCGTCAGGCCGACCCCGCCCTCGCCCACGCGCCAGATCCGGCCGTGGTCACGGCCGATGCCCTCGACCCGGACGTCGGCGAACAGCATCGTCGTGGAGTCGTCGGTCTCGCCCGGGAAGTCGATGCCCAGCGTCTTGCGGACCGTGCTGCGGCCACCGTCGGCACCGACCAGGTAGCGCACCCGCTCCTGCGCCGTGCGCCCGTCGGCGGCGGCCAGCACGGCGGTGACCCCGTCGTCGTCCTGGGTGAAGTCGACCAGCGCGGTCGACAGCTCGACGCGGACGCCGAGCTCGGCCAGCCGTTCGCGCAGGATCTCCTCGGTGCGGAACTGCGGCACGAACCAGGCGTTCGGGTATGGCACGTCGGAGGTCGGCTCCTCGGCCTCCGTCATCTTGCCCTCCCAGACGACCGTCTCGCCCTGGTAGGCCCGCATCAGGATGCCCAGGTCGCCGGCGGCCACGATGCGGTCGAGCACGCCCAGGTCCGCGAAGACCTCCATCGTCCGCGGCTGGATGCCGTCGGCGCGCGACCCGCCGAAGAACTCCGCCGCACGGTCGACGATCCGCACCTCGATCCCCCGCACCGCGAGCTCGCAGGCCAGCGTGAGGCCGGTCGGCCCGGCTCCGGCGATCAACACCTCGGTCATGACGCCCTCCCCGATTGTTCGTATCACGTACGAAGGCTTCGTACGTCGTACCAACAACGTTAGCGGTACGGTGTACGAATGGCAAGCGCGGATGACGACGCACTGATCTGGACCCGACCCGAGCCCGGCACCCGCCGGCCGAAGTTCACCCGCGAGCAGATCGCCTCGACCGCGCTGGCCATCGCCGACGCGGAGGGGTTCGCCGCCGTCTCGATGCGCCGCGTCGCCGGCGAGCTGGGCGCCGGCACGATGACGCTCTACTACTACGTGCGCACGAAGGACGAGCTCGTCGCTCTCATGGACAACGCGCTGATGGGCGAGGTGCTGATCCCCGAAGACGAGTTCCCGTCCCACTGGTACGACGCGCTGTCCGCGATCGCCCTGCGCACCTGGGACATCCTGACCCGCCACCCGTGGGCGCTGCACTCGCTGCAGAACGCACCGGTCGGGCCCAACAACCTGCGGCACTTCGAGCAGGCGCTCGCCAGCCTCGCCGGGACCGACCTCGACGCGCCCGACAAGTTCCTGCTGATCAACCTGGTCGACGACTTCGTACACGGCAATGCCCTGCGGTCGGCCGAAGTCCGGGAGGCAGGTGAGCCGGCGGCGGACGGGTCGCCGGTCGACGCGGCCCTCCGGTTCGGTCAGACCCAGATCGCCACCGGGAGGTTCCCGCACACCCAGGCGCTGTTCGGCGACGGCGACCCGCGCGAGGCCTGGGGTCGGGTCGTCGGCCCACTGTCCGAACGCGACCGGTTCCGGGTCGGCCTGTCCGCGCTGCTGCACGGCGCGGCCAGCCGGTGGAAGCTGGCCCTGCCCGACGCCTGATCTCCCTCCCGCGAACATTCCCGGGCGCATCGGCGAAGTAGGTGCGAGCCCCGCGCCGCGCGGGGCCCGGACAGAGGGAGGCCGCATGGGTGTGGGTGTCCACACCGACCTCGGACAGACCGACTCGGAGATCATCGGCCGGATGCACACGGATCCGGAGTCGTTCGGCACGATCTTCGACCGCTACTACCCCGCCATCCACGGGTACGTGAACCGCCGGCTGGGCCAGGACCTAGCCGACGACGTGGCCGCGGAGACCTTCCTGGTCGCGTTCGACCGCTGGCGACGCTTCGACACCGCGTACGAGAGTGCCCGGCCCTGGTTGTTCGGCATCGCGTCGAACCTGGTCGCCGGTCACCAGCGCACCGAGGCGCGGCGGTACCGCGCGCTGGCCCGGGCGGACCAGGTCGACGCGGTCGACGGCCCCGCCGAGCGGGTCGCCGTGCGGCTGGACGCGCAGGCCGTGCGTGGCCGGCTCGCCACGGCCCTGGAACAGATCACTCCGCCGGACCGGGAGGTGCTGCTGCTGATCGCCTGGGGAGACCTGACGAGCGAAGAGGTGGCGCACGCGCTGGAGATCCCCGCCGGCACGGTCCGGTCCCGGCTCCATCGTGCCCGCACAAAGGTAAGAGCGGCGCTGGGCGGCGTCGACCCCACAGCGACGAAAGAGGACCTGCGATGACGAACGAGATCACGGCCCTGCGGGAGAACTGGACCGAGGTCGAGCCGCCGTCGGCGGAGGCGACGGCCAAGGCCCGGGCGGCACTGCTGGCCCGGATCGCCGAGCCGGCGGCTCACGCCGAGCCGGCCAGGGCGCGGCACCGGCGCGGCCTGCCGGGATGGGCGTGGCGGGCCGGCCTGGCCACCTTCACCGCAGCCGCGGCGGTCGCGGTCGGAGCGGTGGTGCTCACCGACAACGCTGTGGTGCATCACGACGACCGGGCCTCCGCCCTGCGGACGGAGCACGCGGCCGACGGCATGGTGGCCCAGACCTTCGAGCTCGCCGCCGCGCACGCGGAGACCGAGCCGTTCACGCCGCCGCGCCCGGACCAGTGGACCTACGTCGAGCTGAAGATGGTGCGGGGCAAGATCGCGGTCGACAAGGGACAGGCGACCGACGAGACCACCAGGTCGTGGCGGCGCGCCGACGGCCTGCAGGCGGCGGAACTGCTCGACGGCAGGCTCCAGATCATGCCGGAAGCCACGGAGCTCCCGCAGATCATGCCGCCGCAGGACTATCCGACGCTGGCCGGGCTGCCCACCCGACCGCAGGCGGTGCTCGACTGGCTGCGGACCAGGCAGCCGGGTGACACCGGAGCCGTCTCGTACTCGCTGATCAGCGCCATGCTCCGCGACAACGTCCTGCCGCCCTCGGTCAAGGCGACCCTGCTGCGGGCGCTGGCCCTGATCCCGGGCGTCACCCAGTCGACGACCCCGGTCGACTTCGACGGCCGCCCGGCGATCGCGGTCGGCATGGTCCAGGACGGCTGGCGCCAGGAGGACATCCTGCTGGACCCGACCACCCACGAGTTCCTCGGCAGCCGCACCGCGGTGGTCAAGGACTACACCACGCCGGAAGGGGTCACCCTGAAGAAGGGTGACGTGGAGGTCGAGCTGGTCCGGCTCGCGGGCAAGATCGTGAACGCCCCGGGCGAGACCGACTAGCCAGCGGCAGCGGCGGTCGAGGTCCGCCCGTGACGGACCTCGACCACCCCAGACGCGTCATCCGCCCGGCGGTGACCTCGCCGCGGAGCCCACATGTTTTCGCACGTGACCACATGCGAAAACATGTGGGCACGTCGCACAACCCCCGACCCGCCGGATCGAACGCGGAGCGACACGCTCGATCGCGCTCGACGCGCCACGTCCCGGCGGACACCGCGTGGCACGCCGCCGAACCGGGCGGTGGTCGAAGGGATCACGCCCTCAGTGCTGTCCTGGCGATCGCGTCTGCCGACCTCGCAGGTGCCGAGATACCAGTGTCGTATTTCGATGATCCCGACCCACCGCCACGCCGATCACATCTGCCGACCTCGCAAGTGCCGGAATACCAGTGTCGTATTTCGATGGTCCCAACCCACCGCCAGGACGGTGGCTCGACGAGTAAGTCCGAGGTCGGGTCGGTGGCCGCGGCGAGCACGCCTGATCGCCTGCTTCGGCAGCGGAACTGCCGCTGGGCGCTTGCCGTAGCTGGACCGGCTCGGCGGGTTCCACGGCTGGCTGTGATCGGGTGTGCGAGGTCTGGGAAGTCGGGGGCGTGGCGGGTGATCGGGTGTGTCTGGTCTGGTCGACACGCCGTGCGTCGACCTGACCAGGCGCACCCGATCATGCGATCGAGGCGTCGAGATCTCGACAAGCCGCACACGATCATGACCCAGGTGGTTCCGGACAGCATCCGTGCCTGCTGCGGCCGTCCCGAGCCCCGCGAGGCAGTCATCGGGACCGTGCGACGCCCCCGTCGCGGACCGCGACGATAAGCAGGGGCCTAGCTCACCCCTCCCTTTTGGAGGGTGGCCAGTGCCGCGGTGAAGCGGTCGGACGGCAGGACGACCATGTCCGGTGTTCGAGGGCCACGGCGTTTGATCGCTGGCGAGAGGCGGCGGATCGAGGTCGGGAGGTCGCGTTGCGGATCCCGGGTGGTCACCCAGATCTGCCAGCCGTCGTGGTCGGTGGCCAAGCCCGCCCAGACTCGGTCAACGCGGCCCCACGGGACCAGGCGGGTCCGGAACAGCGAGCGGATCTTGATGCCGCCAGGCCCGACGAAAACGCCGGATAGCGCCGATCGCCAGACCAGGGCCTGCCAGAGCAGCAGGAGCGGCACCACGAGCGGCGCCGACTCTCGGGCCTTCTCCGCCACCAGGCCGCACAGCGGGAGCAGCCCGCCCGCCGAGAACGCCACGGCAACGGCGTAACGGGCGTTGTCTGAATCTCCTTCGGCCCGTACCCAGCTCGGCATAGCGCGGATCTTAGGCCGCGGCGGCAAGCGGTCAGGACTTTCCGTAGCCTGCCTGCGTCAGGATGCGGCGGAGCTGGACCACCGTCTGGGTATCGAGGTCCTTGGTCACCGGGATCTCGATGACCTCGTTGGCCGAGCCGATCGCAAGACGGATCTTGCCATCGTGCCGTTCGTCGACCGTGCCGATCTCCGCGAGCAGCGAGAGCACGTCGTGCCACTCGATGTTGTGGCTCACCGGGTGGTCGAGAATCTTCTGCAGTGTCCGGCGGTGGTGGCTGCTCAGGTGCGGTTGTCCCATTTGCCCACGCTAGCGCCGCCAGGCTTCGATCGCGGCCACGGCGCGGCGGGCGAAGTCGGCGACCACCTCGGGCTTGCTGCTCGAGCGCTCGTACTCGGCGTCCCACAGGATCGTCACCGTGTCACCGACGCGGATGACGACCGCCCGGTTGGTCTGCGAGCCGCCCACCGGGTTGCCGGGCAGGTCCGTCTGCGGCTGGATCACGTCGATGGTCAACGCCTCGCCACCCACTCCGCTCAGCGCCGCGGTGCGGGTCCGGAACGCGACACCGTCGCGGGTGTAGGACTCGCACGATGCCAGGTCCGAACGCAGTCGCCCCATGAACGCGGCAGCGCCGTCCCCGGAGTAGGTGCGGATCGTCTGGTACAGGACCCCGGCCGGGATGGTCCCCGGCTCGTCCCCAGGCAGCCCGTGCACCGACAGCACCGCGGCGCTGGCCGCGGTCTCGCCGCGGCTGGCGAACTCGCCGCCACACAGCCGCGGCACCGCCTCCTCGACCTCGACCCGCGTGCGGGTCTCGCCGTGGCTCAGGTGCTTGGGAAGTTCCAGAAATGCGCTGATCGGGATCACGGTCGGCGCTTGACCACCAGACGGCGACGGCCCGGGCGCGGAGGAAGCCGGAACCGTTGTCGGGGCGGAGGAGGACGAGCCAGGGCCGGCCCGGTCGCAACCGGTCACCGCCAGGGCGGCGACCAGTCCGACCATGGCCAGTCCAGGACCTCGATGGTTTCGCACGCCGAAACCCATACCCCGAGGCTTACCGCGCTAACGCCGCCAGGCGTGGATGGCGTCGACGGCGCGGCGGGCGAAGTCGGCGACGACCTCGGGCTTGCTGCTCGAGCGCTCGTACTCGGCGTCCCACAGCACCGTCACCGTGTCACCGATACGGATGACGACCGCGCGGTTGGTCTGCGTGCCGCCTACCGGGTTGCCGGGCAGGTCCGTTTGCGGCTGGCTGACGTCGATCGTCAACGCCTCGTCGCCTACGCCGGCCAGCGTCGCCGTGCGGATCCGGTACGGGACGCCCTCGTGGGTGAAGGACTGGCACGAGGCGAGCTCGGTCCGCAGGTGCCGCATGAACGTGGTCGAGCCGTTGCCGCGATAGGTGCGGATCGTCTGGTACAGGACCCCGTGCGGGATGCTTCCCGGCGGGTCACCGGCCAGCCCGTACACCGACATCACGGCGGCGCTGGCCGCTCGCACGCCGCCGCCGGTGAACTCACCGCCGCACAGCCGGGGCAGGGCCCGGTCGGCCTCGACCGGCACCCGGATCCTGCCGAAGCGCATCTCCTCGGGCAGCGCCAGGAAAGCGCTGACCGGGATTACGGTCGGCGCCCGGTCCGGGACCGGCGTGGCCGAGACCCGCGGCGGGGTCGGCCGAGCGGAGGTGGACGGGACCAGTGCCGGCGCCGTCATGGCACCGCCCCCGCCGGCACCGCCGGCGTCACTGCCGGCACCCGGCGCGCAGCCGGTTGCCGTGATGACGGCGACCAGGCCGACCGTGGCCAGTTGAAGACGTCGTTGGTTACGCACGATGAACCCCCGTGATGGTGTCCGCCCGGGCACATCGCCCGGACTTGATACCTGCTGACGGGCGGACCGGACCGTGGGTTGCGGGCTTACCGCGCGGTTGCACCATTCGCACGAACGACCAAAAGGTCGGATGCCAGGTCCACCGAACCACCGGCGTCCAGGTCAAGACGCACCGACGCATCCCGCCAGCGCACGGAGACAGTGGCGGCGCGGGTCGCCGACAGCCGGGCCGATACCAGGCATTGCCGCGCGTCCCATGACACGTCGACGACCACCCCGGGCCGCGCGACGAGACCGCGCAGCCGGCCCGCGGGCCAGTCCGGAGGCACGGCCGGCAGCAGGTCGATCACCCCCGCGTGGCTCTGCAGCGCGAACTCGGCCACGGCCGCGGTGAAGCCGAGGTTCCCGTCGATCTGGAAGGGCGGATGGGCGGAGAACCGGTTCGGGTAGAGGCCACCCTGCTCCCCCGTGGCACGCGCGCCGGCGGGGCGCAGCGCGAGGTCGATCAGGGCCGGCAGCCGTTCGGGCTGGCGGAGCCGGGCGCGCAGGGCCAGCTTCCACGCGAGCGACCAGCCGGTGGAGTCGTCGCCGCGGGCGTCGAGCGAGCGGGCCGCCGCAGCCGCCAGGCGCGGCGAGGTGTCGTCGCCGGGGAAGACCGCGTAGAGATGCGAGACGTGCCGATGGTGCGGTTCGGGAAGAGACCGATCGACGAGCCACTCTTGTACGCGGCCGTCCGCACCGACAGGAAGCGCTGGTAACCGGTCGAGCGCCGCCGCCGCGTCCGCCACGATCGACGAGCCGCCCAGCCCGAGCGACGCGGCCAACTCCACCACCGACGACAACAGCTCACGGGTCAGGGAAAGGTCGACAGTGGACGAGACGTCGACCGCGTGCCACGCGCCGTCGACCGTGAAGTGGTTCTCCGGCGAGGTCGACGGCGCCAGCCCCAAGCTCCCGTCCGGCAACTCGATTAGCCAGTCCAGCAGGAACTCGGCGGCCGAGGTCACGACCGGCCAGGCGACGTCGGCCGCGAACGCCCGGTCGGCGCCGAACCGCACGTGCTCGACAAGGTGTCGGCACAGCCACACGCCGGCCAGTGGCCAGAACGCCCACGACGGATCACCCTTCCGGCGCCCGGCCGGCGACGTATATGCCCACGCATCGGTGTTGTGGTGCGCACACCAGCCGCGGGCGTCGTAGAGGTGGCGCGCGGTCCGCTCCCCACTGAAACGCATCGCCGAAACGAGGTCGAACAGCGGCGATGCGCACTCCGCGAGTTGAACCGTCTCCGCCGCCCAGTAGTTCATCTGCGTGTTGATGTTGACGGTGTAGTTGGCGCTCCATGGTGGACGCATCGACGCGTTCCACAGCCCCTGCAAGGTCGCGGGCAGGCCACCGGGCCGCGACGAGCTGATCAGCAGGTACCGTCCGAAGTGGAACAGATAGGCGACGAGCGCGGTCCGCGACGAGCCCCCGACGAAGCTCAGCGTAGCCCGGTCATAAAGGGAACGATGCGCGCCCAGGTGGCGCGTGAACAACGGACCGGCACCGACCGCGAGCGCCGCGTCCGCGGCGGCGGAGGCCGCCGACAACGCCGTGTGCTCCGAGCCCGCCGGCGGCTGCCCGACCGCGGTGAACGTGGTCGCGGTGGTCACGACCAGCACCAACCGGCGTACCCCGGTGGCCCGCAGGACGCCGTCCCCAGGCACCGAGGTCCCGTCGTGCTCCCAGCGCGCCACCAGCGCACCCCGCACCGACGGAAACGCGTCGTCGTAGACCGGCGACGGCAGGTCCGGCTCGTGCGGCGGGGGCGCGTCGCGCGGCAGCCGCACGGTCGCCCAGCCCGCACCGCGCCCGAGCACGGACAACGGGCTGTCCAGCCGCACCGACAGGTCGACCGTCGCGTCGCCGTCGACCGAAAGCTCCAGCACGAAGGCCTGGTCCGGCGCGGAGACGTAGGACCGCCGGGTCACCCGCGACGATCCGACGGCGTAGGACACGATCACCGAGGCATCGCGCAGCCGCAACGAGCGCCGGCAGTCCGAGAGAGGCGCGGAGTGGGTGACGTCCAGCAGCAGGTCCCCGAACGGCAGGTAGCTCTGCGAGTAGTCGCTCTGCAGCTGCCGCACGAACGCGTCGGCCTCGCCGAACGAGCCGGCCAGCAGCGCCGCCCGGGCACCGGCGAGCGCCGCCCGGGCGTCCTCGGCGGAGATGGCCCGCTGGTCGGCCTCGCTGTCTACCCCGCCCGACCACGCGGTGCCGTCGTTGAGCGACACCCGCTCGTGCGCGGGATCGCCGAACACCATCGCGCCGAGGCGCCCGTTGCCCAGCGGAAAGGCCTCGAGCCAGTCGCCGGCCGGAGTGTCCAGGGTGTGCACGTGCGCGGGGTCGTCGGTGCTCATTCACACGCTCTCGATAGGGTGGGTTTGTAAGGACATACTAGGCAAGGGAGAAGCATGCGCGTCTTCGACGTCGTCGACCACGGCGCCGACCCGACCGGACGCCGGGACTCGGCCGAGGCGTTCGCCGAAACGTTCCGGGCCGCCTGTGCCGGCGAAGGGCCGTCCGAGGTGGTGATCCCACCAGGGTCCTACCACCTCTACCCGGAACGGGCCGAGCGCCGCGACCTCTACGTCTCCAACACGGTCGGCGCCGACGAGCGCTACCGCACGAAGACGATCGCGATGCTGGTCGAGGGCGCCCGCGACCTCACGGTCACCGGTAAAGACGCGCACCTGGTCCTGCACGGCCGCCAGACCGCTCTGGCCGTCATCGACTCGCGGAACGTGCGGTGGACCGGGTTCTCGGTCGACTACCACGCGCCGAGCCTGGTGGAGGCGCGCGTGGTCGCCGCGGGACCCAACTGGCGCCGGATCGCCGTGCCCGCCGACGTGACGTGGCGGATCGACGGCACCCACCTCCGCTGGGAGGGCGAGCGGGGCGCGGCCGGCCCGTACTGGACCGGCCAGGACGGCCTCGACTACACACAGGTCCACGACCCGCGCACCGGCCGCACGCGGCGGTGCGACAACCCGCTGTTCACCGGCATACGCGCGATCCGGGACGACCTGACCATCGAGTACGACCACCCGATCGACGACGACACCGGCCTCGTCTACCAGATGCGCCCGACCGTCCGGGACCACCCGGGGATGTTCGTCTGGGAGAGCGAAGGGGTCGTCCTCGACGACCTGGACATTCACTACCTGCACGGCTTCGGGATCCTGGGCCAGCTCAGCCGCGACCTCACCATCAGCGACGTCCGCTTCCTGGCCGACCCGGCGACCGGCCGGCACACCGCGAGCTACGCCGACTTCGTCAACCTGTCGAACGTCGGCGGCCAGGTGCGGATCGCCGACTGCGTCTTCGCCGTCGCCCACGACGACGCGGTCAACGTGCACGGCACCTACCTCGTGGTCAAGGAGCGGACCGACGACCGCACCGTCGTGCTGGAGTACCGCCACCCGGAGACCGCCGGCTTCCCCGCGTTCCACCCGGGCGACGAGATCGAGTTCGTCGAGCGCGCCAGCCGCGCGGCCGACACGGCGATCCAGGCCCGCGTCGAGCGGGTGGACGGCCCCAACGGCCGGGACGCCAGCCACGACCCGCGCACCATGACGGTCACGGTCGACCGCCCGCTCCCGCCCGATCTCGTCGAAGAGGAATGGGCCGCCGAGAACATCAGCTACTCCCCCGACGTCTCCATCACCGGCAACCTGATCACCGGCATTCCGACCCGCGGCGTCCTGCTCACCGCGCGCGGCCACTGCGTCATCGAGGGCAACACCTTCGACGACACCGGGATGGCGGGGATCCTCGTCTCGGGCGACGCCAACGACTGGTTCGAGTCGGGCCCGGTCCGCGACCTGACGATCCGCGACAACGAGTTCAGGCACCTGACCGCGCCGGCCGTCCTCGTGGAGCCCGCCGACAAGGTGCACAGCGGCATCGCGGTGGAAGACAACCGCTTCGTCGACTGAGGCTGAGACGGGCGGGGCGGCCGAAGCCGCCCCGCCCACAGTGAACTACTTGTAGAGCGCGTTGATCTGGTCGTTGACCCCGACGAAGCTGTCCGCCTGGGTCTGGCCGTTCAGGAACGCCTCCATGGCGGGCTTGAAGATCGCCATGGCGTCGGCCCAGTTCGGCACGACCGGCTCGATGCTGGTCTTCGGCTCCAGGAACGGCTGGATGTCGATCCCGTTGGTCTTGAAGGTCGCCTTCGCCTCCTCGATGGCGCTGGTGATGGCCGGCAGCACCACGCCCTCCTTGGCGACGATCGACTGGCAGTCCTTGCCACCCAGGAACACGAGCAGCTTCTTGGCCTCCGCCGGGTGCTTCGTGGTGGCGGTGACCGCGTCGCCGAGCGCGTTGGTCGTCGACTGGCGGCCGGCGGGACCGGTCGGCAGCGGCGCGATGGTGGTCTTGACGTCCTTCAGCTCGAAGTACGACTTGGCGCTCCACACGCCGTCCGTGGTCATCGCGTACTTGCCGGCGCCGTAGGACGCCTGCATGCCGATGCCGCTCGACGCGACCTTCAGCGACGGCATGAAGCCCTTGTCCGACAGGCCGCGGAACCACTTCATGGTGTCGGTGAACTTCGGGTCGTTGTAGTTGAAGACCGGCTTCGAGGTCGAGCCCGAGTAGTACGTCCAGCCGTTCGACAGCGCGTACTGCGCCCAGATCGACTCGCCCGAGCCGTCACCGGCGCCGTTGAGGCCCAGCCCGTACACCTCGACCTTGGTCTTGTCGAAGCCGGCCTCGTCGCCGCGCTTGCCGGCCTTGTCGACCGTCAGGTGCGCGATGAGCTGCTCGAAAGTCCCACCGTCGGTGGGGTTCCACGTCAGGTTGGCGAGGTCGGCCGCGGTCTTGCCGGCCTTCTCCAGCAGCCCCGCGTTGGCGTAGAGGCCGACCAGGCCGTTGTCCTTCGGCAGCCCGTAGCGCTTGCCGTCGGTGCCGACCCAGAGCTCGGGCAGCCCGGCCCGGTACGCGGACAGGTCGACCTGCTCGTCGTCGATCGGCAAGATCTGGTGCTTGTCGACGAACGTCGGGAAGTACGAGGCGTGGTTGGTGAACACGTCCGGAGCGGTGCCGCTGACCAGGCCGGTCGTGATGCTGCTCCAGTAGTCGTCCCAGCCGTACTGCTTCACCGTGACGCTGATGTTCGGGTTGGCGGCCGTGAACGCGTCCGCGCACTTCTGGTATCCCGGCTGCTGGTTGGCGTCCCAGAGCCAGTAGCTCAGGTCGACCTTGCCGCCGGAGCCGGAACCGGAGCCGGAGCCCGAGTCCGACGAGCCACAACCGGCGAGCACGCCGGCCGCGGTCAGTGCTGCCGCCGCGACGGCGGCACTCTTACGCCACTTCACCGTGGGTTGTTCCTTCCGTTTGTAGGGGGATGCCGGGGTCGACGGGGAACGCGTCACTTGACCCCGGAGAACTGGATCGAGTTGATGACTCGCTTGCCGAGCAGCGTGAAGAGGATGACGACCGGGAGGGCCGCGATGACGGTCGCCGCCATCAGCCCGGACCAGTCGGGTCCGCCGCCGTTCGGGGTCTGTGCCTTGAAGATGCCGAGCGCCACGGTCAGCACCCGGACGTTCTCGTCCTGGCCGACGAGCAGCGGCCAGAAGTAGTCGTTCCACGCGGCGACGTACGTCAGGATCGCCAGGGTGGTGATCGGCGCGGCGCTCATCGGGACGATGACCCGGAAGAACGTCCGCAGGTGCCCGGCGCCGTCGAGTCGCGCCGCCTCCTCGATCTCGGTGCTGATGTTGAGGAAGAACTGCCGCAGGAAGAACACCGCGAACGGCGACATCAGCAGGTTGGGCAGGACGATGCCCAGGAACGTGTTGAGCAGTCCCAGGTCCCGGATGAGGATGAAGTTCGGCAGCGTCGTGAAGATCGGCGGCACCATCAGCGCCGACAGGAAGATGGTGAAGACCACGTTGCGCCCGGGCCAGCGCAGGCGGGCGAAGGCGTACGCGGCCAGCGCGGAGAACAGCGTCTGCACCACCGTGGTCGAGATGGCGACGATGAACGAGTTGCGCAGGTAGCGCCAGAAGTCCACGGAGGCGGTCGAGCCGCCCTTCTCGAGCGCCTCGCTGACGCTCGACAGGCCGAGCACGCGGCGGTACGCGTCCAGCGTGCCCTCGGCCGGCAGCAGGCTGTTGGAGTGGCTCGGCAGCGCGCCGTTGGTGGAGAACGACGTCCGCAGCATCCAGTAGAACGGGAACAGGGTGATCAGGACGAAGACCCCGACGAGGACCCAGGCGAACGCCCGGCCCGGGTGGAATCGGCGGCGGGACACGGCGATGGTGGTCATGCGGTTCTCCGGCCGGCTCACGCGAGATCGGACTTGTTGGCGCGGGTCAGGCGCAGCTGGATCAGCGTGACCCCGAGGAGGATGGCGAACAGCACCAGCGCGATCGCCGAGGCGTAGCCGAAGTCGTACCTGTTGAAGGCCAGGTCGTAGATGTAGTAGTAGATGACCCGGGTCGCGTTGACCGGTCCGCCCTTGGTGGTGACGGCGATGGTGTCGAAGATCTGGAACGAGCCGATCAACGACACGATCAGGACCAGCGCGAGTACGGGCCGCAGCAGCGGAAGGCTGACCCGCCAGAACGCCTTGGCCTCCGAGGCGCCGTCGATCGCCGCGGCCTCGTACACGTCCTTGGGAATGGCCTGGAGCCCGGCGAACAGCAGCAGCGCCGTGTAGCCCATGCTCTTCCACACGTTGATGAACGCGACCGTGAGGATCGCCAGCGCCGGGTCGCCGAAGAACGACTGGCGGGGCAGGCCGACGAAGTCGAGCGCGTTGTTGACGATGCCGATCTGGTAGTCGAGCAGCCACTGCCAGAGCAGGGCCACGACGACACCGGAGACCATGTACGGCACGAGCAGGATGCCCCGGATGACCAGCGACTTGGCCAGCCGCTGCATGAGCACCGCCATCAGCAGCGCCACCGCGGTCTGCAGGCCGATGTTGACGACCACGTACTCGGCGGTCACCAGCAGGGCGTTCCAGAACACCTTGTCGTCGACGATCTGGGCGTAGTTGGCTCCGCCGACGAACTCTCCCGACGAGAACAGGTCGTAGTCGGTGAAGCTGAGCCAGACACCGCGGATCGCCGGGAAGAGGTAGAACACCACGAACCCGATCGCGGCGGGCGCGACGAACGCGATGGCGTACCACGTCTCACGCCGCCGCTCGCGGAACATCGGCCGGCGTAGGCGCCGGGCTGTGCTGGTTAGCGTCATTGCTGCCTCATGCGATGGGTGGACGGGGGCCGGGGTTCAGTGGGTGAGCCGGAGCGTGCGGATCTCCCAGGGCGCCAGCTCGAGCGTCAGCTCGCCGGCCGCCTCGGTGCGGTCCAACGGATCGCCGAGCAGGGTGGTCGTCTCGACCGCGCCGAACGGTCCGCCGAGCACGGCGCGGACCGGCTCGGGGGCCATCGCGACGATCCGGACCTCGGTGCCGCCGGCCACCGGCCGCACGGTCGAGACCGCGACGTCGGTGCCGGTGACCCGGATGCCGGAGTCGGACGACGGGAGCAGCGCGGCCGCGGTGCCGGCACCCCGCCGGACGGACGCGTCGTTGCGGAACAGCTCCGCCGCGCGCACCGCGCCCGCGGCCCGCCAGCCCCGCGCGGACGGCAGGATCGCCAGCCGGGCGACGACCTCGCGGCCGAGGGACTGCGCGCCCGGCGCCGGCAGGTGCAGCGCGGCCGGCTCGTCGCGCAGCGGGTGCAGGTTGACGCTGATCGCGCCGACCGCCCGCAGCAGTGTGACCGCGAGCTCGGTGCCGACGACCTCGTACTCCGCCGTGTGTTCGAGGAGCACCGTGGCCGCGCCGGCGGTGACGAACGACGAGGCGGGGAACGTCGGCAGCGGGAACTCGCCCCAGCCGCCCTCGCTCGTCAGCCCGCGCTCGGTGACGCTGAACTGGCCCTCGGCGGCGGACCCGGTGACCGGCGACGGTAGCGGGACGTGGAACCGCAGGCGGTGGTCGGCCGACGGGTTGACGAAGCTGGTGGTGACCCGGGCGAACGGCTCGCCGGCGTGCAGGTGGACCAGCGTCTCCACGGTGACCGGGCGGGTCGCGGGCGAGCGGTGGTCGACGTCGTCGGCGAGGGCGACCGGCCAGTCGTAGTCGCGCAGGACGCGGACGGCTCCCCGCACCGGACCAGCTTCGAGCACCTCGACGGTGACCCGGCTCGGTTTCTCGACCAGCAGGTCGTGCCGCGGCGGGCCGTAGTTGTAGCTGTCGCCACGGTCGCCGCCGTCGACGAGGCGGCCGACGCCCGCGAGGCGGGTGCCGTCCTCCCCCACCAGCTCCAGCGTGCCCTCGGCCTCGACGGTCACGGTGACGCGACCGTTGGCCAGGGTCTGCCCGTCGACCCGGACGCCGCCGTTCTGGCGCGCGGTCCCTGGCTCGATCCGGATCGCGGCCGACCCGGACGCCGGCGTCGGCACCGCCACGGCGACCGTGACGACCGGAGCGGCCAGCGTGCGCACCCGCCAGGGCCCACCGTGCTCCGGCTCGGCGGCGGCGACCGCCGACCGCAGCTCGAGCAGGTCGAACTCGGGCCGGGTGGGCACGTCGGCCAGGTGGAACTCGAGCAAGCCGGGCGCGAGGACGTAGTGGTCGATCAGCTTGCCGAACAGCTCCCGGCGGTGGATGCGGCGCAGCACCCGGTCGAGCTCGCCGGCCGGCACGGTCTCGTCGCCGAGCACGGTCGGCGCGGTGGCCACCGGCTGGGCGGGCAGCAGCATGCCGTCGCCGGTGCGCGCGGCGTAGCCGTCGGCGGCGAGCTCCGCGGCGACCTCGACCACGGCGGTCCGGTCGTACGGCAGCGGGTTGGCGACCAGGTAGGCGCCCGCGGGGACGGCGGCCGCGCGGCGGTCGAGAGCCGCGTCGCGCACCCCGCGGGCCGCGTGCTCGGCCTCGGCGAGCCGGGCGCCGACCTGGTCCGACGTCTCGTCGGTGCCGGAGCCGACGACCGAGTCGTGCGCCGACGACTCCACGATCTTGCGCCAGGCCAGCTCGAGGAACGGACCCTCACCGTCGCTGCCCCAGGTCGCCGCGAACCGCTCCGCGTGGTCGACCGTGCGCTCGGCGGTGGCCATGGCCCGCTTGAGCTCCGCGCGCACCGACAGCACGCCCGGCAGGATGTTGCCGCGGACGTGGCTGCGCAGCTCACCGCGGACCGTCTCGCGGACCTCGTCGCGGGCGTGCCCGGTGACGTACTCCTCGATGGTGGCGACCCGGATGCCGCGATCGGCCGCCCGCAGCCACTCACCGAGCCGCGGGTCGGGCGCGGCGTGGTCGGTGCCGACCATGGCGAGCACCGGGTCGTCGCCCCACCGGTCCGCGGTCATCCGGGTGTAGTCGTCGAGGGCCCGGCCGACGACCGCCGGCACCAGGATCACGTCGAGGCCGTTGTCGTAGCCGTCGAACAGGAACTCGGTGCGCACAGCCGAACCGTCCGGCGCCTCCCAGCGGAACGCGTGGCCGGCGACGCTGCCCGGTACGCCCCGCCACAGCGCGGCGTCGGTGATGCCGGCCCGGCGCAGGATCTGCGGCATCTGCGCGACGTGCCCGAACATGTCCGGCAGGTAGCCCAGCGGCATCGCCCGGCCCAGCGCCTGGGCGTCCGACCAGCCGAACTGGAGGTTCCGCACGATCGTCTCGCCGGAGCAGAGGAACTCGTCGAGCAGGATGTACCAGGGGCCGAGCGCGAGCCGGCCGCTCTCGGCGAGCGCGCGCACCTCTTCCGCCCGCTCCGGCCGGATCTCCAGGTAGTCGAGGATCGCCGCCGTCTGACCGTCCACGGTGAAGCGGAACTCGGGGTCGTTCTTCGCGGTCTCCAGGACCACGTCGAACGCATCCACGAGGCGGTGGCGGAAGACCTGGAACGGCTCGTACCACTCACGGTCCCAGTGGAAGTGCGGGACGAAGACGGCGTAGTTCTGCATCGAGGCCGATGCCCTTTCCTGGTGCGTCGCGAGGCGACCGGGGCTTGATCGGCAATTAGAACATCATGTTTTCAAAATCAGCGCAATAGGAAGATCACCCGCCGTTCAGGCAGGTCATGGCGGTGCGTTGGGATCTAGTTCAGCCCGCGGCGATCAGCAGCGTGGACGGGCGGGGGGAAAACGTGCTGTCGAACACCAGGCTCGCGGCACCTACCGCGGCGACGTCGACCGGGATCACGGACTCCGTGAAGCGCACCTCGTGCGGCGGCACCAGGGCCGGGTCCTCGCGCACCACGCTCGGCAACACATCGAGGACGATCGGCGCGACGCGCGACCAGAACGGGCCGCCGAAGATGACGCGGTCGATGTCGAGCAGGTTGACGATGACGACGACGGCGCGGGCGAGCTGGCGGGCCGCGTCGGCGATCACCGCGTACGCCCGCGGGTCGCCGGCCCCGGCCAGCGCGGCCAGCCGGGTGAAGGCCTCGTCGATCTGCGGGATCCCCTCGGCGCCGGGCGCCAGCTCGCCGTCGAGGATGCCCAGGCCCTGCGCCTTCTCGACGAGCGCGCGCGGCGTCACGCTGTAGCCGACACAGCCACGGCGGCCGCACACGCATTCCGGCCCGGACGGGTCGACCGTCATGTGGCCGGGGTCGCCGGCGTTCGAGCTGATCCCCCGCACGACCTCGCCCGCCACCGCGATGCCGGTGCCGAGGCCGGTGCCGTAGTACATGAACGCGAAATCGCGGCTGTCGGACGGCTCCGCGTACCAGAGCTCGGCCACCGCCGCGGCGGTCACGTCCTTCTCCAGCCGCACCGGCAGGCCGGTCGCGGCGCTCAGCGCCGTCCGCAGCGGAACCCGGTGCCAGTGCGGCAGCATCGGCGGGTTCAGCACGATGCCGTCCTCGATGTTGACCGGGCCCGGGGTGGCGATGCCGATGCCGAGCACCCGGGAGCGGTCGACGCCGGACGCCGTGATCAGGGCGTCGATCGAGCGGGCCATCTCGTCGATCACCGACTCGGGATCCTGCGCGGACGGCGTGCCGCTGCGGGTGTGGTCCCGCACCTCGCCCGCGAGGTCGACCAGCACGTAGGTCACGACGGCGGGGTCGATGTGCACGCCGATCGCGAAGCCGCCACCCGGGTTCAGGTGCAGGATGGCCGCCGGCTTGCCGGGCCCGTTGACGTGGGTGCCGCGCTCCTCGACCAGCCCGCTGGCCAGCAGCCGCCGGCACACGTTGGCGACGGTCATCGAGCTCAGGCCGGTGAAGGTGGCGAGCTTCGACCGGGTGCTGCCGTGCGGATGACGACGGATGGCGTCGAGGACGACGGTCTGGTTGTACTCGCCGACCGCGGGCAGGTTCGAGCCCGTGAACACCACCGCGTAATTAAGTCGGAAACGCGGCGCGGAAGCAAGCCGTGGCGCCACACACAGTGGTCCGGTCGCGCCTTATCTAGGCTGGTCAGGTGGATCTGGTCGGGCGTCGCCGGGAGCTGGCCACCGTCGAGCGGGCCCTCGACCGGGCCGCCCGCGGGCACGGCGAGCTGCTCGTCGTCACCGGTCCGGCCGGCGCCGGCAAGACCGCGCTGGCCGACGCCGCCGCGGAGCTCGCCCGCTCGCGCGGCCTGCGACTGGTCGTGGTCGACGACAGCGCCGCCCGCCTCGCCGGGCTCGCCCCGGAGCCCGGGACCGTCGTGGTCGCGACCAGCCGGGAGCCGCTCGGCGTCGGCACCGAGGTGCGGCTGGGCGGGCTGCCGGAGCCGGAGCTCGCCGAGCTGGTCGGCGACCTGCCGGCCGACGCGGTGCACGCGTTGTGGCTGGCCACGGGCGGTCTGCCCGGTCCGGCGCTGCGGCTCGCCGCGGAACTGGCCGGGTCGTCCGGCGACGCGGTCGTCCAGCTCGCGCTGGCGACCCCGTCGCGCGCCGAGTTCCTCGAACTGGACGCCGGGCTCGTCCGGCTGCTGGAGGAGGCCACGACGCGGCCGAGCCCGCCGGCCACCCGGGCGCGGGTGCTGGCCCGGCTCGCCCGCGAGCTGCTGGGCGACCCCGCGACGGTGGTACGCCGGCAGGAGCTGATCGCCGAGGCCGTGGCGCTCGCGCGGACCGCCGGCCCCGGCGTGCTCGCCGAGGTCCTCGACGCGCGGCTGCACGCGCTGTGGGATCCGGCCGCCGCCGCTGACCGGCTGGCCACCGCCACGGAGATCGTCACCCAGGCGCGGGCGGCCGGCGACGCCCGGCTCGAGCTGCGCGGCCTGTTCTGGACCTTCGTCGGCCGCGCCGAGCTGGGCGACCTGGCCGGCGCCGAGACCGCACTGATCGCGTACGCCCGCACCGGCGAGCTGGCCGGCGACAGCGAGGCGGCGGTCGTGGTGCTGGCCCGCCAGGCGATGCTCGCTACCATCCGCGGCCGCTTCGACACGGCCGACGACCTGGTGGCCCAGGTGGCCGAGCGAGGACGCCACGCCGGCGTGGCCGACACCGAACGCCTGGTCGCCACCCTGCGCGGCCCGCTCGACCAGCTCCGGGGCGAGGACCGGGAGGTCGACACGCTGCGCGCGCTGGCCCGCCGGCTGCCTGGGCACTTCTTCGAGGCGACGCTGGCCCGGGTGCTGATGGAGACCGGTCACCCGGCCGAGGCAGAACTCGAACTCGCCCGGACGCTGCCGGCCGTGCTCGCCGGCAGCGGTCCACGCTGGCTCGCCGCGGCGTCCGAGCTCGCGGCCGTCGCTGCCCGGTCGCAGGACGCGTCGGCGGCCCGGGCCTTGTACGACGCCCTCCTGCCGTACGCCGGACAGCTCGTGGTCTGGGGTGGTGCGAACACGATCAGCGGGCCGGTCGACGACTACCTGGGCCGGCTCGCGCGCCGGCTGGACCGACCGGCGGAAGCGACCGCCCACCTCGACCGCGCCGTCGACCTGGAGGAACGGGCCGGAACGCTGCCGTGGCTGGCCTACTCCCTCGCCGCCCGGGCCGGGGCCGGCGACCTCGCCCGGGCCCGGTCGATCGCTGAGCGGCTCGGCCTGCGCGGGTTGCTCGCCGACCTCGATCCAGCACCGGACGAATGGTCGCTGCTGCGCGACGGCGACGACTGGCTGCTGCACGCCGGGTCGGAGACGGCTCGGCTCCGCGACGGTCGGGGCGTGCACTACCTGCGCACGCTCCTCGCGGCACCCGGGCAGGAGCTCCCCGCGCTCGACCTCGTCGCCGGTGGCGCCGGCCTGCGGGTGACGCCGGAGCCGGTGCTCGACGACGCCGCGCGGGCCGCGTACCGGCGCCGGGTGAGCGTCCTGGACGAACAGCTCGCGGCCGCTGACCGGGCCGGCGACGCGGACCGGGCGGCGGCGGTCGAGGCCGAGCGCACCGCGCTGGTGGCCGAGCTGCGCCGGGCGACCGGGCTCGGCGGGCGCCCGCGAACCGTCTCCGACGAGGCGGAACGGGCGCGGGTCAACGCCACCCGCGCGGTGCGGACCACCGTCGAGCGGATCGCGGCGGCGGCCCCGCTCGCCGGCGCCCACCTACGCGCCTCCCTGCACACCGGCCGCCTCTTCCGCTACCAGCCGGCGCCCGGCGGGCCGGGCCGCTGGCAGCTGTGATCGCCACCACGAACAGGATGTCGCCCCCGGGGTTACGCCTCCCCAGACATGGAACTCTTGGATGAGCGTGCCCCTCTGGTGCTCCTGCACGGACTGAGCTTCGACCGGCGCCACTGGTCGCCGACGCTGGCGGAGCTGGAGCGGCTCGACCCGGGCCGGCGGGTGCTGGCCCTCGACCTGCCCGGGCACGGCGCGTCGGTCGCCCGGCACGGCTACGGGCTGGACGACGTGACGCGGACCATCCACGACGCGGTGCTCGACGCCGGGCTCGACGCGCCCGTGGTCGTCGGGCATTCGCTCGGTGGCGTGCTGGCGACGATGTACGCGGCCGCCTACCCCGCACGGGGTGTGGTCAATGTGGACCAACCGCTGCTGCCCGGCGGTTTCGCGGCGATGCTGCGCCAGGTCGAGCCGGTGCTGCGCGGCCCGGACTACGCGCAGGTGTGGCAGTCCTTGGTGGACCGGATGGGTGTCGAACTGCTGCCGCCGGACGCCCGGCGACTGGTCGAGTCGGCCGGGACACCACCGCGGGACTTGTTGCTGGGCTACTGGAACGAGCTGCTCACCCAGCCCGCGGAGCGACTCACCGACCGCCGGGCCAGCGACCTGGCCATCATCAGCGCGAGCGGCCTCCCGTACCGCTACGTGACCGGAGCGGAGCCGGATCCGGCGTACCGCGAGTGGCTCGCCGGCCTGGTGCCCGACCTGGATGTCACCGTGTTGTCAGGAAGCGGCCACTTTCCACACCTCGCGCGGCCACGCGAGATGGCCGCGATCCTAGCGGGGACAGGGGTTCCCGCGATGCCCCGCGACTGACCGGCCGACCGAAATGATCCGCCGAGCGGGCTGACCTGGTCTGACTGGTCGGCCATTGTTTCCGAGATGTCGAACTGCTTCGATCCGTTGGCACCGATCATGCAGGTTCACATTTTCTACACCGGAGACAGGTAATGTCCTTCACTGACTCGATCAAGGCTGTTCTCACCAACTACGTCGGTTTCTCCGGCCGCGCCCGCCGGTCGGAATACTGGTGGTTCGTGGTCTTCAGCATCCTCGTCAACGTCGTCGCCCGGGTCCTCGACAGCGTGCTGTTCGACACCAGCAACGGCATCATCGGTGGCCTGCTCGGCCTCGCGCTGTTCCTCCCGGGCCTCGCGGTCGCGGTGCGCCGCCTGCACGACACCGACCGCTCCGGCTGGTGGGTGCTGCTCGCGCTGATCCCGCTGATCGGCGCCATCGTCCTGATCGTGTTCATGGCCGGCGACAGCAAGCCCGGCACGAACCGCTTCGGTCCGAACCCGAAGGAGCAGGGCGCCGTCGCGCCTGGCTTCGCTTCCTGACATCGCGGATGGTGGCTGGCCCGTCCCGGCCAGCCACCGCACGCCGCGGAGTCAAGCGCTCAGGTCCCGGGAGGCCCGGGCGATGACCGCGATCGCGGCGCGGCGCGGCAGCAGCCGCGACATGAGCACCGACGAGACCCGCATGCCCAGCCCCGGCACCACCCGGGGCCCGCGGCCGAGCCCCCGCAACGCGGCCCGCACGACCTGGTCGGGCGTCCGCGTGCCGGGCGCCGGCCGCGCCTTCGCGCCCGCCAGGTTCGGCGTGGCGACCGCGCCGGCCATGCAGGTGACCACGTCGACGCCGGTGCCGCGCAGCTCGGCCCAGAGGCCTTCCCCGAGGATCGCGCCGAACGCCTTGGTCGCGGCGTAGACGCTGATGGGCGGCGAGCCCTGCATGCCGGCCAGCGACGACATGACCACGAGGCCACCCCGCCCGCGGGTCACCATGGGCGGCAGGAACCGGTGTGCCAACTCCAGCGGCATCCGGCAGTTGAGGTCGACGGCCCGGCGGGTGAGCTCCGGGTCCATCTCGACGAACCGGCCGATCGGCGAGTAGGCGGCGTTCGCGACGACCAGGCCGACGTCGAGACCCTCGGTCGCGGTGGCGACGGCGGCTAGCCCGTCCACTGTCGACAGATCGGCGCTGACCGTGACCGTGTTCGTCGGCAGGGTCGCGGCGAGGCCGGTCAGCGGCTCCGTCCGGCGAGCCGCGAGGACCAGGTTCAGACCGAGCTCCGCGAGCCGGTGCGCGAAGGCGGCACCGAGGCCCTCGGACGCCCCGGCGACCAGCGCCCACGGGCCGTACCGGTCGGCGAAGCCCGGCCTCACGCGGTCACCGGCTCGGGGCGGGTGAACGGGTTGTCCCGCCGCATCCGCCACATCATCAGGAACGGTGTCAGCAGCCAAGCGGCGTTGGCGGCCAGGACGATCGCGAAGTTGGGCGCCGGGGTGACGCCGTACCGCTCGTCCATCAGGATGATCAGGACGTTGGCCAGCATGGTGCCCGACCACACCAGCGCCGGCACCCGGATCCAGTTCCGGCCGCGGATGAACGCGTACAGGGCGAGAAAGTAGAACGGCCCGAAGAAGACCAGGTCGATCCAGATCGTCATCTGCCAGAACGGCGGTCGGGCCAGCAACAGCGGGTCGAAGTGCTCACCCCACCAGTGCACCAGGTCGATCGCCGGGCCGGGCGGCCACAGTGGATAGTCGAAGTTGGCCGGGTCGCGGACCACGATCTGCTCGAGGTCGACGATGTAGGTGATGACAGACGCGTTGACGGCGAAGAAGCCCACGAAGAACCAGTCGAACTTGCGCTCGCGCAGGGGCACGGTCATGGCTGAGATCCTGGCCCCTGCGCGGGGCCGTCAACAAGATCTGATTTACGCGGGAACGGTGGGCGGCTCAGGCGTGCCGGTCGGGTAGGAGGACCATGGGCTGTCCGGCGGGAGGATGCCGAGCTGCTGGGCGATGGTCATCGCGTTGGTCGGCTCGACGCGGGCGCGCAGGTCGGCGTACGCGGTCAGGGTCAGCGGAGCGAGCAGCACCGCCACCGCGCCGGAGATGACCGAGGTCAGCAGCGTCGACACGATCGAGCCCGCGATGATGCCGGCGTTGCCGTTCACCGAGACGCCCGTCGCGGCCTCGATCCCGCCGCCGATCAGCGCACCGACCACGCCGACGCCGAAGGTGATGCCGAGAATCGTGGCGATGCGGCCCGCAGCCGCCCCGAAGTCGCGGTGGAACAGCGTGAAGCAGCGGCTGATCGCGTTGGTCCGTTCGACCGCTACGACCACCGGCAGGACCGCGAAGACGGCCACCACGTAGAAGATCGGCAGGACGCAGAGGCAGACCGCGACCAGGTAGATCGGTATCGCGAGCAGTTGCCAGCCGATCAGCGGGAAGACCCGCCGGACGGCCATCCGCACCGCGTCACCCAACCGCGGCGGGACTCCGACGGCGATGCTGACCCCGATGTAGACGCTGGCGAGCGTCACCACGGTCGTCAGCAGGACCGCCAGCAGCGCCGCTCCGACGGTCAGCGACATCACCACGATGAACGGCGTCAGGTCGGGATTGCCACTCGCGTCGGTGGTGGTGAAGGAGTTCTCGAGGTCGTCGGACGCGAGCGCGATGAAGACCGCGACGGGTGCCTGCACCAGGAGCGCGAGGACCACGCCGACCACCTGGAGCCCCGCCAGGGGGCGCCAACCGGCCTTGGCGATCGCCACGCCGCGGTTCCACCAGCCGCTGTAGTCGGGGCTGATCAGCGGATCGGCGGGCTGCTGCGGCCCGAACTGGGGTGGCGGCAGATAGCCACCGGTCGGAACGCCGCCGGCAGCCGGGTCGCCCGGCTGCTGTCCAGGGTATGAAGGGTCCGGGTACATGTTTCGCCTCTGCGGGAGCTCGTGCGCTGTCGCCACGGTCGGCCACAGACGGGCATCAACATAATGCCCAGGTCCCCGCTCGCGCTGCCCCTAGCGGCGGTGGAAGGCCGCGATGGCGAGCAGGAGGAGACCGATCGCCAGCAGGGGTACGGACCAGCGGGCCGTCTGGAACAGGACGGCGGCCACGGCAGCACCCGACGCCAGCGCGGCCAGTTGGCCGAGGGCCGCCGCGCGCCGGCCGCGTTGACCCGCGACCAGGTCGTGCAGCGCGCCGGTCAACGTGCCGGTCAGGTAGGTCGTCGCCTCGTGCATGCGGTGGGCCACGACGCTCTGCGTGCCCATCGCGACGCCCGCCGTCGCCAGCAGCAACAACGAGGTGGTCGGGCCCGGCCGACCGTCGGTCGCGGCCCAGCCGGCGGTCAGGGCACCGAGCAGCGCGAGTTCGACGACCAGGTGGGCCGGCCACCGCCAGCGCGGGGTCGCCTGCGCCCACAGGACGCCGGCGCTGTAGCCGGCGACCGCGACCGCCGGCGTCGCGAACACGTGGTTGTCGGCCGTGCCGATGCCCAGGCCGGCGACGACGAGGTTGCCGGTGACGACGCTGGCGAAGGCGCCGCCGAGGCCGGCGAACGCGACGACGTCGACCGCACCGGCGCAGGCGGCAAGGGAGAGCGGGGTGACCCGGCGCCCGCCGCGCCGAGCCAACCCCGCCAGCACCACGGGATCACCGTACGCGACGAACTGGACTTTCGCGGCAGAACGGAATCAGCCCAGCCGACGGGGTGGACGGCGGGCCGAGGGGCGACGGCGGAGCGGGCGGCGCGGCAGGGTCCGGCGCCGGCGGCGCGGGTCCGGCGGTCGTGCGTTCACGGGCGGACTCTACGAGGCATTCGTCCACCGTGGCGGGTCCTTAACCCGAACCTAAGACCGGCTTGAGCCGCGCCAGCTCGGTGGTACGCGCGGCGCCGGGCCGGCCACCGCGGGGGTGGCCGGCCGGGCGGATGTCGTCGCCACGGTCAACGGGACGGCTACGGCCGTGGCGACGAGCACCCCCGACGGCCGCCAGTCGGCGTGTGGCGGCCGGGCTCAGAACTGGCCGTCGGATCCGCACTTGACGCCCTGGTTCACACAGTTGCGGACGCGCGCGGCGAGCGCCGCGGGCTCCCACGCGTTGAAGAAGTCGGCGTGCATCGAGTAGCCCGTGCCCGAGGCCAGCTTGATGCCGGTCATGTTGGTGTTCAGCGGGTAGCCGATGACGAACGACACCGACGGGATCGCGACCGGGAACTTGCCCGAGCACTTGCCGTCCCGGTCGGCCGGGCCGACGTGCGACTTGTGGTCGGGGCTGTCCAGGTGCTTGCCGTCCCAGCAGTCCGGGAAGGTGACCTGGCGGACCAGGTTCGCGGTCTTCGCGCAGACCGGCCACTCCCCGTCCGGCGTGCGGCCGGTCTCACCGCCGATGCCACCGCACCAGAAGTGGTTGCCCTGCTTGTCCGGGGTGTCCTTCTGGTTCTTGGCGTCACCGGTGATCATCCGGAAGCCCATCGGGAACGGCACCGTCTTGCTCGGGTCCTTCAGCCGCGATCCGTAGTAGACGGTGACGCCGCTGGGGTTCACCGCCTTGCCGTTCTGCAGCAGCGTCGGGATCCAGTACGCCGAGTGGTCCTGAGCCGGCGAGCAGGTGGTCTTCTTGTTGGCGAACAGCGACTGCGTGGTCGAGAACGCGTTCGTGCTCGTGTTGCCCATGAAGGTGTGGTTGTGCGAGGCGCCCTTCAGCCCGGGCGCGACGATCGGGTCGTCGTCGTTGCGGTGGCTCACCTTGCACGACGCGTTGAACTCCGGCACCGTCACCGGGTTGTTGGTGATCTTCCGCGGCTTCAGCGCGAAGAACGCCTTGACGTCGGCGGCCTGCTTGGCCGGGTCGACCGCGACCCAGCCGGGCCGGGCGGGCGGCGCCTGTTTCGCCGTCTCGGCGGTTGCCGGCGAAGCGGACGGTTTCGGCGTCGCCGTGGGCGCGCCGGCGGACGGCGTGGTCCCAGGAGTGGCAGCACCGAACTCCTCCGGGAGGGCTTCGGTGCCGACTTCGACGACCCCGCCGGCCGACGTCGGCTTCGGGTCGGCGGAACGCGCGTACGCGGTGGTGACCGCGACGCTCGCGGCGAGAGCCACGACGACCGGGACCGCGACGAGGTAGGTGGACCGGCGGCGCAGGAAGGGGCGGCGCGGTGCGGGAATCGGTTGGGACATCGGAGCCTCTCGGGCCGAACACAAGCTGGGCAGCCCGAACTGTAGGTACCGGCGATCGCCGCACGACCAGGCTTAAGCCGAAGATAAGGAGAGTTTGCAGGTCACTCGGGTAGCATCCGCGGCCGCCGCGACGAATAACAGAAAATCGTTGCGAGGTTTCGGTTATTCAGTGGGTGCGAGCACGTCGCCGCGCGGTAGCAGGACGGCCGCCAGGGCCACGACGACGGCCACCGCGAGCACACCGACGAAGACGTGGTGGACCGCGCCGACCAGCCTAGCCGGATCGCCGTGCGACCCGCGCAGCTTCGCGTTGGCCACCGCGCCGAACACCGCGGTGCCCAGCGAGCTCCCGACCGAGCGCAGGAACAGGTTGTTGGCCGTCACCACACCCCGGTCCTTCCAGCCGACGCTGGACTGGGAGGCGATCAGCGTCGGGCTGACCGTCAGGCCCATGCCGAAGCCGATCACCGCGCAGGTCAGGCCCACCTGCCACACGTTGCTGCCGCCGCCGAGCAGGAGCAGCAGCGCGCAGCCGGCCACGATGATGGTGACGCCGGTCAGCGCGCAGTTGCGGAACCCGAACCGGAGGTAGAGCCGGCCGGACTGGGAGGCGGCGATCGGCCAACCGAGCGTGAGCGCGGCCAGGGCGAGGCCGGCGACCAGCGGGCCGACGCCGATCACCTCCTGCGCGTACGTCGGGACGTAGGAGCTCAGCCCGAGCAGGATCGCGCCGGCACCCGCGGAGACCACCCCGCTGGCCACCAGCAACCGGCGGCGGAACACCCACAGCGGCAGCACCGGCTCGCTGGTCCGGCGCTCGACGAGCAGGAAGACGGCGAGCAGCAGCGCGCCGATGCCGAGGGTGGCCGCGCTGGCCGGCGACACCCAGGCCCAGGCCTGCCCGCCCTCCAGCACGCCGAGGATCAGCAGCGTCAGGCCGGCGGTGAGCAGCACGGCACCCCGGTAGTCGATCACCGGCCGGGCCGGCGTGCGCCGTTCGTGGTAGCTGCGCCAGATCATCCCGGCGGCCAGCAGGCACAGCGGGATGTTGACGAAGAAGATCCAGCGCCAGGACACGTACTCGCTGAAGACACCGCCCAGCGTCGGGCCCACCACCGACGAGATGCCCCACACGCTGGCCACGTACCCCTGGACCTTGGCCCGTTCCTCGACCGTGTAGAGGTCGCCGACGATGGTCACGGTCACCGGCGCGATACCACCGGCGCCCAGGCCCTGGATCGCCCGGAAGATGATCAGCATGGTCATGCTGGTGGCGAGGCCGCACAGCACCGAGCCGACGAAGAACGTGGCGATGCCGAACAGGATCACCGGCTTGCGCCCGAACAGGTCGGAGAGCTTGCCGTAGAGCGGCACCGTGACCGCCTGGGCCAGCAGGTAGACCGAGAACAGCCAGGGGAACTGGGTGAACCCGCCGATGTCGTCGACCACGGACGGCACGGCGGTGGCGATAATGGTCGAGTCGATGGCGACGAGCGCGGTGGAGAGCATCACCGCGGCGAGCACCGGGCCGCGCTCGGACCGGAAGCCGACGCCGGCGGTGGCTACAGAGGGGGTGGCGGGCACGTTGTCCCAGCTTCCACCCGGATGGGTGACAGCGCCAGGGTGTGCCCGGTCACTCCGGCAGCCGCGTGATCTCTTCACCTTATGCGGATCTGGTTACTGGCCGTCGTCACTTCACTCACCGTCGGTATAGGACCGGCAATGGCGGCTCCCGAGTCGACCCCCGTCGGCACCCACGGCGCGCTGCGGGTCTGCGGCACCAAGCTGTGCGACCGGGCCGGGAAGCCGGTCCAGCTCCGCGGGATGTCCACACACGGCATCCAGTGGTACGCCAACTGCGTCAACGGGCCCTCGCTGGACGTGCTGGCCCGGGACTGGCGCGCCGACCTGCTGCGGATCTCGATGTACGTGCAGGAGGACGGCTACGCCAGCGACCCGCGCAGGTTCACGGAGCTCGTCGACGACTACATCGACCTGGCCACGGCGCGCGGCCTGTACGTGATCGTCGACTGGCACATCCTCGACCCGGGCGACCCGATGGCCAACCTCGCCCGCGCGCGCACCTTCTTCGGCGAGATCGCCAGCCGCCATCGGGGTGCGTCGAACATCCTCTACGAGATCGCCAACGAGCCCAGCGGCGTCTCCTGGAGCCGGATCCGGTCGTACGCGGAGCAGGTGATCCCGGTGATCCGCGCGCAGGACCCCGACGCGGTCGTGCTGGTCGGCACCCGGGGTTGGTCGTCGCTGGGCATCTCGGAGGACGCCGACGAGCGCGAGGTGGTCGCGAACCCGGTGCGGGCGACCAACGTGATGTACACGTTCCACTTCTACGCGGCCTCGCACGGCCACACCTACCTGAACGCGCTGTCCCGCGCGGCCGACCAGCTGCCGATGTTCGTCACCGAGTTCGGCACCCAGAAATACACGGGCGACGGTGGCGACAACTTCACCCGGGCACAGTCCTATCTGGACCTGATGGCGGCCAAGAAGATCAGCTGGGCCAACTGGAACTGGAGTGACGACAAGCGCTCCGGCGCGGTGTTCAAGAAGGGCACCTGCAAGGCCGGTGCGTACGCGGACACCTCCCGGCTCAAGCCCGCCGGCACCTGGGTGCGGGACCGCCTGCGGAGTGGCCGCTCGGCGGCGTAACGTCGGCAAAGGTGGACGAAGAACGCTATCTACCCATCGGCGAGCATGGCCTCATCGGTAACTTGAGAACCGTGGCCCTCGTCGGCACTGACGGGACCATCGACTGGTGCTGCGTCCCCCGCTTCGACGCGCCCAGCATCTTCGCGTCGATCCTCGACCGCGACAAGGGTGGCTGCTTCATCCTGCGCGCCGAGGTGCCGTCGACCACGAAACAGTTCTACTTCCCCGACACCAACGTGTTGATCACCCGTTTCCTCTCCGACGACGGTGTCGCCGAGATCCAGGACTTCATGCCGATCCCGGCGGACGACAAGGAGAGCCAGCATTTCCAGGTGATCCGGCGGGTCATCTGCGTGCGCGGCGAACTGCCGTTCCGGGCCCACGTGGCGCCCCGCTTCGACTACGGCCTGCAGCCGCACACCGTGCGGCTGGACCGCCACGGCCGGGCGGTCTTCGAGTCGGCCTCCCTGAGCATCGGGCTCAACTCGACCGCACCGATCGAGCTCGTCGACGGTGACGTGCTCAGCTCGTTCCGGCTCAAGCAGGGCGAGTCCGTGGTGTTCTGCCTCGACCGGGCCGACGACGGGATGGCACCCTTCGGGACTGCGGAGGAGGCCGAGGAGGCGTTCACCCAGACGGTCGAGTACTGGCGGCGCTGGCTGTCCCAGTCGAGCTACCGCGGCCGGTGGCGGGAGGCGGTGCACCGCTCGGCGCTCACCCTGAAGCTGATGACGTACGCACCGACCGGCGCGATCGTCGCGGCTCCGACCACGAGCCTGCCCGAGCGGCTCGGCGGCGGCCGGAACTGGGACTACCGCTACGCGTGGGTGCGGGACGCCGCGTTCTGCACGTTCTCGCTGCTGCGGCTGGGCTTCACCGAGGAGGCCGACGCGTTCATGGGCTTCCTCGCCCAGCGGGTGATAGACAGCGGTCCGGACCCGGAGGGCCCGCTGCAGATCATGTACCGGGTGGACGGCAGCGAGTCGCTCTCCGAGCGCCAACTCGACCATTTCGAGGGGTACGAGGGATCGGCGCCGGTGCGGGTCGGCAACGACGCGGTCGGCCAGCTCCAACTGGACATCTACGGCGCCCTGGTGGACTCGATCTACCTCTACAACAAGTGGGGACAGCCGATCTCCAGCGGTGTCTGGGAGGGTGTCACGACGTTCGTCGAGTGGGTCTGCGAGAACTGGGACCAGCCCGACGAGGGCGTCTGGGAGGTGCGCGGCGGCCGGCGCAACTTCCTGTACTCACGCTTGATGTGCTGGGTCGCGATCGAGCGGGCGATCCGGGTCGCGCACCAGCGGGGCCTGCCCGCCGACCTCGTCCGCTGGGACAAGGCCCGGGACGCCATCTACTACCAGATCATGGACCGCTTCTGGGACCCGGAGCTGAAGGCCTTCGTCCAGCACCGGGACGGCCACGTCCTGGACGCCTCGGTGCTGATGATGCCGCTGACGAAGTTCATCGCGCCGACGGACCCGCGCTGGCTCTCCACGCTCGACCTCCTCGCCGACACCCTGGTGTCCGACTCGCTGGTCTACCGCTACGACCCGCACCTCGCCCCGGACGGGCTGGAAGGCGAAGAGGGCACGATGTCCATCTGCACCTTCTGGTACGCCGAGGCCCTGGCCCGGGCCGGCCGGGTCGACGAGGCCCGGCTCGTCTTCGAGAAGATGGTCACCTATGCCAACCACCTCGGCCTGTACGCGGAGCAACTGGGTCCGACGGGCGAGCACCTGGGCAACTTCCCGCAGGCCTTCACCCACCTGGCCCTGATCAGCGCCGCCTTCCAGATCGACCGCGCCCTCGGCTGACCCGGCACACCGTGATGTCGGTAACGATGGCGTTCGCGGCGGGTATGTCGTAGCCTGCCGTCAGTCACAACGGGAGCTCGGAGCACCGGGCTGAGAGGGCGGCTGCACGCGCCGCCGACCGTCGGAACCTGGCCCGGGTAATGCCGGCGTAGGGAGCTTCTCACGTGTCGACCACGTCCACGGCCGTCGCCGCCAGCGCGACCGAGCCCACCCGTACCCTCGGCTTCCGCGACACCGCGGGGCTCTTCGGCAGCCTCGGCGTCAGCCTGCTGCTGCCGGTCGCCGCCACCTTCGCCGTGCTGCCGGGCCGGCCGCTCGGCGTCACCATCCTGGCCATCGTGGTCGGGGCCGTCATCGGCTCCGTGCTGCTCGGGCTCGGCGCCGCCGCCGGTGCCCGGGAGGGCGCGCCCGGCATGGTGCTGCTGCGCGGGCTGCTCGGCCGGCACCTGTCGTACCTGCCGACGGTCTTCAACCTCGTCCAGTGCGTCGGCTGGGCGACCTTCGAGATCTTCATCATCGCGACCGCGGCGGCCAAGGTACTGGACGCGCCCAAGTGGCCGTTCGTGCTGGTGGCCGGCGTCGCCGCCACGCTGATGGCGCTGCGGCCGCTCGGCGCCGTCCGCTTGCTCGCCCGGTACGCCATCTGGGCCGCCCTGATCGCCGGCGTCTACCTGTTCGTCGAGGTGCTGCGGGCCGACCCGCAGCCGCTGACCGGCCCGGGCGTGCCCTTCTGGACCGCCGTCGACGTGGTCATCGCGATGCCGGTCTCCTGGTTCCCGCTCGTCGCCGACTACACCCGGCACACCCGCAGCGGCCGGGCCGCGTTCGCCGGTGCCACCGTCGGCTACGGCGCCGCCACGATCGCCTGCTTCACGCTCGGGGTGCTCGCCCTGGCCGCGTACGGTGCCGGCGGCCTGGACGTCGTCGACGCCCTGCTGGCCGTGCCGCTCGGCGCCGTCGCGCTGGCCGTGCTGGTGGTGGTCGAGGTCGACGAGGCGTTCGCCAACGTCTACTCGACCGCTGTCTCGGCCCGCAACATGGTCGAGCGGATCGACCGGCGGGTGCTGGCGATCGCGGTCGGCACGGTCGCCACGCTGCTGGCGCTGGCCGTCGAAATCGTCTCGTACGAGCCGTTCCTGTTCCTGATCGGCGCGGTCTTCGTGCCCCTGGTCGGCGTCTTCGCGATCGCCTACTTCGTGCTGCCGCGCGGCCGCTGGGACGTCTCGGCGACCGCACCGGCCCGACCCTGGCTGCTGCTCCCCTGGGCCGCCGGCTTCGTCGCCTACCAGCTCACCCTGCCGACCTTCTTCCCCGACCTCGGTCAGGGTTGGACGACGTGGTGGACGGCCAGACAGCACGACCTGGGCATCGACCCGGCCAACGGCTGGTCGGCCTCCCTGGTCAGCCTCGCCGTCGCGGCCGTCCTCACCGTGCTGGTGCTGCTGCCGGGCCGGCGCCGGCGGCTGGCGGTGGCGTCGTGATCGGCCGGCTGCACGTGGTCACCGACGCGGCCGGCGGGGCCGCGGCGCTGGACGCGGTGCGCGCCGCGCTGGCCGGTGGCACCCCGGTGGTCCAGGTCCGCACGAAGGTCGGCAGCGACCGCGAGCGCCTCGCCTTCGCCCGCGAGGTGGTGCTGCTGTGCCGGGCCGCCGGCGCGCAGTGCATCGTCAACGACCGGGTCGACCTGGCGCTGGCCGCTCGCGCGGACGGCACCCACGTCGGCGCCGACGACCTGCCGGTCGAGGTGGTCCGCCGGATCGCCGGGCCGACCCACCTGATCGGCGGGACCGCCCGCGACCCCGACCGCGCCGCCGCGCTGGTGGCCGCCGGCGCCGACTATCTCGGCGTCGGGCCCGCGTTCGCCACGTCCACGAAGGACGGTCTGCCCGACCCGATCGGACCGGCGGGTGTCGCGGCCGTCGCCGCCGCCGTGCGGGTTCCGGTCATCGCGATCGGCGGGGTGACCGCTTTACGTGTGGAGGCGCTGCGCGCGGCGGGCGCGCACGGCGTCGCGGTGGTGTCCGCCGTCTCGGCCGCGCCCGACCCGGCTGCCGCCGCTCGGGAGCTGCTCGTGGCGCTGGACGGCACCCCATGAGCGAGCGAAGCGAGCGCGGCCAGCTCAGTCGGCGACGGTCATGTCGGGCCGCCCGAAGGGTGGCACGCGCATGACCGTCCTGGTCGCCGGTGGTGGGCTGATCGGGCTCGCGGTCGCGTGGCGGGCCGCCCAGCGCGGGCTCGACGTCACCGTGGTCGACGAGGCGCCCGGCAGCGGGGCGTCGCGGGCCGCCGCCGGCATGCTGGCGCCGTTGACCGAGGCGGCGTACGGCGAGGAGGCGCTGCGGGCGCTGAGCCGCGAGTCGCTGGCCCGCTATCCGGCCTTCCTCGCCGAGCTCGGCGGCACCGTCGACCTGCGTACCGCCGGCACGCTCGAGGTCGGCTTCGACGCCGACGACATGGCCGCGCTCGACCGGCTGCACGCCTACTACCTCGAGTCCGACCTGCCCGTCGAGCGGCTGACCGGCAGCCAGGCCCGGCGCCGCGAGCCGGCGCTGAGCCCCCGCGTGCGCGGCGCCCTGCACGCGCCCAGCGACCACTCGGTCGAGCCGCGCTCGCTGCACGCCGCCCTGCTCACCGCCGCCGGCGCGGCCGGTGTCCACATCGTCCGGTCGCGGATCGCCGCGCTGGCGGTGGACGGCGGCCGGGCCACCGGGCTGCGCCTGGCCGACGGCACTGCGCTCACCGCCGACACCGTCGTGCTGGCGCTCGGCGCGTGGAGCGGCACCCTGCCCGGCGCTCCCCCGCTGCCCGTCCGCCCGGTCAAGGGCCAGATCCTGCGGCTGCGCGGCGACACTCTGCTCGACGGGACGGTCCGGGCGCTGGTCCGCGGCCAGCACGTCTACCTCGTGCCCTACGGCACCGACGGCGGTCTGGTCGTGGGCGCCACCAGCGAGGAGCTGGGCTTCGACCCGACCGTGACCGCGGGCGCCGTGCACACCCTGCTCCGCGACGCCATCGAGGTCGTGCCCGACGTCGCCGAGCTCGAGCTGGTCGAGACGCTGGCCCGCTGGCGCCCGGGCACGCCCGACAACGCGCCGCTGCTCGGCCCCTCGGCGCTGCCCGGCCTGGTGCTGGCGACCGGGCACCACCGCAACGGCGTACTGCTCACTCCGGCGACCGCGGACGCGATCGCCGAGCTGTTGGTCGAGGGGGCGCTGCCGCCGTTCGCGGCACCGTTCGCTCCGGACGGGAGGATGGGATGACCCTGACCGTCAATGGCGAGGCCGTCGAGGTGGCGTCGCCGGTCACGGTGGCCGATCTGGTCGCGGCGCGCACCGACCAGCGCCGCATCGCGGTGGCCCGCAACGGCGAGGTGGTGCCGCGCTCCGCGTGGGCGGCCACCGCGCTGACCGAGGGCGACGAGGTCGAGATCCTCGCCGCGGTGGCGGGCGGGTGACGGCCATGACCGACGACCCGTTCGTCCTCGCCGGGCAGACCCTGCCGTCCCGGCTCATCCTCGGCACCGGCGGCGTGCCCAGCCTCGACGTGCTGGCCCGCGCCATCACCGCGTCCGGCACCGCGCTGGTCACCGTCGCGCTGCGCCGGGTCGAGGCGTCCACCGGCGGCGCGCTGGCCGACGTGCTGGAGCGCTGCGGCGTGCGGCTGCTGCCGAACACGGCCGGCTGTTTCACCGCCCGGGAGGCCGTCCGCACCGCGAAGCTGGCCCGGGAGGCGTTCGAGACCGACTGGGTCAAGCTCGAGGTGATCGGCGACGAGCGCACCCTGCTGCCCGACCCGGTCGAGCTGCTCGACGCGGCCGAGCAGTTGGTGGCGGACGGCTTCCAGGTGCTGCCGTACACCAACGACGACCCGATCACCGCGCGCCGGCTGGCCGACGCCGGATGCGCCGCGGTGATGCCGCTGGGCTCGCCGATCGGCAGCGGCCTGGGCATCCGCAACCCGCACAACATCTCGCTGATCCGGGAGACCGTCGACGTGCCGGTGATCCTGGACGCCGGGCTGGGCACGGCGTCCGACGCGGCGCTGGCGATGGAGCTCGGCTGCGACGGGGTGCTGCTCGCCTCCGCGGTGACCCGGGCCCGCGACCCGGAGCGGATGGCCCTCGCGATGCGGCACGCGGTCGACGCGGGCCGGCTGGCGTTCGGCGCGGGGCGCATCGAGCGGCGCTGGCACGCCCAGGCGTCCACACAGGACGCCGGCCTGGCGGCGCTGTGACCCTGCCGCGGCTGCTGGTGCTGACCGACCGCACCCAGTGCGCCGGCCCGCTCCCGCACGCCGTGGCGGCCGCGATCGAGGCCGGCGCGCGGGCCGTGGTGCTGCGCGAGAAGGACCTGCCGGCCGCCGCACGCGCGGAGCTGGCAGCGGCGCTGAGCGCGCTGCTGACCCCGGTGGCCGGCACGCTCCTTGTCGCAGGCTCTGCATCCATATACGCATCAGCCGCCGGCGTCCACCTCGCGGCCGGCGATCCGTTCCCTTCGGTGCGGCCGCCGCTGGTCGGCCGTTCGTGCCACGACGCGCGGGAAGTGGCCGCGGCCGAGGGGTGCGACTACGTGACCGTCTCGCCCGTGTTCCCGACCCCGTCCAAGCCCGGCTACGGCCCGCCGCTGGGCCCGGCCGGCCTCGCGACGCTGACCCGCACCGGGCCGCCGGCGTTCGCCCTCGGCGGGGTCTGCCCGGCCGACGTGGCCGCCTGCCGCGCCGCCGGTGCGTACGGCGTCGCCGTGATGGGTGGTGTGATGCGCGACCCCCACTCCGTCGCTGAATACCTGAGCGCACTGCACAACACCGTGGAGGACCAACCGTGAACCCGCCCGTCGCGTTGACCATCGCCGGCTCCGACTCCGGCGGTGGCGCCGGCATCCAGGCCGACCTCAAGACCTTCGCGGCCCTGCGGGTGTTCGGCACCAGCGCCATCACCGCGCTCACCGCGCAGAACACGGTCGGCGTACGCGGCGTGCACGCGACACCGGCCGCCTTCGTGGTCGCCCAGATCGCGGCGGTCCTCGACGACCTGCCCGTGGCCGCGGTCAAGACCGGCATGCTGGCCACCGCGGCGACCGTCGAGGCCGTCTCGGCGCTCGCCGCCCAGGGCCGCCTGCCCAACCTGGTGGTCGACCCGGTGATGGTCTCCTCCAGCGGCGACCGGCTGCTGGAACCGGCCGCCGAGAACGCCTACCGCCACGGCCTGTTCCCGCACGCGGCCGTGGTCACGCCGAACCTGCGCGAGGCCGAGGTGCTGCTCGGCTCGCCGATCCGCAGCCGCGAGGACCAGCACGCCGCCGCCCGCGCGCTGGGCGACCTGGGCGCGGGCGCCGCGGTGGTCAAGGGTGGGCACCCGGCGGGCGACGCGACCGGCAGCGCGGTGGACGTGGTGTGGGACGGCAAGGAGACGTACGAGCTGAGCGCGCGGTGGGTGGACACCCCCAACACGCACGGCACCGGCTGCTCGTTCGCCGCCGCCACCGCCGCCTACCTGGCCCAGGGCGAGGATCTGCGGACGGCCCTCGGTGCGGCGAAGGAGTTCGTCACGCGCGCCGTGGCCGGCGGCGCCAACTGGCACCTGGGCGCCGGCCACGGCCCGCTGGACCATTTGGGCTGGACGAACTCCTAATACCCGTACTCGGTGCCGCCCTGCTCGGTCTCCTCCGTGGACTCCGTGGACTCCGCGCTCTCGGCGGGCTCCTCGGCGGCCGGCGGCTCGACGGCCTTCGGGGTGCCCTTGGGCAGGCAGCTCAGGTTCTTCTTGCCGTCCGGCTTCACGACGAACCAGACGTTGCCGACCTTCTGCCCCTTCCACTGGCCCGGCTTCTCGTCGCCGATGTAGCGGTAGACCGGCCAGCCACCGATGGTCAGCTGCTGGGTGCCGTCCTTGCGGGTGACCGTGCCGACCTTGCCGAGGGCCACGCCCGACAGCGTGGGCGAGCCGTCGGTGTACGCGGGCGGCCAGACCGCGGCGCACTTGCCCTCGCACGTGGACGCCGACGGGTCGGCCGAGTCGTTGTCGAAGCGGTACAGCACGAACCCGTCCTGGTCGGTGACGACCTGGCCCATCTTCGGGACGCTCTTGCCGTTGAGCTCCGTCGTGAGCGGCACGTCAGGCGTCTCGGGCGCCTTGGCCTCTTCGACGACCGGCGGCGGGGTGGGCGTCCCCGGCGCGGCGATCTGCACCTGGCCCGCCAGCTGCGCGCCACCGTCGGACGCGGGTGCGCAGGCGGTGAGCGCGGCCATGGCCGCCACGGCGCTGATGCCGAACAGGGTGCGGGTGAGCTGGGCCATCGGCCTCTCCTTCTCGACAGGTGCCGGGAAGTACGCAGGGTGGCCGCACCCGGATGAACACAGTGACGGTGCTGAATTTCACAGCGCTTTCGTTGATCCGTTGGCGCCGATGGCACGTACCCGTAAGAACCCGTGGGTGGCTAGGCTTCCGGGATGAGCGTCATCGACGAGATCGGTCGCAGCAAGCACGTGAGCCTGGTGACCTTCCGCAGGGACGGCACCGGCGTCGCGACGCCGGTCTGGCACGTCACCGAGGGCAACGAGCTGTTCGTGGTCTCCGAGGCGAAGGCGTGGAAGGTCAAGCGGGTCCGCAACACCGGCCGGGCCGAGGTCACGGTCTGCGACCTGCGTGGCCGGATCGCCCCCGGCGCGGCCTCGGCCAAGGGCGCCGCCCGGCTGCTGGACGAGGCCGGCACGGCCGTCGTACGCGAGAAGCTGGCCGCCAAATACGTCAGCTCGCGGCTCGGCAACTGGTTCGCACGGCTCCTGCACCTGCGCCGGCCCCCGCTGGTCGCGATCGCGGTCACCCTCTAGGCCACCGCCATGACCGACGATCGTTCCCGTAAGCGTCCCCGGTCGGGGCGGGCGCGCAAGCGCCTGGTGCGGGCCCACGCCGCGCACGCCGGGGTGGCCTACTCGGTCGCCGCCCGCCAGGTGGCCGCCGCCGGTCTGGCGGCCGGCGAGACCCTCGGCGACTTCGGCCGCACCGTCTACCCCGTGGCCGTGCGGGGCGACGGGCGCTGGTCGCTCGCCGGCCGGGCCGCGCGTCCGGTCGACGTCCGGCTGGCCGACGCCCACCGCGGCGCCGGGCTGCCCGGCGGCCGGGCCGGGCACCTGGTCGACCGCTTCCCGCCCGCCCGGGCCGCCCACGGCCCGCTCTACGCCGGCGACGGCCGGGCCGCGCTGCTCGCGCTGCTCTACCTCGTCGCGGCGCGGCCGGCGCCTGCTCTTGGGGAGCGGGCGCGGGCGGCCGCGACGGGCGAGGAGACCGCGGTCGACCTGGTCTGTGCCGACGCCGACCGCGCGGCCCGGCGGCTCCTCGACGGCGACTGGACGATCCTCTGGGACCGCATCGACGGCGCGCTGACCGCCGGCGCGTACCCCCGGCTCCGATCGGCCTTTCGCGCCTTCGGCGACGAGGCCGGCGCGCCCTGGACGGGCGCCCGGCAGGTCCTCGACGCGCTGCTGGTCGTGGCCGACGACGGGCACGCGCCCGGCACCCGGGTCCGCGCCGGGCTCGCCGCCGGCTCGGTGACCGGCCTGTGGTGGACCGGTTCCGGCCCGCCGGTCGGCTACGACGTCTGGCTCGACGGCGCCGCCGGGCCGCGACGGATGCGGCCCGGCGACATCGTCGTGCTGCCGCGGCAGGAGTCGCCCTAGCCCGCGACCGCCCGCTGTTCCTCGACCCGGTAGGCGAGCTCCGTGCCCACGAGGTCGACGACAACCGTCTGCCCGGGCCGCAGCTCGTCGAGCAGGATGCGCTCCGACAACGCGTCCTCGACGGCCGTCGTGATGGCCCGCCGCAACGGGCGCGCGCCGTACGCGGGATCGGATCCCGTCCGTACCAGGTGGCGCTTGGCCTCGTCCGTGACCACCAGCGTCATCTCCTGCGCGGCCAGCCGGCGCGCGACCCGGGCCAGCATGAGGTCGGCGATGCTGAGCAGGTCGGCCTCCGTCAGGTGGCGGAACACCACCGTCTCGTCGATCCTGTTGAGCAGCTCCGGCGGGAAGTGCCGGCGCAGCTCCTCCCGTACCCCGGCCCGCACCTGGTCATGACCATCCACGATGGAGTCTTTGAACCCCACCTGTGCTTTGCCGCTCCCCAGGTTCGTGGTCAGGATGACCACGGTGTTCCGGAAGTCGACCTTGCGGCCCTGGGCATCCGTGAGCGCGCCGTCCTCCAGGATCTGCAGCAGGGTGAGCAGGACGTCGGGGTGGGCCTTCTCCATCTCGTCGAAGAGCACGACCGAGAACGGGCGCCGCCGCACCCGCTCCGTCAGCTGACCGCCCTCGTCGTGACCGACGTAGCCGGGCGGGGCGCCGACCAGCCTGGCCACCGTGTGCCGGTCGTGGAACTCCGACATGTCGAGCTGGATCAGCGCGTCCGCGTCGCCGAACAGGAACTGGGCGAGCGCCCGGCACAGGTCGGTCTTGCCGACACCCGTCGGCCCCGCGAACACGAACGAACCGGCGGGGCGGCGCGGATCCTTCAGGCCTGCCCGGGTACGGCGTACCGCGCGCGCGACCGCACCGACCGCCTCGTCCTGGCCGACGACCCGCAGGTGCAACTCGGCCTCCATCCCGGTCAGGCGACGGGACTCGGCGTCGCTGCGCGGGCGCACCGGCACGCCCACCCAGTCGGCCAGCACCTCGGCGACGTCGTCCTCGTCCACCGTCGTGGCGCCGGCCAGGTGGGCCCGCACGCCGGCCTCGTCGATCAGGTCGATGGCCTTGTCGGGCAGGAACCGGTCGGCGACGTACCGGTCGGCCAGGGTCGCGGCGGCCACGAGGGCCGCGTCCGTGTACGCGACGCCGTGGTGTGCCTCGTAGTGCCGGCGCAGCCCGGTGAGGATCCGGGCGGCCTGGGCGACCGTCGGCTCCGCGAGCGCGACAGGCTGGAAACGTCGCTCCAGGGCGGGATCGCGGACGAGGATCCGCCGGTACTCGTCGGTGGTCGTCGCGCCGATCAGCCGCAGGTCCGCCCGGGCCAGCAGCGGCTTGAGGATCGAGGCGGCGTCGAGGGCGCCCTCGGCCGCACCGGCGCCGACCATGGTGTGGATCTCGTCGACGAACAGGATGACGTCGTCCCGGCCCTTCACTTCTCGGAGCACCTTGCGGAGGCGCTCCTCGAAGTCGCCCCGATAGCGCGAGCCGGCGACCAGGGCGCTGAGGTCGAGGGTGTAGAGCTGCCGGCCGCGCAGCCGTTGCGGCACCTCACCGGCCGCGATCCGCCGGGCCAGCCCTTCGACCGCGGCCGTCTTGCCCACGCCGGGCTCACCGAGCAGGACCGGGTTGTTCTTCGTGCGCCGGCAGAGCACCTGGATGACCCGCTGGAGCTCGCTGTCGCGCCCGACCACCGGGTCGAGCGCGCCGCGGTGCGCGGCCTCCGTGAGGTTGGTGCCGAACTGGTCGAGCACGGCGCTGCCTTTTGGTTCGGTCTTCTGGGCCAGCGCCTCGATCACCTGCCGCCGGACGGCCGCCGCGTCGGCGTCGAACCGTTCGAGCACCTGGGCGCCGACCCCGCCGCCGTCGCGGACCAACCCGAGCAGCAGGTGCTCAGGCCCGATGTGGGCGTGCCCGAGCTGCAGTGCCTCGCGCAGGGCGAGCTCGAGCACCCGCCGGGCCCGCGGCGTGAACGGGATGTGGCCGCCCGCCGCCTGCCCGCCGAGGCCCACCACCTCCTCGACCTGCTGGCGAGCGGTGACGAGGGAGAGCCCGAGCGCGTCGAGCGCCCGCGCGCCGACGTTCTCGCCCTCCTTGAGAATGCCGAGCAACAGGTGCTCGGTGCCGATCGACGCGTGGTTGAGCACCCGCGCCTCTTCCTGAGCCAGGATGACCACCCGGCGGGACCGGTCGGTGAACCGTTCGAACATGCCGCACGCCCTCGCGGGGCCCCACGCACCCCCATCCGGACGCGGCAGAGCCGCAAGGAACAAGGGCGCTGAGTCGAAGCCTCTTGGCCAGGTCGGCGGTCGGCGTGGGCGACCACACGGGCACGGGCAGGCGCACTGCCCACCTCTGACGCTAGCGCCCCGCGCCGTTGTCGCGCCCGCGATGATCGTTCGCCCTGAGCGAACCGGGCCCGGGGCCTCAGATGGCACCGCCGTTGGCGAAGACGGTTTGGCCGTTGACCCACCGGCCGGGGCCGGCCGCCTGGTCACGCTGCCCGGCGCCGGCTACGACGCGGCGCGGACCGTGCTGGTCGCGGGGCATGTGCGGATGAACCAGGTCGGCGACGACCTGCTCCTGGCCGCGCTGCCGCCGCTGTCGGTGATCCCGGGCGGCGCGCCAGCGATCGGGTGGCTGCTCGACCGGGTCGTCGGGGAGCTCACCACAGGCCGCCCGGGATCACCGACGAGCGGCTGGCACCCGCCGTGCGGTCGATGCACGCCGACCCGGGCCGCACCTGGCATCTCGACGACCTGGCCCGGTCGGCGACGATGTCGCGGACCGCGTTCGCGGCCCGCTTCACCTCCGTGGCCGGTGTGCCACCGCTGACCGACCTGCAGCACTGGCGCATCCGGCTGGCACAGCAGGCGCTGCGCGAGAGCGACACGAGCGTGGCCGCGCTCGCCGCCTCCCTCGGCTACACCTCGGAGAGCGCCTTCAGCACGGCCTTCAAACGGGCGCGCCGGCCTGGCCCCACGCGACTACCGGGCAGCGTCGCGCGCCGAGCTAACCTAATTCGGGGCGTAGGGCGCTGACGAAGGAGACGAAGTCGGGGGCCCAGCACCGTTCCCGGTCCTGGTCGACGTGGACCACGCGAGGCTCGCCGTCGGGGCCGCATTCGCGGTAGTCGAACGCGATCAGATCGTGTCCGCCGGACGGGCAGGTGCCGAAGTAGACGCCGATCGGCGGGTATTCCCATTCCCCCAGCCACAGCCGTTGGCCGGCGTCGCCGGCCAGTGAGTAGCGCTTCGTCCGCCCGATCCCCATGATGCCGTCGACGGAGACGTGGTCGTCGGCCCAGGTCGTCGGGCTCGGCGCCGGGCACCGGGTGTTGCGCGGAATCCCGCCGTTGTGCGACCGCATGAGCGTCACGTAGGACGCCGGCAGGGCGATGTGAATGATCAAATACGTCCATGACGGCGCTCTCGTGGCGTGACGGAGTTGGGGAACTGAGCCGGCTGGTGGCGGCGGAGGGTGGCGACCCCGACCGCATCCAGGACGTAGGCCTTGCCTGGCGTGCCTTCCGGGCTTTTCTCGCGGTTCCCTTGGACGGTCTCTTCGACCGGTGGGAGGGCGACGCGGAAGAGGCGGACACACTGGTCATCGAGTTCGGTGTCTCGGCGTGGCCGAACGATTCGCCGGGGCTGTTGCTGGCCCGACGGTTCGCCGTCCCCGCCGTCGAATGGCGCGACGGTGTGCCGGGCGAACCGTCGGACGAGGAAGATGCCGATCTCGACCTCGCGGACACCGTCCAGATCGAGTTGGAGCTGACCTTCCCGCACGGGACGACCGCGGATGCCGACGACTTCTGGACGGCCGCGCGCAGCGGTGAGTTCGCCGCGGCGGACCTCGCCGAGGCCGGCGAAATCGTGACCGGCCTTCAGCTCGGAACACCGATCTCCAGCCGGGTAGCCCTGGAGAGCTGCAACTAGAAGGGCCGCCACGGGAGTACCCGGGCGGCCCTTCGGGACGAGCGTCAGGCGGACGGGATGCCGTTGCCTGTCGGGGTGGCCGGGGCCTCGGTGTATTCCTGGACCGGGCCCGCGCCGTCGTCGGTCTGGACGACCGGGCCGAACGCTGCCTGCACGCCGGCGGTGACGCGGCCCATCTGCATACCGCCGATGCCCGAGTGGTCGGACGCGGAGTACCGGTACGGGCCGACCGCCGCGTTCTTGAAGCCGCCCGACTCGACCGCCGAGATCAGGCCCTCGCGGGTCAGGTCCTTGCCGGCCTTCAGCAGGGCCTGCACCGTGAGGTAGCCGACCGTCATGCCGAACATGATGTTGTTGTCGAAGGGTGCGTCTCCGTTGTACTCCTTGTTGACCTTCTGGTAGAGCTGCACCCACGGGTTGCTGGTGTCGGTCGAGACCGGCAGGTAGCCCGGCGCGACCAGGCCCTCCAGCAGCACCTTGCCCTCGCCGAGCAGGCCGGAAAGCGTCGTGTAGTCGGCGCCGACGCTCGAGGGCACCCACTGCGGCTTGAAGCCGCCCAGCTTGGCCGCCGTGCCGAGCGACAGCGCCGTGAACGCCGGGATGGTCGCGGAGATGACGACCTGGCAGCCGGCCGCCTTGAACGCCTGGATCTGGGGCGTGATGTTGGTGTTGCTGGTGACGTACTTCTGCTTCTCCTTGACGCCGTCGGCGCCGAGGACCTGCTCCACGCCGGCGAGGCTGTCGCGGCCGAAGTCGTCGTCCTGGCCCATGTGGCAGACGACCTGACCCGGGTACGTTTTCTTCACGAAGTCGGCAATGATCTTGCCCTCGACCGTGTAGTCCGGCTGGAAGCCGAAGGTCGTCGGGTACTTCTCGGGCTGGTTCCAGCTCCGGCTGCCCGAGGCCACGAACAGGTCCGGCACCTTCTGGGTCTTCAGGAAGTCGAGCACGCCCGTGTGGGTCGGCGTGCCGAGTCCATTGAGGATCGCGAAGACCTTGTCCTCCAGCACCAGCTTGCGCACCAGGGTCTGGGTGTTCGCCGGGTTGTAGCCGTCGTCCTCGACCAGGTACTTGATCTTCCGGCCGTTGACGCCGCCGTTGGCGTTGACGTACTCGAAGTACGCCTTGGTGGCCGGGGCGATCTTCGAGTAGCCGGCGGCGGCCGGGCCGGTCAGCGGCATGTGCGTGCCGAGGAGGATCTCGGTGTCGGTGACCCCCGGCACGCTCGCGGCGGTCCCGCCGCCACTGCTGCTGGGTGCCTCGTCGGAACACGCGGAGCTGGCCGCGACCAACGCGAGACATGCGGCGACCACGATGCCGCGACGTGCGATGCGAAGCATGGCTCTCCTGTTCGGATGGTGGACTGGGGATAGGGGACGTCAGAACCGACGGCGTACGGTGCGGCCAAGCGCCCGGAAGGCGTCCTGGATGCCGCCGGGGGCGACCAGCATCACGATGATCAACGTGAGGCCGAAGATCGCCAGCGGGAGATTGCCTTCCAACTTGTTCGCCAGCCCGGGGCTCAGCTCGAGTCCGCGGGTGACCTGGGTGGTGAGATAGGGCAGCAGGACCAGCAGCAGCGCACCCCAGGCGGCCCCGAACAGGCTGCCCAGGCCGCCGAGCACGATGGCCAGCAACAGGTTGAGCGACAGCGTCAGGCCGAAGACGCTGGGCGACACGCTCTGCGAGATGACCGCAAGCACCCCGCCGCCGAGCCCCGCGCAGCCCGCGCTCACCACGAACGCGAGCACCTGGGTGCGGGCGACGTGGATGCCGGCCAGCTTCGCCGCGACCTCGTCGTCGCGGACCGCCTTGAACGCCCGGCCGTACCGGCTGTGCACCAGGTTCGCGACGATCAGCAGGGACAGCATGGCCGCGCCGATCGCGATCCAGGCCTGCCACCGCTCCGGCGGGAAGTACGGGCCGAGGGCGGCGGGCGCCGGGTCCACGTACACGGACAAGCCCTGGTCGGCGTTGAACAGGCCGGCGAACCGGGTGGTGAACGCCGGCACGACCAGGGCGACCGCGAGCGTCACACCGGCCAGGTACGGGCCGCGGAGCCGGGCGGCGCACACGCCGATCAGTGCACCGGCCAGCGCCGCGACCAGCACGCCGAGGGCGAGCGAGACCGGCAGCGCCCAGGCGCCGAGCACGCCACGGTCGCTGAACTCGTTCTGGGCCAACGCCACCGTGTACGCGCCACAGGCCATCAGCGCGCCGTGCCCCAGCGACAACTGTCCATTGAGCCCGGTGAGCATCGTCAAACCCGCCGTCACGCACAGGTAGGCGGCGACGGTGGCGAGCTGGTAGTTGCGGAACGGGTCGATGCCGTAGCTGACGAAGTAGACCGCCACGGCGCCGACCGCGACCCAGAGCAGGTGGCGCAGCAGCGTCGAGCCACGGCGGGGACCCGTCGGGCGGGGAGTCACGAACCGGCTGATCGGCGACCGGGCCGGCCGCACCTTGGTCGTGCTCATACCGTCCTCGCCCGTACACCGGAGAAGATCCCGCCCGGCCGCAGCAGCAGCACCGCGAGCAGCACGGCGAGCACCGCGACGGGGGTCAACGCCGCACCCAGATAACCGCTGACGTACGACAGGATCAGCCCGACGATGATGCCGCCGACCACCGCGCCGACCGGGCTGTCGAGGCCGCCCACGATCGCCGCGGCGAACGAGGAGGCGAACACGATGTCCATCGCATGTGGATGGAGGCCGAGCTCGGTCGGCAGGATCAGCACGCCCGCCACGGCCCCGACGACCGCGGCGAGCGCCCAGCCGAGCGTGAGCATCCGGCCCACGTTGACGCCGAGCAGCCGGGACACCTCGGGCGCGAACGCCGCCGCCCGCATCCGCAGGCCGACGGCGGTGCGGGTGAACAGCAGCGCGAGCAGCACCACGATCGTGGCCACTGTGCCCCAGATGAACAGGTCGTACCGGCTCATCAGGGGCACCCCGCCGACCTCGATGGCCGAGGTGTCGAACGGCTGGTTCGCCGCGCGGAACTCGCCGCCGAAGATGATGCCGACGACGGCGGTCAGCAGCAGCACCAGGCCGAGCGCGACGATGACGTCGTTGAGCGGGTTGGCATGCCCGACGAACCGCATCAGGCCGCGTTCCACCAGGGCCCCGAGCAACAGACCACCGACCAGGGCGACGAGAAACCCGACGAGGTACGAGCCGACGGCGTCGGAGACCATATACGCGGCGTACGCGGTGACGACCGCCATCGCACCCTGCGCGAAGTTGACCACCCGCGCCGCCCGCCAGATCAGCACCAACGCGAGCGCGAAGGCGGCGTAGACGGCTCCCCGCGACAGCCCGTCGAAGGTGAGGAAGATAAAGCGTTCCAAACCGCGCTTCCTTTCAAGCTGTAGCTGGTGCCGGTCAGAAGCCGAGGTAGGCGTGCCGAAGCCCGTCGTCGGCGAGCAGTTCGTCCGCGCCGGCGGACATCACGATCCGGCCGAGCGACATCACGACGCCACGGTCCGCTATGGACAGTGCGCCCCGGACGTTCTGCTCCACCAGCAGCACGGTGAGCCCGGTGTCGTCGCGCAGGCGCTTGAGCAACGCCATGATCTGCGCGGTCACCTTCGGCGCCAGGCCGAGCGACGGCTCGTCGAGCAGCAGCAGGGTCGGCCGGGCGACCAGGGCCCGCCCGAGCGCGAGCATCTGCCGTTCGCCGCCGGAGAGCTGGTGTCCCAGGTGCGCTCGGCGGCGGGCCAACGGCTCGAACAGCTCGTACACCTCGGCGGTGGCCTTCTTGGCGTCGGCCTTGTCCTTGCGCCAGAGCCCGCCGAGCCGGAGGTTCTCGTCGACGGTGAGCTCGGCGACCACGCCCCGGCCCTCGGGCACGTGGGCGATCCCGCGGCGCACGAGCTGTTCGACCTTGACGGCCCGCAGGTCGGCACCCGAGAAGAGGATCCGCCCGCCCGTCGGCCGGACCAGGCCGGTGATCGTCCGCAGCAGGGTGGTCTTGCCCGCGCCGTTGGCGCCCAGGACCGCGGTGATCGTGCCGGCCGCGACGGTCAGGTTGACGTCCTGGAGCACGGGCACCACACCGTAGCCGGCGTTGAGGTTGTCCACTTCGAGGACCGCGGTCATGATCCCACCTCCGCGCCCAGGTAGGCCTCGGCCACCGCCGGGTTGTCCCGCACCTGGGCGGGAGTGCCGGCGGCGACCACGCGGCCGAAGTCGAGGACGACGATCTGGTCGCAGACCTTCATCACCAGGTCCATGTGGTGCTCGACGAGCATCACCGAGCAGTTCGAGCGGTTCGGCAGGTCGACGATCAGGGCCGCCAGCTCCTCGACGTCGTCGCCGCCGAGGCCGCCGGCCGGCTCGTCGAGCAGCAGCAGCCTCGGCCGGGCGACCAGCGCGCGGGCCAGGGCCACGCGCTTGCCGACCGCGTACGGGAGCGTGCCCGGCCAGGCCTGCGCGTGGTCGGCGATGCCGAGCCCGTCGAGGACGGTCATCGCCTCGTCGCGGAGCCGGCGCTCGTCGCGGTCGCTGCGCGGCAGCCCGAACAGCGCCGAGACGAGACCGGCCCGCGCGGTGTGGGTGGCGCCGGCCATCACGTTCTCCAGCACGGTGAGGCCGCGGAACAGCCCGACGCCCTGGAGCGTGCGGGCGATGCCCTTGCCGGCCAACTGGTGGGGCCGTGGCCGCAGCGGTCTCTGTTCGAAGAGCACGTCGCCGGTGTTCGGCTCGACGAACCCGCAGACCACGTTGAACAGGGTCGTCTTGCCGGCGCCGTTGGGCCCGATCACGCCCACGACGGTGCCGGTGGCGGCCGTCATCGACACGTCCTCCAACGCGACGAGACCACCGAAGCTGACGCCGATCCCCCGGAGCTCGAGGACGGTGCCGGTGTGTTGCGGCGTCATATTCACCTCAGGACGGAGATCAACGACTGCCGATCAGGTATTTACACTGGGAGTGTACTTTTCTCGCCGCGTCCGTCAATGCCCTCGTTGCCAGGTCGTGATCTCCCCAGGTCAAGGCACCCGTCCACCGCCGGGTCAGCCACGAATCCCTGGTGGACGGAAGGGGCGACGATGATCCGCACGACCGCGCTGGCGGCTCTCTACCGCGAGGTGCGTGACGCTGATCCGTCCGCCTAGGACCTGGAGTAGTCGATCCTGACCGGTCCGCGCCAGATCAGGTGCAGCGTAGGGATCTAGGAACCAGGATCTCGGAACTATTGATCCAGCCGCGCGCGCGATGCGGCCGAGCGGCAACGGCATCCCGTCCGCCTGACGTGCGTCACGAAGAGCCGCCCGGGCACTCCCCGGCTAGACGGCTGGTCATCTCCTGCCGCTGGTGCCCGCGGGTGAGCCCGGTAGGAGGTGTCGTGCGGCCGTGAGTGCACCGTCGACGGTGAGGTCGTGGCCTGCCTCGACGAGCGACGTGAACTCGTCGGCGTCGAGGATCGCACGGACCCGCTCGGTGGCTCGGCGTTCGAGCTCCGCCACCGATGGCCAGGGAGCGAGGCCGACAGTTCGGCGGGCGGCGACGGCGGCCCCGACCAGGCGTGCCGCCAGGCGACCATCACCTTCTTGGAGGGCAGTGGCGGCAAGCTCGAACACGCACCGGACCAGCCCGTCGAGGTGGCCGATGCCGTCGTAGGCGGACACCGCGGCGGCCAGATCGGCCCGTGCCGGGTGGTCCAGCAGGCGGCCGTCGATGGCCAGGTCGTAGTGGACCTCGGCGCGCAGGTTCTCGTCGTGTAGAGCATCGGCGATCCGCAGCGCCTCGTGGTGCCGCGCCTGCCCTTCGGACGGCTGGCCGTCGACGGTCAGGAGCAGGCCGTAGTGGGACAGGATGTAGCCGGACACGAGCGGGTCGTCGGCTCCCGCGGCGACCTCCAGCGACTCCTCGAAGGTCGCCCGGGCCTGCTCGTGGGCGCCCGGTGGCAGCACGATCGCCCGGGCCGAGAGCGCCAGCGCGATCCGCACCGGGGTCTCGACCCGCCTGGCGGCGGGCAGCATCTCGTCGAGGAGCCGACCCGCCCGCTCGAAGGCGCCGTCGTTGAGCAACCTGCTCGCCGTCAGCCACCGCATCGCGAGGCGGTCGCGCTCCGTGGCGAGCAGGCCATCCGGCAGTCCCTCGATCTGCCGCCACAGGTCCGAGCTCTGCCGCAGGTGCCCGCGGGCCAGCATCCACACCCAGACGTCGCCGAGCGCGCGCAGGAGCGGACCGGACGGCTGGCCGGTCCGGCCGATCCAGTCGAGCACGGCCTGGAGGTTGGCTTGTTCGCTGTCGAGCCGGCGCAGCAGCAGTTCCTGCGAGCCGAGCCTGTTGTCGGCCGCGTCGAGGACCGCCAGGACGTGCCGATGCAGGCGGGCCACGGTGTCGTCCGGCTCGTCCAGGCGGGCGGCGGCGAAGCGGCGGATCGGGTCGAGCAGCTGGAACCCGCGCCGGCCGTCCGGGCGCGGGGCCGGGCCGACCAGGCTGCTGTCCAGCAGGCGCGAGAGGCCGTGGACCACGTCGGCGGAGTCGCTGCCGCAGACCGCGACGACGTCGTCGACCGTGAACGGTGCGGCGAACACCGACAGCCGCGCCAGCAGGTCCTGTGCCGGGGGCGGCAGCAGGGCATAGCTCCAGGAGATCGTGCGGTCCAGGGTTTGCTGCCGGTCGGGCAGGTCCGCCAACGCCCCGGGCTGGCGCAGGCGCGCGTACAGGTCCGCGAGCAGCTGGTCGGGCGTGAGCACCCGCATCCAGGCCGCCGCCAGCTCGAGCGCCAGCGGCAGGCCACCCAGCCGGCGGCACAGCTCGGCCAGGGCGGACGCGTTCTCCTCGGTCAGGTCGAACCCACCCGGGCCGTCGCGGAGACGGTCGACGAGGAGCCGCATCGCGGGCGACCGGGCGAGGTCGGCGAGGTCGCCGTCAGCCGGTGGGACCTCCAGGGCGTCGACCCGGACCTCCCGTTCGCCGCGGAGTCGCAGCGCCACCCGGCTGGTGACCAGCACCCGCAGGCCCGGCGCCTGCCGCAGGAGATCGGTCACCATGGGCGCCGCCTCGAGCACCTGCTCGAAGTTGTCGAGGACCAGCAGGAGGCTCCGCCGCGACAGTGCCCGGTGCAGCGCGTCCAGCGGCCGCTCGTTGCCCTGGCCGACGACGCCGAGCGCGGCCGCTATCGCGTCGGGGACGAGCCGGGGGTCGGTCGTCCCGGACAGGTCGACGAACGAGGTGCCGTCGGACCAGCGCGACGCGGTGCGGTCCATGGCGGCCTGGGCCAGCCTCGTCTTCCCGATGCCGCCGGCGCCGGTAAGGACGATCAGCCGGCGGTCCGCCGTGACCAGCTCGTCGACGACCCGGTCGAGCTCCTCGTCGCGCCCCACGAGGGTGGAGACGGGCGTCGACGCGACGCGGCGTTCCCGGCGCGGCTCGTCGAACCGCTCCGCCAGCAGCGTCGAAAGGTCGGTCAGGACCAGCGCCCGGAGTTCGGCGGCGTCGGCGAAACGCTTGTAGGACACCTGGCCGTCGTCCCTGATCCGCCCCAGCATCCGGGTCAGGGCCGGGTCCCGGCCGGGTGCCGGGGAGCGCACGTAGAGCAGCCGTGGCAGGTCCGCCGCGAGGTTCAGCTCGTCCTCGAGGCCGGAGACGGCCATGCCCGGGCCGACCCAGCCGTAGCTGTCCGCGTAGACGCCGACGAAGATGTCCGACCGGGCCAGGTAGGCCCGGTACACCTCCTGTGCCGGGTGCGGCCGCGCCCCGGACTCGAACATGACCGGCGCCAGCATCAGCTGCTCGATCGCGGACCGGGCGGCGGCGCGCTCGGGCGCCAGTTCCGCGAGGGTGGACGAGACGAACACCCGCAACCGGTGGTCCGGCGTCCTGATCCGGCTTTCCACTAGCGGGCCCGGACCCGTTCGACGGTGATCGGCAGGTCGCGGACGCGTACGCCGGTCGCGTGGAAGACGGCGTTGGCCACCGCGGCCGCCGATCCGACGATGCCGAGCTCGCCGATTCCCTTGCCGCCCACGAGGGTCACGTCGTCGTCGGTGTGTTCCAGCGAGTGCGCCTCCAGGCCGCGGATGTCGGCGTTCGTGGCGATGTGGTACTGCGCCAGGTCGTGGTTCACGAACAGGCCCAGCCGCGGGTCGACGATCGTCTGCTCGCACAGGGCTATCGACAGGCCCATCACCATGCCGCCGAGCAGTTGCGAGTGGGTCGTGCGGGCGTTGAGGGCGTGGCCGTGCGCGAACACGCCGAGCAGCCGGTCCACCCGCACCTGGCCGGTGTCCGCGTCAACCCGGACCGCGCAGAAGTGCGCACCGTAGGAGTGCCGGGCGTGGTCCGGAGGTAGTTGGTCCGCCGCCGTGTCCGCGGTCACCTCGAGGCCGTCCACCGGCACCGCGCCGCCATGCTCGGCCAGCCGCCGGCCCAGCTCAAAACACGCCTTGCGCACCGCGCCACCCCAGGACGCGGTTCCGGCCGAACCGCCGGCCAGCGAGGACTGACCAAAGGCCGACCGTCCGATGTGCACAGAAACCCGAGACGGGGGTACGCCGAGCGCATCGGCCACCGCCTGCCACAGCGCGGTGCGGGCGCCGGTGCCGATGTCGACCGCCGCGACCGAGACGTCGAACGTGCCGTCCGGTGACGCCCGCGCCGTCGCCGTGCCGCCCTGCTGGTAGACCGGATACACCGCCGACGCCAACCCCGTGCCGAACAGCCAACGGCCCCGCCGGCGCACCGCCGGTGTCGGGTCGCGCGACGCCCAGCCGAACTTGTCGGCACCGGCCCGCAGGCAGTCGACCAGGTGCCGCCCGCCAAACGGCAGCCCGGTCGCCGGCTCGGTCGGCGGCTCGTTGCGCAGCCGCAGCGCGAGCGGGTCCATGCCCAGGGCGTACGCGAGCTCGTCCATCGCCGACTCCAGCGCGAACATCCCCGGTGTCTTGCCCGGTGCCCGCATCACCCGCGGCGTCGGCAGGTTCAGCCGGGCCAGCCGGTGCCGGATCCGCAGGTTGTCGCTCGCGTACATCGTGCGGGTCGCCGATCCGGTCTGTTCGACGAACTCGTGGATGACCGAGCTGTACTGCAGCGCGTCGTGGTCGATCGCCGTCAGGGTGCCGTCGCGGCGGGCTCCGAGGCGGATCCGGCTGCGGGTCGCGGTGCGGGCCGGTGCCATCGTGTACATCTGCTGCCGGGTCAGCATCAGCTTGCAGGGCCGGCCGGTGACGCGGGCGGCGACCGTGGCCACCACCGCGCCCGCCGTGGGCCAGACCTTGCTGCCGAACCCACCGCCGACGTGCTCGGTGACCACGTCGACCTGGTCAGCGGGGATGCCCCACAACATGCCGTAACCGGTCGCCGCCGCCCACGGACCCTGGTTGGAGTCGTGGACCAGCAGCCGTTCGCCGTCCCAGCGCGCGATGATCGCGACGGTCTCCATCGGGTTGTTGTGCTCGGGCGGCGTCGTGTAGATGTGGTCGACCGCCACGTCGGCGGCGGCCAGCGCGGCGTCGACGTCACCCTTGACCGACGTACCCGGGAAGCCGGCATTGGTGGTCTCGGGCTGTTCGAGGTCTGGGTCGTCGGGGTCGAGCACGGCCTTGTGCGGGTGCTCGACGTAACGCACCAGCAGCTGCTCGGCGCCTTCGCGGGCCGCCTCGAGCGTGGTGGCGACCACGGCGGCGACGACCTGACCGCGGTACGCGACGGTCGGCGACTGCAGCACGAGCTCGTCGGCGGTGACGGCCGGCCGCAGCCGGGGCGCGTTGGTGTGGTCGACGACCGCGACCACCTCCGGGTCGGCGAGCGCGGCGGTGGCGTCGACCTCGGTGACGGTGCCGCTGGCCACCGTCGCGCCGACCGGCCAGACATACAGACAATCCTCGATCGGATACTCGTACGCGTAGCGGGCCGCGCCCGTGACCTTGTCGCGGCCCTCCAGCCGGGGCAGCCCGCTGCCGGCGCTCATCGGCCGGCTCCGACGGGCCGCAGGTCCCGGAACACCGCCGCGACCAGGTCCACCGCGAGCTCGATCTTGAACGCGTTGTCCGGCAGCGGCCGGGCGTCGGCGAACGCCGCACGGGTCGCCGCCCTGACCTCGTCGTCGGTGGGGTCGGTGCCGGCCAACAACCGCTCGGTGGCCGTCAGGCGCCACGGTTTCGGGGCGACACCACCGAGGGCGAGCCGAACCTCGTCGGCGGTCAGCACGGCGGCGACGGAGACCGTCGCGAAGGCGAACGACCAGCGGTCACGGACCTTGCGGTACGTCGCGACCGCGCCGTCCGGCGGCGGCGGGAGTTGGACGCCGGTGATCAGGTCGCCGGGTTCGAGCACGGTCTCGATCCACGGGGTGTCGCCGGGCAGCCGGTACAGGTCGCCGATCGGCACCAGCACCTCGGTGCCGTCACGGCGGCGCACCTCCACCACCGCGTCGTACGCGGCCAGCGCGACCGCGAGGTCCGACGGATGGGTGGCCACGCAGTGGTCCGAGGTGCCGATCACGCCGAGGTCGCGGTGCGCGCCCGGGATCGCCGAGCAGCCACTGCCCGGGTCGCGCTTGTTGCACGGCACGGTGGTGTTCTGGAAGTACGGGCAGCGGGTGCGCTGCAACAGGTTGCCGGCGAGCGTGGCCTGGCCGCGGATCTGCGCGGAGGCGCCGGACAGCAGCGCCCTGATCAGCGCCGGGTAGCGGCGGCGCAGGACGTCGTCCCGCCCGACCCGGCCACCGCGGGCCGCACCGCCGATCAGCACCCCGCCGTCGGGGAGGTGCTCGATCCGGTCGTACGGCAGGCGACTGACGTCGACGACCAGGCCCGGTCGGAGCACACCGAGCTTCATCAGGTCGACCAGGTTCGTACCGCCGCCCAGGTAGACCGCGTCCGGCTCGCCGGCGACCAGGGTGGCCGCGTCGGCGGGGTCGCTGGCACGCGCGTACCGGAAGGCCCTCATCCGTCGGCCACCTCGCGGATCGCGGCGACGATCCCCGCGTACGCGCCGCACCGGCAGAGGTTGCCGCTCATCCGCTCGCGGATCTCGTCGTCGTCGAGCTCCGGCGCGGCCACCAGGTCGGCGCTGACCCAGCTCGGCAGCCCACCCGCGACCTCGGCGAGCATGCCGACCGCGGAGCAGATCTGCCCCGGGGTGCAGTAGCCGCACTGGAACCCGTCGTGGGCGATGAACGCCCGTTGCAACGGGTGGAGCTCGTCGCCGTCGGCCAGGCCCTCGACGGTGGTCACCGCGCGACCCTCGACGGCGACCGCGAGCAGCAGGCAGCTGTTGGCCCGCTCGCCGTCGACCAGCACCGTGCAAGCGCCGCACTGGCCGTGGTCGCAGCCCTTCTTGGTGCCGGTGAGGCGCAGGTGCTCGCGGAGGGCGTCGAGCAGGGTGGTCCGGTTGTCCAGGTTCACGACCCGGTCCACACCGTTGACGCGCAGCACGACCTCGCCGCGCAGCTGGTCGGTCAAGGCCGTCTCCCGCGTCGCGGTTGTCTTCCTTACCTTTTCGACCCTACGCGCTAGACAGCGTTGGCGAGCCTGCGCCGGACGGCCAGCGCGAGCCCGGCCGAGACCACCAGCAACAGTCCGGCTTCGGCCGCCTGGAACCAGACATAGCGGTCGAGTGGTTGGTATACCGCCCGCTGCCGAAGCCCGGTGCGGGCCAGGCATTCGGCGGTCGGGTAGGTGTTCGCCGGATCCGCACAGATCTCGCCGGCAGTCGCCGAGGTCACCTCCCGACCGTCGTTGTCTAGATAGGACACTCGATAGAGCCAACCAAGCTCGCTGGCCTCGGGCCACGGGTCGCGCACCATGTGCTCGGCCCCGGCCACCACGACCACCGGTGGGATCAGGTGTGGCCGCAGCGCGACCAGGCCCACGAAGCCGAGCACCAGCACGACCACGGTCACCGCCACCGTCGTCATAACGCGGCGCAGGACCGCCCCTAGCGCGGTGCCGACGAGGAGCGCGAAGACCCAGGTCGCGGCCGGCAGCGCGCCCGCCTGGCTGAACAGCACGTCGTTGCCGAACGGCCAGTCGCCGCTCACGACGCCGAAGCGTGGCGCGGCCCACCCGACAGCCGTGCCCACGGCCAGCCCGAACGCGGCGGCAGCGGCCACCACCAAACCCAGCTTGATGCCCAGCCAGCGGCGACGACTGACCGACTGCGTCAGCACCAGGCGGATGGTGCCCTGCTCGACCTCGCGGGCCAGCAACGGCGCACCCCAGAAGACACCGACCGCGAGCGGCAGCAGGTTGCCCACGAGGATCGCGGTGTCCCAGCGCGACTTGGCCAGGTTGTACGCGTCGCAGACACCGACCACGGTGCGGCACTCGTCGATCGCGGCCGGCACGCCCCAACCGATCCAGAGCAGATATCCGCAGTACGCGGCCGCGACCGCGGCGACGGCGAGCAGCTGCCAGCGGTGCTGGCGCCAGACGAGCCAGAGCATGCGTGCGTCTCCAGAGGATGGTCAGCGGGCGAGGGCGACCGGGCCGGGCAGCGCGCTCGCCTCGGGTGCGCCGAGGTAGCCGCGGACCAGCTCGTCGAGCGAGGGCGCCCGGACGCTCCAGGAAGGGCCGAACGTCTCGGTGGTGGCGCGGGTCAGCAGGTCGACCTGGCGTCCGGTGACGCCCTCGGTGATGACGGCGAGCCGGTCCGGCAGCAGGGCGCGCCGCTCGACCGGACCGCTGACCACCGCGTGCCCGGCGAGCAGCTCGTCGATCTCGCCGCTCACCTGGACGCGCCCGCGGTTGACGGCGACCAGCCAGTCGCAGGTGTCGACCAGGTCGGCGATGATGTGCGACGACAGGACGACCGTGGTGCCGTGCAGGGCGACGGTCTCCATCAGCAGAGCCATCACGTCGTGGCGGGCCAGCGGGTCGAGGCTGGCCAGTGGCTCGTCGAGCAGCAGCAGGTCGGGCCGTTTGGCCGAGGCGAGGACCAGCGCGCACTGCGCCCGCTGGCCGCCGGACAGCTGGCGGACCCGCCGGCGCAAAGATGCCCAGCCGGCCGAGCCGCTCGCGGGCGAGGGCGTCGTCCCAGCGCGGGTTGAGCTTGCGGCCGAAGGTGAGCAGGTCGCCGACCCGGAAACCCGGGTAGAGCGCGGAGTCCTGGGCCAGGTAGGCGAACCGGCCCAGGGACGCGGGGTCGTCGCGGACCGGCTCGCCGAACCGAAGCACCCTGCCGGCCGACGGCCGGATCCCCACCGTCTCGACCGCGGACCTCATGCGACGTCTTCCGCGACCTCGTGCCGGGCGGCCTCGAAGAGCGCCTCGACGTCTTCGCGGTCGAGGCCGGCCGCGTGCGCCGACCGCAGCCACGTCACGAGCTGGCGGTGGAGGCGGACGCGGTCGGCGGCGCCGACCCGGCCGAGCGTGCGCCGCACGAACGTCCCCGTGCCGGGCCGGCAGCCGGTCGGGCCGCCGTGTCAACCCAAGATTCCCTACACTGTGCGCGATGGCGTCCCGGCGGTGGTTCGTGCTCGTCGCCTGGCTGCTCGCGGCCACGGCGCTGCTCGGTGGTTCGGTCGCGCCGCCCGCCCGCGCTGTTCGGCTGCTACAGCTCAACCTGTGCGCCAGCGGGCAGGCCGGCTGCTACACCGGCCGGTCGATCGACGTGGCGGCGCGGGTCATCCGCGCCACGCGGCCCGACGTGGTCACGCTCAACGAGATCTGCGAGGGCGACATCGACACCCTCGGGTCGGTGCTCGCCGGCGTGCACGGCGGGCCGGTCGCCTCCGGGTTCCGGGCGGCGCCCGACCGCCCGTCCGGCGGGCCCACCCGGTGCGGTCGCAACGGCCAGGCGTACGGGATCGGCCTGATCGCCCGCGCGCCGACGACGCCGCACGAGGTGGTCGGTGGCGAGTATCCCGTGCAGGACCCCGTCGACCCCGAGGAACGGGTCTGGCTGTGCCTGCTCGCCGCCGTCGACGTGTGCACCACCCACCTGGCCGGCTTCGACAGCGAGGCGGCGCTGCACCAGTGCCAGCACCTGTTCGGCGTCACGCTGCCGGCGCTGCACCGACGGGCCGGCTACCGCCCGACGATCGTGGCCGGCGACCTCAACCTCCGCTACGGCGCGCCGCCCGACCTGCGGCCGTGCATCCCCGCGGGCTACCGGTGGCTCGGCGACGGCGCCCTGCAGCACGTGCTCGCCACTCGCGACCTGGCGGAGCCGACCACGCGCCCGGTCGATCTGGACCGCAGCACCGACCATCCCGGCCTGCTGGTCACGGTCGGGCTGACCAACGGCGGCAGCGGCACCGGCGCGACCTGAGCCGCCCGCACGGGCGTACTATCCGGCAATGGCGCTCCTGCACAAAGCCACCCTGACCCCGACGAAACTCGAACTGATCGCGGGCTGGCTGCCCGGCCGGCGGTGGCACGCGAGCTCCGCCGGTGAGCTCGAGCGCGTCTCCGCGTTCCGGTTCGACGACCCCGCCGGCGCCGTGGGCATCGAGACCTTGCTTGTCCGGTTCGGCACCGGTCCGGTGCACCACGTACCCCTCACCTACCGTGACGCGCCGTTGCCCGGTTGCGACGCCTGGCTGCTCGGCACGATGGAGCACTCCGTGCTCGGCAAGCGCTGGGTGTACGACGCCGCCGGCGACCCGGTCTACCTCGCCGCCCTGGCCGGCGCGATCATCACGGGCACCGGCGAGGCCGAGGAGCTCATCGACGTCGACGGCGCCGGCACGCTGCAGCGACGCGAGCCGGCGATGACGGCCCGGGGCACCGGCGTGCCCGACCGCGCCGCGCCCACGGTCGAGGAGATCCGCCGCATCGAGGAGCACGGCGATCACACTGTGGTCCACGTGGGGTCGTTACGCATCGTCATCCTGCGCCGAATCACCGACGGTGACCTTCCACCCGCCGCACTCACGGGCCGTTGGGACGAACAACCGGAAGTTATCTTGGCGTATCTTTCGAACGGTTGACACGGATCGATCTGTGGACTGATGTAGGACCCAGCGTCCTTCGATGTCCGCAGGAGGTTCCATGTCCAACAGACGGATCTGGGTGGCCGGCGCCACCGCAGCCGTTCTGACCGTCGGGCTGCTCGCCCCGTCCGGGTCGAGCATCGCCGCCCCGCCCGACACCGCCAAACCCGTCACCGGCCCGGCCGTCAAGCTGGCCACGGGCGAGACCGCGCTCGTCCGGTTCCGGCTACCCAACGAGGCCATGCTGCGCGACCTGGTCGCCAGCGGCGCCGACGTCGCCGCCCGGCCGCGCACCACGCTCGGTCAGGTGCAGGTCGACCTGGTCGTGACCGACCAGGAACTGGCGGCGCTGACCGCCCGCGGCGCCGTGGCCACCCAGCTCATCCAGACCGCGTCCGAGGGCTCGGCCCGGGTCGCGGCCAGCAAGGAGGCCGCCGGCGCCCGCGCCGCCCTGGCCGCCAACACCGACACTCTCCAGTTCCTCCAGACGTACTGGTGGACCACCGAGGGCCAGAGCTTCCTGGCGGTGCAGGTGGCGACGACGGCGACCGACGACCCGGACGTCGAGATCACCGTGACCTGGAAGACCGCCGACGGCACCACCGGCTCCTTCCCCCTCTCCCGCTTCGAGGACTCGGGCGAGTACCAGTACCACGTCGCGCTCCCCCAGCCCGTGCCGGCGCAGCCGGTGACGGTGACGGCCAGCTCCAGCCTGGGCGGCACCACCCGGGCGATCCGGCCGACGGCGTGGCCGGGCGCGGTCCCGCCGCCCACCCCGGCCGGCTACCAGCAGGACTTCATCGCCGCCTACATGACGCCGACCGACATCCAGGCGCGCATCAAGCGGCTGGGCCGGCAGTACAAGAGCCTGGTCGACGTCATCGACCTGCCCAACAAGACGCAGGGCTACCGCCGCACCGCGGCCGCCTACGTCGGTGACCCGGCCACCGCCGCGATCGTCGTCGACTCGGTCAAGTTCGGCGACCAGAAGATGAACGGCGTCCAGGTCAAGACCGTCAACCCGGGCAAGAAGAACAAGCCGCTGAAGGCCACGTACAAAGACCGGGTCCTGACCGTCTCGCTCGCGACGGACAGCACCGGCGCGGTCATCAGCACCACCGACCAGGTCGCCGCGTTCATCGACGCCAGCTACCCGCAGGTGTTCAACGCGTTCGTCGAGGACGGCTCGGCCGGCAAGCTCATGCCGATCGCCGGCCCGGCCCGGCTCGACGACGGCCTCGACGGCACCGAGGTGTCGAAGAAGCCGTGGACGGTGCAGGCGCTGCGGATCGGCAAGGTCCGCGACGGCTCGAAGATCGGCGTCATGGCGTACTCGCAGGAGCACGCCCGTGAATGGGCCACCCCGCTGGTCACCCTGGAGTTCGCGGAGCGGCTGCTGGCCAACTACGCGACCGACGCGGAGACCCGCAGCCTGCTCGACAACGTCGACATCTTCGTGATCCCGATGGTCAACCCGGACGGCGCGAACTACGCGTTCAACGACTACAACTTCCAGCGCAAGAACCTGGTCAACCACTGCGAGGGAGCCCAGCGCGACCCGCGGCTGGCCAACTCGTGGGGCGTCGACATCAACCGCAACTACACCGTCGGTTCCTACTTCGACGGGTACGTCGGCGGCAGCGCGAACTGCCTCTCGGGGACCTACAGCGGCACGTCCGAGCTGTCCGAGGCGGAGAGCGGCAACGTGATCGCGCTCGCCAAGGCACACACGAACATCAAGTTCGCGATGAACGTGCACAGCTACGGTGGCTACTTCATGTGGCCCCCCGGCGCCTACAAGGCGGACGGCCGCGTCACCCTGCCGCGTCCGTCCATCGAGGAGTCGGCCTACTTCATGGACAGCGCCAAGCGCATCATCGGCGCCATCCGCAGCTCGCGTGGCACGGTGACCTGGCCGTCGTACACGGGTCCGGTCGCTGACGTGCTCTACTCCGCGGCCGGCAACTCGGCCGACCAGCTCTACTACGAGCTGGGCATCCTGGCCTGGGACTTCGAGGTCGGCAACGACCTGTGGAACGCGGAGACCCAGGAGTGGGAGGGCGTCGGCTTCCAGCCGCCGTACGAGGAGGCACACGCCGAGTCGCAGGAGTACGCGTCCGGCCTGGTCGAGCTCGTCCGGGTCGCCCGCGACATGCAGGCCGACGGCGCGATCCAGCCGTAAGCACCCCTGTCACGGAGCGGCCCCCGGTCAACGCCATGACCGGGGGCCGCTCCCTGTCCTAGCGGTAGTTCGGGTGGCCCGCCGCCGCCAGCCGGCGGCGCTCCTCGACGGCCTGGGCGTCGTAGGCGCCGGCCGAGTCCGGGACGACCCGCTCGCGCGGGCCCGTGGGGACGAAGTCGTAGCTGTCGACGCCGAGCGCGCGCAGCACGGCCTGCTCGACCAGCGAGTGGTCGGCGGGGTCGGGCCGGTTGAACCTCATCGGCTCGGCGAGGAACAGCGTCGAGTTGGTGATGAACCGCGGCACCCGCAGCGCGTTCTCGGACTTGGCGTGCACCACGAAGGGGTGCAGCAGGTAGACGTCACCGACCGTGCCGGTGGCCTCCACGTACTCGTGGCACTGCCCCGCCAGGTCCTGATAGTCGAAGACCGTCGCGTCGCTGTGCCCGTTCGGCAGCACGCCCTCCGGGTGGTCGGCGAGGAAGCGGGCGACGGGCGCGACCGAGTCCGTGGTGACGAACGTCGGGCCGCCCTCGTGCACCACGTCGGACCAGAGCACGATGGCCAGCAGCCCCTGCTCGGGCGAGTCGAGGTAGTGCCGGAACCAGCTTCCGTCGACGTGCCAGCCGGGGGTGGCCGGCGACGGCGGCTGCCACGGGCCTTCGGTCTCCTGGCGCAGGTTGACGATGAACGCGTCGGTCCACGGGAACGGGTTCTTCGCCGCGGTCAGCCGGTCGGCGCCGCCGACCAGCTCGCAGGCGGCCTGCCAGGCCTTGGGCGCGAACGTGCTGACGTCGATGTCCTCGTGCGCGGCCATGTGCACGGACGCCTTGGCCCAGGTGGCGGGGTCGTCGGCACGGTAGCCGAGGCGGTCCCAGATGTAGCGGGTGCGGGACTCGGCCTCCTCGGCGCTGAAGCAGCCCGTGAGCTTGACGTATCCCTTGTCGAGGAACTGCGCGCGGTCTTCGGCGGTGAGCACTTCGGTGGGTGACATCCACGTCTCCTTGGGGATGGATTTGAACCGGTTCAGATGTCGTCGCTCAGCCTAGCCCGGGCGGTGCGCGCTGTGGTAGATAGAACGCATGGAATCTTCTGAACCGGTTCACACGCATCGACCGCGCGGGCGCCCCCTCCGCGCGCTCGTGGCCGTGGCCGGCGCCGCCGCCCTCGTCCTCGGCGCCGCCCAACCGGCCTCGGCCGCACCCCGGGTGACGCTCGCGGTCGCCGCGCCCACCTCCGGCACCACCGTCCACGACACCACCGAGCTGCGGTTCACCGGCAGCAACCTCGCGACCGTACGGGTCTACCGGCTCGCCCACCTGGTCGCGACGGCCACCGTCAACGCCGACGGGACGGCCGCCACCGCCCAGGTCGACACCACCGCGTTCCGCGACGGGCCGGTCGTGCTCAGCGCTCTCGCCTGGGGCCGCGGGTCACCGCTGCCGCGCGCCACCGCGGTGCTCCTGGTCCGGGTCGACAACGCCGCGACCGACCAGCACCCGGCCGGCTACAGGCTGGTCTACGGCGACGAGTTCGGCGGTTCCCGGTTGGACCGCGACAAGTGGTGCACGCGCTACATGTACGACGGCGGCACCGAGTCGGCCGCCGAGCAGGCGACGATCGACCCCAGCTGCCTGGGCCGCGACCCGGTCACCGGCACGACCCTCGGCACCCTCGACACGCTGGGCGGCAACGGGACCGCGCCCGGCCAGGAGGCGCAGGTCTACCGGGACGTCAACGCCGACGGCAAGCGGATGCACACCGTGCAGGACGGCTACCTCAGCCTGCACGCGACCGCGACCCGGCTCGACCAGCCCTACCTCAGGTACGAGTCGGCGATGATCCGCAGCAAGCGGGAGTTCCTGCCGACGGAGCAGCACCCGCTCTACCTCACCACCCGGGTCCGGCTGCCCGACGTGGTCGGCAGTTGGCCGGCGTTCTGGCTCGCCGGCGGCTACGGCGACGGGCACGTCCGGCCGCCGTGGCCGCCCGAGATCGACATCCTGGAAGCCCCGTACAACAAGGGCGGCAACGGCGCCGACGTGCTGTGGACGGCGGTGCAGACCTACTACGACCACGACGAGTTCCCGAACGGCCCGCCGCAGGGCCCGGTCCGGACCACGTACGCCCACCCGTCCTTCGACGGCAACGCCTTCCACGCGGACTCGTCGATCCGGTCGCGGTGGATCGAGGTCGCGGCCGAGTGGACGCCGACGAGCGTCTGCTGGTACCTGGACGGGCTCAAGCTCGCCTGCAAGGACTACAGGTGGGTAGCCAACGCCGGCCCGCAGGACACCACCCCGGCCACGTTGCTGCTCAACCTCGCGGTGGGCGGCCCGTGGGCGGGCGCCGACGGCGTCGACGCCACGAAGTTCCCGATGACGTACGACATCGACCACGTCCGCGTCTACCGCAAGTAGGTGCCGTAGCGGTGCCCAGTCCGCCGGGCACCGCCAGGGCACGCCCTAGTACTGCAACGGCACTTTGGTCAGTGACGTTGCCGCTGGTCGAGCGTTGTTTTTGGTGTGGATGTGGTCGATCGGTGGCTGACGGAGCTTGATCGTTTCTGTGAGCGGATCGGGCCGCGGTTCGGTCGGGTCGAGCCGCGGTCGCGGGCCGCGCGTTATATGTGCGGGTTGGCTGCCGGGTTGGACCGTCGTAACGGCTGGACGATCGCCGAGCATGCCGGCGAGGTGAGCCCGGACGGCATGCAGCGGTTGCTGCGCCGGGCGGAGTTCGACGTTGACGGGGTCCGCGACGACGTGCGTGAGCTCGTGGTCGGCCACCTCGGCGATCCGGACGCGGTGCTG
>NZ_FZPH01000006.1:0-154039 GCF_900188485.1 Asanoa hainanensis
GCCGCGGCGGTTGCAGGAGCTGCGGCTGGCGATCTCGGAGGCCAACAGCTCGCTGCTGCAGACGCTGGGCCGCTCGCCGACGGTGGCGGACGTCGCCGCGCACCTCAAGATCTCCGAGGAAGAGGTCCTGGAGGGCCTGGAGGGCGCCCGGGCGTACAACGCGGTGTCGCTCTCGACGCCGACGGGCGACAGTGAGCGGGGCACGGAGCTCGGCGACCTGCTCGGGTCGGAGGACACCTCGTTCGAGCTGGCCGAGCTGCGCGTGGCGCTCGGGCCCGCGCTGGCGACGCTGGACGAGCGCGAGCAGAAGATTTTGACGCTGCGCTTCTACGGCAACCTGACCCAGTCGCAGATCGCCGACCAGATCGGCGTCTCCCAGATGCACGTCTCCCGACTGCTGGGGCGCGCCCTGACGAAACTGCGCGGCGAGCTGACCGAGAGCAGCTTCAGCTGAGCGCTTCGAGCCGCCAGGCCACCTCGTGTCGGTCGGGTGACTCGGACTGGTCGAACAGGGCCAGGGCCAGCTTCAGCAACTGCCAGGCCCGATCCGGGTGGTCGTCGGTCAGGCAGATCGCCATCCCGAGGGCAGCTCGGGCGCGCTCCCGCACGTATCCGATGGCGGCGGCCAACTGTGCCGCCTGCTCGTACGCCTCGAGCGCGCCCGGCTTCCCCGCGGCGATCAGCGTTTCGGCGAGGTCGCTGAGGGCCGTTGCCCGCACGTGGTTGGTCCGGGTCGAGCTGGACGCGTCCAACGCCAGTCGGTGGTGCCGCTCGGCCTGGTCGTACCACCCGAGGCCCCGATAGGCACTGCCCAGGTCGTTGAGCACGTCCGCGGCGTCGAAGTTCCGCTGTCGCTGGTGCAGCGCCAGGCAGCTGCGCAGGATCCGGCGGGCCGGCTCGAACTGGCCGAGGCGGAGTCGGGTTGCCCCGAGCGCGGCCAGCGCGGTGAGCACTCTGCGCACGTCGGTCGCCTGGCGGGCGACGAACAACGCGGTCCGGCCGGTGCGCAGGGCCGCTTCCGTGTGGCCAAGCTGCGCGTAGCACATCCCCAGAATCGTCAGCCAGCTCGACGTCATGTCCGGGGCGGGGTCCTGCGCGATGGCGTCTTCCAACATGCGAGCCGCGGCCGAGACCCGCCCCTGCACCAGGAACACCGTCGCCAGGTTGCTTCGACTGACGTAGAAGCCGCTCTGATCGCCGATGGCGCGCCGGATGTCGATGGCCTCCAGCAGGTGGCGCTCCGCCAACGCCACCTCGCCCATGGTGAAGTGCCCGGACGCCAGGTAGTTGTGGGCGGCGGCGGCCAGGCCGTCGTTGCCCAACGTCCGGGCGGCCTCCAGCGCGACCGTCTGGGTCTCCACGATCTCTTCGAGCGCGCTGTTGTTGAAGAGGTGTCGCCAGATCGCCGTCGCCAGCTGTGCGCCGCGTTGGTGGTGACCTGACGCCGAAGCCGAACGGATCAAGCTGAGCAGGTTCGCGTGCTCGGCGGCGAACCAACCGGGACCCGGGCTGCCCGGCGTTAGCTCGGGGCGAAGGGTCGGCGCCTGCTCGAAGTGGCGGAGAACCACCCCGGAAGCCTCGCCCGGAGCCAGGCTCAGCGCCGCCGCGGCCGCGTAGTAGTCGTAGCAGTTGGTCGTCCAACCCGCCCGGACCTCGGCGGCGTCGATCGCGCTCGCCAGGCTGGCCGCGAAGCTCTTCATCAGGTCGTGCAGTCGGTAGCGCTCCACGTCGTGTTCGACCAGCAGGTTCGCGTCGGCCAGCGCGTCGAGGTCCTGCTGGGTGCGCTCCACGGCACCGCCCGTCGCGGCGGCGATCGACTGCGCCGACACGTCGTCGAGTGGCAGCGCGCCGATCGCGCGGAACGCGGTCTGCGCGCCAACGGTCAGCCGCTCGTACGAGGTGCTGAACGCGGCGGTCACCGTGCGGTCCTCGGCGGACAGGTACGCCAGCACCGCGCCCTCACCCAGCCGCTTCGCGAGGTCGGCGAGGGTCCAGGCGGTGCGGCGGCGCACCCGGGCGCCGGCCAACCGCAACGCCAACGGATGGCGACCGCAGAGTTCGACGATCCGGGCAGCCGCCTCGGGCTCGGCGTCGACCCGTTCCCGGCCGACGATCGCGGCCAGCAGCGCGACGCCCTCACCACCGCTGAGCACCGGCAACGACTCGGACCACGTGCCGGTCGTGTCGGTCAGCCGCCCCCGGCTGGTCACGATGACGAGGCTGCCGGGAGCGTCGGGCAGCAGCTGGGCGATCTGCTCCGAGCTCGCGGCGTTGTCGAGCACCACCACGCAGCGCCGGCGCGCGAGCTCGCCCCGCCACACCGCGGCCCGCCCGTCCGCGCCCGGCGGCCGGGCCGCGGCCGGATAACCGAGCTGGTCGAGCAGGATGCCCAGGGCCACGCTCGTCTTGCGGGCGGATCCCTCGGCGTGGCCCCGCAGGTCGACGAAGAGCTGACCGTCGGGATAGCGGTCCTTGACCAGGCGGGCCGTGTGTACGGCCAGGGTGGTCTTCCCGATCCCGGGCATCCCGTCGATCATCCAGACCAGGCTCTCGTCGGCCTCGGCCAGCTTGTCGACGGACGCGGTCAACCGCTCCACGACGTCGTCGCGGCCGATGAATCCGTGCGGTGGCCGGGGAAGCCACGACCTCGGTGCCGGCCGCTCGGGCTCGACCTCGCCCGCGTCCCGCAGGATGTGCCGCTCGAGGTCGAGGAACTTCTGCGACGGATCCAGGCCCTGGTGCTCGCGCAGGTGGGCCCGGACCGCTCTCCCCACGGCGAGCGCCTCGGTGCGCCGGTCCGTGCGGTGCAGGGCGAGCATCAGCAACGCGGCCGGGCGCTCCCGCTCCGGATGGGTGGCGACGATCTCGCGCAGCACCGGGATCTGCTCGTCGGGGAATCCGATGTGGATGCGCGCCTCGGCCAGCCGCTCGGTCGCATCCAGCCGCTGTTCCTCCAGCGCCGCCCGAGCCGGGCCGGCGAAGGCCGCGACGACGTCGGCCAGGGCGCTGCCCCGCCACAGCGCCACGGCCTCGCCCAGCTTGCGGGAGGCGGCCGTCCAACTGCCACGGTCGGCGGCGTCGGCCGCCTCCGACACCCGGCGGCGGAACACCTGGTAGTCGAGCTGTTCCGCGGTGCTGACCAACAGGTAGCCACCGGTCGTGGTCACGATCGCCTCGGGATGGCCGGCAGCGAGCAACACCTTGCGGATCGCGGCCACGTCGTTCTGGATCTGGCTGCGCGCGGTCGACGGCGGAAGCGCACCCCAGATCGCCTCGACCAACTCCGTGACCGTCACGGCACGGTTCGGCGCGAGCAGCAGGTAGGCCAGCACCGCGCGGCGCCGGGGACGATCGAGGCGAACCCACCCTTGCCCGGCGCGAATATCGAGCGTGCCGAGCACCCGAAAGCGCATCTGTTCCTCACGCGTCGCGATCGCCCAAGCGTAGAGGACTGCCCGCGACCATGCGGGTCGCGGGCAGTCCCACCCGTCAGGCGGTCGGGCCGGTGAGCAGGTCGTGCATCTCGCGTACGACCGTGTCGGCGTCGATCTCGCCGCTGGCGTGCTTGTCGAGCAGGGTGCGCAGCCGACCGTCCAGGGACACGTCGGCGGCGACCTCCTTGATCGTGGCGAGGGTGGCGTCCTGGTCGGCGTCGATGCGCTTGAAGTCGTCCTGGAGCCGCCGCTCCACGTCGGGTGCGACGGACGCCACGGCCCGGCTGACGGCCTCCAGCTTGAGCGCCAGCGCCTCGAGCCGCGTGGTGGCGCCGATGGGTGCCTTCTTCGTCGGGCCACCGGCGACGGCGGGCCGGCCCGCGGCCAGGCCTTCCACTCGCCAGATCAACGCGTCCCAGTCTTGTTGCTTCACGGTTGCCATGAAATCGCCCTCTTCGGAGATCGCCTGGTTGATCAGGCGCAGCAGGAGTTTCCGGTAGGCGCCGGCGCGGCGGCCTTCACTGTCGCGGAAGAAGCTGGTGTGGGTGTGCGTCCGATGGTTGGAATCGCCGCCGCTCCTGATCTTCAGGACGTCGAAGGTCTTTACCTCGTCCCCATCGGGCGTATAGATGATTTCCCGGATGTCCTCCGTGCCCGGCACCTTGGCCTTGAGCGCCGCGACGTAGAGGTGGTTGAACCGCAGGAACGCCCGCTGCGCCCGCTTCTTGGCGGCCGTGTCGTTGGCCGCCTCGAAGCGCCACTCGTTGCCGAGGTCGAACGCGCTGGCCGCGTTGGTCGCGTGCTTGTCCCGGTTCGACTGGGTCAGCGAGTAGGCGTCGTCACGCAGTTGGTTCTTGCCGAGGTGGTAGCTGGTGCCGCCATCGGCGTGGTCGGTGTCGCCCAGGATGCCCAGGGCGTTGAACGGGATGTGGATCAGAGCTTTCACGTCGCGCTGAACCTCGACCAGATCAGCGGGATTGAACGTCACGTCGAGTACCTCCTCCCGGTGCGAACGCAAGCGTAGGACCGGGCATCCCGCCGACGGGACCGTCGATCAGCCGCATTCGCAGCGTCGCGCGCCCGACAACGGCCGCTGATCAGGCCTTTCTGGACCGGTCGCGTATCACCGACCGGTCCGGCACCTCCGTACTCCGTCAACGATCGCGGTACAGGTTCTCGGTGAAGAAGGCGGCTAGTTCCATGGCGGCCTGCGGGACGTACCGGTCGTAGAGGTCGACGTGGCTGGCGCCCTCGATCCAGTGGAGGCGTTTGGGCCCGCCGGCGTTCTCGAACGCGTGCTGGCTCATCCACGCGGTGACCGCGCGGGTGCCGACCACCATGAGCAGGGGGCGGGGCGCGATGAGCCCGATGTGCGTGAACGGGTCGAACGTCGCGATCCGGTCGATGCTGGAGACGGTGAACTGTTTCGCCGAGGCTGGGTGCTGTGCCCGATCAGTGCGGTAGTACTCCCAGCCGTCGAAGACGTGCTGGCCCGCCGAACGGGCCTCCTCCTCGGTCGCCGGGAAGAGGTCGAACATGCGCGGCGCCGCGCCCGCCGCCTCCGCCGTCCGCGCCTCGGCGGCCGCGTCCAGCAGGGCCTGCAGCACCGCCGGATCCTGTGTGCCGTCGGCGCCGACGCGGAACTGCCGGCCGATGTCGGCGGCGCTGACGGTCGCGACCGCCCGGATCCGGTGGTCGGCCGCGGCCGCCGGGATGACGTACCCGCCGGACGCGCAGATCCCGAGCGCGCCGATGCGCTCGCGGTCGACCTCGGCGCGGGTGGTGAGGTACGACACGGCGGCCTTCAGGTCCTCGATCCGCTGGGCCGGATCCTCGAGCCCGCGCGGCTCGCCGCCGCTGGCACCCTGGTGGGCGGCGTCGAAGGTCAGCGCGACGAACCCGGCCTCGGCCAGCCGTACGGCGTACGCGCCGGCCGCCTGTTCCTTCACCCCGCTCGCGGGGTGCCCCACGACGATTCCCGCGCGGGGCCTGCCGGTGTCGCCGGAGGGTGTGTAAAGGTGTCCGGCGAGAGTGATGCCGGCGCTCTGGAAGGTCACATCGGTTCTCATGGGTCGAGCGTCCGTCGCGGCACGCGAACCGTGCAGAGGCGAGTTCCAGCCTGGGAAGAATCCTTCCCTCCCAGCACCGGGACGGGCCGAGCAACACTTGTCGCATGCCCGAGATGCGCCGCTCCGAGCTCGGGGCGTTCCTCAAGGCCCGCCGTGCGGACCTCCGACCCGCGATGGTGGGACTGTCGGAGGACGGCACGCCGCGCCGGGTGCCCGGGTTGCGGCGGGACGAGGTGGCCCGGTTGGCCTCGGTCAGCGTCGACTACTACACCCGGCTCGAACAGGGCCGGCTGCCGGCGTCCGCGACCGTCCTCGGATCGCTGTCCCGCGCGCTGCGGCTGGACGAGGCTCAGCGGGCCTACCTCTACGACCTGGCCGGCAAGCCGATGCCGAGCCGACCGCACCGGCCCGAGCAGCGCGTGCGTCCCGCGATGCAACGCCTGCTCGACCGGCTCGACCAGGCCCCGGCCATGGTGCTGGGCCGATACAACGACATCCTCGCCTGGAACGCGGCCGCGGCCGCCCTCTACGAGGACTTCGCCCGGCTGACGCCCGCCGAGCGCAACTACACGCGGCTGGTGTTCCTCAGCCCGACCTTCCAGGCGCTGCACGTCGACTGGGAGGACGCCGCCCGGGTGGGCGCCGCGACGCTGCGGATGGAGGCGGCCCGCGACCCCGACGACCCGCGCCTCGCGGACCTGGTCGACGAGCTGTCCCGGCGCAGCGCCGAGTTCCGGCAGTGGTGGTCGGGCTGGGTCGTCTCGACCGCCAGCTATGGCACCAAACGGTTCCGGCATCCGCTCGTCGGCCCGCTGACCCTCGACTGTGACACCTGGGCCAACCCGGACGATCCCGAGCAGCGGCTCGTCGTGCTCACCGCCGAGGCGGGCAGCCCGTCCGACGAAGCCCTGCGCATCCTGACGTCGTGGAACGCCGAGCTGATCACCCCGTCAGGCGGCCGACCGCGGCCAGGACCAGCGCCTCGGCTTCGGTGACGAGCAGCGGCGGCGCCTTTCGGCGGCGGCGGACCGCCCAGGTGTGGTTGAGGTCGTCGACGAACCGTTGCCGCTCGACCAGGAACGCCAGCTCGGGGTCGGCGCGGGCCTGGTCCCACATGAGGTCTTCGGTCGCCGCCAGCAGCGCGCGGCCGAGGTAGGACCACGCCTTCGGCAGGTAGGCGACCTTCTCGACGCGTTCGGCCGCGCACGAGTAGAGGCAGGCGATGGCGTAGAGGGTGCGGGCGTCGCCGGCGGCCGTCGGTGGCTGGTCGCGTAGCTCCTCGGCGGCGACCGCGGTGGCCGCCAGATCGCCCGAGAGGATCGCGCACTTCAACCGGCGTACGCGCTGCCGCTCCCGTTCGTCGGCCAGCTCGGTGGCCGTGCTCGACCGCACGTTGTCACCCGGGTTGGTGACCAGCCGCTGCTCGGCCTCGGCCCAGCTCTCGCTCGCGTCGAGGAACGCCCGGCGGGCCTTGGTCTCTACGTTTTCCGCACGGTAGGCGAAGCCGAGCCGCTCCTGGACGGCCCCGCGGATCGCCGCCGGACGGTGGTAGGCGCGCAGCGCGAACCCGACCTGGTCGAGGTCGTCGAGCGCCTCGGCACCGAAGGCCAGCGTGTGCCCCGCGTATTCCTTCATCGCGTCGAGGGTCAGCGCAGCCGCCAGCATCCGTTGGAGCTCGAGCCGGGTGGCCAGCGAGCGGCGGCGGCTCAGCCACGGCACCCGGAGCCCACCGGCCGGCATCGCCCGCAGGCGGCGGGCGACCAGCCGCAGCGCGACCCAGTGTGCGGCGGGCTCGATCAGCGCGACGAGCCGCTCCTGCCACGACTGTCCAGAAGGGTCGGTGCCGAGGGGTTCCCATAGCGTCGTCGCGGCGATCGGCGAGCCGTCGAGCTCGTGCAGCTCGATCGCGAGCCCGAGCCGCTGGTTGCCGGCGTCACCCCGCAGCAACGGTGCGGTCTGCACCAGGCAGCCGCGCGGGCTGGGCAGCGCGGAGCTGAGGGCGCCGAGGATGCCGTCGGCCTGGCCCGGTGCGACGGCCCGCAGGCCGTTGGCCACCGTCGCCATCGTGTCCTTGGCGGCCGACGTGATCGGCTCGGTGTCGTCGGTGATCGCGATCTCGGTCGGCAGTCGCTGCAGCCGCACGTCGCGCTGGAACACGTCGTCGACGATGCCCCGCGCGGCCGCCGCCTCGTCGGCGAGTGCCGCCTGGACCCGTTGCCGCAACCAGGGCGACAGCGTCAACGCCTCGCCCTCGCTGCCGGCGATCGCCGCCGGCAGCGGGGCGGTGTCGTTGATGACCAACTGCTGCCGCAGCCGTTCGCGGATCGCCCGGGTCAGCCCGACCAGGATCACCACGACCGCCACGACCGCGGCGGCGGCCAGCGTCGCCTTGCTGATCGTGTCGGCCAGCGCGCCGACCTCGTCGATGCTGAACGCGGCGGGGGTCATCGGGTCGGGTCGTCCCCTTGCGGCTCGCCGTCGTCTGCGAAGGTCGGCCCGATCCAGCCGCGCTCCGGACGCTCCTCGGTCGCGCCGGGCCACTGCTCGGGCTGCTCGGGCTGTTCGGGCTGCTCCGCGGCCAGGCCCTCGCGGACCAACCGGACGAGGGTCTCGTCGTCGACCTCGACGACGCTGCCGGCCGGATGGTTGATGCCGTCGCCGTCTGTCCACTCCTGATCGAGTCGTGCCCGCGCCATTGCATCTCCAATCGTCCCGGCTCAATCTAGAGAAAGCGCCGCCGCTGAGCGACCCCTGTGGACAACCGTCGAGGGAGGGAAGATGTCGGATAACTTCCTGCCGTCACGCCACGGGTTCACGTTCGACAACGTGTGGCCCGCCCAACCCGCCGTCGTCGTGCCCACCCCGTTCGGCGACGTGCCCTTCGGCAAGGCCAACGGCGGCCTCTGCGGCGGCATGGTGTTCGCCGCCCTCGACTACTGGAACGCCGGCCGGCAACCGCCCGCCAGCCGCCCGCCGCTGGGCACCCCGCTCTACTCGTTCATCGTGCGCCGGCTGCTGGAGTCGTGGCGGCTGCCGGGCGGGGTCGCCAAATACTACGAGTGGATGGGCATGCCCGACACCGACTCACCGACGTTCCAGCTCTTCGGGCGCCCGTTGCTGACCCGGCGCGGCATCGTCTACCGCACCGTCAGTGGCGAGTGGCCGAGCATCCGCACCGAGCTCGACCGTGGCTCGCCGGTGCCCCTCGGCGTGATCACCGTGTCGTCGCGACAACCCAAAGACCTGGCCCTCAACCACCAGGTCCTGGCGTACGCGTACGCCACCAACGGAAATGCCGTCACGGTTCGCGTCTACGACCCCAACCGGGGCAAGCGCGACGACATCGGGATCACGTTCCAGGCCGGTGCGTTCACCCACAACCTCGGCATCGGCGGGCGACCGGTGCGCGGGTTCTTCCGCACCGGCTACCGGGCGCAACGGCTACCGGGCGGCTGACACGGCCTTGGCCAGCTCCGGCGCGGTCTCCTCGGGCCGGCTGGGGTTGACCAGCAGGCCGGTGGCCAGTTCCAGGCCGGCGAACGTGGTCGTCCGCGGGTGGATCTCGACGTGCCACTGCCACCACCGGGCCACCTCTTTGGCCTCCACATCGGATGGTCCGGCGTGGACGACCAGGTTGTAGGCCGGGTTGTCGAGCACCTCGGCGAGACCGCGCAGCAACGGCGGCAGGATCCGGGCGACGGCCGCGAGCCCGTCGTCCGTGGCGTCCGCGAGGGTGCCGCGCCCGTCGCCGGGCACCAGGACCGTCTGGTGCGGCACCGCGGCGGCGTACGGCTGGTAGACCAGCACTCCGTTGTCGGCGACCACCCGTTCGGCCGCCGTGCGCTCGGCGGTGGCCAGGTCGTCGACCAGCCGGCGGCCGGTGTCGGTGTAGTGGCCGCGAGCCAGCCGCCACCGCCCCATCAGCCCCGGCGGGGCCTGGTCGAGCGCGACCAGTTGGCTGTGCGGGTGCCGCAACGACGCCCCGGCGGCGACACCGTAGTTCCGAAACACCACGACGGCGGCGGGTCGCGGCCCGCTCAGCGCCCGGGACCGCTCCCGAAGGGCCCCCAGGACGTCGAGCGCCTGCTCGTACGTGGCCGACTTGAGATCCCAGTCGTGGTCCGGCGACTCGACCAGCACCTCGTGGTCGCCGGTCGCCGGAAACCTCGGGAACAGCCCGGTCGCGCTCTCCAGGTCGGCGGCGGGGCTCACGATCGGGTATTTGTTGGCGAACGCCCGGACCCGCCAGGCCCCGTCGCCGGCGGCCGGCACCCGCAGCCGCTCGGGCGGCGTCTGCTCCTCGTGCCCCGGACAGAACGGGCAGCCCGTCGAGGCCCGCCGCGCGTCGTCCGGCCGCTCGGCCCGCTTCGGCGCGCTGAGGCGCCACTCGCCTGTCTCGGCGTCGACCCGTGTCTCGGTGATCACGATGTTCAACTTAATGGATCAAGCCACCCGTTAGCACTGTTGTGCTAAAGCGCGCTACGCTGCGGTTATGCACGGCATCGCACACCAGCCATCGATGTTCGACCTGGTCGAGGAGCCAACGCTCGGCCAGCTCGACGGGCGCGTCCAACGCACCCAGCTCACCCGGGGCGCCTGGGTCGACCACCTGCCCGGCTGGGTCGACGGCTCCGAGGTCATCCTCGAGACGCTGCTGGGAGACATCGGTTGGCGAGCCGAACGCCGCGAGATGTACGAGCGAGAGGTCGACGTGCCGCGCCTGCTGCGCTGGTACGACGCCGACGAGGAGCTGCCGCACCCGCTGCTCACGTCGGCGCGCGAGCACCTGACGTCCTACTACCAGCAGGAGCTGGGCGAGCCGTTCGTGACGACGGGCATGTGCCTCTACCGAGACGGCCGCGACAGCGTCGCCTGGCACGGCGACACGACGGGCCGCTCGTCGAGCCAGGACACCCTGGTCGCGATCGTCTCGTTCGGCTCACCCCGCCCGCTGCTGCTCCGCCCCCGCGGCGGCGGCTCCGACAGCCTGAAGTTCCCCCTGGGCCACGGCGACCTGGTCGTGATGGGCGGCTCGTGCCAACGCACCTGGGAACACGCGATCCCGAAGACCGCCAAGAAGGTCGGCCCCCGGGTCAGCGTCCAGTTCCGCCCGGTCGGCGTCAGCTAGCAACCGAGGTGCCGCGCGACGACGTCGCGGATGGTGGCCTCGTCCGGCAGGGTGCCACCCTGCGCTTCCGCGATCTCGCGCAGGGAGGTCATACGTACGCCGTCGAGCCGACATGCCGTGAACCGCTCGAAGACGCTGAGGTCGGGGTCGATGTTGAGCGCGAACCCGTGGCTGGTGATGCCCCCACCGATCCGCATGCCGATCGAGGCGACCTTGGCGTGGTCCGGCGTCCACACCCCGACGAGGCTGTCCGAGCCCTTCGGCGTATCGCGCCGGATGGTGTCGAGACCAAGGTCGGCGATCGCGCCGATCAGTGCGTTCTCCACCCAGCGGACGATGTCGGCCGGGCCTCGTTCGCGCAAGTTCATGACGAGGTATCCGATCAGTTGCCCGGGCCCGTGGTAGGTCGCGTACCCACCCCGGTCGACTGCCACCACGGGCAACCAGTCGCGATCCGCGGGCAGATCCTCCGTCGGCGTGTGCCGGCCGTAGGTGATCACCGGCGGGTGGCTGAGCAGGAACAGGCGGTCGGGAGCCGCGCTGCTCCGGCGCTGGTCGACCCACTCCCGCATGTCGCTGAGTGCTTCTTCGTAGGGCACTTCGCCAAGGTCGACCCGGCGCAGTCCCGTACGCGTCGCGTTCGTTGTCATCGCCTCCATACTGCTCGCCGGCCGGGCGTTGCTCGCCGTGACCGACGCCACGGCCATCAGTAGCCGGCGCTTCATCCGGCCTCTTGGCCATGCCTTTGGTCAGGCGCTGGCGGGCCTTGCGCGGCGGCGCCGGGCCGCGACAGCCGGCGCCCGGCGGATGGCCCACTCGGCGACCGCCGCGTTGATGACCCAGCCCATCGATATCGAGATGGCGGTGGTCAGGTCGCTCGTGCCGAACAAGCCCTCTCCGATGCTCCCGGTGAACGCCTGGGTGCCCGCGGCGACCGCCAGGGCGTAGGCGCGGATCATCCAGGCCCGGTGGGTGGCGATGTCGCGCCGCCGGATCGCGGCGAAACCCAGCACGATGGCCGCTCCCATGGCCGAACTGACCACAAGCCGGACGCCCCACAGCAGGTCGCCGCCCGGTGCGTCCGGGTAGAACAGCGTCATCCAGAGCCCGGAGCCGGCGACGAGCAGACCCGCCCCGACCAACACCCGGCCTGCCCTTCGGTGCCAGGCCGGCCGGCTCCGGCGCAGGCGGGCCGAGAACTGGAACGCGCCGAGGAAGGCGTAGACGATCGCCGCGAGCACGTGCACCACCACCGGCGCCGGAGAGGCGTCGACGCGCGGGTTGCCAGGCAGCAGCTGCGGGCCGCCGGCCAGTTCGAGTAGCCGCAGTGAACCGGCTACGGCCGGGACGAGGGTCAGGGCGACCAGCGCCACCGGGACGCGCCAGCCGCGGGTCATGCGTCGGCGTCCGTGGTGATGACGACCTTGGCTCGGGCGTGTTCGGTCTCCAGATAGCGGATGGCGTCGGGGACCGCGGCCAGTGGGTAGGTCCGGTCGATGACCGGGGTGAGGCGGCCGGCTTCAACGTGGGCGCGGAGCGTTTCGAGGTGCTCCCGGCCGGGGACGGCGGCTGGGATCTCGATGCGCTGGCGCACGAACGGCGCGAGCAGGCGGCCGCGGGCGAAGAGCAGGGCCGGGCCGATCAGGACGCCGCCCCGGTAGACACCGCCGCCGGACAGGATGAGAGTGCCGCGCGGGGTCAGGGCCCGCCGCAGCGCGGTCAGTGAGCGATTGCCCACCAGGTCGAGCACCACGTCGTGCCGGTCGACAACTCGGGCGAAGTCGACGCGTGTGTAGTCGATGACGTCGTCGGCGCCGAGCGAAGCCACGAGGTCGACGTTGCGGGTGCTGCACACTCCGGTGACGGTCGCGCCGGACGCCTTGGCCAGTTGGACCGCCAGGGTGCCGACCCCGCCCGAGGCGCCGTTGATCAAGACGCTCTGGCCCGGCTCGATGTATCGCACGCACGCCAGCGCCGTGACACCGGCCAGCGGCAGCGCGGCCGCTTGCCCCGCCGTCAGGTTCTCCGGCGCCAAGCAGACCAGGGACTCCGGCACGCACACGTACTCGGCGAACGCGCCGTTGGCCTCGCCCAGGTCGCCGAAGACCGCGTCGCCCGGGCGCACCTGCTGGACATCGGCGCCGACGGCCGAGACCCGCCCGGCGAAGTCGCGGCCACGGATCCGTGCGCGCGGCCCGGAGCTGCCGAACGACAACCGCGCGAGCCGGGGGTCACCTCGCATGATGTGCCAGTCGTACGCGTTGAGCGCCGCGGCCTCGATCCGCACCAGCACCTCGTTGTCCGCCGGCGTCGGCGTCGCGACGTCCGCGAGCGCGAGGACGGATGGCGGACCGTATCGATCCTGCACGATGGCTTTCATGACTCCCTCCCCGGGTGTACGGTGTACACCTCCTTGTAGAACAAGGTAGGTGTACGGCGTACACCTGTCAATGCGGTTAAGGTTTCGAAATGGCTGAGCAGGTCGAGACGCTGCGCCGGACGCCGCTGAGCAGGGACCGGGTCCTGCGCGCGGCCGTCGCGCTGGCCGACGAGGCCGGCATCGAATCCCTCAGCATGCGCAAACTCGCGCAGGAGCTCGGCGTCGTGCCGATGGCCCTCTACAAGCACGTGGCCAACAAGGACGAGCTGCTCGACGGCATGATCGACGTGGTCGTCGGCGAGATCGACCCGCCGGTGGCCGGCGGCGGCTGGAAGCGCGTGCTCCGCCGGCGGATCCTCTCGGCGCGGCAGGCGCTGCTCCGGCACCCGTGGGCGCCGATCGCGATCGAGTCGCGGAACCAGGCGACGCCGGCCATCCTCGGCTACCTCAACTCGATGGTCGGGACGCTCCGCGACGAGGGCGGGTTCTCCACCGACCTCGCCCACCACGTGATGCACGCGATGGGCAGCCGGATCCTGGGCTTCAGCCAGGAGCTGTTCGACGACTCACGGCGCGCCGGCCGGTCCGGCCCCGCCGATCCCGAGCCACCGGTGGGCTTCCCGGCCGAGGCCGCCGCCGCGTTCCCGCACCTGGCGGCGATCGCGGGCGCGGCGTCCCACGACGACGCGTCGGTCGTCGGCCCGGGTTGCGACGACCAGTTCGAGTTCGAGTTCGCCCTGGACCTGCTGCTGGACGGCATCGAACGCCTGCGCCAGCAGGGCTGGACCTCTGTCTAGCGCAGCCAGCGGCGGAGCCGGTCGTAGCGGTCGCCCGGCGGCGTGGTGGGTGGAACGCGACGCAGCTCGGCCTCGGTCGCGGGGCGCGCGGCGAACACCGCGCGCCGCAGGAGCTCGCGGTCGACCGCGACACCGCCTTCGGCGCTGACGATCACGTCGCCGCGACGGAGGACGTAGCCGTGCACGTCGTCGCGCCGCAGGTATTTCAGGTCCGGGCCGTCCGGCGAGCACGTCGAGATCGAGCACTGGTCGCCGTTGTCGGCCCGCACGGCGAAGACGATGATCCGCACGCTTTCCTCCCCGGTGCGGTGATCGGCCCGCAGGTACTGCACACCGGATGGCATCGCGAGCGGGCCCGCGACCACCACGACCAGGTCCCTGACGGCGACCTGGTAGCCGTGCTCGACGACCCCGCGGCGGTAGACGAGCCCGGGTTCCGGAAAGCACTGCGCCGCACTCAACGGCGAGTCGAAGAGGGTCTCGCCGCAGCCGGGGCCGCCCGGGTGGCGCTGGTACTCGGGGCCGTAGCCGATGACGTTGACGTACTGCAGTGGGGGAATCGTGCTGCGGTCGCTCGGCATGAACTCGCCCGTGCCGAGCCGGTGACGCACGGGCACGTTTCGGACGAGGGCGCTCATCCCGCCGGGCGGCGGCAGGCCTGGTCATCCAATCGCCACGGGGCCGCCTCTCGCCGTTGAGCTGCGCGCCACCACGGGCCGCGCATGATCATGCCGGCAAAAAATCTACGAGGCCGGTCCAGTGACGGACCGGCGAGAAGGGAGGATCCGTGCGATTCTCGATAGCCCGCGGGACCGCCCTGGTCGCGGTCGCCGCCGCGATGGTCGGTGTCACCGCTTGTGCCCCGCCGTCGAGCAACAACGAGGCCGCCGCCAGTGACGCGGCGAAGGCCACGAGCGCCGCCGACCTGGGCGGCCTGGACAAGCTCGTCGAGGCCGCCAAGAAGGAAGGCGCGCTCAACGTCATCGCGTTGCCGCCGGACTGGGCCAACTACGGCGAGATCATCACCGCTTTCACCGCGAAGTACGGCATCAAGGTGAACTCGGCGCAGCCGGACGCATCCAGCCAGGACGAGATCAACGCCGCCAAGCAGCTCAAGGGGCAGGGCGGCGCGCCGGACGTGTTCGACCTCGGCTCGGCGGTCGCGCTGGCCAACACCGCGACGTTCGCGCCGTACAAGGTGACGGCCTGGGACGACATCCCGGCCGCGCTCAAGGACGCCAGCGGCACGTGGGTCAACGACTACGGCGGCTACATGTCGATCGGGTACGACTCGTCGAAGGTGCCGGCTCCCACCAGCATCGCGGACCTGCTCGGCTCGGCGTACAAGGGGAAGGTCGCCCTCAACGGTGACCCGACGCAGGCCGGTGCGGCGTTCAACGGCGTCGTCGCGGCTTCGCTGGGCAACGGCGGTTCCGCCGACGACATCGCCAAGGGCGTCGACTTCTTCGGTGCGCTGAAGAAGTCGGGCAACTTCCTGCCCGTCGACCCGACCCCGGCGACGATCGAGTCTGGCCAGACTCCGGTCGTCTTCGACTGGGACTACCTCAACGTGGCCCAGGGCGCCAAGCTCAAGGGCAAGGTCGAGTGGAAGACCGTCGTTCCGGCGAACGCGGTGCTCGGCTCGTACTACGTGCAGGCCATCAGCGCCGACGCGCCGCACCCCGCGGCCGCCCGGCTCTGGCAGGAGTTCCTCTACAGCGACGAGGGCCAGAACCTGTGGCTCAAGGGTGGCGCCCGTCCCGTGCGGGCAGACGCCATGACGAAGGCCGGCACGCTCGACAAGACCCTGTTCGACGCGCTGCCCCCGGTCAACGGCACCCCGGTCTTCCTGACCGACGCCCAGACCAAGTCGGCCAACGACTACCTCGCCGCCAACTGGGCCAAGGCCATCGGCTGACGATGACCGCCCCCACCACGGGGACGCTCGGGGCGCCGACCACCACCGCTGTACGGGGTGGTCGGCGCCACCGGTCGCGGCTCCGCGACCTGCTGGGCGTCGTGCCGTTCTTCGTGTACGTCGTCATCTTCCTGTTCGTTCCGACGATCGTCGTGGTCGTCGGGGCCTTCGCCGGCGACGACGGCCGTCCCACGCTCGACAACATCTCGGCGCTGGCGGACGACTACATCGTCGAAGCCTTCGTCCGCAGCATCACGCTGTCGGCCGCGACGGCGGTCCTCGGCGCCGTCCTCGGCGCGGTGATCGCCTACGCCGTCGTGACCGCCGGACCGGACAGCCTGGTCCGCCGGCTCGTCACCTCGGCCTGCGGTGTGCTCGCCCAGTTCGGTGGCGTGACGTTGGCGTTCGCCTTCATCGCGACGATCGGGTTCAGCGGATTCGTCACGGTGTTCCTCAAGGACTCCCTCGGCATCGACATCTTCTCGGGCGGCGTGTGGTTGTTCGAGCTGCCCGGCCTGGTCCTCGTCTACACGTACTTCCAGGTGCCGTTGATGGTCATCGTCTTCCTCCCGGCGCTCGACGGGATCCGTCCACAGTGGCGTGAGGCGACCGAGAGCCTCGGCGGGTCGACCTGGTACTACTGGCGCCGCGTGGCGGCACCCCTGCTCGCGCCCGCGTTCCTCGGCTCCACCCTGCTCCTGTTCGCCAACGCGTTCTCCGCGTACGCCACGGCGGCCGCGCTGGTCAGCCAGGGCGCCCCGATCGTGCCGCTGCAGATCCGCTCCGCGCTGACCAGCGAGGTGCTCCTCGGCCGGGAGAACCTGGGCAAGGCGATGGCGCTCGGCATGGTCCTCGTCGTCGCGCTCGTCATGTGGCTCTACGGCCTGCTACAGCGAAGGACAGCACGATGGCTGGATTGAGACAGCGACGCGTCCGGCGCCAGCGGGCCCTCCGCTGGATCGTGGTAACGCTGTTCGCGGTGCTGACTCTGCTGCCGCTCGTCGCCATGTTCGAGTTCACCACCCGGGACGGGTGGGACACCTGGCGCGTCTTCTTCGACTGGAAGGCGCTCGGCGAGACGTACCCGATTCTCTGGACCGGCATGAAGGCCTCGTTCTGGCTCGTGCTGCTCTCGGTGGCGCTGACCCTGGTGCTGCTGGTGCCGACCGTGGTCTGGGTGCGCCTGCGGCTGCCCCGGCTGCGCCGGGTCGTCGAGTTCGTCAGCCTGCTGCCGTTGACGATCCCGGCCATCGTGCTCGTCGTCGGCCTCGCGCCCGTGTACGCGTGGGTCGTCTACTTCGTCGGCGGGTCCTCGGTGACGCTCTTCCTCGCGTACACCGTCCTCGCCCTGCCCTTCGCCTACCGCTCCATCGACGCCGGCCTGTCGGCGATCGACGTGCGGACGCTGTCGGAGGCCGCGCGCAGCCTCGGCTCGAGCTGGGCGACGGTCATGTGGCGCGTGGTCCTGCCGAACATCCGCTCCGCCGTGCTCTCCGCCGCGTTCCTCACGGTGGCTCTGGTCCTCGGCGAGTTCACCATCGCGTCCCTGCTCAACCGCGCCAACATCCAGGTCGCCATCAACCAGCTCGGCAAGAGCAGCGCGACGATGTCGGTCGCGGTGTCCCTCGCGGCGCTGGTGCTCGCCTTCGTGCTGCTGTTCCTGCTCTCCTTCGCCGGTCGCAGGCGCAATCGGGAAAGGAAGACATCGTGACGTCGTCCGGGGTACGCCTTTCGGCCTTACGCCGCAAGTTCGGAAACGTGCACGCCCTCGACGGGCTCGACCTCGACCTGGCGCCGGGCGAGCTCGTGGCTCTGCTCGGGCCGTCGGGTTGCGGCAAGACCACAGCCCTGCGCATCCTGGCCGGCCTGGAGGACGCGGACTCGGGCCGCATCATCGTGGGCGACCGGGACATCGCGAACGTGCCAGCCAACAAGCGCGGCATGGGCATGGTGTTCCAGGCGTACAGCCTCTTCCCGCACCTGACCGCGATCGAGAACGTGGAGTTCGGCCTGCGGCTGCGCAAGCAGTCCTCGACCGTGCGGCGCCGGCGGGCGCAGGAGATGCTCGACCTGGTTGGCATCGGCGCCCACGCCGCGCGTTTCCCGCAGCAACTCTCGGGCGGCCAGCAGCAGCGGGTGGCCCTGGCGCGGGCGCTGGCGTTCGAGCCTTCGGTGCTGCTGTTGGACGAGCCGCTCTCGGCCCTCGACGCGAAGGTCCGGGTGCAGCTGCGCGAGGAGATCCGCCGCATCCAGCTCGAGGTCGGCACGACGACCCTGTTCGTGACGCACGACCAGGAGGAAGCGCTGGCCATCGCGGACCGCGTCGGGGTGATGCGCGCCGGCCAACTGGAGCAGATCGGTTCGCCGGAGGACATCTACCGCACCCCGGCAACGCCGTTCGTGGCCGAGTTCGTCGGCCTGAGCAACCGCTTGGCGGGCCGCGTCACCGGCGATGTCGTCGAGGTGCTCGACACGAAGCTGCCGCTGGTCGGCTCTGTCCAGGATGGACCCGCGACGGCGCTGGTCCGCCCAGAGTCGGTCGACGTGACGGCCGACCCCGCCGGGGCGGGGCGGGTGGTCGCGGTGAGCTTCCTCGGCCCCCTGGCCCGCGTGACGGTGGCGCTGCCGGACGACACGCTGGTGGTCGCTCAACTGGAGAGCGCCCGCCTGCCCGAGCTGCCGACCGGCACGGCGGTGCGGGTCGTCCTGCGCCCGGTCCCGGTGGTCGTCTCGGCCGGCTAGCTAGGCGGTGGCTTGGCGGGCGGCCAGGGCGCGGAAGCGGTCCACCGCCCGGCCACGCACGGCCGAGCCGTGCCCGAACACGGCCACGTCGAAGTCGAGCTCGGCCAGGCGGGCGACGCTGGCCCGGGCCGCCGTCAGGTCGTCGGTCATCGCGCGCGGCGTGGCCCGCACCTTGCCCGCGGCGCTGCCGGCCGCGTCGCCGGTGAACAGCACACCCCCGCCGCGGTCGAGCAGGTAGGAGACGTGACCCGGGGTGTGGCCGGGCGTGTGGAACGCACGCATGCCGACGACGTCCAGTGGGCCGTCGGCGGTGAGCATCTCGTCGACGGGAGCCGGCTCAGGGTCCTTGACCACGAGCCCGGCGAGTCTCTGCACCGCGGTCAGCGCCGGCCGCCGTGCGCCCGTGATGACCGGGACGTCCAGCTCGTGTGCCACCACCCGCGCCCCGGAACGCCGCCGAAGCTCGGCCAAGCCACCGACGTGGTCCATGTGCTGATGGGTGACCAGGATGGTGGTGATGTCGCCGACCGCACGCCGCGCGTGGGCCAACGCCCGTAAGACGGCCGGCGCCCGACCCGGCAGGCCGGTGTCCACCAGCACCAGCCCGTCATCCATCACGACCAGGTGCAGGTTGACGAACCCGGTGCGCAGCTCCAACACCCCTTCGGCCACCTCGCGCATGCCCATCATCGTCCCATCGAACGGCTACGGGTCCAGCAGGTAGACGACCGCCTCCGGGGTGTCGACCCGGGTCAGCGGCAGGCCGCTGGTCGTGCCCCAGATCGTTCCCTCGTACGGCGTGCCCACGACCTGGTCCCGCACCACCACGACGCTGCGTACCCCCGTCGCCCTCAGCAGGGCCACCGACGACGCGTCCGGGAAGTGGAGGGCGGCGGCACGGGCGGCGCCCTGCCGCGGCGGGGTGAACGCGGCCGCGCCGTTGACCATGGCCGGGAACCGGTCGGTCGCCCACAGCATCGGGATGCCGTCGATCGTCGCGCCGCTGGGCAGCACCAGCAGCGGTGCCTCGGCGGTGGCCAGCACCGGCGGGGCCGCGGGCACGGACGGGTGCGGGGTGGTGTTCAGGCCCTCGGCCATCGCGAGCAGCGGCAACAACGCCAGGGCCAGGGCGGCGGGCCGCCAGGCGATTCGTCTCGCCAGGGCGGTCACCGAGCCGGCGGCGAGGACCGCCAGCAGCAACGTCGTCCAGACGACCAGGCGACCGGGGGTACGGATGCCGTCGAAGCCGGGAAGCACGTACGGCAGCCCGTACGTGAAGCGGCCGCCGCCGGGACCCTGGGTGCCCATCCCCAGCACGATGCTCGCGACCACCGCGGCGGCGAGCAGCAGGCGCTGGCGCAGCGTCCAGACCGACAGCACGAGTCCGAGGGCGGCGAGCGCGTACAGCGTGTAGCCCGGCAGCAGCGACACCTCGCCCCGGTGGCCCAGGTCCGCGCGGGCGTCGGCGAACATGTCGCCCCAGACGATCGAGGTGCTGGGTGAGGTGAAGAAGCCGCGCAGGGGCGGCGAGGTCCAGGTCAGATCCTGCCAACTGCGGCGCACGTACGGGAACTGCTCGGCGACGCGCAGGTACGGGCTCGCCATGAACGCGGCCACAGCCAGGAAGACCGTCAACCCGACGCCGTCCGCGAGCAGCAGGCGGCGGGTCAGCGGCGGTCGGCGCCGCAGCCAACCGACGAGCGCGACGACGCAGACCAGGCCCAGCACGTACCCGAACGGGACTCCGATCCCGAAGCCGAGCGAGAGCTGCCAGGCGGCGACGCACCACCCCGCGACGGCCCAGCCTGGGCGCACGCGATCAGGTCGGTAGCCGTGCCGCAGCGACCAGCCGTGCCCGCGGGCGAGCATGGCGAGCGCCAGCGCGATCCCGCCGGTCGAGAGCACCTGTAGGTGACCCGCCTGGGCCAGCCGCCACGGCGCACACGCGAACCCGGCCCCGGCCAGCGCGCCGGCCACCCGACCGGCGCCAAGCTGCCGGACCAACGCGTACGCGCCGACGAACGCGAGTGCGACCGCCAGCACGAAGACGACGTTGTAGCGGACCAGGGCTGCGACGGGGCCGCTGCCGATCAGCCCCGCCGGCGCGTACCCCAGCAGGGTGTCGGTGAAGGCGAAGCTGTTCGCCTCGGGAAAGAACGCGTTGGCCTGCCACAGGCTCAGCGGATCGGTCCGCAGCGCATGGCCTGACCAGGCCATCTGCCAGGCCTGCATGGTCGGGTCGCCAATGTCGGACGGGATCGTCGTGGCGGGATGCCGCAGCGTCGGCCAGGTCACCAGCGCGGCGAGGGCCAACCCGCCGAGCACGACCAGGGTCCACTCGTGCCAGAGCCGAGCCCACCACCGAGCCTTCGGCGCCGGCGGAGGAATCAACGCCGGTTCGACCTTTGTAGGTGCAATCCCCGTAACGACCACGGTGGAGAGGATGTCATTGACCCCGGCGCGCGAGCGATCGGCCGAAGGGTGCATTTCGGGTCTCGCCCACCACGGGGCAGCGCGATTGTGAGTTGTCCGACACTCTTCTCGGATGCGCTTTCGGAGCGGGGGCATCGTGGTCCTGGTGGTCTTGGGCCTTTCGTTCGCCGGCGGCCCGGCCACCGCCGTCCGCCCGACGCCGAACCCGTTGCCGCAGAACGGCATCGCCTCGACCACGGTGCGGTTCACGCGCTGGCCGCCGGCGCCAGCCCCGTTGCCGCCGCCGTGGTTGCCGCGGACCATCACCGTGGTGGCCAGCGGCGACGTGCTGCTGCACGCTCCACTGTGGCAGGACGCGGCGCGGGCCGCGGGTGGTCGTGGCTACGACTTCGCGCCGTTGCTGAGCGACGTCGCCCCCGTCGTCCGGGACGCCGACCTCGCGATCTGCCACCTCGAGACGCCGGTCGGGCGGCCGGGCGGGCCGTTCACCGGCTATCCGATCTTCAAGGTGCCGCCGCAGATCACTCGGGCGCTGAGCGCCACCGGCTACGACTCGTGCTCCACCGCCTCCAACCACAGTCTCGACGGCGGAGCGGTGGGGGTCAGGCGGACCCTCGACGCGCTCGATGGCGCGGGCCTCGGACACACCGGCACGGCCCGGAGCGCGGCGGAGGCGGCCCGCCCGACGGTCTACGAGGTCGACGGCGTGCGGGTGGGCCACGTCTCGTACACCTTCAGCTTCAACGGCTTGTCGGAGCCGAAAAACCAGCCGTGGCTGGCGAACCAGCTCTCCGCGGCCGCCCTGAAACGCGAGGCACGCCGGGTTCGCGCGGCCGGCGCCGAGTTCGTCATCGCGTCGATCCATTGGGGCACCGAGTACGCGCACCAGCCGGACGCGTTGCAGCGCCGGGTGGTCCGCGAGGTGCTCGGCTCGCCCGACGTCGACCTGGTCGTCGGCCACCACGCGCACGTCGTGCAGCCGTTCGAGCGGATCGGCACGGAATGGGTCGCGTACGGCCTCGGCAACCACGTCTCCAGCCAGGGTTTCTCGAACGACACCCGGGACGGGGTGCTGGCGCGCTTCACGCTCACCGAGGTGGCACCCGGCAGGTTCCAGGTCGCCCGTGCGGAGGCGCTCCCGACGTGGATGCTGCTCGGCGGCGGGCGACCCGCGCGGGTGCTCGACGCGGCGCGCTGCGCCCAGAGCCCGCGGAACTCCGCCACGCTCCGCCGCGACTGCCTGGCATCGTGGCGGCGGACCGCCGGGCACGTATCCGGTCGGCGCGCCCCCGGTTTGGTCGTCGTGCGCTAGGCGCTCCAGACCGGACGCACCTCGACCAACCCGAGGGCCGCCTCCGGGATCTTCGATGCCCATTCCATCGCGCGCTCCTGCGTCGGGCAGTCGACCAGGTAGAAGCCGGCCAGCTGCTCTTTGGACTCCGCGAACGGGCCGTCGGTCGGCAGGCCCAGGGCGGCCAGCGCCTCGGGCTGGGCTTTCAGGCGGTTGGCCGTCGACGGGTCGGCCAGGCGTTCGCTCAGCACGAGCTCGCCGGCGTCGGCCATCGCGGCGCCCACCGAGAGGTGTTCGGCCATGCCGGCGGCGCGCTGCTCGTCGGTGAAGCTCTCCCAGATCGCCCGGGACCGCGGGTTTCCGTACACCATGATCAGATATTTCATGCCCCTCAGTGTCGCGCGGCTCGGGGAGATCAGGCGCAGACTGGGCCGGTGAGCCGAGAAGCCTTCAAAGCGGCGCGGGACTATCTCCTCGAGGTCGCCGACGACTACGAACGGGCATTCGCGGAGTTCCGGTGGCCGCGCCTGGACACCTTCAACTGGGCGTTGGACTGGTTCGACCCGATGGCCGAGGGCAACGACAACCCCGCTCTGTGGATCGTCGAAGAGGACGGTTCGGAGGCCAAACGATCATTCAGCGAGCTGGCCCGGCGGTCCAACCAGGTGGCCAACTGGCTGCGTTCCGAGGCTGGCGTCGAGCGCGGCGACAAGGTCATCGTGATGCTGGGCAACCAGGTCGAGCTGTGGGAGACGATCCTCGCGTGCGCCAAGCTCGGCGCGGTGATCATCCCGGCTACGCCGCTGCTGGGGCCGGCCGACCTGCGCGACCGGCTCGACCGGGGTGGGGCGCGGCACGTGCTCACCACCAGCGCGTCGACCGGCAAGCTGTCGGACGTCGCGGGCTCGTACACCCGGGTCGCGGTGGGCGGCGACGCGCCGTCGGGATGGCTCGACTACTCGGCGAGCTCTGCTTCATCCGCTGCGTTCGAGCCGGACGGCGTGACGAACGCCGCGGATCCGCTGCTGCTCTACTTCACCTCCGGGACCACGGCGCTGCCGAAGCTGGTGGAGCACACGCATGCCTCGTACCCGGTGGGTCATCTGTCGACCATGTATTGGATCGGCTTGCGGCCCGGCGACGTGCACCTCAACATCTCCTCGCCGGGCTGGGCCAAGCACGCCTGGAGCAACATCTTCGCGCCCTGGAACGCGCAGGCGTGCGTCTTCCTCTACAACTACAGCCGGTTCGACGCCGGCGCGTTGATGGCGCAGATGGATCGGTGCGGGATCACGACGTTCTGCGCACCGCCGACCGTCTGGCGCATGCTGGTGCAGGCCGACCTGGGCAAGCTGACCAACCCGCCGCGGGAGGCGGTGGCCGCCGGCGAACCGCTCAACCCCGAGATCATCGAGCAGGTACGCCGAGCGTGGCGGCTGACCATCCGCGACGGCTTCGGGCAGACCGAGACGACGGTGCAGATCGCCAACACGCCGGGGCAACCCGTGAAGCCCGGGTCGATGGGCCGAGCGCTTCCCGGGTACGCGGTCGCGCTCGTCGACCCGCTGACCGGCCAGCCGGGCGACGACGGCGAGATCTGTCTGGACCTGGCGGACCGGCCGCTCGGGTTGATGGTGGGCTATCACGGTGATCCCGAGCGCAACGCGGAGGCGATGGCGGGCGGCTACTACCACACGGGCGACGTCGGTTCCCGGGACGCGGACGGCTACATCACGTACGTCGGGCGGATGGACGACGTCTTCAAGGCCTCGGACTACCGGATCTCGCCGTTCGAGCTGGAGAGCGTCCTGATCGAACACCCGGCGGTCGCTGAGGCCGCCGTGGTGCCGTCGCCGGACCCGCTGCGGTTGGCCGTGCCGAAGGCGTTCGTGGTGCTGGCCGCGGGCTGGTCGCCGGACGCCTCGACGGCGGCGGCGATCTTCGCGCACTGTCGCGAGCACCTGGCGCCGTTCAAGCGGGTGCGGCGGCTGGAGTTCGCGCCGCTGCCCAAGACGCTCTCGGGGAAGATCCGCCGGGTCGAGCTCCGGACCGGCGACCACGAGGCCTATGCGGCCGGCGGCCGGCCCGCGACGGAGTTCCGCGAGGAGGACCTGCGGGCTAGTTGACCGTTTTATGCTGTATGCCCGATCCCCGGACGGCCCGGAAGGCCTGGATAGCCGAAGGGGCTGTGCATGCACGCGTTCCTGGCCCGGCTCGGCCGCACCTGCGCCCGCCACCACTGGGTCGTCATCGTCTCGTGGCTGGTGCTCGTGGTCGGGCTGGCCCTCGGGAACGCGCGGTGGGGCGGCGACTACGTCAACAACTACACAGTGCCGGGCAGCCAGTCCGCGCAGGGCACCCAGGTGATCGCTGACGAGTTCCCGGGGCAGAGCACGTTCGTCGGCCAGTTGGTCTTCCAGGCGCCGCCGGGCACTTTGGTGACGTCGCAGCAGGCCGCGATCGACCAGTCGTTCGCCAACACCGCCGCGCTGCCGCACGTGGTCAGCGCGGTCAGCCCGTTCGCCATGTCACCGCCGACGGTGTCGGCTGACGGCACGATCGCGTACGGCAACGTCGACTACGACATCTCGACCGACACACTCGGGTACTCGTACCTTCAGCAGCTCGACCAGGCGGTGGCACCGGCCCGGGCGGCGGGCCTGACCGTCGACTACGGCGCCGCCTCGGGCCAGATCGACAAGGGCACGAACGACATCCCGTCCGAGATCGTCGGCATCGTGGTGGCCTTCGTCCTGCTGTTCCTGATCTTCTTCTCCTTCGTGGCGGCGCTGATCCCGCTGGTCGCGGCGGTGTTCTCGGTGCTGGGCGCGCTGTCCATCATCGGGCTGTTGGCGGCCCTGTGGAACTTCCCGACGACCGGGCCGACGCTGGCCACGTTGTTGGGCCTGGGTGTCGCGATCGACTACGGGTTGTTCCAGGTGGCCCGACATCGAGAGGACCTCGGCGCCGGCAACGACTACGTGGGCGCGGCCGGGAGCGCGAACAATCACTCCGGGATGGCGATCCTGGTCGCCGGCACCACGGTGATCATCGCGATGCTCGGGCTGTTCATCGCCGGGTTGCCGTTCATCAGCGCGCTCGGAGTCTCGGCGGCGCTCGGCGTCGCGATGACGATGCTGGCGGCGCTGACGTTGATTCCGGCTTTTCTCGGGTTGTCGGGGCGGACCGTTCGCGCGATGCGCCGCCATCGCAAGGCTGCGGGTGGTACGCCGGGCGTGGCGGTCCCGCCGGCACCGCCGCACCCTCGACCCGGTGGCGACGAACCGGACCTGGAGGCGGGACACGGCAGCGCCCCAGGCTACGGGACCGGGCCGACCAACCGGGGTCAGGGATCCGGCTATCCAGCCGGCAGGGAACCCGGGGACACTTTTGGCACCGGGGCGGGACCCGGCGGCACCGGTAGCGGCGAGGCCGGACCCGGCGGCTCTTATGGCACCGCCGCCGGACCCGGCGGCACGGGTGGCGGTGGGGCCGGACCCGGCGATTGGCACGGGGGCGAAGCACAAGAGTCAGGGTTCGGCGCCCGGCCCGGTCCCGGATCCCCGGCCGCGGGCGAAGCGCGGCCCGATCCGATCACCCACCCCGCGCACGAGCATGGTGCCTTCGCGCGCTGGGGTCGTTATGTCAGCAAGCACCCGTGGCCGTGGGCGGCGGCGGCCGTGGCGGTGCTGCTGGTGATCACGATTCCGTTGATCTGGATCGACTTCGGCCAGCTCGACCCCGGCACCGACCCGACCAGCGACACCGACCGCCGGGCGTACGACCTGATCGCCGAAGGTTTCGGTCCTGGCGCCAACGGGCCGTTGACCGTGGTGTTGACCTTCCCGGCCGGCACCGATCCGACAACGCTGCTCACCAGCACCCAGCTCACCCTCGAACAGCAGCCCGGCGTCGCGTCGGTGACACCGCCGCTGGTCAATCCGCAGGTCACCGCCGCGATCATCAACGTCATCCCGACCACCGGGCCGCGTGACTCGGCGACGAACGACCTCGTGCATCACCTCCGCGACGACGTGCTGCCCACGATCCCGGCGACCAGCTACCTGACGGGGCAGACGGCCAGCTACGACGACTTCACCGCGCGCACCGTCGAGCGCCTGCCGTGGCTGATCCTCGCCGTCGTGGTGCTGTCGCTGCTGTTGTTGACCACCGCCTTCCGCTCGCTGGTGATCGGCATCCAGGCCGCGCTGATGAACCTGCTCTCGGTCGGAGCCGCGTACGGCGTGATCGTCGCCGTCTTCCAATGGGGCTGGGGTGCGTCACTGATCGGCGTGGACATGTCGCTGTCCATTCCCGCGTACGTCCCGATGATCATGTTCGCCGTAGTTTTCGGGCTCTCGATGGACTACGAGGTCTTCCTGATGTCCCGCGTGCACGAGGCCTACGTGCGCACCCACGACACCCGGCGCAGCGTGGCACTCGGAATCGGCGCCACGGCCCGCGTGATCACCACCGCCGCACTGATCATGATCGTGGTGTTCATCAGCTTCGTCGCGGACCCGGACCCGACGATCAAGATGCTGGCCGTCGGCATGGCGGTATCAGTGCTGCTCGACGCCAGCATTGTCCGCATGATCCTCGTGCCGGCGATCCTGGCGCTGCTCGGCGACCGGGCATGGTGGATCCCGCGCTGGCTCGACCGCATCCTGCCCCGGCTCGACATCGAGGGCGAGCTGCCGCCCAAGCCGGAGCTCCAGGACGCGCACCGATGAGCCCGGCCGCCCGCCGAAAGCCCCCGGGCCTGGGCTGGCCGGCGGTGATCGAGCCGATGCTGGCGGTCCCGGGCGAGATACCGACCAACCCCGGCTGGGCGTACGAGTTCAAGTGGGACGGCGTCCGCACCGTCGCCTACACCGACGGCCGAGGCGGCATCCGGCTGATGTCGCGCAACGACCTGGACGTGACGGCGAGCTACCCGGAACTCGGCGTAGTGGCCGACCTGCTGGGCCGCCGCCGCGCGGTCCTGGACGGCGAAATCGTCACCTTCGACAAGCGTGGCGTCTCCTCCTTCTCGTCGCTGCAACGCCGGATGCACGTGGTCAGCCCGAGCCCGAAGCTGGTCACGGACACCCCGGTCGTGTACGGAGTGTTCGACGTCCTCTTCCTCGACGAGCCACTGACGTCTCGCCCGTGGCACGAGCGCCGCGCCGTGCTCGACGACCTGGGCATCGACGAGCAGCCGGTGCTGGTAGCGCCCTACTTCGACAGCGACCCCGACGCCGTGATGGCGACCGCGCGCGAACGCGGCCTGGAGGGTGTGGTCTCGAAGCGGGTCGACGGCATCTACCACCCGGGCCGGCGTTCGCCGGTCTGGCTCAAGACCCCCTTCATCCAGACCACCGAGGTGGTGATCGTCGGCTGGAAACCCGGCGCCGGCCGGCGCGCGGGAACGATCGGTTCGCTGGCCCTGGGCGCCTACAACGACCAAAACGAACTCACCTACTGCGGCGGAGTCGGCACCGGTTTCACCGACGACATGCTCGCCGAACTGCTGGCCCTGCTCGGCCCGCTGGAAACCGACCGCTCACCGCTGGCGCAGCAGATCCCGGCGGCGGACCGGCGCGCGGTGCGCTGGGTGCGCCCCAAGGTGGTCGGCGAGGTGGTCTTCCGGTCGGTCACCCCGGACGGCCGACTGCGCCACCCAGCCTGGCGCGGCCTGCGCCCGGACCGCCGCCCGCGCGAGGCCCGCCTCCCACGCCCCTGACCACCGCGAGCACCCCACGACTCGGCCGCAGCCAGAGCCCATCGCTTGACCACGTCGGCGGTGGCGCAGCCCGCATGCGCGTCGCGGCTCGAACCCCAGGCGCATCTTGCTTGCTGCTCTCCCGGACGTGGCGCTCACGCTGCGCCGCGCGGCGGCCCCGTGGGGGCTCGTTGGATCGTCACGTAGCCCCTAAGGATCGCGGCGCAATCCACGCAGACCGCCCCACGACCCCGCTCAAGCCCCACGCGGACCGCAGCGCAAACCCCGCGCCCGTGCGGATTGCCGCGCGGACTTGTGGGCCCCTGTGCGGACCGCCGTGCGGCCTCGCGAACGTCCCGGGCATCAGTGGTTTGCTGTCATCGCGCCTCCCGGTGGGCCGGCGGCGATTCGGGTGCGGATCTCGGTCATTCGTTCCGCAGTGTGGTGTGGCATTTCCCAGCGCGACTCCAACCACCAAGTCGCCCCCGCGTCGACCCAAGGCGCGACGATGCCCGCCGCCGCGGCGCGGTCCGAAGACGGCGTCTCCCCTTCGGCGATCACGGCGTAGCCGGCCGGCATGCCCTGCTGCGCAAGCCAGGCCCGCATCTCGCGCACTCCGTCAGGACCCCCCTCGCCGTCGAACTCGGGCACGACCCCGTCGCAGCGCAGGGCCCGGCGAAGAGAACGGGGGCGCGGCCAGCGCGCCACCACCCAGATCGGGATTCGTGCTTGAACGGGCCGCACCGCCTCAGAAAGATCAGAACGCGCGCAGGAGAAGTCGTAGAAATCCCCGTGGAAGCTGGTCGACCCCGACCAGAGCGCCCTGATCAGGTCGATGCCCTCGTCGAGGCGTAGGGCCCGGCCGCGCCGGTCGACCACCTCCCCCGTGTCGGGCAGGTCGGTCTCTATAGCGCCCAGGCCCACGGTCAGGATCGAACGCCCCGCGGACAGTTGGTCTAGGGTCGCCACCTGGCTGGCCACCGTCCACGGGCGGCGCCACGGCAGCGGCGTCAGCATCGTGCCCAGGCGAACCCGCGAGGTCGCCATCGCCATCGCAGCGAGCAACGACCACGCATCGACGCCGTAGGCCGCCTCCCACACGAACACCGCGTCCCAACCGGCCTGCTCGGCCAGGACCGCCTGTGCGACCTGCTCGCCAGCCGGCCCGCCGGGCAGAATCACCCCGTACCTCATGGGGAAATGGATACCAGGGCCCTCCGACAAGAAACTTGACCCTCGACCTGGTCGAGGCACCACGGTGAGGGATGTGGAGAGCGACATGCGGAGCATCGGCGAGACCGCCCGGGCCAGCGGGCTGAGCGTGAGCGCGCTGCGGTTCTACGACCGCGAGGGCGTGCTCGTGCCGGCGCTGGTGGACCCGGAGAACGGCTACCGCTGGTACACCGACCGGCAGATCCGCCAGGCCCGGCTCGTCGCCGGGTTGCGGCGGGTCGGCATGCCGGTCGCCGAGATCGCCGCGGTCTTGGGCACCGACGCGCCGACGGCGCACCGGTTGCTGGACCAGCACCTGCACCGGCTCGAGGCCGGCCTCGACGATGCCCGCCGTGAGCTCTCCCGCGTCCACGCCCTACTCGACACGCAGGAGCGACCCATGACCACCGTGACCCTGTCCCGCACCGCCCTGATCGCCGCGCTCGGCGACGTCCGCTTCGCCGCAGGCCAGGACCCCGAACTGCCGATGCTCTCCGGCGTCCTGGTCGAGGTCGAGTCCGTCGCCGTGATCTTCGTGGCCACCGACCGCTACCGGATGGCGATCCACCGGGAGGACGCCGTGGTCGACGGCCCAGCCATCAAGGTGATCGCGCCGCTCGATTGGGTCGACCGGGTCCGCGCGCACGAGAAGGAAGAGCCGATCACCCTGCACCTGGGCACCGAGACGATCGAGGCGTCCGGCGCCGGTTGGGCGATCAAGGACAAGCCGCTGGCGTACGACTACACCGACTGGCGCCGGGCCATCGAAGCACGCTCCGCCGGCGGCACCCCCCGCACCGCACCGGTCGACGCGACCGCACTGCGCGCGACCCTTACAGCAACCGACACCCCGCGGGTGTTCCGCCACGATCACGAGCTCGTCGTCCTGGCCATCGGCAACAGCGGCGGGATCGACATCGTCGGCGAGCAGGAATCCGAGGGCGGCGTGGCCGTCAACCGCGAGTTCCTGCTGCAGGCGCTGGACGCGAGCGGCGACGGCCAGCTCCTGCTTGAGCTCGACGGCCCGATCCGCCCGCTCGCGATCCGCCGCCCGACCGACGACCGCGCCTACTCGCTCCTCATGCCGGTGAAACTCTGAGAGAAGGCGGCCTACAAACCGCGGGCGAGCCGGTGGTACGCCGCCGTCCAGCGCAGCTCTTGCACGAATCGCCGCACGGTGGTCTGGCCGTCGATCAGGGCGAGCTCGGTGCCCGTCATCTCGGCCAGGTCGTGCAGCTCCGCCGAGCCGACCGCCTGTGACAGGGCGGTGTGGTGCGGCCCGCCCGCGGTCAGCCACGCCTCGGCCGAGGTGAGCAGGTCCGGACGCGGGATCCAGATCGCCCGCGCCACCGGCAGGTTCGGCAGCGGGTGGTCGGCCGGCACCACGTCGACCTCGTTGGCTACCAGCCGGAACCGCTCGCCGAGGTCGGCGAGCCCGACCACCACCGCCGGGCCGGGTGCCGCGTCGAAGACCAGCCGGACCGGGTCTTCCCGGCCGCCGATCGACAGCGGGTGGATCTCGGCGCGCGGGGTCTCGCCGGCGATCGACGGGCAGACCTCCAGCATGTGCGCGCCCAGCGTGCGCTCGTGGCCGGGCGTCAGGTCGTACGTGTAGTCCTCCATGAACGACGTGCCGCCGGACTGCCCGGCCGACATCGCCTTGAGGGTGCGCACCAGCACCGCGGTCTTCCAGTCGCCCTCGCCGCCGAAGCCGTAGCCGTCGGCCATCAGCCGCTGCACCGCGAGGCCCGGCAACTGCCGCAACCCGCCCAGGTCTTCGAAGTTGGTGGTGAACGCCCGGAACCCGCCGGCCTCCAGGAACGACCGTAGCCCCAGCTCGATCCGCCCGGCGTAACGAAGCGACTCATGCCGCGCCCCACCCGAATGCAAGGCCGGGTCAAGGCGATAGAGCGAGTCGTACTCCGCGACCAATTTGTCTACATCGGACTCCGCAGCGGCGGCGACCGCGTCGACCAGCTCAGTCACCCCGTACGTGTTGACGGATACCCCGAACCGGACCTGGGCCTCGACCTTGTCGCCCTCGGTGACCGCCACGTTGCGCATGTTGTCGCCGAACCGGGCCAGCCGCAGCGAACGCAGCTCGGCCCGTCCCAGCGCGGCGCGCGCCCAGGTGCCGATCCGGGCGGTCACCCGAGGGTCGCTGACGTGCCCGGCCACGGTCTTGCGAGGCACGCCGAGCCGGGTCTGCATATAGCCGAACTCGCGGTCGCCGTGCGCCGCCTGGTTGAGGTTCATGAAGTCCATGTCGATGTCGGCCCACGGCAGCGCCACATTGGACTGAGTGTGCAGGTGCAGCAGCGGCACGTCGAGCGCGTCGAGCCCGGCGATCCACATCTTGGCGGGCGAGAACGTGTGCATCCAGGCGATCACCCCGACCACGCCCTCGGTGGTGGCCGCAGCCCGGCAGGCCCGCAGGATGGCCTCGGCCGAGGTGAGCACCGGCTGCCACTCCACCGCGGCCGGCACGGCGGCGGACGCGTCCAGCACGGCGGCGATCCGTTGTGACTGTTCAGCCACCTGGCGCAGCGTGTCCTCGCCGTAGAGCTCCTGGCTGCCAGTCAGAAACCACAAACGCGGTGTGCTCATCCGGATCTCCCCATCGAGAGCGGTGCGGCGGTCAGGCGGCAAAGCGGCGGGCGTGCAGGCGGTGCAGCACTCGGGACGCACCCCGGCCGAAGTGGTCGTGAAGCTCGCGGTAGTCGGCGTAGATCGGGTCGTACGCGTCGGCACGCTCAGGCGAGGGGCGGTAGACCTCGGGCCCCCGGCTGCCCATCACCGCGGCGGCCGCCCGGACGTCGGGATAGTGCCCGGCGGCCACGGCCGCGTGGATGGCCGAGCCGAGCGCCGGACCCTGCGCCGAGCCGATCACCGCGATGGGCCGGCGCAGGACGTCGGCGTACACCTGCATGAGGAAGGCGTTCTTGATCAGGCCACCCGCCGCGACGACCTCGGTGACCGGCACCCCGGCCGCCGAGAACGTCTCGACGATCATCCGGGTGCCGAACGCGGTCGCCTCGACCAACGCCCGGTACTGCTCCTCGGGGCGGGTGGCCAACGTCTGCCCCAGGATCACTCCGGACAGCGCGTGGTCGACCAGCACCGAGCGGTTGCCGCTGTGCCAGTCGAGCGCGACCAGCCCGTGCGCACCGACCGGCTGGGCGGCGGCCAGCGCGCTGAGGTGGTCGTGCAGGTCGACACCGGCGGCGGCAGCGGCGGACACATAGGACGGTGGTACGCAGTTCGCAGCGAACCAGGCAAAAATGTCGCCGACGCCGCTCTGGCCTGCTTCGTAGCCCCACAGCCCGCGCACGATGCCGTCAGCGACCACGCCGCACATCCCCGGCACCGCGGCCAGCCGCTCACCGGACAGCACGTGGCACGTCGAGGTGCCCATGATGGCCACCAGTTGGCCGGGTTCGACAGCCCGGGCGGCCGGAGCGGTGACGTGCGCGTCGACGTTGCCGACCGCGACCGCGATCCCCTCGGGCAGCCCGGTCAGCTCCGCCGCCCGCGCGGTGAGCGACCCGGCCCGATCGCCCAATGCGGACAGTGGGTGGCGCAGCTTGTCGACGAAGCCGGCGAAGCGCGGGTCGAGCAGCGCGAGGTATTCCGGCGACGGGTAGGCGCCGTCCTGGTGGATGCCCTTGTAGCCGGCCGTGCAGACGTTGCGGGTCTCGACGCCGCACAGCTCCCAGACGATCCAGTCGGCCGCCTCGATCCAGCGCTCGGCGCGGTCGTAGAGCTCCGGATCCTCGTCGAGCAGCTGGAGGCCCTTGGCGAACTGCCACTCCGCCGAGATCCGCCCCCCGTAGCGCGGCAGCCACGGCTCATTACGGTCGGCGGCGAGCGCGTTGATCCGGTCGGCCTGGCCCTGTGCGGCATGGTGTTTCCAGAGCTTCGGGTACGCGTGGGGCCGGTCGGCCAGGCCGTCGACCTCGCACAGCGGCGTGCCGTCGGCCAGCGTCGGCAGCACGGTGCAGGCGGTGAAGTCGGTGCCGATGCCGACCACCTCGGCCGGCTCGACACCGGCCACGGCGAGCGCCTTGCGCACCGCCTCGCGCAGCACGTCGCGCCAGTCCTGTGGCACCTGCAGCGCCCACGACGGAGGCAACCGGCGACCGCCGGGCAGGGTCTGTTCGACGGCGCCGTGCGCGTACTCGTGGACGGCGGAGCCGACCTCGGCACCGTCGGCCACCCGCACCACCACTGCCCGCCCGGAGAGCGTCCCGAAGTCGACGCCGACCACGTAAGGCACGGCCACCCCCTATCGACGGCGCCGGGTGACGGCGCGCTGGAGGACGATGAAGACGAAGAGGAACATGCCGATGAAGATCTTGGTCCACCAGGAGCTGAGGTCGCCCTGGAACGTGATGATGGTCTGGATCAGGCCCAACACGAGTACGCCGAGCACGGTGCCGAACAGGTAGCCGGAGCCGCCGGTGAGCAGCGTGCCGCCGATCACCACCGCGGCGATGGCGTCGAGCTCCATGCCCGAGGCGTGCAGCCCGTACCCGGAGAGCATGTAGAAGCTGAGCACCACGCCGCCGAGCGCCGAGCACAGCCCGCTGATCGTGTAGACGGCGATGCGGGTGCGGCCGACGCGCAGGCCCATCAGCATCGCGGACTGCGGGTTGCCGCCCACCGCGTAGACGTCCCGGCCGAAGGTCGTGTAGGCCAGCACGTACGCGGCGACCAGCACGACCACGAGGGCGATCAGCACGCTGATCGTGATGAAGAAGCCGCCGAACCAGAGTTGGGCGTTCGCGACCGATACCCAGAACGGGTTGTCGATGGAGATCGAGTCGGTGCTGATCACGTAGCAGAGCCCGCGGGCCAGGAACATCCCGGCGAGCGTCGCGATGAACGGCTGCACGTCGAAGTAATGGATCATCAGGCCCATCAGGAACCCGATCGTCGCGCCCATCAGCAGCGCGACCGGCAGCACGACGGCGGCCGGCCAGCCGTTCTCCAGCAGCAACGCGACGATCATCGTCGTCAGCGCGACAACCGAGCCCACCGACAGGTCGATGCCGCCGGTCAGGATCACGAACGTCATGCCGACCGCGACCACGAGCAGGAACGCGTTGTCGACGAAGACGTTGAGCACGATCTGGGTGTCGGAGAACCCCGGGTAGTTGATCACCCCGAGGCCGTACATGAGAGCCAGCAGGACCGCGGTGGCGGTGACGGGCAGGTATTTCTGTCTGACCGGAATCGCCCGTACGCGGTCGGCCACGTTAAGCGGCGGCCGAGTCTTCAAATCGATCATGCCGTCACCTCCGCGGGCTGGCGCCGGGCAAACTTGGCGCGGAAGGCGGGCGACTGCACGAGGCAGAGGATCACCACGACCACCGCCTTGAAGAGCAGGGCCACTTCGGGCGGGATGCCGATCGTGTAGACCGTCGTGTCGAGGGTCTTGATCAGCAGGGCGCCGATCACCGTGCCCGCGATGGAGAAGCGGCCGCCGAGCAGCGAGGTGCCGCCGATCACCACGGCGAGGATCGCGTCGAGCTCGATCAGCAGGCCGTTGTTGTTTCCGTCGGCGCTGGACACCGTCGAGCTGACCATCAGACCGGCTACGCCGGCACAGACCGCGCAGACGACGTACGCGATGATGATCAGCCGCCGGGACCTGATGCCCGCCAGTCGGCTGGCGCCGGCGTTGCCGCCGACCGACTCGAGCAGCATCCCGAACGCGCTGCGCCGGATGACCACCGCGACCAGCGCGACCACACCAGCGGCAATGATCACTGGCACCGGGATGCCGAACAGGAAGCCCGCGGCGATCGTCTTGTACGGCGGAGAGTTGACGTTGACGATCTGGCCGTCGGTGATCACCTGCGCGACGCCTCGGCCGGCGACCATCAGGATCAGCGTCGCGATGATCGGCTGGATGCCGACCACGGAGACCAGGAAGCCGTTCCACGCACCGAGCCCGGCGCTGAGCGCCAGTGCCAGCGCCACGGCGACCAGGACGCCGCCGACCGCGCCCTGGTCGTCGAGGCCGGCAATCTGCTGGCACGCCATCGCACCCGAGATCGCCACGACGGCGCCGACCGACAGGTCAATCCCGCTCGTCGCGATGACCAGCGTCATGCCGAGCGCGACCAGCATCAACGGCGCGCCCTGCCGAAGGATGTCGATCAGGCTGCCGAACAGGTGACCGTCGCGGACCTCGATCGAGAAGAAGTCCGGCGTGAAGAACAGGTTGCTGAGCAGCAGCGCGACCAGCATCGCGACCGGCCAGAACAGTCGGTGCCGCACGACGTTCATGCCACGCCTCCACTCGCGATGGCCGCCATGACCCGGTCGGTGTCGAGGCCGTCGGTGTTGTCGAGCTCGGCGACCAGCTTGCGGTCGCGCAACACGGCGACCTTGTGGCTGAGCCGCAGCACCTCTTCGAGCTCGGCGGAGATGAACAGCACCGCCATGCCGCCGTCGGACAGCTCGACCACGAGCTTCTGGATCTCGGCCTTGGCGCCGACGTCGATGCCGCGGGTGGGCTCGTCGAGGATCATCAGCTTCGGCTCGGTGATCAGCCAGCGGGCCAGCAGCACCTTCTGCTGGTTGCCGCCGCTGAGATTGCGCACGGGGATCTCCGGGTCGGCCGGACGGATGTCGAGCGCCTTGACGTAGCGGGCGACCAGCTCGTCCTGCCTGGTGCGGGGGACCGGGCGCGCCCAGCCGCGGTCGGCCTGCAGTGCCAGGATGATGTTCTCGCGCACCGTCAGCTCTTCGACCAGCCCGTCGGTGCGTCGGTTCTCCGGGCAGTAGGCGATCTTCTGCCGCATCGCCGACTGCGGCCCGCGGAGCGCGACCGGCTCGCCGTCGACCGCGATCTTGCCCTGGTCCGCGTGGTCGGCGCCGAACAGCAGCCGGGCGACCTCGGTGCGACCGGAGCCGAGCAGGCCGGCCAGGCCGACGACCTCTCCTTTGTGGATGGCCAGCGAGAACGGCGCGATCGCCCCGTTGCGGCCGAGCCCGTCGGCGCTGACCACCGGTGTGCCCCGCTCCAGCGCCGCCACCTCGCGCCGCGGCGCCTCCTCGATGTCTTCGAGCGCGGCGAGCTCCTTGCCGATCATCGCCCCGACCAGGTCGAGCTGACTCAGGTCGGCGGTGCGGTATTCGCCCACCCGGCGGCCGTTGCGCAGCACCGTCATCCGGTCGGCGATCTCGTAGACCTGGTCGAGGAAGTGGGTCACGAACAGGATCGCGATGCCCTCCTCCTTGAGCCCGCGCATGACGCCGAAGAGCTGGTCGACCTCGGAGGCGTCGAGGCTCGACGTGGGCTCGTCGAGCACCAGCACCTTCGCGTCGACGTCAAGGGCACGGGCGATGGCGACCATCTGTTGTACGGCGATCGAGTGCGTGCCGAGGTCGGAGCCGACGTCGATCTTCAGATGCAGCCGGTCGAGCAGCTCCTCGGCTCGGCGCCGCACGGCCGACCACCGGATGCGCCCGAACCGCGTCGGCGCGCGCCCGATGAGCACGTTCTCCGCGACGCTCAGGTTCGGACAGAGGTTGATCTCCTGGTAGACGGTGCTGATGCCGGCCTGCTGCGCCTGGTGCGGCCCGGCGAAGGCGACCGACTCGCCGCCGAGGGTGATCTCGCCCTGGTCGTGGTGGTACGCGCCGGTCAGCACCTTGATCAGGGTCGACTTGCCCGCGCCGTTCTCGCCCATCAGGGCGTGCACCTCGCCCGGGTACAGCCGCAGGTCGACGCCGTCGAGCGCGACGACGCCCGGGAACCGCTTGCCGATGCCGCGCATGACGAGCAATGGCTCGCTCATGGTGCCTCTCCTGTGGCGGGAAGGGCGGCCCCGGCGCGAACCGGGGCCGCAGTCGACACTCAGTACTTGCGGTCGGGCAGGGCAGCCTTCGCCTGCTCCTGGGTGAACGTGGTCTCCTCGGTCAGCACCCGCTCGGGCACCGTCTCTCCGGCGACCACCTTTTTCGCCAGCTCCATCAACTGTGGGCCAAGCAGCGGGCTGCACTCAACGATGAAGTTGATTTTCCCGTCGGCCAGCGCCTGCATGCCGTCCTTGACCGCGTCGACAGTCACGATCTTGATGTCGACACCTGGCTTCTTGCCGGCCGCCTCGATCGCCTCGATCGCGCCGAGACCCATGTCGTCGTTGTGCGCGTAGAGCAGGTCGATGTCCTTGTTGGCGCGCAGGAACGCCTCCATGACCTCCTTGCCCTTGACCCGGGTGAAGTCGCCGGGCTGGGAGGCGAGCATCTTGAACTTCGGGTCGGAGCCGAGCACCGACGCGAAGCCCTCCTTGCGGTCGATCGCCGGAGCCGCACCGGTGTTGCCCTGGAGCTCCACCATGTTGACCGGGCCGGCGGCGCTGGCGAACTCCTTCTTGACCCACTCGCCGGCCTTGGTGCCCTCGACGACGAAGTCGGAGCCGATGAACGTCTTGTAGAGCGTCTTGTCGGGCGAGTCGACCGCGCGGTCGGTCAGGATCACCGGGATGCCGGCGTCCTTGGCCTCTTTGAGGACGGTGTCCCAGCCGGATTCGACCACCGGCGAGAAGGCGATGATGTCGACCTTCTGCGAGATGAAGGTCCGGATCGCCTTGATCTGGTTTTCCTGCTTCTGCTGTGCGTCGGAGAACTTGAGCTCGATCCCGGCTTCCCTCGCGGAATCCTGGACCGACTTGGTGTTGGCCGTCCGCCATCCACTTTCGGCGCCGACCTGGGAGAACCCCATAACGATCTTGCCGTCGTCCTTGCCGGCGGCCGCGCCGCCGCCGCTATTGCGGGAACCCTCGCCACCGCAGGCGGCCAGTGTGGCGGCGACGAGCACGCCACCGAGCACCACCGCGGACATTTTCCTGAGCACGGCTTCCTCCTCACGTACATCGATGGCTCGCGTGTTGCGAGAATGTTAGCGTTCTCATAATCGACGTCAATAGCTCCGAAAGAACGATTGTTAACGTTCACAGCGCGGCTATGATCGACAAGGCGGGTAGAGTGTCGGCCGAGGAGTTGCCATGGATCAGCCGTCTCCGCCACGACCGGCGGTGATGATCGACGTCGCGCGACTGGCCGGCGTCTCACACCAGACCGTCTCGCGCGTGCTCAATGGACACCCGAGCGTCCGCGACGAGACGCGCGAACGCGTGCTGACCGCCGTGCGCCAGCTCAACTACCGCCCCAACGCGTTGGCCCGCGGGCTGGCCGGCCGGCGGTCCCGGGTGCTCGGCGTGGTCAGCTTCGACACCATCCTCTATGGACCAGCTGCCACCCTGCTCGGCGTCGAGCGCGCCGCCCGCGCCGCCGGCTACGGCGTCAGCATCGTGACGCTCGAGCAGCTCGACCACGACGGCGTCAGCGACGCGCTCAGCGCGCTGGCCGAGCAGTCGGTCGCGGGCGTCGTCATCATCGCGCCGTTCACCAACACCGCGGCCGCTCTGCGCAGCCTGCCGATGGGGATCCCGGCGGTGGTGGTCGAGGCGGGCGCCAGCGGTGGGTTGCCGGCCATCTCGGTCGACCAGATCGCCGGCGCCGAGCTCGCCGTGCGCCACCTGCTGGAGCAGGGCCACGAGACGGTCTGGCACGTACGCGGTCCGCAGAACTGGCTGGAGGCCAGAGATCGCGAGAGCGCCTGGCGGTCCACACTGGAGGCCGCCGGTCGGTCCGTGCCACCGGTCATCGACGGTGACTGGAGCGCTGCCTCCGGCTACCAGGCCGGCTTGCGGCTGGCCGGCGACCCACGGGTCACGGCGGTGTTCTGCGCCAACGACCAGCAGGCCCTCGGATTGCTGCGGGCCTTCCACGAGCGTGGCGTCCGCGTGCCCGACAACGTGAGCGTGGTCGGCTTCGACGACATCCCGGAGGCGGAGTTCATGTCGCCGCCGCTCACGACGATCCGCCAGGACTTCGACGAGGTCGGCCGGCGCTGCCTGGCGATGCTCCTCGACCTGCTCGACTCCCCCGTCGAGACGCCGGTTTATCCGCGGGTGACGCCGGTGCTGGTGTCCCGGGCGAGCACGGGCATCCGCCAATCGGCCAATGCGAACTCGTAGATCAACTAACTAAGATCATCCCCCCAATCGCAAGAAAGCGGGGGAAGCTCAATGCGAATGCGTGGCACAACGCTGCTCGCTGTCAGCCTGCTCGTAGCTGCCGGTCTTCCGGCCGGCACCGCGGCGGCAGCCGAACCACCAGCCAACATCTACGTCTCGACCGCCTGTGGCAGCGGCGGTGACGGCTCCGAACAGGCACCGTTCTGCACGATCTCGGCCGCAGCCGGAGTCGTCCAACCTGGTCAGACCATCGTGGTCGCCGCAGGCGTCTACGACGAGCAGGTCTCGATCGTCCTGCCGTCCGGAGAGCCGGGCAAACCGGTCACGGTCAAGGGATACCGAGGTCCCGGCGGCAGCACGAAGGTGACCAATGACCAGGAGAAGATCCCGTTCGTCCTCTCCGGTGTGCACGACGTCGTGATCGACGGGATCGACGTCACCGCGCTGCGTACCCCGGCCATCTCGGTCGAGAGCTCGACCGACATCACGGTCACCAACGGCTGGGTCTACACCGTCCTGTCGACCGGCATCGACATCAAGGGCGACTCCCGCCGGGTGACCGTCAGCGACACTACGGGCGCGGCTGTGACGGGGTCGTTCGTCGCGGTCGGCGCGGGGAGCAGTGACACCCTGCTGGTGGGCAACAGCGTGCACGTGTACGGCGCCAACACCGGTTCAGACAAAGCGGCGATCGCGCTGTCCAACGCTCCTCGGACCACGATCACGAACAACACGATCGTCACCGAATGCTTCGCGGGTGTCCGGGTCTCCGGCGAGTCAGCGGGCTTCGGCCTCTTCAACTCGATCGTGCGGACTGGGGAGCCCGGAACCCAGCCCTGTTTCCACCTTCCGCTCCCGGAACCCTCGAAATTTCCGGCCGTCTCCGTCGACGGCGCCGCCATCGCCGACAGCCACCTCGACTACAACGTGGTGAACCCAGTGCTGGGTGCACCGTCCTACTCCTGGGGCGGCACGGCCTACGCAACCCCAGCCGAGTTCACCGCAGCCAGCGGGCAGGGCGCACACGACATCGGTGCGGACGCGCGATTGGCGAACAACCTCGACGCCGGTGACTCCGGGTGGACCCTGGACTCGAACTCGCCGGCGATCGACTCGGCTTGGGTCGACGCACCAGGCCGACCCGCCACCGACCTGCGCGCCAACCCGCACGCGGACAAGCTCGAGACGCCCAACAGCGGCGGCGGGTTCGTCGACCGCGGCGCCGTCGAACTGGTGCCGACGCCGACCTACACGACCAACCTGTACCGCGTGCGCGGCGGCGGCGCGTTCGAGACGAACACGACGGTCACCACCCGGAGCAGTTGGGCGCTGGACGGGCCGATCGGATCGTTCGCGTTCGAGGTTCCCGGCCGCAAGACGATCGTCAACCGCACCGGCACGGCCCGGATCACCTTCGACCGGGCGGGACCGGCCTGCGTCGGCGTGCGGGCGAGTATGAACAACTTCCGCAGCGAGTACTCCCTGCACAGCGAGTCGCCGTGCGTGCTGGTGGGTGGCGCGTTCACCGCGGTCACACCGGAGCGGGTGCTCAACACCAAGGCGGCGGTCGGCACCACCCGCAGGACGCCGCTGGCGCCGCACGAGACGATCGAGCTCGCGCTGCCCGGCCCGGCGGCCCAGAGCAGCGCGGTCGTGCTCAACGTGACGGTGACCAACCCGACCGTCAACGGCTACCTCAAGGTCTACCCGTCCAACGAGAACGAGCCGGTCGCCTCGAACATCAACTTCGCGGCGAACCAGACGATCCCTAACCTGGTCACCGTTCCGGTGGTCAACGGCCGGGTGAAGATCGTCAACGGCAGCGCCGGCACGGTGCACGTGCTCGCCGACCTGGCGGGCTACTACGCCAACACCGGCCTCGGTCTGACCTCCGGCACGCCGGCGCGGGTGCTCGACACCCGCAACGCGATCGGGGTCCCGGGCACCACCCCGCTCGGCGCCAACGGGCGGGTGACGGTCGACCTGTCGGCCAAGGTCCCGGCCGGCACCACCGCGGTCGCGCTCAACGTCGCGGTCACCAACCCGACCGTCGGCGGCCACCTGACCGCCTTCCCGCCGGGCGGCGCGGTTCCCGGCACGTCGAACCTCAACTTCGTCGCCGGGCAGACGGCCAACAACATGGTCATCGCGCCGGTCGTCGACCGGAAGATCTCGTTCGCGTACGGCGGCAGCGGCAGCGTGCACGTCCTGGCCGAGCTCAACGGCTACTTCGCGCCCGGCGTCGCCGACACGTACGTGCCGGTCTCGCCCCGGCGGATCAAGGACACCCGCACGAACTCGACCGGAATCGGGCCGGGCCAGACCATCGAGGTCGCGGTGCCCGACGACTGCCAGGACCGTGAGTGCGGCGCCACCGCGCTCGTGGCCAACCTGACCGTCACCGGAGCCCAGTCGGCGGGGTACCTGACGGTCTACCCGTCGGGCCAGCCGCGGCCGACCGCGTCCGTCATCAACTTCGGCAAGAACCAGACCATCGCGAACCTCGTCACGGTGGGCCTGCACAGCAACTCGTTCACGGTCTTCAACAGCAGCGCGGGCACCGTGCACGTCGTCGTGGACCAGGCCGGTTTCTACATCGCGCCGCCTGCCTGATCCTGGCCGTTGTCGAAGCGGGCCCGGTGTCGTCACCGGGCCCGCTTCGCCATATAGGCGTTGGACGTCGGCAGGAACATGAGCACACAAGCGGTGAGCACCGCCGCGACGTGCACGACACGGCTGACCGCGAACGACACGTCGACGGCGTCCAGGTCCGTGACCGCCTGGCTGAGCGAGTTGCCGTCGGCCAACCACAGGATGGGATCGACCACCAACGACAACGTGCCCAGGACGCCCAGGCCGATCGCCAGGACCCAGCGCGCCCAGTTCCGGCCCGCCCGCATCCGCACCGCTACCAGCACCGCCGCGACGAACACGGCGAGCCGGACGGTCACGCCGACGACCGCGCCGTCACCCGCCCGTCCACTGAGGACGACCAGGATCGTCTCGAAGGCTCCGGCGCCTACGGCGATGAGCCACATCACAAAGGCCGCACGTATGGTTCGCATGCCATAGAGCGTCCCGAAAACACCACCGCTCCCGACATCCCGCACACCTCCCGGTCCGCGGTAGGGCTCACCTCACCCGATGAGCCAATGGGAACCGGTCGACCGACCCGCTAACCTCACCCAAGATCACTCGATACGGGGAGAGCGAGATGCGAGTGGCTCGCAGCGCGACGCTGTTGGCAGTGGGCGTGTTGATGGCAGCCGGCCTTCCAGCCGGGAGCGCCGCCGCGACCGCGCCACCTGACACGATCTTCGTATCCAAGGGCTGCCAGGACGGCGCCGACGGCACGGAGCAGAAGCCTTTCTGCTCGATCTCCGCGGCCGCCACCGAGGCCGAGCCGGGCCAGACCATCGTCGTCGGTCCAGGCGTCTATCAGGAGTCGGTTTCCCCGCCGTCCGGCGAGCCAGGCAGGCCGATCACCATCAAGGGATACTTCGGGCCGGGCCAGCGCACCACCGTGGCCACCGCGAACGGCAATCCGTCCTTCGTCCTGAGCGATGCGCACGACATCGTGCTCGACCGGATCGACATCTCCGGAGCCAACAACCCCGCCCTGGTCATCGACAACTCCGCCGACGTCACGGTCACCGGCGGCTGGATCCGGTCGGTCAACGTCAACGCCGTCGACCTGCGGGGCGACTCGCGACGGGTGACGATCAGCGGCAACGCCGCTTCGGTGACACGGACCTCGTTCATGACGATCGGCGCCGGTGTCACCGACACCATGCTGGTCGGCAACAGCCTGATCGCGACCCTGTGGACCCAGCGACCCGCCGCGCTCGTCACGATTGCCGACGCGCCGCGGACCACCGCGACCAACAACACGATCGTCACCGACTGCAACGTCGGTATCGCCGTCACCGGTGCGTCGAGCGGCTTTCGCCTCTACAACACGATCGTGCGTACGCGGCCGGCCGGTAACGAGTACTGTTCCGGCCCGGCGGTCCCAGATCCGGCGACCGTGCCGGCGGTGACCGTCGACAGTGCGGCGACGCCGGACAGCCTCATCGACTACAACGTGATCGACCCGGTGCCGGGCGCCCCTGCGTACTCGTGGCGTGGCACCGCCTATCCCACCCCGGCCGCGTTCCACTCGGCCACCGGACAGGGCGCTCACGATATCGGCGCCGACGCCAGGCTGTATCTCAGCGGGTTCACGACGGGCGCTGGGTGGGACCTCGAATGGGACTCGCCCGCGATCGACTCGGCCTGGACCGACGCGCCGGGTCTGCCGGCCACCGACCTGCGCCTCAACGGCCGCGCTGACAAGCCCGACATGCCGAACAGCGGCGGTGGATTCGTCGATCGCGGTGCGATCGAGCTCGTTCACCCCCCGGCGATGGGGTTCGTGACGGGTCGGGCGTACAGCGACAACCCGCTAGAGACAGTCACAACAGTCGAGTCCTCGAACCCCTGGACCCCGGACGGTCAACCGCTCGGATACCTCGCCTTCTCGGTCGAGGGCCGGCCGACGATCGTCGACCGCACGGGCCCCGCACGGCTCACCTTCGACCGCCCTGGCCGTGCCTGCGTCCAGGTCAGGCGCACCGTGACCGGTTTCCGAGAGTTCTCGTCTCCCGGGGCCCTGGATACCTGCACGTTCCTCGGCGCATCGTTCAACGCGGTCACCCCGCAGCGGGTGCTGAACACCAAGGCCGGGGTCGGCGTGCCCCGCACCACCGCGCTCGCCCCGCACGAGGAGATCGAGCTGCCGTTGCCCGCGCCGGCGGCGACCAGCAGCGCGGTGGTGCTGAACGTGACCGTGACCAACCCGACCTCGAACGGCTACCTGAAGGTCTACCCCACCGCCGAGCCGGTCACGTCGAACATCAACTTCGTGGCGAACCAGACCGTCCCGAACCTGGTCACCGTGCCGGTGGCCAACGGCCGGGTGAAAATCAAGAACGGCAGCGCGGGCACCGTACACGTGCTCGCCGACCTCGCCGGCTATTACGCCGCCGCCGGCTTCGGTCTGACCAGCTTCGGCCCGGTCCGGGTGCTCGACACCCGATCCAGAGTCGGCGTCCCGGGCACCACTCCCGTCGGCGCCAACGGGCGCGTCACCGTCGACCTGTCCTCGCGGGTCCCAGTCGGCACCACCGCGGTCGTCCTCAACGTCGCCGTCACCAAGCCCACTACAGGCGGCCATCTGACAGCGTTCCCGCCCGGCGGCGCGGTCCCAGCGACGTCGAACCTCAACTTCGTCGCTGGTCAGACGGCCAACAACATGGTCATCGCACCCGTCGTGGACCGCAAGATCGCCTTCGCGTACGGCGGCAGCGGCACCGTGCACGTCCTCGCGGACCTCAGCGGCTACTTCGCGCCCGGCATCACCGACACCTACCTGCCGGTCGAGCCGAAGCGGATTCTGGACACCCGTCAGCCTGGCTCGACGGCCGTCGGACCGGGCCAGACGATCGACGTCCAGGTGGACCGGGGAGCTTGCCCGACATTCGGGTGCCGGACGTCCGCCCTGGTCGCCAACTTGACGGTCACCGGGGCGCAGTCGGCGGGCTACCTGACCGTCTACCCGAACGACGGGGCCCCCCGCCCGGCCGCCTCCGTCATCAACTTCAACAAGGGCGAGACGATCGCCAACCTGATCACCGTCAATGCGGAGATCGGCGGCTTCTTGCTCTACAACAGCAGCGCGGGCACTGTCCACGTTGTCGTCGACCAAGCGGGCTACTACCTCCTGGCACCCACGGCCTGATCCGTAACGGGGAGAACGAGATGCGAACAAGTCGTAGAACGGCGCTACTGGCGATCGGGGTGTTGGCGGCGACCGGTCTGTCTGCCGGCGCGGCCTCCGCCGCCCCGAGGGAACCAACTCCGCCGTCGCCATCCAGGACTCGACGGACATTGTCCTCACCAACGGCTGGCTCACGTCGGTCAGAGGCCCGGGCGTCGACATCAAGGGCGACTCGCACCGAGTGCGGGTCAGCGGCATGGTCGGCCGGGCGGCCGTCGGGTCGTTCGTCAACGTCGGCGCCGGCGCCACTGACACCGTGGTGTCCGCCAACAGCGTCGAGGGAATCTGGTCCAGCGTAGGTCCGATCGTGCCGGCGATCGTGGTGACCGACGCGCCGCGGACCACTCTGACCAACAACACGATCGTCACCAACTGCGTCCCGGGCGTCACGGTGACCGGAGCGTCGACCGAGTTCGGGCTCTACAACACCATCGTGCGGACCAGGTTGGCTGACGTCGCCGGCTGCAGCGGCAACGCCGACCCGGCGACCGCGCCGGCGGTCTCCGTCGCCAGCGCGGCGACGACGGGCAGCCGCATCGACTACAACGTGATCGACCCGGTGCCGGGCGCGGCGGCCTACGTCTGGGACGACACGACCTACCCGGACCCGGCCGCGTTCCACACTGCCACCGGCCAAGGCGCCCACGACATCGGCGCGGACGCGAAGGTCAAGGGTGGCTACGAACTGGACGACGTCGGGTGGGGTCTGAACCTCGACTCACCCGCTATCGACTCCGCCTGGGCCGACGCGCCCGGGCTGCCCGCCACCGACCTCTTCGGCAACGCGCATGCCGACAAGCCCGACACCGCCAACAGCGGTGGCGGTTTCGTCGACCGCGGCGCGACCGAGCTCCTGCCCAGCCTGACGTTCACCAGCACCACCGCCCGCGTACGCGGTGGCGGCACGTTCGAGACCGAAACGAAGGCCACGGTCACCTCCCCGTGGACGGTGGACGGGCCGGTCGGAGCCGTCGCTCTGCAGTCCGGGGGCAAAACCATCCTCGACCGCACCGGCCGGTTCACCTTCGCTCACGCCGGCCTGTCCTGCGTCTCGGTCAGGACCAGCGAAGACGGGTTCCGCCGCTATCCGGCTGAATACCTCAAGAGCAACTGTCTGATGCTAGGCGCCGCGTTCACCGCGGTCACGCCGCAGCGGGTGCTCAACACCAAGGCCGCCGTCGGTGTGAACCGCACGACCCCGCTCAACCCGCACGAGGAGATCGAGCTCGCGCTGCCCGCCCCGGCGGCCAACAGCGACGCGGTCGTGCTCAACGTGACCGTGACGAACCCGACCACCAACGGCTACCTCAAGGTCTACCCCACGACCGAGCCCATCGCGTCGAACATCAACTTCGCGGCGAACCAGACGATCCCCAACCTCGTCACCGTGCCCGTCGCCAACGGCAAGGTGAAGATCAAGAACGGCAGCGCCGGCACCGTGCACGTGCTCGCCGACCTCGCCGGCTACTACGGGAACGCAGGCCTGGGTCTGACGTCGAACACCCCGGCCCGGGTGCTCGACACCCGGTCGGCCCTCGGCGTGCCGGGCACCGCGCCGCTCGGCCCGAACGGCCGGGTGACGGTCGACCTCTCGTCCAAGGTCCCGGCCGGCACCACCGCGGTGCTGCTCAACGTCGCGGTCACCAAGCCCACCGCCGGCGGGTACCTCACCGCTTTCCCGCCGGGTGGAGCCGTTCCAGCGACGTCGAACCTCAACTTCGTCACCGGGCAGACGGCCAACAACATGGTCATCGCACCCGTCGTCGACCAGAAGATCTCGTTCGCGTACGGCGGCAGCGGCACCGTCCACGTCCTCGCCGAGCTCAGCGGCTACTTCGCGCCGGGCGTCGCCGACACCTACCTGCCGCTCACCCCGCGCCGGATCTTCGACACCCGGGAACGTGGCATCACCCTCGGCGCCGGCCAGGCGTACGAGATCTCCACCTACGACGACAGCTGCTACGAGTACGGCTGCCCGGCCACCGCCGTCGTGGCCAACCTGACCGTGACCGGCACGCAGTCGCCGGGCTACCTGACCGTCTACCCCGCCGGCCAGCCCCGCCCGACCGCCTCGGTCATCAACTTCGGCGTGAACGAGACGATCGCCAACCTGGTCACCGTCGGCCTGCACGACGGCGCGTTCATGGTCTACAACAGCAGCGCCAAGCCGGTGCACATCGTCGTCGACCAGGCCGGCTTCTACCTGTCGCCGCCGCCCGCCTAGCCACACCGACATGAACAAAGGCCGGTGCCCGTGATCGGGCGCCGGCCTTCGTCGTGTCAGGCGACGAGCTCGAGCTCCTGCTCCGCCACGGAGGGAGCCGGCTTGCGGTCCCGCATGATCACGGTGGCGACCACCGCGGCGGCGAGCACACCGATCGCACTGATCGTGAAGGTGGTCGACATCGCCCCAGTGAAGGCCGCACGAGCGGTGTCCGCCAAACCCAGGCCGGGGTCGCCGAGGGCTCCTGCGATCGAGTGCAGCGCCTCCTCCGGCACGCCGGCCGGCATCCGGTTGGCGTAGCCGTTGGTCAGCAGCGAGCCCAGGATCGCGATGCCGAGCGCCGAGCCGGCCTGCTGGATCGTGTCGTTGAGCGCCGCACCGACACCCGCCTGCTCCGGCGGGATGACGCCCATGAGCGCGGTGACCGCGGCCGGCATCGCCAGGCCCGCACCCAGACCGAGCAAGCCCAGCGCGATGGCCGGGACGACGAACCCGGTGGTGGCCGAGACCGTGGTCAGCAACACGAACGAACCGGCCATGACGACCATCCCGACCAGCATCACGAAGCGCTCGCCGATCGCGGCGACCAGCTTCACGCCAGCACCGTTGCCGGCCAGGGCCGCGACCGCCAGTGGCACGAAGGCCAGGCCGGCCTTCAGGGGCGAGTAGCCGAGGACGAACTGCAGGTACTGGGTCAGCACCAGCAGCAGCCCACCGTTGCCGATCTGCACGAGCGACAGCGACAGCGAGCCGCCGCTGAACCTGCGGTGCTTGAACAGGCCCAGGGGCACCATCGGAGCCGGCGTGATGTTCTCCCAGACCACGAAGCCGACCAGGCCGACCACCGCGACCGCCAGCGTGATGCCGGCGCGGTCGCCGAACGCGCCGTGCTTGGGCAGCTCGATGATCCACCAGACCAGGGCGGTCATGCCCACGGCCGACAGCACCGCGCCGATCGGATCCGGCTTCTGCCACGGGCCCTTCGACTCCGGCATGAGGACGAGCGCGGCGACGATGGCGAGGGCGACGATCGGCACGTTGATCCAGAAGATCGACTGCCAGGCGAAGCGGTCGACCAGCAGGCCACCGAGCACCGGGCTGCCGACCAGGCCGAGCATCGACACCGAACCCCAGGCGGCCATGGCCTTGGGCCGTTCGGTCTCGTCGAAGACGGTGATCAGGATGGACAGCGTCGACGGCATGATCAGCGCGCCGCCGATGCCCATCGCGACCCGGACCGCGATCATCTGCCCCGGGTCCGAGACGAACGTGGCGGCCAGTGACGCGGCCCCGAAGAGCACCAGGCCGATGATCATTACTTTGCGTCGGCCGAACCGGTCGCCGAGGCTGCCCGAGGTCAGCAGGAGCCCGGCGAACACCAGGATGTAGGAGTCGAGGATCCACTGCATGTCCTGCGCGGTGGCGCCAAGCTCGGCGGTCATGTGCGGCACCGCGACGGTCAGGGCCATGCTGTCGACCACCAGCACGAGGCTGCTCAGGCACAGCACCACGAGGATCCACCAGCGGTGCGGGTTGCGGTTTTCCATGAGGGGCGTCCTACACCCTGAGCCGGGCCGCCATCGTCCGCGAGGCGATCGTGATGCTCGACGCGGAGGGCGCGGACGCGCTGAGCATGCGCAAGCTCGGCGCCCGGCTCAACGCCGGCGCCACGTCGCTCTACCGGCACGTGGCGACCAAGGACGAGCTGATCGAGCTCGCCGTCGACGAGGTGTTCGGCGAGATCACCGTGCAGCCTGCCGGCACCGACTGGCGGACCGCCGCGCGCGCGGCCGCCCAGTCGTTCCGCACGACGGCGCTGCGCCACGCCTGGCTGGGCGCGCTGCTCGGGCAGACCGGCATGGCCCAGCTCGGCCCCAACCTCGGCGCGTTCAGCAACGGCCTGGTCGACCTGTTCACCGCCGCCGGCTATCCCGAGCCGACGGGCGCCCTCGACACGCTGCTGTCGTACGTCAACGGCATGACCACGGCCGAGGCGGCCTGGCTCACCTCCGTCGCCCGCGCGGGCCAGACGGAGGCCGAGTTCGTGGTCGCGCTCGGCGGCGAGCTGACGGAAGACCCCGCAGCGGTGCGCGACGCGAAGTTCGCCTACGGCCTCGAGGTCGTCCTCGACGGCCTCGCCACCCGCCTGAAATAGCAGGGCGGACCCTCCCGAAGAAGGGCCCGCCCCAGGCACCGGCTAGCTGAACGCCTTCACTTCGAGCAGGCCGACCGAGCCCGCACCGCTGGTCAGCGCGACGCGCAACCGGGTGGTGCTCACCTGCCCGAAGGTCACGGTGTTGTAGGCGTTGAGCGCGACCGGATAGCCGCTCGCCGACGGAACGTTCACATAGGAGCTTCCGTTCCAATACTGCAGCGTCCACGACGCCGGCACGCGTACACCGCCGTTGTCGTCGAAGAAGTAGACCTGGGCCGACGACAGCGTCTGCGCCGACGACCAGGTCAGCTCCGCCCACTGGGCGCCCGTGTTGGGCCAGGTTCCCCAGCGGTCGTTCACGGTGTCGTTCGACGAGGGCGGGTCGATGCCGTCGTTGATGGCCGCGACGCTCTCCCACGACGAGGTGTACGACGCGGACGGCGTCGCCGACAGAGCGAGGTTCCCCCCAGGCTCGGGATCGGGATCCGGATCCGGGTTCGTGCCACCGCGGTTGTAGAGCTTCAGCTCGGTCAACCCGGTCTTGGCCGACCCCGAGGCGTGCGTGAACTGCACCCGCAGCCGGGTCGTGTTGACCGGCGTGAAGCTCACCTTGTTGTAGTTGGACTGCGGCGTGCCCGGCGTCTTCACCTGGTTGCCGGCCGCCACGAACGCGCTGCCGTTCCAGTACTGCACGGTGTACGACGCCGGCGGCCGGTACCGGTTGGTCGCCCGGTCGTTGCGGAAGTAGATCCGCGCCTCGTCCACCGCCCGGCTGGTCCCGAAGTTCACCTCGTACCAGTCCGAGCTGTTGGGGCTCCCGTACGCACCCCAGATCGGGGCGTTGGTCGGGAGGCCGTCGACGGCACCGGCCGTCGAGGTGCCCGACGCGGTGTACGAGGCCGAGACCGACGCACCCGACGCGAGGTTGGGCAGGGTGGAGGTCAGGTCGACGCCGGCCTTGGCCGCGATGTCGACCATCCGGGCGCTGTTCAGGTTGACGTTCTGCGGGGTCTGGAGGCCCGAGAACGAGGTGCTGAAGTTGACCACGCCAGAGCCGGACGGGAACGTGACCGCACCGGTGGCGGGGTTGTAGAGCACGCGGGTGAGCCGGTCGACGGTGGCCACCCGGGTGCCGTTGAGATAGATGGAGTAGCCCTGCGGCACGCCGCTGTAGCGGGTCACGCCGTCGGCCGGGTCGTCCCAGACGACCGACAGGTTGGCGTTGCGGTAGCGCAGGTTGTTGACCGCGAAGTGCGTCCAGCCGATGTTGATCGGGGAGAGCTCGATCTGCGCGTCGGCGCGCGGCCGCAGCCCGGCGACGTCTTCGATGACGGTCCAGTTGCTGCTGCCCAGGATGTTGTGATGGATCCACGAGCGGTACTGGATGCTGCTGCCGTTCCAGTCGGCCCAGAACTCGTTGGCGTCCGGGTAGCGGGTGTCGCCGCCCGGATACTGCGCCCAGGCGTTCCAGTAGAGCAGCTTCTTGTAGTCGTCGTTGGTCATCCAGGAGTTCGGGTAGTTGCGCAGCGCCGACGAGTAGAGCCGGAACTGCACCGTCGAGTTGATGGTGGAGAAGTTGTTGCTGCCCGGCTGGCCCGCGGCCGCCGCGGCGGCCTTGTCCCGCTGGTTCGCGGTGTAGAACGGGAAGATCGGGTAGTCCGCCGGGTCGGCGAACAGCCGCAGCGCCTCGCGATACTGCGCGGTGTTGGGCATCAGGCCCACGGAGTACGGGTAGTAGTTGTTGATTTCCTTCCACGGCACGAAGGCGTTCGTGCTGACGTGCTTGTGCTCGAGCAGCTGCCGGGACGGGTTCCACAGCGTGTTGATGACGCCGTTGCGGATCCGGTCGGCCAGCGTCTGCAGCTCGGTGGCCTTGGCGGTGTTGCCGAGCATCGCGTACGCCTGCTGCGAAGCGACGGCACCGGCCCAGACGTAGGCCGTCTCGGCCCGGTCCAGGTTGCCGGACCGCCAGTGGAACGACACCGCGTCGGCGTCGTTGCCGGTCAACGCACCCCAGTTGTACTCGATGACACCGTTGTTGTTGGTGTCGTAATAGGAGAGCTGGCCCTTGGCGTCGCCCTCCGCGTAGCGCGCGAAGTTCTGGAGCAACGCCGGCTGTCCACCATGGATCTGGAAGGCCTTCCAGGCGGCCTCCGACACGTACTGCGTGTAGGAGTTGGACCAGTTCTCCGGGTCACCGGGGTTGTCGACGAACCGCCCGTTGGCCGAATATTGCCCGATCGACAGCCAGGGACCGTACGAGTACTCGGGCGATCGCAGGTACTTCAGGTCGTCGATGTGCATCGGCTGGGTCAGCACGATCGCGTTGTTGTAGCCGGTGACGCCCTCGATCGACTGCGGGAACTGGTAGTCCTGGCCCGGGATGTCGACGTCGAGGTAGTTGTAACGCATCAACCACCAGCGGTAGTAGATGTTCTTCTTGATGGCGGCGTCGGGCACGTCGATGTACGGCAGGTTCGTCGCCCACCACTGGTTGTAGGCCCGCACGTGGGTGGCGTACGCCGTCGCCGGCGTGAAGCCCCGGTAGCTGTTGTACTCGGTCAGCGACGCCGGGATCTCGTTGGCCACCAGGCCGAGCTGCACCTTGGTGGTCACGGTCTGGCCAGCGCCGACGGTCACCGAACGGGTGAGCCCGCCGCTGCTGACCGTGAACCCGTCACCGGAGAACCGCGGGAACAGGGTGGTCAGGTTGTTCTTGACCGCCCGCGTGCCGGTGAGCTCGGTGCCGCTGCCGGTCGCCGCGTACGGCGAGACGGCCCGCAGCGAGACGGTCGCCGACGCCGTGCCGGTGTTGGCGACGTCCAGGTTGGTGACCATCACGTTGTTGTGCGTGATGAACTTCGTGACCGTGATCCGGATCGACCCGCTGGTGTGCACGCTACGCCAGTAGCTCGGCGCCTGGAACCGTTGCGCCGACTGCTCGGTGAATGTGCCGGGCGACGGCGTGATCGTGTAGGCGCCCTGGCTGCTGATGTTGTCCCAGTAGGCGGCGTTGCCACCGAACCCGATCACCGAGGGCGTGTGCGTGTTCATGTACGCGCCCCGGCCGCGGGTCATCAGCCAGGTGCCGGCCGGGTCGTTGCCGGAACGGCCGAGCAGCCGGTCCATCCAGAAGTCGGTGCCGGAGCTCTCGGCGTCGTAGATGGCCTGCATGGTGCTGCCGGTGTTGTAGCCGACCGGGGGCTGCGGAATCGAGCCGGTGTTGTTGAAGGTGGGGAAGCCGATGGTCTGTGCGGCGTGGGCGGGGGTAGCGGCGATGACGCTCAACAGGCTGCCGGTGAGAACGGCGACGAGGCCGGCGGCCAGTCGGGGACGGCGGGTACGCAGGGACATTGGGGCTCACCTCCTAGGACTGAAATGCCTGCCATTCGAGGACTCCGGTGGACAGCCCGGAGCGAGACGTGATCGACAGCCGCAACCTGGTCGTGCTGACCGTGTTGAAGGTCGTCGAGTTGAACGTGTTGCCGGCCACCCCGCAGGCCGACTGACCGGGTACGGCGACGTACGCGCTGCCGTTCCAGTACTGCACCTGGCACGACGCGGGCAGGTCGATGCCCTGGTTGTCGTCGAACCAGTACGTGGCCACCCGGTTGATCGACCGGGCCGACGGCCACTGGTACTCGATCCACTGGGTGCCCTGCTGCGGCCAGTTCCCGTACGCCAGGTTCGACCGGTCCTGGGAGTTGGCCGGCGTGCCGCCGTTGTTGATGGCTGCCAGCGACTCCCAGGAGGACACATAGGACGTCGATGCCGCGGCGCTGGGCGCGATGTTCGTGCCAGACGTCGGCGGCGTGGTCGGGCCGCCTGGGTTGGACGGCGGGCCGGTGGTGGTCTGCACCACCCGCTGGATCGTGCCGTCGCTGTTGAAGTACATCCGGTCGACGGCCACCGAGCGGCGGAAGTTGCCGCCGCCGGGCGCGTTCGCGTTGTGGTAGACCATGTACCACTGGCCGTTGAACTCGACCACGCCCGCGTGGTTGGTGGTCGACGAGACCTGGCCGAGCACGATGCCACGGTGGGTCCACGGCCCCATGGGGTTGGTCGCCGTCGCGTACCGCTGGCAGGCGTAGCTCGACGACGTCACGCAACCGTTCGTGTCGTTCGCCGCGTAGATCATGTAGTACAGACCGTTGCGCTTGAACATGAACGGGGCTTCCCAATAGTTCGTGAGCCCGGTCGGGGTGACCACCGAGCCGACGGTGTCGATCATGTTGGACGCCAGCCGGACGGCCCGCGGTGCCCAGTAGCCGCCCCAGTACATGTAGGCCTGGCCGTCGTCGTCGACGAACACCGTCGGGTCGATGTTCAGACCGGACGAGTTGGCGGTGCTGTCGCTGATCAACGGGCCGCCCTTGGCGTCGGTGAACGGGCCCAGCGGGCTGTCACCGACCGCGACGCCGATGTTCATCCAGCCCGCGCCGTTGCCGTTGATGGAGGTGTACCAGTAGTAGCGGCCGTTGCGCGGCTCCACCTCGCTGGCCCACGCGTCGGCGCCGGCCCACGGGAACGTGGCGATGTTCGCCCGCACGCCGCGGTCGGTCCAGGTGGCGGCGTCCGTCGAGGAGAGCACGTGCCACTCGCGCATGACGAAGTTCTGCTGGCTGGTCGAGGCCTCGTCGCGGCCGGTGTAGATGTACATGGTGTCGCCGACGACCAGCGGCGCCGGGTCGGCGGTGTAGATGGCGGTGATGACCGGGTTGGCGGCCTGCGCGGCGACGCCGAACAGCACCGCGGCCGCCAGCGTCACCACCCCGCAGGCGATGGCCACTCGTTTGCGCATGACAACAGCTCCCTTACGAACCGGAGGAGTTGAGGGAGGCGATCTCACTGGCCGACAGCGCGCGGCTGTAGACGCGGAAGCTGTCGACGGCCGCGTTGAGATACGGGTCGCCGCTGTACTGCGAGCGCCCGATCCAGTTCTGGGTCGTCGTGCCGAGGATCGAGGGCCGGTTGGTGAGCGCGGAGTTGCGCGCCACCTCGGCCCCGTTGACGTAGAGGATGCCGAGGTTGCCGGTGTGCGTGATGGCGACGTGCGTCCACACCCCGGCGGGCAGGGCGGCCGGCGCGTCGATGCGCTGCTCGCCGCCCGCCCCGCCCGCGGTGATGGCGTAGCGGGCGGTGCCGCTGCCGCTGCGCGGCACGAGGAACATGTTGGTGCCGGTGCCGCTGCCGAAGTCGAACAGCCGGGCCCAGGTGGCCAGGGTGGTGACCCGGACCCAGGTGGCGACGGTGAACGAGGTGGCGCCGGCCAGGATGCCCGACGGCAGCGTCACGTACTGGCTGGAGCCGCTGAGGTTGACCGCGTTGCCGGTGCGGCCGGTGGTCCGCCCGGCGCCGCTGGACAGGGTCGCCGTGCGCCCGTTGCCTGTCGCGTCGGACGCCGTGGTGCCGGACGACTCGTCGAACTGGTAGTGGGCGACGAACGCCGGCAGCGTCGGCGTCGTGGTGACGTTCCAGTAGACGGTGTAGCGCACGCCGTGCGTCTTGTAGAACGGCAGCAGCGTGACCGACCCCGTCGAAGCGGTCGCGGTGTACTGCAACGGCGTGCTGGTGGCGGCCAGCGAGCTGGCACTGAGCGTGGGCAGTGCGGACAGGTTCGTCGTGCCGTACTGGCCGGCGAGCACGATCGGTCCGTGCTTGACGGCGCGGACGGCGGAGTTGTCGGGAGTCGGCTCGATCGCCAGCGACATCGGCAGGCTGATGTCGACCGTGTCGCCGCTGGCCCAGGTCCGGTTGATGGTCAGGTAGCTGCCGGGGGTCGGCGAGCCGGTCAGCGTGCCGTTGACCCGCACCTGCGCGCCCGAAGTCCAGGACGGAATGCGCACCCGCAGGTCGATGGCGCCGGACCCGGTGATGGTGAGCCGGCTGGTCGACGTCTCGGGATAGGTCGTGTCCTGCCGGATCGTGATGCCGCGCCCGGGCCAGGTCAGCGTGGACGCGATGAACAGGTTCACGTACAACGTGTTGCCGTTGTAGAAGTAGATGCTCTCGCCGTACTTCGTGTTGGTCTCCATTCCCGTGCCGTGGCAACAGGTGAAGTTGTTGTAGTCGTTGCTGTACGTCTTGATGCCGCCCGCCCGCAGCGGCACGTAGTAGCAGTGGAAGCCGTGCGACGAGCTCGGGTTCTGGGCGCCGAGCAGGTGGTTGTAGAGCGCCTTCTCGTAGAAGTCCATGAGCTCGGCGGCCCGGTTCGGGAACGTGAAGAACAACTGCCGGGTCAGCTTGAGCATGTTGTACGAGTTGCAGCACTCACAGGTCGAGTCCGAGAGCTCGCTGGCGATGGCGTTCGGCGGCTGGAAATACTCTCCGTTGGAGTTGCCGCCGATCGCGTACGAGTGCTGGTTGACCACGAAGTTCCAGAAGTTCGACGCGATGTCGCGGTAACGGGTCGTGCCCGTGGCATGGAAACCGCGGATCGCCGCGAGCGCCTTGGGGATCTGCGTGTTGGCGTGGAACCCGTTGAGCTGGTCGCTGTTGTTGGCCAGCGGGTCGAAGATCTGGGCGTGGTCGAAATACTGCGCCGTGGTCAGGTGCGCGGCGTTCTCGCCGTACTGGTAGAGGTTGTAGAGGGTCTCGCCGACACCGCCGAACTCCGTGCGCAGCATCGCCTGGCGCTGCGCCAGCGTCAGCCGGCTGTTGCGGAACTGCACCCAGGCGGCCTTGCGGTTGAGGATCGTCAGCGCCTGGGCGTTGCCGGCCAGCAGATGCATGTCGAGCAGGCCAGCCATGATCTTGTGCAGCGTGTAGTAGGGCGCCCAGACCGCCTGGCCGGTCTCGACCCGGTCGATGAAGCTCTCCGGGTACGCCGAGAGGTAGCCGGTGTTGAAGCCGCGGGCGGTGGCCCGGTCCTGGCACAACCCGAGCTGGGTGACGATGTAGTCGCCCTTGGTCTTGTAGGACGTGTCACCGGTGCTGGCGTACGCCTGGGCGAGCGCGGTGAGCACGTGCCCGATCGAGTGGCCGCGCAGTTCCGTGGTCGGCGACTCCCAACCGCCGCACGCGGTGGCCGACGAGGCCAGGCCGGCGTTGAGGCGGAACATGTGCAGGAGCCGGTCCGCGTCGAGGAACGTCAGGTAGGACATCGTCCGGCCGGCGTTGGCCTGGAAGGGTCCGGCGAGCAGCCGGACGGCGGAGAGCGGGAAGGCATACGCCGAGACACCGGAGTCGGGGCGGGCTGCCTGTGCGGTGGTGGGTAGCGCGACGGCGGCGGTGGTGGCCACCGCCGTTGCCGCGCCGGCCTTGAGGACGGTCCGGCGCGACAGCGGGGGTCTGTGCATGCGCGGCACCTTTCACAGAAGGGTTAATAGCCGTACCGGTTCTTCAGGTGGCGCCACCAGTCGCGCAGCATCCACCGGTCGAACTCGGTGATCGACGAAGCGCTGCCGGCGCGCATGATGAAGCCGCCGACACCGCTGGGCGTCCAGTCGTAGAAATCGTCGAGACCGTAGGTGTGCCCGATCTCGTGGAGGAGGATCGTCATGTTCTCGGCGTTGAGGTTGTTCATGAAGTACTCGCGGCCCATCCGCTGACCCCAGTCGCCGCCCGCGCCGCCGCCGAAGCCGTCGGTCAGCCAGAGCGAGTGGTCGTAGTGCCGCGCGGCACCACCCGGGCAGTTCGGGTACTGACCGCTCTGGTTGAAGAACCGCCCGCACGGCGCACCGCACTGGGGCGCGTTCTCGCGGATGTCGCCGACGTAGATGTCGACGGAGGTGTCGGACCACTGGAGCTGGGCGCGGTCCCGCACGGCCCAACCGACCACCCGGACCGGCACGTCGCTGTACGGGAAACCGTTGTGCCCGAACATTTCGGCCATCCACTTGCGATACTGGCGGGCCAGGGCGGCGTGCACCTGGTCGCGCTGCGCGGCCGTGACCGACGCCGACGAGTCCCACCGCACGCAGTAGTTGATGTAGCCGCGGTTGGCGAACAGCTGGTCCCAGCCGTAGTTGCGGAACGCGTACAGGTTGCCGTTGTTGTAGGTCTGCTCCTGGTGCGTCCAGACCTGGCCCAGTGGGGTGACGAGGTTGCTGGGCGGGTTCCAACCACTTGTCGGCGGCGGCGTCGTCGTCGCGCTGTGCGCTTTGACCTCCAACAGCCCGACCGACCCGGCTCCGCTTTGGAGCACGACGCGCAGCCGGGTGGTGCTGACCGCGGTGAAGGTGACGGAGTTGTAGCGGTCCGCGGCCACCGGGTAGCCGCTGGCGCCGGACACGTCGACGTAGGCGCTGCCGTTCCAGCTCTGCACCCGCCACGAGGACGGCAGGCGGACGCCGCCACCGTCGTCGAAGAAGTAGACCTCGGCGGCCCGGATGGTCTGCGCCGCCGTCCAGGTCAGGTCCACCCACTGCTGGCCCTGGTTGGGCCAGGTGCCCCAGCGCGGGTTCGCGGTGTCGTTGGACCGGGGCGGGTCGACGCCGTCGCGGATCGCGGCGACGCTCTCCCAGGGCGAGGTGTAGGAGGCGCTGGGCGTCGCCGTCCAGGCCAGGTTGTCGCCGGGCGCGGCGTGAGCCGGGGCGCCGCCCGTGACGAGAGCGAGCCCGGCCGTCACCAGGATGCTCGCTGTGCTGGCCAGGGCTTTTCGGGTGTTCATGGGGACTCCTCTCCGTACATTGATGAAGATCAATTTCTTGAACCGGAGTCCGCCCGTGGAGCCGGGGAGTCCGGGTTGTTACCCCTTGATGGCGCCCGAGGTGAAGCCTCGGACGTAGCTGCGCTGCATGAACGCGAACAGGATCAGGCAGGGCACGGCCATGAAGACCACGCCGGCTTCGAGCGCCGCGTAGTCGATGGAGCCGTGGCTCGCCGTGCGCATGTTGACCACGGCGAGCGTGGTGGTGAACTTGTCCGTCGAGTTGAGCAGGATGAGCGGCGCGAAGAACTCGCTCCACGAGGTGAGGAACGCGAACAGCCCGACGGTGATCAGGCCCGGCTTGACCGCCGGCAGCATGATCCGGACCAGCGTGCCGACACTGGCACACCCGTCCATCTGGGCGGACTCCTCGAGCTCACGTGGCACGGCCTCGAACGAGTTGCGCATCATGAAGATCGAGAACGGGAGCTGGAACATCACGAGCACGAGGCTCAGGCCGACCAGCGAGTCTTCCAGGCCGATCCAGCCGAGCAGCACGTAGAGGGCGATCAGAATCGTCGCGTACGGGACCATCAGGATCGCCAGGGTGACCAGGAAGAGCACGTCGCGGCCGGGGAACTTGAACCGGCCGAAGGCGTAGCCGCCGAGGGTCGCGACGAACAGGGTGCCGCCGACGGTCAGCACGCTGACCACCAGGCTGTTGAGCACGTGCTGCGGCCGCACGCCGTTGTCGGACGTGAACAGCCGGTCGTAGTTCTCCAGGCCGAAACCGGAGCCGGTGCGCACCGAGGCCCACCCGCTCCACAGCAACGGGAACAGGAACAGGATGGCCAGCGCGCCACCGGTGACCGAGTATCCGATGCGGGAACGGTTCATCGCGCTGCCCCTAGTTCGACCGGCGGCGCAGCACGCCGAGCTGGATGACGTTGAAGACGACCAGGACGACCAGCAGCACCACCGAGATGGCGGCCGCGGAGCCGAGGTCGAGGCGGATGAACGCCTCGCGGTAGATCACCATGACCAGCGACGTGGTGCTGTTGTCGGGACCGCCCCTGGTCAGGATCCAGAACTGGTCGAAGGCCAGCAGCGAGCCGGTCACCATGAGCGTGAGCACAAGGGCGATCGTCGGCCGCAGCAGCGGCAGGGTGATGCTGCGGAAGGTCTGCCACCGGCTGGCGCCGTCGACCCGGGCCGCCTCGTAGATCTCCGGCGGGATGGCCTGCAGGCCGGTCAACAGGATCAGCATGTTGAAGCCCGCGAACCGCCAGAGCACCAGCACGACCGCGGAGCCCAGCGCGGAGTTGGCGCTGCCGCTGGTCCACGAGACGTAGCCGTCGATCAGCCCGATGCCCCGCAACAGGTCGCTGACCGGCCCGATCTCGTCGCTGAGCAGGCCGAGGAAGAGCAGCGAGGCGCTCGCGAAGCCCACCGCCATCGGCAGGAAGAACGCGGTGCGGAAGAACCCGACGCCGCGCCGGCGGTGCTGGACCAGCAGCGCCAGCCCCAGCGACACCGCGAAGAGCAGCACGGTGATGATCACCGTGTATTTGATGGTGAACCAGGTGGCGGACCGGACGAGCTCGTTGTCGCCGATGGTGGTGAAGTTGTCCGGCGCGTTGAGGGTCGGCGGGGCCAGCAGCGGCCAGCGATGCAGCGACATCCAGCCGACGAGCACCAGCGGGGTGAGGAAGAACAACGCGACCATGACGGCCGTCGGGCTGGCGTACGCGATGCCGAGCCAGGCACGACGGGTCTGGCGTCGGAAGCGGCGGCGAGCCGGCGGTGGGCCGGCCTGCTCGGCCCGCTGTGCCCGGCGCGGGGTGGTCACGATGGTCATCTTCGTCCTTCTCGGTTGGGGATGGGGGTCCGGACGGCCGACCGGACCCCCACCACGAGCAGGGTCAGCTCTGTTGCAGTGACTTGGTGATGGCGGTGTTGCCGCTGCTGAGCGCCGACGCCGCGTCCCCGAACAGGGCCCCTCGCACGGTCTGCAGCCACGGGCTCTGCGGGTCGTTGAAGGACGCGTTGAAGTTGCGGGCGTACGGCGTCTGGCCCTTGGCCATCAGGGAGTTGATCAGCACGATCCGCGGGTCGGCGGACGAGTACTTGTTCGACGCCAGGTCGGTGCGGGTCGGCACGCCCTTGTTCTTCGCGACGACCTCGACCTGCGCCTCGTCGGACATCGTCCAGGCCAGGAAGTCCCACGCCTGGGCCACCTTGGTGCTGGTGGCGCCGATGCCGATCGCGTCGCCGCCCACGAACGTGGACTCGCCCCCGTCCGGACCGGGAATCGGCGCCACGCCCATCTTCACGCCCTTCTCCTCGATCAGGCCGAGCCAGACCGAAGGACCGGGTGCGATGCCGACCTTGCCGCCCTGGAGCGCACCGAGCCAGGTCGGCCCGGCCTCGTCCTTCGACGCCGGAGCGGCGACGCCCTCGTCGTAGAGCGAGCGGTAGAGGGCGAAGACGTCGGCCATCTCCTTGGAGTCGACCTTCGCGTTGTTGCCCTCGGCGTCCAGGACGCCACCGCCCGCGGCCCAGACCGACGGCCAGAAGGTGAACTCGACACAGCCGCCGCAGTTGCCGCCGAAGTAGGTGCCGTTGATGTCGCCACCCAGCTTGTCGATCTTGCGAGCGTGGTCGGCGAACTCCTTGAGCGTGGTCGGCGGCTTCTCCGGGTCGAGGCCGGCCTTCGCGTAGAGGTCCTTGTTGTAGAGCATCACCGACATGTCGATCGTGTGCGGGACCGCGTAGTTCTTGCCTTCCCAGGTGCCGGCCTTCACGTGCGCCGGAGCGACCTTGTCCTTGACGTCGAGCGCGCCGAACCGGTCGGTCAGGTCGACCCACAGGCCCTGCGAGGCGTACTGCGCGGCGAACACCACGTCGGAGGCGAACAGGTCCGGCAGCGACTTCGCGCCGGCGGCCGACGCCAGCTTGGCCGGGTACTCCTCGTTGGGGTACGCGGTCACCTCGACCTTGTTCTTGTGCGTGGCGTTGTACTTCTCCGCGTACGCCTTGGAGACCGACTCGGTGGCGGCCCTGGTCCACAGGGTCAGGGTGGCGCCGTCGTCGGCCGAGGCGGCAACCGTGCCGCCGCCGGCCGTGTCGTCGTTGCCGCAGGCCGCCACGGCCATCAGTAGCGCCGCCGCGGTGACAGCGAGGACGCGTCGTGCTCGATATCTAGCCATCCGTGCTCCTTGCGCGAGGGGATTGGACAGTTGGCAGCCAGACCCGCATCGTGGCGGGACCACGACGGGCCCAGCGGTGGTAAGGCAGCAGTCGAACCAACCCGAGCGGCGGGTCGTCGGCGGTGGCTCCTGCGTAGGGCCAGGCAGCGTCGGTCTCGGTGGCGAGCCCACCCCACACCTCGACGCCGTCGCCGTGGTCCGCCGGCGCCCGGCGCGGGTCGACCCGGAGTTGGTCGAGGTCGCCCAGCGGCTCGGCCACCGGCGACTCGGCGCAGTAGACGACAGGGCCACGCTCGACCGCGACGCAGCCGCGGACCGCGTCGATCCGCGGGTCGGGCGAGGTGAACCGGGGCGCCATCGGCAGGTGCAGCCGCACCTCGTCGCCCGCGACGAAGGCCCGCCGCACGGTCACGGTCGCACCGGCGGCTCGCGTCACCCCGTCGACGGTCGCGCCCTCGGCCCAGGCGGGGATCCGCAGGGTCAGCGGCCACTCGCCGCCGTCGGTGGCGGTGATCCGGATGGTCACGTCGCCGTCGACCGGGTACGCGGTGGAGGTCTCCAGCGCCACCCGGCGCCCGTCGGCCAGCGTCGTGTCGATCGTCGCGTCCGCGTACTGCATGATCCGGAGGCCCTCGTCGTCGGCGGCGGCGACGTAGGTGCTCAGCGCGGCCAACAGCCGGGACACGTTGGGCAGGCAGCAGGAGACCTCGAACCAGGGCGCCCGCGGGCCGCCGCCGAAGCCGAGCTGCTCCTCGTCGTCGGGCAACGCCCGGGTCGGCGTGCGCTGGTGCAGGCTGTGCGCGTAGAAGAAGGCGCGGCCGTCGTCGTCGATCGCGGTCGCGACCACGTTGTAGAGGATCCGCTCGATCACGTCGGCGTAGCGGGCCTCGCCGGTCGCCAGCAGCAGGCGCCAGGCCAGCATGACCGCGGCGACGCTGGCACAGCTCTCCGAGTAGGCGCGATCCGACGGCAGCACGAAGTCGTCGCTGAACGCCTCGTCCATGTGCCGCGAGCCCATCCCGCCGGTCAGGTAGGTGCGCCTGGCCCAGGTGCGGTCGAACTGCGCGGCGACGGCCTCGAGCAGCTCGTCGTCGCCGGTCTCGACGGCGACGTCGACCACGCCGCAGGCCAGGTAGAGCGCGCGGACCGCGTGTCCACGCAGGACGGTGGCCGCGCGCACCGGGATGTCGTCACTGAAGTAGGACGCGCCGAACTGGTGCGGCGGCAGGCTCTGGTGCCCGCGCCGCTCCACGAACAGCGCGGCCTGGTCGAGGTAGCGGCGCTCCCCGGTGACCCGGTAGAGCTCGACCAGGGCAGGCTCGATCTCCGGGTGGCCGCAGATCCCGCTGTTGCCGTCTTTTCCGAAGGTCGCGCAGATGTGGTCAGCTACCTTGCGGGCGATGTCGAGCAGCGGGCCCGGGCCGTGCACCCGGGTGTTGGCCACTGCGGCCTGCAGCAGGTGGCCCGCGCAGTAGAGCTCGTGGCCCCAACGCAGGTCACTCCAGCGCGGCTGTTGGCCGTCCCGGCCGTACGCGGTGTTGAGGTAGCCGTCGGGCTCCTGCGCGCCGCCGATCAGCGCGACCAGCTCGTCGATCTCCCGGACCCGAGCCGGGTCGGCGCGGCGGCCGGTCTCCCACGACATCGCCTCGATCAGCTTGTAGACCTCGGAGTCGGCGAACTCCCGGCCCCGGTGTTCGACCGGCCCGGTGGCCGCGCCGATCGTGAAGTTGCCGGTCCAACCGACCTTGTCCATCCAGGCCCGGGCGTGGTCCAGGCTGCCCTCGCTGATGACGCGCTGCCGGTCGGCCCAGAACCCCGCCGTGATCCGCGCCTCGGCCAGGCCGAGCGGGCGCAACGCGCCGCGGGACGGGTCCACCGGCCGGCCGCCGGTGGGGTCGGAAGCTGCCACCGTTGTTACCTCCAGGTTTCGTGATGGCGCTCACTCTGGACTCCGAAAACCTTTTCGGCAAGATGCCAAATCGGCCATCCCGAAAACCCGCTGCTTGCTGATACGTTGCCCGCAGCAACAGAAAACGTTGGCGAAAGGTGTTTCTCATGGGCCGGCACCGCACGCAGGCCGTGACGCTGTCCGACGTCGCGCGCCGGGCCGGTGTCTCGGTCGCCACGGCGTCGAAGGCGCTCAACGACCGGGCGCAGGTGGCCGCCGCGACCCGCCAGCGGGTCCTCGCGGCGGCGAGCGAGCTGTCGTTCCACCCCAACGCGCTGGCCCGCGGTCTGATCGTCGGCCGCACCCGGACCATCGGCCTGCTCACCGACGAGCTCGGCGGCCGGTTCTCCATCCCGATCCTGCTCGGCGCCGAGAACGCGCTCGGCAACGAGCAGATGTCGGTGCTCCTCTGCGACGCCCGCGGCGACGCCATCCGCCGGGCGCACTACATCCGCACGCTGCTGGCCCGCCGGGTCGACGGCTTCATCGTGCTCGGCGACAGCAACGACATCCGGCCGTCGCTCACCCGCGACATCCCGGTGCCGGTGGTCTACGTCTACGGCGAGTCCGCCGACCCGGGCGACTTCTCGCTGCTGGCCGACGACGAGGGTGGCGCGCGCCTGGCGGTGGAGCACCTGGTCGCCCTCGGCCGCCGGCGGATCGCCCACATCACCGGCCCGCACAGCTACCGGGCGGCCCGTGACCGGGTGACCGGCATGCGGGAGGTGCTGGCCGAACACGATCTCGCGCCGGCCGGCGACCCGCTCTACGGCGAGTGGTCGCAGCGCTGGGGCCGGCACGCCGCCCGCATGCTGCTCAGCGCCGAGCCCGAGACCGACGCCATCTTCTGCGGCAACGACCAGATCGCCACGGGCGTCTCGCAGACGCTGCTCGACCTCGGCCGGCGGATCCCGGACGACGTCGCGATCGTCGGCTACGACAACTGGGAGGACTTCGCCACCGACTGCCGGCCACCGTTGACCACTGTGGACCTCAACCTGGAACAGCTCGGCGCGACGGCCGTCGAGCACCTGTTCGGGGCGCTCGACGGCACTCCTTCGGTGGGCGTCGTGCGACAGCCGTGCCGGCTGGTAATTCGTGAGTCCACTGTGCCCACGACCGTGCCGCAGCCCCGCGTGGGTTAGCCCGCCGCCGCGAACGTGGCGACCGCGACCGCCAGCATCAGCGCGTGCAGGATCATGTGCTCGAGGTTGGGGCGCGGGCGGTCGCCGATCCTCGGCAGCACGATCAGCGTCCGCGCGTACGTGCGGGCGTGAAGTTGTGCCCAGGTCACGCCGGTGCCGGCGGTGGCCCATGGCACGGTGACCCCGACCAGGTAGGGCAGCCACCACAGCAGCAGCCCGCCGGCCACGATGAGCAGTTCGAGCGCGCCGGCGACGTAGCCCCAGGTGGGTGACACCGCCAGGAGTGCCGCGGGCAGCGCCATGACGGGGGCGTTGACGGCGACCTCGGTCCACTGCTCTTTGCGCTTGGCGTCGCGCACGTTGTTGAGCGGATAGACGTCCACCAGGGTCGTGACCGCGAAGTACGCGACCGCGCTCAGGATCAGTGTCAGCGCCAGTGCCCGCATGTCCAGCTCCATTCTTACGGCGTAAGTTTCTGCTAGCCTGACTTACGCCGTAAGAATCGTCAAGGGGTGTTGGTGGTGGCAGTACGTCGGGTGGGCGCCAAGGCCGGGCTGAGCCGGGAGCAGGTGTTCGACGCCGCACTGGACTTCGTGGATGCCCACGGCCTGCCCGCGCTGTCGATGCGCAAGCTGGGTGCGGCGCTGGGCGTGGAGGCGATGACGCTCTACAACTACGTGCCCAACAAGGACGCGCTGCTCGACGGCCTGGTCGACCGGGTCATGGAGACGGCGTTCGCCGACCTCGACTCGCCCGGAGCTTCATGGGTGCCGTGGCTGCGCTCTTTCGCGCACGCGCTCCGTCAGGCGCTGCTGGCCCACCCGGGCGTGCTGCCGCTGGCCGGCACGCGCCCGGTGAACTCACCGGACGCGCTGCGGATGTCGGAGCGCTGGCTGGCCGGGATGCGCGCGGGCGGCGTACCCCTGGGGCGGGCCATGGATGTCGTCAACGTCGTGGCCACGTTCACGATCGGGCACACGCTCGCCGAGGCGGGCCGGACCCCCGGACACGAGGGCACCGAACCCAACCTCGACGACCGCGCCGACGAGCTCGACCCGGCCGAGTTCCCGAACCTGACCGAGGTGATCGCCACCCGGGCGGGCCTGGACTTCGACAGCCGCTTCACGGAGGCGATCGACATCCTGCTGGCCGGGTACGCGGCCCTGCCTTAGTAGTCGTTGACGTTGACGGTGATGCGGTGTTGGTCCGACGGCCAGTTCGGGACGTTGACCGACTCGTAGCCACCCTCGCGCTGGCCGACGGTGATGGACACGAGCCCCCTGCGTGCCGCCGGAATGAAGACGTCCATGCCGGTGATGAAGGTCTGGGCGAAGAACGCCGGCAGGGGCGCGGTCAGGTCGGTGCGGCCGTCGAGGCCCGCATCGAAGGCGAAGATCCCGATGACGCGCTTGACGCGCGGCGCGTTGGCGGCGTTGAGGATGTCACGGCCGTTGACCCACAACCGGTCACCGGCCGCGCCCTGGTCGCCCCACCATTCCTGCTGCCGCTGGATTGTCAACGCGGTGTGCCGGTCGCTGGTCTCGACGAGGGCGCCGAGCCCCTCACCCGGGCGACTGGTGAGCAGCCGGACGAACGCGCTGTCGCGCAGGAACGGCTGGAAGTAGAAGTGGTGCGTGGCGGCACCGGGCCGGACGACCGCGAACTCGTACCGGGCGGTGCTGTCGAGCTTGACGGGCCCGAACGCCCCGTCGCCGGTCAGGGCCGCGCGATGCACCGGTCGTGTGGACAGCCGCCGCCCGGACAGCGGACTGACCCGGTAGACCTCCAACGTCGCGTCGGTGACCCCGGCGTTGCTGGGGAACAGCACGGCCCGCCCGGAGATCTCGGCGTGCCGGCTGGGCACGATCCGGCTGGTGTGCGGCGAGCGCCCACGGAAGAACCGGAACATCTCCCGGAAGGACTCCTCGGACGACACGGTCTGGGTATGCGACTGATCGGGAAAGTAGACATTGGTGGCGCCGGTGATCGCGCGGGTCTGGTCACCCTCGCCCCAGACAGCGAGCGTCTCCACGGCCCCCGGCGGAGCGGCAGCGGTGCGCCCGTCGAGGTTGACGTAGTGCGCGACCTTCTGCGCCCGGGCCGGTGAACTGGCGAGGTAGCTCTGCACGACAAAGGTCCCGAGCGAGTGCGCGACGATGTCGACCTGATCCTGCCCGGTCTGGGCCCGCAGGCGGTCAACCCGCTGGTCAAGCCCGGCAAAGATCGCGGGCAGCAGGGTAGCGACGTTGGGCGAGTCGTACTCGTGCGCCTCGATGACCTCGACGGGATAGCCGTTGCTGGTCAACCGCCGAGCCTGCGACTCGAACTGCGAAGCGGACCCGGCACTGCCGTGCACGAAGACGACCGGCCGGAATGCGGCGGGTTTGCCACCCGCGAGGGCGGGGGTCGCGGTCAGCACAAGAACAAGTGCGACAACCAGAGAAACCAGACCTCGAAAACGAGAGCGCACGACACCTCCAGGCAAGGGAAAGTTCTTGCATTGAGAGTGCGCATATCGTCGCAGCTCGATGCCTCCAGGTCCAGCGCCGCTGCCGAATCAGCTCACAGCCACGCGACGACGACGGACCACGTCACCCCGTACGTGGTGTCAGGCCGGGCTGGCCGCGCGCGTGCGGCGCGGCTGCCCAGCCCGCGCGTGGATCAGGCGTGTCCCCAGGTCAGTGCGTGCATCGGGGTGATCGCGGCGGACCCCAGGTCGCGGAAGCCGTGCCGCGCCAGCAGGTCGTCGTACACCCGGCGGGGTAGTAGTTGGTCGTCGATCTGGGCTTCGAAGATCTGGATGCCGGACATCACCCGGCCCGGGGCGGTGCGTAGGCCCGCGTCGTCGTCCGCGAACGGGAAGTCCGAGATCACGAACACTCCGCCCGGCTTGAGCGCGGCCTTGACGTTGCGCGCGACCGCGTCGATGTCGCGGCACTCGTGCATCGAGATGTTGTTGATCACCACGTCGTACGGTTGGTCGACCGTCAGCTTCTCCAGCGGGCTGTCCCAGACGGTGATGTTCGTCAGGCCGGCCGCCTCGAGCACCGAGCGTGCGACCTCCACCGAGTGGGCGTCACCGTCCACACCGGAGATCTCACTGTTCGGGTAGGCCTCCGCCAGCATGACCAGCCCGTGGCCCGAGCCGCAGGCGGTGTCCAGGACCCGGCAACCCCGCTCCAGAAGCTGCGCGAGGCCAGGAACCTGAGCCAGCCCGCCCGGCACGAGGCGGCGGTAGAACGGGCGGCCGGTGCCGCCTACCGCGGCGATGAACTCAGGCGAACAGCCGTCCCACCACAGCCGCTCGCCGCTCGCCAGGCTGGCCTCGAAACGGTCGAAGATCTCGGGCTGTTCGAGGACCTTGAAGACGCCACCGACGTACGCCGGGGACGTGTCGTCCAGGAGCACGGTCGCCAGGTTGTCGGCCAGGCGGTAGACGTCGCCGGCGCGGTCGCAGACGCCCGCGCCGTATGCGGCCCGGCACCAGGCGAACGTGTAGAACGGGTCCAGCGCGGTGCGGCTGGCTAGCTCGTCCGGCGTGGCCGGGCCGTCGTTCGCGAGCGCCGCCACGAGGCCGGTGCGCAGGCCGGTCGCGACGGTGCGGTGGCCCACGTACCCGGCCAGCAGCCCCAACATGTTTCCAACGGATTCTTTGATGTCAGTCATGACCTCGATGTTCGGCCGCGACCGGGGTCGCCCGTCAGTTCACGAAATGAAGCCAACCAGTTCTGTTTGTGTACTGGAGTGCCGCCCTACCGTGGGTGAATGGGTACCTACTACCAGTTCTGCCCGGTGTCCAAGGCACTCGAGGTGCTGGACGAGCGGTGGACCCTGCTGATCGTCCGTGAGCTGTTGATGGGCAGCCGCCACTTCAACGACATCCGCCGGGGCGTTCCCCGCATGTCGCCGGCCCTGCTGGTCAAACGGCTCCAACGCCTGGAGCGCGTGGGTGTGGTCGAGCGCTTCCCGGACGGCAACAAGGTCATCTACCGGCTGACGCCGGCGGGCAAGGATCTACAGCAGATCGTCGACGGGTTGGGCGACTGGTCCCTGCGCTGGCTGCCCGAGCTCGGCGACGAGGACCTCGACCCGCATCTGCTGTTCTGGGACATGCGCCGCCAGGTCTCCCGGGCCGACCTCCCACCCGGCCGCACAGTGATCCACGTCCAGTTGGGCGACGTCGAGCCCAAGACCCGACGCTGGTGGCTGATCCTGACGGCGGACGACGCGGACGTCTGTGACTTCGACCCGGGGCTTCCGGTGGCCGTGGCCGTCGAAACCACCCTGCGCTGCCTGACCCACCTGTGGCGCGGCGAACTGAGCTGGCGCGAGGCCGTCCGGGCCGGCGACCTGTCGGCGACAGGCTCACGCGCGGCGGTGCGGGCGATCCCCCGCTGGCTCAACGTCCGCGCGGCTCCCAGCGACCCACGCCCGGAGTTCAGCGTCGTCGGGCGCCTGGCCGCGGACCTCCACCCCCGCTAGCGCGTCACCCGTCGACGCGCTGTCGCGGCTCGAAGAGCGAGCGCGATTCCTCGGCCGGGGCTGCCGGCTCCACCCGCAGCTCAGGCTCGGGCTCGGGCTCGGGCTCGGGCTGAAGCTCCGGCTGGGTCGGCGGCTCCACCGGCTCGCTGTGCTCCTCCGGAGCGTCAGCCAGAGCCAGAGCCGGAGCCGCAGCCACGGCCGCCGGCTCCTGGTCGCGACCGATCGCGACCATCTTGAACTCGCCGGTCTGCTCGCTGATCGCGGCCGCGGCCATCACGGCCGCCGCCGCCCGGTCCGCCATCCGCTTCGCCTCGCGCTGCATGCGGACCCGGGCCTCCAGCGTCTGCTGCTCGACCTGCTCCGCACCGCGCCGGGCGGCTTCGAGCCGCGACAGTTCCTGACTCAGTTCCTGGCGCGTCCCCTGCAGTCGATGCGTCACCTGGGCCAGGTCGTTCTCGACCGCCGCGCCGTCCTGGCGGAGCTGGCCGAGCTGCTGCTGGGCCTGTTCCTGCGCGTTGCGGAGCTGGGCCAGCGCCTGCTGGCGCGCGTCGATCTCCTTCTGCACCATGGTCAGCTGCTGGTGGTAGGCCTGCATCTGCTGCTCGGCCTCGGCCGCGCGGGCCTCGTCGGCCTCCTGCGCCGCCGCCCGGTGCTCGTTGACCTCACGCTCGACGTCCGAGCGCCACCGGGTCAGCTCCTGCTGGGTCTGCTCGTGCGCCGACTCGATGCGCGCCCGAGCCTCGCCCTCGGCCCGCTCCACCGCGGCCACGCTGGCCTCGTGCAGGCGCTTGGCCTCCTGCTCGGCCGCCTCGCGGGCCTCCTGGCCCAGCGTCCGCAGGCGCTCGGCCTCCTGGTGGGCCGCCTCGACGACCTGCTCGGCGGCCGCCTTGATCTCGGCCGCGTGCTCGCCGGCCGCGTCGACGATGGCCTGGCCCTGCTTCTCCGACAGGGCCAGGATCTCGTCGACCATGGATCCCAGGTGGCGGAACGACGCGCGGTCCAGGCGGGGCGGCCGGTCCCGGAGCTCGGTCAGCTCGCCGTGCATCTGCTCGAGGTTGGCGTTCAGGCCGCGGATGTGGTTGTGCGCCTGCTCGCGCTCCGCGTTGAGCTGCGAGATGCGGTCGGCGGCGTCGGCGACGTGCCGGTCGACCTGCTTCTTCTCGTATCCGCGCATCGACGTGTCGAACGTCGGCGTGTCATATACCTGCTGACCTTGGGACATCCGTCATCCTCCACCGCACGCGCTCGATCGGCGGGACTATACCGCCGCGACAGCCCGCTCCGACAGCAGCAAGTTGACGTCACCGAACTCGTGCCAGCGGTAACCGGCCGCCAGCGCCTCCCGATAGGACCGGGCGACCAGGTCCGGACCCGCCACCGCGGCCAGCAGGTCGAGGTGCGAGGCGCGCGGTGGGTGGAACCCCGTCAGCAAGCCGTCCACGACCCGCACACCCCGCTCCGGCGTCACCACCAGGTCGGTCCAACCCGATCCGGCCGCGCCCCCGGTGGTCTCCAGCGCCCGGACCACGGTGGTGCCGACCGCGATCACCCGCCGGGCGCCCGCGAGCACCCGCGCCGTCGTGTTGGGGACTTCGAACCACTCCGGGTACGGCCGCTCGTGCGCCTCCGCCGACGCCACCCCGGTATGCAGCACGATCGGGACCACCTGCACGCCGGCCGCGACCAGCCGGGTGACCACCCGGTCGGTGAACGGCCGGGCCGCGCTGGGCATCTCGGCGCTGCCGGGCTCGGTGGCGAACACCGTCTGATAAGCCGACAACGGCCATTCGCGCGGCACATAGTCGTACCGGATGGGTGAGCCATGAGAATTCAGATATGTCCGGACATCGGCGAAGGACAAGGACGCGACCCAGAGCCGACCACGGGAGTACGGCGCCAGCAGCGTCACCGACCCGCCGCCGCGCAGGTCGATCCGTTGCCCGGTGGCCGCGGTCGGGGCCAACGCGCCGCGCGGCTCCACCAGCCACGTGCCGTCCGGGTTGGCCGTGGAGAAATGCACGGCCTGTCCGTCGAGCGTCGGGGCCGCGGCCGGCAGCGTCGCCGACGTGTTGACCACCAGCACGTCGCCCGGGCATAGCACGTCGGGCAGTTCCCGGAAGATCCGGTGCGCTTGGGCGTACGGGGTCGAGACGAGCATCCGTACACCGTCGCGTGGCACACCGCGGGCCTCCGGCGGCTCGTGCGCCGACAGCTCGTCGGGCAGCACGAAGTCGATCGGCGACCCGGTCGCGGTCACCACTGCGCGACCCGGACCCGGCCCGACTCCGGCCGCGCGGCCAACAGGCGGAGGAACGCGGGCACGACCGACTCCGGCTCCGGCCGGTCGCTGATGTCCTCGCCGGGGAACGCCTCCTGGTGCATCCGGGTACGCAGGTCGCCCGGGTCGGCCCACCACACCCGCACGTCCGGTTCCTCGGCCGCCAGGATCCGGCTCGCCTGTTCCAGCGCCGCTTTCGCCGAGCCGTAGCCGCCCCAGCCGGCGTACGCCTCGATGGCCGCGTCCGAGGTCACGTTGAGCACCGCCCCGCCGCGCTTGCGGAGTCCCGGCAGGGTGAGCTGGGTGAGGGCGAGCGGCGCGTGCACGTTGATCTCGTAGACCTCGCGCCACGCCTCGATCGGATAGTCGGCGATCCGCGGCTGCGGCGAGGGCCCCAGGATGCCGGCGTTGTTGACCAACAGGTCGGCGCCGCCGTAGCGGTCGGCCGCCTCGACCAGCGCGACGAGGTGCTCGGGGTCGGCGACCGAACCGACGACGGGGGTGACACCGGGTCCGAACCCGACGGCGGCCAGCGCGGCCCCGTCGCGGCCGTCGACGACGACGTTCCAGCCGGCCCGCGCCAGCCCGCCGGTGAGGGCACGCCCGAGGCCTCGGGACGCGCCGGTGATGATCGCTGTTGTCATGCCTACGACGCTAGGAACGACGGCGGCCGATGCCATCGGACCAGGGACGACCGCGTCCCGGGACCTTGGTCCTAGGACCATCGGACCGGATCACTGACGGCCTGGTACGAGCTACGGTGCGAGGGTGGACGCGCGCGAAGAACTGCGGGCCCTGAGCGCCGCCGTACTCGCCGTGACCGCGCGCCAGTCGGTGCGCGAGGTGCTCCAGACCATCGTGTCGGCCGCGCGCCGGCTGCTGGACGCCCGGTACGCGGCACTAGGCGTGCCCGACGAGGACACTGGTGCTTTCGCCGAGTTCGTCGTCGACGGGATCAGCGCCGCCCAGTGGAGCGCGATCGGCCCACTGCCGCGCCAGCACGGCCTGCTGGCGGTCATGCTGCGGGATCCGGCGCCGCTGCGGCTGGCCGACATCCGGTCGCACCCGCGCTTCGAGTACTGGCCGAAGCACCACCCCGAACTGCGCGACTTCCTCGGCATGCCGATCGTGCACGGCGACGAGATCCTCGGCGCGCTCTACCTGGCCAACAAGCGCGGCGGCGAGTTCGACCGCGACGACGAGGACCTCCTTCGGATTCTCGCCGGTCACGCCGCGATCGCCCTGGTCAATGCCCGGTTGTACGAACGCAGCCGCGAACTGTCGGTCCTCGAGGAACGCGACCGGATCGCCCGCGAACTGCACGACTCGGTCGCCCAGAAGCTGTTCGGCCTGCGGCTGACCGCCGACGCCGCGGCGGCGCTGGTCACCCGCGACCCGGCACGGGCGGCGGCCCAGCTAGCCACCGTGCGGGTTTTGGCGGCCGAGGCCGCCGACGAGCTCCGCGCGATCGTGGTCGGCATGCGGCCTGCCGACCTGGCGCACGAAGGGCTGGACGCCGCGCTGGGCAAGCAGGCGAGGCTGCTCGATCGGGTACACGCTGCGCGGGTGAGGCTGCGGGCCGACCCGGTGCCGCGGGTGGCACCCGAATGCGAAGACGTCGCGTACCGGGTGGCGCAGGAGGCCCTGCACAACGCGTTGCGGCACGCGTCCGCGCGTACCGTCGAGATCCGGTTGTTCCTCGACGGCGCCTTGGTCGTCGAGGTCAGCGACGACGGCTCGGGCCTGCGCCCCACGGACCAGGCCACGCTGGGCCTGACCTCGATGCGAGAGCGAGCCGCCTCGGTCGGCGGCCGGCTGACGGTCGAATCGGCACCCGGCGAGGGCACGACGGTGCGGCTGGAGGTGCCGGTTGACTGACCGGATCAGGGTGCTGGTGGTCGACGACCACGCCATGGTGCGCCAGGGCCTGCGGTCGTTCCTGGAGGTACAGGACGACCTGGAGGTGGTCGGCGAGGCGGCGGACGGTTCCGAAGCGGTCTCGCGTGCGGCGGAGCTGCTGCCGGACGTGGTCCTGCTCGACCTGCGGATGCCGGGCGTGGACGGGGTAACGGCGCTACGCGAGATGACCGCGCGGGGCCTGCCGTGCCGAGTCCTGGTGATCACGAGCTTCACGGAGCCGGCCGCGGTGCTGCCGGCGGTCCGCGCGGGAGCAGTAGGCTACGTCTACAAGGACGTAGACCCACCGGCCTTGGCGGCGGCGATCAGATCGGTCCACCTCGGACACACGCTGCTCCACCCGGACGTGGCCCGCGTACTGAGCGAGGGCGAACCGGGCGCGGACCCGGCCCGGCTGACGCCGCGGGAGCGGCAGGTGCTGACGGAGATCGGCCGCGGGCGGTCGAACCGGGAGATCGCGCGAGCGCTGGGCCTGGCCGAGAAAACGGTAAAGGCCCACGTGAGCGCGATCCTGGCCAAACTCGGAGTCCAGGACCGGACACAAGCGGCCTTGTACGCGGTCCGCGCAGGCCTGGCCTAGACGCCACGTACGGGTGACACGGTCGCCGTAGGTTTGGGTGTCTGCTCTTCTTACCTGAAGCCGCGCTCTCGGTGGGGAGGCTCCATGCGTCCGGACGGCGAACAACCGACGATGGGTGAGCCGGCGGTTCCGCCGGACGGCGCCAGCTTCGCGATCAGCCCGGACGGGCAGACGGCCACCATCAACCTCGACGACCTCTCCGCGACGGCGGGCGTCGGGACGGCCGAGGTGCTGACGCGGGAGTTCTCGATCGCCTTCCCGGTCACGGGCGACACCATGCCCGCGGCTGTCGAGGTCGCGGTCACCGGATACGCCTTTGCGTTCGGCTCGCGATCCCGCCGGCAGGAGGGCGAGGGCGACGTCGCCGGGAAGCTCACCGTCGTGGTCCACGAGCGGACCATGCCGTTCTTCTCCTACGCCAACTCCAGCGGCGAGTTCACCCACCCCGTGGCGGCCCGCCTACGCGGCGCCCCGGAGCTGCGCATCACACTCCAACTGGAGCTCCGACCGGACCCGGCCGTCACCAACTTCTCCGCGATGCTGTCCGTCGCCACCATCGACGTCATGTTCCTCTGACGGCTTGGGCAACAGCCGGACAGCCGGCGGTCACGCTGTTAGCGTCCGAATGATGGCGATCTCCGAGAGCCGCTACCAGGCCGACCGCTACCGCATCCCCGTCGAAGGGTCGTTCGAGGACTTCCGGCAGCGGTACGAGACGGCCGTGCCGGCGCTCGACTACGCGGCCCTCAACGCGCTCATCGCCCGCCAGGCCGACTGGTCGGAGGTCACCGCCCAGGTGGACGCCGCGGCGCCGTGGGGCTTCCTGCGCTACTGGTCCAGTGACGACGGTCCGCTGATGCGGCTGGCCCACGACCCGGGAGAATGCGTGGTCTACCTGATGGGCAACCACGTGCTCGCCGAACGGATGTACCGCCATGACCAGGCCGCGATGCTCTACGCGCCCCTGCGACCGATGATCGCCAGCCGGGCCGGCGAGACCCACTTCATCATCGAACGCCCGAGCGCGACCTTCTCGTCGTTCGGTGCCGTGGGCGCCGACGACATCGCCGAGGTAGGCCACGAACTCGACCGCAAACTCGCCGCACTCCTGGAACACCTGGACGCCCCAGTGCCACCAGCACTGCACAGCGCCTGAACGCGTGATCATCTTGGGCTGGTCGCGGCCTGTTCGTCGGAGCCGGCGGCCGAAGTCGTGACCGAAACGGTGGTCCTGGCCGTCGAAGACCTGACCCTCACCTTGACCGGCCTGGCAGAGCTCGTGCGGCCCGTCGGCGCCGCGTCGATAGCTGGTCCCGTCATGACCTTTCGGCAAGGTCAAGACGCGGGTTACATCGTCGAGGTGACCGACCCTGAGGCTGATGGCGTCTTCGAAGATTGGCCCCCGGATCGAATTCCGACCGCGCCCTGCGTCGTCTTCAGCGTTGACTACAGAGAGCCTGATCTTGTTCTTGTGTTGGTTCAGGCGATCGCGCGGAGATACGTGGTCACGGTCGATACCAACTACGGCCGAGTCGTACCGGGCAAAGAACTGACGCGGCACATGCTGTCGTACACCCCGCCGGACGTCCGGCCCGGCTGACGACGAAGGGGCCGGGGACCGGCCTCCTCTCCGTGCGGTGGTCCGCCTTCGCTCGGGTTGAACTCGTCCTCACCGAGTGGACGTCCGGAACGTCGGCGGTGCCGCCGAGCCCGTCCGCGCCGACTCCGTACAGGAGCGGAAGTCGTACACCCGGCGGGCGGTTGGTCTCTAGCTGACGGAAGGGGGCCGGCAGGACCGGCCCCCTCCGCGCGGTGGGTCAGCGGGTCAGCACCGTCGCGAGCCGGCCCTTGGTGTCCTCGGTGCCGGTGAAGCCTTCGCTCGGGTTGAACTCGTCCTCGCCGAAGTCGACGTCCGGGTCGTCGGCGGTGCCGCCGATGCCGTCCGGGCCGACTCCGTACAGGAGCGGGAAGTTGCCGCCCTGGTCCATCAGGTTGAGGGTGTCGTTGAACTGGTCGACGTGCCAGTTGCCGAAGAAGTGACCGGCCTCGTGGGACACCACGTTGCCGATCGCCTGGGCGATGAAGGCGCGCTTGTCGCTCGCCGGCGTGAGGTAGAAGTTCAGCGACGCGTCGTCGGCGGCCGGGCCACTGAGCACGTCGAGCAGGATCAGTGCCGATTCCTGCGTGTCGAAGTTGCCGGGGTCGATCGACTGGGCGATGCCGATCGTGTTGACGCCGGACTCGGCGATGGTGCCGCCGACGATCAGCCGGCTGACGTTGACCTCGCCGAACGGGTCGGCGTTGTCGCGGCTGTTGAGGATCTTGAGGCGGAACTTGTCGTTGAGCCCGCTGGCGACGAGGTCCTGCTTCAGGTTCTCGGTCACCTCGGCGACGATCTTGTTGATCAGCGCGTTCTCGTCAGCGGTGGTCAGGCCCCAGCGGCCGAGGAAGGCGCGGAACGGGCTGAGCGTGACGACGCCCGGGCCACCGAAGATCGCGGTGTTGAGCCGCTGGCCGTTGAAGTCGATGAAGATCGTCTGGGTGATCTTGTCGCCTTCCAGGTTCGGCCGGAACGCCTCGACGGTGATGTCGTAGTTGCCGCTGCCGCTGCCGACCGACACGTAGTGCAGGCCGTCCTCGTCGGCGACATGCTCGCTGACGGCGTTGCCGCCACCGGGCAGCGGGCTGTTCGGCGGGTAGATGAAGGTGGCGTCCTGGTCGGAGCCGTGCACCTCGCGCCCGGCGGTGTCCCACACGGTGATCCGCGCGGCCGAGCCGGTGACCGACGTGCCCAGCACGTCGCCCTTGCGCAGCTGCACGGCGTAGAAGTCGACGTCGGCCGCGGCCACGTCGAGCAGCAGGTTGTACGCGCCCTCGCTGGCGGCGCCGTCGCCGCTGGCCGGGTCGAACGGGTCGGCCGGCAGGACGTTGTAGCCGGTCACGGCCAGGTAGTAGTCGCCGGCTGCGGTGAACGTGAAGCGCAGGAGGCTGTCGAGGCCGCCGGAGTCGTCGTTGAACGCGATCTCCTCACCGGCGGCGTTGTAGAGCGCGAGCATCGGGTCGAGCAGGCCCACCGGGGTGTCCATGTCGGCGGTCATCGTCTCGCCGACCTGGGTGATGGTGAGCTTGTAGAAGTCGAAGTCGCCGGTGTCGCCCGCGGCGGAGCCGTGCGGCCCGTCGCCGATCGTGCCGCTGGTGCTGATCCCGTTGCGAACGCCCTGGATGCCGGTGTCGCGGGCCAGCGGGATGGCGCCGTCGTCCTCGGTGTTGGGGGTCAGGGCGGTGCGGGTGACCACCTCGTTGTCGAGCGAGCCGAGGATGCGGGCCCGCGGGTTCTGCTTGCCCTTGGTGCCGAAGCCTGGCACGGGCTGGGCGATGGCCGGCGAGTCGTTGCTGCCCTGGGTGCCGTCAGGCTCGTCCTCGTCGACCAGCACCGGCGACACGGCCACCGCCTTGCGGAGTGCCCGCTTCTGCTCTCGGACAAGGCCCTGCTTTTCGGCGACCTGCTTCCACGCGGCATAGTCGATCGTCGTCGGATCGGGTACGAGTGCCAGATACGGATTGACGCCCGTCGGTGCCTTTCCGGCCGGCGCCTTGTCTGCGACCTGTCCCCCTGTCGCCAGCCGTGCGCGGTCCGCGGCACTCGGCCCCGAGTCGTTCTTAAGTTCGGCCGTCGCGATGGTCGCTGGCAGCATCGCTGCTACCAGCGCCGTCCCGGCCAACAGCGCGATGGTTCGACGCATGAAGCCCTCCCCCTTGCGGCCAGGCCCCTATGCCCAGCCCATCGATGGCTATCGAGACGCTATCCAGCCGCCCACGGCAGTGAACAGATCGAAATCGATGTCACATACATAGACCAGTCACGATAGCTATCGAAACCCGGATATTTATCGTGATCAACAGGTGAAACTGTCAGCCATCTGTCGGGAGGGTTGCCAAGCCGTACGTTCGGCCACCTCGACTCGGCCATCCGGCCGGTCCGCCCACTGTGGATCTTGGTGATGCGTCAGGCCACAGTAGATGATCATGAAAGCGTGCTCCGGAGCGGCGTCGCGTCACCGCGCCGACATGTCGGCGTTTACGCAGGTGAAGACCGCCAGCTTGGAACAGAGGCCACGGGCCTTTCGGCGGCCTTGACCCGTGGTCCATCATTGAGTGAAGCGGACGAATGAGGTGCTGACGAGCCGTCCCGTGGCGCGTCCACAGTGTTCTCCCGGGTTGCTAGCTAACGTCAGTGGAGTCAGGCGGCGGATGGTGGTGCGCGACAGATGAGGATGCAGCCTCGTCAACAGCTGCTGGAGATCTGGAACGCGACAGTGCGTTCGTCCTGGTCAGAGCGGGAAAAGAAGTGGAAGTTCGGCGGGCGCGACGCCCCCAACTCCATCGGTGACGCCGAGCAGCTGCTCTGCATCCTGACCCCGGCGACCAAGGTCGAGTCCTTCAAATTGGACCGTCCGGACGAGACAGCCGAAGACATGATCCGGGCGCTACGCCCGCTCGGCAACGCGACCGAGATCCCGAAGACCCTGATCGGGATCCTCCGCGAATACTTCGACCGCTACAGCGACCCTGACGGCACTCCGCTGTTCTCCGGCTCGTCCTACTTCAGCTCGACAGGGCCGGCGCAGCCGTCGAAAGAGCAGCTCAGGCTAGACATCGTCGACTCGTTCGCGATGTCCGTCACGCTGTCGCTGTCCGTACTCGGTTTCCTCAAGGTCCTCCGGTCGGTCGCCAACCGCGAAGAGAACCGCAGAGAGATCGAGGCGCTCGAGTTCCAGGCCAGCACCCGGCTGAGCGCCGCCATGGTCGGGCTCCTGCGCAGCTTCACGGTCAACGTCTTCGACATCGACTCCGCGTACGGCCAGGCGCTCACCACCATGATCAACCAGGAGAACCTGCCACAGCGCCAGGTGGTCAGCGCTGTCCGCCGCGACCTCCGGGAAACCATCGCCAGCTTCCGCGAGGTCCTGATCGGTTCCGGCCAGGTCGGCGACATCGACAGCCCCGACCGGCTGTTCGAGGTCGGCTGGTCCTGGGGGATCGTCACCGGCGCCCCGCCCATCGAGACCAACGAGCCGGTGGGCCAGCAGCCCAAGGGCTTCGCCCAGGACGCGCCCTACCTCTACTTCACCGTCATCGCCGTCGACGCGATCGAAGACCTGTTCTCCGAACGTACGCGCGTCCTCGGTCTGCTCAACGAGGAGCAGCAGCGGCTCTCGCGTGCGCTCCAGTTGCGGTGGGAACTGACCCGCGCCTACTGGTCGACCATGGCGACGTTCGGGCAGGCCCAGCGGTGGCCGGTCGAAGACATCCCGTGGCGCACCACTGACGAGGACGCGTCCGACTACTACACGCTGCTGGTCACCTCGCTCGCCGTCAAAGGCCTGGTCCAGGAGCGCGGCTCCGACATCGAGCTGGGCCGGATCGGCACCGTGCTGGAGGAGCTGGCCAACCGCGCGCGGGTCACCCGGCGTCCGTTCGACACCGACCCCGCACTGAGCCTGCACGCCCCGGGCGTGCTCGTGCCGCTGGTCGGCAGCGAAGACGCGGGTGACTCCCGCCTGTTGTGGACGGTCTCCGAGTTCGCCGCCCTGCTCTTCCAGCGCACGACCGTGATCGGCGGGCTGATCAACGACGCCGAGGGCCGCAGCCGGATGCTCGACTTGGCCGACCGCACCTGGGAGCACCTCAACAGGCGCCGCCTCGACAAGGGGCCGGGCCGCAACCTGTGGGACCAGCCCACCTCGGTGTTCGGCCAGCTGACCACCCGTTACGACAAACCGTCCTGGTACTACACCCAGCGCGTGGTGCAGGGCCTGGTGACGACGGCCAACATGCTCAACCGGCCACCACTGCGCAGTCCGCGCCTCGGCAACTACGCGTTCGACCTGCTCACCGAGGCCGAGCACCTGTACGACATGGAACTGCTCTCGGGCGCCGGCGACGCCGGACCGCGCATGCGAGAGACACTCAAGGTCGCGTCGATCCACCTGTCCCGGGCCCGCGAGATCTTGCCGGAGCGCCCTGGCACCGCTGCCGTCCTAGCGGCGCAGGTGCTCATCGCGCTGGACGAACTGGCCGCCGCGAGGCGTGACGTGACCGAGGCGGGCTAACCAAATGTTGATCTTCGCGACCTCCGACAAGGGCGGCACCGGTCGCTCCGTCACCAGCAGCAACATCCTCTATCGGAGTGCGCTGCAGGGCAGTGACGTCTGCTATCTCGACTTCGACTTCGGCTCGCCGACCTCCGGCGCGATCTTCAACATTCCCACGACGCTGCACGGCACCACCCAGGGTGGCCTGCACTCCTACCTGCACGGCATGGTCGCCGACCCGCAGCGGTTGGAGATCTGGCAGGAGTCCGACCGGTCCAGCCTGCGCAGCCGTCCGCCGGGCGCGGGCCGGTTGGTGCTGCTGCCCGGCGACAGCGGCGGCGGCGAGTTCCCGATCACCAAGGAGAACACCGAGCGCTGCGCCCGGCTCTTCCTGCACCTCGAGGAGGAGTTCGACCTCTGCCTGGTCGACCTGAGCGCCGGCCGGTCGTACGCGACCGAGATGGTGCTCGCGGCGACCGCGACCGAAGCGTTGCGCAACATCCGCACGCGCTGGCTGGTCTTCCACCGCTGGACCCGGCAGCACGTGCTCGCCGCCTCCGGTCTGGTCTACGGCGAGCGGGGCATCCTGCACACCGGGGAAAGCCACGGGCACGACCGCGAGGAACTGCAGAACTCGTTGCGGTTCGTACGCACCGCGGTGGTCAACCCGGACTCACCGGAGCTCGAAGGGCTGCGGCCCGCCCAGATCGCGTGGCTGCGCGACGTCGACCGGGATCTGTCCGAACTGGCCAGCAGCCGGAAGGTCGGTCGCACCCTGCTGCTCGGGTCGATCCCGCTCGACCCTGTCCTGCAATGGCGTGAACAGCTTATTTCGGATAACGACGTGTGGTCGCGGCGCATCGCGAACCGTGAGACGCTGGAACAGTTCGACTCGTTGGCTAAAAAGATCGTCGACGATGCGGCCTGGGAGACGCTGTGACCGGAGTGGCATTCGAAGAGGCGGTCGCTGCGCGGAACGTCGAACGCGTTCCGCTCTCGCACCTTTCGATCGAGCTGGGCCACCTCTACATGGAAGAGTTCGCCGGCGGCATGGACTCGCTGCGCCGGCACTTTCGCCGGATCGCGCCGTGGGCACAGTCCGCCGCGCGCACCGTCGCGACCAAACCGGGCGGCAACCGCCCCCGGGTCAGCACCTGCTTCCTCGTCGACGACTACTTCTCGCGGTTCAGCACACCGCGTGAGGTGATCCCGATGCTGGTCGCGGCCGCCGAAGAGAGCGGCCTGGTGATCGACTACCTGGCGCGCGAGTCGGGCTGCGCGGTCGCCGACGAGATCCCGCTGGCCAAGCTGGTCGAGCAGGCCCTGGTCACCGACCCGGTGCCGGGCAGCAACGGCATCCGGCCGCCGACCACGGAGACCGGCTGGCTGTGCAACGGCCAGCGCTCGCCGAACACGGTCGCGATCCCGGCGATGGCCGACAAGGGTTGGCTGCCGCCGATGCAGAACGCGGCCAACCGGCACTCGATCTTCGTCGACGTCGAGCTGTGGGACCTCGAGAACGGCCAGCGACGCTGGTCGTGCCCGTTCCTCGCGGCGGTCTGGCAGCTCATCCGGCTCGGCCTGCTGCGCCACAACGGCGAGATCGTCACCACGCCCTGGCAGGTCGAAGAGCTCCCCGACGACTGGGACAAGCTGCCCGCCGTCGTGCAGCTCAACCCGCGCGCAGCCGCGTTCAGCGCCTACCGCACGTTCTCGGTGCTGGGCTCGCGGTTCCTGCAGGTCGAGCTCGCGGTGCGGACCATCCTCAACCAGGTCTCGATCGACCCGACGGTGCTCGACCAGGTCTTCACCCGCATGCGCGGCGAAAACATGGAGCTGCCGAAAGAGCTGGTCGACCGCATCGACTACGTCTTCATCGGGGAGTGACACGCTAGTCGCCGATGTCGGGCAGGTGCTCGGGGTCCGCGCCGGGTAGCCAGCTCAGCGCCTGCCCGGCGAGCCGACGGAAGTTGCGGTCGTCGTCGGTGCTGGCCAGCGTGACCAGTAGCCGCCGGATCTCGACGTCGCCGCCGAACCGCTCGCACAGCGCCCGCACGGACGCCTCGCGGATCGACCAGTCACCGTCGCGCACCATGTCGACCAGGATCTGGCGCACCTCTTCGTGCGCGTAGAGGCGCTCGCCCAGCACCCGCAGGGCCTCGCGGCGCACCCGCAGGTCGCTGTCGCGGCGGACGGCCTCGATCAGCAGTTCGCGGATCGCCGGGTCGCCGCCGAACGACTCGCCGAGCGCCCGCAGGGCCGCGGCGCGGACGGTCTCGTCGTCGCCGGTCGCCCGCAGCGCGAGCAGGTCGCGGTGCTCGTCGTCGATGCCGGCCGCGACCAGGGCGACGGCGGCCTCGGTGACGACCAGCGCGTCGGGGTCGCGCCGGACCCGGTCGAGCAGGATCTCCCGCACCTCCGGCTCAGCGGCGTACGGCTGGAGCGCGTGCGCGGCGGCCTCGCGTACCCGGGGGTTGGCGTCCGACTGCACCCGAGCGGTGATCACGGTGCGGGTGCCGTCGTCGGCCACCTTGGCGGCCGCCGCGAAGACCTGACCGTCGGGATCGTCCCGGGTGCGCTCCAGGAGCAGCGCGATCACCTCGGGGTCGGCGGCCGCGTGCCGGGCCAGGGCCCGGACGGCGGCACCGCGCACCTCGGCGTGGGCGTCCTGCCGAGCCCGGTCGAGCAGCTCGCGGCGGACCTGGGTGTCGCCGCCACAGCGCTCGGCCAGGGCGTCGACCGCGGTCCGGCGTACCGTCGCGTCGGGATCCTCGCCGACCAGCCGCGACAGCACGGCGCAGACCGTCGCGTCGAGGCCGATCTTCTTCACCAGGGCCTCGGTCGCGGCCAGCCGGACGGCGGCGTCGGTGTCGGTATGTGCGATCTTGGCCAGGGCCGTGGTGGCCGGTGCGAAACCGGGCAGCGCCGCGGTCAGCGCCCGGATGGCGACGAGCCGCACCTCGGCCGAATGGTCGCGGCGCGCGCACTCGACCAGCGCCGTGTGCACCTCGGTGTCGGCGCGGAAGTGCTCCCGGAGGATCTGCACGGCGGCCCGCCGGGCGATCTCGTCGGGGTCGCGGCCGGTGCGCTCGATCAGCAGGCTCTTCACGGTGTCGGCCGCGTCGAACCGCTCGACCAGTGTCTTGGCCGCGCTGCTCAGCACGCCTGCGTCGCGGTCGTCGTGCAGCAGCGCGGTCAGCAGGCTCTGGACGGGCTGCCCGGAGCCGAGCCGGTCGGCGAGTACGCGCACCGAGGCGCGGCGGACCACACCGTCGGGCTCGGCGCGGATCCGCTCGATCAGCACCTCGCGCAGGTGCTCGTAGCCCAGGCCCCAGTCGTTGAGCGCCCGGGCGGCGACGGCCACCACCTCGGCGTCGCGGTCGGTGCGCACCCGGTCGACCAGCGCCGAGCGGACCGTGTCGTCGTACGGCAGCCGCTCCATCATCTGCACGGCCGTGCGGCGCACACCCGCGTTGCCGTCGCGGCGGGTGCGGTCAAGTAGTAGGCGGCGGACGGCCGACTCGTCGCGGAACCGCTCGCCGAGCGCCCGCACGGCAGCCAACCGGACAGCGGCGTAGCCGTCGACGGTGGCCCGCTCCAGCAGCACGTCACGCACCCGGGAGTCGGTGCCGAACCGCTCACCGAGCGCTTCGACGGCGGCCAGCCGCACGCCGGCGTACGCGTCGTCGCGGGCCCGGCGGATCAGCTCCTCGCCGGCCCGGGTCAAGGCGAGCTGGTAGGCACTGCGGTTGGCCGCGGTGCCCGCCACCTGCGCGAGCTCGGCCAGCCCGGCGACCGCCGCGTACGACGCCCAGCGGTCGTCGATCGCGCTGAGCACCGTGCTGAACAGGTCTTCGATGTGCTCCGACGGCGGCGCCAGGATCGCGGCGAGCTGCGCGGCATAGGCCGACACCGAGCTCCAGATCAGCCGCACGCCACGGCGCCGGTACCAGGTGAGGTAGATCTGGCCGCCGGGCCAGGTGGCGCCGATCGTGCGGGCCGCCGGCAGGATCTCGGTCTCGATCAGCGCCATCGTGTCGCGGTCGTCGATCGAGACGCAGTGCTCGATCAGCAGGATGATCCGGCGCAGCAGGTCCTGGGCAGGGATCGACACCGCGGTATGCGGGTTGCGCACCTCGGCCAGGCACTGCGCGGCCAGCGCGAGGTTCCACGGCGGCTGCGCGAAGGCACCGGCCGGCCACGGGTGGTTGACGTCGGTCGCCAGCAACGAGATCAGCTGCGCGGTGTGTCGTTCGTGGAGGGCGCCGGCGACCAGGCGGAGCACCTCGCGCCAGGACGGGTCGGCCCAGTGCTCGACGAACAGGTCCTTGAGCCGGCTGAACGGCCACTGCTGGTCGTGCTTGAACTTGCCGACCACGGCCTCGGCGCAGAAGAACTCGAGGAATGTGCGGTGCACGAACCCGTACAGGTGGGGGCCGTAGCGGCTCAGGATGAAGTTCCGCTCGCGGAACTGGTTGATCATCGAGCGGGCGATCGCGCGCGCCTCGGCCGGATCCTTCTGGTAGCGCTCGGCGAGGTATTCCTCGAACACCTCGCTCAGGTCCTCGGCGCTGACGTAGTTGGCCGCCAACCCCCGTTCACCGCTCTGCACCTTGTACGCCAGCCGGCGCAGAAGCTCTTTCTTGTCCTCGGCGTCGATGAAACCGGGGCTCTCGTATTGGTCCTGGAGGTGGCGGTTGATGTCCCAGTGCTCGACCAGCACCGAGGCCGCGTGGTCGAACAGCTTCCAGCGCTCGCGGGGCAGCGCCTGGTGCTTGCCGATGATCGCCAGGATGGTCAACAGCATCGGGTTGCCGGCCAGCTCGCGGATCGACGGCGAGTGCCGCATCGCCGCCAGCAGCCGGGCCCGCCGGGCCGCCGAGTCGCCGGGGCGGTCGTTCATCGCAAGGTCGTACCAGCTGGCCAGGAACTCGGTGATCTGGTTGTCGTCGAGATCCTGCAGGGTGAAGTGGGCGAAGCCGAGCTCGCTGAGCACCCGCCGGGCGTACCCGATGATGCGGGACGTGACGATCACCCGCACGTGCGGGAACTCGCCGGCGAAGGCGGCGATCTGGTTGGCGACCGCCTCGCGGCGGCGCTTGTCGAAGATCTCGTCGAGGCCGTCGAAGATGACCACGGCCGGGCCGCCGCCGGTCAGGTAGCGCAGCAGTGCCGCCCGCTCCAGGCCCAGGCCGTCGAGGCCGGCGCGATGGTCGAGATAGTCGACGAAGTTGCTGCACTTGCCCTCGGCGTAGAGCGCGACGTAGGAGCGCAGCTCGATGAACAGCGGCAGGTGCCCGTCGAGCGGGCCGAGCCGGTCTTCGACGGGTGTGCCGTTCTGCGAGAGCGCGAGGGCGATGTAGCGGGCCGCGGTCGACTTGCCCGAGCCAGGGTCGCCGAGCAGCACGATCGCCTGGTTGTCGGGCGCGGCGACGATGTCGAACAGCCGGCGCAACGGCTTGGCACGGTAGGCCTTGTGCAGCAGCGCCAGCTCGTCGGGGTCGACCTCGTCGGGCACGTCCTCGGTCTCGAGATGGCCCTCGTACTGCATGCGCTGCCACCACTCGCGCGGCAGCTCGACCGGCGGCGGGTCCTCGCGCACGGACTGCTCGATGAACACCGAGGTGAGCCGCATCTGGAGGTATTCGTCGCGCTGCGGTGGCGTCAGCGCGTCAAGGTCGAGACCGCCGTATTGCTGGTGGAGGCGGTCGTAGTAGCGCTTGAGCGTCTCGGCGCTGAGCGACTGCAGGGGGCCGGTCGGCCGGCCGATGTCGGCCAGGCAGTTGGCGACGGCGGCGGTGACCAGCGCGGCCAGGTCGCCCGGGCCAGTGAACGTGCTGCACATGTGCCGGACCACGAGCTCGCTGCGCAGGGCCTCGATCTGCTCGGCCTCGCCGCCCCGGTCGATGTGCACCCGCGGCCACGGCGCTTCCTCGTCGAGCAGGAAGATCAAGCAGGGCTTGCCCATCGCCTCGGCCTGGCGGTATTCGAGCTCGGTGATCGACCGGTCGTAGCCGGGTGGCACGAAGCCGTAGCGCCAGGCGAAAATGCCGACATAAAGGTCGCACTCGGCGACGTCTTCGAGGCAGCGCTCGACCGGACGTCGATCTTCGGCCACATAGGACTCCATGGCCACGTCTTCGACCCGCAACCTGCGGAGCGCCAGTTTCACAGCGGAACGGCACTCTTCGAGATCACGGAACGTTGCTGAGACGTAGACCTTGGTCAACGCGGCTCCTCGATTACGCGAGCGACACGCGCCGTTACCGTACCAACATCTGGCAACCTTCGGGTTCCCGGGCATCGGGGCTGATCAAAGTATCGTCTGGGTGGCATTCCGCGCGGCACCCTTGCCTACCGGGCGGACCATGGGATGTGATTCAGCCGCTATCGTTCGGCGCGCACGGAGATGGACATGCTCACGTTTGGCGAGGTCCACACCGGACTTCTGCAGAACTCGACCTCGCTGCCCTGGGATGCCACGGCCGAGGTGCTCAACCTGCTGGTCGGCGAGCAGGTGCGCCGCTCCGAGCGGCCGATGGCGTACGCCGTCTCACCGAACCTGTTGACCAGTGTGGACTGCCGGCTGCCGGCCGGCTCCGGCAAGGTCATCCGCGGCGTCGGCACCGTGGTCTCCCGTGCCTCGATCACCGGCGGCCACGTGGCGCAGGGTTCCGGGCACGCGGTCGTGGTCAAGAGCACCGCCAACCGACGGCTCTCCTGGTCGCACTACCTGACCAGGCCGGGCACGATCGAGGCGATCGGCAAGGCGGCCGGCGACGACATCGCCCGAGGCTTCGCCGGCACCGGCCAGCCGATGGGCACCCTCGACCTGGGCGCCATCAGCGGGCGGACGCTCGACGCGGTGCAGCGCTCGACCCGGCTCGACCGGCACCCGCCGTTTCGCACCCAGCGCACCCACATGCGCTGGGTGGTGACGCCGACCGACGAGCCCGGCGCCGAGGCGACCGGCACGTTCCGGGTCGCGACGCCGACGCTGCGGGTGCTCGAGCTCGTCGTGCCGCGCGACCACGTCGGTGCGATCGTCGACCTCTGCGAAGACCTCGCGCTGCACGACTGGCTGCTGACCACCCTGCTGGCCCTGATGGAGTCGAGCCTCACCGGGCCGGGCACCCGGGCGCAGCGGATCTCCCGGCTGCGCCCGGCGATCGACACCCTGCTGCACCTGTGGATGCCGGCGGCCCGGGTCGACGAGGCGGTGCAGCCGGTCTGGCAGTCGCTGGAACGCCGGCCCGGCTTCACCCGCCAATGGGAGGCCTCGGTCAGCCGGATCCGCGACCAGCTGACGCTCGGCACCCTCGCCCTGCTCGAGTCCGCGACGGCCTAACCCCTATTGCGGCGGGCGCGCTGACAATTCGCGCCATTCGAACGGCCCGACGAGAAGGGCGCGCACGCGGTCGTACGCGTCCTCCTCGCTCTCGAACTCGTAGAAGTGGGACACACCGTCCGCGCCGCCCGCCCGCTGCTCGACATGCCACGTATCGGCGTCGATCCGCAGGTAGACGTCGCGCCGCGCGGCGCGGCCCCACTTCCCGTTCCACCAGTGTTTTCGCTGCTCCATGGTGGCACAGTATCGAACATACGTTCGACTATCGCGAGGTAGGGGGATTCTCCCTGCCGACGGTCTGGTCGAGGGCCGAGCGGTACTGGCCCGGGACCCGGCCGCCGGCGATCAGGGCGTCGCGGATCTCGGTGAGCAGCTTGATCTCTTCGCTGGGCGCGGCGGGCGGGGGCTCCTCGCCACGGCGGCGACGCTCGGCCAGCTTGTTCATGGGGAAGATCACTAGGAAGTAGAGGGCGGCGGCGGTCAGCAGGAACGTGATGAGCACGTTGATGAACGCGCCCCATTCGACGTAGTTGTTCGCGCTGATCTCGTTGCGCCCGCCGACTCGGTTGGCGCCCGCCCCGATGAGCTTGAGTAGGGGTTCCAGGAACGACTTGGTGAACTGGGTGACCACGCCGGTGAACGCCGCGCCGATCACCACGCCGACCGCCAGGTCGACCACGTTTCCGCGCATGATGAAGTCTTTGAAGCCCTTAAGCATGGCTCACCCTATTCCCGCGCGGGGGCCTCCAGGAACTTGCCCGCCTCGTGTGCCGCACGGTCGGCATCGCGGTCACGGATAGCTCCCACCAGTCGACCATGATCGATGTGTGTGCCGGCCCGCATCGACGGTCCGACCGCGACGGCCACGGACGCTCGGACGGCTGCGCCGACCGACGCGTACAGCTCGGCCAGCATCGGGTTGTGCGCCGCGGCCACCACGGCCACGTGCAGGTCGGCGTCGGCCTCGACGAACACGTCCACGTCGCCGGTCTGCCAGGCCGCGTCACGCGCCACCAACGCCGCGTCGAGTTTTTCGAGATCTTCAGGGGTACGCCGCAGCGCCGCCAACCGGGCCGCCTCGACCTCGAGGGCCCGCCGTACCTCGATGGTGTGCTCGGGATCGGAACCGCCGAACTTGCGGGCCACGACACCGGTGAGCTCGTCGGTCGACCGCACGTAGGTGCCGGAGCCCTGCACGCCCTCGAGCACCCCGGCGTGGGTCAGCGCCTTGACCGCCTCGCGCACCGTGTTGCGCCCGACACCGAGCAGCTCCACGAGTTGCGGCTCGGTGGGGATCTTGCTGCCGATCGGCCACTCGCCGACCTGGATCTGCTCGCTCAGGGCAGAGATCACCTGCTGCACCAGTGTCGACCGCGACAGTGTCATGCGTAACATCACCCCACCATAAATCGTCCCATGATTCTAGGCTGGTCGTCGTGAGCACCGCCGACACCGCCCCACCTGTCCCACGCCGCCAACTCGTGATGGTGCTGGTCGGCATCGTCATCGTGGCGGTCAACCTGCGCGCGGTGGTCACCTCGCTCGGCGCCCTCCTCGACGAGGTCCGCGACGGCCTGCACCTGTCCGGCGCGCTGGCCGGCGTCGTGACCACGATCCCGACCCTCGCCTTCGCCGTCTTCGGCGCCACGACACCGTGGCTGGTCCGGCGCGTGGCGCCGGCCCGGCTCCTGGTCGGCGCGATGGTGGTGCTGGCCCTCGGCCAACTGCTGCGGGTGCTCACCGACGCTCCGGCCGCGTTCATCGGGTTCAGCGCGCTGGCGCTGGCCGGCATCGCGGTCGCCAACGTGCTGCTGCCGATGATGGTCAAGCAGAGCTTCCCGAGCCGTCCGGGCCTGGTCACCGGCGCGTACACGGTCTCGATGTCGATCGGTGCCGCAGCGGCGTCCGCGACCGCCGTGCCGGTCGCGCACGCGTTCGGCTCCTGGCGGGCCGGGCTCGGCGTGTGGGCGCTGCTCGCCGCGATCGCGGTCCTCCCCTGGCTGCCGGCCGCCCTGCGCCGCCGCCAGCGGGTGGTCCGGCGGCCCGGACACCACCCGGGCGCCAAGGTCCGGCCGGCCCGCACCCGGATCGGCTGGTCGATGGCGGTGTTCTTCGGCATGCAGTCCATCGCCGGGTACGCCACGATGGGCTGGCTGGCGCAACTCTTCCGGGACTCCGGTTTCACCCCGTCGACGGCCGGCCTGCTGCTCGCCGGCGTCACCCTGTTCGCGTTGCCCTTCGCGCTGCTGATGCCGGCACTGGCCGGCCGGGTGCGGCGGCTGGCGCCCGTGCTGCTGACGCTGACCTCGATGTCCGCGATCTCGTACGTCGGCCTCGCCGTGGCTCCCCATGCCGGTGCGGTGCTCTGGGTCACCCTGCTCGGCATCGGCCAGACGGTGTTCCCCGTGAGCCTGGTCGTGATCGGCCTGCGGGCCCGCACGCCAGAGGGAACGGTCGCGCTCTCGGCGTTCGCACAGAGCGTCGGCTATGTCCTGGCCGCGCTGGGGCCGCTGCTGGTGGGCATCCTCTACGAGGCGACGGGTGGCTGGGTCGCGCCGCTCGGCGTGCTCATGGTGGCGTTGCTGGTGCAGGCGACGGCGGGCGTGCTGATCAGCCGGCCGGCCTTCGTCGAGGACGAGGCGGGCGCACCCGGCGCGAACGGCCCGATCGAAGCGGTCGAACCGACGCCCGCGGCCGTGCTGGCCGAGACCGGCCCCCTGGCGGAGCCGCTGCGCGAGGCCGCTTAGCTGATCGCCGCTTCCGCGGTTAGCTGGTGGCCGCTTCGGCGGCGCCGGCCGCGACCGCTTCGTCGACGGTCGCGTACGTGTGCAGCACCTCGACCAGGCCGCTGACCTCGAGGATGCGGCGCACGCCACGCTGCGGGGCGGCCAGTCGCACGGCTCCACCGGCGTCGTCGGTGCTGTTCTTCGCGCGGACGAAGACGGACAGCCCCGTGGAGTCGCAGAACGAGACGTCGGTCAGGTCGAAGACCAGGCGGGACAGGCCGCGGTCGAGGAGATCGGTGATCTGGTCCTGGAGCTGGGGCGCGGTGGCCATGTCCAGCTCGCCACCCACCGACACCACGACAACGTCGCCGCGCTGTTCCGTGTCCACCGTCAGTGACATGCTCGACCTCCTGTGTCCGGGGGAACGGTACTCCACCGGACGGTCGGAGAGCACGGTTGGTCACCGCCGCGTGGACACTGGGCCCCTGGACGCGAACGGCCCGAGGGCCTGCCGTGGCTGTGCTGTCCGTCGGCAGGCCCTCGGGCCAACTGCGTGTGGGCGCCGGTCAGGCGGCCTTGCCACGCAGCGGAGCGAGCGCCCGGCTCCACTCGACGACCTGGTCCAGGGTCGTGTGGAGCGCGTCGGCCTGGTGCTCGCCCGGCTTGAACACGCTGAAGTTCTCGAAGTCGTGGAAGAGCGAGAGCATGACCTGCGAGCGCACGTCGGCCAGCTTGAGCTCCCCGGCCACGAGGCGCAGGTTCTCGACGGCGCGCGCGCCACCGACGGAGCCGTAGCTGACGAAGCCGACGGCCTTGTTGTTCCACTCCGCGAACAGGAAGTCGATCGCGTTCTTCAGGGCGCCCGAGGTGGAGTGGTTGTACTCCGGGGTCACCATCACGAAGCCGTCGAACGACGCGATCTTCTCGGCCCAGGCCAGCGTGTGCGGCTGCTGGTAGTTGCCCATGCTCGGCAGCCCGATCTCGTCGAGGTGCGGGAGCTTGTAGTCGAGCAGGTCGACGAGCTCGAACTCGGCGTCGGTGCGCTTCTGCGCGTGCTCGTACACCCACTTGGCAACGGCCTCGCCGTTGCGACCGGGGCGGGTGCTGCCGAGGATGATTCCGATCTTGGTCACGATGTGCTGTCCCTGCTCAAGAGAAGGACTCGGGGTAAGTCCTTGCTTCGTCAAGCAAACATACGAGCAGTTCCTTGCGCGAGCAAGTAAGCTGGTCGTATGCGTCCCGTCACAGAGCCCGCGGCCCCGCCCCTGAGCGCCGACGAAGAGGCACTCGTGCGCACGCTGGCACGCGTGATGACGGTGTTGCCCAAGCTCATGGACCATGACCTGCGGCAGGACGCCGGCATCTCGCTCACCGAATACACCACGCTCATGCACCTGTCCGAGGCGCCTGACCGGCAGCTACGGATGAACGAGTTGGCTACGGCGTGTGACCTCTCACTCAGCGGCATGACCCGCGCGGTCGCCCGCCTGGAGTCCGACGGTTTCGTCCGCCGCATCCGCTGCGACACCGACGGTCGAGGCTGGGAAGCGGTGCTCACGCCGGAGGGGCTCGCCCGGCTCGAAGCGGCGTACCCGACCCACCTGCGTTCGACCAGGCAGCGCATCACGGACAACTTCGCCGACTTCGACCTGGCGGCGTTGACGCGGGCGCTCGACAGGGTCAGCTGCCCCGGCACGACTCCCATCTAGGCGTCGGCGGTGGCACCATGATCACATGTGTTACGGAGACGAGGCCCGCCCGCCGCAGCCGCCCAACCCGGGCCCGGTCGGTGCGCACGGCCCGGTGGTGCTGAGCTCCCCCGACGGCACCGAGTTCGACGGCTACTTCGCCCATCCGGCGGAGCCGACCGGTCGCGGCATCGTGATCTTCCCGGACGTACGCGGCCTGCATGTCTTCTACAAAGAGCTCGCGGAGAGCTTCGCGGCGGCCGGTCTGTCGGCGCTGGCCTTCGACTACTTCGGCCGGAGCGCTGGACGCGGCGAGCGCGGCGAGGACTTCGCGTACCGCGAGCATGTCGACGCTTTGGACTTTTCGAGCGTACGGATGGACGCCTCCTCCGCCGCGGCCTGGCTCCGCGACCACGGCTCGACGTCGTTGTTCACCGTCGGTTTCTGCTTCGGCGGCGCGATGTCCTGGCGCCAGGCGGCGGCCGGCGACGACCTGCGCGGCTCGATCGGCTTCTACGGCGTGCCGTCGCGGGTCACGGACGTGGCGGACGAGATCACGTCGCCGCTGCAGATCCTGGCCGCGGGCCAGGACTTCACCCCGGTGGCGGAGGTGGAGCAGTTCGCGGAACGGGTCCGCGCCCACGGTGCGGACGTACGCATGACCGTCTATCCGGACGCGGGTCACAGCTTCTTCGACCGCAGCTTCGGCCAGCACCAGGCGGACGTCGCGGACGCCTGGCGGCAGATGCTCGCGTTCATAGCAGAAAAGGCGTCCTGACCAGGACAAAACCGGACTAGGGTACGAAGTCATGGCGCTGCAGACCCGCATGGTGACCTTCGACTGTGCCGACCCGGCGACCCTGGCCAGCTTCTGGGCGGCCGCCACGGGCCTGCGCGAGTCCTGGCGCCACGAGAACGACTTCCTCATCCTCGGCGAAACGCCCGGTCTGTGCCTGGGTTTCCAACGAGTCCCGGAGCCCAAGACGGTGAAGAACCGGGTCCACCTGGACTGGAGCAGCGACGGCGACCCGGCGGCGGAGATCGACCGCCTCCTCGGCCTGGGCGCTACGGTGGTCGACCGCCAGAAGATGCCTCAGGGCTTCGGCTGGACGGTCCTGGCGGACCCGGCAGGCAACGAGTTCTGCGTGGCGACACCGACGACTTGACCTGAAGCCCGGTTCAGCTGCTTCGCTGTCGGCCGTGAGCTTTGCAGGACTGCGCGTCGCGATCACCGGCGCGGGACGGGACACGGGACGGCTACTGGCGGAGGCGTTCGCTTCACGCGGGGCGTCGGTCTTCCGCTCGGCCCGCGACCGGGCGGCGGCCGATTTCCAGTGCGATCTTGCCCAACCGGATTCGGTACGCGCGTTCGCCGCAGCCCTGGCGGAACGAACGGACCGGCTGGACGTGCTGATCCACAACGGCGCCGCCTACATCGAAGGCGCCGACCTGGCCGACGCGACCGACGACACGATCGAAAGCCTGATGGCGGGCACCACCGGCGTCGTGCTGTTGACCAAACACCTGTTGCCGCTGCTGCGGGCGTCTTCGAGGCCTGACATCGTCAACATGATCTCCGCCTGCGGGGAGGTCGGACACCACCGCTCGGGCGCACACCCAGCGTTCTACGCGGCGAAGCACGCCCACGCCGGACTCTCCTCGATCTTGTCGCACCGCCTGCGGCCGGAAGGAATTCGGGTCATCTCCCTGTTCCCGCCGGACTTCGTCCAACAGGGCCCACGCGAGCCCACCAGCGCCCTCACCGCGTCCTCGATAGTGAACTGCGTGCTGTTCGCGGTCGGCCAGCCCCGGGACTGCTTCATCCGCGAGTTCCACTTCGAGCAGGTCTGAGCGAGCGTCCGGCCTTGTACGGCCATTTCGAACGTGCTGTCGGCCCGTGCCCCAAGCACCTCTACTGATCGGTGAGTCCAGCGGCTCCCCTGCCGCGAACCCCCATCAGGAGGTCCACCATGATTCACCGGCTCTACATGCGACTGGCCACCCTGACCGCCCTGGCGGCGTTGGCAGCGGTTGTTCCGGCCGTCGCGGCTCAGGCCGCGGTCCCAACCGCCCGGGCGACTCTGCTCACCAACATCTCCGTGACCGTCACGACGAACATGTGCCCACAGGGCGGGTCGGTGAGCAAGGCGAACGTCGCGATCGACACACCCGGCACATCGGGCGTGAGCAGTGGCGACACCGTGGGTGGCCTCAAAGCGTGGGTGGGCAACAACGCGGTCCACGGCTCCAACTTCTGTCGGACGACGTGGTACGGCGGTGGCTACTACTGGTACTGGTCGGTGACGCGGTACTTCTCGTTCAACGGCCAGCACACCTACGTCTGACGGCGGTCGGCGTCCGTGATCCGGGCTGCTCATCCGCCCGGATCACGGACCACGGCGGTCAAGGACAGTCGGTGGCCCGCAGCATGCGGGTCGGCTGCGGCGTCCCGATCTCCGGCTTGCCGTTGCGCCAGGTCGTGGTCACGACGATCTGTCGGTCCGCGACGGTTCCCGTGTTGTCGGCGCTGTACCCGGTGCCTCTCACCACGGTCGTCCCGCCCACGAAGGCCAGGCAACCCCCGTCGAGAAAGATCATCTCGGTGCGCGGCACGTGTGCGTTGCGGGCGAGCACGGCGATGCGGACCGGGTTGTCCGGGTCGGAGGCACCGTCGAACACCTCGATCTGGTACGCCGCGCCCGACAGGTCGCATCGCATGGCCACGAAAGCCTCGTTTCTGCCGTCGGCGTTGACGTCGTGGAACTGCGGGGAGAAGGTGGCCTTCACGACCCTGCCGGGACAGTTGAGGTCGCGGCCGGTGACAGCCACCCAGTCGACCTTGCGCAGGTCGGTCGGGAACGGTGTGCACCCGCCGGCCAATGCACCAACGGTAAGAACGATTGCGATGAGCCTGCGCCGCGCCATGGGGTCTCCCGTCGTCGCCGGATTTGTCACCAGCGAAGCGGACCGCGCGGTGCGGATGGAACGGTGCGGGCAATGCCCGGACAAGGCCGGACGTCAGACTCCGCATGGTGCGCGGGACGCCTGTCCAGGCACGTACTTGTGCCATTCCCCCGAGGTGATCGGGTCACCCGCGGCGGCGCAGATCTGCCGGGCTACGGCCTCCGGATCCAGGTCCCACAGCCGGGCGACCTTGTCGACACCCCCGGTCGCGAGCAGCCCTCGCCGCTGGTCGAACGCGACGCTGAAGACCGCGCCGGCGTGGCCCTCCACCGCGGCGACGAAGCGCGGAGCTGTTCGGTCGGCGATGTCCCAGATCCAGACAGTCCCGTCCCCGGCACCGGCCGCGAGGGTGCGGCCGTCGCCGCTGATCGCCACCGCGTAGACATAGTTGTCGGGCCCGGTGAGGGGTGCGCCCAGCGGCGTCGGACGCGCGGGGTCGGACACGTCCCACAGCCGCACGGTGTTGTCCGCGCTGCCTGCCGCGAGCAGGTGGCCGTCGGGACTGAAGGCGAGCGAGAACACGTAGTTGTCAGGTCCGCCGAGGGCGGGCCCGAGGCTGACCGGGCGCCGCGGATCGGCGATGTCCCAGAACCGGATCAACCTGTCAGCGCCACCCACCGCGAGGACCCGGCCGTCGGGACGGAACGCGGGTCCGTAGACGTAGTTGGTCGGTCCGGCCAGCGGACTACCCAGCAGCGCCGGCCGGGCCGGGTCGGACACGTCCCACAGCGACGCGGTGTGGTCGTCGCTCGCGACAGCCAGGATCCGGCCGTCGGGGCTGAAGGAGAGCGCCTCGATGACCGCGGTGTGCCGGACGAGCCGCCGCGGGATCGGAGTCGGTCGCGCGGGATCGCTGACATCCCACAGTTGCACCGCGCCATCGGTCGTGCCGACGGCCAGCGTGTGCCCGTCGGGGCTCAATGCCGCCGCGCCCGACGTCCGGCCGACCACGGCCGCCGGCGTTATGGTCGGGCCCTGCGGCCGCGGTGCGCGCGGATCCGTCACGTCCCAGAGCGCGGCGCTGTTGTCGCTGCTCGCGATCGCCATGACGGTTCCGGATTCGGCGAATACGGCGTTGAACACCGTCTCCGCGGGGCCGGCGATCACCGGTCCGGGCGGGTGCCACAGCCGGACGGTGCCATCGGCACCGCTGGACGCGAGCTGGCCCGTCGGGTCGGCCACCCCTATGCCGGTCACCGGCGCCGGATGCGGCAACGCGGCCATGACCCGCCACGACCCCGTGTCGAAGATCCACAACTTGCCGTCAGAGCTCGCGGCCGCGAGCCGCCGCCCGCTGTCGAAATACGCGACCGCGTTGATCCAGCCTCCCGCGATCGTGAGTGGTGGCTCGGCCCGGGGCCGGTCAGGGCGTTCGATGTGCCAGACCCGGACCGTCTTGTCGGCCGATCCGGTTGCGAGTGCGCGACCGTCGGGGCTGAAGGCGACCGCGTAGACCGTCTTCGCGTAGCCGGTCAGCGGCGCGCCGAGCGGGCGCGCGCCGCCGGGGCCGCCGACCTGGAACAGCCGCACAGCCAGGTCGGCGCCACCGCTGGCGAGCAGGCGTCCGTCAGGGCTGTAGGCGACGGAATGCACGAACGCACCGGTCTCCACCGGGTCGCCCAGAGGCTGCGGCTCACCGGGTCGGGCGATGTTCCACAAGCGGATCGTCCCATCGGCACTGCCGGCCGCGATCGCACCACCGTCGGGGCTGAAGGCGACCGAGTAGACGGTGTTTCCGAAGCCGGTCAGCGTCGCGACAGGCACGGTCGCGTCGGCGCGGCTGATGTCCCAGAGGCGCACAGTGCGGTCGCCCCCGGCGCTGGCGAGGAGGCGGCCGTTCGGGCTGACTGACAACGCGAACACAGTCGCGGTGTGTCCCGGCACGGCCGGCCCGCGCGGGGCGGGGCGGCCCGACCGGTCGAGAGTCCACAGCCGCAGTGCGAAGTCCGGGCTGGCTGCGGCCATGACCTCGCCCGACCGGCTGATCGCGACCGCTTGGACGACACCCGGCGGACCCATCAGCCGCCCTACGGCCGGAGATCCATAGGCCGCGAGCAAGCTCGATCGGGCCTCCGGGGTCGGTGCCGCCCGGTAGGCGGCCAGGCTGAGCTGTGCCGCCACCATGGGATCGGTGCCCCGAAGCTCGTCGGAGACCGTCGCGATCTGGCGTGACACGGCCAGGTCTCGTTCCCGCCTGGCGTCCGAGCGCTGGCGTAGCGCCACCACGGCCAGGCCGGCCGTCACCAGCACCAGGCACGTGAGCGTCGCGACCAACTGCTTCAGCGTGCGGGTGCGCCGACGGCGCAGCCGCGCCTCCGCGCGGTCGCTCTCGATCGCTTCTTCCAGGTAGTCGCGTTCGAGCGGGTTGAGCCGGTCGCGGTTCGACGGCTCGGCGAGCCACTCGTTCGCCACAGCGAGTCGGCCACCTCGCGGAAGCGCGTGCTGGTCTCGCCCCGACTCCTGCCATTGCCGCGCCCCGTCGGTGATCTGGCGGTGGACGCGCAGGTGCGCGCGGTCCGACTCGATCCAGTCCCGTAGCCGCGGCCAGGCTGACAGCAGGGCCTCGTGCGTGATCTGCACCTCCTCCGCGTCGACGGAGACCAGCCGGGCGGCGACGAACCGTTCGAGTGCCGCACCGAACGCGTCGTCGGACACCAGTTCGTCCCGCTGCACTCTGCGCCGGGTGTCGGTCGTTCCCTGGCCGAGGTGCACCAGCCGCGGGAAAACCCGTTTGGCCGCCTCCTGCTCTTCGGCCTCGAGCTGCTCGAACACGGTCTCCGCGGTGTGCGCGACCGCACGGCTGACGCCACCTGTTTCCTGGTAGGCGTCGACGCTGAGTTTTCCGTGGCGGCTCAGCTCCCAGGTCGCGCGCAGCGCGTGCGACAGCAACGGAAGGCTGCCGGTGTCGTGGCTCGCCGGGTCGAAATCGCGGAGCAGCAACTCCAGGAGCCCGTCCTCGATGTCGAGCCGCGCTCGTCGCGCCGGTTCCACGATCGCCCGGCGGACCTGCTGGTCGGTCATGGGCCCGACCACCACCTGGCGGTTGGCCAGCGCCTCGGCAAGCAGGGGAATGCGCAGCGCCCGGTGGTAGAAGTCGGCGCGCATGCCGACGACCACGGACGACCGGGTCGCGGCGAGGTCCGTCAGGATCCGCACGAACAGCTGCCGCTCACGGTTCTCCGTGGTCTGCGTGAAGATCTCCTCGAACTGGTCGACCACCACGAGGGTCGCCGCCGCACCATCGCCGAGCAGCGCCGAGATGGCGGCGGGGCCCGCTTCCAAGGCCGCGGCGGCCTGTCCGGCGTCGGTGGCGGTGTCGGTCGACAGTCCGCGCGCGAGACTCGCGGTCGGGTGCGCGCCGGGCGTCACGATGACCGCACGCATCGGTGTGGACCCAGCGCGACGCAGCGCGGCGACGGCGCCGGCGCGGATAAGCGACGTCTTGCCGGATCCCGACGCTCCGACGACGGGAACCACTCCACCAGAGCCGCCGACCGCCCTGATCGCGTCGACGAGGCACGAGGTCAGTTCCTCGCGCCCGAAGTACCACTCGGCGTCGTCCACGTCGAAGCTGGCCAGTCCCCGGTAGGGCACGGGCGCGTCCGCCGGCCGCCGCCCGGGTGCTCGTCGGGCGCGGGCCAGGGCCTGCCGCCAGCGGGCCTGCTCCGCGGGCTCGCGCACCCCGCAGGCGGCGAGGATCGCCTCGATCAGGTCGGGTGGCTTCGACGGCGGCAGGTGCCGGCCCGAGAAATAGTCACCGACCGTCGCCGGTGGCAGCTTGACGACCTTGGCAACGTCGCGAACGGTGAGTCCGGCTCGCTCCCGCACCGCGGTCAGCGCCCGGCCGAACTCCTGCCGGGTGCGAATCTGGAGAACCGGGTCGTCGTGCGGTGAGAACTCCGACATCGGGACCTCATTCGGCGGAGATGCCAGAACCTACCCGCCGCCGTCACGGAACCGCTGTCCTTGATTGGTCTATATGAATGCGCTTCCCGTATCTACCCACCCTTGGCGGCACCGGCAACCTCCGGGCCCATCGCGTCCGTCCCTAGTGCATGGGGTGGAGATGAGTCGGATGACGGCCTCGGACGAGGACGCGTTTCGTGACTACGTGGGCGCGCGAATGCCGGGATGGCGGCGCACCGCCTACCTGATGTGCCGCGACTGGCACCTGGCCGACGATCTGGTGGGTACGGTGCTGGGCAAGCTCTACGGTCGCTGGCGCCGCCGTTCGGAGATCAACGACGTCGACGCGTACGTGAACGGAATGCTGGCGCGGGCGGTGATCGACGAGACGCGCCGGCCGTGGCGGCGCGAGCACCCGGTCGACGAGTTCCCGCCCGACGGGGCGGTCGATGCCGCCGACGCGGGCAGCGTCGACCGGCTGACCCTGGATTCCTACCTCGCCCGGCTCGGGCCGCGGCGGCGGGCCGTGCTCGTCCTGCGCTTCTATTGCGACCTCTCCGTCGAAGAGACCGCCGACGTGCTCGGCGTCTCGCTCGGCACGGTCAAGAGCCAGACCGCGCGCGGGCTCGAGACCTTGCGCGCATTGTCGTTGACACCCACACCGAACAGGCAGGTGCTGCCATGAGCTACCGGACTCTCTTCGATGCCACCATTCCACCGGAGCCGCCGCCACGGCACACTGTGGACGTTCTGATCCGTCGGGCCCGGCGGAGGCTCGCGGTCCAGCGCCTCGGGGCAGTCGCCGGCGGGCTCGCGGTGGTCGCCGCGGCCACGGCGGGCGGGTTCGCGGTCGCTTCCGGGCCGGCGGCGATCAGTCCGGCGGCAAAGGCCTCGGCCGCGCCCAGCCCGAGGAGTCCGGTTCCCTCGACATTGCGCGGGGTCGAGCCCACGGAGACCACCGCGCACGCCATCGCCCGCCTGAAATCCGCCATTCCGCGGGCGATCCGCGACGCCGTGCCAGGTGTGCGACTCGGTCGGGTGCCCACCGTCATCCGCCGGACCGTGCCCGCCAGCCCGACCGGGGACGGCGGGACCTATCGGGCGAGGTTGTACTACGACATGCCGACGCCGCTGGCCGTTCAGGTGGCGGGCAAGCAGGGCGACATCAGCATCTCCGTCGAGCGTCTGATCGTGGACTCTTCCTGCGAGCCGACCACCGAGGACCCCGGGGCCCGGCCGAACCGGCCCTCGCGGCCCACCAGGCCGGAGCGGTCCTGCGTGGAAACCGAAGGACCCGCCGGCGAACGAGTGGTGACGAGCACCCTCGTCGGTCCGTCGTCGGACAGCGTCGTCATCGACATGCGGGTCGACCGCCCCGACGGATCCATGGTCAGCATCTATCTCGACAGCCCCAAAGGCTCGGTGTTTACCGTCGAGCAACTGCTGGCCATCGCCCTCGACCGCCGGGTCTCGTTTTATCCCTGAGCCGCATGGCGGGTGTTCGTGCCAGAATCCAGCCCGTGTCTGTTCGGTATCCGCACCCCCTGCGTCCCGGTGACCGCGTCGGCGTCACCTCCCCTTCGAGCGGCGTCGACAAAGGGATGTGGGGCCGCCTCGAAGTCGCCGTACGGGAGGTGGAGGCTCGCGGATACGAGGTAGTGGTCGGCGACTGCATGGACGGCGCCGGTCACGTCAGCGCTCCCGCCGCCGACCGGGCCCGTGAGCTGATGTCGATGCTGACGGATCCCACGATCAAGGCGGTGGTGCCGCCGTGGGGTGGGGAGACGGCGATCGACCTGCTGCCCCTGCTCGACTGGGACCGGCTGCGCGAAGCCGAGCCGACCTGGGTGGTCGGGTTCTCCGACATGGCGACCATCATCACGCCCCTCACCCTGCTGACCGGCACAGCGACCGTGCACGGCAACAACCTCATGGACACCCCGTACCGCGTGCCCGAAGGGCTCCTGTCCTGGTTCGACATCGTCGCGGCCCCGCAGGGGCAGCCGTTCACACAGCGCCCGCCCGGCCGCTACCGCGCCGCGGGCTGGGACAACTATCGCGAGCATCCTGAGGTACGCGAGTACACGCTCGACACGCCCGGCCAGTGGACCAGGCTCGACGCGGACGGAGACGTCGAGGTCGAAGGGCGCCTGATCGGAGGCTGCGTCGAAACGCTCTGCAACCTCGCGGGCACGGCGTACCTCGACGCTTCGGCCTTCGCCCGAGCCGAGGCACCGGACGGCCTCCTGGTCTACGTTGAAGCGGCCGGCGACGACGCCTTCACGATCTGCCGCAACCTGCACGGCATGCGGCTGGCCGGCTTCTTCGACAGCGCGAACGCGGTCCTCGTCGGCCGGACCAAGGCACCGGACGGCAGCTCACTAACCCAGCACGAGGCGGTTCTGGACGCGCTCGGCCCTCTGAACGTGCCCATCATCGCCGACGTCGAATGCGGCCACGTCGTGCCGTACCTGCCGATCGTCAACGGAGCACACGGCCGAGTCGTACACACCTCGACCCGCAGCGAACTGACGCAGACGCTGGACTAGCGGCCGATCAGGGTGCGTAGGGCCGCGCAGTGGGCGTCGTACGCCTGTTGGCCCGCGGTCGTCATCTTGTAGGTCGTGCTCGCGCCCTTTCCGCGCCCGCCTTTGGTCGACGTGACGTAGCCGGCCGATTCTAATGTGGACATCTGCTTCGACAGGTCCGACTCGGCGAGGTCCAACTGCTCCCGTAGGAACCGGAACGAGACCGATGGGGCGTTGGCCAGGATGGCCATCGCGGCCAGGCGTTTGGGGGCGTGGATGACCGGGTCCAGGCCACCGATCACGACAGCCTCGACCGCACCTCGGTGGCCGCTCGCGCGTAAACCCGTTCGTAGGCGGCAAGCCCGAGGGTGACCAGCACGAAGGCCACCCCCGCCGCCACCGCCGGGCCGGTCAGCCACCAGGTGAGCGCGACCAGCGCGGCGACCACCAGAAGGCCGACCAGATAGTGCCGCCACACAGCGGCGATCTCCGACGGAGGTCGGCCCCGACCGGGGAACGGCAGGGCGCCATGCCTGCGCCGCAGCCAGGACACGAAGACGAGCTCGACGACCAGCAGCGCGGCCAATGCACCGAGGAACAGCCCGGCGTTGACCCGCCACCACTCGAACGTGCCGACGACGCCCGCTGTCCACCCGCCGACGGCCGGCGCGTACCACCACGGCGTCGGCGGGTATTCCACGTACGGAGCCGCCGAGGCGCTCTCGACGATCCGTAGCTGCTCGCGCGCGTCCATGGCCGAGACACTACGAACTACTTTCCACTTTTGCAAGTGGAAAGTACTAGCGCGACCTGGGCAGGCAGTCCTTCTTGTACTTCAGGCCCGACCCGCACCAGCACGCCTCGTTGCGGGCCGGCGGCCAGGAGATGTGCGCACCCGGCTGGGCCGCGAGCTCGGTCGCGTACCGGTTGCGGATGTCCGCGTCCGTCGGCTCCCCGCCGTGCTGCCTGGCGAACCCGGCCAACCCGTCGGCCGACGCCCGGAGAACGCTCAGGCTCACCCCGCCCGCGTCCGCCTGGCCCACCAGATGCTTCTCCAGCCGCGCCCGGTGCGCATCCCAGTCCGGCCCGTAGACCTCAGCCAACTCGGGCGCGGCCGCCAACACCTTGGCGAACTCGGCCTGCGGGAAGAAGACCAGGTCGGCCTCCGCGGACTGCGGCGGTGCCGCCCGGCGGGTCAGCTGTGCCTCCAACCGGTCGGCCAGGTCGTCCTGCTTGTCGTGCGGCAGGTTCAGGTCACGGCGTACCCGGTGTCGCTGCTGCAACAGGAAGAACAGCACCCCCGGTGCTTCCTCGGACGCCACCGTCGAGGGCTCGCCCCGGGCGGAGATCAGCGAGTCGGCCGCGGCGCTGAGCCACTCCTCGGCCACCGCCGCGCGACCGCCGGCCTCCAGCGCCGCGCTCACGTAGGCGGGCGCGTCGGGCTGCTCGGACAGCAGCGGGCGCAGCTCGGTCACGGCGGCCAGCGCCTCGTCGTCACGGCCGCCGACCCGGAACAGGATGCGGGCCCGCAGCGCGGTGGCGAAACCAGCGGCGGCGGCGTCCGAGGCGGGAGCGGCCGCGACGGCCCGGTCCGCGTACGACAGGGCCGCGTCCAGCCGGGCCCGTACCTCGGCGATCTCCGCCGCCAGGGTCAGCGCGAACCCGGCGTCCTCCGGCTCCGCCAGGCGGTTCTCCTCCACGGCGAGCGCCAGGTCCGCGGCGACGCCCAGGGGATCGGCCGTCCCCAGCGCCGTGCGGCGAAGCTCTTCCAGGTCAGCGCTCGTAAGCACGTCTCTTGTCAGCACAATTTCACGGTACGTCGGTCGCGGGCCGCACCACCCGCGGATCACCTGTTACGCGCGCCTCAGGAATCGGCCCACGTGCCGATCCGGTCACCCACATGCCACGCGCCGGCGATCGGAGACGGGTCGAGCAAAGGGTTCGCTGCCCGGCCGACGCCCCAACAGAACGCCAGCCACTGCGGCACGAGCTCGGTGACGTCGAGCACGGACCGCTGCTTGCGGAACCGGTCGAGCACGGAGATCTGCGTGGACGTGCTCTCCCCCTGCCACTGCTCGGCCGGCACCGGCAGGCGCAACAACGCGATGTTCCGAAAACGATCGGCATCCGCGTACGCGGAGAGTCGCCCGACCTGCAGCGCGTTGGCGGCCGTCGGCACACCGAAGCCGCGGGGCGGGTCGAGCGACACCTCGTACAACAGCGTGCCGGCGCCCGCGACCGACCCGAGCAGCGCGGCATGCGACCAGTGGCTCGGCGTCAGGTCGTGGCGCAGGTGCGCCTGCGCGACCCGCAGCCGGAAGCCGATGTGGTCGCGCGCACCGATCAGCAGGAGCTGCGTGCCGTGACCGGTGAGCTCGCGCCCGAGCCAGTCCAGGTTGGACTCGTCGGCCGCGCGGGGAGCGGGCTGGAACGACGGCGACGCGTCGCCCGCGTTCGAGGCGAGGATGTTCAGCATCCGATTTCCTTCACCAGGTGGGCGACAGGGTGATCGTGGTCTCGTGCGGCGGCCCGCTCGCGCCGACCATCCAGTAGCTGACGGTCAGCTCGAGACCGAAACCGGATCGCCGGAACCGCAGCAGGGCGACGTGGTTGCCCTTCTCGTTGTGCAGCGGGTACTTGCGGCGCAGCGCGAGCTTGGCACCGCCGGCGGTGAACCAGTCCGGCACGTCAGGGGCGTCCCGATGCCGATGCGCCGGGTCGCCAGGGCCACCGAACAGGTGCTTCGCCTTGTTGGCCAGCGCCGAGAACTGGTCCATCCCGACGGTGCTGACCAGCGCGGCGGGAGAGGAGATGACCTCGTACAGCTCGGCGCCGCCGCGGACGTCGAGCGCGCCGAGCACCCGGCCGTAGTGCACGTCGCCGGTCAGGCAAAGCACCGGGCGGCCGGCCTCCGCGAGCCCGACGAGCGCCGACATGATGGCCGGGTAGTCACGGTAGTTGGACAGGTTCCGGTCGCCGAAGGTGGACTTGAACCATTTGGCCGGTGGCTGGAACAGCGACTGGCCCGTCACGACGACTCCGTAGTGACCCTGCGCGGCGACCCGGCGTACCCATTGCTGGAACTGGGCCAGGCCGTACGCGGACGAAGCGTTGGGCGCGAGCGGATGCGGCCCGTGCGGCAACGTGTGCCGGCGGTCGGGCGTGCGGAAACTCCGGTTGTCCATGAGAAAGAACGACAGCGGGGGTACGTCGAGCTCCAGCATCCGTTCGTAGCCACCGGGTTCGCTGCGCTGGAAGGCGGTGAACATCCGGTTGGCGGCGGTCAGCCAGTTCGCGCGGGAGCCGCTGCCGATGCTCTCCTGGACGATCGGGCTGGGGTGCGGCGCGTTGTTCCAGAACTCGTGGTCGTCGGGGATGGCCGCGCTGGGTGCCGCCTGGAGCAGACCGCGCCCGCCTTGTCCTCCGCCCGGTGGTAACACGACGCGAGCAGCACGTTGAACTCGCGCGGCACCTCGACGGGCAGCGCCTGGGTGCGCAGCGTGGCGCGCTCGCCATCGGGCAGGGCGACCGACAGCTGGTGGGTGGAACCCGGGTCGATCCCGTCGCGGAACTCGAACACGCCGCTGAACACGCGCGGTGTCGTCGCGGACACCATGGCCGGGGGACGGGCGCTCTCGACGGGCCGCACGACGAGCGGCTCGGCAGGTCGGCCGTCGAGGTGCCAGTCGAGCGCCGGCGGACCGGTCAACCCCGTGGCGCCCAGCCACACCTGCAGGCCGCGACCGGTATGGGCACGGGGATGGAGCACGACCGACACGTGCTCATCCAAGCGGCCGGCGGGGCGGGTGCGGCGCTTGTGCTAGAGATCCGACACGGGCGAGCAGGGAAGCAGACCGCGCAGGACCAACTGGGCCAGCGCGTCGGCAATCCGGTCTCGGTCCTGCTCGGCGATGGGCGCTGCGCCAGGGTCGATCCGGTCGACCATCGCGTTCTGGCCCAGCGCCAACGCGGGCCCGATGAGGGCGAAGTAGAGGACGTGCTGCGGCACCTTCGGCATTCGTCCGGCAGCGGTGAGCGCGGAGAAGGTGGGCTCGATGCTGTCCCAGAACGGCTTGACGGAGAGCCGGTGCAGGTAGTCGAGGCGCTCGGAGTCGCGGGTCGCCTCGTCGGCGATCAGCCGGTTCAGCTCGGACGCGGCCGAGGCCGTCCGGTAGAGCTGGCGGACCACGAACTCGAGTCGCACCGCGTCGTCGTCGGCGGCGTGCCGGGCGAGGAGCTCGTCCCGCTCGGCCTGGACGCCGGCGAGGGCGAAATCGACCACCGCGCGCCAGAACGCCGACTTCGACCCGTACCGGTCGTGGACGAAGTTGTGGCTGACGCCGAGCCGTCGGGCAAGCTCGCGCATCGTGGTCGCCTCGTAGCCGAGTTCGGAGAACGCTTCGAGGCCCCGCTGGAGGATCTCGCTCTCGTCGAGCCCGACAGACGAGTTCCCGCTTCTCTGACGCACGTCAGAAAGTCTAGCTCTAGTGCGATCATCCCAACTATCCTGCGTGTCTCACCACAATGTGGAGGTCGCAAGTGTCCACTCCGGATAGTCCCTCGGTGGCCGAGCTCGACACCGGCATCCCGCACTCGGCCCGGCTCTGGAACTACTGGCTGGGCGGCAAGGACAACTTCGCCGCGGACCGGGCGGTGGCCGACCAGATCCTGGAGATGGTCCCCGAGATGGTCGGGTCCGCCCGCGCCGACCGCGCGTTCCTCGGCCGGGCCGTCCGTCACCTGGCCGGCACCGAGGGCATCCGCCAGTTCCTGGACGTCGGCACCGGCATCCCGACCGCCGACAACACCCACGAGGTCGCCCAACGGACAGCGCCGAGCAGCCGGATCGTCTATGTCGACAACGACCCGATGGTGCTGACCCACGCCCGCGCGCTGTTGACCAGCCACCCCGAGGGTGCCACCGACTACCTCGACGCCGACCTCCGCGATCCCGAGGCGATCGTCGAAGGTGCCAAGCGGACGCTCGACTTCGACGAGCCGATCGCGGTGATGATGCTCGGCATCCTCAACTTCGTGCCCGACGACGCCGAGGCGGCGGACCTGGTGCGGCGGCTCGTCGCACCGCTCCCGTCCGGCAGCTTCGTGACGATCTCCCACCCGACGACCGAGGTCAACGGGCCGGTGATGATCGAGGCGCTGAAGCTGTGGAACGAGGGCCCCGCGGCCAAGATGGTGCTGCGCAGCGCCGAGCAGGTGGCCGCGCTGTTCGGTGACCTGGACATGGTCGAGCCGGGCGTCGTGAGCTGCTCGCTGTGGCACCCGGACCAGGGCGCCGCGGTGGAAGAGGTGCCGCACTACGGCGGGGTGGGGCGCAAGCGCTAGCTGGGGCTGTGGGGGCCGCTACCGGAACGCCCGAGCGGAAGATCGGGTAGATTGGGTGTAGACGGCCCCCGACGGCTCTGCCGCGGAGGCCGTGATATGCGTCCGGTCAGCGGCGCGCAGGCCCACGGTCCGCGCCGAACCACGCGCCCCCTTGACGTTCGGAGATCCACATGGCGGCACGCCGCCCCCCGCAAGACCTGCCCAGTTCCACCAAGTCGTTCGCCGACCTCGGCCTCTCGCCCGCGCTCATCGCGCCGCTGGCCCGCGTCGGCGTCACCGCCCCGTTTCCCATCCAGGCCGTGACGCTGCCCGACTCGCTCGCCGGGCGCGACGTGCTCGGCCGTGGTCGCACGGGTTCCGGCAAGACGTACGCGTTCGTGCTGCCGCTGCTGGACCGGCTCGCTCGGGAGACCAAACAGCGCCGGCCCGGCCGGCCGCGCGCCTTGATCCTGGCGCCGACCCGCGAGCTCGCGACCCAGATCGAGGCGACCCTTCTGCCGCTGGCCCGGGCGCTCTCCCTGCGCACCGCGACCATCTTCGGTGGCGTCGGCGCGGGTCCGCAGATCACCGCCCTGCGCAACGGCGTCGACATCGTCGTCGCCTGCCCGGGACGGCTCGACGACCACGTCCGCAACGGCCACGCGCGCCTCGACGCGATCGAGATCACAGTGCTCGACGAGGCCGACCACATGGCCGACCTCGGCTTCCTGCCGGTGGTCAAGCGCCTGCTCGACCAGACTCCCCGGACGGGTCAGCGCATGCTGTTCTCGGCGACGCTGGACGCTGCCGTCGACGGCCTGGTCCGGCGCTACCTGAACAACCCGATCACCCACAGCGTGGACTCGGCCAAGTCGCCGGTCGTCAAGATGGCCCATCACGTGCTGCACGTGCGCCACGACGACCGCCTGGCGGTGCTGACCGACCTGACCTCGGCGCCCGGCCGCACGCTGGTCTTCACCCGCACCAAGCGGGGCGCGAAGGCGCTCACCCGCCGGCTCGTCGCCGGTGGTGTGCCGGCCGTCGAGCTGCACGGCGACCTCGCGCAGGGCGCCCGCACCCGCAACCTCAACGCGTTCACCGAGGGCAGCGTCCAGACGCTGGTCGCCACGGACATCGCGGCCCGCGGCATCCACGTCGACGACGTCACGCTGGTCATCCACGCGGACCCGCCGGTCGAGCACAAGGCCTACCTGCACCGTTCCGGTCGCACGGCCCGCGCCGGCGCGTCGGGCATGGTGATCACACTGATGACCGACAGCCAGGTCGACGACGTGCGTCAGCTGACCCGCGAAGCCGGCATCCGGCCCAAGACGACGCGGCTCGGCCCTGGTGACCCGTTCCTGGCAGAGCTGGCCCCGGGTGAGCGGACGTTGGTCAGCCCGCCGCCGGCGCCCGAGCGGGACGCGCTGCCGCCGCGGCAGCGTGGCCGGGGCTCCGGCCGCAGGTCGCCGCAACCCGCCCGGGACGCCCAGCCGGCGCGCGCCACCCGCACGGCGCAGCCCGCGCGAACCCGGACGGGCCAATCCGCACGAAGCGGGACGGGCCAGGCCGCGCAGTCGACCGGCGGCTCCGCCGCGACCTTCTCCAGCCGCAGCCGGGTCGGTCGCCGCTGATCACGCCGCGCCCGTGACCCACGGGCGCAGGGCGACGTCGGTCGCCCGTCGCACCGCCGCCTGCACGGCAGCCGGGTCATCGAGCCGATCGAGGTCGGCGAGAAGCACCTGCAGCGCGGCGGTGACCGCACCGACGAAGGCGCCGGTCAGCGCGGCCGCGCCGACCTCGTCGAGCTGTTCCGGGAAGGCGGCCGCGAGGTGCCGCGCGATCTCGCCCTGCGCGTCGGTCTGGATCTGCAGCGCGCGCCCGCGTACCGCCGGAATCTCCCGGATGTAACGCAGCCGTAGCGCCGCCAGGCGACCGGACAGGTCGTCGTTGTCGTCGCCGACCCGATGCAGCGCGCGCAGCAGGACGTCGGCCGGCCCCTCGTGCGGCCCACGGTCGGCGATCGCCTCGACGGCCGCGCGCACGCGGGCGTCGCTCTCCGGAAACAGCAGCTCCTCCTTGCTGGGGAAGTAGCTGAAGAACGTCCGGGTGCCGATCTCCGCGGCGGCGGCAATGTCGGCCACTGTGGTCTCGTCGTAGCCGTCGCGCTCGAACAGGGTGGTGGCCGCCTCGACGAGGGCCTGGCGGGTGCGGGCGCGCTTGCGGTCACGAAGGGACATGCCATGCAGCTTATCGCACCAACTGCAAAACCGCGCGGTCATTGCAAAACTGCATCCGATGCAGTTAACGTCGAACGCGTGACCTCCTCCGTGCTGATCTCGGGTGCCGGCGTGGCCGGCCCCACCCTCGCCTACTGGCTGGCCCGCCACGGCTTCACCGTCACGGTCGTGGAGCGCGGCGCCGGCCCGCGGTCCAGCGGCAACCCGGTCGACGTGCGCGGTCCCGGCTGGGCCGTGGCCAACCGGATGGGCGTCGTCCCCCAGCTGCGCGCCGCCGCGACCCAGGCCACCGCGATGCGGCTCGTCGACGGCACCGGCCGGTCGCTGGCCCGCATGCCGATGCCCGCCAGCCGCGGCGACGAGGTCGAGCTTCCCCGTGGCGACCTGGCGTCGGTGCTGCTCGACGCCGTGCGCGACGACGCCGAGTTCGTGTGGGACGACACGATCACGCGGCTCGACCAGGACAGCGGCGGCGTCGACGTCACCTTCGAGCGCACCGCCGCGCGCCGCTTCGACTTCGTGGTCGGCGCCGACGGTCTGCACTCGACAGTGCGGCGGCTGGCGTTCGGCCCCGAGCAGGCCTTCGTCCGCCACCTCGGCCTGCACGTGGCGACGTTGCCGCTCGGCACCGACGAGGGCACCGACGTGCTCCTGCACAACACGCCGGGCCGGCTCGTGTCGATCCATCCGGCCCGCGGCGCGGCCCTGGCCGCGTTCATCTTCCGGTCCGCACCGGTGCCCGGCTTCGACCACCGCGACCAGAGCCAACACAAGAAGATCGTCACCATGGCGTACGCGGACGCGGGCTGGCGGGTTCCGGAGTTGCTGGACCGGGTGGTGGCGGCCGACGACCTCTATTTCGACGCGGTCAGCGAGGTCCGGCTCGACTCCTGGTCCCGGGGCCGGGTCGCGTTGCTCGGCGACGCGGCGTCGTGCGTCTCGCTGTTCGGCGACGGCTCCTCGCTGGCCATGGCGGGCGCCGCGACGCTGGCTTCGGCACTGGCCGCTTCCGGTGGCTTCGCCGCGTACGAGTCCGCGCATCGCACACTGGTCGCCCCGAAGCAGCGTCGCGTCGGCCGGGCCGCGGGCATGTTGGTGCCGAAGACCCGGCTCGGCCTGGCCGTCCGCGACCTGGCCGCGCGCGGCGTGTCCGCTTTTGGACAGCGGGCGGCTTGATCGGTAGCCGTCACTGGCGGCGTCGCATAGGTTGTCGACAGGCGCACCGAAGGCGAGGCCAGCCATGCGAGTCGCGGGGAGAGCGGATGCGGCCGACCCCTTTCGCGATCTGCGCGCGCTGATCGAGACCCTACCGGTGCCGTCGGCGCCGGCCACGTACACGCAGCGGGAAGCGGCCCTTGGTCTCGCTCTCATGGACCTTTCGCTGCGCCTCGAGCACGTCCCCAGGGTGGCCGAGCACCTGACGCTGATCGACCGAGGCCACATGACCCGCTCGGTCAGCGTCGACGTCGACCTCCAGGCGATAGCCGGCGCACAGCGCAGGCGGATCACCTCCGGCTCGTCCCTGTGGATACCCGTCTCGCGTTACAGCCGCAGCGACCTGGCGCCGGTGGTGGTCAAGGACTCGACCGGCGCGGTGGTGCCGAGGTTCACCCACCGCGACTCCAACCGGGTGACCGCGGCCGCGTTCGTCCGGCTCTTGTCGATGCTGATCGACGCGCACGCCGACGTGACCGCCCGCGACACCGTCGTACACAAGCTCCGCCACACCCATCAGCGCTCGCGCTGGCTGCTCGAAGCGGCGATCACCGAGCTGGTGACCGCGGGCTCGCTGCCCGAGACCGGCATCCGGACGCCGCTGGACTATGCCCTGCTGCCGCCGCTGTCCGGCGCCCCCGGGCGGGAGGTCGACTCCCGGGCCGTGCGTGACCTCGCGCTGGCCGGGCTCGACGAGCTGTGGCCGGCCGACGCACCCAGCGGGATCCGGCTGCCGTTCGCCCACCTGCTGAGGTTGGCGTGCAGCCAATACATGTTGGTCGTGCTGCTCGACGCCGCCCACCCCCGTCGGTTCCTGACCTGGGACGCGCCGCTGCTGCCCGGTCGCCGGCCGAGTGCGCCGATCCAGCGGCTCGTGCAGAGCGTGCTGCCGGTCAACCGCGAGTTCGTGGTCGAGTACGAGACCGCGATCCCGCGGTCCGTCGGCGCGTACCACCTGACCGTCGAGGTCAACGAGGAGGTCAGCGTCCGGCGGTTCGTGCTGTCCAGCGACGTCGACGACGACTTCGTGCAGACGCTGACGCAGGACGTAGAAATGCTGGCCGAGGGCGTGGCTGGTCTCCCTCATCGCAAGCTGCTCGAGCTCGAGCTCCAGGGGATCGCCTCGCGGTTGGCGGAGGTCGGGCGGCGGCGGTTGACCGATCTGACCAACTACCGGCGCTACATCGCCGAGCGGCACCGGTCGCTGGCCGCGTTCACCCCTGGGGCCGCCGCGCTCGACGGTGACGAGGTGGTCGCCGCGTTGAGCCGGGGTGACTGTTCCGTGCCGGTCCTGGCCGCGTTCGCCGCGCACTACTCGGCGGACAGCATGCGGCATCTCGCCCGCGGCCCGCTCGCCGGTGCGGCGCTGCCCGCGCTGGCCAACGGGATCCGCGACTACCAGCTCGGGCACGACATCACCACCGACAACGACCCGCGCGAGAACGGCGCGCACGCACACTGGCGCCGGCCTCCGCTCGACCTGAGTCCACACTCGACGGCGCCGGTCCGTGCCGTGGCGTACCTTTCCCTGGCCGACGAGGCGCCGGCCCTGATCGAGGGCATCACCCGGATGGTGGTCGGCCTGGCGCTGGTGGTCCTCGGCATCGGCACGCTGCTGACCGGCGGTCCACAGTGGCTCTACTCGGGTCGGATCGTGCCCAACTCGGTGCCGGCCCAGGCCGATGCCGTCGTCGCCGTGTTGTTGCTGGTGCCGGGCCTGCTGATCGCCCGGCTCGACCTGCCCAGCACGCACTCGGTCCTCGGTCAGCTGCGCCAGTTCCAGCGCACCATCGCGTTCATCTCGGTCGCCGTCACCACGGGCCTGGCCATCGCGGCCGGTGCCGTGCACACCGACCATGCGATCACCCGCGCCTTCCAGGCCGGCATGGCGGTGCTGGGCCTCATCCTGGTGTGCTGCCTGCTCGAGTTCCTGGCCCGCCGGGCCCGCCGCCGAAACCCGGTGCCCCGGTCCTCCCGGCTGCCGCGCTGGCTCACGGCCACCGCTCCCCGACCCCGCCGGGCGTACGCCCCGGACGCGGTCTTCGACGCACGTGGTGAGGTGTGACATGGCGCTGCGGACGTCCCGCTCGGCGGAACTGGCCCGGATCGCGGCCGAGACGGCCGCCGCCGACACGTCCTCGGTGCGCCTCCGATTGATCCACGGCCCGGCCGGCGCCGGTTTTGCCGGCCTGCTCAAACCCTTCCCGGACTTTGACCCACCCCTGCACGAGCTGGCCGCCTGGCCGAGCGACTTCTGGACGTTCTCGGTCGCGGGTCTCGCGATGTCCGTCTGCACGTGGCCGGCAGCGGCGACGGTGTTCAGCTCGCCGTTCGAGGTCGGAGCGCCGCGTCAGACGGATTATCCGGACACCTTCGCGTACGACGCCTTCTCGGTGCCCAACCCGGGCTTCCTGAACGAGCCGAACCGGCGGATCGACGCGCTGCTCACCCTCAACAGCACACACTGGTCACCGTCCTATCGCGACTGCCTGGTCACGGGCGTGGTGCTGGCCCGGATGTGCGCCCTCGCGGTGTCCCGCGGCCAGAGCCCGATCGTGCACCTGCACACGCCGGTCTCCCCGTTCATCGACCAACAGATCTCGGCGCGCGGCGACGGCTCGTTGGAGCGACTACGGGACGCGGTGGGCCCGTGCGTCCGGGTGTCGGTGGCGGTGAACCCGCAGGAGCCGACGGCCCGGCTCGCCTTCGAACAGGGCCTGGTCGCGTTGGCGGAGGAGTTCGGGCTTGGTCTCAAGTTGAATGACCGCCGGTTCAACCGGGTGCCCGGCGAGTGGTTCACGATCCGGGGCTTCGACCGGGAGCGCTATCGCCAGGTGCGGGCGCGCCTGTTCCCGGAAACCCCGATGCACTTACCCAAACACGCGATGATCGCGAGCGTGATGGGCCCGGCCCGCCTGGGCATGGCCGCAGACGTGATCTCCCGCCTGAGCGCCAACGGAGTCGGCGTCCTGGCCGCTGCGGTGTCGTCGGTACGAAAGATCGGCTTCGTCAACCTGGTGCTGCCCCTGGCGGAGGGAGCCGACCTGGCGGCACCGGCGTGGTCGGGCGAGTGGGACGACGGGCTCAAGCTTCTCGCGGAACGCTGCCGAACGTTCGACGCCGCGGCCCTGGACCGTGGCGAGCTGGCGGCGTACAAGGTGGCCCTGAGCCCACCGATGCCGTGCTCGTATCCGCGTTCGAGCCGCCGAACGGGCGCGTCGGTAACGGGCCGAGTGCCGTACCCGTTGTGGCTGCGCTGGGACGTCCCGAACCGAACGGTCGGGTCGCCGCTCCTGCTGTCGATGGTGGAGCAGAACCTGGCGGCTTACGCCTCGCAGACGGAGGTGGCCTACGCGCAGGCCCGGGTGGGCCGCGGGGACACGGTGCGCGGCCGAGCCAAGCTGGTGGTGCTGCTGGCGGAGCCACCACGCGACGTCGCGGACGCACAGGCGCTGCTGAACGAGGTGGCGGAGCGGGTGCAGGAGCGGACACTGGAGCAACTGTTGGACGGGCGGTTGGTCGGCCCGGGCCAGGTCCGACTGCGGCTTTCGCCTCGGGAGCGCTGGCTGACGTACGCGGGCGTCTCGGCGTAGCGGTCAGCCGAAGTCTCCCGACGACCTTATGCAGGTCGCCGCCAAGGCCACTGCTTGTTACTGGTTTCGGAAGAAGGACCCAGGAGGAGCCGCCACCATTCGCTGCGAACGGACGAGCCGCTTGGATCAAGAAAGTTGATCTGTCGTAGATCTGCCAGCGATGCCGGGTGTCGGAATGACATTGTATGGCATGCCCTTGGACGATTTCGATATCGGCGATTACATCACGTTGGTTCTTGGACTCGCAGCGCTTATTCTAAGTCTAGTTACCATTTTCTCCCAGGCGGGCCCTAGGTCTTCGCCCGGTGCCCAAACAACTCGCAGGTGGAAAGTAACAGGGGGAATTACCGCGCTTGTGGCCACTGCGGCATTGGTGGTCCCTTTCGCTACCGCAGGAAATAATGACGCCGGACTCGTCGGAACCGCGACAAGCATCGCTGCCACAAGCCCGAATATCACGATCGACGGCACGGATGACGGCAGTATTCCTCTATGCGCAACGATCAAGGGATCGGCACCCGTTGTGCAGCATAGAGACCTCTGGATTGCATATCGTCGCGATACGCCTAACAATCGTACTCACCTGTTCATCCGAACTATCAAGGGCGAAGGGACGGAGCGGTGGCAGACGCCGCCGTCGGAGGTGGGTAGAAAAAGCTCCACCGGCCATCGGTATCGATTCTATGCGTTCTACGCGTCTAAGGATTTCAGCTCGTTCCTCGCAGGAGCGGCCGCTGGTATCACAGACGATCTGACGCCAGCTCAGCCGTATCCTTATTTCATCGCCTTACCCCAAGGCGTCGAAGACTCCCCCATCAGGACCTTTACGCGGAATGCAGATAGTCGTCCGTGTGACTGAGCATTCCCGCTTTACTTCCAAGCGCCATATACGACGGAACTGGATTATGCGAAGCTCGGGCGAAGCGGCCAAAGCTAATGACTTCAACCCTTCGGGCCAGAAGCCAAGATCGCCGCGAGGACAGATCGCAGCGCCAGCGCTTAGTAGGTACCCCGCTCTCTCAAGGTCTTCCGTTGTCAGCTCGGCGTGCTGGCGACCAATACTGTTCCGGTCGAGCGGGTCGATAGTTCGATGGTGGTGGGGTCGATGCTGTGCTCGGCCGCAACCCGCGTCGCCCAGCAGTCACCTGTGGTCGCCTCCCCACGACATTGCCAGATCGTCGTCCGGGTCTAGATCTTCTGGCTTACCGGCGATGCCGAACCCGTCGAGCAGGCGGCGCTCGATTCCGGACGGCTCGCCCATCGCCGCTTCCGGGAATTCAGCGATCCAGCGCCGCAGGACTGTGCCGTGCTCCGCGATCAGCCACGCCTCGCCGTCGTGGTCGCTGTGGAAATACGCCTGGCCTGGCCGAACCGTGCGCTGAGGTCCTTGCACAGCTTCGTGGTCGGATCCATGCGGGCCAGGTGGGGCAGGCCCAGCCAGGCGCCGAATGCGAGGGTCCAGCCGTTCAACGCCGGCGTGACGACCACGGTGGAGAAGCAGTTGTCCGCGCTGTGCGCTACCTCGTCGACCAGGTCACGGCTTCGGGCCAGGTGCTCGGGCGCACCTCCGTCAAGCTGAGCCGCCGCACCAGGGCCGCCTGGCCGGCAGTGGCGACCGCGAGCCACGACAACCAGTAGGCCCGGACCGGCATCGGCCCATCAGCAACGACCACGATCACCATGGTATGGCGGGCATCGAAGAATGTCGTACGCCGCTGGCACTATCGCTCCATGCAGTGGACACCTGTCTGGGCGTTGATCGGCTCGCTCATCGGCGCCGCCGGCACGTTTCTTGGTGTGGTCAAAGCGCAGCGGGCGACGTTGGAGCGTGAGCTGCAGATCAAGCTGTGGGATCTGCGGGCTGACGCCTACGTCGAGCTCGTCAGGTGGACGGCGTGGGTCGAGCACTGGTACATCGTGGGCGCTCCGGATCCCCACGAGCGCCCGCTCACGGTGACCATGGCGCGCACCGCCGCCCGGATCCAGGCGTTCGGCGACGACGAGACCGGAGCCAAGGCGTTCCGACTACTGGAGCTACTCCGCCCGCAGGTCAGCAGCCAGAACATCAGCGGGCGCCCGCCGCCGCCGGACGAAATTCGGGAGCTGGCCCGGGATCTCGCTCGCCTCGCACGCGACCGACTCGCGCCACCCGACGGGGTGAGGCGTTGATGGACGACGTCGTCGGGCGACGCGGGCACGACCCGCAAGCACTGCGGTCTATTCCACGACCGGCCGGGCCGGCATCCCCAGCCTCGGACCCCGACATCCTGCACCGGCGCGGGCACGACCCGCACGCACTGCGGTCTATTCCACGACCGCCCGGGCCGGCATCCCCAGCCTCGGACCCCGACATCCTGCACCGGCGCGGGCACGACCCGCACGCACTGCGGTCTATTCCACGACCGCCCGGGCCGGCATCCCCAGCCTCGGACCCCGACATCCTGCACCGGCGCGGGCACGACCCGCACGCTCAACCGTCAACCGCGGGTTCGGCCGCACTGACATCGGCGCCCGGCGCCCTCATCCGGCTCGGCGACCACCCGCGGGCCAGGCCGCCAAGCACAACCACTTCCGGGTCGGCGTCCGCAGCCTTGGTCGTCGGCTTTCTTGATCGGCTCGGGTTCGATCCGCGGGCGCTGCGGTCGAGCACGACCTTGGCCGGGTCGGCGTCCGGCGCTTTGGTCGCCCGGATTCGGTTGGGTGACCGTGAGTTCGTGCTCAAGACAGCCACTGAGCGCGAGGCGGCGTTCTACCGTTCGGCTGAGGTCGTGCCTGTGCGCGTGCCGAAGGTGGTGGCGAGCGACGACACCTGCCTGCTGTTCGAGGCTCTCATCCCGCTCCCGCCCGCCAAGGACTGGCCGGCCGCCCGATGGCTCGAGGTCGCGCGGCAGCTTGGGGAGCTGCACCACCCCGGCGTCAGAGCCGCGGTCGGCGATCAGCCCTGGCTCAAACGCCCCGCACCACACCGCAGCCCCGACGCGACCGCTCGGGCGTTCTGGACCAGAGACGAGCTGGCGACCCCTATCGAGGGACCGCGACTACCGCCCTGCCTGATCCACGGCGACCTGCACGCCGGGAACCTCCTCGCCGACAGGACCGGCGACAGCGGCCAAGACGGCGGGAACCGCCAAGACGGCGGGAACCGCCAAGACGGTGAGGGCGGCGGGAGCGGCCGGAGCGGCGGGCTCGTCTGGGCCGACTGGCAGGAGGTCGGCATCGGCAGCGGGCCTGAGGATCTTGCCCTGCTCTGGCAGCGCGCCGAAGCCGACGGGGCCGATCCGCCTCGGGACGCCATGCTGGCCAGCTATGCCCGAGCGCGCGGCATCCCGTGCGACGACACCCTGCGCCGGGCCACCACCGCGGCCGAGGTGCGGCTGCTACTCCTGGACTGGCCGCCGCACCTAGCCGGCGATCCCGGCCGCGCACGCATCATGCGGAGGCGGCTGCACGCACTGCGACAGTGAGCTGGTGGCTGCTGGCGCCCAGCAGCGTCGGCTCCGATTCGATCTCGCGCAGCATTTCCAGCAGCAGGGCGGTGCGCTCGGCTGACGCCAGGAGCTCGTCCAACCGTGGCCCGATCATCCACAGCGGACTCTCCACGGACAACCTCTGACGGACGACGAGACCAGCCTCCGCCGCCTCCGCGGCGGGTTCGTCCGGATGGTGGAAGTAGGCGCTGGTGAACCACCCGCGCTCCGGCGAAGAAGGGCGGTGCATTCCGTCAGACAGGGCGCCCTCGACCAGCGGGCGGAAGGCGGCGTCGCCGAAGCGGTCGTTGGCGAATCCATCGAACAGGGAGGCGAAGCGGCTGATCGTCGCGCCCACGACCACCCCGCCGGGGCGCACGACGCGGGCGGCTTCGCGCCAGGCGGTTACTCGGTCCGAGCGCGAGAGGAGGTGGTAGAGCGGCCCGAACAACAGCACCGCGTCGGCGGTGTCGGCGGCGGCCGGCAGCGAACGGGCGTCACCCAGGACGGCGGTTACCCCGGGCAGCGTCGCGGCGTGCGCCACGTGGTCGGGCACCGGGTCGACGACCTGGACCTCGTAGCCGGCGGCGGCCAGCGGGACCGCATAGACCCCCGTGGCGCCACCGACGTCGAGGACGTGGGCCGGGGCAGCCGGCAGCAACCGGGTCAGTGCGTCCCACGTGCGCAGGAACTCCAGCCGTCCGGCGCCGGCGGTGAGTCGATGGTGTTCGCCGCCGCGCTTGTAGTAATCGAGCACCTCTGGACGAAGCATGCCGAAATCCTCGGCGCCACAGAGACAGGAGGCAAACGCTTTACAACCTGCTTTGCCGATCATCGGGGCCTGAGACGGGCCCGACCGCCGCCTGGCGGCGTCGCAGGGCCGCCTTGCCTCGATCCTGTACCCGCGCGGCCGGGGCGTCCGCTCACCGAGAAATACCACCGGTCCCCGGCAATCCCGGGCCACCTGGCGGTGACGCCGGCTCGGCCCACGATGATGGGCAGGACGGGCCCTAAAGGCGCACCGGTGCGGCCAGGTCGCCGACCAGGCCCTCGCTGACCAACTCCAGGAACGCGTCGGCCACCACCGGGTCGAACTGGGTGCCGCGGCCCCGCTCGACCTCCGCGCGGGCATCCTCCATCGGGAGCGCGGGTGCGTACGGGCGGTCCGCCAGCATCGCCGCCCACGCGTCGGTGACGGTCACTATCCGGGCCTCGATCGGGATCTGGTCGCCGGCCAGGCCCAGCGGGTAGCCCGTGCCGTCGAAGCGTTCGTGGTGTGCCGCCACGACGGCCGCCAGGTCGGGGCGTTGGCCCAGGTCCGTCAGCAGGCGGGCGCTCTCCACCGGGTGTTGGCGCAATTGCTCCCACTCGGCGGGCGTCAGCGGCAGCGCCTTGCGCAGCACCGAATCAGCCACCATGACCTTGCCGATGTCGTGCAGCCGCCCGGCCGCCGCGGCCCGGCGCAGCGCCGCCATGTCGAGGCCGAGGCGTTCGGCGACCAGCAGCGACCAGCGCGACACCGCGGTGCTGTGTTCCTGCGGGCTGAGCGCCGCGTCGATCCGGTCCGCCAGCCACACCAGGCCGATCGGCAGGTCGGGGTCGGCGTCCACCGGGTCGGTCAGCATCCCGGCGGCCACGACCCGGTTGCGGCCGTTGGCCTTCGCCCGGTACAGCGCCGCGTCGGCGTCGTGGACCAGGCCGTCCGGGTCCGTCACCGGGCGGGCGCCGCGGGTGCCGGCGGTGGCCACTCCCAGCGACACCGACAAACGGACGCTGCGGCCCTGACCGATGGCGACCTCGGTGCGGCCGATCGACTGGCGGATCTGCTCGGCGATCTCGATCGCGACCTCCTCGCCGACGCCGGGCAGCAGACAGCCGAACTCCTCACCGCCGTAGCGGGCCACCACGTCGCTGGCCCGGACCGTGCCACGGATGCGTTCCGCGATCCGGGCGAGCACGACGTCGCCGGCGGGGTGGCCGTAGTTGTCGTTGACCTTCTTGAACTCGTCCAGGTCGAGGAGGAGGACGCTGAGCGGAGTGTCGGACCGGTCGGCGCGCTCGGCCTCGATCCGCAGCATCTCCTGGAAGAAGCGCCGGTTGTAGACACCGGTGAGGCCGTCGGTGATGGCGAGGCGTTCCTGTTCGCGGAGCGCGGCCCGGAGTTGGGTGGCGAGCCGGGTGCGGTCCCGGATGATCAGCAACTGCCGGGCCAGCAACCCGGCGAACAGGGCGAGCAGGATCGCCAGCATCCCGCCGGTGACCGGACCCTCGTCGAGGCGGTCGGCGAGGATCAGGCCGGTGGCGGCGATCGCGGCGATGACGAGCGGCACCGCGGTCAGGTCGCGGGACCGCCGGCGTTCTCGAACCTCGGGCTCGGCACGCCGGATCGCCGCGATCGCGCCCAGGGCGAACAGCACGGCCTCGACCTGCCAGCCGATGTTGATCCAGTTGCCGTCGCCGGTCTGGGAAGCGATCGAGTACGCGTACACGGCGTCGGTGACCCCGGCCACCGCGAAGCCGGCGCCGACCAGCACGGCCCAGGCCGGCAGGCGATGCCGCCCGGCCAGCCCGACGGCGGCCAACAGGGTGACGAGGGCCACACCGAAGAGTGGGTACGCGAACGCGACGAAGTCCGCCAGCCGCGGCGCGTGTGGCAGCGACGGGCCGATCGCCGCCTGCCAGCCGATCGTGCCGAGCCCGAGGGCCAGCAGGCCCGCGTCGAGCAACCCTCGGATGTGGCGCAGGTGGCCGGTGCTGCCGATGCCGACGAGGATGGCCGGGATCGCGAACACGTACGAGGACAGGTAGAAGAAGTCGGCGCTCGACACAGCGGGCGGCCCGCGCTGCGCGACGTAGGTGTAGTAGACCCAGATCACCTCGCCGACCAGCCAGAGCGTGTTGGACACGGCGAGGAGGGCCCAGGCACTGCGGGTGCGGCCGGTGGTGACGACCGCGGCGAAGATCGACAGACCGACGGCCACGACGATCGGCACGAGGTACGGCAGGTCGACGATGGCGGTCGACGGGTGCACCTGGGCGATTACCAACAGGATGACAAAGGCGACCAACCACCCGGCGCCGACGACCGCAGCCCATCGCATCGCCCGGTCTCGCCGGACGAATGAGACAAGTGACGCGGTCTCCGACACCTATTGTCTCCCTACAATTACCTGGCGTTACGAACGACTGCCCAGTTAACGCCTTACGTAGGGTGCCTTCAAGAGGTGCGGACAGTGAACCGGGACACCGCCCGGAGACGCCTCAGCGGGTGATCGCGAACATGTAGCAGCCGTAGGCGATGTTGCGGCTGTGCACCTGGACGACCGCCGGGTCAGCGAGGATCGAGGCGATGACGGCCTCCGGATCGGTGCCGTCGTGCTCCCGCGTCGCCGGGTGGATCCAACCCCGCGAGTCGTACGCCCGCAGCACCTGCCGACGCCCCCGCCAGTCCGCCGGATAGCCGGCCGCCGGCTCGGTAGGACAAGCAACGGCATGCGCGAAGACCGCGCCGATCTCGCGGTACGGACTGGCCGGCAGCACCGGCTCGTACCCGAAGAGGATCAGGTCCTCGCCGGCCGACGCGTCGCGAAGACAGCAACGCAACGGCTCTCCACCGGTGGCCACGACGGTCTCGACGGGGTGGCCGGAGACATCGCGCCCGCTGGTCCGTACGCCGGCGAGGGTCTGTGCAGAAATCGCGTGGATTCGCATGGGGCAAGTCTTCAGAACGGCGACACCGAACGCTGGCGGCTTCCGGACCTGGCGCTGAGGCCCGCCAGCCGTGCGACACGCCGACAAAGGCACGGCTGGCGGGCGATGATCACGTTACGCCGTCAACGGCCGTCGTTACCCGCCCGTGTGGGCGACGATCGCCGGCACCACGGTCGGCCATACCTGCCGAGGCGGGTACTCGTGGCCGACTCCCGGCATCGGCACCAGTCGGGCGCCCGGGATCTCCCGGGCCAGCGCCTCGCCGTGCGGGAACGGGAAGAACGGGTCCTCGGTGCCGTGCAGCACGAGAGTGGGCACGGCGATGTCCGCCAAGGCGTACGGAGAAGGTGGGCCCTGCTCGAGGATCCAGTGGTTGGTCTGGCTGGCCGCGAAGTCGGTCGTGCGGTCGAAAGCGGTCGCCACCACCGATCGCGCCTCCGCAGGACTGAGCGTCACCGAGCCGCCGAACGTCGCGAGGTCGGCCACCACCCGGTCGATCGCGGCCGCCCGGTCGGTCCAGTCGGGCGCGGGCTGGCCAGCCGTGAACAGCGCCTGGATCCGCTCGGCGGGCGGCGGCAGCGGCGGAGCATCGGAAGGCCGCGACAGGGCCCCACTGGTGGCGATGAGCGTGATCGAGGCGACCCGGTCCGGGTGGGTGACCGCGAGCTCCTGGGAAACCCCGCCGCCCATCGACACGCCGACCAGGTGGGCCCGGGCGATCCCGAGCGCGTCGAGCACCCCGACGGCGTCGGAGGTGAGCTGCATCCCGGTGTAGCCCGGCTGACCGGCCGGATAGTTGGTCGACCGCCCGGTGTCACGGTTGTCGTAGCGGATGACGAAACGGCCGGCGGCGGCCAGCGAGGCACAGAAGTCAACGGCCCAGAAGTCCATCGACGACGCCGCGCCGCCGAGCAGCAGGACGGCCGGATCACCGGGCGCGCCGAACGTCTCGGCGCACAGGGTGGCATCACCGACCGGCAACAGCAGCTCGGGCATCGCTCAGCGCTCCTTCGGCTCGTACCCCAGGTTCGGGCGCAGCAGGCGTTCGGCATCGGCGACCGGGACGCCCAGCCGCTGCGCGTAGTCGCGGACCTGGTCCTCGCCGATCCGGCCGACCGCGAAGTAGCGGGCGCCCGGGTGCGCGAAGAGCAGCGCACTGACGCTCGAAGCCGGTGTCATCGCGAAGTTCTCGGTCAGCTTCATGCCGGCGGCGCCGGCCTCCAGCAGGTCGAACTCGGCCTGCTTGAGGCTGTGGTCGGGGCTGGCCGGGTAGCCGAACGCCGGCCGGATGCCCCGGAACCGCTCGTGGTGCAGGTCGTCGAGGTCCGGCTCCACACCGGGCTCGTACCAGGCGCGCCGCGCCTCCAGGTGCACCCACTCGGCGAACGCCTCGGCCAGGCGGTCGGCGACCGCTTTGGCCATGATCGCGTGGTAGTCGTCGCCCTGTGCCTCGAAGTCCGCGGCGAGCTCTTCGGCACCGTGGATGGACACCGCGAACGCGCCCAGGTGGTCGCCCGACGGCGCGACGTAGTCGGCGAGGCAGCGCGCCGGCCGCGAGTCCTGCCGCTGCTGGCGCAGCATAGGAAAGCGAACACCATGGTCGAGGACGATGTCGTCGCCCTCGCTGTGGGCCGGCCAGAAGCCGTAGACACCACGGGCCTGGAACAGCCCTTCGGCCTCGATCCGGTCGAGCAGTGCCTGTGCCTCGTCGAAGAGCTCGCGGGCCACCGGCTCGTCGAGGATCGCCGGGTAGGTGCCCTTGAGCTCCCAGGCGATGAAGAAGAACCGCCAGTCGATCATCTCGCGGAGCGTGTGGATGTCCGGAGCCACCGGCCGCAGCCCGGTGAACGAAGGCGTCGGCAGGTCGTCGAAGGAGACCACCTCACGGTTGGCCCGGGCGGTGGCGATCGGCACCAGCGGCCGCTTCTCCCGCTCGGCGTGCTGGTCGCGCAGCCGCTGCTGCTCGACCCGGTTGGCCGCGTCGAACTCCTCGACCCGCTCGGGGTCGAGCAGACCGCTCAGCACACCGCCGACCCGGGATGCGTCCTGCACGTGCACGGTCGAGCCGGTGTAGGCAGGCGCGACGCGTACCGCCGTGTGTTGCCGTGACGTCGTTGCCCCACCGACCAGCAACGGCAGCTTCATGCCCCGGCGCTCCATCTCGGCGGCCACCGAGACCATCTCGTCGAGCGAAGGGGTGATCAGACCGGACAGGCCGATCACGTCGGCGCCGACCGCCTCGGCCGTGTCGAGGATCGTGGCCGCCGGGACCATCACACCGAGGTCGACGACGTCGTAGTTGTTGCAACCGAGCACCACGCCGACGATGTTCTTGCCGATGTCGTGCACGTCGCCCTTGACGGTGGCCATCACGACGGTGCCGCGACCCTTGCCGGAACCGTTGCCGTCGGAAGAAGGCTCGACCATGGAAAGCTTCTCCGCCTGCAGATACGGCTCGAGATAGGCCACGGCACGCTTCATCGCCCGTGCGCTCTTGACCACCTGCGGCAGGAACATCTTGCCGGCGCCGAACAGGTCGCCGACGACCTTCATGCCGCCCATCAGCGGGCCCTCGATCACGTCGAGGGAGCGGGCCGCGTCGCGCCGGGCCTCCTCGGTGTCGACCTCGATGTAGTCGACGATGCCGTGCACGAGGGCGTGCGCCAGCCGCTCGGCGACCGGCGCCTCGCGCCACGAGAGGTCGACGACGCGCTTGGTGCCCGAGCCGGTGACCGTCGCGGCGAACGAGACGAGCCGGTCAGTGGCGTCCGGCCGCCGGTTGAAGATGACGTCCTCGACGAGCTCCAGCAGGTCGGCCGGGATGTCCTGGTAGACCGCGAGCTGGCCGGCGTTGACGATGCCCATGTCGAGGCCCGCGCGCACCGCGTGGAACAGGAACGCCGAGTGCATCGCCTCGCGGACCACGTCGTTGCCGCGGAACGAGAACGACAGGTTAGAGATGCCGCCGCTGGTGTGCGCGCCCGGGCAGCGCTCCTTGATCCGCGGCAGGGCCTCGATGAACGCCTGCGCGTAGTCGTTGTGCTCCTCGATGCCCGTGGCCACGGCCAGCACGTTCGGGTCGAAGACGATGTCCTCGGCGGGGAAGCCCACCTGCTGGGTCAGCAGGTCGTACGCCCGGCCGCAGATCTCGACCTTGCGGTCGGCGGTGTCGGCCTGCCCCTGCTCGTCGAACGCCATGACGACGACGCCCGCGCCGTAGTCGCGGATCCGGCGCGCGTGAGCGAGGAACTCAGACTCGCCTTCCTTCAGGCTGATCGAGTTGACCACGCCCTTGCCCTGCACGCACTTGAGGCCGGCTTCGAGCACCTCCCACCGCGAGCTGTCGACCATGATCGGGATCCGGGCGACCTCGGGCTCGGTGGCGACCAGGTTGAGGAAGGTGGTCATCGCCTTGGCGCCGTCGAGCAGGTCGGCGTCCATGTTGACGTCGAGGATGTTGGCGCCGCCGCGCACCTGGTCGAGCGCCACGTCGACGGCGCCCTGGTGGTCGCCGCCCTCGATCAGCCGGCGGAACTTGGCCGAGCCGGTGACGTTGGTCCGCTCGCCGATGATCACGAAGCCGGTGTCGGGACCGATCTCGAAGGGCTCCAGGCCGCTGAACCGGGTACGCGTCGCGGGCGCGGGAACCTCGCGCTGGCCAATACCCCGGACGGCCGCGGCGACCCGCTCGATGTGCGGCGGCGTCGTGCCGCAACAGCCACCGACGATGTTGACGAGGCCGGCCTGGGCGAACTCACCGAGCGCCTCGGCGATCTCCTCCGGCGTCTGGTCGTAGCCCCCGAACGCGTTGGGCAGCCCCGCGTTCGGGTGGCTGCTCACGTAGGCGCCGGCGACCCGGGCCAGCTCGGCCACGTACGGCCGCACCTCGTGGGCGCCGAGCGCGCAGTTGACTCCGACGATCAACGGCTCGGCGTGCGCGATCGCGTTCCAGAACGCCTCGACCGTCTGGCCGGACAGCGTCCGTCCACTCTGGTCGACGATGGTCACCGAGATCCACAGTGGAACGTCGGGCGCCACCTCGCGCGCCGCGGCGATGGCCGCCTTGGCGTTGAGCGTGTCGAAGATCGTCTCGATCAGGAACAGGTCGACGCCGCCCTCGGCCAGTGCCGCGAGCTGCTCGGCGTACGACGCCTTGACCTGGTCGAAGAGCACCGCGCGGTAGGACGGGTCCTCGACCTTCGGCGACAGCGACAGGGTCACGTTGAGCGGGCCGACCGAACCGGCGACGAACTTGCCACCCGCCTCGTCGGCGGCCTGCCGGGCGAGCCTCGCGCCGGCCAGGTTCATCTCGCGGACGTAGCCCTCCAGGCCGTAGTCGGCCTGCCCGATGCTGGTCGCGGTGAACGTGTTGGTGGTCGTGATGTCGGCGCCGGCGGCCAGGTAGCGCCGGTGCACGTCGAGGATCAGGTCCGGCCGGGTGAGGTTGAGCAGGTCCGGGTCGCCGGTGACGTCGTGCGTGTGGTCGGTGAAGCGGTCGCCGCGGTAGTCCTCCGGGGTCAGCTTCTCGCCCTGGAGCACCGTGCCCCACGCGCCGTCGAGCACCATGATCCGGCTGTCCAGCGCTTCTCGAAGGGCCGCCGCCCGGCTCCGCACATCGACCATCGCCGCATTCCCTCCGGTTGCCCACCCGCTCCCCACCGAGGAAATCCCGACCACCGGAGCGACCGTCGAGAGTACCCGGACCGGATGACGCCCACCCGTCCGGCGGACCGGAGTGTGAGCGGGCTATCGCGCCAATCGCGCCAGAAGTCCGGAGGCTGCCACGATGCCCACCGCGGTCGCCACGAGCAGCACCGCGAAGTCCAACGGCAGGCGGGCCGGCGTGCCGATCAGCAGGCCACGCAACGCTTCCACCTGATAGCTCAACGGGTTGACGTGGTTGACCACCTGCAGCCAGCCGGGCATCAGCGACACCGGATAGAGGGCGTTGGAGGCGAAGAACAACGGCATCATGATCGCTTGGCCGATTCCCATCATCCGGTCACGCGACAGCACCAAGCCGGCGATGGTGACCGACAGGCAGCAGAAGAACGCGGCGCCGAGCAGCACCACGACGACCACGCCCAGCAGCTTGAGCGGGTTGACGGTAAAGCGAACGCCGAGCAGTTCGGCTATCGCGTACACGACGACCGCCTGAGCGAGACCGCGTACGCCGGCCGCGAACGCCTTCCCGGTCACCAGCGCGGCCCGCGGCGTCGGGGTGACCATCAGCTTGGCCAGCACGCCGGCGTCGCGCTCCCAGATGATCTGGATGCCGTAGAAGATCGACACGAACAGCGCCGACTGGGCCAGCACGCCGGGCGCGAGGAAGTCCAGGTACGGCACCCCGCCGGTCGGGATCGCGTGCAGCTTGGTGAACGTGACGCCGAAGATGACCAGCCAGAGCGCCGGTTGGACGGCCCGGGTGACCAGCTCGCTGCGGTCGTGGGAGAGCTTCTGCAGCTCGACGACGCAGAGCGCCACGACCCGCGACAGGATCAGCCGCGGCCCCATCCGGCGGTCGATGTCAACCGAGCCGGCCGGCGGTGCGGCGAGTGGCACGGACATCGCGCAGTCCCTTCTGTTCGTCTTCGAGCGAGCCACCGGAGTACGCGCGAAAGACGTCCTCGAGCGTCGCGTCGGGTCCTCTGCCGAGGCCGTCGATCAGCTCGCGCGGGGTGCCGAGCTGGCCGAGCTTTCCCTGGTGCATCAGGCCGACCCGGTCGCAGGACTGTTCCGCTTCCTCCATGTAGTGCGTGGTCAGCAGCACGGTCATGCCGGTCTCGGCGCGCACGGCGGCGATCCGTTCCCACACGCTGCCGCGGGCGATCGGGTCGAGGCCGATGGTCGGCTCGTCGAGAATCAGCAGCCGGGGTGAGCTGACCAGAGCCTGGGCGAGCTCGAGGCGACGGATCATTCCGCCCGAGTACGTCTTGGCCAGCCGCCCGGCGGCGTCGGTCAGGCCCATTATCTCCAGCGCCTCGGCGACCCGCTCCTTGCGTTGCCGGCGCGGCACGTCGAAGAGCCGGGCGAACAGCGCGACGTTCTCGACGCCGGACAGCGATCCGTCGGCGGAGAGCTGCTGCGGCACGTAACCGATCAGCCTGCGCACGGCCATCCGCCGCTTCGCGACGTCAAGCCCGAAGACTTCGATCACGTCCGCGGGTACGGGCAGCAGCGCGGTGATGGCCCGAATGGTGGTCGTCTTCCCGGCGCCGTTGGGGCCGAGCAACCCGAAGATCTCGCCGCGCAGCACGGTCAGGTCGACGCCGTCGACCGCTTTGGTCTCGCCGAACTGATAGTGCAGACCCCGCACGGAAACCGCCGGCTCGCTCATGTGTCCCTCCCGGGGTCGGCGATGTCGGCGCGCACCTGGTCGAGCAGGCGGCGCAGCGCGGGCAGGGCGGCGGCGATGGCGGCCCGGTCCGCGGGGTCCGCGCGGTCCAGGGCCTGGCCGATCAGCGCGGCCCGGGCGGCCCGCCAGGCCGCGATCCGCTCCCGCGCCTTGTCGGTCAGCGTGAGCCGGGCCGCGCGCCGATCGGCCGGGTCCGGCTCGCGGTGCAGCAGGCCGGCCTCCACGAGCTGGTTGACCAGGGTGCTGACCGAGTTGCCGGCCAGGTCGAGGGCCGACGCGGCGGCGGCGATGCCGATGCCGGGCTGGTTGGCGACCACGAACAGCAGCTCGCGCTGGGCCTCGGGCAGCGGGGGCACCGCGACCGCCTCGGCCGTGCGGCGGCGGGAGAGCCGGCGCAGGCCGGCCGTGATGGACATCAACTCGCCGACTACCTCCGCGCTCCGGTCGCTGTCGCTCATGGCTCCAAAGTACCTCGGTCACAGAGGTAATTGGCCGAGACCCCGGACACCCGCACTTGTTGTCCGTTGTATGACCTAGAGCGAAGTTACGGTTTGGACGGAAGACGAGAATGGGGGTTCTCGTGCGCATCTCAGTGGCCGAGGCACGCGCCGGCGGCGTGACGGTCGTGAAGCTCGCTGGAGAGCTCGGCGTCGACACCGCGGCGGAGCTCGCGACGGCGATCGAGGAACTGCTCGATCGCCCGACCAACCGCATCGTCATCGACCTCGCGCTGCTCGGTTTCTGCGACTCGATCGGCCTGTCGACCTTCGTCGACGCGCATCGGCGGTGCGCCGCGTCGGGTGGCTATCTCGCGCTCGCGGCGCCGTCGCCGTTCATGCACAAACTGCTCGGAGCGGTCGGCCTGACCCGCCAGGTCCCGGCCTACGCGACGGTGGCCTCGGCCTGCGGCGGCGGCGACGAGGGCCGCCTCCGCTGACGCCTTCTGTGGGGATTTTTCGGATTCAGGGGCTAAAGTTAGGAGCAGTTATGGAATGAGGTGGCTGGCATGAGTCGGTCCGTTTCCAGCAATGGCACTTCCACCAAGGGCACGTTGCCCGACGAGATGCGCCGCACCAAGATCGGTCTGTCGTGGATCATGCTGGTCGTCGGCCTGATCCTGCTCGCGTTCCTCTTGGTCTTCGTGCTGCAGAACCTCGACAGCGTGCGCATCCACTTCCTGACCGTCGACTTCACGATGCCGCTCGGCGTTGCCCTACTGTTGGCCGCCATCGGTGGCGCGCTGATCGCGTCGATCCCGTTCGCGGCTCGGATCCTGCAACTCCGCCGGGCAACCCGCAAGGAACGCCACTGGCGCTGAGCCAGCTAACTTAGCTGCATGACGAAGGTTCTTTACACCGCCGAGGCCCACGTGTCCGGCGGCCGCTCCCACGGCCACGCCCGCACCTCCGACGGCGCCCTGGAGGTCGAGCTGCGCAGACCCGTCGAACTGGGCGGCGAGGGCGGCGGCACCAACCCGGAGCAGCTCTTCGCGGTCGGCTATGCGGCCTGCTTCGAGTCCGCCCTGGCCGGCGCGGCCCGGCGCGCACACGTCGAGGCCGGCGACGCGACGATCGACGCCAAGGTCAGCCTGTCGCCCACCGGCACCGGAGCGTTCCAGCTAGCCGTCGAGCTCGACGTCACCCTCCCCTCGATCACGGACCAGGACCAGGCGGTCGAGCTGGTACGCCTCGCGCACACCATCTGCCCGTACTCGAACGCCACCCGAGGCAACATCGAGGTCAACCTGACCGCCAACGGCAAGCCGGTCGGCTAACGGGCGACTTGACGTTTTTGACCGTGACATCTGCGGCAAACCGCGGGAACTAGTCGCCCAGCAGGCTGCGGGTCTGTTGTACTCCACCTTGTGTCCGCCATTGACCACCTCCTGCACGCCAACGAGTCCTACGCCGAGACGTTCCCCGGGCCTCGGCCCCAGCGGCCGAAGCTCCGCCTGGCCGTCGTCGCCTGCATGGACTCCCGCCTGGATCTGTTCGGCGCGCTCGGCCTGGAGATCGGTGACGCCCACCTGATCCGCAACGCCGGCGGCCTGCCGACCGAAGACGTGCTGCGCTCGCTGGCGATCAGCCAGCGCTCGCTCGGCACCCGCGAGGTCGTGATCATCCACCACACCGAGTGCGGGATGGACGGCTTCGACGACGACGCGTTCCGCGAACGGCTCACCGCCGAGACGGGCGTCGCGCCCCACTGGAACGTGCCGGGCTTCAGCGACATCCGGCAGACCGCCCGCAAATCGATCGCGACGGTACGCGGTTGCGCCTGGTTGCCGCACCGCGACGACGTACGCGGCTTCGTCTTCGACATCGCCACCGCCCGCCTCGAAGAGGTGGCGGCCGACTAGCCCACACGCAGCTTCGGCAGCACCTCGGTCGCGATCCGCTCGACCATCGCCGGGTCGTCGGTCCACACCGGGTCGCCGGGCCTGGGGTGGTGGAAGACCAGGTCGGTGAACCCGAGCTCTTGGTAGCGCCCCACCAGGTCGACGAACGCGTCCACGCTGGCCAGCGGCCGGTCGGCACCGTTGTCGGAGAGCAGGATCCGGTCGATCCGCCGCCTCGACTCGTCCAGCCGCGCCGCGTTCGCCCGGATCTTGTCGGGGTCGCCCTCGGTGATCCACGCGTCCGCGTACTCGATGACGGTCTTCATGGTCCTTGGCCCGCCGGCGGCGACCGCCAGCGGCAGGCGGGGCTGCTGCACGCAACCGGGAATCATCCGCGCCTCGTCGATCGTGTAGCGGTCGCCGCGGAGCGAGGTAGCGGGCTCGCGGAGCAGCTGGTCGACGGCGCCGACGAACTCGTCGAGGCGGCCGGCCCGCTCCCCCGGCGTGAGCACCGCACCGCCGAGCACGGTGGCGTCGAACCCGATCCCACCGGCGCCGATGCCCAGCGTGAGCCGACCGTCGCTGATGTGGTCGAGCGTCATGGCCTCCTTGGCCAACGTCACGGGGTGGCGAAAGTTGGGCGAGGACACCATGGTCCCGAGCCGAATCCGCGAAGTCTTGGCGGCGATCCCGGTCAACCACGGAATGGCGGCGTGCCAGGCCTGCTCGCGGTAGCGACGCCAGGAGAGATGGTCGTACGTCCAGAGATGGTCGTAGCCCATCTCCTCGATCCGCTGCGCCAGCGCGACGCTCTGGGGCCAGGGATCGGTAGGCAGCAGCAAAACCCCGATTCGCACCTGCCGACCCTACCCAGTCAGCTTGGGTCGAGGTCCTTGACGAAGATCCGGCACAGGTCTGGCACGGTTCGTACCGTGCCGTCCGGTGCGTGTTCCTCCCGAACGGTGTCGGCGATCCCGTGCGCCCATTCGCGGTAACCCAGCCGCGTCCACCAACGGGCCACCTGGTCCTCGTCGAGGTCGACGCCGGCGGCCAACCGGCCGGCCATCCGCACCTCGTCCAACTCCTCGGCCTCCCGGACGAGCGCCTTGCCCCGGCCGCGATTGCGCAGCGGGGCCGCGACGTGCAGGCCGTGCACGAACGGAACGCCCGGCAGGTGCATCCGGACCACGTCCTCGTCGGCCGGTTCCCAGGTGACGTAGACGGCTCCCGTGGGCTCCTCGCCCTCCCAGGAGGTGAGGATGACGCCCTGGCGTTTCAGGCGATGTCGGTAGAAGGCCGTGCGCTCCGGACCGAGGACACGCTCCAGATAGAGCATGCCCTCGGCGGACGCCGGCCGGATCTCCACATGGCTATCGTGTCCGTCGAAGGTGAAACGTGTCAGGTCCGCTTACGCGCGAACCGCCACGACGACCATCACGACGATAAGTCCGACCAAGACGCTGGCCGACAGGATTGCCCTGACGGCGATACAAATCAGCTGTGCGGCGTGTGCGAAGACCTCGCCGAACTGCCAGAAGAATACGAAGGCCGCGATCATCAAGAGGGCGCCGACGGCGACGGTGGCTGGGTGGGCGCTCACGTCCAGAGCTGACCCGGTCGAGTCCTTGGCCAGGATGGACAGAGCACTTACGGTGGACATGACGGAGTCCTCGCTCAAAACGCGCAGGAGCCCGTTTCGAAGACACCCGCTATACTCTTCGCGATTTACCTCCTCTCGTAAAGATTCAGTAACTTCGCTTGAGCCTCAGGTTAAACTTCAGCTCAGAGCTGAAGCAAGGAGTGTCGCCGCCCCCTTAGAGCGCGACGAAACGTGAATGTGGCATTCACTGGAATGCACGCAAAGGGTTTCACCTTGTCTCCTGCTGAAGTTGACTGAAAGGAGGCCTTGCGGTGGCTAGCCCGCGACTCGCCCCAGACCCTTGCGGCACGCCTCCGCGGACTGCGACTTCAGCTGAAGTCAGCTGAAGGAGACTTCGTTGGCTGGCGACAGCAACGCCATGCAGACGCTCGCAGCCCGCCTGCGCGCTTTACGGGCGGGCGAGCGGCAACAGCGGGTAACACAGCATCAGCTGGCCCGCGCACTGGGCGTCAGCGTTCCGCTGATCTCGTCATGGGAGCGGGCGGAGGCAGCACCGCCAGTTGAGAGGATCGCCGCGTACGCGCACTTCTTCGCGACGCCGCGGTCAGTGCAAGACGGCCAATCGGCCCTGCGGGACGACCTGTCAGCGGAGGAACTGGGCCGGCGGCAAGCACTCAAGGAGGAGTTGACGGCGTTGCGTGCAGCGGCAGTCGGCGTGCCGGGCGTCGCGCAAGTCCCGGCCGCTCTCGACAACTATCCGCCTGCGGCTGGGCCGTGGGGTTTCGCGGATGGGACACCGGTCACCATCGTCTGCGGCGAACTTCCAGCCGGGCGGCGGGCGGATGCCGCCTACTCAGATCCGGACAGCCCCGACTATGTCGACCTGTACCGCTTCGCCGATGTGGACTCGCTGGTCGAGTTGCACGGATACGTTCGGGCGGCGAATCCGCGCAGCGAGGTCGGCTTCACGACCGCTTCGTTGGTCACCCGCGACCACCTCACCACTCACCTGGTTCTCCTTGGTGGCGTTGATTTCAACGACGTGATCACCCCCGTGCTCGACTCGCTCGGTGTGCCGGTCCGGCAACACAGTCGGCTGACCGATGATCCCGACGACGAAGGCGCGTTCGAGGTGCGCACGACGTCCACGGAGGAACATCGACCAGCCCTTACCGCGGACCGCGGGCATCGCGTCCTGGTCGAGGACGTCGCCCACTTCTGTCGTGGCCCGAACCCTTACAACGTTCTTCGCACCGTCACCGTATGCAACGGCATGTTCGGCCGAGGGGTCTACGGGGCCGTCCGTGCGCTCACTGACGCTCGCTTTCGCGACCGCAATGCGGTCTACGTTCGAAACCGTTTCGCACAGGCCCAGACCTACAGCATCCTCGCGCGCGTCAAGGTCGTGAACGGGGAGGTGATCACGCCGGACTGGACCCTTCCCGACACCATTCTGCACGAGTGGTCGAAGTGACAGCGGGGACACCTCGCCGCCGCCTCCGTAACCTTGAAGGCGTAGGGCCAGGGTCGGCCTGCGACAGCAGCAGCGGTCTCACGCCCGAGAAGCTGAGTCGAACACCTTGGAGAAGATCCTGCATTTATCCGGAACGATTTCCAGCGTGCCGTCCGGTTTGTCTAATTCCTTGACCGTCTCGACAACCCCGTACTCCCACTCTCTGTAGCCCAGGCGCTCCCAGAAGCCGACTGCTGCTTCGTTGTCAAGGTCAACGCCGGCCGCCAATGTGCCAGCCAACTGAACTTCTTCGAGATTCTCCGCGTCGCGGACGAGCTCCGCACCCCAACCGCGACCCCGACACTGAGGCACGACGTGCAACTTGTGCACGAGCGGGACGCCAGGCAGATTCTCTCTGACAGACGCTTCGAGAGCCGGCTCCCAGGTTACGTAGACGACGCCGACCAGATCATTGCCCTCCCACGCTGTGCGCACGGTGCCCTGGTGCTTCATCCGGCGGCGATAGAAGGCCGCCCTTTCTCCGCCAAGCACGTCGCTCAGGGCGAGCATGTCCTCAAGGGTCGTCGGCCGAATCTTCACCCCGACATCATGCCCGTACCAGGCAAGATTTCATCAGATCAACTCACAGGCGAGTTCCAGCACCCACCGGCCACGTCAAGATCCGGGCCGTTTCATTAAGATCAAATTCCCACTAGATCTTCTAGTTCGGCCTTCCGCGTTCCACTAAACCAGGATGCTATCGTGTTGGGAATCGTGGAGATTGACGCAATATTGTCTCCTAAGGATCTCTAACGTTTAACCGACTTCAGTGTTCGTCATCGGGGTTGCTGAAGGAGATGCATGGCTGGCGCCAGCCCGTCCGCGGTGCTCGAGGCGCGCCCGCGCGAGCATCGCTTCGGTCACTTCAACCGAGGGGCCATACCCGACAATTGCTGTCATGAGCGGGTGAAATGACGACCGCGCGGCTCGTCCGGCGGCCGGAGATCGCGATGGGGCCGAGGCACCACCTGTCGCACGCCAGCCTTCTGGATCACGTTCAGCGACCTATCCGGCACGAAAGGCTTGACGCGATCATCGTGCCGACCGCCCGCCCGATCGCGTACCTCAGCTATGCGCTCGCGCTTGCGAACAGGCTCGACTGCCCAGTCGTCGCTCTTTGCAGCATGCGCGCCAACGCAGACGAGGCATACCGTGCGGCCCGACGAGTTGGTGTACGACTCATCGCGGCCGACGTGCATCGAGGGGTGACCCTGCCGAATTTCCACACCTCGGCCCTGCTAGCCAACGGAAGGTTTCGGCCAAGGGGCGATCTCAGCCTCAAGCGCAACCTCGGGCTCGCGCTGTCGAAAATGTTGGGGTGGAACCGGATCGCCTTTCTCGACGACGACATCCGCTCGGTACGGCCCGACGACATGCGTGCCGCGGCCGGATTGCTCGACCGATTCAGCATGGTCGGCCTGGGCAACGCGGGCTTTCCCGACAACTCCGTCGTCTGCCATGCGCTACGCGCCGTTGGGGTCAAGCAGGGCACGTTCGTCGGCGGCGGCGCGATGGTGGTGCCCGCAGGTCGCACCACGACGTTCTTTCCAGACATCTACAACGAAGACTGGTTCTTCCTGCTCGATGAAGACGGCCTCAGCAGGACGGCGGTCACCGGGCTGATGGTCCAGGAGCCCTACGAACCCTTCCGCACCACCGACCGTGCGCGGGAGGAGGAGCTGGGCGACTGCCTCGCGGAAGGCATCTACGCGTTGCTCGATGACGGCGGCGGCGCGAAGGACGCCGACCACGTTTTCTGGGCAGCGTTTCTGGAGGACCGGCGGGCTATGGTGGACCGAATCCTTGCTGCCCTTCCAGCGCGTCGCAACCTCTCAGGCGAAGAAAAGCGCAGGATCGCGGAGGCGATGCGGGCCTCGCACGGACGCCGCTCCTTCATCAGCCCACAGCTGTGCGTCGCTTATATTCGAGCGTTGAACGCCGATCGGTCGATCTGGCGGGAATACCTCAGCCGGCTGCCGACCGGGCTCAAGCCACGACCGGCCCTAACGCACCTAGGATTGACGTCCGGCCACGTTCATCAGCCTCGGTGACTACGCTGCGCGTCCAGGCGGGTCTAGGGTTTGCTGGTGACTGACGTTCTCCTGCCGGCTCTGCCGGAAGACTGGGACCGTGCGATGGCTGTGGCCGCGCACCCGGATGACATCGAGTACGGCACCGCATCGGCCATCGCGCGCTGGACGGCGCAGGGCAAGACGGTGACCTACCTGCTCGCCACCCGCGGCGAGGCCGGCATCGACTCGATGTCGCCGAAAGACGCAGCGCCGCTGCGCGAGCAGGAAGAGCGGGCCGGTGCGGCCCAGGTTGGCGTCGACGTAGTCGAGTTTCTCGACCACCGGGATGGAGTCGTCGAATACAGCACCGCGCTGCGCCGTGACATCACCCGCGCGATCCGTCGGCACAAGCCCGAGGTGATCCTGTCCGGGGCTTTCTCGGTACGGATGATCGGCGGCATGACCAACCAGGCCGACCACCGGGCCGTCGGGCTTGCGGCCCTCGATGCCGCGCGTGACGCGGGCAACCGATGGATCTTCCCTGAGCTCGAAGTTGAAGGCTTGGAGCCGTGGAACGGTGTGCGGTTCGTCTGCTTCGCGGGCGCCGAACGGCCTAGCCACGGCGTAGACATCACCGGTGAGCCACTCGAGCGCGGCATCGCCTCGCTGGCCGCGCACGACGAATACACCAAGGGCCTCGGTGCCTCGGGTCCAGAACCAGGGCCCTTCCTCACCTGGATGGCGGGCATGGCCGGGCCGGCGCTCGGAGTCCAGCACGCGGTGCTCTTCGACGTTTATGCGCTGCGCTTCGAGGGTCCGCCGCCGTGGGTCCAGGGCACCCAGCCACCGGTCGTCACCGACGTATAGGGCGTTACGCGTAAAGCTGCGCGAATCTTTTCCGCCGACAATACATAAGTTATTGTCGATATATGTGGAATGCCTTGGCGGACGAATCCGCCGGTCAAATCGCGAGCGCGGTTTTCATCGCAGTTCTAGCGTTCATTCTAGGCACCTTTAGGCGCACAATTGTGCGGCGTATACGCACGAGGGAGACCCGTAGATACTGGAGCTCATTCCGGGCGAGAGGCGTCGCAATCGTTCTCGGCGCCTTCTCTTCGGAAGATCTACTCTCGCAGCGTTTGGACCGGCCGGTCGACCCTGCTGGGGTTGATAACTTCGAACCATACGGCTTCGTCGGCTTCGGCGAGGTCCTCGCTATTTTCGCTCTTCTGGAGCATCTGAAGATTCTCGGCCTGGAAGACATCGTCGTCGCTCACGCTGAACAGGTCTCCTCGTTTCAATCCAGAAATCTTGTGATCGTCGGAGGACCCGACCCAAACTCGCTGACCGAACTGACAATGCGGCACCTGCAGCTTCCGGTTCGGTTCGAAGACCTAGGGTCCAGAACGCGGATGCACATAACCTTCTCCCATAACAGCGCCGACGCCTCGGCCGCGGAAGAGAAGGCTTACGATCCGATGTTCCTACCTGGCAAGCCAGGCCAGCTAGGCCAAGACTACGGATTTGTCGCCCAGGTTTCCAGTCCATTCTCTGAAGACTGTCGGGCCGTTCTTCTGGTTGGTGTGTATGGTGCGGCAATATCGGCCGCGGCCCGACTCGTAACGTCGGGCCATGGCGTGAGTCGAATGAGTAAGGTCAATGACGGAAGATGCCTCGCTGTCTTTCGAACCTACGTGGGCAGGAACGGGGCGGTCTCGTCACCGACAATTGAGCGCATACAGCCTCTGCGCGAACCACGTGAGTCCGAACAAAATGGCTGAGCCGGCCAGCCCTGTTCACGCACATGTCTGGTCGTAAAGGGCAACCTGGGTGTTTCCACCTCTGGCGAAACTTGCCGCATCACGCCGTCTTCGGGCCGGGCCTAGCGCTGCGACCTCGTCACCGTGTAGAAACGGGTCGATGTGAGAGAGCGCTCTCACGTCCCGTCCCCGTTAAGGCAGGTCGATGAGAAACGTCCGTTTCCTCGCAGCCGCCGCCACGGCGGTCACGTTGACGGCTGCTGGCGTACTCGCCGTACCCGGCAGCGCCGCCGCGCATCGTGGTGGGCCCGATTTCGGTCCTAACGTCTTCGTCTACGACCCCAGCACGCCGGCCGCTGAGATCCAGGCCAAGTTCGACGAGCTGTTCGCCCAGCAAGAGAAGAACGAGATGGGCACCAACCGGTACGCGGTGCTCTTCAAGCCCGGCCACTACGACGTGAACGCCCGGCTCGGCTACTACACCACCGTCTCCGGGCTCGGCCGCAACCCCGCCGACGTCGACATCACCGGGGCCGTGCGGGTCGTCGGCCAGGTCAACCCCAACGTGCCCGGTGGTGTCTCGGCCCTGACCAACTTCTGGCGGTCGGCCGAGAACTTCACGGTGACCCCGACCGACTGGTCCAACCAGTGGGCGGTGTCGCAGGCGTCGCCGATGCGACGCGTACACGTCAAAGGGATCCTCTGGTTGGAGCCGGGGAACGGGGGTTACTCCAGCGGCGGGTTCATCGCCAACTCCAAGGTGGACGGCATCACCATCAACGGGTCGCAGCAGCAGTGGCTGACCCGCGACAGCGAGCTCGGCGACGTCTGGACCAACGGCGTGTGGAACCAGGTGTTCTCGGGCGTCACGGGCGCGCCGCCGACCGGCTTCCCGAACCCGCCCTACACCACGCTGGCCAGCAGCCCGGTCAGTCGCGAGAAGCCCTACCTGTTCGTCGACGAACGCGGGAAGTACCGGGTCTTCGTGCCCGCGCTGCAACACGACACAGCCGGCACCACCTGGTCCGACGGCAGCGAGCGCGGCGACTCCATCTCGATCGACGACTTCTTCGTCGCCAAGCCCAGCGACAGCGCGGCGCGGATCAACCTGGCTCTCGCCCTGGGCAAGAACCTGCTGCTCACCCCCGGCGTCTACCACCTCGACCGGCCGCTGCGGGTGCTGCACAAGAACACCGTCGTGCTCGGGCTCGGCATGCCCAGCCTGGCTCCGGACACCGGCGAGGCGGCGCTGAAGATCGCCGACGTCGACGGGGTCAAGGTGGCGGGGGTGCTGGTCGACGCCGGCGCACGGGAGTCCGACACGCTGATCGAGGTCGGATCCCGGTTCTCGCGGGCCGACCACTCGCGGAACCCGACCTCGCTGCAGGACGTGTTCATCCGGATCGGTGGGCCGTGGGTCGGCCGGGCTCGCACGAGCATGGTGGTCAACAGCGACGACACGATCCTGGAGAACATCTGGGCGTGGCGGGGCGACCACGGCAACGGCATCGGCTGGACGCAGAACACCGCGGATGTGGGCGTCGTGGTCAACGGCGACGACGTCACCGCGTACGGCCTGTTCGTCGAGCACTACCAGAAGTGGCAGACGATCTGGAACGGCGAGCGTGGCCGGACGATCTTCTACCAGAGCGAAATGCCGTACGACCCGCCGAGCCAGGCGGCGTGGACCAGTCCGACCGGCAACGGGTGGGCTTCGTACAAGGTCGCGCCGTCGGTCCGTCGCCACGAGGCGTGGGGGCTGGGCGTGTACTCGTACTTCAACCAGGGCGTCGACATCCGGGCCGCGCGCGGCATCGAGGTGCCGGACCGACCCGGGGTGCGGTTCCACAACATGATCACCGTCTTCCTGGACGGCAGCGGTGGGATCGAACGCACGATCAATGACGCGGGTACGCCGTGCGTGGGCTCGTTCAGCACGAGCGCACTGACGGAGTATCCGGCCTGACCGGCACGAGGGCTCGCGCGGACCGGGCGCGAGCCCTCGTGCCTCAACTCGCTCGAAGACTTCGTCACCGGATGTGCGAGGCACGGGCCCCGCAGACCTCCGAACGCGCGAGGGCCCGCGCCGAACCGGCGCGGGCCCTCGTCGTTCCCCCGATCAGACCGTGACTACCGCCCGGTCTTCGATCTCGTCCTCCTCGTCGACCGCGACCGGCTGGTTCTTGAGCCCCGGCAGCAGCCAGACGGTGAGCAGCGCACCCAGCGCGGCCAGTCCGGCGCCGGCCAGCAGGGCCAGCTGGAAGCCGTCCGTGGCCGCCACGCCCGGGTTGTTGCCGCTGGTCAGCGACGACGTGGTGGCCGCCGTGGCGACCGCGACCGTGATCGCCAGGCCGATCGACGCGCCGACCTGCTGGGTGGTGTTGATCAGGCCGGACGCGAGGCCCGACTCGTCGCGCCGGGCACCGGCCGTGGCGGCCAGGGTGACCGGGATGAACATCAGCGCACCACCGACGCCGGCCAGCAGCGAGGGCCCGAGCAGCTCGGTCCAGTAGCTGCCCTGTGCCGTCAGCAGCGACAGCCAGACCAGCGAGCCGGCGGTGAGCACCATGCCGATCACCAGCGGCGTCTTGAAGCCGAACCTGGTGACCCAACGCGAGGTCAGCCCGGCGAACGCGATCAGCGTGATCGCGAACGGAAGCTGGCCGAAGCCGGCCTTGATCGGGCTGTAGCCCCAGACCTGCTGCATGAACAGCGTCAACACGAAGAACATCGGGAACACCGCGCCGGTGACCAGCAGCGCGATCAGGTTGGCGCTGCGCAGCGTCTTCTGGCGGAAGACGTGCATCGGCACCAGCGGGTGCTTGGCCCGCGTCTCGATCACGACGAAGGCGACCAGCAGGGCGATCGCGATCGCGCCGGAGGCCAGGGTCTGCGCCGCGAGCCAGCCGGCGTTGTTGCCGTCGACCAGCGCGTACACGCCGAGGGCCAGACCCGCGGTGACGGTGATCGCGCCCATGACGTCGAAGCCGCTGGCGGTGACCCGGTCCCGGGCAGCGGGCAGCAGCCGCGGCGCGAGAGCCAGCGCGGCGATGCCGATCGGCACGTTGACCCAGAGGACGGCTTCCCAACCGATCCATTCGGTGAGTACGCCGCCGAGGATCGAGCCGGCCGCACCACCGGCGCCGGCGACCGCGCCCCAGACACCCAGCGCGCGGTTGCGCTCGGGGCCGGCGGCGAAGATCGTCATGAGCAGCGACAGTGCTGCCGGTGCGACCAGTGCGGCGCCGAGGCCCTGCGCGGCGCGGGCGGCCACCAGCATCCCCGGAGCCTGCGCGAGGCCGCCGACGATGGACGCGGCGACGAAGAGCCCGAGGCCGGCCATGAACATCCGGCGTCTGCCGAGGATGTCGCTGACCCGGCCGCCGAGCAGCAGGAACCCGCCGAAGGTCAGCGTGTATGCGTTGGTCACCCAGGACAGCGAGTCCTGGGAGAAGTTGAGCTCACGGCCGATCGACGGAAGCGCGACGTTGACGATCGACGCGTCGAGGACCAGGACGAATTGGGTAACCGCGAGCAGGGCGAGAGCCCAGGTCTTGTGCGGCGTGGCACCTTCCGCGCGACTCATCAGCGCGATCCCCCCGAGGTGGTATGCAAGTGGAAGTCGAATTCCGCTTCCGGTAAGCTTCGAACTTACGGAATCGAGATTCCGGTTGTCAATCGGATTCGGTAGGATCAGCGTGATGACCACCACAGCCCAGCCCGGCCAGCCCGCGGTGGCGAGAAGCCTTCGCCCCGTGCTGGCCGGCGCACCCCGACCGATGCGCGGCGACGCTGCCCGCAATCGCGCCCGGGTGCTCGACGCCGCTCGTGCCGCCTTCGCCGAAGACGGCGCCGAGGTCCAGATGGAGCAGATCGCCAGACGCGCCGGGGTGGGCGTCGGCACGCTCTACCGCAACTTCCCCACCAAGCAGGCGCTGATCAACGAGCTGGCGCAGCGTTGGATGGACGAGCGGGTCGAAATCGCCAACGAGGCCCTCTCGATGCCCGACCCGGCCGAGGCGTTCGGCTGGTTCGTCCGCCGCACAGCGGAAGACATGGCCGGCGACGCGGGGCTGTGCCACATGTTCGGCGAGTTCTCGGGCGGCAACTGCGGCGATCTGCCGGACCTCCTGGTGGAACGCACCGAGATCCTGCTCGAGCGCGCCCGCGAAGCCGGAGCGGTCCGCGCCGACGTCAGCGTCAGCGACTTCCAGGCGATCCTGGGTGGGCTGTCGGCGGCGATCGCCCAGACCGAGAAGTGGGAGCTCTTCGCCGAAATGCTGGTCACCGGCCTCCGCGCCCCGGCCGCGCCCTGCCCGTAGGGCAGGTGCCGGGCCGTTCTTCGTCAGGCCGGGCGCCTTGGACACCCGACCACCACCGCCGCACGGCCGCGATGCGAGGCGCCGCACAGTGCGCGGATCGGCCGAACAGCATCGGTCGCCGCCGCCACAAGGCTGGCGATCCCCGCGTTCGGACAGGGCCTTAGGATCCGGCCAGCTCGACCCGCAGGGTGCAATCCCGTGCCGAGCGCGCGACCATCTCCCTGGTTCCGCTCTGACCCGCGTACTTCGCCCGGTAGGCCGCGTCCACCGCGTTCAGGGTCGGTTCGTCGGCGACCAGGGCGACGCCGGCCTCGTACCTGTGCCCGGGGTCGACGAACGCGACGTGACCTGAGCGGACCGCCCGCCGGTACCACTTCGACTCCGGTCCGTAGCCGCTGCGTACGTAGGGCACCCCGGACACGACGACCACCCAGATCGGCGTTTCTATCTCGCCGCCCGCGCGGGTCTCGGTCGCGATGCGCGCCACCCCGGTCTTCGCGAAATAGTCCAAATCAGTCACGAATCCAGCGTACGGCGGTCCGCCGGTCAGCGGCCGAACGTGTGCAGGTTGGTGCTTCGCGAGCGGATCAGGTCCGGTAGGTCCTCGATGATCAGGCTGATCGCCATGATGACGAAGATCGCGCCGGCCTGGGCGGTGGCGTCGACGCGGCCGATGAAGACGGTGAGCAGCACCAGCGCCGCTCCGACCAGCCGGTGCGGCACACCGTGCGCGATGCCCAGGATCACCAGGAACACGGCGTGGCCGACCAGGAACAGCGCCGCGCCGGCCGCGAGCGCCGCCGCACCGCTCCACTCCAGCGGCTCGAACGCGGCCGGGATCGCCTCCTTGATGCCCGCGGAGAACAGCACGATGCCGACGACCATCGGGAAATGGGCGTACCCGAACGCCCAGATCGCGATCCAGGCCCGGCGGCCCGCGTCGGCGATGCCGCTCAGGGCCGCTACCGAACGCTCGTCGTCGCCGGCGAAGTACGCCCACCAGAAGTAGTAGGCCACGCAGAGCCCGAGCAGCGCGAGCAGCAGCGACGAACCGGAGAGCTCGACGCCCGCGAAACCGAGCCCGATGGAGACGATCGACTCGCCGATCACGATGATCATGATCAGCCCGTGACGCTCGACGAAGTGGCCGGCGATGAGCGAGACGCCGCCGAGGTGGCGGAGGAACGGGATTACGAACTGCACCACGAGCGCGCCGCCCCACCAGGCGGCCCGCTGATCGTCGGGCAGCAGGCCGCCGGCCAGCACCAGCCCCGCCGACACGAGGTTGAGTGGTGCGAAGCCCAGCGCCGCACGGAACGCCGTCGGACCCGCCGAGTGCAGGAACAGCACGCTGTGCGCCAGCGTGACCAGCAGATACCCCACGCCGAACGCCCAGCCGGTGTCGCCGAACGCCTCCGGGATCGCCAGCGCGATGATCAGGAAGCCGGCCATCCCGACCAGCAGCATGGTGCGCCGGAACGTGCTCGTCGGTGCCACGGCGTTGGTGAGCCAGGCGTACGCCGAGTACATCCACCAGATCAGCGCCAGCACCAGCACCGTCTCGCCGAGCGCGGCCCAGCCGAGCTCGTCGGCGAGCGTGTCGGTGAGCTGCATGACCGTGAACACGACCACGAGGTCGAAGAACAGTTCCAGGGTGGTGACGCGAACGCTCGGCTCGACCGGTGTCGTCATCCCGCGAACGCTAGGTCAAACCGGCATCCTGCGCGAGAAGCGCCACCTGCACGCGGTTGTTGAGGTCGAGCTTGGTGAGCATCCGGGTCATGTGCGCCTTGACCGTGGCCACGCTCATGAACAGCTCGGCGCCGATCTCCGCATTGGACTTGCCGCGCCCGACCGCGACGGCGACCTCGATCTCCCGCTCGCTGAGCCGGGCGAGCAGCTCCCGGGAACGGTTGCGGCGGGCGTCGACGCCATCGTCGGCCACGTGGGCGATCAGCCGGCGGGTCACCCGGGGCGAGAGGATCGGTTCACCCGCGGCGACCCGGCGTACGGCCTGGACGATCTCCGCCGGCGGGGTGTCCTTGAGCAGGAAACCGCTGGCGCCGGCTCGCAGCGCGCGCAGCACGTACTCGTCCGCCTCGAAGGTCGTCAGCACCAGCACCTCGGGCGCCCCCGCGACCCGGCGCAGCCGCTCGGTCGCGGTCAGACCGTCCATCTTGGGCATTCGGATGTCCATCAGCACCACGTCGGGCCGGATCTCCGCCACCGCCGCCGCGACCTCGCTGCCGTCGGCCGCCTCGCCGACCACGGTCAGCGCCGGCGTGCCGCCGAGGATCATCGAAAGTCCGGCTCGCACGAGCGGATCGTCGTCGACGATCAACACCCGGACCGGAGGCGAGTCAGTCATGCTGGCCACGGTAGCCAGGCGCGCAGCTCGAAGTCGCCCGTGTCCGTGCGGCCGTGGGTCAGTCGGCCGCCGGCCAGGCCGGTGCGCTCGACCAGCCCCACGATGCCGGTGCCCGCGCCCGGGATCGAGGCCAGCCCGCCCACCGGTGCCGCGTTGCGCACCAGGACGGTCAGGCCGTCGCCGGCCGTGCCCTCGAAGCTGACGTCGACCAGCACCCCGGCGGCGTGCTTGCGGGCGTTGGTCAAACCCTCCTGGACGATGCGGTACGCGTTACGACCGACCGCGGCCGGCACGGCCTCGATGTCGTCGACGCGGCAGTCGACCCGCACCTTCATCCCGGCGCCGCGGGACTCCTCGATGAGCGCCGTCACATCGGCCAGGGTCGGCTGCGGGCGGATCGGCTCGCCGTCCTCCTCACGGAGCACGCCGATCACCTCGCGCAGGTCCTGGAGCGCCTGGTGTGCGCTGCTGCGGATCACCGCGGCGGCCTTCGCGACCTCGTCCGGCGGCAGGTCGGGCCGGATCTCCAGCGCACCCGCGTGCAGGCTGAGCAGCGAGATGCGGTGGGCGAGCACGTCGTGCATCTCGCGGGCGATCCGGGCGCGCTCCAGGTGCTGGGCCTGGGTCACCCGGAGCTGCTGCTCGGACTCGGCGCGGACGGCCCGGTCGTGCAGCGAGACGACGAGCTGGCGGCGGGCCCGGACGAACATCCCCCAGGCGAAGACCGCCGCGGTGGTGATCACGGAGAAGGCGGTGACCAGCCAGTACGGCAGGTCCGGGTCAGGCCGCCAGGCCAGGAAGATCGGCGAGGTGGCGGCGCTGAGCACGGCGATCGGCGCCGAGATGCCGACCCGGCGGTGCACGGCGACGGTGAACAGGGTGATCAGCCCGGCGACCGCGGCCGTCAGGGACACGCCCCCGATCGGCACCATGATCAACGCGACGGCGACCGGCCAGCGGCGGCGGAACCAGAGCAGCCCCGGCGAGGCGATGCCCAGCGAGATATCGAGCCAGCGCGCCCAGAGCGCCAGGCTGTCGTCGTTCCAGACGCTGACGGAGAAGAGCCCGACCGACACCACGGCCAGCACGAAGATCACCCAGTCGACGACCCAGTCGCGGGTCGAGCGCCGTACCGGCCGCTCTGAATCGAAGGCTCGGAGCAGGCCGCCCGGCAGCAGGGACGGAATGTCCGGGCCGTCACGGGTTGCCACACTCATGATCAAATGGTACGACCACCCGGCGCACTCGGCATCAGACCAAAGTCGGTATCGGCCGGCTACCTTCGGCGCGCGCCATCGACCTTGGCCCGACGCGCCGGACCACCCGACACCCGCAGTGTTGACGGCATGATCAGTGTGACCAGCTTGACGAAGCGCTACGGGGCGCATACGGCCGTCAACGACGTGTCGTTCGAGTGCGCGCCAGGCACCGTGACCGGCTTCCTCGGCCCCAATGGCGCCGGCAAGTCGACCACGATGCGGATGATCACCGGGCTCACCCCACCGACCGCCGGGGCATCGACGGTAGCCGGGAAGCCGTACCGGCAGCTGCCCAACCCGAGCCGCGAGGTCGGCGTGCTGCTCGACGCGTCCGCACAGCACCCGGGCCGGACCGGCCGCGAGGTGCTCACCCTGTCGGCCCGCACGCAGGGGGTGGACTCGGCCCGGGTGGACGAGCTCCTGTCGCTGGTCCAGTTGGCCGGGCCGGCCGCGGGCCGGCGGGTACGCGGCTACTCCCTCGGCATGCGGCAGCGGCTCGGCATCGCGCACGCCTTCCTCGGCGACCCGCGGGTGCTGATCCTCGACGAACCGGCCAACGGCCTCGACCCCGAGGGCATCTTCTGGATGCGCGGCCTGCTGCGTGACTTCGCCGACCGGGGCGGCACGGTGCTGCTCTCGTCCCACCTGCTGCGGGAGGTGGAGGCGGTCGCGGATCGACTCGTGGTTATCGGGGGCGGTCGAATCGTGGCCAACGGCACCAAGGAGGAGTTGCTCGCCGCCGGTGGCGTGCGGGTGCGCGCGCTGGACCCCGGCACGCTGCGGACGGCCCTGGAGCGGGCCGGGTTCGCGGTCACCGCGGGCGCCGACGGCGCCCTGTCCGTACAGGCCGAGGCGGAGCAGGTCGGGCAGGTCGCGGCCAGCATCTCGGCCGTGCTGCTGGAGCTGCGCCCGGTCGACACCGGTGGCCTCGAAGAACTGTTCCTGACCCTGACCGCCGGCGAGGCCAAGGAGACCGCACGATGACCGCCACCCTGACGCAGACGCGGGCACCCATCGCGGGGCCCCGCACGTTCACCCGGCCGGGGCTGGTCCGGCTCACCGGCATCGAGCTGCGCAAGATGGCCGACACCCGGGCCGGCCTCTGGCTGATGATCGCGACCGCCCTGATCTCGGTGGCGATCGTGGTGATCCAACTGTTCGCGGCGGACCCGCCGGAGCAGACGTTCGTCAACATGTTCCAGACGACGCTGTTTCCGGTGGCGGTGCTGTTGCCGGTCCTGGGCATCCTGTCGGTGACCAGCGAGTGGACGCAGCGCACGGCACTGACCACGTTCGCCCTGACCCCGCAGCGGCAGCGGATCGTCGTGGCGAAGGCCCTGGCCTCGGTCGTCCTCGGCCTCCTCGCGCTGGTGCCGAGCCTGGCCTTCGCGGCGATCGGCAACGCCATCGCGGGTGCGCTGGACCCGGCGGCGGGTAGCTGGTCGTTCGGCGGGTTGCTGCTGGGGTACGCGGCGCTGTTCAACGTCGTGAACGTGCTGTTCGGCCTGGCCTTCGGCATGCTGTTCATGAACTCGGCCGTGGCGATCGTGCTGTACTTCGTGGTCCCGACCGTCTGGTCGCTCCTCACCACGATGATCTCCGGCCTGAAGACGACGTCGGAGTGGCTGGACCTCTCGGTGACCTCGACACCCCTGTTCGAGAACGCGGCCCTGACGGGCGGCGAGTGGGCGAAGCTGGCGGCGTCCATCGGCCTGTGGGTGGTCCTGCCGGGGGTGGTGGGCCTGATCCGCCTGCTCAAGCGCGAAGTGAGCTGAGCTTTTCTGATCGGGTGGGCGGTCGCGGGTCGGGGGTCCCGCGGCCGCCCACCGCCGTGTCCGGGGTCCCTGGCCGCGTCTGCTGGGGCTGTCGCGAGAATGGCGTGATGGCGAAGCTTGCGTGTCCCTGCGGCTCCGGGCGTGGCTATGCCGAGTGCTGCGGGCCGCTGCACCGCGGCGCGAGTGTCGCGGCGACGGCGGAGCAGTTGATGCGGTCGCGGTTCAGTGCCTTCGCTGTCGGCGACACCGAATATCTGCTGCGCACCTGGCACAGCAGCACCCGGCCGGAGTCTTTGGACCTCGATTCTGACCAGCGCTGGGTCCGCCTCGAGATCCTCGACACGGCCAAGGGCACCGAATCCGATCCGACCGGGGTCGTCGAGTTCCGGGCCTTCTATCGACACGGCGGCCAAGACGACGACCTGCACGAACGGAGTCGCTTTGTCAGGGAGGGCGGCGCCTGGGTGTATGTCGGCCCGCTGCCACTCCGCTGACGCCCGGGTGTTCGTCGTGAGCTCGACTCCCGCGGGCCTGGCAGCGCAGCGAAGCGGAGCGGTCCCCGGCGGGAGCGACGGTCCGGACCGTCGCGGACCCGGGCCATGTCCGGTTTATGACTGGTTTTCGGCAACTTGTCGCCAACCTTCCGGAGGAAACTGGGCCACATGAGCCATCCACGGGTGTTGATTGTTGGTGGCGGGATCGCCGGGCTTGGGGCGGCGCATGCCCTTGCGGCCAAGGGGATCCGGGCCGACATCGTCGAGCGCAACCCCCGGTCCGACGCCGAGGGGACCGGCATCTACCTGCCCGCCAACGCGGTGCGGGCGCTCACCGCGCTCGGTTTCGGCGACCAGATCCGCGCTGTCGCGCACGAGATCCATCGGGTACGGCTGCTCGACCACCACGGCCGCGAGCTGATCGATCTGCCGATCGACGCGATCTGGGGTGGGATCGGGCCTAGCGTGGCGGTGCGGCACGCCGACCTGCGGAAGATCCTGCACACCGACGTCACGGTGAAGAGTTTCGACCCTGCCGACGCGGCCGGCTATGACCTGGTGATCGGCGCCGACGGGATTCGCTCGGCGGTACGCGACTGGGCCTTTCCCGGCGCGGCCGGCCCTCGGTCCGTCGGCGAGCTCGCCTGGCGGTTCGTCGTCGACGGCTATCCCGTCGACCACCTGTGGTGCACCTGGCAAGGCAAGGGCCGCACCTTCCTCGCGGTGTCGCTCGGCGACGGGCGGGCCTACTGCTACGCCGACCTGACCGCGGCCAGGCCCCCGGACGACTGGCGGGCGCTGTTCGACGAGTTCCCGGAGACGGTGCGCGATCTGGTGGCGCGGGCGAAGGACCTGCACTTCGGGGCCATCGAGGAGGTCTTCGTCGATCAGGTGGTGCACGGCAACACCGTGCTGATCGGCGACGCGGCGCACGCGTACTCGCCGAACATGGCGCAGGGCGCCGGGCTTGCGCTGGAAGACGCGCTCGTCCTGGCCGACCTGGTCGGTGACCTCGACGCCTACGCCGAGCGGCGGATCGGCCGGGCCCGGTGGGTACGCGACCAGACCCGCCGCCGCGACAAGGCTCGGCATCTGCCGCCGGCCGTGCGTGACGTGGTGCTGCGGCGGCTGGGGCCACGGCTGTTCCGGGCCGCGTTCAAGCCGCTCCAGACCCAGCCCTGACGCCGCGACGGTGCGCGCTAGCGTTGGGGTGTGGGTCTTGATTTGCGGAAGTTGCGGTACTTCGTCGCTGTGGCGGAAGAGCTGAACTTCGGGCGGGCGGCCGAGCGGCTGCGAATCGCCCAACCCGCCCTCAGCCGCCAGATTCGCGCGCTGGAGCAGGATCTCAAGGTCGAGTTGTTCGACCGTTCCAGCCGGGGCACCGAACTCACCGACGCCGGGCGGCGGTTGCTCGACGACGCCCGGCCGCTGCTCGCGTCGGCTGACGCTGTGGAGCGAAGAGTGCGGTCGGGCGGGCGGTTCACTGTCGCGTTCATGCCGGGCATCCTGGTCACCGCGGCCGTTCGCGAGTTCGCGGCCGAGTTTCCCGACCTGGCCGTCGAGGTGTTGCGCACGTCGTACCAGGAGCAGGCCGCGGTCCTGCTCGACGGCCGGGCCGACGTCAGCTTCGTACGCATGCCGGTGCCGGCGGCCGGGTTGACGATCGTGCCGCTGTTTACGGAGGCACGGGTGGTGGCGGTGCCGGTCGAGCACCGGCTCGCCGGGAAGGACCGGGTGCACGTCGCCGACCTGGCCGACGAGCGGCTGCTGCAGGACCCGGACCTGGTGCCGGAATGGCGTGACATCGCGGGTGCGTCGCGCGCGGGCTGGCGGTCGGGGCCACTGTCCACCATGGAGGAGAAGCTCGAGCACGTGGCGGCGGGACAGGGCTTCATCGTGGTGCCCCGGTCCGCCGCCGCGCTCTACACCCGGGCCGACGTCGGCTACGCCGAGCTCGACGGGGTCGCCGACAACCAGGTCGCGCTGGCCTACAACGCGCAGCGCGGGGGCGCGGAGCTCGACCGGTTCGTCGAGATCGCGGTCCGGCAGTTCAGCGCCGCCTAGGCGACCAGTGCGCCGCCGTCGACACCCAGGACCGTGCCGGTCGAGAAGGGCTGGTCGATCAGGTACGCGTAAGCCCGCGCCACCTCGTCGGTCTCGCCCACCCGGCCGACCGGCAGCGACTCGCCGACCTGCCGGAAGTAGGCGTCTCGGGCGTCCTCGCCGAGGCCCGCCCAGAGCGGCGACCGGGTGACTCCCGGCGCGACCGCGTTGACCCGCACCGGCGCGAGCTCGATCGCCAGCGCCTTGGTCAACGCGCTCACCGCGCCGCAGATGCTGGCCGCCACGGACCAGCCCGCCGACGGACGCTCCCCCGCTGACCCGGTGGTCAGGGTGATCGAGCCGCCGGCGCGGATCCGGGGTTTCGCGTGCTTCACGGCCATGAGCGCGCTGAAGAAGCGCAACACGAAGAACTCCTGTGCCTGGTCGAGCGGCATGTCCTCGACGGTGAGCAGGCGCAGCGGCTCGCCGGCCGTGTAGACGAGGTGGTCGAAGGGCCCGATCTGGTCGAACAGCGCCTCGACGGCGTCCTCGTCCCGCAGGTCCGCGACGAACCCCTCGGACCCTGCCGGCAGTTTGGCGAGGGCCTTGTCGACGCTGGCCTGCCGGCTCGACACGACGACGACCTCGGTGCCGCGTGCGCTCAGCAGGTCCGCCACCGCGAGGCCCAGTCCGGAGGTGCCGCCCAGCACCACTACGCGTTGCCGTTGCTCAGTCATGCGGCCAACCGTGCGCCGCGCCGTGCGGGGTCGCCAAGACCGCTTTCGTCGTACCCCATGCCGTTTGGGTATGGCTGGCACAATCGCACGGTGACCGCGCCTGTTGCCGACCTCGACGTCGATGCCGATCTCGTCACGCGCCTGCTCCGGGCGCAGCATCCCGACCTGGCCGGGCGCCCGTTGCGGCTGGTCGCCAACGGCTGGGACAACGTGATCTTCCGGCTGGGCGACGATCTGTGTGTACGCCTGCCGCGACGCGAGGTCGCCGTGCCCCTGCTCGTCAACGAGCAGCGGTGGCTGCCCACCCTGGCGCCCGCGCTGGGGGTGAGCGTTCCGGCGCCGGTCCGGGTCGGTCTGCCGGGCGAGGGTTATCCGTGGCCGTGGTCGATCTGCGCGTGGTTCCCGGGCGAGATCGCCTCGCAGGTCCCGGTCGTGGAGCGGCGCGCGGTCGCCGGCGAGCTCGCGACGTTCATGAACCGGTTGCACGTGCCGGCGCCGGTCGACGCGCCGGTCAACCCGGTGCGGGGTGTCCCGCTGGCGGTGCGCGACGAGCAGATCCAGGACCGGCTGACCAGCGGCAAGCTGGCGCGCGAGCGCGAGCTTCGCGCGCTGTGGGACGAGCTGCGGGCCGCCCCGGTGTGGGACGGCCCGAAGCTGTGGCTGCACGGCGACCCGCACCCGGCGAACCTGGTGCTGCGTGACTCGTCGTTGGCGGCCGTGCTCGACTTCGGTGACCTGACCGCCGGCGACCCGGCCACCGACCTGGCCGCCGCCTGGCTCGTGTTCGACGAGCCAGGGCGGGCGGTGTTCCAGGCCGGCATCGAGGCCGACGCGGCGACCTGGCTGCGCGCCCGGGCCTGGGCGCTGGCCATCGGCACCGCGATTGCCGTGTTCGCCGACATCCACCCCGGTTTGGCGGGTGCCGGCGAACACGCGATCAGTCAGGTGCTGGCGGATCAGGGATAGTTGTTCAGGTACTGGATCTCGGCGCCGGCGCGGGCCGTACCCCCGGAGTTGTTGATGATGCGGTTGATCGTGCCGGCCCCGCCGAGCGAGACGGTCACCATGTTCTGGAACCGCACGCCCGCCTTGGTCGGCACCTCGAACGAGCGCTCCGCGACCACGGATTCGTCCAATGTGAACACGCAGTACGAGCCGAGGCCGATCGCGAAGTGGTCGTTGACGGCGTCGTTGACCTTGTAGGCCGCGTACCCGCGGGTCGTCCCGTTCATCCACGACGCCTGGTTGGGCATCTCGTACGGGAACTCGTTCTGATAGAAGTACGTCCGGCCCCGCTCGCCGTTCCAGATCGTCTGGTACTTCTGGAAGTGCTCGACGAACAGGCCGTACATGGTGACGTCGTCGCCGTTGACGGTCAGGCCCGTGTCGGCGGTGTTGACCGACCAGCCCACCCCGTCGCCGTGGTCGGCGCGCCACAACCACATGTGGTCACCGATGACGTCGTCGCTGTTGACGGTCAGGGTGTTGGTCGCCCGACCGACGCCCGGGCCGCCGATGCGGAAGAACACGTCGTGCAGCGAGACCGGGTTGGCGGCGTGGTCCGCGCTGGAGCCGGCCGGGCCGACCTCCATCAGCACCGGCGAGTTGGTCGCGCCGGCCTCGAACATGATGCCGCCGACCTTGACGCCGTCGACGTCGGCGATCCGCATGCCGACCGTGCCGTTGTCGGCCTGGATGGTCGCGAGGCCCAGACCGAGGATGACGGTGTTGGCCCGGTTGACCTGGATCGGCTGGTTGACGTGGTGCACGCCGGGGGTGAAGAGCAGGTTCTTGCCCTGCGCCAGCGCGAGGTTGATGGTGGCGACCGGGGTGCCCGGCCGCACGATGAAGAACGTCGACAGCGACAGTGACGAGCCGGCCGGGGTCTTGTTGAACCAGGTGGTGCCGACCGAGTTGGCGCGCAGCGCGGGCACGAACACCCGGTACTCACCCGTGCCGTCGACGTAGAGGAACGGCTTCTCGCGCACGGTCGGGGTGTTGGCGATGACCGTGTGCGACGGGTTCGGGAAGTGGTTCGGCGGCGCACCGGTCACGCCCTGGAACACCATGTTCCAGACCGAGCCGGCCCACGAGCCGAACTCGCTGTTGCGCGAGTACCACTGCTGCTGCGAGCCGGAGACGACCATCCCGTCGATCTTGGTGTCGGCCATGAAGCCGCCGCTCGACCAACCGTCGCCGCCGTTCCAGAGCTGGATCTGGTTGCCGCCACCCTTCAAATGCATGCGGCGGTACGGTGCCGCCTGCGAGACGGCCCAACGCTCGACGCTGACACCGGCGGGCAGGGTGACACTTAGGTTTTCGGCGGCCCGCCAGAAGTTCTGGGTGGCGTTGCCACCGAACCAGAAGGCTTCCGCGCGTACGTGGCCGTTGAGGTTGACGTCGTCGGGCGACATGCCGAGCCCGGCGACCTGGGTGAAGAAGCCGAGGTTGACGTCGGCGGTGTAGTTGCCGGGCTTGAACAGCACGGCGTAGCGCTCCGGGCCGAACTGGTTGCGCTCCTGCTGGGTGAAGATGCTGTTCAGCCGGCTCTGGATGGTGGCGGTCGGAGTCGACGGGTCGTACACGAAGGTGTTGGGCCCGAAGTTGGGGTTGCGGGGGTCGGTGGGCTCGACCGGGTCGCCGGTCGGTGGGTCGGTCGGCGGGTTGGTGGGTCCGGTGCCGGTGAAGATCCGTAGCTCCCAGAGTGAGTAGCCGTAGGCCGTGCCCCGGGCGGTGCCGTAGATGCGCAGGTAGCGCCCACTGGCGTTGACGTTGATCGTCTGCGTGCCGCCGGTGCCGGTCGTGGTGCTGTAGACGCTGGTCCAGGTCGTGTCGTTGTTGCTGGTCTGGATCTGGAAGGCTCGACCGTACGCAGCCTCCCATTGGAGTACGACCTGGCAGATGTTCTGGACCGAGCCGAGGTCGATCCGGATCCATTGTGGATCGGATGCGGCGGACGACCAGCGGGTGCCGGCGTTGCCGTCGACGGCGGCGGATGCCGGGAAGCCGGCGCCCTGGAGCGAGGAGGCCGTGGCGGGCTTGCCCTGGGCGGCGTTGGTGGTGCCGCAGCCGCCTGGGTTGGTCCCGCCGATGGTGCCGTGGACCTGGAACTCCCAGAGGCTGTAGCCCCAGCCGGTCGCTCGGACGGTGCCGTAGAGCCGGACGTAGCGGCCGCTGCCAGTCACCGGGAGCACCTGGGTGCCACCGGCGCCGGTGGTGGTCGAGTAGATGTTGGTCCAGGTGGTCCCGTCGGCGGAGGTCTGGATCTGGAACGACCGGGCGTACGCGGCCTCCCAGTTGAGCGTGACCTGCGTGACGGACGCGGTGGCGCCGAGGTCGACCTGGATCCATTGTGGATCGGATGCGGCGCTCGACCAGCGGGTGCCGGCGTTGCCGTCGACGGCGGCGGTGGCGGGCGTGCCGCCGTTCTCCACCGACGAGGCGGTGACCGGCTTGCCCTGAGAGATGACCGCGTCGGCGGCGCTGGCCGCGGACGCGACGGTCAGCACGCCGGCGACGAGGCTGGCCGCGGCAAGCCCGGCGAGGGCGGCTCGTCGCTGCGTCCAGCGCTTGCGGGGCGGCGTTGCTTCGGGTGGTGCGACGGGTGGTGGTGCGTCGGGTCTCATGTGCTTGTGCCTGCCTAACGGGGATAGGCGGCGCGCGCGATCTGCACGCCGGGACGGGGGCGTGACGCTTCGCCTGGAGAGCGCTCTCCGAGCGGCTCTGAGTTTGACCCTTAGTTCGGCTTTCGTCAATATCCGGGGGAGCGCTTTCCGGGGATTGACACGCATCGCAGTCTCGCACAAACTGGCCTCTGGCGAGAGCGCTCTCTCGCATAATTTCATCGATACCCCAAGATCTCTCACCGACGCCCGTCCCCGTCGAGGAGCCGACCGATGACCCCCCACCGCGCCGCGCTCTACCTGGTTTCGCCCGCACCACCGGACTGTGCCCGCCGATGACCCGCTGCTGTACCCGTTCTCGCGCTCGCGTGGCTCGCGGTGGTGCGAGGTGCCTGCCGATGTCCGCCGCCGCACCTGTCCTCACACCCCTTCCGCTCATACCGCCGGGCGGTGCGCGGTGATGACCCGCCGCCGCGCCGTGCTCGCGCTTGTGTCGCTCGCGGTGCTGGGCGGTGCTGTCGGTTGTTTCGAACCGGACCGGGGTGGGCCCACAGCCGTGGGTAGCTCGCCGCCTGGGGACGGCCCGTCCGCGGCCGGGTCCGGGGACGGCTCGGTCGCTACCGGGCCGAACACGACCGACATTGCCTGGTTGCAGTTGTTGATCGCGATGAACGAGCGGCTGTTGCCCGTGCTCGACCTCGTGCCCAGCCGCAGCGGCGACCCGGCCGTGCAGCTGTATGCGTCGGTGGCGCGCCGGGCGCGTACCGCCGAGCTCGAATCGCTGCGCAAGCTCGCCGCCGGCCTCACCCTTCCGGAGAACGAGCACCTCAAGCACGACATGCCGGGCATGCCTACCGCGGCCCAGCGGGCCGCACTGGCCAAAGCCAGCGGCAACGCCTTCGATCGCGGTTTCGCCGCCGCGATGATCGCGCACCTGGACCAAGCCTCCCGACTCTGCGCCGGCGAGCAGAACTCCGGCGCCGACCCGGCGTTCCGCTCACTCGCGGAGACGATCGCGCGCGGAGTCGGCGAGGAGCGTGCCCGGGCGTCCGCACTGGACGCCCGGGCCGCTTCGCCCTCGGCGAACACCCGTTGACGTCAGGCTGGCTTGACGGCAACGTCGAGGTCATGACGACGCCTGACCTGCTCGAGAAGGAACACACGCTCGCGACCGCCTCCGCTCGCTTCGATCTTCTCCGCACGTGGGAGGCGCTCGGTGAGCCGACGTTGGGTCGGGAGGAGACGCTCGAACTGCTCGCGCTGAGCGAGGTGTTGGTCCGCAAGGCGGCCTACGGGCGCCAGCTCAGCGTCCGCACCGCCCGAGCGGCCGGGGCATCGTGGTCACAGATCGGCGCCGCGTTGGGCACGAGCAAGCAAGCGGCCTGGGAAGCGCACGCCAAGTGGATCGACGACCAGGCCGAAAAGCACCGCGCCAACCGGCTGCACGGCCTCGGCGAGGAAGACGCCGCCCACCTCCGAGATCTGGCCGGCACCGCCGACAGCTGACCCCGCAGCGCCGCCGACCGCC
>NZ_FZPH01000006.1:154617-466906 GCF_900188485.1 Asanoa hainanensis
GCCCGCGACCCGGACCGCCCACCGCCTGCGGTCAGCGAGGGCTTGAGTCGCGTCGGCGGTGTGCCAAGATCAGCGCCCTTCCGCCGAGACCGATGGCGAACATGACCGCACCGGCGATCACCGATTGCCAGGGCAGGGTCGCGACCAGCGTCAGACAGCCGGCTACGCCGAGGACGTTGAGCCAGCGCGGCCAGCGCCGGTCCTCCCGTGGCTGGGTGAACGCCGATGCGTTGGCCACCGCGTAGTAGACGAGCACGCCGAACGACGAGAAGCCGATCGCCCCGCGCAGGTCGACGGTGGCCACCACGACGCTGACCACCACGGCCAACGCCACCTCGGCGTGGTGCGGGACGCGGTAGCGCGGATGCACCGCCGACAGCCACCCCGGCAGGTCGTGGTTTCGGGCCATGGCCAGCGTGGTCCGGCCGATGCCGGCGATCAACGCCAGCAACGCGCCCAGCGCGGCCACCGCCCCACCGATCCGGACCACGGGGGCCACCGCTCCAGAACCGGCATCGTGTACGGCGGTGCTCAGCGGCGCGGTCGCGGCGGCGAGCGCGTCCGGTCCGGCGGCCAGCAGTGCCGCGATGCCGACGACCAGGTAGACCACGACGGCGATGAACAGCGCCCGGGGTATCGCGCGAGGGATGGTGCGCGCGGGATCGCGTACCTCCTCGCCCATGGTGGCAATGCGCGCGTATCCCGCGAAGGCGAAAAACAGCAGCCCCGACGCCTGGAGGATGCCGTAGACGCCGCCGGAGGTCAGTGCCGACCAACCGCCCAGGTTCGCGGTGCTGGCCTGGCCGCCGACCGCGATCGCGACCACCACGATTGTCAGCGCCGTGAGGCTGGCGGCCACCAGCACGCGGGTGAGCTGCGCGGTGCGCGTCACGCCGCGGTAGTTGAGCGCCGCCAACGCGATCACGCCGGCCACCGCCACAATCCGCTGTGCCCACCACGGGCCTGGCACGGCGTACGCGGCGAAGGTCAGCGCCGTCGCGGCGCAGGAGGCGGTCTTGCCGACCACGAACCCCCAGCCGGCGGTGAAGCCCCACCAGTCGCCGAGGCGCTCCCGGCCGTAGACGTAGGTGCCACCGGAGGTCGGGTACGTCGCGGCGAGTTGGGCCGAGGCCACCGCGTTGCAGTAGGCGATGACCGCCGCGATCGCGAGGCCGATCAGCAGACCCGTGCCCGCGGCTCGGGCGGCCGGGCCGAAGGCCGAGAACACGCCCGCCCCGATCATCGAGCCGAGGCCGATTAGCACCGCGTCCCGGGTGCCGAGCCGCCTGGCGAGCTGGTCGGACAATGGTTGCCCTCTCGAAAGTACATCAAACCGATTTGATGTATTCTCGATCGCATGGCGTCGACGGGTCAAGCCGCCCCACCCTTCCTCCGCCTCGCCGCGCATCCTCTGCGGTGGTGCCTGCTGAGCAGCCTGGCCGGCAGTGACCTGCGGGTGCGCGAGCTCGCCGCTCTGCTCGACCAACCACAGAACCTCGTGTCGTACCATCTGCGCCTGCTCCGCGACGGCGGTCTGGTCACCGCCAACCGCAGCAGCCTCGACGGCCGCGACAGCTACTACCACCTGGATCTCGACCGGTGCGGCCAGGCGCTGGCCGACAGCGGCGCCGACCTCCACCCGGCCCTGCGCCGCGACATCGCGGCCGTCGACCGCCCGGAGCGGTTTCCGGCGGTCGCCGTGCTGTTCGCGTGTACGGGCAACAGCGCGCGCTCGGTCATCGCGGAGGCGCTGCTGCGCCACGAGACCGGTGGCCAGGTGCGCGTGGTCAGCGGCGGCAGCCACCCGAAGCCGGCCGTGCACCCCGACGCCGTACGCGTGCTGCGCGAGAAGTTCGACCTCGACATCGCCGACCAGCGTCCGCGGCACCTCGACACCCTCGCCGGCCAGCGCCAGGACTACGTCATCACGTTGTGCGACAAGGTGCGCGAGATCTGCCCGGAGTTTCCCGACCACCCGCGCCAGATCCACTGGAGCATCCCGGACCCGGCCGCAGTCGGCGGCTATCCGGCATTCGCCCGCACCGCTGCCGACATCGCGGCCCGGGTGCGCCACCTGCTCCCTGTTCTGGCGAGACCGACCAGTGCAGGAGGACCGCCATGACCGAGTACGCGACCGTCCGCTACCTCGTCGACGACGTCCAGGCGGCCGTCGACTTCTACACCGTCCACCTAGGATTCCAGCTGAACACCAACGTGGCGCCGGCCTTTGCCGACGTCACCCGTGGACCGCTGCGGCTGTTGCTCTCCGGGCCCACCAGCTCCGGCGCCCGCGCGACCCCCGCCGACGCGGCCATGCCGGGCCGCAACCGCATCCACCTGACCGTCGACGACCTCGACGCCGAGATCGCCCGGCTGCGCGGAGACGGCGTCGCGTTTCGCAGCGACGCCGTCTCCGGTCCGGGCGGCCGTCAGGTCCTACTCGCCGACCCCGCCGGCAATCTGATCGAGATCTTCCAACCTGCTGCTAGGGCTTAGCGGACCGTGCGGAAGAAGGTGCGGACGTCCTCGACGAACAGGTCCGGCGCTTCGAGGGCCGCGAAGTGGCCGCCGCGGTCGTACTCGGTCCAGTGGGTGATGTTGTTGGTCTGGTCCGCGTAGCGGCGGATCGCCACGTCCTCCGCGAAGACCGCGACCCCGGTCGGCACGCCGCTCGGCGTCGGCCAGTTGCCGCTGTGCATGCTCTCGTAGTAGAGGTTGGCCGACGTGCCGGCGGTGTTGGTCAGCCAGTAGAGCATGACGTTGGTGAGGATCTCGTCGCGGGCGATCACGTCCTCCGGCAGCTTGCCGCCGTGCGTCCACTCCTGGAACTTCTCGACGATCCAGGCGAGCTGGCCGACGGGTGAGTCCGCCAGCGCGTACGACAGGGTCTGCGGTCGGGTTGCCTGGATCTGGAAGTAGCCGTTCATGTCGGCCATGTAGTTGGCTAGCCGGCCCAGCCGCACCCGCTCCGCGTCGGTCATCGTGGCCTGCTCCTCCTCCGGCACCTCGCCGAACGGGATGAAGCCCAGCGTGGCCGCGTTGACGTGGATGCCGATCACGTGGTCGGTGTCGACCCGCCCGAGGTCCGGCGCGATGAAGGCGCCGTAGTCGCCGCCCTGTGCGCCGTAGCGGTCGTAGCCCAGCCGGCGCATGAGCTCGGCGAAGGCCGCGGCGATCCGGCGGCTGTCCCAGCCCGCCTCGGTGACCTGGCCGGAGAGGCCGAAGCCGGGGATCGAGGGGATCACCACGTGGAACGCGTCGGCCGGGTTGCCGCCGTGTGCCCGCGGGTCGGTCAGCGGGCCGATCAGGTCGAGGAACTCGACGATCGAGCCGGGCCAGCCGTGGCTGAGCACCAGCGGCAGCGCGTCGGGCTCGGGCGAGCGCACGTGCAGGAAGTGCACCCGCTGGCCGTCGATCTCGGTGGTGAACTGCGGGAACTCGTTGATCCGGCGCTCGGCGGCGCGCCAGTCGTAGCCGTCGGCCCAGTAGGCGGCCAGCTCGCGCAGGTAGTCGACCGGGACGCCGCGCGACCACTCGGCGCCGGGCAGCGCGAACGGCCAGCGGGCACCCGTCAGCCGGGCGCGCAGGTCGTCGAGGTCGGCCTGGGGGATCTCGAGGCGGTACGGGTTCATCGTGGCCCTCCATCGGAGCGTTGTGTTCCGTTCCGCTTAACCATAGCAGAACGGAATGGTACGTTCCAGTAATTGGGTCGGGGAATCTGATGCGGGCCGGGGCGCTCGGGTGGGACCGTTCTCGCATGCGGAAGTACGTGATCATGGGCGTGCAGGGCAGCGGCAAAGGCACCCAGTGCACCCTCATGCGCCACGACCTCGAGCTGACCCACATCAGCGTCGGCGACATCCTGCGGTGGCACGTGCAGCAGCACACCAAGATCGGCGCCCTGGTACGCCGCACGATGGCCGCGGGCGAGCTCGTCGGTGACGACCTGGTCGAGTCGATCGTGCGGGACCGGCTCGCGCAGCACGACTGGAACTACGGCTTCCTCATCGACGGCTTCCCACGCAACGTCCGGCAGGCCGGGTTCTTCCTGGAGAGCTACGACATCGACGGGGTGATCCACCTCGACCTGCCGGACGAGGAGGTGCAGAAGCGGGTACTCAGCCGCCGCCTCTGCGCGGCCTGCGGCATGGACTACAACCTCATCTCGGACCGCCCCGAGGTCGAGGGCAAGTGCGACGTCTGCGGCGGCCGGCTCGTCACTCGCGACGACGACACCCCGGAGGCGCTGGCGGCCCGGCTGCGCGACTACTACGGCAAGACCGAGCCGGTGCTGGAGCTCTTCCGGCGCAAGGAGTACGTGCTCACGGTCGACGCCCGGCCCGACCCCGCCACGGTCCAGAAGGCCATCCGCGCAGGCCTCAACCTGCCCGCGTACGCGGCCTAAGCTCCGCCGCGGCCCGGCCCCCGCTGTTGAACGGGGCCTAGGGTGGTGGCATGACGACGATCTACCGTTCGGTCAACCCCGCCCGGCTCGACGACGTGGTCGCGGAGGTGCCGCTGGCCGATGCCGCCGGCTTCGTGGCCGCGTGCCGCACCGCCCGGGCCGCGCAGCGTGGTTGGGCGGCGGTGCCGGCTCCGGTCCGCGGTCAGGTCATCGGCAACCTGGGCCGGCTGGTGCGGGCCAACCTCGAGACGCTCGCCCAACTCGTCACCCGCGAGATCGGCAAGCCGATCCTCGAGGCCCGCGGCGAGGTGCAGGAGATCATCGACACCTGCGACTTCTTCCTGGGCGAGGGCCGCCGGATGTACGGGCAGACCGTGCCCAGCGAGATGCCCGACAAGCAGCTGTTCACCTTCCGGGTGCCGGTCGGGGTCGCCGCGATCATCACGGCCGGCAACTTCCCGGTCGCGGTGCCGTCCTGGTATCTGGTGCCCGCCCTGCTCTGCGGCAACGCCGTCGTGTGGAAACCGGCCGAGTACGCCTCCGCGAGCGCCGCCGCGCTGGCGGCCCTGGTGCGGCGGTCGGGTGTGCCCGACGGGGTCTTCTCGGTGGTCGACGCGGACGGGGCGGCCACGTTCGACGGGCTGTCTCTCGCCCTGGACGCCGGGCTGGTCGACAAGGTCGGCTTCACCGGCTCGTCGGCCGTCGGCGCGCGGATCGGCGAGCTGACCGGGCGGCACCTGCAGACGCCCTGCCTGGAGCTGGGCGGCAAGAACCCCATGGTGGTCACGCCCGACGCAGACCTGTCGCTCGCCGTCGAGGGCGCGCTGTTCGGCGGCTTCGGCACCGCGGGCCAGCGCTGCACGTCGCTGGGGACCGCGATCGTGCACGAGTCGGTGTACGAGTCCTTCGTGGACTCGCTCGGCAAGGCCCTCGCGGACGCGGTGATCGGCGACCCGACGCGCGAAGAGGTCCTCTATGGACCGATGCTGGCCGACCGGTTCGCGGAGCGCTACGAGGAATACCTGACCTGGATCGGCGACCACCACCGCGTGCTCGGCCCGATCGGTCGGATCACCGCCGACAACCCCCGCGCGGGTTTCGCCGGCAACCCCGCCGACGGGCTGTTCTACCACCCCGCGCTGGTCGCCGGCGTGCGCCCCGACGACGAGCTGTTCCGCACCGAGACCTTCGGCCCGATCGTCGGGGTGCTGCCCTACCGCGACCTCGACGAGGCGATCGAGCTGGCCAACGCGCCGGGCTACGGCCTCTCCTCGTCGATCTACACGAACGATCCCCGGTCGGCGTTCGCGTTCCGCTCGGGCGTCTCGGCCGGCATGGTCAGCGTCAACAACTCCACGTCGGGCGCCGAGGCCCACCTACCGTTCGGCGGCAACGGCAAGTCGGGCAACGGCTCCCGGCAGTCCGGCGTGTGGGTACTCGACCAGTTCACCCGCTGGCAGTCGATGAACTGGGACTACTCGGGCCGGCTCCAGAAGGCCCAGATGGACACCCAGACGATCACGCCGGACCTGGATTTCCGCCTCTAGGTGTTAAGTGCGATCAGGCCCGCGTCGGTAGGACTGAAGCCGCACGCGTCGAGGTAGAAGCCGCGCAGGTGCGGCTCGAAGTCGACGTGCAGCCAGGCGGCACCGGCCGCGCGGGCCTCGTCCGTGGCAAGGCGGACCAGCCTTGCTCCGACGCCCTGGCGCTGGGCACGCTCCGCCACCACGGTGTCCAGAACGAAAGCGTGCGCACCGCCGTCCCACACGACGTTGACAAACCCGACGAGCGCACCGTCAAGCCGAGCACAAACCCATCCGAGACTGTGCCGCTGCACCCGACCCCACCAGTCGTCGCGGTCAACGTCAGAGCGGACGTCGGTGGCCGGGCCGGCGGGGGCGAAGCCTTCCGTATGTAGGGCTTCGAGCTCGGCGTTGCTGAACACGCCGCGCCATTCGTAGGCGATCGCCGACACGTCAGTCGGGCGCCGCGGCCACGTGCAGTGGACCCGGCGACGGCTGGCCGTCCAGGACGGTCGGGTCGACGCTCCACTGGCCCGCCAGGCGGGTCACGTCGTCTTCGCCGACGAGCAGGTCGTCCGGGTCCGGTGCGGTCTCTGGAATGCCCAGTGAGCGTTCGGCCTCGTCCGGGTCGCCGCGCCACTCGGTGACCTCGCCCGTCTCGCCGACGAAGTCGAAGGCTCGCACCAGCACGCCGTCGACCGCGCGGACCCAGCGGTGTTGCTCTCCGACCCGGTGGGTGGCGAAGAACTGCACCTCGGTGGCGAGCGCGACGGACAGCGCCACCGCCTCGACCGTGCTCGGGATCGTGAAGAGGCGGCGCCCGGCTACCAGGATCCAGTCGTTGTCGCGCGCGCCGGGCAGCGGAGGTGTGACGGCCAGCCGGTCGTCGGTGAGGTGGGCCAGGTCGACACCCTCGCGCCATGGTGCGGGCCCGAGGTCGCGCAGGCCCAGCGCGTCGACGACCGCACCGGGGTCGCGGCCGCGGATCGCCAACCACGCCTGCTTGCGGCCGAACCCGACCATCGTCTCCGCGCTCACTCGTGCGACGTTAGCTCGCTATCCCACGGTCGCCTCCAGGAACTCGCGTGCCACCCGCTTGGGGACGCACATCCGCCAGGAGTCGAGGACGATCTCGCGCATCTCCGTCTCGTCGATCGCCGCTAGTCGGACGCGGACCCAGTTGTAGCGCTCGTCGGACGGGATCGGCATGAGGAACTTGTCGGGCTCGGCCTCGACCAGCGCGACGCGCTCCTCCTTGGGGTAGCCGAAACCCATCACGGTCTCGTCGGGCGAGAAGGACAGGAAGACGAGGCTGCCGACCCGGAACTTGACGCGGTCGCGGACCAGCACCTCGTAGGCCCGCGGCAGAGTGGTGGCGAGCCGTCGCACGTCATCGATGGTGACCACGCGGACACGCTATGACCCGGGTACGACAAAAAGCGCCGCCACCGTGCCCGCGATCAGGAACGGGCCGAACGGCAGGTGGCTCGACCAGCGCACCCGGCCGGCGATCAGCAACGCGATGCTGACCAGCGCCGACGCCACCAGCGCGGCCATCAGCCCGAGCAGCACGAAGCCCCAGCCGAACCAGCCGAGCAGCGCCGCGCAGCTCAGCGCCAGCTTCGCGTCGCCGAGGCCGAACCCCCGCCGCCCGAGCAGCACCGTCGTCAACGCGAAGAAGAGCCCGAGCGCCAGACCGGCGAGCACCGCCCGCCACCAGCGATCGAAGCCGAAAGACACCAGCGAAGGGCCAAGCAGCAGCAGGACGACGCCGGCCGCAGCGGGCAGGGTCAACCGGTCCGGCAACCGGTGCACGGCGAGATCGACCAGCACCAGGGGTACGGCAAACGCCGCCCACCACGCATAAGCGGGCAGCACCGGCAACGGCACCACGAAAAGCCCGGCCGCGAGCGCGAGCAGCGCCAGCAGCTCCACCGTGAACGCCGGCGGACCGACCCGAGCGCGACAGCCACCACATCGGCCCAGCGGCAGCAGCGCACCCGGCGGCCCGCCGAATCCCGTCGGCGCCGCGCACGTAGGGCAGGCACGCAACCACGGCGACCCCGACGGGACCGAATGGCCCAGCGCCAGCCACCGGAGCAGCGGCGTCACCACCACGGCGGGTAGCCACCTCGGCGCCGTCCGTACCCGGGCGACCGGGGTCATGCCAACCGCCAAATCAACACGGAGAGTAACGCCATGATCGCATTCGTGGATCTTCGCGCCAGCCCCGGCCACAACCCGGACCACGGTGAGCCAGCGGACAAACCGCCGGTCCGTGAATCGGACACAAACCGACGGTCTCGCGCATATCGCGGCGCGTATCGCACACGCTGTCCGTCACATGATAAGGAGCGCGGGATGCGCGTACCCGAGTGCCGCACCCAGCCGAATAACGTCGCCACCATTGATCCTTCCGTGACCCTACGTGTTATTTCGGATCGCCTCTGTTGCATCGGCGATCGTCAGCCTATGCTCGGCCCTCGGGTGTTGCACTACCGATCAATAAGCACTCCGCCACGGCTTTGACGATCCAAGTTAATAAATGTGAAACGCGGTCGGATCATGGTCCGACCCTTGGCTTACCACGCCCAGTTTCGCCCCACGGTCCCAGGCGACACAGGGAGGATGCACCGTGCCCGCACCACGAACGGCGAGCGCCGCGCTCGCCGTCGCGCTTGTGGCGGCCCTCGCCGCCTGCGGTTCCGAGCCGCCATCGGCGGCCACATTCGACAACGCGCCGGCAGCCGCGACCAATCCCGAAAAGGCCGCGGCGACGAAGTCCGCGCTCGACGCGTACGCCGGTTATCTAGCGGCCGCCAGAAAGGCCGAGGCAATTCCCGACCCGAACTATCCGGAGCTGAAGAAATACCTCGGCGATCCGCTGCTGACCCGCGTCCGGACCACTATTCGTGACATTAAGGAGCATGGCGCGATGCGTACCGGCAAACTCATTTCCGACCCACGGGTCACCGCCGTGAGCTTGGATTCCGTGCCGGCGACCGTCTCGATCCAGGACTGCATCGACGCCACCGGCTACGCGATGGTCGACGCGAGAACGAAGAAGAAGGTGCCGGGCCACGCGGCCGGCCGCTATGTCGCCACGGCGACCGCCAGCCGCTATCCCGACGGCCGCTGGCTCATCAACGCCGGCCTGGCGCACCGGGACCAGCCGTGCTGACCGCCCGCCGGCTGGCCCGGTTCGGCGCGTTCACCGCCGGCCTCGCGCTGGTGCTGTCCGGCACCGTGGTCGCGCTGGCGGCCGCGCCCGGCGGCGGGGCCGAGTGCCCGCCCAACCAGACGACCTGCGAGGGCTGGGGCGAGGGTGGCGGCGGCACCGGCGACGGCGGTGGCAGCGGCAACGGTGGCGGCGGGAACGGCGGCGGTGGCGGCCCGTGCACGCGCGACGGCGAGGTCGTGCCCTGCCACGACGACCTGCTCGGCTGGTTCAACCAGTCGGACGGCTGCTACTACCGGGTGGCCGAGCCGCAGCCCGCCGGCGTGCCGCCGGGCAGCACGGCCTACATCCGCAGTTGCGGCGCCGGCGGACTGGCCGGCGGCGAGCCGGTCATCCTCGACGACCCGCCGCCCGGCTTCAACGCACCGCCGGACCCGGCCGTGCTCGCCCAACGCGCGCTGGACAGCCTCGACCTGCTTCCCCCGGAGATCGGCATCGCGCCGAACCCGGCGGTCGGCCCCGGACTCGTCGGGTTGCCGATCTGGCTCTGGGTGCCGGCCGACCCCGATCCCGGCGACGACGAGAGCACCTGGGGGCCGATGACCGCCAGCGAGTCCGAAGGCGGCGTCACGGTCACCCTGACGGCGGCCGTCGGCAAGATCGTCTTCCGGATGGGCGACGGAAAGACCGTGACCTGCACCAACCCGGGCACGCCCTATGTCCGGCAGGGCGGCAAGTCGCCGACCTGCGGCTACGACGGATACCGGGCGGCCAGCCCGCGCGGCGGCAGCTACACCGTCGAGGCGACCACCACCTGGACCGTCACCTGGGTCGCCGGTGGTGTGAACGGAACGATCGAGGGCGTCACCCGGGACAACGAAGCGCAGATCCAGATCGACGAACTCCAGGTGGTGACCAAGTGACCGCGACACCGACCCGCAACTCCGCGATGCCGGTGCCGGCGCCGATCGCCCCGCCCAAGGTGATCCGGCAGCGCCGGATGCGCCCCGGGCTGCTCGGCCTGGCCGTACTCCTGATCGCGCTCGGCGGCCTCGGCGCCGCGTTCGCGATCACGTCGGTCAAGGCGACCGGCGACTACCTCGCCGTCGCGCGCTCGGTGCCGCAGGGCACCACGCTGACCGCCGACGACCTGGCGACCGTGCAAGTGGCTGGTGGCGCCGGTCTGGCGTCAGTGCCGGCCAGCCAGCGGGCCCAGGTCGTCGGCAAGCGCGCAGCGGTCACGCTGATGCCCGGCTCGCTGCTGACCATGTCGCAGCTCACCGACAAGCCGCTGCTCACCGAGGGCCAGCAGCAGGTGGCGCTGGGCCTGCGGGCCAACCAGGTGCCGGCGCGGCGCCTGCTGCCCGGCGACAAGGTGATCCTGGTCGGCACGCCCGAGAAGGACGCACCACCGGCGATCACCCGGTACGACGCGACGGTCATCGACATGGCGCTGGACCGGGGCAACGCGACGGTCTACCTGGCTTTGCGCGCCACCGACGTGGCCGCGGTCGTCCTGCTGGCGGCCGACGACCGGATCGCCGTCGTCCTCGTGCCTGGCGCGTGACCGTGGCGATCATCGCGCTGGTCTCCGGCAAGGGTGCGCCCGGCGTCACGACCGCCGCCCTGGCCTGCACGTTGACCTGGCACCGCCGGCTGGTGCTGGCCGAGTGCGACCCGTCCGGCGGCTCGATCCTCGCGGGCTACCTCGGTGGCGCGCTGGAAGGGCGGCGCGGCCTGGGTGAGGTGGCCGTCGCGGAACTTCGCGACGGCAATCTCGAGGCCCACTTCTGGTCGCAGCTCGTCGACCTCGACGCGCCCAGGCGGGAGCGACTGCTCCTGCCGGGCGTGGTCGACGCGGCGCAGGCGGGCAGCGTCACCCCGCTGTGGCAACGGTTCGCGGACTTCTTCGGCACCCTCGAACGCGGCCAGCCGCCGTTCGACGTGCTGGTCGACTGTGGACGCATCCAGGTCGGCAACCCGCCGTGGCCACTGTTGCGGGCCGCGGCCACCGTGCTGGTGGTCACCGGAGCGCGGCTGGCCGACCTCTCGGCGGCCCGCGGCGCGATCCGGGCGATCGAGCGCGACTTCACCGACCACCGGGTGCCACCCGGCAACCTGCGGCTGCTGGTGGTCGGCGACGGTCACCCGAAGGCCGAGATCAGCAAGGCGTTGAAGCTGCCGGTCATCGGGCAGCTGCCGCACGACCCGCGTACCGCTGAGGTGCTCACCCACGGCGGCACCGTGCGCGCCAACCGGCCCTTGATGCGCGCGGCCGGCGCGCTCGAGGTGCCCGTGCACAGCCTGCTCGACCGCCGCCGGGCCCGGTTGAGCTGGCCCGTCGCGGAGGTGGGCCATGCGGTTTGAGCCCGTCGCCTACGACCCCCGCGGTCACGAGGTCGGCGCCACCTCGACCGTGCCGCCGATGCCGCCGCTGACGCCGAACGGACGGCACCACCATCCGGACCAGCCCAACCCGGCACCCCCACCGATAAGCCAGCCGGGCCAGCCGCACGCACCGACCCAGCCCCTGCCGCAGACCCGGCGCCGGGTCGACTTCGCCCTGGTACGCGAGCTGCGCCGGGAGCTCTCCGAACGGCTGACCCGCTGGCAGCGCGGCCGCGACTACACGCCCGGCGAGGAGGACCTCGAACGCACGCGGCTCGCCGCCGAGGTGGTCGCCGCGTACGCCGACGCGGTCCGCCGGGCCGGCACGCCGCTGCACGCCGCCGACGAGCGCGCCCTGCTCGACCAGGTCACCGCCGAGCTGGTCGGCCTCGGTCGGCTCCAGTCCCTCCTGATCGACGAGTCGATCGAAGAGGTGCACATCCTCGGCTGCGACCAGGTCCGGATCACCCGGCACGGCGGCGGCGTCGACTGGGGCGACCCGATCGCCGACAGCGACGACGAGATGGTGGAGATCCTCCAGGCCGCGGCCCGCCGGGCCGGCTCGACCGAGCGGAGCCTGTCGACCTCCAAGCCCACCCTCGACCTCCAGCTCCCCGACGGCAGCCGGCTGGCCGCGGTGTTCCTCGTCAGCCATCGCCCGTACGCGGTGATCCGGCGCCACAACACCCTCGACGTGACGCTCGACGAACTGGCCGGCGCCCGCGCCGACCTCGACGAGATGGTCGACCCGCTGGTCCGCGACTTCCTGCGTGGGGCGATGCGGGCCGGGCTCAACATCATGGTGGCCGGGCTGGCCGGCGCCGGGAAGACCACGGTCATCCGGGCCCTGATGAACGAGATCCCGGCCGACGAGCCGTACGTGCTGCTGGAGGAGAGCCGCGAGCTGTTGCCCGCCCGCCGGCAGCTCAAGCACCGCGCGGTGATGAGCTTCGAGGCCCGCGAAGGCCACGGCGAGCGCGGTTTCGACGGTCGCCCGGCGGGTGAGGTGACGATCGCCGACCTGATCCCGGTCTCGCTGCGGATGGGCGTCCTGCGGATCATCGTCGGCGAGGTCCGGTCACGGGAGATCGTGCCGATGCTGCAGGCGATGACCACGAGCCGTGGTTCGATGTGCACGATTCACGCGCGTACGCCAGGCGGGGTGAGCGAACGCATCATCGAGCTCGCGCTGTCCCACGGCCGGGAGATGACCGTCGACCAGGCCCGCCGGATGGCCGGCAACGCGCTGGACCTGATCGTCTACGTGACGGTCGAGGACGAGACCGCGATCGGCGGCCGCAAGCACCGCTTCGTCTCGCACATCGAAGAGGTGATCGGGGTCAGCGAGCACAACCGCATCTCGACCACCACGGTGTTCGGCCCGGGCGCCGACGGCCGGGCGGTTCCGAAGCACCTGCCGGAGCGGGTCCGCGACCAGCTCATGCGGATCGGCTACGACGCCCGGATGCTGACCCGCTACATCGAGGCCGGCACCGGTGCCTGGCGCCGCCCGAGGCACACCCAGCTCCAGCAGCGGAGGTCGATGTGAAGCTGCCCGCCGACCTCGAGCTGATCGCACTGCTCGCCGGCGCCGCCTGCGTGGCCGGCGCCGTCCTGGCCGTGGTGGCCGTCGTCGGCACCACCGCGCCTGCGCGGCCCGCGCGCAACTCCGCGCTGAGTCGACTGTGGACCGGTTCCAGCGACAACCCGCGCGACCGGCGCCGCCACCAGATCCTGCTGGTCTGCGCGGCCGGAGCGGGTGCGCTGGCGTTTCTCGTCACCGGGCTGCCGATGGTCGGCCTGTTGGTCGCCATCGCCGTGCCGGGCACGCCGTGGCTGTTCACCGTCGGGCGGGCCGAGCAGCGGGCAGTGGCCCGGATCGAGGCGATCGGCGAGTGGACCCGGCGGCTCAAGGACGTCTCCAGCACCGGGCAGGGCCTGCAGCAGGCGATCGTCGGCACCGTCGCGACCGTGCCCGAGCAGGTCCAGGAGGAGGTGCGGTTGCTCGCCGCCCGCCTGCAGGCCGGTTGGCAGGCCCGCACCGCCCTGCTCGCGTTCGCCGACGACATCGCCGACCCGGTGGCCGACCAGGTCGTCGCGGCGCTGATCCTGCACCTGTCGGACCGGGGCGAACGCCTCGGCGACGTGCTGGGCTCGATCGCGTCGGCCGCCTCCGCCGAGGTCGCCACCCGCCGCGAGATCGAGGCCAAGCGCACGCAGCCCCGGTTCGCGGTGCGCTTCCTGACCGGCATGGTGCTGCTGGTGCTGGCCTACGGCCTGATCAACCCCGACTACATGCGCCCGTACGGCACGCCGACCGGCCAGATCGTGATGGCGGTGCTCGGCGCCGTGTTCATCGGCCTGCTGGCCTGGGTCCGCACGATGAGCCTGCCGGCGAAGACCAACCGCTTCCTGGCGGCGCCCAAGCTCGAGGAGGCGGTGCGGTGATCGTCGTCAACCTGCCGTTCGTCTCCGGCGTGCTCGGGGGCGCGCTGATCGGCGCCGGCGCGTTCGTCATCATCCGGGAGTCGCTGCCGGCCTCGCCCGCGCTCGCACCCGCACTGCGCAGGCTGCACCAGCCGGGTGCGAGCGGCCCGACCGTGCAAACCCGGCGCAACCTCGACTGGCTCGGCGGGCTGTCCCGCTGGCTCCGCCCGCCGACCCGCGACCTGGCGCTGCTCGGCCGCACGCCGGAGCAGTACGCGCTGTCCCTGCTGACCGCGGCCGGCGCCGGACTGCTCGCGCCGGTGCTGCTGACGGTGTTCTGTCAACTCATCGGCATCGGGCTGCCGTTCTTCGTCCCGGTGATCGGCAGCCTCGGCCTGGCCGCCGCCGCCGCGTTCATCGCGCACCGCGACGTGCTCAGCAAGGCCGACCGGGCCCGGCGGGAATTCACCCGGGCGGTCTGCACCTATCTCGACCTGGTGGCGTTGCAGCTGACGGCCGCACACGGTCCGGTGCAGGCGTTGGAGAACGCCGCCGCGGTCTGCGACGGCTGGGTCTTCGAACGGATCCGTTCCGCGCTGCGCATGGCCCAGTTGCAGATGCACTCGCCATGGGAAGAGCTGCGCGAGCTGTCCGAGGAGATCGGCGTCGTCGAGCTCGGCGACGTCGGCGCGATCATGCAGTCCTCCGGCACCGAGGGCGCACAGGTCCACGAGACGCTGCGCACCCGGGCCGACTCCCTACGCGACCAGATCCGCACCGACAACCTCAGTCGCGCCGAGGCGGTCACCGGCCGCCTCGACGTACCCGGAGCGATGCTCGTGTTCGTTCTCATGGGCTTCGTTCTCTACCCCTTCCTGACCCGGGTGTGAGCCCGGGCGTCCGAGAGGAAAGTCCGATGGCGTACCTCGCCTATCTACACATGGCCGCGCTGCAGCGGCTTCGCACCGTACTGCGCGGCGGCGAAGGGGACCGGGGCGACAACCCGGTGCCGACCGCGATCATCATCGTCGGCCTCGCCCTGATGGCCGGCATCGTCGTGGCCTGGGCCCTGACGACGGCCAACACCTTCATGGACCAGTCGGGCGACATCCAGCAGATCGACGGCGGCGGCGGCGAAGGCTGACGATGGCCCTACTACCGATCCCGGGTACGGACGCGGCCACCGCGCGCCGGGACCCGGACGTGCCCGGGGATCGGGACGGCTCCGACCGCGGCGCCTCGCCGGTCGAGCTCGCCATCGTCGCACCGCTGATCATCCTGTTGCTGTTCCTGGCCATCCAGATCGCGGCCATCTTCCTCGCCCGCTCCGCGGCCCTGTCCGCGGCGCAGGAGGCGGTCAGCGCGCAGCGCGCCTACCAGGCACCGCCGGGCGTCGGCATCACCAAGGGCAACGCGTTCCTGACCCACACCGGCGACTGGCTCAGCGACGGCCAGGTCGAGGCCGCGCCCGCCGAGGCCGACGAGGTGGCGTTCACCGTCACCGGCCAGGCCCTGTCGGTGATCCCCGGCGTCCGCTTCCCGGTCGAAGCGACCGCCCACGGCACCGTCGAACGATTCACTGTGGACCAGCCATGAGAGATCGGGGCTCGGCGTCGGTCGAGGTGGCCATCCTGCTGCCGGCGTTCATCATGCTGATGGTGGTGGCGTCCTTCGTCGGGCGGGTCACCATCGCGCAGAACGCCGTCGACCTGGCCGCGCACGACGCGGCCCGGGCGGCGTCGATCGAGCGCGAAGGCGGTCAGGCGGCGGCCGCGGCCCGCGACGCGGCCAACGACACCCTCGACGAGCTCGACGTGCTGTGTCTGAACCGCACCATCACCCCCGACGTGGCCGACGCGTTCGCGAACGACGACTTCGGGCCGCAGGCCGGGCCGCCGCCCGTCGTCACCGTGACCGTCGAATGCACGCTCGACTTCACCGGCTTCCCGTTCCTCGACCTGACCACCACGGACGTGCGGGCGCGCTACACCTCGCCGCTGGACTGGTACCGCGGTCGGAGCCTCGGATGACCGCCGGAAGCGGACCTCCGGCGTCGGCGGGCGGCGCCGGCGCCGGCGCCGGAGTCGGCACTGACCGCGGCCGGGTCAGTGTGTTCATCGCGGTCGCGCTGGTCGGCGTGCTGATCGTGATCGGGCTGACCTTCGACGGGATCGGCCGGATCCGCGCCTACCAGCGGGCTGCCAACATCGCGGCGGAGGCGGCGCGGGCCGGCGGCCAGGCGATCGACGTCGCGGACGCGATCGCCGGCGCACCGGCCGCCGTCGACCCGGCCGCCGCCCGTACCGCCGCGTTGGCCTTCATCGACAACCTCGACGATCCGACCGTGGTCGACCGCTCCGTGGCGCTGGGCGAGGACGACGACGGCAACGAGAGCACCCAGTTCCTCCAGGTCACGGTCACCATCTCGTACGACGCGGCGATGCTCGATTTCTTCGGCTTCGACGACACGTACCCGGTGCGGGCCGAGGCGACGGTCGAGCTGGTCACCACCACCGATGCCTTCCCCGAGGAGGAACCGTGACCGTGTCCACGCCCCGCCGCGTGGGGCAGATCGTCACCGGCCTGGGTGCGCTGGTCCTGCTGGTCGGGCTGGTCGGCGGTGCGCCGATCGCGCTGCTCGCCTTCGCCGGCAACCCGTTGCCCGACCACATGCCCACGTTCGCCGAGATCGGCACGGCGTTGACCAGCCGCGACGACGGGCAGCTCTTCGTGCGGACGCTGGCCGTGCTCGGCTGGCTGGGATGGGGGACCTTCGCCATGTCCGTGCTGCTCGAGCTGCCGTTCCGACTCGTCCGCCGGCCGACGCCGCGACTACCCGGGCTGCGCCGCCAGCAGCGGATGGCGGCGGCGCTGATCGGCTCGGCGCTGGTCCTGATCGGCAGCCCGACGACGGCCGCGATCGCGTCGCCCAGCCAGCCGATGGTGCTGCACGTGCCGGCCCGGGCGGCGACCGCGACGCCGTGGGCGACCATGCCCGAGCGGGCCACCACCACGGTCGCGGCCGCGACCCCGGCGTCGCCGGTCGGCGTCGCGCAACTGCTCCCGACGGCCGCGCACCGGCACAGCTCCCCGGACGACGAGCCGCGGTACGAGGTCGAGCGCGGCGACTACCTGGGCGCGATCGCCGACCGGTACGTGGGTGACTTCGGCGACTACCCGGAACTGGCCCGGCTGAACAAAATCCAAAATCCGGACCGGATCTATCCGGGCCAGCTGCTCAAGCTGCCGGACGACGCGATCGACCACGGCTACCGTCCACATGCGAGCGGCATGGTCATCCGGCCAGGCATCGACGACGGCCACGACCCGAACCAGCCGCCACCCGCGCAGCCGGCCCAGCCCGCGCAGCCGCCGAAGGCAGACCCGACGCAGCCCAGCCCGAACCAGCCGGCACCGAGCAAGCCCACGCCGAACCAGCCGGCCCCGAACCAGCCGCTGCCGGACCAGCCCGCCAAGCCCGCCCCGCCGGAGGTCAACACCGTGCCACCGGTGCTGCCCGCCCCGCGCCCGCCAGTCATCGTGCCGCTGCCGCCGGCATCCCCGGACCAGAACATGGCAGCCGGCGCGCCCCAGTCCACCGACACGGGCCTCCAGATCAACCGCCCACTCGCCGTCTCAGCCGTGATCGCCGCCGCGGCGATCGTAGGCGCGCAGGTCGGTACCGTCTTCGGCCTACGCCGTAAACCGGCCGGGACCCCGGTCGACGGCGGCCGCCACCGAGCCGAAGGCGAATGACCTGCGGGGGTTCCCGCCGTTGTTCGGGCGGCGGCGGGAACCCCATCAACGGCGGCCCGCTGGAAGTAGGAGCGCGCAGCCGCGGACGTGGCAGCGGAGCGAAGCGGAGCGGTCGCGCCCACCGCGGACCCGAGTCATGAGCCCTTTGTTCTTACCCCTGCGACGAAACCTGACCACCTAGAACGCTGTCCCTCGGCCGAGTTGGCGTTGGGTGCTTTCGTTGCGCAGTTGGCGGGCTTGGCGCAAGGGCTTCGTGTGGTGGTAGACGCCGAAGCCCCACCCGAGGATCGGCCAGAGTGGCCACGGGTACCACGCGCCCGTGGCCAGGCCGACCACGAACCAGATCGTGATCATCAAGCCGCTGCCCGCGATGTACGCCGCCAGGTGTTTGCGGGCCGATGCCTGCTGGGCGACCAGCCGGTCCGCCCGGCGGCGGGACTTCTCCCAGCCGCGTACCCATTCGGACGGGATCTCGACCGCGACCCGGTCGAGGTCGGCTCGGGTGACGGCGGAGTATGCGGCCGAGACCCGCCCGTCGAACTCGTCGGTCGTCAGATAGCCGGCACCGGCCGCGTCGGCGAGCATTCTGGCGGCCGCTTCGCGTTCGGCGTTCGAGACGCGCTCGTGCGGTTTCGTCATCTCGGTCCCCCCTCTTCCCACCATCTACCTTCCAGGCTAGTCTTGTCACCGTCAAGATAACTAGTCAACGGCAAGATTGGATGGCCACCGTGACGCTGACCTCTCAGTCACTGGGCATCGCCGGCGTACTCCTGATCACGATCGTGACCATCGAGACCGGCGGGTACTACCTGACCAAGGTGGCTCGCGGTGCCGTCGAGCTGACCGACTTCCAGAAGGCGTTCGCCCGCGCCGGGCACGCACACGCCGGCGTCTTCGTGATCCTCAGCCTGGTCGCACTCCCGTACGCCGATGCCGCCGGCGCCCATGGTTTCTGGGGTTGGCTCGCCCGCACCGCGATCCCGATCGCCGCGATCCTCATGCCCGCCGGCTTCTTCTTCTCCTCGATGGGCCGGGGCCGCACCAAGCCCAACTCCCTGATCGCCCTGCTCTGGATCGGCGCGCTGTTCCTCGCCGCCGGCGCGCTCACGCTCGGCATCCTGGTGCTCGCCGCGGCATGAGAGAACGGCCCCGGTCCACCATGGACCGGGGCCGTTCTGGAGGGAAGAAAAGCTACCTGTTGCTGGCGATCCGCAGCAGCTCACCGCGGCCGGCCGTGGTGGACCGGTTGGACACGTACAACGAACCGTCCTCGCCGACCGCCAGACCACCCGGGGCGACCAGCCGGCCCGGCGCGAGCTCGACGTGGTTGCCGCGCCGGTCGACGCGGATCAGCGCACCGGTCTGGTCACCGCTGAGCAGGCCGTTCTTGGCGATCTCCAGCACCAGCAGGCGACCCTGGCGGTCGAAGGCCAGGTCGACGACGTTGGTGAAGCCACGAGCGAACACCGTCGGCCGCTCGCCGGGCACGACCCGGTAGATGTTGGCGCCGCCCACCGGGAACGGGAAGCCGGTCAACTGACCGACGTAGAAGGCCCCGTCTGGCCCCCGCACCACCGAGGTCGGCACCGCCTGCATGGGCACCCGCTGACCGTTGGGTCCCTGCACGAACCGGTTCGGGAAGACCGCGACCGTGGACACCTCGCCGCGCCGGTCGACGCTGAGCAGGGTGTTGCCACCCGCGTCGGTGGCCACCACGCCGTTGCGGGTGGCGAGCACGCCGTACGGGTTGCTGTCCGCACCCTGCCGGTCCGGGTCGCGCCGGGCCTCGAAGGCCGCGTGGTCACCGAGGCTGCGGATGCTCAACCGCCGGCCGTCGGCACTGATCACCACGCTGCGACCGAGCAGCAGGGCGCCGAAACCGAGCCCGGCCCGCGTCTGCGGAGTCCCGCCGAGCCCGATGGTGGTGACGAGGTCGCCGCCCCCGTACGACGACACGTCGTGCGGGCCGATCGCCTGGGAACCGTCGGGACCCGCGAGCGAGGGAAGACCGCCCACGATGCGCCGCTGGGTCCAGGTGTCGCGCCTGCCCGTCGAGACGGCGGTGATGCCGCCGCTGAAGCCGAGGCAGACCTGCCCGCCTTCGGCGGAGTCGACGCACTTGTCGCTCCGGCCGCCCCGCCCCGCCTCCGCGACCAGGACGGCACCGTTGGTGCCGACCGCCACGCCGCGCGGGTTGTCAAGGCCACGTGCGATGACGGAGACCCACGGCCGGTTGTTCATCGGCGCCGCGTTGGCCAGCGTCGGTGTGAGCATGGTGGCCGCGAGCGCCCCGGCGAGAACGGTGGCGAAGCGATGAAGTTTCATGAAACCCCCGTATATACACAAAGGACGCAGATAGGCTGGCACGCCGGGCCGGTCGGGCGTGGGTGACCCGCCGAAAGTCACCCGCCCGGGTCTGTGAGGGTTAAGAGATGACCGTGCGAACCGAACGCGCCGGACCCGTCACCACCGTGCTGATCGACCGGCCGGCCAAGCGCAACGCCGTCGACGGGCCGACCGCGGCGGCCCTGGCTGAGGCATTCCGGGCGTTCGACGCCGACGACACGGCGGCGGTCGCGATCCTGACCGGCACGGGCGGCACGTTCTGCGCCGGCGCCGACCTGGGCGCGATCGGCACCGACCGGAGCAACCGCGTCGCCCCCGACGGCGACGGCCCGATGGGCCCGACCCGGATGGCACTGTCCAAACCGGTCATTGCCGCGATCGAGGGGTACGCCGTAGCCGGCGGCCTGGAGCTCGCCCTCTGGTGCGACCTGCGGGTCGCCGCCGAGGACGCGGTGCTCGGCGTCTTCTGCCGGCGGTGGGGAGTGCCACTCATCGACGGCGGCACGGTCCGACTCCCCCGGCTGATCGGCGAAAGCCGGGCGATGGACCTGATCCTGACCGGCCGCCCGGTGCCCGCGGCCGAGGCGCACCAGATCGGCCTGGTCAACCGACTGGCGCCACCCGGCGGCGCGTTGGCCGCGGCCCAGGATCTCGCCGCCGAGCTGGCCCGGTTGCCACAGACGTGCCTGCGCAACGACCGGCAGGCGGTCCGCGCCGGCACGATGGAAGCCGAATTCGCGTTGGGCCTGGAGTCGCTCGCGGCGGGCGCCACCGAGGGCGCGGCCCGTTTCATGTCCGGCGAAGGACGCCACGGCGCCCCGAGTTAGCAAGGGCACCCTGTTATGCGAAAAGCGATAACAAGGTGCCCTTCCTTCAGACTGGCGCGTACTTGGCGAGGAACGCGAAGAAGGCTTCGCGTAGTTTGGTGTCGCCGCCCTCGATGACCAGCGGGACACCGTGGGTCGCGCCCGGTGTGACCAGGAGCTGAGCGTCTGGGCTGGCGGTGGCGGCGGTCTTGAACTGCTTGGCCGCGTCGCCGAACAGGCCGTCGTCCTGCTGCGCCAGGAACAGTGCCGGCACCGTGAGCTTTGGTGCCGATTCCTGGGCGCTGACGCCGCCGTAGGCCAGCGGTGCTGACACCGAGATCACCCCGGCTACCGGGGGTGTGATCTTCGGGGTCGCGGCGATCGAGAACGTGCCGCCCATCGACGCGCCTACCAGGACGATCGACGTGGCGCCGTCGGACCGCAGGGTCGCTGCGGCGGCGACCACGTCTTCGTCGAAGCCGACCTCAGCGCTTTCTGACGAGCCGTGCCCGTGGAAGTCGAACGCGAGCACCCTGTAGCCCTTGCCGATGAGCTCGTTGAAGCCCAGGATCCACTGGCACAGGTCGGCCTGCGCCTGGTGGGCCAGCACCACACCGGTGGTTCCCTTGCCACCGATCAGCCCGGCCAGGTTCGTGGCGCCGTCGTCCCCGAAGTGCACCGGCTTGGCTGCCGCTCCCGAAGCCATGCCCGGACACGCGGCGCCCGGCACGGGACCGGTCGGGCTCGGCGCGATCACGGCCGCACCGCCATCGTCAGAGCCGCAGCCGGCTAGCAGAAGCACGGCCACGGCCGCGCAGGCCAGCATCCCCCGTCGCATGAGACCTCCAAAAGAAAGAGAAGGAGTGCCCCGGGGACTCGGCGTTGTCCCCGGGGCACTCGGTCGATGGGTCAGTTGTTGATGATCAGTTGGAACGTGCTCGTCGTGTTCTTGATGTCCTGGAAGTTGTTGCTGAACCGCAGGTTGTTGAACGTCGCCGAGCCGACCGCCGGGCCCTGGCCCGGCTCGGGCAGCTCGTTGACCCAGATCCCGAAGCCGGACTTGGCGTCGAACGCGTCACCGCTCTTCTGCGCACCCGAGATCGAGATGTTGGTAAAGACGGTGTCCTGCACCGGGAACTCCGCCGCACCGTTGTACTTCGTCTGGAACATGATCCCGGAGTACGTCGGATCGACGATGTCCACGTTGGACACCCGAATAGCTCTGAACTCCTTGGACGCCGAGAACATCCAGATCGCCGGGAAGGTCTGCGCGCCCCAGAAATGGCCGCCGGACCTGATCAACGAGATGTTGTCGAAGGACGTGACGCCCGGCCCGAAACCGACGAACGGGTAGCCGAAGTCCAACGAGCTGATGGTCAGACCCGAGTACGTGAGCTGGTCGGCGATGTAGAGGTTGCGGAAGGTGTTGTTCTGCCCGCCGTAGACCGCGATGCCGGCCGCTCGCCAGGTGACCGTGGCCGACAGGTTCTCGAACACGTTGCCCGTGTTCGCTCCGCCGCCCGCGTCCGTGGCCGAGAACAGGGCGAACGCGTCGTCGCCGTTGCCCCGGCCCTCGTTGTTGGAGATGAGGTTGTCCGTGCTGCCGTTCGTCATGTTGACCGCGTCGGCGAACGTGTTGCGGAAGCGGCTGTTGGTGATCTTCAGTCCGCTCACGCTCACGCCCCAGTAGGCGCAGATCGTGTGCTCGACCCAGACGTTGTCGATCGTCATGTTGTCGACGTTCTGCAGCTCGCCCCAGACCTTGCCCGGCCCGTCCTGGCGGGACGTGTAGTTGCCGAAGAAGGCCAGGTGCTCGAACGACGACCCGCTGGCCGACGCCTGCACGTCGAAGCCCGCGTTCGTGTCCTGTTGGGTCTGCGGCGTCTGGAACCGGGTGTACCAGATGCCGGCGCCGACCACCTTGATCGCCCGCCCGTACACCTGGAACTTGTTCGCGGTCTCGTAGGTGCCCGCCGGCAGGTAGACGCCGAGCGAGGTGGTGTCCTGCCGGGCCGCGTCGAACGCCGCCTGGACCTGCTGCTGGCTGGTGCCGGCCGGGACCTTGTAACGGGCCGCGTCCGGGTTGGCCCGCGGCGCGACCTGCTCCAGGTTGACGAAGTCGACCGTCGCCTCGGTGCCACTGTCCTTCTGAAGCTTGATCACCGAGCCGGCGGGTACGGACGAGTTCAACATGATGTTGGCCTCGTCGTAGATGTGCCGCGGCCCGCCGGAGCCCGGCGAGTTGTTCGGGCTCGCCTCGGCGCCGTAGAGCCACGCGTAGCGCGAGTCGAGCGGGATCGCCTTGTGCAGCGTGCCGTTGACGTAGATGTTCAGCGACGACGTCTGGCCGCCACCGCCTGCGGAGTCCGGGATCGAGAACCGGACCACGAGGGTGTTGGTGGGGTTGCGCGTCGTCCACTGCACGAACGACCCGTTGGACGGCAGGCGCACCGCGCGCCGGCCGGATGCCTCACCGGCGAGGTCGCCGATGGTGCGGTTCGGCGCCAGCGACTGCGCGCCGCCGCCGATGGTGCCGTCCTCGGCCTCGTACATGTCGTACGGCATGTTGGCACCGCGACCGGAGAAGAACGGCCGGTCACTGGTGTTGTTGGTGCGCTTGACCGGCAACTCGTTGGCATCGTCGGCGAGCACGACCCGCACGGTGTACCGGCCGTTGGCGGCCACCCAGGTGCCCATGGTGACGGCCGGCGCGGTGGCACCGGCGGCGATCGCGCCGCTGTACGACCCGGTCAGCGTGCGAACCACCGAGCCGGACTCGTTGAGCACCGTCAGCGTGATGCCGTGCGCGCCGCTGGCCGAGGCGATCGTGCCCTGGTTGCGGATCGCCACCGAGAAGGTGACGGTCTGCCCGGCCGACGGGTTGTTCGGCGACCAGCTCACCGAGCCGGCCACCAGGTCGGAGCTCTGCACCTGGCCGACGACGAGGTTGCCGCCGGTGAAGGTGTTGTTGGCGTCGCTCTGCTCGATGACGGTGTTGCTCTCGTCGACCTTGGCGACCAGCTGGTACGTGCCGGCGTCGCGCGGACCGATACCAGCGGTGACCGTGGTCTGCCCGCCGGCCGCCAGCGCACCGACGTTGGCCGTGGCCACCTTGGTGGTGCCCAGGTAGAGCCCGACGGTGGTGGCGCCGGAGCCCGCGTTGCCGATGTTGCGGACCGTGGCCGACAGCGTGATCGAGTCGGTCTCGATCGGGTTCGCCGGCGACGCGGAGATGGCGCTGACGGTCAGGTCCGGGTTGGGCGCCGGCGTGCCGATCACCTGGAACTCGGAGACCTGGCCGTTCGACGAGCCGCTGTTGGCGGTGAACGTCAGCCGAACGTCGGCGACGTTGCCGCTGACCGGGATGGTCACCGTGTTGCTCGCGGACGAGTTGCTGAAGCTGTACGTCGCCGAGCCCACCAGCGTGGTGAAGCTCGACGAGCTCTGCTCCCGACCCGAGATCGAGAACGTCTGGGTACGCGGACCCCACGCCCCGTCCGGCGGCAGCTTGACCACGACCGAGCTCACGGTGGCGTTCGCGCCGAGTGAGATGGTCAGCGTGCTCGGGTACGCGCCCGGCGCGCCCTCCCAGTAGGTGGCGGCGTTGTCGTCGTTGGCGTTGGCGGCGACGAACGTGTGCACCGTCGACGAGCCGGTGATCGGCTTGCCCACCGCCAGGTTGGTGCCGCCCGGTCCGCCGCTGCCGGCGCGGGTCACGGTGTTGCTGTTGCCCGAGACGTTGCCGGCGGCGTCCTTGGCGCGCACGTAGTAGGACACGGTCGCCGTCGCGGGCTGCGTGTCGGTGTAGGTGAGCACACCCGCGCCGACGCTGGCCCGCACCGATCCGTTGGCGTAGACGTCGTAGCCGGTGACGCCGACGTTGTCGGTCGAGGCGTTCCAGGTCAGCCGGATCTGGTTCGACCCGGGCTCGGTGTACGCCAGCCCGGACGGAGCGGTCGGCGCCTGGGTGTCGGTCGAGGTGCCCGTGCGGGTCACCGTGTTGCTGTTGCCGGACTGGTTGCCGGCCGCGTCCTTGGCGCGCACGTAGTAGGAGACGGTCGCGCTGGCCGGCTGGGTGTCGGTGTACGTGAGCACGTTGCCGACGCTGGTCAGCAGCTGGCCGTTGGCGTAGATGTCATAGCCGGTCACGCCGACGTTGTCGGTCGAGGCCGACCAGGTCAGCCGGATCTGGTCGGAGGCCGGCTGGGTGAACGCGAGGTTGGTCGGCGCCGAAGGCGCGGTCGTGTCGCCCCCCGAAGGCCCGTACACCTCGAACTCGGAGATCTGGCCGGCCGGCCACGCGGTGTTCGCGGTGAAGTTCAGCCGCACGTACCGCGTGGTCGCCTGGTTGAAGGTGATCGACACGGTGTTGCCGCTGGCCGGGTCGAACACCCGGCCCGCCGACGGCGACAGGTCGGTGAACGACGTGCCGTTGGTGCTGCCCTGCACGGACAGCGTCTGGGTGCGGGTGCCCCAGCCCGACGTCGGCAGCTTGAGCACGACCCGGTTGACCGCGACCGCGGAGCCGAGGTCGACCTGCAGGTGCTCCGGGAACGAGTTGTTGGTGCTCTCCCAGTAGGTGCCCTGGTTGCCGTCGACCGCGTTGCCCGAGCCGTACACGTCGGAGTGGCCGCTCTCGCTGGTCGCCTTGTTCAGCGCGAGGTTGCTGGACGAGGTCGCGGCGCCGTACACCTCGAGCTCGGAGAGCTGGGCTGCGCCCCAGCCGGTGTTCGCGGTGATGTTGACCCGCACGTAGCGGGCGTTGGTCGCGCCGAAGTTGATGGTGACGGTGTTGTTGTTGCCGGGCGAGAACACCTGGCCGGCCGAGGACGTGATGGCCGAGAAGCTGCTGCCGTTGGTGCTGCCCTGCACGGACAGGGTCTGCGTGCGCTGCCCCCAGCCGTCGGGGAGCTTGAGCACCACCTGGTCGATGCTGATCGTGCTGCCCAGGTCGACCTGGCCCCACTGGGGCAGGGCGCCGGAGCTCTCCCAGTAGCTGCCCTTGTTGCCGTCGGTCAGGTTGCCGGCGACGAAGCCGCCGTTGGTGCTGCTGGCCGAGGTGGGCTTGCCCGCGGCCAGGTTGGGTCCACCGGCCGCGGCGGCCGGGTTGGCCGAGACGGCGACCAACGCGGAGCCGACGAGCAGGGACGAGAGTGTGCCGGCTATTAACCGCCACGTGACACTTCGATGCCGGGATCGGGACATGATGGGGGTTGCACCTCTTCCGTGAGGGTTTCCGTGGAGTCGGGAACGGGGTGCTTCGACGGGAGGGCCGCCAAGGCAGGGCGGCCCTCCCGTTTGGTGCGTCAGGAGGCGTAGACCTCGAACTCCGAGAGCTGACCGGCGGGCCAGCCCGTGTTGCCGGTGAAGGTCAGCCGCAGCCAGCGCTGCGACGTGGCGGCGAAGGTGATGGTCGGCGTGTTGCCGGAGGCGGGGTTGAAGGTCCGCCCGGCCGCGCCGGACAAGGTGGCGAAGGACGAGTTGTTGGTGGAGCCCAGGACCGCGATCGTCTGGGTACGCGTCGCCCAGGCGCTCGCCGGCGGTAGCTTCAGCACCACCCGGGACACCGACTGGGCGCTGCCCAGGTCGACGGTGACCGACTGCGGGAAGGCGTTGTTGGCGCTCTCCCAGTAGCTGTTGGCATTGCCGTCGACCGCGTTGCCGGCGCCGTAGACGTCGGCGTGGCTGGTCTCGGTGATCGGCCGGTTGAGCGCCAGGTTGGTCGCCGGTGGCGTCGTCGTGGTGCCTTCTCCGGTCAGGCTGACGGTGTGCGGCGAGCCGGGTGCGTTGGACGCGATCGACAGCGTGCCGGTGCGGGTGCCCGTGCCGGTCGGCGTGAAGGTGACGTTGACGGTGCAGGACGCGCCGGCCGCCAGCGACCCGCAGTTGTTGGTCTGCGCGTAGTTGCCGGTGACCGAGACCCCGGAGATCGTCGCGGTCGCGTTGCCGGTGTTGGTGACGCTGACCTGCTGCGCCGGGCTGGTCGTGTTGACCTGCCGGCTGGCGAAGGTCAGCGCGCCGGGCGTCACGTTGAGAGCCGGTCCGGTGGAGCCGCCGCCGTACACCTCGAACTCCGAGAGTTGCGCCGCCGGCCAGACGTTGTTGCTGTTGAAGGTCAACCGGACGTAGCGCCGGGTGCCTGCGGGCAGGTTGACCGTCACCGACGAGCCCTGGTTGAAGGTGTAGTTGGCCGCACCCAGGATCTGCGCGTACGAACCGCCGTCGGTCGAGCCCAGGACCGTGATGTTCTGGGTGCGGGTCTCCCAGTTGGTCGGCAGCTTGAGCACCAGCCGGTTGACCGACTGGGCAGAGCCGAGGTCGACGGTCAGCGACTGCGGGAACTGCCCGTTGGTGCTCTCCCAGTAGGAAGCGACGTTGCCGTCGACCGCGTTGGTCGCCGGGTACGGGCCGTTGGTGCTGCTCGCGGTAACCGGGCGGCCCGCCGCGAGGTTGCCGGCCGGGTCGAAGCCGACGCCGGAGAGCCCGATCACCAGGTCACCCGGGGTGGTCTGGACGAACGCCATGCCGGCCCGGTTGCCGGCCGCGGTGGGCCGGAACGTGACGGTCAGGGTGCAGGTGGCGTTCGGCGCCAGCGTGGCCGGGCAGTTGTTGGTCTGGCTGAAGTCGGCCGGGCTCACCGAGATGCCGGACACCGGGGCGTTGGCGGTGCCGCTGTTGCGCAACGTCACGGTCTGCGGCGCGCTGGTCGTGTTGAGGTTCTGCGTGCCGAACGTGAGGCTGGTCGGGTTGGCCACGATCTGCCCGGTCGGCGTCGGCGGCGTGGTGGTCGGCGGGTTGGTCGGTCCGTTGTTCCATTGTGGAGCCGGCCAGGGCCCGCAGTCCGGTGTCGCGGTGTACCAGCCGGAGTTGCCGGCACCCTGGGTGATCTGGAAGCCCGAGCCGACGCAGTTGTGGATCGGCTTGGCCTGGGCGATGCCGGTGGCCACCACGTTGGTGAAGGAGACCTGGCTGGCCGCCTGCACCTGCAGGGCGTACGTGCCGGCGCCCTGGATCTTGACGTTGTTGAAGTTGATGCCCCGGGTCTGACCTTCGATCCAGTGCAGGGCCGCGTACGAGCTGTCGAGGATGTCGGTGTCGGTGATGTTGATGGTCGCGTCGCTGGCGAACGCCTCGTTGAGGGCCGAGAACCAGATCGCGCCGACGCCGAAGTTCCAGTTGTAGTCGGAGTTGCCGGCCCGGATCGTGGTGTTGCGGGCGATCGTCCAGGTGCCGTGCACCGCGGTCGCGCCCTGCACGCCCGGATAGCGGTTGGCGACGTGGATGCCGCCGCCGTTGGTAAGCGAGTCCGCCACCACGTTGTCAATGATCTTGATGTCCCGGCCGCCGTAGCTGACCAGGTGGTTGGCCAGCAGCGTGACGCCGATCGTGTTGTTGCTGAAGGTGTTGTTGACGTTCGGCACGTTCTGCGCCCACATCGCCAGCGCGTCGTCGCCGGTGTTGCGCAGGAACGTGTTGGTGACCGTCGAGTTCGTGACGCCGGTGTGGAAGTTGACCCCGTCGGCGGTCTGGTCGAGGATCCGGCTGTTGCGGATCGTGAAGTTGTTCATCGGGCCGTCCATCCAGGCACCGACCTTGGTGTGCTGCATCCAGACGTTGTCGATGACGGAGTCGGTCATCGCGCCGCCGAACGCGTTCACCTGGTCGTCGTCCATCCGCTCCCGGATGTCGCCGATGATGGCCAGGTCGCGCACGGTGACGTTGCGGCTGGGCCCGTTGGCCTCGTGCGCCCGGATCTCACCGGTGTAGCCGCCGCCGGGCACGTACTTGCCGTAGATGCCGGCCGCGCGCTTGCGGTCGGTCGGGTGGCGGCCCCCGAGGACGGTGTACCAGGGGCCGGCGCCGCGCAGGGTCACGCCGTCGACCACGACGTGGTCATAGAGCGTGAAGTTCCCCTGGGGTACGTAGACCGGACGGCCCTGGGCCTGGCCGGCGTTGACGGCGGCCTGGAACTTGGCCGTGGAGTCGGTGGCACCGGTCGGGTCGGCGGCGTAGTCAGCGACGACGTCGATCGCGTTGGTGGGCTTGGCGATCGCGGCCGGGACGTTCTCGAAGTCGGCGAGGTCGATGGTGAACGTCGGCGACTGCGCGGTGGAGTTGACCTGCAGCCGGATCTTCGTGCCGATCGGCTGCGTCGAGCCGAACATGGCCCGGGCCTCGTCGTAGAAGTGGTGCGGGTTGGTGTCACCCGGGTTGTTGTTGAACGGGTAGCCGCCGTAGTACCAGCCGTACTTCGACGTGACCGGGACGGTCTTGAGCAGGCTGCCGTTGGCCCGCAGGTCGATGGTCGCGTCCCGGCCCTGGCCGCTCGGGCCGTCCGGAATGCTGTAGCGGAAGGTCACGGCGTTGGCCGGGGCGGTCAGCGTGAACTCGACGTACTCGCCGACAGCGTCCAGGGTGACGGCCTCCCGGCCGGACGCCTCCGCGGGAAGCTGCCCGTAGAACCGGGTCGGTCCGATCTTCGTGCCGTTGTGCGCGACCTCCTCCGCCTCCTGCTCGATGAACGGAACGGTCGCGCCTCGGCCGGCGATGTCGAACGGGGAGAGCCCGGCCGCGACGGCCGGGGTCCCGGTGGTCAGGGTGACCACGGCGATGCTGGTGGCGACCAGGGCGGAACTCGCCAGGATGGCGAGTCCCGCCCGACGGCGGGTGCCGGCTGTGGGCGCAGCGACGGCGGCTGGATGGGGCATGGGTTCCCTTTCGAGAGGCGGGCGGTTCCCCCCGTGCGGTGTTGCCCTTGGTGCGTTTACCCCCGTGCGTTTCTTGTCGTCGTGGAGCCGATCGGTCGGTTGGTTATGCGGTGCGGAGCCAGGCGGTGGTGTCCGGCGGGAGCCGGTCACCGTCGAGCGGGCCGCTGGCCAGCCAGAGCTCCTCGTGCTCGGGCAGGTCCACGGCCGACGGCGAGAGGTTGGCGACACAGACGAAGCGCGGGTCGCGGGCGAACGTCAGCACCCCGTCGGCGGACGGCAGCCAGCGCATGTCGCCGTCGCCGAGGGCCGCCGCTCCCCGCCGCACCCGCAGCGCGGTGCGGTAGAGCTCGAGCATCGAGTGCGGGTCGCCGGTCTGCGCCTGGACGGTGCGGTCCTTCCAGTCGGCGGGTTGCGGCAACCAGGGCGCGGTCGCGCCGGCCGGGCTGAACCCGAACGGCGACTCGACACCGGACCAGGGCAGCGGCACCCGGCAGCCGTCGCGGCCGGGGTCGACGAAGCCGGACCGGGGATACATCGGGTCGGTCCGCATCGCCGGCGGGATGTCCTCGACCTCCCAGAGGCCGAGCTCGTCGCCCTGGTAGACGTAGGCGCCGCCGGGCAGGGCCAGGGCGAGCAGAGCGGCCGCGCGGGCCCGCTGGTAGCCCAGCTGCAGGTTGGTCGGTGTCCCCTCCCGCTTGGTGTCGAACGCGAAGGTGGTGTCCTCGCGGCCGTAGCGGGTGACGGGCCGCGTGACGTCGTGGTTGGCGAGCACCCAGGTGGCCGGCGCACCGACCAGGGCGTGCGTCTCCATCGTGCGGTCGATGCAGGCGCGCAGCAGGTCCGGGTCCCACGCGCAGGTCAGGAAGTCGAAGTTGAACGCCGCGTGCAGCTCGTCGGGGCGCAGGTAGTTGGTGAAGCGCTGGGCGTCGGGCAGCCAGACCTCGCCGATCAACGCGCGCTTGTCCGGGTACTCGTCGGCGATCCGCCGCCAGCTCCGGTAGATGTCGTGCACGCCGTCGAGGTCGTGGAACGGGTGCCGCTGCGCCGCTTCGACCTCCGGCAGCGCCGGGTCCTTGAGCAGCAGCGCCGCGGAGTCGATCCGGATGCCGTCGACGCCCCGGTCGAACCAGAACCGCAGGATGCTCTCGAACTCGGCGCGGACCTTCGGGTGGTCCCAGTTGAAGTCGGGCTGTTCGGGTGCGAACAGGTGCAGGTACCACTCGCCGGGAGTGCCGTCGGGGTTGGTCGTGCGGGTCCAGGTGGTGCCCTTGAACTCGCCGCGCCAGTCGGTGGGCATCTCGTCGCCGTCGGGGCCGCGACCCGGACGGAACCAGAACAGCTCGCGCTCCGGTGAGCCCGGGCCGGCGGCCAGCGCCGCCTGGAACCAGGGGTGCTGGTCCGAGCAGTGGTTGGGAACGATGTCGATGATGACCCGGATGCCGCGTTCGTGCGCCTCGGCGATCATCGCCTCGGCCTCGTCGAGGGTGCCGAAGAGCGGGTCGATGCCCCGGAAGTCGGACACGTCGTAACCGGCGTCCGCCATCGGCGACGGAAACCATGGGCTGAGCCAGACCGCGTCGACCCCGAGCCCGGAGAGGTGGTCCAGGTGTGCCCGGATGCCGGCGATGTCGCCGATGCCGTCGCCACTGCCGTCAGCGAAGCTGCGGGGGTAGATCTGGTAGATCACCGCCCCGCGCCACCACGGCTGGCTTTCTGCGATGGACACTGGATACCTGCTTTCTTTCTTTTCGGGTGGTTCGGGCGCCGCGGTCTGCTCTGACCGCCCTTTGTTGCCGCTGGTCAGGTCTAAGTCAGCCCTTCATACTCCCCGCCGCCAATCCGCCGATGATGCTGCGCTGGAAAATGAGGAAAACCACGATCATCGGGACGCTGGCGATCGCCAACCCGGCCATGAGCTGGGTCGGCGGCACCTGGCTGGTCGAGGCGAGCCGGGACAGCGCGACGCTGAGCGTCTGCGTCTCCGGGTCCTGCAGCACCAGCAGCGGCCAGATGAAGTCCTTCCAGATCGCCACGATCGAGAAGATCGACACCACGCCGAGGACGGGCCGGGACAGCGGGAGCACGATGCTCCAGAGGACCCGGAACCGGCCGGCGCCGTCCAGCGCCGCGGAGTCGAGCAGGTCGTTGGGTATCTGGTCGAAGAACCGCTTGAGCACGTAGATGTTGAACGCGTTGGCCACCGCCGGCAGCCAGAGCGCCCACGGGGTGTTGAGCAGGTTCCAGCCGAAGATCGGCACGTCGGTCACGGTCAGGTACGCGGGGATCAGCAGCGCGGTGGCCGGCAGCATCAGGCTGGCCAGCATCGCGCCGAGGACGACCCGCCCGAAGATCGGGCGCAGCTTCGACAACGCGTACGCGACGGCGACCTGGAACACGAGCTGGATCAGCCAGCCGCCGAACGCGTACAGCGCGGTGTTGCCGAAGAACTTGGCGATCCGCATCCGGTCCCAGGCGAGCTGGTAGGTCTCGGGGACGAAGGACTGCGGGAAGAACGTCGGGTCCGGTTGCGCGTACTCCTCCGGCGTCTTCACCGCGCTGCTGAACATCCAGTAGAGCGGGAAGATGAACACGGTCAGGAAGAGCAGGAAGACCAGGGTCAGCACGACCCAGTAGAGGACCCGTCCCTTGCCCCGGCCGATCTCGGTCTCGGAGAACAGGGTGCGCAGGCCGTCGCCGCTGCTGACGCCGCGGCGCCGCTTGGGTGCTGGCGCGGGCGGCGGGCTGGCCGGTAGGGGCCGGATCGGTGTCGTGATGGTCATCGGTGGTCCCCCTCAGTCCCGGTCCCGGGTGACCCGCAGGTAGATCGCGGAGAAGATGGCCAGCACGACGAACAGCAGCACGCTCATCGCGGCCGCCATGCCGAAGTCCTGGTTGACGGTGAACGCGTACCGGTAGATCAGCACCATGACCGTGACCGTGTCCGGGTTCGAGGTGCCGGTGAGCTGGTAGGGCTCGATGAAGACCTGCATGGTCGCGATGATCTGGAGCAGCAGCAGGACCAGCATGATGAACCGGAGCTGGGGCACGGTCACGTGCCGCAGGCGGCGCCAGGCGCTGGCTCCGTCGAGCTCGGCGGCCTCGTACAGCTCGCCCGGGATGCTCTGCAACGCGGCCAGGTACATCAGCGTCGCGCCGCCCAGGTTGGCCCAGGTCGAGACCAGGACCAGCGAGATCATCGCGGTGGACGACGACTGGGTCCACTGCGACTCCGGCAGGCCGACCCCGCGCAGCACCGTGTTGAACAGGCCGAAGCCGGGGTCGTAGAAGTAGCGGAAGAGCAGCACGCCGACGATCGGCGGGAGCATCACCGGCAGGTAGACGGCCACCCGGAAGAAGCCCTTGAGGTGGCGCATCTCGTTGATCAGGATCGACAGCACCAGGGGTACGGCGAAACCGAAGACCAGTGCGATGCCGGTGAAGACGAGGGTGTTCTTCCACGCCGTGACGAACAGCGGGTCCTCGAAGATCGCGGTGAAGTTGTCGGTGCCGACCCAGTACGGGTCGGTGACGAAGTTGATCTGCTGGAAGCTGAGGATGACGCCGCGCACCAGCGGGTACCACGAGAAGAGCGCGAAACAGGCGATGCCTCCGGCCATGAAGGCGTACGCCATGAGGTTGTCCTGGATCTTCCGACTCAGGCGGCTGCGCAACGCAGTCGGCCGGCCGGCGGTGGCGACCGCCATCTCCAGCGTCCTCTTTCTGTTTAGGCGGCTTGGCCGCCGCCGGGCCTTGCGTGACCCGGCGGCGGCCGCGGCGGTTACTTGACGCTGGCGAGGATGCTGTTGACCTGGGTCTCGGCGTCCGACAGCAGCTTGGCGATGTCGGCGTTCTTGTCCGTGAGGACCTTCTGCATCGGCACGTCGAGCACCGCGTAGATCTGCTGCGCGTTCGGCGGCTCGACCTTGAGCGGGATGTTGGCGGTCGCGTCGGCGAACGGCTTGTAGTTCTCGACCGGCAGGTTCTTCAGCTTGTCGATGGCCGCCTGCTGCTTGGCCTTGGCGTCACCGGTCCACAGCGCGGGCTCGGGCAGACCGACCGGGGTCTTCTGCTCGGCAGCCCACTGGTACTCGGCCTCGATCCGGTCCGGGTTGTTCCACCAGTAGGTGAGCCACTTCAGGCCGGCGCGGATCTTCTCGGGCGTGGCCTTGGCGTTGAACATGTAGCCCTCGCCGCCGGCCAGGGTGGCCGTGCCGTTCGGGATCGGGCCTAGGCCGTACTTGTTGAAGTCGCCCTTGAACTGGTTGACGATCGTCTCGATGTTGTCCGGGGCGGCGACGTACATGCCGAGCTTGCCGGAGCCCATCAGCTGGAGCAGGTCGGCCCACTCGAGGAGCTGGCGCTGGCCCATGCTGTTGTCGGTCCAGCGCATGTCCTTGAGCTGCTGCAGGACCTGCTTGCCCTTGTCGTTGTTGAAGGCGGCCTTCCAGGTGCCACCCTCGTTGACGGCGATGTCGCCACCGAGCGAGTACATCTCCGCGGTGAAGTGCCAGCCGCCGGTGTTGTTCTTGCTGTAGTCGCCGTAGCCGACGTAGTCCTTGCCCAGGCCCGCGATCGCCTTGGCGGCGGTGCGCACCTCTTCCCAGGTCTTCGGCGGGCTGTTCGGGTCCAGCTTGGCCTGCGTGAACAGCTCCCGGTTGTAGAGCAGGCCGAGGGAGTAGTTCTTGGCCGGCAGGCCGTACACCTTGCCGCTGTCGTCCGAGAAGATCTTCATGAGATCCGGGCGGATCTCCTTCGTCGGCGCGAACTCGTCGAGGTACTTGCTGATGTCGGCGACCTGGCGCTTCGCGATGAGGCTGGCCGGGTCCGTGAAGTAGACGTAGAAGACGTCTTCGAGCTGACCACCCGCGAGCTTCGACTGGAAGGTCTGCGGGTCCATCTTGCCTTCTTTGGCATCGACGTCGATGTTCGGGTTGAGCTTCTCGAACTCGGCGACGTTGTCGAGGAAGTGCTTGCGGTTGACCGCCTCGGTGTCCGGCGGCAGGCCGTTGATGACCAGCGTGACCTTGGCATTGGGGTCAGATGCCGGGGCTTCGCCGCCGTCGTCCGAGCCGCACGCGGCCGCCGACAGCGCGACCCCGGCGACCAGCAGCAGCCCGACGGCGCTACGCAACCTGGATCTGTTCATGAGGTGAACGCCCTTCCTGGGTGGAGCGAGGAGTCTCGGGTGTGATGTGGCTCTCGTACGTGCATGTTTCGTGGCGATGACGATACAAAGCCGAACTAGCCCTCGCAAGAAGCCGACTGGTCTCAGAAAAAACAAGACTTCGCGTGGGAGCGCTCCCGGAGTGGGCATGAAAATGGGGCGGACCGCACAGGTCCGCCCCATCGATGCAGGTCAGCGCGAGCTGGCCGGGCCCGTCGACCCGCGTACCACCAACTCCGGTTCGAAAAGAAGCTCGTCGGTGTTGACGCCGACCCCCTCGATCTGGTTGACGAGGATGTCGACGGCCGCCTGGCCCATCATTTCGATGGGCTGGCGGATCGTGGTCAGCGGCGGGTCGGTGCAGGTCATCAGGCCCGAGTCGTCATAGCCGATGACCGAGATGTCGTCGGGCACCTGCTTGCCGAGCCTGCGGACCGCGCGGATCGTGCCCAGGGCGATCACGTCGCTCGCGCAGATCAGACCGGTGGCGCCCTTGTCGATCAGCTTGGTGGCGGCGACCCGGGCGCTCTCCATGGAGAAGCTGGTGCGGCCGACCCAGGTGTTCTGGTCTTCCGCGCTCCAGCCCGCGGCGTCGACCATGGCGGCGAGCTTGCGCCGCGACGGGACGTGGTCCTCCGGGCCGAGCACCAGGCCGATGTTCTCGTGGCCGAGCGAGCGCAGGTGGCCGAAGGCCTGCTCGACGGCGACCGCGTCGTCGGTGGAGACCCGGGGGAACGGGAGCTCGTCGACGCCGGCGTTGACGAGCACGACCGGCAGGCCGCGGTCGGTGAGCTGGCGGTAGTGGTCGTGTTTGGCGTCCGCGAGGGCGTACGAGCCGCCGGCGAAGATCACGCCCGAGACCTGGTGGTCGAGGAGCATGTCGACGTAGTCGGGTTCGGAGATGCCGCCGATGGTGCGGGCGCAGAGGGCCGGGGTCAGGCCGCGCTGCGCGAGGGAGCCGGTCACCACCTCGGCGAGGGCGGGGAAGATGGGGTTCTGCAGCTCGGGCAGCACGAGGCCGACGAGCCGGGCGCGCTCGCCGCGCAGCTTCGTCGGGCGCTCGTAGCCGAGCACGTCGAGGGCGGTGAGCACCGCGGTCCGCGTCGACTCGGAGACGCCGTCGCGGCCGTTGAGCACGCGGCTCACGGTCGCTTCGCTGACGCCGGCCTTGCGCGCGACCTCGGTCAGTCGTCTGGTCACGGCGCAAGGGTACGTCATGGTTTTGCAAAAACATGACAGCCGTTTGACCGACCCCGACAGGCCCGGGTTATCCACAGGTTGTAATCGATCAAACGCAAATGCAACGCTGTTCCCGTAGAAAGGAGGCGTGACAGTGATGACCCCCTCTCGCGCGGTGCCAACCGAGGCATGGACAGTCGAGGACCTCGACGACCTTCCCGACGACGGCTACCGGTACGAAATCTTCGACGGGAGCCTCCTGGTGAGTCCGCCAGCGGCGATGCCGCACATCGCCTCGACGGTATGGCTGCGCGACATCCTCCATGACCAAGCGCCTCGTCACTTTAGGTTGATCGAGGGCGCCGGCGTCTTCGCGAACGCTCGCAACTTCTACATCCCGGATCTCGTAGTCGTGCATGGCGAGGTGCTCAAGAGCCGTGAACGCGGCATCAGGCCCGCCGACGTGCTGCTTGCCATCGAGGTCGTGTCACCGTCAAACCCGAGCAATGACCTGTTCATCAAACGCAAGGCTTACGCGCAGTTCAACATCCCCGAGTATTGGATCGTCGACCGCCGCGACGAGTCGCTCTCGGTGTTGCAACTCACCGAGCAGAGCGAATACCGCGTCGCGGCCAAGGTCCATCCAGGCTCGCAATGGCGAGCTGAGGAGCCGTTTCCACTAGTAGTGGATCCAGCCGACCTCTTCAACTAGCCAAGGTTGCGGAGGGCGTCTTCCACTGCGCGGTGGAAGGTGGGGTAGGCGTAGATCATGCTGCGGAGTTGAGGCAGGGGGACGCGGGCGTGCACCGCGAGTGTCAGCATGCTGAGGACCTCGCCGCCCATCGGGCCCACTGACGTGGCGCCGACCAGGAGGTCGCCGTCCGCGATCAGTTTGATCAGGCCGGCGTTGCCTTCCTTGTGGATCCAGCCTCGGGACGAGGTGGTGAGGTCCGTCTGTCCTACTCGGACGTTCATGCCGCGGTCGCGGGCCTCGGCTTCGGTCAGGCCGACCGTGCCCACCTCGGGGTCGGTGAAGGTCACTCGCGGGACCGCGCGGTAGTCCGCCGGCGGGCCCTCCTGACCGAGGATGTCGCGGATCGCGATCCCGGCCTCGTACATCGCCATGTGGGTGAACGCGCCGTGCCCGGCCACGTCGCCGACCGCCCAGATGCCGTCGGCCGCCCGCATCCGTTCGTCGGTCTCGATCGCCCGCGCCGACGCGTCGAGACCGATCGTCTCCAGGCCGAGGTCGGCCAGCCGGCCGCGCCGGCCGGTCGCCACCAGCAGGCGGTCGCCGGTCACCGAGCCCGCGCCGCCGCCGATCTCCACCGCGAAACCGTCCGCCTCGGTGTAGAGCACGCGGGTGGCGTGCATCCCGGTCCGCACGGTCACGCCGTCGGCTTCGAGTGCGGCCCGCACCAGGTCGGCCGCCTCGGGCTCGTCGAACGGCAGCAGGTGGTCGGCGGCCTCGACCACGGTCACCCGCACGCCGAAGCGCGCGAAGACCTGAGCCAGCTCGACCCCGATCGCTCCGCCGCCGAGCACGACCAGCGACACGGGCAGCTGCTCGACCTCGATCGCCTCGCGGTTGGTCCAGTACGGCGTGCCCGCCAGGCCCTCGATCGGGGGCGCCACCGGCGCCGCGCCCGTGGCCAGCACGATGCCGCGGGTCGCCTCGAACTCCTCGTCGCCGACCGCCACCGTGTTTGGGCCGGTCAGGGCCGCGTACCCGCGGACGAACCGGCCGCCCTTGCCGACGAAGCGTTCGACGGCGACCGTGTCGTCCCAGTCGTCGGTCGCCTCCTCGCGGATCCGCTTGGCGATCGGCGTCCAGTCGGGGTGCACCGTCGCCGAGCCCGCGAGCTTGGCGACCCGGCGCGCCTCTTCCAGCGCGTTGGCACCACGGATCATCATCTTGCTCGGGATGCACCCCCAGTAGGGGCACTCGCCACCGACCAGGTTGCTCTCGATGCCGACGACGGTGAGCCCGGCCTCCGCGAGCTTGCCGGCGACCTCCTCGCCACCGACGCCCAGCCCGACCACGACGACGTCCACACGCTGTGCCACGTCTCCCATTAAAGACCTAGAGTGGCGGCCATGTCGCAGGTGACCGGTCACACCGACCCGGATTTCGCATCGGTTCGCCAGGTCTTCGAGAGCTTCTTCGCCGGCGGCCGGGACACCGGCGCGGGCTTCGCCGTCGTGCGAGCCGGCCGGCTCGTGGTCGACCTGGTCGGCGGCTGGCGCGACGACGCCCGCGCGCGACCGTGGACGCCGGACACCCGCGTCGCGGTCTATTCGGTGAGCAAACCCTTCGCCGCGGCCTGCCTGATGATCCTGGTCGACCGGGGCCGGGTCGGGCTCGACGACCCGGTGCACCGGCACTGGCCGGAGTTCCCCGACGACGGCACGACGGTGCGGCACGTGCTCGCGCACACCGCCGGCCGCCCGGCCTTCCCGACCCCGCGCCCGGCGGAGGCGTGGGCCGACTGGGACACCCTCGCCGCCGACCTGGCCACCGCGCCTCCGATGTGGACGCCAGGCAGCACGGCCGCCGAGCACGCGCTGACCTACGGCCACCTGGTCGGCGAGCTCGTGCGGCGGGTCGACGGCCGGCCGATCGGGCGGTTCCTGACCGACGAGGTCGCCGGACCTTGGCACCTCGACCTGGCGTTCGGCGCGGGCGGTCGGACCGACGTCGCCGACCTGACGTTCGGCGACCCGGGCTGGCCGACGACCTCGGTCGGCGCGCCGGGCAGCCTGCGACACCGCGGCCTGGCCAACCCGGACGGCTGCCGCGACCTGTCGGTGCTCAACGGTGCGCTGTGGCGGGAGACCGAGGTGCCGGCGGTCAACCTGCACGCCACGGCGCCCGCCGTCGCCCGGTTCTACCAGGGCATACTCGGCGGCGGAGTGCTGGACGGCCGGCGGATCCTCAGCGACCGGGCCGTGGCGGAGATGATCCGGGTCCAGCACGACGGGCCGGACCTGTTGCTGGAGCGCCCGGTGAAGTGGTCGCTGGGCTTCCAGGTCGAAGACGACGGCAGCTTCGGCATGGGCGGCATCGGCGGGAGCTGTGGCTACGCGCTCCCGGGCGCGGGCCTCGCGATCGGCTTCGTCACCCGGCACCTGGCGGACTTCGACCGGATCGACGAGCTGGAAACCGCGGTCATGTCCGCCGTTCAGGCATAACGCTCCACGTAGGACCCGTCCGGGTCGTACCGCTCGCGCTGGCGTTCGGGGTTGAACTTGCGGTACGGCCGGGTGTCGTTGCCGGTGCCCGCGACCCACTGCCAGTTGCCGGAGTTGTTGGGCAGGTCGCCGTCGATCAGCCAGCGGTAGAACTCGTTCTGGCCACGCCGCCAGTCGATGCCGAGGTCCTTGGTGAGGTACGACGCGGTGACCAGGCGCGCGCGGTTGTGCATCCAGCCTTCCCGGCGGAGCTGGTGCATGCCGGCGTCCACAATGGGCACCCCGGTGCGGCCCTCGGCCCAGCGACGGAAGCCGGCGTCGTCGTCCTGCCAGCCCTCGGTCGCTCCCCGCCGGTAAGCCTTTCGACCGATCTCCGGGAACGCGTACGCCACCTGGTAGTAGAAGTCGCGCCAACAGAGCTGCCGGACGAACGGGTCGTGGGCCGGCTTGCCCAGCGCGGCATGCGCGACCTCCAATGGGGACAGCGCGCCGAAGCGCAGGTACGGGCTGAGCCGTGACGTGCGGTCGCCGGCCAGGTCGTTGTGCCCGTCGTCGTAGTGCTCGACCTCGCCGATCCAGCCCCGCAGGCGTTGCCGGGCCTCGGTCTCGCCGCCGCGGGCGGCATCGGGCGACTCGCCCGCGGGCTCCGCCGGCAGCCGGCCGACCGCCACGCCGGACGGCAGCGGCACCTTCTTCGGCAGCGCCACCGGCTCGCGCCACTTCGCCGCGAGCCACGCCCGGTGATACGGCGAGAACACCCGGTAGTGGTCGCCACCGCCCGGCTTGAGCACGCCGGGATCCACGATGGTCAGTCCGGGGAAGAACCGCACGGACAGCTCGTGCCGCTCGCCTTCGGCCAGCAGCCGCCGTTCCCGCCGCCGGGCGTAGGCGCTCACGTCGGCCGCGGCGGCGACGCCTTCGGCGCCGACCTCGCCGGCCAGCCGGATCGTCTCCGCGACCGGGTCGCCCTGGCGCACGACGAGGTCGCTGTCGCGGTCGCGGAGCAGTGCGCGCAGGTCGGCGACGCACTGGTGTAGGAAGCGGTCGCGGTTGGGCGATCGGCCGGCCAGGACCGGGTCGAACACGAACAGCGGCACGACCCGCTCCGCGTTGGCGCACGCCGCGGCCAGAGCCGGGTTGTCGTGCAGGCGGAGGTCCCGGGTGAACAGCACGACAGCCGTGCGCATCAGGCCACCTCCGACACCGTGCGCAGGTTGCTCGGCGGCACGACGATCGGGCTGTTCGCGCCACCCAGCAGCGCGCGGGCGGCCACCGCCGCGCGGCGCCGGTTGGGCACGGTCGCCCGCCGCACGAATACGTCGTAGTCGGCGGCGACCACCTCGTCGAGGATCCCGCCGTAGAGCGTGTAAGCGGCCCGGATGCAGGCGCGCGAGCCGGGCGCGAGCATTCCGATGCCGGGCGCCGCGGCGGCGTAGTGCAGGCGCGCGCGTTCCACCTCGTACGCGATGAGGTTCCTGATCGGTGGTGTCGCGGCGCGGCGGCTGACCGCGTCGGCGAGGTCGGCCCGGGTGACGCCGAACTTGTCGAGGTCCTCGTCGGGCAGGTAGGTCCGGCCCCGGTCCAGGTCCTCGCCGACGTCGCGGATGAAGTTGGTGAGTTGGAAGGCGAGGCCGAGCTGGCGGGCCGGGCCGCGGGCGAGGCCGGGGTCGGAGCTGCCCAGGATCGGCAGCATCATCGTGCCGATCACCGCCGCCGAGCCCTCCATGTAGTCGAGCAGGTCCTCGTAGGTGGCGTAGTCGGTGACCGTCAGGTCCATCGCCATGCTGCGTAGGAAGCTCGCGAAGTCGTCGCGGTCGAGGTCGAAGACGGCGATGGTGTGCAGCACCGCGGGCAGCAGGGGGTCGTCGACCACCGCGCCGTGCAGGCCGGCGACGAACCGCTCCGACCACTTGCGGAGCTCGGCGGCGCGGTCGGCCGGGACGAGATCGTCGGTGCGGTCGACGATCTCGTCGGCGTAGCGGGTGAATCCGTACAACGCGTGAACGTGTCGTCGTTTCCACGCGGGCAGCAGCCGGGTCGCGAGATAGTACGTGCGACCGTGCTGTTTGTGCAGCTCACGGCAGCTCTCGTAGGACGCTGCCAGTTGGTCGTCCATCACGCCTCCCGCATCGAAATCGACTCAGCAATCGACGCAACTCGTAAGTCTAGGGTACGCTCGGCCTCGTGGCCAACGACACGCTCGTGGAGAGAACCCGCGACGTCCCGTGCCCGCCGCCGCAACGGTCCACACCGCCCAACGACGGGCGGCTCCGCGCCGCGGTCGACACCACGCTCGCCGATTTCCTCCGGCACGAATCCGCCATCCTCGAGTCCACCGACGCCGCGTTGCGCCCCTTAGCTGCCCTGGCCCGCGACAGCGTGCTGGCCGGCGGCAAGCGCTTGCGGCCGACGTTCGCACACTGGGGCTGGCGCGGCGTCGCCGGTCCCGCACCCGCCGTCGAGCCGGTGCTGCCCGCGTTCGCCGCGCTCGAGCTCCTGCACGCGTTCGCATTGATCCACGACGACGTGATGGACGGCTCCGCGACCCGGCGCGGCCGGCCCACCGCGCACCAGGTGCTCGCGACCCAGCACGCCCAGGCGGGCCGGCGCGGCCCGGCCGAGCGGTTCGGCACCGCGGGCGCGGTCCTGGTCGGCGACCTCTGCCTGGTCTGGGCCGACCGGCTGCTGTCCCGCGCCGACGTGCCGGCCCCGGCCCTGCTGGCGGCCCGGCGCTGCTACGACGAGATGCGGGTCGAGGCCATCGCCGGGCAATACCTCGACGTGCTGGGCGACGCCGAGCCGGACAGCTGGTCGGTCGACCGGGCGCTGCGCGTCGCCCGGCTCAAGACCGCCGGCTACACGGTCACCCGCCCGCTGCTCTTCGGCGCGGCCCTGGCCGGCCACGGCGAGCGGGCGGTGGCCGGCCGCCTCGAGCGGGTCACCGACGCCTACCAGCGCTACGGCGCCGCCGTCGGCGAGGCCTTCCAGCTCTGCGACGACCTGCTCGGCGTGTTCGGCGACCCAGCGGTGACCGGCAAGCCGGCCGGCGACGACCTGCGCACCGGCAAGCCCACCGCGCTGCTGCTGCTGGCCCGGCGGCTGGCCACGGCGGCCCAGGCGGCCGAGCTGACCCGAGCCGACTCACCGGACCTGCGCGGCATCGCGGAGATCGTCACCGATACTGGCGCAGTGGCCGCGGTCGAAGCCATGATCGACAATCGGGTCGACCTGGCGCTCGCCGCGCTGGACGGCGCGCCGATCGACAGCACCGCCGACGCCGCGCTGCGTGGCCTCGCGGTGATGGCCACGCACCGGCAGTCGTGACGACTAACTTCAGGAGGTGCGCGTGCGAACCGTGACCGGACCCACCGACCGCGTGGTCGTGGTCGGTGCTGGCCTCGGCGGGCTCGCGGCGGCCCTGCACCTGGCCGGCGCCGGCCGGCAGGTCACGATCCTCGAGCGCGAGGCGATCCCGGGCGGGCGGGCCGGCCGGCTCAGCCTCGACGGCTACGAGTTCGACACCGGGCCGACGGTGCTGACCATGCCCGACCTGATCGCCGAGGCGCTGGCCGCGGTCGGCGAGGAGCTCGGCGACTGGCTGGACCTCGTCCCGCTCGACCCCGCGTACCGGGCGCACTATCCCGACGGCTCGACGCTCGACGTCATCACCGACACCGTGCGGATGGCGGCCGAGATCTCCCGGGTGTGCGGGCCCCGCGAGGCCGACGGCTACCTGCGCTTCGTCGACTTCGCCCGGCGGCTGTGGAAGCTGGAGCGCGACGACTTCATCGCCCGCAACTTCGACGCGCCGACCGACCTGCTCACCGGCAACCTGCTGCGGCTGTTCGCCACCGGCGCGTTCCGCCGCCTGCAGACCAAGGTCGACCAGTTCTTCCGCGACCCGCGTACCAGGCGGATCTTCTCGTTCCAGGCGATGTACGCCGGCCTCGCACCGCACGACGCGCTGGCCATCTACGCCGTGATCGCGTACCTGGACTCGGTGGCCGGGGTGTTCCATCCGCGCGGCGGCATCCACGCCGTGCCGCGCGCGCTGGCCGGCGCCGCCGAGAAACACGGCGTGCGGATCCGCTACGACGCCGAGGTGACCCGCGTCGAGACCTCCGGCGGCCGGGCCGTCGCGGTGCACACCGCCACCGGCGAGCGGATCCCGGCCGACGTCGTGGTGCTCAACCCCGACCTGCCGGTCGCTTCCGAAGAGCTGCTCGGCGAGCCCCGGCGCAGGCTGCGTTACTCGCCCTCCGCGGTGGTCCTGCACATCGGGTCCAGCCAGGGGTACGCGAAGATCGCGCACCACAACATCCACTTCGGCCGGGCCTGGCGGCGTACGTTCGCCGAGATCATCGACCGCGGTGAGCTGATGTCCGACCCGTCCCTGCTGGTCACCAACCCGAGCCGGACCGAGCCCGCGGTGGCGCCGGCCGGCCGGCACAGCTACTACGTCCTCGCGCCGGTGCCCAACCTCGACCGGGCGCCGCTCGACTGGCGCGGCCCGCTCGGGCAGCGCTACGCCGACGAGCTGATGACCACCCTGGAACAGCGGGGCTACCGCGGCTTCACCGCCGGAGTCGAGGTGTCCCACCTGGTCACCCCGGCCGACTGGGCCGCCGCCGGCATGGCCGCGGGCACGCCGTTCGCCGCCGCGCACAGCCTGTTCCAGACCGGGCCGTTCCGCCCGGGCAACCTGCACCGCTCATTGTCCAATGTGGTGTTCGTCGGCTCCGGGACCCAGCCCGGCGTCGGTGTGCCCATGGTGCTCATCTCCGGCAAGCTCGCCGCTTCCCGGATCGTCGGAGGCTGACATGACCGACTCTCGCGAACGACACCTCGTCGAGCTCGTCGACGACGACGGCCTGCCGATCGGCAGTGCGACCGTGGAGGTGGCGCACCAGCGACCCGCGCAGCTCCACCGCGCGTTCTCGGTGGTGTTCATGGATCCGACCGGACGGGTCCTGCTGCAGCGTCGCGCCGCGGTGAAAACCCGCTTCCCGTTGCGCTGGGCCAACACCTGCTGCGGCCACCCGGCGCCGGGCGAGGAGTTGGCGGTGGCGGCCAACCGGCGGCTCAAGGAGGAGCTCGGCGCCGCCCCGGTGGCCCTGTCGGAGCTGGGCGTCTACGTCTACTACGCCGAGGACCCGGCGACCGGCCGGGTCGAGTGGGAGTACGACCACGTGCTGCTCGGCCGGGTGACCGGCGACGAGCCGCTGCTGCCCGACCCGGACGAGGTCGCGGAGCTGGCCTGGGTGGACCCCTCGGCGCTGCCGCGCGCGATCCGCGCGGAGCCGACGCTCTACTCGCCCTGGCTCGCGGGGGTGATCAACCAGGTCGCCGCGATCTCCGGCACGGTTGGCGCCACCACGGGCCCGGCCGATGCCGACAGCGACACGGCGGAGCGGTCGGGTGGCCGATGAGGCGCTGAGCGCCGGGGCCGTCGCGCGTCGCCTCGGCGTCGCCGTCACCACGCTGCGCACCTGGCACCAGCGTTACGGGCTGGGGCCGAGCGGCCACGTGCCCGGCCACCACCGGCGCTACACGGCCGAGGACCTGTCCCGGCTGGAGGTGATGCGCCGGCTCACCGCCGAGGGCATCGCACCGGCCGAGGCGGCCCGCTGGGCCCGCTACGCGCCGGACGTGCCGCCCTCCGACGAGTCGCCAGGGCCTGTGCCCACGCGCGCCGGCGGCGGCTTCGCCATCCCGGTCGGTCGCGCCGGGCCGACCGCGCGCGGCCTGGCCCGGGCCGCCATCCGCCTCGACGTGGGCGCGATGCGCGAGATCATGGCCCGGTCGGTCACCGAGCTCGGTGTGGTGTCCACCTGGGACCTGGTGGTGCGCCCGGTGCTGGCCGGCATCGGCGAGCGACACATGGCGACCAAGCGGCTGATCGAGGTCGAGCACCTGTTCTCCCGCACGGCGACGGAGGTGCTCGCCTCCGTGCCCCGACCACGCGGCGGCGAACCGGCGCGGATCCTGCTCGCGTGCACCGACGAGGAGCAGCACAGCCTGCCGTTGGAGGCGCTGGCCGCGGCGCTGGCCGCGGACGGTGTGCCCACCCGGCTGCTCGGCGCGCGGGTGCCGCCGGTGGCGCTCAGTGACACCGTCGAACGTACCGGCCCTGACGTGGTCATGTTGTGGTCGCACACACCGGAGACCGCCCACGTGGCCCAGCTCGTGGCACTGCAGGAGGCGACGCGGCGACCGGTGCTGATCCTCGCCGGTGGTCCGGGCTGGGTGGCCGGTGCGCTGCCGACCGGTGTGGTCGCACCGACGAGTCTCGGTGAGGCCGTGCGGCTCACCCAAAAGTGGAGTGGCCCGACAAATTAGGCGCCGCCGCTGTTCGCGCTGGCCAGCCCGTCCGGCGCGGCCCGGCACCGATCCTGGAGATCGACAAGCTGCCACATCAGCAGTCGAAATGGTCGCCTTGTTCCGCTAGCGTGTGTGCGTCCCCGCCGGCTCGCGCCGGTGCCCCTTGGGAGCACGCCCCCGCTCCCGCCCCGGGAGTCGACGATGACGAGACGCCTCGCGGTCGCCACCGCGTTGGTCGTCCTCACGCTGCTGGTGGGCTCGCGCTGGGTGACCAACAGGTCCGCGGTGCTGGCCAACCAGCGCACCACCGTGCCGGCCAGTCCCACGACACCTTCACCGACGGGGTCGCCTACGCCGTCCACCTCGCCCTCGGCCCCGCCGACGCGGGTCGCGGCGCCGAAGCCACCGCCGGCCAAGCGGGCCGGCAACGGACCCTTCGGCAGCCTGAAACTGACCGGCAAGAAGACGGTCGCGCTGACCTTCGACGACGGCCCGCATCCGGTGTGGACACCGAAGGTGCTCGACCTGCTCAAGGCCACCGGCGTGAAAGCCACCTTCTGCGTGGTCGGCACCGAGGTCAGGAAATACCCCGAGCTGGTGAAGCGGATCGTCCGCGAGGGTCACACGCTGTGCAACCACACCTGGCACCACGAGCTCGACCTGGGCACCAAGAAGCCCGCGGTGATCAAGGCCAACCTGGAGCGGACCAACCGCGAGATCCGCAAGGCGGTGCCGGGCGCGAAGATCGGCTACTTCCGGCACCCGGGCGGCAAGTGGACCGCCGACGCGGTCAAGGTGGCCCGCTCGCTCGGCATGGTGCCGCTGGACTGGGACGTCGACCCGCGCGACTGGGACACCGAGGACGCGAAACTGATCAAGTCGCGGGTGATCGGCGGCGCCCGCTCCGGCTCGATCATCCTGATGCACGACGGCGGCGGCGACCGGAAGGGCACGCTCACGGCCTGCCCAAACGTGATCAAAAACTTGAAAAGCCGCTTCGGCATCGCCCAGCTGCGCTGACCCGGTGGGGTTTGTGCCGGTTTGCGGTGCCGGTGATACCGGTTTGGAGAGGGAGTACGGGATCGCGTATGCTTTCGAAGCCTCCGGCGGCGCCGGATGGGAGCACTGCCGCAGATTCGCGCCTGGATCCACATGTGCGATGATTGCGGGGCCGCCCTCATCGTCTAGCGGCCCAGGACGCCGCCCTTTCAAGGCGGTAGCACGGGTTCGAATCCCGTTGGGGGCACGGCAAGACCCCGGCTTCGGCCGGGCAGCAAGAAGCAAGGTCCTGTGGAGCAGTTGGAGTGCTCGCCGCCCTGTCAAGGCGGAGGTCGCGGGTTCAAGTCCCGTCAGGACCGCGTTCAGTGCCACGGCCAGGTAGCTCAGTTGGTACGAGCGTCCGACTGAAAATCGGAAGGTCGGCGGTTCGACCCCGCCCCTGGCCACATAGCCTTTCGCCGGGCTATAGGAGCGGTGACCAGCGAATCAGCCGGTCACCGTTTCGTCATTTCCGGTCCGGCCGTTCGCTGTGCCTTGGGCCCGTCGGTCGCTTATAGTCGCGCCGGAGGCGAGTGGGCGCCTGGTGGTCCTCGCGGTCTTCAAAACCGGCGTGATCCGGCATCCGGGTCAGGCGGGTTCGATTCCCGTACGCCTCCGCCAAACAGCCACCCGTACTCGGGGGTGCGATGACCGATCCACGCCGCGCGACGCCGCGGGTCGATGCCGTGCTTGCCGATCCTCGGCTGGTCGCGGCCGTCGAGCGGCTCGGGTCCGCGCTGGTCCGCTCCGCTGTCACCCGGGCGCTCGACGAGGTGCGGTCGGGTCGGTTGCCGGCGCACGCCGCCGCCGACGTGGCGGTCGCCGCGCTGCCCGGGTCCGCCGCGACGTTGCGCCGGGTGCTCAACGCGACCGGCGTCATCGTGCACACCAACCTCGGGCGTTCGGCGCTGTCGCCGGCCGCCGTGGCCGCCGTCACCGACGCGGCCGGCTACACCGATGTCGAGTTCGACCTGGCCTCCGGCGTACGCGCCCGGCGCGGTGCGGAGGTGCTCGGCGCGCTGCGGGCCGCGGTGCCCGGCGCCGAGGCCGTGCACGTCGTCAACAACAACGCGGCCGCGCTGGCGCTGACCGTGTTCGCCCTGGCCGCCGGCCGCGAGGTGGTGGTCAGCCGGGGTGAGCTCATCGAGATCGGCGACGGCTTCCGGATCCCGGAGCTGCTCACCGGCGCCGGTGCCGTGCTCCGCGAGGTCGGCACCACCAACCGCACCCGGCTGGCCGACTACACCGCGGCGATCGGCCCGGACACCGCGCTGGTGATGCGGTTGCACCCGTCGAACTACCGGGTCACCGGGTTCACCTCGGCGCCGACCCTGGCCGAGCTCGCGACGCTGGACGTGCCGGTGGTCTACGACATCGGCTCCGGGCTGCTGGCACCCGAGCCGCTGCTGCCCGACGAGCCGGACGCCGCCTCGGCGCTGGCCGGTGGCGCCGCCCTGGTCACCGCGAGCGCCGACAAGCTGCTCGGCGGCCCGCAGGCGGGCCTGATCTTCGGCCGGGCCGACCTGGTCACCCGGTTGGCCCGGCACCCGCTGGCCCGGGCGTTGCGGGTCGACAAGCTGACCCTGGCCGCGCTGGAGGCCACCGTGCGGGGCCCGGTGCCACCGACCACGGCCGCGCTGCGGGCGCCGGTGACGGTGCTGCGGGAGCGGGCCCAGCGGCTGGCCACGACCCTCGCCGACGCCGGTGTGGACGTCGCCGTGGTCGACACCGGGTCCACGGTGGGCGGTGGGGGCGCGCCCGGTGTGGTGCTGCCGAGCGTGGCGTTGAGCCTGCCCACGGCGTACGCGGCGGTGCTCCGCGCTGGTGAGCCCCCGGTCGTCGGCCGGGTCTCCGCCGGTCGGTGCCTGCTGGACCTGCGCACGATCGCGCCGCACGACGACGCTGACCTACTCGACGCGACCCTGTCCGCCGCCAAACAGACCTGAGGCCCGCCCCGTTTCCAGGGCGGGCCCGCACAAAACTCAGGCCGCGGTCGGCGGGTGGCCGCCGTCGCCGTCGACGACCGCGTCGGGGTTGCCGTCCTCGTCGAGGTCGACCATCGTGACGTCGGGCTTGCCGTCACCGTCGGTGTCGAACTGGAACAGGTCGGGCTTGCCGTCGCCGTCGGTGTCGACCACCCACACGTCGGTCTTGCCGTCGTTGTTGGCGTCGGCCGTCATCAGCTCGACGTGCTGGTCGCCGCGGGTCTCGACGACCTCTTCGGACTCGCTCATCGGATCTCCTCGCGGGTGCGGTGTGTGCTCCGGCACAACCTACGGCGAGTGCGTCCCCATCGCGACTCGACGCTCGGTGCGGCCGTCGGCTCGCTTACCCGCCCTACGCTGCCCGGAAACAGACCGCTAGTTGGTGGCGTACGGGTTCGCGGTCATGGTGGCCAGGTCCGGGATGCCGTCGTAGTTCGTGTCGCGCATCCAGGCGTCCGTGCGGCCGTCGAAGTTGAGGTCGAAGGAGACGGCGTCGACCCGGCCGTCGTTGTTGATGTCGCTGGCGACGACGTCCGCGTGGCCGTCGCCGTTGACGTCCTGGAGCAGTTGGTCGGCCACCCCGTCTTCGTCGTAGTCGCGCATCGTGGTGTCGAGCCGGCCGTCGCCGTCGCTGTCGCTGTAGGCCGTCTCGATCACGCCGTCGTGGTCGCCGTCGAGGGCGACCAGGTCGGCGTAGCCGTCGCCGTCCGAGTCCGTGATGATGCGGCTGCCACCGTCGACATCGAGCTCCACGATGGAGTGCGGCACGCCGAACCCGGCCGGCTCCCCTGCGAAGCCGGCCGGATCGTCGTTGCTGCCGAAGCCGTCCGTGGCGTCCTGGTCACTGGCCAGGTACGAAGAGTCCCACTCGCTCATGCCCTGAAACTATGGCCGGCGCACCGGCCGCGGCTCCCGGAAACGTGCCACGTGGTCAGTGGCGGATCACCATGCCCGCCTTGTCGAGCGCCTTGATGATCTGTGCCGACTCGCCGAAGCCGATCACCAGTACGCCGTCCGGACCGCTGCTCTTGATCTGGCTGGCGCCGGCCGCGAAGTCGATGTCCGGCGCGGCGGGCGTCGGAGGCTCGTACGTCACCGTCTGGATCATGTCGACCGGGAAGCCGGCGCGCTCCAGTTCGGACTTGACGTTGCCCTGCAGGCCCGTGCCGTACGAGTCGTTGCGGGCCACGATCGTGATCTTGCGCGGGCCGTCGCGCAGGATGACGTCGGCCAGCGCGCGACCCTGGAGGATGTCCGACGGCGCGGTGCGGAAGTAGAGCCCCTTGTCTTCGACCGTGGTCAGCCCGGCGTCGGTGTTGCACGGCGAGAAGAGCACCAGGCCGGCCTTGACCACCTCGGGCAGGACGGCGCGGGAGATGCTCGAGGCACCCGCACCGATGATCACGCTGACCCCGGAGCCGATGTGCTTGGCCACGGTCGCCTTGGCGACGTCGGGGTTGGTGCCGTCGTCGCCGGGCACCCAGGTGACGTCCTTGTCGAACACCCCGCCGGCCGCGTTGACCTCCTTGATCGCCAGCGCGGCAGCCGCCTCCATCGGCGGGTACGCGATGGCCAGGTCACCGGTCTCCGGCAGCAGCCCGCCGATCTTGAGCTCGGCCTCCTTGCCGCCGTCAGTGGAGCCGCCCGACGGGGGCTTCTTCGTCGTGGTGGCCGACTCGTCACCCGCGCCGACGTATTCCGTCTTGGCGTCGTCGAGCTTGTCCGTCGCGTCGAAGTGCAGCGTCGCGTAGCTCGCGGTCGACGGCTCGCCGGCGTCGGTGAACCCGCCGCGGGTCAGCGAGACGCCGCGGTACTGCAGGTCGGTGCCGGCGCGGGCGAGCGCCAGGCAGTCCTTGGCGGTGTCGCACTCGGTGCCGCCGGTGGTGACCGAGTTGATCTGCTTGGCGATCTCGCTCGGCTCGTTGGTGCCGGCCTGCTGCGCGGCGAGCGCGCTGATCAGGATCGCGTCGTAGGTCTCACCCGCGTACGAGAAGTCACCCAGACTGGGTCGCAGGGCCTTGAGCCGCGCCTTGAAGTCTTCGGACAGCCGGGTGAGCGGGGTGGTCCCCTTCATCCCGGCGAGCATGCCCGCCTGTTCCTTGAACTCATCGCCGAACGAGTTGATCATGTTGCCGTCGGTGCCGTACAGCCTGGCCGGGTTGGCCACGGCGTCGGCACCCTGCGGCGGCGGCGCGTCTTCGCCACAACCGGCGATGGTCAGCACGAGGGCGGCGCACGTGGCGATGGCCAAGTGGCGCGCTCTGCGGGAGACGAGCATGGGGGTGTCCGTCCTTCCTCCCCTGAAGTCCAGGGCACAGTAGCGTGCCGAAGCCGAAATGTGGGATAGCGCCTGACGGAACCCGTTATATCGACGGGTAACGTAACTGTGTGTCAACATCATCGATCCTCGAGAACGGCCCTGGCGCGCTTGCCGAGCGGATGGGCATCAAGCTGACCGAGCTGACCCCGGAGCGGGTGGTCGGCAGCATGCCGGTCGACGGCAACACGCAGCCGTACGGCCTGCTGCACGGCGGCGCGTCCTGCGTGCTGGCGGAGACGTTGGGTTCCGTCGCCGCGGTGCTGCACGGTTACACGGTCGACCGGCCGCTCGCCCTGGGCGTCGACATCAGCGCCACCCATCACAAGGCGGTACGCGAGGGCACGGTCACCGGTGTCGCGACCCCGGCACACCGTGGGCGCGGGGTGGCCACGTACGAAATCGTTATCACCGACGAGGCCGGCGACCGGGTCTGCACCGCGCGGCTCACCTGCCTGTTGCGCTCGGCTGGGTGAGCCGTTTTCCGGCGTCTTGGTCAGGTTGACGGCGGGTCGTAGAGTTCGCCCGTGGTCGAGGTTCCCCCGGATGCGGTCGACGACGCCGCGCAGGTGTTGCGGCTCGCGCTCGACGGTGACAGCGACGCGGTCGCAAACGCCTTCGACGCGGTGGTCGACCGCTCCGGCGTGGTCGGCGCGTACGACGTCGCCTGGTGTCTGGCCGCGACCATGGTCGGCGACAGCGTGCCGGTCGGCCGGTGGACGCTCGACTTCCCGGACATCGAAGACGCCGGGTACGACACGCGCTGGGTGGCCCGATTCGTCAGCGCGTACGCCAACAGCGACGCGTCGACCGGCGAAGCGCTGTTCGGTGCCGCGCTGGAAGACGGTCAACTGCCGGAGTGCCTGCTGACGCTGGCCGGCTCGGCCGTCGCCACGCTCCGCCGCCGCACTCAGTAGGCCGTGTCGATCACCAGCGGCTCGTACTTGTATTCCGCCAGCACCACCCGCACGTAGAAGCGCGTGTTGTCGCGCACGTTCGTGGCGGCCACCCGCCAGGCCCCGCCGGTGGGCACGGTGGTCCAGTAGTTGCAGGTGCCGATGCTCGCGAAGATCACGCAGACCTTGACCGGATAGACGCTGCCGTTGCGGACGTTGATGTCGACACACCGGGTCGAGGTCGTGTACGGCCCGGCGTCGACCCCGGTGCCGCCGCGTGGCAGGGACTTGCGCACGTAGCCGCCGTAACAGGTCGCGGCGGCGGCCAGGTCGCCGGTGGGCTCGGCCCGCGCCGGCGCGGCGACGGCAACGCCGAGGGCGGTCATCGTGGCGAACGCCAGCAGGGCACGGACGATTCGGGTCAGCATGGGTGGCGGCCTCCATCGTGGATCTTCGGCGCCCTCATCATACTTATTGATATCGATTTCGTACGGACGTTTCCGCCGATGTGCTATTCCTTGACCTCGTGCTTGACAAGGTGCGCAAGCTGCTGGCCAAGGCCGAAGACCCGGCGTGCTCGCCGGCCGAGGCGGAGGCGCTGACCGCGAAGGCGACGGAGCTGATCGCCAAGTACGGCGTGGACCAGGCGCTGTTGGCTCAGCGGGACCCGACCCGCGACCCGGTGGTCGACCGCATGATTTCCGTGGCGGCGCCGTACGCCACGGACAAGGCCGGTCTGCTGGTCGGCGTCGCGATCCCGCTGCGCTGCCGCACGGTGCGGCTGTCGCGGGCAGGCTCGATCGCGGTGCACCTCTTCGGCTTCGACAGCGACGTCACCCGGGCGGAGCTGCTGTACACGTCGCTGCTGGTGCAGGCGGCACACGGCCTGGCGGCCACCGCGGTGCCGTGGGGCCAACACCCGGCGGCGTTCCGCCGCTCGTGGCTGGCGGGCTTCGCGGCGGCGGTCGCCACGCGGCTACGGGAGGCCGAGTCCGCGGCGTCGTCGGCAGTGCCGTCGATGGACCTGGTCCTGGCAGACCGCTCGGGCACGGTCGAACGCCGGCGCGACGAGGCTTATCCGACGGCGCGGCTGGCCCGACCCCGACGCCTGTCGGGCGACGGCGGCGCGTCGGGCTACGCGGCGGGCACCACCGCGGACCTCGGCGGCGGCTCCCCGGTCGGCACCCACACCCGCGACGCCTTGCCCTGAACCAGCCGAAGACCAGCGAGACCGTGAACGGCTCCGGGACATCCGGCGCGGTGACCTCGCCCCCAGCGACGGCGTGGCTCTCCAAACGCCGTGATGGATTGTCGTTGTCGGAATGACGGAATCAATCCATCATCAGCACAGATTAGAGCTGTGTATCACCCATGACAGATAGTGACCGTCACGCGGTCAAGAGGCGCCGAGGGCGATCAAGGCCAGGCCGACCGTGACCATCGCGGCCAGGAAGATCGCGATGCCGCCTACCACCCGCCGAACGCTGCCGTTGCGGGTCAGGGGTGCGGTGGCTTCCGGGTGGCCCAAGGCCAACATTCGCCCGCGCTCGACCAGGACACGATCGCGCCAGCGGACCGCGCTCGGGCCGCCGAGCACCCGGGCCTGGACGGGTGCGGCCGCGACCCGCGCCACCCCGATCGCCACCCCATCGACCGGAGTCGACGGTTGCCCAGATAGGTCCGTCACCCCGGCTGCTGGCACGGCCGCCGTCTCCCCACCCGCAGTGGGCGGCAGGCCAGCCATCTCCACCGCCGCAACGGACGGCAGAGGGGCCATCCCCGCCGTGGGAATGTGCGGCAGACCGGCCGGAGGCGTCGCGGCCACCTCCGTCGTCGCGATGGCCGTCGTCCGCGAAGCCATCACCCCCGCAGCAGGAGGGGGAGGCCAGTCCGCCGGGGCGATGCGCAGGCCGGGCACGTTGATCCCGCGCGCTCGGCTGAGCTCGACCGCCAGTTGGGCCTGGGCGCGTTGCAGGCGGCGCACCGCGCGCCGGCCCTTCACCCCGCACCGACCGTGGGCGTGCCGGCGCGCCCCAGCGCGCAAGTGGCCGTGGGCCAGCACCCGGAGCTCGTCCTCCGTCGCGATCCGGCGGTCGCCGAGGGCCGCCAGTTGCGCCATGTAGTAGTCGGCCTCGCGGTGGCGTACCCCGCGTACCAGGAAAAGGATCATGAGTAGGGGCGGGATGCCCTTGACGAAGAGGTCTCCGAAGATTCCGGCTCCGCCGCCCAGGCTCAGGAGGGGGGAGTTCCACAGGAAGTGGATGCCCATCGCTCCCAGGACCGCGAGGATCGCTACCGACAGGCGGATCAGCAGTGGGCGGTCCGTGCGGACCGCCAGGTAGCCGATGCCCGCGCCGGCCAGCGCCCCGAACAGGGTGTGGCTCCACAGGCCCGCCAGGAAGCCGCGGAGCAGGAACGTCGCCACCACCGGGGCCACCTGGTCGCCCCGCCCGGCCACGGCCACCGCGTTGACCGCGTAGACCACGTCCTCGACGACCTGGAAGCCCAGGCCGACCAGCGACCCGTACACGACGCCGTCCAGGACGCTGTTGACCTGGGCTCGGGCTACCAGCACGATCGCGATGATGCCGAGGGCCTTGGCGATCTCCTCGACCGTCGGGCCGGCCAGCGCGGAGCCCCACTCGGCGGCCAGGCCCGGTGAGGCCAGCTTCGCGACGAGGTTGTGTACGGCCGCGTTGCCGCGGATCGAGATCGACGTCGCGACCAGGCCGCCCCAGGCGAACGCGGTGGCCAGCAGCAGCGGTGGTTCCCGCTCCAGGTAGTCGAGGGCCGCGACGAACACGCAGAACGGGACCGCGTACAGGCCGAAGAGCACAAGCGCGGTCAAGGTCGCGGTCGGGTACGCCGCGAACGACTCGCGCACGAACAGGCCCAGCCGGACCGCGCCGCCGGCGATCAGCATCAGCACCACCCAGAACGCGGGCAACAGAAGTGACTTGCCCGGGTGCGCCCACGAAGGGGTCGGGTGGACGGGCGTCATGGTTTGCCGCCGCGGTACGTGATCGTCCGCGTGCTCGCCTCGATCGCCGCGAGCGCGGCGCGCAGGGCGGGCGCGCTGCCGGCCACCGTCACCTCGATGGCCACGTCGCCGGCCAGGAAGACCAGGTAACGACCGCTGCGACCCGACGCCGCATAAGTGCCCTCGACACCGTCGAGGCCCGTGGTCGTGCGGGTCGGGAACTCCTTTCCGGTGATCTGGTGCCCGCGGGTGATCTTGTCGCGCAGGCGCTGGGCGGCCGCGGCGAGGGAGCCGTCGAACGGGGCGACCACGATCACGTAGCGGACCGTGCCGACCAGGAAGACGGCGGTGCCGCGGGTGTCCCGCGGGCGGGTGAGGGTGACGTCCAGGCGGGCACCCGGCGGCGGGGTGACGGTCACCCCACCACCGACGGGGTACGGGCCGGTGCCGGCCGGACGCACGGCGGGCAGGGCGCTGTCGATCGCGGGCAGCCCGAACGCCAGCCCGGCGACGGTGCACAACACCCCGATACTGCCGGCGAGGTTCCGCAGCAGCGTGCCGCGTGCCACCCTCATGAAAGGCACGCTACCGACGGGCAAGTCGGATTTCCGAGGTTTGTTCGCCTTTACCCGGTGGCGGCCAGCTCCAGCGTCGCCAGGTAGTAAGGGGCGTCGACATTGTCGATGTCCGCAAGGCGCCACGGTGTGCCAGCGATCAGCCCGCGCAGCTCGTCCACCGAGCAGACCAGGTAGTCGAACCAGTCGGTGGCCAGCTCCCGGTAGCGCACCCGCAGCCGCAGCTGCCCGCCCAGCCGGCCCCGCGACCGGTTGAGCCGGTGGTAGGCCGTGTGCACCGGGTCGGTGGTGCCGTACGGGTCGGTGCCGTGCGCGATCAACTGGGCGCCCGGCCGGGCCAGCGCAGCCAGGGCGGCGAGGAAGCCCGGCGCCTGGTCCGCGCCGCCGATCAGGCCCAGGTTGTTGCCGAGGAGCAGGAAGGTGTCGTACGTCGGCCCGGCGGTAGCGGCGTGCTCGGCGACCGTGCCCAGCACCAGGTCACGCACCCCGCGCCGGCGGCTGACCTCGACGGCACCGGCCGAGACGTCCAGCCCGGTCACCTCGACACCCCGGCGCTGCAGTTCGAGGGCGATCCGGCCGCCGCCCACGCCGATGTCGAGCACGCGTCCGCGTACCCGCGAAAGCGCTCGATGGTCGTGATCCGGCCACGCTTCCGGCGGCTCGAGATAGGGGGCCGCGGGCGCGCCGTTGATCAGGCCGTCGTCACGCTCGATGATCTCGATGACGGGTCGGGGAAGCCGTCCACCGGCCAGCGGCCGAGGTCCGACCCCGGTGGCCACGGCGAGCGCGTCACGGATGAGCTCGCCGAACGCGTCACCGACAAGGGGTTGTTGCTGCTGCACCAGCCGAACTCTAGACACGCATCAGGGGCGGGACCCACACGGTTGACGTGTGGCTCCCGCCCCTGTCCGACGAACGTTCGACCGGGGGGTTGGTCAGTCGCCCTGGCGCTGCTGGGGAATTTGCCCCTGCAGCAGGGCGCGAACCTCGGATTCACGGTAGCGGCGGTGGCCGCCCAGCGTGCGAATCGCGCTGAGCTTTCCGGCCTTCGCCCACCGGGTCACCGTCTTCGGGTCGACACGGAACATCGACGCGACCTCTGCCGGCGTGAGTAGCGGCTCGGGTTCGTGCGTACGCGATGCCATCGGTCACTCCTCCACAGGTACCTATAGACATCGGCCGGGGTCCCGCCGGCCGACGCGTCTCTCATGGTCCGGCTAGTCCCCGATGTCCGACATGGGCCGAACGGCCGAACGTCCCTGGATGGACGGATGAGCAATGACCGATTTATGGCGATTTTATATGCCAGAAACCGCCTTATTTGGACTCTACGTCACCCTTCGTGTTCAGAGAAACACGAGGTTACCTCATTCAAGCCCACCTATTTGCACCCTAATTACACCGTTCGAGGAGCTGGATCGCGCGCCAACGAGTGACCAAGTTCTCATAGACCTCTGTGGCCCCATCAGCATCACCACGGGACAAAGCGGCCAGTCCGGCAGCGACCAGACCCGGCGAGTCGTCCTCCTCGAGGATGGTGTCCGAGAGCAGATCCACGAGCCCGCCGTAGTCGAGCTCGACCACCGAACGCGGGTGGAACTCCTCGAGCCACCGGGCGCCCTCCTCGACCGCCTCGGTGATCGGCGCGTCGCCCACCGACTTGCGCAGAACGGACAGCGCCCGGGAGGCCCGGCGGCGCGCCTTGGAGATCTCGGTGCGGTAGCGCAGTGACCGGCGGCCTTCGCGCAGCACGAGGTCGCGCTCGCCCAGGTCGACGAAGACGAACCAGCGCAGCGGCACGCCCCAGGTGGCGATCTGCTCGTGCACGCGGGGCACGCCGTGCTCCAGCACCCGGGCCCCGCTGCGCCAGTCGTCGACCACCGCGCGGGCCTGGCCGGCCAGCACCGGCGGCACGAACGCGTCGGCGATCACCGAGGGCACCCCGTCGCGGGCGCTGAGCGCCGCCTCGGCGACCCGCAGCCGCAGGTTCCAGGGGCAGACCAGCAGGGTGTCGTCGGCCTCCAGCACGTAGGCCTCTTCGGGCAGGTCGGGCAGCCGCGTCCAGCCGGCACCCAGACCCTCGATCACGGCGGTGCGCTGGCGGACCGGGCCCTCCTGCGGCGCGACGGCCCGACCCTCCCGCACATAGCGGCGCCAGAAGACCTGACGTTCGCGATCGAATGCGGTCAGTGGCTCGTAGACGCGCAGGTAGGAAGCGAACAGCGACGGCACGGCGCGATCCTCCCACGAATCGGTCCCGCTCCGTAACGACAGGTGACGCGCGTCCGCACCGGGTTGCCAACGGGAATATCGTCGTCGCAGAGACCTGCACCACCCCGCCGGTCTGACCCAGCATGCGTGCGCCCCACGAGGACGCACGTCGAACCCAGGAGCAGCGATGGGCGTATTCGCCAGCACGGAAGAATCGGACTCCACCGGCCACGAGCAGGTCGTCTTCTGCCAGGACAAACAGAGCGGCCTGAAGGCGATCATCGGCATCTACTCGACCGCGCTGGGCCCCGCGCTCGGCGGCACGCGCTTCTACCCGTACGCCAGTGAGGCCGACGCCCTGCGCGACGTGCTGGAGCTCTCCCGCGGCATGGCGTACAAGAACGCCCTGGCGGGTCTGGACCTGGGCGGCGGCAAGGCGGTCATCTGGGGCGACCCCGACAAGGACAAGAGCGAGAGCCTGCTGCGGGCGTACGGGCGGTTCGTCCAGTCGCTCGGCGGCCGCTACTACACCGCCTGCGACGTCGGCACCTACGTGGCCGACATGGACGTGGTGGCCCGGGAGACCAGCTTCGTCACCGGCCGCAGCGTCGAGCACGGCGGTGCCGGTGACTCGTCCGTGCTCACCGCCTGGGGTGTCTTCCAGGGCATGCGGGCCGCGGCCGAGCACATCTGGGGCAACCCGACCCTGGCCGGGCGCCGGGTCGGCGTGGCCGGGCTGGGCAAGGTCGGCAAGCACCTCACCGCCCACCTGATCGAGGACGGCGCCAGCGTCGTCGCCACAGACGTCAGCGAGCGCGCGCTCGAGTGGGTCCGGGCCACCTACCCCCAGGTGGACCTGGTCACCGACGCGTCCGCGATGGTCTCCGCCGACATCGACGTGTACGCGCCCTGCGCGCTCGGCGGTGCCCTGGACGACGACACCGTCCCCGCCCTGCGCGCCAAGATCGTCACCGGAGCGGCGAACAACCAGCTCGCCCACCCCGGCATCGAGAAGCAGCTCGCCGACCGCGGGATCCTCTACACCCCCGACTACGTGGTCAACGCGGGCGGTGTGATCCAGGTCGCAGACGAGATCGAGGGCTTCAACTTCGAGCGGGCGAAACTTCGCGCGACGCGGATTTACGACACCACGCGCGAAATCCTCCAGCTCGCCGAGGCCGAGGGCGTGCCGCCGGCGGTGGCCGCGGATCGCCTGGCAGAGCGCAGGATGGCCGAGATCGGCCGGCTGCGGACCATCCACCTGCGCTGACCAGAGCGCCCCTTACCGGCCGTGTCGCCGACCGCCCGTCGGTGGGCGATACGGCCGTCCGGCGACGCGCTGATCAAAAACGTGATCGACGCGCCGGCCGCACGGGGCAACCCGAGGTGTCGAACCTGGCCATCCCCATGTACCGTAAGAGCCACGAGAGATGCCTGACGTCATCGGGGCCCGCCTTCGTGCTGCCCCGAATTCTGTGCGAGGGGGTCGAGCCATGGGGCGCGGCCGTGCTAAGGCCAAGCAGACGAAGGTGGCCCGGGAGTTGAAGTATCACTCCCCGAACACCGACCTCGCCGCGTTGCAGCGAGAACTCGGCGGCAGCGGCAAGTCGGACCACGACTTCGACGACGACTTTGGCAACAGCCAAGTCGACGACGAAGACGAGGACGACAACGCAGTAGACGACGCTTCCAACAACTGGTCGTCGCACTCCCGCTGACCCCCAGGTCACCAACGAGCACGCGGGTCACACCGCGTGCTCGCCCGTGTCCAAGGGGTCAGCGGGCCGCTCGGTGTCTCAGCGGGGGCGGTTGTTCCAGTTGTAGAACGTCGGGATGTTCTCGAAGTGGTTCCAGGCGCACACCGCACCGCCGGCCGGATCGGCCGCCTCGGCGCGGGCCCGGCGTGCCTGTTCCGCCTCGGACAACAGTGCGCTCAGCCCTGCCCGGGCACCGGCGACCCGCTCCGTGAGGTCGTCGGCGTCGCCTCCGGCGGCTCGCTCGCCTTCGAGCTGGTCAGACGGCCGAAGGCTGGTGGTCTCGGGCATGCTGCAACACCCCTTCCAGTAGGCGGATCTTGCTGTTGCGGCAGTGGTCGGTCTCGGTCGTGTCGAACCGGCCGTGTTCGAAGTAGCGGTTGGCCGCGTGGGCACCGCCGCAGAAGCCGAAGTACGGGCAGCTCGCCCGGCACGCCTCCACGCCGTCGAGGAACTCGGCGACCCAGGGCGTGCGACGTGCCGCTTCAGCGATGATCTCGGTAAGGGGTGTCGCGAGGACGTTGCCGCTGCTGAAGTCACCGTGCCGGGGATCGTCGAAACCGGCCAGCTCCGGGGACAGCAGCACCACCGAGCCGTCGTACGCCACGGTGGGTATCGGGTCGAGCTGCCGGGGCAGCACGCTGTCGGCCAAGCCGGCGAGCACCGCCTCGGTGTAACGCAGCGACCACTCGATCTCGCGGACGTGGATCCGCGGATCCCGCCGCCAGGCCGTCACCAGCTCCGCCCAGAAGTCGACGACCTGCCCGGCGGGATGGGCGTTGCCCCGGGTGTTGGTGCCCTCGGTCTCCTCGATGTTGATGCCGAGCACGTCGCACCCGAGGTCGAGGAAGTAGTCGTAGAGCTCGGTCGCTCGGCCCGGCGCGGGGTCGGAGACCACGCACAGGGCGGAGTAGCCGATGCCGTGCGCGCGCAGCGTCTCGATGCCGCGCACGATCCGGTCGTACGCCGGGCGCCCGCCCCGGGTCACCCGGTCGCCGTTGCGCTCGCGCGGGCCGTCGACGCTGACGCTGACCCGCATCTCGTGCTCGGCGAAGAACTCGCACCACGCGTCGTCGATCAACGTCGCGTTGGTCTGCACGTGGTGTTCGACGCCGGCGTCGAACGGCGCGAGCAGCGCGGCCAGGTGCTCCCGGCCGACGGCCAGCGGCTCGCCGCCGTGCCAGACGACCGAGAAGCGGCCCTCGCGGGCCCAACGGTTGACCGGCCCGGCGACGGCGGCGGCTACCCCGACCGCCATCTTCCGGTCGGCGGACCGAAACGGGAGATAGCAGTAGGCGCAGTCAAGGTTGCACAGCGTCGTGGGCTGCATGACCACGTAGGAAGGCACGGGGGCGATGCCGCGCATCCCGGTGAACTGGGCCCGCTGGACAACCACCCGCCCTCCTCTCCCCGTCGAGGTGTCGAGGCAGGACTTTAGGTTAGGCGGCGCTGGCCAATCGGGTAAGACCCAATCAGGTGGGCGAACGATCACCTAGGTTCAGGCGCGGGGTCAGCCGCGCGTGTGCTGGCCGATCATCTGAACGGTCCCCGTGCCCTCGATGATCTCGCCGGCCTGCCAGGCGTCGATGCCGCGGCCGGCGAGGAACGCCAGCGCCCGGTCGGCGTCCTCGGGCGAGACGATGGCGAACATGCCGACGCCCATGTTGAAGGTCGACTCCATCTCCGGGTCTTCGATCCGGCCCTTGGACTGGACCAGGTCGAAGATGGGCTGCGGCTTCCAGGTGGACCGGTTGACCACCGCGTCGACGTGCTCGGGCAGCACCCGCACCAGGTTGCCGGGGATGCCACCGCCGGTGACGTGGGCCAGCGCCCGCACCTCGGCCTCGGAGATCAGCTTGAGGCAGTCGCGTGCGTAGATCTTGGTCGGCGTGAGCAGCTCCTCGCCGAGGGTGCGCTGCTTGCCGAAGTCGTCGACCACCGTGTCGAGCCGCATCCGGCCGGCGCCGAGCAGCACGTGCCGCACCAGCGAGTAGCCGTTGGAGTGCAGGCCGGAGGAGCGCATCGCGATGACGACGTCACCGACCTCGACCCGCTCGCGGCCGAGGATCTCGCTCTCCTCGACGACGCCGACGCCGGTCGCGGACAGGTCGTATTCATCAGGGCGCAGCACGCCGGGGTGCTCGGCCGTCTCGCCGCCGAGCAGGGCGCAGCCGGCGTAGCGGCAGCCGTCGGAGATGCCGGCGCCGATCTCGGCGACCTTGTCGGGGACGACCTCGCCGCAGGCGATGTAGTCGAGCAGGAACAGCGGCTCGGCGCCGCAGGCGACCAGGTCGTCGACGACCATCGCGACCAGGTCGATGCCGACCGTGTCGTGGATGTCGAGCTGCTGCGCGATCACCAGCTTGGTGCCGACACCGTCGGTCGACGAGGCCAGGATCGGGTTCTTGTAGCGCTTGGTGTCGAGCCGGAACAGGCCCGCGAAGCCGCCGAGGTCACCGAGCACCTCGGGGCGCTGGGCCTTGGCCACCTTGCTCTTGAGGAGCTCGACGGCGCGCTCGCCGGCGTGGATCGAGACGCCGGCGTCGGCGTACGTAACTGTGCGCTTGCGACTGGTCCGTCCGGATCCGGCTGTCCACGGCTGTAGACCTTCGGTGCCCGAGTTGTTGGCCGGGCCGCCGCCCCGCTCAGTAACGTGCGTCACGATTTCTCCCTTAACGCCTGACGCGCGGTGTCTCGCTGGAGACGCCGGCTAGGAATGGTGCGTGCCGCCGCCGTTGGAGCTGGCCGCCATCCGCTGGACGACCAACGGAAGGTCGCCCGGCTTGCCACGGTCGGCTCCGCCATCGCTGCGCTGCTCGGCTTCGGCGTCGACCCGACGCGCGACGCCTTCGAGCACGTGCTTGCCGATCAGGTTGCCGGCCGGCAGCGGGATGGGGTATTCCCCGTCGAAACACGCGCGGCACAAGCGCGTCTTCGGCTGCTCGGTCGCGGCCACCAGACCGCCGAGTGATACGTATCCCAACGAGTCGGCACCGATGGAACGCCGGATGCCTTCGTTGTCGAGGCCGTTGGCCAGCAGCTCCGCGCGGGTGGCGAAGTCGATGCCGTAGAAACACGGCCAGTTGACCGGCGGCGACGAGATGCGCACGTGCACCTCGAGCGCTCCGGCCTCACGGAGCATGCGGATGATCGCCCGCTGGGTGTTGCCGCGCACGATCGAGTCGTCGACGACGACGATCCGCTTGCCGCGGATGTTCTCCCGCAGCGGGTTGAGCTTGAGCCGGATGCCGAGCTGCCGCAGGGTCTGCGACGGCTGGATGAAGGTGCGCCCGACGTACGCGTTCTTCACCAGACCTGAGCCGTAGGTGATGCCGGACTCGGCCGCGTAGCCGATCGCGGCCGGCGTGCCCGACTCGGGCACCGGGATCACCATGTCGGCCTCGACCGGGTGCTCCTTGGCCAACTGGCGGCCGATCTGCACCCGGGCGGCGTGCACGTTGCGCCCGGCGATCGTGGTGTCGGGGCGCGCGATGTAGACGTATTCGAAGAGGCAGCCCTTGGGCTCCGGCACGGCGAACCGGAAGGAGCGCAGGCCGTCTTCGTCGATCGCGATCAGCTCGCCGGGCTCGATCTCACGGACGACGCTGGCGCCGACGATGTCGAGGGCCGCGGTCTCGCTGGCCACCACCCAGCCGCGCTCCATCCGGCCGAGCACCAGCGGGCGCACCCCGTAGGCGTCGCGGGCGGCGTAGAGGGTGGTCTCGTCCATGAACACGAAGCTGAACGCGCCCTGCAGGGTCGGCAGCACCTCGAGCGCGGCGGCCTCGACGGACATGTCGGGCCGGCCGGCGAGCAGCGCCGTGACCAGGGCGGTGTCGGAGGTGGTGGCCGGGTCGGTTGACAGCCCCCGCTCGGAGACCTCACGAGCCAGGTCGGCCGTGTTGACCAGGTTGCCGTTGTGCGCCAGGGCGATGGTCGTGCCGGCGCTGGTGGCGCGGATCGTCGGCTGCGCGTTTTCCCAGGTGGAACCACCGGTGGTGGAGTAACGCGTGTGGCCGATGGCGAGATGGCCGCGCAGGCTGGCCAGGGTGGGCTCGTCGAAGACCTGGGCCACGAGGCCGAGATCCTTGTAGACCACCACGCCGGAGCCGTCGCTGACCGCGATGCCGGCCGCTTCCTGGCCACGGTGCTGCAGGGCGTAGAGCCCGAAGTAGGTCAGCTTCGCGACCTCTTCACCCGGCCCCCAGACACCGAAGACACCGCAAGCATCTTGCGGGCCGGGCCGTTGGGGGTCGAGGTCCTGGCTCAATCGGCCGTCGCCTCGGGGCACCTACCGCTCCTCGCTGCTGAACTGCTCAACTTCCTGGCACGTCTTGCTCGGGCCAGTGTACGCGAGTTCGCGCCGGTCACCGTCGGCCACCTTGGCGGTGCTGACCGTCAGCCGACCCGTTCGGGCGACCCGGATTCTGGCGGCTCGGGGAGATATGGGGAGAGATCGGCCCGGCTTCCGGAGGCCTTGATCTTTCCCGCCGCGACGGCCTCCGCCCACGGGAGTCGGCCAGTGGCGACCAACACCCAGGTCACCCCGTCCATTTCGACCACATTAGAGGGGGTACCACGGGTATGTCGTGGTCCGGGAACGCATTGCACGGCGCCGTATGGTGGGACCCGCACCTCGACCGAGCGGCCGGGAACCCGCTTGGCGAGGTCGGTCAGCAGCGCACGCACGGCATCACGGAGAGTGACCAACTCGGGGCTTCCCCCGGCGTCGAGGGCAGCGAGGACGGCCGCCACCGCGGGTGACTTAATGTGCGCAGGGGACATGACGGGACGATACGACCTCTTCACGTTCCAGTTCCTTCGGCCCCTGGGTCGCGCTGATCCCGTCGGACAGGGCATAGTGACCGACGGTGTACTCGTTCGGGGGTGAGACCGGAAGGCGGTGGACGTGACAACACCACGACGAGCCTGGCGTTTGCGGGCCGGTGTGGTCGTGGCGCTGATTGCTGGCGCACTGGTCACAATATTTCCCAACCCCGCGCAGGCGGCACCGGAGAATGTGTCGGTCAGCGTTGGCAACGCGACGCTATCGCCCGGACAGACCGCGACCGTACGCGTTCGTTTCCGTAACGCGAGCACCGACACGGTCACGGCCTCCGTCAAGGTCACCAGCAGTTTCAGCGAGCTGAGCTGCGACCGCTGTGACGGCGACGTCGAAGACATCGCGCCGGGCGCTTTCGGACAGTTCGAAGCGCAGGTCCGCGCGGGTAACGTTCCTGACGGCCAGACCCGGTCCGGCCAGGTCAACGCGGAAATCACGATCAACGGTGAGAAGGCCACCGGCTCTCGCCCGATGTCGGTCCGTGGAAACCAGGCGCAGCAGCCGCCGGCGGTGGAGACGGTCAAGTCCATCAGCGGCAAGGTCACCAACCAGGCCGACGGCAAGCCCGTCAACAACGCGTACGTCGCGCTGAGCGACGGTGCCGGCAAGCTCCACGAGGACTTCGCCGACGACAAGGGCAACTACCGGTTCGAGGGCACCGAGCAGAAGCCGATCGCCCCGGGCCGGATCACCATCGGTGCTTCCAAGGACGACAAGCGGAACACCAAGGTCATCAACGTGAACGCCGGTGGCACCGCGTCGGGCGTGACGATCACGCTGCAGCTCGCGGTCGAGGCCACCGCCAACCCGAGCTCGATCCCGACCGAGCAGCCGCTCGACGACGAGGTCACCGAGGATCCCGAGTCGACCGACACCGCTGGCGCCGTCGACAACGCCAGCAACTCCGAAGATGGTGGCGGTTTCGGCAACTGGCTGGTCGTGCTCGGTGGCGGTCTGCTGGTGGCGTTCGGCGTCGGCGGCATCGTCTGGGTGATGCTGCGCCGCAAGGAAGGCGGGGACGACCCCGACGACCAGACCTCGACCACCGGCGTACGCCCGGCGGTGCCGGCGGCCGCGGGCGGCTACCGGGGCGGCAACGACGCGACCCGGATCGGCGGACCAGGCGGCGGAGCCCTCGCCGACGCACCGACGATGCTGCACACCCGCGCACCGGTCGACGAGTTCCCGGACCCCTACGGCGCGCCCATGCCGCCGCAGGGGCCGAGCTACGGCGGCCAGCAACAGCCCGGCTGGGGCGGCGGCAACAACGGCTACGGCGGCCACGCCACGCAGGCCGGCGGCTATGACCAGGCCACGCAGATGTACGGCGCCGCACAGCCCACGCAGTTCGGCAACGCGCCGGGCTCGGGCGGCGGCTACGGTGCCGGCGGCTACGGCGACGCGCCGGGCTCGGGCGCCGGCTACGGCGGCGCGCCGTCCTCGGGCGGCGGCTACGGCGCGGCACCGGGCGGCGGTTACCCGCAGGCCGGTGGCGCGGGCGGTGGCTACGGCGAGCGCTTCGACGAGCCGACCGGCCGCTACCAGCCGACCTCCGGTGGCGACGACTACGGCCAGCAGGGCGGCGGTGGCTACGGCCAGCAGCCGGCCGGCGGTGGCTACGGCGGCGCGAACGGCGGTTACGGCGACGAGCGCGGCTACGGTGCCGAGCCCAACGGCTACGACCAGGGCGGCAACGGCTATGGCGGTGGCGGCCAGCGCGGCGGCTACGACCAGGGCCGGGGCGGCGGCTACGAGGCCGGTGGCGGCTACGGCGGCGCGCCTTCGGGCGGCTACGACGAGACCCGCAACTACCCGGCCGGCGGCAACAACGGCTACGACCGCGGCGGCTACGAAGCCGGTCCTCCCCCGGGCTACGACCGGGTGCCGGAGCAGCGCGGCGGCGGCAACTACGGTGGCCCCAACGGTGGCTACGGCGACCAGGGCGACTACTACGAGGGCAACGACGGTCGCGGTGCCCGCCACGGCGGTCGCGGCGGCGAAGGTGGCCGCGGCGGCGACCGGCGCGAACTGGGCTGGCTCGACGACTAAGAACCGACATAAAAGAGGGGGCCGCTTTCGCGGCCCCCTCTTTTGCTTGCTGTATCAGCCGAACAGCTTCGGCATGGTCGACGTGTGCGCCTCGCGCAGCTCGTCGAGCGGCACCGAGAACTGGCCCCGGATGTCGAGCGCGCCGTTGTTGCCGTCGGTCACGCCGATCGGGCTCCACGGGACGCCCCGCTCGGCGCACAGCCCGGTGAACGCCTTCTCGTGCCCACGCGGCACGGACACCACGGCCCGGCCGGCAGACTCGCTGAAGAGGTAGACGAACGGCATCGAGCCCGCCGAGAAGTCCTCCGGCAGCGCGATCCGGGCGCCGACACCGTTGCGCAGGCAGGCCTCGACGAGCGCCTGGGCGAGCCCGCCGTCGGAGACGTCGTGCGCCGCGCTCAGGTGACCGACCCGGGACGCCTCGGCCAGCACCTCGGCCAGCGCCTTCTCCTTGGCCAGGTCGACCTTCGGCGGCACGCCACCGAGGTGCTCGTGGGTCACCCACGCCCACTCAGAGCCGGACAGCTCGTTGGCCGTCTCGCCGAGCAGGAAGATCAGGTCGCCGTCGCCGGTGGCCGGCTGGGCGAACCCGATCGGCACGCGGTCGGCGACGTTGTCGATCACACCGAGCACGCCGACCACCGGCGTCGGGTGGATCGCCGCGGCGCCGGTCTGGTTGTAGAAGCTGACGTTGCCGCCGGTCACCGGGATGCCCAGCTCGAGGCAGCCGTCGGCCAGGCCGCGGACGGCCTCGGCGAACTGCCACATGACGGCCGGGTCCTCGGGCGAGCCGAAGTTGAGGCAGTTGGTGACCGCGACCGGCTTCGCGCCGCTGACGGCGACGTTGCGGTAGCTCTCGGCCAGGGCCAGCTTGGCGCCGTTGTACGGGTCGAGCCGGGTGTAGCGGCCGTTGCCGTCGACCGACAGCGCGACGCCGAGCCCGCTCTCCTCGTCGATCCGGATCACGCCGGCGTCTTCGGGCTGGGCGAGCACGGTGTTGCCGAGCACGTACCGGTCGAACTGCTCGGTGACCCACGACTTGTCGCAGAGGTTCGGCGAAGCGATCATCCGCAGCAGGGTCGCCTTGAGATCGTCCGGGTTCGCCGGCCGGGGCAGCGTCTCGGCCCGGTCGGCCTGGAGCAGGATCAGGTCGGCGGGCTCGCGCATCGGCCGGGCGTAGACGGGGCCGTCGTCGACCAGCGAGGCCGGCGGCACGTCGACGACCAGGTGGTCGCGCCAGGTGATCCGGAGCCGGCCGGGCAGGCCGCTGACCTCGGACGGGGTGACCTCACCGATCGCGGTGGCGAGCACGCCCCACTTCTCGGCGACCCCGAGCACCTCGTCGAGCTGCTCGGGCTTGACGATCAGCAGCATCCGCTCCTGCGACTCGCTGGCGAGGATCTCGTGCGGGTCCATCGACTGCTCGCGCAGCGGCACCCGCTCCAGCCAGACCCGCATGCCGGTGCCGGCCGAAGCGGCGGTCTCGGTGAGCGCGCAGGTCAGGCCGGCGCCGCCGAGGTCCTGGATGCCGACGACCAGGTTGGCGTCGTAGAGCTCGAGGCAGGCCTCGATCAGCAGCTTCTCGGTGAACGGGTCACCGACCTGCACCGCCGGGCGGTTGGCCGCGCTGCCGTCGTCGAAGGTCGCGCTGGCCAGCACGGACACGCCGCCGATGCCGTCGCGCCCGGTCTTGGCACCCATCAGCACGACGATGTTGCCGGGGCCGGCGGCGTCTTTCTTCTGCAGCCGGTCGACCGGCAGCACGCCCAGGCAGAGCGCGTTGACCAGCGGGTTGCCCTGATAGGTCGGGTCGAAGACGACCTCGCCGCCGACGTTGGGCAAGCCCAGCGAGTTGCCGTAGCCGCCGATGCCGGCGACCACGCCGGGCAGCACGCGGGCGGTGTCCTCGTGGTCGGCCGCACCGAACCGCAGCGGGTCCATCACGGCGATCGGCCGGGCGCCCATCGCGAGGATGTCGCGGACGATGCCACCCACGCCGGTCGCGGCGCCCTGGTACGGCTCGACGAAGCTCGGGTGGTTGTGCGACTCGACCTTGAACGTCACGGCGAGCTCGTCGGTGATCTGGATGACGCCGGCGTTCTCACCGATGCCGGCGAGCATGCGGTCGTTCGGCGGCGCCTTCTCGCTGAACTGCCGCAGGTGGACCTTGCTCGACTTGTACGAGCAGTGCTCGCTCCACATGATCGAGTACATCGCCAGCTCGGACTGGGTCGGCCGGCGGTCGAGGATGCCGCGGATCCGCTCGTACTCGTCGTCGCGGAGCCCGAGCTCGGCGAACGGCTGGAGCTCGTCCCCCGTGGCGTTGGCCCGCTCGACGGTGTCGGGACCGTCCAGGTTGTCGTACGAGACCTGCGCCGGCAGCGACATCTCGCCCGCCTCGCTCGACGCCGTGTCGGGCTGAGTTGTCATGCCGAGGCCCCCGCCAGGTGCTTGAGAATCGAGGTGAAGAAGCCCAACCCGTCGAGCGACGGACCGGTCAGTGCCTCGATCGCGTGCTCGGGGTGGGGCATGAGACCGACGACGTTGCCGGCCTCGTTGGTCACTCCGGCGATGTCGCGCTCGGAGCCGTTCGGGTTGCCGCGCTGGTACGTCGCCACGATCCGGCCGTTGGCGGCGAGCTCGTCGAGGGTCGCCTGGTCGGCGACGTAGCGCCCCTCACCGCTCTTGAGCGGGACGAGCACGTCCTGGTCGGACTCGAACGAGTTGGTCCACGCGGTGTTCGTCGCGGTGATCCGCAGCCACTGGTCGCGGTTGCGGAAGTGGAGGTGGCTGTTGCGGGTGAGGGCACCGGGCAACAGGTGCGCCTCGCAGAGGATCTGGAAGCCGTTGCAGATGCCGAGCACCGGGAGCCCGCCGCGGGCACCATCGATGATCGACTCCATCACCGGCGCGAACCGGGCGATCGCGCCGGTGCGCAGGTAGTCGCCGTAGGAGAAGCCGCCGGGCAGCACCACCGCGTCGACTCCGTGCAGGTCGCTGTCGCCGTGCCAGAGGCGGACCGCCTCGCCACCGGCGACCCGGACCGCGCGGGCGGCGTCACCGTCGTCGAGCGAACCGGGGAACGTCACCACCCCGACGCGGGCACTCATGCCGGGTCACCCGCGGGGACGGCCTCGGCCTCGGCCGCCGGCTCGGCGACCTCCTGGATCGTGAAGTCTTCGATCACGGGGTTGGCGAGCAGCTTGTCAGCGATCTCGCGGACGCGCTCCGGGTCGGCCGCACCGGCGAACTCGATTTCGATGCGCCGGCCGATGCGCACAGAGCTGACGTCGCTGATGCCGAGCCGTGGCAGCGCGTTCGCGACCGCTTGGCCCTGAGGATCGAGGATCTCCGGCTTGAGCATGACGTCGACGACGACGCGAGCCACTTGGCACTCCTGACTTTTGTACACGGTAAGCGCGCCAAGAGTACCCGGTAGATAGACGCTGACCGGCACCCGCCCAGCCCTCGGACAGGCGTCGTGGACAGGCATTACACGTGAGTACGAGCACTCACGTGGCACTCATGTCCTCATTGCGACCACCATCAACGCGAGCCACCTGCCGTTGAGGAGACGGATGGGATTTCGGCCACACGGGCAGGCCCGCAACGCCGGTCGTATGACCTGGATTTGATGATTGTGAATGTATCGATGCTTAACTAGCGTCTCGGTAGTCCGATCCACCCCCTCGGATAGGAGCCCAGATGCGCACACGCCTGACCCTGGCCGCGCTCGCCATCGGCCTGACCGGCGTCTTCCTCGCACCCAGTGCGGCCGGCGCCGTACCCGTCGGCCCGACCGACCCGGCACAGATCATCGGTGGCAGCACGGTCGCCTCGGCGCCGTGGGCAGCCGCCGTGTTCAGCGGTGGCTCGTTCACCTGCTCCGGCACGATCATCGCGCCGACCTGGGTGCTCACCGCCCGGCACTGCATCAGCGGCTCGATGTCGGTCCGCGTCGGCAGCGTCAATCGCGGCTCAGGCGGCGTCACCCGCACCGTCAGCGCCACCTACACCCGCAGCGACCTGGCCCTGATGCGGCTCAGCAGCTCGGTGAGCACCAGCTACGTGACCCTGTCGAGCGCCTACCCGCCGGTCAACTCGACCAACACGATCTACGGGTGGGGCATGACCTGCTACAGCGGCTGCAGCGCCTCCACCGTGCTCAAGACCGCTTCCGTGCGGGTGACCAGCACCAACGTGACCGACGCGTACGGCGGCCGGGCGATCCGCAGCACCCGGATCAACGGCAACGCGTGGCGCGGCGACTCCGGCGGCCCGCAGTTCTACAACGGCGCGCAGGTCGGCGTCGCGTCGACGGCCGACGGCGTCAACATCCAGAACTACGGCAGCGTCGCCTACAACCGGGCGTGGATCACCTCCACCGCTGGCGTCTGAGCAACGCTCTCCCACAAGGCGTGGCGCCTCCCCTGCCCCGGGAGGCGCCACGTCTTTCTCGTCCTAGAGGATCGGGCGAGGCGAGTAGGCCGCGGCGGCCGGGTGTGCGCGCACGACCTCGGCGATCTTGTCGGCCACGGCCGCCACCTGGGCGCCGGCGGCGCCGACGAAGGCCGCCCGGTCGGCGACCAGCGCGTCGATCTCGCCCCGGCTCAGCCCCAGCCGGCCGTCGGCGGCCAGCCGGTCGAACAGGTCGTTGTCGCCAGCGCCCTTCTCGCGCATCTCCAGCGCCACGGCGACCGCGTTCTCCTTGATCACCTCGTGTGCCGTCTCGCGGCCCACGCCCCGGCGTACCGCTGCGACCAGGATCTTGGTCGTGGCCAGGAACGGCAGGAAGCGGTCGAGCTCGCGGGCCACCACCGCGGGATAGGCGCCGAACTCGTCGAGCACGGTCAGGAACGTCTGGAAGAGGCCGTCGGTGGCGAAGAAGGCGTCGGGCAGGGCGACCCGGCGGACCACCGAGTCGGACACGTCACCCTCGTTCCACTGGTCGCCGGCCAGCTCGCCGATCATCGACACGTAGCCGCGCACCACCACCGCGAGCCCGTTGACCCGCTCGCTGGAACGCGTGTTCATCTTGTGCGGCATCGCGCTGGAGCCGACCTGGCCGGGCTTGAAGCCCTCGGTGGCCAGCTCCTGGCCGACCATCAGCCGGATCGTGGTGGCCAGGCTGCTCGGCGCGGCGACCACCTGGGCCAGCGCGGTGACCACGTCGAGGTCCAGCGAGCGCGGGTAGACCTGCCCGACGCTGTTCAGCACCGACGAGAAGCCCAGGTGGGCGGCGACCCGGCGCTCGAGCTCGGCGACCTTGGTCGCGTCGCCGTCGAAGAGGTCGAGCTGGTCGGCGGCCGTGCCGACCGGGCCCTTGATGCCGCGCAGCGGGTAGCGGGTGATCAGGTCGTCGAGCCGCTGGTAGGCGATCAGCAGCTCCTCGCCGGCCGACGCGAACCGCTTGCCCAGCGTGGTCGCCTGCGCCGCGACGTTGTGCGAACGGCCCGCCATCACCAGGTTCTCGTGCTCGACGGCGAGGCGGGCCAGCCGGGCCAACGTCGCGACGACCCGGTCGCGGATCAGCTCCAGCGAAGACCGGATCTGGAGCTGCTCCACGTTTTCGGTCAGGTCCCGCGAGGTCATCCCCTTGTGGATCTGCTCGTGCCCGGCCAGGGCGGCGAACTCCTCGATCCGGGCCTTCACGTCGTGCCGGGTGACCCGCTCGCGCTCGGCGATCGAGTGTAGGTCGACGTCGTCGAGCACGGCCCGGTAGGCCTCGACCGCGCCGTCCGGCACGTCGATGCCGAGGTCACGCTGTGCCTCCAGCACCGCGATCCACAGCCGTCGCTCCAGCTTCACCTTCTCGGTCGGCGACCAGAGCGCGACGAGCTCGGGAGAGGCGTATCGGGCAGCGAGAACGTTCGGTACCTGGGTCACCCGGCCATTCTCTCAGGCCTAGATCGCGTGGCGTAGGTGACGGACGTCGCGGCTGAGCAGCATGGCCAGGGTGGCCAGGCCGATCAGGGCGGCGGCGCCGTGCAGGGTGTTTCGCACCCCGAAGTGCTCGGCGATCGGACCCGCCAGGACCTGGCCGATCGGCACCGCGAGGATCGAACCGAGCATGTCGTACGAGTAGACCCGGGCCAGCAGGTCGCTGGGCACGTGTTCCTGCATGGTGGTGTCCCACGCGACCGTGAACTGCTCGAGCGCGAAACCGACCGCGAACCCGGCCAGCAGCAGGACGAGCACCGTCGACGTGAGGCCCAGCGCCAGCACCAGCAGCACGTCGCCGAGGCACCAGAGCACGCCGTAGAAGAGCAGTCGGCCGGTCCGGACCCGCATCGCGACGAGGGCGCCGACGATCATGCCGGCGGTCTCCACGGCCAGGATCAGACCCCAGGTGGCCCGCCCGAAGCTGTCGTCGGCGACGACGGGGCCGAGCACGCTGATCGAGCCGGTCAGCGCGGCGTTGATCACGCAGAAGCCGGCGACCACCGTCCACAGCCAGGTGCGGCTCTTGAAGGCCGTCCAGCCGAGGCGCATGTCGGCGAAGATGCCGGTCCGGCTCGCCGCCTTTTCGACCTTGGCCACGCGGACCAGCGCGAACAGCAGGCCCGCGACCAGGAACGTGCCGGCGTCGACGGCGAGGCCCCAGCCCGGCCCGGCGAACGCGACCAGCAGGCCACCCAGCGAAGCGCCGGCGATCATCGCGCTGTTCCAGGCCAGCCGGTTGATGGCGTTGGCCTGCTGGAGCACGGCCGCCGGCACGGTCTGCGGCAGGATCGCCGAGATGGCCGGGAACGCGATCGCGGCGGCGACGCCGTTGACCGCCGAAAGGGCCAGCAGCAGCGGGATCGACGCCGTGCCGGTGAGCACGGTGACGGCGACGGCCGCCTGGGTCGCGCCGGCCAGCACGGACGCACCGACCATCACCAGGTGGCGGGGCAGCCGGTCGGCGATCACGCCGCCGAACAGCACGAAGATGACGTTGAACAGCGATCGGACACCGACCACCAGGCCCAGGTCACGGGCCGAGCCGGTGAGGTCGAGCACGGCGAAGGCGAGCGCGATCGGCGCCACCGCGTTGCCCAGCATGGTGGTGGTGCGGCCGGCGATCAGGTAGCGGAAAGCGCTGTGCCGCAACGGCGCCAGCATGCCGGGGCGGGGCGGTTCTTCGGTCGCGGGCGCAGCGGCGGGGGTGACCGTGCTCATTTCGCGTCAGGCTCCATTCTGAACAGTGCGATCGTGGCGTTGACCCGGATCGCGCCGGGGGTACGGGGTGCGACGGCGGCGAGGTGCAGGGCGCGGCTGGCGTTGGTGATCTGCTCCTCGACCTCGGCCCAGACGGCAGGGTCGACCCAGAGCTCGGCATCGGTGAGGTGGTTGCCCTGCGCCCGCATCAGCGAGCGGGACCGGCGGCGGAGCTCGGAGGCGAGGGCCTCGTAGATGAGCAGGTGGTCGGCCGTCCGCTCGGCGCCCTCGGGAATCTTCGGCTTCGGCGACTCGAAGCCGGCCTCAGGCAGGTGCCGGTAGCGCTTGGCCACGCCGCCGCGGATCTTCTCCTCGCCGGCGACCTCGATCTGGCCGGCGGCCAACAGATGCCGCAGATGATAGCTGGCGTTGGCGTGGGTCAGGTCCAGCTCCCGCGCCACGTCGGCCGCGGTCATCGCCGAACCGGTCAGCAGCGAGAGGATGCGCAGCCGCAGTGGGTGGGCCAGCGCCCGCAGCTTGACGGTCGGATCCTCATCTCCCAAAGACATGTTTGACAGTCTGGGCGATGCCCGCCCAGACTGTCAAACGTTCATTTGGGAGTTAGCGTTCCAGGATGGCCACCACGCCCTGGCCACCGGCGGCGCAGATGGAGATCAGGCCGCGCCCGCCGCCCTTCTCGGCCAGCAGCTTGGCCAGCGTCGCGACGATCCGCCCGCCCGTCGCCGCGAACGGGTGGCCGGCCGCGAGCGAGGAGCCGTTGACGTTGAGCTTGGCCCGATCGATCGCGCCGAGCGGGGTGTCCAGACCCAGCCGCTCCTTGCAGAACTCGGGCGACTCCCAGGCGGCGAGGGTGGCCAGCACCTGCGACGCGAACGCCTCGTGGATCTCGTAGAAGTCGAAGTCCTGCAGGCTCAGGCCGTTGCGGGCGAGCAGCCGGGGCACGGCGTACGCCGGTGCCATCAGCAGGCCTTCGTCGCCGTGCACGAAGTCGACCGCGGCCGTCTCGGCGTCGACGAAGTGCGCCAGCACCGGCAGCCGGCGCTGCTCCGCCCACTCGTCGGACGCGAGCAGCACGGTGGACGCACCGTCGGTCAACGGCGAGGAGTTGCCGGCGGTCATCGTCGCGTGCTCGGCGTCGGGACCGCGGGTGCCGAAGACCGGCCGCAGCTTGGCCAGCTTCTCCAGCGAGGTGTCGCCGCGCAGGTTCTGGTCGCGGGTCAGCCCTAGATAAGGAGTCACCAGATCGTCGAAGAAGCCCCGCTCGTACGCGGCCGCCAGCCGCTGGTGCGAGGCCAGCGCCAGCGCGTCCTGCGCCTGCCGGTCGACGTTCCAGCGCAGCGCGGTGATCGCCGCGTGGTCACCCATCGACAGCCCGGTGCGGGGCTCGGCGTTGCGCGGCGCCTCCGGCATGAACGCCTGGTGCGGCCGCAGCCGGGCGGCGGCGCGCAGCCGGGCGCCGGTCGTGCGGGCGGCGTTCATTTGCAACAGCGTGCGCCGCAGGTCCTCGTTGAGCGCGAGCGGTGCGTCGGACGTGGTGTCGACCCCGCCCGCGATGCCGGCGTCGATCTGGCCGAGCGCGATCTTGTTGGCAACCAGGATGGCCGCCTCGAGGCCGGTGCCGCAGGCCTGCTGGATGTCGTACGCCGGGGTGGTCGGGTCGAGCCGCGAGCCGAGCACCGCCTCGCGGGTCAGGTTGAAGTCACGCGAGTGCTTGAGCACCGCGCCCGCGACGAGCTCGCCGACCCGCGCGCCGGACAGCCCGAACCGGGCGATCAGCCCGTCGAGCGCCGCGGTGAGCATGTCCAGGTTGCTCGCCGCCGCATAGCGGCTGTTGGAGCGGGCGAACGGGATTCGGTTGCCGCCGACGATCGCGACTCGTCTGGTCTCCATCAGTCGCCTCCCTCCGGGGTTACCCGCAAGTAGGCTATCGCTATGAGCGACCGTTACGCGAGCTTCGCGAACTCCGGTCCCGGCCGCGCGCTGGTCAAGCGGTTGGGCCTCCCGACACCGCCGGTGCTGCGCCGCTACCACCCCGGAGATCCGCTGGTCACCGGCCCGGTCATGCTCGCCGGGGCGCCCGGCGGGCGGCTCGACGGCCCGGTGCGCAAGATGCTCACCATCGCCGGCGTCGCCCTCGACGGCGGGCCGCGCTGGTCGGCACTGGTGTTCGACGCGACCGGCATCGTCGACGCCGCGGGCCTGCACCCGCTCTACGAGTTCTTCCACGCCAACGCCCGGTCGCTGACCGCGGGCGGCCGCGTGATCGTGCTCGGCACCCCGCCGGCGGCCTGCTCCTCCCCGCGGGAGGCGACCGCACAGCGCGCGCTGGAGGGCCTGACCCGCAGCATCGGCAAGGAGTTCGGCCGGGGCATGACCGCCCAGCTGGTCTACGTCGAGCCGGGCGCCGAGGAGTTCACGGACTCGACGATGCGCTTCCTGCTCTCCGGGCGCTCGGCGTACGTGTCGGGTCAGGTCATCCGGATCGGCCAGGTGAGCTCGTCGCCGCTGACCGACTGGGACCACCCGCTGGAGGGCAAGGTCGCCCTGGTGACCGGCGCGGCCCAGGGCATCGGCGCCGCGATCGCCCGGGTGCTGGCCCGCGACTGTGCCCGGGTGGTCGTGCTCGACGTGCCGGCCGCCGGCGAAGCCCTGGCCCGCGTGGCCAACGAGATCGGCGGCCACGCGCTGCAGCTCGACCTGACCCGGCCGGACGCACCGTCCACGCTGGCCGCGCAGCTGCTGTCCCGGCACGGCAAGGTCGACATCGTGGTGCACAACGCCGGCATCACCCGCGACAAGACCATCGCCAAGATGTCGGCCGAGCAGTGGGACGCGGTGATCGACGTCAACCTGGCCAGCCAGGAGCGGATCAACGACGCGCTGATCCCGCTGCTGCCCGAGGGCGGCCGGATCATCTCGGTGTCGTCGACCAGCGGCATCGCCGGCAACCGCGGCCAGACGAACTACGCGACCTCCAAGGCCGGCGTGATCGGCCTGGTGCAGTCGATGGCCCCGATCCTCGCGCCGCAGGGTGTGACGATCAACGCGGTGGCGCCGGGCTTCATCGAGACCAGGATGACCGCCCGGATGCCGCTGGCCGCGCGCGAGGTCGGGCGCCGGATGAACAGCATGTCGCAGGGCGGCCTGCCGGTCGACGTGGCCGAGACGATCGCCTGGCTCGCCGCGCCGGGTTCGGCCGGTGTGACCGGCAACGTGGTGCGCGTCTGCGGCCAGATGTGGTTGGGTGCCTGATGTCCATCGTCGAGCTCGACGGCCCGCCGGAGCTGGGTCCGATCTACCGGCGGGCGGCGATCCGGGCGCTGCCGCGGATCGGCCTGATGCCCGGCACCGACAAGCGGCCGCCGATCGAGGTGCTGCCCGACGTCGAGCTCGTCGTGCGCGGGGTGACGGTCGATCGGAGCCACCTGGCCGACTACGACCGGGTGTGCGGGTTCCGGGTCGGTGACCAGTTGCCGGTGACGTATCCGCACGTGCTGGCAACGCCGCTGGCGATGCGGCTGATGACCAGCGCCGACTTCCCGTACCCGGTGGTCGGGTTGGTGCACGTCGCCAACAAGATCAGCGTGACCCGGCCGCTGGACGCCGCGGAGCGGTTCGACCTGTCCGTGCGGGCCGTCGACCTGCGGTCGCACGAGCGGGGCCGGCAGTTCGACCTGGTCTCGGTGGCCAGCGTCGACGGCGTCGAGGTGTGGCGGGACGTCTCGACCTATCTGCGGCGGGGCCGGTCTGCCCCTGGCTCTTCTGCGGCGGCGCGCGATGTGCCGCCACCGGCTTCCGCGACCTGGCGGGTTCCGGCCCGGGTGGGGGTCGACTACGCCCGGGTCTCCGGCGATCGCAACCCGATCCACACCTCGCGGCTGGGCGCCCGGCTGTTCGGCTTCCCGCGTCCGATCGCGCACGGCATGTGGAGCAAGGCCCGCTGCCTGGCCGCGCTCGAGGGCCGGCTGCCCGACGCGTACACGGTCGAGGTCGCCTTCAAGCGGCCGATCCTGCTGCCCGGCACCGTCGCCTTCTCGGCCACGCCCGGCGAGACCTTCGCGCTGCACGATCCGCAGACCGGCGCACCACACCTCATCGGCACCATGAGCTAACTGACACAACAGCCACGCCCTTGTCCGGCCCCACGGCCCGGGGTTATTCTCATCCTGAGTTATTCTTAGGCAGAGAAGTTCTCCGAGCGAGAAGGACAGACCGTGGTCAACGAGCAGGAGTTCCTGGCGGGGTACGACCCGCGGGCTTACCCCGCGGTGGCAGTCACGGTCGACGTGGTCGCGCTGACCATCCGCGACGGTGAGCTGCAGGTCCTGCTGATCCAGCGCGCCGCCCCGCCGTTCGCGGGCTTCTGGGCCCTGCCCGGCGGCTTCGTGCGGCCCGAGGAGGACATCGCCGTCGCCGCCCGCCGCGAGTTCGCCGAGGAGACCGGGCTGGGCGGCGAGCCGCTGCGCCGGGTCCACTTCGAGCAGCTCGCCTCGTACGGCACGCCCGACCGCGACCCACGCATGCGGATCTTCTCGATCGCCTACCTCGCCTTCGCACCCGACCTGCCCGAGCCCTCGGCCGGTTCCGACGCCGGCGACGCCGAGTGGCTGGCCGTGACCGCGCTGCCCACCCGGGAGCTGGCCTTCGACCACCGCAAGATCGTCGACGACGGGCTGGAGCGGGCCCGCTCCAAGCTCGAATACACGCCGCTCGCGACCCGGTTCGTCGGCGAGGAGTTCACCATCGCCGACCTGCGCGAGGTCTACGAGACGGTCTGGGGCCACCCGCTGCACGCCGGCAACTTCCACCGCAAGGTGCTCTCCGTGCCGGGGCTCGTCGAGGGCACCGGCGCGACCACCGAGCACGGCGGGCCGCGCGGCGGACCCCGCGCCCGCCTCTACCGGGCCGGCGACGCCAACCTGCTGCACCCCGCCCTGCTGCGCCCGGCCCGAGAGGAGACGGTCCGGTGACTACGTTGGAAGACGCGATCCGGCTGGTCAACGAGGCCGGGACCGACGAGGAACTGTTCGGTTCGGCGGACCCGCACCGTGGTTACCTGCGGCTGGCCGCGCTGCTGCACCCCGACCGGGCCGAGCCCGACGCCAAGGCGGCGGCGACCGACGCGTTCGTGATGCTCACCAACCGGTGGCGGGCCCGGGGCACGGTGGCCTTCGGCCGCTACCGGGTCGGTGCGGTGGCACACACCGGTGACCTGGCCAACCTCCACACCGTCGGCCGTGGGCTCTTCCTCAAGCAGCCCCGGCGGCCGGCCAACAACGACCTGATGGAGCGCGAGGCGACCGCGCTGCGCCGCATCGCGGAGGTGGGCGACCCGCGCTACCTGCCCTACGTGCCGCGGCTGGTGGACACGTTCCGGCACCGGGACCCGCGCAACGGGCAGGAACGCCGGGTCAACGTGCTGGGCTCCGTACCCCACCTGTTGAGCGTGGCCGAGGTGATCCGGATCCGACCGGACGGCCTGGACCCGCGCGACGCCGCCTGGATCTGGCGCCGCCTGCTGGTCGCGCTCGGGTTGGCGCACCGCGCCGGCGTGGTGCACGGTGCCGTGCTGCCCGAGCACATCCTGATCGAGACGACCGACCACGGCGTGGTGCTGGTCGACTGGTGCTACTCGGTGGTCGACGGGCTCGACCACGTGCCGGCGACGGTGCCGGCCTACGCCGACTGGTACCCACCGGAGATCCACAACCGACAGCCACCCGGGCCGGGCACCGACATCGCGATGGCCGCCCGCTCGATGATCGCGCTGATGGGTGGGTACGCCCCGGCGGCCCTGGTCGCCTTCGCCGACGGTTGCTCGCTGCCGTCGGTGCGGTCCCGGCCGGACGACGCCTGGGCGCTGCTCGCCGAACTCGACGACCTGCTCGAACGACTCTACGGCGCGCGGAAGTTCCGCCCGCTCAACCTTTAAGGAGGGCCCGACATGGGCAGCGGAGTCTGGTCAACCGACGTCTACGATGCCGCGGACCGCTACCGGCGGTCGAACGGCCACAGCGCCTTCGCCTACAGCGACAGCGGTGCGCGCACCGTCCACCACAAGCTCGACCCGCGCGGCACCGTCCGGGAGAGCCGGGACTCCCAGGAGCACCCGGACTCGCTGGCGATCGCGGTGGTCTTCGACGTCACCGGCTCCATGGGCGACATTCCCCGGGTGCTCCAGACCAAGCTGCCCAAGCTGCTCGGCCTGCTGCTGCGCAAGAACTACGCCCGCGACCCGCAGATCCTCTTCGGTGCGGTCGGCGACGCCACCTGCGACCGCGTGCCCCTGCAGATCGGTCAGTTCGAGTCCGACAACCGGATGGACGACGACCTCAGCCGGATCGTGCTCGAAGGTGGCGGCGGCGGCCAGATGACCGAGTCGTACGAGCTGGCCCTCTACTACCTGGCCCGGCACACCGAGCTGGACTGCTTCACCAAGCGCGGGCGGCGCGGCTACCTGTTCGTGATCGGCGACGAGCTCGCGTACGACCGGGTCAAGGCCCGCGAGGTGCGCAACGTGTGCGGCGACGACCTGAGCGAGGACATCCCGGTGCGCCGCATCGTCTCGGAGGTGCGCCGCAAGTTCGACACCTATTACCTGCTGCCGCGGGGCAGCAACTACGCCGGCAACACCAAGGTGCTCGACTTCTGGCGAGGGCTGCTCGGCCAGAACGCGGTCGAGCTCGACGACCCGGACGCGGTCTGCGAGACGATCGCCCTGCTGGTCGGGCTCGGCGAGGCCGCCATCGACCTGGAGGGCGGGTTGGCCGACCTGGCAGAGGTGGGTCTGCGCGCCGAGTCCGTCTCCACGGCGTTGGAGCCGGTTGACCAGGGACGCGGTCGGGTGCTGGCCACCTGGGGCCTGCCGACCACGCTCCAGGGCGACGACCGGATCAGCCGGCTATGAACCACGTGCTGGTAGCCGACCTGGGATACGGCGACGCGGGCAAGGGGACCGTCGTCGACTGGTTGTGCGCGAAGGGAATTGACGGCCGTCCGGTTGCCGCAGTGGTGCGGTACAACGGGGGCGGGCAGGCCGGCCACAGTGTCGTCCTGCCTGACGGACGGCGTCATGTCTTCGCTCAGTTCGGCTCCGGCACGTTGCGTGGCGTGCACACGCACCTGTCGCGGTTCATGGTGGTCGACCCCTTGGCGCTCGTCGTCGAGGCCGACCACCTGGCCGACATCGGGGTGCCGGACGCGTTCGACCGCCTCACGGTCGAGGGCGACGCGCTGCTCGCCACGCCTTACCACCGGGCCGCCAACCGCGCCCGGGAGATAGCCCGTGGGGCCCACCGGCATGGGTCCTGCGGCAAGGGGGTGGGCGAGGCTATGGGGTACGCGCTCGCCCACCCCGCCGACGCGCCCCGGGTAGCCGACACACTGGCGCCCGGGGTGCTCGGCGCGAAGCTGGCGGTGCTGCGGGACCGGCTGCTCGACGAGCTCGGCCCGCTCGAGGTGCCACCGGTCGACGCGACGGTCCGGGCGTTCAGCGCGTTCGCCGCGCGGGTGCCCATCGTCACGCGGGGCTTCCTCGGCAACCTGCTGGCCGTCGGCCCGGTGGTTTTCGAGGGAGCCCAGGGTGTGCTGCTCGACGAGTGGCACGGCTTCCACCCGTACACGACGTGGAGCACGACGACGTTCGACAACGCGGAGACGCTGCTGGGCGAGGCGGGTCACGGCGGCAGCGCGACGCGGCTGGGCGTGCTGCGGATCGTGACCACCCGCCACGGAAACGGCCCGCTGGTGACCGAGGACCCGGCGCTGCCGTTGACAGACCCGAACAACCCGACCAACCGGTGGCAGGGTCGCTTCCGGTTCGGGCACTTCGACGCGGTGGCGCACCGGTACGCGGTGGACGTGACCGGCGGTGTCGACGGGATCGCGCTGACGCATCTCGACATCGCCTCGCCGGCGCTGAAGTTCTGCGCCGCCTACGACTGGACCGACCGGTTGCTGCCCGGGCAGGTCGGCAACCTGAGCCGGCAGGAGGCACTGACCCGGCGGCTGTTCAGCACGCGGCCGCGTTACTCCTCCGCGCCGGTCGACTGGCCGGGCGCGGTGTCCGCGGCGCTCGACGTGCCGGTGGTGGTGACCTCGCACGGCCCGACGGCCGACGCCAAGCAGGTGCTCAGGCCGAACTGGGCTGCCAGAGCTCACCCCGCAACAGCTGGCGTGCGCCAAGCCAGCTGAAGTTCATCAGTCGCGCGGCCGAGTGGTCGGGGTCGGCCTCGGGGTGGTCGGCCAGCCAGTCGGCGATCGACTCGGCCGCGCCGACCAGGGCGTACGCGCTGGCGGTCAGGTCCTCGTCGCGGGCTGTTCTGCCCTGGCTCTCCACTGCCCTCTTGAGCATGCCGGCGACGACCTCGACGATGCGGGTGCGCAGGGCCGCGAGGTCGTACGACGGCCCGCTCCTGGCCTGGCGGTAGAGCACGGCCCAGCCGTCGCGGTGGGCGCCGACGAAGCCGAAGAAGCCGCGCAGGCCGCGCCAGAGCTGCTCGTCGGCGGGCAGGTCGTCGGCCACGACCGCCACGATCGACTCCAGCAGGCGGGTGCCCTCGCGGTGGACGCAGGCGCGGAACAGGTCGTCCTTGCTGCCGAGGTACGCGTACACCATGGGCTTGGAGATCCCGGCCTCTTCGGCGATCTCGTCCATGCTCGCGTCGTGGAAGCCGCGACGCGAGAAGACCCGCACGGCCGCGTCGAGCATCTGCTGCTCTCGCACCGCACGGGGAAGGCGCTTGAAGGTCGGCCCGCCTGGCACGCTTGCCAGCATATCTACCCCTGCGTAAGGTTACTCCGCAGTAGGTTACTTACTTTGAAGGGGTTACGCCGCGATGTCTGACTTTGATCCGGCCCAGTTCGCCTCGGTCGGCCCCAAGGAGTTCGCGCAGCTGGTCAAGTCCACCCCCGACGCGAAGATCGCCGAGATCATGTCGAGCGACGCCCGGGGCAAGGTGCTCGACCAGGTCTTCGAGCGGTTCCCGGCGCTGTTCCGCGCCGACCGCGCCGGCTCGACCAACGCGGTGATCCACTGGACGATCACGGGCCGTCCCGACGGTGGCGACGACACCTACGAGGTCGTCATCGAAGACGGCGCCTGCACCGTGTCCTCCTCGGCGGAGCGCGACCCCCGCCTGGCGCTGACCATGGGTCCGGTCGACTTTCTGAAGATCGTTTCTGGCAGCGGCAACCCGGTGATGATGTTCATGACCGGCAAGCTCAAGGCCAAGGGTGACCTGGGCCTGGCCGCCAACATCGCCAACCTTTTTGACATCCCCAAGGCCTGAGGCCTTTCGTGGCTGAGTTCTCGCTTGATCTGAACGAGGAACAGCGCGATCTACGCGACTGGGTGCACGGCTTCGCCGCCGACGTCGTGCGCCCGGCCGCCGCCGAATGGGACGCCCGCGAAGAGGCTCCCTGGCCGGTGATCCAGGAGGCGGCCAAGGTCGGCCTCTACGGTTTCGAGTTTCTGGCCAACACCTGGGCCGACCCGACGGGGCTGTCGCTGCCTATCGCTAGCGAAGAGCTCTTCTGGGGCGACGCCGGGATCGGGCTGGCCATCATGGGCACGTCGTTGGCTGTCGCGGCGATATATGGTTCGGGTACGCCGGACCAGCTCGTCGAGTGGGTGCCGCAGTGTTTCGGGTCGGTCTCCTCGCCGGCGGTGGCGGCGTTCTGTTCTACGGAGCCGGATGCTGGCTCTGATGTCGGGGCTATGCGTACGCGGGCTGTTTTTGATGCCGCCTCGGACGAGTGGGTCCTTTCTGGACAGAAGGCCTATGCCACCAATGGCGGGATCGCTGGTGTGCATGTCGTGACCGCCTCGGTGGATCCCGCTCTGGGGTCCCGTGGGCAGGCGGCGTTCGTGGTGCCGCCGGGGACGCCTGGGCTGGCTTCGTCGCGGAAGCTTTCCAAGTTGGGGCTGCGGGCTTCGCACACGGCTGACGTGTTTCTTGATGATGTGCGGGTGCCGGGGTCGTGTCTGCTCGGCGGGCGTGATGCGTTGGAGGCCCGGCTGTCTCGGGCCCGGTCGGGGCAACGGTCTTCTTCTTCGGCGGCCATGCGAACGTTCGAGACCACTCGGCCGACGGTGGGCGCGCAGGCGCTGGGTGTGGCTCGGGCCGCCTACGAGTACGCGCTTTCGTACGCCAAGGAGCGGGTGCAGTTCGGTCGGCCGATCATCGAGAACCAGGCGGTGGCGTTCGCGCTGGCCGACATGCGCACCGACATCGACGCCGCGCGGCTGCTGGTCTGGCGGGCCGCGTGGATGGGGCGCAACAACCGGCCGTTCACGGCGGGCGAGGGTTCGATGTCCAAGCTGCGGGCCGGTGAGGTCGCGGTGTCCGTGACCGAGCGGGCCGTCCAGATCCTCGGCGGCGCCGGCTATCTGCGGGACCACCCGGTCGAGCGCTGGTACCGGGACGCCAAGATCTACACCATCTTCGAGGGCACCTCCGAGATCCAGCGGTTGGTGGTCTCCCGAGCGATCTCGGGCCACCAGATCCGGTGACCGCGGCCCACGCCGTCCTTACCCTCGCGCGGCGTGGGCTCCTCAACCCGGGCTCGCCCCTTCGGGTCGCTCGCCAGATCTCTGTGTTGCGCCACTGGGGGTACGGCCTCGGCGGCTCGCTGCTGTCGGCGGCCGCGCGGTCGCCTTCGCGGGTCGCGCTGATCGATTCCTCGGGGTCTCTCAGTTACGCGGCGTTGAGCTCTTCGGCTTTGGCGATGGCTGGTGCGCTGCGGTCGTCGCAGGGCATGGGGCCGGGCGACCGGGTCGGGGTGTTGTTCGACAACGGCCGCGACTTCGTGGTGTCGGTGGCGGCGCTGTCGTTGCTCGGCGCGGACGCGGTGCTGATCAATACTGGGTTCTCGCCGACGCAGGTGGCCGCCGTGGTTCGGGATCACGGGCTGCGACTCGTACTGGATGCGCCGTCTTTGCCGCTGCTGCCTTTGCCTTTGTCTTTGCCCTTGTTGCCGCCTGGGCGGCCCGGGCGGACGGTGGTGTTGACGTCCGGCACGACCGGGACGCCGAAGGGTGCGCGGCGGCCGCATCCTGGTGGACCTGGTCCGCTGGCGGCCATCCTCGACCGGATCCCGGTGCGGGCCGGCTCGCGGATGTTCATCGCGGCGCCGCTGTTCCACACCTGGGGCTATGCGTCCCTGCAGCTCGCGATCGGGCTGCGGGCGACGGTCGTGCTGTCGCCGCGGTTCTCGCCGGCCTCCGCCGCGTCGCTCGTGCGTTCGCATGGTTGTTCGTCGGTTTTCGCGGTGCCGGTGATGCTCTCGCGCCTACTCGAGGCCGGGTGTGCGCTGCCCGGGGTCCGGGTGGTGGCGGTGAGCGGGTCGGCGTTGCCGGGAGACCTGGCGACGCGGTTCATGTCGGTCCACGGCAAGGTGCTCTACAACTTGTACGGGTCGACCGAGGTGTCATGGGCATCGGTGGCCACGCCGGCCGAACTTCTTCGATCGCCCGGCACGGCGGGCCGCCCACCGCGCGGGACGCGCCTGATGGTGCTGTCCCCGTCGGGCTCCCCGGTGCCGCCGGGCATCGTCGGCCGAATCTTCGTAGGCAACTCGATGCTGTTCGAGGGCTATACCGGGGGCGACCTCCCTGCGCCGGCAGCGGTCGACGGGCTGCTAGCCACCGGTGATCTCGGGAGGTTGGACGACTCGGGGCTGCTGACGGTCGTGGGGCGAGCGGACGACATGGTCATCTCCGGCGGCGAGAACGTGTTCCCGTCAGCGGTCGAAGACCTGTTGGCGAGGCTGGACGGGGTGCGCGAGGCCGCGGTGGTCGGCGTCCCGGACCCCGAGTTCGGCGAGCGACTGGCAGCGTTCGTGGTGCGCTCACCTGGTGCGACGCTGTCGGCCAACGACGTACGCGATCATGTGCGGCGCCTGGGTGCGAGATTCGCAGTGCCACGCGACGTCCATTTCGTGCCGTCCCTGCCCCGAACGACCACAGGAAAGATCATCAAGCGGTCGCTGGGCGAACTCGACCGGTAGCGCTGTCTGCTTACGTTGAACTACTCTGGGTAGTCATCCCGGCGCCTCCGTGCCTCCTGGTGACGCGACAAGTGCCACAGTCCGCGCATAACGGGTGGACGATCGTCGCCGAGAGTAGTCACTATCGGTGCATGCTCGATGGCCGAATGCCCAGCGGCGGAGCCGGCGACCACACCGGCCCCTTGGGCCGCATCCTGCACTTCGACGACATGGACGTGCCGTCCGACGTCGTCGACGCCTTGGCGCTGTCCAGCTTCGTCTCCGGCGACCAGCCCTGGGCGCGGACCAAGCGCCTCGACCGCGTACGCGCCGAGGCGACGCTGCTCCCCGCCAACGCGCAGCTGGCCCGGGTAGCGGTCGACGAGGGCCGCGACGCCCGGCTGGCGACCGGCGACGGCTGGACGGTCCGGGCGGTCCGCTGGCGCACCGGTGGCGCGTCCATCACGGTCACCGCGGTCTCCGAGGAACTGGCGGAGTCGATCCTCGCCGAGTGCACCGCGGGCGCGACCGAACCCCCGATGGTCGACACCCGCGAGGTCGAGATCGGCTTCTGGCACCAGTCACAGATGGGCCCGACCCGTACCGCCCGCAACGTGGCCTGCGACGAATGGCCCTCGATCCGCGAGAACTACGAGACGACCGCCGGCGAGGCGATCGACCGCCTGGCCGAGGTCACCCCCGAGACCGTCAACGGCCGGCTGCTGATCATGCACGGCAGCCCCGGCACCGGCAAGACCACTGCCCTGCGCGCACTGGCCCGCGCCTGGCGCGACTGGTGCCAGGTTGACGTCGTGATCGACCCGCAGCAGCTGTTCACCGACCCCGGCTACCTGGCGAAGGTGGCAGCCGGCGGCCCAACCGACAGCCGCCGCTGGCGGCTGCTGCTGCTGGAGGACAGCGACGACCTGATCCGCGCCGACGGCCTCACCGCCAACACCCAACAGCTGTCGCGCCTGCTGAACCTCACCGACGGCCTACTCGGCCAGGGCGGCAACGTGATCGTCGCGGTGACCACCAACGAGAAGATCGGCCGCCTCCACCCCGCGGTGCTGCGCCCGGGCCGCTGCGCTGCATGGCCCAGATCGAGGTCGGCCCCCTGCCGTACGAACAGGCCACCGCCTGGCTGGGCTCCTCGGTAGGCGTCGGCGCCTACGGCGCGACCCTGGCCGAACTGCTGGCCCTACGCGACGGCCGCCCCTCAGTCGCAACGCCACCATCGTCGGTCACGAGCGGCTTCTACCTCTAACAGACCCGTCACCACCGGCGCCCGCACCAGAGCCGAACAGCGAACCGCTCAGCCGCTGCGTCAGCCCAGGCAGGCCCGAACAACGTCCATGCCACCCAACGCTGCACCACGATTGGCAGTCAAGACCGCCGCGTCAGCAACTGGCAGGCTCGACTGACGTCAATGCCCACCCCGCACCGTCTCCATCGGCGTCCGCACAACCCCGGAGCAGCGAACCGCTGAGCAGCTGCCGCGTCAGCCCACGCGGGCGCGAACAACGTCCATGCCACCCAACGCCGCACGACGATCGGCATTCGAGGCCGCCGCGTCAGCAACTGGCGAGCTCGACTGACGCCGATCCCCCCGGCACCGCACGACGATCGACACGTCAGACCACTGCATCAGCCACAGGCAGACCCAGCCGACGCCGAAACCCACCCTGCACCGCACCACGATCGACAGCTCGGCCGTCGTGATCCGGGCCGCGAGGACGGTGTCGTCGCCGACAAACCGCGCCGCTCGCCACCGTCAACGCCAGCGCGGCCGCCAGACCACCGCGTCAAGCACAGGCGGACCCGAACAACCCATCCCGCCCAACCCCGCACGACGACCGACGCTAAGACCACCGTCTCAGCCTGAGACTGCCACCGACTGCGCCCCGATCCCCGTACGTCGGGACAAGCCGGCGGCGATGCCGTCGGGTCAGTCCGTCAGACCTAGCTTGCGCAGGAACCGACCGAAATGCGGATCGAATCGGTTGGGGTCGGCGTCGCGTAGCTCTTGCGCGGACCACCACCGCGTCCCGGTGAACTCTCGATCGTCCGCGACGAGTCGGTGCTTCTTGTCGACGTCGACCGGATACCACAGGCTCACGTCGGTATGCCCCCGATCGATCCCGACCGTCGTGGTGACGGTGATGAAGAGCGGTTCGCCCACCACCACCTCGAGCCCGAGCTCCTCGAACCCCTCCCGGCGCGCTGTCTCGGCCGGGTCTTCGCCGGGTTCGACGTGCCCGCCCGGCGGCAGCCATAGCCCGGCGTTGACGTGGTCGACCAGGAGCACGCTGCCGTCGCTCCGATCGACCGGCACGACATACGAAACCAGATGCCGCGGCGGCGTATCCGGCTTGATGCGCCGATAGACATCGCTGGTGCCGGCCAGCCACGCGAGCGTGTCGGCCCGGTGCTCGGCCTCGACCGCGTCAGCCGTGGTCATTCCCTCAACAAGATCTAAAACGCGAAGCGCACTCATCGTCGCCATTATCGTGGAGCGACCATGAAGGCCACCGCCCTGCTCCTCCGTTTCCTGCTCGAACTGGCCGCCCTGGCCGCGATCGGCTACGGCGGCTGGAGCATCGCGGACCCGATCTGGGCCCGTGCACTACTGGCCGCCGCACTCGTGGCAACGGCCGTCGCAGTCTGGTCGCGCTGGGTGGCTCCACGCGCCGCCCACAAGCTTCCCGATCCCCAACGCCTCCTTCCTAAATGGCTCGTCTTCGGCGGCGCCAGCGCCGCGCTGGTGGCGACAGGTCACTGGCTGCTCGGCGTCATCCTCGCGGTGCTCGCCGCCGCCGACCGGCTGGCGTTGTGGCGCCTCGGCGCGGACACCGGCGGCGAATCCCTGACTCCGCGGGCTTAGCGCCCCTCACCGTTCTTCGACATCGAGCTTGGTGGCGTAGGCGTCACGAAGGCTCTCCCAGCCGTACGCCCGCGCCGCGTCGCCACGGATGGGGCCGATCGGGTTCTCCCCCATCAGGTGGTCGGCGACATCCAGGCAGATGTGCCAACCGGCGGCCACCTGGGCGATCCACGACGGGTCTGCCAGGGTGTGGTGAAGCGTGAGCCGGGAGCCGTCGCCGGTCGGCGCCAAATCCCATCGCAGGACATCGGCACCCCAGGTGTAGGTCAGCGACCGTTCCGGATCGACCTCGGTCACCTCGACGGCGATGTCGCTGCGCTCGTCGCCGTCGATCATCGTCAGCGTGGCCGGGCCAAGCGTGGCCAGGTCACGGTCGGCCGTGTACGGCGCCCACTCGCCGAGGTCCGCGGGTGCCGTCAGGGCGCGCCACACCCGTGCGGGCGGGTGGGGGAAGGCGCGCACGAAGACGAGCGTCCAGCGACCGTCGATCGCCTGCTCGGCGCGCACGTCTGCCAGCGGGCCGGGTTCGTACGTTTCCATCACCGCTCCATCGTGTCGAGGTGTCGTGCCAGCTTGTCGAAGTGCTTCGTCCACAGCAGACGGTAAGGCGCGAGCCACTCGTCCAAGACCGCGAACTGCGCCGGCTCGACGTGGTAAATACGTTGCTGCGCCGCGACCCGAGACGAGACGAACCCGGCCTCGCGGAGCACCTTGAGATGCTTGGACACCGTCGGTTGGCTGATCGTCAGGGCGGCGACGAGCTCGCCGACGCTGCGATCGGCGTCGCGTAGCTCATCGAGGATGCGTCGGCGAGCAGGCTCGGCCAGAACGGCAAAGGCGTCAACGGGCACGCCGCCTAATATGGCCCCTTAGGAATATGTCTGTCAAGGCATACGCACAGCTCAAGAGTCACTACTGCAGTGCGCACCGAGTCACCGCGTCCCCGCAGGGACAGGCATCTTCGTCGCCTGCCGACTGCGGGTTGGGCGAGCGCTGACGCTCGCCGGACAGTTGGCAGATACCGAGGCCGCGTGTGGTCATTCATGGATGGATGGTCGCGCGGGGGTGTGACAGAAATGGCGCCGATGCGTCGCCGCGACGAAGTTTTCCACAGGCTCGTTTTTGACAACGACACCCGTCGTTCCGCGTGGTTAGAGTCATCGCCATGTCACGGGTGGTGGTAGTCAGCGGTGGGGGCACGGGCATCGGCCGAGCGGTCACGGTGTCCTGTGCGAAAGACGGCGACACGGTCGTCATCATCGGCCGACGGGCCGAAGTGCTTGCGGCGACGGCGACCGAGACCGGGGCGCATGCGATCGTCGCCGACGTCGGCGAGATAGCCGACGCGGAGCGAGCGGCCGCCGAAATCGGCGAGCGCTTCGGCCAGATCGACGTGCTGGTCAACAACGCGGGCGGCAACGCGGTGCTGGCGTTGCCCGATCCTGGTCCCACGGTCGGCCCGGTCGCACGGGCATCAGCGGCATGGACGGCCAACCTACGCTCCAATGTGTTGACCGCCGTGCACTTGACCGAAGCCCTACGCGATCTATTGGCCGATGACGCACGGGTCGTGCTGCTCAGTTCGATCGCCGCCTTCCGCGGCTCGGGCTCCGGCTCATACGGCGGCAGCAAAGCGGCCCTGCACCCATACGCGATCGACCTGGCCGCGGCCCTCGGGCCGCGCGGCATCACGGTCAACGTGGTCGCGCCGGGCTACACGACCGAAACGGAGTTCTTCGCCGACACGATGACCGCGCAACGCCACGAGACCCTGGTCGGCCAGGCCCTCAACAAGCGCGCCGGCCACGCCGACGACGTCGCCGCGACGATCCGCTGGCTGACCTCGCCCGACGCCGGCCACGTCACCGCCCAGATCATCCAAGTCAACGGAGGCGCCCTACCGGGCCGCTGAACCGCGCCGCGAGTGGGACACCGCGGGAGCCGCAGCAGGCGCTACGCGGCGAATGACGGCCCGGCAACGCCGGGCCACCAGCCGACGAGCGGCAGCCGCCGTCGTCCAGTTCGCGCCCGTCACTGATCGCCCGGCCGCCAACCCACGAGCGGCAGGCCCGTCTTCTAGCTCGGCCCGGTCGGAGATCACCCGGCACCAACCCACGAGCGGCAAACCCGCCGTCCAGCCCAGCCCCGTCGCCCATCGCCCGCCACATCGCTGCGTTGATCGACCGGGCAGGCGCTAGTCGACGACTGCGCCGCCGGAGGCGTTCAGGACCGTGCCAGTCAGGGCTCGGGCGCGGTCGGAGGCGACAAACGCGGCCAGTTCGGCGACCCGGTTGACGGTCAAGGGCTCGCCGAGCGGGCTTCCGGCGCCGGCTGCCTCGACCACCTGCTCGAACGACATGCCGAGGCGGGCCGCGGCATCGCGCCACATGCGTTCGGTCAGGGAACCGAGGCGGGTCGCTGTTTCGGGGATGCCGGTCAGCCGGAGGCAGACCACCCGGGTGCCGCGCGGGCCGAGTTCGGCGGCGAGTTGGCGGGTCATCGTCTCCACTGCCGCCGACGCGCTGCCGAATGGGCCCGTCGTCGCGACCGGCACGCGGGCCATGGGGGTCGAAAGCATGATGATCACACCGTCGGTCATGTGTACGGCGGCGGCTTTGGCGATGTTGAATGCCGCTCGCACCGCATCGGCGATGGGTTGGACGACCGTGTCCGCACTCATTTCGATCAAGGGCATTCCTTGTGCTCCGCCTTCGAGAGCGACCGCGTTGACGCAGATGTCCAGGTTGCCGACCTGAGCGGCGTACGCGTTCACCGCCGCCTCGTCGAGCACATCCAGCACCTTTGTCTCGGCCGGCTCGCGGCCGAGCGTGCCGATGTCGGCGGCCACCGCCTCGAGCGCGGGGCCAGTTCGGCCTACGAGATGGACCAGAGCACCTTGACCTGCGAAGACGCGAGCGATCTCGCCGCCGATCGCGCCGCCACCGCCGTACACGATCGCCTTTTTGTGAACGAGCATCAGCGTTCCTCCGAGCAGTATTCGTAGATCATCTCCCGCGTTACGGCGACATTTCCGGCGATTGCTCATCGCGGATGCCGCAGGGGGCTCTCGTGGCCCTAGGGTCAGACCCATGAAGTTGCTCGTGACCGGCGGAGCCGGCTATATCGGGTCTGTTGTCGTGCATCAACTGCTCGACGCCGGCCACACGGTCGAGGTCATCGACGACCTGTCGACCGGGCACGTCGGTTCGCTGCCGGGGGAGGTCATGCTGCACAAACGCGACCTCCATGAGGTCGGCGAGGTGCTGACACCCAACGCGGGATTCGACGGCGTGCTGCACTTCGCGGCCAAGATCGCCGCTGGCGAGTCGGTGGAGCGACCCGAGCTCTACTGGCACACCAACGTCGCCGGCTCGCTTGCCCTGCTCGACGCGATCCGCGTGGCCGGCGTACAACGTCTGGTGTTCAGCTCGACCGCCGCTGTCTACGGCAACCCGAGCACGCTTCCGATCACGGAGCAGGCGACGGTCGCGCCGACCAACCCGTACGGCTGGACCAAGCTCGCCGTCGACATGGCCATCGCGCACGCGGTCAAGGCGCACCAGCTCGGCGCGACCAGCCTGCGCTACTTCAACGTGGCCGGCGCCGCGCTCGACGGCCCGATCCCGCTCGGCGAATGCCACGAGCCGGAGACCCACCTGATCCCGGCCGCGCTCGAGGTGGCCGCCGGCCTGCGACCGAGCCTGCGGATCTTCGGTGGCGACTACCCGACCCGCGACGGTACGTGTGTGCGCGACTACATCCACATCGAGGACCTCGCCGCCGCGCACCTGCTCGCCCTGGAGGCAATTGACCCAGGTCGACACAAGATCTACAACTTGGGCAACGGAAAGGGCTTCTCCAACCTGCAGATCGTCGAAATGGTCCGCGCTGTGACGGGCGAGGAGGTGAAGGTCTCACCCGCTCCACGGCGCGCCGGAGACCCGGCTACGCTCATCGCGTCGTCGGTCCGGGCACGCGCTGAGCTGGGCTGGGTCGCCGCGAAGCCCGACCTGGCATCGATCGTGGGGGACGCATGGACCTTCTTCCAGACGCGCCGCATCGCCGGCTCAACCGGCTGACCGGCGAATGGGTTCTGGTCTCACCGCACCGCACGGCTCGCCCATGGCAGGGCCAGGTCGAGGAGACGACACAGGAGAAGCGCCCCGAGTACGACCCGTCCTGCTACCTGTGCCCCGGTAACACCCGCGCCGGCGGGGTCAAGACGCCGGTGTACGACTCGACGTACGTGTTCGACAACGACTTCGCCGCCCTGCTGCCCGAAGCGGCGGGCGGCGGGGTCGACGACGGCCTGTTGGTCGCGCGGCCGGAGCGCGGGCTCTGCCGGGTCGTGTGTTTCTCGCCCCGGCACGACCTGACGCTCGGCGGGATGTCGCAACCGGCGCTTCGCACGGTGGTCGACACCTGGGCAGACCAGTACGCGGAGCTCGGCGCCCTCGACTGGGTCGGGCACGTGCAGATCTTCGAGAACCGCGGCGCGATGATGGGTGCCAGCAACCCCCATCCGCACGGCCAGATCTGGGCGACCGAGAGCCTGCCCAACGAGCCGGCGAAGGAGCTCGCGCAGCAGGCGGAGTACACCGGCGACTGCCTGCTCTGCGACTATCTCGCCGCCGAGCTGGGCGACGGCTCGCGGATCGTCGACAGCAACGAGCATTTCGTCTCGCTGGTGCCGTTCTGGGCGGTGTGGCCGTTCGAGACGCTGGTGCTGCCCCGAGTTCATCACGGATCGTTGACCGATCTCGACGGTACGGACCGCGACGGGCTGGCCGACATCCTCGGCCGGGTAACCCGGCGCTACGACCGGCTGTTCGGCATCACGTTCCCGTACTCGATGGGCTTCCACCAGCGTCCGACCGACGGCGGCGACCACCCGAAGGCCCACCTGCACGCCCACTTCTACCCGCCGCTGCTGCGGTCGGCGACCGTCCGCAAGTTCATGGTCGGCTTCGAGCTGCTCGCCCAGCCGCAGCGGGACATCACGCCGGAGAGCGCGGCCCAGCGGCTGCGCGACCTCGACAGCGATTGACTTTCCCCGCGGTCGGGTAATTGACCGACCATGGGGCTCTCGGCTGACGAGCGCGCGCAACTCCGGTCCAATGTGGAGCAACGTCCGACCGCACCGATGCGGTGGATCCTGCTCGCGATGTTGGTCGGGTTCGGCGCGCTGGCGGCCATCTTCGCGGCGCGAGGTGGCACGAGCGAGCTATCCCGACCGTGGAACATCGTCCTGCCGCTGCTCCCGTTCGCGGTCCTCGTCGCGTTGTCCGCGCCGCTGCTCATCCGCGGCCATCGCCGGTCGGGCACGCCGCTGGTCGAAGGCGCCGATGCCAGGACGCGGCGGGCCGTGACCCGGGCGATCCGTGCGGGCTATGGGCCCGACTCGCGCATCGATGACCTTGTGGTCGACCTGCGTGAGCAGGGAACGGCCCGGCAGCTTGGCCTGGCCGCGACCGTCCAGGTGGTAGGGGCGCTCGGGATCGGCGCCGCGGCCGTCGTCGCCGACGAGCCGATCGCGCGTGTGCTGCTCGCGCTGGCCACCCTAGCCCTGCTGGCGTCGGCCGGTCTGCTGTTCCAGCGTCAGCGCCAACTGCTCGCCTACCGACCCACCACGGGTCCCGCGACAGACCGCAGCAACGTGCCACTTCCCACGACCGGCCACACCAACCTGCCGCGGTTGAGGCGTCCGGCGTCCACCCACGAGGACGTGCTGCCTCCGTCCACCGGCCACGACAGCGTGCCCCTGGTCACGGACTCCGCAACCGGACGCGGCAACGGACCGCCAACCGGGACCGACCACGGTGACACCCAACCGGTCGCGCGTCCCGCGACCGCCCACGAGAACGTGGCGCCTCCGGCCACGGGCCATAGCAGCGGAACGTCCGCCACTAGTTCGGCAACCGCCCTCAGCGCCGCGCCGCCAGCCGCGACCGACCAAAGCAACACAACCGTTGACGCGGACCGCGACCGCGGGCGATAACGCGGCGGCTCCCGCCGCAGACCACAGCGACGCGACAAAGCTCATAGGCTCGGCGAGGGCCCCGGTTACGCGCCGCCAGCCGCGACCGACCGCGGCAACGCCCCCACTGGCCATCCTGACCGGGATCGACCACGACAACGTGCCGCCTCCCGCCACCGACGACGGCAACCGGACGCCAGCCTCGGGTTCCGCGACCGGTCTCAGCAACAGAACGCCGACCGCGACCGACCACGGCGACGGACCGCCGGCCGCTGTGAAGGGCGATTGACAGCGGCCGGGCGGAGCTCCGGTCGTCAGCTGGCATATACCTCCAGCTCGGATAGCTGGCCTGCCGGCCAACCTGTGTTCGCGGTGATGTTGACCCGCACGTACCGGGTCGAGGACGCGGTGAAGGTGACGGTCACCGCGTTGCCGTTCGCCGGGTTGAACACCCGTCCGGCGGAACCGGAAAGGGTGCTCCAGGAGGACCCGTTGGTGCTGCCCTGGATCGACAGGGTCTGGGTGCGGGTCTGCCAGGCGGTCTGGGGCGGCAGTTTGAGCACGACCCGGCCCACCGAGGTCGCCGCGCCGAGGTCAACCTGCACCCATTGCGGGAACACGTTGTTGGGGCTCTCCCAGTAGCTGTTCGCGTTGCCGTCGACGACGTTGCCCGAGCCGTAGCTCTGTACGTGGCCGCTCTCCGCGGTCGCCTTGCCCTGGGCGAGGTTGGTGTTCGCCGGCGGCGCGTTGGTCGTCGTGGTGACCACATTGGAGGCGCCGGAGACGTTGCCGGCGTTGTCGCGGGCGACCACCGAGAAGCTGTAGCTCGTGTTCGGCGTCAGGCCAGTGACCGTGTGCGACGTGCCACTCGGCGAACCGACCACACTGCTGCCCTGCCGCACGTCATAGCCGACCACCGTGCCGTCGTCGGTCGACGCCGTCCACGACAGCGAGACACTGGTCGTGGTCTTGCCGGTCACGGTCAGGTTGCTCGGCGCGGTGGGCGGGCTGCCGGGGTTGCCGGTGCCGCCGTAGACCTCGAACTGCGCCACCTGGGCGGCCGGCCAGCCGGTGTTCCCGCTGATCGTCAGGCGGACATAGCGAGCCAGCGAGGCCAGCACCGTCAGCGTCGCGGTGTTGCCGGAAGCCGGGTTGAACGTCACCCCGGCGCTCGGCGCGAGGGTCCCCCACTGCGAGCCGTTGGTGCTGCCCTGGACCAGGATCGTCTGGGTGCGAGTCTCCCAGCCGGGCGGCAACTTGAGCACGACCTGGTTGACCTGGACGGAGCTGCCGAGATCGACCTGGAGCCACTGCGGGAACGCGTTGTTGGCGCTCTCCCAGTAGCTGCCGACGTTGGCGTCGACGACGTTGCCAGCGACGAAGCCGCCGTTCTGGGAGCTGGCCGAGGTCGGCTTGTTGAGTGCCAGGTTGCCGGTCGGCGGGGCCGGTGGGCCGGTGCCGTTGTCGGGCTGCGTGGGCCGGGTGGCGGTCAGGGCGAGCTGGCCCTTGAGCATCCGGCCGCCGTCGGCGGTGATCCGCAGGTAGTAGTCCGACGTGCAGAACGTGCCGTCCTCGTCCAAAGCCCGGATGCCAGCCCCGGCCGGCGTGGTCGCCTGCGTCTCGGAGGTCTTGGCGATCTGGTTGCCTTCGTTGTACTCGTCGAACATCGACACGTAGAGGCCAGCCGCGCCCAGCCGGATCATGTTGTAGAGATGCCGCCAGTAGAAGTCACCGTGCCGGCGATGCCCCGACGACAGGTCTCCCGGCATCACGCACGGCTGGTAGTCGATCCCGTTGGCGTTGCAGTCGGCCTGGTCCGGGACATTGACGTTCGTGTAGAACGAGTCCAGGCCCGCCAGGTCGCCGGTGCGGCCGACCATCCACGGCGAGATCATGTTGAACGCGTGGTAGACCTCGGAGAAGCCGGGACGCGAGTCGTTGATCCCCTGCCGCCAGTAGGTCGGGACCCCGCCGATCACGTAACAGCCCTGCGCCTTGAACCAGTTGACGACATCGAGGCAGGCGGCGGGTGCGAACGGGCGCCCGTCGTCGTTGAAGCCGAAGCCCCAGATGCAGACGACCGGTTTGCCGTTCTGCCGGGCGTACGCGGCCGACGCGGTATGTGCCGACATCTTGGTGGACCAGTCGGTCTTGATCTGCGACTGCATGCTGGTCCAGCTCGTGACGTCGTACATGATGTAGAACTTGCGCCCGTACTTCTCGGCCGCGGCGCGTACCTTCTGCGCCATCGTGTCGCGGGTCGGGCCCTCGTCGCCGAACGGGTTGAAGCGCTGCAGCGCGGCGGTGTCGCAGTTGTACTGCTGCATCCACTTGAAATGCGTGTCGACCGTCTGGTCGTCGTACGACGAGAACAACTGCGCCGGCTGCCCATTGCCCAGATTCGGGTACGCGGTCGAATAACCACTCGTGTACTCGCGCATGTCCGGCCACGACACGATCGTCGTGTTCGACGGCGACGGCGGCTGGAACCGGTCCCGCGACCAATGCCACCACCCACCGATCGGCGCACCGTCACCCGGACAGGCGAACCACCCCTGATAGCCGACAGAGACCTTGCCAACCACGTCACCCGGCGGGCTCGCCGCGCTGGCCGGACTGGCCAGGACGGCAGCCAGTTCGGTGGTGGAGACGGCGGCCAGGGCGGACCCGGCGGCCACTGAGGTCACGAATCTTCGGCGCGAGACCGCCATGTCTACCGCTCCTTGGGGGGTCGGGACGGATCGACGGTCATCGTCGCAGGACACGACGCGATCACGCAATACTCGTACGCTTTCTTGCAATGTCTTGACAGCCGGCGCGCAAGAATCGACAGCTAGCCATCGGACCGCATGGCGATCGAATATTTTCGGGCCGGTGTTAAGTTCTTGCTCCACTCTGCCCGGTTTTCTACGATCATCGCCATGCCCGATGTCCTCGTAGAGGCGGCCGGCCTCGTCAAGCGCTACCCGCCGCGCGACCGTCACGGCACGGCGTTCACCGCGGTCGACGGCATCGACTTCGTCCTGCGGCGCGGCGAGTCGTTCGGCTTCCTGGGCCCGAACGGTGCCGGCAAGTCGTCGACGATGCGGATGATCGCGTGCGTGTCGCCGCCGACGTCGGGCACGCTGCGGGTGCTCGGCATGGACCCGCTCACCCAGGGCCGCGAGATTCGGGCCCGGCTCGGTGTCGTGCCGCAGGACGACGCGCTCGACCGGGACCTCACTGTCCTGGAGAACCTGCTGATCTACGGTCGCTATTTCGGGCTGCCCAAGGCGACCATCGCCACCCGCAGCGCGCGGCTGCTGGAGTTCGCCCAACTCGCGGAACGGGGCGGCGAACGGGTCGACGCGCTCTCCGGCGGCATGCGGCGGCGACTCACCATCGCCCGCTCGCTGATCAACGAGCCGGAGATCCTGCTCCTGGACGAGCCCACGACGGGGCTCGACCCGCAGGCCCGTCACGTGCTGTGGGATCGGCTGTTCCGGCTCAAACAGCAGGGCGTCAGCCTGATCCTGACCACGCACTACATGGACGAAGCCGAGCAGCTCTGCGACCGACTGGTGGTGATGGACAAGGGCCACATCGTCGCCCAGGGCTCGCCGGCCGAGCTGATCGCGGCGCACTCGACGAAAGAGGTGCTCGAGTTGCGCTTCGAGATCGGCGAGCAGGACAAAGCCGTGGCGAAACTTCGTGACGCCACGATCCGCGACCGGTTGGAGGAGCTGCCCGACCGGGTGCTCTGGTACACCGCCGAAGGCGAGGCGGCGCTGGCGGTCGTCCATCAGATCGGCCTGCGACCGGCCACGGCGATGGTGCGGCGGGCCAGTCTCGAAGACGTGTTCCTCGCGCTCACCGGCCGGACGTTGGTGGACTGATGGCGACCGCTGACGCGATGGCGCTGCGGGCCTTCCAGTACTGGATCCTCCGGTACCGCCGCACGTGGCGCGGCACCGTGGTGATCAGCATCGCGAACCCGTTGCTGTTCCTCGTAGCGATCGGCGTCGGTCTGGGCCGGCTGGTCGGCCCCGACGCGGCGGCCCTCGGCGGCGTCGACTACCTGGCGTTCTTCGCACCCGGGATCCTCGCCGCGGCCGCCATGCAGAACGGCATCATCGAGGCCGCCTTCCCGGTAGCGGTCAACCGCGGACCCGGCGGCGCCTACCCGGTGGCAGCCGGCACCCCGCTCGAACCCGAAGACATCCTGCACGGTCATCTCCTCTTCATGGCCTCGCGCGTGGTGCTGAGCGCGGCGGTGTTCGTGGCGGTGATGGTCGCGTTCGGTGCGGCGCGCTCCCCGCTGGTGCTGCTGACGTTGCCGGCCGCGGCCCTCACCGCGATGGCGTTCGCGCTGCCGTCGGCGGCGTGGGCGGTGACGCTCACCGACATCCGGCCGGTGAACGGCATCTTCAAATGGGTGGTGATGCCGCTCTACCTGTTCTCCGGCACGTTCTTCGCGGTGGAGCAACTGCCAGCGGTGGTACGGCCGATCGTCTACGCGACTCCGCTGTGGCACGGCGTCGACCTGTGCCGCTCACTGAGCCTCGGCACCGTGTCGTGGCCGCTCGCGCTCGTCCACATCGGATATCTGACGTGCCTGTGCGGGCTCGGTTACCTGATGGCCCGCCGCCTGTACCGGCGTCATCTCCACGCGTGAAGGGAAGCCGAACCGTGTCGTCCGCCCACCTGATCGTCGTGCGCCATCTCTGGGTCCTGCGCCACGGCCGGCCGTGGAACCTCGTCGTGAACGGCATCTTCGAGCCCTTCCTCTATCTCCTGTCGATCGGTGTCGGCATCGGCCAGCTCGTCAGCGGCGAGTCCGGTGCGACGGCCTACGCCGCTTTCGTGGCGCCCGCCCTGCTCGCCACGTCGGCGATGAACAGCGCGGTCAACGAGACGACGAACAACGTGTGGTGGCGGGTCCGGTTCGACAAGATCTACGACGCGATCGTCACCACGCCCATGCGGATCGGTGACATCGCGTTAGGTGAGATCGCCGCGTCGGTGCTGCGCAGCACGCTCTCGTCGACCTGCTTCTTCGTCGTCATCCTCGCGCTCGGCATGGTGCACTCGGCGTGGGCGGTGCTCGCAGTTCCGGCCGCCGTGCTGATCGCGTACGCCTTCTCCGCCGCGGGCCTGGCCGCCGCCACGTATATCCGCGAGCCGCACCACCACCAGTACCTGCAGCTCGTCATGCTCCCGATGTTCCTTTTCGCGACCACCTTCTATCCGTTGTCGATCTATCCACCGGTGCTCCAGGCACTGGTCGCGGCGCTGCCGCTCTACCAGAGCATCGAGCTCATGCGGGGTCTGACCACGGGCGACATCGGCATGGGCATGCTCGCCGCCGTTGCCTATCTGCTGGTCATGGGCACTGGCGCCACCTGGCTCGCGCGTCGCCGGCTTGCCGGTCTCCTGTTGACCTGACCCTCGGCCGACTCGTTGCACACCGTGACGGCACGTTGCCGGGCTGCGAATCCGGGCTCCGCCCGCCCTGTTGCCGATCGAGGACTGTGGCGGTAGGACATAGAGACGCATGCTGATCCGGGAGGGGCAATGAAGCTCGGAAAGATCGCAGTCGTCGCTGTCGTGGCCGCGGCAGGGCTGGTGGTGCCGGGCTCCGCCCCGGCGTTCGCGCACGGCACTGAGCCGCCCAGGGACCCCACCGCGGTGGGATATGGCGGAGCGGTCTCGACCGTCGACCCCACCGCCACCGCGGTCGGCCTCGACGTGCTCCGCAGGGGAGGCAACGCGGTGGACGCCGCGGTCGCCGCCGCCGCGACCCTTGGCGTCACCGAACCGTTCTCCGCCGGCATCGGCGGCGGGGGCTTCTTCGTCTACTACGACGCCAAGACCCGTCGGGTGCACACGATCGACGGCCGCGAGGCGGCGCCCCGCGCGATGGGCGAGAACGCGTTCCTCAAGCCCGACGGCACGCCGATGGCGTTCCAGGAGGCTCGGGTCAGCGGCATCTCCGCCGGCGTGCCCGGATCGCTGCTCACCTGGAAGGAAGCCCTGCGCAAGTGGGGAAGCCGATCGCTGCCCGCGGCGCTGGCCCCGGCGGCCGACGTCGCCCAGCGCGGGTTCACCGTCGACTCGACGTTCCGTCAGCAGATCGCCGACAACGCCGCCCAGTTCGCGCAGTTCAGCTCGACACGCGAGCTCTATCTGCCTGGCGGGCAACCGCCGGTGGTCGGCTCGCGGTTCCGCAACCCGGACCTGGCCGACACCTATCGGGAGATCTCCCGACACGGCACCGACGTCTTCTACGAGGGCCGGATCGCCCGCGACATCGTGTCGACGGTGCAGCACCCGCCGGTCGCCGCGGATCCCGCGGTGCCGTGGCAGTTCGAGATCCGGCCGGGTGGCATGACGCTCGCCGACCTCGACCGCTACGAGGTCCGCTTCCCGGCGCCGACCAAATCCGACTACCGCGGCTACACGGTCTACGGTATGTCGACGCCGTCGAGCGGCGGCATCGCGGTGGGCGAGGCGCTCAACATTCTGGAGCAGTTCGACCTGTCCGGCATGAGCGCGGTCGAGGCACTGAACCTGTATCTCGAAGCGAGCGCGCTGTCCTTCGCCGACCGCAACCGCTATGTCGGCGACGACACCTCGCAGCGGCTGCTCGACGAGTTGCTCCGTGACCGATTCGCGGCCGAACGGGCATGTCTGATCGACCCGGCGAAGGCGCTCACCAAGCCGGTGGCGCCCGGTAACCCGGACGGCCGCTACGGCGACTGCGCGACCTCGGCTTCCGTGGCGGACGGCAACCCCGGGCAGAGCACGACCAACCTGACCGTTGCCGACAAGTGGGGCAACATCGTCGAGTACACCCTGACGATCGAGCAGACCGGCGGTAACGCCATGGTCGTGCCGGGCCGAGGATTCCTGCTCAACAACGAGATGACCGACTTCAACTTCGTCCAGACGCCGGGCGCTCCGCCCGACCCGAACCTGCCCGCCCCGGGCAAGCGGCCGCGCTCGTCGATGTCGCCGACGATCGTGTTCGACGACGGCAAGCCGTTCCTCGCCCTCGGCACCCCGGGCGGCGCGACGATCATCACCACCGTGCTGCAGATGCTGGTCAACCGCATCGACCTCGGCATGACGCTGCCCGAAGCGATGGCGGCACCGCGTGCTTCGCAACGCAACAGCGCCGCTCCGCAGGCGGAAGCCGCATTCATCTCCGCGTACGGCGCTGAGCTGGCCTCTCTCGGTCAGCCCGCGTTCGTGAGCACGCCCGAGCTCGGTGCCGCGACGGCGATCGAGTTCACCAGGCACGGCATGATCGCCACAGCCGAGCCGGTGCGCCGTGGTGGCGGTGCGGCGGGCGTCGTGCGCCCCGATAAGTCCCACTGAACCCTCCCGTCGACGCGGCGGTGACGAGCTTTCGTCACCGCCGCGTCCGTTGTGGTCGGTGGCCCCGACGTGACCGATTTAGTGTCGGCCTCCCGCGAGCGCCGAATTGGGTTATCCACAGGCAGGAAGTTATCCACAGCCCACTTGCGCGGTCCCTCGCCGCCTGCCACAGCCATCTACACTGGGCGCACGGACAGTCACAACCACCGATGTGCTGGTTGAGCTGCCGGTTCCACAGCGACACGGGCGGGTGAGATGAAGCAGTCCAGGCACCGACTGACACGCGCGCGATGGCTCGCGGCGACAACGGCCGTGCTGACGGTGGCGACGTTGCCACTGGTCGCCACGCCCGCCCACGCCGACACCGTGCGTTCGCTGTCGTGGCAGCTCGACTCGCTCCGCATCTCGCGTGCCCACCAGATCACCAAGGGCGCGGGCGTGACGGTGGCGGTCGTCGACACGGGTGTGCAGGCCACGAATCAAGACCTCGTCGGCCAGGTCGTCCCCGGCAAAGCGTTTGGCAATGACGTGGCCCCGGACGGCCGCACTGACCCCGACCAGAACGTCAGCCACGGCACGGGCATGGCGAGCCTCATCGCCGGGCGGGGCGGCGGCCAGCAGCGGCTGCTCGGCATCGCGCCGGAGGCCAAGATCATGCCGGCTGCGGTCGGCATGGCCCGCGAAACGATGGCACCAGCCGTGAAGTGGGCGGCTGACCAGGGCGTCGGCGTGATCAACATTTCGATGGAACCGAGCTCGACGTTCTTCTCGACCGAGATCAACGACGCCATCGCGTACGCGCAGCAACGCGACGTCGTCGTGGTGGTCAGCGCGGGCAACCAGGGCGGTGAGGTCAGCTCGTTCGCCCGGCTGCCTGGTGTGGTGTCCGTTTCGGCGATCGACCGCAAGGGCGTGCTGTGGGAGGGCTCCAACAGGGGGCAACAGCTCGCGGTGAGCGCGCCCGGCGTCGACGTGATCATGTCCGTCAACCAGGGCAACGGCTACGGCGTCGGCGATGGCACCAGCCCGGCCGCGGCGATCACCTCCGGTGTCGTCGCCCTGATCCGCTCGAAGTTTCCCGATCTCGACGCCGCCAACGTCGTCAACAGACTGATCAAGACCGCCACGGACAAGGGCGACAAGGGTCGCGACAGCCAGTTCGGCTTCGGCATCATCGATCCGGTACGCGCGTTGACCGCGGATATCCCGACCGTCACCGCCAACCCACTCGGTGTCGCCGCTGCCACGCCCGATGACAAGGCTAGCGGTTCCGGGACCGACGAAAGCGGCGACGACGGCTCTGGCCTCGGCATCAAGGTGCGCGCCGACTGGGGTGGCCTGCTGGTCTACGGCCTCGGCTGCCTCGTGGTGGTGGCCGCGATCGTGATCCTGATCGTCTGGTCGAGCCGTCGGCGCCGCCGGCGGTCGCCCGGTCAGCGACAACCTGGCGGGCCCTATCCGGGGCCACCGGGGCAGTGGGGCGGTCCGCCACCGCCGGGCAACGGACAGATCCCGCCGGGGTACGGGTCGCAGCCGGGATACGGCCTGCCGCCCCAACAGCCGCACTACCCGCCACCACCGGCGCAGCCGACGTACGGTCAGCCGCCGCAGCCGCCGGCGTTCGGGCCGCCGCCGACGCAACCGGGCTACGGACCGCCACCACCACAACAGCCCGGCTACGCGCCGCCACCGGCGCACCCCGGCTACGGACCGCCGTCAGGCCAGGCCGGATCCGGACCACCACCGGCGCAGCCCGGCTACGGACCGCCATCGGGTCAGCCTGGCTCCCAGCCGCCACCGGCGCAGCCAAGCTACGGACCGCCTTCAGGCCAGGTCGGCTACGGACCGCCGTCGGGTCAGTCTGGCTCCGGGCTGCCCGGCCAACCGGGCCAGGGCGCAGGTTTCGGCGCGTCCGCTCCAGGCGGCGGGACAGCGGCGCCGCCGCCGGGTATTGGCCAGCCGCCGAGCGATCAGCGGCAACCACCGTCGTCGGGTGACCGGTAAGGTACACATTGACGTCCGGCACCATTTAGGCAGCCGAGACCTGGGGAGAACTAATGGGGGACAAGTTCGAGTCCGGGAACAGCGAACTCGATGCGCAGGTCGAAAGCTACAAGCGGATCGACCAGAACACTGTGGAGGTTCGCCTCAAGGACGGGTCGATCCTCACGGTTGACAACAACGGTGACCGGATCACCACCGATGTGGACCGGCCGTTCGCCTTCGACATGAAGTTGGACCAGGCCAACGTCGGCACGTCTCGGCCGGACGTAGCTCCTGCCGGACTGACCGAGGGGGCGCCTGGCGGCAAAACCGGCGTTGATCTCGAGTCCTTGGAGACGACACAGAGGTGGCTCCGCGAACGAGCCGAATATCTGGGCCGGCTCTACTACGCGATGCCCGGCATCCTGGAGAAGATCGACGGCCCGGCGAGCGGCGGGACGCCCACGCTGGGCGGCCATCGGGGCGCGACGATGGTGCACACCAAGCACACCGCGCTCTACACGTCGTTCCGTGAGGGGCTCAAGCAGACCATCGAGCAACTGCACGACACCGCGGACGCTCTTGGAAAGATCAAAGAGAACTACGCTGCGGCTGAGGAACGCAATGCGCTCACCGCTCAGCAGTGGGAGTCGATCTTCGGTAAGGCCGCCGCGAAAGAGCATCAGATCTAGCGATCTGCCAGGGGAGGGAAGAGCAGATGGCTCTCGACTGGACGACCATGGTCAACCACGTCGTCATCGCCGGGCGTCCCGCTGATGTCGAGGACGCCGCTCTTGGTTGGCAGGAGCTGATCGGCAACGTACGCGACGTCTGCACGTCGCTGGACCAGGACATCAAGGGCATCGACGCGTTCTGGACGGGCAAGGCCGCAGACGCGTTCGCCAAACGGGTCACGACCATGAGCGAGGGGCTCAAGAAGGTCTCGGACAGTGCCGCCCCCGAGGGCGGCACGGGCATCGTCGAGACGCTGCGCACTGCGGCGCAGGATCTTCAGGCAGCCCAGGCAGCGATGCCGGTGCCGGGGAGCATGCTCGGCGAGCTCATGGCCGCACGCGACGCCCGGATCACGCTCGCCCCCGGGATCCTCGAGATCGAGCTCGAGTCCGGCTTCTTCAACAACGCGCCGATGAGCTTCGCCGGCTGGGTGGGCGACCAGTTCCGCAAGCTGCTCACGGATGTCGAGGAAGACGCGCGCCGGGCGTACGACACGGTCAGCTCGCAGCATGAAGCAACGGCCGACCGCGCGCCGACCGCGACTACGGTCGGCAACGTCAGCATCCCGACCGTCGAAACCCCGGATCTCGGTGGCGGAGGCCCAGGCGTCGGCGGCGGTGGCATGCCGAGCATCGGCAGCGCCGGCGGTGGCGTGGGCGGCTACGACCCACCCAAGCCGGGCAGCAGCGGCGTCGGCAACATGCCCGGCCTGCTCGACGGCTCACCGATCGACAAGCCCACCAGCCCGGACCTGGGCGGTTACCAGCCCGGCTCCGGCCTCGCCGGGGCCGGCGGAGGCCTCACGACCGGCACCCCGGGCCTGGGCGGCGGGCTGGGCGGCGGCGGCCTAGGCTCCGGCGGTCTGGCTGGTGGCGGTCTCGGCGGCGCCGGTTTGGGGAGCGGTGGCGGGGGCATCGGTCCCGGCGGCCTCGGAAAGCTTTCCGGCGGCGGCTCCCTCGGCAAACCGGTCACGCCCTCCATCGCACCGATGGCCGGTGGCGGCGCCGCCGGCCGAGGTGGGGGCGGGACTCGCGCCGCCGGAGGTCGGCTGGGTGCCGGTGGCGGCATGGCCGGCATCGGCGGTGTCGGTGGCGGCGCAGCCGGCGGCGGCCGGGGCGGCGGAGCGGCCCGCGGTGGCGCGGGCATGGCCGGGATCGGCGGCGCCGGCGCTGGCGCGGGCAAGGGCGGCGCCGGAAAGGGTGCCGCTGGGCGCGGTGCCGGCTTCGCCGGTGGCCCAGGCGCGTCGGGCGCACACGGCGACGAGGACGAGTACGACAGCTGGCTCTACGAGGACGAGAACGTGTGGAACGAGGGAACCGACGTTCCTCCGCCTCCGGTCCTCGGGAACTGACCAACCAGGCACAACCCGTGTTCCGAGACCGAGCGATCGAACCCATGCCCGCCGCGACAGCGCCCGAGCCGATGCCGCCTGCCCGCAGGCCGCTAGGCGCCCACGGTGCCGCGCCGGCCGGGACGCCGCTAGGCACAACACGGCCGCGAACCACCAGCCAAGATCGACCGCGCCAAACGCCGCACGCCGACCCAGCCGGATCGGCCAAGACGCCACCACCGACGACGCGGCCCACAACCACGAACAGCGGAGCACCGCATCAAACGCGGCATACCGAGCCGGCCAGACCAGTACACACGCGACCGTCGACCACCCAGCCCCCGACGACCACCGACCGACGACCGCGGCAACCGCCGCACGCTGGCGCAGGCCGGGCGGGCTGGACGCGACCACTGACGATGCGAGCCTCGACTGCCAGCGACGGGCTGCGGCACCAGCTGGATTTCGGCAGCCGCGTTCGACGTCGGGCGCTTCGCGGTGGTCGCGGGCGTCGTGTCACCCGGGCGTTGGCGGCCGTCGCGGCCGCGGCGGTGGTGGCATCGGCGGCCGCGATCGGGTTGAGTTCTCCAGCCTCCGCGTCCCCCGGGCTCTCGTATGTGAAGGCCCCGGAATGTGGGCCGCCCGAAAAGGGCAAGCCGATGACGCAGACCCCCTGGCCGCTGCAGCGGATGCGTCCTGACCTGGCCTGGCCGATCAGCGAAGGCGCCGGGATCACGGTCGCGGTGATTGACTCCGGAGTGTCGCCCAATCCCCCGGCGCTGGCCGGCAAGGTGCTCGAAGGGCGTGACTTCGTCGAGCCTTCGAAGCTGGGTCAGTGTGACGAGGTGGCGCACGGCACGGTGGTCGCCGGGGTCATCGCCGGGCGTACGCCGGGGGGCTCCGTGTTCACGGGGATCGCGCCCAAGGCCATGATCCTGCCGATCCGGGTGTTGCCCGACCTCGAGAAGGACTTCGACCCGGGCAGACCCAACGTCATCGCCGAGGCGATCGACTACGCCGCTTCGCACGGTGCCGACGTGATCAATCTGTCGCTGACCACCGATCCGACTCCGGTGTTGGAGCAGGCGATCAACGACGCTCTCGCCCAGAACATTGTGCTCGTCGCGGCGGCCGGCAACGACGGTGGTGGCGACGGGCAGAACCAGAAGGCGTATCCCGCCGCCTACGACGGGGTGATCGCCGTCGCCGGCATTGATCGGGAAGGGCATCACGTCGCCACCTCGACCTCGGGCGCCTATGTCGACGTCGCCGCGCCAGGCGCGGAGGTCGACGGGCCGATGCCGCGGGGTGACGGGTACGCACAGTTCACGAAGGGTGGGACGAGCTTCGCGAGCGCGTACGTCTCGGGGCTCGCGGCACTGATCCGGTCGGCAGATCCGAACTTGAAGCCGGCCGAGGTCGCGGAACGGATCGCCACGACCGCCGACCATCCGCCGGAGGGGCGCAACGACCTGGTGGGTTATGGCGTCATCAACCCGTACCGGGCCATGACGGCGATCACCGGCGCTCCCAAGGCATCACCGCCGGCGGTGGCCCTCGACCCGGTAGCGCTGCCCGCCGACCCGATGGGCAACACGCGGACGCTGGCGACCTGGACCGCGGCGACCTTGGCCGTCCTGGCCCTGGTCATCGCGCTGTGCGCCGCGGTCGTGCGCGGCACCCGGCGGCGCAGGCTCGGCGACAGTCCGGCCGTGGCATCGGTGCCCCGCCGGCCGCGCGCGGAGCGCACTGGCCCGGGGGACGCGAAGGTCACCGCGCCGAAGGTACGCAACCGGGGCGCGACCAAACGACCTGCCGGTGCCCCATCGCCGACCGCCACGCGACCAGCGACCGCCGCCGGCGAGCGTCATCAACCGCTGAGCTGGCAACCTGGCGCCCAACGAACGTCACCGACCCAGCAGGCAGGAAGCCAGGCGACGCCGAACTACAGCGGCCGAGCCCAGGTGCCTCCCTACTAACCAGCCGTAGACAAGCGACGGACGCCCAACGCTGAACGCAAGTAGGCGGGTCGGCGCGGCAGTTCGTTCTGGCGGTCTGCCGGGAGCTCAGGTCTGACGCGCAGCGCGGCCCTAGGCTGACGCCTGGGCCGCGCTTGGCGGATCGTGCGGTTGGGTGGTCAGCCCCAGACCTTCGCGTTGTTGGCTTCCGTGGTGATGTAGTTCTGGTTGGCTACGCCGACGGCGGCGCCGATCTCGTGCAGGATCGCGTTGATGTCGGCGACGGCGGAGTCCCATTGGGCCTGGTAGCCCTGGTAGGCCTCGCGGTCGGAACCGTTCCACTGCATCTGCTGCAGCTGGGAGCGGAGGCTGTCGAGGCGGCCGTCGATCGTCTTGGAGATCGACTGCATCTGCGACTGCGCGTTTTCGAGCGCGGCGTAGTTGACTTGGATCGGCTGCGACATGGTCTCGATGTCCTTCGCTCAGGTCACTACGGGTTCAGGGCCGAGTTGAACTTGTTAATCATCTCGTTCTGCTGCTCGTCGTTGACCTGGTGCGTCGTGCCACCCTGGTCGAGCAGGTCCGCGATGTTGTCCAACGCGGTCAGCAGCTTCGTGACATCGCCATTCCAGCGATTCATCAGGTTTTGGAACCCCGCGGAAGCCTGGCCCTGCCATGCGACAGCCAGATCGTCCAACACGCCCCAAAGCCGCTTGAGATCACCGTCGACATCAGACCTTGTCGACCGCACATCCCCCGCAGCCTTGTGGAGCGTCGCGGCATCAACCAAGAACGGCTGACCCATAACACTCACCCCTCGCTTGACTCGTGCGACACGTCCAGACTTACCGTAACGGACGCGGGCATCATGGCGCAGCCCCGGATCGTCATGGCTCTATCCAGGCCGTCTGCACCAACTGCTGTCCGTCCTGCCGACGAACCAACGTGCCGCGGCCCGGCGGTTGCGGGCTCGGCTTCAAAGAGCCGACCAGCGCGCCCTCTTCCGGCTTGCCGGACATCAGGAAAACGGGCGAGTCGATCTCGCGCATTCGCTGGATGACCTGCTCGTAAAGGGCGCGCGACGCACCACCGACGCGCCGGGTCAGGATCAGGTGCAGGCCGATGTCGCTGGCCTGCGGCAACAGTTCCACGAGTGGCGACAGTGGATTCTGGCCGACGCTGGCGACCAGGTCGTAGTCGTCGACGATCACGAACAGCTCGGGGCCGTGCCACCAACTGCGGTTGCGTAGCTGGTCAGGCGTGATGTCCGGCCCCGGCAGCCGCTGCTTCATCGACGACTGCAGGAAACCGACCATCTCGTTCAGGACAGTCGCCGACGGCGCATAGCCGAGCAGGTGCTCGCCGGAGATCGCATCCAACAAACCGCGCCGGTAGTCGACGATCACCAACCGCGCTTCCTGTGGCGTATATCTCTCCACGATGGACCGCGCGATAAGCCGCATCAGGTTGGTCTTCCCGGACTCGACGTCGCCGAAGACCAGCAGGTGCGGGTCCACCGAGAAGTCGATGCGGACGGGCGCCAGGTGCGACTCGTTGAGGCCGACCGCGATCCCCGGCCCCTCGGTGCCGGCCAGCTTGGTCAGCTCGTCGACCGGCAGACGACGCGGCAGCAGACGGACCTTCGGCGCCGGCGGGTGCACCCACGACTCGGCCACCGCGGCGACCATCGCGGCCGTGCCGTCGACCAACGTCTCCGGGTCACCGAGACCGTCAGCCCGGGGCAATGCGCTCAGATAGTGCAACTTGTCACGAGTCAGACCGCGACCGGGTACGCCGGTCGGCACGTTGAGCGCCGCCCGCCGGTCGATCTCGGATTCGGTCGGGTCACCCAACCGCAATTCCAACCGGGTGCCGAGCAGGTCGCGTACGTTCATCCGCAGCTCAGCCCACCGGTTGACCGTGATCAGCACGTGGATGCCGTAGCCCAGTCCGCGCGCCGCGAGCTTGGTGATCCGCGCTTCGAGCTCCTCGAAGTCCTCGCGCAGCGTGCCCCAACCGTCGACGACCAGGAACAGGTCGCCGAACGGGTCCTCGGGGAACCGGCCGGTGGCCCGCATCCGCCGGTACGCGCCGATCGACTCGATGCCCCGCTCGGCGAACCGCTGCTCGCGCTCGTCGAGCAGCGCCGTCGCCTCGCCCACCGACCGCCGCACCGCCTCGATGTCGCGCCGACCGGCCACACCGGACATGTGCGGCAACCCCGCGAGGCTACGCAGCGTGCCGCCGCCGAAGTCGAGGCACATGAACGCCACCTCGCGCGGCGTGTGGGTCAGGGCCAGCGACGAGATCAACGTACGCAGCAACGTGCTCTTGCCGGACCGCGGACCACCCGCGATCACGGTGTTTCCGGCCGCGCCCGACAGGTCGACCACCAGCGGATCGCGCCGCTGGTCGTAGGGCCGGTCGACGACACCCACCGGCACCGCGAGCCGCCCGAGGCCAGGCCAGCCAAGGGCCTGCAATCCCCGGTCCGGGTCGCGCTGCAGTTGCGGCAACAGCGCGTCCAGCGACGCCGGCAGGTCCAGCGGCGGCAACCACACCTGGTGCGCCGGCGGACCCTGACCACGCAACCGGCCGGTGACCACGTCGAGCATCGTGACCTGCCGCGCGGGCCCAGGACCGGCGGCGGCAGCGGTCTCGACAGGCTCAGGAGGCGCCACCGGCAGCTTCGGCATCGGAACATGCGCCATCCGGTACGGCACGACCGCACCCTGCACCCGCGCCTTGGCCGCCTGCGTCGCCGCGCTCGCCTGCCGATACGGACCGGACACATAGGCACCACGGAACCGCAGCATCGTCGACGTGTCGATCTTCAAGTAACCATGGCCAGGCGCGTTGGGCAGCTCGTACGCGTCCGGCACGCCCAACACGATCCGGCTCTCGACCGCCGAGAAGGTCCGCAGACCGATCCGGTACGACAGGTGCGTGTCGAGGCCACGCAACCGGCCCTCTTCGAGCCGCTGCGAAGCCAGCAACAGGTGGATGCCCAGCGACCGCCCCAACCGGCCGATCTGCAGGAACAACTCGATGAAGTCCGGCTTGGCGGCCAACAACTCGCTGAACTCGTCACAGATGATCAGCAGGCTGGGCAACGGCTGGAGGTTCTCACCGCCAGCACGCGCCCGCTCGTACTCGTGCCGCGAGACGTAGTTGCCGGAAGACCGCAACAACTCCTGCCGCCGCTGCAGCTCGCCCGCGATGGCGTCGTGCATCCGGTCGACCAGCGGCAGCTCGTCGGACAGGTTGGTGATCACGGCGCTGGTGTGCGGCAACGCGTCCAGCGACGCGAACGTCGCACCACCCTTGAAGTCGACGAGCACGAAGTTGAGCTCTTCGGACGAGTGGGTGATCGCCAGCGCGGACACGATCGTGCGCAGCAGCTCGCTTTTGCCGGAACCGGTCGCGCCGATGATCAGGCCGTGCGGGCCCATGCCCTCAAGCGCCGACTCCTTCAGGTCGAGCTCGACAACGCCGCCGTCGGGGCCGAGGCCGAGCGGGATGCGCAACGTCTCCCGCACCGGACGCGGGCGCCAGTTGCGCCGCGGGTCGACTGCCGCCGCGTCGCCGACACCGACCAGCTCGGGCAGCTCGGGGCTGCGGGACAGCGGCTCCTCGCTGGTGGTCTGGTGGGACAGCCGGTACGGCGCGAGCTGGCGGGCGACCGCCTCCGCGGCGGGCACCGCCAACGTGTCCGCCTTGCCGAGCGGCGTACTCCGGTTGCCCTGGTTGACCTCGATCCGGTCGCCGTTGACCGTCAAGGCCAGCAGCCAGCGGCCGGCATCACGCGGCACGGCACCAGACAGGTCGAAGACCGTGGTGCCGAGCAGGCCCGGGCCGGTGAGCTGGGCGGCGGCCGGCGCCTCGCCACCGTCGAGGATCACGACCAGGTGCGCCTGCGTGGTCAACGCCTTCGCCGACGGGTTGAACCGGCCGCGGCTGCTCAGCTCGTCGTCGAGCGCGTCCTCGAGCTCGGTCATCGAGTCGAACACCAGCCGGACGGGACCGGCGCCGTCGACCTTGCGGTCGACCTGCACGTGCGGCAGCCACTTGAGCCAGTCCCAGTCGCCGACCCGTTCCGGCGCCGCGACCAGCGCGATGCGCACGTCCTCCGGCGAGTGGAAGGTGGCCAGCTGGGCAATCGCGGCCCGAGTCACCGCCAGCACCCGGTCGCGCTCGCCGCGCAGCGACACCCGGCCGAACGCGCGCATCGACAGCGCGATCGGCAGGTCCGGCACGGCGCGGAAGGTGCTCATGAACCGGCGCAGCGCGATGGCCGACATCGGCTCGAGGTCTTCGACCGGCTTGGTCTCCGGCGGCGTGACGTCGACCGCGAGCTGCTGCGGACCGACAGCGACCCGGATCTGCCCGAAGTCCTCATCGGTCGACCGGCGTTCCCACATCCGGCGCGAGGCGGCCAGCGACCACAGCGCGTCCGGCGCCGGGTGCACCCACATCGCGGCCGACCGCTGCTGGTCGGACGCGCGGCGTACCCGTTTGCGGATCTGGGCCAGATAGCGCATGTAGTCACGGCGCTCGGCGTCGAGCTCGGCCTTCTTGTTGCCGTCGCCGCCGCCCATCGAGCCGATCGCCATGCCGAGCATGGAGACGCCGAACAGGCCGCCGGCGATCCAGGTGACGGCACCGCCGCCGCGACCCGCGTACAGGAAGGCCATGGCACCCACGCCACAGACCATGGGCAACACCATCAGCAACTGGCCGATGCCGCGTGGGAGCTGCTCGGGCAGCTCCGGGGGCGACTCGACCAGCAACTCACCGCGCGGCATGGCAGGGCCAGGCCGACGAGGTGGCCGTCGGAACAGGACGGTGCTCAACGCCAAATCCTCCCCAGGGGCGGGTGGACACCGGACCGTGGCCATCGTATGTACTCTGCCGGAAGCGGTGGCGCCCGCGATACGCCCGGGTGCGACCGATCGACGAGGAGGGGACATCGTGGCGGGCGCGATGACGGCCGGATCGAGCCGCGTGACCATCGTGGCGCCCAAGACGCGGGTCGATTTGGCCCTACCGTCCGACGTGCCCCTCGCCGACGTGCTGCCGACCGTGCTGCGGTTCGCGGGCGACCGGCTCGCCGACGAGCCCGACGGCCGTTACGGCTGGTCGCTGGCGCGGTTGGCCGGCCCGGCGCTGGACATCGCCCAGTCGCCGGCGCAGTTGGAGATCCGCGACGGCGAGTTGCTCTACCTGCGCCCGCGCGGCGGTGAGCAGCCGGAGCCGGTGTTCGACGACGTGGTCGACGCGATCGCCACGGCGACCCGGATGCGGCCCGGTCGTTGGTCGACCGCCACCACCAAGGTCTTCGGGCTCGGTCTGGGCGCGGCCGCGCTGGTCGGTGGTGCCGTCGCGCTCGCGCTGACCGGTCCGCCGCGCGGTGTCGCGCCGGCCGTCGCCCTGGTCCTTGCGCTGCTGCTGCTCGCGACCTCGGCCGTCGCCGCGCGCGGCTACGGCGACCACCGCAACGGGCTGCTGTTGGCGATCGTGTCCATGGTGTACGCGGCCGTGGGCGGGCTGACCCTGTTCGCCGGCAACCGCGGCCTGGGCGATCTGGGGGCACCGGATCTGCTGGTGTGCGCCGCCGCCGTGGTGTTCGTCGCGGCGGTCGCCGGTAGCGCCGCCGTCGCCGCGTACAGCCAAGTGTTCCTCGCCGCCGTCGCCGGTGCCGTGGGCCTGGGTGTGGCCGCCGCGATCTGCATGGTCTTCGGTTCCACCCCGGCCGGCGCGTCCGCGATCGTGCTCGCGCTCGCGCTGGTCTTCGTGCCGGCGATGCCGATGATGTCCTACCGGCTGGCCGGGCTGCCGGTGCCGACCGTGCCGTCCGGCACCGAGGACCTGCGCACCGACACCGAGTCGGTCGACGGCGCCCGCGTGCTGCGCCTCGCCGAGCGCGCCGACGACCTGCTCGCCGGCATGCTCGGTGCGGTCGGCCTGATCGCGGCCGGTTCGGCGCTCGCGCTGGTCACCACCGGAGGCACCGCCGGGTACGCGCTGTGTGCCGCGCTCGGGCTGCTGCTGTTCATGCGGGCGCGCTGGTTCATCTCGACCGCGCAACGATTGCCGCTGCTGGGTGCGGGTGTGGTGGCTCTTGGCGCGATCGCGGTCGGCGGCTTCGTGACCTCGAGCATGCTGGGCCGGCTCACCCTGGTGGTTGCCGGGTTGCTGGTCGTGGCCGCGATCAGCGTCGGCGCGGCCCTGGGCGCGGGTCGGCGCCGCTCACCGCTTCTCGGCCGCACCGTCGACATCCTGGAGATCCTGCTGATCCTCGGCATCCTGCCGCTGGTGGTATGGGTCAGCGGCCTGTACGGCTGGATCCGCGCGATCCGGGAGAGCTAGAGCCGGCCGGGCGGGCCGAACATCTGCTGTTCGATGTCGGTTGCCGAGATCCAGGCGACCCGGACCTGGCCGTCGCTGAGCAGGGCCACGGTGTCGTCCGGCAGGTTCTCCACTTCGGACGATGCCTCCGGGTCGATGCCCAGCCGGGCCGCGACGTAGACCGCCTGCTGGGCCCACATCCGCTGCACCAGGGCGGCGTCGGCGACCGCGAGCGCGTCGGCGGCGGTGTCGGTGAGCTGCGCCGAGATGGTCAGCGTGGTCTGCCAGGCCTCGCCGGGGCGCAGGTCCATCGGTCGCTGGCCTTCGACGTCGTGCACGTGCAGCACCGGTTCTCCGACGCGGCCAGCGACGGGTGGCCGGCCGCCGGTGACGACGCGTACCCGATCGGGGTTGCCGACCCCCACCTCGCCCAGGCCCTCCCATCGGCGATCGTCGGAGGTGCGGACGAAGACCTGCGCACCCAGGGCCAGCGCGCGAAAGACGGTGACGCGGGCCAGCCACAGACCGCCGATCAGCGCGACCCGGGTCGGCTGGGGCCGGAACAGCCGCAGCAGCACGGCGTCGCTGTCGGCACCCCGGCCGAGCAGCAGACCGGTGTGCTCGGCGTGCATGCCGACCTGCCCCGCGGACGCGGGCGACATCGGTTGACCAGCGCGGGTCATGAAGGACCACCACCCGTCGGTGCGGACGCGTACGCGGCAGGGCCCTGCCACCCGTCGAGCCGGCGCAGCTTGAGACCGAGCTGGTCGGCCCGGCCGGACAGCGTGCGGGCGGCGTCGGGCAGGTTGGGCGCGGGTGCGGCCATCCGCACCACCGTGCGGGCGAGGACCGAGCCGTTGCCCTCGCGCGGGCGCAGCTCGACTGAGAGCACGACCTGGGCGGCGGGGGTACGCAGCAGCGTCGACAGTGGTGCCTCGCGCGGCGGGAGCCCGTGCACCTCGAAGGCCAGGTGGTGCAGGCCGGCGGCGGAGAAGGTGGTCCAGTCCTCGGCGACCACGTCGTCGTCGAGGACTCCGGCGCACAGCCGCACGGCCGAGCCGAGCTGTTGCGGGCCGAGGATCTCGGTCACGATGCCGGCGCTGGCCAGGGCCTTGCTGACCCGGCCGACGGCGGCCGCGACGGCGCGGTGCACGCCCTCGACACCACCGCCGCGGCGGTGTGCGGCGACGGCCGCGTCGTTGACGTCGAGCCGCACGGCGACCCAGTCGCGCTGGTCGATCGGCGCCGGGCCGGAGGGCAGCAAGTCGGCGGCGAGCTGGTGGTACGAGGCGACGCTGGGCACCTGGGCGGGCAGCAGGTGGTGTGGCGCCGGCGCGGCCCAGGAGACCACCTGCAGGCCGCTGAGCGGCACGGTGGCGTCGTCGAGCAGCTCGGCGAGGCGGGCCACCGGGACCGGGACGCCCCGGGTGCCGGAGACGCCCAGCGGGGGCGCGATGGCCACGGCGGCGAACCAGCCGCCCTCGTCGCAGCCGACGCCGACGCTGGTGCCGCGGTCGTCGTACCCGTTGATGGCATGGGGTTGCAGCACCGAGCCTGCTCCCCTGCGACGTCGCCAACGCCGGCGGGCCTGCAGTTTCTCTGTCCACCATCGACCGTCGCGGCGCGCGTAGACGACCGCGGCGACGACGAGCGCGACCACGGCCGCGACGCCGAGCCCGATCGGCGACCCGCTGAACGCGGCCAGGGCGACGACGACGATGGCAACCTCGGCGACGACAAGCCGCCACACAGCCGTTCGCATGCGCGTCCTCCTCCCCAGGGGCACGGCGGGGACAGCGTACGACGAGTCACCTATCGTAGGGTGGCCGCGTCGCGGGCAGCGGAGCGCGATGCCGTTTGGAGGGTCGTCATGCGCAGCCGGCAGGAACAGGTGCAGGCGCACCGGTTCATCACGCGGCGCATCGTGTCGGGCCTGCTCAGCGGCGAGCCGGAGACCACGGACCTGCCGATGCGCCGATTCGGTCTGGCGTTGTTCGGCAGCGTCATGGTCGCCGCGATCGTGTTCGCGATCGTCGGTGTGATCGGTCTGGTCAACCCCGGTGGCGGCAAGCCGGCGAGCGGCGAGCTGATCATCATGCGGGAGACCGGCGCGCGGTACGTGCTGGCCGACAACACGTTGTACCCGGTGCTCAACTGGACCTCGGCGCTGCTGTTCGCCGGCACCGAGAAGCCCGCGATGCGACAGATGTCGCGCGACTCGCTTTCCGCGTACGCGGTGGGCGAGCCGATCGGTATCGTCGGTGCTCCCGACCCGCCGCCGGACCGCGGCTCGTTGTTGCGGTTGCCGTGGAGCGTGTGCAGCACGCCGCCGCAGGGTGCCGGCGCGCCGACGACGACGGTGTTCGTCGGGCGCGAACCGGCTGGTGGCACGTCCCTGGGCACCGACGCGGCGCTGTTGCTGAGCACGCCGGCCGACGACAGCGGGCCGGTCGCGACCTACCTGGTGCTGGGCGACCGGCGTTACAAGGTGGTCGACGAGACGACGTTGACGGCGTTGGAGCTGGCCGCGGTCACGCCTGTGGTCGTCGGCAAGGCGCTGCTGAACGGGATCTCCGCCGGCCCTGACCTGCGGCGGCCGCAGATCGAGGACGCCGGGCAGACGAGCCCGCGCGAGGTCGCCGGCGACAGCGGTGAGATCGGTCAGGTCTATCGGAACGGATCGCAGCGGTACGTGTTGACCCGCGACGGGCTCGTGACCATCGGGTCGGTGTCGGCGAAGCTGTTGCTCGCCGACGACCCGCGGGAGATCGAGATCTCGGCTGCCGAGGCCGCTTCGGCGCTGGTCCGGGGTGCGACGGTGGAGCCGAAGGACTTCCCGGCCACGTTGCCGGCGATCCCTTCTGGGCAGGGCGTGGATCCGATGCTGTGCGCGGTGCACAACGGCACGTCGGCGGGTGGGGTCACGGCGCAGGTGCGGCGGTATTCGGTCGCGCCCGCGGTGGTTGGCGCTTCGGCTGCCGGAGCCGGCCGGGACGGTGTGGGCACGGCCGACCGGGTGGTCGTGGCGAGCGGCAAGGGCGCGCTGGTCCGGGCCGAGCCGGCGCCGGGTGTCAACGCGGACACGACGGCGTACCTGGTCACGGACCAGGGCTACAAGTATCCGTTGCGGACCGACGGCGAGGTCAACGCGGCGGTCGCGCTCGGATACAGCGGCGTGGATCCCCTGCCGGTGCCGATGACGCTGCTGTCTCTGCTGCCCAACGGGCCCATGTTGGACCCGGGCGCGGCGAAGAACTTCGTCCGACCGGCGGGATGATCAGCGCGTACGGCGTGGTGACGGGTCGAAAAGTGTCGCTGCCTCGCGCTAGTCTCGACTGTGGACGTGAAGTGAGCAGGCAGCCGGCGATCCCGATTTTCGGGGTCACCCAGACAAGACTGGACATCTGATCGATGGGGAACGAACAGACCAAGGTCGACATTCTCTCGCTGGAAGACTTCCGTCGAGCCCTCAACGCCCGCCTGACCGAGGCAGAGACGCTGCTCAAGACGGTGACCGGCTCCGCAGCCGCGCGACCGCCGCTTGGCGCGTTCGTCGACGCCAAGCGGATCACCGACGCCCATGACACCCGACAGGACGAGCAGGCCACCCGGGTACGGCGACTGATCGAGGCGATCCGCGCGGCGCAGTCGGCGACCGACACGATCATCAGCAACTACCGCACGACCGAGGCGCGCAACACCGCCAACTCGGCCGACATCGCCAACGTCCTCGGCGGCGTGCAGAAGGCACTGGGGGGTTCCAGCAATGGGTGACGCGGGCCGCTACTCGGGGATGAGCCACCGCGAGCTCTACGACCAGCTGTTCGCCGGCAACCCGTGCGTCATCGAGAACACCGTCGCCGCGTGGAAGTCCGCCGAACGCCAGGCCGACACGCTGGCGGGCGCGGTCGACCGCGACCTCGACCGGGTCATCGCCGGTTGGGAAGGCGCCGCCGGCGCGGAGTTCCACGAGCGGATCGGCAAGATCTCTACCTATTCGCGCGAGCTCTCCGGCAACTTCCTGGCCACGCACTCGGGCCTGAGTCAGATGAGTGCCGCGCTCGCCGACGCGCAGGCCAAGGCCGAGACGCCCGAAGAGCACGACGACAACGACAAGATGGTCAGCGGCGCCCTCGACGGCGCGGCCAAGGGCGCGCTCCTCGGCCCGGCCGGCGCGGTCGGTGGCCTGCTGGTCGGTGGCATCTTCGGCCACAACCAGGACGAGGAAGAGAAGGAACGCGCCCGCGAGCGGATGGCGGTCCTGGTCGCCGGCGTCGCCACCCAATATGAGGTGGCCGACCAGGGTGACTGGCGGCCGTTCACGCCGCCGCCGACCGGCCTGCCCGAGGGCGACCCCAACACGAGCCACACACCGTCCGGCGGGCCGCGGGTCGGTTCGCCGTCGATGGACCCGGGCACCGGGCCTGGTGGCTACGCCCGCACCGACACGGTCAACACCCCGGGGCATGTCGCCGCTGACCCCGGTTGGGCCGGCGGCCCGCCGACCACCGGCACCGGCACGGTCGGCGACGGCACGCAGACGGGCGGCTCGCAGCTATCCAGCGGCGGCGACGGCGCGCTCGCGGCCGGCGTGGTCGGCATCGGCGCCGTCGGCGCGGTGGGTGGCCTGGGCGGCACCCCGGGCGGGCCTGGCACGGTGGGCACCGGGCTGACCTCCGGCGGGCTGCCGCCGGGCGGCGTCCTGGGCTCGCCGGGCAGCGGCACCGTGACCAGCGGCTCGCCCACGTCGGCGGCGTCCGCCAACACCAAGGGCGGCAACACGGTCAAGCCCACGACCGGTTCCGGGCAGGCGGCGACGGGCCAGCGCGGCGGCGCGCCTCGCTCCGGCGGGGTCAGCGGCAGCCAGGCAGCGTCCGGGCGTCCGGGTGGCGGCGGCAACAGCGCGGCCGGGCCCCGCAACGGGTCGACGGCGCCGGGCGCCGACGGCCGCACCGCGGCGGCGAACCGCTCGCAGGCGGCAGGAGCGGGCCGCACCAACCAGACCGACGAGGAAGAGTCGAACGAGCACAGCACCTGGCTAACAGAAGACGACCTGGTCTGGCGCGACGCGAACGACCCACCCCCGCCGGTCCTAGGCGGCCAGTAGCCGGCAACGCTTGGCCCCGCCCCGCGCTTCGTGCCCGGCAGGCGGGGGCGCGGCGCCCGTGCGCGGCTTGCCGCAGATGCCGGGCGCGGCGCTTCGCCCGCGAGCGCACGCGGACGGGCGGGGCGGTTCGTGCCGGCCTCGCGCGGACGCCAAACGCGCGCGTCGAGCCCGCCTTGCGCGCACGCCCGACGCGGCGCTTCGCACGCGCACGCGGACCGGCAGGCTGGCGCGCACCCGCCTTGCGCCGACGCCGGATGCAGCGGCGGGCGCCGAGCGCCGTGGGCGCTGGCGCCCGCGCTGGGCAGCTCTCGCGTCAGCTCGTTGACGCGCTCTTCATGCGGATTGCCTGCTCGACGGCCTTCTCCACGCGGGCGTCCTCACGGGCCTTGCGCTGGGCGCGGCCGCGGCGGGTGAGCACCACGATCGCGATCACGACCGCGATGAGCACCACCACGAACAACAACAGCGTCCACGGTACGGCCCAGCCGTGGGTGGTCGCCGCGATCGTGTCCAGCGGCGTAGTAGACCCCGACGCGTCCGTGATCAGCGGCGTCAGAGTCGCGGTGGCGGACAGCCGGAGGGCGGGCGCGACCCCGTGCACCGGCACGGTCACCGTCCAGCTTTCACCCGGCATCAGTTCCGGCGCCGCCGGCACCTCGCCCGAAGTCGCCCGCAGCCAGCCGAACGGCCCCGACAGCGACACGGCCTGCTTCGCCGACTCGAGAGCGTTGCCCGTGTTGTGGATCGTGTACGTCACCGTCGCGTCGCCCTTGGCGAAAGGGTTCCCGGAGCCCGCGTACGACACCTTCAGGTTCTCGATCGCGAGTTGCGGGGTGAGGTCGCCGCCGACGCGCAGCTTGACCCGGATGCCCAGGCGCCGCTCGACGTTGATGCCTTGCTCCTGGTCGGGCTGCGTCAGTGAGGTGACGACGCCGCCGACGTAGTCGCCCGGCGTCGCGTTGGCCGGCACCGCGACCGTGAACGGCACGTCGACGGACTTTCCAGGTTGGATGGTCACCCGCTCGCTGCCGGCTCGCAGCCAGACGCCGATGGCCTTCGACTTCTTGTCCGTCGTGAGCAGGTCGAGCTGGCCGGTCTTGGTGGTGTAGCCGTCGGCCGCGTACACGGCCAGGTCCAGTGCGGTCTTGCCGTGGTTGGCCACGACCATCGTGTCATCGACCTTGCCGCCGGGATTGACGGCATAACTAAAGCTGGATCGGTCGGCACCGAAGCTGTTCGACGCGGTCCGGACCGTCCATGCCACATCGCCGTCGGCTGCTCGGGCGGGGCTTGCGACCAGGCCGGTGGTGGTCAGGACGGCGGCCAGCGCCAGGAGAGTACGAAACGCGCGCATGTGAGGTCCTCGAAGAAGAAGTGGGGGGCAGGCGCCCGAAAACGACGAGCGCCTGCCCCGCCAGTCAAACGTCGACGGTCAGCTGCTCAGAGCGGTGATCGTCAGGGTGGCGCGGTAGCCGCCCTTCTCGACGGTGCCCGGGATCTTCAGATCCAGGTCGGCGCCGAGCTTGGCGGTGCCACGCGGGTGGCCCTGCTCGCCCCAGCCGAGGCCGCGCGAGACGGACAGGCCCTGGCCGTGGTCGTCGTACGCGGACGGCACGGACCCGCTGGCCTGCGCACCGGCGCCGGCGTCGAGCACGTAGGGCGTCCAACCGAGGTAGCTACCCGAGAACGACTTGTCGGCGTCCCGGAAGTCACCGACGCTGGCCGAGATCGACCACGGCGCCAGCGAGCGGCGGCTGTCCGACACCAGGATCGGGTTGATCTTGCCAGCGGCCTCGAAGTAGTCACCGTTGTGCTCGACAGCGGTGCCGAGGTCGACCAGGCCGTTGTAGCCGTCGATCGTCCAGCCGAACTCACCCGGGGCGGCGTTGGGCACGTCGACCTGGATGTTCTGACCGTCACCGTTGTACGGGTGCACGGTCACCTTGTCGACAATGGAACCGACCGGCTGGTCCGTGGTGGTGTTGGTGCACCAGCTGCCGTGCTCGACGGCCGCGTTCGGAGCCAGGCAGGTGCCGCTGCGGATGTTCGCCACGACCAGCTTGTCGCTGCGCACCTCGACCTTGACGTAGCTGCGGACGTGCTCCTGGTTCTGCACCGAGTTGTACCAGTAGTTGTTCGGGTTCAGCGGGTCAGCACCGTTGCCGGCGCCGCTCGTACCACTGTTGTCGGGCTTGGTGATGTCGTAGTACTTCGAGCCCGACGCCGAGTTGCCCGTGACGTACAGGACGCCACCCGGACCCGCGTACACGTCGGCGGCACCCGGCTGCTCGTCCGGGTTGGCCTTCGCGCCGTTCTTGTTGAGGTAGCTACGCGAATAGCTGTGGTCGTGGCCCTGGAGCACCAGGTCGACACCGAGCTTCGAGAAGGTCGTCGGGAAGTCGACCCGGCGAAGCTTGTTGTCGCCGTCCTTGGCGTGGTCGGCCGGCGAGTAGATCGCGTGGTGGTAGACGAGCACCTTCCACTTGGCCTCGGCGCCGTGCTGGTTGATCACGTCGGTGACGTAGTTGATGTGCGCGGCGTCGCCGCCGCCACCCTGCGCGGTCGCGTAGCTGTTGCTGTTCAGGTCGATGTACAGAACATCCTTGTAGATGTACCAGTAGTCACCGCCCGAGGTGTTCGACGCCGGGTTGCCGTTGGCGTAGTACGGGCCCGAGCGGTCCGTGTTCGGCGTGAACAGGTGCTGCTCGTAGGCCTTGCCGCCGACGTCGTGGTTACCGATGGTGGCGGCCCACGGGTACTGGCGCAGCTTGTCGGGAGCCAGGAAGGCGTTCCACTGCGACTCGGTGTTGGCGGTCTCGACCTGGTCGCCACCGGACACCAGCAGTTCGGCGTTCGGGTTGGCGGCCGTTGCCACGTCGAGCGTGTCCTGCCAGCCGGCCTGGTCCTTGGCGACCTCACCGGAGGCGCCGATCTGCGGGTCGCCGAAGAACAGGAAGTCGAAGTCGCCCTCGAAGTCCTGGGTCTTGAACGCGTACGTCGCGGACCAACTGCCTTCGGCGCCGACCCGGTACGAGTAGGCGGTGTTCTCCTTCAGGCCGGTGATCGTCGCGTGGCGGTTGAAGCCGCCGCTGGTCGCGATGTTGGCCCCACCGATGGCGGCGAAGGTCGCCGCGGTCGACGGGAACTCACCGTTGGACAGCTCGGCGGTCGGCGCGAGCTGGATCTGCTGTGCGGTGTCGGTCGACGAGTACCAGGTCACGATGCGCTGGGACTCGTTGGCACCGACACCGAGGATGACGGCGGTGACGCTGGTGCCGTCGGCGGCGCTGGCCGGGCTGGCCAGGCCACTGCCCAGGGCGATGGCAAGCCCCAGGCACGTCGCGGTGGCTCCGGCAGCCAACCGCGGCGAGATACGAGATCTCATGGATTCCTTACTTCCCAGGTAGTGGGGTACGGGGTACGGCAATCAAGCTGTTCTGGACCCGTGAACCGACCATGAACCTGGCTGATACAGGTAGTGGCCCTTACCCGAAGGCCTAAGCGGACTCTTAAGAGCCGGACACCCGCTCGACGAACCAGATCAGTCCCATCGCGGACACACCTGCGGAAACCACACCCGAGACCCACAGCCCCGCCCGGGGCGACCGGCGGCGCAACACCATCAGCAGCGGGAACACGGCGGCGATGAGGGCGAGTTGAACGACCTCGATGCCGACGTTGAAGACCAGCAGCGACCACAGCAGGGTCCAGGACCAGGCTTCGTCGATGCCCAACGCGCCGGCGAAGCCGAGGCCGTGCACGAGACCGAACCCGAACACGACCGCGAGCCGGCCCCAGCCCGAGCGGTCCAGCGCGAAGTGGCCGCCGTCGGGCGACGCGAGCTCCATGGCGTGGTCGCCGCGCCGCCAGAGCCGCCACAGGTACCAGCCGGCGACCACCGCGATCGACAGCGCGATGATCGGCTCGACCACCCGCGGCGGCACGTCGACCACACCGAGGGCGGCCAGGATGAACGTCACCGAATGCGCGAGGGTGAAGCTGGTGGCGGCGAGCACGATCTCGCGCGGTCGCCGCGATCCGACGATCAGGGCCAGCAGGAACAGGATGTGGTCGATCCCGCCGAGCAGGTGTTCGGCGCCGAGCCGGAAGAACTCCCAGAAGCGCTGGTACGCGGCCTGGCCGGTGGAGAACGACGGGTGCGCGGCGTCCAGCGCGGCGCTGCCGGAGCGGCCGTCGATCACGTACGTGACGATGGTCTTGGTGCCCTTGACGTAACCCTCGGAATCGGGGAAGAGCCCGCTGTGCAGTTCGCGGCCGGCGAGCCGGCTCGGACACGTCCAATCCAGGACCATGTCGGCGTACGGCACGCCCTCCTGCTCGCCGAGCGCGAAGTCCCCGGCCACGGCCGGCGTGCACCCCTCGATGGTGAAGCGGTCGGTGACGTACCCCATCACCGAGTCTTGGTGTCCGTTGATCGCCGCGAGCTCCGCGGCACTGTCGCCGGCATCGAACGCCGCGGTGCCGGCCCGGAAGAGCGGGTCGTCGTGGCGGAAGTCGGCCGTGGACACGACGAGCAGGTCGTATTCGAGCTCGAGCTTCGTGCGCAGGTGAGCGTCGCCGTCCGAGGTGAGGGTGACGTAGACCGTTGACGAGAACCCGTGTGCGGCGGCCGGGCCGGCGACCAGGAGTCCAGCGGTCACGGCGACCAGACCGAGCAGGGTGGCGACGACGATCTGGCGGATACGCGCTGGCATGTGGCTCCTTCTCCTGGCCAGTGCACGTTGCACGCGGCAGGTGAACGGGAGTCGGCGCACGGGCTAAAGACTGGAGACAACCTGGTCAGCAGGGGTACGGCCAGCGCGGGCTGCGGTAGGAATGAGCCCGTGCGCCCCTTGATCCGGGCCGTAGCCACGCTCGCCGCGACCGCCGCACTGGTCACCGGGTGCGGCTCCGGCGACGACTGGTCCCAACCCCGCCCGATGCCCGCCCCCGTGGGCACGCTCGGCCCGGGGTTCACCGACCCGACCGCGCCGCCGACCCCGGAGGGCACCGTCCGACCCCGGCCGGGCTCGTGGGACGGCGTGCACCCGCCGGAGGGTTTCCGGGTGGTGCTGCTCACCGCCGGGTCTGACGCTCCGACCCACGCGCTGGTGGCAGCGGTGCGGAGCTGGGCTGACGAGGAGAAGGTCGACCTGCGTACGGTCGATGCCGGCACCGCCCATGACCTGGTGCCCAGCATCACTCGCGCGCTGGATATGGGGCCGGACCTGATCGTGAGCGCCGGCAACAACCTGATCGACCCGCTGGCCCTGGTCACCGCGAGCCACCTCGCGCAGCAGTTCCTCGTCGTGGGCGCGGAGCTCGCCGAGCCCACCCACAACGTCACCGCGGTGGACTGGGCCGGTGCCTCGTTCCGAGGCGAAGGGCTGGGGATGTCGTCGACCTACGACGCGGCCTCGTTCACCGCCGACCGCTGTGCGGCCGCCGTCCGGGCCGGCGTGGCGGCGGTGTTGAGCGATCTGACCGGAATCGTGGTCTGGCTCGACGACGGAACGGCACCGTAACTGTCGGTGGGGCGCGACAGAATGGGTTCGTGCAGCTGCCTGTGATGCCACCCGTGCAGCCGATGCTGGCCAAGTCGGTGCTGGAGATCCCGGCCGACCGGTTCTACGAGCCCAAGTGGGACGGCTTCCGGTCGATCGTGTTCCGCGACGGTGACGAGGTCGAGGTCGGCAGCCGCAACGAGCGGCCGATGACGCGCTACTTCCCCGAGATCGTCGCGGCGGTCAAGGAGAGCCTGCCGCCGCGGTGCGTGGTCGACGGCGAGATCGTCATCGCCAGCACCGACACCCAGGGTCTCGACTTCGGTGCCCTCCAGCTGCGGCTGCACCCGGCGGCGAGCCGGGTCCGGCTGCTGGCCGAGCATACGCCGGCCAGCTTCATCGCGTTCGATCTGCTTGCTTTGGGCGACGAGGACTACACCGAGCGGCCGTTCTCGGAGCGGCGGGCGGCGCTCGAGCAGGCCCTGCGCTTTGCCCGGCCGCCGGTGCACCTCACCCCGATCACGACCGACCCGGCTGTCGCGCGGCAGTGGTTCGAGCTGTTCGAGGGCGCTGGGCTCGACGGGTTGGTCGCCAAGAGCTTCGACGAGACCTACCAGCCCAACAAGCGGGTGATGGCGAAGATCAAGCATGTCCGCACCGCTGACTGCGTGGTCGCCGGCTACCGCGTGCACAAGACGGAGTCCGACGCGATCGGGTCGCTGCTGCTCGGCCTCTACGACGACCCGGCCAACCCTCGGCTTCCCGCGGCCTGGCGGGAACACAGCGGCGGCACCAACCTCAGCTCCGTCGGGGTGATCGGCGCGTTCCCGATGGCTCGCCGCAAGGAGCTGTTCGTCGAGCTGCAGCCCTTGGTCACCGACTTCGCTGACCACCCGTGGAACTGGGCCGCGGCGTTCGAGGGTGCCTCCGACAACCGGCGCGACGCCAGTCGGTGGAACCCTGAGAAGGACCTGTCGTTCGTGCCGCTGCGACCCGAGCGGGTGGTCGAGGTCCGCTACGACCATCTGGAGGGGCACCGCTTCCGGCACACGGCGCAGTTCGTCCGGTGGCGGCCGGACCGCACGCCGGAGTCCTGCGGCTACGACCAGCTCGAAACGCCCGTACGCTTCGATGTGGCCGATGTTCTTGCAGGCAGGATCGCGCCGGAGGCGTAGCCACCCGGGTTGGCGGTGGGGTTTTCCCGACCCTGAGTGGTAGGCCCGTGCAATCCCCCCAGTTTTCGGGCAACAATCCGAGGGGTCCGCCAGGGCGCTTCCCGATGTCGGGAAAACGCCCAGGCCGGAAGCCTTGAGGCATGAACAAAGCCCGCGCTTACGGATCCGTGTCCATCGTCGGACTGCTGACCGCTGTCGTGGCGACGGTCGTCGGACACATCGGACTCGGCCCGGGATACGACCCCCTGAAACTGACCATCAGCGACTACGCACTGTCCAACCGGGGCGTGACGATCGAGATCGCGATGGTCGCCCTCGCGATCGGCGCGCCCGCCCTGCTCGCGGGTCTCCGCGCGGTGGGGGTGGCCATCCGGGGGCTGCCGACGTTCCTGCTGTCGATCTGGTCCGTGGGCCTGTTGATCGCCGCGATCATCCCGACGGACCCGCCGTCGGTGACGACCATGTCTAACGCAGCACTGATCCACCGGTACGCGTCGGTGGCCGCGTTCGTCGCCCTGCCGATCGCGGCGGCGGTGCTCGCGGCCCGCTTCACCGGGATGGGCAAGCGCCTGACCTCGACCGTGCGCAGCCTGTGCGTCACGTGCGCGGTGGGGGTAGGCCTGCTCTGGTACGTCGCCTTCCCCGGCGGCCGCGTGATGATGGGCCTGGTCGAGCGCAGCCTGGTCCTGGCCGAGATCGCCATCCTGGCCGTCCTCTCGATCGGCGTCTTCCGCGCGAGCCGGGTCGCGAAGCCGGCCACCGCGGCTCCGCTGGCGACCGGACCCGTGGACGCCTACGCGGCGACCCGCCCCGACCCGGCCACCTGGCCCACGATGATCAGCAGCACGACCCTGGCCCGGGCCGCGACCCCGCAAGCGTTCCCGGCCACTGCTCAGGCTGTCGGGGTAGCCTCTGCCGCCGACGCGGTCAGCCCGCTCGCGGGTGCCGGCCCGCGACACCGCTGACCGAAGCGGGCGGGTTTGCGCCCGCCCGCTCGGCTCGCGCTGGTCGGCGATGTTGACCAGCGCGAGCCGACGCCTACACGGAGAACAACGTGAGCATGCCGACGCGGGAATACGTTGGCTTCATCTGGATCGAAGACCAGCCCGGTGTTCGTTTGCGCATTGTTGCCGAGTCTCTCGACGAGGCAAGGTCTCGCGTCGTCGAAGAGTACGGAGACGGGCACCTCATCTCCATCTGGAACGAGGAAGATGCGTCGAGCACCCGTTAGGGCGAGGCCGGTGAAGGACCCTGGCCGGCCTGGTTAGCAGGCCCCGGCGCCGGGGTAGGTCGAAAGACATGACCGACGACCGCGCTAAGTCTCGTGCTGAGCATCCGCTGCCCGAAGAGGAAGCGGTCGGTAGCGACGACTTTCAGGACCAATCTGAAGCGATCTTGATGGAATCGGACATCCGGGAGAATGAGCCCGAGGCCACCAGAGACGCCGTGCAACGGGGCGAGGATCCGGAAGAGGTCGAACGCCGGACCTCCGAAGAGGCAGCCGAATAGCGAAGATCCCGGCGTTCCCGCCGGGATCTTTCGCGTCAGGGCCGCAGCGGTGGCTGGGACACCGCCGCCCGCATCTCGTCCGGCGGGCCCGGCGGCACCCACTCCATCCACCAGGTGGCTCCCGCCTCCGCGACCGCGGCCACGTGCAGCCGCTCGGCGGACCAGTCCGTCCGGCGCCGGCGGCCACCGACGACAAGATCGAAACCCTCCAGCGAGCCGCGCTCTGCCCGTACCGTGTCCAAGATCGAGACCACCTGCACCGCGGACAGTTCCTCCTCCGCGTCCGCGTAGCGGTCGGTGGACGAGTGCCGGTACGGCAGGAACCCGTCGTGCCGGGCCGCCCGCCGCACCCCCGCCCGGCCGGGCCAGCCGCCGCCGATCCAGATCGGCACCCGTACCCGCTCGAATCGCACGTCGTCGACCTGGAAGTGGGCGCCCGCGAAGCTGAACCGCTCGCCGGCGAACAACCCCACCAGGATCCGCAGCGACTCGTCCAGCAACGAAGCCCGGGTGCGCGGGTCGGAGACGCCACCGAACCGGCGGTACGCGTCGTCGTTGGGATCGCCCACGCCCAGTCCGAGCACCACCCGGCCGCCGCTGAGCTGGTCGAGTGTGCTGACCCGCCGGGCCAGCTCCCACGGCAGATGCCGGGCGCCACCGGTAACGGTCGTGCCGAGCCGCACCGACGACGTGGCGCCGGCCATCGCGGCCAGGGCGACCCACACGTCGGCGGTCGGGCAGTCCGGTTCCGCGTGGTAGACCAGGTAGTCCTCCAGGAACACGCCGTCCCAGCCGGCGTCCTCGGCGCGGCGGGCGAGTTCGGCGAGCAGGCGGGGGTCGGCGCAGGCGGCACCACAGGGCAGTTCGAGTCCGAATGACGTCACGGTTGACGGCTGTACCCAGATTTGACCCTCACGTAGCGGCAGCCCTTAACGTCACGGAGCATGACCGAGCCGACACTCGACACCGGTATCACCACCGACCTCTACCCGATGCCCGCGTTCCTGACGATCGAAGCGTCCAATCTGGAGCGTACGGTCGACTTCTTCGTCAACGGCCTCGACTTCGTCAGTCTGTTCACCCTGCCCGGCCCGGACGGCGGGCCGATGCTGGTGCACCTGCGGCGGTGGCGCTACCAGGACATCCTGGTGCGGCGCGGCGATCCGCAGCCGGGCACGGGGTGGAGCATCAGCTTCGCCGCGGAAGCCGAGGAGCTGCCGGCGCTGGCGTTGCAGGCACCAGGCACAGTGGACGGACCGACCGACACCCCCTGGAACACGCGCGACCTGACCGTCACCGACCCGGACGGCTACCGGATCGTGTTCACCGCCCGCCGCCCGGCAGGCGAACGGGACGAGGCGTTCAGCGACGAGATCAGGCGGCTGGCCGCAGAGCAAGCAGGAAACGGTGCGCCCGGGGAAAGTCGCGGAGCCGGTCGGCCATGACGTCGAAGGTCAGCGCGACCGTGTGCAGCGGCACGCCGCGGCTGTCCAGCACTTCGCACATCCAGCCCACGAACTCGCCGAACAGGCTGGGGTCGTCGACGTACACGGCGGCCGCCAGCGCGTCGACGATGTAGCCGAGGTCCGCGACCGTCGCGTCGACCTGCGTGGGCGAATAGCGCCCCAGGTCGAGGCGATCCAGCACCAGGTCGATCAGCTCGACCCGGGCCGCGACCAGCGCGTCATACTCGGTGGCATCGAGCGACAGGGGCGAGGCCGGCGCGTCGAACGCCGGTGTGGCCAGGACCGACGACGCGGCCCGGGCGTCGGTGGCGAAGGCGACGCCGAGCTTGCTCGCCCAGCGCCCGTCGGAGCCGAACCCGCGACCGCCGACGAGCACGGGTACGTCGGTGCGCCGGCACGCCTCGATCGCGCGGAACGCGTGCGGCAGCCGCATCGGCAGCGCGCAGGCCAACAGCACCGCCCGCGGGTCGTGCCGGTGCAGGTAGGAGACCAGGTGCGGCGACGGCACGCTGGCGCCGAGGAAGGTCACGTCCCAGCCGTCGAGCCGCAGCACCTCGGCGACCAGCCGGGCCGGCAGCGCGTGCCATTCACCGTCGAGGCAGGCGACCACGACGCGCTCCCGGGTCGGCCGCGTCCGGACCGTGGTCGCCACGGCGGCGACCACCCGCTCGCTGATGTGCGTGGCCGCGTGTTCCTGCGCGACGCTCCACTCGTTGCGTTGCCACCACTGCCCGACCTGCGCCTGCGCGGGGGCGACGAGCGACAGCAGCACCCGATCGGCCGACACCCCGCAATCCAGCAGCGTCAGGGCGACGTCGATCGCGCCGTTCTCGTCAGCCTCGTCGAGACAGTGCAGGTAGCGCGGGTAGGCGACCTCCAGGACGGGGTCGAGCACCGCGGTCATGGCGCGGGCACCGCATGGAGATGCCGCGCGGGTACGCACGACGCGACCGCCCGGATCGCGAACACCGCGATGTCGTCGTGGTTGCGCCCGCCGAGCCAGTCGCCGATCACCTGCTCGACCCGTTCGGCCAGCGCCGGCGCCGGCATCCGCTGGCAGCCTTCGAGCGCGGCGACGAGGCGGGCGGCACCGAACTGCTCACCGTGTACGCCGCCGCGCGCCTCGGTCACGCCGTCGCTGAACAGCAGGCACGTCTCACCCGGCGCGAGTTGCACGGTGACCGAGGCGATCCGCGGGTCGGGCACCACCCCGACCAGCATGCCGCGCAGGTCGACGGTCTCCACGGCGCCGTCGGCGCGCAGCACGACCGGCGGCAGATGCCCGCCGCTGGCCAGGGTCAGCGAGAGCCCGCCGCCGTGGATCGGGTGGGCCCGGCCGAGCACCATGGTCGCGAAGCGGCCGTGCCCGTGCGCGCGGGTGGTCTCCAGCACGGAGTCGTTGAGCAGGGTGAGCAGCCGGGCCGGGTCCGACTCGATCCGGCGCAGCGCCTGGATTCCCTGCCGGATCTGGCCGGTGAACACAGCGGCGTCGACACCCTTGCCGGACACGTCGCCGAGGTAGAACAGCGCGCTGCCGTCGCTCTGCTCGTGCGCGCCGTAGAAATCGCCGCCGATCCGCAGGGAGCTCTGCGCGGGCCGGTACGCGGCGCCCCACTGCACCCCGCCGACGCGGGGTGGCTCGATGGGCGCGAGGCTGGCCTGCAAGGTCTCGGCGACCTCGGCCTGGTCGCGGTAGAGCACCGCGGCGTCGAGCGCGGCGCCGGCCCGGGCGGCGAAGCCGCGCAGCATCTGCACGTCGTGCTCGTCGAGGTCGGTGTCGCGCACGACGACCAGCGCACCGGTCGGCGACGCGCTGCCGGGCAGCGACGCCACCCGCACGGCGACCGAGCCGGGTTTGCGCGCGCCCAGCCAGCCGACGTCGGCGAGCTGGTCGGCGAGCCAGTCGGCCTCGGAGGGTTCGGTGCCGGCCAGCGCCTGCGCCACCGCCGGCGGCAGCTCGTCGGCGCTCAGGACGCCGCCGTCGACGAGCGCGGGTCCGTCGCCGCCCGCCCGCCACCAGCGGGCGCGGCCGCGCCGCGTCGCCAGCACCACGATGGCGACGTCGCCGAGCGTGGGCACGGCCAGCCGCACCGCAGCCCGCGCCGCCCGGTCCTCGTGCAGCGGGTTGCCGAGCTGCTGGCTGGCGGTAGCCAGGAAACGGGCCCGGCCCCGCTCGGCGAGCAGGGCGTCCGAGCGGGCGATGGCGTCGGTGACGTCCTCCACGTACCAGGCGATGCTCGTGTCTCCGGCGACCGTAAGGTCGACCCGGCGGCAGCGCACCCGGCGCTCGCCGATGGTCAGGTCGCCGGCGGTCAGCGGCGTGACGCCGCAGCCGGCGAAGGTGCGGCCGGCCAAGAGCCCGGGCATCAGGGTGAGCGCGGGCTGGCTGAACTCGCGGATCACGCCGGTCGAGTCGGTGACCACGACGCCTTCGCGGAAGTTGTCGACCAGCGCGGGCTGGCCGGCGGTGGGTGGCGTGCGACGTGGCGCCGAGGGCGCGGTGGCGGGCCTGTCGGGCGTCGCCGTTACCGGGACCTGGCGACCGCCCGACTCCGAACCATCGAGGTCGGCGGTATTCACAAGCGTCGACTACTCCCTGATAAATCGGCCTGGCCAACCCACCCTACGCGCATGTTTGTCATACGGCATGTGTTGGCGGGCCCGGCCACCGCGCGAACTGGCGTGAGCTGCCTTAAAGTGGGTTGTTCGTGACGGCGCGGAGGTGGCAACGGTGAGTCGGCGGGTCCCGGATCAGGTGCCGCTGGTGGTGGAGGTCGAGGACTCGGTGGTCACCGTGCGTGGCGACCTCGACTTCCCGTGCGCCGACATCCTGCGGGTGGCCTTGGCGTCCGCGCTCGACCGCGGCCCGGCCACGCTGACGATCGACGTCGAGCGCCTGACCTTCATCGACAGCACGGGCCTGGCGGTGCTCGTGCACGCATGGCGCCGCGGCCAGGAGGCCGGCGTCCCGGTCACCCTGCGGTCGGTCCCGCGCTTCCTGGCGTCGATCCTCGACATCACCGGCGTGGGCGAATTGCTGGCCCGCCCAGCCGCGGGCGTCGACGCCGTGTCGGCCTGAAATCACTCTCTGCCTGAGCATCACCGCACGCGTCTCGCCCTCGGCGTGAGCCCCACCTGCCGCGTTCGCCCCTGGCGAAACTCTGGGTAATTCGGTTGTGAGTGAGTGACTCACTCAGTTAGCCTTCGCGGCGTGATGACGTCAACTGCCGCCACCGGGGGCCGGGCCCGGCCCCTGCCGCCCGAGGAGCGCCGCGCCGCGCTCGTCGCGGCGACGCTGCCGCTCGTCGTCAAGCACGGCACCAAGGTCACGACCAAGCAGATCGCCGAGGCCGCCGGTGTCGCCGAGGGCACGATCTTCCGCGTCTTCCCCGACAAGGAGTCGCTGGTCCGCGAAGCCATCGCGACCGTCCTCGACCCCTTGCCGACCGTCGCGGCGCTCAACGCCATCGACCTGGACCTGCCTGTCCGCGAGCGGCTCGGGCAGGCCGTCGACATCATCCGCAAGCGACTCGAGACCGCCTTCGCCGTGATGTCCGCGCTGCGGATGGACGGCCCCCAACACCACAAGCCCGAAGAGCGCCCGAGCCACCAGCCGATGCTGGACGCGATCGAGCGCGTCGTGGCGCCCGACGCACACCAGTTCCGGATGCCGGCCCCCGAGGTCGCCCGGATGCTGCGTCTGCTCACGTTCGCCGGCACCCACCGGATCATCACCGACAACAACCCAATGACCACCGAAGAGGTCGTCTCGGTCCTCCTCGACGGCGTGTTGCGCCGCCCGGACTCCGACAGCCACCAGAGCAACCCGGGGGAACGTTGCTGATCAAACTTTTGCGGCGCTACCTGCGCCCGTACTCGAAACCGCTCCTGGCGGTCGTCGCCTTCCAGTTCGTCGGCACGATGGCCTCGCTCTACCTGCCGAGCCTCAACGCCGACATCATCGACAAGGGCATCGCGCTCGGCGACACCGGCTACATCCTGCGCACCGGCGGCTGGATGCTCGCGGTGACGGTCGTGCAGATGGCCTGTTCGATCTGGGCCGTCTACTTCGGCGCGCGCACGGCGATGAGCTTCGGCCGCGACGTACGCGGGGCGATCTTCCATCGGGTCGGCACGTTCTCGGCCCGCGAGGTCAACCAGTTCGGCGCGCCGTCGCTGATCACCCGCACCACCAACGACACCCAACAAGTGCAGATGCTCGTGGTGATGAGCTGCACCCTGCTGGTCACCGCCCCGATCACCGCGGTCGGCGGCGTGATCCTCGCGCTGCGCGAAGACGTCGGCCTGTCCTGGCTGATGCTGGTCTGCGTGCCGGTGCTGGCCATCGCGATCGGCCTGATCATCCGCCGGATGGTGCCGACCTTCCGCAAGATGCAGACCCGCATCGACGGCGTCAACCGGGTGCTTCGCGAGCAGATCACCGGCGTACGCGTGGTCCGCGCGTTCGTCCGAGAGCCTTTCGAGACCGACCGGTTCGGCGTGGCCAACCACGAGCTCACCGCCACCGCGCTGCGCGCCGGCCGGCTGATGGCGCTGATCTTCCCCACCGTCATGCTGGTGCTCAACGTGTCTAGCGTCGGCGTGCTCTGGTTCGGTGCCAGCCGGGTCGACTCGGGCCAGATCGAGATCGGCGCGCTGACCGCGTTCCTCAACTACCTGGTCCTGATCCTGATGTCGGTCATGATGGCGACCTTCATGCTGATCATGGTGCCCCGGGCCGCGGTCGCCGCCGAGCGGATCACCGAGGTGCTCGACACCGACAGCACGGTGGTCCCTGCGGCCAACCCGGTCACCACCGTTAGTGCCCGGGCCAGCCTGGAGTTCCGTGGGGTCACGTTCCAGTACCCAGGTGCCGCCTCGCCGGTGCTGCGCGACATCGACCTAACCGCGTCGGCGGGCAAGACCACGGCGATCATCGGGAGTACGGGCGCCGGCAAGACCACCCTGATCTCGATGGCGCCGCGACTGTTCGACGCGACCGCCGGCACCGTGCTCGTCGACGGCGTCGACGTCCGTGATCTGGACGCCGACCTGCTGTGGAGCAAGATCGGGCTGGTGCCGCAACGGCCTTATCTGTTCACCGGCACGATCGCTTCCAACCTGCGTTATGGGAACCCGGACGCTTCTGACGAGGAGCTGTGGTCAGCGTTGGAGATCGCGCAGGCCAAGGACTTCGTCACCGAGATGCCCGAAGGCCTGGACGCGCCGATCGCCCAGGGCGGCACCAACGTCTCCGGCGGTCAGCGGCAACGGCTGGCTATCGCGCGGGCGTTGGTCCGCAAGCCGGAGATCTACCTGTTCGACGACTCGTTCTCCGCGCTCGACCTGGGCACGGACGCCCGACTGCGGGCGGCACTGCGTCCGGTGACAGCTGATGCGGCCGTCGTCGTGGTCGCGCAGCGCGTGTCAACGATCATCGACGCCGACGAGATCATCGTGCTCGAGGACGGCGTCGTCGTCGGCCGAGGCCGACATGCCGAACTGTTGGAAAGCAGCCCGACGTACGCGGAGATCGTCGAGTCGCAGCTCACGGTGGGAGCCACCGCATGACCGCGCCCCAGAACCCCCCAACGCCACGAAACGACCCCGCGCCCGAGAACGGCTCCACGCCGCAAGCCGGCTCCGCACCGCAAAGTGCCGTTGGAGCGGGCGCCGGTGCGCGCGTTGTGCCGAGTCGGTTGCCTGCTGCTGGGCGGCGGGCCGGTGGTGGGCCGCCGTGGATGAGTGCTGGTATGCCGGCCGAGAAGTCCATGACGTTCGTACCCTCGGCCAAGCGCCTGTTGCGCCGCCTCAGTCCGTACCGCGGCAAGCTGGTTTTGATCATCCTGTTGGCGTTGGCCAGCGTTGCCTTGTCGGTGATCGGGCCGAAGATCCTCGGCCACGCGACCGACGTCATCTTCCGCGGCGTGCTCGGTCGCCGCCTGCCCGAGGGCGTCAGCCTCGACCAGGCAGCCGACGCCGCCCGGGCCAGCGGCCAGAACAACTTCGCCGATCTGCTGCTCAAGTCCAAGCCGATCCCCGGCGTCGGCATCGACTTCCACCAGCTCGCGCGGATCCTGCTCATCGTGCTCGGCATCTACGTCGTGGCCAGCGTGCTGTCGTGGCTGCAGGGCTGGGTGCTCAACGGCGTGGTGCAGAGTGCGATCCGCAAGCTGCGCGCCGACGTCGAGGACAAGCTCAACCGGCTGCCGTTGCCCTACTTCGACCAGCAGCCGCGCGGTGAGCTGCTCAGCCGGGTCACCAACGACATCGACAACATCTCGCAGAGCCTGTCGCAGACCCTGAGCCAGGTGCTGACCTCGCTGCTCACGGTGATCGGTGTGGTCACGTTGATGTTCGTGATCTCGCCGCTGCTGGCCGTGGTCGCGCTCGTCGCCGTGCCGCTCTCGTTCCTGATCACGGCGCAGATCGGCAAGCGGTCGCAGAAGAAGTTCATCGCGCAGTGGCAGCACACCGGCCGGCTGAACGCACACATCGAGGAAGCCTTCACCGGCCACGAGCTGGTCAAGGTGTTCGGTCGCCAGCGCGAGGTCGAGGCCGAGTTCGAGGCCCGTAACGACCAGCTGTTCAAGGCCGCCTTCGGGGCGCAGTTCATCTCCGGGATCATCATGCCGGCGATGTTCTTCGTCGGGAACCTGAGCTACGCCGTGATCGCCGTCCTCGGTGGGCTCCGGGTCGCCTCGGGCACGATGACGCTGGGCGACGTGCAGGCGTTCATCCAGTACTCGCGCCAGTTCACCCAGCCCCTGACCCAGCTCGCGTCGATGGCCAACCTGCTGCAGTCCGGTGTCGCGTCGGCCGAGCGGGTGTTCGACCTGCTGGACGCCGACGAGCAGGTGCCGGACCCGTCGCCCGCGGTCGAGGTGCGCCAGCCGCACGGGCGGGTCGAGTTCGAGCACGTCTCGTTCCGCTACCACCCGGACACCCCGCTGATCGACGACCTGTCGCTGGTCGCCGAGCCCGGGCACACGGTGGCGATTGTCGGGCCGACGGGGGCCGGCAAGACCACGCTGGTCAACCTGGTCATGCGGTTCTACGAGCTCGACGGCGGCCGGATCACGCTCGACGGCGTCGACATCACCACGATGAAGCGCGAGACGTTGCGCGGCGAGATCGGCATGGTCCTGCAGGACACCTGGCTGTTCGGGGGCACGATCCGGGACAACATCGCGTACGGGAACCCGTCCGCATCCGAGGCCGAGATCCACGCGGCGGCCGAGGCGACGTTCGTGGACCGGTTCGTGCGCAGCCTGCCGGACGGCTACGACACGGTGATCGACGAGGAGGGCAGCAACGTCAGCGCGGGCGAGCGGCAGCTCATCACGATCGCGCGGGCGTTCCTGGCCGACCCGTCGCTGCTGATCCTGGACGAGGCCACGAGCTCGGTCGACACGCGTACGGAGGCGTTGCTCCAACGGGCGATGGCCGCGCTGCGCTCCGACCGGACGAGCTTCGTGATCGCGCACCGCCTCTCCACGATCCGCGACGCCCACCTGATCCTGGTGATGGAACGGGGTCGCATCGTGGAGCAGGGCACCCATTCCGAGCTGCTCGAGGCCGGCGGGGCTTATCGGCGGCTGCACGACGCGCAGTTCACCCAGGCGGCGGTCGACCTCGACTCCTCGGATGGGGGAATCGCGCTCGCGGGGGCTCCGGCGCAACGTTAGTGTCCTTCGCATGATTCACGTGGAACGGGCGACGGCGGCTCACCGCCAGCAAGTGGTCGAGACCGTCGTCGCCGCGTTCGACCAGGATCCGGCGTTTCGGTATTTCTTCCGGGACCCATTGACCCGCGACGCCGAGGCCGCCGAGTTCGCCGGCCACCTGTTCGACCTGCGGGTCGCGCCCGGCACCACCTGGGTGATCGACGGCGGCCTGTCGCTGGCAATGTGGGACGCGCCGGCTTCCTGGTCCGCCGACGAGCCCAAGCTGGCCGTCTCCGATGAGGCGCTGGCCCGGCTCGACGACTATCACCGCGCGGTACAGGGGTTCTTTCCGCGCGGCGAGCCGTTCTGGTACCTCGGGGTCCTCGCCACCCACCCTTCGGCTGCCGGCCGCCGGCTCGGTCGTGCGGTGATGCGGCCGGGGCTGGAGGCGGCTGCTGAGGCTGGGCTGCCGGCCTACCTGGAGACGACGAACAAGGGCAACGTCGCCTTGTACGAGCGTGCCGGCTGGCGAGTGAGCGGCAGCACACACCTTGATGATCTTCCGATCTGGGTGCTGACCCAGTAGCGTGGGTGTCTGCGAAGGGGAGTAGCTCCCAACGTGGTGGTCGACACACTGGCGTTCGCGCCCGGCCACCCGACCTGACGGTCTAGGCCATCAGGTGAGCGAGACCTTCGACTACGGCAATGCTCAACTTGCCGGGTCGAAGTCTCGCGCGCGAGTCCAGACCCGGTGACCACACCCGGGAGGGACATTCGTGGGAGGCTTTCTCGCCGCGCTCGCGATCAGCTTCGGCGTCATCTTCGTAGCCGAGCTCGGCGACAAGTCCCAGTTGATGGCGATGACCTTCGCGACGCGCTATCGCGCGCTGACGGTGCTGATCGGCATCACGGTCGCGACGGCCGTCGTACACCTGATCTCGGTGGCGGTCGGTTATGGCCTGGGTGCGGCGCTGCCCACCAAGTGGATCAGCCTCGCGGCCGGCGTCGCGTTCCTGGCGTTCGCGGCCTGGACCCTGCGTGGAGACTCCCTGACCGAAGAGGAGCAGTCGAAGGCGCAGCGGTCCCAGCGCTCGGCGGTACTGGCGGTCGGTGGCGCGTTCTTCCTCGCGGAGCTCGGCGACAAGACGATGCTGGCCACGATCACGCTGGCCACGCAGCACGGCTGGTTCGGTGTGTGGGTGGGTTCGACGGTCGGCATGGTGGTGGCGGACGCCCTGGCCATCGTGGTCGGCCGGATGCTCGGCAAGCGCCTACCGGAGAAGACGATCAAGTGGGGAGCCGCGGCGCTGTTCGTCATCTTCGGCATCTGGCTCATCGCGGAGGCGCTCGTGGAGATCGCCTGACACCATCCCCGGCTATGAGCTCGATCATCACGTTCTTCGTGGCGCCGGACGCGGTCGTGGCCGCCGGGGTCGTGTCGGGCGGCCCTGGACCGGAGTTCCAGGCCGCGGAGTACGGCAACTTCGCGGTGTGGGAGGCGATCGAGGAGTGGGAGAGCATCCTGCTGGACCGCGACCTCGCCGCCGTCGAAGGTGCGGACGCTGTGAGCGGCGACGACTCGCCGTTGGTGCTTGCCATTCCGCCGGCACTCACCGCGGCCCTGGCGGGCGCGGATGATGCCGTGCTGGGCAGCGCGGCGACGCGCTGGGTGCGGCAGCCGCCGGCGCGCTGGCGGCGTCGACCGCCGCGAAGACCAAAGGCGGGCTCTACTGCTGGGTCTAGGCGCGCTGCGGCTCTACCGGGGACTGCTGGGCCTCGGTGAGGACGACCTGAGCCGGCTGCGCCCGGCCGGCAGCATCTTGCGCGCCGCTGTTCGCTCCGGCAGCACCGTGCGACAGGGTCCCGGCGACGTCCCACGACCAGCGCTGCGTGGCCTGCTTCGGCTTGCCGGTCGGTGCCACCGACCAGCAGCACCACCGTCCGGCCGGGACACCCGCAGGTCGGCCAAAGCATCCACGGGGCAGCCGCCGCTTTCCCCTGGCGGCGTCGAAGCCCGAGTCGGTGCCCCCGACCTGCCGGTCGGGGGCCCTTCTTTCGGGTCAGCCGATCCCGACAGCGAGCTGGGTGTTGCGCTGACGCACCTGGCTGGGCAGCGTGAACAGGTCGATCACGAGACCGATCCCAAAGATGCCGAGGGTGAACAGGTAGAGCAGACCGCGGCCGGTCTTGCCGAGGTAGAACTGGTGGATACCGAGCCCGCCAAGGAAGAACCAAAGCAGGTAGGCGATGCCCACCTCCTTCTGACGAACCTGCACAAGCACCGGCGTAGGCGTAGACATCTATGTGCTCCTGAGCGTTTTACGTGATGTGCATTGGGCCGAACGCCCCAAACGCGGGAGAGCCTAAGGTCCAAGATCATCACCGCGACATCGGCTGCACGGCCTAGTTGATCTCCATCCACCGATGGAACTTTCTGACCGGCCGGACGGCGCAGAACGGCCCTCCACGGGCGGCGGACCGCCGTAAACATGACCTTCGAACCCGCTGCCGGAGGGCGCCCGTCACCAGCTGCGGAGGCGCTCGTCGGTCCGCAGAAGGAACGCGAATCGCCTCGCACCCGCCTTGTCGAGGCTGTCGATGCAAGAGTCCGCCGCCGCGTCGTCACTCAGCTCGCCACGCCGCTTCCAGTAAGCGATCTGCGACAGGTATTGCCGCCGAACGAGCGCCGAATGACGCTCGGCGATCATGCACAGGAAGTCATCGACGTGGGCTACCTCGATGCCGGCACCCACTTGGTCCAGACACTGCTGAAAATTCTCGACGTCGCCGTCACACGTGACGAGGATGTCGACGTGCCCGGCGTACGCGGCGGCCAAGACATGGTGGTCATTGGGGTCCTTGGGTTCTGGTACCGCCTGGGGATCCCAACGGACGACCTTCGCCTCTGGGAAATTCCTGTCGAGCAGGTCCCGCCAACGCTCGATCCGCTGCTCCGGCGCCGCCGGGTGACTTCGCCGCAGGTGATAGAACGCTTCGGCCAGAACGGCTTCGCTCCAGCGCAGCTCGTACGCGGTGTATTGGCTGTCGAGCGCCATCAGCACCAACCAGTCCCGCAGGCACCGCGAATAAACGACGTTCGCATCGAGGAAGACTATGAGCGGCACCGGCAGCACGAAGTCAGGCTACCGATGCCGGCACCCGGACCATAGTGGCCAGTTACTCGTAGATGCCCAGCTCGTCCTGTTCGGACATCAGGGCTTCGTAAGCATCGCGCTGCTGCGAGATGCGTTGCCGGCGATAGGCGAGCAGATCGGCCAACGCCACTCGTCGATGAGTGCCGACTCGGTGCGATGGGATCTCGCCCTTGTCGAGCAGGCTGATGAGCGTCGGCCTCGACACGCCCAGCAGGCGCGCGGACTCGCTGGTGGTGAGCTCTCGTGCGATCTCGCTGACCACGACACCGTCGCCGCGGTCGAGCACGGCGCCTACCTGCCGCAGTAGGTCAACCAGAAGACCAGGCACGGCAACGGATCCCGCGTCGCCCGCGACCAGCCGGACCTCGTCGCCTTCGACCTGCGTTAGAAGGGCGAGGAACGACTTCAGCGAGGCGTGCTCCGGGCTGCCCTTGCGGCTCGCCGCCTCGGACAACTGCAGCGCTGTTGCCGCGATTGTCGTGGCCCTGCTCATGACCCACCCCCCTTTGCACAAAGGCCTGCTGTGCGCGGACCCCGACATGTAGCCTTGGTCACATCAGCAGCAAGTGCAACCGGCTTTAAGTTATTTCACTTAATCCCGAGTCTAGCTGACGTGGGCTGTCCGTGCCGGTTAGATTCCTGATGTGGTTGGTAGGCGTAGTGGCCAGCGGGTGGTCAAGTGCGCTTGGCCCTGGCCTCCCATCGGGTGGTCCTCTCCAGCCGTCGCGGCCCAGCGGCCACCGGATAGCCGCGGTCGCGTTCAACCAAGCGGCGGGGCGTCAGGAGGCACGTTCGAGAGTGCGGCAGCCGATGCCGTGCGAGTCGAGCCGCTCCGCCCACGGGCCGGCCGCGCACGACGCGCGGGCCAGCGCGGCGGCTGACGGCCCGGTCTCAGTCACCGAACGGTCGCGGGCGCCGTAGACAGTGCGCACCGACGCGATGGGAAATTCGGCCGCAGCCTAGTCCATCAGCGGGCCAGAACGGAGCGACGGTCGCCCATCGATTGGCCAGCCGAATCCTCGCGCAACCGATGATCAAGCGCGTTCGGTGTGCGGGCGGTAGTGGCTGTGAGCCGTGGTCAGCAGTGGGGCGGTCACAGCCGCCAGCAGCCCGCCGGCCAAGGGTGCCACGATGAAGACCCAGAGTTGGCGTAGTGGCTCGCCGCCCTCGAAGATCGCGGGGCCTAGGGAGCGGGCCGGGTTGATCGAGGCGCCGTCCAGCGTGATCGCGACCAGGTTCGTCGCGGCCAGGGCCAGGCCGATCGCCAGACCGGCAAAGGCCGCCTGCTCCGACCGGCTCGTGACGACCAGGACGACCAGCACCAGCAGGAAGGTCAGGACGATCTCCAGCAAGAAGGTGCCGCCCAGGTTGATGTGGGGGCCGTAGCTGTTGGTCGCCAACGCACCGGTCTGGTCGGCCACGCCTCCGTAGCGGGTGAGGATCCAAAGACCCAGGCCCGCGACCGCAGCGCCGCCGAACTGGGCGATCCAGTAGCCGATCGCGCCGACGACCGAGATCCGGCGGGCGATCAGGGCGCCGAGGGTGACCGCCGGGTTGACGTGGCACCCGGAGATCGGGCCGATGGCGTAGACGAGCACCAGCAGGGTGAGGCCGAAGGTGAGCGCGACCACGACCACGCCGCCGTCGACCCGGGCGGCTACCGCAGAACCTGCGCCGACGAACACGAGCAGGAGCGTGCCGACGAACTCCGCCGCATACCGTCTCAGCCCCGCCATAGGCCGAAACCTAAACGCCAGCCGATCACCCGCGCAGCGGAACCGACTAAATGATCACTACCGCGCGATTGCCCTGGTCAGGGGCACCGTCCTCGCTCTGCACCCATATACGCAACACCCCCGCCGCAGGGTGTTGCGTATATGGGTGCAGAGCAAAGCCTGCCTACCGCGGACCCCGAGTCTGGCGGGAGCGAAGGTCGCGTATGGGTGCGGAGCAAAGCCTGGCCAACCGCGGACCTCGAGTCTGGCGGGAGCGACGGTCGTGCCCACGGCGGACCCGAGCAAAAAGGGGCCCGCGCCGATCGACGGCGCGGGCCCCCCAAACGAGATCAGGCGGTGAAGCGGAGCTTCGCCCGCCGAGCACGGACGAACAGGAACGCCCCGGCCCCGGCGATGGCCACACCGGCCGCCGCGATCAGCAGCGCCGGCGCGCCGGTGACGGGCAGGCCGTCACCATCGCCGTCGCCGCCACCAACGCCGCCGCCGTTGTCGGTGCCCGGCTTGAAGACGTCCGCCGCCGCGCCGAGGCGCATGAAGACCGTCTCGCCCGTGGAGTCGTCGACGCCGTCGTTGTCGGTTACCGCGTAGACCTGGCCGTTGCCCGCGATGGTCAGGCCCTCGACCTTGTCCTGCACCCACCCGTTGTCGGCCTCGAGGGCCGGCAGCAGGTCGACCGCGAGCTTCTTGGACGCGGTCGGCAGGGCCTCGGTGCCAAAGCCGGCCGGCACGTCGAACGTGTAGACCTTCTTCACCGTCGCCTTCAGGCCGCGCTGGTTGTCGCGCTCGATCACCGCGAACGTGTCGTTGTCGACCGGCACCAGCTCCGACAGGCCGATCCAGGCGCCCGCCGGGGCGGTGTCGAGCTGGTAGCCCAGCCACGCCCACTTCTTGTCAGCCACCGAGTAGCGGCCGATCCGGACGGTGCCCTTCGGGTCGCCCTTGAGCTCGCGCTGCACGGCGACCCAGACCTGCTCGTCAGCGCCCGTCCCCGTCAGAGCGACACCCTCGAAGCCGTTGCTGGTCACATTGGCGGCAACGTCCGCCGGCAGCGGGATCTCCTCCTGAACCGCACCGGCAGCATCGAGCCGCACGATCAGGTTGGGCTTCGCGGCGGTGCCGTCACCCTCGATGGCGATCCAGTAGCCGGCACCGGCGGCGCGGGCCGCGACACCTTCGGCGTCGTAACCTACCGGCTTGCCGTCCTTCGTCACCGTCAGCTCGCCGGACACCAGCGCCGGCTGCTGCGCCGTGTCGATCGTGAGCAGGCGGGTCGGGGTGTAGACGTTGTCGGTGATCGACACGAGCTGGTCGGGCTTGCCCGGCACCGCGGAGAGCCCGGAAAGAGCACCCCAAGCGATAGGAGCCTTCTTCTGACCCGGCTCGTACGCCGAGCGAATGGTCGGGAACGCGCCCTTCGACCCGTACTTGAAGATCGTGACCGAGGCACGGATGCCGTCGTCGGGCAGGTCCTCCTCGCTGGACACCACGAGCAGGCCGCGGGACGGGACCGTGGTCACGCCCTCCGGGCCGTTGGTGGTGGGCAGGATCTGCAGGAACTGCGGCGCCTTCGGCTTGCTGATGTCGTACGCGGCGACGAAGTTGCCCCGCTCCGAGTTGACGAACAGCACGGGCTTGCCGTCGAACTTGCCGAACGCCACGTTCTCGGGCTCGGTGCCCTTGGCGTCGGAGCGGCTCTCCGGGTAGAGGCCGTGCGCGGCCGCCAGCCGGTCGAACGAGTTGCCGGCGTCGTACACGACCTCGCCGTTGCGCTTCCACACCGTGAAGCCGCGCGAGCCGCCGACGTAGTCACCCTCGTTGGCCGTCGCGAACGTGTTGTCGTCGATCCAGGTGATGCCGTCGGGCTCGCGGCGGACAGTAACGGAGTCGTCCTGCGCGATCGTGCCGTCCTCGACGGTGTCCACACCGGACAGCTTGACCTGGCCGGCGCTAAAGTCCTTGACGACCTTCTTCTTCTCCAGGTCGACCAGCGCGATGTGGTTGTTCTCCTGGAGCGTGACGACGGCCTCGTCCTTGCCGTTGATCGCCACGTACTCGGGCTCCGGGTCGCTCGGCGCGACCTTCGCGAGTCCCTTGAGCTGGACGGGCGTCGCCGCCCACTTCTTGACGTCCTTCTTGATGTCGATCACCTGCAGGAAACCGGCCGGCTTCTGCGGGATCTCGCCGTCGTTGAGGTCCTCGTCGCGCTCGTTCTCGATGGCGATCGTGAGGTACTTGCCGCTGGGCGCCACCGCGATCGAGTCGGGCTGGCCGCCGAGCTGGATCTCGTGCACCTTGGTGCGGCTCGCCAGGTCGATGATCTCCAGCACGCCGGACGTGTCGACGAAGTCCTTGCTGGTGTTGACGACCGCGAGCACGTAGTTCTGGTAAACGGCAACCGACGTCGGCTCGCCGGGTAGCGCGAACGTGCCCTTCGGCTTCGGGTTGGCCGGGTCGGTGATGTCGATGAAGCCCAGGCGCTCACCAGGGCTGTCGGTCGAGATGACCGTGTTGCCGTCGGTGCTGACCGCGCTGATCTCGGCGACGGTCTCCTGGTCCTCGGCGCTGTTGAGGTAGACCGGCACGGTAGCGAGCCGCTCGAACCCGGCGAACTTGCTATCGGGCGCCGCGGCGAACGCCGCCTGCCCGACCAACGCCGGAACAGATATAAGGCCGGCGACCATGGCCGTCCGGACAAACCGGCCGGTCGCGGGTGGTACGGGCATGCTGACTCTCCCAGATTTGGCGGACCTGACCTGCTTAGTGGCTCGCGTTGACGGGGATTCGACAGATAGACCAACGCCGGGTGTCGTACGGGAAGCGGGATCGGTGGCACGCCAACATATGCCCAGGCCAGCGTGGGCTGGCGTGATCTTTCCGGTTTGGGGAGTAGGTCAGGGCAGGCGGCGGTTCGCCCTGGTCTGCCGCCGCGACCGGCAGGCCGCGTGCACGCCTTGCCGCGTGCAGGCCCCTAACGCCCGGCGCGCTCAGGACTTGAGGCCGGTTCGGAGCTTCTCCACGGGTAGGTCCGTCAGATAGACCGGAGTGCCGGGCTGCTGGCGCCAGCTCGCGTCGAGCGTCCCCGCGTCGACCGGGTCGAAGCCGAGCTCGTCGACCAGCCCTTCGACCACCTGCTTGGCGGCGGTGTCGTCGCCGGCGACGGGAAGTGCGATCCGGCCCGGCTCGCCGTGTGGTTTGCCGCCGCCGGCGAGACGCGGCGCGCTGACGTTGTTGAACGCCTTGACGACCCGGGCGCCCTCGAAGTGGTCGGCGACCCAGCGGCTTGAGCTGACGGCCCGATCGTCGATGTCCTCGATCTCGCCGTCGCGCTCCGCGTAGTAGTTGTTGGCATCCACCACGATCTTGCCCGCGAACGGCTTGGCCGGCAGATCGGTCACGGCCCGGAACGGGATGGCCAACACGACGACGTCGGACTTCTCGGCCACCTCGTTCACCGTCGCCGCGGTGGCGCCGGTCTGGTCGGCGAGCGGTCGCAGCGACTCGGGCCCACGCCGGTTGGCGACGGCCACGTCGTGCCCGATCTCCCGGAACCGCCTGGTGAGCGCGCCGCCCACTTTGCCTGAGCCCACGATGCCAATCCTCATCTGCTGGTTGCTTCCCGCAAATGCCCAGCTCTCCCCTCGTACGCTGCGGTTTCTGTCGGATTTTGGCGTTTTCACTCTGGGTGGTTAAGCCGGTCTGGCCTGGCTGGCAGGACAAGTTCCCGATGTGCCCATCCGCCCCCATCTGACACGGTTATACCTGTCTTTCGAGAGTGTGTCGTTTCGCTGGGGGTAGGTGGCCGGCCCTCGCAGCTCGTCCCGGGGCTGCGGGGGCCGGCCGTGGCACGCTCTATCTGATGAACGTGATAGGCATCGGGTACGAGGGCCTGACCCTCCCCGACCTCATCGACCGGCTGCGTGCGCTGGGCGTATCCCGGGTCGTGGACGCACGCTTCGCGGCCCGGTCCCGAAAGCGCGACTTCAACAAGAAAGCGCTGGCGGCGGGGCTGGAGGCGGCCGAGATTGGCTACACGCACATGCCCGCGCTGGGAAACCCGCCGGAGAACCGGCCCGGGTTCAGCGGATCGCCCTCGGAACTGGCTACCGCCCGCGCCGCGTACGCCGCCTTGATCCCGCCCGCGGCTTTGTCGGAGGTCACGTCGCTGGCGGCGCAAGAACGCGTGGCGCTGCTGTGCTTCGAGGCCGACCAGTCCCACTGCCACCGCGACGTGATCCTGTCGGCCCTGTCGTGATCACCGTCGGAGTGGACCTTGCCGCCGCCGACGAGCGATCAGGCCTGGCGGTCGTGGAATGGTCGCCGGGGCGAGCGGTGGTCTCGGATGCCTCCCTCGGAGCCTCGGACGCGGAGATCATCTCGGCGGTACGCGCATCGGACAAAGCCGGCATCGACTGCCCACTGGGCTGGCCGGCCGCCTTCGTCTCGTTCGTGGCTACCCACGAGCACGGGTTGGTGTCGCCGCCTCCGCCAGGCGCCGGAGCGATGTGGCGACGCCGCCTGGCGTACCGCATGACCGACGAGGTTGTCCGGGCCTCGACGGGGCTGATCCCGATGAGCGTGTCAGCGGACCGGATCGGCCACGCCGCCTTCCGGGCAGCCGGCCTCCTGTCGCTGCTCTCCCCGGACGGCGCGCCCCTGTCCCGAGCCGGCGACGGCCAGGTGGTGGAGGTCTATCCGGCCGCGTCCTTGTGGGGCTGGGGCCTGACCCATCGCGGCTACAAACGCGCCGGACTGGCGTCGGACCTGGTCTCGTCGTTGCTGACCGCGGCCCCGTGGCTGTCGCTGGGATCGTTCGAACCGCTGTGCCGCCGCAGCCACGACGCCCTGGACGCGGTGGTAGCCGCACTGGCGGCACGCGCGGCAGCGACCGATCGTGCGACGCGACCGACGGCCGAGCAGCTACCTGCGGCAGCCATCGAAGGCTGGATCGCGCTCCCGGCCGGCCCCCTCGCGGACCTGGTCGATCCCTGAACCGTCTATTGCTCTCCCCAACCTGGCAGGTGGACCTCGGTGGCACGCTGGACGCTGGGCTCCTGCCCCAACGGGTACGCCGTCGAGACGATCACCTGCGCCGGTTGCCGGATCGCCGGGAAGAGCGCCTCGGCCGGGTCCGGTAGCGGTGGTAGGTCGAGCGGCTCCATCGAGAGCCGGGGCAGCGTGACGAGCGCCGGGTCGACCTCCACGGCCTGCACCACAGACCCTCGCCCGATGCCCTTCACCAACAGCAGCGCGTAGTCGGGCAGGTCCTGGAGGACCCGGGGTTCGACCGCGTACTCGTACACCCGTTGAAGTGACTCGGCATCGCTCCAGTTGGTGCCGTCCGCCTGCGCGACCGTGCGACTCCAGTTGCGGGTGGTCCCCCAGTCTTTGCTGTCTGTCCAGACGATGCCGCGATAGAACTGCGTGCGGCTGGTCGACCCGCCCTCCGACACCGCTTCGCCCTCGGTGTCGGAGACCGTGTGCGTCTCGCTGCCGCCGAGCGTACGAGTGAGTCGGCTGATCACGAACCGATGCCCTTTGCCGACGAACTCCGCCGCCTGGCTGGCCTCGCGATGGTTGCCGAGCCGCATCAGTGCGACCTCGCCGCCACCGATCGTCTGGAGCGCCTCTTCCCTGAGGTGGGCGAAGAACAACACCAGCCGGGTGCCGCGTCGTTCGCAGAGGGTGCTGAGCCGCTCGACCGCGCGGTGGTTGACCCCGTCGGCCCCGACCAACACGATCGACCCGACCTTCTCGTGCCGGACTTGGCTGGCGAGCCATCGCACCAAAAGATCTTTGAACAGCTCCTGCTGAGCACTGCCGCTGTCGGCATCGGCGACCAAGCACGTCAGGTCGGCCGGGTCGGTGCGCGGGTCGGTGCCGAGCGTCGCGAGCGGGCTGACGAAGGACTCGATCCGGCGCAGTCGCTGGTGTGACTCGGCCGGCTGCAGCTCCAGGAGACGGTCGCGTTCCGCGGTCGTGAGCGTTGACGGCCGTCCGTTGTGGACGCGCAGCGCGGCGAGGAGGCGCGCCATGCTGAGGTCGGGTGCGAGCACCTCGCAGATCTCCCGCAACAGCAGGGAGTCCTGGGATCGCTCGGCCCGGTCGGCGGTCGACGTGTCACCGTGGATCGCCTCGACGAGGCAGTCGACGAGTTCGTCGGTGGTGAGCCCCGAAACCAGGTCGATGCTGGCGAGCTCCCGCGGGAACTGGCTGACCTTGACCGAGCGCCCGGTCGTGGTCGCCAGCTGGATCAACTCACCGCACAGCGCGGCGCCGGTGAAGTCGACGAGCAGCATCGAGCCGCGGGTGGCGAGCAGCGACCCACCATAGACGGTGAGAACCGCTTCCCAGCCGTACGTCGTGCCGCCGACGATGTCGACCCGCCGGTCCCCCTCGGCCGGTGCGGCCGCACCCCACTCGACCATCTGGTCGACGGCCTCGTGCTGGGCACGGTCGTACTCCTGGCGGCGCCGCTCCCAGTCGGTGCTCGCCTGGGCGTAGTCGGCCTCGACCTTGTGCCGTGCCAGTTGGAGGGCACGGCGGGAGAGGAACAGCGGCAGGTTCGCGAGGAGTGCGACAACGCCGCCGACAGCCGTCAGGAAGAGCGCGATGATCGTCATGGCGATCCAGCCCGACGTGGTCAAGGTCCAGACCCCGACGGCGCACAGAATCACGATGGCCCCGAGCCCAGCACCGACGGCGATGGGGATGAGGGATCGCTTGCCCCGGCCCTTCTCCCAACGCTCGACGCGTTCGACCATCCGAGCGGGCACAGCCCCTAGCTGCGGAGGCGACTCGAGAAAGCGCCGGCGATAGAGACCGCGGTCGTTGAAGATCCACCCCAACCGCTCACCGGGTACGGCCAACAACGACAACGGTCCAGACGCTGGCGTAGCCATAACCCTGCCTCCCCGTACACACAGGATGGTGCCGGGCCTCAGTCAACATCGCACGTCGACTTTTGGAAAGGCCGGACCGCCCCACCCAGTGGCACCTGGGTGAGGCGGAGCCGATCCGATCAGGAAATCGCGATGCCGTCGTAGTAGTGGCGCAGGATCGTTTGGTAGCTGTTGCCCGCGTTCGCTAGGTCCCGCGAGCCGTACTGGGACATCCAGTCCCCGTCCACCCAGGCACCGCACGCCGTCGTGGTCGCGCAGTAGTGCGCCTGCAGGATGTTGCCGCTGCGGGTCATCCGGGTCGACCAGGTCGCGTCCACCGCGGCCGAGGTCGATGCCACCGCCGACGATGGCCGGTAGACCTGATCGTAGACATCGTCACGGACGTCGTAGCACGCTCCGCCGGGCGTCTTGCGGGTCGAATGCAGTGCCCAGTACCAGGCGTAGCTCTTGACCGCCATCGCGCCGGACTCCAGCGAGGCCTTCGGCCAGCTCGAAATCCACTCGTTCGGAAGGACGTTCTTGACGTACGTCTTGAAGTCCACCCGGTCCACGCGCCCGAGGCTGGCCCGGTAGACCAGGATCGTGGTCGGCAGCTTGGCGTTGGTGCCGTCGGTGCTGCAACCCGTCGGTCCGCTGACCAACTGGTGCGACGCGTTGTTGTTCTTCAGCGTCGCGTTGAGGTTGCCTTTCGCCCCGGCCGCGAAGTCCTGGGTCGCACCGGCGTAGTTGCTGTTGAAGTAGACCCGCACGGTCTTGCTGGTGCGGTTCCACACCGACGCGGCGTTGTTCTTCACGCACAGGCCCTGGCCGGCGCCCGATCCCTTGAAGTCGTAGCAGGTCGGCTGGGTCGTACCGTAGTCGTCCAACGAGTCGGTGAAGTCCGAGATCGAGCCCGCGTTGTTGCTGTTGTAGTAGTAGCAGAACTCGCCGCTGTCACAGACTCCGTCGCGGCCGGCGGCGGATGCCGGGCTCGGTGCGACCACCAGGCCGACAAGGGCCGCCACGAGCACGGCCAGCAGGCCGGGAACTCTCCTCATGCCGGTCACCAGCTGCCGGGAACGTACGCCCAGCCCAGGTAGTCAGACCGGTCGCGGAACGTGTTGGTCTGGTAAACCGTCGGGCCGGTGCTGATGGCGCTGTTACCGCCGATGGAGAGCATCACGTGCCCGGCCGACGTGGTCGACGTGAAGAACACCGCCGTGCCGGCGGGCGGAACCGTGCCGGTGTGGATGCGGCCGCTGTCGCGCTGCCAGATGTAGTGCGCGCGGGCCGTCAGGAACCGGCCGCTGGTGCCGAACGCCCGCTCGACGAACAGCTCGCACTCGTTGTTCCAGTCGGTGTGCCCGAGCCGTGCCTTGGCGAACGCGACGGCCTCGGCCGCGCGCGGGTCGGCCGGGTTGGTGGAGCCGCCGATGGCGTGCGAGGCGTTGTTGTTCTTCAGCGTCGCGTTGAGGTTGGCCTTGGCGCCGGCCGCGATCGTCTGGGTCGCCCCGGCGTAGTCGCTGTTGAAGTAGACGACCACGCTCTTGCTGGTGCGGTTCCACACCGACGCGGCGTTGTTCTTGATGCACAGGCCCTGGCCGTTGCCCGAGCCCTTGAACTCGTAGCAGGACGGCTGGGTCGTGCCGTAGTCGCCGACCGAGGTGGTGAAGTCGGAGATCGAGCCGGCGTAGTTGCTGTTGTAGTAGTAGCAGAACTCGCCGCTGTCGCAGACACCGTCGCGGGATGCCGCCGACGCGGGCGATGCGGCGGCCATGATCGAGGTGGCGACGGCGAGCGCTGTGCCGATGACGGCGAGGCTCTTGCGGATGTTCATGGTTTCCTCTCCAGGGGTGGTTGGTTTCACTGCTCGCGCTGGTACTGCTCCCAGGTCTTGATCGGGATGCGGGGTCCGTCGTCCCGGCCGTGGTTGGCCAGGCCGTTCAGGCCGAGGTAGTAGTCGCCGACCTGGTTCTGCGCCTGCGTGGACAGGTCGGTGTCGTTGATCGCCACGGCGTGGATGTGCCATGGCCAGTCGCCCTGGCTCGGGTCACGGACCCAGGCGGCGAAGCCGACCTGCCTCAGGGCTTTAGCGACGGCGGTACGTTTGGCCGCGGTCATACCGGTGACCGAGATGTCCACCACGCCGCCGCCGTCGTGCGTACCCGCTGAGGTCGGGTCTCCTCCGGGGTTGTAGGAGCCTTGGTCGAGCACCAGGGTCTGGCCGAGCAGGCGCTGGGTTTCGGTCAACATCGCCTGTGTACGCGCGTTCACGACGAACCCGTCGCGCTGGACCTTCGCGCCCGGGCCGATCGTGTTGGTGACGGTGTAGCGGTTGAGGCCGAGCTTGGTCAGCGACGTCGTGCCGGGCAACCCGTTGGCGGCCAGGCCGGTGTAGCCGAGTGAGCGCTGGTAGGCCGCGTACGCCGAGACCGTCAGGGTTCCGAAATAGCCGTCGACCCATTGCGCGTCCAGCAGGTTCTTGGCTTGGAGCGCCTGTTCGACGGCGAGCACGGAGCTCTTCGCACCCGGCGTCAGGGTGTTGTCAGGGCGGCGGGGGTCGATCTGGGCGGCCAGGACGGTGGCCTCCATGTCGACGACCGGCCGCGCGGCTGGTGTGGCGTCGGATGTCGCCGAGGCCTGAGCCGGGGCGACAACGGCCAAGCAGAGCGCCGCGAGCCCGACTGCGTACCAGGGACGGCGCATGGTCGATCCTCCTCGTGGTGAGTCGCGTGTGGAACGGACATCACCTTGCGAGGAGGCGTCGGGTGTTCGGTAGACCGCCGGGCTGTCAGAATCGCCAGGCCGGCACTGACCTGGCTGAATGCGGTGTTGTCAGCTTGTCAGGCGATGACGTTGACCATGAAGTACACGGGCCGGCGGGTGGGAAAGTATTCCTTCCCGTTGGCATCGACCATCTTCCAGCTGACCCAGCACTTCCCGGGACGGCTGGGCGCGGTCACCGGAACGCTGATCATCACCTGGTCGCCGGGCGGCGTGTCGCCGATCTGCACCCGATCCGGGGTCTGGCAGCCGTCCGCGTCGGCGGTGGGGTTGATCCGGGCCAGGTAACGGTTGTGCCAGTCGACCTTTCCGACGTTGGCGAGGGCCCACACCTTGATGAATTCGGCGTCGACCTTCACCTTCGTACCGTCGGGAATGGTGACGTCGCCGACGAACTTGCTGGAGTCGCCGGGGATCAGCGAGTCGGAGAACGGTGTGGTGGACGGCGTCGGGGATGACGTGGGCGCCGGCGCGGCGCTGGACCCGCTCGGAGACGACCACGGGTGGGTGATGCCGACAACGGCGGCCAGAACGACCGCGGCCGCGGCGGCAAGCCACCACCACCGGTGCCGCCGCGGCTCGTCCTTGTGTTCCGGCTCGATGTCCGCCGCCACCTCAGCGACCGGGTCCACATTGGCTGCCGCGACCTCGGGTTCGCGGCGTTGGGCGTCTTCCCACCGGGTACGCCACAGGGCTTCGTCGGCGTCGCAGGCCCGGACGAACTCGCGCGTGGTCTCCCAGGAAGGAAATCGGGTGCCGGCAGCGGCCTCGTGCAACGTCGTGTGGGAGATCCGCCCCGACCGCCCGGCCATCTTCCGAAACGACGGACCGCCCACATCGGAGCGCAGCGCCCGCAACTGCTCGGCAAACGCTTCGGTGGCGATCCGGTCCTGAGTCAACTCCGCGGCAGCACGCTCGTCCCTCATCCGTCCCCCATGTCAGACGTCGTCGTCAGGCGTTGTCAGGGCGTGTAAGAGGGTACCGAACGCACGCGGACAGGCATCAATGTGGTGGCCGGCGACCCAGCCACGGTGCATCGAAGGAGATCAGCGATGAAGAGTCTTTCCCGAAGGGGCGTACGCCTGTTCGCAGCGGCCGCCCTGGCGGTGCCGACGGCGCTGGCGTTCGCGGGCCCAGCACACGCGGAGGTCAACCCACGGTGCGCGGGCTCGGTCCAGATCGGAGCCACCGCATACGTGACGGTCGGCGGGATGACCGCGGCGTCGGTGAAGCAGTACAAGGGCTGCGGCAAGAACTACGCGTACACCTACGTGTGGCAGCAGTACCGCTCAACCCACGGCGCGTACCAGGTCTGCACATCGATCGTCACGGGAACGACGTTGCGGGACCTGCAGTGCTCGAGCGGGCCGGACGTCTGGTCGCTGGGCGCCAACACCCTGTCGGTGTGTACGCGAGCCCTGGGCGGCATCTCAGACGTAGCGCAAAAGGAAACCGAAGTGCGCTGCTGACCCGGTGCGAGAGGGCCTACGTCGTGGTGTGGCGCGGGCCCTCTCAGTGGCCGTGAAGACAAAGCCATCTCCGAGAATCGGAGGCACTCCGCGCCCGCCCAGCTCGGCGACTCGCGATGACTTCGCCTCCGCGCGAAGCCGCCTAGGGAGGCGATGCGCCCGATCGCGCTCGGACTACATGCGCGATCCGCTCAGCCGCATCGACTGGGTCCTCGTGCTCCCATACTCTGATGACAGACCAGCCTGCTTGGCGAAGCCGTTCGTCGGTGTCCCCGTCGCGAGCACGGTTAGCCGCGATCTTCTCCCTCCAAAACTCGCCGTTTTGAGTCGCGGGCCGGTAGTGCTCGGGGCATCCGTGCCAATAGCAACCATCGGAGAAGACCGCGATCCGCGCCTTGGGGAACACGACGTCCGCTCGGCGCCTAAGTCCGTCAACGAGTGGCGCGTCTACGCGGAAGCGAAGGCCTAGCCTGTGAATCGCGGATCTCAAGGCGAGTTCTGGCTTGGTGTCCCTGCTCCGATTGGCGCGCATGACGCTGCGCGTTGCCGGAGAACTCGCCCATGAGGCACCCGACGCCTCACGAACGATCAGTAACTCTTGCTCGAATGCCATGCGCCAGGCCGCTGCGAGGTTACGTGCCCGCGTGGCCTCACTAACCTCACCTAGGTACTTCGCCGGGGACCTTCCTTTATCTGACCAGCGAAGGTACGCCCGGATGCGTCGTGTGTTGGGCAGGACCTTCAGCTCGACCGACGCCTGCGCCGTTCTGCCGTCTGGCAGATCAACGAGACGGCGACCGTTGCCGCCCGCAGCGCGATCTTGCTCCGCGGTCCGCTCAGCTCGGGTTAAACCCGGTCGTCCTCGCCAAGCCCGGTCCGGCGGCGGCTTGTCTTTCCACCGTCCGGGCTCGGCGTCTAGCGCGGGGCTCATTTAGCTGCTTCGGCCTCATCTAGGACAGTCGCGACGGCGCTGGCGAACGCCTGACCGAGCAGTACAGGAACAGCGTTGCCGAGTTGACGCATCTTCTCACCACGCGGTCCGGCGAGTACCCAATCGTCAGGGAAGGTCATCACGCGCGCAGTCTCGCGGACAGTCATATAGCGGTGGGTTCCATCATCGAGCAGCATCACGGATTCACCTCCCGGAACGCCATGGACGCCAGCCTTGACTGTCTTAGCGGGACGATCCAGCACGTTAGGCGTATGTCCAGGGTAAATCCGAGCGTCTGGCCAGCCAATGTGGTCGGTGAACCCGCCGAGATGATATTCAGTGCGATCGAGCTTCTCGACTGGCGGCAGCGGAGGCCCGTCGACTCCCTTGATCGCATCCCGCAGCGTCCGCCAGGGTTGGCGACGCTCGTTGTCGGTCAACGTCAGGGGCTGCGCGGGGACGTCCTCCATGACTCGAGCTCGCACGTCCTTCGGGATCTCAGGATGGCGTTCCCAGTAGGCGCCACTTCTCATCGCCTCGTGTAACGCCGCCTCGGAGAACTTTGGCTCGATCAACTTCTCGAAGCGATCCCAATCCACTCCGAGATCTTGCCGGAACGCGATCATGATGACACGGTTGCGGATCTGCGGAACACCGTAGTCTGCGGCGTTGACCGGGTAGTGCCGCACGTCGTAGCGCTCATGCCGGTCAACTGTGACCGACTCCAGCATGTGCTCGAGCACCTCGTTGTGTTGTTGCCAGGTGCTCCCGTGCCCACGCTCCTCGAAGGGCAGCGAGAGTTCACGCTTTATGTAGTTGAAGTACGGCATGAACGAGGGCCTAAGCAGGCCGCGCACGTTCTCGCAGATGACGACCTTCGGCTCCATCTGCCGGATGGCCCTGAACATATGGGGGAAGCCGTTCCGGCTGTCACCGTCGCCCTTGGCGACCCCGCCGAGGCTGAAGGGCTGACACGGAGGTCCACCGGCGAGGACGTCGACTCTTCCCTTGAGGTAGTCGAAGTCGATCTGAGCGACGTCACCCTCGACCAAAGGCGCCGGCTGGCCACGCTCGGGGATCGGTGGCGTCTCGCCCGGTGCGCAGGGGTCGGCCTTGTTCGCCCGCAACGTCTCGCACGCGCGCTTGTTGAACTCGTTGAACAGCAGGGGCCGGAAACCGGCCTTCGCGACGGCCATCGCCAGACCACCACCCCCGGCGAAGAGCTCGACGCTCGTCCGGTCCTCGATGGTAGACATCGACTGTTCAACCATGGCGGAAGCGTACCGCGGACTTTATGATCTTGCAGCACCGCCACGCGACGTTCTTCGAACACTTGAGCGGTTCGAGCGCACCGCTGGGAGGCCCCAGCACGCCGCGCGGGACGCTCACCGGCCGCCCCTCGAGCCGGCGCTCACGGCTTGGCAATAGATTGGGCGTCGGACCTGGCTAGCCGCGACGTTAGGTGGTGCGGGGCCACCACTCGACAAGGAGGAGAATGGCCACCTGGAACGTGGGGCCGTTCGACAACGACGAGGCCGTCGAGTGGTGCGACAACCTCCGTCGTCTCGCCCCGAACGAGCGGTCCGAGTTCGTCGAGCGGACTCTGGCGGATGCCGTTCGTCGTCCAACCGAGCTGTCGGACCGAGGCGCTTCAGAGGTCGTCGCCGCCGCCGCGACGGTTCTGCAACTCCTAACCGGCATCGCCGATCCAACTACCCCGTACGCGCCTGTGTTTCTCGCGTGCACCGGAGACATCACACCGACACCGCACTTGAGAGAGCTCGCCAGGGCCGCGTTGCGAGTCGTGATGGCCGACCAATCCGCGTTTCGCGCGCGCTGGGCGGACGATGTCGAGGAGGACTCGGCGTTGGAGACGCTGGACCGGATCCATCGTGCTCTCGCGGGCGACTAGGTCAGCGGTGCTCGAATCCGAGCGGTCGCTAGTTGTCCTCGTCCTCGTCACTCGATTCCTCCGCTATTTCCGTTGCCGGAGCGAACAAGCGGGGTCCCGAGGTCTCGACAACGCCAGTGCCTGAGCGCCTCCACCAGCATTGAGCGCTCTTGTAGCTGGTGTTCTCGTAGTAGACGATCAGATAACCGGGGAGAGCGGTCGCCTGCCAACCTTCCGGTAGCGCAGCCACGACGAGTTGAAGCGCCGCCCGCACGGTCATGGGATGCGACGGAACGTCCGTGATCGTCTTGTAGTCCTCACGCGCTCGAACGCTGTCCTTCTCGAAGCGAAGGTTGTAAGGCAGCGCCTTCTTGAGTTCGGCCAGTACCTCGCCGGTCGGCCTGCGGCCCGGCGACAGCCAGTCGATCGTCAGGTCGAGACTGACCGGGTAAAGCGCGTCGAAGTGGTTCGCCTCGACCTCGCTGCCGTCGCGCCTTCGCCCCGGGTCGTTGTTGCCGAACCCGTTGTTGTTCCAGGGAAGCTTCCGCGCTTGGTCGTCGCCGGCACGCTCGTACTTTCCCTCGTACTTACCGAGCAGCATCTTCTCCGGAGCCGACGCCTCCAGGTCTTCGTCGAGGTAGAGGCAGACGAACGAGACGGCACCGGCGATCGGCCGACCAGACAGCTTTCGGTGGTGTTTGCGGAGCCTCGCGGGCAGCGACTTGCTCGCCTTCCCCACGTACACCGGAGCACCGTCCACATGGAGCTGGTATACGCCCGGACCCTTGGGAAGCCGGTCGAGCGCGTCGGCCGTCAACGGGGAGGGGGTTAGCGTTCGCAAGGCTGCCGCCAACTGGTCTGCCAAGGCCCTGGTGATCGACAGCTTGAACTCGGCGTGGTGATTCGCGGTGGGCACGCCAGGGAGCGTAACCGCGATAGTCGACCATGTGACGCTCGACCACCTTGCGGAGTTGGATGCCTGATCTGGAGGACCGGCAGACGAGAGGGCCTCGGCTTCTCGAAGCTTCGGCCTCTCTTGGTCGCCGGCCCGCCCGCCGAACGGACGCTTGTTGGCTCGGTTATCGACTCAAGATTTGTCGACGATAGCGACGTTGCGTTGGGATACGACTCTGGTCGTGAACAGCACCAGACGCTTGTCCCGGCCTACAGCGGTCCGCGGCGCGACGAGATGAAACGCTAAGGTCACATCAGAGGGCTTCAGCTCGCCCCCCATGGTTCCCGGTACCGAATCCTGTATCGAGTCGCTCTCAATCCTATCGACGACGGGATAGATCAAGATCGTCCCTGAGCGCTCTCCGACCAGCCGGGCGGCTTCCTCACCGATCTCCGCGTGTCCGCGCTTGATCAGCTCGATGGGTCGTCGATGGGCGAGCTCACTGATCGCACTGTAGTAGTCGGTCTTCAACCTTCGCCGCACGAACACGCTGATGGGCTCGTGACCCAGGATGCGACGTAGGGTACCCGTACCTTTTTGCTGAGGAAGTACGACGACCCACCCATCGATTTGCTCTCCGGTCAACGAAAGAAGCCATCGCAGATCTGGTGTGAGAGCGTCTGTGGGCACCAAATCCAGCGAACGGATCGCTTTGAGAAGCGTCTCGTGAGTGACCCGCCCGATCCAAGCGTGATAGTCCCAAGAGCAAGAGGTGGCAGATTCCTCTTCGTTCGGGATCGCCCCGTGCAGTCGAACGTATGCATTAGCCGCGTCTAGCAGCGGCTTAAAGCTATTGGTATTCGCTTGTTTGGACGTCGCGCTTGCCGGCCAACCGCGGGGTTCGACCGCCATTCCGGGTGAGCGACGCTCCGCCAGTTCAGCGTTGTACATCTTATTCGTTGCAGTCGGCTTGAGCCAGCTCAGATGCTGTGCCACCAAAGGAGGTATTTGCGCAGGCGTGATCTGCTTCTCGCCGTCGACCGGGTCGGAGTACTGCTTGAGTTCGGCTCGGAAGTGCTCCTCGTCGCGGCAGCTCGCTTCGAAGGCGGCGTGCAGGGCTGGATCGATGTAGAGCCGCACTAGGTCCCTGTAGTGTGGGCGAAACCCAAACCATCGACCCATCTGCATCAGAGTGTCTTGCTGCTTAGTCATTCGACGGTAGTACGAGACGGTCAACCCTTCGACGGTGAAGCCGCGGGCCAGGCTGTTGCCACCGACGAGGATGCGCCATACCGCTCGGCCGTCGAAGTCGATCTCTTCATTCTCAAGACTCTTGTCACTGTTGACGACGATCACAGGGTCGCCACTCCGGCCGATTCGCCGAACGGCTTCGGCGATGTGGTCCCTAAGCTCCTCGAAATTGGCGGGCATGAGATCCTTCGGCGCGATGGCGTGGGCGACCGGCGCGAGATCCTCCTCGAAGAGTTTACGAAGGCGATCGAGGCAGTCTGCGGAGTAGTAGCCGCCTCTCCGCCACGCGGCGCGCACATCCTCAGCCTTCTCCGAGTGCACCGCGCGTTGCATCGCGTGGTGCACAAGCATGGTGTGGTGCCGAAACTTGCCGTTACCGTGCGTCTCGCGGTAAAGCTTGATCGCTCCGGTCAGGACGAACGCGTCAATGGCCTCCTCGAGCCGTGACTCGTCGTCCTGGTCATCACTCAGCTTCCGCACGTGCGCCTTGACGTTCGACGTTCCGAAGCTGAGCGGCCGATCACTGAAGTCGGCGTCGAGGTCCTGGAAGTCAGCGGCGCCCATGTAGCCAATCGGGCGACTCAACGAGATGAGGAAGTCGCTTGGGAAGATGTCCTCCGCGTCGGTGGGGTCGATGAAGACGTTGGCGAACGGCGTCGCGGTATATCCCACGTACTGGCATCGGTGAAGCAGGGCCATGAGCTCACCTATGCGTTTGTTGATGGTGGTGCGTTCCTTCTGGTCCTGCACCCACTTCTTCGGGTTGCTCGTATTAGGTGAAGCTTGATCCGACTCGTCGTCAACGATGAGGGCCGGGATGTCGGCGAGCCGAGTCGTGATCTTGCCGAGGTCCTTGACAAGCTTCGCGAGAACGGGCCCGTTCTTCTTGACAACGACCAGCCGAGCATTGCTGCCTGCCAGGTTGGCGGGGTCGTACATCGGCTTGGTGCGATCGGGCCGCTCGAAGTCCAGCGCGCTGATGCCTTGTTGCAGACTTCGGTAATCGAAGTCGCGAGTGGTCAAGCGGACGATGTCAGGCCGTCCGGCGTCCGACGGGCGGATGCAGTGCTGGACGAACTTCCCGTCAAGCCAGTCGCGATCCGAGTGGTAGTCGAACGCTTCGGTGTCAACCTCGCTGATGCCCCGCAGAAGGTTCTCCCTGCCAACCAATTCCATGTCTAGGCGCCGCTGAGTCTGGGCGCGCAGCAGGTCAGTGCTGCCGGTCAGCACGATGATTAGCCGGTATCCGGCGTCGATCGCCTTGGCGATCACACCGGTGAAGTTCGCGGTCTTACCGCTCTGCACGTAGCCGACCACGAGGCCCTTGGACTGGTAGCGCTCCTGTGCGGCTGGATCCGCGAGTCGCTCGATCACTTTGGTGGTCGAGGCGTCGAGGCCGGCGACAGCCGGGCCGCTGAAGCCTCGGTTATTCAGCAGGTGGTCGCTGTAGTGCTCCCAGTAGAAGTTCTTGTCTTGGCGCAGCCGCTCGGTGTACCAGGGCGCCCAATCGCCGTCGATGACGACGTCATCGGTGGAGACGATAGGGAACCGATCGAGGAGGACTTGGGCAGTCTTGTCGTTAACGCCGAGCAACTGGATGACATGCGCTCGCCGCTCCGTGGTGTTGGGCTCGGTGTCGCCGATCCACGCACCGTCCTCGGCGGCGTCCCACGTGGCCAAGCGGACCGCGAAGTGCCGCCGAAGTGGATCGTCGGGACCAGCCGCCAGCAGATACGCGCGGAGGTTGTCGTCGTCGACGCTGATGGAGAGATCCTCGGTCATCGCGGCGGCGATGGCGTGGATACGGCGCGGCCCCTGCAACGACATGGCGTTCAGCGCGTCGCGATAGCTGAGGGCGAGTGCTTCGTTCATAGGGTCACCTCGGTGGCCATGATGTCGGAGAGCAGAGCGGGGACGACATCTCCTGGGCGCTGCGCGCTCAGGTCGATACGGTAGCTGACAGCGACGAGACGACTGCGGTCGTAATCCAGCTGGGTGAGCTGCGCTGATGTGAGACGCGGGAAGCCGCCGGTCACTCGGAACGCCTTGGAGGGCGAGCGTCGGCGCCACCGGGTTATGCACATCTCCGCGAACGGTTGGGACCATCCGGCCGCCGAGAGCCGATCATTGAGGGCGGTCAACGCGCTCGTCCCGGCGAAGGCTTGCCGCGCCGCGTCGACGAGGTCGGGCAGACGCCAGCCGTCGTGGGGTCCAGCCTCGGTCAGCTGATGCGAGACCACCCACAGAGACGTGCCCTCATTGGCGTCAAGCTGCGTGAGGGAGTCGATCCAGTGCGCGCGGCGTTCCGTCGCGGTCGTTTTGACCTCGACGTCCATGCCGGCGACGGAGAAGTCGTGCTCCTCCGAGTGCGGTCCTCGCCAGCCGGCGATCGCCTCGTCGGGGCCGAGGTGGCGGCAGGCGCCGAGTAGTACGAGGAGCTCTCCGCAGAGGCCGAGTTCCCGGTGTCTGGACAGCGTACGTCCACGTTGCAGCAGCGACCGCAAACTCTTGACAGTCTCCGCGATCGCCGCCGCGAAGTCGTGGCCGCCTAGCTGGACGCGGTCGGCGATGGCGCACAACAGCGGATAAGCGTCGAGGAACAGCTCGGCGTCAGTGATGACGAGTTGGAGCTGGTTCGGTCCACGCGCCCACTTGCTGACACTGATGTTCTCCGTGTTGATGCTCGGGACGGCTACGCCGTCTTGAAGGGGACCACGCAAGGTCAGAGCCGGCACGTGTGGATCGATGATCAGAAGGAGCGGCGGTTCGCCATCGATGGGGTGCGCGATGGAGACACCGCTGGACAGGTAGTCGCGGAACCCAGCGAGGCTGAGATGACGTTTTGGGGTGATCACTGCCGTGTGCTCCGCGCGAGCTGGGACCGCACGGCGGCAGTCAGGACTTCCTGCCACAACGCTATGTTGTCTTTGTCCTTGGCGCCGAGGTACTCGCCACGGAACACATCCTCTATCAGCAGATAAAGGAGCGCTTTGACCAGCGGCGCGTCGTTGAGCCCACCACGGGCCTCCCCGATGATCGACTGTCGGTAGCGGTCGTTAAGCCAGATCGTCCGGCTCTCACGATCGACGACGAAGAAGTCGAGACCATCGCCACGCCGCCAACGGATGTCGACCGGTTCCTCCCCGTCGACGAACGGGATTTCGTCACCGATGGCTCGCTTGAGGGACGGCTCAAATCCCTTTCCCGGCGGAAGCATCTTGCGGCGGTCCCGGCTACGCTCTCGCGAGCGTTTATACGTGCTTTCCGCGTCTCGCAGGTAGTCGCCGATCGTGGAACCGTCAGCGCTCCGGGCCGCTTCGATCAGATGGGCGAAGTCTGGGCCCACGGTGATCCGAGACTTCTCGGGATTCATGGAGAACAGGCCCGCGATGTCGTCGGTGATGTCGATCGCGATACGGGCCAGCTGCAACCGAGGGTCAGCCACGGTCAAGCCATCCCATCCGCCCGCGTGGAGGAGCCGGTCGGCACGATAGAAGTAGAGGCCCTGGCGCTCGATCGCTCCGCCGGGAAGCTTGAACGCCGCCAGCTTCGAGCGCCCGGGCCAGATGTGGCACGCGAGGTTGAGCGACATACCGTCGCGCTTGGCCGTGAGAATTTTCGGGTAGCCAGGGTTTCCGGGATGGTGGTAACCAAATGGGTTCAGTGGTTCGGCTTCGAAGCGCGCGCCAATCGCACCGCGGTCGACGTCTTCGACGTCTACGAAGACACGAAGGGCGCCCTTGGCGAGAAAACGATGCAGCACGAGTCCAAGGTGGTTCAGAATCTTCGTGATCGTGGCGGTAAGGAAGCTTTGAACACGGTCACGGTCGTCGGTAGCAGTGAAGCCTGTGACGTCGTCCCACCGGATGACGGTGCGCCCGCCCGCGCCGGACGACTTGAATCCCCAGTCCCGATCCACTTCTTCCATGACGAACTCCGGCGCCACGATGTCACATCGGAAGTCAGCGGCGCTGTCGAGGTGCCACCGACGGCCGCTCGCGACGCCATCGGGGGTGCGGGTCAGCACAGTCAGGCTTCGGGCTTGGCTGAACGAGGCCGCCTTCATGCCAAGGCCAAATTTACCCAAACTTCCACGGTGGTAGTCCCGCCGACCGCCGACCGTCATTGCGGAGTCGATCTCGGCCGGAGCGATCCCGTGGCCGTTGTCAGCCAGGTACAGCGAGCGTAGCTTTCCCTGCCGCTGGACAAATCTGACCACAACCTCCGTCGCGGACGCGTCGATGGCGTTGTCGATAAGGTCAGCCAGCGCTGTCTCCAGGCTGTGGTTACGGCCGATGCCATCGAGCGCGTGCGCGTCTGGCGGCAGATGAACCGAACCTTCGGTGGGTACGTCTTCCCGCCACTGTGACAACCCGATCTCCTCCAGTTCGTTGCGACTAGCGCTACATCGGTGCGACGGTCGCGCCAGCAATCGACCATCACGGTCGTCTCTGGTTCGCGACGAGATGGCGTTCAGGTGCGTCACACTGTTTGGGTAGGCAGCCGAGCCGTCAGGATATTCCTCTGACTTCTCAAGGTGTACAGGTGCCGTTGACGGATGGCCGTCCGACTCATAAGTCCGACCACCCATACCATCGCCCTGCGCCGCGCCCGGGCCGTGTCGTCCTCGGTCAACGGGTCGGAAGAGGCCTGAAATCCCCCGACCCACCAGCGCCGTTCACTAGGGACTCCCCCGCACCCAACGTGTGCGGTCAGTCTCTTTCTTGGTTCAGCGCCCGCATGACCTCGTCATCAATCGACGGCGTGCGATCGAGGTCCGGCGACTCGGTCTCCGCCAGATGCCGAACGACCCTTGCCTCAATCTCACGGGCCGTTGACGCGGACGGCGGCAGCCGTTTGGCGAACGATCTCCCCGGGTGCAAGGTGTCCCAAAGCGATTGCGCCTGTTTGTCCCTCCCGCTTCCCTGATGGTGGTTGCCAAAGCCGTCAACCACCACGTTCCAGACCGGTCGATAACGACCGATTAGTAACGCTTCGCCAAGCGGAACCCAAATTTCATCTGCCACCAAGTACCTGCATGTGAAGTCCAAAATCGAAAGGGACCGGGTATCACCGGACACGTTTGGTTCATGCGCGGCGAGTATCGACCGGGCGTGCTCGCGCAGGCGCTGGAAGAGAACTGGGCCATCAGAAGTCGAGCTCAGCCCCAACGCGCCCTGTCGCGCGCCCTTGGGCCGAGCCCGGCCGACGTAAATCGGGATTTGCCGGTCGGGCGGGACCGGCAGAGCGATCTTCGCATAGCAGGCGAGGGTTCCACGGTAGTAAAGGGCGTACAGACCAGCGCCCGGGAACTTCGGGTACCGCAGCTCTGGCTGGTGCTTTGGATTCCTCGCCAGAAATCCATCAAGGCTGACGAGAGGGCGAGCGAGTAGAGCGCGTTCGACGCTCTTGCCAAGCTCTACCCGATCCAGCGGGTTATACGGCCGCATCTCCTCATCCACGGCACGCACCGTAGCCGACGACCGGACAGGAGAAGTGCCCGTGCCGGGTGGTCTACATCCTGAGCACGAGCGACAGTCGGATTAGCACTAGCCGACCCTGAACGCGGTTCCGCAGGTCGGACCTCAGATGTTGGAGCGTCATTGCGATCGGACCGGCATCCCCGCCAGTTCTACCCGCACCAACTCCGGCACACCGCGCGGCGCACGTCCGGCCCGGCAACGAGGAGACCGCAAGCGAGGCAGAGGCCGTGGTCCTGTTCGGACGAACTCGCGTGATAGGCCGCAGCGGCATGGCCCGTCAGCGCGGGCGCAACATCAGCGCGCTGGTGTGCGCTCGGGGACGGCCCGTGGCCAGTGCGCGGTGCTGGCACGGAAATCGAGAATGACGACGTCACGTGCTGGGTCGCGATCGTGAGGCAAAAATGGCCACTGAGCCGCAGCTCAGTGGCCGTTTGCGCGCCCGAAGGGACTCGAACCCCTAACCTTCTGATCCGTAGTCAGATGCTCTATCCGTTGAGCTACGGGCGCAGGTGCCACGCCAGCATACACGCTGGGTTTGGCGCGGAGACTCCGGGATTCGAACCCGGGAGGGGCGGTTAACCCCAACCGCATTAGCAGTGCGGCGCCATAGACCAGACTAGGCGAAGTCTCCAACGGTGGCTGTAGACCACCGCCGGTCGAGGATACAGGTCGTGGCCGGGACCGGGCAAAGCGACCTCCGCCGGTCGTTCCCTGCAGACTTGCGGCTCTTGCAACCTGTGAACCGCCGGTCGCGGGACTACGCTGCCAAACCATGGGAACCGGTGCCAAAGAGCCGGAGCAGCCGGCTGGACGGCGGCGTCCGCGGCCTGCTGAGGCCGCGTTTACCGCTCCGCCTGAGCCTGCTGATCAGCGGGCGCCGCAGCCTCGGGCTGGGGACAGGCCCAAGCAGCCGCCGGCGATACTCTTCCAGCCGCCGACCGAGGCTGCCGAACCTGCCGCCACCGTTCGGCCGCGCAAGAGTGCAGCGGATGGCCCCGCCGCGGGCGGTAACGACAAGCCGGCGGCGGCAGACGCTTCGAAATCAGACGTGAACGTGACGGACGCCACGCCAGCCGCGACGCCGCGCCCGCGTAAGAGGGCGCAGACGGCCGCGGAGCTGCCCATCGAAAAGGCCCCAGCGAAGAAGGCCGACCCGGCAAAGCGCACTCCGTCAGGGTCGGACGCCGCCGCTGGGCCGCAGCAGGCAACCCAGGTGCCAGCCCCTGCGAAGAAGGCCGTCCCATCCAAGCGCGCTTCATCGGCGGCAGGGACCACCGCTGCGCCGCAACCGGCCAGGCAGGTGCCAGCCCCGGCCAAGAAGGCCGTCCCAGCCAAGCGCACTCCGCCGGCAGCAGACGCCACCGCCGCGCCACAACCGGCCGCCCAGGTGCCAGCCCCGGCCAAGCGAACGCCGCCGACGCCAGATGCTGCCGCTCGGCCGCAGGCCGCCGCTCAAGAGCAAGCGGCCCCGGCCAAGCGGCCACCGGCAGCACGCACCAGCACTTCGAAACAGGAGATCACTGCAGCCGCAACTTCCGAGTCAGCCCCGCGGATGCCCACCGCACCGTCCGCCAGCGACGACGCCAGTGCGGCGCCCGCTGCTGCCAAGGCGGTACCGGCGGCGCGCTCCGCCGCCAAAGACGAGGTGGCCACCGATGGCGCGGCGGCGAAAGCGGCTCCCGCGTCACGGGCCGCCGGCGAAGACCAGGCCGACGTGGTCAAGGACCCCGCGCCCGCCACCACGAAGACCCCGGCCAAGATCCCCGCCCGCCGTAAGGCGATCACTGCGGACGAGGACCAGGCACCTACCGCCGCACCACCGAAAGCGAAGCGAGTCCCGGCCAAGAAGGCAGCACCCGTCGTTGACGAGCACCACATCGAGCCAGCAGCGGTTGCCGAGGAGACCTCAGGTATGTCGATCCAAACGCCGCCGGCCACGATCGCGGAGACCGAGCCGGCCACCACGCCGGGCGGATCGCTGCGCCGGCTCCCCGAGCTCGCCGCCGTCGCCGCCGCTGAGCGCCTCGCTCCGAAGGCGGCCGACTGGGCCCGGGAGATCCGCGCGACCTACCCGACCGCGACCCCCGACGGCGTCGCCCGGCTCGCTCAGCGTCGCTTCACCCGCAAGGCCACCGCCACCGGAGCCACGGCCAGCTTCGCCAACGGCTGGTCCGCTGCCGCCGATCTGGCCGGCACCAGCTGGGTCAACGCCGAGCTCATCACCCACATCGCGGCCGCCTACGGCAAACAAGCCACCGCGGCCGACATTCTGGTCCTGACCGGCGTACACCAGGATCATGTCTCTGCCCAGGCCGCCATCGACGGCGAACCAGGCCACAGCGCCAGCCGAGCCCCGATCACCGCGGCCGGCAAGACCGCCACCTGGGCCGCGCTCAAGATCCTCACCCGTTGGTGGCCAGGTCTGGCCGCGGCCGGAGGAGCCGCCACCGCCAGCCTCAACTCCGAGCGCGTCGCAGCCAGGGCGATCCAGCGCTTCAGAGCCAGCTGAACCAGTCACGAGGCAACAGCGAATAGCCCACGAACGCGACGACATCCAGCAGCGTGTGCGCGACCACCAACGGCAGCACACGCTTAGCCCGGATGAAGAACAGCGCGAACACGACCCCCATGACCGCGTTGCCGACGAACGCGCCGAAGCCCTGATACAGGTGGTACGACCCCCGCAGCACCGCGGAAGCCAAAACCACGTAAGGCAGTTTCCAGCCGAGTTGCCGCAACCGGGTGACCAGGTACCCGACCACCACGATCTCTTCCAGCACCGCGTTCTGCGCCGCTGACAAGATCAAAACCGGGACCGCCCACCACACCGACGGCAACGCCGCCGGCACCAGGTTGGCGTTGATCCCCAACTGCGCCGCGATCCAGACCAACCCGAGCCCAGGCAGCCCGATCAAAGCCGCCAACGCGAAGCCCCAGCCAAGATCAAACCAAGGCCGCCGCGCGTCCAGGCCCAGCAGAGCCCGCGGCGAGGAATCCCGCGACAGCAGGTACAGCGCCAACATCACCGGGATCAGAGCGAAGAAGATCCCCAGCACCTGGTACGTCAGATCCAGATAAGGCCGCACCGACTGCGACGGGTTCAGCGTGGCGGTCTGCTGCGACAGCGGCCGATCGGCCGTCAACCGAGCCACGATCGTGACCAGCGAATACACCGCTGACTGGCCGAGCGACAACCCCAGCACGATCAAGATCTCAGAGCGCAGCCCAGCGCGCGTATCCACCGGCGGCTGCTCGAGATCGACTGTCACGCGCCTAACTGTGCCGGATGAACCTGACCGCGCGCATCAGGGTCGCGCAACTGGACCCTGGTCCGCGAACCAGGCCTCGTCGACCCGCACCTGCACCCAACACGCCGGCTGCGGACCCGCGGAAGGCAACGGCGCCGGACCACACACCTGCAGCGGCCGATAAGGCGACACCGACGCCCGCCCCTTCACGTGCAGGCCGGTCCGCTCGGCCAGAAGATCAAGAAGCAGCAGCCGCACCGGCCCGGAGATCACCGGATGGCTGCCTGTCTCCGGCCACGCCAGCACGCCCCGCGACGGCACGCGCAGGAACCCGACCGGGCCAATACGCGAGGTCCGCTCGCCCCACATCGGGGTAATGAAGATCATTTCCTGGGCTCGGACGAAGGCGACCATGCGGTCGTCCAGGCGGAAGCCGAGCGGACGGTCCACCGATCCGGGACGCCCGGTCGGCGTGCGGGATCGCCGTCCGGGCGACCGCGCACGGCGGGCGAACGAACCCGATTGGGCAAAGCTGACGGGGCGCTCCATGCGGACTCCAGAACCGTTTTTGACCAGCCGGAACACGCACCGCCGTACCACACGCACTTCAGGGTTCCACAACGGTAGATCCATAGACAGGTCCGGATCGCGTTCGTCGCACATTCTGTGCGATGGACCTCGACGGTGAGTCATCAGGCTGGTCAGACGTGCACAGCGCGACCACACACACCCTGATCAACCAGAAGTGCGGCGGGCCGGGTGGAGGCCAAGGCGCGTCAGACAAGCGAAAAGGGCGTCAATGGGGAACCTTCAACGGCTACTGAAGGAAAGCTGGACCCTCGTCGAGGAACAGCAGGACAAGGTCGCCGGATACTTCTACGCACGCATTTTCCTGTCCAACCCGCACCTGCGGCACCTCTTCCCGGTGACCATGGACGTCCAGCGGGCCCGGCTGCTCGGCGCCATCGTCACCGCCGTCCAGAGCCTGGACGACCCCGACCGCTTCGAGGAGTACCTGCGCCAGCTGGGCCGCGACCACCGCAAGTTCCACGTGGAACCAGAGCACTACGACGTGGTCGGCGGCGCGCTGCTCGAGGCGCTGCGTACCTTCGCCGGCGAGTCGTGGAGCATCGAGTACGACCAGGCCTGGGGCGACGCGTACAACGTGATCGCGAAGAAAATGATCTCGGGTGCGGAGGCCGACACGAACCCGGCGTTCTGGCACGCCGAGGTGCTCACCCACGAACGCCGCAGCCGCGACATCGCCGTGATGACCTGCCGCCCACTGCAGTACCCGCTGGAGTACCGCGCCGGCCAGTACGTCAGCGTCGAGGCACCGCGCTACCAACCGCGGCTCTGGCGCACGTACTCGATGGCCAACGCCCCCAACAAAGAAGGCACGATCGAGTTCCACGTGCGCGCGCTGGGCGCCGGCTGGGTCTCGAGCGCCCTGGTCCGCCGCGTCCAGGTGGGCGACCTGCTCCGGATCGCCGCGCCGATGGGCACGATGACCCTCGATCGCAAGTCGACCCGCGACGTCGTCTGCGTGGCCGGCGGCACGGGCCTGGCCCCGATCAAGGCCCTGATCGAGGAACTGACCCGCTACAACCGGACCCGCTGGGTACACGTCTTCTTCGGAGCCAAGGACCGCGACGACCTCTACGACCTGCCGGAGCTCAACAAACTGGCGGCCCGCTACCCGTGGCTGTCGGTCGTGCCGGCGTGCAGCGAAGACCGCAACTTCGTCGGCGAACAGGGCAACATCGGCGAGGTCCTGGCCAGATATGGGCCCTGGGGCGACCATGACTTCTTCGTCTCGGGCTCGTCGTCGATGGTCAAGAGCACCCTGCGCACGCTGGCCGAGCTGAAGGTACCGGCCGTCCGGATCAAGTACGACACGTTCGGCGACATCTAAAACCCGTTCGAAGACATGTAGAGGCTGACTCGGGTCCGCGTGGGGCGCGACCGTTGCCAGAGAACGCTCCGCTTCGCTGCGCTGCCACCTTCGCGCCCGGTCGCCCTCAAAGCCAAAGCCGCTCCGGCTCCGCTTCCTCATCGGCTGGCGGCCGGCCGAGGTCGCCCAACGTGTCGAGCAGACGCTCGCGAGCAGCCTCCAAACGAGCGGTGTAGTGCGGCGCGAAGATCTCGGGAATGTTCACCTCGAGGGTCCCGGAGAGCACGTGCAGCGACGACCAGACCGCGCGATCCCGGTCGTTCACGAATGTGTCGAACTCCTTGGTGCCGATCACCTCGTAGAGTCAGTGCGACAACACCAGAGCTTGGTCATGACTGAGCTTGATCGTGTATTCGTCCCCGCCCACGACGGGGAGATTGTCGACGCTAGTAGCTCCAAGGCACACCCGTCTCGCGGTACTCCGTGATCGGTACCAGGCCGGCCCCCGGCGGCATCCGCTCGTCGTACAGCCGTCCCTCCAGGTGGTCGATCTCGTGCGCCACCAACCGCGCCAGCCCGTGCTCGAAGGTCGTCAGCCGGCGCGCGCCGCTCCAGTCCGCGTGCTCCACCTCGATCCGCAACGAGCGCGGCACCACCCCGCGCACGTCGAAGAACGACAGGCAGCCCTCGTAGCGCTCGTCGGTACGCGGTGACGCCTCGACAATCCGCGGATTGACCAGCACCAGCGGCTCGGCGGAAGGATCTTGCGGGCGTACGACAGCGATCGCCACCGACAGCCCAATCTGCGGCGCCGCCAGCCCGACCCCCTTGCTGAAGATGTGCATCTCCTCGATGCGCTCCAACGCGGCGAACAACCGGTCGACCACGTCCCGACCGGCCGACGCGTCAGCCGGCAGCCGCAACGGCACGGCCCGGTGCGCGAGCAGCGCACTGCCGCGCTGCACCACCCCCACCGACCGCATGCGCTCGGAAGGCGTCCGCGGCGCGTGCCGCTGCGCGGGCACGGAAACGGCCGGCAACGACAAGCCGTTGGACTCCAGCACCGCCGCCCGGAACCGCCACTCCAACCGGTAGCGGGCGTTCAGCGTCGGCGAGTCGGTCGTCCACTCGAAGAAGCTGCGCTCGCCCTCGGTGCGGCGGGTCACCGGCGTACGCAGCGGCACCTCCTCCGACGACAGCGACGTCTCCACACCCCAGACCTGCGCGTCGAGCGCCACGGGGAAGTCCAGCCGGACCGTCAGCCGGCGGGTGGGCAGCCGCACGGCCCGCTGGAACCAGCGACCCCACTTCTCCTGACCGACCGTGTACGCGTACTCGATGGTGACCCGCTCCCCGGGGTAAAGCGGGAACCGCCCGTTGGCGTTCTCGAAGAGCAGCCACACCTCTTTGAACGCGTCCCGGTCGTGCTTCTTGCGCCAGTCCATCGCCTCGCGGGTCGGCGGGTCGTCGCAGAACGCCTGCAGGTCGAGCTCTTCGAAGGTCAGCGGGTGGTCGCGGTGGTGCTTGTTGGACAGCGCCGGGTCCTCGGGATAACGGTCGACGGCCACCCGCACCAGATAGCGGGTCACGGGCTCGGTGCCGGCGTTATAAAGCGACCGGCGGATGACGCACCGGTACTCGTCGCCCACGAACGCGAGCGTCGCGACCTCTTGCTCGACGATCAGACCGGTGCCGGGCGGCATCCACTGCTCGGGCACCGGCGGGTCGCGCAGCGGCAACGAGACGCCGCGGGCGTGCCGCAGGTCGTCGTACTCCTGGAAACGCAGCCAAACGGCCCCGCCCGCGCTGAGCACGGCTTCGGCGCGGCGGGCGAAGTCCTCGGTCGGGCGGTGGCGGCGGCCCTCGACGTGGCTGACATACGACGGGTCGAAGCCCATCTGGGTCGCGAGCTGTTTCTTCGTGAGGCCGCGTTCCACCCGCCAGCGCGACAGTTCGGCCGCGAACGAGTCGGCAGCGCGTTCTATCGGCGAGATTGGTGAAGTCGGCGGCGGTGAGCTCGGCATCACGCATCCCTTTTGGGGCCGGGGCTCCCCTAGAGGCCCGGAAATCCAGTCTGCTGCGCAAGAACGCGACCCGGCCAGAAGTGCCGCGTTACCGACAAATGCCTTGACAACCGTCGCAGAGCGCGACCTAGTCGACACGGCGCGAAGTGCTCGTATGAGTAGTAGCCCACTCCGCCCCGCGTTTCTCTGGTTAGGCTAGCCTTAGCACGCTATGTTGTTGCGGCTGGCGACCCTGACAAACGAGGGCCAGCGCAAGGGACGTCACGCGATGGGCGGGAACTCAATGGCACGGACGGCGGTGGGGTCGCGGTGACCGCGACCATCGACTTCCGCGCGATGGCGGGAGCCCCCTTCGACCCCATCAGCGCCACGCTCCGATCCATGTTCGGCACCGACGACCTCCCGGGCCTGACCCGCGGCCTGCTGGTCCACGACGCCGCCGGCTGGATCCCCGCCGCCGCGCTCGCCGACGGCACCCACCTGCCGGAGCTCCTGGACGCGGCCAACCGTCGCTGGCGGGGCTCCCCGCACGCCGCCGCCGCGCTGGCGTGGAAGTCATACAGCTACTGGCTGACGCTGCCGGGCGTCCTGGGCTGGGCCTCGGCCCGCCGCGTCCCCCTGCTGCGCGCTGACGACGTGCTGGTCCATTTCGAGGACCACCGCCCGCTGCTGACCCTGGGCTACCGCCGCACGATCGACGTGGCCGTGCTGCCCACGGACCCGCTGGCCATCTCGGGCCTACCGGAGGTCGTGGTCGTCCCCGACGAGGCGGCGCTGCTGTCGACGTTCCGCACGACGCTGCTCGACGAACACGTCAACCCGATGCTGGACGCGATCCACTCGCAGGTCCGCCTCGGCGCCCGCACGCTGATGGGCTCGGTAGCGTCGGGCATCTCCTACGGCCTGCTGCGCGCGGCGGACTGGCTGCCGGGCTCGACGGCCGACAACATCACGACGCTGCTGACAGCGCTGGAGCTCGACGACCTGATCGAGCTGGAACAGGGCCCGGGCGGGCAGATCAACGTGCAGCGCAAGACGTGCTGCCTGGCCTTCACCCTCCCGAAGCCGAAGCTCTGCTCGGGCTGCGTCATCAAGCCTTCCTGACACGGACAGAAACACAGACTGCTGACTCGGGTCCGCCTGGGGCACGACCGATGCTCCCGCCAGAGAACGCTGCGCTTCGCTCCGCTGCCAGGCCCGCGACAACTCACCCTCACCCCAAGACAGGAAGACCGAGCGAGTCCACTGAACAGGTGGACCCGCCGAAGGCAGGCCCAGCGCCACCAACCCCACGCGGTAACGCCCTACTGCCACGCCCGTGGGATATGGGAAACAGCAGCGGAGACACCTGCCGCGAACGTAACGTCGGGTCGTCGCAAATCGAAAGAGCATGGCTCGCAAAACGAAAGCGAGCGCGTCGCGAACCGAAACCCGCGAGCTACGATGAGGTGTGCCCACCCCCCGCCTGATCCCACGTCGAGTCGCAGCGCAGGTCGACGCCGCGCTCGGCGACACCCGGGTCGTCCTGATCAGCGGGGCGCGCCAGGTCGGCAAAAGCACCCTCGTGCGCTTGGTCGCACGGGATCGTCTCGCCGAACGACGTGATCTTGATCGAGCGCAGGACAGGGCAGCGGCAATCGCTGACCCGGTCGGCTTCGTGGACACCACCGAGCTGATGGCTATCGACGAGATTCAACGCGCGCCGGATCTGCTGTTGGCCATCAAGGCATCCGTCGACGAGGATCCCCGGCCCGGCCGGTACCTGCTGACCGGCTCCTCCCGGCTATTCGGGATGGTCGCCGCTCCCGATGCGCTCCCCGGCCGCATGGAAACCATCGAGCTCTGGCCGTTCTCTCAGGGCGAACTGGACGACGAGCCCGACGGCTTCGTCGACGCCCTCTTCGCACTCGGACCGGATCTTCGCCACGAGTCGACAGTGACCCGCGCCGACTATGCCGCCAGGATTGTCCGGGGCGGCCTGCCCGAGGCAACCAGTCGCGATGATCCCCAGCGCCGCCAACGCTTTCTCGACGGATATGTCCAGGCACTCATCGATCGCGACGTCCGCCAGCTCTCCGACATTCACCACAAAGCCGAACTGCGCAAGCTCGTACGCCTCCTCGCGGCGAGGTCGGCGACCGTCATCGCCGCGCATTCGCTCGAGGCCGCACTCGGGCTGAGTCGTCCGACGGTCGCGCGGTACCTCCGGGCCCTGGAGGAGATCTTCCTGGTGAAGCGGATCCCGGGTTGGTCGCGCAATCTCGGCACCCGGGCCACGGCCGCTCCGAAGCTGATTTTCGTCGACTCCGGCATCGCCGCCAACGAGGTCGCGGTCGATGCACGGGCGCTGCTCCGCCCAGGAGCGCCCTTCGGGCCGCAGCTCGAGGCTTTCGTCCTGTCCGAGCTGGCACGGCAGCTCAGCTGGTCGAAGCAACCAGCCGAGCTTTCTCATTACCGGGACCACAGCAAGTTCGAAGTCGACGCCGTACTCGAGAACAGAGCCGGCAGCGTCGTAGGCATCGAAGTCAAAGCGGCCTCGACAGTCGGCCCGGACGACTTCCGCGGCCTTCGTCGGCTCGCCGACCGGCTCGGCGACGACTTCGTCGCCGGCGTGGTCCTCTACACCGGCACGTCCACCTTGCCGTTCGGCGACAAACTGCGAGCCATCCCGGTCAGCGCTCTCTGGCAGGTCGCCGCACCCGCATAGACACGGCCGCCCCGATCGGTGGGCCTTGTGGGCTCGTCGATCGGGGCGGCAGGTGGCGGTCCGTACCTCAGCCAGGGTCGCTTACGAGGTCAGGACGCCGCCTTCGACATAGAGCTCTTGGCCGTTGATGCCGCTGTTGCGCAGCAGGAAGTCGGTGGCGTCGACGATCTCCGCGACCGTGACCAGGCGGCCGATCGGGCTGCGGGCCACGTGCGGGTGGTTCGGCACCTCGCGCCAGCGCGGGCTGTCGCCCACGACGCCCGGGTGGATGACGTTGATGCGGTGCGGGGCGATCTGGCCCGCGAGGGTCTTGGCCAGGCCGCCGAGGCCCGCGTTGTGGGTGGTGACAACCGTCGATCCCGGGTACGGCAGCTCCTTGGCCACGCCGCCGAACAGCACCACGGAGGCCGCCGGGCGGAATCGGGGGCGCAGCACCCGGACCACCTCGACGTAGCCGACCAGCTTGACCGTGTGCGCGGTCACCGCGGCGGCCACGTCGAACTCGGCGAGCGTGCTCGTTGTCGGGTGCATCGCGGTCAGGACCAGGTGGTCCACCTCGGTGATCGACTCGAGTGCGGCCTCGATCGTCTCCGGCTTGGACAGGTCGACCGCCAGGCCCTGGACACCGGGACCGAGCTCGGCGGCCGCGGCCTCGGCGCCGTCCTTGGTGCGGCTGGTGACCACGACCGTGTCGCCCCGGGCGGCCAGATGTGCCGCGATCGGCAGCCCGAGGCCGCCGGTGCCACCTACCACCACTGCCGTTCCCATGCGCCCCATCCTTTTCGCCGTTGGCCCAGAAGTCCCGTGGAACTGTGCCATGCCGCAAGGCCCGACAGCCCTTGATCGTGAGCATGGTCATTGACGCAGCAACTAAATTTTAAGAGGAGTTCAGAGTTCCGTTTTCGCTAGGCTGCCAGGGTGACTGCACGGCTCCGCGCGGACGCCGAACGCAACCGGCAGCGGATCATCGACGCCGCCCGGCGGGTCTTCGCCGCCCGGGGCGTACACGCTCCGGTCGAGGACATCGCCAAGGAGGCCGGCGTCGGGATCGGCACGCTCTACCGCCGGTTCCCCGACCGCACCGAGCTCGTCGAGGCCGTCTTCCTCGAGCGGGCCGGACGCTACCTGGCCGCCGCCGAGCAGGCCCGCCTGATCGACGACCCGTGGGAAGCCTTCCGCAGCTACCTGGAACAGCTCTGCGCCATCCAGGCCGAGGACGCCACCGTCACCGACGTGCTCACCCTGACCCTGCCGGCCTCGGGGGCCCTCGAAACGCTCCGCAACCGGCTGTACGCCACCCAGAACCGGCTGATCCGAGCCGCCAAGCGACAGGGCACGCTGCGCGCGGACTTCGTACCCGAGGATGTGCCCCTGCTCCTCATCGCCAACGCCGCGATCATCCAAACGCTCGGCGACGCGGTCCCGACCAGCGCCCCACGGTTCCTGGCGCTCGCCCTCGACGCCCTGCGCACCGACCACCCGAGCCCACTGCCCGCCCCGCCAGACCCCGCGGCACTCGTGGCAGCCATGCAACGCCCGCCGGTCAAGCGCCGCGGACCCTCATAGCGTCGCTGGGTCCCAGAGCCACACGTCCGAGACCTTTTGCGGCGGTACGCCGTACAACTCGGTCAAGGTCTTGATCCACAGCGAAGAGTCCCGGCGTTTGGGCACCACCACCGCGCCCGCGTTCCAGTAAGCGAGATCAGCCAGGGCGTTGGCTCGGGTGGCCGGCGCGGCGGGCGGGATTCGGCCCGTGCGGCTCACGTAGCGCAGGTAGTAGTTGGTCGGCCGGAAGTCCGACGTGAAGTTGGCGATCCGGTCCGGGCCGACCGGTGCCAGGAAATAGCCGCCCGCCAGCGGCATCCTGGTCATCGTCATCGCTGCCCAGCGGATCGGGTCGTTGACCCCCGAGGTCGGCATCGGCACGAAGACGATGCTCTTGCCGCCGGCGGTGTACCGCGCCCACGTCCCCGACGAGACGAACAGCGGGGTGTTGGACAGCTTGGTCGCCGGCAGCGCGGTCGGCGCGATCGGCACCAGCGCCACCAGCAGCACGGCCGCCCCGACGGACCGGAACACGACCAGAGCAGACCCCCGCAGCGCTTCAGAACGCTCCTGGGCAGCCGCCACGCCCAACGCCAGCAGCAGCCCCACGATCGGGGTCACCGCCAACGCCCACCGGGTCGGCACCGCCGAGCTCAGCACCGGCACGTCGTGCAGTGACTGCCACAGCGACGGCAGCCCCGTCGGCGACCCGTGCAGCCGCACCACGGGGCCCAGAGACAGATAGGCGAAGACGACGCCGACCGCGAACAGCCCGATCGCCGCCGCGGAGCGGCGCAACGCGACCACCACCACGACGGTGAGCGCGACCAGCGGCCAGCCGAAGAACGAGTTCTCCTCGGCGGCGTTCTGCGCCAACCCGCGGGCGGACTCCATGCTGCCGAGCAGCGACTCGCGGGACAGCGCGACATATGCCCCGAGGTCGGCACCATAACCCCGGACCTCGTACGGCAGCCCGCTGTAGGACTGGGGTCCGGTGAGCAGCATCGCGATCGGGTACCAGAGGGCGGCCAGGGCGACGCCCACGGCGACCAGCGACCCGTACAGGAACGGCCGCCAACACGCCCGGGCCTCCCGCCACCGAAGAGCCGCCGCCACGGCCAAGAAGATCACCAGGCCGACGGCGGTCATGAACAGGATCTCCAGGTTGATGAACGCCTGCCAGATGACGACCAGGCCGAGCAGGACCCCGTTGCGGACCCAGCGGCCCCGCCGCAGCTCCAGGGTCCGCCAGATCAGCACCGGCACGAGGAACTGGGCGACCAGGTTGGGATGGCCGTTGGCCTGCGAGATCATCCCGGGCGCGAACGCGCAGAACCCGGCGCCGATCCAGGCCGCGAACCGGCGCTTCAGGAGATAGCGGGACAGCACCAGGTACCAGGCCACGGCCGTGAGGATCAGCGCGCCGGTGAGGAAGACGTTGAAGGCCGCCCGCGGGCCGAACAGCAGGGTCACCGGGGTCAGCGGGATCGAGATGCCGAGCACCGAGGTGTTGGCCATCAGGTTGATGCCGTCGGGCACGTTCATCTGGTCCGAGAAGAACGGCGAAGCCTGACCGGTGGCGACCAGGGCGCCGTGGCCGAGCATCCACTCGAAGAACGCCTGGTCGGCGCGGTTGGCCGCGAGGCCCCAGGTGGGGTGCAGCCAGACCCGCCAGGTCACCCAGAAGGCAAGTAGGACATAGCTGGCCACGGCGGCCAGATCTTGAGCCAGCACGCGCGATCGGCGGTCGTTCACAGGCGCCACAGCGGCCACCCGGGGCAGATCCGACGTGTCGGTCTCGCCTATCCCACCCACCGCCATCGGCTCCTCCAGGGGCCAGTTCCGGGGTTCCTCAGCAAGCCGGCAAATCACCGGATCTCTGACACATCCGACCTAGGTTTTCATACCGTAACCAATAGGGAAGGGCTCTCACGTTCCATCGAGGTAACTGTCCCTACCGGGGGGAGGCGGCAGATGGCCGAGATCACCGGGGATCAACAGGTCCAGTCCGAAGTACTCGAAGGCTTGGCCACAGCGGTCAACCACCGGCGCTGGTTCGCCGAACTCGCCGAGCCCTACCTGGGCAGCAACCCGATCGAGATCGGCAGTGGACTCGGCGACTACGCGCTCGAGTGGGCACCGCACACCGCCCGGTTCACCGCGACCGAGGCCGACCCCGACCGGCTGGTCGCGCTCAAGGACCGGCTCGCGGGCCACAACGACATCGAGGTACGCCAGCTGCTGCTGCCCAGCGACATCGACGGCGCGTACACGGCGGCGGTCTCCTACAACGTGCTCGAGCACATCGAGGACGACCGGCGCGCGTTGCAGAGCATGGGCCGCCTGGTCCGGCCCGGCGGCGCGGTGATCATCATCGTGCCGGCGTTCCCGTTCGCGATGAGCCCGGTCGACATCGCCACGGGCCACGTGCGGCGCTACACGATCAGGTCGCTGGCCCGGGTCATGCAGCGGGCGGACCTGCGGGTCGAGCGGATCAATTACACGAACGCGCTGGGCCTGATCGGCTACTACATGGCCACCAGCGTCTTCCGGCTAACACCGAAGGAAGGCGCGATGGTCAAGTTCTACGACAAGCTGGTGCTGCCGGCCACCAAGGCGGTCGAGACCCGGGTCCGGCCACCGTTCGGCCAATCGGTCTTCGCGGTGGCCCGCCGGCCGCGGTAGAAGAGCGGAGGGTGTGGGATTCGAACCCACGAAGACATCGCTGCCTTACCGGTTTTCAAGACCAGCGCCATCGGCCACTAGGCGAACCCTCCTGGACGCGGGGTCAAGTCTGCCATGCGCCCGGGCACAGGGTAAGAAAGGGCATGCGCGCGATAACCATCTCCGAGCCGGGCGGACCCGAGGTGCTCTCTTGGGCGGAGGTGCCCGATCCGGTGGCCGGGCCCGGCGAGGTCCTGGTCGAGGTCGTCGCGTCCGCGGTCAACCGGGCTGACCTGCTGCAACGCCAAGGGCACTACAACCCGCCGCCCGGCTCCTCGCCCTATCCGGGGCTGGAGTGTGCGGGCACCGTCGACGGCGAGCCCGTGTGCGCGCTGCTGTCCGGCGGCGGCTACGCCGAGAAGGTCGCCGTGCCCGCCGACCACCTGCTGCCCGTGCCCGCCGGCGTCCTGCTCGACGAAGCCGCCGGCCTGCCCGAGGTCGCCTGCACCGTCTGGTCCAATGTGGTGCGTGGTGCGCGACTAGCCGAAGGCGAGACCCTGCTCGTCCACGGTGGATCCAGCGGCATCGGCACGTTCGCCATCCAGCTCGGCAAGGCGCTCGGCGCTCGGGTCATCACCACCGCGCGCATGTCGAAGCACGACGCGTTGCTGGCGCTCGGCGCCGACCACGTCATCGACTACTCCACTGAGGACTTCGCCGCGGTCACCCAGGGCCTCGGCGGCGCCGACGTGATCCTCGACATCATCGGAGCGTCCTATCTGGACCGCAACATCGCCGCGCTCGCCCATAACGGCCGCATCGCGACCATCGGCACCCAGGGCGGCCGGCGCGCCGAGCTCGACTTCGGCAGGCTGATGGCCAAGCGCGGCTCGATCTCCGCGACCACACTGCGGGCCCGTCCACAAAAAGAGAAGACCGCGATCATCGCCGGCGTACGCGAAACGGTGTGGCCGTTGATCGAAGCCGGCCGGATCCGTCCTGTGATCGACCGGCGGATGCCGATGGCCCGCGCCGCGGACGCGCACCGGGTGGTCGAGAACAACGAGCACACCGGCAAGGTGCTGCTGGTCAATCCTTCGTGACGCGGCGGGCGGCCTTGCGCAGCAACAACTGCGGGCCGCTGCCGTCGGCCGACAACCGGTCGCCGGCGTTGTAGAGCTGGCAGCGCTGCATGGACAGGCAGCCGCAGCCGATGCACTCGGACAGGTCGTCGCGCAGCTCCTCGAGCAGCGCGATCCGCTCCTCCAGCCGGGTCCGCCACAGCGCCGAGAGGCGGCTCCAGTCGGCCCGAGTCGGCGTGCGGTTGTCGGGCAGCTCGGCCAGCGCCGCGGCGATCTCGTCGAGCGCGACGCCGACCTGCTGCGCGATCCGGATGAAGGCCACCCGGCGCAGCTCGCCGCGGTCGTAGCGGCGCTGGTTGCCGCTGGTGCGGCCGGCGCGGATCAGCCCCAGCCGCTCGTAGTAGCGCAACGCCGACGGCGCGACGCCCGACCGCGCGGACAGCTCACCGATGGTGAGCGTTTCGGCGGTCAGCGCTTGCGGGCGCGCTCGCGGCCCAGGATCCACAGTGCTTCGACGCCGTCTTTCCAGGTGATCTTCTTGCCCTCTTCGCGGCCGCGGGCGCGGTAGCTGATCGGCACCTCGTAGGGCCGAATCTTGCGGCGCAGCAGCTTGCCGGTCACCTCGGCCTCCATGCCGAAGCCACGCGACTTGATCTCGAGCGACCGGTAGAGCGAGACCGGCAACAGCTTGAAGCAGGTCTCCAGGTCGCCGATGTACGAGTTGAAGAGCACGTTGGCCGCGGTCGTAACGGCCTTGTTGCCCATCACGTACCAGAAGCTGTAGGCGCTGTGGCTGCCGAACGTGCGATTGCCGTAAACCACCTTGGCGCGCCCGTCAAGCACCGGGTCGAGCAGCTTCGGGATGTCCAGCGGGTCGTATTCGAGGTCGGCGTCGAGGATGACCATGTAGTCGCCCTCGGCACTGTCGACGGCGGTCTTGATCGCCGCGCCCTTGCCCGCGTTGCGGGGATGGGTGATGACCCGCAGGCGCGCGTCATCGGCGGCGCCCTCGAGGATCGCGCCGGTGCCGTCACGACTGCCGTCGTTGACCACGACCAGTTCGATCTCGCACGGGTACTCCACCGCGAGCGCCTGCTTGAGCGCCTCCGCGATGCGTTCTTCCTCGTTGTAGACCGGCATGAGGATCGAGAGCTTCAACGGAATCTCCAGGGCGGACGACAAATCCGCACCAGACTACCGGCTCCGTTTGAAGATCGTCTCTCGCCCATCCGGGCCTTCCCCCGATAGGGCTCGTCCGTTCACCTGAGGACTATTCACATATGCGGGTTCAGCAGGCTACTCTCCGGTAACTCGATCGATACATTCCGATCGAGCCGAAAGGAGTGCGTCGATGCCCAACTCCCGCAAAGGGTTGCCAGGCAACGCGCTCCGAGTGCCACGCCGACGGCGTACCCTCGCCGCCGTGGCGCTCGTCGCGGGCCTCGTCCTCCCGTCCCTCGTCGCGACCGCCAGCACCGCAACGGCTGCCGCGGCCGACCGTCCGCCCGTCCAACCGCTGCCGGCCAACCTCGAAGCGATCCGTGCCGCCGAAGCGACCACGCTGTACGGCAGCCCCGCCGTGCGCCCCCTCGAACAACGCAAGACCGCGCTGGTCACCATGGGTGACAGCGAGATCTCCGGCGAAGGCGTCGGCAACTACGTCCCCGGCACGCACCAGGACGGCAACTGGTGCGACCGGTCGTACGACCAGGCGGTGTTCCGTACCGGCATCGCGTCCGACACCCAGTTCAACATCGCCTGTTCGGGTGCCACACCGTGGAACCTGGTCGCCGGCGGACCGACCCAGTGGAACGAGCTCAACCAGGGCGACAACCTGGCGATCAAAGCGCGCAACACGCACGTGAAGTTGATCTGGGTGGTGGCCGGCGCCAACGGCGACGGGACGATCCAGTTCGGCCCCGTGGCCACCGACTGCGCCATCCGCCGGGTGTTCTTCCAGGGCGCCTGCTACCCGACGTACACGGACGTGTGGACGACCCGGGTCGACGGCTCCCGAGCCGCGGTCGAGGAGGCGCTGCGCAGCATCCGCGCCACGATGACGGCGGCCGGCTACCTGGCCGCCGACTACGAGCTCGTGCTGCAGTCCTACCCGAGCCCCGGCAGTCCCGATGTCGAGGACAACCCCAACTTCCCCGGCTGGTACTCCGGCGGCTGCCTGCTCTACCTCGCCGACACGGCGTTCGCCCGCAACAAGGCCGTCCCGCTGTTCGAGCGCGGCCTGCGCCAGGCGGCGGCCAACACCGGCACCCGCTACCTCGACGCCAGCCGGCTCTTCCACGGCCACGAGGTGTGCACCGACAACACCAGCGTGCGCGGCCTCTACATCGAGGTCGGGATCTGGAACGAGAACGCCGCACGCCAGTCGTTCCACCCGAACGCCCGCGGCCACGGCATGTTCGCCGAGTGCATGACCGCGTTCGTGGCCTCCGGGCTGCCCCAGGCGACCTGTGTCGACCAGGCCAGCACCGGCCACGGCACGCTGGTCGGCGGGCTGCTGGAGTTCAAGCAGTTGCGCAACGCCGGCACCGGAAGGTGCGTCGACGGCAAGGGCTACGACTCGCGAAACAACACGGCGCAGCAGTCGTACGCGTGCCACGGCGGCCGGAACCAGGGCTTCTGGTACGACCCGGCGCGGCAGTCGCTGCACAGTGAGCTGTCGCACGACCGGTGCCTGGACGTCTCGGGCGGCTCACTGACCGCGAACACGGCGGTCAACATCTACAACTGCACGGGCGGCATCAACCAGAAGTGGGTCTTCGCGGGCAACCAGATCAAGGCGGCCGGCAACACCGCCCTGTGCCTGGCCTTCGACAACCCGCTGCTGGGCACGCCGCGCCTGCGCCTGGCCACCTGCGGCTCCAGCACCCGCCAGCAGTGGTCCTTCGAGTCGCGCAACTTCCCGAACCCGGTCGGCTACGGCCACGACGACTTCATCGGCGACCGGGTGTACTGAGTGCTGGGGCCCCGTTCGCGCGGGGCCCCAACCGCTCACTTCTCGCGCGGAATCACGATCAGCCGCGCGGCGCCACCGTCACCGTCCTTGGTGCCGGCCACGCCGACCTGGTCACCCGCGGCGAGCTGGTCGGCCTGGATCGAGTTGCGGCGCTCGACGACCCGCAGATCGTCGGCGAACGACCAGGTGATGGTGAACCCGTCGGTGCTCTTGACGGTGATCGAGTCCGCATCGACGGCCGTGACCTGCCCCCGCTGCACGAGCACGGTCTGCGTCGAGCCGTCCTTGGTCTTGACGACCGCTTCACCGTGCAGCGTGTTCTTGCGCAGCAGCACCCGGGCCTTGAGCCGCTTGCCGCGATCGCGATCCTTCTCCTTGGGGGCGGCCGACGGCGACGCGCTGGGCGCCACCAGCTTCAGGTCCGCGAGCTCGGCCGGCGTGATCTCGTCCGGGTCGAAACCCATCGCGACCAGCGCCTGCCCCTCGGCACCCATCCCGGCCGACACCTCGACCCCGGCGTCGTCCCCGGCCGACCCACCACCCACGACCCCACAGCCCGTCAGGCCGAGCCCGACAATCGCCACCAGACCGATTCCCGCAAGCCAACGCCTCATGGTCTCCCTCTCTGCTCTGTCTGGCACCACGATGGGCGACGCGCACGAGGGAGCGATCAGGCGAAGGTAAGGGCTTCGTAAGGCTGTTGCGGCAACGTGATCGTGAAGCGTGCGCCGCCCTCCGGGGCGTGGCCCGCCTCGATCTGGCCGCCCAGGCGGCGCACCAGGCCGTGCACCAGGGCCAGGCCCAGGCCGCTGCCGCCCTTGCGTACGCCGTCGTAGCGTTGCCGCAGGGCGCCGCGTTCGAAGACCACCCGCAGGTCGTCGTCGGTGAAGCCCGGGCCGCCGTCGCGGACCTCCAGCGCCGAGGCCACCGTCCCCGGGCGGGTGGCCAGCACGATCGCGGCGCCGGCCGGGACGACGCGCAGCGCGTTCTCCAGCAGGCCGTCGAGGATCTGGCGGGTGCGGCCCGGGTCGGTGAAGGCCGGCACCGGGAACGACGGCGCCTCCACCACCAGGGTGACGCCGGCCGCCGCGCACCGCGGGCGCCAGGTGGTGGCCGTCTCGGCCACGATCGCGGCCAGGTCGACCGGCAGCGGGGTCAGCGGGAAGTCCACGGCGTCCAGGCGGGCCAGCGCCAGCAGGTCGGTGACCAGGCGGTCCAGGCGCTCGGCCTCGGCCAGCACCGTGCGGCCGGCCCGGGCGGCGCCGTCGCCCTCGATCACCCCGTCGGACAGGGCCTCGGCGTAGCCGCGGATCGTCGTCAGCGGCGTGCGTAGCTCGTGCGAGACCGACAGCAGGAAGTCCCGCTGCCGTCCCTCGCTTGTGGACAGCGCCTCGGCCAGGCCGTTCAGCGCGTGCGCCAGCGACTCGACCTCCTGCGGTGGCTCGACCGGCACCCGGATGCCGCGTTCGCCGCCGCCGAGGCGCATCGCCGCGACCGCCGCGTTGCGGATCGGGCGGGCCAGCCGGCTGCCCAGCAGCACGCCGGCGAGCACACCTGCGGCCAGGCCCGCCAGCAGCGCCAGCCACAGGTTCTGGCCGATCGCGCGCCAGATGCCGGTCGCCCGTGGGTGGGTCAACACGACCGCGTTGCCGTTGTTGTTGTTGATCGGACGGGCCTCCACAAGGGACGGGACGCCGCCGATGATGGCGCTGCCGGAGAACGAGCCGTCGGCCACCTGCGCCAGCACCGCCGGTGGCAGCCCCGGCTGGTCCGGAACCCCGCGGCGCAGCAGGAACAGCGAGATGTCCCGTTCGCGCAGTGCGTCCAGCAGCTTCTGGTCGCCGGCCGGGCGGGGCGTGGCCCGCAGTGCTGCGGCCACCACGGTCGCCTCGGCGGCCAGCGACTCCCGGGTACGCGCCTCGACTGCCCGGGACGCCAACGGGATCGCGACCAGCGCGGTCACGAACACGGAGACCACGGCGACGGCACAGCCGACCAGGACCGCGCGGGCGGTCAAAGTTCTAGGCATCGATCGCGTACCCGACGCCGCGGTGGGTGCGGATCAGCGCGCCGGCGGCGCCCAGTTTGCCCCGGACCTGGGCGATGTGCACGTCGACCGTACGGGTGCCCGAATGCGCGGCATAACCCCAGACGGCGGCGAGCAGCTCCTCGCGGGTGAACACCCGGCCCGGCCGCCCGGCCAGGTGCGCCAGCAGGTCGAACTCGGTCGAGGTGAGCTGCACCGGCACGTCGGCGACGGTGACGCTGCGCCGGCCCGGGTCCAGGGTCAGCGGGCCGACCGTGCGCGGGCGCTCGGCCGCCGCGGCCACCCCGCCCGCGGCCCGCCGCAGCACGGCGCGTAGGCGGGCGACCAGCTCGCGGGGCGAGAACGGCTTGGTGATGTAGTCGTCGGCGCCGAGCTCCAGGCCGACGATCCGGTCGACCTCGTCGTCGCGGGCGGTCAGGAAGATGACCGGGGTCCAGTCGCCGCCCTCGCGCAGCCGCCGGCACAGCTCGGTGCCCGACAGGCCCGGCAGGGCGATGTCGAGCACGCAGGCCACCGGGCGCACCCGGCGGGCGGCGGCGAGCCCCGCCTCGCCGTCGTGCTCGACATGCACGCCGAACCCGTCGCGGCTCAGGTAGAGCCGGACGAGATCCGCGATCGCCCGTTCGTCTTCGACGACGAGCACCAGGCCATCTGCCACCGGCCCATCATGGCCGACGGTCGTACGAAGCTATGTAAGAGGTTTGTTAGAACGCCACCGCGACGGCGTGCCGGGAGCGGCCCAGTGACTCCCAGGCCCCGGTGTCGCGGCGCAGGGCGTCCCGGGTGGCGGCCGAGGCACCAGCCCCGGCCGCCGTCCCGGCTCCCGCGCGGGCAGTGCGCGGGCGGAAGACGTGGCTCAGCAGCGCGTCCAGGTGCCACACCTGCTTGGCGTGACCGACCCGGATCCAGAATCGCTCCCGAACCCCGTCGACGGCCGTGGCCGCCAACTCAACCGCGGACAGCCGCGGATCGGGGTTCCACGTCACGTTGCCCAGGTGACCCAGTTCCGTGTTCAGATGCAGCCGGAGGCGGTGCAGCATCCGCGACTCGTGGGTGACGACCAGGCGACGGTAGGTCAACAGCATCAGGTACTCGCCCTGCGCGGGGCGGTCGGCGCGGGTGCACCGGGCCACCAGCGCGGCGGCATCGTCGGCGGCGACACAGCGCCGGAAGACCGGCATGTGGCGGCTGACGGTCGGGATCGCCACACCGGCTTCCGCGGCGGCTGGCAGGAACGTACGGGAGAAGACGTCCATGTCGTTCACAACGACGCGCCTCGCTGGAGGGTGGCGGGTTTCCCTACGCCGACTTCCTTAAACCTCCATTAGGATCATTGCCCTAAAAGTGGACAGTAACCCTTATAGTGCCTCGACAATCGTCGCGTTCGCCATGCCGCCGCCCTCGCACATCGTCTGCAGGCCGTAGCGGATTCCGTTGTCCCGCATGTGATGCAGCATCGTCGTCATGATCCGTGCGCCGGAGCCGCCCAGCGGGTGACCAAGGGCGATCGCGCCACCACGCGGGTTGAGCCGCGCCGGGTCCGCCTCGGTCTCCGCCAGCCACGCCAGCGGCACCGGGGCGAACGCCTCGTTGACCTCGTACACGCCGATCTCCTCGATGCCCAACCCCGCGCGGCGCAGCGCCTTGGCGGTCGCCGGGATCGGCGCGGTCAACATCACCACCGGGTCGTCGGCGGCGACCACCGCGGTGTGGATCCGGGCGAGCGGCCGCAGGCCGTGCCGGGCCGCCCACTCGCTCGTGGTCACCGCCAGCGCGGCGGCACCGTCGGAGATCTGCGACGCGGAGCCCGCGGTCACCACGCCGTCGGCCTCGAACGGGGTCTTGAGCTCGCCGAGCTTGGCCAGCGAGGTGTCGCGCCGCACGCCCTCGTCGGCCGAGACCTTGCCGCCGTCGGCGGTGGCCACCGGGGCGATCTCGGCGTCGAACAGGCCGGCGTCCTGCGCGGAGGCGGCCTTCTCGTGGCTGGCCAGCGCGTAACCGTCGAGCCGGGCCCGGTCGAAGCCCCACCTGCCCGCGATCATCTCGGCGCCGACACCCTGGCTGAACGGCACCGGGTCGTCGGCGGCGAAGCCCTCGTGGTCGCGGTAGCGGGCGCGCACCAGGTCACCGAACGCGTTGCCGGCCCCGATGCTCGAGCCCATCGGCACCCGGCTCATCGACTCGACGCCGCCGGCGACCACGAGGTCGCTCTGCCCGGCGATGACCGCCGCGGCCGCGAAGTGGATCGCCTGCTGGCTGGAGCCGCACTGCCGGTCCAGCGTCGTGCCGGGCACCGACTCGGGCCAGCCGGCCGCGAGCACCGCGCCGCGCGCCACGTTCCAGGACTGGTCGCCGACCTGCGACACGCAACCCCAGACCACGTCGTCGACCTCGGCCGGATCCAGGGCCAGCCGCTCGGCCAGCGCACGCAGGGCATGGGCCGAAAGATCCACCGGGTGTACGCCCGACAAGCCGCCGTTCCGGCGTCCGACCGGCGTTCTGACCGCACCGACGATGACCGCGTCCCGCATGATTACTCCCCGGTAACGTGAGCCTTGCCCGAATCCTACGTCGCGCCTCAGCCTGGGATGCTTGTCCGGTGACGATCCGTTGGCGCGTGCGGCCCGCCCTGCCGGCCCTCAAGCTCACCGGCGCCGTGCTGCTGGTCGTGTTGGCCGCCCTGTTCGCCACCGACGCCGTGGCGGTGGCCGTGGCCAGCGTGGCCGGGGCCGTGCTGGCCGTCTGGGGGTTCCGCGACCTGCTGGCGCCGGAGCGCCTGGCCGCCGACCCGAGCGGGCTCACGGTGCTCACCGGCTTCGCCGGGCGGCGGCACATCCCCTGGTCGGCGGTCGAGAAGATCTCCGTGGACCGGCGCGGGCACGCCGGCATCCGCAGCGAGACGCTGGAGATCGACGCCGGCGACTCGCTGCACCTGTTCACGAAAAATGACCTCGGCGCCCCCGTGGAAGAGGTCGCCGAGGCCTTGGAAGGGGTGCGGGCCTAAGCAGTGACGCTGGCGACCTTGGCGATGGTCAGCCCGATCAGGGCAACCAGCACGATGGCGCAGCCGACCGCCTGGATCAGCGTGCGCCGGTCGCGAGGTGCGTAGGCCAGGATCGCGCCCACCAGACCGCCGGTGACCAGGCCGCCCAGGTGGCCCTCCCACGAGATGCTGCTGACCGTGAACGTGATGACCAGGTTGATCACCAGCACGCCGATGATCGCCGACGTGTCACGGCCGAGCTTGCGCAGGATGATGAAGAACGCCGCGAACAGACCGAAGATCGCGGTCGAGGCGCCCGCACCGAGGTCGTTGGGGCTGATCACGACCGAGGCAACGTTGCCGCCGATGCCGGCGATCAGATAGAGCGCGAGGAACCGCCACGGACCGAGCGCGGACTCCAGGCTGCGGCCGAGCATCCAGAGCGCCCACATGTTCGCCGCGAGATGGATGATCCCGTAGTGGATGAACATCGCGGTGATCAGGCGGTAGTAGTTGCCGTCGTAGATGCCGCCGTAGACGTCACCCAAGCCGGGGAAGGCGCCGAGGGCGACCTGCCCGTTGGTCAGGGCCGTCACCGGCGGGCCGACGACACCGCCGAAGGCCTGCAGCTTGCTGGCCGAGGTGAAGAGGCCGCCGCCACCGACGAGTGAGCCGGTGCCGGCGATCGCCAGGCCGATCAGGGCGACCAGGACGTTCAGGCCGAGCAGGGCTTTGGTCACATAGCCGTGGCGGCCGGCGGCACTGCCTCCGAAGGCGGTGCGCGCCGACCGCTGAGTCCGGCGACCTTCCGCGACGCACTCGGGGCACTGGTGCCCGACCGAGGCCTCGCGCATACAATCTGGGCATATCGGGCGCTCGCAGCGCGTGCAACGCACCCACGTCTCCCGCGACGGGTGGCGATAGCAGACCGGCGCCGCCGTCGGGGGCGATTCACTCATGCCAAGAAAGGTACCTGGCTTCGGCTATCAGCTCTCGACGCGCTGGATCTCGACCCGCTCGATCACCACGTCGTCCAGCGGCTTGTCGCCGTGGCTGGTCGGGGTGTTGGCGATCGCGTCGACGACCTTGGCCGAGTCCTGGTCGGCGACCTGGCCGAAGATCGTGTGCCGGTTGTTCAGGTGCGGGGTCGGGCCCACGGTGATGAAGAACTGCGAGCCGTTGGTGCCCGGGCCGGCGTTGGCCATGGCCAGCAGGTACGGGCGGTCGAAGCGCAGCTCCGGGTGGAACTCGTCGCCGAACTCGTAGCCCGGGCCGCCGCGGCCGGTGCCGGTCGGGTCGCCCATCTGGATCATGAAGCCAGAAATCACCCGGTGCGAGATGGTGCCGTCGTAGTAGGGACCGTTCCCCTTCTGCCCGGTACGCGGGTCCACGTAGTCGCGGGTTCCCTCGGCGAGCTCCACGAAGTTGCGCACGGTCTTCGGCGCGTGGTTCGGGAACAGCTCCAGACGGATCGGTCCGCGGTTCGTATGCAGGGTGGCGTAAAGGGTCTCAGCCACGGGTACTCCTCCATCGTCGGTGAGTTTCAGTTCGATCCTCCCATGTGCCCGTTCCGGCAATGCGGACACGTCCAAAGGTGGAGGATGCAGGAGGAACTACGCCCAGGAAGGTGGGGGTCTGGTGTTTGGTATCCGGCGGAGAACTCACGCGGAGTTGGTCCGTACCGAGCTCGGCGACAGCTTCGAGCATCTCAAGGCGGCCGCGGGTCACGCTGCCGGCGGGGTGACCACGGCCGTCCGGCCGCGCGTCGACGCCGCCCGTGACTTCGTCGTTCCGTCGGCGACGCGGGCCCGCGACATGGCCGGCAGCGGCTGGGAGACGACCCGCGGCACCTGGGAGACGACGCGCTCGTCCCTGCGGCCGCTGGCGTCCAGCGCCGGCCACAGCGCGCGCGACGCGGCCAAGGCCGTCCGCCGCCCTCGGCGCAACGGCAACGGCAGGCGCTCCGACAAGATGATCGAAGCGTCGTCCCGGAGCCGCTGGCCGATCGTGGCCGCGATCGTGATCGCCGGCGCCGCGTTCGGTGCTGCCGCGATCATGCGCAAGCGCAGGCAGCAGCAGTGGGACGAGTACGACCCGAGCCGCTCGCTGGACGCGGCCCGCTCCGGCGCCGGTGGTGGCGGTCGTGGGCACAGCCACGGCCGGCTCGGTGACGCGGCCGACGCGGCCCGCTCGTCGGTGCGCAGCGCCGCGGCGACCGCCAAGGGAGCCGCGGAAACCGCGAAGACCAAGGCCAGCCGCCTCTCGCCGTCCAGCCCGAACCCGCAGACGACCGACCCGACGGCCAGCAACGAGCACCTGAACTCGCCCAACGGCCGCAACTGAAACGATCGGTGACGGAAGGGCCTCCCGCTCGGAGGCCCTTCTTCCGCGGTCAGAGCCAGCCGGAGCGGCGGAACCAGCGGTACAGGACGATCGCCGCGAGCAGCATCAGGGTCAGCACGGCCGGATAGCCGTACTGCCAGGTCAGCTCGGGCATGTTGTGGAAGTTCATGCCGTAGATGCCCGCGATGAAGGTCTCCACGGCGAAGATCGCGGCCCAGGACGCGATCTTGCGCATGTCGTTGTTCTGTTCGACCGACACCTGCGCCAGGCGCGCCTGCAGGATCGAGTTGAGCAGGTCGTCATAGCCGTTGACCTGCTCGGCGACCCGGATCAGGTGGTCCTGCACGTCGCGGAAGAAGCGCCGGATCTCCTTGGGTACGTGCCGGTTCGTCGACTCGGTGAGCTGCATGATCGGCCGCAGCAGCGGGACCACGGCCCGCTTGAACTCGACCAGCTCGCGCTTCATCTGGTAGATCCGCTGGATCCGGCCGTGCACCTGGCGCGCGAAGACCTGGTTCTCCAGGTCGTCGAGGTCGGTCTCGATCTGGTCGCTGACGTCGATGTAGAGGTCGACCACGTGGTCGGCGATCGCGTACGCGACCGACCACGGGCCCTGCGCCAGCAGCTCCTTGCGCTTCTCGAGCCCGGCGCGCACCGGCGCCAGCTTGCACGCGTCGCCGTGCCGCACCGTGATCACGAACTCGGGCCCGATGAACAGCATCACCTGGCCGGTCTCGACGACCTCGGTGTTCTCGGTCAGCTCGGTGTGCCCGATGTAGCGGGCGGTGCGCAGCACCAACGAGTTGATCTCGCCGAACTGCTCCAGCTTGGGCCGCTGCTCGGCGGCGACCGCGTCCTCGACAGCGAGCTCATGCAGCTCGAACGTCTCCGCGATGCCCGCCATCGTGGTCAGGCTCGGCTCGTGCAGCCCGATCCAGACGAAGGCGTTGCCCACCTCTTCGCGCGCGGCGTGCAACGCGTCCTCCGGCGCCCACTCGCCCGGTTGGCGCACGCCGTCGACGTACAGCGCGCAGTCGACGATCTTGTCGCGGCCCGTGAAACCGGGCGGCGGGACCGGTTTCGGCTCGGCGGGACCGAGCATTCGGGTCATCGCCCGGACGGGATCACTCCACGACCTGGTCCGCGATCGGACCTGACCTGCCTTGTCGGCGTCACTCGCCATCGACACGACTCCCTCCGAACCCGGCAACCCGGATGGGCCGAGGTGGAGGTTACGCCTGCGAGATGGCCGCAGGCCGTCAGGATCACGTCATGATCCGGCAGCGGCCAGACCCGAGGAGGGCGCCGGGTGGACCGGCCGCGTCGGGGGGTGGGTGCGAACGGCCCACCCGGCGCCATCGGGGGCGGGGTAGTGCTGAGGGGGTCGGTTTCGGCCAGCAGACCGACCGGTGGCTCGCATTGTGCACGGTCGACCCGGACCGGGCTGCCCCTCGATACCCGAACGGGGCACTCTGTCGGGAACCCGACAGAGTGCCCTTGGCAGTCCGGTACTACCCGCGGATATCCTCGATGGCCGCCGCCAGGCGGCGCACGCCCTCGTCGATCTCGCCGACGGTCACGGCCGAGTACGCCAGCCGCAGCGCGTGCTTGCCGCCCTCGAGCAGGAAGTCGCTGCCCTTGACCACGGCCACGCCGCGCGCGGTCGCCGCCGGCAGGAGCTTGTCGACGTCGACGTCCTCGGGCAGCTCGACCCAGAGGAAGTAGCCACCCTCCGGCTCGGTGAACGAGACGCCCGGGATGTGCTCGCGCAACGCGGCGGCCAGCACCCGGACCCGCTCGGCGAGCGCGGTGCAGACGGTCTCGATGGACCGCTCGATGTCGCCGGAGACGCAGAACTGGTAGACGATCCCCTGCGCCACCATGTTGGGCGAGATGTAGAGGTTCGTGGCCTTCTTGGCGATGTCCGCGATCAGCGGCGCCGGCCCGACCAGGTAGCCGACCCGCACGCCCGGGCAGACCGTCTTGGTGAAGCTGGACGCGTGCACGACCACGCCCGCGTCGTCCAGCGACAGCATCGACGGCAGCGCGTCGCCGCGGAACCGGATGTCGGCGTACGGGTCGTCCTCGAAGATCGTGAAGCCGTACTCGACGGCCAGCCCGATCAGCGCCTGCCGCTTCTCCAGCGAGAGCGTGACGCCGGCCGGGTTCTGGTAGTTCGGGATGATGTGGGCGAGCTTGGGGCGCACGCCCGACTCCAGCAGCTTGCGCAGCTCGTCCACGTCGATGCCGTCCGCGCCGGTGGTCACGGCGTGCACGTCGCCGCCCTGGTTGCGCAGGTTCAGCAGGGTGCGGTCGTAGGTCGGGCGCTCCACGACCACCGCGTCACCGGCGCCGACCAGGTGGTCGAACAGGAACGCGTCGGCCTGCAGCGAGCCGTTGGTGACCAGCACCTGCTCCGGCGCCACGCCGTGCTTGTCGGCGATCCACTTGCGCAGCGGCAGGTAGCCGACGGACGTGCCGTAGGCCGTGACACCACCCGGGTCGGCGTCGAAAGCCCGGACGGCGGCGGCCTTGAGCCCCTCGACGTCGACGATGTCCAGCGAGGGAGCCCCACGGGCGAAGGAGATGAGCTGCGCAGCGGTCATAAGCAAATAGCGTAGGAGGGTCCACTAGGTGGGCAGCGTGCGGGCGGTCGGGAGCACCCGGTCGAGCCACCAGGCCAACTCGGTCGTGTCGGTGGTCTTCGACCAGCCCAGTTGCACGAAGGCGCCGAGCAGCGCGAGCTCGAGCTGGCGGTCCCACCAGCCGGCTGTATCGATCTTGTGGCGGTGCAGCGCCGCGCGGAAGGCCTCGATCGTGGCGTTCTTGGACTCCGGCAGGCGGCCCGCGTTGAGCGCCAGGTAGCCGGCCAGGTCGACGCAGCTGCCCGCGATGCCCGCCCAGCCCCAGCCCAGCAGGACGGTGTGCCCGGCGTCGACCGGCCGCGCGTTGCCCAGTCGCCAGTCGCCGTTGACCAGGGTGGTCGGCAGCCCGTCGAAGGCCGCCAGCAGTGGAGCCGGTTCGACGGCCAGGGACAGGGCGACCTCGTGGGCCTCCGGCTGGTCGGCGGCGAGCGCGGCCCAACCCACCACGAGCGCGTCGGCGCCGTCGCCGGCCTCGCGGATGCCGGTGGCCGGCGCGAGCGCGGTGTAGCGGGCGCCCGGCGGCGCCAGCCCGACCGGGTCGGTGAGGTGCCAGAACCGCTTGTGCAGGGCGGCCATGTGGTCGAGCACGGCGCGGTGGGCGTCCAGATCGAGATCATGGGGTACGGGTGCCCGCTCGTCGCGTACCAGCAACTCGGCGATCTGGGTCGCGGGATCCCAGGCCACACCCACGATCGTGTGGTCGACGCTGCGGGGCAGGCGGTCGAGCAACCCGCCCTGCCACATCCGCACCGTCCAGGGCAGGCTCCCGTCGGCGCCGTCGCCGAGCGCGCGCATCACCCAGTCCAGGGGCCGCCCGATCCGTTCGATCCGGAAGGGCTCACCGTCGATGAACAGCGGGTCGCCGGGCGGGTCGGCGGAGGCCTCCTGGCGCACGGGTCTGCCGGCCGCGACCGCCTTGATCATCTCGGTCGTCGAGCCGTGGACCGTGCGCCCCGTCATGCCCCCAGTCTGCCCCCGAACTGGCTAGACCCGCTCGTGGTCGGCCGCCCAGACCCGCATGATGTCGCGGACCGAGACCACCCCGACCACCTCGGTGCCCTCGAGCACCACCAGGTGTCGGAAGCCGCCGCGGGACATCGCCAGCGCCGCGTCCTCGAGCGTCCAATCAGGACCGGCGTAGACCACGTCCCAGGTGATGTGGTCGCCGACCGTTTCCGTGTCGGGGTCCAGGTTTCCACCAATGGCGTACAGCACATCGCGTTCGGTCATGATGCCGATGCCCTGGGCGTCGGGATCGATGACGACGGCGGACCCGACCCGGCGGGTGGCCATCATGCTGGCGGCCTGCCGGAGCGTGTGTTCGGGACCCACCAACAGAACCTGTTTGGACATGGCATCACGAACCTGCATGACACATCCCCCTTGAAGGCCACCGTACGGACATAGTGGTCCTGCCGGGACAGAACTACAAGACTTGCGCGTTCAACCAGCCTGTCGTACGACCGGCAGGACTTCCGCACCCAGCCACGCGACCCGCTCGTCCCGGTCGGCACCGGCGACCCGGAAGTTGAATGCCGAGAAACCCAGTCGCAGGTAACCCAGGAGTGTCTCCACCACCTCGTCCGTGCCACCGGGTGGCACGTCCAGGTGATAACCACAGGTGATCTCCTCGATGGAGCGTCCGGCCCGGTCGGCGGCCCGCGCGATCCGGTGGCGCAGCGCCGGAATGGTCTCGGGCGGGGCGTGGCCGAGCGACGGGATCCAGCCGTCGGCCAGCCGGCCGGTGACCGCGAGCGCGCGCGGCCCGAAGGTGCCGACCCAGATCGGGATCGGCCGCTCCGGGCGGGGAGCGATGGTCGCCGCGTCGGTGCGGTGGATCCGCCCGGCGAACGTGAACGACGGCCGGGTCCACAACCCACGGATCACCTGAATGGCCTCGTCGAGCCCGTCGACCTTGTCGCGCGGCGACGGCACGCCGAGGCCGAACGCGCGGAACTCGTCGTCGGAATAGCCGCCGCCCAGGCCGAGCAGCAGCCGCCCGCCGGAAAGCCGGTCCAGCGTCTCGGCCATCTTGGCCACCATCGCCGGGTTGCGGTAGGGCATGCCGAGCACCCGTGGGAGCACCCGCAGCCGGGACGTGGCGGCCAGCATCCAGGTCAGCATCGTCCAGTTCTCGTAGCTCGGGTCCGTGCCGCAGGGGTGGTCGGACGCCGAGACGAAGTCGAACCCGGCGGCCTCGGCGGCGCGGGCGGCCGCCACCGGATCGACGTGCGGCTCGCCGCCGACCGTGGTGGCCGGGACGTCCAGCCCAAAGTGGATCATGCCGGTTCTCCTTCCGCCGCGGTGCGCGGCGCGATGGTCAGCCTCGGCAGGAAGACCCCGACGAGCGGACCGATGGCCAGGGCGTACGCGATGGTGCCGACACCGACCGAGCCGCCCAGCAGGAAGCCGATCGCCAGCACGGTGAGCTCGATGCCGGTGCGCACCAGCCGGATCGAGTGGCCGCGGGCGGCGAGGCCGGTCATCAGCCCGTCGCGCGGGCCGGGGCCGAGCCCGGCGCCGACGTAGAGGCCGGTCGCGACCGCGTTGGCGAGGATGCCGGCGACCAGCAGCGCGATCCGCGGTGCGAGGGCGTCGAGGTCGGGCAGCAGCCACAGCGTGCCGTCGGTGACCAGCCCGACCACGACGACGTTGGCGACGGTGCCGATCCCGGGCCGCTGTCGCAGCGGGATCCACAGCAGCAGCACGACCACGGCGGTGAGGTTGACGACCAGCCCGATGGACAGCCCGATCCGGTCGGCGACGCCCTGGTGGAAGACGTCCCACGGGCCGAGGCCGAGGTCGGCCCGCACCATCAGACCGAGGCTGACCCCGAAGAGCACCAGGCCGGTGAAGAGCCGGAGCAGTCTGCTTGACATGTCAAACAGCGTAGGCGCGCCCTGTTTGACATGTCAAGCAGACTGTCTACCCTGGTGGCATGACCCGCTGGTTGACCGACGACGAGATGCGGGCGTGGCTCGGCTACCGGCGACTGCGCACGCTGCTCGACCTGCAGATCACCCGCGACCTGGCCGCCGACTCGGGGCTCTCGGACGCCGACTACGACGTGCTCTCGACCGTCTCGGACGCCCCCGGCCACCGGATGCGCCTCGGCGAGCTCGCCGCCGAGATCAAATGGTCGGTCAGCCGGCTCTCGCACCACGTCAGCCGGATGGGCCAGCGCGGCCTGGTCACCCGCGACGACTGCGCGAGCGACGGCCGCAGCGCCACCGTGGTGCTCACCGACGAGGGCTGGGCCACGATCCAGGCGGCGGCCAAGCTGCACGTCGCGTCCGTCCGGCGGCACTTCGTCGACCTGCTCGACCCGGCCGACCTGGCCGCGCTGAGCACCATCGCCGGCAAGGTGCTCGCCCATCTGGAACAGGTGACACCCCCCGACGCGGCACGCCGTGCCACCCCGCGTACGGAGCGCGACAAACCCCCCGCAACCTAGCCTCAGAGATCTGCGCTGGCTAGATTTCATCCGTGTCCGTCGAACCCATGCGCTGCGCGGCAGGTGTCATCGTCGACGACGACGGGCGCGTGTTCATCCAGCGCCGGTCGGCGACCCGCAAGCTGTTCCCGGACACCTGGGACATCGTCGGCGGCCACCTGGAGCCGGGCGAGAGCTTCGAGGAGGCGCTCTACCGCGAGGTCACCGAGGAGACCGGCTGGCGGGTCTCGATCGTCCTCGGCACCATCGGTGAGCTGCGCTACCGGGGCAACGACGGGCTCGAGCGCCTGGAGACCGACTTCCTGATCCGGGTCGACGGCGATCTGGCCCGGCCCCGCCTCGAACCCGGCAAGCACACCGGCTTCCGGTGGATCACCCCCGCCGAGCTCGGCGTGTTCGACGAGCAGCGGGACATGGACGGCGGTCTACTCCGCCAGATCGTCGAGGGCGGTTTCGCCCTTTTGCGCCAGATCGGCTTGTAGCTTCGGACACCGCTATCCTCCACGTCGGGAAGAGTTTTCTTCCCGTACACCTGCTTCATGTGTGGAGGAAGCTCCAGGATGATCGGTCTCGTGCTCGCGGCCGGCGCCGGCCGGCGTCTGCGCCCCTATACCGACACGCTGCCCAAGGCCCTCGTGCCGGTCGACGGTGAGACCACCATCCTCGACATCGCGCTGCGCAACCTCGCCGCCGTCGGGCTCACCGACATCGCCGTCGTGGTCGGCTACGCGGCCGAGACGGTCGAGAAGCGCCGGCCGGACCTGGAGTCGCGCTACGGCGTCACGCTGAACCTCGTCCACAACGACAAGGCCGAGGAGTGGAACAACGCCTACTCCCTGTGGCTGGCCCGTGACCAGTTCGCGGGCGGGGCGCTGCTCGTCAACGGCGACACCGTGCACCCGGTCTCGGTCGAGCAGACCCTGCTCGACAACCGCGGCCCCGGCATCCTGCTCGCCGTCGACAACGTCAAGAAGCTCGCCGACGAGGAGATGAAGACCACCTTCGACGCCGACGGCCAGCTCACCCGGATCACCAAGCTGATGGACCCGGCCGAGGCGTTCGGGGAGTACATCGGCGCGACGCTGATCGAGGCGTCCGCCGCGGCCGGCCTCGCGGATGCCCTCCAAGCGACCTGGCAGCGCGACCCGAACCTCTACTACGAGGACGGCTACCAGGAGTACGCGCAGCGCGGCGGCGAGGTCCGGGCGGCGACCATCGGCGACATCCCCTGGGTCGAGGTCGACAACCACGCCGACCTGGCCCGCGCGCGGGAGATCGCATGCCGCTACTAGCCCGCACGGTCACCACGCCGCTGGCCATCGAGGTGCGCCGGGGCGCCGTCGCGGAGCTCGGCACCCTGCTGCACGACCGGCGGATCTCCGGTGGCGGTGACGTCGCGGTCGTGGTCGGTCCCGGCCAGGGCGACCGGATCGCCGAGATGGTGCGGCCGGGCCTGGGCAACGCCGACGTCTTCCACATCGCCGGCGGCACCCTCGACGCGGCGGCCGAGCTCGGCGAGCGGCTGGGCGCGCGGTCGTACGACGCGGTGGTCGGCATCGGCGGCGGCAAGACCATCGACACCACCAAGTACGCGGCCACCCGGTTCGGCATCCCGATGGTGACCGTGGCGACCAGCCTGGCCAACGACGGCATCGCGTCGCCGACGGCATCGCTGTCCCACGGCGGCCGCCGCAACTCCTACGGCGTGCAGATCCCGATCGCGGTGATCGTCGACCTCGACTTCGTCGAGAACGGCCCGGACCGGCAGACCCAGGCCGGCATCGGTGACGCGCTCTCGGACCTCAACGCCGTGGCCGACTGGGAGCTGGCCCACCGCGAGCGCGGCGAGCCGATCGACGGCCTCGCGGTCACGCTGTCGCGGGCCAGCGCCGAGGCGCTGGTCAACCACCCGGGCAAGATCACGGACGACGCGTTCCTGACCACGCTGGCCGAGGCGTTGATCATGGGTGGCCTGGCCAGCGCGGTGCACGGCACCACCCGGCCGGTCAGCGGCGGCTGCCACGAGATCTCGCACGCCATCGACGCGCTGTTCGGCGAGGTGGCCTCGCACGGCGAGCAGGTCGGGGTGGGCGCGCTGTTCTGCACCTACCTGCGCGGCGAGCAGGAGCGGCTGGCCCAGCTCGTGCACTGCATGCGCCGCCACGGGCTGTCCATCACCCCGGCCGACCTCGGGCTCACCGACGCGCAGTTCGCGCAGGCGGTCGCGCACGCACCGTCGACCCGGCCGGACCGCTACACGATCCTCGAGCACCTCGCCATGTCGCCCGCCGAGATCGACACCCGGCTGGAGGGGTACGCCGATGCGCTCCGCGACCTTGTCGGCTGAGCCCGCGCCGCCCGGCGCCGCCGAGTTCTACCGGGTCAACCGGGGCGGCGGGCTGTTCAGCGAGGGCCTGAGCCAGCGGGCCGGAGCGGTGTTCGCCGCGCTCGCGTACCGGCTGCGTATCCCACCCACGATCCTGACCGCCGGCAACCTGGTGGTCGGCCTGGCCACCTCGGCGGCGGTCGTGGCGCTGGCGTCGACCGACGTGCCGACCTGGGTCGCCGGGCTGGTCGCGCTGGTCGGCTGGCAGCTCGCCTACGCCCTGGACTGTGCCGACGGCCAGCTCGCCCGGGTGGCGGGGCAGACCAGCCCCGCCGGCGCCCGGGTCGACGTGCTGTGCGACATCGCCGTGCAGATCTCGCTCGTCACCGCGCTGTCCGCGGTGGCCGTCGACCAGCGCCCCTCGACCGCGTCGTGGGTGGTCGCGCTGTTCGCCGGCACCTGGATGGTCAACCTGGTGACCTCGGTGATGCAGTCGGGCCCCAACAGCGGCAGCATGGTCACCTCGACCTCGCTCCCGGTGCGCGTGGTCAAGCTGGTCCGCGACTACGGCGCGGTCATCTTCGTGGCGGGCCTGGTGCTGCTCCTGGTTCCACAATGGACCATCTGGCTGCTGGCCGCCTTCACGGTGGTCAACGGCGGCTTCCTCCTGGCCAGCATCGCCTTCACGGGCCGCACAGCCCTACGTTCGTGACGAGGCAAGGGCCGTGTAGATGTCGAGCTGCTGCTTCGTGACCACGTCCGGGTGGAACGTGCGTTCGTAGCGCAGTCGGGCCAGTGGCGCCTTCGCCGCGGCCTCCGCCGCCGCCACCGGGAACGCCGCCGCCAGCGCGTCGACCTCAGGGGGCACGACCCAGCCCGCGTCGCCCACCTCGTAGGGCACCCCGCCCAGGTTCGTGCCGAGCACCGGACGGCCGGCGGCCAGCGCCTCCAGGACCACGGTCGGCAGCACGTCGTGCCACGTCGGCGTCGCCAGCACGACCGCGGTGGCCGACAGGGCCGCGGCGATTCCCGGCCGGTCGAGCCGGCCCAGGAACTCGACGTCGCCCCGCGCCGCCGCCACCGACTCGACCAAGGGGCGCAGATCGCCGTCGCCGGCCACCCGCAGCGGCCCGTTGGCGCCGTCCGGGTGCCGCTGCCAGGCGTCCAGCAGGAGCCGGACGCCCTTCTCCTCGGAGAGCCGGCCCGAGAAGAACAGGAAGCCCGTGCCGAGCGGCGCCGGCGGGCCCGGGTCGGGGATGGCGTTCGGCTTGACCGTGATCCGCTCCGGCGCGATCCCGTACCCGATCAGATGATCTTTGATCGCGTCGGTCAGCGCCAGGTAGCCGTCGACCGAGCGCCAGGTCGGCCGGTGCACGGTCAGCGCCGTGGCCATCAGCGCGCTCTGCGCCGCCGAACCCCGGTAGCAGCGGTGCCGCACCGCCGGCAGCGGCAGCGTGCGACCCCGGCAGTCGTGGCAGATGCCACCGTCGCGGAAGTAGAGCCCGGACGCGCAGACCTGCCGGTAGTTGTGCACGGTCTGCAGCACCGGCAGGCCGAACCGGTGCGCGGTCCGCACGATCCAGGGCGAGATCAGCGGGTACGGGTTGTGCAGGTGCAGCACGTCCGGCCGGTGCGCCCGGATCAGCTCCTCCAGGTCCCGTTGCGCCTTCGGCGCGTAGATCGGCGAGATGGGCAGCAGCGCCTTGGCCGCCGGCGACATGGTCGCGATCTCGTCGGAGCTGCGCAGGAACGGCAGCACCTCGACGCCCGCCGCGGCGAGCTGGTCGATCTCCAGATCGACGATCGTGTTCTCGCCCGAGGGCTGGGCCTCGCGATATCTGTTGTGCGCGACGACGACCTTCATGGTGGCGCCAGGTTACCGTTGTCGACGTGCCCGAACTGCCCGAGGTGGAAGCACTCGCCGCATACCTGCGTGACCGTGCCGTGGGTCACCGTGTGCAGCGGCTCGAGGTGGCTTCCTTCAGCGCGCTCAAAACCTATGACCCGGCACCCTCGGCGATCGCCGGCAAGGAGATCGTCGACGCGGGCCGCCACGGCAAGTTCCTGGACATTACCTTCGATGGCGGCGTGCACCTCGTCGTACACCTCTCGCGGGCCGGCTGGCTGCACTACCGCGACGCGTTCGCCAGCGCCGCACCGCTCAAGCCCGGCAAGGGCCCGATCGCGGTCCGCGTGCGCCTCGACGACGGGTCCGGTTTCGACCTCACCGAGGCCGGCACGCAGAAACGCCTCGCGGCTTACCTGGTGACCGATCCGGCCGCCATGGTGCCCGGCATCGCCAAGCTCGGCCCCGACGCGCTCACGGCCGACGAGGCGACCTTCGCGGCCGCCGTGCGCGGCCGGCGCGGCCAGCTCAAGGGCGTGCTCAAGGACCAGGCGGTGCTGGCCGGCATCGGCAACGCGTACTCCGACGAGATCCTGCACGCGGCCAAGCTCTCGCCGTTCGCGATGAGCGACCGCCTGACCGACGCACAAGTGGCCACCCTGCACGAAGCCACGCAGACGGTGCTCAACGACGCGGTCGGGCGTTCCGTGGGGCAGAAGGCCGCGGAGCTCAAGGGCGAGAAGCGGTCCGGCATGAAGGTGCACGCCCGCACCGGACTGCCGTGCCCGGTCTGCGGCGACAACGTGCGTGAGGTCTCGTTCGCCGACTCGAGCCTGCAGTACTGCCCGACCTGCCAGACCGGCGGCAAGCCCCTGGCGGATCGACGGCTGTCCAGGTTGGTGCGCTGAGTGAGCGGCCGGAAGCCCTGCGTACGAACCTTTTTCGACGCACAACTAACTTCTTCCGAAGCGCTCGTCTATCGGTATAGTGACCCGGTCCCGCACCGACGGCGCGGGGACGACCCCTCCGGCGGGTGCGGGCGTAATGTCTGCCTTCTGTCGACGGTTCACAACCGTTGACATGGGAGACTGATGCGGTGGGCGACCCGAGCCCGTACGGCGAGTGGGCGGCACGCGTTACCCGGGAGGACGTGCGTGAGGTGACGACCAGCCTCGAGCGCCCGGTAACCAGCAACGGCCGCGGTGGCGTCGTGCGCCACGTCGACAGCTTCGAGATCCAGGTGCCTTCGCCGCCGCCACCCAACGGTGTGCCGCGGTCCGCCTGGGCCCGGGCCCGGCGCCGCGTGTCCCGCTGGCACCGCCCCTTCATCCTGGTCCTGCTCGTGCTCGACTTCGGCGCGGCCGTGCTCGCGAGCTACTTCGCGGTCACCGAGTTCGAGACGGCCCGCGCCGGCTTCCAGGACCGCCCGACGCTGTTCAACCTGATCGCGTACGTCTTCCTGCCGTGCGGGTGGCTGTTCACGCTCTGGGCCAACGGCGCCTACGACCGCCGCTACCTCGGGCTGGGCACCGACGAGTTCAAGCGCGTGACCCGCGCGTCGCTCGTGGTCGCGGCCAGCGTGTCGTTCCTGGTCTTCGCCACGAAGACCGATTTGTCACGTATGACGGTCGGCGGCGTCCTGCTGGGCGCGCTGCTGCTCATCTGGTTCACCCGCTACGTCGCCCGGCAGGTGCTGCACCTGGTCCGCCGCCGCGCCGGCGTCGCCGGCCACCGGATGATCCTGGTCGGCACGCTGCCCGAGGCGCTCGAGGTCTACACGGCGGTCACCCGCAACCCCTCCGCCGGCCTGGTGCCGGTCGGCATCCACATCACCGACGGGTACGCCGCCGCCCGCGGCATGGAGACCCCGGTGCCCGTCTACGCCGGCCGCGACGTGCTCGGCCTGGTCCGCGAGCTCGGCGCCGACACGATCGCGGTCTGCGGCTCGGCCAGCGCGGAGCCCGGCGAGCTGCGCCGCCTCGCCTGGCAGCTCGAGGGCAGCGGCGTCGACCTCGTCGTCGCACCGCAGCTCACCGACATCGCCGGCCCCCGGGTGCACATCCGCCCCATCGAGGGCCTGCCGCTGCTGCACGTCGAAGAGCCGACGCTGTCGGGCCCGGCGCTGCTGGCCAAGAACATCCTGGACCGGGTGGCGGCCGCGGTCGGCCTGATCGTGCTGCTCCCGCTGCTGGCGGGCATCGCGATCGGCATCAAGATCTCCGACAAGGGCCCGGTCTTCTTCCGCCAGCCCCGGGTCGGCCACGAGGGCCGCACGTTCCGCGTGTGGAAGTTCCGCACGATGTACGTCGACGCCGAGGACCGCCTGGCCGCCCTGGTCGACCAGAACGAGACCGACGGCATGCTCTTCAAGATCCGCCAGGACCCGCGGGTCTTCCCGTTCGGCCGCTTCCTGCGGGCGAGCTCGGTCGACGAGCTGCCCCAGTTGATCAACGTGCTCAAGGGCGAGATGTCGCTGGTCGGCCCCCGCCCACTGCCCGCCGACGACGGCGACTTCCTCGGCGACGTCCGCCGCCGGCTCCTGGTCCGCCCGGGCATCACCGGCCTCTGGCAGGTGTCGGGACGGTCGGATCTGTCCTGGGACGAGGCAGTGCGGCTCGACCTCTACTACGTCGACAACTGGTCCCTGGCGTACGACCTGAGCATCCTCTGGCGCACCATCGGCGTAGTCCTCGCGCGCAAAGGCGCCTACTAGAGGGCTTCCTAAATCCGTGATGGGCCGCGAGGATTCCGCGCATGAGTGCGGACCTCGTGACGGCGCTGGCGGTGTTGGCGCTTGTCTCCGCGCTCGCCGCAGCGGTCTATGCCGTCGTGCGGCTCCGGGCTCGGCGGGGGATCGCTACCGCTACGCAGCGCGCGACCTACGAGGTGCTGCATACCGCTGGGCTGGCCGCCGAGCCGCTGCGGGGTGGACTGACGGCCGCGAGTGCGGCGAAGGCGGCGAGGCATCTGCGGGTGTTGGTGGGGGCGCCCGGGTTGGCGTTGGCGGATGACAGCACCTTGCTCGCGCTTGACGGGCGCGGTGGGCATCACTCGCATCAGTTGGAGGCCGCCGCCAAGAAGGCGCTCGCGTCCGGGCGGTCGACCGTGCTGCGGCAGGCCGAGCTGCCCTGCGACCGGGTCGACTGTGAGATCCGTGGTGCGGTCGTCGCACCCGTGCGCGGCACGACGCCGGTCGCGCTCGTCGCCGTCGCGGACGACCAGCCGGCGCCCGGGCTCGTGCAGGCGACCCTGGAGACCGCCCGCTGGGCCGCCGCGCAGCTCGCCCTGGCCGAGCTCGACTCGTCCCGCGAGCGGCTGGCCCGCGCCGAGGTCCGCGCCCTGCGCGCCCAGATCAGCCCGCACTTCATCTACAACGCGCTCACCGCGATCGCCTCGTTCGTCCGCACCGACCCGGAGCGCGCCCGCGAGCTGATCCTCGAGTTCGCCGAGTTCACCCGCTACTCGTTCCGGGCGCACGGCGAGTTCACCACGCTCGCCGAGGAACTGCGCTCGATCGACCGCTACCTGACCATCGAGCGCGCCCGGTTCGGGGAGCGGCTCCAGGTGCGCCTGCAGATCGCGCCTGAGGTGCTTCCGGTCAGCCTGCCGTTCCTGTGCCTGCAGCCGTTGGTGGAGAACGCCGTGCGCCACGGCCTGTCCCGCAAACCGGGTCTGGGTATGGTGAGCATCGAGGCCCGTGACGCCGGCGCCGAGTGCCACATCACCGTCGAGGACGACGGCGTCGGCATGGATCCGGCGGCGCTCGTCGCGGGAGTGGCCGAAGCCGGCGTGGCCGGTGTCGACGACGCCGGCGCCCACGTCGGGTTGTCCAATGTGGATGAGCGGTTGCGTTCGGTGTTCGGCGACAAGTTCGGTCTGGTCGTCGAGACGGGAATCGGGGCGGGAACCAGGGTGAGCATGCGGGTGCCGAAGTTCCACCCGGGCGTGCACGCGGCGGGCGGTGCGCCATGACCGATCGCGGTTTCCTGCGCGTACTCGCCGTCGACGACGAACCGCCGGCCCTCGACGAGCTCGCTTATCTGCTGCGCGCCGACCCCCGGGTGGCCCGGCTGCACACCGCCGCCGACGCGACCGAGGCGCTGCGGGTGCTCCGCGACACCGACGTCGACGTCGTCTTCCTCGACATCCGGATGCCCGGCCTCGACGGCATGGAGCTGGCCCGGGTGCTGCGCCGGTTCGCCCGGCCACCGGCGATCGTCTTCGTCACCGCGTACGACGACGGCGCCGTCGACGCCTTCGACCTCGGCGTGGCCGACTACGTCCGCAAACCCGTACAGGTCGAGCGGTTGAGCGAGTCCATCCGCCGCGTGGTCAGCTCGCGGGTCGTGCCCAGCCACCCGGCCGCGCTGGCCCGCGCGGAAGAGGACCCGACGATCCCCGTCGAGCTCGCCGGCACCACCCGGATGCTGCCGCGCTCGGCGGTGCGCTGGGTGGAGGCGCAGGGCGACTACGCCCGGCTGCACACCGCGGACGGCTCGCACCTGGTGCGGGTTCCGTTGGCCACGCTCGCCGACCGGTGGGCGGACGCCGGCTTCGTGCGCATCCACCGGTCGTATCTGGTGCAGCTGCGGCTGATCGCCGAATTGCGGTTGGCCAACTCCGGCTATGTCGTGGTCGTCGACGAGACCGAGCTGCCGGTTTCCCGCCGGCACACCCGGGAGCTGAAGGACAAGCTCGTCCGCGCCGCGAAACAGGACTGGAACCGCTAGATCATCTCGGTCGAACGGCCGACGACGCGGGAGCGAAAGCCCTCTATCCTTCGATCGCCAGCTTCGCGCTCACGCGGCTGTGCGGCGCCGCACCTCGACGTGCCGGCGCTCCAACGGGGATAGGAAGTCATGCCAAACTTCAGAATGCGGCGGATTACGGCCGCGCTTTCCGTTGCCGTAACGGCCGGCGCGCTCGCCGTGTGGGCGACACCCGCGCAGGCGGCCGGCACCGGCGTGCTGACCGGTCATGTGACGACGAACGCGGGCGCGCCCGCCGCCGACGTCATGGTGCAGGTCCTGCATGCCGAGGACTACACCTACGTCAACCACGTCTACACCGACGCCGACGGCGCCTACCGGATCGCCGGTCTGGACACCGAGAGCTACCTCATCGGCTTCTCCGGCACCGACGTCGCCGAGCAGTACTACCACGGCAAGACCGACATCTTCGACGCCGACCCGGTCCAGGTCACCAGCGGGCAGACCAGGACGATCGACGAACGGTTGGTGGCCACCGGTTTCCTCGTCGGCCGGATCGTCGACGCGTCGGGCACGCCGTACTCCGGCGTCGTCGACGCCCGCGACGCGGAGGGCTGGTCGGCCGGCTGGGGCAGCGCCGACGAGCTCGGCAACTACCGGATCCCGGTGCCGGTGGGCGCGTACCGCGTCTCGTTCGAGCCGGTCGAGGGCAGCTACCAGCGCCAGTACGTGCCAGGGAAGATCGTCGCCGAATCCGCCACCTTGTTCGAGGTGGCGGAGGGCGCGGAGGTCCGGGCCGACGACACGGTCCTCGGCGTGGGCATCATCAGCGGGCAGCTCAGAAACACCGACGGCACGCCGGCCGTCGGCTTCTCCGTCGCGGCCGAACCCTTCCACGGCAACGAGGGCAGCAGCTTCGAGACGACCGACCGCGACGGCTGGTTCGGGCTGTCGTCGCAGTTGGCCGGCTCCTACCAGGTGCGGTTCTGGAACGAGAGCCGGAGCCAGTACTTCGACGGCGCGGTCGAATGGGACGACGCCGACGCGGTGACCGTGACCGCCGGCCAGGTCACCTACATCAACGAGAGCCTGCTGCCCACCGGCAGCGTGCGCGTGCGGGCCGTCGACGCCATCACCGGCATCGCTGTCAGCGAGTTCTGCGTCGACATCGCCGGCTGCACCTACAACGGCCAGCTGATCGTGAGCGATCTGTACGAGGGCACGCACGAGCTCGAAGTGAACCCGGTCGGCACCCACCTGCCGCGCACCGGCAAGGTCACCGTCCGCGCCGACCGCACCACCGACCTGATCGTCCGGCTGTTGCCCGCCGCGAAGGTCACCACGACCGTGCTCGACCGGGCCACCGGCCAGCCGCTGGCCGGCGTCTGCCTCGTCGCCTACCAGCCCGCCCGGGCCTACGGGCTCGACGGCGACAGTGGCTGGTGCAGCAACGCCGCGGGCAAGGTGACGATCATCGGGCTAGAAGCGGGCAACTACCGGCTCTTCGCCCGCCCGCAGAACAAGGCCTACGGGCGCCAGTGGGTCGGTGCCAACGGTGGCACGGGCGACGAGCGCGCCGCCGCGACCGTCGTCACCAAGGCGGGCAAGACCGTCACCGCACCGACCGTGCTGGTCGACCGCGCCGGTTCGATCAGCGGCACCGTGACCGACGCCGCCACCGGCGCGCCGATCGAATACGCCGGCGTCGGCACGCTGACCGTGAACCCCGGTTGCGGTTGCGGTGAGGAGCAGACCGACGCCGCCGGCCGCTACCGGATCGACGGCCTCGGCCCGTACAAGTGGCCGCTGTTCTACGGTCGCTACGCCTACGCCAGCCAGTGGACCGGCGGCGCCGCGTCCCGTTACGCGTCGGCCGGCACACAGGTGACGGCCGGCGGCACCGCGACCGTCGATGTTGGACTGACGCGGGGCGTCGCGGTGCGCGGCAAGCTCGTCGTCCCGCAAGGTTCACCCACCGGTTGGACCCGGATCAGCGTGCTCAACACCGAGACCGGTGACTATGCCGGCACGGCCGACTTCGAGGGTGACACCTACGAGCTGCGCATGCTGCCCGGCCAGGAGATCCTGTTCCGCTACGGCACCGAGGTCGACGGCGACTACCTCTCGTCGGACCGCGCGGCTCTCTCGCCGGCGACGCCGGGCGGGCCGGTGCGTTACTCGGTCACCGTGCCGACCGACGGCCTGACCGTCGACGTGCTGGTCGACCGGCCATGAAATCCACTGTAAACACACGGGGAGGAACGAAAGTGAGATCCATCCGACGCCGAACGACGGCCGCCATCGCGGCGGCCGTCCTGGCCGGCACCATCGGAGCGTGGGCGACACCCGCACAGGCGGCCGCCAACGGCTCCATCAGCGGGCATCTGAAGACGGCCGCGGGCGCGCCGGCAGGTGACGTATTGGTCCAGGCATACGACGCGGAGAGCTGGGCGAGCCTCGCCTTCACCAGCACCGGAGCCGACGGGTCCTACCAGCTCGACGGTCTGGCCAGCGGCCAGTACATCGTCAGCTTCGGCGGCTTCGACATCCCCGAGCAGTTCTTCGACCAGAAGACCGACATCTTCGACGCCGACCCCGTCACCGTGACGGCCGGCCAGACCACGGTCGTCGACCAGGACCTGTTCGCCACCGGCTCTCTCGTGGGACGGATCACCGACGGGAGCGGCGCACCGCTGGAGACGTTCGTACGGGTCTACCGCGCCGATAACGAGGAGTTGGCCGGGTCGCACGGCACCGACAGCGACGGCACCTTCCGCATCGCGGTGCCGACGGGCACCTACGTCGTGACCTTCGAGCCGGTCGCGAACCTCTACCAGGAGCAGTACGTTCCGGGGAAGCTGACCCACGCCGAGGCGCAGCGGTTCGTCGTGGGCGCCGGCCAAGACGTCGCGGTCAACGACACCGCGCTGACGGTCGGCAGCCTGAGCGGGCGGGTCACCCGCTCCGACGGCACGCCAGCGGCGAACGTCCACCTCAACGTTTCGGCCTTCAACGGCGACCGCGGCGCGGAGTCGGCCAACACCAACAGCAACGGCGAGTTCACGGTGCCGAAGCTGCTCGACGGCAACTACGAGATCGAGTTCTGGGTCGGCAACCGCACCGAGTACTTCGACCGCACCGCCGATCCCGAAGAGGCCGACCCGGTCAGGGTCAGGGGTGGCCAGGACAACCGGATCACACCGAGCCTGCTGCCCACCGGAAGCGTCCGCATCCGGGCCGTGGACGCCGTCAGCGGCGTCCTGATCAAGGACATCTGCGCGGAAGGCCAGTGCAGCAACGGCACCGGCCAACTCGTGTTGACCGGCCTGGTCGAGGGCCGACAGTCGATCTACATCCAGGCCGAGAGCAATCACCTCAGCCGTTCCAGCGACGTCACCGTGCGCGCCGGCCAGACCACCGACATCCTCGTCCGGCTGATGCCCGGCGCCGGGATCACCACGACGGTCGTCGACAAGGCAACGGGCGCGCCGCTCCCGAACGTCTGCCTGACGCCGTTCAAGCCGAGTGACTTCCACCTGCCCGAAGGTCAGGGTGGCAACTGCAGCGACTCGGCCGGCAAGGTGACGCTCAAGTGGCTCGAGGCCGGCACGTACCGCCTCTATGCCAAGCCGCTGGACAAGAGCTACGGCCGGCAGTGGGTCGGCGCGACCGGCGGCACCGGCGACGAACGACAAGCCGCAACGATCACCGTCAAGGCGAGCAAGACCACGACCGCTCCGCAGGTGCGGATCGACCGTGCCGGGACGATCCGGGGCCGGGTCACCGACGCCGCGACCGGTGCGGCCCTGTCCAACGTCGGAGTCGGTCCGACCACCTGGGGCCGCAGCCGAGGCCCGGAGGCCACCACCGACGCGGCCGGCAACTACCAGATCGACGGATTCGGCCCGTACCGCTGGCCGTTGTACGTCTCCGACGCCGACGGCTACGCCAGCGTGTGGACCGGCGGTGCGGTCACCCGTTTCGCTTCCACGGGCACCCAGGTGACCAGCGGCGCGGTCGCCGTCGCCGACTTCGCCATGACCCGCGGTGTCGCCGTGCGCGGCACCGTCACGACCAACCACGGCACACCGGACTGGGCCTGGATCCGCGTCCTCAACACCGAGACCGGTGACTACGCGGGCAACCTCGACTTCAACGGAGGGGCCTACGAGCTCCGCGTGCTGCCTGGCCAGGAGCTCCGCTTCGGAATCCGGCTGACGATCGGCGACAACGGCTACGACTTCGACAACATCGCGCTCCCCCCGGCCACCCCGGGCGGCCAGCCGCGCCACACAGTCACCGTGCCGGCGAGCGGCCTGACCCTCGACCTGACGATCCCGCTGCCATGAACGGAAGAAGCATGAGACGAGTACGCGCGACCGCTGCCCTCGCGGCCGTCGCCCTGGCCGGGACGCTGGCGGTGTGGGCGACTCCCGCACAGGCGGCCGACACCGGCGTCATCTCCGGTCGGGTCACGACCAGCGACGGTGCGCCGGCCGCTGACGTGTTCGTGGCGGTTCTCGACTTCGAGAACTGGGGCGATCCCGTCGGCTACACCACGACGGCGGCCGACGGCACGTACAGCGTCGGCGGGCTCGCCACCGACGGCTACATCGTGTCGATGTCCGGCGGCGACAACCCGACGCAGTACTTCGACGGCAAGACCGACATCTTCGACGCCAACGAGGTCCGGGTCACCACCGGCCAGACGACCACGGTCAACCCGCGGCTGGTCCCGGCCGGCTTCATCGTCGGCCGGGTGCTGCAGGCCGACGGCGAGCCGCTGACCTCGACCTGGATCAGCATCACCAACGAGAACGGCGTCTCGGTCGGCGGTGCCGGCACCGACGACAATGGTGACTACCGTGCCGCGGTCCCGGCGGGCACCTACTTCGCCTCGTTCACGCCTGTCGCGGGCGGCCTCCAGGACCAGTTCATTCCCGGAAAGCTGGGCCCCGACGACGCCACCCGGATCACGGTCACGGCCGGGCAGGAGACGCGCGCGGACGACACCGCGCTGCGGGTCGGCAACCTGAGCGGCCGGCTCACCAACGACGACGGCACGCCGGTCCGCGAGGCCTACGTCTACGTGTCGCCGTTCCAGGCCAACGGCAATGGCGTCAACGCGGACACCGACGCGAACGGCGAGTTCTCGCTGCCGATGATGCTGGTCGGCACCTACATGGTCGAGTTCAACGCCGGGGACCGCCACCAGTTCTTCGACGGCGCGCTCGAGCCGAACGACGCCGACCCGGTCACCGTCACGGCCGGCCAGGACACCCGCGTCGTGGAGAGCATGCTGCCGACCGGGACGGTCCGCGTGCGCGCCGTCGACGCCATCAGCGGCATCGCCATCCGCGACTTCTGTGCCGAGTCCTTCTGCAGCAACGGCACCGGCCAGGTGCTGATGACCGACCAGGCCATCGGCACGCGCGCGATCGGGGTCTACGCCCAGGGCAACTACCTGAGCCGGGACAGCAACGTCACGGTCCGTGCCAACCAGACCACCGACGTCGTCGCGCGGCTCCTGCCCGGCGCGAAGATCACTACGACGGTCGTCGACAAGGCCACCGGTCAGCCGCTGCCCAACGTCTGCGTGTTCGCCTACAAGCCCGCCCAGGTGTACACCCCGGACAACTACGGCGGCGACCAGTGCAGTGACACCGCCGGCAAGGTGACGCTGGACAAGCTCGCTGCGGGCCCGTACCGGCTCTTCGCACAGCCCCGCAACAACAACACCTACGGAAAGCAGTGGGTGGCAGCGAACGGCGGCACGGGCGACGAGCGGCTGGCCGCCACGATCACGACCACGACGGGCAAGACCACGGCAGCTCCCCAGGTGAAGCTGGACCGCGCGGGTTCGATCCGCGGCCGGGTGACCGACGCGGCGACCGGAGCACCGCTGGCCGCCCAGATCGCTCTGTTCACGTCGAGCCCCGGCGCTGGGGGCCCCGAGACCTACACCGACGCGGACGGCCGGTTCCAGATCGACGGTCTCGGCCCGTACGCGTGGCCGCTGCGCTACAGCTCCGACGGCTACGCGACCACCTGGACGGGCGGCGCCGCCAGCCGGTTCGCCGCCACCGGCACCCAGGTGACCACCGGCACGGTGGCCACCGCCGACCTCGCCCTCACCCGCGGGGTCGCGGTGCGGGGCACCGTGGTGACGAGCCACGGCACCCCGAGGTGGGGTCGGGTCAACGCCTACAACGCCGAGACCGGCGACCTCGCGGGCACGGTCGACTTCGCGGGCACCGCCTTCCAGCTGAACGTGCTGTCCGGGCAGGAGCTCCGCTTCGAATACAGCCTCGACATCAACGGATTGTCGTACCGCTCGGACAAGGCGAAGCTGTCGCCGGCGACCCCGGGCGGGCCGCCGCGGTACACGGTCGTCGTGCCGGCCGGCGGTCTGACGGTCGACATCCTGGCCGGCTGAACCATCACGGCTGAACCACCAGGAACGCCCGAAGGGCCCGCACCGGCGACGGTGCGGGCCCTTCCGCATCTCCACAGCTTGTTCACATCGCCGGACCGGGATCCCCACGGGCGCTTACTACAGTCGCCGGCATGAGAGAGCGCCGGATCCTGGTCGTAGAGGACGAGCGGACGATCGCCGACTCGATCGCCGTGCGGCTGCGGGCGGAAGGTTTCGCGGTCAGCCTGGCGGGCGACGGCCCGGCCGCGGTCGAGACCGCCCGGCGCGAACCACCCGACCTGGTCGTCCTCGACATCATGCTGCCGGGCTTCGACGGCCTGGAGGTGTGCCGGCGGATCCAGGCCGACCGGCCGGTGCCGGTGCTCATGCTCACGGCCCGCGACGACGAGAACGACATGCTCGTCGGCCTCGCGGTCGGCGCCGACGACTACCTCACCAAGCCGTTCTCGATGCGCGAGCTCGCGGCCCGGGTGCACGCCCTGCTGCGCCGGGTGCAGCGGTCCCACTCGGCCGGTCCGGCCCCGATCCGGCTCGGCGACCTGGAGATCAACCAGGCGGAGCGCCGGGTCAGCCGGGCGGGCGTCGAGGCGCATCTGACCCCGACCGAGTTCGACCTGCTGGTGCACCTCGCCGGCCGGCCGCGCACGGTGCTGCCCCGGGAACGGCTGCTCGCGGAGGTCTGGGGCTGGGGCGACGGCTCCGGCACCCGCACCGTCGACAGCCACATCAAGGCGCTGCGCCGCAAGCTCGGCGCCGACCTGATCCGCACCGTGCACGGCGTCGGCTACGCGCTGGAGGTGCAGCAGCCGTGAAGGACCTGCTCACCCGCGGCCTGGACCTGCTGCCCCGCCCGCTCGACCCGGTCCGGTCGATCAAGCTCAAGCTCGCCCTGCTGCTGTTCGCCTCGGCGCTCGCCGGGCTCGCCTACTTCTGGTACGCGACCCAGTGGATCCCCTACGTCACCTCGGCCACCGCCCTGCTCGTCGGCCTGCTCACCTCGCAGGTGCTGGCGCACGGCATGACCTCGCCGCTGCGCGAGATGACCGCCGCCGTGCGGGCCATGCGCCGCGGCGACTACACCCAGCGGGTCCGGGCCACCTCGCGCGACGAGGTCGGCGAGTTGGCGCAGGCGTTCAACCAGATGGCCACCGACCTGGCCGCCGCCGACCAGCAGCGCCGCGAGCTGATCGCGAACGTCTCGCACGAGCTGCGTACGCCGATCACCGCTCTGCGGGGTGTCCTGGAGAACATCGTCGACGGCGTCGCTGAACCGCACCCGGCCACCCTGCGCACCGCCCTGCACCAGACCGAGCGCCTCGGCCGGCTGGTCACCGAACTGCTCGACCTGTCCCGCCTCGACGCCGGCGTCCAGCCGATGCATCCTGTCCGGTTCGACGTCGCCGACTTCCTCGACGAGGTCGCCGAGGAGGCCGCGGTGACGGCGAGCGGCGCGGGGCACGACATCACCCTGGCGATACGTCCACCGGAGGAACCCTTGACCGTGCACGCCGACCCGGCCCGCCTGCACCAGGTGCTGGCCAACCTGCTCGACAACGCGGCCCGGCACAGCCCGCCGGGCGGCACCGTCTCGATCGCCGGCCGGCTCGACGGCGAGCACGTCGTGTTCGAGGTGGGCGACGAGGGCGCCGGCATCCCACCGGCACAGCGGGAAGCGGTCTTCGACCGGTTCACCCGCGGCGACCGCGCGGCCGGCGGCGGCACCGGGCTCGGCCTGGCGATCGCGCAGTGGGTGGTCCAGTTGCACGGCGGGACCATCCGGGTGGTCGACCCACCCGCCGGAATTGGCTGCCTGGTGCGGGTGTCGCTGCCGCGCTTGACGACGCCCGCCGCACCCGAGACGGTGGCGGCATGACGACGCCGACCCCGGCCAAAGAGCTGGTCGTCACCCCGAAGCCGGCCGCTCCCCAGAAGCCGCCGACCGGTTGGTCCTGGCCCGGCCCGACGCACCGACCCGGCGCGTCGGCGCTGGTGGCCATGGTGCTCGCCGCGGCCGTCGCCGCGGCCGCCCTTCCACTCGACCGGGCCGGCATCGGCTGGCTGCTCGGTGGGATCGCATTCATTGTTGCCCTGGCAGTCACGCGAAGAGACGTGTCCTGGCACCAGGGCGCCTGGGCCGCCGCCACCGTCGCCCTGCTCGGCGTCGGGACCGTCCGCTCCGCCGGTTGGCTGTTCACGCTGTGCGTGCTGACCGCATTGGTGACCGGGGCCGTCGCCCTGGTCGACGCCCGCACGGTCCGCGAAGTCCTCGCCGGCTTGGTCCTTCCGGTGGCCGGGTCCGTACGTGCGCTGCCCTGGGTCGGGGACGGCGTGCGGGCCCGGTTAGCCGGCCGGTCCGGCCAATCCGCCCGAATCGCGGTCGTCACCGCCGTCTCGGGTTTGCTGCTCCTCGTGTTCGGCTCCCTCTTCGCCTCCGCCGACGTGGCGTTCGCCGAGTTGCTCGACCGCGCGACGCCGACAATCAGCGGCGGTGCGGTCGCACGCGCGCTGGTCCTTTTCCCGCTGCTCCTCGTGGCACTTGCGGGCGCGGCGTTCACCCTGGCCGGCCCACCCACGGTGGACAAGACCGACCGGCCGACCCGGTACGCCTTCCGGCGGACCGACTGGGCGATCCCGGTCGCCCTGCTCGACCTGCTCTTCGTCGCCTTCGTCGCGGTGCAGGCTACGGTCCTGTTCGGCGGCACCCGGCACGTGCTCGGTCCCGGCGGCCCGACGTTCGCCAACTACGCGCGGGGCGGCTTCTGGCAACTGCTGGCGATCACCGGCTTGACTCTGGTGGTGGTCGCCGTCGCCGGCCGCTGGGCGCCCCGGGCCGACCGAGCCGACCGGGTCACCATCCGGTTGCTGCTGGGCGCCCTCGCCCTCCTGACCCTGGTGGTGGTGGCCAGCGCGACGTACCGGATGAACGTCTACGAGCAGGCCTACGGCTACACCCGGCTGCGGGTCTTCGTGACGGCCGTGGAGCTCGGCCTCGGCGTCGTCTTCGTCGCGATCCTGGTCGCCGGCGTCAGGTTGCGCGGCGGTTGGCTCCCCCGTGCCGTGCTGGGCATCGCGACCGTGGGGCTGCTCGCCCTCGCGGTGGTCAACCCCGACCGGTTGATCGCCGACCGCAACGTCGACCGGTTCATCGCCACCGGCCGGATCGACCTGGTCTACCTCAGCTCGCTGTCCGCCGACGCGGTGCCCGCGCTCAACCGGCTCCCGGACAACCAACGCGCGTGCACGATCTGGCGCATCGCGAACGGACTCGACTCGCACCCGGACGACTGGCGATCGGCCAACCTCGCCCGGCACCAGGCCCGCCGGTCCCTCACCGACCGCCCGGCGGACTACTGCGGGGTCTACCGCCGCTAGTTGTGATCGGGGACACTGCCGGCATGACGGAAGGGCGGCGGACCCGGGTGGTGCTCGCCGAGGTGCACCCGCGCGCGCACGACCACGATCGCACCCGCACCGAGCTCGCGGAGCAGACACAGGTCGGCGAGGCGTTGGTGCGAGGGCTGGTGCGGGCCCAGCTCGCGCTCGCGCTGCGGCTGGCTCTCGTCGTCGCGATCGGGCTGGGCGGGCTGCCGTTGCTGTTCGCCGTGGCGCCCGAGGTCAGCAGCGCGCACCTGGTCGGCGTCGACGTGCCCTGGCTGCTGCTCGGCGTGGCCGCGTTCCCGTTCCTGTTCGTCGTGGGCTGGGCCTACGTGCGCCTCGCCGAGCGCAACGAGCAGGACTTCGTCGCGGTGGTCCGGCGGCCGGAGCGCTGAGTGGACAACCCGTACGTCATCCCGGCGATCCTGCTGGTCACCCTGGTGACCGTCGCGATCGGGTTCTACGGGCTCAAGCTCGCCCGCACCACCTCGGACTTCTTCGTCGCGTCCCGCAGTGTCAGCCCGACCTGGAACGCGGCCGCGATCGGCGGCGAATACCTGTCGGCCGCGTCGTTCCTCGGCGTCGCCGGCCTGGTCCTCAAGTACGGCGTCGACGTGCTCTGGTATCCGGTCGGCTTCGCCGCCGGCTATCTCGCGCTGTTGCTGTTCGTGGCGGCGCCGCTGCGCCGCTCGGGCGCGTTCACGCTGCCCGACTTCTGCCAGCTCCGGCTCGGCTCGCGCCGGCTGCGCAAGCTGGCGACCGCCTTCGTGATCTTCATCGGCTGGCTCTACCTGGTGCCCCAGCTCCAGGGCGCCGGGCTGACGCTGACCACGGTCACCGGCCAGCCGTACGCCCTCGGTGCCCTGTTGGTCGGTGCGGTGGTCACCTGCAACGTGGCGTTGGGCGGGATGCGGGCGATCACCTTCGTGCAGGCCTTCCAGTACTGGCTCAAGCTGACCGCGCTGCTCGTGCCCGCCGTCTTCCTGATGTTGCAGTGGCAGGCCGACGGCCGCCCGGCAGTCGCCGCGCCCGACGGGCCGGTGTTCCACACCGCGACGACCGTCGTGATCGAGGACCACGCCACGCTGACCATGGCCGACGGCTCGACGATCGTGGTGCGGGCGGGCCAGCGGCTCGACTTCGTCGCGGGCGAGCCGGTGCCGCAGGTGTCCACCGTCGACGACACCCGTGGCCCCGACTGGCTGCTCCCCGGTGACAGCGACCAGGGGCTGTTCGCCACGTACTCGCTGATCCTGGCGACGTTCCTCGGCACGATGGGCCTGCCGCACGTGCTGGTCCGCTTCTACACCAACCCCGATGGCAACGCCGCCCGGCGTACGACCCTGGTGGTGCTGGGCCTGGTCGGGCTCTTCTACCTGCTGCCGACGCTGTACGGCGTGCTCGGCCGGGTCTACACACCGCAGCTGCTGATGACCGGGCGCACGGACGCGGTCGTGGTGCTGCTGCCCGGCGCCGCGCTGGGTGGTGGCCTGACCGGGCAACTGCTCGCCGCGCTCGTCGCGGCCGGGGCGTTCGCCGCGTTCCTGTCGAGCTCGTCGGGCCTGTTGACGAGCGTCGCCGGCGTCATCTCGACCGACGTGACCGGGCGCGGTTCGGTGCGCGACTTCCGGTTGGCCACGGTCATCGCCGGTGTGGTGCCGATCGTGCTGTCGCTCAGCATCGCGACGTTGGACGTGTCGCAGGTGGTCGGTCTCGCGTTCGCCGTCGCGGCGTCGAGCTTCTGCCCCCTGCTGGTGCTGGGCATCTGGTGGCGCGGGTTGACCGCCCGGGGCGCCGCGGCCGGGGTGCTCGCCGGCGGCGGCGCGGCCGGCGCCGCCGTGCTGCTCACCGTGCTCGGGCCGCCGCTGTCGGGATGGGCCGCCGCGCTGGTCAGCCAGCCCGCCGCGTGGACGGTTCCGCTGGCCTTCGTGGTGATGGTCCTCGTGTCGCTGGCCACCCGGAGCCGCGTGCCGGCGGACGTCAGCGACGTGATGCTGCGCCTGCACGCGCCGGAAAGCGTGCTCGCGGGTTCACCACGGAGGTGATTGCGACCGATACCGTCAAGGGGTGACGACGGTGAAGGACGATCGGTTCGCCATGGTGCTACGCGGGCTGGCGAAGAGCTTCGACGGCAAGGTCGCGGTCGGCGGCGTCGACCTGGACGTGCCGGCCGGCTCGTTCTACGGCCTGCTCGGTCCCAACGGCGCGGGCAAGACGACCACGTTGTCGATGGCGGTCGGCCTGCTGCGACCCGACCACGGCCAGGCGTGGGTGCTCGGCCACGACATCTGGGCCGACCCGATCCAGGCGAAGCGCCTCTTCGGAGTGCTGCCTGACGGGGTGCGGCTATTCGACCGGCTCAGCGGCGCCGAGCTGCTCGCGTACCACGGCCTGTTGCGTGGCATGGATCCGACCGTGGTCGACCAGCGCGCCGCCGAACTCCTGGACGTGCTCGCCCTCGCCGACGCCGGCCAGACGCTCGTCGTCGACTACTCGGCCGGCATGAAGAAGAAGATCGGGCTGGCCTGCGCGCTGCTGCACGCACCGCGGCTGCTCGTGCTCGACGAGCCGTTCGAGGCCGTCGACCCGGTGGCGGCCGCGCTCATCCGCGACATCCTCCAGCGGTACGTGGCCGGCGGCGGCACCGTGATCTTCTCCAGCCATGTGATGGAGGTCGTCGAGCGGCTCTGCAGCCACGTCGCGATCCTCGCCGGCGGCGTCATCCGACGGGTCGGCACGCTCGCCGAGGTCCGCGGCGAACGCTCGCTCGAAGACGTGTTCGTCGAGGTCGTCGGTGGGCGCACGGCGACCGGCGAGGAGCTGGCGTGGCTGTGACCGCCTCGGTGACCGCGCCGCGGCCGGTGTCACCACGCCACTTCGTGCGGCTCAAGCTGCGCATCCTCGGCAACGGGTTCCGCGGGCAGACCGCGAAGGTGCTGCTGTTCGTGGCGGGCGTGCTGGCCGGGCTGTTCTACGCGGTCGCCGGATTCTTCGGCAGTGCCCTGCCCGGCCTCGCCGGCAGCACGGACGCCGCGGTGCTGGTGGCCGCCCTCGGTGGCGGGGTGCTGGCGCTGAGCTGGACGCTGCTGCCACTGGTGTTCTTCGGTGTCGACGAGTCGGTCGACCCCTCCCGCTTCGCCCTGCTCCCTGTCAGCCGTCGCACGCTGGTCACCGGTCTGCTGGCCGCCGCGCTGATCGGTGTGCCCGCGGCCGCCACGCTGATCGCGACCGCCGGGCTGGTGCTCTGCGCCGGTCTCCTCGGCGGCGCCGCCGCCGCACTGGTCCAGGCCGTCGGCGTGTTGCTGGGCCTGCTCTTCTGCGTCGCGGTGAGCCGGGCAGTGACCAGCGCGTTCGCCACGCTGCTGCGGTCGCGGCGCACCCGCGACCTGGCCGCCGTGCTGCTCGCGGTGGCGGCCGCGCTGATCGGTCCACTGCAGATCGCGCTCAACCGGGCCAGCGCCGACACCGACTGGCGGCGTTTCCTGCCGCTGGCCGAGATCGTCGGTTGGACGCCGTTCGGCGCGCCGTACACGGCCGGCGTCGAAGTTGCCGACGGTCGCTACTGGGCGGCGCCGGTGAAGCTGCTCATCTCCGCCGCGACGATCGTCGTCCTGCTGTGGTGGTGGTCGCGCACGCTCGAGTCGGCCATGATCGGCACCGCCAGCACCGGCAAGGCCGCCAAGCGCACGGCGCCCGGCGCTCCGGTAGCGCTGCTCTTCCCGAAGGTTCTGAGCTGGGCCCGGCGGGACCAGTTCGGCGCCGTCCTGGCCCGCGAGGTGCGCTACTGGTGGCGGGACGCCCGCCGCCGAGCCAACCTGATCACGTTCGCGGTCGCCGCGCTGTTCGTGTCCGCGATGGTCAACTTCGGCGACGCCATCTGGGGCACGGAGCCGACCAGCGAGGTGTCCGCCTCACCGACCACCTTCGCCCTGTCGATGATCTTCGTGGGTACGCTCGGCGCCGTCACGCTGGCCAACCAGTTCGGCTTCGACGGCACCGCGTACGCCGCCGATGTGGTGGCCGGGGTGCGGGGCCGGGTCGAGATCGGGGCCCGGGCCGGCGCGTTCGCGGTCTACGTGCTCCCCCTCGTGCTGGTCATCGGTGTGCTCGTCGGCTTCCTCATCGGCGAGCCGGGTTGGATCCCGATGGCCGTCGGCACGCTGGTCGCCACCTTCGGCTGCGGGCTGGCCGCCAACTCGATGCTCTCGGTGGTCGGGGCCTACGCCCTGCCGGAGACGTCCAACCCGTTCGCGCTGAACACGGGCGCGGGCATGGTCCGCGGCCTGCTCAGCGTGGTCGCGATGCTGGTCAGCGTCGCGCTGGCGATCCCGATGCTGCTCGGCGCGCTGTTCGCCGGCGACGTCTGGCTCTGGCTAGCGCTCCCGATCGGGCTGGTCTATGGCGTCGGCGCCGCCTGGCTGGGCAGCGTCATCGTCGGCGACGTGCTCGACCGGCGCATGCCCGAGCTCCTGCTGACCATCACCCCGCGGCGGTAGCGCGATGGACCCGATCGAGCCCGGCGCGCGGATCCACGGCACCGACCCTTTCGCGACCCCCGAGGAGGCGCGCTCGCCGATCCGGCGGTTCCGGGGGCGGCTCGCGTCGCCGGTGACCCTCTGGACGGCGCCGGGGCCTGCCGGCTTCACCGTCTCGTCCACCCTCGTGATCGACGGCGACCCCGGCCGGCTGGTCGGCCACCTCGACGACGAGTCCGACCTGTGGGCGGCGGCGTCCGCCGCGGGCCGGTTCGCGGTCGTCCCGCTGGCCGCCGGGCAGGGCCAGCTCGCCGACCGGTTCGCCGGTCTGATGCCGGCGCCCGGCGGGCTCTTCCAGAGTGGGGAGTGGACGCAGACCGCGTTCGGCCCGGTGCCCGCGGGCGCCGGAGCCTGGGCCGGCTGCCGCCTCGACGGCGCGCGCGAGTTCGGCTGGGGCCTGCTGGTGGAGGCAACCGTCGAACACGTGGAGATCGTCGGCGACGAGCCACCGTTGATCCACTACCGCGGCCGCTACCTCGCGGGCTGACCCGCCCTAGCCGTTCACCGGCGTGACCGAGGTCACTCGGCGCAGCCACTTGTCCGTTCGGCGCAGATGGCTGCGCCCGCCCGCCTGGGGGTTCCGGGGCTCGCCGGGCCGTACCTACGGTGCGCCTGTTCAGCCCTGTCCCGACGCCCCCGCGAAGGTGGTGACCACATGAGTACGGAGGCGAGAGACACCGCTCCCACGGAGACACCCGAGGACCGGTATCTGGCCATGCAGCGTTCCCCGGAGTTCGCCAAGCTACGTAAGACGCTCCGCGGCTTCGTGTTCCCGATGACCGTGGCGTTCTTTGTCTGGTACGCGCTCTACGTGATCCTGTCCGCGTACGCCCGTGACTTCATGAGCATCCGGATCGGCGACAGCCACATCAACGTGGCTCTGATCTTCGGTCTGCTCCAGTTCGTCACGACCTTCCTCATCGCCTGGCTCTACTCGCGGTACGCCAACCGCCGAGTCGACCCGCTGGCCGACAAGATCCACGAAGAGCTTGGGGAGGTGCCGAATGCCGACGGTCCTCGCGGCTGAGGCGACGAGCAGCACCGCTCGTACGCTGACGATCATCCTGTTCCTGGTCTTCGTGGCCATCACGCTGGCGATCACCGTCTGGGCCAGCCGGCAGACGAAGACGGCGACCGACTTCTACGCCGGCGGCCGCTCGTTCTCGGGCTTCCAGAACGGCATGGCGATCGGCGGCGACTACATGTCGGCGGCGTCATTCCTCGGCATCGCCGGCATCATCGCGCTCAGCGGCTACGACGGCTTCCTCTACTCGATCGGCTTCCTCGTGGCCTGGCTGGTCGCGCTGCTCCTGGTCGCGGAGCTCCTGCGCAACTCCGGCCGCTACACGATGGCCGACGTGCTGGCGTTCCGGATGCGGCAGAAACCGGTCCGCACCGCGGCGGCGGTCTCCACGATCACCGTCTCGATCTTCTACCTGCTGGCCCAGATGGTGGGCGCCGGCGCGCTGGTCGCGCTGCTGCTCGGCATCAAGCCCGGCACCACGTTCCTCGGCATGGACGCCAACGCGGCCAAGATCGCCACCATCGTGATGGTCGGCGCGCTGATGATCATCTATGTGACCATCGGCGGCATGAAGGGCACCACGTACGTCCAGATCGTCAAGGCCTTCCTGCTGATGACCGGCGCGCTGGTGATGACGGTCCTGGTGCTGTCGGTCTTCAAGTTCAACCTCTCGTCGCTGCTCGGCGACGCGGCCCAGTCGTCCGGCAAGGGCGAGGCGTTCCTCGAACCCGGGCTCAGATACGGCGTCGAGGTGGCCGGCAATGCGACACAGACCTTCTACAACAAGATGGACCTGCTGTCGCTTGGCATCGCGCTCGTGCTCGGCACCGCCGGCCTGCCGCACATCCTGATCCGCTTCTACACGGTGCCGACGGCCCGGGCGGCCCGCAAGAGCGTGCTCTGGGCGATCGGCATCATCGGCACGTTCTACCTGTTCACGCTGGCCCTCGGCTTCGGCGCCGCGGCGCTGGTCGGCAGCCAGGCGATCACCGCACAGGACAAGGCCGGCAACACGGCCGCACCACAGCTCGCCCAAGAGCTCGGCCGCCGGTTCCTCGGCGGCGAGACCGGCGGGGCGACGCTGTTGGCGATCATCGCGGCAGTGGCGTTCGCGACCATCCTCGCCGTCGTCGCCGGCCTGACGCTGGCGTCGTCGTCGAGCCTCGCGCACGACTTCTACGCCAACGTGGTCAAGGACGGCCAGGCGTCGGAGCGGCAGGAGGTCAACGTCGCCCGGATCTCCGCGCTGGTGATCGGCGCGATCTCGATCCTGCTGTCGATCTTCGCCCAGAACCTCAACGTGGCCTTCCTGGTCGCGCTGGCGTTCGCGGTGGCCGCGTCCGGCAACCTGCCGGCGATTCTGTACAGCCTGTTCTGGAAGCGGTTCAACACGTCGGGTGCGACCTGGGCGATCTACGGTGGTCTGATCTCCGCCGTGGTGCTGGTGTTCTTCTCACCGGTCGTCTCGGGCACCGCCACCTCGATGTTCTCGAAGTCGGACTGGCAGTGGTTCCCGCTGTCCAACCCGGGTCTGATCTCGATCCCGTTCGGCTTCTTCTGCGGCTGGCTCGGCACGATCATCTCCAAGGAGCGTGACGACGCCAAATACGCCGAGTTGGAAGTTCGTTCCCTGACCGGCTCGGGCGCCCACTAGCTGGTCCGCGGGCCCCGGCGGCGGCACACCGCCGGGGCCCGTACCGCACCCGGGCCCCGCCGGTGATCCGCACTCTCGGTAGGCTGGGCAGATGGTGGTAGCCCAACGTTTCGGAGCCGGTCATCGCGTCCTCGTGACAGGAGGCGCCGGTTTCGTCCCGTCCCACCTGATCGATGCCCTTATTGCCCGGGGTTGCGCGGTGGTCGCGGTCGACAACTTCGTCACCGGATCCAAGGAAAACGTCACCCACCTCATCGACAACCCGCTGTTCACGCTGGTCGAGGGCGATGTCGCCGACGGGCTGCCGACCCATCACCCGGCGGTGGCGGGCCGGTTCGACGCGATCCTGCACATGGCCTCGCCGGCGAGCCCCAAGGACTTCACCACCCTCCCGGTCGAGATCCTCCGGGTCGGCTCGATCGCGACGCTGCACCTGCTCGAGCGCGCGGTCACCGACGGCGCCCGGTTCCTGATGGCGTCGACCTCCGAGGCCTACGGCGACCCGCTGGTGCACCCGCAGGTCGAGACCTACTGGGGCAACGTCAACCCGGTCGGCATCCGCAGCGTCTACGACGAGGCCAAGCGCTTCTCCGAGGCGTCCACCATGGCCTATCACCGCTACCGCGGGCTCGACACCGCGATCGTGCGGATCTTCAACACGTACGGCCCCCGCATGCGCCCCGACGACGGCCGGGCGATCCCGACGTTCATCGCGCAGGCGCTGCGCGGCGAGCCGATCACCGTGCACGGCAACGGGGAGCAGACCCGGTCCATCTGCTACGTCGACGACCTCGTGCGCGGCATCCTGCTGCTGCTCGACTCGACCGAGGCCGGCCCGATCAACTGCGGCGACGAGCACGAGCTGTCCATGCGCGACCTCGCCGAGACCATCGTGCGGCTGACCGGCAGCTCATCCACGGTGACCTTCACGTCACGCACCGCCGACGACCCCGAGATGCGCCGGCCGGACCTGACGCTGGCCCGCACGCTGCTCGGCTTCGAGCCGCTCACCCCGTTCGAGGACGGGCTGAAGCGCACCATCGACGATTTCCGCCGCCGCGCCGTCTGAACATAGCCGCAGGTCAGACCCGAAATATTTGCTACCAACTTCGTGCCGTGCCGGCGTTGGTTGTGAGGCAGACCCAGGTTTGCTTCGTACCCTGAGTGACATGTCTGCGACCACGTCATCGTCCGGTGGCACCTACGGCCGCGCTTCCGTGCCGCCCGGCCGCACGCCCAGCGCGCCGGTGTCCGGCGTCCCTGTCTCGGGCGCGCCGTCAGGCACCCGGATCAGCGGCCGGGCCCACGTGCCTGGTGCGCGCGGCGAGTCCGGCCCGGCACGGGGTGTCGGTCGGGTCGGCGGCCCTGGCGGGCCCGGTGGTCCGCGCCGCCCCGGTGCGCCTTACCGCAGGGGTCCGCAGCCGAAGTGGGGCCGGATCGCCCTGGTCGCGGTCGCCGCGCTCGCGCTGCTCGGCCTGCTCGGCGCCGGCGGCACGTGGATCTACGTGCGGTCGCTCAACGGCAACATCGGGCGGACCGACGCGTTCGCGGACCTCACCAACGGCCGGCCGCCCAAGACGGCCAGCGGCGCGCTCAACATCCTGATGGTCGGCACCGACTCCCGCGACCCCGACGCCGCGCTCGACAAGGCCGGCAAGTGGCGGGCCGACACGATCATCGTCATGCACATCCCCGCGTCGCAGGACAAGGCCTACCTGGTCTCCATCCCGCGTGATCTCTACGTGCCGGTGCCCAAGTCGGCCAAGTCCGACTGCTCGGACTCCGAGCGCCACAAGGTCAACTCCGCGTTCGCGTTCGGTGGGCTGCCGCTGGCCGTACGCACCGTCGAGTGCTTCACCGACGTGCGGATGGACCACGTGATGGCGATCGACTTCGCGGGCTTCAAGGAGGTCACCGACGCGCTCGGCGGCGTCGACCTCAACGTCGAGCAGACCATCAAGTCGATCCACAAGCCCTTCCGCACGTTCCAGAAGGGCGTCAACCACATGAACGGCGAAGAGGCTCTGGACTGGGTACGCCAGCGCAAGCAGTTCCCGGAGGGAGACTTCGCCCGGATGCGGCACCAGCAGGACTTCCTCCGCGCGCTGATGGACAAGGCGGCCAGCACCGGCACGCTGACCAACCCGGGCAAGCTCAACAGCTTCCTCAAGGCGGTCACGAACGCGGTCACCGTCGACGAGAGCTTCTCGCTGGTCGACATGGCGCTGCAGTTCCGCAACCTGCGCGGCGACAACCTCAAGTTCCTGACCAGCCCGTACAGCGGCAGCCAGACCATCGGCGGCGAGTCCGTGGTGGTCTCGGACAAGAACAAGGCGCTGGCGATGTACAAGGCGATGTCCGACGACAAGATGGCAGAGTGGGCGACAGCGAACAAGAAGTGACAAATACCTTGTTCCGGACGAATGACTAGGGTGGCCCTGGCCCGACATATCCGACTTAAGCTGACGCTAGGTCGAGGTCGGGAGGGGCCATTCCCAGCGCGGAACGCAAAGGCGACAAGCGGCCCCGTACGCGGGCCGCGCGGCCGCGCTGGGCCAAGATCTTCATCGCCGTCGGCATCGCGCTGGCCGTGCTGGCCGGCCTCAGCCTCGGCGGTCTCAAGTTCCTCACCGGCCGCCTCGAGGACGCCCTGCACAAGGCCGACCTGCTCGACTCGGGCGCCCGGACCGGCAGCGGCGAGCTCACCGGGCCGCTCAACTACCTGCTGATCGGCTCGGACCAGCGCCCGACGAGCCCGAACAGCCACCGGGCCGACTCGATCGTCATCGTGCACATCCCGGCCGGGCTCGACCGGGCCTACCTGATCTCGATACCCCGCGACCTCCGGGTCACCATCCCGCCGTACCCCCAAGGTGGTTACAAGGGTGGCCAGGACAAGGTTAACGCCGCTTTCCAGTACGGCCAGGCCGACGGCGCCAAGCTGCTCTCCGCCACCGTCACGAACCTCACCGGCGTGCGCTTCGACGGCGCCGCGATCGTGGACTTCACCGGCTTCCAGCGCGTGGTCGACCTGCTCGGTGGCGTCGACGTCTGCGTGGACCGGCAGGTCACCTCGATTCACACCGGCCACGTCTTCCCCATAGGTTGCTACCGGATGGACGGGGCGCAGTCCCTCGACTACGCCCGGCAGCGCTACGGGCTGCCCCGCGGCGACTACGACCGGCAGCGGCACCAGCAGCAGATCCTGAAGGCGATCGCCCAGAAGCTCACCGACCCGGCCGTGCTGGCGAACCCGCTCAAGCTGGACCAGACGATCCGGGCCATCGGCGGCACGATGACGGTCGACACCAACGGCGTGCCGCTCAACGACCTGGTGCTGGCGTTACGCCACATCCGCGCCGACAACGTCTACGGCATCCGCATGCCCTCCAAGGGCGAGCGCATCGACGGCACCTCGTACAACGTCCTCACCGGGGACGCCGACGGCCTCTTCAAGGCCATCCGCGAGGGCGACGTGGCCGGTTGGGCCGCGGCCAACCCCAAGTGGGTCCTCCAAATCTAGGCCGAGGCCGCCCCGACGCGGGGTCGAAGACCAGGGCCTACCCTGGAGCACGTGTGGAGACCGCAACCGGTTCCGTGGGTGAACGCGGAAGATGTGCCCGAGGACGCCTACCTGCTCGACGTCCGCGAAGACGACGAGTGGAAGGCCGGGCACGCGCCCAACGCGCACCACGTGCCGATGATGGAGGTGCCCGCCCGGCTGGCCGACGTGCCGACCGACGCCGACGTGGTCGTCGTGTGCCGGATGGGCGGCCGCTCGGCCCAGGTCGTGACCTACCTGTCCAAGCAGGGTTGGGACAACGTGCGCAACCTCGACGGCGGCATGGAGGCCTGGCAGTCGGCCGGCCGCCCGATGGTCAGCGAAGACGGCCAGCCGGCCCGCGTCGTCTGAGCCACCTGTGGGCGAGTCGCCGTTGATCTTCGCGCACCGCGGTTCGTCCGCGGTGCTGCCGGAGCACACGCTGCCGGCCTACCTCAAGGCCCTCGACGAGGGCGCCGACGGGGTCGAGTGCGACGTCCGCCTGACCAAGGACGGCCACCTGGTCTGCGTACACGACCGGCGGTTGGACCGCACCAGCAACGGCAAGGGCCGGGTCAGCCGGCACACGCTGGCCGAGCTCGACGCGCTCGAGTTCGGCAACTGGGGTGACCGGTCCGACACCGACGACCCGCCCGACCCTGACCGGGCCCGGCTGCTCACGCTCGACCGGCTCCTCGCCGCCGTCCGCGACGCCGGGCGCGAGGTCCAGGTGCTGATCGAGACCAAGCACCCGACCCACCACGGCGGCGACGTCGAGCGGGCGCTGGCCACGGCGCTGCGCCGCTACGGCCTGGACCAGCCCCGCGACAGCGAGCGGGTGGCGGTGACGGTGATGTCGTTCTCGGCACTCGCCGTGCGCCGGATGCGCGAGCTGGCACCCGGCCTGCCCACCGCCCTGCTGATGGAACTGCTCCCGTCGGCCCTGCGCGGCACCCTGCCGTTCGGCGCCCGGATCGCCGGCCCCGGCATCCACCTGGTGAAGGCCCGCCCACGGCTGGTCCGCAACTTCCAGGCCGCCGGCAACCGGGTCTACGTCTGGACCGCCAACGAGCCCGACGAGATCGACCTGCTGATCGATCTAGGGGTCGACGGCATCATCACGGACCGCCCCGCGTTCGTCCTCCAGCACATCGGTCGTTAAGCGGCCCTTTTCCGGAACGCTCGGGTTGGGCACACTCGGAACGTGCCTGCGCGCCCGGACTACGCCACGTTCATCGCCCGCCATGCCGAGGTGGTCGAACGGATCAACTCGGGCGAGGCGGGTCTGCCGATCCTCGGCGTCCTGCTGCGGCTCGCCCAGGAGGCGCTCGGCTCGGCGGGCATGACCTTCGCGGAATACGGTCCCACCGGCGGCCGGATCGTCGCCGCCACCGGCGACGCGGAATGGGCGCTGGGCCGCCCGGTCGACAAGGACTCGCCGGTTAGTAAGCGTTTACTAACCGGCCTGCGCACCCAGGTGATCTCGCTCGACCGGATCGAGGGGAAGTTCCCCGACCAGGCCACGGGCCACGGCCTGCACACGATGCTGGTCACCCGGGTGATCCTGGGCGGGCTGGTGATCGGCAGCCTCCAGTCGTTCTACCGCGAGGTCGAGGACCTGCCGACCATCGAGCACCACACGCTGATCGAGTTCGTGGCCATCAACCTGGCCCACATGTACGGGCACCAGGCGGGCCTCCCGGTGCACGGCGACGGGCCCGTGGTCGCCGCCCTGGCCGACGGTCTGGCGATCATCGACTTCGACCGCAAGGTCCGGCTGTGGAACCCGGCCGCCGAGGCGGTCACCGGGCTCAGCACGGCCGACGTGCTCAACGCGACGCTCCCGTTCCCGATCCCGGTGCTCGGCCAGACCCTCGACCACCGGCTCGCCGACGGCCGCTGGCTCAAGATCACCGCGAGCGAGCTGACCGGTACCGTCGACTCGGTGGTCGTCACCTTCCGCGACATCAGCGACCAGCATCGCCGCGAGGGCGACCGCGACCTGTTCGTCGCCCTGACCAGCCACGAGCTGCGCACCCCGGTCACGGTGATCAAGGGGTACGCGGACACGCTGAACAGCCACTGGGACGAGCTCCCGGAGTACGAGCGGCGGCACGCCACCGACGTGATCGGCCAGCGCGCCGGCGAACTGGCCAAGCTGGTCGACCGGCTGCTCTCCGCGGCCGACCAGAGCGGGCCGAGCGCCGGCTCCCCGCCGACCCCCTTCGACCTCGTCGAGTCGCTGCGGGTGGCCGAGCGGGACCTGCCCACCGCGTTGCGCCGGCGATTGCTGGTCCGGCTGCCCGTCGAGCTGCCCAAGGCGGTCGGCGACCGGAGCACGATCACCACGATCCTGACGGAGCTGGTGACCAACGCCGACAAGTACAGCATCGACGGCACCGCGATCGAGCTGACCGCGCAGAGTGACGAGCGGACCGTCGTGTTCCGCGTTTCCGATCGGGGCATCGGGGTACGACCCGAACATGTGGAGCGCGCGTTCGACCGGTTCTGGCAGGCCGAATCGGGTGACCGGCGCCGGTATCCGGGCGCCGGATTAGGGCTTTACCTGGTACGAAGGGTCATAGAGCGACAGAACGGATGGGTGTCGCTCCGCCCACGGGAAGGTGGCGGCACGGTCGCGGAGGTCCGACTCCCCCGCGGCTGACGGTCGCGAACGCGCGACGGTGGTCTTTTCAGGAGGCGGGGAGTGACGACGGCGGTGGCCGAGCGGTCCTGGCACGTGGTCGTGCCACACCACGCCCGCGGTGCGCGCGCCGCGCGCCACCAGCTGACCACCGAACTGGCCGGCACGGTCCCGGCGGACCTGCTCGACGACGTGGTCGCGGTGGTCGGCGAGCTGGTCGTCAACGCGGTGCGGCATGCCCGCCCGCTGCCCGGCGGGGTGATCCGGGTCGACTGGGGCGTCAGCCCCGACGGGGTGGTCGAGGTGCGGGTCACCGACGGCGGCGGCCAAGTGCGCCCGAGCCCCCGGCCCGCAGGCCCCCAGGCCCTCGACGGCCGCGGCCTCCAGATCGTCTCGGCCCTGGCCGACCGCTGGGGCGTGGACCAGGGCGGCCAGGGCCAGAGCGTCTGGGCCGAGCTCGGGGAGCGCGCACACTCCCTGGCGTGAAACGCCACCCCGCGACCGGGTGCGCCGGCGGCAATGGCAATAGGCTGTCTCCCCATGAGTAAGAAGCGCCGGATCAGGAACGACGGCACCCCGAAGCGCGAGAAGCTCGCCGACATGTTCTCGGCGCGCCCGTTCGAGGGCTTCGCCGACGAGGTCGAGTGGATCGCCCTACGCGAGCTGGTCCCGGCGGCCTCCACGCCGCTGACCCTCACGCCGCAGCTGATCGAGGAGTTCGGCGACCGGCCGGTCACCCTGGCCACGGTGCTGCCGATGGCCTGGCCGGCGATGACCAAGCCGGACGGCCGGATCTTCCTGGGCCTGCAGCGGCACGTGCAGTCCGGGCACGCCTCGCGCGACCTCGCGGTGGCGCTGATCCGCGCGCTCCAGACCACGCCGGGCAGCCCGGTCTCGGTCCCGGGCCACGCCGGCGTCGGCCCGGTGCTCCAGGACCTGATCGTCGACGGTCCGCTGGACATCACGCTGCACGACGGCTTCGACTTCTGGCTCGACGAGGACGCGGGCGACGACGCCAACGTGAAGGCGTCACTCGAACGGGCGAACGCCTCGATCTACCCCACCGTGCGGCTGGCCGCGGCCAAGGCGGCGTACTGGTGCCGGGTCCCCGACCGCGGCCACGTCCGCTGGGTGCTGCCCGACGACGAGGACGCCGCGCTGGGCGCGCTGGCCCGGCTCGCGGCCAGCGGCGACCTGCTGCTCGGCGAGGGCACGAAGTTCGCCGGCATGTTCCGGGCACACGGTCGGCTCGTCCCGGTCTGGGACATCCCCCGCGACCCGGAGGCGGCCGACTGGGAGGCTCCGCTGGAGTCGTTCGCCAAGCGCTACGCGGACGCCCTCGCCGACTCGTCGCCGCTGGACGCCGCCGCCCGCCGCTCCCGCCAGGGCCTGGTCGGCCGGCAGCTCACCCTGCGCTAAGCGACCCCGACCCCGTTACGCAGCATCGGGCACGACATACAGCGTGGTCCGCCCCGGCCCGAGCCCAGCTCGGAGCCGGGGATCCGGATCACCTCGATGCCGGCCCGTTCGAGTTGCGCGTTGGTCTCCACGTTGCGCTCGTAGGCGACGCACAGCCGCGGCGCGATCGCCAGCGTGTTGTTGCCGTCGTCCCACTGCTCGCGTTCGGCGGTGACCGGGTCGAGCCCGGTGTCGATGACCCGCAGCATGCCGATGTCCATGGCGTCGGCCGCCGCGCGCAGGAACGGCGCCGGCCCGTCGATCTGCGGCTCACCGTCAGGACCGGCGATCACGGTGTACGCCTGCAGCGTGTCCGCATATTTCGGATACATGATGACGGCATCGGCGTCGACCATCGTCACGATGGTGTCCAGGTGCATGGTCGCCCGCTCCTGCGTGATCGGCACGACCAGGATCGTGTGCGCCAACCCCGCCTCGAACACCCGGCGGGCCAACCGCTCCGCGCCGGCCGGCGTGGTCCGCTCGCCCACCCCGATCGCGATCACGCCCTCGGCCAGCAGCAGCACGTCGCCGCCCTCGACCGGCTCCAGGCTCGCGTCGTACACGAACTGGGTGCCGACGAACCTCGGGTGGAACCGGTAGATCGCGCCCGTCAGCGTGGTCTCCCGCCGCCGGGCCGGCATGGCCAGGCTCGTCACCGCGGCCCGGTCGCGCACCCAGACCGACGAGTCCCGGGTGAACAGCAGGTTGGGCAGCGGGTCGATGACGAAGTCGTTGCTCGCCATCAGCGAGTAGACCAGGCCGCCGGGCCGGTCCACGCTGGTGCGCAGCTCGTCGTGGGCCAACCCGCCGATCAACACCCCGGCGAGGGCCGACGGGTCCAGATAGGTCAGATGGTCGGCGACCCGGCGGCGCAGGGTGTCACCGAGCCGGGGATCGTCGACGACGCTCGCGGTGATCTCCGCGCGCGCCTCCGGCACCGACAGCGTCTCGGCGAGCAGTTGGGACACGTAGAGGACCTCGACACCACGTGCGCGGAGGGCCGCGGCGAAGGTATCGTGTTCCTCTTGGGCCCGGCCCACCCAGGGGATGCCGTCGAAGAGCAGCGAATCGTTGTTTCGCGGGGTCAGACGGGCCAACTCCCGCCCGGGCCGGTGCAAGAGCACAGTCGCCAACCGGCCTACTTCGCTTCCGACGTAGTTCGTCACAAGGCCCGAGCCTAGGCCGTGGTTGTCACCATCCGGGAAAAGAGCCGCACCGTGAATGCGGCATTCATCCCCACTCATTCCCCGGGTACGTCTTGCGACAGTACTGGTGTCACCACGTACGGTAGTTAGACAGCCAAAGCTCGCCCTTGCCGGAGGCAGCGATGACCGTATTTCCTGCGCGTCGAGCCGTCCCCCTCACCCCCCGACGAGCTCTGCCGAGCGCAGAATCCCCCCAGCCCGACCTACTCGAAGCCGCACGTCCACGCCCGATGGACTGGGCCCGCCGCCGGCGGGCCGAACGAGACGCCCGCCGCATCGAAGCGGCCGGCGCACGCGCCCTCAACCGCATCGAGCACCTCGGCCCCTCGTGGCACGTGGTGGAGTGGCCCCGCACCGACTCGTTCGACGCGCTGTTCACCGGCGCCGACGACCAGGCCGGTTTCCTGGTGATCGGGCCCAGCGGCCTGTTCGCCGTGACGATCGCCGACCACGGCCGGTCCCGCGTGATGGTGGCCGGTGACGTGGTCCAGATCAGCGGGAAGCGCCCGCCCTATGTCTCGGAGGCCATCCGCGACGCCAAGCGCGCCTCCAAGGCGCTCAGCGGCGCCACGGGCCGCAGCATCCCCGTGACACCGGTGCTGACGTTCGTCGGTTCTGGCGTCATCAGCGTCTACGGGCTACCAAAGGACTGCCTGGTGGCGACCCACCGCGAGCTGGACCGCCTGCTCGTGGCCGGGGGCGACCGGATCAGTGCGGCCACCGCCGAAAAGCTGTCGCACGTCGCGAGCCAACCCAGCACGTGGCTCAACATGGCACACAGCGGCGGCGGCTACCGGTGGTACGAGGACGGACGCACAGCTTCGACCAAACTGGCCACCCGCCGTTGACCGCTGCGGCGCTACCATCCGCAGCACTGGCCGACTGGAGGGTCGTCGGCACGCGAATCACCGGTTAGCGTGACGGTGGGGCAACTGCCGGCGATGCACAGGAGGCGCGGTGGCGCACGTCGAACTCGAGCTCGAGGCACTGACACCTCGCGAATCCGAGGGTGTCGAGCCGACCACTGGCCCGCCCGCGGGCGCCGCCTGGACAGCGGCACCGTGGTCGACCAGCTTCGACCGCTGGGCCGAGACAGTGTTCGCGGCAGACGAGCCCTGCCTGGTCATCGACAGCTCGATGACCATCGTCGCCGCGTCCACCTCGTGTTGCGCGCTGCTGGGCCTGGCCGACCCGCGCACCGCCGTCGGTCTCCCGCTGCTCGACGCCGGCCTGCGCCTGGTCGACTTCACGGCGGCCCGCAGCGAGCTCACCGAGACCGAGATCGAGAAGATCCCGCCGTTGCTCGCGGTCACCTCCGGCCGCCAAGCGAGAGGGCTGCTGCGGGTCACCCTCGACAACACCGACGCCACGGTCGACGCCATCGCCACACCGCTACAGCGCGAAGGCGAAACCGTCGGAAGCCTCACCTTCTTCGCCACGGTCTAGAACAACTTCGGGATCTTTTCCCGGGTTCGCAGTGGTTTCGACCGTTGCTCCCGCCGGAGATCGCTCGCTTCGCGTCGCTTGCCATGTCCGCGACGCCGGACCTCACGGCTATGCCATTTCCGCTCGGTAGCGAAGCAAGGTCCCGGCGCTCCGGGCCCGACGTGGCCAGGCTCAACGCCTCACGACCCCGCCGTTTCCACGCGGCGGCGCACTAGGTAGCGGCGCTCGGGGTCTGATGTGGTCAGGGCCAGGGCCTCGTCGTATGCGCTGGCCGCCTCTTCGCGGCGGTTCAGGCGGCGTAGCAGGTCGGCTCGGGTGGCCGGGAGCAGGTAGTAGCCCCGTAGGGCTCCCGTCGCGGCCAGGCGGTCGACCAGGGCCAGGCCTGCTTGGGGGCCGTCGGCCATCGCTACCGCCACTGCTCGGTTTAGCTCGACCACCGGTGACGGGGTCAGTTTGGCCAACTCCCGGTAGAGGCCCGCGATCTCCGTCCAGTCCGTGTCGGCCGCGGTCGGGGCCGTCGCGTGGACGGCCGCGATGGCGGCCTGGATCTGGTACGGGCCTGGGCGGCCGCGGCGCAACGCCCGGCGTAGGAGCACGTCGGCCGCCGCGATCCGGGTGGTGTCCCAGCGCGAGCGGTCCTGGTCCTCCAGCGGCACGAGCTCGCCGGCCGGGTCCAGGCGGGCCGCCCGGCGGGCGTCGTGCAGCGTCATCAGGGCCAGCAGGCCGGCCGCTTCGGGCTCGTCGGGCATCAGCGCCACCAGCACCTCGGCCAGCCGGATCGCCTCGGCGGTCAGGTCGACCCGGACGAGGTCGGAGCCGGCCGTCGCCGCGTACCCCTCGTTGAACAGCAGGTAGACCACCGCGAGCACGGCCGCCAGGCGGTCCGGCAGCAGGTGGTCGGGCGGCACCCGGAACGGGATCCCCGCATTGCGGATCTTGCCCTTGGCCCGGAACAGCCGCTGGGCCATCGTCTTCTCCGGCAGCAGGAACGCGCGGGCGATCTCCGCCGTCGAGAGTCCCGCCAGCGTGCGCAGGGTCAGCGCGACCTGCGCCTCCTGATCGAGGGCCGGGTGGCAGCACGTGAAGATCAGCTCGAGCCGGTCGTCCGGGATGCCCTGTGGCACGAGTGGCGAAGGCTGACTCATCCGGACCACCTCCCGCAGCTTCTCGGCCTCGACGGCGGCCCGCCGCACCCGGTCGAGCGCCCTGTTCCGCGCCGTCACCACCAGCCAGCCGCCGGGGCGCGCCGGCACACCCTCGTGCCGCCAGCGCTCCAACGCCTTCGCGAACGCGTCCTGGGCGCACTCCTCCGCGAGGTCCCAGTCACCGGTCAGCCGGATCACCGCCGCCACCACGCGACCCCATTCCGCGCGGTAGACGGCAGCGACCTCGGCGTCGACGTCTGTCATTCGGTCCAGTACGGCCGGACGTCGACCATGCCCATCCAGGCCATCTCGTGCTTCGAGGCGATCTCGATGGCCTCGTCGAGGTTCGCCGCCTCGATGATGTCGAAGCCGGCGATCTGCTCCTTGGTCTCCGCGTACGGCCCGTCGAACACCACCACCTCCCCGTTGCGCACCCGCACCGTGGTGGCGTCCGACGCCGGCCGGACCCGGTTGCCGTCGAGCCGCGCGCCCCGCGCGTCCATCTCCGAGACCCAGTTCTCGACCGGCATCGGCCCGCCGGCCGCCGCGACGGAGTCCGCGCCCGGTTCGTTGCCGGGTGCCTCGACGCAGATCAGAAACAAGTACTTCATCTCCGGTTCCTTTCCATTTCGCGTCAGCTTCCACCTCTACGACGAACGGGTTGGCCCGCCCACTACCGAGCGGGAAAAAGTTCTTCCGAGCGCCGATCTGGTCGTACGCTTCCTGTCATGCCTGCTCTTGATCTTTTGCCGGAGGACTACGCGGTCTGCCGGCTCCCGGCCGGCTCGGCGCTCCCGCCGGACCTGGTCGACGGCAGCGCCGGCAAGGACGCCGTGGTGTCGGTGACCTGGACGGCCGACGAGGTCTCCGTGATCTGCCGGGCCGACCGCGTGCCCGACGGCGCCACCGCCGAGGCGCCCTGGCGCTGCCTGCGGGTCGCCGGCCCGCTCGACTTCGCCCTGACCGGCATCCTGGCCTCGATGGTCGCCCCGCTGGCCGCGGCCCGCGTCAACATCATGGCGTTCTCGACCTACGACACCGACTACATCCTCGTGCCCAGCGTGCGCCTGGCGGAAGCGGTCGCGACGCTCGACCAGGCCGGCCATCCGGTGACCGTCTGACCGGGCATACGATGATCTGGCCCTCACTCCAGTCGATGCCCCACCCCGAGGTACCGTGCGCCGCCCCATCCCCCTTGGCATGCTTGCCGCGTCCGCGACGGTCGCCCTGCTCGCGGCCGGTTGTGGCACGCCGCCGGAGTTGAACCCGCCCGGTACGACGGTCCCCCGCCCCTCCGGCACCCCCAGCCCGACCGCGATCACGCTGCCACCCCAGCCGCCCCCACCGCCGCCGCCCAGCCCGACCGCGACGACCGGTTTCCCGGACAGCCCCGCGGTCTCCTGCGGCGGCCGACCGTCCGCGGCCCAGGTGATCACGCTACTCAAGCGACGCGGGATGCTGCCCTCGTCCTACCGGGGCAAGGTGACGGTCGGCCCGATGTGCGCCGGCACCTGGCAGTGGAGCGTGCTGGACACGAGCAACGGCCCACTGCAGGCGGTCAGCGAGATCCGGAACAACACCCTGCGCCTGATCACCGCCGGCACGGACGTGTGCAGCATCGAAGTGCGCGCCGGCGCACCGGCCGGCATCCGCTCGGCGGCCTGCGACGCCCTGCCGCCGTCTCTTTAACCCTCGCGGATGCGGGCCAGCCAGGCCGCGGCGTCCGCATAGTCCACATCGGACTGGCCGGGCGGCGCCGGCACCGGGCCGTCGCCCTCCGATCCCGTCCACCGGTGCCGCGGGTACGAGCCCAGGAAGCGCACCTCCGCGCTGACCCGGCGCAGCCCGCGCAGCGCCTCACCCATCCGGTCGTCGGCCACGTGCCCGGTGCAGTCGAGGAAGAACGCGTAGCGGCCGAGCGCCTCGCCGGTCGGGCGGGACTCGATGCGGGTCAGGTTGACCCCGCGCACGGCGAGCTCCATCAGCACGGCGAGCAGCACGCCGACCCGGTCGTGGGCGATGTAGACGGCCAGCGAGGTGCGGTCGTCCCCGGTCGGCGGCGGCGGGGTGCCCGGCCGGGAGACCAGCACGAACCGGGTCACCGCGTCGCCGTGGTCGGCGATCTTCTCGGCCAGCACGGTGAGCCGCTGCTGCGCCGCGCCGATCGCCGCGCAGATCGCCGCGTCGTGCTCGCCGGTCGCGGCACTGCGCGCGGCGGCGCCGTTGGACAGCACGTCGACGACAACCGCGTCCGGCAGGTTGTCGCGCAGCCAGCCCCGGCACTGGGTGGACGCCTGCGGGTGGGCGGCGACCGAACGGATGTCGGCGAGGCTGACCCCGGCGCGGGCGGCCAGCACGAACTCGACCGGCAGCACCACCTCGCGGGTGATCACCAGCGGTGAGCCGGCCACCATCTCGTCGAGGGTGACACCCACGCCACCGCCGATCGAGTTCTCCAGCGGCACCAGAGCGGCGTCGGCGTCGCCCGAGCGCACCGCGTCGAGGGCCTCACCCACGCTACGGGCCGGCGTGCGCTGGCCGCGCTCGGCGGCCGGAATCGTGCGCAACGCCTGCTCGGCGAAGGTCCCCTCGGGCCCGAGGAAGACGTACCTGGTAGGCGGCGTTCCCGGCATAAAGCCCAGCCTACGGAAACAGCGAACGGCCCACCCCGGGCGGGGCGGGCCGTTCGCCGATCAAAGATCAGTTGCCGAGCAGGCCACCGAGTACGCCGCCGCTTTGCTGCTGGCCGCCGCCGGAGCCGGCGATGCCGCCCGGGGGCTCTTCCGAGGGCTGCACGACGACGAAGCCCTGGCCGGCGAAGCTCATCGTGAAGGCCTCACCGGTGCTGCGGCCGAGCAGCGTGCCGATGCCGAGCTGGTCGGCGCGGTGGTAGCCGGTCTGCAGGTTGTGCGACCAGCAGATCGCCGCCTGCGGGTCGACGTAGGTGGGCTGGTCGACGTTGAGGACGACCGGGGTGCCCTTGGTGGTGATGGCGATCCGGCCCTGGCCGGTGAACACGCAGTTGAACAGGCCGGCGGAGGACATCATTCCCATGCCCTGGACCATCTTGATGTCGTACTGCAGCGACGAGTCGAAGGCCAGCACGTTGGCACCGTTGATCGACAGCGCGTCGCCGTGCTCGAGGTCGACCAGGTGGATGTCGGCGGCCCGGTCGCCCAGGAACACGTCGCCGCGGCCGCTGACCTTCATCAGCGGCACACCCTCGCCGGTCAGCTTCTGCTTGAGGAACTTGCCGATGCCGCCCGAGCCGAGGGCCTGGAACTGCACCTGGCCCTGATAGGCGACCATCGAACCGGTGCGCGCCATGCACTCACCGTTGAGCTCGATCTTGAGCATCTTGGAGTTCTGCAGCCGCATGCCCGGCTGATCCGACTCCTTCTCCAGGTTCTCCGCGGAAAACAGCGCGCTACGCATCTGTGCGTTCCTCCATCGAGTGGTGAGTGCTGCCCAAGAGCGTAGGTAGCCTGCGCAAACGCGATGTGCCGACTGTCGTCAAACCGACCTTGACGTACGCCGAATCAACCCCAGCCGAGCTCGTGGAGGCGCTCGTCGTCGATGCCGAAATGGTGGGCGATCTCGTGGACGACGGTGACCGCGACCTCGTCGACCACGTCCTCGTCGGTGTCACAGATCGACAGGATCGGCAGCCGGTAGATGGTGATCCGGTCCGGCAGCACGCCGGCGTAGTTCCAGCCGCGGTCGGTCAGCGCGTGCCCCTCGTAGAGGCCCAACAGCCGGGTGCCCGGTGGCGACCGGTCCTCGACCAGGATCACCACGTTGTTCATCAGGTCGAGCAGCTCCTGGGGGACCTCGTCGAGCGCGTCGGCGACGAGCTCCTCGAAGCGCTCGCGACTCATCTCGACCGGCACGGCTCCCATTGTGCCGTGCCGGTCGCGACGGATGACCTACTCAGGCGAGCCGAGCGGTCATGGTGATCTCGGCGCCGGGGGACAGCAGGCGCGAGATCGGGCAGTTCTCCTTGGCGCCCTGGGCGATCTTCTGGAGCTCGCCGTCCTCGATGCCGGGGGCGTCGACGACGCTGTCCAGGTCGATCCGGGTGACGGTCATGCCGGCGTCGGTCTTGTCGAGGTGCACCTTCGCGGTGGTCTCGACCGAGGTCGGGGTGTGGCCGGCGTCGGCGAGGCCCTTCGAGAAGGCCATCGAGAAACACCCAGCGTGCGCGGCGCCGATCAGCTCTTCGGGGTTGGTGCCCTCACCCTCCTCGAAGCGCGACTTGAAGCTGTAGTTCCCCTCGAAACCGCCCTTGCCGGTGCGGATCGTGCCGGAACCTTCGGTCAGGTTGCCCGACCAGCGGGCGGAAGAAGTGCGGATTGGCATGCCTCGACGCTAGTCCACCGTCCGGCATGATTGCTGGATGCGGATCGGCATCCTCGGCACCGGCGCGGTTGGTCAGACGTTCGGCACCCGGCTGCGCAATCTTGACCACGACGTCACGCTGGGTGCGCGCGAAACGGGCAATCCACGCGCGCTGGAGTGGGCCGAAGCACACGCGGCCCAGTGCGGCACCTTCGCCGAGGCGGTCACCGGCGCCGACCTGGTGATCAACGCCACCGCCGGCCAGTACGCGGTCAACGCGCTGGAGATGGCCGGTGGCAACCCGGTCCTCGCCGGCAAGGTGGTGCTCGACGTCAGCAACCCGCTCGACTTCTCCACGGGCGAGCTCCGGCTGAGCGTCTGCAACACCGACAGCGTCGGCGAGCAGCTGCAGCGCGCCTTCCCGGACGCCCGGATCGTCAAGAGCCTCAACACGGTCAACGGCACCGTGATGGTCGAGCCCACCCTGGTGCCCGGCCAGCACACGATCTTCGTCGCCGGCAACGACGCCGACGCCAAGCGCGTCGTGACGGTGCTGCTCGGCGAGTTCGGCTGGGCCGCCAGCAACGTCCTGGACCTGGGCGGCATCGAGGCGTCGCGCGGCATGGAGATGTACCTGCCGCTCTGGGTCTCGATCCTGCGCGCCCTCGACGGCAACCTGGCCTTCAACATCAACGTGATCCAGGGCTGATGGCCGCGTACGACGTCATCGTCATCGGCGGCGGCCACAACGGACTGGTGGCGGCGGCGTATCTGGCCCGCGCCGGCCGCCGGGTGCTGGTGCTCGAACGGCGCGACACGGTCGGCGGCGCGGCGGTCTCCGAGCACCCGTTCGGCCCGGACTTCACCGTCACGAGCCTGTCCTATGTGGTCAGCCTGCTGCCCGTCGACATGGTCCGCGACCTGCGGCTGGTCGAGCACGGCTATCACGTCTACCCGCAGGGCCCGTACTTCGCGCCCCGCGCGGACGGCCGCTACCTGGCGCTGCCCGACGACCCCGCCGCGCGGCACCGCGAGATCAGCAGGTTCTCCGCCCGCGACGCCGACGCGTACGAACGCTGGGATGCCTGGCTCTCCCACCTCGGCCGGCTGGTCGGCCCGCTGCTGCACGAGATTCCGCCGAAGCTGGGCTCGAAGCGACCGCTGGACCTGGCCGCGCAGGCCGGGTTGGCCGGCCGGCTGCGCCACGTCGACGTGCGCGCCGCCGTCGACCTCACCCGGCTGTTCACCGCGAGCATCGCCGACCTCGTCGAGGACCGCTTCGAGTCCGACGCGATGCGCGGCCTGCTCAGCGTCTCCGGTGTGATCGGCACCTGGGCGGGCCCACGCAGCCCCGGCACCGGCTTCGTGACCCTGCACCACCACCTCGACCAGACCGGCGGTCAGCAGGCCGGCTGGGGCTTCCCGCGCGGTGGCATGGGCGGCGTCACGCAGGCGATGGCGGCGGCCGCCCGCGCCTTCGGCACGGAGATCCGGACCGGGTCGCCGGTCGCCCGGATCGACACCCGCGGCGGAGCGGTGCTCGGCGTCACCCTGGCCGACGGTACGGAGCTGCGCGCGCCGACCGTGATCACCACCGCGCACCCGCGGATCTCGTTCCTGGAACTGCTCGACCGCGCCGAGCTGCCGGGCTCGTTCGTGGCGGACATCGAGGCGTGGCGCAGCCGCTCGGGCACGGTGAAGGTGAACTTCGCGGTCGACCGGCTGCCGACCTTCACGAGCCATCCGGCGTACGACCCGCAGGTGCACGGCGGCACGATCGTGCTCGCCGACTCGCTGGAAGAGATCGAACGTTCGTTCACGGAAGCGGCCGCGGGCAGCCCGGCCACCCTGCCGTTCGCCGACATCTGCATCCCCTCGGTGCTCGACCCGACGCTGGCCCCATCGGGCAAACACGTCGTCAGCGCGTTCACCCAGTGGGTGCCGCACACCTACGCCGGCGCTCCGCACACCGCCGAGCTCGACGCGTACGCCGACCGTCTGGTCGCCCGCCTGGAGACCGTGGCGCCCGGCTTCACCGAGTCGGTCATCGGCCGCCAGGTCATCGGTCCACACACGATGGAACAGGAATACAGCCTGGTTGGCGGCAATATCTTCCACGGCGAGCTGACGCCCGGGCAGATGTTCCACGGCCGCCCGGCGGCGGGCTACGCCGACCTGCGTACGCCGATCAAGGGCCTCTACCAGGCAGGCAGCGCGACCCACGGCGGCGGTGGCGTGACCGGCATCCCGGGCCGCAACGTGGTCCGCCAGATCCTGCGCGACCGCCGGCGTCGCTGAGCACTCCGGCGCTGGCCGGGGCGTGGCATGCTGATGCGCATGTCCGCAGAGCCCTCCGGCCCGGCCGTCGTGGCGTTCGGTGGCGGCGACGCCAAGGCCGACGGTTCCTGGCCGCCGCTCGCGCGGCTGCTCCGCGTCTCCGCTGACCGGCGGATGCTGACCACGGTCACCGCGCTGCTGGCCGGCGCCGCCGGCTGCGCGGCGCTGATCGCACCGTGGTTCTCGGTCATGCTTCCGCTGGGCGAGACCGATCCCAACAGCGGGCAGCAGGCCGAGCGGCTTACTGAGTTCCACCTCGGCGACCTCGGCACGCTGGCGGTGGGCTTCCTGGTGTGCCTGCTGTTGCTCGCCGTCGCCTGCGTGCTCGCCGCCGCCGGCCCACCGGCGGCGCGCTCGGTCGCGCGGCTGACCGGGCTCACCCTGGCGGGCGGCGCACTCGCGCTGCTGGTCGCAATGACCGTCAACATCGAGAACTACATCCTGCGCAGCTTCTTCTTCCTCTTCCAGGAAGAGATCGACGTCGACAACCGCGGTGGCCTCACCTTCGCTTTCCTGGGGGTGCTCCTCGCGGCCCTGGCGCTCTACCTGAGCGGCGGCGCGCAGCGCACGCCTCCCCCGCCCGAAGCCACGTCCGACGTGGCGTGGGGCTGGCAGCCACCACGCGCGGCGCGCGACGAGACGGCCGCGGCGGTCGCCGCCGCCGCACCGCTCGACCTCACCGTCCAGCCCGCCCGGCCGTTCGCCCTCCCGGACAGCGACGACGACCGCGACCGCTGATATCCGCGCGACCACCGTCCGGGGGCCCCGGTAGGCTGATTCACCGTGATTGACCTTCGACTGCTTCGTGACGATCCGGATGTTGTGCGCGCCAGCCAGCGGGCCCGCGGTGAGTCCGAGTCCGCGGTCGACGACCTGCTCGCGGCCGACGAGACCCGCCGGACCACCGTGCAGCGCTTCGAGGCGCTGCGCGCCGAGCAGAAGCAGCTGGGCAAGCTCATGCCCAAGGCGAGTGGCGACGAGCGGGGCACCCTGCTGGTGCGCACCAAGGAGCTCTCGGGCGAGGTCAAGGCGGCCGAGACGGCCGTGACCGAGGCCGAGGCCGGGCTGCGCGAGGCACAGCTGCGCGTCCCCAACGTGGTCGAGGCGGGCGCACCGGCCGGCGGCGAAGACGACTACGTCGTGCTGCGCGAGGTCGGCACCAAGCCCGAGATCGAGAGCCCGCGCGACCACCTGGAGCTCGGCGAGCTGCTCGGCGCGATCGACGTCGAGCGCGGCGCCAAGGTGTCGGGCAGCCGGTTCTACTACCTGACCGGCGTCGGCGCCCTGCTCCAGCTCGGCCTGCTGCAGATGGCGATCGCCCAGGCGGTCGAATACGGGCTGACCCCGTCGATCGTGCCCGCGCTGGTCAAGCCGGAGGCCATGGAAGGCACCGGTTTCCTCGGCGCGCACGCGAGCGAGGTCTACCGGCTCGAGGCCGACGACCTCTACCTGGTCGGCACCAGCGAGGTGCCGCTGGCCGCCTATCACAGCAACGAGATCCTCGATCTCGGCGAGCCGGTCCGCTACGCGGGCTGGTCGAGCTGCTTCCGCCGGGAGGCCGGCTCGTACGGGCGCGACGTGCGGGGCATCATCCGGGTGCACCAGTTCGACAAGGTCGAGATGTTCTCGTACTGCCGGCCCGAGCAGGCGCACGAGGAGCACCTGCGGCTGCTCGCCTGGGAAGAGGAGATGCTGGCCAAGGTCGAGATCCCCTACCGGGTGATCGACACGGCCGCCGGCGACCTCGGCAGCAGCGCCGCGCGGAAGTACGACTGCGAGGCGTGGGTGCCGTCGCAGGGTCGCTACCGCGAGGTGACCTCGACGTCCAACTGCACGACGTTCCAGGCCCGCCGCCTCAACATCCGCTACCGCGACGAGGCCGGGAAGCCGCAGACCGCCGCGACGCTCAACGGCACGCTGGCCACCACGCGCTGGATCGTGCCGATCCTGGAGAACCACCAGCAGCCCGACGGGTCCGTGGTCGTACCCCAGGCGCTTCGACCTTATCTGGGTGGTCGGGCGGTTCTGGAGCCCGTCAAGCGCTCCTGACCTGGGGTTTTCAGCCGGCGCGGCCACACCTGAGTGGCCGCTGCCCGGCTGCGACGATTTCTCCCAAACGTCATGGCTGGGCTACCCAGTGCGAGGTACGGTTGCTGCCCGGCCGTTCGCGGCTTCCTCCCGGCGGTCGTCACCGGTCGGGGCGAGGAGGAGCCATGCCCCGACCGGGCCTGCCAAAACTGGTCGCCACCGACCTCGACGGCACGATCGTGCGCAACGACGACACAGTCTCCGCTTACACCCATGAGGTGCTCGACCGCGTACGAGCGGCCGGCATCCCGATCGTCGGCGCCACCGGGCGTGGCCCCCGCCTGACCGAGCTCACCCGCAACGACATCCGCGACGCCGACTTCCTCGTCATGGCCAACGGCGGCCGGGTCGTCGACCAGACCGACCCGGCCGACCCGATCGTGCTGCGCGACGCGCGCCTGCCCGGCCGCGTGCTGGCCCCGGTGATCGCCGAGCTGGAGGCCGCGGTCGGTCCGCTGACCGTGATGGTCGAGGCGTTGGACGGGCACGACGACCCGCTGTGGGGCGACCGCGACCCGGCCTGGCGCTACCCCGACCGCCTCGAGCCACGCGCCCGGGCCGACTGCTTCACCGGCGACGTGATCAAGGCCTTCGCCCGCGCGCCGGGCCACGACGTCGACGAGCTGCTCGCCGCCGCCGCCCGGATCGTCCCGCCGGCCACCGCCACGGTCACCCAGGCCGGGCTCGGCTTCATCGAGATCCTCCCGCCCGGCGTCGACAAGGCGACCGGCCTCGCCGTGGTCGCGGAGGCGATCGGCGTCGACCCCGCCGACGTGCTGGTCTTCGGCGACATGCCCAACGACCTGCCGATGTTCGGGTGGGCCGGCTGGGGCCGGGTGGCCGTGGCCAACGCGCACCCGCTGGTGCGGGCCGCAGCCGACGAGCTCACCGGGAGCAACGAGGACGACGGCGTGGCCGTATACCTCGACCGGCTACTGTCTAGATGATGTTGATCGCCACCGACCTCGACGGAACCCTGCTGCGCGCCGACAAGACGATCAGCCCTCGCACGATGGCGGCCCTCGAACGGGCCGCCGCCGCGGACGTGCCGGTCGTGCTGGTGACCGGGCGCCCGATCCGCTGGCTCCGGATGGTCTACGAGCAGCTCGCCATGCCGCTGCCGGCCGTCTGTGCCAACGGCGCCGTGGTCTACGACCCGATGCGCGACCAGGTGCTGCGGGCCGACCCGCTGGCGCCCGAGGCGCTCGAAGAGATCGCCCGCCGGCTGGCCGACGAGGTGCCCGAGGCGGTGCTCGCGGTCGAGATCATGGACGGCCGGCACATGCGGCACCACATCGACTACCCGATGCGGTGGGACAGCGAGCACGGCGGCGTCCAGGCCGTGCAGGCCGTCGCCGAACTGCTCACCGACCCCGCGGTCAAGCTGCTCGTGCGGGCCGGCGACCGCGATCCGGACGAGTTCGCCGACCAGGTCGGCAAGGCCCTGGCCGGGGTCGGCGAGGCGACCCACTCCTCCACCTCGGGCCTCGTCGAGGTGTCCGCGGCCGGTGTCACCAAGGCGGCCGGGCTGGCCTGGTACTGCGACCGGCTCGGTGTGCCGGCCGCCCAGGTGACCGCCTTCGGCGACATGCCCAACGACGTGCCGATGCTGGCCTGGGCCGGGCACGCGGTCGCCGTGGGCAACGCGCACCCGGCGGTGAAGGAGATCGCCGACGAGGTGGTCGCGAGCAACGAGGACGACGGCGTAGCGACCTACCTGGAGCAGTTGCTTCCCTAGAGGTATTGGCCGGTGCCCCGGCCGCCTTCCTGCGGCGGGTTGGTGCCGGGCATGCCCGGGATCACGCCGGGTGCGGCGCCGGGCGGCAGCGCGGGGCGGCCGCCACGCATCTGCTCCAGCTGCATGCGGGCGGCCATCTGCTGGGCCACCAGGGCCGCCTGGATGCCGTGGAAGAGCCCCTCCAGCCAGCCGACCAGCTGGGCCTGTGCCACCCGCAGCTCGCCCTCGCTCGGGGTCGACGTCTCGCTGAACGGCAGCGAGAGCCGCTCCAGCTCGTCGCGCAGCTCCGGCGACAGGCCGTCCTCGAGCTCGATGATCGAACGCTGATGTATGTCGCGCAGGCGGACCCGGCTGGCCTCGTCGAGCGGCGCCGCCCGTACCTCTTCCAGCAGCTGTTTGATCATGCTGCCGATCCGCATGACCTTCGCCGGCTGCTCGATCTGGCGGCCGGGGTCTTCCTCGCCGCCGTTGTCGGTGTCGACCGTGCCGACTGGCCGGCCGTCCGGCCCGACCACCACCACGGTGCCCGACCGCCGGTTGGGCTCGACCTGCTCGTCCGGCGCCTCTGGGGTTTCGGTCATGGTCCCATCTTTCCCCAACGCCGGCCGTCGTTGCTCCCCGGACCCGGCAAGCTAGCGTTCCGCACATGCCCGCACGCGAACCGGACCCACGCGACGTGCTCGTCCTGCCGGCACCACCGCCGGACGCCGTGGTGCGCTACGGACCGCACGCCGATCACGTCGCCGACGTCCGCCTGCCGTCGCGTGGCCCAGGGCCGCTGGTGGTGGTCATCCACGGCGGGTTCTGGCGCGCCGAATATGACCGTGCGCACACCGGACACCTGGCCGCGGCGCTGGCCGACCTGGGATACGCGGTCGCGCAGCTCGAATACCGGCGGACCGGGGCCGACGCCGAGGGTGGCTGGCCGGCCACCTTCGAGGACGTGGTGGCCGGCGTGGGTGCGCTGCCGGCACTGGTCGCCGCCGCCGCGGACGCGCTCGGCCGGCCCGCGCCGACCGCCGGGCCACCGATCGTGGTCGGTCACTCCGCCGGCGGCCACCTGGCGCTCTGGTACGCCGCGCACGCCCCTTCGGACGCCGTACCCGGTGGCGTGTTGGCTCTGGCACCGGTCGCGGATCTCGTCGAGGCCCATCGGCTGGATCTCGACGGTGGCGCGGTCGAAGCGCTGCTCGGCGGTGACCCCACGGCGCGGTCCGCGGCCTACGCGGCGGCGGACCCACTCCCGTCGATATCGTTACGGTTACCGACGGTGATCCTTCATGGAACGACGGATGCGCAAGTTCCGATCGACCTGAGTCGCCGGTTCGTCGCGGCCGCGGGCACCGTTGATAGCCAAATCACGCTGCTGGAACTCCCCGAAGTAGGGCATTTCGAGCTGATCGACCCGCGATCGGCCGCGTGGGGAAAGGTGACGGAGGCGTTGCGGTCCTTGCGGCGGTGATCATATTTATTGACGCAGCGTCGTCCAGACGGTAGGAACCCCGGGGGAGTGTGGCAATCAGCCCACCGGTCGGGGAGGGTCGTTTCCGTGTCGCAGATTGATCGCCGGCAGGCGTTGCGGTTGTTCGCGGGTTTGGGCGCCGCGGGCTTCCTCGCCGCATGCGGCAGTGACGACACCGCAGACGCGGGGGACGGCAACCGGCTGGTCAGCGACGAGCCGATCAAAATCGGCCTGATCGTGCCGCAGTCGGCCGGCGACAAGGCCGTCGGTGACGAGCTCACCCGAGGCTTCAACCTCTACCTGGAGATGAACGACCAACGGCTGGGCGGCCACCAGGTGCAACTGGTCGTGGCCGACGAAGGTGAGACGGTCGAGTCCGGCAAGGCCGCCCTCGACGGGCTGCTCAAGCAGGGCGTGCTGGCGTTGACCGGCGTCGTCAACTCGACCGTGATGCTCGGCATCCGCGACACCGTCGAGCAGGCCCGGATCCCGCTGATCGGCTCCGCCGCCTCGCCGTCCGCCCTGCAGAGCGTGGTCTACATCTGGCGCACGTCCTATGTGAACAACGAGGCCGGCCAGGCGCTCGGCCGCTACGTCGCCGGGAAGGTCGACGGCAAGGTCGGCATCATCGCGCCGAACTACGAGGCCGGCCGCGACGCGGTCGAAGGCTTCCGCACCGAGTTCGGCGTCAACGACCCGCGGCTTGGCGCCGGTCCGGTGTGGACGGAGTACGCCACCGAGCCCACCAAGACGTTCTTCAAGAACGAGATCGACAAGGTACGCCAGGGCGACCCGGACGCCATCTACTGCTTCTACAGTGGACAGGCGGCCGTCGAGTTCCTGCGCCAGCTGCACAAGGACGGCTACCGCGGCCAGGTCTACGCGCCCGGTTTCCTCACCGAGGGCGAGGTCCTCGGCGACCTGAAGAGCAACGAGGCGAACGACGTCTTCACCGCGCTCAACTACTCGCCCGACCTCAACAACGCCGCCAACCGCGAGTTCGCGACCCAGTTCCGCAACAAGTACGGCGCGACGCCGACCACCTACGCGGTCGCCTCGTACGACGCCGCCCAGGTGATCGACAAGGCGGTGCGGCTAGCCGGCGCGAACCCGTCACCGCAGGCGGTCAACCTCGCGCTGGGCAAAATCGGCCTGATCGACAGCCCGCGCGGCGAGTGGCAGTTCAACCAGACCCGCACACCGCAGCAGAAGTGGTACCTGCGTCAGGTGCGCCGGGACGGGCCCGTGCTGTCGAACGTGGTGATCAGCGAGCTGGCGACGCTGGGCTGACGGCTTACTGGGCCGCGGCCGCGGCCCGGCTTACGGGCGTAGTTCCGCGACGCAGCACTTCACGCTGCCGCCGCCCTTCTTCAGCTCGCTCAGCTCCACCGGCACCGGTAGGTAGCCCGCGCTCGCCAGCTTGGCCGCCAGGCCGGTGGCCTCGGCGTTGAGCACGACGTTGCGGCCATCGCTGACCAGGTTGAGGCCGAAGGCCAGGGCGTCGGCCTCGTCGGCGACCAGGGCGTCGGGGAAGAGCTGGGCCAGCACGCGCTGCGAGCCGGCGGAGAAGGCGCCCGGGTAGTAGGTGATCGTCTTGTCGTCGAGCGCGGCCAGCGCGACGTCGAGGTGGTAGAAGCGCGGGTCGACGAGCTGCAGTGAGATAACCGGACGGCCCAGCGCCTCCTGGGCGTGGCTGTGCGCCACGGCCTCGGTGCGGAAGCCGTGACCGGCGAGGATCATCCCTCCGTACGCCTCGGGCAGGTAGGCGAAGTCGCCCTCGCCCTCGTTGATCTCGGTCGGCTCGACGTACGCCCAGCCCTGCTCGGCGTAGAAGGCGCGGTGGGCGTCGGCCTCCAGCGCGCGCTGCGGGTAGCGGAACCGGGCGCCGAAGGCCGTGCGGTCGACGGTGAACGCGCCGTTGGCCGCGTAGACCATGTCCGGGAGCCCGTCCTCGGCCGGGAGCACGTGCACCGTGTGGCCGAGCCCGGTGAGCGTCTCCCGGAGCAGCTGCCACTGTTTGAGGGCGAGCTCGGCGTCGACCGGCGCGCTGGTGTCCATCCAGGGGTTGATCGCGTACGCCACCGTGAACCGCTCTGGCGGGCACATGAGATATGTCCGCTTACGCGACATCCGCTCGTCCTTCACGATCACCATGATCAGGTACTCTTCGTGGTCAAGACAGCCGAATCTCTTGCTTGCGAGAGGCGAAACGTTGCAGATCGACGACGTAGACCAGCGAATCATTGCGTCGCTCGTCGCTGACGCACGAGCCTCGTACTCGGAGATCGGTGAGCGGGTTTCGCTCTCCGCCCCCGCCGTAAAGAGGCGCGTCGATCGCCTGCGCGCCGCCGGGGTCATCCGGGGCTTCACCGCGGTGGTCGACCCGGCCGCGGTCGGCTGGACCACCGAGGCCTTCGTGGAGCTCTACTGCACCGGGCGCACCACTCCCGCCCAGCTCACGGTGGCCACCCGGCGCCACCCGGAGGTGGTGGGCGCCTACACGGTGTCGGGCGAGGCGGACGCGCTGGTGCACCTGCGGGCCGCCGACATCGCCCACCTGGAGCAGGCGCTGGAGCGGCTGCGGGCCGAACCCTTCGTGACCTCGACCCGCAGCATGATCGTCCTGAGCCGACTGGTCGACTCGCCCAACATCGTGCCGGCGCCGAACTGAACTGTTGGGGAACGATGCCGGCGGTGGCGGCGTCCAACCCGGCATGACTCTCGCCCGCCGCGCCGCGTACACCGTTGTCGCCGTGTTGCTCGTGTCTGGGTGCACCTCGCCGTCGGACCCGCCTGCGGCTCCGTCTGCTGCTCCGCCTGCGGCTCCTCCCGCCCCGGCCTTCCGCCTCGTGGCGTTCGAGTCGTGCGACGACGTGCTGGCCGGGCTCAAGCGGGCCGCGAAGGACGTCGTGACGCCGTGGGGGTTCGAGGACGGCTTCCGCCGCGGCATCGCCGCTCGCACCGGTGTCGAGGACCTCGCGGGCGGCGCGGTCGGTGCGGCCGCTGACGCCGTCGCCAAGCAGGCGCCCGGGTCCGAGCAGTCCGGATACTCGGGCACCAACACCCACGAGGCCGGGGTCGACGAGCCGGACCTGGTCAAGACCGACGGCCGCCGGATCGTGACGGTCTCGGGCAACACGCTGCGGGTGATCGACCCGACGACCCGCCGGTTGACGGGCAGCGTCTCCCTGGCCGACGACGCGGGCTCGTTCGGCGAGCCGAACCTGCTGCTGTCGGGCGACCGGGCGATGGTGCTGATGCCGGCGGTCGCGCCGTTCTCGGCCGGTGTGATCAAGAGTTTCGCGCCCTGGACGGACACTCTCGTCCGGCTCGTGACCGTCGACCTCGCCGGCACGCGGCCCGCGGTGGTCGGCTCGTACACGATCGACGGCTCTTTGGTCGACGCCCGCCAGGTGGGCGACACGGCGCGGCTCGTGGTGCGCAGCCGGCCCCGTCTCGACTTTCCTTACCGCGAGAACGCGACCGACACGCAACGGCTGCGGGCGAACCGGGCTCTCATCGACCGGTCCACGATCGCCGACTGGTTGCCTCGGTGGACGGCGTCGAACGGCGGCTCCGACAACAGTGGCCGGATCGACTGTGGCGCGCTGCGCAAACCGGACGCGTTCTCGGGCACGTCGCTGATGACGGTGCTGACCTTCGACATCGGCGGCCGTTATGGCACCGGCGACCCGACCACGATCGTCGCCGACGGCGATTTCGTCTACAGCAACGGCACGAGCCTGTACGTGGCCAACGACCAGCGGTGGCGCCTCATGCGGGCGGACCTCGGGCGCCCGGCCGCCTCGCCGGCCGACCTCGCCACGGTGATCTACCGCTTCGACATCACCGGCTCCGGAGCACCTCGGTTCGTGGCTTCGGGTTCGGTGCCCGGCAACCTGATCAACCAGTACGCGATGTCTGAGCACGAGGGTCATCTGCGCGTCGCGGCGACGCTGTCGCAGGACTCGTCGTCCGTGTATGTGCTGCGTTCCGCCGACATGGTCCGCACCGGGGTGGTCAACGGCCTGGGCAAGGGTGAGCGGATCTACGCGGTGCGGTTCGTGGGGCCAGTCGGTTACGTCGTGACGTTCCGGCAGACGGATCCGCTCTACACGCTGGACCTCGCTGATCCTGCCGCACCCGTGGTGCGGGGTGAGCTGAAGATCAACGGGTACTCGTCGTACCTGCACCCGCTCGACGCGGGTCGCCTGGTCGGCGTGGGGCAGGACGCTGATTCGCAGGGCCGGGTGAGCGGGGCGCAGATCTCGGTGTTCGACGTGAGCGACCTACGGGAACCGCGCCGGGTCGCCCAGCACCGGGTGAAGGACGGCTGGTCCGAGGCCGAGAGCGATCCGCACGCCTTCCTGTACTGGCCTGACTCGAAGCTCCTCGTGGTGCCGATGAGCGCACCGGCGCACCTTGGGGTGCTGGCGTTGCGGGTTTCGGAGTCGGGGCTGGAAGAGGTCGGCACGGTGCGCCACCCTCGGAACGAGACCCAGGGCTACGAGCCGATGATCCGGCGGTCGCTGATCGTCGACGGGACACTGTGGACCATCTCCGACACCGGCGTGCGTGCGACCGACTCGGGATCGATGCGCGACCAGGCCTGGATCCCGTACACGTAGCCCCTTTTCGGTGGTCTAGAGGTACATGCCCGTCTTCGGTTCCTGGGAGCCGCGGTTGGCGGGCTTGTCGCCTTCGCCGAAGAAGCGCTTGCCGCCGAACTCGCCGTGCAGCCGGTCGTCGAGCTCGTCGGCGAGGCCGGTCATCACCTGGACGGCGAGCATCAGGTGAGTCGCCTGGAAGTTGCGGCCGAACACCGGGATCGAGGCCCAGACGGTGTCGTTGGTGCAGTAGAGGCGGCCGATCGGCATGCGGTTGGTCAGCTCGGAGAGCTTCACGTAAAGCTGCTCGGTCGGCTCGACGTCGGTCAGCACCGGCGAGAAGACGTCGACGAGGGGCGGGTTGTCGCGGACGCGTACGAACACCATCGCGGAACCGGCCCGAATGCCGATGTCACCGTCGGAGTCGACCTTCAGCGCCTCGGCGTCGGACTTCATGAGCGCGGCCACCACGGTGCGCACCCGCTCCTCGAGCGCGATGGTGTCGTCCTCGGCGGCCTCGTCACCGCGGGCGGCCACCTCCTGGCCGGCCTTTATCGCACTGTCGAGGTCGAGGCTGCCGGCAAGCTCGGGCCGCGCGGTGGCCAGGGGCTCGACGGGGATGGGCTCGTCCTCGGAGTCGTGCACGAGGTAGACGAGGAAGGCCGGGTGCGGAGCGCCGTAGACGTCGCGCAGCGTGCGCGAGACGGTAGTGGCGATCCTGGACGCGTCCTTGGTCGGCGCGTGCAGCCCGAACTGCTCGCCCGAGTCGGGAAGGACGCCGGGCGGCGACCACCCGAGCGCGACGAGGTCAGCCACCGCACCACGATCGAGCCGGTAACCCTCCGGCAGCCCGGCGTTGCCAACCGCGAGCGCGCGTACCATCCCGTCGCCGATGACCTGGATCTCGACGGAGTAGACGGCCGCCCCGGTGCCCGACGCGGTCGGATCGAGGGTCAACTCGACCCGCGCGCCAACCGGCAACTCGGGAAGCACCTTCGACAACGCACGCGCGAAGTCACGCCAAGCCTCGATGACCTTGCCCCGCAGGTCGGCGGTACTCGCCTCGTCCAACAGGATGGCATCGGTAAACCCGTCGTCCCCCGTGCTCGCTAGCTGCGCTGACGTCATGATCGCCTCCGTCCGTCAGGCACACCCTACCCAGGCCACCGGTCCCCACGGATAGGCCGGTGTGAGTCGGATAACCGCATTACACCGCGCTTACACCCGGTCCGCTCGCGTACCCCCGTTCGAGCTTCCAACCTGCGCACCCGATCGACCAGGGATGTTTCGACATCCGAACCAACGCGAGGATTGCGGGGGTTACCTGCGAGCCCGAGCCAGATGCCCCTCGGCGTCCCGCTGCGTCATCGGTCGGCCCGAGCTCCCACCAACGCGGTCAACCTTGCCGCGGCCTCGCGCGGATCAGCACCGCGCCCGACGGCAAGCCCCAACAGGTAAGCGGTAACCGGCGCAGCCGGCCGCACCGCGTTGTGCGCGACATCCCGAGCCAGATCGAGCACGAGCGAAACCGGAGCATCAGCGGGCGCGATACCCAACTCCGCACAGGCGGCCCGCACCCATTCGTCGAGCTTCATCCCGCTGTTCTCGCTGTCAGCCATTCCCGCACCCTACGGAGGTCGTCGTCGGTGTCACAGTCGAACCACGGCGGCGGCCCGTCGCCGACCCACGCCACCTCCACAACGTGCAGCGGCTCGATAAGTGCACGCATCGAGGCACCGCGCACGCCTCCGCGGCGGGTCACCAAGCCGGCGCCGACGCCAGGGCCAGAGTCGGCGTCCGGGCCGGGGCCGGGGTCCGCGTCCGCGCCAAGGCCAGGGTCCGCGTCCGCGCCAAGGCCAGGGTCCGCGTCCGCGCCAAGGCCAGGGTCCGCGTCCGCGCCAAGGCCAGGGTCCGCGTCCGGGCCAGGGCCGGGGCCGGGGTCCGCGTTCGGGCCGGGGCCAAAGTCCGAGTCCAGGCCTGTGTCGCGGCCAGCGCCAGCACGAGAGGCATGGCCAGCCTCAGAGCCGACAGCAGGGCTTGCGCCAGAGGCCGAGTCGCGACGGGAGAACACGTCGACGCTCGTGCCGGCGTCAGCCTCACCGCCACGGCCCGCGCCCACCTCAAGGCCCATGCCTGCGCCAAGGCCCGTGCCCGCGTCGACCCGGGGGTGACTTCCCGCGCCTGCGTCAACGCACGCACCGGCGTCCACGTTGAGGCCTGCGCTCACGTCAAGCCCGCGGCCCTCGTCCGGGCCGAGCTGAGGGCCCGCGCCAGAGCCTTTTTGCGCGGTCATGCCGGCGCCAGCGCCCGACATCATCTCCGCGAGGCGGCTCCGCAAGGCCTCGGCTCGCCACACACCGCACAGGAACTGTCGGCGTCCGTCACGATCGACGAAGAGCGCACCGTCGGCAGTGGACAGACGGTCGCGGAGCGCACGCACGGCGTCCGCCGTCAACAACGGCAGGTCACCGGCGACGATCGCCACCTCGGCCGCGTCCGAGCCGACCATCGCCAGCCCGGCCGCGATGGCCGCGACCGGGCCACCGCCTGGCGGTTCTTCGCGCGTGTAGCCCACCCCCGCCGGCACATCGCCGGTCCCGCCGACGACGACCCTCGGTTCGGCAGCGCCCACCGCGTCGAGGACGCGGTCGCGCATCGAGCGCCCGGCCACGACCACCGACGGCTTGTCGTTGCCGCCCATCCGCCGAGCCGATCCGCCCGCCAGCACGACGGCCGCAAACCCCGCCACAACGCTCCTCCCGACCGCGAACCTCCTCCACGACCCTACGGCGATCACCGCCCACTACCCGCGAACTATCGGAGTCCCTTCTGTCCGCACTGTCCGACGAAACTCACCCACCTCCCCGAGTCGTCGGCCAGGCAGCCCAGTCGGGTTGGCCCCGCGGAGCCCAGACCGAGCAGGACCGAAGACCGAAGGCCAGTCGCACCCGCACGGCGTTTGCCCGACATCCCTCGGCGGCGGGGCCAGTCTGGGGGCAGGATGATGGCGTGGGACGTGTAACCGACCGGCGCGAGATCGTCCGTATCGACCTCTCGGCCGGCACCACGGTGCGCCGGATGGACTCGATCTCCGGCGAGGAGCCGCTGGAGATCCGGGTGGGTCGCCGCGCCGACGGATCCGCGCCCCGCCGGCCGCTCGCCGTCACCATGCGTACGCCGGGGGACGATATCGATCTCGCGATCGGCTTTCTGCTGACCGAAGGCGTCATCCGCGACGCCGGCGACATCGTCACCGCCCAGCTGTGTGCTGGTACGGATACTCCCAACACCTACAACGTGGTCGACATCGTGCTCGCCGAAGGGGTGCCCGCGCCCGACACGGATCCCGCCCGCGCTTTCTACACGACCAGCTCGTGCGGCGTGTGCGGCAAGGCGAGCATCGACGCGATCCGCACCCGGTCGCCCTGGCGCCTCGTCGACCACCCGATGACCGTCAGCCCACGTGTGCTGGCCGCGCTGCCCGACCGGCTGCGGGCAGCCCAGCAGGCCTTCGACCGCACTGGCGGTTTGCACGCTGCCGGCCTGTTCACTGCGGACGGTGAGCCGGTGCTGGTGCGAGAGGACGTCGGACGTCACAACGCCGTGGACAAGGTCATCGGGCGGGCAGCCGCTGAGCATCGGTTGCCGCTGGTTGACCACGTGCTGCTGGTTTCCGGTCGGGCGAGCTTCGAGCTCACCCAGAAGGCCTGGATGGCCGGCATCCCCGTACTCGCGGCGGTGTCGGCTCCCAGCTCGCTTGCCGTCGACCTGGCGCAGGAAGCCGGCATGACGTTGATCGGCTTCCTGCGCGGCCCGACGATGAACGTGTACGCGGGCGCCCACCGGATCTCCGAACCCGACCCGTACCGGGCGGCGTCGCCAGCCACGCACTGACGCGCGCCCGATCGCGCCAACCGCCAGCAACAGGAAGGCGACGGTCTTCGAAGCGCTCCGAACCACCCGCGACAACGGCAGGGCGCACCCGAGAGTGCTGGTACCGACAGAACGCACCACAACTGCCGCGGAACCCGCCTGAACCGGCGCCGCCGAGACCGAACGCAGTGCCGGAACGGCCGGCACCGGCCTGGGTGACGAGACCGGCCAGACAGCTGGAACTGCCGCTGCCTCCCCCGAAGGCGATGCGGGAGTCGGCTTGGCCGGATCGGGGCCCCGCGTTGACATCGCCATCCTCAGCTCGCCTGCTCGAGCCCGACGTGCGGACCGATCCAGCGACGCCGCACGCGGCGAGTCGGCGCTCGATCCGGTTGCTCCTCCGCGTCCACCATGATCGACGGCGGGAGGCACTGGTCCAGGACTTCGTCGACCATGCGAGCCAGCGCGTAGTCGGGGTCGACCGCCAGCGCTCGTTCGACAGCGATCGCCGCCAACGCGCCGTGTCCCGCTCGCCAAGCCGCGAACGCCAGCAAACTCGCCGGAGCGGCCGCGAGTGGCGGGTCGACCCGCCGGACCAGGTCGCTCCAGAGGTCGACCTGCCACTCGTCGTCGGTGGTGTGCTCCCACGCGTGGTCGCGTACCGGCAGGTGAACGAGCAGGACGCTGAGCCACGCCACCTCGTCGTCACTCAGCCGCCGCCCGGCGCGATAGCGGTCGACGGCGTCCTCGACCGCCTCGTTGCCCGCCGCCCGCAGCGCCTTGGCCACCCGGGCGTTAGCGCGCACGGCAGCGCCGGCGGCGTGCGGCGAGATCGGCCGAAGCCGCGGCGGATCGCTGTCGCTGGCGGCGCGGGCACCGTCGACGAGCGCGGTCAGGCGCACGTCGGCCCGTGCCGTCGCATCGGTCATCGCCGCTCGGGCCGCTCCCTCGACCGGCGCGAGGGATGCGGCAACGGCTTCGCGGTCGGGGAGCGCGACCCGGCCCGCGTAGACCGCGGAGGCACCCACGCAGGTTGTCGTCAGGTCGAAGGGCTTGCCTTCCGGCGGGCAGCAGGCCGGGTTCGCGCAGACATACGACCAGTAGCGACCTCCGTCGACGCGCAGGACGTCGAGAGTGGCGATGTCGGTCGACCGCAATGCCACACACACCGCCTCGGCGACCGGAGTCACCGAGCTCGACGGCCCGTAGCCCACGATGGCGATCGCGTCGACCGGATCACGGAGCAGCAGCGCGACCAGACGCCGGGCGACGTGATCCGAGGTGATCGCATCGGGTAGGTCCCCACGCGCCACGAAGCGCACCCGGTCGTCGACGATCGCGACGACCACGATGCTCTCGGCCGGATGGAAGCCGAGCAGGTAAGGCACCGACGCGATGAGGTCGGCGCAGGAACGCAAGGTGATGGGTGGCGCCTCGGTAGCGGTCATGGCGCGGAAGCGTGGTCGATCCCGGTGTGTGATCGCCACCCCACGAAGCGCGACTGTGGATAACTTCGTGCGGGCGAATTCGGCGCACAAAGTTATCCACAGGCAGCCGCCAAGATCCCTGCCGCTGCCCGCAGACCCGGCACACTCAGCCCCTGAAGCGCAGCCCGTGCAGATCGATCTCGACGTCGTCCACGGTGGACGGCGACGAACGCAGGTCAAGGCTGAGCTCGACAGCGGAGAGGAGGTCGAAACCAGCAGCATGAAGCGACTTCAGAGCTTCGACGTTGCGCGACTCCGGTCGGATGGTGAGGCGCGCCAGCGACCGCTTCTTCGCCTCGCCGGTGACGTGCTTCAGCAGCGCGGCACCCACACCCGATCCGCGGCGGCTGGCCGAGACCACGATCGGCTCCACCTCGCCGCTGGTTCCGAACATCAGCAGCCCGACCAGGCCGATGATGGTCTCGTCGGAATCTTCGGCAACCCAGATCCCCGACAGGTCGAGCCGGGTCAGATAGTCCTCGAAGCCCGCGCCCGGGTCGGCGCCGGCCGACCTGCCATAGAGACCACTACGCCGCTCCGCGAGTTCGACCCACAGTGCCCGACCCGCGGAGTGGTCCTGGGGACGATAGGGGCGGACCACCACATCCGTCATGTCTTCATGCTTACTCTCCGAAGCGACCCGGCGGAACCCGATGCACGACAGGGGTCCAGACTTGAGCCTCATGGACCTGGCCTACCTCCGGTCACATCCGCAACATCTGCCGACGTTTCTCAAGCATCAGCGGATCCGCGAGACCCCCGTCGCGGGCGGCAGCATCTCGGCCGCCTCCCGTCTGACGCTCGACGACGGTGCCTCGTTGTTCGTCAAGACCTGGCCCGAGCGGTCGCCGGACCCGACACCCGAAGGCTTCTTCACGTCGGAAGCGTCCGGCATCGAGTGGCTGCGCACCGCAGGCGGTCCCCCGTTGCCCGAGGTCCTGGTCGCCCTGCCCAACCTGTTGGCGCTCGAATGGGTCGACCCCGGGGAGCCGACCAGGGCGGGTGCCGAGCGCTTCGGCCGACAACTGGCAGCGATGCACCGAGCGGGCGCTCCGTCGTTCGGCGCGGAATGGCCTGGCTTCATCGGTGCGCTGCATCAGGACAACGCGCCCTCCGCGCAAGCCTGGCCGCAGTGGTTCGCCGAGCGACGGCTTCAGCCCTACTTGCGGCTGTCGGTCGATGGTGGGGCGCTCTCCTCGGACGACGCGACGGCGACAGAGCGAGTCATAAACCAGATCGAGGTGTACGGCGGCGCGGAACCCCCATCGCGCATTCACGGCGACCTGTGGCCGGGCAACGTGCACTGGGCGGCCGACGGCCAGGCCTGGCTGATCGACCCCGCCGCGCACGGGGGTCATCGGGAGACCGACCTGGCCCAGCTCGCACTCTTCGGCGGGGCACCAGAGCTGGCAACGACCACCGACGCTTACCGCGAGGAGTGGCCGCTCGCGGAGGGCTGGCAGCAACGAGTGCCGCTGCATCAGCTACATCTCCTGCTCGTGCACACGGCGCTCTTCGGTTCGACCTACCGATCCGCGGTCCGCCAGGCCGTCGACACGCTGCTGCGCACCTAAGCCGCCGGGTCCTCGGGTCGTGGCGGGTCAGGCGCTGGCCGGCGCGAGCCGCGGCCGAGTCGGCTAAACCGCCACGCCGTCGGGTCGTGGCGGGTTAGGCGCTCGCCGGCGCGTTCCGCCGTGATCTGGCGCGGGTTGCGGGTGGAGTCGGCAATGTTCTACTGCCCGGCCACGATGGTCGACGGCGCCGCAGCGCTGCCGTGGGCCTTTCGACGACCAACTCGCGGGCGCTACTGCGCTGCGCCGGCGTGGCCGGCGCGGTCGACCCGAGCTCCCTGACCCGTCCGCGCCACGCGCACGGCTCGCCCGCAGGGGATCGCACGCGGGTTGGCCGGCGGCAAAGTTTGCATCTCCGGATGGCCTGTGAGCGGCGTCGATCGCAAGCGGACGCTAGGGCACGTTGGGGTCGGCCTTTGCGGGCATCCACGGAAGGGGGCATCACGCGATACGGTCGAACGGTGACGATATCCGAGGTCCGCGCCACGAATGGGGTGCTCGGCGACCGCTTCGGGCGGGTAGCTACCGATCTGCGGGTGTCGCTGACGGATCGGTGCAACCTCCGGTGCACGTACTGCATGCCCGCCGAGGGGCTCGCGTGGCTGCCGCGCGAAGAGTTGTTGAGCGACGACGAGATCGTGCGGTTGGTGCGGATCGCGGTCGAGTTGTTGGGTGTTACGAATGTCCGGTTCACCGGAGGAGAGCCGCTGATCCGGCCTGGGTTGGTCGAGATCGTTCGGGCGTGTGCCGATCTGCGGCCTCGGCCGAAAATGTCGGTCACTACCAACGGGATCGGGCTCGAGCGGCTGGCACCCGCGCTGAAGAGCGCCGGGCTCGATCGGGTCAACGTTTCGCTCGACACGTTGGACCCGGAACGGTTCAAGACGCTGACCCGGCGGGATCGGCATGCGTCCGTGGTGTCGGGGCTCAAGGCGGCGGCCGACGCCGGGCTCGTGCCCGTGAAAATCAACTCCGTGCTGATGCGCGGCGTCAACGACGACGAAGCGCCGGAGTTGGTGCGGTTCGCGCTGGAGCACGGCTACGAGTTGCGGTTTATCGAACAGATGCCGCTCGACGCGCAGCACAGCTGGGATCGCGCCACGATGGTCACCGCCGACGAGATCCTGGAGGCGTTGCGGGCCAGCTACACGCTGCTGCCGGATCCGGTCGAGCGCGGCGGGGCGCCGGCCGAGACGTGGTTGGTGGACGGCTACCGGGCCAGTGACGGCGGGCCCGCGCGGGTCGGCGTGATCGGCAGCGTGACGCGGCCGTTCTGCGGTGACTGCGATCGCACCCGCCTCACCGCGGACGGCCAGATCCGCAACTGCCTGTTCGCGACCGACGAATCCGATCTACGCGGTGCGATGCGCGGCGGCGCTACCGACGAGGAGCTCGCCACCCGCTGGCAGGCCGCGATGTGGGTCAAGCGCGCCGGCCACGGCATCGACGACCCGTCCTTCCTGCAGCCGGCCCGGCCGATGTCCGCCATCGGCGGCTGACAAACCCGACGTCGGTGACCACCGGACGCGCCTCCGACGTGCCTGGCCCGCCGGCACTCTCATCGCCTCGTCGCACCCGCGCTTCCCTCGCAGGCGGGTGCGGTGCCTGGCTCCTTGGTGTTGCGGTGTGTTCGTCGCTCTCCGCGTCGGACCGTTTTGGGTGGGAGATAGGCTGATCGTCATGGGTGATCCGGTCGACGGGGCGGCGTCTGGGGTCGTCACCGTCCGGTTCTTTGCCGGTGCGCGGGCGGCTGCCGGGGTCGCGGAAACCAGCGTGGCCGCCGGGTTGACGCATGACGGCTTCGTGGCGACGCTGGCTGAGCGGCATGGCGACCGGTTGGCGACCGTGCTCAAGGTGGCGAGTTTTCTCGTCGACGGAGTTGCTTGGCGGGACGGTCAGCGACCGCTTCCGGCCGGGGCCGAAGTTGACGTCCTTCCGCCGTTCGCAGGTGGGTAAGTGGGCATCGTTCTGCTGGTCGTCGTCGCTTTCGCTGTCATCGCTCTGATCCACTTCTACATCTGGAAACGGCTTGTCCGGGACGCGACCCGTCCCGGGCTGGTGCGGCGGGTCGGTGCCGTCCTGGCCGTCGTGCTCGGGTTGCTGGTGCCCGCCACGTTGATCGGCACGCGCACCGGGGCCACCGTGCTCGCCTGGCCCGGGTACCTGTGGATCGCCCTGATGTTCTATCTGCTGGTCGTGCTGCTCGTGCTCGAGATCCCGATGCTGCTCGTCCGCATCGCCCTCCGCCGCAGCACGGCTGCCACGGCGGAAGCCGCCCCAGCGGCTGGCGTCCCAGGGGGACCCGCCGCCATGGCCACGCCCGCACAAACCGCGACGACAACCCGACCACGCGGAGCCGACCACCCCGAACGGCCCGCAGTCACCTCGACCTCGACCGCGACCACAGCGGAGGCACCGCCGCGCGAAGGCGCACAAGAACAACCCGCCGCCGCCTCGACCGCGACCGCAGCCGCGCCACCGTCGCGCCAAGGCGCACAGCAGCCCGCCGCCGCCTCGACCGCGACCGCAGCCACGGCACCGCCGCGCGAAGCCGCCCAAGGACTGCCGGCCGCCGTCACGACCACGACGGCGCCTGCGGCCCCTCCGCGCGAAGCCGCGCAAGAACAACCCGCCCCCGCCCCCGCCACGGCCACTGCTACGGCACCGCCACACGAAGGCGCCCAAGGACAGCCAGCCGCCGGCACGAACACGACCGCCGAGCCGGCGGCGCAGGACGTGGGTCCGCGCGGGATTGAGCGGCGGCTTCTGCTTGCTCGCGGTGCCGCTATCTTCGCTGGGCTCACCGCTACCGGAATCACCGCCTACGGTGCGCGGACCGCGCTCAGTGCCCCGCGGCTCGACCGCGTCCAGATCACGCTCGCGAAGCTGCCCCGCAGCATGGACGGCTTCCGCATCGCGACCGTTTCCGACATTCACCTCGGCCCGCTCGCCGGGCGCGCCCACACCGAACGCGTCGTCGCCGCCATCAACCGGACTCAGGCCGACATCGTGGCCGTCGTCGGTGACCTGGTTGACGGTAGCGTCGCGGAGCTTGGTGGCGCCGCCGCTCCGCTGCGGGGGATCCAGTCGAAGAACGGTGCCTTCTTCGTGACCGGCAACCACGAGTACTACTCCGGCGCCGAGGAGTGGCTGGCCGAGGTCGAACGCCTGGGCATCCGCACGTTGCGCAACCAGCGTCAGCTGATCACCGCGCGCGGTGGTGCGATCGACCTCGCCGGAGTCAACGACATCGCCGGCGAGGGCACCAGCACCGGTGGGCCCGACATCGCGGGCACGCTCAAAGACCGCGACCCGGGCATACCCGTCGTGCTGCTCGCGCATCAGCCCATCCAGGTGCACGACGCCGCCGACAACAACGTCGACCTGCAGCTCTCCGGGCACACCCACGGCGGGCAGATGGTGCCGTTCAACCTGTTGGTCAAGCTCGAACAGCCGGTTGTCAACGGCTACGCGCGGTTCGGCGACACCCAGCTCTACGTCACCAACGGCGCCGGATTCTGGGGGCCGCCGGTTCGGGTCGGCGCACCACCACAAGTCACTCTTGTGGAGCTTCGTAGCCCATAGGGCCTGTCCGGTGGGCCAGGGTGGTGCTCCGGCGAGGTCCAGGTGGCGACCGGGCGTGCGCGGAGAGTGGTCGGATACCGGTGTTGTATCTGGCCGCTCTTCGCGTGCGGTCGGTCGCCACCTGGGCCCGGCGGAGGGCCGCCCTGGCCCACCGGAGAGGCCCTTGGCAGTGCGACACGCCGCACCACGGTGGACGGTCACCGCATTCGTCGGCGGGGCATGGCACTATGCGGCGTGCTCCCGTACAGCGCCGCACCCTTCGTGGCGGACCTGCACATCCACTCCAAGTACTCCCGCGCCTGCAGTCGCGACCTAACCCTGCCCAACCTCGCGCTGTGGGCCCGTCGCAAAGGCGTCACGCTCCTCGGCACCGGCGATTTCACCCATCCGGCCTGGTACGACCACCTGAAGGAGACCCTTCAACCGGCCGAACCCGGACTCTTCCGGCTGAGCCGGGACGCCGAACGGGCCGCGACGCAGCAGCTCCCACCGCGGCTCGCGAGCTCCGAGGAGCAGGTCCGCTTCACGCTGTCGGTCGAGATCTCCACGATCTACAAGCGCGACGACCGCACCCGCAAGGTGCATCACCTGATCTACCTGCCCGACCTCGACGCCGCCGCGCGGTTCAACACGGCGCTCGGGCGGATCGGCAACCTCGCCTCCGACGGCCGGCCGATCCTCGGTCTCGACTCGCGCGACCTCCTCGAGATCACGCTGGAGGCGAGCCCGGACGGCTACCTGGTCCCGGCGCACATCTGGACCCCGTGGTTCTCGGCGCTGGGCAGCAAGTCCGGTTTCGACGCGATCGCCGACTGCTACGCCGACCTCGCCGACCACATCTTCGCCGTGGAGACCGGGCTGAGCTCCGACCCCGCGATGAACTGGCGGGTGTCGAGCCTCGACCGCTATCAACTGGTGTCCAACTCGGACGCCCACTCGCCGCCGGCCCTGGCCCGCGAGGCCACCGTGCTGGCCACCGAGCTCGACTACTTCGCCGTCCGGGAAGCCCTCCGCACCGGCCACGGGCTGGCCGGCACGCTGGAGTTCTTCCCCGAGGAAGGCAAGTACCACGCCGACGGCCACCGGCTCTGCGGCGTCAACTGGCAGCCGCACCAGACCCAGGAGGCCGGCGGGCTCTGCCCTGAATGCCACAAACCGCTGACCGTGGGCGTCCTGAGCCGCGTCGAAGAGCTGGCCGACCGACAAGACGGACAAATCCGAAACGACCCCAAGCCGGTCCAGCACCTGCTCGCCCTGGCCGAGATAATCGGCGAGATCGCCGGCGTCGGGCCGCGATCAAAAACCGTCGAAGGCAAGCTCAACACCCTGGTGGCCGCCCTGGGCCCAGAGCTGACCATCCTCCGCGACACCCCGCTCGACGACATCAAGAAGGCCGGCGGCGACCACCTCGAAGAGGCCATCCGCCGCCTACGCCGCGGCGAGGTGCACCGCATCCCCGGCTACGACGGCGCCTACGGCATCATCCGCGTCTTCGACAAGCACGAGCTGCCGAGCAAGGAACCCCAGGCCGACACCCTCTTCGACGTGCCGCCGCAAACCAAGCGCAAAGCCACCAAGCCACAGCCGCCGGACCGTCCGTCCGAGGGATCCGCCCGCCGCGGCCCGGTCAAGCGCGTCGAGCCCGCGATCCCCCCACCGCCACCGCAGCAGGCCTCCCCGCACGAGCCGTTCGAGCCGATGCTCGCCGGCATGGAAGAGGTCGGCACCGGCCTGCTCGACCGCCTGGACGCGATGCAGCGGGTCGCAGCGTCGGCACCCGGCGGACCGATGCTGATCGTCGCCGGCCCGGGCACCGGCAAGACCCGCACGCTCACCCACCGGATCGCCTACCTCTGCGCCGAGCTGGGCGTCTACGCCGAGCACTGCCTGGCGATCACGTTCACCAGGCGAGCCGCCGAGGAGCTCAGGACCAGGCTCGACGGCCTCATAGGCCCGGTCGCCGCCGACGTCACCGTGGCCACGTTCCACTCGCTCGGCCTCACGATCCTGAGAGAGAACGCCGCCGCCGCCGGCCTGCCGAAGGACTTCCGCATCGCCGACGACACCGAGCGGGAAGCCGCCCGCAAGGAGGCGGGTGACGACGACGCCACCTATCAGAAGATCCTCCGCGGCCAGGACCTGGTCGACCTGGACGAGCTGGTCACGCTGCCCGTCAAGCTGCTGACCGAGGACGCCGACCTGGTCGACCGCTACCAGGGCCGCTGGCGGTGGCTGTTCGTCGACGAGTACCAGGATGTCGACGAGACCCAGTACGAGCTGCTCCGCCTGCTCTGCCCGCCCGACGGCAACCTGTGCGCGATCGGCGACCCCGACCAGGCGATCTACTCGTTCCGCGGCGCCGACGTCGGCTACTTCCTGCGCTTCGCCGAGGACTTCATCGACGCCCGATTGGTCCGGCTGGCCCGGAACTACCGGTCCTCCGCGCCGATCCTGGCCGCCGCCGTCCAAGCGATCGCGCCCTCGTCACTGGTCAGAGGACGGCGCCTCGACCCCGCCCGGCTCGATCCCGAGGCGCCGCTCGTCGGCCGCTATCCGGCGAGCTCCGCCACCGACGAGGCCGACTTCGTCGCCCGTACCGTCGACGACCTGGTCGGTGGCCTCTCCCACCGGTCGCTGGACTCGGGCCGGATCAGCGGCAACGCGGCCGGCATCTCGTTCTCCGACATCGCCGTCCTCTACCGCACCGACCAGCAGGCGGCCCCGATCGTCGAGGCACTGGCCCGCGCCGGCATCCCCGTCCAGAAGCGCTCGCACAACCGGCTCCGCGACCGGGCGGGTGTCGCGGCGATCGCGCGGGAGATCAGACTCGCGGGGAGCGAAGGTCAACTGACCGCCCGCGTACGCCGTGCCGGTCAACTCCTCGCCGAACGGTTCGCGACGCCCACCCTGGACAGCACCGGCAGCAGCCCGAGCCCGGCGGACGTGTGGTCGGCCGTCGAGGTGCTCACCCCGCTGGCGCAGCGTTGCGGCAACGACGTGGAGCAGTTCCTCGCGCAGCTCGGCACCGGTGCCGAGGTGGACGCCCTGGATCCGCGCGCCGAGGCCGTCACGCTGCTCACGCTGCACGCCGCCAAGGGGCTCGAGTTCCCGGTGGTCTTCCTCGTCGGCTGCGAGGACGGCCTGCTTCCGCTGCGCTTCTTCGATGGCCGCACCAGCGACGACGACCTCGCCGAGGAGCGCCGGCTGTTCTTCGTCGGGCTGACCAGGGCACAGGATCGGCTGTACGTGTCGCACGCCCAGCGCCGCTTCCGGCACGGCACGGAGCGTGACACCGGCCCGTCGCCATTCCTCGACGCGATCGACGCCGGCCTGTTCGAGCGGCTCGGTGTGACCGAGGAGCGCCGGCCGAAGGACCGTCAACTGCGCCTGATCTGACCCGTACGCTGGGCCGGCGGTAGGTTTGGCGCGGTTCCGGGAGGTGAGCACCGCCCGGTAAGCGGCTACGGTGGCCAGAGCAACGCGCCGCAACCGATGAGAACTCCCCTCGGCCAGGAGGAACGTCCATGTCGAACTACGGACCGCCCAACGGTGGACCGTACCCCGGCCAGCCGCAGGAGCCTTGGCAAGGTCGTTCGTCGAACGACCCGTACGGCCAGCCATCGGACCCTTGGGGCGGACAGGACCCGTGGGGCGGCCAGCCGCAGTCGAGCCCGCCCGGCGGACCCGGTTCACCGAGCTACGGGGGCGGCGGAGGCGGAGGCGGGGACTACGGCAACCCCGGCTACGGCGCCCAGCCGACGTACGGAGGCCAACCCGGCTACGGCCAGCAAGACCCGAACTACGGCGGCCAGCCGACCTACGGCGGCCAGCCTGGCTACGGAGACCAGCCGGGTTACGGGGGCCAGCCCGGTTACGGCCACCAGCCGACCCAGTACGACCAGAACTTCCCCCAGTACGGCACCGAGCCCGCCTGGACCACTCCCGAGGAGCCGCCGCGCAAGAAGCGCTTCAGCCCGGTCCTCGCGCTGGTCATCGCGCTGACGGTGCTGGTGTGCGGCGGCGGGGCGGCGGCCGTCTACTTCGTCGGTCGCCCGGACCCGGCCGACAAGCAGAACGTCGCCACCGAGCAGACGGGCACCCCGTCGCCGGAACCGAGCGAGACCGGGAAGCCGTCCGCGCAGCCCAACGCCGAGTCGTCGGCCGATGCCCGCTTTGTCAAGAAGGGCCAGTGCGTCAAGAACGTCGGCTCGGTCGAGGACCCGAAGCTCGAGATCGCCAAGTGCGCGGCGAAGACGTACCAGGTGCTGGCTCGTTTCGACGCCGCCACCACCGGCCAGGACGATGCCGAGAAGAAGTGCAAGGACGTCGAGGGCTACACCGACTGGTACTTCTTCGACAGCCCGCTCGACCTCAACGACTACGTGCTCTGCCTCAAGCTCCGCGGCGCCTAGCCAAAGCTAAGCGAAACTAGGGCCGTCTAGCCCGAAAGCTAGACGGCCCTAGATCAAGAAAGACACGCCGTACCCGCATCTACGCATTTCTAGGGTCTTTCCTAGATCGACCGATACGGTCATCGACATGGATCCGGTGCGCAACCCCTACGCACCCGGTGCCGGCCAGCGGCCACCGGAGCTCGCCGGGCGCGACCGCGAGCTCGACGTCTTCGACGTGGTGCTCGAGCGGGTCGCCCGCGGCCGTCCGGAACGCAGTCTGGTGCTCACCGGCCTGCGCGGCGTCGGCAAGACCGTGCTGCTCAACTCGCTGCGCTCGCAGGCGATTGGCCGGCTCTGGGGCACCGGCAAGATCGAGGCCCGCCCTGACCAGTCGCTGCGCCGGCCGGTGGCCGCCGCGCTGCACATGGCCGTCCGTGAGCTGGCTCCCCGGCACCGCGCGCCCGACCGGATCGACGACTTCCTCGGCGTGCTCAAGGCCTTCGCGCTGCGGTCCAACCAGGCCAACGCCAAGCTGCGCGACCGCTGGCAACCCGGCATCGACGTGCCCGTCAAGGCCGGGCGGGCCGACTCGGGCGACATCGAGATCGACCTGGTCGAGCTGTTCACCGACGCCGCCGCTGTGGCCACCGACGTGGGCACCGGGGTCGCGCTGTTCATCGACGAGATGCAGGACATCCCGCCCGACGACATCTCGGCGCTGTGCGCGGCCTGCCACGAGTTGTCGCAGCTCGGCGCCCCACTGATCGTGGTCGGCGCCGGCCTGCCCCACCTGCCGGCCGTGCTGTCCGCGGCCAAGTCCTACTCGGAGCGGCTGTTCCGCTACCAGCGGATCGACCGGCTCGACCGGATCGCGGCCGACCAGGCCCTGGCCGCGCCGGCGGAGCGCGAAGAGGTCGAATACAAGGCGAAGGCCCTCGACCTGCTCTACGAGAAGTCCGGCGGATACCCCTATTTCGTCCAGGCGTACGGGAAGGCGACCTGGGACCACGCCCCGCGTACGCCGATCACTCCTGATGATGTCCGGGTGGCCGCTCCCGAAGCCGAGGCGGAGCTCGCGGTCGGCTTCTTCGGCTCCCGCTTCGAGCGCGCGACGCCGGCCGAGCGCGAGTACATGCGCGCGATGGCGAGCCTGTCCGCCGAGGACATGGACGTCGCGGTGGCCACCTCCGAGGTCGCCCAGGCCCTGGGCCGCAAGCCGGCCAGCCTGTCGCCGGCCAGGGACGCGCTCATCAAGAAGGGCCTGATCTACTCGGGCGAGCGCGGGACGGTCGCCTTCACCGTCCCCCACTTCGGACGGTATCTGCGCACGCAACCCTGAGTCGCACCGTTTGGGGGATACGGCTGGCCCCGACGGGGTAAGAACTAAGCCATGAGTCCCGTACGCACGGTCGCGCGTCTGTTCCTCAGCACGATCTTCGTGGTCAGCGGCGCCCGCTCGGCCGTCCGCCCGACGCCGTGGGTGCCCACGGCCAAGAAGGTCAGCGAGAAGGTCGGGCCGCTGTTCGAGAAGGCCAACCCGCGCCTGCCGACCGATCCTGCGACGCTGGTGCGGATCAACGGCGCGGCGCAGGTGGCGGCCGGACTCATGCTGGCGACGGGCCGGTTCACCCGACCCGCCGCGCTGGTGCTCGCCGGCACGCTGGTGCCGACGACGCTGAGCGCGCATCCCTTCTGGACGATCAAGGATCCGCAGGAGCGGCAGCACCAGCAGTCGCATTTCATGAAGAACCTGGGCCTGTTCGGCGGGCTGCTGCTCGCCGCGGCCGACACACAGGGCAAACCGGGCCTGGCGTGGCGGGCGAGCCACTATGCGGGACACGGCCGACACGCCATCGAGCACGGCCGGCACAACGTGGAGCATGGTCTGCACTCGATCGGGCACAGCGGACAGTCGCTGCGCCGGGCCGCCAAGACCGCGAAACGCGAAGCGAAGATCGCCGTCCGCGCCGCGGCTGCGGGCCGTAAGCTACCGAGCTGAATCAGACAGTAACTACCCGAAGCACATGAACCAGTCGCCCCGCGTTAACGCGGACGAAATGTCGCGAACTAGTGTGGGATCGGACACGGTCAGATAACGCGACGGGTGACGAATGACGGGCCCCTCTAGGCTCGTGGACGGACCTGGACGGCACGTTACAAAGGGTACGGGGGTGGCCACGCCATGCCGGCGACCGTCGGAAGACGGATGGACCGCCTCGTCCAACCCAACAGCACTGTCCGTGGGATCTACAGTCGAAACGTCGTGCGCCTCGTCGTCCTCGCGGGAGCGTTCGTTACGGCCTGGTACGCCATCGGTGCGTTCGGTAGGCCGTACAACTTCTTCGACATGAAGATCTACCACGGTGCGGCTGTGTGGTGGGCGAGCGGACACGATCTCTACGCGTATGCGGCGCCGGACACGGGGCTGGGTTTCACGTACCCACCCTTCGCCGGTCTGCTCATGTCACCGATGGCGCACGTGCCGTTCGCGGCCGCCGCCTGGATCAACGTGGTCGCCAGCCTGCTGGCCCTCGCGGTGGTGATGTGGGCGCTGCTGGGCCCGATCTCCCGGCGTTACGGCTGGTCACGCTGGTTCGCGACCGGCCTCACGGTGGCCGCGGCCGCGGCGATCGAGCCGGTCCGCGAGACCCTCGGCTATGGCCAGATCAACCTCCTGCTGTTCCTGCTGATCATGGCGGACATGGTGGCCCTGCGCTGGCGTGCCCGCGCCAGCGCCGGCTTCCTGCCGACCGGCGGCGCGCTGGTCCGGTTCGTCCGCGGTGGTGCGTGGGCCGGTGTCGGCATCGGCCTGGCCGCCTCTATCAAGCTGACGCCCGCGCTGTTCGTCATGTACTTCCTGGTCACCCGCCAGTGGCGGGCCGCGACCACGGCGGTGGCCACGGCCATCGCCGTCACCGCCGGCACGTTCATGGTCGCCGGCAAGGACTCGGCCGCGTACTGGCTGGGCGTGGTCTTCGAGACCGAACGCGTCGGCGCGGCGGACATGACGCCGAACCAGTCGCTGGCCGGGGTCCTGGCGCGCCTCTACGACACGGTCGAGGCGCCGACGCTGCTCTGGCTCTCGTTCGCGGTGCTGATGCTGGCGCTGGGCCTGTCCCGCGCCGCCCGCGCCCACGCCGACGGCGACGAGCTCACCGCGTTCGTCTTGGTCGGACTGACCGCCAACGTGATCAGCCCGATCTCGTGGACCCACCACCTGGTCTTCGTGATCCCGGCCATCGTGGTCCTGGCCGACGCCGCGATGCGCAGGCGCGACGCGAGCCGCGGCCTGGAGAGCGGCCGTCGCCTGACCCGCCGCGGCCTGACCCCGAGCGCCAACATGGGCGGCCTGGCACCGCTACGCACGCCGATCTGGTTCCCGGCACTGACGGGCCTCCGCCACGCGAGCGCCGCGGTCGGGGTCTACCTGCTCTTCCTGTACTCGCCGATCTGGCCCTACGAGCACCAACTCCCGGAGTACTCGCACTACGAGGACGGCCTCTGGGGCGCCCTCATGGAGAACTCCCTGGCGCTCGCCCTGATCATCCTGGTCGCCACCCTGCCGTGGCGCCCGGGCGCGGAACCCGCCTTCTACCCGGAGACCATTCGCATCGACCGGCGGGCGATCCACCAGCGCTAAGTCCTCAGCAAGATCCGGCCCCGTCTGCAGCGCACCTCTCGCGCCAGACGGGGCCACTTCATTTCTGGCAAAGACAGAACGAGCAAGAAGATGTCCCGGGTCCGCCGGGGGCGCGACCGTCGCTCCCGCCGGGGACCGCTTCGCTTGCCAGGTCCGCCGCCGGTTCCGCTTAGATCAAAAAAATCGGCGCGCCCGCGGTGAGCTCCGCTCGACGAACACCGGATCAGCAGCCGCGACGAAGCGTTCTGATCGCCCGTCTCGCGGCACGCGGCAGCGCGGCTCCGGGGCACTTTGCGGCAGCCGGACCGGTCTGGCGGACAGCTCGGCTGACCATGATCGGGTGCGCGAGGTCTGGGAGATCAGCGGTGTCGTGGGTGATCGGGTGTGTCTGGTCTGGTCGACACGCCGGGCGGCGACCCGACCAGGCACACCCGATCATGCTCTCGGCCGTCGGGGATCTCGATGAGCCGCACACGATGACCGACCTGGCTGCGGCGAGGTCCCGGTCTGCTGCGGTCATCGCGCCCACGACACCCCGCGGTCCGGCGCAACCGGTATCGGGTGGCCAGATCGAAGCGCCGGAGGTTGTCACGCGGTCTCACCGGAGTCGTCACGACGGGTGTTGTGTTCCACGTGGAACTGATCGTGACGCACCTTCGGTCAAGACAAGGCGGGCGGTCCGGGTCCACTGCTGGGAGACGGGTCCTCGACCCTAAGCCGGACCGGCCAGCGGAGCCGGTCCGCCGCTCACGACCTCCAAGCTGCGGTGCCGAATTGAAACCCCCACGCCGGTCCCGGCTCCCGGCGCGGAGTTCGCACACCAGCCCGGGGGTCGCCGTCATCGCGCCAGGTTGATCCGTTGGGTGACGGCATGCCGACTAGGGGCAGTTGACCCATTCTGCGGTGCCGGGTCGAAACCCCCCACGCCGGTCCCGGCCCCCGGCGCGGAGTTCGCACACCAGCCCGGGGGTCGCCGTCATCGCCGCCAGGTTGAGCCGTTGGGTGACGGCATGCCGACGCTAGGGGCAGTTGACCCATTCTTCGGTGCCGTCCGCGAAGACCTGGCGCTTCCAGATCGGTAGGCGGGCCTTCGCCTCGTCGACCAGGCGGCCGCAGGCCGCGAAGGCCGCGCCGCGATGGGCCGTGCTGACCGCTGCCACGATGGCGACGTCGCCGATCTTCAAGGGGCCGACGCGGTGGGAGACTGCCACCGCGTACACCTCGGGCTCTTTGGCGATCTCGGCCGCGACCTCGCGTAGCACCTCGAGCGCCGACGGGTGGCCCTCGTAGTCGAGGGAGACCACCGAGCGCCCGCCGTCGTGGTCGCGGACCACGCCCTGGAACGACACGATGGCGCCGGCTCGCGGGTCGGCTACCGCCGCCTCGTGTGCGGCCAGGTCGAGCGGGTCCGACGTCACGCTGACGATCACGGTCGTTCTCCCGGTAGTAGCGGCAACGGTACGAACGGTACCCGCGCGCCGGCTTCGCCGGACGTGCCTGGGGCAATCGCGGCGAAGCCGTGTGCGGAGGCGAGCCCGCGCAGCATCGCCGAGCCGACGTGGCGCACCGGCCTGGCCGTGCCCGAAGCCGCGTCGACGTGGACGAGCGCGAGGTGGGTGTAGTCGCCGCGGCCCGGCACCGGTTCGGCCAGCCGCACCGTGCCGAGCGCCGGCAGCGCGCGCCCGCGCAGGCCGGCGAGCAGCGGCTCCACCAGCGAGGCCAGCGCGACCAGCGCCGACTGGGGGTTGCCGGGCAGGCCGGCGATGAACCGGGCCCGACCGTCGTCGCCGGTCACCCGCGCGACCAGCATCGGGAAGCCCGGGCGGACGGCGACGGTGTTGACCAGGTATTCGGCACCCAGGGCGGCCAGCGCCGGGTGCAGGTGGTCGACCGGGCCGTGCATGGTGCCGCCGGTGGTGCAGACCAGGTCGGCTTCGGCGAGCGCGGAGCGGATGGCGGCGACGTGCGCGTCGAGAGTGTCTTCGACCGGGCCGACCACGGCGCCGGGCGCGACCTGGCACCCGTAGCGGCGGAGCAGCGCCGGGACGTTCGGCCCGAGCGCGTCGCGGACCCGGCCGTCGCCGGGCGGGCCCTGGACGAGCAGCTCGTCGCCGAAGATCCGGACCGCGGCGCGCGGGCGCGGGCGCACCGCGAGGGTGTCGTAGCCGCACGACGCGGCGAGCCCGAGCACGCCCGGGTCGACCGGGGTGCCAGCGGGAATCAGCAGCTCACCGAGCTCGGCCTCTTCGCCGGGCCGCCGCCACTCGACCGTCTCGCGCAACCGGCCGGTGATCCGCCCGTCCGGCGTGCGGGTCGACTCCTCGACGCGGAGCACCGCGTCGGCGCCGGGCGGCAGCATCCCGCCGGTGGCGATCTCGACGGCGGTGCCGTCGTCGGCGAGTGGGGCGGGGGAGTTGCCGGCCAACACCTTGCCGACCACCCGCCACGGCGCCGGCCCGCGCACCGCGAAGCCGTCCACACTCGACGTGGGGAAGGCCGGCAGGCTGGTCAGCGTGACCAGGTCCTGCGCCAGGGTCAGCCCGTCGGCATCGTCGACCGGCACCTCGACGGGAGCGAGCGCGCCGGCGCGACCGGCCTCGTGCATCAGCGTGCGGGCCCGGTCCCACGCGGTCGGCGCGGTGGTCGCGACAGTTTCGGCGGTCACCCCGCGAGCCTATCGCCGCCGGGTCCGGCGGGGCGGGTCCTGTCGATCAAGCCGGCGTCACCGCCAGGTGGCCCGGGATTGCCGGGATACCGGTGTCTCAGTGGTCCGGGACGCCGCCAGGCGGCGGCCGCGCTCGGCGTGGTCCGCGATGATCGGCAGGGCATGTCCTAGATGTCGGACGCTTGATGATCTCCGCCGCGGAGTTGGTCGACCGCGTGCACCAGGATCGGGCCGAGGACGGCCAGGCCGTCGCGGGCGCCACCCTTCGAGCCGGGCAGGTTGATCACCAGGGTCCGGCCGGCCACGCCGGCCACGCCGCGGGACAGGGCCGCGGCCGGGATCTGCTCGCGGCTGTGCGCCCGGATCGCCTCCGCGATGCCCGGCACCTCGTAGTCGAGCAGCAGCTTGGTCATCTCGGGCGTCTGGTCGGTCGGGGTGATGCCCGTGCCGCCGCTGGTCACGACGACCTCGATGCCCTCCGCGATGGACATCCGCAACGCCTGCGCGACGGGCTCGCCGTCCGGCACGACGATCGGGTCGCCGACCTCGCAGCCGATCTGCCGAAGACCCTCGACCAGGATCGGGCCACTGGTGTCGGCATAGACGCCGGCGGCCGCCCGGTTGGAGGCCACGATGACGCGGGCGCGGATCACTGCTCGTCCTCCCTGGCCCAGAGGCCGGTCTTGCCGCCTTCTTTGCGCAACACCCGGATGTCGGTGATGGACGCGGCCGGGTCGACCGCCTTGACCATGTCCACCAGCGCCAGGCCGGCGGTGGCAACAGCGGTGAGGGCTTCCATCTCCACACCGGTGCGATCGGCGGTACGCGTCACCGCGGTGATCCCCACCGTGGTCTCGCCGAGCGCGAAGTCGACGGTGACGCCGGTCAACGCGATCGGATGGCACAGCGGCACCAGATCGGGCGTCTTCTTGGCGCCCATGATCCCGGCGATCCGCGCGACCGCCAGCGCGTCGCCCTTCGGCAGTCCGTCGCGGCGCAGCAGGTCGATCACCTCCGCGGTGGTGCGGAGCTCGCCCGCGGCGGTCGCCCGCCGGGCGGAGACGTCCTTCGCGGAGACGTCGACCATGCGGGCCGCTCCGCTCTCGTCGACATGCGTCAGGTTGCTCTCACCCACGCCCTGAGCCTATCGGTGCCAGGTCGGACACCGTGTGTGGCGGACGCTTTCCCGCGCAGTTATATCGTTCTCGTACTATCGCACAAATTTTGTCCGCTTCGAGAGCGATTTGCTAATGCGTTGACGGAATGGGGCACGTGGCTATTCGTGGTCGCCGCATGGTGCATGGCCTGTCGACTGATCGGCTACGCAGAGTGGCACTTTGACACGGCGAGAGCGGCAAATTCTCCGAGGTTATGGAGATTTGTCGAAGTATGCAGATGCGGAGCGTTGGCCTAAGTCACGCGACCAGGGCTGGCTCCTTACCGCATCTGGCCGGAGAATATCCGTGGCTGGCCCATTGCCCACGCACCGCACTCATTCGCTGACAGCACGGCGGAGTCCGATTCGCGACGCCCTTCGGACTGAATAGTACAAACCGCTCCACGTCGAATGCGCAGCGCATTCGGGCCGGGACAGATCGTGACAAACCGTCGCGCAGTTAGCGAATCCTGCTCATATTGACATTTCTCGGTTCAAATCCCGCCGATCTCAACCTACGCTTGTCCCCATCGCCGGAACAAGCCGGCCCGGGGGTCACGAGGCGGGAGTGGACATGCGCACCAACGAATGGACCTGACGAGCAGTAGCAAAGAGGTCACGTTCCGGTATGCTGGCGTCACTCTTACGTGTCGCTGCGATGGAGACCGATTGACCGGCAAATCAAAAGCTCACCACAACGCGACCGATCGGCAGCTACGGCTGCTAGTCGGTCTCGTGGTGTTTCTGGCGGTTGGCCCGATCGTCGCTTCCGTCTTTGGCATCGTCACGGGCCACGCGGAGACACCGTCGATGCTCGCGATCGCTGGGCTGGTCGTCGCCTCGATCGCCTCGTCCCGCGTCGTGCTGAACGTGCGCATCCGCTCCAACAACTGGGGCCAATCCTGGACGGACATCGTCGTCCTCATTGGCCTGACGTTCGCTCCGCCGCCCTGGGTCGTGCTGTGCACCGCCGTAGGCGGCATAATCAGCCGGCTGATCGGCCGAATAAGCCCGCTCAAGATGACGTTCGCCGTTGCCAAAGACATCGTCTGGGCATCGGCCGGAGCCGCCGTTCTCTACGCCGCCGGAGCCGATTTCCGCGGTGGCGCCCCGCAATTCAACGTCACCGTGCTGGCCCTCGCCTTTTTGGCGCTGACGCTGGTCGACGAATTACTCGCCCACCCGGTCATCGCGCTCGCCACTCATACGCCGCTACGTCAACAATTCAGCCGTTATGTCGACATCCGCATCGGGTTCGGCGCCGCCCGCCTGGTGGTCGCGCTGTTCATCGTCTGGTTGCTGTCCATCAACCGTGATGCCCAACTCCTGCTCGTCGCACCGCTGCTGATCCTGAGCCTGCACCTGTGGTATTCCGGGCGAATCCGCAAGCGCGACGAGCGCATCTCGTGGCAACGTCTGGCCAGCTCAGCCGAGGCGCTCAACGATGTCGACCTGGGCCGGGTCATGGAGGTCGCGGTCGAATGGGCGCCCGACCTCTTTTCGGCCGACGGCGCCGAAGTCGAGCTGTTCAGCGATCCGCCCCGACTCGTCCGCGGCGCCGGCGGGAAGATCGACACCGAGGCCGAGTGGCCGACCGACGCGTTCGTGATAACCACCGTCCTCGAGGGCCGCGCGGCAAAACACCCGATCGGCGAGTTCCGACTCCGTTTCCGTGGTCCGGTCACGCTGAACGAGATGGAGAACTACAAACTCCGCACATTCGCGTCCGCGTTGAACACGGCGATACACAATGCGACGGCGTACACCGAACTCGAACGGGTCGCGATCGTGCACGCCCACGACGCGGCACACGACGCACTGACCGGCCTCGCCAACCGCCGACAACTGCTCGACCAGGGCAAGAAGCTGATCAGCGAGGGTCACTCCGACGGTGTCGTCGCGCTACTGCTGCTCGACCTCAACCATTTCAAAGAGGTCAACGACACGCTCGGCCATGCCGCCGGTGATGAGGTGCTCAAGGAGGTGGCAGATCGGCTCCTGGCTGTCGCCCGGGAGGGCGACCTGGTCTCTCGGCTCGGTGGCGACGAGTTCGCCGTGCTACTGACCGCCCTGCCCGCGCCGGCCGTCGCCACGCATCGGGCCGAGCGGCTGATCGCCGCACTGCAGGAGCCGATCGAGGTCGAGGGCATGTGGATCACTGTCGAGGCCAGCGGCGGCATCGCGACGCCGACGGGCACGGGGGGCATCGCGGAGCTGCTGCGGCGGGCCGACGTCGCGATGTACCAGGCCAAGCGCTCCGGCCAGCGGATCGCGACCTACTCCCACGCCCGCGACACCGCGGACCTCGGGCGGTTCGCGATCGCCGGTGGGCTGAGCAGCGCGGTCGCCGACGGCACGCTCACCGTCGACTTCCAGCCGATCGTCGACCTGGCCAGCGGTGAGGTGCTCGCGGCCGAGACGCTGGCACGCTGGCACCATCCCGACCACGGCACCGTCGATCCGTTGCGGTTCCTGGAGACCGTCGAGCGCAGCGGCCTGCTGCCGGCGTTCGCCGAAGCCGTGCTCGACCAGGCCCTGCTGACCTGTGTCTCCTGGCGCGAGGCCGGCTTCGACCTGCCGGTCGCCGTCAACGTCGCACCGCGCAGCCTGCTCGACCCGCGCTTCCCGGGCTCCGTGATGACCCGGCTGCGCACCCACGACCTGCCGCCCGACCGGCTCATCCTGGAACTCACCGAGACGCTGACGATCAGCCAGCTCGAGGTCGTCGACCGGGTCCTCGGCCGGCTCCGCGACGAGGGTGTGCGGCTGGCGCTCGACGACTTCGGCACCGGTTACTCGTCGCTGTCGGTGCTGTCCCGGATCCCCGTACACGAGTTGAAGATCGACAGTGAGTTCGTGAGCGCGATGGAGACCTCGCCGGAGGCCGGGGCGGTCATCCGGTCGACGGTCGACCTCGGCCGCAGCCTCAACCTCGCCGTCGTGGCCGAGGGCGTCGACAGCGAACCGCAGCGCCGCGCGCTGTGGGAGCTGGGCTGCACCGCTGGTCAAGGCCACCTGTTCGCCCGCCCGATGCCCGCCGCGCGACTGCTCGCGCTGCTGCACCGCGGTTCCGGCGGGCGACCGGGCGCGCTGGCGCCCGCTTTGCACGACGAGGGCGCCGTGATCCGCCTCAGCCCGCACCGGCGAGCGGTGCCGCGGCAGCGCAGCGAGCGTTTGCCACACTTGGGCGGGTGATCACCTGGGCCCGGCTCGACCGGGCGGCCGGCGGCCTGGCCTTCGACCTCGCGCTCTACGCGCTGTCCGCCGGCTTCGCCGTGGTCACCGCGGCCACCTCGACCCTGCTGCCGCACCGCGGGTGGGGTTCGGTCGCGGCCTACGGGTACGCCGCCGCGACGGTCGCCGTCCTGGTCCAGTGGCTGGCCGGCAACCGGGGCCCACGGCTGCGCGCGGCAATCACCGGGCTCGCCTGGCTCGCCACCGCCTGGCTGCCGACCCTGGTCCAGAGCGTCGAGCGGGCCGGCGGGCGCACCGACCGGGCGCAGGAAGAGGTGCTCGTCGTCGAAGACGGTGGCAGCCGGCTGCTGCACCACGCGACGCCCTATCTCTCCGACGACACCATCGCCCGGTTGCCAGCCGACGAGCGGCTGCTCGGCTATCTCCCGTACCAGCCGGGCATGTCGTTGTTCGGTCTGCCCCGCGCGGTGGCCGGCGACGCGTGGTGGACGGACGCGCGGATCTGGTTCCTGCTGGCCACCACCGCCGCGCTCGCGGTCGCGGTCTCGTTGACCCGCGGGCCGCACCTGCTGCGCGCGGTGCAGCTGACCACGGTGCTGCCGGTCTGCGCGCTGACGATGGCGACCGGCGGCGACGACCTCCCGGTGCTCGCGCTGTGCCTGCTGGCGCTGGCCTTGTGCGCCCGGGAGCGCTGGGGATGGGCCGGCGTCGCGGCCGGGCTGGCCGGCGCGCTCAAGCTGTTCGCCCTGCCGATCGTCGTCGTGCTGTTGATCCACGCGCTGACCCGGCGCCGGCTCGGACCGTTCGCGCTCGGCGCGCTCGGGCTGCCCGTGCTCGCCGTCGTCCCGCCGCTGCTGCGCGACCCGGGCGCGCTGTTCGACAACGTGATCGGCTTCCCGCTCGGACACGGCGTGGTCAGCAGCCCGGCCGCATCGCCGTTCCCCGGCCACCTGATCGCCGCCGGCCTGCCCGGCGGACGGTTGATCGCCGCCGGCCTGCTCGGGCTCGCGGGCCTGGCCATCGCGGTCTGGATCGTCCGGCGCCCGCCACGCACCGCGGCCGCCGCGGCGATGATCAGCGGGTACGGGCTGCTGGCGGCGATCCTGCTGATGCCCGCCACGCGGTTCGGCTACCTGCTGTACCCGGTCGCGCTGCTGGCCTGGGCGCCCGCACTGGCATCGGCCGGCGCGGGCGACTCGCGCGATCAGGTGGAAGAGGCGACGGACGGGCGCGCGACGGCGTACACCTGAATGGGTGGAGGGTTCGTTCCCGAACCGGGCAGCGGCCGGCGCGGCGCTCGCTGAGGCGCTGGCCGATCATGCGCGGCGGCCCGACACAGTGGTGCTGGGCCTGGTCCGCGGCGGCATCCCGGTCGCCGTCGAGGTGGCCAACCGGCTCGGTCTCACCCTCGACGCCCTGGTCATCCGCAAGCTGGGCGTGCCGTGGGCGCCGGAGGTCGCGTTCGGCGCCGTCGGGCCCGGCGGCGTCGTGGTGCGCAACGAGGACGTGGCCGCCCGGCTCGAGCAGCGCGACGCGGACGCGGTGCTGGCCCGCGAGTCCGCGGAGCTCGTCCGGCGCGAGGTGGCCTATCGCGGCGGGCGCCCGCCGCTTTCCCTACGCGGCCAGGTCGCGGTGCTCGTCGACGACGGTTTGGCGACGGGTGCGTCGGCGCGGGCCGCGGTCGGAGTGGCGCGCGCCCTCGACGCGACGCGGGTCGTGCTCGCCGTCCCGGTCGGCTCTCCCCGCGCGCTGAACGCGTTGCGGTCACTGGTCGACGAGCTCGTCTGTCCGTTGCGACCGGCGGCATTCGGCGCGGTCAGCGAGTTCTACGACGACTTCCACCAGGTGACCGATGCCGAGGTGGCCGCCGCGCTGGACTCGGCCGACGTGCGTCCACCCGGTACCGTCTAATGATGCAGATGACCTGTCCGAAGTGTCGCGGCGAGATGCGTACCTACGAGCGCAGTGGCGTAACCATCGACCAGTGCACCGAATGCCGTGGGATCTTCCTCGACCGCGGCGAGCTCGAGAAGCTCTTCGAGGCCGAGGCCAACTGGAACCGTCAACAGGGCGCACCGGCCGCGCCGGCTCAGCCGGGTGCCTACGCGCCGCCGCCCCCGCCCCCGCCGGGCGGTCACGGGCAGCCTTACGCGCAGCCGGGCCACGTGCCGCCGCCCCCGCCGCCGGCGCACTACCCGCCGCAGCCGGCCTACGGCCAGCACGGCGGGCACTACGGCTACCACGGCCACTACCGCAACAAGCGCCACAAGGGCTTCCTGGGCGAGCTTTTCGACTGAGTCGCCGTACGCGCACGGGGGTCGGTGGCCGTTTGTGGGCTGCCGGCCCCCGTTACGCGTGAGATCGTCTAGATATGACGGCCGACGCCGGCGCTGCCGCGCTCGCGGCGGCCTACGAAGCGGTGACCGCTACGGTGCTGCCGCTGACCGACGACGACCTGCTGCGCGGCACCCGATGCCGGGGCTGGGTCGTCGCCGACGTGCTGCACCACCTGCTCGAAGACGCGCGGCGGGCGTTGGTGACCTTGACCAGCACGGTTCCCGGTCCGTCTGATGTGGACTACGCGAGCTACTGGTCGGCGTACCCGGGCAGTGGCGATCCGGCCCTGAGCCGCCATCACGCCTGGCTGACCCGGCGGGCGGCGAGCGCGTACGACCGGCCGTCGGCAATCGTGGCTGATTGGGCGGAGACGGCACCGGCGGCCGTGCGGGCCGCGACTTTCGCGGACCCGAGCGTTTTCGTGGCGACGCAGGGGCACGTGCTGACGGTCGCCGACTTCGTGGCGACGCTGGTGACCGAGGCGGTCGTCCACCATCTCGACCTGTCGGTCGACCTGCCGTCGCCGGTCGAGCCGCCCGAGGTCGCCCTGGCCGTAGCTGTGTCCACGATGGACGGGCTGTTGAGCGACGAGGTGGTGCGGCCGATGAGCTGGTCGCCGATCGACTACCTACTCAAGGCCAGCGGTCGAAAGTCACTGACCCAACGCGACCGGGTGGCACTGGGCGAGGCGGCGGGCTGGTTCCCGCTGCTGTCGTAACTCAGATCGCCATGTCGACGAAGCGCGACAGGTGCAGCTGCGCGGCCACGGTCACGGTGTCGGTCGGACCGTTTCGGTGCTTGGCCACGATGAAGTCGGCCTCCCCAGCCCGCGGCGACTCCTTGTCGTAGTAGTCGTCGCGGTGCAACAGGATCACGACGTCCGCGTCCTGTTCGATAGATCCACTTTCGCGAAGGTCGGAAAGCTGCGGGCGCTTGTCGGTGCGCTGCTCGGGGCCACGGTTGAGCTGCGACACCGCGATCACCGGGCACTCGACCTCTTTGGCGAGCAGCTTGAGGCCACGGGACAGTTCGGCGACCTCCTGCTGGCGGCTCTCGGTGCGCTTGGGCGAGCTCATCAGCTGGAGGTAGTCGACGACGATCATCTTGAGGTCGTGGCGCTGCTTGAGCCGGCGGGCCTTGGCCCGGATCTCCATGAGGTTCATGTTGGGCGTGTCGTCGACGAACAGCGGGGCTTCGCTGATCTCACCCATGCGGCGGGCCAGCTTGGTCCAGTCGTCGTCGGAGAGCTGCCCGGAACGCAGCACGTGCAGCGGCACCCGCGCCTCGGCCGAGAGCAGTCGCATGACGATCTCGACCTTGCTCATTTCCAGCGAGAAGATGGCACTGGCGCAGTTATGCCTGATTGCCGCATTGCGGGCAAAGTCCATAGACGCTGTGCTGTTGTGGGTCGGGATCATGGCCCGCCCAGCGAGGTAAAGGTGGTCGGCGTTGTCGACCGTGACGCATCGCACCGGCACGGATGCCACCGGACGGACGTCGACGACAAACCTGGACGCGGTGCGGGCGGTGGTCAGCGAACGCCGCCGCTCCTTGTGGAGGAGATGTTTGCGCCCGAGCCTGAACAGGTCGTCGACCGTCGTGAAGTTGAGCGTGTAGGCGATGGAGCTCTCGGGTCGCCGGCCCTTGACGCGGCGCGTTGTCATCGTGCACCGATAGCCGAGGCTGACAACCAGCTCGCGCACGTCTTCCGCGAGACGGCGTGACGTGACACAGAACTGCGCGTTGCCGGTCGTGGTCACCGTGCCGTCGGTGTCGAGCAGACCTGCGAGCAGCTCGCGACGCTGGCGCTCGGAAGCGCGCAGGTATCGGGACGGTATGTGCTTGTCGCCCAGCACGCTGAGCTGGCGCAGCAGGGCGGTGAACGAACCTCCCGCTCGATGACACGACGAGCACCGGCGGGATCCGTTGGCCGTGCCGCCGGTGATCTCACCGCAGTCGACGCACTGCCCAGTTGGCGCCGCTTCGTTCAGCAGATGGATCGAATATGACGGCGTAACACCTGGACGGACAACGAAACCGTCAGCTTCCACGTACGCGACGATTTCGGGATCAACTGTGGTGAAGCGCGCCCCGGCCGAGTGCCCGTCGCCCAACCACACACCCAACGTGTACGGCGGCACCAGGAGGTCATCGCGATCGGGCAGCGTCAGCGGTGCCGCGTTCTCGACGGCGTGGTTGAGCCGACGGTCGCCGTCGCAACGCAGCGTCTCGCGAATCTCGGCCGTCGTCACCGTCGACTGATGAGTCGCGGTGGTTTCCGCGTTAATGGCGCGGTTGACCCGGCGGGCCAGGCCCTCGAGCAATGCCTGGCGCGGGTACGCGCCGATCTGTCTGCTCCAGGGCTTCCCGTTGCGGACGTACTCACGCGTGACCTGACCTGCGACGCCCACCTCGGCCGCGACCACGTGGAGCACGTGCCGGAACCGGACACCCACTATGGCCAGCGCTTCGCCAAAGGTGACCAGCCCGTCGGGCTGCGCGGCGTATGCGGCCACCGCGTCAGCGACGGCGGCGCGAGCATCCGCCGGCCATTGCGGGGAGCGCTTGCCTTCGGCTCGCTGCCGTCGACCCGCGCGTGTGCTGGTTTTCCACAGGTGTTCAGCGTCGGCGACCAACACCGAACCGTCGGAGAACTCGACCTCGAAACACGGCCGATCGTGCAGCACGTCGAACGCGTGTGTCACCCGCGTGGGTCGGCCGGAGGCGTCGACGAGGAGGTCGCCGGCACGAATCTCGCCCATCGTCGTCCAGCCGTCGGGCGTCGGCAGCGGCGTGTCGAGGGCCAACGCCTTTCCCAAACCAGGTCGGCCGGCAACGATCACCAGTTGGCCCGGGTGGAGGCCGTTGAGCAGGCGGTCCAGGTCGGTGAAGCCGGTCGGGACGCCGGTCATCACGCCGCCCTGGGCGCCGACGGCCTCGATCTCGTCGAGGGTCGGCTGCAGCATGTCGGCGAGGATCGCGAAGTCTTCGCTGACCCGCTTCTCGGTGACGTCGTAGATCGCCTGTTGAGCCAGGTCGACCACGTCGTCGACGTCGCGGCCGGCGCCCGAGGCCGAGCCGTAGCCGAGCTGGACGATGCGCGTGCCGGCCTCGACCAGGCGGCGCAGGACCGCGCGCTCGGCGACGATGCGGGCGTAGTAGCCGGCGTTGGCCGCCGTCGGCACGCTCGCCATCAGCGTCTGCAGGTAGGGCGCGCCGCCGATGCGCAGCAGGTCGCCGGAGTCGGCCAGCGCGGCCGACACCGTCACCGCGTCGGCGGGCTCGCCGCGGCCGTAGAGGTCGAGGATCGCGTCGAAGACGGTCGCGTGGATCGGGCGGTAGAAGTCGGGGGTCTTGAGGATCTCGATGACGTCGGCGATCGCGTCCTTGGAGAGCAACATGCCGCCCAGCACGCTCTGCTCGGCCGCGACGTCTTGCGGTGGCGTCTTGTCGAAGCCGCCGCCTTCGCGCTGTGGCGGAGGGGAGTCTTGCTGCGGCGGGCCGGCTGGGCGGCCTCCACGCACGTCGTCGCTGATCGCCACGGGAGCCCCCCTCTCGTACGCATGTACTATAACCGACACGTGATCGGTCTGCCCCCGACACGACCGGGGGATGCCGCGCCGATTTTGTAACGAACCGAACGGCCACCATATGAGCCCGCGCCGCGACTGGGCAAAAGGGCTCGTGGACGAACCTTTGGACAACCTGTGGACAGCAGGCCAGAGGGTGTGCAAAGAGCTGTGCACAGCCTGTGTATGACCACTGTGAACCGCTGCACAGCACGCGTCTGACGTGCGGATCCTCGGTCCCCAACGTGTGGAGGAAAGAAATCCGAGGCAACCAGAAGCACCGACCACTCGTTGGGTCGACTACCATCTCTACGCGTCCGTTGCTCGAGATCTGCGCGTGTTGCCGTGACGGACGATTGCGATCCGATACAGGAAGGTCACGCTCCGGCCGTGGACTATCGGGATTGGGCGCGCGGTGACGAACCCTCGGCGACGTCGCCGAGGTCCCGCTCGTCCCGGTCCGAGGACCGCCCGCGCCGCACCGGCGGCCGACGGGGCAACCGGCCTACGGCCGCCGAGCCCAACCCCGACGCGGTGTCCCAGTGGGACCCGTTGGGTGCGTCCGGCGGCGAGCTCGCGGCCATCACGCAGCTCGAGGACACGGCGTCGCTGAAACTCCCCAAGGAGTTCTGGAAGGACGAGCCCGGGTCCGACGACGATGACATGGTCGTCGTCTCGACCGGTGGCAGCCGCGGTTCCCGTCGCGGTGACGACGACTTCGACGACGACATCGAGCTCTCCAGCGGTGGACGGCGCCGGCGCGACGTCAGCGACTCCCGCGCACGGCGGGTTCGGGACGACGAGATCGAGTTGTCCAGCGGTGGGCGGCGTTCGCGGGACATTTCGGATTCGCGTACGGGTCGCGACTACGACGACGAGATCGAGCTCTCCAGCGGCGGCCGACGCCGACGCGACATCAGCGACTCCCGCACCGGACGCGTGCGCGACGACGACATCGAGCTGTCCAGCGGTGGGCGACGTGCACGGGACATTTCGGATTCGCGTACGGGTCGCGACTACGACGACGAGATCGAGCTCTCCAGCGGCGGCCGACGCCGACGCGACATCAGCGACTCCCGCACCGGACGCGTCCGGGACGACGAGATCGAGCTCTCCAGCGGCGGTCGGCGGCGCCTCGACGCGAGCGACTCCCGCGCCGGACGCGTCCGCGACTACGACATCGAGCTCTCCAGCGGCGGTCTGCGCCGGCGCGATCCGAGCGATTCCGGGCGCGTCAGCGCCGACGACTTCGAGCTGACCAGCGGCGGCCGGCGGCGCCGCGACGACCTCACCGACTCGCGCACCCGGCTCGAGCTGCCCAGCGGCGGACGACGCCGGGCCGACGACGACGTTTCCGAGCCGGCCAGCCGTGGTCGCCGTCGGCGCGACGAGGCCGACCTCGAACCAGGTACCGGCCGGCGGAGCTGGCAGGACGAGGTGACCGACGCGGCGCTGCCCAGCGTCGGCTACTCGACCGGCACGGCCGAAACCGGCGGCCGGCGGGCCCGGCGCGACGAGGCCGCCGACAGCGAGCCGGTCGGCCGCTCCCGGCGCCGGCGGGTCGCGGACGACGCGACCGGTGCGCCCAGCTGGCAGACCGAACCCACCGACACCGGGTTGCCGGGCATCGCCCGGCACACCGACACCGGCTCCATCCAGGTGCCGCTGCGGGGACGGCGCAACCGGCACTCCGACGACGCGGATCCGGCCGACCAGCCGATCCAGTCCTGGCACAGCGAGCCGACCGGCCGCGGCCGCCGGTCGCGCGCCGACGGCGACGTGACAGGGTCCAACGGCTGGTCCGCCGGGACCAGCTACGCGGACCCGGCCGACACGTCCGCCGGCCGGCGCAGCCGCGCCGACGACGAGCCGCGCGGCCGCCGGTCCCGGCGCGACGATGCCGACGCTCTCGACTCCACCGGCCGGCGTGGCCGCTACAGCGAAGCCAACCCGCTCTCCGACACCGGACACGGCAGTTGGAGCGAAGGGCTCGATGACACCACGCGCCGCCGCAGCCGGCACGCGGAGACCGACCCGGTCGACCCGCCGAGCCGGGGTCGGCGCGCCCGCACCGACGAGCCCGACGCCGACGAACCGGTCAGCCGCGGTCGGCGCGCCAGGACCACCGACCCCGACCCGACGGACTCCGCAGGCCGCACGCGGCGCGGGCTCGCCGACGAGTCCGACTTGATCGACCCCGCGGGCCGCACCCGCCGCGGGCGCACCGACGACACCGGTTCGATCGAGCCCGGCGGCCGCACCCGGCGCGGGCGGATCGACAACACCGGTTCCATCGACTCCGAAGGCCACACCCGCCGTGGGCGCACCGACGAGTCCGACCCGATCGAGCCGGCCGGCCGCACCCGCCGCGGCCGCACCGACGAGACGGGCTCGATCGAGCCGGTCAGTCGGTCCCGCCGCGGCCGGACCGACGACGCCGGCACCGACGTTCCGGCCCCCCGCGGCCGCGGCGACGAGCGTGCTCCTGGTGTGCCGGCGGCCCGCGACTGGCGCGACGAAGCCGACGGCACCCGGCGCGGCCAGGCCGTCGACCCGGCCGCCCGCGGCTGGCGGGACGAGGCGGCCGACGTGCCCGCGCAGCGGCGCCGTGGTCGTGACGACGAACCCGACCTGCCCGGCCGCCGCAGCCGAGACGACGAACCCGGCGATCAGGCGGGCCGGGGTCGTGGTGGGCGGCGCTCGGCTCCAGACTCGCCCGATCGCGGCTCCTGGGCCGGCGAGCCCGACACCGACCGCTGGCGGCACCCGGACATGACCGGCGAATGGTCCCGGCGGGCCATGGCGCCGATCGAGCCCGGGCCTGACCGCGGCGGAGACCGCCGTGGCCCTGGGCCGGACGACCGCGACGGCGGCCGGCGCGGGCAGCGCGACGCGTCCGGCGACAACGGCGGCGCCGACACCGGCAGTTGGCGCTCGGACGAGCGCGACCGGCGTGGCGATTCCGGGCGGCGCGCGGGCAGCACCCGCGACGACGCCCGTGACGCCAGCCCGTGGGAACGGATGACCGACACCGGCCAGTACGACAGCACCACCTCGACGGGAGAGTGGGATCGACTGGTCGGCAGCGTCGAAGACGAAGAGGCCGAGGAGAAGTTCGAGGCCTTCTGGTCCGGGCATCGGCTGGCCGGTGACGACCCGCGCTGGGTGGAGACACCCGCGACGGCGCCGCGCTCGCCTGCCGTCGGGTTGCCGGAGCCACGCCGTCCAGAGCCGGACGACTACGACGAGGGTCCGCGTCGCGGGCGTCCTGGCGCCGAGGGTGGGCGCCCGGACGCGCTGGCCCGCGCGGCCATGCCGGCCGTCGACGCCACCGACCCCGGCTGGGGTGCGCCGGCCCGCTCGACCGCCCGCCGTGAGTCGGTGCCGGCGGCGCCGCAGCGGCAGCAGTATCAGCCGCCGCGCCGGACGATGGGCTGGCAGCAGGAGGAGTTCGAGCAGCTCGATCCCGACAACGGCGGGTTCATGGCCGCAGTGCTCTATGCCGCTGCCTGGTACGCCGTACCCGTGCTGGCTTTCGGCATCTGGTTGATGACCCTGCCGGCCGTCGCGATCGACGACTGCGTCAGCGACATCACGGGCGGCGGCTGTGAGTCGCCGCGCGCCCAGGCGCTGGAGGGGCTGCTCTCCGGGGTGCCGCAGTTCGGCATCGCGCTCGGGATCAGCCTGATCGCCGCCATCCTGTTGCGCTGGCTCGGCCATAGTTGGCGTGCCGGCAGTGTCGGCCTGGCCGCAGCGGTCGTCGGTGGTGGGCTGGCCACGGTGTTCAACAGCATCTTCACCGGCCAGCCCCTCGGCTGAAGAAACACGAAGGGCGCCGCACCGTGGCCGGTGCGACGCCCTTTCGCGGTGTCGCCTTACTTGCTGCGGTTGACGGTCACGTCGAAGTTGGCCGTCACCTCGGGGTGCAGCTTGACCTTGACGGGGTAGCTGCCGATCGACTTGATCGCGCCAGGCAGCTCCAGCCGGCGCCGGTCGAGCGACGGGCCACCCGCCGCCTTGACGGCGTCGACGATCTCAACCGGGGTGACCGAGCCGAACAGGCGGCCGCCGTCGCCGGCGCGCACCTGCAGGCTGACCTTGAGGCCCTCGAGCTGGGCCTTCACCTCGTTGGCGTGGCCGAGGTCGCGGATCTCACGAGCCCCACGGGCCCGCTTGATGTTGGTGACCTCTTTTTCCGCACCCTTGCTCCAGCGGATGCCGAAGCCCTGCGGCAGGAGGTAGTTGCGGCCGTAGCCGTCCTTGACCTCCACCACGTCGCCCGGCGTGCCGAGACCGGACACCTCCTGAGTCAGGATGACCTTCATGTCGGTGCCTCCTCTCAGCGAGCCGTTGCGGTGTACGGAAGGAGCGCCATCTCGCGCGCGTTCTTCACGGCACGCGCGATCTGACGCTGCTGCTGGGACGTCACACCGGTGACCCGGCGGGCACGGATCTTGCCCCGGTCAGAGATGAACTTGCGCAGCAGCGCGGTGTCTTTGTAATCGATGTAGGTGATCCCCTCCTTGTCGAGCGGGTTCACCTTCTTCTTCGGCTTGCGTAGCGCGGCAGCCTTAGCCATTGCTCGTGCTCCTGGTGATCTTTAGAACGGGGGCTCGTCGTCGGAGTAGCTGTTCGACCTGCCCGAACCGCTGGAGGAGGCGCCCGCCGGTGCGGCCGTCGCCCAAGGGTCGTCGAAGTTGCCTCCGCCGCCACCCTGGCCGCCGCCACTGCCACCGCCGGAACCGAAGCCACCGCCACCACCGCTGGAGCGGTTCATCTTCTGCACCTTCGCCGTGGCGTAGCGCAGAGACGGGCCGATCTCGTCGACCTCGAGCTCGATGACGGTGCGCTTCTCGCCCTCACGGGTCTCGTAGGACCGCTGCTTGAGCCGGCCCGAAACGATGACCCGAGCACCGCGCTGTAGCGACTCGGCGACGTTTTCGGCCGCCTGCCGCCACACGGTGCAGGAGAGGAAGAGTGGCTCGCCGTCCTTCCACTCGTTGGTCGAGCGATCCATGATCCGCGGGGTCGAAGCCACGCGGAACTTGGCAACCGCCGCGCCCGACGGAGTGAAGCGCAACTCGGGGTCGTCGGTCAGGTTGCCGATGACCGTGATGGTGGTGTCTCCTGCCATGACCGTCTCCTCGTGCACTCATCGAGTCTCTGCCGTAAGGCTTCCAGAGCCGTACGACAGAAATAGTGAGGCTTGGTTCGGTAGGCCGCAGAGAACGCGCTCAGCGCGTCTCGGGCCGGATGACCTTCGTGCGCAGCACTGACTCGTTGAGTCGCAGCTGACGGTCCAGCTCAGCCACCGCCGCGGGCTCCGCCTGCAGATCGATGACGGCGTAGATGCCTTCGGCCTTCTTGTTGATCTCGAACGAGAGGCGCCGGCGGCCCCACACGTCGAGCTTCTCCACCGAGCCGCCCGCGGTCCGAATCACGTTGAGATACGTGTCGAGCGACGGGGCGACGGTGCGCTCCTCGAGACTGGGATCGAGGATCACCATGACTTCGTAATGACGCAAGACGTGCTCACCTCCTATGGGCTTGGCGGCCGCGGTCCTTCCGCGGCAGGAGGTCGTGCGTCGTTGCCCGAGCACCCTGCTGGTGCGGACAACCCCACCACAATACCGGAGCCCCTGGGTACGGGTCGGTCCGGGCGGGCGTGGTAGGGGCCCCTTCACTGAGAGAAGGGGCCCCTGGTGCTGAGCCGCGGAGCGCCTTTGGTCCTCATTCTTTGGGTGGGACCTGGGGAGGAACGACCACACCGACGAGGTTGGACGCAGGCGCCCCGCGGAGCCTTGTGATGATATTTAGTTTACGCGGCCCGAGTCCGGCTTGCACGTTGAGCGACAATAGCCCGAATTGCCCCAGCAGACACACCGACCAGGCACACCGTCGCGATCAGCGCGAGCAGGCCCGTCGGACCGCTGTCGCTGACCGGATCGACCGAGGCCAACGGCTCGGCCGCCGCACCGGCGACGGTCGTCGCGCCGTCCAGGCCCGTACCCCCGTTGGGGTTGGCGAAGGTGTCCACCGCGAGCGCCGCGGCGTCGGGGTTGGCCGGGTCGTCGGGGTTGGCCGGGTCCGCCGGGTCGGCGTCCGGGTTGTTCGGGTCGACCGCGCCCGGGGAGGCCGCCGCGGCCGGGTTGGCGTCGTCGCCGTTCGCGCCGGGACGCTGGTTCTGGTCGCCCTGGTCGTCGCCCGCGTTCTGGTCGTCGCCGGAGTTGCCGCTGTTGCCACCGCCGAACGGGAGCGTCGGCGGGTTGGCCGGGGTGTCGTTGCCGGTAGCCGCGGGCGGCGGAGGCGCCATCACCTCGACGCGCACCGACTTCTCGTCGGCGAGCATGCAGTCCGGCTTGAGCGCGAGCTCGACCGGGCCACGGTGGAACAGCACGTCTGCCGTCGCGCCGGACGCCACCTCACCGCGGGTCGCGCCGTCGAGCATCAGCTTGGCCTTGCGACCGGTGTTGTTGACGACCCGCAGCGTGCTCTCGGCCGGCACGGTCACCGACGACGCGCTCGGCTTGGCGCCGCAGGCCACCCCGAGCAGCCCGTCGCCGCTGAAGGTGACCTGGCTGTTGGTCTCCTGCGCCGGGTCCGCGAAGGCGGCGCCGCCGACGGCCAGCGGTGCCGCGACGAAAAAGGCCGCGACAACGGACGCGACGGTACGGCGTCGGATGGCGTGCAACGTTCACAACTCCCGTGGTCGGCCGGTGCCGCGGGATGCGTACCCCCGGCTGGTCTATCGGGGTAACGAAGCGGGACGGGCGCCGGTGACGCAGGCCACTGGGCGATTTGCGAGGAATTCCGGAAGCAGGCACCGTTGCGCGGTTGTCGTACCCGCGACGTAGGCTCGCCTCCATGCGAATCGGAGCCCACGTCGATCCGACCGACCCGTTGGCAGCAGCGACGGCCCGGGAGGCCGACGCGGTGCAGTTCTTCCTGACCGACCCGCAGGGCTACAAGTCGCCCAAGCCCCGCGCCGACGCCGCGGCGCTCAAGGCGTCCGAGGTCGACATCTACATTCACGCGCCATACCTGGTCAACGTCGCGACGCTCAACAACAAGATTCGCATCCCGAGCCGCAAGCTGCTGCTCGCGCACGCCGCCGGCGCCGCCGACGTCGGCGCCAAGGCGCTGATCGTCCACGGCGGACACGTGGGCGCGGTCGACGAGTTGGCGACGGGTTTCGACAACTGGCGCAAGACGTTCGCGTACGCGCAGGAACAAGGTGGTTTCCTCACCCCCGTGCTGATCGAGAACACGGCGGGCGGTGACCACGCGTGCGCCCGCAAGCTCGACATGCTGGCGCGGCTCTGGGACGCGATCGGCGACTACGAGGTCGGCTTCTGCCTCGACACCTGCCACGCCCACGCCGGCGGCGAAGACCTGCTCGGCCTGGTCGACCGGGTCAAGGCGATCACAGGACGCATCGACCTGATCCACTGCAACGACTCGAAGGACCCGTTCGACTCGGGCCGGGATCGACACGACAACCTAGGTTCCGGAATGATCGACCCAGAGCTGCTCGTCGCCGTCGTCCGCGCGGCCGGTGCACCGGTCATCGTGGAGACTCCGGGCGACGCCGAAGGCCAAGCGGCCGACATCGCGTTTCTACGCGGCAAGGTGTGACGTTAGGCGCCACTAGGAGGTGCTTCGTGCGGTCACCGGCGGAGCCCGGCCTTTGGTCGGTCTAGAGAAAGAGCGGCATGAACTCGGAACAACCGCCGATGACCGCGCGACACGCGGCGCCCGGACCCGAGCCCACCCGCAGGCCCTCCATCGCCAGTGAGGAGGAGCCCGACGAGCCGTACGTGGCCGAGTCGGCAGCCGACGCGCCGGCACAGGCCCGCGGCGAGGACGCGAGTAACGGGCACGCCGCGCGTGCCGGCGCGTCGTCGAGTGATCGGCCGGTCCCGGGGTCCGCTGGTGCCGAGTCGGGTCCCGACGCGGCTGCCTTGGGTGGCGGGGAGCCGGTAACCGCCGATGACCTGACCGCCTCGGCGTCGACCGACGAGACGCAGCCGGCCGCGGGCGGCGCGTCCGGTTCGGCCTCCGCCGGATCGGCCGATCCTGCCTCGCGTGCGACGACGTCGGCTGTTGGTGGCGGTGACGACGCCATTCCGACGCCGAAACGCAGCTCGCGAAAGCGCGGTTCGACCGCCGCTGGCGGGTCTGTTTCTGGCGCGGCCGCCATGGGCGCCGCCGCTTCCGACATCGCTGGCTCTGGCTCAGCCGCCACCAACATGGCCGCCGCAGGCGGGCCCGCTCCAGGCGCGGCGACCACGGGCGCTGGCGCTTCCGGCGGGGCCGCCTCTGGGACGGCCGCCACCCACACGGCCGCCACAGGCGGGGCCACCACGGACGCCGCCGCTTCCGGCACCACTGCTTCCGGCACCGCCGCGTCTGGCACCGCCGCGTCTGGCACCGCCGCGTCTGGCACCGCCGCTTCCGGCACCGCCGCTTCCGGCACCGCCGCGTCTGGCACCGCCGCCACCAACACGGCCACCACAGGCGGGACCACCACGGACGCCGCCGCTTCCGGCACCGCCGCTTCCGGTGGTGCTGTCACTGGTGCGGCCGCCAAGGGCACCTCAGCCTCCGGCACCTCAGCCTCCGGCGCGGCCGCCTCTGGCGCCGCCGCCGTGGAGGCTGCCGCTGCGGTGGGTGCTGTTGGGGCCGTGGTCGCATCGGCGCCCAATGGAGATGACGCGACGGTGGCGGGCGTCGACTCAGCCGCCGGGCGGGCGAGGAAGCGCGGAGCTCGCACTACCCCCGACGCCGAAGGCGCAGTGGATGGGCCGGTCGATGGTCCGCCGGCGGACGTGGTCCCCGCGCCCAAGGCCCGGAGCCGCGCTCGTCGCGGCAGTTCGGCCTCCGCGGTCAATGTGGAGGCACCGTCCGCCCCGGTAGCCAGCGCCGCGGACGCGCCCGCACCTGGCACTGTCACCAGCGAAAGCGCGCGCGTCGAGGCGGCTCCGTCGAAGACGCGGAGCCGGCGTTCCGCCACGAGCAAAGGCAAGCCGGTCGAGGCTGATGTCGCGGCCGGTCAGGCCACGGAGACAACGCCGTCGGTCGTGACCCCGCAACAGCGGACCGGCGCGGAGCCGCACACCGAGGCAGAGACCAGCGGCACCGACCATGGGCAACCGTCGGCCGTCGTCGCGGATGCTCCGGCCTCGGTGGACGACGCTGTCGTCGGCACCAAGCCGGAAAGCGACACCCCCGTCGCGGCGCCCAAGGTGCGGTCTCGCCGGTGGTGGCCCTTCCGGCGGTCGACGCGCGACGTCGCCGACGCGGCTGGCGGTGTTGCGGCAACGAGCGTCAACGTCGGGAGCGCTGCGGAAGCTACGCCCAGCACCGCGAAGGACTCCGCGTCGTCCGGCGACACTGCGACCGACAGCAAGGGCGCGGCCGCCGCCGTCGGCACGACCGAAGCGAAGTCCGAGACCGCGCCAGCAGTGCCGGCCAGTCGTGATCTGGACGCGGGCACGTCCGGCCGGCATGCCGCCGCGTCGGAGGGCGTCGACGCGGGCACCGCCAGCGCGGCCGGCAGTGATCGCGCCGGGCGGCATGCCGCCGACGACCAAGCAGCCGCGAAGACGAAGGTCGACGACGAAACCGCTAAGGCGGCCGACTCGACCGGCAAGCGGGCCGCCGAAACGACAGACACCTCGGCAGGCAAAGCAGCGGGCACCACGGTGGCCGACAAGGCCGCCGTCGACGGCAAGGCAGCCGGCACCGCAGTGGACGAGAAGGATGCCGCTGACAGCAAGACGGCCAGCACCAAGGTGGCCGAAAAGGATGACGACGACGCCGAGGGGCCCGATCGGTGGGCCGAGTTCGCCGGGCGGACGGAGCCGCCGCCGAATGTCGCGGTGCGGGTCGGGCGACGCGTCGGACGGTTCCTGAGGCACGAGTTCACGCTGGCCGCGCTGATCTCGATGGCGGCGGCGGTCGTGATGACCTGGCCGACGCTGCGGTACCCGCGGCACACCATCCCGCAGGACACCTGGGATCCGACCCTCCAGGCCTGGCAGATGTCCTGGTCGGGGCACAGCCTGCTGACCGACCCGGGACGGATCTGGCACTCGAACGCCTTCTACCCGGAGCTGTGGACGTTCGCCTTCTCGGACTCGCTGCTCGGCTACGCGCCGCTCGGCATGATCGGTGAGGGGCCGGTCGCGGCGGTCGTCCGCTACAACATCGTGTTCGTGTTGGCGCACGCGCTCGCCGCGTTCGGGGCGTACGTGCTGGTGCGCCAGCTCGGCGCCGGCCGCACCGGCAGCGCGGTCGCTGCGGCCGGCTACACGTACGCGCCGTGGCTGCTCGCCCAGGCCGGGCACCTGCACATCATCTCGAACGGCGGCATCCCGCTGGCCCTGGCGATGCTGGCCCGGGGGCACGGCTTCTCGTTCCGGCACGGCTACCGGCCCGAGCGCCGGCACGCCGGGTGGGCGCTGGCCGGGTGGTTGGTCGCCGCGTGGCAGCTCAGCCTGGGCTTCGGGATCGGGCTGGTTTTCGCGTACGTGCTGGCTCTGCTCGCCGTTGTCGCCCTGCTGACCTGGCTCTTCAAGCGTTTCCGGGTCTGGAGGGAGCGCCGCCCGTTCGGCCGCAAGCTGTTCTTCGCGGACCTCGGCGGCGGTGCGATCTTCGTGGCCGTCGGTGGGCTGCTGGCCATCCCGTACTTCGAGGTCGCGGACGCGCACCCGTACGCGCGGCGTGGTGCCGAAGAGATCCAGCTCTACTCGCCGCCGTTGCGTGGCTTCTTCACCGCGCCGCCGGAGTCGTGGCTGTGGGGTGGCCTGCACGACCCGTTGCGCAACTCGCTCGGCTGGCCGCCGGAGATGACGCTGCTGCCCGGCTTCGCGCTGATCGGCCTCGCCCTGGCCGGCCTGTTCTTCACCATCTGGACGGTCCGGCAGCGCCTGCTGCTCACGCTCGGCGTCGTGGTCGCCGCGGTCCTCGCGATGGGCAGCGAGTTCGAGGGCGGCCGGTTCACCTACCTGCCGCTGCTCGAACACGTACCCGGCTGGGACGGCATCCGCACCCCGGGCCGGCTGATGTTGTGGGTGACGTTGCTGCTCGGCATCCTGGCCGCCGGCACGGTGTGCGCGTTCGTCGACCGGGTGAAGGAGATCTCGGCCAACCGGATCCCGCCGTGGCCGAGCCCGTGGCTGCGGCTGGTCACGCTGATCCCGCTGGCCCTCGTGCTGGTCGAGGGCATCAACACCACGCAACATCCGATCGTCCCGGCTCAGCCGGCCGCGATGCGTACCCTCGAAGGTCCGCTCCTGGTCCTGCCCAGCGACCAGCTCCACGACGAGAACGTGATGCTCTGGTCGACGACGAAGTTCCAGGACATCGTCAACGGCGGCAGCGGTTTCGTGCCCAAGAAGCTCGAAGAGGTACGCCAGGTCACCGCGACGTTCCCCGACCAGAACAGCATCAACTACCTGCGCCAGATGGGCGTACGCAACGTCGTCGTGGCCCGCGACTTCATCCCGTCCGGATCGCCACTGCTGACGGCGATCGAGCTGCCGGTCGACTCGCTCGGCATCACCCGCGAGGACGTCGGCTCCGTGGTGGTCTACCGCCTTTAGCCCGGCCGCGCGGGCCGTGGCCGGACGGCTCGGCCCGCGCTTCGGACCGCGATCAGGTGCGGAGCTGGGCGCAGAACTCGGATCAAGATCTAGATCAAGATCGGGTCCCGGGTTCGTGGTGGTCCGGACCGTTGCTCCCGCCGGGGACCGCTCGCTTCGCGTCGCTGCCAGGTCCGCCGTGGGTTCCTTTGATGGAGGTCCCGCGCTGCCAGATTGCTCAATCACACGCGAAGACATCGGCTCCGTGGTCGTCTACTACCGCGGCCGCGCGGGCCGTGGCCGGACGGCTCGGCCCGCGTTCCGGACCCGTGGGCCCGGCCCGGGCGTGAGGCCGTCGGACCTGGACTGATCGGTCAATCGGTCGCGGGCAGGTAGCGCACTTGGCCGTCAGCAGGGATCAGGTAGCCGATCCGGCGGCGCGTCGGCCGGTCGCCGGCAAGGGTGGCGGCGTCGGTCTGACCAGAAACCTCATTGCCGATCAGTCCCAGCCGGAAGCCGGCTCCGTCGTACACCCGGGCGCCCAGGTCGGCCAGCCAATCGTCGATCGGCCTGCGCCAGGTCAGCGAGGCGGAGCCGCCGGTCGGGTCGCCAACCATGTGCTCCTCGGAGCGTGGCTCCGCACGGCCCAGCGCGCCCAGCGGCAGGTAGAAGTCCAGCCAGTCAGGGCCGTTGTCCTCGCGGACCGCCACTACGCCGCAGACGACCGGTGCGCCGTTGGGCAGCCGGACCACGCCATGGAGATGACCGAACCGCAGCAGCGACATCAGGCTGCAAGGCACGCGCTCTTGTTCGGATGGCGCGATCTGGTGGTTGCCGTAGCAGCCTTCGACCTCGGCGGCCGACCACAGCACCCGCAGCGCGGCCTCGAGCCGGGTGTCGTTGGTGTCACCCAGCTCGAGCGCCAACTCGTAGAACCCGCCGTGCCAGTTGTCGGCGAGCGTGAAGTCCGCGGATTCGACCATCTGTTGATCATCTATTACGAACGCTCACCCAGAAAACCTCGCTAAAAACGCGCGGCGGGGCCTGCGGACCAGGCTCGGGCCCGCGGATCCCGGCCAGGGCCCAGACCGCAGACCATGCCGGGCCTCAGGACCGGGCACCAGACCCGGGCCGCTAAGCGCGAGCCGGCACCGGGTCCGCAGCCGGTTCCGGGAAGCGGTCGCCCGGGTCCGGGGCGCCGTCGAAGTCGCCGCCGTCCGGGTCGTCCGCGTAAGTCGCGCGGACCGGGTCGAGCTCTGGGCGCAGGATGTCGCGGACCACGAAGTAGCACAGGGCCACCACGCCGGCGAGGCGCAGGGTGGCGGCCAGCACGAAGACGCCCTCCGGGAAGACCTGTTTGCCGGAGGCGCCGAGGAGCTCGCCGTAGAAGGCGACGAAGTACAGGACCTCCGTCACCTGCCAGAAGAGGAACGCGCCCCAGCGTGGGCGGGCCAGGATCGCTAGGGGGAGGAGCCACAGGACGTACTGCTGGGACCAGACCTTGCTGAAGATCAGGAAGGCGGCCACCACCAGGAAGGCCAGGGCGGCCAGGCGCGGGCGGCGCGGGGCGTAGACGGCCAGCCCGGCGATGGCCAGGCAGGCGATGCCGAACAGGGCGTACGTCAGGAAGTTCAGGGTCGAGATGTTGTCGCTCAGCCACTGGAACGGGCCCGCCGAGTCCGGTGACCACTTCGTGTCCAGGTAGCGGCCGATGTACCAGAGCGTGCCCCAGTCGACCGGCCTGGTGCTGTTGAGCTCGAAGAAGCGCTTCCAGCCATCGGGGAAAGCCAGCGCGATCGGGATGTTGACCGCCAAGACCGTGGCGGCGCCGACCCAGACCGTGGTCATCGCCGCCCGCCAGCGTTTGGTGCGGAACGCCAGCACCAGGATCGGGCCGAGGATGAACAGCGGCCAGAGCTTGGCCGCGCAGCCGAGACCCAGCAACACACCAGCCGCGACCGGTCTGTGTCGGGCCCAGGCGAGCATCCCGAAGACCGCGAGCCCGATCGCCAGCAGGTCCCAGTTGACCGTCGCGGTGACCAGCAGGGCGGGGGACAGGGCGAACATCGCCGCGTCCCAGGGACGTCTCTTGCGCAGGGCGAGCAGCGCGCCGACCGCGCCGACGCCGATCGCGCCGAGGACCAGGGCGTTGATGTTGTAGAACCACTGGCCCTGGTTGATCTCCGGGCGGCCCTTGCCGAGGGCGTGCACCGGCAGGCCGAGCGCGCCCATGAAGGCGCCGGTCAACACCGGGTATTCCACCGGGTGGTCGGCGTAGGGGACCTTGCCCTCGTTGAGCCCTTCGGCGTAGTAGAGGGCCAGCACGTCGGTGTAGCAGAACCGGGTGTACTGCCGGTGGTTCTCCCACGCTCCGTCCTGACACGGTGACTTCTGCACCCAGTGCAGCGCCAGGGTCAGGCACATCAACGCCAGTACGATCCGAGAGACGGTCCAGAAACCGCCGCCCGTGCGCGCGCCGCCGGCCCGTTCGACCGCGTGCTCGCCCACCGGCCCGCCGATCGACTCGGAGAGCCCGCGGACGAAGCCGTCGGATCGCGACGGCAGGTCGACCGGTTCGGCGTCGTCACGCATCAGGTTTGCACCCACGAAGACGCATCTTTCCGCATCCCACCCGGTGTGCCCCATCCGGAGCGCCGATTTTGTCGGATCGGGTGCCTGGCAGAGCACCGAGCGGCCGGACCGTGAGGCCCGACCGCTCGGCAAGGAGAACCACTAACCGCCTGGCGGTGGGATCACCGTGAACGGGTTCTGATCGGCCGGCCGGTCGTTGTTGCGACCGGGCCCGCCGTTGCCGTTGCCGTTGCCACCGTTGCCGTCGCCGTTGCCACCGTTGCCACCCGCGTTGCCGCCGGGGAAGCAGCCGGCCTGGCCCGGGAAGCAGGTGGGCTGTTCCTGCTGCTTCTGGCCGTTGCCGATGTCCGGGTCACCGATGTGCGTGCCCGGCTTGAAGCGTTCGATGTCCATGCCCTTGGAGGCGTCGTTCATGAACCGCTTCCAGATGTCCTTCGGCAGCGTGGCGCCTTGGATCTTGTTGCCGTTCTTGTCCTTGATCGCCTTCTCGCCGCCGACGTTGCCCACCCAGATCGCGGTCGCGATCTGCGGCGTCGCACCGAGCATCCAGGCGTGCGCGTTGTCGGAGCTGTCCTCGTTGAGCTCCCAGGTGCCGGTCTTGCCGGTCGCCGGCCGACCGCCGTTGAGTCCGCCGGAGATCTCCTGCAGCACGTCGTTGACGTCGTCGGCGACCTCGGTCCGGATCATCTGGCGCGGCTTGCGCTGCTCACCGCCGACGGTCTCCCACGCACCGACCTCGTTCTTCTTCTGGACCGAGATGACGAAGTGCGCCTTGTTGTAGACGCCGCGGTTGGCCAGCGTCGCGAGGCCGTTCGCGTGGTCGAGCACGGTGATCGGGTACGCGCCGTACCCGATCACGTAGTAGAACGGCGAGTTCTTGGTGATCTTGGTCTTCTTGCTGTTGAGGTCGTACGCCTTGACCGGCGAGTTGCTCCAGATGGTGGTCACGCCGGCGCGGCGGGCCATCTCTACGACCTTGTCGGCGCCCACGTATTCAGCGATGTGGTAGAAGGGCACGTTGTACGACTGAACGGTCGACTCGCGCAGTGTGCAGCTCTTGCCACATGCCGGTTGCCGACCCGCGTTGACGATCGGGTTCTTGATGCCAGGCGCCTTGTAGTCGCTCGAGTCCCACCGGGAGTCGAGCGAGATGCCCGCTTCGAGCGCCGCCGCCAAGGTATAGATCTTGAAGGACGAACCCGCCGTGTGACCGCCGGTCAGCTGGCCTTCTTCGACGTTCTTGCCGGCGTAGTCGTGACCCGTGCCGTTGTCACCGCCGTAGTAGGCGAGGACCCGACCGGACTTCGGGTCGATCGAGACGCCCGCCGCCATCAGGTTCTTCGGCTGGCCCTCGAGCTCGGAGCCCTTCTTCTTGCGCTGGATCGCCGATTCCATCTCGCGCTGCATGTTGATGTTGATGGTCGTCTGGATCTTGAAGCCGCCATCCTTGATCAACCGCGCGCAGTTCTCCGCGTCGCAGCCGGGGATGTCCATCGCGATCATCTCGTCGCGCACGTAGTTGATGACGTTGCCGAGCGGGGTGTTGACGCCGCAGTCGGTGAAGCACGCCTTGTCCGAAGGCAACGGCTTGGTCTTCGGGAACTCCGTCGGCTTCTCGGCGGCGTTGAGCCAGCCCTTGTCGATCATGCCGTCGAGCACGTAGCCCCAACGCGACTTGGCCTCGTCGGGGTTGTAGCCCGGGTCGAAGCCCTTGGCGGTCGGCGACGGCACCGGCTGCTTGATCACACCGGCGAGCACCGCGCCTTCGCCGACCGTGAGCTTGCTGACCGACTTGCCGAAGTAGGTCTGCGCCGCCGCCTCGATGCCGTACGCACCCCGACCGAAGTAGATCGTGTTGAGGTACATCTCCATGATCTGGTTCTTGTCGAACTCGTCGTTGAGCTTCGACGCCATGACCGCTTCTTTCACCTTGCGGCCGTAGGTCGCGTCGTCGAGGCCTTTGATCGCGTTCCGCGCGTACTGCTGCGTGATCGTCGAGGCGCCCTGGCGCTCGCCGCCGGTGAAGTTGTTCCACGCGGCGCGGGCGATGCCGACGTAGTCGACGCCGTCGTGCTCGTAGAACTTGCGGTCCTCGGCCGCGGCCACGGCGTGCTGCACGTATTCCGGGATCTGCTTGATCGAGACGAACGTGCGGTTGTATTCGCCGAGCTTCGCGATCTGGGTCTTGCCGTCGGACGCGTAGATCGTGCTCGCGAGCGGCAGGTCGATCTTGTCGGGCAACGCGACGTTGGTCGTGTAGTAGGTGCCGCCCACCAGACCGGCGCCGGCCAGGATGACCATCACCGCGAACCCGGCTATGGCCCAGTTGATGATCTTCTTCTTGCGGGTGCGCTTCGGCCGGCTGCCACCGGAGCGGCTGCGGCCACCCGGCCCGCCCGGTCCGTTGGGCCCACCCGGACCGCTCTCGCCCGGGCCGCCCGGACCACCGACCGACGCGCGGCCGACCCGCGCCCGGCCGGCGCTGCCGACCGACGCACTGCCGACCGACGCGCTCCCGACGGACGCACTGCCGACCGAAGCGCTGCCGACCGAAGCGCTGCCGACGGAGGCACTGCCGACCGAGGCACGACCGGAAGAACCGGAAGCGGGGCTCGACGGTACGGCGGCGGAAGCGCGACCGACCGTCGCGCGACCGGCCGACGACGGCACCGAGGCCGAACCGCCGGCGGGGGAGGAAGGCACCGACGCCGAGGCCCGGGGCACCGACGCCCGACCGCCCGAGGCGGAGCCGCGCGCGCCAGACACCTGGTCGCCGTTGCCGGGCCACCCGCCCAGGCCGTCGCCACTCTGCCAGTGGCGATCGTCGCCGGACCCTGGTCCGCTGTTACCACTGGGGCCCGTGGGGCGGGCGTGGCCGCGCGCGGAACTGGATTCGTCGTACGAGTTCATTCGTCACACCCTGCCGGTCGCGGTGACGCGCGTCTGCGCTGCCACCGGGTTGCCGTGAGTTGGACCACGTCGTGCGGTAGCCCGGTTGAGTCGGCCCGCCACAGACATATCTGAAAAAACCGGACTTATCCGGTTAACGATTCGCCCATCGGCCGAAGACGGCGCATGCGATGAGCGAACGGTGGTCACCGTTGAGCCTCTCTCCTTCGCCCGGTTGCCTCGGGGTCGGCCACGACCAGACCGTCGCGACCAAGGAGGAACTGCTCGACCAGATGGTTCCAGGAGCAGCCCTGGCAAACCTCCACCACGTAGACCTGGAACTCACGGAGAGTCATCGCGAGCACCGGCAACTCGGCCAAGGTGCGCGCTTGTCCCGCGGACTGCTTGAGTTCATCGCCGTAAATGTAGTGGACGTGCGTCAGGTTTTCCCGCCGACAAATCGGGCAGCGCTGCTCGGTCGGCTCACCGTGGAAGCGAGCGGCGCTTTTCAGGTAGGGCGAGGCGTCGCAGACCTCATAGGTCCCCACCCGGCCGGAATAGACGTCACGCAGGACCGCTCGCTTCTGGAGCGAGTAGTCGACGACCTGGCGCTGCGTGCGCATGCGGAAGAGGGTACGCGGTCGAGGCCAGGAGAGCGACAACGCTTACGGAGCGTAGTTCCCCGGGCGCGGTGAGGGGTTTGCGTGAGCCCTGATCGTGTCTTACCGTTGGCCGAGACGATGTATCGGCGCGATACATCGAAGGCCACGAGGGAGGTCGGTGTTGCTCGAGTTCGCGATCCTCGGCCTCCTCCACGAGTCGCCGATGCACGGGTACGAGCTGCGCAAGGAGCTCGCCGCGAAGCTCGGGTCGATCCGCGCCGCGATCAGCTACGGCTCGCTCTACCCCACTTTGCGCCGGCTGCAGTCCGCCGGCTACATCACCGAGGCCGGCGAGACCCCGCCGACCACTCCCGAGGTCCCGGTGCTGACCAGCAAGCGTGGCCGGGTGGTCTACAAGATCACCGCAGAGGGCAAGGAGCGGTTCGCCGACCTCATCGCCCAGGCCGGGCCGGAGACCTACGACGATGCCGGCTTCGGCATCCACTTCGCGTTCTTCGCACGCACCGACCAGGCGACCCGCCTCCGGATCCTCGAAGGCCGCCGCCGCAAGGTCGAAGAGCGCCGCGAAAGCATGCGTGACGTGCTCGCCCGCGCGGGCGAGCGCCTCGACGCGTACACCCTCGAGCTGCAGCGTCATGGTTTGGACGCCTGTGAGCGCGAGGTGCGCTGGCTGGAGGAGCTCATCGTCAACGAGCGCTCCGGCCGCGCTCCCGAGCCCCGTTCCGCGGGCTCCGGGACAGCAGAAACCAGCCCGCACGTCCAGGACGAGCGGCCGTAATAAGAAGGAGGCAAACGCGATGGGCTCCATCCGCGTCGCCATCGTCGGTGTGGGTAACTGCGCCTCGTCCCTGGTCCAGGGTGTGGAGTACTACCGCAATGCCGACCCGAACGACCGCGTCCCGGGTCTCATGCACGTCACCTTCGGCGACTACCACGTCTCCGACGTGGAGTTCGTCGCGGCGTTCGACGTGGACGCCAAGAAGGTCGGCATGGACCTCGCGGAGGCGATCGTCGCCAGCGAGAACAACACGATCAAGCTCTGTGACGTGCCGCCGACCGGCGTGCTCGTCCAGCGTGGCCCCACGTTCGACGGTCTCGGCCAGTACTACCGCGAGATCATCGAGGAGTCGGACCAGGCGCCGGTCGACGTGGCCCAGGCGCTGCGTGATGCCCGCGTCGACGTCGTGATCGCGTACCTGCCGGTCGGTTCCGAGCAGGCAGACAAGTACTACGCGCAGGCCGCGATCGACGCCGGTTGCGCGTTCGTCAACGCCCTGCCGGTGTTCATCGCGTCCGACCCGGTGTGGGCGCAGAAGTTCACCGACGCCGGCCTGCCGATCGTCGGCGACGACATCAAGAGCCAGGTCGGTGCCACCATCGTGCACCGCGCGCTGGCCAAGCTGTTCGAGGACCGCGGTGTCGAGCTGCTGCGCACGTACCAGCTCAACTTCGGCGGCAACATGGACTTCATGAACATGCTGGAGCGCACCCGCCTGGTCTCGAAGAAGATCTCGAAGACCCAGTCGGTCACGTCCCAGGTGCCGCACGAGATGGCCAAGAGCGACGTGCACATCGGCCCGTCCGACCACGTGCCGTGGCTGGACGACCGCAAGTGGGCCTACATCCGGCTGGAGGGCCGCTCGTTCGGCGACACCCCGCTGAACGCCGAGCTCAAGCTCGAGGTCTGGGACTCGCCCAACTCGGCCGGCGTGATCATCGACGCGCTCCGTGCGGCGAAGATCGCCCTCGACCGTGGCATCGGCGGACCGATCCTGTCGGCGTCGAGCTACTTCATGAAGTCGCCGCCGGTGCAGTACGCCGACCACGACGCACACAACGCCGTGGAGTCCTTCATCAAGGGCGACATCGAGCGCTGACCCACGTCGCACGCGAAAAGGGCGGGACCCCCGAGGGGGTCCCGCCCTTTTTCAGCGTCTTACTTGGCCCACTTGGGCTTCTGACCCACGCGCTTCGCGAAGCCGGACATCGGCTTGGCCGCAGCCGCCTTGCTCACCCGGGCGGAGGCCGCGCCGCTGCCGTCGTTGACGAAGCCGAAGCCCCAGATAATCGTGAACGCGCTGACGTCGAGCAGCACGTGCGCGGCGTTGCCGCTGTTGAAGATGGAGATCACGTCGGGCGTGTCGCCGACCTGGCCGACGCCGGACACCACGTGGTTGGCGATCGCCGTGAGCTTGGTGCTCGCCGCGTAGTTGATGACCGAGGTCACCGGGCGGCTGGCGCCGCCGGGCCAGATGGTCAGGTAGCCGTCGCCGAGGGCTCCGGTCACCGTCACGTTGCCGTGCATGGCGACCGCGTTGAACGCGAGGTCGCCGACGTAGAGGTGGATCGTCTTCCCGGAGAGCAGCCGCCCCGCCGAGTCGAAGTTGCCCGAGGGGTTGACCACGTTGGCGCGACCCTCGGCGGTCTTGGTGTTGAGCACCCGCTGCGGGACGATCGGCACGAGCTGGGTCGCGGTGAACGAGGTGTGCACCATCTCCGGCAGGCCCGGCACGGCCAGGGTCCAGATGTTGCCGAACTCGTCGACGCGGAGCGAACCGACCGGCGCGTCTTCCGCGATCGCGCCCGACGGGGCGAGGTTGAGGGCCGGACCATCCGGGTTGTCGAGCGTGACCATCGGGTCGGTGCCCGCGCCGGTGTTGATGCCCTCGACGATCGGGTCGCCGGCCGCGGCCTGGGCGGGACCCGCGACGGCGGCGCTCACCGCGCCCGCGCCGACCACACCGGCGGCCACGGTGCCGGCGCGGCGCAGCAGGCGGCGACGGCCAAGCGAGGAGTCAGACGTCTCTTTGGACATGGGTGGATCCCCCGTCTATCTGTTGCAGGAGGCTGAAAAGACGGATGGATCATGCAGGGCCGGCACAAGGATCGCCATTGACCGATCGGTCCATCCTTGCGCCCCGAACTAACTGATCTTGTGCTAGGCGGTGGCCCAGGCGCGTTGCCAGGCGACGCCGGCCTCGAGCTCCAGCAGGAAACGCTTGGCGGGCAACCCACCACCGAAGCCGACCAGCTTGCCGCCGGCGCCGACGATGCGGTGGCAGGGCACGACGATGGCGATCGGGTTGCGGTTGCAGGCGACGCCGACCGCCCGGGCCGCGCCCGGATCGCCGACCACCGCCGCCACCTCGCCGTAGGTCTCGGTCTCGCCGTAGGCGATGGTGGTCATCCGCTGCCACACGGCCCGCTCGAACTCGGAGCCGCGCTGCACCGACAGCGGTAGGTCGAAGTCGGTGAGCTCACCGGCGAAGTAGCCGGCCAGCTGCTCGGCCGCGGCCGCCAGCACGCCCGCGGGCGGCGTGAGCTCGACACCCTCGACCGCGCCGAACCGGAGCCGGCACAGGCCGGCGTCGTCGGCCGCCAGGGACAGCTGGCCGACGGGTGAGTCGACGACACTCCACCTCATGACACCCATTCAACCTCGGGGGTACGACATTCAGCGGCGGCGGTAGCCGACCACCAGCACGCCGTCGTCCTGGGTGAGCGCGTCGCCCGCGCACGTCAGCCGGTACGACGCCGCCGGCTCGTCCCGGAACTTCACCCGCGACCCGTAGGCCACGCCGTCTATGTACAACTGGCTCGTCGCGTCGTTGCCGGCCGGGGTGACGACGATCGAACCGGGCCGCAGCTCGTAGCGGAACCGCACCGGACCGGCGGCATCCAGCCGGATCGGGCGACCGTCGGGCGCCGAGGCCGTGAACCGGACCCCGGTGCCGTAGTCGGTCTCACCGGTCCCGTCGGCCCGCAGCCGCAGGATCGTCCCCGCGCCGCCCGTGAAGATCACCGGCTCCGGCAGCGCGGCGACCGGCACGGCCTCGCGGTAGCTGACCACGTCCCACTCACCGACCGGGCAGCGCAGCGCGGCACGTTCGCCGGCCCGCGACGCCTGCACCACGACGATCGCGCCGACCAACAGGAACAGCAGCACCGCGAGCACCACGATCGGCACCCGATAGGAGCGCGGCGCGACGCCGGGGTCGCTCTGCATGCCCGAGACCGTAGCGATCCGAGCGCTCCGTGTCATTCGGGAGCGACGATGCCTTCCGCCCGCGCCCAGCGCAGCAGCTCAGCCTCCGCCTCGTCGCGGTCGAGCGGGCCGTGGTCCAGCCGCAGCTCCTTGAGGTGCCGCCAGGCCCGGCCGACGACCGGCCCGGGTGGCACGCCGAGCAGCTCCATGATCGCGTTGCCGTCCAGGTCGGGACGGACCCGCGCCAGGTCCTCCTCGGCCGCGATCCGGGCGATCCGCTCCTCCAGCGCGTCGTAGTCGGCGGCGAGCTGCGCCGCCTTGCGCCGGTTGCGGGTGGTCACGTCGGAGCGGGTCAGCTTGTGCAGGCGGGACAGCAGCGGCCCGGCGTCGGTGACGTAGCGGCGCACCGCGGAGTCGGTCCACTCGCCGCGGCCGTAGCCGTAGAAGCGCAGGTGCAACGCCACGAGCTCGACCACGTCGGCGATGACGTCCTTGGGGAAGCGCATCGCCTTCATCCGCTGCTTGGTCATCCGCGCGCCGACCACCTCGTGGTGGTGGAAGCTGACCCGGCCGTCGGAGGTGACCGCCTTCGTGGCCGGCTTGCCGACGTCGTGCATCAGGGCAGCGAACCGGAGCACGAAGTCGGGACCCTCGGACCCCTCCAGGCGTACGGCGTTGGCGACCACGATCAGCGTGTGCTCGTACACGTCCTTGTGCTGGGCGTGCTCGTCGATCTCCAGCTTGAGCCCGGAGATCTCCGGGAGGAACCGGTCGGCGAGCCCGGTGTCGACCAGCAGCCGCAGGCCGTAGACCGGGTCGGCACCGCACATCAGCTTGACGAACTCGTCGCGGATTCGCTCCGCGGTGATCCGGTCGAGGTCGGCGGCCATGGCGACCATCGCCGCCCGCACGCCGGGGTCGACCGCGAACCGGAGCTGCGCGGCGAACCGGGCGGCCCGCAGCATCCGCAGCGGGTCGTCGCCGAAGGACTGCTCCGGCGTGCCCGGCGTGCGCAGCACCTCTTCGGCCAGGTCGTCGAGGCCGCCGTGCGCGTCGGTGAAGACGTGGTCGGGGAGGCTGACCGCCATCGCGTTGACGGTGAAGTCCCGCCGGCGGAGGTCCTCGGCCAGGCTCGAGCCGTACTGGACCGTCGGGTTGCGGCTGACCCCGTCGTACACGTCGGCCCGGAACGTGGTGATCTCCAGGCGCAACCCGTCGCGCTGGGCGCCGATCGTGCCGAAGTCCCGGCCGGTCTCCCAGGTCGCCTCCGCCCAGCCCTTGAGCACCGCGAGGGTCTGGTCCGGGTGGGCGTCGGTCGCGAAGTCGAGGTCGTTGCCGAGCCGGCCGAGCAGCGCGTCGCGCACCGAACCGCCGACCAGGTGGAGCTCGTGGCCGGCTTTGGCGAACCGGCGACCCAGCTCGTCGGCGACCGGCGAGACGCGGATGAGCTCCGCCACGGCGGTCTCCTGAGCCTGGGTCAGGCGGCGGGAGGAGGATGTTCCGGACATGGGACCGCCAGCCTATCTGCCTGTCCGGGGTCGCCGACGCCGTGGGGCTGGGTTCGCCAGGTTAGGGTCGGGCGTACGTCGTAACCCTCGACTGGAGGTCCCGTGAGCAGCGGCCTTTACCGCAGCGCGCACGCCGCGCACGGCGACGGCATTGTCCGGGCCGATCCGGTCGACATACCGCCGCCGGCCGGGCCACCGGCGATCGAGGAGCCGTCGTCCGACGGCGGCAGCGCCGCCGGCAACAGCGCGGTCATGGCGGTGGGCAGCCTGGTCAGCCGCGGTACGGGCTTCCTGCGCACGCTGGTCATCACGGCCGCGCTGGGTGCCGCGGTCGGCGACGCGTACACGACCGCGCAGATCCTGCCCGGCATGGTGTTCGAGTTCCTGATGGGCGGCGTGCTGACCAGCGTGCTGATCCCGGTGCTGGTCCGCCGCCGGGACACCGACCGGGACCGGGGCGAGCTCTACACCCAGCGGCTGCTGAGCCTCGTGGTCCTGGCGCTGTTCGTGGCGACCGTGCTCGCGCTGCTCGCCGCTCCGCTGCTCACCCTGCTCTACATCGACGGTGACACACCCGGCGACACCCGCGACCTGATCAACATCCTGGCCCTGCTGATGCTCCCGATGATCTTCTTCAGCGGGCTGTCGGCACTGATGAGCGCGATCCTCAACGTCCGGGGCCACTTCGCCGCCCCGATGTTCACGCCGATCCTCAACAACGTCATCGTGATCGCGTCGTTCGGGCTGTTCATCGGGCTGTACGGCGCCCGCGAGGACCTGAAGACCGGCGACATGAGCGCCACGATGATCCTGCTGGTCGGCGGCGGCACCCTGCTCGGCATCATCGTCCAGGTCGCCGGTCTCATACCGGCGCTGCGCAAGGTCGGCTTCCACTACCGCTGGCGCGGCCAGTGGCGCGAGCTCGGCCTGCGCGAGCTGGCCCAGCTCGGCGGCTGGATGTTCTGCTACGTCGCGGTCAGCCAGCTCGGCCTGATCGTCGTCTTCAAGCTGGCCAACGCGGCCAGCGCCAAGGGCGACCCCGGTCCGCTGATCTACAACAACGTCTTCCTGCTGGTGATGACCGCGCACGGGATCATCGCCGTCTCGATCATCACCGCCCTGCTGCCGAGGATGAGCGCGGCGGCCGCCGAGGGACGGTTCCACGACTTCGCCGACGACGTTTCACGTGGAACACGCACAGTGACGGCGGTCCTGGCGCCGATCGCGGTCTGTTACGCCGTGCTCTCGTACCCCATCTCGGTGGTGCTGTTCCACTACGGCGCGTTCACCGAGGACAACGCGACGTCCACGGGGGTCGTGCTGACCACCGGCGCGCTCGCGCTCGTGCCGTTCGCGATCAGCCAGCTCTTCACGTTCGCCTTCTACGCGCTGCCGGACACCCGCACGCCGGCCCTGGTCAACATCCCGGTCGTCGGGCTGCGGGTGATCGTGCAGGTGGGCCTGTTCCTGGTGCTCTCCACCTCGACCGTGGCGGCGGGCCTGATGTTCGGCAACGCGGTCTCGTACGTGGCCGCCGCGATCGTGTTCGCGATGCTGCTGCGCCGCCGGATCGGCCCCATCGGTGCTGGCCGGATCATGAAGACGTTCGGCAAGGTGCTGGTGGCGGCGGCCGGCGCGGCCCTGGTCGGCTACCTGGTGCTGCTGCTCCTGCCGAACAGCGACTCGGCGGACCGGATGATCGCGATCGCCCGGCTCGTGGTCGGCGGTTCGGTGATCTGCCTGAGCTACCTGGCCCTGGCCATGGCGCTGCGGATCACGGAGGTGACCAGTGTCGTCGGCATGGTCCGGCGGCGGCTGGGGCTGGCCCGTTAACGCTGGTCGCACGGCGGGACACGCGACGCGCCGAACACGAATTCGTACCTTTTTCGGGTTCTCGTCTTGTCGCTGCAAAGGCTGATTTGCTGCCGTTTTCAGTGCTCAAGGGCTCGCATCCGCCGCTGTGAACGGGGGAGCAGGGCCTGTGGAGGTGTGGCCGGTCCCAGGTAAGGTCGCTCCCGACAGATGCGCCGAGCCCCTACGCTATTGAGAGTGGCACCGCCCTTCGGTTCCTCACACGGGGCGCAGCGCGCTGCCCCCGGGTGACTGCGAGACGGCGAGCGAGTCAGCATGACGAGCGAGAACAGCACCGAAGGAGGACCGGTGACCCAGGTCGGCGAGGGCCAGGAGGCCGAAGAGGCCACACCTCCCGTGCTGACCGTCGGTGCGCCGAGGGTGGGCGAGGTGCTCGCGGACCGCTACGAGCTGGCCGAGCACATCAACGACGACGCCGCTGGGCGCCAGGTCTGGCAGGGCATCGATGTGGTGCTCCGCCGCCCCGTCGCGGTCGTGCTGCGCTATCCCGGCGGCGACTCCGCCCAGGAGATGCTCCAGGCCGCGGTCACCGCCAGCCGGGTCATCCACCCCAACCTCGCCGGCGTCTACGACGCGATCGACGAGGGCGGCCGGGCGTACGTGGTGCGCGAGTGGATCGACGGCGAGGCGCTCCGGCAGCTCGTGGTCGACGGCCCGCTCGACGCCGAGCGCGCGACCTCGATCGCCCACTCGGTGGCCAGCGCGGTTGCCGCGGTGCACGCCACCGGCATGGTGCACGGCAACGTCCACCCCGGCACGGTGATGGTCGGCGACGACGCCCGGGTCGTGCTCGCCGACGCCCGCGCGACCGAGGGCGACACCCCCGACACCGACGTCCGCGCGATCGGCGGCATCCTCTACTTCGCGTTGACCGGCCACTGGCCGCACGCCGAGGTCGGCCCCTCCTCGCTGCCCGACGCCGTGCGCGACGGGTCCGGAGCCATCGCCGCGCCGCGGATGGTGCGCGCCGGCGTTCCGGCCTACCTCGACGACCTGACCATGGACCTGCTCGACGACCGGCTGGCGCTGCCGTCGGCCGACGTGCTGGCCGCCGAGCTCGACCGCCTCGACGTGGCCGCCGACGAGCCGTTCATCGTCGAGGCCGGTCCGCTGCGCTTCTCCGCCGTCGAGGAAGGCCTGCCCGAGCAGCCGCCGGCCACCCGGCGCAAGCTGCTGCTGGGTGTGGCGAGCCTGCTGGTCGTCGCCACCCTGGGCCTGTTGATCGGCATCCGTGTGCTGGCCGACCGCGGCGACACCGACGACGGTGCCACACCGGGGCCCGGTTCGGCGGCGACCGCGACCAACGAGCCTGCCGGTGAGACCACCAACCCGCCGGCGCCGAAGACGGTCGCGCTCTCGAAGGACCAGGTCCGCATCGTCGACCCCGACGGTGACCGCACGGAGCTCGGCGACGCCGCGCTGATGGTCGACGGCAAGCGCGACACGGCGTGGGAGAGCGACACCTACAAGAACCTGCCGTTCGGCGACAAGACCGGCATGGGCGTGCTGATCAAGTTCGCCGAGCCGACCGATGTCAGCTCGGTGCAGGTCAACCTGTCGGCGACCGGTGCGTCGGCCGCGCTGTTCGCCGGCCAGGGCGACGCCGGCAGCACCCGGGCGGGCGACAAGAAGGTCGTCGCCGACTACAAGACGCGCATCGGCGAGCCGTTCGAGAACCACGAGGCCACGACGCTGACGTTCCAGGGTTTCCCGCCGGACGTGAAGCACCAATACCTGCTGATCTGGTTCACGAAGCTGCCGACCACCTCGGACGGTCGGATGCGGCTCGAGATCCAGGAGATCACGGTCCAAGCACGGGGCTGAGCTGGGCCACGCGGGGATAGCGCCGCGACGATAAGGTGCAGCCGTGACCCCCGGCCGGCGCGACCCCGCCGACCCCGATCCCCTCGACGCACGAGACGACGAGGCGCTGCTGCGCGCCCACGTCGCGGGCGACCCGGATGCCTTCGCGGAGCTGGTCCGCCGGCACCGCGACCGGCTCTGGGCGGTCGCCCTGCGCACCCTGGGCGAGCGGGAGGACGCGGCCGACGCGCTCCAGGACGCGCTGCTCTCGGCACATCGGGCGGCACCGCGGTTCCGGGGCGACGCGGCGGTCACCACCTGGCTGCACCGGATCGTGGTCAACTCCTGCCTCGACCGGATCCGCCGGCGGCAGGCACACCCGACCGTCCCGCTGCCCGACGGCCACGGCGATCCCGACCGGCCCGGCGGCGTCGAGCCCGCGGCGCCGGTCACGGATCATGACACCGCGCTCGTCGTCCGGCAGGCGCTGGCCCGGCTGCCCGAGGACCAGCGGGCCGCGCTGCTGCTGGTCGACGTGCAGGGTTACCCGGTCGCCGAGGCGGCCGTGTTGCTCGGGGTCGCCGAGGGCACGGTGAAGAGCCGGTGCTCCCGGGGCCGGGCCCGGTTGGCGATGCTCCTGGGGCACCTGCGACCAGGCGGCGGTGGTGCCGGCATGCCGTCCACCACCGCACGGAACCGGTCGACCGGCGGTGACGTCCGATCAGTGTCGGGCAGTCCGGTGCCTGACGTCAGCGGGGAGGGGGTGTCATGAGCGAGGTCGACTTCGATCTGCTGGCCGACTACGTCGGCGGCGCGCTCGACGGCACTCCCGAGCACGAGCGGGTGGCCGCGCTGGTGGCCACCGACCCGGGCTGGGCCCGGGAGCACGACCTGCTGGTGGCGGCGCTCTCGGCGACGGCCGACGACCTGGCCACCTTCGCGGAGCAGACGGCCGAGCCCATGCCCGAAGAGGTGCTGACCCGGCTCCTGGCCGCGCTGCCGGCCCCGGCCGCGGCGGAGTCGGACCGCGCGGCGGCCTCGGACCATGCGGCAGCCTCGGACCGCGCTGCGGCCTCGGACCATACGGCGGCCGCGGATCACGTGCCGGCCGGCCCGCGCGGGCGGCGGGCAGAGTCTCGCGGGCGGCGGGGCGGCGCACGGCCGGCTGGTCGGCCCTTGCGCCACCGGCCACGTTGGCTGGCTTGGGCCGCGCCGGCGCTGGTCGCGGTGGCTGTGGCGGCCTTCGCGGGGTTCTGGATCAGCCAGTCCGTCGGCTCCGGCACGACCGCCACCCAGTCGGCCGGCGGAGCCGCCGACACCGCTGCTCAGGCGCCGAACGCGGCCGGCGGGGACGCCGCCACCCTGGCGATCCCGCGCTTCGCCACCGGCCAGGACTACACGGGTGACGCCGTCGCCCGTGGGTTGGCCGCCGGCTCGGCACGGGCGTCGGTGAAGGCGTTGCAGAGCCCGGGTGTGATGTCGGCCGAGGGCGACCAGCCGGAAGGCGCCAGCGCCAAGGCGGTCGAGCCCGAGCTGTTCCGGCTCAACGGCGCGGCGGCGCTGGCCGTGTGCGTCGACGCGATCGCGCAGGCACACGGTCAAGGGCCGATCACGGTGTCGGCCGCCGACTTCTCCTCGTACCAGGGCCGCCCTGCCGTGATCGTGTTCTTCACCGACTCCGCGGGGGTCCGGTGGGGCTGGGCGGTCGGCCCCGATTGCGGCCCGGGCGGCACAGACGAGCTGTTCCGCACCCGAGTAGGGTGACCGGTAACAGCCCCGGACAGACCGGACGCGCGGCGTGAGGTTGTCCACCCACGGGAATCCTTGGCTCGTACCATGACGTTCTTCCTGGTGCGAGCAACGCCATAACTTCGGGAGACGGCAGTGGACGACGTCCGCAACTTGATCATCATCGGCTCTGGTCCGGCCGGTTACACCGCCGCGGTGTACGCCGCCCGCGCCAACCTGAACCCCCTGGTGATCGAGGGTGTGCAATCGGGTGGCGCACTGATGACCACCACCGAGGTGGAGAACTTCCCCGGTTTCCCGGACGGCATCCTGGGCCCCGAGCTGATGGACGCCATGCGCAAGCAGGCGGAGCGGTTCGGCGCCGAGTTCCTGACCGACGACGTGACCCGGGTGGAGCTGGTCGACAGCGGGCAGCTCGGGTCCGGCGTGACCCAGGCGGTCTACGTGGGCGAGACGGTCTACCGGGCCAAGGCGGTCATCCTGTCCACCGGTTCGGCCTGGCGCCCGCTCAACGTGCCCGGCGAGCAGGAATACCTCGGCCACGGCGTCTCGTCGTGTGCCACCTGTGACGGCTTCTTCTTCCGCGGCATGGACATCGTGGTCGTCGGCGGCGGCGACTCCGCGATGGAGGAGGCCAGCTTCCTCACCCGCTTCGCCTCCAGCGTGACGATCGTCCACCGCCGCGACTCGTTCCGGGCGAGCAAGATCATGGCCCAGCGGGCGCTGACCAACCCGAAGATCAAGGTCGAGTGGAACTCGATCGTGACCGAGGTGCTCGGCGAAGACGGCAAGGTCACGGGCGTGAAGTTGCACAACGTGCACAACGGCGAGGCCAAGGAGCTCCCGGTGGCCGGCGTGTTCGTGGCGATCGGCCACGACCCGCGCAGCGAGCTGTTCCGCGGCCAGGTCGACATGGACGAGAACGGCTACGTCAAGGTGTCCGCGCCGACCACGCACACCAGCCTTCCGGGCGTGTTCGCGGCCGGCGACCTGGTCGACCACACGTACCGGCAGGCGATCACCGCCGCCGGCACCGGCACATCGGCGGCGCTCGACGCCGAGCGGTTCATCGCCGCGCTCGAGGTCTGATCTTCGGCCGGGCGTGAGTCCGGACACGACATGCCGCCGGGCGTTCCCGGAAACTACATACTCGATTCAGCATTCGTTGGCCCGGAGGAGGGTTTACAAGTGGGAGCGACCAAGTCGGTGACGGACGCCAACTTCGTCAACGATGTCCTGCAGGCGGAAACGCCCGTGCTCGTCGACTTCTGGGCCGAGTGGTGCGCGCCGTGCCGCAAGGTGGAGCCGCTGCTCGAAGAGATCGCCGCTGAGATGGGCGACAAGGTGCGGATCGTCAAGCTCAACATCGACGAGAACCCGGAGACGGCGCGCGCCTACCGGGTGATGTCGGTGCCGACACTCACTGTGTTCAAGGGCGGCGAGCCCGTGCAGTCGGTAGCCGGCGCCCGACCCAAGGGTGACCTGGTCAAGCTCATCGAGGCCGCGTTCTGACCCACGCGCAACACGCCCCCGCATCCGCCTGGGTGCGGGGGCGTTCTTCGTCTCACGATCCTTCCGGCCCTGGCCAGGCGGCCACGATAGGCTCCGGAAGCGCGGCTCGTGTCACCCGGAGGAGGTAGTCCGTGCGTGTTGTCCGACGTGGAGACCGTGGTCCCGCGGTTACCGAGATCCGTGGCATCCTCGTCGGCCTCGGGTTGATCCCGGGCGCACACGCCGCCTCCTCGGGCTCGGAGTTCGAGTCCAGCGACTTCGACGACGCCACCGAGCAGGCGGTGCGGGCCTTCCAGCAGAGCCGCGGCCTCAGCGTCGACGGCGCGGTGGGCGCGGAGACCTGGCGGGCCCTGGTCGCGGCCCGCTGGCGGCTCGGCTCGCGCACCCTCTACCAGGCCATCCCGGAGCCGCTGATCGGCGAAGACGTGCGAACCCTGCAGGAACGACTCCTGGAGATGGGGTACGACGTCGGCCGCGCCGACTCCGTGTACGGCGCCCGCACCGCCCACGCCGTGGCCCAGTTCCAGCGTGAGGTCGGGCTCGCACCCGACGGCGCCTGCGGCCCGCAGACCATGCACGCGCTGCGCCGGCTCGGCCGCAAGGTGACCGGCGGGCGCCCGCAGTGGCTGCGCGAGTCGGACGCGTTCCGGCACTCCGGCCCCAACCTGGTCGGCAAGACGGTGATCGTCGACCCGGGCCACGGCGGCCCCGACCCGGGCGTGGTCGTCCCGGAGGGCGAGCTGCGGTGGACCGAGGCGGAGCTGGCGTACGACATGGCGGCGCGGCTGGAAGGCCGACTCGCCGCGGCCGGGATGCGGGTGCACCTGACTCGCGGGCCGGCGCCGGCGGGGGAGCTGACGGACCTCGAGCGGGCGCAGCTGGCCAACGAGCTCGGTGGTGACCTGTTCATCTCGCTGCACATCGACGGCCACGTCAACCCGGAGGCCGACGGGGTGGCGACGTACCACTACGGCACCGACCACGGCGCCGCTTCCACCGTAGGTGAGCGGCTGGCCGGTCTGGTGCAGCGCGAGATCGTCGTGCGGACGGGGTTGCGCAACTGCCAGACGCACGCCAAGACGTGGGAGCTGCTGCGGCTGACCAAGATGCCCGCCGTACGGGTCGAGGTCGGTTATCTGACGTCGCCGCTCGACCGGGCGAAGCTGGTCGACCCGCGCTTCCGCGACCAGGTGGTCGAGGCGGTGGTGGCCGCGGTGCAGCGGATGTACTACCCGATCGACCAGGACGTCCCAACCGGCTCGATCGACGTCCGCGAACTGCGAGCGGCATTGGCGGCTGGCGCGCTGTAGAGCGGTCGGACCTCCCGACCTGAGACCCGGTCGATCGCCGCACCCTCGCGGCGCTCCGCCGACTCGTCGTCGGTCCGGACTGGGCCGCGCGGCCTCGGCCAATCGCGGTGCACAAGGCGCGCCCTCCGCAACCCGCCGTCGGCAATGCCCGCACCGCTTACCCCGGCCTACGGGCCGATCGCCGTGCGCGAGGCACACGCTCCGCAACCCGCCGACGCACCCCCGTCGGTAACCACCGCAGCGCGCTCACCCTTGGCCTGAGGGCCAATCCCCGCGCACGAGGCGCGCCCTCTGCAACCGACCGACGCACTCGCCATCCGAAATGCCCGCACCGTTTTACCCCGGCCTACAGGGCCAATCGCCGTGCGCGAGGCGCGCCCTCCCCACCCGACCGACACACCCGCCGTCGGCAGTGGCCGCGCCGCTCAACCGCAGTCTGCGGGCCAATCGCAACGCAGGAGGCACACGCTTCGCAGCCGGCCAACGCACCCACCGTCGGCAGTGGCCGTGCCGCTCAACCGCGGCCCACAGGCCAAACGCCACGCACGAGGCGCGCGCTCCCGACCCGGCCGACACACCCGCCGTCGGTAGCGGTCGCGCCGGTCAACCATCGCCTCCGGGCCACCACTTGCGGGTGCGCGCCGCGCGCCCGTGGCCTTTCGGGTTGTGTGCCGCGGACCTGGCAAGCGAAGCGATCCCCGGCGGGAGTGTCCTGTGTCAACCCTCGGGTTGTTGATCTTGGTGGAGGAGGGTTTGGAGGGCGCGGTGTCGGTTCGGGTCGTAGGGGGTGTTGGTGGTCCAGCATTTCCAGATCACGGCGAGCCAGGCGCGGGCGAGGATTCTGACGGCGTGGGGGTGGCGGTGGCCGCGGGCGCGGGCGCGGGCGTGGTTGTAGAGGTGCGCGGCCCAGGGGTTGGTGTGGCGGGAGTCGGCGGCGAAGTCGCAGACCGCGCCGCGGAGTTGTTTGTCGACCGCCCAGCGGAACGTGACCACGCGGACCTGTCCTGATTGGCGGGTCGATGGGGTGACGCCGGCCAGGCCGGCCAGGGATGCCGGGGTGGGGAACCGGCCGCGGGCGTCTCCGATCTCGGCTAGGAGCCGGGCGGCGCGGACGGTCCCGGCGCGGGGCAGGCTGGTGAAGATGTCCCGGTCCGGATGCTGTGCGAGGGTGTCGGCGATCTGGGTTTCCAGGGCGTT
>NZ_FZPH01000015.1 GCF_900188485.1 Asanoa hainanensis
CAGGCCGCATCATCCAACGCCTCGTTCATGCGTTCGGCGATCCTGCGGCGCACCGGCGTCACGTCCCACGGGCTGTTCGTGACGAAATGGTTCAACGCCTGCTCGTGTGGCCCGCGCAACCGGGCCGCCATCGGCTGGATCGACTTACGCCGACCATCGAGCATCAGGCCACGCAGATAATGCCCGGCCCGGTCCTGCCAACCCGCGTATCTCAGCGACGCGAACACATCCCCGACATACTCCGCCAGATCATCGCCGAGCCGTCGTACCTGCGCAGTGTCCATTCCTCGACGACACCAACATCAACCCGAACCCGTCACCATCAGCCACTCGAAGGGTGACAAAGCCCTACTAGTGCCCGGGGGTGAGCCCTGGCGACCAAGACGTTAAGGTTCGTCTTTCTCTTTCCTGACCTGACGGGGGCAGTGGCATGGAAGACCGGATCGAGCAGACCCGGAACCTCTACGACAGCTTCGTGTTCGGCGGCGACGCCGGCGCGCTCGGTGTGGCCGAGCAGCAGCTCGACGCCGTGCGGGCCGATCTCGCGCTGGCCCGCGGCCGGATCGTGCACGGCCGTTTCCTCGAGAACGGCGAGGTGGACCTGCGCGAGCTCGCCCTCTTCGAGCAGGCGCTGGTGCTGTTCCAGGCGATCGGTGACGTCCGCGGCGAGGCCGAGTCGCACTTCTGGATCGGCATCTACCACCAGGTGGTCGAGGGCAACGACGTCGCCGCGGTGCCCGCGTTCGAGCGGGCGCACGCGCTCGCCAAGCAGATCGAAGACCGGCGGACCATGTCGTACGCGCTGCGGCACCTGGGCGTCGCCGAGCACGCCGCCGGCCGGCTGGACACCGCGCGCGAGCACCTCGAGGCGTCCGTCGAGCTGCGCAAGGAGCTCGGCCACCTGCCGGGCGTGGCCGCGAACCTGGTGGGGCTGGCCTACATCGCCGCCGGGCAGGGGCGGCACGACGACGCCCGCGCGATCATCGACGAGGCCCGCGCCATCGCCGAGGCCAGCGAGGCCCACGGCACCTGCGGTCCATCGAGGAAGCCCACGCGGCCATCGGGGTCTAAGCACGCGATCCGCGAGAACGGACATCGCCCGTACCGCCGGATCCGTGATGGTCTTGTGCCACGCGGAAGGCGGTGCGGAGATGGCCCAACCGACCCTGATCAACTCCGTGCGGCGGGCGCTCAACCTGGTCGACGCGGTCGGTGCCAGTGATCGACCCGTCCCGGCCAAGGTCCTCGCGCGGATCACCGACCAGCACCTGTCCACGACCTACCACCTGCTGCGGACCCTCGTGCACGAGCGCTACCTGCGCCGCGAGGGCGACGGCTACGTGCTCGGCGACCGGATCATGGCGCTCGGCCAGCCCACGAGCCGCAACCTCGCGATCGCCAAGGTCCGCCCGTTGCTCCAGGCCCTGCGCGACGAGCTGCGGGCCGCGGCCTACCTGTCGCTCTACGTCGACGGCGAGATCCGGGTCGTCGACATCGCCGACGGGCCGGACACGCCCCGGGTCGACCTGTGGGTCGGGTTCCACGACGCCGGGCACGCCTGCGCGCTCGGCAAGGCCGTGCTCGGCGGCCTCGGCGAGGACGAGCGCGCCGACTACCTGTCTCGGCACGACCTGCCGGACCTCACCCGGCACACGATCACGGACCGCGCCAGCCTGCTGCGCGAGATCGGCGCGGGCGGCCCGCTCGCCGTCGACCGGCAGGAATATTCGGTGGGTACGGCGTGCGTCGCGGCCGCGTTCGCCGCGCCGGAGGTGGTCGGCGCGGTGGCCGTGTCGGTGCCGGCACACCGGCTCGCTCAGGTCATCGGCCGCGGCGACGCCCTCGCCCGCACCGCCCGGCTGGCCTCCCTCGCGATCACCGGCTGACCGGCGTACCACCATCTGAAATCCAGCGGTTGGCCCGCGAACCCGCTCCGTCCGAGGCTGCCTGAAAGGCAAGCCGACGAAGGAGGGTCAGCATGACCGCACCACCGGACGACGGGACCCGCGTCGAGCTGTACCGCACGATGGTGCTGGCGCGCACCTTCGAGGAGGCGATGCTGCGCGAGTACCACGCGGACAAGGGCCCCGGGTTCGACATCGGCAAGGGCCTCGTACCCGGTGAGATGCACCTGGCCGCCGGGCAGGAGCCCGTCGCCGCCGGGGTGTGCGCGCACCTGACCACCGACGACGCGGTCACGGCCACGCACCGGCCGCACCACTTCGCGATCGCGCACGGCATCGACCTGCGCCGGATGGCCGCCGAGATCTTCGGTCGGGAGACCGGCCTCGGACGGGGGCGCGGCGGCCACATGCACCTGTTCGACCCGGCCACGCACTTCTCCTGTTCCGGGATCATCGCCGAGGGCTACCCGCCGGCGCTGGGGCAGGCGTTCGCGTTCCAGCGCAAGGGCACCGACCGGGTCGCGGTCGCGGTGACCGGTGAGGGCGCCGCGAACCAGGGAGCGTTCCACGAGTCGCTGAACCTGGCCGCGCTGTGGCGGCTGCCGGTCGTGTTCGTGGTGGAGGACAACGACTGGGGCATCTCGGTGCCCCGCGCATCGTCGACCTGTGTGCCGTCCAACGCGGTAAGGGCGGCCGGCTACGACATGCCCGGTGAGCGGATCGAGGACAACGCGGTCGAGGCCGTGTACGCGGCGGCGGGCAGAGCGGTCGCCCGGGCCCGGGCCGGCGACGGGCCGAGCCTGATCGAGGTGCACACGCTGCGGCTGTGGGGCCACTTCGAGGGGGACGCGCAGGCGTACCGCAAGGACATCGAGGACGTGCCGGGCCGCGACCCGCTGCCCACCTACGAGCGGACGCTAAGGGAGGCGGGGCTGCTGGACGAGGCGGGCGCGGCCGCGGTCAAGGCCGAGGCCGTCGAGAAGGTCGAGGACGCCGTGCGGTTCGCCAAGGAGAGCCCCGCACCAGACCCCGCAGAGGCGGGCAGGTACGTGTTCGCGGACGGAGGCCCGGCATGACCGCCACGGCAAGCAGGCACCGCCTCACCACCGCCAAGGCGATGGTCGACGGCATCGCGGCCGAGATGGAACGCGACGAGTCGGTGATCGTGCTGGGCGAGGACGTCGGCGCGTACGGCGGCATCTTCAGCTCCTCGACCGGCCTGCTCGACCGGTTCGGCGCCACCCGCGTCATCGACACCCCGATCTCCGAGACGGCGTTCATCGGCCTGGGCATCGGCGCCGCGGTCGAGGGGCTGCGGCCGATCGTCGAGCTGATGTTCGTCGACTTCTTCGGCGTCTGCATGGACCAGATCTACAACCACATGGCGAAGATCTCGTACGAGTCCGGCGGCAACGTCAAGGTGCCGATGGTGCTGACCACCGCGGTCGGCGGCGGCTACAGCGACGGCGCGCAGCACTCGCAGTGCCTGTGGGGCACGTTCGCGCACCTGCCGGGCATGAAGGTCGTGGTGCCCAGCAACCCGTACGACGCCAAGGGTCTGATGATTTCCGCCATCCGTGACGACAGCCCGGTCGTCTACATGTTCCACAAGGGAGTGCTGGGGCTGCCGTGGATGGCGAAGAACCCGCGCTCGGTCGACGAGGTGCCCGACGAGCCGTTCACCGTGCCGATCGGCAAGGCCCGCGTGGCCCGGGCAGGCTCCGACGTCACGGTGGTGACGGTGTCGCTGTCGGTGCACCACGCGCTCGACGTGGCCGACCGCCTGGCCACCGAGGGCGTCGACGTCGAGGTGCTCGACCTGCGCAGCCTGGTGCCGCTGGACCGCGAGGCGATCCTCACCTCGGTGGCGAAGACGGGCCGGCTCGTGGTCGTCGACGAGGACTACCTGTCGTACGGCCTGTCGGGCGAGGTCGTCGCCACCGTCACCGACGTCGACCCGGGGTTGCTGCGCGCCAAGGTCGCCCGCGTCGCCGTGCCGGACGTGCCGATCCCGTACGCGCACGCGCTGGAGTACGCGGTGCTGCCTCGGCCAGAGCGGATCGAGGCGGCGATCCGGGCCGTGGTGGGCGCATGACCCAGGTGCCGTTCCCCGCGCTGTCGCGGAAGGACCCGACAGCGCGGGGCGTGGTGGCGACCTGGTTCGTCCGCGACGGCGAGCGGGTCGAGGCCGAACAGGTGCTGGCCGAGGTGCAGGTCGACAAGGTCACCGTCGAGGTGCCGGCCCCGACCGCCGGCGTGGTGACGCTGCTGGTCGAGGAAGGCGCAGAGGCCGCCCAGGGCGACGTCATCGCCACGATCTCACGTAACGACGCGCGTCCATACGGCGCTTAACCCGGAAAGGTGGGCCAGCCGCCCACCCCGGACGAAGCTGCCGAGGTGACGCATGCACGTCAACATCACACGAAGAGCGACCCGGGCCGCGACGGGCCTGCTCCTGCTCGTGGGCGCGGGGTTCGCCGCCGCGCCCGCCGCCGGCGTGGTCGCGCAAGCGCCCGCCGGTTGCGTGGCGGAGGCCACGCACGCCGACGCCAAGGCCCGGCCCGGCCGGCCCGGCCATCAGGACCCAAACGCGCTCACCGACACCCAGGTGCGCCAGCGCGAGGGCGACCTGGCCGCGGTGCTCGCCGACCGGCGCCGGCCACCCGGCGCGACGGCGTTGGCCGCCGTCACCATCCCGGTGGTCGTGCACGTCGTCGCGCGGGACACCACCCGGGCCGGCGGCTACCTGCCGGACTCGATGATCCAGCAGCAGATCGCCGTCCTGAACGACTCGTACGACGGCGGCGCCGTCGGTGGCGCGGCGACCCCGTTCGCGTTCCAGCTCCAGTCGACCACCCGGACCGTACGACCGGACTGGTATCCGATCGTGTACGGCTCCCGCGCCGAGCGGGAGATGAAGGCGGCGCTGCGGGTCGGTGGCAAGGACACGCTCAACATCTACACCGGCGAGCTCAGCGACGACCTGCTCGGCTGGGCCACGTTCCCGCAGCGCAAACTGCAGAGCTCCGACGGCGTCGTCGTGCTCGGCGAGTCGCTGCCGGGTGGCACGGCCGGCATCTACGCCCTGGGCGACACCGCCACCCACGAGGTCGGCCACTGGCTGAACCTCTACCACACCTTCCAGGGTGGCTGCAGCAAGTCGGGCGACCAGGTCGCCGACACCCCGGCCGAGGCCGAGCCGGCGTTCAACTGCCCGACCGGCCGCGACACCTGCTCCGCCGCCGGGCTCGACCCGATCACCAACTTCATGGACTACACCCAGGACTCCTGCATGTACGCGTTCACGCCGGGCCAGGCCGCCCGGATGGTCGACGCCTGGTCCGCCTACCGGGCCCCGTAGGGCGCGTCCGCACCCGGGCCGCCGCGCTGTTCGGCGCCGCGGCCCGGGTCAACGGCTGGGTGGCCAGTCCGACGGTGGCGGGTTGCCGTGTCGGTTCGCCCAGACCGGTTCGGGCGTCGGCTCCGGTCCGCCGGACCGGGTCCGGGTGAGCTCGAGGCCGTCGATGCCGACCGGGCGGTCGTCGAGCAGGATCGGCGGGGCTTCGTCCTGCTCTGGGACCGCGGCGTCAGGCGCGGGCCACCGCCGCCAGCGGTCGCGGCTGACGACGGCGACGAGCAGCAGTGCACCGAGCACCAGCGTCGTGCCGGTGCGCGGTGGGGTGGTGAGGTCGAGGCTGTGGCCGGCCATGGAGAAGCTCTTCGGCAACACGTCCCACACCTTGTCGGGATCGACGAGCAGGGCCAGGTAGCTGCCGGCGTACGCGGTCCCGGCGAGCGTGGCGCCGAGCGGCGAGAACCGCAACGTGGCGATGAGCCCAAGCAGGAGCCCGGCCGCGGCCAGACCGACGGTCGGCCCGACGAAATCGCCCTTGGCCAACCGGCCTGCGCCTTCTTGGCCGGCGAACGCCTGCACGGATCTGTCCTGGCCGTAGGCGAGCAGGAGCCAGGAAAGCGGGCTGATGACCGCGGCCGCGATCAAGGTCCAGACGTGTCGCATGAACCGCAACGTAACCGGACAGACGCCCAGCGACCGAAGCTCGGACGACCCACCGAGGTCGGTTTCCGCGGCTGGTGCGGGAACCCCGATCCGGGCGTGACGCGAACGCCGCCACCAGCGCTCACGTTGTTGTCGGCCAGCACTGCGATCGCCGCGGCGCCGCATAGTCTGACGCCATGAGAGTCGTCGTCATCGGTGGCAGCGGGCACATCGGCACGTTCCTGGTTCCCCGGCTGGTCCGCGCCGGTCACGACGTGGTGAGCGTCAGCCGCGGACAGCACGCCGGCTATGTGCGGGACGACGCCTGGCGGCAGGTGCGTCAGGTGACCGCGGACCGCGCTTCGGCCACCTTCCCCGCCGAGGTGGCCGACCTCGCACCCGACGCCGTCGTCGACCTCGTCTGCTTCGACCTGGAATCCGCGACCGCCCTCGTTTCCCGCCTGCGGGGCGTCGTCGGGCACCTGCTCCACTGTGGATCCATCTGGCGCAGCGGCCCGAGCGCGAAGGTGCCGGTCACCGAGGACACCGGGACACCACCGATCGGCGCGTACGGCATCGCGAAGGACGCCATCGCACGGATGCTGAAGGAGGAGACGCGCTCCGGTGGTCTGGTCACGACGTCGCTGCATCCGGGTCACATCGTCGGCCCCGGCTGGCACCCGATCGGTCCGCTCGGCAACCTCGACCCGACCGTGTGGCACCGCCTCTCGGCCGGGCAGCCGCTGGAGATTCCGGGGATCGGCGCGGAGCTCATGCACCACGTCCACGCCGACGACGTGGCGCAGGCCTTCGAGGCCGCCCTCGCGCATCGTGACGCCGCTGCGGGCGAGGACTTCAGCGTCGTGGCGCCCTCGGCGTTGAACGTGCGCGGCTACGCCCAGATCGCGGCGTCGTGGTTCGGCTTGACCGCCGACCTGCGGCCGGTGACGTGGGAGCAGTTCCGCGCCAGAGCGGGCGAGGAGGCCGCCCAGCTCAGTTGGGAGCATCTCGTCCGCGACCACTACTTCAGCATCGAGAAGGCCCGCACGCTGCTGGGCTATACGCCGCGCTACGAGCCGGAGGACGCGATCCTGGAGTCGGTGCGCTGGCTCGTCGACCACGGGCAACTGAAGGTCGCCAATCCGTTGACTATAGATTGATCATTTATCTATCGTGTACGCCGTGGCGGCGATGCGCGAACCGACCTTCCTCATCCTGACGGCACTGGCCGACGGACCCCGGCACGGCTACGGCATCGTGCAGGAGGTCCGGGTGCTCTCCGGCGGGCGGACCAGCCTGCTGACCGGCACCCTCTACACGGCACTCGACCGGCTCACCGCGGAAGGGCTGATCGAGCCCGACCGCGAGGAGGAGGTCGACGGGCGGACGCGGCGCTACTACCGGCTCAGGAGCGCGGGCCTCGCCGCCCTGACCGCCGAGACCGCCCGGCTGCGCCAGCTCGCCACGGCCGCCGAGACCCGGCTCCGTGCCGTCCGCCCGGAGACCGCGTGATGACCGGCCCGCTCGCCCGCCGCTACCGCCGGCTGCTGTTCGCCTACCCCCGCGCGTACCGCCGGGCCCGGGGCGACGAGCTCGTCGGGGCGCTGCTCGACGCGGCCGCTCCCGGCCTTCGCCGGCCGAGCGCCCGCGAGGCCGCCAACCTGGTCCGGCACGGCCTGCGGGCCCGCCTGGGCCGGCCGGCCAGCCGCACCGTCGTCACGTGGGCCGTGCTCGCGGCGGTCATCAGCGGCCTGTTCGCCGCCGCGTTCGCCGCGCGCGCCGGATGGCAGACCGCCCGTCCCCTTCCCCGTGCCGCCGAGGCGCGGGCCATGCTCGCGGAGATCCTGCCCGAGCAGGAGTTCGCCGACCTCGAGGACGCGCCCGCGCTGTTCATCATCTACGGCTCCCCGCTGAGCCTGCGCTCGACCCGTGACCTGCTGCTCGGCGACGGCGGCGAGTACGCGCAGGCGGGCGTCGCGGGCTCGGCCCCACTTCCGCCGATGACGGATCCGGCGGTGATCGTCGACCAGGCCCGGCAGAACCTGCGCGCGCACGGCTGGACCGTCTACCGGCCCATCTTCCACGAGGTGTACGGCTGCGCCGGCCCACCCTGCGACCCGACCACGATCCCCCGGAGCACCACCATCGTGGCGGGGCGCGGAGACACGACCTTCACGCTGGAGGTCACCCCCACCGACTCGTACAACCCGGGACGGATCTCGGGCGGTTTCCAACGGGCGACGCCCGCCGCCGTCTACCCGTTGGCGGTCGCCGGTGGCCTCGCGGGCGCGGTGGTCGCATTCCTCCTGTTCGGCTGGGCCAGCCGCCGCACGCAGGGACGCCACCCGGCCCGGGCGGTGGTGAAGACGCTGCTGGGCATCGCCCTGTTCCTCTGGTGGGCGCCGGCGCTGCTCGCTCTCCCGACGATGGCGTGGCACACGATCGACGAGCCGCACCCGTCCTGGCACCCGATGTGGGAGTGGCTCGGCCAGCCGGTCTTCTCGCTGTTCTTCCTGCTGGGTTGCGGCGCGGCGCTGCTCAGCCTCGCGCTGGCCGCCCTGCCGAGCCGCGACCGCGAACCGCTGCCGGCGCACACGTGATCGGTCGGATCAGGCCCCGGGGATCCATGCGCTGCCAGGTCGCGCTCACTCGCTGACCCGTTTGCCCGGGGTACGCGCGGCGGAAGCTGTCCGCGTCGCCCCGGGACTCGAATCCGGGGTAGGCGCCGTCCGCGAGTGCCGCGACCGGTCCCCAGGCGTCGGCCAGAGCCGCGTCCCGGTGGCTGCCGAACACCACGCCCGCGACCAGGAACTGGTGGGACCGGTGGTGGAAGGCCGTGGCATCCGGATCGACGTCCCGCACCGCGCCGTCCAGTGACCGGAACTGGATCAGGGGCCGATGCCGGCTTCGCGCGGCCCGCGCCAACGCCCGGGCCGCGTCCTCGTCGAGCTCGCGCAGCGCCGCGCTGGTCGCCGTCGCGGCCTGCTGACCGACGTTCGCGTGCTGGTGTGCGGGCGAGACCAGGGCGTCGTACGGGACGACCTGCGTCTGCGCGTGCACCGGTCCGGCGGCCAGGAGCGGGGCCAGGGCGTCCCGGATCACGTCCTCGTGGGACGAGGCGACGACGGCGGTGACACTGAGGACGAGGTTGTCGCCCTGCATCATCAGGTTCGCCATGGCCGACAGCTCGCGCGGCGACCGGGACAGGGCCGCCGCCCACGCCGCCAGGGTCTGGCCGTGGGGCTCTACCAGGTACGTGAGGCCAGCGACTCCCACCCCTGTGAGCGGCATCGCCTCGATCTCGTACGCGGTGATGACGCCGATCCCGGCCCCGGCCCCGCGCAGGGCCCAGAAGAGGTCGCCCTCCGTCGTGTCGGTGACGCGCAGCCGCCGGCCGTCGACAGTGATCAGCTCGGCGGCGCGGACGTGGTCGATGGTCAGGCCGTAGCCGCGGGCGAGCCAGCCGACGCCCCCACCGGTGGCGGACCCGCCGACGCCGACGTTGCCGTGGTCGCCGGAGCTGATGACGAGGCCTTCGGTGGCCAGCCGCTCGGCGACCGTGCCCCAGCGGGCTCCGGGGCCGATCCGGACGAGGTGCCGGTCCCGGTCGACGACCTCGATCTGGTCGAGCTGGGACAGGTCGATCACCAGGCCACCGTCGTTGGTGGATCGCCCCGACAGACCGTGCCCGCCACTGCGGATCGAGAGCGGCAGCGAGGTGTCGGCCACGGCCGCCAGCGCGTCGGCGATGTCCTGGTCGCCGCGCGGGAACAGGACACCGGCCGGCCGTGCCTTGGTGGTGTAGGTGCTGCTCACCCGCGCGTACGCGGGATCGTCGGGCTCGATCAGAAACCGCTCGAGATGGTCGGGCAGGCGAAGCATCACGACCTCGCTTTCCTGATGGCGGCCCGGGCGGCGGGGATGACCTCGGTGCCGAACAGCGAGATCTGCTCCACGTTCTCGGGGTGCGGCACGAAGTTGACGGTGTCGAACCGCTCCTCGGTGACGAACTCGGCGATGATCCGCCCCCAGATCTCGGGCGTGGTCAGGATCGGCTGTGCGCCTGGGCCGGTCCGGGGTCGATCGGTCGTGCTTCGCCGGGCCGTCACCGATCCCACGAGTTGAATGACGCGGCTCACGTCGGTGGGTTCGCGGCCGGCCGCCACGGCGGCGCGGTCGATGCGCTCCTGGGCCACCGGTTTGGACTCGAACGGCGTGCCCAGCGGCGCGATCCAGCCGTCGGCCCGCCGGCCGACCAGGTCGAGCATCCGCGGGCCGACCGCGCCGAGCCAGATGCCGACGTTGTGCGCCGGCGCGGGTCCGGTCTGCGCGTCGAGGTGGAAGACCTTGCCGTCCAGGTGCGCCGTCCGCTGGTCTGTCCACATCGCACGGAGAATGAGGATCGCCTCCTCGACCGCCGTCACCGTCTGGCCGGGAGACCAGGTCGGGCCGCCGAGTCCGGCGATCTGTGGCCAGTTGCGGCCGCCACCGAGGCCGAGCTCGAACCTGCCGCCCGAGAGCAGGTCGAGGCTCGCCGCCGTCTTCGCCAGCATCGCCGGCGGGCGCAGTGCCAGGTTGGCGACGTCCGTCATCACCCGGATGCGCCGGTTCTCGCTCAACAGGGACGCCGCCAACGAGAAGGTGTCGAGGAACTGGGCCACGTACGGATGGTCCTGAATCGTCACGTAGTCGAAGCCGGTCGCGTCGGCGGCCGCCACGTTCGCGCGTACCCGATCGATCGCACCGGCGTCGGGGGCGACGAAGACGCCGAAGCGTACGCCATGATCATTCCGCATTTTCAGAGCTCCACCGGGCTGAGCTCGGGCAGGACCTCGGGCTCCGGAGCCTTCGCGAGCTTCTTCGCGGCCGGCACCGCCATGGCCAGGAAGAAGGCGGCCGCTTCGGCGACGGCGGTGATCGTGAACGACAGCGTGAAACCGCGATCCGCCGGCAGCCCGCTGGGCAGGGTGTGTGCCGCGACCACGGAGCTGACGACCGCCGTACCGATGGAGGCTCCGATCGTGCGGATGTTGGTGTTCATGCCGCTCGCGACGCTGGTCTGGCTCTTCGGCACGTTCTGCACGATCAGGTTGATCATCGGCGAGTAGATCAGGCCCAGGCCGACGCCGAAGATGCCTCCGAACACGGCGATCTTCCACTCGGCGTCGTGCTGGAACGCGATCGCCAGGCTCATCAGCGTGGTCAGGCCGGCACCCGTGATCAACTGTGCCTTCGCGGGGACCCAGCGGGTGAGCGGTCCGCTCAGCGAGCCGACGATCGCCATCATGCCCATCATCGGCAGCATCAGCAGGCCGGCCCTGGTCACGCTGGCGCCGAAGCCGTACCCGGACGAGGTCGGCACCTGCATGAGCTGCGGCAGGAAGGCGAAGATCCCGAACATCCCGGCACCGAAGATCAGGGCGACCGCGTTCGTGGTCCAGACCGCGGGCAGCCGCATCATCCGCATGTCGATCAGGGGGCTGGACGAGCGGACCTCGCTGACCACCCACGCGACGAACAGCACCACCGCGAGGGCGAACAGGCCCAGGGTCCTCCCCGAACTCCAGCCCCACTCGCTGCCGTCGGTCAGCGGCAGCAGCAGGGCGACCAGCCAGCCGGAGAGCAGGATCGCGGCCAGCCAGTTGATCTTTCCGGGGTGCCGCGTCTTCGAGGCCGGCACGAGCCGCCAGGCCAGGATCCCGATGACGACCGTGGCGATCATCGGGAACCAGAACAGGAAGCGCCAGTTCAGTGCGCTGACGATCGGGCCGGCCAGCACGATGCCCGTGCCGCTCGCGGCCGCGATGACCGCGGCCATGATGCCGACGGCGGAGTGCAGCTTCTCCTGCGGGTACTCGTCGCGGAGGATGCCGAAGGAGACCGGGAACACGGCAGCGCCGACGCCTTGCAGGACGCGACCCACGATGAGAATCCCGATATTCGGGGCGATAGCCGCCAGAAGACAGCCCACGGCGATCGCCGCGAGGGCCACCAGCACCGTGCGGTCCTTGCCTATCGCGTCGCCGATGCGACCCAGGATGGGGGTGGACACCGAGGAGGCGAGGAGCCAGGCCGTGAGCACCCAGGTCACCGTGGTCGAGGTCGTGTGCAGGTCGTGCGCGATGGTGGGCAGCACCGGGGTCACCAACGACTGCGTCAGCGCGAAGACCACCACCGCCGCCGCGAGCACGCTGAAGATGACCCTCGGCGAAGCCTGATAAAGTCGAGACACGCCTCCACATTAGTGGAGACAAGTCTCCGGTCTGCAAGCCCGAGAGTGAGTGAGGAGGATCTCCATGGCCGAGGTCCGCGATGCCGCCCGGCGCCCCCTCCGCGCCGACGCCCGGCGCAACTACGACGCCCTGCTGGCCGCGGCCGCCGAGGCCTTCGGCGAGAAGGGCACCGGGGCGTCCCTGGACGACATCGCGAAACGAGCGGGCGTCGGCCCGGGCACGCTCTACCGCAACTTCCCGACGCGCGAGGCCTTGTTCCAGGCGGTCTACACGGAGGAGGTCAACCAGCTACGGGAGATCGCCGTGACCACGGTGGGCCTACCCCCGTGGGAGGCGCTGGTGACCTGGCTGGACCGCTTCGTGGACTACATCGTGCCGAAGCGGGCGGTCCTGGAGGCGTTGAGCCAGGAATCGGAGATGTTCCGGGCCTGCCGCATCTCCATGCACGAGGCGGGAGAGCCGTTGCTGGCCGCCGCACAGAAGGCCGAAGAGGTCCGCCCCGACGTGACCTTCGACGACCTGCTGCGGATGGTGTCGGGCCTGACCTCGACGACATACGTGGATAGCGCACAACGCCGCAAGGTGCTGGCGCTGGCTTTGGACGGCCTCAGAACGCGTTGAACTCGTCCTGCCGCGACAATTCTTTAATGCTATCGGAAATGGGATGACGCAACGCTGCTGCTCGCCCGAATCAGGCACTGGGAATACGCCCGGCTGGCTCGCCTCGGTGTCGGCCACCAGCAGCTCCGCCGCTTCGATCCCGCGTGGGATCGCCTGAAACGCAACATGATTGCCCGCGCCAAGCCCGCGCGAAGTTTCCCACCCTTCGCGCTTATTTGGCATGATCGAATCAGGATTTCTGCTGACGATTGCCGCACAATTAATGCATGCGGCAGCTTCAGTTCTTCACTACGGCGGAGCTGGCCGTCATGCGCGATCGCACCGCTTCCCGCAGTTATTCGCCCGCAGCTGACGAATTCCGCCGCGAACATGAGCGCCGCCGTTCCTGGGGCCTGATTCGGCGTCACGCGGAACGGCGGCGCCGGTCGGCTAATGGCCACCAAGGCGCTCCGGCACGCGCTAATCCTCCGCAAAACCAGGTCTCCCCCGCATCCGCGGCATCAGCCTGGTTAACGGCGCAGGCATCAGCCTCGGTTTCGCCTCAGTCCCCGCGCCCGCACCGCTCCCGGCCCGGCATCCGCATCGACCCACCGCCGCCGCTCCCCCGACCGCAGCCCCAACCACGCCCCGACACCAGCCTCAAGTCCGGCGCGGCCCCGCGCCCGCGCCCGCACCGCGGCATCACCTCGGCGTCGGTGCCGACCCCAACGCCGTCCCGGCACCAGGCTCGGCTCCGACCGCAGTCCAAACCACGCTCCGACATCAGCCTCGCGCCCGGCGCAGCCCCCGCGCCCGCACCCGCGCCAGCGCCGGCATCACCTCGGCATCGGTGCCGACCCACCGCGAGCGCCAGCCCCGACCGCAGCCCGACCACGCCCCGACATCAGCCTCACGCCCGGCGCGGCCTCCGCCCCGACATCACCTCGGCGTTGGTGCCGACTCCAAACGCCCCCGGCACCAGCCTCGGCTCTGACCGCAGCCCCGACTACGGCCCACATCGGCCTCGGTCCCGACGCGGCCCCGCACCCGCGCCGCGCCAAGCACCGCCACCCCGGCCAGCCCTGGCTCCGACCCCAGCCCAACCACACCCCGACATCAGGCTCGCGTCCGGCGCAGCCCCCGCCTGGCATCACCTCGGCGTCGGTGCCCACCCCAACGCCACCCGACACCAGCCACGGCTCCGACCACCGCCCAACCACACCCCGACATCAGCCACGCGTCCGGCGCAGGCCCGCACCAACGCCCGCCCCGGCGTCACCCTCGGCTCCGACCGCCGCCCACATCTGCCCCACACCCGGGCCACGCCAGGCACCGCCACCCCGGCCAGCCCCGGCTCCGACCCAGCCCAACCACACCCCGACGTCAGCCACGCGTCCGGCGCAGGCCCGCACCAACGCCCGCCCCGGCGTCACCCTCGGCTCCGACCGCCGCCGCGACCACCGCCCACATCGGCCTCGATCCCGGCGCAGCCCCACACCCGCGCCACGCCAAGCCACCGCCACGCCGGCCAGCCCGGCTCCGACCGCAGCCCAACCACACCCCCGACATCAGCCACGCGTCTGGCGCGGCCTCCGCCCCGGCATCACCTCGGCATTGGTGCCAACCCCAACGCCAGCCACGGCTCCGACCGCAGCCCCCACCACGCCCTCGACATCAGCTTTGCGTCCGGCGCGGGCCTGCACCGCGCCCGCCCGGCGTCACCATCGGCACATCGGCGCAGCCGCCCCGACCACAGCGCGATGTCCGCCCCGCTATCGGAATCGACCCCACCGACACCCGGCACCGGCCGTTCATCGATCATGGACCTCGTGGAGGACCAGCAGGCGGCACGGTCGGACGAGGGTGCGGCGAAGGTGATCACGCTCTGCGGCTCGACCAGGTTCGCGGCCGAGTTTGCCGAGGTCAATCAGCGGCTCACGCTGGAAGGTTGCGTCGTGATCAGCTTGGGGATGTTCGGCCTTCCCGAGTTGCCCGACTACGACTGGACGGTCGACCCCGCGGACCTGAAGGGGCGGCTCGGTCGCGTGCATTTCCAGAAGATTCGCATGGCCGACGAGGTGTTCATCGTGGATCCGGGCGGCTACGTGGGTGAGTCGACCCGGCGGGAGATCGCGTACGCGGAGTCGCTCGGCAAGCCGGTCCGGTACCTGAGTCGCGAAGCCTAGGCGTACGGGTCCCAGTCGGCGAGTCGCTCCATCGGCTCCGTGTCGCCGGTGGTCTCCAGGACGTCCAGCGGAACGCGCGCGTAGAAGTAGAGGACCAGGTCGCTCGCCGCGCCTCGTATCGCCAGGTTGCCTGGCTCCGCGTCGGCGGCGAGGTCCGCGCAGCGGACGCCGTCCGCGTCGAGGGTCAGGCGCCAGGAGCCGCCCTCGGTCGCGTGCAGGTCGATGGTCGCCGGCTTGAACGGCCACGGGACCGTCGTCGCCGACACCGTCGTCAGGAACTCGTCGACGCCCTCTACCGCGACGTCCGCCGGCAGCGGCTGCGCCGCTCCTTCGGTGAGCTGGGCGTCGTACGTGTGGACGGCGAGCTCCTGGATCTGGTGCCGGGCCACGGCTCCGCTGGTCTGTGGCGCCTGCGAGTCGCCCCACCAGGTCCAGCAGCCGCGGGCCGGGCCGGCCGCGCGCATCGCGTCGAGCATGAGCTCGGTCGACTCGGCCAGCCAGGCGTCCAGAGCCGCACGGTCGCGGGGCGCGGTCGGGGCGCCCTTCGGGTCCGTTTTCGGCGGCGGCTGTGCGCCCGGGCCTGCCGCGACGATGGCGGCCTGCCGGCGGCGGCCGTCGCCGAGATGCTGTGCCAACTCGCGCAACGTCCACTCCGGACAGCTCGGGACCGGCGCGTCGAGGTCGGGGGCGGACGCGACCACCGCGCGGAACGCCGCCGAGCGGTCTTCGATCAGCCGCAGGACCTCGGGGAACTCCAAGACTCTTCGCACGCCGGTTGTGTATCACGGCGTTCCGGCCACGGCGTAGCGAATTTTGTCGGACGGGCCGGTTACTCTGACCTCGATCGGACTAGCGCTGGCAGCTCACCCTCGGGAGAACCATATGCGCAAGACCAGGATCAGCGCGTGCCCACTCCGCTCCCATCTCGATCCGCGCCTGCTGCGGTTCAGCGCCGGCGCCACCGCGAGCGTGCTCGCCGTCGTACTCCTCGTTGTCGATGCCCTTCGGCCATTGGGTCTCTTCCTGCTCGCCTCCCAGGTCGCCGTGTTCGCCTTCACCGCGTTCGTGAGCTTTCAGTGGTCGCTGTGGGCGCAGATCTTCGCCCGTGTCGTCTGGCCCCGGATCGGCGCACCGGCCGAGTTGGAGGATGCTCGGCCACCGAGATTCGCCCAACTCATCGGCTTCGTGGTGACCACCCTGGCGTTCGTCGCCTTCGCGTTCGGCATCGATGTCGCCGGCTACAGCCTCACCGCTCTCGCCTTCGCCGTGACAGCCCTCAACGCGGCCACCGGGCTGTGTTTGGGCTGCAAGGCCTACCAACTGGTCCGCCGACCGAGACCGGCCTAGCTAGGCCCCAGGCTCCAGCCAGCCCAGCCGGCGTTGCGCGGCGACGAACATGCTCGCGCCGCTCAGGCTGCGGGCCGGTTTCGGGGTGGTGAACCGTTTGGCGGCCCAACCGCCGAAGCTCAGGACCGCGACCGACACGCCGATGCCTGGCAGGGCGCCGACCACCGCGAGACCGATCCCGCCGAGCGCGCCGGCGCTCATGCAGCCGAACTCGAACCGCGATCCCCATCTGCTCTTGTCCACCTGCTTGGCGATGGCGATCTCGTGCGCCCACAGTTCCCGCAGCCGCTGCCGCGCCACGGCGATGGACGCCGCGTCGAGGGCGGCCCGAACCCGGTCCGGATCGTCGCTGCGCAACGGTGTGATGAAATCGCGGAACCAGGTGAAGTACGCGCGTCGCGCCGCGCGGAAGTCTTCGGAGAGCGAGAGGTCGACGGCGGCCCGCAGCTTGTCCATCCTGTTGCCGTCCTTCGGCGGCAACATCAGCGGTCGCGGAACCTGGATCAACGCCTCCATGGCCGGGACGCGCTCCGCGGTCGGCTTGGTCTCCTGTCGCCAGGCTTTCTCGGTCCGGTAGGCCGCGACCGCCTCGACGACGTCGGGCAGCTCGCCTGGTTTCGCCGTCCCCGCACGAATACCGAGCGCGGTCGCGTGGTACGGATCGCCGCTCGCCTGCGCGGCGATGTCAGCGTTGGATTTGATCAGTTGCCACGTGTACGGGTTCCACATCGAACGCTGAGCCAGCCGCGCGCCGTTGTAGCCGCTCTCCTCTTCGGTGCCCAGAACGCCGAGGATCTGATCGAGCCGCCCGGGATTCCAGGACACCCTGGGGTGGCTGGGATCGGGACGCCGCCACCGCAGCCACTCCCCCGGCGTGTGCGGATCCGGGTACGGAATGACGAGCCGGTCGAACACGAGCAGTTCGCGAAGAAACGCCTCGGGCTTGACGTGATCGCGGACCGAGAACGTCCCCCACACCGGCGCTTCCACGGTGCCTGCCGTCCCGAGTGGTGCCGCGGCGTCCACAGTCGAACGCTACGCCCCACCGACGCCGAAGAACAGCGTCACGAGCATCAGCCTCTCCGGACCTTGGCCACCTTCTTGATGGTGAAACGCACGCTGTCGAACTTCTCGGGCCACCGTCGCAGGAGAACGAGGTCAGTCGCGGGCCACCGCGTAGCCGACGATCACGGCCGCGGACACGACGATGTGGCCCGGCGCGAGATCCTGGGCGCTGGTGGCCGCTGCCTCGGCGTGGCCGCCGAAGCGGGACGCCCCCTGCTGTTCCGGGTCGACGTCCTCCACATGCACGACCGCGCCGACACGCACGCCGGCCGCCTCCGCGTACAGGTCGGCCTTGGCGCGGGCGGCGGCCACCGCCTTGCGGCGGGCCTCGGCGCGCAGCTCGGGTTTGGCGATGACGTCGAAGTGGACGCCCTCGATCTCGTTGGCGCCGGCCGCCACCACGTCGACCAGCAGCGCCTCGACGTCGTCCAGCGCACCCGACTCGACCGCGAACGCGGCCTCGCACTGATAGCCGACGAACCTGCGTCCACCGTTCGCGTACTCGGTCGCGGTCCGGAGGTCCAGGCGGGAACCCTCGACCGCCGCGTCACCGACCCCGTGTTGCCGCAACGCACCGCGCACGGCTCGTACGGCCGCGCGGGCCGCCTCGAACGCGGCGGCCGGAGCCTGCTCCACGCGCACGATCTTGAACCGGACCCGCACCAGATCCGGCACAGCCTTGACGCTTGCCGCGCCGAGCGCGCTGATCCCCCACGGCCGCTCGATCATCTGCATGACTGCCGATCCAAACAGATCGTCAACGACTCTGTTGCCCCAGCGACTGGGACGGGTCGCTGGCTTCGACGGCGCTTAGCTGGGCGGCGATGGCCTGTTGTTCGTCCGACAGGCCATCCGGCTGGTCGAGCCACCAGCCGGGTCCCCAGCGCATGACCTTGCCGTAGAGCGTCAGGACGAGGCCGGCTTCGAAGTCCGGTGCGGGACGGCGCACCGCTCGCACCAACGGATCCTCGTTCCGTCGCCACTCGTAGCGGCCCGCGCCGGCCACGTACTCGCCGGGTCCGTGGTCTTCGAAGCAGTCGAAGAACAGCCAGCCGGGCCCGTTCGAAGAACCGGCATAGCAGAGCACCCGTCTCCCGATGACGAGGCTGGGCGACCCGTAACAGGCCTCGACCTCGCCGCGGCGCACCTCCCGGCCGTCGAATCGCCGCTGGAGGCCGGCATTGAGGTCGTGCCACTCGTCCGCGTCGAGCACCCGTTCCACCTGAAGGTAACCCAGGCGGTGGAACTGTTCCGCGAAGACCGAGGCGACCTCGTCCACACAGTTCCGTTCCTCGCCGAACATCGCGATGAAAGGTCCGGCCACGCCGAGCTTCCCGTACGAACGAAGCACCCTCTCGACGGCGGCCTGGTCGGCCTCGCGCTCGTCAAGGAAACACAGATCCCCGAGAAGCCCCCGGGCCATCCAGTCGAACGCCTGCCCGGTGCTGGCCCACATCCCGGGCCTGGTGATCATCAGCGGCAGGCGGTCCAGCCAGCGCTGCCGAATGTCTGCCGCCGATCGCATCGGCCCACGCTACCCGGGCGCCGCCAGGTGCGTGATCGCCACTTGTAGTAGAACTCGGCGGCCTCGTCGTACCGTGGCGGTTTCTTGACGCTCAGCGGTTTTCCGTGCTTGGTCAGGGACGTGGCCATCTTCAGCTTCTTGCCGTCGCGCTCGGTCAGCTCGACGGTGATGGAGGTGACCCAACCGTCGGCGTCGGTCGTGGCCGTGAACGGCGACATGGGCATGCCGATCGAGATCACGGCCGGTGCGCCGATGGGCGAGACGGTCGCCCGGTTCGCGCGGGCGCACGACGAACGGCTCGCCGAGTTCCTGGCCGACTTCGCCGGCGCGGCGGAGCGCCGACCCGTGGTCCTCGCCGCGGGCCAGGGCGCCTACCTCTACCTTCGGCGACGCGATCCGGTCCGTGCTGGCCGAGGAACCGACCCGGGTACGGCTGGTCACCTGCGACCACCGGCAGATGCTCGCCGCCATCCGCACCGGAAGGGCCCATCTCGGTGTGGGGGTGCTCGACGTGCTGCCCGACGACCTGACCACGCTCGAGCTGGCGACCTTCCCGCAGGTGCTGCTCGTGCCGGACGACCACCGACTCGCCCGGCGCCGATCGTTGGCGCTGTCCGACCTGGCCGGAGCGAGCCCGGTGGTCCCGCCCCGGCACCGGCCGCACCGGGCGCTGCTGGAACAGGCCCTGCGGGCCGCCGACGTGACCTGGTCGGTAGCCGTCGAGGCCGAAGGCTGGCCACTGACCACACATTTCGTGGCCCTCGGCGTGGGGCTGGCGGTCGTCAACGGCCGCGTGCCACCCCCGCCCGGGTTCGTCGGCCGACCGGTCACCGACCTGCCGGCCGTCACCTATCACCCGGTCCACCAACCGGCCGCCGGGTCCGACGCGCGGGTCGCCGGTCAGCTGGAACGCATCCGGCGCTCCAACGGCTGAGAACAATTCCCCGAAGGGAATGGCCGAGGGCCCGGAGCCGCGTTACAACGGAAACGTGGACTTCCCTCGTGCGCTGCGCGAACGCCGCACCCGATCGCGGCTGAGCCAGCTCGAGCTGGCAACCAGGGCCGGCACGACCCAGCGGCACCTCAGCTTCGTCGAGTCGGGCCGCTCCGTCCCCGGCCGGAACATGGTCATCCGCCTGGCCGAGTCGCTCGAACTGCCGCTGCGGGACCGCAACGAGTTGCTGGTTTCCGCCGGATTCGCGCCCGCGTACGCGGAAAGCCCGCTCGACGGCCCGGTCCTGGCGCCGGTGCGCACCGCGATCGACCACATCCTGCGCGGCTATCAGCCCTATCCGGCGTTAGTGGTCGACGGGCGCGGCGACCTGATCGCCGCGAACGAAGCGCTCGGGTTGATCACGGAGGGTGCCGCCGCCGAGCTGGTCGGGCCCGGCCGGAACGTCTACCGGCTCGCGCTGCACCCGGCGGGCATGGCGCCCCGGATCCGCAACCTCGCCGAGTGGGCGCGGCACATCCTGGCCCGCCTCGGCCACCTGCCGGAGCTGCGCGACGAGCTCGCCGGCTATGTCCCCGACCTCGAGCCGTCGGCCGGCCAGCTCGGTTTCGCGGTGCCGCTCGACCTGCTGTCCGCGCGCGGCGAGCTGCACCTGATGACGACCGTGACGACCTTCGCCACGGCCGTCGACGTGACGCTCGCCGAGCTGAAGCTGGAGGCGTTCCTGCCGGTCGACCCGGCGACCGCCGCGATCCTCCAGGCGGCCGCCGAGGCCGGTCAGGCCCCCGGGAACATGTAGTCGGCCGTGATCCGGTCGTCGTCGTCGAGCACCAGCACCTCCAGGCCGCCACCGGCCACCTCGCCGGTCTCGACGGAAACCGTCTCCCAACCGAACTTCACCACCTCGTTCAGGCGTACGGCGTCAGCGCGCGACCGGAACGTGAACCCCTCCTTCGCCACGAACCGCTCGTAGCTACGCGCCACCCGAACCTCGATGGCGTCGTACCCCCGTGCCTCCAAGGTGCTGTGATCGAAGCCGACCGCCGCGGCGGCAGCGCGGATCTCGACCGGCGGCTGCAGGACGTGCCTGCCGTCCGGCGCCCAGAGCCCCTCGATAGCGGCCCGCCGCCGCGCGGCGTCGGGCTCCGTCCACTGCGCGATATAACGGTCGGCCAGGTCCTGCGGGTTGACGTAAACCATGAGACCCATCCTGCGAGCGGTGCGGAAAGCAGACAATTCCCCGCGAGGAATGGGAAGGGCCCGACCTCCCTTCGGAGGCCGGGCCCTTCGTCTCGGAGCTGTCGATCAGGTTATGGCAGTCGGGTCAAGGCGAAGTCGTACACGGTCGTCTGGCCGTTGATGATCTGCGCCTTTCTGGTCTGGGGCACGTAGCCGTTGGCGGCCACGGTCAGTTGGACCGGAGCGTTCGAAGCGGCCATCCAATACGCGTACTTGCCGTCCGCGTCCGTGATCAGCGTCGCGTCGTAGGCGAGGCCGTCGAGGTGCACGACGGCTCCCTGCAGCGGCGCCCCCGCACCCGTGACCGTGCCCGTGATCTTGCCCCAGCCGGCCGGACGCTTGACGTTCAGCGTGGCCGCGACGGTGGGCTCGGCGTACGGCGTGTCGGCGCGGAGGTTGATCGTGGCACCGTAGGTGCCGGGCTGGTCGACGTTCGCCGTGATCAAGGACTTCACCTGGACGCTGGCGCCCGGCTGGAGGGTCAGCGTCGGCGGCTGCACGTCGAGCCACCCGACACCACCGCCGCCGGTGGACGCACCGGAGACGTTCATCACCAGGTGCATGCCGGCGAAGTTGATGTCCGCCGTGTCCGTCGGCTCGCTGAGGCTGCACGCGGTCGACGCGATGTAGCTGGGCGCCGTCTGGCCTTCGTCGTTGGAGCCGATGAAGAACCAGCCGCCGGCCGGCACGTCGACCTCGACCACGAGGGTGCCGCCCGCCGGGACGGATCCCTCGACCGGGACCGTGACGATGGTGCCGTCCGAGTCCGCGGCGGCCGTGAAGGCCGTGGTGCCGATCCGCGTCATGTTCGCGTAGCGGAGGTCACCCTCGAGCGAGTACAGGTTGACCGAGAGCGGCTGGGCCGAGGTGTTCGTCTCGACACCGAACTGCACCTGCGAGACGTCGAACGACCCGGTGATGCCGAAGTCGCTCAGCTTGAACGTCCGCAGGTACTTGTTGTCCTGCGTCTGGAGACCGTTGTTGCAGGACGCCGAGTTGCCGGTCATGATCGTCTGCGACGCCGAGTGGGTGATGGTCTGGTCCGCGAGCGGGAGAGCTGCCGCCTTCGGAGTGATCGACGCACCCAGCTTGGCGCCCGACCTCGACAGCTTCGCCTTGGACGTGCCGAGCGAGCTACCCGTGGGCTTCGCGGACCGGGCGACGGTCGCCTGGCCCTCGACGCCCTTGATGACCGCGGTGCCGGCAGCCGTCGAGCCCAGTGGCACGAACGACCCGCCGCTGGCGCCGACGTTGACCTCGACCGGGGCCGAGCCCGTGTTCGACACCTGGAAGGTCCGGGTGACCGACTCGCCCATTCCGAGCGTCGCCGTGATCGACTCCTTGTTGACCACGAGCCGGCCGGCGTTGAGCTGCAGGCTGCGCGTGATTGCCTGACCCTCCACCGTCAGGTTCGCCACCCGCGTCGCGCTCTCGTAGTCGTCGGCCTCGATCAGGAGGTCGTAGGTACCGAGAAGCAAGCTCAGCGAGTACGCGCCGTCGGCGCCCGTGGTCGCGACGCGCACGGCACCGTCCGCCCGGTTGGTGGCGGTGACCGTGGCGCCCTGGATCGGCTCCTTGGTGTTGAAGTCGCGGATCACTCCGCTGACGGTGCCGAGGGCCGGCGGGTCGTAGGTGATCGTCAGACCCGGGTGGGTCGCGACGGTGTTGGCCGAGTACTGCAGCGCGACCGTGCCGGCCTCGTTCTCGATGCCGATCGTGGCCGAGTTGCCCTTGGTGCGGTCGTCCGTGGCCCCCGGGCCGTAGCCCGTGATGATGGTGCCGTTGGACACGAGCGTCGCCGAGAACGAGAGGCGGGTGCCGCTCGAGTTGAGCGGGAACACGTCACGCCACTCGATCGTGAACGCGTCCTTGCCGCCCACCGTGGTCGCACCGGTGTACAGGCCCGACTGCGAGTCCATCACGAGGTCGTCCCAGAAGGGGTAGACCGCCGCGTTGGGCGCGGCCGTGGTGGGCAGGGCGGTGTTGTTGTAGAGCGTGTTCGCGGCAAGGAAGTTCAGGAACCCGTTGCTCGACACGTACGCCTTGTCGTACTTCCCGTAGTAGTGCTGGAAGTTGAACGGCAGGTTCACCGTCACGCTCTCGTCGTCACCGGACAGCGGTGCCTTGGTGGTTCCCTTCAGGTACGTGCCCTCGGAGACCGCGCAGGTGTAGCCGAACGCGTCCACCTTGGGCGCGAGCGCGACCGGCACAGTCTCGTCACCGTCGACGACGACCTCACGGGAGAACGGGGCGTTGCAGCTTCCCGCCGTGGCCGTGAGCTGGTACGTGCCTTCCGGGACCGACGGGAACGCGAACGTGCCGTCGGCACCCGTCGTGACGGGCTCGATCTGCGGTGCGATCGTGACGGTCGCGCCACCGACCGGCGCGCCGCCGGCCGTGACGGTGCCCGACACCCGGTGCGCCGGCGCGGCGTCGAGCGTCAGGTTGACCGTGGTGGTCGTGTCCTGCGTGATGGTCGCGGTCGCCGACTCGGTCAGGTAGCCGAACGCGGAGGCCGAGACGGCGTAGTCGCCCACGGGCAGACTGGCGGAGTAGGTGCCGTCCGCGCCCGTGACGACGGTGCGGTCCGAGTCGTCGCCGTCGGCCACGACCCGGACACCCGCGATCGGAGCACCCGCGGTGTCCGTCACGGTGCCCGCGAGAGTGCCGACGCCGGTGGTCGGCGCGGCTTCCACCAGCGCCGCGGCGTCGAGCTTGCCCTCGCCCCAGACGTTGTTGTCGGTCGCGGTGCCACCGCAGCTCGTGTCCGAGGTGTCCACCGCGGTCCGGTCGAGCAACGCCGCGGTGCCGTCGATGTCGCGGTGCATCGCCGGCGAGGCACTCCACAGCAGCGCGACGGCGCCCGCCAGGTGCGGCGTGGCCATCGACGTGCCCGAGAGGTTGCCGTAGCCGCCGGGGACCGACGAGCGCACGTTCACGCCCGGGGCCGCGATGTTCGGCTTGAGCTCGTTGTCCCGCCCCGGACCACGGGACGAGAAGCTCGCGATGTTGCCGTTGATGTCGTACGCGCCGGTCGCGTACGTGTGGGTGAACTCCCCGGGGAAGCGCGCGGTCGAGCAGCCCGGGCCCTCGTTGCCGGCCGCCCAGGCGCCGAAGATGCCCGAGGCGTTCCATGCCTGGGTCTCGGCGCTCATCCAGTCCTGGGGCAGGTCGACGCCCGGCGGGATGCCCCAGGAGTTGTTGATGATGTCGGGGCGCATCGCCGGGTCCGCGTCGGTACCGTCCATGCGGGTCGGTGCGAGAAACCACTGCGCGTCGGCGAGGTAGTCGTCGAACGAGCATCCCTCGTTGTCGATGCAGTTCGCGGCGATCCACTTCGCGCCCGGCGCGACGCCGATCTGGTTGGCCCCGTCCTGGCCCACCATCGTGCCCGTGGTGTGCGTGCCGTGCTCGCCGGAGCTGGGGCACGGGTTCCCGCCACAGGTGTCGGGGATGTCGAACCAGTTGTAGTCGTTGCTGAGCGTGCCGTCCGGGTTCGTGCCGCGGTACTTCGACCGCAGCGCCGGGTGCGTCACGTCGACGCCGGTGTCGAAGCTCGCGACGGTGATGCCCTCGCCCGTGACCCCGGTGTCCCAGACCTCCGGGGCGTTGATCGCGGCGACCCCCCACTCCACGGCGGCCGTCACCTTGGCACCGGCCGGCTTGGAGGACACCGGCTTGGTCTCCGCCATGTTGAACTGCTGGTGCACGCCGGCGACGGTGCTGAACGCCGCGACGTTCTGCGCCAGGTCGAGCGTGCCGTCCTCGACGTAGATCGAGTTGTTGATCCAGAAGCTCTCGTAGTCGGCGCCAGCGGCGGTGAGCCGGGAGATCACGTCGGCCTGCGACTGCTTCGCGGTGGCGCGCAGCGCGTCGTACACGTACTTCCCGCGCTGGTCGCTGTCAGCGATCTTGTAGGCCGGCGCGAGGTCCGCCTTCGCGGCGAACTTGATCCAGAAGTCCGCGCTCTTGTTCGCTTTGAGCTGCTTCGTGGCTTCGGCGGTGATCTTCGCCGACGCCTGCGGCCCGGTCGCGGCGCCGCCTCCGTCCGGCGCCGCGCCGATCGTCGTCTGTGCGGTGGCCGGCCCGGCAGCGGCGACCAGCATGGCGAGTGTGGTCGTCGCGATGGTGAGCGCCGACCGCATCTTTCCTCGAGCCACTCTGGGTGGCCCCTCGTACCTGGACATGCAGGGTCCTTTCTCGAAATCGCGACACAGGGCAGCCCGGAGATCCGGTGCTCCCTAACCTGCCTAATGTGGATTGAGCGGCCAGCTCACAGTCGCTGGTAGCCCGCGTAGTCGTCGTCGGTGGACGCCTGGTCGCTGCCGCCGACCGGTTGATCCGTGGAAGGATCCGCACCGGGTGTAGCCGGCTTCGCCTCGGAGTCGGGAGTGGACACTGGCTCGGGCGATGAAGGTTCGGTCATCCGCGATGCCCCCTTGCGACAGATGCGCCGAGGGAAGTATCTAAGTCGATGGATGGCGGTGCATATTCGAAGAACTACCTACTGGTTTTCGTCGATGGCCCACGCCGGGTCGATGTTCGCCCCATTTTTACGACGTATGTAGATATGTAGCCTGCGGATATCAGCTGCTAACACCGAGAGCCTTGACCCGGGCGAGATATATATTCAGATTTATGAAATGAACACAAGATCCAGTCGCGGCGTGGGCAGCCGGCGACAGGCGGCGGTTCGGGCGCCACGTTTCACGGGTCGTGACCGCGAGGTCGTCGCCATCGCACAGGCACTCGCCGCGGAGCCGGCGGCGGTCCTGGTCGAAGGCGAAGCGGGGATGGGCAAGAGCCGGCTGGTGCGGGAGCTGCTCGCCGCCACGTCGCCGCCCGGGTCGGGGCGGATCCTGGTGGGGACATGCCCACCGTTCCGGCGGCCGTTCACCCTCGGGCCAGTCGTGGATGCGCTGACCAGCACGGTCGACCGGGTCGAGGAGCTGGGGCTGAGCCCGCTGGGCGGCGCGTTGCGGCCGTTGTTCCCCGAGTGGACGGCCGGCCTGCCGCCGGCTCCGGAGCCGTTGGCGGAACCGACAGCGGCGCGACACCGGTTGTTCCGGGCGGTCGCCGAGGTGCTGGACCGGCTGGGTCCGCAGGTCCTCGTGCTGGAGGACGTGCACTGGGCGGACGAAGCGACGCTGGAGTTCCTCCTGTTCCTCACGGCGCGCCCCGCGCCGCGACCGAGTCTGCTGCTGACGTACCGGCCGGAGGACGTGCCCGCCGACTCGTCACTGCGGTGGTTGGCCAGCCGGTTGCCCGAGGGAATGGCCCGGCTGCGGGTGCAGCTGGCCCCGTTGGACGTGGCGGAGACCGGACGCCTGGTGTCGTCCATGTTGGACGACGAGCCGGTCTCCGCGGAGTTCGCCACGTTCCTGCGGGAGCATTCCGACGGGTTGCCGCTCGCGATCGAGGAGTCGGTGCGGTTGCTGTGTGACCGGGCGGACCTGGTGACCCAGGACGGCGAGTGGCTGCGGCGCGCGCTGGAGGACATCGCGGTGCCGCCCAGTCTGCGGGACGCGGTGCTGGAACGCGTGGACCGGATGAGCGCGCCGGCGCGGGACGTGCTGCGGGCGGCCGCGGTGCTCGGCGATCCGATCGAGGAGGCCGTCCTGCTGGCGGCGTGCGACGTGCCGGAAAGCCAGCGCCCGCAGGCGGTCGCCGAGGCGCTGGGCAGCCGGCTGCTGCACGAGGACGCGCTCGGGCGGCTGTCCTTCCGGCACGCCCTGGCGTGCCGGGCGGTGTACGAGTCGATCCCGATCCGGCAACGCCGCGGCGAGCACCTGCGCGCCGCGCACGTGCTGGAGGGTCTGGCGCGGCCGCCGATCCTCCAGTTGCAGCGGCACTTCCGGGAGGCCGGCGCGGTCGACGAGTGGTGCCGCTACGTCGAGCAGTCCGCCGATCTGGCCATGTCCTCCGGTGACCCGCGGACCGTCGCGGGCATGCTCCACGAGGTGTTGACCCGCGTCGACCTGCCGGCCGCCACGGTGGTCCGGTTGATGGGCAAGATGCCGCTCCTGATGGTCTGGGTCGACCAGGGGCTGCTGCACGACCTGGTCGAGGTGCTGCGCCGGGTGCGGGACGACCCGGCCCTCAGCTCCACCGAGCGCGGCCTGGTCGGCTGGCAGCTCGGACGGATGCTGCTGCACACCGGCGATTACGCCGCGGCCTGTCGCGCGCTGGAGCGGGCCATCCCGGACCTGGCCGAGCGACCGTTGGACGACCTGCACGCGACGATCATGCTCAGCTGGCTCAGCACCACCCACGGTGAGGCCGGCGACTACCGGCGCTGGCTCGACCGGGCGGCCGCCATCGTGGCCGATCCCGCGACGCCGGCGCCCAACCGCCTGGCGGTGCACGCCGACCGGGCCACCATCCTGCTGGTGCTGGGCGACGACGCCGGCTGGGCCTCCGCCGCGATGTTCCCGACCGAGGGGGGCACCCCGGACGAGCTGTCCCAGATCGTCCGCGGCAATGCCAACCTGGGCGAGGCGGCGATGCAGTGGGGCCGCTACGACGAGGCCCGCCAGCGCGTCACGCTGGCCAGCCGGCTGGCGCGGACGCACGGATACCAGCGGCTGCAGGACCAGTGCCGGTCGATCAACCTGCGGCTCGACTGGTTCACCGGCGCCTGGGACGGCCTGGCCGACCGGGCCACCGCACTGGCCGGGCTCGACGAAGAACCGACGATCCAGGTGGAATCGCTGCTGATCACCAGTCAGCTGCAGACCGCCGCCGGCGACTGGACGGACGCCGAGCAGACGTTGCGGTCGGCGGTCGAGCTCGGCCGTGGCGGTGGCGTCCTCATCGATCCGTCGCTGACGCCGGCTGCCGGGTTGGCCCGCCTGCACCTGATGGCCGGCCGGGTCGACGACGCTCTCGAGTGGACCGAGAAGCCCCTGCGGCTGGTCACCGAGAAGAACATCTGGGTGTACGCCACGGACGTCGCGCCGGTCCGCGTGCAGGCACTCGTGCTGGCCGGCCGGACGAACGAGGCGACCGCGCTGGTGACCGCGTACGCCCGGAACCTCGGCGACCGGCAGGCACCGGCCGGGCAGGCCGCCCTTCTGCTGTGCCGGGCCATCCTCACCGAAGGTCGCGGCGAGCCGACGCGGGCAGCCGAGCTGTACGGTCAGGCCGCCGACACCTGGCAGGCGCTGCCCAGGCCGTACGACGCGCTGCTGGCCCGCAAACGCCAGGCCGACTGTCTGCTCAGCACCGGGCACCCGGACGACGGCGTGCACCTGCTGACCCAGGTCAGGCAGGACCTGGCCGACCTGGGCGCGCACGGCGACGCCGAGCGGATCCAACGCGTGCTGTCGGAGCGCGGCGGTCAACGGAGGAGGCCGCGCCGGGGTCCGCAGGGCTACGGCGACGACCTCTCGCCACGGGAGCTGGAGGTGGTCCGCCTGCTGGCCACGGGTCAGACCAACCGGGAGATCGCCACCGCCCTGGGGTTGTCCACCAGAACGGTCGACGCGCACGTGAACTCGGCCATGCGCAAGCGAAAGGTCAACTCCAGGACGGCGCTGGCGATGGCGGCCGCCGTCGCGGGATTCGTCGCCCTGAAGCCCGGGAGCTAGTCCGTCGGTGCGGGGCCCAGCAGGCGTACCTCTTCGATGTCCATGGAGGCCTGCAGGTCGCGCAGGACGATGTCGTCGATCTCGCGGTCGTCGCGCATCGCGGTGACCGCCCGGCGCTTGCGGTCCAGCACCTCCAGGCGTACACGGCGGTCGACCTGGTCCTGCCACGCCTGCACCGCGTGTTCCGTGCCCTCCGCGCGAAGCTGGTCCAGATGCCCCTGGTAGTCCGCGCGGATCCGGTCGAGGACCTCGCCCGGCGCGCCGAACCGGATCGCGATGTCCGGCAGCGCCGCCAGGGCCACCTCCGTCGCGCGGATGCGGGCGTTCCGGGTCTCCACCTCGCGCGCCTCGTCGCTGGTGAGGCCGGCCCACCGGACGACCATCGGCAGGGTCAGGCCCTGCACCAGCACGGTGACCACGATGACCACCGAGGTGACGAACACGATCAGGTCGCGGTCCGCGTACGTGCTGCCGTCGTCGAGCGTCGCCGGCACGGCCAGCGCGGCCGCGAGCGAGACCGCGCCGCGGAAACCGGCCCAGCCGCTGGCGGTGCGGACCTTCCAGTTGACCCGGCGGGTGCGTTGCACGGCGCGCCGGTCGACGAGCCGGATCACCATCGCCGCCACGTGTGACCAGGCCAGCCGGATTCCGATGACGGCCACGGCGGTCACCAGCGCGATCCAGACGGCGTGGCCGACCGAGTGGCTCACGATGCCGCGCACGGCCGCCGGGAACTGCACGCCGACCAGCACGAAGAGGCTGCCGTTGAGCATGAAGGTGCCGAGGTCCCAGAAGGAGTACGTCTCCAGGCGCGAGCGGGCGCGGATGACCCGCGGGCCGGCCCACGACAGCACGAGGCCGGCGACCACCACGGCGACCACCCCGCTGGTGTGCACGACCTCGGCCACCAGGAAGGCGAGGAACGGGGTGAGGATGCTCAGCCCGCCCTCCCGCTGCGGGTCGTCGACGTACCGGCGGACCAGCACCACCGCGTACCCGACGACGACCCCGACCAGCACCGCGCCGACCGACGACCAGACGAGCTCGCCGACCAGCAGGGCCGGTCCCGGCACGTGCCCGTCCACGAGCGCGCCGACGGCGACCGCGAACAGCACCAGCGCGGTGCCGTCGTTGACGAGGCTCTCGGCCCGCAGCGTCGTCAGCGCGCGGCGCGGCATCCGCTTCGCGAGACCCGCGACCGCGGCAGCGTCCGTGGGGGCCAGCACCGCGCCGAGGATCCAGGCCGCCGACGCGGCCACGCCGATGCCCTGCAGCGTGTACGAGACGCCGACCATCGTGACGATGACCAGCACGACCGCCGACAGGATGATGACGCGCAGGTTGGAGCGGATCTCCCGCAGGCTGGTGTTGAGGCTCTCCCAGTAGAGGATCGCCGGCAGGAACAGCAGCAGCACGACGTCGGAGGGCAGTCGCACCTCCGAGAACTCGGGGATCAGGCCGAGCAGCCCGCCGAACACGATGAGCAGCACGGGCGGCGCGACGCTGTAACGCCGGCCGATCGTGGTGCCCACCAGCACGGTGGCGCCGAGCACCACGACGATCAGCAGTCCCTCCATGGGCTGCATCCTGCCCGAGCGGGCGTCCGCCGCGGTGAACGCGGCGCGCGGGTCGAGTCGCCACAGCGATCGGGGGTACGCGGAGGCATGGCCTGGAGCACGCGCGAGCTCGCGGAACTCGCTGGCACCACCGTGAACACGATCCGGCACTACCACCGGCTCGGGCTGCTCGACGAGCCTTCTCGCCGCTATAACGGGTACAAACAGTACGGCGTACGTGATCTCGTGTGTCTCCTGCGCATCCGGCGCCTCACCGACCTCGGCATGCCTCTGGCGCAGATCGGCGAGGTCGCCCGCGGGGACAGCTCCCCGGAAGCCCTGCGCCAGCTCGACGCCGACCTCGCCACGCGGATCGAGCACCTGCGGAGTACGGGTGACCGGGGCCACGTGACTTGACCCTGTTCCGGGAACACGGTCTTCACTTGGGCCCTTCGACGACCGAGAGGAAGGACCCCGATGACCACGCAGCCTCCGACCCTGCCGGAGGACCTCCTGCTCCTGCTGTTCCAGCCGACCTCCCGCACCATCGCCGGCGAGAACATCCTCTTCTACCCCTTGGCCGGAGCGGTGCTCGCGGACCTCGGGCTCGGCGGGCACGTACGCACGGTGCCCGGTCGGGCCGGGACGACGCGGGTGGCGGCCGTCGCGGACCGGCCGCCGGCCGACGAGCTCCTGCGCTCCGCGTGGGACTACGTCGCGGACAAGCCTCGCGGGGTCCAGACGGTGCTCGCGGCCGTCGGGCCGAGGCTGCGCGGCCCGCTGCTCGACCGGCTCGTCGCACGCGGCGACCTCCGCCGTGCGCGGCGCAAGACGCTCGGCCTGTTCAACACGACGGTGCTCGAGGACGGCAACGGCCGCCGCGCGAACCTGATCGGCGACGTCCGGGCGGTGCTGGTCGATGGTGCCGAGCCGCGACCCCGCGTGGCCGCGCTGGCCGCGCTGCTGTCGGGCAGCGGGACGCTCCCCCAGTTCCACCGCGAGATTCCGTGGACGTCTCCCGTGATCAGTCGCGCGAAGGAGCTCGAGCAGGGCGACTGGGGTGCCGGCGCCGCCGCGGAAGCGGTCACCCGCACCGTCACCGCGACGATCGTCAACAGCGTCATCGTCGCCACCACCGTCCCCCGGAGCTGAGGACAGTCATGCGAAACACCCCGGTTGTCGACGTGGACCGGTCGGGTCGACGTTCGGGAGCCGCGTCAGTGACGGCGGACGCGGTAGCGGAGGTGGGTGGCGTCTGGGGTGTCGACGACCCGGACGACGTCCAGCTCCACGCGCCCGGGTAGCACGTCGAACAGCCGGCGGCCGGCGCCGAGCAGCACCGGGATCTGGTGGATCTGGAGCTCGTCCAGCACACCGGCCTCGATCGCCCGTTGCGCCGTGTACGCGCCGTGCACCATGACGTCCCGGTCCCCGGCGGCGGCCTTCGCCAGTGCCATCGCGCTCGCGATGCCGTCCGGCACGTAGGTCACCGACGGGTAGTTCGCTACGGACGGGCCTGGCGGGCGGTGGCTGGGCACGAAGATCGGCATGCCGTGGTGCTGGCCACCCCAGTGGTCGACCTGCTCCACCGTGCGTCGGCCGGCCACCACCGCGCCGGTCGCCTCCATCGCGGCGGCCATCTCCCCCGCCGGCCCGGACCGCCGCAGCTCCCCGGCCGGTGTGTAGCCCCAGGCGTGCAGCCGCTCGACCGCCCCGCCGTCACCGCCGGGGTTGTCCGGCCCGTCGTTCGGACCGGCGATGTAGCCGTCGAGGGACATCGACATGTAGAGCACCGATGTGGACATGCGGCCGACGCTAGCGGCACCAGCGGTGTAACCGATTGTAAAGATTGCCGCCGCGGCGCGAAATTATCGCGTGCCGAAGCCCCTCGCGCTCGACGACGTCGACCACGAGCTGCTCGGCCTCCTGCAGCGCGACTCCGGGCGGACCCTCCGCGAGCTCGGCGACCTCGTCTCGCTGTCGCCGAGCGCGGTGCAGCGGCGCATCGACCGCTACCGCAGGCACGGGTTGATCGCCCGTCAGGTGACCCTGCTCGACCCGGCCCGGGTGCCGGCCGTGCTGCTGGCGGTGTGTCTCGTGACCCTCGAGCGCGAGTCCGGCCGGCGCCATCAGGAGTTCCGCGAGCGGCTGCTCGCCGCGAGCGAGGTGCAGCAGGCCTACGACGTCTCGGGCGAGTGGGACTACGTCGTCATGGTGGCGTGCAGCGGCATGGCCCACCACACCGAGGTCGCGAAGCGGCTGTTCGACGAGGCGCCCAACGTGCGGCGCTACACGACGCTGTTCGTGCTGGATCCGGTGCGCACGAGTGGGGCACTGCCGACCCGGGTCGAGTGACCCGCGTCACAGTCAGCCGTCCACATCGACCACTCGTGCGTACGACGTCTGTCCTGTCCCTGATCCGGCAGCTTTCCTACCAAATCTCGTTAGGCTCAGCCGCATCGATGCATGAACCGAGGATCGAGATGACTCAACCCCGCCACACCGGAGACCTGGCCGGCGCGTACGCGTTGGAGGCGTGCCCGCCCGACGAGGAGCGCTCCGTCGCCGAGCACCTGAGCCACTGCCCGACCTGCGCGGCCGAGGCCACCGACCTGGGCCGGGTCGCCGGCTGGATCGGCGCGTCCAGCGCCCAGGCCCCGGCCGCCGACCTCCGGGCGCGCGTCCTGTCCGCCGCGCTCGCCGCCCGACCCGCCGGCCGGCCCCGCCCGGACGCGGAGGCGGGCCGGCTCACCGGGATCTACGCGGCGCAGGTCGCCGAGCTCGACCGGCTGCTCGGCCGGCTCTCCCCGGCAGAGTGGCTGCTCCCCTCGGGGCCGCACCGGTCGGTCCGCGACCTCGTGGTGCACCTGCGCGGCAGCGACGCGCCCGTCGCGGCCGCGACCGGCATCGCCCGCCTGGAGTCCACTTCGGATGCTCACCTCGGCTGGCAGCGCCAGGCCGGCGCGATCGTCTCGGCGCTGGGCGACGCCGACTCCGCCGTCCTGGCCGAGCGGGTGCCGCTGGCCGGTCGCACGGCCGTCCAGCGGCCGCTGCGGGAAGCGTTGGTGCAGCGGGGTTTCGAGACCTGGATCCACGCCGAGGACGTCCGCGCGGTGCTGGCGGCGCCACCCCGGCCGCCGAGCGCGGCGCAGCTGGCCGACATCGTCGCGTTCGCGGTGCGGCTGCTGCCCGCCGCGATGGTCGCCGCCGGCCGGGAGCACCCGGGGTCGGCGGTCCGGCTGGTGCTGACCGGCGACGGCGGCGGCACCCAACTGGTCCGGCTGTCCCCGGCGCCGGGCAGCGCGGTCGCCGCCGAGGTCTCGATGCCGGCCGAGCGGTTCTGCCGCCTGCTGGCCGGGCGCCTCACCAGTCCCCTGCACAGCGCCGACGTCGGCGGCGACCGCGACGTCGCCACCGACTTCCTCACCGTGGCCGCGACGATGGGTTGTGACTGACGTGCTCGCCATCCCCGACGAACAGGACGTGCGCCTGCGGGCCGGGCTCATCGCGGGTGACGAGCCGACGCTGGCCGAGGTCTACGACACGTACGGCCCGGTCGTCTACGGGATGGCGTTGCAGGTCACCGGCGACCGGGGCGCCGCGGAGGACATCACGCAGGAGGTCTTCGTCGACCTGTGGCGGCGGCCGGAGCGCTTCGACCCGCACCGGGCGCCGCTGCGCGGTTGGCTCATGCTGATCGCGCGCCGGCGGGGCATCGACTGGATCCGGCGCCGGGGCACGCAGGAGCGCGTCCGGCAGGCGGCGCTGACCGACCCGCCGCCGGCGCTGGTCGAGGACGACGTGCTCGCCTCGACCGCGCGCAAGCAGGTCCGCCGGGCGATCGCCGACCTGCCCGCACCGCACCGGCAGGCGATCCTGCTGGCCTACTACCGGGGGCTGACGTACCGGGAGGTGGCCCGCACGTTGAACATCCCGGAGGGCACGGCGAAGTGGCGGCTGCGCAACGGGTTGCGCCGGATCGGCGAGCAGCTCCGGGCCGAGGGATTCGCCTAGGTTCGTCTACACCGGACGGTCGGCCGGCACGCCCAGGGTGAGCAGGTCCGCCAGGCCGTAGCCCGGCCCGACGGCCGGCAGGTTCGGCTCCCAGTCCGGTGCCACGCTCAGGTAGCTCGCCGCGTCGGCCCGGAGCAGTCCGATCAGGACCTCCGCCACGATCAGGCCACCGACCGGGCCCAGACGGTCGCCGTTGGCGCCGCGGTGCTCGGCCTCCTTGAGGATGTAGAACCACAGCGGAGTGCCGTGCGGCCAGTCGTGGCCGAGCTCGTCCGCGGTCAGCGGGTCGGCGCCGACCAGCGCCGCGATCCGCTCCCCGCTGGGCAGCCCGGTGCTGTCGCCGCGCAGCAGGTCGCGCACGGCCAGCGAGCGGTAGGCGTCGGCGTCGACCGCGCCGGTGACCTGCTCCGGCAGGCCGATCAGGCTCGCCGCGAGCCGGCCGTCGAGGCGCTTGGCCCGCTGGGCGCGCTGCCGGCCGGGCAGGTCGAAGATCTGCGCGAGGTCCAGGCGGCGGTCGGCCGGCAGCGGACCGAAGCCGACCAGGTCGGGGAAGAGCGGCACCGCCGGGCCGCCCTCGACCAGCTGGTACGTGTGCCGGATCTGGCCGTGGCCGTAGCGGTAGGCGGCGTCGGCGAACTCGAGCGGGATGAACGCCTTGCCCAGCTCCGGGGCGAACCAGCGCCCGCCGTCGGCGAGGACCTGCTCGACCAGCGGCGCGCCGACGAGCCGGGGCAGGAAGTCGTGCACCACGATCCACTGGTAGTGCCAGGTCAGCGCCGTGCGGGCATGGTCGAAGAGCTGCGCCTCGGGTACGCCGTGCGCGCGGAGCAGGTCGACGATGTGGTTGTGGGCGCGCAGCAGGGCCACGTGCAGGCTCAGCGTGAACAGATGCACGTCGTTGCGCGGATCGCCGATCAGCGCCACGCCCTGCTGGTTGCGCGGCACGTCGCCGCCGTCCGGGCCGAGCAGGAACTTCACCGGATCGTCGAGGTCGAACAGGAACGCCGAGCCGATCGGGCCGTCGGAGTAGAGGATCTCCAGGTTGAGCATCGGGGCGCGGGCGTTGAGCAGCGCCTCGGTGGCCACGCCGCCGGCGATCGGCGAACGGTCGGCGGTCAGGTCGTGCGCCACGATCTGACCGAAGAAGGGCCACCCGGCCGCCTCGGTGGCGTCGTCGCCCGTGGCGTTGAGCTCGTCCAGGACAGCGGCCGAGTCGCAGACGCCGCCGTTGCTGCCGGCCCGCATCAGCAGCTGCGGGTCGGTGCCCAGCGGGGCCAGGTCGCGGAACATGCGGCCGTAGCGGGCGGGCCCGGTGGGCCCGTCGACGGACCGGGCGGGGCCCAGGCAGTGGTCCCGCGCGGCGACCCGGCTGCCGTGCGGGTTGGCCTGAGCGGACGTCATCCTTCCTCCGTAGCATGGTTGGCGCCCGCCCGGGGCGGGTTTTCGATCGTCTCGACGGCGCCGAGCAGGCTCCGCAGCCGCACCTCGTCACCTTCGGCGTCCGCCGGGTCGAAGATCCACTCGTCGACCGGCATCCGGACGGCCTCGTCCACGGGCTGGCTGGTCTCGGCGTCGTGCAGCTCGGCCTCGACGATGCGTTCCAGTTCGCTCATCTGGTTCCTCCGATAGGTAGGTAGGTGTGGCGGGTGGGGTGGATGGGCTAGTTGCGGGAGCCGTCGCGGCCCGGCCAGGTGCCGAAGCGGATGCCGCCGAGCGTCGCGTCCGGTCCGGGCATCAGGGTCCGGTCGCCGAGGGCGGCGCCGAAGTAGCGCACGCCGGGGTCGCTGATCACCGTGCGCGGGTCGTTGCGGAACGACAGCGCCTCGCGGAAGAAGTCGTCCATCTGGAACGGCTCGGGTCCGGCGATCTCGACGGTCGCGTTCAGCGGCGTGCCGATCGCGACCCCGGTGACCGCATCCGCGACGTCGTCGCTGGCCATGGGCTGGAACAGCACCGGCGCGAAGCGGACGGTGCCGACCTCCTCGGCGTCGGCGGCCATGCGGCCGACGAACTCGTAGAACTGGGTGGCGTGCACGATCGACCACGGGATGGCCGCAGTCTTGATCAGCTTCTCCTGGGCCTGCTTCGCCCGGAAGTAGCCGCTCTCCTGCAGCCGCTCGGTGCCCACCACGGAGAGCGCGACGTGGTGCCCGACACCGGCCACCGCCTCCGCCGCGAGCAGGTTGCGGGTGGAGGTCTCGAAGAACTCCAGCACGGCGTCGTCCGCGAACGACGGTGAGTTGGACGCGTCGACCACGACGGCCGCGCCGTCGAGGGCGTCGGCGAGCCCCGCGCCGGTGAGCGTGTCGACGCCGGTGGCGGGCGCCGCCGCCACCGCCTCGTGCCCGAGCCGGCCGAGCCGGGACACGACCTTCGAGCCGACGAGCCCGGTGCCCCCGATGACCACGATCTTCACGATGTGCTCCTCTCGCTTGTCTCGTCTCTCGGCTATGACCGGACAGGCCCGCTGGATGTGACACCGCCCGTCGCTGTCACGGATCGGCGGCGTGCCTGGTCTCAGCTCGTGACACCCACGAGAGAGGAACGAAGAACATGAGCACCTCGCGTCCCACTGTTGTCCTCGTGCACGGGGCTTTCGCCGAGTCCGCCAGCTGGTCCGGCGTGGTCGAGCGGCTGCGCGCCCGGTCCGTCGACGTCGTCGCCGTCGCCAACCCGCTGCGCAGCATCCCGGGCGACGCCGCGTACGTCCGTGACGTGCTCGCCTCCGTCGACGGCCCGGTGGTGCTGGTCGGCCACTCCTACGGCGGCATGGTGATCACCGAGGCCGCGGCCGGCAACGAGAAGGTGGCCGGCCTGGTCTACGTCTGCGCGTTCGCACCGGACCAGGGCGAGTCGGCGCTGACCCTGTCGACGAAGTTCCCGGGCGGCACCCTCGGCGAGGCGCTCACCGGCTACCCGGTGGCGACGGGCGGCAACGAGTTCGCGATCCGCCCCGACGCGTTCCACCACCAGTTCGCCGCCGACGTGCCGGCCGAGCAGGCCGCCGTGATGAGCGCGACGCAGCGGCCGGTCACCGAGGTCGCCCTGTCCGCCGGGCTGCCGACCGCCACGCCGGCGTGGGCGTCGCTCCCGTCGTGGTTCGTCTTCAGCGACCAGGACCTGAACATCCCGGTGGAGCTGCACCGCTGGATGGCGGAGCGGGCCGGCGCCAAGGGCGTACGCGAGGTGGCCGGCGCGTCCCACGCGCTCAGCGTCTCGCAGCCCGATGCCGTGACGGACGCGATCCTCGACGCCGTGGACGCGCTCGCCGCCTGACCCGGACCGGGTGTGGCCCCGGCAGCGTCGCCGGGGCCGCATCCCCCGCACAGAAAGGGACACCCCGGGTGCCCAAGAACCGCCTCGAAGCGTTCAGCGACGGCGTGCTCGCCATCCTCATCACCATCATGGTGCTGGAGCTGACGGTGCCGGACGGCCACAGCGTCTCCGCGCTGCTGCACACGACCGGCATCCCGCTGCTGACGTACCTGCTCAGCTTCGTCTACTTAGGAATTTACTGGAACAACCACCACCACATGTTCCACCTGGTGCGCAAGGTCGGCGGCGGTGTGCTCTGGGCCAACCTGGCGCTGCTGTTCTGGCTGTCGCTGCTGCCGTTCACGACGGCGTGGCTCAACGAGTCGCACTTCGCCCGGACCCCGGTCGTCGTCTACGGGCTCAACCTGCTCGTCGCCTCGGTCACGTACGTCGTGCTGCAGAACGTGATCATCAGGCAGCAGGGGCCGCACTCGCCGCTGCGGGCGGCGGTCGGCACCGACCTCAAGGGCAAGGCCTCCGGCGCCCTGTTCGTCACCGGAACCCTCTGCGCCCTGCTGCTGGACGGCGCCGGCGTGGCCGTCGCGCTCACCTGTTTCGCCTCCGTGGCGGTCCTGTGGATCGTCCCCGACCGGCGCATCAGCCGGGCGGTCCAGGAGCACCGCACCGCCGAGGAGGAACCGGTCAGTTTCTGAGAAGCGCCCGGTCCGGGTCCGTTCCTAGCATGAGAATCGACCTGATCGAGACCCGCACCGGAGGCAGCGATGACCGCCAAGAAGAAGACCACCGCCAGCTACGACGGCTTCAGCGACGAGGAGCGCGCCGCGATGAAGGACCGCGCGGCGGAGCTGAAGAAGCCGGCGCGCAAGGGTGCGGACGGCGAGGCCGACCTGCTGGCGAAGATCGCGGAGCTGGGCAAGGCGGACCGCGCCATCGCCGAGCGGCTGCACGCGATCATCAAGGAGAACGCGCCGGAGCTCACGCCGCGGACCTACTACGGGATGCCGGCGTGGGCCAAGGACGGCAAGGTGCTCTGCTTCTACCAGCCGGCCGAGAAGTTCAAGACGCGGTACGCGACGTTCGGCTTCAACGACGGCGCCCACCTCGACGACGGCACCATGTTCCCCACGGCTTTCGCGATCACCAAGCTCACGGCGGCCGACGAGAAGCGGATCGCCGAGCTCATGAAGCAGGCGGTCAGCTAGTTCGGTTGCGTCGTCGTTGTCCCATGGACGCATGGGCGACGACATCGAGCGACGGTTGGCCTCGGCCGCCGAGGCACTGCGGGAACACGAGGTGGTCGGCCGGCGCAGCGCGGACCTGCGCCGGCGGGCGGACGAGCTGACCGGGGAGCTCGCCGCGCTGCGGACCCGGGCGGCCGCCGAGCAGCTCGACGTCGACAAGCTCGAGGGTCTCTCGCTCACGCGGGTCCTGGCCTCGCTGCGCGGCTCGCGCGACGACCGGCTGGCCCGCGAACGGGCCGAGGCCGAGACGGCCCGCTACCGGGTGGCCGACGCTTCGGCGCGGCTCGCGGCGCTACAGCGGGAACAGGCCGCGGCGCGGGCCCGGCTCGACGATCTCGCGCACGCCCCGGCCGCGTACGCCGCGGTGCTCGACGAGAAGGAACGGCTCCTGGCGGCCTCCGCGGACCCCCGCCGGACGCGGCTGCTGGAGCTCGCCGACGAGCGGGGCCGGCTCCAGGGCGAGCTGCACGAGATCGCCGAGGCCGTGGCAGCGGCTCAGGTGGCCGCCGACGATCTGGCGCTCGTCCAGGACGGGCTGCGGGGTGCGTCCGGCTGGTCGACGTACGACACGTTCTTCGGTGGCGGTCCGCTCGCCAGCGCCATGAAGCACTCGCGGCTCGACGCGACGGCGGCCGCGGCGGCCCGGGCCGACCGCAGCCTCGCCGTGCTGCGCACCGAGCTGGCCGACGTGCCGTCCGCCGAGGCCACCGCGCCCCACCTCGCCGTCGACGGGCTGACGCGGTTCGTCGACGTGTGGTTCGACAACATCTTCACCGACCTGGCCGTACGCGGCCGGATCCAGCGCGCCCAGGAGAACGTCGCCCGGTGCGCGGCGATGGTGGACGACGTGCGGGGCCGGCTGCAGCGGCGGACCGCCGCGGCGCACGAGCGGTTGGAGGCGATCGCGGCCGAACGCCACGATCTCCTGGCTCGACAGTAGGCAACGGATATTGACGGACGTCGTACGACGGTGATCTGATCGCGATCTCAGAACATTCTTCATGTTTTCTGGAGGTCGCATGCGTCGTCCCGCGTTCCTGGCCGCCACCCTCACCGCGCTCACCGCGGGAGTCGTCGCCGTGCTCGGCGGCAGTCCACCCGCCTCCGCCGCCCTGCCGACCGCCGCCGTGGCGCTCGGCGACAGCTTCGTCAGCGGTGAGGGTGCCGGCGCCTACCAGGCCGTCACCGACCTCAACGGGGTCGCGCAGGGCTTCCCCGGCTGGTCGGCGGCCAACAACAACGCCTTCTTCTGCCACCGTTCGGCGAACGCCTCGATCCAGCAGGCGGCACTGCCGGGCATCTCCGCCCGGTTCAACCTGGCCTGCTCCGGGGGCCAGCCCTACGACATCGCCTCCGCGTCTGCCAGCCGGGCCAAGGGCCGCACCGTGGCCTCCCAGCTCGACCAGTTGCGGGCCGTCGCACAGACCCACGACATCGACCTGGTCATGATCGGCCTGGGCTCCAACAACAGCCAGTTCACGTTCGGCAACGTCGCGGAGAAGTGTGCCAACCGGTTCATCGCCGACGCCTGGACCGGCTGGTGGGAGTTCTGGGCCTACATCAACGGCCCGGTCGAGCAGGCGCCCTGCGCGACCAGCGACCTGGCCACGGACGCGCAGCTCACGGCCGCCACCGCGGAGACCGTGGCCGCCGTGCGGCAGATCGTCACCACCCTGCAGCAGATCGACCCGGACGGGCAGCACCGGATCGTGCTCCAGGACTACACCAACCCGCTGCCGTTCGACCTGGCCCAGCGCTTCTGGACCGAGGACGGGCGGGCCGACGACCGCGACAAGTTCCGGGACCTCGGCGCCGAGCGGTACGCGGCCGGCTGCCCCATCCACCGGGCCAGCCTCGCCGCCGGCCACTGGTTCTCCGGCGGCCTCGGCACCATCGTCCGCACCGGACAGTCTGTTTTGAGCTCGGAGTTCCCCGGTGAGGACATCGTCTACCTCAACGTGCAGCGCGCCTTCGACGGCGCCCGGCTCTGCGAGACCGACGCGAGCCCGACCGGGGCGTTGGCCACCCCGATCCGGCTGCAGGACGGGCCGACCGGCGTGCCGGTGACCAGCCTGTCCGGCAAGGACAAGATCGCGATCCAGCGCATCGCCAACGCCTGCGCCACGTACTTCCAGACGTGCCAGGAGTCCTGGCACCCGAACGCCGCGGGCCACCAGGTCCTCGGCCAGTGCCTGGCCGCCGCCGCGACGACGGCCAACCGGACCATCGCCTGTGTGCGCCAACCGGACGGTCGCATCGTCGCGAGTTGACCGGTAGCTCTACGGATCCGCGCGACAACCGTCGCGCCCGATGCTCCCTGCATGGTTGTCGCGGGTGGGCGTCGGGTGCGGCGGTTGCGGCCGGGCGAGGTCGACACGGTCGTCAAGGTCTTCGAGGGCATGTCGACGTGGTCGCGGTTCCTGCGCTACCACACCGCGCTCCCCCGGCTCACCGGCTCCTACCGGCGCGCGTTGACCGATGTGGACGGCGTGCGGCATGTCGCTTTGGTCGCCGAGCGGCTCGACCACCGCGGCTGGCGCCCGGTGGGGCTGTCCCGCCTCGTCACCGTGCGCACGCAGCCGACCCGGGTCGGCGAGATCGCGGTCGAGGTGGTCGACGCGGCGCACCGGCAGGGATTCGGCGAGGACCTCGTGCGCCGGATCGTCGCCGAGGCCGCCGTCCTCGGGCACGACCACGTGTACGCGTACGTCTTGCGCGGCAACGCGCCGATGCGCCGGCTCATCGACAAGCTGTTCCCGGAGGCGACGGCCGACGGCGAGCTGATCACCATCCCTAGTTCCCGAGTCGGCGGATGAGGTCCCGGCGGGAGCGCATGCCGAGCTTTCGGTAGACGTTGCCCAGGTGGTAGTCGACCGTGCGCACGGAGAGCAGCATCCGCTCGGCGATCTCCCGGCTCGTCCGTCCCTGCGCGGCGGCGTGGGCGATCCGCCACTCGTGCGGGGTCAGGTCGGCCGCGGCCGCTTCGACCGCCGGCGTCTTGGCGGCCGACGGGGACAGCTCGGCCCGCGTCCGGTCTGCCCACACCGCCGCGCCCGCCGTCTCGAAGAGGTCCAACGCCGCCTCCAACTGCGTGCGGGCCCGGTGCCGGCGACGCGCGCGGCGCAGCCACTGGCCGTACCGCAGCAGGGTCCTGGCCCGCTCCAGCGGCGCGGGGGCCCGGCCGGCGGCGCGCGCCCCTTTTTCGAAGGCCGCCTCGGCGGTGGCGTCGTCGGCGAGGATGGCCCGCGCGCGGGCCGCGACCGCCGCCGCCACCCGACCGCCTGACGCGTCGAGCCGGGCGGCGACGGCCCGCGCTTCGGCCGTGTTCCCGGTCGCGGCGAGCGCCTCGACGAGGTCGCCGGCGTGGCCGACCGCACCGCTGTCGACCACCCCGCCCGCGCGCAGCATCGTGTCCACGATGGTCAGTTCCGCCACCGCGTCCGGGTAGCGGCCGGCCGCGAGGGCAGCGGCACCCAGCGCGCCGCGCGCATAGGCCTCGACGCCGAGGTGGCCGGGCGCGAGGGCGATGGCTTGTCTCGCGTGGGTCGCGCATTCCGGTGCGCCGCGGGCCGCTTCGACCCGGGCCAGCGCCGCCACCGCCTCGGCCGTGTTGACCGGCTGTCCCATCGCCTCGGCGAGCTCGACCCCTTCGAGCGCGTCCGCGTACGCGGCGGAAAGCCGACCCAGCCGCAGCTCGAGCTCGGCCCGCAGCGGAAGCGTGTAGGCGAGCAGCGAGATGTCGTTGACCTCGCGGGCGCCGGCGACGTCCCGGTCGAACATCCGCCGTGCCTCGTCCCACCTCTCGACCCAGGTGAGCACCATCCCAGTCTCGGCGCACGACCCGTCGGGGCGCCTGGCCATCGCGGCGGGCATGGTGGCCAGCAGCAGCGGTGTCGCCTCGGGCAGCCCGGCGAGCGCCTGCGTGTTCGCGAGCCGCGCCGCGACCTTGGGAATCGTGTCGGCGAGCTCGTAGGCCCGGGTGCAGACCTGGAGCATGGTCGCGACGTCCCACCGCCGGTTGGGGGCGTTGACCAGCAGGCTGATCAGCCGCCCGGCGTGGGCCGGGGCGGTCGGAGCGAGCTGTTCCGCGGCGGCGAGCAGCTCGTCGAAGAGCTCGTCGATGTCGCCGCGCAGCGCGGCCAGGTAGGCCCGGTTCGCGAGAGCCTGGGCCTTGGTCTCCGGGTCCTCGCCGACCAGCAGGAAGGTCTCGCGGATCAGCCGTTCCGCGTGGTCGACGGCGCCGGCCGCGATCCACAACGGGCAGGCGGCGACCAGGCGGACGGCGCTGAGCGCCCGGTCCGGGGTGAGCACGGCGGCCCGCTCCCAGGCGGCCGCCTCGGCCGCGACCCCGCCCCGCCGGCTGGCGCGCTCGGCGGTCTCGGCGAGCGCTTCGGCCGCGACGGCGTCGGGTCCCGTCGCCGCTTGCGCGAGGTGCCACGCCCGGCGGTCGGCGTCGAGCGGGCCGAAACAGGCTCTGGCCAGTGCCGCGTGGGCCGCGCGCCGGCCGCCGGGCCCGCCCGCCGCGTGCACGGCGGAGCGGACCAGCGGGTGGCGGAACTCGACGGTCTGGCCGGTCACGCGCAGCAGGCCGGTCGCCGTCGCCGCGTCCAGCGCGTCCGCCGGCAGGTCGAGCTCCCGCAGCGCGCCGAGGACCAGGTCCAGCGTCGCGGTGCCGGCGACCGCGCAGGTCAGCAGGGCGAGCCGCTCCTGCGGGGTCAGCGCCGAGAGCTGGGCAGCGTACGCCCGCTCGAGCCGTTCGGTGGTCGGCATCGTGTCGCCGACGGGTGCGCGGCCGGAGCGCTGGTCGTCGGTCATCGCCAGCGGGATCTCGCCGAGCGCGAGCGGGTTGCCGCCGGCCAGCGCGGTGAGTTGCTGGGTGACCAGCGGCGACTCGACACCACCGCGGCGCAGCAGGACGGCGGCGGACGCGGCGTCGAGCCCGTCGAGGTGGAGCTCGGGAAGGCCGGGCGCGGCGAACGCGGGGATGTCGCGGGTGGCGAAGACGAGCAGGACGGCCTCGGCGAGCAGCCGGCGGGCCGCGAAGAGCATCGCCTCGGCGGAGGCCCGGTCGAGCCAGTGCGCGTCGTCGACGACGCAGAGCAGTGGCCCGGCCTCCGCGGCGGCGGCCAGCAGGGACAGGGTCGCCGCGTACACCGCGAACCGGTCGACGGGCCCGACCGCGTCGGCCTGCGCCGTCGCCGCCAGGAACGCCGTCCGCTGCGAGCCGGGCAGCTCGTCGAGGTGTCCGGACAAGGGTCGGGTCAGGGCCGTCAACGCGGCGAACGGCAGATCCGACTCGAACTCGACCCCCGTGGTCCGCACGACCTGGAAGCCGGTCGCGTTGGCGGCCAGGTCGTCGAGCAGCGCGGTCTTCCCGATGCCCGCGGAGCCCCGGAGGACGAGGGCCCGGCTCGACCCGGCGCGCGCGTCGTCGGCGAGGGCGGCCAGCACCCGCCGTTCGGCCTCCCGCCCGACCAGCCCGACCCCGGCCTGAGCGGCCACCATCCGAGGATGGTCTCAACCACCGGGCCGGCCAACTATCGAAAATCCGACCAGGCTTCTTACCCGGCCGGCGGGGGCTGCTCCTCGCGGGCCTGGCGGGCCTCGCGGGCGGCCAGGATCGCTCCGAGGCCCGGTTCGATCAGTTGGGGGCGGTAGTACTCGCTGGCGGCCGTGCGCAGCAGGAGCAGCGATGGGATGAGCACGGTGAGCAGCTCGCCGGCGGTCAGGAAGCTGCGCACGGCCGAGTACCAGCCGGGCAGCAGGCGGTCCCACGCCGCCTGGACCACCGGGTCGGTGCCGTCGGTCGGCGCGAACTCCGGGTTGTTGGCGATGCCGACGCCGAGCAGGCAGACCGCCGCCAGGGCGGCCACCCACACGGCGACCCGCGCGGCCCGCGAGCGTCGCCGGATCGCGACCGCCAACACGCCGAACACCACGATCACGAAGGCCGCCACCACCACGTTGACGTTCAGCGCGCCCCGCATCTGGTCGACCCACACGTCCGCGTCGTCGACGGCCTGCTCCACCAGGACCCGCAACGCGCCGGGTGCGGCGTCGTCGAAATGGCCGATCGCGAGCCGGGTCACGATCACGTCGAGCACACCGAGGACGGCCGCACCGGCCAGCAGAACGGACGCGATCGCGACCGGCCGCGGCGGCGCACCGGCAGATTTCGTGGCCACGCTGCTCCCCCTCCAGATGATCAAGGACGGCAGCGTACGCACGCGCTTGGATCCGGCACAATCCCTCGCGTGGCGGTTTGCGCGGAGTGCGGGGCGGGGCAGGTGCCGTACAGCTGCGACGAGCTGTTCGAACGGCTGCTGGCGCTGGACCACTCGCGGCAACCGCCGTGGGGTCCGCTGCACGGTGCCGCCGTGGCGTGCTTCTTCCTCCAGCACCCCGGCCATCCACTCGGGCCACGGGGCAGGAACGACTTCGGATGGGCGTGCCTGCTGGCATACCGGTCCGGTGGTCAGGCGGCCCTTCACGCGGTGACCGACCTGGCCCGTCGGCGCAACTCGCATCGCCACGCGGGTTCTGAACTGTTCGACGTGACGGCGCCCGAGTTCGCCTCCTCCACGAGTTTCGCCGTCACCATCACCGACGTGGCGGTGGACGGCAGTTTCCCTGCCGACGGCTACGAGAAGCGACTCCTAGCCTGGGCCGACGCCACCTACCTCGCCTGGACCGGAACCAGCACCCCGCCACCGACGGGAACGTGATCGACCTCAGCCAGGACTAGCGAAGGCGGCGGGCCAGCAGGACGGTGTCGTTCTTGTGGTGGGTTTCGGGTGGCGGGGGTGTCGTGCGCGGGCGCGACTCGTCGGCCAGGATCGTCCAGTCCTCGCCGAGCAGGGCAGCGATGTCCGTCGGGTGCCAGTAGTCCGCCGGGTCGAAGCCGTGGTCCTCGCCCGGTGGGAGGTCGGCCGGGTCGTGGCTGGCCACGAGTAGGAGGCCGCCCGGTGCGACCGCAGCGACCAGGCCACACGGTCCGGCGGCGCCCGCTTGCTTCGGCAGGGGGAAGTACTGGGCGGTGACCAGGTCGTACTCCCCCGGCGGCGGCACCTCTGTCAGGTCCAGCGCGATCCAGGTGACCCGGCCGGAGTCGGTGGCGGCGGCGCGGTCCAGGGCCGTCCGGGAGATGTCGACCGCCGTCACCTGCCAGCCGCGGTCGGCCAGCCAGCGGGCGTCGGCGCCCTCGCCGCAGCCGACGTCGAGGGCCCGCCCGGGTGGCAGGTCGCCGGCCTCGGCGACCAGGACACCGTTGGGGCGGCCGCTGAACAGCTGGTCGCGGCTGCTGTAGAGGTCGTCCCAGAACTTCGCGTCGGTCATGCCGCCACCCTGCCCGGCGTCGGGGTCGACTGCCAAAGCTCTTTGCCGGAACGGCAAACCGTCAGGCGGCGCGGGTCACGCACAGTCGCTCGGGCACGGCCCACCACTGGTCCGGGCGGTCGACGACTACAGCGGTCAGCCCGGATTCCAGGACGCGGGCGTACCGCATCAGGAACGCGGCGATCCCGGCCGCGCCCTGCATCCACGCCGTGCCCGGCGGCAGCAGCGGCGGGTCCTGCCGGTACTCCACGAACCGCCAGCGCGCCCCCGCCTCGTCCCGGATCGCCCGCGACACCAGCGCGTCGGCCATCGTCGCGACGCCCCGCATGAGCTCCGCCGCGTCCCGCGAATCCGGGCTGTCCTGGGCCGCGTCGAGCAGGATGTCGGCGACGCCGGCCGTGCCGCAGCAGCGCCCGTCGTTGTCCCAGAAGCCCGGGCGGAGCCGCTGCGGCAGGCCGGACGTCAGGATCGAGTGGAAGCAGCGCCGGCGCAGCTCACCGACCTCGAAGTCGCCGACCCGCTCGGCCCCGGCCCGGGCCAGCGCCGCGAACACCTGCGAGGTGCCGGCGGGGCCGTGGCACCAGTTGTAGGTCACCGGCTCCACCTCGCGCTGCGACCGCGGGATCGTGTGCTCCACGACGAAACCGCCGTCGTCCAGCGCGGCGATGTCCACCAGGTGCTCGGCCCCCTGTCGCGCGGCGGCCACGAAGTCCGGCCGGTCGAGGGCGTGTCCGGCCACGGCCAGCGCCGCCGCCACGCCGGCCGTGCCGTGCGAGAAGTTGGGGTTGCTGGACTTGAATCCCGGCAGCATCCGCCAGTCCAGGCCGGCCCCGGTCGGTTCGGCGGCCCGCAGGAGCGCCTCGCCCCCGGTCGTCATGATCTCGGCGGCGGCCTCGCCACCGGCCCAGGCCGCGGCCATCACGACCCCGGCGCTGCCGGAGATGACGTCGGACATCATGCCGCCGAACAACTCGCGGACAGCCGGCGAGGGTTCCCAGCCCGCCGGCGTACGCAGCGCCGCCAGCCGTTCCAGCGCCGCGCGCTCCCGCCCGGGGGCCAGCAGCCGCAGGGCGGTCACGTCACCGGCCAGGCCCTCGTACAACGCCGGGTCGCTCCGGTCCGACGCCCCGGCCAGCCGCTCGACGATGCCCGCCGCCAGTGCCGCCTCGGCATCGCTCAGCTCGCGATGACAGCGGATCTCGGCGAGCACGGGAGCGAGCCCGCCGATGCCGGCGTAGAACGAGTCACGGTCGTCTGCCACCCGAGCGGGCTCGTCGCCGACCACCTCGGGCAGCCACGGCCCGTCGTCGTACCGGACCTGGCCCAGCACCCAGGCCCAGGCGGCCTCTCCTAGCTCGCGATACCCCGAAGCGTCAGACACGCCGCCACCCTAACCAGGCTCGGCGTGACCGGCGCCACTCGGCCTTGCCATGAGAGCGGTCTCAACGGTCGGATCTCCGGATGTACGCCACCATCCCGCGCGAAGTCCTGCGAGCGCGGACGGCCGTCGCCGTCGTCTTCGGGCTCAACGGCCTGGCGCTGTCGTCGTGGCTCGCCCGCGTGCCGGCCGCCCGGGACGCCCTGGAGCTCAGCGCCGGCCAGCTCGGCCTGCTGCTGCTGACCGTCTCCGCCGGTGCGGTGGCGGCCCTGCCGGTGGCCGGCGTGCTGACCCACCGGCTCGGCACGGCACGGACCGTGGCCGCGGTGACCGCCGTCGCCTCCGCCGGGCTGGCGCTGGTCGGCATCGGCGCCGGCGTGTTCGGGTCGCCGGTGCTGGTCGGCATCGGCCTGTTCGTCGTCGGCTACGGCAGCGGCACGTGCGAGGTCGCCATGAACGTCCAGGGCGCCGCCGTCGAGCGCCGGCTCGGCCGCACGATCATGCCGCGGTTCCATGCGGCGTGGAGCCTCGGTACGGTCACCGGCGCGCTGGTCGGCGCCGGGTGCGCCCGGCTGGGTGTGCCGATCGGCGTGCACCTGGCCGTAGCGGCCGTCGCCATGGGCGCCGGCACGGTCGCCGCCGCCCGCTGGTTCCTCGCCTCCACATCGGACGGCGAATCGGCGAAAGCCCGTCCCCAGTTGCTGGCCGCCTGGCGCGACCCGCGCGTCCTGCTCATCGGCCTGTTCGTGCTGGTGATGGGATTCACCGAGGGCGCCGCCAACGACTGGCTGGCGCTCGCCTTCGTCGACGGGCACGGCGTCAGCGAGGCGGCGGGTGCGGCGGCGTTCGGCGTGTTCGTCGTCGCGATGACCGTGGGACGCACGGTCGGCACGACCGCGCTCGACGCGTGGGGCCGGGTCCCGGTGCTGTTCGCCGCGATGCTGGTCGCGGCCGCCGGCACCGTGGTCGTGGTGTTCGCCGGCAGCGCGGCGGTCGCCCTCGGCGGGGTGGCCCTGTGGGGCCTGGGTGCGTCGCTCGGCTTCCCGGTCGGTATGAGCGCGGCGGCCGACGACGAGGCCGGCGCCCCGGCGCGGGTCAGCGTCGTGGCGGTCCTGGGCTACACCGCGTTCCTGGCCGGCCCGCCCTTCGTCGGCTTCCTCGGCGACCACGTCGGCATCCTGCGGGCCCTGCTCGTCGTGCCGCTGGTGCTGGTGCCGGCGCTGGCGCTGCTGCCGTCGGTGCGGAAGCCGACCGCCGGCTGAGCTCAGGCCCGGATACCTGCCACCGCGGCACGGGCCGCTCTGCTGACCACCGGATTCGGGTCGTCGACGCAGGCTTCGACGCTGGCGACCAGCTGCGGCCGCAGCTCACGGATCTGCTGAAACGTCGAGGTGGGGTAATCCAACGGCGAGTACCCGGCCAGGTCGACGAACTCACGCACCATGGCGTCGCTGACCGCGTCGACCACCCTGCCCAGCCACGCCAACAGGTCGGCCCGGCGCGGGCAGCGCGGGTCGCCGACGAGTCCGGCGACGTACCGGGCGGCGGGCACGGCGGCCGAATAGACGTTCGGGTACTCGATCAACTCGAGCGACAGGTGCGCGAGCCCCGCCTCGACGGCGTACGGGTCGTCTGACGTCAACCCCAGCAGCAGCGCGGGCGTGTCCGGGTGCGCCGACCCGTTCCTGTCGTGCAGACCGGCCCAGTCGGTCTCCTCGATGATCGTCACGCCGGCTCCAGGACCACGACGGCCGTCTCCCGCGAGCGCAGCGCCGCGTAGCCGTCCAGGTCCTTGTCGACGGCGCGCCAGCGGTCCCACAGGCGGGCCCGCTCGGCGCCGGTCGCCGCGTACCCGCGGATCTGCCGGGACCCGCCGGGCAGCTCGATCCGGGCGTCCGGGTGGGCCTGGAGGTTGAGCCACCACGCCGGCTCGCCGTCGCCCCACCCGTTCATCGCCAGCGTGACGAGGTTCGGGCCGTCTTCGAGGTAGCCGAGCAGCACGGCGCGCTGCTGGCCGGTGCGCCGGCCGGTCGTGGTCAGCCGCATGATTCCCCACCCCGAGCCGCGCGCACGCCGGAGGCCCAGCTTGCCGAAGGTGAGGCGGTAGATGCCGCGGTGGGTGTGCCACGCTCCGACGACGAACCAGCGCGGCGGGAGTCTGACAGCCATGACTACAGCGTGTCCGACGCCCGCAACTCCGGGTCTGCCCGCATGTGCCAGGCGTCGCCGATCAGCTCGCGCAACCGGGCGACGTCCACTTTGGCCAGCCGGAGCATGACGAGCGGGAGGCCGTCGTACGCCGGTGTCGTGAAGAAGATCCCGGGTTCGCCCAGCACCAGCGCCTGCTTCTCGGCCTCGTCGCCGACGTAGAGGACCGCGATGTCGGTGCGGATGACGCGCGGGCGGCCGGGCTGACGCTCCGGATAGGACCAGACGAAGCCCTTGTTGCCCACGCGGAAGTCGAAGCCGTCGCTCTCGATCTCGACCACGTGCGGCAGCGCGAGCGCGAGGGTACGGACGTCGTCGGCGTCGGCCACCGGAACAGGCTAGCCGGCCGGCCAGGTGCCCGACGTGGTGGCCGCGGCATAGGTGCCGCGCAGGAAGTCCAGCAGCACGGCGTCGGGGTCGGCGGCGCTGCGGACCGCCGTGTACGGCAGCACGAACTCCCCCAGCTCCTCGTCGTAGCCGGCGAGCGCGGCGCGGAAGTCGGGCGGCTCGGGATACGCGTACGAGTAGAACAGTCCCTCGTCCCGGCCGCCCGGCCAGTAGCCGGCGCTGGACACCTCGTCGCAGTACGCCTCCCACATGACCCGGTCGGGGCAGTTGGGCACGCCGCCGGGGTGCCGCGGCGCCGGCCGGCCCGAGAAGCGGGTCACGGCCAGGTCGAACGCGCCCCAGAAGAAGTGCACCGGCGACACCTTGGCGCGATATTCGGCGCGGAACGTGTTGAGGACCCGGTCCGCCGACACCAGCGAGGTCCAGAACGCGTGCATCGCGGCCGGGTCGTAGGAGTCGTGCGTCTCGTCCTGGTCGAACGGAATCACGTCGGGCAGCTCGACCGGCAGCGGGTTGATCGTGACGTCGATGTCGAGGTCCGCGAGATGCGCCCGGTACTCCGCGTAGAAGTCGGCGACGCTGCGCGGCTCGAGCGCCAACTGGCGGCTCTCGCCCGTCGTCGTGCGGAGGTCGAGGACGTGGTCGACGAAGTCGAAGGCGATCTCGACACCCCGATCGCCGTACGGCATCAGCGAGGTGGTGAGGCCGGTGCTGTTGACATAGAGGGTGACGTTCCACCAGTGGTTGGCCGGCGGCGCGAGCGCGAGCCGCGTCTTGCCCACGATCTGGGTCCAGAGCTGGACCGTGTCGCGGGTCGGCTGCCAGGCCGCCACCGGGAGGGCGGGCCACCCGTCGGCTTCTCGCATCCGACCTATTTTAGTGCGCCCGCAACCTTTCGCGGCCCGATTTCGTATGTGGGTGGAACCGGGGAGGGTTGCATGGCGGAGCCGGAGAGCTTCGAGGATTTCGTCCGGGGCTGCTCGCGGCAGCTGTTCCGGGTCGCCTGCCTGCTGACGGGCGGCGACACTCATCGCGCCGAGGACCTCGTCGCCGACGCGCTGGCCCGCACCTACCTGGCCTGGCCGCGGGTGCGGTCCGGCGACGCGTTCGGCTACGCCCGCCGCACGCTGGTGAACCTGCACACCGACTGGTGGCGCCGGCTGCGCCGGCGGGAGCTGGTCACCAGCCATCCGCCCGAACGCGCCTCGGCTGCCGACCACGGCGGCGACCTCGCGACCCGCGACAGCATCATGCGGTCCCTGCGGACCCTCACCCACCGGGAGCGGGCCGTCGTGGTGCTGCGCTACTTCCTGGACCGCACCGAACGCGACACCGCCGCCGAGCTGGGCGTGTCCGTCGGCACCGTGAAGAGCACCAACGCCCGTGCCCTGAAGAAGCTGCGGGTCTCGCCCGAGCTGACCGCTCGCACCGGGAGAGTGTGATGCCAGACCTGGACGACCTGCGCCGGGCGCTGCACGACGCGACCGAAGACCTGCAGCCCACCGTTACGATGGACCGGATCCGCCGCCGGGCTCGTCGCCGGCGAGCAGTGCGGAACGCGGCGGTGGCGGCGGGGGTCGCCCTCGTCGTCGCCGCCGCGGGGGTCCCCGCCCTGGACCGTGCGCCGCGTGGCGGAGACCCGGCGGCGAACCCGCCGGCCACCGCGCCGGCCTGCCCCGGCCCGCCGTGGTTGGGCACCCCGTTCGACACCGAGGTCAACATCCAGGAGCCGGGCGGGCGAGCGTACGCCGTCGTCGTGGGTCTGCTCGGCACGCCGGACCATGCGGGGTTCACCACCGCGTTCCGGGACTGGTCGACCGGCCAGGTGCTGCCGTGGGAGCTGACCGGTCTCCCCCGGAGCCCTTCGGGCGGCTTCACCGTCGAGGGGAAGACCTGGTGGTTCCAGAGCACCCAGCTCGTCCTGGGCGCCAACGACGTACTGGACGTCGGGGTGTACGGCGGCGCCGCCCAACGGATCACGGTCGCCTCCGAGGGCCACGCAGCTGAGGCGACGGTGGCTCAGGCAGAGGGGTGGACGCTGTTCTGGGTGCTCCGCGCCGCCAAGCCGCTGCCACCCGATGCCAACGGCGGGCCGCGCGAGTACCGGGGTCCGGAACGGCTGACGATCACCGCGTACGACGCCGCCGGGCAGCCGCTGCACACGGTCACCGGGGGTTTCAACACCGGGAACCGGGTGGTCGGCCCGGCCGCGATCCCGACGCCCACCGCGGCTTGCCTCGCGACCCGCTAGCCGCGTGCGGTGCGCCCCGGGTGCGCGGACGGTGCGACCTTCACGACCGCGACGTCGAAGGCGAGCTCCACGTTCGACCCGTCCGCGAACGAGATCGTCACGTGCGTGTCGGGACCCGCCGGGTGGTTGTCCATCCATTGCACGTGGACGACCTCGGCCGTCAGGGATCCGTCCGGCCGCAGCAGAGCGAATCCCTCCAGGTCGCCCTGCGCGACATCCGGGTGGAGCTGTCTCTGCCGCTCGGCGAGCTGCTGCTCCCGCCAGCGTCGCCGCGCGTCGGTGTTCGCCACGGAGTGCATTCTCCACCTACTCGGGACTCGTCCGATGAATTCGAGGGGATGCCCTGAGTTTGTTCCTCCTCGGTGCCAAATCATTGACGGTCGTCCGATGTTTGGGGAACATAATCGAGAAGCCTCGATCCCTCGACCGTCCCCAGGGAGGGCACCATGCGCGCAACGCTTCGGATCGGACTGTCGCTGCTGCTCGCTCTGGCGGCCGCGGTCGTCGTGCCGTCCGCGCCGGTCGCTGCCGCACCGGGTGACAACTACGTCGTCGACGACGCGTTGACTGGGTCGCGCACCCGCTGGTTCGACGAGGCCCGCTTCGGCATGTTCATCCACTTCGGACCGTACGCGGTCTATCAGGGTCAGTACGGATCCTGTCGCGACGCCGAATGGATCAAGCGCCAGTGCAACATCTCGTGGAGCGACTACGAGGCGAAGGCGGCCAGCTTCAACCCCGCGTCGTTCGACGCGAACGCGATCGTGCAGCTCGCCAAGCAGGCCGGTCAGAAATACATCGTCATCACCTCGAAGCACCACGACGGGTTCGCGATGTGGCCCACCCGGGTCAACCGGTGGAACCTGCGCGACCACGCGGGCTTCTCCCGTGACCTGCTGCGCGAGCTCAAGGACGCCGCGACCGCCAACGGCATCAAGCTCGGGTTCTACTACTCGATCTGGGACTGGCACGACCCGGACTTCGTCGGCAACTTCCCGGCTTACGTCACCAAGATGAAGGCTCAGCTGCAGGAGCTCGTGACCAACTACGACCCCGCGTTGCTGTGGTTCGACGGCGAGTGGACCGAGACCAACCCCACCAACCCGTGGTCGGAGCAGAACGGCGAGGATCTGGAGCGGTTCGTCCGCACAATCTCACCTCAGGTCATCACCAACAACCGGATCGGCAAGCGCCGCCTCGTCGACGGCGACTACGGCACCCCCGAACAGTCGCTCGCCGGTTCTCCGCCGTCGGCGCAGCTGCAGGAGACCTGCCTGACGATCAACAACACCTGGGGGTACGCGGCCTGGGACGCCAGCTTCAAGTCACCCACCCAGCTCGTACGCGACCTGGCCACCCTGACGAGCAACGGCGCCAACCTGCTGCTCAACATCGGCCCTACGCCCACCGGCACGGTCTCGGCGGGACAGTCCGGCGCTTTGACCGGCATGGGCACCTGGATGGCGGTCAACGGCGCGGCCATCACCGGCGCGGGCTATACAGGGTTGGTCGGCCAGCCCAGCTGGGGCAAGGTCACCCGCAAGGGCAACAAGCTCTATCTGATCGTCAACAGTTGGGCGTCGACGCTGCACCTCAGCCGACGCTCGCCGTTCACGGTCACCGGCGCGCGGGTGCTCGGCAGCGCGTCGCCGGTCACCGTGCGCGCGGCCGGCGACGGCTACGACTTCCTGCCCAGTGGGGGCGCCACCAACGCGATCGCCACCGTCATCGAGGCCGACATCGCCACCCCGGCGCCCGCGGCGGTCGGCACCGGGACCGGCCTCAAGGCGGAGTTCTGGAACAACACCACCTTCGCGGGTACGCCCGCCGTCACTCGCACGGACCCGACCGTCAACTACGCCTGGCGGTTCAGCGGCTCCCCCGCGCCCGCGATCGGCACCGACAACTTCGCCGGCCGCTGGACCGGCTCGATCGAGCCGCGCTACTCCGAGACGTACACCTTCACCGCCGTATCGGACGACACGGTCCGGCTGTGGATCGACGGCCAGCTCGTCGTCAACAACACCACGCCGCACGGACCGACCGTCGACCAGGGCAGCGTCACCCTGACGGCGGGCAGGCACGACATCCGCCTGGAGCACACCGAGCAGGGCGGCGAGGCGTACCTGAAGCTGATCTGGAGCAGCCCCAACACCCCGGCGCAGATCGTGCCGCAAGCGCAGCTCTACCCGGCCACGACCCAGCGGTTGAACGACAACGTGGCGACGTACAGCACCGGCTGGTCCGTCAGCAGCAACCGTGGCCTGGGCGACTACAACGACGACGTGCACTACACCACCACGAACGGCGCCTCGTTCACGTACACCTTCACCGGCACGGGCATCGACTACCTGTCGGAGCGCTACTCGGACCAGGGCCTGGTCGACATCTACCTGGACGGCGTGCTGCGGGCCACGGTGGACACCAGCAACCCCACGCGGCTGACGCAGCAGGTCGTCTACACGGTCCGTGGGCTACCGCTGGGCTCACACACCCTGCGCGGCGTCAAACGATCGGGCACGTACCTGCTGGTCGACCGCTTCGACGTCGTCCCGTAGCGCGGATCGGGTGCCCGGGGATCCCCCCTGCATTGGATGAAGGCTCGGTACGAGCCGTTGCCGCCGGCGCATACGGCGCACGAGCCTCGGTCGCCGGTCGGTCCCTTGGCGCAGTTCGTGGGTGCGGCCTGAGCCGCGGTGGGTGCTGCCAGGGAGAGGGGTAGAGCGACGGCAGCGGCCGCGACCGCGTGCCGGAGACGTAGCAGCATGGAACGTCCTTTCATCGACTGGAGCGACCGGTCGGCCGTCCTGTGTCGAGTCCAGCGGAGGCGCCACAGCCGGGGCAAGCGACGGCGAAGTGGCCGTACAAGGCCGTACAAGCTGGTCAGCGACGCGGCGAGCTCGCCTCTGGGCTGGTCAGGTAGAGGCCGCGGCCGGGAACGGCTCCCCGCCACAGGGGGAAGGCCACCAGGAGCGTCGCGGCCAGCGCGGCCATCGTCGGGTCGGCGACGTACCAGATCGCGGCGGCGATCAGGGCGATCGGCAGCACGACGCCGAGAGCCAGGCGGAGGACTGAGCCGCCGGGGCGGGCGGCGGTCGGCTCGAACGGGCGCAGCGTGGACATCAGCGGCGGCCGCCGCCGGGCGGTGCTGCCCGGCCAGAGGCGGCCCACGCCCGGGACGTCGACCAGGTACATGCGCCGGAAGCCCAGGCAGCGGCATAGTCCGACCGCGAACTCCGGCTCGGCCGGACCGGCGGCCAGGGTCTCGATCAGGCGGCGGTCCCACAGCACCCGTTGGTGCCAGCGCGTGCCCGCACTGTCCACGATCTCCAGCCACAGCGATCCCGGCCCGACCGCCGGCGCGGCGACCCGGGCGCGGGCCGTGCCCGGTTCGGGGCCGCGGCGCAGCATGCCGGTCCCCCAGCGGCCCAGCCGCCAGGTCCACACCACGGCGAGCGCGATGCCGAGCAGGAACACGAACTGGCTCCAGGAGTCGCGTTCGACGACCCACAGGGCCTCGAACGGGCTCTCGTCGAGGGGCAGCGCGAACCCTGGATCCGACGGATCGAAGCGGTACGGGATCCGGGTGCCTTCCGGGTACGCGGTCGGGTTGGTGGGGGTCACCCGTACCGTCGCGGTGTCTCCGTCCGGGGCCGTCAGCGTGACGCCTATGACGCGATCGCCCACCTCGGTCACGACACCGTCGCCGGTCTGGACCAGCCGGCTCTCCTGCGCCGCGTTGAAGCGGTTGTACTCGGAGATCGCGACGGTCAGCGCCGCCAGCGGGAGCAGCCAGCCGACGGCCACCACCTTCCAGATGACGCGGTTGGGGCGCGGCGACCCCGGCGGGAGGACGACCGGTGTCGCGACCACGGGGGTCGCGAGCAGCAGCACGCCCGGGGCAACCGGTGCCGGTGCCGACGCCGACGCGATGCGCACCAGCACGATCACCGAGACCACGAAACCCACGAACATGACGATGCCGACGACGAGCAGCATGGGGAACCCCTCGGAGGCCAGCCACGCGGTGCTTCCCTCCGGACCGCTGACCGCCGCCGGTGACGTGTTGTCGCCCGGGTGGGGGCCCACGTAGATCGGCATGATGTCGATGCCGGCGATCCGGACCGCGCCGTCGTCGGAGACGAAGGTGCCCTCGCAGCTCCACTCGTTGGGGTCGACCTCGTCGCACGTGCTGACCCGGACCTGTCCGTCGATGCCGCCGTGGTGGGCCAGATAGCCTTCGAGGCCCCACACCGTGAAGATGACGCCCATCACGAAGGTGACCACCGCGAAGGTCGCCGCTTTCAGAACTCCCGAATCCACAGACCGACCCCCGCGCAGACACCGACAGCGAAAATGATTCTGCCTGTACGCCGCAAGGGAGCCCGACCATGCCCGGCTACGACATCAAGCGCGCGCTCAAGGCCTGCTACGCGCCGACGAACACCGACTGGGCCCTGGTCGACGTGCCCGCGCAGGGGTTTCTCGCCGTCGACGGCAAGGGCGACCCCAACACGAGCCCCGACTATGTACGGGCCGTCGAGTCGCTCTACGCCGTCGCGTACACGATCAAGTTTGGCGGCAAGGCCGACGGCCGCGACTTCGTGGTCGGGCCGCTCGAAGGGCTCTGGTGGTCCGACGACCCGGCGGTGTTCACCACCCGCGCCAAGGACGCCTGGCAGTGGCGGATGCTGATCAGCCAGCCCGACTGGGTCACCGACGAGCACGTCGACCGGGCGACGGAGGCCGCGCGGAAGAAAAAGAAGAGCATCGTCGACGTACGCCGAGAGGTGCTGCACGAGGGCACCAGCGCGCAGGTGCTGCACCGTGGCCCGTACGACGACGAGGGTCCCGTGCTGGCCAAGCTCCACGACGAGTACCTGGCCGCCAACAACCTCCGGATGGCCGGGCACCACCACGAGATCTACCTGAGCGACCCCCGGCGCACCGAGCCCGCGAAGCTCAAGACGATCCTGCGGCAGCCGGTGCGGCCGGTCTAGTCCCGCAGCAGCGCGGCCAGCGCGCTCATGTCCCGCGCGCCGTACCCGCCGGAGACCGCGTCGGCGACCACCGCGGCGTTGGCGGACAGCTGCGGCATCCGGGCGCCGACGCTGGTGGCCAAGGCGTCGATCAGGCGCAGGTCCTTGGCCACCAGGTCGAGCGCGAACGCCACTCCCGCGGCGTCGGGGTTGACGTAGGCGTCGCGCTTGTACGCCACGAACGGCGCCGCGACGGCGCTGGCCGCCAGGACGTCGTACGCGGCCGTCCGGTCGACCCCCGCCCGTTCGGCGAGGACGAGGGCCTCGGCCACCGCCTGGTTGAGGCCGTGGATGACCGAGTTGACGACGAGCTTCATCGTGGCGCCGGCGCCCTGCGGGCCGAGGTGCAGGATGCGGCTGGCGAAGGTGGACAGGATAGGCCGGGCGCGTTCCAGTGCCGAACCGGAGCCGCCGACCAGCGCCGTCAGCGCTCCCTGCGCCACCAGCGCCACGCTGCCGGAGACCGGGCTGTCCAGCAGGTGCGCCTCCCCCACCGATAACGCCAGCTCGCGGACCGTGTCCGGGTGGATCGTGCTCGTCTCGAGGACGACGGCGTCGGGCTCCAGGCCGCGCACCAGGTCCGCGTAGACCTCTCGGACCGCGTCGTCGTCGGCCAGCGAGACGACCACGAACGCCACGCCGGCCACCGCTTCGCGGGCGGTGGGTGCGACGACGGCCGGCAGGCCGGCGGCCCGCCCGGACGTGCGGTTCCAGACCGTGACCGGGTGGCCGGCGCCGGCCAGGCGGCCGACCATCGCGGCACCCATCCGCCCGGTGCCGATGACCGCGACCGGCGCGGCCGTCACCGCCACCCTCCGTCGACGACCAGGTCGACGCCGTTGACTCCGCCGTTCTCCAGCAGGAAGACCGAGGCGTTGACGACTTCGGTCATGGTGGCCAGCCGCCCGGTCAGCGTGTTGGCGACGACCGCGTCGAGCGACTTGCCCGTCCAGAAGGGACTGTCGCCGACGATGCCCGGGTGGATCGAGTTGACCCGGGTCGGTGCCAGCTCGCACGACAGCGTCCGGACCATGCCGAGCACGCCGGCGTTGATGGCGCTGACCGTGGTCGAGCCCGGGTACGGCCGCAGCCGCGCCATGCCGCCGTAGAGCAGGATCGAGCCGGCCCCCGTGAGGCGGCCGCGCACCGCCTGCACGACCGCCGTGTAGCCGACCAGCTTCAGGGTGACCAGGCGCAGGGCGGCCTCGATGTCGTAGTCGCCGACCGTGTTGGAGTCCCGGTCGATCGCGGCGAGCACGACGTGGCTGACCGGGCCGACCGCGTCGAGGTTTCCGGCGACCGCGCGGGGGTCGGTGAGGTCCAGCGCGACGCCCGCGACCGACGGGCCCAGCTCCGCGGCCACCTTCGCCGAGCGGGTGGCGTCGCGGCCGGTGATGACGACGTCGCGGCCCCGCGCGGCGTAGTGTGCGGCGATCTCCCTGCCGATGCCGGCGGTGCCGCCGACGATGAGCACCGAGCCGGCCATCTCAGGATCCCTTCACCGAGTTGAGGTAGTCCCAGTCCCGTACGAACCGGTACGAGTGCCGGCCCGGCGGCTGCGGTGCCTGGGTCTCCAGCCACCGCACGGGCCCGGCGCCGACGTTGCGGAAGCCGTGCACGCAACCGACGCCCGCGAACGCCGCGTCTCCGGGGCCCAGCAGGTAGGTCTGCCCGTCGAAGACCGCCTCGGCCTCCCCTTCGAGGAACAGGTAGGTCTCCTCGAAGGGATGGTCGTGCGGACCGGCGACGCCGGCGGGCTCGTACTGCACCATGAACATGGTGGTCAGGTCGGCGCCCAGGTCGCTGTCGACCATCATCTTGACCGTGATGCCGCTGTAGACGAGCAGGGCCGTGCGCATGCTGGCCGACAGCGCGAGCAGCTCCTGGCGCTGCTTGTCGACCTCCATGTTGATCGGCTCGATGTGCCCGAACGCCCGGGTGCGCGGGTCCCGCACGTCGACCGGCACCGGCTCGGTCTCCGGCAGGTCCGGGACGGTGAAGACGTCATGGCCGTACGCGGCCCGGGGTTGGGTCGCCCGCATCTGCGCGAACCGGGCCGGCCCGCCCTCGTTGCGCCAGGCGTGCGCGACGCCCACGGGCAGGAGACCGTAGTCACCCGGGACGAGCCGGGTCGCCCCTTCGGGCGTCTGGAGCACCGGGTTGCCGTCGAGGACGTAGAAACACTCCTCATAGGACTGCACGGCGGTGGCCACCCGGTCGCCCGGCTCCAACGCGCACACGGAGAACTCGGTGTGCAGGGCGCCCGGCGAGCCCTCCCCGGCGATCATCCACCGGGTGCCGCCCCGGCCGTCGGGCGACGGCTCGAAGACCGCGTCGGCGGCCCGCACGACCACATGCCGGTCGCTCATCCTGGCAAACCTCCAAGGGTCTGTGTCGAAGTGGGGGCCGGAGCGAGGCGAGGCCCAGGCGTCGGCTGGGGCCGCGCCGGGCGCGGCCGGATACCGGTGTTGTATCTGGTCGTGACCGGCGTGGTTCCAGGCGGCGCCTGGGTCCGCCGCAGCCCGGTCTCCACTTCGACACAGACCCTAGTAGTTGACGACCGAGCGGACGGCCGCCACCACCTTGTCGGTGGTGGGGATGACCTGGTCCTCGAGCGCGTCCGCGAACGGCAGCGGCACGTTGGCCGAGGCGACCCGGCGGACGGGCGCGTCCAGCAGCTCGAAGCCCTCGTCGACGACGACGGAGACGACCGTGGCGCCCCAGCCGGCCTGGTGCGGGTTCTCCTCGACGGTGACCAGGCGCGAGGTCTTGCCGACCGAGGCGAGCACGGTGGTCAGGTCCATCGGGATCAGGCACCGCAGGTCGACCACCTCCGCCGAGATGCCGTCCCGCTCGAGCTCGTCGGCCGCCGCCAGCGCGGTGTGCACCGTGGAGGCCAGTGCCACCAGCGTCACGTCGTCACCTGGGCGCACCACGGACGCACGGCCGAGCTCGACGACGTGGTCGGCGGGCGGCAGCGGGCCCTTGCCGGCGAACAGTCCCTTGTGCTCGAAGAAGACCACGGGGTCGTCGCTGCGGATCGCGGAGGCCATCAACCCGATCACGTCGGCGGGCGTCGACGGCGCGACGATCTTGAGGCCGGGAATGGTCAGGGCCCAGTTCTCGACCGCCTGGGAGTGCTGGGCGCCGAAGCCGAGGCCGCCGCCGTTGGCGGTGCGGATCACCAGCGGCACGGTGACCTGGCCGCCGGTCATGTAGCGCACCTTGGGGATCTCGTTGGCCAGGTAGTCCCAGCAGCACGCCAGGAAGTCCGAGAACATGATCTCGGCGACGGGCCGGATGCCGGTCATCGCCGCGCCCATCGCGGCGCCGACGATCGCCTGCTCGGAGATCGGGGTGTCCCAGATCCGGGTCGGCCCGAACTCCTCGAACAGCCCGGCGGTCGTCTTGAACACGCCGCCCGCCGCGCCGATGTCCTCGCCCAGGCAGACCACGCTCGGGTCGCGGCGCATCTCGCGGGCGATCCCCTCGGAAACCGCCGCTCGATACGTGATCACATCCGCCATTGCGCACCCCCATCGGCCCATACGTCGGTGAACGCCTCGGCGACGTCGGCGTCCGGTGCCGCCTTCGCGGCCGCGATCGCCGCGGCCACCGTCGACGTGGCGCGCTCGTCGACGACCGAGATCTCGTCGGGGGCGACGCCGAGCGCTTCGAGGCGGGCGCGCGCGACGTCTATCGGGTCGTGCTTCAGCCAGCGCTCGACCTCCTCGGCCGGGCGATAGGTGGCCGGGTCGGTGCGGCTGTGCCCGTAGTGCCGGTAGGTCTCCGCCTCGATCACGGTCGGTCCGTCGCCGGCCCGGGCCCGGTCGACCGCGGCGGCGACCGCCTCGCGCACGAGGACGACGTCGTTGCCGTCGACGACCTGGGCCGGCATCCGGTACGCGGGAGCGCGATCGGCGGCCGGCCGGTCGACGGCGGTGACCGCGCCGATCGGCGTGTACTCCATGTAGAGGTTGTTCTCGCAGACGAAGACGACCGGCAGCTTCCACACCGCGGCCAGGTTGAGCGCCTCGTGGAACGCGCCGATGTTGGTGGCGCCGTCGCCGAAGAACGCCAGCGCCACCTGCTCGGTGCCGCGCAACCGGGCCGACCAGGCGGCGCCGACGGCCATCGGGAGATGCGCACCGACGATGGCGTACGAGCCGAGCATGTTGCCCTCGGCGTGGGTCAGGTGCATCGAGCCGCCCTTGGCCTTGCACAGCCCGGTCGACTTCTGCATCAGCTCGGCCAGGCACGCCTCCGGCGTCGCGCCGCGGGCGAGGGCGTGGTGGTGGCCGCGATAGGTGGCGAAGACGTAGTCGTCGGGACGCAGCGCCGCGCTCGCACCGACGGCCACGGCCTCGTGCCCCGACGCGAGGTGCGTCGTGCCCTTGACGAGGCCGGCCAGGAACATGTCGTACGCGGCCTTCTCCGTGCGCCGGATGACCGCCATCCGCTCGTACAGGTCGAGCAGCTCGGTTGTCTCACTCACCGCGGCCTGCCTTGGTGTTGAGGTGCGACTGGGCCTCCCGCCGCGTGTTCAGCGGGCCGTCGACCGTCCAGTAGCGGCGGCCCGCGACGAGCAGGTCCTCGGCCGGGAACTTGGTGATGACCTCGCATCCGTCGGCGGTCACGACGACCTCCTCCTCGATCCGGGCGGCGCCCCAGCCGTCCTTGGCGGGCCAGTACGTCTCCAGCGCGAACACCATCCCCTCCTCGATCACCTCGGGGTGGTCGAGCGAGACGAGCCGGCTGAAGATGGGCTTCTCCCAGATGGACAGGCCGACGCCGTGCCCGTACTGCAGCGCGAACGCCGCCTCCTCGTTGGCGAAGCCGAACTCCTCGGCCCGCGGCCACAGCGACACGATGTCGGCCGTCGTCGCGCCGGGCCGCACGGCGGCGATCGCGCGGTCCATGTACTCCCGGCACCGCACGTACGCGTCACGCATCCCCGCCGAGGCGCTGCCGACCGCGAAGCACCGGTAGTAGCAGGTGCGGTAGCCGACGTGGCTGTGCAGGATGTCGAAGAACGCCGGGTCGCCGGGGCGGATCAGCCGGTCGCTGTAGACGTGCGGGTGCGGCGCGCAGCGCTCGCCGGAGATGGCGTTGACGCCCTCGACGAACTCGCTGCCCAGGTCGTAGAGGACCTTGCTGACCAGCCCGACGCACTCGTTCTCCCGCACGCCGGGGCGCAGGAACTCGTAGAGCTCCTCGTAGGCGGCGTCCACCATGGACGCCGCCTGGGTCAGCAGGGAGATCTCGTCGACGGTCTTGACCCGCCGGGCCTCCAGGAACAGCTGCTGCCCGTCGACCACCTCGATGCCGGCGCGCTGGAGGGCGAGCAGCACCGGCATCTCGGCGATGTCGATGCCGACCGGGGCGTCGGCCAGGCCGCGCTCCTCGAGCTCGACGGCGATCTTGCGGGCCAGTTCGTCGGCGATGCCGGCGTCGGGGTGGAAGGCACCGCGCAGCACGGAGATGCCGGCCCGGGCCCGCTTCTCCCCGTCGAGCCAGGGGTTGTAGAGCTGGTGGTGGCGGGCCGCCGAGCCGAAGTCCCAGACGATCGGCTCGGCGCCGCGGACCAGCAACGCGAACCGGATGAACTTGTCGATCGCCCACGTGCCGATGTGGGTGGCCGTCATGTAGCGGATGTTCGCGAAGTCGAACGCGAGGACCGCCCCGAGGCTGGACCGTTCGAGCTCGGCGTTGAGCCGGGCGAGCCGTTCCCGGCGCAGCCGGTCGAGGTCGATGCGCTGTTCCCAGTCGACGGCATTCGAGCCGTACGTGCCGATCGCCACCACAGCACCCCTCTGCTATATTCCGGGCGTGTTAAGTAACGCTTGACGAAGCTAGCCAGTTGGCAACACGGGCGTCAAGCATCACACCACAGTGCTCGGGACGCGCGATAGAGTGTGGAGCCAGGAAAACTGAAGGGTGGCACCGGGCGTGAGTGGACAGGCGGGGATGCCCCCGATCGGTGAGCGGCTGCGTCAAGCCCGACTGGACCGCGGCATGACGGTGCGTGGCCTGGCCCGCGTCGTCGACACCTCGGCCAGCCTGATCTCCCAGATCGAGACCGGCAAGAGCAACCCCTCGGTCAGCACGCTGTACGCCATCACCGCGGCGCTCGGCATCTCCGTCGAGGACATCTTCAACGAGCCCGAAGCCGGCGCCCCGCGCCCGGCCCCAGCGCCGGTCGTCACGAACGGCGACCTGACGGGCAACTCCGCTACCGCGCAAGGGCTGCGGATGCTCGCCCAGCGCCGGCGCGTGGGCCCGGTGGTGCCCGCCGGCGAGCGCGAGGTGCTGCACCTCGACTCCGGCGTCACCTGGGAGCTGCTCGGCCAGCTTCCCGACACCCATGTGGACTTCCTGCGCATCACCTACGCACCGGGCGGCTCGTCCTCCGGCGCGGGTGTCCTGATGCGCCACTCGGGCACCGAGTGGGGCCACGTGCTGTCCGGGCAGCTCACGCTGACGCTGGGCTTCGACACGCACGTGCTCGACCCCGGCGACTCGGTGTCGTTCGACTGCTCCACACCGCACTCGTACGCCAACCACGGCGTCGAGCCCGCCGTCGGCATCTGGTTCGTGGCCGAGCGCTTCAGCTGACGGGCCCGCCTGTTTCATCTTCATGAACGGCAGTGCACAGTGGTATTGCACACTGTCCACCCGAGCCGTACGCTCCTGCCTCAGTAGTGGTTCATAACGCCTCCTGGCGCTTTAACCGCGAAGGGCGGTGTAGCCCAGAAATGAACGATCCCCTCTCCTTCTCCCGGCGCGGCGTGCTCGGCGCCGGCGCTGCCATGGCCGCCGGAACCGCGCTCGGCCTCTCCAGCCCGGCCGCCTCCGGTTCCGCTCCCGTCTCCGTCGTCGACCGCACCACACCGCGCGGCGACCTGGTGCTCCACAACGGAAAGATCCGCACCTTCGACGGCCACGGCCGTACGGTCGCCGGTGTCGCGATCTCCGAGGGCCGCATCGTCGGCGTCGGTTCCAGCCTCGGCCAGCTCAAGAAGCTCGTGCCGGGCAAGCCGACCGTCGTCGACCTGCGCGGCCGCACGGTCGTGCCGGGCATGATCGAGCCGCACGTGCACTTCGTCAGCCTCGCCATCCGCCCCGGCTACCACGTCGTCATCGAGAACGCCGGCGACATCGCCGGGATCCAGCGTCTCCTGGCCGCGCGCCGCCGCGACGTGCCGCCAGGCCAGTTCATCACCGCGATGGGCGGTTTCCACCCGAACCTGTTCGCCGAGCGCCGCCTGCCGACCCTGGCCGAGCTCGACGCCGCCGTACCCGACCGCCCGGTCCTGCTGTTCCAGGGCTTCACCGGCCCGGCCTGGACCAACTCGCTGGGCAAGGCCTACTTCGAGGCGGCGCCGGTGCCGTCGGTGGTCGGCGCGGACGGCTCGATCACCGGCGTCGCCAACGCGGAGGCCGCGCTCTACAACGTGCGGCTGACCCAGACGTTCGAGGACCGCAAGCGCAGCACGCTCGACGCGATGGCCTACTCGGCCAGCGTCGGCATCACCGCCGTGCTCGACGAGGTCGGCTTCCCGGTCATCGGCCCACCACAGCCGAACCACGCACTGTCCAACTTCGACCATTACCGGATGTACGACTCCTGGCGGGCCCTGCACGCCGAAGGGAAGACGTTCATCCGGCTGCAGACCAACTTCCTGCACAACCAGAACGACCTCACCCTGCCCGAGCTGACCCAGCGCCTGGCCAACCAGTACCAGCTCTTCGGCGACGACCTGCTGATGACCGGCGGGATCGGCGAGTGGGGCGCCCCCGGAGACGGCAACGGTCCGGTGTGGACCCGGGCGCAGCAGCTCATCGCGGCCGCCGGGTGGCGCAACAACAACCGGGCGCTGAGCCTGGCCGCGCTGGAGGCGCAGATCGCCGGCTACGAGGCGGTCAACGCGCAGTACGACATCACCAGGCTGCGGTGGCGCATCGACCACGTCCCGGTCGTGACGCCGGCGCTGCTCGACCGGCTCCAGGCCCTGGGCGGCGCGGTCAACGGCGGCACCTTCGCCTTCATGTCCGGCAGCGGCACGGCCGCGGGCGCGCCGTTCCGCACGATCCTCGACCACGGCATCAAGGCCGGCATCCACCTCGACGGCGTCCACATCGCCCCGCTGAACCCCTGGTTCGGCATCTACTACGCGGTCACCGGCCGCAACGCGCTGGGCGTCGAGATCAACGTCGGTCAGCAGATCACCCGTGACGAGGCCGTCCGGCTGTGGACCCGCGAGAACGCCTGGTTCCTCAACATGGAGGACAAGCTCGGCACGATCGAGACCGGCAAGCTCGGCGACCTGGTCGTGCTCGACCGCGACTACCGCACGGTCAGCGACGAGGACCTCAAGCGCATCAGGCCCATCCTCACCGCGGTGGGCGGCCGGATCGTGCACGACTCCGGCGAGCTCAAGCACCACTGACCTGCTTCTGGAAGGCGGTTTCGTTCGATGAGCGAGACACACCAGCGGGGCCAGACCCGGCGCGACCTGTTGCGCACCGGCGCGCTCGCCGCCGCCGCCGCGCCGTTCGTCGGCGCCACCGCGGCCGACGCGCACGGCAAGGGCACCTCGCCCGCGGGCGACCTGATCCTCACCAACGGCGAGATCCACACCATGGACCGGCACGACTCGGTCGTCGAGGTCGTCGCCATCCGCGACGGCGAGGTCGTCTACACGGGCGACCGGGAAAGCGCGGCCCGCAAGGAGTTCGTCGAAAAGCCGCGCACCATCGACCTGCGCGGGAAGACGGCGATCCCCGGCATCATCGACTGCCACAACCACATCGTGCTGATGGGCAACCGGCCCGGCTACCACACGCCGTTGGAGAACGCGTACTCGATCGCCGACGTCCAGGCGACGATCCGCGCGCGGGCCCGCACGGCGCCGGCCGGCGCGTTCATCACCACCATCGGCGGGTTCCACTTCAACCAGTTCAAGGAGATACGCCTCCCCACGCTGGCGGAGCTCGACGCGGCCGCGCCCAACCACCCGGTCTACCTCTCGATCGGGTTCGTCGGGCCGGGCGTGACCAACAGCCTGGGCAAGGCGTTCTTCGAGAGCGTCCCGGGCCCGGACGGCCCGGTGACGGTCGGCGCGGACGGCTCGATCGCGGCGTTGACGCAGACCGGGCGGGCCACCCTCGCCCTGCGCCGGCAGCTCACCTTCGAGGACCGCAAACGCGGCACGCGCGACGCGATGAAGTACGCCGTGGGCCTCGGCGTCACCACGCACCTCGACCAGGGCGCGTTCCAGGCCGTCGACGCGCCTTCCGACGGGTCGGCGCACGAGGACAACTTCCGGATGCACCTGCCGTTCCTGTCGGTCTACGGCGACGGTGACGGCATCGTCCGGCTGCGGATCAACTTCCTCTACATGGACGCCGACCCGGCCAGCGTCGCGCTCGGCGACCGGCTGCGCAACGCGTTCCCCTTCTTCGGCAATGACCTGGTCCGCACCGGCGGCATCGGCGAGTTCGTCGCGCCGGTGCCCAGCGACCCGATCACCAGCGGATCGGCCGGCAACCAGCGCTGGCTCGACGCCGCCCGCAAGGTCGCGCAGGCCGGCTGGCGGGCCGAGGTGCACTCGCTGTCGGCTACCGACTTCAAGGCCGAGATCGACGGCTTCGCGCTGGTCAACCAGGAGTTCCCGATCACCGACCTGCGGTGGGTGGTCGGCCACGTGCCCTCGATCACCGAGGACTACGTCGACAAGCTCAAGGCGCTCGGCGGCGGCATCAACGTCACCGGGTTCCGCTACTTCACGGGCACGCCGACCGCGGCCGGCCCGCCGTACCGCATGCTGCTCGACAACGGCATCCCGCTCGGGATGAGCTCCGACGGCATGCAGATCGCGCCGATGAACCCCTGGGTGCACGCCTACTACGCCACGACCGGCATCAACGCGCTCGGGGTGGCGATCAACGGCAACCAGCTGATCACCCGGCGCGAGGTGGTCGAGCACTACACCAGGGCCAACGGGTGGTTCCTGGGCGGCGTCGACGAGGACCGGCTCGGCGTGCTCGCGCCGGGTCGCCTGGGCGACGTCGCGGTGCTCAACCGCGACTACTTCGATCGGCGGGCCGTTGGCGACGCCGACCTCAAGAAGATCAATTCCGTGCTGACCGTGCTCGGCGGCGTCGTCGTGCACGACAGCGGTGTCATACGTTAAGGAGGGCTTACCGTGCTGAGGCGCGTGCTCGGTGCGCTCGCGGCGACCGTTCTGGTCGCCGCGGGCGCGGCCTGCAGTAGCAAACAGGAGTCCGGCGGTGGCGGTGCCGACCAGAGCCCCATCGTGGTCGGCTCGACCCTGTCGCTGACCGGTGCCTTCGCGGCCACCGGGCTCATCCACAAGGTCGCCGGCGAGCAGTACGTCGAGCGGCTCAACGCGGCCGGCGGGCTGCTCGGTCGCAAGGTCGAGTGGACGGTGCTCGACGACCAGTCCGACACCGCCAAGGTCGGGCCGCTCTACGAGCAGCTGATCGCGCAGAACAAGGTCGACCTGATCATGGGTCCGTACGCCACGCCGAACATCCTCGCCGCGATGGCGGTGGCCGAGCGGCACGGCTACGTCCTGCCGCAGCACACGGCGGTGCTGGCGCCCCAGCTCTCGTACCCCTGCCAGTTCCCCGCCTGGTCCATCGGCCCGACGCCGAACCAGTTCATCCCCAACCTGCTGTTCGACGCGGTGGCGACGCTGCCCACGCCGCCGCAGCGGATCGCGGTGCTGACCAGCCAGAGCGGGTCGGCGGCGTTCGTCACCGACGGCCTCGGCGAGGACAAGACCGGTGTGCTGTCGATCGCCAAGGAGCGCGGGCTGGACGTGGTCCTCGACCGGCACTACCCGCCGACCACGTCCGACTGGGCGGGCATGGCCGCCGAGGTACGCGACGCGAAGCCGGACCTGTTGATCAGCAACAGCCTCGGCGTCGACACCGTCAACGCGCTCAACGCGATGAAGCAGCTCGGCTACACGCCGCCGAAGGTGTTCAGCCTCTTCCCCGCGCCCGGGCCGCTGCTGGGTCTCGGCGCGGCCAGCGACGGTGCGCTCTCGGTGTCCATCTTCGAGCCGAACGACCCGCTGATCGAAAAGGCCGGCGGCGACGCGCAGGCGATCGTCGACGAGTTCAAGACGAAGGCCACGGCGGCGAAGGTCGCGTTCCCGGTCTTCGAGACTCAGGCCGCGGCGAGCTGGAACGCGTGGGACATCCTCGCGTCCGGCGTCAAGGCCGCCGGCTCCACGGACAACAAGGCGATCTGCGACGCGCTGCACAGCAAGGGCGCCGACACCGCGTTCAGCGGGCACCTGACGTTCGAGCAGAAGGACAACAACTTCTGGCCGACGACGCTGGGCATCAAGCAGATCCAGAATGGTGAATGGGTAATGGTCTGGCCGCAGGACCGGGCCGCCGCACCGATCAAGTAACTAACCAAAGGAGACGTACATGACCGCCGTCCAGGCGGCGCTCAGCGGGGCCCTGATCGGCGGGCTGTACGCCTTGATGGCGGCCGGCCTGTCGGTCACCTGGGGCACCCTGCGAGTCATCAACCTGGCGCATTTCGGGCTGATCCTGGTCGGCGCCTACCTCTCGTACCAACTGACCTCCGCCTGGGGCATCGACCCCATGCTCACCCTGCTGGTCTCGGCGCCGGCCCTGTTCGTGGTCGGCGCCGGGCTCCAGTGGGCCTACGACCGGTTCAACATCGTCGAGTTCAACTCGCTGCTGGTCAGCTTCGGCCTCCTGATGATCATCATCGAGGTGTCGACCCAGGTATGGACCGCCGACTTCCGGCACATCGACGCCGGCGCCAACCCGTACGGGACCAGCGCCCTGCACCTCGGCCCCATCGCGCTGCCGGTGTCGCGGCTGGTCGCCCTCGGCTTCGCGTTGCTGCTGATGGGCGGCGGCCACCTGGTGCTGGAGCGCACGTTCGCCGGCCGCGGGCTGCGCGCCTTCGCGCAGGACCGCACGGTCGCCGCGTCGTTCGGCATCGACCACCGCCGCCTCGGCCTCGTCGTGGGCGGGCTCGCCGGGGTCAGCGCCGCCGTCGCGGGCATGGTGTTCGCGCTCGGCAACACCATCGCGCCGGCCCACGCGTACGAGTGGTTCGGCACGGTCTTCGCCGTGGTCATCCTCGGCGGCATCGGCAACCTGCTGGGCTCGCTGTTCGCCGGCCTCGGCGTCGGGGCGTTCTCGGCCGTCGTGGCGGTGCTCTGGGACCCGAGCTACGAGCCCTTCGTGCTGTTCCTGGCCATCATCCTCGCGCTGGTCCTGCGGCCGCAGGGGCTGTTCACCCGGAGGGCGGCGGCATGAGTGTCCGGAAAGGACTGACCTCGCTGGTCGGGGTCAGCCTGCTGCTGGCGGTCCTCGCCCACTTCAACACCTCGCTCGGCGTCGCACCTTATCTGCTGGTGCTCGCGACCTCCGTGCTGTTCTGGGTGATCCAGGCGACGAGCTGGAACATCCTGTCCGGGTACGCCGGCTACTTCAGCTTCGGGCAGGCCGCGTACGTCGGTATCGGCGCGTACGCGGTGGCGGTGCTGACGGGCCGGCACGGGGTGAGCTACCCGGTGTCGATCGTCGTCGGCGGCCTGCTCGGGGCGCTGCTCGCGCTGATCACCGGGGCGATCGCGTTCCGGCTCGGCTCGCTGCGCGGCGAGATCTTCGCACTGCTGACCCTGGCGGTGCCGTTCATCCTGGCCGCGTTCGTGCGGATCAACCGCGACATCGACGGCGGGCTCGGCACGACGCTGCCGCTGCCGGCGTTCCCGGACTGGATCGGCGACTTCCAGCACCTGATCTTCCTGCTGATGCTCGCGGCGGCGACGCTGGCCGTCGGCACGGCGCTCGCGGTGCAGCGCTCCCGGCTCGGCCGCGGCCTGAGCGCGATCCACGACAACGAGGACGCCGCCGAGGTGCTCGGCGTGCCGACGTTCCGCTACAAGATGATCGCCATCGTGCTCAGCGGCGCGCTCGGCGGGCTCGGCGGCGCGCTGCTCGCCGTACGCAACGGCGCCGTGCAGCCCGAGCTCGTGTTCACCCTGACCGTGCCGCTGTTCGTCATCGTGATGGCGGTGCTCGGCGGCCGCCGGCACTGGGCGGGCCCGGTGGTCGGGGCGGCGTTCGTCACCGTGCTCCAGGACGAGCTGGCCGCGCAGAAGCTCGACCAGTGGGGCAACATCATCCTCGGCGGCGTGCTGGTGGTCTTCGTGGTCGCCGCGCCGGACGGGTTGTTCGGTCGCCTGCGGGCCCGGCCGTGGCTGACGGTCGGCGTATTCGTGCCAGTTTTGGCCGGACTGGTCCTCAGTGGGCAGTACACCGAGCTGGACGCGCTGCTTTATGCCATGGTGGCCGCTATCGTCGTTGCCGTGGTGGTCGACCGCTTGCGGCCGGTCGCCGCGTCCCACCCCGTTCCGTCCCGCACCACTGCGGCCGGCACCCCGCCGGCCGTCCGGACCGCGCCGCCGCCGTTGTCGGCTCCCCAGCCGGATTCCGGTCGCGACCTGGTCGCGGTCGCCGGTCTAATCCGTGACTTCGGCGGCGTGCGCGCCCTCGACGACGTCTCGTTGTCGGTGGGGCAGGGTGAGATCGTGGGCCTGGTCGGGCCCAACGGGTCCGGCAAGACCACGTTGGTCAACCTGCTCTCCGGTGCGCTGCCACCGAGTGCGGGCACGATCGCGATCGACGGGCGCGCCACGGTCGGGCTGGCGCCGCACAAGGTGGCGCACACCGGCGTCGCCCGCACGTACCAGATCCCCAAGCCCTTCGCCTCGATGACCGTGCTGGACAACGTGGCCATGGCCGTCATGTTCGGCCGCACCGGCGCCTCGCTCCCGGCGGCCCGGCGGGCGGCGGCGGACCACCTCGCCACCGTCCGGCTGGAGCACCTGGCCGGCCAGCTGCCGGCGGCCCTCAACCTGCACCAGCGCCAGCTCCTGGAGATGGCCCGGGCGATCGCCGCGGAACCGGTCGTGCTGCTGCTCGACGAGGCGCTCGCCGGCCTGAACCCGGCCGAGATCGACGACGCGGTGGCGGTGATCCGGCGCATCCACGAAGGCGGCATCTCGATCATCATCGTCGAGCACCTGCTGCGCGTGCTCAACCAGCTCGCCACCCGCATCGTCGTCCTCGACCGGGGTGTGCTCATCGCCGACGGCGAGCCGGCCACCGTGCTCAACGACCCCGCGGTCGTCCGGGCCTACCTGGGGAGGCAGCGTGCTTGAGGTCCGTGGAGTCGACGCCCGCTACGGCGACGCGCAGGCCCTGTGGGACGTCGCCCTGGACGTCGGCGCGGCCGAGACCGTCTGCATCGTCGGCCCGAACGGCGCCGGCAAGACCACGCTGGTGCAGACCATCGCGGGCCTGCACCGGGCCGCCGCCGGCACCATCACCGTCGCGGGCGTCGACGTCGCCACGCTGCCGGGGCACCGGGTCTGCGACCACGGCGTCGCGACGGTCCCCGAGGGGCGGCGGGTGTTCGGCCACATGAGCGTGCGCGACAACCTGCTTCTCGGCGCGTACCGCCGGCCGGCCCGGGCCGTGCACCGCGAGACGGAGGCCCGGGTCTACGAGCTGTTCCCGCGGCTCAAGGAACGTTCTGGCCAGCAGGCCGGCAGCCTGTCCGGTGGCGAGCAGCAGATGCTGGCCCTCGGGCGCGCGCTGATGGCCCTGCCTCGCCTGCTGCTGCTCGACGAGCCGTCGCTGGGCCTGGCCCCGGTGATCGTCGACGAGGTGTTCGACGCGATCGCCGCCGTCAACGCGACCGGGGTGAGCGTGCTGCTGGTCGAACAGGACGTGGAACGCGCGCTGTCGGCCGCCAGTCGCGGCTATCTGCTCATCGAGGGCCGGATCGTGGCGTCGGGCACGACGTCCGAGCTGCGATCGAGCGCGGACGTACGCGAGCGGGTGCTGGGCATGTGAAAACGCGGTGCGGTTTCGCTCGCCTGGCTGGTTGAGTGTGTGCCGTGGACGGGTATCTGCTCTGCGGCACGCCGCGCACCGGCAGCACGCTGTTGTGTTCGCTGCTGCGCGACACCGGGGTCGCCGGTCGGCCGGAGTCCTATTTCCGGGTGCCGGGCGAGGAGCTCTGGGCGGAGCGCTGGGGGTTGCCGCTCGGTTCTTTTGACTACCGTGACTACGTGCGGGCGGCGGTCGCGGAGGGCAGCACCCCCAACGGGGTCTTCGCCGCCCGGGTGATGTGGGGCACGCTGGACGAGCTGGTGGCCAAGCTCGGCTCTTCGGGGTCCGACCTCGACCTGCTGACCGCGGCGTTCGGCCAGTTGCGCTTTGTCCATTGCTGGCGCGAGGACACCGTCGCCCAGGCCGTGTCGTGGGCGCGCGCCGAGCAGACGCAGTTCTGGCAGCACGACGACGTCCCGCTGCCCGACCGCTCGCCCCGCTTCGACTTCGCGCTGATCGACGACCTCGTGCGGACGATCGGCGCGCACAACGCGGCCTGGCGCGCCTGGTTCGCGAAGTTCGGCGTCCAGGCCCACTCCGTGCGCTACGAGGACCTCACCACCGACATCGCCGGTGTCACCCGCGGCATCCTCGACTTCCTCGAGCTTTCGCCGGCGGCCGGTCACGCCTTCGTCCCGCGTCACCGGCGGCAGGCCGACGAGCTCAACCGCGACTGGTATGCGCGCTATCACGCCCTGGCCGGTCGGTGATGGCCGCCTTCGTTCTCGTCGCGGGCGCGCGGCTCGGCGACACCTGGCGACTGGTCACGATGGACACCGGCCACTGGCCGATGTTCTCGCAGCCGCGCGAGCTGGCCCGGATCCTCCTCGACGCGGCGACCTAGCGGCGGCGCAGCGTCGCGCCCAACGCGGCCCCGAAGACCGCGCACGGGACGCCGACCACCGGGCCGTAGGTCAGCTGCCAGAACACGGCGTCGTCGAGGATGACGCCGACCGGGCCGGCCAGGTGGTCGAAGCCCACGCCACCGCCGTTGGCGTAGATCCGCAGCCCCTCGGTGACCGACACGGCGTACGCCAGTGGGAGGTAGGCGATCGCGGTCCAGAGGCCGGCCCGCAGGCCCGTGCGGAACGATCCGTCGGCCGCCGCGGCCAGGACGGCGGGCAGGAAGAAGAGCGCGGCCGGCCCGAGGAAGATGGACATCGCGATCAGGGCCGTGACCGCCTCCTGCCCGCTCTCGCCGACGATCGGATCGGTGGCGACGCGGACGGCGAGCAGCGTGGCGACGACGTAGCCCAGTGCGGTGACGGCGCCGAGGTGGGGTGCGAGCCGGTTCGGGCCCGTAGTCGCCACGGCGGCCCACAGGCAGGCGGCCAGGAGCACGGCGAGGGCCACCGCCCGCGTCGGCGACAGCTGGTCTGCCACGGACGGCTCGCGGACGAGCAGGACCACGGTCGCGGTAACCGCCGCGACCACTCCGCCGGCGACGAGGACCGTCGGAACCGGAACCGCGAGCCGCACCCGGCGGGCGCGCCCGACCGCCAGCACCGCCAGGGCGCCGAGCAGCGCGCCGAGGGTCACGGCGAACACCCCCAGGCCGGGCGCGGCCACGCGCGCCGCGACGATCGGTGCCGCGACCGCCAGCGCGGCGACGAGCACCAGTGTCGGTGCGCCACCGAGCGGCGGCAGGCGCAGGGCCGCGCCGGCACAGCTGAGCGCGAACCGCCACCGCGCCGGCCGGCCGCGCACCTCGGCGAGCTCGGCCGTCATCGCGGCACCCCACTCGCGCCGATGCTCCGGGAGCGTCGCGACCACGACCGCCAGGACGTGCCCCGGCGCGTCGGACCCCTTGGGCCGGGCGGGCGACCCGGTCAGTCGGAAGTGCAGCAACAGCAGCGCGGCGAGCACGTAGACCGTCGTCGGGACGGCGAGCAGCACCCCGAAAGCCAGGTTGACTTCCGTGGCGGTCTCGCCGACCGGGTCGTACGCCGGCGGGCTGAAGGTGATGATGCCGAGGTAGACCACCGCCCACCCGAACACCACGACCGCGGCGGTGAGGACCTGCAACCTGCGCCGGGACCACGACATACGCTAACTCTATATAGTCAGAGTTACGGCGGTCAACCGTCCGATCTCGACCAGCTGACGACGTATCCGCCGGCCTGGACCGCGCGCGTGATGTCGGCTCGATAGGGCGCGAACCCGAGCTCCTCGGCCGCCCAACCCGCAACCACTCGACCTCGTCCGGGCTCACCGTCAGCGGCGTGCCCCGGAACCCGTCGACGACCTCGGACGTGTCCAACCAGACGCGGTCGCTGATCCGATCGGCGCCGGACGGCGGAGTGGCCGCCCGGACCGCTTCCGCGGTGACACCCGCGAACATGCCGAACCCGTTGGTCTGGCGTTTGAACCGATAGTTGCGCACCCAGCCACCCTGTCGTCTCGCGGATCCTCCGTCGAGCGTGTTTCGGCTGCCGGTGTCCGATCGGGGTCGTCGCGTTCGTAGTACGGGTGAGGCCACCCACGAGGGGTGGCGCCGAGGCTGAGGAACCACCACCGTGAAGCTGACGACCATCACCCAGATCACCATCGACGGCGTAGTGCAGGGGAACGGCGGCGCGTCGGAGGAGGACCGCCGCAACGGGTTCGAGCGCGGCGGTTGGGCCCTGGGTAAGGGCGACCACGAGACCACCGCGTTCATCAACCAGGTGTACGACCGCGCCGACGCGTTCCTGTTCGGGCGGCGGACCTACGAGCTGTTCGCCAGCTCCTGGGGGTCCCTGACCGAGCGGGACGTCCCGGGCTGGGAGACCGTCCTGCGGGCGTTGAACGCCCGTCCCAAGTACGTCGCGTCGACCACCCTCACCAATCCGGCGTGGTCGGGCACCACCGTGCTGCCCGCGGACCTCGCGACCGCGATCGCGGACCTGAAGGCCAAGCCCGGCGGTGAGCTGCAAGTGCACGGCAGCGGCACGCTGATCCGCTGGCTGCTCGAGCGTGACCTGGTCGACGAGCTGATCCTGACCGTCGTGCCGGTGGTGCTCGGCCAGGGCACCCGGCTGTTCCCGGACGCCGGCCCGGATCTCGCCCTCGACCTGGTCGAGTCGCGGGTCGACTCGAAGGGCGTGACGACCCAGGTCTTCCGCCCGGCCGGGCGCCCGCACTACGCGCCCGGCCGATGAGCGTCGGTCAGGGGAACTGGAGCATGTCCGGGTTCGCCGCCAGCTTCGCGAGCTGGTCGGCGGTCACCGGCAGCGTGGCCAGTCGCGGCTTGACGCGGTTGCCCGGTCGCCGGCCGTCCAGCGGGGTCTGGGACTCGTCCGTGCCCAGTCCCTGGTCGGCCGAGAGGATGAGGGCGCCGCCGGCGAGGGCTCGGCTCGCGCTGACGTGCCGGCCCCGCTCGTCGTTCCACGTCGTCACCTGGATGGCGACGCCGTCGACGGTCACCATCTTGCACACGGCCTTCGCCGGCCGAGCGGGCGCCGAGCAGTCCACGTCGAGCTGCTTCGGATCACCGGTGGACCAGATGTTGGCGCTCAGCAGCCCCTCTCCCCCACCGCGGCCCAGCAGGAGCCCGGCGAACGCAACACTCATCAGTCCGTTCCTGGGCGCGGGGAGGCCCCGGTTCGGCAGGACCGCCGTCGGGTCGAAGTCCTTGTCGTAGCTGACCGGGAAGTCCCGCACCGAATAACCGGCGGGCGCGAGCCCCAGCAGCAGGTGCCGCATCTGCGCCGAGTGGGTGAAGGCGGCCTTGGCAGGAGGCGTGCGCGCGGGAGCGGGGGCGGCCGACGAGGTGGCCAAAGGCGCGACCACCAAAGGCGCCGGCAGGGCCGTTCCGCCCGCGGGCGTCAACTGCAGCGTGAGGACCACCCCGGTCGCGGCGGCGGTCAGCGCGCCCACCGAGGCGACCCCGGCCCGGCGGCGCCGAACCACCGAGCGGCGGGCCGCGGCGAGCACCTCCGCGCTGTCCCGCAGCGGCGGCGGCGTGACCAGCATGCGCTCGCAGATTTCCCGTACGTCGTTCACGATCGCCCTCCAGGCCTGGGTCGCTCAAGGTCGTGTAGTTCGGCGCCGAGGACGGCCCGCAGGGCCGCCAACCCTCGCGCCGTCTGGCTCTTCACCGTGCCGGTCGAGCAGCGCAGGATGTCGGCCACCTGCTCCACCGACAGGTCGTCCCAGAACCGCAGCACCAGCACCGCGCGGTGCCGGGGTGACAGCCGCGACAGCGCGTTGTCGAGCAGGCAGCACGCGGCGGGCGTACTGGTCGAGCACGTCGTGCCGTTGGATGCGGTGCCAGGCCCGGTAGAGGTTGGTGAACGCCGTCTGGGTCAGGTCCTCCGCCAGGTGCCAGTCACCGCACAGCAGGTACGCGGTGTTGCGCAGGCTGCCGGCCCGCGCGGTGTAGTACGCGACGAACTCGTCGTCGATGTCAGGTCGGCCACTTCGCCACGCGAACGCCATCTGATCGGCCGCTCCTTCCCACCTCGGTCACGTTAGACACGTAGCGATGGGGTCGGCGGGTTCCATCGGGGCTACCGTGTCGGGGATGGACGTCACCGAGCGCATCGGCTGCTGGCTAGTCCCGGCGGGCGCGTTCTTCCGCGTCTGGGCGCCGCACGCCGCGCACGTGGCCGTCACGGTGCAGACCGGCGACCGATGGCACAGCGGCCAGCCGGGCACGACCGCCGCGCTGACGCGTACCGGTGACTATTGGAGTGTGACCGTCCCCGGGGTGCGGCCCGGCCACCTCTATCGGTTCCGCATCACGACGGCGGCCGGCGAGGTGCTCGACCGCCTCGACCCGGCGGCCCGCGACGTGCTCAGCTCGGAGCTCACCCGCGACGACCCGGACAGCCACAACGCGTCGATCGTCTCGACCGGGCACGACTTCGACTGGGCACGCTTCGAGCCACCCCCGGTTCGAGGACTTCGTGATCTACCAGCTGCACGTCGGCACGTTCGTCGGGCGTGGAGACGACCGGTGGGCGACCTTCGCCGACGTGGCGCGCACGTTCGGCTACCTGCGCGACCTCGGGTTCACCTGCGTGCAGCCGCTCCCGGTCCAGGAGTACGCGATGGACCGCTCGTGGGGCTACAACCCCGCCAGCTTCTTCGCGCCCGAGTCGTCCTACGGCTCCCCGGCCGACCTGCGACGATTCGTCGACGCGGCGCACCGGGCCGGGCTCGCCGTGGTCTTCGACGTCGTCTACCACCATTTCGGGCACAGCGACAACGTCCTGTGGGATTACGACGGCTACCGCGACCACGGCGGCATCTACGTCGAGGGCGGCCAGCAGACGCCGTGGGGTCCGGGGCCGGCCTGGTGGAAAGAAGAGGTCCAGGACTTCTTCTACCAGAACGCCCGGATGTACCTGGAGGAGTACCGGGCCGACGGGCTGCGGTTCGACGCGACCACCCAGATCAACGGCCAGCACCTGCGCCGCGTCGTCGAGCGCCTGCGATCCGAGTTCCCCGACCGCTATCTCATCGCCGAGCACCTGCCCGACGACCCGTGGATCATCCGCGAAGGCCGCTTCGCCGCGACCTGGTGCGCCGACGCCCACCACGAGGCCCAGCGGGCGCTGGCCCGTCAGGAGAGCGTGCCGAAGATCAAGGGCATTCTGGGCTGGGACGGGTACGACCATGCGTGGAACCTGGTCAAGTACCTGCTCGGTTCCCACGACGACATCGGCGACCAGCAGGAGGGCGACGCCGAGGACGGCCTGACCGACTGGGACCGCCGGCACCGCTACCTGGTCGACCAGCTTGGCGGCCGCGCCGACTGGACCGCCCGGGCCAAATGCCGACTGGCGTGGGCGTTGAACGTCGCCATGCCCGGCACCCCCATGCTGTTCATGGGCTCGGAGTGCCTGCAGGCCGCGCCGGAGGTGGCCTGGGGCTACTGGCACGACGGGGTCGACGGCCGCGGCGACCACCGCTTCGACTGGGCCATCGCCGGCGACCCGCTCGGCACGGAGATGCGCCGCCTCGTGGGCGCCGCCAACCGGGTCCGGCTCGCGAACCCCGCGTTGCGCGCGGACTCCCTCGACGTCACCCACGAGGACCACGACAACGAGGTGCTCGGCTTCGTACGCGAGTCGGGCGACAACGCCGTCCTCGTGGTCGTGAACCTCGGCGACCGGACCTTCGGCGACCACGGGTACGGCGTCGGCACCGGCGGCCGTGGCGGGCGCTGGACCCAGCTGCTGTGCAGCCAGGACGCGGACTTCGGCGGCTGGGACGGCGCCGGCAACGCCTTCCACGAACCGTGGACGCAGCCGGACGGCCGGGTCTACGTCAACGTTCCGAAGTGGAGTGTCGTGGTCCTGCGCCGCACCTAGCGGACGGCCTGACTCACGAGCGCGCTGATCCGCTCTTCGACCTCGGGGGTCACCTCGGACAGGGCGAACCCGGCCGCCCACATCGGACCCTCGTCGAGGTTCGCGTGGTCGCTGAAGCCCAGCGTCGCGTACCGCGCCTTGAACTTCTCGGCCGGTTGGAAGTGGCAGACCAGCTTGCCGTTCAGCGCGTAGGCGGGCATTCCGTACCAGAGCTTCGGCGCGATCGCCGGGACGGTCGCGGTGATGACCGCGTGCACGCGTTCGGCCATGACCCGGTCCGGCTCCCCCATCTCGGCGATCTTCGCGAGCACGTCCCGCACCGCCTCCGCCGCCTTGTCCGCCGCTGATCCGGCTCGGGCCGCCCGCTTGAGGTCGTTGGCGTGGTCCTTCATCGCGGCCAGCTCGTCGGCCGCGAACCCCTGGTGCTTGGTGGTCATCGTCTCCCCTTGACCGTGCCTGCCACGCCGAGGCGCCGCGGCGCGCTCAGCAGCGTGTGGACCAGCGACCTGGACTACGACGACACGGGAGACGTCCACGCGGACCTGCGCGAACAGTTCCTGCGCTCGAGTCACGTCCTGTCCAGCCCGCCGATCGGCCCGGCCTACCGCGCGCTCATCGCCGAGGCGCAGGGCGATCCGGCGCTGCGGGCGGCAATCCACGAGCGGTTCCTGGTCACCGTCGAGCAGAGCACCCTCCGCCGGATCACGGCGGCACAGGACGCCGGCGAGCTGACCCCGGGCGTCGATCTGGCGTTCGCGGCCGAGGTGCTGTGCGGCACCCTCTACTACCGACACCTGCTCTCGACCAGGCCGGTCGGCGAGGAGGCGGTCGACGGCCTCCTGGACATGTTCATGGCCGCGTACGGAGATCCAGCTCGCGGCCGCCTGCGGTCAACCACGCGCGGAGGCCCGCCGGCGCAATACGACGGTGGCGACGATGATGACCAACGGCCCGAGCAAGGCGAGCCATAGTTGTCCCCACGTGCTGCCGGCAGAGAACAGTAAGGCCCCGACGGGATAGGCGGCGTGCCACACGTTCAGGCGCAGGCGCGTTCGGCCGGCCTCGGTGTCCGTTGTGATGCGGGGCGCGCGGCCGCCGCGGTGTCGCGCGAGCAGCACGTTGAGGTCCCTGGCGACCCGGTCGGCGTGCCCCTCCCGGCGCGCGGCGCGGTTGATGTTGTTGGTCGACAGCGACGTCACCCGCAACGAAGGACCGTCCTTGCGGTGTACGTGGAGGACGTCGAGCGAGTCGAACCGCCGGATCTGGTCCCAGGGCACGGTTGTCGTGCGCAACGGCTCCACGACGGTGACGCCCGTGGGGGTCGCGATCAGCCTGGGTCGGAACGTCCCGAACCAGGCGAAGATCGGCAACCACGACGTGCCCAAGGGGCACATCATCGCGCCGAAGCTGCCGTCGCCGTAGATCAGGGACAGGGTCCACATCGTCACCAGTACGGCGCACATCACGCAGCCGGCAGCGAACAGCACCCGGCTGCGGAACACCCGTACGCCATCGATCATGGTCGCGGAGCTTAGGCGACGCGCGCAACCCGGGGGCGCGGCGGCTTGGGGCCGCCGCGCCCGGGTGCGGGGTCAGCCAGTGCGACAGGTGACCGTGGGCCAGGTCCAGTTGCCGTTGGCCATGATGGTCACGCCGAAGGTGTTGCCGTTGCCGTTCGGTCGCGCGGTGATCGTGCCGCTCGTGCCGCTGACCGAGGCGTTCCAGCTGTTCTGCAGGCTCTGGCCGCCGCCCAGCCCGAGGCTGACGACCCAGTTGCTGGTGCCGCTGACCGCGACGTTCAGGTTGAACCGGTCGCCGAACTGCTGCCCGGCCGACAGGGTCGCGGTGCAGTTGCCTCCGCCGCCGCCGGGCGGTGGCGTGGTCGGGTTGCCGCCGCCACCGCCGCCGCTGCCTTCGCGGACCGTGATGTCGGAGCTTCCGCTGCTCTGGTAGCCCTCGGTCGCCATGATCTGGTAGCTGTGGTTGCTGCCGAGGTTCAGGCCGGAGCGGGCCCAGGCGTCGAAGTGGTTCGCCGTGGTGATGGTGCCGCCGGTGCGCTTCCCCTGGCGGACGCTCCAGAACTGGTAGAACGTGGCCGTCCCGTCGATCGACGGCTGGTTGACCCGCTGGCTGCGGTAGATGTCGTACGTGCCGCCGTCGGTGGTGACCGACCCCATCCGGGTGGCGCCGCTGCTCGGGTTGTAGGTGCCGAAGTTCTCGACGACGTAGTACTCGATCAGCGGGTTGCGCGTCCATCCGTACAAGGCGAGATAGCTGTTGCCGTTCGGGCTGTAGCTGCCCGAGTAGGTGACCGTCCGCCGGCTGCCGGTCGCCCAGCCCTTGCCGCCGACCCAGTTGTTGGTGCCGCTGCCCCAGCTGCTGGAGTACCGGCCGTCGGCGCGCAACGTCATGCTGGCGTTGCCGCTGTCCTTCCAGAACGAGAAGAAGAACCCGTTGTGCGTGCCGGTGGCGTTCGAGCTGACGGTGCGGTCGGCTTCGGCGTACGCACTCGGTGCCGCGACCGCGACGCCGAGGCCGACGGCCAGCGCTGCGGCACACACGGCGCCGAGCAGCAGCCGGCCGCGTCTTCTGGGCTTGGTGTCCATCATGTCTTTGGCTTCCTCCTCGTGACGCTGGCGGGAGACCAGCAGCGGGCGCGACCCGGCGGGCCGTCGTCGGCCATGCGACGACCGGAGGGCGATCCGACGGTCATTGAGCCCCGTCGATGGCGACGCTAGGATTCCAAACCCATGACTGTCAATAAGTTTCGGAAACGTTCCGGAAACCTGTCGCGCCCGCCTCCCAGGGTCGTGGTGGTCACGCCCGTGCGTCACCTCGGCCCTCGGCCGCGCCGGCGCCAAAAGTTCCGGGGAGGTTCCGGACGCGTCGCGGTCAGTCGGTGTCCGTGGCCGCGAGCACGGCGATCCGTCGGCGGTCCGCGGTGACGGCGACCAGGCCCACGTCCCAGGCCACCTGTTCGAACCAGTCGTTCCGCGCCCCGAACTGGTACCACGCGGCCGCGTGCGCCACCTGGTCGACCTCGGCGACCGACGCGTCGACGGGCGCGCCGGCCAGCGCGGCCACGGAACGCCAGGCGGCCAACCGCCCGTACGCCCCATGCGCTCCCGCGTTGTACGCGCCGCCGGTCGAGGCCGCCGCGAACAGCACCCGCCACGCCTCGCCGGGCGTACAGGGAGCGAACGTGAAGTGGTCGTCTTCACCCAGGCTGGCCAGACCCAGACCGGGCAATGTGCTGGCGACGTCGTCGATCGCGGACGAGGCCTCGAAGACCCTGGCCTCGATGCGGCCGTTGGATTCGTCGGCCCAACCGGCGACGGCCGTGGCCATGGCTGACGCGGTGGCCCCGGTCGTCGTCTCCGTCGCCGATGGCCACGGACGGATGTCCGGCCGCGTCGTCGGTCCGTCGAACGGACCGTACGGCAGCGTTGCGCTGGATCCATGAACGTTGTAGTTCGGCAGCGACGGCCGCCCCTCCAGCGCGGTCAACGACAGTGGCAGCCAGCCGAGCGGGTGGTCCGACGGCACGGCCCAGGCCGCGAACTCAGACTCGGGGACACCGCGAAGCACCAACTCGTGTACGAGGCACACGCGAAGCTCCTCCCCCGGGCCGCCGTTGGCGAGGGCGGCCGCCAGGTCCCGCGGGGACTGGCCCGCGGCCAGCAGCGACGCCAGATACGGCGCGCGCACGCCGTCGACCAGGCGCAGCACCTGCTCCACATTGGCCGGTCCCGGCGTGGTGGTCAGCAGGCGGACGAGGTGGTCGAAGACAGCGCGGTACTGCCACACCGTCTTCCGATCCTGGCCGTACCGCTGCGTCAACGCGATGCCCAGGTCCGCGAGGAACTCGGCGTCGCCGTCCGCCAGGCGGCGCTCCGACATTTCCCAGACCTCCGTCACCCGCTCCAGGCGCGGCAGTCCGTCGACGATGTTCCGTACCTCGGTCATCGGGCAAGTCTCCCGTCCCACCCGTCGCGCGCGGGGCCCTGTTTGTGCGCGGCCGAATCGGATACCCGGCGTGCATGACAGAGTCCGCCGACTTCCCGGCGCCGACCGAAGGCATTCTGGCCACCTTGTTCATCACCGTTCGCAGCGTGGCGCGGTCCCGTGACTTCTACTCGCGCGTGCTCGGTGGCACCGTTGTCGTAGAGGAGAACCCGTGCATCGTCAAGCTGTCGAACACGTGGCTGCTCATGAATCCCGGTGGTCCGCCGACGCCGGACAAGCCGGGCATCACCGTGGCCAACTACGAGCCCGGCGACACCACCTCGATCTTCCTGAACCTGCGGGTCGCGGACATCCAGGCCTGTTACGAGGATTGGTCGGCCAAGGGCGCCGAGTTCCTGACGCCGCCGATCGACCGGGGCGCCGAGCTCCGCTGCTATCTGCGTGATCCGGACGGGTATCTCATCGAGGTCGGCCAGTCCACCGGGCTCCTGCACGGCGAGCACGCCGCCAAACGCCCCGAGGACCTTCGCGGTTGAGGTGCGGGCAGCCAGCACCGCCGGGCGACAGCAACTATCGTTGAGATGTGGCAAATGTGTCACCAGGTGGCGATGAGCGGCGTGACGACGAGTTTGTCCGGATCATTCGGGATCGGCGGCTCGAGAGCGTGTTCCAGCCGATCGTGCATCTGGCCAGCCGAACCACCATCGGCTACGAGGCCCTGGTCCGCGGCCCGGCCGGCTCGTCCCTCGTCGACGCCCACACGTTGCTGCGCCACGCGTACCGCACCGGTCTCGTGGTCGAGTTCGACTGGGCGGCCCGCGCCGCGGCGTGCCGGGGGGCGATGGCCGCGCGGCTCACCCGCGACCAGCTCCTGTTCCTCAACATCGAGCCGTTGGCGCTCGGCACCGACTGCCCGCCCGACCTGTGGCCCGACATCAGGGCGGCGTTCGAGCGGTTCCAGGTCGTGCTCGAGGTGACGGAGCGGTCGCTGGACCGCGACCCCCGATCCCTGCTGGAGGGGATCGACCGCCAACGACCGAACGTCGCCGGCATCGCCATCGACGACCTCGGCGGCAACGGCGCGACGCTGTCGATGCTGCCGGTCCTGGCCGCTGACGTCATCAAGCTCGACCAGTCCGTCACCCAGTCCGGACCGACGTCGACGGTCATGCAGATCATGGACATCGCGTACGAGGAAGCGGAGCGCACGGGCGCGACCATCCTCGCCGAGGGCGTGGAGACCCCGGCGCACGCCGCGTTCGCCGAGTCCGCCGGCGCCACCCTCGCGCAGGGTCTCTACCTGGGGCCGCCGGCGCCGCTGCCCACCGCCTTTCGGGCGGCGTCGGTGCCCCTGAGTGTCAACTCGGAGCAGATCGCCAACCTCGCCACGCCGTTCGACGCGCTCGAGGGCCGGACCACGAGCCGCGCCGACCTGACGTACCTGACCGCGCTCAGCCACCACTTCACCGACCGGGCGGCGGAGCTGGTCGCCCCGTCGCTCTCGCTGCTGTTGCTGCCGGACCCGCGCCTGCTGACCCGCGAGGACCGCATCCAACTGGCGCTGCTGGCCCAGCGAGGCGTCGTCACCGGCGTGCTCGGGCCGGGCCTGCCGGATCCGCCCGCGACCGGCGTACGCGGGGCCCGCGACCACGACCACGCGCTCGACGGCCACTGGGCGACGCTGACCCTCAGCCCCGGCACGGCGTCGGCGCTGCTGGCGCGGGCCGTGCCGGGCAGCACCGACGAGTTCGAGTTCGGCGTGACCCACGACCGCCGCCTCGTGGTCGCCGCGGCCCGCTGTCTGCTGCGCCGGCTCGGCGCCGGATCACCTGAGGTGACGCACTGACTACGTGCGGCGCGGTGCGCGCAGGAGGAGCCAGCCGGCGAGGCCTCCGACCGGGACGATGAGCCAGCACGAGAGCACGCGGTAGATCAGCACCGCGGCGGCGGCGCTGCCCGCGCCGGCGCCGGCGGCGGTCAGGCCCGCGGCCAGGGCGAGCTCGACGACCCCGATGCCGCCGGGGGTCAACGGCACCTGGCGTACGACCTGGACGCTGAGGTAGACGGCCGTCAGCGTCGCCGGGCCGCCCGGCAGCGCGAACGCCTGCGCGACGGCGAGGAAGCACAGCAGGTCGGTGACCCACTTCGCGGCGGACCACGCGAGCGCGACCGCCCAGTTGGTCGCGGTCACCGTGGCGGCCGCGCGCCAGGCCGAGCGGAGCCAGTTCAGCACGATGACCAGATAGCGGCGGACGCCGTCCGGTGCGACCGCCTCCTCCGGTGCGGTGCCCCAGCGGCGGCGTCCGACTCCGATCGCCGCCGCCAGGACCGCGACCAGGGCCGCGACGACGATCAACGGCCGCCAGCTGAACGACGAGCCGGCGCCGCCCCAGCCGGCCACACCGGCGTACACGGCGACGATCCCGCCGATCGACGCCAGCCCGGAGATGACCATCACGGCGGCGGCCACCTCGGGGGCCGCTCCGGCCCGCTGGTAGCGGCGGACCGAGAACGCCGCCGAGACCGCCGACCCCGCGGGGAGGCTGATCGACATCGCGGTGCTGGCCAGCACGATCGCGACGGTGTGGCGGCGGCTCAGCCGCGCGCCCAGGGCGGTCAGCAGTCCGTGCTGTTGCAGCGAGAACGCGCCGAGCGAGGCGGCCTGCAGCGCCGCGGCGACGACGATCCAGACCGGGTGGACGGTGGCGAGGGCGTGACTGGTGTCGGCCCAGGTCGGTAGGCGTCCGTGCAGGCCCAGCACGGCCAGGCCAGCCACCACGGCGACCACGACGAACACGCGCAGTGACCGTGCCCACCACGACCGGGCACGGTCGGCGCCGGGTCGCTCCTCCTCGACGAGGGCGACCTGATCATGGCGAACGTCGGGCACGGTAGGTCATCCTGCCAGCGCGGCCCGCCCGCGCGTGCGGTGTCCGCCGTCACGGGTGACCAGCGACTCATCCGTCGGGCGTCGGACATCGACGTGGCTGCGCCGGCACGGTTCAATCAGGTGGCGAAGGAGGCATTGTGGAGGGTCTGGAACTGATCATCGCGGCCCTGGCCGCCGGAGCCACGGCGGGTGCCAGCGACGTCGCGGGCGCGGCGGTCCGGGACGCGTACACGGCGCTGCGCCGGCTCCTGGGGCGCAAAGCGCCCGAAGCGGACCTGGACGCGGTGGACACGGAGCTCGCGCACGAGCTGGAGCGCAGCGGCGCCGCCGACGATCCGGAGATCATCGAGGCGGCCCGGCAGGTGCTCGCATCCGCCGAGGGCGCGCGCATGCGCATCGGATCGATCGAGATCAACGATTCGACCGGCGTCATGATCGGCGACCACGGCACCATGACGCTGCACATCGGCGACCACCCCAAGAAGGCTTAGCTCACGCGCGGATCCGCGATGCGGATGCGGGTGCGGGCGGAGGCGGTCGGGTTGCGGCCGATGCCGACACCGGCGCCGTGTACGACGGTCAGGCGGGCTCCCGACTGGCGCACCTGGGGGCGGTTGCCCACCGAGGCCTGGCGCGCCACGTCGGCCGTGGAGACGAGGTCGCCCACGTCGAGGTCGCGCAGCACCCGCTCGACCGTGTGCGGCAGCCGCTCCCGCGCGGCCTGCGCCTCGGCCGTGTCGCCGCGGCTGAGCGCCAGGTCGTCGCGCAGCGCCGCGTCGGCGAGCAGGGCCGCCAGGTTGACGCGGCAGCCCTCGATCGTGTGCCGGCGGGCGACTTCCATCGTGATGTTGTCGCCGACCGCTACGCCGCTGCTGCTCCAGATGTTGGTCCAGAAGTCGATGGCCAGGGCGTTGGACGAGACGGACGTGCTGGTGCCGGTCACCGTGCCGGGCCGCAGCGCGGTGCCCGACCAGCCGAAGAGCGGACCCTCCGGCTCCATCTTCAACAGCTCCGCCATCTCGACGACGGGCTCGGCGACCTCGCACTGGTGGATCACCGTGACCGTGCTGTCGTCGCCCCGCACCACGCCGACGGAGTCCCGCACGGTGACGGACTCGACCGGGCGCTTGCCGAACCGGCCATCGACCGTGCCGTCGGCCGCCGGCGCGACCGCCACCGCGGCCCGGTGCCGCTCCACCACGCCTTCCAGGTGCGCGAGCGCCTCCCGCAGCTGCGCGGGCGTCGCCTCCCGCAGATCCCGGACGTGCGGCGCGGAGCCGAGGGCTTCGCTCAGGAGCACGTCGAGCGCCCGCAGGACCTCGCGCGGATCCTCGCCGCGCAGCGCCGCCAGCTCGTCGCGCAGGTCGGCCGACGCGACGAACTCCGGGAGTCGGGCGGCCGCGCGCACCAGGTCGTCGGCCGCCTCCTGGATCTTCATCAGCGCGGCCCGCTCGCGCACCGCCAGCTGCGCGTCCCACTCGGCGGCGGCCTTGATCGCGGCTTCCAGCTTCGCGGTCTGGCTCAGCTGGGCATCGATCAACGACTCGAAGGACCGCAACGCCCCGTCGGTGACGCCCCGATCGGCCTCGGCCCGGTCCGCCCGGCGCAGCGCCTCTTCCAGCGCCCGCGTCGCGACGTCGGCGCGCTCCTGGGCGCGGACGGCGCGCTGCTCGGCCGAAGCCCCCGCCTCCTTGAGCGCGGCGACCTCGGCCCGCAGCAGCTCGGACACGGGGGTCCGCGGCCGCGGCGCCCCCTCGGACGCCGGCGCCGCGGGGCGCCTCCGACCCAGGAACCGCAGCAGGTCGTCGACCGACCGCGCCGGCTCAGCCTTCGGCACCTCCCGCGAAGGCGCGGGCGAAGCCGACCGAACCTCGCGGTGCCTCTCGAACTCGCGCACTCATCACCCACTCAAACGCGCCACCGTCTCATGTCGAGGGTAGCGCCACGGGCTCCCGGAGCTAGCGCAGCGAGTGGAAGGTCGCGCGGACGTCTTCGGAGAGCAGTTGCGGCTGCTCCCACGCGGCGAAGTGGCCGCCCCGGTCGTGTCGCACGTAGGTGACGAGGTTCGGGTACGCCTGCTCCGCCCAGCTGCGCGGAACACGGTAGATCTCGTCGGGGAAGATGCTCACCCCGACCGGCACCCGCACGCCCTTGGTGGCGAAGAACGGGAGCTTGCTCTCCCAGTACAGCCGCAACGAGGAGACCCCGGTGTTGGTCAGCCAGAAGAGCGTGATGTTGTCCACGATGTCCTGGCGGGTGAGGTCGCTGGGCCGCTCCAGCCGGTCCTCCAGGACCTGCTGCACCAGGCCGGGCTGGCCGGTCCCGTCGCCGTGGTCGAGCATGAACGCGGCGAGGTCCAGCGGCGAGTCCGCGAGGCCGTACATCGTCTGCGGACGCGTCCCCGCGATCAGCCCGTACGCCACGTGCGTGCCGAAGAAGCCGAGCAGCTGGTCGTACGTGTCCTGCTCCTCGGGCGAGAGACCGTCCGGCGCGGGCGAGCCGGCGAAGGACGAGGCGAACAGCTTTGGCGGCACCGCGCCGGGCATGTTGGTGTGGATGCCGACCAGTCCCTGCGGCGGCGGTTCGGCGACCATCGGGTCGGCGCGGCCGCCCGCCAGCGCGTCGACCACGATCGCGCCCCAGTCGCCACCCTGCGCGGCGAACTGCGTGTAGCCGAGCCGACCCATCAGCTCGACGTACGCCTTGCCGATGCGCACCGGGTCCCAGCCGGCCTCGGTCGGCTTGCCGGAGAACCCGTACCCGGGCATCGACGGGATCACGACGTGGAAGGCGTCCGACGCGTCACCGCCGTACGCCGTCGGGTCCGTCAGCGGGCCGATGAGCTTCAGCTGTTCGATGACCGATCCCGGCCAGCCGTGGCAGACGACGATCGGGAGGGCGTTCTCGTGCTTCGAGCGGACGTGGATGAAGTGGATGTCCAGCCCGTCGATCTCCGTGACGAAGTTGGGCAGGGCGTTCAGCCGCTCCTCGCACTGCCGCCAGTCGTAGTCGGCCTCCCAGTAACGGGCGAGGTCCCGCATCAGCGCGAGCGGCACGCCCTGCGAGTCGTCGTCGACGGTCTCCTTCTCGGGCCAGCGCATGGCCCCGATGCGGGCGCGCAGATCCTCGAGGTCCGCGTCGGCGAACCCGATCTCGAACGGCCTGATTTCCGCGGTCTGCGATCGCGCTTGGGTCTTGACAGCCACAGGACTCTCCCCACCTGCCGATGGATCTCCTTCGAGATCGGCGGGTAGGCGCCGACCTCCCGTCGCGGACACCTGGAACGTCCCGCGCTCGTGCGGCAGATCGGCAGGGGCACCCAGGCCCACGTGTGTCGAGGGTAGGACTCGCCCTCCGCAGATCGGGGCAATACGAACAATCCCGGGCGGTTTTGCCCCAAGTGCGGCGTCTGTACAGCAGGCGTCAGGCGTCGTAGGCCAGGTTGGGGCGCAGCCAGCGCTCGACCTCGTCGACCGTCATCCCGCGCCGGGCCGCGTAGTCGGTGACCTGGTCGCGACCCAGCCGGCCGACGGTGAAATAGCGCGAATCGGGGTGCTGGAAGATCAGGCCGCTGACCGCGGCCGCGGGCGTCATCGCGTACGAGTCGGTGAGCCCGACCCCGATCGCCTCGGTGCCGAGCAGCGCGAACAGGTCCTTCTTCTCGCTGTGGTCGGGGCTGGCCGGATAACCGAGGGCGGGCCGGATGCCGCGGAACCGCTCGGCGTGCAGGTCCTCCAGCGCGGGCGCTGCGTCAGGCTCGAACCAGTCGCGGCGGGCCCGCAGGTGCACGTGCTCGGCGAACGCCTCGGCCAGCCGGTCGGCCAGCGCCTTCACCATGATCGCCCGGTAGTCGTCGTGCTCGGCCTCGTAGCGCCGGGCCAGCACGTCGGCGCCGTGGATGCCGACGGCGAAGCCGCCCAGGTGGTCGCCGGCCGGCGCGACGTAGTCGGCGAGGCAGCGGTTGGCCCGGCCGGCCGGCTTGCGGGTCTGCTGGCGCAGCATCGGGAAGCGCACGCCGTTGTCGAGCACGATGTCGTCGCCCACGCTGTGGGCGCCCCAGAAGCCGTAGAGGCCGCGGGCCTCGAACGAGCCGTCCGCGATGATCGTGTCGAGCAGCGCGTTGGCGTCGTCGTAGAGCTCGCGGGCGACCGGCTGCTCGAGGATCGCCGGGAACTTGCCCTTCAGCTCCCACGCCAGGAACAGGAACTGCCAGTCGACCAGCTCGCGCAGTTCGGCGATCGAGGGCCGCACCTCGCGTACACCCGTGAAAGCTGGCGTGGGCAGGTCGCCGAGGTCGACCTCCTCGCGGTTGGCCCGCGCGGCTTCGAGGGTCAGCAGCGGCTGGGCGTGCCGGTTGGCGTGCTGTTCGCGCAGCCGCTCCTGCTCTTCCCGGTTGGCCTCGTCGAGCTTGACGGCCCGGTCGGCGTCGAGCAGGTCCGACACCACACCCACGACCCGGGAGGCATCGAGTACGTGCACCGTCGAACCGTCGTACGCGGGAGCGATCCGCACCGCGGTGTGCTGCCTCGACGTGGTCGCGCCGCCGATCAGCAGCGGCACCGTGAACCCGCGGCGCTGCATCTCGGCGCCGACCGTGACCATCTCGTCCAGCGAGGGGGTGATCAGGCCGGACAGGCCGATCACGTCGGCCTTCTCGGCGATCGCGGTCTCCAGGATCGTGGCGGCGGGCACCATCACGCCGAGGTCGATCACCTCGTAGTTGTTGCAGCCGAGCACCACGCCGACGATGTTCTTGCCGATGTCGTGCACGTCGCCCTTGACCGTGGCCAGCACGACCTTGCCCTGGCCGCGGACTTCCTCGGTGCGGCCCGCCAGCCGGGCCTGCTCCTTCTCCTCCTCCATGAACGGCTCGAGGTAGGCCACCGACCGCTTCATCACCCGCGCGCTCTTGACCACCTGGGGCAGGAACATCTTGCCGGCGCCGAACAGGTCGCCGACGACCTTCATGCCGTCCATCAGCGGCCCCTCGATGACGTCGAGCGGCCGGGGCAGCAGTTGCCGGGCCTCCTCGGTGTCGTCCTCGATGAAGTCGACGATGCCGTGCACCAACGCGTGCGACAGCCTTTCTGCCACCGGCGCCGCGCGCCACGACAGGTCGACCGTGCGCCGCGTGCCCTCGCCCTTGACGGTGGCGGCGAACTCGACGAGCCGGTCGGTCGCGTCCGGCCGCCGGTCGAACAGCACGTCCTCGACGAGCTCCAGCAGGTCGGCCGGGATGTCCTGGTAGACCGCGAGCTGGCCGGCGTTGACGATGCCCATGTCGAGCCCGGCCTTGACGGCGTGGAACAGGAACGCCGAGTGCATCGCCTCGCGGACGACGTCGTTGCCGCGGAACGAGAAGGACAGGTTCGAGATCCCGCCACTGGTACGCGCGCCCGGGCACCGCTCCTTGATCAGCGGAAGGGCCTCGATGAACGCCTTGGCGTACCCGTTGTGCTCGGCGATGCCGGTGGCCACGGCCAGCACGTTCGGGTCGAAGATGATGTCGTCGGGAGCGAAGCCCGCCTCGTGGACCAGCAGGTCGTACGCCCGGCCGCAGATCTCGACCTTGCGGTCGCGGGTGTCGGCCTGGCCCTGCTCGTCGAACGCCATCACGACCACGCCGGCGCCGAAGCCGAGGATCTTTTTCGCCTGCCGTAAGAAGGCCTCCTCGCCCTCCTTCAAGCTGATCGAGTTGACCACGCCCTTGCCCTGCACGCACTTGAGGCCGGCCTCGAGCACGCTCCACTTGGAGCTGTCGACCATCACCGGGATGCGGGCGACCTCGGGCTCGGTGGCGATCAGGTTGAGGAACGTGGTCATCGCGCGCTCGCTGTCGAGCAGGTCCGCGTCCATGTTGACGTCGAGCAGGTTGGCGCCGCCGCGCACCTGGTCGAGGGCCACGTCGACGGCGCCCTGGTGGTCGTCGGCCTCGATCAGCCGCCGGAACCGGGCCGAGCCGGTGACGTTGGTGCGCTCGCCGATCATCACGAAGCCCGTGTCGGGGCCGATCGCGAAGGGCTCCAGGCCGCTGAACCGGGTGGTCTGCCGCGGCGGGGCGATCGCCCGCGGCCGGGCGTCCCGCACGGCCTCCGCGATGCGCGCGATGTGCGCGGGGGTCGTACCGCAGCAGCCGCCCACGATGTTGACCAGCCCGGCCGCGGCGAACTCGCCGATCAGCTCGCCGGTCTCGTCCGGGACCTGGTCGTAGCCGCCGAACGCGTTGGGCAGGCCCGCGTTGGGGTGGGTGGCGACGAAGGTGTCGGCGAGGCGGGCGAGCTCGGCCACGTGCGGCCGGAGCTCCGCCGCACCGAGCGAGCAGTTGGCGCCGACGACCAGCGGCTTGGCCTGCTCGATCGACCGCCAGAACGCCTCCACGGTCTGGCCGGAGAGGGTGCGGCCGGAGATGTCCACGAACAGCGAGATCCAGAGCGGCACGTCGGGCGCCACCTCGCGCGCGGCGGCGAGGGCCGCCTTCGCGTTCAGCGTGTCGAAGATCGTCTCGATCAGCAGCAGGTCGACGCCGCCCTCGACCAGGGCCGCGATCTGCTCCGCGTACGACGCCTTGACCTGGTCGAAGGTGACCGCCCGGAAGGCCGGGTCGTCGACCTTGGGCGAGAGCGAGAGGGTGACGTTGAGCGGGCCGACCGAGCCGGCGACGAACTTGCCGCCCGCCTCGTCGGCGGCCTGTCGGGCCAGCCGCGCGCCCTGGACGTTCATCTCGCGGACCAGCGACTCCAGGCCGTAGTCGGCCTGGCCGATGCTGGTCGCGGTGAACGTGTTGGTGGTGGTGATGTCCGCGCCGGCCGCGAGATACTGCCGGTGGATGTCGAGGATCAGGTCGGGGCGGGTCAGGTTGAGCAGATCCGGATCACCGGTGACGTCCCGCGGGTGGTCTTCCGGCACGAAGCCGCCGGCCCGGTAGTCGCCGGGCGCGAGCTCGGCCTCCTGGATCATCGTGCCCCAGGCACCGTCGAGCACCAGGACCCGCTCGCTCAGCAGCCGCCGCAACGTCTCCATACCCACCACCTCCGAATGAACGGAGGCGACCTTGGGGCGTTCCCCGGACGAGCGTGGCGGGGCGTGGTGCGGGCCCCGTTGCAGCGCCTCTCGTCTCGGACCGCTAACGTTACCTCAGCCGGTAGGCGGGGCGAACGACCAGCGCAGTGCGTCGGGCAGGAGGACGCCACCGTGGTTGGGGCTGTGACCTCCGTCGCCGAGCACGAGCCGGAAGTCGTAGCCGGCCTCGGCCAGGGCCGCCGCGACGCGCAGGTTGCTGGCGAGCCAGTTGTGTTCGGGCCCGTTCCAGCCCAGGTCGCGGTGACCGGCCTGCATGAAGACCCGCAACGGCTTGCGGGGCACGGCGGGGATCAGGTCGGGGTACGGGTTGCCGTCCGGCATCTGGACGAAGCTGGACAGGAAGCAGATCACCCGACGGAACCTGTCGGGACGCAGCCAGGCCGCGGTGAAGACGCCGTTCCCGCCGCTGCTCCCACCGCAGACGGCCCACCGCTCGGGGTCCTCGGTGATCGACCAGCGCCGCGTGACCTGCGGAACGATCTCCGTCAGGAGGAACGTGACCAGGCGGTCGTCGAAGGCGTCGTACTCGACGTTGCGGTTCTTCGGCTGCTCGCGGTCCGCGAAGACGCCCGGGTCGACGAAGACACCGACGGTGACGGGGATGTCGCCGCGGTGGACCAGATTGTCGAGCACGATCGCGCCCCGGACCTCGCCCGTGGGGTCGAGGTACCACTGCCCGTCCAGGAACACGACCAGGGACGCGGGCTGCGATGGCTGGTATTGGGCCGGCACGTGGACCCAGAACTTCCGTGTGGTGCCCGGGTAGACGGCGCTGTCGTCCCAGCTGAACTCGATCGTCTCGCCGGTTGGCACGCCTGGCTGCCGGTGGGAGTCCGGTCCGTGGGCGTAGCGGACGTCGGTCTGGTCGAGGGCGAGCGGGCGGAAGGGCACCTCTGCGGTCACCCGGGAACCCTAGCGGCGCAGTCCTCGCACCAGAAGCGTCCCGAGCCAGCCGGCGAGCAGCGCACCGACGACCGCCAGGAGCTGGATCGAGAGCGGCCAGCGACCCCGGTCCGCGTCCATCGCGCGCACCTGGAGGGAGGGCAGCAGGGCGGTGGCGAGTTGGAGGTTCACGAAGTCGTCGTTGCCGATCCGCAGGCTGGACACCACCTCGGACGGCCCGCCGGCGACCGGCACCCGCACGATCGTGTCCCAGTTGTCGACCAACAGCCCATTCCCCCGCCAACCCAGCAGGCCGCGGAGCCCCGCGGGCGCGTCGACCGTCACCGTGTCGCCGCCGACCAGGTCCACAATGGCCAGACCGTCCGGAAATCCGAGGCCCCGCAAGTCCAGCCGGACGATCCGCAGCTCCCCGTCCCGCTGGAGCGCCAGCCGCGCGCCGTCCGGTGCGAAGGCGGCGTCGACCGTGCCCAGCTGCCCGGGGATCGCGGTTCGCGCGCCACTGGCCAGGTCCAGCACCGCGTCCAGGTCGCGGTAGCTGCGGCCGTCGACCCCGACCACCTGGGGCGGGTGCTCGGAGCCGCTGCTGTACAGCGCGACCACCGGGCCCGGTGGGTCGGCGGACACGTGGCCGGTCATCATCGAGTGGCCCAGGAGCTTCTCGGGCAGCACGGCCACGTCCGGTTTCGTGGCCGGCGCGGCCTCGGTGCCCCGCGACAGTCCCGGAACCTGGCCGACCGCGACGACCGCGAACGCGGTGGCGGCCGCGGCGAGCACGGGCAGCCAGCGGTTCCGCGGACGAGGCCCCGCCGCCGCCCGCAGCGCGGCCGACCCGACCTCCGGCACCGGCACCGCGTCGGCCAGCTCGCGCATCCCCCGGCGTACCCGTGCGTGCTCATCGATCATCGAGGTGCTCCCTCAGTGCGGCGTGTGCCCGGTGCAGCCAGGGGCCCGGCTCACGCACGTCGGCGCGCACGAGGAGGGCGATGAAAACCTCCTGGACTACGTCCTCGGCGGCGGAAACACTGCCTGTAGCGATGATTGGTTCCGCCCGAGGGAGGCCAGCAATGCACACTCGTACGCTCGGGCAGGGTCTGGAGGTTTCCGCGCTGGGGCTCGGTTGCATGGGCATGAGCGAGGGCTACGGCCCGAACCCTGGCGACCGGGCCGACATGATCGGCGTGCTGCGCGGCGCGGTCGAGCGCGGGGTCACCCTGTTCGACACCGCCGAAGTCTATGGGCCGTACGTCAACGAGGAGCTGCTGGGCGAGGCGCTCGAACCCGTGCGCGACCAGGTCGTCATCGCCACCAAGTTCGGGTGGGACATCCAGGGCGGGCAGGCCGTCGGGGTCGACAGCCGGCCCGAGCAGATCCGCCGGGTCGCCGAGGCCGCGCTGGGGCGGCTGCGTACCGACCGGATCGACCTGTTCTACCAGCACCGGGTCGATCCCGCCGTGCCCATCGAGGACGTCGCCGGCACCGTCGCGGCGCTCGTGGCGGAGGGGAAGGTCGTCCACTTCGGGCTGTCCGAGGCGGGCGCCGGCACGATCCGGCGCGCCCACGCCGTCCATCCGGTCGCGGCGTTGCAGAGCGAGTACTCGCTGTGGACCCGCGGCATCGAGTCCGAGATCCTGCCGACGCTCGACGAGCTCGGCATCGGCCTGGTGCCGTTCAGCCCGTTGGGCCGCGGTTTCCTCACGGGCGCGGTCGGCACGACGACGGAGTTCGCGGCGGACGACATCCGGACGACGATCCCGCGCTTCACCGCCGAGAACCGGGCCGCCAACGAGGCGCTGGTCGAGCTGGTCAGGCGGGTGGCCGGGACGCTTGGCGCGACGCCGGCGCAGGTCGCCCTCGCCTGGCTGCTCGGCCGCCGACCGTCGCTGGTGCCGATACCGGGCACGCGGCGGCTGGCCCGCCTCGACGAGAACATCGGCGCGACCTCAGTGGAGCTGTCACCCGCCGATGCGGCCGCCCTCGACGACGCCGCGACCCGGTTGGGTGTCGCCGGTGCCCGCTACGACGACGCGATGCAGAAGATGACCAGACTCTGACCGTTGGGTCCCGGCTTCGTGCCGTGGGTGCTTGCCGCACGGGCGTTCCGGCCGCGCCGGCCCCACTCTCGTTCGCATGACGAACCCCCACCGCACCACCGTTCGGGTCGCCACTGTCACCGCCGCCGTCGTGCTCGGTGGCTTCACCCTCGGCTGCGGTCTCGTGCAGAACGCCGTCGACACCGCCAACACCCTCGGCGAGTTCTCGGACCGGCTCGGCAGGTCGGCCGAACTGACCTACACCGCCACGTACCAGACCGACGACGCGACGGTCACCTTCGTACAGCAGCCGCCGAACTCGGCGGTCCTGAGCGCGAACAGCCGGCTGATCTCCACCCCGACCGCGATGATCATGTGTGACCGGTCCGAGTGCCAGCAGGCGCCGAACACCGCGGCCGTGGCCGGGCCCGCGGACGCCAACCTCGTCTCGGCGGTCGGCGGTGCCGGCTTCCTGACCCCGGAGCTCGCCCTCGGCCTCGTCGCGGCGGCCGCGATCGTGCCCGGCACCGACGTCAGCACGAGCGAGCGCGAGATCGCCGGCCAGGACTCGCTGTGCGCGGACGTCGACGGCATCGAGGACCCGGAGGCCGGCGCCCAGCCGGGCGACATGAAGTCGTTCTCGGTGTGCGTGACCGAGACGGGCCTGCTGTCGTCGTTCAGCGGCGAGACCCACAGCGGCGACCGGACGCGCATCGAGCTGGTGTCCTATTCGGACAAGGTCGACCCGGCGGCGTTCGCACCGCCGAAGGGCGCGAAGGTCGTCGACGTCACCGACCTGGCCGCCCAGGCCATCGGCAACTGATCCAGACGCGTCGGTCAGGGCCCGGTCAGCGGGCCCTGACCGAAGCCCGGGTCCTGGAAACCGCCGGGCTCGGCGGCGCCGACCTCGTTGAAGACGGCGATGACGTGCTGGCCGATCTCGTACGCGCCGAACGCGAAGAGCAGGAAGAGCAGGCCGAAGGCGAGCGGGATGGCCAGTAGCTTGCCGCCGGCACGCACCGCCTTCGCTTCGGTCGGCTTTCGTGGGTCGTACAGCACGTCGATCGTGGTGCCGGCCACGTGGGATCGGAACCCGGTCAGGTCGGCGAGCACGGCCGTGACCTCCGGACCCGAGCCCGCCTGGAACGTCACCACCGGCCGGAACGTGATCCTGCCGCGCGACCGCGACTCCATCTGGTTGTCGACGACCTGCGCGGTCGCCCGCTCGCCCGAAGCGCCGAGTGACCGCAGTTTCAGCCACCGCCACGCGGCCGCGACGATCAGCCCGGCACCGGCCAGGCCGGGAACACCCACGACGAAGCCCACGACGACGTACGGCAGCCAGCCCAGGCTATCGATCATGGCAAGACTGTAGGGGCCTGGCCAGGCGATGTCACGATGAGGCACGGGGTCGGCGCACGGGGAGGCGATGGGCGATGGATTGGTCGGATTCCACCGTGTACGTGCCGTACCTGGCGGTGATCGAGCTTGCCGACGGCGAGGAGCGGACGCACCCCGCGCACTTCGTGACGTTGACACCTGATTTCGTCTTCGTCCGTGATCCGGCCGGCCGGTTCGAGCACCATCCGACCCGCGAGGTGCGCTCGATCCGGATCACGGTGCGGGATCTGCCGCACGACTACGACCTGCTGCGCGCCGACTATCCGCACGCGTACGAGCCGTGGCATCCGTTCCTGGTCACCGATCTTCGCGACGTGCACGACTCGAGCCAGTCGCTCGCCGCCATCGTGCGGAAGTTGGGTCGCCCGCCGGCACACCTGGTCGCCAAGGCGCCCGAGTTCGGCTACGACCTCACCGGCGTGGCGAACACCGCGGACGACGAGCCGGGCTCGTTGGCGGCCCGTTTCGACGAACGTGCCACCTCCCACGACTACCTCGTGTTCCGCAAGCCCGGAAGCGCGGATCCGTACCAGATCCTGAGCCGGCAACGCATCGGCCCGGACGAGGTCTACCGCATCGGCTCCTGGGGGTTCGCGGCCACGTTGACCGGGCAGCAGGTGCGACCACTGCCCAAGGATCCCGACGTCGAGACGGTGGAGCGCGACGACGACCGGCTCGCGCCGCATTTCCGGGTGCCGCCGGAGCATCGGGTCGAGGGTGAGTACCTGGTCGGCGTTCGGCCAAGCGGTGATCCACTCACCGTTGCCACCCGGGCCGGCGTGTCACCCCGCCACGTCTTCGGCTTCATCAACACCTTCGGTGCCGCGATGACCGACGCCCAGGTGTACGCCCTGCGCGCCGACCCGGACGTGGTGAACATCGAAGACAACGGCGTTTACACCGTCGACGACTGACCGTCAGCCCGCAGCGAAGGTGGTCCAGGTTTCGCCCGTCTCGAAGCCGGCGCGCTCGAACAGTGGCACCGTGTCGTTCGCGGAGTGCAGGAACGCCGTGCGCGCGCCGGCCGCCTGACCGTCGCGGAGCATCGCGGTGGTCAGCGCCAGCGCGTGGCCGCGCCGTCGGTGGTCCGGGTGGGTCGCGATGTTGGCCAGGTAGAGGTGGTCGCCGGTGCGCACCGCCAACCCGACGGTCCGGGGCGCGCCGCCCTCCTCCAGGACGTACGCATCGAGCTCCGGCCGGTCCAGCGTCGCGGCGTTGTAGAGGCCCGAGATGATCTGCGGCGGGGCGCCGAAGGCGGCACCGAGCACGTTGGCGAAGGTCTCGTACTCCGCACCGGGCAGCTTGCGCACCCGCTCCGGCGCCGGCCCCGGGTCCTCGGACAGCGACCGCAGCATCATCACCGACCCGGTCCGCACGGTCAGGCCGTGGCCGGCGGCGACCGCGATGACCTCGGAATCGGCCGAGCCTCGCAGCCGGATGGTCCAGGGCACCTGCTGGGCGGCGTACGCGGCGGTCCGCTCCGCGAGGGCGGCTATCTCCCCCGCGTCGGGTGAACGGCTCAGCCCGAGCACGGCGTTCAGCAGCGGGATCGGTGTGCCGGTGAACAGGAGGGCCGTTCCGTGCGGTGCGCTCTCGAAACGCCCGTTCGGGGCCGCCGCGTCGGCGATCAACTCGGCGCCCGCGCGGAAGGCGTTCGCGGCGGCGTCCAGGGTCTGGTCAGCAATCATGACCACAGGATGCGGCGCGCGCCGTGAAGGTTCGGTTTTTTGCTGGTTTGTAACCCGGCTCACGCCACAGCCGTCTCGAACGCCCCAGGCGGTTTGCACGCGCGCGGAATGGAAATACGGGCTGATCATGGGCGATGACCTGCGGTTTGCCGCTGACGTCGGTATCGAGGGGATCCTCGCGCGCCGGCTGGTCAAGCCGGTCTTCCAGCCGGTCGTGTCGCTGGCCGACGAGCGGCCCGTCGGCTTCGAGGCGCTCGCGCGGGGTCCGGAGGGCCCCTTCCACCAGGCACCGGCGCTGTTCGCGGCCGCCGCCCGGGCCGGCCTGTCCGCCGAACTGGACTGGTTGTGCGCGTCGGCGGCCGGCCAGGCGTACCGGGAGGCCGACCTGCCGGAGATGGCGTTGTTCGTGAACCTCAACCCGGACACCCTGGCCTCGGACCCACCGGCCGAGCTCGTCGAGGCGTACGACGAGCTCACGCAGGAGCGGGACGTCGTACTCGAGATCACCGAGCAGTCGGTGATGCGTGAGCCGGCCCGGTTGATGGAGGCCGTCCTCGACGCCCGGCGGCGCAAGGCCCGGATCGCGCTGGACGACATCGGCGTCGAGCCCGGGAGCCTGGCCGCGATGCCGTTGGTCAACCCGGACATCATCAAGCTCGACCGGTCGATCATCCAGGCCCGGACGAACTCGTGGGCCGTCTCCCAGGTCGTCAACGCGGTCCTGGACGAGGCGCACCGCCGCGACGCGCAGATCCTCGCCGAAGGGATCGAGCGCCCGGAGCACCTGGCCGTCGCGCGGTCGATGGGGGCGACGCTGGGCCAGGGGTATCTGTTCGGCCGCCCCGGGCCGCTGCCGGACCAGGTCCAGCGCTCGGAGCGGGAGTTGGCGCGCGTCACGTCGCGGAACGTCGCCCACCAGACCCCGTTCGACCTGCTCGCCCCGACCGCCGACATCTACCCGACCTCGGAGGAGATGTTCGCGTCGATGGTCGGGCACATCGAGAACCAGGCCACCCAGACCACGAGCCCGGCGATCCTCGTGGTCAACGTCGGCGACGGTGACTACGACGACGAGTCCCGCATCCGGCACACGTACCTGACCAGCCGGGGCATCGACGTCTTCGTGCTCGGGACGGGCACGGCGCGGAACCTCGGCAACCGGATCCGCGGGATCGCCCTGACCGACGACGACCCCCTGCTGACTGAGCGCACCGTCCTGTTCGTCGGCAGCCGCTACGGCAGCGGGGCCTTCGCCCGCCGGGACGGGGACACCCTCCACGCCGGCACCTGCTACAACCCCGAACGCGTCATCGAAGCGGTGCTCACGCTCGTCAACCGGCTCCCTAGCTGACGAGCAGGGTGCGCCGTTCGCGTTCCGGAAGCCCGATGCCGTGCTCCGTCAGCACCGGATGGTCCGCCCGGGCCAGGGCCAGCACCTCCGGGTCGAGGCGGCCGATCGCCAGCGCCGGCTCGGCCGCTCCCGCGTCGGTGAGCGGGGTGCCGTCGGGGTTCCAGATCGCGCTGCCGCCGCAGCCGACCAGCGGGCCGCTGCGGCCGCTGTGGTTGGCCAGCACGGTGTAGACCGTGTTGTCCTGCGCCCGCGCCGGCAACTGGGTGGCGCGGCGGTGCGCGCTGCGACCCGGGCTGAACATCGCGCCGACCAGGTACGCGTGGCAGCCGTCGAGGGCGGCGGCCCGGGCGTGCTCCGGGAAACCCGTGTCGGCGCAGATGCCCAGGCCGAGGCGCCAGCCGTCGACCTCCAGGGTGCAGCCGTGCGCGCCGGCGGTCGCGCCCGCGACCCGCTCGGTGGCGGTCGGCCGCTGCTTGTCGTAGCGGCCCACCACACTGCCCGACCGGTCGAACACCAGGCCCGAGATGTACGCGCGGCCGCCGGCCACCACCGGCGCACCCACCACGACCGCGGTGCCGGTCTCGGAACAGGCTTTGGCCAGTGGTGAGAGGCGGTCGTCGTCGGGCTCCACCGCGTGCGAGCGCAGCGCGGCCAGCTCGTACCCGGTCAGGAAGAGCTCCGGGAGGACCAGCACCGCGGCGCCGGCGGCCTGCCGGACGAGCGCGGCGGCCGTAGCCACGTTGGCAGCTACGTCGAGGGACACGCAGGGGGCCTGGCCGGCGGCGACGACCAGGGGCTCCGGGGGCAATGGGTGCACCGACGCAGCCTACCGATGAAACTTACTTACGAAACGCGCGTACGGCCTGGCAGCTATTGACGTGGTCTTCGTCGATGGAGGAAGGTGGCTCGAGGCAATCCCGGGAGGCGCAGGATGCGACGAACCCTCAGTTATCTGTCCGCGGCGACCCTCACGGTCGCGGGACTCACCCTCACCGGTCCGGCGCCGGCCAGCGCCGCACCGGCCGACCGCCAGCAGGTGTACGCCGCCGCGGCGGACGAGTTCGGCGTACCCGAGAGCGTCGTGCTCGGGGTGTCCTATCTGGAGTCACTCTGGAACGACAACGCCGGGCGGCCCAGCACCAGCGGCGGCTTCGGCCCGATGCACCTCACGGACGCGGCCGCCGTCAGGGCGTTGCCCCACGAGCACGAGGGTGCCTCCGGTGACCCGCGCGGCGACGACAGCCGGCCGCTGCCGGAGACCACCGCCACGGACGACGACCCGGCACCGGCGGCCGCGGCGCTCCAGACCCTCGACGCGGCGGCCGCGCTGACCGGTGCCGACAAGGAGACCCTGCGGACAGACCCGGCGGCCAACATCCGGGGCGGCGCCGCGCTGCTGGCCGACTACCAGCGGGCGCTCGGCGCGCCGGCCGGTGCCGACAGCGACCCGGCCGCCTGGTACGGCGCCGTGGCCCGCTACTCGGGCGCCGAGACGACGGAGGCGGCGACGGCGTTCGCCGACGAGGTCTACGCGACCATCCGGGACGGTGCCGCGCGCACCACGGACGACGGCCAGGCGGTGAAGCTCGCGGGGCGGTCGGTGGCGCCCCAGCGGGACCAGGCCGACCGGCTCGGCCTGCGCGGAACGCCGCGGCCGGACGGGCTGGAGTGTCCGGTGACCGTGGCCTGCGAGTGGATCCCGGCACCCTACGAGCAGTACGGCTCGACACCCGGCGCCTACGGCAACCACGACCTGTCCGAGCGGCCGACGCGGCAGAAGATCGAGTACATCGTCATCCACGACACCGAGGCCTCGTACGCGACGACGCTCAACCTGGTGCAGGACCCGACGTACGTGAGCTGGCACTACACGCTGCGCTCGGTCGACGGCCAGATCGCCCAGCACGTCAAGACCAAGGACGTCGCCTGGCACGCCGGCAACTGGGACGTCAACGCCCGCTCGGTCGGCCTCGAGCACGAGGGCTTCGCGGCCGACGGAAGCTGGTACACCGAGGCGCTCTACCGCTCCTCCGCCAAGCTGGTCCGCTACCTGGCCAGGCGCTTCGACGTGCCGCTGAACCGGCAGCACATCCTCGGCCACGACACGGTGCCCGGCACCACGGCGGCCACGGTCCGCGGCATGCACTGGGACCCGGGCCCGTACTGGGACTGGTCGCACTACTTCGACCTGCTCGGCGCGCCGTTGTGGTCGACCGGCACGTCGCTGACCGGCCTCGTCCAGATCGACCCGGACTACGCCAGCAACCAGCCGCCGTTTACCGGCTGCGTCACGGCCGGCGTGCCGTGCACTCCGCACGGTTCGTCCGCGGTCGTGCTGCGGACCGCGCCGAGCGCCGACGCCCCGCTGCTCACCGACCTCGGCCTGCACCCGGACGGGTCACCGTCCACGATGCACATCTCCGACCACGGTGCGCGGGCCTCGGCGGGCCAGACCTTCGCGCTGGCCGGCCGGGAGGGTGACTGGACGGCGGTCTGGTATCTCGGGCAGAAAGGCTGGTTCCTGAACCCGCGCTCGGCCCCGACCGCCAACTGGCAGCTCGGCCTGGTCGCGGTGCCGAAGAAGGGCAAGGCCACGATCCCGGTGTACGGGCGGGCCTACCCGGAACCGGAGGCGTACCCGGCCGGCGTGCCGGTGCAGGCGATCTCGCCGCTGCAGTACACGTTCTCGGCCGGGCAGCGCTATGCGGTCGGAGCGGTGCTGCCGGGCCAGTACTACCGGGCGACGACGTTCGCGGCCACCTCACCCGGTGACTGGACGGTGATCCAGGGCGACAAGACGTACGTCGAGATCCAGTTCGGGCAGCGGGTGGCGTTCGTCGACCGGGCGGACGTCGACCTGCGGCTGTCGATCGGCGGCTGATCCGCCGGAAAGCCAGTCGCGGCCGCTCGGGACATCGGGGTCCCGGGCGGCCGCGGCTCATTCCAGGAGGGCGTCCACGGCGGCCGGGGTCAACGGCCGCGCGAGCATGGTGGCCAGACGTGCCTCCGCACGCGACCGGTTCTCTTCGGACTCGGCTTCGTCGAGCGCCCGCCGGCCGTAGAACTGGAGCAGGTGCGCCTGCACCACGATCGCCATCGAGAAGTCCTCGGGCCGCAGCGTGATGTCCCCATAGGCCGCTGCCGCCTCCGCCGCGCCCGCTCCCAGGTCCCAGAGCAGCCCCGCCAGCTCCCGCTCGGGCTGGGCCGGGCCGCTGTTCTCCCAGTCGAGCACGACGAGCGGGCCGCTCGCGGTGCGCCGCACGTTCTCGCCGTGGAAGTCGCGGTGGCAGGTGGTCACGCGGGCCGGGTCGGGCGGGCGCACCAGCGCGTCGAGGGTGATCAGCTCGGGGAGGTGCGTGGCCAGGGCGGCTCCCCAGGGCGCGCCGACGGCGGACGCGGCCAGCTCGTGCCAGGCCGACACACCCAGCGGGTCGGCGAACCACGGCGCGACCGGGCCGCGCGCCGGGTGTGCGACCCGGTGCAGGCGGGCCAGCAGCGCGCCGAGCTCCTGTGCGGTGGGCGCGCCGGCTTCGAGGTCGACCCATTCGTAAACCCGCAACACCGCGCCGGGACCACGCACCGTCACGCGGCCGTCGGTGGTGTGCACGGGTGATGGGAGGGGCACACCGGCCGCGGCGGCGGCGAGCTGGAAGGCGACGTCGGCTGCCGCGTCGGCCTCGGCCACCGGGACCAGCGCTTCCTTGACCGCCCAGGCGCCACGCGTCGTGTCGAGCCGCCAGATCCGGCCCAGCTCGCCCCGCGCCGCGTACACCGGTGGCCCGAGCACCTCGCCGAGGCCGTAACGGGCCGTGACCATGGCCGTGACCTCGGTGGACAGCACGCCCATCATTGTCCTTGACGCCGTCGGAGAAGGCGATCAATATCCACTCGATCGCTGTCCACTCTGGAAGGCCGTTGCCATGTCCGCTCCCCCTCAATCGACCGGAACGCTGGCCTCCGGCCGGCTCGGCGTACCCGCGGTGCTCTTCTTCGTGATGTCGGCGGCGACCCCGCTGACCGTGGTCGCCGGCGTGGTGACCACCGGCTTCGCCACGACCGGCCTGACCGGCATCCCGGTCGCGTTCGTGGTCATCGGACTCGTGCTGGCGGTGTTCTCGGTCGGCTACGTCGCGATGGCGCGGAACATCGCCAACGCCGGCGCCTTCTACACCTTCGTGGCCCGCGGCGTGGGCCGCCCGGCCGGCGTCGGTGCCTCGTGGGTCGCCCTGGTCGCCTACAACGCGCTCCAGGTCGGCCTCTACGGCGCGATCGGATCGGCGGCGGGCCCGCTGCTCGACGAGTGGTTCGGCGTCAACCCCGACTGGTGGGTGATCGCGCTGGTCTGCTGGGCGCTCGTCGCCGTGCTCGGCGTGCTGCGCATCGACGTCAACGGCATCGTGCTCGCCGTGCTGCTGTGCGCCGAGGTGCTGATCATCCTGGTCTACTCGTTCGCGGACCTGGGCAGCCCGGCCGGCGGCGCGATCAGCACCGCCACCCTCGACCCGGGCAACCTGTTCGGCGACGGGGTCGGCGCGATCCTGGTGCTGGCGCTGCTCGGCTTCGTCGGCTTCGAGGCCTCGGTGGTGTTCTCCGAGGAGGCCAAGGACCCCAAGCGGACGGTACGCACGGCCACGTACGTCGCGGTCGCCGCCACCGCGGTGCTCTACACGTTCGCGTCGTGGGCGATGACGGTCGCGACCGGGCCGGACACCATCGTCGAGCGGTCGCAGCAGGAGAGCGTCGGCCTCATCTTCGGCCTGGCCGGCGCCAACCTCGGCGACGCCTGGGTGACCATCGGCGAGGTGCTGTTCGCCACGTCGGTCGCCGCCGCGATGATCTCGTTCCACAACACCATCGCGCGCTACATGTTCGCCCTGGGCCGCGAGCGGGTGCTGCCGGCCGCGCTCGGCCGCACCAGCCCGAGCACCCAGGCGCCGCGCAACGCGTCGATCGTGCAGTCGGTGATCGGCCTGGTCGTCATCGTCGTGTACGCGATCGGCGGCTGGGAGCCGACCGTCCACCTGTTCTTCTGGGCCGGCACGTCCGGCGGCCTGGGCGTGCTGTTCCTGATCACCCTGACCGCGCTCGCGGTGCTGCTGTTCTTCCGCCGCGACGCCCACGGCGAGTCGGCGTGGTCCCGCCTGATCGCGCCGGGCGTCGCCCTGGTGGCCCTGGCCGTCGTGGTGGTGCTCGCGGTGGCCAACTTCGACGCACTGCTCGGCGTGGCCCCGGACAGCGCCCTGGCCTGGGCGATCCCGCTGGCGTTCGTGGTGATCGGCCTGGCCGGCGCCGCCTACGGCCTGCGCCTGAAGTCCAGCCAACCCGAGGTGTACGCCGCGATCGGCTCGGGTGGCACCAAGCCACCCGCGGTCCCGGAACCGACCACTGTGGACGACTGACCACCGCGCCGACCCGAGGGCGGGCTCTTGTCCAGGGCCCGCCCTCGGCCACTCCACGGCTACGCCATCATCAAACGGGCCGAGGAGTTGTCCGGCGGGCGGGTGCGCATGGCCGCCGGCACCCTCTACGCGGCCCTCGATCGGCTGAACGCCGAACAGCTCCTCCGGGTCGAAGGGAAGGTGGTCAACGGTCGGGCCCGGCGCTACTACGACCTCACCGACGAGGGGGTGGCGGCGCTGCGCGCGGAAGCCGATCAGATGCTCCAGGCGGCGCGCGTGGTGACCGAGCGGCGTGCCCCGCGGGTGCGGGCGGTGAAGCCGGCATGAACCGCGAGAAGGCGCTCGAGGCGCGGTATCGGCAGCTGCTGTGGGCATATCCGAAGCAATACCGGCGCGACCGCCGCGCGGAGATCGTCGGCACGTTGCTGGACACCGCCCACACCGACCAGCGACGGCCGACGGTGCGCGAGGCGGCAACCCTCGCCGTCCGTGGACTGCAGACCCGCGCCGGGACGCACGACGCACCGGCAGCGGACCGGGGCCTGCGCGGAGCGCTGCGACTCGCGGCGCTCCTCATGCTGGCCTACGCGACGGCCGGCCCCCTGGTCGACAGCGGCCATATCATCCCTCGCATCATCGCCGACGGAGCTCTGCGCTACCCGTACGAGCTCGTCCAGCCGCTGGTTACCGTGATCGTTGGCTGCGCTGTGGTCGCGGTCGCCGCCGGACGATATGTGTGGGGTCTGCTGGCAGCCCTCGGCGCACTCACCTTCACCCTGGCCGTGCTGCGGTTCGCCATCAGCTACGACAGCGCCACCCACGACGTGGTCTTCCCGCCGTTCGAGCTGACCCGGGACATGGCGGCCGAGGAGCCGGCGACGTGGTTGCTGGCGTTCGCGGCGCTGCTGATCCTGCTCGCACTGTCACTCAACGGCTTGGACCAGCCCACCTGGCTCTGGACACTGCTGATCGGAACCGCCACCCTCGTCACCGCCGGCGCGGTCGGCCTGCACCGCCAAGCCCACATATAGCCATCGTCCCCAACACGCTCTCGGGCAGTGAGAATCCGAGCATCGCGGGTAGACGCGAAGCATGGATCTCTCCTACCTGCGGCCGATCTACGCGCAACCCGGGCCCTGGGCGTCGGTCTACCTCGATGCCTCGCGCAGTGACGAGAACGCCGAGCACGAGGTGGCGCTGCGCTGGCAGGCGCTCGCGGACCGGTTGGCCGCCCAGGGTGCCGACCAGCCGACGATCGACGTCATCGGTGACACGCTGACCAATTACCCCACCCAGCAGGGCCGGTACGGGCTGGCCGCGTTCGCCCGGGCCGGCCGGGTCGCGCTGGTCGAGCCGATGAACGCCCCGCCGCCGGTCGAGGAGGCCACGTACACGGAGCTTCCGCACGCGATGCCCCTCGTCGCCTACCGTGGGGAGGACATCCCGTATGTCCGGGTCGTCGCCGACCGGGCGGGCGCGGACCTGGAGGGCATGGCGGTGGCGACCACGCCGCGCCTGCGCGAGGTGGACCGCGAGGTGCGGGGCCGCGAGCAGTACCCGCTGCACAAGGCGCACTCCGGCGGCGAGTCCCGGGAAGGCGACCGGTTCACCGTCGACGAGATCTGGAAGCGCAACGCCGGTGACGTCGCCGCGGCGACGGCCGAGCTCGCCGAGGCCGTCGGTGCCGAGGTCGTGGTGGTCGGCGGCGACGTGCGTACCGTGCCGATGTTCGTCAACAAGCTGCCCAAGCGCTGGCAGGAACGGGTCGTGCGCACCGACGCCGGATCGCGGGCGAAGGGCGCTGACGAGGAAGCCCTGGACGACGTGACCATCCAGGCGATCGCCGACGTGGCCGACCGGCACACCCAGGGCGCGATCGACCGCTTCGGCACTCAGAACGGCGAGCACGTGGCCGCGAGCGGGCTGCCCGACGTGGTGTCCGCGCTGCAGCGCCGCCAGGTCGAGACCGTGCTGCTGGTCAATGACATGTCCTCGACCGACACGCTGTTCATCGGGCTGGACGACCCGTCGCTGGTCGCCGTCGACGCGGACACGCTGCGGGCCGTGGGGGTCGAGGACCCGCTGCGGGTACGCGCGGACCAGGCGCTGCTGCGGGCGATCACGGGCACGGACGCCGCATTGGTGCTGGTGGGGCCTGACGAGGTGCCCCTGGAGCACGGCATCGGGGCGGTCATGCGGTGGGCCGACCAGCCCTCACAGTGATATACCGCACTTAGTCCGTTTTCTGCCTGGCTTACGGGGTTTGCGGGCAGTTGCTAGGGGTAGCCAGCCAGTTGCGAGAAGTAACTACGCGCACCTGGAGGAACAATGTCCTACCCACGCAGAGCACGGCCGGACGACCCGGTCCGTGACGGGGTCACGGACCGCAACGGCACCTCCGGCAACGGCATGTCCGGTAACGGGATGTCCGGCAACAGCATGTCCGGCGGCAACGGGATGACCGGCCGGCATACCGCGGAGCCGATGGCGACCCAGGGCGGCCAGACCCGGATGGAGTCCCGCGGCGGGGCCTACGACGACGGTGGGTCGAGCCCGCGCATGGCCGACGGCGGCTACGCGGCCGCACCACCCGAGGCGATGGCGATGGCGGACCGCGTCCAGCAGACCGCGATCTCCCTGCCGAACGCGCTGCTCCTGATCGCCGGCGTCTGGCTGATCATTTCGCGCTTCGTGTTCGACTACCCGCTGGCCGGCGCGACCGCCGGCGGCGTGCTCAACGGCGTCGTCATCGGCATCGCGGTGGCGATCCTGGCGCTGGTGCGGATGTCCGCGTACCGCTCGAACCCGATGATCAACGCGGTCACGGTGGTCGCCGGCGGCTGGATGATGGCGTCGCCGTGGGCGTTCGGTTACCCGCACTTCGGCACCTTCGGCCGGCCCGGCTGGAGCGACATCATCGTCGGAGGCTTCATCATCGCCTTCGGCCTGCTCGGCGCGGCCGCCCAGATGGTGCGCCGGCCCAGCAGGGGCGGTTCCAGGATGACCATGATGAACCGCGGCGGCATGAGCCGCGGCGGAGGCCGCCTGGCAACCCGCTGATTCGGCACGGCAGCACGGGGCCGGGGTCGCACCCCGGCCCCTGCCGTGTCAGTGCACCCGCAGCCGCCCGATCGGGACCGCGCCGGCGGCGAGCCAGCGTTCGACGCTGTGGGCGTAGGCCTTCACCAGCACCGCTTCCGTGCGGTGGGTGGCGATCAGCTCCGCCGCCTCGTCCGCGTCGTGCCCCCGCAGCCGCAGCACCGCGTACGTCAGCAGGATCGAGCGCCGGCGCCCCTGCTGGCAGTGGATGAGCACGCGGGCGTCGGGCTCGTCGGCGAGCACCAGCGACACGTACTGCGCCGCCGCCGACCACAGCCGCGGATGCTGCGGCTGCCCGAAGTCCCACATCGGCGCGTGCACCACGCGGGTCGGCCCGAACAGCGCGCGCTCGGCGGCCAGGTCCTGCGAGAGCCAGGTCTGCGTGGTCGACCGGCAGTTGATCACGTGGGTGATGCCCTCTTCGCGCAGCAGCGGCAGCGTCTTGCCGGTGGGCACGCTGCCGACCGCGATGCGCTCGTCGCCGATCCAGCTCAGCCAGGAGTTGCGCTTGCTCGGCCCGTAGAACCGGGTGCTGTGCCGGTGGAACCAGCCGCGCCACCTGTCCATGACCCCCACACCACAAATGGTGGCAGGTTCCCGCACGCCGCGCGGAGGTTCGTGTCCGAGTGTCCGGGTCCTCAGCGGTGCAGCTCGACCCGCCACCGGAAGATGGGGTCGTCGGGCTCGCGGAGCTCGTCCACCCGGTCGACCCTCAGCCCGTCGACCGCGAACGCGTCGATCTCGTCGCGGGTCAGCGGCCACGGCGGCCCGGCGAAGTCCGTCTCCGGGTCGCGGCCGGCCGCGATCACCAGCAGCAATCCGCCGGGCGCCACGAGCGGACCGACCTGCCCGATCGCCGCACGCCGGGGCGGCTCGGGCAGCGACTGCACGGTCATGCTTTCCACGACCAGGTCGAACGCCCCGCGCCACTCCCCCGGCGGGTCGAACAGGTCGGCCACGACGTAGTGCACGGGCGAGTCCGGGTGCCGCTCCTTGGCGGAGGCGATCGCCGTGGCCGAGATGTCGAACGCGACCACGTCGAAGCCCAAGGAGGCCAGGAACTCGGCGTCGCGGCCGAGCCCGGCCCCGACCACCAGGGCCCGCCGACCACCGCCGGTCACCCCGGACCGGGCGGCCCACTCGGCGAGCAGGCTGTGCGGAGCGCCGCGATCCCATGGCACGGCAGCCGCACCGTTCGCGGCCGCCGCGTAGAGCCGCTCGAACCAGCCCGTCGGGTCGCCCTCGGCAATGGACCTGCTGGCCAGCTCGCGCGCGTACACCTCCGGGTCCATAAGGATCACCTTAGGTCCTGTAGCGGGCCTCCATGACCTCGATCCGCGCGGCCTGGTCGGTGGTGAGCGTGTCGCAGACCCAGTTCCAGTGCAGCGCCACCCGGTCGCCGGCCGCCAGCCCCGGCAGCAGTGACCAGCCCTCCACCGACCACCGCACCGACTCCCGCCTGGTCTCGCCCGGCACCAGGCCGCCGTCCGGTCCCATCGTCAGCGGCCGGGACTCCACGGTCGCGGTCTCCCCCGACACCGCGGTCACCACGCCCGTGCGGATGCGGCACTGGTCGAGCACCGAGAGCGCCTGTGGGTGGCCGGTGCGGGCCAACAGCTCCGCCCACGGGTAGACCTCGAACACCTGGAACGTGTGGTGCGGCAGCGCCCGGTCGGCCGCGGTCCGCCAGCTTCCCCCGGACTGGCCGACGAAGCGCGTCGTCAGGAACGACACCAGCGCCGCGGACGACACGCCGGCCAGCAGGTCGCCGCCGACCCAGTAGGCCTCCACCACCCGTTCGTCGAGGGGGTCGGCGATCCCGGCCGAGGACGCGAGGAACTCCAGATAGGACCACGCGCCCTCGAACCGGCGGGCCCGCCGCGCGATGTCCGCCGTGGCGTCGCCGCGCAGCATCGCCTCCGCGCCCGCCGGGCCGCAGTAGCCCAGGGCGTTCGGCGGGTACGCGTACCGCGCGAACATCAGCGCGCCCTCGGCCGACACCTCAGCAGATCCGTGGTAGCTGCTCGCCGATCGGCAGGCTGATCACCCGCGTGCCGCCGAGCGCGGTGCGGGCGACCACCATCCCGGGGTGCTCGGCCACGCACGTCCCGATCGCCCGCGCACCGGCGCCCAGCGGATGTGCCCGCATCGCGGCCAGCACCTGCTCGGCCGCGCCCGGTGCCACGATCGCCACCAGCTTGCCCTCGTTGGCCACCTGCAGCGGGTCGAGCCCGAGCAGGCTGCACGCGTCCCGCACCGCGGCCGGCACCGGCAGGTCCCGCTCCGACAGCGAGACACCGACCCCGGATGCCCGCGCGATCTCGTTGAGCGACGCGGCCACCCCGCCCCGGGTCGGATCCCGCAGCACCCGCACGTCACCGCCGCTGCCCAGCATCGCCGCGACCAGCCCGGCGAGCGGCGCGGTGTCGCTGAGCACCGAGGTGCCGAACGACAGGCCCTCCCGGCAGCTCAGCACCGCGACGCCGTGCACCCCGATGTCGCCGCTGACGAGCACGACGTCGCCCGGGCGGGCGCGGCGGGGGCCGATCTCGACGCCCGGCCCCACGAGCCCGATGCCCGCCGTGGTGACGAACACCCCGTCGCCGCTCGCGCTGTCGACCACCTTCGTGTCACCGGTGACGAGCCGCACCCCGGCGGCCGCGGCGGCCAGGCCCATCGCCTGCGCGATCCGGCCCACCACCGCGAGGTCGGTGCCCTCCTGGAGGATGAACGCCGTCGACAGGAACAGCGGCGTCGCGCCCGACATGGCCAGGTCGTTGACGGTGCCGTTGACCGCCAGGTCACCGATCGAGCCACCGGGGAAGAACATCGGCTTGACTACGTACGAGTCGGTCGAGAACGCCAGCCGCGCACCGCCCGCGGTGACCACGGCGGAGTCGCCCAGGTCGTCGGGCGAGGCGCCGAAGGCCGGCAGGAACAGCTGCTCGACGAGCTCGGCCGACATGGCACCGCCGCCGCCGTGCCCCATCACCACGGCCGGCGTGTCCCGCAGCGGCACCGGGCACGACCACGCCGCGAAGTCCACAGTGGTCATAGGGACACCAGCTCCAGCCGCCGGTACGCGTAGTAGGCGGCACACGCGCCCTCGGACGAGACCATCGTCGCGCCGAGCGGGTTGCGCGGCGTGCACTCCTTGCCGAACGCCGCGCACTCGTGCGGCTTGATGTGCCCCTGCAGCACCTCACCGGCCCGACACAGCGGCGACTCGTCGGTGCGGAGATCACCGACGGCGAACCGCTCCTCGGCGTCGAACTCCCGGTAACGCGACGACAGCCGCCATCCGCTGGCCGGGATCGTCCCGATCCCGCGCCACGTGCGGTCGGCGACCTCGAAGACGTCCTCCAGCATCGCCCGCGCCGGCAGGTTTCCGGAGTCAGGGACCGCCCGCGGGTAGGCGTTGCCCACCTCGGCCCGCCCCGCCTCCAGCAGCACGACGGTCTGCCGGATGCCCTCCAGGATGTCCAGCGGCTCGAACCCGGTGACGACGATCGGCACCTGGTATTTCTCGGCGAGGGCCGGGTACTGGTCGGTGCCCATCACGCTGCACACGTGCCCGGCGGCCAGGAACGCCTGCACCCGGCACGACGGCGACTCCATGATGGCCGCGATCGCCGGCGGCACCAGCACGTGCGAGACCAGCAGCGAGAAGTTGCGGACGCCGAGCCGCCGCGCCTGGTGCACGGTCATCGCGTTGGCCGGCGCCGTGGTCTCGAAGCCGATCCCGAAGAACACGACCTCGCGGTCCGGGTGCGCCTTGGCGATCTCCAGCGCGTCCAGCGGCGAGTAGACCACCCGTACGTCCGCGCCCTGGCTCTTGACCGTGAACAGGTCCCGCCCGCTGCCGGGCACCCGCAGCATGTCGCCGAACGAGCAGAAGATGACGCCCGGGCGCGAGGCGATGGCCAGCGCCCGGTCGATCATCTCCAGCGGCGTGACGCAGACCGGGCAGCCGGGCCCGTGGATGAGCTCGATGCCCTCGGGCAGGAGCTGGTCGATGCCGTGGCGGATGATCGAGTGGGTCTGCCCGCCGCAGACCTCCATCATCGCCCAGGGCCGCGTGGTGACGGCGTGGATCTGGTCGAGCAGCCGGCGCGCGAGCACCGGGTCGCTGAACTCGTCGAGATACTTCATTTGGCCCCGAACTCCTCCTCGAGAATGCCCAGTTGTTCGAAGTTTGCAAGCGTTTGCAAAGCGGATTGCTCGTCGAGCCGCTGGATCGCGAACCCGACGTGCACGACGACGTACTCGCCGACGGTCGCGTCAGGGACGTACTGGAGACAGACGTCCTTGCGGACACCGCCGAAGTCGACGTCGGCCATCAACGTCCCGTCGCGTTCGGCGATGCTCATGACCTGTCCGGGTACTGCCAGGCACACGGTGACGGTTCCCCTCTACGAAGCTGCGGAGATCAACAACTGTCCGAGCGCGATGCCGCCGTCGTTGGGCGGCAGCAGGCGCGGGCGCAGCACGGTGAAGCCCCGTTCGGCGAGCTGCCGTTCGCCCGCATCGAGCAGGAGCGAGTTTTGGAAGACCCCGCCACCTAGCGCAACGGTGTTCAGGCCAGTGCGGTCGCGGGCCCGGTCGGCGAGGTCGGCGATGAGCGCGGCGACCGTGCTGTGGAAGACCGCCGCGATCTCCGCCGCCGGCACGCCGGCACGCAGATCGGCGACGACGGCCCGGACCAACTCGGCCGGATCGGCCACCAGCGGTCCGCCTTCTTTCAGATCCATCGGATACGCACGACGGGGCGAGCGGTCGCGGGCAAGGCCCTCCAGCACGATGGCGGCCTCGGCCTCGAAGTCGACGACATGCTTCACGCCGACGAGGGAGGCCACGGCGTCGAACAGTCGCCCCATGCTGGACGTCGGCACGCTGCCGAACGCGGTGTCGAGCTGGTGTGCGAGCACGTCCCGCTCGGCCTGCGGGCACGCCGCCACGGCCGGGATGTCGTCGGTCCACTCGATGCCCGCGTTGCGCAGGTGCGCGAGGGCCATCCGGTAGGGCCGCAGCACGCTGGCGTCGCCGCCTGCCAGCGGCACGTACCCGAGGTGCGCGAACCGCTCGGCGGACTTGTAGTCGCAGACGAGCACCTCGCCGCCCCAGACCGCGCCGTCGGTGCCGTAGCCGGTGCCGTCGAACGCGACCCCGATGACCTGCTCCCCCGCGCCGACCCCGTGCTCGCCCATCACCGAGGCGATGTGCGCGTGGTGGTGCTGCGCCCGGTGCACGGGCCGCCCGTCGGCGTGGTCGAGCGCCCACCGGGTGCTGCGGTAGCCGGGGTGGGCATCGACCACGAGCCGCTCCGGCCGCACGCCGGTCAGGTCCTCCAGCTGGCCCGCGACGGCGGTCAGGGCGTCGACGGTGCGCAGGTCGTCCATGTCGCCGACGTGCGGGCTGAGCCAGGCGTAGCGGCCCTCGGCCACCGCGCAGGTGTTCTTCAGATCGCCGCCGGCGGCCAGCGTCGGCGGCACCTCGACGGGCAGCGCGACCGGCAGCGGCGCATAACCCCGCGAGCGCCGCACGGGCAGCGGTGTCCCGCCGACGGTGCGGGTGACCGAGTCGTCGCACGGCACGTGGATCGGCCGGTCGTGGCGCAGCCAGGCGTCGGCGATGCCGGCGAGGCGCTCCAGCGCGTCCGCGTCGTCCGTGGCGATCGGCTCGCCGGCCACGTTGCCGGAGGTGAGCACCAGCGCATCCGTGATCGGCGGATCGCCGTCGAGGCCGAACAGCAGCTCGTGCAGCGGCGTGTACGGCAGCAGGACGCCGAGGTCCGGGTTGCCGGGCGCGACCCCGTCGGCGAGCGGCTCGCGCTTGGGCACCAGCACGATCGGCCGCTGCGGCCCGGCGAGCAGCCGCTCCTCGTCGTCGGTCAGCACCGCGATCCGCCGGGCCACCGCCAGGTCGGCGACCATCACCGCGAACGGCTTGCCGCCCCGGCGCTTGCGGCGCCGCAACTCCGCGACGGCGCGCTCGTCGCGGGCGTCGCAGGCCAGGTGGTAGCCGCCGAGTCCCTTGACCGCGACGATCCCGCCCTGGGCCAGCAGCTCCCGGGCGGTGCGCAGCGCGGTCTCGCCGTGCACCGGCGGCCAGCTGTGCCGCCCGGGGCCGCCGGTGACGAGCTCCAGGCGCGGGCCGCAGTCGGGGCAGGCGATCGGCTGGGCGTGGAAGCGGCGGTCGGCCGGGTCCTCGTACTCGCGGCGGCAGGCGTCACACATCTGGAAGCGGGCCATCGTGGTGGTGTCCCGGTCGTACGGCAGCGCGGTGATGATGGTCAGCCGCGGTCCGCAGTTGACGCAGGTGATGAACGGGTGCCGGTAGCGGCGGTCGCCCGGGTCGCGCAGCTCGGCGCGGCAGTCGTCGCACGTGGCGACGTCGGGCGACGCCAGGGTGCGGGACCGGCCGGTCGGCCCGGAGTCCACGATGGTGAAGCCCGTGCCGCCGGTCGCGTCCATGATGGACTCGTTGACGGCCTCCACCACGGCCAGCGGCGGCGGCTCGGTGCGCAGAAGGCGGCCGAACGTGTCGAGGGCGTCCGGCAGCCCCTCGACCTCGACGGTGACCCCGGTCGCGGTGTTGGAGACGCGGCCGCTGAGCGCCAGGGCCGTCGCGGTGGCGTAGACGAACGGGCGGAAGCCGACGCCCTGCACGACGCCGGTCACCTCGTAACGGCGGCGCTCTCGCCGGTCGGCGGCGCGCCCCCGACCGATCAGCTCCAACCCGTCGAGGGCTTTCCGGGCGCGCTCCCGGTCGATGAGCTCGACCGCGAACCCCATGTGGATGAGCACCCAGGCGCCGGGTTCCGGTGGCTCGTCGAGCATGCCGACGTTGACCCGGCGGGCGGCGCCTTCGACGTCGACGAGGGCGAGCTGGCCCTCGTACCCGGGAACGATTTCGACGACCTGTCCCGGGATGCCCAGGCACATGTGTCAGGTCCCTTCGGTGGTGAGCTTGCCGAGCAGGACGTCGACCGCGGCGACCGCTTCCGGGATCGCGGCGGCGACGGCGGGGCTGAGGCCGAGGCCCTCGTCGAGGTTGGCGGGCCGGCAGCCGACCACGTAGGTGGGCGGCAAGGTGCCGCCGAGGCGGTGCAGGGTGGCGAGCACCGTGGCGGGGTCCATCGCGTGGGCGTCGAGGCCCACACCGGCCGGAACGTCGTCGACCTCCAGCACCGTCACCGTCCCAGGCGCGTCGTCGCCGGGCAGCGCGTCGACCAGCACCAGGGCCGCGACGCCGTGGAGCAGGTCGTAGGCCAGGTGCAGGCCCCGGATGCCGTAGTCGACGACGCGCACCTGGTCGGGCAGGTCTCCCCGCTCGACCAGGTGCTGGGCGACCGCCGGGCCGAAGCCGTCGTCGCCGAGGAATACGTTGCCGATGCCGGCTACCAGGACCCGTCTCACATCGAGCGGATCTTCAGGTAGCGGCGGATGTCCGGGATCGACCGGACCGTCATCACCAGCGCCACCAGGGCCAGGCCGGCACCGACTCCCGCGGTCATCATGCCGAGTCTTCTCATGACCGGCTCTCCTCTCTCTCGATCGGTTTCGCGTCGCCGGCGAGCGGTTCGAGCTCGTCCGGCGCGAAGTAGAAGTAGCGCCCGTACCAGTCGTGCAGGTCCGCCGCGGGGTCGTCGACGAGGACCAGCGCGACGTGCACCGCGCCATCCACATCGGACAGCACGGCGGTGACGCGGGCGACCTGGTCGGCGAAGAACAGGTCCTGGGCGTCGGCGCGGCGGCTCGGGTGCACCCGGACCAGGCTGCCCTTGCCCACCGGCACGCCGTTGATGACGACGACGTCGGTGTCGGGCGAGACGGCGGCGTCGGCGGCCGGGTCCCACCACGGCGCCCCGGCGGTGTCGAACGACGGCGGCTCGACGTTGCGCATGTCCGCCAGCGGGTCGCGGAGAATCCCGTGCAGCCCCTGGAGCTGCTCCGGGGTCAGCCCGTCGCAACGGTCGATGATGGCAGCGACCTGCGGGTCGGTGGCTCGCGCCTCGGCCTTCTCCGCCTCGGTCATCGTCATGATGCGCAGCACCAGGATCTCGTCGATCTCGGTCGCGTCGAACAGCGCGCCCGGGCTTTGCTCGGCCACCTCCGGGTGGTCGTACAGGATGATCGGCGAGCCGAGCACGAGGTCGGTCGCGCCGGGCGGGCCGGCCAGCACGGGCCAGCAGCGGTGCTGCACGCAGCGCGCGGCGGCGGCAGCGGCGGCGTCGGGCGGGTCGATCACCGAGACGAACCCGGCCCCAGCCGCCGCCCGCAGCACGAGGTGCGCGCCGAGCAGCGAGCCGCGCGTCGCATCGTCCTTCGTGGACAGCGCTCCGTCGTACGCGTTCTCGACCGCCACGGTCAGCCGGGTGTACGCGCCGTCGGGTTCCGTCGCGAGCCGCAGGTGGGCGCGCAGCGGCCAGCGCCGGCGCACGACCTGCCCGAGCTCGACGCCGGACCCGTCGCACACCGCCTCGACGTCCTCGCCGCCGGATATCTCGACGCGCAGCTCGCCGTCGGGCCCGACCGGCTGCCCGGTGAACACCGCCTCGCGCTCGACCGCCTCGTCCCAGCTGAGCACGGTCCGCCCGCCGACGTCGAGCGCCTCGACGTCCGTAAAACCACCGTCGCCGTCCAACCGCCGCACCTGCCGCACCTGGAGCTGCAGGAACCGCAGATGCACGTCCACGGTGGACCCGACACCGGAGAGCAGGCACTGCACGGCCATGCCGGACTCCTCGCCCAGCCCACGTTCGGCGGCGCCGGGCGGGCCGAGCACGCCGAACTGCCACCGGGTGCGGTTCTTCTGCGCGCTGGCCCGGTACGGGTAGAGCAGGTAGCCCTCGTAGAGCACCGCGTCGGCGATCGCGCGGACGCTTTCCACAGTCATGTCAGCACCTCGGCGGGCAACAGCGACCGGATCGTCTCTTCCCAGCTGATGTGCCCGCGCTGGGCGCGCACGGCCGCCAGGGCGTCCAGCACCTCGCGGTCGAGCCGGATCCAGCCGGTGCCCGGGAAATACTGCTCGATGAGCGAACGCCAGACCGTGACCGGCAGGTCGTACGCCGCGGAGCGGTCCCAGGGCACGGGTTCGACCGAGAAGCCGGTGGCGCCAGGCACGAAGACGGTGCCGGAGAACAGGAAGGTCAGCGGAACCGTGCCGGCGTGGAGGGCGTGGAGGTAGCTGGTGCCGACCACATCGAGGTCGTACGTGCACGGCAGCGCCAGGTCGACCTCGGTGCCGCCGGCGAAGCCGGGCACGGTGGTGTCGCAGCGCAGCCACGGGAACGAGCGCACGGTGTCGGCCCAGCGTTCCCGGCCGCCGAACAGCCCGCGCAGCGCCTCGCCCTCTTCCGTGTCGTAGCCGCGCCGCGCGGGGTCGACCCGCACCTGGCAGCGCAGCGTCATCGCGTGCACCCGGCGGCCGGCGTCGTCGTCGACGCGCAGCTTCGCGGTGAGTTGCGGTGTCACGGCGTGCGGTTCGGCGACAATGTCACGCACGGCGAACGTCAGGCTCATCCGTCGACGCTCCGCCGGTCGACCGTGGCGAAGAACTCGGCGATCGCGGCCCGGGCCTCGGAGCCGCCGTCGAAGCCGCGCCAGCCCCGCCGGAGCGTGCCGACGAGCTCGTAGCAGACGTCGATGGGCACGAGATGGCAGGAGCCCTCGTGCGCGGCACCGGGTGCGGCGCGGCGGACCAGCAGCGCCTCGACGTCGGGGCGCAACGTCGCAAGCGACGGGTGGGCGGCGAGCACGCCGTTCCAGGCTTCGAGCGGAAGCTCCGACTCGGTGGCGCCGGCCGGGCTCGGGTAGAACGCGACGAGGCGCTCCTGCACCGAGTTGTGGAACAGGAACGCCAGCCCGACCGGGATGTCCAGCGCGTCGAACGCCGGGCCGTCGGCCGACACGTCCGGGAAGCGCAGGTAGCGGTCCGGCACCGCGCGGTAGCGCTGGTCCGCGTCACTGGCGAAGAGCAGGTAGCAGGGCCGGCACGCGCACATCAGCGCGCGCCCCTCGAGATGCACGACGTGGCCGTGCTCCTCCTGCACGGGCTGGGCGCACAGGTCGCAGTGCTCCCCCGGGACCCGCGGTGCCGGCCGGTCCCGGCTGATCCGGCGCAGCGCGCCCAGCGCCGGGCTCACGGCGCCTCCGCGGGCGCCGGCCCTACCCGGCTGAACAGCGAGCCGATCGGGATGACCGTGCCGGCGGACCGGTCCGGCTCGACCACCTCGATGGTCACCACCTCGGGTGCCGCGTCGGCGACGGCCGACTCGACCGCGGCCTTCAGCGGCGCGGACGAGCAGCCGCTGGCGGTCAGCCGGACGCGGGCGATCCCGTCGGGCGTGATGTCGATCAGCTCGGCCTCGCCACCCGGTGCGGCCGCCGCCAGGGCCTTGGCGACCCGGGTCGACGCGCTCTCCGGATGCAGTCCGTGCACGAGCAGCAGGCTGGCGACGAGGTCGTCGGCGGCGAGCGCGTCGAGCACGTCGTCGGACAGCGCGCCGCGCTCGTGCAGCAGTTCCAGGAGCCGTTCCAGCCCGGCGCCGTACAGGTCGACGACGAGCCGGACCAGTTCCTCGGCCCGCTGCCGGGCCACCGCGCCGCCGGCCGCGCTCGCGGTGATCAGTGCCTCGATGCGATCCCCGGCCCCACGCCAGTCGGTGGGAACCTCGACTTCCACGGTGGTCACTCGGCGCCCGCCGACTGCGTGGGCGAGTGCAGCATCTCGAGCTTCTTCCCGTTGCCCAGGTACATGTGCACGCCGCAGGGCAGGCAGGGGTCGAAGCTGCGGACCGTACGCATGATGTCGATGCCCTTGAAGTGCTCCCGGTCGTTCTCCTCGAAGATCGGCTGACCCTGCACCGCGTCCTCGTACGGGCCCGGAGTGCCGAAGCTGTCGCGCGGGCTGGCGTTCCACGGGGTCGGCGGGTACGGGTGGTAGTTGGCGATCTTCCCGTCCCGGATCACCATGTGGTGCGACAGCACGCCGCGCACCGCCTCGGTGAACCCGGCGCCGACACCGTCCTTGGGCACCTCGAACTTCTCCCAGGTCTTGGTGCGCCCGGCGCGGATCTCGACCAGCGCCTGCTCGGCGAAGTGCAGCGCGCAGGCGGCCGCGTACGCCTGGAAGTAGGTCCTGGCGCGGTTGCGCTCCAGGGTGTTGCTCCACTGCGGAATGCGCCACTCCAGCTCGACCGGGCCCTTGAGCGCGGTCTTCGGGAGGTTGATCTTCACGCTGCGGCCGGTCGACTGCACGTACCCGATGTCGACGAGGCCGGCCAGCGCGGTGGACCAGAGCCGGGCGAGCGGCCCGCCGCCGGTGTCGAGGGCCAGGTAGTCCTTGCCGTCGAACCAGCGCGGCGACATCACCCAGCTGTAGTTGTTGTCCAGGTCGCGCTTCTGGGGCTGCGGGTTGGTGTGCTGGTTCCAGGGATGCCGCCGGTCGACCGGGTTGCCGAGGGGGTCCTCGGTCACGAACATCTCCTGGCCTTCCCAGTCCTGGTAGTAGGACGAGCCGAGCAGGATGCGGATGCCGAGGTTGATCCGGACCAGGTCCGTGGTGACCAGCTTGCCGTCCACGACGACACCGGGGGTCACGTACATCTTGCGACCCCAGTCCGTCATGTCCTTGTACTCGAAGTTGCAGTGCTCGGGGTCCTGGAACGAGCCCCAGCAGCCGAGCAGGATCCGCCGGTTGCCGACCATCTCGTAGCCGGGCAGCGCCTGGTAGAAGAAGTCGAAGAGGTCGTCGTGCATCGGCACGACCTTCTTCATGAACTCGACGTAGCGCATCAGCCGGGACATATAGTCGGTCATCAGCTGGATGGTCGCGACCGTGCCGACGCCGCCCGGGTAGAGCGTCGAGGGGTGCACGTGGCGCCCCTCCATCAGGCAGAACATCTCGCGGGTCATCCGGCTGACCTGGAGCGCCTCGCGATAGTGGTCGCCCGTGAAGGGGTTGAGCGCCCGCATGATGTCGCCGATCGTGCGGTAGCCGTGCGCGCCGGCATTGGGTGCCTCGGTGCGGTTGGCCATCTCCAGCACGCCGGGGTTGGTCTCGGCGACCATCTTCTCGCAGTAGTCGACCCCGACCAGGTTCTCCTGGAAGATGTTGTGGTCGAACATGTACTCGGCGGCCTCGCCGAGGTTGACGATCCACTCGCCGATCGCGGGCGGCTTCACCCCGTACGCCATGTTCTGCGCGTAGCAGGAGCAGGTCGCGTGGTTGTCGCCGCAGATCCCGCAGATCCGGCTGGTGATGAAGTGCGCGTCGCGCGGGTCCTTGCCCTTCATGAAGATCGAGTACCCGCGGAAGATCGAGCTGGTGCTGTGGCACTCGGCGACGACCCGCTGGTTGAAGTCGATCTTCGTGTAGATCCCCAGGCTCCCGACGATGCGGGTGATCGGGTCCCACGCCATGTCCACCAGGGACTCGGTGCCTGACCCCGTGGCGCGCTGCGGTTGCGTGACCGTCATCGTGTTCTCGGCCTCTCTCGGTTACCAGGTGCGCTTCGCGCCGGTGGTCAGCTCGCGGCCGCGCTTGCGCCACTTGGGCTCGCGGTCGAGCGTGTGGGTCGTGATGCCGCGCAGGCGGCGCATCGTGTTGCCGTAGGCGCCGACGGTCGTGGTCGACAGCTTCGCGCCGGGCGGCTCGTCCATGAACGGCATGAACTTGTCCGGGAAGCCGGGCATCGTGCAGCCGATGCAGATGCCGCCGACGTTCGGGCAGCCGCCGAGGCCGTTCATCCAGCCGCGCTTGGGCACGTTGCACTTGACCGCGGGACCCCAGCAGCCGAGCTTGACGATGCACTTCGGCGAGCCGTACTCCGTGGCGAAGTCGGCCTGCTCGTAGTAGCCGGCGCGGTCACAGCCCTCGTGCACGGTGTTGCCGAACAGCCAGGTCGGCCGCAGGGCGTCGTCGAGGGGGATCATCGGCGCCTGCCCGGTCGCCATGTAAAGGAGGTAGACCAGCGTCTCCGACATGTTGTCGGGCTGGATCGGGCAGCCGGGCACGTTGACGATCGGGATGCCGGCCTTGGATTTCCACTCCCAGCCCAGGTAGTCGGCCACGCCCATCGCGCCGGTCGGGTTGCCGGCCATCGCGTGGATGCCGCCGTACGTCGCGCAGGTGCCGGTCGCCACGATCGCGGTCGCCTTCGGCGCGAGCCGGTCAAGCCAGCCGCTCATCGTGATGGGCTGGTCGGTCGCCGGGTTGTTGCCGAACCCGGTCCAGTAGCCCTCGCTGTGCAGCTCCTCGTTGGCGATCGAGCCCTCGACCACGAGGACGAAGGGGTCGAGCTCGCCGCGGTCGGCCTTGAAGAACCACTCCAGGAAGTCGTCCTGCCCGCCGTTGGGGCCGCACTCGAAGTCGATCAGTGGCCAGTGCACGGCCACCTTGGGCAGGCCCGGCAGCGCGCCCAGCGCGATCTCCTCGATGCTCGGCTGGGTGGCCGCGGTCAGCGACACGGAGTCGCCGTCGCAGCTGAGCCCGGCGTTGATCCAGAGAACGTGGATGAGCGTGTCCTCGGCCTTGATCGCTTCCGCTGTGGGCATGGTGTCCGCCTTCCCCGTCGCGCGTCCGGCGTCGCAGAACGTGCGTAGCTCGGTGCTCAGCGTAATATCGGACCTAGTCTGCAAGTGGGTGCAACGCAGACAAATGTCACTTAGGAGTCCGGTGCACGAGCTGTCGATCACGCAGAGCGTCGTGGAGTCGGTCCAGGCCCGCGCGGGTGAGCGGCGGGTGCACGCGATCCGGCTCCAGGTCGGGGCGCTGACGGCCGTCGTACCCGATGCCATGCACTTCTGCTTCGACCTGGTCACCGCGGGGACCGTCGCGGAGGGCGCCCGGCTCGACATCGACCTGGTGCCCGGCCGCGCGGCGTGTCGTTCCTGCGGCGTGTCGTTCGACCTGCCCGACCCCGTGTTGCTGTGCGCGTGCGGCAGCGCCGACGTCTCGGTGCTCGCCGGCCGCGAGTTGAAGATCGTCTCGATGGAGGTGGGTTGACCGGTGTGCGGCACCTGCGGTTGTTCTGACTCTGCTGCTCACTCGCATTCGCATGAGCACGTTTCGCTGGAGCAGAACGTGCTGGCCAAGAACGACGCGATCGCCCGCGACAACCGGGCGTGGCTGCGCAAGCGGGACGCGATCGCGCTCAACCTGATGAGCTCACCCGGCGCGGGCAAGACCACGCTGCTGGAGCGGACCTTGACCGCCCTGGCCCGGGTACGGCCGGCCGCGGTGATCGAGGGCGACCAGGCCACCTCGCTGGACGCGGAACGGCTGCGCCGCACCGGTGCGCCGGCCGTCCAGGTCAACACGGGAGCCGGTTGTCACCTCGACGCGGCGCTGGTGCGGTCGGCCCTGTCCAGACTCGACCCGCCGACGGGCGCGGTGGTCTTCGTGGAGAACGTCGGCAACCTGGTCTGCCCGGCGATGTTCGACCTGGGCGAACAGCGCAAGGTGGTCGTCATCTCGGTCACCGAGGGCACGGACAAGCCGCTGAAGTACCCGTACATGTTCGCGGCCGCCGACCTGGTGGTGATCAACAAGATCGACCTGCTGCCGTACGTGGACTTCGACGTGGACCTGTGCGCCAAGAACGCGCGGTCGGTCAACCCGGACCTGGCCCTGCTGACCGTCTCGGCGACCTCGGGCGAGGGCGTGCCGGCGTGGTTGGAGTGGATCGCGGGCGTCTAGCTTTTCGGTGCCGTGGGTGCGGTGACCGCGTCGAAGTCGCTGAACTCGGACTTCGTCGGAGCCGCGGGCACGTCGATGGTGACGCGGGTGATGTGGCCGCGGTCGTCGAGGGTCACGGTCATCGGCACGGCCCGCGCCTGGTCCAGCTCCTTGGGTGCGGCGGCGCCGTTGGTCGCGTTGAGATACATGTTCGCGGTGAGGTCGATCGTCCCCGCGTACGTCAGCGGTGCGGTCTCGTGCAGGCCGGAGACGCTCGAGAAGAGTTCCGCGCCGACAAGCGCATCCGCACCGGCCACGTAGCGGAACGGCGGCTCGCTCAGCGTTTCGGCGGTCACCTCGCTCCACGGGGAGATCTCGTCGAGGGGCGGGGCGTCGCCGACGGCGGTCAGGTCGGCGTTCGTGCGGACCCAGCCGCGGTCACCGATCAGCACGGTCTCGGTCGTCACCGCGCCCTCGCGCGTGGACAGCCGCAGCGTGGTGGATTTCGACGGCCGGTGCACCAACCCGTCGTACTCGTCGCCCGCCGCCGTGTGGTGGTAGGAGAAACTGCTCTTCGCCATGGTCTCGACCGCGGCCCTGACCTGCTCGTCGGCCCGGTCGGCCTGGCGGACGACGTTTCCACAACCCGCGAGCAGAAGCCCGACCGCGACGACGAGCGCGACACGCCTCATGACCGAACCCCCGTTACGACAAGATCTATTCCGGCGGGAGGGTACGGCAACCGACACGCCGACGCCGACCCGCGTCTGATCTGATCTCGGGCATGACGGCTTTCGACGAGGCGGTCCGCGCCGCCGCACTCGACGCTGACGCGGCCGCCGACGGGCTGATCGCGGCGCTGACCGACGACGAGCTGGCCTGGCTGCTCGACGGTGACCTCCCGGTGTGGGCGGCGGTCCGGCTGCCGGCCCGGATCAAGGCCGGCCCGGTGACCGCCGGCGCGATCCCCCGGCTGGGCATCCCGGGCGTCCGGTTCAGCGACGGCCCGCGCGGGGTGGTGATGGGGCGGTCGACCGCGTTCCCGGTCACCATGGCCCGGGCGGCGACCTGGGACCCGTCGCTGGAGGAACGGGTCGGGCTCGCCATGGGTCTGGAGGCGCGGGCTCGGGGCGCCAACTACTCCGGTGCGGTGTGCGTCAACCTGCTGCGGCATCCGGCGTGGGGTCGGGCGCAGGAGTGCTACGGCGAGGACCCGGTGCTGACCGGGCGGATGGGCGCCGCGCTGACCCGCGGCCTGCGCCCCAACGTCATGGCCTGCGTGAAGCACTTCGCCCTCAACTCGATGGAGAACGCGCGCTTCACGGTCGACGTGGAGGTCGACGAGCACGCGCTGCACGAGGTGTACCTGCCACACTTCAAGGCCGTGATCGACGCCGGCGCCGAGTCGGTGATGAGCGCGTACAACTCCGTCAACGGCGCGTTCGCCGACCAGAACGCGGTGCTGCTGACCGACATCCTGCGGGGCGAGTGGGGTTTCACCGGCTTCGTCACCAGCGACTGGGTGTGGGGCACGCACGACGCGGTCGACAGCCTCGTCGCCGGGCTGGACATCGAGATGCCACTGCGCATGCACCGGGCCCGATCGCCGCTCCTGCGCCTCGTGCCCCGCTCGGTGGTGCGGCGGTCAGCCCACCGGATCCTGCGGACGACGCTGCTCCACTACGCCAACCGGGCGGCCGCCGAGCCTTCGCCGGACGTGGTGGCCTCGGCGGCGCACCGATCGCTGGCCTACGAGGCCGCCGTGCGCGGCGCCGTGCTGCTGCGGAACGAGCCCTCGGTGTTGCCGCTGCCGGCCTCGACGCGGGTCGCCGTCGTGGGGCGGCTCGCGGCCACGCCGAATCTCGGTGACCGGGGCTCCTCCACGGTCGACCCGCCGTCGACGTCGTCGCCGTTGGACGGGCTGCGCGCGGCATTCTCTGCTCTGTCCTATCTGGATGGCCGCGATGTCGACGCCGCGGTGCGGGCCGCGCGCGACGCCGATGTCGCCGTGGTCGTCGTCGGCATGGGTCCGACGGACGAGGGTGAGCGGGTCACCAACGACGATCCGGCGAGCCTGGCGTTCCTCGGCTTTCCGCTCACCCTGCGGCCGGTGCAGCGGTTGGCCGCCTGGCTCGCCCGGCGGGTCACCCGGTTCGAGCCGGGCGGCGACCGTACCCGGTTGACCCTGCACCCGCCCGACGAAGAGCTGATCGCCGCGGTCGCGGCGGCCAACCCGCGGACCGTGGTGGTCGTGATCGGCGGCAGCGCGATCGTCATGGAGGCCTGGCGGTCGCGGGTGGCGGCGATCCTGCTGGCCTGGTACCCGGGCATGGAGGGCGGCCAGGCGATCGCCGACATCCTCACGGGCGCGGTCGAGCCCGGCGGCCGGTTGCCGGTGGCCATCCCCCGCGACGCCGCACACCTGCCGTTCTTCGACGCGTCCGCCAGCCGCATCCGGTACGACGCTTGGTGGGGCCAACGAAAGCTGGACCGCGACGGGCGCCGCGCCGCGTACCCCTTCGGTTTCGGTCTGGGCTACACGACTTTCTCCGTGACGCTGCTGGCGCCCGGTCGGGTGCGGGTCACCAACACCGGTGAGCGGGCGGGCTCGACGGTCGCGCAGCTCTACGCGTTCGACGCGGACGCGGACCCGCCGGTGCCGGTGCTGGTCGGCTTCGAGCGGGTCACTCTGGACGCGGGCGCCACGGCCGAGGTGGACGTGGAGCTCGACCTGACCCCGACGCGCCAACGGGACCCGGCCACCCGCACCTGGTCGCCACGCCCGGGGCGGTGGCGGATCGTCGCCGCGACCCAGCACCCATCCACGTTGGACGGCGCCCTGGACCTGGTCTTCTGATCACCAGGTCCAGCGGCCCAGCCGGAACGGGTAGCGGACCACGACCGAGCCGGCGGCGCTGCTGCCGCTGATCACCAGGTGCGGCGCGGTGCCGCCCGGCTCGGGGAACGACGGAACGCGGCAGAACACGGTGCCGGCGGTGGTGCTGAGCCGGTCGAGGTCGGCGGTCGCGCCCTTCGGCAAGACGATCACCGTGTTGCCGGCCTGCGTGGCCAACTCGATCTCGACGACCCGCTGGGTGAGCACGGCCTCCCGGAAGTCGAGCTTGACGATGCCGGCCCTGCTGCGCACCACGAGCTTGCGCGGCACGGCCCAGCGGCCGGACCGCCGGATCTGCCCGGCGTGGCTGCGCAACTCGACAGCGGTGTCGGTGGGTGCGACGGCCGGCAGGGCGGCCGCGGGCAGGTCGGCGACGAACGGCTCGACCTCGCCGTAGGTGCGGGCCCGCAGCACCCCGTCGACCCGCTCCTCGAACTCGGCCATCGTCAACCGGCCCTCGGACACCGCCGTGTTGAGCCGCGCGATCACGCTCTCCCGGTCGGCGTCCGACATCCGGATGTCGCGCTGGTCGGCACTCACGTCGATGACTCTACGGTGCCGGGCATCGACCGGGAACAGGTCCGGCGGGCGTCGATCTGTCGCCCTTTCGGTGGCGGTGAGCCTCGATCGCGGGCCGTACGCTGTTGGCTGTTGGCTGCGTACTTCGTGCTTCGTACTGCGTGCTTCGGACGGAGGGCCGATGTCGAGTTCGGGTTGGCGTGCCGCCGCGGCCGGGGTCTCGGTCGCGCTCGGAGCCGGTGTCGGTGTGGTGACCAACGTCCTCACCGAGAGCTGGGACGTCGGGCTGCTGGTCGGCCTGATCGCGCTCGTGGTCGCCGCCGTCGTCCTCCAGGTGCTCGTGTCGTTGCTAGCTGACGCTGACGCCGGGTCGGCCGTCTCCCTGCGGGCCAGGGCGACGGGCCACTCGACGATCGTGCAGGCCGGGCGCGACATCGTCACCCGCTCCGACGTGGCCGATGACCAACGTTGACGTCGGCGCGCTCAAGGCGGTCGCCCGCGGCTCGGGGACGATCCTGCAGGCGGGCCGCGACGTCATCACCGGCACGGTCTTCAACGGCGGCTTCGCGCGGCTGCGGGACGTGTGGCTCGACCCGCAGCCGGTGTTCGACGAGGTGCAACTCGACCGCTTCGCCGGCCGGGAGTGGCTGATCTCCAAAGTGGACGACTTCGTGGACCGGCACGACCACGGCTTCGTCGTCGTCCAAGGGCCGGCCGGCGTCGGCAAGACCGCGGTCGCCGCCTGGCTCGCCGCCCGGCGCGGCTGGCCCTGCCACTTCACCCGCCGCGCCAAGGGCCGGTCCGCGGCGACCGCACTGCGCAACCTGGCCGCGCAGATCATCGCCGCGTACGAGCTGTCCGAGCAGTTCGCACCCGGCGGCGGCCTGCCCGACACCGCCGCGGAGCCGGGCTGGTTCGAGCAGGTCCTGCGGGCCGGCGGCGAACGGGCCGCGGCGGCCGGGCAACGCCTCGTGATCGTGGTCGACGGGCTCGACGAGGCCGAGACGTTCGAGGGCGACCTGCCGCTGGGCCTGCCCGCCCGCCTCCCGCGCAACGTGGTCGTCGTGGCCACCTGCCGCACCGGCAGCGCGCTGCCCGGCCTGCGACTGCCGTGGCAGGTCACCACCATCAAGCTCGGCGACCGCCGCAACCTCGACGACATGCGGCGCTTCCTGGACCGGTCGGTGCGCGCCGACCCGCAGATCGCGGACCGGCTGACCATCGACCCGGAGGTCTTCATCGACCGCCTCCTCGAGCGCTGCGGCGGGGTCTGGGTCTACCTGCGGTACGTCCTCGACGAGGTCCGCTTCGGCCTGCGCTCCCCCGACGACCTGGCGGCCCTGCCCGCCGACCTGTCCGGCTACTACACGCAGGCGCTGTTTCCCCCCGGCGCCGACGACCCGATCCGGTCGCGGGTCCTGTCGACCCTGGCCGCGGTGGCCGAACCGCTCCCCGCGCCGCTGCTGGCCGACCTCTGCGGGCTCGGCTCCCCCGACGTCGAGACGTTGTGCGAAGGCCCGTTCCGACCGTTCCTCACGGTCACGGACGACTCCCGCTACGGGATCTACCACCTGAGCCTGCGCGACTACCTGCACGGCGCGGCGACCGGGCCGATGCTGGCGGCCGACCGGCATCGCAGCGACCGGCTCGGCCGCGCGACCGCCGCCGCCCACGGGGCCATCGCCGACTTCTATCTCGCGCTGTTCGGCGGGCTCGCCGACGGGTTGCCGTCGCTCGCCGGCGACCTGGACCTCGTCGACGTCCACGGTGGCTACGCCCGGCGCAACCTCGCCTTCCATCTCGAACGCGGTGGCCGCGAGGACGACCTGCACCGGTTGCTGGCCGTCGAGGCGCGTGGCGCCTGCCTCTGGTACGCGGCCCTCGACCACGTGTCCGCGAGCGCCGACTTCGGTACCGACCTCGGCCGGGCCCGGGCGCTGGTGGCCCAGCGGGTGGACGCCGACCTGCGGGCTGGGCGGCCGTCGCCGCACGCGGGGCTGGACCTGCGCTACGCGATCATCGCGGCGGCGACGTACTCGTTGACGGTCGCCATTCCGTTCGGGCTGACGGTGGCGCTGGTCCGGCACGGCTTGTGGGGCGCCGAGCGGGCGCTCGCCGAGACGGAGCGGCTGCGGCGGTCGCGTGATCGCGTCCAGCAGGCGCTGCTGCTCCTCCCCGTGCTCACCGGCGCGCATCGGGCCCGGGCGATCGCGCTGGCGCTGGCCTCCGCCCGATCCGACGAGTACGCGGCCGACCGTGCCCAGTCCCTCGCCGAGATCCTCGAAAGCGTCGACGAGCCCGAAGAGGCGCTCGTCATGGAGGCGATGGATGCCGCGCTGCACCTCGACCTCAGCATGCGGGCCGAGGCCATCGTCCGCCTGGCACCGCTGCTGCCGGCCCGGTGCCTGCGTGCCGCCGTCGAGGTCGCACTCACGCTGGACGACCCTGGTGACCGGCTCTGGTTGTCGACCTCGCTGGCCCGGCACGTTCCCGAGGACGAGCTCCCCCGTCTCGTGCATGCCGTCGGCGCCACCCCCGAGGACCAGCTCAGGGCAGAGTTGATCGAGGCGGTGGCGGAGCGGTCGGTGCCTGCCACGTTGCCGGACCTGCTCGTTGCCGCCCATGCCATCGCGACCAGCGACGACCGCGGGTTGGCGCTGTTGAGCATCGCCGTGGGCCTGAGTGCCGACGTACGGGACGAGTCGCTGGCGGACGTCCGGGCAACGGTGGACCCCAGCCACCGTGCGTTGGCGCTGGCGAGGTCCGCCGCCTCCCTCGATCGCGCCGACCTGGTGCGCGAGGCTGTCGCGGCGGCGCTCAGCTGCGAGCCCGAGATGGATGCGCTGGAGTCGCTGGTCAACGTCGCCTGCCTGACCAGAGAGGTGCAGGGCGAGGACGCACTGGCGGACTGCCTGGACCGCCTGGCGACGGCCGAGGTGCGGGTCGAGTTCATCCAGGCGCTGGCGACCGTCGACGGTCCGCCGGTCGACGCGCTCCTCGGACTCGTCGACCGGATCACCGACGAGCGGGGTCGGCCATCTGCGCTGGCGGCGCTCGGGGAGGTCGCGACCGGTCCGGCCGCGAAGACCATCGTGGAGCTGGCCGCCGGGCAGTCCGACGCGATCGACCGCGCCCGGGTGCTGGGCGAGGTCGCGCGCAACGCCGACGCGGAGCTCGCGGAGACGCTGCTCGCCGAGGTCGCCCGGCTGCCGGAGGCGTACCTTCGCGCGCACGTGGTCAACAACCTGGCCGACCGGCTGACCGGGGCGCAGGTCGGTGCCGCTCTGTCGCTGGTCCAGTCCATCACCGACGAACACGGCCGGGCGCGGTTCCTGGCCGCCGCTGCGACCGCGGAGACGCGCGAGGTGTTGCTGGCGGACGCCCTCACGGAGGCCGAACGGATCACGTTCCACCAGGACCGCGCCATGGCCCTCGTGGACATCCTGGAGGCCGGGGGGCCATCGGCTCCGGTCGGCCTCGTCGACGAGCTGTTCGGGCTGACGTCGAGGTTCCTCCCGGACACGCTGAACACGATGTGCCTCGAGCGCACCCGGCCGTGGTTCTCTCCGGAGCAGTGGTCGACCGTCTTCGACATCGCCCGCACCGAAGCCCGGAAACCGTCGCACGAGTCCACCCCGGCTGCCTGGGCCTTGTACCACCTGGCCGCGCTCGGCCCGCCGGCCCGCTCTCCTGAACTGCTGCGTGCGTCCGCCGGTCGGGCCCGCGAGCTGCGGTCAGGTCCGTACCAGTCCTTGCTGCTGATGTTGATCGCGGCGAGGCTGCCCGGCGAGGAGGGTCGGACGCTGCTGCGCGAGGCCATGGACACCGTCGCTCGGGCCGACCCCGGCGCACCGCCGCTGGAGCGGTTCGCGTCCCTGCTGGTCCGCGTCATTCCGGAGGCGGTCCTCGTCAGATGCCTGGCCGCGGGCCACACGCTCCTGCGTCCTGACGCCGACCCTGCGGTTCTGGAGCAGGTGCTTCGCCTCCTACCGGCCCCGGTCGCGCAGTTGGGCGTCGACGCTCTGGCGGGTGTTGCCACACCAGGCGAGCGCGGCCTGATCTTCGCGAACACCGCCCTGCTCCTGCGCGAGCCCGCACGCGAGGCCGCCGTGCGGCACACCCTGGCCGATCCCAGCTTCGCGCGGGGGCGGTCGCAACTGGTCAGCCGGGCGACCGCGCGGGCGGCCGGCCAGCTCGACGCGTACGCCTTCGGTCTGCTCCGCCGCTGCCTCGACGACGTCGACCTCGACGACTGCCTCTCGATCCTGTCCGGCGCGACCGACCTGGTCCGCGCCTGCGGCGGTGAGGCCGCGATCAACGACTGCCTCGAAGCCGCCCGTACGGTCCGCCGGTGGTGGCCGCGCCTGACGGACCAGCCACACTGACGGCCATGTCGTTTCCGGTCGTCCTCCAGGACAGCGTCAACCGGTTCGCACGCTCGCTCGAGGTGCCGCGGCGGCTGGTGAGCCTGCACCCGCGTACACCCGGAAACGCCGGCAACTTCTCGGCCCTGCCACCGGCGGTCGTGCTCGGGGTGATCTCCGCGTTCGAGGGCTTCGTCGAGGACTTCCTGGCGACGGCTTTACACCAGCGGGGGTACGGGCTGGGCCAGATCGCCCGCCGGGTGTCCATGAACAACCCGACGGTGGACGAGTTCTTCCGTCGCTGCGCCAACGAGTTCCCCGGGATCGGGGCGCGGCTGGCGGCCGGTCCGGGCGTCTCGGTGTGGAACGTGCCGGGGGTCGGCCGGCGCCCGCAGATCGAGACCGTCGACCTGGCCGAGCTGCGTCGCCGCGCCGACGGCTGGATGCAGGTGCGGCACTGCCTGGCACACGGGCTGGTCTCGGGGTGGCGGAGCGAGGTCTGGCCGGGCCCGCTGCGCGGCACCGCGACCGTGAGCAGCGTGCTGCGCCCACGCCCGGGCGGCCGGCACGCGATCGGCCTGATCGGAGCGATCTCCTGCGCCCGCATCCACCTGCACGGCGCCCGCCTGATCGCCGACGCCGTCGCGGCCGAGCTTGACACCGACCTGAGCTGGACGGCCCTTCCTGACTTCCCGTTGGAGAGATCTGTCGTACCCGGGCGCTGATGTCGGTGTCCGATTGGCTGTGGTGGTTTGTCGGCTTGGTGGTTGCTCGCGATCATTGTGGAGTGATCGGCTAATCGCATCTAGTGACGGAGCGAGCGGGAGGCTGACGCGTGGGTGTAGTGCTGCGGTTGACGCAGGCCGCAGCGGACGACGGTCAGCACCTGGTGACCACCCGCCTGACCGGGCTGCCGGACTACACCGAAATGTCGGCGACCAGCCGGTTCGAGTTGTCGATCACCGACGAGGACCGGGAGCGCATCCGCTGGTACCTGGAAGACTTCCTGGAGTACCCCCTCGACCCGGCCCCGACCATCGCGGCCGATGTGGAGGCCCGGCTGGCCGAGATCGGCACCCGGCTGTTCTCGCTCGTGTTCACCGGGGAGGAGGCCCGCGAGCTGTGGGCCGGCGTCCGGGGACTGCTGCACACGGTGCGGGTCGAGGTCGCCTCCGACGTCGACGCGGCCGCGATGCTGCCGTGGGAGCTGCTGCGCGACCCGCGCACCGACCGGCCGGTCGCGCTGGAGGCCGCTGAGTACGTCCGGGTCAACGCCCAGCCGGCCAAGCGGGTGCCGCTGCCCACCGCGGACGATGCCGAGCGGCTGCGCGTGCTGTTGGTGATCTGCCGGCCGGGCGGGGGCGACGACGTGCCGTTCCGCTCGGTCGGCGCGCTGCTGCTGAAGACCGCGCAGACCCAGGAGATCCTCGACCTGACCGTGCTGCGCCCGCCGACGTTCGCCGCGCTGTCCGCGGTGCTGCACCAGGCCTACGACGCGGGCCGACCGTTCCACGTCGTCCACTTCGACGGGCACGGCACCTATCTGCCGTCGACCCGGCTACGCGCGGCCGAAGGTGTCTCGGTCGGCCAGGCCATGTACGGCCTGCTGTCCCCGGCACGCGAAGGCAGCCACGGGTACCTGCTGTTCGAAGACCCGACCACGACCAGCAACCAGCAGCTGGTCGACGGGCCGGCGCTCGGGGCGCTGCTGGCCCGCACCGGTGTGGGGGTGCTCGTCCTCAACGCCTGCCGCTCGGCGTACGCCGAGGCGGCGGAGCGGCCACGCACGGGCCAGGGCGACGACGTCCACACGCAGGTACGCGGGTACGGGTCGTTCGCGCTGGAGGTCAGCGACGCGGGGGTCGCCGGCGTCGTGGCGATGCGCTACAGCGTCTACGTCGTGACCGCGGCCCAGTTCGTCACCGACCTGTACGCCGCACTGCTGGCCGGACGCACGCTGGGCGGGGCGGTGTCGGCGGGTCGGCGCCAGTTGGCCGCTGCGCCGAACCGGTCGATCGCGTTCGACTCGCGGCCGTTGCAGGACTGGTCGGTGCCGGTCGTCTACGAGACGGCACCGATGACGCTGGTGCGCGCGGCGTACGGCACGCGCGACGCGGTGCGCATCACTGTTGGCCGGTCGGGTTCCCGCTTGGCGGATGTCGCCGCCGCCGGGGTGCCGCCCGGCCCCGAGGTCGGGTTCTTCGGCCGCGACGAGACTCTGTTGGCGCTCGACCGGGCGTTCGACACGCATCGGATCGTGCTGCTGCACGCGTACGCCGGCAGCGGCAAGACGTCCACCGCGGTGGAGTTCGCCGGCTGGTACGCGTCGACCGGTGGGCTCACCAACCCGGCGAACGGCCAGCGCGGACCGGTGCTGTTCTCGTCGCTGGAGCAGCGGACGCCATTGGTGGCGCTGCTCAACCAGCTCGGCGCCGTGTTCGACCCGGCGTTGGAGAACAGCGGCATCCAATGGCTCAGCCTCTCGGACGCCGAGCGGCGGGACGTGGCCCTCCAGGTTCTGGCACAGATTCCGGTGTTGTGGATCTGGGACAACGTCGAGCCCGTCGCCGGGTTCCCAGCCGGCACACCATCGGCGTGGACCCACGAAGAACAGCGTGCGCTGCGCGATTTCCTCCACGCCGCATCGCGTACGCAGGCCCGGATGCTGTTGACGTCGCGGCGCGACGAGCAGGGCTGGCTCGGCGACCTGCCCACCCGGGTGCGGCTGCCCAGGATGCCGATGCGTGAGCGCATCCAGTTCACCCAGGCGCTCGCCGCCCGGCACGGCCACCGGATCAGCGAGGTCGAGGACTGGCGGCCGCTCTTGCGCTACAGCGACGGCAACCCCCTTACCATCACTGTCGTCGTCGGGCAGGCCCTGCGCGCCGCGTACACCAAGAAGGCCCAGATCGAGGAGTTCGTTGCCCGTCTCCGCGCCGGTGAGACCGACCTCGCCGACGCGGACGAAGCCCAAGGACGCTCCCGGTCGCTGGGCGCCTCGCTCACGTTCGGGCTGGAGGCCGCGTTCACCGCACCGGAGCGCGGCCAGCTCGCGCTGCTCAGCGTGTTCCAGGACACGGTCGACGTCGATGCCCTGGTGGGTATGGGTGAGGAGAACACGGGAACGGCGGTGCCGGCGTTGGTCGGGCTCACCCGGACTGCCGGGATCGACCTGCTCGACCGCGCGGCCGAGATCGGGCTGCTCACCGCACTCGGCGACGGCTACTACGCGATCCATCCGGCGCTGCCGTGGTTCTTCCGACAGCTCAGCGCGATCGACGTGGACTCCGACGCGACGGCGCATTCGCAGGCCGCCTACATGGCCGTCATGGCCGAACTTGGCAGCGCCTACCACCGGTGGTACAACCGGGGCCGCACCGACGTCGTCGACGTGCTGCGGTTGGAGGAGGCGAACCTGCTCCACGCCCGGGCCCTGGCCCGCGCCGCCGGCCGGTGGTCCCAGGTGGCTGGCTGCATGCAGGGCCTACAGATCCTTTACGGGCAGACCGGCCGCGCCGCGGAGTGGTCCCGCCTCGTCGACGAGCTCGTGCCGGACTTCGTCGACCCGGATACCGGCGGGCCACGGTCCGGCCTGGAACAGGAATGGGTCGTGCTCACGGAGTACCGGGTGTTCATCGCCCGCGCTGGCATGGCCTGGACCGAAGCCCTGCGGTTGCAACACTCCGTCGTCGAGCTCGCTACGAGCCGGGCCGCCGCGGCGCTCGACACCACTCCGGAACGGCGCACCGACCTGGACCGCAGCCGCATCCGCACCCTGGCCGTAGGCGAGGGTGCCCTCGGGCAGATTCTGCGCGAGCAGCAGGATCGCGGCTGCGTGACCCACTACGAACGCGCAGCCGAACTCTTCCGTGCCATTGACGACCGCCGCGGAGAAGGCGTTACCGCGTTCAACCTCGGCCACGCCCACATCAATATTCCGTCTCTGCGGAATCTGGACCGGGCCGAGCACTGGTATCGCCGCGACCTCGAGCTGACCGACGAAGCGGACCGCGTCGGCCTGGCCCGCAGCACCGGACAGCTCGGCCGGGTGGCGCACGAGCGGTTTCGCGATGCCCGCGCCGCCGGGCAACCGGAGCCGGTGCTGTTGGAGTACCTCAACGCGGCGGCTGACGCCTACAAGCAGGCGCTGCGGTTGCTGCCCGCTGACGCGGTGTCGGACCTTGCCACCGCTCACCACCAACTCGGCATGGTCTACGACGAGGCCGGCCAATACGACTCCGCCCTTAGCCATTTCCAACAGTCGATCCGGCTCGAGGAGGCGGCCAGCAACCGCTACGGCGCAGGGCAGACCCGCCAAGTGTTGGCAATGCTGCTGTTCCGAGCGGGACGCCCTGACGACGCGCTGCTGTACGCCCGCGCTGCCCTGGCCGATTACACGTCCTACGGGGCCAGCGCCAGCGCCGAGATCGAGAAGGTCGAACGAATGATCGCCGAGCTGAACGCGGCCGCCGGGCGGGCATCATGACCGGTGACCAGCCGTACCAGCCGAACCCGGTTCCCGGCTGGGGTGACACCGTCGCGTCCTGGCCGTGGCAGACCTGGCTGGAGCACGACGTCCAACTCGGCTGGCTCAAGGCCGGTGACTGCCCCGCTTGCGGACACCGAATGACGGTCCACCAGACCAGGCAGCGATACGCCGGTCCGGTCGAGTGGAAGCACGCCCGATGCAACTGTGGACATCCCCACGAAGGCCGACCGGCCGACGAACCCGTCAAAGGCTGCGGTCAGCAGGCCGACATCCGAGCGGCGACGTCGTGATCGGCCAGTCACGACCACACGATCCCGACCCGCCGGACGCGGCCGAGTGGGACAAGGCGGCGGTGACGTTCGCGACCGAGCAACTCACCCGGGTACGGGCGTCGGCAGCCGCCTGGACCGGCACCGTGGGCACGCTCCTCGGCCTGTTCGGCGCGGTCGCCGTGGTCGGCGGCACCACCAAGCTCGCCGACGTGCCGAGCCCGACGCTGCGGTGGGTCGCGGTGGGCCTGGTCGCTTTCGGCGGGCTGCTGGCCGGCGCGTCGATCGTCACCGGCGTCCGGGCCGCACACGGGGCCAGCCTCCGCACCTCCGACAACTGGTCGGGCACCGCATACCGCGCCGCCATCGTCCGGAACACCGACGACGCGCTCGACTGGCTGCGCTGGGCCCGCTGGACCGGGCTGGCCGCCGCGCTGACCGTCTTCGCGATCGGCCTGCTCGGACTGATCAGTGTCGCGGCGAAGCCCGAGAAAGCGGCCACGACGACCGCCGTCGTGGTCGACGAGACCGGAGCGGCCGTGTGCGGACCGATCGGGCGCGCCGCCGACGGCCGGCTCACCGTCAACGGCACTCAGGTGGGCACTGTCCGCGACATCACCGTGGTGACCGCCTGCCCGGTCCGCTGACCTACGGCCGCGGATCGGTGCGAGCGGTCGCGGCCAGCGCCAGCGCCGGCTCAGCGACGGGCGCGGGCCCAGTCTCGGGTTCCGGGCGGTGGCGGAAGGTCCACCAGCGATAGAGCACGTAGTTGAAGACCAGGTTGGTGCCGCCGGCGATGATGCGGGCCGGGACCAGCCCGATCCCCAGCGCGCCGAGCGCGGTCACGCCGGCCACCGTGAGCACGTAGTCGCCGAGCACCTGCGGGGCGAACCGGGCCAGCTGACCGCGCACCCCGTGCCCGGAGGCGTGGAAGGCGAAGGCACGGTTGAGGGCGAAGTTCAGCGCGTACGTGACCCAGAACGCGATGCTCACGGTCGCGGCGGGCGGCAGCGGCGTGACCGCGTCGAGCACGGCCAGCAACGTCAGGTCGAAGGCGAAACCCACGCCGGCGAGGGCGAGGAAGCGGGTGACGGAATGGCGGTAGGCAAGTCGCAAGATCCGCGATGCCCGACTCACGCCGCACACCCTAGCCCCGAAACCTGAACCGCCCGGTGCGGGGTCGCCGTTCAGACCCGGCGCCGATCCCGGCGCAATGATGTCGTTGTCCGATCGGGTGGGGTGATTTGTCGGGCTGGTGGTTGCTCGTGATCATTGTGGAGTGATCGGCTAGTCGCAACTGGTGACGGGTGCAAGTGGGAGGCTGACGCGCGTGGATGTCGTGCTGCGGTTGACGCAGGCTGCTGCGGACAACGGTCAGCACCTGGTGACCGCGCGGCTGACCGGGCTTCCCGGCTACGCCGAGGCAGCGTTCACGAGCCAGTTCGAGCTGTCGATCACCGACGAGGACCGCGAGCGCATCCGCTGGTACCTCGAGGACTTCTTGGAGTACCCCCTCGACCCCGCGCCGATGATCGCGGCCAGTGTGGAGGCCCGGTTGGCCGAGATCGGCACCAGCTTGTTCAAGCTGGTGTTCGCCGATGAGGAGGCGCGTGAGCTGTGGGCCGGCGTACGGGGCGTGCTGCACACGGTGCGGGTCGAGGTCGCCTCCGACGTCGACGCGGCGGCGATGCTGCCGTGGGAGCTGCTGCGCGACCCGCGCACCGACCGGCCGGTCGCGCTGGAGGCCGGCGAGTACGTCCGGGTCAACGTCCAGCCCGCCAAGCGCGTCGCACAGCCCGTCGCGGAGGACGCCGAGCGGCTGCGCGTGCTCCTGGTGATCTGCCGGCCCGGCGGGGGCGACGACGTGCCGTTCCGCTCGGTCGGCGCACTGCTGCTCAAGAACGCGGCGGCCGGCAAGGTGCTGGACCTGACGGTGCTGCGCCCACCGACTTTCGCCGCGCTCTCGGCGGTTCTCGAGGAGGCGCATCGGACGGGGCAGCCGTTCCACGTCGTGCACTTCGACGGGCACGGCACCTATCTGCCGTCGTCAGCGTTGCATGCGGGTGGCGGCACGGCGGTCGGTCCGATCATGTACGGGCTGCTGTCCCCAGCTCGCGAGGGCAGTCACGGATACCTGCTGTTCGAGGACCCGACCACGACGAGCAACCAGCAGCTGGTCGATGGGCCGGCGCTCGGGGCGCTGCTGGCGCGCACCGGTGTCGGGGTGCTGGTGCTCAACGCCTGCCGCTCCGCATATGCCGAGGCTGCGGAGCGGCCGCGCACCGACCAGACGGACGACGTGCACGCGCTCGTCAGGGGCTACGGGTCGTTGGCGCTGGAGGTCAGCGACGCGGGGGTCGCCGGCGTCGTGGCGATGCGCTACAGCGTCTACGTCGTGACCGCGGCCCAGTTCGTCGCCGACCTGTACGCCGCACTGCTGGCCGGACGCACGCTGGGCGGGGCGGTTTCAACCGGTCGGCGCCAGTTGGCCGCCCAGCCGAACCGGTCGATCGCGTTCGACCCGCGTCCACTCCAGGACTGGTCGGTGCCGATCGTTTACGAGACAGCATCCGTGACGCTGGTGAACACGAAGCGGGACACCGCGCGGATCACCGTGGGCAGACCTGAAGCCCGCGTCACGGACTTCGGTGCCCGCGGATTGCCGCCCGGGCCCGAGGTCGGGTTTTTTGGCCGCGACGAGACGCTGCTGGCGCTCGACCGAGCATTCGACACCCACCGGATCGTGCTCCTCCACGCATACGCCGGCAGCGGCAAAACATCCACGGCGGCGGAGTTCGCCAGCTGGTACGCGGCGACCGGCGGCCTCACCAACCCAGGCAACGGCATGCACGGACCCATACTGTTCTCTTCCCTGGAGCAGCGAACGCCGCTGGTGGCGCTACTCAACCAGTTCGGCGCGGTGTTCGACTCGGCACTGGAGGACAGCGGGATTCAATGGCTCAGCCTCTCTGACGACGAGCGGCGGGACGTGGCCCTCCAGGTGCTGGCACAAATACCGGTTCTGTGGATCTGGGACAACGTCGAACCGGTCGCCGGCTTCCCGGCCGGCACACCGTCCGCGTGGACCCCCAGAGAACAGCTCGAGCTGCGCGACTTCCTCCGCGCCGCAGGGCGGACGTCCGCCAGAATGCTGCTCACCTCCCGCCGCGACGAACACGACTGGCTCGGCGACCTGCCCATTCGCGTCCGACTACCCAGAATGCCGATGCGCGAGCGCATCCAATTCACCCAGGCACTCGCCACCCGACACGGCCACCGCGTCACCGACGTCGAGGACTGGCGGCCGCTGCTGCAATACAGCGACGGCAACCCCTTGGCGATCACGGTGATGGTCGGGCAGGCCCTGCGCGCCCGATACACCGCCAAAGCCCAGATCGAGGAGTTCGTCGCCCGCCTCCGGGCCGGCGAGATCGATCTCGCCGACGCCGACGAGGCCCAAGGACGCTCCCGGTCACTGGCCGCCTCGCTCACGTTCGGGCTGGAAGCCGCGTTCACCGCACAGGAACGCGCCCAGCTTGCGCTGCTCGCCACGTTCCAGAACACCGTCGACGTTGACGCGCTAGTGGGAATGGGCAGCGAGCACAACCCCTGGGCCCTATCAGCATTGGCCGGACTGACCCGAGAAGTTGGGATGGATCTGCTCGACCGAGCGGCCGAGATCGGGCTACTCACCGTCATCGGTAGCGGCTACTACTCGATCCACCCGGCGCTACCGTGGTTCTTCCGCCAGCTCCAGGCTGTCGACGCCGCAGACGACCCGGGCAAAGACGGACGGCTTCGGGACGCCTACAGCTTCGCAATCGGTAGTCTCGGCCACACCTATCACAGCTGGTACGACGAGGGCCGCCGCACCGAGGCGGTGAACGTGCTGCGGGTCGAAGAGGCGAACCTGCTCCACGCCCGGGCGTTGGCCCGCGCGACCAGCGGCTGGAGTGCTGCGATCGGTTGCATGCAGGGCCTCCGTACCCTCTACGCGGCCACTGGGCGCGACGCCGAGTGGGCCCGTCTCGTCGACGAGGTCAAACCCGATCTGATCGACCCAGAGACCGGCGGGCCCAGATCTGGCCTGGCTGAGGAATGGGCGCTGCTCACCGAATACCAAGTCGCGATCGCCATTGGTCGCCGGGACTGGGCCGCAGCGCTGCGGCTTCAGGAGACCCTGGTGGCTCATACTGCGCAGGTGGCCGCGGCTGCGCTCGCGACTGCTAAGGACCGACGTACCGAGACAGACCGCCACCACATCCGCAACCTTGCCGTTTCCGAGTCGACCCTCGGGGACATCTTGCGCGATCAGCAAGATCGCGCCTGCGTAACACACTACGAACGCGCCGCCCAACTCCTCCGTGCCACCGGCGACCGTCAGGGCGAAGGCATAATCGCGTTCAACCTTGGCCACGCCCACATGGACATTCCGTCGTTGCGAGACTTGGACCAGGCCGAACAGTGGTACCGCCGCCGTCTTGACCTGGTCGACGAACGGGACCTCGTCGGGCGGGCCCGCGCTACCGGACAGCTGGGCAAGGTGGCATATCTACGGTTTCGCGACGCCCGCGACTCCGGAAATCTCGACACGGAGATGCTGCTCGGCCATCTCAACGCCGCCGCCGCCGCGTACCTACAGGTCCTCGAACTGCTACCCGCCGACGCCGTGCCGGACCTCGCAACCACCCACCACCAGCTCGGCATCATTTACCGGAGCGGCGGCGAATACTCCATCGCATGGACCCACTACCAACAGGCGATCCGGCTGAGAGAGGCGTCCGGTAACCGGTTCTTCGCCGGGCAGACGCGACACGAGGTCGCGGTACTGCTCGCCCTGAGCGGCCGTGTCGGTGACGCACTGCTGTATGCCAACACAGCCCTGGATGATTACGCGTCCTACGGCGCTGGTGCCGCTGAGGATTTCGCTGACCTCCAGAGCTTCATTGCCCGCCTGACAGCACCCGCCGGACCGACCGCAACCAACGCACCGTGACCCGACGAGCGAACAACCCGACGGCAAGGGTTCGGTGCGACGGGCAGCCCGCTCTCTGTGCCAACACAGCGGCGAGGTCCACGACATCATCCCGATCACGTCCCGCACCGGTCCTGAGCAGGGGCTCAGCGGCGCGGGTCCACGTGGATTTTCGGGGCGGCGCCCCATTCCGGCGGGCGGCTGCCCGCCAGCACGTCGGCTGCCTCGGCCAGGCCGACCGTGGCTGCGACCAGCGGGCGCGGGTCGACCGTGCCCGTCGCGTACAGCTCGATCGTTCCTGACAGACCCCCGGACGCGCTGAGCACGCCGACCGCCGTTACGTCCTTGAACACCAGTTCGCGGGAGTCGATCAGGGACGGCTCCTCCGCCAGGCCGATGTAGACGACCCGGCCGCCCGGCTCGACCCGGCGCACCGCGAAGCCTGGCAGGTCCGTGGCGTTCGTCGCGTCGACGACCGCGTCGAAGGTCAGGTCGTCGGGAAGCGAGGGCAACGTCCAGGTGTGCTCGAAGCCGAGCCCCCGTGCGAACGCCAGTGACGGCTCGTCGCGGCCCAGCAGGTGCACCTCGGCGCCCCGGGCCACGGCGATCTGCGCGGCCAGCAGGCCGATCGCGCCCGGGCCCAGCACCAGCAGCCGGCTCGTCGGGGTCAGGGCCGCCGCCTCGACCACCCGCAACGCGTTGCCGCCCGGCTCGACCAGGGCGCCGAGGGTCGCGTCTACCGAGTCCGGCAGCGGGTGCAGCGCGCGGACCGGCACCGGCAGCTGCTCGGCCAGCGCACCCGGCCAGCCGCCGCGGATGCCGATCTCGAAGCGGTCCGCGCACAGGTGCTGGCGTCCGCTGAGACATCTCAGGCAGTTGCCGCAACCCAGCATGGTGTCGCCGGTGACCCGCCGGCCGAGCCAGGCGTTGTCGACCTCCGCGCCGACCGCGGACACGACGCCGCACCACTCGTGACCGATTCTGATCGGGTACGCGGCGTCGCCGCTGTGCAGGTAGGCCATGTGGCCCGAGTAGAACTCGGCGTCGGTGCCGCAGACGCCGGCCCGCTCCACATCGACGATGACCTCGCCGATCCGGGGCACCGGCGGGGCCACGTCCCGCACCTCCGCCCGGCCCGGCCCGACGACGACGAACGCGCGCACCGCCACCCCCTGCCACCCGATCAGGCGAATCTTGATAATGGGCAGTATGCCTGCCCCTCTCCGCTCCGACGCGTGGTATGCCGGCCAGGACCGCAACTCGTACATCCACCGGGCCTGGATGCGCCGCGGCGCGCCCGACTCGGCGTTCGACGGCCGGCCCCAGATCGCCATCGCCAACACCGCCTCCGACCTGACGCCCTGCAACATGCACCTCTCCGAGGTGGCCCGCAGCGTCGCCAACGGCGTCTGGGAGGCCGGCGGCGTACCCCTCGAACTGCCCGTCGTGTCCCTCGGCGAGACGCAGGTCCGGCCGACCGCGATGCTCTGGCGCAACATGGCCGCGATGGCCATCGAGGAGATGATCCGGGCCAACCCGATCGACGGGGTCGTGCTGCTCGGCGGCTGCGACAAGACCATCCCGTCGCTGCTGATGGGCGCCGCCTCCGTCGACCTCCCGGCGCTGGTCGTGCCCGGCGGCCCGATGCTCACCGGCACGTTCCGCGGCGCGCCGCTCGGCTGCGGCACCGACGTCTGGCGGCTCTCCGAGGAGGTCCGGGCCGGCACGCTGTCCAACCGTGACTTCCAGGCGTCGCAGTCGGCGATGATCCGGAGCAAGGGGCACTGCAACACGATGGGTACGGCCTCGACGATGGGCCTGCTCGCCGAGGTGCTGGGCACGACGCTGCCGGGCACGGCCGGGCTGCCCGCGCCGGACAGCCGCCTCCAGGAGCGGGCGCACGAGTCCGGGCGGCTCGCGGTCGAGATGGTGCGTGAGGGCCGGCGACCGAGTCAGATCATCTCGAAGGCCAGCTTCCACAACGCGATCGTCGCCCTGGGCGCGCTCGGTGGCTCGACCAACGCCGTCGTGCACCTGCTGGCCATCGCCGGGCGGCTCGGCGTGCCGTTGACCCTCGACGAGATCGACCGCGCCGGGCACGGCATCCCGCTGCTCGTCGACCTCCAGCCGGCCGGCCGGCACCTCATGGAGGACTTCCACCGCGCCGGCGGGCTCACCGCCGTACTCCGGGAGATCTCCGACCTGCTCGATCTCGACGCGCTCACCGTCACCGGGCGTCCGCTCGGCGACTACCTCGAGGACGGCGCCATCCACGACACCGAGGTGATCCGGCCCCGCAGCGAGCCGATGATGGCCGACGCCGGCATCGCCGTGCTGCGCGGCGACCTGGCGCCCGACGGCGCGATCATCAAGCCGGCGGCGGCGACGGCGGAGCTGCTCCAGCACCGGGGTCGCGCCGTTGTCTTCGACTCCGTCGAGGACCTCCACCACCGGATCGACGACCCGGCGCTCGATGTCGACGCCGACTCCGTGCTGGTGCTGCGCGGCTGCGGGCCGCGGGGCTACCCGGGCATGCCCGAGGTGGCCAACCTGCCGCTGCCGCGCAAGCTCCTGCAGCAGGGCGTCCGCGACATGGTGCGGGTCTGCGACGGGCGGATGAGCGGCACCGCGTACGGGACGGTCGTGCTGCACGTCTCCCCCGAGGGCGCGGCCGGCGGACCCCTGGCGAAGGTGCGCGACGGCGACCCGATCGTGCTCGACGTCGAGGGCCGCCGGATCGACGTCGACGTGCCCGCCGCCGAGTTCGCGGCCCGCGAGCCCGCTCCGGCGATGGTCGCGGCGCTCGCCCGGCCGACCCGGGGATGGGAAAAGCTGTACGTCGATACGGTTCGCGGAGCAGAAACTGGAGCGGATTTGGACTTTCTCGTCGGCGGAAGTGGCGACCGCGTGCCCCGTGACTCGCATTGATGACACGCGGCTACTGCGCTGTCGCTTTGTGCACCACTTGCGACCGGATCTCCCTTGGGTATGCTCGTGCGCGGTTTGACGGAGGGAAACGACGAGAATGACCGCCGCGCGACGACGCTGGCTCGCAACTGTCCTGGCACTGGTCGCCGCGCTCGTGGTAGCCGTGGTGCCGCCGAGCGCCGGCTACGCCGCACCCAGCCCTTCGCCGGGCGCGCCCAAGGAAAAGGCGGTGCCGCTGCTCGGTGACGTGCTCGAGTCGACCGGCCGGCAGTACGCGAAGGCCAAGGCGGTGCTCGACAAGTCCCGGCAGCAGCAGCTCAAGCTCGACCTCCAGGTCCAGGCGGCCGAGCGGAGGATCAAGGAGCTGCAGCCGCAGGTGAGCGAGTTCGCGACCGAGACGTACCGGACCGGTCGCCTCACCCCGATGGTCGCGATGCTCAACGCGTCGGCCGACGGCGGCTTCCTGGAGAAGGCGACCGTCCTGGAGCGGCTCAACCAGTACAACTCGAGCAAGCTCCAGGCGCTCGTCGCGGCCGAGGAAGAGGTGGCGGCGACCAAGGCCAAGATCGACGCCGAGGTAGCCGCCCAGAAGGCCGCGGCTGCCTCGATGGCCAAGCAGAAGAGCGCCGCCGAGCGCGAGCTCGACAAGGTCGGCGACCTGGCCGTCGGGGTCGGCCTGGACCCCACCAACGTGGCCGCGACCTCGCCCAAGGCCAAGCCGGCGCCGCGCTCGGCCGACGGCGGCTGGCCGGACGAGTCGTGCAACAAGGACGACCCGACCACCAGCGGTTGCATCACGGGGCGCACGCTGAACGCGTACAAAGAGGTGAAGCGCGCCGGATTCAACCGGTTCGTCGGTTGCTTCCGGTCCGGCGGGCCGTTCGAGCATCCGAAGGGCCGGGCCTGCGACTGGTCGTTGCTCAAGAGCGGATTCGCGCGGGCGGCCAACCGTGACCAGGAGAGGTACGGGAACGACCTGGCCGCGTTCCTGATCAGGAACGCCGACGCGCTCGGGATCCTCTACGTGATCTGGTACAAACGCATCTGGTTCCCCGCTACCGGGTGGAAGTCCTACAGCGGCGAGAGTGACCATACGGACCACGTACACATGTCAATGCTTTGACGCTTCGGTGAATGTGTCGACGCCCGGGCCGGCGAATGCCGCCCGGGCGTTTCGGCTTTTCGCGGGAACCCCTGACCCACAATGCGTCGCCGCATAGCGTGGGGAAATTCGAGTCGCCAGCTTTCCCATGGGGACGACGAGGGGGATTGTCATGTCGAAGGTACTTTTCATCGTGAGCGGCGCGACCTATTGGGTGCTTAACGACGGCACGCGGTACGCGACCGGCTATTGGGCCGAGGAGTTCGCGAACCCGTACAAGATGCTCACGGACGCCGGTCACGACGTCGTGGTCGCCACCCCGGGCGGAGCCATCCCGAACGTCGACATGATGAGCCTGCGCCCCTCGATGGCGGGTGGCGAGAAGGGCGCCCTGGAGCTGGAGGAGATCATCCGCTCCGCCGAGGTGATGCGCCGGCCGCTGCAGTTGTCGGACGTGCGCCTGGAGGACTACGACGCGGTCTATCTGCCCGGCGGTCACGGACCCATGTCGGACCTGGCGTGGGACGCGGACGCGGGCCGCCTCCTCACAGAGCAGCTCCTCTCGGGGAACCCGCTGTTCATCGTGTGCCATGCGCCGGCGTCGCTGCTCGTCACCCGGATCCACGGTGAGTCGCCCTTTGCCGGCAAGAAGGTCACGGGCTTCACCAACGAGGAGGAGGACGAGGTCGGTCTGGCGTCCCGGGCGCCCTGGCTGCTGGAGACGGACCTGAAGGAGAAGGTCCACGTCAAGTACAGCCGTGGCCCGAAGTGGGAGCCCTTCATGGTGGAGGACGGCAACCTGACGACCGGCCAGAACCCGCACTCGGCCGCCGTCCTCGGCGATCGGATGCTGCAACTGCTTTAGTGACCGGCGCTCTGGCCGCCGTCGACGTGGGAGATCTCGCCGGTGACGAACGGTGCCTGCTCCAGGTAGCGGATCGCCCGCACCACGTCGTCGATCTCGCCCATCCGATTGACCGGGTGGCGCGCCGCTTCGATGCCGTCCGGGTCGTCGGGATGCATGGGGGTGCGGATGACCCCGAGCGCGACGGCGTTGACCCGGATGCCGCGGGTGGCGTACTCGATCGCCAGTGACTTGGTGACGGCGTCGAGGCCGCCTTTGGTGAGGGCGGTGAGCCCGGCGGGCACGTTGGCGTCGGCCTGGTTGACGAGGCTGGTCGAGATGTTGACGACGTGCCCGCCGGGGTCGCCCACGCGGGCCAGCATCGCGGTGATCGCGCTGCGGGCGATGTCGAAGAAGCCCCGCAGGTTGACCCCGACGACCTTCTCGTAGTCCGCGTCGGTGTAGTCCGTGAACGGCTTGGAGACGAAGAGCCCGGCGCAGTTGACGAAGCTGTCGACGCGGCCGAAGCGCTGCACGGCCGCGTCGACAACGCGCGCCCCGGTGCCGAACTCGGACACGTCGCCGGGCACGGCGAGCACCTCCGGATCGGCCGAGGGCTGGATGGAGAGCCCGGTCGCGGTGACGCCGTAGCCCAGCTCCCGATAGGCCGCGACCACCGCCGCCCCGATGCCTCCCGAGGCCCCGGTGACCACGACGACCTTCCGCACGGAGTCCATAACGGAATCATTTCGCACAGTTCGCGGCTAGGTGTCGTTATCTGGGCCCGAGGCGTCAGGCGCCACCATGACCAACAGGGGTGCTGTTCGTCGGCTCCGTCACCTCCTTCCCCTGGCCGTGGCCCTGGCCTACCGGGGGCAGGTGTCGTAGCGCGCGTAGGCAGAGCACCGCGGCGACCGCGATCGCGGCCGCGCTGATGGCGGCCACCAGGTGCAGGCCGTCGGTGAAGGCGTCGCGGGCCTGGGCGAGGAGCGCCGGCGGGGTCGTGGCGAGCGAGTCGCCCGACCCGGCCGGAGCGCCGTGCCGGTGGACCGCGGCGGCGACGCTGCCGAACACCGCGACCCCGAGCGCGAAGCCGAACTCGTTGGCCGTCTGGGAGAGGGAGGCGGCCGAGCCGGCCCGCTCCGGTGGGACCGCGCCGACGACGATCCCGGTGCCGAGGGTGACCAGTGGGCCCGCACCGATGTTGAACAACGCCATCCCGGTGATCACCGCGGTCGCGTCCGTGGCAGCCGTCAGCAGCACCAGACCGACGACGGAGATCGCGAGGCCGCCGGCGATCAGGGGCGCCGGGCGGATCCGGCGGGCGGCGAGGGGCGCCAGCTGGGTGGCGACGAGGCCCGCCGCCACCGCGGGTAGCAGCGTGAGACCCGCCCGCAGTGGCTGGTAGCCGGCGACCAGCTGCAGGAACTGGGTGATCAGCACCATCACGGTGCCGGGCAGCATCGTGTTGACGAACATCGCGCCGAGCGCCGTGCGGAACGTGCGTTCCCTGAAGAGCCGCAGGTCGACCAGCGGGTGTGCCAGCGTCCGCTGGCGGCGCAGGAACACCACGGCGAAGAGCAGGCCGACGACCAGCGCGGCTGCCGGGGTGGGCGAGACGCCGTGGCGGGCCAGCTCCTTGATGCCGTAGACGGCCGGCAGGATGGCGGCCAGCGAGAGCCCGACGCTGACCAGGTCGAGCGGGGCCGGGTCACGCCCCGGCCGGTCTTTGGGTAGCAGGACCGGGCCGAGCGCGAGCAGCAGGACCATCGCCGGCACCGCGATGAGGAAGACCGAGCCCCACCAGAAGTGGCCGAGCAGCACTCCCCCGACGACCGGGCCGATCGCGCTGCCGCCCATCAGCGACATCAGCCAGACCCCGATCGCGGTGGCGCGCTGCTTCGGGTCGCGGAACATGCCGGTGATCAGCGCGAGCGTGGTCGGGCCCATGGCCGCACCGGCCACGCCGAGCAGCGCCCGGGCCGCGATCAGCATGGCCGGGCTGTCCGCGTAGGCGGCCAGCACCGACGCGACCCCGAACACCGCCGCTCCGCCGAGCAGCAGCCGCCGGCGCCCGAGGCGGTCACCGAGCGCGCCCATCGTGATCAGGAAGCCGGAGAGGAGGAACCCGTAGCCATCGATGATCCAGAGCTGGTCGGTGCTGCCGGCGCCGAGGTCGCCGCTGAGCTGCGGCACCGCGAGCAGCAGCACGAACAGGTCGATCGAGACGAGCAGCGACGGAAGGGCCAGCACCGCCAGCCCCACCCACTCCTTGCGCCCCGCCCTCAGGTCGTTCACATTCATGAGTACCTCTCCGGTGGTGAATGGTTCACCCCGGAGGTCGGAGTCGTCGGACGCTTTTCGACAACCTCAGTCGCGGCCGGTGCCGGCCTTGAAGCGGGTCGTGCGGTGCGAGCCGTCGCAGAAGGGTTTCGTGGCGGACATCCCGCACCGGCAGAGCGCGACCGTCGAACGCCCGGTCTCGATCGTCTCGCCGTCGACGGTGACCATCTCGAAGTCACCGCGGATCAGCAGGGGCCCGTCCGGGTACGGTGTCACGGTCGCGGCCGGTTCCTCCTGGGCAGGTCGCATGGTGTCGGATTCCCCCCGCGGGCACGCGGAAACCAGGTTTGATCGGCCGCCGCGCGGGCACCCGTCGCCGGTGACCATCGTTTCCCCGCAGCGCCTCACCGGACCCACCCTGCCGCTGGCCCGTGGCCCGGTCTCGGCGGCGCTCCGAGCGGCCCTGGCCGGCCCGCCGCGTGACCTGCCGGTCGTCACCTGGCCCGCAACCGACCCGCTGCACGACGAGGATCTCCAGGTCACCCTTTACCTCTGTTACGAGCAGCATTTCCAGGGGTTCGCGGGCGTCGACCCCGCATGGGAGTGGAACCCGGCGCTGCTGGCCCTGCGCGCGTCCGCCGAGCGGCCGTTCGTGGCGGCCCTGCGCGACCTCGTCGGCGACCACGAGCCGCCCACCGACGTACCCGCGGCGCTCGTCGCACTGGCGACCGACCCCGATGGACCGTCGCTCGCCGCGGACGTCCGCCGGCACGCGACCCTCGACCAGTTCCGCGAGCTCCTCGTCCATCGCTCGGTCTACCAGCTCAAGGAGGCCGACCCGCACACCTTCGCGATCCCCCGGCTGCGCGGTGCGGCGAAGGCCGCGCTGGTGGAGATCCAGATCGACGAGTACGGCGGTGGCCGCCCGGAACGTATGCACGCGCAGCTGTTCCGGAACGCCATGGACGGCTTCGGCGTCGACAGCACCTACGGCGCCCACGTCGACCGGGTGCCCGCGATCACCCTGGCCGGCGTCAACCTCATGTCGCTGTTCGGCTTGCACCGGCGCTGGCGCGGCGCGCTGGTCGGCCAGTTGGCTGCCTTCGAGATGACCTCGTCGGAGCCGAACCGGCACCTCGCGGCCGCGGCCCGCCGGCTGGGCGCGGACGACCGGACCGCCCGGTTCTTCGACGAGCACGTGGAGGCGGACGCGGTGCACGAACAGATCGCGGCGTACGACCTGGCCGGGCGCTACGCCTCCGACACCCCCGACGGCGCCGATGACGTGCTGTTCGGCGCACGCTGCGGCTTGGCCGTCAGCGCGCTCATGGCCGACCACCTGGTGCGCTCCTGGACGGCGGGCAAAAGCTCCCTGCTGCCCCCTGCGGCCCGCTAGACCATCACGGGCAGGCGGTGGCCGGAGCGACGCCGAGGGCGTCCAGCGTGGACAGCAGCTCCGCGCGTGTGAGGTCCGCTCCGAAGATGTCCGAAGAGCCCGGCTGCAGCACGCGGCCCGTGCTCAGCGGATGCAGCGGCACCGGGTCGAAGCCCATCGCGTCCACGAGTTCGGTCACCGCCGTCATGGCGGCACCGTCGTCGCCGGCCACGGCGAGCGCCCGGCGATCGGGGGCGCCCGACGGTCGCGTCCAGGCGTCCAGCTCGTGGTAGCCCATATGGTTGAACGACTTCACCACGTCCACGCCGAGGATCTCGCGGACGATCTCGCTCGAGGACCGGGTGGCGCCCTCCCATTCCGGGAGTACGCCGTCGACCGGAGGCCAGTAGTTCATCGCGTCGACCACGACCCGGCCCCGCAGGGCCGCCGAAGGGACGGTCTCCAGCCGGGCCAGCGGCACCGCCACGATCACGATGTCGGCCTGGGCAGCCGCTTCGGCACCCCGCATCGGGACGGCGCCCGGCGCCAGCACGTCGACGATCAGGCCCAGGTCAGAAGGGTCGCCCGAGCCGGCGATCGCCGTAGGACGGCCGGCCGCGACACTCAGCCGGGCCAGGACGGTGCCCACCTTGCCCGCTCCGAGTACGGCCACCCGCGCGCTCATGCCGACTCCTTGCGTACGACCGGCGCCACCTCGGTGGCGAAGAGCTCCAGGCTCTTGTCGACCATGCCGGCTGGCATGCCGCCCACGTCGAACTGGCCCACGTAGCGGCTGATGCCCAGCAGTTCCCGGTGATTCATGATCTTGTCGATGACCTCCTGCGGACTGCCGACCAGCAGGCCGGCGCGGATCCACTGGTCGTAGACCTCGCGTGGCATACCACCGGGGAACTGCGGAAGCTTGCCGAGGTATTCCGCGTAGTAAGGGTAGAACTCGTCACGCGCGCCCTGTGAGGTGCGGCCCACGTACATGTGCCCGCCGCTGCCCACCCGCAGCCCCGCCGGGTCGTGACCGGCCGAGGACGCCGCACGGCGGTAGAGCTCGACCATCCCCCGCGCCGGCGCCGGGTCGGTGAAGATGGCCACGAACATCGGGGCACCGAGACGCCCGGCCCGCACGGCCGACTGCGGCGTGCCGCCGACCCCGACCCAGACGGGCAGCACAGGCTGCAGAGCACGCGGCGTGACCACCGCGTCCGACAGCGGCGGACGGGTGCGGCCCTGCCACGTCACCGGCGACGAGCGGGCCACCTCCAGCAGCAACCGGAGCTTCTCGTCGAACAGGACCTCGTACTCGCGCAGGTCGTAACCGAACAGGCCGAACGACTCGGTGAAGGCGCCCCGCCCGGCGATGATCTCCGCGCGCCCGCCCGAGAGCTGGTCCAGGGTCGCGAACTGCTGGTAGACCCGCACCGGGTCGGCGGTGGAGAGCACCGTCACAGCGGTGCTGAGCCGGATCCGCTTCGTCACCGAAGAGATCGCCGCCAGCACGATCTCCGGCGCCGACAGCGTGAAGTCGGCGCGGTGGTGCTCACCCAGGGCGATCACGTCCAGGCCGGCCTCGTCGGCGTAGCGGGCCTGGGCGACCAGGTCCGCGAGCCGCTGCCGGGTGGTGACGGTCCCCGTGTCGCCGAACGTGTAGATGCCGAGTTCCATGATCAAATCCCCACGCGTCAAAGCGGAACTTCATCCTCCGCTTGCTCGACGAGCGTAACGCGCGGCCAGGCCCGGTCATTCCCCGCCCAGCGCGGCCTCGATCTCGCCGATCACCTGCGCGGTGCTCTCGAACAGCACGGCCCGCATCCCGTACGCGCGCGCACCGGCGATGTTCGCAGCGAAATCGTCGACGAACAGCACCTCGGCGGGCGAGACATCCAGCCGCGAACAGGTCAGCTTCCACAGCGACGGGTCCGGCTTGCTCAGGCCCACCTCGTGCGAGTAGACGCACTCGTCGACCAGCGAGACGAGACCATAGGCGGCCTCCTCCCGCTCGCGCGCCCCGACGAAGCTGTTGCTGAGGATCCCGGTGCGCACCCGAGACCGCAGGTCGCGCGCGTACGAGATGAGCTCGGTGTTCGGACTGCCCAGGTAGCGCTGCCACATGTCCTCCATCACGGCCGATACCTGCGAATCGGTGAGGCCGAGCCGGTCCCGCATCGCCGCGTGCACCTCGGCCTCCGTCACGGTGCCGATCGCGCCGGCGGCCCACACGTCAGCCATCGCGGCGTCCATCGAGCCGGAGACCAGGCCGAGCCGAGGCTCCCACTCCCCCTCGAAGTCCATCGGACCGGCGAACTCCAGCACACCGCCGATATCGAAGACCACAGCGCGAATCGTCATGATCGACACGGTACGAACAAAGCCCCGCGCGGCGACATACGTAAGACGTACTAAGCGGATCAGACACCCGGCGGGCAATCCGGCACCAGCAGCGTGGCGATCTCCTTGCCCAACGACAGCGCGTTGTCGGTGTTCGCGTTGGACTTCGGCCCCAACGTCACGTACGCGACGACCAGCGTCTGGGTCTTCGTGTCGTAGTACACGACACCGTCGTAGCCGGCATAGGCCGGGTTCATGAAGAACCAGTCACCGTCGTGCGCGACGCCATACGCGAAGTATTTGGTGTCCGTGAGCGCTCCCAGCCCGGCCGTCGACGGCGCCATATTTCCACTGTGGAGGAAGACCGTGGGGTTCCAGAACGTCGAGTCCTCGAAGATCCCGCGTTCGTTGGTGTACGCGTGCAGATAGGGCTCGCTGATCTGCGAGTTGAGCACGACCTGACTGTCCCGCATCCCCAACGGGTCGAGGATCCGCTCCCGCAACAGGTCGGCGAGCGATTCTCCGGTCGCCTTCTCCAACACGTCACCCAACAGGACCAGGTCGCTGTGGGCGTACGCGAAGCTCGTGCCCGGCGCGAACAACGGCGGACGCTCGTTGGCGAGCACGAGCAACTGCGAGCTGGTGAACCCGGTGAACGGGTTGCCGCAGAACTGCGCGAGGGTGTTCGGCGCGCCACACCCCGTACACGGCGCCGGTGAGGTCTCGTTCCCGCATCTTCCGCGCGACGATGTCGGCGATCTCTTGGCTCTCCGGGTCGCCGGCCGACGCGGCGGGGCCGCCGTCGCTGACACCGACCGTCGGGACGCGGCGGTCGCCGGCGGTGACGAGCCCGATGGCCAGGGCCATGACGAGCAAGGTGGACAGCCGACTCGAAACCTTCATGGACCGCCGCCCTCGGTGGAAGAAACGGTGCACCCTGGTTTCGTGAACGTACCTCGCGTCTGTCGCTTATGACCCGATTTCAGGGGTTGGCGGCCGCAGAGACGCGAGTGCCTCGGCCAGGATGCGGTCGCTGAGCGCGGTGCCGGCGGTCGCCCGCGCGAGGATCAGCGCACCCACGGCCGTGCTGACCGCGGCCAGGTCGCCGAGCTGGTCCGCGTAGTACTCGACCCCCGCGCCGAACGTCGCGGCCAGGTCGGGGTCGGCGGCCGGCATGTCGCGGGCGAAGCCGGCGATCGGGCAGCCGTCGCCGGGATCGTCGCGATGGTCCGGCGAGAGGTAGTGGTCCAGGAAGCCCGCGCGAGCGCCGGGCTCGCCGAGCGCACTCAGCCGGCGCTCGACCTCGGCCAGCCCCTGCGCCAGCGCCTCGACCGCCAGCGCGTCCTTCGACGCGAACTGCTTGTAGAAGCCACCGTGCGTCAGACCGGCCCCAGCCATCACGTCCGCCACACTGACCTGGGAAACCCCGCGCTCACGGAACAGCCGCGTGGCCGTCTCCACGACCCGCTGCCGGTTCTCGCGCGCCTGCGCCTGCGATACCCGACTCATGTACTCCAGAATAGATGATGAGCCTCATACAACAGGCCTAACATGATGGTCATGCACAGCAAGGCCGAGATGAGTGACGCCGTCACCCGGTTGTTCCGGGACGGCGACCGGGGCCCGATCCTGCCGATGCTCAGCGACGACGTCGTGCTCACGCTGCCGGCGACACTCCCCTACGGCGGCGTGTTCACGGGCCGCGACGCGTTCGACGGCTTCTTCTCGAAGAGCCCGGCCGCCAGCCCGGTCTGGGAGTCGTTCGACATCGCCGTCGAGGACGTCCTCGCCGCCGACGACCACATCATCGCCCGACTCAGGAACACGGCCGTTCCGAAGGCGACCGGCAAGCCGGTGGTCTTCGACAACCTCTGGTTCCTGCGGGTCGCGGACGGCCGCATCGTCAGCGTCCAGCTCTACGCGGACACCGCGGTCGTGACGAACACGCCCTAAGACATCATTCCCACCAGCAACACCTCCAGCGCCACATCGCGCTGCGCCGGAGTGTCGGTCACCTTCGCCATGCGGAGGAACATCGCGACGTCCTCGACGGTGAGCCCGTCCCGGAGGCCGCCCGCGGCCCGCAACCGGGTGGTGGCCGGCTCCACGACCTGTTCGAGCAGGCGCACGGCGTACGCGATGGTCCGGCTGCTGCCGTAGGCCAGCTGGTTGAAGGCGTCCCCCTCGGCCGCCGGCATCGTGCAGCTCTCCGTGAACATCACCCGGAACGCCTCCGCCGGGTCCGGGATCAGGGCGGCCCGCTCGTGCTCGTCGCCATGCCGGCCCGGCGCGCCACCTCGTCGAGCGCGACGTCGGGCCCCCGCTCCCGAAAGACCGCCACGGCCGCCTCGACCAGCCGTTGCCGGTTGCGCACCTGGTCCCGCACCATGCCCAGCGAAGAGCTCATGCGTACCAGGCTGCAGTCGTACCTCGACGCCCTCAACGCCCGTGACGCCGACGCCGCCGTCGCCCTGTTCGCGCCCGGCAGCACGCTGGAGGACCCCGTCGGCACCGGCGTCGCGGACGCCCACGAGCGCCTGCCCCGCATGTTCGAGCAGGTGCCCGCCGGCTCGCGGTTCACATTGGACACTCCGATCCGCGCCTCGCACGGCGCGGCGGCGGCGATGGCCTTCACGCTCGAGACGGTCGTCGACGGAACACCCGTGCGGGTCCGGTCGCTGGACGTGATGGAGTTCGGCGACGACGGCCTGATCACGCACATGAACGCCTACACCGGTCCGTCCGACCAGGAGTTCGACAGGCCACCGGCGTTCGAGGGCTTCGAACACGGCTACGCGGTGGCCAACGGGGTGCGGCTGCACTACGAGATCGGCGGCGAGGGCGAGCCGCTGGTCCTGCTGGACGGCTTCCCCCGCACCACGCACGCCCTGCACGGCATCATGTCCGAGCTGGTGAAGCGCTACCGGGTCATCGCCGTCGACTACCGCGGCCAAGGCGGCTCCGACAAGCCGGCCGACGGCTACGACAAGAAGACCATGGCCCGCGACGTGTACGAGCTGGTGCGCGGGCTGGGCTACGACAAGGTGCACATCGCCGGCGGCGACATGGGCGGGATGGTCGCGTACACGTTCGCGGCGAACCACCCGGAGGCCACCGCGAAGCTGGCGCTGTGGGACGCCGGACCCTTCGGCCCGTCCCACGCCACCATCGCGTCCTTCCCGCGCTCCGGAGCGGGGAACCCCTGGTGGTACCCGCTCAGCCACGTCGACGGCCTGCCGGCGAAGCTGCTCGCGGGGCGGTTCCGGCCGCTGGTCGACTGGGCGGCCGACCACTTCGCGGTCCACCCCGAGAAGATCACCGAGGCGGACCGGGAGGTCTGCGCGCGGGCGTACGCGTCTCCCGAAGCGGTGACGGCCGCGTTCGCCACCTATGGCGCGTACCACCAGGACATCGTCGACAACGCCACCTACCCGCGGCTGGCCATGCCCGTGCTGTGCCTGGGCAACAGCTCCACGCTCCCCTTCCTCAAGTCGGAGCTGGCGGACAACTTCCCGGACAATGCCCACTACGTCACCATCGACGACACTGGTCACTACATCGCGGAGGAACAGCCCGAGGCCGTGGCCGCCGAGCTGGAGAAGTTCTTCGGCTGACCGCCCGGGCGGCCTAGCGTTGACGAGGTAGCACCCCGTCCCGTCGAAGGAGGCCGGTCATGCCCGACCGCACAGAACGTCGCCTGTCCGCGTCGGTTCTCGTGATCGGCACCGGCGGGTCGGGGTTGCGGGCGGCGATCGAGCTCGCCGAGCGCGGCGTCGACGTGCTCGTACTCGGCAAGCGGCCCCGGCTCGACGCGCACACCACGTTGGCCGCCGGCGGTATCAACGCCGCGCTCGGCACCATGGATCCGCAGGACAGTTGGCAGCAGCACGCGGCGGACACCATCAAGGAGAGCTACCTGCTGGCCGACCCGCGCACCGTGGAGATCGTGACGCAGGGTGCCGCCGCCGGCATCCACGACCTGGAGCGCTACGGGATGGCGTTCGCGCGCGAGGACGACGGCCGCATCTCGCAACGGTTCTTCGGCGCGCACACGTACCGCCGCACGGCGTTCGCCGGTGACTACACGGGCCTGGAGATCCAGCGGGCGCTCGTGCGGCGGGCGACCGAGCTGAACATCCGGATCCTCGACAGCGTGTACGTGACACGCCTGCTCGTGCGGGACAACACGGTCTTCGGAGCGTACGGCTTCGACCTGGGCGACGGCACCCGCGCGGTGGTGCACGCCGACGCGGTGATCCTGGCGACCGGCGGGCACACCCGGATCTGGCGGCGCACCTCGTCGCGGCGGGACGAGAACACCGGCGACTCGTTCCGGCTGGCGGTCCTCGCCGGTGCGCGGCTGCGTGACCCGGAGCTGGTGCAGTTCCACCCGTCCGGGATCCTCGAGCCCGAGAACGCGGCCGGCACCCTGGTCTCCGAGGCCGCCCGCGGCGAGGGCGGGATCCTGCGCAACGCGGTCGGCGAGCGGTTCATGGAACGCTACGACCCGGAGCGCATGGAACTGTCCACACGCGACCGGGTCTCCCTGGCGGAATACACGGAGATCATGGCGGGTCGGGGCACCGCCAACGGCGGTGTCTGGCTCGACGTGTCCCACCTGCCGCGCGAGACCATCATGCGGCGGCTGCCGCGGGTCTACCAGATGATGCTGGAGATCCAGATGCTCGACATCACCGCCGGCCCGATCGAGATCGCACCCACCGCGCACTACTCGATGGGCGGGGTGTGGGTCCGGCCGGAGGACCACAGCACCGACGTGGCCGGCCTCTACGCGGTCGGTGAGGCGGCCAGCGGGCTGCACGGTGCGAACCGGCTCGGCGGCAACTCCCTGTCGGAGCTGCTGGTCTACGGCCGCATCGTCGGCGCGGCGGCGGCCGCGTACTCCGCCGGGCTGGACGCGCAGCACCGCTCGCGGGACGCCGTCGACCAGGCCCGCGCCGAGGTCGACGACCTGCTCGCCGCCGACGGTCACGAGAACGTCCGGGCGCTCCAGCGGGCGGTTCGCGACACGATGACCGCGTACGCCGGCGTGGTCCGCGACGACCCGGGGCTCCGGGCCGGCCTGGCCGAGCTCGACGCGATCGAGGACCGCATGCGGGACGTGGGCATCCACCCGGACATCGCCGGCTTCCAGGACCTGGCGCACGCCTTCGACCTCAAGTCCTCGGCGCTGGCCGCGCGGGCCACCCTGGCTGCTGCGCTGGAACGGCGGGAGACCCGGGGCTGCCACAACCGCAGCGACTATCCGGACCTCGACCCCGACCTGCGGGTCAACCTCGTCTGGTCACCGGCCACGGGCGTCGTGCACGAGGAGATCCCGCCGGTGCCCGCCGAGATCGCCGACCTCATGACCGAGGTGTCGAGCGTCGGCAAGCTCGTAGAGTGACCGGGTCAGCGGCGTTCGAGCAGGCCGCGTTCGGTCAGGAAGGCGCGCAGCGTCGCGTCGTCCGCTTCGGACATCCGTTCGCGAGGGATCACCGTGGCCGCCATCCGGCCGACGTACACGATCCAGAACTCGCGGTTCTCGGTCACCCGGGCGACGCCGTCCCAGGCGATGCCACTGGACTCGGTGCCGCTGCGCATCATGATGTTCTCGTCGGTGATGTCGTAGCTGCCGTCGACGGCGTAGCCGCTGGAGCGGCGGCGCGCACGCCACCGCACCAACGGCCCGTAGACCATCGCCAGGACGCCGCCCACGATCATCGCGATGTACAGCGGCGAGATCTGGTCGCCCCGGTCGAACCCCTGCGAGAGGGCGAGGCCGATCGCACCGAGCACCGCCAGCACGGCGCCGACGTAGCCGTATTTGCGGTGCGCGACACTGCTGAGCACGGCGGCCACGCGGCCCGGGTAGGCCGGATCGGCCGGGAGGTCAAAACGGATGTGCACGTCAGAACGATAGTGCCCACCCGCCCGGCCTGCGCCGCATCCCGGATCGTGCCGCCGCCGGGGTCGGCGGCGGCACGATCGCCCGTCAGCCCCGCTTGGCCGGGCCGAGCTTGGGGTTGATCGGCTTGGCCGCCCTGGCCGTGGCCGGGAACTCCGCGGTGCCGGACGCGAAGGTGAACGCGACGGCGTCGATCAGCACGTGCACCGGCCCGCCCGAGTTGTAGATCGAGATGGCGTCGTCGTGCACCGGGTGCCGGCCGTGGCCCACCGTGAACGCGTTGGCCAGCGCGGTGCCGACCGGGTAGTTCAGGGTGGACGTGTCGGGCCGGCCCGGCACGCCGTACGGGTAGATACTCAGGTGCCCACCGGTCACCGCGTCGACCGCCGTCACGTTGCCGTGCATGGCGTCGGCGTAGCGCACGAGAGCGCTGGCGATGACGTGCATCGTGGTGTTGCTGCGGAGCCGCCCCTGCGAGTCGAGGACGTCCTTGTTGATGATGAGCTCCCGCCCCGCCGCGGTGCGGGTGTTGACCAAGCGCGACGGGACGACCGGCACCAGCTGGCTGGCGTTCATGTTCGTGTGGACGATGTAGGTCTCGCCGGGCCGCTGGACGATGTAGAGGTTGCCGGTCTGGTCGATGGTCATCGACCCGACCGGGGCGTTGTTCAACGACCCGTTGCTCGGCACCAGCCGCAGAGCCGGGCCACCGGCGTTGTGCACCGACAGCAACACGTCGTTGGCGTTGCCGACGAGTTGCGTGGGCACCACGCCGGCGTTGCCACCCTGGACGAGCGCGTCGCCCGGGTCGGCCTGCGCCGGCGAGCCGGCCACCGCGCCGACCGCGCCCGCACCCACGACGCCGGCCGCGACCGTTCCCGCACGGCGCAACAGCCGCCGTCGGCCAATGGTTTCCTCGGACATGCGAATCTTCCCCCGTTCGCTTTGGCAATGAGGAGATCAGTGTCCAAGCCGGCCGGCCCGATGTGCGCTATGCATCGGCTTTCTGACGCTGTGCAACTTTTTCGGGCGATGCGAATCCGGCGCGGGCCAGGACCGCAGTGGTCAGCAGCGAGCCCAGCGCGGCCACCGTCATCGCGCCCGCCGGCGTGACGAGCTCGGCCACCGCGCCGACCGTCGTCGCGCCGATCGCCTGCATCGTCAGCATTCCGCTGCCGGCCAGGCCCAGGCCCTGACCGAGCAGGTCCTCCGGCACGGCGGCCACGAACTGTTCCTGGATGGTCAGCGTGGCCGCGTAGCCGAACGACGCGACCGTCACCAAACCGGTCGCCCAGACCACACCGGGGTGCAGGGCGAACGCGAGGTAGGGCAGGGCAAGTAGCGCGTACAAGGGAAAGCCGATCCTGGCCCGCAGTCGTGGGCCCGCCAGCCGGCCGATGACGACGTCTCCCGCCAGCATGCCGGCCGCCGCACCGACGAAGAGCGCGCCGGCCGCGTTCCCGGCGTACGGCACGAACATCGCCTCGGCCCCGACGATCAGGCCGTTCGGCAGCCATTGCGCCAGCAACAGGTTGCGCAGCGGCGCCGTCCCCAGCAGTCGGCGGTTGCCGCTCCAGGTGGCGCCGACCGAGGCCCGCCCGACCGTCCTGGGTGGACGATGCCGGAGCCCGAACCGCACGAGCGCCGCCCCGAACGCGCCGAGGCCGGCGGCCGCCCAGAACGCCACGGTCGGCCCGATCAGCGCCAGCATGGTGCCGCCGACCGCGAAACCCACGATCTGCATGGCGCCGGCCGAGGCGTTGAGCGCCGAACGGCCCAGGACGTACGCGTCGGCCGGCAGCACGTCGACCACGACCGCGTTGCCGACCGCGCCGACGACCGCGTCGCCGACCCCGGTCACCATGATCAGCACCAGCATGGCCCAGATCGGCAGGAGGCCGGTCGCGAAGACCGCGATCAGAGCCGCGTGGGCCAGCCGCCAGCCGACCAGCGCGGCCCGCGGCGGCAGCCGGTCGGCCAGTGACAGCAGGGTCAGGGCGCCCAAAGCCTGCGGCAGGAAGCCACCGAGGTACGCGACCGCGGCCAGCAGCGGCGATCCGGTGTGCGCGTAGACCAGAGCCGACAGCGCCAGCAGCTCGATCGTCTTGGCCGCCACCGAGATCGCGCCCGAGCCGAACAGGGCGCGGAACTCCCGGAGGGCGAAGAGGGCCCGATACGTCGTCACGGACCGGAGACTCCAGGACGCGCTCCGGCCTCCGCTATTGTTTCGTCCGGAGGCGAAACGATGGCGACGCTGTGGGTCGGCCCGGACGAGCTGGCCAAGGCCCGGTTCGCCATGTCCCCGATCGCGAACCTGACCGGTGCGCTGCTGGTCGCGAGCGGTTGGCGCGAACCCGCCCTGGACACCGCCTGGGTCGCCTCGGCCCGGGCCGCGTTGGCCGAAGACCCGGTCCTGCGCGCGCTGGCCGCGGTGATCCGCGAAACCCGGGAGCTCCCGGACCTGATCTCGATGCCACCGTCCGGTGTGGACACTAACTTGGCCGAGGAGCTGGCCACCCTGCGCGCCACCCCGCACGAGCGCGCCCTGCGCGACCTGCGGGCCAGCGCCGCCGACCAGCGCGGTGGCCGGCCGCTCCCGTTGCCGGCCGTCCTGAGCCGCCGCGGCGTCACCGGCCGCCTGGCGGACGCGTTCGCGGCGTACTGGGACGCGGTCATCGCCCCGTACTGGCCCCGGGTCCGGGCCGGCCTGGAACGCGACATCGTCCGGCGGTCGGGCCTGCTCGCCACCTATGGCTGGGCCCGCGCGCTCGACGGGTTGCGGTCCGACCTGCGCTGGCGGGCCGACGGGCGGATCGACCTGACCACGATGCCCGGCCCGTCACACCGGCTGGTCGGCGCCGACCTGCTCTTCGTGCCGAGCGCGTCCAGCGGCGGTTGGCTGAGCCTGAACCCGCCGCACCGGTACGCGCTGGTCTACCGGGCCGGCGGCGTCACCGAGGCCTGGACGGGCGCCGGCAGCCCGTCGCCGCACCGCCTGGACCGCCTGATCGGGCGGTCCCGGGCCGCACTGCTCGGTGCGCTCGCTGAGCCGGCCAGCACGAGCCAGCTGGTGGCCCAGCTCGGGATGAGCCTCGGCGCCGTCGGCGACCATCTCGCGGTGCTCCGCGAGGCCGGCCTGGTCAGCCGCAGCCGCAGCGGCCGGACCGTGCAGTACCGCCGGACCGCGCTCGGCGACGCCCTCGCCGGCTGAGCCGTCAGCGGTGTCAGCCCGTCGGCCGGCGGAAGTCGGTGGCGTCCGGGAGCTGCCGGAAGCCGGCCGAGACGTAGGCCGCCACGCCGCCGTGGTTGCCGCTCGGCGTGCAGACGGTCGCCGTGGAGGAACCCAGCTCGCGCAGCGCGGCGGCCGCGGCCAGCGTGATGGCGCGGCCGAATCCGCGGCCACGATGGTCCTTGTGCACGCCGAGGGGCTCGATCAGGCCCGGTCGCCCTTCTCCCGCCGACCAGACCGTCACCGTGGCGGCCGCGTTGCCGTCGCCGTCGTAGCCGACCAGGCACCTGGCCCGCCGGTAGGCCGGACCGGCGGCCATCGCGCGCCAACGCTCCACTGTGAACGTCGAGTTGGCGAACATGGCCCGCTGCACCGCGACCCGGTCCTGGAGGAGCCGATCCTGGACGTCGTGCGCGTCGATGACCTCGATCCGCAGCCCGCTGTCGTCCACCTTCTCGGTCAGGTCCCGGGACAACGGTGTCCACGGCTCGTCGGCCACCCAACCGCTGCCGCTCAGGAGCTCGCGAAAGGCTTTGCCGAAGCGGGCCTCGACGGCGGACAGCGCCGGGTCCGACAGGTCGGCCAGGAGCTGGGCGGCGAACGCGGCGTCGTCGTCGAGGCTCGGCGCGATGCCCATCCGGATCAGCCCGGAGTCGTCGTCGACCATGCCGGCGGCCACGATCCGCCCGTCGCGGGTCCACACCCGGAGGGCTTCGACCAACGCCTGCTCGCCCAGGCTGCAGTTCCACCCCAGGTCACCGGGGTGAAGCTGGACCGGCCCGCCGGTGTGCTGCCAGCCCGCCACCGCGTCGACGATCTCGCTCAGTTGGTTGGGAGTCGCACGCTGCATACCTCGGACCCAACCACACCACGCAATCGGTTTGTGGCGCCAGTTTCAGCGCGGGCCGACGAACTCCGTACGCACGCTCCAGGCGAACTGGATCAGCAGGGTCACGGGCGACTTCTCGGCGATGTCGTGCATCACCTTCAGGTCGTCGGGGTCGGGCTCCTCGCTCAACGTGATCGTGCGCTGGAGGTAGCGCTCCGCACCGTCGTACGCGGGCTCGTGGTAGTCGATCTCGACGGTGATGTCGCCGGCGGTGTCGTACTTGTAGTCGACGTACTGCCGGAGCGTCTGCGCCGTGCACGAGGCGAGCGCCATCAACAGGTACTCGGTCGGCGTCGGGCCTTCACCGACGGAGCGGTTGTGCGGTTCGTCGGCGAGGAACGCGAAGCCCCGCGTGGTCAGGTCCGTGCGCCGGCGCTCGGTGGCCGGGAGCACAGCTCGAGCGGATGCGACAACACGATCCCGATCGGTTTCCATCAACAGCGCCTTCCTGTAGTCGGTCCTCGGAACCCTAGCCCCGAGCGGACTATATAGTCCAGTCTGCGCCTCACGGCAGGCAGCTCCGTCGCAATAATGGACGGGTTGGTCCACTACAAAAACAGCGAAGGAACACCGATGACAGACCCCACCCGCGCGCTCGACTTCGAGGTCGTCAAGGACGAGGAAGCCGGCGCCTACTCCGCCGTCACCGCGGGGCGGGAGGTGGCCGGGCTCGCCTACGACGTCGCCGGCGGCGACCGACTCGTGCTGCGGGCCACGTCGGTGTTCCCCGAGTTCCGCGGCCGGGGCATCGCCACCGAGCTGATCCGACGCGTGCTCCAGGACGTCCGCACGGAGGGCAAGACGGTCACGATCATGTGCCCGATCGTGCGCGCCTTCATCGAGCACAACGCCGGCTACGCCGACCTCGTCGACCCGGCACACCCGGGAGTGGCTAGTGGTCTCGCGCTAGAGACCTGAGCTCGGCCAGTTTCGCCTCGGCGGGCGAGCCCGCCGGAGCGCTGTGGACGTTCACGCGCTGGACGGCGTCGCCCGGCACCGGGAAGGCCTCGCAGTCGAGCCGGAGCTCGCCGACCAGGGGGGGCGCATCAGCACGCTGGCGAAGGTGCACTCGAAAGCGCCCTGCTTCGCCCACATGAGGCGGAAGTCCGCACTGCGCTCGCGCAGGGTGGCGATCACCTCGGCCACCCGGGCGTCGCCCGGATCGCTCGCCGCCTGCAGGCGTAGGCCGTCCGCCATGCCCTCGGCGATCCGCCTCCACTCGACGTACCGCTGCCTGGCCTCTGGAACCAGGAAGGTCCACACGGCGAGGTTCCGCTCGGCGGCGGGGTCGAAGAAGAGCTCGGCGGCCAGCGCGTTCACCGCCAGGACGTCCAGGCCGCGGCCCGTCACCATGACGGGTACGTCGCCGAAGGTGTCCACGAGGCGCCGGACCGTCGGCCGTACCCGCTCCCGACGGGCCGGCGGGGTGGCGGTGGACGGGCGGCGCGGCGCCGCCAGCAGATCACGCAGATAGCGGCGCTCCGCCGCGTCGAGGCTGAGGGCGTCCGCGACGCCCTTCAGCACCGCGTCGGAGACGTGGCCGACGCGGCCCTGCTCGAGCCGGGCGTAGTAGTCGAAGCTGACGCCGGCGAGCCGGGCGACCTCCTCGCGACGCAATCCGTTGACCCGGCGCGGGCGGAGACCATCGCCGGCGGCGGGCTCGGTGCGGCCCGGCGGACTACCGGCTGACGCTGCCCGAGAGCCATCCGGTGCCCGGCTCCTGGACCGGACTCGACGCCAACGCGGCCCGAGAGCGGATATTCGCCGGGATCGGCGCCGACGGGATGACCGCCCACGAGCTCGTCGCGGACGGTCCCCATCGCGTCATCGCCGTCGTCGAGCCGACCGGCCTCGACGGCGCGGGCAACCGCTGGTCGATGCTGTTGACCGAGCTGCTCTGGATCGAGGACGGCAAGATCACCGACATCAGGCCGTTCTGGTGGGACGTCGCCGAGCTCAACCGGATCGCCGACAGCAGGCGCTGAGCGCGACCGTCACTCAGCCCTGGGCCAGGCGCGAGAGGTGGTCCCACTCTTCCAGCCCGGCGAGTCGGCCGGCGTACTCGGTGCGCACCGCGTCGAGTCCGTTCGTGCCGAAGAGCACCCGCAACGGCGGGTTGGGGGCGTCGGCCAGGGCCAGGATCGCCTGGGCGGTGGCGGCCGGGTCGCCGGGTGCGAAACCGGAGCCCGCCGCGCCGGCGTAGAGGGCCTCGTGGGCGTGCGCGTACGCGGGGTCCCGGGTGGACTGGGGCGAGGCCGTGGCCAGGTCGGTCGGGAACATGATCGGTTCGATCAGGGTGACGTGGATGTCGTACGCGGCGACCTCGGCGGCCAGCGACTGGCTCATCGCCTCCAGCGCCCATTTCGACGCCTGGTAGATGCCAAGCGCCGGGTACGCGATCAGGCCCCCGAGGGAGGAGACCTGCATGATCCGGCCGCGGCGGCGACGACGCATGCCGGGCAGCACCGCCCGGGTGGTCCACAGCGCGCCGAAGTAGTTGACGTCCATCTGCGCGATGGCCTGTTCGGCGGTGACCTCCTCCACCGCGCCGTGCAGCATGTGCCCGGCGTTGTTGACCAGCACGTCGATGCCGTCGAAGCGCTGCTCGGCCCGGGCGACGGCGGCATCGACGGCCGCGCGGTCCGTGACATCCAGTTCGAGCGCGAGCAACCGGTCGCCATAGCGGTCGGCCAGGGGCTTGAGCGTCGAAGCGTCGCGGGCGGCAGCGGCGAGGTTGTCGCCGCGGTCCAGGATGGCTTCGGCCCAGTGGGCACCGAGCCCGCGGGACGCGCCGGTGAGGAACCAGGTGGACATGGGGTTGCTCCCAAGATCGGTTGGATCGGTCGTGATCCAGCCTGCGGCGGCCCCGGGCGCCTTGGCAGAGTGAGTCTCACTCTGGCTGGCGCGGCCGCGGCGAGCACACTTGGTGGGTGGACGCTCAACTGCTGGCGGAGTTCCTGCGGACCCGCCGGGCCGCACTCACCCCCGACGAGGTCGGCGTGGCGACGGCGGGCCGGCGGCGGACCCCGGGACTGCGGCGCGAGGAGGTCGCGGCCCTGGCCGGCGTCTCGACGGACTACTACACCCGGCTGGAACAGCGGCGGGCCACGGCGGTGCCCTCCGAGGTCGTGGTGCGCTCGTTGACCCGGGCGCTCCGGCTGAGCCAGGACGAGCGCGACCACCTCTACCGCCTCACCGGCCACCCCGTTCCCGACCGCCACCAGGACCACCGGTACGTCGCCCCGGCGCTGCTCACCGCCCTCGACGCGCTGACCGACATGCCCGCCCAGGTCATGACCGATCTCGGCGACACGCTGGAGCAGAACCGCCTGGCCCGGGCCGTCTTCGGCCCGCCCACCGGGACGACCGTCGTCTACCGCTGGTTCTGCGAGCCCGGCGCGCGGAGCGGCTACCCGGTCGAGGACCATGCCGCGGAGTCCCGCGCGCTGGTCGCCGACCTGCGTGCCGCGGTGACCCGCCGCGACGATGCCCCGGCCCGGTCGCTCGTCGCACGGCTGGTGGCCGACAGCCCGGAGTTCGCCGCGCTGTGGAACCTGCACGACGTCGCGGTCCTGCGCCGGCGCCGCAAGCGGATCCAGCATCCCGGGGTCGGCCTGCTCGAGTTCGACTGCCAGTTCCTCGTCGACGAGGACCGCTCGCAGATCCTGGCCCTGTTCTCACCGGTGCCCGGCACCGCGACGGCCGAGCGGCTGACGCTGCTCGCCCTCGAGTCGTTCGTCGGTCACGCGTCCGCGGGATAGGCGCGCGTCTCGGTGGCTTTGACTGCTGCCCAGACGCGCCGACCCGGGACGAGCTCGAGCTGCGCGGCGGCCGCCGGAGTGACGTCGGCGGCCGCGGCGATCGGCCCGTCGAGCTGGAGCCGCAGGTTGTCGCCGTGCCGTTGCACGGCGGTGATCGTCGCGGGCCAGGTGTTGCGCGGGCTGCCGGTCGGCTGGTCGAGGTGGACCGCGACCGCGATCGGGGAGAACGCGACGAACACGTCCCCGTCGACGGCGTCGGTGGTCGTCAGGGTCAGCCCGCCGGCGACCTCGACACCGCCGCCGGCTGCCCGGCCCCGGTAGAGGTTGAGGCCGACGAGGCGGGCCACGTAGTCGGTCCGTGGTTGGGCCGTGATCTGGGCGGCGTCGCCCTCCTGGACGACCCGGCCGCCTTCGAGGATGACGAGCCGGTCCGCGAGCACGAGCGCGTCGAGCGGGTCGTGCGTGACCAGCAAGGTCGCGCCGGGGTGCGCCGCGAGATGCCGGTGTAGCTCCGCGCGGGTGTCGAGGCGGGTGCGGGCGTCGAGTGCCGCGAGCGGCTCGTCGAGGAGCAACAGCTCGGGCTCGACGGCGAGGGCGCGGGCGAGCGCGACGCGCTGCGCCTGGCCGCCGGAGAGCTGCCGGGGCTTGCGGCGCGCGTGGTCACCCAGACCCACCCGGTCCAGCCAGGCGGCGGCGACCACGCGGGCCTCCTTGCGGGCCGTGCCGTGGCTGCGCGGGCCGAAGGCGACGTTCTCGAGCGCGGTCAGGTGCGGGAAGAGCAGGTAGTCCTGGAAGACGACGCCGATGGGCCGGTGCTCGGGCGGCACCCAGCGCCGGGCCCGGGCGTCGTCGAGCTCACGGTCGCGCAGCCGGATGTGCCCGTCCGTCAACGGAACGAGCCCCGCCAGGGCACGCAGGGCGGTGGTCTTTCCGGCCCCGTTCGGCCCGAGCAGCGCGACGACCTCGCCGGGGTCGATCCGCAGGTGAATGTCGAGCCGGAAGGCACCCCGGTCGACGACGATGCGGCTGTCCACGAGGGGCGCGGTCATGGCGCGGTGATCCAGCGGTCGCGGAGGGCGGCGAGGATGACCACGGACACCAGCAGCAGGATGAGGCTCAGCACGATCGCGCCGTCGAGGTCCTGTTCGAGGGTGAGGTAGACGGCCAGCGGCATCGTCTGCGTCTTCCCGGGGAAGTTGCCCGCGAAGGTGATGGTGGCGCCGAACTCACCGAGCGCACGGGCCCAGCACAGCACCGCACCGGCGGCGATGCCGGGCGCGACCAGCGGCAGCGTGACGCGGCGGAAGGTGGTCCAGCGGCCGGCGCCGAGGGTCGCGGCGGCCTCCTCGAAGCGGGTGTCGGCACCGCGCAGCGCGCCTTCGACCGCGATGACGAGGAACGGCATGGCGACGAACGCCTCGGCCAGCACGACGCCCTTGGTGGTGAACGCGAACGTCAGCCCGAACGCCTGGTCGAGCCATTCGCCGACCAGCCCGCGGCGGCCGAACACGAGCAGCAACGCCAGACCCCCGACGACCGGGGGCAGCACGAGCGGCACGGTCACCAACGCCCGGACGATGCGCCGGCCGGGAAACTCGACACGGGCCAGCAGCCAGGCCAGCGGTACGCCCAGCAGCAGGCACAACAGCGTCGCGAGCGTCGAGGTCTCCAGCGACAGCCGCAGCGCGGTCAGGACCTGCGGGTCGGTCAGGCGCTGGGGCAGCGTCGCCCACGGTGCCCGGACCAGCAGGCCCGCCAGCGGCAGCACGAGGAAGGCCAGCGCGATGATCGCCGGGACGACCAGGACCGCGGGGGTACGGCCGACCCGCCGCCGGAACCGGGGGGCTCCGGCGGCGTCTGTGCGTGTCATTACGGTGCCTGGAAACCAGCGTCTGTCAGGACCTTCTCGCCCGGGTCGGAGAGCACGTAGTCGACGAATGCCTGGGCGCCCGCCTTGTTGGGCGCGTTCTTCAGCACGACGATCGGGTAGTCGTTGACGGCCTGCGCCGACTCCGGGAACTCGACCGCGTCGACGCTGCTCGCGGCGGCCTTGGCGTCGGTGCGGTAGACGAGCGCCGCGTCGACCTCGCCGAGGGTCACTTTGGACAGTGCCGCCTTGACGTCCTGCTCCTGGGTCACCGGGGTGACGGTAGTCCCCGACGCGGCGAGGGCCTTCTTGGCGGCCGCGCCGCACGGCACCTGCTCGGCACAGAGGGCCACCTTGACGCCGGCCTTGCTCAGGTCGGGCAGGCCCTGGATGCCCTTCGGGTTGCCCTTCGCGACCGCGATCACCAGTTGGTTCTTCGCGAAGATCGTCGGCTGCCCCTCGGCGTTGCCGGCGTCGGTGACGGTCTTCATGTTGGCCGGCGCCGCGGACGCGAAGACGTCGGCCGGCGCGCCCTGGTTGATCTGCGTGGCGAGCGCCGACGAGCCGGCGAAGTTGAAGACCACCTTGGTGCCGGGGTTGGCGGCCTCGAAGTCCTTGCCGATCTGGGTGAACGCCTCCGTCAGCGACGCCGCGGCGAACACGGTGATGTCGCCGGTGACCGCCGTCGAGCCGGGCGTCGGCGCGCCGATGCCGCCCGTCGCCTCGTCGCCGTTGCCGCAAGCGCCGACGGCCAGCAGGGCGGTCACCGCCAGGCCGGCCACGATTCCGCGTATCGAGCGTGTGATCACGCGCTGGTCCTCCTTATTGTCAGAGCTGGGCACGACAGGCCGACGTTATCAGCCGCAACTGCCACCGGTGATCGCTATATGGGCTCGCTTTCGCGGCGAATCTAGCCTTCGTCAGCTCGCACCTGCATGATGGAACGGTGACCGCCGAGCCACCCACGGTGCGCGCCTGGGAGGCGCTCGACGGCGCGCAGGTCCAGCGCTGGTCCGAGGTCCTCGACGCGATCGCGGCGCTCCTGCCCGGCCCGCACAGTCGGGTCGTGGTGGACGGCCCTCCGCCGCTGGCGGCCACGGTGGCCGACCGCCTGGTCGACACGTTGCACGCCGTCGGGCAGCCGTGCGTACGCCTCACCGACACGAGCCCGGAAGCCGACGAGGACGGCTGGTGGGTCAACGGCGGCGCGCGCAGCACCACGGTCGCCGACGGCGCACGCTGGCGGTCCCGTCCGCCGCACGCGCCGTGGCACGTGGTCATCTGGCTCCGGTCGCATCCGGTGGCCCCGGGCGAGGACGGCACCGACGTCGTCATCGACCTGCACGACCCCGGCTGGCCCGTCATCCGCCACGTCGCACCCGGTCTCGACCCACGGCAACCGTGGTACGTGACGGAGAGCCGCGCCTTCTTCGGCATTCGCGCCGCCACCTGGGACAGCAGGTTCGGCGACGACACCGAGGCGTACGGCGCGGCGATCGCGGAGGCGGGCCTGCGGCCCGGGCACCGCGTGCTCGACGTCGGCTGCGGCACCGGCCGGGCACTGCCGGCGCTGCGTGCCGCGGTCGGCGCCGGCGGGGTCGTGGCCGGCGTGGACCTCACGCCGCAGATGCTGGCCGTCGCCGCAGACCGCGCCCGCGCGTCCTGCTCGGCGCTCGTCCTCGGTGACGCGCGCCGCCTGCCGTTCGCGGCCGACTCCACCGACGCGATCTTCGCCGCCGGCCTGGTCATGCACCTGCCGGACCTGGAGGCCGGGTTGGCCGAGCTCGCCCGCGTCACCCGCGCCGGTGGACGACTGATCGTCTTCCACCCGTACGGACGCGCCGCCCTGGCCGCCCGCCACGGCCGCGCGCTGACCCCGGACGACCCACTCGACCAGCGCCGGTTCGGTCCCGCCCTGGTCGCCACCGGATGGCGGCTCGACCGCTACGACGACCCACCGCACCGCTTCCTGGCCCTCGCCACCCGCGCGGTCGGTCAGGTCGTCGCCGCCGCCGCATGACGACGCAGGGTCGTCTCCGGTAGGCCGCATTCCGCGGCGATGTCGCGCCAGGACCGCGGGACGCTCCGCCGGGCCGCGATGTACGCGACGAGCGTGGGATAGCCGAACGCCTCCGCGACCGCGGCGGCCCGGGCGTCGGCGAGATGCCGCTTCGTGGCGTGCGCGACCGGGCGCAGCCCATGGTGGCGCAGTGCCGCGTGGACGGTCGTCGCCGTCACACCCGCCTCCAGCGCGATGGCCGAGACCGTGCGGTGTTCGTCGACGTGCCGGGCCCGCAGATAGCCGGCGGTGTCACCGAACCCGTGCGCGAGCGCCGCCGGCCTCAGCCGGGCGTCCGCGCGCAGCGGTGGCACCACGCCCGGCGCGACAGCGGCCAGCTGCCGCGACACCCAGTCCTTGTGCAGGCCCGCCTCGCGGCTGATCGCCGCCATGCTCGCGCCCCGGCGCAACCGGTCGGCGACGTACGAGGGAAAGTCCGCGAACCCGAACCGGTCGGCGACCCCTGCCGCGACCCGCGCCATCCGGTCCGCGGCGGCGCGCCGGGTGCCCTCGGCCCGCGCCGCCCGGCTGATGCCCGCGAGCGTGCGCAACGTCTTGGCCCGGCGCTCGGCCGGCTGCCGCCGGCCCCGGGCGGCCGTGGCCGCCGCCGCGGTGAGCGCTCCGCTGCGCGCCCGGTCGTGGGCCAACCGCTGGGCCCGCTGGATCGCGGGCTCGACGGCGAACCGGGCCGTGAACGACGCCGCGCGCCGCTTGCGGGTGGCCTCGCCGGACAGGGGGTTGCTCAGCTCGAGCCCGAAAGCCGCGAGGTAGTCGGCCTTCGACCAGCCGTGCACGCGGATGTGACTGGCCACCGAAAGGAAGAAACGGCCACACAGGTGGCAGCAGACCCGGTCGCCGTCGGCGACCATCCGGCCCAGCGGAGCGTGGTAGCCGGTGCCGTCCGGAAGCCTCCCGACAGGCCGCACGCGCACCACCTCCGACCGGTAGTCACTCTGAGACTACCGGCAGGACCTCCGGACCGGAAGCGGGTCCGGGCCATAGGCTGTGCGCCGTGGTCGACCTACCCCTCGGCACGTGGATCGTGCTGGCCCTCGTCGACGAGGCGCCGACGCACGGGTTCGCGGTCGCCGCGCTGACCGCCGAGGGTGCGGAGATCGGCCGCGCCTGGGCCATCCCGCGGCCGCTGGTCTACCGCTCGATTGACCGGCTGACCGAGCTAGGCCTGGTCGCGGCCCGGTCCACCGAGGCCGGCGCGCGCGGCCCGGTGCGGTCCATCGTGGCCAGCACCCCCGCCGGCCACGCCGCGGCCGCGGACTGGCTCGACCGCCCGGTCACCCACGTGCGGGACATGCGCTCGGAGCTCCTCGTGAAGATCGCCCTCCGGATGCGCCGCGCCCTCGGCCTCGGCCCCCTGATCGTTGCGCAACGCGCGGTCCTCACGGACGTACACGCCGCCCTGGACCAGCAACGCCGCACCGCGGACGGCTTCGGCCGCGTCCTGCTGAGCTGGCGCACGGAGAACGCCCAAGCGGCCCTACGCTTCCTCGACGACCTCGACGACCTCGACGACTAGCGCGGGCGGCGCTTGGTCAGCCACCGCAGCACGTCCAGGGCGTGTGAGGCCGGGTACGGGATCGGGTGGAAGACGTGCTCGATCACCTCGTCGGCGACGATCAGCGTCAGTCGTTTGTAGAGCGTCATGTCGCCGGCGGTGAAGGTGGGCAGGCCGAGCGCGGAGGCCAGGGTCAGGCGTGGGTCGGGGATCAGCGGGTACGGCAGCCGCAGGCGGTGCACGAGCTCGCGCTGGTAGCCGGTCGACTGTGCGGACAGCCCGTAGACCCGTTCCGCCCCGGCCGCGCGCAGCTCCGCGTGGTGGTCGCGGAACCAGGCCGGCTGCTCCCCCTCGCCCAGCGCGCCGTGCACCTCGAGCAGGCTGTTGGGCAGGTCGACGCCGGGGCGACCGGTCAGCGGGTAGACGAAGATGACGCTGCGTCCCGGGCCGAGCGCCGACAGGTCGACGGGCCGCCCGTCGGTGGCGTAGAAGGTCAGCTTGGGCAGGGCCCGGCCGACCAGGTCGTGCGGGTCGCCCGCGGTGGCGGGTTCGCCGGTGACCACGCGACCGGCGGCCGCATCGAGCCGGGCGTCGAGGGCGTCCCGCTGCGCGGCGAGCTTGCCGATGCGGTCCTCGATGGCGGTGATCGTGCCGCGGTAGGTCGCCAGCGCGGCCGCGCAGACGTCGGCCTCGTCCGACCCGGCGGCGATCGACTCGACGAACGGGCGGGTCTCCTCGACGCTGAGCCCCAGCGTCATCAACTCGCGGATCTGGGCGACCATGCGGACGGCGACCGGCTCGTACTCGCGGTAGCCGTTGCCCAGGCGCCGCGGCACGACCAGCCCGACCGACTCGTAGTAGCGCAGGGCCCGGATCGTCGTGCCCGTCCGGCGCGCCAGCTCACCCACCCGCACGGGCCCGATGCTAAACCCGCACCCTGGGGTACGGGTCAAGCGGCTTGACCCGCACCCCGAGGTGCGGGTTTAGCGTCCCGGCATGATCAGAGGCGACTTCGACTACGAGACCAACGGCCACGGGTACGCCCAGCGGCGGCGACCCGATCCCCGCATCGCGGCCATGATCCACGCGGCGCTCGGCAACGCCCGTACCGTCCTCAACGTCGGTGCGGGCGCCGGTTCCTACGAACCCGACGACCGCTATGTGGTCGCGGTCGAGCCCTCGGCCCGCATGCGCGCCCAGCGACCTTCGACCGCGGTGCCCGCCCTGGACGCCGCCGCCGAAGATCTCCCCTTCGACGACGACGCCTTCGACGCGGTGCTGGCGACCGTCACCGTGCACCAGTGGGCGGACCCCGCCCGCGGCCTGGCCGAGCTCCGCCGGGTCGCCCGCGGGCCGGTGGTCGTGCTCACCTTCGACGGCGACCTGCTCGACCGCTTCTGGCTCGCCGAGTACGCGCCGGAGCTGATCGTCGCGGAACGCCGCCGCTACCCGGCGATCGCCACCATCGCCGACGCAGTCGGTCCCGAGACGCAGGTCGTCGAGGTGCCGATCCCGATCGACTGCGTGGACGGCTTCACGGAGGCCTACTACGCACGGCCCGAGCGTTTCCTGGACCCGGCGGTGCGGGCCGCGCAGTCCGCGTGGGGCTTCGTCGACGCGCTCGCGACGGCCCGAGCCGTCGACCGGCTCAGCGGCGACCTGTCCTCCGGCGCCTGGGACGCCCGCCATGCCCACCTGCGTACCCAGCCGACCTTCGCGGGTTCGCTGCGCCTGATCGTCGGCCGGCCGTGACCGACGTCCGGACGTACCTGCGGGCCCTGCCGGTCTTCGCCGGACCGTTGCCGACCTTCGACCCGACCGAGGCGCCGCAGCGACCCGACCAGCTCTTCCTCGACTGGCTCACCCACGCGGTCGATGCCGGTGTGCGCGAGCCGCACGCGATGACGCTCTCCACCGTCGGCCCCGACGGTGCCCCCTCCGCCCGGGTCCTGATCCTCAAGAACGTCGATGAGCACGGCTGGCAGTTCGCCGTGCACGCCGACTCCCCGAAAGGTCAGGACCTGCTCCGGCGACCGGCGGCGGCGCTCACGTTCTACTGGCCGGCCCTGCCTCGACAGGTACGCGTCCGGGGACCGGTGCGTCCCGAGCCGGCCGAGCTCAGCGCCGCGGATTTCCTCGCCCGCCCTGCCGGGTCCCGCGCCGAGGCCTCGCTCGGCCGGCAGAGTCAGCCGCTCCCGGACCGCCGGGACCTCGACCTCGCCGTCGAGCGGGCGACCGCCCGCGTCGCCGCCGAACCCGCGCTCGTCGATCCACGGTGGACGCTCTGCACCCTGGCGGCCGAGCAGGTGGAGTTCTGGCAGGGCGACAAACACCGCAAACACCTCCGGCTGCGCTACGCGCGCGACGCGGCCGGATGGAAACGGGACCTGCTCTGGCCCTGAGCGGCGACGCGGGCACGGCCGGGAGGCCGGCCGTGCCCGCGTGTGCTCAGCTCACCCGGCGGTGGCGGGGAATGCCGCCCGCGGGGGTGTCGCGCAGCAGCCAGACCGGGTTGGACAGCGCGATCGGCGTGGCCGAGCCCGCCGCGCGCACCTCGACCCGCAGGAACGTCGGCGCGCTCGTGTCGACCTTCAGGTCCACGTATCCCCGCCGGAACTCGGCGGCGGCCAGGTCCTGGACGGTCGTGCCCGGCTCGGGCGTGGTGGGCCCGGCCAGGTCGACCGTGCCCCGCACCACGCGGACGGTGCCGCCGGCGGGCAGCTGGTCGGCCAGGATGCGCACGTTGCGCGTCCGCGCCCGCGAGACCGTGACCGAGCCCATCGGGGCCTCGCCGTCGACGAGCAGGCCGAGGGTTCCGGTGAACGCGGCGGGGTTGCCGAAGAACACGTTGCCCGACGAGAGCGACGGGAGCAGGTGGTCCAGGTCGCGGCTCTTGGAGTAGGCCCAGGTGACGAAGTTGGCCTGCTGGCCGAACCAGTCCTGGCCCGAGTGGTCGTCGCTGACCCCGGTGCCGGTCAGGAACAGCCCGTTGCGCGAGCAGACGTCCCAGACCTGCGCGTGGTGGTCCAGGTCGACGCCGCCGCGGCTCGGGTAGCCGACCTCCAGGATGTCCGCGCCCATCGCCTTGTCGGCGACGATCGACGCGGCGACCGAGGCCCGCATCGTGTCCTGCTGCGCGACCGGCAGCACGGCCGGGTTCGAGGTGCCGAAGGGATGGTTGTACGAGGCCAGCCCGCCGGCCGCGTGGATCATCTCGATGGCGGCGATCGCGGCGTCCGGGTCCGGGTCAGCGGTCGGCGTCGGCTGCGCGAACGTGGGCATGTGCAGCCGCGGCCCGTACCAGTTGAAGTGGGTCGGCTTGAGCAGTGACACCTCCATGCCCTGGTACTGCCGGACCGCCGGGAAGCGGTGGGCGTACCCGCGCATCAGCTCCGCCTGCTTCCGCAGCACGGCGTCCGCGCTCCGGGTGGGCCGGGTGATGCGCAGCAGGTCGAACCAGCCCTCGGCGCTGCGCCCGCGCGTGCTGACCGCGCTGAGCGTCAGGTTGGACATCGCGGCGTCGGCGGCCTCGATGTCCGGCCAGAGCCGCGCCAGGTCCTCCTCGGGCCGCAGCTCGATCGTGTTCCACCGACCCTGGCGGGCCGGCACGTGCACGGTGCCGGCGATGCCGTCGCGGGTGCGCGACCGGCTCTGCGTGCCGTCGACGACGTAGGTGAGCGTGTACTGGCCGGCCGGGCGGCCGTGGGTGGCGGGCCGCCAGCTCGTGGTCAGCGTCAGCGTCAGGTAGCTGTCCGGCGAGACCGACGCGGGGAACACGTCGACGGTGATCCGCTGGTCGTACACGGACCGCTGGTCGACGGTGTTGGCCGCCGAGCCCTTGACCCCGACCGACGCCGGTTCCCGACCCGCGGACAGTGCGGCGAGGTGCAGCGAGCCGGGCACGGCCGCGTCGCCGGGCGACGCCATGGCCGGGTCCCAGGTCACCTGGGACGTGGCGAGCGTGCCGGCCGACTGCGGGGCCCAGGTCCAGACGACCTTGTTGACGGTCTCGCTCGGCCCGGTCAGGTGCAGCACGTCGGGGTAGCCGTGCTCGGCCATCCGGAAGTCGTGCTCGGTCCAGAAGAGCACGTCGATGCCGGTCTTCGTGGCCTGGTCGAGGTGCCCTTCCATGCTTCCCGTGCCCTCGCTCCAGGACGCGTGGATGTGCATGGCCATCGAGACGGTGTCCGGCCGCTTGACCGGCGGTCCGTCGTGGTGCGCTTCCGATGCGAGGGCGGGCTGCGGGCCGAGGGCCAGCCGTCCGGCGCTGAGCGCGGTGATCGCGGCTGCCGACTTCAGCACGCCGCGCCTTGACTGCGTCACGTGGTACTCCAGTTTCGCGATGGTTCGGGGTCCGCCTCCCATGGCTAGACCGCGAAAACCAATGGCAGGCGGCGGGAAACTGGCGGGTACGCGAACGTCGCGAAGATCAACTCGTCCCGGGTTGGCTAGATCACCTGGCTGCGGCGTTCGAGCAGGACGACGTCGCGCCACTCGCCGTCGCGGCGACCGAGGCGCTCCCGGGTGCCGACCACGCGGAATCCGGCCGCCTCGTGCAGGCGGAGACTCGCCACATTGGTCGGGAAGATGGCGGATTGGATGGTCCAGATGCCGGACCGCTCCGTCGAGGTGATCAGCGCGCGGAGCAATGCCGCACCCACGCCTCTCCCCCGGGCCGCCGCGTCGACGTAGACGCTGTGCTCGACCACGCCCGCGTACACCGGTCGCGCGGAGACCGCCGACACCGCGACCCAGCCCGCTATGCGCCCATCGAACATTGCGACAAATCTATGTGAAGGCAGTCGCGAGCCGTCAAAGGCCGACCAATCCGGCGCAACGGTCTCGAAGCTGGCCTCTCCCGAGTCCAGGCCTTCCTGGTAAATCCGCCGAGCCGCAGGCCAGTCCACTGCCTCCAGCGGTCGGATCTGTGCCTCCATGACCGCCGAGCGTATCGGGACAAAGGGTGTGACTGGTTGTCGCCGGGGCGTGACGATGCGCACCTTGACCCTTTGGCTGTCCCCGATGACGGGCTTCCGGTGGCAATCTTGAATGTGCGCCATTAATTCGGAGAGGGGGTCCGGATGGCCACGATGGGGTCGGTTACGCGGGTCGAGAGGCTCCCGCACGTAGACAACCTGCGCGCCGTGATGGTCGCGTGGATCATCGGTGGGCACGCACTGCTGGGCTATTCGGCCATCGGGGGTTGGCCGTACGACGAAGTCCAGGAGACCACGTTCCATCCAAAATCCGAGCTCGCCATGGCCGTCGTCGTCGGACCGACGGCCCTTTTCGTGATCGGCACCTTCTTCTTCATCGCCGGCCTGTTCGCACCGGCGGCGATGGCCCGCAAGGGTCCCGGCAAGTTCGCCAGTGAGCGGCTGGTGCGCCTCGGCGTACCCTTTCTGCTCTTCGCCCTGCTGGTCTGGCCGCTGTTCATGTGGTTCGCCTACCTCGCGGCCGGCTACAAGGTCTCGTTCTGGTGGGAGTTCACGCACCGGCACCCGTTCCTCGACTCGGGACCGCTCTGGTTCGCCGAGATCCTGCTCTACGTGTCGCTGGCGTACGCGGCGCTGGTCTGGGCCCGCGACCGCGCCCGCGCCGACGGCCGCGTCGACGAGTCGGACGAAGGCCCGACGACCCTGGGTGGCCGCCAGCTCGTGACGCTGGTCGCGATGGTCGCGCTCGCGTCGTTCATGGTTCGGCTCTGGTTCCCGGCGCAGAGCAAGCAGGTCCTCGACCTGCACGTCTGGCAGTGGCCGCAGTGCGTGGCCATGTTCGGCCTGGGCGTCGCGGCGGCCCGCTTCGGCTGGGCCAAGCGCGTCCCTGAGGGCCTCCGGCGCGGCTGCGGGGTCGCGGTGATCACCACGGTGCTGGCGCTGCCGGTCTACGCGTGGACGGTCGGCATCGGCGACCTGGCCGACGACGCGGGCCCGTACCAGGGCGGCTGGCACTGGCAGGCCCTGTTGCTCGCGACCGTTGAGGCGGTGCTGGTGGTGGCCGGCTCGGTCTGGGTGCTGGGCCTGGCCCAGGACCGCCTGCAGGGAGTCAGCCAACTCTGGCGGCGCTGCGCGCGCGGCTCGTTCGCGGCGTTCGTCCTCCAGGCACCCGTCCTGCTGACGCTGGCGATCCTGCTGCGCCCGTTCGACCTGCCGGCGGAGGCGAAAGCGATCGCGGTGGCCGGCATCGGCATCCCGGTCTGCTTCTGGCTGGCCTGGAAACTGATCGAACGCACTCCGGTGGGGCGCTACCTCTGATGCCCGCGATGATCGACAAGGTCGCGTGGGTGCTGGTGTCCGGCGGGACGATCCTGTGCTCCCGCAACCACGGCCGGGACCTGTTCTATCTGCCCGGCGGCCGGCGCGAGGCGGGCGAGAGCGACCTGCAGACGCTGGTGCGAGAGGTCCGCGAGGAGCTCGGCGTCACGATCGTCGCGGGGACGGAGTCGCACGTGGGCACGTTCGAGGCCGAGGCACACGGACGGCCGCCGGGCACCCGGGTCACGATGACGTGCTACACCGCCGACCACCACGGCACGCCGCACCCCGACACGGAGATCGCCGAGCTGGCCTGGTTCGGCTACGCGGACCGCGACCGGGTGTCGGCCGCCGACCGCCTCGTCTTCGACCACCTGCACGCGGCAGGTCAACTGCCCTGACTGGTCAGCAAGCCGCCGCGGGTTCGGCGAGCACGTCTCTGCAGGCGATCGCACGAAACTCCGCGAGGCCGAAGTCGTAGAGATCGGCCCGGACCGTGAGGTCCTCCCCCATGAGGGCGATCGCGAACCTGTCGATGTCACCGTCCACGTTGCCCCCGAGGTCATTCTCGGTAAGCGGGGTCTCCCCCGCGTTGGGCGGATACATCGCGTTGTACATCCACGCTCGGACCACCCCCTGCACGCGGCATGTCCTCGGCTCCTCCCTCGGGAAAGGCCGGCACGAGACCTGCGGAAAGAGCGCCACCAGCCGTTCGGCGCTCTGGGCCGCCTCGCGCGAACACCACGCTCGATCCTGGCCCACCCCGCTCGGGAGAGCGGGAGAAGAAGGTCCAGTCGTGGACGCGAGGAGTGGAGCACGCGTAGAACTCGTCGAGACGCGCCTCCGCGTCCGCGAGACCGTTGAGGAACTCGCCGTACGAGGCGCCGCGCTGGTCACGCATCTGCAGCGCCCGGTCGGAATCAGCCTGGACCCGGGCACTGTCGACCTGGGCACGCACGGTTGCCTGGGTCGCGTAGGCGGTGACCAACCCACCCACGAGCGCACCCAACAGCGACCCGACCACGGACATGACCGCGGGAAAGAGCACCGCGTCGCCGATCAGCCGATGGCGCCGGACCGGCGTGTCCGAGGTCGCCGTCGAAACGTCCTTTTCGGACACCGGACCCGGCTCGGCGGCTGATGGCTTGGACGGTTCGGCCGACTCCATGCCCGCACGCTAGCGAACAACGGCCAACATCCCCGAGTGCTCGGCCGTACGCACCTCTAGCTGGTAGGCCGGCCAGAGCCCGTGTCGTTCAGGGTGGTGAGGACGTGGACAAGGTGGTGCGACGTGCCCCACGCCCGCCACTCCATCGGATTTCCCGGACCTGCGGCGCGACGGGAGCGTCGGTCGAGTTCAGCGTCGCCCCAGCAATGGTCGGCGCGCGCCCAATGCCCCGAGTCCACCAGGTCCGCACAGAGGTCGTAGAACCCTGCGTTGCCGGCCTCTTCGGCCCGCTGCCGGCGATGAATCCACCAACAGTCGTGGCTCGTGTAACGCAGATTGGGTGGCGGCGCCCGGCCCTCTGCCAGGCCTGGATCGGCAATGCCGTAATCGCCGTACTCGACGGCCAGGTCAGTGACGCGATCGGCGAGAGCCTTGTCCCATCGTCGGATCGGTTCCGGCGATCGGGTGAGCCGCCTCCGGAGGGTGGCCGAGCTAGGCATTGCCGCCGCGGCGATGGTTACTGACCGCCACGGTTGACGCCGTGCCCAAATGACGGCCTTCCTGCCGATCGCCTCTGCGCGGGAAACCGCTACCTCTGACGTGACCGTGGACATGTCGAGTACCAGATCGCATTGTTCGACCGAGACGCCCACCTAGCCGTCCAGGCGCCGGAGCAACTCGTCGTCGAAGGTGAGCTCGTCGCTACCGAGGCGCACCACCGCCCGATTGACCTGAGCATGCACGGCTTCTCCATGCCGCCGCAACCGTGCGGGCGGGTCCGTCAGTCGGATGACTGGCAGAACTGGTACATCGAAGGCCCCGAGGTCGTCGGCGATATCGGTGATCGGGTGGCGCCACGTGTCGCCGGGATCGTCCAAGTGCCGCACGTCGATCCCGACCGGGGCTACGGCCAGCCGGTCGCGTGCTCGTTCAGAGAAATGGAACGCGTCCCTGATCGGGTCACCACTGCGCGGCGGGACCTCGAGTATGGGCAGGACTCTGCGGACCTGGTCATCAGTCAGGTGGTCGAGCGCCAGCAGCTCGCCCGCGCGGCCCTTGAGTATCGGGACGTAGAGCAAACGGCCACCTCGATCCGCCCAGCGCACTGATAGTAGTCAATAAATGACGTTCTGTGCGAACGAGCGAGTCCAGATGGTGAAATCGCGTGCTTGATCCGGCGACGGTCCGGCGCGGCAGGCGCCACGCTCGACCTCCGGTCAGCGCGCCTTTGACCCGTGCACTATGTCTGGCTCGGTATGGCTCAGCGCAGCCGCCGAACGACGTCCGGGGGCTTTCCCAGTCCGCCTCGCTGATGTCGATCACGGTGTGAATCTAGAGGGGATGCCGTTCCACGCGGCCGCAATCGGGTAAGCAGGAGTCAGGTCAGGCGGGCTTGACTGCCCGCGTCGCGAAGTAGTGCGACAGGTATTCGGCCGATGCGTTGGATTGGTGTGGTGCTTCTGCGAAGCCTGTGACGACGAAGCCCGCCGCGATCTGGCCGCCGATCTGGGTCGTGAGGGTGTGGCTGTATTCGAGCGCGGCGTCCGCGCCGAACTTCGTGGCGCGTTCCTCGGCGGAGTAGTGCGTGACGTCGCTGTAGGGGAGTTTGTGCACCACGACCAGCTCGCCGCGCTCGTCGAGGGCCTCGTGGTCGAACAGGTACACATCGGGGTTGAGGAAGCCCGCCAGCACCGTGCCGCCCGGGCGCAGCACGCGGAAGCACCCCCGCCACACCGGTGCCAGGTCCGGCACGAACAGGTTCGAGACCGGATGGAACACGACGTCGAAGGTCGCGTCGCCGAAGGCGCCGAGGTCGCTCATGTCGCCCAGGACGGTGCGCAGGTCGAGCCCGTCGCGCGCCGCCACCAGCTCGTCCTGGCCGAGCTGGCCTGGTGAGTTGTCGAACACGGTGACCCTCGCCCCCGCGGCGGCGAGGATCGGGCCCTGCTGGCCGCCGCCGGAGGCCAGGCACAGCACGTCCTTGCCGGTCAGGTCCGCCGGCAGCCAGGAGCGGTCGACCGGCTCGTGCCCGATGAGCACGATCGACCAGTCGCCCCGGCGGGCGCGCTCGACAGCCTCGGTGCTCACCGGCCTCGACCACTCGTTGCCCTGCTGGACGTACCTGTCCCAGGCCGCCCGGTTGTGGGCCACGGGGTCGAAAACGGTGCCCACCAGGTCAGGACGTGGAGCGGAGGCGGTGGCCTTCGCGGTCGGCCATCGCGGCCACCAGGTCCGCGCGGGCCCGGGCCACCCGGGAGCGGATCGTGCCGACCGGGCAGCCGCAGACCTCGGCCGCCTCGGCGTAGCTGAGGCCGGCGATCTGGGTCGCGACGAAGGCCTCGCGGCGCTCCGGGTCCAAAGCGTCGACCAGGTCGGTCAGGGCCAACCCAGCCTCGAAGCCGGCGCCACCATGATCACGCGCGAGCTCGGCCTCCGCGACCGGCTGCCAGTCGTCCAGCGCGGCCAGGCGCGGGCGGCGGGAGACGTACCGGATGTGGTCCGCGCAGGCCCGCCGGGCGATCGCCAGCAGCCACGTGCGGGCCGTGGACCGGGCGTCGAAGGCCGGCAGGGCCCGCATCGCCCGCAGGTAGATCTCCTGGGTCAGGTCGTCGGCCTCGCCCGGGCCGACCAGGTGCGCCACGAAGCGGCGGAGCTGGTGTTGGGTGGCCTCGACGAAGGCGTGGGCCGCGGCGCGGTCGCCGGCCTTCGCCGCCAGCGCCCAGCCGGTGACCTCGTCGAGGTCGGCGACGGGCTCGCTGGCGCGCGGGCCGCGCTGCCGTCCGGGTAGGCGCATGCGCGCAAGGTTAGCTTGTCCGGTTTACCCCGGTCACCCCGCGGTCGGCGGCAAATTCGGCGGGAACTGGACGCGACTTTCGCGCGACTATGGAGGTGTGGAGTGTGAGCGGATCCGGGAAATGCTGTCGGCGCGGCTCGACGGCGAAGACGCGCCGGGCGAGCGCGAGCTGACCGAACGGCACCTCGCCGACTGCGCGCACTGCGCGGCCTGGCTCGACGCCGCCGCCGTGGTGACCCGCCTGGCCCGCACGGCGCCCGTGCCACCGGCCAGGCCGATCGACCTGACCTCGGTCGACCTGCCGCCCACCGCCGAACCGCCCGAAAGGCTCGAAGAGCCCAACGAGCGCCGCCGGCCACGGCTCGCGGTCGGGTTGCGGCTCGGCCTCGCGGCCATCGGCGCCGTGCAGTTCCTGTTGGGCGCCGCCCAGGTCGCGGGCCTCGGCCGCGACGACCACGCGCACGAGGCGGCGCTCGGGTCCGGGCACCTCTGGCACGAGTCGGCCGCCTGGAACCTGGCCATCGGCGCCGGGTTCGCCTTCGTCGCCCTGCGCCGCACCCGGCCGACCGGGATGCTGCCGACGTTGACCGCGTTCGTCGGCGTGCTCACCCTGCTCTCCGCCAACGACATCATCGCCGGCCGGGTCGAGCCGGGCCGGCTGGCCAGCCACGGCTTCCTGATCGCCGGCTGGCTGATCACCTTGGCGCTGTCCCGCCCGGCCCTCGACCCCGGCGAGCCGCCGGCCCGCGGCACCACCCGGCGCTGGACCGCGTCGTTCGACCCGGAGCCCACCACCGCCACCGCCGGCCCGCCGCGGCTGCGCCTGGTGGAGCGCCACGCCCCGGCAACCGCGCGGCACCGGGCAGAGGCCGCCTAAAAGGGCAGAAACCGGGCTCGGCCGGCACTAGCCTCGCAGGTATGGACCGTGCCGGGCTGGCCGCTGATGCCTACGTGTACGGGTACCCGCTGGTCGCCAGCCTGTCCGAGGTCATGCGGTTCACCCGCGACGGTCTCGGCGCGGTGCCGGCCACCCCGTTCAACGCCTTCGGCCACGCCCACCGCCTCGCCGGCCCGAGCGACACGTTCGTCAGCGTCAACAACGACACCGTCTACTCGATCGGCCAGGTCGACGTCGGCGGCGGCCCGGTGCGGCTGACCGTGCCCGACACCGACGGCGCCTACTACGTGCTCCAGGTCGTCGACGCCTGGACCAACAACATCGCGTACGTCGGCCGCCGCGCGTCCGGCACGAAGGCCGCCAGCTACCTGATCGCCCCGCGGGGCTGGTCCGGCGAGGTTCCGGACGACACCACGCTGATCCGGGCCTCGACCTCGGTGGTCTCCATCATCGGGCGACTGGCCTGCGCCGGGCCCGAGGACCTCCCGCGCGTCGAGCGGCTGCAGAAGGGCCTGCGCCTCCACGCGGCCACCCCGTCGGAGCGCGCGCCGCTGCCGTCGGTCGCCGCCACCGGCGTACCCACGGATCTGCTCTTCTTCGAGCACCTGCGGGCCTGGCTGGCGGCCTTCCCGCCGGCCGTCCCCGACCGGGCCTACCAGGAGCGGTTCCGGCCGATCGGCCTGCTGAACCCGGACCCGCCGTACGCGGACCCGCCCGATGATCTCGCCGAAGCCCTGGCGGAGGGTGCCGCGCGGGGCCGCACGCGGATCGAGGAGGCTTCCCGCACGGCGAGCACGGTCAACGGCTGGCACCTCGCGCCGCACGCGTTCGACTACAACGTGGACTTCCTCGGCCCCGGGACCGTCGACTCCCCACAGTGGAAGATGACCGACCGGATCCGCGGCTATCTGGCGCGGGCGGTGGCGGCGCGGGTCGGGCTGTGGGGAAACCACGGCTACGAGGCGGTGTACGCGCCGGTCTACGTGGACGCCGACGGTGCTCCGCTGGCCGGGGCGCACGCGTACGAGATCCATTTCACGGCTCCGCCGCCGGTGGACGCGTTCTGGTCACTGACCATGTACGACATGCCGGACTACTACCTGGTGCCGAATCCGCTCGACCGCTATTCGATCGGCGACCGTACCCCCGGACTGCGACGTGAACCCGACGGTTCATTCACTCTCCGGGTGGGTCATTCGGCTCCCGCTGACGGCGATACGGCCAACTGGCTGCCGGCCCCGCCCGGCGCCTTCCGCCCGATCATGCGCCTCTACCAGCCACGATCCGAGATCCTGCAGGGTACGTACGCCCTGCCGCCGGTGGTACGCCTCGGCTAGCCCCGAAGTTGGCCCCCTTCCGCACAGCGCACACACAGGTGAAGATGGTGTGTCCGCGTGTCCCCCCACGACGCCGCCCCGGATCGGAGCAGCCATGGCGAGACGAGCGCTGGCGCTCGCCGCTGCCGTGGCGGTGGTGCTGGGCGCCGGGATCATCCTGTTCCCCGGCATCGCGGGCGTGCTCTGGGGCACCGCCGGTGCCTTGGCCGCCGGCGGCATCCTGTTCGGCCTCCGCACACACCAGCCGGCCCGGCGCACACCGTGGATCCTGCTCGCCGCCGCCGTGGCCGCCCTCGGAGCCGGCGACGTCGCCTACGACCTCAGCGGCAACGGCTCCGACCCCGGCGGCGCCTGGCTGGTGGTCGCCGAGATCTGCTACCTGACGCTGTTCCCGCTGCTGGCGTACGCGCTGCTGGGCCTGACTCGCACGAGCGCCGCCCTGCGGGACCGGTCCACGGTGGTCGACCTGCTCTCGTTGGTGATCGCCGCCGGCCTGGTCGGCTGGACGGTGACCACCGGCCCGATGTCCGACACGTCGACCTGGCCGGTCTACGACCGCTCGCTGGCCGCCGCGCACGTGCTCGGCTCGATCGTGGTGGTCGTGGTGACCAGCGCGCTGGTGGTGGCCACCCGGGCCCGCAACGTCTCCGCCTTGCTGCTCGCGACCGGTGCCGTCGGCCTCCTCGCCGCAGACACGCTCGAAGCGCTCGCCGAGGTGGGTGCCGGCGTGCCCGGCGGCCGCTACTGGGAGCTCGGTTACCTGGTCTGCTACGCCGCCTGGGGTGCCGCGGCGCTGCCGCCGTCGATGGCCCGGCTGACCCTGCCGGTCGAGCCGCGGATCGACTCCGGGCGCGGGCTGGGCATCCTGCCCGTGCTGCTGATCGCGCTGACCGGCCCGGGCCTGCTGCTGGTCGGCGACATCCGCGACGACGTCGGCGTGGTCACCGTCGTGGCGGTCGGCTCGGCGCTGATGACCGTGCTGGTCGCGACCCGGCTCAACGACGCGCTGACCGCACAGCGCCGCGCGGTCGAGCGGGAACGGCTGCTCCGCCACGCCTGCGGCGAGCTGGTCGCGGCCGCCGACGCCGAGGCGGTGGCCGCGACGCTGGTCGCCGGCATCGACCGGCTGCTGCCCCGGGGCCATCCGCACCGGGTCATCTTCGTCAGCGCGATCGCCCCGGTCGACCCGGACGACGGCGAGACGCTGCCGCTGTCCGGTGTGGCCGCCGGGCCGCCGCGGCTACCCAGCTCGTGGTCGGCCGTCAACGAGTCCGACGGCCGGGCGCGCCGGCTCAAGGCGAGCGAGGAGACGGCCGACCTGCGACCGGCGCTCGACCGGCGCCTCGCGGCCGGGCAGGCCCGGGCCACCGGCAAGGCACCCGTCCCGGCCGGCCCGGTGTTCGGCCGGGTCGACGCCGCCGACGCGATGGCCTGGCGCCCGCTGGTGCTGCTCGACCACCAGCCGCCCGCGACGGCCGGCGGCCGGCGCAGCCGCCTGAGCGCCACCCGGCTGCTGCACCCTGACCTGCGCGGGCCGTTGGCCGGGCTGCCGGCCGCCCTGGTCGCCTCCCTGGCCGCCGAGCAGCCTGGCCGGCACCGCTCGCCGATCAGCGCCGTCGCGATCGCCGGCGACCACGCCGTGCTCGCCGGCCTCCAGGACACCCTCGAGGTGCTGGCCAGCCAGGCGGCGCTGGCGCTGCGCCGGGTCGGCCACACCGTGGAGACCAGCCGCCGCGAGCGCGACGCCTACCTGAGCGCGGTCAGCGAGCGCACCGCCGACGTGGTGATCCTCCTCGACGCCGACGAGTGGATCCGCTACGCGAGCCCGTCGATGGCCGACATGCTCAAGGTCTCGGTGCCGATCCTGTCGACCTGGCGCGACATCATCCACCGCGACGACCACGGGCAGGTGGAGAACACCCTCGACCGGGCGCGGTCCGCACTGGACGGCAGCGGTGTCAACACCGAGTGGACCCTGCGCCGCTCCGACGGGTCCTGGCTCCAGGTCGAGGTCAACTGCCGCGACCTGCGCAACCACCCGGCGGTGCAGGGCCTGGTGCTGACCCTGCACGACGTGACCCCCGACCGCCGGGTCGACCTACCGTCGACGCTGCGCCGCCTGGACCGCTCCGCTCCGGGCCGCAACCGCCGCAGCGTCTGGCGCCGCTTCGGCTGAGCCGCTTCTACGGCCGGGTCGGGTCCGTCCACGGGCCAGTGGGCAGGGTGGGCACGTCCTCGTCGTCCTCCACCATGCACAGGGGCAGCCGCTCGCCCAGGTACCGCAGCGCCAGCGAGCCGAGCACCGCCGAGACCACCGAGCCCGCCAGCACGCCCAGCTTGGCGTCCGCGATCTGCACCGGGTCGTCGTACGCCAGGTCGGTGATGAACAGGCCGATCGTGAAGCCGATGCCGGCCAGGGCGGAGCCGCCGATCAGGTGGCCGTAGCGGACCCGGCCGGGCAGCTCGCCCAGCTTGGTCCACAACGCGAACGCGGTGCCGAGCGAGATGCCGACGACCTTGCCGGCCACCAGGCCGACCAGCACGCCGATGGTCACCGGCGACTGCGCGGCCCGCGACAGGCTCTCCTGGTTGATGATCACGCCAGCGTTGGCCAGGGCGAAGACGGGCACGATGACGTACGCGGAGAAGGGGTGCAGCACGTCCTGCAGGCGGTCGTTGGCGGGCACGGTGGCCCGCGCGGCCGAGACGGTCAGCCGGGCGCGCTCGGCGTCGGCGCGCTCGATCAGCCCGCGACCGTAGAAGCGCAGGAACTCGAGCAGCCGCGGGTCGGTCGGCGTCGCCGGCACCAGCAGCCCGAGGATGACGCCGGCGAGGGTCCCGTGCAGGCCCGACTCGTAGACGGCGAACCAGAGCGCGACGCCGAACAGCGCGTACCAGCGGAGCTGCCAGACACCCGCCCAGCGCAGGCCGAACAGGATCGCGGCGAGGCCGATCGCCACGATCAGCGGCACCATACGCAGGTCGTCCGTGTAGAAGATGGCCATCACGAGGATCGCCACGATGTCGTCGACGATCGCCAGGGTCAGGAAGAAGAGCCGGAGCTGGTCGGGGCAGCGCGGGCCGAACAGCGCCAGGATGCCGAGCAGGAATGCGGTGTCCGTGGAGATCGGGATGCCCCAGCCGTGCTCGGCCGAGGTGCCGGCGTTGAACGCGTAGAAGATCAGCGCGGGCACGATGACGCCGCCGGCGGCGCCGAAGATCGGGGCCAGGACGTACCGCCCGCGGCGAAGCTCGCCGACCGTCACCTCACGGTTGATCTCCAGGCCGACCGTGAGGAAGAAGATCGCCATGGCGGCGTCGTTGATCCAGTGCCGGATGTCGAGCGTGATCCCGTAGCCGCCGACCGAGATCGACGCCTCCGTCTCCCACACCCACTCGTAGTGGCCGCCCGGGATGTTCGCCCACACCAGCGCCGCGATCGCGGCGGCGAGCAGCAGGAAGCCACTGCCGGCCTCGGTGACGAGGAAGCGGGTGACCGGTTGCGGCACCAGCGGCAACGCGCTCGACAGCCGGGTCCGGGGCCCCGGCCGCGGTGGGAGGGAGGCCGTGCTCACCTATCGGCCGAGCCCGAGCGTGCTGCGCAGCGGGCCGAGCTCCACCCGTCCGGTGTAGAGCCGGCCGTCGACGAACAGGGTGGGTGTGCCCCGGACGCCGTCGGACACCCCGGCCGTGTAGTCGCGCTCGACGGCCGGCCGGAACGCCTGTGCCGCCTCGCCGACCACCGACTCCGGGTCGTCCACACCCGCCTCGGCCGCGTACGCCGCCAGGTCCGGATCGGTCAGTCGGGCCTGGTGTTTGAAGAGCTGGTCGTGCATGGGCCAGAAGCGCTCGCCGGACGCCTCGGCGGCGAGGGCGGCGGTGAGCGCGTACGGGTGCTTGGTGAACACGGGGAAGTGCCGGAAGACCAGGCGGACCCGGCCGTCGGAGCCGTCGATCAGCTTGCGCAGCACGGGAAAGGCGGCACCGCAGTACGGGCACTCGAAGTCGCCGTACTCGACCACGGTGATCGCCGCGCCGGGATCCCCGTACACGTGCCGGTCCAGGTCGATGGCGTCACTCACCCGTTCGATCGTGCCACCGACTCGGGCCTCAGGTGCGAAGATCGGAAATCCTTCGGGTACGGTCGCCCGATGGTCGATCGATCGCCGGCACTGGGCGCGGTCTTCTGGCGTTTCTGGGGCGCTTCGGCCCTGGCCAACCTCGGCGACGGCATCCGGGTGGCGGCCTTCCCGCTGCTGGCCGTGACGCTGACCGACTCGCCTCTGGGTGTCGCCGCGGTCGCGGCCGCGCAGGTCCTGCCGTGGCTCGTGACCGGGTTGCTGGCCGGCGCGCTGGCGGACCGGCACGGCGCCCGCCCGCTGGTGGTGGTTGCCGACGTGGCCCGCGTCGCGGTGCTGCTCGTCCTCGTCGTCGCCGTGGCCGGCGGCTGGGCGACGATCACGCTGGTGGTCGCGGCCGCGTTCCTGCTCGGCGTCGGCGAGACGGTACGCGACACCGCCGCGCAGACGGCCATCCCGCGCCTGGTCCACGACAGCCAGCTGGAGAAGGCCAACGGCCGCCTGGTGGCAGGCGAGATCGTCGGCAACGAGTTCGTCGGCCCACCGGTCGGCGCGCTGCTCTTCGTCGTCGGTGCCGCGCTGCCGTTCGCGGCCAACGGCGCGGCCCTGGCGCTGGCCGTGCTGCTGGTGCTGTCGCTGCCGCTGAGCCTGGCCCGCGCCGTGCCTTTGGCTGGGGCCCGCGTGGCCTCCCCGGGCGTCCTTGCCGGGTTGCGCTGGCTGTTGCGCAACCCGCTGATGCGCACGCTGGTCGCGGTCAGCGCGGCGGTGGGCGCGGCGGACAGCGCGTGGTTCGCCATCTTCGTGCTCTACGCCCGCGACAGCCTGGGCCTGGGCGCATTGGGCTTCGGCCTGCTCCTGGCCACCGGCGCCGGCGGCGGCCTGCTCGGCTCGTTCGCGGCGGACCGGCTGGTCGCCCGCTTCGCCCACCGCGCTGTCCTGGCGTGGTCGCTGGCGGTCACGGCGGGCGCGCCGGCCCTGCTGGTGGTCGCCCCGGACCGCTGGGCCGCCGCCGCGGTCGTGGTGGCAACGAGCGCGTCGTTCGCGGTGCTGAACGTGACGGCGTTGGCGATCCGGCAGCGCACGGTCCCGTCCGAGCTGCTGGGCCGGGTCGTGGCTGCGTCGCGGACGCTCACCTACGGCTGCGCCGCCCTGGGCGCCCTGCTGGGCGGCGCGCTGGCGGGCACGCTGGGCACGCAGGCACCGTTCCTGTTCAGCGCCGTAGTGGCCGTCCTGGCCACCGCGGCGTGGTGGTCGGCCTCCCGCCCGGACGCGCGGCCCGCCTAGACCCGTGCTGGACATCAACGAGGTCGACTGGGCCAGCTTCGAGACACCGGTCAAGGTCAGGTGGCGGGGTGACGAGGACGGCCGTCTCGTCACCTGCGACGAAGAGCTCCGGCAAGCATTGGCGGAGGCGGAACGGGACGCGGCTCGTCAGCCACTGATCGCCGTGGTCACTCTCCAGGATGGCGACTCGCTGTCCATGGCTGTGGCCGGCCAGCCGAGGCCGCCGAACTGTGGGAGACCGCCGCCCGGGCAGGAAACTATCGAGCGCTGGCCCGGCTGACCCGCCTGCTGGGGCGGGCCAACCGGGGCGCGCGAGCCGATCGGGTAGCGCTCGACGCCATAGAATCCGGGCAGTTAGGCCAATACGATCGGACCAGCCTGGCGAGCGAGTTCGGCCTCTCTCAGGCAGCACTCGTGGTGCGCAGAGGCATCGAGCCTGGCGGCGCTGTCGCCGATCAGTGGAGCGTGCCCGCCCCGCCAGAGGCCTAGAAGCCCGCGGGTAGGTGGGGAACGTAGTTCTCTTCGTCACGCCGACGATCGGGGCCGTGACCGTGTCCTTCGACAGCACCCACGGCGGCGCCACCGCTCCCCGTTCCTGTTCAGCGCCGCTGTGGCCGTCCTGGCCGCCGCCGCCTGGTGGTGGCCTCCCGCCCGGAACCCGCGGCGGCGTAAGGCGCTCGTCGCGACCCGGGCCGTTTGGCGGAACCGGCCAGGATCGCCGGGTCGAATTTGGCTCGACGGCCAAGGTCGCCGGCCCGGCCGTGGCAAGACTGGGCCGCATGAGCGATTCGCACCTAGACCACACCTGGGACGTGGACGAGTTCGCGAAGGCCGCCGCCGCGACCGTGGACGCGCTCGCCTCGTACGTCGACGACAGTCAGCAGGGGCGGGCTCCGGTGGTCCGCCGGAAGGCGCCCCGGGAGCTGGTCGACCTGTTGCGGACCCGACGATGGCTGGGGGAAGGCGGCATGTCGCCGGACGACTACCGCCACTTCCTCGACGACTACCTCGCCGAGGGCGTGCGGCTGCATCACCCGGCCTACGCGGCGCACCAGGTCGCGCCGCCCGATGTGCCGTCCGCGCTGGGTGACCTGCTCGGCAAGGTCGGGTTCGGTGGGTCGGGCGCGGGGGTGCTCACCCACGGCGGTTCGTTGGGCAACCTGACGGGCCTGCTGATCGCCCGGGCCGCCGCCGCGCCCGACGCCTGGGAGCACGGCGTGCCGGGGAACCTGTCGGTGCTGGCGCCGCCGGCCACCCACTACTCGATCACCCGCGCGGCCGGCATTCTCGGGCTCGGCTCCGACGCGGTGCTGCCTGTCCCGGTCGATCCGCTCGGTCGGATCGACGTCCGTCGGCTGCCCGAGGTGCTCGGCGGCCCACGCACGCCCATGGCCCTGGTCGCGAACGCCTGCGCCACCGCGACCGGGTTGTACGACGACCTGCGCGGCGTCGGCGAGTTCTGCCGGGCGAACGGCATCTGGCTGCACGTGGACGGAGCGCACGGGGCGTCGGCGTTGTTGTCGCCGAAGCACCGGCAGCTGCTGGACGGCATCGAGTTGGCCGACTCGGTGGTCTGGGACGCGCACAAGATGTTGCGCACCTCGGGCGTGGCGGCGGCGGTGCTCACCCGGGACGCGGCCGCGCTGGACGCGGCGTTCCACCAGGAAGCGTCGTACCTGTTCTACGGCGAGCAGCGCTTCGACCAGGTGCGCCACACCATCGAGGGTACGAAGGCCCAGCTCGGGCTGAAGGTCTTCCTCAACGTCGCGTGGCGGGGAGAGGACGGCCTCGGTGACTACGTGGCACGGCAGTACGAGACGGCGCACCGGTTCTGGGAGCTGGCACAGGAGTATCCGGACGTGGAGTGCCCGTACGAGCCGGAAAGCAACATCGTCTGTTTCCGCGTCGGCGACGGCGACCAGCAGGCGCTGCGGGATCGCCTCATCGACGAGGGCAGCTTCCACCTGAGCTCGGTCGAGCTCGGCGGCGTGCGCCACCTGCGGCTCACCGCGATGTCGCCGGCCACCGACGAAGAGACACTGCGGGCCTTGCTGCGGCGTCACGCGGCTCGCCGCCACCCGGTGAGTGGGTACGCTCGGCCGGATGGACGACTCCGCCTGGGATTTCGCCGAGGCCGTCTGCCGCGAGGCGGCACAGGACGTCGACGAGATCGCGGCCCGGGTCGTCGCCCGCATCCGCCGGGACCTTCCCGAGTACGCCGTCGGGACTGGCCGGCGGAGGGCCTGCGGGCGCTACGGCGGTCGCTGACCCGGGGTACGGCCGTCGCGGTGACGGTCGGTCCCACCCTGATCGTGCTGGCGCAGGACGCGACGACAGTCCTCGCGACGATCGAAGGCCGAAGCATCGCCGGCGCCGGTCTGACCCGCGCCGGACTGGCCGGTGCGGCAGACAGCATCGCCGACGCGGAACGAGCGCTGGCCCTGGCCGAGCGCCGCGGCACCAGCGTCCGGTTCGAGACGGACTGGCTGCTGGCGACGCTGCTGCCGCAGCTGGACCGCCTCCAGCCGTTGATCGACCCCGGTCCCGCCGCCGCACAGCCGTACCTGCGCGAGACGGTCAGCGCGTACGCGGAGCACTTCAGCCGTTAGAAGCCCTCGGGCAGGTGGGGGACGTAGTTCTCTTCCAGCAGCGCGATCTCGTCGTCGGTGAGCTCGAGGTCCAGGGCCGCCACCGCGTCGGTCAGGTGGTGGTCCTTCGTCACGCCGACGATCGGGGCCGTTACCGCGTCCTTCGACAGCACCCAGGCCAGGGCCACCGCGGCCCGGGTCGTGTCGCGTTTCGCCGCGATCGTGCCCACCGCTTCCACGATCGCGCGGTCGGAGTCGACCGACTGGCGGTACAGAGTCGAGCCGAACCGGTCCGTGCGGCCGCGTTCCGTTGTGGCCGACCAGTCGCGGGTCAGTTTGCCCCGGGCCAGTGGGCTCCACGGGATCACGCCCACGCCCGCGTCGAGGCAGTACGGGAGCATCTCCCGTTCCTCCTCGCGCATCAGCAGGTTGTACTGGTTCTGCATCGCGACGAAGCGGGTCCAGCCCCCTAGGTCCGCGGCGTGTTGCATCGACGCGAACTGCCACGTCCACATGGACGACGCGCCCAGATAGCGGACCTTGCCCGCGCGGACCAGGTCGTGCAGCGCCTCCATCGTCTCCTCCACCGGGGTCTCCGGGTCGAAGCGGTGGATCTGGTAGAGGTCGATGTAGTCGGTGCGCAGGCGGCGCAGGCTGGCGTCGACCTGGGTCATGATCGCGCCCCGGGACAGGCCCGCGCCGTTGGGGCCGTCGCCCATGCGACCGTTCACCTTGGTCGCGATGACGATCTCGTCGCGGCGGGCCAGCGTGGCCAGCAGCTCGCCGACGATCTCCTCGCTGGAGCCGTACGCGTACACGTTGGCCGTGTCGAAGGTGGTGATGCCGGCTTCGAGGGCCTGCCGGACCAGCGGCCGGGTCGCGTCGAGGCCGAGGCTCCACGAGTGGTGGCCGCGGTCGGGGTCGCCGAAGCCCATGCAGCCCAGCACGACCTTCGAGACGACGAGACCGGGCGAGCCGAGACGCGTGTACTCCATGACGGCACACGCTACGCCGTAGAGAGTGGAGCGCCCGCGCGGCATCGAGGCCGCGCGGGCGTTCCGCTACGTACTCAGTGGACCGGCACGTAGTCCGAGTCGGACTTGCCCGACTCGTCCGCGGTCAGCGGCTGGCCGACCGTGCGGCCGATGCCCTCGTAGACCTCGGGCCGCGACGACTTGAGCACCGCGCCCCAGATGATGCCGATCAGCGCCGCCGCGCCGATCAGGCCGGGGAGCAGATAGCGCAGGTACGACGGGTTGGTCGGCGCGAGCAGGCTGTTGAAGTTGACCACCAGGGTGATCAGCAGCGCGCCGAGCAGGATCGTCGCCGCGACCGGCGCGACCGTGCCCTGCCACAGGGACTCGTCGCCACGGCGGACCCGGAAGTAGCCGACCACCGCGGCCGAGGTGGACGCCATGAGCAGCACGACGCCGACCGCGGACACGCCCGAGAGCCAGGTGAACAGGTCGAGCAGCGGGTCCTTGCCGGCGGCGATGAAGCCGACCAGCACGATGATCGCGATGACGGTCTGGGTCAGCGAGCCGGCGATGGGTGCCATCGTCCGGCGGCTGGTGCGGCCCAGGAACTGCGGCAGCACCCGCTCACGGCCGAGCGCGAACAGGTAGCGCGCCACTCCATTGTGGAACGAGAGCAGAGCGGCGAACACGCTGGTGAAGAACAGCACGACGGCGATGTCGGCGATCGTGCCGTTGGTGTGCTCGGCCAGCGTGCCGAAGACGACACCCGGGCCCGCCTCGGTGGCGGCCTGCTGCACGTTGTCGGGGCCGACGGCCACGGTCATCGCCCACGCCGAGATGGCGTAGAACAGGCCCGTGAACAGCACGGCGAGGAAGGTGGCCCGGGCGACCGTGTGGCGCGGGTCCTTGACCTCTTCGCTGTAGATGGCGCCGGACTCGAAGCCCGTGAACGCCGCGATACCCAGTGCGAACACCGCGCCGACGCCGCCGGCGAACAGGTTGCCGAAGTCCCAGCCGGCCATCGAGATGCTGCCACCGGCCGGGTTGCCCAGGCCGACGATGTCGAACACCGCGGTGGCGATGATCTCGAGGATCAGCAGGACGGCGAGGACGGTCGCGTTGAGGTCGACGCGCAGCATGCCGAGGATGCCGATGAGCACCCAGGCCATCAGCGCCCAGACCCACCACTTCTGCGTGATGTCGAACTTGGTCGACATGAAGTCGGCGAAGATGAAGCCGAAGAGGCCGTACAGGCCGACCTGGATCGCGTTGTACGCGGTCAGCGCGACGAACGAGCCGCCGACGCCCGCGGGGCGGCCGATGCCCTGCGCGATGTAGGAGTAGAACGCGCCGGCGTTGGCGACGTGCCGGCTCATCGCCGCGTAGCCCACGGCGAAGATGCCCAGGATCACCGCGAGCACCAGGAAGGACAGCGGGACGCCCTTGGAGCCGGTGACGGCGAAGGTCGTGGTGACACCACCGCCGAGGACGGTCAGTGGCGCCGACGCCGCCACCACAAAGAAGAACAGGTGTACTACGCCAAGCCGTCGCCTGGCGAGAGTTCCTGCGAGCTGTTCGGACACGGAGGGGTTCCTCGATTCAGAGGGTCTTTGATCGGTTTCGCGACGCCCGATCGTACGACCACCCCGGTTCGCACTCAAGACTGTGGAGGGTGCTTATCGAAGGATCACAACAGTTGAATGCTACTCAAGATCGGCGTACAGTTTGCCCCGCACAAAATCGGCGCTCTCTTCCGGCTGCCGGTGATCCCATCGACTCTTCGACACCCCGCCTGAGGTTATGAGCGACTTAGGGCTTGCCGACGAACTTTTCATGGTCGGACACAACGAATACACCGGCAAGACCGTCATCAACGACGAGATGCTGGACGCCGGCCTGGCCGGTGCCGCCCTCGCGGAATTGATCCTCCAGAGAAGGGTGAGCGTCGTCGCCGGCAAGGTGGCCGTCGACGATCCCCGCCCGTGGGGCGACCCGGTCACCGATGTCGTGCTGCGCGAGATCCACAGCAGAGGGAGCGAGTTCGTTCCCCGGGCCTGGGTCGAGCACCTGCGCGGCAACGTCGGCGAGGTGGTCGCACAGCGCGTCGTCGCCGCGGGGATGATCCGTCGCGACGAGCAGCGCTCTGGGCTGTCCAGGAAGCTTACTGTGCGTTACCCCGCGGTCAACGCACTGACGGCGACCCGGCCCCTGGTGCGACTGTCCTACTACCTGCAGCGACCGGCCCAGATCGACGCGCAGACGGCCACGCTGGCGGCCCTGGTCAAGGCGACTGGCCTCGAACAACGCATCATGCTCGAGTGGACGCGGCAGGAGGTCAGCGACGCCATCACGGCGATCGTCGTCCGGTTGCCCGCTCCGCTCCGCGACACCATCCAAGGGGTCGAAGGCGCGGTTGCCGCCATGGCGGTCATCACTCGGCGTTAAACTAACAAATTGTTTCGGGGGTGCGACCGCACGGCGGACGCACCCCCGAAATGGTGTTAATGGCAGTGCTTAGCCGTGCTGGCCGGCACGTCCAGAGTGGGGTTCCGGTCGAAGAATCCGCTCGGTTTCAACGAGAATCCACAGCGGTCGACGGGCATCACGGGCCAGTCCTCGACCCGCGGGAAATGCGTGCTGCCGAATGTGTGCCACACCACGATGTCCTCGCCGTCGATCGACGCGTCGTCGGCGACGAACTGCGGCAGCCCGGCTCCACCCGGGTGCTGGTTGACGTGGTTGCCGGCCGGGTAGCGCTCGTCGGCGTCGTACCGGGTGACCCAGAGGTGCTTCGTGGCGAACGTCGCGCGGCGGGCGATCGACGAGCTGTCGTCGGCCAGCAACGCCGGCTGGCCCTCGGGACGCAGCACGTACGAGACCGGCTGCCCGAGGCGGTTCGTCCTATCCGGGTTGGAGATCCGCCACACCCGACCGACGCTGTTGTCGGCGCTGCGCGCACCCTGCGCCTCGCTGGTCAGCCGGGTCGCGGTGCGGGTGAACGCGTTGCCGTAAGGATTCGCCTCGCCGACCGGGACCCGCCGCACGTCGAGCTCGTCGACGGCGTTGCCGACCCCGTCGAGCATCATGTCGAGCCGCGCGCTGAACAGGTGCTGGTGGTACGGGGCGCCCAGGCCCGGCGCGATCTCAGTGGCGTACTCGGAACCCTCGGCGTACGACGAGGTGAACACCACGCCGGTCGCCTTGACCTCCATCTCGACGGTGCCGTCGAGGTAGAGGTACCAGAAGAAGCCGTAGTCGTAGTTGCCGACCGTGGCCCAGTACGAGATCACCAGCCGGCGCTGGCGACGCGTCTCGGCCGCCTCGGTGAACAGGTCGGAGTGCTTCCACAGCACCCCGAAGTCCTCCTCGTGCAGGCAGATCGCGTTATTGATCTCACGTGGGTTGCCCTCGCCGTCGGCGAGGACCGCGTCGAAGTAGTAGATCTCACCGAGACAGTCGCAGCCGAGCACGAGCGAGTTGGCCTGCTGGCCGAGCAGGTACTCCCCCGCGTCGAAGTAGTTCTGCCAGAACCGCACCGGGCTCGGGTCGGCGTACGGGACCACCATCTCGGCGATCGAGGCGCGGTAGATCAGCGGGCGGTCCTGGATGGAGAGCTGGTGCAGCACCAGGCCCTCGCGCGGGTCGAAGCCGACCCGGAACTTCCAGCCCTCCCAGGTCACCTCGTCGCCGTCGACCTGGAAGCTGGCGCCGTCGGGCTGGGTGATCTCCAACGCGCGCAGGGTCGTGCGGGGCGGACCGGTGTACGCCGGGTCGTCGTAGTTGCCCTCCTCCTGCGGCACGGGCAGCAGGGCGTGGTCGACGAGCTGGACGACCTTCTTCTCGATCAGGTCGACGTACGCGACGACGCCGTCGATCGGGTGCGCCCAGCAGTGGTCCTCGGGCCGGTTGGCCACGAACGACAGCACCCGCAGCAGGCGCTTGCCGCTCTCGCCCTCGATGTCGAAGTCGCCGGCGGACAGCGGGCACGGCCGGACGAGGTCGAAGTCGGTGATGCCGCGGCGCTCGATCGCGGCGCGCCAGGCCGCGTCGCCCTTGACGATCTCGTCGACCGAGATGAACTCGTCGAGCAGGATCGGGGGCTGGCCGTCGACGGCCGGGTCGAGGTCGACCACCTCGTCGACCTCGCCGCGGGTCACGGACACGACCGCCGACCGCACCGCGCCGGTGGCCACGTCGAGCAGCAGCGCGCGTACGCGCCGGTCGACGGGCTCGCCGGGCTGCCAGGCGAGCACCGCTGGTTTCGTTGGCTCTTCCAGAGCCAGGGTGGCGAACCGGGTGGTGGGGCTGAGCAGGTCGTTCTTCTGGAAGAGCGTGCGTGCGGCATCGATCTCGGCGGCGCTGAGCCGCTCTAGCGGATGACCGGCGGTCATCGGATCACCTCGTCGAAAGGGGGGTTACGACGATCGTCAAGCTAATCCGAGGATTGATTCACTGTCCACTGGTGATCGTGCGGGCCGGGCCGATCGGCAGCTCCCGCTGACGGACGCCGGTCGCGTGCCAGACGGCGTTGGCGATCGCGGCGGGCACGCCCACGATGCCGATCTCGCCCAGGCCCTTGACACCCGAGGGGTTGAGCTCGTCGTCGGGGTCGTCGACGAACGCGACGTCGAGCTCGCCCACGTCGGCGTTGGTCGCCACGTGGTAGTCGGCCAGGTTGTGGTTGACGAAGTCGCCGAACCGGGCGTCCATGATGGACTCCTCCAGCAGCGCGCAGGACAGTCCCATGGTCATGCCACCGATGAGCTGGGACCGCGCGGTGAGCGGGTTGACCACCCGGCCGACGGCGTACACGCCGGTGAGCCTGGGCACCCGCACCTCGCCGGTCGCGGCGTCGACGGCGACCTCGGCGAAGTGCGCGCCGAAGGCGTAGCGGGCGAATGCCCCCAGAGCTCTTAGCGCCTCGGTGGAGTCGTACGTGCTGGTCAACCCCTCGGGCGGCAGCCGCTCTCCGGAGGCCAGCCGGTGGGCGAGGTCGCGACAGGCGGTCACCACGGGCCAGCTCCACGAGGCCGTGCCCATCGAGCCGCCGGCGACCTGGGCCCGGCCGAAGTCGCTGTCGCCGATCTCCAGGCGCACCACGCCGACCGGCACCTCCAGGGCGTCGGCGGCGAGCTGGGTCAGCACCGTGCGCGCGCCGGTGCCGATGTCGGCGGCGCCCACCCGCACCACATAGCCGCCGTCCGGGAACGCCGTGGCGTGCGCGACGGTCGGCCCGGCGCGGGCCGGATAGTGCGCGCCGGCCATCCCGGTGCCCCGCCACCAGCGTCCGTCGCGGCGCGCCGCCGGGCGCGGGTCGCGGTCGGCCCAGCCGAACCGGCGGGCGCCCTCCCGCAGGCACTCGGCCAGCCGCCGGCTGCTGAACGGTTCCCCGGTCGCCGGCTCGGTCGTGGCGTCGTTGCGCAGCCGCAGCTCGACGGGGTCCACCCCGCATGCCTCGGCCAGCTCGTCCATCGCCGACTCCAGCGCGAACGAGCCGGGCGCCTCCCCCGGCGCCCGCATCCAGCGCGGCGTCGGCACGTCCAGGGCCACCACCCGGTGGCTGGTGCGCAGGTTGTCGGCCGCGTACATCACCCGTGAGTACGACGCGCTCTGCTCGGTGAACTCGAGCAGCCGGGAGGTCTGCGAGGACGCGCGGTGCTCGACCGCGACGAGCCGGCCGTCCCGGTCGGCGCCGAGCCGGATCCGCTGCGCGGTCGGGGTGCGGTAGCCGGTCAGCGGGAAGAGCTGGGGCCTGGTCATGGTGACCCGCACCGGGCGGCCGACCAGGGTCGCGGCCATCACCGCGAGCACCGCGTCCGGCCGGGTCAGGCCCTTGGCGCCGAAGCCGCCGCCGACGTGCTCGGAGACCACCCGCACGACGCCCGGGTCGAAGCCGAAGAGCTTGGTCAGGGTACGGGCCATCCCGTACGCGTGCTGGGTCGAGTCGTAGACGGTGAGCCGCCCGTCCGCCCAGACCGCGGTGCCGGAGTGCGGCTCCATCGGGTTGTTGTGTTGGGGCGGCGTGCGGTACTCGTGGTCGACCACCACCGCGGCGCCGGCGAGGGCGGCCTCGACGTCACCCTTGTCCGTCACCGTCGGCAGCCGCGGGTTGACGTGGTCCGGCTCGTAGAGGCGCGGATGGTCGGCGCGGAACGCCGCGTCGTGCGGCTCGGGGAGGTAGTCGACGGCCGTGCGCTCCGCGGCCTCCCGGGCCCGCTCCGGCGTGTCGGCGATGACCAGCGCGACCGGGTCACCGCGATGGGCCACCCGGTCGTCCTGGAACAGCAACAGCGTGGCGTCGCCGGCGTCGGTCAGCCGTGGCGCGTTGTGCTGGTGCAGGACGGCCAGCACGCCCGGCATGGCGAGGGTGGCCGCCACGTCGAGGCCGAGCACCCGGCCGCGCGGGATGGTGGCCGGCACGACCCAGCCGTACACGAGGCCGGGCAGCGGGATGTCGGCGGCGTAGCGCGCCCGCCCGGTCACCTTGTCGAGACCCTCGACGCGGGTCAGCGGATGCCCGACCGACGGTGCGGCCTGCCAGGTGCGGGTCATCGGGCGAGTTCCGTCAGCACGGCGACGACCAGGTCCCGGACCAAGGGCACCTTGTACGCGTTGTCACGCAGCGGCCGGGCGGCGTCGAGCTCGGCGATCGCGGCGGCCTCGAACGCCGCCGCCGTGGCCGGGCCGCCGCGCAGCTCACGCTCCGCGATCCGGGCGCGCCACGGGTGCGAGGCGACCGCACCCAGGGCGATCCGGACGTCGCTGACCAGGCCGTCGCGCACGACCAGCACGGCGGCCACCGCCGCGATCGCGAACGCGTACGACGCCCGCTCCCGCACTTTGCGGTAGGTGGTCCGCGCATCGGGCGGCAGCGGCGGCAGCGCGACCCCGGTGATCAGCGCGCCGTCCCGGATCGTCAGCTCCAGGTCGGGCCGGTCACCGACGGGCCGGTAGAGGTCCTCGAGGGGAAGCTCGTGCGGCCCGGCCAGGTCCTGCACGTCGATCCGGGCGTCCAGGGCGGCCAGCGCGACCGCCAGGTCCGACGGGTGGGTCGCGACACAGTGGTCGGACGCGCCCAGGATGGCCAGGTTGTGGTGCTCGCCCTCGATCGCGGGGCACCCGGAGCCGGGCATCCGCTTGTTGCACGGCTTGGTCGGGTCGGTGAAGTAGCCGCAGCGGGTGCGCTGCACCAGGTTGCCGCCGGTGGTGGCCACGTTGCGCAGCTGGCCCGAGGCGCCGTTGAGGACAGCCTGGCTGAGCACCGGATAGCGGTCGCGGACCAGCGGGTGCGCGGCCAGGTCGCTGTTGCGCACCAGGGCACCGATCCGCAGCAGGTCGCCGTCCTCGGTGACCTCGTCCAGCGGCAGTCCCGTCACGTCGACCAGCAGCTCCGGCCGCTCGATGCCGAGCTTCATCAGGTCGACCAGGTTGGTGCCGCCGCCCAGGTAACGGGCGCCCGGGTTGTCGGCGACCAGCGAGACCGCGGCGTCCACGTCGCGGGCCCGGGCGTAGGCGAACTCACGCACCGGCCACCTCGCGGATGGCCGCGACGATGTTTGGGTACGCGGCGCAGCGGCACAGGTTGCCCGACATCCGCTCGCGGATCTCGGCGTCGTCCGGGTGCACCGGTCCGGTGGTGACCGCGCTGGGCCAGCCCTCGGCGAGCTCGTCCAGCATGCCGATCGCCGAGCAGATCTGCCCCGGCGTGCAGTAGCCGCACTGGAAGGCGTCGTGCGCCAGGAACGCGGCCTGCATCGGGTGCGGCTCGTCGTCCTCGAGGCCCTCGACGGTGGTCACCTCGCGGCCGTCGACCGCGACGGCGAGGAGCAGGCACGAGTTGGCGCGGCGGCCGTCGACCAGCACCGTGCAGGCGCCGCACTGACCGTGGTCGCAGCCCTTCTTGGTGCCCGTGTGGTCGAGCCGGTCCCGGAGGAGGTCGAGCAGCGTGGTGCGGTTGTCGACCGTCAGCTCCTGTGGCGCCCCGTTGAGCATGAGGCGCACGGTGCTGGACAGCTCCGGACCAGGCATGGCATTTCTGACCATACCCGCCGCGCTGGCTGCGCGGCGGGCACTCTTGCGTGGAGGGTCAGTGGCAGGAGCCGGTGCCGCTGTCGTTGTAGGTCTTGCCCGACTGCGGCACGAACTGCCAGTCGTACGAGTTGCTGTGCAGCGTGAACTTGAGAACGCCGAAGGTGTCGCTGTTGCGGGCCTGGCTGTTGGGCTGGATCGTGCCGAAGCCGTAGTGGTCGGCGCCGCCCATGCCGGCCACGAAGGACCGCAGGCCGCGGGAGTTGTCCAGGCCACCGCTCGGGTTCATCGGCGCGAACCGCTCGTACTGGTGGTTGTGTCCCCACACGACCACGTCCGCGTTGGCGTCGTAGAGCGCCTGGTAGAGCGGGCGGGTCGCGGTCTCCGGCGCGTGGTTGGCGCCCGAGGTGAACAGCGGGTGGTGCCAGAGGGCCAGCGTGCAGGGCTTGGTGTTGGCGGCCAGGTCGCTCTTCAGCCAGGTGACCTGGGCCGAGCTCGCCGACATGCTGATGTTGGAGTTGAGCGCGACGATGTGCCAGTTGCCGAGGTTGTAGGAGTAGTAGCCCTGCCCCGACGGACCCGCCTGCGACCCGAAGTAGTTGTAGTAGCCGGTGGCGCCCGACGTGTTGTAGTCGTGGTTGCCCGGCACCGGCCGCGTCCGCGACTTGAAGGCGCCCCAGGTCGGCTGGTAGTAGCTGTTGAACTCGCTGGCGGTGCCGTTGTTGTAGACATTGTCGCCGGTGGTGAACACCGTGCCGGAGATCCCGTTGATCAGCGCCGCGGTGGCGCTGTCACCGGAGCCGGACGTGGCGATGTCGCCGGCGCCGACCAGCACCGGGTCACCGCCGGGCGGCGGCGTGGTGGTGCTGCCGGTGGTCAGCACGAGCTGGGGTGCGTCGGCGCCGCTCTCCCGCGAGTCGTAGTAGGCGCCATCGGTGCTGCTGGACGTCGCGCCGAAGCTGAACGTGCCGTTGCCCCGCACGACGCTGGTCACGTCGACCTCGTACCACCCGTTGGCGGTGACGCTGCCGATCGACCCGACGGTCGTGCCGTCGATCGCGGGCTGGTTGTTCCAGGTCGTGCCGGTCTCCGACCAGGTGGTGTTGGACATGGCCCGGAACGATCCGCCGTTGTTGCTGCCGGCGTTGCCGGAGATCGTCCGGAGCCGGAGCTTGGCGGAGCTGACCGTGCCGCTGACGCCACTCACCGAGAAGCGCAGGAACATGCGGCGGACCGGGTCGTTGTCGACGGCGATCTGGGTCGACGTGCCGTAGTTGGTCGACGCGGTGTCGGCCTGCACGTAGGTGTCGGCGGAGGGCGGGAACGTCGTGGTCGCGGCCGCTGCCGGACTGGTCGAGGTGAGTACGGCGGCGATGATGCCGCCGGCCAGGACGGTCGCCGTGGTGGCGCCGGCCAGGATACGGATGCGCATGGGCCGGGAATCTACGGTAATGGATGAACAAGATCCGGACGTCCGGGTGAACGGCGGGCGTCCGATCTGTTCACCCGAAGGCGGTTGTCCGACTCCGATCCGGCATACAGGGTGTTCGGCGTGTACCTGTCGACGATCACCCGGCCCACGGCGGCCAAGGGGCGCGGCGCGGCGTTCGTCGGCGGCAACGTCCTGGCGCTCGGCACCGTCAGCCTGGTAACCGACGTCTCGGCGGAGATGGTCACCGCCGTCCTGCCGCTCTACCTCGTCTTGGGGCTGCATCTCAGTCCGCTCGCGTACGGGGTGGTCGACGGCGTCTACACCGGAGCCACCGCGCTGTTGCGGATCGTCGGCGGCTACGTCGCCGACCGGGTGCGGGCCCGCAAGACCCTGGCCGGGTTCGGCTACGCGCTGTCCGCGGTCGCCAAGCTCGGGCTGTTGGCCGCCGGGCGCTCGCTGGCCGGGATCGGCTTCGTGGTCGCCGTCGACCGGATGGGCAAGGGCCTGCGCACGGCGCCCCGGGACGCGCTGATCACGTTGTCGACGCCGCCGTCCGAGCTGGGTCGGGCCTTCGGGGTGCACCGCACGATGGACGCCGTCGGCGCGTTCCTCGGGCCGCTGGTCGCGCTCGGGGTGCTGGCCTGGTCCGGGCAGTCGTACGACGCGGTGTTCGTGACCAGCTTCCTCGTCGCGATCCTCGGCGTGGCGGTGCTCGTGCTGTTCGTCCGGGAGCGGGATCCCCTCGCGGCTCCCCCGTCGGCCTCCCCTGTGCGGGTGCGCGAGGCGGCGGCGCTGTTGCGGTCCACCGACCTGCGCCGGCTTTTCCTGGCCGCGGCGCTGCTCGGTGTCGCGACGATCGGCGACGGCTTCGTCTACCTGATGCTCCAGCGGCGCACCGAGATCGGGCTGCTCTGGTTCCCGCTGCTGGCGGTCGGCACGAGCCTGGGCTACCTGCTGCTGGCCGCGCCGCTGGGCGTGCTGGCCGACCGGATCGGGCGACGACCGGTGCTGCTCGCCGGGTACGCCGCGCTGGCGCTGACCTACCTGCTGCTGGGCGCGCCGATCGGCGGGTGGCCGCTGCTGGTCGGGGCGCTCGCCGCGTACGGGCTGTACTACGCCGCGACCGACGGCGTGCTGATGGCGCTGGCCGGGCCGGTGCTGCCGGATGCCCTGCGGGCCACCGGGTTGGCGCTGGTGCAGACCGGGCAGGCGCTGGCGTACCTGGTCTCCTCGGTGCTGTTCGGGCTCGCCTGGGCGGCCTGGGGTCCGACCGCCGCCGTGCTGATGGCGGCCCTGGTCGCGGTCGTCGCCGGCGGGGTAACCGCCGGCCTGCTCTTCCACAAGGGACGGTTGGCGTGAGCTTGAGCGTACGGACCCGGCTGCTGGTGGTGCTGGCGGTCGCGCTGGTGCTGGCGGTGGCCGCGGTGTTCTACATCCGGGGCGCGGCGGCCCGCACCACCCCGTCGGCGCCGGCCGCATCCAAGGCGGTGACGCTCGACGCCGGGCCGGCACTGCTCACGGTGACCGATCGGCACATCGCGACCGTGTCCACGATGGACCCCGCTGGCCCGCGCACCGTCTCCTCGGTCGAGTGCGTCCGGGCGTACGCGGCCGGCGGCACCGGTGTCTGCCTGCAGCCGGCGACGCCGTGGACGTACAAGATGGTGGTCCTGGACCGGCACCTGGCGCCGGTGCGCTCCGTCGACATTCCGGGGCTGCCCAACCGGGCCCGGGTCTCGGCGTCGGGGCGGATGATCGGCTGGACGACGTTCGTCGGCGGCGACTCCTACAACAGCGGCGGCTTCTCCACCCGCACCGGCATCCTCGACACCGCGAGCGGCACGCTGGTGTCGTCGCTGGAGGAGTTCACGGCGACGCACGACGGCAGGGAGGTGCGCTCGGCCGACCGCAACTTCTGGGGCGTGACGTTCGCTCTCGACGACAACACCTTCTACGCCACGATGTCCTCGGGCGGCCACCGCCGGCTGATGAAGGGCGACTTCGCCGCGCGTACGCTCCGGTCGGTCGCCGACAACGTCGAGTGCCCGTCGCTGTCACCGGACGGGCGGCGGATCGCCTTCAAGCACGCGATCGACGGCGACCCGACTCGCGGGTGGCGGTTGTCGGTGCTCGACCTGGGCACCCTCGCCGTCACCCCGCTTGCCGAGACCGCGAGCGTCGACGACCAGCCCGCGTGGCTCGACGGGTCCACGATCGGCTACACGCTGCGCCAGGCCGACGGCCGCCCCGACGTGTTCGCGGTGCCGGCCGACGGCTCCGGGACGCCTCGGCTGCTCGTGCCCGGCGCGGAGTCGCCCGCGGCGCTGGGAGTAGCGACCGGCCCGAACGGGTAAAGCCGGTCTCCATGCGTCAGGTTCTTCTGCGAGTGCTGCTGCCGCTCGTCGCCCTGTACGGGCTGATGATCGCGCTCGGCCTGTTCGTCACGAAGGTCGCGGACGGCTGGTGGCCGTTCACGGTCGAGGACCGGGTCAACGAGTCGCTGGAAGCGGCCCGGTCCGGCCCGCTGACCGCCGGATCGCTGGTGTTCAGCACGATCGCCGACACCTGGTCGGTGATCGGCGTGTGCACGCTGGCGGTGCTGATCCTGCTGGTCACCCGCCGGCCGTGGCGCGAGCCGCTGTTCCTCGCCTGCGCGGTCGCGGCCCAGGCGGTGATCTTCTTCCTGACGACGCTGGCGATCGACCGCCACCGCCCCGCGGTCGAGCACATGGACGTCTCGCCGCCGACGTCGAGCTTCCCGTCCGGGCACACGTCGGCGGCGGCCACCCTCTACTGCGGCCTGGCCCTGCTCTTCGCGCTGCGCTCGACGAGCCGGCGGTGGGAGACGATCGTCTGGACCGTCTTCGTGCTGATCCCGGTCGGGGTGGCGCTGACCCGCCTGTACCGCGGCATGCACCACCCGAGCGACGTCATCGGCTCGTTCGTCAACGCGGCCGCCTGCCTGACGATCATGTATCACGGCATCCTGCGCTGGCGCGGCGCTCCCGCGCCGCGCCCGGCCGAGGAACGCCGGCCGGTGTCGCTGGCCAGCGTCCGGGGATAACACCGTGGCGCCTGGTGCCGGAACACGGTTCACTGTCGTGCGATGCCACCGCAGCTCTCCCCCGCCCGGGCCACGGCGACCCTGATCGCCCTCTCCCTGGCCGCGTTCGCCTACGTGACCACCGAGCTCGCGCCGGTCGGCCTGCTGACGGTGATCGCGCCCGACCTCGACCGGTCGCGGTCCGAGGTCGGGCTGCTGGTCACCGGGTACGCGTTCGTCGTCGTGCTGATGTCCCTGCCGCTGACGGGCCTCACTCGGACGATTCCGCGGCGCCGGCTGCTGGCGGTGACCTTCGTCGTCTTCGTCCTCGCCACCGCGGTGTCCGCCTTCGCCACCAGCTACTGGGTGCTGGCCGGCGCGCGGTTGGCCACGGCGGCCACGCAGGCACTGTTCTGGTCCGTTGTCGGCCCGACGGTGACCGGCCTGTTCCCGCCCGACGTGCGGGGCCGGATCGTGTCGCGGTTCGCGATCGGCCCGTCGCTCGCACCCGTGCTAGGCGTCCCGCTCGCCACCTGGGTCGGCCAGGAGGCGGGCTGGCGCACGGCGTTCGCGGTCCTGGCCGGGCTCGGCCTGGTCGCCGGTGCCGTGGTCACCGCGCTGCTCCCGTCGTTCCCGCCGGACGCCGGGGGCGCTGCCCGGGGCACCATGCCCGACGCGCGCCGCTTCCGCACGCTGCTGGTGCTGACGGCGCTCGGCATCACCGGCGCGTTCTGCGCGCAGACCTACATCACGCCGTTCCTGCTCGACGTGAGCGGCTTCCCCGAGTCGTCGCTGTCGTTGCTGCTGCTGGTCGGCGGCGTCGCGGGGGTGTGCGGCACGATCGTCATCGGCCGGTTCATCGACAGCCGGCCGGTGGCCGCGGTGACTGTGCCCCTGGCGGTCGTCGGCGTCACGCTGCTGCTCATGTACGCCCTCGGCACCGTACAGCCGGTCACGGTCGTGCTGTTCGCCGTGGCGGGTCTGGCGTTCAGCGCGTTCGCCGCGATGGTGCAGGGGCGCACGCTCCAGCTCGCGCCGGGCAACACCGACCTGGCCTCGGCCGCGTCGGGCTCCGCCTTCAACCTGGGCATCGCCGGCGGCTCGCTGCTCGGCGGCGTGCTGCTCCCGGCGGTCGGGCCGCGCCCGCTGCCCCTCGTCGGCGGCCTGCTGGTGCTGACGGCGCTGGGTGTCGCGCTGCTCGACGAGCGCCGTCACCGCACGCGGCACGATGCCGCCCGGCCGGTGCCGGTCCCAGCGGGCTGACAATCACGCGAATTGTCACCCTTACGCGTGGCCGAAACGAAGAAGAACGCTGGATCATTGCCCTCCCCTAGCCGGTGGCCGTGGAACTTCGATACCTTGTGGTCGCCGGTTTCCCTGCCGAGCATGCGCGATCTTCGGTGCATATCTGGAGGACAGGTCATTGCCCGATGGAAGCGACGGGGGCAACGCACGAAAGTGGATCGCTGTCGATTTCGGTGGGCGGCGACGTCCACTTCGAGTCGGCGAGGTGCTGACGGTCGGCCGTGGTCGATCATGTGATCTCCAACTTCCGGACGACGATCACCTTTCCCGTCGCGCGTGTTCGTTGCGGGTCCTGGACGACTGCGTACTCATCCGAAACGACTCGACGCGCAAACCAGTGGTCGTACGTCCTCCGGCCGGCGAGGATCGCGTGGTAGAGCCCGGTGCCGCGACGACGTCACTTCCTTTCCCCCGTTTCGCGCTGGTGCTCGCGGGACGCGCCGGAACCACGGTGACGTTGACCGTCGACGCCAGCCGTTTGACGTCCGGTTCACCACCCATCGCACCACGACAAAGCGCGGATCGCGCGACCGCTCTTGAACAGATCGAGCTCAGCGCCGCACAACGTCGCATTCTCGTGGCATTGTGTGCGCCCGTTCTCATCGAGTCCGGACCACGGGCCGTTCCCGCGACTTACGCACAGGTCGGCGCGAAACTCGGTCTTCAACCGCAATATGTACGCGGCGTCGTGAAAACTCTCCGGGAAAAGCTGTGGGGCCACGGCGTCCACGGATTGACTCCGGACGACAGCGACGCAGCCCACGACGATTTCCGCTGGGCGCTGGTCCGCTGGGCCACGCGAAGTGGATGGGTGACCGCGGCGGACGTGGCGGGCGGCGATGACGCCACCTGACGAGCCAGCGACGCGCGGTGAGTACGTCCTGCCGCCCCCGGTCGCGACCGGCGAGTTCGTCGGCCCGCCCGACGACCTCGACCGCTACGAGCTGATCGGGCCGGGCATCGCAGGCGGCGAGGGTGTCACCTGGCGGGCCCGCTACCACGGCCAGCTCAAGGAACCGCTGCCGCTTGCGGTCAAAGCGCTGCGACCGCCCCCAGGCACCGGCGACGACTGGCCGTCCGACGCCGACCGGGTCCGCTGGCAGGACCAAGCCGCCCTGCTGCGACACCTACACCTCGACCACGTGGTCCGCCTCTACGAAATCTTCTCCGGGCCTGCGCAACATCCCGCGGGCGCCGGCGACGACGCGACCAGACGGACCGCGTACCTGGTCATGGAATGGGTCGACGGGCCCACGCTGCACGAACTTTGCGCTGACCAGCCCGCCACCGGCTCGACCATCGAGCAGCGGATGGCCTTCGTCGGCCAGGCCGCGACCGTGCTCCGCGAACTCGCCTCCACGACCCGGGCGGCGGGCAACCCGAGCCTGCACCGCGACGTCAAGCCTGGAAACTGCATCATAAACGGCGCGCGAGGTCTGGTACTCGTCGACGTGAGCACCTTGCGGCTCGTCAACGACAGCTTCGACCCTGTCGGACTGCACACCCCCGCGTACACCGCCCCAGAGGTGTTGGCGGCGCCGCACCTTCCCCGCATGCCGGCGACCGATGTCTACTCGCTGGGCGCCCTCGCCTACTTTTGCGTGACCGGAGAGGACCCGCCCCCGGGGGCGGCCGACCGCGAACGGCTCGAGGCGGGCCTCCTCGCCACCGGCGTGCGCGACCCGCAGGCGCTTACCCGGCACATCATGGCCACCATGGACCCGAACGCGGCGCGGCGCCCCGCCGACCTCGCCGCCTGGCGGCGGGACCTGCTGGCCCTCAGCCGCCGCGCCAGACCGCGCCGGCGGGGTCCGATCTACCTCGCCGCGGCGGCTGCCGCGCTGACGGCCAGTGTCACAGTGCTCAACTGGCCCGATCCCCCGCGCGGCGAACGCACAGGCCAGACCCTGCCCACGCCAGCCGTGTCGACTGCGTCGGCGCTGGGCGCGATCGTCGCCCCGCGCGACGGGTCAAACGTCGAACAGTGTGCGTACCTGTCCGGCACGGCGGCGCCGCAGCCCGGCATGACCCTGGTCCTCGCCATGCGAAACCTGTCCAACGGTGACCCGACCCGGTATGTGGAGACGGTCTACGACTGGGACGACCCCGCGAAGCTCGCGAACTGGCGGGGCGCGCAATACTTCGGTCAGGGCAACGACACGGTCGGGCAGGACTACGAAGTGCAGCTGATCGCCGTCGGGGTCGACGAGACGCGACGGTGGACGGAGTCGGTCGACAACACGGGCGACGCACTGGCGGCGTCTGGCACCGTGGTCGCGGCGGTCCGTCTCCACCGGGTCACGGGCCTGGTCCCCAACAACTGCGAAGGCGACTGAACGACCGCGCCAGTGCGGGGGTGCACTGTCCGGGACCGGTCGGTCAACGGTCCACTGCTCGGGTGGCAAACCACCATCGAGCAGGACTGGAGCGGCCATGAACTCTTCCTTCGCACGATCACGAACCGCGGCCGCGGGCGCGGCGCTCCTCGCCATGACGGCGTTCCTCGTCGGCGTAACCGGCAGTCCGGCCGCCGCCGCGCCGAACGCGTGCACCAACCCGGTACTGGCGACGAACCTGAACGGCTGGGGCTCGCTGGACGGCAGTTGGGTCACCCGCGACCAGGTCGGCGACCTGCCTGGCGTGAGTTGGGCGTTCGACACTGGCGGACGCGAGTTCTACATGCCGCAGGTCGGTGTCGTCGCCGGCCAGACGTGGACGTTCAGCGCCCAGGACCGGGTCGTGTTCGGCAGCGGCACGGCGCGGATCATCGTCGAGTGGTACGGCTCCAACGGCCAGTACCTCAGCGAGAACCAAGGCCCGACGACCGCGCTACCGGCCGCGAACCCGAACGGCGGGGGCCAGTGGTATCCCGTGTCCGCGACCGCCACCGCGCCGGCCGGCGCCACCTCAGCACACGTGCTCCAGACCGGCGACTTCGGCTCGACGACCGGCACCAACTTCAAGGCCACCGCATGCGACTACCAGCTCGGTGGCACGCCGCCGGTGCCGAGTGACTCCGCGGCCGTCCGCAACAACTGGGGCTCCCCAGTGCCGAGCCAGTCTGACGAGTACAACTCCGCGGCGATCGACCTGACCAAGTGGGGATTGTTCGGGGCTGACCCAGGTCAGACCACCGGCTGCGCACCCGGCTACAACGGCCACGGTCAACGGTGTGCCTCGCAGACCACCCAGGCGAACGGCCGCCTGTCCGTGAACGCCACCGCCGACGGCCGGACTGGCGGCCTGTACAGCCGGATGCGTCCGTTCCGCTACGGTCGCATCGAGGTCCGCGAGCGCGCTGCGCCGCTGACCGCCAACGGCGGCCGTGCGTACCATGCCGTGCCTCTGCTCTGGCCGGAGAACGACGCCCAATGGCAGAGCGCCGAGATCGACTTCGCTGAGCGCGACGTCAACTCGAGCACAGTCGAGCTGTTCGTGCATCACAACAACACTCAGACCAGCAGGTCCAAGACCATCGACTCGACCCAGTTCCACAACTACGCCATCGACTGGGAGCCCGGATCCGTCAAGTGGTACGTCGACGGCGTTCAGGTGGGCCAGCCGGTCAACGCGTCGATCACCGAGTTCAGCAGCAGCAACGGCGGGGCCCAGCTCGACATGTTCCCGGCGACCGGAACGCTCATGCGTCCCGCCGTCCAGGAGGTCGACTGGATCCGCATGTACGCCAACCAATACACCCAGTACCGCTGAACAGCCGACGCTAAGGACTTCGCGATGATCAACGTACGAACGCCGCGGCGCCTCCAGGTCGCGCTCCTGGCCGCGACCACTGCGGCCGTCACTGCCCTCGCCGGCACCGCTGAACCCGCGGCGGCCGCTCCGAACACCTACCGCACCATCTCGGTCACCGCCAACGGAAGCGGCTACGTCCTCACCAACACAGCGGGTGGGACGTACGCGTTCGGGTCTGTCCGCTACCACGGCAACCCGACCGGTTTCTCGGGCTCGATCATCGGTGTCTCCACGACCGCCGACGGCAGCGGCTACGCCGCCATTTCCAGCACCGGCCAGGTCTACGCGTACGGAACGGTCGGCCACCGCGGTAACCCGACGGGGTTCTCCGGCTCGATCGCCGGGATCTCGACGACGGCCAACGGCGCGGGTTATGTCGCGGTGTCGACCATTGGCCAGGTCTACGCCTACGGTTCCGTCGCCTACCGTGGGAACCCGACCGGGTTCTCCGGCTCGATCGTCGGGGTGTCCACGACCGCCGACGGCAGCGGTTACGCCGCGATATCCAGCGCAGGGCAGGTGTACGCGTACGGGTCGGTCCGGCACCGGGGCAACCCGACCGGTTTCTCGGGGTCCATCGTCGGCATCTCGACGACCGCGGACGGGTCCGGCTACGCGGCCATATCCAGCACAGGCCAGGTGTACGCGTACGGCACCGTCACCTACCGCGGCAACCCGGCCGGCTTCACCGGTGGCATTGCCGGCGTGTCGGTTACGGCCAACGGCGCCGGGTACGCCGCCGTCTCCGGCATCGGCCAGGTATACGCCTACGGCACCGTGTCGCACTGGGGCAACGGCGACCCAGGGAACACCTCGCTATCCGGGGTACGTGCCGCCATCGTCGAGAAGGCCCGTGCCGAAGCGGCCAACCCCGCGCATAACCAGGAGATCGGCGGGCCGAACTGCAACTTCTACAGCACCTCCTTCGGTGTCGGTCCGCGTTGCGGCAACGGATGGATCGGTCAGCCTTGGTGCGCCGACTTCGCTCGGTGGATCTGGCGAGAGTCCGGAGCGCGCATCGCCGGGTTGGACGCTGGTGCCGTCTCGTTCAGCCGCTACGGCACCTGGCGCTCGGCCACCAACTTCCCGAACCTCGCGGGCGTACAGCCGGGCGACGTCATCGGCTGGCGGTTCAACGACAGTGTCGGACCTGGCAACGACCATGTCAGCGTGGTCGTGGCGGTATCCGGCGACACGATCACCACGGTCGACGGCAATTTCAATGACGTCGTCTATGTCCGCAGTTTCAATCGCACTACCGCTGGAACCTCCGGGTATGCCACACCTCTGACCTAGCCACACCTCAGCCGCCTGCCCCGAGCCTCCGGATGGCTCGGGGCAGGCCTGCGGGCGTGGTGTCGGAGGCCGTCGCGGAGGTGATCGGGCGGCATGGCAGGCTGTGACGATGACTCGACGACCACTGCTGCTCGTTGACTCGGCGAGCCTCTATTTCCGGGCCTACTTCGGCATTCCGGAGTCGGCGGCCCAAGCCCCCGACGGCAGCCCGGTCAACGCGGTCCGTGGCTTCCTCGACATGGTCGCCCAGCTCATCCGCACCCGCCGGCCCGACCGGCTGATCTGCGCGCTGGACTACGACTGGCGCCCGGCGTGGCGGGTCGAGCTGATCCCGTCGTACAAGGCGCACCGGCTGGCGCCCGGCGGCGGACCGTCCACGGAGGTCGTACCCGACAACCTCGAGGCCCAGGTGCCGCTGATCCTTTCGGTCCTGGCCGCGGTCGGCATCCCGGCGATCGGCGCGGCGGACTACGAGGCCGACGACGTGATCGGCACCCTCGCGACCACCCAGCCGGGCCCGGTCGAGGTGGCCTCCGGCGACCGCGACCTGTTCCAGCTCATCGACGACGCGAAACCGGTCCGCCTGCTCTACTGCGGCCGCGGCGTGGGCAAACTCGAAGACTGCGACAACGCCGCGGTAGAGGCGAAGTACGGCGTCCCGGCCTCGGGCTACGCGGACTTCGCGGCGCTACGCGGCGACCCAAGCGACGGCCTACCCGGCGTGGCGGGCGTAGGCGACAAAACCGCAGCGCGCCTGATCAGCCGCTACGGCGACATCGACGCGATGCTGGCAGCCCTGGACGACCCAAAGGCCGGCTTCGCCCCGGGCCTACGCGGCAAACTGGACGCGGCCCGCGACTACCTGGCGGTGGCCCCCACGGTGGTGAAGGTAGCCCGCGACGTCGAACTGCCCAATGTGGACGCCGCGCTGCCAACAGCCCCCGCCGACGGCGACGCCCTGCTGGACCTGGCCGAGAAGTGGAACCTGGCCGGCCCGTGCCGCCGCCTGGTCGACGCGATCAGCCACGCAGGAACAGCCCAGTAACACCCACATCGGGCGGCCCCGCCCGCCCACGCCGTTAGACCTAGGTAAAGCGTTGCTGCTGTTGCGACAACGGACTACCCAGATCCGCTGGGGTAGGGCGTGGCGTCGCGCGCCACGCCGTCGGGCGGCGCCGGCCGCGGGCGCGGATGACGGGCGAACCTAGCCGGTGCGGCCGCGCCCACCACGAAGCCGAGCCCGCCTCACCCTTAACTGTTGATGTAGGCCAGAACCCCTCGGTTGATCATGCCGATGGACTGGCGGGCCGTGGTGCGGACGGTGCTGGACGCACCACCCGCGTCCGCGACCTGACCGAGGAGGTCGACAACTTGTCGCGCCCAGCGGACGAAGTCGCCGGCGGGCATGTCGCCGTCCAGGTTGTGGCCGCTGGCCAGCACCTTGGCCAGGGCCTCGCCGCGCGCCCAGCGGACGATCGGCCAGACGAAGCCCAGGTCCGGCTCCCGGGTGCGGTCGACGCCGCGGGCCGCCTCGTCTGCCTCCAGCTCCGCCCAGATCTTCATCGTCTCGTCGATCGCGTCCGTGATCGGGCCGCGGGGCACCGACGCTCGTTCGTCGCTCTCGCGGCGCGCCTCGTAGAGCACCACCGACACCGCGCCCGCGAGCTCTTCGGGGGTGAGGCCGTCCCAGACGCCACGGCGCAGGCACTCGGCGACCAGCAGGTCGGCCTCGGACCAGATGCGGGCCAGCATGCGGCCGTTGTCGGTGACCTCGCCGTCCTCCGACAGGTAGCCGCGCGCCGTCAGCAGCGCGCACACCCGGTCGAAGATCCGGGCCAGGGAGCCGGTGCGGCTCGACACCCGCTTGCGCAGCTCGTCGGTGTCGCTCGACAGGCGGCGCCGGCGTTCGGCCCAGCGGGCGTGCTCCTCGCGGTCCGGGCAGGCGTGGCACGGGTGCTTGCGGAGCTTGTCGCGCAGGTCGACCAGGTGCGCGTCCTCGCCGGTGCCCCGGGCGCGGCGGCCGCGGCGGCTGTGCCGGTCGAGGCCGGTGCCGGTGACCTCGGCGGCCAGGTCGCGGCGGGCCGACGGGTTGCGGTGGTTGAAGTGCTTGGGCACGCGGATGCGGGCCAGCACCTCGGCCGGCGCCGTGAAGTCGGCGGAGGTGATCCGGCCGGCCCAGCGGTCCTGGGTCAGCACCAGCGGCCGGGGGTCACCGAAACCCGCGGTGCCCGGGTCCAGGACGACCGCGAGGCCGGCGCGGCGGCCCGACGGCACCCGGATGACGTCGCCTATCCGCAGGCGCTCCAGCGACGACACCGCCTGCGCGCGGCGCTGGGTCTGGCCCTGCCGGGCCAGGGCGCGCTCCCGCTCGCCGATCTGCATGCGCAGGTCGAAGTACTCGTCGAAGTCGCCGTGGCTGCACTTCACTTCCTGCGTGTACTGCTCGATCGTCTCCTCGTTGCGCTGCACCTGCTTGGCCAGGCCGACCACCGAGCGGTCCGCCTGGAACTGGGCGAAGGACGCCTCCAGCAGGGCGCGGGAGCGGTCGGCGCCGACGGTCCCGACCAGATTGACCGCCATGTTGTACGAGGGCCGGAAGCTGGACCGCAGCGGATAGGTGCGGGTCGACGCGAGGCCGGCCACGTGCCGCGGGTCGACCTCGGGCGACCAGACGACCACCGCGTGGCCCTCGACGTCGATGCCGCGCCGCCCGGCCCGGCCGGTCAGCTGCGTGTACTCCCCCGGCGTCAGGTCGACGTGGGCCTCGCCGTTGAACTTGACCAGCCGCTCGAGCACCACGCAGCGGGCCGGCATGTTGATGCCCAGCGCCAGCGTCTCCGTGGCGAACACGGCCTTGACCAGGCCGCGGACGAACAGCTCCTCGACGACCTCCTTGAACGCGGGCAGCATGCCGGCGTGGTGGGCGGCCAGGCCGCGCTCGAGGCCGTCGAGCCACTCCCAGTAGCCGAGCACCGACAGGTCCTCGCCGGGGATCGCGGTGATCCGCTCCTCGACGACCCGGCGGATCTCGGCGCGCTCGTCGGGTGTGGTCAGCCGCAGGCCGGCGGCCAGGCACTGCTGCACGGCCGCGTCACAGCCGGCGCGGCTGAAGATGAACAGGATCGCCGGGAGCAGGTTCTCCCGGTCGAGGCGCTCGACGATCTCGGCCCGCAGCGGGCCCTTCCAGCGTGGCCCCCGGCCGCCCCGGCTCGCGCCGGCCCAGCCGTCGCGGCCCATCTCCAGGCGGCGCAGCATCTCGCGCGAGTAGCGCAGCAGCTCGGGGTGCACGTCGTGCTTGCGGGCCGCCGCGGCGTCGTGGAACAGGTCGAACATCCGGCGGCCGACGAGCATGTGCTGCCAGAGCGGCACCGGCCGGTGCTCGCTGACCACCACGTCGGTGTGGCCGCGGACGGTGACGAGCCAGTCGGCGAACTCCTCCGCGTTGGAGACGGTGGCCGACAGTGAGACCAACGTCACTGACGCCGGGAGGTGGATGATCACTTCTTCCCAGACCGCGCCGCGGAACCGGTCGGCCAGGTAGTGCACCTCGTCCATCACCACGTACGCCAGGCCCTGCAGCGCCGGTGAGCCGGCGTAGAGCATGTTGCGCAGCACCTCGGTGGTCATCACGACCACGGGCGCGTCGCCGTTGATGGCGTTGTCGCCGGTCAGCAGGCCGACGTTGGCGGCGCCGTGCCGTTCGACCAGGTCGTGGTACTTCTGGTTCGACAGGGCCTTGATCGGCGTGGTGTAGAAGCACTTCTTGGGCGGGGCGTCCGGTTCTCCCCCGACGAGCGCCAGGTGGACGGCGAACTCGCCGACCACGGTCTTGCCGGCGCCGGTGGGCGCGCAGACGAGCACACCGCTGCCGCGCTCCAGGGCTTCGCACGCCTCGCGCTGGAAATCGTCGAGGTCGAAGCCGATTCCGAGGGCGAAGTCTTCCAGGGCCGGGAACGCGCTGGCCTTCGCGGCCCGGCGGCGCGCCGCGGCGTAGCGCTCGGCGGGGCTCGACATGTATCCAAGATTACGGCGTGCGCGCCGCGCCGACGCGGTAGGCCGTGCGGTACTCGCCCGGTCGGTCGTGGGTAAGGTCCACGGCGTGCCATTGCCAGACCGTGCGGACCCGCCCAACCCACGTGTGCCGGACGGACCGGACCAACAGTCCAGACGCCCCGTCGAGGCCGTGCTCTTCGACTTCCACGGCACCCTCGCCCAGGTGGAGGACCCGGTGGCCTGGGTGGTCGCCGCCGCCCTGGCCTGCGGTGCGCAGCTCGACCGGGGCAAGGCGACCGTGCTGGCCGACCGCCTGGTCACCGCCGGCCGGGCCGGCGGGCCGTTGCCGCACCGGGTGCCCGTGCACCTGGCCGAGGTGTGGGCGGACCGCGACCTCTACGCGCACGCTCACCGGGCGGCGTTCGTGGGCCTGGCCGCGACCGTGCACACCGACATCGAGGGCCTCGCGGACGCGCTCTACGAGCGGCTCCTGGGCGCGCCGGGCTGGGTGCCGTATCTGGACACGGCGGAGTCGCTCAAGGCGCTGCGGGCCGCCGGGGTGCCGGTGGCGGTGGTGAGCAACATCGGCTTCGACATCCGGCCGCACTTCGAGGAGTGGGGTCTGGCCGAGCTCGTCGACGCGTTCGTCCTGTCCTACGAGGTCGGCCGGGTCAAGCCGGACCCGGCGATCTTCCTGCGGGCGTGTGGCATGCTCGGCGTCGACCCGGAGCGTTCCCTGATGGTCGGCGACACGCCGGCCGACGCGGGTGCGGTGCGGGCCGGCCTGACCGCCCTCGTGGTGCCCGCCGCCGACCCGGGCAAGGCCAACGGGCTCGGTGCGGCGGTGGCGCTCACCCGCCGGTGAGCACCCGCAGCGCCCCGGGTACGCACTCGACGGTGACCGGGAGCGCCGAGACCCGCTCGCCGTCGGCGTAGCCGACGATGCCCTCGGCGTGCAGCTCGATGCGGGCGGCCCGGTAGGTGTCGACGGCCGGGTGCGTGACGTGCGTGCCCGCGTAGATCCGCGGTTTGACCCGGACCAGGGTCGTCCGGCTGATCGGCCGCACCACGGTCAGGTCGAGCCGGCCGTCGGTCGGGTCGGCGTCGGGGCAGATCCGCATGCCGCCGCCGTAGCTGCCGGCGTTGGCCACCGCGACCAGCACCGCGTCGCGCTCCTGGACCTCGCCGTCCAGGACGATCCGGTAGCGCCGGGCGCGCAGGCGGGCGAGCTCGACCAGGATCGCCAGGTCGTACCGGATCGGGCCGCGGGGCCAGCTCATCCGGTTGCCACGCTCGTTGACGATCGCGTCGAAGCCGGCCGCGAGCACCCCGCCGAACCAGCGGGTCGTGCCGTCGGCTGCGGTCAGCCGGGCGAGGTCGAGGGTGGTCGAGCCGCCGGTGGTGAACGCGGCGGTCAGGGTCGTCAGCGCCCGGTGCGGGTCGGCGGTGAAGCCCGCGGCGACCGCGAAGTCGTTGCCAGTGCCGGCCGGGATGATGCCGAGCGGCACGTCGGTGCCGGCCAGGGCCTGCAGTGCCAGGTGGACGGTCCCGTCGCCGCCGACGGCGATCAGGGCGCCGGCCCCGGCGTCCACCGCCTTGTGACAGGCCGCGAGTGCGTCGGCGGCGGTGCTCGCCGAGAGGGGCTCCACCGCGTGTCCCGTGGCCCGGAGGTGGGCCAGGACGGTCGGAAGCACGTCGCGGTGCCGGCCGCGCCCCGCTCCGGGGTTGGCCAGCACCGCGATCGGCCCGTCGATCTTCATCGCGGCACCCTATATCCGGGTGGGCCGCCGCGACAGAGCCTGTCAGGTGATGTCGTCGTCGTAGCGCCGGTCGATCGGCTGGGGTGCCGCCACCGGTGCGATCTGCTCGATCGGCGCGCCCGCCGGGATCGGCTCACGGTCGTCCTCGAGCACCGACATCTCGTCGTCGTCGACGTCCGCGTAGAGCTCGCGGCCCCGGCCCCGGCGTTTGTCGTTGAGGAAGGCGACGCCGACCGCGGCGAAGTAGAGCGCGCTCAGGCAGGCGCCGAGCGCGGTCATGCCGAACGGGTCGGGTGTCGGGGTGACCACCGCCGAGAACAGGAAGAAGACGAAGACCGCGACGCGCCACCAACCGAGCAACCGCTTCGCGCTGGCGAGGCCCACGAAGTTGAGCATCAGCACGATGAGCGGGAACTCGAACGCCACTCCGAAGATGAGCAGCATGTTGGTGACGAACGAGATATATCGGGTGACTTCGAGTTGTTGCTCTGTGCCGGTGACGCCCGCTTCCAACAGGAAGTGCAGGCCCTTGGAGACCACGAAGTAGGCCAGGACGGCGCCGGCGATGAACAGCGGCGCGGCCAGGGCCACGAAGAAGTACGCGTATTTGCGCTCGTGGCGGTGCAGACCGGGGGCGATGAACGCCCAGAGCTGGTAGAGCCAGACCGGCGACGCGACGATCAGGCCCACCCAGAGGGCGAGCTTGAGCTTGAGCAGGAAGCCGTCGCCCGCGCCGAGTTGGAGGAACTCGACCTCGGCGCACGGCTTGCCCGGGAACTGCGCGCAGTAGGGCTGCTTGAGCACGTCGAAGACGGGCTGCGCCAGGATGTAGCCGACGATGAAACCGCCGACCAGCGCCAGCGACGCCTTGAACAGCCGGTTGCGCAGCTCCCGGATGTGCTCGACCAGCGTCATCGAGCCGTCGGAGGCCCGCTGGAACTCGGTCGGCCCTTTACGGCGCAGAGACATGGCCATGACCGGATGACGTCCCGGTCGTCAGATCACGTCGCGGCTGCGCTGCACCGGGTCGACGACCGGCGGAGGCGTCTGCTGCACCGGCTGCTGCGGGAGCGGCTGGCGACCGGACTGCGCGTCGGCCTTCTCGGCGAGGTCGTCGTCGGTCTTGCCGTCGTCGACCAGGCCCTTGGTCTCGGCCTTGATGATGCGCAGCGAGCGACCGAGCGAGCGGGCCGCGTCAGGAAGCCGCTTCGCGCCGAAGAGCAGAACCAGCAACACCACGAGGACGGCGATGTGCCACGGCTTGAGGGCGCCCATGGGAACTCCAAAGTCGATCAGATGTCGGACGGTCTGGTGCGTCGGGGTGAACGTGCCCATCCTACGGGTGACATCCGACGACGCCACCCGCCGGTGGACCTCAATAGCCGGTGAAGTCTGGCCGACGAGCGGCCTGACTTTGACAATTCGGGCGTCACGCCCGGCCGCGACCGGCCTTGATCACTGCGATGCGTTCCTGGGCGGTCACCGCGCGTTCGCGTACGGCCTCGGCCTGCTCCTTTAGGTCGGCCAGTTTGACGCTGAGCTGCTCGGCGCGGGCCTGCCGGTCTTCGAGCCGGCGCAGCGCGCGGGCGAGCTCCGGCAGCCGGGCCAGCACGGGCCGGGCGGCCAGGGCCAGCAGGAGCAGGCCGAGCACCGCCGCGCCGATCACGATCCAGAGCACCACGGGCGACAGCTTAGAGCGTTTCGGTCACCGGTGCCGCGTAGGCGTCGAGTGCGGCCGTCGCGGCGTCGCGGACCCGGGCGACCAGCTCCGGCGGCGACACCGCGGTCGCGTCGCGGCCGAGGCCGAGCACGAACCGCTGTGCCCAGGCCAGGTCGGTGACCCGCAGCGTGACGATCCACTCGTCGGGCTCGCGCGGGTCGGGCCGGACGTTCTCGCACGGGTAGTACTCGGTGATCCACCGGCCGCCCCGGCCCACCTTGAGGGTGATCAGCGGCAGCTCGGCGCCGGGGTTGAACACTCCCTCGCTCACGTCGTGCAGCTCGGCGGTCGGCGGCGGGGTGGCCGGCTCGTCGAGCTCGGCGAGGGCGTCGATCCGGTCGGCCCGGAACAGCCGGACGGCTTCGGCCCGACGGCACCACGCCTCGACGTACGCCCGGCCCTCGACCATCAGGAGCCGGATCGGGTCGATCACCCGCTCGGTGGTCTGGTCGCGGGTCTGCGCGTAGTAGGTGATCCGCAGCGCCCGGCCGCGCTCGACCGCGCCGCGCAGGGTGGCCAGGCGGTCGTCGCTGCCCGGCATGCGGACCGCGACGGGCGCGTCGGCCAGGTCGCCGGCCGCGTGCTCGATCTTGGCCAGCGCCCGCTCGATCGCGTCGCGGTTGGCCATGCCCGGGGTCTCGGCCAGCATCCGCAGCGCCACCACCAGGGCCAGCGCCTCGTCGGGCGTGAGCCGCAGCGGCCGGTCGATGCCGGCGTCGTAGGTGATGGTCACCCGGTCGCCGTCGAACGCCATGTCGATCAGGTCGCCCGGGCCGTAGCCGGGCAGCCCGCAGACCCAGAGCAGCTCCAGGTCCTCGCGCAGCTGCCGCTCGGTCACGCCGAGGTCGCCGGCCGCCTGGGCGACCTCGATCCCCGGCCGGGCCAGGAGGTAGGGAACCAGGTTGAGCAACCGCCCCAGCCGGTCGGCGCTCGGCCGCACCGCGTTGGGCGTCATGCCCGTGCCCCGCTCCGCAGGGCCCGGCACGATCCCTGGGCACTGAGCCACTTGCGCTCGCTTCGCTCGCTCATGCGTGCACCGGGCTGTCGTGGCGGGCGGCGGTCTCCTTGAGGCGCTGGATCACCGCGTCGCGTACCTCCGGCGGCTCGATCACCCGCACGTCGGGCCCGTAGTTGACGAGCTGGGTGGCGATGAAGTCGACGTCGGCGTAGCGCAGCACGACCCGGTCGACCTCCGGCCCCGGGACCGTCTCCTGCGCCCACCGCCGCAGCCCGGCGGCGCGGCCCTTGCGGACCAGCACCGTGGTGCGGCCGGTGCGCTCGATCGGCCCGCTGAACCGGGCGACGTAGCTGATCAGGTCGAGGTCACGCGGCGGCTCGTAGGCGCCGGGGCGGCCGGTGAGCCGGACCCCGCTGACCACCCGGGAGAGCCGGAAGCAGCGCGGCGCGTCGCGGTCGAGGTCGTGGCCCACCACGTACCACCGGCCCCGCCAGCACACCACGCCCCACGGCTGCAGCCGGCGGCTGGTCGGGCCGTCCTGCTCGGGCACCCGGTAGTCGAAGGCCACCGTGCGCCGGTCGCGGGCGGCCGCGGTCAGCGGCGCGAAGGTCGGGTCGACCCGGACGATCGGCTCGACGCCCAGCGTCGCCTGCGGGTCGACGTCGACGCCGGCGGCGCGCAGCTTGGCCAGGCCCGAGGACGCGGCGGCGGCCAGGCCGGCGTGCTGCCAGAGCCGCCCGGCGATGCCCACGGCGGCGGCCTCGTCGGGCGCGAGCGGGATGTCGGGCAGGGCGTAGTCGCGGCGGGCGATGCGGTAGCCGGGCTCGGTGTCGAAGACGCTCGCGGACCCGGTCTCCAAAGGAACGCCCAGCTCACGCAGCTCGGACTTGTCGCGCTCGAACTTGCGCTGGAAGGCCTCGTGGTCCTTGGGATCCTCGGGGTCGTGCTCGTAGCCGGGAACGGTCGCGGCGATCTGCGCGGCGGTCAGGAACCGTCGCGTCGAGAGCAGGCAGATCACCAGGTTGACCAGGCGCTCGGTGCGGGTCCGCGACACTCCCAAGACGCTAGCAGTGTTGGTACGCATGTGCGCACACCCTTGCGGGGCATAGCCTTGCGTTCGTGACCTCGGAAGATCCTGTCCGGCCATCGGACTTCGACGACGTGGAGCTGGAGGGGGAACCCGAGGTACGGCACGCGGCGATTCCCGACCAGGACGAAGCGCCGTCCGAGTCCGTGCTGACCGTGATCATCGCGGGTCTGGCCAACCTCGCTATCGCCGTCGCGAAGTTCGTCGCCGGCCTGCTCACCGGCTCGGCGGCGCTGCTCTCCGAGGCCGCGCACTCGGTCGCCGACACCACCACCGAGGCGTTGCTCTACACCGCGCTGCGGCGGGGCGCGAAAGACCCCGACGACCGGCACCCCTTCGGCTACGGCAAGGAGAGCTACGTCTGGGCGTTCCTGGCCGCGCTGTTCACCTTCGTGGCCGGCGCCGGTTTCTCGATCTACCGCGGGATCGAGACGATCCTGCACGGCGAGGACATCAGCGACTTCGCGGTCGGCTACATCGTGCTGGCCGTCTCCGCGGTCCTGGAGGGCATCTCGTTCCTCCGGGCGCTGCGCCAGGTCCGCGGCGAGGCCACCCGGTGGCGCACCTCGCCGTTCCGGTTCCTGCGGTTGACCCCGGACACCACGGTCAAGGCCGTCTTCCTGGAGGACAGCGCGGCGCTGATCGGTCTCGCCCTGGCCGCGGCCGGCCTCGGGCTGACCGAGGCCACCGGCGACCCGATCTGGGACGGCATCGCCTCGATCGGCATCGGCATGCTGCTGCTGGTGGTCGCGTTCGTCCTGTCGCTGGCCAACATCTCGCTGCTGGTCGGCCAGTCGGTGCCGCGCCGGCTGCACCAGCGGCTGCGCGAGGAGCTCGCCGCCGTGCCTACCGTCGACCGCGTCGACCAGTTGCTGACCATGCAGCTCGGCCCCGACGACGTGCTGGTGGCCGCCAAGGTCGACTTCGACGACACGGCCACCGGCGCCGAGATCGAGGCGGCGGCGGACGCGGCCGAGCGGCGCCTGATCAGCGTCTACCCGTCGGTCCGGTACGTCTTCCTCGACCCGACGCGCGGCCGCGCGGGACGCGACCGACCGGACCGGTAACCTTTCCTGCCATGGTCAGATGGCGCGCCGGTGTGGTCGCGGGAGTCAGGCGACGGTGGCGCGGCGCCGTCGAGCTGTCGGTGACGGTCGACGGCGTGGCGACCCGGGCGCTGGCCTATCCCGAGCTGGTCGGCGAGCCGGAACCCGGCGACCGCGTCCTGCTCAACGTCAACGCCCAGCTCATGGGCCTGGGCACCGGCGGCTACGCGCTGGTCGTCGCGCTGCCCGACCGGCTGCCTCCGGACCCGCCGGGCGCCGGCACCGACCGCGACGGCGGCCACGTGGTCAAGGCCCGCTACACGCCGCTGCAGGCGATCGTGCGGGGCGTCGAGGAGCCGTCGTCGCCGCACCACGCGGCGATCGCGGCCGCCGACACCCTCGCGGGAATGCCGGTGGTCACCGCCGACCTGCACTCCGCGCTCCCGGCCATCGCGGCTGGCATCCACGCCGACCGGCCCGCGGCCCGCATCGCGTACGTGATGACCGACGGCGGGGCGCTGCCGGCCTGGTTCTCCCGCACCCTCGACGGCCTGCGCGACCGGCTGGTCGGCACCGTCACCGTCGGACAGGCGTTCGGCGGCGATCTGGAGGCGGTCACCACCCACAGCGGCCTGCTCGCGGCCCGCTACGCGCTCGGAGCGGACGTCGCGGTGGTCGCACAGGGGCCTGGCAACCTCGGCGCGGGACTGCCGTGGGCGTTCTCCGGCGTCGCGGTCGGCGAGGCGGTCAACGCGGCCGGCGCGCTGGGCGGGCAGGCGGTCGGCGCGCTGCGGATCTCGGCCGCCGACCCCCGGGAACGGCACCGGGGGATCTCGCACCACAGCCTGACCGCGTACGGGCGGGTCGCGCTCGTCCCCTGTGACCTGCCGCTGCCGGACGGGCTAGAAGCGCCGCTCGCGGCTCGCGTGGAGGAGCAGATCGCGGACCTCTCCGTGCGGCACCGGATCGTCCGGGTGCCCAGCGAAGGGCTGGACGCGGCGCTGCGCGCCTCACCGGTGCCGCTGTCGACCATGGGCCGCGGGCTGGACGCCGACCACGGCTATTTCCTGACCGCGGCCGCCGCGGGACGGCATGCGGCCGCACTGGCCGTTCAGCCTTCCTGACTGCGGGCGGCCGCCGGCCCAGCGCGAGCCTCCGGCCGCACCGCGGCGCCACCGGCCGGCAACGGCGTCAGCCGTTGAGGAACACCAGCAACAGCCAGCCCGTGATCAGCGCGACCAGCAGCACGGCCATCACCCAGGTCGGCACCTTGTAGTCGCCGCGCCGGTTGCGGTCGATCTCGTCGCGCACCTTCTGCTGGCGCTTCTGGAGCCAGCCCTGCCGGATCACCTCGGGCCGGGTCGCGGACATGTCCAGGCGCGGCGCGGTCTCGGGCTCGCGTGGTGCGGAGCCCTCGTCGCGGTGCATCGAAGCGCTGTCGGGGAGCGTCATGGTGCCCCAGAGCGTACCCGGATGCGTCACATGCTCGCGATCAGCCGCTCCACCCGCTCGTCGTACGCGCGGAACGGGTCCTTGCAGAGGACCGTGCGCTGCGCCTGGTCGTTGAGCTTGAGGTGCACCCAGTCGACGGTGAAGTCGCGCCGCTTCTCCTGGGCGTGCCGGATGAACTCGCCGCGCAGGCGGGCCCGGGTGGTCTGCGGCGGGGTCTCCTTGGCCTCGAAGATCTCCAGGTCGGTGGCGACCCGGTCGACCTGGCCGCGCTTCTCCATCAGCCCGTAGAGGCCGCGGCCGCGCCGCAGGTCGTGGTAGGCGAGGTCCATCTGGGCGATCCGGGGGTGGGACAGGGGTAGGTCGAACTTGTCCTGGTAGCGCTCGATCAGCCGCAGCTTGGTGACCCAGTCGATCTCGCGGGAGACCGGCTCCAGGTTGTTGGTCTCGATCGCCCGCAGCACCCGGCCCCAGAGCTCGACGACCCGCTTGGCGGTCTGGTCGCCCCCCCCGGCGCTCGACGAACTCGGTCGCCTTGGCCAGGTATTCCTGCTGGATCTCGAGGCCGCTGATCTCCTTGTTGTTGGCGAGGCGGACCTTGCGCCGGCCGGTCACGTCGTGGGAGACCTCGCGGATCGCCCGGATCGGGTTCTCCAGCGAGAGGTCGCGCATGACCACGCCGGCCTCGATCATCCGCAGCACGATGTCGGCCGAGCCGACCTTGAGGAGCGTGGTGACCTCGTTCATGTTGCTGTCGCCGACGATCACGTGGAGGCGGCGGTAGCGCTCGGCGTCGGCGTGCGGCTCGTCACGGGTGTTGATGATCGGCCGGGACCGGGTGGTCGCCGAGGAGACGCCCTCCCAGATGTGCTCGGCGCGCTGCGACAGGCAGTAGACGGCGCCGCGCGGGGTCTGCAGCACCTTGCCGGCGCCGCAGATGAGCTGCCGGGTGACCAGGAACGGGATCAGCACGTCGGCCAGGCGGCCGAACTCGCCGTGCCGGGAGACCAGGTAGTTCTCGTGGCAGCCGTACGAGTTGCCGGCCGAGTCGGTGTTGTTCTTGAACAGGTAGATCTCGCCCGCGATGCCCTCGTCGTGCAGCCGCTTCTCGGCGTCGACCAGCAGGCCTTCGAGGATGCGCTCGCCCGCCCGGTCGTGCGCGACCAGGTCGGCGACGTTGTCGCACTCGGGGGTGGCGTATTCGGGGTGGGATCCGACGTCGAGGTAGAGACGGGCGCCGTTGCGGAGGAAAACATTGCTTGACCGGCCCCAGGACACCACTCGCCGGAACAGGTAGCGGGCTACCTCGTCCGGCGACAGCCGGCGCTGCCCGCGGTAGGTGCAGGTGACGCCGTATTCCGTTTCGAGCCCGAAGATTCGCCGCTCCATAGCAAGACACTAGCCGGCAAAAGCCGTCGGTGGTCAGTGCCGCGACGCGCCGTCATCGCTTCGATGGCGGAAAACATTCACGGGGTACGTTCGACGCCCGGTTCGTCGGGTTTTACCGCAGGCTTCGCACGTACGCCCGGCAGGCCTCGTAGTCGGGCAGGAGGCTGTGGGCGTCGTTCAACGAGGGGGCGGCCTCGTCGCGGGCCGACAGGATCGGGGCGTCGGTCGGCCACTCGATGCCCAGGTCCGGGTCGAGCGGGTGGACCGTGTGCTCCCCCGCCGGGTTGTAGCCGGTCGAGCAGAGGTAGGCCAGCGTCGCGTCGTCGGTCAGGGCGCAGAAGCCGTGCCCGAGCCCTTCGGCCAGGTAGACCGCGCGCCGGTCGACGTCGTCGAGCCGGACGGCCTCCCAGCGCCCGAAGGTCGGCGAGCCGACCCGGATGTCGACGATCACGTCGACCACGGCGCCGCGTACGCAGGTGACCCACTTGGCCTGGCCCGGCGGGACGTCGGCGAAGTGGATGCCGCGGACCACGCCCCGGGCCGAAACGGACATGTTGGCCTGGGCGAGGGTGAACGAGTGGCCGGTGGCCGCCTTGAAGGCGTCGGCCTTGAACCACTCCAGGAACAGCCCGCGCGGGTCGCCGTGCTGCTGCGGGGTCACCTCGAAGGCGCCCTCGATGCCCAGCTCACGGATCTTCATGCGGCGGTCTCCTCCTTCTCCCGCAGCAGGCCCAGCAGGTAGTCACCGTAGCCGCTCTTGGTCAGCGGGGTGGCCAGGTCGCGCAGGGTGGCGTCGTCGATCAGCCCGGCCCGCCAGGCCACCTCCTCGACACAGCCGATCTTGAGGCCCTGGCGTTCCTCGATCACGCGTACGTAGTCGGCGGCCTGCATCATCGACGTGAAGGTGCCGGTGTCCAGCCAGGCGGTGCCCCGGTCCAGCACGGTGACGGTCAGCTCGCCCCACTCCCGGTAGGCCTCGTTGACCGCCGTGATCTCCAGCTCGCCGCGGTCGCTCGGCTTGAGCCCCTTGGCGATCTCCACGACCCGGTTGTCGTAGAAGTACAGGCCGGGTACGGCGTACCGCGACTTGGGCTTGACCGGTTTCTCCTCGATCGAGAGGACCTTGCCGTCGGCGGCGAACTCGACCACGCCGTACTCGCGGGGGTTGGCCACCGGATAGGCGAAGACCCGCCCGCCGACCAGCGGGTTCGTGTCACCGAGCTGCCGGCCCAGGCCGACGCCGTGGAAGATGTTGTCGCCGAGGATCAGCGCGACCGAGTCGTCGCCGATGAACTCCTCGCCGAGCAGGAACGCCTGTGCGATGCCCTCCGGCCGTGCTTGGGCTTTATATTCGATCTTGAGGCCGAACTGGCTGCCGTCACCGAGCAGCTTCTGGAACTGCGCCTGGTCGTCCGGGGTCGTGATGATCAGGACTTCGTCGATGCCGGCCATCACCAGCGTGGAGAGCGGGTAGTAGATCATCGGCTTGTCGAAGATCGGCATGAGCTGCTTCGAGACGGCCATCGTGATCGGCCACAACCGCGATCCCGTGCCGCCCGCCAGAAGAATCCCTCGCACGGCGCGCAGCCTACCGGGGTGGCCCCGTCGCGTAGACTCCGGAACCCGTGAGGATCCTCGTGACCGGCGGTGCCGGGTTCATCGGTTCGGAGTACGTCCGCATGCTGTTGACCCCGGGCGCGGGGCCGGACCTGGCCCCGAGCGCGGTGACGGTGCTCGACAAGCTCACCTATTCGGGCAACCGGGCCAACCTGGCGCCGGTTCTAGCGGATCCTCGGCTCCGGTTCGTCGAGGGTGACATCTGCGACGCGGCTCTGGTCGACGATCTGGTGCCCGGCCACGACGTGATCGTGCACTTCGCGGCCGAGTCGCACGTCGACCGCTCGATCTCCGGCGCCAGCGTGTTCGTGACGACCAACGTGCTCGGCACCCAGACGCTGCTCGACGCGGCGCTGCGGCACGGCACGGGCCGGTTCGTGCACGTCTCCACGGACGAGGTGTACGGGTCGATCGCCTCGGGGTCCTGGACCGAGGACTGGCCGCTCGCGCCGAACTCGCCGTACTCGGCCTCCAAGGCCGGGTCCGACCTGCTGGCGCTGGCCTACCACCGCACGCACGGGATGGACGTGGTGGTCACCCGCTGCTCCAACAACTACGGGCACTACCAGTTCCCCGAGAAGGTCATCCCGCTGTTCGTGACGAACCTGCTCGACGGCGGGACGGTGCCGTTGTATGGCGACGGCGGGAACATCCGCGACTGGCTGCACGTGCACGACCACTGCGTCGGCATCGCGCTGGTGCAGGACAAGGGTCGGGCCGGCGAGGTCTACCACATCGGTGGCGGCACCGAGCTCACCAACAAGGAGCTGACCGGGCTGCTGCTGGACGCGTGCGGCGCGTCGTGGGACCAGGTCGTGCCGGTCGCCGACCGCAAGGGGCACGACCGGCGCTATTCGCTGTCGATCGAGAAGATCCAGTCCGAGCTCGGGTACGCGCCTAGCATCGACCTCTCGCGCGGGCTGGCTTCGACGGTGGCGTGGTACCGGGAGAACCGCTCGTGGTGGGAGCCGTTGAAGGCGGCGTCCAACTGATGACCAAGGTTCTGGTGACCGGCGCTGGCGGGATGCTGGGGTCGGATCTGGTGGCTGTGCTTTCGTCGTCGCCTTCCTTCACCGTGACGGCCGCGCGTCGTGCGGATCTTGACCTGTTGTCTCCCGCTGCAGTGGCTGCGGCCGTGCCTGGGCACGACGTGGTGATCAACGCGGCGGCCTGGACGAACGTCGACGGTGCTGAGACGGCCGAGTCCGCCGCCACCGCGCTCAACGGTGACGCCGTCGCGTCGCTGGCTTCGGCCTGCGCTGCTTCCGGGGCGCGGCTGATCCACGTCTCGACCGACTATGTGTTGTCCGGGTCGGGGTCCTCGCCCTATCCGGAGTCCGCGCCTCCCGCCCCTATCAACGCCTATGGGCGCAGCAAGCTGGTCGGCGAGCAGGCCGTGCTGTCGCTGCTCCCGTCGGCGGGCTATGTGGTGCGCACGGCGTGGCTCTACGGGGCGCACGGACGCAACTTCGCGGCGACGATGCTGCGACTCGCGGCTTCGCGTTCCACCGTGAACGTCGTGGACGACCAGCAGGGCCAGCCGACGTGGTCGCTCGCCCTGGCCCGGCAGCTGGTCGCGCTGGCGTCGGCGCCGTCCGCGCCCGCCGGGATCTATCACGGCACGGCTTCGGGTTCGACGACGTGGTACGGGTTCGCCCAGGCGGTGTTCGCGTTGAGCGGCCTGGATCCGGCGCGGGTGCGGCCCATCCCCAGCGCCGAATTTCCGTTGCCGGCGCCCCGGCCCGCGTATAGCGTCCTCGGTCATGATCGATGGGCTTCGGCCGGGCTGGCACCCATGGCGGACTGGCATTCGACCCTCGCCTCGGCGGTGGCGGCGGGCGCGGTGCGCGCGGGCTGAGTCGCATGCTGGCTGACTACTGGCCGCTGCTCGGGCTGCGGCTGCGGGTGGGGCCGGTCGAGCTGCGCCCACCATCGGACACGGACCTGTCCGCGCTGGCCGCCGTGGCGTTCGAAGGCATGCAGAAGCCGGGCACGCGTACGTTCCTGACGCCGTGGACGGACCTGCCACCGATGGACCGGGCGCGGCACGTGGTGCAGGGTGTCTGGTCCGACCGGGGCGAGTGGACGCCATCGGACTGGTCGCTGCACCTCGGCGTCTTCGTCGACGGGGTCGCGGTCGGCATGCAGGGCCTGCTGGGCACGTCGTTCGGGCAGCTACGCGAGGTGCGCACGTGGTCGTGGCTGGGCCTGGCCCACCAGGGCCGCGGCCTGGGCACCGTGGCACGGCAGGCAGCGCTGCACCTGGCCTTCTCAGAACTGTCGGCGCAGTCGGCCACGACAGCGTCGTTCGTCGACAACCCGGCGCCGCTGCGGGTATCACGCAAACTCGGCTACGAGGACGACGGCCTCACCCGCGACCTCCTACACGGCGAGGTGGTCGTGTCACAACGACTGCGGCTGTCCCGGGAGCGCTGGGCCGCCCAGCCACGCCCGCCGGTATCGGTCACGGGCCTTGCGCCCTGCCTGCCGCTGTTCGGGGTGCCGGCATGATCCACGAGACACTCCCTGGACAGCACACCTAGACGCGTTTCGGAGTCGGCTCGGCCAGCCCGGAGCCGGCTCGCCTAGCCCGGAGCCGGCTCGCCTAGCCCGGAGCCGGCTCGCCCAGCCCAGGAGTCGGCTCGCCCAGCCCGGAGTCGGCTCGCCCAGCTCGGGGTCGGATGGATGGGCGCGGACGGCTGGCCATGATCGTGTGTGCTCGGTCTGGGAGACCGGCCGCGTAACCGATGATCGGGTGTGTCTGATCTGGTCGACACGCCGTGCGTAAACCAGACCAGGCGCACACGATCATGAGATCGGGCCGTCTCCACATCGATGGGCCACACACGATCATGACCGGTGGTGGTCCGGGCGGCGTCTGATCCCTCAGCCGACGGTCCAACCGTCCCTGGACAAGCACACCTAGGGTGCGTCCTGCCGATCAACATGAGCCGATCCGCCGTCACCGCGAGGTGGCCCGGGACACCGGTGTTGTACCTCGGTGATCCCGAGACGCCGCCGAACGGAGGCTCGGCCTGTCGCAGGTCGCGTTGATCGGCAGGGCACGCTTTAGAGCACCAACGGTGCGGGCTCGACCCGGCGCTCTCTCGGCAGGAGCCGCGCGGCCTCGTGGGCGTCGGCCTCGGTGAGGAAGACGCCGACGGTGCGCGTGTCGTCGCGCAGCACCCAGGCGAGATGCCAGCGGTCCCGGCGTGCGGTGGGGCTCAGACCGTCGGTGACCGCCCGCGCGACCTCTTCGCGAGACGCCCGGTCGAGCCCGCCGTCCAGCCCCGCCACCGGCCGCGTCGGCCAGCGCAGATCCGGCTCGGAGACCGGGCTGAACAGGCTCGGTTGCAGGCGATCCAGCACGCCTTCGCGCCAGCCGAACGCCAGGCAGACGACGTAGCCCTCGAACCCCCGGCCGGCGAGGGTCAACCGCCGTCGGCCCCGTGGGCTGTCCTGCGCCGCGCTCACGATGAGCCCGTCGAAGTGCGAGGGCAGTCGCATCTCCTCGACGGGCTTGAAGAGCAGCTGCACGGTCGTACCGTCCTCGGCCGGCGCCGGCGACGACAGCAGGAGCTGGCCGTGCGAGATCGTGTAGGCCTCCACGTGGAAGGCGCGCTCACTGCGGAACAGCTCGGCGCCGGGCGGAAAGTCATGGTCGTTACGAAGCCACCGGTCCGAGATCACCGCGTGAGCATCCGCCCAGCCCTGCGCAGGGTCAAGATCTGCGACCGTCTGGTGCCACGGCCACGGGCTTCCGGTCGTACCCGTGGAATGGTGTCATGTCGCCCGCGTCCCACGCCTCGCGCAGGCCCGGCGCGCTGAGGTCCCAGTCGGGTCGGACCTCGGCGGTGGCGGCCCGCAGGTCGCGCCAGAGCTCGTCGGTGGACGGCCGCCCCCAGAACCAGTATCCGTTGTAGACACTGTGGACTCGCAGGCCCGGCTTGAGCACCAGGGTGTGCGGAATCATCGGGTCGTTGACAGGATCGGTGTACTCCTTGATGTCGAGGTCCCGCTGCACGGTCCGCTCCACATCGGACAGAAACGGCCACTGGGCGCCGACCGACAACCGAAACTCCTGCAACGTATGGTGCTCGTCGGTAGCGATGGTGACGATCCGCGTATAAGCGACAGCAATCTTGGACTGAAACGCGGCGAGGTCAAGGTGCTGCTGATGCTCCTTGGGGCAGTAATGCCCACGAGCAAGCGTAAGAATCATGGGGTCGTCGCCCTGGAGCTCACTGAGCGTACGCACGGTGCCCGTGTGATCAGGCAAGGCGTAGTCGGGAAACACCCCACCGGCGGTGATGTCACTACGCATTCGGTTGACCTCCCTGACAGCTGGCGGTCCTTCCACCGTACGCAGGCCGCCTCCGCCACCGGCCCGGTCTTGAGCCCGGCCTACGACGCGCCTGAGCGGCCGGCGTCCAACCCCACGGCACGGCTGCGCTTGTCTCCGCCGTAGCTTCCGATCCGCCACACACCACCCGCCGCAGGGGCAGCCGCGCAGCGCTCGACTCAGCCGCGAACGCTCGACGCGGGCAGCCTCGGTGCGGGACTGCCCGAGGCGACCGGCCGACGGGGTGGCGCTTCAGCGCGGGCAGCCTTCTCCCCCGGCTCGCTGCGTGGGCCGGGCGGCCGGAGCGGGGCCATCGGTCACCGGGGCCACACTCCCTAAAGCATCCTAGGATGACGCCTGCTCTTTGCGTCCTGAACCGGCCCAGAGGCGTTGCCGGAGGCTCAGGACCTGGCCGGTTCCTTGGATCTCCCCGCGGCCGTCGGGCGGGCCGGTCGAGGATCAGAACAGGCCGCCGGGCACGTCTCCCGGCAGCCGGCCCGTGGACCGCAATCGGTGACCTGCCGGTTGCCCAGCAAAGGAGTGACCGGTGGCGACCATCGAGGATCTGATGAAGGCGAACCTGCTCGAAGTCTTCAACGAACGGGACGGCGACCGCCGCCGGGCGGCGATCGGGCGGACCTACGTCGCGGACGTCATCTTCTCGGATCCTGAGGAGACCGTGGTGGGCCACGACGCGGTCGACGCGAAGGCGCGGCGGCTGCTGGACGAGTCGCCCGAGTTCGTCTTCACCTCCGTCGGGTCGATCCACGTCGTCGACGACCTCGGGTACCTCGCCTGGGCTTTCGGACCGTTGGGAAAGCCAGCCGTCGTACGGGGCGTGGACATCGCGCTGGCCGGCGACGGGCTGATCAAGCGCGTCTACACGCTTCTCCTGACCGATTGACCGCCTGAACGACCGCACGACGGCGCACCGAGCCGGGTGCCCCGCCGGTCATCCTGGCCGCGCCGCCCCCGGTTCAACCCGACCGCGATGGCCTCGAGCCGGCCACCGCACGGGGCCATCAATGCGCCCCACCAGCGCTAGCCTCAACCCACCACTCCGCGAGCAAGGGGATCGTCCGAGAGGGGCTCCACAGTGCCGGGCAGGGCTGAGGTTAGAACGGACTGGCGGCTGGTCGATGGCGTCGCTACGGCATGGTTCGACTCGCCTTCGCTGGTCGAGGCGGCCGCGCTGGCCGGGCAGATCCTGGAGCTGTCGCCCGAGATCGCAGTCGACCTGCGCGCGACCGGCGCGCGGGTGCGCCTCGACTCGCACGAGCACGCCGAGGCGATCTCGGCCGCCGCGCGGACGCTGGGGCTGGCCGCGAACCCCGCCGTGCCGCAGCACCTGAGCGTCGTCCTCGAATCCGCGGACCCGTCCGCGGTGAGGCCGTTCTGGCAGCGCACGCTCGACTACGCACCCGGCGAAGACGGCGGGTTGGTGGATCCGTCGCGGCGCGACCCCGCGTTACGGATCAGGCAGTCGCCCGAGGCACGACCGTTGCGAAACCGCGTCCACCTGGACGTGGTGCGGCCGGCGGAGGCGGTCGAGCGGGCGGCTCTCGGTGCGGCATCGGGGCCGTACGGCGTCTGCCACGCCGACCCCGACGGCAACGAGGTCGACCTGGTGCCGGGCGACCCCCTGGGCGAGAGCACGGGGACAGCCGACTGGCAAGCGGTGTTCAGCGCGATGGCGTGCTACCGCACCACGACGCCGGCGCTGCAGCACGACCTGGCGGCCGCAGCAGCGGCGCTGGCCGACCACGCGGGCTTCCCGCTGCTGGTTGACCTGCGCCCCGGGCTCGTGATCGTCGACAGCGGCAAGGACCGGTGGGAGGCCGAGGCCCACGGCCTGGATCTCGACTTCACCGACCTGGCCCGAAACCTCCAGACCGCCGCGCGGAAACTCGGAGCCACGGCCGACCCGGGGCTGCCCCGCTTCGTTCAGCTCTTTCTCGACGCCGCCGACGTGCCCGCGGTCCGCGGGTTCTGGCTGGCCGCCCTTGGCTACACCCCCGACCCCCGAGACGGGGTCAGCGACATTCACGATCCGCGCCGACTGAGCCCGGTGCTGGTCTTCCAGGAGCTCGACGCCGCGGACACTAAGCGGCGCCAGCAACGCAACCGCATCCACCTCGAACTCGCTGTCCCGTCCGACCTCGCGGAGACGCGCCTCGCCACGGCCGTCGCGGCCGGTGGCCGCCTCCAAGCCGAGTCGAAGGATCGCTGGCTGGTCGCCGACCCCGAAAACAACGAGCTGGTAATCGTCAGCGAAGCATGACCTCACCCTCGGCTGAGCGAACCGCTAGGCGGTCTCTCCTCGCACAACGACGGTGAGGGTGCACGCCGACGGCTCTTGACGGGACCTAACGACCCGCCGCCGCGGTGGATGACGCTTCAAAGGGTCCGTGGGGTGTCGAGAGGTAGGCCGGCCAGCGGCCGAGCCCGGCGGACGGACCCGGATCGGCAGCAATCGACGGGCCCCCTGTACCGCGATGCCGGGCAACGTTCGAGCGCCAGGCAAGGGTCCACACCGCCTGAGGTGTTGTCCGCGCTTGGGTGACTCGCCTTGGGCACTCGGTGGGGCCCGGACGACATGGCCGCTAGCCGGCCCGCACGCAAGGCCGGCAGCCGGCCCGCACGGCAAGGACGACGGTAGCCAGCCCGCACGGCAAGACCGGCAGCCGGCCCGCACGGCAAGGACAGCGGTAGCCGCCCCGCACAGGCATGGCCGCCCCGCACAGGCATGGCCGCCCCGCACAGGCATGGCCGCCCCGCACAGGCATGGCCGCCCGGTAAGGGTTCGCCCCACCCGGCCCGATGGGCTAGACGAGTAAGTCCTAACTACCCCTAAGTCGTGGGTACGGCGAAGGGTGTCGATGATCCGTTTGTGACGACAGACATCAACACCCTTCTGACCGCACTGTACGTGAAGATCGACGACTGGCTCGGACGGCCACGGCGGGTTGGTCGCCCGCCGCGGCTCTCGGACGCCGAACTGGTGACGATCGCGGTGGCCCAGGCCCTGCTCGGGGTCCGTTCCGAGGCCCGATGGCTGCGCTTCCTACCCGTGCATCTACCGGGCGCGTTCCCGTACCTGCCAGGCCAGTCCGGCTACAACAAACGACTCCGCGTGGCGTTGCCACTACTCAAAC
>NZ_FZPH01000004.1:0-4823 GCF_900188485.1 Asanoa hainanensis
GCTCAAGCGCCACTTCCGCGACCGCACCTGGGACATCCGCGTGCCGCGGCGGTTGCAGGAGCTGCGGCTGGCGATCTCGGAGGCCAACAGCTCGCTGCTGCAGACGCTGGGCCGCTCGCCGACGGTGGCGGACGTCGCCGCGCACCTCAAGATCTCCGAGGAAGAGGTCCTGGAGGGCCTGGAGGGCGCCCGGGCGTACAACGCGGTGTCGCTCTCGACGCCGACCGGCGACAGTGAGCGGGGCACGGAGCTCGGCGACCTGCTCGGGTCGGAGGACACCTCGTTCGAGCTGGCCGAGCTGCGCGTGGCGCTCGGGCCCGCGCTGGCGACGCTGGACGAGCGCGAGCAGAAGATCCTGACGCTGCGCTTCTACGGCAACCTGACCCAGTCGCAGATCGCCGACCAGATCGGCGTCTCCCAGATGCACGTCTCGCGCCTGCTTACCCGAGCCCTGGCCAAGCTACGCGGCCACCTGGGCGAAAGCGTCTGATCGCGGCCCGGGCCGTACCAGCTTGATTTTGGTTCAAAATGGACTAAAAGCCGCTAGTCTGCGGTAATGCTGGTATGGCCCGGCCGGCGCTACCCGCTCGGTGCTACGTACGACGGGGTCGGCACGAACTTCGCGGTGTACTCGGCGGTGGCCGAGGCGGTCGAGCTGTGCCTGTTCGACGCCGCCGGTGACGAGCAGCGGATCGATCTGACCGAGGTCGACGCGTACGTCTGGCACGTGTTCCTGACCGGTGTCCAGCCCGGCCAGCGCTACGGCTTCCGCGTCTACGGGCCCTGGGACCCCGCCAAGGGGCTGCGCTGCAACCCGCACAAGCTGCTGCTCGACCCGTACGCGAAGGCTGTCGACGGTGACGTCCACTGGCATCCGGCGGTCTACGGGCACGACCTGGCCGACCCCGACGCGATGTCGACCACCGACTCGGCGCCGTACCTGCCCAAGGCCGTCGTGGTGAACCCCTACTTCGACTGGGGCAACGACCGCGCGCCGCGTACGCCGTACCACGACACCGTGATCTACGAGGCGCACGTCAAGGGGCTGACCGCCCGGCACCCCGGTGTTCCGGAGGAGCTGCGCGGCACGTACGCGGGGCTGGCCCACCCGGCGTCGATCGAGCACCTGACCACCCTCGGGGTCACCGCGGTCGAGCTCATGCCGGTGCAGCAGTTCGTGCACGACCAGCACCTCACCGACCGGGGACTGCGCAACTACTGGGGCTACAACACGATCGGCTACTTCGCCCCGTACCACGGCTACTCGGCGATGGGTCGGCACGGCCAGCAGGTGCAGGAGTTCCGCGGCATGGTGCGGGCGCTGCACGCCGCCGGGATCGAGGTGATCCTGGACGTTGTCTACAACCACACCGGCGAGGGCAACCACCTCGGGCCGACACTGTGCTTCAAGGGGCTCGACAACCCCGGCTACTACCGGCTGTCCGACGAGGACCCCCGCTACTACGTGGACTACAGCGGCACCGGCAACTCGCTCAACGTGCGCAGCCCGATCTCGCTGCAGCTGATCATGGACTCGCTGCGGTACTGGGTCCAGGAGATGCACGTCGACGGGTTCCGGTTCGACCTGGCGGCCACCCTGGCCCGCGAGTTCTACGAGGTCGACCGGCTCTCCACGTTCTTCGAGGTGGTCCAGCAGGATCCGGTGGTCAGCACGGTCAAGCTGATCGCCGAGCCGTGGGACGTCGGGCCGGGCGGCTACCAGGTCGGCAACTTCCCGCCACTGTGGACGGAGTGGAACGGCAAGTTCCGGGACACCGTCCGGGACTTCTGGCGCGGCGAGCCGGACACCCTCGCCGAGTTCGCCACCCGGATCAGCGGCTCGGCCGACCTCTACCAGGACGACGGGCGCCGGCCGGTGGCCAGCATCAACTTCGTCACCTGCCACGACGGCTTCACGCTCGGCGACCTGGTGTCGTACGACGACAAGCACAACGCGGCCAACGGCGAGGACGGCAACGACGGCTCGTCCGACAACCGGTCGTGGAACTGCGGCGCGGAAGGCCCGACGTCAGACCCGGGCGTGCTTTCTTTGCGGGCCCGGCAGCGCCGCAACTTCCTCGCCACGCTGTTCCTCTCCCAGGGCGTGCCGATGCTCGGCCACGGTGACGAGCTCGGGCGCACCCAGCGCGGCAACAACAACGGCTACTGCCAGGACAACGAGCTCACCTGGGTCGACTGGGTCGAGGTGGACGACGCCCTGCTGGCCTTCGTGCGCCGGCTGGCCGCCTTCCGGGCCCGGCACCGGATCTTCCGCCGCCGCCGGTTCTTCACGGGCGCGCCGGTCGCCGGTCGGGACGTGACCACACCGGTCGCGGACATGGCCTGGTTCGCCCTCGACGGCACCCCGATCTCGGACTGGGACAGCGAGGTCAACGCGCTGACCCTGTTCGTCAACGGCGAGGGCATCAAGGAGCGCGGCCGGTACGGGCAGCGCCAGGTCGACGACTCGTTCCTGCTCTGCTTCAACGGCCACCACGAGCCGCTCTCGTTCGCCCTGCCACCGGCCGAGTACGGCGAGAAGTGGCAGGTCGTCTTCGACACTGCCGCTTGGAGCGCCGACGAGGTTCCGAGCGAGCCGCCGCTGACCGTCGCCGCCGGCGCCCGGACCACCGTCGCGGAGCGCAGCCTGCTCGTCTTCGACCGGGAAGTGTGAGGTGTCCGGCCGGGTCGTCTACGCGCTGGACGACCTGTCCGCCGTGACCGGGCTGGCCGACCTCGGCGTCGACACCGTCGAGATCGAGCCGCCGGAGGACGACGACCTGCTCCGCCGCTTCGTCGTGGCCGCCCGGGCGCAGGGGCTCGGCGTCACGCTGCGGCTGGCCAGCGACCGCATCCTCGGCCCGGCCGTGGTCGACCACGTCGTGCAGTGGCTGGCCGGTTTCGCCCTCGACGGCGTGCGCCTCGACGGGCCGCCGGCGCCCGTGCCGCTGGGCGAGTTCGCGGCCGCGGTCGGCGCGCTCTCCGACCACCTCGGCCGGCCGCTGACCCTGGCCGAGTCCAACCGGTTCCTGGTGCCCGCCGCGGGTGGCGTGCTCGGCACGCTGGAGGGCGTCAGCGCCTGGCTGTGGCGAACCGGCGACCCCGATCCCGTGCTGCCGCTCGCACCGCCGCCGCCGGGCGCCGTGGCCACGCTGACCGGGCTGCGCGACGTGGCGGCGACCCTGCTGCTGACGGCGCCGCTGACCCCGCTGCTGTCCCGGTCCGACGACCTGCCGCCGGCCACGCTGCGCGAGCTCACGGCGCTGCGCCGGGCCCACCCCGACCTGGCCGCCGCCCGCCCGGAACCGACCCGCCCGATCCGCCGCGGCGCCGAGGTGATCACCATGCGGCGCGGCGCGCTGGTGGTGGCGGCCAACATCGGGGTGGCGCCGGCGCGGGTGGGCCTGCACGGCGTACCCAAGGCGGTCCTGTTCACGACCCGCTCCGGCGTGAGCATCACGAACACCAGCGTCGACCTGCCACCGGAGTCGGCGGCCGTGATCGCCTGCTGCCGCTTCGACCAACCCTGACGGCTAGTCTTCTCCGGGTTTGGGTCCGGTGGCCTGGGGAGGCGCGTGGTGGGTGTGTCGGTGCTGGGCTGGGTGCTGACCACGGTCGTCCTGGTCGGTCTGCTCGCGGTCGACCTGCTCGCCGTGTCCCGCCGCAAGGACGCGGTCACGCCGGCCGGTGCCGCCCGCTGGATCGGCCTCTACGTCGGGCTGGCGCTGGTCGCCGCCGTCGCCATCGGGATCTGGCTGGGCCGGGAGACGGCCGAGCAGTTCGTGGCCACCTACGTGACCGAGTACAGCCTCAGCGCCGACAACCTGTTCGTCTTCATGCTGATCATCGGCCGGTTCGCGGTGCCGCCCGGAGCGGTCGAAGAGGTGCTGACCGTCGGCATCCTGATCTCGCTCGCCCTGCGCATCGTGTTCATCGCCGCCGGCAGCGCCGCGGTGCACGCGTTCAACTGGCTGTTCTACCTGTTCGGCGCGTTCCTGGTCTACACGGCCGTGCGGCTGCTCGGCTCGCTGCGCGACAAGGACGGCGAGGAGGAGAAGCCGCCGGGCATCGCGCTGCTGTCCCGACTGATCCCGGCCACCGACGTGTATGCGGGCCGCCGCTTCACCACCGTGGTCGACGCGCGCCGGGTGCTCACCCCGATCCCCCTGGTGATCGCCGCGATCGGCCTGGCCAACCTGGTCTTCGCGCTGGACTCGCTACCGGCCGCCTTCGGCCTGACGCAGAGCGCGTACGTGATCGTCACCGCCAACGCGTTCGCGATGCTGGGCCTGCGGCAGCTCTACTACGTGGTCGGCGGCCTGCTGGAGCGCGTGGTCTACCTCCCGGTCGCGCTCGCGGTGATTCTCGGCTTCATCGGGGTAAAGCTCGTCTTCGAGGCCCTGCGCGGCTCGCACGTCGCCGCCCCGGAGATCGGCGTCGGCCCGTCGCTGGCCGCCATCATCGGCGTCCTGGCGATCGCGGTGATCGCGAGCGCGGTCCGCAACCGCCACGTCTGACGCGGACCGCAACCCGGCGTGCCGCAACGCGGCCATGCCTCCACCCCAGCAGTGCCGCACCCCTGGCGTTTCCGCAACCTCCGCTGCCGCAACCGTCGGCGTTGCCGCAACCCCGCGGTGCGCAACCGCCCGCGTTGCCGCAACCCCAGCGATGCCGCACTCCTGGCGTTGCCGCAACGCCCCGCAGTGCCGCAACCGTCGGCGTTGCCGCAACCCCCGCGGTGCGCAACCGCCCGCATTGCCCCAACCCTCGCGGTGCGCAACCTCCCGGCGTTGCCGCAACCCCCGCAGTGCGCAACCGCCCGC
>NZ_FZPH01000004.1:5303-411541 GCF_900188485.1 Asanoa hainanensis
CGCACTCCCGGCGTTGCCGCAAGCCCAGCGATGTCGCACTCCCGGCGTTGCCGCAACCCCGCAGTGCCGCAACCCCCGCCGTTGCCGCAACGCGGCCTTGCCTCAGCCGCGGCTAGATCGGGCGCAGGCGGAGGAGGTCCGAGGTGACCTCGACGATCTCGTAGCCGGTAGGGGCGCCCGCGGATCGGGCGCCAGGCGGATACGCCAGGGCGATCCGGCCCGCCGCCGGCAGGGTCCAGCGGCCGACCGACGCCACCGGGGCGTCGGTCGGGCCGGGGCGCAGGTCGGCGAACGTGCCATCCGAGCGGAACTCGATGCCGTCGCGCCCGCGGGCCGGCGGCAAGGGCTGGTCGGCCGGGCGGTAGACGCGTACGCCGGCCGCGTCTTCCTCCCGCACGTGCACCCACCGCCGGAACAGGGCCGCGGGCGGTGCCGTCACGACGTGGCCGCCGCCGCCAGCAGGCCCGAGCGCGGGCCGCGCAGCGCGGCCGCCATCCGGGCCGCCTGGCCCAGCGTGAACATGACCATGGCCGCGTCGTCGGTGTAGTCCATGTAGTTGACGAACATGTCGCCGTGCGGGGCGTTGTTGCAGGACACCTTCGGGTACGTCGGTCGACCGTAGTTGGGGCCCGCCTGGTTGGGGGTGTCGGCCACGAAGTCGTCGCCGCCGCAGCCGTCGCCGTCGTCGCCCCAGATGTGGCGCAGGTTGAGCCAGTGGCCGACCTCGTGCGTCAGCGTGCGGCCGAGGTCGAACGGCGCCGTCGCGGTGCCCGACGAGCCGAACGCCGTGTGGGTGACCACCACGCCGTCGGTCTCCGGCGGGCCGCCCGGGAACTGGGCGTAGCCGAGCAGGCCGCCGCCGAGCTGGCAGACCCAGAGGTTGAGGTGGGTGTCGGTCGACACGGGGTCGACGCCGCCGGTGCGCGCCGACTTGACGCCGTCGTCGGTGTCGAAGGTCGCCACGTCGGTGCGGGTGCGGGTCACGTCGGCCAGCACGAACTCGATGTCGGCGTCGGCGGCCAGCGGCACCCAGACCGGTGGCAGCACCGACAGGTCGGCGTTGCGCTTGCGGAAGTCGCGGTTGAGCGCCTCCAGCTGCGTCGCGATCTGGTCGTCGCCGATGTTCTGCGCGGCCTGTGACCAGACCACGTGCACGACGGTCGGGATGGTCACCAGGCCCAGCGGCGGCGGCTCCTCGCGGGCGGCGCCGAAGGTGAAGGTCTCGATCTCCTCGCGGGCCCGGGCGTAGCCGGGGTCGCTGTCCAGCAGCCGGCGGTGCACCGGCATCGTGCCGCACCAGTCCCGCGCCGCGCCGGGCGCGAGCCGCCCTCCGTCGAATGCCATCGCGCCATTCTCCCGGCCTTCGCCGCCGCGCACTATCTGATCTTGGACTCTTCGCGGTACCTCCGGATGGCCGGACGGTGCGAACCGGATGGCCGAGAAGGTGATCTACTAGAGACAACCGGCGCACATCCTGGCATCCTGCCTGCCATGACGCTTCTGCTGCGGTCCGTCGCACTCACCGACCGCGGCCTGGTCCGGCGAGCCAACCAGGACGCGGTGTACGCGGGCGCCCGGTTGCTCGCCGTCGCCGACGGGATGGGCGGCATGGCCGCCGGCGACCTCGCGAGCGCCATCACCATCGAGGCGGTGGTGGCCGCCGACACCGACCACCCGGCCGCCGAGCTCGTCGACGCGATGCGCGACGTGATCGACGCCGCCGGCGACCGGATCCGGGCCGCGGTGGCCGAGGACCCGACCCGGGACGGCATGGGTACGACGCTGACCGCGCTGCTGTTCGCGCCCGACAACAGCGCCGTGGCGCTGGCCCACGTCGGCGACTCGCGGGCCTACCTGCACCGCGACGGACACACCCAGCAGATGACCAAGGACGACACGTTCGTCCAGATGCTGGTCGACGAGGGCGTGATCACCCCGGACGAGGCGCACGTGCACCCGCGCCGCGCGGTGGTCACCCAGGCGCTCCAGGGCGACCCGGTGCAGCCGGCCTTCACGACGCTCAAGCCGCTCACGGGCGACCGCTGGCTGCTGTGCAGCGACGGGCTGTCCAATGTGGTGCGCGAGGATACGATCTCGGACGTGCTCCGCACCCACCCGGAGCGTGCCGCCTGCGCGGCCCGGCTGATCGACCTGGCCCGGCGGGCCGGCGGCCCCGACAACATCACGGTGATCGTCGCCGATCTGGAGGAGACACCATGATCCGCCGCGTACTGGTGACCCTGGCCGCCTTCGCGGTCGGCATGGTCGCGCTCGGGCCGGCCGGCGAGGTCCTGTTCTACGGCCTGGAGAGCTTCCCTGCCGAAGCCGACGCCAAAGGCGTGATGCGGGTCGTCTCCGCCACGGGCGCGGTCGTGTTGCTCCTCGTCGGCGCCGCAGCGGCCGCGCAGGTCCGGGGCCGGGCGCGCGGCTGGCCGCTGGTCGCGGCCGGGCTGCTGGTGGGCGGGCTGCTCGCCACCTACGCCCCGCTGGACGCCGCATCTGCCCTGGGCGAGCTGCACCCACTGGTCCGGCTGGTCGCCGCGCTGGTCGGCGGCGTCGTGCTCGGCGCGGCCATCGTCGCGGTGCTGCCAGCCGACCCGGCCGGCGGCGACCCCTGGCCGATCGCCGCGTTCACCGCCGGGGCGCTGGTGGGCCTGCCGTTGGCCCCGGACCTCCTGCCCAGCCTTCCCGAGCTGCGCCGGCTGGACTGGGCCGACGTCGCCGCGCTGGTGCTCGCTGTCGTGGCGGCGATCGTGGTCCGGTCGGCCGAGGGTGGCCGGATGCCGGGTCTCGCGGCGGTGAGCCGGATCGCCCTGCTCGGCGCGCTCGCCGGCGCCGCCTTCCACATGCAGTACGTCGACCGCGCCATGGACGGGGCGCCGTCGGCGGTGGCCGTCCTCGTGCTGCTGCTCACGCTCGCCGTCTGGGTCGCGCTGACCTGGTGGCTCGTCGGGTGGAGCGGCCGGGTGGCCGGCGCGGAGGCGGCCCGCTTCGCGCTGACCTGCGCCGGCGCCACGGGTGCGATGTTCGTGGCCAGCGGCCGCAACCTCAACGTGGTCTGGGCGCACGACCTGGTGCCGCTGCTCGGCATCGCGGCCGCCGTTGCCGGCGTGCTGCTGGCGCGGCACCTCCCGGCGGTGCCCTGGGACGCGGCCGGGCTGGCCGCGGTCGCGGTGGCCGCACTGCTCATCGCCACGGCGCAGACCGAGATCGTCGCGCTCGCCATCGTGGGCCTGGCGGTTGCCGCCTTCGCACTCGGCGCGGCCCTGGCCCGCACCTCCTCCGCCGGCGCGCTGTGCGGGCTGGTCACGCTGGTGCTGACCGTGCCGGTCCTGTTCAGCCTCCTGAGCCAGCTCGGGTGGCTGGTCGCCGACCCGCGGGCCGAGACGACACCCGCGCGTTTCCAGCTAGCCGTCCTGTACGCGCCGATGTGGCTCGTCGGCCTCGCGACCGCGGCACTGCTGGTCTGGCGCGCCCGGCCGGCGCGCTCCGCCCCGACGCCGCTAGCGGTCGGCTGACGCGTACGCGCGGAGCAGCTCCTGCTCCTTCTCCTGCTTGGGGAACGCGAAGAACACCAGCAGCGCGCCGATCGCGATCGCGCCGATGCCGGCGGCGTAGGTCCACCGGTCGCCGTCCAGGAACGCCGACCGGGCGGCGCCGACGATCTGCTCCGCGTACGCCGGATAGCGCTGCGCGGTGTCGACGGCGCTGGCGAACGAGTTCTCGAGCTCGGTCTGGGTCGCGTCGATCTCCGGCTGCAGGGCGGCCGGAGCGCCGGCCAGCTCGCGGGCGAACGCGGCCGAGTAGCCGGCGGTGAGCAGCGCGCCGAACACCGACTGGAGCACCGCCCCGCCGAGGTCGCGCTGGAGGTCGGCGGTGCCGGAGGCCATGCCCGCCCGGCGCACCGGCACGGAGCTCGTCAGCGCGTGCGACGCGGGCGTGCCGGCCAGCCCGACGCCGATGCCGATCAGCCCGTACGCCAGCGCGACCCGCCAGAACGCGATGTCCTCCTTCCAGAGCAGCAGCATCGCGACGAAGCCGAGCAGGCAGAACACGTAGCCGAGCAGCAGGGTCACCCGGGAGCCCCGGCGCCGGACCAGCACCGCCGACCGGGGCGCGACCAGCACCATCAGCGCGGCGGCCGGCAGGATCGACAGGCCGGCCTTGAGCGTCGAGTAGCCGAGCACGTTCTGCAGGAACTGCTGGCCCACGAACATCGCGCCCATCAGCGAGCCGAACACGATGATCCCGGCGCAGGCCGCGACCCAGAACAGCCGCCGCCCGGCGTAGTGCAGGTCGTAGAGCGGGTTGGCGGCCGCGCGCTGGCGCAGCACGAACAGCACCGCGGCGACCACCGCGATCACGCCCAGGACGATCGCGCGCAGCCCGGCCCCGGGCACCGCGGCGTCGTTGATCGAGAGCACCAGCGCGCCGACCAGCAGGATGGACAGCACGCCGCCGAGGTTGTCGACCCGCCCGCCGCCCTCGTTGACGTGTCCGGGCACCAGCACGGCGGCCAGCACCAGCGCGACCGCGGCCAGCGGCAGGGTGACCAGGAAGACCGCACCCCACCAGAAGGCCTCGAGGACCGCGCCGGCGATGGTCGGGCCCAGCGCCGCGACCGCGCCGCCCACGCCGGACCAGAGAGCGATGGCCTTCGTCCGCGCCGGGCCCGACCAGAGCGCGGTGATCAGGGCGAGCGTCGTCGGGTACGCCATGCCGGCGGACACCCCGCCGAGGATCCGGGCCACGATCAGCACGATGTCGGACGGCGACCACGCGGCCAGCACACTGATCGGCATCGCCAGCGTCACGCCGATCAGCAACATCATCTTGCGGCCGTGCCGGTCGCCGAGCGCGCCGAGGTAGAGGACCGACGCGGCGAGCCCCAGCGAGTAGCCGATCGCGATCAGGTCGAGCCGGGTCTGCGACGAGTCGAACGCCCGGCCGATGTCGGGCAGCGCGACGTTGGCCACCGAGAGGTTGAGGTTGGCCACCGAGGCCACCAGGATCAGCGCGGACAGCACCAGGCCCGCCCGAGCCGGCGCGGACGGCGTGTCGCGCTCGCCGGTCCGGACAGAGGGTGCGGACGTCACCGGCGTGATCCTAATCTGGACATTTAACCCATACGGTCGATTTGCCGTTTTGCGCCCGGACCCGTCGTAGGTTTGAAGGTGAGTGTCCCCCTCGTCCCGGCAAGGAGGCTCGTGATGTTCGTCCAGATCATCCAGGGTCACGTGCGCGACCCCGGGCAGGTGAGAGCGGCCCTCGACGAGTGGGTGAAGTACCTGTCGCCCGGCGCCCAGGGCTGGATCCACTCGACTGGTGGCGTGACCGAGGAGAACGAGTTCATCGGCCTCGCCTGCTTCACCGATCTCAACTCGGCCCAGCGCAACAGCGAGCGGCCCGAACAGGACCAGTGGTGGCAGCGCACGTCGAAGCTCTTCGACGGCGAGGTCCAGTTCCACGACGCCGACGACGCGGTCGCCGACTACCCCGGCGATCCGAGCAAGGCCGGCTTCGTGCAGATCGTGCAGGGCCAGGGCAGCGACCGCGACCGGGCGCTGACGCTGCTGCTCGGCGACTCCGAGGAGTGGTCCAAGTTCCGGCCCGAAGTGCTCGGCACCATCGGCTGCTCGTACGGCGACGGCGAGTACACGATGGCCGTCTACTTCACCAACGAGAACGACGCGCGCGCCGGTGAGCGGAAGCCGCTTCCGCCCAAACTGGCCGAGGAGATGGCCGAGGTGCGGCGGCTCCAGGTCCGCGAGACCCGGTACTACGACCTGCGCACGCCCTGGATCGACGAGCCGTGAGCGCCGCCGGCAACGGTCACGCCCACGCGGGGCGAGCCGAACGGATCGCCGCCGGTCGCGCGGTCCGCAACGAGGTGCCGCTGGACGCGCACGCCGCGACCGGTGTCGAGAGCGGGCGCGACCCGATCGGGCTGCTGATGGGCCAGGCCGCGTCGCGTGTGCCCGAGCTCGTGCCGGTCCGGCACGCGCGGATGGCGGTCTCGCCGTTCACCTACTTCCGCGGCGCCGCCCTGCCGATGGCCGCGGACCTGGCCGAGGGACCGCGTTCGGGCCTGGACGTGCAGCTCTGCGGTGACGCCCACCTGTCGAACTTCGGTGCGTTCGCGTCGCCCGAGCGGCGGCTGGTCTTCGACTGCAACGACTTCGACGAGACGCTGCCGGGCCCGTTCGAGTGGGACGTCAAGCGCCTGGCCGCCAGCCTCACGGTGGCCGCGCGGGACAACGGCTTCAAGCGCAAGGCGCGCAAGGACATCGTCCGGTCCGGGGTCGAGGCGTACCGGAAGAACATCCGGACCTTCGCCGAGCAGGGCCGCATGGCGGTCTGGTACGCGCACCTCGACGTCGAGTCGACCATCGCGCGGTTCCGCGACCAGATCCGGCCGAAGGCGTACAGCGAGGCGACCTCCGTGCTGGCCAAGGCGCGGGGCAAGGACAGCCGGCAGGCGCTGGGCAAGCTCACCGAGGTGGTCGACGGCCGCCGGCGGATCATCAGCCAGCCGCCGACCATCGTCCCGATCGAGGAGGTCTTCAGCGGGCTGGAGGCCGACGTCATCTACCAGCTGATCGGTGGCGTGATCGAGTCGTACCAGCGCAGCCTGCCGACCGACCGCCGGCACCTGCTGGGCGAGTTCGACCTGGTCCAGGTCGCCCGCAAGGTCGTCGGCGTCGGCAGTGTCGGCACCCGCGCCTGGATCGTGCTGCTGGAGACCGGCGAGGGCGAGCCGCTGTTCCTCCAGGCCAAGGAGGCGCAGAAGTCCGTGCTCGCGCGGTACGCCGGTGCCAGCCGCTACCGCAACCAGGGCGAGCGGGTGGTCGCGGGCCAGCACCTGATGCAGGCCCTCAGCGACATCTTCCTGGGTTGGACCAAGGCCCAGGCCCCGGACGGCACGACGCGGGACTTCTACGTCCGCCAGCTACGCGACTGGAAGTTCTCGGCGCCGATCGAGCGGATGCGCGCCGAGGGCATGGCGTTGTACGCGCGGATGTGCGGCTGGACGCTGGCCCGGGCCCACGCCCGGTCGGGCGACCCGATCGCGATCGGTGCCTACCTGGGCGGCTCCGACCGCTTCGACAAGGCGATCGTGGCGTACGCGGAGGACTACGCGGACCAGAACGAGCAGGACTACGTGGCCTTCCGCGACCACGTCAAGGACCAACTGGTCGGCGTAAGCCCGAACTGAGGGGGAACAGCCCGGCGAGGATGACGACCGAGGCGAACGGCAGCAGGTCGAGGTTGACGACGATCAGCATGAAGCCGAACAGCATGACCAGCGGGCTCCAGATCGGCAGGCGCCGGGCCGCGACGAGCTGACCGAGCAGGGTCAGCATGCCGACCTGGAACAGCGCCGGCAAAGCGACCAGGGCCCAGTCGGGCAGCCCGATCGGGATCGCCGGCACCAGGTCGGTCAGCGTCACCCAGAGAAACGCGGCGGCACCGACCAGGGCGGCGGCCAGCGCACCGTCGCGCAGGTGCCGCTGCCAGCGCTCGGGCACCGGCACGACCCGGTGCAGGCTGACCGCGAGCACGGCGAACAGCACGAACGCGAAGAAGAACGTGGTGTGCCCGAGGTCCCAGGCGATCCCGTTGCCCCGGTCACCGTCGAGCCCGTCGACGTACCGGTTGATCCCGTAGAACAGCATGAGCAACGGCGCCGCGAGGGCGGTGAGCCTGGTTGTGGTGGTCATGACCGAACACTTCCAAGCTCGCCGCCCTAGACGACATCGGGAAGATCCCCCGCGGCGCCCGTAGGGAGATCACCCCAGCCAGTCGAGGAGCTTGGCTCCCTGTTCCTTGATGGTCAGCACGGAGAAGACGCCGAAGAGCAGGACGCCCCAGATCAGGGCCAGGACGCGGATGCCGCGCGGGCGTACGCGTTCCGGCAGGAACCTCTTGTTGATCAGCAGCAGCAGGCCCGAGTAGAGGAACATCATCAGGCCGCCGACGCAGGCGGAGATGACCAGCAGGACCAGGGGCTGGTCGAAGCCGCCCACCAGCACCAGGACGCCGATCAGGACCAGGCCCCAGACCAGCGCGAAGTAGATCCGGCTCTCCGAGACCCGGCGCAGGTAGCTGACCTTGAGCACGTCCGCGGCCAGCCGGCTGGTGTAGTCGACGATGCCCATCGCCGCCGCGAACAGCGAGACCGCTCCGATGGCCCAGAACAGGACGCCGAACCACTCGCCGACGAGCTCCTTGAGCCGCTCCCCCTCGACCTGCAGGAAGCTGACGCTGTTGGCCAGCCCGGGCACGCCGAACACGGTCGAGTAGGACAGCAGCGACATCAGCGTGATGGTCACGATGGTGATCAGCACGAAGGTGTAGAGCTGCTCCTTGTTGGCCAGCTTCCACCACTGCTTCCAGCGGGCCAGGTTGGCGTCGTTGTCCTCGAACACGAAGCCGGCCGAGTCGGGCGCCGCCTCCTCCTTGCCGGTGACCGGGCTGACCAGGCGCGGCACGTACGCGCCCATCCCGAAGCCCTTGTCCCGGATCCAGTTGCTCTGCACCAGGTTCTGGCCGCCGCCGGCGCCCGCGAAGACCAGCGCGGAGAGCATCAGCGCGAAGCCGAGCTCGGTCGGGAACTCGGGGCGGACGACGTCGTGCCCGAGCGCCGACCAGGCGTCGCTGGTCACCGCGAAGATCACCGCGACCACGATGAAGAGGATGACGAGGCCGACCTTGAGGAACTCGACCCGCTCCAGCACGGTGTAGATCACCGGCGCCAGGGTCAGCGTGACGCCGATCAGCGCGAGCATGCCGACCGCGATCCAGCGTGGCTCGCCGCCGAAGATGTAGGTCAGCATCGTGGCTGAGCTCGTCGCCCAGCCCGGCCAGAGGTTGGCGAAGTAGGTCAGGATCGCGAACACCAGACCCCAGTGGCGCCAGGTACGCGAGAAGCCGGTCAGCGCGGTCTCGCCGGTGGCGAGCGTGTAGCGCTCGATCTCCATGTTGAGGAACCACTGGGTGATCAGGCCGACCGCCGCCGCCCACAGGAAGACCAGACCGACCTGCGAGGCGATGTACGGGAACAGGATGAACTCGCCGGAGGCCAGCCCGACACCGGCGGCGATCACCCCCGGCCCGATGATCCGCCAGTGCGATCTGGGCGCGTCGGGCAGGTCACGGACCTTGACCTCGTGCGGTACGTGGCGGCTGCGGAAACGATCGGCGGCGGTCTGGGTCATGCGGGCCTCCCGGGGCAGACTGGCGCCCCTCCTTCCCCATATCGACGGACGTCAAACCCGTAGAGTCCTCATCGTCCGGACTGTCCTTTATGTTACGAATAGGAGAGACCGGCTCGCTTACGAGGAGGCCCAGGTGCGCAGACGATCACTGTGGAGCGTCGTCGCCCTCGCGGCGGCCTCGCTGGCGGGCTGGTACGCGGTCACCGGCGGCGGCACCGGCGCGAACGCCGACCCGGCCGACGCGCGGTCCGAAGCCCGGTCCGCGGCCAGGGACGCGCCGATCTTTCCCGGGCGGATGCCGCCGCTCGGGGTGAAGCTGCCCGCCTCGGAGGCGTCCGGGCTGATCGCCAGCCGGACCTATCCGGGCATGTACTACTGGCTGCGCGACGGCGGGTCCAGCAAGCCCGGCAAGCCGCGCGACGCGATCTGGGGCATGCGGATCTCCGCCGGCGGCATGCCGGAGCCGGTGCGCGGGGACGAGCTGTTCCCGTCGTACCCGGTGACGGGCGCGAAGAACGAGGACTGGGAGGACCTGACCGTCGACGACGCCGGCGCGCTGTGGATCGGTCAGCTCGGCGCCAACAACTGCAAGGACCAGCAGCGGCTGCTCCGGGTGGCCGAGCCGGCACCGGGCGGTTCCGGTCCGTTGGAGGTTGTCGCCTCCTACACCCTGCGCTTCACCGACAACACCAAGCCTGGGTGTCGCACGTACAACTCGGAGGCCATGCTCTGGCTGGACGGGCACTTCTACGTGTTCGCCAAGACCAGCGGGACGCCGGTCTACCGGGTCGACCTACCGTCCGGCACCTCGGGCGAGGCGAAGCTGACCCGGGTCGGCCGCTTCGGCCGCGACGTCGACAACATCTCGTCGGCGAGCATCTCCGACGACCGCACCCGGATGATGGTCCAGGACCACGAGCGCCTCTGGGTCTTCACCACGGACCCGGGCCGGACCGGCGACGACTTCATGAAGGATGCGACCGCCCACAAGGCAACGGGCACGGCCCGCTTCGAGGCCTCCGGCGGCGCGTCGGTCGAGGGCGGCACGTTCGTACGCGGCACCCACGACATCGCCTTCGTAGCAGAGGACGAAAACCTCTACTACGCCCGCCCGCAAACCTACGGCGAGCCGCCCTGGACCCCGTCCCCGACCATCCCGCCGGTGCCCACAGTGCCGCCGACCCCGACGCTCCCGCCGATCCCGACGGACCCGCCGCTACCGACGATCCCGGTACCGACCATCCCACCGCTCCCGACGTGGCACGACCCGTTCTTCGACAACCTACCCACGCTCCCAACGGAGCCCGGTTAACCCGAAGGGGTGTCGCATCGCGACACCCCTTTCGGATTTTCAACCAACGACGGACCTGGCAAGCGGAGCGGTCCCTCGCGGGAGGAACGGTCCGCACCACCGCGAACCCGAGTCATGATCTAGCTATTGATCTTGATCGTCATCCCAACGTTTCGTGGACGAAGCACCATTTCCAGTTCTCGCCCGGCTGGAAGGACTTGATAACTGGATGGCCGGTCTCTTTGAAGTGTGCGGTGGCGTGGCGGTTGGGTGAGGAGTCGCAGCAGCCGATATGTCCGCAGCTTTCGCAAAGGCGCAGGTGTACCCAGTCGTGCTCGCCCGCGGCCAGGCAGTCCTGGCAGCCCTCGGTGGTCTGCGGCTCCGGCGATTCGGCCAACGTGATGTCGTCGCAGGTCATTCGTCCCCCATCAGTCTTCTTCGCGGCGGGTGAGCAGGGATTCCTCGAGGTCGAGATCGCGGTAGGCGCGGTTGAGCACCTCTTCCGGGATGCGACCCTCGTCACGGGCCGTCCGGAACACCTCGCGCTCGGCGTCGATCATCTCTTGCCGCAGTCGACCGTACGCCGCCGACGGGGTCTCCCGCCCGTCCCCGCCCAGCCGTTCCCACGCGGTGTTGGTGCGGTCGACCACCTGCTGGCGGAGCCTGGTCACCACCGACTGCGGCGCGCCCTCGGAGTTGGCCTCCAGGCGCTCCTTGGCCGCCCTGGTCGCGGCCTGCTGCACCGCGGCCTCGGCCAGGAAGTCCTTCGTCGGGTCCTCGGGCGGCAGGCCGAGCTTGCGGGAGAACGTCGGCAGGGTCAGGCCGAACACCAGCAGCGTGAAGAGGATCACGGCGAACGCGATGAAGATGAACACGTCGCGCGGGTAGAGCGCCTCGTTCTTGCCGGTGCCGACGCTGGGCAGGGCGAGGGCGGCGGCGAGCGTCACCACGCCGCGCATGCCGGCCCAACCGATGATCACCGGGTGCTGCCAGGTGAAGGTGACCTCGCGGCGGCGGACGCGGGCCGACAGCCGGGGGATCCAGCCGCCGGGCAGGACCCAGATGTAGCGGGTGGCTATCAGCGTCCCGATGACCGCGAAGGTCGCGCCGATCACGGTGCCCCAGGGTGTGCTGATCTCGTCGATGACGGTGCGCAGCTGGAGGCCGACAAGCAGGAAGACGAGGCCTTCGAGCAGGAAGCGGACCAACCGCCAGAACGCGTCCATCTGCAACCGCGAGCCGGCCGCCATCAGGGTCGGCATGCGGTGCCCGAGCGCGAGGCCGGTGACCACCACGGCGACGACGCCGGAGGCGTGGATGGCCTCGGAGGGCAGTACGACGGCCCACGGGGTGAGCAGCGAGAGCGCGTTGTCGAGCAGCGGGTCCTTGATCCGCTTGTGCAGGAAGCCGAAGACCGTCGCCCCCGCGATGCCGATCAGGATGCCGCCGCCGGCCGAGACGATCACCTCCCTGCCGACGTCGGTGAAGCCGACCTCACCCGCACCACCGACCGCGGCGGCCGTGCCGACCCGGAGCAGCACCAGCGCGGTGGCGTCGTTGATCAGGCTCTCGCCCTCGAGGATCGTGACGACCCGCCGCGGCAGGCCGATCCGGCGCGCGATCGCCGTCGCCGAGACCGCGTCGGGTGGTGCCACCACCGCGCCGAGCGCGACACAGATCGCGAAGGGCGCCTGCGGCAGGATCAGGTGCACGACGAAGCCGACCGCCAGCGCCGTGAACACCACCAGCCCGACGCCGAGCAGCAGGATCGGCCGGATGTTGAACCGGAAGGCGGGCACGGAGGTCTGCAGCGCGGCGACGTACAGCAGCGGCGGCAGGACGCCGATCAGCACGAACTCGGGTTCGAGGTGGAAGGTCGGGAAGCCGGGCAGGAACGACAGGGCAAGCCCGAGAATCATCAGCACGATCGGCGACAAAAAGCCGATCTTGCGGGCGAGCGCCGCACCGAACACGGCGACCGCCAGCAGAATGACGATCTCGTTCATGCCTTCCATGCGCGGAATGCTATGTGGGCGCGGCGGGCCGCGACCAGTCAGTCCAGTTGCGGCAGCACCTTCGCACCGAACGCGTCGATGAACGCGGACTGCTCCTGACCGACGTGATGCAGATAGATCCGGTCAAAACCGATCTCCGCGTACGAGCGCAGCCGGGCCGCGTGCCATCCGAGGTCGGCGGAGATGTCCACGGTCCGGGCGACCCGCTCCCGCGGCACGTCCTCCGAGACGGCGTCGAAGTGGTCGGTGAGCTCGAGGTCCCAGCAGACCGGCGGCGGGAACACGTTGGACCGCCACTGCTCGTAGGCGATCCGCTCGGCCTCGTCGTCGCTGCCGGCCCAACTGAGGTGCGTCTGAAGGCAGACGGGCCCACGCCCGCCGGCGTCCCGGTAGGCGGCGACCATGCGTCGGAGGTGCTCGTGCGGCGCGTTGACGGTGATGAGGCCGTCGGCCCAGTCGGCGCACCATTTGGCGGTCTCGACGCTGACGGCCGCGCCGACGAGCGCGGGTGGTTCCGCGGGCCGGGTCCACAACCGCGCCCGGTCGACGGTGACGAGCCCGTCGTGGCTGACCTCGTCGCCGGCAAGAAGTGCCCGGATGACGTCGACGCACTCCCGAAGGCGGGCGGCCCGCAGGTCCTTGCGCGGCCACCCGCCACCGGTGATGTGCTCGTTGCTCGCTTCACCGGTGCCGAGCGCGGTCCAGAACCGCCGGGGGTACATGGCCGCGAGCGTGCCGATCGCCTGGGCGATGATCGCGGGGTGATAGCGCTGCCCAGGCGCGTTGACGACGCCGAACTGAAGGTCGGTGGCCTGGAGGGCGGCGCCGAGCCAGGACCAGGCGAACCCGGACTGCCCCTGCCGCGCACTCCAGGGCGAGAAGTGGTCGGAGCACATAGCGGCCCCGAACCCGGCGTCCTGTGCCGCTACCGCGGCATCGAGAAGCGCGCGGGGATGGACCTGCTCGTGCGAGGCGTGCCAGCCATAGACCGTCATGCGGTCGGTTACTACCCGGACGCGGGCGCCGCTACACGGGCGCCGCGCGGCCAACGCGGGCGGGCCGCGGCAACGCGGGCCGGGCGCGGCCAACGCAGGCCAGGCGCGCGCCGGGCGCGGCCAACGCGGGCCGGGCGCGGCCAACGCAGGCCAGGCGCGCGCCGGGCGCGGCCAACGCGGGCCGGGCGCGGCCCACAACGCTGCCGCAGGCTCACGGATTGGTTCCGGTGCCGGGTCCGCGATCTTGATCCGGGCTACCACCCAGGCCGCGGCAATCAACGCCACGCCAACCGCGCCGAAGGCGAAGGCGAAGGCGAAGGCCGCCTACAGCGCCGCCGCGGGCTCGCGGAGCGGCTCCGGTGCGGGGTCCGTGACCTGGATTCGGGCCACCACCCAGGCCGCGGCGACCAAGGCCGCGCCGGCCGTGCCGAAGGCGAGGGCCGGGCCTCGGGCCGTGGCGAGCGCGCCGGAACCGACCGAGCCGAGGGCGCCCGCGGCCTGGAGCGCCAGTGACTGCACGGAGATCACTGTCGCGCGTTCGGTGGGGGCCACTCGGGCGTGCAGCAGCGCCGCCTGCGGTGCGGCGGTCACGCCCAGCCCGACGAAGAGCAGCAGGTAGGCCGCCGCGATCACCGGCACGCCGATCGTCGCCTCGCGCAGCGTTGGACCCGCGAGCGCGACCGCGACCAGCGCCGCCGCGCCCAGGGCGATGCCTGCCACGCCCGCCCGGACGGCCGAGCCGAGGCGGCGCTGTGCCCACGGGCCGAGCAGGCTGCCCACCGCGCTCGCGCCGAAGCCGGCGGCCGCGACCACCGCGTAGGTCGACGCGCCCCGCTCCGGGTCGCCGACCAGGTCGGCCAGCCAGCCCGGGGTGAGCAGCTCGATCGCCGAGAGCGCCACCCCTACCCCGGCCCCGGCAAGCAGCAGGCGGGCCAGCACCCCGTCGCGCAGGCCGAGTCGGAGCCCGGCCGCGACCGTCGCCGGCACACCGCGTAGCACCGCGCCGACAGAGGTCCGCGGCCTGGGCGGCTCCGGCATGCCGAACACCGTGACCAGCAGGCGGACCAACTCGACGAGCGCGGCGATGGCCACCGGCACGGCCAGCGCCGACAGGCCGAAGGCCGCGCCTAGCGCCAGCGGCAGCGCGCCGCCCAGCAGCGTGCCGATGCCCAACCCGACCGATCCGGCGGCCTCGCCGCGGGCCAGGCCCCGGGTCAGCGGCGCGTCCGGGCCCTCGACGGCATGCATCGTGTCGACGAACCAGGCCTCGTCGGGGCCGCTGGACAGCGCCCGGGCGATGCCGCGCAGCACCGCCGACGCCGCGAACAGCCAGAAGCCGTCGGCGACCGCCAGCAGGGCCAGGCCGGCGCAGCTGGCCACGGCCGAGGCGGCCAGCACCGTGCGCCGGCCGATGACGTCCGCGAGCCCGCCGGTCGGCAGCTCGAGCGCGGCGGTCGTCAGCGAGAAGATCAGCACGACCGTGCCGATCGCCGCGACGCTCAGGCCGCGGTCCAGCATGAGCAGGATCTTGGTCGCCAGGTAGAGCCCGGTCGGCAACCAGAACAGCAGGACCAGCAGCGCGTAGCGCCATTCGGCGCGGCGGCCGGTCACGACTCGTCCGCCACGTCGGCCCAGCCCGGCGGGTCGATCCGCGGGAATCCGCCGAAGTGCAGGAGCACGGGACGGGCGTCGGGGTCGTCGGCGTCGGCCGCGACGCGCTCGTCGATCAGCTCGATGATCCGCGACTCCAGCTCGAGCAGCGACCGCGGCGACAGCCGGGCCCGCAGGTCGCTCATCCCCGCGGCGGCCACCCACTCCGCCGGCAGGTCGGCCTCGGCCGACTCGTAGGCCGAGACCGCGCGATCGAGCGCGGCCAGCTGGTGCCGGCGCATGACCGAGATCGCGGCCCGACCCTCGGCGGTCTTCGCCAGCGCACCGGTGTCCCACGAGGTCGTCGCGTGGCTGGCCTGCCAGCGCCGCTCCCGCCCGTCGCGCTGCTCGGCCTCCTCGACGAAGCCGTGCCGGGCCAGCTTGCGCAGGTGGTAGCTGGTCGTGCCGGTGTCGGTGTCGAAGCGCCGGGCCAGCTCGGTCGCCGTGGCCGGCCCGTCGGCCCGCAGCGCGCCGAGCATCCGCACCCGCAACGGGTGCGTCACCGCCTTCAGCTCATCGACCTCGGTGATGATGCGATCCGCCATGCGACGGACCGTACCAATCGCAGAGATAATTTTGCAAACAGAATTCTGCGATTACTCGAAGAGCGAGTGATGCACGCCTGGCTCGGCGCGGTGGCGCGCCCGGCGGCGGTGCTGGATGACCACCAGGTCGACAGCCGCGGTCAGCACGACCACGCCGCAGAGCACGGCGAGCACCAGCAGGTCGGCCCGGGCGGCGAGCCAGGTCAGCACGGCGAAGACGACCAGACCGAAGGCGGCGAGGACCAGACGGAGATTCAACGCCGTGTACGGGTGCCCGACAGTCCCCCGCGCCCCACGCGGCTGACCTCCGGGCCGGTTTCCGGTCATACGGGACAGCTACCCGTCCCGTACCGGGGCTAACCCGGCGGCGGCGCAAATCGGAACACGTTGCCCCCGAGGTCGTCGCTGACCAGCAGCGAGCCGTCGGCGAGCAGGGCGATGTCGACCGGCCGCGCCCACGGTGACTCCGCGCCGAGGAAGCCGGTGGCCAGGTCGTGCTGGTCGCCCGGGCGGCCGTCCACCCACGGGAAGTTGATCACCTTGTAGCCGGTCGGCTCGCTGCGGTTCCACGATCCGTGCAGGGCGATCACCGCGCCCAGGTCCGGCACGAAGGTCAGCCCGAGCGGTGCCGAGTGGGCCTGGATGCCGACGTCGACCGGGGTCGCCGTCGCGCAGTCGGCCGCCGCGCCGTCGCGGTTGAGCTCGTGGTCGCGCTGGAAGGGCATGTCGCGCAGGCCGCCGTCCGGGTTCGGGTTGCAGAACGGCCAGCCGTAGAAGCCGCCCTGCCTGACCTTGATGAACTCCTCGGGCGGGTGGTTGTCGACGTACGCGGTGTCCTTGCGGCCCGTGGCGGGATCGATGATGTTGTCGCGGTTGTTGACCACGACCCAGAGGTCGTGCGTGCCGGGCGCGATCGCCAACCCCTCGGCGTTCCGCAAGCCCTTTGCCACCAACGCTTTCCCGGCGTTGTGGCCGGCGGCGTCCCAGCGGTAGACAGCGCCGCGGATCGGATCGCTACGAGTGTCGGACGCGCAGGCGTTGCAGGTCGACGCGATCGAGACGTAGAGGGTGTCGCCGTCCACCGCGATGTTCTTGAGCACGTGGCCGTACTTGCCACCGAGTTCCGGCAGGCTGTCGTCGGGCAGGCCGTCGACGATCACCTCGGCGGCACCGGCGGTGGCGGCGCCGGCCACGTAGGGATAGCGGACCACCCGGTCGACCGCGGACACGTAGATCCACTGCCGCCCGCCGACGGTGGCGAGCACCAGGTCGTGCGGGCGGTCCAGACCGGACAGGAAGGTGGCCGGCTCTCCCCCACCGGCCGGGACCCGGGTCACCTGGCCGACCGACGGCTGGGAGACGAGCACGGCGCCGTCCGGCAGCGCGAGCAGGAAGCGAGCGTTGGACACCCGCGCGTACACGGCCGCGGTCCAGCCCTTGGGCAGGTTGACCGTGTGGTCGGCGCCCTCGATCGGCACCGGGGCCAGGCCGGTGCCGGGCGAGACGTTGCCGGTCGGCGCCAGCTCGGGCGGCGCCGGGGCCTTGGTGCAGCCGGCCAGCAGGGTGGCCAGCAATGCGAGCAGGGCTAAGGGTCCGGCCGGGCGCATGGTTGCAACCTACCCGGCCGGACCCTCAACTCTGTCAATGCCCGTAGCGGCCGTGTCCGTACCAGTCGCGCCGCCCCCGCCAGTCGCCACGACCCTGCACGTCGCCCCGCGAGTACCAGTCACCACGGTTGGAGCGGGCGTAGTACGCGCGCCTCCCCCAACTGGCCCAGTGCAGGAAGAACAGCAGGACGATCAACGGGAAGACGGGGAAGAACAGCGCACCGTTGGCGATGAACAACGCGGCGAAGAGCACCCCGATGGCGGCCAGGACGCCCGCCCGGCGGCGCACGAACATCCGCATCTCGGCCTTGGCCTGCGCCTGCGCCTCGGGCGAGCGCGCGAGCGCCGCGCGGCCGCCGTCGGGCAGATCCGCCGTCAGCGGTCCGAGCTCGTCGCGGTACGTCGCGCCGTACGCCGCTGCCAGCCGCTTCTCGCCCTCGTCGAGGTTGAGCCGCCCCTCGGTCATGGCGGCACGCAGGATGGTCGCGATCTGTTCGCGTTCGGCGTCCGAGGCTCGAAGCCGCGGGCCTGTTGGCGTGGTCATGGCTCCCTCCGCTCATGTCGACCTCCTACAAGACTGCTCCTTTCCGCGACAGATTGCCTGCGGCCTGTGACGGCTATCCCGCTACCACGCAGGGAGTACACGGATGTGGCGCATGTGGCGTCAATACTCCCCACGCGGTACGCCGGGCGGGTCCGGCGGCGGATGACCCGGGTGTGTTCCGTGCCCTACCGTCGGTGCCATGGAGGACGCCTGGCCTCGCGCGCCCTGGGTGCGACCCGGGAGCGAGCGACGGTACGGGCGGCACGGCGCCGGCCTGGCCACGCTGCTCTCTCTGGTGCAGGTGATCGGCGCCGAGGCGGCGGCCCGCGACGTCGGCGCCGAGCTCGGCTACGCGCGGGCGGCCCCGCTCCTCGTCGCCTCGGTCGCGCTCGCCTGGCGGCGCCGCGCCCCGCTGCCGGTGCTCGCGGTCGTGCTCACCGCCACCCTCGGGTACGCGTTCTCCGGCCACCCCTACGGCCCCTTCTTCCTGGCCGCCACGGCCGCCTACTTCTCCGCGGTGGCGCAGGGCCGGCGGACACCGGCGCTGGTGCTGTCGACAGTGGCCGTGACCGCGTACCTCTCGGGTGGCTGGTGGTTCCGAAGTGCGCTCGGCGTGCCGGACGTGTCGGCCGTGACGCACCGGGACGCCGTGGTCGCCGGTGCCTGGCTCGTCGCCGTGCTCGCGGCCGGCGAGTTCAGCCGGGGGCACCGCGCCCAGCGCGCCGCGCTCGCCCGGATGCGGGCCGAACAGCGGCGGATACAAGAGGAACAGGAGCGGCGGCAGGCCAGCGAGGAGCGACTGCGGATCGCCCGCGAGCTGCACGACGTGCTCGGCCACCACCTGTCTTTGATCAACGTGCAGGCCGGGGTCGGGCTGCACCTGATCGACCAGCGGCCCGAGCAGGCCCGGGAGGCGCTCGCGGTGATCAAATCGGCGAGCGCGGAGGCGCTGCGCGAGGTCCGATCGGTGCTGGCCGCGCTGCGACCGGCCGAGGAGGCGGCGCCGCGCACACCGGCGCCGGGGCTCTCCCGGCTGGGCGAGTTGACCTCGGGCGCCGGGTTCCCGGTCGGCACGGCGGTGACCGGGGTCGTCCGGCCGCTGCCCGCCGAGGTCGACCGGGCGGCGTTCCGGATCGTGCAGGAGGCGCTGACCAACGTGCGCCGGCACGCCGGTCTGGGTGCGTCGGCCACGGTGTCGGTGGTCTACGAGCCGGGTCAGGTCACGGTGCGCGTCTCGGACGACGGCGCTCTGTCCGGCCCGGCCGCGGAGGGTGGCAACGGCATCGCCGGCATGCGGGCCCGGGCGGTCGCGCTGGGCGGCACGCTCACCGCCGGCCCGGACCCCGAGGGCAGCGGTTGGCGGGTCGAGGCGGTCCTGCCCGAGACGGGAGAATCCGACCGATGATCAGCGTGCTGCTGGCGGACGACCAGGCCCTCGTACGCGCCGGCTTCCGTGCCCTGCTCGACGCGGAGGCCGACATCACCGTGGTGGCCGAGGCCGGTGACGGCCTGGCGGCGGTGCGGGCCGCGGCGACCAGTCGGCCCGACGTGGTGCTGATGGACATCCGGATGCCGGGCGTCGACGGCCTGGAGGCCACCCGGCGGATCACCACCGACCCGGCGCTGGCGGCCACCCGGATCGTCATCCTGACCACGTTCGAGCTCGACGAGTACCTGTTCGAGGCGCTCCGGGTCGGCGCGTCCGGCTTCCTGGTCAAGGACACCGAGCCGGTCGAGCTGATCCGCGGCGTGCGCGCGGTGGCGGCCGGCGACGCGCTGCTCTCGCCCGGCGTGACCCGGCGGCTGATCGCCGAGTTCGCGTCCCGGGACCGCCGGGCGGTGCCGCCGCTGCCGCCGGCCGACCAGCTCACCGACCGGGAGCGGGAGGTGGTCGCGCTGGTCGGTGCCGGCCTGTCCAACGACGAGATCGCGGCCCACCTGGTGGTCAGCCCGGCCACCGCCAAGACCCACGTCAGCCGGGCGATGGTCAAGCTCTCCGCCCGCGACCGCGCGCAGCTGGTCGTCTACGCCTACGAGGCTGGCCTCGTCCGACCATCGTGGACGGACTAGCCCTGCCGCGGCCCCGGTAGTTGGGGCGGGTCCGACCAGTACGCGGCGCGCGGCCGGTAGAGCTCGGTCGCCCGGCGGGCCAGGTCGGTGGTGGCCGACGAGTTGGCCCACGTGCCCAGGATGATCGCCGCGCCCGGCACGATCTTCGCGAAGATCCGCTTGGCCGCCCGGATGCCGGCCATCTGGGCCAGCTTGACCCCGAGCTTGACCAGCACCCGGTGCATGGGTGTGCCGTTGCCGCGCAGCAGCGCGCCCGCCCGCTCCCGGCCGGCCGCGACGCCGAGGGCGAGCCGGGCGGTCTCGGCGACCTTGTGGACCTTCTGCAACACCAGCAGGTCGGTGGCCCGCTCCGGTTCGCGCGGGTCGACGCCGTACGCGGCCGCCACGTGCAGCACCATCCGGGCCTGGTTCCAGGCGAGCACGCCGACGTCGAGCACGGCGCCCGCGATGCCGGTCGCGCCCGAGACGGCGCCGGAGAGCCGAGCCAGGTTGACGAAGCGCTTCACGGCGAGGTCGGCCAGCGCGTCGGGCGGGATGCCAGGCCGCTGCGCGCGGGTGCGCTCCTGCCACGCGTGTGCCTCGGGGCCGAGCCGGCGCACCGCCTCCAGGGCGAGGTGCTCCGGCGCGTACTGCGGATCGGCCTTCATCTTCTCCCACAGGCCGGCCGGTGGCGCGGTGGCGCCGTCGACCTCCGGAGCGGGCGTTGGCGGCATGGGGGGCGGGGTGTCGGCACCCGTCTCTGGGTGGGTCACTGCGTCCTCCGGGGGGGGATTCGGGAAGGCACTCTTTGTACCCCAGTCGCACCACCGTCACGCCCAGGCTCGTCCGGCCGGTCGAGTCGGATACCCGTTCCGCGCTTCACCGGTCGGGCCGAAATGCGGTAGCGTGCCCGCCTGACTGACCGTGATCAAGAACCGTGAGGGCGCGCATGTCCACGGCCGGCGAGGAACCCGGCGAGCTGCGGATCGGCGGCTGGCTGCCACCGACGGAGCTCTCCGCGAACGCTGACGACAACCAGGTCACCCAGCTGATCCCGGCCGTGCCGGCGCAACCGCGGCACGGCTCCGTGATCGGCGACGACGGTGGAGCACCGGTGTCCGGCCTGCGCCGGCCGGGCCGACGCGCGATGCTCGCCGTCGTGGCCTCGGTGACGACGATCGCGGTGGCGGCCGGCGTACCTCTGCTGATCTCGGCCATGGACCAGCCCGACCCGCCCAACCTGCTCGTGCTGCCCGCCCCGACCGCGTCGGCCGACCCCGACAGCACGCCGAGCGAGCTGCCGACCGTCCGGCCGACCAAGCCGCCGGCCAGCCGGGGTGCGGTCCGGCCGCCGGAACACGCGCCGACGTCGCCCGCGAAGTCGACCAAGGGGTCGACCCAGCAGGCCAGCGCCGGCCGGTCGACGACCCAGTCGCTGGAGGCCGAGGCCGCCGATCTCGACGGCTGGGCCCGGACGCGCCATGTCGACTCCGCCTCTGGCGGCCGGGTGGTCACGGGGGTCGGCTACCGCCGCGGCGAGCTGACCTTCCGTGGCCTGAACGCGCCGCGGGCCGGCCAGTACGACCTGGTCATCTACTACGTGGCCGACGACAGCCGCCGCGCCTCGATCGAGGTCAACGGCCAGTCCGTCGGGCGGTTCGACTTCCCGTCCACGGGCAGCTGGGACTCGGTGAAAACGATGACGGTCCGGCTGCCGTTGGCAGCCGGACCGAACACCGTCGAACTCTCCAACTCGGATGGCTGGGCGCCGGACTTCGACCGGATCGCCCTCACCACCACCAGCTGAACTACTTCATCAGCGCGTCCACCACGGCGGTGGCGCGGTACTCGTGCTGGGCGTAGGCGTCCGGGAACGCCGACACCTGCACGGCCTGAGCGGCGGCCGTCAGCGGCATGTTCTGCCAGTTCGGCACGTTCTCGAGCGCGTCGAGGAAGGCACCCGCCGAGTACGACGGGGTCATCAGGTCCTTGACCGCGCCCCAGCCGGACGTCGAGCGCTGCTGGAACAGACCCACGGAGTCGTGGTCCGAGCCGCTGCCCTCGTGGTGGTAGTTCTCCGACTCCGGCACCGCGGTGCTGGCCAGGTTGAGCAGCTGGCTCTCCTGCATGGCCGTCGCGACCGCGATGACCGCGCCCCGCTCGCCCATGCCACGCTTCTCGGCGGCCTTGACGATCTGCAGAGCGTTGTTCATCTGGGTCTGGCTCAGGCCCATGACCGGCTTCGGCTGCACCGGGCGCACGGTCTTGGCCTTGTCGGCCTTCTTCGGAGCCACGGCCTTGTGCTCGGCCTTCGGCCGCTCGACGGACGGGACCGGCTTGTCGGCGCCCTTGGTGGCACCGCTGCCGTGACCGCCGCTGTTGCCGTGCTCCGTGCCGTGCCCGCCCGAGGTGGGAGGCGCGGTCGGGAACTGGCTGATCTCGGCCTTCTTGGCCGACTCGACCGCGGCGACCGCGGCGGTGGTGCTCTTGGTGTCGGTGTGGTTCTGGGTGGCAGCGGCCACGCCGCCGGCGGTGGCCACGCCGACCGCGGCCAGCATGCCGCCGGCGATCGCGATCCGCGCGGGGCCGCGCTCACCGAGGACGCTGCGCATCTTGTCGTACGCGGGCATGGCGGTCACGCGGTCGCGGGAAGCGGTCCACATGCCGGCGGCACGCTCGGCGTACGGGTTGGCCTTGATCGAGTCCGCCGTCCGGTTCAGCCGGTTCCGGGTCGAGTTGCTCATCTGCGAGGTCCGGAAGACCAGTCGCTCCTGAAGGCGGCGGGCGCCGGTCGGCCGGTCGATCGAGTCGTTGGTTTCGGGGGACCGGTCCGCGGGGGTAGCGGCGCCGGTCTCGGGCTCGAGGGTGTGGTCGTCACGCATTGGACGAGGCTAGGCAGGCCGACAGCCGATTACCCACTGTTATTTAGTGGCAGTTGCCACAAAAGCCGAATACCTAATCGGTCAGTCGATATCGGGCGCTCACGGTATGCACATAGCCTCGCGTAACCGGCAACTCGGAAAATAGCCAAATATGCGTAGCGGCCGGAGGTTCCGCCCTATTTTTACTCTACGTACGGTGACCCTTGGTGAGGCCCTCCGACCGGCCCCCAGACACCCTCCGGGGGTATCCCCCACACCCTCCGCACAGGGGTCAGTTGACTACTCTGCGTATAGAAATGGCCGACAAACCAGGGGTCAGGCCTGCCTTCCGTCAGCCGCCGGTGGAATGCAGGAAGATGGACGCGTGGTTGCCCATACCGGTAACCCACCACAACTCAGGGAGGTAGGCCCGCGGTGCTCGATCCGCACACGCTCTACGAGCTTTCCGGCGACCTGCCCGACATGGGCGAGCCGGTGCTGATCCAGACGCTGTCCGGCTTCGTCGACGCCGGCAACGCCACCCGGCTCGCCCGCGAACATCTCCTGGCCACGAGCGAGAGCCGCGTAGTCGCGACTTTCGACATCGACCAGCTGCTCGACTACCGGTCCCGGCGCCCCCCGATGGTCTTCATGGAGGACCACTGGGAGGAGTACGCCGATCCGGTGCTCGAGCTGCGCATGCTCCGCGACGACGCCGGCACTGCTTATCTCATGCTCGGCGGCCACGAGCCCGATCTGCACTGGGAACGGTTCACCAAGGCCGTGATGAGCCTGATCGACCGGTTCCGGGTCAGCACGACCATCGGCCTCAACTCGATCCCGATGGCCGTGCCGCACACCCGCCCGGCCGGCGTCACCGCCCACGCCACCCGGCGCGACCTGATCAGCGGCTACGAGCCCTGGCTCCAGCGGGTCCAGGTGCCCGGCAGCGTGGGCCACCTGCTGGAGTTCCGACTCGGGCAGGCGGGGCGCGACGCGATCGGTTTCGCCGCACACGTGCCGCACTACGTCTCCCAGGCCGAATACCCGGCAGCGGCGGAAGTGCTGCTCTCCTCCGTCTCCCGCACCACCGGCCTCCTGCTGCCCACCGAGGGCCTGCGCACGGCGGCCGAGGCGGTCCGGGTCGACATCGACCGCCAGGTCGAGGAGACCAACGACGCGGCGGGCGTGGTCCAGGCGCTGGAGGAGCAGTACGACGCCTTCAACCGCGGCCGGGCCAGCAACATGCTCGGCCAGCAGACCGGTCCCCTGCCCACCGCTGACGAGCTCGGAGCCGAGCTGGAGCGCTTCCTGGCCTCCCAGCCCCGCCCGGGCGACAACAACCCGGGGGCCTGATGCGCATCGCCACCTGGAACGTCAACTCGGTCAAGGCTCGCGAGCCCCGGCTGCTGGCCTGGCTCGACGAGAAGAAGCCCGACGTGGTCTGCCTCCAGGAGGTGAAGTCGACCACCGAGCTGTTCCCGACCGAGCAGGTCGGTGAGCTGGGTTACACCGCCGCCACGCACGTCGACGGTCGCTGGAACGGGGTCGCCCTGCTGTCCCGGGTCGGCCTCGACGACGTGGTGCGCGGTTTCCCCGGCGAGCCCGGGTTCCCCGACCCGGAGACCCGGGCGATCTCGGCGACCTGCGGCGGCGTACGCATCTGGTCGATCTACGTGCCGAACGGGCGCACTCCGGACGACCCGCACTATCAATACAAGCTGACCTGGCTGGCGGCACTGCGCGACGCGGTCGCCGCCGACCTGGCCGGCCACACCGACCTGGCGGTCTGCGGCGACTTCAACGTGGCACCGACCGACGCCGACGTCTGGGACCCTTCGGCCTTCGTGAACTCGACGCACGTGACGGCCCCGGAGCGGTCCGCCCTGACCGCTCTGCTGGACACCGGCCTGCGCGACGTGGTGCCCACCCCGATGAAGGGGCCGTTCCCCTTCACCTACTGGGACTACCGGGCCGGGATGTTCCACCAGAACAAGGGCATGCGGATCGACCTGGTGTACGCGACCCCGGCAGTGGCCGACCGGGTCTCGTCGGCCGTCGTCGACCGGGAGGCCCGCAAGGGCAAGGGCCCGTCCGACCACGCGCCGATCATCGTGGATTTCTAGCCTCTACCAGCGAGGCGAACACGATGATGTTGTCGACGTAGCCGATGCTGCCGCCCTTGAACTCGCCACCACAGGTGATCAGGCGCAGCGCCGGGCGGGTGAAGTCGCCGTAGATCCGCTCGATCGGCTGGTCGGCCTTCTTGAACTTCTCCACGGAGTTGACCTCGAAGATCGCCACCGAGTCGTCGCGTCTTTCGACCTCGATGCGCGCGCCCGGCTTGACCTTGGACAGGTCGTGGAAGATCGACGGCCCGGTGCGCGTGTCCGCGTGCCCGACCAGCACCGCGGGACCGTACTGCCCCGGTGTCGGGCTGTTCTCGAACCACCCGGCCTGGTTGTGCTTCTCCAGCGCCGGCACCTCGATCGAGCCGTCGTCCGCCAGGCCCACGTCGTGCACGGGCGCGTCGAGCTTCAACGACGGAATCCGCAGCTCGACGGGCCGGCTCGGCTCCAGCACCGGGAACTGGCTCGGCGGCGGCACGTCGTCGGGCCCGAAGCCGCCCTTCTGCACGACCCCGGCGAACGTCGCGATGGCCCCGGCGGCGATCAACACGACCGCCAGCGGTCCGGACAGCTTGGCCATGTTTCTAGGCGGTGCGCCGCCGGCGCAGGGTGACCACCGCGAGCACGAGGCCGGCGGCCAGCGCCGCCATGCCGCCGGTCAACACCAGCGTGCTGTCGTCGTCGCCCGCCGTGCCGCCGAAGCCGGTCGCCGGGCCGCGGCTGGGCTGGCTGTCGTTGAGCACGTTGAGCGTGGCCTCGGCGCTGCCCGCGAGGAAGCCCGGGCAGTCGAGCACGACCCGGTAGGACCGGGCCCGGGTGTCGGCCGGGATCGTCACCGCGCCGGTCAGGTGGCCGAACTGCGGCTCCACGACGACGTCGTCGAAGGCGGTCGACTCGACGGTCGCGGTCTCGTTGTCTTCCGGCGGGTCGTCGTCGGCCTCCGTGCAGCTCGCCCGGATGCCCACGATGTAGCCGGCCTCGACCGTGCTCGGCGTGAGCTCGAGGAACTGCCCGTCCGGGACGTCGGCCACGGTCGGGGTGGGTGTGGGGGCGGGCGCGGCGAACGCCGGCGCGCCGCTCATGACGACGATCAGGGCCGCAACCGCGGCTGTGGCTAGCGCTCGACGACCGGACATCGTGACCTCCCTGCCGCCCGTGCGTCGATTGTCGCATTTGGAGCGCCCACGCGACACCTGTCAAAATCGCTAAGTGAGTGCTATCGCTGTGTCGCATATCCGCACCTTCCACAACCGTGGGGGGCGGATGGGTGACCGGCATCACGATGCCCTGTCTCGGCTGTGGCCCCTGTACGGGTTGACGGTCTCGGACGACCCGCTCGACGCCCCGGCGTTGTTCGGTCGGTCCGCTCCCCTGGTCGTGGAGATCGGGTCCGGGATGGGTGACGCGACGGCGGCGATGGCGGCGGCCGACCCCGACCGGGACTACCTGGCCGTCGAGGTGCACGTCCCGGGCATCGCGTCGCTGCTCAGCCACATCGAGACGCGCGGGCTGCGAAACCTGCGGATCGCCCGCGGCGACGCTATCGAGCTCATGACGCACATGCTGCCCCCGGACCGGCTCGCCGCGGTGCACGTGTTCTTCCCCGACCCGTGGCCGAAGCTCAAGCACCACAAGCGGCGCATCATCCAGCCTTCTCACGTGGCTCTGCTGCGCTCCCGCCTGCTGCCCGGCACGGGTGTGCTGCACTGCGCCACCGACTGGGAGCCGTACGCTGCGTCGATGCTGTCAACCCTGTCGGCCGACCCCGAACTGGTGAACACCGCCGACGGCTACGCGCCCCGGCCCGCGTACCGCGCGGTCACACACTTCGAACGGCGCGCGGCCCGGCAGGGACGCGACGTGTTCGACCTCGTCTTCACCAGGCGCGCCGCGTGAACCTCGCCGACCGGATCCCGGCCGACGTCACCCCCGACTCGCTCTTCGAGGCGTTCGCGGAGTGGGCGGGCGAGCGTGGACTGACCCTCTATCCGCACCAGGAAGAGGCGTTGATCGAGCTCGTCTCGGACGCCAACGTCATCCTGAACACGCCGACCGGCTCCGGGAAGAGCCTGGTCGCGACCGGTGCGCACTTCGCCGCGCTGGCCTACGGGCGACGCACCTTCTACACGGCGCCGATCAAGGCGCTCGTCTCCGAGAAGTTCTTCGACCTCTGCCGGATCTTCGGCGCGGAGAACGTCGGCATGCTGACCGGCGACGCCGCCGTCAACGAGACCGCGCCGATCATCTGCTGCACGGCCGAGATCCTGGCCAACATCGCGCTGCGCGACGGCTCGTACGCCGATGTCGGTCAGGTCGTGATGGACGAGTTCCACTTCTACGCGGAGCCGGACCGGGGCTGGGCGTGGCAGGTGCCGCTGATCGAGCTTCCGCACACGCAGTTCCTGCTCATGTCGGCGACGCTCGGTGACGTGTCGCGGTTCGAGACGGACCTGACCCGGCGCACCGGCCGGCCGACCGCGGTGGTCAAGTCCGTCGACCGCCCGGTGCCGCTGATGTACACCTACGCGGTCACCCCGATGCACGAGACGCTGCAGGAGCTGCTGGACACCCGGCAGGCACCCGTGTACGTCGTGCACTTCACCCAGGTCGCCGCGTTGGAGCGGGCCCAGGCGCTGATGTCGGTGAACGTGGCCACCCGCGCCGAGAAGGACGCGATCGCCGCGGCCATCGGCAACTTCCGCTTCTCGGCCGGGTTCGGGCGCACGCTGTCGCGGTTGGTGCGCCACGGGATCGGCGTGCACCACGCCGGCATGCTGCCCCGCTATCGGCGGTTGGTCGAGACGCTGGCCCAGGCCGGTCTGCTGAAAGTCATCTGCGGCACCGACACGCTCGGGGTCGGCATCAACGTGCCCATCCGGACCGTGTTGTTCACGGGACTGTCCAAATACGACGGTGTACGGGTACGACTGCTCAAGGCGCGCGAGTTCCACCAGATCGCGGGCCGGGCCGGGCGGGCCGGGTTCGACACCATCGGCACCGTGGTGGTGCAGGCGCCGGAACACGTCATCGACAACGAGCGGGCGTTGGCCAAGGCCGGGGACGACCCTAAGAAGCGGCGCAAGGTGGTGAAGAAGAAGCCGCCGGAGGGTTCGATCGGGTGGGGGCGGGCGACGTTCGACCGGCTGATCGAGGCCGAGCCCGAGCCGCTCCAGTCGTCGTTCCACGTCTCGCACGCCATGCTGCTCAACGTGATCGGCCGGCACGGAGACCCGTTCCAGGCGATGCGGCACCTGCTGACCGACAACCACGAGGAGCCGGCCGCCCAGCGCAAGCACATCAAGCGGGCGATCGCCATCTACCGGGCGCTGCTGGCCGGTGGCGTCGTCGAGCGGGTCTCACCGCCGGACGAGTCCGGCCGGACCGTGCGGCTGACCGTCGACCTGCAGGCCGACTTCGCGTTGAACCAGCCGCTGTCGCCGTTCGCGCTGGCCGCGATCGAGCTGCTGGACCAGGAGTCGCCCGACTACTTCCTCGACGCGCTGTCCGTCATCGAGTCCACTCTGGACGACCCACGGCAGGTGCTGTCGGCGCAGCGGTTCAAGGCGCGCGGCGAGGCCGTGGCGGCGATGAAGTCCGAGGGGATCGAGTACGAGGAGCGGATGGAGCTTCTCGAGGAGGTCACCCACCCGCGTCCGCTGGCGGAGCTGCTCGAAGACGCGTACACGATGTATGCCCGTGGTCATCCCTGGGTCTCCGACCACGAGCTGGCGCCGAAGTCGGTGGTCCGCGACATGTACGAGCGGGCCATGACGTTCGGCGAGTACGTGTCGTTCTACGGCCTGTCGCGGTCGGAGGGGCTGGTCCTGCGCTATCTGGCGGACGCGTACCACGCGCTGCGCCGCACGGTGCCCGAGGACTCGCGCACCGAGGAGCTGTCCGACCTGATCGAGTGGCTGGGCGAGCTGGTGCGGCAGGTCGACTCGAGCCTGCTGGACGAGTGGGAGCGGCTGCGCGATCCCGCGTCGGTGGACGAGGAGGTCGCGGACATCGAGCGGCCGCCGCCGGCGGTTACCCGGAACCGCCGGGCGTTCCGGGTGCTGGTGCGCAACGCGCTGTTCCGCCGGGTGGAGCTGGCTGCGTTGCGGGATTGGGAAGCTCTGGGCGAGCTCGACGGGGCGGACGGTTTCACTGCTTCGGAGTGGGCTGCGGCTTTGGAGCCCTACTTCGCCGAATATGCCGATATTGGCGTCGGGCCGGATGCGCGCGGTCCGTCCCTGTTGCTGATCGACGAGAAACCCGACCGCTGGGACGTTCGGCAGATCTTCGACGACCCGGAGGAGGACCACGACTGGGCCATCGAGGCCACGGTCGACCTGGCCGCCTCAGACCTCGCGGGAGTGGCCGCGGTGACCGTAACCCGGGTGGGCACAGCGGCGAGTTTCGATTAGAATAGGTGTACGAAAATCGCCGCTGACCAGCGGAGATCTTGAGGCCTGGAGGGCACCCGTGACCTCACCCGCCGTCCCGTACGCCACTCTTCTCGCGTTCGCCCGCTACGTCGACCGCATCGGCCCGGCCAAGGCCACGTTCGTCGGCGGCCTACGCAAACAGCGCGAGTCCCGCTCGGGCTTCAACCCCCACGGCCAACTCATCAAGGCCCTCAAAAGCGACATCGCCTTCCACGGCGGAGGCCGCCACCTCCACGCGGTGGTCAACGAGGTCAAACCGCGCTGGAAGCCCCTCTACGAGGCCCTGCTACCGGGCGCCCTGACCTACCTGGGCACCCTGCCCAAAGACACGGACCTAGCCCAAACCCGAGACGCGATCGCCATGCTGGGCGACCTACCGGTAAAGATCAACCCCCACTTCGGCCTACGCCACGCGGACGGCCAGGCCGAAGCCGTGCGACTACACATGGACGAGCAGCCCCCCAGCCCCGAAACCGTGATGGCCACGCTGCACCTGATGGGCCGCCACATGGACCAGGTCCTCCCCCACGCCACCCCCACCCTGGTCGACCTCCGCCGCGGCATCGTCCACCGCCCCGACCCGTCGGTGAAGACCGCGCAGGTCGAGCAGTGGCTGGCCGGCGAAGCGGCCGCCTTCCGCGCGACCTGGTCGGTAGCGGCGTAAGAGCACGCGCCGCCGGCCGGAAGCGCCCGCGCGCTTCCGCCGGCGAGGGCGGCGCGCCGATCGGTCCCCGCGGCGGCAGCCCGACCCCGAACGCCGTCCGGCGAGACCGACAACGCCACGCCCTGCCAGTCATCGCAGACCGCTGCCACAACCCGAGCGGCGTCCGGCGAGACCGCGCCGCGCGAGCAGGGCGGCACCAGCCTGTCGCGTTCCGGCGCAGCACAAACCTGGCCGCCGCCAGGCTTTCCAGGCCACTCGATCAGGCCCCGAACCCAACAGACCGCATTCACGATCGGATGCGAATTCCGACCCAGCCCCGTTGCGCCCGTGACCGAGATCCGCCAGCCCAGAACCCACCCGGGGGTTCATGATCGGAATGCGAATCCCGAACCCAGCCAGCGCGTTCATGATCGGGTGCGCGAGATCTGGGATTCGGCCGGCCATGTTCATGATCGGGTGCGCGTGGTCTGGAGAGCCGGCGGCGCGTCGCCCAGACCTGATGCACACGATCATCTGCGGACCGCGCCAGGCTGTCGGGGACAACACAGGATCAAGCACCCCACACCGCCTCTGCCACGGTCGACAACCGCCGAACGGTTCGCGTCGGCGACTGTCGGCGACGTGCTCCGGCGCCGCAGTCGGTGGGCCCGGGCGGATCCGTCGACAGGCCCGTCGGGGGCGGGACACCACCGCAGCGCGCGATCGGGCTCGACACTTCGGAAAAGCGACCCAGCTGATCCGTCACGAGTGCGGCAGACCTTCAGCCGTAGGGAAACACCCGATTCGTAGGGGGTGCGGCCGGCCATAGCGTCGAGGTGTGTCGGTGACGGCCGCTCGGGGTGGGAGGCCGCATGGGCACGACCGAAACGACGGAGGCGTGGTCATGCGGCGGGTTGTTGTGTCGTTGTTGCTGGTGGGTGCGTTGCTGGCGCCGGCGGGTTGCGGCAGTTCGGGCGACGGCGGCGAGACCTCGCCAGCCGCCGACAGCGCGGTCGCCGACGAGGGCGGCGCGGCCGGGGCGATGTCGACGACCGTGCCCGGCTGTCCGTTCACGGCGGCCCAGGTCACCGAGCTGGTCGGGCAGCCGATGAACGACGAGGGGAACTGCCTGTTCGGGGACGGCAAGGGTGTGGCCAGTCTGACCGTCACCGTGTCGTCGGCGTTGGCCGGTGAGACCACCTACGACTACCAGCGTGAGACCGCCGGCAAGTCGTTTCCGAAAGTCAGCGACCTCGGCAAGGGGAAGAAGTCCTATCTGGCCGTCAAGGACATCCAGGCCGAGGCGGCGCTGATCAGCGACCAGGGTGCGTACACCCTGATCATGAGTAGTTTCGGTTTCGACGAGGCCAAGTACGACCAGACCATGAACGCCCTGATTGACGTGATCCTCGGATGAGGCGCCGCCTGGTCGTTCTTGCCCTCACGCTCACGACATTGGCCGGATGCGGCAACGAGCCGACACCAGCACCGCCGGCGCCCGCCGTGCCGCCGGTCACTACCGCGCCGCTGGTCGACGAGGCACCCGCCCTGCCCGACGCCTGCGAGCTGATCAAACAGGCCGACGCCGAGAAGCTGGCCGGCACGCCGCTCGACCCGCCGTTGCCTGTCAAGGACACCTGTACGTACACCGGGCCGGTGACCGGGCCCACCGCGCAGGTCGAGGTCTACGTCGGCGACGGCGCCAAGAAGTTTCTCGACATCGATCGGGAGCTCGGGCACGCGTTCACCGAGCTGGCCGGCATCGGTGACGAGGCCCACCTCGAGGACGGGACCGTCTTCTTCGCCAAAGGTGGCGTCTGGGTGAGCATCCGGCTGGTCCGGCTGGTCGACCCCGCGGAGACCCGCGATCCGCTGGAGGCGGCCGCCCGCACCGCCGCGGGCCGCATGTGAGACGGACAATAGCGGCCGCGGTCGCCGGGCTGCTCCTGCTCGCCGGTTGCGCCAACGACAGCGCACCGTCCGATGAGGACCTCAGCTACGGTGCCGCGCCGAAGCCCGATGGCGTGACCCTCCAGCCGGACGTCGTCATCGTCGGTGGCGGCGGCCGGTCGGTGCGGTCCGTCACCGCCGACGGTCTGTCCTGGCGGATCGACGCCGACGCGCCGCACGCCGACGACCTCGCTCCCGGCAAGGTCATGTTCGTCACCGAGCGTGGGGTCGGCCGCGTGCTCGACATCGCTCCCGCCGGCGACGACCTGCTGGTCACCGTCGGGCCCGTGGACATCACCGAGGTGGTCCGGGACGGCACGTTCGAGCGCGCCGACGTCGCGCTGGAGGACCCGGTCGTCTATCCCGCCGGCGAGCCGTTCTGGGCCGACGAGCGACCGAAACCACCCAGCACGTACGGGCGGTCCGTGCCGGTGCAGCGCCGCACGGACCAACCCACCCAGCCGGGGCGGCAGCGCGGCGGCGAGGTCACGACGCGGGCGCTCGGCTACACCGTCTACCCGACCTGCTGCACCAACGGCGCCGGGGTTCATTTCAGTTACGACGACGGCGGTGTGCGCCTCGTCGGCACCGTCACGTTGACCAGCAAGGCGCCCAGGGCCGCGTTCCACCTGGCCATCGGCGGTGGCACGGTGACCCGCGCCGAGTTGGAGATCAGCGGCGGGTTCGGCCTGAAGGCCGAGTTCGAGGCCGGGATCAAGGACGGGAAGAACCACAAGAAGGTCTTCCCGATCGCTGCCGACCTGTCGTTTCCGATCGGCTCGCTGGCCGGCATCCCGCTGTCGTTCACCGTGAGCCAGACGCTGGGCGTCACCACCGCGTTCGGCGCCAAGGTCGGCACGGTCAAGGGATCCGGCGAGTTCTCGCTGGCGGGCTCGCTCGGCTTCGGGTACGCGAACGGCACGTTCGGGCCGCATGTCAAGCACGACTTCCAGCGCCGGTCGTCCCTGCTCAACTCCCTGACCGGCGTACCCGTCGGCGTCATGGGTCTGGTCATCGCGCACGGAGTCAGGTTCACCGTCGGGATCGGCGCGTTCCTGTTCAAGGCGGGGGTCTACTTCGAACTGATCACCAGGTACGGGTCGACGCTGGGTTCCGCCCTCGGTGCGCCGTACGCCCAATGTCGTGGTGTCGCCATCGGGGTGGACGCGGCGTTCGGGGTCGGTTACACGATCCTGGACCCGGTGGTCAAAGTGATCAACTCGTTCCTGAGCCTGCTGAAACCGTTCAAAGTGGTCGACATACCACCGATCAAGAACTCGGGCGGCATCCGCTCGACGAGCGAGGTCTACACGAACGAGGAGGTCATCCCCGACGTCGCCGTCTGTGGGCACGTCCCGGCATAGCCCCGTGAGATCATCGCCCCTGTGGAGTGGGGCGTGGTCGGTCGCGACACCATCCTCGCCGACGCTCGGCAGACCCTGACCGAGGGCACGTCCGTGCTGCTCGAAGGCGACGCCGGCATCGGCAAGACGGCGGTCTGGCGCGCCCTCGTCGACGACGCCCGGCGCCGCGACTGCCTGGTGCTCGCCTGCGCGCCCACCGAGGCGGAGGCGGCCCTGCCGTTCGCCGCCCTCGCCGACCTGATCCGGCCGCTGCGCGACCTCGTGCCGGCGCTGCCCCCACCGCAACGAGCCGCCGCCGACGCGGTGCTGCTCACCGACTTCCCCGAGGAGGTGGTCGACGAGCGCGCGATCGGCGCGGCCACCCGATCGCTGCTGGAACGGGCGGCCCGACCCCTGCTCGTGGCCGTGGACGACGCGCCCTGGCTGGACCAGCCCAGCGAGCGGGCGATCCGGTTCGCGCTGCGCCGGCTGGCACCCCGGCCGCCGGCGCTGGTCGCCTGCCGCACCAGCGGCACCGCGCCGACCGCGGCCGCCCTCGACCTCGACGACGCCCGGCGGGTGGCCCTGGCCCCGCTCGGCGCCGGCGCCCTCCACCAGATCATCCGGGACCGCCTCGGCGGCACGCTGAGCCGGTCGCTGCTGGCCCGCATCGCCCGCGACGCCGGCGGCAACCCGCTGCTCGCGATCGAGCTGGCCCGCGCGGTGCTGCGGCTGCCGCGACCACCCGGCCCGGGCGAGGATCTGCCGGTCGTGGCGTCGATGCGCCAACTGGTCGCGGACGCCACCCGCGCGCTCCCGCCGGCCGGCCAGGCCGCGGTGCGACTGGCCGCGCTGCTCACCGTGCCCACTGTGGACGATCTGGTGTCGGCCGGCGTAGTGGCGGCCGACCTCGATCCCGCCGAGGAGGCCGGCCTGCTCACGGTGACCGGCAACGGCATCTCGTTCGCCCATCCGGTCTACGCGAGCACGGTCCGCGCCGGTATCCCCGCCGCGACCCGGCGCCGGATGCGGCGGACGTTGGCCGGCGCGGTCGCCGACCCGGACGAGCGGGCCCGCCAACTCGCCCAGTGCACGACCGGGCCCGACCCGGCGGTCGCCGCCGAACTGGCCGCCGCCGCCCACCGGCAACGGGCCCGCGGCGCGCCCGCGGTTGCCGCGGACCTCTACGAGCGGGCCGCGGAGCTGGCCGGCCCCGACGCCGACGAATGGCGGTTGGCCGCGGTCAGGTGCCGGTTCGACTGTGGCGACTACACCGCCGCGGGCGTGGCCGCCGACGCCGCCGCGCGGGCGCTGACCGGCGATGCCCGCGCGGAGGCGCTGCTGTTGCGGGCGATGGTCGCCTGGGGCGCCGACGACCTGGGCGGCGCGGTCGAGGCCGCCGAGGCGAGCCTGGCCGCAGCCGGCACCGGAAGCCCGCTGGAAGGTCGGATCCAGGCCCACCTGAGCATGTTCCAGGAACTCCCGGAACGCGGCCGGGACCACGCCCACGCCGCGATCGCCTTACTCAGCGAGGAAGGCAGCGAGCGCCCCCTGCTCTGCGCGGCGTTGCTGAACCTCTTCTTCCACGAGGTGCGCGGCGGCGTGGCGCGCACCGATCTGCTCGACCGGGCGCTGGCCCTGGAGGACGGCACCCCTTCCTGGCTGTCGGGCACCATCCCCGCGATCTGGTGGAAGGGCGTCGACGACCACGGGCGGGCGCGCGACCGGTTGCACGGGCTGCTGGCCCACGCCACCGCGCTCGGCGACGAGCCGTGGCAGCACGAGGTGCTCACCCACCTCGGCGAGACCGAGCTGCTGGCCGGCCGGTTCACCGCAGCGGAGAAGCACATCGCCGCCGCCCGCGAGCTCGGTGAGATGCTCGGCACCGGGTTGGTGGGCGAGACCTGGCTGGGCGGCACCCTGGACGCGTACCGGGGCCGCCTCGACGCCGCCGACGCCGTCGTCGAAGCCGGCCTGACGCGCGGCCGGGCCAACGACGACCCCTGGTGCCTGCGCATCCACCTCCACCTCGCCGCTTTCGTGCAGCTGTCCCGGGGGCGACCGGCCGAGGCGGCGACAACCTACCGGGAGCTGGCCACGCTCCTCGGCGAGCTCGGCGTGGTCGAGCCGATCACCCAACGCTTCGAGCCGGACTGGATCGAGGCCTGTGTCGGCGCCGGTGACCTGGACACCGCACGGCGCGTGCTACAGCGGTTGACCGACCGGCACGACCGGCTGCCAAGGCCCTGGACGACGCTCGGCCTGGCCCGCAGCCGCGTCCTGCTCGACACCGCGACCGGCGCCGACCCCCTGCCCGCTCTCGCCGCGCTCGCCGATGCCCGCGCGGCGGTGCCCGCCGACGTGCTGCCGGTCGACCGGGCGCGGTGCCTGCTGGTCGCCGGGATGGCCCACCGCCGTGGCAGGCGCAAGCGCGAGGCCCGGGCGGCCCTGGAGACGGCGGCGGCCGAGTTCACCGCGCTCGGCGCGGCCGCCTTCGCCGACCGGGCCGCGGCGGAGCTGACCCGCACCACCGGTCGGACCGCGTCGGCGACCGAGCTGACGCCCACCGAGCTGCGGGTGGCCCGGCTGGCAGCGCAGGGCCAAACCAACCGGGCGATCGCCGACGCGCTGTTCATCAGCCCGAAGACGGTGGAGGCCAACCTGGCCCGCGCGTACCGCAAACTCGGCATCACCAACCGCGCCCAGCTCGCGGTCACGATGACCCGCCTGCCGGACTGAATCGGGTGGCGGCGCGGCCCGCCGCACCCGTAGGGTCCGCGCATGCCCGACGAAGAACTGCGCGCCGGCGACGGCACGGTGCTGGCCCGGTTCCGGTCCAGGGACGACGAAGGCGTACGCGTCGCCGCCGAGCTGCGCCCCGAGCCCGGCGTGCCGGTGGCCCGGGTGGCCGCACAGGCGTTGCGGGACCTGGCCGGGCAACGGCTGGAGACGCCCGACGACGACCTGGCCGCCGCGCTCGGTGTCCCGCTGGAGCGGTCCGCGACAGAGCTGCGCCACGACCTGGCCGACCTACCCGAGCCGGTGGCGCTGCCGGCCGGCTGGACCCTCGCGGAAGCCGGCTGGGACGACGACCTGGCCGAGGCGGCCGCGGCGGCCTATCCCCCGGGCCACCCCGACGGCGGCTGGTCGGAGAACGACACCACGTCCGTCCGCGACATGTTCGAGCGGAACGACCCCGTGCCGCCGCTGGCATCGGCGTCGGCCCGGCTGGTCGACCCCGACGGGCGCAGCGCCGGCCACGTGCTGTGCGCCGGCCCGGTGCCGTGGACCGACAACACCTGCGCGTGGATGCTCAACATCGCCGTCGGACCGCGGGCGCAGGGCCGCGGCTTCGGCCGCGCGCTGCTGACCTACGCGCTGCACGGCACCCGCGCCGCCGGCCTGCCGAGCCTGGACCTGTCCGTCGCCGACGGCAACCCCGCCCGCCGCCTCTACGACGCGGCCGGCTTCCGACCCGTCGTCCGGGTGCTCACCGTGCACCTGCCGGAGGCCTGACATGGAGATCGTGACGCGGGCCGACCGGCCTGACCTCGACGAACAGGCCGCGGTGGTGTTCCGGGAGCGCTGGCCGGAGTTCATCTTCCACGACGACGTACCCAAGAAGTATCTGGCTCGGGTCGAACAGTTCTTCTCCCGCTACGACATCATGGTGCTCGACGACGAGGGCGCCGTGGTCGCCGGCGGCTGGGGCGTGCCGCTGGCCTGGAGCGGAAAGACCGAAGACCTGCCGTCCGGGTACGACGACGCGATGGTCCAAGCGGTCGAGGGCCACGAGGCCGGCACCCCGCCGACCACCCTGAGCTTCATGGCGGCCGCCGTCAGCTCCAAGCACGACAAGCGCGGCCTGGCCACCACCGTCCTATCCGGACTGACCCAGCGGGCACGCGAAGACGGCCTGACCCACGTCATCGCGCCGCTGCGGCCGACCTGGAAACACCGCTACCCCCTGGTCCCGATGGCCGAGTACGCCGGCTGGACCCGCGCCGACGGCCTCTCCGTCGACCCGTGGATCCGCACCCACCAACGCATGGGCGCCCGCATCCTCGCCCCGGCCGCCCGCTCGATGGTCATCGAGGGCACGGTCGCGGAATGGGAGAGCTGGACGGAGATGGCGTTCCCTGTCACCGGCGACTACGTGGTCCCGGACGCCCTGAACCTGGTGCACATCGACCGCGAGACCGACCGAGGCAGCTACGTCGAGGAGAACCTCTGGGTCCAGCACGCTTAGCTGACGCCGAACTCGTCGCGTAGGGAGCGGACCACCGCGCCGCCTGGGCGGTCGCGGAGTTTGCCGTCTACCGTGACGTCGAGTAGGTCGTCGTAGAACGCGACCAGGCCTGCGATCGGCATCGCGTCCGGCAGGGGCGCGAGGTAGGACCAGACCACATTGGACCGCGAGTCCGTCGACCAGTACGACGCCTCGCCCTTGTAAGGGCAGTAGGACACCTGGTCGCTCGCCGTCAGTGGAGCGACCACGTCCTCCCGCGGCAGGTAGAACCGCACCGGCAGGTTCGTCTCGAACACCAGCACCGCGCGGGTGGTCTCGGCCAGCAGCGTGCCGCCGTCCTCGATCCGGATCCGCCGGGAGCTGGCCCGGGCGTCCACCCGGTGGTACGGATCGCGCGGGTGCGCGTGGATCCGCTCGTCCTCCTCGAACCACTCGAACGCGTCGAAGTCGAGGACGACGTAGTCGGTCAGGTCGGGGTCGGCGGGGCGGAACCCCGCGTCGGGTCGGGTCAGGCCGCCGGCCGCGATCGTCAGCGACCGGCCGGCGGTGGAGTGCACGGAGAACGGGATGCCGGGGTGCAGGAACCCCGGGCCGCCGGGCATCACCTCGTCGCCCGGGGTGACCGTCGCCCGCAGGTCGGTCGCCGGCACCGCGTACGTCGGGACGATCCGCCGGGGCTCCCAGACCAGCACCGCGTCGGTGGTGTCCACGATGGTCTCGCCGCCGAGGACGGCACGGACCCGCTTCTCGGTCGGTTCGTGGCGCAGCTCCTTGAAGCGCTGCGCCATGGCGTCACGCATCCGGGTACTCATGTCACCACCTTGACCCACTCAGGACGCCGGCACCACCCACGGGAACGCGTCGCGGCGCATGTCGGACGCCACCGACGGGGACAGCCCGGAGCTCGTCGCCGAGTCCAGGACCAGCGAGAACATCACCTCGGGCGCGTTGTCGGCCAGCGTGCGGCCGTTGATGCCGGTGAAACCGAAACTGGCCGGCGTGCCGACCGTGTACGGCATGACCTCCGGGAAGATCCGGCGCGCGACGAGTTGGCCGTAGCCGTCCGGATCGGCCGAGTTCCCACCGTTCGCGGACACCACCGCGGCGATCTTCTCCGCGATGTACTTGCCGTCCTCGTTGAAGTCCGCGGACGGATGCCGCTCGTTGGCCGGGTTCGAGAAGTCGGTGTCGTCCGGCCAGAAGATCGGCCACATCATCGGCAGGCCGAACCGGTTGACCTGGCGCCACCCGCCGGCGTCGGTGGCCAGCTTGGTCGTGCACCAGACACCGATCTCGGCGCCCGGGCGCAGCCGGGGATGGTCGTGCGAGATCTCCAGGACGATCGCGTAGACCTGCGTACCGCCGAAGGTGTTCTTCGGTTTGCCCGAACGCCACTTCGACAGGTCGGCCTTCGTGCCGTCCTTGACGGCGGCGTTGATGACGAACAGCTCGTCGAGGTCGATGTAGAACGGGTCGTTGATCCGGCCCGCGAACACCCGGACGTTGCCGCTGTCGACGGGTTCGCCGGTGTGCCCCGCCGCGACCCGGACCCCGGTCCCGTCGTCACCACGGGCCTCGGTGCCGCTCAGCTCCCACACCTCGTACGCCTGCCGCCCGTCGGACCCGGCCGGGTCGAACGCCACCCGGTAGGTCAGCTCCTCGGTGTCGGCACCGTCGAAGTGCACCCGGAACTCGTAGCGCGCCTGCGCGTGGAAACCGGGCGTGACGTTGGGCTCGGTGATGTTGGAGTTGACATCCATCATCAGCACCGTGCATCCGTCACCACCGAAGACATAAAGATCGTCGATGAAGAGCTGACCGCTCTGCCGCGCCAGCGGCGTGTCGAGATGGTGAGACATCGCGTTCTCCCCCCGTGGACCGCGGAGCTTTCGACGCTACCCCCGCCTCTTCCCAAGCTCGACTTTGTGTTTTAAAGTTCTTTACGTGAGTGAGAGCTTTGTCGACAACGATCAGCCGCCCGGCGACCCCGCCGAGGCGCTCCGGATGATCGAGGAGCAGCGCGCGTCTGCGGTGCGCCAGATCTACGTCGACGACCGGTGGTGGTTCTGGCCCTGGGGTTTCGCCTGGCTGGTCGGCTTCGGGCTGATCTTCCTGCGGTTCGGCCCCGACGGGCGGGTCTTCGTCGACCTGCCCGACTGGCTGCCGACGGCGGTGCTGGTGGCCCTGATCGTGGCGGCCGGCGCGATCTCCGGCGTCACGGGTGCCCGGGCCTACGGCCACCTCGCCGGCGAGTCGGCGAAACGCGGCGCCTACTACGGCTGGGCCTGGATGATCACGTTCACCACCATGACGGTGATCCTGGTGCGGATCAGCGACCGGCTCCCCGACGACCTGCAGATCATGGTCTGGTCCGCCACCATGGTCGGCCTGACCGGCGCGCTGCACCTGGCCGGCGGGGCGATCTGGCTCAACCGCCAGCTCTTCACGCTCGGCGCCTGGATCTCGGTGGTCAACGTGGCGGGCGTCCTCGCCGGCCCGGGCTGGCAAGCCCTGATCATGTGCATCGCGGGCGGCGGCGGCATGCTCGCCTTCGGCCTGTTCGCCAGTCACTGGCACCGGCGCGGGCGCAGAGCATGAGTGATACGCCGCTGGACCCGGTCATTCATGCCCAGGCCCGGTTGCGGGTGGTGGCGGCACTGTCCACATTGGGCCCCGGCGACCAGATCGCCTTTCCGCGACTGCAAGAGATCCTCGGCATGACCGCCGGCAACCTCTCGGTGCACCTGCGCAAGCTCGAGGACGCCGACTACGTCGAGATCACCAAGACCCACCGCGGCCGCACCCCGGTCACCCTCGTCGCGCTGACCCACCGCGGCCGAGGGGCCTTCGAGGAATACACGGCATCCGTACGCGCCCTGCTGCAACCCCCGGACATCAAGGAGAAGACATGATCCTCGCCGAGGCGATCGAGGTCAGCCGGCGGTACGGCGACGTCACGGCCCTCGACCGCGTCTCACTCCAGGTCACCGAGGGCGAGCTCGTCGGCCTGCTCGGCCCCAACGGCGCCGGCAAGAGCACCCTGGCCAACCTGCTGACCGGGGTACGCCGCCCGGACGCGGGCCGGGTCACCCTCTGCGGCGGCGACCCCCGCGACCCGAGCACGCGCCGGACGCTCGGGGTGACGCCCCAGGAGACCGGCCTGCCGGCCACCCTGCGGGTCGGCGAGGTCGTCGACTTCGTCGGCGCCCACTACCCGAACCCGGTGCCCCGGGCGGAGCTGCTCGACCAGTTCGGCCTGGCCGACCTGGCCAAGCGGCAGACGGGTGGCCTGTCCGGCGGCCAGAAGCGGCGGCTGGCCATCGCGCTCGCGTTCGTCGGGCGACCCAGGATCGTGGTGCTCGACGAGCCGACCACCGGCCTCGACGTGCAGTCCCGGCGCGCCCTGTGGGACGCCATCAAGGCCTACCACGCCGCCGGTGGCACGGTGCTGCTGTCCAGCCACTACCTGGAGGAGATCGAGGCGCTCGCCGACCGGGTCGTGGTGCTCGGCCACGGCCGTGTGCTCGCCGACGACACGGTCGCCCACGTGCGCGGCATGGTCGGCGTCCGCCGGGTCAGCTTCGCGCACGACGGCGAGCCGCCGGCGCTGCCCGGCGTGGTCGCGATCGAGCAGCGCGAGGGCCGCACCCACCTGCTCACCCCGGACTCCGACGCGCTGGTCCGCGCGCTGGTCGCGTCCACGGTGGACTTCACGGACCTGGAGGTCGCCCCGACCTCGCTCGAAGAGGCCTTCCTCGCCATCACCGACAGCTCCGCCGCCGTCGCCCTCGCCGCCTGAGCACGCTTGAGAACGCTTGAGAACGGAGCACCCCTTGACGACGCTCACCCTCGTACACGCCAGATATCAGCTCCTGGAGACCATCCGGATCCCGATCGCCCTGATCGGCTCGGCGTTCTTCCCGGCCGCCTCGATGCTCTTCTTCGTCGTGCCGTTCGCCGGCGACGACCCGGTGGCCGCCACCTACGCCACCGCCTCGATGGTCACGTTCTCCATCATGGTGAGCAGCCTGTTCACCTACGGCGTCGGCGTCGCCGACGACCGGTCCCAGCCGTGGGACGGCTACATGCGGACGCTGGCCGCCGGAGCGGCACCCCGGTTCGCCGGGCGGATCCTGGCCGGCATGGCGATGTCGCTGGTCTCGCTGGTGCCCGTCGTGCTGATCGGCGCGCTGTTCACCGAGGCGACCACCACCGCGCTGGGCTTCCTGCTGGGGATCGCGACGGTGTTCGTCGGCGCGCTGCCGTTCACCCTGATGGGGCTGGCCATCGGCTACGCGCTCCCCCTCAAGGCCGCCCTGGTGGTCTGCCAGGTCATCTTCTTCCCCCTGGCCTTCGGCGGCGGCCTGATGTCGGCGCCCGACCAGGCGCCCGGCTTCATCCAGACGATCGCGCCCTACCTGCCCACCCGGGGCGCGGTCGAGCTGATGTGGGCGGCGGTCGGCGACTACTCGCCGCACGCCACCTCCCTCGTCGCGTTCGCGGCCTGGACGGTGGCGGCGGGCGCCGTCGCGGTCTGGGCCTACCGCCGAGACGAAGGCCGCCGCTTCCGCTGAACCAGGAGCTGACCGGGGGTCACGGGGCCCCCGGTCAGCCCCAGCGTCATTTCAGGACCGTCAACCGCTGCGTCGCGCGGGTCAACGCCACATAGAGGTCGTTGACCCCGCGCGGCGACTCCGTCTCGATGCCGTCCGGGTCCGCGACCACCACCGCGTCGAACTCCAGCCCCTTGGACTGGCGCGCGCTGAGCACCGCGACCGGACTCTCCAGGTCGGGCTCGTCACCGACCGCCACGGCGAGCGAAGGCAGCGCGGCCCGCACCTCGTCGGCCAGCCCGGCAACCCGGGCGGCGGGTGCGATGACCGCCAGCCGGCCACCGCCGAGCATCGCGGCCTCGCCTGAAAGCACCGACGCCAGGTCGTCGAGCGAGCCCTGCACCGGCTGCTGGCCGGTCGACCGCACCGAGCGCGGCGGCGTCGCCGCAGGGTCGATCCGGGCCAGCACCTCGCCGGCCAGCGCCATCACCTCGGCCGGCGTGCGGTAGTTGACGCTCAGCTCGGCCAGCTTCCAGCGGTCGGTCACGTACGGGTCGAACACCTCCGACCAGGACGCCGCGCCGGCCGGGTCGCCGGTCTGCGCGATGTCACCGACCACGGTCATCGACCGGCTCGGCGAGCGGCGCATCAGCACCCGCCAGGCCATCGGCGACAGCTCCTGCGCCTCGTCGACGATGACGTGCCCGAACGCCCACTTCCGGTCGCGGGCGGCCCGCTCGGCGACGCTCAGGTATTCGCCGTCCTCCTGCCGCTCCGCCAGCCGCGAGGCGTCCAGCAGGTCGGTGACCAGCAGCAGCTCGGGGTCGTCCTCGTCCTCGACGTCGATCGACGCCGACCCGCGGGCGATCTCGAGCGCGCCCTCCGCGTAGGAGAGCTCCGAACGGCGTACCCGCTCGGCCATGGTCTTCGCCGCGGCCTCGAGCTCGGGCAGCGGGCCGAGCTGCTCGGCGGCCTCGTCCAGCAGCGGCGCGTCCGCGGGTGTCCACGGCGAGCCGGCCGGCCGGACCAGGGCCGCCGTCTCGGCCAGGGTCAGCGACTCGCCCCGGGCGGCCGCCAGCCGCTCCGGCGAGGAGAACAGGTCGCGCAGCAGGCGCTGCGGGGTCAGCCGGGGCCAGAGGGTGTCCAGCGCCGCCCGCACACCGTCGTCGGCGGCCAGCTCCGCGCGGATGTCGGCCAGGTCGGCGGCACCCATGAGCTGCGGGTCGCCGGGCGCGTCATCCCCGCCGAGCGGGTCGTCGGCGTACGGGTCGGTGCCGATGATCGCGGCGGCCTGCTCGACCAGCCCGTCGATCAGCGCCTCCTGGAAGACGTCGCGGGCCTGGTTGTGCACCTTGCCCGAGCGCCGGGCGCGGTCGCGCGCGGTCGCGGCCAGCTCCCGGTCGATGGTCAGCGGCTCCCGGTCGAGCTCGACGGCGATCGGCTCGGTGGGCAGCTCCTGGCGGTCGGCGATCGCCGCCGCGAGCACGTCGACCATGCCCAGACGGCCCTTGACGGCGGCCACCCGCTCCGGCTCCTCGCCGCGGGCGGTCACGCCCGGGAAGAGGTCGCCGAGCGTCCACAGCAGCACGCCGGTCTCGGCCAGCGAGGGCAGCACGTGGGAGATGTAGCGCAGGAACGTCGGGTTGGGGCCGACCACCAGCACCGCCCGCGTGGAGAGCTCGCGCCGGTGGGTGTAGAGCAGGTAGGCCGCCCGGTGCAGCGCCACCGCGGTCTTGCCCGTGCCCGGTCCGCCCTGCACGACCAGCACGCCGCCGAGGTCGGCGCGGATGATCCGGTCCTGCTCGGCCTGGATGGTCTCGACGATGTCGCGCATCCGGCCGGTGCGGTTGGCGTCGACGGCGGAGAGCAGCGCCGCCTCGCCGGCCAGCCCCTCCCGGGTCGCCGAACCGGCCGCGGCCGCCAGGTCGAGCACCTCGTCGTCGAGGGCCACGACCGTGCGCCCCTTGGAGCGGATGTGCCGGCGGCGCCGGATGCCCAGCGGGTCGGCGGCGGTGGCGAGATAGAACGGCCGCGAGGCGGGTGCGCGCCAGTCGAGCAGCAGCGGCTCGTAGTCGCCCTCCTCGTCGAAGATGCCGATCCGGCCGATGTAGAGCGGCGCGCCGGACTCGGGGTCGAGGCGGCCGAAGCACAGCCCACTCTCCACGGCGGAGAGCTGGGCGAGCTGCTCGGTGTACATGCCGACCGACGACTCGCGCTGCGACCGCGCCTGCGGTGTGCCCCCGGTCGAGGACAGGGCTCCGGACAGCCGGGTCTCGGCCAGCGCCCGCATCCCGTCGAGCCGGTCGTAAAGCGACGTGACGTGTTTTTGTTCAGCTTCCATCTCGGCAGGTGAGTCTGTGGGATCGAGGACGCGACTAGGATCAACGCGCTCAGACAACGACGTTCCTTCCGGAAGCGAACCGGGAACTATGCGAACTCCCCAAGATACCGCGACCGCGGCCGGGCTGAACCGTGCGCTGCTCGCCCGCCAGGGCCTCCTGGACAGGCACCAGGGCGGCGACCGGGCCCTGGTGTCGGCTATCGAACAGATCGGCGCCCTCCAGGCCCAGCAGTGGTCTTCGCCACCGGTCGGGCTCTGGAGCCGCCTGGACGGCTTCACCGCCGACCAGCTCTGGGCCGCCATGGACGCAGGCGACGTCGTCACCGGCATCCTCATGCGTCGCACCCTGCACCTGGTCAGCGCGGCCGAGCACCCGATGTGGGCCCGGATCGCGGCCGAGACCGGGGTCGGCGGCTGGCTGCTGCGCGGCGTCGAGACCCCGGAGCGGGCCGACGACATGCTGAAGGCCACCATCGCGTACGCGAAGCAGGCCCGCACCGGCGACGAGCTCACCGATTTCGCGGAGCAGTGGGTCGCCAAGCACCCCGAGGCGCTGCCGGCCAAGGCGGTCGAGGCCCAGCGGGAATACAAGTGGCGGCCGTTCCGGGCCCAGCCGGCGTTTGTGAAGGTGCCCGCCAACGGCTCCTGGGGCGCCAAGACGCCGGCCTGCTACCACGCCGGCCCGCCGACCCCACGCGGCCTGACCAGCGAAAAGGCCTGGGACACGGCGGTCACCCGGCACCTGGGCGCGTTCGGGCCGGCCGGCGCCGACGACATCGCGTACTGGCTGGGCTCGACGGCCGGTCCGGTCAAGGCGGCGATCGAGCGGCTCGACCTGGTCACCCTGGGCGAGGAGGGCGGCCGGCGGGTGCTCTACGACCTGCCCGACGCGCCGCGGCCGGCCGCCGACACCCCCGCGCCGCCCCGCTTCCTGCCGGCGTTCGACAACGCGCTGCTGGCGTTCGCCGCCAACCGCCGGACCCGGATCCTGCCCGACGAGCACAAGGAACGGGTCTATCTCAAGCGGAACCTGCGCTGGTTGCCCACGCTGCTGGTGGACGGCCTGGTCGCGGGCGTCTGGTCGGCCGAGACCAAGCGCGGCGTGGTGACGCTCACGGTGACCGCGTTCGGCAAGCTGGCCAAGACGGCGACCGCCGAGGTCGAGGCCGAGGGTGAGGCGCTGGCCCGGCTCGTCGAGCCGGCCGCCAAAGATCACGTCGTGCGGATAACCGCGAGCTGATCCGGACCCGCCCGCCTATTCTTGGGCGCGAGATGAACGCGCCCAACCCGTCGTTGCAGACCCGCCTGTCGACCCTGACCCTGCGCGACGCGCATCGGCTGGGCCGGCGGTTGGAAGGCACCCGCAAGATCCGCGACGCCGCCAAGAAGGCCTCCGCCGTCGCCGCCATCGAGGCCGACGTGGTGGCCGCCGAAGCCCGGGTCGCGGCCCGCCAGGCCAGCGTCCCCGTGATCCGCTATCCGGCCGAGTTGCCCGTCAGCGAGCGGCGCGACGACATCGCCGCCGCGATCCGCGACCACCAGGTGGTGATCGTCGCCGGCGAGACCGGGTCCGGCAAGACCACCCAGATCCCCAAGATCTGTCTCGAGCTGGGTCGCGGCGTACGCGGGCAGATCGGCCACACGCAGCCCCGCCGGCTGGCCGCCCGCACCGTCGCCGACCGGATCGCCGAGGAGCTGGGCACGCCGCTGGGCAGCACCGTCGGCTACAAGGTCCGGTTCACCGACCGGGGTGGCGACGACACCCTGATCAAGCTGATGACCGACGGCATCCTGCTGGCCGAGCTGCAGAACGACCGCGACCTCCTGCGGTACGACACGCTGGTGATCGACGAGGCCCACGAGCGCAGCCTCAACATCGACTTCATCCTCGGCTACCTGGCGCAGCTCCTGCCCCGCCGGCCGGACCTCAAGGTCGTCATCACCTCGGCGACCATCGAGACGGAGCGGTTCGCCCAGCACTTCCGCCAGCCTGATGGTGAGCCGGCGCCGGTGGTCGAGGTGTCGGGTCGGACGTACCCGGTCGAGTTGCGTTATCGGCCTTTGGTCCTGGAGGAGGACGTCGAGGACGACGACGAGGAAGAGGTCGCCGGCGCTGTCGTGCGTGACCCGATCACGGCGATCGGCGACGCGGTCACCGAGCTCGCGGCCGAGGGCCCCGGTGACATCCTGGTGTTCCTCAGCGGCGAGCGGGAGATCCGCGACGCCGCCGACTCGCTGGGCCGGCTCGACCTGCCCCACCTGGAGATCCTTCCCTTGTACGCGCGGCTGTCCACGGCCGAGCAGCACCGGGTGTTCCAGCCGCACACCGGGCGCCGGGTCGTGCTGGCCACCAACGTCGCCGAGACCTCGCTGACCGTGCCCGGCGTCAAATACGTCGTGGACCCGGGCACCGCGCGGATCTCCCGCTACAGCCACCGGCTCAAGGTGCAGCGGCTGCCGATCGAGCGGGTATCCCAGGCGTCGGCCAACCAGCGCAAGGGCCGCAGCGGCCGCACCTCGCCGGGCATCTGCATCCGGCTCTACGACGAGCAGGACTTCCTGTCGCGGCCGGAATACACCGAGCCCGAGATCCTGCGTACCAACCTGGCCTCGGTCATTCTCCAGATGACCGCGATCGGCCTCGGCGACGTCGCGAAGTTCCCGTTCATCGACCCGCCGGACCGGCGCAACATCACCGACGGCGTCAACCTGTTGCAGGAGCTGGGCGCGCTCGACGAGGCGAAACGGCTGACCGAGGCCGGCCGCCGGCTGGCCCAGCTGCCCGTCGACCCGCGACTAGGCCGGATGGTGCTGGAGGCCGACCGCAACGGCTGCCTCGACGAGGTGAGCGTGGTCACGGCCGCACTGTCCATCCAGGACCCGCGCGAGCGCCCGGTCGAGCACCGCACCCACGCCGACCAGCTGCACGCGCGATTCACCGACCCGGACTCGGACTTCGTCACCTACCTCAACCTGTGGACGTACCTGCGGGAGAAGCAGCGGGAGCTGTCGTCCAGCGCGTTCCGCCGGCTGTGCCGGTCCGAATACCTCAACTACCTTCGGGTACGCGAGTGGCAGGACATCAACGCCCAGCTCCGCCAGGTGACCAAGTCGCTGGGCCTCGTGCCGTCGTCGTCGACGGACCCGGCCCGGCTGCACCAGTCGCTGCTGGCCGGCCTGCTCTCCCAGATCGGGCTGCGGGAGGGCGAGAAACGCGAATACCTGGGTGCCCGCAACGCCAGGTTCGCCATCTTCCCCGGCTCTTCGCTGGCCAAGAAGCCGCCGCGGTTCGTGATGTCCGCCGAGCTGGTCGAGACGTCCCGGCTGTGGGCGCGGGTCAACGCCCGGATCGAGCCCGAGTGGGTCGAGCCGCTGGCCGGCCATCTCGTCAAGCGCAGCTACAGCGAACCGCACTGGGAGAAGAAGCAGGCCTCGGTGGTCGCGGTCGAGCGGGTCACCCTCTACGGCGTGCCGATCGTGGTCGGGCGCCGGGTCCAGTACGGGCGGATCGACCCGGTCCTGTCCCGGGAGCTGTTCATCCGCAACGCCCTCGTCGAGGGCGACTGGCAGAACAACCACCACTTCTTCCGTGACAACGCGGCGCTGCTGGAGTCGGTGGCCGCGCTCGAGGACCGGGTGCGCCGGCGCGACATCCTGGTCGACGAGGACACCCTGTACTCCTTCTACGACCAGCGGATCCCGGCCGACGTCGTGTCCGGGCGGCATTTCGACACGTGGTGGAAGAAGGCCCGGCACACCGATCCGCGCCTGCTGACGTTCACCCGCGAGTTCCTGGTCAACGCCGGCCGCGGCGACGTCAGCCCCGAGGCCTATCCCGACGTGTGGCGGTCCGAGTCGGCACCACTGCCGCTGTCGTACGAGTTCGCCCCCGGGACCACCTCGGACGGTGTCACGGTCGACGTGCCGCTGCCGATGCTCGGCCAGGTGACGCCCGAGGATTTCGACTGGCAGGTGCCGGGGCTGCGGGAAGACCTGGTGGTCGCGCTGCTCCGCTCGCTACCGAAGGCGATCCGCACCAACTTCGTGCCCGCGCCCGACTTCGCCCGGGCGGTGCTGACCCGGATCGCGCCGGCACCGGGGCTGTCGCTGGTCGAGGCCGTGACCCGGGAACTGCGCCGGATGACGGGCGCGACGGTGCCGCACGACGCCTGGGACCTGTCGCGGGTGCCCGACCACCTGCGGCTCACCTACCGGGTGGTCGACGGCGACCGCGAAGTTGCCCGAGGCAAGGACCTGGCGGCGTTGCAGGCGCAGCTCAAGGCCGAGGTGCGCGCGACGGTGACCGCCGCGGCGCCGGGGATCGCCCGCACCGGGCTGACCGCCTGGGACTTCGGCCCGCTGCCGCGCACCCTGGAGCAGGACCGGGCCGGCTTCCGGGTCACGGCGTACCCGGCGCTGGTCGACGAGGGCGCGACCGTCGGGGTCGAGGTCTTCGACAGCGCCGGTGAGCAGGCGGCCGCGATGATCGCCGGCACCCGGCGCCTGCTGCTGCTCTCGCTGCCCAACCCCGCGACCTTTCTCCAGGGGCGGCTGACCAACCAGCAGAAGTTGGCGCTGTCCCGCAACCCGCACCGCAACGTCACCGACCTGCTGCGCGACTGTGCCGGCGCGGCCGTGGACCGGCTGGTCGAGCAGGCCAGCGGCCCGGCCTGGGATCCCGCGGGCTTCGCCGCCCTGCGCGACGCGGTCCGGGGCGACCTGGTCGACACGGTGGAAGCGGTGGTCAGCCGGGTCGAACGCGCGCTGGCCGCACAGCACGCCGTGGACCAGCGGATCTCCCGGATGTCGGCGCTGGACGCGCTGTCGACGCTGACCGACGTGAAGGCCCAGGTCGCCGGGCTGATCTATCCCGGCTTCGTGACCGCGACCGGCTGGACCCACCTCGGCGACCTGCCCCGCTATCTGGCGGCCATCGAACGGCGGCTGGACCGGCTGGGCCAGGACGTCGCCCGTGACCGCAACGGCCAGGCCCGGATCGCCCAGGTGCGCAAGGAGTACGACGCCATGCTGGCCGCGTTGTCGCCGAGCCGCCGCCGCGCCGAGGCGGTCACCGAGATCCGCTGGATGATCGAGGAGCTGCGGGTCAACGTGTTCGCGCAGGCCCTCGGCACGCCGTACCCGGTGTCGGAGCAGCGCATCTACAAGGCGATGGACGCCGCCGAAGCGGCGTGAGCCGTCAGGATTTCCTCCGTCCGCGTAAAGATCGTGGCAAGACGGTCGACGCGGGCGGCCGCCAGGTCCATGCTTGGCCGATGCGATCTCGGATCGTGGTCGGCGTCAGCCCTTCGCTGGCCGGCCTGCAGGCGCTGCGCTACGCGGTGAAGGTGGCCCGCGAGCGCGGCGGCACCGTCGACGCGGTGCGGGTGTGGCTGTTCCGGCCGCTCTGGCGCGACACCACGGCGACGTTCGAACGCCGGGTGCATCTCGCCGAGGCGGAGCTGCTGATCCCGCACGCGTTCGACGCCGCGATGGGCGGCCCACCGACCGGCGTCAAGATCGAGCCGGTGGTGCTGGAGGGCCTGACGGTCCAGAGCCTGGTCGAGCACGCCGGTGACGACGCGGACCTGCTGGTGGTCGGCGGCGACCGGCGCGGCTCACACCTCCTGGGCAGCGGGCCGGTCACCCGCTACAGCGTCCGCCACGCCCGCTGCCCGATCGTCGTCGTGCCACCCCCGGCCCTGGCCCAGCGCCAACCGGTCGACGCTCTCCTGCGCGAACTGGACCGGGAGATCCGCTAACCGCGGCCGGCGTTGGGCCGCTTGCCGTGGTTGGCCTTGCGGCGGCGACGCTGGCGCTTACGGCTGGAACGGTGAGACATCGAACCTCCGGGTCTGTGCTTTCACCACCGCCTCCAGACACGCGGTGGCGAGCTGGTCGGCGGTGAGGTCATACATGGCGTGTGGACTGACGTAGAGCGCGTGCAGCCGGCCACCCGGCAACACGGTGGCCTGCACGTAGCCGGCGCCGTCGGTCGCGGTAGCGGAAGCCGGGCCGTCCGGCGGGTCGACAGCCGGGAAGCCGGGTTCGAACATGGTGCCCGTCCAGGATGGTAGGACCGCCAGTATGTCCATGATGGACGCAGCAGGCGGCGGATCACCAACCATTACAAGGGTTTCCGGCCACCGCCGTCCAGCGTCTTGACGAAACCCCTACGACGCTAGAGCGCGAGGCGCGCGGTGAGGAAGTCCTCCCACGTGAGGTGGCCGACCGCGTGCTCGGGAGTCAGGTTCGCTCCGGCGCGGAAGGCCCGGGCCGCACCGCCCGGCGCGGGCACCGAGAGGATCGGCCGGCGGCGGCCCGTCGCCCGCAGGTACGAGCGCGCCAGGTCCGCGAACGGGTAGATCCGCGGGCCGCCGAGGTCCGCCACGAGGCCCTGTGGCTCGCCGAGCGCGAGCTCGACCAGCCGGGCGGCCACCTCGTCGGCGGCGATCGGTTGCAGCTTCGTGCCGCCCGGTGCGAACACCACCGGCAGTTTCGCCATCGCCGCGACGGCCTGGAACGCGAGCTCGTGGAACTGGGTGGCGCGCAGCGTCGTCCAGGGAACGCCGGAGCTCGCCACGATCTCCTCGGCCGCGCGCTTCGCCGCGACGTAGCCGAACATCGCGCGGTCGACGCCGCTCGTCACCGGCGTGCGGTCGGCGCCGACGACGGAGATGTAGACCACGTGCCGCACGCCGGCCCGGGCCGCCGCGGCCATCAGGTGACGGGCCTTGACGTCGTCGCCCTTCTGGCTGCCGGCGCAGTGCACGACGGTGTGCACGCCCTCGACCGCGGCCGCGGCACCGGCGCCCGTCTCCAGGTCACCGGCCACGTAGGTGACCCCGTCGGCGGCCGGCTTCGGGTGCCGGGTCAACACCCGCACCTCGGCGCCCCGCGAGCGCAACCGGGCGACGACATACCGCCCGAGGGTCCCGGTGCCGCCGGTGACCAGAATCGGAGTGTTCACGAGTTTCCTCCCGCTGTGTGGGCATTGGTAGCTTCGCAGTTCTACCGGTATGACACGCGGTGGCGAGAGGATGTGACCGGTGGACGAAAACGAGTTGGCCCGGCGCTTCGAGGAGCACCGCGGCCATCTGCGCGCGGTGGCGTACCGGATGCTCGGCTCGTTCGACGAGGCCGACGACGCGGTGCAGGAGGCCTGGCTGCGGCTCGCCCGCACCGACGCGGCCGAGGTGACCAACCTCGGCGGCTGGCTGACCACCGTCGTCGGCCGGATCTGCCTCAACCTACTGCGGTCCCGCTCGACGCGTCCACTCGAAACCCACGTGCCGGACCCGGTGGTGAGCCCCGCCGACGGGGTCGGCCCCGAGGACCAGGCGCTGCTCGCGGATGCCGTCGGTCTCGCCCTGCTGGTCGTGCTCGACACGCTGAACCCGGCCGAGCGGCTCGCCTTCGTGCTGCACGACCTGTTCGCCGTGGCCTTCGACGAGATCGCGCTGATCGTCGACCGGTCACCGGCGGCCACCCGGCAGCTCGCGAGCCGGGCCCGCCGCCGCGTCCAGGAGGCCGCTCCGGCGCCGGACACCGACCTGGCCCGCCAGCGCGCGGTGGTCGACGCGTTCTTCGCCGCCTCGCGGGCCGGCGACTTCGACGCCCTGCTCGCGGTGCTCGACCCGGAGGTGGTGCTGCGCGCCGACGGCGGCACGTCCCGGCCCGCGTTCTCCGCGATCATCCGTGGCGGCCACGAGGTGGCCGGCCAGGCCCGCACCGCGCGCCAGCTCGCACCGTTCGTCAAGCCCGCGCTGGTCAACGGCACGCCGGGCGCGGTCGTCGCACCGCGCGGCGAGGTCGTCTCGATCATGTCGTTCGTGGTCCGCGACGGGCGGATCACGCAGATCCACGTCCTCGGCGACCCGCACCGCTTGCGCGCGCTCGACCTCGCGGCTTGGGTGGGCTGATGGAGTTGATCGCTTCGGGCCGGGACTGCGACGTGTACGCGCTCGGCCCCGACCGGGTACTACGCCGGTCCCGGCACGGCCGCGCCGCCGCGCCGGAGGCCGAGCTGATGAGCCACCTCGCGGCGGCCGGCTATCCGGTGCCGCTGGTGTACGACGCCGACGGCGCCGACCTGGTCATGGAACGCCTCGAGGGCCGGACACTGCTCGCCGCGGCGATCGAGGGATCGGCGGGCCCGGAAACCGCCGCCGCGATCCTCGCCGACCTGCACCGGCGGCTGCACGCGCTGCCGGCCCGCACCAAGAACGACAACGGCGACCGGATCCTGCACCTCGACCTGCACCCGGACAACGTGATGCTGACCCCGCGCGGCCCGGTGCTGTTCGACTGGGCGAACGCGGCCGAGGGCCCACCGGACCGGGACGTCGCGATGACGCTCCTGATCATGGCGCAGGTGACGCTCTGGGAGCACGAGCCGACACTGGCGACGGTCGCCAAGGCGGGCTTCGCCGAGCTCCAGGCACAGCTGCCACGCCCGTCGGCCGCGGCGCTGGCCTGGGTGCTGGACCAGCGCCGGGCCAACCCGACGATGAGCGCCACGGAGCTGGCCCAACTGGACCAGGCCGCGGCCCTCGTCTAGAGGAGCGTGACCGCCGCGGTGTCGAGGTCGTAGCGGGCGCCGACCACGCGCAGCGTGCGGGCGGCGACCGCGTCGCGGACGATCGCGCTGCCGGCCAGCAGCCGCGCGACCTGGTAGCGGATGTTGGCCCGCACCCCGTTCTCGACGACGTCGCCGGGCTGGTGCAGCACCGGCTCGATCGCCGGCCGCAGGGCCTCGACGAGCGCACCGATCGAGCCGGGCGGCGTACCACCGCTCTCGATGGTCTCGACCGTCGCGGCCACCGCGCCGCAGCGCTCGTGACCCAGCACGACCAGCACCGGCGGGGCGAACTCCGCCACGGCGTACTCGATGCTGCCCGTCACGACCTCGTCGACGATGTTGCCGGCGACCCGGTTGTCGAAGATGTCGCCCAGGCCCTGGTCGAACAGGACCTCGGGCGACACCCGGGAGTCGGCGCAGCCCAGGACGATCGCGAACGGGTGCTGCCCGGCCGCGAGCCGGTGCACGTCGGCGACGCCCTGGTGCGGGTGGCGCGAGTGGCCGGACCGGAAGCGGGCGTTGCCGGCGAGCAGGCTGGCGAGGGCGGCGCCGGGCGTGGTCGGGGTCGAGGCGGCCGCCGGCGCGGCGGACCCGACCGTCAGGCCGGCGACACCGGCCACCCCGATGCCGGTCAGCACGCCACGACGGCTCAGCACATGCGAATGCGTGGATTCAGTCACGCCCGACCGTAACCCGCGAACACCTCTCGGAAGTGTCGCAGACACGCCAGTGTGGTGAAGCGCTTATCGCCAGCCGTAGTCGCTGCGCAGCCGGGTGGCGATCCGGTCGAACCGCGAACGGTCCAGGATGGACCCCTCGCGCCGGATGCCGCGCTCGTCGACGGTCAGCACGCGGTCGAGCCGCACCCAGCTCGGCCGGGACGAGCGGTCCCACGAACCGGCGCCGAGGGCGAGCCAGGTGCGTTCGCCGTCCCGCCGGTCGTTGCTGGAGAGCATGAGGCCGAGCATCGTGCGGCCACGGCGGCCGACCACCAGCACCGGCCGATCCTTGCCCTGGCGCGGGTCCTCCTCGTAGGGCACCCAGGTCCAGACGACCTCGCCGGGATCCGCGCGGCCGTCCAGCTCGGGCGAGTATTCGAGCATCCGGTCGGACCGCCGCCGCAGCGGAGCCGGCATGCGCCGCTGCCGGACCGAAGCGGTGGGCACCACCCGCGCCGGTGTGGGACGTCCGAGCATGCGGGCCGCTACATCGCGCCAAGGTTTCACGTTGGCTGATGTTAGCGGCCGACCTCGGCCAGCAGGACGTCGCGCAACGCCGACGCGGCGTGGGTCAGCGTGACGCCGCGCCGCTGCGCGACCGCGATGGTCCGGCGCAGCGGCGGCGCCAGCGGCACGGCCCACAGGCCCGGGCGGTTGGCCAGCACCATCTCGGGCACGACGGCCAGGCCGAGCCCGGCCTCGACGAACCCGAGCACCGCGTCGAGCTCGCCGCCCTCGACCGCGAAGGTCGGCTCGAAACCGGCCTGCCGGCACGCCGCGAGCACGTCGTCGCGCAGCGTGTAGCCGGGCCGGAACATCACCAGCGGCCGGTCGCGCAGGTCCTCGACGAGCATCGGCTGGGGCAGCGACGTGCCCACCGCGGTCGCGACGACGAGGTCCTCGTCCAGGATCGGCGCGGCTTCCAGCGCCGGGTCGATGCCGGTCTCCGGCAGCACCACCAGGGCCAGGTCGAGCTCGCCGTGCGAGAGCGCGTTGACCAGCTCCTGCGAGCCGCCCTCGGCCACCCGCAGCTCGATCTCGGGGTGGGCGGTGTGGAAGCGGCGCAGCACCCGCGGCGCCAGCGAGGTGCACAGGCTCGGTGTCGCACCGAGTCGGACCCGCCCGCGGGTGAGCCCGACCAGGTTGCGGACCTCGCGGTGGGCGGTCTCCGCGTCGGCGAGGATCCGTTGGGCCAGTGGCAGCAGGGTCTCGCCGGCCGGGGTCAGCTCGACCTCCGACGGCAGGCGGGTGAACAGCGGCGCTCCGAGCTCGGCTTCGAGGCTGTGAATCTGCTTACTGAGTGAGGGTTGCGCCACACCGACCGCGACGGCCGCCTGGGTGAAATGTCGTAGTTCCGCTACGGCCACGAAGGACCGGAGCTGCTCCAGACGCATTTCGATAGCTTACAGCTATCAGCACTGCTATCGCCATGCATTGGACGCATCAGAACAGCTCAACCTAGCGTCAAACGCATGGTGGCATCGGGTACGCGCGACCGCGCGGTGGTGGCGACGAAGGAATCCTCGGCGCCTCGGCGGAACGCGTCCTACCGCTCGACGGTAGGGATCAAAGTGGTCATGGCGGTGACCGGCCTCCTGTTCCTGACCTTCCTCGTGCTGCACATGGCCGGCAACCTGAAGATCTTCTTCGGCGCCGAGTCGTTCGACCACTACGCGCACTGGCTGCGCGACATCGGCGCACCCGCGCTCCCCCACGAATGGTTCCTCTGGATCCAGCGCGGCGTGCTGACCCTCGCGCTGGTCGGCCACGTCTGGGCAGCGGCGACCCTGGCTCTGCGGGCCAAGCGGGCGCGCCCGGTCGGCTACGCGCACCGCCCCAAGGTGCAGGGCAGCTATGCGGCCCGGACGATGCGCTGGGGCGGCGTGATCATCTTCCTGTTCCTGGTCTGGCACCTGCTCGACCTCACGGTCGGCGTCGTCAACCCGGTCGGCAACCCGGCGACCCCGTACGCCAACGTGGTGGCCGGTTTCGCGCCCAGCCGCTGGCCGGTGACCCTGTTCTACGCGCTGGCCGTGGTCGCCGTCGGCTTCCACGTGCGGCACGGTCTGTTCAGCGCGCTGCGCACCCTCGGCCAGCGCACCGCGAACGGCGAGCGGTGGGCCCGGGTGGCCGCCCTCGGCTTCGCGATCCTCCTCTGCGTCGGCTTCCTCGTGGTGCCGTTCGCCGTGCTCGTCGGATGGGTGGGCTAACCATGACGTACCCAGGTGAGTTCTTCGTCGACGGCGACCCGATCGCCGACACCAAGGCGCCGGACGGGCCGCTCGCGGAGCGGTGGACCAAGCGCCGTTCCACCGGCCGCCTGGTCAACCCGGCCAACCGGCGCCGCCTCGACGTGATCGTGGTGGGCAGCGGCCTGGCCGGTGGCTCGGCCGCCGCGACGCTCGGCGAGCTCGGCTACCGGGTGCGCTGCTACTGCTACCAGGACAGCCCGCGGCGGGCGCACTCGATCGCGGCGCAGGGCGGCATCAACGCGGCCAAGAACTACCGCAACGACGGCGACTCGGTCGAGCGGCTGTTCCACGACACCATCAAGGGCGGCGACTTCCGGTCGCGCGAGTCCAACGTCTACCGGCTGGCCGAGGTCTCCGTCGAGATCATCGACCAGTGCGTGGCGCAGGGCGTGCCGTTCGCCCGCGAGTACGGCGGCCTGCTGGACACCCGCTCGTTCGGCGGCGCCCAGGTGTCCCGCACCTTCTACGCCCGCGGCCAGACGGGCCAGCAGCTGCTGCTCGGCGCGTACCAGGCGCTGGAGCGGCAGGTCAACGCCGGCACCGTGCAGATGCACACGCGGCACGAGATGCTCGACCTGATCGTGGTCGACGGCCGCGCCCGCGGCATCGTGGTGCGCGACCTGGAGACCGGCGCGGTCACCGTCGACCTGGCCGACGCGGTGGTGCTGGCCAGCGGCGGCTACGGCAACGTGTTCCACCTGTCGACCAACGCCAAGGGCTGCAACGTCACGGCGAGCTGGCGGGCGCACCGGAAGGGCGCGCTGTTCGCCAACCCGGCGTTCACCCAGATCCACCCGACCTGCATCCCCGTCTCCGGCGACCACCAGTCGAAGCTGACCCTGATGAGCGAGTCGTTGCGCAACGACGGCCGGGTGTGGGTGCCGTCGTCCGCGGGTGACACGCGGTCGCCGGCGGACATCCCCGAGGACGAGCGCGACTACTTCCTCGAACGGCGTTACCCGGCGTACGGAAACCTGGTGCCGCGCGACATCGCGTCCCGGGCGACCAAGGCGGTCTGCGACGACGGCCGCGGCGTGGGTCCCGGGGGTCGGGGCGTCTACCTCGACTTCGCCGACGCCCTCCAGCGGCTGGGCCGTCCGGCGATCGAGGAACGCTACGGCAACCTCTTCGAGATGTACGAGCGGATCACCGGCGACGACCCGTACGTGACGCCGATGCGGATCTATCCCGCCGTGCACTACACAATGGGTGGGCTGTGGGTCGACTACGACCTGAGCTCGACGATCCCGGGCCTGTTCGTGATCGGCGAGGCCAACTTCTCCGACCACGGCGCCAACCGGCTCGGTGCGTCCGCGCTCATGCAGGGGCTCGCCGACGGCTACTTCGTGCTGCCCAACACGATCGGCGCGTACCTGGCCGACGGGCCGTTCCAGAAGCTCACGCCGAAGCACCCTGACGTGGCGGCGGCGCGGAGCGGGGTCACGGACCGGGTGCAGAAGCTGCTCTCGATCGACGGCGACCGCTCGGTGGACTCGTTCCACCGCGAGCTGGGCAAGATCATGTGGGAGTACTGCGGCATGGAGCGCACGGACGCCGGTCTCCGCAAGGCGATCGAGCTGATCCGGTCGCTGCGGGACGAGTTCTGGACGCGGGTCAAGGTGCCGGGCACCGGCGCCGAGCTCAACCAGTCGCTGGAGCGGGCCGGCCGCGTGGCCGACTTCTTCGAGCTCGCCGAGCTGATGTGCATCGACGCGCTGCACCGCGGCGAGTCCTGCGGCGGCCACTTCCGGGCCGAGTCGCAGACGCCGGACGGTGAGGCGATGCGCCAGGACGACGAGTTCTCCTACGTCGCCGCCTGGGAGTTCGCCTCCCCGCCGGTGCTGCACAAGGAACACCTGACCTTCGAGTACGAGACACCCAGCCAGCGGAGCTACTCGTGAAACTGACCCTGCGCATCTGGCGCCAGTCGGACCGCGAGGCTCGCGGCAAGATGGTGTCCTACAAGCTCGACGACGTCTCGGCGGACATGTCGTTCCTCGAGGTGCTCGACGTCCTCAACGAGCAGCTGACCACGGCCGGCGAGGAGCCGGTGGCGTTCGACCACGACTGCCGCGAGGGCATCTGCGGCGCCTGCGGCATGGTCATCAACGGCGTGGCACACGGCCCGCAGAAGCTGACCACGGCCTGCCAGCTCCACATGCGACACTTCAAGGACGGCGACACGATCGACGTCGAGCCGTGGCGCGCGCGGGCCTTCCCGGTGGTCAAGGACCTGGTGGTCGACCGCGGCGCGTTCGACAAGATCATCCAGGCCGGCGGCTACATCTCGGCACCGACGGGCAGCGCCCCCGACGCGCACGCCACCCCGGTGCCGAAGCCGGCCGCCGACGCCGCGTTCGAAGCGGCGGCCTGCATCGGCTGCGGCGCCTGCGTGGCGGCGTGCCCGAACGGCTCGGCGATGCTCTTCACGGCCGCGAAGGTCGCCCACCTGGGCGCCCTCCCCCAGGGCCAGCCGGAACGCGCCTCCCGCGCGGCAGCGATGCTGCACGCCCACGACGAGGCCGACTTCGGCGGCTGCACCAACGCGGGTGAATGCACCGCGGTCTGCCCGAAGGGCATCCCGCTGACCGTGATCGGCTCGCTGAACCACGACATCCTCGGCTCGACGATCCGCGGCCGCTGACGGGTCAGCCTTTGACGTAGGCCAGCTTCTCGGCGACGAGCCCACCCCGGACACGCAACAGGTCCACGCCGCGTACGTGGCCGGCGGGCCAGTCGTACCGCCAGCGCACGACGACCCGGTCGCCGGCCACGATCGTCTCCTCCGTGGTGAAGCGGTGCTCGCCGGCCTCGGCGAAGAACCGTTGCCACGCGGCCCGCACCGCGTCGGCGCCGCTGTGCCGCTCGCCGCCCGGTGGTGCGGTCGACTCGAACACGCAGTCGCCGGTCATCGCGGCCATGACGGCGTTGACGTCCCGGGTGTCGAACGCCGCGCCGAACCGTTCCGCGGCGGCGAGCGCCTCGCTGCGGCCGAACATGGCGAGCAGGAGCTCCTGGGGTTCGGCGTCGGCCGGCACCAGCGGGCGAGGGCCGATCATGCCGTGGACCCGGTACGCGTCCTCCACGGGCGCGAACCAGCGGCTGACCGCGGCGACGAGATCGCTGTCCAGGCGTAGGTTCGTGCCCGCGGCGGTGGCCAGGTCCCAGGCGTGCACCAGGTGGTCGGCGGCGAGCTGGCGCAGGTACTCGTCGACCGGGGTCGGTCCGGCCGACAGTGCCACGACCGCGTCGTCGGCGACGTCGGCGAGCGCCTTTCCGGCGGCCTCCGCCGCGACGGACCACGTCTCGAGCGGCGCGTCACCGAGCAGATCCCCGTCGAACGCGGTGCCGACGCCGGCGATGGTGCGGCCGGCGAGCAGCTCGGCGGCCCAGAGATCCTCACCCACCACGTGGTTGACCAGCGCCCGCACGTCCCAGCCGGCGCATGGGGTCGGGGCCGCCTGGCGGTCGGCTGGCACCGCTCGCAGGACTCCGTCGAAGACCGACACGGCACGCGTGTAGAGCAGCGCGGCGGTCATTTCGCGTAGCCGCTCGCGCCGAACCAATCCACCACGACGACCGGCTCGTCGCCGACCACCCAGGCGTCGTGCCCGGCCGGCAGCGAGGTCACGTCGCCCGGGTGGGCGTCGAACGTGGAGCCGTCCGCCATCGCCACGCGCAGCACGCCCGAGACGTGGTACTGGAAATGCGGCGCCTCGCACAGCGTCGTACCCGCGATCGGCTTGACGTCGTTGGACCAGCGCCATCCCGGGTCGAGCACGAGCCGCCCGATGTCGGCCCCGCCGACGCTCAGCAGCTCGAGTCGTCCGTTCGTGAACGATCGGGTCTCGTCGGGGGTGGTGAACGTACGATGCTCGGTGGTCTGCTCGGACATCGGGGCCCTCCAGGGTGCTTCGTTCGATTCCGTCGGCCCGACGTTAGGAGCGCGCGCTTGCAGCTTGCTGGCGGTTATCTAGCGGCCCCTCCGACCCCCGTGGAGCTGCGGCTGATGGGCCGGTTCTCGGTGCTGTGCGACGGCCGGGAAGTCAGCGAGACGGCGTTCCAGGGCCGGAAGGTCCGTACCCTGCTGCGCGTCCTCGCGACCCGGCAGGGGCGGTTCGTGCCCAACGACGTGCTCGCCGAGGCGGTGTGGACGCAGCGGCCGCCGGCCAGCCCGGCCGCCAACCTGCAGGTGCTGGTCAACCGGGCCCGGCGCGCGATCGGCCGCGCCGAGCTGATCCGCACCGGCCCGGGCGGTTACACCCTGGCGGGACCACCCGAGTGCGTCGTCGACACCGAGGTGCTCCTCGCCGCGCTCGTGGCCGCCGAGCGGCTGGCCGGGTCCGCGGCGCTGGCGGCCTACCGCTCGGCCCTCGCCGGGGTCGCCGAGCCGCTGCCCGAGGAGGCGTACGCCGACTGGGCGCAGCCGTATCGCACGAAGGTGTTCCAGGCCCGCCAGCTCGCCTGGGAACGAGCCGCCTTCCTGGCCGTGGAGCAGGGCGAGCCGGCCCTGGCCGTGCAGTACGCGGCGGAGGCGGCGGCCGCCGAGCCCTTGCGGGAGGCGGCCGCACTGGCGCTCGTGCGGGCCCTGGCCGCCGCCGGCGACCGGGCGGCGGCGCTGGAGGAGTTCGACCGGTACCGGCGCGCCGTCGTCGACGAGCTGGGTATCGAGCCCTCGGCGGCGGCGACGGACGTGCAGCGCATGGTGCTGGCGACCGGCGAGGTCAGCCCCGCGGGGTTCGGGCTCCTGCGCTTCGTCGGGCGCGACGAGGTGGTCGGCGCGATCCTGTCGGGGCTCACCGGCGGCGTGGTGCGGGTCGCGGGGCGGTCCGGGACCGGAAAGTCCCGGGTGCTGGAGGCGGTCGGTGCGGCGGTGCCGGCGATCGACCTGGCCGCGTACTGGGCCGAACGCGACGAGCCTTACTCCCTCGTGCGTACGCTGCTGCGCCGGCTGTTCATCTCGGACCCATCCTCCTGGCAGGCGTTGCCCCGCCGGCTCGGGTCGGCGCTGGCCCACCTGGTGCCCGAGCTCGACGCGCCGCCCACCGCCTTCGACGCCGAGACGCGCAACGCCCTGGTGGCCGAGGCGGCGCGCCGGCTGCTGGACGCCGCTCCGCAGCGGGTCGTCATCGTCGACGACCTGCAGTGGGCGGACCCGAGCAGTCTCGGGTTGCTCGGGTCCCTCGCCGGGCGGCGTGGCGGTCCCGCGTTCGTCGTCGCGTACCGACCGGACGAGCTGACCGCCGACACGAAGCAACTGCTGCGCCGGCTGCCCGGACCGCCGGCAACCAGCCTTGGCGGGCTCACCAGGTCCGCCCTGGCCGAGCTGGTCGACGATCCCGGTCTGGTCGCCGCGCTCGCCGCCGACACCGACCGCACGCCGATGGCGGTGGGCGAGGTGCTCCGGGTGCTGCACGCCGAGGGCCTCGTCCGGATGGATCCGGGCTCCGGTCGCTGGCGGACGGTTGCTTCCGCCCCGCGCGCCTTGGTCGCTTTGGCCGAGCGGGCCCGGCACGTCGGCCGGAACGGGCAGCGGCGGGCCATCGCGGACCGGGCGGCCGCCCACGACGGGCCGGCGGCCACCGCGCTGAGCCTGCTCTCGCTGCTGGGCCGGGAGGCCTCGGCCCGGACCGTGGGAGCGGCGGCCGAGCTCAGCGAGACGGCTGCCCTCGGCGCGCTCGACGAGCTGGCCGCGGCCGGCCTGGCCCGCCTCGGCGAGCACGGCTGGCGCACCACGCACGACATGGTCGGGGAGGTCGTCGTCGCGGACCTGAGCGACGGCACGCGGGCCCGGCTGCACGCCCGGCTCGCCGGCGTGCTCGAGCAAGAGGGTGGCGAGTCCGCCGAGCAGGCCCGGCACTGGCGCGGCGCCGGCGACGGCGCGCGGGCGGCCGAGGCCTGCGCCCGGGCGGCGGCGCGCGCCCTCGACCAGGTCGCCGACGCCGAGGCGGAGCGCCTGGCCGGTGCCGGCCTCGCCGACTGCGCCCCCGACCACCCGGTGCGGGTGCGCCTGCTGGAGGCCCGGGCCCAGGCCCGCCGCCGGCACGGTGACATCGGCGCCGCCCGCGACGACCTCCGCGCCGCACTGGCCGCCTGCTCCGGCGGCCCCCGCCGGGCGACGCTCCTGGCGCAGCTCGCCAGCCTCGACTCCGGCGCCGACGACCTGCGCCGGGCGGCCGAGCTCGCCGAGCTCGCCCTCGTCGAAGCCGGCGACAACGATCCGGCCCGGGCGGCCGCGCTGGAGGTCGCGTCCGTGATCGACATGAACCTCGACCGCCCGGCCCGCGCCGAGACGCGGGCCGCCGAGGCCCTCGCCCGCTACACCCGGGCCGGCGACTCGCGTGGCGCCGCCCGCGTCCTCGACGCCCAGGCCATGGCGCGATTCCTGCACGGCAACATCGCCGCGGCGGTCGACGAGCTCGACCGGGCCGCCCACCTGTTCGAGAGCTCCGGCGACCTCGTGCACGCGGTCACGCCCCGCTCCACCTGCGGGCATGGCCGGGTCCTGCTGGACCGGGCGGCCGAGGGCCTCGCCGACACCGAGCGCGCACTCGACGTGGCCCGCACCCTCGGCCACCCGGAAGGCGAGACCTACGCACTGTGGCACCGCGCCGAGGCCTCGGCCGCACTCGGCCGGTCCGCACCGGCCCTGACCGACGGCCGCGCGGCGCTGGCCATCGCGCAGCGGCTGGGGCACCGCGGCTGGACGGCCACGGCCTGGCGGGCGATCGGCATCGCCCAGCAGAGCGCCGGTGACCTGCCCGCCGCACTGGAGGCGTTCCGCGAGTCCCTGCGCCTGTCGACCAACCTGGACCTGTTCGGCTGCTGGGCGGCGGCCCGGGCCGCCCTGGTCTGCGTCGCGCTCGGCCGACTCGACGAAGCGGCGCCCCTGGTCGCCCAGGCCCGCGCGGCTGGGCCGGCGCTGGGCCAGCACGAGGCGCGGTGGGCAGCGGCGGCGCTCGCCGTGGCCAGGGGTGACGCGCGCGCCGCGGAGGTGGTCAGCGAGGCCACGCAGGCGGCCAGGGCAGCGGACGCCCGGATCTACCTGCCCCCGCTTGCCGAACTAGCGCTGCGCTTCGAAATGGGCCTTCATTGACGGGTGGTAGTCGTCGAACGTCGGTAGTGGGCGGTCCTCGCGGGCGGCCACCAGGGCGTCCAGATAGAACTCCCAGCCCGGCCCGATGTCGCCGACGCCGGCCGTGTCGGTCAGGCGCTGTGTGAAGCGCAGTTCGGTCACGCCGTCGGCCTCCGCCAGCACCAGGTCGAGGTGCCAGTCGCCGTGCTCGTCGACCGCGGAGACGGCCAAGCGGCGCTCCGGCTCGCACGCGTCGATCCGGAAGTCCATCCAGGGCTGGGTTTCCTCCTGGACGAGCTGGACCTGGATCGTGGCCCCCGGCGCCGCGTCACCCTTCCACGGGCCGAACCAGCGGGCCGTGCGGTCGGGGTCGGTCAGGCTCGCCCACACGTCCGCCGCGGGTGCGCGGAACGTGCGGGTGAGCACGAGGTCGTTGCCGAACAGTCGTCCCGTCGGTGTCGGGCTCATGCGGTCTTCTCCTCGGATCGGTCGGGGCCGGCGGCCGTGCGCCGCTCGCGCCGGGTGCGGTAGACCTCGGTCTCCAGCGCGTCGAACCGGTGCTGCCAGGCGGACGGCCGGGTCAGCTCGGCCAGCCACCCCATCAGCTCCTCGATCGGCGCGGTGACCAGCGCGTAGACGCGATGCCGTCCGTCGGCCGCGTCGCTGACCAGGCCGGCCTCGCGCAGCACGCGGAGGTGGCGGCTGACGGCCGGGCGGCTGATCGCGAACCGGTCGGCGATCTGGCCGGCCGTGAGCGGGCCGTCCCGGAGCATCAGCAGGATCTCCCGCCGCACCCGGTCGGCGACCGCCCCCGCCACCTCGTCCACGCCGGAAGCGTAACACGTCGGTTACGCGTCAGCCGGGCCGGCCGTGGGCCCGGACACGTTTTGACCTAGAGCGCACTCCAGCTCCTAGCGTTGGTCGCATGAGTGAAGCGCAACAGGACCGGTTCGAGCAGGGGATGCGGGTGCTCGAGGCGGTCAACGGGGAGACCGGCACGAAGGTCATCGAGTCCCTCGCCGATATCGCACCGGAGCTCGGCGAGCAGGTCGTCGCCTGGGCGTACGGGGACATCTATGCCCGGCCCGGACTCCCGCCGCGGGACCGCCAGCTCGTCACGCTCGGCATGCTCACCGCGCTCGGTGGTGTCGAGGCGCAGCTCGACGTGCACGTGCGTGCCGCGCTCAACGTCGGGCTGACGCCGCAGGAGATCGTGGAGGCGTTCCTGCACTCGGCGGTCTACTGCGGCTTCCCCCGGGCGCTCAACGCCGTCTTCACGGCCAAGAAGGTGTTCGCGGAGCGCGGTCTGCTGCCGCTGACCTGAGCCGGGCCTTCGTCGCGGGGTCGGCGAACGACGCGTCCACCGACGCGCGCGCCAGCTCGTGGAGATCCGCGCCGAACACCTCCGCCGCGGCGGCGTACTCGTCGCGCAGCGTGGTGTGGATCATCTCCGGGATGTCGGTGTTGAGGGTGACCGTCAGGCCCGCTGCGCGCAGTCGGGGCAACGGATGCTCCGCGTACGACGGTACGAAGCCCAGGGCGACGTTGGAGCTCGGGCAGACCTCGAGCGGGATGCCGCGCTCGCGCACCTCGGCGGTCAGGTCCGGGTCGTCGAGGACCCGAATGCCGTGGCCCAGGCGCTCGGTCAGGCCGACGTCGAGCGCCTCGCGGATGCTGGCGGCGCCGGCCGCCTCACCGGCGTGGTGCACGATGTGCAGGCCGGCCTCGCGGGCCTCGGCGAAGACGGCGGCGAACGGCGCGGCCGGGTGGTCCTCGTCGCCGGCCAGCCCCACGGCGACCACGCGGTCGTGCTTGCGGGCCAGGTCGAGGGTCCGCCAGGCCCGCTCGACCGAGCGGCGGCGCGAGGTGTCGAGGATGACGTTCCAGTCGAGGCCATAGCGCTCGCCGCCCTCCGCGAGCCCGTCGAGCACCGCCGCGAGCGGCATGCCAAGGTCGCCGAGCCGCTCGCCGTGCGCGGCCGCGGTGAACGAGACCTCGACGTAGCCGACCCCCTGGGCGACCTGGTCAGCACAGAACTCGACGGCGACCCGGTGGAAGTGCTCTGGCCGCCGCAGGCAGTCGCGTACGAGCTGGTTCTGGTCGAAGAAGTCGCTGAACGAGGTGAAGCGGTGCTCCCCGCCGCGCAGGTGGTCGGGAAAGTCGGGCCCGGCGATCTCGGCCAGCGTCGACCACCGCACCGCACTCTCCAGGTGCACGTGCAGGTGCGCGACGGGCGGCAACTCGGTCATGGCCCGCGAAGACTAGCTCCGCCTATCGCGTCGCCGCCCGCGATTTTCCGCGCGTCAGCGGCCCCGGCTGCGCAGCTTGTTGGCCAGTTGCTGGAGTCGGCGCTGGTTTTCGGGCTTGTTGAGCTGGGTGCGGCCCTGTTGCACGAGCCGTTGCCCACGTGGGCTTCTGAGGAAGTCGCGAATCTTGTCTGCCATCGACGCCATGGTTCATTGTCCCCGATGTCCGGGCTTGCCGCACCGGCCTGAGTTGCCGTGTTGGTGCTAAACCGCTTGCGGAGCCGTCGGTCGCACCGCGAGCATCGGGCGGTGATCATCGACGTCGCGTTGGTTCGCCGGCTTGTCGCCGAGCAGTTTCCGCACTGGGCCGACCTGCCGGTGCGGCCCGTCGCGGTCGGTGGCAACGACAACCGCACCTTCCACCTCGGCGACGCGATGAGCGTGCGGCTGCCCAGCGCCGAGGGCTACGTCGCCGGTGTCGAGAAGGAACAGCGCTGGCTGCCGGTCCTCGCGCCGCACCTGCCCGTGCCGATCCCGGCTCCGCTCGCGCAGGGGCGGCCCGGCGCCGGCTACCCGTGGCCGTGGTCGGTCAACCGCTGGCTCGACGGCACAACCGCCGCCCACGACACCGTCGCGGACCAGACGGAGTTCGCGGTCGACCTCGCCGGGTTCCTGACCGCACTCCAGGGTGTCGACACCGGTGGCGAGCCCGCGGCCGGCCGGCACAGCTTCTGGCGCGGCGCCACGCTCGCGCATTACGACGACGAGACCCGCAAGGCGATCGCGGCCCTGGACGGCCGGATCGACGCCGCCGCCGCGACCGCCGAGTGGGACGCGGCGTTGGGCGCGCACTGGCAGGGGAACCCCGTCTGGTTCCACGGCGACGTCGCGGCTGGCAACATCCTGGTCCGCGACGGGCGCCTGGCCGCCGTCATCGACTTCGGCACCTCCGGGGTCGGCGACCCGGCCTGCGACCTGGTCATCGCCTGGACGTTCCTGGACGCCCCGGCGCGCGACGCCTTCCGCAAGGCGCTCAACGTTGACGACGCGACCTGGCAACGCGGCCGTGGCTGGGCCCTCTGGAAGGCGCTGATCACGTTCGACAGCGGTAAAGACAGCCCACGACAGGTCGAAACCCTGCTAGGCGGTACGCGGCTCCGCTGACTCCGCCTGCACCTGGGCCGCCGCGTGGCCGAACGCCAGCAGCGCCACCAGCAGGTCGTGCTGGGCCCGGTGCGGCATGCGGTCGAGCACCGAGCGCACCGCCTGGGCCCGCCGTTCGCGTAGCTCGCGGAGCACCGCCGCGCCGGCCGCAGTCAACACGAGGCGGACCTCGCGCCGGTCGCGCTCGTCGGCCGCCCGGCGCAGCAGGCCGACCGCCTCCAACCGGTCGCACAGCCGGCTGGCGGACGACGGGACCACGTCCAGCAACTCGGCCAGCCGGTTGACGTTGGTGTCCGGGCGCACGTTGATGATCGAGAGGACCCGGACCTGGGTCGGCGAGACCGGCGACTCCTGGCGCGTGCGGGCCGCCTCGAGCACGCTGACCAGCGCCTCCGAAGCGGCCTCTATGGAACTGGCCAGGTTCGCGCGGTCCATTCCGTCGCCTCTCGCCCAGTCGTGAAAACTGTGACTTACCCGGACGCCGCCTCCACCATGCGCCTTCGACCGATGTGATCCACAGTGCCTTCCGTCCCGTCCACGGGATGCTTGCGGTCCAGGCAGACCATCACCGCGTCGTCTTCGAGCTCGATGTCCCCGTGGTACGCGCGCAGGGCCAGCATCACCGCGCTGATCGCCTGTGCCGGCGGGTGGACCCGGGCCGACCGGATCGCCGCCACCAGCCGCTGTTCGCCGTAGGTCGGACCGCCGCCCGGCGCCGCGTCGTGCACGCCGTCGCTCACCACGAACAACCGGTCCCCGGCGGCCAGGTCGAAGGTCTGCACCCCGTACCGCGTCTCCTCGAACATGCCCAACGGCAACTGCTGGTCGAGCACCACGGGCGCCACCGCCGAGCCACGGACCCGCCACGCCTTGGGCGATCCGGTGTCGATCGCGCGCACCCGGCCGGTGCCGCCGTCGTACTCCAGCAGCAGCACGTCCACCGGGCGCGCGCCGCGATGCGCCGCGAAGACCGTGTCCGAGGCGAGCTCCGCCTGCTCGACGAGCGTGCCACCGGAGCGCCGGGCGTTGCGCATCGCGTTGACGGCCAACGAGGTCAGCGCCGACGCGGCGAGCCCGGTGCCGTGCCCGTTGACCACCGTCACCGTCAACCGGCCCTCGTTGACCGCCCAGTCGAAGTTGTCGCCGGACGTCCGGTACGCGGGTTCGAGCTGACCGGCGAGCACGTACCCGTGATCACTCACACAGCGCCCGGGCAGCAGCTCCCACTGCATCTCCGCGGCCATCGACAGGCGCTGCCGGCGGCGGGTCAGCCGGTAGCGGTCGGTGTCCCGGTCCGCGGCGCGCAACGCGACGGCGAGCTCGTCGGCGGCCGCGCGGCAGTGCCGCACCGTGGCATCGGACGGCGCGGCCGGGAAGTCGGCGACGAGGATGCCCAACCGCTCACCCCAGACGGTCAACGGCACATACAGGCGTACGCCCGGCGTCTCCGGCACGTCCTCGACGCGGTGTTCCTGCCGCGCGTAGCAGCGCGCGGCGATGTTCTGCTCGGCCAGCAGGCCCTGCGTCGGGTCGTCGGGCCGCAGCACCGGCCAGAGCCCCGCGATCCGGTAGTCGGCCAGCAGCACGTCGGCGCGCAGGCCGCCCAGCTCCGACCGGACATGGTGGTCGACCACCTCGACCAGTGCGTCGGGCGCGACGTCGCGCAGTCGCTCGGCCAGCATGGCGTACCTCCCTCGGTGTGGCTTCTACCCACTGGCCACGGGAAACGAACCGGTCCGGCAGAATGCCGGACGTGACCGACCAGATCCAGGCAGCAGCTCCGTCCGTCTCCGCCCGCATCGCCGAGGAGTTGGGGGTACGCGAGACGCAGGTCGTCTCCGCCGTCGACCTGCTCGACGGCGGCGCGACGGTGCCGTTCGTGGCCCGCTACCGCAAGGAGGCCACCGGCGGGCTCGACGACACCCAGCTGCGCACCCTCGAAGAGCGGCTGCGCTACCTGCGTGAGCTCGACGAACGCCGGGCGGCGATCCTCGAGTCGATCCGCTCGCAGGGCAAGCTGGACCCCGAGCTCGAGGCGCAGATCGTGGCGGCCGACTCGAAGGCCCGCCTGGAGGACATCTACCTGCCGTTCAAGCCCAAGCGCCGCACCAAGGCCCAGATCGCCCGCGAGGCCGGCCTGGAGCCGCTGGCCGACCTGCTGTTCGGCGACCCGACGCAGGACCCGACCGGTGCGGCTGCTTCGTACGTCGACGCGGAGAAGGGTGTCGCCGACGCGGCGGCCGCGCTGGACGGCGCCCGGTCGATCCTGGTCGAGCGGTTCGCGGAGGACGCCGACCTGATCGGTGGGCTGCGCGAGCAGGTCTGGGAGCGCGGCCGGATGCGGGGCAAGGTCAAGGACGGCAAGGAGGAGGCGGGCGCGAAGTTCAGCGACTACTTCGACTTCGCCGAGCCGCTGACCACGCTGCCGTCGCACCGGATCCTCGCGCTGTTCCGCGGCGAGAAGGAGGAGATCCTCGACCTCATCCTGGAGCCGTCCGCCGAGGAGGCCGACGCGGTCGCGGCCGGCACGCTGACCACCGGGCCGGTGTACTACGAGCAGCGGATCGCGGGCCACTTCGGGATCGCCGACCACGGCCGGGCGGCTGACCGCTGGCTGCTCGACACGGTCCGCTGGGCCTGGCGCACGCGGATCGTCGTACACCTGGACATGTCCCTGCGGATGCGGTTGTTCCAGGCGGCCGAGGACGAAGCGGTCCGCGTGTTCGCGGCCAACCTGCGCGACCTGCTGCTCGCCGCACCCGCCGGCACCCGCGCCACGATGGGCCTCGACCCGGGCTTCCGCACCGGCGTGAAGGTCGCGGTCGTCTCGGCGACGGGCAAGGTGCTGGCCACCGACACGATCTACCCGCACGTGCCGGCCAACAAGTGGTCCGCGGCGCTGACGACGCTGGCCGCGCTGGCGAAGCAGCACGACGTCGAGCTCGTCGCGATCGGCAACGGCACGGCGTCCCGCGAGACCGACAAGCTGGCCGGTGAGCTGATCGCGGCGAACCCCGACCTCAACCTGACCAAGGTGATGGTGTCGGAGGCGGGGGCTTCGGTCTATTCGGCCTCCGCGTACGCCGCGTCGGAGCTGCCCGGCATGGACGTCTCGCTGCGCGGGGCGGTGTCCATCGCCCGCCGGCTCCAGGACCCGCTGGCCGAGCTGGTGAAGATCGACCCCAAGTCGATCGGGGTCGGGCAGTACCAGCACGACATCTCCGAGGTGAAGCTGTCCCGCTCGCTCGACGCGGTGGTCGAGGACTGCGTCAACGGCGTCGGTGTCGACGTCAACCTGGCGTCCGCACCGCTGCTGTCCCGGGTCTCCGGCATCGGCGAGTCGCTGGCCGCCAACATCGTCGCGCACCGCGAGGCCAACGGGCCGTTCCGCAACCGGACCGCGCTCAAGGAGGTGCCGCGGCTCGGCCCGAAGGCGTTCGAGCAGTGCGCGGGCTTCCTGCGGATCGCCGGTGGCGACGACCCGCTGGACGGGTCGTCGGTGCACCCCGAGGCGTACCCGGTGGTCCGCCGGATCCTGTCCTCGGTGAACATCGAACTGCCCGCGCTGATCGGCAACGGCACCCTGCTGCGCGGGCTGAAGCCCGGCGACTTCGCCGACGCGGTGTTCGGCGTGCCGACCGTCACCGACATCCTGGGCGAGCTGGAGAAGCCGGGCCGCGACCCCCGGCCTGCGTTCAAGACGGCGACCTTCGCCGAGGGCGTAGAGAAGATCGGCGACCTGGCCGCCGGCATGGTGCTCGAAGGCGTCGTGACCAACGTGGCGGCGTTCGGCGCGTTCGTCGACGTCGGCGTGCACCAGGACGGACTCGTGCACGTGTCGGCGATGTCGCGAACGTTCGTCAGCGACCCGCGCGAGGTCGTCAAGCCTGGTGACGTCGTCAAGGTCAAGGTGCTCGACGTCGACGTGCCGCGCAAGCGGATCTCGCTGACGCTGCGGCTGGACGAGGAGAACGGACCCGGAGCGCCACGCGGCGGCGGCCGGGACGGCGGCCGCCCGGGCCAGCAGCGCCAGGGCGCGCGGGACGGCCGCGGTGCCGCTCCGGGCGGCGGCGGCCGGCAAGGCGGCGGCCAGGGCGGTCAAGCTGGCGGTGGCCGGCAGGGCGGCGGTCAGGGCGGTGGCCAGGGTGGCGGTGCCCGGCAGGGCGGTGGCCAGGGCGCCGGCGGGCGGCAAGGCGCTGGCGGTCAAGGTGGCAGCGGCGGTCGCCAGGGCGGCGGCAGCGGTGGCCGGCAGGGTGGCGGCAGCGGTGGCCGGCAGGGTGGCGGCAGCGGTGGCCGGCAGGGTGGCGGCGGTCGGTCGTCCGCGCCGGTCAACAGCGCCATGGAAGACGCGCTGCGCAAGGCCGGGCTGCTCTAGCGGCACGAACAGGCCCGGCGATCGACTCGCCGGGCCTAGCGGTCGGCGTCGGAGCCGAACGGGATCAGCAGCCGGACCAGCTGGCGGCGGGTCAGTTCGTCGACGTGTTCCTTGTTGCGGTCGCGCAGCACCTCGGAGCGCAGGTCACGGGCCTCGTCGGCGATGTCGTCCTCGTCGCCGAAGGTGATCGCGCGCTCGAGGTCGTCGGCGCGCTTGAGGATCCGTTCGACCGCCTTCTCGTCGATCTTGCCCGCGTCGCCCGCGTCCTTCACCGCCGACTTGAACGCGGCCAGGGCGTCGTCGGGGTCGGTCGGCGCGGGTGGCTCGGTCGTCGGCTCGACCACGACGTCGCCCGCCTGCTGCTGAGGGCTGGCGCCGGCCTGGGCCACCGACCCGCCGGGCGGGCCGTCGTTGCCCGGGTTGAGCAGGATCGCCACCACGATGGCCACGACGACCAGGGCGGCGGCGACTCCGCCGACGGCCACCGCTCGCATCGGGCTGCGGGCCGGCCCCGGGTGACGGGCGGGCTCGGGCTCGGGCTCGGCGACCCGGCCGCGCAGCAGGCTCGTCGGCGCCGGCACCACCGCACGGCCCGGCGTCGCCGGGCGGCCCGAGGTCGCCGCGGGCGTCTCGACCGCGTGGGAACGGGTCGGTGCGACCGCATAGGCACCCGCCGACGCGGCGAGCTCACCCAGCACGCGGGAGAGCTCGGCGGCGGAGGGGCGTTGCGCGGGATCGGCGGCCAGGCTGGCCGCGCCGGCCCGGGTCAGGGCCGCGGGCACCCCGGGCAGCACCGGGAACCGGGCCACCCCGCCGGACGACTCCGGGCGGTGGCCGACCAACGCCTCGGCGAGCAGGACGCCCAGGCTGTAGACGTCGCTCGCCGAAGTCGGGTTGGCGCCGGCCAGGCGCTCGGGTGAGCAGTAGCCGACCGTGCCGTAGCGCTCGCCGCTGTCGGCGCTGCCGGCCAGGTCGGCGATGCCGAAGTCGAGGATCTTGACGCCGCTGTGGGTGAGCATCACGTTGCCGGGCTTGACGTCGCAGTGCACGACGTTGGCGGCGTGCGCCGCGGCCAGGCCGGCCGCCACCTGGGCGGCGATCGCGGCGGCGGCGGGCCAGGGCAGCGGGCCGGCCTCCAGGCGCTCGGCCAGGTCGTCACCCTCGACGAGCTCCATCACCAGGTAGGGCGCCAGGACACCGCCGGGGAGGGCGGCCTCGCCGTAGTCGTACACCCGGGTGATGTTGGGGTGGGTCAGGCCCGCGGCCGCGCGGGCCTCGCGGTGGGTGGCGAGCCGGATCGTGGTGTCGCTGCCGACCGACGGGTCGAGCACCTTGACCGCGACGGGGCGGCCGAGCACCGTGTCGTCGGCCCGCCAGACCTCGGCCATGCCGCCCACGCCGATCCGGCCGACCAGCAGGAACCGGTCGTGCAGGCGAAGGCCGGGCGCGAGCGTCGACATGGCGGGTTCATCGTACGGACTGGCTACGACAGGTGCCCTGAGCTCGCGCACTCATGGCACAGAACCGTTACGTCGGCCAGCGCCCGGTCAGCCGCTTGACGCCCGTCGCGCCGCCGCGGTCGACGGCGGCCTTGACCAGGGCGAAGATCGCCCCCTGGAGCGCCGCGGCGGCGAGCACCTCACCCCAGCCGCGCTCCTCGTCGGTCGCGTTGGGCGCGTCGTCGTCGCCCGAGACGCGCTTCCAGACCTGCTTGAACACGAGCCCGGCCAGGCCGCCCGCCGCGATGCCGAGCAACACACCGACCGGCTTGTACGCCACTTTGCCCACGATGCCCATCGCCTCTCTCCTCGGGGGGTGTCGAGGGATTGTGGATCGGCAATGCCCGACGGGCGGGCGCGGCAAACTCCGGCGGTGAGAGCCAGGACACCTCGATAAGTCGCCGGTTGTAGCTGGTGGTGACGAAATCACGTCATAACGTGGAGGTCGAGCCACCCATAAGAGTGATTTTTCCGGTCATTTCGGCCGAGGAAGCCATATGACGTCACAAACTGCTGCGGCACAGCGGTACGACGCGGACCGCGAGTTCGAGCACAAGCACCGCTGGACCATCCTGGTGATCGTTTCGATCGCGCAGCTCATGGTCGTACTCGACGCCACGATCGTCAATATCGCCCTCCCGGCGGCCCAGGACGCCCTGGGCTTCGCCGACAGCGACCGGCAGTGGGTGGTGACCGCGTACGCGCTGGCGTTCGGCTCACTGCTGCTGCTCGGCGGCAAGCTCGGCGACCTGTTCGGCCGAAAACGCATGTTCGTCATCGGTCTCATCGGTTTCGCGGTCGCGTCGGCGGCCGGCGGAGCGTCGACCGACTTCATGGTGCTGGTGATCTCGCGGGCCGCTCAGGGAGCGTTCGGCGCACTGCTCGCCCCGGCCGCGCTCTCGACCATCGCCAACTCGTTCTCGTCACCGGCCGAACGGGGCCGGGCATTCGGCGTGTACGGAGCGGTGGCCGGCGGCGGCGGCGCGGTGGGCCTGCTGCTGGGCGGTGTCCTGACGGAGTACGCGTCCTGGCGCTGGTGCTTCTTCGTGAACCTGGTCTTCGCGGGCATCGCCTGGATCGGCGGCCAGTACTACCTGCGCAACGAGACCTCGAAGACCAAACCGAAGATCGACTGGCTGGGCACCGTCTGCGCCGTCGTGGGCCTGTTCCTGCTGGTGTACGGGTTCTCGAGAGCGGCCTCCGACGGCTGGGGCGACATCGTCACGATCATCAGCCTGGTGGTGTCGGCGCTCCTGCTGCTGGCGTTCGTGCAGATCGAGCGGCGGGTGGGGCAACCGTTGCTGCCCCTGCGCATCGTCAAGGACCGCAGCCGCGGCGGCGCGTACCTGTCGGTGGGTCTGGCCGCGATCGCGATCTTCGGGGTCTTCCTGTTCCTGACCTTCTACCTGCAGCTCACCAAGGGCTACAGCCCCGTGCTGACGGGCGTCGCGTTCCTGCCGATGATCGCCTTCGTGCTGATCGGCTCGACGCTGGCCAACGTCAAGCTGATGCCGATCCTCGGCGCCCGCCTGCTGATCACGGCCGGCATGGCCCTGGCCGCGGTCGGCATGGTGTACCTGTACTTCATCGACTCGACGTCGAACTACTGGGTGCACATCCTGCCGTCGCTGCCGGTCCTGGGATTCGGCTTCGGCCTGATCTTCGCGCCGGCCATCAACACGGCGACGGAACGGGTCAACCGCGAGGACGCGGGCGTGGCGTCGGCCCTGGTCAACACCACGCAACAGGTCGGCGGCTCGATCGGCACGGCCCTGCTGAGCACGATCGCGGCGAGCGTGACCAGCACGTACGCGGCGACCCACGTGGGAGCGGCCGCCGCGGCCGAGGCACCGGTAGCGGGCTACAAGATCGCGTTCCTGGTGTCGGCGGGCATCTTCGCCGCCGGCGCGGTCCTGATCTTCTTCCTGATCCAGGCCCACGCACCGCAACCGTCGGGCGCCCCACCGACCGACGAGGGCGAGGGCGAGGCCGACGCGGGCGTGGCCGGACAGCCGGCGTCGGCCGGCACGGCCGCCCAAGGTGCGGCGCAGGGCGCAGCCGCGCCCGCCGGCCGCGACGCCGACCCGGCACCAGGCACCGCTTGACAAAGTCAGACGGCGAGGGTGGGTGGCAGGGCGAAGATGGCGAAGACCGCTGGGTCGTGGAAGACCACGTTGTGGGAGATCGTGCCGGCTGGCGTCACCGTGAGGATCTGCAGGGTGTGCAGGGTGAAGCCCTCGTCGGTGCGGACGTACGCGGCGAACGCCGGCTGGGTGTTGGCTTCCAGGCGGATCACCCGCCAGCGGTCGCCCCGCATCGCGAACACCCGCCGCAGGAACGCGCAGTACGCGTCCGCGCCCTGGTACCAGAGTGGGACCGGGGGCATCTCCAGGATCGCGTCGGTGGTCAGTAGCCGCACCAGGCCGTCGACATCGGCGATCTCGAAGGCGCGGACGTAGCGGTCGACCGTGTCGCGGACCGTGCTGTCGTCCGGCTCCGCTACCGAGCCCTCCCCCACCTCGGACATCGTCGCCCGCGCGCGCCGCAGGGCGCTGTTGACCGCGGGCACCGACGTGTCCAGCAGGTCCGCCACCTCGGCCGCCGAGAACTCCAGGACCTCGCGTAGGAGCAGCGCCGCTCGCTGCTTGGGTGGCAGCAGCTGGAGCGCGGCGACCAGCGCCAGGCGCAGGCTGCCCTGGCGGGCCACGATGCCGGCCGGGTCGCTTTCGGCCAGGCGGGTGTCCGGAAACGGCTGGAGCCACGGGATCTCGAACGAGGGCGTCAGCGGCGCGTTCGGGTCGTCGCTCGGCGGCACGCCCAGGCCGGACGGCAACGGTCGCCGGGAGCGGCCGGCCAGCGCGGTCAGGCACGCGTTCGTGGCTATCCGGTAGAGCCAGGTGCGCGGCGAGGCGCGCCCGGGGTCATAGCTTTCCCGGGCGCGCCAGGCGCGCAGCATCGTCTCCTGCACCACGTCCTCGGCGTCGTCGACCGACCCGAGCATCCGGTAGCAGTGTGCGAGCAGCTCGCCCCGATGAGACTCGAACGTCATCCAGCCGCCGGGGTGTTCGTGTACGCGGCCACCGCCCAGCCTTCGCCCGATGTGCGGGTCAGCACCCAGGTGGCGATCGCCTCGCTCCCGGGCACCGGCGCGTCGAGGCCGAACGGCACGATCGCGGCGCGACTCACCACCACCGCGGTGTCGCCGAGCACCCGGACGTCCAGCGGCTCGTCGATCGCCCGTGAGCCGCGCAGCGGGCCGGCCCAGGCGGCGGCCATCGACTCGCGGACGGCCTCGCGGCCCTGCCGGAACACACCCGGCATGACGACCGTCACGTCCGGGCGGTAGAGCGCCGCGAACGCGTCGGCGTCGCCCCACGCGGCGTAGACCCGGTCGAACAGCTCGCGAATGTCTTCTTGCATCATCTCTAGCTTCCTCCTCGAAGTGCGGTCGAGGTATGTACCGCGCCGACGGGCGAAACTCATCGGTTAGATCGCCGAGCGTGGGAAATCCGGGAGGCATGACGGACAACGACCGCGTGGAGCGGCTGCTGGACCGGTACGGCGAGACGTACGCGCACCAGGCGGGTATCCGCCTCGCCGACCGGCCGCAGCCGCTCTACCAGCTGCTGGTGCTGACGAAGCTACTCAGCGCCCGGATCTCCGCCACCGTGGCCGTGGCCGCCGCTCGCGAGTTGTTCCAGGCCGGCCTGACCTCGCCGAAGGCGATGCTGGCGGCCGACGAGCACACGCTGTGGCACACGCTGGCCCGGGCGCACTACGTCCGCTACGGCGGCCCGGCCATCAGAGCGCTCAGCGGCGGTGCCCAACTGGTCCTCGACCGGTGGGGCGGCGACCTGCGCCGCATGCACCGGGAGGCGGCCGGCGACCGGGCGGCGCTGCGGGCCGCGCTGACCGAGTTCCCCGGGATCGGCCCGACCGGCGCCGACATCTACCTGCGCGAGGTCCAGGCGGTCTGGCCCGACATCCGCCCGTACCTGGACGAGCGGGTCACCGCCGCCGCGAAGGCCGTCCGCCTGCCCGCCACTCCGGCCAGGCTGGCCAACCTGGTGCCGCCGGACCGCCTGCCGGAGCTCGCCGCCGCCGTCCTGCGTGGCTCCCGCGACAAGGCCCTGACAGCAGCTTGAGCCAGCAGATCGCCGGAACCGGGGTATTTTAGCAATGGCTATAAATCCGGACCCCGGAGGCGATCATGGCAGGCGGACGGCCGCGCGCGTTCGACAGCGAGGCGGCTCTCGACCGGGCGCTGGAGGTGTTCTGGCGCCAGGGCTACGAGGGCACCGCCATCTCCGACCTCACCAAGGCCATGGGCATCAACAACGCCCCCAGCCTCTACAACGCCTTCGGCAACAAGGAGCAGCTGTTCAGCAAGGTGCTCGACCGGTACGCCGACGGGCCCGCCCGCTACATCCGTGAGGCGTTCGACCAGCCCACCGCCAAGGGTGCGGTGGAGGCGCTGCTGCACGGTGCCGCCGACGCGACCACGGACCCCGACCACCCGCGCGGCTGCATCACGGTGCAGGGCGCGCTCGCCTGCTCGCCGGGCGCCCGGACCGCGCGAGAAGAGCTGACGGCGCGGCGGGCGGCCGGTGAGGCGGCCCTGCGCGCGCGGCTGGAGCGAGCGGTCGAGGCCCAAGAGCTCCCGGCCGACGCCGATCTCGAGCGCCTGGCGCGCTACTTCACCACCATCTACCAGGGCATCGCCGTCCAGGCCGCCGGTGGAGCGACCCGGGAGCAGCTGCACCAGATCGTCGACACCGCCATGGCCGCCTGGCCCCGGTAAGGGCCGTCACACACCGTTGACAGCCATCCCGACGCCGGCCTACGTTTTTTAGTGTTCGATATAAAACGCAGGACAGAGGGAGCACCCAACCATGGGGCAGCTTGACGGCAAGACCGCCATCGTGACCGGCGGCACCAGCGGCATCGGCCTGGCCACCGCGGAGCGGTTCGCGGCCGAGGGCGCGCATGTCTACCTCACCGGGCGGCGCCAGGAGGCGCTCGACGCCGCGGTGGCGAAGATCGGCCACCACGCGACCGGCGTCCAGGGTGACGTCGCGGACCTGGCCGACCTGGACCGGCTCTACGCCACGGTGGCCCAGGACGACCGCCGCGTCGACGTGCTCTTCGCCAACGCGGGCGGCGGCGAGTTCGCCACCCTGGAGCAGGTCACCGAGAAGCACTTCGACGAGACGTTCGGCAAGAACACCAAGGGCATGCTGTTCACGGTGCAGAAGGCGTTGCCGTTGCTGAACGACGGCGCCTCGGTCATCCTCCAGTCGTCCAACGCCGGCAGTCTCGGCAACGCGGCGTTCGGCGTCTACGGGGCGTCCAAGGCCGCCGTGCGCTCCTTCGCCCGCACCTGGGCCGCGGAGCTCAAGGAGCGCTCGATCCGGGTCAACGCGGTCAGCCCGGGCACCATCGACACCCCGGGCGTCGACGGCCTCGTCCCGTCGCAGGAAGAGGCCGAACAGCTTAAGTCGTTTATGGCCAGCACGATCCCGATGGGCCGCGTCGGTCGCCCCGACGAGGTGGCGAACGCCGTGCTGTTCCTCGCCAGCGACCAGAGCAGCTTCATCACCGGCATCGAGCTGTTCGTCGACGGCGGCCGCAACCAGATCTAGGTCTAGCCCTTCGCGCGCCGCCAAATGATCGCGCCGATCGTGATGCCCGCGATCACGGCCAACGCGTACGGCAGGACGCGCCGGACCGCCGTGTCGAGGCCGGTGACCGCGAGCAGGTCGACGGGCTCGACCTCGGTCTCGGTGAACGTCACCTGGCGCTCTTCCATGAACGCCTGCTGCTCCTCGGAGTCCAGTTGGCCCGGGAAGGCCCGCTCCGCCGGCGTCGTGCCGTGGAACGCCTCCGGACGGCCCTCCACCCGGCCGTTCGGGGGCGCACCGCCACCGCCCGAGGCACTCGAACCAGCCACCGGGGCCGCGCCGGAAGCGCCCGCGCCGGCCGAGGTGGCGGTCTGGCTGGCGGACACCGTCGCCCCGCCGGCCAGCTTGCCCTGCAGGCAGTCGGTGAACTGGCCGAGCAGGCGGCCGCTCACGTCGGCGATCATGCCGCGGCCGAACTGGGCGATCCGGCCGGTCACGGCCAGGTCGGTGACCACGTGCACGTCCGTCGACGACGGGTCGGCCGACGGGGTCAGCGTCGCGCGGACCGTGGCCTTCGCCGTGCCGCCGCCCCGGGAGTCGCGCCCGGCGGCCTCGACCACCACGGTGCGGTTGGCCTCGTCGCGCTCGACGAACCGGCCCTTGCCCGCGAACGTCATCGAGACCGGGCCGAGCTTCACCTTGACCGTGCCGTCGAAGTTGTCGCCGTCCTGGCCGGTCAGCGCCGCACCGGGCATGCACGGCACCACCGTGTCGAGGTCGAGCAGGACCTCCCAGGCGCGCTCGACGGGTGCCGCGACGGTGAACTCGTGTTCCAGCTCCATTGAAAGGGTCTCCCAGTCAGCGTCGGTCGAGGTTCTCGTGGATGCTGCCGTCCAGAGTGGACAGCTTCTGCCCGCCACCGCCCCAGCGGTCGGCGATGATCTCGGCGGTGATGCTCACCGCGGTCTCCTCCGGCGTACGCGCGCCCAACGCCAGCCCGATCGGCGAGTGCAGCTTCTTGAGCTGCGCCTCCGGCACGCCCGCCGCGAGCAGGCCGGTCACCCGGTCGTCGTGGGTCCGCCGGGAGCCCATCGCACCGACGTAGGCGAACTCGCGCTCCAGCGCGAGCCGCAGCACCGGCAGGTCGAACTTCGGGTCGTGGGTCAGCACGCAGACCACGGTGCGACCGTCCACCCGCCCGGCCTCGATCTCGGCCGCGAGGTAGCGGTGCGGCCAGTCGACCACCACCTCGACACCGGGGAACCGGCGGTTGGTGGCGAACACCGGCCTGGCGTCGCAGACCGTCACCCGGTAGCCGAGGAACGCGCCCTGCCGGGCCAGCGCGGCCGCGAAGTCGATCGCGCCGAAGACCAGCATGCGCGGCGGGGGCGCGTACGACGCGACGAACACGGTCACCGAGTCGTCGAGCCGCTCGCCGTCGGGGCCGTAGCGCAGCGGCCCGGTCAGTCCGGAGGCGAGCATGCCCCGCACGTCCGAGGTCAGCGCCGCGTCGAAATGTTCCGAACCGAGGGAACCGTCGACCCGGTCGGGCCAGACCAGCACGCGCCGGCCCACCCGCCCCAACGGGTCGCTGATCACGGTGGCCACCGCGACCGGCGACTCCGCCTCGATCGCCGCAACCACCTCGCCGAGCTGCGGGAACGACTCCGGGTCGACGCGCTCGACGAAGATGTCGATGATGCCGCCGCAGGTCAGGCCGACGGAGAACGCGTCGTCGTCGCTGACCCCGTAGCGCTGCAGGTGCGGCTCGCCCGTCTCGATCGCGGTCAGGCCGAGCTCGTAGACGGCGGCCTCGACACAACCGCCGGAGACGCTGCCCACCGCGGTCTGGTCGGGCCCGACGAGCATGGTGGCACCGGGTGGCCGCGGGGCACTCTTCCAGGTGCCAACCACCGTGGCCATCCCCACCGGTCGACCGTCACGCCACCAGCGTGAGAGGTCGGCGAGCACGTCCCGCACGATCATCGCCCCCAGGTATCACTATGGTCGGTCCGGTTCCCCGCCGCCAGAGCCGCCAACAGTTCGTCGAGCGCGTCCAGTCGATGCGCGCTCACCACCGCGTCGCAATGCGGCCACGCGGCGGCCATTCCCCCCGTCAGCGGTCGGAACGCCGCGCTCTGCGTGCGCGGGTTCGCCCAAACCACCCGATAAGCCAATCGGGACAAGCGAATCATCTGGCGTTCCAGTTCCGTCGGTTCACCCGTGTCCCACCCATCGCTCAGGATGAGGACCACCGCACCACGGGCCATGCCCCGCGCGCCATAGTCGTCGATGAACGTCCGCAGCGCCGCTCCGATTCTCGTGCCGCCGGACCAGTCCGGTGCGGCGCGTCCGGCCCGTTCCAGGGCCACCGCAGGCGGCACCCGATGCAGCACACGGGTCAGTCGCGTGAGGCGGGTGGCGAAGGTGAAGACCTCCGCTCGTTGACCGTCGGCCGCGCAGTAGACGAGTTGCAGCAACGCCCGCGCGTAAGGCGCCATCGAGCCGGAGATGTCGCAGAGCACGACGAGTCGGCGCGGTTTGACGCGGGGCCGGCGTCGACTCAGCCGCACTGGATGGCCACCGGTCCGTCGCGCCGCACGCAAGCTCGACCGGAGGTCGACTGAGGGTCCACGCCGACCGACAACAGTGCGTCGGCTACGCCGTGGCGGGGTGGCGAGACGGAGCCGCCGCATGGCGACGGCGAGCTCCGCGAGCTCGTCGGGTGAGAGCTTCGCGAAGTCGCGACCACCGAGTCGTTCCGTCGCCGTCGCTATCACCGGATACGGGCTACGTGCCCCGTCGGTCGAAGGAGGCGAACCTGGTGACCGGTCGCCGATGCCTGGCTGCCCGCCGTCGGCGCGACCCGGCCGGGGCGGCACAGTGGAGTTGGACGACGTCGAGCCGCCCTCTCCCCCACGGTTCGGTGCGTCGTCGACCATGCCGCCGAAGACCAGGTCGAAGGCGCGGTCGAACGCCGGCCGGTCCGCCGGGTCGGCGAGCAGGGTGACGGCGGCGCACCAGTACAGCTCGCGGGTGGTCCGCGGGCGCACGAGCAGCACCGCGCGCGCGAACCGTTCGCTCCGGTCCGGCCCGACCGCCACGCCGGTGTCGTGCAGTAGCGCGCCGAACCGGGCCACCACGGCGGCCAGGTCGACAGTCGCCAGGTCAGCCATCGAAGAGCCCGCTGCCGCGTACCGTGGCCAGGTCCTCGTCGTATTTGACCACCGTGGAGAGGGTCTGCGTCGCGGCCGCCGGCGTCAGTGCCGACAGGCCCAGCACCCGCAGCGCCGTGGCCCAGTCGACCGCCTCGGCCACGCCGGGCGGCTTGTAGAGCTCGAGCCCGCGCAGCTTGTGCACCGCGGCGGCGACCTGGTCGGCCAGCGGATCGCCGATGCCGGGCACCCGCCGCCGAACGATCGCCGCCACGCGGGAAGCGGGCGGATAGCCGATCCAGTGGTAGAGGCAGCGGCGCTTGAGCGCGTCGTGCAGGTCGCGGGTGCGGTTGGAGGTGAGCACCACGATCGGCGGCAGCACCGCCCGCCGGGTGCCCAGCTCCGGAATCGTGACGGTGGCCTCGGCCAGCAGCTCCAGCAGGAACGCCTCGAACTCGTCGTCGGCCCGGTCGACCTCGTCGAGCAGCAGCACGGCCGGGCGCGGCCCGGGATGCTCCAGCGCGGTCAGCAGCGGGCGGCGCAGCAGGAACTCGGGCGTGAACAGGTCGGCCGAGGCCAGCGTCTCACCGGACGCCTCGGCCAGCCGGATCGCCAGCAGCTGCCGCGGGTAGTTCCACTCGTAGAGCGCCTCCGAGACGGTCAGCCCCTCGTAGCACTGGAGCCGCACCAGCGGCGTGTCCAGCGCGACGGCGAGCGCCTTGGCCGCCTCGGTCTTGCCGACGCCGGGCTCGCCCTCGAGCAGGATCGGCGCCGGCATCCCCGTGGCCAGGAACAGGGCCGTGGCGAGGGGCTCGTCCGCGAGGTAGCCGGTGCGGTCGAGCGCCGCCGTCAGCGCGCCGATGTCGGCGGGCAGGTCGCCGCTCATCCGCCCCACCGGGCGGGGTCGGCGGCGAACTTCTTGCGGCAGCCGGGCGCGCAGAAGTACCAGGTGCGGCCGGCGTGCTCATAGGACAACGCGCCAGGCTCGACGACGACCTCCATCTCGCAGATCGGGTCGATCGCGATCTCCGGCGGGGTCGGCACGGCCAGGCCGATCTGCAGCAAGGGCGCGCGGGGTGCCGGTGCCGGCCTCGGCAAACCGGTCCGGGCCGCGACCACCTCCGCCAGGATCGAGATGGCCACGTCGCCGGGAGTACGGGCGCCGAGGTCGAGCCCGGCCGGCGTCTTGACCCGCCCGGCTGGCACGCCCGACTCGGCGAGCACGGCCGCGCCCCGTTTCGGGGAGGCGACCAGCGCGATGTACGGCACCCCGGCGCTGACGGCCTCGGCCAGCAGGCCGGTCTCGTCGTGCCCGTGCGAGGCGACCACGACCGCGAGCGCGTCGGCCGGCACCGGCCCGGGGGCCGGCGCGATCCGCACCTCGTAGCCGGCCGCCGACCCGACCGAGACCAGGGCGCGCGCGATCGGGGTGTCTCCGTAGACCTGCAGCAGCGGCGCCGGCACGACCACCTCCAGGAACACGTCGATGGTGCCACCGGACAGGCAGGTGTTGTCGGTGACCACGAGACCGGGCAGGTCACGCGGCCCGGTCGAGTCGCCGCCCGGCGTGATCCGCAGCAGCGTCGACTCGCCGGCCGCGAGCTGGCGCAGGCTCTGGATCCGCACGGTCGACTCCGCGCAGGAGCCGCCGACGAAGCCCTCGATCGTGCCGTCGGCGTGGATGATCGCGCGGTCGCCCGGCTTCGCGGAGGTGGGCCGCTCGGCGCGGACCACGACCGCGAGGACGAACGGGCTGCGCGCCTGGCGCAGCTCGTTCGCCCTCTGCTCCGTCGTGGACGTCACGGGATCGCGAGGTCCGTCCGGATCGGCCGGCCGTTCAGGGCACCCCAGACCGCGGCCGGCGTGAGCGGCATGTCCGCGTGCCGCACGCCGTAGGGCTTGATGGCGTCCAGCACCGCGTTGACCACCGCGCACGGCGAGCCGACCGTGGCCGACTCACCGACGCCCTTGGCGCCGATCGGGTGGTGCGGCGACGGGGTGGTCGTCTCGCCCAGCTCCCACGACGGGCACTCCAGCGAGGTCGGCAGCAGGTAGTCCATGAAGGACGCCCCGAGGTGGTTGCCCTCCTCGTCGAACGCGATCACCTGCATGAGCGCCATGCCCACGCCGTCGGCGAGGCCGCCGTGCACCTGGCCCTCGACGATCATCGGGTTGATCCGCACGCCGCAGTCGTCGACCGCGATGAACCGCCGCACCTTGACCCCGCCGGTGCCCTTGTCGACGTCGACGACGCAGATGTACGCGCCGAACGGGTACGTCAGGTTCGGCGGGTTGTAGACGGTCGTCGCGTCGAGGTGCCCCTCGACGCCCTCGGGCAGCTCCAGGCTCGAGTGCGCCGCCAGGGCGATCTCCTGGATCGTCTTGCCCTGCTCCGGGTCACCCTTGACCTGCCAGCGGTTGCCCTCCCACTCGAGGTCGTCGGGCGAGACCTCCAGCATCGCCGAGGCGACGATCTTCGCCTTGTCGCGGATCTTGCGGGCCACCAGCGCCGTCGCGGCGCCGGACACCGGCGTCGACCGGGAGCCGTAGGTGCCGAGGCCGAACGGCGTCTGGTCGGTGTCGCCGTGCACGACCTCGATGTCGGCCGTGGGCAGTCCGAGCTCGTTGCCGACGATCTGGGCGAACGTCGTCTCGTGGCCCTGGCCCTGGGTCTTCACCGAGATCCGCAGCACCGCCTTGCCGGTCGGGTGGATCCGCAGCTCGGCGCCGTCCGCCATGCCGAGCCCGAGGATGTCCATGTGCTTGCGCGGGCCCGCACCCACCGCCTCGGTGAAGAACGCCACGCCGATGCCCATCAGCTCGCCGCGCTCGCGCTTCTCCGCCTGTTCCTTGCGCAGCTCGTCGTATCCCGCCATGTCCATGGCGAGCTGGAGGGCCTTCGGGTAGTCGCCCGAGTCGTACTCCCAGCCGGTCTTGGTCGTGTAGGGGAACTGCTCCGGCTGGATCAGGTTCTTCATCCGCAGCTCGGCGGGGTCGGCCTTGAGCTCGTAGGCGAGCACGTCGACCATCCGCTCGACCAGGTAGACCGCCTCGGTGATGCGGAACGAGCAGGCGTACGCGACACCGCCGGGCGCCTTGTTGGTGTAGACGCCGGTGACGGTGCAGTGCGCGGCCTGCAGGTCGTAGGAACCGGTGAACACGTGGAAGAAGCCGGCCGGGAACTTGGTCGGCTGCGCGGTCGCGTTGAACGCGCCGTGGTCGGCCAGCACCTTGACCCGCAGGCCCAGGATCTTGCCGTCCTTGGTCGCCGCGATCTCGCCACGCATGTGGTAGTCGCGGGCGAACGCCGTGCTCATCAGGTGCTCGGCGCGGTCCTCGACCCACTTGACCGGCTTGCCCGTCACGATCGAGCCGACGATCGACATCACGTAGCCGGGGTAGATGCCGACCTTGTTGCCGAAGCCGCCGCCGATGTCCGGCGAGATCACCCGGATCTTGTGCTCGGGCAGGCCGGCGACCAGCGCGTACACCGTGCGGTGGGCGTGCGGGGCCTGGCTCGTGGTGTAGAGCGTGAGCTTGCCGGTCACCGGGTCCATGTCGGCGACCGAGCCGCAGGTCTCCAGCGGCGCCGGGTGCACCCGCGGGTAGAGGATGTCCTCGGCGACGACCACCTCGGCGTTGGCGAACACCGCGTCGGTCTCGGCCTGGTCGCCCGACTCCCAGTCGAAGATGTGGTTGTCGGTCTGGCCTTCCTTGTCGTCGCGGATCACCGGCGCGTCCGCGGCCATCGCCTTCTTGGCGTCGGCGACGACCGGCAGCGGCTCGTAGTCGACCTCGATCAGCTCGACCGCGTCGCGCGCCGAGTAGTGGTCCTCGGCGATCACGAAGGCCACTTCCTGGCCCTGGTAGCGGACCTTGTCGGTGGCCAGCACCGCCTGCACGTCGTACGACAAGGTGGGCATCCAGGCCAGGCCCAGCCCCTTGAGCGTCTCGCCGGTGATCACCGCGAGCACCTTCGGGTGCGCCTCGGCGGCCGACGTGTCGATCGAGTTGATCTTGGCATGCGCGTACGGGCTCCGCAGCAGGGCGCCGTGCAGCATGCCGGGCAGCCGCACGTCGTCGACGTAGTTGCCCTTGCCCCGGACCAGCCGGACGTCTTCCTTGCGCAGCGTGCGGCCGAAACCGGTGTGCGGCCGCTCTTCGACGGTGGTCATGCCGTCACCTCCTCGGTGGAGGCTTCCTTCTCGGCGGCCCAGCGGACCGAGCGCACGATGTTCTCGTAGCCCGTGCACCGGCAGAGCTGACCGGAGATCGCCTCGCGGATCTCGGTCTCGGTCGGGTCGGGGTTGGCGTCGAGCAGCGCCCGCGAGGTCATCAGCATGCCCGGGGTGCAGAACCCGCACTGCAGCCCGTGGCACTCCATGAAGCCCTCCTGCACGGGGTCGAGCTTCCCGCCCTGCTCCAGCCCTTCGACCGTGCGCACGGAACGGCCGTCGGCCATCGCGGCGAACACCGTGCACGACTTGACCGGCTTGCCGTCGAGCCACACCACACATGTGCCGCAGTTGGACGTGTCGCAGCCCCAGTGCGTGCCGCGCAGCCCGGCCTTCTCCCGGATGAAGTGCACGAGCAGGAGGCGCGGCTCGACGTCGTGGGTCTCCGGCGTGCCGTTGATGTTGATCGTTACTTCCATCTTTATGCCTCCTGGCCTCGGGCGCGGGCCGCCGCCCGGAGCAGCGCCCGGGTGGTGAGCTCGGCGGCGAGGTGCCGCTTGTAGTCGACGGGACCGCGCTGGTCGGCGCTGGGGTTGCAGTGCTCGGCGGCGAGCTGGCCGGCCGCCCGGAAGGACTCCTCCGTGGCCGGTTGCCCGCGCAGCGCCGCCTCGGCCTCGGGCGCCGCGAAGTGCTCGGCGCCGACCGCGGTGAGCCCGATGCCGACGTCGCGCACGGTGTCGCCGTCGAGCCACACGGCCGCGCCGGCCGCGGCCACCGGGTAGTCGCCGACCCGGCGCTCGACCTTCTCGTAGGCGCTGCCGCCGCCGGGCCGGATCGCCACCCGCAGCTCGAGCATCAGCTCGTCGGGGGCGAGGACCGTCTCGTAGGGACCGACGTGCAGCTCGCGGACCCGCACCTGGCGGACACCGGCCGGGCCGCGCAGGGTGGCGACGCCGTCGAGCGCGGCGAACACGGCGGCGAGGTCCTCCGCCGGGTCGGCCTGGCACAGCGAGCCGCCGACGGTGCCGAAGTTGCGCACCACCGGGTCGGCGATCACCTTCTCGGCGTCGTGGAAGATCGGGAAATGCTCACCGGCGACGGCCGAGCCGAGCAGGTCGGCGTGCCGGGCCAGGGAGCCGATGACCAGGTCGTCACCGTCGACCCGGATCTGCGCCAGCTCGGCGCCCAGACCGTTGATGTCGACCAACGCGTCGGGCCGGGCGAGCCGGAGCTTCATCATGGGGATAAGGCTGTGACCACCGGCGACGACCCGGGCCTCGGGGCCCAGTTCGCCGAGCAACGCGATCGCGTGCTCGACACTCGTCGCCCGTTCATAGGTGAACGGAGCAGGGACTTGCATTAGCACCTCCGGGGTTCACTGCGGCGGGTTGTGGTGCGTTGCGGGCCGGACGACTGGGTGTCGCCGGTAGCCTTGGCGAGGTGACCGGACGCCGTCTCGCTGAGACCCGCCGTGCCTGGCACGGCGTGGCCGAGCTGTTGCTGGCGGGGCCGCAGTATCGCCACAGCGGCACCATCCGGCTGCGCGTGGTGCCTGGCGGCTTCGCGACCACCAAGACACCGTCGCTGCGGGTCGACGGTGCCGACCTCGTCGTGGGCGACCAACGGCTGGCCCTGCCGGGCAACACGCCCGCGGGGCTCGCGGCCGCGGCCGACATCGAGGCCGGGGTGCCCGACATCTACGACGACCATTCGGGCGTACGGGAGGACGAGGCGCTGGTCGTCGACGTGGCGATCGCGGCGTATCTGGGTGCGTGGTTCAACGAGGGCGAGCAGGCGCTGCGCCGGGCGGTGCCGAGCCAGATGCCGGTGCTGTGGCCGGAGCACTTCGACGTCTCGGTCACCGAGAACGAGGTCAACTACGGGGTCTCCCCCGGCGACAACTGGCACAACGAGCCGTATGCCTATGTCGGGCCGTGGACGGCGCGAACGGGCGAGTTCTGGAACGCGCCGTTCGGTGCGGCCCGGTCGATCGAGGAACTGCCGAACGCCGACGCGATCGTGGCGTTCTTCGAAGAGGGCCGCTCGCACCTCTGACGGGCGCGCGGAGACTTGCCGGCGGCAACCTTTGCCGTCGGGCCACGGTGGCGCCGTGCCCGCCATATATCAACTATCCCTCGCGTATGTTCTTGATCACTGCATTCTGCGGAAACCTTTGCCTCTGATGTGTCCCGGGGCCCCTGTCCGGAATTCCGGTCATGAGCCGTTCAAGATCCACCGCCGTCGCGCCGCGTTCAGGCGGTTGTGGCAGGCTGGGCGCGTGTCGCTGCCGCCCGCCGCCCCGGTCCTGCACCGGGCCGCCCGCGCCGAAGACGCCGTTCGCGGCATGCTCGAACGTCGCATGCGCCGTCGGGGGTGGCGGGCGACGATCGTGCCGTACACCGGCTACGGCGCGCCCGGCTGGGTGCGGGTGATGGGCCGGGTGCTGCTCAGCCGCCCCGGGCCGGGCGACACACCGCCACCCGGTCCGGAGCCGACGGCCGCGGCGAACGGCAAGAAAGCCAAGATCGTGCGGGGCTGGCGCAGCTTCGCCACCGTGGCCGTCAACGCCGCCGAGGTGGAGATCGAGGCCGGTGACCAGCGCCGGGTGCTGCGCACCGACCGGGGTGGCTTCATCGACGCGCGGGTCGAGGTCGACCTCCCGCCCGGCTGGCAGACCGTGCTGATCAGCACCGCGGGCGCCAAGCCGGTCCAGGTGCCGGTGCGGATCGTCGACCCGGCGGTGACCTTCGGAATCGTCTCCGACATCGACGACACCGTGATGGTCACGGCGCTGCCCCGCCCCCTGCTCGCCGCGTGGAACACCTTCGTGCTCGACGAGCACGCCCGGGCCGCGGTGCCCGGCATGGCGGTCCTCTACGAACGGCTGGTCACCGCCCACCCGGGCGCACCGGTGCTCTACCTGTCGACCGGCGCCTGGAACGTCGCACCGACCCTGACCCGGTTCCTGTCGCGGCACCTCTACCCGGCCGGCCCGCTGCTGCTCACCGACTGGGGTCCGCAGACGGACCGCTGGTTCCGCAGCGGCCAGGAGCACAAGCGGGCCAGCCTGCGCCGGCTGGCGGCCGAGTTCCCGACCGTCAAGTGGCTGCTGATCGGCGACGACGGCCAACACGACCCGGAGATCTACGCGGAGTTCGTCCGCGAGCACCCGGACAACGTCGCCGCGGTCGCCATCCGCCGGCTGTCACCGACCCAGGCGGTGCTGGCCGGTGCCCTGCCAATCCACGACAACAGCCCTCGCTCCCGCGGCACCGGCGCCCAGCGCTGGCTCTGGGCACCGGACGGCGCGGGCCTCTCCCGCCTCATGCGTGAGGCCGGCCTGCTCTAGAACCGCGTGCCGCTCCAGCCCCGGCCCTCGTGGTTGCCCATCCGGCAAAGCTTCTCGAAGCGCCACCCGCGCTCGGGCGCGCCGGTAACGTCGCCCGAAAGCGGCCGCCGGCCACGAGGAGCCTTCATGTCTTCGGCAACCACCGCCCGCTCGACGCAGGTCACCGTCGAACTGCGGGTCAACGGACGCACGTATCCCGTCCGTCTGGACAGCACCACCACCCTGCTCGACGCCCTGCGCGACGACCTGCACCTGACGGGCACCAAGAAGGGCTGCGATCAGGGTGCCTGCGGCGCGTGCACCGTGTTGCGCGACGGCAAGCGGATCGTCTCGTGCCTGACGCTCGCCGCCCAGTGCGACGGCAGCGAGATCACCACCATCGAGGGCATCTCCGAGGACGGTCACCCGCACCCACTGCAGGAAGCGTTCGTCCGGCACGACGCGCTCCAGTGCGGCTACTGCACGACCGGCCAGGTGATGTCGGCGGTCGCGCTGCTCCGCGAGGGCCGGGCCGGCAGTGACGACGAGATCCGCGAGTTCATGAGCGGCAACCTGTGCCGCTGCGCGGCCTACCCCAACATCGTCGCCGCGATCCGCGAGGTGGCGGAGTCATGAGCGACATCGGGTACGTGCGCGCGGCCGACCAGGGCAGCGCGCTGGCGCTGGTGGCCGAGGACCCCGACGCCGTCTTCCTCGCCGGTGGCACCACGGAGCTGGACCTGGCGCTCAAGGACCAGGTCGTGCACCCGAGCCGGTTCGTCGACATCGGACGGCTGCCGTTGCGCGGCGTCACCCGCGACGGCGACCGGCTGCGGGTCGCCGCCCTGACGACGATGGAGGAGCTGGCCGCCGACCCGACCGTGCGGGACCGCCTGCCCTTCGTCCGCGAGGCCCTGCTGCTCGGCGCCTCCACCCAGCTGCGCAACATGGCCACCATCGGCGGCAACCTGTTGCAACGCACCAGGTGCCGCTACTTCCGGGACCCCGAGGTGGGCGCCTGCAACAAACGCGAGCCCGGGTCGGGCTGCGCCGCGATCAAGGGCGTCGCCCGGATGCACGCGATCCTCGGTGCCGGGCCTACCTGCATCGCGCTGCACGCCTCGGACCTGTGCGTGCCACTGGTGGCGATGGACGCGGAGGTCGAGCTCCTCGACGCCGACGGCACCCGGACGGTCCCGTTGACCCAGTTCTACCGGACCCCGGGCGACCGGCCCGACGTCGAGAACGTCCTGCGGCACGGTGAGTTGGTCACCCACGTCCAGGTGCCGCTGCTGCCCGCCGGTGCCCGCTCCGGCTACCTCAAGGTGCGCGACCGCACGTCGTACGAGTTCGCCACCACCTCGGCCGGCGCCGCGATCACGGTCGAGGACGGCACGATCACCTGGGCCAGGCTCGGGCTGGGCGGGGTCGGCACCGTGCCGTGGCGGGCCTGGGAGGCCGAGTCGGTGCTGGTCGGCGCACCCGCCAACGAGCGCACGTTCCGCGCCGCGGCCGAGGCGGCCATTCGCGACCCGTTCACCGTGCCGGGCACCGCCTTCAAGGTCGAGCTGGCCAAGCGCACGATCGTACGAATCCTGCGGACGGTGACCTCATGACCGCGACCCTGGCCAAGGAGAACGTGATCGGCCGGCCGATCGACCGGATCGACGGGCGGCGCAAGGTGGCCGGCGCGGCGCCGTACCCGTCCGACTTCGACCTGCCCGGCCAGGTCCACGCCGCCCTGATCTCGTCGACGGTCGCGGCGGGACGGATCACCCGGATCGACCGCAGCCGGGCCGAGGCGGCGCCGGGCGTGCTGACGGTGCTCACCCACGACAACGCGCCGGCGCTGGTCGACCCGCCGCAGAACGCGCTGGGCTCGACCATGCGGCGGCCGCTGCGCGACGACCGGATCCTGCACTACGGGCAGCACATCGGCATCGTCGTGGCCAACACCCGCGCGGAGGCACTCGCCGCGGCGAAGCTGGTCGAGATCGAGTACGCCGAGGAGGACCCGGTGCTCGACCTGGACGACCCGCGGGCCGCCGTCGAGGACAACCCGTTCGGCATGGCGAGCAGCCGCGGCGACGTGCCGGCCGCGCTCGCCGCCGCCGACGTCACGGTGGACGGGACGTACACGATCGGTGCCGAGGCCAACAGCCCGATGGGCCTGTTCACCACCGTCGCCAGTTGGCAGGGCGGCCGGCTGGTGGTGCACGACACCACCCAGGCGCCGTCATTCCTGCGCATCGCGCTGTCGGTGATGTTCGAGGTGCCGGAGGAGAACGTCCGGGTGCTGATCCCGTTCCTCGGCGGTGGGTTCGGCGCCGGCCTGCGGCTGTGGAGCCACACGGTGCTGACCACGCTGGCCGCCCGGGTGCTGGACCGCCCGGTCAAGCTCGTGCTGAGCCGGCCGCAGATGTTCCACTCGGTCGGTCACCGGGCCGCCAGCCGCCAACGCGTCCAGCTCGGCGCGGACCGCGACGGCCGGCTGACCGCGCTCGACCACGACGCGATCGCCGCGAACGGCATGGGCGACAACCTGCCCTCGCCGATCGTGGCCGTCACACCGGCCACGTACGCCTGCGCCAACGTCGCCACGCACGAGCGGCGGGCGCACCTGAACATCCCGTACACGGGGTTCATGCGGGCACCCGGCGCGGTCGAGGCACACTTCGCGATCGAGTCGGCGCTCGACGAGCTGGCCGACCAGACGGGTGTCGACCCGGTCGAGCTGCGGCTGCGCAACTACGCCGAGGTGCACCCGGAGTCGGGCAAGCCCTGGTCCAGCAAGGCCCTTCGCGAGTGCCTGGAGGTCGGCGCCCAGCGGTTCGGCTGGGCCGGCCGCGACCCGGCGCCGCGCTCGACGCACGACGGCGACCAACTCGTCGGCCAGGGGATGGCCGGGGCGAGCTTCGAGTTCTACGCGCTGCCCTGCACGGTCCGGCTCGCCGTCGACCGCCGCGGCAACGCGACCGTGCGCACCGCCGGCACGGACATCGGCACCGGGACCTACACGATCACCGCCCAGATCACCGCCGAGCTGCTCGGTATCGACGTCGAGAACGTCCGCGTGGTGATCGGCGACACCGACCAGCCGCCGGCGCCCCAGTCGGGCGGCTCCGGTCTGGCCGGCGCGCTGGCCGCGGCGATCCAGAACGCCGCGGGTGAGCTGGCCGAGCAACTGGCCAGGTTGGACGGCCGCCCGGGCGAGTCGTTCGCCTCGCTGCTCGACCGGCACGGCCTCGACGAGCTCGCGGTGACCGGCTACTCCGACCTGGCCGGCGCGGCCACGCACAGCGACGTGGCTCCGGCTGGCGCGTTCGCGGCCGCGTACGCCGAGGTGGGTGTCGACGAGGAGCTCGGGGTCGTCCGGGTCCGCCGGCTGGTCTCCGTGATCGACGGCGGCCGGGTGTTCAACGCCAAGACCGCCCGCAGCCAGGCGATCGGCGGTGCTGTGATGGGCATCGGCATGGCCCTGCTGGAGGAGCTCGCCTACGACCCGAACTCCGGCCGGGTCGCCAACGGCACGTTCGGCGACTACCTGGTGCCGGTCAACCTGGACGTGCCCGACCTGGACATCACGTTCGTCGGCGAGCCGGACACGTTCAACCCGACCGGCGGCAAGGGCCTCGGCGAGATCGGCATCGTCAGCATCGCGCCGGCGATCGCCAACGCGGTGCACCATGCCACCGGTCGGCGCATCCGTGACCTTCCGATCACTTTGGACAAGATGCTCTAACCGGGCATTGGCTTGACGCCCACTATTCGCTCGATGAATAGTGGGCGTCATGTCGACCGCGCATGTGCTGCTGGGGCTGCTGGCCGGCGGTCCCATGCACGGCTACGAGCTCAAGCGGTCGCACGACCAGCGCCTGCCGCAGGCCAAGCCGGTGGCTTTCGGCCAGGTCTACGCCACGATCGGTCGCCTGCAACGCGACGGCCTGGTGACCACTGCCGGGCACGACCAGGAGGGCGGACCCGAGCGCACCAGCTTCGAGATCACCGAAGCCGGACGCAAGCGGCTCGACGACTGGCTGGGCGAGACCGAGCCACCGGCGCCCTATGTCACCAGCACGCTGTTCGCCAAGGTCGCCGTCGCCGTGCTGGTCAGCGGCGCCGACCGGGCCCGCGACTACCTGGTGGCGCAGCGGGCGGCGCACATGGAGCGGCTGCGGGCGCTCACCGCGGTCAAGACCGACCCGGCCAGCTCGCTCGGCGAAGTGGTCGCCGCCGACTACGCGATTCTCCACCTCGACGCCGACCTGCGCTGGGTCTCCAACACCCTCGAGCGCGTCGCCGACCTGCATCGGGAGGTGCACCCATGACGATCCTGCGTGCCCGGGGCGTGGTGAAGTCCTACGGGCGGACGGCGGCCCTGCGCGGCGTCACCATCGACGTCGCCGAGGGCGAGATCCTCGCCGTCACCGGGCCTAGCGGCTGCGGCAAGTCGACGCTGCTGCACTGCCTGGCCGGCATCCTGCGGCCGGACGCCGGCGAGGTGACCTACGGCGGGCACCGGCTCGACACCTGGTCGGAGCGGATGCGGTCGCGCCTGCGCCGCACCGAGTTCGGCGTCCTGTTCCAGTTCGGCCAGTTGGTGGCCGAGCTGACCGCGGCGGAGAACGTGGCACTGCCGCTGCTGCTCGCCGGCACGGGGCGGCGAGAGGCGCGGACCGCCGCGGAGGGGTGGCTCGACCGGCTGGGCGTCGCCGACGTCGCCGACGCCCGGCCGGGCGAGATGTCCGGCGGCCAGCAGCAGCGCTGCGCGGTCGCCCGGGCGCTGGTCACCGAGCCGCGGGTGCTGTTCGCCGACGAGCCCACCGGCGCGCTCGACTCGCGCACCAGCGAGGCGCTGCTCGGCGAGCTCGTCCGGCTGGCCCGGGAGCAACGCACGACCGTGCTGCTCGTGACGCACGACGTGCAGGTCGCCGCGTACGCGGACCGCGAGGTTTCGCTGCGCGACGGTGTCGTCGACGCGAGCGGGCTCGGCCTGACAGCGGCGCAGGGCAGGCACGGGCGATGAAGCCGGGGACCCTGCTGCGGCTCGCCCTGGCCGGCAGCCGCACCGACGGCGTGCGGGTGGCGCTCACCGGGTTCAGCGCGCTGCTGGCCACCCTGGCCATCCTGTCGGCCCTCACGGTCATCGCGATTCCCGAGCTGGGCGCGTACGAGCACAACCAGCGCTACCGCAACGCCCTGCTGGACGAGCCCGGCCTGCGCGCCGGCACCGTCTTCACGCTGCTGCTGTTGACCGTCCCGATCCTCGCGCTGGCCGGGCAGTGCGCACGCCTCGGCGCACCGGCCCGCGACCGCCGGCTGGCCGCGCTACGCCTCGCGGGCGCCACGCCCGGCCAGGCGACACTGGTGGCGGTGGCCGAGACCGGCGTGGCCGCGGTGCTCGGCGTCGCCGCCGGGCTGGGCGTCTTCTTCGCGGCCCGCCCGCTGCTCGACCGGCCGGGTCCCGACGGCCTGCGCGCCCTGCCGACGGACGTGCTGCCCGAGCCGTGGCAGATCGCGGTCACCGCCGTGGCACTCCCGCTGGTCGCCGCGCTCGCCGCCGCCCTGCTGCTGCGCCGGGTCGTGATCGGCCCGCTCGGCGTGGTGCGCCGGGTCCGGCGCCAGCGGGCCCCACTCCCCTGGCCGGGCGTGCTGATCGTGCTCGGCCTGGTCAGCTTCGGCAGCATCGCCCCGGTGCTGGAGTGGTTCTTCGAACGCGGGCGGTCCGCGCCGAACTGGCTGATCACCACGCTGGGCGCCGGTGGGACCCTCGCCGCGACGCTCGGCGTCATCCTGGGCACCGGCTGGATCTCGTACGCCGCCGGCCGCCTCCTGCACCGGTTCGCGCGGTGGCCCTCGGCCCTGCTCGCCGCGCGCCGCCTGACCAGCGACCCGTGGCACGGCGCACGCACGTTCGCCGCCCTGCTCGCCTGCGTCTTCGTGGGTGCTGGCGCGGCCGAGATGCGGAGCTACTTCCGGATCATGCGCGGCCTCGAGCTCGCCTCGGCGCGGGACGGCAACTACGGCGTGGGTCCGGGCGACGGGTTCTATCTCGACACCATGAACCTGGTCGACCTCGCGATCGTGGTCGCCGTGGTGATCGCCGCGGCCGGGCTGGTCGTAGCGGTCGGCGAAGGGATCGTCGCGCGCCGGCAGGCGTACGCCGCGGTGGTCGCCTCCGGTGTGCCGCGGTCGGTGCTCGCGCGCTCGATCCTCTGGCACTCGCTGGTCCCGATCGTCCCGTCGGTCCTGCTCGCGCTCGTCGTCGGCACGTCGTTGATCGCTCCGGTGACGGGCTCCGAGGTGAGCAACTACGGTGGCTCCGCGCCGTTCGTCCACGCCTACGACACCCTCGCCGCCTACGGCCTCCTGGCGGTCGGCGCGGTGGTGGTGACGGTCGGCATCGGGCTGCTGTTCCTGCGCAGCAGCACGGCGGTGGAGGAACTGCGCACCGGTTGAGAGACTGGCCGGATGCGCCCGGCCGACGACGAGGTCCTGCACTTCTCCGAAGACCCCGCGATCACCCTGTTCGTGCCGCACGTGGCTGCGACGGCCGCGGAGACCGAGGCGTACGTCTGGGCGGTCGGCCACGACCGCGCGCCCGACTACTGGTTCCCGCGCGACACACCCCGGGCGATGGCCTGGGTGTGGCCGGACACCACGCCGGAGGACCGCGACCGGATCATCGGCGCGGGCTCCGGCGACCGGGTACACGCCGTCGAATACCGCGCCCTGGAGCAGATGCGCGCCGTGACGCTCTACGGCTACCGCCTGCCGGCCGCGCCGTTCCACCCGATCAGCGCGGACGGGCACGCGCTGGTGGCGACCGAGCCCGTCGAGCCGCTGGGGCCGCCGGAGCCGGTCGGCGACCTGTTCGCGCTGCACGAGGCCGCCGGCATCCAGCTGCGCGTGCTGCCCAACCTGTGGCCGTTCTGGGACGAGGTCGTCGGCAGCACGCTGGGCTTCAGCGGCATCCGGCTGCGCTACGCCGCCGCGCGCTGAGCCCGGAGCTGTTCCAGCAGGTAGAGCCAGATCTCGCTGATCGTCGGGAAGCTGGCCACCGCGTGCCGCAGCGCGGGCACCGGCACCTTGCCGGTCACCGCGACGGTCGCCGCGTGCAGCAGCTCGCTGACCCCTGGCCCGACGAAGGTGGCACCGACGAGCGTGTCGCGGGCGTTGTCGACGACCAGCTTCGCCCGGCCGACGTAGTGCTCGCGGGCCAACCGGGCGCCGTCGATGCCGGCGAAGTCGCGCTCGACCACCTCGACCGGGATCTCCCGGTCCAGCGCCTCGGCCTCGGTCAGACCCACGGAGGCGACCTCGGGATCGCAGAAGACGACCTGCGGCGCGCCGTCCCGGTCGGCCAGGTCCGTGTACGGGTTGTACGGCCGCTCGTCCAGCGGTCGCCCGGCGGCCCGCGCGGCGATCACCTCTCCGGCGACCCGCGCGTGGTACTTGCCCATGTGCGTCAGCAGCGCCCGGCCGGTCAGGTCGCCGAGCACGTAGAGCCAGTCGGTGCCCGGCACCGTCAGATGGTCGTCCACCTCGACGAAGCCGCGGTCCGTGGTCTCGACGCCGACCGTCTCCAGCCCGATGTCCCGGCTGTTCGGCACGCGGCCGGTCGCGACCAGCACCTCGTCCGCGACGATCCGCTCGCCGTCGCCGACGGTCACGGTGACCTCGCCACCGTGCCGGCGCCCGATGCCCCGGTCGTCCACCCGCTCGCGGCTGACTTCCCGGACCGGGGTTCCGGTCCGGACCGAGATGCCGTCGGCCTCGAAGGCGGCCAGCACGAGCTCGCCGACGAACGGCTCCTTCATGCCCAGCAGCCGCTCGCCGGGGAAGACCAGCGTCAGCTCCTCGACGCCGAGCCCGCGCAGCCAGGTCGCCGCCTCGCAGGCCACCACGCCGCCGCCGATCACGACGACCCGGCGGGGCACCTCGTGCATGTTGGTCACGTCCCGGGACCGCCACGGCCTGGCGTCGGCCAGCCCGGGGATCGGCGGCACCGCCGCGTCCGTGCCGGGTGACAGCACGACCGCCCGGCGCGCGGTGATCTCCCGGGTCCGCCCGTCGTCGCTGACCTCGACCGTGCGGGGGCCGGCGAGCCGCCCGCGGCCCCTGATCACGTCGACGTCGTTGCGCAGCATGAGGTCGACGGAGGAGGTGTCGTCATGGTGGTAGGTGATCTCGTCGCGGCGCGCCAGGACGGCCGCGGCGTCGACCCGGCGACCGTTGACGAGCTGCCGCACGCCCGGGGTGTCGATCGCGAGGTTGCGCAGCTGCACCGGCAGCAGCATCGCCTTGCTCGGCATGCACGCCCAGTACAGGCACTCGCCGCCCACCTTGTCCTGCTCGACCAGCGCGACCGAGAGCCCGGCCTGGCTGCTGTAGAGCGAGATCGTCTCGCCGGGCGGCGCACCGCCGACGACGATGACGTCCCATTCCGAACGGGCGGGATTGACGGATCCGGCCATCCACCCAGCCAAACACGCTCGCGGTGGGCTACTGGCCGGTAATGGCAGAACTCAGGCGACCGCCGGCTCGGGGATCGCGGCGGGGGTGAGCTCCGGGTCGGTCATCCGGTGCGGGCGGGCGACCAGGACCAGGGCGAGCGTCGAGGCGACCATGCCGCCCGCCACCACGGTGGCCATCGCGAGGCCGTCGTTGCCGAGCACGCCGACCAGCGGCGCGGCGACCGCACCCGTGCCGAACTGAACCGCTCCCAGCAGCGCGGCCGCGGTGCCGGCGGCCTCGCCGTGCCGGGTCATCGCGACCGCCGCCGAGTTCGGCATGGCCAGGCCGCCCGAGAACAGCACCAGCCAGAGCGCCGCGAGCAGCGTGGCCAGGCCGCCGAAGCCGGTCGCGGCGAAGACGATCAGCAGGGCGCCAGCTGCGGTGCCCAAGGTCAGCGCGCCGACCAGCACGCGCTGCGGGGTCCAGCGGCGCAGCAGGCGGACGTTGAGCTGGGTGGCCGTGATCAGGCCGACCGCGCCGGCGCCGAACGCGATGCCGAACTGCCGCTCGTCCAGGCCGTACTGGTCCTGGAAGACGAAGCTCGAACCCGCCACGTAGGCGAACAAGGCCGCCATCGCGAACCCGGCGACCAGCACCATACCGACGAACACCCGGTCGCGCGCCAGCTCGCCGTAGGTGCGCACGGTGTCGGCCATCCCGCCCCGGCGGCGGCGCTCCGGCGGCAGCGTCTCGCGCAGCGCGAGCAGCGCCGTCAGCGTGAGCAGCACGCCGAAGCCGGCGAGCACGACGAAGACACCGCGCCAGTTGGTCGCCTCCAGCACCGCGCTGCCCAGGGTCGGCGCCAGGATCGGCGCGAGCCCCATGACCAGCATCAGCCGCGAGAACAGCCGGGCGAAGGCGCTGCCGCTGAACAGGTCGCGGACCACGGCCATCGCGACGACGGAGGTGGCCGCGACGCCGAGCCCCTGCACCACCCGCAGGGTGCCGAGCACGGCGATCGAGGGCGCGACGACGCACAGCACCGAGGCCACCACGTGCAGCGCGAGACCGGCCAGCAGCGGCCGGCGGCGCCCGAGGGCGTCGGCGAGCGGGCCGATCACCAACTGGCCGAGCGCCAGCCCGGCCAGCGTGCCGGTCAGCGTGAGCTGGACGGCGGTCGAGGTGGTGCCCAGATCGTCGGTGATCGACGGCAGGGCCGGCAGGTACATGTCGATCGTCAGTGGACCGATCGCGATCAGGGAGCCGAGCACGACGACGAGACGGACACGTTGCCGGAGGCTCATCAGCTCACCGGGGAGCACAGGCGGGTCGATCACACTGCCTGCAAATCCGCCGGGCGGCGGCCCATTCCCGGCAAGGATGGTGTTTCAGCTCACAGGTCCCTTTCAGCGCACCCGGGAAAGAAACCCTTCGATGTCTTGTCCGTGACCGCACGCGTCGCGACCATACGGCCGGCACATGCCCGTTCACCCACAAGGGAGCGACATGCGGATTCCCCGAATCATCCCCATTCTGCTGACCGCCGTGGTCACGGCCGCGCTGACCGCGACCACCGGCGCGGGTCCGGCCGTGGCCGCCGTGCCGGGGCCCAACATCCCGCTGGCCAACGTCAAGGCCCACCTGACCCAGCTGCAGAGCATCGCGACCGCCAACGGCGGCAACCGGGCACACGGCCAGCCGGGCTACCTGGCCTCGGTCAACTACGTGCGCGGCCGGCTCGACGCCGCCGGCTACACGACCGCCGTCCAGTCGTTCAGCTACGGCGGCGCGACCGGCTACAACCTGATCGCCGACTGGCCGGGCGGCGACACCACCAACACCGTGATCGTCGGTGCGCACCTCGACAGCGTGGCCGCCGGGCCCGGCATCAACGACAACGGCTCCGGCTCGGCGGCGATCCTCGAGGTCGCGCTCGAGGTGGCCCGGCAGGGCATCACGCCGACCCGGCACCTGCGGTTCGCCTGGTGGGGCGCCGAGGAGCGCGGGCTGATCGGCTCGGACTTCTACGTCGACAGCCTGAGCGCGGCGGCGCGGGCCAACATCGAGGCCTACTACAACTTCGACATGGTCGGCTCGCCGAACCCCGGCTACTTCCTCTACGACGGCGACAACTCCGACGGCACCGGCGCCGGTCCCGGCCCGGCCGGCTCCGCCCTGCTCGAAGCGGTCCTCGCCGAGTACTTCACCAGCATCGGCGTGCCGACGGAGGGCACCGACTTCGACGGCCGTAGCGACTACGGCCCGTTCATCGCGGCGGGCATCCCGGCCGGCGGCACGTTCACCGGCGCCGAGGGCCGCAAGACGGCGGCACAGGCGACGAAGTGGGGCGGCTCGTCCGGCGTCGCGTACGACGTCTGCTACCACCGGTCCTGCGACACCACCACCAACATCAACGACACCGCCCTGGACCGCAACGCCGACGCGATCGCGTACGCGGTCTGGAACGTCGCGGTCAGCCCGCCCGCACCGCCGGCCACCGTCTACAGCGACACGTTCGAGACGGCGACCGGCTGGACCGCCAACCCGGCCGGCACCGACACCGCGACCCTGGGCCAGTGGGTGCGCGGCGACCCGGCGGCCACCACGTCGAGCGGCGCCAAGCAGCTGGGCACCACCGTGAGCGGCACCAACGACCTGGTCACCGGCGCGGCGGCCGGCACCTCGGCGGGCGACTTCGACGTCGACGGCGGCACCACGACGATCCAGTCCCCCGCGATCACGCTGCCGGCCACCGGCCCGCTGAACCTGTCGTTCTCGTGGTATCTCGCCCACGGCAGCAACTCCAGCAGCGCCGACTCGTTCTCGGCGGCCGTCGTGCACAGCGGCGGCACGACCACGCTGTTCACCCAGGCCGGCGCGGCCAGCAACCGCAACGGCGCCTGGGCCACCCGCACGGCGAGCCTGACCGCGTACGCCGGTCAGTCGGTCCGAATCCTGTTCCGCGCGGTCGACGCCAGCACGGCCAGCCTGGTCGAGGCCGGGGTGGACGACGTCCGCATCACCCGCGGCTAGGTCCGGGAAGAGAGACGACCCTGATGGCGCGCAGGTCGCTGTAGGCGACCCGCGTGCCGTCGGGCGCGAAGCTCGGATCCGAGAAGCTCGCGGTCGACGACAGCAGCTCGTGGCTCTCGCCGTTCTTCAGGCTGACCAGGATCAGCCGCGAGCGCCCGAACTTCGTGGCCGTCACGGCGGCGGTGGACTCGTCCGGCGACAGGTCGACATCCGGGAGCCCTTCGAACGTCGGACCGATCCCCTTGTACGGGACGCCCTGGAACCCGGCCAGGTGCACCGACCAGCGGCGCTTGTCGCCGGCCGGCGGGGCGTCCCGGGTGGCCGCGAACACCAGGCCGCCCCAGCGGGTCAGGGCCGGCGAACGGGCGGACGCGCCGGCCGCGCAGGTGAGCTCGGGAAGGGTCGGGCTGAGGTCGCCGCGCGGGAGCGCGATGGTGGACAGCGACCAGCACCCGTCGTTCACGCCGGCGCCGTAGCCACCGCGCAGATCGGTCGACAGCGTCACCTGGGGCGCCCAGGACGCCAGGTCGGCCAGCCGCTCGAACGAGGCGGACGCGGGGTCGAAGGCCACCAGCCGCCCGGTCTGCCCGCAGCGCAGCGCGAGACCGAGCCGCCCGTCCGGCACCCGGAACAGGTAGTCCAGCGGGCCGCACGGGTCCGGCACGGCGGCACCCACCGCCCGCTGCTCGCCGGACTCCGGGTCGCGCGTCCACAGCTCGGCCGGCGCCGGCCCGGCGGCCCGCAGGAAGTAGATGGCGTCGGCGGACAGCCACACCGGGGACCGCGACACGACCTCGGCCCGCGTCGTGGCGCACCCGCCCAGCGTGAGCAGCAGACACGCCGCGAGGAGGCGCGCCGCAGGCTTCCCTCGTTTCACTCCTGCCCCAGTGTTGTCGGAACGAGGCACGACCCTACAACGCCGGGGCCGCCGGGCATACCGGGGCGGCAGCCGGGTATGTGGGCGCCCATGACCGATGAACAGCACGACCCCGACACCCCGGTGTTCCGCGAACCGGGCTGGCTGCCGCGCACCGGCTCCGACCAGCCATGGGACCCGGAGGACCTGGCCGAGGCGGAGGGCAAGGATCCGACGCCGGAGAACGTCGCGCGGGCCAAGGAAGAGCTCGACAAGGACGGCCCGGCCGCGATCGACCGGACCGTCCCGTAGCCCGTTACACCGCGTTGCGGCGGATCACGTCGCGGAACCAGAGCGCGCTGTCCTTCGGCACGCGGTGCTGCGTGGCGTAGTCGACGTAGACCAGGCCGAACCGCTTGTCGTACCCGTACGCCCACTCGAAGTTGTCGAGCAGCGACCAGGCGAAGTAGCCGCGCATGTCGGCACCCCGCCGGATCGCGTCGTGCACCGCGCGCACGTGGCCGTCCAGGTACTCGATCCGGGCCACGTCGGCGACCCGCCCGTCGACCAGCGTGTCGACGTACGACGCGCCGTTCTCGGTGACGATCAGCGGCGTGCCCGGGTAGTCGACCGAGAGCCGGACCAGCAGGTCACCCAACCCGGTCGGGTCGACCGGCCAGTCCATCGCCGTCACCGGTAGCGCTTGTGGGGGGTAGCCGATGCCCTCGCTGCCCGGGTAGCACGGGTTGGGCGGGGCGCCGACCTGGGCGGCCACCAGTGACGGCTGGTAGTAGTTGACGCCCAGCAGGTCGATCGGCGCCGCGATGGTGGCCAGGTCGCCGTCGTGGATGACGCCGTCGGCGCCGAACCGGTCGAACAGGTCCCGCATGTCCTGCGGATAGCCGCCCTTGAGCACCGGATCCAGGAAGATCCGGTTCTGCAGGCCGTCGACCAGCGTCGCGGCCGCCCGGTCGTGCGCGTCGGCAGGGTCGTGCGGCGTCACCCGCGTCAGGTTGAGCGTGAGCGACACCTCCCGCGCTCCCCCCGCCCGCAGCGCGGACACACCCAGCCCGTGCGCCAGCAGCAGGTGGTGTGCCGCCTCGAAGGCCGCCCGCGGGTCCCGCCGGCCGGGTGCGTGCGCCCCGCTGGCGTACCCCAGGAAGGCCGAGCACCACGGCTCGTTCAGCGTGGTCCAGGTCGGCACCCGGTCGCCGAGCCGGGCCACCGTGGCGGCGGCCAGGTCGGCGAACGCGTACGCGGTCTCCCGGTTGGTCCAGCCGCCCCGGTCCTCCAGCGCCTGCGGCAGGTCCCAGTGGTAGAGCGTGGCCATCGGCTCGATGCCGGCGGCCAGCAGCGCGTCCACCAGCCGGTCGTAGAAGTCCAGGCCACTGGGGTTGACCGGGCCGCTGCCGTCCGGCTTGATCCGCGGCCAGGCGACGGAGAACCGGTACGTGCCCAGGCCCAGGTCGGCCATCAGCGCGACGTCCTGCGCGAACCGGTGGTAGTGGTCGCAGGCCACGTCGCCCGTGTGTCCGCCGTCGACCTTGCCGGGCGTACGCGCGAACGTGTCCCAGATGGACGGTGACCGGCCGTCGGCCTGCGCGGCGCCCTCGATCTGGTACGACGCGGTGGCCGCCCCCCACCGGAACCCCTCCGGGAACCGCAGCGGACGGGCGTCGGTGGCTTCCTCGACGATGGTCATCCCTTGACGGCTCCTTGCATGATTCCTCCGATGATCTGTTTGCCGAGCACCACGAAGACGACGAGCAGCGGCAGGATCGCGATGAGCGCGCCGGTCAGCGCCAACGAGTAGTCGGTGATCCGGCCGGCCGACAGCGTCGAGAGCACGACCTGGACGGTCGGGTCCTCCGGTGTCAGCACGACCAACGGCCAGAAGAAGTCGTTCCACGCCGTCAGGAAGGTCAGCATGCCGAGCACCGCGGCCGCCGGTCGCGCGGCGGGCAGCACCACGTGCCAGAACAGCCTGATGGTCGAGCAGCCGTCGACCCGGCCGGCCTCCAGCAGCTCGGTGGGCACGGCCTCGCTGAGATATTGCGTCATGAAGAAGACGCCGAACCCGTTGACCATGGCCGGGACGATGACCGCGTAGATCGTGCCGGTCCACTGGATCTTCGCCATCAGCATGTAGAGCGGGATGATGCCGAGCGTGGTCGGCACCATCATCGTCCCGATGATGCTGAGCAGCAGGATGTTGCGGCCGCGGAACCGGAGCTTGGCGAAGGCGAACCCGGCCAGCGTGGAGAAGAGCACCACGCTGAGCGTGATGGCACCGGCCACCAGGAACGAGTTGATCAGAGCCTTCTCGAACGGGACCATCGTGAACGCCCGCTTGAGGTTGAACCAGAGGTTGCCGCCCAACAGGACCGGCGGCGGAATCTTGCCCAGGGCACTGTTGTCCTGGGACGCGACGACCACCGACCAGTAGAGCGGGAAGAACGAGAAGAACGCGATCGCCGTCAGCATCAGGTACGTCAGCTTGCCCGGCCGGCGGCGCGACAGGCGGCGGATCCGGCGGCGGGCCGTCTGCGGCGGGCTGACATGCCGGGGCGGCGGGGCGAGGGTAGTGGCCATCAGCTCCTCCGAAGCCGGCTGGTAATGCCGAAGTTGATCGCGGCGACGACCACGATGATCAAGAACATCACCCACGAGCTCGCCGACGCGTAGCCGAAGTCGAAGCGGCCGAACGCGACCTCGTAGAGGTACAGCGCCAGGGTCTGGAACTGCCGGTCCGAACCACCGGTCAGGCCGTTGCCGCCGAACAACAACGGCTCGGCGAGCACCTGCATACCGCCGATCGTGGAGATGATGACGGTGAAGATGATGGTCGGCCGGATGGCCGGCACGGTGATCTTCCGGAGCTGCTGGAAGCTGCTCGCGCCGTCCAACGAGGCCGAGTCGTACAACTCCTTCGGCACCGCCTGCATCGCGGCGAGGTAGATCAGCGCGTTGTAGCCGGTCCACCGCCAAATGATCATCGTGGACACCGCGACGTGCGAGCTCCACGTGTTCGCGGTCCAGTCAATCTTGTCGACACCGAAGAGGCCGAGCACCCAGTTGAAGAGCCCGTAGTCACGGCCGAAGAGCTGGCTGAAGATGATCGCCACGGCGGCGACGCTCGTAATGTTGGGAATCAGCGCGCTCATCCGCCAGAACGTCTGCCCCCGCAGCCGCTGGTTGAGGATGTGCGCCAGGACCAGCGCCAGCAGAAGCTGTGGCACGGTTGATATCACCCAGATCGACACCGTGTTCCAGAGCGCGTTCCAGAACGCCGGGTCGTCGAAGAGCTTCGTGTAGTTGCCAAAGCCGATCCAGGTGTGTTCCTCGGACAGCAGGCTCCACTCGTGGAGCGAGACCCAGGCCGTGAAGATCAGCGGAAAGACGCCGAACCCCAGGAACAGGATGAAGAACGGCGCGATGTACAGGTAGGGCGAGCCCTTGACGTCGAGGCGGTGCAGCAGGCCGCGGCGCGGCCCCACCCGCTCCTCCGTCGCCAACTGGGTCATCCCCGTCACCTCCGGTTGTCGGTGCGCGCCGTGGTCCCGGGCGCGAGGAGCGCACCGGGACCAGGCGAGCGGGGATCTGCTAGAGCAGCGCCTTGACGTCGGTCAGGACCTGCGCCCAGGACTGGTCGGGCGTCTGCTTGCCCTGCTCGATCCGGGTGAGGCCGTTGATGATCTGGGTGTTGATGTCACCGGCCTTCGGGCCCAGGTACTGCGGCTTCATCGTCGTCACCGACTTGGAGAAGATCTGGCCAACCGGTGCGTTGTTGAAGTACGGGTTCACGAAGTCCTTGATCGCCGGGTCGTCGTAGAGGGTGACGGTCGACGGGAAGTTGCCGTACTTCTGGAAGACCTTGACCTCCTGCTCCGGAGCGGTCAGCCACTTGGCGAGCTCGTACGCCGCCTTGGTGTGCTTGCCCTGCTTCGGAACCGTCAGCCAGGAGCCGCCCCAGTTGCCGCCGCCACCGGGCACGTCGGCGATGTCCCACTTGCCCGAGGCGTCCTTGGCCTGGGTCTGGATGTAGGCCATCATCCACGACGGGCAGGCCAGCGTGGCGAACGTGCCCTTCGCGAAACCGGCGTTCCAGGCCGGCGTCCACGCCTCGGCGCGCGCCGACAGACCCGAGGTCACGGCCTGCGCGGAGAGGTCGAACGCCTTCTTCACGTCCGGGTTGCTGTCGACCACGACGTTGTCGCCGTCGTAGAGGCCGACCGGGGCCTGGCCGAGGATCGACCGGTACATGACGGTCGGGCCGTCGAAGAAGTGGGCGCCGGGCACCTTGGCCGCCTCGAACTTCTTGCCGGTCTCGATGTACTGCTCCCACGTCGGCCAGAGCTTCGAGACCTCGGCGCGGTCGGTCGGCAGGCCGGCCTTCTGGAACAGGTCCGTCCGGTAGCACATGGCCATGCCGCCGGCGTCGGTGCCGAGGCCGATCACCTTGCCGTCCTTCGAGGACCCGACGTTCCACTTCCACTCGGGCCACTGCGCCTTGATGTCGTTGGCGCCGTACTCGGTGAGGTCGACGAACTTCGACGGCTGCGCGGTGAACTGGCCGATCCAGCCCTCTTCGAGCGCCTCGATGTCGGCGGCACCGGTGTTGGTCGCGAGGTGCGCGGCGAGGTTCTTGTGGTGGTCCTCGGTCTTGGTGATCCGCTCGGTGATCTTCACGTTGGGGTGGAGCTTCATGTACTCCTCGTACAGCTCCTTGTATCCGAACTCGCCGAACGTCGCGACCGTAAGGGATACCGGACCGTCGTCGGCAGCTTGGTTGTCGCCGTCGTCGCTCCCACATGCCGCCGTCGCGAGCATTGCCGCGATGGCGATCGGGACGACCGCGGTGAACCTGCGCATGGACTCCTCCAGGCGATCGGTTGAATGGGCAGGGTTTGGAGAGCGCTCTCCACGGCAGGTGCGACGATCGGCGGTCACTTTGTCGGATCTGAGTCTGGGACGTGGTGTGGTGCGGGGGGGTGCGTGACGCCGAATGAGAGAGAGCGCTCTCACCTGGTTCCCGACCATCGAGGACCGTGAGCGCCATGTCAAGGAGCTGTTGCGGTTTCGTTACATGCTGCGAGAGCGGGCTGGGAGAGCGCTTCCTCAAGGGTGGAACATGCCGGGCACGGCGTCAAGCGATAGAGATCCGCCAATCGAGCCTGTTTAGCACCGCGTTTGGCGCCCCAAGACATCGACGCACGTCAGCCATTGACACGGATTGGGTGACCCGTCAGAGTGGCGCGGAAGAGAGCGCTCTCTTTACGTCCCGTCCCACGTAAAGGAGATCCATATGAGTCGGGTTCTGCCCGGCCGACGATGGCGCCTGGCCACGGTCGTAGGCGCCGTGATCGCCCTGCTCGCCGGCTTGCTGGTGGTCACCACGGTGACCGCCGCGGCCGCCGATCCGCTGATCTCACAGGGTCGCACCGCGACCGCGTCCTCCACCGAGAACGCCGGCACGCCGGCCTCCGCCGCCGTCGACGGCAACGCCGGCACCCGCTGGTCGAGCACGTTCAGCGTGCCGCAGTGGCTGCAGGTCGACCTCGGCGAGTCGGCCACGATCAGCCGGGTCGTGCTCACCTGGGAGGCCGCGTACGCGACCGCCTTCACGGTCCAGACCTCGGCCAGCGGCACGACCTGGACCACCGTCCACACCACCACCAACGGCACGGGCGGCGTGCAGGACCTCACGGTCAGCGGCAGCGGTCGCTACGTGCGGGTCAACGCCACCGCCAAGGCGACCGGCTACGGCGTCTCGCTCTGGGAGTTCCAGGTGTACGGCAGCACCGGCAGCTGTGGCACCGCCAACGCCGCGTTGGGCCGTCCCGCCACCGCGTCGTCGGTCCAGAGCACGGTGTTCCCGGCGAGCTCCGCGGTCGACGGCAACGCCGGCACCCGCTGGTCCAGCGCCGCCGCCGACCCGCAGTGGCTGCAGGTCGACCTCGGCTCGGCCCAGTCGATCTGCGGCGTGACGCTGCAGTGGGAGGCCGCCTTCGGGCGCTCCTTCCAGGTGCAGGTGTCGACTGACGCCGCGACCTGGACGTCGGTCTACTCGACCACCACGGGCGCGGGTGGCACGCAGCTGCTCACGGTCAGCGGCACGGGCCGCTACGTGCGGGTCTACGGCACCGCGCGGGGCACCGCGTACGGCTATTCGCTCTGGGAGTTCCAGGTCCGTACCGGTAGCGGCGGCCCGACCAACCCGCCCACCGATCCGCCCACCAACCCGCCGGGCGGCGACGTGCGGCTGCTGTCCTACAACAAACCCGCGGTCGCCAGCACCAGCCAGAACGACGGCGCCTGCTGGGAGTGCACGCCGGCGCGGGCGTTCGACAACGACCCGGCCAGCCGCTGGGCCACCGCCGCGAACACCGGCTGGGTCGACCCCGGTTGGATCTACGTCGACCTCGGCGCCACGGCCGGCATCACGCAGGTGGTGCTGCAGTGGGATCCGGCGTTCGCGCGGGCGTACCAGATCCAGGTGTCGCCGAACGCGACCACCTGGACGAGCATCTACTCCACCACCACCGGCGCCGGCTTCAAGGAGACGCTCAACGTCACCGGGACCGGCCGCTACGTCCGGATGTACGGCACCGCCCGGTCCAGCACCTACGGCTACTCGCTCTGGGAGTTCAAGGTGTACGGCACCGGCGGCAACCCGACCACGCCGCCGGCGATGCCCGCGGACCCGGTCTTCCCCGCCAACCGTCTGGTGTGGAGTGACGAGTTCAACGGCGCCGCAGGCTCCAAGCCCGACCCTGCCAAGTGGACGATCGACCCGGGCACCGGGCAGAACAACGAGATCCAGTACTACACGAACAACAACAACGCCAACATGGACGGCGCCGGCTCGCTGGTCATCGAGGCCCGCCGGGAGACCGCCGGCGGTCGCGACTACACCTCGCACCGGATGAACACCGGCAACAAGTTCCACGTCCAGTACGGCCGGATCGAGGCGCGCGTCAAGGTGCCCAAGGGCAACGGCCTGTGGCCCGCGTTCTGGATGATGGGCGCCGACTTCCTGACCGGCCGCCCGTGGCCCTACAACGGCGAGATCGACATCATGGAGGTCCTCGGCCGCAACACGCTGGAGGGCTACTCGACCCTGCACGCGCCGGCCTACAACGGCGGAGCCGGCTACGGGTTGAAGTACACCGCCCCCGGCGGCGCCGACCTGGCCAACGACTTCCACGTCTGGGCCGTCGAGTGGGACAGCAAGGGCATGACCTTCAAGCTCGACGGCACCACGGTCTTCGTGGCCAGCAAGGCCACCGTCGAGGCGACCCGCGGTCCCTGGGTCTACGACCACCCGTTCTACGTGATCCTCAACCTCGCGGTCGGCGGCGACTTCCCCGGCCCGGTGGACGGCACCACCCCGTTCCCCTCCCGGATGCTCGTCGACTACGTCCGGGTCTACCAGAACTAGTCCCTAGGAGTCCTCATGCGACGAACAGGAAGCTTCGCCGCCGTGCTGGTTCTGCTGCTCGGTGGCTACCTGGTGGCTGCGGCCGGTGACGCCGTCGCGGCCGATCCGCTCATCTCACAGGGGCGCGCGGCGAGCGCGTCGTCGACCGAGAACGGTGGCACCCCCGCCAGCAACGCGGTCGACGGCAACAACGGCACCCGGTGGGCGAGCGCGTTCAGCGACCCGCAGTGGCTGCAGGTCGACCTCGGCGCCAGCGCCACCATCAGCCGGGTGGTGCTCCGGTGGGAGGCCGCCTACGCCACGGCGTACACCATCCAGACGTCCGCCAACGGCAGTTCGTGGACGACCGTCTACAGCACGACCACCGCGACCGGCGGCAACCAGGACCTGACCGTCTCCGGCAGCGGCCGCTACGTGCGGGTCAACACCACCCGGCGGGCCACCCAGTGGGGCGTCTCGCTCTGGGAGTTCCAGGTGTACGGCGTCGGCGGGTCCACCCAGCCGCCGCCGCCCACCGGGCCGATCGTGCGGGTCTCCGAGTTCCTCGCGGACTGCCCGTTCTCACACCGGCTCCCCGACGACCCGATCATCTACCCGGGTCTGCCCGGCGCCTCGCACATGCACAGCTTCTTCGGGGCGCGCAACGTCAACGCGTACACCAACCTCGCCTCGCTGCAGTCGGGCACCAGCAACTGCAACCCGAGCATCGACCTGTCGTCGTACTGGGTGCCCACCCTCTACTACGACAACCAGCCGGTCGAGCCGGTCACCGGGATCTTCTACTACCTCGGTGAGGGCGTGCGCGCCGACGTGACCGCCCGGATCCAGCCGCTGCCGCTCGGCCTGCGGATCGTCGCCGGCAACGCACAGGCGACGGCGCCGGACGCGACCACGATCTCGCGGTGGTCGTGCCTGCACCACAACGAGGCCGGGGCCGGGAAGGACTTCATCAACTGCCCGGCGGGCAGCATGCTGGAGTCCTATCTGGACTTCCCGCAGTGCTGGAACGGCGTCGACCTGGACTCGCCGAACCACAAGAGCCACATGGCGTACCCGGTCAACAACGACTGCCCCAGCACCCACCCGGTGCCGGTGCCGAAGCTGCGCCAGGTGCTGAGGTATCCGGTCAACGGTGACCCCAGCCGGATCCGGCTCGCGTCCGGCCGCGGGTTCACGATGCACGGCGACTTCTTCAACGCCTGGCCCGTGGCGGAGATGGAGCGCCGGGTACGGGACTGCATCCGGCCCATCATCAAGTGCGGCGTCAACGGAACCCCGTGACTCGAACTCATCGACCCCGCCGGTCCAGCACCCCTGGGCCGGCGGGGTCCAATAACGGAAGTTCCGGAAAGCCTTCCGGTGCTATAACTGGTCCCGTGACCACCCGTCCCGTCGATCCACCGCGCCCGCCGACCCTGGACGAGGTGGCCGTCGCGGCCGGGGTGTCCCGGGCCACGGTGTCCCGGGTGATCAACGACGTGCCGACCGTCGACCCGCGGTTGCGGGCGGTCGTCGAGCGGGCGATCCAGGAGACCGGCTACGTGCCCAACCTCGCGGCCCGGTCGCTGGTCACCCGCCGCACGGACTCGGTCGCGCTGGTGATCAGCGAGCCACCGAACCACCGGGAGTACGCGGCGACCTTCCTGAACCGGGTCTTCACGGACCCGTACTTCGGCCGGATCACCGCCGGCGCCCAGGAGGTCCTCCGCGCCGACGGCATCCATCTGGTGATCATCCCGGCCGACCCGCCGGCCCACGACCAGGTGCTGCGCTATCTCCGCCAGGGGCACGTCGACGGCGTCCTGCTGATCTCCAGCCACGCCGCCGACCCGTTCCCGGCACAGCTCGCCGAGATGGGCGTGGTCACCGTGCTCTCCGCCCGGCCGGGCCGGCCGGTGCCGCTCAGCTACGTCGACGTCGACCAGCCGGCCGGGGTCGAGCTCGCCGCCGACCACCTGGTGCGCCGCGGCCGGCGGCGGCTGGCGACGATCGCCGGACCACAGGACATGCCGGCGGGTCAGGGTCGGCTCTCCGCGTTCCGGGACGCGCTGGCCCGCCACGGCCTGCCGGCGCCGCCGGTGGTCGAGGGTGACTTCACCCGGGCCAGCGGCGAGGCGGCCGCGCGGGCGCTGATCGCCGACCATCCGGAGATCGACGGCCTCTTCGTGGCCAACGACCTGATGGCCGAGGGCGCTGTGCGGGCTCTCCAGGAGGCCGGCCGGGACGTGCCCCGGGACGTCTCGGTGGTCGGGTTCGACGACAGCAGCGCCGCGCTCGAGGCCCATCCCCAGCTGACCACGGTCCGCCAGCCGGTCGAGGAGATGGCCGGCGAGATGGCCCGGCTGCTGCTGGCCGGCCTCCGCGAGCCCCAACGGTCACCCCGCACAGTGATCTTCAACCCGACGCTGGTGGTGCGGGACAGCTCCTAGATCGGAGAGTCGGCGGGCGGGTGGCCGTCGGCGTTCGGCAAAGGGAGCCAGAGCACGAACGTGCTGCCCCGGCCGGGTGTCGAGTGCAGGGCCACCTGGCCGCCGTGCGACTCGACGATCTGGCGCACGATCGCGAGCCCGAGCCCCGTGCGCCGGTCCCGGCCGGCCGGGGTGTCGGGCGCGCGCCAGAAGCGGTCGAAGACCCGGCCCTGGTCGCCGGCTGCGATGCCGGGACCGTGGTCGGCGACGGCGATCCAGCGCCAGCCCGGCGCCGATCCCGCCGCGACGGTGACCGTGCCGCCCTCCGGTGACAGGCGCACCGCGTTGGACAGCAGGTTGCCGACGGCACGCCGCAGCGCGTCGTGGTCGCCGACGTAGGTCAGGCCCGGCCGGATGTCGTAGGCCAGGAACACCTGGCTGGCGGCGGCGACCGCGGTGTACTCCTCCCCCGCCTCGCGGGCGACGGCGCCGAGGTCGACGTCCGTGTCGGCGAGCCCGTCGGCGTCCCTTCGTGCGGTGGCCAGCAAATCCTCGACTAGCCGGGACATCCGGGTGGCGGCCCGGTCGATGACGGCGACCGCGCGGGTTCGTTCGGCCTCGGTCGCCTCGGGCGCGTCGATCAGCGAGGCGTCCAGGTTGGCCCGGATCACGGCAAGGGGGTTGCGCAGCTCGTGCGAGGCGTCGTCGATCAGCTCGCGCTGGCCGCGGAAGGCGTCGTCGAGCCGGTCGAGCATGTCGTCGATGGTGTCGGCGAGGTCGCGCAGCTCGTCCCGCGCGCCGCCGAGCCGGATCCGCCGGGACAGGTCGGTCGCCTGGATCTCGCGGGTCGTGCGGACGATCGCACCGACGGGTCGCAGGGCCCGGCCGGACAGCACCCACCCGATGCCCAGGCTCGCGACGAACAGGCCGCCGAGCGCGAACAGCGAGTAGGTGCGCAGCGTCTGGAGCGTGCCGAAGTTGACCGCCGACTCGATCTGGTCGACCTCGGCCACCTCGATCGTGCCGACGTTCCGCCCGCCCTTGAACACCCCGGCCTGGTACTGCTTGGTGACCGGCTTCGGGTCGGTGGCCCGTTCGACGGCCACGTAGGTGACGCCGAGCGCCGTGCCGGCGAGCGCGAAGAGCAACGTCGAGTAGAGGACCGTCAGGCGGAACCTGATCGACTGGGTCAGCCGTCGCACGCCGCCTCCCGGAGCCGGTAGCCCCGCCCGACCACCGTCTCGATCGCCTCGCCGCCGAGCTTGCGGCGCAGGGTGCCGACCGTGACCCGCACGGTCTGCGTGAACGGGTCGGCGTTCTCGTCCCAGACGTGCTCGAGCAGCTCCTCGGCCGGCACGACCCGCCCCGGCCGGGTCATCAGGTATTCCAGGACGCCGAACTCCTTGTTGGTCAGGGCGAGCGGCGTGCCACCCCGGGCGGCCTCGAACCGGGCGGCGTCGAGCGTGAACGGGCCGACGGTGAGCACCGCGGGCTGACCACCGGTGTCGCGCCGGAGCAGCGCCCGCACCCGGGCCAGCAGCTCGGCCAGGGCGAACGGCTTGACCAGGTAGTCGTCGGCACCCTCGTCGAGGCCGCGCACCCGGTCGCGCAGGGCGCCCCGCGCGGTCAGCATCAACACCCGCAGGTCACCGCAGCCCGCCACCGGCACCTCGCCGCGGCGGATCGCCCGGCACATCGCGAAGCCGTCGCCGTCGGGCAGGTTGAGGTCCAGCAGCATCAGGTCGTACGCCGTGTACGACAGCCGGTCGAGCGCCTGACCGGCGTCGGTCGCGACGTCGACCGCGTAGCCGGCCCGGGTCAGGCCGAGCCGCACCGCCGTCGCGAGGTCCTCCTCGTCTTCCACCACAAGCAACCGCATCACTCGACGTTATCCACCGCTGCTGATGATTCGCTGTGCCGCGGCCCGGGCCTGCTCGACCGGGATCGCGAAGCCGATGCCGATGTTGCCGCCACCCTCCAGTGTGGCGATCGCGGTGTTCACCCCGACCACCTCGCCGCGCGCGTTGACCAGTGGGCCGCCCGAGTTGCCGGGGTTGATCGAGGCGTCGGTCTGGATCGCGGTCCGCCGCACGCCCTCACCGAGCCGGACCTGCCGGTCGAGGGCGCTGACGATGCCAGCGGTGACCGTGCCGGACAGGCCGAGCGGCGAGCCGACCGCCAGGACCGGCTCGCCGACCCGAGGTTGTGCGGCCGCGAACGCCAGCGGGCGCAACCCGTCCGCCGCCGCGACCCGCAGCACGGCGATGTCGTTGCCCGGGTCGCGGCCGACCACCTCGGCGGTGCGCCGGCGGCCGTCGGCGCCGACCACCGAAACGGTCGAGGCGCCGGCGACCACGTGGTTGTTGGTGATTATGTGTCCACTCTGGTCGGTCACGAAGCCGGAGCCGCCGGCCGCGCCGGCCCGCACCGAGACGACACCCGGCAGGGCGGCTGCAGCCGCCCCGACCAGGTCACTCGGAATCGCGCCGGCGGGCGCGGGCGTGGCAGTTGCCGGGGCCGGCGGCGCTGCGGTGCCATCGTTGCCGGTGCTGGCCCAGCCGCCGGCCAGCGCGCCGGTGACCGCCGAGACGCCGACCGTGGCCAGGCCGGCGAGCAGCCAGCGTGGGCGTCCCCGGCCGGACCCTCCCGCCGGACCGGCAGGGGCGGGAGGGTCCGTGGGGACCCCGGGCTCGATGTGGGGGGACACGAACCCGGGGCCGCGTGGGGTGGTGCCGAGGCCGCTCATTGCTACTCCTTAAGGAAGACGGGCGAACCAGACCATCGAGGCGATCGCCGCGAGGGCCGCGAGGACCAGCGCGATGCCGATGAACCGGGCCGACACGTCCTGGGTCTGCGTGGTGTAGCCGACCGTCGTGTTGATGTCGTCGTAGACGGCGCGCAGCTCGTCGGCGCTGCCCGCCTCGTGGTAGCTCCCGGCCGCCTGCTCGGCGACCGCGCGCAGCGTCTCGCCGTCGACCGGCACCGACTGGTCGCGGCCCTGCAGGTCGATGACGCCGTCGCTCGTACCGAACGCGATCGTGTCGACCGGCACGCCGGCCTCGCGCGCCGTGGCCGCCGCCTCGCCGGGATCGCGGCCCGCGGTGTTCGAGCCGTCCGACAGCACCACGATCCGGGCCGGCGGCGGGTTCTCGGGGTCGACACCCGCGGCCGCGTCCAACGCCGCGTAGATCGCCTCGCCGATCGCGGTGCCCTGCCGGCCGGTGTCGCCCTCGGCCAGCCGCTCGATGCCGGCCGCGAGCGTTTCCCGGTCCGTGACCGGGGCCACCGCCACCGTCGCGCTGCCCGCGAAGCCGACCAGCCCGACGCTGAACGTGTCCGGTAGTCCGGCCACGAACCCGCTGGCCGCCTCCTTGGCCGCGGCGAGCCGGTCGGGCGCCACGTCCGTCGCCGTCATCGACAGCGAGACGTCGACGGCGACCATGACGACCGCGCGGTCGCGGGGCACCCGCACGTCGTCCGTCGGCCGGGCGAAGCCGACCGTCAGCAGCGCGAGCATCGCCAGGAAGAGTCCGGCCGGCACGTGTCGGCGCCAGGCCGGTCGGTCCGGGGCGACCTTGTCGAGCAGCCGCAGGTTGGTGAACCGGACGGCGTACCGGCTGCGCCGGCGGCGGAGCAGGACGTAGGCGGCCAGCAGGGCGGCGACGCCGACCAGCAGCAGGAGCCGCCACGGGCTCTGGAACGTCATGCGGCACCTCCCCGCCGCGCCAGCCGGCGCTGGAGGAGCACGTGCCGGACGATGTCGACCACCCAGTCGCGGTCCGTCCGAAGTGGAAGGTGGGTCGCGCCGGCCTGCCGGATCGCCTTGTGCACGGCGGCCCGCTCGGCCGCCGCCGCTTCGGCGTAGTCCGCGCGGAGCCGCCGGCTCGCGGTGGACACCTCGCGGCGCCGTCCGGTCTCGGTGTCGACCAGGGTGATCAGGCCGACGTCCGGGAGCTCCAGCTCGCGCGGGTCGGCGACCTCGACCGCGAGCACCTGGTGCCGCGCGGCGAGGCGGCGCAGGGCGGTCGCCCAGTCGGAGTCGTCGAGGAAGTCGGAGACCACCACGACGAGACCGCGTCGACTTGCCGTGCGGGCCAGTCCTTGGATCGCATCCGCGAGCGGGGTCGGCGGGCCGGTCGGCACGCGTGGGGCGTCGAGCAGGGCACGCAGCACCGCCCGCAGGTGGTTTCGCCCCGTCCGGGCCGGGAACGCCCGCCGGGTTCCGCCGGCCAGCCGGGCGCCGAGCCGGTTCCCGGCTCCCGCGGTGAGATAGCCGACGGCGGCCACCGCCGCGACGGCCAGCTCGCGCTTCTCGATCTCGGCGGTGCCGAAGTCCATGCTGGCCGAGCCGTCGACCAGCACCCAGGTCGTCAGCTCGCGGTCGGCGTCGACCTGGCGCACGTGCGGCACGTTGGTGCGCGCCGTGACCGCCCAGTCCATCCGGCGCACCTCGTCCTCGCCCGGGCGGTACTCCCGCGAGCCCGCGAACTCCGACCCCGGGCCCGGCAACAGGCCCAGGTACTGGCCCTGCAGCAGGCCGTCGAGGCGGCGGGTGACCAGGAGCTCCAGCCGCCGCAGCCGCCGTTCGGGCACGAGGTGGCTGACGGTCGCCGTCATGCCGCCGCCGCCCGTTCGGCCTCGTACGGTGCGATCCGCGGTGGTGGGACCGCCACCAGCAGACGCTCCACGATGGACTCGCCGGAGACCTCGTCGGCGATCGCGTCGAACGAGAGCACCAGTCGGTGCGCCAGCACGTCGACGGCCAGGTCCGTGACGTCGGCCGGGAGGACGTAGTCGCGGCCCCGCAACAGGGCCAGCGCCCGGGCGGCGGCGACCAGGCCGAGCGTGGCGCGCGGGCTGGCGCCGTACGCCAGGCTCGGTGCTGCGTCGGGTGCGCCGAACCGAGCCGGGTCGCGGGTCGCCACGACCAGGCGGACGACGTACTCCGCCAACGCGTGGTGGACGAAGACGTCGCGGGCCGCCGCGCGCAGCTCGCGTACGCGATTGGGGTCGAGCACGCGTTTTGGCTCTGGCCCGTCCGTGCTCATCCGGTAGAGGATGCCCAGCTCCTCCTGGTCGGTCGGGTAGCCGACGACCACGCGCATGAGGAACCGGTCCCGCTGGGCCTCGGGCAGGTGGTAGACGCCTTCCGACTCGATGGGGTTCTGGGTGGCGAGCACGAGGAACGGGTCAGGCACCGGCCACGAGCGGCCGCCGATCGAGACCTGGCGGTCGGCCATCGCCTCCAGGAGCGCGGACTGGACCTTGGCCGGGGCCCGGTTGATCTCGTCCGCCAGTAGGAGGTTGGCCATCACCGGCCCCAGCTCCACGTCGAAGGACTCGGTCGACGAGCGGTAGATCCGCGTACCCACGATGTCCGAGGGCACCAGGTCCGGGGTGAACTGGATCCTCGAGAACCTCCCGCCGACCGTCTCGGCCAGGGTCTGCGCGGCCAGGGTCTTGGCGACGCCGGGCACGCCCTCCAGCAGGCAGTGGCCGTCGGCCAGCAACGCCACCACCAGCCGCTCCACCAGCCGGTCCTGCCCCACGATCACCCGCTTGACCGCGAACAGCACCTCTTCGAGCTCCGTGTGCGCCTCGGTCACAGGTCGGCCTCCGGCGTGCTCTCCGGGCAGTCCTTGTCCTGGACCTGCTCGTAGCTGATCCGCACGTCGGCAGCGTCGTCCGCCGCCCAGGCCGCGGTGCCGGCCAGCGCCGCTCCGGCTGCCGCGGCGGCTACGGCGACACCCAGCATGATCCGCTTCTTCATCGCAACTCCTCCGGTTGTCGGTGCGTCCATGTGACCAGCCGCGACCGAAAGCCGACCGAACGTCGCTGGCACGGCCGTGCCAGCCCGGTGTGCGTGCGCTGACAGCGGTGCCCGGCACCTTGGTCTCGTGAAAGACGACCAAGGGGGAACACGATGAGCCTCGCTTTCCAGGCGGAGGGCCTGGTCAAGCGCTTCGGTAAGACCACGGCCCTGGCCGGCATCGACCTGGCCGCCGAGCAGGGCAGCGTGCTGGGGGTGCTCGGGCCGAACGGCGCCGGCAAGACCACGGCGGTGCGGATCCTGGCCACACTGCTGCGGCCCGACTCGGGGCGGGCCACGGTGGGTGGGCACGACGTGGTCAAGGACGCCGGGGCGGTGCGGCGGCTGATCGGGCTGACCGGGCAGTACGCGTCGGTCGACGAGGACCTGACCGGCACGCAGAACCTGGTGCTGATCGGCGAGCTGCTCGACCTGCGGCGCCGCGACGCCAAGGTGCGGGCCGCCGAGCTGCTGGACTGGTTCGACCTCACCGAGGCGGCCAACCGCCCGGCGAAGACGTACTCGGGGGGCATGCGCCGCCGGCTCGACCTGGCCGCCAGCCTGGTCGGCCGGCCGGCCGTGATCTACCTGGACGAGCCGACCACCGGTCTCGACCCGGCCAAGCGCGAGGACATGTGGGGTGTCGTCCGCTCGCTGGTCGGCGACGGCTCGACGGTGCTGCTCACCACGCAGTACCTGGACGAGGCCGACGCGCTGGCCGACGAGATCTCGGTGATCGACCACGGCAAGGTCATCGCGCACGGTACGCCGGCGCAGCTCAAGCAGATCGCCGGCGGCCAGACGATCCTGGTGCGCCCGACCGACCCGGCCCGGCTGGCGGAGGTCAGCGGCATCCTGGCCGCCGTCGCCCAGCGCGAGCCGGAGTCGCCGGGGCGCGGTGTGCTGACCGTGCCGATCGACGACGACCGGGCGTTCCCGACCGTCGTACGCCGGATCGAGGAAGCCGGGATCGGCGTCATGGAGCTGTCGCTCCGGCTGCCGAGCCTGGACGAGGTGTTCTTCACGCTGACCGGCAAGCCGGCGACCGCGGAGGTGGCGGCATGACAACGACTATCGAGCGCTCTCCGGCTCCGGTCACCAGCGCGGGCCCGTCGGGTCCGCCGCCCGCCCGGACGTTCCGGGTCGCGCGGCACAGCCTGGCGCTGGCTCGGCGCAGCCTGATCAAGACGCTGCGCACGCCCGAGCAGCTGCTGGACGTGACGCTCCAGCCGGTGATGTTCGTGGTGATCTTCGTGTACCTGCTGGGCGGCGCGATCTCCGGTTCGCAGACCGTCTACCTGGAGTACCTGCTCCCCGCGATCATGGTGCAGTCGGTGATGTTCGCGTCGGTGGCGACGGGCTTCTCGCTCAACACCGACGTGAAGAAGGGCGTCTTCGACCGGTTCCGCAGCCTGCCGATCGCCCGGTCCGCGCCGCTGATCGGCTCGGTGCTCGGCGACCTGGCCCGGTTCGTGGTCTCGATCGCGGTGCTGCTCGGCTTCGGCTACGCGATCGGCTTCCGGATCGGCACGAACCCGCTCACCGCCCTGGCCGGCTGCCTGCTGGTCATCTTCTTCGCGTCGGCGATCACCTGGATCTTCGTGCTCCTCGGCGTGATCATGCGCGAGCCGGGCGCGGTCCAGGGCACGGCGTTCCTGGTGCTCTTCCCGCTCACCTTCGGCACCAACATGATGGTGCCGACCGACACCCTCCCGGGCTGGCTGCAGGCCTGGGTGAAGATCAACCCGGTCTCGGACGTGATGGACGCGGCCCGGGCCCTGATCACCGGCGGCCCGGTCGGCGACACGGTCACCAAATCCATCCTCTGGTCGATCGGCATCATCGTGGTCTTCGCCCCACTAGCGGTCAGGTTCTACCGCCGCCGGGTGTGACGCCATCATCAGGTTCGGACCCGGCGACAGACCCCAGGTCGGCGCCGGGTTCGCGCCCGCCGGCCGGTCCGAGATCGGCGTCGTGGGCCGGGTCGACGAACGCGAGTGCGTCGGCCCGGCTCAACGCGCGGCCGCGGGCGTACGCGGCGTCGAAGGCCTCGTCGCCCAGCCGCTCGCGCAGCGTCGCGGTCAGCAGTTGGGCGTCGCAGTTGGACAGGTCGGGGCTGCCGCGCAGCGAGTCGGACGCTCCCATCGTCTCGGCCGCGAGCTCCGACTCGCCCAGCGCCGTCCGCAACGACACCGTGGCCACCGCGATCAGGGCGATCACCGGCATGTCCTTGCCGAGCATCGCGCGCTCGATGCCCTCGCTGGCCAGGGCCCGCGCGTCGGCGAGGCGGCCCTCCGCGATCGCGATGTGCGCCTCGAAGCCGCACAGCATGCCGCGGAACTGCGGTGCCACCAGCGGCGCCAGGGTCTGCAGCTCCTCGGCCTGCCGGTAGCGCTCGCGGGCGCTGTCGAGCTTGCCCTCCTGGCGGTCGTATTCGCCGAGCATCATCACCACGAACGCGGCCGTGCGGTTGGCGAAGCCCTCGCGCGACGACTCGACCAGGAACCGCTCCAGGTCGGCCCGGGCCCACTCGATGTCGCCGGCCTGGGCCCGCAGGTTGGCCAGCCAGACCCGCTGGTAGCCGACGTCTTCCCGGGCGTTGAGCTCGACCGCCAGCCGGGACGCCTCCTCCAGCGCCGCCGTCGCACCGGCCAGGTCGCCCCGCTTGGACAGCGCGTCGGCGAGCGAGCCGAGCGTCATGCCCAGGCTCCACCGCTCGCCCAGAGACCGCTGGATCTCGGCCGCGGCGGTCAGGTCGGCGAGCATGCCGTCGGCGTCGCCGTCGTTCTCCTTGATGCTGCCGCTCAACGAGAGCAGCAGGCCGCGGGTGAACGGGTCGGCGCCCTCCAGACCGCGGTTGACCGCCGCCAGCCCCCGCTCGGTGTCGTCGGTGAACATGGTCATCATCGGTTCGATGACCGGCAGGAACGGATGGGACCGGGGCGGCGCCGCCGCGACCAGCGCCCGCAGGTCGTCGAGGGCCACGTCGCCGGGCCAGGTGCCGGTGAAGATCTGGTTGAGCAGGTGGATGGCGGAGACCACCGCCCGATGCCCGAGCGGCGCCGGACCCTTGGCCGCCAGCGCCCGGCCCAGCAGGGCCACCGCCTGCTCGTGGTCACCGCGGATCGTGAACGGCATGGTCACCGCCGCCGCCAGCCGGATCGCCGTGGACGCGTCGTCGGTCTCCGCCGCGTAGTGCAACGCACCGATCATGTTGGCCCGGTCGGCGTCGAACGCGTCGAGCCAGCGGAGCTGGTCGCTGGTGCGCAGCCGGGGCTCCATCAGCTCGGCCAGGGCCAGGAAGTAGGCCGCGTGCGCCGCCCGCAGCCGGGTCGCCTCGCCGGCGGCCACGAGCCGCTCCAGCCCGTATTCCCGGATCGTCTCCAGCATCCGGAAGCGCCCCTCGCCGACCAGTTGCAGCAGGGACTTGTCGACGAGCGCGGCCAGCAGGTCTTCGACGGCCTCGAGCGGCGCGTCGGGCGCGGCCACCCCGGCGGCGCTCTCGGCGGTGATCGTCGACGGGAACACGGACAGCCGCTCGGACAGCCGGCGCTCGTCGTCGGTGAGCAGCTCCCAGCTCCACGCGACGACCGCGCGCAGCGTGCGGTGCCGTTCGAGCGCGGTGCGGCTGCCGCCGGTGAGCAGCCGGAACCGGTCGTCGAGCCGGGCCGCGACCTGCGCCGTCGACATGGTGCGCAGGCGGGCCGCGGCCAGCTCGATCGCCAGCGGGAGGCCGTCGAGCCGCCGGCAGATCTCCACGACGTCGGCGGCGTTGTCGGCAGTGATCTCGAACCCCGGCCGGACGGCCGCGGCACGATCACGGAAGAGCTGGATCGACGGGTACGCCGAGACGTCGTCTTCGCCGAGGGCCGGCAGACCCAGCGGCGGCAGCGGGCACAGCGCCTCACCGGTGATGCCGAGCGGCTCGCGGGACGTCGCCAGGATGCGTAGTCGCGGGCAGCGCGCCAGCAGCTCGTCGGCGAGCCGGGCGGCGGCGTCGATCACGTGCTCGCAGTTGTCGAGCACGATCAGCGCGTCGATCGGCGCGAGCGCCTCGACCAGCCGGGTGATCGCGTCGCGGTTGGCCTGGCGGCGCCCGGGCTCGGTGAACCCGGTGGCCCGGCCGTCGATGGCGACCAGCGCGGCCTGCGGCACGTCGGCGGGGTCGGTGACGGGTGCCAGCTCGACCAGCCAGGTCTCGTCGACGCTGTGCGCCGCCAGCGCGGCCGCGGTCACCGTGCCGAGCCGGGTCTTGCCCGCGCCGCCCGGGCCGACGAGGGTGACCAGCCGCCCCTCGGCCAGCAGCCCCTCGACCCGGTGCAGCTCGGCGTCGCGACCCACGAAACTGGTCAGCGCGGCCCGCAGGTTGCCCCGCGCGGTGCGCCGGGGCTGGCCCTCGCCGCGGAGCACGGCCAGGTGCGCCTCGCGCAGCTCGGCGGACGGGTCGGCGCCCAGCTCGTCGGCCAGCCGGCGGCGGAACTCGTCGTAGGCGGCCAGCGCCTCGGCGGGCCGCCCCGCCGCGGCCAGGGCCCGCAGTCGCAGCGCCCAGACCCGCTCGCGCAACGGGTGGGCGGTCGCCAGCTCGTCGAGCTCGGCGACCATATGGGCCGGCCCGGCCAGCCGCAGCTCGGCGTCGATGCGGTCCTCGACGGCGGCCAGCCGCAGCTCGTCGAGCCGGGCCACGGGCGCCGCGGCGAACCCGGCGTCGGCGACGTCGGCGAGCGCCGGACCCCGCCAGAGCGCGAGGGCGTCGCGCAGCAGCCCGACCGCCTTGTCGGGGTCGCCGCCGGTCAGCGCGTCGCGCCCGTCGCGGGCCAGGGTGGTGAAGCGCTCGGCGTCGACGGCGTCGGCGGGCACGTCGAGCCGGTAGCCGCCCGGGCCCAGCAACACCGGAATCCCCGGCACCGTGCGCCGCAGTCGTGACACGAGGGACTGCAGGGCGTTGGCGAAATCGGCCGGCTGCGCGTCGCCCCAGAGCGCGTCGGCCAGCGCCTCGGTGCCGACCGGCCGGCCCGGGTCGAGGGCGAGCCGGGTCAACAGCGCGCGTAGTCGCGCGCCGCCCACCTCGACCGGTTGCCCGTCGACGGTGACCGCCAACGGCCCGAGAATCGCGATCTGCACGCTTCTACTGTCCACCATGCGTGCGACAGGTTTACCGGCGCAAGCCGGCCGACTCCCGCGCGAGGCGCTCGATCCGGTCCCAGTCGTGCGCGCGTACGGCGTCAGCAGGGGTCAGCCAGGACCCACCGACGCAGCCGACGTTGGGCAGCGCCAGCCAGTCCGCCGCGGTGCTCGGGGTGATCCCGCCCGTCGGGCAGAAGGCCAGATCTGGCAGCGGCCCGTGCACCGACGACAGGTAGCCGCGCCCGCCGCTCGCCTCGGCCGGGAAGAACTTGAGCGTGTCGAGCCCGCGCTCGCGCAACACCAGCATCTCGCTCACCGTGCCGGCACCCGGCAGGAAGGGCAGGCCGGAAGCCTCGGCCGCGTCGACCAGGTCGGCGGTGACGCCCGGGCTCACCAGGAACGTGGCACCCGCGTCCCGCGCGGCCTCGACCTGCCCGGGCGTGACCACGGTGCCGGCGCCAACCCGCATCTCCGGCACGGCCTTGGCGACCGCGGCCACGGCGGCCAGGGCGTCCGGCGTACGCAGGGTGATCTCGATGATCCCGACCCCGCCCCGCAGCAACGCCTCGGCCAGGGGCACCGCGTCGGCCGCGTCCTCGACCACCACGACCGGGATCACCGGGCTGATCGCGAGCAGCTCCCGGGCGTACGACGTCATCGACTCGCTCCTTGAGGCATCGAAGGTGACCCTCGCATATTGTCACTCGCCATGGACATCCTCGCGATCGGTGAACCGCTCCTGGAGTTCAGCACCGTCGGCCACGCGGCCCTCGACAGCGCGGGCGAGTTCGCCACAGGCTTCGGCGGCGACACTTCCAACTTCCTCGTGGCCGCCGCCCGCTCGGGCGCCCGCACGGGCTATCTGACCAGAATCGGCACCGACCCGTTCGGCGACGCCTTCCTGCGCCTCTGGCAGACGGAGGACATCGACACGACCCACGTGGTACGGGCCGACGGCGAGCGCACGGGCGTCTACTTCATCTCCCGCGACCCGGCCCGCAGCGTGTTCACCTACTACCGCGCGGACTCGGCCGCGAGCCGCCTGTCCCCGGCCGACGTACCCGAGGCGGCGGTGGCGTCCGCGAGCGCCCTGCACGTATCCGGGATAACCCAGGCGATCAGCGTCTCGGCCTGCGACGCGGCCTTCCACGCGATGACGGTCGCCCGCGCGGCGGGCACGCTAATTAGCTACGACCCGAACTACCGCCCGCAACTGTGGCCCTTGGAACGCGCCCGCGCGGTGGTCGCCCGCAGCATCGAACTGTGCGACGTGGCCTTCCCCAACATCGAAGAAGGCCGCCTCCTGACGGGCGCGACAGACCCAAGATCGATCATCGACTGGTACGCGACGCGGGGCCCCCGAACGGTAGTTCTCAAGATGGGCGCGGACGGAGCCCTCCTCCGGCACGAGGACACGCTCACGGAGATCAAGCCACACCCGGTAACTCCGGTGGACAGCACAGGAGCCGGCGACGCCTTCGACGGCGCCTTCATGGCGGCCCTGGTAGCCGGAGCCACACCCCCGGAAGCGGCCCACTACGCGGCGGTAGCGGGAGCCCTAACCACCCAGGGCCACGGCGCGGTAGGCCCGATCCCAACCAGAGCCACCATCCTCGCCGCCGGCTGACCGCCGTACCCGCCTCCTATTTGGTTCAGGGCAGCAGGGTGAGTGATCACGAGTGTCGGAACGATCAACGGACCCGGATGGGTCTCCAGCAGGTCGGCACATGCCTCGTGGTGCTTGTCGTCGGCATCCACGTAGGCGTAGAGCGGACCGGCGTCGACCACGATCGTTATGGCGTCACCTCGCGCCGGAAGATCTCCTCGATGCGCTCGGAGATGTCGCTTCGGCCGCTGCGACCGGCGCCGCGGGCACCGAGGGCTCGCCGACCTGTTCTCGACGCACCACGTTCGAGGATCTCGGCCAACGCGGCGGGAACGATCGCCGCGAGCCGTCGGCCATGGTCGGTCAGGTATACGACCTCACCGGACGCGGCGGCTTCGCGCGCCACCGCTGCCAGCTCGTCGTCTTCCGGAAGAGGCATCTCGGTCACCTCTCCATGGTAGTAGGGCTGCGGGTCAGGGGCCGTTGCCAATTCCCGACGCCGGGTGACACGCCCGGGTCGTGACGCGCCGGTGGGAGCCGGGTTTGGGCGTTCGGAAAGCGGTCCGGGCGGTGGGTCGGGTCTGGGACGGTGGGGGTGGGGTTGGGAGGTCGTCATGCGGATTCCCACGCATCGGTTGCCGCCGCCTACGCCGTGGGACGGCGGGGCGGCCGCCCCTGTTCGGCCGTCCGGTGGGCGGTTGGCGCATCGGACCGATGTCGCCGCGGAGGTTCGGTGGCCCGCGGGGTTCGGGGTCGTGGGTGCGGTGGCGCGGTTGGCCACCGAGCAGGAGCTGCTGCGGCATCTCGCGCTCACCGTGACGCTCGACGGCACCGAGGTGGTGTTGGTGGCGCGGATCAAGGATCCGGCGGACACCGCCGGGCGGGATCGGTTGGCCGCGCTCCTCGCACAGCTCCAGGACCACCCAAAATAGGAACTTACCTCGCGATTCGGAAACCTCTGCCACGATGAGGGAGCCATACGTCCGAGCATCGGAGGGACGCGATGACGCGGGATACGTCGAGCAGGCAGTTGTGGGCGGCGAGCGGTGCGATCTTCGCCGCGGTGGTTCTGCTGATGATGGGTCTCTGGCAGCTCGTGATGGGAATCGTCGCGGTGGTCAGGGGTTCGTTCTTCGTGGTGACGCAGAACTACCTCTACTCGTTCAGCACCACCGGCTGGGGCATCCTGCACATCGTGCTGGGCGCGCTGGCCGCGCTCGCGGGTCTGGCGCTGTTCACCGGCGCCACCTGGGCCCGGGCGCTCGGCATCTTCTTCGCGGTGCTGTCCGCGACGGCCAACTTCTTCTTCATTCCCTACTACCCGTTCTGGGCCCTGCTGGAGATCGCGATGGCGGTCTTCGTGATCTGGGCGCTAGCGGTCTGGAAGCCGCGTGAGGTCGGCATGCACTCGATGCGTGACGACACCGGCGACCTGCCCCGCACCGGCACCGCGCCGATGCGGTGAGTTGACGCCATGACCAGCAACCCGGACAGTGCCGAAGCCGCCGCAGCGATCTCCGGCGCGGGCGGGCTGGTCGCGGCGGGCGGGCGGAACCTGCGGGCGGCGAGCGGGTGGGTCACGAGTACCCCGACCCGCTCGCCGTTCCCGCCGATCGAGAGCTACGCCTTCCTCTCGAACTGCCACACCGGCGCGCTGGTCGCGCCGGACGGTTCCGTCGACTGGCTGTGCGTCCCCCGGTTCGACTCACCCGCCATCTTCGGCAGCATGCTCGACCGCGAGTCCGGCATGTTCCGCCTCGGTCCCTACGGGATCAACCACTTCACCGCCCGCGACTACGAGCCGGGCACCAACGTGCTGGTCACCACCTGGCGCACGCTGACCGGTTGGATCCAGGTCCGGGACGCGCTGACCATCGGCCCGGCGAACGGCCCGGACCTGGTCACCCCGCACAGCCGGCCACCGTACGACGAGGACGCCGACCACCTCTTCGTGCGTACCGTCGAATGCCTGGACGGGCACGTCGACATCGAGCTGATCTGCGAGCCGGCCTTCGACTACGGCCGCACCCCGGCCAGTTGGTCCTTTGTGGATGGCGATCAGCACGTGGCCGACGGCACCGGCGCCGGGGTCACCGTGCGCCTGCGGTCCGACATGGCGATGGGCATCGAAGGCAACCGGATCCGTGGCCGGCGCCGGCTCAACCGCGGCGACCACGCGTACTGCGTGCTGTCCTGGGCCGACCAACTGGCCGCTCCGGCCACCTTCGCCGAGGCGATCGGCTGCATCGACAACACCACCGCCTACTGGCGCAACTGGCTGGCCGGCGCCCGGATCCCGGACCACCGCTGGCGCGACGCCCTGCAGCGATCCGCGCTCGCGGTCAAAGGGCTGACGTACATGCCGACCGGCGCGACCGTGGCGGCGCTGACCACGTCGCTGCCCGAGACGCCGGGCGGGGAACGCAACTGGGACTACCGGTACACGTGGATGCGCGACAGCTCGTTCACCATGCAGGCTCTGCACTATCTGAACCTGGACTGGGAAGCCGACGAGTTCATGCAGTTCGTCGCCGACATCGAGCCCAACCACGACGGCACACTGCAGATCATGTACGGCATCGACGGGCGTCGCGACCTCACCGAGAAGACCCGCGACGACCTTTCCGGGTACGACGGCGCGCGGCCGGTGCGGATCGGCAACAGCGCGTACAGCCAGCGGCAGAACGACGTGTTCGGCGCGGTGCTCGACTCGGTGCTCCTGCACACCAGGCGCAGCCAGCGCATGCCCCGCCGGCTCTGGCCGATCGTGGCCAGCCAGGCCGACTCGGCCGAGAAGGTCTGGCGCAACCCGGACCAGGGCATCTGGGAGGCCCGCGGCGACCCGCAGCACTACGTCTCCTCGAAGCTGATGTGCTGGATCGCGATGGACCGGGCGGCACGGCTGTCCGAGATCCGCGGGCACAAGGACCAGTCGGAGCGGCTCGCGGCCTCGGCCAAGGAGATCCACGACGACATCCTGGCCCATGGCGTACGGGACGACGGTGTGCTGCGCCAGCACTACGACACCGACGCGCTGGACGCCTCCACCCTGCTCGCCGTGCTCTACAACTTCCTGCCGCCCAGCGACGAACGGATGCGCAAGACGGTCGAGGCGATCGCCAAGGACCTCACCGAGGACGGGTTCGTGCTGCGCTACCACACCGACCAGACCGACGACGGCCTCTCCGGCAAGGAGGGCTCGTTCCTGATCTGCTCGTTCTGGATGGTGTCCGCGCTCACCGCGGTCGGCGAGGTGCAGCGCGCGGTGCAACTGATGGAGCGGCTGCTCAAAGTCGGCTCGCCGCTCAACCTCTACGCCGAGGAGTTCGAGGTGAAGACCGGCCGGCATCTCGGCAACTTCCCGCAGGCGTTCTCGCACCTGGCGCTGATCCAGGCCGCGTCGCGGATCATCCTGGCCGAGCGGCTGGCCGAGGTCTCCTGACATCCTGGTGCCATGGCCGAGCTAGTGCTGCTGGACACCGACATCGGCAACGACATCGACGACGCCGTCTGCCTCGCGTACCTGCTCGCGCAGCCGGACTGCGAGCTGCTCGGCATCACGACGGTGACCGCGGCGCCGGTCGAACGCGCCTCGCTGGCCAGCGTGCTGTGCCGGACGGTCGGCCGCGCGGTGCCCATCCTGCCCGGCGCCGGGATCCCGTTGGTGGGACCGCCGCTGCAGAAGCCGCCACCCCAGGCCGCCGCGCTGCGGCGCTGGCCGCACGACGAGGTGTTCGTGGTCGGCGAGGCGGTCGAGTTCCTGCGCCGCACGATCCACGCCCACCCCGGCGAGGTCACCCTGCTCGCCATCGGCCCGCTGACCAACGTGGCGCTGCTGTTCGCGGTGGACCCGTCGGTGCCGTCCCTGCTGAAGCGGCTGTTGCTGATGGGCGGGTCGTTCCTCGACGGCGGCGGCCCGGAATGGAACATCCGCAACGACCCGCACGCCGCGGCCCGCGTCTACGCGGCCTCCGCCCGCGTGCACCGCTCCGTCGGCCTCGACGTCACCCGGCGCGTACGGATGGACGCGGACGAGTTCCTGGCCAGGTGCGACCACCCGCTGCTCCACCCGGTGGCCGACATGGCCGGATCCTGGTTCGCCGAGCGCCCGACGGTGACGTTCCACGACCCGCTCGCGGCCGCCACGATCTTCGCCCCGGAGCTCTGCGGCTTCTCTCGGGGCAAGGTGACCGTGGACACCGCTGACGGCGCGACCCGCTGGCGACCCGACGCCCAGGGCCCGCACGAGGTTGCGTCGGAAGTCCACCCGGACGCGTTCCTCGCCCACTACTTCACGACAGTTTCCCGGGCGGTGTAACGGGTAAAATCGATGGACGCCGGTGACTTCCCCCTTCGGCCGGCGAGGCAGTGCAGGATGCGGCGAAGGGGACGACTGTGTTGCGGAGGAACGCGCTGTGGGCGGTCCGCCTGGAGTGGCCCGCCGGCGACCATGAGTTCGGCTGTCCGCGGTCCGACGAGGCCGCGGCCCTACGCGAGCTGGATCGGGTGCGGTCCTACTGGGCCCGCGGCCCGATGCGCCCCCGGCTGAGCCTCGTGCGGATCAGCCACCACGACTTCGAGCTTCACGCCAAAGCCCGCCGAGGGTGCAAAGCCCCCGACTGCCCTTAGCCTTTACGCGCCGCCGCCCACAGGAGGCCGCGTTCCGTCAGCGTGCGTACGTCCGGGTGGTCGAGGTCTTCCAGCTTGTGCCCCACCGTGGAAACGAAGATCCTGCCCTCGCCCCACTGGCGGGTCCACACGGCCGGCACGACGACGTCGGCGCGCCAGGCAGTGCGCTCAGTCGCCCGGAACCGGGTCGTGGCGAGCACGTCGGAGAGCCCGTCGGTGAGCATCCAGTACTGCTCGGTGTGCAACGACCACTTCGCCGGCAGCCCCGCGACGATCGGGTGGTCCGCCCGCTCGGGCACCACCTCGACCTCGTAGTCGACGAAGTTGTCGGGGTGCTCGGCGAACTGCCCGCCGGTCATTTGCAGATAGCGGCTGGACGACCGGAACGAGTCGACGATGCCGCCGTGCCAGCCTGCGAAACCGGTGCCGGAGCGCACCGCACCGATCAGGCCGTCGAGCTGGGCGTCGGTCGCGGTGCCCATGGTCCAGCACTGGACGATCAGGTCGAGCCCGGCCAGCGCCGTGGGGTCCGCGTACACGTCGAGGGTCTCGCTGGTCTCGACCCGGAAGCCCTGTTCGCGGAGGAACGGCACGAACCGGTCGGTCGCCTCGACCGGGACGTGCCCGTCCCAGCCCCCGCGGACCACGAGGGCCCTTCGGTTGTCAGTCATTCGGTTGATCGTAGGCGCATGCCGAACAGAGCGCGGGTGAGCCGGGTGCGGCGGACAAGGAGCTCGTACGCGACCAGGGTCAACGCGAAAGCGGCGGAGGCGAGCGCCAGGTACTTGACGACGATCGGCGCGTCCCAGCGCACGACACCGTAGGCGACCGCGACCACGATCGGCTGGTGCAGCACGTAGATCGGCAGCGCCGCGACGGCCAGGTAGAGGTAGGCGCGGCTCGGCTCCTTCGGTGTGCGCTCGACGTTGCGGCGGTCGAGCAGGCCCAAGATCGCGACCACCGCGCACCAGCCGGCCAGGCCGAACAGGGCACGGCCGGCGATGGCCTGCCCGGTCAGCTCGGTGAACGGGTCGTCGCCGGCGGTCAGCAGCACCGGGCCGCTCGCCACGAACACCACGACCGCGATGATGGCCGCGGGCACGGCGTCGCGGCGCATCGCCAGCCGGAAGCGCTCGTCCGAGGCGAGCAGGAAACCGCCCGCGAAATACAACAGGTACGCCCAACGGCTCCAGCCCGCGAACGCCTCCTCCATGCCGACGAAGGCGCAGATCGCCGACATGAGCAGCGCGGGCAGCAGGACGACGCCGCGCCGGTCGACCGCGCCGGCCAGGCTCTCCTTCGCCCCGCCCGGCACCCAGTTGCGCGCGGCCGCGAGCAGCAGCGAGAAGGTGAGCAGCAGGACGACGAACCAGAGGTGGCCGGTCTCGAAGTAGTCGCCGCCCAACACGAACGGGAAGTCCGCGAGATCCAGGTGGACCGTGTAGAACTGCGGCAGGAAGCTCAGGTAGCTCTCGTGGTAGCCCGGGTCGGCGGCTTTCAGCCGCAGCCACACCGGCGCGGGCAGGATGGTCAGGATCGCGAAGAGCAGGGGCACGCCGAGGCGTTGGAGGCGCTCCCGCGCGAAGCCGGCCGGGCCGCGCCGGGCCATCGAGTGCCACGAGCCGAAGCCCGCGATGAGGAAGAGCGCCGGCATCGCCCACAGCACGGCGAGCCCGGCCAGGACGGTGGTGATGCTGGTCGTGTCGGCGTTCTTGACGTAGTAGTCGTCGTTCTCGTCGAACACCAGCGCGGAGTGGAAGAACACCAGGCCGACGACGACCAGCGTACGGATCGCGTCGAGCTCCGGGCGGCGGTCCACTGTGGTCGTACGCGGGGTGGTCACGCCTCAGGATGGCAGCAGGGTGGGGCTCTCGTCAGCCCCGGTGCTCGCCGGCCAGCCAGGTCTCGAAGGTCGTCGGCGCGATGCGGGCTCTGTCGCCGGGCAGCCGCACCTCGCCGGCCATCTCGACGCCGAGCGGGCTGTCGCGCCAGCTCGCTCTGAGCCGCACGTTCTCACCCCGCGCGGTCAGGGTGCGGCGGGCCATGTCGACCAGGTCGTGGGTGTCCGGGCCGGCGATCTCGATGATCCGGCCCAGCGGCGGGCCCACCGCCACCTCGACCAGGATGTCGGCCACGTCGGCGACCGCGATCGGTCGCACCAGCAGCGGCGGGACGACCGCGGTGTCGCCGGTGCGGGTCCACCCGACCAGCGTCGCGGCGAAGTCGAAGAACTCGGTCGCCGCGACGATGGTCCACGGGGTCGCGCCGTCGCTGACCATGGCCTCCTGGATGCGCTTGCCGGCGTAGTGCGCGTTGCCGACGACCGCGTCGATCCCGACGATGGACAGCAGCACGTGGTGGCCGACCCCGGCACGCTGCTCGGCGGCCAGCAGGTTCTCGGTCTCCAGCGCGAAGAAGCGCTCCGCCTCGGCCCGGTCGGCGGACTCGAAGCTGATCGTGTCGATGACGGCGCCGACCCCGTCGAGGGCGGCATCGAGCCCCTCGCCGGTGGTCACGTCGACACCTGTGCTCCGCGACACCACCACCGGGTCGTGGCTCTTGGCCTCGAGCGCGGCCACGGTCTGGCGCCCGACCAGTCCGGTGCCGCCGATCACTGCCACTCGCATGCGCGTACCCCCGTCTCCGGTGTTGATTTTCCCCTCTTCCGGTGGGCTTCGTGGTTTGATCGGGCATGATCATGTCGCCCAGAGCGCTCGTCGAGCGTGCCTACGCGCGCCGGCTTCGGCGCACGTTGACCTCGGTGCCCCGGCACGTCGCGATCGTCACGGACGGCAATCGGCGATGGGCGACCTCGATGGGGTACGACTCGCCGAGCGCCGGACACCGGCACGGCGCGGAGCACCTCGACCGGGTGCTCGGGTGGTGTGGCGAGCTCGGGATCGGCTGTGTGACGGTCTATGCCGCCTCGGCCGACAACCTGCGCAAGCGCGCGGCGGGCGAGGTCGACCACCTGATGAGGCTGATCGAGGACGCGTGCCGGGAGCGGCTGGCGCGGCCGTCGAGTCCGTGGCAGGTGCGGGTCGCGGGGCAGGTCGACCTGCTGCCTTCGTCGACCCGGCAGGCGCTCGCGGAGGCGTCTTTGGTGACCCGGGATCGGCCTTGGACGCTGACGGTGGCCATCGGCTACGACGGTCGGTCGGAGGTGGTCGAGGCCGTCCGGCGGGGTCTGGTGGCGGCGGCGGCGTCCGGCGAATCTCCGCACGATCTGGCCTCGCGTTTCGCGCCATCTGACATCGACGTGCATCTCGACACTCGCGGATTGCCGGACCCTGACCTGGTCATCCGGACCAGCGGCGAGCAGCGGCTGTCGGGGTTCCTGCTGTGGCAGTCGGCGTTCTCGTCGCTGTATTTCTGTGACGTCTACTGGCCGGGGTTCCGCAAGATCGATTTTCTGCGGGCCCTGCGCGCGTATGCCGCCCGCCGGGCCGCCGCTGGGTGACGCGGTCTTGTCGTACCCGCCCGCTAGTGTCTGGTTGTTCGTCCGATGCTGCTCATGGGGGGCAAGATGTCCACGACCGTCGATCCCGCGCACGCCGCGGCCTTCGACTCGCGCGCCGACTACGTGGCCGCGGTCGAGCAGATCCGCGCGGCCGCTCGCGACTACTACTCGGGTTCGACCCTGGCGATGGACGACGCCACCTACGACGCCCTGATCGCCCGGGTCGCGGCGACCGAGGCGGCGAGTCCTGAGTGGACGGTGGCGGAGTCGCCGACGGAGACCGTCGGCGCCGGCGGTGGTGTGGTCGGCGACGTGCCGCACACCACGCCGATGCTGAGCCTCGACAACGTCTTCGACGCCGACGGGCTGACCAAGTGGGCGGCTCGGCTCGACCGCATCCTCGGCCGGCCGGCGGCGGGCTACACGGTCGAGCCGAAGATCGACGGGCTGGCCATCTCGGCGCGCTACGCCGACGGCGACCTCACCCAGGTGATCACCCGAGGTGACGGGCGCGCCGGCGAAGACGTCACGGGCCAGGCGCGGCGGGCGGTCGGCCTGCCGCACCGGTTGGCCGAGCCGGTCACGCTGGAGATCCGCGGCGAGGTCTTCATGACCGAGGCCGACTTCGCGCTGGCCAACGAGCTACGCACCGGCCACGGCGAGCCCCCGTTCGCCCACCCGCGCAGCGCGGCCGCCGGCACCCTGCGCGCGGTCGACCGGGCCTATTCGGCGCCGCTGTCGTTCTTCGCCTACGCGGTGCACGGTCTCGACCCGGCCGCCCACCTGTCGCACGCCGGCGCGATGGGCTATGTCGCGTCGCTGGGCGTGGCCACGACGGCGGGGTCCGCCGCAGGCATGCCGATGTGCGCGACGATCGCCGAGGTGGTCGCCGCGATCTCGCACCTGGATGCGGCCCGGCTCACCTTGGGGTTCGGCGTCGACGGCGCGGTGGTCAAGGCCGACGCCGCCGCCGACCGTGACGACGCCGGTTCGTCCAGCCGGGCGCCGCGGTGGGGCATCGCCTACAAGTTCCCGGCCGACACCCGCACCACGACGCTGCTGCGCATCGAGGTCCAGGTCGGCCGCACGGGCGTGATCACCCCGGTCGCGGTCCTCGAGCCGGTGCAGATCAGCGGCGTCACCGTCACGTCGGCGACGCTGCACAACTTCGACGACCTGACCCGCCGCAACGTCCGCGCCGGCGACACGGTCTTCGTCCGCCGCGCGGGCGACGTCATTCCCGAGGTGACGGGCGCCAAGCTCGACGAACGCCCGGAGTCCTCGGAGCCCTTCACCCCGCCGACGGAATGCCCGCGCTGCGGCGGCGAGATCGACCGCTCCCAGAAGCGCTGGCGCTGCACCCGCGGCCGGGCCTGCGGCGCGCACGAGTCGCTGGCCTACTACACGGCCCGCACCTCGATGGACATCGAAGGCCTGGGCGACAAAATCATCGACCTGCTGGTCCGCGCGGGCCTGGTCACCGACCCGGCCGACCTCTACGACCTCGACGTGGCGACACTCAAGCCCCTCGACCGCATGGGCGACGTCTCAGCGGGCAAGCTGGTCGCGAGCATCCAGGGCTCCAAGGCCCAGCCGTTCTCGCGGGTGCTGACGGGCCTGGGCCTGCGAATGACGGGCCGCTCGATGTCCCGCCGCTTGGCCCGCCACTTCGTGACGATGGACGCGCTCCTGGCCGCGACGATCGAAGACCTCCAAACGGTCGAGGGCGTGGGCCCGGAGCGAGCGGTCACGATCGCGGCCGAGCTGGTGGAGCTACGCCCGGTCATCGACAAGCTCGCGGCCCGCGGCATCAACATGACCGAGCCGGTCGACCCTGCGGCGGCCGCGGCCGCCGCAGGCGACGACGACACCGCGACCGCCGCCGCGGCCCCGTTCCGCAAGCCCGACGGCGCCCCGATGACCGTGGTGGTAACGGGCTCGGTGCCGGGCCTGACCCGCGACGAGGGCAACGAGGCAGTCGAACGCCTCGGCGGCAAGTCATCAGGCTCAGTCTCGAAACGCACCGACCTGGTAGTCGTCGGCGACGGCGCAGGCTCCAAGGCGGCCAAGGCCGAAGACCTCGGCGTCCCCATCATGCCGGCGGACCGCTTCGCCGACCTCCTGGCGGCCCACACAGCCGGCGACACCGCCCGAGTGGCCACCCTCCTGGAAGAAGCCCTACCAACCCCAGCCTGACGCGCCGCCGCGTGGGCGCGGTCGCGCGTGGGCGGGCCTAGGCGGTGGGCGCGGCGGTCGCGCAGAGCGGTCGTGCGGCGCGGAGCGGTCGTGCGGCGCGGAGCGGTCGTGCGGCGCGGAGCGGTCGTGCGGCGCGGTGCGGTAGCGGTGGGCGGGCCTAGGCGGTAGGCGCGGTCGCGCGGTGGGCGCGCCCCAGGCGGAAGCGCGCGGTCGCGCGGCGGGCGTGGCAAGCGCGGTCGCGCGATGCGCGCGCGTGGGCGCGGTAGGCACGGCGGTCGCGCGGCGCGGCGCGGCGCGCCGCGGTCGTGCGGTGCGGTGCGGCCGCGCGGTGCGGTGCGGCCGCGCGGTGCGGTGCGGCCGCGCGGTGCGGTGCGGCCGCGCGGTGCGGTGCGGCCGCGCGGTGCGGTGCGGTAGCGGTGGGCGCGGCCGCGCGGTGCGGTCGTGCGGTCCGGCGCGGAGCGGTCGTGCGGAGCGGTCGTGCGGTGCGGCCGCGCGATGCGGTGCGGTAGCGGTGGGCGGGCCTAGGCGGTAGGCGCGGTCGCGCGGTGGGCCTGGTCGCGCGCGGTGGGCGCGCCCCAGGCGGAAGCGCGCGGTCGCGCGGCGGGCGTGGTAAGCGCGGTCGCGCGGTGCGCGCGCGTGCGCGCGGTAGGCAGGGCGGTCGCGCGGTGCGGTGCGGCCACGCGGCGCGGCGCGGAAGCGGTGGGCGGGCGTAGGCGGTAGGCGCGGGCGCGGTAAGCGCGGTCGCGCGGTGCGCGCGCGCGGGGCGCGGTAGGCACGGCGGTCGTGCGGTGCGGTCGCGCGAGGCGGCGGCGCGGTCACCGCGCCTACCGGGCGCTTCCGCCTCGGGCGCGCGGCCGCGCGCTTACCGCGCACCCGCCGCACGACCCCGGTCACCGCTCCTACCGCGCGCACTTCCGCCTGTGCCTACCGCGCCACCGCGCCGCGCGACCGCGCCCACCGCGCCCGCGGTAGGCGATGGGGCCCCTCGCGACCAAATCGCTCACCGTTTCCCGGCCACCCGGCGCGAGCAGGGGAAACGCACTAACGACTCCCCGCTTCCGCATTCTTGGGGCGCGTCGGGTGCGGCGAAATGCGAGGTTGGCCGGAGCTAAACGCTCCGGCCAACCTTTTTCTTGCTTATTTTTCTCTTAAGTGACCGACTGTAGTATCAGCAATTCATATTGTCGCGGATCAGGCCACCGATGCGAGGCGGCGGCGGGCCGGCTCCGCGATTTCGGTGTTGAGCGGGCGGTCGGTCTGCAGCGGCATCGGGGTTGCCTGCAGGGTCGGCAGCGGCGTCGCGATCATCGCGCGGGCCAGCGACGTGAACGCGTGCGCGGCGTTGACCGAGACGAGACCGACCAGGCGGTCGTCGCGGTGGTAGCCGACCACCACGCCGGCGCGGGCCGTGTCGCGGCGGTGGCGCTTCATCTCGCTGATCGAGACCTCGCCGTCCGGCACGAGCTCGCCGCAGACCTGGATGCGCAAGCCCCACTGCTCGGTCCAGAAGCGCGGGATGACCGTGACCGGGCCCGGGTCGCCGTCTTCGGCGAGGAGCGTGCGCGCGGCACCGCGGCCCTGCTCCAGGGAGCTGATCCAGTGCTCGGCCTTGCGGAGCTGCGGCCCGTACCGCAAGTTCGGCCAGGTCGCGACCGCTCCACAAGCGACGACATCTTCCAGGCCGACTACCCGTAGGCTCTCGTCGCAGACGACACCCTTGGACGCGTCGATCCCTGAGTTCGACAGCCACGCGGTGTCCGGGCGACCGCCCGTCGTCGCGACGACCACGTCGCCCACCAGGTTCTCGCCGTCGTCGAGCTGCACCATCCAGCCGTCGCGGAAGCGGTTGGCGGTCGCCACCCGGTGGCCCAGGCGGAAGTCGACGCCCTCGCCGCGCATGACATCGGTGACGTGGTTGCCGACCTCTTCGCCGAGCGCGCGGACCATGACCTGCGGCTTAGAGTCGATGACGACACAATTACGAGCCATCGAGCGCACCGCGGAGGCGACCTCGCTGCCGGTGATGCCACCGCCCACGATGATGACGCGCTCGGCGTCACGCAGCGCGCGGCGCAGCGACCAGGCGTGCTCCAGGTTGTGCAGGAGGTGCACACCCGGCTCGGCGGCCCACTTCGGCATCGTCGGTGACGAACCCGTGGCGATGACCAGACCGTCGTACGCGAAGGACTCGCCGGTGTCGGTCTCCACCCGGCGGTTGTCCGGATCGAGGTCCACGGCTTTCCGACCGAGATACCAGGTCAGGTCTTCGTCGTGGAACGGCATCCGGGTGTCCTGCGGGCGCTTGTGGCCGGTCAGGATGCCCTTGGAGCACGACGGACGGTCGTATGGGCCTTCCTTCTCCGCACCGACCATCGCGATCTCGCCCGGGTATCCCTGGCGCCGCAGCTCTTCGGCCGCGGCGACGCCAGCGCGTCCCGTTCCGACGATCAGAATTCGGCCGTAGTCCGCGCGCCTGTTCCGCCGCGTCATCGGTCTCCCCTGCTACGTCGACGTGGTCCGGCGCCCGAGCCCGCCGGAATCCGTGTGGGGCCGGTGAGTGGTTCCTCGGCCGGCTCAGTCTTCTTCTGGGTAACCACCGTGGTCGCGGTCCGGTTGAGCTGGATCGCTCGGGCCGGACACACCTCCACGGCTCTGATCACGTCATTCGCCAGGTCGGGCGGGACGGTCGCCTTGTAGGCCAGGCGTCCGTCACCGCGCAGGGCGAACACCTTGGGCGCCTCGTGCTCGCAGAACCCGAACCGGGCGCAGCGGTTGCCGTCCACATTGACCAGCAGCTCGTCGCCGACGCCGGCGTTGCCGTTGCGGCGGGTGGCGCGTTCCTGGCGCCACCCGAGGTACCAGGGCGTTGTCGTGCCCCACAGCAGCAGGGTGATCACGAAGGAGCCGAGGACGGCTCCCCAGCGGACACCCGTGGCCATCTCGGAGCCGGACATCAGGACGTGCCCGACCAGCAGCATGTACGCGACGTAGTTGAACGCGTGGAACGCCCGCCAGCGGGTGTAGCCGATCTTCTTCTGGATCAGCACCGAGAGGGTGCAGGCCACGAAGAGCTCGAGCGAGATCACACCGACGCCGATGCCGATCGGGTCGTACGGGTTGGTGAACGGCACGATCACGTCGATCAGCCTGACCGTGCCCATGGGGCCGGCGAGCTGCGTGAACCCGTGCACCACGCCGAGCGTGAGGCCGAGCAGCGCGATGGTCTGGTGGATTCCGTACACAGTGGCGTGCTTGATCCGGCTCTGGGCCCAACCGTTGCGGAGCATGAGTCCCCAGAGGACCGCCAGCCAGAGCAGGAAGAGCGACACGAACCCAACTGTGGCCGCGACGATGTGCACGCTCTCCTGTGCGTTGCGCACGGCGGTTCCTCCCATGTTCGTGAGGGGATGTGGGGACAACGCAAGTATGGTGCGGCACGACGAATTGTCAATCTGGTGCCGTCGCCCGTTTCGGGGTGAGTTTTCGCGGGCCAACACGCACAGGAACGGTCACCGGACGGTCGGTTCGCGAACTATAAATTTGCTTTAGGCGTTGCCTAGGCCTTCCTTCACTTAAGCCTTCTCTAATTGACAGACGTTTATCGTCTCTCTGCGTGTCGAGGTGCGGCCCAGGCCGCCATCCCCGGAGGAGTGAAAGTGGAAGTACGGCAGCTGGTCGGGTTGGGAGCGCGAGCGATCGCGGTGGCGTCCTTGGTGGCGCTGGTGCCGACGTCCGCGGCCCTCGCCAACGATCACTACCGTGCCCCGGCGGCGGCGGTCGGTGGCGGCGCGATGACCCACCCCGGCCACATGGCAGGGATGAGCCACACCGAGCACATGGCGGCGATGAACCAGGCCACCTGGAACAAGAACAACGCCGCGCACCTGGCCGCGATGAATGCGCTGCAGGACACCAGCAAGCTGCGTTATCTCGCACCGTCCCCCGGGCCGGAGGAGTTCCCGATTCCCGTGCCGCCGGACGTCGCGATCGCCGAGAACGGCAAATACGGTCCGATTGGTCCCTCTGATGTCGACCTGGTGGTCAAGGTGCGGCTCGCTGGCCTGTGGGAACAGCCTGCCGGCGGGATGGCCGTGGAGAAGGGCAAGAACCCACGCGTCAAAGAGATCGGCAAGATGATCGCCGAGCAGCACGCCGTCCTCGACAAGCTGGACGTCCTGGCAGCCAAGCGCTTGGGCATCGAGCTCCCGAACGAACCCAACGCGGACCAGCAGTACTGGCTGCAGGAGATGCGCGACGCGGAGGGCGACGAGTTCGACCAGATCTTTGTCGACCGGCTGCGCGCTGCCCACGGCAAGGTCTTCTCCGCTATCGCCTTCGTCCGCGCCGGCACCCGCAACGACCTCGTCCGTGAACTGGCCCAGCAGTCGAACCAGTTCGTCGGTACCCACCTCACGCTGCTGGAAAGCACCTCTCTGGTCGACTGGCAGCACCTGCCACTTCCCCCCGAGCCGGCCGACGGCCCCGTTCCCGCCGCCGGATACATCAAGAGCGGCGTCAGCCCGACAGTGATCTGGCTGGTCTTGGGAGCCGCGCTGGTCGCAGGCCTCATCACCATGATCCGCGTAACGCGTCCCCGGTAACACCACAAACACCAACAAACCGCAACGGTGTGTGTCCAATGGAAGGTGACACGTAATGACCAGAAGTAGGCAGGCCCCCCGCAAGAACCGGCGGTTCATCGCCGTGTTCGCGACGCTGGCGGTCTTCGCGGGCCTCGTGGCTGTCACGCAGGTGTCGCTAGCGGGCAGCCGCCGGGGTCACAACAGCGGCAACAACCTGCCGTGGTGTCAGCCGGCGGCGGCCGCCGCCGCGCACGATCACACCAACGACCAGGACCCGAACGCGACGCCGCCGGCCGATGCTCCGGCTGGCGAGGTGGCGGGTGCGGCTGGTGACGGCACGACGGGCGACGCCCCCGCGCCCGACCCCGAGGCCGCCGCGGAGGCCAAGGCGACGGCTTCGGCCGCCGCGCAGGCACAGGCCGAGCAGCGCCGCCGGCACAACGACAGCAACAGGAACTGCCGTCCGACCACCACGCCGACCAGCTCCACCGGCGGTGGCAACAACGGCGGCACCGGCGACAACGGCGGTGGCGACAACAACGGTGGTTCGAACCCCGGCAGCACGACCTCGCCGAGCGACGGCACCAGCGGTGGCCCGACCACCAGCCCCACCTCGCCCGCCGCGCCGCCCACGCTGCCCGAGACGCTGGGCAACACCTGCGAGGGCACGCAGCTCCAGGAGCACGACGGCTTCCAGGCCGGCCCGCGCTGCGCCACGACCCAGTTCGGTGAGGTCGGCGCCGTCGAGAACAACCCGACGCTGCTGATCAGCCGGGCGCCCGCCCGGGCCCGCCTCAACCAGCCGTTCGACATCCAGGTGAGCACCCGCAACCTCGTCCGTGACCGTTTCCTGCCGGCTGCCGCGGGTGGCTACTACAAGGAGAGCTCGCGCCTGACGGAGGAAGGTCTCCAGCGCGGTCACTTCCACCTCGCCTGCCGCCTGCTCAGCGGTCGCAACGCCCAGGACCCCGCGCTGGTACCCGCCTTCTTCAAGGCGGTCGAGGACGGCGGCGGCGGCGCTACCCCCGACACCGTGACCGTGACCGTGCCTGGTCTGGCGGCGACCGGTGTCGCCCAGTGCGCCGCGTGGGCCGGTGACGGTTCGCACCGCATCCCGATGATGGTGCGGGCCAACCAGATCCCCGCGTTCGACTCGGTCCGGATCGTCGTCACCCGCTAGTACCACGAGCACTACCGCTGCGGCAGGGCCGGGCACCGGAGACGGTGCCCGGCCCGACGCGGCAGGACCCCCGTCCCGAAGGGGAAGATCATGGAAGAGCGTCGCGCGACCCGGATCCGCCAGCTCACCTGTGTCTACCGGTTCGATGCCGGGGTACGGGGTGGTGCGGGTCTCCTCGCCGCCCGGGTGGTCGGCGACGGTTGCCCGTTGCGCGCGCTGACCCACCACGGCCTGCTGGCCAATCCACACTGGACGGCGATGGTGACGGAGCTCATCGTCCCGGTCGTCCTCACCCACCTCGACCGCACCGGTGAGTCGATCCGCCATGTCGCCCGCGACGGCCGCCCGTGCGTGCTGGCCGAGACCCGCGTCGGCGCGGTGGCGCTGCTCGGCCCGGCCGACCTCGAGTGGATCGCCGGACGGGTCACCGTCTTCCTCGACGAGGTGCGCCGCGCCGCCCGCGACGCCGGCCTGACTTGGACGATGCCGATGTGGGACAGCAGCCCGGCTCCGCTGTACGCGAGCGGGTTCTAGGCGGACAACTCCCAGAGCCGCGACGCCGCCTCGGGATCCAGCGCGTACGCGGCCACCCCGCGCCGCACGCCCGGCCGGTGAGGTGCCGCCTCCGCGCAGTCCTCGAAGTAGCGGCCGGTGACGCCGGCGACCAGCGGTGAGCCCGCCAGCAGCACCGAGGTCGCCGCGCCCTGCTCGACGTCCTTCCACGACACGTCGGTGCTGCCCGGCTCGAACGACGCCGGTGCGTTGCTGATCTCGCCGATGTGCCGGCTGAGGTTCGTCCCGGTGATCCGGCCGGGGTTCAGCGCGTTCGCGGTGATCCCGTCGGCCGCCCAGCGCCGCGCCGCCTCGACCGCGAAGAGGATGTTCGCCGTCTTCGACTGCCCATAGGCCACCCACGGGTCGTACGGCCGGCGGAGAAGGTTGATGTCGGCGAAGTCGACTCCGGCGTTGACGTGCCCGACCGAGCTCACCGACACGATCCGGGCGCCCCCGGAGGCGGCGGCGAGGGCCGCCCGCAGCCCGACCGCGAGCGCGAAGTGGCCGAGGTGGTTGGTCGCGAACTGGAGCTCCCAGCCCCGTGCCGTGCGCGTCAGCGGCGTAGCCATGATCCCGGCGTTGTTGACCAGGATGTCCAGCGGACCGGACCAGGCCGCCACGAACGCCGCCACCGACGCCGGGTCGGCGAGCTCGAGCGGTGCGACTGCGGGCCGCCGTCCGGCCACGGTCGCCGCGACCCGCGCGCCGGCGGCGACGTCGCGGACGGCCATCGTCACCTCCGCACCGGCGCCGGCCAACGCCCGGACGGTCGCCGCACCGATGCCCGACGACCCGCCCGTGACGACCGCGCGCCGCCCGGTCAGGTCGACGCCGGAGAGCACCTCGGCTGCCGTCGAGGTGGCGCCGAACGGGGTGGTGATCATGGTCCCTCCCAGGGGCTAGACTCTAAACGGAGCCGACTCCGCTAAGCCGAACCATAAGCGGACCCGGCTCCGCTTAGCCAGCGATCCACGTCACAGGGAGCAGGGAGACAAGGCATTGCGGGCCGACGCGCGCGCCAACCACGACCGCCTGCTCGCCGTCGCGGCGGACGCGTTCGCCCGCGAGGGCACGGACGCCTCGTTGAAGGCGATCGCCCGCGCGGCCGGGGTCGGCATCGGCACCCTCTACCGCCGCTTCCCCACCCGCGAGGCGCTGATCGAGGCCGTCTACCGCAACGAGGTCGAGCGGCTCTGCGCCGCCGCGCCGGACCTGCTCGCAGTCGAGCCACCGGCAGTCGCGCTGACCGCCTGGATGGAGCGGTTCGTCGACTTCATGGCCGCGAAGCGCGGCATCGCCGAGGCGCTGCTGCTCTCCCCCGACGACCGGTGGCAGACCCGGGCCGAGCTAAGCGCCGCCCTGGCCACCCTGCTAGACGCGGGCGAGGCCGCCGGCGTGGTGCGATCCGGCGTCGACCCGTACGACGTGCTGCTCTCCCTCGGCGGGATCACCCTGATCGCCGGCGCGGAGCAGCAGCGCGAGCTGGCCAGCCGGCTCATCGACCTGCTGCTGCGGGGAGTCAATAGCGCCAGCGGGTAGCCGCCACCACCGTCTCGTCGTCGGCGCCCTCGAATAGGGTGATCTCGCCGTGCCGGACGGCCGCGACCGTGTCGACCAGCGCCGCGCCGAGCGCCTCGGCCAGCACCTCGTCCGCCTCGAACGCGGCCACCGCCGCGGTCAGTGACGCCGGCAGCCGCTCGATGCCGCCCACGTCGTGGGGGTCGACCGGAACCGGCTCCGGCAACCGCGCGTTCGACGAGACGCCCGCGCGGCCGGCCGCGAGCAGACCGGCCAGCAGCAGGTGCGGGTTCGCCGCCGCGTCGACGCACTTGACTTCGAGGTTGGCGTTCGGTCCCGCGATCATCCGCAGCGCCGCCTCGCGGTTCTCCAGACCCCAGCAGGCGTACGCGCCGGCCCAGCGCTCGGGCACCAGCCGCAGGTAGGACGCCACCGACGGGGCACCGAGCGCGAGCAGCGCCGGCAGCCGCGACAGGATGCCGGCGGCGAAGCCCTCACCGGCGCGGTCGAGGCCGAACTGGCCGGCCCCGCCGGTCATCGCGCTCACCCCGTCGCGCAGCACGCTCAGGTGCGCGTGCCGACCGTTGCCGACCTTCCCGGCGCTGACCACGGGTGCGAACGACGGGCGCAGGCCGTGCGCGGAGCTGACCGCGCGGATCGTCTCCTGCACGAGCACCACCGTGTCGGCGGCGGCCACCGGGTCCTCCGGCGCGAGCGCGACCTCGAACTGGCCGTGCGCGTACTCGGGATGGATCTGCTCGACCGTGACCCCCTGCGCGGCCAGCGCCGTGAGGACCGCGCGCAGGTACGGCGCGAGCTCGACGAGCCGGATCATCCCGTACGCCGGACCGGTGGTGGCCGGAACGAACTCGTCGCCACTCCCCCGCGACGCGCACCACTCGACCTCGAAGCCGGCAATGACCGTCAGCCCGGCCGCCGCGAGCCGGTCGACCTCGCGCCGCAGCAGCCAGCGGCCGTCCAGCGGGTGCGGCTCGCCGCCTTGGTCGAGCCGCTCGCCCGGCGCCCAGGCCCAGCCCGGCGAGGCGGCCAGCGGCACGAGCCGGTCGAGGTCGGGGTGCAGCCGCAGGTCGCCGACCGGGCCGCCGGCGAAGCGGCCGCGCACCGAGCCGTCGTCGACGAGGAAGGTGTCGAAGACCGGTGCGGCGCCCGCGCCCCAGGCGGCCACGTGGGGCAGCCGGGCCGCCGGCACCGCCTTGACCCGCGTGACGCCGCTGGTGTCCACCCAGGTCAGCGCGACCCCGTCGATGCCGTCGGCGGCCAGCCGGTCGGCGGCGACCCGAGCCTGCGCGGCACGTCGATCCCGCTGCATGGCGTCCACGGACCTAGGTTATGACGATGGACCTGCTGGTGGACCATCATTGCCACGGCGTCGTGCGGCGCGATCTCGACCGGGCCGAGTTCGAGAGCCGGCTGAGCGAGGCCGACCGGCCCGCACCCGGCACGACGCTGTTCGACTCGGCGCTCGGCGACGCGCTGCGCCGGCATTGCTTCCCCGTGCTCGACCTGGCGTCCAGCGCCACCTCCGACGACTACCTGGCCCGGCGCTCGGAACTCGGGCACGAGGAGGTCGCGCGGCGGCTGCTGCGGGCCGCCGGCCTTTCGGCCGTGCTCGTGGACACCGGTTTCCTCCCCGAACCGCTCACCACGCCGGCCGAGCTCGGCGCGGCGGCGGACGCGGCGCCGCACGAGGTGGTCCGCCTCGAAGCGGTCGCGGAGGAGCTCGAGGTGGGCACCGCGACGGGGTTCGCGGGCGCGGTGCACGAGGCGCTCGCCGCGGCGGCGGGACGGCCGGACACCGTGGCGTTCAAGTCGGTGGCCGCCTACCGGGTCGGCCTGGCGCTACGCGACGAGCGCCCGAGCGAGGCGGAGGTCCGCGAGGCCGCGGGACGTTGGCTGGCCGACGGTGCGGGGCGGGTCGCCGACGAGGTGCTGCACCGGTTCCTGGCCTTCGCGGCGCTGGACACCGGGCTGCCGCTGCAGTTCCACACCGGACTCGGCGACCGCGACACCGACCTGCGTCTCGGTGACCCGCTGCTGCTGGCGCCGTGGCTGCGGGCGGCCGAGTCGACCGAGGTGCCGGTGCTGCTGCTGCACTGCTACCCGTACCACCGGAACGCCGCCTATCTGGCCCAGGTGTTCCCGACCGTCCACATGGACCTCGGGCTGGCCACGCACAACGTCGGCGAGCGGGCGGCCGCGGTGCTGGCCGAGGCGCTGGAGCTGTGCCCGTACGGCAAGTTCCTCTATTCCTCCGACGGGTACGCCCTGCCGGAGCTGCACTTCCTCGGTGCGGAGCTGTTCCGGGCGGCGGCCGAGCCCGACCTGGTCCGGCGGACCACCGAGAACGCGCGGCGGGTCTATCCGACGGTGGGCGGAAGGGGCCCTGGCCGATAGGGTCCCTTCCGCCTTCTCACCGCCCGCGCGTCAGCGCCGGGGCTTTTGGGGCACGCGCGGGAGCACGTACGGCGGACCACTGTGGATCAGGTCGGCCTTCATCAGGTTGTACGCCCGCTTGGGTTGGTAGTTCTCGTCCATGATCGTGGCGAGGCCCTCCGGCGGGTTCGTGAACCAGCCGGGCACCCACGAGTGCTTGTCGGTGAAGCCCCAGACGGTGTACGAGAGGCAGTGGCGATCGGCCAGGCAGGCCTGCAGCAGCACGCTGTAGTTGGCGGCCGACGCCTGGAGGCGCGGGTTGATCTCGCCGGAGTCGCCGGCCTGCACGCCCGGGGTCATGACACTGCGCACGTCGACCTCGGTGAAGGCCGTGGCCAGACCGAGCCCGGCGAACTTCTTCAGCGCGGCGGCGACCTGGAGGGTGTCGTAGTTGCCGTACTGCGTGCCGAGGTGGCCCTGGCTCCCGATGCCGTCGATCGGCACCCGGTCGCGCAGCAGTGCCTTGGCCAGGTCGTACACGAACTGGGTCTTGTCGTTGGCCGGGTCGCCCGAGCCGAACGCCTCGATGTTGTAGTCGTTGTAGAACAGCAGCGCCTTCGGGTCGGCGGCGCGGGCCCAGCGGAACGCGTCGGCGATGTAGCCGGGACCCAGGTGCTGCGCCCAGAAACCCTTGTAGTGCAACGTCGGCGGGCTGTCCCAGGGGTCGCTGACCGCCTCGTTGACGACGTCCCACTGCCAGATCTTTCCCTTGAAGTGCTTGACGACGGTGGTGATGTGGTTGCGCAGGATGTCGCGCAGCTCGTCCTTGCCGATCGTGCCGTTGTTGACGCCCGTGGTGAGCCAGGCCGGCAACTGGTTCTGCCAGACCAGCACGTGGCCGCGGACCTTCTGGTTGTTGCGCTTCGCGAAGGCGATCAGCTCGTCGGCCGGACCGAAGTTGTACGTGCCGCGGGTGGGCTCGAGGGTCTCCCACTTCATCACGTTCTCCGCGGTGACCGAGGAGAACTCCGTGGAGACGGTGGCCCGGTATTGCGGGTCGGCCGGGTCGGCCAGGGCGGCCATGTCGACAGCGGTGCCGATGTAGAGGTCGTGCCGCAGGCCCAGTTGGCCGAGGCTCTGCTGGGTCGGGTCGACCGGGTGGCTCGCCGTGGCGGGTGCGGCGCCCGCGACGGCGGCTGCCGCGACCACCATGCCGGTGGCTAACCATCGATTCAGCTTCATATGCGCTCCTCTCGGGATGACCGGGGATGCCGATCGCGAGCGACGCCGATAGTTGCGGATCGAGTTCCGTAACTTTCCGGAAACGTATCCGCCGAGATCGCTCCCCGTCAATCGAAAAGAGTTCCGGAATTCGGACGAGAGCACGCGGTTCCGGCGCCGCGGGACCGCCGGAAGTTTCGGGTCAGGCCTCCGTGTACGTGGCCTCGGCGAAGTCCGCGTAAGCGCCGTCGGCACCCAGGTCCTGCACCCACAGGCCGAGGAAGGCACCCGTGAAGCCCCACGCGGCCGGCTCGCCGTCGACCACCAGCGCGGCGTGCTCGTCGGAGAGGATCGTGGCGTCGAGCGCGACCGGCAGGTCGTGCCAGCCGGCGCCGAGGTCGTAGCCGAACCGCACGACCGCGCCGTCGAACGCGGCGCGCAGCCGGACCCGGGTGTCCGCGCCGCGTTCGACGGTGAGCTCCGGGTGCGCGGTGCGCCGGCCCTGGTCGCTGCTGAGCAGCTCCAGCACCACCTGGCCGTCGTCGGCGCGGGTCAGGTAGAGGAAGTGCCAGTTGAGCGAGTTGTAGTAGGCGGTGATGCCGGCGAGTTGGCGATGGTCGCGCGGATCGAACTCGACCACGGTGGACAGTTCACAGTGCAGGGAGCCGACCCGGCGGGCGACGAGGCTCGGCGCCCGCCGGCCGACCGGCGATTGGCCGCCGTGCAGCCGCAGGTGGGCCGGTCGGGTGGTCAGGTCGACCCAGTCCGGTGTGGCCGGGCGGCGCAGCGTCGACCACCACGGCGCGAGCCGGGGCCCGGTGAAGTGGTCGGTGGCCGGCTCGTCGGGCCAGGGGTGCGCCGGCAGGGCAGGTGCGGCGACCTCGTCGGCCGGGACGCCGCCCAGGATCCGTGGCCAGCCGCCGGGTGCCCAGTCGACCCGCTGGATCGCCGTTTCCCGGCCGAGCACGCAGTTGCCCAGCGGGGTGTCCGGCCGGGCCGCGAGGTGCGCGAAGTACCAGCCGTCGCCCGGCACCTCGACGAGGCTGCCGTGGCCCGCCTTCTGCAGCCGGAGGTCGGGGCGGCCGTACGAGGTGAGCAGGGGTCCGTTCGGGTCCGGCTCGTAGGGGCCGAACAGCTCCCGGGACCGGGCCACCGTGGCCTGGTGCTCCCAGCTCGTCCCGCCCTCCGCGGTGACCAGCCAGTACCAGCCCTCGTGGCGGTAGAGGTGCGGTCCCTCGGTCAGTCCGGCGGCGGTGCCGGTGAAGATGATCCGGCTCGGGCCGACGAGCTCGCGCTTCGCCAGGTCGTACCGCTGGATCTCGATGCCGGCGAAGCGCTCGCGGCCGGGCCGCCAGTCGGCGCTCAGGTTGAGCAGCCAGGTGCTGCCGTCCTCGTCGTGGAACAGGGACGCGTCGAAGCCGTGGCCGTGCAGCCGCACCGGGTCGTCCCAGGGCCCGTCGATCGACGGCGCGCTCGTGTGGAAGTTCAGCGGGTCCCAGTAGCCGCTCGCGAAGCTGGCCACGTCGCTGTAGACCAGGTGGAAGCGACCGTCGTGATAGGTCAGGTCCGGCGCCCACACCCCGTTGGAGTCGCCGCTGCCGCGCAGGTCGAGCAGGCGCGTGTCGGTGATGACGCCGCCGATCGGGCGCCAGTGCACGAGGTCGCGGGAGTGGTGGAGGCGGACCCCGGGGTACCACTCGAAGGTCGAGGTCGCCAGGTAGTAGTCGGCGCCCACCCGCAACACGGACGGGTCCGGGTTGAAGCCGCGTAGGACCGGGTTCTGGATCGACCGGGCGGTGGTGGCGGTGGCTGCGGTCTCGGTCGACATGGGCAGCTCCCCTTCGGGTCCGCTTCCGGCGACTTCCGGAAGCCGCTCGCCCGCGGGATCGGCGAGCGTCCCGAACACGGTAACGGCTTATATCGAGATCCGACAGTTCCTTGACCGGCAGTTGCGGCCGTCGTAACGTCGCCGACGTACCGGAAATCGACCTGGAAGTTTCGGCGGGTTGACGGACTGATCGACGTCCGTAGGCTCCACCCATGACGAAAGGGCGATCCGTGTCTGGTGGCACTGCCGCGGGTGACAAGAGGACCGTGACGATCGCGGCGATCGCGCGCCTGGCCGGCGTGTCGGTGCCGACCGTGTCCCGCGTCCTGAACGGTCGCGCCGACGTCTCGCCGAACACCCGCAAGCGGGTCGAGGACCTGCTCAGCCAGCACGGCTACCGGCGCCGACCGCCCAGCATGCGGGCCAACTCGGGGCTGGTCGACCTGGTCTTCAACGACATCGACAGCCCGTGGGCGGTCGAGATCATCCGTGGCGTCGAGGACGTCGCGCACGCCTCCGGCGTCGGCACGGTCGTGTCCGCCATCCACCGCCGCACGTCGTCGGCCAAGCAGTGGCTCGACAACATCCGCACCCGGTCCACCGAGGGCGTCATCTTCGTGACCTCCACGTTGGAGCCCCCGCTGCAGAGCGAGCTGCGCCGGCTCAACATCCCGGTGGTGATCGTCGACCCGGCCGGCGTGCCGCCGCAGGAGGCGCCCACGATCGGCGCCACCAACTGGGTCGGCAGCCTGCACGCCACCGAATACCTGATCGGCCTCGGGCACCGGCGGATCGGCTTCATCGGCGGGCCGCCGCAGCTGATGTGCAGCCGGGCCCGGCTCGACGGCTACCGGGCGGCGCTCGAGTCGGCCGGCATCGCGATCGACGACGGGCTGATCCGGCCGGGCAACTTCTACCACGAGGCCGGCTTCGCGGGCGGCACCGAACTGCTCGCGCTGCCCGACCCGCCGACCGCGATCTTCGCCTCCAGCGACCAGATGGCGCTCGGCGTCTACGAGGCGGTGCGGCAACGCCAACTGCGGGTGCCCGACGACATCAGCGTGGTCGGCTTCGACGACCTCCCCGAGGTGCGCTGGTGCTCGCCGCCGCTGACCACGGTCCGCCAGCCGCTGGCCGAGATGGGCCTGCTGGCCGCCCGCACGGTGCTGCGGCTGGCCCGCGGCGAGCAGATCGAGAGCCCACGGGTCGAGCTGGCCACGGAGCTCATCGTCCGCGACAGCGCGGTGGCGCCGCCCAAATGACCTGGCCCGCGTCCACGGTGGTCAGTAGTCTCTGGGCTGATGGAAACCGTCGAGCGCGTCGTCACCGACCGGGGTGAGCTGGTCCTCCGCCGCGACGGCGCCGACTACGAGCTGATCAGCAACGGTGTGTTCCTGATGGACACCCGCTCGGGCGCTTCGGAGCGCACGCTGGTCCAGGCCGCGCTGTCCGCCACCGCGCCCGGCGCCCGCCTCTTGATCGGCGGCCTCGGCGTGGGCTTCTCGCTGGCCGAGGCGGTCGCCTCGCAGACACCGGCGGAGATCGTGGTCGTCGAGATCGAGCCGGCCGTGGTCGCCTGGCACGCGTCGCACCTGAAGGCGTTCAGCGGCGGAGCGCTCGACGACCCGCGGGTGCGGGTGGTCACGGCCGACCTGGGCCGGTGGCTGGCCACCACCGACGAGCTGTTCGACGCCATCTGCCTCGACGTCGACAACGGTCCGGACTGGACGGTCTTCGGCGAAAACGCCGCGCTGTACGACGACGCGGGCACGTCGCTGCTACGCGCCCACCTGCACCCGGGCGGCGTGCTGGCGGTCTGGAGCGCCAACGCGTCGGCCGCCTACCTGGCCCGCCTGACGACCACGATCGGCCCGGTCGAGACCCTACTGACCGAGGTCACCCACGGCGAGCCCGACGTCGTATACCTGGCCCGCGCACCTAGGCTTGCGGACAACGACGAATGACCTGACGCCGTCGCCGGGAGGTCGTGCTGAGAGGCCCGGTGCTGTTCGGCGACCCGGCCCGGCGGTCCGCCAACCTCGAGCTCTTCTTCGACCTGGTCGTCGCCGTCGCGGTGTCGCAGGCCGCCCGGCTGCTGCGGCTCGACCCGACCTGGCACGGCGCGGGCTTACTCGTGCTGGTGTTCGTGCCGTTGTGGTGGGCCTGGATCGGTTTCACCTTCTACGACAACCGCTACACCGTCGACGACGCGATCCACCGGGTGTCGGTCCTCGCCGCCGCGATCGGCATGGGCACGCTCGGCCTCAGCCTGACCCGGGTGCCCGGCCCGGGCGTGGTCGTGCTCGGGCTGGCGTACGTCTTCATCCGGCTGATCCTGATCGGCCTCTACATGCGCGCCCGCCGATCGGAGCCGCGCGCCCGCGGGCAGGCCGGCGGGTACGCCCTCGGCTTCGGCCTGGCGGTGCTGCTCTGGGCCGCTGGGACGCCGCTGCCGCCGGGGATCCGCCTGGCGGTCTGGGCGGTGGCGGTCGGCGTCGACCTCGCGACCTCGGTGCTGATCGAACGGCGGGTCGGCCTGCTCCCCGTCGACGCCGACCACCTCGTCGACAGGTTCGCCGCGTTCTTCATCATCGTGCTCGGCGAGTCGATCATCACTACCGGCGGCCTTGCCGCGGACGCGGTGCGCCGTTGGAATTTCCAGCCGGTGGTGACCTTGATCTGCACGGCGGTGCTGGCGTGTGCGGTGTGGTGGGGATACTTCGACAGACGGGCGCGCGAACTGCGGGCCGGCGGCCTGCGGTCGTCGGACGCCGGGTGGAACGCCGCGCTCGTGTACGCCTACGGCCACTTCCCGATCGTGCTCGGCGTGGTCGGCATCGGTGTCGGTGCGCAGCTCGCCGTGTTGGAGGCCGCCGGCGTGGCGGCCGGTCCGGCCCGGGTCGTCGCCGCGAGCGGGCTGGCGCTGTATCTGCTGGGCCTGAACCTGCTCACGCTCCTGGGGCGGGTGCCGCTCGCGGACTCGCTGCTCGTCGAGCGCACCGGGCTGGTCGCCATCCTGGTCGTCATCGCCGTCGTCGGCCCAGCCGGTCCGGCCGCGGGCCTGGCCGCCCTGATCGCGGTGGCGCTCGCGCACGTCCTGCTCAACGTCTACCGGGGTCGGAGGAGCTCTCTGGTTCGACCGCAGGGTTCAATCGTCGGATGACGACCACGGCGCGCCAGCTCAATCGCGCGACTCTCGACCGGCAGCTACTGCTGGAGCGGCGGTCCGTGTCGGTGGCGGAGGCGGTGCGGCTGTTGTTGGCGGTGCAGGCGCAGGAGCCGGCGTCGCCCTATGTGGCGTTGTGGAACCGGGTGGCCGGGCTGGACGCCGCCGAGGTCGACCGGGCGTTCGCCGACGGTAGGCTCGTGCGCTCCAGCCTGATGCGGGTCACGCTGCACGCCGTGCACGGCGGCGACTGGGCCGCTCTGCATGCCGCGATGACGCCGTTGCTGCGGGCGTCGCGGCTGGCCGACTACCGCTGGTTGGAGAGCTCGCTGACCGACGCGGAGGCGCTGGCGGCGCTCGACCACCTGGCCGCGTTCGCGACCGAGCCCCGATCCGGCGCGGAGATCCAGGAGATGCTGGCGGGGCGGGTCGCCGACCCGGGCCAGATGTGGTGGGCGCTGCGCACGTTCGCGCCGCTGCACTACCGGCCGACCGGGGGTCCCTGGTCGTTCCGGCACCCGGCCGCGTTCGTGACGGCGCCCGCCGTGGCCGACCACGAGGACTCGGTGCGCCTCCTGGTGCGGCGCTACCTGGCCGCCTTCGGTCCGGCCTCCACATCGGACCTCATGGCGTTCACCCGGCTCAACAGCGCCCGGGTCAAGGCGGCCGTCGCGGCCCTGGGCTCCGAGCTGACGGTCCACGACGGCCTGCTCGACGTGGCCGGCTTGACGCTGCCACCCGAGGACACCCCGGCGCCGCCGCGGTTGCTGGGGATGTGGGACAACGTCCTGCTGGCGTACGCCGACCGCACCCGGGTGATTCCGGCCGACTACCGCCCACTCGTGGTGCGGCGCAACGGCGACGTGCTGCCGACGCTGTTGGTCGACGGCTACGTCGCGGGCGTCTGGCGACCTGCCGAGGACGGCACCGGCATCGAGGCGTCCGCCTTCCATCCGCTGTCCGAGGACGCTTGGGCGGGGCTGGCGGCCGAGGCGGGTGCGTTGTCGGCCTTCCTCGCGGACCGCGACCCGACCGTCTACCGCCGCTACCGCCACTGGTGGACCAAAGGCATCCCGGCCGCCGAGGTACGGGTGCTGCCGGCCTGACGGGTCAATCGAGTGCGGCGATCAGCGTCTCCGGGGGCATGCTGGCCGGGCGATCGCTGACCTGGCCGTCTCCGACTTCTACGACCCGCCACACCCCGTCGTCGCGCCGCACCAGGTCGGCCGTCACGAACGGGAGTCCGAGCGAGGCGACCAGGGGTTCTACCGCCGTGAGATCGGCCTCCGTCGGCGGAAGGTCGTGCGGGGTGTCCGGGTGCGCCCCGGCCAGCACGCACGCGCCATCGACCCACCAGGTGCGGACCTCGGCCGACACGAACCGTTCGTAGCGGCGGAGAACGAAGCCGCCGGTCGCCTCGTCGTCGCGTAGTTCGAGGAACCGGCGCGCCACCCGCCAGGCTGCGGCGGCGTCGTCGAGGTCCGGGATGAAGGCGGCCTCGTTCCAGTAGGCCTTCATGGACTTGCTGTAGTCGCGCAGCACCGCCGGGCCCGAACCCAGGCTGACACGCGCTCGCTCGAAGTCGGCCTCGTGCCAGCCGTCGGTCCACTCCGACGACGGTGTGACCGGCGCGACCGCGGCGTACCAGCCGGGCAGCTCGTGCGCCCGCCGGTAGTGGTCCGGGGTGGTTCGCAGGGTTACGCCGCGCGCGGCGAGCGACTCGGCGAACGCCGTGTACTCCTCGGCTCGCAGCATCCACCCCCGATAGACGGCCAGGCCTCCGTCCGCGGGCACCGACTGGACAGCCCGATCGGCACCGCCCCCGGTCAACGCGTCGTGGTCGACGACGGCGACGTCGAGGCCGACGGCCCGCGCGGAGGCGGCCTCGGGTGCGAAATGGTCATCCGGGCGGCGCGGCCCCAGCGGGTCGGCGGGAACGAGGAGGATCACGTCGCCGCTAGGAGTTGGTTTTGTGGAGTTTGAGGATGCGGCCGGTGATCGGGTTGGCGATCGCCCGCAGGTAGGCCAGGCCCACCTCGGCCGCCGGGACCGTCGCGAACCCGGGGAAGTACGGGTAGTAGTGCGTCGACTCGGTCAGCACCGTCGGGCTGACGCAGTTGATCCGCAGGCCGCGGGGCAGTTCGGTGGCCGCCGCTTTGACGAAGCCCTCGACCAGGTGGTTGACGGTGCTGCCGATGGTGCTGTGGCGGGTGTACTCCTCGCTCAGCACGCCGGACACCAGCGAGAACGAGCCGCCGTCGGCGATGTGCGGCAGCGCGGCGCGGACCAGGTTGATCTGGCCCATGCCCTTGCCCGCGATCGAGGCCGCCCACTGTTCGTCGGAGGCCTCCGTCAGTGGCCCTGGAGAGACCTCGCCGGCCGCGCTGGCCACGGCGTCGAACGGGGCCAGGCGGGCGAACAGCGCGTCGAGGCTGGCCTTGTCGGTGAGGTCCGCCTGGTGCGTGCCCGACGTGCGCCCGACCGTCACCACCTCGTGCCCGTGTGCCTCCAGGGTCGCGCGCACCGCCGCGCCGATGTCACCGCTGCCTACCAGAATCACCTTCATGCGGGCCATGCTAGTTCTGTCAGCGACTGACAGCCAAGGCCGAGCCTGTTAGTCACGGCATATTCCGTCAGGCCGCTGGTACCGTTGCCCGCATGGCGGCGAGCAGCGGGGTGGGACTGCGGGAGCTGACCCGTCGTGCGGTGCGCACGCAGATCGCCGAGACGGCGATGGAGCTTTTCGTCGCGAAGGGCTACGAGGAGACCACCGTCGACGAGATCGCCGCGGCGGTCGGCATCTCCGGTCGCAGCGTGTTCCGCTACTTCCCGACCAAGGAGGACATCGTCGTCGGCCTGCTGGACGGCATCGGCGACGAGCTGGCCGCGGCGCTGGCCGCCCGACCCCGCGACGAGCCGCCCTGGGTCGCCCTCCGCAACGCCATGACCCCCCACCTCGACAGCCTCACGCGCGACAGTGACCGCACGATCGCCACGGCGATGCTCCTCGCCGACACCCCGGCGCTCCGCGGCGCCCTCCTCGCGAAACGTGCCCGCTGGGCAGAAGCCCTGGTCCCGGACATCAGTCGCCGCCTGAAACTGCCACCGGCCCGCCGCGACCTGGCCGCCCGTTCATTGGTCGGAGCCGCTCTGACCTGCCTGAACAACGCGGTGGACGACTGGGCCCGCAGCAATGGCCGAAAACCTCTCGCAAAGCTCCTGGACACGGCAATCGCCGCAGTTCGGGGATAACAGGTTAGGGGTGACCGGCGGCGAGCCTGGACAGCGACGCGTCAGCGAGCGATCCCCGGCGGGAGCGACGGTCGCGCCCCATGCGAACCCGGGTCATCATCGGTCCCGAACTGCTTCTATCGGGTCTTCAACCGTCCTCAAGGGCTGGTAGAGCGTCCTGTGGGTGGGACTAGGACGGCGACCGTTCCAGTCAATTCGACATCGATAGCGCTCTCATTCCGAATCTGGCCGACAAACGCGAAGAACAGTCACTTAGCGCCGATCAACCCTGCTACAGTCGTGGTTCGCTTGGGAAAATGTCGCCGGAAGTCCGCGCAGGGGGCGATGAAATGCCACGTGCGGTCTCGGCCGTCGCGAAGTCGCAGGCCCCCGCGCTTTGGGCTGGGCTTTTCGTCCTGGTAGGTCTGGCCGCCGCCATCGCATATCTCCTCGTCGACAGCACGACGGCCAGCGGGATCACGTTCGCGGTCGTCGGGGCGGGTGCAGCGGCCTCGCTGGTCATCGGGTCGGGCCGCAACAGCGCGCGACCTCGGTGGCCCTGGCTGTTGCTCGGGGCCGCCTCCGTGCTGTTCGTGATAGGTGCGATCGTGCGGCCCTGGTCCACCGAGCAGACCGGCGCCACCGAACTGATGGGCGACGCGTTCACCCTGCCCGGATATGTGCTGATGTTCGCGGCGCTGGTCGGCTTTCTCACCGTCAAACACGGGCCCAAACGCCACGCCGTCATCGACGGGATGCTGCTCGGGCTCGGCGCGGGCCTGATCTTCGCGCTGCTGTTCAGCGTGCCGGCGGCGGGCATCGCCGACCGGTCCGCCGCGGTGTCCACCGTGGCCGGTCTGTACCCCATCTTCGACCTGGTGCTGGTGCTGCTCGTCGCCAACGTCGCGTTCACCACGGCGATCCGCGGCCCCAGCTACCTCATGCTCATCGGTTCCATGGTGTTGTTGCTGGCCGGCGACATCGGTTACGCCATCATCGGCGTCAACGGCACGCTCAACGGCAACCGGCTCATCGACCTGCCCTTCCTCCTCGGTTTCGTGCTGATCGGCGCGTGCGCGCTCCATCCGTCCATGCGACACATCGGCCGGCGTACGCCGCTGCCCGTCCAGGCCTGGTCCTGGCGCCGCCTGCTGCTGCTCATCCCGGCGCTCGCGGTGCCGTTCGTGCTCACGGCGACGATCCCCGACCTGAGCCGGCTCGACCGGATCGTGCTGGCCGTGGGTGGCGCGCTGATGGTCGCGTTGCTGCTGCTGCGGTCGGTGTCGGCGGTGCAGGCGTACGCGGCGGCGCAGCGCGAGTACGAGTACCAGGCCACGCACGACCACCTGACCGCGCTGCCGAACCGGGCCCTGCTCGTCGACCAGGTCGGCCAGATCCTCGCCCGACCGACCACCGACCCGGACCGGCCGCTGTGGCTGTACTTCCTCGACCTCGACGGTTTCAAGCTGGTCAACGACTCGTGGGGCCACTACGCGGGCGACCGGGTGATCGTCGAGGTGGCCCGCCGCCTGCGCCGCACGGTGCCGGCCGGTGCCGCGGTCGCGCGGGTCGGCGGCGACGAGTTCGTGATCGCGCACGTGTCGACCGCCGACGAGGCGATCGCGCTCGCCGAGCGGGTGCTGGCCAGCCTCACCCTGCCGCTGCAGGCCACCGCCTCCGACGTGGTGGTGTCGGGCTCGATCGGCATCGCCGGCTCGGCGGTGGCCAAGACCGACGACGCCGGCTCCGCCTTCATCACCGCCGAGGGCCTGCTGAGGGACGCGGACACCGCGATGTACCAGGCCAAGGCCGAGGGGCGCGGCCGCTGGGTGCTGTTCGACTCGACCATGCACGACCGGGTACGCGACCGCATCGAGCTCGAGCTGTCGCTGCGCCACGCGCTCGCGCACGACCAGCTCCGGCTCGCGTACCAGCCGATCGTCCGGCTCAGTGGCGCCCGCCTGACGGGTGTCGAGGCGCTGATCCGCTGGGAGCACCCGACGCGGGGCACGATCGCGCCGACCAAGTTCATCCCGGTCGCCGAGGAGACGGGGCTGATCACCGACCTGGGCCGCTGGGTGATGCGCGAGGCCCTGCGCCAGCTCGCCGAATGGCGCCGCAACGACGTGGTCACAGACGAGTTCTGGTTGTCGATCAACGTCTCGCCGCGCCAGCTCCGCGACCCCCGCCTGCCCGGCGAACTGGCCGAGGCCCTGGCGGAGAACGGCCTGTCCGGCGAGTCGGTGATGCTGGAGATCACCGAGTCGGTGATGGTCGACGGCTCGCAGGTCACCGACCAGGTGATGGCCGACCTGCGCGGGCTCGGCGTGCGGCTCGTCGTGGACGACTTCGGCACGGGCTTCTCCGCGCTGGGCTACCTGCGCCGCCACCCGGTCACCGGCGTGAAGATCGACCGCTCGTTCGTGGGTGGCCTCGGCACCAACCCGGAGGACGAGGAGATCGTCCGCGCCGTGGTCGCGATGAGCTCGGCCCTCGGCCTGACCGTGGTGGCCGAGGGGGTGCAGACCCAGTCACAGCGGGACGTGCTGCAGGCGCTGGGCGTCGTGTACGGGCAGGGTTGGCTGTGGGGCCGCCCCCAGGACCCGGAGACCTTCGCCCGCCTCCGCCGCCCGGCCGCCATCGGCCGAGGTGGCGACCTGGCCCCCGCTTCCCGGCCGACCACCGACGAGCCCAAGCGTTCGAAGGTGGTCGAGGGATTCCCGCGGCTCGGACCGACTCCGGGCGCTAGCGGCGACGACGCCGAAGCGGCCCGCCGCCTGCTCGACCCGATCCCGGGCGAGCCACCGATCATCCCCACCCGCCCGACGACGGCCTCGAAGCCTTCGGCTGGCGAGGCAGCGGTCCGCCGCGCGACAGGCGCGAAGCCCGCGCCGGACGAGGCGCCGACGGGCGCCCGGACGAACGGCGCCGACCCGGCCGGCGGGCTCACGTCGGCTGAGGAGCCGCCCGCCGCACGGACGAACGGTATCGACCCGGCGGGCGGGCTCGGGTCGGACAAGGACTCGTCCGGCGCCTGGACGAACGGTGCCGACTCGGCGGGCCGGTTCGCGTCGCCTCGACGGCCTTCGGGCGCGAACGGCGTCGAGGCGCAACTCGGCAGCGACGGGGAGACGGCAAACGAGGGCGGCGATGTTCGTGGGCGCGCGCCTGCCGCTCGCGCGGCGGACGGTGGCGTCGGGCAGTCGGGCGACGCGGTCGATGCCGGTGCGCCGCCGGCCAACGGGAACGGGTCCGTCGGCGGCGAGACGGTGCCGGCGGATGGTCCCAGATGGACGGTCAACAGCCGCCTCAATCTGCTCCCCGCCAGCTCGGAGTCGACGGCGGCGGGTGCCAGGGGCACCACCGCCAACGGCCGGCCTGATGCCACAGCTCAGAACGAGGCGAACGGGTCGTCATCGCCAGGACGCGAGGATGGCGACCACGGTTCCGGGGCGGCCAACCTGGTGCCGCCGGCCCCGGTCAAGAATCGCCGTCGGTCGGCGTACGACGTGCAGGGCCCTCGGCCGACCCCGGATGCGGCGAACGGCGCGGGCCCGGAACCCGTCGACGAGGTCGAGGTGGCACGGCGCGTTGGCCGCACGCCGGTCGACCGGTCCGGCCCGATGACGGACGCGAGCCCCGACTACGACGAGAACTGACCACCGCCGCCGCGAAGCGGCGATCCTAGGAGGCGGTGGGGAGCTCCCAGGACCAGAAGGCCTGGGTGTCCAGGCGGGTGGCGACCACGTCCGGAGTCAGGGCCGTCAGGGTTCGGGTGATGGCCGCGTCGAGTTGGCGGGACTCGTTGCGCGCGCACAGGTCCAGAGCCGCGATGCCGGCGTTCGCGCGGACGATGCGCCACATCTTTTCGATCATCGCTTCGAAGATGCCCGACCGGCGTTGGTCGGCGGCGATGGCGATGAAACCCAGGTACCAGATGCGGCGTTCGGCGTAGTGGTCCGGCCACCGGTGCGCGAAATACTCCGGGGAGATCAGCGGCATCGCTTCGAGGTCGTTGGTGAACGTCGACAGGGCCGCGAGCTCGCCCTCGTCGGTCACGGCGACGTACTTCTCGACCCGGTCGTCGGCCACGACCTCGTCGAACTCGTCGCGGTGCATGAGGTGGCGCTGGACCGCCGCGTACCTCAGTTCTTCGAAAGCCGTCGTGTAGAGGTGCCAGGCCTCCTCGCGTCGTGTGCCGGTCAGGACCTTCTCGACGTCGACGTGCATGAACCCGCCCGCTCCTCGATCATTGATCGACAGGCAACGGTACCGGGATGTACGAAAAATGCAAGGTCATTCAGGTTGTCGGGATCATCATTCGGGTTCGTTCTTGGCCGTTCCGCCGATCAGGTACGGAGTTGTGTAGCCCTCGTACGCCAGATGCGCGACCATCCCGTCCGTGGCATGCGGGAGGTTATGGCAGTGGTCCATCCAGATGCCGGGATTGTCGGCCCGGAAGGCGATCACGTAGCTTTCGCCCTCCGCGACGTCGAGCGAGTCGGTCCACCATGGACTGCCGGTGCCCGCGACCCCGTCGCGGGACAGCACGAGGGCCACGTGGCCGTGCAGGTGCATCGGGTGCACCTCGCCCGAGTTGTTGGTGATCGTCATCCGCACGATGTCGCCCGCGCGGACCATGAACATCGGCACGTCGGGATAGAGGTGGCCATTCATCGTCCACCACAGACCGGGCCGCCCGTCGAGAAACCCGGGGCGACGGTCGATCGTCAGCTCGAAAGACCGGTCAAAATGTCCGGTATCCAGGGTGACCGGCCCCAGCGAGCCCGCGCCCGGCGAGCCCGCACCCAGCGAGACCGGGGCCGGCGTTCCGTAGGACAGCAGGTCGAGCATCGCCGCGGGCGTCACCGCGGCTGGGGCAGAAGCACCCGGTGGGCCCACCACCAGCGCGGACCCCGCACCGAGATCGACCCGGACCGCACCCCCAGCCGGAGGCGTGACCAGCAGGTCGACCCGACCACCGGCCGCGACCGAGACGCCCCGGTCAGTCACATCGGACGGCCCGTGCAGGTCGTGCCCATCGACCGCGACCACCCGATAAGGCGCACCGGTCACCGACACCCGCAACGGCCCGTTGTCGGTGTTGACCACCCGCACCCGGGTCGCGACCCCAGCAGGAGCCGAGACGGATCGCTCCCCCGTCGCGCCCTGGACGGTCCGCCGCCCGTCGTAGGTGTGCACCTGGGCCACGACGTCAGGCCCCGCATCCGCCGTCGCGGGCTCGACCACCAATGCCCCGAACAGCCCACCTTTCACCTGTTCGTGGGAGACCTGATGGGAGTGGTACCAGTAGGTCCCTGGATCGTGCACCACGAACCGGTAGGTGTGCCGCCCACCGATCGGCACCGCGTCCTGGGTCACCCCGGCGACCCCGTCCTCGGCGTTGGGCACCCGCACCCCGTGCCAGTGCAGGGCCACGCCGTCGGGCACAGACTCGTTGACCAGCTCGACCTGGACCAGGTCACCGACCCGAGCCCGGATCTCCGGGCCCGGCGACGAGTGGTTGAGCGTGTAGCCCGCGACCCGCTCCCCGGTGGCCAACGTGAACGACTCCGCCCGCGCCGTCAACGAGACAGCGACGGCCGGCGGCCCCGACGGCCCGGTCAGGCCGGTGATGCTGATCCCGCCGGCATGCTGATGCCCGGCCGCGGGCACCGCACCGCCGCCCCAGTCGGCATAGCCCATCTCCATGACAGACAACGTCGAGGGGACGCGGCTGTCGTACCAGAGGTAACCCAGCGCGCCGACCAGGACCACGGTCAGGACCAGTGCACCCCACCGAAGCCACGAACGCCGACCGGCGGCCTCCGCACCGCCGGACGACTCCGAGGTCACCCCGTCACGACCGCCGCCCGAAACGGTCGGCTGCTCGACCGCCGCCCGGGCATCACCGCCCGACCCCGCCGAACCCGCGACACGCTCCGCCTGCGAAGGGACCGGGCCGCCCGGGCTGGTGACGCCTTCGGGCGTTGTGTGGGCATGGTTGGCCGACCCGGCCGAGTTCGTGGTGCGCTCGGCCGGGTGGTTCGTGGCTGTCATGCGCCGGCGGTGACCCCGGGCTCGCTGCTCCGGGCCGGAGCGGCGACCGAGGGATCGGGCCTGTTCGCGCGCGCCCCGGCCATGCCGGCCAGGCCCGCCACCGCGAACGCGTTGAGGGCGTGCAGGGTGCCCACCACCGGCGCCGCGAAGGAGGCGTAGGCCAGGGCGATCTGTAGGACGACCAGGCCGACCACTCCCCACGCCAGGGCCGCGCCGCCGCGGACCTTGGCGAAGAGCGAGACGATGCCGAAGAGCAGGGCCAGCACCGGGATGACCATCATGCCGATCACCGAGTGCAACATCGCGCCGGCGTTGGCTTCGGTGTCGGCGGTGAAGGGCACGCCGTCGCTTGCCTTGTTTTGGATGTCGAACGCGCTCCAGGCGATGACCAGCACCTGCACCACCACGCCGAGCGCGATCAACCTGGACAACCAGATGTAGAGCGTACGCATCGGAGGAACCCCGTCTGAAGAGTCTGTGTGGACGCGATGACTCTAAGGCGGGCGTACGACAGGTTCGTACTCGGCAGGGAGTATCCGTCGGTACGTCACCCGACGTATCAGAGCGCCTGTCGCAACCACTCCTCCACACCAGCGATGTGCACCGTCGCCCACGAGCGGGCGAGCTCCGGCTCGTGGGCCGCGATCGCGTCGACGATCGCCTGGTGCTGCTCGCGGGTCTTGTCGACCGCACCCTCCTGGGTGAGCCCCCGCCAGATCCGCGCCCGGGTGGTCGGCCCGGAGAGCCCGTCGATCAGCGAGCAGAGCGCCGGGTTGCCCGACCCGGCGGCGATGGCGCGGTGGAACTCGAGGTCGTTGGCGACCAGCGCCTCGACCGACGGCGACGAGCCGAGCTCGTCGAGCGTCCGCTGCAGCTTCGCCACGTCGGCAGAGCTCATCCGCAACGACGCCAACGCCGTCGCCGCCGGCTCCAGGATCCGGCGCACCTCGAGGAACTGCAGCACCGTGTCGTCCCGGTGGAAGTCCACGACGAAGCTCAGCGACTCCAGCAGCAGGTCCGGCGACAGGCTCGTGACGTACGTGCCGTCGCCCTGCCGCACATCAAGGATCTTGATGATGGACAGCGCCTTGACCGCCTCGCGCAACGAGTTGCGGGACAGCCCGAGCGTCTCGGCGAGATCCGCCTCCTTCGGGAGCCGGTCCCCGGGGCCGAGGGCCCCGGAGACGATCATCTCCTTGATCTTGTCGATGGCCTCGTCGGTCAACGCCACGCCGTCACCTCAACCTCAGTCCTGGGCTTTGCCTGTCGTCAACCGGGCGAGCATGAGCGCCACCAGGATGATCAGGCCGTAGATGGCCTGGATCCACTGCGCCGAGACGCCGGCCAGCGTGAGGATGTTGTTGATCAGACCGAGCACGATCACGCCGCAGAGCGCGCCGAACAGCGTGCCCTTGCCGCCCTCCATGCTGACGCCGCCGATGACGGCCGCCGCGAACACCGTGAAGATCATGCCGTCGCCCTGGGCCGCCGCGACCGAGCCGAGCCGCCCGGTCATCAGCAGGCCGGCCAGCGCCGCGAGCAGACCGCCGACGATGAACACGGTCCACATGACGCGGTCGACCCGGATGCCCGCCGCGCGCGCCGCGTCCCGGTTGCCTCCGATGGCGTACACCGCGCGCCCGTGCCGGAAGAAGCCGAGCACCGCGATGCCGATCGCGAACAGGATCCCGCAGATCCAGATCGAGGCCGGCAGGCCGAGCCAGACCGCGTTGCCCAGGTAGAGCACGGACATCGGCAGCTCGAACAGGTTCTGCCCGCCGGTGATGCCGATCTGCAGGCCGCGCAGCACGATCAGCATGCCGAGCGTGACGATGAACGCCGACAGCCCGAACCGCAGGATCAGCAGCCCGTTGAAGGCACCGACGGCGAGGCCGACGAGCAGACAGAGCGGGATCGCCAGGTACGAGGCCCACTCGGTGCCGATCCCGTTGCTGGCGGCCGGGATGACCAGCGCCACGGCCAGCGCCGGCGCGAGGCCGACGGTCGACTCCAGCGACAGATCGAACCGGCCACCGATCAGGATGATCGCCTCGGCCAGCACCAGCAGCGAGAGCTCGGTCTGCTGCTGCAGCACGTTGGTGATGTTGGCGCTGCTCAGGAACACCGGATCGATGAGCGCACCGACCAGGACCAACACGATGATCGCGGGTACGAGCGCCAGGTCCCGCATCCGCGCCAGCCGCGGCCCGGTCAGCCGCCGCCGCGCGACGGGCGCCTCCGGCGGCGAAACCGGCGCTGTCGTAGTCATGACGAAGCTCCTTCAGAAGTAACACCCTCGACTGCCGCGACCACCTGCGCGTCGTCCCAGCCGCGGGACAGCGTGGCCGTCACCCGGCCGTGGAACATGACCAGCACCCGGTCGCAGTGGCGCAGGTCGTCGAGCTCGTCGGAGACCATGAGCACGCCCGTGCCCTGGTCGGCCGCCGAGCGGACGGCGCCGAGCAGCGACTCCTTGGAGCGCACGTCGACACCGGCGGTGGGGTTGATCAGCACCAGCACCCGTGGGTCGGTGGACAGCGCGCGGGCCAGCACGACCTTCTGGGCGTTGCCACCGGACAGGCTGGCGACGGGTGCGGCCGCGCTCTCGGTGCGGATGTCGTACCGCCGGACCATCTCCTCGGCCACGGCGGTCCGCCGCCGGGGCACGACGACACCCGCCGGCCCGAGGCGGTCACCGATCGGCAGCGTCGCGTTCTCGGCCACCGACAGCAGCGGCACGAGCCCTTCGCGATGCCGGTCCTCGGGAACGAGCCCGATCCCCGCCCGAAGGGCCGCGGGCACACCAACGCCGACAGCAGAACCGGAGACGGACACGGAGCCACTGTCCGCGCGCCGCAGCCCACCGAGGGTCTCCGCCAACGACACCTTGCCGCTGCTGCCGGATCCGGTCACGCCGACCATCTCGCCAGGACGCAAATCAAGATCGATCCCGGTATACGCGTCGCCCAGCGTCAGTGCGCGCAAGGAGAGCACCGGTGGAGCATCTGGCACCGACCGCGGCGCGACCTCGGTGAGCTTGACCGCCTCCCCCGTCATAGCTGCAACCAACGCGTCGTGCCCGACCGCCGACACCGGCTCCGTCAACACCCAGCGGGCGTCGCGCAGCACGGTCACGGTGTCGCACACCTCGTAGACCTCGCGCAGGTGGTGCGAGATGAACAGCATCGTCACGCCGGCCGCGGCCAGCGTGCGCATCCGGCCGAACAGCCGCTCGATCGCGGTCGCGTCCAGCCGCGCGGTGGGCTCGTCGAGGATGATGAACCGGGTGCCGAGGGACAGCGCCCGGGCGATCTCGACGAGCTGGCGCTGCTCCACGTTGAGGTCGCCGGCGAGTGCGCCCGGGTCGACGTCGACGCCGTACTCCTCGAGCAGCGCGCCCGCCCGCCTACGCAGGCCGCCCCACTTGATCGGGCCACCGTCGGTCTGCCGGTTGAGGAAGAGGTTCTCCGCCACCGACAGCGCCGGGATGATGGTCGAGCGCTGGTACACACAGGCGACCTGGCGCCGCCAACCGTCCCGATCGGACGGTGCCGGCGCCGGTGCGCCACCGAAGGCGACGGTGCCCTCGTCGGCCCGCTGCAGCCCGGTGAGCACCGAGACCAGCGTCGACTTCCCGGCGCCGTTGCGGCCCACGAGGGCGTGCGTCGTGCCGGCCTGGATCGAGACGCTCACCTCGGACAGCGCCGTGGTCGCGCCGAAGCGTTTGGTTATCTCGTGGGCCGAGACGGCCGGGGGCGGGGCGGCAGCCCCACTCCCGGCCGCGTCGGTCAGTACGTCGGTCATCACTTCCCGATCTGGTTGCCCCACAACGACGCGTCGTCGACGTTGTCCTTCGTCACGAGCGGCGCCGGCAGCTGGTCTTCGAGCACGCCGTTGCCGACGTCGATGATGGTGCTGTCATGCTCGGTAGGTCCAGGGGTGAACGTCTTTCCCTCGACCGCGGCCTTGGCGTAGTAGATCGCGTACTTGGCGTAGAGGTCCGCCGGCTGCGAGACGGTCGCGTCGATCTCGCCCTTGCGGATCGCCTCGAACTCCTGCGGGATGCCGTCGTTGGAGACGATGAAGATGTGCTTCGGGTCGGTCGGCGGCACGAGCAGGTTCTTCGACTTGAGCACCTGCAGCGTCGGCGCGAGGAACACACCGCCGGCCTGCATGTAGACGCCCTTGATGTCAGGGTGCTGGGCGAGGCGGGTCTGCAGCGCGGCGGCCGCCTTGGTGCCCTCCCACTCCGTCGGCTCCTCGAAGATGGTGATGTCGGGGAACTTCGTCTTCATGCACTCGGCGAACGCCTCGGAGCGGTCGCGGCCGTTGACCGACGAGAGCGAGCCCTGGAACTCGATGACCTTGCCCTTGCCGCCCAGCTTCTCGCCGAGGAACTCGCACGCCTTCTGGCCGTAGGCACGGTTGTCGGCCCGCACCACCATGAAGACCTTGCCCTTGTCGGGCCGGGTGTCGACGGAGATGACCGGAATCTTCTTGCTCTCCAGCATCGTCAGCGTCGAGGCGATCGCGCCCGTGTCCTGCGGCGCCATCACGATCGCCTTGGCGCCCTGCGCGGTGACGGCCTGCGCGTTGGCGACCAGCTTGGCGATGTCGTTCTGCGAGTTGGTCGGCGTCATCAGGTTGATGTCGCTTTCCTTCGCGTACTCCGGGATGTACTTGGCGTACGAGTTCCAGAAGTCGGAGTCGGCCCGGGGCAGGTCGACCGCGATCGGCGGCTTGGCGGCGCCGGCGTCGGTGCCCCCGCCGCCGGTGGAGCCGGTGTCGGACGAGTTGCAACCAGCGGTCGCCGCGGCGAATGCGGCCACGACCGCCACGCTGACGACGGCGCGTCTGTTCAGGATCATCGCAGTCCTCTGTGGTGGGTAGGGGTGTTGCAGGGGGTCAGACGGTGCGTGACCAGGCCGGTCCGTCGGGGAAGGCGAACCGGGCCCGGCTTTCGGGACGCATGGTCGAGCTGAAGCCGGGTGCCTGAGGTGCCAGGTAACGACCGGCGCGGATCTGCACAGGATCGAGAAAGTGCTCGTGGAGATGGTCGACGTACTCGATGACGCGGTTGTCCATCGACCGCGACACCGCGACGTAGTCGAAGAGCGAGAGGTGCTGCACCAGTTCGCACAGGCCGACGCCACCCGCGTGCGGGCAGACCGGCACCCCGAACTTGGCCGCCAGCAACAGGATGGCGATGTTCTCGTTGACGCCGGCCACCCGGGCGGCGTCGAGCTGCACATAGGACACCGCGCCGAGCTGGAGGAGCTGCTTGAAGACGACGCGGTTCTGCACGTGCTCGCCCGTGGCCACCGGCACGGGCGCGATGCCCCGGGCGATGGCGGCGTGCCCGACCACGTCGTCCGGGCTGGTCGGCTCCTCCACCCACCACGGGTTGAACTCCGCCAGCGCCCCGACCCACGAGATCGCCTGGCCGACGTCCCAGCGCTGGTTCGCGTCGACCGCGATCCGGATGTCGGGGCCGCACACCTCGCGGGCGATCCGGAGCCGGCGGATGTCGTCGGCCAGGTCCGCCCCGACCTTCAGCTTGATCTGCGTGAAGCCGGCGTCGAGGGCCTCCTGGCACAGGCGGCGCAGCTTGGCGTCGTCGTAGCCGAGCCAACCAGGCGACGTGGCGTAGCCCGGATAGCCGTGCGCCAGCAACTCGGCGACCCGCTCCTCCCGGCCGACCGAGCCGGGCTGGAGCAGCTCCAACGCCTCCGCCGGAGTGAGCGCGTCGGTCAGGTAGCGGAAGTCGACCAGGGAGACGAGCTCCTCCGGCGGCATCGAGGCGAGCAGCTGCCACAGCGGCAGCCCCGCCTGCTTGGCCTTGAGGTCCCACAGGGCGTTGACCACGGCCGAGATGGCCATGTGCATGACGCCCTTCTCCGGTCCCAGCCAGCGCAGCTGCGAGTCGTGCACCAGCTCGCGCCAGAACGCGCCCAGGTCGTCGAGGACGTTCTTGACCAGGCGACCCGCGAGGTACGGCCGCAGCGCGGCGATCGCCGCGGTCTGCACCTCGTTGCCGCGCCCGATGGTGAACGCGAACCCGTGCCCTTCGTGCCCGTCGACCTCGTCGGTCCGCAGGACCACGTAGGCCGCCGAGTAGTCGGGGTCGGGATTCATCGCGTCGGAGCCGTCGAGCTCGCGCGAGGTCGGGAACCGCACGTCGTAGGTGTCCAGCGACACGAAGCGGGCGGTCATCGACGATCCTCACGCGCATTCATAGATCCGATGTTTACCAGGTGATCGGATGTGTGGCAAGACCTTCGATCTCCACAAAGGAAGAATCGCCCCGTTACCGAGGCGATTCATCCAATCTATCCGCGAGTTAGACCAGGTCGAACTTCTCCCACGGCCCGATGGCCGCGCGGTTGGCGATCAGCGAGCCGGCGCCGCTGTTCTCCGCGACCACGTACATGTTGTTGACGGTCGCGCGGAAGCTCTCACTGCCGTCCGAGTTCCGGATCAGCGTGAACGTCTCCCACGAGCCGGCCGTCGCCCGGTTGGCCACCAGCGCGCCCGCACCGGCGTTCTCCGCGCAGACGAACATGTTGTTGGCCCGCGAGCGCAGCGCGACGTTGCCACCGCCCAGGTCGACGACGTCGAACCGCTCGGTGGTGCCCGCCGTCGCCTTGTTGGCGATCAGCGGCGTCGTGCTGTTGGCGGCGCTGACGAACTGGTTGTTGACCAGCGCCTTGATCGTCGAGCCCCCGGTCGGCGGGGTGCCGGTCGAGTTGAAGGTGAACGCGTCGAGGTCGAACAGGTTGCCCGCCCCGCCCTTGAACACGAAGAAGAGCTGCGTCGAGCCCGACGGCAGGTTCGACAGGTTGGCCGTCACGTTGGCGTAGGTCTCCCAACCGCCGGTCGGGCTGACCGTCAGCGTGCCGTGCAGGGTGCCGGTCTGCGAGCCGCTGCGCACCTCGATGGTGCCGCCGATCGTGCCGGAGGCGACCCGGGCGGTGATGCTCGAAGCCCCCGCCAGGGTGTACGGCCGGAACGAGATCCAGTCGTTGTTGTCGATGTAGCCGGCGGTGGCGCCGCCCTCGGCCGCCGCGTGGTTGGCGATCTGCACGCCACCGGACTGCGCCGCGAAGTGCTCACCCTGGCGGTGCCGGGGCTGCAGCGTCTTCTGGTTGGTCGTGGTCAGGCCGCCGTTGTCGGTGTACGACGCCACGAAGATGCCGAAGATGTTGGCCGCCGCGTCGTGCTCACCGTCGGTGGGCACGGTCAGCGTGCCGGAACAGCCGGTCTTCGAGGTGATCTGGTGCGAGTGGTTGTCGTGGCCGAGGAAGTAGGTGACCGACACCCGCGCGCAGTTGATGGTGCCGTCCTCGGGATCCGAGACGCTCACCGTGTACGGAATCGTGTCACCGAAGTTGAACAGCGTCCCATCGGCCGGGGCGCTGAGGTTGACCGTCGGCGCCGAGTTGCCGACCGTGACGACGAGGCTGGCCGTCCCGCTCAGCCCGGTCGGGTCGGTGACCCGCAACGTCGGCGTATAGGTGCCGTTGGTGGTGTACGTCTTGGTCGGGTTGGCCGCCGTCGACGTGGTCCCGTCGCCGAACGTCCACAGATACGACAGCGCGCCACCCTCCGGGTCCGTCGAGCCGGCCGACGAGAAGGTGATGCTCAGCGGCGCGGGTCCGGACGTCCGGTTGGCCGAGGCCACCGCCACCGGGCTGCGGTTGCCGCCGCCGATGTACTCGATCCGGTACAGCGCCTGGTTGTTGGAGCCCGTGCCGTAGTCGAGCACGTAGAGCGCGCCGTCCGGCCCGAAGGCCATGTCCATGACCTGCGTGCCGTCCCACGGGAAGTCCGAGATCTCGCCGTAGGTGCCGTTGCTGTTGACCGCGATCGCCTTTATCCACTGCCGGCCGTACTCACCGGCGAAGTAGCGGCCGTCCAGCGACTGCGGGAACTTGACCGGGGAGTTCAGCGACGCGTTGTAGCGGTAGACCGGGCCGCCCATCGGCGACTCGGAGCCGCCACCGAACTCCGGCGGGGTCGAGTCGAAGCCGTACCGGATCCAGGCCGGCTTGGCCGCGGGCAACGTCGTGAGGCCGGTGTTGCGGAACGAGTTGTTGGTCGGCCCGCCCGCGCAGTTGTACTTGCCCAACGACGGACCGCTCGGGAAGGTGTACTCGTTGTAGGTCTCGGTCGTCGAGTTGCTGCCGGTGCAGTACGGCCAGCCGTAGTTGCCCGGTGCCGTGATCCGGTTGAACTCGACCTGGCCACCCGGACCCCGGTTGGGGTCCGCCGCGCCCGCGTCCGGGCCGTAGTCGCCGAGGTAGACGATGCCGGTCGGCTTGTCGACGCTCATCCGGAACGGGTTCCGGAAGCCCATCGCGTAGATCTCCGGCCGGGTGTTGGCGGTGCCCGGCGCGAACATGTTGCCGGCCGGGATCGTGTAGCCGCCGGCCGCCGTCGGCTTGATCCGCAGGACCTTGCCGCGCAGGTCGTTGGTGTTGCCCGAGGAGCGCTGCGCGTCGAACTGCGGGTTCCGGTTGGTCCGCTCGTCGATCGGGGTGAACGCGTTGCTCTCGAACGGGTTGGTGTCGTCGCCGGTGGTCAGGTAGAGGTTGCCGGCCGCGTCGAAGTCGATGTCGCCACCGACGTGGCAGCACTGGCCCCGGTCGTTGTCGACGGTCAGCGTGACGACCTGGCTGGCCATGTTGAGCGTGTTGTCGGCGTTGAGGGTGAACCGCGACAGGTTCAGGTGGCCCTTCCACGCGTTGAAGTCGGCGGCGGTGCCGGTGGTCGGCGCGTCACCGCCGGGCGTCGAGAGCGGCGGCGAGTAGTAGAGCCAGACGTAGCGGTTGGTCGCGAAGCCCGGGTCGACCGCGACGCCCTGCAGGCCCTCCTCGTCGTGCGTGTAGACGGGGATGGTGCCGGCCACCTTGGTGTTGCCGGCCGGGTCGGTGACCCGGACCGTGCCGTTGCGGGCGGTGTGGATGACCGTGCGGTCCGGCAGCACGGCCAGCGACATCGCCTCGCCGATCTCGGCGGAGCCGAGGGCGAGCTGGACGGCCTGGTAGTCGGCCGCCGGGATGTCCGCCGCGGCGGCGGGTGCCGCGGTCGTGGTCACCGCCAGCGTGGAGCTGGCGACGCCGAGCAGGCCGACGGCGAGCAGCCGCGACCAGCGCCGAGGGGTTGGGCGCATGTGCGTTCCTTTCATGATCCGTAGACCTCGAACTCCCAGAGGGAGTAGCCGTACTGGGTCAGGGCCCGCTGCGTGCCGTTGACGCGGACGTAGCGGGCGGTGGGCGGGGTGGAAAGGGTGACGTCGTCGACGGCGCCGTCACCGGTCGTGGTGGCGTAGGCGTTGGTCCAGGTCGAGCCGTTCGTCGACGTCTGGATCTGGTACGCCCGCGCGTAGGCCGCCTCCCACTGGAGCCGGACGCGGTTGACGGTCCGCGCCGAGCCCAGGTCGACGGTGATCCACTGCGGGTCGCTGTAGGCCGACCCCCAGCGGGTGGCGGTGTTGCCGTCGACCGCATTGGCGCCCGCGTGGGCCGATCCCGGCTCCACACTGGACACCGTCACCGGCTGGTTGCGAGACAGCAGTGCCGGCCCGGAAGAGGCCGGCGTCCCGTACACGTTGAAGTCCCAGAGCGAGTAACCCCACTGGGTGCCGCGCTGCGTGCCGTTCATCCGGACGTAGCGGCCGGTGCCCGACAGGGTCAGGTCGTCGACCCCGCCGTCGCCGGTGGTGGTCGAGTAGACCGTCGTCCAGGTGGAGTTGTTGGGCGAGGTCTGGATCTGGTACGCCCGCCCGAACGCCGTCTCCCAGTTGAGCCGCACCCGGGAGAGGTTGTAGGACTGCCCGAGGTCCACGGTGATGGACTGGGGGTCGGTGTAGGCCGAGCCCCACCGCGTGGCCGAGTTGCCGTCGGTGGCGTAGGCGGCCTGGTTCGGTCCCTCCACACTGGTCACCGTGACCGGCTTGCCCTGCGCGATGTCCGTCGCCGGCGGGTTGCCGCCCTCGGCCTTGATGCGGATGTTGCGGTAGTTGATGTCGAGCCCGGCGCCGTCGTTCTGCACGCCGATGTAGCCGTTGGAGATGGCCCGGGGCGAGACGTAGTCGTTGACCTTCACGCCGTTGAGCCAGATCTCGACCCGCTGGCCGTGCACGCCGATCTCGTAGGTGTTCCACGAGCCCGGCGGGTTGAGCGCGGCGTCCCGCAGCGCGTAGTTCGGCCCCTGGAAGCTGTAGACGCTGCCGGTCGTGCGGGTCGGGTCGGCGTCGGTCGCGTCTATCTGGATCTCGTGACCCTGGTTGACCGGGTTCCAGGGATCGCCCGCAGGGTCCGGGAAGCCGATGAACACGCCGCCGTTGTCGTCGCCCGGCATCATCCAGTCGAGCTTCAGCGAGTAGTTGGCGAACGTCCGCACGGGGTACCAGAGCAGCCCCATGCCGCCGACCGAGCTCAGCGTCCCGTTGGCCAGGGTGAAGTTGCCGGCGCCGATCTGGCGCCAGTTGTTGAGGCTCGCCTGGGTCCCGTCGAACAGCGCCGTGTAGCCCGTCTCCGGTCGGCAGTCGGCCGGCCGGTTGTTGGCCGCGATCTGGATGCCGCCGAGCAGCATCCGGGTGAAGTTCGCGTCCGTGTACGCGTCCTCGACGTGCCCGAGCCCGGTGTACCAGGACCGGCCGCTGCCGACGTTCTTGCACCAGGTGATCGGGTGGTCGCCACCCATCGAGCCACCGGAGTACGAGGACTCGTCGAGGCTGGCCAGCACCTTGGCGGTGGACCGGGGGTTGGTGCGGTAGTTGTACCACTCGTCCAGCCGGGACCAGGTCGCCGGCAGGTGTGCGGTCGAGGCGTTGCCGCGGTCCTCGACCCGGATCGTCGCGGTCTGGTTGGCCGGGTGCGAGGCGAACCAGGCGCCGACGAGCTCGCCGTAGAACGGCCAGTCGTACTCGGTGTCGGCGGCCGCGTGCACACCGACGAACCCGCCACCGCCGGTCACGTACGTTTGGAAGGCGGTTTGCTGGGTCGCGTTGAGCACGTCACCGGTGGTCGAGAGGAAGACCACCGCCTGGTACTGCGCGAGGTTGGCGGTGGTGAACTGGGCGGCGTCCTCGGTCGCGGTCACCGTGAAGCCGTTCTGCGAGCCGAGCTGCTGGATCGCCGCGATGCCGTTGGGAATCGACGAGTGCCGGAAGCCGGCGGTCTTGGAGAAGACGAGGACCTTGGTCAGCGGTGCGGCGGCCTGGGCGGGCGGAGCGACCGCGAGGCCCGCCACGAGGGCGAGCGCCGCGGTCGCGGCGAGGGCGCGGATGCGCATGCGTGCTCCTAAGAGGTAGGGGGCGCGGGGCCCGGCCGTCGGCGCGACCGGACCCCGCGCGGCTATGCGCTCCGGCCTTACGGCAGCGTCCAGTTCTGGGCGCCGGTGCCGTTGCAGTCGTAGATCTGAAGCTGGGTTCCGTTGGTGGTGTTCGACCCTGGGATGTCCAGGCACTTGTTGGCCTGCGGGTTGCGCAGGCCGCCGTTGGCGGCGGTGACCCACTGCTGGGCACCGGTGCTGTTGCAGGTCCAGAGGTGGATCTTCGTGCCGTTGGTCGTGCCGCTGGACTGGACGTCGAGGCACTTGCCGAGCGAGCGGATCGTGCCGTCGGTGCCGACCGTCCAGCTCTGGTTCGTCGCGCCGTTGCAGTCCCAGATCTGCACCTTGGTGCCGTCGGCGGTCGCGCCGCCGTTCACGTCGGCGCACTTGCCGAGCGCCCGCAGCGGGCCCGTGCGCGGTCCGCCGCTGACCGGAGTCGAGACGCCCGCACCGACGAACGTGTAGCTGTCGAGGTCGAGGAACGCCCCGCTGCCGCCGTTGAACACGATGTAGAGGTCGTGGGTGTTGTCGTCGGGCTTGGAGACGGGAACGGTGATGTCCGTGTACGTGTCCCAGCTCCCGGTGCTCGGCACCGTGACCCGGGCCACCTCGGTGCCGGTGGTCGAGTCGTAGCGGAACGAGATGGTGCCGCCGGCGCCGCCGGACGAGACCCGGGCCCGGAGCTGGGTGATCCCCTTGAGGCTGACGGCGTGGTGCCGCACGTACTCGCCGTTCTGGATGTCACCGAGCCGCTTGCCACCCTCGGCACCCGACGCGTTGATCACCTGCGGGCCGTTGAGCGTCACGTAGTGCTCGGCCTGCCACTGCTTGGGCCAGAGGGTGATCTCCTTCTCGCCGGTCAGCGGCACGCTGCCGGTCGCGCCCCGGTCGGTGTAGCTGGACCGCAGCACGAAGAACAGCGTCGAGTCGGGGCCGGCGTGCACCGGGCCGGTGTTGACGGTGAAGCCGCAGCCGGTGCCCTGGCCCTCCTCGTGCGCGTGCTCCTGGTGGCCGAGCGCGGCCCGGATCACCACGCTGCCACAGGGGATCGTGCCGTCCTGCGGGTCGGTGGCCGTACCCGTGGAGGTGACGTTCTCGCCCCACGAGATCATGCCGCCGGCCGGCAGGCCGTTCAGCGCGACCGTGGGCCGGTTGTTGCCGACCACGATCGGCAGCAGCGTGGTGCCGCTGCGGCCGGTGCCGTCGTTGACGGTCAGCCGCGCCCGCTTGTCGCCGTTGGTCGTGTACGTGTACGAGGGGTTGGCCGCGGTCGAGTCGACCGTGCCGTTGTTGTCGAAGTCCCACTGGTAGGTCAGCGGGTCGCCGTCGGGGTCGGTGCTGCCCGCGCTGGAGAACGTGACGGCCAGCGGCGCCAGGCCGTTGTCGCGGTTGGCGGAGGCGACGGCGATGGGCGCGCGTCCGCCGGCCACATAATTGATCTTGTAGAGGCCGGCCGCGACGTCACCGGAGAAGTAGCCGTTGCCGTACTCGAGCAGGTAGAGCGACCCGTCCGGGCCGAACTCCATGTCGATCGGGTGCACGAGCTGCATCCCGGCCAGCACCGGCTCGATCACGGTCGGCGTGCCGGTCACCGGGTTGCCGTTGTTGAACTGGACCTCCTTGATCCAGTTGCGGCAGTACTCGGAGATCAGCCACTTGTTGTCGTAGTAGGCCGGCCACTTGACGTCCGAGACCAGGTTCGGGTCGTAGTGGTAGACCTCGGTGTGGTTCGGCGAGCCGCAGCCGCCCGGGTTGTCCAGCGCCGGCCACTCCCGGCTGCCGCCGTGCTGCTCCCAGACCAGCGCCGGCTTGGTCGGTGGAAGCTGCTGGAGGCCGGTGTTGCGCGGCGAGTTGTTGACCGGGCCGGTCGTGCCGCCGCAGGGGAACCAGCCGCGCGGTGCGTTGGCGGCGAAGTCCCAGTCGTTGTACGCCACGTTCGGGCCGCCGCAGTACGGCCAGCCGTAGTTGCCCGGCGCGGTCGCCCGGTTGAACTCGTCGTAGGCCGCCGGTCCCCGGTTGGCGATCGTCGCACCGGCGTCCGGACCGACCTCGCCCCAGTACAGGGTGTTGTTGGCCTTCTTGTCGACCCAGATCCGGTACGGGTTGCGGGTGCCCATGATGTAGATCTCGGGCCGGGTGCCGGCCGTGCCGGCCGCGAACAGGTTGCCGCTCGGGATCGTGTACGTGCCGGTCGTCGTCGGCTTGATCCGGTTGATCTTGCCGCGCAGGTCGTTGGTGTTGCCGCTCGTGCGCTGCGCGTCGTACTGGGCGTCGCGGTTGGTGCGCTCGTCGATCGGCGCCATGCCGGCCGAGTCGCCACCGGAGTTGGTGTTGTCACCGACCGCGAAATAGAGGTTGCCGGCGGTGTCCCAGGTCATCGAGCCGGCTGAGTGACAGCACAGCCGCCGCTCGGTGGGCCACTCGATGATCATGTCTTCGGACGCCGGGTCGATGACGTTCGTGGTCGCGTTGAAGGTGAACCGGGAGATCCGGTTGACCAGGTTCGCCTGGGCGGGCGAGTAGAACAGATAGAGCCAGCGGTTGGTGGCGAAGCCGGGGTCGAGCGTGATGCCGATCAGGCCGTCCTCGAAGCGGGCGTCCAGGGCGATCGTCAGCGCGACCGTCGTGGTCCGCGTCGTGGGGTTGTAGAGCCGGACCTGGCCGCCGCCGGACGACGTGCCACGGTTGATGTAGAAGACCTTCTGGTCCGGTGCGACCGCGAGCTCGATCGGCTCGCCCATCGAGGTGCCGCCGTCGAGCTTGACCTTCTCGAACAGGTTGGTCGCCGGCGGCGCGGCGGCCGCCGGCGTGGCGGTGACGGTCAGGGCCGTGAGGCTGGCCGCCGTGAGCAGGGCGGCGCCGAGCGCGCTCAAGAGGCGCGGTCTGCGGCGCAGGGACGTACGTCGCATGTGGATGCTCCCGTGACTGGGTAGGGGTACGGAGCAACCGCGGACCGCGGCCCGCACTGCCGCGGGCGGCGGTGCGGGACCGTGGGTCCGTGGAGTGGGCTAGCTGGTCGTGAGGGTGAACTTCTCCCAGGGGCCGATGGCGGTGCGGTTGGCGATCAGGGCCGCCGCGCCGGCGTTCTCGGCCACCACGTAGCGGCCGTTCGCCTGGGCGCGGAAGCTGACCGTGCCGTCGGAGTTGTTCACCCGCGCGAACGTCTCCCAGCCACCGACGGCGGCCCGGTTGGCGACCAGCGGGTTCGCGCCGGCGTTCTCCGCGCAGACGTACATGCCGTTGGCGCGCGACCGCAGCGCGACGTTGCCGCCGCCGAGGTCGACGACGTCGAACCGCTGCGCCGTGGTGGACGCGGCGGACGCGTTGGCGATCAGGTTGCCGGAGCCGGCGGTGACGAACAGGTTGTTCGCCTGCGCCCGCACCGCCGTGCCGCTCACCGGCGGCGTCGTGGGCGGCGTGCAGGTCGCGGTGACCGCGCCACCGGCCCACTGGATCGCGCCGAGCAGCATCCGGGTGAAGTTCGACTCCGTGTACGACGCCTCGGTGTGCCCGAGCCCGGTGTAGAACGCGCGGCCACCGCCGTAGTTCTGGCACCAGGTGATGGGGTGGTCGCCCATCGACCCACCGCTGTAGGTGGCCTCGTCGAGCCGCACGAGCACGCGTACGTTGGCCCGCGGGTTGGTCCGGTAGTTGTACCACTCGTCCGAGCGGGTCCAGTTGGCCGGCAGGTGCGCCGACGCCGGGTTCGTGGTGTCCTCGACCCGCAGGGTCGCCGTCTGGATCGCCGGGTGCGACTGGAAGTAGGCGCCGACCAGGCCGCCGTACCACGCCCAGTCGTACTCGGTGTCGGCGGCGGCGTGCACGCCCACATAGCCCTTGCCACTGGCGATGTACGACTGGAACGCGGTCTGCTGGGTCGCGTTCAGCACGTCACCGGTCGTGGAGAGGAAGACCACCGCCTGGTACTGGGCCAGGTTGGCGGTGGTGAACTGGGCGGCGTCCTCGGTGGCCGTCACCGTGAAGCCGTTCTGCGACCCGAGCAACTGGATCGCCGCGATGCCGTTGGGTATCGACGAGTGCCGGAAACCGGCCGTCTTGGAGAACACGAGAACCTTTGTCACGGGAGCCGCCGAGGCGGGTGCCGCGTACAACGCGGCGACCAGCACCACGGCGAGCCCGGCAAGGGCCGCCACCAATCGTCTCAACACTCTGCTCCTCCGCTCTGACGGAATGGGGGTAGGAGCCGGGCCGCCGATGCTCGGCTGGAACGGTTGGTAGGGACGGGTGATGGGGCCAGGGTGTGCCATTCCCCTGGCCCCGCTGTGGGTTCAGCCCGCGACGAGCGTGAACTTCTCCCACGGTCCGATGGCGTCACGGTTGGCGATGAGGCTGGCCGCACCGCCGTTCTCCGCGACGACGTACTTGTTGTTGACGGTGGCCCGGAAGCTGACCGTCCCGTCGGAGTTGTTGACCCGGGCGAACGTCTCCCAGGACCCCGCCGACGCCCGGTTCGCGACCAGCGGGTTGGCGCCGGCGTTCTCCGCGCAGGCGAACATGTTGTTGGCCCGCGAACGCAATCCCACGTTGCCGCCGCCGAGGTCGACGACGTCGAACCGCTCGTTCCCGCCGATCGCCGTCGCGCTGGCGATCAGCGGCGTGGTGCCCGCGGCCGTTACGTAGAGGTTGTTGGCGCCGGCCCGCAGCGCGGTGCCGCCCGTCGGGTTGCTGCCCCCGCCGGTGAGGATCCGCAACGCGTCGATCATGCCCACCGAGGTCGTCTTGTTGACGATCCGGATCGTGTGCTGGCCGTTGGTCAGCCCGGTCCGGCTCCACACCACCTGTTGGACCTGCCGCGCGCCACTCACGTTGAGGTTGACGTTGGCCTGGAACGTGCCGTCGAGGTAGACGTCGACGTTGCCCATGTCGCTGAACCGCTCGGACAGGTACTCCACGCCCGTACCGGTGAACGTGTAGGACGCTTCCGCGTTGACGGTGTTGCTGTGGTGGGTGTCGTCGTTGTAGTCGCCGTACCCCCGGGCCGTGGTCAGGTGCCAGTTGGCGCCGTAGGTCAGGTCGGTGTTGTTGACCAGCCCGCCCTGCCCGGCCGGGCCGAGGCCCAGCGTCGACGCCGTCCCGGACAGCGACTTCGCGCCGTTGTTGACCGTGCCCGTCAGCGTCGTCGCGGAGTAGGACGTGAGCGGCTTGGCCACCCGCTCCACCACGTAGCTCGTGTTCGCCGCGGTCGCCCACGTCACCTCGGCCGCCGAGACCGTGGTGATGATGGCGTTGTCACTGGTGCGGCGGACCCGGATCTGCTCGGTCCCCCAGGGGTTGACCACCCGCGCCGGCTTGCCGTGCAGGCTGCGGACGCCGACGTACTTGGTCTCCGACGCCTCGCGCTCCGAGCTGACCAGGAAGCCGTCCTTGGCCAGCAGCGTGAACTTGCCGACGAACGCGGAGCCGGACGGGATCGCGGGGAACACCCGGATCTTGTCGTTGTACGACTGCATCAGCGACTCGTTCATCGCCGCGAGGTGGATGCCGATGTACTCGTACACCCCGTTGGTGTTGCTGGTCATGCCGTTGGGGTAGTTCTGGTACTTCTGGAGCATCGTCTTCATGCCGGCCTGCGCCTGCGGGCCGAGGCCGAGCCGGGCCGCGTGCACGTGGTCGTTGGCCCAGACGTTGCCATACGGGAACGGCCGCACGTTCCAGGTGTTGACCGACGTCTGCTGGTCGGGGAAGCCGATGCCGCTCTGGTCGTATGGCCAGACGAGCTCCAACGCCACGTTCTCGCCGTTGCGGATCTGGGCGCTCGGCGGGTCGTGCGGCAGATAGGCCCCGTTCGAGATCTGGTACGGCGCCAGGTTGTTGACGACGTCCTGCCAGCCGGCCCGCAGTCCACTGTCGAGCCCGAGCTGCGTGGACACCTGGATCGTCAACGGGAACAGCAGCCGGATGGCGGCCAGGTCGGTGAGCGCGTTCTTCACGTCCCAGTACGTCTCGTGCGCGTTGGAGCTCGCCATGTAGTACTGGGCGCCATTGCGGGACAACCGGTTCTGGTAGAACCGCGCCGCGTCACGCATGAACGGGTAGACGACGTTCTGCAGGTACGCCGTGTCGTTCGTATACCTGTAATAGAGGTACATGTTGTAGGCGGCCTCGGTGCCCGTCGAGTACGTGTCGTTGACGAAGTCGCTGTTGATGGTGCCGCGGGCGTTGCCGTCCCAGCCCATCGTCTCGGGCACCCACAGCGAGTCGGTGCCGTACCGCGTCTGCGTGTAGCTCTTTATCGCCGCGTAGTTGCGGGAGTAGAGGTTGTTGAACGTCCGCATCAGCTCGGTGTGGTTCGAGCTGTAGAACGAGTTGTAGACGTCCCGTTGGTTCCAGTACCAGTAGCCGTTGGACCACTTCGAGTTGTCCTGCGTGGCCCGGAAGTTGCCGTTGATGAAGTGCAGCGGGTAGTTGCCGTAGCCGCCGGCCGCGATCATGTAGGTGAACAGGTAGTAGGCGTTCTCCAGGTAGTCGTTGTCGGCGCTGCCGCCGTACTGCACGAACGACTTGGCCCAGAAGGCGTGCCACCAGTTCTTGTACGCGGTCAGCGTGCTGGCGTACCCGGTCGCCTTGACGGCGGCGAGCTGGTTCTTGGCCTGCTGCACCGAGTTCTGGCCGGGCGAGTTGACCCGGCTGGCCGCGGTGAACCAGATCGTGTAGCTCGACGTCGGCGTGATGTTCAGCCGCACCCGGGTGCCGTTGACGGCCTGCGAGGTGTAGGCGGCGCCCTCGACGGTCGCCGCGAACGTGTAGCCGAAGTTGTTGGGGTCGGCCTGGCCGCGGGACAGGCCCACGCCGGTCGAGTCCGCGAACGTGCTCACGGTGCGCCAGGTGGTCAGGTTCGGCACGTCGGCGATGTTCTGGACGGTGTTCATGTCCCAGAGCGACAGGTCCAGGCCGATGCTCGTGACGCCGGGCCGCGAGTCCTCGACGTGGATGCCCATCACCTCGGAGTTGGGCGAGCCGAGCACCGTCACCGTGCGGTTGCTGTCGTACTTGGTGGTGAGCGTGCCGTCGTAGAGCGACAGCCGCTGCTGGAACGTGCTGTAGCCGGTGTCCATCTGCGGCGAGGTGAACAGGTTGAGGTTGCCGGCCGCGTACGTCGACTGCTGAGCCAGGTCCACACCGGACACCTGCGCGGTCAGCCCGTTCTGGTTCCACATCATCGCGCCGGTCCGGCCGTTGCCGACGGTCAGGCCGTGCAGTGGGTTGGTGTTGGGCCGGTTGTAGACGACGTCGTGCTTCGACAGGTAGCTCGCGTAGTCGACGTTGAGCGCTCCGGTGCCGGCGTTGTAGGCGGCGTCGGTGGGTGCAGCGAGGGCTGGACCCGGCCCGGTGATGACGAGGCCACCGGTCAGCACGAGGAGGAGCGCGCTGGCGCGCAGCATTGGTCGCCAGATCGGCGAACGCACCTTCATCCGACACGATCCCTTCTAGATCGTTTCGGGCGGTGCCCATCCGCCGAAATGGGCATCGACCTTCATCTGTGACAAGGATTTAACATTGGATGTCTTCGGCCGTCAATCCCCGAGCATCGATGTCTTTCCCGAGCGTTCTCCGCACCGAGGTCACGAGACATCGGAGGTATGAGCACCGGGCGGATTTAGGCACATAGCGTGCCGGACCTCCCAAGGGCCACTAACGTGGGTGGCATGGCTCGTCCCAGGGTGGTCATCGTCGGCGGCGGCTTCGCCGGGTATCACGCAGCGCACAAGCTGGTCCGGCTCGCCCGGGGCCGGGCGGACATCACGCTGATCAACCCGACGGACTACCTGCTCTACGTGCCGTTGTTACCCGAGGTCGCGGTCGGGGTGCTGGAGCCTCGGCAGATCGCGGTCTCGCTGACCCACAAGCTGCCCGGGGTCCGGCTCGTGCTCGGCGAGGCGAACGCGCTCGACCTGAAGGAAAACCGGGTGCACTACACCAACCCGGAGGGCGGCGAGGGGCACGTCAAGTACGACCGGCTGGTGATAGCGCTGGGCAGCGTCAACAAGCTGCTGCCGATCCCCGGCGTCGCCGACCACGCCCACGGCTTCCGGGGCGTGCCCGAGGCGCTGTTCCTGCACGACCACATGGTCCGCCAGCTCGAGATGGCCCTGACCGAGGCCGACCCCGGTGAGTGCACGGCCCGCTGCACCTTCGTGGTGGTCGGCGCCGGCTACACCGGCACCGAGGTGGCCGCCCACGGCGTGCAGTTCACCGACATGCTGGCCAAGCAGAAGAAGACCCCGATCAAGCCGCAGTGGATCCTGCTCGACCTCGCCAAGCGGGTGCTGCCGGAGCTCGACGAGCGGATGTCGAAGGACGCGCACCGGGTGCTCGAGGAGCGCGGCGTCGAGGTGCTGCTGGGCACCTCGGTGCAGGAGGCGCTGTTCGACGGCGTACGCCTGACCGACGGCCGTTACATCCCGACCCGTTCGCTGATCTGGTGCGTCGGTGTGCGCCCCGACCCGGTGGTCGAGGATCTGGGCCTGCCCACCGACAAGGGCCGCATCGTGGTCGACGAGTTCCTCAACGTGCCCGGCCACCCGCGGGTCTACGCGATCGGCGACGCGGCCGCGGTGCCGGACCCGCAGCACCCGGGTCGGGCCACCCCGATGACCGCCCAGCACGCGGTCCGGCACGGCAAGCAGGTCGCGGCCAACATCGCCGCGGAGTACGGGACCGGGAAGCGCAAGCCGTACCGGCACCGCGACCTGGGCTTCGTGGTCGACCTCGGCGGGCTCGCCGCGACCGCCAACCCGCTGGGCATCCACGTCTCGGGCCTGCCGGGCATGGTGGTGACGCGGGGCTACCACCTGCTGTCGCTGCCCGGCAACCGGGTCCGGGTGGTCGGCGACTGGCTCCTGCACGCGCTGGGGCCCCGCCAGGCGGTGCAGCTCGGCCTGATCCGCGGCCCCGAGGTGCCGCTGAACAACGCGGCTCCGGAGCTGCCGGTCCGCCCGCCGACGCCGGCGCGCGCCCGCTAGGCCCGCAAGATCTCGCGTAGCGCGTCCAGCACCGCCGGGTCCTCGATCGTCGCCGGCACCGGCTCGTCGGCGCCGTCGGCCAGGCCGCGCATGGTCTTGCGGAGCACCTTGCCCGAGCGGGTCTTCGGCAGCGCGGCCACCACGTCGACCCGGCTCAGCGCGGCGATCCCGCCGATCCGCTCGCGCACCAGCGCCTTGAGCTCGGCGTCCAGGTCGTCGGCCGCCGCACCGGCTTTCAGCACCACCAGCGCCCGCGGCACCTGGCCCTTGAGCTGGTCGGCGACGCCGATCACGGCGCACTCCGCGACCGCCGCGTGCGCCGCCAGGACCTGCTCGATCGCGCCGGTGGACAGCCGGTGCCCGGCCACGTTGATGACGTCGTCGGTGCGGCCCATGACGAACAGGTAGCCGTCGTCGTCGACGTACCCGCCGTCGCCGGTCAGGTAGTGGCCCGGGTGGGTGGTCAGGTAGGAGGCCACGTAGCGCTCGTCGTCCTGCCAGAGCGTCGGCAGCGTGCCGGGCGGCAGCGGGAGCTTGATCACGATCTGCCCCTCGCGCGCCGGCCGGCCGTCGTCGTCGACCACCCGCACGTCGTACCCGGGCATCGGCACCGTGGCCGAGCCGGGCCGCGGCTCGAGGGGTTCGAGGCCCATCGGGTTGGCGGCGACCGGCCAGCCCGTCTCGGTCTGCCACCAGTGGTCGACCACGGGGATGCCGAGCCGTTCCCGGGCCCACGCGTACGTGTCCGGGTCGAGCCGCTCCCCCGCCAGGAAGAGGTAGCGCAGCTCGCTCAGGTCGTAGCCGTCGAGCAGCGCGCCCGCCGGGTCGGCGCGGCGGATCGCCCGGAACGCGGTCGGCGCGGTGAACATCGTCTTGACCCGGTGCTCGGCGGCCACCCGCCAGAACGCGCCGGCGTCCGGGGTGCCGACCGGCTTGCCCTCGTAGAGCACCGAGGTGCAGCCGGCGAGCAGCGGCCCGTACACGATGTAGGAATGCCCGACGACCCATCCGATGTCTGAGGCGGTCCACATCGTCTCGCCCTGATGGGTGTCGTAGACGTGCCGCATGCTCCACCGCAGGGCCACCGCGTGGCCCCCGTTGTCGCGCACCACGCCCTTGGGCCGGGCGGTGGTGCCCGAGGTGTAGAGGATGTAGAGCGGGTCGGTGGCGGCCACCGGCACGCAGTCGACCGGCTCCGCCTCGCTGAGCGCGGCGTGCCAGTCGACGTCGCGGCCGGGCCGCGCGGTGGCCCGCGCCTGGGGACGCTGGAGCAGCACCACGCTGGCCGGGGTGTGGGTGGCCAGGCCGAGCGCCTGCTCGACGATCGGCAGGTATTCGATGACCCGCTTGACCTCGATGCCGCACGATGCCGTCACGAGGACCTTGGGCCGGGCGTGGTCGATCCGCGCGGCGAGCTCGCGCGGTGCGAAGCCGCCGAACACCACGGAATGCACCGCGCCGAGCCGGGCGCAGGCCAGCATGGCGACCACGGCCTCGGGGACCATCGGCAGGTAGATCACCACGCGGTCGCCGCGGTCGACACCGAGATGCCGGAGTACGCCGGCGAAGCGCGCGACCTGGTCCTGCAGCTCGCGGTAGGTCAGCGTGCGCCGGGTGTCGGTGACCGGGCTGTCGTACTCGATGGCGGCCTGGTCCCCACGCCCCGCCCGGACATGCCGGTCGACCGCGTTGAAGCAGGTGTTCAGCACGCCGTCGGGGAACCAGCGGTAGAACGGCGCCGCGCTGTCGTCGAGCACGGTGGCCGGCCGGCGGTACCACTCGAGGTCGTGGGCGGCGGCCTTCCAGAAGGCGCTCGGGTCGGTGAGGCTCGTCCGGTACGCGTCGGCGTAGGCACCCATCTAGCCATCATCCGGCCTGCACCGGGTTTGTGGATCCCTGTTACGGCTGGGAAATTCCTGTCTCGTGGGACGCGCCTTGCCCGTTTCTCGATGGGACACATATTCTCTATCGACAAACTAGGGAAAGGTGGTGGCGGCGGTGCGCAAGCTGGTCCTCCTGGCACTGGTCGGGCTCGGCGCCCAGCTCGTCGACGGCAGCCTGGGCATGGCCTACGGCGTCACGTCGACGACCCTCCTGCTCGCGATCGGCACAAACCCGGCCGCCGCGTCGGCCACCGTGCACCTGGCCGAGATCGGCACCACGCTGGTCTCGGGTGCTTCCCACTGGCGGTTCGGCAACGTCGACTGGAAGGTCGTCGCCAAGATCGGCATCCCGGGCGCGGTCGGCGCCTTCGCCGGCGCGACGTTCCTGTCGAACCTGTCGACCGAGACCGCCGCCCCCGTCATGTCGCTGATCCTGCTCGCGCTGGGTCTTTACATCCTGACCCGGTTCACCGTCTCCGGCCTGCCCAAGGGCAACCTCGGCAAGCCGCTGCGCAAGCGGTTCCTCACCCCGCTCGGCCTCGTCGCGGGCTTCGTCGACTCGACCGGCGGCGGTGGCTGGGGCCCGGTCGGCACGCCGGCGATCCTGGCCAGCGGCCGGCTCGAGCCGCGCAAGACGATCGGCTCGATCGACACCAGCGAGTTCCTGGTCGCGATCGCCGCCAGCATCGGCTTCATCGTCGGCATCGGCTCGGAGCAGATCAACTTCGCCTGGGTCGGCGCCCTGCTGGCCGGCGGCGTGATCGCCGCGCCGATCGCCGCCTGGCTGGTCCGGCACGTGCCGCCACGGGTGCTCGGCTCCGCGGTCGGTGGCGTGATCATCCTGACCAACGTGCGGACGCTGCTGCGCAGCGACTGGATCGACGCCTCGGACGGCGTCCGCTACACCGTCTACGCGGTCATCTGGGCGGCCTGGGCGGCCGCCGTGGCCTATTCGGTGCGCGCTCACCTGGCCGCCAACCGCGAGCTCGCCGCCACCGAGGAGCCGGCCGCCGAGCCGGCCCGGGTCTGAACCGTCGCGCCAGGCCCGCGCGGACGCCTTCACGGCGACCCGCGCGGGCCTGAACCCTTGCCGCCACCCGCGCAGATCCCCCACCTTCACCGCGATCCCCGCCCGGCCTGAATCCCGCTGCCGTCGCCCACGCGGGCTCGGTGGCGTTGTGCCGGGTGGTTAGCGATAGACCAGGCCGGACAGGCGCCATGCCAGCTTGCGGCGGAAGACCGGCAGCGCCGACAGTCCCGCCAGGATCGTGTTGCGGACCGGGCGCGCCGGCGCCGGGGCCGTCGCCAGTCGGGTCAGGCGGTTGGCGAACGTGACCACCTCCTGCGCGATCGGTCGGCGGGCCGCGGCGTAGTCGTCCAGCATCGACTCCGGCTCGCCGGACAGCACCGCCGCCAGCGTCTCGCCGAGGGCGATCGCGTCGTGCAGGCCGAGGTTCATCCCCTGCCCGCCGGCCGGGCTGTGCACGTGACCGGCGTCGCCGGCCAGGAGCACGGGGCCGGCCCGGAACCGGTCGGCGACCCGGTGGTGCACCCGGAACCGCGAACCCCAGACGACGTCCCGCACCACGGAGCGCCGCCGGGCCGGGCCACGCGCGTCGAGCAGTGCCTGGATGTAGGCCACGTCCGGAACCTCCGGCGCGTCGTCGACGGCGGCGACGATCCGCACCACGTCGCCGGGCAGCGGCGCCCAGACCACCATGCCCGTGCCGGAGAAGAAGAGCACCACCTCGTCGCGCGGCAGGTCGCTGTCGACCCGGATGTCGGCCAGCGTGAACGACTCGCCCGCCGTGCCCGCGTCGCCGAAGCCGATTCCGGCGTGCTTCCTTACCGCGCTGTGCATGCCGTCCGCTCCGACCACGTAGCGGGCCCGGCAGGTCGCGCCGTCCGCGAAGTCGACCTTCGCACCCTCGCCGTCGACGGTGAGACCGAGCACCTGGTGCGGCCGGAGGACCCGCCCGCCGAGCTGGGTGAGCCGGTCGAGCAGGACCGCTTCCGTGACGGCCTGCGAGACCATCAGCGCGTACGGGAATCGGGTGGGCAGGTCGTCGAAGCGCACCGGTACCAGGGTCCGGTCGCGGTCGCGGATCGTGAACCGCGGTGCGCGTACCCCCTGCCGAACGAGTGTTTCCGCCACCCCGATCCGATCGAGCTCCTCGAGGGTGTGCGCGTGGATCACCGCGGCCCGGGACGTGTTGGCACCCTCGGCCGCCTGGTCGACCACCGTGGCCGTGATCCCCCGCTGCGCGAGCGTGACCGCGGTGGCCAGACCCACCGGGCCCGCACCCACCACCAGCACGTCGGTTTCGTTCGGCAGCACGACAACCTCCTCCATCAATGCCAACAAGCGTTGGCCAACGCTTGTTGGCAACCGTACGCCAGCCCGGCGCATGCAGTCAACAACTGTTGGCCTACGCTTGTTGGCATGACCGAAAACGTGCGCCGCTCCGACGCCACCCGGGCGGCGATCCTGCGTGCGGCCCGGGAGCGGTTCGCCGCCGACGGCTACGAGCGCGCGACGATCCGGGCCATCGCGGCGGACGCCGCCATCGACCCGTCGATGGTGATGCGCTACTACGGCAACAAGGAGCGGCTCTTCGCGGCCGCGGCGGATTTCGACCTGCGGCTGCCGGACCTCACCGGGCTCCCCCGCCACGCGATCGGCGAGATCGTGGTCAAGCACTTCTTCGACCGGTGGGACGGCGACGAGACGCTCATCGCGCTGCTTCGGGCCGGCACCACCAACCCGGCCGCCGCCGAACGCATGCGCGAGATCTTCGCGAGACAGCTCGGTCCGGTGGTCGCCCGAGCAGCACGCGGTGCCAAGGGACCGACAGCGGAGCAACGCGCCGGCCTGGTCGCCAGTCAGATCCTGGGGCTGGCACTCACCAGGTACGTGCTCCGCTTCGCTCCGGTGGTGGCCCTACACCGCGACCAGCTCGTCGCGTGGGTCGCACCGACCATCCAGCGCTATCTGGTCGAGGATCTCTAGATGTCGAGGTCGACCCAGACCGCGCCGTGGTCGGAGGCGCCGTGCCGGCCCGTGGTGATCTCCGGGTAGACGGTCCAGAGCTTCGGCGGGTTCTGATTGCTGGGCGTGCCCCAGAGCCCCTTGCGGAACACCCCGCCGTCGGCGACCTTCCCGGCGAGCTCCGGCGACAGCAGGATGTAGTCGAGCCGGTTCTTCAACGAGCACGACTGGAAGCTGCCCGGCCGCTCGTGGTCGGGGTCCTTGTCGCCCCACAGTTGGCTGAACTTCGCATGCCCGTACACGTCGACCAGGGGTGAGTCGGGCCCGATCAGGGCCTCCAGCGTCGGGTGCCGGTCGCCGTCGGGGCCTTTGTTGAGGTCGCCGAGCACCGCGACGAAGTCGGCGCCCTCGGCCCGCAGGCTGTCGTAGATCGAGCGGACCTCGGTCGCCTGGCGCCGCCGCAGCGGATCCGGGTCGCCGCTGCTGAACGACTGGCTCTTGAGGTGGTTGAGCAGGAGGAACAGGTCCTCGCCACCGGGCAGGCGGAGCTGGTAGACCGGGCAGTCCCGGCTGAACAGGCGCTTGCCCTTGCGCTTCGGGTCGGGCACGTCGACGTTGCTGCGCACCCAACGCACCTTGACCTTGTCGGTGCAGAACAGCCCGACGTCGATGCCGCGCGGGTCGTTGCCGTCGACCAGCATGCAGTGCGCGAACCGGCCGCCGAGCAGCTCGTCGTTGAACCGGGCCAGCGCCGGGCGGTTCTCGGCCTCGACCACGCAGAGCAGGTCGGGCGCCAGCTCGTCGATCACCTTGGCGGTCATCCGGGTGGAGGTCTCGTCGACCGGCTCGACGGTCAGCTCGACCCAGCCCAGCCAGTCGCCCCGGCCGTTGGCGACGATCCGCGGCGGCGCGTTGGCGGGCGCGGCGAGGAAGTCGCCCCGGTTCTCCCGCAGCAGGGCCCACGCGTTGTCGAACTGGCTCGGGTTGAGGCGCAGGCCCCGCTCCGTCTCGATCAGCACGCGCAGGGTGGTCAGCGCCGTGATCATCTCGGCCTTGTCCTGGTCGGAGTAGACCGGGTTGGCCGCGATGCGGTTGAAGGTCTCGAACGCGGAGAGGGCCGGCTGGCCTTCCGCGCGCACTTCGGTGTCGAGCGCCTTGGCGCGCGCGAACAGGTTCTCGACGTTGAACGTCGCCAGCCGGATGGTCACGCACCGCACGGTACGACCGGTTTCCGCGCCGTGGTGTCAGCCGCGCGACGCTCGCCCTCCAAAGGGTCCTATTCGCCGACGGATCCGTCGATCAGCTCGCGCGCGACGTCCAGGTGGCCAGCGTGGCGGGCGTACTCCTGGAGGACGTGGGTCAGGATCCAGCCCAGCGACGGGCATTCCGCCTCGGTGGCGAACCGGCCCCCGACCGCTGCGCGTTCGTCGAGCCCGCAGCGGTCCGCGATCTCGCGGGTACGCGCGCCGGCGAGGTCCATCGCGGCCAGCAGCGCGTCGACCGTCTCCTCCGGACGGACCTGCCACTTGCCGTCGTCGTCCTGGTCGCCCCACGGGTGCGGCACTGGCTCGGCCGCGAAGCCCCAGCGGATCCAGCGCTCCTCCATGTAGACCAGGTGCTTGAGCAGTTGCAGCGGAGTCCACCCGGACGGCAGCCGGCTGCGGTCGACCTCCTCCGGCGCCAGGCCGACCACCTTGCGCCCGACGACCACCCGGTAGTAGTCGAGGAAGTCCAACAGCAGGATCTTCGGGTCGGCCAGGTCATGCCGGGGCTCGCGCACGTCGGTCACCCAGCCACGGTAACGCTCATTTCCGGTACGGCGAGGCTCCTGCCACGATCGCGGCGAGCATCCGGGCGTGCTCGGCGGCGAGGGCCTCGTGGATGCCGTCGCCGAAGCTGACCCGCGCCACGTTCAGGGCGGCCAGCTCGGCCAGGGCGGGGGTCTCGTTGGTGAACAGGATGTTTGTGCGGCCCACCTCGGCGAGCGCGGCGATGTCTTCCTTCGCGCTGGCGCCGATCGGATAGACACAGTCGGCGATCGTGCCGAAACGTCGCGCTCGCTCCAGTGCCACGGGCAGCGGGTCTTGGCGCACCCTGAGGTAGGCATCGACCCGGGCGTTGATCACCAGGTCGTCGCCCGCGGCCTGCCGCACCTCGGCCAGGAAGTCGGCGTGTCTGTCCACATCGATGAGTCGCTTGGTACGTGGGTCCGAGTCCTCCAGGTTGCAGCCCACCGCGCCGGTGGCCAGCAGGCGCTCGGCCAGCTCCGCCGGCGGCAGCCAGTACCCCCGTTCGATGTCCGCCGTGACCGGAACCCCGACCGCGCGGGCGATCCGGGCGACCGCGTCCAGCATCTCCTGGACCGGGGTGGCCTCGCCGTCGGCGTAGCCGAGGCTGAGCGCCACCGCCGCGCTGCTCGTCGCGACGGCGGGGAAGCCGGCCGCCTCGACCGCCCGTGCGGACGCGGCGTCCCAGGCGTTGGGCAGCACGACGGGGTCGCCCGGCCGGTGCAGCTTCTTGAGCGTGTCGGCCTTGTTCATGCGAGCGGCCAGGCGTGGGTCGTGACGGCCACCCGGTTCCAGGCGTTGATCACGGTGATCGACCAGACGAGCTCGGCCAGCTCGGTCTCATCGAACTCGGCCTGGGCCGCCGCGAAGACCGCGTCCGGCACCGGGCCGTCGGTCAGCCGGGTCATCGCCTCGGTCAGCGCGAGCGCGGCCCGTTCGCGCGGGGTGAAGAACGGCGTCTGCGACCAGACCGGCAGGGCGTAGAGCCGGCGCTCGGTCTCGCCGCCCGCGCGGGCGTCGGCGTTGTGCGTGTCGACGCAGTACGCGCAGCCGTTGAGCTGGGAGGCGCGGGCCCGGACCAATTCCAGCAGCGGCGCCTCCAGCGTGGTCTTGCGGGACGCGGCGTCGAAGGCGTTCATCGCCTTGTTCATGTGCGGCGCGAGCTTGTCGGCCGCGAGGCGGACCGTCGTCGTTGTCATACCGCAGACGCTAGGCCAGGATTGGACCCGCGCTAAGGTCCAATACCGTGGCGTTCGATTGGGCCGATTTCGGTGTCGACCTGCACCTCGACGTGCCCGCCGGAGGCCGGCGGGCCGGCCTGGAGCGTGCCCTCCGCGCGGCGATCCGGTCGGGCCGGCTCGCGCCCGGCAGCCGGCTGCCGGCGACCCGGACGCTGGCGCTCGAGCTCGGGGTCGCCCGCAACACGGTGGCGGCGGCCTATGACCAGCTCGTCGCCGAGGGCTACCTGACCGCGCGGACGGGGTCGGGCACCACCGTGGCCGCGCTGCCGTCGCCGTCGCCTGCTGCCCCTTTGCTCGCACCTCTTGAGCGGCCCCGGTTCGACCTGCGGCCCGGCAGCCCCGACGTGTCCTTCTTCCCGGCGGCGGCCTGGCTGCGGGCCGCGCGGCGTTCCCTGGCCGGAGCGCCGGCCGCGACCTGGGACTACGGCGACCCGCGCGGGCATCCCGTGCTGCGGGCCGCGCTGGCCGACTATCTGGGCCGGGTGCGGGGCGTACTCGCCCATCCCGACCGGATCGTCGTCACCTCGGGCTATGTGCAGGCGCTCGCACTGCTGGCCGGGCTGCACCGTTCTGTCGCGATGGAGGACCCGGGTCTGGCGTTCCATCGGGCGGTGGTGCGCCGGGCGGGCGCCCGGGTGGTGCCGTTGGCGGTCGACGGACTCGGCGCGTGCACCTCCGCCCTCGATTCCACTGTGGATGCCGTCGTGCTGACGCCCGCCAATCAGTTTCCGCTCGGGGCCGCGCTGGCTCCGGCCCGGCGGCGGGCGGTCGTGGACTGGGGTGGGCTGGTCATCGAGGACGACTACGACGGCGAGTTCCGCTACGACCGGCAGCCGGTCGGTGCGGTGCAGGGGATGGCGCCCGAGCAGGTGGCCTACGTGGGCACCGCGGCCAAGACCCTCGGGCCGGCCCTGCGGCTCGGCTGGGTGGTGCTCCCGGAGCGGCTCGTCGAGCCGGTGGTCGAGGCCAAGCGGCACACCGACTACCACACCGAGGTGATCGGCCAGCTCACCCTGGCCACGCTGCTGACCAGCCACGAGTACGACCGGCACGTCCGGGCGGCCCGCTCCCGCTACCGGTCCCGGCGCGACCTGCTGCTGGCCCGGTTGCGCGGCATGCCGGTGCGGGGCGTCGCGGCCGGACTCCACGCGCTGCTGCCGCTGCCCCCGGGCGTGCGGGAGGCGGACGTGCTGGCCGAGGCCACCCGGCGCGGACTGGCGCTGGGCGACCTCGGCAGCCACTGGCACGCGGCCGGCGACCATCCACAAGGGCTGATCATCGGGTACGGGACACCGAGTTCCAGCCGCTACCCGGCCGCGCTCGACGTACTCGCCCGGCTGTTGACCTCGGTGGCGTAGACGACGCCGTCTCCCGCGCCGTCCTCTCCCCATCGGTTGGCGGTGATGTAGAGGGTGTGGCCGTCCAGCGCGCATGAGAAGCAGCCGCGGTCGGCGTCCACGGTTTCGAGGATCGCGCCGCCTTCGGCGACCCGCACGCAGCGCTGGTTGGGCACGTCGGCGAACCAGACCGCGCCGTCGGCGTCGAGGCAGATGCCGTCGGGCGCAGAGCCTTCGACGGCGGCGAACTCGCGCCGGTTGGCCAGACCGCCGTCGGGCGCGATGTCGAAGGCGGTGAGCCTTCCCGCGTACGACTCGGCGACGATCAGGGTGTCGCCCTGCACCGCCATCCCGTTCGGGAACTGGAGCCCGCCGGCGACCTCGCGCGGCCTTTCGGCGCCCGGGGTGAGCACGCAGACCCGGCCGGGCCGGAACTCACCGCCCGGGAAGTCGAAACCGATGTCGTTGACGAACACGTTGCCGCGCCGGTCGACGGCTATCTCGTTCCACCGCCCTTCGCCGAGGACCGCGTGCTCGCTCTTCTGGCCCACCGTTAGCAGCAGCCCACGCTGCCCCGAGACGGCCAGCAGGCGGCCGTCGGGCAACCAGTCGATGCTGATCGGCATGTCGTCCACCTCGGCGACGACGGTGGTGGCGCCGTCGGGCTCGACCCGGACCACCTGGCCGGCGCCCCAGTCGCAGAACCACAACCGCCCGTCCCGCCACCGCGGCGACTCACCCATCGCGACACCGGACACCAGGGTACGAAGCATGATCCTCTCCTTCAGCTCTTTACCTGGTACGTAGCGGCTGTCACCGGATTCTCGACATGGCACGGGAGAATTCCGTGGATGACTTTCGACCTGACCGCACACATCGCGGGCCTGGGCCGCGTCCGGGCGGCGGCCGGTGTGCTGTTCCGCGACAGCGCGGGCGGAGTGCTGCTGGTCCGCCCGACCTACGAGAGCGGCTGGGAGGTGCCGGGCGGCTCGGTGGAGGCCGACGAGTCGCCGCTGGCCGCCGCGCGCCGGGAGGTGCGGGAAGAGCTCGGCGTCGACTTCCCGGTCGGTCGGCTGTTGGTGGTCGACTGGGTGGAGCCGTCCCCGCCGTGGGACGCGGGGCTGATGTTCGTCTTCTCCGGCGGGACCCTGGACGCCGCGGCGGTGGCCCGGATCGTGCTGCCGGCTGACGAGCTGTCGTCGTTCGCGTTCGTGCCTCTGGCCGCGCTGGACGACCACCTGCGGCCAAGGCTGGCCCGGCGGGTGCGCGCGGCCGCTCTTGGCGCGGACGGGATCTATCTGGAGAGTGGCTACCAGACGTCGCCGTCGCGCCAGTCACAGACCAGCGAAGCGGACAGGTCGAGCGGCATGACGCCGGGGAAGACGTAGACCGCACCCTGCTCGTCCGGGGTGTCCTTTGTGCCGTCGGGGGTGAGCGCGGCGAGCGGCCCCGCCCATGGCAGCCAGCCGCGGGAGCGATAGAACGGCTCACCGTCGTCGGTGGTGCCAAGCGCGCCCAGGTCGTACGCGTTGCGGATGACGGATTCGAGCGCCGCCATCACCTCGCCGCCGTAGCCGCGCCGCCGGTGGTCGGGATGCACACCGACGCCCTCGACGTAGCCAGCACGCAGCGCCCGCCCGCTGTGCACGAGCCGCCGCTGCACGACGCTCCCGTGCCCCACCAACTTTGCGCCCTCCCAAGCGAAGGCATGCATGCCCCCGAGCGAGTGCTCCCAGTCCTCAGCGCCGAAGTCCCCTTCGAACACCTCTCCGAGCAACCGATAGGCGGCACCCAGCGCTTTGGGACCGGCAGCACTCGTGTGCACAAGCTCGATCACTCGTCTGGCTCCGGGAGGAGTGGGAAGAGGCGGGCGACGACGCCTACCGGGCCGGTGCCGCGTTGGCGTTTGCGGGCTGTGTAGGGGGCCAGGACGGCGTTGATCTGGGCCGCGACGATGGCGAGCTCGTCGGGGGTCAGGTGCAGGACCTCGCTGAAGGCCTCGTCGCGGCGCCAGCGTTCCGGGGCTGTGTGGCGGCGCGCCAGCCAGCGGTGGTAGCCCTCGTCCTCCAGCTCCCGCGCCAACGATCCGAGCCCTTGGGTCACCTTCGGTGCCGCCGGCGGGGTGGTCAGGCGCCATGGGCGGGCCCGGCCGTGCGCGCCCGTCACCGGCTCGACATAGCCGTAGCGCTCCAGCTGTCGCAGGTGGAACGAACACGCCCCGGAACTCTCGCCCAGCCTGCGGGCGGCCTCGTTGGCAGTCACCGAGCCGGCGGTGGTCAGCAGGTCGATCAGCGCCACCCGCAGCGGGTGCCGCAACGCCATCTCGGTCTCTTGCCCGATCACGCATCGCATCGTACCCTGCTGTTTGCAAAGCTTTGCAAAGTCTTTTCGACGGGGTGGTCACGATGACGGTTCGGCAGGTGCGGCTCTTCGGCGACCCGGTGCTGACGATGGCGGCCGACCCGGTCACCGACTTCGACAAATCGTTGCGCACGCTGGTCCGGGACCTGAGCGAAACCCTGCGCGACCAACGCGGCTCCGGGCTCGCGGCGCCGCAGATCGGCGTGCCGCTGCGGGTCTTCGTGTTCGACGTCGAAGGCGTGCGGGGCCACCTGGTCAACCCGACCCTCGACTTCCCCTCCACCGAGGAGCAGACGGGCCCGGAGGGATGCCTGTCGATCCCGGGGCTCTACTACGACACCCGGCGGCGGCTACACGCGGTCGGGCGGGGTGTCGACCAGCACGGGCGCCCGGCGCAGGTGGTCGGCACCGACGAGTTGGCCCGCTGCCTCCAGCACGAGACCGACCACCTCGACGGCGTGCTGTTCCTGGACCGACTCGACCCGACCACCCGCCGCACCGCGATGCGCGACATCCGCGTAAAGCTCAGCCCACACCCGATCCGGGGCCTGCTGCGCTGAACCCGCCGCCCCGAAATACCCACACGGCGCCCGCGCGTGCTCTTCCAGGCCGGCTCGACCCGGTCACCCATCGGACCGCGAGCCCGCACCCGACCCAGGCTCCGCCGCGCTGAACGCGCCGTCGCGGAAGACCGGCACGGCGTCCGACGTGTTGGCCTCCACCGCGATAGCCACGTCCTCCGCGAAGCCGGTCGCGGCCAGCTCGCGGCCCGAGGCACTGTCCGTGATGGTGCGTTCGAGGTCCGCGCCCGCGTACGCCCGCAGTGCCGTCTCCGCCTCCGGCGAGAGCGTGGTCGCGCCCAGCGCGGCGATCACCGCGCCCGCGCCGAGCAGGTCCTCGACCGCCGGGCGCAGGCTGTCGTCGGGCCAGCGCTCCCCCGCGGCGATCACGGTCAGCGGGCGGTCGGGCATCGTGCCGATGCCCGCCTCCCGCAACCACCGGCCGACCGCCGCGGCGTTGCGCAGGCTGCCGGCGACGAGGCCGCAGTGGTCCTTGATCGCGGCGGCGATGGCCGAGCCGTTGGGTGAGGGCAGGACGAGCTCGGCGGTACGCGGTGCGCGGCGCAGCGCGGCCGGCGACAGCGACCAGGGGCGTTCGGGCGTCACCGCGCGGCGGCCGACCGCGACCGGCACGTCCTGAGTTTGTGCCGCGGCGTCGTCGTGCCAGGCCCGGGGACGCACCCGGGTGCCGGCGTCGACCAGCACCGACACCGAGGTGGTGAACGACAGCACGTCGACGACCACCGCGTACGCGCTCCCCGGCGCGAGCCGGCGCGCCCCTTCGAGACCCCAGTCGAACCGGACCCCGTACCCCCGTTGCAACCATGCCTCCATCCGAGCAGGGTCACACAGCCGCGTACCCGGGCGGCAGGATGGCCGAATGGTGGTGAGCGAGATCGCGATCCGGCTGCGGCCGGTGTCCGACGAGGAAGACCTCGACATGTTCCGCCGGTTCTGCCTCGAGCCGGGCCTGATCGGGCTCGACTGGCGGGGCTTCCTGGACGCGCAGGGTGTCGCGAAGCGCTACGCGGAGGACGGTTTCCTCGGCGAGCGCGACGGGCGGCTGATCGTCGAGGCCGCGGGCAAGCGGACGGGGTTCGTGAGCTTCACCGAGGGGCTCTACGCCGGGCGCGCGCCGTACTGGGAGATCGGCATCGCCCTCCTCCCCGACTTCCGGGGCCGCGGCATCGGCTGGCGGGCGCAGGCGATGCTCTGTGACTACCTGTTCGCCCACTCGCCGGTGCAGCGCATCCAGGCCGGCACGCACGAGGAGAACCTGCCGGAGCGGCACTCCCTGGTCAAGGCCGGTTTCCAGCTCGAGGGCGTGGTGCGGGCCTGCGAGTTCCGTGACGGCGCCTGGCGCAACGGCTACCTCTACAGCCGGTTGCGCTCTGATCGGTCGCCGCTCTGAGCCTTTCTTGTCGTACCCCTGTGGTCTCGTATCCGCATGGCTACCCGCTACTACACCGCGACGTCCATCGACGGCTACATCGCCGACGAGCGCAACTCGCTCGACTGGCTCTTCGAGGTCACCGACCGCGACGACCGCTTCGGCCCGTTCATCGCACGGGTCGGTGCCATGGCGATGGGTTCGACGACCTACGAGTGGATGCTCGACCACGAGAAGCTACTCGAGAACCCGTCGAAATGGCAGGAGTGGTACGGCGACCGTCCGGCCTGGGTCTTCACCCACCGTGACCTACCCACGGTCCCGGGCGTCAACCTCACCTTCGTCTCGGGCGACGTCCGCCCGGTCCACGCGGCGATGACAGCGGCCGCCGGCGACCGCGACATCTGGCTGGTCGGCGGCGGCGAGCTGGTCGGCGCCTTCGCCGACGCGAACCTCCTCGACGAAATCATCCTGGGCGTGACCCCGGTGACCCTGGGCGGCGGCGCACCACTCCTACCGCGCCGACTAACCTCGCGCCGCCTGACCCTGACGGCGGCGGAACAGGTGGGCCCGTTCGCCTACCTGACCTACAGCGTGTCAGGGGGTTAGGGGGTTAGGGCAGGAGCTTCAGGAACTGGGAGGGGGTGAGCGCGCCTGGGCGGGTGCCTTCGCGGGCCGCGCGGTTGACGAGTTGGCGGGCCAGTTCGTTGGCCGGCGTCGCGACGCCGTGCAGGCGGCCCAGCAGCACGATCTCGCCGTTGAGGTAGTCCGCCTCGACCGTGCCCGTGCCGCGGGCCAGGCTCTGCCAGCTCGACCCACCACCACGCGGGGTGCCCTCGACCGGCTGGATGGTCAGCAGGCCCTTGCGGCGGGCGGCGTCCTCCTCCGGGGTGGCTACGTCGATGCCGGCGACCCGCAGCACCTCGGTGGCCTCCGCGCGCAGCAGGGCGTCGAGCTCGTCGATGCCCTCCGCGTCCGGGCCGCAGAGGGCCTGGATCGCGTTGCCGAGGTTCATCAGGAGCTTGACGTACTTCCAGCGCATGATGTCGGCCCGCGGCTCCGACGCGAAGCCGACCGCCCGCAGGCCACTCGACAGCGCCAGCGCGGTGTCGTCCACGCCGCCCGGGACCCGGCCGAGGTCGAGGCCGCCGGGGGTCGGTGAGCTGTGGGCCACCACCACGCCCGGCGCGAGGTGGGTGGCCGGGAGGATGACCCACACGCCGTACACGTTGGGGAAGACCCGCAGGGCCGCGCGCTCGTTGGCCACGCCGTTCTGGAGGCACAGCACCGGTGTCTCCGGCGGCGCGACCGCGGCCAGCGGGCGCAGCACGTCCGGGGTGTCCATGCCCTTGACGGCAAGCACTGCCACGTCGCCGGGGCGCCACTCGTGCTCGGTGACCGCGCCGACCGCGGGCAGCCGCAGCGTCCGGCGGCCCTCCGGCGAGTGCAGCGCGAGCCCGTCGCTGCGGATGGCGTCGAGGTGCGCGCCGCGCGCCACCAGCACCACGTCCTGCCCGGCCGCCGCCAAGCGGCCACCGACCACTCCGCCGACAGCGCCCGCACCCACGATCACCCAACGCACACCGACGAACCTATGTCACATTTCGCCGGCCGCTCCCGTCCTGTGAGCATGACCATCATCGCCGACCCGGTCTGGCCGGTCGTGGTGCTCGCCGCGATCCAGTACGTCGACGCCGCCATGTGCGCCCGACCGGTGGACGCCGTCCGCCGCTGCCTCGACGACGTCCACGCGCCGCCGCTGGTCCGCCGCCTGCTCACCCCGATCAAGCTGGCCGCCGGCACCGGGCTGATCGCCGGCCTGGTCGTCCCGTACCTCGGCGTGCTGACCTGCGCCGCCCTGGTCGCGTACTTCGCGATCGCCATCGCCATGCACATCCGCGCCCGCGACCTCCGCCGCAACTTCCGCAACGCCGTCGGCCTCGGCCTCCTGTCGGGGCTGGTCAGCCTCTGCTACGTCTGAGGATCGCCGGCCCGCAACGTGATCAACGTGATCTCGCTCGGCGCGAAGACCCGGAACGGCGGGCCCCAGAAACCGGTGCCCCGGCTCGTGTAGAGCTGCGTCCGCTCGCCGTGGCGGCTCAGCCCGTGCAGCACCGGCTGGTCGGTGAGCACCAGGTAGTGGAACGGCCAGATCTGCCCGCCGTGCGTGTGGCCGGAGATCTGCAGGTCGATCCCGTGCTCGACCGCACCGTCGATCTGGCGGGGCTGGTGAGCCAACAGCAGCACGGGCAGGTCCGGGTCGGCTCCGGCGAGCGCGGCCGCGTGGTCGGTGCGGTGACCCGGCTTGCCGGAGAGCGCCGCGGTGCGGTCGTCGACGCCGGCCACCACCAGGCTCGAACCGTCGCGGGTGAGCACGATGTGCCGGTTGTGCAGGGCGTCCCAGCCGAGTTCGCGCATGTGGTCGAGCCACTCCTGCGCCTCGGAGAAATACTCGTGGTTGCCGGTCACATAAGCGCGGCCGTAGCGGGCCTTGACCTGACCGAGCGGCGCCGCCTGCTCCAGGCGCTGCGTGACCGTGCCGTCGGCGATGTCACCGGTATGGCAGACCAGGTCGGCGTCGAGCGCGTTGACCACGTCGACCACACCGGCCGACCAGCGCGCCCGGTTGATCGGACCGTAGTGCGTGTCCGTCAGCAGCACCACCCGCAGCCCGTCCAGCCCGGCCCCGAGGCGCGGAATGGTCACCGACACCTCGCGCACGCGGGAGACCCGCATCGCCTCGTAATGCCCCCAACCCAGCAGCACCAGCGCGGCGACCACCGCGGCGCCGGCCGTGACGCGCGACCGGAGCGGGTCGTCGACGCCGCCCGCCCACAGCGGCAGCCGCAGCAGCTGCGCCAGGATCGAGCACGTGAACAACACCCAGATGACGCCGAGCGTGGTGTCGCCGATCCGGGCGGCCCAGTCGCGATGCCGGCGGCCGTGGCCGAGCACCATCATCCGCCCGTACAGCAGGGCTCCGAAGAAGAACACCGCGCTGCCGAGGCCGCGTACCCAGGCCGGCCAGTCCTGGCCCGTGAAGACGAGCAACCCGCATGGCACCCCGAAGAGGATGAGCACCATCGTCGCGAGGGTCAGCACCGTCCGGCGCAGCCGGCGGGGTTGCTGGGCCGGCGGCTCCGGCACGATCTCAGCTTCGGTCACCGGCAAAGCATGTCACGATCAACCGTTTCCCTTGTGGACGTGCGGTTACGGCAGGTTTGCCTCGACCACGTCGTTGACCACGCGGGTACGCAGGACAGGCTGATCGGATCCGGCGGGGCCGTGCATGACCAGGCCGTCGGCGAGCCGGAACGTGCTGCCGTGCCACGGGCACTCGACGCAGGCGTCGCCGTCGACGTCGACCATGCGGCCCTCGCCGAGCGGGCCGGTCTCGTGGCCGCACCGCTCGAGCAGCACCGAGACCCGGTCGCCGTCGCGGTAGACGAGCACCGGCACCTCGCCGATGCTGCGGGAGACCGGCGTGCCGTGCGGCAGTGCGCTGATGTCGGCCACCGGGTGCCAGCCGTCGCTGATCCGGTGCAGCTGGGTGGCCGCCTGGTTGACCTGGGCGCCCTGCTTGTAGGCCAGGTGTCCGCCGAGGAACGCGCCCAGGTTGACGAGGCCGAACCCGGCGAAGCCGAGCAGCCGGCCACGGGCGTGGTCGCCGCGCAGGCGGAGCAGCAGCGACGCGGTGTAGAAGCCGACCGAAGCCGTGTTGACCAACAGGTGTACGAGGCCGACGCGGCGCTGCTCGGCGTCCAGCTCCGCCCAGTCGTTGGCGCCCGCGACAACGGTGACCGGAGCGCTGGCCACGGCGCCCCCGACCATCAGCGTCGCCGGGAACTCCTGGCCGCGCAGCACGTCGAGGATCGCGGCGCTGGTCATCGAGCCCAGGGTGAACGAGGCCAGTGCGGGATGCAGCGGGTGGCCGACCTGGACGCCGTGCAGAGCGTCGCGGAGCATACGCGGCTTCAGTGCCGCCTGCAGCGCCTTCTGAAGTGGATCACTGATCCGGTCGAGACCGGACGCCTGTTCGAGTCGGGTCAGCAGCTGCTTCATCTGCTGGGGTTTCCCCGGGTCCGGCACCCCAAACGCCGGCCGCCAGCCGGGCGTAGCGGCCGCCCAGGGTGATCAACTCGTCGTGCGTACCCCGCTCGACGATCCGGCCCCGGTCCAGCACCACGATCTGGTCGGCGTGCCGCACCGTGGACAGCCGGTGCGCGATGGCGATCGTGGTGCGCCCCCGGGACAGCTCGTCGAGCGCCGCCTGCACCGCCCGCTCCGTCTCGTTGTCCAGCGCGCTGGTCGCCTCGTCGAGCACCAGCACCGGCGGGTCGCGCAGGATCATCCGAGCGATCGCCAGCCGCTGCCGCTCGCCGCCCGAGAACCGGTGGCCGCGCGCGCCGACCACCGTGTCGTAGCCGTCCGGCAGGGACACCACCAGGTCGTGGATCCGGGCCGCGCGGCAGGCCGCCTCGACCTGCTCCTGGCTCGCGTCCGGCGCGCCGAACAGCAGGTTGGCCCGCACCGTGTCGTGGAACAGGTAGGTGTCCTGCGAGACCAGCCCGACCGCGCCGGACACCGCGTCGAGGCGCAGGTCGCGCAGGTCGACGCCGTCGATCCGGACCGCGCCGCGCCCAGGGTCGACCAGCCGGGCCACCAGGTAGCCGAGCGTGGTCTTGCCCGAACCGGTCTCGCCGACAAGGGCGGTCGTCGTGCCGGGCGGCACGTGCAGGTCGATGCCGTCGAGCGTCCACGGCTGGTCGTCCGCGTACCGGAAGCCGACGCCGTCGAACCGCACGTCGCCGGCCACCGCGGGCAGGGCGCGGGCCGTCGGCTTCTCGACGATGTCGACCGGTTCGTCGAGCACCTCGAAGATCCGCCCGAACAGCGCCATCGAGGTGGACACCTGCAGGCCCAGCCCCTGCAGCGCGCTGGCCGGCCCGACCAGCCGGTTGAGCATGCTGGTGAACGCGACCGCGGTGCCGATCGAGATGACCACCGCACCGTGGGCGAACGCGAGGCCGGCCACCCAGTAGACGACGGCGGGCACCATGGTCAGGCTCGCCCGGCGGGTCGAGAGCAGCCACTTGCCGCTCATCGCCGCGCGCATCTCGCTGTCGGCCAGCGCCTGGGACTCCGTCGTGAACCGCTGCGCCAGCGCCGCCCGCCGACCCATCGTGGTGGCGAGCAGCATCCCGGCCACCGACAGTCCTTCTTCGACGATCGCGGTCAGGTTGGCGAGCTGCCCTTGGCGGCGCCGCGCGATCCCCCGGCGCTGGGACCCGAGGCGGATCGCGGCCAACAGGAACAGCGGCACCACCGCGAGGCAGATCAGGGCGAGCTTCCAGCTCATCACCAGCGCGGCCACTCCGACCGCGGCGGCACTGGTCGCGTTCTGCACGGCGGAGGCGGCGGTGTTGGCGACCACGTTCTCCACGCCGCCGACGTCGTTGGCGATCCGGGACTGGAGCTCACCCGGGCGGGTACGCACGTAGTAGAGCAGTGACATCCGCTGCAGGTGCGTGAAGACCTGGACGCGAAGCTCGTGCATGACCCGCTGGCCGATCAGGTTGGCCAGCCAGGTGGTCACCACGCCAAGACCGGCACCGGCCAGAGCGGCGACAATCATGCCCCCGGCAAGGTACGAGATCAGCGCCGCGTTCTTGTCGGGCAGAGCGCGGTCGATGATCGCCCGAAGCAGAAACGGCGAGACGACGTTGACAGCACCGAGCAGACAGGCGGCTGCCACCAGCGCGACCACCCAGCGGCGGTGCCTGCGGAAGAGGGCGGTGACTCGCCGCAAAGGCGGCCGGATGTCCTTGTCGGCCGGCGCGCCACGACCGCTAGCGGGACGGCCACGGCCGGCGGTGCTCCTCCGGGGTTTCGGGGCGCCGTCGTGCGTATCACTGCTGCTCATGGTTCGGTTCTCACCGGTGGGTCGCCGGCGGTGGCCAATCGCTCCAGCAGGCGGGCGGCGATGGTCAGCAGGTCGCGTTCCTCGGCGGTGAGCTCGTGCGCGATGAGTGCGGCGGCGAAGACGTCGCGTGGGTGCATCTCGTCGCGGAGCGTGGCGCGGCCGGTGTCGGTGATCGTGATCAGTGACTGGCGGCGGTCGTCCGGGTCCGGCGTGCGGGTGATCAGGGCACTTTCCTCGAGGGCGGCGAGCACCCGGGTCAGCGTCTGTGGCTTCGCGCGCAGCCGGTCGGCGATCTCGCCCGGGGTCAGCGCGCCGTGCCGGTAGACCTGGCCGAGCACCGCCGTCTGGGTGAGTGTCAGCAGGCCGGCGCGTTCGGCACGGATGCGTTCGCTGTAGGCGGCGACGCCCGTGCGGATCCGGCGGGCGATCGCGACATCCGTTTCCGTACGCATTCGCTGACGATATCTTCTTGGTTTTGCGCTCGCGACCCGGGGTTGGTCGTCAGCTCATGCGTATCAATTGAGTTATCCACAGGCAGAAACGCACCGGGCTTGCGGCCCCATAGAATCGCCGGGTGACGACGACAGCGGATCTGGCAGGTGCCGCGCCGGTCGAGGTGCTTCGGCGGCTCTTCGGTTACGAGACGTTTCGCAACCAGCAGGAAGAGATCATCGAGCAGCTGGTCGGCGGGGGTGACGCGCTGGTCCTGATGCCGACCGGCGGTGGCAAGTCGCTCTGCTACCAGATCCCGGCGATCGTCCGGCCCGGCGTCGGCGTGGTCATCTCGCCGCTGATCGCGCTCATGCAGGACCAGGTCGACGCCATGCGGACGCTCGGGGTGCGGGCGGGCTTCATCAACTCCACGCAGGAGTGGGGCGAGCGGCGCGACACCGAGGCCGCGTTCATCGGTGGCGAGCTCGACCTGCTCTATCTGGCACCCGAGGCGCTCGGCTCCGAGAAGACGATGCGCCTGCTCGAGCGCGGGCGGATCGCCCTGTTCGCGATCGACGAGGCGCACTGCGTCGCGCAGTGGGGCCACGACTTCCGGCCCGACTACCTCGGGCTGTCGGTGCTGCACGAGCGCTGGCCCGACGTGCCGCGCATCGCGTTGACGGCGACCGCGACCACCGCGACCCGCGACGAGATCGCCACCCGGCTCAACCTGACCGAGGCCAAGCGGTTCGTGGCGGGCTTCGACCGGCCCAACATCCAATACCGCATCGTGCCGAAGAAGAGCCCGGCCACGCAGCTCCTCGACTTCCTCCGCACCGAGCACAAGGACGACGCCGGCATCGTCTACTGCCTGTCCCGGGCGTCGGTCGAGCGCACCGCCGAGCTGCTGGTCGCCACCGGGGTGCCGGCGCTGCCCTACCACGCCGGGCTCGACGCCCGCACCCGCGCCGACAACCAGGCCCGCTTCCTGCGCGAAGACGGCCTGGTGATGGTGGCGACCATCGCGTTCGGCATGGGCATCGACAAGCCCGACGTGCGTTTCGTCGCCCACCTCGACCTGCCGAAGTCGGTCGAGGGCTACTACCAGGAGACGGGCCGGGCCGGCCGCGACGGGCTGCCGTCGACGGCGTGGCTGGCCTACGGCCTGCAAGACGTGGTCCAGCAACGCAAAATGATCGAGACTTCCGACGCCGACCGCACCCGGCGCCGCGCGCTGGCCCAACACCTCGACGCGATGCTGGCGCTGTGCGAGACGGTTTCGTGCCGCCGGGTCCAGTTGCTGGCCTATTTCGGCGAGCCCGACGGCCAGCCGTGCGGCAACTGCGACACCTGCCTGACGCCGCCGTCCTCGTTCGACGGCACGGTCGCGGCGCAGAAGCTGCTCTCCACGGTGCTGCGCCTCGACCGCGAGCGCAACCAGCGGTTCGGCGCCGGCCAGCTGATCGACATCCTGCTGGGCCGGCAGACCGACAAGGTCACCCGGTTCCGGCACGACCAGCTGTCCGTCTACGGCATCGGCACCGAGCTGTCCGAGGCCGAGTGGCGAGGCGCGGTGCGGCAACTGCTGGCGCAGGGGTTGCTGGCGGTCGAGGGCGACTACGGCACGCTGTCGCTCACGGATGCCAGCCGCGGTGTGCTGGCCAAGGAACGCCAGGTGATGCTGCGGCGCGAGCCGCCCAAGACCCCGCGGCAGTCCCGCGCGGCCGCCCCCAAGGCGGCGTCCGCGACGGCGGCGTTGTCCGGCGAGGCGGTCGGCACGTTCGAGCGGCTACGCGCCTGGCGCGCCGCCACCGCCAAGGAGCAGGGCGTCCCGGCCTACGTGATCTTCCACGACGCGACCCTGCGCCACATCGCCGCCGACGAGCCAGGCTCGCTGGCCGAGCTCGGCCGCATCAGCGGAATCGGCGAGAACAAGCTGGCCAAGTACGGCCAGCCGGTCCTGGACGTCCTGGCCGACTCGCTACCGGGCCCGTCGCCCGCGGCCGCGCGGACCGACTCTCCGCCAACCGCGGCCGCGCGGACCGACTCTCCGCCAGTCGCGGCCGTGGGAACCAGCTCCCCGCCGCCTCCGCCGGCCACGGGCGCGCGGGCCGCGACCTCCGCACCCCGACCAAAGCCCGCCGACGACGACCTGTGGGGTGATGAGGATCTGGTGGAGCCCGACTACTACGACGAATAGCCGGGCCCCGTTCCGGTTGGCGTTCTAGGTTCGCGCGGAGCGCATGCCCGGTCGACCGCGGCACAAGGACAGCTCTCCGCCGACGCCCGGCTCCGCCGCGTTCCCGGGGAGTCCGCCTAAACCGGCATGACCAGGCCACGTTTCTGGTCAACGCTTGAGTTCCGCGCGGAGCCCAAGCCCGGCGACCTCGGCACAAGCGCGGCCTCCGCCGAGGCCAAGCTCTGTCGCCTGCCCGGGGACCCGCGCCAGCCGGGATGGCGCGACCTGGATGCTGTCAGCGCTTGAGGTTTGCGCGGCGCTCGCGGAGCTCGTGTTCGTCGATCTCGCCGCGGGCGTAGCGCTCCGCCAGCGTCTGCTCCGCCGCGTGTCGGGCGCTCTGACCCGGGGAGCGGCGCCAGATGACGTAGCCGATCACCGACACCACCAGCACCCAGAACACGATCGGGAAGACGATCCACCAGCCGGGGCCGCCGTGGTTCCAGGGGCCGTTGTGCCACGCGGGGTCGGCGGCGTGGGTCGCAAGTTCGGTCACCATCGTGGGCTCCTTTCGTTTGTGCCTCGACGGTCCCGCAGGCGGCCGCGCGCGACGTCAGCCTGGGAGCGACATCCGGCGTACGCAGGCGGACGCAGCGCCTAGCGTGGGGTGATGGGTGACCTCATGCGGGCGGTCGGCTACCGGAAACGGCTTCCGATCACCGACTCCGAGAGCCTGGTCGACGCGGACGTGCCGATCCCCACGCCGGGACCGCACGACCTGCTCGTTCGGGTCGAGGCGGTCTCGGTCAACCCGGTCGACGTCAAGTCCCGCTCGGGAAGCGACCCGAAGGGCTTTCGCATCCTCGGGTACGACGCGGCGGGCGTGGTGACGGCGGTCGGCCCCGCCGTGACCCGGTTCGGGGTCGGCGACGAGGTCTACTACGCGGGCCAGATCGACCGGCCGGGCAGCAACGCGCAGTTCCAGGCGGTCAACGAGAACATCGTCGGGCACAAGCCGGCCAGCCTCGACTTCGCAGAGGCGGCCGCGCTGCCGCTGACCACGATCACCGCCTGGGAGATGCTCTTCGACCACTTCGGACTGTCGGCCGCGAGCACCGGCACGCTCCTGGTGATCGGCGGCGCGGGCGGCGTCGGGTCGATGGTCCTCCAACTGGCGCGGGCCCGCACCGGCCTGACCCTGGTCGCCACCGCCGGCCGCGGCGACTCGCAACGCTGGGCCACGCGGATGGGCGCGCACCAGGTCGTGGACCGGCACAACCTGGTCGAGTCGGTGCGCACGGCGGCGCCGGACGGAGTCGACTACCTGATCAGCCCGTTCTCGAAGGGCAACATCGACGCGTACGCCGAGCTCATCCGCCCCCTCGGACACATCGCGGCCACCGACGAGCCGGAAGGGCTCGACCTGCTGCCGCTCAAGGCGAAGAGCGTGGCCTGGCACTGGGAGCTGATGTTCACCCGGCCGATGCTGCTGCCTGAGGACAGCTACCAGCACGACCTGCTGGAGGAGACGGCCAAGCTGGTCGACGCGGGCAAGGTACGCAGCACCGCGACCACCCGACTAGGCCCGCTCGACGCGGCGACCATGCGGGACGCGCACGCCCGCGTCGAGAGCTCGGCCGCCATCGGCAAGGTGGTCGTCTCCGCGAGCTGACCAAGGCCGATCAGCGCGATCGTCGTACCCCAGATCATCGGCACGAACTCGACTTCCACCCGGAGGGCGGCCGGGTCGAAGGGGTATCGCCAGTGCAGTCGACGCCAAGGCCGCCTCCCGCATTAGCCAGCCGCCGCGGCAGCACCGCGGGTGGCCTCCGTCCTCGGCCGACGCCGTCGCCCGGCGGGGGCGGTCCAACCCGCGCAAGGCCGGCGACGCCCGACCGCCACTCCCGCATCAGCCAGCCGCCGCGGCCCGACCAGCGCCACCACCTATGCGGCGGGGCTGCCCGAAGGCAGCGCAAACGCTCGTCGACCGGCGTCCGCCACCCCGCGTTGATCACGGCCGAGCCAGCGGACGGAAGGATCGACGGCCCCGGGACCTACAACCGCCGCGCGTCCGACTGCGCCAGCAGATAGCAGCGGTGGCTCGGGTACTCGACATCCGGCAGAGGCGCGCGCATCGTGCTGGACGCGACCGTGAACCCGGCCGCGCCCAGGTCCGCGGTCACCTCGGCCGGGTCGAGGTAGAACGAGTCCAAGTCGACCGGCGAGCCGAACCACGAGGTCGTGTGCTGGGTGCTGCCCGGCGGTTGGTCGTCGGCCGACACGTGGAATGCCACCAGCGCCCACCCGCCCGGCTCGAGCACGCGAGCGAACTCCGCGAAAGCCCGGACCCGCTCCGCCGGCGTCAGGTGGATGATCGAGTAGAACGCCACGATGCCCGACCAGGCGCCGTCGGCGACCGGCAGGTCCAGCATCGAGCCGACCTCGAAGCTGAGCGACGGCGCGGCCGCGCGGGCGATCTCGACCATCGACGGCGAGAGGTCGACGCCGACCACCGCCCGGTGCCGCGCGGCCAGGTGCCGCGTCACGTGTCCCGGACCGCAGCCCACGTCGGCGACGATCCCGGGGCAGAGCGAGAGCAGCGCGTCGAGCAGGGCGCGGTCGACCGGCTTCGCCGCCAGCTCCGACCGCAGCGCCGCGTCGTAGGCGGCGGCCACGGTGTCGTACGTTTCGCGAATCCGGCTTTCCGACATTCCGGGAAGACTACTTGCTGACGAGCTCCGGGTTCGCGGCGACGAAAGAGTCAGCCGTGCCGGCCTGGATCGCCGCGAAGAACTGCTTCGCGACCGCCGGCAACCCCTCACCGGCGTACTTGCCGCTGGAGTTGAAAACGCTCCCGCCCTTGAACTTGACCATCGTGATGGAGTCCTGGCGCATGTGCCGCAGCGCGAAGCCGAAGTCGACCACGCTGTGCCCCCGCCCGTTGAACACCAGCGACTCCCCCGCCGCCCGCAGCACCCGGTCGAGCTTGGGCGGGTCCGTCAGCACCGACCTGCTCAACGCCTGCTGCGCCATCGCCTTGACGAACTGCTGCTGGTGCCGCTGCCGCCCGTAGTCGCCGTCCTTGACGCCATAACGCTGCCGCACGTAGTCGAGCGCCTGCCAGCCGTTGAACTTGTGCGTGCCACGCGTGTATTTGGCCTGCGGACCGTAGTAGGGATGCTCGCTCCCCGACCCGTCGTTGGGGCGATGGGTGCCGTCCGGCTTGAGGTGCTCCGACAGCACCACGTCCTGGTCGACCGTCATGGTGACGCCGCCCATCGCGTCGACGATCTTCTTGAAGCCGTTGAAGTTGACGATCGCGCCGGCGTCGAACCGCTTGATCCCGGTGTAACCGGTGATCGTCTTCGACAGCAGCTCGAAGCCCTTGGCCCGGTCCGGCCGCCCACCGCCCGAGACCCGGCTGCCGAACGCCATCGCCGAGTTGAGCTTCCCGTTGCCACCGCGATAGTTCGACTTCGGAAAAGAAGGGATGTCGACCAGCAGGTCGCGCGGCAACGAGAACAGGTAACCGCGGTCGAGCCCCGCCGGGATGTGCATGATCATGATGGAGTCGGCCAGCGGCAGCGCGGTCTCCTCGCGCGGGTCGATGCCGACCAGCAGGATGTTGATCGGGCCCTTGATTTCGCTCTCTTCCGGCTCGACGTCGCCGCCCTCGCCGAACAGGTCCTCGGTCTGCACCGCGCCCTCGTAGCGGGCCAGCAAGGCCTGCGAGGTGACGATCAACCCGCCGCTCGCGACCATCAACACCGCGCCGATGATCACGCAGACCCGGGCCCAGCGCGGGGTCATGCGCGCCCGAGCCGGCTTCTTCGTGGGCGTTTTCTCGACGGTGGCTTCGGGCTCGGCGGGTTCCTTCCGGGGCATCGGCGTCCTCCCGTGTCATTAGAGAGACGCATTCGGATACCCAATCCGTTGCGGTCTTTACCTTGCCCCTTGGGCAGGGTGAAGACTTGTCGCCATGGACGTGCGCGACCTGACCATCGGGGAGTTCGGTCGACGGACCGGTTTGTCACCAAAAGCCCTGCGGTTGTACGAGGTGTCCGGCCTGCTGCGACCGGCCAGTGTGGACCCGGCCACGGGCTACCGCCGCTACAACGTCGAGCAGGTCGAGCGGGCCAGAAGAATCAGCCTCCTGCGCCAACTCGACATGCCCCTCGCCGTCGTGGCGGAAGTGCTGCACGGCGACGACACCGAGGCGGCGATCCGGCTGGACCGCTGGTGGCAGGCGCAGGAGGCGCAGGTGCGGTCCCGCCGGGCCAGCGCCGACTACCTGCGCGCGCAGCTCACCCGAGGCGGCCCGGACCGCACTCCGTATCCGGTGCACCTGCTCGACCGGCCGCGGACCAAGGTCGCCAGCATCACCCGCGACTGCGACCAACAGAGCCTGGTGCCGACGATGGCGGCCTGCGTCGACAAACTCGGCACGCACGTGCGCGCCGCGGGTGCCGACTCCGCCGGCGAGCGATGGCTCCTCTTCTACGGCCACGTCACGCCCGACAGCGAGGCCACCGTCGAGATCTGCCTGCCGTTCACCGGAACCGTCGAGCCGACCGACGACATCGTCATCCGGATCGAGCCGGCACAGACCCTGGCGGCCGTCACGGTGCCCCGCAAAGACTGCTTCTACCCCAAGATCATGCTCGCGTACGACGACGTCCAGGACCACGTGCACGACAAGGGTCTGACCGCGGCCGGGGTGTCCCGCGAGATCTACTTCGCCGAATGGTGCGACATCGGCGACGACGACCCGTTCGTACACGTCGCCGTCCCAGTGCAGACCACAATGGAGGATGACCGCGCATGAACTACGCACGCCAGACCGCGTTCAGCGACCCCGGGGCGTACGCGCACCTGTTCGACAAGCTCCCCACCGACCCGCGCGAGCTGACCGCGGTGGTGCGCAACGTGCTCACGCACTACCGCGACCCCAACGTGACGCTGCCGAAAGATCGTGCGGACGACATCGACAACCGCTGGATCGAACGCGTGCTCGCCACCGACCAGGGCCGGCACGACTGCCCGTTGACCGAGCCGCGCGCACCCGAGGACCGCGTCGGCGGGTGCTGTCGCGACTTCTCCCTGCTGACCGTCTCGGCCCTGCGCCACCAAGGGATTCCGGCCCGGGTACGGATCGGCTTCGCCGACTACTTCTTCGTGCCCGGCTGGCACCACGACCACGTGGTCGCCGACTACTGGAACGGCAGCCGCTGGGTGCTCGCCGACCCGCAGATCGGCCCGGGCGACTGGCCGTTCGACCCCGACGACATGCCCCGGCCGGACGGTGCCGGCACCCCGTTCGCGACGGCGGCCGCGGTCTGGACCGCCTACCGCAAGGGCGAGGTCGACCCGGACACCTACGGTGTCGACCCGTCGATGCCGATCCGCGGTGACTGGTTCATCCGCGACGCGGTGATCGGCGAGCTCGCCGCCCGCCAGGGTGACGAGGTGCTGCTCTGGGACGTTTGGGGGGACATGTCCGACAAGGTCGACGAGGCCGGCGCGGCGCTCGCCGACGAGCTCGCCGCACTGCTGCTGGCCGCCGACGCCGGCGACGACGCCGCCGCCAAAGAGCTGGCCGACCGCTACGCGGAAGACGACCGGCTCAACCCGCGCGGCCACGTGCGCTGCCTGTCGCCGACCGGCGAGGAGACGCTGGTCGACCTGGCGACCCGGGTCAGCGCGCCTGCACCAGCCCGTGCCGGCCACTGACCCGCCATCGGGGCTCGGCGGCGTCCAGCCATGCGACGGTCGCGCCGTCGAGCCCGACCACCACCTCCGACTTGCAGGTGCGTAGCGCGACGACCGGGACACCGAGATCGACAGCCGCGGCGGCGAAGGGCGTCGTCGGGTCCCAGTCGCGGTCGCCGACCAGCCGGCGGTAGTTGAGGTCGCCCTTGACGAGGACCACGCGGTGCCCGCGCAGGTCGTCGGCGAGGTCCGCCGGCATGGCCCGGAAGTCCAGCGGCGCACACCAGAACCAGTGTGTACGCACGGCGATCCGCGGGTCCAGCGGCCGACCCAACCGCGCGCAGGCGTCGTCCACATCGGACGCCGTCGCGTCGGAGACGTAGTACGGCATCGGCTTGACGTGCAGCGTGACCCGGTCGGCCCGACCGGTGTCGAGCAGCCAGTTGGCCAGCACCAGGTCCGCCATGATCTCCCGGCCGCCGTTGTCCACGACGACGCAGACCGATCCCGGCAGAGCCAGCGCCAAGCGAGAGGTGTCGTCAAGAAGCAACTCGTCGGACCACGCCGCGTCCGGCTCCTGAAGGCGGAAGCTGATGTCGGCCCGGTTGCCGAACACCGAGGCTCGCACCACGGCGTCCAAGCCGTCGGCCGACGACGGCAGGCTCAAAACCCACGCGAAGTCGCGATCCAGCGCCGGGTCGGCGAGCTCGGCGGCCTTCATCGGCGCGAACGGGTCGACGCCCTGCCACGGGCCCGCCCGGAAGTAGTCGACGGCGTCCAGGATCCGCCGGTAGAAGTAGCTCTCCGCCCAGAGGAACGGCACCTCCGCCCAGGGCCGACCGAAGTACCCCCGGTCCCAGGCGTCCCAGTCGGCCCAGTCGGGCGCGTCGCCGGGGAGGCCGCGGACCTCGCCGGTCAGCGACTCGTCGAGCAGCGCGCGCAGGGCGGACCGCTGCGCCTCGCCGTAGGGGTGCGCGGCCGCGACCCGCTCGATCAGCGTCGGATGGCGGTCGTGGAAGACCTCCCGGGCGTACCTTCCCGGGGTCCCGACCAGCAGCTCTTCAGGTGTGTCGCGCACCGCACCATCATCCGGCGCAATCAGTGCCGCCGGGCGTCGACCTCGATCTCGATCCGCATCGCCGGGTCGGCCAGCCCGCAGACCATCATCGTGGCGGCCGGCGGCACCGGGCCGAACGCCGCCTTCAAGGTGGGCCAGCACGGCTCGAAGTCGGCCCGGTCCGGCAGCAGGTAGCGGACCCGGACCACGTCGGCCAGCGTGCAGCCGGCCTCGGCCAGGGCCGCCTCGACGTTGCGGATCACCTGTGCGCACTGGGCGACCACGTCGTCGGCGATGGTCATCGTGGCGTAGTCGTACCCGGTGGTCCCGGACACGTACACGTGGTCGCCGTCGACCACCGCGCGGGCGTACCCGATGCGCTCCTCGAAGGTCGAACCGCTGGTGATCGTCTGTCGGGTGGTCACGCCGGCTCCCATTCGTCGTTGATGCGCTGGAACAGCACGTGGTCGCGCCAGTCGCCGGCCACCCGCAGGTACGACCGGGCGACGCCGATCCGCTCGAAACCGTTGTTGGCGAGAACCTTCTGCGAGGCGACGTTGTCCAGCCGCGTGCCGGCCTGCACCCGGTGGAGGCCGAACTCGCCGAACGCCACCTCGATCATCAGCGCGGTCGCCTTGGACGCGATGCCCCGGCCGTTGACCGCCTGGGACACCCAGTACCCGAGATTGGCGGACTGGGCCGGTCCGTACTCGATGACGCTCAGCGAGATCATCCCGACCACCTCGCCGTCGGCCTCAATGGAGCACCGGTGCACGTGCGGGTCGGCCAGGGCGCTCTCGATCCGGGACAGCTGCCCCGCCGGCGTGTAGAAGGACTCGGCACGGTCCGGCTCGAAGGGTGCCATGAACTCGCGGTTCGCGATGGCGAGGGCGGTGAACGCGTCGACGTCGGTCGTCTCGACCGGGCGGATCTGAACCATGATCCGATTCAACCAGCCCCGAGCGACCGTACCCAAAGGGGTCGCTTTCCTTATGTGGGCCTTTTGTTCCGTTGACCACGATGCATGCATGGGCCTACCGTCTTGGCCGTGCAGCGTCGGTTGCTCGTCGGGCTGGTGGTTGTCGTCCTCGCGGTGACGGTGCCGGCCGGTGTCGGGCTGTTCAATCGCACCTCGGAGTCGAGCCCTGACGGCGACCAGGTCGGTGCTCCGCTGGCCACCTGTGACACGCAGGGCCTGATCGCCAAGCGCGAGCTTCGTGGCATGTGGCTCACCACGGTCAGCAACATCGACTTCCCGAGCAAGCCCGGCCTGTCCGAGGCCAAGGTGAAAGACGAATACCGGGGCTGGCTCGACCTGGCCGAGAAGATGAACCACAACGCGGTGTTCGTGCACGTCCGGCCCAGCGGCGACGCTTTCTGGCCCTCGGCGTACGCGCCGTGGTCGGAATGGCTGACCGGCGTGCGCGGCAAGGACCCCGGCTGGGATCCGCTGGCCTGGATGATCGAGGAGACGCACGCCCGCAACCTGGAGTTCCACGCCTGGTTCAACCCGTACCGGGGCAGCCAGCCGGCGACCTCCGGCGGTGCCGGCGCCGACTTCGACAAGCTCGCGCCCGACCACCCCCTGCGCAAGAACCCGGACTGGGCGGTGGCCTTCCCGGAGGGCACGGCCAACAGTCGTTTCTACTTCGACCCGGGCAACCCCGCGGCGCGTGCGCACGTCGAGGACGCGATCCTCGACGCGGTCAACCGCTACGCCATCGACGGCGTCCACTTCGACGACTTCTTCTACCCGTACCCGGAAGGGCACGAGTTCAACGACGACGCCAGCTACGCGCGCTACGGCAACGGCAGGTCCAGAGGAGACTGGCGTCGGGCCAATGTGGACACGTTCGTGGAGGAGATCAGCCAGAAGATCCACGACGCCAAGCCGTGGGTACGCTTCGGCCTGAGCCCGTTCGGCATCTGGCGCAACAAGAGCTCGGACCCGGCCGGCTCGCCGACGCACGGCCTGGAGAGCTACGAGGCCATCTACGCCGACACCCGCAAGTGGGTACGGAAGAAGTGGCTCGACTACATCGTGCCGCAGCTCTACTGGAACATCGGCTTCGACAAGGCCGACTACGCGAAGCTGTTGCCCTGGTGGGCCGACACGGTCAAGGGCACGGGCGTGCAGCTCTACGTCGGTCAGGCGGACTACCGCATCGGCGAGGCCGGCCCGTGGAGCAAGCCGGCCGAGCTCGACCAGCAGCTCACCCTCAACGAGCGCTACGGCGTCAGCGGCAGCATCCATTTCAGTGCCAAGCAGGTCAAGGCCGACCGGTTGGGTGCCGTGTCCCGCTACCGCGACAAGCACTACGCGACGCCCGCGCTCGTGCCGACGATCGACCGGCTGCGCGACGCGCGGCCGCCGGCGCCGACCCCGACCGGGGCCCGACGCGACGGCGACCGCACGGTGCTCACCTGGCGCCCGGTCGACGACGTGACCAGCTACGCGATCTACCGGGCGGATCCGGAGGCCAAGACCGCCACCTTGGTCGACACCATCCGGGCCAACGACCTGCCGAGCTGGATCGGCCCGGCGGCCAGCTACTGCGTCACGTCACTGGACCGCGCCAACAACGAGAGCGAGCCGGTGCTGGTGGGTTAGCCCCAGTTGCCGCGGAAGACCACGTCGTCGGTCGGGCGGCGGCGCTTTCGCAGATCCCGTGGCGGCTCGGTGCTGTAGCCCACGGAGATGGCGCCGCTGCGCGTAGCGGTCGAGGTCGGCGGCCGTGTCGAGGACCAGGAACCCCCAACCCTGTGACATGCCGGCGGACGGGGCGCGCAGGCCGTTGTGCAGGATCCGGTCGACGACCTCGGGCGGCACCGGACGGTCGAGCTCGTAGCTGCGCACCATCCGGCGTTTGCGGACAACATCCTGAAACTCCATCGCATCACCGTACCGGCGGGAGGTTCGCTGGTACGGTGCGGCGATGATCGATCGCGATCGACTCGACGCGCTTCTCGCCCGCGAGCGGGCCGCGTTCGTCGCCACGCATCCCCGGTCCGCCGACGCGTACGCGGCCGCCGGCAACCTGTTCGGCCGGGTGCCGATGACCTGGATGAACAAGGCCGCCACCGGACTTCCCGTGTACGCGGCCCGGGCGCGCGGCTCCCGGCTGACCGATGTGGACGGTCACGACTACGTCGACTTCTGCCTGGGCGACACCGCCGCCATGGCCGGCCATTCGCCGCCCGCCGTGGTCGCGGCGGTCACCGACCGGTTGGCGTCCGGCGGCGGACTGGCCACGATGCTGCCCACCGAGGACGCCGCCTGGGTCGGCGAAGAGCTGGCCCGGCGGTTCGGCGTGCCGAGGTGGAGCTTCGCGCTGACCGCGACCGACGCCAACCGGTGGGCGATCCGACTGTTGCGGGCGGTCACCGGGCGGCCCCGCATCCTGGTCAACTCCTACTGCTACCACGGCTCCGTCGACGAGTCGCTGATCGTGGTCGGGCCGGACGGTCGCGCGGCCAGCCGGCCCGGCAACGTCGGTGCGCCGAGCGACGTCACCACGACCAGCCGGGTCGCGGAATACAACGACCTGGCCGGGCTGGAGCGCGAGCTCGCGCACGGCGATGTCGCCGCGGTGCTGATGGAGCCGGCGCTGACCAACATCGGCATCGTGCTGCCGGCACCCGGTTATCTGGAAGGCGTCCGCGAGCTGACCCGGCGGCACGGCAGCTACCTCGTCAACGACGAGACGCACACGTTCTCCGCCGGGCCGGGCGGCGCGACCGCGGCCTGGGGCCTCGAACCCGACGTGGTCACCATCGGCAAGGCGATCGGCGGCGGCATTCCGATCGGCGCGTACGGCCTGTCCGAACCGCTCGCGGACCTGCTCGGCAACCGCGCCGACCTGGACCTGGTCGACATGGGCGGGGTCGGCGGCACGCTGGCCGGCAACCCGCTCTCGCTGACCGCCGCACGGGCCACCCTGCAGCACGTGCTGACGCCGACCGCGTTCGCCGGCATGATCGCGGTGGCGACCGCGTTCGCCGACGGGGTGCGCGACATCATCGACCGCGCGGGCCTGCCGTGGTCGGTCACCCAGCTCGGCGCGCGCGTGGAGTACCGCTTCCAGTCCCCCGCGCCGACCAGTGGCGGCGCCTCGGCCGCGGCTGCGGACCCCGCGTTGGAGGACTACCTGCACGCGTACCTGTTGAACCGGGGCGTGCTGTTGACCCCGTTCCACAACATGGCGCTGACGAGCCCGGACACGACGCTCGCCGACGTGGCCGCACACCACGAGGTGTTCGCGGCGGCGGTCGCCTCCCTCAAGGGCTAGGCGGCCAGCTCGGTGTCGTCGGCCGTCGCACTGTCGTCCGCGAACGAGTGGTGCTCGTGGGTGACCTGCCAGCGGCCGTCGCGCTTGACCAGGCCGACGGTCAGCCGCAGCCGCAGGTCGGGCTTGGCGGCGAGCTCGGCGGGCGTGCCACAGCGCAGCAGCCCGTGCGCGAACGCCACGTCGTCGCCGACCGTCAGGTCGAGTGACTCCAGCGCGAACTCCGCGCCCTGCGCCTGCCAGGTGAAGAAGTCCGGCCAGGTCGCGCGGTAGGCGGCCAGGCCACGAACGCCGGCGTACGGCGGCGGCACGTCGAACATCACGATGTCGTCGGCGTGGTCGGCCGACACTCCGTCGAGGTCGCCGGCGTGCACGGCCCTGACCCAGTCGCGGATGAGGCGGTCGATGGCGATGCGGTCGGCGTCGGTCGGCATGCGGTCAATTCTCCGCGCAGAGCTGGGCTCGCAGGGTCGAAACGGCCCATCCCTCGAAGCGCTCGGGAGACCAACCCCGATCGCGTACGAACAGCAGGTACAGCTCGGGCGAGAGGATCGAGTAGAGCACGTCGGCGGCGTCGGCAGCGGAGACGCCGGGCCGGGCGCCGGGCTTGGCCATCAACGACCGCGCGGCCGTCGACTGCACCGTGTAGCGCGGGTCGGCGTCGGGCCACAGCCCGGAGATCTCCGGGTCGGAGCCGGCGGCCTGCTCGACCGTCCGCACGATCGGCGCGACCCGTTCGAGCACGCGGGCGCTGCCGGCCACGTGGGCGAGCAGGTGCTCCGGCGCGGTCGGCGCGTCGATCCCGGCCCGGAACCAGTCACGGTCCATCGTGGCCACCGGCTCGTCGTCACCGGCGATGGTGACGTCGACCATCTCCTTGAACAACGACCGCTTGTTGCCGAACGTGAAGTAGATGGTCTGCACCGCGACCCCGGCCGCCTCGGCGACGTCGGCGAGCGTCGTGGCGCCGTAGCCCCGCTCGACGAACAACTGCCGCGCCGCGTCCAGCATGCGGGTGCGGGTCTCCCGCGCCTTCACCGTGCGCCGGTTCGGCGCCTTGCCCTTGACGCTCGTCACGGACCTAGTGTAACTCTAGAGTCAGTCACTAGTGAACGACTCTAGCGAGGAGATCAGAAAATGTCGATCGTGCGTGTCACCCGGTTCACCACCGACCACCCGGACACCGACGTGCTGGCGAAGCGGGCCGAGCTCATCGCCACCGTGCGCGCCCAGTTCGCCGGGCCCACCGCGACCCGCCTGACCCGCGACACCGAGAGCCAGACCTGGACCGACACCTGGACCTGGGAGTCGGCGGCACACGCCGACGCCGCGGCCGCGGCCCGCCTGCCGCTCGCCGCCGAGGCGTTCGCACTGGTCGAGCTGAAGGGTGTCGAAACGGCCGAGATCGTCGACGAGCGGTAGAGCGCGCTCAGCCGAGGAGGCGGTCGATGGTGGCGACCTTGCTGTCGAGGGCGCCGGTCACGCCCTCGCGCCAGTCCACCTTGATGACCGTCGAGGTGCGTGGGGCGCGGGCCTGGACGGCGGCGACGGCGGCCTTGACCACGGCCATCGCCTCGTCCCAGGTCTCGCCCTCGACCGTGGTGAACATGGCGTCGGTGCGGTGCGGCAGGCCCGACGCGCGGACCACCTTGACCGCCTCCGCGACCAGGTCGGCGACCCCCTCGCCGACGCCCAACGGGGTCACGCTGAACGCCACCAGGACCGACATCAGCGCGGCTGCCAAGCGTCGGGCAGGGCGGTCAGCTTGCGGATGTGCGCGGGCAGCTTGCCACTGAGCACGTCGGCCAGCGTCGTCTCGTCGACCACCTCGCGGACGGCGGCGCGGACCGCCACCCAGATCCGGGGCAGGTTCTGGGCGGAGCCTTCGTAAGCCGTCTCCTCGGGGCGCACGCCGCGCACCCCGGCCAGCGGACCATCCACCGCCCGCAGGATCGCGCCCACCGTCACCTCGCGCGGCGGCTGGGTCAGCGTGTAGCCGCCTTCGGCACCGCGTTGCGCCCGGACGATGCCCGCGCGGCGCAGGTCGGCCAGGACCGCCTCGAGGAACTTGCGTGGCATGTCCTGGTCGGCGGCCAAGGCCTGAGCCGACATCACCGACGGGTACGCCGCGGCGAGGCTCAGTGCCGCGCGTACCGCGTAGTCGCCCCGCGCCGAAATCTGCACGGGACCATCATGCCTCGCCCGCGACCCGGGGTGTCGGCCGCCCGTGAAGATCAGCGGCGGCCGGCCGCCGTTGGGCCGGGAACGTGTTGCGCGGCGGAGGCCGTTGGGCGGACCGGAACGCGCCCGGGCTGGTGCCCGCCTCGCGGTGGAAGAACCGCCCGAAGTTGGTCGGCTCCGGGAAGCCCAGCCGCCGGCCGATGTCGGCGATCGGGTCGTCGGTGACCGCGAGCAACCGCTTGGCCTCCAGCGTCACCCGATCGTCGATGACCTGCTTGGCGCTGCGACCGGTGGCCGCGAGACAGGCCCGGGTGACCGTGCGCACGGAGTAGCCCATCCGCTCCGCGTACTCCTCGACCCGCCTGGTCCGGGTGAAGTCCTCCTCGACCGCCAGGCGGAACCGGACGTACGCGTCGTTGCGCTCGGCCGGCCGGCGACCGGGCAGCAGCGCGATGCGCAGCAGCAGCACGGCGAGCTGGTGCCGGAGCAGGCCGGCGGCGAGCGTGCCGGAACGGTGGCGCTGGCAGTCGACGACGAGCTGGCTCACCTCGTTGATGACCGCGTCCTCGTCCTCACCCGCGAGCTGCCAGCAGGCCGGGCCGAGCCCGCTGTCGAGCAACGCCGGGTCGTCGGCGACCTCCGCGACCGCGGACGGCTCCCAACACACGACGACGGCGTCGAGCCCGGCGCCGCCGTTGTGGCGGATCACCTGGCCGGGCCGCACCCAGAGCAGCGTGCCGGGCCGGCACAGATAAGGCCGGAAGTCGATCTCGTGCTGACCGTGGCCGACCGTGACCAGCACGAGGACGTGTTGGTCGCACCGGCGCACGCCGGCCAGGTCGTAGTGTGCGGACAGCTCGCGCAGAGTAACGGTGCCGACACCAGCCCAGCCGGGCGCGGGCGCCAGCGCCGCACTGTCTCCGGCCGGCTGACCGATAAGGGCCATCGCCCGACGGTAGCCGGGGACGGGCCGGAGCGCATCCCACAAGCCGGTGACGATCCCCGTCCGTGGTAGCCGAACCCCGCCCCTAGTCCTCTTCGGACAGTGGCTTCCGCGGAGCCGGCCGGGTCATCGTGAGCGCCACCTCGCTCGGCTGCAACGGCGGTTGGCTCAACGGGTGGGCCCGTTCCGGGCGCATGCTGTCGAGGAACAGCTCCGCGTTGCGGCGCCAGGCGCCGGGCGCCACGTCGCGGGTGACCTCCGCGACCCGGGAGTTCGAGAGCGTGAGGAAGACCAGGTCCTCGGTCGTGAAGTCGGGGCGGATGACGCCTTCGGTGCGGGCGCGGCTGATCAGCTCCACGATCCGGCGCTGGATCTGCCGGCGGAGCTCCGACAGCCGGGGCGCGCCGTCGAACCGCGTGGTCATCAGGTTGAGGTAGCCGCCGCGCTCGGCCTCGTGCGCGCAGGTCTCCAGCAGGTAGCCGGCCAGCCCCGTCCACCGGTCGGGGTTGGCCAGCGCACGCTCGACCAGGTCGAGCTGGGCCCGCAGCGGCTCCTCGAGCACCGCCTCCCAGAGCGCCAGCCGGGTCGGGAAGTGCCGGTAGAGAGTGCCGGGGCCGACGCCGGCCGTGGTCGCGATCCGGTCGAGCGGCGCGTGCAGCCCGTCTGTCGCGAACAGCGCGCGAGCCGCCACCAGCAGGCGCTCCCTGTTGCGGACGCTGTCGCTGCGCTCGGCGCGGGTGCGCCGTGTCCCCCCACCAGCCTCGTTCGCCACGCGTCCAGCATAGCGGGAATACCGGAGAGCCGTATCCGTTACACCCTCTTAACGGAGGCATCACTCCGTTAAAGTATCGAGGGAGTTCAACACTGTGAGCAGCACCGACACCCGCCCGACCGTCACGGTCCTGGGCGGCGGATACAGCGGCATCAAGGTCGCCAAGGCGCTCGACGACGTCGCCGACGTGACGCTCGTCGCACCCGCCGACGCGTTCACCCACAACAGCGCCGCCTGGCGGGCCCTGGTCGAGCCGGAATGGCTGGACCGGATCTTCCTGCCGTACGACCGCCTGCTGACCCGCGGCCGGTTCGTGCACGACCGGGCGACCGCCGTCGACGGGCGCCGGGTCACCCTCGCCTCCGGGCAGGTGCTCGAACCCGACCACCTGGTCCTGGCGACCGGCTCGGGCTACCCGTTCCCGGCCAAGGTCGACGAGCGGAACGCCGACACCGCCCGAGCCAGGTTCCAGCAGGCCCACCAGGAGCTGCGGGACGCGAAGCGGGTCCTGGTGATCGGCGCCGGGCCGGCGGGCCTGGAGCTGGCCGGCGAGATCAGGGCCTTCTTCCCCGACAAGACGGTGACCATCGTCGGCGCGGACAGCGACGTCATGCCCGGCCCGTTCGACCAGGACCTGCGCGACGAGCTGCGCCGCCAGCTCGACGAGCTGGGTGTGGAGCTGCGGCTCGGCACCCCGATCCGCGACCTGCCGGCGGTGCCACCGACCACCGTCGGCGACGTCGTGGTGACGACGGCGGAGGGCGAGAAGCTGACGGCGGACGTCTGGTACCAGGCCTTCGGCGTGACACCGGCAACCGGCTACCTGCGCGGCGACCTCGCCGCGGCCCGCCACCCCAACGGCCTGGTGCGGGTCGACGACCAGCTCCGGGTCGCTGGTGCGGAGGGCGTCTACGCGGTCGGTGACATCACCGACGCCGACCGGGACGGCATCGGCACGGCCAGCGCGCAGGCGGACCTGGTCGCGGCGAACCTGCGGGCCAGGATCACGGGCGAGGGCGAGGTCCGGTCGTACGTGCCGGGGCCGATGGCCATCGCGGTGCCCCTGGGCCCGGACGGCGGAGCCGGCCAGCTACCTGGCCTGGACGGTGTCGCCGGTGCCGAGATGATCGCCGGCCTGAAGGGCAAGACCATGCTGGTCGAGCCCTGGGCGGCCCTCTTCGACGCGGCCTAGTCGAGGTCCGCGGCCGCGGTCAGCCGACCGGTGACCGCGGTCGCGGCCGCGACGAGGGGTGACACCAGGTGGGTCCGGGCTCCCGGGCCTTGCCTGCCCTCGAAGTTGCGGTTCGAGGTCGACGCGCTGCGGGTGCCCGGAGCCATCCGGTCCGGGTTCAAGCCCAGGCACATCGAGCAGCCGGCGGCCCGCCACTGGGCGCCGGCCGCGGTGAAGACCTCGGCCAGGCCCTCCTCCTCGGCCTGGGCGCGGACCTTCATCGAGCCCGGCACCACCAGCATGGTGACGCCGTCGGCGACCCGCCGGCCGCGCAGCACCGTCGCGGCGGCCCGCAGGTCCTCGATCCGGCCGTTCGTGCACGAGCCCAGGAACACGGTGTCGACGGCGATGTCGCGCACCGGGGTGCCGGGCGTCAGCTCCATGTAGCGCAGGGCCTGCTCGGCCGCGGAGCGCACCAGCGGGTCGTCGAACTCCTCCGGCGCCGGCACCACGCCCGACACCGGCACCGCCTGGGCCGGGTTGGTGCCCCAGGTGACGAACGGGCGCACGGCCGCGCCGTCCAGGACGACAGTCCGGTCGAAGACCGCGTCCTCGTCGGTACGCAGGCCCCGCCAGTGGTCGAGCGCGAGCGCGGCGTACGGACGACCAGCCAGATAGGCGTACGTGGTCTCGTCGGGCGCCACCATGCCCGCCCGGGCGCCGAACTCGATCGACATGTTGCACAACGTCATCCGCGCTTCCATCGACAGCGCCTCGATCGCGGTGCCCCGATATTCGACGATGTGCCCGGCCCCGCCGCCGACGCCCACCCGCGCGATGATCGCGAGAATGAGGTCCTTGGCGGTCACGTCCGGCGCCAAGCGGCCGTCGACCCGCACCTCCATCGTGCGCGGCATCCGCTGCGGCAAAGTCTGCGTGGCGAGTACGTGCTCGACCTCGCTCGTGCCGATGCCGAACGCCAGCGCGCCGAACGCGCCGTGGGTCGACGTGTGCGAGTCGCCGCAGACGATGGTCATGCCCGGCTGGGTGAGGCCTAGCTGCGGCGCCACCACGTGCACGATGCCCTGCTCGGCGTCACCCAGCGAGAACAGCCGGATGCCGAACTCGGCGCAGTTGCGGCGCAGCGCCTCGACCTGCGCCCGGGCCATCGGGTCGGCGATGGTCAGCCCGAGCGTCGGCACGGCGTGGTCCTCCATGGCGAGGGTGAGCTCCGGGCGGCGGACCCGCCGCCCGGCCGCCCGGAGCCCGTCGAACGCCTGCGGCGACGACACCTCGTGCACCAGGTGCAGGTCGACGTAGAGCAGGTCGGGCTCGCCCGCCGCCCGCCGCACCAGGTGCGCCTCCCAGATCTTGCGTGCCAGCACCTCGCCCATCAGCTCGCGTACACCGCCTCCGCCAATCGGGCCGGGGTGAGCTCGCCACCCTCGATGACCCGCACGCAGCGGCCGCCGCGCAGCACGTGCACCCGGCCGCACAGGTGCGCGAGGTCCTCGTGCTCCACGGTGGACAGCAGCACGACCGCGCCGGCGGCGGCCGCAGCCGACAGGTGGGCGAAGATCTCGCGCTTGGCGCCGACGTCGACGCCCTGGGTGGGCTCGTGCAACGCGAGCACCCGGGGCTCGCCGAGCATCCACTTGGCCAGCAGCACCTTCTGTTGGTTGCCGCCGGAGAGGAAGCGCAACGCCGACTCCGGGCGGCGCGGCGTCACCGCGTACCGCTCGGACTGCTCCATCGCCACCTTCCGCTCCCGGCCGCGGTTGACCACCGACCGGAACCGCGTGAACGCCGGCAGGCTGGGCAGGGTCATGTTCTCCCGCACGGTCAGCGCGGGCGCACCACCGGCCCGCGGGCGGTCGGCGGGCAGCAGCGCCATGCCGAGGTCGATCGCGGCCCGGGGCCGCAGCGTGGCCGCCGCCACCGACCGGTCGTCGAGCCGGACCGTGCCGCCGGTGGCCCGCCGGGCGCCGGTCAGCAGGTACGGCACCTCGTCGTAGCCGGACCCCGGCAGTCCCGCGAAACCGATGATCTCGCCGGGCCGCGCGGTGAACGACAGCTCGCGCAACGCACCACCGCCCAGGCCGTCGACGGTGAGCGAGGGCGACCCTTCCGGCGCGGCGGTGTCCGGATAGAGGTCCTCCACCGGCCGGCCGAGCATCAGCTCCAGGAGGTCCCGCTCCGTCTTGTCCGCCGCGTCCACGGTCGCCACCAGCTCGCCACCCCGCAGCACGGCCACCCGGTCGCACAGCTCGCGCACCTCGTCGAGCCGGTGCGAGACGAACACCGCCGACGCGCCCTGCCCGGTCAGGTCACGCAGCACACCGAAGAGCCGTTCGACACCATCCCTCGGCAGGTACGCCGTGGGCTCGTCGAGCACGAGGAGCCGCTGGCCGTTGCCCGTCTCCTCGATGTCGGCCAGCCCGCGCGCCACCGCGACCAGCGCCTGCTCGGTCACCGACAGGTCACCCACCCGGGTGTCCGGATGCACGTCCAGCCCGACCTGGTCGAGGAACCGCTTGACACCCGCGCGTTCTGCAGACCAGCGGATGCGCCAACCGAACCCCGTCGCGAACCGGGCGATCCGCAGGTTCTCCAGCACGGTCATCGACGGCACGAGAGCGAGATCCTGGTGTACGAAGGCCAGGCCGCCCGCCCGGACCTCGGCGCCCGGGTCGGCGGCGTGGTAGCCCGACAGGATCTTGATCAGCGTGGACTTCCCGCTCCCGTTCTCGCCGATGAGGCCGAGGATCTCCCCCGGCCCCACGGCGAGCGTGACGTCGTGCAGCACCCGGATGTCGTCGAACGTCTTCGACACCGAGGTGAGCTCGAGCACGTTCGTGGTCATGTCGCTACTTCGTCCACAGTGCTGGGAACTTCGTCTTGTAGTCGCTGGCGCCGTACCAGGCGAACTCGTCGCTGCCCTGGATCAGCTCGGCGTTGCTGGTGTCGAAGATGCGCAGCCCGATCTGGTAGTTCGCGATCGGTGCGGCGCCGCTGAGCACCCGGAAGATCTGGTCCGCGGCGGCGTACGCCCACCACTCGTTGTGGCCGCCGATGTCCAGCTTGAGACCGCTGGCCGGGTCCTTGAGCTGCTCGACGATGCCCGGCGTCGCGTTGAACGCGCCGACGGTCACCTTCGAGCCCGCCCCGGCGGTGCGGATCGCGCCCAGGCCCGGCAACGCCTGACCGTCGTACAACGGCAGCAGGTATTTGCGGTCCGGGTCGCTGTTGATGGTGGTCTGGAACAGCGTCGGCACCGAGGTCTGCCACTGCGGGATCTGGACGTCCTTCATGGACACGTCGCAGTCCGGGCAGAGGCGCTTGACCTCGCCGAGGGTCGCCTGCGCCTGCGGCTGGGACGCCGGCACGTCGTCCGAGCTGACCACCAGGCCCTTGCCCTTGCCCTGCGAGTCGACCACCATCCAGTCGCCGATGAGCTGGCCGACCTTGACGTAGTCGAAGCCGATCTCGGCGTCCTGGCCGCCGTCGACCTTGCCCGGCACGCCGGTGTTCGCGCTGATCACCTTGATGCCCGCGGCCTTCGCCTTGGTGATCTGGGCCTGGAACAGCGCGGGCGGCAGCGCCTGGAACACGATCGCGTCGGCCTTCTGCGCGATGGCCTGCTCGAAGCCCTTGTTGGCCTCGTCGACCGAGCCCTTGGCGTCGATGACGGTCATCTGCACGCCGCCGTACTGCTGGAGGAGCCCGGTCAGCTTGTCCGACCAGTACTTCAGCACCGGGATCGAGTTGGAGACGCTGATGTAGGTGACCTTCTTGCCGGCCAGCGAGCCGATCTGCACCGGGTCGTTCGGGCCCTGCCAGGCCGGCGGGTTGCGGTACTGGTCGATGATCTTCTGGGCTTCGGCGATGCCGGCGGCGGAGTCGGTGACGGCCGGTCCGGTGGTCTGCGCCGTGGCGGTGGCCGGAGCCTCCTCGTCGGTGCAGCCGGCGGCCAGCAACGCGACGACCGCCAATGCGACACCTGCTCTGACATGCGCTGATCTGCGTAGCATTTGATGTGCTCCAGGGGGTGATGACCGGAAGGAACGGCGACGCGCCAGCGTCGCGGTTCCTGAGGACGCTTAGCTGGCTCGGTCAAGCGACGCTGGGCATTCGGCGGTGGCCGGCGATGTGGCTCAGGGTCACGGCGGCCACCAGGGACCCGCCGTAGAACACCTGCTCCGGCCAGCCGGCATAGCCCAGATACTGAAGTCCGGTGATGCCGGTGGTGAGGAAGTAGACCGCGACGAACGCGCCCCAGGCGTTGAACCGGCCCGGCACGATCGTGGTCGAGCCGAGGAACGCGGCCGCGAAGGTGGGCAGCAGGTAGTAGGAACCAGCTTGCGGGTTGGCCGCGCTGTTGGTTCCCGCGAGCACGATGCCGGCCAGGCCGCCGAGGGTGGCGGTGGCGACGAGTGCGCCGGCGCGGATGAGGGTCACCCGCAGACCGGCCAGCCGGGCCACTTCGCGGTTCTCGGCGATGAAGACCATCCGCCGGCCCAGCGGGGTGTGCTGGAGCACGAACCAGGCGACGAGGCAGAGCAGCAGCCCGAGGTAGAACGGCGCCGGAATGCCGAACAGGAACGGGTCGGTCATGAACCGCACCGTCTTGACGGAGATGCCGGTGACCACTTTGGAGTCGGTGATGCCGAGCGTGATGCCGGTCAGCAGAGTGCCCGTGCCCAGCGTCACGATGATGGAGGGGATGCCGAGCAGCACCGACAGGGCCGCGTTGAGGAGGCCGAAGACGGCGCAGACGAGCACCGACACGACGATCGCGGGGCCGGGCGCCCAGCCGTGCACGCCGTCGAGCACCGCGACCATGCAGCCGCCGAAGCCGACCACGGAGCCGATCGACAGGTCGAACTCCTGCACCGCGAGGGACACCATCACGCCGAGGGTGGCGATCAGGATGACGGTCTGGGTGCTCAGGATCAGCTTGACCGTCGACGTCGAGCCGAACGCGTCCGAGCGCCACGAGAAGAACCCGATGGTCAGCGCCCAGACCACCAGGACGGCGTACTTCTCGACCGTCTTCACCGGGCGAGCCGTTCCGTCACGGCGGACTCGTCCCAGACCTCGCCGTACTTGGCGGCGATGTCGAACAGGTTCGCCTCGTGCGGCCGGGGATCCCGGTCACCGACGCCCTGCCGGACGACGATCGGCACGTACCCGTAGGAGATCGCGTCGACCGCGGTGGCCCGCACGCAGCCGCTCGTGCTCACACCACAGATCACCAGCGTGTCGATCCGGTTGGCGGCCAACGTCGCCGTCAGTGTGGTGCCGAAGAACGCGCTCGCGTACTGCTTGGTGATGACCAGGTCGCCGGCCTCCGGCGCGACGTCCGGCATGATCTCGCCGAGGTCGCTGCCGGAGCCGGTCACGAAGTGCCGCAACGCGCCGACCTTCTTGAAGAACAGGCCGCCGTCGATGCCACCCGGCCCATAGGCGACGCGGGTGTAGATGACCGGAACCCCGGCGGTACGCGCGGCCGAGACCACGCGTGCCGCCGAGTCCAGGCAGTCGCGGTTGCCCATGTAGAGCTCGGCGTCCGGCTCGAAGTAGGCCCGGACCATGTCGATCAACAGGACGGCCGGCTTCTCACCCCAGTCGAGGGGCCGGCCGAAGCCGGCACCCGCGTAGTCGTCGTCGAGATCAGTCACGCCGGCACCTTGGGCGCGGGCAGGCCGGTCTCGGCCTCGCAGTTGGCCAGGATCTCTTCCAGCGGCGGTCCCATGTTGAACACGGGCGCCTTCTCCGGGCGACCTTCCCGCAGCCGGGCCCGCAGCTCCTCGGTGCCGGCCGCGTCGACCGTCTCGCCGTCGAGCACCACGCCGTAGCGGGCCGCCCCAGAAGCGGTGACCAGGCCCCGCCGCACCTCCAGCGCCACGAGCTCCGGGTCACGGGCCAACGGGTCGCCCCAGCCGCCGCCGCCCCAGGTCACGAAGTGCAGCACGTCGCCCTTGGCCACGGCCACGTCGTGCACCTTGCTCGCCAGGATCTCGCGGCTGCCGTCGGCCCGGTCTATCCACTTGCGACCACGCGCGCCCGGATCGCCGCCGTTGACGCCCCACGGGTACGTCAGCCACCGGTCGTCGTGGATCGCGATGGTGCCCGGCTGCAGGAAGCGGTAGGCCACGTCGACGCCGTTGCCGCCGCGGTGCAGGCCGGCGCCACCGGTGTCCGCCACCGTCTCCCAGGTCTCGATGCGCAACGGGTAGTACGACTCGAGGTATTCGCAGGGGATGTTGACGAACGAGGGCCAGAGCGAGTGTCCGTCCGGCCCGTCGCCGATCGGGCGGCCGGGGATGCCGCCGAAGCCGATCGAGTAGAGCTGGAACCACTCCCCCGCGCGCTCGCCGTCGGCGTAGTTCCCGGAGTACATGAAGTGCGGCGACGACGAGAAGCCGGCCGCGTTGAGCAGGTCGGGGTTCTTCTGGCCGAGCAGGCCGCCGAACAGGTCGAAGATCCGGCCGACGCCGTGGTTGCGGGCGTTGAGGGCGGCCGGGAAGTCCGGCTTCCAGAACGAGTGGTCCGGGATCTTCACGTCGACCAGCGGGTAGAACCCGTCGTTCCACAGGATCTGCGGGTCGGCCACCGTGATCATGTAGATCCCGAAGAACATCCGGGCCAGGTTCTCGTTGATGTAGTAGTTGATCGGGCCGGGCGACTGGGCGGAGCTACCGCTGAAATCCAGCAGCACCTTCTCGCCGGTCCGGGTCAGCGACAGGGTGAGCTGGTAGGGGCCGTTGCCCACTCCGTCGTCGCAGATGTAGTCGGTGAAGCTGATCGTCTCGCCGTCCTCGAAGACGATGCCCAGCAACGCCTTCATCGCCTGGTAGTTGCGATCCAGCAGCGCGTCGAGGGCGGAGACGTACGTGTCGACGCCGAACCGGGCGCACAGCTCCTGGATCCGGCGGGACGCGGTGCGGCAGGCGGCCACGATCCCGTTGAGGTCGGCGCGGTTCCAGTCCGGCTGGCGCACCTGGTTCAGGATCACGCGCAACGCGTCCTCGTTGAGCTTCCCGCCGTCGTACAGCTTGAAGGGCGGGATGATGACGCCCTCTTCGAAGATGGTGTGCGCGTCGGTGGGCATCGAGCAGACCGTCTTGCCACCGACGTCCGACATGTGGCCGAACATCGAGGCCCAGCCGACGACCCGGCCCTCGACGTAGATCGGCATGACGACCAGCCAGTCGTTGGCGTGGCTGATCGCGCCGTCGCACGAGTACGGGTCGGAGGTCAGCAGCACGTCGCCCTCGGCGATGGTGCCGTCGTAGCCGTCCAGCAGCGCCGGGATCGACAGGCCGAACTGGCCGACGACCATCTTGCCGTCCGGGTCGCCGATCAGCGGGAACTCGTCGTGCTGCTCCCGGATGCCGGGCGAGAGCGCGGTGCGGAACAGCACCTCGTCCATCTCGTAGCGGGCGTTGCGCAACGCGTTCTCGATGATGTCGAGGGTGACCGGGTCGACGTCGACCTTGGTGACCGGGTCGGTCGCGGTCTGGATGATCTGGGCCATGATCAGTTCTCCACGGGTCGAATCAGCAGGCTGCCGCTCGGGTGCACCGTGGCCGCGTGGCCGGGGAGCACGAGCGTGGTGGAGTCCATTTCGGTGACGATCGCGGGGCCGCTGACCACGTTGCCGGCGCGCAGCTTGGCCCGGTCGTAGACGGTGGCGCTCACCGTCGCGCCGTCGACGAAGATGTCGGTGGTCGTGCGCACCGCGTCCGTGGCGTCGGCACCGCCCTCCGGCAGCGTCGTCGCCTGCACGAACGGACGCGGCCCGGAGACCGCCGCCCGGATGCTGACCAGCTCGTGCTCGTTCTTGAGCAGGAACGAGAACAGCCGCTCGTGCTCGGCGTCGAACGCCGCACCGAGCGCCGCGAGCCCGGCGCCCGCACCGTCGAAGTCCTTGATCTGCGCCGGGACCGTGATCTCGAAACCCTGGCCGTGGTAGCGGATGTCGACCTGGTAGGTGATCGTCTGGTCGGCCCGGGCCACGCCCTCGGCCTCGACCGTGGCCGACGCCGACTCGGCCAGGTCCTCGAAGATGCCGCGCAGCTCGTCGTCGGACAGCTCGGAGAACCGCCGGATGTAGGTGCGGGCCGCCTCGTCGCGCAGGCTGGTCGTCGCGTCACCGTAGGCGCAGAGGACGCCGGGCGACGGCGGGATGATGACCGGCCACGCGCCGGTGAGCTTGCCGAGCGCGTTGGCGTGCAACGGGCCCGCGCCGCCGAACGCGACGAGCGCGAAGTCCCGCGGGTCGTACCCCTGCTGCACCGAGACCAGGCGCAGCGCGCCGAACATGTTCTCGTTGACGATGTCGACGATGCCGGCGGCGGCCGCCTCGGCGCTGGGCAGGCCCATCGCGTCGGCCACCCGCTGCACGGCGGTGCGGGCGGCGGCCCGGTCGAGCGAGATCTCGCCGCCGGCGAGCTCGGTCGGCAGGTAGCCGAGCACCACGTTGGCGTCGGTGACGGTCGGGTCCAGGCCGCCCGCGCCGTACGCGGCCGGGCCGGGCGCCGCGCCCGCCGACTGCGGGCCGACCCGCAACGCCTTGGTCAGCTCGGGAACGTGGGCGATCGAGCCGCCGCCCGCGCCGACCGTGCGCACGTCGACGGAGGCCGAGCGGACCGTGAGGTCGCCGACCCGGGTCTCCCGGCCGACCCGGGGCAGGCCCTTCTCGACCAGGGCCACGTCGGTCGAGGTGCCGCCCATGTCGAAGGTGAGCAGGTCGGTGTAGCCGGCCTGGTTCGCCGCCCACACCGCGCCGGTCACCCCGCCGGCCGGGCCGGAGAGCAGCAGCGAGACCGGGTTCGCGGCGGCCGCCGCGGCGCTGGCCAGGCCGCCGTCGCTGCGCAGGATGTACAGCTTCTTGTCGATCTTGTTGAGCAGGTTCTCCAGGTACGTGGTGACCTGCGGCTGCACGTACCCGTTGGCGACCGTGGTGATGGTCCGCTCGTACTCGCGGAGCTCGGGCAGCACCCGGGAGCTCACCGACACCGGCACGCCGGGCAGTTCCTCGGCCGCGATCGCGGCGACCCGTTCCTCGTGCCGTCCATCCACATAGGAGTTGATGAGCGCGATCGCCAGCGCCTGGATGCCGTCGGCGCCGAGCTTGCGCAGCTTGGCGCGGATGTCGTCCTCGTCGAGCGGGACGATCACCTCGCCGTCGGCGCCGATCCGCTCGACCGCCTCGACGGTGTGCTCCAGCGGCGCGAGCGGCTCGGGCTTGGGCCAGATGATCCAACCCGCGAGGCCACCGGGTACGAACGAGCGGGCGATCTGCAGCACCTGGCGGAAGCCGGCCGTGGTGACCAGGCCAACCCGGGCGCCCTTGCCTTCGAGGATCGCGTTGGTCGCCACGGTGGTGCCGTGCAGCACCTGCTCGATCGAGTCCAGCGACGTGACCGCCGCGGCACAGACCTTCTCGATCCCGGTCAGCACACCGACCGACTGGTCGTGCGGCGTCGACGGGGTCTTGGCGCGGAACGAGGTCCCGCTGTCTTCGTCGATCAGCAGGACGTCGGTGAACGTACCGCCGACGTCGACGCCGAGTCGGTAGCGCATGCTCGTTGCTCCTCTCGCTTCTCAGATGACGCCGGCAGCGCGCAGCCGGCTGATTTCGTCGTCGCGCAGGCCCAGCAGGCCCCGGTAGATGTCGTCGTTGTTCGAACCGAGCGCCGGTCCCGTGGATCGGACCTGCCCGGGTGTCGCGGAGAGCTTGGGAAACACGTTCTGCATGGCGATCTCGCCGAGGTCCGGATCATCGACGTTGACGATCGCGTCCCGGGCGGCGAAGTGCGGGTCGGCGAACATGTCCTTGGCGCGGTAGATCCGGCCGGCCGGGACACCGCCCTGGTGCAACGCCTCGAGCAGCTCGTCCGGGTCCTGGTCGGCGGTCCACTCGGCGATCAGGGCGTCGATCTCGGCCATGTACTCACCGCGCGCGCTGTGCGTGGCGAACCGCGCGTCGGCGGTGAACTCGGGCCGGTTCATCACCGCGGCCAGCCGCCCGAACACGGTGTCCTGGTTGGCGGCGATCAGCACGCTCTCCCCGCCCTTGGTGGGATAGACGTTGCTGGGCGCCACGTTCGGCAGCACCGGGCCGGTGCGCTCGCGCTGGTAGCCGGCGAGCTGCCACTCCGGCAGCATCGACTCCATCATCGCCAGCACCGACTCGTAGATCGCCGCGTCGACCACCTGACCCCGGCCCGACCGGTCCCGCTCGTGCAGCGCGACCAGGGTGCCGAGGGTGGCGTGGATGGCGGCGAGGGAGTCGCCGAGCGAGATGCCGGCCCGGGACGGGGCCTCGTCGGCCGAACCCGTCACGTACCGGATGCCGCCCATCGCCTCGCCGATCGAGCCGAAGCCGGCCCGCTGCGCGTAGGGGCCGGACTGGCCGTAGCCGGTCACCCGGGTCACCACCAGCCGCGGGTTGATCTCCCAGAGCTGCTCCGGCGCGAGGTTCCAGCGCTCCAGCGTGCCGGGCCGGAAGTTCTCCAGCAGCACGTCGGAGTGTTTGACCAGCTCGCGGACCAGGTCCTGGCCCTCGGGCGTACGCAGGTCGCAGGTCACCGACTTCTTGTTCCGGGCCACCACCGGCCACCACAGCGACTTGCCGTAGGGCTTCTCGCGACCCCACTGCCGCATCGGGTCGCCCTTGCGCGGGTCCTCCAGCTTGATGACCTCGGCCCCGAAGTCGCCGAGCAACTGGCCGCAGAACGGGCCGGCGAGGAGCTGGCCAAGCTCGACGACACGGACGTCGCTCAGTGGCATGGTGCGTTCGGTCATGCGTTCTCCTCAAGGTTCTCTTCGTCGCGGCGGCGGGCACCGAGCAGCGATGCCCGCGCCGAGAGCAGGTGCGCGCGCATCACGGCCTCCGCCCAGTCCGGGTCCCGGGCGCGCAAGGCGGCCACGATCTCCAGGTGGTGGTTGACGCTGCGCTGCCGCGCCGCCGGGTCGAACGAGTGCAGCGTGCGCAGCAGCACGGCGCTGTGGATCAGGTGGCCGACCGTGCTGGTCAGCACGGCGCTGCCGGCCAGGCCGTTGAGCGTCGCGTGGTAAGCGGCGTTGAGGCGGTAGACCTCGTCGAGATCGCCGGCCTCGGACCGTTCCTTGAGCACGGTCGCGAGCTCGTCGAGCCGGTCGATGTCGGCCATGCTCGCGGTCTCGGCCGCGCTGCGGGCGGCCAGACCCTCCACGTGCGCGCGGATCTCGAAGATCTTCTCGAGGTCCTGCCGCGGGTAGTCGATCACCCGAGCGCCCTTGTTGGGCGTGATGTCGACGAGTCCCTCCGCCGCCAGGCGACGCAACGCCTCCCGGACCGGAGTCCGGCTGACGCCCAGCTTTTCCGCGAGCTCCACCTCGCCGAGCCGCTCGCCGGGCACGTACTCCCCGCCGAGAATCCGCTCGCGAAGCTGGTCGACCGCGCGGTCGCTAGCTGCCGTCACTTGTGGCCTCCGTTCGCTAGTTGCATACATCTAGTCGATGTCGCCAGGCTCGGACAAGGGTCCGAGCCAATAAATCTTGCTGATTGCATACATGTCGCTGGAGTGTTAGACAGAGCCATGCCTTCCGAACGTCCCCTGGTGGACGCTGCGGGGAGCGCCGTGGAGATCGTCGAGGTCGGCCCGCGCGACGGGCTGCAGAACGAGCGCACCCTTGTTTCCACCGCAGCGAAGATTGCATACATCGAAGCGCTGGTCGCGGCCGGCGCACGACGGATCGAGGCGACCAGCTTCGTGCACCCGAAACGGGTGCCGCGGATGGCGGACGCCGAGGAGGTGATGGCCGGGGTCCCGCGTGGCGACGGCGTTCGGTACATCGGACTGGTGGTCAACGAGCGGGGCCTGGACCGGGCGCTCGCGGCGGGCGTGGACGAGGTCAACGTCGTGGTCGTCGCCACGGAGACGTTCAGCCAACGGAACCAGGGGATGTCGGTTCTCGAAGGCCTCCGGTCGTTTTCTTCGATCAGCGCGCGGGCTCGTTCGTCCGGGCTGCGGGTGACCGCCACGGTCGGCGCGAGTTTCGGCTGCCCGTTCGAGGGCGAGGTCGACCCGGCGGCGGTCGGTGCGCTGGTGCGTTCGTGTGTCGACGCCGGCGCTGACGAGATCGCGCTGGCCGACACGATCGGCGTGGGGGTGCCGAGTGACGTCGCGCGCCTCGTCGCCGAGGTCCGCGCGGTCACCACCGACCTGCCGCTCCGCTTCCATTTCCACAACACCCGGAACACCGGGTACGCCAACGCGCTCACCGCTGTCGCCCTCGGAGCGTCCGCATTGGACAGCAGCACCGGCGGCATCGGCGGCTGCCCGTTCGCACCGGCGGCGACCGGCAACATCGCCACCGAGGACCTGGCGTACGCACTGCGCCGCTCGGGTGTCGCTACGGGCCTCGACCTGGCCGCCCTGGTCTCGGCGGCGGCCCTGATCGGCGGCGAGCTCGGCATCGTGCTCCCCGCGCTGCTCGGCCGCGCGGGCGACTTCCCCGCGGGCCTCTCACCGGAACGGAGGCTCTGACCCGTGCTTGCCGCGATCATGACTTCGGTCGACGCTCCCCTGATCGTCGACGAGGTTGAGCTGGAGGAGCCGCGGGCCGGCGAGGTGCTGGTGGACATCGCGCACTGCGGTGTCTGCCATTCCGACCTGCACTACCTCGACGGCTCGCTGCGCACCGGGCTGCCCGTCATCCTGGGTCACGAGGCGGCCGGGGTGGTCGCCGCGGTCGGCCCGGACGTCGCCGACCTGCGGCCGGGCGACAAGGTCGTGCTGACCATGGCGCCGTCGTGCGGGCGCTGCTACTGGTGCGCCAACGGCGAGCGCACCTTGTGCCAGCGGTTCGCCGGCCTGGTCGGTGGCGCGTACCCGGACGGCTCCACCCGGTTGTCGTGGCAGGGCGCGCCCGTGCGGCGCGGCCTCGTGCTGGCCGCCTTCGCGCAGCGGACCGTCGTGCCGGTCGAGGCCGCGGTGCGGATCCCCGACGACATGCCCACCGAGATCGCGGCCGTGATCGGCTGCGCGGTGCAGACCGGCGTCGGCGCCGTGCTCAACACGGCCCGCGTGCCGATCGGCGCCTCGGTGGTGGTCAGCGGGCTGGGCGCGGTCGGGCTGTCGATCGTGCAGGCGGCGGTCATCGCCGGCGCGACGACGATCCTGGCCGCCGACATGAACGCGGCGCGCCGGGCCGAGGCGCTCCGGCTGGGCGCGACGCACGTGGCCGACCCGGTCTCTGAGCCGATCGACAAGCTGGCCCGATCGCTGACCGCCGGCCGGGGCGCGGACTTCGCGTTCGACGCCGTCGGCCGCGGCGCCGTGGTGGAGACGCTGCTGAAGGCGACCCGCAACGGCGGCACCACCGTCATGGTCGGCATACCCTCCACATCGGACACCGTGAACGTACGCGCGCTCGTACACGCCTTCTACGAGAAGAAGCTCGTCGGCTGTTACCTCGGCTCCGCCAACCCCCATCGCGACTTCCCCCGGATCCTCGACCTCTGGCGGGCCGGCCGGCTCGACCTGGCCGGCCTGGTCACGGGTCGCCGGCCGCTCGCCGACGTCAACCTCGCTCTCGACGACCTGCGCCAGGGCGCCGGCGTCCGCACCGTGCTGGAGATGGACACATGAAGTACGACAGCGCCTTCGTCGACGGCGCCTGGGTTCCGGTCGGGCACGACGCGCTGACGCTGGTCGACCCGGCCACCGAGGAGCCGTTCGCCACCCTGGCCCTGGCGGGCCCGGCCGAGGTCGACCTCGCGGTGGCCGCGGCCCGCGCCGCCCTGCCGGGTTGGCGGGTCGCGGACCGGGTGGCGATCCTGGGGAGGGTCTGGTCCGCGATCGAGGCCCGCCGGTCCGAGTTCGCCGCCTTGATCACCCGCGACATGGGCTGCCCACCGAAGATCGCCGACGCGGTGCAGGTCGGCACCCCACTGGCCGTGCTCGACGGGCTCCTCGGCCTGGCCGCCGCGCCCGACGAACGGATCGGGCACTCGCTCGTCGTGCGGGAGCCGATCGGCGTGGTCGGCGCCATCACGCCCTGGAACTACCCGCTGCACCAGGTGATGGCCAAGGTCGGCCCGGCGTTGCTGGCCGGCTGCACGGTGGTGCTCAAACCCAGCGAGCTCGCGCCGTCCGCGGCCCTGCTGCTCGCCGACGTGTTCGCCGGCGCGGGCCTGCCGTCGGGCGTGCTCAACGTGGTGGTCGGCACCGGTCCGGTCGTCGGTGCCGCGCTGGCCGCCCACCCGGACGTCGACATGATCTCGTTCACCGGCTCGACCGCCGCGGGCAAGCTGGTCTCCCACGCTGCGGCCGACACGGTCAAGCGGGTGGCGCTGGAGCTCGGCGGCAAGTCCGCGAGCGTGGTGCTGCCGGACGCCGACCTGACCCGCGCGGTGAAGACGACGGTCAGCAACGCGTTCCTCAACTCCGGGCAGACCTGCACCGCCTGGACCCGGCTCGTGGTGCCTGCCGCCCTGCACGACGAGGCGGCCGCCCTGGCCGGTGAGTTCGCGGTGGCGATGGAGCCGCGGCTCGGTCCGCTGGCGTCTGCGGCCCAGTTCGAGCGGGTGCAGGGCTATCTGTCGTCCGCTTCTGCTGTCGCCGTGACGGGCGGACCCGGGCGCCTGCGCGACCGTGGGTACTTCTGCCGTGCCACCGTTTTCGCGGACGTCGACCGGGACTCCCCGATCGCCCAGGAGGAGATCTTCGGGCCGGTGCTGTCCGTCATCCCGTACTCCGACACCGACGACGCGGTCGCGATCGCCAACGGCACCCCTTATGGCCTGGCCGGCGCCGTGTGGTCCGGCGACCCGGACTGGGCCCTCGCTGTCGCCCGGCGGCTGCGGACCGGGCAGGTCGACGTCAACGGCGCGCGGTTCAACCCCCTGGCCCCGTTCGGCGGCTACGGCCAGTCCGGCAACGGCCGTGAGCTCGGGCGTCACGGCCTGGACGAGTTCTTCGAGACCAAGTCGATCCAACTGTGAGCCTGGGAGGGCTACCCAACCCGGTCGTCACCGGGCCGGTGCGGGCCACCGGACGCCTTGGCGACTATCCCTTCTTCAAGTCACAGTTCGACCTGCGCGGCCACGGCTACGTCGAGGAGGAGTTCTTCTTCTCGGGTACGGCCAACACGTACACCGTCGTCAACGGCCAGCGGACGACCGCGTCGGTGATCGAAGGCGGGCACGCGTACACCAGCCGAATGGTGGTTCGGCGCCCCGCTTCCGCGCGGGATTTCAACGGCACGGTCTTCGTGGAGTGGTACAACGTGACCATGGGCTTCGACGTCGAGGCCGACTGGTTCCGGTTCCCCGAGCACATCATGCGGGCCGGCTACGCGTGGGTCGGCGTCTCGGCCCAGACCCTCGGCATCAACGCGCTGAAGTCGTGGAGCCCGTCCCGTTACGGCGGCCTGGACGTGGCCGCGGACACGCTCGGTTGGGACATCTACTCCCAGGCGCCGCAGGCCGTCCGCTCGCCGCGCGGCGTCCGTCCACTGGGGAGCCTGCGGGCGTCGAAGGTGATCGCCGGCGGCGAGTCGCAGTCGGCCTCGAAGCTGACGCAGTATTTCAACGCCATCCACCCGCTGCACGGGCTCGCGGACGGCTTCATCCTCAACGGCGCGCCGAGCCGAACCTGGTCGTGCGCACCGACCTCGCGACACCCGTCTTCAAGCTGACCACCGAGACGGACGTCGCCGTCATCGGCCACGCCCAGAACCGCCAGCCCGACTCCAGCGTGCTGCGCACGTAGGAGGTGGCGGGCACCGCGCACGCCGACTTCGACATGATCGGTGAGGACTACCTGTCACCGCACGCCCCGGGCATCAACCCGGTGCAGTACCGGACCTGGGCACGTTCCAGGACGTGCCTTGGACGTGCTGTCGACGACGGGTCCGCGCGGGGCGACGCTGGCCCGCGACAGCTTCGGCATCGCCACGGGCGGCATCCGGCTGGCGGCGGTCGCGGTCCCGACGGCGGTCAACGCGAGCCCGAACAGCCCGGGCTTCTTCTGCTCCATCTTCGGCAACTACGAACCGTTCAGCCCGGCGGTGCTGGACGCCCTCTACCCGACGCACGGCTCGTACGTGTCGAAGGTCAACCACGTGACAGACCAGAACGTCCGCGACGGCTACCTACTGCCCGCGGACGCGAAGACCATCAAACGCGAGGCGGCCCACTCCCGCATCGGCAAGTAGGCAGGGCTTCGGCTCAGGTGGTTCGTCCAGGCGACGTCCCACCTGAGCCACCGCCTTCAGGCCCGCACCAGGCCGAGCCATCCGGCGAGCGCCGCGATCTCCTCGTCGACGGCCGCCCGGTCGAACGGCAGGTCCTGGTGCACGGCATGCACGCGCAGCACGCCGGCCTTGCGGTCGGCGGCCGCGTCGAGCTTTCCGACCAACTGGTCGCCCTGCAGGATCGGCAGGGCGTAGTAGCCCCAACGGCGCTTGGCGGCCGGCTTGTACATCTCCAGCCCGTACTCGAAGCCGAAGATCTCTAGCAGCCGCCGCCGGTCGTGGATCAGGCGGTCGAACGGCGACAGCAGCGCGGTCCGCCCGGTGAAGGTCTGGTCGAGCTGGGCCGGATCGACCCGCCAGGTGCCCTTCACGCCCTCGACCACCGCGGGCTCGCCGGCCTCGCCGACGTCGTACGGCTCGATCGGGACGTTCGTGGTCTTCGCCCGGGCGATCCCCAGCGCGGTCAGCCGGCGCGAGTCGCGACGGCGCAGCGCCTCGTCGAGCGGGATCGCGGGTTCGTCCCGGTAGACCCGCTCGGCCAGGTCCCACAGCCGGTCGCGGCCGAGCCGCCCGGCCACCGCGACCTCGCCCCGCACGGACATCGCCTCCAGCAGCCGGGTCACGTTCTGCTCGTTGCTCCACCCGGTCGACCGCCAGGGCACGGCGCAGGTGTCCGGCAGGACGCGCGACGGCAGCGGCCCCTCCGCGGTCAGGCGGGCCAGGATGTCCCGGCGACAGGCGTCGTTGGCGAGCACCCACTCGCGGCGGTGCTGCGTCTCGCTCATCTCGGCGCGGTAGAGCGCCAGATCCTCGGCCGGACGGATGGTGGCGGTCAGCTCGACCAGATCCCGTTTCGCCAAGGCACCGACCAGGTCCGCCGGGGCGTAGGCGGCGCCGAGCCGGCTCCACGCCACCAGATCGGCGGTCGGCGCGACGGCGGCGGTCGGGTCGATCTGGAGCAACGTCAGGTGCCGCACCGTATCCAGGAGGCCCGCCGGGCGAACGTCGTCCAGCAGTTGCGCGCGGACGGCGATCCGGCGAGCCTCCACGATGGATAGTCGATGCGTTCTCATCGGCTCGCGAGGAACTCCAGCGTCCGCCGGAGCACCAGGGCGGTGGCTTCGGCGTCGTACGACGGCAGGCTCACGTCGGTGAACAGGTGCTGGTCGCCCGGGTAGAGGAACAGCTCGCCGTCGGTGGCCGCGGCCACGATCGCGCGGGCCGCGTCGATGTCGCCGCCCTCCTCCGCGAAGAACGGGTCGTTCTCCATGGCGTGGATCCGCACGGGCACCTCGGCCGGCCAACCGGGGCCGAACTCGGTCGGGGTGATGCTGGTGTGGAAGAGCAGCGCGCCCCGGCTCGGGCGGGTCTGCGCGAGCAGCTGCGCGGGCATGCCGCCGAGCGAGAACCCGGCGTGGACGACGTCGGCGGGCAGGTCGCCGGCCGCGGCCACGCCACGGTCGAGGATGGTGTCGAAGCCGACCTTCTGCGCGTACGACAGGCCCTCGTCCAGGGTGTCGAAGGTGTTGCCCTCGTAGAGGTCCGGCGTGTGCACGGTGTGACCGGCGGCGCGCAACGCCTCCGCGAAGCCGGTGACGCCCGCGGTCAGACCCTGCGCGTGATGGAACAGCACAACTTCAGCCATTTCGCCACCCTAGATGGGTTCACGCCGATGCGCTGCCCGCGGCTAGCCTCGGCCATATGTCTGAACATCTCACCGGACCACCGGCCGCCGGCAACGAGGTCGACACCTTGCTCGGAGCGCTGGAACGGCAGCGTGGCTACATCGCCTGGAAATGCGGCGGCCTCGACGCCGCGGGTTTGCGCGCGACCCTGGGTCCGTCCACCGTGACGCTGGGTGGCTTGTTGAAGCACCTGGCCGCGGTCGAGGAGCACACGTTCTCGATGAAGCTGTTCGGCCGCCCGGTGGGTGAGCCCTTCGCCAGCGGCTGGGAGCTCGACGAGGACTGGGAGTGGCACTCGGCGGCCGCGGACTCGCCGACGGAGTTGATGGCGCTCTGGGAGTCGGCGGTGGCCCGCTCGCGCGTGCTGGTCGCGCAGGCCCTGGCGGAAGGCGGCCTGGACTTCCCCGGGGCCGCCACCTGGCCGGACGGCCGCAGGGCCAGCCTGCGCCGCCACCTCATCGACATGGTCGAGGAGTACGCCCGCCACGTCGGCCAGGCCGACCTCATCCGCGAGTCGATCGACGGCCTGGTCGGCGAGGACCCCGCCGACGAGGCTTGACGGGATGGCCGTCACGGGCCGTCGGTGCGGCGCAGACCGGCGAGGATCTCGGCGGTTCCGGTGACGGCGGGATGGTCCGCGTACTCCTGGCGCAGCGCGGTGTCCGGGCCGGCGTGCCCGACCATAGCGCCCAGCACGTCCGCGGCCTGGCTGTAGCGGGACTGCGCGATCAGCCTGCGCGCCTCGGCCAGGTCGCCACTGACCGGTGGCGCCGTCCTCGGCACCGGCACCGCGGGCGGTGCGGCCGGCGGCGCCGCGGTGCCGAACACCCGGCCGAGCACCTTGGCGTACATCCGGACCGGGCTCGCCGCCGACGGCGGCTGGAGAATTCCGGGCAGGGGCACGAGCTCTACGGCGTACGGCAGCAGCCGCTCGTGCACCTCGGCGGCGCTCGCCGGCCGGTCCTCGGGCTTCTTCTCCAGGAGGCGCAGCACCAGCTCGCCCAGTGCGGCGGGCACGTCGGGGCGGAGTGTCCGCACCGCCACCGGCTCCTCGTCGACCTGCTTGTCCATCAGCGCGTAGGTCGTCGACCCGGCGAACACCGGCTCACCGCAGAGCATCTCGTGCAGCGTGCAACCCAGGGCGTAGAGGTCGCTGGCCGGCCCGCTCAACCCGCCGAGAATCTGTTCCGGCGCCATGTACGCGGGCGTGCCGAGGACCTGGCCGGAGTTGGTGATCGTCGAGAAGTCGGCGAGGTCGATCGCCATGGCCAGGCCGAAGTCCAGCACCTTGACGCCGCCGTCGGGCTCCAGCATCAGGTTGCTCGGCTTCAGGTCGCGGTGGACCAGCGAGGCCGCGTGCGCGACCGCCAGCACCGCGCAGGCCTGCGCGGCGATCGCCGTGGCCCAGCCCACCGGCAACCGGCCCAGCTCGGCGATCAGGTCCGCGACGCTGATGCCGTGGATACGCTGCATCACCAGGAACGGGCGTCCATCGTGGACGCCGGCGTCGTACACGGCAGGCACGCCGGGATGCTCCAGCCGCGCCGCGATGCGGGACTCGCGGACGAACCGGCGGATCAGCTGGGCGTCCGGCTCACCCTGCGGGAACCGGACGAACTTGACCGCGACCGGCCGGTCGAGGCGGGTGTCGTGCCCGAACCACACCTCGCCCATCCCGCCCTTGGCGACCGGCAACGCGTCGAGCTCGTAGCGACCACTGACGACAGTGCGCGCGGACACAACCTCTCCTTCTACGGCGCCGGGTGCAGAGCGCCGCCGGCCAGTCCTTCACGCACGGTGCGCACCAGGTCGGTGCCGGCCGTCGTGGTCTGCCGCACGACCTCCTCGAACACCGCGAGCCGGCGGAACGCCTCGCCCAGCCGCTGCTGCTGGTCCAACGGACGCCGGGGGATCTGCGCTCGGCGCACGTCGAACCGGTAGGCCCCGGACGCGCTGGCCGCCTGCCGCTCGTTGGCGACGCTGCCGATCTGGCCCGCCAGGAACCACGGGTCCAGCGCGTCCGGGTCGGTGCGCAGCAGCAACAGGTTCACGCCCAGCTCACCGCCCGCTTCGCCGACGACCCGGGCGGTGAGGTGGCGTGCCACCGTCGGCACGAGCACGTCGCCCGGCTCGAGCGCGATCGGCGTGGCCTCGCCCCCGGTCGGGCGCACCGGGCCGAGGATCCGCAGCGCACCGGACTTGGCCAGGTCGCTCACCGAGACCGTCGGCGGCGCGACGGGATCGTCGGCGACCGCGAGGTCCGGCACCACCTCGGCCGCGCGGGCGAGCAGGGTCAGCATCGACGCGCGCGCTCCGGCGAAGTCGGCCGCGTCGGCCACGGCGCTCGCGGCCGGCTGGCGGCGGGCCGGCGTGAGGTCGACGTCCTGGTCCAGCAGCTCGATCACCGGCACGGCCCGGGCGAACCCCGGCTCGTCGACCGGCTCGGCCCGCTCGAAGGCGCGGTAGGTGGCGACGATCCGTTCGTACGCCTCGCCGTCCCCCGCGTCGACGAGCAGCGCGGCCGCCGCGGCCGGGGCCTGTCCTTCCGGCCGCCGCAACACCCACAGGTGCAGCGGGATGCTGTGCGGCGCCGCGGCCTTGGCGGGCAGCGAGATCACCGCGCGCAGTGCGCCGCGCCGCAGGAGCTCGGACCGGATCCGCCGGCCGGCGCGCCGGCTCGCCGCCGACGGGGGCATGAGGACCACCGCGGAGCCACCCGGCCGCAGGTGCGCGAGCGCGTGCTGAACCCAGGCGAGCTCGGGTTCGGTGCGCGGCGGTGCGCCGTACTCCCATCTGGGGTCGTATCCCAGCTCGTCGTGTCCCCAGTTGGTATCACCGAATGGCAGGTTCGACACGACCGCGTCGACCCGAAGCTCCGGGAACGAGTCCGCGCGCAGCGAGTCGCCGGCCCGCACCTCTCCCCGCACGCCGCCCAACCCGACCCACATCTCCGCCAGGTGGGCGAGGCCCGCGTCGATCTCCTGCCCGTGGACGACGGTGCTGCCGGAGCGGACGGCGGCGCGCAGGATGCTGCCAGCACCGCAGGCCGGGTCGAACAGCGTGCCGCCCTTGGGATCGGCGAGCCCGACCATCAGGTCCGACAGCGCCTCGGGGGTGAGCCCGACACGCCAGGCCTGGGTCTGCGCGAACCGCCGCCACAGCTCTTCGAAGACCACCTCGGCGCGGCGCCCGTGGAGCAGGTCGGCGATCTCGGGGAGCACGAGGAGCTGGTTGCCGTGCTTCTCGCCGCGCTGGTGGGCAAGCAGCAGCTCGCCGACCGCGCCGAGGTTGGCGGCGATGTCGCTGCCGGTGGCGGCGAGCCGCGCCCAGGCCCGGTCCTCGACGGACACCTCGGGCAGCTTCCCTTGGTCGCGCAGCCACTCCTCGACCTGGGTCAGGTCGAACTCGGGACTGCTCGCCGTGCCGCCCACGGGCTCCGGAAAGTCGGTGTGCCGCTTGCGCCAGTTGCTGACGGCGGCCCGCCCAACCCCGGCCAGGCGGGCGATCTCGGTAGCGGTGACCTTCGCGTTGTCGGGCACGTAAGGAGTGTACACAGACGTCAAGTATCCCTCGCGTTGACATGGTTCACAGATGATGCTCTCATTGACCTCGACTTCAACCGGGAGGAACAACCATGCGCAAGACGACCTTTTTCGCCCTCGTCGTTGGTGGACTGCTGGCCCTTGGCTGCGGGGCGGGCTCGAGCACCGCGTCGGGCGGCGCTGCGGAAGCCGACGCGGGCGGCGAAGAGGAGGCGGCAAAGACCGCGAAGGTGGGCGAGGCCGCCCGCGACGGGAAGTTCGAGTTCACGGTCAAGGCACCGAAGTGCGGTGTGGCGTCGGTCGGCGACAAATACCTGAACGAGCAGGCCCAGGGCCAGTTCTGCCTGGTGACCATCACGGTGAAGAACATCGGCGACAAGCCGCAGACCTTCAGCGACAGCAGCCAGAAGGCCTTCGGCGCGGACGACGTCGAATACTCGGCGGACTCAGGCGCCGCCATCTACGCGAACAAGAACACGGAAACCCTGTTCAACGAGATCAACCCGGGCAACAAGGTCACCGGCGTAGTCGTCTTCGACATCCCGAAGAAGGCAAAGCTCACGAAGCTCGAACTGCACGACTCCCCCTTCTCGGGCGGCGTCACGGTGCAGCTGGGCTGAGGTTTCTGGCGGCAGCGATCCAGGCGACGTGACCGTCCCGCAAGCCAAGAGCCCCGCCTACCTCCCACGGCGGGGCTCTTGCTCATCGCGGACGAAGTGCGGCCAGCAAGCTGTCGAGTTGACCCCAGGCCCGCGCGCTGGCGATGTGGTCGATGTAGTCACGCGACTCGATGATGAGCCCGTCGCGGATGCGCATCACGAAGACGCACGGCACGGTGAACGCCTCGCCTGTCTCTTCGACGCGCCCCTGATAGGCGAACTCGGCGACGATCACCTCCGGGTCGGCGGTTTCATGAATCCTGATGTCGACCGGCTTGCGGTTCAGCGTCCGAGGGACCGTAGGCGGAGCGGTGAAGTGCTCGTGCAGCTCACCGCGGCTGCGCAGCGGCGGCGGGCCGAGCGGGTGGAACGGATGCGTGACATGGGTTTCTTCGGCATACAGGTCGGCCAGGTCCTCGTACGGACCGTCGCAAACGCCGTTCACCAGTCGAAGGAAAGTTTCGCGTGGGGTGCTCATGCCGGTCTCCATCGGCGGCACCATAGCGAAGAGCGTCTCCTCAACGCCCGGAGGCCCGTTCTGGCCCTCGGCGCTAGCGTCCTCGCATGAGCTTCGACATGTTCGTCCAGCGGTTCGAGCAGGGCGATGCGGCGCCGATGGCGCGTAACGCGTTCATGGCTGTCCGCGAACCGCACGTCGACCGTCCGGAGCCTCAACTTGGGCGATCCAAAAGACCTGACCTGGTCATCGGTCAGGGCGAGGAGCCGGCAAGCGCTGCCCGGGCGCTCCATGCTCGTCAGTCTGAGCGGGGATGGACAAAGACCCATCTCCAGAATTCCCCGCGGTCAGTTCGTAGATCGGGCCCTTCGACTGGTGGTGGCTCGGTTCCGCCATGAGCCACCGCTTCACACCAGAGATGCCACCATTGTCTATGAAGGAGACGACTCCCCAACTGGCCCCCGCCAGCCCAAAGCCCATGTACGCCACCGCGAGGAGGAGCGCGCCTTCGCGCGACCAGAGAGCTCCCATCGCGACAAGCGACACACCGTTGACGACGAATGTCAGACTCGCGAGCGACCGTCGGCCGATCAGCCCGAAGATGGCGAGGCCGACAAGCGACAGGCCGCTGGTAAGAACAGGCAGACCGAGCGCGAGGTCACTGCGGGTGACAAGCATCACGCCGGTTCCGGCGAGTACCGCGCCGGCCCCGATCTGTCCGACAGCGTGGGCCCGGCCGGAATCGATCATGACCGAAACACCGAGGGTGGCGCTCGCCAAGCCAAGGCCGAGAAGGGGGACACCGAAGTCAGAGTCGCCACGGCCGGCCAGGAGTGCGACTCCCGCGATGCCGAACGTTATCCCGGCACACAGAGCTGACACCCCCTGCAGCGGCGCCGGGCCGACCAACGTGGTGATTCCAGCGCTGACACCCGACAAGCCAAAGCCGAGACAGAGGACCCCGGCGAGCACGTCGCCCTCGCTGAACGCGGAGATCCCGAGGCTGACAAGTGCCGCGCCGAAGCCGATGAGCGCCGCCGCAAGGGCGATCGCGAGTCTCGCCTCGACGTCGGTGGCGACAAGAAGCGTGGCTCCGGCAAACGCGACGGCAATGAAGATCGCGTACGGCGTCAGGCCCGGTGGCCCGGAGGCGGCGGTGATCAAGGCGGCAAGACCGGACACGTGCAGGAAGCCGACACCATATCGGGCGATCCGGGCACGAGGTGGAATTCGGCGAAGGCTCGTTGCCGCAGTCAGCAGCGCGGCCAAGCCGACCGACACGGCAAGGGCACGAATCGCGGTTGCCGTGTCATTCCCCAGAAGCTCGATCGCAAGGCCGGAGGCGCTGCCAAGCAAGAAGCTGGTCAGCGCCACAGGCCAGCTACGGCGATGCCGCCCGCTGCTGTCCTCTTCGGTCACACGGACATGGTCACAGACCGCATCAAACCACTAACAGCAGGCGATCGTCCGTTTATTGCTGGATGGGTGGTAGGAATCCCATCGAGCGGCTGGCCGGACGAACGACCTGGACCCGGCGAATGGGGTCCGACCATCCGCTACTTCGCCGTGAAGGAGGAGGTTGGTGAGCTGATGACCGTGAACGCTTCGGCGAGGCGGCCCGGGGCGATGGTTACGCCGCGGTATTGGGCCAGGCCGTATGCCATTGCCCAGTAGTCGATCTCGCCTAGTTGGGACTTGTGGCATTCGAGAGCCTGGCGCAGCAGAGTTGCCACCTCGGTGATGTCTTCCAGGTAGGACACGTGCCTCAGCGGGGTCCAGACCTCGTACGCCAACACTGTCGGCACGGCCCAGGGGTCGCCTTTCGTGCCCTGGAACCATGGGCCCGCGGCTTGCGCCAGCGCCTTGACTACCAGGCGGTGCGTTTCCTGGTGGTCCGGGTGGCCGTCGTCCTCGTGCGGTAGATAGACGTATTCCGGCCGGTGTTCGCGTACCAGATTGATCATTCGTTCGGCTAGTTCCGGCGTGTCTTTGAGATAGCCGTCGTCGTGGCGCAGGAAGGTCAGGTTTTTTACACCGAGAAGGTCCGCCGCGCGCGTCGCCTCTTCCTCGCGAATCTGCGCGAGCGACGCCTTGTCGATCACCCGGCTGCCGGCGTTGCCGCTGGTCATATAAACCACGTGCACGGCGCGACCGTTGGCCAGGTGCTTCGCTATGCTGCCGCCGCAGCCGATCAGGTCGTCGTCCGGGTGCGGTGCGAAGATCAGGACGCTCATGGTCGCTCCTCGGCCGGCTAGGGTGTCTTTCACTCTAAAGATCGAGATCCATGGCCTCTAGAGCCTTGCCGGAAGCCACGGGAACCCCGCAAGACCACGCTTAGTCTGGCAAATCATACCCAAGGGTGAAACGCACCGCAGTCAGTCGCACACGCAGCGCTTCCACAGTGTCTGGTCAGACTCTACGATCGCCGCATGTCCAAGAAGAACCGTGCGATTGAGATCTCCTTCGTGGTTATCGCGATCGTCGCGGTGTGGAATCTTCAGCTCAACAATCTGGCGATCGACATCGCCGCCGCGCTGGGGTTTCGGGAAGACTCATTCGGGCAGGAAGTCGTCGTCGGGATCTTCGTTCCGGCGGTGGTCGGTGGCATCGCGGTTGTCGCGCAGTGGTTTTATCGCAACTTCGGCTGGCGGATCACCGCCAAATCGAACAACTGCCGGGGTTCCTGGGTCTATGTGCTGCTCGCGCAGGCGGGTGACGAGGAGTTCCCGATCGCCGGGTGGTTCAAGCTCTCGCAGGACGCCGCCGAGATGAAGATCGACGACGCCCGCGCCTATTACATCGAGCCGGACGATCTGCTTTTCCGTGGCGACTGGACCAGCGACACGGTCTGGTTGCGCGGCAAGGAACTCGGAATAGTTTTCGCTATGCGCGCCGAAGGCGTCGGCAAGGAGCCCATTCCGTCGCAGTACTCGGGCTTCATCCAACTGAGGCCGCGGATCGCGGACCGCCGCGCGACTCCGATCTGGACCGGCCATTTCCACGACCTGGGCGACCGGACGGGCGTACACGGGCCGATCGCGGCCAAGCGCCTGCGCAAAGCACCGCGGGGCGACCTCGAAGGCGTCCTGGAGGAGCACGTCGACGAGCTCCGCACGGTCGCGCTGCGGATCATGGGTCGGGCCGGGACCCGCCAGGCACCCGCCGCAGTCCCACCCGGGCCTCGGCCGCCGGAGGTGGCCGAGTCGTGAAACTGCTCCTGGTCGGCGTCGGCGTCACCACACCTCTCGTGCTGGGGTCGCTGGTCGCCCGCTGGGAGTCGTTGAGCCTCGAGCACATCTGCCTGTACGACGTGAGCCCGGACCGCACCCGGTCGCTGGCGGCCCTGATCGCCTTCGTCCAGGACGCGCACCCGTACGCCCGGATCACGATGACCTCCGAACTCCGCGTGGCGGAGGCGGCGGCCCCGGACTGCTGCGTCGTCTCGATCCGCCCCGGGCTGGAGCAGGGTCGGGTGGCCGACGAGCTGCGGGCGAAGGCACTCGGCTACCTGGCGAACGAGACGGTCGGCGCCGCCGGCCTGGCGTTCGCCTGCCGCGCCCTGCCCGCCGCCGAGGCGCTGGTCCAACGCATAGAGGCAGCAAACCCGGATTGCGTGTTCGTCAACTTCACCAACCCGGCCGGCATCGTCACCGCCGGTCTCGCGCGGAGGCCGGGTCGCACCGTGTACGGCGTCTGCAGCTCGGCCGAGAAAAGCGCCCGGGCACTGGGGATGCCCGGCCGGGTGTTGGCCTACGGGCTCAACCATCTCTCGTGGGTCTATGCGATAGAGCGGGACGGTGTCGACGAACTGCCGTTGGTGCTCGCCGACGATGCCCTGCTGGAAATCGCCCAGCCCTGGTTTCCGCCGAGCGTGCCGCGCGGCTACCGCGCCCTCGCCAACGAATATCTCTACTACTACGACCTGCACGCCCGCGCGATGGCGGCACAACGAGCGGCCACGTCAACCAGGGCCGAGGTGGTAGAGCGACTCAATGCCTCCTGCCGCGCGGAGTTGAAAGCCGCCGGCGCCGACTCGAAGCTGGCCTATTCGGCGTACACGGCCTATCTCGCGCGCAGGAAACGGTCCTATATGGCCGGGGCCTTCGAGTCGGGTGGCGATCAGGTGCTCAACGACGACGACGGCTATTCCGGGCCGGCGATCAGGGTCATCGAGGGGGCCGTCCTGGGCCGGGAACGGTTCGTCACCGCGATCACGGCCAACGACGTCGCACCGCACCTGCCCGCCGGCATCGGCATCGAATGCACGGTGGCCTTCCAGGACCGGCGGGTTCGCAAGATCGTGCCGACGTCGCTGGCGCCGCGGGCGACGTCCCTGATCAAACAGATCGCGGCGTACGAAGCCATGGTCCTGGAGGCGTTGACCACCGCGCACGTCGACGGTCTGGTCGCGGCCCTGGAGCTGCACCCGCTCACGCCCGACACAGACACCAACGCCTCGTTCGTCGCCCGCACCGTGGCCGCCTGGCCCGAGGTCTTCGCGTCCTGGAGTCGTGGTTGAGATGCTCGTGCTGCTGTGCGGGTCCAGCGGCGTCGGCCGCTCGGAATGCCTCAAACGACTGGTCGCCGACCACGGTTGGGTGACGGTGCCGTGGCTTACCACCCGCGCGCCGAGGGATGGAGAGCGCGACCGGATCTCGGTCAGCCAGGGCGAGTTCGAGGACGCCGACCGGGCCGGCAGCATCTTCTACCGCTTCGAGTTCCACGGGCACCACTACGCGATCCTGCGGCGACACGTACGGGCGGCCGTCGAGTCGCCGCTGCCGCACGGCACGGACGTGCTGCCGTCGTCGCTGGCCGCGTTCGACGCGGTGGCGCGGGTGGCGATCGGGATCACCGCGGACGCGTTCGACCTCGGAGCGCGGCTCGACGCGGCCGGTCGTGGGCAACGCCGGCTCACCGCCGAGCTCGAGTCGCGGCTGCTCTTCGAACCAGCGGTGGCGGACCGGGTCGACCGGGTCCTGGTGAGCCACGAGGGCAAGCTCGCCGAGCTCGCGGGCGAGCTGGCCGCGCTGCCGTTGCCGTCCCTGGTGCGCCGGCCTAGAGCTTGACCCGGAAATGCCCGCCGTACGGGTCGAAGCCGACCCGCGCGTAGAAGGCGTGGCCGTCGCGGCGTTTGTTGTTGGAGGCCACGAACAGGCGCGCGCATCGCCGGCTCCGCGCGTCCTCGGCCACGGCGTCGACGAGCCGGCTCGCCAGGCCGCCGCGCCGGTCGTGCGGGCTGACGTACAACTCGTCGATCTCGCAGATGGGGTGCGGTTCCCGAGCGACCCGGCGGTACGAGGCCGTGACGAAACCAACGAGCTCGTCATCGCTGACAGCGACGAACACGACGTGGTCCGCCGAGGCGAGGACGGCGTCGAGCGAGTGGCCGCGCTCGTCCGTGCCGGCGTCGAGGAAGGCGGACAGCAACCGGGCGAGGTCGGGTCCGTCGCCGGCGTCAGCCCGCCGGACTCGTCTCGCGTCCACGGTTGCGCTCCTCGAGGTGGTCGAAGGTCGCCAGCACCATCTGCCCCGAAGCGGCGAACGCCGACACCGTCGGGTCGAGCAGCGTCGTCAACTCCGGACCCCGTGGCTCGGCGTAGGTGCTGACCCGCAGGAGCTCGTCGTCGACGACGGCCGGGTGCACCATGAACTCGGCCGACCGGCCGGCCGGGACGGCGTGCGCCAGCGCGACGAACTTGTCCGCCGACGAGCCCTTCATCAGCTCACCGACGAACAGGTCGGGCATGCGTACGGTCGCCTGCTCGAACATCATCGGCACGGCCGGGTGCGCCTCGGGCGGAGCCGGCGGGCGGCGGACCGGAAGCCCGAGTCGCGTCGCGAGGTTGAGCATCGCCCGGGCCGTGGTGGGGTGCAGGTACGAGGTGTGGTGGTGGCTGTCGAGGTGGTCGGGCGCGACGCCGCACGCGATGAGCCGGTCGATCTGCCTCGACCATTCGAGCTCGACCTCGTCGATCGCGTAGTCGTCGCACGCGTCGAAGAAGCCCTGCCGGCTGTGGAACAGGCCGTCGCTGTCCACTAAAGACGGAACGTCGTGCGGCGCGGAGATCGGGCGGCCGGCGGTGAGCACGAGATGCACCCCGAACGGCAGCGTGGGGGTCTTTTCCTTGGCCTCCCGAAGGTCGTCCTCGACGCCCGGCATGTTCATCATCGCGGTGGCGGAGGACAGCACACCTTCGGCGAACGCGCGACGAATTCCCTCGGAAACGCCGCGGGTATAGCCGTAGTCATCGGCGTTGACGATGATGCGCTTTGCCGAGGGCTCCCTCATGGATGCAGGGTGGCAGGTCGACTGGGGGCGGGCAAGCAAAACGGACCAAAGTCGACCCGATCTTGTACGCATTCATCCGTGCGCCTGGTCTCAGCGTGCGATGGCGGTGGTGAGGGCGGCCAGCAGCTCGCTGCCGGCGCCTGTGCCGGGATGGCGCCAGGCGACGTGGCCGTCCGGGCGGACGAGGACGGCGCCCGTCGGGCCGGTGCCGTATGCGGTGGGCCACGACGGATCGGCGATGACGTGGCTGGACAACGGGATGCCGAGGCGGGGCCCGGCCGCTGCCGCTGCCGTGCGCCAGCCGTCGCCCGGTGGTGCGGTCAGCAGTGTGTGCTCACGGCCGAACAGGTCGAGTGTGGAGCGCCCGTCGCCGAGCGGCAGGTGCGGGGCTCGGCAGCCCGGCGCGGCTGTCGGCTCGTAGTCGGCGCCGGGTGGGTCCGCCTCGGGCGTGCCGTCCGAGGTGACCACGGCGGACCGGTACTGGTAGCCCATGTCGATCTGGGCCAGGCTCCGACCGGCGAAGGGCGCACCGGTGCCGGCGAAGATCCGCCTCCAGGCCGCGCCGGTCTCGCCGGCGTTGCGGGCGCCGACCGGTTCCCGTTCGGTGCGATAGCTGTCGAGCAATGCCGGGCCGGCGTGCCCGTGCGCGACAGCGGCCAGCTTCCAGGCCACATTGTGCGCGTCGTGGATCGCGGCGCTCAGCCCGGTCGCACCGGCCGGTGGAAAGCGGTGCGCGGCGTCGCCGACGAGAAACACCGGGCCGTCGGCATAACGGGACGCCGTCTGGGCCGCGGCCGTCCAGGGATTGCCGGCCAGCACCTCGACCGGAACGCCGAGCAGGGCCGCCACGTCCGGGGGACCACCGGAGTCCGGGACGCTGATCATCCAGCGGTGGTCGGGGTGGGTCCAGACCAGCGCGGCGCCGCTCTCGGTCAGGAAGTAGATGCCGCGGGGCCGTGGACCGGTCCGGGCGGTGAGATCGGCACGGAACGCGACCAGCCATTGCCGGCCCAGATCGGCCGGCCCTTGCATGGTGATGCCCAGCCGCTCCCGGACGCCGCTGCGTGCGCCGTCGGCGGCGATCAGCCAGCGCGCGTGCACGGCCTCCCGGTGGCCGGACGCGACGTCGCGAAGGGTGGCGCGTACGCCGTCCGGGGCGGTCGTGAAGCTCTCCAGCGCGACGCCGCGCCGGATCGGCGCCGTCAGGTGTCCGGCCAGCACTGATTCGAAGACGTCCTGCGCCACCGACAGGCCCTCGCACGGGCTCGTCGCCGCTCGGGTCCGTTGCCCGGGGACGTCCTCACGCAACGGCGGGCCGGACAGTCGGGCGCGCCACTCCGCTCCCGGGAGAATCGGCAGTTCGACCGCGCGCAGAGCCGCTTCCAGGCCCACGCCCCGGAGGATCTCCATCGCCCGTGCGTGCACACCGCGGGCCCGAGGCAGCGGCGAGCTCGTGGCCCGGCGCTCGACCAGCAGGGAGTCGACGCCCAGTGCGGAGAGCAGCAGCGACGACGTCAACCCGGCCGGACCGGCGCCGACGATCAGGACGGGAACCTCAATCGTCATAGCACGACTCCGCTCGTCATAGTCTGACTATGAACTACAGAGTGATACCTTCCCGAGGTGGATGTCAAGCGGTCGGGGCACCGCCAGCGGCAGGCGGAAGCGACCAAGCGACAGGTGGCCACCGCGGCGCGGGACCTGTTCGCCACCAACGGGTACGTCGCCACGACCATCGCGGCGATCGCCGAGGCTGCCGATATCCCGGCGCAGACGATCTACTCGGCGTTCGGCGGCAAGGCGAAGATCCTCCGGGTGATCGCCTGGGGTGCCGTGGCCGCGCTCGACGTCGACCGGGCGCACGAGGAGGCGCTGGCGGCGCCCGATCCGGCGGACGGGCTGCGGATGGCCGCAACCGTCCAACGACGACAGTTCGCCGAGATGTACGACGTGATCGCGGTCTACCAGGAAGCGGCGCGGACCGACCCGGACATCGCGGCCGATCTGCACACCATCGCCGGCAACCGGGAACGCGCGTTTCGCCGTCACGTGGCCGCGATCGAGGCGGATCTGGTGCCGGGGCTGGGTGTCGACGACGGGCTGGCCATCTATCTGGCGCTGGTGCTGCCCGAGATCTATCGCACGTTCGTGGTGGAACGCGGGTGGACGGCGGATCGCTACGGGGAGTGGTTGGGCGCAGCCCTGGTGCGGCAGTTGCTCGGCCGCTGATGGGGGTAGTGCGGCTCCTTGGAGCCGGTCGAGCACCGTCGTGCGTATTCCCGGAATCGTCAAAAAGAAGGCGCCGCGCGGAGTCGGCAGATCCGCGCGGCGCTTTTCTCGGTTGTCAGTTACCGGCCGGCGAGCAGCCGGTTGACCGCCGCGTCGACGTCGAGGTGGTCGGTTTCGCGACCGCGCGGGACGACGACGTAGGTCCGTCGCAGGAACCGCACCAGGACGCTGCGCGGCACCTCGAACAGGGCGTTCCCGTCGGGTGACGACAGCGCCAGCGCTACGAAGTCGCCCCGCGGTGTGGCCCACGGCCAGACCCGGACGTCGCCGATGCCGGCGGGCTCGTCGAGGCCCGTGACGAGCAGCTCACGGGCGAACGACCAGCTCACCGCCTCGCCGCCGGCCGAATCCGCGTGGAACAGGACGTGGACCGCGTACGGGTCGGCTGGGTCGTAGCGCAGGCTGGCGCGCACCGGCAAGGCGGTGGCGTCTGGTGCGACGAGCCGCAATGAGGTTTCAACCTCAACGGTCGTCGGTCGGATGACACTCATGTACGTTCTCCCCCCGGCACCGCTGCGGGACGCGCTTGCCCCGCGTTTCCCATACTCAGGTGATAGCTCTACTTACGCTCCGTCAATCGCTGATCTCACCCAGTAGTGGGAAGACGGCGCGTTCTTGCGCAACAGGCCAAGCAAAATGCGTATAATGCCCGACTTGCTGTGGTGCTGCGCACCGTCCGGCGTCGGGTAGCTCAGACGTCGACTTAGTTCGGTAACGTCGAGCGGTCCCGTTGAGTGACGGGCCGAGGCGGAGCCGGAGTGGATTGGGCGATGAAACCATCCTCAATGGAGCAAATGGGCAGCGGCGCGGAGCTTGCGGCGGCGACTGGGGAGGACGAGGAGCGGAGGCACGGGGTGACGCTCGATCGGGGTAGCCCGCCCGAAAATTCGGAACACGAGGCCCGAACGGGGGTTGCCGCCCCTGAACCGCATCACCGAGGCCGAGTCGGCGAGACCTTGGACCTGATCCGGGCAAATCCGACCGGACGGATGATCCTCCGTATAACGGTCGCGATTGCCGGCCTGGCGGTGGTCGCTCTGGGTATTCTGCTCATACCGCTACCCGGCCCGGGCTGGTTCATCGTGATCGGTGGACTGGCGATTTGGGCCATCGAGTTCACGTGGGCCAAAAAGCTCCTCAACTTCACCCGCCGCAACGTCCGAGCCTGGACATCCTGGATAGCCCGCCAACCCTGGCCACTACGCTTAGTAGTCGGCGCCGTCGGCCTGGTCTTCGTGGCCTTCGTCGTCTGGGCGTCGGTCAAGGTCAGCCTCGACATCGACCTGATCAAGGAAACCCGAGACTTCTTCGGCTGGTGACGCCCGGCGGGGCTGGTGTGCACGAGGGTGCCGGGATCAGGTATTGTCGTCCGCGCTGAGGGCGATTAGCTCAGCGGGAGAGCGCTTCGTTCACACCGAAGAGGTCACTGGTTCGATCCCAGTATCGCCCACCACAGTAATCGCAGGTCAGAGGCCAGTGCCCCGATCGAGGGGCGGGCCTCTTTCCCGTCTCCGATGGGACTAGCCTTCGAGAGGCTCGACGGTTGGTCAGTCGCAGGCGATGCCGTCGCCGTCGCGGTCCAGGTCGTAGATGTCGCTGCCGATGACCCGCACCGGTCCTTGTACGTAGGCGGGGCCGTTGCCGCTGCCGCCGGCGCAGTCGACGTCGCTGGCGATGGGTACGCAGCCGCTGTAGTTCGGGTCGCATCGCTTCGCCGCTTTGGTGCCGACGCGGGTGACCTGGGTGACGGGCGCTTTTGTGATCACGGTGCGGACGAGTTTCTTGCCCGTCTCCACACCGTTCGTCAGCGTCACTTCGTAGGTGAGGGTCTTGACTCCGGCGACGCCGTGGGTGGTCACCTTTGTGGTGCCCTTGGCGAGAGTCGAATCGTTGATCCGTCTGGTGGTGTAAGGAATCTTCGCCGTCTCGGTGACGGTGCGCTTCTCGATCGTGGGTGGTGCTTCCGCTGTGGGCGAGGGGTCTCCGGCTGCGGCCACCGATTCGCTGGCCGGTGACGCAGACCCGGTCGCATCGTCAGCCGACGACTGCTCGCCGGCGGCACCGATCGCCCGCGTGGTGGGTGCCGGGTCGGGCGGGCCCGCGATGGCGCCCACGGTGGCGAGTCCGCCACAGCACAGGACCACGGCGGCCCCGCCGATCAGCGCGGCTTTGCCCAACGTGGGAAGGCGCGCCCACCACGACTTCCGCACCGGAGGTGTGAACGGGAATCCCGCCATCGGGTACGGCGGCGCGGGCGGCCCCGGCTGGGGCGTCGGTGCCCCGTACGCCGGCTGATACGGCGGCGGTGGCGGTTGCTGGCCGTTCCACGGATCGTGCTGAGGCTGGTACGTCACGCGCAAGAGTCTCGCCAACCCAGGTCAAGAAATTCAGCGGCCGACTAGCCAACCAAGCTGTCGGTTATGCGACTGAGCCTCAGACGCATCGTGGCCGCATGCGGGCAAGGCTGGGCGGATGAACGATCTTCGCGATAACGGGTGATGGGTCGAGCTGCCGGCGCCATATCGTTGGCGGCGTTGGTCTTGGTCGGGGCGTAGGGCGGCACGTGTGCTTACTGAGTACCAGCGGCAATTGCGAACGAAGTACCTGTCGGCTCCCGTGGTCGAGCCGCCGGCGCCGTGGCGGGCGATGGCCGGGCGGTGGTCCTGCGTCCCGTTTGGCGGGCTGCTGGGCGTGGGGTTCGGAGAGCACCCGGAAACAGGCGAAGACCTGTTGATGGTGGTCTCGGGGGATGGGTTCGGCCTCCTCGAGGTGGCCACGGGCACGAAGATCGCGCGCGACCGTGATCCCGACAGTGAGGTGTCGACGCCGGACGGGCCGGACCTGGCGTGTCCGGGCATCGGCGTGTTGGCGGGCAGTCGGGTGAGGATCGCCGGGTTGTTCGGCGGAGGCCTGCACACGACCACGGAGGATGGCCGGACCATCGACGTGGTCTCGCCGGAGTGGCCTCACCACCGGGTCATCCTGTCGGCCGACGGCGGCCGCAACAGCGGCGAGCCGGGCAATACGTGGTGGCACGTATTCAGCGACGAGGGACACGGCGAGTTCCGCGCGGCGGGGTTCTCGCCCACGGGAAGGACGTTGGCGATCGCCACCGCCAGCGACGTAACGCTGTTCATGAGGTGACAGCCGGTCTCGGGTCAGGCGTCTAGAAAATTTCGAGCTGGCCGGGGTACGGGGTCGGTGGGTCCGGCTCCGGCAGGAGGTCGACGACTTCAGCGGCGAGGCGGTCGATGGTGTCGACCGGCATGAGAAAGGCGATGTGCCACGTCTCGTCGTCGTGGCCGACCAAGGCTGTGACGGTGTCCTCGTTGATCGCCCAGTGCACCGGTATGCCGGCGGCGTCACCGATCCGCAGCGCGCGTCGTGCGGACCAGTCGGCCTCGCGGATGGACCGCAGACGGGCGAGATCGCCGAGGTGCGCCTCGAAGTGGAACACCCACGACGGCGCTTGCAACATCACCATCGCCACGGCGGGATCGTCGCCACTGCGATCAATCGTCACGTTGACCATCGGCGAACAATGACAGACGCAATGCAGTGACCCGCGGCCAGGTGATCGTGAGCCAGTGTCGCCCGCAGAAGGGCGGGGCCATGCGCGGATACTGCTCGCCGGAGGTGGACTTGATGTTGCGGCGGTGGCGGCGTCGGCGGGCGACCGAGGCCGCGGTTTTGTATCTGCTCAGCCGCAGCATCGTCATGATCCGCTACTACGTCGTGCAGCTTGGTGAGAACGAGTCACCCGAAGTGGTGGACGTTTTCGCCGGTGCAGCGCGAATGGGTAGCTACGTGTTGGGACGAGATCGGGTATGACTACCGGTGGCTCGCCGCTCCGGCCCGATCAGGCCACGTCGAAGTTCCAGGCGGCGGGTAGATCCGCGGCGCAGAGGGCGCAGGTGAAGTCGGCGTCTCGGACGATGTTGCGCTCCCCGCAGGCCGGGCAACGCCGGAAGGTCAGCGGTGCGGTGAAGCCGCCGGGGTGCGGCAGGTCGAGGCGGTCGAGGGCTTCAGCTACTGCCGGCCAGCAGTCGGGGTCCGGGCAGTATCCGGTCGACTGGTTGCTGACCGCTTCGACGAAGTAGCCGTCGCTGTTCTCGCCGAAGGTGATTTCTCCGGCGGCCAGGACGTCCTGGCCGGCGGCGCAGGCGACGTGTTCGCTCTGGCGCGGCGCCACCGGAGCGTGCGGTCGAGGTCGACGACGAACGTGGCAGGTTCGTCGAGCCCTGCCGCCAGCCACGTGTCGAGCGCGCTTCGCGTAGCGGCGACGACGAGGGCCGAGATCTCTGCGGGTCCCACATACCGGTAGCGCTTGAGCTGTGTCACGAATCGAGCACCGACCGCCAGTGTTGTTCTCGCTCCAGTGGCGGGGTCAGTACGCAGTCGCCGCAGGTGCCTCCGCCGGGGATTCGGTAGTACAGGCAGCAGTTCGCGCGTACCAGGAAGCGGCGTGGCAACGACGGCGACGGGCGGACCACCGTGCCTGTGCCGGCCAGGGGCGGCAGGGTCAGCACGTGGTCGAGCACCGCGCCCGCCAGCGCGTCGTGGCGGGGCATCGTGTCCGACAGCACCCCCGCCGCACCGGCCAGGGCCGACGCCACGTTGCCCCACAGCACCTTCGGGGACAGCCGGAACTCCGATCGGAACAGCTCCAGCAGCGGGGTCACCGTCTCCGTCAGCGGGCCGGCCACCAACGCCTCGGCCAGCTCCGAAGGGGGCAACGAGGACTCCGCGCGCAGCACCCCGTACGCGATGGGCATCGGTCCTGACGGCACCGGGCGCCACCACAGGTTGGCGCGCGTCGGCAGCGGCAGCGCGCCGCCCGCGATCGCCGCGCCCAGCGGTGGTGACAGCAGCCGGGACGCGACCCCCATGAAATAGACCGACGCGACCACCCGCACCGGCACGTCGTCCTCGGCCAGCCCGAACGCACTGACCAGCGTCGATCGCGCGACCGCCACCCGTGAGACCAGGACGGAGGGCTTCAAGAGGTCCGTGAACGGTCGCCAACCCAGCCCGGCGGACCAGGCCTCCCACGCGAAATACGGGCCCACGGCGGCCGCGGCCGCGAGAGCCGGACCCGCGGCGGCGGTTCGGTGTGGCGGCACGCGTGTGAGCGTAGACCGTCGATGGGGCACACTGACGACCCATGCGCGAGGTGCTCGTCATCGGAATCGGGGCCGGCGACCCTGACCAGCTCACCATCGAGGCGGTCAAGGCGCTCGGTCGGCTCGACGCCGCCTTCCTCGTCGACAAGGGCGACGAGAAGCGCGACCTGACGGACCTGCGCCGCCAGTTACTCAAGCAGTACGCGCCCGGTGCCCGCATCGTGACCATCAGCGACCCGCCGCGGGACCGCGCTGCCACCCAATATTCAGGGGCGGTCGACGACTGGCGCCGGAAGAGGGCTGCCGCGTTCCGGGAAGTAATAGAAAACGAGCTCACCGAGACGCAAACGGGCGGCTTCCTGGTCTGGGGCGACCCCGCCCTGTTCGACAGCACCATCGGCGTCCTCGACGACATCGACGGCGTCGACTTCAGCTACTCCGTGATCCCCGGCATCAGCAGCGTCAGCACCCTGGCCGCCCGGCATCGGATCGGGCTCAACCGGGTCGGCCGGGCCGTCCAGATCACCACCGGTCGGCGGCTGGCCGACCAGGGAATGCCCGCCGACGTCGACGACCTCGTCGTCATGCTCGACGCCCGCACCGCCTACCAGCACGTGACCGACGACGTCGACATCTACTGGGGCGCCTACCTCGGCACCCCCGACGAGATCCTGATCCAAGGCCGGCTGGCGGAGACCAAAGACCAGATCGACGCGGTACGCGCGGCGGCGCGGGCCAGCAAAGGCTGGATCATGGATACCTATCTCCTGCGCCGCCGCGACTGACGAACCGCTCAGACGACGTTGATGTCGCTGCACCACATGTACGTCTGGTCCATGTGCGACGCCTTCCAGATCACGAAGAGCACGTGGGGTCCGGAGCGCCCGGTCGCGGTGACGCTGAACGAGATGTTCTGCGCCGGCGCGTACCGGCCGGTCGTCAGGACCAGGTCGAGGTTGCCCCACCCGAGGCTCTGGGTGGCCGGGTTGAACCCCTGCTTGGTCACGTAGACGCGGAAGTAGTCAGCACCGTGGCTGGCCTGGTCGTACAACTGCGCGGTGAAGGTCCGGCTGACGTTGGTCCGCTTCCACGCACCGACCTGGTTCAGCGTGTTGTTGCGGGCCAGGCCGTTGCTGCACAGCTGTCCGTCCGGTGTGCGGGCCTGGTACTGCGCGGCCAGGCCGTCCCGCAGCGCGCTCATCCAGTTCCACATGGTGTCCGGATTGGCCTGGAAGGCCGCCCAGCACATCGGGTCCTGCGTCTGCATCGCCGGGTTCATGTGCTGGTTGCCCCAGGTCTTCCAGCACTGGTACGCGCGACTCTGCGGGTTGATGATCGTGCCGTGGGCCTGGGCCGGGCCGGCCCACGGCAGCAGACCGACGACCACGGCACATAACAGCACCAGGGCCGCTCGAAGGGACTTGTGAGTACGCACTGTTCATCCTCCGTTCTTCGACAACGGTCGGGATGGGAGCGCTTCCAACCACCATACATACACAGACGTGAATGTCATAATCCAGCGGCGTCGTCGTACCGTCGGCGCAGTTCGGACATTTCCGGCCCCGGCAGCGCTTCCTTCTGAGCGAGCTCCGCGTACGAAGGCGGGAACATCTCCTTGAGACGGTCGATGTACATCGTGTCGGCGGTCGCCTCGACCACCTGGATGCCGGGCGGATCGGCGGACATGTCCATGATCAGCGGGCCGGCCAGCTTGACGGCCACGTCCCAGGGGCGGCGGGCCTCGGCCACGCCGCACAGATGAAAGCCGTAGACGGTGCGCACCGAAGCGACAGCGGTGGCGTCGGCCGGCTCGTAGCCGTAAACGTGGACGCCGCAGACCACGGAAGACTCCGCGGCCGTCGCCTGGTGTCCGGCATGGTTGTGCTGACCGGGGTCCACCTGCTCGAGCGTCGAACGCATCTTGGCCAGAATCTGCCCGCGCACGTCGGCCGGCTTGGCCTCCGATCCGCCCGAGTTGGCCAGCACGGCCGCGCCGGCGGACACCGCGAGCAGGATCACCGCCACCCACACGAAGCGGTTCCGGAAAATCTTCACGATTGCTTTCACCTCATCGCCGGTACGGGCGCACGAGTCGCCCTGAGATCGTGGAGCTGGCCCGGCGAGGCTGGCCGTCGTCAGCACGGTTGCCCCCGTGCCGCACGGCGATATGAGCCATTTCACCACGCCCGCCCCGGCTCGGGCAACATCGATGGCCGTCAACGCGGAGACCGAAGTGGCAGACTCCTGCCCATGCCGCAGGCGACCGCGCTCATCCTCGGGGGCACCACCGAGGCACGGGAGCTGGCGGAACTCCTGGCCGGCGACGACCTCCGGGTGGTCACCTCGTACGCCGGCCGGACCACGGATCCGCGCAAGCCGCCCGGCGAGAGCCGCACCGGCGGTTTCGGCGGAGCGAAAGGGCTGCGCGACTGGCTCGCGGCGAACCAGCCCGCGACCCTCATCGACGCCACCCACCCGTTCGCCGAGACCGTCAGCGCCCACGCGGCCGAAGCGCACGGCGTACCCCGGCTGCGCCTCGTCCGTCCAGGATGGACCGAGGGGCCGGGCGACCGGTGGTTGCGGGTGGACAGCCTCGGCGGCGCCGCGGACCTGTTGCCGAAGACCGGGCGCCGCGCGCTGATCACCACCGGCCGCCAGCGGATAGCGACATTCACCACACATCCCGCGTGCACGGCGCTGGAGCTGCTCCTCGTGCGCTGCGTCGAGCCGCCCGAGGGCGACGACCTGCCCGGCAACGTCCACGTCGTGCTGGACCGGGGTCCGTACTCCCTCGACCACGAGCGTGACCTGCTCGAAGCCCACGCGATCGACGTCGTCGTGGCCAAGGACAGCGGCGGCGACGCCACCCGCGCCAAGCTCGACGCCGCCCGCGAACGCGGCATCCCGGTCATCCTGGTCGACCGTCCGCGCAAGGAGGCGATGCCGACCGTCCACACACCCGCCGAGGCCGCGGCGTGGGTCCGCGAACTACTCTCCGACGCGTGACGTTCGTACTGCTCTCGACCGCCGACACCGACCTCCTCGCCGCGAGCGCCGCCGACGCGGACTGGCGCGGGGCGAACCCCGCCCGCCTGACCACCGAGGACCTGCCGGAACTGCTGCAAGGGGCCGACGGTGTCGTGGTCCGGCTGCTCGGCGGGCGCCGCACGTGGCCAGAGGGGCTGGACGCCGTGCTGGCAGCGAACCTGCCGGTGGTCGCCGTCGGTGGCGAGGCCGTCCCGGACGCCGAGCTCACCGCGCTGTCCACCGTGCCGGCCGGAGTGGTCGCCGACGCGCAGCGCTACCTGGTCGCCGGCGGCCCGGCCAACCTGCTCCAGCTGCACCGCTTCCTGGCGGACACGCTGCTGATGGCCGGCGAGGGCTTCGAGGCACCGGTCGAGTTCCCCGCGTACGGCAAGCACGGAGACCACAAAGGCAGCGGCCCAACCGTCGGCATCGTCTTCTACCGGGCGCACGCGCTGGCCGGCAACACCGCGTTCGTCGACACGCTCGCCGAGGAGGTGGGCAAGGCCGGCGGCACGCCCGTGCCCGTCTACGCGGCCTCCCTGCGCTCCGCCGAGACCGGCCTGTTCGACCTGCTCAAGGGCTGCGACGCGCTGATCGTGACGATGCTCGCGGCCGGTGGCACGACCGCGGCGGACGCGTCCGCCGGCGGCGACGACGAGGCCTGGTCGGTCGAGGCCCTGGCCGCGCTCGACGTGCCGGTGCTGCAGGGCCTGTGCCTGACCACGACCCGCGAGGCCTGGGACCGCAGCGACGCCGCGCTGACCCCGATGGATGCCGCGATGCAGGTCGCCATCCCGGAGTTCGACGGTCGCCTCATCACGGTGCCGTTCTCGTTCAAGGAGCCCGGCCCCGACGGGGTTCCGATCTACATCGCCGACCCCGAGCGGGCCGCCCGGGTGGCCGGCATCGCGCTCCGGCACGCCCGGCTCCGCACGATTCCCAACCAGGACAAGCGGCTGGCGATCGTCCTCTCGTCGTACCCGACCAAGCACTCCCGGGTCGGCAACGCGGTCGGCCTCGACACACCGGCGTCGGCCGTCGCCCTGCTGGTGAAGCTGAAGGAAGCCGGGTACGACGTGGGCGACGTGCCGACCGACGGCGACACGCTGATCCACACGCTGATCGCGGCCGGCGGGCACGACGTCGAGTGGCTCACCGAGGAACAGCTCGCGGCGGCACCGATCCGGGTGCCGGGGATGACCTATCGCGAATGGTTCGCCGAGGTTCCGCAGAACCTCAAGGACGCGATGACCGAGCACTGGGGTACGCCGCCCGGAGAGCTCTACGTCGACAACGACGACATCGTGCTGGCCGCGTTGCGCTACGGGAACGTCACGCTGATGATCCAGCCGCCGCGTGGCTTCGGCGAGAACCCGATCGCCATCTACCACGACCCCGACCTGCCACCCTCGCACCACTACCTGGCCGCGTACCGCTGGCTGGACTCCAACGTGGACGCCGTCATCCACCTCGGCAAGCATGGCACCCTGGAATGGCTGCCGGGCAAGGGTCTGGGCCTGTCCGACGGGTGCGCACCGGACGCCGTGCTGGGCGACCTGCCGCTGATCTACCCGTTCGTGGTCAACGACCCGGGCGAGGGCACCCAGGCCAAGCGGCGCGGCCACGCGACGATCATCGACCACCTGGTGCCGCCGATGGCCCGGGCCGACACCTACGGCGACATGGCCAAGCTCGAACAGCTGCTCGACGAGTACGCCACCGTCGCCGCGCTCGACCCGGCCAAGGTGCCCACGCTGCGGGCGCAGATCTGGACGCTGATCCGCGCCGCCGAGCTCCACCACGACCTGCACGTCGAGGAACAGCCCGGCGAGGACGACTTCGACGACTTCGTCCTGCACGTCGACGGCTACCTCTGCGAGATCAAGGACTCGCTGATCCGGGACGGCCTGCACATCCTCGGTGCGCCGCCGGCCGGCGAGGCCCGGGTCAACATGGCGTTGGCGATCCTGCGCGCCCGCCAGGTCTGGGGAGGGCGCCGGGGCGCGCTGCCCGGCCTGCGCGAGGCCCTCGCCAGCCACCTCGGCCTCGACGACTCCGCGCTGGAGAGCGACGCCCTGGAAGAGGTCGCCCGCAAACTGGTGATCGCCATGGAGGCCGCGGACTGGGCACCTGAGACGGTGGCGGCGGTGACCAGCGAGACGCTCGGCAGCGCGCCGGCCGCCGTGGTCGACGTGCTCCGGTTCGCCGCCACCGAGGTGATCCCCCGGCTCGCCGCGACCACCGACGAGATCACCGCCGTGGCGCACGCCCTCGACGGCGGTTACGTCGCCGCCGGGCCGTCCGGCTCGCCGACCCGCGGCCTGGTCAACGTGCTGCCGACCGGGCGCAACTTCTACTCCGTCGACCCGAAGGCGATCCCGTCCCGCAACGCCTGGGACGTCGGCCGGGCCTTGGCCGACTCGCTGCTCGCCCGGCACCGCGAGGACACCGGCACCTGGCCCGCGCTGGTCGGGCTGACGGTCTGGGGCACCAGCGCGATGCGGACCCAGGGCGACGACATCGCCGAGGTGCTCGCGCTGATCGGCGTGCGCCCGGTCTGGGACGACGCGTCGCGCCGGGTCAACGGCTTCGAGGTCATTCCGCGCGAAGAGCTGGGCCGGCCGCGGGTCGACGTGACCGTGCGCATCTCCGGCTTCTTCCGGGACGCGTTCCCGCACGTCATCGCCCTGCTCGACGACGCGATCGCCACGGTCGCCAAGCTCGACGAGCCCGACAACTTCGTCCGGGCGCACGCCCTCGCCGACCAGGCCGAGCACGGCGACTGGCGGCGGGCCACCACCCGGATCTTCGGTTCCAAGCCCGGCGCGTACGGTGCCGGCCTGTTGCCGTTGATCGACGCCCGGAACTGGCGCGACGACCGGGACCTAGCCGAGGTGTACGCGGTCTGGGGTGGCTACGCCTACGGGCGCGGGCTGGACGGCCGGGCGGCGCGCGGCGACCTCGAGACCGTCTACCGGCGGATGGCCGTGGCGGCCAAGAACGTCGACACCCGCGAGCACGACATCGCCGACTCCGACGACTACTTCCAGTACCACGGCGGCATGGTGGCGATGGTCCGCTCCCTGCGCGGCAGCGACCCGGCCGCGTACATCGGTGACTCGCACCGCCCCGACGACGTGCGCACCCGGTCGCTGGCCGAGGAGACCAAGCGGGTGTTCCGCGCCCGGGTGGTCAACCCGCGCTGGATCGAGGCGATGCGCCGGCACGGCTACAAGGGCGCGTTCGAGCTGGCCGCGACGGTCGACTACCTCTTCGGGTACGACGCCACGGCCGGCGTGGTCGACGACTGGATGTACGAGAAGCTCGCGGCCGCGTACGTCCTCGACCCGTCGGTGCGCGAGTTCCTCGACAAGTCGAACCCGTGGGCGCTGCGCGGCATCACCGAGCGGTTGCTGGAGGCGGCGGAGCGTGGGCTCTGGGCCGCGCCCGACCCGGAGACCATCGACGCGTTGCGGGCTGAGTACCTCCGGACGGAGGGTGACCTGGAAGGGGCGTGATTCCCCTCCCTTTGACGCGGGCCCGCCCAGTGGGTCACAGTGTTGAGCGAGCGGTGCGGAGGAACCCGGTGCGATTCCGGGGCGGTCCCGCCACTGTCACCGGGTAGCAAACCCTCACCTGATGGTCACGGCCCATTGCGGGCTGGAAGGCCGAGGGGATGCGTCGATCCGGGAGCCAGGACACTCGGCCGCTCGCCGTAGAACCATCGCGGGCGTGGACACCCGCGGAAGGGATTGAGCGTGCGATGAGTTCCGCGTACCCGTTCTCCGCCGTCGTCGGCCTCGCCGACCTGCGCCAGGCCCTGCTGCTCAACGCCGTCTCGCCGGTGATCGGCGGGGTGCTCGTGCGGGGCGAGAAGGGCACCGCGAAGTCGACGATGGTGCGCGCCCTGGCCGCGCTGCTGCCAGACATCGCGGTGGTGCCCGGCTGCCGGTTCGCCTGCGACCCGTCCGCGCCCGACGTGTCGTGTCCCGACGGGCCGCACGCCGGGGTGGCGGCTTCGGTGCGGCAGTCCCGGCTGGTCGAGCTGCCCGTCGGGGCCACCGAGGACCGGGTCGTCGGCACGCTCGACGTGCAGCGGATCCTGACCGAGGGCACGAAGGCCTACGAGCCCGGGCTGCTGGCCGCCGCGCACCGCGGGGCGCTCTACGTCGACGAGGTCAACCTGCTCCCCGACCACCTGGTCGACCTGCTGCTCGACGCCGCCGCGATGGGGCGGGCGTTCGTCGAGCGCGACGGCGTCTCGCTCCGGCACGCGGCCCGGTTCCTGCTGGTCGGCACCATGAACCCCGAGGAGGGCGAGCCGCGCCCGCAGCTCGTCGACCGGTTCGGCCTGGTGGTCGAGGTGGGCGCGCCGACCGCTCCCGGTGAGCGGGCCGAGGTCGTCCGTCGCCGGCTGGCGTACGAGGCCGACCCGGAGAGCTTCGTGGCCCGGTTCGCCGACGACGACGCCGCCACGGCCGAGCGGATCGTCGCGGCGCGGGCCCGGCTGCCGAAGGTCACGCTGCCCGACGCCGCGCTGGACCGGATCGCCCGGATCTGCCTGGCGTACGGGGTCGACGGCCTGCGCGCCGACATCGTCATCGCCCGCACCGCCGTCGCGCTGGCCGCCTGGCGCGACCGCCCGGTGGTCGCCGACTCCGACATCGACGACGCGGCCCGGCTGGCGTTGCCGCACCGGCGCCGGCGCGACCCGTTCGACCCGCCGGGCGCCGACCAGCAAGCCCTGGACGACGCGCTGGACCAGGCGGGCGCCTCGGACCCTGACGACGACCAGGATCCAGGCGGTGCCGGCGGCCGCGGCTCCGGGCCCGACGACAACCCGCCGCCCGACGACAACGGCCCCGGAGGTGGCGACCAGGCCGCCGCACCGGACGCCGAGGACCGGCCCGGCGGCCCGAAGGCCGCTCCCCCACCGGCCGCCGCCGCACCGGTCGGCACCGCCTACAAGACGCGGACGCTGACCGCCCGCTCCCGTGGCCGCTACGGCCACAGTGGACGGCGCTCACCGGCCTACGCGGCGCGCGGCCGGGTCGCCGGCTCGCGCGCCCCGCACGGCCGGATCGGTGCCGTGCACCTGCCGGACACCGTGCTCGCCGCCGCCCGGGACCACCGCGGCGGCCGCGTCGCGATCCAGCAGCACCACCTGCGCGAGGCCGTCCACATCGGACGTGAGGCGAACCTCGTGCTGTTCGTGGTCGACGCGTCCGGGTCGATGGCCGCCCGCGCCCGGATGGCCGCCGTCAAGAGCGCCGTGCTCTCGCTGCTCCGCGACGCCTACCAGCGCCGCGACACCGTGGGCATGATCACGTTCTGGGACACCGAGGCGACCACGGTGCTGCGCCCGACGGCCAGCCACGAGGTCGGCGTGCGCCGGCTGGCGGACCTGCGCACCGGCGGGCGCACCCCGCTGGCCGCCGGGCTCACCGCGGCCGCCCGGACGCTGGCCGGGGAACGCCGCCGCGACCCGCTGCGCCGCCCGCTGCTGGTCGTCGTCACGGACGGCCGCTACACCCGCGGTCCCGACCCGCGCACGGTCGCACCGGCCCTCTCCGGGGTGCCCAGTGTCGTGGTCGACTGCGAGAGCGGCCCCGTCCGGCTCGGCATGGCCCGCACGCTGGCCTCGGCCCTGGACGCCGAGTACCTCCCGCTCGCGGCGCTGTCCGCCGCCACCCTCAAGGCGGTGTGAGGCCATGCCACAGGGCAAGGTGGAGCGCGTACCCGACGACGGCCTGACCACCCGCGAACGCCGCCGCCAGCCGTTGCTGGCCGTGCACACCGGCACCGGCAAGGGCAAGTCGACGGCCGCGTTCGGGATGGCGCTGCGGGCCTGGAACGCGGGCTGGCCGATCGTGGTCTTCCAGTTCGTCAAGAGCCCGAAGTGGCGGGTCGGCGAGGAGACCGCGCTCAAGGCGCTCGGCGAGCACCACGCCAGCACCGGCACCGGTGCGCCCGTGACCTGGCACAAGATGGGCGAGGGCTGGTCGTGGCTGGCCCGGCCGGGCGACGAGCGCGACCACGCCGCCGAGGCCGCGGAGGGCTGGGCACAGGTCAAGCGCGACCTGGCCGAGGAGCGGTACCGGTTCTACGTGCTCGACGAGTTCACGTACCCGATGAAATGGGGTTGGGTCGACGTCGACGAGGTCGTGGCGACGCTACGCGAGCGGCCCGGCAACCAGCACGTCCTGGTCACCGGCCGGGACGCGGCGCCCGCGCTGGTCGACGCGGCCGACCTGGTCACCGAGATGACCAAGGTCAAGCACCCGATGGACGCCGGCCGCAAGGGTCAGCAGGGCATCGAGTGGTAGCCACCCCACGGATCGTGGTGGCCGCACCGGCATCCGGGCACGGCAAGACGACCGTCGCCGGCGGGCTGCTCGCGGCCTTCGCCGCCCGGGGCCGCCGCGTGGCCGGCTTCAAGGTCGGCCCGGACTACATCGACCCCGGCTACCACGCGCTGGCCAGCGGCCGGCCGGGCCGCAACCTCGATCCGGTGCTGGTCGGCGAGGAGCGGATCGCGCCGCTGTTCGCCCACGGTGCCGCCGGCGCGGACGTCGCGATCGTCGAGGGCGTCATGGGCCTGTACGACGGCCGGGCGCACGCGGGCGAGCACGGCTCGACCGCGCAGGTGGCCAAGTTGCTGAAAGCGCCGGTGCTGCTGGTGGTCGACGGCTCCGCAGTCGGGCGCTCGGTCGCCGCGCTGGTGCACGGATTCCGGGGCTTCGACCCGACGCTGCGGCTGGCCGGCGTGGTGCTCAACAAGGTCGGCTCCGACCGGCACGAGGCGATCCTGCGCGAGGCCCTGGAGGAGACCGGCACGCCGGTGCTGGGAGTGCTGCGCCGCAGCGATGCCGTGTCCGCGCCGTCGCGGCATCTCGGCCTGGTGCCCGTCGTGGAACGCCGCGCCGAGGCGGCCGCCGCGATGACGGCACTCGCGGAGCTGATCGCGTCCAGTGTGGACCTCGACGCGGTCGCCGCCGAGGCCGCGACGGCGCCGCCGCTGGTGGTCGAACCGTGGGCACCGCCGGCGGTCGCGACCTCGAACCGCCCGGTCGTCGCCGTCGCCGGTGGGCCCGCGTTCAGCTTCGGCTATGCCGAGACCACCGAGCTGCTGACGGCGGCCGGCGCCGAGGTCGTCACGCTGGACCCGTTGCACGACGAGGCTCTGCCGCCGCGCACCGCGGCGCTGGTCGTCGGCGGCGGCTTCCCCGAGGTGTACGCGGCCGAGCTGTCCGCGAACGCCCCGCTGCGGTCGGCCGTGGCCGGCCTGGCCGCCGCCGGTGCGCCGATCGTGGCCGAGTGCGCCGGGCTACTCTGGCTGGCCCGCAGCCTGGACGAGGCGCCGATGTGCGGCGTGCTCCCGGCCGACGCGGCGATGACCGGCCGCCTCACCCTCGGATACCGCGACGCGGTGGCCATCTCGCCGAGCTGGCTCGCGCCGGTCGGCACCCGGGTCACCGGGCACGAGTTCCACCGGACGGCGACCACACCGGGCGCGGGTGCCACGCCGGCCTGGGCGTGGCGCGAACGGCCGGGCGAAGGCTTCGTGGCGGGCAACGTGCACGCCTCCTATCTGCACCTGCACTGGGCGGGCACGCCCGAGATCGCGGAACGGTTGGTGGCGGCATGCGCCTGATCGGAGTCGGCGTCGGGCCCGGGGATCCGGAGCTGATGACGCTCAAGGGGGTACGGGCGCTGGCCACCGCCGGCCGGGTGTTCGTGCCCGTGCTCGACCCCGCCGATGTCGGACGGGCCGAGGCGACCGTGCGGGCCCACGCCGCGCACGAGCGGATCGAGCGGCTGGTGTTCGCGCTCAACGAGCGGGAGGACGCCGGGCGGCGCGAGCACTACTGGGACGCGGCCGGGCGCCGGGTGGCCGACTGGCTGCGCGAGACCGGCGGCACCGCCGCGTTCGCCACCATCGGCGACCCCAACGTGTACGCCACCTTCGGCTACCTGGCGGAGACCGTGCGTGCGCTGGTGCCGTCCGTCGAGCTCGAGACCGTGCCGGGCATCACCGCGATGCAGGCGCTGGCCGCGGCGGCCGGGCGCCCACTGGTCGAGGGCGGCGAGGAGCTGGTGCTGCTGCCGATGGCCCGGGGCGACCTGACGCCGCTGCGCGAGGCGCTGGACCGCGACGCCACCGTCGTGGTCTACAAGGGAGGCCGGCACATGGCGGCGATCGCCGAGGCGGCGGCCGGGCGCGGTGCCGTCGTGGGCAGCCATCTGGGCCTGCCCGACGAGAAGGTGCAGCCGCTCGACGCGGTCGACGGGCCGTTGCCGTACCTGGCGACGGTGTTGATCCCGGCCGTGCGCGAACGACGTGGAGGAAAGCTGTGACCGGTCGCGTGACCTTCGTCGGCGCCGGCCCGGGCGCCGCTGACCTGATGACGCTGCGCGCCGCCCGCCGGCTGGCCGAGGCCGACGTGGTGGTCTGGGCCTCCAGCCTGGTCGCCGCCGAGGTGCTCGAACACGTGCGGCCGGGCGCCGAGGTGGTCGACTCGGCGGCGGTGCCGCTGGAGGCCGTGGTCGAGATCTACCACCGTGCGGCGGCCGAGGGCCTGCACGTGGTGCGCCTGCACTCGGGCGACCCGAGCCTGTGGGGCGCGGTCGCCGAGCAGCTCGACGCCTGCGCGGGTCTCGACCTGACGACCGAGATCGTGCCGGGCGTCTCGGCGTTCGCCGCGGTCGCCGCCGCCGCCGGCCGGGAGCTGACGGTGCCCGAGGTGGCCCAGTCGGTGATCCTGACCCGGTTGGAGGGCGGCAAGACGCCGATGCCGTCCGGCGAGCGGATCGCCGACTTCGCGCGGCACGGCACGACGATGGCGGTGTTCCTGTCGGCCGCCCGGGCCAAGCAGCTCGCCGAGCAGTTGCTCGACGGCGGCTACGCGCCGGAGACCCCGGTCGTGATCGGCTCCCGGGTGAGCTGGCCGGACGAGCTGCTGGCCTGGTGCACGATCGAGACGCTGGCCGAGACGGTCCGCGCGCACAAGCTGTGGAAGCACACCTTGTTCCTCGTAGGGCCCGCGCTGTCCGCGTCGGGCACGCGCAGCCACCTCTACCACCCGGGCCACTTCCACGGGCACCGCAAGGCCGAGCGGGCGGCCCGCACGGAGCTGAAGGCCCGCAATGCCTGAGGTCACCGTGTACGGGTTCGACGGCGGCCCCCTGCCGGCATCGGTGGCCGAGGCCACCCTGCTGGTCGGCGGCGCACGCCACCTCGACGGCGTCCCGTCCGACGCGGAGCGGGTCGTCATGGGCTCGGTGTCCGCGGCCGTCGACCGGATCAGTGTCCATGATGGATCTGTCGCGGTGGTGGCCAGCGGCGACCCGGGCTTCTTCGGGATCGTCCGAGCGCTGCGCCGGGCGGGCGTCGACCCGGTGGTGCGCCCGGCGCCGTCGTCGGTGGCCCTGGCGTTCGCCCGATTGGGACTGCCCTGGGACGACGCGGTGGTGGTGTCGGCGCATGGACGCGACGGCGGGCTGCGGCGGGCACTCAACGTCTGTCGCGCGTACCCGAAGGTCGCCGTGCTCACCGGCCCCGACGCGACGCCGCCCGCGCTGGCGGCCGGCCTGCGGGGTTGGCGGCGGGAGGTCGTCGTGGCGTCCGAGCTGGGCACGCCCGCGGAACGGCTGACCGGCCCGGACGGCGACTGGGCCGAGCCGAACGTCGCGATCGTCCTCGCCGCCGAGCTCACGGACGGCCCGGCCGGCTGGCTCGCGGGCGGGGTGCGGCCACCGGACGGGTGGGCGCTGCCCGAGGACGCGTTCCGGCACCGCGCCTCGATGATCACGAAGGCCGAGGTGCGGGCGGTGGCGCTGGCCCACCTGCGCCCGGCACCCGGCACGCTGGTCTGGGACGTCGGCACGGGCTCCGGCTCCGTCGCCGTCGAATGTGGCCGGTTCGGCGCGGCGGTGGTCGCGGTCGACCGCGACCCCGCTTCGGCGGACCTGGTGCGGGCCAACGCGGCCCAGCACGGCGTGGACGTCCGGGTCGTGACCGGCGCGGCGCCGGCGGTGCTCGCCGACCTGCCGGACCCCGACGCGGTCTTCGTCGGCGGGGGCGGGCCGGACGTGCTCGCCGCGGTGCTCGACCGCGGGCCCGCCCAGGTCGTCGCCGCCTTCGCGGCCGTGGAGCCGGTCGGCCCGGCCGCGGACGCGCTCGCGGCGGCCGGCTACGCCACCGGCGGCGCGCAGCTGCAAACCAACCGCCTGGTGGAGATCGTCGGCCGGCACCGGCTGGCGGCCATCAACCCGGTGACGCTCGTCTGGGGAACACGATGATCGGCATCGTCGCACCGACCGCCGCCGGCCGCGGATTCGCGGGCCGCCTGGCGACCGCCTGGCCCGACGAGGTCCGCGTCCACAGCCGGCTCGAGGACGCCTGGGCCGCCAGTGACGTCGTGGTCTGCTTCCTGGCGACCGGCGCGACCGTACGGCTGATCGCGCCGCTGCTTGCCGACAAGCACACCGACCCGGGCGTGGTCTGCGTCGACGAGGCCGGCCGGTTCGCGATCGCTCTCACCGGCGGCCACGACGGCGGAGCCAACGACGCGGCCCACCGAATCGCGGCTGTGCTCGGCGCGGAGCCGGTCGTCACCACCGCCACCGACAGCACCGGGCTCCCGCCCCTCGACGGGTTCGGCGCCGACCTTGGCTTCCGCCTCGCCGACGCGGCCCCGGTCGCCCGCGTCACCCGGGCGATGCTGGACGGTGCTGGTGCGACCGTCGTCTCGGACGCGACCTGGCCCGTTCCGGCCCTGCCGGCGGGCGCCGACCCGGTGCGGCTGGTCGTTTCCGACCGCGTCGACGCGCGCGGTGATCTGTTGTACCGGCCGCCTTCGCTCGTGGTCGGCGTCGGTGCCAGCCGGGGCGTCACGGCGGACGCGGTGGCCGCCGTGGTCGACGCCGCGCTGGCGGCCGGCGGGCTCGACCGGGCGTCGGTGCGGGCCCTGGCCACCGCGGACGTCAAGGCCGACGAGGCCGGCATCCTGGAGCTGGCGAAAGACCGGGGCTGGCCGGTGCTGACCTTCCCGGCCGAGGAGCTCGCGGTCGAGGACGTGCCGACGCCGTCGGAGGTGGTGCGGGCCGCGGTCGGCACGCCGAGCGTGGCCGAGGCGGCCGCGCTGCGGGCCGCGCGGGACGCCGGCCGGGACGCGGCGCTGGTGGTGGCCAAGCGGGTCACGCCGACCGCCACCGCGGCCGTTGCCCGGCTCGTGCCGCGTGGGCGGCTCACGATCACCGGCATCGGGCCCGGCGCCGAGGACCTGCGGACGCCGCGCGCGACCGCCGCGCTGCGCCGGGCGTCCGTCGTCGTCGGGCTCGACCAGTACGTGGACCAGGTGCGCCACCTGCTCTCCCCCGGCACCCGGATCGTCGCCTCCGTGCTCGGCGAGGAGGCCAAGCGGGCCCGGGAAGCGGTCGAGCTCGCCACCGAGGGGCACGCCGTGGCGCTGATCGGGTCCGGCGACGCCGGGCTCTACGCGATGGCCTCGCCGGCCCTCGAGCTGGCCGGCGCGGACGTCGACGTCGACGCCGTGCCCGGGGTGACGGCGGCGTTGGCCGCGAGCGCGCTGCTCGGCGCCCCGCTGGGCCACGACCACGCCTACGTCTCGCTGTCAGATCTGCACACCCCCTGGCCGGTGATCGTCGATCGGCTGCGCGCGGTGGCCAGCGCCGACCTGGTCGCCTGCCTCTACAACCCGCGCAGCAAGGCGCGCACCGCGCAGTTCGCCGAGGCGCTGGCGATCCTCGGTGGGCACCGGCCGCCCGAGACGCCCGTCGGTGTCGTTCGGGACGCGTCGCGCGAAGGGCAGCGGGTCCACCTGACGACGCTCGCCGCGCTGACCGCCGACCCGTCCATCGTGAACATGCGTTCGGTGGTGCTGGTCGGGTCCAGCCGCAGCCGGTTGGTGGCCGGGCGGATGGTCACGCCCCGGGAGTACACGTGGCTGTCGTGAGGCGCACCGTGCATCCGATCGAGGCGGAGTCCTACCGGATCCTGCGCGGCGAGGCCGACACGGCCGCCCTGCCGCCGTACTCCCGGGACGTGGTCGAACGGATCATCCACACCACGGCCGACCCGGGCTGGCTCGACGACCTGGTTCTCGACGAGGCCGCGCTGGCGTCCGGCCAAGCCGCGCTCGCGGGCGGGGCCGCGCTGGTCACCGACGTGACGATGGTCGCGGCCGGCGTGACGACGTACCCGGCGACCTGCCTGGTGGCCGCGCCCGAGACGGTCGCCCTCGCGAAGGAAACCGGGCTGACCCGGTCGGCCGCCGGGATGAGACTGGCGGCGAGGGCCCATGCCGACGGCGCGGTCTGGGTGGTCGGCAACGCGCCGACCGCGCTGACCGAGTTGCTGCGGCTGGCCGACGCCGGCGAGATCCGGCCCGCGCTGGTGGTCGGACTGCCGGTCGGCTACGTCGGCGCCGCCGAGTCCAAGGCTGCTCTGCGGGACACCGCGCTACCTCAACTGTCCAACCGATCCGCCCGTGGTGGTGCGGCCGTCGCGGCCGCCGCCGTCAATGCCCTGCTGTACGGAGATCCCCTCGCATGACCATCCCATTGCTCATCGCCGGCCACGGCACCACCGACCAGGAGGGTGCCGACGACTTCCGCCGCTTCGTCGCCCGGGTCGGCCGGACCCTCGACGTGCCGGTCGCCGGCGGCTTCATCGAGCTGTCCCCGCCACCGGTCAAGGACGCGGTCGCGTCGCTGCTCGAAACCGGCGCGCGACGGCTCGCCTGCGTACCCCTGATGCTGGTCGCCGCGGGCCACGCCAAGGGCGACATCCCGGGTTCGCTCGCCGCCGAACGCGCCCGGCACCCGGGGCTGTCGTTCGCCTACGGTCGGCCGCTCGGCCCGCATCCCGGGGTGCTGGCGCTCCTACGGGAGCGGCTCCACGGCGCGGACGCCGACACCACGGTGCTGCTCGTCGGCCGCGGCTCGACCGACCCCGACGCCAACGCCGAGGTCGCCAAGGTCGCGCGGCTGCTGGCCGAGACCACACCGGTGGCGGGCGTCGAGTACGCGTTCGTCTCGCTCGCCCAACCCAGCGTGCCGGCCGGCCTGGACCGCTGCCGCGCGCTGGGTGCCGGAAAGATCGTGGTGCTGCCGTACTTCATCTTCACCGGCGTCCTGCCCCGCCGGGTCGAGGCTCAGGCGGCCGAGTGGTCGGCGGCCCGCGGCGCTGACGTGCGGACCGCCGACGTGATCGGCGACTGTGCGGGGCTGGCCGAGATCGTGGTGGAGCGTTACCACGAGGCGCTGGGCGGGGACATCCGGGCCAACTGCGACACCTGCAAGTACCGGATCGCCCTGCCGTTCCACGAGCAGTCCGTGGGCGCCGCCCAGCTACCCCACCATCACCCGGCCGATCACCACCACCATCACTGAGTGGACAGGACCGCCTCGCGGCGCAGGCTGCGCTCGACGACCGCGCCCAGCCCGAGGCCGAGGGCGGTCCAGACGACCACCTGCGTGCCGAGTGAGGCCAGGCGGAAGTTCCACAGCAGGATCGGCGAGAACCCGTCCGGGATCTCCTCGATCGACGGCAGCAGGACCTGCGCGACCGCGATCACGGCCACGAACACGCCGGCCGCGATGATCGTCGCGTTCCAGACGCCGAACCGGGCCACCTGCGACCGTCCTACGTAGACGGCCAAGGCCAGCGACGCGAGCGCGATCACCAGCATCAGGAAGTACAGCGACGTACGCCTGCCGATGGTGTCCTCGGAACCCGTGGCCGGTGGGTTGGCCGGGTACTTGAGGAACGGGACCAGCGCGACCACGACGAAGCCGGCCAGTGCGACCAGCGCCGCGGTCGCCCGCGGCCCGAGTCGACCGATCCGGCCGTACGCGGCGGCGAACGCCATCGAGAAGATGCCACCGAGCGCCACGCCGTAGATCAGCGTGGCGGTGAGCAGACCGACGGTGCTCTGGATGGTGCGGCTGACGAGGGCCGGCTCACCGGCCTCGCTGTGTGCTTCCTCGAACGCGATGGCGGCGTCGATCGGGCCTTCGCCCACGAGGTAGGCGAAGGCGAACGCGAGCACGCCGGCGGCCAGTCCCACCAGCATGCCGCGAACCAGCAACGAACGGGGGGACAGCATGATCGCCCCCGCCGTCAGTGGCAGGGGAAGCCGAGCAGGTGGCGGCCGTCGTGCACGAACTCGTGCACGCCGCTGCCACCGATCAGGTGGAAGACACCCTGCTCGGTTCCGACGAAGTAGAGCAGGGCGATGGCGAGCACGGCGCCGAACAGCAGCCACGGCTGGAGCTCACGCCACGGGATGGCCACGGGCTGGACCGCCGGGCGGGGGGTGGCGGAAGAAGAAATGCTGGACACGGGGCGAACCTCCTCGGGATCACGCGTCCCACGCTGGGTTTCCGTGACGCTGGAGGGTCTGACTTCCACGCAAGCGTGGTCACAGTGGCGCGACCGTGCCGGTATCTCACCGGCTTCCTACCATCGTCACTTCTGACCGGGACGCTACGGTCGGCCGCGCCGAGGTGTCAACCGCGACGGGGGCGGTTGAGATGTGCTCGACAATTGCGACAGCCCCGCCCTGCCGGACCGGGGATAACCAGGGCGCCGCTACGACCGCCGGGCCGACGCACCGTGGTGGTCATGACCATGCGAAACCACGCCATCGGCTCCCAGGGCCTGACGGCCTCCGTCGAAGGGCTCGGCACCTTCGGCCTGACCACCGCGTACGGCACCCGCGACGACGCCGAGGCCACCGCCACCATCCAGCACGCCCTCGACCTGGGCGTGACCATGTTCGACACCGCCGACTTCTACGGGCTCGGTGGCGCGGAGCGGCTGCTCGGCCGCGCGCTGGCGAGCCGGCTCGCCGAGGCCGTGATCGCCAGCAAGGTCGGCGGCCAGTCCATGGACCACGAGGACCGGTGGGTCGGCCCGGCCAACGGCCAGCCGGCATACCTGAAGCAGGCCGTGGAGCGGTCCCTGCGCCGGCTCGGTGTCGACCACATCGACCTGCTCTACCTGCACCGCGTGGACCCCCAGGTGCCGGTCGAGGAGTCCTTCGGTGCACTGGGTGAGCTGGTCGCCGAGGGCAAGGTCGGCTACCTGGGGATCAGCGAGGCGGGGCCGGAGAGCATCCGGCGGGCCCACGCGACCGCGCCGCTGTCGGCCGTGCAGACCGAGTACTCGTTGTTCACCCGGGACGTCGAGGCCAACGGGGTGCTGGCGACGACCCGCAAGCTGGACATCGGCTTCGTCGCGTACTCGCCGCTGGGTCGGGGTTTCCTCTCCGGGACCATCCGCGACCTGAACGACGTGCCGGAGGACGACTTCCGCCGGACCTGGCCCCGCCTGGCGGACGGCAACCTCGACCGCAACCTGGTGCTCGTGGACCGCATCAGTGCCATCGCGGACCGGGAAGGGGTCACCGCCGCCCAGATCGCACTAGCGTGGGTGCTGGGACAGGGCGCCACGGCGATCCCGGGCACCAAGCGCCGCACGTACCTCGCGGACAACGTCGCCGCGGCGGGGATCGACCTGAGCCCGACCGTGCTCGCCGAGCTCAGCGTGGCGGCGCCGGTCGGCGCGGCGGTGGGTGCCCGCTACACGCCACAGGCGATGGCCGCCATCGAGGAGTGAGCAGTGGCACGCAACGAGCTCGGTGACTTCCTCCGGAGCCGCCGGGAGGCGCTGCGGCCGTCCGACGTGGGCATCCCGTCGGGCGGCCGGCGCCGCACGCCCGGCCTGCGCCGGGAAGAGGTTGCCCTGCTGGCCAACCTGTCCGTCGACTACTACGAGCGGCTGGAGCAGTCGCGGGCCGGCACGCCGTCGGAGGCGCTGCTCGGCGGCCTGGCCCGGGCGCTGCGGCTGTCGGTCGAGGAGCGGGACTACCTCTATCGGCTGGCGGGATACGCGACGCCCGCCGCCGGTGCGGTCACCGGCTACGTCGACCCGGCGCTGCTGTTTCTGCTCGACGCCCTCGCCGAGGTGCCCGCGCAGGTCATCGACGACCTCACCACCGTGCTGGCGCAGAACGGCCTGAGCCGGGCGCTGCTCGGGCCGTGGACCGCCGGCGAGGCCCGGTCGAACAACGTGACGTGGCGGTGGTTCACGGACCCGCCGTCCCGCGCGCTCAACGCCCTGGACGAGCACGAGACGATCGGCCGCGGCTACGTGGCCGACCTGCGGGCGGCCGCCGCCCGGCGGGGCCCGGACCCGGAGGCCGAGCGTCTGGTCGCCGACCTCCAGGCGGCGAGCCCCGAGTTCGCGGGCTACTGGAGCGAGATGCGGGTGGCGCCGTTGCACAGCACCCGCAAGCTGATCCTGCACCCCCAGGCCGGCCACCTCGACGTGCAGTGCGACTTCGTGCGCAGCGAGAGCACCGGGCAGCGGCTGGTCATCTTCCGGCCGCAGCCGGGCTCGCACACGGCCGACAGCTTCGAGTTCCTGCGGGCGCTGGGCGACCAGTCCTACGGGCAGCGCTACGTCGCCGACTGAGCCAGACCGGCCTGCACGCGGAACTCGTCGGTGTCGTGCAGATGGGGGAAGGGCTCAGTCGGCACGGGTACCCCCAGCGCTTTCGCCAACGGCTCCCAGCCGTCGTGGCCGAGCCGCCACTCCACCAGCCGCGAGGCCGGGATCTCCTGCCGGATGGCCGCGATCCGATCCGCGTACATCCGCTCCATCCAGGCTCGGTCCTCGAACCGGTCCTGGAAGTCCTCCTGCCAGATCAGCGTCTCGATCACGTGCCGGAACGCCGGCGGCGGCACCAGGCCGTCCGGGCGCGGTCCGAGCGTGCCGGCCCGCGCGGCCTGCCGGACGGCCCAGACGGTGCGCTCGACGCTGCGGTAGAAGCCGTCGAAGTCGCGATAGTTGAGCAGGACCAGCGCGGACGGGAAGGCGGCGCAGATCTCCCGCCAGCGGCTGCAGGCCGGCCAGTCCACGGTGGCCTGCCACCCGTCGAAGATCTCCCGCCAGTCGACCCGCGCGCCGTCGGCGACCCGCTTCCAGCGCTCGGCCTGGTCGCCGCTCCGCAGGTCCTGCATGTGCAGGCACGGCCCCGCGCCCAGCCGCTCGATGGCCGACCGCAGCGACAGTGTGCCGCTGCGCCCGAAACCCACTCCAATGATCCGCATGGATGGACTTTACGTCCGCCAGTACGCCAGCGAGTTGACCTGAGCCTTGTCGACGCCCAACGTGCGGCGCAGGTGCTTGGTGATCGCGCGGGTGCTGGCCGCCTCGGCGGCGACCCAGTAGAACGCCTCCGGCGCGGCGGACAACGCCGAGCAGACGGTCGAGACCAGGTGCGCGCCCCCGTCCCGGCGCGGCAACCACACCACCTCGTGGCCCGAACGGGCGCGCAGCGGGAACTCCCGCTCCTCGTCGTGCGCGTACTCGAGCCAGACGGTCGCCGGGGCCGGAAGCGTGTCGAACAGGCTGTTCAGCGCCGGTGCCGACGCCGCGTCGCCGACCCCGTACCAGCGGGCCGGCAACGGGTCCGGCACGACGAACGCGCTGCCCTGGACCGTCGCGTCGACCGTGTCACCCGGGGAGGCGGCCTGCGCCCACCGCGCGGCCGTGCCGTCGTGCAGCGCGAACTCCAGGCTGAACTCCCCCAATTCCGGCGAAGGGTCCACGAGCGTGAACGCGCGCTGGTGCGCCTTACCATCCCGGTCGAACCAGAGCCGCACCCACATCGTGGGATGCACGCCACATGCCGCCAATAGACCACCGTCGTTGAGACGTAGCCGCTGGTAGCGGGCGTTGATCGGCTCGTTCGCCAGCACTGTCAAGCGGAAGTCCTTTCCGCCGAACGCTTTGAGAACGACCGACTCCCAGTTCCGTTTCACGCTTCCTCCAGGTAACGTCTTGCTCGAGTTAGGCAAGGCTAACCTAAAGGGAGGTCGTGTTGGAGGGGTCATCTCCACACCTGTTCGGTCGGTCCACTGTGTCGGCGTTCCAGCAGGACGTCGCGCGGGCCGCGGCCGCCGTGGCGGACCGGGTACGCACCGTGCGCCGCCCCTACTCGGGCGCGAGCCTGACCGACCTGCAGGGGATGGTCGACGCCGTCGACCTCGACCGGCCGCTCGGCGACACCGACGCCGCCCTCGACGAGGTCGCCAAGCTCTACCTCGACAACGCGATCTGGTTCCACGAGCCCGGCTACGTCGCCCACCTCAACTGCCCGGTCGCCCTGCCCGCGCTCAGCGCCGAAGTGCTGCTGGCGGCGGTCAACTCGTCCGTCGACACCTACGACCAGAGCACGACCGGCACGCTGATCGAGCGCCGCCTGGTCGACTGGGCCGCCGGCCGGATCGGCTTCGGCCCGGACGCCGACGGGGTGTTCACCAGCGGCGGCACGCAGTCCAACCTGCACGGGTTGCTGCTCGCCCGCGAGGCCAGCCCGGCGACCGACCTGTCCCGGATGCGCATCCTGGCCACCGCCGAGACCCACTTCAGCGTCACCCAGGCGGCGATCCTGCTCGGTCTCGGCCGGGCGGCCGTCGTCGCCGTCGCCACCGACGCCGGCGGGCGGATGGACCCGGCCGCGCTGGCCCGCACCCTGGACGACCTGGCCGCGTACGGGCTCGTGCCGATCGCCGTGGTCGCCACCGCCGGCACCACCGATCTCGGCTGCGTCGACCCGATCGCCGAGATCGCCGAGAGCTGCGCCCGCCGGGGCGTCTGGCTGCACGTCGACGCCGCGTACGGCTGCGGTCTGCTGGTCTCGACCCGCCGCCGGCACCTGCTCGACGGCATCGAACGGGCCGACTCCGTCACCGTCGACTTCCACAAGAGCTTCTTCCAGCCGATCAGCTCCAGCGCGATCATCGTGCGCCACGCCAACGCGATGCGCCGGATGGCCCACCACGCCGACTACCTGAACCCGCGCACGGCGACCGTGCCCAACCAGGTCGACAAGAGCCTGCAGACGACCCGCCGGTTCGACGCGCTCAAGCTCTGGATGACCCTGCGCACGGTCGGCGCCGAGCAGCTCGGCTCGATGTTCGACCGGGTCGTCGACCTGGCCGAGGACGCGCACCGGCTGCTGACCGAGGATCCCGACTTCGAGGTCGCCGCGGAGCCGACGCTGAGCACGGTGCTGTTCCGCTACCGGCCGGCCTGGCTCGACGACGACGCCTGCGACGAGCTCACCCCGCGGCTGCGGGCGCGGCTGTTCGCGAGCGGCGAGGCGATCGTGGCCGGCACCACCCGCGACGGCCGCCACTGGCTCAAGTTCACGCTGCTCAACCCGATGACCACGACCGAGCACCTGCGGGCGGTGCTCGACCTGGTGCGCGAGACCGGCTGGGCGCTGCTCGCCGAGGACGACACCCGGCTCGCGACGGCGGTGGTCTGATGCGGATCCACGACTTCGCCGCCGTCGGCGTCGGCCCGTTCAACCTGGGCCTGGCCGCGCTGACCGCCGATCTCTCTGATGTGGACGGTGTCTTCTTCGAGCAGCGCGCCGGTTTCGACTGGCATCCGGGCCTGATGATCCCGGGCGCGACGATCCAGGTGCCGTTCGTGGCCGACCTGGTCACGCTGGCCGACCCGACCTCGCGCTTCTCGTTCCTCAACTACCTCAAGCGGACGGGGCGGCTCTACCGCTTCTACATCCGGGAGAGCTTCTACCCGTTGCGCGCGGAGTACAACGACTACTGCCGGTGGGCGGCCGCGCAGCTCCCCATCCGTTTCGGCAGCCGGGTGGAGCGCATCGACCACGACGGCAGCGTGTACGCCCTGCGGGTCCTCTCCGCCGGCGCGGTCGAGACGGTGCTGGCCCGCAAGCTCGTGCTGGGCATCGGCACCGCGCCACACGTCCCGCCCGCCCTGCGCGACCTGCCGGTCGTGCACAGCGCCGACTACCTGCCCGCCAAGCGCCGGCTGCAGCAGCTCGACTCGATCACGATCGTCGGGAGTGGACAGAGCGCCGCCGAGATCTACCTGGACCTGCTACCGGAGGCCAAGGAGCGGGGTTACCACCTGACCTGGCTCACCCGCTCGCCGCGGTTCTTCCCCATGGAATACACCAAGCTGACGCTGGAGCTGACGTCGCCCGAGTACATCCGCTACCACCACGCGCTGCCCGCCGCGACCCGCGACCGGCTCGCCCGCGAACAGCGCAACCTCTACAAGGGGATCAGCGGCGACCTGGTCGACACCATCTTCGACACGCTGTACGAGCTGGGCCTGCGCAGCCCGGTGCCGACGACGCTGCGCAGCGGTGTCGAGGTCACCGCGGCCCGCTACGACGGCGACCGCTACACCCTCGACCTGCACCACGTCGAGCAGGACCGCTCGTTCACCGCCGAAACGCAGGGTCTGGTGCTCGCCACCGGCTACGCGCCCCGGGTGCCGGGCTTCCTGGAGCCCGTGCGCGACCGGATCCGCTGGGACGAGCGCGGCCGCTACGACGTCTCCCTCGACTATGCGGTCGACCGCACCGGAAACGAGATCTTCGTGCAGAACGCCGAGGAGCACACGCACAGCCTGACCGCGCCCGACCTCGGCATGGGCGCCTACCGCAACTCGGTCATCATCCGTGCCCTCACCGGGCGCGAGGTCTACCCGATCGAGGAGCGCATCGCGTTCCAGGAGTTCGGCGCGCCGGCACCGGCGCTCGCGGAGGTGGCACCGTGACGTTCACTCTCGAACCGCTCGACCTCGACGCGCACGCGGACCTGCTGCACGCCTGGGTCACCCACCCGAGGTCGGTCTACTGGGGAATGCAGGGCGCCTCGGTGGAGACCGTGCACAAGGCGTACGCCGAGATCGCCGCCGACCCGCACCACCACGCCTGGCTCGGCCGCCTCGACGGCGAGCCCCTCTTCCTGGCCGAGACGTACGACCCGGCGCACAGCGAGCTCGCCGCGCACTACGCGGTCGCCGCGGGCGACGTCGGGATGCACGTGCTGGTCGCCCCGCCGGACGGGACCGTCCGCCACGGGCTCACGTCGGGCGTGATGCGGGCCGTCATGGAGTTCGTCTTCGCCGACCCGCACGCCCACCGGGTCGTGGTCGAGCCCGACGAGCGGAACGACGCCATCGCCCGCAAGAACGCCGAGGTCGGTTTCGTGGTCCAGCGCCGCGTCCAGCTCGCCGACAAGGTGGCCAACCTCAGCTTCTGCACGCGCGACGCGTACACGCTGACCGCGCCGGAACCGCCCGCGCACCTGACACCGGAGACGATGGCCGTCGCCCACCGGCGGCTGATCGCCAAGGCGATCGCCGAGTTCAGCCACGAGCGGATCCTCACGCCCGAGCCCGACGGCGACGGGTGGGTCCTGGGCGAGCATCGCTTCCGCGCCCGGCGCTACCCGCTGGAGCACTGGGTGGTCGACCCGGACTCGATCGAGGGACCGCTGGACGCGATGGCGTTCGTCGCCGGGCTGGCCGGCACCCTCGGCATCCCGGACCGGCTGGTCGGCACGTACCTGGAGGAGATCGCCGCGACCCTGGCCGGCGCGGCCTGGAAGCACCACCACGAGCGGCACGACGCCGCCGCGCTGGTGCACGCTGACTTCCAGTCGATCGAGACCGCGATGACCGAGGGGCACCCCGGCTTCGTCGCCAACAACGGGCGGATCGGGTTCGGACTCGCCGACCACGAGGCGTACGCCCCCGAGGCGGGCCAACCGGTCCGGCTGGTCTGGCTGGCGGTGCTGCGGTCCGAGAGCGCGTTCACCGCCGGCGCCGGGGTGACCGAGGACGAGCTCTACGCGGACGAGCTCGGCTCGGAGACGCTGGACCGGTTCGCCGCTCGGCTGCGCGCGCTCGGCCTGGACCCCGCCGACTACCGCTACCTGCCGGCCCATCCCTGGCAGTGGGAGCACAAGCACGCCGTGACGTTCGCGCCCGACGTGGCGCGCCGCGCGATCGTGCCGTTGGGCGCCGGGCCGGACCGCTACCGAACACAGCAGTCGATCCGGACCTTCTTCAACACCGACCGGCCCGACCGGCACTACGTGAAGACCGCGCTGGCCATCCAGAACATGGGCTTCCTGCGCGGCCTCTCCCCCGGCTACATGCGCGCGACCCCGCCGATCAACGACTGGGTGGCCGGCGTCGTCGAGGCCGACGAGACCCTGCGGGAGTGCGGTTTCAGCGTGCTGCGCGAGCTGGCGTCGGTGGGTTACACCGGGGACGCGTACCACCGCAGCGGTTTCCCCTCGGTGCACCAGCGGATGCTCGCCGCGCTCTGGCGGGAGAGCCCGGTGCCGCGGGTGGCGGCCGGCGAGCGCCTGGCCACGATGGCCAGCCTGCTGCACCGCGACCGGGCCGGCCGTTCCCTGGTCGCCGAGCTGGTCGCGGCCTCGGGGCTGCCGGCCGAGAGCTGGGTCAGGACCTACCTGCGCGCGTACGTGCGCCCGGTGGTGCACTGCATCCTCCGGCACGACCTGGCGTTCATGCCGCACGGCGAGAACCTGATCCTCGTGCTCGACGGGCACGTGCCGACCCGGGTGTTCATGAAGGACATCGGCGAGGAGGTCGCGGTGATGAGCGTCGACCGGCCGCTGCCGCCGGAGATCGAGCGGATCCGGATCGACGTGTCCGACGACGTCAAGGCGCTGGCGCTGCACACCGACGTGTTCGACGGTTTCCTGCGGCACCTCGCGGGCATCCTCGACGGCGACGGGGTGCTGCCCTGGGACCGGTTCTGGGCGCTGGTCGCCGACTGCGTCGAGGAGCACGCCGCCGACCACCCGGACCTACGTGGGCGGCTGGCGCTGGCGCGGCCGGAGTTCGACCACTCGTGCCTCAACCGGCTGCAGTTGCGCAACACGCTCCAGATGGTCGACCTCACCGACCAGGCCGGGTCGCTGATCTACGCCGGCTCGCTGGCCAACCCGATCGCCGCCCGGTGAAGGTCCGCCGCGACGACTGGGGCATCCCGCACCTCTGGGCCGACGACGCCGACCAGCTCGCGTTCCTCCAGGGCCGGGTCACCGCGACCGACCGGGCCTGGCAGATCGAGGTGGAACGGCTGCGCTCGGAGGGCCGGCTGGCCGCCGTGCTCGGCCCGGCGGAGCTGCCCTGGGACCGGTTCGCGCGCCGGGTCCGGCTGGACGACACCGCACGACGGTGCTTCGCCCGGCTGGCCCCGGCGACCCGCCGGTGGGTGGCGGCCTACGTGGACGGCGTCAACGCAGCGCTGCGATCCGTGGACGCCCCGGAGTTCGCCGCCACCGGTCACCGGCCGGACCGCTGGCGGCCGTGGACGCCGCTGGGCGTCTTCCTCGTGCAGCACGCGCTGTTCGGCACGTTCCCGCACAAGCTGTGGCGGGCCGACCTCGCGGCGGCCCTCGGCGATACCGAGCTGTTCGCCACGGCCGGCTCGGGCAGCAACGCCTGGGCGGTGGCCGGGCCGCCCGCGGTGCTCGCCGGCGACCCGCACCGGCTGCTCGAGCTGCCCGGCGTCTACCAGCAGGTCGGGCTGGCCTGCCCCGAGTTCGACGTGATCGGGCTGGCCTTCCCGGGCGTGCCCGGCGTGCCGCACTTCGGGCATGCCGGCGGGGTCGCCTGGGGCATCACCAACGCGATGGCCGACTACCAGGATCTCTACCGCGAGGATCTGCGCCGCGATGGCGGCACGGTGTCGGCGCGGGGCCCGGCCGGCTGGGAGCCGGTGGCCGTCCACGTCGAGCACATCGCGGTCCGGGACGGCGCGACCGAGCCCGTCGAGGTGGTCGAGACCGCGCGCGGGCCGGTGGTCGACGTCGACCGGCGCACCGGCGAGGCGCTCAGCCTGCGCACGCCGAGCCGGGTCGAGGCCGCGCTCGGCTTCGACGCGCTGCTGCCGCTGCTGCGGGCGCGGTCCACGGGCGACGTGGTCGACGCGCTGCGGTGCTGGGTCGAGCCGGTCAACAGTGTGCTGGTCGCCGATACCACCGGCGACGTCTGCGAGCTCGTCGCCGGGCTGGTCCCGGTGCGCGACGAGCGCTGCCGGCGGGAGCCGGTGCCGGCCTGGGAGTCTCGGTACGCGTGGCAGGGCTACGCGCGGATGCCTTCGGAGCCGGTGGCCGGCGTCGCCGTGCACGCCAACGACCGGCGGCCGGCGGTCGCACCGCTCGGTGTCGACTTCGCGCCGCCGCACCGGGCCCGGCGGATCCGCGAGCTGGTCTCCACGGGCACTCCGGCCGGGTCGATCCACACCGACACCCAGGTGCCGGTGTCGCGGGACCTGCTGGCCGCGGCCGAGGTCACCGGTCCCGCGGCGGACCTGCGCGACCGGTTGCTGTCCTGGGACGGGCGGATGGCGGCGTCCAGTGTGGCCGCCGGCAGCTATGCCCGGTGGCGCTCCGCGCTGGTCCGGCGGCTGCACGACCATCCGGCGCTGGCGGCGCTGCGCGGGCCGTCCGCGTACGACGAGCTGTTCGCGCCGTGGACCGACCCGCTGGGCCGGATCGGCATCGCGCTGGAGAGCGTGGTCGCCGGGCTCGGCCCGGCCGTGTGCGGTCCGCTGGCGGCGGCCGCGCTCGAGGACACCGCCGCCGAACCGGCGCGGGCGTGGGGCGCCACGCACGTGCTGGCACCGATCCAGGCGGTGCCGGACGGCGCGCCGACGGTCGGCCTCGACGGCGACACCGACTGCGTGCTGGCCACCTCCAGCGTGCCAGGGGTGTCCGACGCGTGCTGGCGCGGGCCGGTCGCCCGCTGGGTCTGGGACCTGGGCGACCGGTCCGCCAGCCGGTGGATCGTGCCGTTCGGCGCGAGCGGCCGACCGGGTGATCCGCATTACGCCGACCAGCTCCCGCTGTGGGCCGCCGGCGAGCTCGTCCCGGTCGCGGGCTGACGGGCGCGATGGACATGAGATAAATTCGATGTCCCGGCTCGGAGGTCGTGCGATGCTCGCCAGCGATAGCCCGCTTCGCCCCATCACGCCAGTCCTGCCCGAGGTGCTGATCGGTCTGGTCGCGTTCGGTCTGCTCGCGCTCGTGCTGATGAAGGTCGTGTTCCCCCGCATGGAGCGCACGTTCGAGGCCCGCGCCGACGCGATCGACGGCGGCCTCGCTCGGGCCGAGGCCGCCAGGAGCGAAGCCGAGCGGCTCCGCGACAGCTATCGCGCGAAGCTGGCCGAGGGACGCGCCGAGGCCGCGCTGATCCGCGAACGGGCGCGGGCCGAGGCCGAGCAGATCCGCGCGGAGGCGCTCGCCGCCGCCCGCGCCGAGGCCGAGGCGATCGTCGCCGCCGGCCGGGAGCAGCTCGCGGCCGAACGTGCGGCGGTCCACCGTGGTCTACTTCCCGACATTGACCGGTTGGCCGCCGAGCTCGCTGACCGGATCGTCCACGAACCGGGCCCCATTCACTCAGCTCATCGTGGACATTAAGGGCGAACGCACCTGGTCAAGGGTGGTTCCTGTGCCCTTCCCCCTCGAACAAAGGGCGCCGGGCCTGGTAGCGTCCGGCCGACCGGGCCGCTCAAGGACGGAGGTCGACCGGTGACCGACAACCGGGTTAAAGGCCGCGTAAAAGGGTTGTTCGGCGGGACGACTCCGGACAATGGCCACCATATGGTCGAGCCCACCCCCAGTGAGGCGCTCGTGGAACCCAACTCTCACCAAGCACTCTCCGTGCTGACCCTTGCCCAGCGCACTGCCGACGAGCACATCGCGGCCGCCCAGCGCCAGTCCGAGCAGCTCCTCGCGGAGGCCCGCCGGGCCGCCGACCAGGTCGCCCGCGAGGCGCAGGGCTACTCCGACGAGATGCGCCGGCAGGCCGACAAGGTGCTCTCCGACGCGCGCGCGTCGGCCGAGCAGTCCGCCCGCGAAGCGGCCGCGCACGCCGACGACGTCCGCACCGAGGGCGAGCGCGTGCTCAACGAGGCGCAGGCCACCGCCGAGCAGGTCGTCACCGACGCCACCGATGCGGCGGAGCGGATGGTCTCCGAGGCCCACGCGACGGCCGAGCAGGTCGGGCAGGACGCGCAGGACGCCGCCGACGCGCTCGAGCAGGACGCCCAGCGCCGCTACGAGGAGCAGGTCGGCAGCCTCCAGCCGCAGCGTGAGGCGTTGCAGCAGGAGATCGAGTCGCTTCAGCAGTTCGACCGCGAATATCGCGCGCAGCTCGTCGCGTTCATGCAGGGTCAGCTCCGGGCGCTCGGCGTCGAGCAGCCGGCCAACGTCGGCGGCGAGACGCAGATGCTCAGCCAGCTCTCGGTCGTCCGCGAAGCCTGACCTTCACCGCCTTCCGGCGGCGCAGCCCACGCAGGTGCGCGCCGCCGGCAGGACGGCCAGGCGCTCGGGGTCGATCGGCTCGCCGCAGCGCTCGCAACGGCCGTAGCTGGCGTCGTCGACCCGGGCCAACGCCGCGTCGATCGCCGCCAGCCGGTCACGGGCGCGCTGCAGCATGGCTCCCGCCTGCGCGCGCTCGTACGCGATCGTCTGGCCCTCAGGGTCGTGCTCGTCGTCGGTCGCCGTCCCTGTCTGCGCCGTGACGATCCCCTCGACCACCCGGCTGAGCGTCTCGATCTGCGCGACCGTGCCGCGGCGCTCGGCCCGCAGCCGCTCCCCCACGTCGTCGCTCATCGACCAACGCTACGTCGTCGGCGGGGTCCACGCCGCGAAGCGGGTCATCGAGCGCAGGCCGGCCTTGGGCGGGGTGAGCCGGATCACCGCGTTGCGCAGCGCGACCGCCACCGGGTTGTGCAACTGCTGACCGAACCGACCCATCTGGTACGCCGCCCGCGCCACCTCCTGCGACCTCGGCCGCCGCGCCTGGTCGTAGGCGGCCAACCCCGCACCGAGGTCACCGGCCGGGTCGCAGTAGGCGGCCAACACGACCGCGTCCTCGATCGCCTGGTTGGCGCCCTGACCCAGGTTGGGCGTCATCGCGTGCGCGGCATCACCGAGCAGCGCCACCCCACCCTGCACATAGGACGGTACGGGGGTGCGCAGGTAGCGCAGGTCGTCGCGCCGGACGGTGTCGGTCGCCGCCATCAGCGCCGGGATCGGGTCGTGCCAGTCACCGAACCGGGCGCGAACCTCGGCGAGCTCGTCGTCATACCGGGTGTCGCGAGGCGCGTTGACCCCACCGAACCAGTAGACCCGGCCGTCGCCGAGTGGGACCATGCCGAACTCGGCGCCCGGCCCCCAGGTGATCGCCACGACCAGCGGGCCCCGCCACGGCTCGGCCGTCACCCCGCGCCAGGCGGTCGTGCCCGCGTAGGCCGGCGACGGGACGGTGGGCCACAGCTGCCGGCGGACCGCGCTGTCGATGCCGTCGGCGGCGACCACGAGGTCGGCCGCGCGACCGTCGACCCGGGGCGGCGGGCCGGGTCGCACGTCGTGCACCTCGGCACCCGTGACCACCGTGCCGGCCGGCAGGGCGTCGAGCAGCACCCGGTGCAGGGTGGCGCGGTGGATGCCGACCGCCGACGTGCCGAGCACCCGCACCAGGTCCGCGCCGTCGATCTGGCTCAGCCAGCGGCCGTCCGGGGTGCGCAGGCCCCCGGACGCCTCGACCTGCCCCTCGGCCCGCACCGCGTCGCCCACCCCGAGCGCGTCGAGCCCGCGCATGCCGTTGGCCAGCAGGGTGAGCCCGGAGCCGACCGGGGCGATCCGCGCGGCCCGCTCCAGAACGGTGACCTCCCAGCCACGGTTGCGCAGCCCGATGGCCGCACTGAGCCCACCAATCCCCGCACCGACCACGACCGCCGTCGCCATGGATCCCTCGTCCCTCGTCGACATTCCTAGACCGATGCTGCCACCTCAGCCACCGCTACCCGCTCGATCTCGCGTAGGGCGAGCCGGCGGCCGCGTAGCTGGGGATAGCGGTCGGGATAGTCCTCGACACCGACGTCCTGGAGCAGCGTCAGCCCGTGCCCGGCGAGCACGGCGCCGAGCCGGGCCGGGTCGTAGGCGCTCAGCCAGCCGTAGCGCCGGGACGCCCGGGCGCGCTGCCGCCACACCCGCTCGGGCAGATAGGTCAGCACCAGCCGGCTGCCCGGGGCGAGGGAGCCGGCCCACTCCAGCGTTGGCGCCACCGCCGGGGCCGGCAGGTACTGCGCGACGGCCTCGAAGACCACCAGCGTGGGGGCGGACGCGTCGAAACCGTCGGCGGCGAGCAGCGCGTCGAGCGGGTCGGTGGTGACGTCGGCGGGGAGGTAGCGGATGTTCGTCGTGGCAGGCAGGAGCGCGAGCGCCGCGCGCTTGCGCGCCTGCGTGCCTGGCAGGTCGAGCTCCCAGACGCGGGCGGCGGCGAACTCGGCGATCCGATAGGGACGGCTGTCCAGACCCGCCCCGACGACCACGACCTGGCGCGCGCCGGCGGCCAGGGCGTCCCGGCACCAGTCGTCGACCACCCGGGTGCGGCAGACCGCCGTGCCGCGTATCCCGGGCATCGCCGTCTCCGCCAGCCGGCCGAGCGCGACCCGGGCCGACCGGTGCCGGGCGACCAGCCCCGGCAGACCCGTGAGCAGCCGCCCGGAGACGGGGTCGTCGAAGAGTCGGTGCCCGGCCGGCACATCGCTCTCCAGCGCCCGCATCAGCGCGACCGCGACCGCCGTCGTCTCCACCCGCACCAGAGCCACGCGTCGATGAATATCACAGTGTGTTGGCCAGTTCGGTCCGCGAGCGGACACCGAGCCGGCTGAAGATGTTGCGCAGGTGATGGTCGACGGTCCGGGTGGAGAGGAAGAGCTGGGCCGCGACCTCGCGATTGGTCGCGCCGCTCGCGACGAGTTGGGCGATCCGCTGCTGCTGTGCGGTCAGCGACAGCCCGGGCGGCGCCGGCTGGTCCGACGCCTCACCCGCGGCGCGGAGCTCGGCCGTCGCCTGCGCGGCCCAGACCGGCATGTCGACGAGCGCGAAGCCCTCCGCGGCGCGGTGCAGGTGCGGCCGGGCGTCCCGGGGATGCCGGGCCCGGCGCAGGTCGCGACCCAGCAACAGCTCCGTGCGGGCCCGTTCGAAGTCGCCGCCGTCGACCGGGTGCAGCCGCAGTGCGTGGGCGAACTCCGCGAGCGCGACCTCACCACCGCGCGGCGCGAGCAGGGCCCGGCAGCGGGCGGCGAGGGCGCGCCGGGTCGGGTCGCCGGTCGCGGCCGCCCACCGCCCGAACACCGCCGCCGCGTCCCGGCCGGCCTCCGGTTCGCCGGCCGCGGCCGCCGCCTCGACGAGGTACGGCGCCGCGGTCATCTGGATCAGCAGGGTGCCGCTGCCGGACGCCGGGTCGGCCATCGTGACCAGCCGGCCCAGGGCGTCCGACGCGCGGCCGGCGACCAGGTCGAGCACGGCCAGGGCCCACTGCACCAGCGCGCGCGGGCGGCCGGCGGGCGAGCCCGAGCGCAGCTCCCGCATCCAGCGCATGCACTCCGGTCCGTCGCCGCGCAGCGCGGCCAACAGCGCCAGCAGGCCGATCAGGTTGCCGGCGGCGGCCCGCTGGCCGCAGGCCCGGGCCACGTCGAGTCCTTCCCGCGCGCTGGCCGCCGCGGCCGGGTAGGCGCCCATCCAGTATTCGACGAACGTGCGCAGCTCCAGCGCCCGTGGCAGCAGCGCGATCGCGCCGTTGGAGCGGGCCAGCTCGGCCGCGCGTTCCAGGCTGCGGTGCGCGGCCGCGTCGTCGCCGAGCAGGAGGCCGGCCGACGCCGCGGAGACGAGCACCTCCGGGTCCGAGGTGGACAGTTCGAGCACCGAGCGCAGCGCGGGACGGGCCCGCTCGTGGTCACCGCGCAGGGCCGCGGCGAGCCCGGCCACCTGGGCGGAGCGCACCGGGTCGACCCGGCCCGCGCGGCGGAGCTGGGCCGCCCGGCGCAGCACCTCCCGGTAGCGGGCGTGGTCACCGTGCAGGCACACCGCCTCGCCGGCCAGCACCAGCGCGCGCCAGGCCTGCTCCGGCTGCCCCGGAGCCAGGTCGTCGGCGGCGGCGATCAGCAGCTCCAGCGCCTCGCCCGGCGCGCCGCCCCGCAACGCGATCTCGCCGGCGAGCAGGGACCCGGTCGCCCCGGCGCGGGCCAGCAGTCGGCGGGCCCGGACCGGGTCGCCGCCGAGCCAGGCGTACCGGGCCGCCGCCACCCGGCGGGCCGAGGCGGGACCGGCGTCCGGGGTGAGCTCCGCCGCCCGTTCCAGCGCCACCGCGCCGACCGGACAGTCCACGACGGACGCCGCCGCGCGCTCGATCTCGTCGGCCAGCCCCGCGTCGGGCGGAGGGGTCGCGGCGGCCAGGTGAAGCAGCCGGCGCAGGCGGTTGGTCTCGCCGGTCAGCAGCCGGGCCAGCGTGCGGTGCGCGCGCTGCCGTTCGGCCAGCGTGGACTCGGCCCGCACGGCCGCGCGGGCCGCCGGGTGCGCGAACCCGGCGCCGCGGACCAGCCCCGCGCGTTCGGCCGCGGCGAGGGCACCACCGGCCAGCCGGGCCAGAAGGGCGGGATCCAGGCCGTCGTCGAGGGCGACCAGCAGCAGCGCGCGCCGGGTCGCCGGGGACAGGGCGCGCAACCGGGTCCGGTACGCCCGGCCCAGCGCGCCGTCGACGGGCAGCGACTCCGGCGGCGGGTCGGCACCGCGCCGTTGCGCCGGCGTCAGCGCCCGGGCGAGGTCGTGCAGCGCGGCCGGGTTGCCGCCGGCCAGGTCGACCAGCACCTCGGCGAGCTCTCCGCGCACACCGTGGTCGGCCAACACGTCGGTCGCCGTGGTGTCGTCCAACGGGGCGAGCCGCAGCGCGGTGCCGTCCAGCGGTGGCCCGGCGGTGCCGGCGAACAGCACGGCTATCCGATGGTCCGGCGCCCGCCGCGCGAGGAACGCGAGCACCTCCAGCGAGGGCGGGTCGATCCGCTCGACGTCGTCGACCACGCAGAGCACCGGCCGGCCGCGGCTGCGGGCGACAACCGCCTCGAGCACCCGGGTGCACAGCCGCAGCCGCTGCTCGGCGGTCCGCGGTCGCACCGGCGGGGGCACGGGCAGCCGGTGCAGCGCCGCGTAGGGCAGGTCCGCCTCGCCGAGCAGCCCCTGGACGCGCAGCCGGACGAACCCGGGCGCCTGCCGCGTCGCGTGGGCGAGCAGGGCGCTGCGGCCGGAACCCGGGTCACCCTCGATCAGCAGCACGCCGCCGGAACCCCGCGCCACCCGCCACAGCAGCCGGCTGATCGCGGCCAGCTCCCGCGCCCGGCCACGCAGCACAGGCCCTGTTCCGTCAGGAACATGCACTGCCGGTGCAACAAGCATGTATCCAGTGTCACCTATCCGAAAGCTCCTGGCAACAAAGACGCCCGTCGATCGACGGGCGCCTTTGTCAGTCGCGTTCGGTCAGCTGCTGGGGCAGGTGTTGCGGTACTCCTCGATCGCGCTGCCGGTCGGGCCGGGGCAGAGGAACTGCTCGTAGCGGGTGTCGTTGTCGACGAACCGCTTGAGCCAGGCGACCATCTGCCGGCCCGTCGGCGTGTTGGTGCTCTGCGGGAAGAAGTGGCTGGCGTTGTTGAGCTCCAGGTACGCCTTCTCCGCCGAGGCCGGGATGCTGTTGTAGAACGGGATCGAGTGGGACGACACCGGCGCGACCGAGTCGCTCTCGCCACCGATGATCAGCGTCGGCACCCGCAGTTCCGACCAGCTCTTGTCGGTGTTCCACGGTGCGAGCGGGATCGCGGCCTGCAGGGACGGCCGGTCCGAGGCGGCTTCGAGCGTGCCGCCGCCACCCATCGAGTGCCCGCCTACGGCGAGGCGCGTGGCGTCCACCCGGGTGCGCACAGAGCTGCTGTTGACCAGGTAGTCCAGCGCGGCGAGCAACTGCCGACCGCGGCTGGCGGGCTGGTCGAAGCGGCTGTTGGTCTCGATGCCGATGACCACGAAGCCGTGCGAGGCGATCCGCGGGCCGAGCCAGCTGATGCTCGACCACGCGGCGGTGTAGCCGGGCGAGAGGGCGATCGCGCCGAACGTACCGTCGCTGGTGGTCGTCGGGTAGTAGATGACACCGCCACCGAAGCCGCTGACCAGCGAGGAGACGGTGGTCGACGAGGTGGCGTACGGGCCGCGCGTGGCGTCCAGGATCGAGGTGGTCGGCGCGGGGCCGCGCTCGTACGGGTTGTCGGCGGCGAGGGCATTGGGCACGCCCGCGACACCGACGGCGAGCACGGCCGCGGCGGTCGTCGCGAGCAGGCGGAGGGCTGTCTTCACGTGGGGGGCTCCTGGTCCGTCGGGGGACATCGACGCTGACCAGTGTTTGGCGCGGCCACGCGGACGCGCATCGGCGAAATCGCCGGTGTCAGAGGGTGAGGCGCAGAATCCGGTCGTCGCCCGGCGCCGGGTCACCCCGCCCGTCGTGGTTGGAGGTGAGAACCCACATCGACCCGTCTGGAGCGGCCGCGACGTGCCGGAGCCGGCCGTGCTCGCCGCGCAGCAGCGCCTGCGCCCCAGCGCCGTCGGTGCCGACCGTGTAGAGCCGCTCACCGCGCAGGCAGGCCATCCACACCCGGCCGTCCGGCCCGACCGCGATGCCGCTCGGCGACGCGTCGCTCGTGCGCCAGGTGGCGACGGGGTTGGTGAACGCCGGGTCGGTCGAGTCACCCTCGGCCTCGGGCCAGCCGTAGTTGCGGCCCGGCTCGATCCGGTTGAGCTCGTCGTAGGTGTTCTGGCCGAACTCCGACGCGAACATCGCCCCGCTCGTGTCCCAGGCGAGGCCCTGGACGTTGCGGTGGCCGTAGCTGTAGACCGGAGTGGCCCCGAAGGGGTTGCCGGGTGCCGGCGCGCCGTCGGGCGTCAGCCGCAAGATCTTGCCGCCCAGGCTGGCCCGGTCCTGCGCCGCGTCGCGGTTCCCCGCGTCGCCGGTGCCGACGTAGAGCATGCCGTCCGGCCCGAACGCGATCCGGCCGCCGTTGTGGTTGCCGGCCTTGGGGATGCCGGTGAACACCGTCTCCCGGGTGTCGGGCCGGTCCGGGTGGAAGCGCGCGATGCGGTTGTCGTCGGCCGCGGTGTAGTACACGTAGACCCAGTCGCCAGCGGTCGCGATGCCGAGCAGGCCGCCCTCACCCGCGGGTTCGGCCTCGTCGACCACCGTCAACTCACGGGCGCTGTTGCCCTGGACGGTGAGAATCCGGGCGGTGTCGCGCTCGGTGACCAGCGCCGACCCGTCCCGCTGGAAGGCCAGGCCCCACGGCGCCCGCAGATCGGTGACCACGTCCGTCACGGCGGCCGGCGCCGCGTCCGGTGCGGACGGGACCGACGGCTCGCTGAACCAGCCCCGCCAGGCCGCGACGCCACCGAGGGCGGCCACGACGAGGGCGACGACGGTGACCATGGTCAACGCGATCCGAGCCCGGCTCACCGTTCGAGAATAGCGCCGCGCGGACGGGGCACTACGAGGGCGAGGAAGGGAGAGCCACCATGCTCTGCATCCGCTCGCAGGACTCCGTACTCAGCATCGGCTCGAAGGGCTCGGTCCTTTCGATCGGTTCGATCGGGTCCGTCTGCAGCATCGGTTCCATCGGCAGCGCCTTCTCGGCGTTGTCGATCGGCTCGTGGGCCAGCGCGTTGTCGCTGCTCTCGGCCGCCTCGGAACGCTCCATCATGTCCTGGGCGTCCCGGGCCGCCGTCATGCGCGGCTGAGCCGGTTTCGCGAACTGGCCGACTGGGCACATTTCTGCTCGACCCCGGCGCGCACCGGACGCCGTGGGCCGAGACGAAGGAGTGCTCGATCATGGGTCTGATGTTCCGCAAGCGGAAGAAGATCGGCCCGATCATCCTGAACTTCACGGAGAACGGCTTCAGCTCCTGGAGCATCAAGATCGGTCGCTGGTCGTGGAACTCCCGGGCACGCGCGCACCGCGTCGACCTGCCGGGGCCGCTGTCCTGGAAGCAGGACAAGAGCTAACCCACTCCCCCTGGTGGCGCTCTTCCGATAAAGCGGAAGGGCGCCACGAGCGCGTCTGCCCTGAGTAGATTGTCCGATATGAACGGCGCGGCCTGGTTCCGGGTGAGCGCGTCGGTGGTGCTGCTCGTCGCGCTCTACTACATCGTGCCCGTCGAGGCGGGCGACAGCGGCTGGCGCCTGGTGGTGCGCTCGCTGGCCGCGCTGGTCTTCGTGGCCGGGGCGATCGCCCTGGTGGTCTGGCAGATCAGGCGCCGGCTGCGCAGCGACCAACTGCCCCTGGAAGGACTGGCCGTCGCGTTGGTCGCCGGCGCGATCGCGTTCGCGCTCGCCGACTACGTGGTGGCGATCTCGCTGCCCACGCAGTTCCAGGGCCTCTCGACGCGCACCGACGGACTCTATTTCGCGCTGAGCACGTTGTTCACCGTCGGCTTCGGCGACATCCACGCGTCCGGCCAGGGAGCCCGGATCCTGGTCATCTTCCAGATGGTGTTCAACATCGTGGTGCTGGCCACGGGCGCGTCGCTGCTGATCAACCAGGCCACCGCCCGCGTACGGGCTAGCCGGAAGCAGAAATGACCACGTCGCCGCCGAGCCGACCGGCCGGCGGCTCGCGGGTCACCTGGCCGGCGCTGAGCAGCGCGGTCAGCACCCGGTTGGCGTCGCCCGCGCGGTAGACGGTGTCGGTCACGGTGAACACCCGCAGGTCGGTGACCGTCGCCCGGCCCACCTCGGCCAGGTGGGCCAGCAGCTCGCGGCGCAGCGGGCCCGGGTGCGGCCGCTCGGATATGTCGAGCAGGTGCCCTTCCGGGTCGTGCGGGTCGCGGTAGCGGACGCCCGCGTATTCATCCACCGCCCACATCGCGTCCTTGAACGCGTCGAGGCTCTTGCCGGACCCGGTGGCGAACGCGACCAGCCGGGCACTGCCGTCGCGGGCGACCAGCTCGACGTCGGCGACCAGCGGGAAACCGGCGGCACCGAGCAGGGCGCGGTGCTCGCGGAAACCCGCTGGCAGCACCAGCAGCAGCTCGCCCGGCTTGCCCCGGGCGACCGCCGCGAGCGTCGCCGCGGACGGCGGGCCGGTCGCGGCGTCGAGGAAGGCGAGCAGCGGCGCGCCGGCCGCCGACGCGGCGGTAAGCACCGCCGGCAGCGTGTCGACGCCGCCGTCGACGGCGTGGATGTCCAGCCCGGACGGTCGGTCGAGCTCCTGGTAGACCGCGTCGAGGGCGGCCCGGTCGGGGCTCGGCGCGATCACCGGCGCGGTCAGCCGGCGCCCGCGCAGCAGGTCGGTGAACTCGTCGAAGACCCGCAGCGCCGCCTCGGGCAGGCCGTCCGGCGGGCCGCCGTAGGCCTGCGCGAAGGTGGCCCGCTTGGACCGGTGCAGCGCGGCCGGGCCCCAGGCGTCGAGCTGGCGCACGAGGATCTCGCGCACGACGTCGTCGATCGGCCCGCCCATGCCCTCAATTCTGGCGGAAAAGACCTCAGGCGGGAACGGAGATCCCGACACCGCCTCGCGTCTGGCCGCCGTAGCGCGCCTTCTCCGCCGCCAGGTCGAGCCGGCCGATCCGCCGGCGCGCGTCCAGGGCGGCGTCGTCGAGCTTGTCGGCCGGGATCAGCCAGACGATCTCGAACTCGAGCCCGTCCGGGTCCCGGCCGTAGAGCGACTTGGTGCTGCCGTGGTCGGAAGAGCCGACGAGGGCGCCCGCGGCGGACAGCCGCTCGGCGGTCGCCGAGAGCTCGTCGAGCGTGTCCACCTCCCAGGCGAGGTGGTAGAGGCCGACGGTGGCCCGCCCGGCCGGCGACGGCCCGGCCCCGGCGACCTCGAACAGCCCGAGGTCGTGGTCGTTGGTCGAGTCCTTCGCCTGGAGGAACGCGGCGCCGGCGAACCCGTCGGGCGTCATCGCGACCTTCGTGAAGCCGAGCACGTCCTGGTAGAAAGCGACGCTGCGCGCCAGGTCACTGACGAAGAGGACCGCGTGGTTGAGTCGGTGGATGCCCATGCGCTCCACGGTAGCGCGGTTTAGTTGAGTGTTCAACTAAGCGCGTATGATGTCACCATGACGCGATGGTTGGACGACCAGGAGCAGGCGACCTGGCGTGCGTTCCTCGGTGCGACCCGGGCCCTGATGGACGCCCTCGACCGCGAGCTGCAGCACGAGGCCGGCATGCCGCACGCCTACTACGAGATCCTGGTCCGGCTCTCCGAGGCACCCGAGCACAACATGCGGATGAGCGAGCTCGCCGACGCCTGCGGGTCGTCCCGCAGCCGGCTCTCGCACGCGGTGGCCCGGCTCGAGGAGTCCGGCTGGGTGCGCCGCCAGGACTGCCCCACCGACCGCCGCGGCCAGCTCGCCGTGCTCACCGACGAGGGGATGCGCCGGCTCACCGAGGCGGCACCAGGGCACGTCGAAGGCGTACGCGGCCATCTGTTCGACCAGCTGACTCCGAGCCAGGTCGGCGAGCTGCGCCGGATCAGCGACGCGATCATCGGCGGGCTCAAGGAGCAGCGCACATAAGGGACGTGCGCCATGCGCACGAACGGACGACTTCGACCGGCGCAACCCCAGGTCACGTAGGGTCCGGTCAATATCTCGGCCAACTGGCTCTTGTACAGAACGTCGCCGGACAAGCACGATGAGGCGATGTCCATCGGCCTCGGTGACCTCACCACGCGGGCGCAGGACCGGATCCACGCCGGTGACCTCGCCGGCGCGGAAGAGCTGCTCGGCAGCGCCCTCGCCACGGCCGACCCGTCCCCGTCGACCGCGACCGACGAGCTCGCCCTGGCCGCCGCGCTGCAGGCCAAGGTGCTGCTCTCGCTCGGTGAGGCGCACGGCGCCCGGGGCTGGGCGTCCTACGCCTACTCGGCGACCACCCGGCTCTACGGCGCGCACGACCCGCGCACCGTCGACACCGCCACCACGTTCGCCGCGGTGCTGCACCGGGTCCACGCGCACGAGCGGGCGGCCCGGCTCTACCACGACGTGATCCTGGAGCTGTCCGCCGCCGAGGGTCCCGAGTCCGCGCGCGTGCTGGCCGTCCACGCCGACCTGGCCACCGTCGAATACGCCCGGGGCGACTGCGCCGCCGCCCGCGCCCGGCTCGAAGACGCCTGGGAGATGCATCGCGAGGTCTACGGCGACGACCGGCCGGCGGGCATCCGCATGCTGGCCAAGCTCGGCGCGATGGAGCGCGACTGCGGGCGGCTCGACGCCTCCCACGCGCACCTCGCGCTCGCCCAGGAGCTGTGCCGCACCCACCTGCCGCCCGACCACCCGCTGATCGCCCAGGTCGCCGCGTTGGCCCGGGCGGCGGCGGATCCCAACCACGTCTGCGCGGTCGAAGACAGCGAGCGCGTCGCCACGGCGGGCTCGGGGCCGCCCCCGCCCCGCTCGCCGATCTCCCCCGCCGGCACCGGCTACGCCCGCCCGTTCACGCCGGTGCCCGAGCACATCCCGCCGGTCGTCCCGCAGCCGATGACCCCGCCGCCGGTGGCGCCGACCCCGGTCGCCCCGCCACCCGTGGCCCCGGCCCCGGTCACGCCGACCCTGAGCGACGGCTTCGGCAGCGGCTCCGCCCTGGACGGCGACGACGCCGGGCCGGTCGGGCCACGGCACGCGGCCGACGACGAGGTGCCGGACCGCTTCGCGCCCGGCTCCGATCTGCGCGACGCGTACGCCACAGAGACCTATCCCCCGGACACCGAACCGCCGCCGGAGGCCTGGTCGCCGCCCGCGCAGCGCGCCCCGGAGCGCCCGCTGTGGCCCGACGAGGCGCAGCCGGGCAACCGCACCGGGTGGGCCCAGCACGCCAGCGACCAGGCCCGGTCGGAATGGGCCCGCCAGCGGGAGCCGACGCCCGGCGACGAGGTCTGGCGCCGGCAGGAGAGCTGGGACAGCACCAGCAGCGAGACCTGGGACGACCCGGGCGGGGAGGGCTGGGACGACGGCACGGGGTGGTACGCCCGACCGGACGACGAGGCCTGGGCGGCGCGGCGACACGACGACGAGCGCTGGGCGCAGCCCTCGGCGGAGTCGGAGGAGCCACCGGAGCCCGAGCCGAACCAGAACTGGGACCGGGCAGCCTGGGGCACCGATCCTGGTGCGGCTCTCCTGCCGGAAGCGGATCCGACCTACCCCCGTCAGCTCGAGGCCGGCGAAGAGGCCGAGCGCCGCGCGGCACGCCTACCGGAGCGCCGCCTGTCCGGGCTGGCCGTCCCCGACAGGCGGCCCAGGCGCCGGGTGACCCCGCTGGTGGTCGCCGGCCTGCTGGTCGTCGTGCTCGGCGCCGTCGCGGTGATCGCCGGGTTCGCGCTGATCGACCGCGACGGCACGGGCACCGGCTCGGTTGCCCAGCCGACCACGGCCCGAAGCGCGCCGGCCACCAGCACGGCGCCGCCGCCGACCACCGCGTCGCCGACCGCCCGTCCGGGCACCCCGCCGAGCGGTGTCGCCCTGGACGACGGCACCGACCAGGTGACGCTGCGCTGGAAATACCCGGTCGGCGCCGATGGGACGGTCGTGGTGTCAGCGGGCCGCACGGGCCAGCAGGCGCGCCCGATCGAGCAACTGCCCGCCGGCAGCGACAACTTCGTCGTCTACGGGCTCGACCCGACCAGCGACTACTGCTTCGTCGTGGGCGTGAACTATCCGGCCGGCGTGGTCGGCCGGGCCAAGCCCGTCTGCACCGACCGCGGCTGAGGGGTTTCCGGCCCGGCCTCGGCGATCGCCGCCGCCGGCAGCCGCACGGTGGCCACGAGGCCCGGCGCCGCGTCGTCGAGGGTGACCGTGCCGCCGTGCCGGGCGACCAGCTCGCGCACGATCGACAGCCCGAGCCCCGCTCCGCCGGCGTCCCGGGCCCGCGCGTCGTCGAGCCGGGTGAACCGGTCGAACACCCGCTCGCGGTCGGCCTCCGGGATGCCGGGGCCGTCGTCGGTCACCGTGATCTCCACCTGGTCGCCGGCCAGCGTGGCGGCGAGCTCGACCCGCGACCGGGCGTGCCGGACCGCGTTGTCGACCAGGTTGGCCACCACCCGGTCGAGCGCGGCCTCGTCACCGACCGTCCACGGCGCTCCGGCGACCGGCCGCAGGGTGACCCTCGCGGGATAGCGGGCGGCGATGCCGGCGAGCAGCGCAACCACGTCCACGGGGCCGGTCACCGGGTCGGGGCGGCCGGCCAGGTCGTCGGAGCGGGCCAGCAGCAGCAGGTCGTCGACCAGGCCGCCGAGCCGGCGCACGTCGGCCAGCAGGTCCTCGGTGTCGGGCGCCTCGCCGAGCCGCTGCGCCACCTCGAGCTCGGTGCGCAGGTTGGTCAGCGGCGAGCGCAGCTCGTGCGCGGCGTCGGCCACGAACGCCCGCTGCCGGGCCCGCGCGCCTTCGAGCCGGGCGAGCATGCCGTTGAGCGTCACGGCCAGCCGGTGGATCTCGTCCCGGGACGCCGGCAACGGCAGCCGGTCGGCCCGGGCGCCGTCGGTGATCGCTTGCGCGCCGGCCCGCAGCGTCTCGACGGGGCGCAGCGTCGCCCCGATCACCCGCCAGGCGATCGCCGCGAGCAACACCACCAGCAGGGGGTACGCGATCAGCAGCGAGTGCTTGAGCAGGTCGACGGCGCGGACCAGGTCGCCGAGGGACTTCGCGACCAGCACGGTGCGCGGCTCGGCGGGCGTGCCGGCCTCCACCGCGACCACCTGCACCGGGCCCGTGACCCCGATCCGCTGCCCGTCGATGTAGACGCTGTGCGGCTCGTCGCTGCCGCGCGGCGGCCGCTCGCCCGGGTAGAGGAAGGGCACGAGCCGGTCGGCACCCAGGGACGCGGCGACCACGCGACCCTGGCCGTCGATCACCTGGGCGCGTACGTCGTCGCCCGTGACCGGCAGCGGATCGGGCAGCGAGTCGGCGGCGATCAGCTCGGCCAACGAGGCGGCCGTCCTGGTCGCGGCGTCCTCCGCGCCCCGGTGCAGGGTGCTGCCGAGCACGGTGACCAGCAGCACGCCGCCCACCAGCAGCCCCGCGACCAGGCCGGAGACGCCGACCACCATCAGCCGGCCGCGCAGGCTGAGCCGGCGCCAGACCCGCGCCGGTTTCACGGCGCCAGCCGGTAGCCGGCGCCGCGGACCGTCTCCAGCCGCTCCCGGCCGATCTTGCGGCGCAGGTAGCCGACGTAGACCTCGACCGCGTTCGGCGCGGTGTCGAGGCTGGCGTCCCAGACGTGGTCGAGCAGCTCGGTCTTCGAGACGACCTCGCCGGGCCGGCGCATCAGGTATTCGAGCAGCGCGAACTCGCGCGCGGTCAGTCCGACCGCCGCGCCGCCGCGGGTCACCGCGCGCTGCGCCGGGTCGAGGCTGAGGTCGCCGACCTCCAGCACGGCCGGCCGGGCGGGCGCGCCGCGACGCAGCAGGGCGCGCAGGCGGGCGAGCAGCACGACGTACGAGAAGGGCTTGGTCAGGTAGTCGTCGGCGCCGCAGTCGAGCCCGTCGGCCTGGTCGTACTCGCCGTCCTTGGCCGAGAGCATCAGCACCGGCAGCCAGCGGTCCTCGGCCCGCAGCGCGCGGACCACCCGGTAACCGGACAGGCCGGGCAGCATCACGTCGAGGATCATGGCGTCGTACTCGCCGTGCCGGGCCAGCTCCAGCCCGCTGGGCCCGTCGCCGGCCACGTCGACCGCGAAGCCCTCGGCCTGCAGCCCACGCTGCAGCGCCGACGCGAGTCGCGCCTCGTCTTCGACCACCAGCAACCGCACCAGCAAAGCGTGCCATCCCGGAGCCATCGGTTGACAGCTCTCTCAGCCGCGTCACAGCCGGCGCCCGGCATCATGGTCCGCAGGAGGTATCCGACCATGTCTGTCCTGAGCAAGCGTCCGGTGCTGCGCTGGCTGGTTCCGGCCACCGCCGCCGCCGCCGTCATCGGTGGTGGTGCCGCGGTGGCCACCGTCGCCGGCGCCGCCGACCCGACCCTCCCCGACCGATCCGCCGCCCAGCTCCTCGTCGACCTGCAGACCGCTCGCCTGGACGGCCTGTCCGGCACCGTCGTGCAGCGGGCCGACCTCGGCCTGCCGCCGATCGCCAGCCTCGCCGGCATGCTCGGCGACGCCAACTTCGCCTCGCTCGTCGACGGCCAGCACACCCTGCGGGTCTGGTACGCCGGCCCCGACAAGGCCCGCGTCTCGCTGCTCGGCGGCGACGCCCAGACCGACGTGATCCGCAACGGCTCCGACACCTGGCTGTGGAGCAGCCGGTCGAAGACCGCCACCCACGGAAAGATCAAGGACGGCGACGGCGACCACGGGGCGCCGCCGGCCGGGCTGCCGACCTCTCCCCAGGAGGCGGCCGACCTCGCGCTGAAGGCGATCGAGCCGAGCACCCAGGTCAGCGTCGGGCGCTCCACGAAGATCGCCGGGCGCGACGCGTACGAGCTGAACCTGACCCCGAAGGACCACGCGTCGCTGGTCGGCCAGGTGTCCATCGCGATCGACGCGACCGAGCACGTGCCGCTGCGGTTCCGCGTCTACCCGGCCGCGTCCGACAAGGCCGCGTTCGAGGTCGCCTTCACGATGGTCGACTTCAACCGGCCCGACGACGCCCAGTTCGTCTTCAACCCGCCGGCCGGCACCAAGGTCACCGAGTTCGACGACGCGGTCAAGGCCGCCGAGGGCAGCAAGGACGGCAAGGCGCTGCAAGACAAGATCGCCAAGGAGCGGCAGCAGCCCGCGAAGAAGGGCGACGGGCCGACGATCATCGGCACCGGCTGGACCACCGTGGTGATGGCCAAGCTCGACCAGGGCGGCGGCGACGAGCCCGGGATCGCCGGTCTGCTCGGCCAGCTTCCCAAGGTCAACGGCGCCTGGGGCAGCGGGCGGCTGTTCACCAGCCACCTGGCGACCGGGCTCCTGACCGACGACGGCCGGGTGTTCTTCGGCGCGGTCAGCCCCGAGCGGCTCTACGAGGTGGCCGCCACCCACCGCTGACCAAGATCAGTTGGAGCGCCCGGCCACCGCTGGCCGGGCGCTCCGCCGCTCGCGGCACTACAGTTGCGCTGTGGGAATGGTGCATACCGTCGGGATCGTGCTGCATCCGAAACGCGACTCCGCCCCCGCCCTGGAGACCATCCTCAAGTGGGCGGGCAACCACGGCACCTCGGTGCTGGGGCTCGCCGACGACATCGCGCGCATCGACTGCAACGCGATCCCCGTCGACCCGGAGACGCTGGCCAGCAAGTCGACCATCCTGGTCAGCCTCGGCGGCGACGGCACCATGCTGCGCAGCATGCGGCTGGCCGCCGGCACCAAGACCGCCGTGCTCGGGGTCAACCTCGGCAAACTGGGCTACCTGGCCGAGATCGACGTCGAAGACCTGCCGTGGGCGCTCTCCGCGATCGACAACAAGAAATTCACGCTGGAGCAGCGGCTCGCCGTCCGCACAACGCTGCCGGACGGCCGGGAAGTCACGGCTTTCAACGACATCGCCCTGGTACGCGTGCCCGGCGACGGATCGGCCGCCGTCGGCGTGGGCATCCTCGGCGTCCCGTTCGTCCGGTACGCGGCCGACGCGGTGATCGTGGCGACCCCGACCGGCTCGACGGCGTACGCGTTCTCGGCCGGCGGCCCGATCGTCTCCCCGAACCTGGAGGGCGTGCTGGTCGTGCCCTCGTCCCCGCACTCCTCGTACAACCGGGCCCTGATGCTCTCGGTCGACGAGACCCTGAGCCTCGACGTGCTGGAGCGCAGCGGCCGGCTGGCGGTCGAGGTGGACGGCGGCGTGGCCACCTACGTGGGCCCCGGCGACCGCCTCGACGTCAACGCGGTGCCCGGCGCCGCCCGGGTGATCCGCCTGGGCCACACCACGTTCTCGGAACGCGCCCGCCGCAAGCTCCGCGTCACCGGCAGCGCCGAGGTCGACTGACCCGACCCCGGCGCCACCGGCCTGTCTCAACTGGCGGTGCAGGTGGCTGTCGGGGCCGTGTTGCTGCCGGTCCACGACGCCAGGAAGCCGAACGTCGCGCTCGCGCCGGCTCCGAGGTTGCCGTTGTAGGACACGTTGCGCGCGCTCACCGCGCTGCCCGAGGTGGTCAGCGTGGTGTTCCAGGACTGGGTGACCCGCTGGCCGTTGGCCCAGGTCCAGCCGACCGTCCACGCGCTGATCGCGGCGCTGCCCGCCGTGACCGTGACCTCACCCTGGAACCCACCCGGCCATGAGCCGATCACCCGGTACGCGGCCGAGCAGCCGCGGGCCGGCGGTGGCGTGGTCGGTTGGGTGGTCGGGGTCGAGGTGGGCGTGGACGTCGGCGTCCCGGTCGGACCGCCGCCGCCGAACACGGTCGCCTCGCGCGAGGTCGACCGGATCCCGTTGGCGCCGTCGATGATCCGCTGGCCCCAGCTCGTCGGCCTAGTTGGGTCGAAGCCGGTCACCATGTCCAGGTATTCGACGCCGCCGCCGTTGCCGCTCCACGACCAGCCGATGTAGCCGATCCGGTTGGCCTGCGTGTAGGACATGATCGTGTCCTCGTCGGGGTTGCCGTCGGAGTGGTTGAAGCCGAACTCGCCGACCACGATCGGCAGCCCGGCCGTGCGGAACCGGCCCAGGTAGTCGGTGATCTCGGCCGCCGTGTCGAACACGCCGTACATGTGGATGCTGAACACGGTGTTGCGGTCGGGATCCGCGGCGAACACGCTGGCCGCGTTGTCGCGCATCTCGAAGCGCCAGTCCTGGCCCCAGTTGGGCGCGTCCACCATCAGCGTGTGGTCGAAACCGGCGGTGCGCATCCGCTGGATCGCCGTGGTGGTCGCCTGGGTCCAGGTAGGACTGACCGCGTTGTTGCCGACCGGCTCGTTGCCGATGTTGATGATCACATAGCGCTCCTGGCCGGCCAGCACGTCGCGCAGGCTGATCCAGTAGTCGACGGCCGTGGACAGCGGCACGGAGCCGCTCTGCTCGCCGTACCCCGTCGTGTCGTGGTTCTCCAGCACGCAGATCAGGCGGTTCTGCCGGCACAAGCTGACCACGTTGGACACGTCGGAGGCGCTGTTGGCGGGCCAACGGCCGCCGCTGAGCACGACCCGCACGGTGTTGGCGCCGGTCGCCTTGATGTCGGCGAACGCCCGGGTCTGGCTCTGGTACCAGGTGTGGGCGTGGCTGACGCCGCGCATCACGAACTCGGTGCCGTTGGCGTCGTAGAGGCGCCCGTTGGTGACGGTGAAGCCGGTCGCGGCGCGGGCCGGCGAGCCGACGGTGAGGACGAACATGGCCGCGAGGGCGGCCGCGGACAGGGCCGTGACGACGGCCAGGAGTCTTGGTCGCATTCATGCCTTCTCAGGGGAGACGTGACAAGGGCTGGCAGCTGGCCCGACAGCTGCCGCCCGGCTCCCTGGGGCGTCGACTCACAGTAGGGCCGCCGACCCGGACAGGTCAACCGGTTAAGTTGACGGTCACCGATGCGATCAGCAGCCCTGGCGCCGCTTTCCAACGACCCTCGAACCTGGTGCGCTCCCCCGCGCCGTCGACCAGCACGCGGGCGCTGAACGTGCCGTCCGCCGCGAACGCCACCCGGGCCTCCTCGAAGCCGAGCCAGCGCCCGGTCAGCGGGGACCAGGCCTTGTAGAGCGCCTCCTTGGCGCAGAACAGCAGGCGGTCCCAGTGCGGTCCGCCAGTGGGCAGCGCGGCCCGCTCGGCCGGGTCCGCGACCAGGTCCAGCACCCCGGCGGGCAGCGGCTCGTCGGGCTCCGCGTCGATGCCGAGCCCTGCTACGTCCGTGACGCGGGCCACGGCGGCGGCCCGGTAGCCGGCGCAGTGCGTCAGGCTGCCCACGATGCCGGGCGGCCAGACCGGCCCGCCGTTCGGCCCACGCGGCAACGGCACCGCCGGCACGCCCAACAGCGCGAGGGCGTCCCGGGCGCACAGCCGCGTCGTGGCGAACTCCAGCCGGCGCTTGGCCACCGCCCCGGCCACGGCCGCCTCCTCCACCGGGAACAGCGGCGCCGGGTCGTTGTCGTCGCGGCGCTCCACGGCCACCGCACCGGGCGGCAGCAGGTCGGCGAGCACGCTGGCGAGGATATCGGGATCGCCCGCGTTCCTCCGGTCATTCCGATGGCTGCAACGGGAAGCTATTTCGGCGTGGCGGCGTTGTCATTGGTTCGTGATCGACGTTCCGCTCTCCGTGCTCGATGTCGCCCCCGTCGCCGCCAACGGCTCGCCCGGTGAGGCGCTCGCCCATACGACCGCCCTCGCCCGGCGCACCGAGGAGCTCGGCTTCCGCCGGTTCTGGGTGGCCGAGCACCACAACATGCCGGCCATCGCCTCCTCCGCGCCCGCCGTGCTGCTGGCCCACCTGGCGGCCAACACCTCGACGATCCGGGTCGGCTCCGGCGGCGTGATGCTGCCGAACCACGCCCCGCTGGTGGTGGCCGAGCAGTTCGGCACGCTGGCCGCGCTGCACCCGGGCCGGATTGACCTCGGCATCGGCCGGGCGCCCGGCACGGACCAGGCGACCGCGCTGGCGCTGCGCCGCACGGTCGAGGGGCTCTCCGCGGAGCAGTTCCCGCAGGAGCTGGCCGATCTGATCAACTTCTTCACGGAGGACGACCCGGGCGCGATCGTCGCCTCGCCGGGCGCCGGCCTGACCCCGGACGTGTGGCTGCTCGGCTCCAGCGGCTACAGCGCGCAGCTCGCCGGGCTGCTCGGGCTGCCGTTCGCCTTCGCGCACCACTTCAGCGCCCAGAACACGCTGCCGGCGCTGGCCCTCTACCGGGACCGGTTCACGCCGTCGCGCTGGCTGGACGAGCCGTACGCGATGGTCGCGGTCTCCACGGTGGTCGCGGACACCGACGAGCGGGCACGCTACCTGATGGGGCCGGCGGGGCTGTCGTTCCTGCGGATGCGCCAGGGCCGCCCACAGCCCCTCGCGACGCCGGAGGAGGCCGCCGCCGTCTCGTACACCGAGGTGGAGCAGATCTTCATGAACGACCGCCTGGTCGGGCAGGCGATCGGCTCGCCGGCGACCGTCGAGGCGCAGCTGGGCGCACTGCTCGAGTCGACCAAGGCGAACGAGCTGATGCTCACCACCATGGTGTACGACGTCGAGGACCGGATCCGCTCCTTCGAGCTCGTGTCTCAGCTCACGTAGACGTTGGGCCGGGCCGGCTGCCCCATCCCGTTGCCGATGAAGAAGCTGGGATGGGGCGGCTGGTTGTAGGCGGTGTTCTGCCACGCCAGCGCGACCCGGTACTGCGGGTCGTGGGCCAGGGTGTGGATCCGGCGGTCGGTCGCGGTCGGCGTCGCGTAGATCCGCAGCGCCGCGCTCTCGGTGGTGCGCCAGATCACCTCCTCGCGCCAGTCGCCGAGGATGTCGCCGGCCAGGGCCGGGGTGGCCTTGGTGCCGTTGTTGCTGGCCACGCCCGAGCCGGTGAGCAGCCGGGTGTCGCCGCCGGTGCCGTACTTGTCGATCCGGGTCTGGTCGAGCAGCTCCCGCACCGGGTCGCCGTCCCACCAGATGACGAAGTTGGCTGACGACGGCTTGCGGCCGATGTTGGCGCCGCTGGTCGAGCGGAGCCCGTCGACGGCCGACGACCAGGACTCGGCGCCGGGGCTGCCGGCGTAGACGTCGGCGGCCACGCCGCGCCCGTTGTCGCCGGCCGGCGCGGTCGACCAGAGCACCTGGCCGGTGCGGGCGTCGGCGAACCAGGACGCGGGCTTGCTGCTGTCCTCGGAGACCTTGAAGTACTCGAGCCCGGGCCTTCCCGGGTCGAGGTCGCCGAGGTGGGCCGCGTCGCCGTGGTTGTTCCTAGTGTTCCACAGTGGAGCGCCGTTGTCGTCGATGGTCATCGCGCCGAACACGATCTCGTCGCGGCCGTCCGCGTCCACGTCACCGATCGTGAGGCTGTGGTTGCCCTGGCCCGCGTACGCGGATCCCGCGCTGTTGGAGTCGAACGTCCAGCGCCGCTGGAGGCTGCCGCTGCGGAAGTCGTACGCGACGATGACCGTGCGGGTGTAGTAGCCGCGGGAGACCACCAGCGACGGCCTGGTCCCGTCGAGATAGGCGGTGCCGGCGAGGAACCGGTCGACCCGGTTGCCGTAGCTGTCGCCCCAGCTGGACACGGTGCCGCGGGCCGGCACGTAGTCCACGGTGGACCTGGTCGCTCCGGTGCGTCCGTCGAACATCGTGAGGAACTCGGGACCTGAGAGCACGTAGCCACTGCTGTTGCGGTAGTCGGCGTTGGCGTCGCCGATCACCTGGCCCGTGCCGGAGCGGCTGCCGTCGGCGGTCTTCATGGCCACCTCGGCGGCACCGTCGCCGTCGTAGTCGTACACCTGGAACTGGGTGTAGTGCGCGCCCGCGCGGATGTTGCGGCCGAGGTCGATCCGCCACAACCTGGTCCCGTCGAGGCGGTACGCGTCGACGAACACCGGCCCGGTGTAGCCGGACTGCGAGTTGTCCTTGGCGTTGGACGGGTCCCACTTGAGCACGATCTCGAAGTCGCCGTCGCCGTCCAGGTCGCCGACGCTCGCGTCGTTGGCGCTGTAGGTGTAGGCCTCACCGGTCGGGGTGCTGCCGCCGGCCGGGCGCTGGATCGGCACGTCGAGGTAGCCGTTGGCGAACCGCAACGCGGCCGGGCTCGCCGCCTGCTCGACGCCGTTGACGACCGCGCGGATCGTGTAGGTCGCGTCGGCGGCGGCGCCCGCGTCGAGGTAGTTGGTGGTGGCCGTGATCGGCGTCGAGGTCAGCCTCGTGGTGCCGCGGTAGACGTGGAAGCCGGTGTTGGTCGCCTCGGTGCCGAGCAGGCGCCAGGAGACCAGGTTGTTGCTGCCCGATCGCACGCTGATGGCGCCGCGGTCGAGGTCCTCGACCTGCTTGGCCCCTTGTGGTGGCGGATTCTGCGTGGGCGGCGGAGTGCTGGGTGGCGGCGTGGTCGGCGCCGGGCTCGGGCTTGTCGCGCCCGTGCAGGCCGTGCCGTTCAGGGTGAACGTGGTCGGTGCCGGGTTGCTGCCGCTCCACGCGCCGTTGAAGCCGAACGCCGTGCTGCCGTTGGTCGGCAGGCTCGCGTTGTAGCCCGCGTCGCGGGCCGTCACGGCGGCGCCGGACTGGGTCACGGTCGCGTTCCACGCCTGGGTGACGGTCTGGCCCGCTGAGTAGCTCCAGGTCAGGGTCCACCCGGTGATCGGGTCGCCGAGGTTGGTGATGGCCACGTTCGCGCCGAAGCCGCCCTGCCACTGGTTCGGCACCGTGTAGTCGACCCGGCACCCCGCCGCCGCGGCGGCTGTGCCCACCGCGACGGCGAGGCTCGCGCCGAGAAGTGCGGTCGCCGTCACGACCGCTGTCCTCCTCATGACGAGCACCGGCTTCCGTTGACGGTCACCAGGCTCGGCGCGGGATTGGCGTAGGAGGACGACTGGGTGGCGTTGAAGCCGAACATGACGGTGGCTCCCGGTTGGATGCGGGCGTTGTAGGACTCGTTGCGGGCGGTCAGCACGGCGCCGGCCTGGCTCGCCTGGGCCATCCAGGCCTCCCGGAGCTTCTGGTCGCCGGTGAACGCGAACCGGGCGGTCCAGCCGTTGACCGACGCGGTGCCGGTGTTCCTGATGTCGAGCTGGCCGGTGAAGCCTTGGCCGCCCTGCCAGGTGCCGTAGTTGGTGTAGACCACGGTGCAGGTGACGGTCGGCTGCGTGCTCTGGTCCGCGAGGAACGACGCCACCCAGGCCAGAGCCGAGTTCCAGTTAACGGCCACTTCGTTGGTGGCGTACGAGTTGATGTCGTCGACGTAGCAGAACATCGGCGCGCAACCGTCCAGGAGCTGCTTGGCGAACGGGTCGTCGAGGCTGGCGTTGGCACCGCCGGCGATCGAGCCGGCCGGCGGGTGCGGCAGCGTCGCGTCGAGCTGGTTGGCGAAGATCCGGCTGTGCTGGTTCTCGGAGGCGTGCTCGCCCCAACCGGTCACATAGGACTGGTTGAGCGCGTTGCGGCCGAGGATGTAGTCCATCGCCTCGACCGCGCCGCTGCGGTACTTGGCCTGACCGGTCAGGTCGTACGCGGTCGCCAGCACCACGGCGTTGTTGAGGATGTTGCTGTTGCCGCCCCAGAAATAGGCGCCGGGTTCGCCGGGCATGGGCAGCCCGTAGGCCTGGCCGGCGGCTGTGGCGAGGTAGGTGTCGGCGGCTTGTCTCACCGACTCGCGTACCCGGGCCCGGTCCGGCAGTGCGTTCGGCACCGTCGCCAGGTCGAGCCGGCCCAGCGCCGCGGTGCTGCCCCAGCCGAAGCCGGTCGCGGTGAAGATGTCGCCGGTGTGGTGGGGGCTTGCCGTCAGGTCGTTCTGATAGGCGGTTGCGCCGGTGGTCAGGAAGAGCTCGGCCGCCGCCCAGTAGAACTCGTCGGTGACGTCGTTGTCGCTGTAGGCGCCGCCGCCGTTGCCGTCGTTCGCACTGGCGTAGACGGCGGGGTGGGCCTTGGCCGCGGCGTACGCGGCCTTCGCCGCGGTGAGCGCGCGGCCCGCGAAGGCCGGGTCGTATGGCGCCCAGAGCCGGGCACCCTGCGCCGCTGCCGCGGCCAGATTGAGCGTCGCGGCGGTCGACGGCGGGTGCAGCTCGCGCGGCTGCGGGTCGGCCTCCGGCGCGAGCGGCAGACCGGTCCAGTTCTGGTCGTGCAGCTTGTGGTGGGCCATGCCCGCGAGGGGTTGGCCGGCCGGCACCTGCATGCGCATCAGCCATTCGAGCTCCCAGCGCGCCTCGTCGAGGACGTCCGGGACCTGGTTGCCGCGCTCGGGCACCCGCAGCGTGCCGTCGGCCAGGGCGGCGCCGAAGCCGGCCGTGGGCGCGGTCTTCGTGCGCTCGTACGTGCTCAGCAGCTGGGCGGTGGCGATGCCGCCGTTGACGACGTACTTGCCGTGGTCGCCGGCGTCGTACCAGCCGCCGCGGGCGTCCATCCGGTATGCGCAGACGCCGGGCTGGCAGGGCACGTCGGTGTCGCCCTGGTTGGGCGCGACGCCGAGGTGGCCGGCCGGTCGGGCGTACTGGTCGCCGACCAGGTCGCCGTCGATCGCGATGCCGCTGCGCTGGATGTAGAAGAACTGCAGCGAGTCCTTCCGCAGCTGGGCGTAGAGGGTTTTCGTGACGTCGAAGGGGTGGCTGGTCTCGCCGTCGGCGGTCAGGGTGAGGTTGCTCGCCTCCGCGGCGTACCCGGTGAAGTCGATGGTGTGGGTGTTCTGGCCGGATGCCGGGTCCACGCCTTTCGGCGTCGTGCTGCCGCTGCGCACGGTCGCGCCCGCGCTGTTCTTGAGCTGCCAGGGCAGCGGTGCGGTCGCGTCGGTCACGAGGGTGGCGCGCTTCGGGCCGTCGGGGAGGTAGCCGACCTGGTTGACCCGCACGCGCGGCCCGGTGTCGGGCACGTAGGGCGGCTCGGGCTCACCGCCGCGCAGCGAGACGTTGTCGAGGCAGAGCTCGTAGCCGGCCGCGTTGCCGCCGACCTGGAACGCGACCTGCCCGGCCGGGGTGTCGTCGGGGGCGGTGAAGGTGAACTCGTAGTTCTCTTGGATGGCCGTCATTTCCAGGTCACGGCTGAAATAGCCGGTGTACGGCTCGGCGCCGAGCTGGACGGCCACGCGTACGGTCGCGCCCGGATCGGCTGCCGCTTGGAAGCTCAGGGTGTATGCGGCGCCGGCGGTGAGGCGGACGTCGTTCTGGCCCACGCCGCCGTCCCAGGGGTTGGCCAGCCCACCGGGCACGATCGAGCACAGCTGTCCATTCTCGACGGTGGTGCTGGTGGTGCCGTAGGAGTACCAGCCCGCGGTGCCGTCGGCGAAGTCGCCGTTCTCGATCTGCTCGGGGTCCAGGTCGCCGTCGCTGGTCAGGCTGACGTCGTCGAGGCAGAAGGTGTACGGGTCGGCCTTGCCGCCGAGCTGAAACGTGAACGTGCCGTCGGCGGCGGTGAGCCCGCTGGTGAATTCGTGCGTCTGGGCTGTGTTGTCGGGTCTCACCTGGGTCGACAGGACGGTGGTGTACGGCGCGGCGTTGAGCTGGACGTTGGCCGTGACGGTGGTTTCGATGGTGGCGTCGGCGGTGAACGCGAGCGCGTACGCGGCACCGTCGGTCAGCGGGATGCCGTTGTGGCCGATGGCGACGTCCCAGGGGTTGGCGGTCCCGCCGGGCACGTCGACACAGAGCCGGCCGTCGCGTACCGCCAGGGTGGTGTTGCCAGTCGACCACCAGGGCGCGGTGCCGGCGTCGAACGTGCCGTTGGCGATGTGCTCCACGGGAGCGGCAGCCGCGGGCGCGGCGATGCCGACGAGCCCGGCGGCGAAGAGCACGATGACGGCGGCGGCGGCAGTCTTCACGAGCCGTCCCTTCCCGTAAGAGATAGACAGTCATCCTTGGAAGCGCTCCCATGTTGCCATCGGGTTTCAGCACTGTCAATGTCGCGGTCCGGGTTTAGCGCGCGCCCAGGAGGTCGTCGAGGCTGGCCGCCAGGGCGCGAAGCTGGGCGAGGGTTCGTCGCACCTGGTCGCGTGACTCCGGTTCTGGTCTGGTCGCGTGATAGTCCAGCCAGCCGCCCTGCGCGGCCACCCAACCGGCGAAGATCCAGGGCTCGTTGGGGATGGTGAGACCGCTTCGCACGCTGTAGGCGCGCAACGCGCCGGCGAAGACCGCCTTGTCGCCGCCTGCCCAATCGAGCGCGAGCCCGGCGGCCTCCTGCACCGCACCGGTCGGCCCGGCGGCGTCCCAATCGAGGGCGAACAGCGTGCCGTCCGCGCTGCGCAGGGTGTTCTTCCGGTCCAGGTCGCAGTGACTGTCGACGATCAGCGTCGGTCCGGACTCGACCCGCCGGGTGAGCTCCACCAGATCGGCGCCGTAGCGGTCCGCCGTCCAACCGGGCTCGGCTGTCCCTGGTCGCCTCTCGCCGACCGCGTGGATGTCGGCCAGCAGGGTGGCGGCCTCGTTCGCGGTGGCCCGTCCGGGTTCGCCGTCGACCCAGCGGTGCACGCGGTAGAGGCTCTGGCCGACCTCTGCGAGCGCGCGTCCTGTGTCCGGCACGGGGATCGGCTCCGGCATCGGCACGCCGGCCGCCCAGGCCCGTCGCTCGACGGCGTAGGCCGCCTCGACGTTGTCGACGAAGTCGGGCCGGTCGGCGTTGATCACCATCCGCTTGACCGCGAAGATCCGGTCAGCGGTGGTCAGCCGCCACAGCTCGTTGGACAACCCACCCTCGACCCGCACGGCCGGCGCTACCGGCCGCCCCAACCCGAACCGCCGCGCCACCGCCTCGCCGTCCACCACCAGATCGTCGCGCGGGCGGGACTTGGGTGGCGATCCGGGCCTGGACCGCACCAACCGGAGGCGGGGCCCCGCAAGCTCTCACCGCGCCGCGACGAACTCGCCGTCGTGGGAAGCGCCACCCTCAACACCGCTCCGCCAGCGGCTCCACCCCGCGACCACCGGAACGGCCACACGGAGGCTCGACCCCGCAAACTCTCACCGCGCCCCGACGAACTCGCCAACGCACGAAACGCCACCCTCAACACCGCTCGCACAGCGGCCCGGGCTGGACCCCGCGACCAGCGGAACGGCTCGACCCCGCAGGCTCTCACCGCGCCGCGACGAACTCGCCAACGCACGAAACGCCACCCTCAACACCGCTCGCACAGTGGCCCGGGCTGGACCCTCGCGGCTGGCAGTGCGGCCACACGGAGGCCCCGCCCCGCAAACTCTCACCGCGCCGCGACGAACTCGCCGACGCATGAAAGGCGACCCGCGACACCCCGGGACAGCGGCCCGGGCTGGACCCTCGCGGCCGGCAGTGCGGCCACACGGAGGCCCGCCCCGCAAGCTCCCACCGGGCCGCGGCGAACTCGCCGACGCGCGAACCCGCGACAGCGCCCGGACGGCGGCCCGGGGCGTAGGTCAGCCCTCCGCGGTGCCCCTATGGTTGGCGCCTGGGTGGCGGTCCGCTAAGCGTTCGGCTTGGGCGGCGTGGCCGGGGAACCACACGCCGAACCACTGCTCGGCGCCGAACGCTTCGAAGCGCGTCTCCTCGACGAAGCCGAGCTTCTCCGCGAGGCGCATCGAGCGGTCGTTCGCACTCTGGGTCACGAGCACGATCGGCTCGCCCGGGCACGCGCCGGCGAACCAGTCGAGGGCCGCAGCACAGGCCTCGGCCGCGTATCCGTACCCCCATGCCTTGGGCAGGAACAGGTAGCCGAGATCGACCTCTCCCCGCTCCGGACGGACCCGGTCCTTCGGCCCCAGGTTGCGGCGCTCGAGCATGACTGTGCCGATCATCGCTCCGTCGAGCTCGACGACGAACACCCCCACCCGGCGGCCGGGCACCTCGGGCGTTCGCTCCAACTCGTCCGGCGGCCGCGCGCCGCCGACATAGGCGCCCACTTCCGGCGAGCCGAGCAACTCGATGAACGCGGGACGGTCGCGGGCTTCGGACTCACGAAGCACAAGCCGCTCGGTCCTGATCGGAGCCGGAGGCCAATGGTCTGCCATGGACGCAGACTAGCTACATCGATCAAGCTTGCCGCCCGCAGCGACCTTGCCACTTCCTCTAAAGCATCCTAGGACAATGGTGACGCGGCCCGACCGCGGTGCTTATAACGGTCGGGCCCGAACGCCCATGCCGCAGTTCACCGCTAGCGCTCACTTCCCCCGGGGTGAGTGAGCGCTCACCACCCGCGGCGTTAGTGGGCGCTCACTACCCCGCGGCGTAATGGGCGCTCACTACCCGCGGGGTTAGTGGGCGCCGCGTCGGTGGCGTGCAGCACCACGAGGTCGCGGGTGGCCTCGACCGGGTCTCACCACCCGCGGGGTAAGCGGGCGCCCACCTCCGCGGGGTTAGCGGCCGCCCACCACCTGCGGGTTAGTGGGCGCCCACCACCCACGGGGTTAGCGGGCGCCCACCACCCGCTGGGTTAGCGGGGCTCCCACCACCCGCTGGGTTAGCGGCGCCCACCACCCGCAAGCGAGTAAGCGCTCAGCACCCACAGGCTTAGTAGGCGCCCACCACCCGCAGAGCGAGTAAGCGCTCACCACCTACAGGGTTAGTGGGCGCCCACCACCCGCGGAGCGAGTAAGCGCTCACCACCTACAGGGTTAGTGGGCGCCCACCACCCGCGGAGCGAGTAAGCGTTCAGCACCTACAGGGTTAGTGGGCGCTCACCAACCGCGGGGTTGGTAAGCGCTCGCTCCCCCCTCGGCAATCAGCGTGACCGTCTCCGGCGTCAGGTCAGATGTCGATCTCAGCGATCACCGGGTAGTGGTCGCTCGCCCGGTCCGCGGTCGGGGTCCGCACGACGTGGCAGGAGCGGAGGCGGTCGGCCAGGGCCGGGGTGGCGAACAGGTAGTCCAGACGCATGCCGGAGAACTCCGCCCCGCCCAGGGCGGTCGGTGCGGTCTCGGCGGGGCCGTCGCCGACCGCGCGGAAGACGTCCACCAGGCCGGCGGCGTCGAGGGCCGCGATCGCCCTGGTGTCGACGCGGGCGACGGTGGCGACGTCACGATCGCTGCGTTCACGGCCGGGCGGGCGCCAACGGAGGTGGCGGACGCGGTACGGCGCCGGGAGTGCCGCGAGCCGCTCCTGGTGGTCGGTCCACGGGTCGAGGGTGTTGAGGTCGCCTAGGACCAGGGCATGCCGGTTACGACCGACGGCTGTCACCAACCAGCGCGCCTCGTGCATACGCCGCCAGCCCCAGTGCGGGTGCAGGTGCGCGCAGATAACGGTGAGCGGGCCGCCGAGGGTGGCGATCTCCACCCGGGCCGCGGCGTGGTGGAACGGTCGGGCGACGCTGCCGGCGGACAGAACTGTCCACTCCGGACCGACCAGCACCGCGACCGGCTGACCCCAGGACGAGCGGGCGCGGATCATCCGCATTCCCAGGCGCTCGGCGAGCCAGGGCCCGGAGTCGCCGCGCAGCTCCTGCAGGGCGACCACGTCCGGCAGGGCCGAGCCGATCACCTCCGCGATGGGCTCAAGCCGAGTCCCGCGCGAACTGTCGTACCCCCCTGTTTTGATGTTGTAGGTCATCACCCGCATCCGCGACCACCGCCTCGGCGTTGGGGCGCACGACCAGATAGAGGAGGCCGATCCAGAGCGCGGTCAGCAACATGGCGCCCAGCAGGTCGCTGGGATGGTGCATGCCCCGATAGAACCGGGAGGTAGCGACGACGAGCGGCATCACCACGGCGGCGACGACCGTGAGCCAGCGCCACCAGCGGTCGGTGCGCGCCATCACGATCAGCGCGATCGTGGTCCACAGGCACAACGTCGCGGCGATGTGACCGCTGGGGAAGGCGGCGGTCGGCAGGTTCTGGTCGAGGTGCGGCACGTCGGGGCGCGGACGGTCGACGGCGGCGGCCGACGCCAGGAACAGGGTCAGCTCGCCGACCATCACCAGCGCGAGGAACACGATCGGCCGCCATTGTCGCCAGCGTGCCACGACGAGCGTGCAGAAGACGAGCGACACGGCGAGGATCGTGTGGGTGTCACCGGCCTTGCTCGCGGCGTGGCTCCAGCCGTCGAGGGTCGCGGTGCGGTGCTCGGCGAACCAGCGCGGCACCGCCGTGTCGAGGGTCGCCAGCACGGTGCCGTCGGCGTGGTAGCTCGCCCAGACGCCGAATCCGAACAACGCACCGAGTACGAGCACCCAGCCGACCAGCACCTCGGCCGTCTCCACCCAGGGGTGCGGCAGCACCTTGCTTTCGGCCGGCGCCGGCTCGAGGGCTTCCGCGGCTTCGGGCTCGAGGCCTTCGGTAAGCGCGGGCTCGGGGCGGTGTTCCTCGCGGCGCCAGAGGCGGAAGGCGTACAACGTGATGCCGAGCCACGCGGCGCCGAGCAGCCAGCCGGCCAGCACGTCGGAGACGAAGTGCACGCCCAGGGCGATCCGGCTTAGGCCGATGACGGTGACCAGGGTCGCGACCGCGGTAATGGCCAGGGGTCGCCATTTCTTCGGCACCGCGGGCAGGAAGACGAGCAGAAGGGAGCCGTAGACGACGAACGAGCCGAGCGAGTGCCCGCTGGGGAAGCTGTTGCCGGGCGCGTGGGCGACGGGCACGTCGACCACCGGCCGCAGCCGGCCGACCAGCAGCTTGATCGTCGGCTCAAGCGCGAGGGCACCCAGTCCGGAGACGATCACGAACACGGCGAGCCGGGCGCGGCGCCGGATCAGCAGCACGGCGACGGCGAGGCTGACCACCCAGACCTTGAGCCCTCCGCCGAGGCCGGTGACAAACCGGATGACGTCGAGGAGACCTTCGTGGTCGGCCACGTACCCGTTGACGGAATCGGCGACCCCGTGGTCGAGGTCGTAGAGCGGCCCGAACCGGAACCGGACCAGCGCGAGCAGCACGCCGAACGCGATGCCCGCGACGACGACCGCGACGAGGCCGACGAGGCTGCGCGCGGTGAAATGCTCGAGCGCGCGACGCGGTATTCGGGCTTCGGTGTCGCGGGTGTCTGTGCCGACCGTCATGCGGCTTTCGTTACCCGGAAGTCGTCTCGGGCACACCCTCGGCCGAGCGGCGCTGCTCGATCGGCTTCCAGAGGTCAGGCTCGGCGGGTTCGGGCGCGCCGACCCGCAACCCTTCGAGCTGCGCGGTGAAGGCGAGCCCGAAGAAGAAGGCCACGCCGGTCAGGTTCGCCCAGAGGAGCAACGCCATGATCCCGGTCAGGGCGCCGTAGGTCTGGTTGAAGCTCTCGGCCAGCGAGACGTAGAGGGCGAGCAGCAGGCTGGCGGCGATCCAGAGCACGGTCGTGATGCCGGCGCCGAACAACAGCCAGGAGAGGGCCGGCTGCCGGCGACGCGGCGCGTGCCGGAACAGCACGGCGATCGCGAACACGGTCAACGCGAGGGAGATCGGCCACCGGACCACGTCGAAGACGTCGTGCACCCAGCCACCCCAGCCGTACTCGCGCTGCACCGAGTCACCGATCGGCCCCCCGGCGACGAGCAGCAGGAAGCCGAGGAACATCGGCAGACCGGCGGCGAGGGCGAGCGTGGCCGCGCGCAGGTACTTGAACAATGCCGGCCGGTCGCGCTCGACGCCGTAGATCCGGTTGGCACCGCGCTCCACCTGCGACATCGCCATGGTCAGCGCGACCAGCCCCGTGATCAACCCGAGCCCCAGGGCCAGCTCCCCGGCGTCCTCGGTGCGCTCGTCGTCGGTCAGGAGCTGGCGAACCACGTCGACGCTGGCACCCGGGGTCAGCGCGATCACGGTGTCGGCGACGACCCGACCGCCGGCCTCGACACCGAGGTCGGTGGTCAGACCGGTGAGCGCGATGAGGAACGGAACGACGGCGAGGCAGAGCTGGAACGCGAAGGCCCGGGCGTGGCTGAACCCGTCGCCGTACCGCAGCCGCACGAACGCGTCGCGCAGCAGATGCCAGCCACCGTGACGGCGCAGCGTGTGCCAGGCGTCGTCGGCGGTGAGCTGGTCGGAGGACATCAGCCGCGTCTCCGGAACGATCCGGGTCGAACTCATGCCCGCGCTCCCCCGCCCGTCATCCGACCAGCCATTTGGCGCGCGCGGCGACCGCGTCGGCGTCGTGTGCGAGGTCGTCGTCGCCGGCCGGACGCGGCACGCAGAGCCAGATGGCCCGCGGCTGCACCTCGACCCGCAAGGTCTTGCCGGCCGGGATGACGTCGCCGTCGAGCTGCCGAGGCTGCGGCCGGTTGCTGGTGACCTGCACCCGGTGACCCCGGTAGGTCTCCATCCGCGGCACTTTCCCACGCCGGCTCACCACGGCCCAGATCAGTGCGGCCCAGTGCCCGACGGTACGCGGGGTGAGGATCGCGATGTCAAGCCAGCCGTCGTCGGGCTCGGCCTCCTTGAACAGCCGCACGCCGCCCTGCAGCCGACCGACGTTGGCGATCAGCACGGACCGCGCGCGCCGCCGCATCGGCGGCCGGTCGTCGATGCGCACGGAGATCCGCATCGGCCGGTCACGCAGGTGCTTGAGACCACCGAAGATGTACGCGGGCCAGCCGATCCGCGCCTTGGTCGACTCGGAGGTCGACCCGAGCATCTGGGCGTCGAACCCCATGCCGGCCATGACGGTGAAGTAGCGCTTCTCGTCACGCCCCTTGACCAGCCCGAGGTCGAGCCGCCGCCGACCGCCTTCGACCGCGACCGCGATGCCGGCGGGCAGATCGCCGGACAGGCCCAGGTTGGCGGCGAGCAGGTTGCCGGTGCCGCTGGGCAGCACGGCAAGCGCCGCTTCGGTGCCGACCAGGCCGGAGGCGCAGGCCATGATGGTGCCGTCGCCACCGAAGGCGAACACCACTTCAGCGCCGGCCTCGACCGCCGCGCGACTCTGCCCGCGCCCCGGATCCTCGACGGTCGTCTCGTACCACTCCGGAGCCGGCCAGCCCGCCTTACCCAGGGCCTTGTCCAAGGCGGAGCGCAGGTCGTCAGGATCGTCCAGCTTGGCCGGATTGACCACAACGGCCGAGCGCACCCCGGAACGACGGACCTCCACGCAGCAAAGTGTGCAGGACCGCAACGGTTTCGGCGACCCGAACTCCCTTCGGGTGCCGATCCCCACTTTCCGGCATGAGTTACGCCCGCGCGGGGCAGGGCCACCCGCAGGCCCGGCTGCCGGCCATCGCCATACCGGCGGCCACGCACCGCACGGCTAGGGCGCCGAGTCGGTCATGACCAGAAGACGCGGCACGCCATGCGACGGCCTTGCCCACATCAAGCACGATCCGGTCAGGTCCGCGCGGGCTCGGTTCGCGTGGCATCGCCATGATCCGGACGGATGCGCCGTGCCCGAGCTCGCGGCAGCACCATCCGGTCAGATCCGCAAAGCCCCGACCCACACCAACACCGCACGGTCAGACCCGCGCAGCGCCAGCCCACATCAACACCGCACGGTCAGACCCGCGCAGCGCCAGCCCACATCAACACCGCACGGTCAGACCCGCGCAGCGCCAGCCCACGTCGACACCGCACGGTCGGGTTCGTGCGCGCTCGCTTGGCCAGCCGGCTTCGGAGCGGGTCCTCGCGGCTCGAATCGCGCCGGCGCCGCTGGGCGCGTCGACGCCTGTGCTGGGTAGGCCCGCCCGCGGGCGGCCGGAGTGGCCGCCCCGCTCCAGATCCGTTACCGCGTCGGGCTGGCGCCCCGGGCTTCCGGCTGCGTCAGCCGCCGCGGCGCGGCGGACGGAACAACAGCCCGGACGCCCGGCCAGGGCGCGGTCAGGCCCAGCGCGGTCAGGCCCAGCGCGGGCGGGCCTGGTGTGGGGTTGCGGGCGGTGCGATGATCGCGATCTGTTGACGGGAGGCGTTTGCGTGGACAGGCGTGTTGTTTCGCGGAGCCGGTCGATGGTGGTCGTTCTCGGTGCTTATCTGCTCGCGTTCGGCGCCGCTTGGGTCGTGATCGTCGTTTCGCCTCCTTCCTGGCATCCCTTGTTGGCCGCGTTCGTTGCCGATGTGGTCGCCACGCTCGTTGTCTTCGCGTTGTCGATGGCGTTCGACAACGCGAGCCTCTACGACCCGTACTGGAGCGTCGCCCCGCCTGTCGTCGCCGCGTGGTGGGTCGCTGTCGCGGGCAGTGGCGACACCGTGCGGCAGGTGCTCGTCGTCGGGCTGATCAGCGTCTGGGCCGTGCGGCTCACCGGCAACTGGGCCTACGGCTGGACGGGTCTGCACAAGGTCGACTGGCGCTACGACCAGCTGCGGGTGACCCGCGGCCGGGTGCCGTGGTGGGTGGTCAACCTGGGCGGCATCCAGCTCATGCCCACGGTCGTCGTTTACATCGGTCTGCTCTCCGTCTGGCCTGCCCTTGCCGGCTCACGTCCCTTCGGTTTGCTCGATGTGGTCGCCACGCTGGTCACTGCCGGCGCGATCGCGTTGGAGGCCGTGGCGGACCTGCAACTGCACCGTTTCGCGGCCGCGGCGGCGAACCGCGGCCGCATCCTGGCGACCGGTGTCTGGCGGCGCACGCGCCATCCGAACTATCTCGGTGAGATCGCCCTCTGGTGGGGGTTGTGGCTCTTCGGCCTGGCCGCCGCGCCGAGCTGGTGGTGGACGGGTGTCGGGCCGCTGGCCATGGTGGTGCTCTTCAAGACCGCGAGCATTCCGCTCATGGACCGCCGGTCGTTGGAGCGCCGCAGCGGCTATGCCGACCACATGCGCGAGGTGCCCGCGCTGTTGCCCCGACTGCGTGGACCGCACCGTCAGCTCACCGCCCCGAACGCCACCGAGCACCACTGAGGACCATCGCCCCACGGACCGCCTTCGCCACCCTTGGTGGCCAGCTCGATATCCATGCAGGCAGATTAGAACGTACGTACGACAATTTTGGTTGGGCTTGACTGGCAGCCAAATGGCTGCCTATCGTGGCGCGACAACAAAACGCAGCCAAACGGCTGCATGTGAGGTGAGAAGCCAGTGGATCTGGTGTTCAAGGCCCTGGCCGACCCGAGCCGCCGGGAGCTGCTCGACTCGCTGAACGCGCGCAACGGCCAGACGCTGCGCGAGCTCTGCGCGGGCCTCGACATGGCCCGGCAGTCGGTCAGCAAACACCTCGCCGTGCTGGAGGCCGCCGAGCTCGTCACGACGGTCCGGCACGGCCGCGAAAAGCTGCACTACCTCAACGCCGCGCCGGTGAACGCGATCGCCGACCGCTGGATCAGCCGGTACGACCGTGCGCGCACGCAGGCCCTCGCCGACCTCAAGACCGCATTGGAGCAGACGCCGATGAGCAGGCCAGAGTTCGTCTACACCACGTACATCAACACGACGCCGGAACGGCTGTGGCAGGCGCTGACCGACCCGGCCTTCACGAAGCGCTACTGGGGCGTCGAGTTCGAGACCGACTGGTCCGTCGGCGCGGGAATGACCTGGCACGCGGAAGGCGCCCGAATCGCCGACCCGGAGCAGGTGGTCGTCGTGTCCGAGCCGTACTCCCGGCTGTCCTATACCTGGCACACCTTCACCGCCGACTGGGCTAAGGCATCCGGAGTCGCGGAGGAAGACCGGGCCGCCTTCGCCGCCGAGCCACGGTCCACAGTGACCTTCGAGCTCGAGCCGGCCGGCGACGCGGTCAAGCTCACGGTGACCCACCACGGCTTCGCACCCGGCAGCGCCGTGCTCAGCGCCATCAACACCGGCTGGCCGCAGATCATCGCCAGCCTCAAGACGCTGATGGAGACGGGCGCACCGCTGTAGATTGTCAACCCGAGTTGACAACCGGCGAGCGTCAACGTAGATTGACATCATGACTCAGGCAGTGGACCTGGCCGCGGCCGCCAGCAGCACCGACCCCAAGGTCGGCCTGCGAGCCGTGTTGGCCCTCCGCCGACTCCTCGAAAGTCTGGAGACGGTGCAGGTCGACAACGCGCGTGCGCAGGGCTGGTCGTGGCAGGACATCGCCGCCGCGCTCGAAGTGAGCCGGCAGGCGGTACACAAGAAGCACGCCGGGCGTCCGGTCGTGCGACCGTCACAGGAGGCGTGATGTTCGAGCGGTTCACCGACCGGGCGCGAGCAGTGGTCAAGGGGGCTGTGGCCGAGTCGCAGGCGCTGCGGCACGACAAGGTCGGCACCGAGCATCTGCTGCTCGCGATGCTCGACAACGAGCCCGACGGCGCCGGCGGTGGCGTCGCGGGGCGGGTGTTGCGGGAGGCCGGCGTGACCGCCGACGACGTACGCACCCGCATCGAGACCCACGTCGGTCGTCGCGCGCTCGGCGACGCGGACGCCGAGGCACTGCGGCAGATCGGGATCGATCTGGAGGCGGTACGCAGGGCGGTGGAAGCGTCGTTCGGCAAAGGCGCGCTGCGGCCGCCGACCCGGGCCCACTCGCGGGGGCTGTTCGGTTTCCGCCGCCGGCGGTACCTGGCCGGTGGTCCGTTCTCGCCCCGCGCCAAGAAGGTCCTGGAGTTGTCGCTCCGGGAGGCGCTGCGGCTCAAGCAGAAGCACATCGGCACGGAGCACGTGCTCCTCGGCCTGATCCGCGAGGGCGAAGGCCTCGGCGTGCTGGTCCTGACCGAGGCCGGCGTCGAGGTGGGCGACCTGCGCAACCGGATCGAGGCCGAGATCCGCGCCGCCGCCTGACAAGTCGTGCCGCCGTGGGCCGGGCCGAACGGTTCGACCCGCGGCGGCGTGGCGGGCGCGAGTCGAGGCTGAGTCGTCGCGCGCCAGCGGTCTGACGCAAGATCGAATGCATCTCATCAAGAAGACCAGCGGCGTCGGCGACGATCTTTGCGCCAGGTCTGGGACCCACCGGCGCTCGATCAGAACAGCCACACCCGATCAAGCGGCGACCGCCCGATCCACTCGAAGGGCCGCACCCGATCATGGACGGCTGCCCCGCCGACCCAACACGACCGCGCGGCCACGACAGCACGGGCGAGGCCAGCACAGCACCGGCCCGGGCGGGGGCCCGCACAGCACGAGCACGCGCGAAGCCTGCACGGGATGGGCACGGGCGAGACGGGCTACGCGCGCTGCCGCGGCGGCGCCACAAGCTAGGCGCACCACGGCGCGAACCACCGTGGTCGCGGATGGCGCAGCCCGTGTAGGGGCGGCAGCCCGTCGCGGGAGGCGAGCGTGCGTGCGCTTGCGAAATCGGTCGTCGGGCGGCTTACACTGGTTGGGTGAGGCTTTCGGTGATGCGATTTAGCTGCCCCCGGGTGACCGGTGGGTGTTCTGTCGTGCGCTGATCTCGATCGCGCCCTTTCGGGTGCGGGAGACCACGAGAAACCACCGGGTCCAACCCGGGGGTCTCTTTTTTCCGTCTCCCCTGCTCCCGTGAGGACACCAAGAAGCCATGACCTACCTGACCCCTGCCCAACTCGAAGCCGCCCTTGCCCGCCGCGATCTGACCGATCCGGCCCACGGCGAGCACGCGATCCAACACGTGGTTGGCCGCATCGAGCGGGCGCTGGCCGACGAATGGGGCATCCCGGTGCGGCGCGACCCTGGGCACCGCATCGTCACGATCGCCGACAACTACGACCGTCTTCGGTACGACGGGGCCGCCGTCACCCGGGACCGGCGCTACAGCCGCTACGTGGACGACGAACGGATGCTGCGCTCGCACACCACCGCACGGATCCCAGCGTTGCTCGACAGCCTGAGCCAGCCAGACGTCGTGCTCAGTGTCCCCGGCATGTGCTACCGGCGCGACGCAATCGATCGGCAGCATGTCGGCGAGCCCCACCAGCTCGACCTCTGGCGCATCAGCGACCGCCAAAAGCTCACCACCGACGATCTGACCGCGATGATCGAGCACGTGGTCGCTGCGGTGCTCCCCGGCAGGAGAATCGAGACGCCGACGAGCCAGCATCCCTACACACTGGACGGTCGCGAGATCTACGTCGACGGCGTCGAGATCGGCGAGTGCGGCCTGGCCCACCCCGAGGTGCTCAAGGGCAGCGGTCTGCCCGAGACCACGACCGGCCTCGCGATGGGGCTCGGGCTCGACCGGATCACCATGCTCGTCAAGGGGATCGACGACATCCGCCTGTTGCGCGCCAGCGACCCACGCGTCGCGGATCAGCTGCGGGACCTCAGCCCGTACCACCTGGTCTCCGGCATGCCGCCCACCAGCCGCGACCTGTCCCTCGCCGTCGACGAGGACGCCGACGCCGAGCAGCTCGGCGACCGGGTCCGCGCCGTCCTGGGCGACGACGCCTCGGCCGTGGAGGAGATCGAGGTCAGGAGCGAGACCGGGTACGCCGACCTACCCGACTCGGCCCGCGCCAGGATGGGCCTGCGGCAAGGCCAGAAGAACGTCCTGCTGAGGCTCGTCCTGCGCGACCTCACCCGCACCCTGTCCACGGTAGAAGCCAACACGATCCGCGACCGTGTGTACGAGGCCCTGCACGAGGGCACAGCACACGAGTGGACCGCCCGCTGAAGTTAGAGCAACACCGACGGCAGGTCGAAGACCGAGGACAGCCGATGCGCCGGCGGTACGGCAGTGTGCCGTGCCGCCGGATCGATGAGAAAAGCCCGCATCCCCACGGCCAGAGGCCCGAAATAGTCCGCCGTCGGGTTGTCGCCGACGAACACCGCCGAGGAAGCCCGGATGCCGAGCCGATCGAGGGCCGACGAGTAGATCTCCGGCGCCGGCTTGCGCACCCCGACCTCGACGGAGGTGACGACCGTGTCCACGAGGCCCAGGACACCCATCGCGGCCAGGTGGAACGGCACCAGGTCAGGCTCGTGCGTGTTGGACACGACCGCCAGCCGGTGCCGTTGGGACAGCGACCGCAGCAGCGAGTCGAGCCCTGGCAGATACCGCACACCCGCGTTCCACTCGGCGATGTAGACCGACACGAACGACGAGATCTCGGAAGGCGACGCCGACGGCAGGAACGACCGCGCGACGTCGAGCATCGAGAACTCCGCCCGCGACGGCGCGCAGCGCGTCTCCCACGCCATCCACACCTCGTCCCACCGCGCGGTGAGCTCGTCGGCGGACATGGGCTGCCCGAGCGAGCTCACGAACGCCGCCGTCTTCACCGGCGACCGGGCATGCCCGTCGTCATAGTCGACGAGCGTGCCGAAGAAGTCGAAGAGAACGTGGCTCACTCGGTGCCGGCGCCGTCGAGCAGAGCGGCCGGGTCCTGCTCCGACGACTGATCGTCGGAGTCCATCGGCAGCACGACATGGAACCAGGTCTCGCCCGGCTTAGAGTCGACCCGGATGTCGCCGTGGTGCTTGTTGACCACGATCCGGTAGGAGATGTCGAGCCCGAGCCCCGTGCCCTCGCCGACCGGCTTGGTCGTGAAGAACGGCTCGAAGATCCGCGGTCGGACGTCGGCCGGGATGCCCGGGCCGGTGTCGCCGATCGAGACCACCACGTTGTCGTCCTCGCGCGACGTGCGGACCGTCAGCGTGCCGGACTCACCCATCGCGCCGATCGCGTTGTCGATCAGGTTGGTCCACACCTGGTTGAGCTCCGCCGCGTACGCCGGGATCTCCGGCAACGACCGGTCGTATTCCTTGACCAGCTTGATGCCGGCCGGGAACTTGGCGTGCAGCATCACCAGCGTGGCGTGCAGCAGCTCGTGCACGTTGACCGTCTGATGCGGCGCCCGGTCGAGCTGTGAGTATTGCTTGGCCGCCGCGACCAGCGACGAGATGCGGGTGACCGAGTCGTCGATCTCGGTCATCAGCTGCTCGGTGTCGAGGGTGTAGACCAGCCAGCGCAGCGCGTTCTCGAAGTTGTCAGGCCCGATCTCGTCGCGCACGGTCGACAGCCACGAAGTGTCGATCGCACCGGAGACCAGCGTCGGCGCGATGTCCCAGGCGCCGGTGATGTCGTGGTCCTCGAGCCACTCGCCGACCTCGTCCTCGGCGTCGCTGGTCTGCATCGGCGTCAGCTCGGGCGCGCTCGCCGCCCGCTTGATCGCCTCTTCCTGGAGGTTGACCAGCTTGTGCAGCCGCGTGCCGTCGACCCGCCCGTCGGCGATCATGGCCAGCTTGTGCCGCATGCCGGTGACCCGGGTGCGCAGCACCGACGTCGCGCGTACCGCCGCCGCGGCGGGGTTGTTGAGCTCGTGGGTCAGGCCGGCCGACAGCGAGCCGAGGGCCAGCAGCCGCTCGCGTTCGCTGACCATGGTCTGCATCGAGCGCATGCCGAAGAACAGCCCTTCGAGCAGGTGCATCGCCATCGGGAACCAGTCGCGCAGCGAGCTGGCCAGCTCGTCGGCCGGCAGTTGGTAGACCGCCACGTCGGAGATCGCGACCATGCTGTTGAGGTAGATCTGCGGGATCCGCTCGATGTAGGCCTGGGTGGCCCCGGCGTAGGCGCCGACCTGGTCGGTGCGCGTCGTCTCGATCTCGTCACCGCGGACGGTGCGGTTGAGCGCGACGGTGCCGCTGAGCAGCACGTAGAAGCAGGTCGCCTCTTCGCCCTCGCGATAGACGTAGGTGCCGCCCGAGTAGTGCTCGACCGCGCCGTGGCTGGCGAGGAAGTCGAGCTGCTCGGCGTCGAGCTTCTCGAACAGGAACAGCTTGCGCAGCTCCGCGGGGGAAAGCCGGTCGCCCTCGGCGTGACCGGCGAGTTCGGTGCTCATTGCGCCTCCAGATAACGGTGCACCAGGGAGATCGCCATCGCGCCCTCGCCCACCGCCGATGCCACCCGCTTGACGGAGTCGGAGCGGACGTCGCCCGCGGCGAACACGCCGGGGACACTGCATTCGAGGTGGTAGGGGTCGCGCGGCATGGTCCAGCCGACCGGGCGGTTGCCACCCGCGATCAGGTCCGGGCCGGTGATCACGAAGCCGTGGCGGTCACGGGTGATCACCCCGTCGAGCCAGTCGGTGCGGGGCTCGGCGCCGATGAAGATGAACAGCCACGAGGTGTCGACGGAACGGGTCTGTCCGTCGCGGGTGTCGCGGAGCACCAACTGCTCGAGGTGCTCGTCGCCGGAGGCCTCGAAAACCTCCGTGAAAGGGTGCACCTCGATGTTCTCGTGGCTCTCGATCTGGTCGATCAGATAGCGGGACATCGTGCGGGCCAGGCTCTCGCCCCGGATCAGCACGTGCACGCGCTGGGCATAGCGGGAGAAGTAGACCGCCGCCTGGCCCGCCGAGTTGGCACCACCGACGATGTAGACCTCTTGCCCAGAACAGCTCGGCGCCTCGGTGGCCGCCGAGCCGTAGAAGACGCCCCGGCCCCGGTAGTCGGACAGCCCGGGTGCCTCCAGCATCCGGTAGGAGACGCCGGTGGCCAGCACGACGGCGTGCGACGCGACCTCGCTGCCGTCGCCGAACTTGAGCACCCGGGTCGCGCCGCGCACGTCGAGCTCAACGGCCTCGCGGGTGGTCAGCAGCTCGGCGCCGAAGCGCACCGCCTGGCGGCGGGCCCGCTCGGCGAGCTGCGCACCGGACACCCCGTCGGGGAAGCCCAGGTAGTTTTCGATCCGGCTGCTCTGGCCGGCCTGCCCGCCGGTGGCGCGCCGCTCGACCAGCAGCGTGCGCAGCCCCTCGGACGCGCCGTAGACCGCCGCGCCGAGCCCGGCCGGGCCGGCGCCGACCACCACCAGGTCGTAGAACTCCTTGGCCGGGGTGGTGGACAGCCCGACATGGGTGGCCAGGTCGGTCTCGGACGGCTGGACCATCGACTTGCCCTCGGGCGTGATCACCAGCGGCACGTCGGCCTCGGTGACACCGGCGGCGGCCAGCAGCCGGGCGCCCTCGGGCTCGTCGGACAGATACCACCGGTACGGCACCAGGTTGCGGGCCAGGAAGTCGCGGACCTTGAACGACGGCGCGGACCAGCGGTGGCCGACCACCCGGGTGACGCTCGCGGACGCCTCGGGCGTGGTCGTCCACGCGTCGAGCAGCGAGTCGAGCACCGGGTAGAGCTTCTCCTCCGGCGGGTTCCACGGCTTGAGCAGGTAGTGGTCGAGGTCGACCCGGTTTATGGCGTCGATCGCGGCGTCGGTGTCGGCGTAGGCGGTCAGCAGCACCCGCCGGGCGCGCGGGAACAGGTCCATCGCCGCTTCGAGGAACTCGATGCCGTTCATGTGCGGCATGCGGAAGTCGGCGAGCAGCACGGCCACCTGGTCGCCGCGCAACTTGATCTCCTTGAGCGCTTCGAGCGCCTCGGAACCCGAGTTGGCGCGGACGACCCGATAGCGGTCGCCGTATTGACGCCGCACGTCACGGGCGACGGCCCGGGAGACGGCAAGGTCGTCGTCAACGGTGAGGATCGCCGGATTCGCCATGTCACCAATCAAAGCACTAGCAGGGACAAAGCTGACGCCGCCTGTGGACAACGCCGCGCGGTGGTGACCAGATCCGTCCACCCTGGGACTCGATCCGGCCTTCCGCGACGACCCGACACACGACGACGATCGGGGTATGAACCGCGCACTGTTCGTCATCGACGCCCAAGAGTCGTTCCGCCAGCGGGAGATCTGGCGGGCCGGCTCCAACCCCGACTTCGTACCCAACGTCAACAGCCTGGTCGACTATTTCCGCGCGAACGGCGATCTCGTGATCTGGGTGCTGCACAGCGAGCCCGGCACGAACGGCGTCTTCGACCCGGCCAACGGCCACGTCCGCCCGCTCGACGACATCAGAACGACGCAAGAGAACGAGCCGACCCTGGTCAAGACCTCCCACAACGTCTTCACCACCACCAACGCCGGTCAGCTCCTGACGGAGCGACGGATCTTCGACCTGACCGTCTGCGGCATCCGCACCGAGCAGTGCGTCGAGACCACGGCCAGGGTCGGAGGCGATCTGGGGTACGCCGTCACGTTCGTCACCGACGCGACGCTGACCTTCCCGATCGCACACCGCGAGGCGGAAGACAAGAGCGTCGAGGAGATCCTGGCCGACCCCCGCACGCTCGGGGTCGAGGCGATCGTCGAGCGCACCGAGCGGGTCCTCGACGGCCGGTTCGCCACCGTGCGTACGACCGCGGAAGTGACCAAGGCATGATGACCAGATCATGACCACCGTCGGTTTCCTGCTCGTGCCCGGCCTCCATCTGCTCGACCTGGCCGGGCCCGCGCAGGTGTTCTCCACGGCCCACGACCTTGGCCACGACTACACGCTGGCCTATGTCGCCGAGCAGGCCGAGGTGCCGACCGCGCAAGGCCTCCCCGTGCACGCCGACCCGGAACTGCCGGCGCTGGGCCCGACCGACCTGCTGGTCGTACCCGGCTGGCGCTCACCCACGCTGCGAGGCACCGGCCGACTGGAACGCCGGACGCTGGACTGGGTCGCGGCACACCACCGCGCGGGCGGCACCGTCGCGAGTGTCTGCTCCGGTGCCGACGTGCTCGGCCGGGCCGGCCTGCTCGACGGCCGCCGCTGCACGACCCACCACGGGTTGCAGGACGAGTTGGCGAAGCGCTACCGGCGGGCGACGGTCGTGCGCGACGTGCTCTACGTGGTCGACGGGCGGGTGGTCACCTCGGCCGGCATCGCCAGCGGCATCGACCTGGCGCTCCACCTGGTCGCCGTGCGGCACGGCCCCGCGGCCGCGGCCCTGATCGCCCGCGAGATGGTCGTCTACGCCCGCCGCAACGGCGACGAGCGGCAGAGCAGCGCGATGCTCCGCCACCGCGGCCACCTCAGCGACGCGGTGCACCGGGTCCAGGACCTGATCGACCAGCGGTACGCCGAGCGCCTGCCACTGGCCGACCTGGCCGGCGAAGGCGGCGTCAGCGAGCGAACCCTGACCAGGCAGTTCAGCCGGGCGACCGGGCTGACTCCGCTCGGCTACCAGCAGGCCTTGCGCCTGGAACGCGCCGAGCACCTGCTCGGCCACGGCAGCACGATGCAGGCGGCAGCCCGGGCGGTCGGCTTCGACGACGCGAGGATGCTCCGCCGCCTACGCGCCCGCTGAGGCAACGGTCTCCGGATACTTGATGCCGGCGCCGGTGTTGAGCACCACGACCTCATCGGAGGGCCCGAGCCAACCGCTGGAGCGCAGCAGACGCGCGGCCGTCAGGCACGCGGCACCCTCCGGGCACAGCAGCAGCCCCTCGGCAGCACCGAAAGCGCGCAGGTCGGCCAGGATCTCGGCGTCGTCCACCGCGATCGCGGCGCCGCCCGTGGCGTAGAGCGCGTCGAGGATCAGCTCGTCACCCAGCGGCGCCGGAACCGTGATTCCAAACGCGACCGTCCGCGCGTCAGCCCACGGCGTAACCCGCCGCTCACCGGCCTCGAACGCCCGCACGACCGGCGCGCAACCCGTGGACTGCACGGCCACCAGCCGTGGCACCTTGTCGCCGATCCAGCCCAACGACCGGAGCTCTTCGAGGGCCTTGTGGATGCCGATCAGCCCGACCCCGCCACCGGTCGGATAAATGATCACATCTGGTACGCGCCAGCCGAGCTGCTCGCAGATCTCGTACCCCATCGTCTTCTTGCCCTCGAGCCGATAGGGCTCGCGCAGCGTGCCCGCGTCGAAGACACCACCGGCCGCGACCACCTCGGCGATCAGCTTCCCGGCGTCGCCGATCAGGCCGTCGACCAGGATCAGCTCGCCGCCTGCGGCGACCACCTCGTTGCGGGTGATCAGCGGCGCGCCCAGCGGCATCGCGATCGTCGAGCGCAGACCACCGCGCGCCGCGTACGTCGCCCAGGCCGCGCCGGCGTTGCCGTTGGTCGGCATGGCGACGTGCCGGGCGCCGAGCTCGCGGGCCCGGGACACGCCGACCGCGGCACCGCGCGCCTTGAACGAGCCGGTCGGCACGAGGCCCTCGTCCTTGACCAGCAGGCGATCCAGCCCGATCGCGGCGCCGAAGCGGTCGGCGGACCACAGTGGAGTCCAGCCCTCCCCCAGTGTCACGCGATGCGCGTCGTCGCGCACCGGCAGCAGCTCCCGGTAACGCCAGAGGTCCGCACCGCGGCCGGCCAGCGCGGCGGGCGTGACCGCCGCCCGCACCGCGTCGAGGTCATAGCGGGCCAGCAACGGCGAGCCACACGAGCACAGGTTGGTCAGCGCCTCCGAGTCGTGCCGGGCACCGCAGCGGGGGCAGGCGAGGTGGGTGAGGAACATCAGCCCTCGACCCAGATGTTGTCGTGCCGCAGGTAGAAGTCCGCCTTCTCCTCCTCGGTCATCGAGGCCAGCTCGCGGATCCCCTCGAAGTAGCCCTCGCGGGGTGCGCCGGGCGAGAACAGCAGGAGCATCGAGGCGGGCTCGCCCGACTCGTTGCGGAACGCGTGGATGCCGCCCGGCGGCACGTAGAGGAAGTCGCCGGCGTTCGCGTCGCGCCAGGCGTCGCCGTCGTAGAGCCGCACGGTGCCCGAGAGCACGAAGAACGACTCGGAGATCGTGCGATGGAAGTGGGGTCCCGGCCCGGTGGGCGTCGCCGGCATGTCCCAGCGGTAGAGCCCGAACCGCCCGTCCGTGGCCGCGCCGGTGGCCAGGTAGCTGGCCCCTCCGCCGGCCGCGAACCGCAGGTCGGGCTCCGCGCCGGCCGGGCGGAAGGCACCGGAAACCTCGCCGGTGTCACCGAAGTAGGCCGGATCCGGATAGGACACTCGTTGCTCCCCCTTATCGAGCGACGGCGGTACGCAGCCGGTGCCGCCGCGGTGCCGCGCCTGCGGTGGCGTCCGGCCGCACGAGGTGCCGCACGCCGCGGGCCCGCTCGGCGGCGGCGATGGCCTCGGCCCGCAGGCTACGCGCCGCCGCGGCCGACGACTCCGCGGCCTCCCAGGCGAGCCGCTCCTCGCGGGCGGCGTGCCGCTCGGCGGCGCGCAGGGTGTCGCGGATCGCCCGGCGCAGCACGGCCTCCTGCTCCACCGGGTGCCGGCGCGGGTCCCAGCCGTTGCGGTGGGCCAGCGCGTCGTTGAGGTCCAACACGGACAGTTCATTGTGGGCACACGCCGACATCGCCGCCCGGTGCAGCCACTGCTCGCGTTCGGCGTACTCCGTCGGGGTCTGCGGGGTGGTTGGCGCGGGCAGCAACGCGGCCGCGGCCATCCGGCTCGCGGTCTGGTCGGCCGACTCGAAGGCGGACCAGGCGCGCTCGGCCGCCTCCTGCGCGGTCAGCCAGGCCTCGTGCCGGCGCCGCGCGGTGGTGTCGGCGCGGTCCGCCGCGACGCCGACCTCGTCGGCGAAGCGGACGACCTCGGCGGCGGCCGTGGCACGCCGCTCCCGGCGGATCCGCGCGGCCCGCAGCCGGGTGCGCACGCTGGGCCGCCTGGGGCCGCGCGGCCCGACGAGTTGCAGGCCGGTGATCGCGAACAGCGCGAGGCACAGCAGGATCGACCAGATGGCGGCGGCGCGGGGCACGCCGACGTAGAAGAGCTCAAGGACCGTTTGCACGGGGACACCTCACCGGATGGGAAGCGGAGGGGACGACGGGGTGCCGAGCGATGCTCAGCGAGCGGAGGTGTCGTCTCCGGCCGGTGGGGCGCGGGGTGCGGCGGCCTGCTGGGGGTGGACCGCGGAAAGCTGGATCACTCGAACGGTGACCGGCGCCGGGGCGTCCACCGCGGCGGGCCGGGCCGGCTCGACGCGCTCGGCGGCGCGGGCCGGGGCCTGTTCGGTGGTCGCGGAGGCGGCCACGCTCGCCACTGGAGGCGGGGCCGGGGCGGCGGCCACGGCCGGCGTGGCGATCGACGACACGCCGATGCCTACGGCTAGCGCCAAAGCGGCCAAACCAGTCAAAAACCGCACAGAACCGCGTACGACCCGCCGGAGTGGCCGGGTCAGTACGTCGCGATGCACCTGGCCAACCTACATCGTCCGCCCCAACGAGGCACGATCCGGTCATCAAGGCCATCGATAGCGGTCCCGTCGCCGGGATGCCATTTCGACGCGTTGTTGGCAAGCTGTGCGGGTGCGCACCGAACAGGTCCTCGACGGGCGCTACCGACTCGACGATCGACTCGGCGCCGGTGGCATGTCCGTGGTCTGGCGCGCGCACGATCTGGTGCTGCAGCGGCCGGTGGCGGTCAAGGTGCTCGCCACCCGCCACGCCGTCAGCGACGCCGCCCGCCAGCGCATCCGCGCCGAGGCCCGGGCCGCCGCGCGGCTCTGGCACCCGCACGTGACCGGCGTCTTCGACTACGGCGAGGCCACCGACGACGACGGCGCCAAGGTCCCGTACGTCGTGATGGAACTGCTGCCCGGACGCACCCTCGCGCAGCGCCTCGAGGACGGCCCGCTGCCGCCCCGGGTCGCGCTGCGGACCCTGTCGGAGGTCGCCGCCGCCCTGGCCGCCGCGCACGCGCAGGACCTGGTGCACCGGGACGTGAAACCGTCCAACGTGATGCTGACCCCGTCCGGCGCCAAGGTCGTCGACTTCGGCATCGCCGCCGTCGTCGGCCGCGACGAGCTCGAGGCCGACGGGCTGCTGCTGGGCACGCCGGCCTACCTGGCGCCGGAGCGCCTCACCCTGGGGCAGGTCTCGCCGGCGTCCGACGTCTACGCGCTGGGCCTGCTGATCTACGTCGCGCTGACCGAACGGCTCCCCTGGCTGGCCGACACCACGACCCAGATGATCGACGCACACGTGTACGTCGAACCCGATCCGCTGCCGCCGCTGGACGGCATCCCGCCCGAGGTCAACGAGATCTGCGACCGGTGCCTGGCCAAGGAGCCCGCCGACCGCCCGGCCGCAGGCGAGGTCGCGACGGTGCTGGCGACGGCCGCCGGGATCGTGCCGCCGCCGCAGGACGAGGACCCGGCGCTGGCCGGCCTGGTCGCCGCGATGGACGCGACCACCCACGCCGCGGCCGCCGCACCGGTCGCCGACGACGTGGTCGACGCGGCGCGGCCCACGATCGACCCCGAGCTGACCACCGAGGTGGTGCCGGTGCCGGCCAAGCCGGTCCGCCGGCCGGACCGCCGCCGCACGGCCCTGCTCGCCGGCGCCGGCGCGGTGCTGGTCGCCGGCGCCGTGGTGGCCGCGCTGGTGATGCCGGGCGAGAACCCGGGCGTCAGCGCCGACAGCTCCGGCACCGCGACACCCGCCCTCACGACCCCCGCCACGCCGGGCGAGCCGCCGACCACGAACCCCGCTGTGACGGCGCCGACCGGCGGCAACCTCGGCCAGGGATCCGGCAACACCGGCGCCGGTGGTCCGGGCGTGGGCAGCGCGCCCGAAGCGACCCACCAACCAGGCGCCGGCCCGGACACCGACGATCCGGAAGCCGAGCCGACGGCCGACCCCGGCCCGACGCCGGGCCGGACCATCGAGATCGGGCTGCTCGGCATCAGCGTCGACGCCCGCTGCGTCGGCGACCAGGTCGAGGTGGTCTCGCCGGCCGAGCACGCGTCCGGCCCGCAGGACCGCGCGACCATCACGGTGCTAGGCCTGAGCGCGAGCCTGGTCTGCCGCAACGGCGTGCCGAGCCTGCTCTGACGACCCCGGGTAGGGTCGGCCGGGTGACCAAGGAGCTCGATCTCGACCTCGGCGGCGGGCAGACCCTCCACGTGTATGACACCGGCCGGCCCGCCGCGCACACGGTGTTCTGGCACCACGGCACGCCGAACCTCGGTGCGCCACCGGCCCCGCTGTTCGACGACGCGGTGCGGTGGGTGGCGTACGACCGGCCCGGTTACGGCGGCTCGACCCGCACGCCCGGGCGTGATGTCGCGTCCGCCGCGCGCTACACGACGGCCGTCGCCGACCGGCTCGGGCTCGACCGGTTCGCGGTCGTCGGGCACTCCGGCGGCGGGCCGCACGCGCTGGCCGTCGCCGCCCTGGTGCCCGCCCGCGTCACCGCCGTGGTGGTCGGGTCCAGCCTCGCGCCGTGGGGCGCCGAGGGGTTGGACTGGTTCGGCGGGATGGCACCGGGCGCCGCCGCGTCCCTGCACGCGGCCCTCGCCGGCCGCGCGGCCCGGGAGGACTTCGGGGCCAACCCGTCCGGCGACCCCGACATCGGCTTCGTCGACGCCGACGAGGACGCCCTGACGACCGACTGGTCCTGGATGATGGACGTGGTGCGGCCGGCGCTGGCCCAGGGCCCGTCCGCCGCGGCCGACGACGACCTGGCCTACGTGGCGCCGTGGGGCTTCGACCCGGCCGCGGTCACCGCACCCGCGCTGTTGCTGGCCGGTGCGCGGGACCGGATGGTGCCGCCCACCCACACCGCCTGGCTCGCGCGGCGGATCCCGGGCGCGACCTTCCAGACGTCCGATGTGGACGGGCATGTGTCGGTCCTGCGGCGGTTCCCGGCCGCCATGGAGTGGCTCACGAGCCGGTGAGCGACAACCGGCCCGTCCAGCCGCCGAGCACCTCGGCCGGGTCGGCCGCGAGCACGTCCGTGAGCAGGCCCGCGTACACGTCACGGAAGTCGACCGTGTGCTTCAGGTCGCCGTCGTCGAGGTCGGTCAGGCTCGGCTGCTCGCCGTGCAGGCCGCCGCGCACCCCGCTGCCGAGCACGAACACGTTCGACGCCGTGCCGTGGTCGGTGCCGTCGCTCGCGTTCGCCCGCACGCGCCGGCCGAACTCCGAGTAGACCACCACCGTCACTGGCCGGCCCGCCATCCGGTCGGCGAACGCCGTCACCGACTTGTCGACCTTGGCCAGCAGGATCTCCTGGAGCTGCTTCTCGTCGGCGTGGGTGTCGAAGCCGCCGAGCGACACGGAGAACGCCCGCGTTGCCACCCCGGCCTCGATGCATTGGGCGACCAGGTCGAGCTGCGCGCCGAGGTCGCCGCGGCCGCCGGTGCCGGTGGCAGATTCCTCGTCGTCGGAGTCTTCTGGCTGGGCGTCGCGTACCCCCGTGATCATCGCTTCGACCCGTTCCAGGTCGGCGAAGCAGCGGGCGGCGCGGGCCTGCAACGGCGGCTCCCCTGCCGCTGGCGCGCCCAGCCCGGTCACCCCCTTGACCTGCTTGCGGGCGCCGGTCGGCACGGCCGCGCCCGCACTGGTCGCGCCGGCCAGCAGGGGCGGCAGCGCGGGCTCGAAGCTGACCGCGAGCCGCGGGTCGCCGCCCGCCGTGTCCAGCCAGCGGCCGAGCCAGCCGGTGGTGCCGGGCCGCACCGGGTCCGCGGTCTGCCAGATGTCCATCGAGCGGAAGTGGCTGCGGTCCGGCTTCGGGTAGCCCACGCCGCGCACGATGGCCAGCCGGCCGTCGGTGAACAGCCGCTGGAAGCCTTTCAGACCCGGGTTGAGGCCGGTGGTGTCGTCGAGGCGCAGCACCTCGCCGGCGTCGTAGGCGATGTCCGGACGGGCGTCCTGATAGGACGCGTTGGCGTAGGGAACCACCGTGTTGAGGCCGTCGTTGCCGCCGTAGAGCGTCACCAGCACGAGCGTGCCGGCGTCCGCGGGCCGGTCGCCGGCCGTCTCGAAGAGGTCGGTCAGCGTGTACGCCGTGGCTCCGGCCGCCAGCGCGCCCGCCCCCACGACACCGCTGGCGACCAGGAACCTCCGCCGGGTCAACGCATCCATCGATCTGCTCCTCAGTGGACGGTGTACTCGGGACTGACCAGACCGAGCTGGATCAGCCGTTCGGGCTTGCCGGCCGCGTCCGCGAGCACGGATCGGGTGCGCTCGGTCCAGGCCTCGACGACCAGCAGCCGGGCCAGCGCGTCCGGCCGCCCGGCCACCGGCGCGGCCTTCAGCCGGTCCAGCACCGCGGGGGAAGTCCGCGCGGCGAGCAGCTCGGCCAGCCGCACCCGGGCCTGCAGCGAGCTGGTGGTCAACCAGGCCGCGCCGGCCGGCCAGCCGCCGACACTGGGCGGGCGCAACGGCACCTGGTCGAGCCCGTTCAGCCCGCCGACCAGCTGCTTGCGCTGTTGGTCGGTGAGCCGCGACGGGCGGATACCGAGCTGGCGGAGGGCGCCGACCGCCCACTCCACCGGCTGTTTGACCAACTGGCCGTGCGTACCCGCGAAGGCTTCGTCCGTGAACAGCGCCCGCAGCAGGTCGTCGACGTCGCGGCGCGCGGCGAAGGCGTTCGCCAGCCGGTCCCGGACCTCGGCGGCCATGGGCTCGCCGCTCGCGAACCGGAACCAGAGGCGCTGGGCGATGAACGCCGCGCTGGCCGGCTCCCGAGCGACCAGCGCGGCGAGACCGTCGGCGTCGAAGGCGGCGGTGCGGCCCAGGACCGTCTTCGTGCCCTTGTCGTGCCGGCGCGGGGCGAACCGCGCGGTGCCGGCCCGGCGGTCGACGGTCCAGCCGGTCAGCGCGCGGGCGCCGGCCTTCACGTCGTCCTCGGTGTAGGTGCCGATGCCGAGCGTGAACAGCTCCATCAGCTCGCGGGCCAGGTTCTCGTTGGGCGCCTTGACCGTGTTCTTCTGGCCGTCGAGCCACACGATCAGCGCCGGGTCGCGGACCATCCGCGTGACGAACGCGGTGAACTCGCCACGGCCGTACTCCCGGAAGGTCTGGAGCTGGCCGAGCATCAGCGAGGCGGTCTTGACCTTCTGCGCGCTGGTCGCCCAGTGCCCGTGCCAGAAGAACACCATCTTCTCGGCGAGCTGGGCGTCGGCCGCGACCATCCGGTCGAGCCACCACTCGATGGTCGCGGTGACCTGCGCGCGCCGCTCCTGGTTGGCCTTCTGCCGTTCCTCGCGGCTGTCACCCGCGTTCACCGCTGGAAAGACCGGGGCGCCCGCGTCGGTGCCGGCCGCCTCCACCAGGCGCCGCACGGTCGCGTTGTACCCGGCCCGTTCGGCCTCGTCGACCTCCTGGGCGGTCGGCCCGAAGGTGGCGCGGCGCAGCAGGTGGGCGATCCTCGCGCGGTCAGCCATGGTGCGAGGCTAGGCCAACGGTGTACGAGGAACGTAAGTGCCGTGTCAGCGCTCGATCTCCGCGCCGTCGGTGGGGGTGCCCGGGCGATACTGACGACGACTGGACGTCAACGACTGGGAGACTTGTGATGGCAACGGCCCAGAACGCGGCAAACACGGACAGCAAACTCGAAGTGATCACCATCCCGGTGTCGGACCCCGATCGAGCGAAGGCGTTCTATGCCGGCCTGGGCTGGCGGCTCGACGCGGACTTCGAGCTCGGCGGGCGGCGCGCCATCCAGTTCACGCCGCCGGGCTCGCCGGCGTCCATCCACTTCGGCATCGGCAACCCGCCCACTCCCGTCGACTCGCCGCCCGGCATGTTCCTGATCGTCACCGACATCGTGGCCGCGCGCGAGGACCTCATCAAGCACGGGGTCGACGTGGGTCCGATCTTCCACAACACGGCCACCGGTCAGGCTGAGGGGCCGGACCCCGACCGCAACAGCTACAACTCGCTCGCCGCGTGGAGCGACCCGGACGGCAACAAGTGGCTGCTCCAGGAGATCGTCACCCGGCTGCCGGGCCGGGTCGACACCGGGATCACGTCGTACGAGTCGGTCAACGACCTGGCCGACGCCATGCGCCGCGCGTCGGTGGCGCACGGCGAGCACGAGAAGCGCACGGGCAAGGAAGACCCGAACTGGCCTGACTGGTACGCGACGTACATGGCCGCCGAGCAGTCCGGGGCCGAGCCGCCCGTCTAGCTTTGTCGGGTGAACCTCGCACATCTCGGCACGCCGATCCGTCCGATGGTCCGAGTCCACGGTGGATTCGCCAACCGGCTGTACCGGCTCGACACCGACCTGGGTTCGTTCGCCGTCAAGGAGCTGAGTCTCGGTCTCGTCGATCGCCCGGTCTCGGATGTGTTCAGGTTCGAGCGAGCGGCCTTCGCCGCCGGCATTCCCATGCCGGAGCCGATCTCGGCTGGTTCTCGTACGCTCGTCCATCGGTGGGTCGAGGGCGAGAAGGTGCCGGAGGAGCCGGTGCCGGCGGCGTACGCGTTCGAGATCGGTGAGATCCTCGCGCGCCTGCACGCGCTTTCCGTCTCCTGGCCCGGGGTGGTTGTGTCGGAGCCGGCGCCGCGGGACTGGGCCTCGCTCGCCGCCCGGGCGACGGCAACCGGGCAGCCGTGGGCCGGCGAGCTCGTTTCTTCGGTCACGACGTTCCTGGCTCTTGCCGAGTTCGTCGACGCCTGCGAACGACCGGGCCCCGCCGTGCTGACCCACCGCGACATCCAGCCGTGGAACCTGCTCTCGCGAGCGGGCCGGCCGGTAGTGCTCGACTGGGAGCTCTCGGGGCTGCTCGACCTGTCCGGCGAGCTCGGCTCGACGGCGCTGAGCCTCGCCAAGGGACCCGGCTTCGACGACATCCGGCCGGCCATCTTCCGCGCGGTCCTGGACGGCTATGTGGCGGGGGGTGGAACGCTGCCGCCGTTCGGCCCGAGCTGGTTCGCGTACCTCGTCGGTGGCTGGCTGGGCTTCACGAGGTGGAACATCCTGCGCTGCCTGGCCGGTATCGAGGCCGGCACCGGGCCCGAGCTCGCGCTGTCGCACGAGTCGGTGCGCAACGGACTGCGTGGGCTGCCCGACCTGTTCGCCCGACTCCCCGCACTCGGGACGCTCCTCTGGTGTTAGGGTCCGATGATGTCTTCACCCCTTACTTCGCCGCTGCTCGCAGCACACACGGCGCTGATCGCGGTGGACCTGATGCCGCGGATCGTCTCGCAGGACATGGGCCCACACAAAGGCGCCGACGTGGTGGCCCGGGCAAGCCGCCTGGTGACCGCGTTCCGCCACGCGGGCGGCCCGGTGGTGCTGGTCCGGGTGGATCGACCGGGCGTCGCCGAACAGCCGCCGGGCAGCGGCTTCGTCCCGGAACTGGAGCCACGGCCGGGCGACATCACGGTGGTGAAGCAGACCATCGGAGCGTTCTACGGCACGGGCCTCGCCGACCAACTGCGTGAGCGCGCCGTGCGGACGGTGGTGCTGACCGGCCTGGCCACGACGATGGGCGTCGAGTCGACGGGCCGCGCCGCGGCAGACCACGGGTTCGAGGTCGTCTTCGCGGCCGATGCGATGAGCGGCATGACGGCAACGGAACACGACCACGCCCTGTCGGTGGTCCTGCCCCGCTTCGGCGAGGTGGTCACCACCGACGAGGTGCTCGCCCGACTCCGTTGACGACGTCAGCGGTCGCCCACACGCACCTCGAAGGGCGGCCCGGGCTGGCCGGGCTGCCAGCCGTCGGTGACGGCTCGCCGAACGCACGAGGCGACCGTGCCGGGCAACACAGGCTGGCTCGGTAGCCCGATCCAGTTGCTGGGATGCGCGCAGGGCATCGATGCGACCAGAACGGCGCCGGTCCGCTCCGCGTGCCCGACGACGAAGGTCAGGGGTGTCCAGCCCAGGCCCTGGCAGTAGGTAGGCCGGCCGCGGACCAACCAGCGGTACGAAACGCCGTCGACCGTGATTCGCCGGGAACCCTTGACCGCCAACGTCATCCGAACCCCCTGCCGATCGGGCCACCCCGTCACGAGCACCGTATCGAGGCTCCGCCGTCGCCGTCATACCATTTCGCCGAGCTGCGAAACAGATCGCAGTAATTCGGTTACAGCCAAGCCGACGGCGACCTCCTCTTCTCGATCCTGGTCGACGCCACGGCCGCGGAGCAGGCTGAGGTGCGCGTGATCGGACGGACACCGACGGACCCGGAGCGGGTGATCGTCTTCGTGGCGCGAATCCCGAAACGGGCAGTCGCCGCGATCCACGGCGGGGAGCCATGGCCGGCGGCTGCAGCGACCCGCCGGCCAGGAGTCGACTCTCTGCGTTTGGATGTGACGCCGGTGCCCGACGACGCGGGCGGCGGGTTCCAGGTGGAGGTCTATGTCAACGGTACGGAGATGACCGCTGCCGCAGCGGGCCTCGGGATGGAGCCATACGACGTCCTTGTCCCCATCAATCGTCTGGTGGCCGCTTCCCAGCCGCGCACTGTTCCGATCGCCCGTTGCGGTTGTGGCGTGTACGGCTGTGGGTCCACGGATGTCACCATCACGCGGGACGGCGACCTGGTGCACTGGGACTGGTCGATCGAGGTGCCGATGAACCGCGGCGTCTCTTTCGCTGCCGCCGGGTACGACGCGGAGGTCGCACGGGTGGCCGCAGACTATTCGTGGGAGACGGCAGAGCGCACAGCCGGACGACGTGTCATGACGGATATGGACCGCGAACGGTTGCTCACCTACGGCCTCAGACCCAGTTGGGTCGCCAACGACTATCGCGATCACCAACTGTTCCGGGTCGCCCTACAGATCGAAGGTGACTACCAGGTCTTCGTCGACACCCCGTGGCGTGGCCGTGGCCCTGAGGAGTTAGCTCGCTCGGTCTGCGCCACCCTGGCACTGCCTCCCAGCCAGTGGCGCGCCACCTGGCACGCCATCAAGCCCACGCTGACCGAGCCCCCGGAGATCGCGGGGCCGTCCTGGAGACCCGCGCGGTTCTAGCAGAAGCCGGGCTGCCGGTTGTTTGGGCGGCTGTCGAAGTCCACGACGACGCGCGCTCGTGAAGACATGCAGTCAGATCCGCTCGAGTTCGATCGTGAGTTGCCGAGGGGCCCGCACGCCGGCCAGCGCCCACGCCCATCCAGGAAGGGCGAGCGCCTCGGCGAAGAAGTCGTCGAGAGATCTGCCGAAGGACCACAGCTGACCTGACCCAAGAGCCTCAGTCTCGGCACGAGCGGACCAGTGGAACGTGCAGCTCAGTTGCCACACCGCGTCCTCGTCACCGGCGTCGATGAACTGTCGAGTGAGATCGGCCGAGAACTCGCGCAGGCCGTCGAAGGCGAACGTCCCGAACTGGGCCAGGATCCCGTCACCGTCATCTTCGGGCGACATGGCGTCAAGTCATAGCGGACCATCTTCGGCCATGACCGCGACCGCACGCTCATGCCGCAGCCAGACGCGGAGGCGGGACTGAGTCCCACGTTGCCTGACGCGGGTTTCCTCAGAGTGAGGAGCCGGCTCTATCGGTTCCTGCCGGGAGAATTCTGGAGCCGACCTTGGCGGGCTCTCCCGAAGCAGGCGGTCGAGGACCCAATCGCGGAAACGGCAGCGCGCTTGCGGCGCCCTGCCATCCGCGCGTCCATGACTTCTGGGGCGGCTGGTCGGGGCCGTGGACGTCGGGGTGGTGTGGCAAGATCAAAAACGCACTCGTACCGGTAGGGGGACTCGATGGCTTCACCGAATTTGTCCAGTAACAGCCTTGAGAAGCGTGATCGCTGGGCCGCATTTCGTGGGCTCAGGTGGTGGCAGCTCGTTCTGTCGCTGCTGCCGTTGGTCCTCATCGGGCTCGGTGGCCTCATCGGCGGTGCCGTCGGCGCCGCGGGCACATGGTTGAACCTGAAGGTGGCGCGCAAGTCGTTGCACCCGGCGGTCAAGGCGTTGGTCATGATCGCCGTGGTGATAGGCGCGTACGTCGTTTGGTCGATCGTCGCCGTCGCACTCAAAGCGGCGATTGACAACTAGATTCCGCCTCGTACGGGTAACGGGTTACTGAGGCGGTGCCCACCAGGCACCGGGCTCCGGTCGCGGCGCGGCGTCCGTACGCTTGACGCTTCAGCCTGGGCGACGGAGGTAGCCGTGCTGGCTCGGCGGGGACGGATGCTCTGGGCCGTGGCGGTGGTCCTGCTCGCTGGTTGCAGCCCCGAGGTGAGCGGCAACAGCGCCCTGGCCAAGGGCGAAAGCCTGGGCGAGATGCGCCAGCAGGCCGGCGAGGCCCTGGCGCGCTATGACCAGGCGGTCGTCGACGCCGGCGGCTCGGCGCCCGTCACCGTGACGCCGCCCGCGTGGAACTCGCCACCCGGCCTCTCCATCGAGTCCGCGACCGGCACCGCGGTCAGCACGAGGCTCTCTGTCACCTTCACCGGCGCGCGGGGCCCCGCAACCGAATCGTGCGGCGCCGACTACTACGCCGAGGCGGTCGAATCGGCCAACGCGGTCGTCGTCATCGTCATCGCGCAGCCGCACGGCGGCGACGAGACATGTGCGCTGGCCGGCTACGTCCGGACCGCAACGCTCAACCTGGCGCAGCCGCTGGGCCGGCGGGCAGTCCTCGAAGCGTGCCAAGGGCAACCAGTCCCCGTGACCGCAGGCGGTTGAGTCGATGAAGTTTCTGATCCAGGCGAGCGGCGACGCTCCGGTGATCGTCACGTTCGAGCCATCGGGGGCCGAGTACTCGATCGGCGCGGGTGATCACATGGTCGTCGAGTGGCCGGATGCCGATGGGCCGTTGATGGGCACGATTCAGCACTCACCCACTGGGCTCACTGTCGGTGAGCCGAGCGGCAGGATGGCGCGGATCTGGAACTCGAGCGGAGCCGAGCTTTCGATCCTGGGTCAGTAGCGCAGCGGCCCTCCGTCGGCGAGGAGGGCCGGGTCGGCGCCCGTCATGTCGTCGCGGTCGTACGGGGCCGGGTAACGCCACGTCACGATGTCGGCCGCGTACTCCGCCGTCATGGTTGCGATTCGCATGGGCACAGTTTGGCCTCGGGCCCCACGCACGGTCACTCCGTGTCCGTACGCTCGGCGTCCGCACTTGAAGATCAATTGCCAGGTTCGTTCAGGTAACCGGTTGGCGAAAGCCTCAAGACTTACTCAAGATCGTTGCGATCGGCCCATGAGGACAGTCAGGCTGACGGGCACCGATGTCTTGATCAAGACAGGGTCCCCCCACCTGGAGGTTCCATTGAACCATCGGCGGTCGACAGTAATAGCTATCTCTGCCTTGCTGGCTGCCACGTTCGCCCCCGTCGTGACGTCGACCTCGGCGTTCGCGGCTCCTCTGCCGGCCTTCGCGGCGGCCGAGCCCAACCAGGTCACCGACCTCACCGTCACCCAGGCTGACGGGTTCGCCACCGTGGCCTGGACCCCGGTCCCCGGTGTCACCGACTACCAGATCGAGCGCACCGCGGTCGACGCATCGAACGCTCCCACCGGAACCCCCACGGTGGTCGGCGTGTGGCGGCCGAACCGGCAGGTCAACAACGAAGAGCCGACCTTCGCCGACGCCGGCTTCAACCCCGGCAGCCGCTTCCAGTGGCGGGTCCGGGCCCGCATCGGCACCGCCGAGCAGCCGTACTCGTCGCCCGTGTTCGACACCACCAAGGCGCCGTGGGGCGATCCCGCCGTCGCCGGCCAGAACCTGCGTACGCAGTGGGAGACCACCCAGGCCGCGCAGTACACCAGCGACGTCAACGAGTACGCCTACACGGCGGAGGTCGACCGGCTGAGCGAGCGGGTACGGGTGGTCGAGATCGGCCGTACCGTCCAGAACCGCCCTATCAACATGTTCGTCATCGGCTACCCGACCCCGCCGGCGACCCCGGCCGCGGTGGCCGCCACCTCGCCGCTGGCCGTCAACTGCAACGTGCACGGCAACGAGCCGGGCGACCGCGAGGCCTGCCTGATCATGGCTCGCCAGCTCGCGTTCAGCAACGACGCTCGTACCCTCGGCCTGCTCAAGAACACCACCGTCCTGATCGTTCCGACGATCAACGGTGACGGTCGGGCCGCCAACACCCGTGGCAACGTGACCGGTCAGGACCTCAACCGCGACTACTCGCTGATCCGCCAGCCGGAGACCGCGGCGTACGTGCGGATGCTGCGCGACTACCGCCCGGTGGCCGGTTACGACGGTCACGAGTACGGCAACTCCCAGGCCGGCGACCTGCCGATGCTGCCGCCGCGCCACCAGAACGTGGCCCAGCAGATCTTCGACGAGTCGCTCGACATGATCGAGAACCACATGTACGTCGAGGGCGCCAAGGACGGCTGGTGGGCCTGCCCGTACGGCTGCGCCAACGGCTCTGGGGTTGGCCTCTCCGAAGAGACCATCCTGCGTAACACCCTGGGCCTGAAGAACACCGTGAACTCGCTCCTGGAGCTCCGCAGCTCCGGTGGCGCGACCCGGCCGGACGAGGGCAACACGGCGAACAACCGTCGCCGCAAGACCTTCTCCGCACTGTGGACGTTCAACCAGTTCATGGACTACCACCACAACCAGCTCAGCGACATCAAGACGGCGCGTGGCGAGGCGATCGAATTCCAGGCAGGCAACAACGGCCGGATCGTCTTCCGGGGTTCGCGGATCGTCCCGCTGCACCCGGCGCCGCACCCGGGTGAGGCCGGCCCCCGCGAGGACCTGCCGACGCCGGACATGATCCTGGACAACGCCCCGTGTGCCTACAAGCTCACCGAGGCGCAGTACAACGGCGCGCGTACCGACGGTCCGAACGACGTCGGTGCCACGGTCGCCGAGCGGATCGCGGCGCACGGCTGGAAGGTCGTCAAGGTCGCCGACGGGTACGTCGTGCCGCTGGCCCAGCCGGAGCGCGGTCTGATCCCGCTGCTGCTGGACGAGCAGGGTGAAGAGGAGTGGGTGAGCGGCGAGCGGGTCTACCCGACCCTGACCGGTCGCCACAACGGCCCGCTGACCATCTCGGGCTTCGCCTGCCTGTCGGGTGCCACGGTCAACGGCCCGGTCAACCTGCGTCCGGGTGCGACCCTGGTCGCCACCAACACGACCATCAGTGGTCCGGTCAACGCCGCCAACGCCGCCGGTGTGTTCTTCGGTGACAGCGTCGTGCGTGGCCCGCTGCAGGTCGCGAACACCAACGGCCCGGTCACCGTCATCGGCACGAACGTGTCCGGCCCGGTCAACCTGGTCAACAACACCAACGGTGCGGCTCCGTACTTCGCCGGCAACAGCGTCAGCGGCCCGCTGAACTGCGCCGGCAACAGCACGGCTCCGACCAACCTCGAGGTCCGCAACGTGGTCAACGGACCGCGGGCGGGGCAGTGCGCCACCCTGTGATCCACTGACGTAACCCTGTCGTACCGGCGGGCCGGACCGGGAAGCCCGGCCCGCCGGTACGCACCTTCTCTCCCTGGAGGGCTTTGATGCGCACCCGGTTGCTGGCCGTCGTCGTGGTGGCCGCGCTGGCGCTGGCCGGCTGCACGTCGGATTCGTCGACCACCACCGCCGTCTCGGGCCCGCTCTGCGACGAGTTGCCCAAGGGCGACGAACCGGGCAACCCCACGGCGCTGGCGAGCGAGCCGGTCGACCAGGCGCTGCAATGGATTACGGTGCTGACCACCTTCGAGGGCGCCCTGCGTGCATCGGAGCTGGTGCCGGAGCTCGAGGGCAAGAAGGCCATCACCGTGCTGGCCCCGTCGGACGACGCCTTCATGGCGAAGTTCTCGCAGGACAACCTCGACGAGCTGATGATCAAAGACAAGGACACGCTGCGTACGCTGCTCCGCGCGCACATCGTGGACCGCTCCCTGAGCCTGGCCGACCTACGCGACGCGGACTCGGTGACCACATTGGACGGTACAACGGTGAAGGTCGGCGAGGCCGACAAGATGGCCCGCATCGGCGACGAGGCGACGACGGTCTGCGCCGACTACCGCATCGCCAACGGGCGCGTACACGTCATCAACCACGTCCTGGGCAACCTCCCGACAACAGCCGGCCAGGGCGACTCCGGCCACTGACGGTCCGTGCGGCGACGTGGGTGAGCTGATCGGCCACCCTGTGAATCCCCGCGCGGGCAAACGGCCGCCGAGAGGGGGAGGCAGCGTCGCGGGCCCGCCCAATACCGTGCAGGCTTGCCGCCCGCGGGGGGTGCTGAACGGTAGGAGCCGCAACGATGTCGTACCAGCCGCCAGGTGACTCGTACGGTCAGGGGTACCCACCGATCAGTCCCGGCCCGGTCTCGCCGCCGCCCGGTTACCCGCCGCCGTACCAGGTCACCGTCGTCCAACTCCCCACGTCGGGCGCCGCGGTCGCGAGCATGGTGCTCGGCATGCTGGGCGTCCTGGTGGGCTGCTGTTCGTTCGGTGTCTTGTCGGTCCTGGCCGTCGTCCTCGGCCACGTCGGGCTCCGCGACACCGCCGACGGCACGAAGAGCGGGCACGGCATGGCCGTCGCCGGGCTGATCCTCGGCTACGTACTCGTGGTGCCGATGATTCTTTTCTCGATCTGGATGGTCCTGGGTTCCGGGATGGCGGCGATCTCGTCATCCAATGTGGAGCCGTGACTAACGCTGAGGCGACGCCACGACCGTGATGCCCAGGGCTCGCGCGAACGTGTGTGACAGGGCGATCAGGTCGTCGGCGGTGATGGTGGCGCCCGACAGGCTCGTGACGCCGCCGATGCCGTCCAGGTCGCAGTCGGTGAAGCGCGCGCCGGCGGCGTTGGCGTTGGAGAACTGCGCCCCGGTCAGGTCGCAACCGATGAACTCGGCTCGCCGCAGGTCCGCTCCCGTGAAGTCGGCCCCCGTCAGGTTGCAGCCGGTGAGGCGCACGTGGGCGAACGTCGTGAAGCGGAAACCGGCCAGGTCCGCGCGGCAGTCCTCGAACGTCACGTCGCGCAGCGTGCCGGCGGTGCACTGGGCGCCGGTCAACCGGACGCTGGTCAGCCGCGTGCGCAGCAGCGCCGGCTTGGTCAGGCGGGCGTTGGCCCAGTCGCAGTGCGAGACCTCGCAGTCCGTGAAGCGGGGCTGGTCGAGCACCGCCGAGGCGAGGGTGGTGCGCTCGAACCGGCACTGGTCGAACTCCACCGCGTCGGCCTCCTGGGCCGACAGGTCCAGGCCGGTGAACGACAGCCGGCGCGACAATCCCTCGTGTTCGAGGTCCGCGGTTCCTTCCGTCAACGGAGCCAGGCGGGGGTCGGCGGGAGCGTGTTGAGCTGGCACGTCGTCCACCGTAGTCAACCCCCGATCGCCTGCGGCAGCGGCCGGTACCCGGAGTCCAGCGGTCAGCGCGAGGGCGCCGAGCACCGCCAGCGAACCGTGCGCCGGCTGCTCGATCAGCCCGGCCACCTCGTCGATCAGCACGAGGTCGGCGGGCGACCAGCCAGCGACCTGGGGTGGCGACCGGCGGATCGCCGCCTGCTCCGCGTCGGACAGGATCCCGTCCGCGGCCACCGCCGGGTCGCTCAGGAACTCGGCCACCACGTCGGCCGGGTCTACGCGCGGCCACAGCCGGTCGAGGAGGTCGCGGACCGGCTGGCTCCGGCCGACCTGCCGGGCCCACGCCTCGCCGGGCACCAGCCCACGCCGCTCGGCCTGCCGCCGCACCAGGTCGACGAGCCCGGAACGCAGCCGTTCCCGCCCGGCGCCGTACCGTGGCGACTCCTGCCAGATCTCGTCCATCAGCCGGGCCTGGGCGCCTTCGGAGATCCGCCAGCGGTACGCACCGTCGGGCACCACCAGGCGCTCGGTCGGCTCGCCGAGCCGGCCGTAGAGGGCTCGCGCCAGCACGGTGGCCATCCGTGGGTCGTGCTTGACGACCGCGGCGGCGTCGTCGTCCGTTCGGGAAGCGGCTCCGAGGAGCTCGGTGAGATCGTCCAGCATGAAGAACCCCCCGTGGCGGTCTTTACTGAGTAAATAATAAGACCCAGTAATAGATTTGCCCAAGTGAACTATCGGCCGATAGTGTCGGGGCCGTGACCGACCAGGCGGGGCTCCGCGAACGCAAGCGGCAACGCACCCACGACGCGATCTCGACCGCGGCCGTCGATCTCTTCCTGGCCCGCGGGTTCGACGCCGTCTCGGTCGCCGACGTGGCGGCCGCGGCCGAGGTGTCCAAGCCGACGCTGTTCAAATACTTCCCGACGAAGGAAGACCTCGTGCTGCACCGGATCGCCGACCACCTCGGCGAGGCCGGCCGGGTGGTCGCCGGCCGCGGCCCGGGAGAGAGCCCACTGGCCGCGCTGCGCCGCCACTTCCTCGACGGGCTGCGGCGCCGCGACCCGGTCACCGGTCTCAACGACCATCCGCAGGTGCTGGCGTACCACCGGATGGTCTTCGAGACCCCCAGCCTGGCCACCCGGGTGGCCAGCTTCGCCGAGGCGGACGAGGCGGCGCTGGCGGCGGCCCTCGACCCGCGCGGCGGGCTGCGAGCGCGGCTGGCCGCGGGCCAGATCATCGTCGTCCAGCGGATCCTGGCGCGCGACAACTGGCGGCGACTCGTCGACGGCTGCACGGCCGACGCGGCATACCGGCCGGCGTTGGCGGCCGCCAACCGCGGCTTCGACCTGCTGGAGTCGGGTCTCGGGGGTTAGTCCTCGGGTTCCTCAGCCTCCCGGTGGGTTCGACCCGCGTCAAGATCACGCTGTGCTCTTCACGTCGGCGTCACCCCCGGGCATCGCCCTGGTGGTCGGGGAGCTTTCCGGCATCGGGGCTAGCCGGGCCGGCGTTCCCGTGCCTTCCAGGCGCCGCAGCGGCGGCGTTCACCCCCTGCCGGAGACTTCCTGCGCTTCGACTCCGCCTTGCACCGCGCGCACCTGACGAGGGGCTTTTCGAGCGGTCCGGCCCGGCGCTTCGATCGCGCGGTGCAGTTCGTCGGCCAACCGGCAGGCACGCTGGTAGGGCCGGAAGCCGCGGAGGGCAGCCTGATCTTCGATGTAGGGCCCGCTCTTGCGGATCGCCGACGAGAACGACCGGCCCATCGCGTTCAGGATCATCGACTGTTCGACGTGACCCGCGTCCCAGGCGATGGCGATGGTTTCCATCACCGCCAGCGCGTGGTGCAGGTCGCCCCGCTCCGCCTCCGTGAGCTGGTCGAACGTCTCGGGCTTCAAGTCCGGCAGGCGACGGTGCATCACCCGACGGCCGGCACGTGCAGCGGAGGCGAGGTAGCGCTCCTGCAGGTCCAGGAACATCTTCAGCCGGTCGGCCCGGGTGGTGCGGCGGAAACCCCAGACGGCCACGCACAGGCTGACGACCGGCGACAGCACCGCCACGTAGATCGACGCGGAGCTCATCGGGTGCCGTACTCGCGCCTCGACCGGACGCCGTCGCCGGCCCGCTGCCGGGTCATCATGGCGGCCCGACCCGGCGCCAGCGGACTGGAATAGCGACTGCGGAGCTTGTCGACGAGCTGGAAGAGACCGGCGTGGACGGCGTCCCGGAACGTATGCGGGGTCGCCGAGTAGAGCCAGCGGAGCGCCTCCAGCGTGCCGTTGCTGCGCACCTTCTGCTCGAGCTTCTCGAGTTGGCTGTCGTCGCAGTTCTGGACGATCGCCCGTCCGATGATGAACTCCAGGTCTTCCCGCACGGACTGTCGCTCGTCGGCGGTGAGGTCCGCCAGGCCGTGCTCCTCGAAGAAGAGCGAGTGCACCCGCAATGCCGCGTGTACCTGGGCTAGGTCGTCGACGATGGTCCGTTCCTCCGGCACGTTCGGCGTGGTCATCGCGACCCCTTCTGCTCGGCTTTCGCGAACCCGGCCCCGTCGCTGCGCGCGGCCGCCTCGTCGACGGCCCCGTCTTCATCTCGAATCATGGCATGTTCGACCGTTTTAAAGGGCTTTGTCCCATATGCGTCGCCGGGCGGCTCGGGGTCGTCCCCAGTCGGTGGGAAGAAGTCGCCGGACGCGATCCGGATGCGTCGGTCCCGGCTGACCCGCGCCCGCCTGACCTCCTCGCGGCTGAGCCACATCTTCTCGTCGATCATGCGAGTCTCGATTAGCCTGCGTGCCCCGGGATAACCCTTGTCCGGGCTGGCGGGTGGCATCCCTAGGCTGAGGGTGGTGCTCCGCTCGCCGAGCAGCACCTGCGCCACGGCATGGTGACGGCCCGGGTCCCGCAGCCGTTTCGGGTCGACCCCCATCTCCTTGCTCAGCAGCTTCGCGTCGCTGGGCGAAGCGCTGAAGACCACCCGGTTGGCCACGTTGCTCATCACCGCCTCGTACAGCTGTTTGGACTCACTGTTCGTGAATCGCGAATCGGTCAGCTGATGCAGGCTCTGGTTGGCCAGAACCAGCCCGAGGCCGAACTTGCGGCCCTCCGCGATCATCGTCTCGAAGCCACACTCGGCGAAGAACTGGAACTCGTCGACGTAGAGATAGAAGGGCTGAGGTTCGCCGCCCGCCGCGTGTCGGCGGTAGACCGCGGCGAGAATGCGCTCCTGGATGAAGTTGCCCAGGAGCGCGGCCGCCGAACGGCTCAACGCGTATTCCGGGATTTTTACCAGGAGCACGCCGCCGTCGTGGACGACCTGCTCGATGGAGACCGAGGACGGGCCGCCGGCCAGAACGTGGCCCAGCACGCCTTCGTGTGAGATCTCGCTGAACTTGGAAAGCGCTCGGGTGAGCACCTGGGAGATATCGGCTCGACTGAGCCCATCGAAGTTCAACCAGCGGTCCTGGAGGGCGACATCGGCCAGCGCGTGACTTATCCATCGTCGACTCTTATCGTTACGAAGGATGCGAACAATATCCAGGATCGTCGGTTCCTTGAGAGGGTAGCTTTCGTCGTTGATCGACTCAAGCGTGAGCCGCATAAGATCTTCGAACCGCGACCCGTACGATTCGTATGGCGACTGTCTGGTGAGCAGTTGGATGAATCTCTCCATGGCGAGAATGCGATCGTCACCCGCTTTGACGTCCAAGTCGAGGGGGTTGAGAACAGGCAGATGCGATTCGTTCTCGAAATCGAGCAGTACGACATTCTCGCGATCCGCGACATGGCCCAGCAAGAAATCGACCAGGTCACCGTGCGGGTCGATGACCGCTATCCCACGATTCTGCCGGAGATCCTCGCGAGCCATCAACTTCAGTAGATTGGTCTTGCCGGCACCGGTCTGCCCCATGATGTGCAGGTGCCGCAGCCGCGCCTCGGTGGGCAGCCGAATGTCCCGACCACCCTGCGCCCGGTCCACTGTGGTCGGTGAGGTGCCTAGGTAGACGCCATGAGCCGGGAGGTTGACCTCGGCCAGGCCGTCCATCGGCGCCGCCTCCACCGCTAGGTCGTCGCCCCGGCGCAGCAGCTCGAACGGTGGATGGAACAACCGCAGCGCCTCCGCGGGTCGCAGGCCGGTCTGGGCCGCGCCGTCGCCGGCGGCGTGGGCGCCGTCCGCCGCCACCACGTCGAACGGCTCGGCGCCGAAGATGGCCACTCCGATCGAGCTGAGGACGTGCTCGCCGAGCGCGTCGGCGGCGGAGACCAGCACGGTAACGCCGAGGTTCGCTCGCGCGCTGCGGTCCTCGGCCGCTGCCCTGCGAAGGAACGCGGCGGCCCGCCGGTCGGTCTCCGACAGGAACGACCGCAGCGCCACGTCCTCGTGGCTCGGCTCGCGCTGCGGATCCTTGGCGAGCACGCGGTGACAGGTGAGCTGGAGACTCACCGGCCCGCGCTGTAGCTGCAGATAGCCCACCACGTGGCTCCAGTCCTCGGCGCTGAACGGGGTGGCATCGTTGTGGGGGCGCAGCTCGTACTGATGAGGCAGGTTGGACGTCGGGTCGGCCGACGACGGCGAGAGCCGCCAGCCGGCCTGTAGCGCCACTTCCAGCTGGGCACCGAGCCCGTCGGCCAGATCCATCTGGTGGCCGAGGTCGTCGGACCGCGTGACCGCGAGGGCGTCCAGCGTTGGCACCAACCCGCCGCCGGTCCGCTCGGCCGTGGCCAACCGATAGATCAGGCATACCGATTCGTCATGGCTGAGTGACAGGGCGCGCAGCACGTTCAACTGCTGCGCGAATCCGGCCAACGGGTCGATCCCGTTGCGGGGTATGAGCCGACGCTTGAAGAACGTCGAACCGGGCGCCGGCGTGGCGCCATTGTCGTCGATGTGCGTGCTCTGGACGGTGGCCCGCAGCTCCGGGCGGACGTCGGGTTCCAGCATGCCGCGCAGCCTGCGTAGGTCGTCGATGTGCGAGCCCAGCTCCGGGGGTGAGTCGGCGCGGGTCAGTGCCGGTTGCCAGATGTCCAGCAGCGCGCCCAGGACCCGGTAACGCAGCTCGCTCTCCGACTCCACCTGGCTGAGCCGGATGTGCGTCTTGAGCAGTTGGAGGCCCTCGACGTCGCGGAAGTTGCGATACCGGGAGGCCAGCGCCTCCACCGCGGTTCGCAACAGCTCGTTGACGCTCCTCGTATCGGCGACGTGGCGCTGGACGGCGGCGAGATAGGCACCCACCACCTCCTTTGGCAGCGGCAGTTCCCAGCCTGCCAGCTCCTCCGCGATGGACGAAGCGCTCAGCTCCGCGCGGTCGCGTCCGGGTGCGCCGTAGAGCACGGCTGACCGGTGAACGATGCGGTTGTGGGTCGGCGTGGTCGAGCTCGGCGATGCCGCGTAGCCGGAGCAGTCGGCGATCACCACGCCTTCCGCGGCTGGAAGCGGCATCGTTCCTTTGTCGACGATGAAGTCCAGGCCGCCCATCCGAGGTACGACGATCGCGCTCCCGCCCGCGTCAGCCCGGTTGGCGATGACGGTGATGAAATCGCGGTTCTTGGCGTAGAAGTCGTCGGCAGGCCGCGTCATCGCGGCTACGAGGGCCAGTTGCGGCGTGCCGCCGTTGTCCAACCAGGCGTAGCCGGCCTTGAGGTAGTCCATACAGATCGCCAGGCCCACGACGTATTGTCGGCCGTGCGCGGCCAGCGTCACTTCGGCGATGCCGGAGCCCGGAACGAGGTGCTCGCCCTCGGCCCCGAACTTCTTGGTGACGACGCGACTCTGGTCGGCGTCGACGTAGACGGCGCAGTTGTTGCGCACCTCGGCCGGGTCCGTGAAACCCAACCGGCGCAGCGTTTCCAGGTCGGCCTCGTCGCGTAGTTCGCCGATGCCGGCGAAGACCGCGAGTTTCTCGCGATAGCCGATCAGTATCTCGGCGAGGTCGACCGGCACGAGGTATTCGGGGAAGACCGCCACGTCGACCCGCTCGGCGACCAGAAAGTCGAGGATTTGCTTCAGCTTCAACCGGAGGTTCTCGATGCCGTGATCCCGCGCCAGGTCGATCGTTGTCCCGGTGGCGTCGCTGAGACTCCCGTCCAGCCGCAGGTCGGCGATCGCGTGGCCGGCTGCCGACGGGCGCGTGGCGGCCCAGTCGAGCAGCGGTTCGTCGGGCGCCCAGTGCGAACCGCGCACGGTGCTCAGATTCGGCGTGTAGGAGAGCTGGACGGCGGCGAGACGAAGGACGTCCGGGCGTGGCGTCGGGCCATTCTTCGCACTTAGTTCCGCCATTGTGCGGATCCTTTTCCTAGATCTCCTGTCGGGTCAACCACGCCTGCCTAACCGGGCCGGATAAACGAAGTTACGGCTGTGTCGTCATTCCGCAGATGGGCTACTCATAAGGGAGCATTCGGACTAATGAGTATGACTATAGGGACGTGCTGGCATCATCACCATCGGGCAAATCCAGCTTGCACCGGATGAGGTACACCGTTCGTTTGAATGCCGTCACCGTGCGGATGAGCCACCCCCGCACACGCGGGAACGTGCTAGCTCTCGTCGCGGTCGGTCGTGAACGTGCGGGCCAGCACCGCCGCGATCGCCACGCCTACCACCGCGATGCCGACCTGGATGGCGAGCACCAGCCAGTCGAAGCTGCGGCCGACGAGGTCGAAGCCGTTGCCGCTGTGTAGGTCCCAGCGGTCGGCGATCCACGTGCCGGCCACGGCCGCGCCGATCCCGATCAGCACGGTCGGGATGAGTCCGATGCGCTGACGGCCCGGCAGCAGGATGCGGGCGACGACTCCGACCACCGCGCCGAAGACGATCGCTATGAGGTAGTCCTGCGCGCCCATGGTGATTCCTCCTCGCGTTGTCGGGAGTGGTGTTCCCAACCACCGCGGGCGGTCAAACGTCGGCCGCGCGTGGCCCGGGTCGCGGGCCACGCGCGGCGGCGTGAATCAGCCGCAGGTGTTCAGCATCGTCTGGAGCGCCGACTTCTCCGACGACTGGAGGCGTAGGCCCCAGTAGTACTTGCTGGCGATCCACATCTTGGCGTACGTGCAGCGGTAGGCCGTCCGGGACGGCTGCCAGGTCGACGGGTCCTGGTCGCCCTTCGACTGGTTGACGTTGTCCGTCACCGCGATCAGCTGCGGCCGGGACAGGTCGTTGGCGAAGGACTGGCGGCGGGCCGTGGTCCAGCTGCTCGCACCCGACCGCCAGGCCTCGGCCAGCGGCACCACGTGGTCGATGTCGACGTCCGCGGCGTTGGACCAGGTGGCGCCGTCGTACGGGCTGTACCAGCTCCCGGACGTGGCGGCGCAGGAGCTGTTGACCACGACGTTGCTGCCGTCGCGGCGCAGCACCGTCTCGCGGGTGTTGCAGGCGCCGGAGATGGTGATCCAGTGCGGGAACAGGTCCCGGGAGTAGCCGCTCGACGAGCCTTCCGCGGCCACGGTAAGGGCGTTGAGCTGGGACTGGGCGCTGGCGGTCGAGGGGATGCCGGGCGGGGTCGCGTTGGCCGGGGTGGCCGCCAGGGTGGCGACGGCGACCGCGGCCAGGATCGCCGCGGTCAGGGTGCGCCGACGGGATCGGAACATGATGCCTCCAAATGGGGGGTACGGAGACATCGATCATGAGCGATAAGTGTTGCCGGGCGGTAGAGGGCAGATGAACCGATCAGCTCTTGCGGACGACCCGCTCGCCCTCGCCGGGCTTCCAGATCGTGACAAGGAGGGCGCCGTCATCGATGGTGACCGACGACCCGCCGGTCAGCTCGGCGACGTAGAACGGGTCGAACTCCTGCCCGCGCAGGTCGAAGCCGCTCTCCGCGAACAGCGCGTTGGCGAACCGCTGGTGCAGCGCCCGGTCCTGGTCGTCGCGGACCGTGCCGAACAGCTTGACGTCGCCCTCGCCGACATGCGGGTCCACTGTGGCCGTGTGCAGGCAGAACCGCCCGTCCCGGGCCAGGTCGGCGAACTTCGTGGTGTGCGGCATGCCGACCAGCAGCAGGCGGCCCTCGAAGACGCGTGGCTCGATCGGGCTGATCCGCGGTGAGCCGTCGGCCCGCACGGTGGCGAGCAGGCACAGGTTGCCGGTCGCGGCGTGCCGCCGCTGGAAGATCTCGGAGACGCGGGGTGCTTCCTCGACGAATTCCGACCAGGTCGCCATGACCTCGCATCCTACGGTGGCCGGCCGGTTGCGGGCCGGCCACCGTGGAGTGACCGTCAGTCGACGGTGGGCGGTGCGGTCCGGGCCGCTTCCTTCAGGGCCGCGGCGGCGCCGGCGTACGGGTTGTAGGTGTAGGCCCGGGACACCCCGCCGGGGATCGTGAAGTACTCCGATACCAGCTTCGCCGGGTCGCTGGCGAGCTCGCCCCGGCCGGGCAGGTCGTTGCCGTCGTCCCAGCCCCACGGCGCGTTGGCCGAGTTCGTCGAACAGCCCCAGGTGCCCGAGCCGCAGCCGCCGGAGGTGTCGCCGGCGAAGGTGCCGAGGCTGGCGAACAGGTTGGCGTTGGCCCGCTGGGCCCAGAGGCCGCCGGTCGCGAAGATGTCGATGAGCTTGTAGCGGACGTCGCGGTCGTTGCCGCCCGTCGGCTCCTCGGCCACAGTGGACGGGTAGTGGATCAGGCCGTCGCCGTTGATGGCGTACTGCGGGAACGCCTTGAGGCCGTGCCCCTGCGCCTCCTGCGCGGTGACGGGATGCGCGAACGCGTCGTGCGGTGACGACTGGAGCTGGAGCGTGCCGTCGACCGTCTCCCGGCCGCTGGTCCAGGTGCTGCCCGCCGGCGTGTACGAGAAGAAGTCGCTGTGCGCGACGGTGACCGCGCCACGCAACACACCGTAGGGCGAGCCGTCCCGTTCGACGGCGAGCAGCACGCCCTCGCCGTCGTTCTCGTGCTCCGTCTCGAAGAACGGGTGGTCGGTCCAGTCGCGGGGATGGAAGAACAGGTAGGTGAGGTACCAGTGGGTGCTGGTCTCGACCACCGAGTAGTAGGCGTGCGCCGGCAGCGCCGCGGTCGCGGCCCGATCCCAGTTGTCCCGCCCGTCGAGATTGCCGTCGAAGTCAACCGCAGCGATGTAGTCGGCCCGCCCACCGAGCGCATGACTCCCGGTGGCGTCGACGTCCTGGTGATGAATGGGCGCCCACCGCAAGGCAAGCTCCGCCCGACTAACCGCGGCATGGGCCGGGGTGGCCAGCACTGTGGCGCTCAGTGCCAGCGTCGCGAGGGTGGCGAGAAACCTGTTCCTGACGAGCATTCTGTCGCTCCCGCGTCCGAAGTGGTTGAACCACCACGGATCCTGCTGGGCGCAGGCGTCCGCCTGGCGACATAAAGATAGACGATTTTCAACGTCCTTGCGAAGCGGACCCGGCTCGGAGCGAAGCGGAGTTGGCGCGCGGGAGCAAGCGGTCGTGCCCCAGGCGGACGTGCGTAAATCCGGCTCCTGATCTTGCTTGGTCTCGTTCGTCAGCCTTTGATCTTGCGTTTTACCGTCTGATCCGGCGTCGAAGTGAACGTGCGCTGTCGTCTAGTTGGCGTCGGATGACGGAGGGGGTGAAGCGACGCAGTGGGCGGACGGGCTCGGGACGCGGGCGGTTGATGGCGGGGGAGACCGACTCGGTGTCCGGGTCCAGGTCGTTGATCAAGCGGTCGATGTGGCCGACGAGAGCACCGTTCACTCGCCAGATCGCTGGTTCCGTCTTGGCGTCCTCCTGGAGTTGGTACGTGGTCTCGTCGCGCAGGAAGCGGGCCCGGCGCAGGGCGTGCCGCAGCGGTTCCGGGCTCGGCGGCGCCAGCGTCACGTCGGAGGCGATCACGACGCCGAACGCGAAGATCGCGTCGGCGAGCGCGTCGATCAGGCGGGACAGGCTCAGTGCCACCCACGGGCCGGGCGGGTGTGCCGCGGCGTCACCCGAGCGGCGGTCGAGCAACGCGCGGGCCAGCCCGCGCACGGAGATCGCCGAGAACTCCAGCGCGGTGAGGCCGGGGCGCATGGTGACCGGGATGTGCGCGGTGCGGGTGGCGCGCGGATTGAGCCGCACGCTGTCTTCGGCCTGCGCCAGGGTGTCGCGGGCCTTGCCGATCAACGACTCCACGTTGCGGGCACGGCGCAGCCCTTCGGTGGCCCGCTCGGCCGTCCAGTCCGACTGCACCCAGCCCGCCATGTCCCGGAGTTGCTTGCCTATCTCGGCGGCGAGCGTGCCGATGGCGTTGCCGGCGGGCTGCACGTAGACCCGCGGCAGGGCGACACTCACCAGGACAGCGACGGCAGCGCCGATCAGGGTCTCGTAGACCCGTTCCATCCCGACATCCGTGCTGCCGGCGACGGCGAGCACGAGCATCGCGGAGATCGGCACTTCCAAGGCGTGGTCACCGAGCCTGAGCGCGTACGCGATCGTCATCGACGCCGCCACGGTCACGCCCAGGCTCCACCAGTGCAGGCCGAAGACGCTCGAGAGCACGACGGCGAGCAGGACACCAGCGATCACACTGCCGATCCGCTCCCAACCTGAGCGGATGCTCTTGATCGGGCTCACCTGGACGACCAGCAGGGCGGTCAGCGCCGCGACAATCGGGGGCTCGGTGCTCGGGAGTCCCTCGGCCAGGACGAACGCGAGGACCGTGGCGAGCACGACCTTGATCGTCCGAAGGCCCGGAACGGGCTCCTGCCCGCGGATCTTGGCCCACAGGCGGCGCTTGCGGGACGCGGTGGGCCCGATATCGGCGGGCTCGGCCGGGGCCAGCAGGTCACCGGTGACCCGGACGCTCTCGGTGGCGATCCGGCGTGCTTTCGCCGTGGGTCGCCCGACCGCGCCCGAACGTCCGTGCCGCGAGCCTCTCGACATAGCCCTCCCGACCAGCCGTTACAACTGATCGAGTTTACCGGCGGGGCCCCTTTCCCGCGCCGTGCCCACGGGAGAGGGGCCCCTGAGATGCGGACTGCCGGAGGCTCAGCCGCAGTGGCCTGGTGAGGTCCAACGGTACGGTCCGTAGCAGAGTGACGCAAGAAGCTTATCGATGCGTCGCAAGAACCGAACTGCACTTGCGTTGTGGAATGCGCGGGGTGGTCATTGCGTTGCACACGCTGCACGTCAACGAACGGAAAGAGGCTTCTCATGAAGGTCCGAACCTCGCTGCGTTCCCTGGCCCGCAAGCCCGGCGCGAAGATCGTCCGCCGGCGCGGCCGGATCATGGTGCTGAACCGGAAGAACCCCCGCTTCAGCGGCCGTCAGGGCTGAGTCCCACAAGTAGCGTGCGCGGAGGGCGGTCCTCGTCGGTTTCCTCGATGACCGCCCTCGCCACGAAACCCGTCTCCCGCAACAGTCTTAGCCACGTCGCCGTCGGGTACAGGCCTGTCTCGTGCGTCTCGTGCACGGCGGTCGTCCGGCCATCGGCGTCGCGAAGCAGGAACGCGTACTCGGTCAGGGTCGTGGTGTCGTCCGGGTCGGGGTCGTAGGACCAGCTCAGATAGCGCGCGGCCCGACCGTCGGCCCCGTCGACCCCGCCGTGGTCGGTCTCGGGCCGGAAGCTCTCGGCGGTCGCGTCAGGCACGAACAGGGCTGACCCACCAGGCTTCGTGTGTACGAAGGCGGTCTCGAGCGCTTGTCGTAGGTGGGCCTCGGTGGTCATGTAATCGATCGCGTCGTGCACGAAGACGGCGTCGAACTGTTCCCCGAGTCGCACAGTGCGCATGTCGCCCTGGATGTGCGTCAGCTCGGGGTTGATCTTCCTCGACTCGGCGAGCATGTCGGGCTCGAGGTCGACGAGCGTGAGGGCGAAGTGCTCCTTGAGGTGCACGGCGTTGTGCCCGCCGCCGCTCCCGAGCTCGAGCACGGTGTTCGCGTCTCTCAGCAACGTGGCGGCGAAGCCGGCCTCCGCGGCGTAGTCGTCGACCCGAGAGATCAGCGGCCACCAGGGAGCCAGATCTTGGTAGAACCGATGCCCGCTCACACCCCAATTGTCGTTGCTGTGTCGCCTGGTTTTCGGGGTGCCGGGTTTGTCCGGTTGGTCGCTTCGACGCGCCCGGGGTACCCCGAGTTGGCATGTGCCGGGAGGCTCGGCTAAAGTTCTCATCCGTCGCCAGAAACACCAAGCGACATGCGGACGTAGCGCAGTTGGTAGCGCATCACCTTGCCAAGGTGAGGGTCGCGGGTTCGAGTCCCGTCGTCCGCTCGGCACGTTGACGGAGAACACGGTGGAGTGGCCGAGAGGCGAGGCAACGGCCTGCAAAGCCGTCTACACGGGTTCAAATCCCGTCTCCACCTCGCGAGACCAATAGCAAGGGCGATTGGCGCAGTGGGAGCGCGCTTCCTTGACACGGAAGAGGTCACTGGTTCAAACCCAGTATCGCCCACCAGCTCAGAGGCCATGACCTATCGAAGGTCATGGCCTCTTTCGCATCCTGAGTGACTAACTGAGTGACTACGGTTCCTCGGCTGTCGCGTGCGCGAAGATCTTGTCCATGGTCGCGGCGCCGTGGAGCAGCACCGGGCGCAGCTCGTGCCGGTAGACAGCCTCCGTCACCCGCGTCCCGGCGTGGCCCACGAGCGGCGCGATCTCCTCGACGGTGACCCCAGCCTCCGACATCAGCGAGACAAAGCTGTGCCGCAGTTCCCGTGGCGTCCAGTCCTTCGGGTTGAGGCCCGCGGCCTTGATCACGCGGCGGAACGCGCGGCGGACGTTGGCCGCGTCGAGCTGGGTTCCGACCGTGCTCGTGAAGACGAGATCGCTCTCGTGCCAGTCCTTGCCCGCGGCCTTCCGATCTTCGATCTGCCGGTCGCGTTGGCGCGTGAGGGCGACGACGCAGCGCTTCGGGAGCGCGAGGGTGCGGCGGGACTTGCGGGTCTTCGTGTCGCCACCCTCCCGGACCGAGCGCCAGACCATCACCGACGGCGGTACGGGCGGGGCCTGCTCCGGTCTGCCGATGAGGTCGACGTGATCCCATCGGAGCGGACGGAGTTCTTCCGTGCGTGCACCGATCAGCATCGAGAGAACGATGTATGCCTCAAGAGCTGTCCCTTCCGCAGCGTCGAGCAGCGCTTGCGCCTCGACGAGGGTGAGCGACTTCGAGGGACGCCCTTCCTGGCCCTTCGGGATGGTGCAGAGTTCGACGACGTTGCGCTTCACCTTGTCGCGCGCCATCGCACGGCGGACGGCGCGGTTGAGCATGGAGTGGAGAATGCCGACGGTGCTGCTGCTGAGCGTCTTCGCGTTGGCCGCGAGCCACTTCTCGACGTCGAGGGCGCTCAGCTCGCGGAGCTTCCTCGCGCCGAGCTTCGGAACCACGTGGGTCGCGGCCAGCGTCTGGTACTTGTCGATGGTGGCTTGAGATCGATCGCTGAGTCCGTAGGAGAGCCAGTCGTTCACCGCGTCGGCGACGGTGTATCCGGTCGCTGCGATGGCCAGTCCGTCTTCGTAGTCGCGCATGACCTTCTTGAGCTTGGCCCTCGCCTCGGTCTTGGTCTTGCCGCTTCCCCGCCGGACGATCCGCTTGCCCGCGGGGGTGTAGCCGATGGTGACCGAGGCGATCCAGCGTTGCCGCTTCTCGTCCCAGTGGATTCCGCCGTCACCTCGGCCGCGTCGCTCGGTCATGCCGCTTTCCTCTCGCTGGCTTCGGATTCGAGGAGGGCGACGTACTCGGCGATGGCGGTTGCCGAGACGAGTCGCGTCCGTCCTTGGGTCACGGTGCGGAGGCGACCGGCCCGGATCTGCTCGTAGATGACGGAGCGGCTGAGGCTGAGTAGCCGCATGGCTTCTGGGATGCGGTACATCGCCTTCTGCCGGCATCCGTCGCCCGGTATCAGCCGCAGCGGTTGTGTCGCTCGCTCTTCCACGGGTCCCCTCCTCTCAGCGGTTGCCGTCGCGGTGGATGCGGAGTGCCTCGTTGATGAGGTGCGTGCCGTAGCGCAGTCGTAGCCCGGTGGCGTCGCAGCGTCGGCATGTTCGGAAGGTGCGCCCGTAGCGGCGCCGGACGAGGCCGGTTCCGCCGCATGTGCGGCAGCGGCGGAACGGGGCGATCCAGCAGAGGGTGAGGTAGCAGACGGTGAGCAGCGGCAGGGCAGCGCAGCCGATGCTCCCTAGCAATGTCGAGTGGTCCATGACCTTCTCCGGCGGGTTTGAGGAGGGGTGGTGGGCCTGACCGCTAGCGCGCTAGCGGCCAGCAGGAGGCCGGTTCGAGGTGCTAGCGGCGGTGCTAGGTCTTGCGCGGTCGGGGCGCTAGACCTAGCACCGCGCGGCGGCTATGCCGCGTCTTGCCGACGGGTGCGTTCGGTGATGGCGTCGATGAGGTGGGCGCGTTCGAAACCTCGCCGGTTCGCGCCCTTGCTGGTGGCCGCGTCGGTGCCCCAGACCTGTGTGACCCGCACGCCGAACGGTTTGAGCGCGACGGTGACCCGTTCGCCGTCCCATCCGCCGTAGACGTCGGGGCGTAGCTCGGCCAGGCGGGCCGCTACGGTCTCGCACCACACCTTCGCGTCCCCGGTCGGCACGACGGCGGCGATGTCGTCGAGCAACGAGACGGATGCCGCGATGGCTTTGAGGGCGAGGACGTCGCCGATGGCGTGACCAGTAAGCGTTCCAGCCTTCTGTCGCAGCGCTTTGGCGCGTGCGACGACGGTTTCGGCTGCCGGTCCGTCCACATAGTAGGTCCGAGTAATTTGTGGGTCGTCGGATTCGCCTGCGAGGTAGCCGATTCCGAGGTCGCGTCGGCTGAACATGGTTGCGCGGATGCCGTTGCGGTAGGCGCTGGTGCCGAGCACCATGTCGTTCTCCATCTGGCCCATGACTTTGAGACAGAAGCGAAGTGCGGCGTTTCCGGAGATGCCGGTCGGCAGCGACTTGGCGTCGGGGCGTTGGGTGGCGAAGATGGCGATGATTGCCGCGGCCGGCCCGCGCCGCACGAGGTCTTCCGCTATCGCACGCAGCTCGTCTCCATAGACGGGGTGTTCGAACCACCGTTGGCATTCGTCGGCTACCAGGACGATCGGGTGCAGCCGGAACGTCCGGCGTGCGGCGAGTTCCGGGGTGACCTTCGACTCCGGGCACACCTCGCGCGGCAGTGCCCGGATGGCCTTGCTACGCCGCGTCAGCTCCTGGGCCAGCTCGCGCATATCTGCCAGGCCGTAGGCGATGTCGTCGTCTTCGGAGCCGGCGCGGTAACGGTGACAGACCGGTTCCAGCGGCGCGAAGTCGCCCATGCCCTTGAGGTCGTAGGCATGAATCTCGGCCAGCACGTCCAACGATGCGGCGAGCAGCAGCAGCCGGGCGGCGAAGGTCTTGCCGACGCGGGGAATCGAGCCGATGACCATCGAGGCGAACATGAGCGTGACGACGACCGGGCGACCCCGGTGGTCGGTGCCGAACGGGATCGGCTTGAACAGGTCGACCGTTCCCGCCTTCAGCAGCGGCCAGGCCGGTCGACGAGACTTGGCGAGGTCTTCGTCTCCGACCCACAGCACCAGGCGGCCGGGGTGGACCTCGAGATTGCCTTCCGGCCAGACGCAGCCGAGCGGACGTCCGAGCGCAGACGCGAGTTCCTTGCGCCGGTCCGCGACTTGGTCGACAGTCGTGCCGGGTGGCAGGTCGACCACGGCGCGCCAGCCCGGACCGTCGCGGCTGATCGGCTCGGCGAACCGGACGGCATCCTTGGCGCCCTTCTTGGCGTACGCCTGGTTGATGCTCGCGACACCGATCGCGCCGAGTGCCGCGAGGACCACCTCCGAGGTGAGCTTCGGCGACCGGCCAGTCGACACCGCCGCGTCGAGCAGCGGCCGATCGGCGGGAGCGCCGATGGCACCGAGCAACGCGACTGCTGCCGCGAGCGCTATCCACCAGTGCTCTCGCGTACCGAGCACGAACAGCACCGCCAGGCCGCTGAGCGCGAAGCTGGCGGCCGAAAGCGCCAGCAGGGTGCGTAGCCGCACCCGAGCGTCGCGTTGCCGGGAGAGCTTCAGGTACTCCTCTGCGTTCTCCCGCCGCACCGCTGCCGCACGCACCGGGCCGCCTTCGGCGTCGCTGACCCACCGGACGGTGCCGGTCGTAAGCCGGACAACCCCACGCGGTGCGCGGAAGGCCAACCGGACGGCGTACTTGGGGATGCGGATGAGGTGGTAGGCAACCACGTGTGCGGAGAAGCCGAGCAGCCAACGGATCTGTGTCGACAGCTCCGTCCATGACCGCGCCCACGCGGGCACGACGGGGCGCCGTTTCGCCGTCCGGAGTCCCGCGACGCTCCAACGCTGCGAGGCGTCGGTGTCCGGCACGTCGACCGGCACCGCGTGCCGGTCGCTTCGTGCTGCGTCCAAGTCGACGATCTCGGCTTCGTGCCGGTCCCAGTCGAAGTCTTCTGGGTTTGCCATGATGGTTGTTCCTCCGTCGATGTCCAGATGGGTTGACCGGGGCCGGGGCGCGGCCGGTGGTTTGCGAGGCCGGTTGGCCGCGCCCCGGGCGTGGTCAGCGTTCGATTTCGTCGATGGCTTCGCCGTCGGCGCGGGTGAGCGTCGCGGCGAGTTCGTCGTAAGAGCCGGTGTCGAAGGCGGTGACGAACTCGGCCGCGCCGTCCGGCAATGAGGCGTCGACGGTCTCGCCGCGGGTCGAGATGACCTTGATGCGCTGGAAGCTGGTGGCCGCGACTTCGATGTCCGGCAGGACGCTGACGACGTACTTGGAGACCGGGCAGGCCAAGCCGTCTTCGCGCAGCCCCGTCCATCCGCCGGCGAGCAGGGTGTCCGCGACCTCATCCGCCGTCGCGCCGAGTGCCGCGAGCACCTTGGTCAACCGCTGATACGTGGTGCTCATCGAGTCGTCTCCTTCGTGTGTGCTTTGGTCTTGGGCGCACTGAGGTGGCGACGCACGGTCCGGTCGGTCACGCCGACCCGCCGCGCGATGTCCGCCGTCGACATGTCCGGGTGGCGGTCGCGTATCCGCCGGACGGCGGTCCCTGTGTCCGGAGTCGGAAGTGGCTTGCGGGTGGAAGGCTTGCGAGCCGGACGCTTGCGCGACGAGTGAGGCACCGCCTCGGAGGCGGTGTCCGCCGCTACGTTCGGGCCAGCCTCACGGGCCGCGTCCCCCGTGCTGTCCGCGTCCGGCGTCGGCGCTGGCGCCGCGTCGACCGGCGCAGCGTCGGGCCGCATGCGTCCCGCCAGCTCGACCAGGCACACGGACGCGACGACGACCACGCCGTCCACGGACAGCGGGATGAGATGGGACGCAAGACCGTGCTCGCCGTAGCGGGCGGCGACCGCGACCATGTGGGTGTAGGACACCCATGCGGCGATGCCGGCGATAAGCGCGGTCGCGGACAGCCGGACTACGGCCAGTGACCGTCGATGCACCGGCACCCGCGAGATCAGCTCGACGGTCAGCAGCAGCGCGAGCGGCGGCCATGCCGAGATGGCTTGCGAGATCGGGTTCGGGTCGGCGTGCAGCATGTTGGCCGCGACGGAAGCCGCGACGCCCAGGGCCAGGGCGCCGCGGACTCCCCACCGGACACGGACCAGATGCCGGTCGGTCATCGGTTCCCACCGAGCGTCGCCCCGACGGTCGCCATCCCGGACCGGACGCCGTCGATGATGGCGTGCGCCGGTCCGGCGAGGATGCCGTCCGAGCCGGCGACGACCAGCCCGAGCATGAACGCCAGCACCGCCGCGAAGGCGATCCGGCCACGGGTCCGCCGGTCGACGAACAACGTCGCGAGCAGGACGATCAAGATCAGGGAGAAGATGCCCAGACTCATCGGAGGCTCCTTTCCGGACAGGGACGTGCGTGGTCACGCGGCATCGCCGAACACCTCGCCCACTCGGGAGTGCACGAGGGCCGCGACCTCGCGAAGGACTCGGCGCTCCGCGGCACGTAGGCGGTGCCAGTCGCGGACCGTCGGCTGAGGTTGAGCGGTCAGGACGCGAATCTCTGCCGCGACGAGTGCCATCTCCGCCTCGATGAGCGGCCACTCGCGTTGGATCGCGGCGAGTTCGGCGCTCGACGGTCCGTCGTCGCTCGGCTTGGAACGAACAGGCTTCACGGCGATCTCCTTGGTGCGAAGTACAAGCTGGCGTTGTATTCGAACTAGCGCGTACGCCGCGAACGAGCGGGTGCTTGTGACGTACGCTCCCCGGTGATGGCCGAGACGACCGGCGAGTTGCCTACCGACTGGTGGACCACCGACGACGTGTTGGCGTACCTGCAATCAGTGGGTGCGCCGATCAGCCGCGTGACGTGGGCGGCCTACGTGTCCAGGGGCCAGGCACCGGCTGCGGACCGGATGTTCGGCCGGTCCCCCGCGTGGCGACCAGCGTCGGTCCGGTCGTGGCAGGCGTCGCGCCCGCGTCGCGGATCGGTTGCCGTTGAGTCGAACACTGTGTCCTCACCTCCTTCCGTTGCGCGTCGTTACGGTGAGGTCAAGTCAACCGAGAAACGGCCGCGCCGCCGATGAGGCAAGAGACCATCGCCGATGCACGTCTGATGCAGTGACGCTGTAGTTGGTCCTCGGATGAACAGACGGAAGGCCCCGGACGACGAATCGCCCAGGGCCTTCTGGCCACCCGTCGCTAGCGAGGCGGACGGAGCGCCTCCCAAGCGACGTCAAGGTAGTCATGCAGATTACCGACGTCGTCGCGGCTAAGGAACGCGATGGCCGGCGCATGGCCGGGCGCGTAGTAGCCGAGTTCGACGCCGTCGCCGTTCGCTGATCTCGTCAGCGTCACCGAGATCTGCTCTGCCTTGTCCCAGTGCAGTTCGCCTACGCACTGCGCGTGAAACCCGTTGCCGTGCGAGTGGTTGGCGCCGCACCAGGGAGGGCAGTCAGACCCATTGACGCCGGTGGACGTGGATTCTGTCGTCATGCTTCCCTCACCTTCGTGCCCGATCGATTAGCTCGCATACACGTCTAGACGAATATACCACCCGACGTCTAGGCGGACCTACGTACGGTGATCTCATGATCACGCCATCCCGCGAAGGCGCCGCATACATGCAGCTCGCCGCGGTGTTGCGTGACCGCATCCGCAACGGAACCCTGCCGCCAGGCGGTCGGATGCCTTCCGAGAAGGATCTCCACGACGAGTTCGGCCTAGCGCGGGAGACCGTCCGCCGCGCCCTGGCGGTCCTACGCCAGGAAGGCTTGATCGAAGTCCGGCAAGGCCACGGCACCTACGTCGTCGACACGCCACCGGAAGTCAAGCTTCACCGCGGTGACAGCGTCACATCGAGCACGGCGCTAACGGTCACCCGAGCGTCAGGGGACACGGAGACCTTCCCAGCCGGCACAAACCTAACGGTCGCCGACTAGGCACACGCAATGGACCGCCGTCGCGCAGCCTTCGATCGCAAGGCTTCGCGATGAGCCAACCCGCGCGGCACACCGTCATTGACCAATGGACCGCCCGATACGCCACCGCGCTCCAAGCCGCACTGCGCATGTCACAGGACGAGATGGCCGCACTCATCGGCGTCGCCAAACGCACCGTCGCGGCGTGGCACGAGCGGCCAGCGATCGTCATCCGGCCCGAGCTCCAACGAGCCCTTGACACCGCCTACGAGCGTGCGGACGAGTCGGTCAAGGTGCGCTTCGCGCGACAGCTCCGCGCCGACGACCGGGCCGAAATCGAAGCAACACACAGCGGCGTAAGCCTCACGGTCGCGATCGCTGTGGTCACCAGCGAGACCGACGTCCTGCTCGTCTGCCGACGCGAAGACGATCCGCACGGCATCACCTGGCAGTTCCCCGCGGGAATCGTCAAGCCAGGCGGGAACTCCCGGACCGTCGCTATCCGCGAAACCCTTGCAGAGACAGGCATCCACGCCTCAGTGGTCCGGGAACTCGGAAGCCGCATCCACCCCATCACCGGCGTCTTCTGCGAGTACTTCCTCTGCCTCTACCTCACCGGCCACGTCGAGAACCGCGACACCGCCGAAAACGTCGACGCGGTCTGGATTCCCCGCCAACGCGTCAACGACTTCATACCCGCTGACCGCCTCTACCCACCCATACAGCAAGCACTGAACGAGGAGCCATGAGCGACCCAACCCGACCCACCATCGCCGCTGCCGTCATCATCGACGACGGCCGGCTACTCCTCGTCCGCCGCCGCGTCAGCGAAGGCCAACTCTCATGGCAGTTCCCAGCCGGCGAAGTCGAGCAAGGCGAGTCCAATGAGGACGCAGCGGTCCGCGAGGCAAACGAAGAGACGGGATTGACGGTCCGGGCGACGAAATCGCTGGGAAGCCGCGTCCACCCGAACACCGGCCGGACCATGGACTACATCGCCTGCGACCGGGTCGACGGAACCGCGTTCGTCGCCGACGAAGAAGAGTTGGCCGAGGTGGCGTGGTGCGACCGTGCAACCCTCGCCAAGCATGTGCCGTACCCGTTCTACGGGCCAGTTCAGGAGTATCTAGACGCGGCGCTGCTCTGACATCAGTCGGCGAGCAAGTCGGCCAAGCGAGACCGGACCACGCCATCGTGGAAGTGGTCCGGTAACGGCACCCCACCGACCGACTGCCGACCCGACACAACGTGATCCAGACTGGCAGACGGCAGCCGCTCAGCCAGACCGAGACACGCCCGCGCGTACTTCCGAGCCTCGTCTGTCTGACCAACCTCGCGCAGCCTCACGGCGAGCGCGTAGGCGTACTCAGCCGCGGAGCGTTCCTCTTCGTAGAAAAGCTCCTCGTCGTACAGCTTCCGCAACTCCCCGATAGTCGGCCTCGGCACCGCGTCGTCACGACCACTAGAAGAGGAACTTCTCGGCCACCGTCTGGTAGTCGTGCAACTCGGAGCCGTCGAACCACAGCTCAACCTCGTACTTCGCCTCGTCCGGCTTACCTGACGCATGCACAAGGTTTGCGGCCGCCGTGTGCTTCGACTCGGTGTACGCCTTCGACGTGTGCGCGAAGTCGCCACGGATCGTGCCGGGCGTAGCTTCGTTCGGGAAGGTCACGCCAACCAGACGGCGCACCGTCACGACCGCCTCAACGCCCTCCAAGACCAGCGCGATGACCGGCCCGGTCTGCATGAAGTTCGCGGTCACGTCGAAGACCGACTTACCGAACCGCTCCTCCAAGTCGAAGTAATGCTTCTTCGCCAGCTCAGCGTCAATCTGCACCATCTTCGTACCGACGATCTTCAGACCAGCATCCTCAAACCGCTGGATGATCCGGCCAACCAGACCGCGCGCAACCGCGTCTGGCTTCAGCAGTACGAGGGTCCGCTCTAGCGCCGCCATGTGTTCGCTCCTGAGTTCCGAAGATCGGGCAACGCCTACAGCTTGCCTGATGTCCGTAGGGATCCGCTTGCTGGGGTCAGGAGGCAGGTATCAGATGCCACTGTTTGGTTCGCCATGCGGGTTCGACGATTTGAAGCCAGCGCAAGATCGCCGCGTACGGCGTTGCCCTCCGTGGCGACCTCATCTACTCCCGATCACAAACAGATCGCCAGTTTGTTCTACCACTGCAGCCCTCACCGCAAAGAGGAGCGAGTCCAGCAACATCATTCGAAGAGCGTCCGGCGTATTAGTGCCCACCTCGGCACGCGCACGGGCGGCCTGCTGGCTCCGGTGGGTTACATGTGGTTGCACAATGGCTACGTGGGCGATGTCTTGCGGTCCCCTGTAGCGCAGCATCTCCAGAAGTTCGCCGCGATCAGTTGTCCTCCGACCGTCGGTCCAACAGGCGGGCCGGGCGATCGAAGGCCTCGCTAGCCGCAATTCCAGGTGCTCGCCAGAGATGTAGCGAACGTTCTTTACAGCCTGGCTCGCCACTACCTCATACGGCCCAACGGCTATTTGCCTGCGTGGGCTCATGCTGCCGGCGCCCTTGACATGTATAAGAGTGAGTTTGCCAGCCGGGTCCAAGTGGACGAAGTCAGAGACTTCGCCTGCACCGTCGTCACAAGTGAGCCAACCATGCGTATAGGCGTTCACTACCCACCCAAACAGCGAGTCATCGCCTTCGGCGCCAATCGCGTCGTGAATGTCCTGCGTGCTTGCTACGCGATCTTGATCCATCAGGGGCTTCTCGGCTGTTACCCGATAGCCCGAGAAGTCTTCAAATCTCCAGTTCGGGAATGCTGCCGACCGAATCTCCATCTTCCACATCTGGGAGTTAAGGAAGGCGTGTCCGGACTGATAGTGGGCGGTCATCAGATCCTGGCCATGATCTCTGAGCGCATCGAGAATTGGCCGGACAGAGGGCAGGTTGGTCGGATCGCCATCGAAACCGAACTTGCAGACAAGCCTATTGCGAACTTCCCTTACAAGGCATTTTAATGTTCCGCCTAGAGAACCATCCAATCCTACGTGCAGACGGAAATCCATGCAGTTCGGATCGCCCTCTACTTCAATGAGAGCTTGCTGCAAGAGCGCAGCGGCGGACACTCTCTCCTCGCTCACGCCAACCACCGACAAATCCTCTGGCTGCAAGAACGAGACGTCGAACGCGCTTGTAACTAAGGATAGGTTCTCTTCTCGCTGAGCCAGCAAAGGATAGGGATCATCTGGGGCGGCTTGGTCAGCCATCGCCTCTTCTACGAGAACAAGCGCTTCGTTCGCTTGCGCGAAGAAGTGGGCAACCCCCTCAGAACCCGAGCTCCACATCCGAGACTTGTCCGGCGCGGCGCCAACTGTGCCTCTTAGCGCAACGAGCCCAGCGTCACGAGGCACATCCGCTCTAGCGGCGCTCATGGCGAAAGAGCCATCACCTGGAACTAGTAGGTCTTCGACTCGGGTGCCGCTCAGCGCCTTGGTGTCTGCTTTGGTGGACCTTTTCGAATGGATTCCGCGAAGCCAAATGCTCCGGGTTTGACTCCCGCGCAAGAACGCTGCCTTTGAGAAAGCCTCTGGGATCCGTTGGTACTGTTTTCTGACTGGCTGGTCGAGCCAACGCTGCATCGACTCTTTGATTGATTCGAAATCTGTGTAGAAGGCGATCAACCGATCTCGCCTCAGCCCAAGGAACAGTCTGTAGCTGATGTTGGTATACGGGACCTCGGATGCCATCCACGAGGGGTGCTTGTCGTGGCGGAGAATGAATGCGTCGACCTGATACAGATCGTCGCATAGCCAAGAGAGGTCGGGCGACTTGCGTAGGACTTCGCCAATGCCGTCCGCGACAATAGTGCGGACGTCGTCGCGCCGTCTTCGACTTCTCCGTCTGACTTCCGCCATGAAGCGGTCGAACGCTCTCGGCTTGTCCTCGGCCTCGATCTGGACAATGGTAAGCGACAGAAATGGGCGAAGTAGTGTCAGGGCGACCGGTTGAACACTCTCAACTTCGTCCATCTATTGAGCGTATCTAACCGAACTCATCCCACGGCGTCCAAGTACCTCGATCGGGTTACGCGACCTGGTCACCGTTCGATGGCCAACTTGGTCGGCGCCGCCTTCCAAGGAACCATGAGTTGTGCTCGTTCATGGGGTACAGCGTGGGGGGCTATGACCCTCGTTTGATCCAATCGGTCTAAGCCGGCGCGGCGTCGTCGTGGGTGGAGCGGTGATGACCGCCGCCTTCTGCTTCTACTCGTCTACTGCCCCTCTGGGTCACTTGGCACGGCGCCTCGACGGCGTTTGCCGAGATAAGCGGGCACAAGGGTCCCGTCGTCGATCACAGCAAGCGCAAGCTGTTCGTGTGTGAGGCCCTTCACCTCGGTTAGGTCAACGCCTCGAAGGTCAGTCTGCACTAGCGACGCGCCTTTCAGATTGCAACCGCGCAGCGCGGCGCCGCGGAGGTCCGAGCCATCCAGACTGGAGCCACGTAGGTCCGCCCACCGGAGAAGAGCGCCAACCAGGTTGGCGCCGGAGATATGCGATGCTGGCAACCGCGCACCGCTGAGATTTGCGGCCCTGAGATCGCATTCGTGCAATGCCACACCTTTAATGCATCGGGCGTTGACGAGGTCCGCACCCTGCAGGTTCGACCCTTCGAAATGGAGATTGTCAACCCAGCCATGAAGTAGGGCGGCGCCCGGCAAATCTGTGGGCCCCAATTGGATCCATGGAGATTCGTAACGACGGGGCCGCTTGTTCAGAGCTGTGAGCGCAGTTTGCACGTCGATCGGCAAAGGATCGCCAACCCAATGCCAACCAGATTCGTAGGTGCCATCTTGTTCGAGGTCGGCGCCGTCTTCAATGTATTCGTCCCGCGGTCTAGCTTCGCGAATAAAGCCAGCCAGTAAGTCCACGACGGCGCGGTGGTCGCGCGGTGAGTCTCGCATCAATCTCGACAGGGCGTAGATAGCGCCGATACGTTCGGCAGGGTGGGCTGACACCAATTGTGTGGCCGCTTTGGTATACCGGTCTGCGACTTGCCCCGACCGCGTAAGAAGGTAGCTTCGTGCCGTAAACACGATGGTTGCCAGGCCGCCAAAAGCGAGGGCGATCTGCAATAAAGTAGTTCTGCTAGTCGTGACGGCCTGTGCCTTCTTTTCAGGATCTTTTATCGATTCGATAAGCTGTGAATCAAACCAAAACGGTCCGCGCCATATGAGGAGCGCCACCCCTGTCAGCGCTGCTAGGGCCGCACAACTGATGACAAACCGTCTTAGCCATACAGGTACCTCATGCCGCAACCGGCGGCGGACCTTGAAGGTGTTGAGTGATAGGACCTCATAGGGTTTCGCAAACCAGCGAGGCAGTCGAGCCATGCTTGAGTACCCTAGGCGATTACGCCTTCTTCGTACATGCTGAGCGACTAGCCGCCACTGGGGGAGTTCTCGTTCCGCCGCCCTACCGGACGCTGAGGTGCGCGCGTAGCGCAATGAACCGGTCAGGTGACGTACTTGCGTGACCTGCGTCGTTGCGTGTAGGAACACGGTTGGGTTGCTGTGCAGTGAGTCCTAAGGGGACAGACTTGAATGATGCCGGCGAAAGTTCGAAGGAAGTATCACTTAAGACGCTTTCAATCCGGGTATTGCGGAGAAGAGGCTTCGGGCGCGTCTGCAAGGGCGAGCCGACAGACACGGTCCGCTTCTCGATCATTTTGAGCCAAAATATCCTATCAGGCATACTTTTGGGAATAAACTTCTACTTTGTCTTCCATTTAGGTCTTGTCTTCTGGCAGACAGTCCTTCTTACCTTCGCATCTCTTGTCGTTTTGGCCGTCCTAATGAGGCTCGGGGCTGCGACTGCGGGCGTTGCCTACTTCCTATATTTTGCGCTGTGGAGCGTGCTCCTGGGCGTCGTTATCTATAAAGACGACTTGGCTTCGGCACTGCTGACGTTCGGTGTCCCTTTCTTAATTGTGTCTCTCGGTAGGTGGGCACTCGGCGCGGTGAAGGTGACGCGACACATACCGTTCTTTGTGCCCCTTGCTTTGATCTTCGTCTTGCTTCCTCTCCTTACGGAGGACCCGTGGCGGCTAGCCAGCGCGTCTGGTTCGCGGATCGCGTATCTGGCGCTTTGTTCGAGCCTGCCACTGGTCTTCCTTTTGGTTCTAAGAATTTGGAAACTCGACTTTGGTGCGATACTTAATAGTGCTGTGGAACCCACCGTGGGGAGGGCGTTAGATTTCGCGGCCATTGTTCGTGAGCTTAACTCGATGCGCGCAAACCACGAGAGGGCGCTCGATGTTGCTGCGACGACCGCACAGCTCGCGGACATCTACAGCAAGGAAGAGTCGACGGCCGCAAGCATGAGACGCGTGGCCGTCGTAATGCAGAGGCGGTATAAGTGGGTCGCTATTCGCCATTTCCTGAGGCTTCTCAGTGCGGTCGGACTTAGTCTTTTCGGGCTCATCTATGTTCTTGCATGGGTAGCGGTTCCCCGACAGCTCGCCACAGAATGGTCCGCCTCAAGCGTTGCCGTTCAATCGATTGACTTCTTCGGCGGAAAAATAGACCTGCCACTAGGGCCGTATCTGTTCGTGTCTCTACTGCTTGCGACGGTCGCGTTTGTTGGCTTTCTTGGCTTCACGCTTACCGAAGATCAGCATTCGGCCACCCTGTGGAACGGAGTCGCCGTGAAGCCAGCGGAGGATCTCTTTCTCTATGGAATTCCGTACCTTGCCCTCCGCGAGCCCAGCGAGGCAGACGCCGATCCCAGCGGGGCCAAGCTGTCGGTTCCGCCCGGTGAGGAGATTGTGCAGCGGTAACACGACTAGCTAGGCGCGTGAATCGACTGCGAACGGGCTGAGCCCGTCGAGTCCCGCCCGCAGCCGACCCGAGCCGAGCAGACCGGAGCTGAGACCGCCAGCGCTGGGCGCGGGCGTTCGGCACGTCCGCGGAGGCGCGGCCCTACCTGCCGGGCCTGCTGCCTGCGGGTAGGTCGACGACGGACGGGACGGCTCGGCTGTAGCCGCACGGCGGGTGAGGGTCCAACTGAGTGACAACCGTGCCGGACGTCCGCAGACGTAGCTGGATACCGTCGGACCGTTCTCGCAGGTCAGAAGGCGATCGGTGCAGCAAAGACGAGTCCGGTCGATCCTTGACACGGAAGAGGTCACTGGTTCAAACCCAGTATCGCCCACCAGATCAGAGCCGGTTTCCTCAGAACGGGGAGCCGGCTCTTCGGTTCTCACATTGCATCAGGGAAGACTCCACGACAGGCCAGCGCCCGGCTGTTGCGCTTGGCTTTCCACCTCCCCTGGGAAGATCAGTTCATGGGTGGCGTCTTCGTGAACGTGCGCCGCAGTGGGGACGGACCGTATGCGTGCCCATGTTGCGGATACCTGACGCTGGACGAACGCGGCATGTACGAGATCTGCCCCGTGTGCTTCTGGGACGACGACGGCCAGGACGACCACGACGCCGACCGGATTCGGGGCGGACCCAACCGCGGCTTGAGCCTGACCATGGCCCGGGAACACTTCATCCGCGTCGGCGCCTCCGAACCGCGCCGCCTGCCTCACGTTCGACCGCCGAGCGACGACGAGTGCCCCTGAACCAATCCGGCCGCGACACGGGCGATGCGCGGGTGTCGGTCTGTTCCGGCAACCACCTCGTCCAGCGCGACCACGACGTCGGGCCTGTTGCGGCCGCACCGGACGACCTCAGCCGCGATCCGCGGTTCGGCCTGTACGCCGGCGACACCAGGCTTCACCCGGCGTACAGGCCGTCAGAGCACGTCGCGAACCGGTCACGGTCAGGCGGCGGCGTTCCACACTGGAGGCTGGTAGCCCGCCGGCTTGTCGCCGATGCCCAGGCCCGGGCTGACGATCCAGGACTGGTACTCGGGCGTGAACATTTGGTACGGCAGGCCCCACTGCGGTGCGCTCGCCTGGTCCAGGCGGGCGCGCAGCTCCGCCGGGAGCTCGAAGTCCAGCGCGCCGAGGCTGCTGTCGAGTTGGGTGACGCTGCTCGCGCCGACGATGACCGAGCCGACCGCCGGCTGGGTGGCCACCCAGTTGACCGCCACCTGGGCCATGCTCCGACCCAGCTCGGCGGCGACCTTCTCGAGTTCCTCGACCACGCGCCAGTCGCGCTCGCTGACCGGGCGCTGGGGGCCCTCGCCGCCCAGCCGGCCCTCGCCGGTCAGACCCTCGCCGGACCGGCGGTACTTGCCCGTGAGCAGGCCCCCGCCGATCGGGCTCCACGCCGTCAGGCCCAGGCCCAGGGTCTGGGCCATCGAGGTGAACTCGGCTTCGATGTCGCGGGCCACCAGGGAGTACGGCAGCTGCACGGTGATCATCGGGGTCAGCGCGTTGGCCTCGGCGAAGGTCTGGGCGCGGGCGGCGTACCAGGCGGGCACGTCGGACAGCCCCGCGTAGCGGATCTTGCCCGCGCGGACCAGGTCGTCGAACGTCCGGACCACCTCCTCGACGGGCGTGATCCGGTCCCAGGTGTGCAGCAGGTACAGGTCGAGGTAGTCGGTGCCGAGCCGCTTCAACGACGCCTCGACCGCGCGGATCATGTGCTTGCGCCCGTTGCCGCCGGCGTTCGGGTCCGTCGGGTCGACGGTGTTGGTGAACTTGCTGGTCAACACCAGGCGATCGCGTACGCCCGCGGACGCGATCAGCTTGCCGAGGATGCGCTCGCTCTCCCCTGCGGTGTAGAAGTCCGCGGTGTCGACGAGGTTGCCGCCGGCCTCCACGTACCGCCGGAAGATCGGCTCCGCCTCCTCCGAGGTCTTGCCGTACGCGGCATGGAAGCCCGCGACCCCGAAGTTCATCGTGCCGAGCGCCAGCCGGCTGACCCGCAGCCCGGACCGACCCAACAGGTAGTAGTCATTCATGCGGGCAACCGTGGCGCGCGAAAAATGGACCCGCAAGTCCAAAGCGCTAGCGGCGGCGTAGGCCCTCGATGCCGACGTCGAGTGCGGCCTCCAGGTGCTCGATCCGGCCCGTGGCGAGCATCACGGCGACACCGCCCTGGATGCCGGCGAGCAGCGCGGCCGCCGAGCGGTCGGCGTCCAGCGCCGCGTCGACCTCGCCGATGCTCTGCATGTACCGGATCCCGGTCGCGATCTCCCACTGCCATCGGGTGATGAGCTCGGACGTCACCGCCCGGGCGCCGGGAGTGCCGCGGCCGAGCTGGGACATCAGGCTGTTGAGGGGGCATTCGGTGCCCTGCGCGAGATACCGCGCGACGACCCGATCACGCCAGTCCAGCCAGGCGGGCCACGACGTCAGATGGCCGAGCTGGGGCTGCTGGTCGGTCAGCACCCGCTCGGACTCGTGCCGAGCCACCGCGAGCAGCAGCTCGTCCTTGCCGTCCGGGAAGTAGTGGAACAGCTGCCCCTTGCTGGTGCCGGTCCGCGCACGCACGTCGTCCAGCGTCGTCGCCACGGCGCCACGCTCCCGAACCTCGGCCGCCGCCCCTTCGACGATCCGCTGCCGGGTGGCGAGACCTTTCGGCGTCAACGGCCGTTCCGTACCCGCGATTCCGCTTTTTGGACTCACCGGTCCAGCCTAGCGCGGAGGCAACCGGTCAGCCCGCGGTGCGCAGCTTGGTCAGGAACTCCGTGGTGTCCACGGGTGACAGGGCGGCGACGGTCAGCCGTTCCATCGCCTGGCGGTAGCGCTCCACGTGCTCCGGCTTGTCCATGTAGAGGGCGCTGACGAGCTGTTCGACATAGACGATGTCGGGGATGTCCGGGTCGGCGAACCGGAGCATGCTGAACGAGCCGCCGTCCGCAGTGTGGGTGCCGCGCCGCAGCGGCATGACCTGCAGCGTGATGTTCGGGCGCTCGCTGATGTCGAGCAGGTGCTTGAGCTGGCCCTGCATGACCGCCCGCCCGCCGATCGGTCGCCGCAGCGCCGCCTCGTCCAGCACCACCCAGTAGGTCGCGGGCGGGGTGCGGTCCAGGATCCGCTGGCGTTCCAGGCGGAGCTTGACGCGACGGTCCACTTCGGCCGGTGCCGTCTCGGGCAGGCCGGAGACCACGACGCCACGGGCGTAGTCGGCCGTCTGGAGCAGGCCCGGCACGAACTGCACCTCGTACGCGCGGATGGTGGTGGCCGCCTCCTCGAGGCCGACGTACGTGCCGAACCAGCTCTCCAGCACGTCGTCGTAGCGGTGCCACCAGCCGTCCGAGCGCGAGTCGCGGGCCAGCGCCAGCAGGGGCTCGCGCTGGGCCTCGTCGACCATGCCGTAGAGGGTGAGCAGGTCCGCGATGTCGCGCTCTTTGAAGCCGACCCGGCCGAGCTCCATGCGCGAGATCTTCGACGCCGAGCCGCGTACGTGGTAGCCGGCGTCCTCTCTGGACACACCGGCCGCCTCGCGGAGCCGCCGCAGTTGCGCACCCACGACGATCCGTCTGGCCGTGGGGCCAACGGCGGCGTCCGGCGCGGTCATATCGTCCCTCGAGGTCGGCACAGGCTCGTCGAGGGTCGCATCGACGAGATCGCCCGGTAGCCTACGTGACCCTTCGGTTACCGGTCCATCATGCGTCAGGCCGTGACCTGACCGACTAGTCGACGATGTGGTCGAACTCGCCGTCGCGTACGCCGTCGAACATCGCGGTCATCTCCGCCGGAGTGAAGAGCAACGCCGGGCCTGCGGCGTCGCGCGAGTTGCGCACGGCGACCGTGCCGTCGGCCAGCCGGGCGAGCTCGACGCAGTTGCCCTGCGCTCCGCTGCGGCGGCTCTTCACCCAGGTCACGTCGCCGAGGTCGGGTGCGGCGACGCCATTCTTGATCTTCATGTCCACCTTCGACGGTTGGGGTCAACGGGGGTCTTCCCGCGACCGGGAGCCTAATGCACGTGCATTCTCACGGGAAGATGCACGATCGCCTAAACATCCCGTGTGGAATGTCCACATTCGCAGCAGACGCCTCACGTGCGATCCCACGCGGGTTGGGACCAGGCGCATTTGCACGTGCATTTGCTCTTGCGACATGACCGTGCACGCGAGGAAGATGCTCGATATGTCCCGCGATGGTGGTGGCCGGATGCCGAAGTCGCCCGGCCCCCGCGTGGACCAGGCGCTGCGCGTCACCGCCGTCGCCAGCCTGCTGCTGATCGCGTTGCTGGTCGTGGCCGGCGCACCGGGCCCGGCCACCGCCGTCCTGGTGCCGATTCCCTACGCGGCGTGCGCGGCCGTCTTCTTCCGGCGGGTGCGGTGCGGCGGCGTCCAGCAGGCGACCTGGGCCGCCGCCGGAGCCGCGATGGCCACCGCCGTCGCCGGCGCTGGCTGGGCGGCCCTTTCGCCCGGCGAGCCGATCCACACGTCGACCAGCGACGCCCTGGCGGTGGTCGGCTTCGTGCTGCTCTATCTGTTCGTCGGCCTGCTGCTGCGCTCGGACCGCCCGGTGTTCAACAGCGGCGTCTGGTTCGACGGCATCGTCGCCGGTCTGGGCATCGCCTCGTTCGCCTGCCTCGGCGCACCGGGCCGCGACAGCAACGGGCGCATCGGCGTACACCTGGCCGGTGTCCTGGTCTATCTGGTCCTGATCCTCCTGGTGGTCATCGGCGGCAGCCTCGGCGGCCGCCGGTTGAACCGCACCCATGTGCTCGTGGTCGCCGCGTTCGGCGCCGCCAGCATCGCGGACGGCCTCGCGATGCTCGGTCACGCCGGCGGCACGCTCGCCGAACCCGGCTCGCTGGTGGTGCTCTCCCTCGCGCTGCCGGTGCTGCTGGCGTTCGCCCCCGTGGCGGCAACCCCTCGCCGTCGGTCCGACGCGGCGACCACGCCAACCATCGTGGGCTGGGCGACCCTCGCCGTGCCCGCATTCTTCGCGGTCAGCAGCGTGCTGCTGCTGGCCATCGGCCAGTCGGGCCGACTGCCGGCGCTGAGCACCACGCTGGCGGCCGCCTGCGTGCTGGCGGCGCTCGGCCGGGCCAGCCTGACCTTCCGGGAACTGCGCGACCTGCGCGACGTGCACCTGCAGGCCCGCACCGACGACCTGACCGGGTTGCCGAACCGGCGGGCGCTCTACGAGCACCTGGACGCGCTCGCGACGCCGGCCACGCTGCTGCTGCTCGACCTCGACGGCTTCAAAGAGGTCAACGACAGCATCGGCCACGCCGCGGGCGACCAGGTGCTGGCCCAGACGGCCGACCGCATCAAGGTGGTGCTCACGCCGCAGCAGGTGCTGGCCCGGCTGGGCGGCGACGAGTTCGCGATCCTGCTGCCCGGCGCCACCCTGGCCGAGGCCGCCGACCTGGCCTGGCGCATCCACGTGGCGGTGACCTGCCCGTCCCACCTCGGCGACAAGCAGATCCGGCTCGGGGTCAGCATCGGCGTCTCCGGCACGCATCTGGCCGACGCGGGCTCAGGCGAACTGCTGCGAACCGCGGACATCGCCATGTACGTGGCCAAGCGGCGCGGTGGCGGCGTCGCGGCGTACGAGCCCCGCCCGGAGCCGACCCCCGAGCAGGTCGCGCCGCCGTCCGAGCTGAGCCCGATCTGAGCTGAGCTAGCGGCTCTGGCTCTGGCTCTGCTCCGCGAAGCGGGTGGCGAGCTCCCGCTGGGCGGCCGGTGGGTCGCGGAAGCCCTCGAACGTCCGCTCGTGCAGGTCCTCCGGGAAGATTCGCTCTCTGTCCGGCTGGTTGGCCGCCCCGTCTCCCGGGACCTCGACCGTGACCGGGTTCGTGCGGTGCACGGCGACCGTCGAGGAGACGCCCAAAGCCTCGGCGAACGGGACGCCCTCTTCCCGGACCGAGCACAAGAGCGCGGTGTAGATGGTGGTGACGTCGGCCGCCGCGGTCGCGGTGACGGGGTCGACGCCGAAGGGCTCCGCGACGCACACCAGCGGTCCGTGGTAGGGGGGCAGCAACGCGGTCGCCGCCGCGCGATCGGTCTCGAAGGCGTCGACCACGACGGTCGCGAGCTCGGCGGCCAGGGCCGGTGGCAACGGCGCACGCTGCTCCGCTTCGCACGCGACGCAGGTCGCGGCGAGTGCCACAGCGATGGCGGCGCGCAGGACCCGGCTCATGACCGGCAACCTAAACAAATGAGTTGTCGCCCGGCAAGGGCGGCCTCGATGATGCGGCCATGGCTACCTCTCGACGCGCCGACATGTTCACCGCGGACGGCAAACCCTCCGACGACGACCCACGGGAGCACGGGCCCTCGCTGGGCGACGAGCGCACCACGCTGGTCGAGGCCCTGCGCACCGCCCGCCTCACGCTGGAGATGAAGTGCGAAGGGCTGGACGCTGAGCAAATGGCGCGGCGGTCCGTCGAGCCGTCGACCATGTCGCTGCTCGGCATGGTGCGCCACCTGGCCGAGGTCGAACGGTCGACGTTCCGCACGATGATGGCCGGGCAGGACGTACCCCGCCTGTTCGTCTCCGACACCAACCGCGACGGCGACTTCGACGACGCTGTGGCCGACGCGAAGCTGGTCGAGGAGGCCTGGGACGCCTGGCGTGCGGAGGTCGACTTCTCGACGCGGTACGTGGCCGAGGCGCCGAGCCTCGACGTCACCGGTGACGACCCGCTGAACCAGCACGGCAGCGGCGGCGGAGCCATGTCGCTACGGGAGGCGCTGGTGGGCATGGTCTGGGAGTACGGCCGCCACATGGGCCACGTCGACCTGCTGCGCGAGCGAATCGACGGCCGCATCGGCCAGTGAGCAGAACCGGCAATCTTGCCGATGCGGAGGGATCGACGTTGTTCGCAGAATGCGTCGCACAGGTCCCCCGCACCCCGGAGGTTGTCCATGCGTATCCACAAGCGACTGGCCGCCGCCTGCGCCGCGCTGGCCACCGCGGCCGCGTTGGTCGTCGCGCCGGCGCCCGCGCAGGCCGCCACCTCGACGCCCGTCATCTTCGTGCACGGCTACACCGGCAGTGCCAGCAACTGGACGACCGCGCTCAGCGTGTTCCGGGCCGGCGGGTTCAGCCGGCTCTACACGTACAACTACAACTGGGCCGGGTCCAACCAGGTCAGCGCGGCCGGGCTCGCCAGCTTCGTCAACCAGGTCAAGGCCCAGACCGGCCAGTCAAAGGTGGCGATCGTCAACCACTCGATGGGTGGCCTGGTGACCCGGTGGTACCTGGAGGAGCTCGGCGGCTCGGGCAACGTCAGCCACGTCGCGTCGCTCGCAGGGGCCAACCACGGCACGACGTTCGCCGGCGCCTGTCTGATCAACGTGTCGTGCATCGAGATGTATCCGGGCTCGCTGTTCCTGCTCGACCTCGCCGACGGTGACGAGACGCCGGGCAGCGCCGCCTACCGCACCTGGTACTCCGCCTGCGACGGCGTCATCCTCCCGTACACGAGCACGCGGTTGACCGGCGCGACCAACACGAACCCGGGGTGCGTGACCCACCTCGGCTACCTCACGAACACGAGCGTCCTGACCCAGGTCCGCAACTTCATCGCGGGTTAGCGGGCAAACGCGGGGCGCGGCTCGTCGACATCGGCGGGCCGCGCCCAGGTGCTCGGTGGGATCGCGTTGCGGCACCGGTACGACGACGACCTGGGCCAGATCGGCTACGGCATCCGCCCGTCGGCGCGCCGGCGCGGGCTGGCGAGCTGGGCCCTGGCCGAGATGCTGCGGGAGGCCCGCACCACGCTGGGCCTGGACCGCGTCCTGATCCCCTGTCTCGCCGACAACGTGGCCTCGGCCCGCACGATCGAACGCAACGGCGGCGTGCTCGAAGGCATCCGGGAGACCGGGGATGTGCGGGTACGGCGCTACTGGATCACACTGACCGCTTAGCAGACGTCGGCGCCGAACTCCAGCTGGAGGCGCCAGGTGCGGCCGGCGGACGTGATGTCGACGGGCAGGCAGACCGGGCCGCGGATGGCGATGCCGCCGGCGAAGTCCGAGTCTCCGTCCGGGCTCGTCGGGCACGCGACGAACCTGACGCTGTGGTCGCTGCCGGGCGAGTAGGTCAGCTTGGCGCGGTCGCGGTAGGCGGCCGGGATCGTCACCGTCGCCTCGGTGCCGGCGCGCAGGAGCAGGGCAATCTTGTACGGCCGGTGGCCGGTCGCGTCGGCGTCGCGCGGAGGTTCCAGGGGGTCGCCGAAGTCATAGTCCAGCGATGCGAGTGTCACGGGGCCGGCCTGCGGCTCACTGGCCGCCGCCGCGCCGACTTCCACCGAGGACGCGCAGTCACGAACCCCCCACGGGGGCCGTCGTCGTCGGGGCGGCCGGCACGGAGCGCTGCGGCACCGGGCTGGGCGGCACAGGCGGCGGCGCGGGCGTGCACCCGGCGAGCAGCAGCAGCGGTAAGGCCCAGGCGCCGCGCATCACCGCGTCACCGGTCCGGTGGGAACGTGCTGGCGCGTTCGACGAGCGTGGCCGGCACGCGCTCCACGCGCGGGTCCGGCGACGCCGGCGACAGGGCCAGGGACATCGCCTGGGCGCCCATGTCGGCCAGCGGCAGCCGGATCGTCGTCAGGGCCGGTGTGACGTCGCGGGCGATCGGCATGTCGTCGAAGCCGATCACGCTGACGCGGCGGTCGACGTCGCGCAGGAAGGCCAGGGCGCCGACCGCCATCGAGTCGTTGAGGGCGGCGATCGCGGTCAGCCGGGGGTGGGTGGACAGCAGGTCTCCAGTCGCGGCGGCTCCGCTGTCGCGGTCGAAGTCCGCGTACGCGACCTTCGGTGCCGGGCGGCCGTGCGTGCGGGCGGCGCGCCGGAGGCCGGTCAGCCGGTCCGTGGTGGTGGTGAGGTTGCGCGGGCCGGCGATGACGCCGATGTCCCGGTGGCCCAGCGCGTAGAGGTGCTCGCCCGCCATGAAACCGCCGGACTCGTTGTCGGGGACCACCGCGTCGCCGGTGCGGTCGTGCCGGCCGATGACCGCGACCCGGCCGCCGCTGAGCTCGTAGGCCCGCAGCTTGCCCCGCAGGGAACGGGCGAAGGCCACGTCGTGGTAGCCCGAGCCGGCCAGCACCATCGCCGCCACCTGGTGGGCGCGGAGCAGCTCCACGTAGTCGAGCTCCCGGGCCGGGTCGCGGTAGGTGTTGCAGATGATGACGAGCCGGCCGTCGGTGGTGGCGACCCGTTGCAGGCCGCGGGTGATCTCGGCGAAGTAGGGGTCGGAGACGTCGTGGACGACCACGCCCACGGCGGTGCGACCGGACCCGGCGAGCTGCCGGGCATGTGCGTTGGGCACGTAGTGCAGGTCGGCGACCGCGGCCTCGACCCGGTCGCGCAGGGCAGCGCTGACCGGCTTGCTGCTCCCGTTGATGATGCGCGATGCGGTCGCCGTCGAGACGCCCGCCCGGCGCGCGACGTCGTCCAGCGTGGCCACGTCGAGATCATACGGGAAAGCCCTTGCCTCAACCCATCCCGATGGATACGTTGCCCAGGAAAGCGCTTACCTGGGGAGGTCAAGGTCGTGGATCGCAGAACCATCGGGATCGTCCTCAACGGGGTGACCGGCCGGATGGGCTACCGCCAGCATCTGGTCCGCTCACTGCTCGCGATCCGCGAGGGCGGTGGCCTCCCGCTGCGGGACGGCACGCTGCTCTGGCCCGAGCCCATCCTGGTCGGGCGCGACGACGCCCGCCTGCGGGCCATCGCCGACCGGCACGGCCTGACGCGGTGGACCACCGACCTGGGCGCGGCGCTGGCCCGCCCCGACGTCGAGATCTACTTCGACGCGCAGGTGACCAACGCCCGGGAGAAGGCGATCCGGGCGGCCGTGGCGGCCGGCAAGCACATCTACACCGAGAAGCCGACCGCCGGCGACCTGGCCGGCGCGGTCGAGCTCGCCCGGCTGGCCGACGCGGCCGGCGTGAAGCACGGCGTCGTGCAGGACAAGCTGTTCCTGCCCGGCCTGCGCAAGCTCGACCGGCTGGTCAAGGGCGGCTTCTTCGGCCGCATCCTGAGCATCCGCGGCGAGTTCGGCTACTGGGTCTTCGAAGGCGACTGGCAGCCGGCCCAGCGTCCATCGTGGAACTATCGCACGGCCGACGGCGGCGGCATCACGGTCGACATGTTCCCGCACTGGCACTACGTGCTGGAGCAGATCTTCGCGCCCGTCCGGGCCGTCACCGCGCACGTCACCACCCACATCCCGCGCCGCTGGGACGAGTCCGGCCAGGCCTACGAGGCGACGGCCGACGACGCGGCCTACGGCATCTTCGAGCTCGAGGGCGGCGTCGTCGCCCAGATCAACTCCTCGTGGGCCGTCCGGGTCTACCGCGACGAGCTGGTCGAGTTCCAGGTCGACGGCACCGAGGGCAGCGCGGTCGCCGGGCTGCGCAACTGCCGGATCCAGCACCGCTCGACCACCCCCAAGCCGGTCTGGAACCCCGACCTGCCGGCCACCGAGCAGTTCCGCGAGCAGTGGCAGGTGGTCCCCGACAACGAGGAGTTCCGCAACGGCTTCCAGGAGCAGTGGGAGCTGTTCCTGCGGCATGTGGTCGAGGACGCCCCGTACACCTGGGATCTCTGGGCCGGCGCCCGCGGCGTGCAGCTCGCCGAGCTCGGCGCCCAATCGGCCCGCGAGGGCCGGCGTCTCGAGGTCCCGGAGCTTCAGCCGTGACCACCGTGCGCCTGCCCGACGGCCCGTTCACCTTCAGCGGCGCCGGGGCTTCATTCGCGAAGGAAAAGTTCACGAGCCGCATCGCGTACGCCGCCGCGCACGTCGTCGCCGACCCGCTGGCCGACAACACCCCCGGCCGGCCGGCCGCGCTCGACTGGGAAGCCACCCTGGCCTTCCGCCACCACCTGTGGTCGCACGGCTTCGGGGTGGCCGAGGCGATGGACACCGCGCAGCGCGGCATGGGCCTCGACTACGCGGCCACGCGCGAGCTGATCCGGCGCAGCACCCGCGAGGCGGCCGGGCCGATCGTGGCCGGGGTCGCCACCGACCAGCTCGCGCCGGGGCCGGCCACCCTCGACGAGGTGCGCAAGGCGTATGCCGAGCAACTGCACGACGTCCAGGCTGCGGGCGCTACGCCGGTGCTGATGTGCAGCCGCCACCTCGCCGCAGCCGCCCGGCACGGCGACGAATACCTCGACGTCTACGGCGAGCTGTTGGGCCAGTCCGACGGCCCGGTGGTGCTGCACTGGCTCGGCGAGATGTTCGACCCGGCTCTGGCGGGCTACTGGGGCGCCGACCCGGTGGCCACCGTGCTCGCGCTGATCGGCGCGCACACCGCGAAGGTCGACGGCATCAAGGTGTCGCTGCTCGACGCGGATTTCGAGGTCGACCTGCGGCGCAGGCTCCCCTCGGGCGTCAAGCTCTACACCGGCGACGACTTCCACTACCCGCAGCTCATCAAGGGCGACGCCGAGGGCTTCTCGCACGCGCTGCTGGGCATCTTCGCCGCGATCGCGGCACCGGCGGCGGCCGCCCTGCGCGCGCTCGACCAGGGCGACGACGACGCGTACGACGAGATCTTCGGGCCCACGGTGCCGCTGGCCCGGCACGTGTTCGGCGCGCCCACCTTCTACTACAAGACCGGCATCGTGTTCCTCGCTTGGCTGGCCGGCCACCAGAGCCATTTCACGATGGTCGGCGGCCTGCAGAACGGCCGGTCGCCGCAGCACCTCGCGACCCTGATCCGGCTGGCCGACGCGGCCGGCGTGCTCCCTGACGCCGACCTGGCCGCTTCGCGCGCGAGAGCGTGGCTGACCACCGTGGGGGTGGCCCAATGACCAGGTTCGCGCTCAACTCGGCCACCACCAAGCATTGGCCACTGCCGGACCTGGTCGCCGGTTGTGTCCGCGCCGGCGTCGACCAGGTCGGCCTGTGGCGGGAGGAGGTAGCCGCCTTCGGCCTCGACAAGGCGGCGGCGCTCGTCTCCGACGCGGGACTGGCCGTCACCTCGCTGTGCCGGGGCGGCTTCTTCGCCGACCCTGGCTGGGAGGACGACAACCGCCGTGCGATCGACGAGGCGGCCGCGCTCGGCGCACCGGTGCTGGTGCTGGTCTCCGGTGGTCTCTCGGAGGGCAGCCGCGACCTCGACGGAGCCCGCGCGCACGTGGGCGACGCGATCGGGCGGCTGGTGCCGCACGCGCAGGCGGCCGGTGTGAAGCTGGCCATCGAGCCCCTGCACCCGATGTTCGCCGCCGACCGCTGCGTGGTGTCCACCCTCGGCCAGGCGCTCGACCTGGCCGCACCGCACCCGGTCGACGCGGTCGGCGTCGTGGTCGACACGTACCACCTGTGGTGGGACGACCAGGTCTGGGCCCAGATCGAGCGGGCCGGCCGCCAGCGCCGGATCGCCTGCTTCCAGGTAGCCGACTGGGTCACTCCCCTGCCGGCCGGCGTGCTGCTCGGCCGGGGCCTGCCCGGCGACGGCTGCGTCGACAACCGCCGCTTCCGCCGCGCGGTCGACGCGGCCGGCTACACCGGCCCGGTCGAGGTCGAGGTGTTCTCGGCCGAGGTATGGGCACGGCCGGGCGACGAGGTACTCGACGCGGCCCTGCGCGGCTACCGGGAGACGGTCGAGGGATGACAGATCTCACTGTCGACGGCGTGGCGGTCGCGTCCTATGTGGTCGAGCCGAAGGTCGACCTGATCCAGGGACCAAGGCCCTATCTGCATCCGGTACGCACGTTGCGCGGCACACCCGTCACCGATTTCGCTCCGGACGACCACATCTGGCACCTGGGCGTCTCGATCGCCATGCAGGACGTCGACGGCACGAACCTGTGGGGCGGCCGCACCTACGTCCGTGACCGCGGCTACACGTGGCTCGACGACCACGGCGAGATCGCACACACAGGCTGGCTGCACGCCGACGACGGGGCGCGCGAAGAGCTGGAGCGGTGCCTGGGCAACACCATCGAGTGGCGCGACAAGGACGGTGCGGTGCTGCTCACCGAGGAGCGGCGGCTCCGTGCCACGAAGGCCACGCACGGCTGGGAGCTGGCGGTCGACTTCACCCTGTCCGCGACGAAGGCCGTCTCGCTCGGCAGCCCGGCCACGAACGGCCGGCCGGGCGGGGCCGGTTACGGGGGCTTCTTCTGGCGAGCCGCGCCGGGCGAGACGCACACCTTCACCGCGGACGCCGAGGGCGAGGGCGAGGTCAACGGCAGCGCCGCGCCTTGGCTCGCGCTCACCGGCCCCGGTCCGTACACGCTGGTGTTCCGCGGCCTCCAAGGCGACGACCGCTGGTTCGTGCGGACCGGCATCTATCCGGGTGTCTGTGCGGCCCTGGCCTTCGACCGCCCGCTGCTGGTCACTCCGGAAGCACCGCTCTCGCGGCGCATCACCGTTCTCGTCGCGGACGGCGCTCTCACCCGCGAGCAGGTAACCGCAACTCCGTGACCAAACCAGCCCGGGCCGCGCTCGACCGTAACGGTCGACAAAGCGCGCCCGCACTGGCGTTCCGGGCAACGACGACGACCCGTTTCGTGCGGACCCGCGACCATCCCGGCATCCGCTCCGCCCTGGCCCCGCTACCATCCCGGCGCCTGCGCCGCCCGGCCCTTCGACCGTCCGCCGCTGGTCTTTCCGGAAGCGCCGCTCTCGCGGCGCATCGGCGTTCTCGTCGCGGACAGTGCTCTCACGCGCGAGCAGGTAGCCTCGGTTGCATGATCAAACCAGCGCGGGTCGCGGTCGTCGGTGTCGGCAACAACACGTCCGCTCTGGTGCAGGGGATCGCCTTCTACCGCCAGACCGGCAGTCTTGCCGGCGTTCAGCGGCCGATGATCGACGGGCTTGGCGTGGGTGACGTCGACATCGTGGCGGCCTTTGCCACCTCGCCCGAGAAGGTTGGCAAGGACCTGACCGAGGCGATCTTTCTGCCGCCCAACAACTTCCCTCGGCTCGACTGCGACCTGCCTAAGGCCGAGGTTGCCGTCACCAAGGGTCTGCGGGACGCGACCGAGGTCGATCGGGTAGCGCAGGCGTTGGCGGGAGCCGAGGTGCTGCTCTACTCCGCGCCGAGTGGCCGCCCGGAGACGGCGCTCGCCTATGCCCTGGCCGCTCGAGCAGCGGGGGTCGCGTTCGTCAACACCACGTCCGACCCGGTGGCCCGGCACCAGGCGGAGGTCGACCAGTTCACGGCGGCTGGCCTTCCGCTGCTCGGCGACGACCTGACCAGCCAGTTCGGCACCTCGATCCTGCACGACACGCTGCTGCGGCTGCTGGCGGCGCGCGGGCTTACGCTGGTCAGCTCGTACCAGGTCAACCTGGGTGGCACCGAGGACTTCCGCAACCTGGTCGAGAACCCCAACACCAAGAAGCAGTCCAAGCTCAACGCCCTGTCCGGGGCCGACAAGGTGCAGCTGGCGCCGCTGGGCTACCTGCCGCAGCTCGGGTCGCAGAAGGTCGCCCACCTCAACATCGAGGCGCAGGGCTGGGGCGAGACCGCCGTCAGCCTCGACGTGAAGCTGAAGGTGCACGACCCGAGCGGCGCCGCCGGCGTCAACATCGACCTCGTCCGCATCGCGTGTGGTGCGTTGCGCGACGGGCAGAAGGGCTATGTCGACGCGGCGGCGCCGCTGTTCAAGTCGCCACCGGGAACGGCGGTCTAGAGCTTCCCGGCACCGGCCCCCGCGGAGACCCGCGCGGGCACCACACTGGCACTGTCCATCGTGTACGAGTAGTAGGTGCGCGGCTCGACCACGGAGCCCGCGACCTCGCACGGCCCGGACCCGCTGAACACGTTGTCACGCTGGACCAACCGGCCCGGCCCGCTGTCCGCGTAGCCGCTGCCCGAGAAGCACGGGAACGGCACACCGGAGAAATAGTTGCCCTCGACCAGCACGCCGCCGTTCATCGTGGACGCCACGCCGTAGAGCTCGTTGCCCAGGAAGTAGTTGTTGTAGACGTGCACGGGCTCCCCGAACCGCACCCGGGGATGCCGCTGGCGCGACCGGTCGAAGAAGTTGTGGTGGATGGTCACCTTCAGGTGCCCGACGTCGGTCGACGCGGCCCCGTCGGAGTGGCTGATCAGCATGCTCTTGTCGGTGGCCGCGAAATGGTTCCACGACACGGTCACGTAGTCGGCACCCCGGACGATGTCGATCGACCCGTCGACCGGCGACACGAACGTGTTGTGGTCGATCCAGACGTGGTGCGACTCCTGGCCGACGTTGATGGCGTCGTCCTCGGCGTCGAGGAACGTGAGGTTGCGGACGATCACGTTGTACGAGCGGTAGAAGTCGAACCCGCCCCCGGCGATCGTGGGCGCCGAGCCGATACCGACGATCGTCTTGTTCGGCCGCACGCCCTGCTTGCTGCTGATCGTGATCCGCCCGGCCACCTGGATCGTCATCGGCCCGATGGTGTCGATCGCCTCGAGCAGCTCGGCGCTGGTGTCGACCGTGACCGTCGGCCCGCCGGCGCCGCCGGTGGTGCCGGACAGCCCCAGCGCGGCCACGGACGCGAACCCGTCGGGCGAGCCCGCGGGCGGCGGATCGGTCGGTGGCACGGTCGGCGTCGGGGTCACGGTCGGCGAAGGCGAAGGCGACGGCAACGGCGGTCCGCTCCCGGCCGTCTCCACCACCACGTCGTCGAAGGCCGAGGAAGCGTAGTAGGTCGCCACCCCGGCCTGCCCCCCGGTGAACCGCGTGTCCGAGGCCGACAACAACGCCACGCCGTCGACCGTGGCGGACAACACCGAGCCGGCCACCGTCAAGGCGACCACATAGGACCGCCCCGCCGTCACGGCCAGCGACGCGGTGTCCAGCGTCGTCGACGCCCCGCTCACCAACCGCTTCAGCTCCACGGTGTTGTTCGACCGCAGCGCCACGTAGTAGTAGCTGGTAGCCGACTGCGCCCGCGCCAGCACCGCCACGAACCGGTTGCTCCCGTTGAACGCGGCCGGCGTGACCCGCACCCGCACCGTGTAGTCGGTCCAACCGGCCGAGCCCACCCGCGACCGGGCGTCACTGCTCTGCCCGGTCTGCCGATAAGCGCCACCGGACACGGCCCAGGAGCCGCCCGAGGTCGTCCAGCCGGCCGCGTCCCCGTCGGCGAAGTCGTCGCTGAGCAGGGTGGCCGCGCTGGCGGACCCACTCACCACCGCGACGCCGACGACCGCCAGCAGCAGCGCGGTCAGCAGGGCTCGAAACCGCATCACAACCTCCCCACCCCGGCGCCCGCCGTCACCGCGGCCGGCACCGACGACGCGGGACTCAGCGAGTACGAGTAGTACGAGGACGGCTCCTGCACCGCTCCCCCGGCCTCACACGTCCCGGACCCCACGAACACGTTGGAACGCTGCACGAGCCGGCCGGGCGCGCTCTCCGCATAGCCACCGACCGAGTAACAGGGATAGGCAACGTTCTCGAAGTAGTTGCCCTCGACCACGACACCGGCGTTCTCGGTCGACGCGACGCCGTACAGGCCGATGTCGCGGTAGTAGTTGTTGTAGACGTGCACCGGCTCACCGAAACGCGCCCGCGGATGCCGCTGGTTGGAGCCGTCGAACAGGTTGTGGTGGTAGGTCACCTTCAGATAGCCGACATCCGCCGGGTACGAGTCGGAGTGGCCGAGCAGCGCCGACTTGTCGGTGCCGGTGAACCGGTTCCACGAGATGGTCACGAACGTCGACTGCCGCTTGACGTCGACCGACCCGTCGTACGCCGGCAGGAACTCGTTGTGGTCGATCCAGACGTGGTGCGCGGAGTTCGTGACGCTGATCGAGTCGTCGGACGCCCCGCTGAACCGGATGTTCCGGATGATCACGTTGTTGCCGGGCCGGGTGGTGGTGCCGAGCTGCAGCCCGCCGCCGGTGAGCTCCGCCGTGCTGCCGACGCCGACGATGGACTTGTTGGCCACCACGGTGACCATGCCGGAAAGAGAGATCCGACCCGAGACCAGGATCGTGTACGGCGTAGGAGCGCCGGCGTACGAGGCCAGCGAGGCGGCGGTGCTGACCGCGACCGTCGGACCGGCCGCTCCACCGGTGGTGCCGGACAGCCCGAGGCCCGCGACGCTGGCGAAGCCGTCCGGCAAGCCGGGCAGCGGCGGCGGCCCGGGGGTCGAGGTGGGTTCAGAAGGAGTCGGGGTCGGGTCCGGGCCGCTGCCGGTGAACACGGCGACGTCGTCGAACACGGCACTGGCGTACGAGGCGACGAGCCCGACCCGACCCCCGGCGAAGGTCGCATCCGTGGCGGTGACCAGCGTCTGCCCGCCGAGCGCCCCGCGCAACGCGGACCCGGCGACGGTGAGGGTCAGCTCGTGCCAGCCACCCGGCGTCACGGTCGCGGGCGAAGACGCGAGCACGGTGACGCCGCCGCCGGACACCCGGCGCAGCTCGACGCGCCCGGCACCGACCAGCACGAGCGAGTAGAACGTCGTGGTGTTCTGCGCCCGCGCGACGACGCCGACCGAGCGCGCCGACGAGCCGAACGCGACGGGCTGGACCCGGGCCCGCACCGCGTAGTCGGTCCAGGCGGTCGAGCCGGCCTGGGCCTTGGCGTCCGCGCCGGTGCTCGACTGGCGATAGGCCTGACCGGACACCGACCACGAGCCGCCGGAGGTGGACCAGCCGGAGGCGTTGCCGTCGGCGAAGTCGTCGCCGAACAGGGTGGCGGCCGACGCGGGCGCGTTCAACGCGACGACGATCGCCAGCGCGAGAGCCGCGGCGCCGGCCGCCATGGAGAACCTGGTGCGCATGCTTCCTCCCGGAAAAGGCGGTGCCGGGGTGGAAGCCACCCCGGCACCGCGACGAGTCAGACGGAGATCCGGCCGGCGCCGGCGCCCGAGGTCACGCTCGACTTGACGCCGCTGGCGTTGTCGAGCTGGTACGAGTACGGGATGCTGTTCGTGCTGCCGGAGCTCTGCGGCGAGCCGGAGCCGACGAACACGTTGTTGCGCTGCACGAGGTCACCCGGGTCCGAGTCCGCGTACCCGACCAGGGTCGGCTCGTCGACGTTCTCGAAGTAGTTGCCCTCGACCAGCACGCCGGCGTCCATCGTGGACGCGACGCCGTACTCGTTGCCGTTGTAGTAGTTGTTGTAGACGTGCACCGGGTTGCCGAAGCGCACGCGCGGGTGCCGCGTCCCGGAGCCGTCGAACCAGTTGTGGTGGTACGTCACGCGCAGGTGCCCGACGTCCTCACCGGCGTTGTCGTCGCTGTGGCCGAGCAGCATCGACTTGTCGTGGCCGTACACCCGGTTCCAGGAGATGGTCACGTAGTCCGACGCCCGCTTCACGTCCACCGCGCCGTCGTACCCGTTCGTGAAGCTGTTGTGGTCCACCCAGACCCGTGTCGAGTACTGCACGTTGACCGCGTCGTCGTCCCAGTCGCGGAACGAGATGTTGCGGATGATCACGTTGCTGGCGTTGGACACGTTGAGCCCGCAGCCGGCGATCGTCGCACCGGAGTTGCCGAGGATCGTCTTGTTCGACCCGACCGAGATCATCCCCGAGCAGGAGATCGTGCCCGAGACCCGGACGACGCGGGCCGTGGTGCCCGAGACCGCACTGGACAACGCGGACGAGCTCGTCACCGTCGTGGCGGACGCGCTGCCGCCGCCGGTGGTGCCGCCGCCCTGGGTGGCCCAGCCGACCAGGCCGGTCTGCGGCGGAGTCGTCGGGCCGGTGGTCGGGTTGCTGGTTGGCGGGTTGGTCGGCGACGACGTCGGGTTGCCCGTCGGCTGCGTCGAGCCGTCCGTGCTGACCACCACGTCGTCGAAGCGGGCCGACGCGTACACGGTCACCAGAGCGACCCGGCCCGAGCTGTGCGCGCTGTTGCTGCCGGTGGCGATCCGGGTCCCGTTGACGTAGCCCGAGATCGTGCTGCCGTTGGCGTCGATCCGCAGCGTGTACCAGGTGCCGGTGGACACCGTCAGCGACGCTGAGCCGATCACCGTGACCGACGAGCCGTCGACCGCCTGGAGCTCGGCGCGGTTGGCGTTGGTCAGCGCCAGCCGGTACATCTTCGTGGCCGACGAGGACCGCGACGCCAGCGCCACGAGCCGGTTGCTGCCGTTGAAGGCCAGGGGCTTGACCCGGGCCTGCACCGAGTACGCCGTCCAGCCCGTCGATCCGGCGAACTGGCGGGCCAGCTCGCTGTCGGTCTTCGACTGGTTGAAGGTCGGCGACCCGTCGCTGACCACCGACCAGTCGCCGCCGGACTTCGACCAGCCGTCGGCGGAGCCGTCGTTGAAGTCGTCGGAGAAGAGCGTCGCCGCCTGCGCGACCCCACCCAACCCGAACGCGACCACGATGGCGGCGAGGGCGGCCGCGATGACCGCGAGCACTCCCCTGCGTGCCGTTCTGCTCATGACTGTCCTCCCTCAGATCCGGCCGGCGCCGGCTTGCGCGGAAACGGTCGACTGCACCTGGGAGCAGGGCAGCAGGGTGTACGAGTAGGGCACCGCGGAGACACTGCCGCCGGCCTCGCCCGTACCCGAGTTGGTGAAGCAGTTGCTCCTGGCCACGATCCGGCCGGGACCCGACGAGGCCTCACCGAGATGGAACGGGTCGTCGACGTTCACGAAGGCGTTGCCCTCGACGATGACGCCGGCGTTCTCCGTGGACGCGACGCCGTAGTTGCCGGTGTCGTTGTAGTAGTTGTTGTAGACGTGCACCTGGTCGCCGAACCGGACGCGCGGGTTGCGCTGGTTGGTGTCGTCGAACCAGTTGTGGTGGTAGCTGACCTTCAGGCGGCCGGTGTCCTGCGCACCGTTGTCGTCGTCGTGCCCGAGCAGCATGTTCTTGTCGGTGCCGTCGGCGTGGTTGTAGGAGACGGTGACGTACGACGAGCCACGCTTGATGTCGACGCCGCCGTCGGTGCCGGTCGTCCACGTGTTGTGGTCGATCCAGACGTGGTGGCTGAACATCTGCACGTTGATCGCGTCGTCGGGCCAGCCTCGGAAGTTCAGGTTCCGGACGATGACGTTGTGCACCGCATCGGCCGGCGGTGCCGTGATGTCGTCGTCGATGGGCAGGCCGATGTTGAGGCCACCGCCGGTGAGGCCGGATCCCGAGCCGAGCCCGACGATCGTCTTGTCGGACGTCACGTCGTGCATCGGGCCGGGCAGCGTGAGCATCCCCTGCACCTGGATGATGCGCGGTCCGGACTGCGCGATCGCCGACAGGAACGCCGCGGCGGTGGTGACCGTCACGGTCGAGCCGCCGGCGCCGCCGCTGGTGCCGTTCTGGCCCCAGGCGCTCACGGAAGCCCAGCCGTCGGCCGCGTTGGGCTGCGGCGGGTTGGTGGGCTCGGTGGTGGGTGTCGCCGTCGGCGTCGGCTCCGTGCCACCGCCTGTGGTGACGGCGACGTCGTCGAAGCTGGCGCTGGTGTAGAACGTGGCCACGCCGACGCGGCCGCTGCTCCACTGGCTGTCACTGGCGTCGGTGAGCAGGGCACCGTTGACGTAGCCGCGCAGCGTCGTGCCGGCGACCTCCAGCCGCAGCGTGTAGAAGGAGCCCGCGCTCACGCCGACGGAGGCGGTGTCCAGTGTGGTCGACGAGCCACCGACGAGCTTCTTGAGCTCGACGGTGTTGTTGGAGCGCAGGGCCAGGTAGTAGTAGCTGGTGCTGCTCCGCACCCGGGCGAGCACCGCGACGAAGCGGTTGCTGCCGTTGAAGCTGATTGGCTTGACCCGAGCCTGCACGGCGTAGTCGGTCCAGCTCGCCGTGCCGGCGAGGGCCCGGGCGTCGCTGCTGGTGCTGCTCTGGCGGAGCACGCGGGAGCCGTCGGTGGCCACCGACCAGCTGCCCCCGTTCGTCGTCCATCCGGACGAGTTGCCGTCCTCGAAGTCGTCGGAGAGCAGCGTGGCCGCGCTGGCTCCGGTGGTCATGCCGAGGACCAGCGCCGCGGCGGCCGCCGCGGCCGCGAGGGCCGTCAGCAGGCCGCGGCGACGTGTTCGCCGGACTGGGTTGGGGGGTGACACGGATCCTCCTTTGATCGATACTTGTCGATCTCTAAGGATGCGGGAGACCCGGGCTGAGAACGCCTCCCGTACCCCTGGCCGGAATCAGACCTTGCCGACCCCGGCCCCGGCGGTCACGAGCGCTTTGACCGCCGAAGCGTCATCGAGGGTGTACGCGTAGTACGCGCTGGGTTCCTGCACGCTGCCGGAGCACACCGCCGCACCGGACTCGCCGGCGAAGACGTTGCCGCGGGAGACACAGCGCCCGCGCGGGCCGGCGTACGAGTTGGTCACCGGTTCCTCGACGTTCTCGAAGTAGTTGCCTTCCACCACACAGCCGGCGTCGGCCTGGCACGCCACCCCGGTGTCGGTGTTGTAGAAGAAGTAGTTGTTGTAGACGTGCACCGGCTCGCCGAACCGGACGCGCGGGTTGCGCTGCGGCGTCGCGTCGAACCAGTTGTGGTGATAGCTCACCTTCAGCCGGCCGACGTCCTGCGCGCCGTTGCTGTCGTCGTGCCCGAGCAGCATGTTCTTCGTGTGGTGGTGGGTGTGGTTCCACGACACGGTCACATAGGACGATCCCCGCTTGATGTCGATCAGCCCGTCGTAGCCCTGCGCCAGGTCGTTGTGGTCGATCCAGACGTGGTGCGCGAACATCTGCACGTTGATCGAGTCGTCGCTGGCGCCGCGGAACGACAGGTTCTGGACGATCACGTTGTGCACGGCGTCGGCGGGCGGCGAGGTGATGTCGGAGACCGGGCCGCCGATGTTGAGGCCGCCGCCGGTGATGCCCGCGGTGCTGCCGACCCCGACGATCGACTTGTCGCTGGCCACGTCGTACATGCCGGCCGGCAGGGTGATCGTGCCGCTGACGCAGATGGTTACCGGGCCCGAGCGGGCGATCGCGCCGAGCAGCTCGGCGGCCGTGTCGACCGCGACCGTAGGCCCGCCGGCGCCGCCGGTCGTGCCCGTGGCGAAGCCGCTCGCGGTGCCGCTGACCCGGCAGGTGCCGGTGGGCGGCGGGTCCGTCGGCGGCGGGGTGGTCGGGTCCGGGTCGGGCGCGGCACCCGTATCGACGGAGACGTTGTCGAACGTGGCGCTGGCGTAGGACGCGACCAGCCCGATCCGGCCGGAGCCGAACGTGCCGTCGGTCGCGCTCACCACGGTGGCGCCGTTCACGGATCCGCTGAGCGCTCCGCCGGCGACCCGCAGGCCCAACGTGTACGTGGTGCCCGGGGTCACGCCGACCACGGCCGTACCGAGCGCGGTGACGCCGCCGCCGGAGACCCGCTGGAGCTGGGCCGAGCCGCCGCCGGTGAGCACCAGGGCGTAGTAGTTGGTCGAGGTCTGGACCCGGGCGGCCACGCCGACGGACCGCCCGCTGGCGCCGAACGCGATCGGGGTGACCCGCGCGCTGACCGTGTAGTCCGTCCACGAGGTGCTGCCGGCGAGCGCCTTAGCGGCGGCGCCCGTGCTCGACTGGCGATAGGCCCCGCCCACCACCGACCAGCTCCCGCCCGACTTCGACCAGCCGTCGGCGTTGCCGTCGTCGAAGGTGTCGCTGAACAGGGTCGCGGCGTGGGCCAGGTTCATGCCGACCACGCTGAGCGGCAGGGCCAGCACGGCCGCCGCGGCGAGGACGCTCAGGCGTCTTCTCATCGGATCCTCCCAGCGCCCGCGCATAGTTCGACCACGAGTGCGGCGGCCGGTGCGGGGAGCACGTGGCCGGCGCGCAGGGTGGGCGTCCAACCGGCGTCGGTTGCGATGTCGGGGTCGTGGGTCGCGTTGTACTCGGCGAGCAGGTTGACGGGCCGGGGCAGGGACCGGCCAGACCGCGCCCAGGTGCCCTTCTCGGTGAGCACCGTGCCGCCCCAGTCGAAGACGAACGAGTCCTGCGGCACGGTCGCGCCAAACGCGACGTAGTTGTTCTCGGCGTAGATGGCCGACTGCACGCCGACGCCCCAGCTGTACTCGTACGGGTCCTCGACCGGCACGCGGTAGAGGTTGTTGTAGACGTCGACCTGGCCGAACCGGACGCGCGGCGCGCGCTGGACGCTGCCCTCGAACTCGTTGTGGTGCACGGTCACCTTGAGCGCGCCCACGTCGGCGCCCGGGGTGTTGGTCGAGCCGATCAGCATCGTCTTGTCGTGGTTGGTGAACCGGTTGTAGGACACCGTCACGTAGTTGCTGCCGTTGGTGATGTCGACCTGCCCGTCGTGCACCTGGTACGGCCGGCCGAAGTGCAGCGGCTGCGCCGAGTCCGGGTTGTCGGCGTCGGTGAACGTGTTGTGGTCGACCCAGACGTGGTTCGAGTTCCGGACCCAGATGTTGTCGTACGCCGCGTTCCAGTTGCCGGTCGCGCCGTCGGTCGGCGACCAGACCGGGAAGCAGTCGCGGCTGTCCTCGTGGGTGATGTTCCGGATGATCACGTTGGAGCTGCCGTCGAGCCGCAGGAAGACCCCGTTGAGCCGGGCGTTGCCCAGCCCGACGATGGTCTTGTTGGAGCCGACGTTGACCCGCACCCGGGCGCTCTGGTTGGCGGCCGAGCGCGCTCGCGCCTCCTCCAGTGGACCACTCGGCGCGACGCGGCCCCAGACCGCCGGGTCATAGGTGCTCAAAAAAGCGTCCAACGTGTACGCCGGATCGGCGAACTGAGCGCAGGAAAGCGGGGCGCCGGTGGCGTCGGCATTGCCGTTGATGATGCCGCGAACGATGACGATCGCCGGTGTCGTGCCGGCCACGGCGGCAGCGAGCTCGTCGCGCGTGTCGACCTGGAAGACGTTTTCCGGTGTGGCCGCGGCACCGCCGGTGGTGCCGGCACCCTCGGCCGCCCAACCGTCGCCGGCGGGCAGAACCTGCCTGGCCAGTCGCTCGCTCAGCGGAGTCGACGCCGCCGCGGCGGGCGCCGCGACGGCGATCACCAGCACGCCGGCCACGCTGGCGGCGAGACCTCGAAATCGCATTGACACACTCCGATCACAATGCGGATACCTATTCTGAAAGATAGGTATCGATCATTATGAGTGTCAATGCCATCGATGTGCAGTTATGTTGCAGTAAAACGCGGCAACGGCGAATGGCTCGACCGTCGGAACGGCCGAGTAGGCTACCTATTAGCCCTATTTCAGGTGGGCGATTGACCCCGTTGTTTGCATTCGGTTTTCCGTGTGCGGCGGCCTTGCCCAGGCCACCCCGAGCTCCGACGGCAGCGCGAGCCCTGCGGCCGCCCGGCGGAGCACCGCGTTGATGCCGCGGATCGAGCGGATGCGCCCCGGCCCGGTGCCGAGGTCGGCGACGACGTCGTCGCCGAGCGCCACCGGCGCGGGCGCCGCGCCGAGTGCCTCGACCACCGCGGTGAAGCCAACGGTGGCCGACAGTGCGGCCCGCAACGGCACGCCGGCCCGGTCGGCGCGGTGCGCGAGCAGGTTGTCGAGCAGGTCGACCCGGCCGGGCACCTCGCGCGGCCCGGGGTCACCGGGCAGCATCAGGCGATCGGTCGGGTACTCCAGGGTCGCGCTCCCCCGCGTGCCGGTGACCGTGACCTCACCGGCGATGAACTCCTCGCCCGCCAACGTGACCGCCACGACCACCGACGGTCCACCCTGGACGGTCAACCGCAACACGGCGGTATCGTCACTCTCGATGGCCCGGGTCCGATAACGCTCCACCTCGAGCCGCCCCGGCGGTTCGGCGCCCATTTGCTCTGCCGCCATATACGCATCACGTGTCGGGTCGCTACCGGTGATGCGCATATGGCGGCAGAGCAAAGCCGCGTCGGAGACGGCGAGGGCCTGCATGACCGCGTGGGCGAGCGGGTTGGTCAACGCGCCGTCGACGCCGCGCCGACCGGCCCAGGGCGACCGCGTGTAGTACGCGTCGTCGCGCTGCCATGCGGCCACCGCGGCGACGCCCGTGACCGTGCCCAGCGCTCCGCTGGCGATCACCCCCCGCAGCTCGTCGAGCGCCGCCGAGCCGAGCGCCTGGAAGCCCACCTGGCACGACCGGCCGGCCTCGGCCAGCGCGGCCGACAGCAGGTCGTGGTCGGCCAACGAGAGCAGCGGTGGCTTCTCCAGCAGTAGGTCGCAGCCGGCCGCCAGGGCGTCCAGCGCGATCGGCAGGTGGGTGCCCGGCGGCGTGCAGATGATCACCACCTCGGGCCGGGTCGCGGCGAGCAGGTCGCGGTGGTTCGGGAACACCGGCGTGCCCGGCGGCACGGGCGGGTCGGGATCGACCGGCTTCGGCTCGGCGATGCCCACGAGCGTGAGGTCGGAGCGGGTCGCCAGCCGCCGCCGGTGCCAGCGGCCGTGACCGTTGGCACCGACCAGCGCGACGCGGGTCGTCATCCCGCACCGGCCAGAGTGGACTCGACGCCGTGCTTGTCGAGCTCCGTCAGCCAGTCGACCACCAGAGTGCGGACGACCTCGTCGGCCGCGAGCTCCGCCGGGAAGACCTCGGTCAGGCCGAACAGCGCGCCCGCGAGGCCTTCCGGGCTGTCCGGAGCGGCGGCGACGGCCGCGTGGATCCGGTCCGCAAGCGGGTCGTCGAGGTGCAGCGCGCGGCCGTCGTCGGCGATGCCGCGCGCGTAGCGCATCCAGGCCGCCACGACCAGCGCCGCCCAGCGCGGCTCCGCTCCGGCCGCCCGGCGCCCGGCGACCGTCTCCAGCACCCGCTGCGGCAGCTTCTGCGAGCCGTCCATGGCGACCTGCTTGGTGCGGTGGGCGATCGCCGGGTTGGCGAACCGCGCCAGCGACAGCTCGCCGTAGTCGACGACCGAGACGCCGTCCGGCGGGGTGAAGCTGGGCGCGATGTCCTCGGCGACGAACCGCCGCATCGCGTCGACCAGACCGGGCATCCGGTGCGCCTCCGCGATGGTCTCCCGCCCGGCCAGCGCACCGAGATAGGCCATGCCCGAGTGGACGCCGTTGAGCGCCCGCAGCTTGAGCCGCTCCCAGGGGCCGGCGTCGCCGGTGAGCACCGCGCCGGCCGCCTCCCAGGCCGGCCGACCGCCGGGGAAGTCGTCCTCGATGACCCATTGGCGGTACGGCTCACCGGCCAGCGCCGCCTCGTCGCGCACACCGAGCAGCGCCGCGGCGGCCGCCCGGGTCACCTCCGTCGACGCCGGGACGATCCGGTCGACCATCGTGCCGGGGCAGCTCACGTTGGCCCGCAGCCAGGCGTCGTCGTGCCCGGCCATGGCGTACGCGGCGGCCAACATGCCCCGCACCCGACGGCCGTTGGAGGAGAAGTTGTCGCAGCTGACCACCGCGATCGGCCCGGCATCGGCGCGCGCCCGGGCGAGCAGTCCGCGGACCAGCAGCCCGGGCACGGTGGTGGGTGACCCGTCACCGAGCAGGTCGGCGGTCAACGCCGGGTCGTCGAGCAGCTGCCCCGTCGCCGGGTCGAGCTTGTAGCCCTTCTCGGTGACGCACAGCGTGACCACCCGGATGGCCGGGTCGGCCAGCCGCGCGACCACCCGCTCGGGGTCGGCGGCGGCCACCTGGGCGCCGGCCAGGGCACCGATAACCCTGGCCCGGGCACCCTCCGCGGACATCTCGGAGACGCTGTAGAGGTGGTCCTGCTCCTTCAGGGCCGCCACCACGTCGGCCGACCGTGGCGCCACGCCGAGGATCCCCCAGTCGCCGCCGGCGGCGGCCACGGCCTCCTCGGTGTAGACAGCCTGGTGCGCGCGGAAGAACGCGCCGAGCCCGATGTGCACGATGCCGGCGGGCACCGTGCCCGGGCGCAGCAGCGGCCGGCTCTCGATGGGCAGCCGGCGCAGCGTGTCGAGCCCGAGTCGCGGGGTCATCGCCACACCGGTCCTTCCGGGAACGAGAACTCGGCCACCGACGACGGTTTCATCGTGGCGCTGTAGCCGGGCTCGGTGGGCAGCAGATACCGGCCGCCGCGGGTGCGCACCGGGTCGACGAAGTGCTCGTGCAGGTGGTCGACGTACTCCACCATCCGTCCCTCCAGCGAGGTGCCGACCCGCAGGTAGTCGAAGAAGGCTAGGTGCTGCACGAGCTCGCAGAGCCCGACGCCGCCCGCGTGCGGGCAGACCGGCACACCGAACCTGGCCGCGAGCAACAGTTCCGCGAGCACCTCGTTGACGCCGCCGACCCGGCACGCGTCGATCTGCATGACGCCGATCGCGTCGGCCTGGAGCAGCTGCTTGAAGATCACCCTGTTGGCCGCGACCTCGCCGGTCGCCACCCGCACCGGAGCGACCGCACGCTGGATGCGGGCGTGGCCGAGCACGTCGTCGGCGTGCGTCGGCTCCTCGATCCAGTACGGGTCGAACTCGGCGAGCCGGGCCATCGCGGCGATCGCCTCGTCGACGTCCCAGACCTGGTTCGCGTCCATCATCAGCAGCGCGTCCGGGCCGATCTCCTCCCGGATGATCCGGGCCCGGCGCACGTCGTCCTCGAGGTCGCCACCGACCTTCATCTTCATCGCCCGCCAACCCTCGGCGTACGCGGCCCGGGTCAGGTCCCGGACCTTGTCGTCCGGATAGCCGAGCCAGCCCACCGACGTCGTGTACGACGGGAAGCCGTCGCCGCGCACCTGGGCCAGGCGCTCGGCGTACCCGTGGCGGCCCTTGTCGAGAATGGCGACCGCGTCGTCGGGCATGAGGGCGTCGGTGATGTGGTGGAAGTCGACGTTGGCGACGAGCTCGTCGGTCGGCATCTCGGCCAGCAACTGCCAGAGGGGCAGGCCGGCGGCCTTGGCGCGCAGGTCCCAGACCGCGTTGACCACCGCGCCGGTCGCCATGTGGATGACGCCCTTCTCCGGGCCGAGCCAACGCAGCTGCGGGTCGGCGGTCAGGGAGCGCCAGAACGCCACCGGCTCGGCGGCGATCTCCTCGATCGACCGGTTTTCGACGTGCGGCGCGAGCGCGCGGACCGCCGCGCAGGTCAACTCGTTGCCCCGGCCGTTGGTGAACGTGAAGCCGGCACCGACGAGCGGCCCGTCGGTCAGCAGCTCCACATAGGTCGCCGAGTAGTCGCCCCGGTTGATGGCGTCGGAGCCGTCGCCCGCCGCGGCGGTCGGGAACCGCACGTCGTGCACCTCGACGGCACGGATCGTGGTCACTTGGCGTCCTCCAACCGGAACACCCGCTTGGGCAGGCGGTACGCGAGGTCGACGATGGTCTCGGCCGCCTCGTCGAAGGGCAGCCGGTGCTCGGCGACGAGCCGGGCCAGGAAGCCGGCGTCGACGCGGCGGGACACGTCGTGGCGCACCGGGATCGAACAGAACGCCCGGGTGTCGTCGACGAAGCCCGCCGTGTTGTAGAAGCCGGCGCTCTCGGTGACCGCCTCGCGGAAGCGACGGAGCACCTCGGGCGAGTCCAGGAACCACCACGGCGCACCCAGGTAGATCGCGGCGTAGCCGCCGGCGATCGGGGCCAGCTCGCGGCTGAACGTGTACTCGTCGAGGGTGTAGACGACCACCCGGAGCCGCGGGTCGTTGCCGTACGCGTCGAGCAGCGGCGTCAGCGCGTGCAGGTATTCCGTTGCCTGGGGGAGGTCGCCGCCGACGTCGCGGCCGTGCGTCGCGTGCAGCCACCGGTTGTGGTTGCGCACGGCGCCGGGGTGCAGCTGCATCACCAGACCGTCCTCGATGGACATCTGGGCGAACTCGAGCAGCATGTGGGCGCGGAAGGTCTCGGCGTCGGCCGCGTCCGCCGCGCCGCGCAGTCCCCGTTCGAACAGCTTTGCCGCTTCGGCCTGGGTCAGGGAGAGCGTGCGGGCGGTCGGGTGGCCGTGGTCGCTGGAGGTCGCACCGGCGGCGATGAACGCCGCGCGGCGGGACCGCAGCGCGGCCAGGTAGCCCGGGTAGGTGCCGGTGTCCTCGCCGGCCACCTCGCCGAGCCGGCCGACGCGTTCGGCCCAGCCCTCGAACTCCATGTCGACCACGTCGTCGGGGCGGAAGGTGGTGACGACGCGGCCGCCCTTACCGCCCCAGCCGTCGGCCGCCAGCTTCGCGTGTGCGGCGAGCTCGTCCAGCGGCGACTCCGTCGTGGCCAGCACCTCGATGTTGAAGCGCTCGAACAGCGCCCGGGGGCGGAACTCCGGCCGAGCCAGCTTCTCGGCCAGCGCGTCGTACACCTCGTCGGCGGTCTCCGGCGTCAGCCGGGTGGTGACGCCGAAGACGGTCTCGAACGTGCGCTCCAGCCACAACCGCGACGGCGTGCCGCGGAACAGGTGCCAGTGCTCGGCGAACAGGCGCCAGATGGCCCGGCCGTCGGTCTCGCTGGGCTCGCCGGTGCGGCTGGGCACGCCGAGCCGGGCCGGCGGGATGCCCTGGCTGAGCAGCATCCGGGTCAGGTAGTGGTCCGGCACGATGATCAGCCGGGCGGGGTCGGGGAACGGCTCGTCGTCGGCCAGGACGGCGGGGTCCACATGGCCGTGCGGGGAGATCAGCGGCAGGTCGCGGGCGAGCCCGTAGAGCTCGCGGGCGATCGCGCGTTGACCCGGCTCGGCCGGAAACAGCAGGTCGGACATGAACTCCCTCGCGGTCAGGTCGGATCGAGCAGGTCGGTGGCGGTCACCGGCGCACCGGTCGCCATCGAGCGGTTGGCGGCCAGCCCGGTCAGCAGCGCGAGGGCGCCGTCCCGGGCGGTGGCGGAGCGGTCCATCGGGTCAGCCTGGCCGCCGAAGAGCACCCCGGTCATCCGGGCGTCGGCGCCACCATGGCCGCCGCGGGCATAGCCTTTTACGGCGACTTCGCGGGGCGGCTGCCAGTAGGGGTGCACGGTCAGCCGCGCGCGTCCGTGCTCGGCGGCGGCGACCTCGCCGTGCACGGCGGCGCCCTTGACCTCGCTGGCACCGGCGGGGCTGACGTGGTCGCTCTCGACCACCTCGAGCTCCAGCCGGCCACGACTGCCGTTGACCATGACCCGATAACCCTCCCACGGCGCGTACGCGGTGAGGTGGTAGGTCATCGTCGCCCCGGTCGAGTAGCGCACGAGCACGGCCAGGTCGTCTTCGATGGTCACGCCGGGCGCGAAGACGTTCTGGTCGCGCAGGTAGCCGTCCTCGTCCTCGGCGTCGAGGTAGAGCGCGCGGAGCTGCGGGTTGTCGGCGAGGTGCAGGGCGAACGGGTCGTCCCTTGGCGCGTCGTGGCCCCGGGCGTAGTCGCGGGCGTAGCCGTGCCTGCGCCCCTCCGGGCCGTAGAAGAACCGCCGGCCCTGCGCGTAGACGGTGGCCGGTGTCGCGTCGAGCCACCAGTTGACCAGGTCGAAGTGGTGGCCGGACTTGTGCACGAGCAGGCCGCCCGAGTTGGCCACGTCGCGGTGCCAGCGGCGGAAGTAGTCGGCGCCGTGCCGCACGTCGAGCAACCACTCGAAGTGGACGGACCCGATCTCGCCCAGCGCTCGCAGCTCGTCCTTGAAAGCTTCGTGCAACGGGTTGTAGCGGTAGTTGAACGCCACCCGGACCCGGCGACCGGTCTCTCGCACGGCGGCCAGGATCCGCCGGCAGCCCTCGGCGTCGGTCGTCATCGGCTTCTCGGTGACCACGTCACAGCCCGCGTTCAGGGCGGCCACGATGTAGTCGGCGTGGGTCGCGTCGACGGTGGTGACGAGCACCTCGTCGACCTTCTCCGCGGCCAGCATGGTGGTGAAGTCGGTCGCCGCGTAGGTCTTCGGCGGGGTCGCGCCCAGCTCCTCCAGCCAGCGGACGTGGGCCGCCATCCGGGTGTGGTTGACGTCGGCCAGGGCCACCACTTCGGCCCGGTCGGCGTGGTCGGTGGCGAGGGCGCGCAGGAACATCCCGGCCCGGGCTCCGGCGCCGACCAACGCGTAGCGACGTCGTCCGTCAGACATCGACCAACCCCTTCGCGGAGTGCAAACGTTTGCAGGAAACTAAGCATGCTCCCCTCGTACCCGTCAATGTCTTGTCCGTTATTTTGGCTTTTGCCGGTGGGTTGGAACGCGCCCGCAACCGAGTCGCAACAACAGACCGTTGACAGCCACGCAACCGTTTGCATTAATTGGCGCACTTGAGTGACGGCCACCACAGCCTTCGATGAAGGGGTCCCGCGTGCCAGCCACCATCCGCGACGTCGCGCGCGAGTCCGGGGTGCACATCTCCACGGTCTCGCGCACGTTCTCGGCGCCGCACCTGGTCAACCCGGAGACCCGCAGCCGGGTGCTGGCCTGTGCCGAGCACCTCGGCTACCGCCCCAACCGGGCGGCCCGGGCGCTGATCACCGGGCGCACGCACAACATCGGCCTGATCGTGGCCGACATCGCCAACCCGTTCTTCCCACCGCTGATCAAAGCGGCGGAGAGCCAGGCCCGGCAACGGGACTACCACATCTTCGTGACCGACACCAACGAGGACGCGAGCGTCGAAGAAGGACTGGTCCGCGCGCTGGCCAAGCAGGTCGACGGGGTCCTGCTGTGCAGCCCGCGGATGAGCAACAGCCTGATCGAGCAGCTCAGCCGCGAGGTGCCGCTGGTGGTGGTCAACCGCCAGCTCACCGGCCTGCCGACCGTGGTGATGGACGTGGCGCAGGGCGCCCGGCTCGCCATCGACCACCTCAGCCGGCTCGGTCACCGGCAGATCGCCCTGGTCGCCGGCCCACGCGGGTCGTGGACCAGCCGGGAGATCCGCCGGTCGGCGCTGTCGGCCGCCCGGGCCAACGACGCCGACCTGGCCGTCATCGGGCCCAACCAACCCACCGAAGACGGTGGCATGGCCGTCGCCGAGCAGATCGTGCGCGCCGGCGTGAGCGCCGTCCTCGCCTACAACGACCTCATGGCCATCGGCCTGATCGAGGGCCTATCCACCCTGGGCCTGAGCGTCCCGGAAGACATCAGCGTCGTCGGCATCGACGACATCGCGCTGAGCCGCCTCACCCGCCCCAAGCTGACGACGGTGGCGACCCCAACCGCCGCCGCCGGACGGGCGGCCGTCGACATGCTCCTCGCGCACGGCGACGACCGTCGCACCACCGCACAGATAACCCTTCAGACCGAGCTGGTCATCCGCGACTCGACGGGGCCGGGCCCGGGTCCGCACAGCCATGCGGACCCGGGCGGCGTGGTCGCCACCGCCCCCGGAGAGGTCGCCTCCTACGCCAAGGAGTGAGCGCACATGCACCGCGCACCATCTTCGCGTGCGGTCGAGCCGACCACGCGCCACCACCGTACCGCCTTTTCGGGGCCTGGCCTGCGGCGACGCCTGCTCGCGGCCCTGGTCGCCATTCCCCTCGCGCTGGCCGCCGCGGCCTGCGGTGACGATGGCGGCGATTCCGCCGCCGACCCCAACAAGCCGGTCGAACTGTCCATCTTCTGGTGGGGCGCGGAGGGCCGCGCGAAGCTGACCGAGGACGCGCTGGCGCTCTACACCAAGAAGCACCCCAACGTGACCTTCAAGAAGACGTGGCAGGCCAACCAGGGCTACTTCGACAAGCTGGCGACCCTGACCGCGGGCGGCGACGCGCCCGACATCTTCCAGATCGACGACAACTACCTCACCGAGTACGCGTCGCGGAACGTCACGTTGGACCTCACGTCCTACAAGGACGGTGGCAAGCTCGACGTCTCGAAGTTCCCCGAGAGCCTGGTGAACTACGGCATCGTCGACGGCAAGATGGCCGGCGTCGCGTTCGGTGAGAACACCCAGGGCCTGGTGTTCAACAAGACCCTGCTCGACAAGTTCAAGCTGCCCGCGCCGACCACCGGCATGACCTGGGCCGACTTCATCACCTGGGCGGAGAACGTCTCCAAGACCGCCAAGGTGCCCGGCACGCAGGACCCGAGCGCCGACTACAAGGCCTTCTGGGTGTGGCTGCGCCAGCAGGGCAAGGACCTCTACAAGGACAAGGCGCTCGGCTTCACCGAGCAGGACGTGGCCGGGTGGTTCGAGCTGTGGAAGGGCGCCCGCGACCGCGGTGCCACCCCGACCGCCGACGTGATCCACGAGGGCAACGTCACCGACATCAGCAAGCAGCTCGTCGTCACCGGCAAGGCGAGCACCTCCTGGGTGTGGGCCAACCAGATGCCCGAGCTGAAGAAAAACACCAAGGACGAGCTCGGCGTCGTCGCGTACCCGGGTGACCCGAGCGCGCAGTGGGCCCGGGCGTCGATGTACTTCTCGGTGTTCCGGGGCAGCGAGCACAAGGACATCGCGGTCGACGTCATCAACTTCCTGTCGAACGACCCCGAGGCGGCGGCGGTGCTCGGCACCGACCGTGGCCTGCCGTCCAACCTGGACATTCGTAAGGCGGTCTCCTCCACTGTCTCGGACGCGAACATGAAGGTCGCCATCCAGGTGCAGACCGAGCTGGGCGCCAAGTTCGGCGCTTCGCCGCAGGTTCCGCTCAAGGGGCACAGCAAGGTCCGCGCCGAGCTGATCAAGGCCGCCGAAGAGGTGCAGTTCGGTCGCCAGACACCCGCCGAGGCCGCCAAGGCGTACTTCGCCATCGCCCAGGCCGCGATCGGACAGGCCTGACCGTTGGCCATTAGTACCGCGCCGCCGGCGGCACCGCCTGCCGGCTCCGCCTCCCCCGGTCCCGCCAGTCGGCGGGGCCGGGGTGGCCCGCGCCGCCGAGAGAACATCGCCGGGTTCGTCTTCCTGTCACCGTGGCTGCTCGGGCTCATGGGCATCACGGCCGTCCCGATGCTGCTCTCCCTCTATCTCTCGTTCACCAACTACGACGCCCTCTCCGACTTCTCCGCGGTCGAGTGGATCGGGCTCGACAACTACCGCGAGATGTTCACCGCGGACGCGTCCTTCTGGCACGCCGTGCGGGTCACGGTCACCTTCGCGCTGATCGCCGTGCCGCTGAAGCTGGCCGCCGCCCTGGGGGTCGCCCTGCTGCTCAACCGGGCGTTCCGGGGCGTCGGGCTGTTCCGGGGCCTGTTCTACCTGCCGTCGCTGCTCGGTGGCAGCGTCGCGCTGGCCATCGTCTGGGTCAACATGTTCAACCGGGACGGCGCGTTCAACTCGCTGCTGGGCCTGTTCGGCATCGAGGGCGCGCCGTGGGTCAACGATCCCCGGTTCGCTCTGGAGACCCTGATGGCACTGGCCATCTGGCAGTTCGGCGCGCCGATGGTGATCTTCCTGGCGGGGCTCAAGCAGATCCCGGTCGAGCTCTACGAAGCGGCGTCGGTGGACGGCGCGGGTCCGTGGCGCCAGTTCCGGGCAGTCACGCTGCCCATGCTGTCGCCGGTCATCTTCTTCAACCTGGTGCTGGAGACGATCAACGGCTTCCAGGGCTTCACGTCGGCTTTCGTGCTGTCGAACGGCACCGGGGGTCCGGTCGACTCGACGCTGATGTACACGCTGAACCTCTACATCAAGGGCTTCACCGAGCTGCGGATGGGCTACGCGTCGGCGCTGGCGTGGGTGTTCCTGGTGGCGATCGCCCTGATCACGGTGGTGCTGTTCAGCACGGGCCGGTTCTGGGTCCACTACGCCGACGGTGAGGACCGGTGATGGGTAGGCGCTTCTGGCGTTTGGTGATCCTCGTGCTGATCCTGGCCGTGGTGCTGTATCCCCTGCTGTGGATGCTGGGCACCTCGTTCAAGTCACGCGAGGAGATCGCCACGAACATCGGCCTGTGGCCCGATGTGTTCACCCCTGGGAACTTCCGGGACGGCTGGCAGAACTTCGACGTGAGCTTCGGACGGTTCTTCGCCAACAGCGCGATGGTCGCCCTGCTGACGGTCGTGGGCAACGCGGTCTCGTGCCTGCTGGCCGCCTACGCCTTCGCCCGCCTCCGGTTCCGGATGCGCAAGGTCTGGTTCGCGATCATGATCGGCACGCTGCTGCTGCCGGGCCATGTGCTGATCATCCCGCAGTACGTGCTGTTCAAGCAGCTGGGTTGGGTCGGCGGCGACTGGCCGTATCTCCCGTTGCTGGTCCCCCAGTTCCTGGCCACGGAAGCGTTCTTTGTCTTCCTGATGGTCCAGTTCATGCGCGGCATCCCCTACGAGCTGGACGAGGCCGCGAAGATCGACGGGGCGTCGCCGTACACGGTGTTCGCCCACGTGATCGTGCCCCTGAGCCGGCCGGCCCTGGTCACGACAGCGATCTTCTCGTTCATCTGGACGTGGAACGACTTCTTCCGCCAGCTGGTCTTCTTGTCGGACCTGCAGGACTACACGGTCCCGGTGGCCCTGACGTTGTTCATCGACTCGACGAGCGAGAGCGCGGTGGGCCCGATGTTCGCGATGTCGCTGCTGTCGCTGGTGCCGGTCTTCCTGTTCTTCGTAGCCTTCCAACGCCTCCTGGTAGAAGGCATCAACACGAGCGGCATCAAGGGATGAAACCCGACTGGCGCGACACGGTCCGCGTCGCCACCGACGTGGCGGTGCTGGGCCTCCTGATGGTGGCGGCGTCGCTGCCGGTCCTCACGACCGGCGCGGCGTTCGCCACCGCCAGCTACGCGGTGCACTCATTCCTGACCAACGACCGCTGGCCAGGCCCACGCGCCTGCTGGCGCGTCTTCCGCCGCACGCTGCTGCCCGGCGCCCTGGCAACGGCGGCCGTGCTTGCGGCGACCTGGCTGGTCACCGTCGACCTCGCCGCGGTCTCGACCGGCCGCGTCCCGGGCGGCGCGGTCGTGGTCGGCCTGACCACCGTGATCACGGCAGCCGCGTGCGGCTATGCGGCGCTCGCGCTGGTCGCCCTCGGCGGCACCCTCGCCACCGCGAATCCCGGCGGGGCCCACGCCACCGAAACACCCCAGCGCACCGCAACCACCGCGCCGCCTCGCGCCGCCGGAACTGCCGGCGACAGCGCGGCCGCGACGTCAGGCGACGCCCGCGCCACCGCGGCGCCGCACGGCGTTTGGCGATCGGCCGCACGCACCGCCGTCGCGGAGCGGCCAGCGACCGTCGCCGCCGCAGCGGGCGTGATCGGCTTGGCAAGCCTGCTCGCGCTGCTGGTGCACCCGATCCTGGCCGCTTGCCTGGTCGGCTATGGCCTCTACGCGCTCCACGCGGTTACCCGACGCCTGAACCCCACCCCGGCGACAGAGCCAACTCGGTAGCCCAACCGTCCACACCTCAGCGAGGCACGGCTCACGTCGACGCGCAGCCCGCCCGACGCAGTGCGCCCACCACCTCGCGCGAACCACGTCGCCGCCCAGGCCGCAACGCACGGCCAAGCGCAACGCGCGAGCCGCCGGGTCAAAACCACGTCTCGCAGCAACGCGCAACGCGTCGCCAGGCGCGACCCGCGGCTCGGGCGCAACGCGCCGCCGGGCGCGACCCGCCGCTCGGGCGCAACGCGCCGCCAGGCCCGACCCGCCGCTCGGGCGCGACCCGCCGCTCGGGCGCGACCCGCCGCCAGGCCCGACCCG
>NZ_FZPH01000004.1:411551-584188 GCF_900188485.1 Asanoa hainanensis
CCCGCCGCCAGGCCCGACCCGCCGCTCGGGCGCAACGCGCCGCCAGGCGCAACCCGCCGCCAGGCCCGACCCGCCGCTCGGGCGCAACGCGCCGCGCCGTCGGGTCAAGACCGCCCAGCACGGTGCCGCCGCATCCCACGGGCGCGCGCGACGCGCGAAGCGTCGCATCTCGGGCGCACCGCATCGCAGGGCAACCGCAACGGCAACCCGCGGGTCCGGAGCTCCGCGACGGCCCAATCTCAACGCGCCAGCCCCCGGGCACGGACCACGTCGGCGGCCAGATCTCGATGCGCGGCCAGGCCTATCGCGTGGCCGAGCGCAAGGTGGCGATCGTCGAGGTCTGGACCGCAACCCACGGCCCCGAACGCAACGCGCCACCCAGCGACAGCCCAGACCTCGGTCGCAAGCTGGGGCGTGTGCCACGTCAAGATGCGGCGGCGTTGACTAGGTCGTTAGGAGCATTCGCACCTCCGTGGGGGTGTGGCCGACGTGCGTGCGGATGGTGCGGCACAGGTGGGCCTGGTCGGCGAAGCCCAGGTCTGACGCTAGGCGGGCGCCGGCGGTGTCACCGCTGGACAGGCGGTCTAGGGCACGACCGACTCGTACCCGGTTGCGGTAGTGGGTCAAGGACACCCCCATCTCCCGGCTGAACGCGCGGCTCAGCCGATAAGGCGACGCGGACAGCGACGCGGCCAACGGCAACAGCCCGCGCGCCGCCGGGTGGTCGGCGGCGATCGCCGCACGAGCCCGTGCCACCAGCAGCCGGTCGGCCGCCGAGCCGCCGTCAGTGGCCGGCACCGGAGCAGCCGACGAGCGAGACGCCACCAACCCGAGCAGTGCCATCAGCGACTCGGCCAGCCGGTAGTCGCGGTCTAGGCCCGACGCCGCCCGGAGCAGGCGGCGGTGGGCCAGGTCCAGACGTGCGTCGACATAGATCGCGGACATCGGCCGTTGGTCGCCGGCCACGTCTTGCCATAGCCGCGAGGACACCGAGATCGCCGTGCACACATCACCACCATGGGGGTGGGCGAAGCGTTCCTCCGCGCCCGGCACCGACACGTAGCCCACCGTCGGGTCCAGGTCGACGCCCACGCCGTCGGCCAGGCGGCGGAACAGGCCCCGGCTGGGCAGCACGACGGCGTGGGCGCGGGTCGACTCCACCGGCGACCAACCCGCGTGGTCGTCGGTGCAGGTCACCACCCCGACGCTGAAGCCCGGCCCCGTGGCCAGCGCACGCCCCGTCTGCATGTGAGCACGCTACGACGCCCGTACGACAAGAAATGGCAAGGATCTTCAAGCCCCACGACAAACCCCGGCGGCACCCTCGAGAGCATGAATCTCGCCGCGATCGTCATCGACACCGCCGACCCGGCCAAGCTGGCCGCCTTCTACGCCGAGCTCACCGGGTGGGCGCCCGGCTACCAGGACGACGACTTCCACTACCTCGAGAACACGAACGGCCCGAATCTCGGCTTCCAGCGCGTGGCCGACTACCAGGGACCCGGCTGGCCGGACCCGGCCAAGCACGCCCACCTCGACTTCAGCGTCCCTGACCGCGAGAAGGCCGTCGAGCGGGCACTGCGGATCGGCGCGACCAAGCCCGATTTCCAGCCTGGCGACACCTGGGTGGTGCTGACCGACCCGGAGGGCCACCCCTTCTGTTTGACCAGCTAGTAGCGTCGAGCGGGTGTACGGGTTCGCGCGCCGGGAGTTTGTCTTCACGCTGCTCCGGCGCATGGCCGACTACCAGCCTGAGCTGGTCAAGGACGCGTACGCCCGGCTCGGGGCCAGCAAGGCCGACTACCTGAACGCCTTCAACCGGTGGCAGACCATGCTGCACTCGCGACGGGCGCCGAAGGGGCTGGACCTGCTGCACGCGGTGCTCGGGCCCGAGGATCACCACGAGACAGCCAAAGCCGGCGACGTCACCGCGACCGTCCTCCACTGGCGCCTTCCCCTCTGGCCCGACCTACGCTGGCAGGCGATCATCGGTGCCGCCAACGTGGTCGTCGACGGCACCCTGGTCCGCGCGCCGGATACCCCACGGCCACAGCTGCCCGAAAAGCCTGAGCCCTGGTCCTGCGTCGTCGCCGACACCTTCGACCGCTGGCCCGACGCGCGACAGCGAAATCCCGAGGTGCCCAGTCGCTGGCTGGTCGAGACCGAGCGCCACCGGCTCTGGTTCACCCACGGCCTCCTGCAGCTCACAGAGGACCGGGACGGTGGATGACCGATCACACCCCGTGATGGGACCATCGGCAGGTGGAGCTGTGGGAGCGCGCCGCCCCGCTGGCCGTGCTCGACGACCTGCTGCGGTCGACGGCGACCGGCGGCCGCGTCGCGCTCGTCGCGGGTGAGGCGGGCGTCGGCAAGTCGGCGCTCGTCAAGGAGTTCGCCAAAAAAGCCGGCGCGCGCACCAGGTTCCACTGGGGATGGTGCGACCCCCTGGTCACCCCGCGCGCCCTCGGCCCCGTCCACGACATCGCCCGCCAGACCGGCGGCGCGCTGGCCGAAAGACTGGGCGACGGCGCACCGCTGGAGGACATCCTCGCGGCGGTGCTCGACCACCTCGACCACCCGGCCGCCCGGCCGGTGCTCGTCATCGAGGACGCACACTGGGCCGACGAGGCGACCCTCGACATGCTGGTGCTGCTCGGCCGCCGGATGAGCCGGCAACGAGCGCTGCTCGTGGTCACCTACCGCGACGACGAGGTGGGCTCGACGCACCCCCTGCACCGCGTGCTCGCCACCCTCCGCGGCACGCGGATCAGCCTCGCCGCCCTGTCCGACGCGCGGGTCGCGCAGGAGGCCACCAGACACGGCCGCGACGCCGCCTCCGTCCTCGCGCTGACCGGCGGCAACCCGCTGCTGCTCACCGAGCTCCTCAGCACCAAGAGCGATCGGGCGCCGGAGACCGTACGCGGCCTGATCCTCGACCGCATCAGCGCGCTGCCCGACCAAGCCGCCGACCTGGCCCGGCTCGTCGCCGTCGTGCCCGGCCGGGCCGACAAGCCCCTGCTCGCGGGCCGCGACGACCAGGTCGACGCCTGCGTGGCCGGCGGCGTCCTGGTGCCCGTGGACGACGGCGGCGTCGCCTACCGGCACGAGCTCCTGCGCACGGCCGTCGAGGACTCCCTCGCGCCGAGGCAACGCGCCGCGCTGCACGCCGAAGCGCTCCGAGCCCTGGCAGACGCGGACGGCGCCGACCCGGGGCGGCTCGTCCACCATGCGCGTGGGGCGGGCGACACCGACGCGGTGCTGCGCTGGGGCCAGATCGCCGCCGCCGCCGCGGCCCGCCAGGGTGCCAGGCGGGAGGCGGCCGACCACTACCGAGCCGCTGCCACGTACGCCGACCGCCTGCCGCCGCGACAACAGGCGGACCTCCTGGAGCGGTACTCGACCGCCGCCTACCTGGCCGGCACCGCGAAGGACGGTCTGGAACCGCGCCGCGCAGCGATCAAGATCCGCGCAACACTCGGCGAGCCGGAGCCGCTCGGCGCGAGCTGGCGTTGGCTGTCCCGGATCGCCTGGTGGGCGGGCGACTCGGTGGAGTCCCGCACGGCGGCCGACCACGCCGTCGCGGTGCTGGCAGCCGAAGAGCCCGGCCGCGAGCTGGCGATGGCCTACAGCAACCTGTCCCAGTTGAGGATGCTCGACTACGACTTCGACGGCGCCATCGAGCTCGGCAGGAAAGCGAAAGCGCTCGCCGAAGAGGTCGGCGACGACGAGACCGCCATCCACGCCGCGACCAACGTGGGCAGCTCGGAGATGCAACTGGACCGGCCGGGCGGTCAACACACCCTGGAAGAAGCGCACGCGGCGGCGGCCGCACACGGATTCGCCGACCACGCGACCCGGGCGCTGCTCAACGTCGCGGGCGGGCTGGCCGAACAGGCTCAGTTCACCAAGGCCGGACCCGCGCTCGACCGGGCCATCGCCTACGCCAGACAACAGGACCTCGACGGCTACGTGCAATGCCTGCTCGGCACCCGGGCGGGGGTCAAGCTCCAGGCCGGCGACTGGTCCGGCGCGCTGGCCGACGCCGAGGAGAGCCTCCGCCTCCCGGCCCAGGGCGGTGTCGGCCGCGTCCCAGCGTTGGTCGTCCTGGGCCGCATCCACGGCGCCCGCGGCGACCGGGCAACCGCCCGCGCGCACCTCGACGAGGCCGACCACCACGCCGGTCCGGCCCGCGAGATGCAGTGGGTCGCCCCGACCAAGAGCGCACGAGCCGAACACTTCCGGTGGTACGGAGATCCGGAGCAAGCAGCCGAAGAGGTACGCGCGGCCCTCGACCGGGCGACCGGCCAGCACGCCGCCCCCCACAGTGGAGAGCTGGCGCTCAGGCTGTGGCAGGCAGGCGGCGGTGCCCACGCGCCTGCCGACGCGCTCACCCCGTACCGCCGGATGATCGAAGGAGACTGGCGCAACGCGGCCGAACAATGGCACCAGCGCGGAGGCCATTTCCTGAGGCTGGAGTCATTGGCCCGAGGCGACCGCGCAGCGGCCACCGAAGCGCTCCGTGGCCTCGACGCGCTGGGCGCCACCCAGGCGGCCGCCTGGCTGCGCGCCGACCTGCGCCACCGAGGCATCGAAAGAGTCCCGCGCGGCCCGAGGAAAACGACAGCAAACCACCCGGCCGGCCTCACCGCGCGCCAGGCCGAGGTGCTGAGGCTGATCACCGACGGAATGTCCAATGCCGACATCGCCCTGACGCTGCGGCTCGCGCCGAAGACCGTCGACCACCACGTGTCGGCGGTGCTGGCGCGGCTCGGCGTGAGCAGCCGGGGCCAGGCGGCGGCCCGGGCACACAAGTTAGGGATTTCTCCCCATTCCTCGGACGGTCCGGCTGCCTAGCGTCGAGGGCAACCACACCGAGGAGGAAGAAATGCCTGGTAAAGCCGTAGTCAGCCTGACCACCGGTCTGGAGGACCCGGAGAAGGTGACCGTCGCGTTCCTGGTCGCGGTCGGTGCCGCCGAGTCGGGCCGGCCGACGCTGATGTTCCTGACCAAGGAGGCCACCCGGCTGGCCCTGGACGGCATCGCGGTCGGCACGGCGTGTGCCGGTTGCCCGCCGCTGGCCGACCTGATCCGGCGGTACGCGGCGGCGGGCGGCAAGCTGCTCGTCTGCCCGATCTGCTTCAACGCCCGCGAGCTGGACAAGGGCGACCTGATCGACAACGCCGAGATCGGTGGCACGGTGCCGATGTGGGAATGGATCGGCGACGAGGGGGCCACCACGTTCAGCTACTGACGAAACCCGCTGAACCCTTGGCGACCGCCGCTCGTACCCACTGTCGGCGGTCGCTTCTCTCCGCAAAGCCGAGCGACCACCGGGTGCGGCGCCGCCTCTCCCCCAGGAGGCGGCGGCGCACCGACCAGTCAGCTACCCCTTGGGCGTAAGCAGGCCGCGGTGGAACGCCTCCGCCACCGCGGCCGCCCGATCTCCGACGCCGAGCTTGGCGTAGATGTTGAGCAGATGCGTCTTGACCGTCGCCTCGCTGATGAACAACGTCGCGGCCGCCTCCCGGTTGTTCTTCCCCGCCGCGACGAGCTCGAGCACCTGGAGCTCGCGCTGGCTGAGCGGCCCGGCACCCGGTGCCCGCACCCGGTTCATCAGCTTGCCGGCCACCGCGGGCGACAGCACCGACTCGCCCCGGGCCGCCGCCCGCACCGCCCGCAGCAACTCGTCGCGCGGTGCGTCCTTGAGCAGGTAGCCGGTCGCGCCCGCCTCGATCGCGGGCACCACGTAGCTGTCGGTGTCGTACGTCGTCAGCACCAGCACCCGGCTCGACAGGCCCAGTCGGGACAACGAGCCGATCGCCGTGACCCCGTCGGTGCCCGGCATCCGCAGGTCCATCAGGATCACGTCGGGCCGCAGCGCCCGGGCCAGCCGCACCGCCTCGTCGCCGTCGCCGGCCTCGCCGACCACCTCGAAGTCCGGGTCACTGGCGAACATGCCCGTCAGGCCGTTGCGGACGACCGGATGGTCGTCGACGACCAGCAGCGTGATCATGCGGGCACCGCCGCCGAGATCGCCGTGCCGGACCGTGGCTCGGACTCGACCTGGAGCGTCCCGGACAACCCCTCGATCCGTTGCCGCATCGCGACGAGACCGAACCCGCCGGCCGACACCGGTGGCACGGCCGGATCGAAGCCACACCCGTCGTCGCGTACGTCGAGCGCCACCGAGTCGTCCAGATAGGACAGGGTCAGCCCGACCCGGCCGGCGCCGGCGTGTGCCGCGACGTTCGCGAGCGCCTCCTGGGCGGTACGCAGCAGCGCGAGCTCCGCCTCCGGCGACATCGGCCGCTCGGTGCCGGTCGTGGTCACCTCGACCGGGATGCCGTGCCGGGCCGACCAGCTCCGGGCGACCCCAGCCAGCGCGTCGGCCAGCCGGGCGTCCCGCAACGGCTCGGGGCGCAGCGCGTGCACCGACCGGCGGGCCTCCCGCAGGCTCTCCCGGGCCAGGTCGGTGGCGGCGGTCAGGTGCCGCCGCCACCGGTCGGTCTCCGCTGCCGCCGAGGCCGCCTGGAGCTGGGTGATGATGCCGGTCAGCCCCTGCGCCAGGGTGTCGTGGATCTCCCCGGCCATCCGCTGCCGCTCGTCGTGGACCCCGGCCTCCCGCGCCTGGGTCAGCAGGCGCTCGTGCAGGGCGGCGTTCTCGGCGAGCGTGCCCTCCAGCTGCCGGTTCGCTTCGGCCAGCTCGTCCATCGCCCGTCGGCGGGCGGCGCCCTCCTGGTCGTTGTTCCAGTCGATCCAGGCGAACGCGCACATCGGCACGGCGTTGATCAGGATGATCGCCGCGTACCACCCGATCGCCTCACCGGAGTCGAAGGCGATCCCGGACGCCTGGGCGAGGCCGGCCGCGACGGCGACCGCCGCGACCCCCGGGATCCGCCACGGCCACCGCAGGATGCCGAAGGCGAAGAAGTAGCCGGCCGGGGTCAGGAAGCCGAACCAGGGCGCGATCATGACGAGGGCCAGCAGGATCGCCAGGAAGCCGACGAAGAACACCGCCATCAGCACCGGCCGTACGCGCCACGCGGGGCGCAGGGTGTAGAGGCAGAACACCCACACCGCCGCCAGCAGGCAGAGCCCCAGGACCTGCAGGGTCTCCCGCGTCGAGTCGGTCAGCAGGGGGCTGAACCCGCCGAGGAAGGCCAGCAGCGCGTACGGAGCCAGGTTCGCCCACCGGGCCCAGCGGAGGGTGGCCTCGTCGGCCTCCGACCACGGCATCGCGTTCGGCATGGTTGGAACCTACTCCCACCGGAAGAGGCGGACGCCGAGCGAACCGGTCCCCACGACGTAGCCGGCGAGCAGCAGCAGCCGCCAGGCCGGCGGCCAGTGACCCGCCGTGGAGTCGGACAGCGCCTGGACCGCGGCGCCGAGTGGTGTGGCCTCGCTCACGTGCCGCAGCACCGGCGGCATGGCCTCGATCGGCAGCCACAGCCCGGCGAAGAACATCATCACGTAGAACAGCACGGACCCGATCGCGTTGGCCGCCTTCGCGGTCGGGGTGACCGCGGCCACCAGCACCGCGACGCCGATCAGGGCCAGGGCGGCGAGCACCGCGCTGAGCGTGAACGCGAGGGGCTGTCGCGGCAGCGGCACGTCGAACGCGAGCCGCGCCACCGCGAGCAGCAGCACGACCGAGACCAGCGCCGTGCCGAGGCAGATCGCGAACTGGGCGCCGAGGACCTGGGCCGGCCCGACCGGGGTGGTACGCAGCCGGCGCAGCACCCCCTGCTCCCGGTAGCTGGCCAGCGTCGGCGGGAGGCTGTTGAGCGCCAACATCGCGATCACGAAACCCACCAGGATCGGCGTGTACGTGTAGAGCAGCGGCTGCCCGTCGATGCCGTTGGCCGGATCGGTGAAGAAGTCGAGGTTGCCGAACACGCACAGCAGGGCGGTCGGGAACAGCACGCCGAAGATCGGCCCGACCTTGTCGCGCAGGAACAGGGTGAACTCGGTGGCGGTCAGCCGCCGCAGGGCGTCAGTGGACATCGGTGGTCTCCCCGGTCAGTGCGACGAAGGCGTCTTCCAGCGTGGCCCGCTCGACACCGAGGTCGGCGGCGGCGCGTTTGGTCAGGGCGGCCGGGGTGTCGACGGCGACGACCCGGCCGGCGTCGATCACGGCGACCCGGTCGCAGAGGCGCTCGGCCTCGTCCATGAAGTGGGTGACCAGCAGGATGGTGACGCCGCTGGCCCGGACGTCCTCGATCAGCCGCCAGGTCTCCCGCCGGGCGCGGGGGTCGAGCCCGGTGGTGAGCTCGTCGAGCACGGCGACCCGCGGGTTGCCGATCAGTGCCAGCGCGATCGAGAGCCGCTGTTGCTGGCCGCCGGAGAGCTTGCCGAACCGGGTGTCGCGGATGCCGTCGAGCCCCAGCGCGGCCATCAGGTCGGCCGGGTCGGCCGGCCGCCGGTAGAACGACCGGTAGAGGTCGAGGGCCTCGCCGACCCGCAGCTTCTCGGGCAGGTGGGCACCTTGGAGCTGGACGCCGAGCCGCTGGGTCAGCTCGGCGCGGTCGCGCACCGGGTCGAGCCCGAACACCCGGATCGTGCCCCGGTCGGCCCGGCGCAGCCCTTCCACGCACTCGACCGTGGTGGTCTTGCCCGCGCCGTTCGACCCGAGGATCCCGAAGATCTCCCCCTCGTCGACCCGGAACGAGACGTCGTCGACGGCGACCTTGTCGCCGTACCTCTTGTGTAACTCCTGAACCTCGATAACCGCTGTCATGCCCATAAGCCTCGGCCCGGCAGCGCGACGCGGGCACCGACCAGCTAGCGACGCGGCGGCCGGCCGCGGTGGATTTCGCCGGTCAACCGATCGGTGGATAGACCTAGTGCAGGGAGCAGCAGGGGATTTCTTCGGGCATCTCGAACGGGGCGATCCGGCCACCGGTGTGCGGCAGGGTGACCAGGGTCAGCCTGCCCGACATCCACATAGGACGCACATGGTCCCGCGTGTGCACGAGCGTGTCCGGCTTCGGCGGCGCGCCACCCATCACGGTCACCCGCTCGATGGCGCTGCGCGACAGCAGCTCCGCGACGGTCAGCTCGCCGACCAGGGCGGCGCGCCCGGGATAGGCGAACGCGCGGCCGCCCTGGCCCGAGAGGTGTTCCTCCCGGGCCAGGTCAGCCGCGGCAGCGAGGCCGTCGGGGACGGGTGGCAGATCCACCTCGACCCCCGACGGCAACGCGATGCTGAACGCCACGTGCGGGCTCGGCACGCGCAACAGGTGGGTGCAGGCGACGACGCGGTCCAGCTGGTCGCCGAGCAACTCGACGAACCAGTGCTCCGCCGCCCGCACGTCCGTGTCCGCGCGATCGAATCCGACGTGAACGACCATGGTTAGCGGGCTTCCACCCAGATCGGGTTGCTGTAGAACCACAGGTCGGCCCACGGGTCGGCGTCGCCGACCACGTCGATCGCCGGGCCGTGCGGGTCCACCGACGCGCCGAGGTAGCCGGGCGCTACGCGGTTGCCGTCGGTGCCCCGGACCCGCACGTAGTACGAGTGGTCGACGCGGCCGAGAGCGTACGTGAACTTGACCTTCTTCTGGCCGGAGCCGACCTCGAAGGACTTCTCGACCCGCGTGTTCGGGGTGGTGAAGGTGTCCTTGTCCTGCGGCTTGCCGGTCACCTTGCCCCGGATCACGTCGACCCGGGCCAGCTTCGGCACGAACTCCGCCCAGTTGGGCAGGACCGCCAGGTCGATCGTGATGACCAGCTCGAGCGCGGTGCCCTTCTTGACGGACAGGGTGCCGCCCAGCGGCGTGCCGCCGTCGGGCGAGCGGTCGCCGGCCTTGCGGACCCGCATGTCGAGACCTGCGATCAGGCCGCCGTGGTCGACCCAGACCCGGCCGAGGCGCAGGCCGTCCATGACCGCCTTGTAGGAGTCGGTGGTGGCTCCGACGTGGGTCTTGCTGTAGTAGCCGGGCCAGAAGTCCCCGTTGGTAGTGACGACCTTGCCGCCGTGCACCGGGTCGAGGTAGTAGCCGAGCGCGTTGAAGTCGGTGCTGCCCCGGACCGCGGTCTCCAGGAAGATCGTGTGCGCGTCCGAGTTCGCGGTGATCCACCACGGCTTGCCCTCGGCCAGCAGGCTGTCCCAGAGGCCGCCGACGGTCGAGGTGAACCAGTCGAAGCCACCCCAGGTGCGGTAGCTCTCCAGCGGGTACGGGAACGAGTTCACCGACGGGCTGTTGCCGTAGAAGCCGCGGGCGCTGCCGGGGCCGTTGTTGGCGGTGGAGATGCCCGCCGCCTGGTGGCCGGGCGCGCCCTCCCAACCGATGGCGATGCCCGGGGCGGCGTCGCGCCAGCCGCGGACCTCGTGGGGCGAGTCGATGCCGTTGCGGGCCGGGTGGTTGGCCAGGAACAGTGCGTGCTCGACCTTGCCGCGCTTGACGGCGTCGGAGAGGAAGTTCAGGCCGGCGATCGCGAGGGCCTCGTTCGCAGGCGTGTTCGCGCCGGCGCCCTTGATGCTCGAGTCGTAGTCGTTCTCGAACTGCTTGAGGACGGAGACCTCGTTCTTGCCGGGGTGCACGAAGACCGTGCCGTGCTCGGCGGCCGGGATGTTCCACTCAAGACCCTGGAAGATCAGGGTGTCCTTGAGCGCCTCGCGCGCGGCGAGGATCTCCGGGTTGACCACGTCGACACCGATCTTGGCGTGCGCCTCGCTGCCGTGGTCGGTGATGACCATCCAGTCCAGACCGTACGCGCGCCCGTGCTGGACCTGGTCCAGCACGCGGTACATCGCGTCGCTGCTGAAGCGGGTGTGGATGTGGTGGTCACCGGCGAGCCACTTGAAGCTGCCGCCCTTGCCGTCGTCGTGCTTGTCGTCGTCCTTGCCGTGCGCGGCGGCCGGGAGCGCGCTGACGCCGGCACCCGCCAGCGTGCCCGCGGCCGCTACGCCAGCACCGAGGAGGCCGGCGCGGCGCAGGAACGCGCGGCGGCTCCGGTCCTCGGGGCGAAGCTCTTCGTCCGGAGTCGACAGGTCGAGAGCGGCGGGCAGGTCGCTGCCGCCGATCCCGACCTCGTCGTGGTGGTGGTGATGGTGCCCAGGGCCATGGCCCATGCGGTCCTCCTCATATGTGGCGTGCCGACGGCCAACCTCACGGAGGACGAAGAACGTCAAGTGTTTCCTGGGCGCTCCTTACATGAACTCTTCGCTATGGCAAGGCGTTGAGGAACGGCTCGTGGTTGAGTCGGAACTCCCAGTTGTAGTAGCGGTCCCAGTTGATGGACCAGGTCATCAGCCCCCGGAAGTTGGGGTTCGTGCCGCTGCGCGGGGTGTAGCCGCCGCAGCTCTGGCCCCGGACCAGGCAGTTGACCGCCTGCTGGATGCCCGCAGGTCCCACGTAGCCGTTGCCGGCACTCACCGACGACGGTGCGCCGAACGCGACCTGGTCCTCGCGCAGCGGCGGGAAGACGTTGGCTGTGTTGCCCGCGACCGGGAAGCCGGCCATCAGCATGTCGGTCATCGCGATGTGGAAGTCGGCACCGCCCATGGTGTGGTACTGGTTGTCCAGCCCCATGATCGGCCCGGAGTTGTAGTCCTGCACGTGCAGCACGGTGATGTCGTCGCGCAGGGCGTGGATCACCGGCAGGTACGAGCCGGCGCGCGGGTCCTGGCCGCCCCACGGCCCGGAGCCGTAGTACTGGTAGCCCAGCTGCACGAAGAACGTCTCGGGCGCCATCGTCAGCACGAAGCGCGACCCGTACCGCTGCTTCAGGGTCCGCACCGCGGAGATCAGGTTGACGATCACCGGCGTGGTCGGGTTACGGAAGTCGGTGTCGCCGGTGTTCAGCGACAGGGAGTGGCCCTCGAAGTCGATGTCCAGCCCGTCGAGGCCGTACCGGTCGATGATCGCGGCGACCGAGCTCACGAACCGGTCGCGGGCGGCGGTCGTGGTGAGCTGCACCTGCCCGTTCTGCCCACCGATCGAGATGAGCACCTTCTTGCCGGCGGCCTGCTTGGCCCGGATCGCCGCGATGAACTCGGCCTCGGTCTCGACGCCCGGGCACTCGGCCGCCGGGCAGAGCTGGAACCGGATGTCGCCCGAGGTCACGCTGGTCGGCTCGCCGAAGGCCAGGTTGATGATGTCCCAGTCGGCCGGCACGTCGGCCATCCGCACGTAGCCGGAGCCGTTGGCGAAGCTGGCGTGCAGGTAGCCGATCAGCGCGTGCTTCGGCAGCCCGGTCGGCGGCGGGGTGGTCGACCCGGTCGTCCCGGTCACGCTCGCGCTGCGCGGGCCTTCACCGACGCTGTTGTACGCGGCCACGGTGTAGGTGTGCGTCGTGCTGGCGCCGAGCCCACCGATCGTGGCGCTGGTGGTGGTGACGGTGGCGCGCACCGTGCTGCCCTCGTACACCCGGTAGCCGGTGACCGTGCCCGAGGGTGCGGTCCAACCCAACGAGATCGAGCTGCTGGTCGTGCCGGTGACGCTCAACGCGGTGGGCGCTCCCGGGACGGTGGGGTTGGGCGGGTTCGAGGTCGGCGGGTTGCTGGTCGGTGGCGTGGTCGGCCCGCCGCCACCGCAGGAGGCACCGTTGAGCGTGCAGTTGGTCGGGGTGGCGGCGCCGGACCCGTTGAACCCGAAGGAGACCGAGGCACCCGGCGCCACGGTGCCGTTCCACGACTTGTTGCGGAACGTGAACCGCTGCCCGGACCGCGTCATGTCCGCGTCCCAGAAGGTGTTGATGTTGGCACCGGACGGCAGGTCGAAGGCGACCGTCCACGAGGTCAGCGCGCTCGTGCCGCCGTTGGCGACCGTGTAGCGCCCTTCCCAGCCGGAACCCCAGTCGGACACCTTGGTGAAGGTGGCCGTGGGCCCGGCCGCGGCGGCGCTGCCGGCGAAGGCGACAGCGCCGCCGGCCGCGGCCAGGACCGCGACCAAACCCATGACGATCGATCTGGTACGACGCATTCGGGCCTCCACATATCGATGGATGCCCAATTATTAAGACTGTTAACTGTTCCTGTAAAGCCCCGCGCTCAACTCGGCGAGCGCGGCGATCCGCTCCCCCGGCCAGGCCGGGTCGGTGTCCTGGAACTCGGTCGTGCGGATCACCGCCATGCCGACCGCCGCCGCGCCCGCCAGCTCGCCGTCGGCGCCGTCGCCGACGAACCAGCAGTCGCGGGTGCGCACGCCGAGCCGGTCGGCGGCGGCCTCGTAGATCCGCGGGTCCGGCTTGGCCACCCCGACCTCGGGCGAGAAAACCGCGGCGTCGAACCGCGCGGCCAGCGCGGTGCGCGGCCACAGGTCGGTCGTCTCCGCCGTGGTGTTGCTCAGCACGGCCAGCCGGAACCCGTTGGTGCGCAACGCGTCGAGCACGTCGAGGGTGGACTGCTTGACGTCGGTGAGCAGCCGCAGGCCCAGCTCGCACCGGATCCGGACCGCTTCGGCCACGGCGGCGTCCGTCGGGTGCGCGCCGAGCCGCCCGGCCAGGATGCGGACCGTCTCGGCCGGGTCCCAACGGACCAGCCGGTCGGGCCAGCTCGCGTGGAACTCCCGCACGAACGCCGCGGGATCGACGCCGACGACCGCGGCCATCCGCTCGATCCCCCGGTCGCGGGCTCGGTCGCCGCCCGGCACGAGCGTGTTGAACAGGTCGAAGACGACGGCGGTACGCGGCACCCGAGCACCGTACCGACTCCTGAATCCGACAAAACCGGCCAATCGGGTTTTGGTGGATGGATCGCGGGTAGGCGGGCGGAGATGACGTGACGACGGAGGCAACATCATGAAGCCAGGTGGGAGTGCCGCGCTGGCGATCGGCGCCGGCTACGTGCTGGGTCGGCAGCACAAGCTGCGGGCCGCGGCCCTGCTGGCCGCGGGCGCGGCGACCGGACGGATCATGCGCGGCGGTGTCGGGCAGATCGGCAGTTCCGGACAGAACGGCGACGGGCAGAGCGGCGGAAACGGCCACGGCGGCGGCGACGGCAAGTCGGGCCTGCTGGGCAAGCTCGGCGGCGCCGGCCGCAGCGTCGCGATCACCGCCTTCGCGCGCTCGGCCGACCGGATCGGTGACCGGCTCACCGAACGGGCCGCGGCGATGCGCCAGGGCAGCTCCGGAGGGGATGACAAGTGAGCCAGAGTTCGAACGGAAACGGCCACGGCACGATCACCGGCAAGCTCGTCGAAGGGCTCAAGGACATGGCCGGCGCCGTGGCTGACAAGGCGGTCAGTGCCGTCAACGAGCGGGTGAGCGACCTGACCGACCGGATCGTCGAGTCGGCGTCCGGCGGCGAGGAAGGCGGTCCCCGCCAGGCGGCGGTGGCCAAGGGAGTCGAGAGCCTCCAGAAGGGCGACTCGCCGGTGAAGGCCGCGCTGGGTGCCGGGGTGACCGGCGGCAAGGAAGAGGTCAAGCAGACGTTCGGCAAGGGCGGCGGCAACGGTGGCAAGAAGAACGACCTCAAGGTCACCAACATCGTCGAGTCGATCGAGGTCGGGGTGCCGGTCACGGTCGCGTACAACCAGTGGACCGAGTTCAAGACGTTCCCCAGCTTCATGAAGAAGGTCGAGGACATCGACCAGAAGTCCGAGGAGCAGCTGACCTGGAAGGCGCAGGTCTTCTGGTCACACCGCACCTGGGAGTCGACGATCACCGAGCAGGTGCCCGACGAGCGGATCGTCTGGAGCTCCAAGGGCGACAAGGGATCGGTGGACGGCACGGTCACCTTCCACGAGGTCACGCCGGATCTCACCCGGATCCTGGTGGTCCTCGAGTACCACCCGCAGGGCTTCGTCGAGCAGACCGGCAACCTCTGGCGCGCGCCGGGTCGCCGGGCCCGCCTGGAGCTCAAGCACTTCGTCCGGCACGTGATGCGCGAGACGATTCTCAACCCGGACGACGTCAAGGGTTGGCGCGGCGAGATCCGCGACGGCCAGGTGGTCCAGCAGGACAACCGCGGCGACGGCGACGGCCCGGATGCGGAAGACCAGGCCGAAGAGCAGAAACAAGAGGAGCGGGAGAAGGAGAAGACCGGCGCCAAGGCATAGCCCGCGCCACAGCGGCCCCGGCGCTCACCAGCGCCGGGGCTTGCGCTTGGGCAGGCCCGGCCGCGCCCGGGGCCGTCCGTTGCCGCTGCCTGGTGGGTCCCGCTCTTCCTCGTGGTCGGCCGCCACCGTCGACTGTGCGGAGATGTCCGGATCGTCGCCGTCGGTGGACTCGGCCTCCGCGGCGTGATCTGTCACCTGCTTGCCGGACTCCCGCGCCTTGGCGCCGAGGTCATCCGCATCGCGAGCACCGGAGACCACGTCCCGGACCTCGTCGCCCGCGCCCTCGCCGACCGAGTCGCTGAAGCTGCCGGCGCCGCCGACCTCGCCCGCACCGCGGGCCAGATCCCGCGTCGCCTCGCCCGTAGGCCGCCCAACGTCGCGCGTTGCCTCGTCCGCGACACCGCCCACGTCCCGCGTCGCCTCGCCCGCGACACCGTCGACCTCGCGCACCGCGTCCCCCGCGGCGCCGGGGACATCGCGCACCGCGTCCCCTGCGGCGCCGGGGACGTCGCGGACCGCGTCACCCGCACCCCGGCCGACGTCGCGGACCGCCCCGCCCGCACCGGTGCCGACCTCGCGCACCGCGCCGCCCGTGCCGCTGCCGATTTCGCGGACCGCCTCGCGCGCGCCCCGGCCGGTGTTGGTCACCGCCGACTCGATCCCGCGGCCGGTCGCCCCGATCGCCTTGCCCGCGTTCTCCACCAAGGGCGTAATGATCTCCGGGTGGTCGTCGATGGTGCCGAGGACCCGGTCGATGATGTGGGCGACGTTCTCCAGGCGGACCTTGAGCTGCGCCTGGGCATCGACGCCCTCGATGGTCAGGTGCACCTGGTCGATGGCCGCGTCCACGCCCACGTTGAGCCGCAGCAGGCTGAGCACCTCGGCGTTTAGCGACACCTGCGCCCGCAGGTTGGCCACGTCGATCTCGATCTTGTCCACCTGCAGCTTGGGGATGTCGAGGAACACGTCGTCCTGGCGCGCGACGGGAGCCTCGCGGTGCCCGTTGCCCCGGCCGTTGTGCTCGTGGCCGTCGGGTGACGGATCAGGCGGACGTACCCCATTTTCTGCCATGATTTGAGCATTTCAGGCCCGGACCGCCGCGCGCCCCGCTTCGGGACAGCTAGGGACGGGTGATGCGGACGGGGCGGGCGAAGAACGACTCCAGGACCACGATCGTCTCGGTGCTGCCGACCTCGTGCAGCCGCCGGAGCACGTCCTGGAGCTCCGGCGTGCCGGCCGTGCGGATCTTGACCAGCAGCGACGCCGTGCCGGCGATCACGTGGGCTTCCTCGATCTCCTCGATGGCCGCGAGGGCCGCCCGGGTGTCGGCGTCGCCGACCCAGCGCTCGCTGCGGACCAGCACGAACGCGAGCACCGGGGTGCCGACCGCCGCCGGGTCGACCTCGATCGTGGTGCGCCGGATGACACCGCGTTCGCGCAGCTTGCGTACCCGCTCGTGGGTTGCCGCCGTTGACAACCCGGCGGCAGCGGCCAACGCGGTGTAGGGCTGCGCCGCGTCGCGCTGCAACTCGGCGAGCAGAATGGCATCCGCCTGATCCATCCGAAATCCGACCTTCATACGGGCTTTCGCATCTAACACCGAACAGGATACGGTCTGCTTATGCTAACGCCACACGACGTCCGGCGAAACGTTGATCGGGTCCCGGCTCGCTTCGAGTCCCTCGACGAGCGGTTCGGCCGCACCGACGGCGACGCCTTCCTCGAGCGGCTGTTCGGCGACGGCCGGTGGCTGGAGGGTCCGGCCTACTTCCCCGCCGGGCGCTACCTGGTCTTCAGCGACATCCCCAACGACCGCGTGCTCCGCTGGGACGAGACCACCGGCGCGGTCGGCGCGCTGCGGCAGCCCGCGAGCTACGTCAACGGCAACACCGTCGACCGGGCCGGCCGGCTGATCAGCTGCGAGCAGGGCAACCGCCGGGTGACCCGCACCGAGCCGGACGGCACGATCACCGTGCTCGCCGAGCGCTACCGCAGCAAGCGGTTCAACAGCCCCAACGACGTGGTCGAGCGGGCCGACGGCACGGTCTGGTTCACCGACCCGAGCTACGGCATCACCACCGACTACGAGGGGCACCAGGCCGAGCCCGAGCTCGACGGCTGCCACGTCTACCGGGTCGACCCGTCGGGCGAGGTGCGGGCGGTCGCCGAAGACTTCGAGCGCCCCAACGGGCTGGCGTTCAGCCCCGACGAGCAGACCCTCTACATCGCCGACACGCGGCGCAAGCACATCCGCCGGTTCACCGTCGCCGACAGCACCAACCTGATGGCCGGCGAGGTCTTCGCGACCTGCGACAACGGCTCGTTCGACGGGCTGCGGGTCGACGCCAAGGGTCGGGTCTGGGCCGCCGCCCACGACGGGCTGCACTGCTTCTCACCCGAGGGCGACCTGCTCGGCAAGCTGTTGGTGCCCGAGATCGTCAGCAACTTCACGTTCGGCGGCGCGCGCCTCAACCACCTGTTCATCACCGCCACGACGTCGCTCTACACGCTGCGGGTCAACTTCAACGGCGCGAGCTACCCGAGATAGCCGCGGGCCACCGGCGCCAGCAGCAGATAGGCTGCGCCCAGGCCGATCAGGGCCATGCCCGGCACCATCAGCCAGCGCTCGACCGGGCCGCCGGCGCGGAAGCGCATGAACTTCGGCGTGCCCACCGTGCGCCAGGTGCAACCGCGGATCTTGGCCGGCCAGAACAGCGGGCTGCCCCAGTGGGTGATCGAGTCGCCCAGCGTGTGGGCCAGCGTGCCCCAGCCGGCCGCGAGGCCCACCCACCACCAGCTCGCACCCGGCTCGGCGAAGTGGCGCACCGCGTACGCGAACGCGGTGGCCGCGATGATCGCGCCGAGCGCCGCCGTGAACTTCCTGGCCCGCTTGCCCCGGATCTGGCCCGGGATGAGCGCGTCGACGATCTCGGCACGGGTGTGCGGCGTCAGCGCGCTGTGGGTCGCCAGCCAGACCGCGAAGCCGACGATCACGATGCTGGCCGTCACGCCCCCGTACCGACCGGCCAGCGCCGCCAGCAGGAAGACCAGGATCGCGAACGGCACGGTGTGCGTGACCAGCCGGTGTCCACCCTGGCCACGCTGACGTTCACAGTGGTCACAGGTGGCCTTGCCGAAGGCCGCCGCAGCACCCGAGACGCCCCGCGAGATCATCCGGGTGATCGGGCCGAGGGTGCGGGACACGGTCGAGCTCGGGTGGTCGATGTCGGGCAACAGCGCGAAGCCGGACGCGACGGCGGCACCGGCCACGATCGACAGTGGCGCCACCGGATGCCCGGCCGCGACCAGCCCGGCACACCCGCCCAACCAACCAACCGCGCCCGAGAGCGCGTGCGACTTGCCCATCATGGAGCCAGTATCAGTGGCCGGCGCGAGCACCCCGCGCTGCGACACACGTGAGATCCACTCAGCTCCGATCGGGCTCCCAGCGGGTCGGGTCCCGGGTCAGCCCCAGCAGATAGGTGACCGAGCAGGTCAGGGCCTCGGCCAGGTCCGGCAGCTTGCCCAGGTCGAGCCGGCGGCCATTTTCCATCGCGCTGACCGTGCGGTTGGTGAGCGCGAGCCCTCGTCGAGCCAGCAGATCGGCCAGATCGGACTGGGTCAGGTCGAGTTGGCGCCGGCGCTCACGGATCCGGCGGGCACAGATCCAGGCCCGCTCGGCGGTGCGGTCACTCGACAGGTCGTCGGGCGCACTCACAGCCATCGCCACCTTCCACGAACGTTGAGGGGCGCGGGCCTAGTTTTCGCGGCATCACGGAGTGCCGCAAGCGGTGACAGCGCTGGTCATCCATGCGGGTGAACGGCCGTCCGGGCGCGCTCTTGAGCGACAAGGGTTACCCGGCATATGCTGGCCAAAACGGTCAACATGATCGTTTTACCCCGATGCCCCGCAATACCATCGCACCGCCACGCGCTGCCCCGTGGGATCCGCCAGCTCCAGGCCCAGCCAAGAAGCCGAGGTGCAGCAGCGCTCATGGACATCGACGCGGCGCGAATCGTCGCCGACACCGTCCTCTGTGCCGGTCCGGTGCTCCGGCCCTACCGCGCCGCCGGTCACCGGGACCCGAACCGGTGGCAGTTCGGCATGCTGATGCCGGCCGACCTCGCCGCCGGCGACGAGTCGCTGTCCGCGACCGCGCAGACCGAGTGCCTGGTCGAGGCCGATCCCGGCGTACGCCTGCGGGTGCTGCTCCGGTTCCTGCAGGTGCAACGCCGCACCGTCTACCGCTGGCTGCCCGACCGCGGGCGGTTCAAGCCGGTCGGCTCGCTCGGCGTCGACGGCAGCGCGATCGCGTCCTGCGACGAGCCCGTCGAGCACGAGCTCCTCTTCGACGTCGACGAGGCGACGCTGGTCGGCGCCGGGGCGCGGCACACGATCCGGGTGCCCGGCGGGTTCGACCGCACCGAGCTGCACGACGCCGGCCGCGCCCTGGTCGGCCAGGTGGTCCGGCATCGCCGACCCCTGTGCGCGATGCTCAACGTGAGCGCCCAGCCCGTGTCGGCACCCCACCGGGCGCTGCGGTTGCGGGTCTGGGTGGAGAACCGCACCCGGGCCGGCGCCGACGGCCACGAGGTCGCCCTGACCACGGCCCTGGTGGCCAGCCACCTGATCCTGTCGGTCGACAACGGCGCCTTCGTCTCCATGGCGGACCCGCCCGGCTGGGCGGTGGAGGCGGCCGAGGACTGCGCGAACGTCGGCCTCTGGCCCGTGCTGGTCGGGCCGCCCGGCCGGCACGACACGCTGCTGGCCACGCCGCGGATCCTCCGCGACCACCCCGGCGACCTGCTCGACAGCGCGGTCGACGAGCTGTTGCACCTGCGTAACCTCGCCGGCTGAGCGGGCGTGGGTCACGCCCTCCGTCGCTACCGCGACCTGCTCCGCACCCCCGGTGTCGTCCGGATCGCCGTGCCGTCGCTGGTCGGCCGGCTGCCCATCGGCATGCTCACGCTGCTGTTCGTGCTGGCGGTCGCGCAGGGCACCGGCTCGTACGGTGCCGCCGGCCTCGCCACGGCGGCCAACTCGGCCCTGACCGCGCTGGTCGGGCCGGTGCTGGGCCGGCTGGCCGACCGCGGCCGGGCCGTCGGCGTGCTGGTCTGGTGCGGCCTGGCCCAGGCGGCGCTGCTGGTGGCCCTCGTGCTGGCGCTGCGGGCGGGCACTCCGGCGTGGACGGCGATCCTGCTGGCCGGGCTGGCCGGCGCCGTCAACCCGCCGATCGACCCGGTCACCCGGGCCGTGCTGCCGCGGATCGCGCCCAAACACGTACACACGGCGTACGCGCTGGACGCCATCGCGGTCGAGCTGACCTATGTGGTCGGCCCGGCGCTGGTCGGCCTGATCACCGCGCTGGCCGACGCGTACGCGGCGACCCTGGTCGCGGCCGCGGTCACCGCGGTCGGCTCGATCGCCCTCGCCACCGCGGCGCCGGTCCGCCGGGGCTGGCCCGCGCCACCGGCCACGCGCCGGCGGGTGAGCCCGGTGCGGTCCGCCGGGATGCTGGTGGTGCTGGCCGTCGCCGGGCTGGCCTCCGTCGCGTACGGCCTGATGGAGGTGGCGATCCCCGCCCACGCGGCGGTGGAGGGACACGCCGACCAGGCCGGCCTCCTGGTGGCGGTGTGGAGCGCCGGCTCGATCGCCGGTGGGCTCTGGTACGCCGGCCGGACGTTCCGCACCCCGCCGTGGCGCCAGTACGGGATCCTCATGCTCGGCAACGTCGCCGGCTTCGGTGTGATCCTGCTCCAGCAGAACCTGTGGTCGCTGGCGGTGCTGCTGCTGTTCGCCGGGCTGTTCATCGCGCCGACCACGACCGTCGAGTTCACCCTGGTGGCCGAGCTGACACCCGACGAGGCCCGGGCGGAGGCGTTCACCTGGGCCAACACGGCGGTCTACCTGGGCTTCGCGGCCGGCTCGGCGCTGGCCGGCACGGCGCTCGAGCCGGTGCTGGGCACGCCCGACGGCCTGCTGATCACCGGCGCCTGCGCGGTCGGCGTGGTCGCGGTCGGCGCCCTGATCTCTTTCGGGGCACGCGGGGCGCTGAAACCGCGCTGAGTTGGGCGATCGGCGTACCCGGCCCGCCCGGCGGAGCAGAATCGGCCCCATGGAGCTCACCGCCGCGTACCAGCGGGCGCTGCGCGGGTTCGCCGACCAGGTGGCGCGGATCCGTCCCGACCAGTGGTCGGCGCCCACCCCGTGCACCGACTGGACCGTGCGCGACCTGGTCAACCACCTGGTCTACGAGGACCGCTGGTCGGTGCCGCTGATCAACGGGGCCAGCCTGGGCTCCGTCGGCAACAGGTTCGAGGGCGACCTGCTCGGTGCCGACCCGGTCGGCGCGGCCCAGGACGCCTCGGCCGAGTCGGTGGCCGCGGTGCGCGCGTCGGGTGCGCTGTCCCGCGACGTGGAGCTGTCCTTCGGGGTGACACCGGCGGAGGAGTACGTGCGGCAACTGCTCGCCGACCACGTCGTGCACGGCTGGGACATCGCCGCCGCGACCGGCCAGGACCGCGACCTCGACGACGACCTGCTCCAAGAGGTGGCCGCCTGGTTCCCGGCCAACGAGGACGCCTATCGTTCCGGTGGCGCCATCGGCGCCGCGGTCGAGGTGCCGAGCAACGCCACGGCACAGGACAAGCTTATTGCTGCCTTTGGCCGTAACCCGAGGTGGATTGCATGACCGAAAATCGCCGCGACGTGACAGCGTCGCGACGACTGAGGACGGCTCGCCTAAGGGCGTAACCTGACGCCGTGCGCGCTGTGTACTACGAAGCTTTCGGGTCCCCACCCCAGGTGGCCGAGGTGCCCGACCCGACGCCGCCCCCGGGCGGTGCGGTGATCAGCGTGTCGGTGACCGGGTTGTGCCGCAGCGACTGGCACGGCTGGCGGGGCCACGACCCCGACATCGTGACGCCGCACGTGCCGGGCCACGAGTTCACGGGCGTGATCACCGAGATCGGCACGGGCGTGACCCGCTGGCAACCGGGCGACCGGGTCACGGTGCCGTTCATCTGCGCGTGCGGGCGCTGCCCGAGCTGCCTGGCCGGTGACCAGCAGGTCTGCGAGAACCAGAGCCAGCCCGGCTTCACCCGCTGGGGTTCGTTCGCCGAGCTGGTGGCGATCGAGCACGCCGACGTCAACCTGGTGCGGCTGCCCGACACGGTCAGCGACGCCGCCGCGGTGAGCCTCGGCTGCCGGTTCGGCACCGCCTTCCGCGCGGTGGTGCACCAGGGCCGGGTCGCGCCCGGCGAGTGGGTGGCCGTGCACGGCTGCGGCGGCGTCGGCCTCTCTGCCGTGATGGTCGCGGCCGCGGCGGGCGCCCGCGTGGTCGCCGTCGACATCGCACCGCGCGCCCTGGAGCTGGCCGCCCGCGCCGGCGCCGCCGAGGTGATCGACGCCTCGGCCATCACCGGCGGCCCGGCCGACGTGGCGGCAGCCGTCCGCGACCGCACCGGCGGCGGCGCCCACCTGTCACTGGACGCGCTCGGCTCGTCGGTCACCTGCGTCACCTCGATCGAATGCCTGCGCCGCCGCGGCCGGCACGTCCAGGTCGGCCTGCTGCCGGCGGTGACCGGCCGCCCGGCACTGCCGATGGACCGGGTGATCGCCTACGAGCTGGAGCTGCTCGGCAGCCACGGCATGCCGGCACACGCGTACCCGGAGATGCTCCGCCTCATCGAAGCCGGCACCCTGCGCCCGGACGAGCTCGTCACCGACAACCTGACCCTCGACGAGGCACCGGCAGCCCTGATGTCGATGGTCCGCGCCCCGGTCAACGGCATCCGACTGATAAGGCCCTAAGGCAGGCGCCAGACCGACGTCTGTTTCTTCGTGACGCTTTCCAGGGCCATGGTGGTGGGGACCTCGTACGTGGCGACCTCTGTGCCGGCGGCGCCTGGGCGGAAGGCGCGGCCCGGGTCGCCCGCGTAGGCGTCGGCGCCGGCCTTGCGGGCCCGGCGGAGGAAGCCGAACATGCGCGTGGCGAAGGCCTGGCTGTAGAAGACGTCTCCGGCCAGGACCACGTCGGCGTCGGCCGGGCCGTCGAGGATGTCGGCCAGGTCGGCGGTCACCGTCACCCCGTTGGCGGCGGCGTTGACGTTCACCGCCGCGATCGAGAGCGGGTCGATGTCGACTGCGCGGACGGAGGCGGCACCGGCCTTGGCCGCGGCGATGCCGACGAGGCCCGAGCCGCAGGCGACGTCGAGCACGCGGCGCCCGGCGACCACCGACGGGTTGTCCAGCACGTAGCGGGCCAGCCCCTGGCCGCCGGCCCAGGCGAAGGCCCAGAACGGCGGTGGCTGTTCGCTGCGGAACTGGCCCTCGGTCAGCTCCCAGAGCCCGATCGGCTCGTCGGCCTGGTGCAGCACGATCTCCGGAGTCAGCGGCACCGGCGCCAGCCGGGCGTGCAGCCGGACGAACGCGTCGGCAAGGTCGGTCATCAGTCGATGTTCTCCGCCCAGGCGCGCCAGTCGTCGAGCACCCCGTGCAGGGTCGGGGTGAGCCAGCCGGGCGCGGAACGGCCGAACACCCCCGGTTCCATCGAGCCGGCGCCCTCGGGCAGCACGCCCACGAGGTTGTCGACCAGGTCGGTCAGGTTGGACCAGTGCGCGAGCTCCGGCTCGGCCGGCCAGGCGCCGAGCACCACGCCGGCCGTCACGGCCCGCCGGGACAGCGCCTCCAGGGTGAGCGCGATGTGGTTGAGCGTGCCCGAGCCGGCCCGGGCCACCACCACCGCCGGCGCGCCCAACGAGACGGCCAGGTCGGCCATCGTCCACGGTTCGCCGGACGGGCGCAGGCCCATCGGCACCAGCAGCCCGCCGGCGCCGTCGACCAGCACCACGTCGTGCTTCTCCACCTCGGCGCGGACGGCGTCGACGACGGTGTAGAGCTCGAGCGGCTCCTCCTGGGCGATCCTGGCCGCGGTCAGCGGCGCCAGGGGCTCGGGATAGGAGGCCAGCGATCGGGCCGTCGCGGGCGCGGCCAGCAGGCGGACCGTGTCCACGTCGGACGGTTGGCCCGCGACGGCACCCGTCTGGCCCGGCTTGATCACGGCCACCCGCAGCCCGGCGGACTGCGCGGCCACGGCGACGGCCGCGGTCAGGATGGTCTTGCCCACCCCGCTGTCGGTGCCGGTCACCAGAACCGGGCCGGTCCACGCGTCGCTCACGCCGCGCACTTCACCACAACCCGGGGAGCCGGGTCAAAATCTGGCACGGAAAACTCAGTCGATCAGGTCGTCGTTCAACAGGTCGAGCAGCAGCCCGTCGTGGAAGGTGCCGTCGGGACCGCGCTCGTAGCGGCGCAACACGCCGACCCGCCGGAAGCCCACCTTCTCGTACGCCCGGATCGCGGCCGCGTTGTTGGCGGCGGGGTCGATCACCAGGCGGTGGTGTCCGACGGTGCGGATCAGGTGCCGCGCCATCGTGCGGACGGCGTCGGTGCCGATGCCCCGGCCGTACGACGAGGGCTCCAGGTAGATGTCCATGCCGGCGTGCCGGTACATGGGGTCGTCTTCCTCGTAGGTCTGCACGGCGCCGACCATGCGGCCGTCGACCTCGATGACGAAGGTCCGTTCGAGGTCTTCGGCGACCGCCGCCGGGTAGTCCTCTTCGTCACCCCACCATTTCGTGACCTCGGGGGCCGACCGGATCACCGCCAGCGGAGCGATGTCGGCGTCGGTCGCGGGCCGCAGAAGCACCAGCGCGCCGGTCAACGTCGTCATTCTTGAAAGGTTATCGCTGACGGAATGGTGGAACGAGACAGTTTTCCCTCCAGCAACAGGGCCATCACAAGAGCCGACGCGGCGGTCGTCACCACACGGTGGTACCAGCGCTTTTGGCCTTTCGGCCGGGACGCATAGGTGTTATCGGGCATTAAACTCAGCGCTGTCCGTGGAGCCGCGCGCGACTACGCGCAGCGGAGGACACGAGGGGGCGGATGTGGGCGCATCCGCCCCCTTTTAACGCCTGGAAAACACCCGCGGGCGCGACGCCGAATCGGCATCGCGCCCGCGATGTGGGGCCCCTTCCCGCCGTCCCACGGGAAGGGACCCTGACCCATCCCCTACCCCCGTCGAATCCGGTCCTGCACCAAGACCGAGTCCGTCGGAGCTTTCACCGGCGTCAGGCCGACGCCGAAGTTCCATGTCGCAAGGGCACCGTGGTGCTCGCGACCGCACCGTCGCGCCGCACCGGCGCCGGGTGGCCGAGCCGCCGCAGCGTGCGCTCCATGGCCAGGTTGTCCACGGTCGTGTGGGCCAGCACCGCCGCGCAGCCGAGCCGCTCGGCGTGGGCCAACGCCCGCCGCACCAGCGCCGTGCCGACGCCCCGGCGCTGCCAGCCGTCCTCGACGACCACCGACAGCTCCGCCAGCGAGCCTTCCATGACCAGGTTGGCCATCGCGACGACGGTATCCACGGAGGTGACCCCCGGCACGGCCGCGAGCAGGGTCCGCACGCGGCTGGCGTCGAGCAGCCGGCCGAGCTGGGCCGGCCCGGGCACCCCGTCGCCGGTCAGGTAGCGCTGCCGCCGGGTGCCAGCCGAGCAGCGCTCGTGCATCGCCACCAGGGCCGGCAGGTCGTCCGGCGTCGCCGGTCGCAGCACGAGCTCCGCGCCGTCGGGGAGCAGCAGCGTCGTCAGGTCGGCCGACCGCGCCGCCGCGGCGGCCACGTCGACCAGCGCCTGCGCACGCGCGTACTCGGCCGGGGTGAAGTCGGGCTGCGCCCTGAGCACGTCGTAGCGGCCGCCGGTCGGGTCCGGCAGCACCATCGAGCCGGCCCGCATCCCGGCCCGGGTCGGCCCGGCGGGCCGCCAGGTGACCGCGTCGGCGTCGAGCAGGGTCCGCAGCGCGTCGCCGAGGGCGTCCGGGTCGCGGACCAGCCGGGTCGCCAGGCCCAGCACCCGCGTCGGTTGGTCGGCCAGGCCCTGCGCCTCGGCCGGCGCGATCCAGGCGTCCCGCCCCCGGCCCTTCTCGACCGCGGCGCGCAGGTCGGCCTCGGTCAGCACGTGCGGTGCGTCGACCAGGAACTCGTCGACCGCGCCGGCCTCCGTGGTGTGCACCTGGACGGCGAGGATGTTGACCGCCTTGAGCGCCAGGCTCGCGGTGAGCACGGAGAGATAGCCCGGACGGTCGTCGACCGTCGCGCGGATCCGCCAGAGTGTCATGCCGTCCTCCTCACTACGCGGACACCGGTGGCGCGCTGACCAGGTCGAGCCGGTCGCCGAGGATCATCGCGGCGGCCCGGACGAGCTGGGCCAGCCGGTCGACCTCGCTGATGTGGAACGCCGCGGCCGGCAGCTCCTCACCGGCGCCGCGGGCGGTGACCAGCACCAGGCCGGCCCGGCCGAACGGCGCGACCGCGTACCGCATGCCCTGTGGTCCGTCGAGCGGCCGGGCCCGCAACGGGGTGACCTCCGGGAGCACCGGCGGCTCCGGTGCCCGCCAGCTCGCGCAGGCGACCGCCGGGGCCGCACCCGGAGCCGAACCGGCCCGGGCCGCCCAGTCGGCGGGCACCACCACGGCGGCCGCCCAGTCCGCGGCCAGCAACCCCGGCACGGCGTCGACCAGGGTGGCCAGTCCGTCGGCCGGGTTGGCGGCGAGTTGGCCGAGCAGCTCCGCGTCGTGGCCGCTGGTGGTGGGCGCGCCGATCGCCCGCCAGATGCCGTCGACGTGCACGCCTGGGATCGCACCGAGCCCAGCGCGCAGCCGCTCCAGCCGGTTGCTGCCCGGCCATACGACGGTGAAGTCGTCGACGGCGCGGCCACCCATCCGTTCCAGCACGACGACCTGGACGATGTCGGCACCGGAGACGCCCAACGTGCGCGCCACCTGACCGAGCGCCCCGGGCCGGTCGGGAAGGGTCACCCGCAACCGCAACAACATCCCCCGTCTCCCCTCGCTCGCGTTAGGGACAAGCCTGCCGGCTGACCATTTCGTCCCTGTTGCCGAGCCATGTCCCGGCAGATACAACCTCGGCTTGACACCGTGAACGGCGTGCCCTCAACTGTTCAGATGACCTCGGAGGGGCCGGCTGGGCTCGATGTGCGTAGTCTGTCCGGCTACCTGGGCGCGGAGGTCACCGCGACGCTGATCCCCGGCGGCCGGTCGAACCTGACCTATCACGTGGTCGCGGCCGGCGAAGACCTGGTGCTGCGCCGCCCACCGCTGGGCCACGTGCTGGCCACCGCGCACGACATGGGCCGCGAGTTCCGCGTCATCTCCGCGCTGGCGTCGACGCCGGTGCCCGTACCCGAGACGGTCCGGTTCTGTCCAGACGAGACGGTGATCGGCGCACCGTTCTATCTGATGCGCCGCGTCGACGGCACGGTCTTCCGCAGCCACACGCAGACCGACCCGCTGGGCGCGGACCGCCGTCGCGACCTGGCCTTCGCGATGATGGACACGCTCGCCGCGCTGCACACGGTCAAGCCCGACGAGGTCGGGCTCGGCGACTTCGGCCGCCCCGACGGCTTCCTGGCCCGCCAGGTCCGGCGCTGGAGCGGCCAGCTAGACAAGTCCCGCAGCCGCCCGCTGCCCGATGTGGACGCGCTGCGCGACAAGCTGGCCGCGAGCATCCCCGACCCGGTCGGGCCCGGCGCGATCGTGCACGGCGACTACCGGCTCGACAACCTGATCGTCGCTCCCGACGGCAGCGCCATCCGCGCGGTGCTCGACTGGGAGATGGCCACGCTCGGCGACCCGCTGACCGACCTGGGCCTGCTGCTGACCTACTGGGACGTGCTCGGCGGCCCGGCCGCGGCGGGTGCCGCGGGGGTCGTCTCCGACGGGATCGGCCCCCGGGCCGGTTTCCCGAAGGGCGCCGAGCTGATCGACCGGTACGTGGCCGCCGGCGGCGTCGACGTGGGCCCACTGGACTGGCACGTGGCACTCGGCTGCTTCAAGCTGGCCGTGATCGCCGAGGGGATCTACTACCGATTCACACTTGGCCAGACCGTTGGCGAGGGCTTCGAGCGGTTCGCCGACATGGCCGCTCCGCTCACCGCGCACGGGCTCGCCGCACTCGCATCCGTGGAGGGCTGATGGACTTCGGGTTCGATCAACGCACCGGCGAACTGCACGAGGCGGTCAACGACTTCCTGACCGAGCACGTCTACCCGGCCGAGGCGGTGTTCACGGCCCAGGTCGAGCGGGCCGAGAACCCGTGGACCCGGCCGCCGGTCATGGAAGAGCTCAAGACCGAGGCCCGCCGGCGCGGCCTGTGGAACCTGTTCCTGCCCGGATCGCACGGCGCCGGCCTGACCAACTTGCAGTACGCGCCGCTGGCCGAGTTGCTGGGCCGCAGCCCGCACCTGGCGCCCGAGGCGCTCAACTGCGCCGCGCCCGACACCGGCAACATGGAGTTGCTGGCCGAGTTCGGCTCGCCCGAGCAGCAGGCCCGCTGGCTCAGCCCGCTGCTGGAGGGCACGATCCGGTCAGCGTTCTGCATGACCGAGCCCGACGTGGCCTCGTCCGACGCGACCAACATCGCCACGACCATCCGGCGCGACGGCGACTCGTACGTGATCGACGGCCGCAAGTGGTGGTCGTCCGGCGCGATGGACCCGCGCTGCGAGATCTTCATCGTGATGGGCAAGACGGACCCGTCGGCCGAGCGGCACAAGCAGCAGAGCATGATCCTCGTGCCGCGCGACACCCCTGGTGTGACGGTCGAGCGGGGCATGACGGTCTTCGGCTTCACCGACGGCACGCACGGCGGCCACGCGGAGATCTCGTTCGAGGGGGTACGCGTACCCGCGGAGAATTTGATCGCCGCCGAGGGCGACGGCTTCGGCATCGCCCAGGCCCGCCTCGGCCCCGGCCGGATCCACCACTGCATGCGGCTGATCGGCATGGCGGAGCGGGCGCTCGAACTGCTCTGCGGGCGGGTGGCCGCGCGCGCGGCGTTCGGCAAGCCCCTCTCCGAGCAGGGCGTGGTGCGCGACTGGATCGCCGAGTCCCGGGTGCGCATCGAGCAGGCCCGCCTGCTGGTGCTCAAGACGGCCTGGCTGATGGACACGGTCGGCAACAAGGGCGCGCACACGGAGATCCAGGCGATCAAGATCGCGACGCCGTCGATGGCCGAGTGGGTGATCGACAAGGCGATCCAGGCGCACGGCGCGGCCGGCGTCAGCCAGGACACGCCGTTGGCGGCGCTCTGGACCTCGGCCCGCACGCTGCGGCTCGCGGACGGCCCGGACGAGGTGCACCGCGCCTCCCTGGCCCGCCGCGAACTGCGCAAGTGGTCCCTCAACTGAGCCACTCGTCGAGCAGCGTGGGGTCGGCGACGGCCGACCTCACGCTTTCTCTCTCCGCCGGGCTCAGGTCGAGCTCGCGCAGCCGCGCACCCCACTGCTCGACCGGCTCACCCAGGGCCGTCGACAGCTCGACGAGCTGAGCCAGCGCCGACGCCCGCTCGACCTCCGACGCGGCCTCGCCGTGGCGGCGCAGTCCGGAGTTCAGTGCCCGGAACGCGGCCTTGTCGTCCTCCTTGAACTCGCGCAGGATCCGCGCGTTGTCCAGCACCTTCGCCAGGCCCTGCAGCGCCTTGTCCCCGCCGTACTCGAGCTCCGCGGGCTCGTCCCGCTGGATGAAGACGATCGAGTTGCCGGACGGATCCATGATCGTGAACCGCGAGGCCCCCGCCCGGTAGCGGGTGATCCGGGGCAGCCCCTTGGCGAGCACCTTGCCGTGTTCCGCGCGCATGGTCGCGGCGAACTCCGCGTGGTAGGGCGCCACCTCGTCGACCATCACCAGCGCGCCGCCGGTGGTCTCCTCGGCCGGGTCGACGCCGGTGGGCGGGCGCCCGTAGTGCAACTGGACGCCGCGCCACTTGAACGCCAGATAGAGGTACGGCTTGCGCTGCTCCCAGATCGTCTCGAAGCCCAGGGCCCGCCAGAAGGCCAGGGTCTCGTCGGGGGCGAGGCAGGGCAGCAGCGGAACGGTGGTCTCGTTGGCCGGCACGCGCTCGTCAAGCATCCGCCGGAGTCTGCCAGGCCGGGCCGCCGGGCGCACATACGCGGATGCGAGCCCGACTCACTGTTTGGCACCATGGCCTGGTGCTGGATGAACCGAAGCTCGAGCTGCACCCGACCTACCCCGTGCGCACGGAACGCCTGCTGCTGCGCCCGCTGACCGCCGCCGACACCGACGCCCTGCTGGCCTACCGAAGCCTGCCGGACGTGTGCCGCTACGTGCCGTTCGAGCCGATGTCCCGCGAGGTGATCGCGGACCGGCTGGCCGGGATGTGGTCCCTCACCTCGCTGACCGACGAGGGCCAGGCCCTGACCCTGGGCGCGGAGCTGGCCGAAACGGGCGAGCTCGTGGGCGACGTCGTCCTGTTCCTCCACAGCCGCACCCACCGCAGCGGCGAGCTCGGCTACATGATCAACCCCCAGTTCGAGGGCAAGGGGTACGCGACGGAAGCGTCCCGCGCGATGCTCCGGCTGGCCTTCGAAGACCTGGGCCTGCACCGCGTGATCGGCCGCATCGACGAACGCAACGAGCCGTCGGCCAAGGTCCTGCGCCGCCTGGGCCTGCGCCAGGAAGCCCGCCTGGTGCAGAACGAATGGTTCAAGGGCGAGTGGAGCACAGAACTCGACTTCGCGATGCTCGCCGACGAGTGGCGCGCCCAGGGTTGACACACGTCGTGTCCGTCGCCTCCAGCGCATCGAGCTCTTCGACGGGAGTCTTCTCGTGAGTCCGGCACCGAGCAAGCGCCACCAGCGGGTGAGCCGCAAGCTGGCCGCGATGCTCGACGTCACAGCCGAGCCTGCAGGGCTGATCGTCTACAAAGCGATCGACCTCCGTCTCAAGGCCGATCGGGTGGTCATTCCAGACCTCGTCGTCGCTGACACCGACGAGGAAGGCTCGGTGGTCGAAGCCTCCGAGGTGCGTCTGGTCTGCGAAATCGTCTCGCCGAGCAATGCCATCGCTGATCGCGTCTTGAAGATGCAGCTCTACGCGATGGCCGGTATCCCGGCATACCTCTTGGTCGAGACCGAAGCCACGACACCGCTGCTCCGGCTGTTCGTGCTCCACGGCGAGCATTATGTGCTCGCGGCCGAGGCCGGACCGGGCGGGCACCTGCGCACGTCGGAACCCTTGCCGTTGGAGATCTCGGTGGCTGGGCTCGCCTGAGCTCAGGCGAGCCCAGGGACTCTAGGCGCTCTCGCGTTCGACGAGCCAGGTGTCCAGCACGACGTGCGGCTGGGTGATCTCCTCACGGCGGATGCGGGCGACCAGCAGCCGGGCCATCTCGCGGCCCATCTCCTCGATCGGCTGGTGCACCGTGGTCAGCGCCGGGTTGGCCTGGCGGGCGATCGGGGCGTCGTCGAAGCCGACCACGGAGACCTCCGCCGGCACCGACCGGCCGGCCTCCTGCAGCGCGCGGACCGCCCCGTACGCCATCAGGTCCGAAGCGGCGAAGACCGCGTCCAGGGTCGGGTTGTCCTCGAGCAGGCGGCGCATCGCCGCGGTGCCGCTGGCCTCGCTGAAGTCGCCGTAGCCGATCAGCTTCTCGTCGACCTGGGCGCCGAGCGCCTCGACCGCCTGGCGGTAGCCGGCGAGTCGGGTGACGCCCGCGCCCATGTCCTGCGGGCCGGCGATCGTGGCGATCCGGCGGCGGCCCCGACCGAACAGGTATTCCACCGCCTGCCGGGCACCGCCGGCGTTGTCGACGTCGACGTAGTAGGCCTCCTGGGCGTCCGGCTGGAGCATCCGGGCCGGGCGGCCACCCAGCACCGCCGGCAGCCCGCGCTGCTCCAGCAGCGTGGGCAGCGGGTCGGCGTCGTGCAGCGAGAGCAGCAGCACGCCGTCGATGTGCTGGTTGGTCAGGTGGTGCTCGATCCGCTCGCGCTCGGCCGGCGACTGCGCCATCGCCAGCCAGAGCTGCATCGACGTGTCGAGCAGGCCCGAGCTGACGCCGCGCACGATCGCCGCGAAGAACGGCTCGCCGAAGACCCGCTCCTCGGACTCCGAGACGACCAGGGCGACCGAGTCGGTGCGCTGGGTGACCAGGGCCCGGGCCGCGCGGTTCGGCACGTAGCCGAGCTCGGCGATCGCCGCCTGCACCGCCGCCCGGGCCTCCGGGCTGACCTGCGGTGAGCCGTTGACGACCCGGGAGACGGTGCCCCGGCCGACCCCGGCCCGGGCGGCCACCGCGTCCAGGGTCGGCCGACCTAGCGACCGGGTTCGTTGGGTCGTCATCGTTTACTCCTCCGCAGGCGGCCTTATTCTGCGGCCAGTCCGTTACGTCGGATCACGTCGGCGTACCACCTGGCGCTGGTCTTCGGCGTGCGGAGCTGCGTCGCGTAATCGACATGGATCATGCCAAAACGCTTCGTGTAGCCCCACGCCCATTCGAAATTATCCATCAGCGACCAGGCGAAGTAGCCCCGCAGGGGCACCCCTGCCTCGATCGCCTCCTGGCAGGCGCGCAGATGGGCGTCGAAGTACGCCACCCGCAACGGATCGGACACCTCGCCGTCGACCACCTCGTCGACGAACGCCGCGCCGTTCTCGGTCACGTAGAGCGGCACCGCCGGATACTCCGCGTGCAACCTGGTCAGCGTCTCGACCAGACCGGGCGCGTCGATCTCCCAGTTCATATCGGTGACCGGCAGCCCTCTGGTGACGAACCGGACATCCTCGCTGCCGGGCCAACAGGTCTGCTTCCGCCAGTACGGCGTGGGCACCTCGCCGACCACCGGCGCACCCACCACATGCCGGCTGTAGTAGTTGACGCCCAGGACGGACAACGGCGAAGAGATGACAGCCAGATCCCCATCGCGTACGTGGGACATGTCGGTCACACCGGACAGGTCGGAGACGACGTCAACCGGGTACGCACCGCGCAGCAGCGGGTCGAGGAAGATCCGGTTGGCCAGCCCGTCGATCCGCCGGGCCGCGTCGAGATCGGCGGCGGACGAGGACGCCGGCGAGATCGCGTACAGGTTGAGCGTGATCCCCGCCGACCCGATGGCCTGCAGCGCCAGCCCGTGACCCAGCATCAGGTGGTGTGCAGCCCGCACCGAGTCGCCGGGATCGGTGCGGCCCGGTGCGTGCGCGCCCGAGCCGTAGCCCAGGAAGGCCGAGCACCACGGCTCGTTGAAGGTCGTCCAGAACCTCACCCGGTCGCCGAGCGCCTCGTGGGCCAGCGCCGCGTAGTCGGCGAACCGCCGCGCGGTGTCCCGGGACGGCCAACCGCCCGCGTCCTCCAGCTCCTGCGGCAGGTCCCAGTGATACAAGGTCACCCACGGCTCGATGCCGTTCTCCAGCAGCTCGTCGACCAGGCCCCGGTAGAAGTCCAGGCCCCGCCGGCTGGCCGGCCCCGTGCCGCCGGGCTGGATCCGCGGCCACGACAACGAGAACCGGTACGAGCGCAGCCCCAGGTCGGCCATCAGCTTCACGTCGTCGCGGTAGCGGTGGTAGTGGTCGCACGCGACGTCCCCCGTGTCGCCATTGACGGTGCGGCCGGGAGTGTGGCTGAAGGTGTCCCAGATCGAGGGCGTACGCCCGTCCTCGGTGGCCGCTCCTTCGATCTGATAGGCCGCGGTGGCGGCGCCCCAGAGGAAATCCGGTGGGAACATGGTCACGACTTGACGGCGCCTTCCATGATGCCGCCGATGATCTGACGGCCGAACAGGATGAACACGAGCAGCAGCGGCACGGTGCCGACCGCCGTCGCGGCGAAGACCTGCGAGTAGTCGGTGTAGTAGGCGTACGACAGGAACGCCAGCGAGACCTGCAGCGTCGGGTTGTCGTTGGTCAGTGCGGCGTACGGCCAGAGGAACTGGTTCCAGGTGTCCATGAAGGTGAGCAGGCCGAGCACCGCGGCCGCCGGACGCAGCGCGGGCAGCACGACGTTCCAGTAGATCCGGAACGTGCTGCACCCGTCGACCCGCGCCGCCTCGATCAGCTCGTCGGAGACCGCCTGGGTGGCGTACTGGCGCATCATGAACACGCCGAACGCGCTGACCAGGAAGGGGATCGTGACGGCGTAGAGCGTGTCGTACCAGCCCAGGTCCTGCATCATCCCCCAGAGCGGGATCAGGCCGAGCTGGGTCGGCACCATCATCGTCACGACGATGGCGAGCAGCAGCCCGTTGCGACCCTTGAACCGCAGCTTGGCGAAAGCGAACCCGGCCAACGTGCCGGACAGCACGACCGCGACCGTTACCACTGTGGACACGATGACGGAGTTGACCACGCCCTTGACGAAGTTGGCGGCGTCGTTGTCGAGCACCCGCTGGAAGTTCGCGCCGAACGCGTCGCCCGGCGTGAACGGCGGCGGCACGGAGTTGATGGCGTCCAGGCTGCGGGTGGCGATGACGAACATGTAGTAGAACGGATAGATCGACGCCAGAACGGCGAGGACCAGCGCGATGTACGTCAGCGGGCTGGTCTTCCAGAGGCGGGCGGAGGCCGCGACCATCGTGGGCTCCCTCACTTGACGGTACGGCGGACGACGGCCAGGTTGATCGCGGCGATGATGCCGATCAGCACGAACAGAGCCCAGGCGATCGCGGCTCCGTATCCGGCCGTGTTCAAGCTGTTGATGCCCTTCTCGTACATGTACATGGCGAGCGTCTGGAACTCGCGCTGCGTACCACCGCGCATGTTGCCGTTGCCGAAGAGCAGCGGCTCGGTGAAGAGCTGCAGCCCGCCGAACGTCGACAGCAGCACGACGAAGACGAACGTGGGCGTCAGCATCGGCAGGGTGATCCGCCAGAACTGCCGCCACTGGTTGGCACCGTCGATCGAGGCCGCCTCGTAGAGGTCGCGCGGGATCGCCTGCATGCCGGCGAGGAGGATCAGCGCGTTGTAACCGGTCCACCGCCAGTCGACCATGAACGCGATCGCGGTCCACGAGCTCCACCGCTCCGCGTCCCAGTCGATCGGGTCGACGCCGACCACGCTGAGCAGCCAGTTGGCGACGCCGAAGTCACGCTGGAAGAGCATCGCGAAGACGATCGCCACCGCCGCGACCGAGGTGATGTTGGGTACGAAGATGGCCATCCGGAACAGCGTCTTGCCCCGCAGCCGGGTGCGGTTGAGCAGGTTCGCGAGGAACAGCGCGAGAACGAGCTGCGGGATCGTCGCGACGACGAAGATGCCGAGCGTGTTGACCAGCGCGTTCCAGAAGTAGTCGTCCTTGAGCAGCTCGGCGTAGTTGTCGAAGCCGATGAAGGTGTGCTCGCCGATCATGTCCCAGTCGTGCAGGGACATCCAGGCGGTCTTGGCCATCGGGTAGAGCCCGAAGATGCCGAACACGATGAAGAACGGTGCGATGTAGACGTACGGCGAGTACTTCATGTCCCAGCGGGCGCGCTTGGCGCTGCCGGTGTTCCGGTGCCGGGGCGGCCGGGTCGGCGCGGGCGGCGCCGGGCGCGCGGGCGTGGCGAGTGCCATGGTGGTGTCCTTTCTGGACCGTCGAACCCGGGCGACCGTGCGGAAGGGCCCTTCGCACAGAAGGGCCCTTCCGGTCGGGTTCCGTCAGAAGGCGCCCTGGGTCGCGGCGTCCTTGATGAACTGGTCCCAGGCGGCGGCCGCGTTCGCCTCGCCGTTCTCGTAGGCCCGGAGGGCCGGCTCCATCGCCTGCTCCTTCACGGCCTGGTGCTTCGGGCCGAGGTGGACCGGCTTGATGCCCTCGACGCTGCCGCCGAAGATCTTGCCAGTCGGCGCGTCACTGAAGTACGGGTTCGTGTACGACTGGAAGTCCGGGTTCTTCAGCGCTTCCAGGTTGGTCGGCAGTGGGCCCTTGAGCTTGAACGCCGCCACCTGGCTGCTCGCGCTGGTCAGGTACTCGGCCAGCTTCGCGGCCTCGGCCTTGTGCTTCCCCCGTTCAGGCACACCGAGCCACGAGCCACCCCAGTTGCCGGACTTGCCGGGCACACCGGCGACGTCCCACTTGCCCTTGTTCTCCGGACCGGAGTTGTCCTGCACGATGCCGAGCATCCACGAAGGACAGAAGGTCGCGGCGAACGTGCCCTGCTTGAAGCCGGCGCTCCACTCCGGCGACCAGGTGGCCGTCTTCGCGGTGATGTTGGCGTCGACCATCTGCAGCGAGGTGTCCCACGCCTGCTTCACCGACGCGCTCTTGTCCGCGACGATGTTGTCCTCGGCGTCGTAGAAGATGTCGCCGCCGATCTGCATGGTGATCGCGCTGGCCGCGGTGGTGACCGAGTCGAGCAGGCCCTTGCCGGTCTTCTCGCGGTACTTCTTGCCGGTCTCGATGAACGCCGGCCAGTCGGGCCAGAGCGCGGTGACGGCGTCGCGCTCGACCGGCAGGCCAGCCGCCTTGAACAGGTCGGTGCGGTAGCAGACCGCCAGGCTGCCGACGTCGGTGGGCAGGCCCATCAGCCGCCCGTCGGCGGCCTTGCCCAGCTCCCACTTCCACGGCAGGTATTCCGTGCTGTGGTCCTTGACCAGCGGCGTCAGGTCGGCCCAGTTGGCCGGGTTGGTCTTGAACTCGTTGAGGATGCCCTCTTCGAGTGCGACGACGTCGGCGACGCCCTTGCCGGTGGCCAGGCTGCGCACGATCTTGGGGCGGTACTCGTTGAGCTGGGCGGTCTTGCGCAGCTCGACCTTGATGCCGGTGTCCTTCTCGTACTGCTTGACCAGTTCGTCATAGCCGAACTCGCCGAAGGTCTCGACGACCAGCTTGTCGGGCTTGCCGCCGGCAGTGGTGCCGCTGTCGCCCTCGTCACTGCCACAGGCAGTGACGCCGAGCACGAGTGCGGTACCTGCGGCGAGCGCGACCAGCTTGCTTCCGCGTCCGCTGACGCTCATCCAGGACCCCTCTCAGGTCAGGAGATGCAAGTGGTGGGGTTGGTCAGGCGAAACCCGGATGCGTCGTGTTCCACGGTTCCCGGGAGCGCTCCCACGAGATTGCCGACAGGTTTCGCCGGCGTCAATACCAATCGATGGGAGCGTTCCCATATCGTTATGGGAGCGCTCTCTGGGCGCGGTCGGTGAGACCCGTTCTACGCATTGGCGCTGTTGGCAGGTACCTTCGGTGGCCGTACGGGGGGAAGTGATGGTTTTTCATGGCAAGCTCAGGCGAGCCGGTTTCCGCGCGCAACGTGATCCACACACCGGACCGCAGGTTACGGGTGTTCGTCTCGTCGACGCTGGAAGAGCTCGAGCCTGAGCGACTCGCCGTCCGGGACGCCATCTCCCGCATGCGCCTGGTCCCGGTGATGTTCGAGCTGGGCGCCCGACCGCACGCGCCGCGCGACGTCTACCGGGCGTACCTGCAGCAGAGCCAGCTCTTCATCGGCGTCTACTGGGAGAGCTACGGCTGGCTGGGGCCCGAGGCCACCGTCTCCGGCCTCGAGGACGAGTTCCGGATGTCCGGTCACCTGCCGAAGCTGATCTACGTCAAGTCACCGGCGCCGAACCGCGACCCGCGACTGACCGCGCTGCTCGACCGGATCCGGGACGACGCCCGGGTCAGCTACCGGCATTTCCACTCGGCCGACGAGCTGCGGCGCGTGGTCGGCGAGGACATCGCGCTGCTGCTCACCGAGCGGTTCAACCCACGGCCCGCCCAGCCGGCCGAGCCGGAGCCGCTGCCGCGCGACGAGCTGCCCATCCCGCCGAACCCGCTGCTCGGCCGCACGGCCGAACAGCGGGCGTTGCTGGACCTGTTGACCGACCAGGACGTGCGCCTCGTCACGCTGATCGGCCCGGGCGGAGTGGGCAAGACCCGGCTGGCGATGGAGCTCGGCTCCGCGCTGCGCGACACCTTCACCGACGGTGTGCGGTTCGTCGACCTGTCCGCGGTCACCGACCCCGCGCTGGTGCCGGCCGCGCTCGCGCAGTCGCTCGGGCTGCGTACCGTGCCCAACCGTCCCCCGATCGAGGACCTCGTCACCTACCTGCGCAACCGCTCGCTGCTGCTGGTCGTCGACAACATGGAGCACGTCGCGGACGCCTCGCCCGTGCTCGGTGCCGTGCTCAGCGCGGCCTCCGGCGTCACGATCCTGGCGACCAGCCGGGTCCCGCTGCGGCTGACCGGCGAGCACGTGTTCGCCGTGCCGCCGCTACCCGTGCCGGCGGTCAACGAGGACCCGACGACGGCGGTCCGCCGCGACGGCGCGGCCCGGCTGTTCGTCGAGCGGGCCCGCGCGGTCAAGGCCGACTTCGCCGTCAGCCCGGAGAACGCGGTGGCGATCGCCGAGATCGTCCGCCGGCTCGACGGCCTGCCGCTGGCCGTCGAGCTCGCCGCCGCCAAGGTCCGGGTGCTCACCCCGCAGGCCCTGCTCAACCGGCTGACCAGCCGGCTCGGCACGCTCACCGGCGGCGCCCGCGACCTGCCGACCCGCCAGCGCACGCTGCGCGACGCCATCGCCTGGAGCTACCAGCTGCTGCCCCGGCGCGAGCAGGAGCTGTTCGCCCGCCTCGGGGTGTTCGCCGGCGGTTTCGACCTCGACGCCGCCCGCGCGGTCGCCGGCGTGCCCGCGCGCTACGCCGGCCTGGACGCGCTCACCTCGCTGGTCGAGAGCAGCCTGGTCAAGCAGGAGACGGGCGACCGCGAGCCGCGTTTCACGATGCTCGGCATCATCCGCGACTTCGCCCTCGAGCGGCTGCGCGAGGTCGGCGACTGGAAGGACACCCACGACCGGCACGCCCGGCACTACCTGGAGTTCGCGGAGCGAACCTCACCGCCGCTGGGCCGCACGACGACCAACCCCCAGTCGCTCGACGTGCTGGAGAGCGAGCAGGACAACCTGCGGGCGGCGATGACCTGGTTCATCGACACCGACCAGCTCGAGGACGCGGTCCGGCTCGGTTGGGTGGTCTGGGTCCTCTGGTGGATCCGCGGCCGCAGCGACGAGGGCGCGCGCCACATCGAACGGGTGCTGGAGAAGGCGGAGGCGCTGTCCCCCAAGGCGTACGCCCGGCTGATCTTCGGCGACGGCGCGATGTCGTTCATCACCGGGCAGCTCGTCCGGGGCCGGACGCAGCTCGAGAAGGCGCTGCCGCTGCTGCGCGAGATCGGCGACGAGGACGCCACCGCGCGGACGGCCGGGATGCTCGGCCAGCTCGCCCTGGCCCGCGGCGACTACGACCTGGCCCGCGAGCTGCTGGAGGAGACCCGGCAGATCAGCGAGCGGCTGGGCGAAGAGTGGATGATCGCGCTCTACTACACCCGGCTCGGCCTGGTGCCCCTGGGCGAGGGCGACTTCGCCTCCGCGACCGAGCACTTCGCACACGGGTTGCGGCTCGCCCGCAAGACCAACGACCACCTCGGCGAGGTCGTCGCGCACTACAGCCTGGCCGTCACGGCGCTCGCCAGCGGCGACGCGGACACCGCGGCCACCCAGCTGCGCTCGGGCCTGCGGGTCGCGGCCGACGCCGGCGACGAGGCCGGTGCCGCGCTGTTCCTGGAGGCGATGGCCAACCTGGCGGCGCGGGACGGCGCGATCGACCGGGCGGTCCGGTTGGTCGCGGCAGCCCGCAAGCTGCAGACCGTCACGGGCGCGGCCTGGATGCGGGCGTACGTGCCGGCCTGGCCGACCGGCGGCGAACCCGAGCTGGACGCGGCCCGCCATCCCGGGGCGTGGGCATTGGGCACCGCGGACAACCTGGGTTCGGCCGTGGCCTACGCGCTGGAGGGCTAGCCGGTAACGTCCCGGCACATGACCTCTACCGCACTCGTCACCGGCGGTTCCCGTGGCATCGGGCGGGCCGTCGTGGAGCGGCTGGCCGCGGCCGGCCACCGCGTCGTCTTCACCTACCAGCGCGACAAGGTGGCCGCCGACGAGGTGGTCGCGAGCTGCCCGGGCTCTTTCGCGGTGCGGGCCGACCAGACGTCGTTGTCCTGTTTGGACGAGATGTTCGCGCCTGTCCAGGATGGACTCGACATCCTGGTCAACAACGTGGGCCTCATCGTGCCGGCGACGATCGCCGACGTCACGGCCGAGGAGTTCGACCGGGCGATGACGGCCAACACGTTGGTCCCGCTGCTGGCCGTCCAGCGGGCCGCCGCGCTGATGCGGGACGGCGGCCGGATCGTCAACATCTCCACCATCAACACGATCGCGCCGGCCCCGGGCAACGTCCTCTACTGCGCGAGCAAGGGCGCCCTGGAACAGGTGACGGCGGTGGCGGCCCGCGAGCTGGGACCGCGCGGCATCACCGTCAACACGGTCTCACCGGGCGCCACCGACACCGACCTCCTGCGGGCCCACAACTCCGCGGCGGAACTGGCCGAGTCGGCCGAGTGGAGCCCGCTGGGCCGGCTCGGACAGCCGCACGACGTGGCGGCGGTGGTCGCGTTCCTGACCACGGCGGACGCGGGCTGGATCACCGGCCAGAACATCCGCGCGACCGGAGGGCTGCTGATGTGAGCCGGCCAAGCTCAGCGGGGTTGCTGCTGGTCGCCGTCGTCGAGTTCGCCGACGGGCACGCCGAGACCGGGCGGCGCTACGAGGACGCGGTGCTGGCGCTGCTCGGCCGGCACGGTGGCACGCTCGAACGCCGCACCCGGGGCACGGACGGCATGACCGAGGTGCACCTGATCCGGTTCGCGGCGCGCGCCGGACTCGAGTCCTTCATGGTCGACCCGGAGCGGCTCGCCCACCGCGAAGCGATCGGCGAGGCCGCCCCGACGACCAGGGTGATCGAGGTGCTGGACGTCAGCGGGTGATCGACTGCTCGACCGTGGCGATGACGCCGGTCGCGTGGGCCGGCGTCATGCCGAGCTGCGCGGCGATCCAGCCGATCGCCTCGCGCTCCGCCTGGTTGATCGGGCCGTCGGCCAGCGCGACCCGGACCGCGTTGGCCAGCTGGCGCTCGCAGGCGTCCTGGGTGAAGTTGGCGGCCAAGCCGCGCAACGGCTCGACCGCCAGCTCGGACGGCTGCTCGGCGTCGGCCATCAGCTGCGTCGCGTCGTAGCCGGGCTCGCCGGCCTCGCGGACCGCGTCGACCGCGGCGCGGACGGCGACCTCGGAGGCGCCGCCGGCGCGCAGCACCACGGCGGCGGCGGCGCGCATGCCGGCCGGCAGAGCGCTTTCCAGCTGCGCCGTCGTCGCGCGGCGCAGCACGATGGGGTCGTACTTGGTGCGGCAGGTCGTGCACTTGACGATCTCGCCGACCTTGTCGAGCGGGATCACCGGCAGGAAGAAGAGCGTGAAGAACCGGCGGGCCGTGCGGTGCTCGTACGCCCGGTCGCCGCCGCAATGCGGGCAATGGAACTGCCCTGTGCCGATCAACCCGAAGATGTAGAAGACCGACACACCAAAAATGATCATTGCGACTCCGGGCTGAGGGGGACGGCTGTGACCTGGGGGACCTTACCAACGCGGGGCCCCTCTTGCGGTCCGCTCGCGCCGTAGGGGACCATAGGCAAATGATCTCCAACCGAAAGGGCGTCGACGCCCTCGCGCGATGACCGCGCCTACGCGGCGCAGTGACGCCGCGTTCTGGAATGTCGTTCCGGCCCGCCAGTACTGGCAGGAAGCCGTGACCATCCGTCGGGAGTGGCTCGACCACGGCCTGTCCACGTCGCCCGCCGACCGGGAAACCGCAGAGCGGTCCGTGGCCGCCGTCTACGCCCGGATGTCCCGACCCCGTCCCCGGTTCGAGTGGGTCGACTCCCCCGCCAAGGCCCTGGCCCTGGTCGACGGCTGGCCCACGCTGGACGACCTGTACCACTGGATCCGTGACCCGCGGGGCCGCCCGGCGCTGGCCAGCGACCTGGCCACGGTGGCGTCCCGGTTGCGGGCCGCGCTCAGTGCCGGTGTCGCGTACGCCGACCCGGAGCTGTCACCGGCCCGCAAGCCTGGCAAGAGCAAGGAACCGTGGCCGGAACTGCCGCCGCTGGACGCGCTGGATCGCGGCGTACCCCTGGCCGTGGTGTTGCACCAGTCCGTACGCGGATCGCTGCATCGCAGTCTGGGCAAGGGATTCCGGCAACCGGTGCGCGCCGCCCTGGGCCACGCCGCACCGGTCTGCTGGTACGGCCAGCAGGACGCCTGCTGGATCGGCTACTACGACACCCTGCGGCGGCTCGGCCTGGCCGACTGGTCTCCCGGCACCACCGACCACTTCGGAGTGTGGGCCGACCTGACCCGCTCGTGCGGCTGGTGGTGGCCGGGCGAGCAGGTGTGCGTGCTGGTCGACCGGCCGGCCCGGGTGCGGGTGGAACCGGTGCCGGGCGGCCTGCACGACGAGGTCGCCCTGGCCTCGGTGGTCTACCGCGACGGCTGGCGGCCGGTCTAGCCCCGCCAGTGCAGGATCTCGAGGGCCGCGCCGACTTCCACGGCGCGGCCCGCGAGGGGCCGGGGCAGCAGCCGGTCGGCGCGGGCCAGCCGCCGCAGCAGGGTGTTGCGGTGGGTGAACAGGCGGGCCGCCGCCCGGGAGGCGTTGCACTGCTCGGCGATGAAGGCCCGCACAGCGGCCCGAAGCTCCACCGGCGCGCTCTCCAGCGCGCCCAACGTGCGGGTGACGAACCGGTCGGCGCCCTCCGCGTCCCGCGTGACCAGCGCGACCAGCTCCACCTCGTCGAACGTCGCGAACCGGTGCGCCTGGGTGAGCCGGGCCAGCAGGCGCTGGGTGGTCAACGCGTCGTGATGGCTGCGGCGGAAGCCGTCGACGCCGGCCGCCGGTGAGCCGAGCGCGACCCGCACCGCGGGCAGGCGGTCCAGGGCCGCGCGCAGGTCACCCGCGTCGGGCCGGCCGTGCACCCACACCCAGCGGGTAGCAGCGCTGGCGATGACGCTCAGCGGCCGGGCCGCGCCGGCCAGGGCGTCGGCGGCCCGGTCGAGCTGGCGCGGGTCGGCGTCCGGGTCGTCCGTCCAGACCACCGCGGCTGTGTGGGTGCGGTCCAGGGCGTACCCGAGCCTGGTCTCCGCGCCCGTGATCGGTGCGCCGTCGAGCAGCAGGATGACCGTCTCGCGGCGTTCGGCGTGGCTGCCCTGGGTCAGGGCCGCCCGCTCGGCCCGCATCCGCAGCGAGATGGCGGCGACCGTGGCGTCGACGAACGCGGCGATCGACCGCAGCGAGACGTCGAGCACCTCCCGCAGCTCGTCGGTGTCGCTGGTCAGCGAGCAGGCGATCTGCGTCCAGAGCCGGGCCGCGACCGCCTCGCCGACCCGGTACGAGTCCAGTGCCGACTCGTCGAGCCCGCGGCGGACGAGATCCCGGGCGATCGCCAGCGGTGCCGCGTCGTCGTTGGCGGGCACGGGCTGACCCGGCGCGCGTACGTTGGCGGCCGCCCAGAACAGCAGGTTGGACCGGTTGGTCCGGCGGGTGGCGGCGGCCAGCACCGGGTCGTCGGCGATCGCGCGGCGCGCCTCACCGGCCAGCGTCGCCGCGTCGATCTCGGCCAGCCACTCGGGTCGCGGGTTGAGCGCGATCTCGGCGCCCTGCCGGATCAGCTCCCGCACCCGGGGCGACGGCGAGTCCCAGGACATGCCGGTCACGGTAGTGGTGCAGTTCGCACCTCGCCAGCCCTGATAACGGTGCAGATCGTCCGGCGCTCGCGCGGCGGGCACGGTCGACCATGAACAGATGGCGGTGGAGCATTTCGATGTGCTGATCATCGGTGCCGGGATCTCCGGCATCGGCGCCGGGCGCTACCTCAAGACGGAGCTCCCGGGCAAGACGTTCGCGATCCTCGAGGCCCGCGGCGCGTCCGGCGGCACCTGGGACCTGTTCCGCTATCCCGGCACCCGGTCGGACTCCGACCTGCACACCTTCGGGTACGCGTTCAAGCCCTGGCGCGACAAGGAGGCCATCGCCTCGGCGCCGCGGATCCTCTCGTACCTGCGGGAGACGGCGACGGAAAACGGCCTGGACCCCCACATCCGCTACCACCACCGGGTACGCGCAGCGGCGTTCGACTCCTCGACGGCACTGTGGACGGTGGCCGTGGACCATGTCGGGTCGCCGTTGACGCTGACCGCCAACTGGGTGTTCTGCGCGGGCGGCTACTACCGCTACGAACAGGGCTTCACACCGGAGTTCCCGGGGCGGGATCGCTTCCAGGGCACGATCGTGCACCCGCAGCACTGGCCCGCGGAGCTCGACCACCAGGGCAAGCGGGTGGTCGTGGTCGGCAGCGGCGCGACCGCGGTCACCATCGTGCCCGCGATGGCCGAGACCGCCGCACACGTGACGATGCTGCAACGCACGCCGACGTACATCCTGTCGATGCCGACGAAGGACGCGATCGGCAACGCGTTGAAGAAGTATCTCGGGCCGGTCCGCGGGCACGCCCTGACCCGGCGCAAGAACATCGCGATGCAGCGCGCGATCTGGAAGTTCTGCCAGCGCCGCCCCGAACGGGCGCGCCGGGTGATCCGCTGGCTCAACGCCCGACAGCTACCCGAGGGCTATCCGGTCGACGAGCACTTCCGGCCGCCGTACAACCCGTGGGACCAACGCTTGTGCCTGGTGCCGGACGGCGACCTGTTCAAGGCGATCCGGGCGGGCACGGCCTCGGTCGTCACGGACCGGATCGAGACGTTCACCGAGGACGGCATCCTTCTGGGCAGCGGCGCGGAACTGAAGGCCGACATCATCGTCACGGCCACGGGCCTGCAGGTGCAGGCGCTGGGCGGGGTGCCGCTGACGGTCGACGGGTCGCCGGTCAACGTCGCCGACACGATCGCGTACAAGGGCATGATGCTCTCGGGGGTGCCGAACTTCGCGTTCATCGTGGGCTACACGAACTCGTCCTGGACGCTCAAGGTCGGGCTGCTCTGCGCGCACTTCTGCCTGCTGCTGGCCCACATGGACAAGCACGGCTACGAGCTGTGCCGCCCGGAGCCCGCCGACCCGGACATGCCCACGCGCCCGTTCCTGGACTTCGGCGCTGGCTACATCCGCCGGGTCATCGACCAGCTCCCCCGCCAGGGCGACCGCCTACCGTGGCTGACCTCGATGCACTACCACACGGACGTCAAAATCCTCCGAGCCGACCACGTCGTCGACCCAGAGCTCCACTTCGGCCACGTCGCTACCGATCGTGTTGCGGAAGTGTCGGGCCACGTGGGAGATCAGCAAATGCCGGCTCGATGAGGCGCGAGATCTGGCCCGACTGCTCTTCGGCGACCTGGACATAGTCCGCGCCTCGAAGTCGAAACAACCGGAGCGCAAGATCCGCTGCCGGTCCGTAGGCGAGCAGGTAGTAACGGATGCCTGCGTCCGCATAAAGCCGAGGCTTGGTCACCTGGTCCGCGACGGCGCTAACAGGTTCGACGATCTCGCAAACCAACCGCACGTCCGCGGCCTCGACCGCCAAGCCTTCGTCGTCGGCCTCCGCCACGACGATGTCCGGAATCAAGATCCGGTCGGGTCCAAGACGAACGTTCACCCCCGGATACACGACGAGCCCGGCTGCTCGGGCTGCCCCGTCCAGCTCCGTCGCGAGCTCGAACGCGATGAGCTGGTGAGACAGATCGCCCGCCGGGGTCACCAGCAGGCTTCCATCGATGAGCTCTATGCGCGGGTGGGTCTCGCCCAGGTCGAAATAGCCCTGTTCGGTCCACGGACCTACACCCAGGTGATCCAGCAAGGGAGAGCTCCCGAAACGTCAGACGGGTACCGCGGCGCTGCGGGCGGCGGCCAGGGTCAGGGCGCGGTGCAGGAGGCGGGAGTCGCCGAGTAGGGCGCGGAGGCGGCGTTCCAGGCCCGCGATCGGGATCAGGTTCTGCGGGGCGCGCGGGTCCTTGTACGGGTTCGAGGCGAACCTCGGCAGCGTGACCAGCGACAGGTCGGCGAGCTCGATCGCCTCCTGGGCCGGGATCTCCGTCGTGCACTCGACCCGGACGATGCCCGCCCACGGTGCGCCCGCCGGGCCCGGGAGCCGCAGGTACCACGAGTAGCCGCCCCACGCCGTGCCCATCAGGAAGACCGGCGACCGCTCACCCGGGCGCAGGGCCGTGACCACGTTGGTCAGGGCCGCGTCCAGATATTGGCTCTGCTGCGTCTTCACGTAGCCGATCGTGCGGCTGAGCTGGCGGCGGTTGCGCAGCGGGCCGTCCAGGACCAGCAGGTCCTCGGACTCGCCGCGGACCGACGTCGAGATCGCCACCTCCAGCGCCGTCAGCGGGCCCTGCACCGCCGGCACCAGGCGGGCCGGGTCCGGTGCGCCGGCGATCTGGCGCACGCCGTAGCGGACCGAGCCGGCCTCGATGTCCGTCGCCGTCGGGGACGTCGTGAACAGGCCGCGTTCGACCAGCGTGCCGGCCAGCGTCGCCGCGCCCGCGCGCAGGTCACACCGAACCACGCCGGCCGCGTACGACGCCGCCAGGCCCGGGTGCGACGTGCCGTCCTCCTCGCGGGTCCACAGTGTCGCGTCGATCCGGCGCACGCCGTCGACCAGCAGCACCACGTCGGGCGCGCGGACCGTCGGTGGGGCGGTGAGCGGGCGCCAGGCCGCCGCAGGCAGCTCCACGTCGGTGTTGATCTGGGCCGTGCTCTGCGAGACCGGCGCCGCCTCGAAGGAGGCTCCGTACGCCGGGTCCCAGTTGTCGATGAAGTATTCCGTCATATCCCGCTCCGGGTGATGTGGGCGACGGATCGCGCGTCCTTGCTGACGTCGAACCGCACCGGCACGCGTTCGGCCAGTGCCGGCACGTGGGTGACCACGCCGACCATCCGGTCGCCGCGGGCGGCCAGGCCCTCCAGCGTCGCGGCCACGGTGTCCAGCGTCGCGGCGTCCAGCGTGCCGAAACCCTCGTCGAGCAGGATCGACTCCAGGCTCGCGGCCGAGGTCGACATGCCGGCGAGCTGCTCGGCCAGCGCCAGCGCCAGGGCCAGCGACGCCTGGAACGTCTCGCCGCCCGACAGCGTGCGGACGCCCCGGCGCAGGCCGGCGTCGTGGTGGTCGACGACCGAGAACTCGCCCTTCTCGTGTACGAGGTCGTACTGCCCCGCCGACAGCTCCCGGAGAATCCGCGACGCGCCCTCGACCAGCAGGTCGAGCGCCTCCTCCAGCAGCCAGCGCTCGAAGTTGTTGGCCCGCAGGTGTCCGGCCAGCGCCTTGGCCACCTGGCCGTCGCGCTCGTGTGCCACGCGCTTGTCGAGCAGCCCGCGCACCTGCGCCCGCCGCTCCTCGACCCGCTCGTGTGCGGCCGTGGCCCGTTCGACGGCCACCGTCGCGGCTCGGACGTGGTCGTCGGGTGCCGGCAGCCCGGCCTCGACGAAGGCGGCGTCCAGCCGCGCCCGCACCACCTCGACCGCGGCGTCAGCCTCGGCGGCGCGCGAAGCCAGCGTGGCGCGGGCGGCGCGGCGGGTCTCCACTTCGGACACCGACCAGCCGGCCAGGGCCGACCACGACTCGGCCAGGTCGTCGCGCGCGGCGGCCGGTGGCGCGAACCGGGCCACCGCGTCCCGGGCGGCGTCGAACTCCTGCCACCCGTGGGTCAACCGCTGCTCCGCCGCCGCGCGCGCGGTCACCGCGGTCCGCGCCTGCTCGCGGGCCGACTTCAACGCCGCGACCGACGCGTCCAGCGACTTCTGCAACCCGGCCAGGGTCGCCAGCTCCCGGCGGAGGGCGGTGACGCCCGGCGACGTCGCGAGCTGCGCGTCGAGGGCGGCCAGCCGGGAGGCGAGCTGCTCGTGCTGGGCGCGGGCCCGGTCGAGGGTGCGCTCCAGGGCCCGGGCCGCCCGCTCCCGCTCGGCCACCTGGGCCTCGGCCTGCTCGTGCGCGGCCTTCGCCGCGTGCCCCGCCTGTTCCGCGGCGGGCACCGCCGAGGTCGCCGGGACCGCCGGCACCGTCGTCACCGGCTGCTCGCAGACGGGACAGGGAGCACCGGCATGCAGGTGTACGCGCAGCGCCCCGGCCCGGTCGGCCGCCTGGGCGTCCTGGTAGGCCCGCCGGGCGGCGTCCAGCTCGCTCGCCGTGCGCAGCGCCGCCGCCCGCGCCGTCTCCAAGGCCGCCGCCGCGGTGCGGTGCTCGGTGGTGGCGGCGGTGAGTCCGTCCTGGAGGGACGTCGACTCGGCCGCGACCGCGTCGCGTTCCTCGTGCGCGCGCAGCAGCAGCCGCAGCGCGGAGGCGTCGCCGGCCGCGGCGAGCTCGCCGCGCAGCTTCTCCTCGTGCTCCTCGGCCGCCGTCACCGCGTCGGTGGCCGCGGCGGCCGTCTCGCGCGCGTCGGCCGCCGCCGAGGCCAGGGCGGCCACACCGCGCGGCGCACGGACCCGGTCGAGCAGCGCGATCTCGTCGTCGATCGCCGACAGCCCGGCCGCCGCCGAAACAGCCGTCTGCCGCGCCTCGTCGAGCGCCGGCATGTCGTCGGTGACCCGGGTGGCCAGGGCCAGCATCGCCTCGACCCGCTCGGCCGCGTCGGCCAGCGCCTCGTCGGAGGTGTCGTCGAGCCCGGCCAGCAGTTGGTCGACGGCCCGCAGGTCGGCGTCGGCCTGTTGAGCCCGGGCGGTGGCCCGCTTCTGGACGTCTTCGTAGACGTGCAGGCCGAGCAGGTTGACCAGGATCTGCTGGCGGGTGGCGGGCTTGGCGTGCAGGAAGTCGGCGAACTGGCCCTGCGGGAGGATGACGCAGCTGGTGAACTGCTCGTACGGCAGCCCGACGGCGTGCAGCACCGCCTCGTCCATCTCGCCCGGGGTGCCGGCCAGCACGTCGCCGAGGTCCTCCGGCGTCATCCCGGTGTCGAGTTTGGACACGTCGAAGTTGTCGGGCATCTGCTGGAGGCCGGCGCCGCCGGTCTTCACGTTGCCCCGGCTGTCGCGGCGGACCACCCGGGTGGCCACGTAGCGGGCGCCGCCGGACTCGAACACCAGCCGCACCCGGGCCTCGGTCGCCGAGGGCGACAGCGCGTTGGCGATGCCCCGGCTGCTCCCCCACCGCGGCACCTGGCCGTAGAGCGCGAAGCAGATCGCGTCGAGCACGGTCGACTTCCCGGAGCCGGTCGGCCCGACCAGCGCGAAGAAGTCGGCGTCCATGAAGTCGACGGTCGTCTCGTCCCGGAAGACCGTGAACCCCGCCATGTCGAGCCGCAGCGGCCTCATGCGGACGTCTCCTCATAGAGCTCGTCGAACAGTTCCTGCACGCCCTCGTCCGAGACCCCGCGGCTGGCCAGATAGTCGGCGAACAGGTCGCGTGGCGACCGGCCAGCACGTTCCTCGGCCCGCGGGCCCGGGGCCGCGGCGATCATGTCCGGATCGATCCGCACTTCCAGCGCGCGGGGCAGCATCTCCTGGACCTCTTCGCGCAGGCCGGCCCGGGGCATCTCGCGCACGTAGACCCGCAGCCAGGCATCGCCCGTCTTCAGGGAGGCCAGCTGTTCGAGGGAGCCCCGGACGGTACGCAGCGCGGCGGCCGACGTGACCGGCACCTCCCGTACCTTCGCGGCGGTCTTCGCGGTGACCTCGACCACCGAGACGGCCGGCACGTTCTCGCCCTCGCCGAAGTCGATCGCGAGCGGGCTGCCGCTGTAGCGGACCGGGCACGGGCCGAGCACCGTCTGGGCCCGGTGCAGGTGGCCGAGCGCGACGTAGTGCGTGTTGGTCGGGAACACGGTGGCCGGCACGGCGTAGCCCAGCACCGTCTGCGACTCGCGCTCGCCGCCACCCTGGCTGGCGCCGACCACCGTCACGTGCGCGGTGACCAGGTTGACCACGCCCGCCTCGCCGAAGCCCTCGGTCAGCTTGCCGAGCAGCCGGGCCAGGTGGTCCGCGTAGGTCTGCGTCGCCTCGGCCGCGGTCAGGTCGTACATCTCGACCGCGCGGACGGCGTACCGCTGCGACAGGAACGGCAGTGCGACCAGCCGCCACCGCTCGCCGCCCGCGGTGGTGCCCTCGATGACGTGCTCGGCGGGGTTGTCGCGGACGCTGCCGCGCAGCGTGATGCCGGCCGCCTCGGCCCAGGGCCGCAGGGCGTCGAGCGCGGCCCCGTTGTCGTGGTTGCCGCCGATCGCGACGACGTCGGCGCCGGTGCGCCGCAACGCCGACAGGGCGCGGGTGACCAGCCGGGTCGACTCCGGCGACGGCGCCGCGGTGTCATAGAGGTCGCCGGCCACGATCACCAGGTCGGGCTGCTCGGCCTTGGCGATCTCGACCACCTGGGCCAGCACCGCGACGTGCTCCTCGACCCGCGACTGTCCCTTGAGGACCTTGCCGACGTGCCAGTCGGAGGTGTGCAGGACGCGCACCGGATCAGCCTCCTAGAAGGGGATGTCGTCGTCGGACAGCGCGCCCGACCGCGAGCCGACCACCGCGAACGGGTCGGCGGACTGGGTGACCGAGCGCAGCGAGCCGGTCGGCGCCGCGCCCGCCTCGGAGTGCCGGGTCGCCCACGACGGGAACGGGAACTCCAGGCAGAGCGGCACCGGGATGTCGGGCTGGTTGACGAACATCGTGCCGGGCTTGGCCAGCAGCACCCGTTGCCGCTGCGCGGGCGGGAGGAAGCCGTATTCCGGGCGCGACGCCTCGGCCGGGTCGAGCCGGCCGACCACCCGCACCGCCGAGTTCGTGACGATGCGGCGCTCGACCTCGCTGGCGGTCTGCTGCGCGCCGACCAGGATCACGCCGAGCGAGCGGCCCCGCTCGGCGATGTCGAGCAGCACCTCCTTGATCGGCGACGAGCCTTCCCGGGGCGCGTATTTGTTGAGCTCGTCGAGCACCACGAAGAGCAGCGGCTTGGCCGTGCCCTTCTTCTCCTTGCGCTCGAACTCCTTCTTGAGCGTCACGCCGACCACGAACCGCTGGGCGCGGTCGGGCAGGTTGTGCAGGTCGACGACGGTGACCTGGGCGCTCTCGTCGGTGTTGATCTGGTGCGGCCGGCGGGTGGCCAGATCGCCGCGGATCAGCCGGCCGAGGTCGCGCTTGCTGGCGATCAGCCGCCGGGCGAACGCGTTGACCGTGCCGAGCCCGACCGCGCTGCCGGTCCAGGCGAACCGGGTCTCGTCGTCGGAGAGCTGCGCGACCACGAAGTCGACCAGGTCGGCGTACGAGCTCAGCCGCGTGCCGGCGATCGCCACGCCACCGTCGGCCGGCACGGCGTGCCGGGCCAGGTGGGCGGTCACGGCGTGCACGACCATCGTGTATTGCTGCCGCTCGTCGTCGGCGTCGGCGAACACGTACGGCAGCAGCGAGCCGGCGCAGAACTCCTCGAGCGTCCAGTAGAAGCTGTCGACGCCGGTCAGGCGGCTGCTGACGTCGGGCGTGCCGGATGCGTCACCCATCCTCGGCGGCGCGTAGACCCGGACGTCGTCGAACGGCTTGGCCGGCAGCCCGAGGGCCGCGTACGCCGCGACGGTCTTCTCGTCGAGCTTGACGTTGGGGTGGTCGAGGAAGAGCAGGTCCTCGCCCTTGACGTTGAAGATCAGTGCCTTGGCGTTGACCGCGTCGCCACCCAGCGCACCGGAGTTGAAGACCGCGTAGAGCAGGAACGTCGCGAAGCTCGTCTTGGTGGCGACGCCGGAGATGCCGGAGATCGACACGTGCGCGCCCCGGGTGCCGTCGAGGAAGTCGGCGTTGAGGTAGACCGGGATGCCGTCGCGCCCCGTGCCCATCGGGATCTGCCGTTCCATCCGGTCGAAGTGCAGCGCGGCGGCACGCAGGTCGCCGGTGGCCCGGTGGACGATCGCGCCCGGCGCGGGCGGCACGTAGAGCTCGGGGTCGACCCGGGTGACGGTGATCTCGGCGGCCTCCTGCACCTGGGCGGGCAGCGTGCCGTCGGCGATCGAGAAGACGTCGCTGTCGAAGACGGCGCCCTCGTGCCGGGCCCGGACCTGGGTCACCACGCCGGCGATCCGCACCGGTGGCCGGTCGGGCAGCTCACGGGTGGTCACCACGACGTCGTCGAGCTGCAGGTAGCTGCCGGGCGCGACCGCCGTCCAGAACTGCAACGGAGTGGCGTCGGAGGTGCCGAGCACCCGGCCGACCGCGGTCTGTTCACCCAAAGCTTCCACTCCCACGACTCGCATCTTGCAACATCCGTACGACCGGCTCACAGCCGACGCGCGGGGCGGTGCCAGATGGGATGAAAGACTGTTTCACCCTTTTAGGGCGCCTATGTCAGGCGACGTAGCAAGGTGGTCGCCCGCGCCGGGTCGAACGCGTCGGGCGCGAAACCGGACCCGACCCAGCTCCGCAGCTCGTCGTGCTGCGGGTGGTCCGCCTCGTGCAGGGCGACGAGCAGCTCGGCGTAGCCGAAGGCGCCACCGACGTCCTCCGGCGGGCAGGCCCGCTCACCGGCGACGCAGCGGGGGTAGCGCTGGTCCGGCTCGGCGACGAAGGCGTCCTCCACCAGCACGTCGTGCTCCCACCAGTCGCCGAAGTCGTAGGTGTAGAGCAGCCGGGTGCCCTTGTGGGCCACCGCGTCGAGGCGCACGTCGATCTCGTCGCGCACGGCGAGCTCGCCGTCGGGGTCGGGATCGCCGTACTGCACGCCGTCGACCTCGAACGAGTGCAGGTGGTAGTTCTGCCAGCCCATCGCGTGCTGGATCACCTTGTGCACCCGATCAAGGGTGTACGCACCCGGCAGCTCGACCCGGCGCCACACCTCGGGCAGCACTTCGGCCAGCGTCACCTTGAGCTGGAAGATCTGCCGGGTCATGCGTCGTCCCTCGAATAGGGTGGCCGGATGAGCTGCGACTGTCAGCACCGTACCCCGATGGCCGCCACCCCAATCGGCTCCGCGGTGGCCGGATGAGCCCGCCGCCGATCCGGGCGTTGTGGAGCGTCGACGCAGCTCAGCCAGGTGGTGCGGAACTGGACGACGAGGCCCTGACCAGGTGCTACGCGCGTGGCACGGCGCCGACAGTTCGTGTCAATTTCGTGACCAGCGTCGATGGCGCGGTCGAGGTCGACGGCTACTCGGCGGGCCTGTCCGGGCCGGCCGACAAGCGGGTGTTCGGCATCCTGCGCAAGGTCTGCGACGGCCTGCTGGTCGGCGCCGGCACCATGCGCCACGAGGGCTACCGCGCGATCAAGCTCGACGAGCCGCGCCGGGCCTGGCGGCTGGCCCAGGGCCTGCCCGCCGTGCCGACCCTGGTGGTGGTCTCCGGGCGGCTCGACGTCGACCCGGCGTCCCCGGTGTTCACCGAGGCACCCGTCCGGCCGGTCGTGCTGACCACTACCGTGGCCACCGCGCCGAAGGGCCTGGACCAGGTCGCCGACGTGGTACGCGTCGGCGAGCGCGAGCTCGACCTCACCGCGGGTCTGGCCGTCCTGCGCGAGCGCGGGCTGAACCAGATCCTCTGCGAGGGCGGCCCGCACCTGCTCGGCACGCTGACCGCGGCGGACCTGGTCGACGAGCTGTGCCTGACCGTGTCGCCGCTGCTGGCCGGCCCGGGCGGGGGCCGGATCACCGCCGGACCGCACCGCGCCGGCGGCCCGCTGCCGCTCCGCCTGCACCACTCGCTGCTCGGCGACGACCTGCTGCTGCTCCGCTACACGCGGCGCTGACGGCGCCGGCGGACGATCCAGAGCAACACCAGGAACGGCGCCGCCACCAGCAGGTACGCCCAGGCCGGCGCGGCCCAGATCGACGGCTCCGGGGGCGTCCGGCCGAACGAGCCGGCCCGGAGCAGGTCCTCCGGGACCTCCAGGTTGGAGACGCCCGGCGGGGTGTCCACCAGCGTGTCGACCGCGCCGTCCGGCCGGAGCGCGACCAGCGTCCGGTGCTCGGGATCGGTCCGGCTCGCGCTGTAGGTGAGCACCGCGTCCCCGCCGCGCCAGCCGACGACCTCGTCCGGCAGCCCCTCGATCGGCACCGGCCGAGTGACGATGTTGCCGGTGTTGGCGTCGGCCAACTCCAGGCGCCAGCGCCGGTCGGTCATCCGCTCCGGCTCACACGGGTCCGCACAACCTTCGAAGGCGAGCATCGCCAGCAGGCCGCCGTCCGGGGTCCAGGCGGCCCGCCCGGCCAACTCCCGGTCCCGTGCGGAGCTGTCGATCGTCCACTCCGGGGCGCCGGTGCGCGCGTCCATCACCGACAGCCGGCGCCCGTTGTCGGCGTAGCCGATCGAGCCCTCGACGGCGATCCGGGCGCCGTCCGGCGACCAGGCCGCCGCCGTGTACGAGTTGAACCGGCCCACCGCCACATACCGTTTGGCACCCGTACGCAGGTCGACGGCGACGAGGTCGTCGGGCTTGGCCGGGTCGTTGTCCGGCACGTTGTCCGTGCCGTACGTGATCACGTGGTCGTCGTTGGAGACGCCGATCAGCAGTTCCCTGCCGTCCGGCGAGAAGGCGAGCGGCTGACCCCAGATCGGCTCGCCGGACAGCTGCCGCTGCTTGCCCGTGGTCAGGTCGAGCAGCCGCAGCCCCGGGCCCACGTAGTAGCGGCCGTCCGGGGTGAGCAGGCCGTCGCCCTCGCCGATCCGCTGGTAGATCAGGCGATAGGCGCCCTCGGCGCCGACCACGACGCCGGTGCCCTCCAGATAGCGGGTCTTCGACGTGAAGAACACCAGCGCCGCGGGCCCGGGTGGCCCGGCCGGCCACTGCCCGACCTTGGCCTGCCAGAGGTGCGGCAGCTCGACCCGCGACGGCACCGCGCCGGGCCGGTCCGCCGGCACGATCGCGGCCCGGCGGTGCGCCGCCCACTCCGGCAGCGTCACCGCGAGGACCAGGACCAGCACCGCCGCGACCGCGTAACCGAGCCGGCGCCGCCGGCGCAGCCGCCGTCCCGCACCCCACAGGTCGTCCGGCAGCCGGGCGGGCGTCATCTCGCCGGCGAGCTCCTTGAGCTCTTTCATCGCGCCTCCCGCAGGTCCGCGAGCTCCGGGGCGGTAGTCCGCAGCCGGGCCAGCGCGTCCCGGGTGTTGCTCTTCACGGTGCCGACCGAGCAGCCGAGCACCTCGGCCGTCTGCGCCTCGGTGAGGTCCTCGAAGTAGCGCAGCACCAGCACGGCCCGCTGTTTCGGGGTCAGCCTGCGCAGGGCCTGCCGCACGGTCAGCTCGGTGTCCACGTCGCGCCCGCGGTCGGCGACGGCGGTTTCGGGCAGGTCGGCGTGCGGCCGGTCGACCAGGCGGCGCCACCGCCACCAGGAGACGTGCTGGTGGTAGAGGACCCGGCGGACGTACGGGTCCGGGTCGCCGCCGGCGGAGATCTTCTCCCACCGGCTGGCGACCTGGACGAGCGCCTGCTGCACCAGGTCCTCCGCGAGATGCCGGTCACCCGTCAGCAGGTAGGCGGCCCGCGACAGGCCCACCAGCCGCGCCGCGACGTAGTCGCGGAACGAGTCCTCAGCCGCCATATCTGGTTACACGCTTCCCGGGGCTCGTTCGGAGGGGTGGTCGGGAGGCTAAGTTTGCGGGTGTGGGTCGGCAGCGGGGGCAGGGGCGGCGGGTGGTCGCCCAGATTGGGTCGGGCGTCGCCGAGCTGTTGCCCGACCATGACCGGCCGCGCGCGTACACGTTGCTGGTCGATGGCGCACCGCAGTCGCACGTCGACCTGGACGATCCCACCTACCTCGAGTTCGAGTACGTTCGCCGGATCGCCGCCTCGCTCGACCTGACCGCGCCGCCGTCGATGCCGCTGCGGGTGCTGCACCTCGGCGGCGGCGGGCTGACCCTGGCCCGCTACATCGCCGCCAGCCGCCCCGGCAGCCGGCAGCGGGTGGTCGAGGCCGACGCCAAGCTGGTCGCCTTCGTCCGCGAGCACCTGCCCTGGCCCACCGACCCCAAGCTGAAGCTGCGCGTCGGCGACGCCCGCACGGAGCTGACCAAGGCCCGCGACGACGAGTTCGACGTGGTGATCGTCGACGTCTTCTCGGGCGCCCGCACCCCGGCCAGCGTCCGCTCCGTCGAGTTCGTCCACGAGGCGGCCCGGGTGCTGCACCCGGACGGCCGCTACCTGGTCAACATGACCGACGGGCCGCCGCTCGTCCTGGCCCGCGCCCAGGTGGCCACCGTGTCCGACGTGTTCCCGCAGGTCGCCCTGGTGGCCGACTCGTCGGTGCTGCGCGGACGGCGGTTCGGCAACCTGGTGCTGACCGCCGCCAACACCCCGCTGCCGACCGCCGCCCTCGCCCGCCGGGTGGCCGGCGACTGGTTCCCGGGCCGGCTGCTCACCGGCGACGACCTGACCCGTTTCGCCGGTGGTGAGACGGTGGTCACGGACGCCGCCGCCACCCCGTCCGCCCCGCCCCCGGTCGGCATGTTCGGCCCCCGTCCGAAGATCGAGGAATGATGGCCGACGTGCGGCGGGTGATGCGGCTTCCGGAGCACTACCACCTCGGCGGCTCGGTCGGTCCGATCGTGATGCGCCACTGGGACCCGTGCGCCAGGTTCGTCGGCGACACGTTCTGGTGGGCGACCCACACCCCGGACGGGCCCGCCTCGCTCGCTTTGAGCCGCGCTGGTCAGGAGCTGACCGCCACCGGGTACGGGCCGGGCCGGGAGTGGGTGGTCGCGCGCGCCGACGCGGTGGCCGGGCTGCGGGACGACCTGACCGGTTTCGCGGAGCTGGCGGCGACCCACCCGGTGGTCCGCGAGCTGGCCCGCGTCCATCGCGGCCGGCGCATCCCCGCGACCGGGGTCGTCTTCCCCCGCCTGATGCGGGCCATCTTCGAGCAGAAGGTGACCGGCAAGGAGGCGTCCAAGGGCTACGCCGGGACGCTGCGTGCTTTTGGAACGCCCGCGCCCGGCCCGCTCGAAGGCCTGCTGCTGCCGCCCCTGCCCGAGGTGATCGCCGCCCAGCCCTACTGGGTCTTCCACCCGTTCGGCGTCGAGCAGAAGCGGGCCGACACGCTGCGCCGGGCCGCCGCCGAGGCCGCCCGGATCGAGCGCTGCGCGACGGCGGAAGAGGCGACGACCCGGATGCGGGCGATCCGCGGCATCGGCCCCTGGACGGCGGCCGAGGTGGTCCGGATCGCGTACGGCGACGCGGACGCGGTCAGCGTCGGCGACTTCCACATCCCGAACACGGTGGCGTGGCACCTGGCCCGCGAGCCCCGCGCCGACGACGCCCGAATGCTGGAGCTGCTGGAGCCGTTCCGCGGCCACCGCGGCCGGGTCTGCATGCTCCTGGAAGCCACGGGAGTCATGGCCCCGAAGTTCGGCCCGCGCATGCCGATCCGGTCGTTCGCGCGGTTCTAGCTCTTCACCAGTCTTCTCAGCGCTCGGGCGCACCACGCCGCGTAGGTCCGTTGGAAGAGCCGTGCTCCCGGACCGGCCGCCTTCATCAGGAACCCGGCCGGCACGCTGAACGCGGTCACCTCGAACCAGGTCACCCCGTCTTCCCCCTGGCTGACGACGAACGACTCCTCGCCCCGCGCCGGATGCCCGGGCAGCGTCCCGTACCCCCAGCCGGCCTTGTTCGGCTCGTCGACGACCCACACCACGCGACACGGCGCGGGCAGCGGCCCGATGTGCATGGTCACGTCGACACCCGGTGCGGCTTTTGCCGAGGCCGTGTCCACCTTGATGCCGGCGGCCCGGTGCATCCGCCAGGTCAACACCGCCTCCGCGGCGACCGCGAACACGTCACGCCCGATCGCGGTGCGGTAGCGCAGGTGCCGGTAGCCGGGCGGCAACTCGCCGGTCTCGGTGGCGCCGACTTCGGCGTAGGTCAGGGGCGTCACGTCGTCTCCGTCCGGTTAGGCGCTGACTCGCTGGCGGAGCAGCTCGTTGAGGCGGATCCACGCTGGTGAGTACTCGCTCACGTGCGTGGCCAGCAGCGCCTGCTCGTCCTTGGACACCGTCTCCTGGATGGTCATGCGGGCCGTCTCGACCCCGGTGGCCCGGGCCTCCTGGCGCAGTCGCTCGGCCATCACGTCGGCCAGGGCGTCGAGCCGCGGATCGTCGGGACGCCAGTCGTACGCGCGATCGTAGGTCAGGTAGAACTCCCGGAACGCGGGGTCGGCCAACTGCTCGCGTTTCAGGGCGATCCACTCCAGTGCCGTGTCCGGATAGTTCGCGGTCAGCATGATCCAACCATCGCGCTCCATGCGTACGCCGCGCTCACTCACCCCGAGCTCGCGCAGCTGCTGGAGGTAGTCGGCGATCTCGGCGGGCAGGAACAGGCGATCGCCGCCGACCAGATCGGCGAGTCGGGTCCGGCGCTGTCGGAGCTCGTCGATCTGCCGCTCCAGCGCCGCGTCGATCTCCGCCACCGCCTCGGCGAAGTGAGCCGGGTCGGCCGTCATCAGCTCCTGGATGCGCGGCAACGGCGTACCCGCCTCGGCCATGGTCTTGATCCGGATGAGGTCCACGATCGCCTGGGCGTCGTAGCGGCGGTAGCCGGAGGAGTCCCGCTCGGGCTCGGGCAGCAGGCCCGTCTGGTGGTAGTGGCGCACCGCGCGGACCGTCACGCCGACGTACTCCGCGAGCCGTTTGATGGTGAGCAACGCGGGTCCTCCTCGGCTCATGTTCAACCGGCTCATTGTGCACGGCCCTGGCGGAAGGCGGAGAGCGCCCAGGTCGCGCCACCCGCCGCGATCACCACGCACCAGGCGACGGCGATCACGCCGTTGTGGCCGATCGGCGTGCCGGTCAACAGTCCGCGGACCGTCTCGATGGCCGGCGTGAACGGCTGGTACTCGGCGAACTGGCTCACGCCGGCCGGCATCGCCGAGGCCGGGGCGAACGCGCTGCCGACGAAGGGCAGGAACACGATCAGCATGGGTGCGTTGCTGGCCGCCTCGGGGGTCGCCGACACCAGCCCGAAGGCGACGGCCAGCCAGGTCAACGCGAAGGTCAGCACCAGGAGCAGGCCGATCGCGCCGACCCAGGCGCCCGCCGTGGCGTGCGGACGGAATCCCAGCAGGACGGCGACGAGCGTGACCGCCGCCGTGCTCGCCACGGTGGTGAGCATGCTGTTGACGACATGGGCCGACAGGAACGCGACCCGGGAGATCGGCATCGTCCGGAACCGGTCGACGATGCCCTCGGTCAGGTCGACGCAGATGGCGACCGCGGTGGCCATGCTGCCCGACGCCACCGCGGTGATGATGATCCCGGGTGCGAGGTAGCCGATGTACCCGCCGGTGCCGACGGGCAGCCCGGCGCCGAGGGTGCGCCCCAGCACGCCCACGAACAGCAGCAGCATGATGACGGGGCCGAAGACCGACCCGATGGTCATGGACGGGTAGCGCAGGGTGTGGCGGACGTTGCGGCGCAGCATGGTGGCGGTGTCAGCGAACGTGTGCTTCTTCATGGCCGGATTCCTTAGCGGCTGGTGAGGGCGAGGAAGACGTCGTCGAGGTCGGGAGTGTGCAGCGACAGCTCCGCCGCGGAGATCCGCTCCGCGTCGAGGCGGTCCAGGACGGAACGCAGCGCGGCCTGGCCGCCGTCGCTGGGAACCTGCAGGGTGAGGGCGTCGGCGTCGAGCTGGTCGGCACCGAGTGCGCGCGCGGCGGCCGCCAGTTGTTCGGCATCGGTGAAGCGCAGCCGGATGTGTCCGCCGGGCACCAGTCGCTTGAGCTCGGCCGCGCTGCCTTCGGCGACGATCCGGCCGCCGTCCAGCACGGCGATCCGGTCCGCGAGCTGGTCGGCCTCCTCGAGGTACTGCGTGGTGAGGAAAATGGTGACGCCGTCGGCGACCAGCTCGCGCACGATCTGCCACAGGTCCCGCCGGCTGCGCGGGTCCAGCCCCGTCGTCGGCTCGTCCAGGAAGATCAGCTTTGGTCGGCTGACGAGGGTCATGGCCAGGTCCAGGCGCCGGCGCATCCCACCGGAGAACGTGGACAACGGTTGACCCGCCACGTCGGCGAGTCCGAAGCGATCGAGCAGCTCCGCGGCCCGCCGGCGGCCGGCTCGGCGACCGAGATGGTGCAGATCGGCCATCAGGACGAGGTTCTCGGTCGCCGTGAGCAGGTTGTCCACCGCGGAGAACTGGCCGGTGACGCCGATCGACGCCCGTACCGCGTCGGGGTCCTGCCCGAGGTCGTGGCCGTTGACCCGGGCATGCCCAGCGTCGGCGCGCAGGAGGGTGGACAGGATCCGCACCGTCGTGGTCTTGCCGGCGCCGTTGGGGCCGAGGAGCGCGAAGACCGTGCCGGCCGGGACGTTCACGTCGATACCGTCGAGGACCTTCTTGTCGCCGAACGACTTGCGCAGGCCGCTGACCGCCACGGCGTGGGAGTTCGTTTCCGTCATGCCGCCATGCTCGAAGGTTGACGCTGGGTCAAGGTCCAGCCCTGACTTTCGGGCTTGACCATGACGCCGCGTCAGCCTTCGAGCATGGCGGCATGTTGAAGCCGTGGAAGCAGTGGCACCGCCCCCTGATCACGAACGTGACCCTCATGATCGGACTCGCGCTGGTCGCGGGAGTGGGCGTGCTCGTCGACCAACGCATGCTGCTGGGCGAGTCGGTGTGGATAAAGCCGATGAAGTTCGGCATCGCGTTCGCGCTCTACTCGGGCACGCTCGCCTGGCTGCTGACCCGACTGGAAAGGGCGCGGCGGTTCGGCTGGTGGTTGGGCACCCTGTTCGCGGTGTCCGCCACGATCGAGGTCGCCGGCATCACGGTGCAGGCGGCCCGCGGCACGTTCAGCCACTTCAACACCGACGTCGCGGACCCGATCACCGCGGCGGCGACGCAGGCCCTCACCACCGGCGTAGCCGCGCTGTTCCTCATGCAGCTCGGGATCGCCGCCGTCCTGCTGGTCCAGCGGGCCGGTGACCGGGCCTTCCGCCGGGCCGTACGCGCCGGGATCACCCTGTCCACGCTCGGCATGATCGTCCCGATCTACTGGATGGTCACCGAGCTCGACCGACGCACGGTCGTCGACGCCAACGGCCGGCAGATCACGATGTACCAAGGCCACGGAATCGGCGACCCGGACGGCCACGGCATGCCGATCACCCACTGGAGCACCACGGGCGGCGACTACCGGGTGCCCCACTTCGTCGGGCTGCACGGCATCCAGGCCCTGCTGCTGGTCGCGGCGGTGCTCGGCGCGCTCGCCACGCGGGTCGCCTGGCTACGCAGCGAGCAGGTCCGCACCCGGCTCGTCGGCGTCGCCGCCCTCGGCTACGCCGGGGTGTTCGCCACGGTCACCTGGCAGGCGGGCCGCGGCCAGTCACTGATCCACCCGGACGCCCTGACGGTCATCGCCCTGGCCGCCGTCGTGACCTGCACGATCGCCCTGGCCATCGCGTCGGTACGCCGCACCGCACCCTAATCCGCGATCTGAAGCTCGACGGGGATGTTGCCGCGGGTGGCCCGGGAGTAGGGGCAGACCAGGTGCGCGGCGTCGGCGAGCTCCTTGGCCGTGCCGGGTGCGACGTGGGGCAGGTGGACGACGAGGGTGACCGCCAGACCGAGAGCGTCGTCCTCCGCGTTTCCGATGCCGACCCGGCCGGTGACCGTGGAGCCGGTCAGGTCCGCGTCGGTGTGGCGGGCTACCAGGCGCAGCGCGCTGTGGAAGCAGGCGGCGTAGCCCGACGCGAACAGTTGTTCCGGGTTGGCGCCGTTGCCTGTCCCGCCGAGCTCGGGCGGCATGGCCAGGTCGAGGTCGACGCGGCCGTCCGCGGTGGCGACGTGACCATTGCGGCCGTCACCCGTGGACACGGCCTCGGCGCTGTAGAGAACCTTCTTGAGCATGACGTTCCTTCCGGCTGGACGTCCGCTCAGCGTATGAACGGCAGCACGGGCGTTCCATGGCGGAGAGTCTTGCTTCTATGTCTGATCGTCTTGCACGGGCATTGTGGACGATACGATCGGGCGATGGATCCGCTCAGTGACGCCATCGGGGCCATGCGCGTCGGGCGGCCGCACTCGACCGAGATCCGCAAGCGGGCACCGTGGCGGGTGCGCGCCGAGCCGTTCTCCGGCGCCGGCTTCCACGTGGTCCTCGAAGGGACGTGCTGGCTGCTTCCACCCGATGGCGCGCCGGTCGCGCTCGGTGCGGGCGATGTCGTCTGCCTGCCGCACGGCAGCGGGCACACGTTGGCCGACAGCCCGTCGACGCCGGCGGCCGGTGCGTCCTCGGCCCTCCTGCCGGAGCTCGCGCCGGTCACCGACGACGGCGCCGGGGCAGCGGCGGTCCTGCTGTGCGGCGCCTACACGCTCGACCGGACGCGGCCACATCCGTTGTTCGCGGAGCTGCCCGAGGTGATCCATCTGCCGGCTCGGGCCGATCACCGCGGACCGCTGCACGCCGCCGTGAACCTGCTCGGTGACGAGGTCGCCAATCCCGAGCACAGAACCGAGGCCGTCGTGTCGGCCCTACTGGACGTGCTGCTGCTCTACATCGTGCGGGCCTGGCTCACGCAACGGACCGCGGACGACGAGCCGGTGACCGGGTGGGCCGCGGCACTGCGGGACCCGGTGGTCGCGGCGGCGTTGCGCCACATCCACGAAGAACCGACTCAGCCGTGGACGGTCGAGACCCTCGGTGCCAAGGCCGGACTGTCCCGGGCAGCCTTCGCACGCCGGTTCACCTCGCTGGTCGGCCAACCACCACTCGCCTATCTGACCTGGTGGCGGATGACCCTGGCGGCACGGCTGCTCCGCGACAGCGACAAACCGCTACCGGCCATCGCGCACCGCACCGGGTACACGTCCGAGTTCGCCTTCGCCAAGGCCTTCAAGCGAGAGCACGGCCTACCTCCAGGGCAGTACCGCCAGCGCTCGCGAAACTGAGGCGCACGGTCGACGCGCGGGTCCCGGCGGAAACCCGAGCGCGTCAATCGGTTTCGCAGGCCTCGCCATCATCGTCCCGGTCCAGCGCCGACCGGTAGCCAGGCTCACCCTTACGAAGTGGTGCGGCGCCGGCGGCACGGGCCTCGGTGCAGTTCTTGTAGTACGCCTCGTCGGCCGGCTCCTGCTCGACGGGCTCTTCTTCGACGACAGGTTCCGGATCGTCCTGTTCGGGCACGTCCAACTCCTCGACGGATTCATCCGCATCCGCCGGAGGAAACGGGGCAGCTTCGTCCGGGCCTGCGTCGCCACGAAGGCGGTTCAGCTCGCTCCACCCGCTGACGCTGGTGTTGACCCATCGATCACGTCGCGCGCCGGTTGCCTGCTCGGCTCGAAGCAACGCGGCGTTCTCGGCGCTGCCGGCGACCTGACCGACAGGCGCATCACGCTCGCTTCGAATCGTCATCGGATCCGGCAACGGCCACGCGGGGTCCAACTCGGGATGCTCAGCGGATTCCGCGGGTTTGATCTCGCATGCGAGATCGACCTCGTGGACCGAGACGAGAATCCCGGACGCTGTGTACGGGTCGACTCTTACCCACCGGATCCGCCACTTCCCGTTCCGCCGCACTCGGCCGAGATATTGCTCGACCGGCGTCATCCAGCTAAGGGCCATCCCTGGGGATTCGGGGGGTAGGAACCGCATTGGGTCAGCCTGCCATTCGCAACGGGCTCGTCAGGTCGAGAGCTAGACCCTGAGCGCGCGGTAGACGGTGGTCACGTAGGGCAGGTCGAAGGTGTCTCGGCCCGTGAGGTCCGGGTGGGTGGCGCAGAGTTCGGCGATCCGGTCGAGGGTCAGGCGTTGCTCGGCTGGCGTCGCGGTCAGGTAGGTGGATCGGGAGGCGACCAGGGCGGCGAGCCCCTGCGGGCTCTGTGCCACGACGTGCGGGAACTGTTGTCTGGTCACCTCACCGAACAGCGGGCCGAAGCTGCGTGACTCCTCCAGCGCGGCGCGCCGGCCCGAGACCTGTCGGTGGGTCCTGATAAGCCTTGACAGCTCCGCGACCCATGGCGTCGTCTTGTCGCGGTCGTTCCAGATCGCCGCGAGCACGCCGCCCCGGCGCAGCACCCTGGCCATTTCCTGGTGGGCCGGCTCCGGATCGAACCAGTGGTACGCCGTTCCCGCGAGCACCGCATCCACGCTCGCGTCCGGCAGCGGGATGGCTTCGGCCGACCCGGCGAGGGCGCGGACGCCCGCCGCGTCGAAGCGCGTCCGCATGTCCTGGTCGGGTTCGATGGGAATCACCTCGTGCCCGGCGGCCGCGATCACCCGGCTCAGCGACCCCGTGCCCGCGCCCAGGTCCACGACCCGCAGCCGGTCGGCGCCCAAGGTCCAGTGCACCGCGGCCATCGGGTACGTCGGACGAGCCTGGTCATAGTCTGCGGCGGCGCCGAAAGACAGCCGGTGGGCGTCGAGGGTCACTGTTCGATCACGGCTTCGATCGCGGCGAGCACCGCTGCCGGCTGGTCCTTGTGGATGTAGTGGCCGCTTTCAGAAACGACGACGTGCTTGCCCCGGGGGAAGGTCGCAGCGGACCGTTCAGCGAGCTCGCGGGCCAACTCCTGCAGCTTGGGCGGTTTGCCGGTGGACGCGGTCAGGATGCGCATCGGTATGTCCGGGGCGGTGCCTGCCACGCGCGCCGCGCGGACCTCGCGGACGCTGCTGTCACCGAGCCGGTTCTCCGCGCCTATGGCGGCGACCTGCGCAAGGGTGGCATACGACGCGAGGTAGGCGTCGACCAGCAAGGTCTGGACGCCAGGATCCGGCGTGCAGCGTTCGGCGAGCGACCGGCCCATTCCCGCGGCGATGCGGGGAAACAGCCCCACGACCTTCGACAACACCATGCCAGCGAGCATCGCGCTCGACGCGGCGCGCAGGGCGCGGGGCACGGCGGCGGCCATCTCCTCGTGGTACGGATCGACGAGAACCAGGCCGACAACACGGTCGGGACGGGCCAGCGTGGTGAGTTCCGCGAGCAGGCCGCCCCAACTGTGACCGACCAGCACGGCCGGGCCGACCACCTCCAACAGCGCGGCGAGATCCCGCAACTGGGAGTCGAGGGTCAGCCGGCCGACCCGGTCGCTGCTGCCCAGCCCGGCGCGGTCGTACGCGATGACGCGTCAGCGTGCGGCGAGGTCCGGGAACATCACTGCCCAGTCGAGCCCGACCTCGCCGGCGCCGGCGACGAGGACGACTGGCGGGGTGGCCGATCCCGCCTCGATCCAGGAGAGATGACCCGCCCGCCCGCGGGCGACGCCGGCGGGCACCAGCCGGGACATCGCCGCGACCACCGGATCAGAGGGGGTGTCCATGCGGCCATGCTCTCGAAAGAACTGTTTCGAGACAAGTCTTTCGAGAGCACCAACCTCAACCGATGGGACGGACCGCCGGGCGTCGATGCGCCGCCCAGCGCCGACCGGTGCACTCCTCGGCATGGCAGTCGAGATCGAGCGAGCCAAGCCCGCGGACGCCGGTGAGGTGCTCACCCTCCAGCGCGCCGCATTCCTGTCCGAGGCCCAGCGCTACGACAACCCGCACCTGCCGATGCTCACGGAGACGCTGGACGAGATCGCGGCCGTGATCGCCGGCCCAAACACCGTGTTGGTCGCCCGCACCCCGCAAAGACGGCTGGTCGCAATGGGTCGTGGCCGGATCGACGACCACCAGACCTGCCACATCGCCCGTCTCGGTGTCGCACCCGACCTGCGCGGCCAGGGGCTCGGCTGGCGGATGCTCGCCGCTGTGGAGGAAGCGCATCCGACCGCACGACGCTTCGAGCTCTTCACCGGCGCCAAGAGCTACGACAACATCCGCCTGTACGAGCGCAACGGCTACACGATCTTCGACCGCCACGAGCTGCAGCGGGGACCGGGCCTCGTTTACCTGGCGAAACCCGCCGTGCGCTAGCGTCGGATCATGACAGAGCCGGTCGATCCCCGCGCGCGGCGGCTGTTCGATACCGGGCGCACCGGGCCGGGTGACCTGGCCGCCAGTCCGTTTCGGGCCGACCGCGACCGGATCGTCACCTCGCCCTTCTTCGCCCGTCTCGGTGGCGTCACCCAGGTGATCAGCCCCGGCGGCAGCGGGCTGCTGGTGCACAACCGGCTGACCCACAGCCTCAAGGTGGCCCAGGTCGCGCGGGCGATCGCCGAGCGGCTCACCGCCGACCCCGGCAACCTCGCCCTGCTCGACAAGCTGGGCGGCTGCGACCCCGACGTGGTCGAGGCGGCCGCGCTGGCCCACGACCTCGGCCACCCGCCGTTCGGGCACCTCGGCGAGGCCGTGCTCGACCGGCTGGCCCGCGAGCGGCTCGGGCTGCCCGACGGCTTCGAGGGCAACGCGCAGTCGTACCGCATCGTGACCAGCACCGAGATTCGCGGCGCCGCCACCATCGGGCTCAACCTGACGGCCGCCGTGCGCGCCGCGATCGTCAAGTACCCGTGGACCCGGCTGGGCTACCCCGAGCCGCATCCGCGCCGGATGAGCCCGCCGCCGCGCGGTGCTTCGGCGCCCGACTGGGATCCGGCCAGCGGGTCGGCCAAGTTCGGCGCCTACACGACCGAGGTCGACGACCTGCGCGAAGCCCGCGCGCCGTTCGCCGGGAAGATCCCCGACTGGCAGCAGACCGTCGAGGCGTCCATCATGGACACCGCCGACGACATCGCGTACGCCATCCATGACGTCGAGGACTTCCATCGGGTCGGCGTGCTCCAGCAGGGGACGGTGGCGGCCGAGCTGATCGGGTGGCAGCGCGAGACCAAGCGGCTCGGTGGGCTCACCGACGCGGCGCTCGACGCGGGCAGCCGCCAGGCCGGTGTCGCGATCGAGAAGCTGCGCCGCCGGCTGCACCGCCGGGACCGGTGGGTCAGCGACGACGACGCGTTCGCCGCCGCCGTCGAGCAGGTCCGGCACGACCTCGTCGACGGGCTGCTGGCCGACCAGTTCGACGGTTCTGTCGCGGCCGAGCAGTACGTCGCCCGGTTCTCCGCCCGCTGGACCCGCCGGCTGGTCGACGCCGTGCGGCTGACCGACAGCCCGGCGGTCCGCTCCGGCTACGTGCTGCTGGACCGGCCGCAGTGGCACGAGGTCCAGGTGCTCAAGCTGATCCACCACCGGTTCGTGCTGGACCGCCCCGACCTGGCCCTGCACCAGCGCGGCCAGGCCCGGCTGCTGGCCACCCTGGTCGAGGCGCTGCTGGCCTGGATCGTCGACCCGGCCGAGGAGGCCCGGTTGCCGCAGCGCCTGCACGACCTGGTCGAGCTCGCCGAGGCCGAGCTTCCCGCGGGCACCCCCGACCGGGCCGCCCGGGCCCGGGGGCGGGCGATCGTCGACTTCGTCGCGGCGCTGACCGACCAGCAGGCGGTGGCGTTGCTCGATGCGTTGTCGGGCCGTTCGGGTCAGCTCTGGACGGACGCGTTCGTGCTCTAGGCGAGACCGCCGGCGAGCCGCCAGCCAGTAGAGTGCGCCAATGGATCTGACGCAGACGGACACCAACATCACGATCCTGTGCGGGGTCGCCATGGTGATCGGTGTCTTCGGCGTGGTGATCCCGTTCCTGCCCGGGCTGCTGCTGACCTGGGCCGCCGCCACCGCCTGGGCGATCTTCGTGGGCGAGGGCAACGGCCGCTGGGGCGTACTCGCGCTGGTGACCCTGATCGCGATCCTCGGCATCGTCGTCAAGTACGCCTGGCCGGGGCGCAACCTCAAACGCAGCGGCATACCCAACAAGACGCTGCTGCTCGGCGGGGTGCTGGCCATCGTCGGCTTCTTCGTGATCCCGGTGGTCGGCCTGATCATCGGGTTCGTGGCCGGCATCTGGCTGGCCGAGCTGGCCCGCCTCGGCGACACGAAACTGGCCTGGCCGTCGACCAAGCACGCCATCAAGGCCGCCGGTCTGGCGATGCTGGTGGAGCTCGGCGCGGCGCTGGCCATCGCGATCATCTGGGTCGCGGCCGTCGTCGTCAGCTGACGTCTGGAAGACTCTGTGGGATGGACCTGCCGATCAACCCGCCGGTCGAGCCGATGCTTGCCAAGAGCGTGCCGCAGATCCCCGAGGCCGACGGCATGAGCTACGAGCCGAAATGGGACGGTTTCCGGTGCATCGTCTTCCGTGACGGTGACGAGGTCGAGCTGGCCAGCCGGGGCGGCAAGACGCTCACCCGCTACTTCCCCGAGGTGGTCGAGCAGGCCAAGGCCCAGCTCCCGCAGCGGTGCGCGGTCGACGGCGAGATCGTGGTCATCCACCGCGAGGAAGGCCAGCAGCCCAAGCTCGAGTGGGACTGGTTGACCCAGCGGATCCACCCGGCCGCGTCCCGGGTCAAGCTGCTGGCCGAGAGCACGCCGGCCGACTTCGTGGCGTTCGACCTGCTGGCGCTCGGTGACGAGTCGCTGGTCGACCAGCCGTACTCGACCCGCCGGGCCAAGCTCGAAAAGGCCCTGGCCAAGGTCACGTCGCCGGTGCACGTCACGCCGACCACGCACGACATCGAGACCGCCCGGCGCTGGTTCGAGATCTTCGAGGGTGCCGGGCTCGACGGGCTGATCGCCAAGCCCGCCGACATCGCGTACGAACCGAACAAGCGGCTGATGTTCAAGATCAAGCATGCGCGTACGGCCGATGCCGTGGTCGCCGGTTTCCGTTGGCACAAGTCCGGCCCCGTGGTCGGCTCGCTGCTGCTCGGCCTCTACGACGACGAAGGCACCCTGCACCACATCGGCGTCTCGTCGTCGTTCAGCATGGCCCGCCGGGCGGAGCTGCTCGATGAGCTCGCCGACTACCGCGAGCCGGCCGAGCACCCCTGGATCGACGCCGACAGCGACGAGCAGCAGGTCGGCCCGACCTCGGCGACCGGCCAGCGCCGCCCCGGCGGGGTGAGCCGCTGGACCGGCGGCAAGAACCTGGCCTGGGAGCCGCTGCGGCCCGACCTGGTGGTCGAGGTCGGCTACGACGCGATGGAGGGCGACCGGTTCCGGCACACGGCCCAGTTCGTCCGCTGGCGTCCGGACCGCGACCCGCGCTCCTGCGGCTACGACCAGCTCGACCGGCCGGTCCGGTTCGATGTCGACCAGGTGCTCGGCGGCGACCCGGCCGCCGGAACGGGAGTCTGAACGTGCACGTCCCTCGTCGCCAGCTCCGCCGGCTAGTCCTGCTCGGCCTGCTCGCCGGTCTGCTCGTGCTGACCGGCTGCACCGTTCCGGTCATCTCCCCGAACGCGAGCAACAACAACAACGCCGCGCCCTCGCCGGCCGCGCCCGGCCAGGCCTCCTGGAAACCCTGCCCCGACGTGCCGAACCAGCTCGTCGGCCGGGGTGCGTCGAACATGACGTACGACTGCGCCACCATCAAGGTTCCGCAGGACTGGTCCGACGCCGGCAACGGGCAGACCTTCGACGTCGCCCTGATCCGGGTGCGCAACAAGAAGCAGCACGACCGGATCGGCTCGCTGCTGGTCAACCCCGGCGGTCCCGGTGCGTCCGGCGTCGACCTGGCCGTCTACCTTTCGTTCGGCGCCGCCTTCCAGGGCATCCCCGACGAGGTGACCCAGCGCTTCGACATCGTGGGCTTCGACCCGCGCGGCGTCGACCGGTCCAGCCCTGTCGAGTGCATCAGCGACGCGCAGCTCGACGAGAGCTTCGGCTACGTGCCCGACCCGGAGACCCAGGCCCAGTTCGACGGGCTGGTCGACCTCAACACGACCATCGGCAAGGAGTGCGACGCCAAGTACGGCGACAAGCTCAAGCTGTTCTCCACGGTGCAGACCGCCAAGGACATGGACGCGATCCGCAAGGCCGTCGGCGACGAGAAGACGACCTACCTCGGCTACTCGTACGGGACGCTGCTCGGAGCCACGTACGCCCAGCTGTTCCCGAAGAACGTGCGGGCCCTGGTGCTCGACGGCGCGGTCGACCCGCGGCAGAGTTTCGTGGCCGGCTCGGAGAGCCAGGCCAAGGGGTTCGCGCTGGCCTTCGACAACTTCGCCAAGTGGTGTGACTCGACACCCGACCAGTGCCCGATCGCGCCCGACGCGAAGGCGGCGGTGAACACCCAGATCGACAAGGCCGAGGTGTCACCCGTGACCGGCGCCGGCGGGCGCAAGGCGACCTCCGGCTGGGTCTTCTACGCGGTGATCTCGTCGCTCTACACCCAGTCGGGCTGGCAGGCCCTGGGCAGCGCGATCAAGGCCTTGGAAGACGGCAAGCCGGCCCAGGTCTTCCAGCTCGCCGACGCGTACGCCGAGCGGGCCCCCGACGGCACCTACTCCAACCTGTTCGACGCCAACATCGCCGTCAACTGCGCCGACACGAAGTCCGTGCCCGACGTCAACCAGATCCGCACCCTGCAGGGCCAATGGCGCTCGCAGATCCCGATGTTCGGCGCGCCGCTCGCGGTCGGCATGCTGACCTGCTCGGTGTGGCCGGGCGGGCACGACCCGTACCCGACCGGTCCGGCCACCGGCTCCGCGCCGATCCTGGTGGTCGGCACCACCGGTGACCCGGCCACGCCGTACGCGCAGGCACCCGCCCTGGCCAACATGCTCGGCGTCGGTCGCCTGCTCACCTGGGAGGGCGAGGGCCACACGGCCTACCCCCAGACGAGCTGCGTCACCGAGGCGGTCGACGCGTACCTGCTCAATCTGACCGTTCCGCCAGAGGGGAAGCGCTGCCCGCCGAAGTAGCCTCCCGCGCGGTCAGCTCCTCCAGCAGTTGGCGTACGACGCGGAGGTTGCTCTTCAGCTCCTCCTGCTCCTCGTGCCGGAAGGCGTCGTTGTCGACGATCAGCCGGCTGGCGAAGTGCGCCGTGATCAGCGGGATGACCAGCAGCACCATGGTCGAGATCAGCACGACGGCGATGGCGCGCGCCTGCCAGGTGTCCGGCGAGATGTCGCCGTAGCCGACCGTCGACGCGGTGACCACCGCCCACCAGAGCGAGTCGCCGACGTTGACCTTCTCGAAGATGCTGTAGAGCGCCGCCGCGACGACGATCATCAACGCGTACGACAGCATCAGCGTCCGGGGCGAGTTGGCGAAGTAGACCAGCCCGCGGTAGGCCGCCTTGAACGGCAGCAGCAAGGCCCTCATGGCGCATCATCATGCACCTGGTTGTCGATGTGCGAGGCTCTTCCGCGTGACTGATCTGATCTTCCGGTCCGCTTTGCGCGCCGATGTACCGGCGATTGTCGGCCTTCTGGCAGACGACCCGATCGGCTCGGGGCGAGAAGTGGTCACCGAAGAGGTCGACGCGGCCTACTGGCAGGCGTTCGACGCGCTCGACGGCGACCCGCGCAACACGGTGGTGGTGGCGGTGCTCGACGGTCTTGTGGTCGGCACGATGCAGCTCGTCCTGATCCCGTCGCTCACCCGCCGGGGCGGGTTGCGGATGGAGATCGAGGGGGTACGCGTCGCGGCTGGTCACCGCGGTGCCGGCCTCGGTCGGCAGATGATCGCGTGGGCCGTTGGTGAGGCCCGGGCCGCCGGCTGTGCGCTGGTGCAGCTAACCACCGACAAGCGGCGGGCGGAGGCGCGGCGGTTCTACGAGTCGCTGGGCTTCTCGGCGACGCACGAGGGCATGAAGCTGTCCCTCTAGTCGTCTGACCAGTTCGCCGGGTTCTTCTTGCTCGGCTGCACGCGGGGCGGCTCGCCCGGCATCTTGGGGTGGTCGGGCGGGTAGGGCATGTCGCCGTGTCCGTCGCGCTCGTCGGCCGCTGACCATTCCAGCAACGGCGTGATGTCGAACGGGGTGTCGTCGATCCCGGCGTGCGGGTCACCGACCTTCGCGAACCGCTCGGGCAGCGTACGCAGGTCGAAGTCGTTGGGTTCGACGTCGGGCAACTCGTCCCAGGTCACGGGCGTCGAGGCGGTAGCCCGTTGGTTGGCCCGCAGCGAGTAGGCCGCGGCGATGGTGCGGTCGCGGGCCATCTGGTTGAAGTCGACGAACACCCGCTCGCCGCGCTCCTCCTTCCACCAGCTCGTGGTGACCAGATCGGGCCGGCGCCGCTCGAGCGCGCGGGCCAGCGCGATCGTCGCGCGGCGTACCTCGACGAAAGTCCACCGGGGTTGGATCCGCAGGTAGACGTGCACGCCCCGGCCACCGGAGGTCTTGGGCCAGCCTTGCGCGCCGATCTCGTCGAGGATCGCGCGCAACTCACCGGCGGCCTCGGCCGCGTTGCCGAAGTCGGTGCCCGGCTGGGGATCGAGGTCGATCCGCAGCTCGTCGGGCTGGTCGGGATCCTTGGCCCGCACGGGCCAGGCATGGAAGACGACGGTGTTCATCTGCGCGGCCCACGCGACGTGGGCGAGGTCGACCGGACAGAGCTCGGTCGCCTTGCGCCCACTGGGGAAGGTGATCTCGGCACCGTTGAGCCAGTCCGGGGTGCCGCGGGCCGGCAGCCGCTTCTGGTAGAACGCCTCACCGTCGATCCCGTCCGGGAAGCGTTGAAGAGTGGTCGGCCGGTGGTCGAGCGCGCGCTGGATGCCGTCGCCAACGGCCAGGTAGTAGTCGAACACGTCCTGCTTGGTATAGCCGGCCTGGGGAAACATCACCCGATCCGGACTGCTGAGCCGCACGGAGCGCCCAGCGACTTCAACCTCGACAGCAGGAGCCTTCTTCGACGGCATGGTCTCGACCTTATGCCCCTGACCTGCCGCTCGCGCCCCCGTAAGGTGTGTCCGGTGGGATGGGAGGCACTCAGGCACTGGGGTGCGGACGCGGCCCGGATCGAGCCGCTGACCGGCGGAGTCGCCAACGACGTGTGGAGCGTGCGCATCGGAGGACGCCGCACGGTCGGTCGTCTCGGCACGCGGAGCGACGCGGACCTGGCCTGGGAGACGGCGCTTCTCCAGCACCTGGACCGCGCGGGCCTGACCGTGCCGGTCCCGATCCCGACGGCGTCCGGCCAGCTGTTCGCCGAGGGCCTGGTGGTGATGACCTACCTGGAGGGCGGACCACCGGAGACCCGCGCCGACTGGCGCCGGGTGGCGGACACGCTGCGCTCGCTGCACCGGATGACGAAGGGCTGGCCGCAGCGCCCGGGCTGGCGATCGTCGACCGACCTCCTGCGCACCTCGACCGGCACGAAGGTCGACCTCGGCGCGATGCCGCCGGAGAGCGTCGCCCGCTGCCGAGCGGCGTGGTCGCGGCTCGCCGGACGCCCGACCTGCGTGGTCCACGGCAACCCCACCAACCCGGCAAACATCAGGATGACCGGGGACCGGGTCGCCCTGATCGACTGGGACGAGTCACACGTCGACGTCCCGGACCTGGACCTGGCGCTGCCTGACAACGCCGCAGACCTGGCGGACGACGCCTACGACGCCGCGGCGCAGGCGTCGGCGGCCTGGGAGGCCGCGGTCTGCTGGGACGACTCGTATGCGGTCAGGCGGCTCGCCGAAGTCCGAGCGATCTGAAAACAGGTTCGTGGAGCGGAGTTGTTGGCCGACGAGCGCGGCAATGCGCTGCCGATAAGGCCAATTGCCCGCGCACGAAGATCGGCCAGAGGGCGCTGGCCCAGCAGAGCAGGAGGCCACGCGAGGCAATCAAAACAGGGACTCCGCGAGGATCGCGCCACGCGGGGGGCGGGCGGGCAGCACGGCCGAGCGACAGTTGGGCCTAGTGGCGATGCGAGATAAGCCTGGACACATCGAGAAGCGAGAGTAGCGAGCGTGCGATCTTCGATCCGGCGGGTTGGGCGACACTAATGACTGCCAGATCGTCGTGCGTAGGTGCGGGTATGTCGGTCCGCTCTTGCTTCTCGAAGTCTTCGACTTCCTTTTTGATTCGCTGTCGCGCTTCGGGGCTGACCTGCGCTTCGCCTTTTAGGCTGTCGACCGTGGCGGTCCAGGACGCGTCGAGGTGATCACTGTCCTCCAACAAACGACTGGGCGCGGACCCCTGTGGCACGTAATCACCGCCGGGCAGCTCCCAGTAGGCATCCTGGAGCTCGAGATCAAGGGCAGAGCCCGCGCGACGTGTCATAGGACGGTCCTCCATCTGAACCTGACGCTACCCGACGGTGCCAAGATCATGTTTCTGCTCCTTGTGAAGGAGCTGGTTGTAGATCTGGATCTTTAGGGTCAAACGGTAGGACACATAGGCAAGGTTGAACGCCGATACCAAGAACAGCAAGGCCCAGACTGGTTCTGTAATGCCAACGATGCTGACCCCGAACCAGATATGTCCATGATGTGACGTGAAGTAGACACCAATGGCGATCGCAGAAACGACGGCGGTAACGATTTGCGAAATCCGAGAAAGCAATGATGTGCCGACCAGCGACTTGCTATCGGTAGAAAATCCGAACCATGTGGCAGCAGCAGCCGGGAGGGCCAACACCAAGCCGGGCAATGCGCCTGCAGGCGGACTACCGTGCGACGCGATACGCCCCATGATCGCAATCAAGAAGGTCGCCACGATGGCTGTCACCACCGCAGACGCCCGTGAACCCGGTGGCGTTTCCTTGTAGTGAGCGAAGAATTCAAGGTCGCGAATCTGATCCTTTGCGGTGGCGCCTAACCCCCGAGTGTAGAGGTGTATGAAGTTTTGACCTCGTCTTGGAGCCACGCGGTACTGCCGATCATCGGCGAATTGCTCTACATCCGACTTTTCGTCAGTCTTATGCGAGCACTTGTTTTCGTCAGTCGGCTCCCGGTAGACCCACTGACGGGCAACCCTCTCCAAACAATGGTGACACCTGAAGTGCTACTCGAGCACATACATGCTCGGCGGGCCCGCCACGTAGAGATGGAAACTGCCCGCGGTCAGGGCCGAACTAGAGGGAACCACAATCTTGTTGGGACGAAGTCCTAAGATCACCCTGACCCAGCCGAGACCGCCCCTGTTCAACGCCGCCGGGATGAGGGTTCGTTCATACCTCAACAGAACCCGCCGGCTCGAGATGCTCCCGGTCGGCACGACCGCAACGATCGGGTACGTGCTGGTCAACGCGTCTACGTAGCGACGGAGTTCGTCGACGCCTTCGCCTGTGATGGAGTCGCCGTAGTCTTTGAACGCCTTGTCCAGAAGCCTCTTCGCCTCGCCCTGCCCGACCGCGCCGCGTCGCGCCAGTTGCCCAAGCAAGATCAGCTCTAGAGCCCGCACCTTCTCCGTGAGCTGTCCGACACCGGTCTTGGACCCGGCCTGCAAGGCAGCCGCTTCGAGCATCAAAATGCGGAGCCCTGCCGCAACGAGTTGTGTTGACTCCTCAAACGACAGGTCCGTCAGCGGCTTGCCGCTCGCATCCGTTATTTTGAGATTGTCGACCAGTTGCCCTTTCGGTGGAAGAAGGAGTGGTATGAAACGTGATTCGCCCTTGTCGTCAGCGACAAGAGGGAGGTTGTACTCGATACTTACGTGCTGAGTCGCGATGCGCTCCTCTAGATCGATCGATTCGATGACCCTGGAGCGGTGGCGTGCTCGCGCGGTGATCAGCGAGATGAAGGTGACGACGGCTTCCTTCGTGTAGACGTCCTCCAAGTGGTCGGCCGCCCGCGCTTGAAGGCTCTGAAGATAGTCGATGCTTGGCTGCATAGCTGCCGTGTTATCGGCATCCGAAGCCCCAGCAAGGTTGCGCTTCAGCCGCCTGAAAACGATCACCCCGAGAACTCCGGCGGCGACGGCGCACGCGCCGCGCACTATGCCTTCGTGGAAGCCGCCATTTACGTGGCGTACCAACTTTGTGCTCAAAGCGGCGATCGCCGCTCCGAAGGCCAACATGACGCAGAACGCGGTGAAGAGAGAGAGTCGGCGCTTGTTCATTGCGACCCCCTGCGGAGAGCGACGATGTCTTTTCACTGTGCCAAGCGCGAACGTCGATGTCCAGGGACGGTTTCTGCCGATCCTTACTCTGCCCATCCGTAGGAGGTCCGCCCGACCGCCAGGTTAGGTCGGATGACGCCATGGCCTGCCTTGATAGGCATTCGTCGGGCGACATGGGCCCAGACTGATCGTGGCGACGCTCGCCGACATGAATCGCATCGAAGCATCTGCGCCCAGCGATCAGACGGACCTTCTGTCCGACGCCGCAGATCTTCTGTCGCAGGCGCAAGGCAACCGAAGGACTATCGGCTTGTCGTCCGCTACTCGATTCGTCCGGCCACAAGACCCGAGCCGCACAGGGTCGTCCATCGAGAAGTGGCAGCGGTTGTCATCCCCCACGCCAAAATACGCACCACCCACGACGGGATGGTGCGTATTCGGGTGAAGCGAAGCCGTCAGGAGGGGCGGGGGCCTCGGCGGTGGCGGCCGACGTAGCGGTTCGTGCGCACGCCCGCCAGTTGCATGGCTGCGCCGCCCGCCGTGAGGACGCCGCCGATGCCCGCGATGGAGCCCACCGGCAGCCCGGTCCTTGGCAGTTCGGGCTCGGCCACCGGTGGCTCTTCCACCGGAGGTGGCGGCGGGTTCTGTGCCGTCGGTGGTTCCTCGTCGACCGGCGGTGGTGGCGGCTCTTCCTCGTCGTCGTCGCACGAGGCCGACGCGGCGCTGCCTATCGCGGCGATGCTGTTGCCGCACGCGTCCACGTCGATCGTGATCGGGACGACCACCTGGGTGCCGTTCAGGATGCCGGCGTTGTGGCCGCTGGCGATGTGTGAGACGCCGCTGCCGAACTTCGCCGCCGCCGGCAGGTCGGCCGGGCCCTTCTCGTCGGCGGCCGAGTCCTCATCGGACGGAGTCTCATCGGACGGAGCCGCGTCGGGCAGGTCCAGCGGCGCTCCGTCGGCGACCGCGTCGGACAGTGCGCTGTCGGTGATCTCCGCCGCCCGGTCCGCGGCGGTCGTGGCCGCGTCGCCGTCGGGAACCGAAGCGTCCCCGAGACCTGCCGCGCTGGCTGCCTGGCCGCTCAACGCGAGTGCGCCGGCCACCACCGCCAGGCCCGCCGCCGGCAGGGCTGCGGCGCTGACCAGTCGGCGCCGTCGTTTGTTCGTCATCGTTCTGTTCCTGTCGTCCGGGGAAATCGTGTCGAAAGGAGCATTTGTCGGAGCGTAGAGCGCTATGTCCGGAAACTCCCAAGCGACCGGGTGTGATCACCCAGCCAGGGTCAGCCGTACCGGTGGGTCTCCCACAGCAAACGGATACGGAACTGCTTGCGCTCGAAATCCGGGTCGCGTCCCAGCAGGTGCCCGTCGTAGGGCGCCCGGAGCCGCACGATCGACCCGTCCAGCAGCGGCAGCGCGACCACCGTTCGGCGGCCCCGGCGCTCCATCCGCACCTCGACCACCCGGTGCCACGGCGCCGAGTCACCCAGCGCGCCCGGCACCGCCCACGCGCCCGCGGCGTCCAGGTCGGCGCCCACCCGGCGGCGCAGCAGCAGGCCGAGCACGGCGCCCACCGGCACCGGTAGCACCAGCAGCCACCAGAGCTCGTGCGGCACGACCCGGCGTGGCTCGACGCCGGTCAGCCAGTGGGCCACCACCGGCGCCAGCACCGCCGCCAGTCCCGTCAGCGCCAACGCGCCCGACACCAGCAGGCCCACCCACATGCCCCGGCCCAGCGCTTGCCGCCAGGTCGGCCGGAAGCAGAGCGGATCCCCTGGAAGGGGCTCCTGAGCCGCGCTGACCACCCTGACCGGTGTTCGCATGCACTGCTAACGACGAGGTCACACCCAGGTAATCGGCTTCCGCGCGAAGGGGGTCGTACGGTTGATGCATGGCACCCGAGAAGCCCTCCCCCGTGGCCGAAATCCCCACCGACGAGTTGCCGAAGACCGAGGCCGAATGGCAGGTCCGCCTCAACCCCGAAGAGTTCCGGGTGCTGCGCCAGGCCGGCACCGAGCGGCCGTTCACCGGCGAGTACGTCGACACGAAGACCCCAGGCACGTACGTCTGCCGGGCCTGCAACGCGGCGCTGTTCGAGAGCGGCACCAAGTTCGACTCACACTGCGGCTGGCCCTCGTTCGACGAGGCGATCCCCGGCGCGATCCGCTACATCGAGGACCGCTCGTTGGGCATGGTTCGCGTCGAGGTCCGCTGCGCGCACTGCGACTCGCACCTCGGCCACCGCTTCGACGGCGAGGGCTACACCCCCAAGGACGCGCGCTACTGCATCAACTCGGTGAGCATGCGGCTCATCCCCGCGTAAGCGCGGCGGCCACCACCACCATTTCGGGTTCGAGGGCGCGGTCGCCGTCCTCGACCGACCAGATCGAGTTCTGCAGCGTACGGCCGAGCGTCCAGACGACCGCACGCTGCCGGTCCAGGCCCATCGCCTCGACCATGACGTCGAACCGGCGCCGGATCGTCCGTTCCGGCGCCGTCCTGTCCCAGCGGTTCCACAGTGCCGGGCAGAGCTCGAAGCCCGGGTCGCCGGCCAGCGGCTTCGGGTCGATCGCGAGCCACGGCTCGCGGCCGCCGGCCAGCACGTTCTCGTAGTGCAGATCCCAGTGCAACAGTCGATCGCCGGCCTCGCCGACCACCTCGGCGAGCTGGTCGGCCCAGCGCTGGATCAGCTTTCCCTCAGCAGGGTCCGTCAACAGCGCCGCCGCCGCCGGCGCGTCCGAGATCATCTGCGCGGCCTTGTCGGAAAGCAGCGGGATCGACGGCGGCGCCGGGACAGCGTTGAGCCGGTTGAGCAACGAAGCGATCACCCGTACCGCCGCCGTGTCGTCCTCCACGGACCGAAGATCGACCGAAGGATCGAGGCGCTCGAGAAGCAGCGTCCAGGTCTCCGGATCCTCGCGGAGCAGGCGCGCCGCGCCGTCGCCGTTCCAGGTCCGCAGCGCGAGACCCTCGCCGGGATGGTCCCAGTCGGTGTCCTGGAGCTTGAGCATCGCCGGCGTGCCGTCCTCGGTGACGACCGGGAGCACGAGGCCGGCCACCCCGTGCCGCGGGGCGCCGTCGCGCCTGAGCTGCCAGCGGTCGAGGAACTCGGCCGCCGTGCCGGCGACCCCGTCCACCCAGGCCCGGCCCGCGTCACCGCGGAACCGGACCTGGGCGGCTACGAGAGCCGGGGGTACGACGATGTCCTCAGCGGTCATCCCGGTGAGGCTAGACCGCCCTAGCTGTGCTGGGAAACAACCAACAACCCACCGCGTCCGTCGACCCCGTCGGCCTGCTCGTCGTCGAGCCAGACGCCGCCGGTGGCGAGGTAGCGGAAGGCGTACTCGCCCGGGGCGAGGGTGAGCGTCACCGTGCGGGTGCCGTCCCGCCTCGGCTGCAGCTCGTGCCGGCCGGGCTCCCAGTCGTTGAAGCAGCCCACGACGCTGACCTGCCCGACCGGGTTGTCCTTGGGCAGGCAGAACGTCACGCGGGTCTTGCTGCCGAATAGCTTACTTTTCTTGATCATGTCGGCTCCTCCCGGTAAGGACACAACCTCATGGAGCTTCCCTGCCGGAGCCGGACATGGGCGGACCGACACACCGCGCGTTACACGACATTCATCGGTCGCGAATTACGCTCTTATCGGGCATTTCGGTTGCCGATCGGTACGCATCCGGGCGACGCTGCGGGGGTAACCGATTGGGGGCGGACACCATGGCGGTGTGTGAGACCTGTGGCAACGACTACTGGCTGGCCTTCGAAGTGAAGACCATCAGTGGCGACCGGCACGTCTTCGACTCTTTCGAATGCGCGATCCAGCGGCTCGCTCCGATCTGCGAGCACTGCGGCGTGAAGGTCGTCGGCCACGGCGTCGAGGTCGCCGGCCGGTTCTTCTGCTGCGCCCACTGCGCCCGGGCGACCGCGGGTGCCGAGGCCGCGGCGATCACCGACACGGTGGGTGCCCACCCGAGCTGACTATGCTCGGTGGCCATGCAGCCGCAGACCGACGAGCTCCGGGTCGCGTCCTTCGCCGACCTCGACACGACCACCCTGTACCGCCTGCTCGAGCTGCGCTGCGCGGTGTTCGTCGTCGAGCAGGAGTGCGCGTACCCGGACCTCGACGGCCGTGATCTCGAACCGGCGACCCGGCACGTCTGGGTCGCCCGGTCCGAGGTCCCGGTCGCCTACCTGCGGGTGCTCGGCGAGCCCGACGGCGGCCTGCGGATCGGCCGGGTGGTGGTCGCCAAGGAGGCCCGCGGCGCCGGGATGGCCGGCCGGCTGATGGACGCGGCCCTGGAGATCGTCGGCGCGCGGCCCTCGGTCCTCGACGCGCAGGCGCACCTGGCCGACTTCTACGCCCGCTACGGCTACGCGCCGGCCGGCGACACGTTCCTCGAGGACGGCATCCCGCACGTGCCCATGACGCGGGGCTAGCTTAGGGATCATGACGACCCCGACGCTGTACGAGTGGGCAGGCGGCCGGCCGGCGATCGCTCGCATGATCAACGCGTTCTACGACCGGGTGGAGCGGGACGAGCTGCTGAGCCCGTTCTTCCCCGGCGGTGTCACGGTGGCCCACCGCGAGCACGTGACGACCTGGTGGTCCGAGGTGTTCGGCGGGCCGGCGGACTACACCGACCAGCTCGGCGGCTACGAGAACATGCTCGCCCACCACAAGAACCTGGGCATCACGCCCGAGCACCGCTTCCGGTTCGCGTCGCTGATGAGCCTCGCCGCCGACGACGCCGAGCTGCCCGCCGACCCGGAGTTCCGCGCCGCGCTGGTCGGCTACCTGGAGTGGGGCACCCGGATCGCGATGGAGAACTCGCAGCCGGGCGCGACCCCGGTCGAGCACGCCCCGGTGCCGCACTGGGGCTGGGGAGTCGCGCCGCCGTACCAGCCTTAGGGCAGGGCTTCGACCAACTCCGCGACCGTGCGTCGTCGGCCCGTGTAGAACGGGACCTCCTCACGCACGTGGCGGCGGGCGCGGGACGCGCGCAGCTCGCGCATCAGGTCGACGATCCGGTGCAGCTCGTCGGCCTCGAAGGCCAGCATCCACTCGTAGTCGCCGAGGGCGAACGAGGCCACCGTGTTGGCCCGCACGTCCGGGAAGCCGCGCGCCTGCCGCCCGTGCTCGGCCAGCATGTCCCGGCGGTCCTCGTCGGGCAGCAGGTACCACTCGTAGGAGCGGACGAACGGATAGACGCAGACGTACGCGCGCGCCTCCTCGCCGGACAGGAACGCCGGGAGGTGGCTCTTGTTGAACTCGGCCGGCCGGTGCAGCGCCATTTGCGACCAGACCGGGGCCAGGTGCCGGCCCAGGGCGGTGCGACGGAACTGGGCGTACGCCTCCTGGAGCGCGTCGCTCGACGACGCGTGCCACCAGATCATCAGGTCCGCGTCGGCGCGCAGCCCGGAGACGTCGTAGCTGCCGCGGACCGTGACGTCCTTGCTCGCCAGGTCGGCGAACAGGCCGTCGACCTCGGTGGCCAGGTCGGCGCGCGACGATGACAACGGCTCGGCGGCCCGGAACACCGACCACATCGTGTAGCGGATGGTGTCGTTGAGCTCCCGGATCCGGGCGGCGTTGGTCTGCTCCGTCATGCGAACCATCCTCTCTCAGCCGGCCTGCGGCCGGTCCCGCAGGGCCGCGAGCACGGCGTCGGCCGCGGACTCGCCGGAACGTACACAGATCGGGATGCCCACGCCGTCGTAGCCGGCCCCGGCCAGGGCCAGGGTCGGCACCAGCGCGGCCCGGGCCGCGGCGACCCGGTCGAGATGCCCGGGCGCGTACTGCGGCAACGCGCCACCCCAGCGCTGCACCTTGGTGTCCAACGGTTTCGGCAGGCTGTGGTCGACCAGGGTGGACAGTTCCCTGTGGACGATGCCGGCGAGCTCGGCGTCGTCGCGCTGGAGCACGTGCTCGTCGCCGTAGCGGCCCACGGAGGCGCGGACCAGGGCGACCCCGTCCGGCCGGCGCTGGTGCGCCCACTTGGTCGAGAAGAAGGTGGCTGCCTTGACCGCGGTGCCGTTCTCGGCCGGCACCAGGAACCCGGACAGCTCCGGCAGCTCGGGCCGGGGCAGCGCCAGGGAGACGAGCGCCACGCTGGCGTAGTCGAGCGCGCCGACCGCCTCGGCCGCACCCGGCGCGACGGCCTGGAGCAGCCGGGCCGCGGGCCGGGCCGGCACGGCGAGCACGACGGCGTCGACGACGACGTGCTCGGGGTCGCGGGTCGGGCCGACGGTCAGCCGCCAGCCGTCGGGGGTGCGAGCGAGCTCGCGGACCGTGGCACCGAGCCGGATCTCCGCACCGCTGGCGGAGGCGGCCGCCGACACCAGCCGGCTCACCCCGCCCCGGACGGTGGCGAAGACCGCGCCGCCCGGCACCCGGGGGAACGCGGCCTGGGCCGCCTTCACGGCGCCGGTGAGCGTGCCCTCGCGGCGGGCCTGCCGGGCCAGCGCCGGCATCGTGGCGGCCAGCGAGAGGCGGTCGGCGCGACCGGCGTACACGCCGCCCAGCATGGGGTCGACCAGGCGGTCCACGACCTGGTCACCGAGTCGCCGCCGGACCAGGGCGCCCACGGCGACGTCCTCCCCCTCGGCCAGCAGCGGCTCGCCGGCGTCGAGGTCGTGGTCGTCGACGGCCGCCACTCCGGCCAGGGCACCGAGGTCGCCCGGTACGCCGGTCAGCGTCCCCCGGGGCATCGGCACCAGCTTGCCGTTGACGGCCAGCGCGGCGGCGCCGACGGCGGGGTTGACCAGGTCGTCGCCGAGCCCGAGCCGGTGGGCCAGCTTGACCGCGGGCGAGTCCTCGCCGGTGGCGGCGTCGCGCACCAGGAACGCCTCGGCGCCGAGCTCGACCGGCGACCCGGCCAGCTCGCCGGTGCGCAGCTTGCCGCCGAGCGTGGCGCCCTGCTCGAAGATCGTGACGACCGTGTCCGGAGCCGCGTCGTGGATCCGCACCGCGGCGGCCAACCCGGCGATCCCTCCGCCGATCACGGCGACCCGCTTCTGCATGGCACCCACCATATGGCGGGCCGGATCAGGCGCTGCGGCGACCGGGCAGCGCTGTGACGCCGGGCGGCGGGAGGCCGGCGGTGGAGGCCAGGAGCGTCGACCAGGCGAGCAGGTGGGCCCCGAGGTCCTCGTCGGTCGGCGTCCAGCTCGCGCGGATCTCGATGTCGGCCGCGGTCGGTGGGCCGGCCAGGTTGCCGAAGCGGGTCGACATGGTCTGGGTGACCGTGCCGCCGATGGCCCGGTAGTGCGCGTCCTGGGCGTCGAGCGCGTCGGTGAGCCAGGTCCAGCCCACGGTGGGCAGCAGCGGGTCGGCGGCCATGTCGACGTCGACCTCGGCGGTCACGTAGGTGACCAGGCGCATCGTGCCCTCCCACGCCTCGTGGCCGGCCGGGTCGTAGAGCAGGATCAGCCGGCCGGTCGCCATCTCGTCGTCGTCGGGCTTGGTGACCGAGGCGCTGAGGGCGAACGTGAAGGGTGCGAGGCGCTGGGGCGCGCCGACCTCTTCGAGGAGGATCTCGGCGCGCGGGGTCGCGGAGCGAAGGTTGGCGACGGCGTTCGCGAAGACGTCGGGAACCGCTGTCGGAGCCATGACCGCAGCCTATGCATTCCGCGGGGCGCCATGGGGGAAGGGCACGCCGGTCGCCCTAGCATGATCGGCTGGCCGGATGCGACAAACCCGACCTATCGGGTGGTAAGCGTGTGCACCAGCTCCACGACCCGGGTCAGCACCGCGGGGTCGATCTCCGGCAGCACGCCGTGGCCGAGGTTGAAGATGTGGCCCGGAGCGGCCCGGCCCTGCTCGAGGATCCGGCGCACCTCCGCCTCGACGACCTCCCACGGCGCCAGCAGCGTGGCCGGGTCGAGGTTGCCCTGCACGGCCTTGTCCGGGCCGATCCGGCGGGTGGCGACATCCAGCGGCGTACGCCAGTCGACCCCGACCACGTCGGCGCCGGCCTCGCCCATCGCACCCAGCAGCTCGGCGGTCCCGACACCGAAATGGATCCGCGGGATCCCCGTGTCGGCCAGTGCGCTCAGCACGGCGGTCGAGTGCGGCAGCACGTATTCGCGGTAGTCCGCCTCGGACAGCGCGCCGGCCCACGAGTCGAACAGCTGCACCGCCGAGACGCCGGCCCCGATCTGCACACGCAGGAAGGTCAGCGCGTTCTCGGCCAGCCGCGCGCAGAGGGCGTGCCAGGTGTCCGGGTCGCCGTACATCAGCGCCTTGGTCTTGGCATGGGTCCGCGACGGGCCGCCCTCGACCAGGTAGCTGGCCAGCGTGAAGGGCGCGCCGGCGAAGCCGATCAACGGGGTGTCGCCGAGCTCCGCGGTGGTCAGCCGGACCGCCTCGTCGACGTACGAGACGTCGACCGGCTCCAGCCGGCGCAGCCGCGCCACGTCCTGCGCGGACCGGATCGGCTCGGCGACGACCGGGCCCGTGCCGGCGACGATGTCGACGTCGACCCCGGCCGCGGCGACCGGCACCACGATGTCGCTGAACAGGATCGCGGCGTCGACCCCGTGCCGGCGCACCGGCTGCAGGGTGATCTCCGCGACCAGGTCGGGCCGGCGGATGGTGTCGAGCATGCCGATGCCCGCGCGCAGCTCCCGGTATTCGGGCAGCGAGCGCCCGGCCTGGCGCATGAACCAGACGGGCGTGTGCGGGACGTCGGTGCGCCGGGCAGCGCGGACCAGGGCGGAGTCGGTGTGGGTCGTCGTCGTCATCGCGCCCATCGTTTCACGCGGAGATCGCGCCGCCGTGTGCGGCCGCCGCGGAAGGGATCGCGGCGGCCGCACGCCGGTCAGCAGATCTTGAAGGCGTCGCAGGCGACCTTGATGGGCACGGCCAGGCCGATGCCCTCGGCGTCCTGCGCCTTGGCGGTGGCGATGCCGACCACCTGCTTGGCCGAGTTGATCACCGGGCCGCCGGAGTTGCCCGGGTTGATCGGCGCGTCGAACTGGATCATCGGGCCGTTGCTCTCCGGAAGCTCGCGGACCGCGCTCACCACACCTGTCGTCACCGAGTCGCTCAGGCCCAGCGGAGCACCGACCACCACGATCTGCTGGCCGGACTTGACCGTTCCCTTGGCGGTCACCAAACCATTGATCTTGGTGCTGGTACGCAGGTGGGCCACGTCGGCCGCCTTGTTCACGGCGACGATCGTGGCCGCGTACCGCTTGCTGTCGCGCTCCAGGAACACCTGGCGCCCGCCGGCCTCGTACACGTCCTCGACGACGTGGAAGTTGGTGATCATGTTGGTCTTGCCGCCGCTCGCCGGTTTGCCCACCGCGAACGCCGTGCCGGTCACGTCGCCGGCCGCCACGCGGAACACGCTGGGCAGCGCCGCGCTGGAGATCGCCTCCGGGTTGAACGCCGCGCCGAGCCGCTTCTCCAGGTCCGCCGCCCGGCCGTCGAGCCCGTCGAGCCGGCCGGTGGCCTGGGCCTGTTCGTCAGCCCGCACCCGCTCGTTGCTGGCGAGCCGGTCACCGATCTGCTCGATGCGCACCGCCTGGTAGGCGACGACACCGGCCAACACGACGACCAGGCCGAGCGTGGCGCCCACGACCCAACGGCGCTTTTCACCTTTACGGGTGTCCGCCGCGGGAGGCGCGAACGGCGCGAAGGCGGCGGGATCACCCGACTGGCGCGGTGGCGGCGGCGTGAACGGCGGACCGGGCCGCGGCGGGACGGGACTGAACGGGTTGACCGGGTGGAAAGGCGCCGAGTCGACCGGGCCGCGCGGCGCGGGTGGGGCGTAGTCGGGCGGCGGCGACCACGAGACGGACGGCTCGACCGGGCCTCGCGGCCCTGGTGGAGCGTAGTGCGGCGGCCCCAGGTCGGCCGGCGGTCCGAAGTCGCTCGGCGGGAAGCCGCGGTCGACAGGCTGGTAGATCGGACCCTCCGGCGGCGGTGGATCGCCGTACCCGGGTGAAGTTTCGGGCCAGGTTGTGCGTTCGTCCCCGGCGGACATTCTCCGCTCCCCTCCGTCGCACCGGACTGGACCCCCGCAGGACCGTACCGCACCACCCGACGCGCCGACCCGGCTGTCCGATGCGTGACGGCGTGCCTACTAGGGTTGGCAGGTGACCGACGAACCACCCCTGCGCCGTCGGGCCGCACGCCGAGCGGGGGACGAGTCGCCCACCTCCCCCGAAGCGGACGGCCCCTCCACCGGCTCCCCCGACGGCCCGGCGGCTCCCGCGCCCCTTGCTGACGGCCCGGCGCCGCAGCTGCTCACCGCGCCCCGGGAAGGCACGCCCGCGCCCGTCGAGTCGCCCGACGACCTCGCCGACGCGGTGGCCCGCTTCGCCGGCGGCACGGGTCCGGTGGCGATCGACGCCGAGCGCGCGTCCGGCTACCGCTACAGCCAGCGGGCCTACCTGGTCCAGCTCCGGCGCAGCGGCTCCGGCACCGTGCTGATCGACCCGCTGCCGCTGGGCGACCTGCGTACGCTCGACGCCGCCATCGCCGACGCCGAGTGGGTGCTGCACGCCGCCAGCCAGGACCTGCCGTGCCTGTCCGACCTGGGCCTGCGCCCCCGCCGGCTGTTCGACACCGAGCTGGCCGGGCGGCTGGCCGGCTTCGAACGCGTCGGCCTGGCGGCATTGACAGAGCAGTTGCTCGGGTACGCGCTGGAGAAGCACCACTCGGCGGCCGACTGGTCGAGCCGCCCGCTGCCGGACTCGTGGCTGAGCTACGCCGCGCTGGACGTCGAGCTGCTGGTCGACCTCCGCGACGCGCTCGCGGCCGAGCTGATCACCCAGGGCAAGCAGGACTGGGCGGCCGAGGAGTTCGCCGCGCTGGTCGCCTGGGGCGCGCAGCCGCCGCGCAACCGCCCCGACCCGTGGCGCCGCACCTCCGGCATCCACCGCATCCGCGGCGCGCGGGCCCAGGCCCGGGTCCGCGCCCTGTGGTACGCCCGCGACGACGTCGCCGCCCGCCGCGACTCGGCACCGGGCCGGGTGCTGCCCGACTCGGCGATCATCGCGGCCGCCGAGATCGACCCGAAGGACGAGCGCACCCTGCTCTCGCTGCCGGGCTTCGGCGGACGGTCCGTACGCCGGCTGGCCCGGATCTGGCTCGACGCCCTGGACACGGCCCGCGGCCTGCCCGACGACGCCCTGCCGACCAACCCGCCGATCGACGGCCCGCCGCCACCACACCGCTGGGCGGAACGCGACCCGGTGGCGGCGGGCCGACTGTCCCGCTGCCGCGAGGTGGTCACCACGACGGCGGGAGCACACAAGCTGCCGCCGGAGAACCTGATCGCCCCGGACTCGATCCGCCGCCTGGCCTGGACCCCACCGGAAGACGTCACCCCGGAAACGGTCTCGGCCACCCTCCGCGGCTACGGCGCCCGCCCGTGGCAGGTAGGCCTGATCGCCACAGACCTGGCCACAGCCCTGGACGACCCGAAACCGAAGCCGGAAGGGAGCTGACGGGATCAGGCCACGTCGAGCTGGATGTTGCCGATGCGGGCCACGATGTCGAGATGCCCACCGAGCCCGACCACGTAGGCGCGGAGCGAGTCCAGACCCACGGCTTCGCCGTGCTCGATCTGGCTGATCCGCGCCTGGGATAGGCCGCTGGCTTCGGCTAGCTGCGTCTGCGTCAGACCGAGCTGCTTGCGGATCGCGGCAAGCTTGGCTCCGCTGACTGAGGCCAGCATCTGCTCCCGCATCTGACGACGCCGCCCGACGCGCTCGTCGCTGTCCCACGTGGGGTCGATCGCACGCGCCTTCGCCTTGGTCTCTTCCCAGCTCACGGCGTCGGTCATGACGGTTCCTCTTCCTTCAGCTGCGCCAGGTGTGCGGAAAACCTCGCGTCTGCCAGCGAAATGGCCGTGCGGTACCAAGCCTGCCACCGGCCGGACTTGTCACCCGCCACCACGAAGACAGCCTCACGCCGGGGATCGAAGGCAAAGATCATGCGGACCTCCGTCGCACCCGACGAACCCGGCCGTAGCTCCTTCATATGGTGGTAGGCGCTTCCCTTGAGCCGGTCGACCAGCGGGCGGCCCAGCGCCGGACCATGCTGCGCCAGGATCTCGATCGCCTCGGCGACAAGATCAGCTGTCTCGGGATCAGTGCCGCAGAGATCCAGGAACCAGGCCTCCACCGCAGGATGCAGGTTCACTTCCCACACCCACGCAGTATAAGCCAAACTTATATCGACCGTCGCCCGATCTCTGAGCGGCTACTCGCCCAGGATCGAGGGGCGCAGTGCGGCCCATTCGAGGGAGTGGCGGATGCCGTCCTCGACCGAGTAGTCCGGGGTCCAGCCGAGTGCGGCTGCCGCCTTGTCGGTGCGGGTGTAGGAACCCACCACGTCGCCCGGGCGGGAGGGGGCGTCCGAGACCCGCAGCGGGCGGTCCGCGACCCGCCGGAAGGCAGCGACGAACTCGCGGACCGTCGTGCCCGTGCCCGTGCCCAGGTTGAGCACGTCGTAACGCTTCGAACCCTCGGCGGGCAGGACCTCGTCGAACCGGCGCAGGGCCTCGACGTGGGCCCGGGCCAGGTCCCAGACGTGGATGAAGTCGCGGATGCCGCTGCCGTCGCGGGTCGGCCAGTCGGTGCCGGTGATCCGGAACTCCTCGCCCGCCTCCAGCGCCGTGATCAGGCGGCCGAGCAGGTGGGTCGGCTGCGCGTGCTGCAGGCCCGTGCGCATCTTCGGGTCCGCGCCGATCGGGTTGAAGTAGCGCAGCGAGATGACCCGCAGGTCGTACGCGTTGGTGCAGTCCTCCAGCACCCACTCCATGACGGCCTTGGTCCGGGCGTACGGCGACTCCGGGCGCAGCGCCGACGTCTCGTCGACGGTGAAGTCGGCGCCGGGGGCGTAGATGGAGGCCGACGACGAGAACAGGTAGCGGTCGCAGCCGTTGCGGGTCACGTGCGAGATCAGCTCGAGCGACTTCGCCACGTTCTCGCGGTAGTAGCGCACCGGCTCGGCCACCGACTCGGGCACCACGATGAGGGCGGCGGCGTGCACCACGGCCGAGATGTCCGGGTGGTCCGCGAAGATCCGGTCGATCAGGGCGCCGTCGGCGATGTCGCCCTCGTAGAAGAGCCGGTCGCGGACGTACTCCGCCCGGCCGGTGACGAGGTTGTCGACGATCACCGGGGTGATGCCGGAGTCGATACAGGCCGAGGCCACCGTGCTGCCGATGAAACCCGCCCCGCCCGCGATCAAGACCTTCATGGGGTTGGACCCTACCAACCGCGTGCTTGTGTCCCACTCCACGCTCCGTGCGAGGTTACCGGCGAGTAGCATTCGACTCAGACCCCGTACCGAGGAGGCCCTTCCGTGCCCCGTTCTGTCCGCGACGTCGCGTTCGTCGACGGCGTCCGCACCCCCTTCGGAAAGGCGGGTGGCATGTACGCGCACACCCGCGCCGACGATCTGGTCATCCGCTGCATCCGTGAGCTGCTCCGGCGCAACCCGCAGCTGCCCCCGGCCGCGGTGGAGGAGGTCGCCATCGCCGCGACCACCCAGATCGGCGACCAGGGCCTGACCATCGGCCGCACCGCCGCCCTGCTGGCCGGCCTGCCCAAGACCGTCCCGGGCTTCGCCATCGACCGGATGTGCGCGGGCGCGATGACCGCGGTCACCAACGTCGCCGGCGGCATCGCGATGGGTGCCTACGACGTCGCGATCGCGGGCGGCGTCGAGCACATGGGCCGGCACCCGATGGGTGAGGGCGTCGACCCCAACCCGCGGATCCTGGCCGAGAAGCTGGTCGACCCGTCCGCGCTGGTGATGGGCAAGACCGCGGAGAACCTGCACGACCGGCTGCCGGCGGTCACTCGCGAGCGGGCCGACGCGTTCGGCCTCGCGAGCCAGGTCAAGACGGCCAAGGCGTACGCGAACGGCAAGCTCCAGGACGACCTGGTGCCGGTCGCCCTGCGCGACCCGGAGAACGGCTGGGGCCTGGCCACGGTCGACGAGGCGCCGCGCGACACCAGCATGGAGAAGCTGGCCACGCTGAAGACCCCGTTCCGCCCCCACGGCCGGGTCACCGCGGGCAACTCCGCCGGTCTCAACGACGGCGCGACCGCGAGCATCATCGCCGCCGAGGACACCGCCCGCGAGCTCGGGCTGCCGGTGGCCATGCGGCTGGTCTCGTACGGCTTCGTCGGCGTCGAGCCCGAGGTGATGGGCGTGGGCCCGATCCCGGCGACCGAGAAGGCGCTGCGGATCGCCGGGCTCGACATCGCCGACATCGGCCTGTTCGAGCTCAACGAGGCGTTCGCCGTGCAGGTGCTGGCGTTCCTCGACCACTTCGGCGTCGCCGACGACGACCCGCGGGTCAACCCGTGGGGCGGTGCGATCGCGGTCGGCCACCCACTGGCCTCCTCCGGCGTGCGGCTGATGACCCAGCTCGCGCGCCAGTTCGCGGAGCACCCCGAGGTGCGGTACGGCATCACCGCCATGTGCATCGGCATCGGCATGGGCGGCTCGGTCATCTGGGAGAACCCGAACTGGGAGGGCACCAAGTGAGCAGCGAGGTCGTAACGAAGGCGCTGGTACGCGCCGTCACCGTCAACGGGCGCAAGGCCGCGCTGATCACCCTCGACAACGGGCTCGACCACACCAAGCCCAACACGTTCGGCCCGGGCGGCCTGGCCAGCCTCGACGAGGCGATCACCGCCGCGCAGGCGCTGGAGCCCGCGTTCATCGCGATCACCGGAAAGCCGTACATCTTCAGCGTTGGTGCCGACATCACCGGCATGCCAGCGATCGCGTCACGGGAGCAGGCGGTCGAGCTCGGCCGGTACGGGCACCGGGTGTTCAACCGCCTCCGCGAGTCGACGATCCCGACGTTCGCGTTCGTCAACGGGGTGGCCATGGGCGGCGGGCTGGAGGTGGCGCTGCACTGCCACTACCGGACCCTGTCCGGCGGCGCGGGCGCGCTGGCCCTCCCCGAGGTCTCGCTCGGCCTCGTGCCGGCCTGGGGTGGCACGCAGTTGCTGCCGAACCTGATCGGCATCGCGCCGGCCGCCCAGGTGATCATCCAGAACCCGCTGACGCAGAAGACGCTGCGCCCGCCGCAGGCCCGCGAGCTGGGCATCGCCGACGTGCTGCTGGAGCCGGCCGACTTCCTGGAGCGCTCGCTGGAGTGGGCGGCCGGGGTGGTCGCGGGCGAGATCACGGTCGAGCGGCCGGAGATCGACCGCGACATGTGGGACGGCGTGCTCTACTTCGCCAAGCTGCAGCTCGACGAGCGGCTGCACGGCGCGGTCGCGTCCGCGGAGAAGGCGCTGGAGCTGCTCGCGCTGGCCAAGGACGCCGACTTCGCCACCGGCACCGCCGCCGAGGACGAGGCGCTCGGCGACCTCGCCACCGGGGCGCAGCTGCGCAACAGCCTCTACGCCTTCGACCTGGTGCAGCGCCGCGCGAAGCGGCCGGCCGGCGCACCCGACAAGGCGCTGGCCCGCGACGTCACCAAGGTCGGCGTGGTCGGCGCCGGCCTGATGGCCGGGCAGATGGCGCTGCTGTTCGCCCGCCGCCTCGAGGTGCCGGTCGTGCTGACCGACCTCGACCAGGACCGGGTCGACAAGGGCGTCGCCTACGTGCACGGCGAGATCGCCAAACTGCACGGCAAGGGCCGGATCGACGAGGGTACGGCCGCCAAGCTGCGCGGTCTGGTCAGCGGCTCCGTCGACAAGGCGGCGTTCGCCGACGCGGACTTCGTCATCGAGGCCGTGTTCGAGGACCTGGGCGTGAAGAAGCAGGTCTTCGCCGAGCTGGAGAAGATCGTCTCGCCCGAGGCGGTGCTGGCGACCAACACCTCCTCGCTGTCGGTCACCGAGATGGCCGCCGACCTCGAGCACCCGGAGCGGGTCGTCGGCTTCCACTTCTTCAACCCGGTGTCGGTGATGCCGCTGGTCGAGATCATCCGGGCCGGCAAGACCGACGACCCGGCGCTGGCCACCGCGTTCGCCGTCGGCAAGCAGCTCAAGAAGTCGTGCGTGCTGGTCAAGGACGCGCCGTCGTTCGTGGTCAACCGGCTGCTGACCCGGTTCCTCGGCGAGATCTACGCGGCGATCGACGCCGGCACCCCGGTGGAGGTGGCCAACACCGCGCTGGACCCGCTGGGCCTGCCGATGCGGCCGCTCGCGCTGCTCACGATGGTCGGGCCGGCGGTCGCGCTGCACGTCTCGAAGACCATGCACGCGGCCTTCCCGGACCGGTTCGGGGTCAGCGAGAACCTCGGCCGGATCGTCGCGAGCGGGAAGTCGCTGACCGACCGCGAGGGCAACATCGACGGGTCCGTGGTCGCGCTGCTCGAGGTCGGCGACGCGCCGCTGACCGCCGAGCAGGTGCGTGACCGGGCGCTCGACGCGATCGCCGACGAGGTGCGCACGATGCTGGCCGACGGCGTGGTCGCCGACGCCAAGGACATCGACCTGTGCCTGATCCTGGGCGCCGGCTGGCCGTTCCACCTGGGCGGCATCACGCCGTACCTGGCGGCGACCGGCCGGCGCTGACCGAAAGCGGAACAGGCCCCCGGGGATCACCCCGGGGGCCTGTCGCGTCGTTGGGCTACTGCGTCTCGACCTGGCCGCGCATCGTCACGAAGTTCTTGTAGGCCGTGGTGCCGTCGACGTTGTAGACGCCGATCATGCCCACGCTGCCCCGGTCGGCCCACGCGCAGAGGCCCAGCGGGATCGAGGCGCCGCCCTCGGCGATCGCGCCGTCGGCGCACCGGGCCTCACCGCCCAGCGGACCCGGGTCGACGGTCTTGATGTTCTTCATCGTGAACGGCGCCTTGTTGAGGTCGCCGAAAGTCCGGTCGAGCTCCGCACCGGGGCTGGCGATCAGGCCGGAGGCGGCCACCAGCATGATCAGCTCGCGCTTCTCGATGTTGCCGTAGAACGCGGCGGCCGTGCTGGTCGCGTCGGGCACGTCGGCGTTGAGCTGGGTCTTCATCTCGTCGACCGCGCTCTGCAGCTCCGGGTCCTGGATGCGGGGCTGGCCGCCGAGCGTCTCGGGGGCCGCCACCCGCGTGTTGGCGACCGCGGCCACGTCGTCCTTGAACACGAAGTAGAGCGTCGCGGCGCCACCGAGGCAGAGCACCAGCACCGACGCGAGGACGATCAGCACGATCTTGCCCGCGCTGCGCTTCTTCTTCGGCGGCGCGGTCGGCGGCATCGGCGGCCCACCGAACTGCCCGTCGCCGTAGCCGGCCTGCTGCGGCGGCTGGCCGTAGCCCGGCTGCGGGTAGCCCGGCTGCTGGCCGTAGGGCGCCGGCGACGAGGGCTGGCCATAGGTGGGCGGCTGCTGGCCGTAGTCGGGCTGCTGCCCGTAACCCGGCTGCTGACCGTAACCGGGTTGCTGACCGTAGTCGGGTTGCTGGCCGTAGCCGGGCTGCTGGCCGTAGTCGGGCTGCTGTGGCGGCTGGCCGTAGGTCCCGGGCTGCGGCGACCCGTAGGTCTGCCCGTAGTTCGGCTGCTGCGGGGGCTGCTCACCGTAGGGCTGCCCGTACTGCGGCTGCTGCGGCGGCTGCTGGCCATGCGGCGGCTGGGAGCCGTACGACGGTGGCTGGGCGTATGGATCGGACATCACGGCTCCCCGGAGTTACTCCACGTGGACTGCCGGATCGTAGCGAGCGTAGTCACGCGCCGGGTCCCCTGCGTCAGCCAAGGGACACAAGGTGTATCCCGATCGTGACTGCGGTCAGTGCTGGGCCCGCTCGGCCGCGCTGCGCTCGACGCAGAACTCGTTGCCCTCGGGGTCGGCCAGCGTCACCCAGCCGGTGCCGTCCGGCCGGCGCCGGTCCCCGACCAGGGTGGCGCCGATGCCGAGCAACCGCTCGACCTCTTCGTCGCGCGTACGCTCGGTCGGCTGGAGATCGAAGTGGAGCCGGTTCTTGCCGGTCTTCTCGTCCGAGATCCGACAGAACAGCACGCCGGGGCCGGCGCCCTCGGGCGCGATCAGCAGGGCCTCCGGGTCACCCGGGAAGTCCTCCTCGGAGCGCGGGTAGCCGAGCACCTGCGACCACCACCCCGCCAGCTCGTACGGGTCGCGGCTGTCGATGTTGAGATGGTGGATGCGGTTGGTCATCGCGTCACCATGTCAGTCGACCCAGCGGTGATCAACGGGATTTGCCGTCGGTCACCGCGGCCGTGCCCGCGGCCACGGGCGTGATGCTGGCGGCCGGCAACGTCACCCGCACCTCGAGGCCGCCGTCCTCCTGCGGCTCGGCGATCACGCTGCCGCCGTGCGCGTCGCACACCGCCCGCACGATCGACAGCCCCAGTCCCGAGCCACGGGCGCCGGTGCGCTCCCGTCCGCCGCGCCGGAACGGCTCGAACAGGCCCGGCACGTCGATCGCGTCGACCTCGAAGCCGGTGTTGCCGACCACCAGGAACACCTGGTCGCCCTCGGTGCCGGTGCGGGCCCAGAGCCGGCCGTGCAGGTGGTTGTAGCGGACCGCGTTCTCCACCAGGTTGCCGGCCAGCCGTTCGAGCAGGCCGGGATCGCCCACCACCGGCGCCGGCGCCAGGTCGGTGGTGACCGTCAGGCCCAGCCGGTCGACCTCGCCGCGGATCGCGGACATCGCCGAGCGCAGCCCGTCGGCCAGGTCGGCGGGCACCTTGCGGCCCAACCGGCGGCCCCGCTGGGACTCGCTGCGGGCCAGCACGAGCAGGGCGTCGACCAGGCCGTTGGCCCGCTCCGAGGCGTCGCGCACCACGGTGGCCATGCGGCGGAACTCCTCGTCGTCGGCCTCCGGGTCGGCCAGCGTCACGTCGATCTCGGTGCGCATCACGGCCAGCGGCGTACGCAGCTCGTGCGAGGCGTTGGCGACGAAGCGTTTCTGCGCCTCGAACGCCGAGCCGATCCGGTCGAGCATCGCGTCGAAGGTGCGGGCCAGCTCGGCGATCTCGTCGTCGGCGCCGGTGTAGCGGATCCGCTGGTCCATCGTCTGCTCGCCGAGCCGGCGGGCGGTCGCGGTCACCTGGTGCAGCGGGCGCAGGGCCCGCCCGGCCACGACGTACGCCGCGAGGACCCCGACCAGGCTGGTCACCAGCAGCGCCAGCAGCCCCTTGACCAGCAGCTCGTGCGACGCCGAGTCGACCACCTGGGCCTGCCACGCGGCGGCGTCGAGCCGGCGGCCGTCGGCGAGGTCGACGAACGCACCGGGCTGGAGCTGGTCGGCCGGGTGGATCGCCTCGCCGACCAGCAACCAGGCGAGCAGGATGAGCACGAGCCCGGTGGCCACCACTACGACCCCGTTGAGCAGGGTGAGCCGCAGTCGAAGGGTTGGCCGGGGAGCCCGCCCCCGCGCCGCCGCATAGACCGTCACGTCACCAGCTCCCCCGGCATGCGGTAGCCGGCGCCGACCACCGTTTCGATCAGTGGCGGCTCGCCGAGCTTCTTGCGCAGCGTCATCACCGTGACCCGTACCGTCGTGGTGAACGGGTCCGTGTTGGCGTCCCAGACCCGCTCCAGCAGCTCTTCGCTGGACACCACCGCGCCGCGGGCCTTGAGCAGTTCCTCGAGCACGCCGAACTCCTTGCGGGTCAGGTCGACCGGTGCGCCGGCCCGGGTCGCCACCCGGCGGGCCGGGTCGAGCACCAGGTCGGCGAACGCGAGCACCGGCGGCGCGGGCGGGGTGGCCCGCCGGCCGAGCGCCCGCACCCGGGCCACCAGCTCGTCGAAGGCGAACGGCTTCGGCAGGTAGTCGTCGGCGCCGAGCTGGAGGCCGTCGACCCGGTCGGCGACCGTGCCGCTCGCGGTCAGCATCAGCACCCGGGTCAGGGCGCCCGAGGAGACCAGGTCCGCGCAGATCTGGTCGCCGTGCACGCCGGGCAGGTCACGGTCGAGCACGACCACGTCGTAGCGGGTCACGAACGCCATCTCGTGGCCGGACATGCCGTCGTAGGCGACGTCGACCGCCAGCCCGTGCCGGCGCAGGCCACGCGCGATCGCGTCGGCCAGGTTCCGCTCGTCCTCGACCACCAGCACCCGCACTGAAATAGCCTCCCTCACCCCACGTCAAGTTCGTGTGAGCAAAACTAGCGCTCGGGTCGGACGGCCCAGATCCGCAGTGTGCCGTTGGCGGTCCGGCAGACGATGGCCGTGGGGCTCGACTGACAGGTGAGCAGGACCTCGGGGGCGGTGCCGAGGCGGCGCAGGGTGGGCTCGACCAGGGCGAGCACGGTGCGGGGTGCGCCGAGCGGGATGCGGGTGACGACCGGGTCGCCCCGGCCGCCGGTGCGCCAGCCGTGCAGGTCGGCGAGCTCGGCACCGGTGTCCGGGTCGATCGTGTGCACCGGGCCGAGCCCGCCGGGCACCGAGCCGAGGGCGATCAGCTGCCCGCGCGCCTCGACCACGTAGCTGGCGTCCTCGACCCGCCAGTGCAGCCGGCCGTCGGCGGGATCCAGCGCCAGCACGTCGCCGTGGCTGCTGACGCAGACCAGCGCCAGGCAGGGTGCGATCCCACCTCCGTCGATGTCGTACGGCATCCGCCAGCGCACGCCGAGCGTCTCCGGGTCGAGGCCCACGATGCCGGTGCCGCCGTGGTCGGCGTACCAGAGCACGAGGGCGCCGCCGACGCTGAGCCCGGACAGCGGCAGCACCTCGTCGCCCAGCGGGGCGGCCTGCCGCAGCAGCGTGCCGGCGCGGGCGTCGCGCAGCTCGATCCGGCCGGACCGCACGAAGACCGCGAGCCGCCCGGGCCCGCCGGTGCCGGACCCGGACGTGCCGGTGGCCACGGTCGCCGCCCCGGTGCCGCCGACGGCGTTGGACTCGGACTCCGGTGCCACCCGCGGCGGCATCCGGCCGGCCACCGGCGCCGCGCCTCCGATCGCGGTGAAGGTGAACCGGTCCCCCACGTCCGCCGACCAGAGCTCGCGCCCGGTCGCCAGGTCGAGGGCGCGGAGCCGGGGCGGGTCGGCGTCGCTGGCGTAGCCGGTGTTGGCGTCCGCGTCGACCACGAGCTCCGCCGGTGCCCACCAGAGCCGCCGGCCGGTGTCGAGGTCGTACGCGTCGGTGCGGCGGATCCGCCCGGTCGTCTCGCCGCCGGAGACCAGCACCACCGGCCCCGCCAGGTCGATTCGGATGATCCGTTCGCCGGTCGGCGCGTACGCCGCGGACCAGAGCTCCTCGCCGCCGGGCAACCGCATCGCGGTCAGCGTGCGCGCCACCTCGCTGACCCGGCGGACCACGTAGAGCCGGTCGCCGGCGACCGCGAACGAGGAGCCGGGGCCGCCGAACCGGGTGGCCGTCGCGGTCAGCGGCGGCCGCGGCACCAGCGAGCCCGCGAGCACGAGCGAGGCGGCGGCGAGGACGAGGACGAGGCTCCAGAACGGGGGCCGGCGCGGCAGGTCCTCCTCGATCTCGACCGCGTCCGGCGGCGGCACGGTGATCGGCCCGAGCTCGATGGTCCCGCCCGGCATGACGGGCCTACGTCCGCGGCAAGGTGAAGATCGCGAGTTGGCGGCCGTCGGCGCCCCGGCAGACCAGGGCCGTGTCGCCGACCCGGCAGTCCCGGCTGCCGGCGGGCAGCGTGCCGATCGCCCGCGGCGTCGTGCTGGTGCCGCCGTCGGCCACGGCGACCCGCTCGTCCGGCAGCAGCCGCAGGACGAGCTCGTCGGCGCTGCCCCGGACGGGCAGCCAGGGCAGCCCGTCGCCGGTCGCGAAGACCTGGCCGCCGCTGTCGAGGTCGAGGGTCCAGATCCCGTCGGGGGTACGCCCGCAGAGGTCGCCGGCGCAGTCGGCCCACTCGACCTCGTCGGCCCGGTCCGGGCGGCTCCACCGCAGGTTGACGTCGTCGAGGTCGTAGGCGCTGAGCGCGGAGCGCCGGCCCGGTCGGATGTCCGGGTGGCGGAGCACGAAACCGTGCTCGGTCAGGCGCGGGTTGTCGGGCGCGTAGTCGGCCGGCGGCAGCGTCCCGGCGCCGCGCAACGCGCCGCTGGCCAGGTCGCGCACCTCGGTGCGCCCCGAGTCCAGCACCAGCACGGCCACCGGCGGGTCGCCGCCCAGCACGTGCGCCACGGCGGTCGACGGCACCCGCTGGTGCCAGAGCGAGCGCCCGGTGGCCAGGTCGATCGCGTCGACCCGCCCGGAGACCCGCCGGCCCGCCCCGCTCGCGCTGCGGACCTCGTCGACGGCGAGGCCGGCGGCGACGCCCGGCGCGGTCAGCACCGCGTCGGCCCGGCTCCAGCGCACCGCGCCTGTGCCGGCGTCGACGGCCGTGGTGCCGGTCTGCCGCCGGATCGAGTCGCGGGACGCCACGAGCACCAGGTCGCCGACCCGGGTGGCGTACTGGGACATCGCCGCGGGCAGCCGCAGCCGCCAGCGTTCGGTGCCGGCGGGCAGGTCGTACCCGCGCAGCTCGGTCAGGACCGCCGCGCCACCGGAGCCACCACCGGCCGGTGCCGGCGATGGCGCCGGGTCGGCGACCACCAGCAGGTCGCCGGCCACGGAGACGCTCGAACCGGGCTCGACCGGGACGGCCGCGGTGGGCCGGAACGGCGGGCTGGCGGTGGCGGCGCCGCCGCAGACCAGCACGAGCAGGGCGGCCGCCACGGCCAGCCGCCGGCGCTTGGAGCGCCGGCGGAGCCGTGCGGTGGGTGCCCGGTCGTCCTCGACCGTGCCGTGGGCGGTGCCGAGGTCGATCACCACCCACTCGCCCGGCCGGTCGGACATCGCCGTGTTGCCTAGCGGGCGGGGCCGACGTTGTCGCGCGGTGCCGGCGTGGGCGCGTCGAGGCGCTCGGCCGGTGCGGTGTCGTCGAGCCGGGACATCCAGCCGGTGACCTCGCGGGCCACGTCCTGCGCGGTCAGGCCGATGTCGCTCAGGATCTGCGCCCGGCTGCCGTGCGGGTGCCACTGCACCGGCACGCCGAGGTCCTTGAGCGGGACGCGGACGTCGGCGTCGCGCATGGCCTTGGCGATCGCGTCACCGACGCCACCGGTGCGCACGCCGTCTTCGACGGTCACCACGAGCCGGTGTGCGGCGGCCAGCGTGACGAGCTCGGGCGCCACCGGGCGCACCCAGCGTGGGTCGACCACGGTCACGCCGTAGCCCTGCTCGGCGAGCCGGGTCGCGACCTCGACACCGAGGTGGCCGAACGCGCCGACCGCGACGAGCAGCACGTCCTTCTGGCGGTGCTCGGTGAGCACGTCGACCGGGCCGACCTTGCGGACGGCGGGCAGGTCGGCGGCGACGGAGCCGGTCGGGAACCGCAGGATGGTCGGGCCGTCGTCGACCGCCATCGCCTCGCGGAGCTCGTCGCGCAGCGTGGCGGCGTCGCGGGGCGCGGCCATCCGCAGCCCGGGGACGACGCCGAAGACCGACATGTCCCAGATGCCGTAGTGGCTCGGGCCGTCGGGGCCGGTGATGCCGGCGCGGTCGAGCACGAACGTCACCGGGAGCTTGTGCATGGCCACGTCGAGCAGCACCTGGTCGAACGCCCGGTTGAGGAACGTGGCGTAGACCGCGACCACCGGGTGCAGCCCGCCCATCGCGAGGCCGGCGGCCGAGGTCGCGGCGTGCTGCTCGGCGATGCCGACGTCGTAGACGCGCTCGGGGTGCTTGCGGGCCAGCGCGGAGATGCCGGTCGGCTCGGCCATCGCGGCGGTGATGCCGACGACGTCGGGCCGCTCGTCGGCGATCGCGACGAGCTCCTCGGCGAACACGTGGGTCCACTTGACGCTCGGCGCGGCCAGCAGCTTGCCGGTCTCGACGTCGAACGCGCTGCTCGGGCCGTGCAGGTTGTCGGCGTCGTCTTCCTCGGCGGGGCGGTAGCCGTAGCCCTTGCGGGTCACCGCGTGCACGATGACCGGCCCGCGGAAGCCCTTGGCCCGGCGCAGGGCCGACTCCACGGCACCGATGTCGTGGCCGTCGACCGGCCCGACGTACTTGATGCCGAGATCCTCGAACATGGCCTGCGGTGCCACGGCATCCTTGATGCCCTTCTTCACCGCGTGCAAAACCTCGTAGAGCGGCCGCCCGACCAGCGGCGTCGAACCCAGCGACTCCTTGACCAGGTCGAGCACCTTCTCGTAGCCCGGGTTGAGCCGGAGCGAGGACAGGTGGTCGGCGAGGCCGCCGATCGTGGGCGCGTAGGACCGCTGGTTGTCGTTGACGACGATGACCAGCGGGTTGCGGGCGGTCGCGATGTTGTTGAGCGCCTCCCAGCACATGCCACCGGTCAGCGCGCCGTCGCCGACCACGGCGACCACGCTGCGGTCCTCACCGCGCAGCGCGAAGGCCTTGGCGACGCCGTCGGCGTAGCTCAGCGCGGTGGACGCGTGCGAGTTCTCGACCATGTCGTGCTCGCTCTCGGCCCGGCTGGGGTAACCCGAGAGCCCACCGCGCTGGCGGAGCTGGTCGAAGCCCGCCTGGCGGCCGGTAACGATTTTGTGAACGTAGGACTGGTGGCCCGTGTCGAACAGGAACCTGTCGCGCGGCGAGTCGAACACCCGGTGCATCGCGAGCGTCAGCTCGACGACGCCCAGGTTGGGACCGAGGTGCCCGCCGGTGCGGGAGACCTTGGCAACGAGGAAGTCACGGATCTCCGCGGAGAGCAGGACAAGCTCCTCGCCGGAGAGCCGTTTGAGGTCCTGTGGGCCGCGGATCGCGGACAACAGACTGGCCCGACCCTCTTCAACGCTCATGACCGGCAAGTGTATCGGGGTACCCACCTGGCGCGCTCCGATCCGAGATCGTCTTCACCGAATCTCCCTTTCCGCAAGGCATGCGAAGGCGCGGCGATCACCGTGGGTAGCCGAACAACTGCTCAGGCGTCGGGTGTGAACAGTCCGACGCACTCGAGGTGGTGCGTCATCGGAAAGCAGTCGTAGCCGCGCACGGCCGCGAGTCGCCAGCCGTGCTCGCGGAAGGTGCGTACGTCGCGGGCGAACGCCGCCGGATCGCACGCCACGTAGCCGACCGCGCGGGCGCCCGACCTGGTCAGCGCCTCGATGACCTTGGCACCCGCGCCGGTCCGCGGCGGGTCGAGCACCACCACGTCGACCGGCCCGGCCACCCGGCGGCGGCTCAGCGCGGTCTCCACCCGGGCCGCCACGACCTCGACCCACGGCAAGTCCGCGAGGTTGTCCCGCGCCGCCGCGACGCCGTCGGGCGCCGACTCGACCAGCGTCACCCGGCCGCCCGGCCCGACGCGCTCGGCGAGGGCGGCCGCGAACAGCCCGGCACCGCCGTAGAGGTCCCAGGCGCGCTCGCCCGGGCGCGGGTCGACCAGGTCGAGCGCCGCGCCGACCAGCGTCTCCGGCGCGGCCGGGTGCACCTGCCAGAACGTCTCCGCGTCGATCGTCCACGTGCGACCGCCGGCGCGCTCGCGGACGGTCGGCCGGTGCTCACCCGGCAGCTCCCAGGCCGTGGCATCGCCTGTCGAGGTCGCCACCGCCTCCACCGCGTCGGCCGTCGGCCAGGTGCGGTCGAGCACCGGCAGCGCCTGGATGGCGGGGTGGGCGATCAGGCAGCGGTCGATCGGCACGACCTCGTGCGAACGGTGCTTGAGCAGCCCGGGCCGGCCTGCGGCGTCGACCGCGTAGCGGACGCGGGTGCGCCAGCCGGTCAGGTCGCCGGGCAGCGCCGCGACCGTGACCCCGAGCGCGTCGACCTCGTCGGCGGTCAGCTTGCCGAGCCGGGTGAGCTGCTCGCGGAGCACCGCGGTCTTCCAGTCGAGCTGCGCCGCGGGCGACGCGTGTTGCAGGTCACAGCCACCACAACGGCCCGCACCCGCGTACGGGCAGGGCGGCGCGACGCGATCGGGCGACGCTTCGAGGATCTCCACCGCGTCGGCCCGCAGGTATCCACTGTGCACCTCGGTGACCAGGGCGGTGACCCGCTCACCGGGCAGCGCGTGGCGCACGAAGACGACCTGGCCGTCGAGGCGGGCGACGCAGTGCCCGCCGTGCGCCGGCGGCCCGACGGTGAGGGTGACCAGCTCTTCCTCGGTGACGGCCGGACGGTCGGTCATGTCCGGTCACCCTGCCCGGTCGGTGCCGGCACCTCGCCCTCGTCGGGGCCCGGTGCGGTCGCGCCGGGCAGGCCCGAGGCGTCGAGCTTGACCGAGCCCCGGGTGCGCGGACCGCGCGCCGGACCCCGGATCAGGGTCGCGTCCAACCGGTCGAGGTCGCGGCCCTGGCTCGACGCGAGCTGCCACGGCACGCTGGTCACCATCACGCCGGGCTCGAACAGCAGCCGGCCCTTGAGCCGCAGCGCGCTCTGGTTGTGCAGGAAGTTCTCCCACCAGTGGCCGACGACGTATTCCGGGATGAAGACGGTGACCACGTCGCGCGGCGAGTCGGTGCGCACCCGCTTGACGAAGTCGATGATCGGCCGGGTGATCTCCCGGTAGGGCGAGTCGATGACGGTCAGCGGCACCGGCACCTGGCGCCGCTCCCACTCGGCCTGCACGGCCCGGGTGTCCTTGTCGTCGACGTTGACGGTCACCGCGGTGATCGTGTCCGGGCGGGTCGCCTGGGCGTACGCCACCGCCCGGAGGGTCGGCATGTGCACCTTGGAGACCAGCACCACGACATGGTTGCGGGCCGGCAGGATCGGGCGGCCCTCGTCGGGGGCCAGCTCGCGGGAGACCCGGTCGTAGTGCCGGCGGATGGCCAGCATCACGACGTAGATCACCAGCATCGCGGCGATCGCGATCCAGGCGCCGAGCAGGAACTTGGTGATCAGGACGATGACCAGGACCGTGCCGGTGAGGAACGCGCCGAAGGTGTTGATCGCGCGGGCGCGGTGCATGCGGCGACGCGCCTCGGGGTCGCGCTCGCGCGGCAGCAGCCGGTTCCAGTGGCGGATCATGCCGGCCTGGGACAGCGTGAACGAGACGAACACACCGACGATGTAGAGCTGGATCAGTCGGGTGACCTCGGCCTGGAAGGCCATGATCAGCACGATGGCGCAGACGGCGAGGAACAGGATGCCGTTGGAGAACGCCAGCCGGTCGCCGCGGGTGTGCAGCTGGCGGGGCAGGTAGCGGTCCTGGGCCAGGATCGAGCCGAGCACCGGGAACCCGTTGAACGCCGTGTTGGCGGCCAGGAACAGGATCAACGCCGTGGCGCCGGCCACCACGTACAGCAGGATCGAGCCGTTGCCGAACACCGTCTCGCCGAGCTGGGTGGTGACCGTCTTCTGCACGTAGTCGCCCGCGCCGCCGATGATCTGCCGGCCCGGGTCCTCCATGAACTGGAGATGGGTCAGCCGCGACATCGTGACGATGCCGACCAGCATGCCGACCGACACCACGCCGAGCAGCAGCAGCGTCGTGGCCGCGTTGCGGCTCTTCGGCGGCTTGAACGCGGGCACGCCGTTGGAGATCGCCTCGACGCCGGTCAGGGCCGCGGCGCCGGACGAGAACGTTCTCAGTAACAGGAACACCATCGCGAAGCCGGTCACGGAATGCTCGGCGGCGATGTGCAGGTCGGCGCTGGGCGCCCGGAGGTCCTCACCGAGCACGAAGATCCGGAAGAAGCCGGTCAGCAGCATGCCGACAATGACGATCATGAAGCCGTACGTCGGGATGGCGAAGGCCGTGCCGGACTCCCGCAGGCCGCGCAGGTTCATCGCGGTCAGCACGATCACCGCGCCGACCGCCACCGGGATCTTGTGGGTGGCGACCCAGGGCACCACGGAGCCGAGGTTGGCCACGCCGGAGGAGACCGAGACCGCGACGGTCAGCACGTAGTCGACCAGCAGCGCGCTGGCCACCCCGATGCCGAACTTGGGGCCGAGGTTGACGGTGGCCACCTCGTAGTCGCCGCCGCCGGACGGGTACGCGTGCACGTTCTGCCGGTAGCTCGCGACCACGGTGAGCATCACGACGACCACGGCGAGTGCGACCCACGGCGAGAACACGTAGGCCGAGGCGCCGGCGATCGACAGCGTCAGCAGGATCTCGTCGGGCGCGTACGCGACGCTGGAGAGCGCGTCGGAGGCGAACACCGGCAGGGCGATCCGCTTGGGCAGCAGCGTGTGCTGCAGCCGGTCGGACCGGAACGGTCGACCGAGCAGCAGTCGCTTCATCACCGAGGCGGGGCGGGCCACAACGGGTAAGGGTACGGCGGGCTGATCAGCCGCGTCGTCCGGTAGGCAGACACCGGCGACCCACCCCCAGGGGGTACGGTCAATCGGCAGCGATCCGCCGTGGAAGGGGTGTCACCGGTGCACGTCGTGATCATGGGATGTGGTCGCGTCGGCTCGACGCTCGCGCACACTCTCGAGGACCGCGGGCACTCTGTTGCCGTCATCGACCAGAACCCGGACGCGTTCCGCCGGCTCGGCCCCGAGTTCGGCGGCGTCATCGTCGCCGGCGTGGGCTTCGACCGCGACGTCCTCCGGGAGGCCGGCATCGAGCGGGCCGACGCCTTCGCGGCGGTCTCCAGCGGCGACAACTCCAACATCATCTCGGCCCGGCTGGCCCGCGAGACGTTCGGCGTGTCCCGGGTCGCGGCCCGGATCTACGACCAGAAGCGCGCCGAGGTGTACGAGCGACTCGGCATCCCGACGGTGGCCACGGTGCGCTGGACCGCCGACCGGATGATCCGCCACCTGGTCCCCGAGGGGCACGCCGAGATCTTCCGTGACCCCACCAGCACCGTCTCGATCATCGAGGTGCCGGTGCACAAGGACTGGATCGGCCGCCTGCTGCGCTCCCTGGAGGACGCGGTCGGCGCCCGCACCGGCTATCTCATGCGGTTCGGCATCGGCACGCTGCCCACCGCCTCGACCGTGATCCAAGAGGGTGACCAGCTGTTCATGCTGGTCACCGACGACATCTCCACATCGGTGACCGAGGTCGCCGGTGCCGCGCCGGAAGGGGGGCACTGACCATGCGGGTCGCCATCGCCGGGGCGGGCAACGTGGGCCGCTCGATCGCCGCGGAGCTCGTCGGCAACGGCCACGAGGTGATGCTCATCGAGCGTTCGCCGAAGATGCTGCGCCCGGACCGCGTGCCGGCCGCGGAATGGATCCTGGCCGACGCCTGCGAGCTCGCCAGCCTGGAGGAGTCCAACGTCGCGAGCTGCGACGTGGTGGTCGCCGCCACTGGCGACGACAAGGTCAACCTGGTCGTCTCGCTGCTGGCCAAGACCGAGTTCGCGGTGCCGCGGGTGGTCGCCCGGGTCAACCGCGCCGAGAACGAGTGGCTCTTCACCGAGCAGTGGGGCGTCGACGTCTCGGTCAGCAAGCCCCGGCTGATGGCCGCGCTGGTCGAGGAGGCGGTCACGGTCGGCGACCTGGTCCGGCTGATGACGTTCCGGCAGGGCGAGGCCAACCTGGTCGAGATCACGCTGCCGCCGACCGCACCCTACGTCGGCCTGCCGGTGCGCAACGTGCCGCTCCCCCGCGACTCGGCGCTGGTGGCCATCCTGCGGGGCCGCCGGGTGCTCGTGCCGACCCCGGACGACCCGCTGGAGGCCGGCGACGAGCTCATCTTCGTCTGCACGGCCGAGGTGGAAGACGCGGTGCGCGCGGTCATCCTGGGCCCGGACGCGGCCGAGCGCCGGGCGCTGCGCTAGGCGTTGGCGTTCTCGACGGCCGGCGGGCGGTCGCGGGTGACCCGGCGGACCACCGCGACGGTGAACAGCGCCAGCAGCACGTACGGCGGCGTGCCGAGCACCAGCCGGGCGACGCCGAGCAGGTCGTCCTGCTTGTCCCAGTAGAGCCAGGCCTGCGCGCTCACCTTGAGGATCCAGACCACGGCCCAGACCACCGTCAGCCAGATGAACGTGCGCATCAGCCGGCGGTCTTCGCGCCACTCCGCCTTGCCCCCAGCCATGATCACCGACCAGCCCCAGCCGACCAGCGGCTGCCGGACCGCGGCCGAGATCAGCAGCGCGGCGGCGAAGATGTAGCTCTGGATGATGCCGGGCAGGTAGAAGTCGCGGGCCTCGCCGGTGCGCCAGGCGATCAGCGCGCCGAGGCCGATGCCGAACAGGCCGTTGACCGCGTGCCGGACCGGGCGGCGCTGGGCCAGCCGGATGCCGCCGATCACCAGGGCGACGCCGACCGAGGCGATCAGCGCGGGGTTGAGCTCCCAGACGATGTTGACGACGACGAAGACGACCACCGGGATGCTGGACTCGACCAGCCCCCGCCAGCCGCCGAGCTGCTGCGACACCATCTCCCCGAAGGGAGGCAGCGGCTCCTCGCCGTCGGGGTCGCGGGTGGACTCGTCGGCGGCGCGCTGCGAAGAGGTCATCTGGTGGCTTCCAGCTCGTAGTGCGGGTTGTAGATGACTTTACGGTCATCCCGCACCGCGACGCGACCACGCGCGGTGAGTTGTCGCCCGGGCTCGATCCCGGCGATGTGCCGGCGACCCAGCCACACCAGCGTCACCACGTCGCTGCCGTCGTAGAGGTCGGCCTCGAGCGTGGGGAGGTTGGTGCGTGGGGTGTAGACGACGGTCTTGAGGCGCCCGGTGAGCGTCACGAGCTGGCCCCGCATGCACAGCCCGGCCGGCATGCAGCCGGACTTCGCGCTCTCCCGCTGCAGGCTCTCGGCCTCCAGGGTCTCCTCGTCAGCCGTCAATCGGGCGAGGAAGCGCCGCAACGACGTGCGGCTCTGGTCGATTGCCATGACCTTCGGCTTCCGCTCTCTCGACGCCCCGGCCGGGCGCACGCCCCTTTCAGCGTACGCGTGACGGCGGTCACCCACCTCCCCACGCCGGCCGGGCCGGCGCGGAGAGCGGCGTCGATGCGATCAGCGAGGCCGCGGTGACGGGCGGCGACGCGGTGCGGGGCCGGAGCCGTTGGTCGGCGGGGCCGGGGCCGCCGGCGGCGCGGGCTCGGCCTGCTGCTCGTGCACCTGGTCGGTGGCGTCCTTGGGCAGCCGCAGCGGCAGCGGCTCGCGCACCGGCTTGGCCTCCTGGCCGCGGTCGACCACCAGGCCGTGCAGGCACTCGACCAGCACGCCGGCCCGGGACGGCTCGGTGGCCGCCGGGCCCTGGAACACGCCCCGGACCATCCAGCGCGGGCCGTCGACCCCGAGGAAGCGCAGGTCGGTCAGGCCGTCCGCGGTGCGCACCCGGGCGCGCAGCTCCACGCCGTACTCGCCCTGCGTCTCCTCCGCGGCGACGCCCTCGTCGAACAGCGACTTGCGGATCTCCTCGCGGACCTCGTCCCAGATGCCCTCGGACCGCGGCGCGGCGAACACGCCGATCTGCAGGGCGTTCTCGCCGTTGACCAGCACGACCTGCTGCACGTTGCCCTCGGGGTTGGCCTGCACCCGGATCTCGACCTCGGGGATCGCCGGGATCTGCAGGCTGCCCAGGTCGAGCCGCTCCACTCCGGACGGTGCCTCCGACACGTCGTACGGCCCGTAGCGCCGCTCGTCGGGCTGGGGCACCCGCGCGCTGCCGCGGGCCGGCCGCTCGGACCGGTCACGGTCGTCGCGGGCATGCCGCCCTGATCCGCCTCGCGAGAACATCAGTCCGCCCGTCCTTCCAACGTTCCTGCCGAAGACGCCACGCCGCCGGTCGAGCCGTGGCCGCCCGATCCACGCACGGATCCGGGAAGTTCCTCGACGACGTGGAAGTCTGCCCGCTCGACGCGCTGCACGACAAGCTGAGCGATCCGGTCGCCGCGGGAGATCTTCGCCGGTGCGGCGGCGTCGTGGTTCACCAGGTTCACCAGGATCTCGCCGCGGTAGCCGGCGTCGACCGTGCCGGGCGCGTTCAGCACCGTCACGCCCATTCGGGTGGCCAGGCCCGAGCGCGGGTGCACCAGGCCGACGAAGCCCTCGGGCAGCGCGATCGCCACGCCGGTCGGCACCAGCGCGCGGCCACCGGGTGGGATCTCCACGTCGGCGGCCGCCGACAGGTCGGCACCGGCGTCACCGGGGTGGGCGTACGACGGAAGCGGGAGGTCCGGGTCGAGCTGGCGCACGGCCACCCGGACGGCGGCGTCGGTCACGGTGTCAGCTTTCTGTCTGGGTCCGCGGGAGCGGCCCCTCCTATCCTGCCGGTTGCCGAGGGTACGGCGCGCCGTACCCTCGGACATCGTGGCTACCGATGACTACGCCGAGCGGTTACGGCTCCCCTGGTGGCTGTGGCTGTGCGGCCTCGCCGTCGCGGTGCTGCTGGCCCTCGAGCTGTGGATGGGCGCCGGCGGCCTGCGCGCGTGGGTCCCGTTCGTGGTGCTGATCCCGCTCGCCGTGCTCGGGCTGTGGCGGGCCGGCCGGATCCGCGTCGCGGTCGAAGACGGGGAGCTGACCGTCGACGACGCGCACATCCCGCTCTCGTTCGTCACCGACGCGGTGCCCGTGGACGCGGCCGGCAAGCGGGAGCTGCTCGGCGTCGGCAGTCACGAGCTGGCCTTCGTGGTGCAGCGGCCGTGGGTCTCCGGCGCGGTGCAGGTGGTCATCGACGACCCGGCGGACCCGACGCCCTACTGGCTCGTGAGCTCGCGCGACCCGGTGAAGCTGGCCGCGGCCATCACCGCCCGGTCGGCGGTCAACGCGCCTCACCCTCGATGATCTTGCGCTGACGCTTCTTGAGGTCGTCGATCACCTGCTCGCCGATCGCCTTCGTGGCCCGCCGGTTGAGGTAGCTGGCGACGGCGGCACCGGTCAGGAACGGGCCCAGGGTGGTCAGGTTGCGCCCCAGCCGCCGCAGCAGGCGGTCGCGCATCTCCCGGCGGGCGGCGGTGCCGAGCACCGCGCCGATGCCGACGCCGGGCACCATCGGGTTCACCCCACGCTGCTGCGACCACGCCATCACCAGCGGGATGGCGCGCTGTGCGCCGGTGCCGGGCACCGGCTGGCCGTACACCTCGTGCAGTTCACCGATCAGCTTGATCTCGATGGCCACAACGGTCACGGTCTCGGCGGCCAGGAGCACCGGGGCGGACAACAGGGTGGGTGTCGCGGCCCATTCGATGGCGGCGACGCCACCACCGGCCGCACCGACACCGGCGGAGGCGCGGCTGGCGTTGCGCACCAGGCGTTCGGCCAGTCGGTCGCCGTCGAGGCCGGGGTGGTGCCGGCGCAGCGTCTCGAGGTCCCGCACGGGCACGTAGGGCGCGATGTCGCCGACCGCGTCGGCGATCCACTTCACCGCCGCGCGGGGCTTGAACAGGTCGCCGACGCCACGGGCGCGGACCTGGGCGACCAGCCGGCCCAGCAGGCGGTTGCGCTGGCCCGGCTCGAGGTCTTCGGCGGTGAGCTTGGCGACGGTGTCGCCGAGTTCGGAGTCGCTCGGCCGGCCCTCGCCATCGGGTGTGGGCTGGCCCTCGGGTGACGGCTCGGACTCCGGCGGGGCCGCGGAGTCCGACTCGCCCGCGGACCGGTCGGCGTGGCTCATCTCTGTGCGCCTCCAGCCTCGTGTCGACTACTCACGAGTCAAGCAGGTCATGGCCACGCCCGCAGGTCGAAGTCGGCGGCGGCGACCCGGTCGGGCCGCCGCCTCGGTGTCATCGATCGCCGGTCAGGCACATTCCCGGCAGATCAGATCGCCATTGCGCTCGAACGCGAGCTGGCTGCGGTGGTGGACAAGGAAACAGCGCGCACAGCGGAACTCGTCCTGCTGCATCGGCAGCACCTTGACCGTCAGCTCCTCGTCGGCGAGGTCGGCGCCGGGCAGCTCGAAGCTCTCGGCCACTTCGGCCTCGTCGACGTCAACAGCGCCCGACTGTGCGTCGGTCCGCCGGGCCTTGAGCTCTTCCAGGCTGTCCTCGCCGAGGTCGACCTCGTCGCGACGCGGGGCGTCGTAGTCGGTGGCCATCGGTCTCACTCTCCCGTATCGATAAGTCGCCTAGGTGTAACGCCAGACGACGGTGTTTCGGTTCCCGGTCGGCCGCGAAACATTCGGGCGCGGGCACGACGGGCGCCCGCGAGCGCGGTACCTTACCTGCCCCTGCGGGAGGCATGTATACCGCCCTCGTGGCCCACTAAGACGCTCTTTGGCCCGAAGTTGTTCCCGATGTGACTCAGGCGACACGAAGATAGGTGTCCGACGCCGTGGATCACGTTCGGCGCGCCGGGGATGTCCCGGGTGTTTCCGCGCGCCGAGCGGACAACCGTTAACCTCGGTCGCAGACCGGGTGACCGAGGCCACGCCAGACGGCATGCCAACCGTGCACCTCCGCCGTCACCTGCACGGGAGCCGAACTATGACCTTTGCGCGAGTGCGAGCGCTCGTTGTCGTGAGCGTGCTCGCGGTGCTGGCCGTGGCCTTTGTGGTCTACGCGCTGGTCGACGACTCGCAGAAGGGCCGCACGCTCGCGGCCCAGTGCCCGGAGGGTTGGCCGGTCGTCGATCTGACACTCAAGAAGTCCGAAGACATCAAGATCAATGTCTTCAACGCGACCGACGACGTGGGCCGGGCCGGATCGGTCGGCAGCGACTTCGCCAACCGGAAGTTCCAGGTGCTCAAGAAGGGCAACTCGAAGACCGCGGTCGACGGCGTGGCGGTGATCCGCTTTGGACCCCAGGCGGTCGCCAGCGCCCACGTGATCCGGGCCTACTTCCTCGACGAGGCCGACACCGAGTACGACCCGGCCCGCAAGGACGACGTCGTCGACGTGATCATCGGCGACCAGTTCAAGCAGCTCGCCACCACGACCGAGGTCAACCAGTCGCTTGTGGAGCTGGCCTCGCAGGGCGAGCCCAAGCTGCCACCGCAGACCTGCCCGGCGCCCTGACGGGCACCGGGCCGCCGCCGCGGGCTCCCTACGGGCCGCCCGCCGCGTCGAACTCGGAAAGCAGGTCGGCCAGCGGGCCGAAGATCGCCGGCGGTGCCGCGACGAGCATGTCGAGGCCCGCCGGTCGGCCGTCCAGGCCACCGACCACCAGCCCCGCCTCGGCGGCGATCAGCCCGCCGGCCGCGTGGTCCCAGGGGTTGAGCCCCTTCTCGAAGTACGCGTCGACGCCGCCCTCGGCGGCCAGGCACAGGTCCAGCGAGGCCGCGCCGAACCGGCGGATGTCGCGTACGCGGGTGATCAGCCGGGTCAGCACCTCTGCCTGGTGGGCACGGCGTTTCGCGTCGTAGCCGAAGCCGGTGGCCACCAGCGCCTGCGCCAGGTCGGTCTGCGCCGAGGCGGCCAGCCGCTTCTTGCCGCGGAACGCGCCTCCGCCCAGCGTGGCGGTCCACTCGTCGCCCGTCGCGGCGTTGCGCACCACAGCGGCCACAGCCACCCCGTCCACCTCGGCGGCCAGCGAGACGGCGTACTGCGGCAGGCCGTAAAGGTAGTTGACCGTCCCGTCGATGGGGTCCACGACCCAGCGGACCCGGGCGTCGCCGTCGGTGCCCCCGTACTCCTCGCCCAGGACCGTGTCACCGGGCCGCAGCGCGCCGAGCGCGGCGACCACCTGGCGCTCCACCGCCCGGTCCGCGGCGGTGACCACGTCGGTGTCGGTCGACTTGGTCGTGACACCGGAGACGCCCTCCGCTCGCATGCTCCGGGCGGTGTCGGCCGCCTCCCGGGCAACCGTCACGGCGATGGCCAAAAGCCCTGCCGGATCTACCGTCGTGTCGGTCATTTGGTCCCCCTTCTCTCCGGTTACGATTTTGTCAAAGTCCATCGTTTGCTTTCCTCCGGCAGCCGCCACGAGCGGCCAGGCCGTCAAACGGCGTGCGCCGCGCGATGTTTCGCCGCCGACGGCGTTACAATTCACGCCTGCCCACCTGTCACGAACTTCCCGCGCAGGCCGGTTCGTGGCTCGGGGGCCCACTACCTTTGAAACCTGGCCCACCGCATCGCTGGTTTTTTGCCAGCTATGCCCGCTCGATCGCCTCCGGAAGGTCATTCGTGACAGAGCCACGCCAAACCGGCGCAGACGTACGCTCGATCACCGAGATTTTGATCGCCCACGCCCAGCGCGGAGGCGGCCACATCACGTCGGCGGAGGTCCAGCGCACGGTCGAGTCGGCCGATGTGACCCCGGCCCAGGCCAAGAAGATCATCCGCGCGATCGTCGATGCCGGCATCACCGTGGTGGTCGACGGCTCCGCGAGCACCCGGCGCAAGGTCACCGCGGCCCGCTCGACCACGCCGGCCTCGCGGGCGACCACGGCGAAGGCCACCGCGGCCAAGAAGGCCGCTCCCCCCAAGCAGGCTCCGGCCGCCGACGAGGCCCCGGCCGCCAACGGCGCACCGGTGGCCGCGAAGCCCGCCGCCCCGGCCAAGACGACCCGCGCCAAGGCCGCCACCAAGGCGACCAAGGCACCGGCCAAGGCGGGCGAGGCGGGCGCCGCCGAGCCCGGTGAGGGCCCCGACGGCGAAGAGCTCGATGCCGAGGCACTCGCGGCCGAGATCGAGGACGTGGTGGTCGAGGAGCCGGCCGAGCTCGTCCGGGCGGCCGCAACCGACGCGGCTTCGACCGCGACCGACAACGACTTCGAGTGGGACGACGAAGAGTCCGAGGCGCTCAAGCAGGCCCGCCGCGACGCGGAGCTGACCGCCTCCGCCGACTCCGTCCGCGCCTACCTCAAGCAGATCGGCAAGGTCCCGCTGCTCAACGCCGAGCAGGAGGTCGAGCTCGCCAAGCGGATCGAGGCCGGCCTCTACGCCTCCGAGCAGCTGCGGGCCGCCGACGAGCGCGACGAGAAGCTCCCGATCCAGATGCACCGCGACCTGGGCTGGATCTCCCGCGACGGCGAGCGCGCCAAGAACCACCTGCTGGAGGCCAACCTGCGGCTGGTCGTCTCGCTGGCCAAGCGCTACACCGGCCGCGGCATGGCCTTCCTCGACCTCATCCAGGAAGGCAACCTGGGTCTGATCCGCGCGGTCGAGAAGTTCGACTACACCAAGGGCTACAAGTTCTCGACGTACGCGACGTGGTGGATCCGCCAGGCGATCACCCGGGCCATGGCCGACCAGGCGCGCACCATCCGCATCCCGGTGCACATGGTCGAGGTCATCAACAAGCTCGGCCGCATCCAGCGTGAGCTCCTCCAGGACCTGGGCCGCGAGCCCACCCCCGAAGAGCTCGCCAAGGAAATGGACATCACGCCGGAGAAGGTCCTCGAGATCCAGCAGTACGCCCGGGAGCCGATCTCGCTCGACCAGACCATCGGCGACGAGGGCGACAGCCAGCTCGGCGACTTCATCGAAGACTCCGAGGCGGTCGTGGCCGTCGACGCGGTCTCGTTCTCGCTGCTCCAGGACCAGCTCCAGCAGGTGCTGCAGACGCTCTCCGAGCGCGAGGCGGGCGTGGTCCGGTTGCGGTTCGGTCTCACCGATGGCCAGCCGCGCACGCTCGACGAGATCGGCCAGGTCTACGGCGTGACGCGCGAGCGGATCCGCCAGATCGAGTCCAAGACCATGTCGAAGCTGCGCCACCCGTCGCGCTCCCAGGTGCTGCGCGACTACCTCGACTGATCGGGTTTTATTACGGTTCGGCGTCGATTGTTTTGTGCGGCGGCGCCGAACCATCCGGCATCGGCTGGGTCGGCAGGCTCGGCTGCGTTCCCTTTTCTTTATGGAAATGCCGGTACTTTTCCTTTGGCGGGCGGTCGTTGGCCAGAATCACGGCCAACCACGGGATCACCACGGCGCCGGCGCCACAGAGCACGAGCCAGAGCCAGAGCAGCGGCGGGCGGGTCGTGATGAGCACGGCGAAGACCACCACGCAGACGGCCCGGACCATCATCATCAGCACGTAGCGACGGGTCCTGCTACGCAACTGGTCGTCCTGGCTGCGCGCGGCGTCGGTGATCAGAACGGGTCGATCCGCCGGACGCTTCACGTCTTCATCCTTTCACCAGGTGGCGGTGGGCACGACGGCGCGGTCCGTGTTACGTACGTGGTACTTTCCAGGTGTGGGCCGCCGGTACAGCTTCACCGACGACGCGTTGAGCAATCTCGCGGTCTACGACGTGACGCCCGGCGAGGTCTGGGAGGCCCTGCACGGTTCCCGGCGGGTCATCCGGCATCTCGGCGAGCTCACCGTGGTCTACGCCGTCAGCCGGCGCGGCCGGCGGCTCGTGGTCCTGCTCGCCGAGCCGGCCCACGACGACCACGACTTCGACATCCTCTCGGCGCGCGACATGAGCGACAGCGAAGTGAAACGCTACGAAGAGGTGCTTCGCGGGTGGAGGCGATAGCCGTGGACAGAGACCAGGCCATCAAGCGGTTCCACGAAGGCGGCGACGACTTCGCCGACCTGATCAGCGAGGGCACGCCCGGTGACCTGCCGGTGCCCGACACCGAGCAACCGATGGTCAGCCGGTCGGTGCGGCTCCCGCTGCACACGTACGAGCGGGTCAGGGCCGCGGCCGACGCACGCGGCATCGGCGTCACCACGCTGATGCGCCAGTGGATCGAGGCCGGCCTGGCCGACCTCGACGACTCGGCGACGGTGTCGCTGGCCGACCTGCGCCGCGCGCTGGCCACCCTGCCCCGCACCGACGCCGCCTGATGCGCGTCCTGCTCACTGGCACGACCGGGATGGTCGGCCAGGGGGTGCTGCGCGAGTGCCTGCTCGCCCCGGACGTGTCCGAAGTGGTCTCGCTGGGCCGCTCACCGCTGAACACCGAGCACCCGAAGCTGCGCTCGATCGTCGTGACCGACCTGTTCGACCTCGACGGCGCCGCCGACGCGCTGGCCGACATCGACGCCTGCTTCTTCTGCCTCGGCGTGTCGTCGGTCGGGATGAGCGCCGAGACGTACTTCCGCCTCACCCACGACCTGACCATGGCCGTCGCCGACGCACTGGCCGCGCACTCCCCCGACCCGACCTTCGTCTACGTCTCGGGCGCCGGCACCTCGGAGACGTCCCGGCAGCGCTGGGCCCAGGTCAAGGGCCGCACCGAGCGCGAGCTGATGGAACGCTTCCCGAAGGGCTACATGTTCCGGCCGGGCTTCATCGAGCCGCTGCACGGCATCCGCCCGTCGAGCCGGGGCTACCGGATCGCGCTCGCCGTGGGCGGCTTCCTGATCCCGCTCTACCGGCGCCTCGCACCGAACCAGGTCGTCACCACGGAAGACATGGGCCGGGCCATGCTCGCGGTGGCCCGCACGGGCGCCCCCAAACACATCCTGAACAACCCCGACATCGGCGCCCTGGCCCGCGCCTGACCACGAACCGGCCCCGCCCGCCCCAGGCGCCCTGTCGATGGGGCCACGGCGCTGCTCGCGGCTCGCCGGGCGACGCCCCCCGCCGCCGGGGATCGCTCGGTCACGCGTCGCTTGCCCGCCCCGCCACCGCGGCGCGTCGCCGCGAGACACGCCGCCGGTTGGCAGATCTAGGAAATTCAGTGCTGCTGGCGCAGCAACGGATTTCCTAGATCTCGAGGGCGCCCAGCACCGGTCCATCCCGGACGACCGCCGCGAGACAACCACCACGCCGGTCGGCCCGCGCGAAACGCCGCCCGCCCAGAGCCCGGCAGCACAACCAGCCCAAGCCGAACAACAGCCGCCCCGGCGGACGCCGCGAAGCGGTGACTGCGGGGGCTGCCTCGTCGCCGACGCACGAGGCCGCCTGACGACCGGACGACGACGGCGCGGTGCCGTGGACAGGGCCTCGCGTGCTGACGCACGGTTGTGGGTCAGGGACGGGCGCCTACGGCGATCACCGCGCGGGCGCCCGCAGCGGTCGCCGCCTTGAGACAAGCCGCTGGGTCGCCGCCGGCCAGGCGGGTGGCCAGCAGGCCCGCTGCGAACGCGTCTCCGGCTCCGGTCGGGTCAACCACCGCGGCCGCCACCGCCGCCGCTGTCGACACCGCGCCGTCCGGGTCGGCCCAGACCGCCCCGGCTGCGCCGAGTTTGACCACCACAGCCGCGCCCAGGTCGGCGGCGAGGGTTCGCGCCTGGTCGGCGGGGGGCGCGTCGCCGCCGCCCGCCAGCATCGCCGCTTCGTCGGCGTTGGCCAGGAGCAGGTCGATGCCGCGTACCCAGGAGCGGAACGCCGGACCGCCGACCTGCCGCAGCGGGGCCGCGGACGCCGCGTCGACGCTGACCGTCAGTCCCAGCTCGCGGGCCGTCGCCAGGGCGCGCAGCCCGGCCGGGCGCGAGCGGTCGTCGAGCAGCGGGTAGCCCGACAGGTGCAGGTGCCCCACACCCGCCGCGGCGAGGGCCAGCGCCACCTCGTCCGGGTCGAGGAGCAGGTTGGCGCCGCGGTCGGTGACCATGGTTCGCCGGCCGCCCTCGGCCAGCACGATGACCGTGCCGGTCGGCGCGTCCGGGCGCGGCGGGAGCGGGCAGTCGACGCCGGCCGCGCGTAGCTCGGCCAGCCGGGCCGCGCCCGCCTCGTCGGCGCCTACGGTCGCCAGCAGCGTGACCGGCACGCCGTGCCACGCCAGCCAGGCCGCGGTGTTGGCCGCCTGGCCGCCGCCGGTGAGCCGGATCGCGGCCGCGGTGTCGGTGTCCGGCGCGGGCGGGCCGGCCAGCACCGCGACCACGTCGGTGACCAGATCACCTAGGACGGCGACGCGGGTCATGCGGCCGCGGCGGCGATCCGGGCGGCCAGGTCGGCGTTGCGCAGGATGATCCGGACGTTGACCTCCAGGCTGGCGCCGCCGGTGTGCTCGTGGAACCAGCCCAGCAGGAACGGCGTGACCGCCTTGCCGGTCACCCCCTGCTCCTCCAGCGCGGCCAACCCCTGCGCCAGCGTGCGGTCGTGCAGGGCCGGGTCGAGCTGCTCGTCGGCCGGCAGCGGGTTGGCCACCACCAGCGCGCCGCGGTGCACGCCCTGGGCGGCCCGGGCGGTGACCGCGCGGGCGGCCTCCTCGGGCGAGTCCAGCGACCAGTCCACGGGGAAGCCGCTGTCGGTCAGGTAGAACCCCGGGAAGCGCAGGGTGCGGTAGCCGGCGACCGCTACGCCGAGGGTCTCCAGGCGCTCCAGCGTCGCGCCGACGTCGAGGATGGACTTGACCCCGGCACAGACCACGGCGATGGGGGTACGAGCCAGCGTGACCAGGTCGGCCGACTCGTCGTAGGGCGCGTCGCGGTGCACGCCGCCGAGCCCGCCGGTGGCGAACACCCGGATGCCGGCGGCCGCCGCCACCGCGCTGGTCGCGGCGACCGTGGTGGCGCCGTCGACGCCCTTCGCGGCGGCCACGGCCAGGTCCCGCGCCGACAGCTTGGCCACCCCGTCGGCCTCCGCGAGCCGGGTCAGCTGCTCGTCGTCGAGACCCACGTGCACGCGGCCGCCGAGCACCGCGATGGTCGCCGGGACCGCGCCGGCCGCCCGTACCGTGGCCTCGATCTCGCGGGCGACCTTGAGGTTCTCGGGGCGCGGCAGCCCGTGCGCGATGATCGTGCTCTCCAGCGCGACCACGGGGTTTCCGGTGGCGAGCGCTTCCGCCACTTCCGGCGCTAATACCAAGTCGTTCACGTTGTCACCGTACGGGTGGCCAGGTGCGGCAACCGCACCTACCTGGCAGACTTGATTGGTGACCAGTCCTAGCGTCCCCGACACCAGCGGCACGATTCTCGAGCGTCCGGTCGAGACGCCGTTCGAGCAGGGCGACCACGAGCGGTTCTCGCACTACGCCGACCGCGACAAGATCACCGAGGCGATGGTCCTCGGCACCCCGGTCAAGGCGCTGTGCGGCAAGGTCTGGGTCCCCTCGCGCGACCCGAGCCGCTTCCCGGTCTGCCCCGAGTGCAAAGAGATCTTCGAAGACGACAACCGGTTCTACGACAAGGAGCCCAAGCCCGAGGGGTGATCTAGAGTTCGGCGGTGTCAGCCACCGCCGCACTCCTGTTCGCCGATCTCCTCGGTGTCGCTGTTTTCGCCGCATCCGGCGCATCCGCCGCAGTAGTCAAGCGACTGGACCTGTTCGGTGTGTGCTTTGTCGGGTTCGTAGCCGCTCTCGGTGGCGGCATCGTCCGTGACCTCGTAGTCGACCAGGCCCCACCCCTGGCCTTCGACGACTGGCGCTACGCGGTTGTGGCAGCTCTCACAGCGGTCGCGGTCTTCTTCTTCCACCCTCAACTGGCCCGGCTCCGCCGCGTCGTGGTCGTCCTCGACGCGGCCGGGCTGGCCCTGTTCACCGTCACGGGCACCCTGGTCGCGTTGCGCGCCGGGGTGCCGCCGGTCGGTGCGTGCCTCCTCGGCATGATCGCGGCCATCGGCGGCGGCGTCGCCCGGGACCTGCTGCTGGGCGAGATCCCGATCGTGCTGCGCCGCGAGATCTACGCGGTAGCGGCCTTGGCGGGCGCGGTCCTGGTGATGGCCCTGTACCGAGCGGACCAGACCGGCTGGCCCATGGTCGGCGCGGGTGTCCTGGTCTTCGCGATCCGCCTGGTAGCCCTACGCCGCAACTGGAACGCGACCCCAACCCCAGACGACCGCCCCAAACTCCCGGCCTAACCCGCCCCCACACCGACACCCCGTTAGTAAGCGCTCACTAACCCAGGGGTGGTGAGCGCTTACCAACCGCCCGGGTGGAGCGCTCGCTAACCGCGCGGGTGGTGAGCGCTTGCTAACGCCCCGGGTAGTGCGTGCTCACTAACCGCCTGGGTGGTGAGCGCTTACTAACCGCCTGGGGCTCCCGGAGGAGCCAACCCATCGGCGCGGCGGAGGAGCGCGTTGCGGCCCAACGGTCTTGATCGTTGCCGCAGCCATCGCGGACCTGGCAGCGGAGCGAAGCGGAGCGGTCTCTCGCGGGAGGAACGGTCCGGACCACGGCGGACCCGAGTACGCCAAGCCTTGATCGGTCTGGCCTTGATCGGTCTGGCCTTGATCGGTCTCGCTTTGATCGGTCTCGCCTTGATCGGGCTTGAGCTGAGCGGCAGGACAATCATCACCCTTGTGTCTGCTGGGGATCACGGTGCGCGCGTGGTTATGCTGAGGATCGCCTTCGCCTCGCGGCGGGGGCGTTTTTCGTGACACGAGGGGGCGACAAGGTTGGTGGCGAAGCCGTCGCTCGAGGCGTTTCCGCCGTTGCGGTCGTGGCAGCGCAAGGCGATGGTCGGCTACCTGCGGCGCCCGGCCGAGGATTACATGGCGGTCGCTACGCCCGGTGCAGGCAAGACCACCTTCGCCCTGCGGCTCGCGGCCGAGCTCCTCGTCGCCGGGACTGTCGACGCCGTCACCGTGGTCGCGCCCACCGAGCACCTCAAGACGCAGTGGGCGCAGGCGGCGGCTCGGGTCGGCATCCAGCTCGACGCCGCGTTCCGTAACGCCGACCTGCACTCGTCGGCCGACTTCCATGGCGCGGTCGTGACCTACGCCCAGGTCGGCATGGCGCCCCAGGTGCATCGCCGGCGCACGATGACCCGGCGCACGTTCGTCATCCTCGACGAGATCCACCACGCGGGCGACTCGCGGACCTGGGGTGACGGGGTCAAGGCCGCCTTCGAGAACGCGACCCGGCGGTTGATGCTGACCGGTACGCCGTTCCGGTCGGACGACAACCCGATCCCCTTCGTGACGTACGAGCGCGGCGGCGACGGGCTCCAGCGGTCCAGGGCCGACTCGGTCTACGGCTACGCCGACGCGCTGCGCGACGGCGTCGTCCGGCCCGTGATCTTCCTGGCGTACTCCGGTGAGACCCGCTGGCGCACCAGCGCCGGCGACGAGCTCGCCGCCCGGCTCGGTGAGCCGATGACCCAGGACCTCGTCGCCCAGGCCTGGCGTACGGCGCTCGACCCCACCGGTGACTGGATGGTCCAGGTGCTGCGGGCCGCCGACGCGCGGCTACAGGTCAAGCGGGCCGGCGGGATGCCCGACGCCGGCGGCCTGGTGATCGCTACCGACCAGCAGAACGCGCGCTCGTACGCGAAGCTGATCGAGCGCGTGACCGGCGAGAAGGCCGTCGTGGTGCTCTCCGACGACGCCGGAGCCTCCGACCGGATCGCGGCGTTCGCGGCATCCGACCAACGCTGGATGGTCGCGGTCCGGATGGTGTCCGAGGGTGTCGACATTCCACGGCTTTCGGTCGGCGTGTACGCGACCAGCGCCTCGACCCCGTTGTACTTCGCCCAGGCGATCGGCCGGTTCGTCCGGGCCCGCCGCCCCGGCGAGACGGCCAGCGTGTTCCTGCCCAGCGTGCCGCACCTGCTCGGGCTGGCCAGCGAGATGGAGGCCGAGCGCAACCACGTACTCGGCGCGCCCAAGGAGGACGACGGTCTCGACGACGCGCTGTTGGAACGGGCGCAGCAGACCGAGGACGCCAGCGGCGAGCTGACGAAGCGGCACGAGATGCTCTCGGCCACGGCCGAGCTCGACCAGGTGATCTTCGATGGCGCCTCGTTCGGCACGGGGGCGCTGGCCGGCACGCCCGAGGAGGAGGAGTACCTGGGCCTGCCCGGGCTGCTCACGGCCGACCAGGTGGCCACGCTGCTCAACAAGCGTCAGGCGGACCAACTCGCGGCCCAGAAGCGGCGGTCGACCAGCAACGCTTCGGCGGATGGGTCGGGTGGGGCGCGGGTGGCGGGGATGACCGCGGCGCCTCCGGGGCCGGTCTCGGCCGGCGAGCGAAGGGTCGTCCTGCGCCGTCAGCTCAACGCTCTGGTAGCCGCGCACCATCACCGCACCGGACAACCCCACGGCAAGATCCACGCGGAACTGAGGCGAATCTGCGGGGGTCCGCCGAGCGCCCAGGCGACGATCGAGCAGCTCGAGGAGCGGATCGCCACCTGCCAGACCCTTTGAGACCACTGTCAGACCGTCTGAGCTGAAGAAACCGGCCGGGACCCCATGCGGGGTTCCGGCCAGTGCTTGTGGCGGAAAGGAACCGGCCGGAGCCCCCTGGGGGGTTCCGGCCGGTTTAAGTAGGTGGTCGGATCAGTTGGACGAGTTCGACGCCATGAGGTCGGCGCCGCGCCACTCGAAGTCCGGGTCCGCCGCGAACTGGACGGTGATCTTCACCAGGTCGTCGGCGTACTTGTTCGCGTGGTGCCCGCAGAACACGAGCTCGCCCCCGCCAGCCATGGTGATCCGGAGCTTGCCGGCCGCGTTGCACCGATCGCACCGTTCATCGGTTGCTGGGGGAACCACCGTGCCAGGCGGCGGCGTGAGAGTGGGGGTCATCGCCTTCCTCCTTCGTCACCGATGAACATCCTTCTTCGGTCTTTACTCACCTATCGTGCAACACCCTTGGGTGCTGCGGCCTTCCCACTGTGCCCCCGGGGGACCCAGGTCACACCTTGGTTGATGACAGTGTGCCGGCACCCAAGGGGTCCGCGTCAATGATCTCGGTCGGACAACCCGCTTCTGACGTGGATCTATTGACGCTGCGTGTCGAAAACATGACTGAGCGTTGGATCAAGCGCCCTTGCCACGGTATCCTGACAGCGCCTGTGTGGCACTGGCCAGACACGCCCAAACGAGGGATCCGGCGGTTACCCGACAGACTTCGCAGCCGCCTTCACCGATTTCTTGTAGTCGCGCACCTTCGTCAGGCTCGCCTCGTCAACGATATCCGCGACCGACATGTGGGATCCTTCGTCGCCGTAGGCCCCGGCGGCCGCACGCCAGCCCTCCGGCCGCACCCCGTACTGCTTGCCCAACAGGGCCACGAAGATCTGCGCCTTCTGCCGACCGAACCCGGGTAGCTCGGCGACCCGCTTGAACAGGTCCCGGCCGTCGGCGGCCTCGCTCCACAGCCGCGCGGTGTCGCCGTCGTAGCGGGCCACGATCTGCCGGCAGACCTCCTGCGTACGGGCGGCCATCGCCTTCGGAAACCGATGCAACGCGGGCGGGGTCGCGAAGATCTTCAGCAGCTCGTCCGGGTCGAACTCGGCAAGCTCCAGCGCCGTCGGCTCGTGCCCCAACCGCTGAGCCAGCACGTACGGGGACGAAAACGCCTTTTCGAGCGGAATCTGTTGATCCAGCACCATTCCGACAAGCAGCGCCAACGGGTCGCGATCGAGCAGCGCGTTGGCCTCCGGAGCGATGGGCAGCGAAAACGTCATGCGCTCCATCTTGGCCCACCCTCCCGATCTCATCGGACCCGCCCACGGCCCGCATCACCCGGACACCAGCCACCCAGACCAAGCCTCGCGAATCACGGCCCTCGCCCGACCCACGTCGAGCACCACGGCGTGGCACGCCACGCCACGCCGCACCCCAGCCGACCTAGGTAAACGACTGTCGTGCCAACAACAGTGAATTTCCTAGATCCGGTCGCGACCGGGCCCCTCCGCGCACCTGGACCGCTGACGCGTCAGGGCGACCAGCCGGCTTGTCCGGCTGGGCGGGCGGTGCCTGGCTTGGGCCCACCGCGGACCTGGCAGCGAAGCGCAGCGTTCCTCTCGCGAGAGGAACGGTCCAGACCACCGCGCACCTGGCAGCGGCACGGTCTCGCAGAAGGAACTGGTCCGGACCACCGCGGACCTCCCAGCGGCACGGTCTCGCAGAAGGAACTGGTCCGGACCACCGCGGACCTGGCAGCGGAGCGAAGCGGAGCGGTCTCTCGCGGGAGGAACGGTCCGGACCACCGCGGACCCGAGTACGCCAAGCCTTGATCGTTCTCGCCTTGATCGGTCTCAATTTGATCTGCCCTACTTGGTCAGGCGCACTTCCAGGGTCATGCCGTCGGCGTGGGCGGCGCTGCCGTGGAACGCGCTGCCGGCCGCCACCCGCTCGAAGTCGGCCGCCGTGTAAGCCCGGCTGCGCAGCCAGCTCAGCGTCAGCCGGGTGACCGAGCTGTTGAACGCGTTGAGCCGCATGCCAGCCACGTCCGCCCGGATGTCCGCACCCGTCGCGCCGCGGTTCATGTCCAGGATCACCGCGACCCCGCCCGGCCGCAGCACGCGGTGGATCTGGTCAAGAGCGGTCACCGGGCTGCTGAAGTTCTTGAACGCGGCCTGGCAGACCACCAGGTCGAAGCTGTCGGAAGGGAACGGCAGGTCGGCCACGTCGCCATGGCGGAAGTCGACCGTGACGCCCTCGGCCCGCGCCCGGGAGGCGGCCAGCGAGACGAACGTGTGGCTGATGTCCAGGCCGGTCACCGCGAACCCGAGCCGGGCCAGCTCGATGCTCAGGTAGCCCGGACCGGGCGCGACCTCCAACACGGCCGCACCGGGCGCGAGGCCGCTGCCCAACGCGACCGCCTGCCGCCGCCACTGCGCCAACTGGGGCTCGGAGCCGCGCTGCTTCGCGTACCAGCGGGCCATCGGCCCTTCCATCTCCGGGACGATCTTGCGCCGTTTGGTCTCCATCACTCCTCCTTGCCTCGGGCGACCAGCTCCGCCACAGCAGGCGGCAGCTCGCCGGTTTCGTGATAGGCGCGCCAGTCGGCGACGCCCGGCAGCGTTCCTTCGGTGATCTCGGCGCGGAACCCGCGCACCCAGGCCAGCTCGGCCCGGCGCATGGCCAGCTCGTACTCCCCCTCGACCAGGAACAGCCTCGGGACGTCGTAGCCGGCCAGCTCCCGCTCGAACAAAGCGATCTCGGCGGCCAGCAGGTCGGCCCGCCGGCCGAGCAGCGCGGCCACGTCGGACGGGGCCAGCACGGCCAGCACGGACAGGCCCGCGGTGAACGGGCCGGGCCGGCGGGCGGGGACCGCCACGAGCTCCCGGGTCCAGTCGACGAGCTCGGTGCGCCCCGCGTCGGTTATCCGATAGACCGTGCGCTCCGGCCGGCCGCCCTGCCGCTCGCTCTGCACCGCCTCGACGAAGCCGTGCTTGACCAGGTTCTCCACGACCCGGTAGAGCGAGCCCCACTTGATCTCCATGTCGTGCTCTTTGCCGCGGGCCTTCATCAGCGACGCCATCTCGTAGGGATGCATGGGTCGCTCGATCAGCGTGGCCAGGATGGCGAGCGCGAGCAGGTTAGTGATCTTGCGCGGCGGCATGACGTGAACTCCTTTACTCGCATGCGATTATACGCACGCGAGTAAATAGCATGGAACCCATGACGCATCCCTGGATCACCGAGCTCGGCCTGTCACCCCACCCCGAGGGCGGCTGGTTCGCCGAGACCTGGCGGTCCGCGCACACCTTCGATCCCATCGGGTACGCCGGCCCGCGCTCGGCCGCCACCGGCATCTACTTCGCGCTGTTCCCCGGCGAGGAGTCCGCCTGGCACGTCGTCCGCTCGGACGAGCTCTGGCTCTGGCACGCCGGCGGCCCGCTGATCCTCAGGCTGGGGGGCGACAAAGACGAGCCGGCAACGACCGTGGAGTCCGCGGTGCTCGGCCCGGACCTGACCGGCGGCGCACGACCGCAGCTACGCGTACCCGGTGGCGTGTGGCAGTCCGCGGCTCCATTGACCGATGACCCGGTCCTGGTCAGTTGCGTAGTAGCTCCCGGATTCGACTTCGCCGATTTCAGGATGGTGTGATCCGCTCGACCGAACGGTCCGTGTCGATCTTCGTCTGTCTATGCGATGGTCGGGGCGCCCGGCACGGGGGCGAGGAGGCCGGGCGCGGCGAACGGCGAGGAGAGTGCACATCGTGGTGTTCCGCACCGTCCGCAAAACCCTGGCTGTAATAGGCGCGGCCAGCCTGGTGGGTGCCCTGGCACTGGCCAACCCGGCACAGGCCACCGGCAACAACCACTCCGTCCGCAAGCTCACCAAGGCGGTCACGCTCGGCGGCGTGCTCAAGCACGAGCTCGCCTTCCAGGCCATCGGCAGCCTCAGCGGCGGCAACCGCGGCTCGGGCCTGCCCGGGCACGACCGCAGCGCCGACTACGTGGCGGCCGTCCTGCGCAAGGCCGGCTACCAGGTGACCCGGCAACCCTTCCCGTTCAACTTCTTCGAAGAGTTCGGCTCGTCGTTCGCGCAGACCGCGCCGACACCGACGACGTACGTGAGCGGCACCGACTACGACCTGATGGACTACTCGGGCGCGGGCGACGTGACCCAGCTCGTGGTCCCGGTCGACCTGGCGCTGACCCCACCGCGGGCCTCGACGTCGGGCTGTGAGGCCGCGGACTTCGCGGGCGGCCTGGTCGCGGGCAAGATCGCGCTGTTGCAGCGCGGCACCTGCCCGTTCGGCACCAAGGTGGTCAACGCCGAGGCGGCCGGCGCGGTCGGCGCCATCGTGATGAACCAGGGCAACGGCGACCCGGTGGCCAACGTCGACCGCTACAACCTGCTGCTCGGCACGCTCGGCGCGCCGGTCGGCATCCCGACGGTCGGTGTCTCGTACGCGACCGGTGAGGCGTTCGCCAACACGCCCGGCCTGACGGTGCGGATCACCGCCGACACCACGTCGGAGGTACGCCAGACCGAGAACGTGATCGCCGAGTCGAAGAAGGGCAACGCGAGCAGCGTGGTCATGGCCGGCGCGCACCTCGACGCGGAGCCCGACACCGTCGGCATCAACGACAACGGCAGCGGCTCGGCCGCGCTGCTCGAGGTCGCGGTGCAGATGGCCAAGACCAAGACGCCCAACAAGACCAGGTTCGCCTGGTGGGGCGCCGAGGAGGCCAACCTGATCGGCTCGACGTTCTACGTCAACGCGCTGACGCCCGAGCAGCGGGCCGACATCGCGCTGTACCTGAACTTCGACATGATCGCGTCGGCCAACTACATCCTCGGGGTGTACGACGGCGACGACTCGGCGGCCGAGGGCTCACCCGCGGGCCCGCCCGGCTCGGCCGAGATCGAAGCGGTCTTCCAGGACTTCTTCGCCGACCGTGACCTGCCCACCCGGGCGGCCGACTTCACCGGCCGCTCCGACTACGGCCCGTTCATCGCGGCGGGCGTCGGCATCCCGGCCGGCGGCCTGTTCACCGGCGCGGAGGTCCCGAAGACGGCCCAGGACGTCATCGACTACGGCGGCGTGGCGGGTGCCCAGTACGACCCGTGCTACCACGAGCCGTGCGACAGCCTGTTCCCGGTCCGCAACGGCGCGGACGCGGCCCTGTACCGCGAGCTCGACCGGCAGTACGACATGCTCGGCAACCTCAACCTCGAAGCCCTGGACGTGAACGCCGACGCCATGGCAACAGCGATCCTCACGTTCGCCCTCGACACGTCATCCCTCCCGGTCCGCACCGCGGCGGCGACGGCGCGCTCGTCGGGCCCGACCTACATCGGCAAGGAAGGCTCGATCTAGCACCACCCGCCTGAGGGCCCCGTCCACCGGGCGGGGCCCTCAGCGCGGGTACGGCTCCCGGGCCGGCGCGGTCAACCGGGCAGCAACATCGTTTGCGATCTCCCGGGCGGCACCGGCGGCCTCGTACGCCAGGGTCGCCCCGTAGCCCACCGACGTCAGCAGGCCGGCGCGCTCGAGCGCACGGACGTCGCGCACGGACTGGTCGCGGGACAGCCCCTCTTCCGTCGCGTACACCTCGCGGCGCAGTTGGTCGGTGGCGGCCGCGTAGAGCGCGGCGATCGTCCGCTCGTGAAGTCCGCGCTCGCCCGCCAGGCCGGCAAGCGCGGTCCAGACCTCGCGTCCGTAGCTCAGCCGCCGGTCGACGACCTGTGCCTGCAGGTGGTGCGCGCGCAGGCAGAACCGGATCCAGCCATGCGCGTCGGTCGTCGGTTCGAACGTGCCGCCCGTTTCCCTGAGCGTGCGGTAATAGTCGAATGTGTTGATCTCGAAACCGAGCCACTCCTCGATCGAGCAGAACTCCGGTGCCAACCGGCCGCCGCGGGCGATCACCATTGTTTGCAGGGAGCGCGACATCCGGCCGTTTCCATCGCGCCATGGGTGCACCCGCACCAAGTTGAGATGGGCCATGGCCGCCCGCACGAGCAGCGGAGCCGACAGGTCGCCTTCGTTGAGCCACTCGACCAGCTCGCCCATCAGCAGTGGGACCTGGTCGGCATCCGGGCCTACGTATGCCGGGACCAGCGGGTCCCCACCGGTCACGATGACTCCGCGCGTGCGGTATCTGCCGGGCGATCGTCCTGGCCAGAAGCGCATCATCATGAAGTGCAGCGCCGACAGAACCGCCTCGCTGTAGGCGAACGCCTCCATGTCCGCGGTCAGCGTGACCCAGGTCAGAGCGTCGCGGTAACCGCGGACGGCCTCCCGGGAGTCTTCGGGCACATCCGCCGGAACCGCGACGTGGTCAACGATCGCTGTGGCCGTGCTCGACGAGACGGTGTAGCCCTCGATGGTGTTCGAACCGCGGATCGCGTTGGCGAACAGCCACTTGCGGACGCCACCGACCCACTGGCCCGCTCTGGCGCCACCGGTTGACCGAACGAACGCGTCGTAAAAGGCATCGATCTCGGCGAGCACGCGCTCATCATCGTGGTCGAGCGCTGGCGTGGCGTGGAGCATGCTCCGATGCTACGACAATCCGGGCATCGGAGCAAGGCGCCAACGCTCCATCGCCATGATCAACTGATGGTGAACCGGCCATGGCAGGATGCCGTACGTGTCCGACATGCTCCTCTCTCCCGATGGTGTCGCGCGGTTGCGGGACGCGCTCCGGGCCGCCGGGTTCACCTCCGCGGGGATCGCCGAACGGCTGGGGCCGGCGGCTACGGCCGCGGTCGCCCGCAATGACTTTCGGGCCGCGCTGCGGATCACCGAGGATCGGGATCCGCTCGCCACGTTGATCCGGCTGTTCGTCTGCGCGCAGAGCGAGGAGGTCGAAGCCGTCGCGGCCGCGCTCGCGCCGCTCGGCTTCGCCGAGGCGTTCGACGCCGGGCTGGTCGAGGCCGCGCCCGGCGGGCTGGTGCGGCAGGGCGTCGACCTCGAGCCGTACGGGGACAGCTGGTGGGTCCTCTCCGACGTGCCCTCGTCGGCCCGCCCGGACCAGCCGTTGCGTCCCGACCACGTGCTCGGCATCGGTGGCGCCTCCTCGACGCTGGTCGGCGCCGCGATCCGGCGGCCCGTGGCCACCGCGCTCGATCTCGGCACCGGGTGTGGCGTGCAGGCGCTGCACCTGGCCACCCACGCCGACGCGGTCACCGCGACCGACCTCTCCGAGCGGGCCCTGCGGTTCGCCGCCACCACCGCGGCGCTGAGCGGCCAGGAGTGGGAGATGCTCCGCGGCGACCTGGTCGCGCCCGTCCAGGGCCGGCGGTTCGACCTCGTGGTCAGCAACCCGCCGTTCGTGATCGGGCCGGGCACCACCACACACACCTACCGGGACTCGGGCCGGGCCGGCGACGCCGTCTGCGCCGAGCTCGCCGCCGCCGCGCCGGGCCTGCTCAACGAGGGCGGCGTGATGCAGTTCCTGGCCAACTGGGAGCACGTCGCCGGCGAGGACTGGGGCGACCGGGTCGCCGGCTGGTTCGACGGCACCGGCCTGGACGCCTGGGTGATCCAGCGCGAGGTCGCCGACCCGATGTCGTACGTCGGTCTGTGGCTGGCCGACGCCAACGAGGACGGCGACCCGGCCCGGGCCGCCGCCTGGCTCGACTGGTTCGACGCCAACGACGTCGCCGCGATCGGCTTCGGCCTGGTCACGCTGCGGCGCGGCGGGCACGACGATCCGGTGGTCCGGGTCGAAGACCTGCGCCAGCAGGTCCAGCAGCCGCTCGGCGAGCAGATCGCCGCGTGGTTCGGCCGGCAGGACTTCGTGCGGGACGCCGATCTGCTGGCCGCCCGCTACCGCACCGCGCCGGGGCTCCAGCTCCAGCAGGAGGCGACCCTCGGCGACGACGGCTGGGCCGTGGACCGCCAGGTGCTCGTCATGCCGGAGGGCTTGCGGTGGAGCGAGGAGGTCGACCCGCTCGTGCTCGCGCTGGTCAGCGGCGCCGACGGGCAGGTGCCGTTGCGCGACCAGCTCGCCCTGCTGGCCGCCGCGCACGAGGTCGCCGAGGACGACCTGGCCGACGCCGCCGGGCCGATCGTCGCGCACCTGGTCGAGCGCGGCATCGTGGAGCCGGTCGCGTGAGGGCGCTGGTCCAGACGGTCTCCCGGGCGTCGGTGACCGTCGACGGCGCCGTCGTGGGCGAGATCTCAGACGGGCTGCTGGTGCTCCTCGGCGTGACCCACACCGACACCGCGGCGCTCGCGGACACCCTCGCGCGGAAGGTCTGGGAGCTGCGGATCCTCGACGACGAGAAGTCGGCCAGCGACGTCGGTGCCCCGATCCTGGTGGTCAGCCAGTTCACGTTGTACGCGGACGCGCGCAAAGGGCGCCGGCCCAGCTGGTCAGCGGCGGCCCCGGCCGAGGTGGCCGAACCGCTTGTGACCGCTTTCGCCGACGCCCTGCGTACCCGTGGCGCGCATGTCGAAACGGGCCGGTTCCGAGCCCACATGCTCGTGGAGAGCGTCAACGTGGGCCCGCGAACCGTGTTGTTGGAGCTCTAGCGGAACAGGCCGCGCTTGCGGAGCGACTGCTCCAGCCAGCCGTGCAGCTGGGCGGCCCAGTCGGTCTGCTCGGCCGACGCGTAGTCGACGTTGAAGTGGCCGAAGCTGTCGTGCCCCTCGGTGAACAGGCCGCCACGCTTGTCGAGCTCGAGCACCACCTGCAGGTGCTGCGGCGTCGCCGCGAAGGTCACCTCGAGCTGGTTGATCATGTGCGCGAACTGCGGCGACGGGTGGAACTCGATCTCCTGGTAGAACGGCAGGCTCTGCTGCACGCCGTAGAGCCGGCCGCTCTCGACATCGGCCCGGGCGAACCGGAAGCCGAGCCGGAGCAGGCCTTCGAGGATGCGCTCCTGGGCCGGCAGCGGGTGCACGGCCACCGCGTCCAGGTCGCCCTTGTCGACCGCGCGGGCCACCTCGAGCTCCGTCCGCAGGGCCATCGTCATGCCGTGCAGGTGCTGCCCGTACACCTCGGTGATCGGGGTCTCCCAGGGCACGTCGAAGCGGAACGGGATGTCGTAACGCTGCTTCGCCTCCAGGCGGAAGGCACCGGTCGCGCGCTGGCGGTGGAACTCGGTGGTCGAGTCGTACTCGGAGTCGCCGCTCTCCACCTCGACCCGGGTGACCATGCCGAGGGCCACGTACTCGATGTCGACCGGGTGGTCGCCACCCTCGACGTGGATCTGGCCCTCGAGGACACCGCCGGGACGGCAGTTGGGGTTGCTGAGCACCGTCTCGACGGACGGGCCGCCGACGCCCAGCGCCTGCATCATTCGCTTGAAGACCACGACGTGCCTTTCTGGTGGAGTTGCGAGCAGACTAGCGACCGGCCGCAACGGCTTGGCTCGCAAACGGGGCGAGTCGGGCGAAGGCCCTCCCGGATTCATGCCACCCGACGATTCTCCTCACCCCCGCTTCACGCCCATTGCGAGAAGCTCTTCGCACGGCACCACGGAGGGTCGCCGGGAAGCGGGGTAGCGAGAAATGAACGACTACGACCAGATCGACCTTGACGCCACCGATGAACGGGGCGTCTCCGCCGACCTCGTACGTGCGTACCTCAACGGTATCGGCCGCACCAAGCTGCTGACCGCCGTCGAGGAGGTCGACCTGGCGCGGCGGATCGAGGCCGGGTTGTTCGCCGAGGAGAAGCTCGCCGCGGGGGACGCACCCGATGGCCTCCGGGCCGATCTGGAGATCGTCGCGTTGGAGGGGCACGCCGCGAAGGACCACCTGCTGGAGGCCAACCTTCGGCTCGTGGTCAGCATCGCGAAGCGCTACACGGGCCGCGGAATGGCCTTTCTCGACCTGATCCAGGAGGGCAACCTCGGGCTGATCCGGGCCGTCGAGAAGTTCGACTACGCCAAGGGCTACAAGTTCTCCACGTACGCGACGTGGTGGATCCGCCAGGCGATCACCCGGGCGATGGCCGACCAGTCACGCACCATCCGGATTCCTGTGCACATGGTCGAGCAGGTCAACCGGATGGTCCGGGCCCGCCGCGACCTGGCCGTCACGCTCGGCCGCGAGCCCACGGTGGCCGAGGTCGCCGCCGCGGTCGGCATGCCCGAGTTCCAGGTCATCGAGCTCATCTCGTACGACCGTGAGCCGGTCAGCCTCGACCAGGCGGTCGGTGAAGACGGTGAGAGCGCCCTCGGCGACTTCGTCGTCGGCGTCGACGCCCGGCAGGAACCGGCCGACGAGGTGTCCAACGGCATGCTGCGCAGCGAGGTCGAGATCGTCCTGTCGACCCTGTCGTCCCGCGAGCAGGCGGTGATCCGGCTGCGGTTCGGCCTCGACGACGGCCGCCAGCGCACCCTCGACGAGGTCGGCCGCGAGTTCGGCCTGTCCCGCGAGCGCATCCGCCAGATCGAGAAGGTCACGCTGCTCAAACTGCGGCACCCGTCGCGGGCGCAGCGCCTGGAGGCGTACGCCTGCTGACTCGTTGGCCCCTCGTCGCTGCGGTGACGGGGGGCCAAGGCAAAGACACAAGAAACGGCTTCCTGCTCGGGTCCGTCGTGGGCGCGACCGTTGCTCCCAGAGTCCGGCCCGGGCCTTGGCGGCCCGGGCCTGCCATGTCCGCCGTTGCTCCCGCAAACCCCAAACCCCGCGGTGGCTTGATCCTCAGATGTGGCGCGGGCCGGTGTCGGGGCGGGTGCCAGAATCGCCGAAGGTCATCGTGGCGTGCAGGACCGACAGGCCGTCCGGGCGGGCGAGCACCGGGTGCAGCGAAAGTGACCGGACCCTGGGCTGCTCGTCCGCCAGCCGACCGACCCGCAGCAGCAGGTCGACCAGCGCTGCTCGGTCGACCGGCTCGGCACCCCGGTAGCCCCGCAGCAGGGGGGCCGCCCGGGGCTCGTCGACCAGCGCCGCGGCGGCCCGGTCGCTCAGTGGCGCCGGGCGCCAGGCGCGGTCGCCGAGCAGTTCCGTGGCCACCCCGGCCAGGCCGAAGCCGACCACCGGGCCGAACGCCGGGTCCTCCATCATCTCGACGACGCAGGGCACCCCGGCCGGGACCATCGGCTGCACCAGCACCTGCGGACCGAACGACTCGGCGAGCTCCCGGTACGCGACCCGGACCGCCTCCTCCGCCCGCAGGTCCAGCCGGACCGCGCCGAGGTCGATGCGGTGCCGCAGGGACAGTCCCGCGGCCTTCAGCGCGACCGGCAGGCCGAGCCGGTGCGCCGCCTCCACCGCCTCCGGGGCCGAGTCGACCAGGGCATCGGGCACGAGACGAATGCCGTACGCGGCGAGCAGGCCCTCCCGGTCGTCATGTGTGGTGGCTCTTCGCGCCGCTTCGAGGTCCACTCCGGACAGCGGCGGCACCGTGCCGGGCGGCTGCCGGCGCCACTGCGCGTAGTGGGCGACCCGGCCGAGCGCGCGGGCCGCCTCCTCGACGGACGGATACGCGGGGATCCCCGGCGGCACCCGGTCCACCAGGGAGGTCACCACCACCGGCTTGTCCCCGGTCAGCGCAACGCCCGCGATGGTCGCGGCGAAGTCGTTGTCGTCCGCGCGGAGCTGGCCCGGCAGCGGCGGGGCGAGCACCACGGCGAGCGCGTCGACCCCCGGGTCGGCGGAGGCCTCGGCGAGCCGGTCACCGAACTCGTGCGCTCCGGCCACGGGACCGACGTCGCGTGGGTAGCCGTCGGCGACCACCAGCCCGTTGGCCACGCAGGCGGCCCCGGCCAGGGTGGTCAGCGCAGGCGAGTTGCCGACGATGGCGACGTTCCGGCCGCCCGGCAGCGGTTGGGTGGCGAGCAGCGCGCCGACGTCGAAGAGCTCGCCGACGGTGTCGACGCGGACGACGCCCGAGCGGGCGAACAGCGCGCCGACCGAGGCCGGGTCGAGCCCGCGCTCGGTGCTACCCGGCGGGCGCACCGGCGACGCGACCGCGACGATCGGCTTGCTCCGGCCGATGCCACGGGCGAGCCGGGCGAACTTGCGGGGGTTCCCGAAGGACTCCAGGTACAGCAGGATCACGTCGGTGCCGGGGTCGTCCCGCCAGTACTGGAGCAGGTCGTTGCCCGACACGTCGGCGCGGTTGCCGGCCGAGACGAACGTCGACAGCCCCAGGCCACGCCGATCGGCCTCGGCGAGGAGCGCGACACCGAGCGCACCGGACTGGCTGAAGAACCCGATCCGCCCGGGCGCCGGGAGCCGCGGCGCCAGCGTGGCGTTGAGCCTTACGGCCGGGTCGGTGTTGGCGATGCCGAGGCAGTTCGGGCCGACCACCCGCATGCCGCCCGCGTGCGCCCGCCGGATCAGCTCCGCCTGCGCGGCCGCACCGGCCTTGTCCGCCTCGGCGAAGCCCGCGCTGACCACGACCAGCGCGTGCAGCCCGGCCCGCGCCGCGTCGTCCACCACCTCGTCGATCTTCTCCGGCGGCACGGTGACGATGCCCAGGTCCAGCGGCACCCCGGCGTCCGACGCCCGGCTGACCGCCGCGAGACCACCGACCCGCGGCGCGCTCGGGTGCACGGGCACGACCGGCCCCGCGAACCCGCCGTCCCGCAGGTGCCCGAGCACCGCCGCGCCGACCCCGTGACCGCTGGAGCTGGCCCCGTACACGGCGACACCGCGCGGCGCGAGCAACCGGGCGATCGACCGCGCCTCGGTGCGGTGCTCGCGCCGCCACTGCACTTCGAGCGAGCTCTCGGTCGGCGCGATCGGGAAGGCGAGGTGCACGACCCCGTCGGCGTACTTGCGCTCGACCTCGTACCCGAAATCGCTGAACACCCGCAGCATGGTCGCGTTGGCCGGCAACACCTCGGCGACGAACCGCGTGATGCCGGCGTCCCGAGCAGCGGCGGCGAGGTGCTCCATGAGCAACGGACCGATGCCCCGGCCCTGGTACGCGTCCTCGACCACGAACGCGACCTCGGCGTCACCGGCATCGGGGCCGAGCCGGTCGTACCGCCCGATCGCCGCGATCCGCCCACCAACCTCGACGACAAAGGCCTCCCGATCCCGATGATCGACGGTGACGAACCGCTGCAGATCACGCTCGGGAATCCGCGGGTACGGCGAGAAGTAGCGCAGATACCGAGTGCGCTCGGAAAACCGCGCGTGCGTCTCCACGATCGCCGGCGCGTCGCCGGGCTCGATCTGTCGCACGTGGACGGTGGTGCCGTCACTCAGCAGGACGTCCGCCGAACGCTTGGCGGCATTCTCGGTCACGTGCTTCACCCCTCTCCACCTTAGGCGTACGTGCCGGCGATCGGACCCGTCCGGGTGACACGCCGGGCAGGCTCGGTGTGGCAATAATGTCGTCGCAAGCAACGACAAACCGGTCTGATATTTAGCGGCGTGCATGGCCGGCGCATCGGCTCCACTATGCTGGTCACCAACCGCCGCTGACGGAGTGCGATGTCATGATCGTAGCCGCGCACAGTGCACCGCACGATTCCTGCTTCCTTTGCTCGCACCAAAGCGGAGGCGAGGACGTGGCCTGGTATGACCGTCCGATCATGCGAAGTGAAGGTGTGGGGACGGCGGTCTGCGCCGTTGGTGCCCTCGTACCCGGCTATCTCCTCGTCTCACCCGCCCAGCACGAGAGTTCTGTTCAGGCCCTCACCCGACCCACAGCCGTTGCCTTCCTGAGTTTCCTGGCCGACGTGCATGCCACGGTTGAGCGGCATTTCGGCCCCACTACGATATTCGAGCACGGATCGTGCCGGTCCGAAGAACGGCGCCGCTCCGCGTGTATCTCCCACTCTCACGTGCACCTCGTGCCGGGTCGCTACGCACTCGAGCAGCTCGGTCTGCCAGTTCGTCGCTTCGAGACGCTGACCGGAATCGTGGACATACCCCCAACGGAAAGGAACCAGGGCTACCTCATGTACCGCGAGCCGGATGGCATGGTCTGCTACGCACCTGACGCGGGAATCTCTCAATTCTTCCGGCGCCACATCGCCAAGATGTTGGGCCGGCCCGACGAGTGGGATTATGCGTTGTTTCCCGACTGGGCCAATCTCCGTGCCACACAGGAAGCGCTCGGGTCCGGCTCGGCACCTCAGCAGTTCGTGCGTGCTCGCGAGACCGACGAACTGCTGAGCGCCTGATGCCACGAGTCATTCAACGCCTGCCCGACCAGCTGACCTTCTGGAACGGCTGGCACCGCGATCGCGGCGCCACCGGCGAGGACCCAGTTCATGTGGAAACCCGTGAACGTTTCCTCACCGAGCTTCCCCGACGCCGGCGCGGATGTGACGTTCTCGACATCGGTTGCGGTCAAGGTCATGATCTGGCCGTCATGGCCAGGTCACGGCATCGCGTTACCGGCCTCGACTTCTCGGCGGTCGCGATCCAACACGCCCGTGCGACGGTTCCCCGTTGCGGAGCACTGCGTCTGACAAAGCCAGATTTGCGCGAGCATGACATGACGCAAGGGCTGCCGTTCGCTGGCCATATCTTCGATGGTGTCTTCTCCCACCTCGCGCTGCACTATTTCGAGCCGGACGTGACCGCTTTCGTGTTCGACGAGATCAGACGCGTGCTGCGCCCGGGAGGAGTCCTCGTTTTCGCGGTCAAGTCCACGAAGGATCCCTACTACGGCAGGGGCCAACGACTGGGCGATCACATCTTTGCCCGGAAAGGACACGTAAGACACTTCTTCGATGAGGAGTACGTTCGGAAACTTCTCGTCGATTGGACAGACATATCGACGGACGCCTACGGCGGAACTTACGCTAGTTCCGAGCCGAGCGCGTTCATCCGGGCGGTGGCGCGCACAGCGGTCTGAGCCGGTCCCACCGATCTCGGAGCTGACGTGGAGCGAATCGACGGGAACGTCATCGAGACGATGGTGGACCGCGGTTTGCGTCTGCTCACCCGCACTTATCAGGCGTCGACCGAGCACCGCGGCGGCTGGTATCACCGGCTCGACAGCCCTAACCCCGGGCCGTCGGCTACCGCATCGGGCCTGGCCGGCTTCCGGGTCCATGGCCACTCGTTCGAGCACGAGACGGCGTGCCTGCGGTTCCTTCGTCATCGTCAGATCGCTTCGGCAGACCGTCGGCTCGACGGTGGTTGGGCGGTCAACACCAGCTTCGGTCAACCCGTGATCGAGGCCACCGGCCTGGTGACCAGGCTGCTCGTGCGGTGCGGCTTGGTCCTTGCCGCTGAAGGACCCGACGTCAAACGCGCTAGCGAGTGGATCCACGCGAACCAGAACGACGACGGCGGCTGGGGTCCGCTCGCTGCTCAGGACTCCCGGGTCTGGCTCACGGCGATGGCGACACGTGCGGTCGCGACGGTCGACCCGCGATCCGCCGCGTTGCCCGCAGCAGTCGCCTGGTTGCTGAATGCCCGCGACCCGACCACGGGTGCGTGGGGAGAGGTGGACCGCCAGCCGCCTTCGGTCACACACACCGCGTACGCGTTAACGGCGTTGGTCGAGAGTGGCGTCGGCAATGAGAACAGGGCGGCGGCAGAGGCGATCGATGCTGCCTACGACTGGCTCGGGCTGGCCTTCGACCCGGGCGTGGTGCACGACGATCGAGCTCGGATGGAGAGCTACAACGTCGTCGGCGTCGCTCCCGACGGGAGGCCGTTCACCTGGCAGAGCACCATTTGGCACCCGGGCGCCTGCCCTTCGTGCTGTCGGCGTTGGTGCGACAACCTGGAGCGGTCCGGTTCGACCTGGTCGCCGAGGCCCTGGCGACCATGCGAGCGACACAATCCGCCGAGGGACGCTGGCCGAGTTCCGACGGCTCCGCCACGTTCTCCGTATGGAGTGTCGCGCCGTTCCTCGACGCGCTGGCGGACGCACGAACGTACCTGCCGCTGCGTGCGGGCCGCCTCATCACTCCGCTGTCCCGGCACACGGCAGTCATCCAGGGCGGCTCCGATCTCCAGATCGCTCCCGAGCGGCTCCTGATCGGTGTGCGTGGCGAGCGCATTCGGCTGTTGGCTCGTCGCCGGTGGGCGGCGGGCGCGTTGCTAGCGCTGATCGCGACGGGAGTCGTCCTGCTCGGCACCGGAGCACTCGCGCCGCGGGAACTCGCTTTCGGCCTTCTGGTGCCGGTCGTGCTCCTCGTCCTCCAGCTCTCGATCGGGCGCTCCAGACGCCAGCAGCCGGATGATGGCTGAGACGGCTTCATCGCGCGTACGCACCACGGCCGACGCGTGGTACCGCAGCCACGGCCGGTCCTCGAGGCCCGTGTCACCGACCCAGACCACTGCCGGCTTGCGCCAGAGGTGGGCATACATCAACTCACCGACACATCCCACGTAACTGCGTCGCGGAATCGTCATGTCAACGAGGACACCGTCGCACTTTCGAAGAACTGCCAGGTCGGATTCCACCAGCGCGATGTAGTCGGTCACCGGTCCGGACGTGTCCGTCCAGACGGCAACCGGGTCCGCCATGGCCAGACCGTGCCTGCCGAGTTCGTCCGCGACCTCTTCGCCCAGCCGCAGAACCTCGTCACGAGGCAGTCCGTCGACCGCACGAGCGAAGTAGACCATCGGCCGAGACATCTAACTATTTTAATGGAATCCGGCCTCGCCCCTAGGCACTTCAGTCGCGCGGGTCGAGTGGGTCCAGGCCCAGCAGCGGGAAGACGGCCGTGCGGGTTTGGGTGATCGCCCGGTCTACCGCGTCTTCGCTGGCTGGCTGCCAGGGCTCGAACGTGGTGTCGCCGTCGTCGGTCAGGCGCAGCGGGATCTCGCGGTCGGGCAGTCGGGTCTTGGCGAGCGCCCGCCAGCCGGGCGGGGTCGGCGTCAGCGGGTCGAGCGGGTCGCCCGTCGCCGCGGCCAGCAGGTGGGTCCAGGTGCGTGGGACGACCTCGACCAGCGCGTACCCGCCGCCGCCCGTGGCCACCCAGCGCCCCTCGCACAGTTCCTCGGCCAGGTCGCGCATCGCCAGGTGTGCGGCCCGCTGGCCGTCGACGGTCAGCCGTAGGTCGGCGAGCGGGTCGAGCCGGTGGCTGTCGGCGCCGCACTGGCTGAACAGCAGTTGCGGACCGAACGCGCGCAGGACGCTCGGCACCACCGCGTGGAAGGCGCGCAGCCAGCCGCGATCGCCCGTACCCGGTGGCAATGCGATGTTGACCGACGTGCCCTCGGCGCCCTGGCCGCCGATCTCGTCCGGGAAGCCCGTGCCGGGGAACAGCGCCAGCGGCGACTCGTGCAGCGAGATCGTCAGGACGCGCGGGTCGTCGTAGAAGATCGCCTGGACGCCGTCGCCGTGGTGGACGTCGATGTCGACGTACGCGATGCGCTCGGCGCCCTGGTCGAGCAGGCGGGCGATGGCGACCGCCGGGTCGTTGTAGACGCAGAAGCCCGACGCCCGGCCCGGCATCGCGTGGTGCAGGCCGCCGGCCACGTTGACCGCGTGCCGGGCCTCACCCCGCCAGACCGCCTCGGCGGCCGCGATGGTCGCGCCGGCGACCAGGGCCGAGGCGTCGTGCATGTGGTCGAAGACCGGGTTGTCGGGGGTGCCGAAGCCGTACCCCCGGAAGAACGGGTCGTGCGGGGCGACCTTGACCGCGTCGATGTAGTCGGCGCGGTGCACCCGGGCCAGCGCCGCGTCGTCGGCGGGGGTCGGCTTGACCACCTTCACGCCCGCGCGGTCGAGGACGCCCAGCTCACGGGCCAATGCCATGGTCAGTTCGACCCTGACCGGGTTCAACGGATGATCACCCAGGTCGTACCCGAGCAGGTCTTCGTCCCACACCACCACGGCGCCGTCCGGCATGGCGCCATCGTGCCATGCGGTCCTGCTATTCGCCGGTCGCCACCGGCCTGTTCGGGTCGGTCACCCAGTCGCTCCACGAGCCGACATACAGAGCGGCGTCGGTACGCCCGGCGCGGTGCAACGCCAGCACGGTGTGCGCGGCGGTGACGCCGGATCCGCAGTACGCGCCGACGGGTTGGCCGTCGCGGACCCCTGTTTCGGCGAAGCCCGCCCTGATCTCCTCGGCCGTCTTCAGGCGGCCGTCGTCCTTCGCGTTCTCTGTCGTCGGGCGGTTGACGGCACCCGGGATGTGGCCGGCGACCGGGTCGATGGGCTCGACCTCGCCGCGGAACCTCGGTGCGACCCGGGCGTCGATCAGGGTGCCCTGCTCGGCCAGCGCGGCGGCTTCCTCCGCCGTCAGGCTGGGCAGGTTGCCGGGTTTGACCTCTATATCGCCCTCGGTGGGCGTTGTCTCGTCGGTGGTGACCGGATGACCTTGGTTGGTCCAGGCCGCGAACCCACCGTCGAGGACCCTGGTGTCGCGGTGGCCGGCCCACCGGAGGATCCACCAGGCGCGGGCGGCGGCTTGACCGTCCCCGGCGTCGTACACGACGACTGGTTTGTCGTTCCTGACGCCCTTGGCCCGAAGCTGCTCCTGGAGCTTGGCCGGGTCGGGCAGCGGGTGCCGGCCGTTGGGCCCGGGTTCGCCCGCCAGTTCGGTGTCGAGGTCGATGAAGACGGCGCCGGGAATGTGACCCTCGACGTAGTCGGCGCGGCCCGGCCGGCCGGAGAGCCGCCAGCGGGCGTCGAGCACCGTTATGCCGGGGAGGCCTTCGCGGCCTTCGGGGCCTTCGAGGCCGGAGCGCAACCCGTCAGGGTCGATCGTGAGATCATCGGCGGAAACCACGCGCTCCAGTGAACACCCGCCCGACGCCCTTCGTGGCGCCGGGTTGTCGGTGTGGCGAGGTAATATCGACAGCTAGGAGGGCCTTCTGCCGTGAATCACCTTGTCGACACGACCGAGATGTATTTGCGCACCATCCTCGAGTTGGAAGAGGAAGGTGTGCCACCGCTGCGCGCCCGGATCGCCGAGCGGTTGCACCAGAGCGGCCCGACCGTCAGCCAAACGGTGGCCCGCATGGAACGTGACGGACTACTCACCGTCGAGGGCGATCGCCACCTGCACCTCACCGGCCTCGGCCGCGAGCAGGCCGTCTCCGTGATGCGCAAGCACCGGCTCGCCGAGCTGCTGCTCGTCAACGTGATCGGCATGCCCTACGAGGAGGCCCACGAAGAGGCGTGTCGCTGGGAGCACGTGATGAGCGACGCGGTCGAGCAGAAGGTCTACGACCTGCTCAACCGCCCGACCCGCTCCCCCTACGGCAACCCGATCCCGGGCCTCGACGCCCTGGGCGACCTGCCGGCCGAGGCCGACGGCTTCGACAACAAGGAGCGCAACCTGGCGTTCCCGGGCCTGACCGGCCAGGTCATCGTCCGCCGCATCTGCGAGAGCGTCCAGACCGACGCCGACGTGCTCCGCCAGCTACACGCGGCAGGGGTCGACCCCGGCGCGACGGTGACGGTGGCACAGGAGCGCGACGGCGTCATGATCGACCGGTCGGGTGACCAGGTCCGCCTGCCGCGCGAGGTCGCGTCCCGGGTGTTCGTCGCGGCCCACTGACGATCTTTCGAAGGCCGGTCCCCTTTTTTGGGGCCGGCCTTCGCGTTTGGTCGGCCCTGCTCGGCCGGCTTTCGCCCACGGCGGGGCGGCCCCGGGGCTTCGTCCCTGATGCTCGCGCTCGCGAGGTCGAACCGTGCGACCTTCGCGCTCGGCTTGTCACTCCAAGCGGTGAATTCTGCCTTTTCGGGCGAGATCTATGCGGTCCAAGACCAGAGACGGTCCCGCCCGGTCAGAGCTGCTAGAGGCAGCTCTGCCTTGGCGCCGATAGGGATGTACACGCGCAGGGCGGCACCGTCGTGGCCGAACCTGCAGAAGCCGTTCGAGGTCGATCTGCGTGCCCGAGGTCGGCGCGATACCTGCCGACGACCAGATCTACCGTCTGGCCTACGACGGCTCGGTCACGCGCGCGACGCGGCGCGTTCGCGGCCGATCGTTAGGCGTCCGCCGGCCGTGTCGATCAGGACTTCTTGGGCGGCTTCACCGATTCGACCTGTTTGGCCAGCGCGACCATTTGCGGCCCGAGCTCCTTCGCCGGCGCCGGGGCGTCCAGGAGGTCGGTGAAGCGCAACGACATAAGGCGCTTGTCCTTGGTGAGCCAGCAGAGCTCGAGCCCCGGCCCAGCCGTTTCCGTCGCCGCGAACGGGGCCTGGTAGGCCGCCAGCCCCAACCCTTTGACCGCCGTCGCACCCTTGTCAGGAACGACGTCCTCCTTGAAGACGGCGGCGTCGGCCGTGGTCTTGCTGATCGTGAGGGCGAGGTCGGGCAGCTCGCCCTGCTCCGGTTGGACCACGCAGGTGGTGGTCTCCCCGCTGCGACTGGCGGCGGAGATCCCGAACCGCACACCGATCGCTTTCTCGATCGCCTCGTAGTCGAAGTAGACGCAGGCCCCTCCCGCGGTCGCGGCGGGGAAGTCGGCCCGGACCGGCGGGAGCGTCTGCTGCGGAACCGGCTCGTCACCGCAACCCGCGACGGCGCCGACGAGGCTCAGAGCCGCGCCGAGGCAGACCAGCCGGGACGCCCGTCGGCCATCCACCCTGGACGGTCGGGCGGCCAGGTCGCTGTGGCGGCTACGCGGCAGGACCACAACAACTCCTCGATCGACGCTCGGATCAGCACAGGAGTGCGCCGCCCGAAAACATACGGCTTCGCCGGACGGTGCGGAAGTCCGGGTTGTCCGCCGGAGCCAGGTCGCCCAGGTCTGGTAGCGCCGATGACTTTCCCGGTGACCACCCTCTGGGCCGCCGGGTGCGGGGTCGGAGGGGGCGACCCTGGCTGAAACCAGGTGCGAGCGTTCGGTGACCGCCCCAAGCCGCCCGGTATGTGGTCCGGGTTGGGGCCGCCCCGCCCGGAAGCACCGATGACCTTCCCCGCCGCCCAATGCGGTCCGCAGTGCGGCCACCTTCGCCTGATGCGCACAACCCGCACGGATGATCTTCTCCGCCGCGTCGGCTGCAGCGGCAGTTGCGACCTCCCGGCCACCGCTCCGGGCCGCCGCGTGCCCGGTCCGGAGCTTCGCCGCCTGGCGCACGGTCCGGGGTGGGGCCACCCGGCGCACGGTCCGGAGCGTCGCCGCCCGGCGCACGGTCCGGGGTGAGGCCGCCCGGCGCACGGTCCGGAGCGCCGCCGCGCGGCGCACCGTCCGGGTTGGGCCGCCCGATGCACGGTCGAGGCCGCGCCGGCCGGAAACACCGATGACCTTGCCCGGCCGCCCGATGCGGTCCGCAGCGCGGCCCGCCTTCGCCTGACGCGCACAACCCACGCGGATGGTCCTCTGCTCGAACAGCGGTTGCGACTTCCCGGCGACCGCCCCGGGCAGCCAGGTGCCCGGTCCGAAGCGTCGCCACCCGTTGCGCGGTCCGGAGCGTCGCCGCCTGGTACACGGTCCGGGGTGGGGCCACGCCACCCGGAAACACCGGCGACCTCCCCTGCCGCCCGATGCGGTCCGCAGTGCGGCCCGCCTTCGCCTGACGCGCACAAACCCACGCGGATGATCTTCTGCGCCGCATCGGCTCGAACGGCAGCTGCGACTTCCCGGCGACCGCCCCAGGCCGCCAGGTGCCCGGTCCGGAATGTCGCCTTCCGGTGCGTGCGCAGTCCGGACCGTCGCCGCCCGGTGCCCGAAGCACGTGCGACCCCGCGGTGCCCCAGACCGCACAAAAACGGCCCGACGTGACGCCGGCCTCGCGGAACAACGTCTGACGCTTCGATGGTCGGCCGGGGCGTGCTCGGTGCGAGGCCCGAGGCCGCGCGGCCCCGCAGAATGCGCGACCCTTCGGAGGCGTCCGCAGGGAAGCCAGCGCGCGGTGTGGTCCTCGTCGTCCCGGTCAGGCCGGGAGTTGGGCCACGATGTGTTTGGCGATCTCCAGGGAGCTCGTCGCGGCGGGCGATGGGGCGTTCAGGACGTGGACCTGGCGGTCGCGGGTGACGATCAGGAAGTCGTCGACCAGGGTGCCGGCGCGGGTGATCGCCTGGGCACGGACGCCGGCGCCGGCTGGGGTCAGGTCGGCTTCGGTGATCGCTGGGACGAGGCGGGCCAGGCTTTCGGCGAACAGGCGGCGGCTCAGGGAGCGGCGCACCTCGGTCAGGCCGTACCCGATGTGCTGGCGGGCCAGGCGCCAAAGGCCCGCGTACGCCAGGAAGTCCGCGATGTCTTTTGGGTTGATCGTGCTCCAGCGGTAGCCCTCGCGGGCCAGCGCCAGCACCGCGTTGGGTCCGGCGTGGACCGTGTTGTCGATCATGCGGGTCAGGTGGACGCCCAGGAAGGGGAACTGTGGGTCCGGCACCGGGTAGATCAGGCCGCGGACCAGGCCGCGTCGCGAGGGCGTCAATTCGTAATATTCACCCCTGAAGGGGACGATTCTGGCCGGCGGCTCGACGCCCGCGAGGCGGGCCACCCGGTCGGCGTGCAGTCCCGCGCAGTTGACCAGGACGTCGGCGGTCAGGTCGCCGGTTGTCGTTCGCACGATCTGGTCGTGGCCGCGCGTCTCGATGCCGGTCACCGCGGTGCCCAGCCGGAGCGTGGCCCCGGCACGCCCGGCCAGGTCGGCGAGGGTGATGCAGACGGCGGCGAAGTCGACGATCCCGGTCGACTCGACCCGCAGCGCCTCGACGCAGCGCAGTTCGGGCTCGAGCTCCTTGGCCTCGGCGGCGCTGACCAGCCGGGCCGGCAGGCCGTTGGCAACCGCCCGTTCGTGCAGCGCGTGCAGGCGCGGGACCTCGGACTCGTCGGCCGCCACGATCATCTTGCCGCAGACCTCGTGCGGGATGCCGTGGGTGGCACAGAAGTCGACCATGGAGGTGCGGCCGGCAGCGCAGAGCCGCGCCTTGAGACTGCCCGGCTTGTAGTAGACGCCCGCGTGGATCACGCCCGAGTTGTGCCCGGTCTGGTGGGCGGCGACCCGCGGCTCCTTGTCGATCACCGTGACCGACGCGTCCGGGTGGTCCAGCGTGAGCCGGTGCGCGGTCGCCAGGCCGACGATGCCGGCGCCGATCACGACGTACCGAGTCATGGCGCGACCCTATTTCACATATGGACAGTGCCGGCCGCCTCGACCGCAACACGTGCCGCGGGCCGCGAGGAACCCGGCCGAAAGAACGAACAACCCGGTCCGCGGGTCGAGGTAGCCGGCCGAGCCGGCGGCCAGCGCGGCGTCGTGGGCTTTGATGATCTCCGCCTGGTACGCGGGATCGGCGGGCATCCGGCTCACGTGCGGCTGACCCAACGGCCTCGGCGCACGCTCACTCTCGGCTGTCGCCACGCCACCACCCGTACCCTATCGGACCTATCGGACCGGTCGTCCGCTGCCTGAATGACCTTCGCCGGTTATATCCCAAGAGGCATCATCCGCACGAGGAGAGGGCGCCACCGGCATGACCACCACCGAGCTTCTGCGCGACGACCTGACCGACCTCGCACGGATCGGCGTGCCGGCCCAGGCCCAGCCGCTCGACCTGCGGGAGACCGGCGCGTTCGTCGACCGGGAGCCGGTGCTCGAGGTGCTGATGTCGGTGCGCCGCGTGGACGGCGGGCCGCCGTACCCGGCGCTGTACCTGGGCCCGATCGCCGAGCCCTTCCTGGGCCGCGCGCAAGACGGCCTGGCCTTCGCCGCCCGAATTGATCCGCAACGTCCGGATCGGGTGCTGGTCGACTGGACCGCCTGCGCCGCATAGCCCCAGGTCGGGTGGGTAACCGTCGGTTCATGGAGACCACCTGGAAGCCCGTGAACGAGGGCGACGAAGGAACCCTGTCGAGCGGCGAGAAGCGCAGCCTCCCGGATTCGGCGTTCGCGTTTCCGGACAGGCGCAAGGAGCCGCTGGTCGACGCCGATCACGTGCGGAACGCGATCGCGCGCTTCGACCAGGTCAAGGGCGTCACGGACAAGGAGCGCGAGCAGGCGTTCGGCAACCTCAAGAAGGCGGCGAAGCACTTCGACATCGACATGTCGGAGACCGACTGGCACCAGCTCGGCAAGCACCCGCACACCGACAACCCGACGCAGTGACAGCGTCTCAGAGCGGCGACCGCCCGACCCGGCGGTCGCCGCTCGCTGTTGCCGCGCTAACGCGGCACCAGCTGTGCGGCGGTCCTGATCAGGCTCGCCACGCCCGGTGAGCGGCTGTGGGTGGGCCATGCGATGTGCGTGACGACAGGGGGCGCGTCGGTCAGCGGGATCGCGGCATGCTCGGACCACAGCCAGGCGCGCGCGGATTCCGGCACCACCCCGACCGTGCGGCCCAGGGCGACCAGCTGGGCCAGCTGCGTCTGGTCGTGGATCTCTGGGCCCGGGCCGGGCGCGTAGACGCCGTGTCTGGGCCAACGCGCCCGTGGCAGGTCGGGGAGGTCGCTGATGTCGGCCATGGCCAGGGTCTTGCGTGCGGCGAGCGGGTGTCCGGCCGGCAGGACGGCGAGCTGACCCTCCGACATGAGCTCCTCGCTGTCGAACCCGGCGAGGGAGTTGTACGGCACGTGCATGAGTGCGACGTCGGCGCTACCGTCGCGCAGCCGTGCCTCCTGGTCGGTCATCGAGCACTGCAGGACCTCGACCTCGGCGGCGTCGGGCTGGGCCGCGTACGCGTCGAGGAGCTGCTGGAGCAGCTCGTGCACCGCGGCGGTCTTCACCGCCAGCACCAGACGGTTGCGCGCAGCACCCGGGTTGTCGGCTCCGCCGGCGCGGCGGGTACGGCGGGCGGCGGCGGTGGCCGCGTCGAGTGTCGCGCGGCCCTCGGACAGCAGCACCTGCCCGGCAGCGGTCAGCGCGACGCCCCTGCGGTTGCGTTCCAGCAGGCAGACGCCGAGGCGACGTTCGAGCTGCTGGATGGCGCGTGACAGCGGCGGCTGGGCCATGCCGAGGCGTTCGGCTGCCCGGCCGAAGTGCAGCTCCTCGGCGACGGCCACGAAGTACCTCAGCTCGCGGGTCTCCAAGGTATCCATTGCCGCAGAGTACGCCCACGATACCTACCGGGTATGACAGCGCACTGGATCGGTGTTGGCCGGCGCGCCCACCTGAGACCGAGCCTGTACGGCATGAACGAAGCAAAGATCGCGCTGGTCACTGGCGCGAACCAGGGGATCGGATACGCGATCGCCACCGGGCTCGGCGCACTCGGATACCGCGTGGCCGTCGGAGCGCGGGACGCGGGCCGGCGCGAGACCGCCGTCGAGAAGTTGCGCGCCGCAGGGGCCGACGTCTTCGGCGTGCCGCTGGACGTCACCGGCGAGCGGCACGTCGCGGAGACCGCAGAGATGATCGCGCGGGAAGCCGGTCGGCTGGACGTTCTGGTCAACAACGCGGGCATCTCCGGCCAGCTGGGTGCGGACTGGGCGCAGGACCCGACCACGCTCGACCTGGACCTGGTCCGCACGGTCGTGGAGACGAACGTCATCGGCGTGATCCGGGTGACGAATGCGATGCTCCCGCTGCTGCGGCGCTCGTCGTCGCCGCGGATCGTCAACATCTCCAGCAGCGTCGGCTCCGTGACTCTGCAAGCCGACCCGGACATCGAGATCGGCCCGGTGATGGCCGCGTACGCGCCGTCGAAGTCGTTCCTCAACGCCGTGACCGTCCAGTACGCCCGGCGACTCGCCGACACGAACATCCTGATCAACGCCAGCTGCCCAGGCCTGGTCGCGACCGCCTTCAACGGCTTCCACGGCTCCCGCACCCCCGAGCAGGGCGCCGCCACGGCGATCCGGCTCGCCACGCTGCCCAACGACGGCCCGTCCGGCGCGTTCTTCGACGACGAAGGCATCGTCCCCTGGTAGTGACGATCTCTACCGCGTGCCGAAGCGGACAGGACCGGGTCGTTGCCGCCGGCCTTGCCATCGCTCAGCCGCCGGCGGCCGAGGTCCCTCCCGTGCCAACCCCGGGACCGAAGGAGACCGCGACCCCGACCAGGGTCAGCAGCGCCTGGCAGCGATGCCGCGGGAGGCGGCAGCGGCGTCCAACGATGCCGAACCACGCCTCCCCGCCGCCGGCCAGAGGCGACTACCGATCGTTGACCGCGCTGAGCGATGCCGGCGCACAGCAGAAGGGGAGCCGGCTGGCGGCCGGCTCCCCTTCTCGTTGCGCTTTCGCTCTTGCCTAGCTCAGGCCGACCATCGCGTCCGACGCGATGCGGCCCGGTTTCAGCTGCAGCCGGAGGTCGAGCCGCAGCCTTCGCAGACGTAGCAGCTGCCGGCCGGGCGCATCTTGGTGCCGCAGGTGAAGCAGAGCGGCGCGTCGGCGGCCTTGCCGATCACGGACTCGAGCAGCTCGATCGAGGAGCCGGCCCGCGGCGACGGCGCCGCGATCTGGACCGGGATGTCGGCGGCCTGGGCCGTCGGCGGCTGATCGGTCTTCTCTTCCGTCGCCTTCTCTTCGGTCGGCTTGGCCTCGATCGGCGCGGACGACGCCATCTGGGTCAGGTCGATCGCGGCCTCGGCCTCCGCCTCGGCGCGGATCTGGGCCGCGCGCTCCTTGGCGGTGAAGATGCCGAGCTCGGCGCGACGCTCGTAGGGCAGGAAGTCGAGCGCCAGCCGGCGGAAGATGTAGTCCATCACCGACGCGGCCATGCGGATGTCCGGGTCGTCGGTCATGCCCGCCGGCTCGAACCGCATGTTGGTGAACTTGGCGACGAAGGTCTCGAGCGGCACCCCGTATTGCAGGCCGATCGAGATCGCCACCGAGAACGCGTCCATGACGCCGGCCAGGGTCGAACCCTGCTTGGACATCTTGAGGAAGACCTCGCCCAGGCCGTCGTCGGGGTAGGACGACGCGGTGAGGTAGCCCTCGGCGCCGCCGACCGAGAACGACACCGTCTCCGACGGGCGCTTCTTCGGGAGGCGCTTGCGGACCGGGCGGTATTCGACGACCTTCTCGACCGTCTTCTCCGCCACGACCGCCACCTCGGCCGGAGCCTCGGCCGCGGCCTTGGCCGGCTTGGCCACCGACAGCGGCTGGCCGACCTTGCAGTTGTCGCGGTAGATCGCGAGCGCCTTGAGGCCGAGCTTCCAGCCCTCGAAGTAGATCTTCTCGACGTCTTCGACGGTCGCCGACTCCGGCATGTTGACCGTCTTGGAGATCGCGCCCGAGATGAACGGCTGCACGGCCGCCATCATCCGCACGTGGCCCATCGGAGCGATCGACCGCTCGCCCATCGCGCAGTCGAACACCGCGTAGTGCTCGGTCTTGAGCCCGGGCGCGTCGACGACGTGGCCGTGGTCGGCGATGTGCTCCACGATCGCCTCGACCTGCTCCTCGGGGTAGCCGAGGCTGCGCAGCGCGCGCGGCACGGTCTGGTTGACGATCTGCATCGAGCCGCCGCCGACCAGCTTCTTGAACTTGACCAGCGCCAGGTCGGGCTCGACACCGGTGGTGTCGCAGTCCATCATCAGGCCGATCGTGCCAGTCGGCGCGAGCACCGAGGCCTGCGCGTTGCGCCAGCCCGACTTCTCGCCGATCTTGATGGCCTGCTGCCACTGCTTCGAGGCCTCGCGGGTGATCGCGGTGGCCACCGTGCCGGACGCCTTGATGTCGTCGCTGGCCGCGGCGTGCTTGCGCATGACCCGCTTGTGCGGCTCCGCGTTGCGGGCGTAGCCGTCGAACGCGCCGACCACGCCGGCCATCTCGGCCGAGCGCCGGTAGGCGGTGCCCGTCATCAGCGAGGTGATCGCCCCGGCCAGCGAACGCCCGCCGTCGGAGTCGTAGGGCAGGCCGGACGCCATCAGCAGCGCGCCGAGGTTGGCGTAGCCGATGCCGAGCTGGCGGTAGGCGCGGGTGGTCTCACCGATCTTCTCGGTCGGGAAGTCGGCGAAGCAGATCGAGATGTCCATCGCCGTGATGACGAACTCGACCGACTTGACGAACCGCTCGACCTCGAAGCCACCGTCGGCGCGGAGGAACTTCATGAGGTTGAGCGACGCCAGGTTGCACGACGAGTTGTCGAGGTGCAGGTATTCGGAGCACGGGTTGGACGCGGTGATCCGACCGGTCTCGGGGGAGGTGTGCCAGTCGTTGATCGTGTCGTCGTACTGCAGACCGGGGTCGGCGCACTCCCACGCGGCCTGCGCGATCGTGCGGAACAGCTTGCTGGCGTCGATCGACTCGATCACCGAGCCGTCGAGCCGCCCGCGCAGGTCGAAGGAGCCGTTCTCCTCGACGGCGCGCATGAACTCGTCGGTGACCCGCACCGAGTTGTTGGCGTTCTGGTATTGCACGCTGACGATGTCGGCGCCGCCCAGGTCCATGTCGAAGCCGGCGTCGCGGAGCGCCCGGATCTTGTTTTCCTCACGGGCCTTGGTCTGCACGAACTCTTCGATGTCGGGGTGGTCGACGTCGAGGATGACCATCTTGGCCGCACGCCGGGTGGCGCCACCGGACTTGATGGTGCCCGCCGACGCGTCGGCGCCGCGCATGAAGCTGACCGGCCCGGACGCGGTGCCGCCGGAGGACAGCAGCTCCTTGGACGAGCGGATGCGGGACAGGTTGACCCCGGACCCGGAGCCGCCCTTGAAGATCAGGCCCTCTTCCTTGTACCAGTCGAGGATCGAGTCCATCGAGTCGTCGACAGCCAGGATGAAACAGGCGCTGACCTGCTGCGGCGACGGCGTGCCGACGTTGAACCACACCGGCGAGTTGAAGCTGAACACCTGGTGCAGAAGCATGTAGGTCAGCTCGTGCTCGAAGAGCTCGGCGTCGGCGGCGTTGCCAAAGTAGCCGTTGTCTTCGCCGGCCTTGCGGTAGGTCTTCACGACCCGGTCGATGAGCTGCTTGAGCGACCACTCACGCTCCTCGGTGCCCACGGCGCCGCGGAAGTATTTCGTGGTGACGATGTTGGCCGCGTTGACGCTCCACGACTCCGGGAACTCGACCCCCCGCTGCTCGAAGTTGATCGAGCCGTCACGCCAGTTGGTCATCACCACGTCGCGGCGTTCCCACGCCACCTCGTCGTAAGGGTGGACACCCTCGGTCGTCCACACCCGCTCGACCTTGAGCCCGGTCGCCCCCACGGCCCGTGCTCGACTCTTGCCAGCGGCAACGTCGCCCGCCATGTCACCCGCCCCCTCGTTAACGAACACCTTCAAAAGCTTTACTTGGTACGCGTTTCCGCGTTGACAGCCGCGACGGCGGTGCTGTCCAGTCGCGCGGCGGCGGCCGCGCGGAGCGTCTCGATCTCGCGCTCGAAGTCGCTCAGCGACTCGAACGACCGGTAGACGCTGGCGAAGCGCAGGTAGGCCACCTCGTCGAGGTCGCGCAGCGGGCCGAGGATGGCCAGCCCCACATCGTGGCTGGGGACCTCGGCGGCCCCCTTGGCCCGAACGGTCTCTTCGACCTTCTGGGCCAGCAGCGCGATGGAGTCGTCATCGACCGGCCGCCCCTGGCAGGCCTTGCGCACGCCAGTGACGATCTTTGTGCGGCTGAACGGCTCGGTCACGCCGCTGCGCTTGACCACCGCGAGCACGGCCTCCTCGACGGTGGTGAACCGCTTGCTGCACTCGGTGCACGAACGCCGCCGCCGGATCAGCTGGCCGTCGTCGGCCTCGCGCGAGTCGACGACCCGCGAGTCGGGGTGTCGGCAGTAAGGACAGCGCATCGCCGACCCTCCTCTCTTGAACTGATCTCGCGGGTCACGTTAGTGCGACCCTCTGACACTTTTTGGCGGCGCCGGACGGGCCGCTCCCGCAGCCGATCTCGCGCACGCCTGTGGACAACGGCGAACCACCCGTCGGGGATGCCGCTGTGCACAACTTGTGGGCAAGGTGTGGGTAACTCTGTCGAGTCTACCCCTACCTGTGGACAACTTACATGCCTGTAACTACTACATCTAGGGGTTCGACCGTAGGCCGCCCGCGTCCCGGGGTCAAGTTGGGCGGGCGTGTCGCGACTGCCACGTTTCTGTCGCAACGAGGCTGGAGTGGCTCCTGTGACTCGCCACACGGGCCTCCGGCGGTCGCCGCCGGGGGCGGTTCCCGACCGCCCGGCCGGCCCGCAAGCCGCCAATCATGAGCCCGCGCCACGGGCCGACGCAAACATCGGGCCGAAGCACCCGATCCGGCGACGCGGACCCCCAATCCAGCGAAACGACCACCCGGAACAACGCCCTCCCCGCCCTTGCGGCAACTAACAAGCGGCGCCCTCGTGGAAGAGGGACGCGCCGACGAAGCGCTACCCGCCGCATGGCGAGGGTGAGCAGCCGGACAGGCCGGCGAAGAGCGCTCCGCCGTCCGAGCCACATCGCGGGCGGAAGACCCGCCAGGTTCGGCGCTGCGGGTCGCCCGCAGCGCAGAGCCCGCGGGCCCCAGCGCTGAGCCCTGCAGCCCGGAGCCCGCAGCCCGCGACCGGCAGCCCCCGACCCGCAGCCGCCGCGCGCGACCCGCAGCCCGCGACCCGCAGCCGCCGCGCGCGACCCGCAGCCCGCGACCCGCAGCCCGCCGCACGGGGCCTGCGGCGCGCAACCCCCAGAGCGCGGGTCGCGGCCGCAGCGCGCGACAAGTTCAGCCCGGTCTACCGCCACGTGGGTCGGTCGCCACCGCGATCGCCGGGTCCCCCAACCCCACGACCCCTGGCCGCCGCGTGGCGCCCGCTGCTCAGTCTGGTGGTAGGACGAGTTTCTGGCCCGCGTGGACCGTGAAGTCGTCCATGCCGTTCAGGCGGCGCACCTCGGCGATCACCGTGAACGGGCTGTTGCTCGGCCGGTGCCGGGCGACCACCGACCAGAGGGTGTCGCCGGGCTGGACCACCGCGACCGGCGGCGGTTGTGCGTGATCAGCGGCGCGGGACGCCGGCGAAAGGATCGCGGCCAACCCACCGACCGCGACGAGGAAAAGAACAACCAGGACCAGCCGGCCACGCCGCGTCAGACGCAAGCGTGGCTTCGGTCTGCTCGCTACCGCGCTCATCCCGACCCCCAAGATCGAACGCCAGTTCGATAGTACGGACGTACGATGGTGTATCAGAACAGGCGTTCGGATGTCGAGCCCAGCACGCGCGACACGCCGGACACGGATCTCGTACAGATGTTTGAAACTGTCTCAACCCACCGATACGGTCATGGTCACCCCAACCGCGAATTAGGGCATCACAGCCGACCAGGGAGGACGGACGTGTCGACCGACGACCGGGCGAGCCGGCAGCACCAACCGCAGAAGATCGCGTCCGAGGCCGCGTCGCCGAGCGCGCGCAAGCGAGGCGCAGCGCGGGCACGCGCCGCGACGTCTGAGGTCAGAGCCGTCGCGCCCGTGGTCAGCAGCTTCCCCGATGTGACCGCCTCCGAGCTCACCGCTCGGCAGCGACGAATCCTCGAGTTCATCCGAGATTGGGTGGAGCGATACGGCTACCCACCGAGCGTCCGCGAGATCGGCGAGGCGGTCGGGCTGGTGTCGCCGTCGAGCGTCGCCTACCAGCTCAAGGAGCTCGAGCGGAAGGGCTTCCTGCGGCGCGACCCCAACCGGCCACGGGCGGTCGACGTGCGACCGCCGGCCGACCTCGACGACGAGGCCGCGCGGACCCAGCGTCCCGCGCCCGCCTACGTGCCGATGCTGGGTCAGATCGCCGCCGGTGGCCCGATCCTCGCCGAGCAGGCCGTGGAGGACGTCTTCCCCCTCCCCCGCGAGCTCGTCGGCGAGGGTGAGGTCTTCATGCTCCACGTCAAGGGCGACTCCATGCTCGAAGCCGCGATCTGCGACGGCGACTGGGTGGTCGTGCGACAGCAGCCCACCGCCAACAACGGCGAGATCGTGGCAGCCATGCTCGACGGCGAGGCGACGGTCAAGACCTTCCAGCGCAGGGAAGGCCACGTCTGGCTGCTACCCCGCAACCCGGCGTTCGACCCCATCAACGGCGACGAGGCCACCATCATGGGCCGCGTCGTGGCGGTCCTGCGCCGCATCTGACGAAACAGCGCGGCCCGCCGGCCCAAACCGGCGGGCCAACGCACAAGCCAGACCAAGGGGCACACGCCAGCCCGATCCAGACCAGCAGGGCAACGCACAAGCAAGGCCGGAGTACGCGCCACCCGATCCGAGCCAGCAGGGCAACGCACAAGCAAGGCCGAGGCGTTCGCGCGGCCGAGCAGACCCACCGGAACAGCGTGTGCACCGAGACGCGGCGTGCACCCAGCCAGCTGATCCAGACCCGCGGAATACTGCGTCCAAGCGGCGATCCACACCGCTGCGGGCTGGCAGGTGACGCATCCCGTTTGCGGGCGCCCGCGTCGGGGGCCGGCGGGCCTCGATCGCAAGCTGCCGCGCTGCGGGTTTAGAGGCGGACCCGAGCCGTTACAGGCACGACCGCGGCAACGGCGAGCAAGAACGAGAGCTCAGCCCCGGTAACCGGAACCGACGTAGCCGTTTCCGTCGTAGCCGTCTCGGCCTCGCTGGTCCTGTGGGCCGTAGTCGTAGTCGTCCGGTGCACTGCGCTGCCGGCCGTAGCCGGCCCCGCGCTGCCCGCCCTGCTGCGGCGGCCCGTACCCCGGCTGCCCGCCCTGTTGCGGCGGCCCGTATCCGTCACCCTGGCCACCGGGCCCGCCACCATAGACGCCGCCACCGCGCTGGCCGCCGCCGCCGTAGACGCCGCCACCGCCACCGCGCTGCGGCTGGCCGCCGTAGACACCGCCACCCGGGGCTGCCTGCTGGCCGCCGTAGACGCCGCCGGCCGGGGCCGGTTGGCCGCCGTAGACACCGCCGCCGCCGGGCTGGCCGCCGTACACGTTGCCGCTGTTGCCGTCTTTGTCCCAGGTGGCCTGGTCCGGCGCCACCTGGCGGCCGACCCGCGCGCCACCCGCCGGCGGTTCGGCACCGCCGCCCGCGGCCTTCTTCTTGCGGGCCACGATGATGCCCGCGACGCCGGCGCCGACCAGGATCAGGCCGATCACACCGATCGCGGCGATCAGCGTCGTGATGTCTTTCAGCGACAGGTTGTCGAGGAAGGACCCGCCGCCACCGCCGGCCGCGCCGTCGGTCTTCGCGCCCGCGGTGGGCGGGGTCGGAGTCGCCGGCACGTAGCTGAGGATGTTGATCTCCGGGTCGTCGCCCAGGTTGCCGCCGTCGGAGACCGTGACGAACTGCTTGCCGTCGGTGGTGTACGAGATCGCCTCGCCGAACGGGTCGGTCAGGCCGGTGATCCGCGGCGCGGTGCCACCGGTCAGGGCGGCCACCACGTCACCACCGTCGGCGACGTCCCATTCGAAGGCATCGGCGTACGTGCGGAGAACGACCTTCGTGCCGTCGGCGGAGCGGGCCGCGCCCGTGACCGTGAGCCGCCCGGCCGCGTTGAGGAGGTTCGGCGTCTCGGTCTTGGGGACCGTGACGTCGCCGACCTTCTTCATCGGCACGCCGGTCGAGTTGCCGCTCTTGATCGCCGAGGCGGGGACGAACAGCTCGGCCGGGCCCGCCGACTTGGTGATCACCAGCGGGGTGCCGGCGCCGGTGCCGGTCATCACCAGCGCCTCCGCGTCGCGCGGCTTGTCGTCCGGGTAGACGAAGCGGTGCAGCGTCGGCTGCTTGCTGCCGTCGGCCGGGAGGCTCCAGAGCACGATGCTCTCGCGCAGGTCGTCGCTGGTGATGTTGTTGCCGGTGTCGGCAACCCAGAGGGTCTTGCCGTCCGGCGACAGCGCCAGGTCTTCGGTGTCGCGCGGGCCGCCACCCGGGTACGAGACGGAGTCGGTGACCTTGCACTTCTTGTCGAGGAAGAAGACCTTCTCGCGGCTCGACACGTCGGTGCTGTCGTTGACGGTGACGTAGCCCGCCTTGGTGGCGACCAGTCCCGAGAGCTCGACCAGCTTCGAGTCGGTGATCGCGCAGACCTTCTTGCCTTCGACGACCGCCGCGGCGCCGGCTGCGCCGGCGGGCGTGGGGGATGGAGCGGCCCATGCGGTGCCAAATCCGGCACCGAGCGCCGCTGCGACCACGCCCAGGACGACCGTGATCGAAGAGGAAGCGCGCGGCATCGGGCCAGTGTCGCACGTCGTACCGGCCCCGCGCCTCCCCCTCGTGATCTCCGCCCTATGCCGACACGTAGGGCACGAGCTCAGCCGCCAGCGCCGGATCGACGCGGACGTGCAGCGCGGTGCCCTCGGCGATGTGGGCCGTGCTCAGCACCTTGGCGCGGCGGTGCAACCGGGCAACCAGCTCACCGCGGTCGTAAGGCACCACGACGCGCAGCTCGACCGCCGGCCGCGGCAGGTGTGCCTCGAGCGTCGCGCGCAGCTCGTCGATGCCCCGCCCGGAACGGGCCGACACGAAGATCGCCTCGGGCCAGGACCGCTTGAGCCGGAGCAGCGTCTCCTCGTCGGCACTGTCGATCTTGTTGACCACCAGCAGCTCGCGAACGCTGTCGGCACCGACCTCGGCGAGCACCTCGCGGACCGCGCGCACCTGCTCCTCCGGATCGGGGTGCGCGCCGTCGACGACGTGCACCAGCAGGTCCGCGTCGGCGACCTCCTCCAGCGTCGAGCGGAACGCCTCGACGATCTGGTGCGGCAGGTGCCGGACGAAACCGACCGTGTCGGAGAGCGTGTAGATCCGCCCGTCGGCGTCGCGGGCCTTGCGGGTCGTCGGGTCCAGGGTGGCGAACAGCGCGTCCTCGACCAGCACACCCGCGCCGGTCAGCCGGTTGAGCAGGCTCGACTTGCCGGCGTTGGTGTAGCCGGCGATCGCCACGGCCGGGATCCCGTTGCGGTTGCGGCGGGCGCGCTTCGTCGCGCGTACCGTGCGAAGGCTCTTGATCTCACGCCGCAGCCGGGCGATCCGATGGTTGATCCGCCGGCGGTCGGTCTCCAGCTTGGTCTCACCGGGACCACGCACGCCGACGCCGCCACCGGCGCCGCCGCCCCGCCCGGAACCACCGGTCTGCCGGGACAGCGTCTCGCCCCAACCGCGCAGCCTCGGCAGCAGGTATTCGAGCTGGGCCAGCTCGACCTGCGCCTTGCCCTCTTTGCTCTTGGCGTGCTGGGCGAAGATGTCGAGGATCAGCGCGGTGCGGTCGACGACCTTGACCTTGGTGCGCTGCTCCAGGTTGCGAAGCTGCGACGGAGACAGCTCGCCGTCGCAGATGACGGTGTCGGCGCCGGACGACGTGACCACGGCGCGCAGCTCGTCGACCTTGCCGCGGCCGATGAAGGTCGCGGGATCGGGCCGGCCGCGGCGCTGGATCAGCCCCTCGAGCACCTGGGAGCCCGCCGTCTCGGCCAGGGCCGCGAGCTCGATCAGGGAGTTGTCGGCGTCGGTGACGGAGCCCTCGGTCCAGACACCGACCAGGACGACGCGTTCGAGCCGGAGCTGCCGGTATTCGACCTCGGTGATGTCGGTGAGCTCCGTGGACAGACCTGCGACACGACGCATCGCGTGTCGGTCTTCCAGCTCCAGCTCGCCGGTGGTGGGTTCGATGTCGGCAAGATCATCCACAGCGTGGAATGTGCGCAAAACAAGCCTCCTTGAACACCGATCGTGACACGCCCGCAGCGCGAGCGCATCCACAAATCGCGCAGGCGGTTGGCCGACCCGCTCTTACGTGGGCAAGAATGCGCTACGGCGCCGGCGCCGTGGCCCGCGCCGTAGGACGACGGAGGACCACGTGGCGACGACCCGCCTGCCCAGTGCTGGCTTTTCGATCACGATCCGGATCGGGGTGTTCGCCGACGCGTCGGCGATCGGCCGACTCACCACCTGCGTCGGGGAAGCCGGCGCCATCGTGACGGCGCTCGACGTCGTCGACTCAGACCCCACGACCGTTGTCGTCGACCTCACCTGTGACACCGCCGACGCCACCCACGCCGACTCGGTGGTCAAGGCGCTCGAAGCGCTCGAAGGGGTCGACGTCCGCAAGGTCTCCGACCGGACGTTCCTCCTCCACCTCGGCGGCAAGATCGAGGTGACGCCGAAGGTGGCGCTGCGCAACCGGGACGAGCTCTCCCGCGCGTACACGCCGGGTGTGGCCCGGGTCTGTCTCGCGATCGCCGAGAACCCCGCCGATGCCCGCCGGTTGACGATCAAGCGCAACACGGTCGCGGTCGTGACCGACGGTTCGGCCGTGCTGGGTCTGGGCAACCTCGGGCCCGCCGCCTCGCTGCCGGTGATGGAGGGCAAGGCCGCGCTGTTCAAGCGCTTCGGCGGGGTCGACGCCTGGCCGGTCGTGCTGGACACCCAGGACACCGACGAGATCGTGCGGATCGTGCAGGCGATCGCGCCGGCCTATGGCGGGATCAACCTGGAGGACATCGCGGCACCGCGCTGCTTCGAGATCGAGGAGCGGCTGCGGGAGCTGCTGGACATTCCGGTCTTCCACGACGATCAGCACGGCACGGCGATCTGTGTGCTGGCCGCGCTGACCAACGCGCTGCGCGTCGTCGGCAAGCGGATGCAGGACGTCCGGGTCGTCGTCAGCGGCGCCGGTGCGGCCGGCACCGCGATCATGAAGCTGCTGCTCCGGCAGGGCGTGGGCGACATCATCGCGTACGACCGGCCCGGGGTGCTGCACGCCGGCCTGAAGGATCTGCCCGCGTCGTGGCAGTGGCTGGTCGAGCACACGAACCGCGACGGCTACCAGGGCGATCTTTCCGGGGCGCTGCGGGGCGCGGACGTCTTCATCGGCGTCAGCGCGCCCAACCTGCTGACCGGCGACGACATCGCGGGCATGGCCGAGAACTCGATCGTGTTCGCGCTGGCCAACCCGGACCCAGAGGTCGACCCGCGCGAGGCCCGGAAGTATGCCGCCGTCGTCGCCACGGGCCGCTCCGACCAGCCGAACCAGATCAACAACGTGCTGGCGTTCCCGGGCGTCTTCCGCGGCATGCTCGACGCGCACGCGGAGGAGTTCACGGAGGAAATGGCGATCGCCGCGGCCCGTGCCATCGCGGACGTGGTGGGCGAGGACAAGATCAATCCGACGGTGATCGTGCCCAGCGTGTTCGACGCTCGCGTGGCGGTGGCTGTTGCGGCCGCGGTGCGGGCTGCGGCTCAGAGCAGTGCGGCTATTGCCGCGGTTGACACTTCCGCGCCTTAGGTCCCGGGTTCGCGGTGGTCCGGACCGTCGCTCCCGCCGGGCAAGCCTTGTTCGTCGTTGGTCGCGGTCGTTGGACGCGGTCCGGGGTCACGGCCAGGTTTCGGTTGGGCGCGGCCTCGGATCCGGACCATCGCCGCGGCGACGCCGTCGCTCGGCCACGCGGCCCCCGCGAACCCGGACCATCACCGCGACCACACCCTCGCTCGGCCACGCGGCCCCCGCGAACCCGGACCATCACCACGACCACACCCTCGCTCGGCCACGCGGCCCCCGCGAACCATCAACACGGCCAGGTCGTCGGTTGGCGCGGCTTTGGGCCGTCCCACGACCGGTTGCCGTTCGCGTGGCAGGGGGTCGCGCATTTGTAGGTTGCGGTCTTGGGCGGGGGAGGATGTCGTGCGCAGTGCCTAGGCGCAAAGGGCGCGCCTCTTATGGCTTTGCGCACGACATCCTCCCCCGCCCTGACCTACGCCAGCCTGCCGACTGCGATTTCTGCCGTGGGACACAGTCCATTGGCTGATCTTCGCTGGGGTTGACCATGCTGTTGGCTGGGGTATGGCGGCGTTCGGATGGCTTCCTTCGGCACGCGTCGCTTGGCCGAGACGACTGATTCGGCGGTGCGGGCCCCTCCGCTTGGCCCGCCGCCGATGACCCGGGGCGCCCGGCCGGTTGGCTTGCCGCGGCTCAGCTCGCGTTTGAGGACACTTTGGATTGCATCCTCGTTCGCCTCCGGGCGGGGTGCTGGGCGGGGCAAAGGGTCTGGGCGGCGCGGCGCGTGCAGGGCGTCGGAGATGCGTGTAAGCCACCTGGTCGAGCTGGTCCACGACGTTCCATGCAAGCAGCCGTTGCTGGTAGTCGGCGGGCCGAGGTTCGACGAGTTTGTGCGATCAGCTCGCTCGGCCTGGGAGCGCGGCAATGGCGTATCCGCGCGCTGCGGGACGCCTTCTGGCACTCGCCTTCGTCGTCGCGGCGGTAACGGCGGCGGCCATGCACCTACGTTCTGCTCGACGGGCGGGCTACGTCCGCACGCCTCGCGCGCACCTCCCGCGTTCTTGGCCGTTGGTGTCATCGGTCTGTGTCCAGCTGGCCGCTTCACCCGAGCAAGATCAACTGTCGGGTGGAGTTCGATGCCTCACTGGGCCGGTCCTGCCCGCGCCGTGCAGTCCGTCGGTGGCTTCATCGCGGCGCGACGGATTTGGCGCGGGCCGGACGGGCTCGCGTGGGTAGCTGGTTAGGCGGTCGGAAGGGTTTCGCCTGTGGCTACCAGGACGGCTGGGCCCGTGAAGACGCAGGTTTGGCCGTCCAGGGCGACCGTTAGCCGGCCCCCGGGTACGTCCACCGCTACCACGCCCGTCTGCTTGCCCGCGTCGCGTAGGGCGACCGCCGCTACCGCGATCGCGCCCGAGCCGCAGGACAGGGTTTCGCCTGAGCCGCGCTCGTAGACCCGCATCGCGACGTGCGCGTCCACTCCCACCGGGACCGGGCGCTTGTCGACGGCGATGTGGCCGAACTCCCCGCCTCGGCGGTCGACGGCGATGTGGCCGCGGTCCGGCTGAGTCGGCGGCGGCGAGTCGACGGCGATGTGACCCTGCTCGCGCCGATCAGCCGGCGGGGTGTCCATCGCGATGTGACCGCGCTCCGGTCGGCCCGCCGGCGGCGAGTCGACAGCGATATGACCCTGCTCCCGCCGATCAACCGGCGGCGAGTCCACGGCGATGTGGCCACGGTCCGGGCTGTCCACCGGCGGCGAGTCCACCGCGATGTGACCCTGCTCCCGCCGGTCCGCCTGCGGCGAGTCCACGGCGATGTGACCGCGATCCGGGCCGTCCACCGGCGGCGAGTCCACCGCGATGTGACCGCGGTCTGGGCCGGGGCGGCGGTCTACCGCGATGTGGCCGAAGGTGGCTGACTCGCTGCCGCCCGGTACGACGAACTCGACGTTGACGCCCGTCGGGAAGGCGGCCCGGTCGTACGACGGGGCCGTGGTCAGGTCCAGGTCTCCTAGCGACATGCCCGACGGCAGGGCGCAGACCAGGTGGGGGTTGCCGACGTCTACTGACGTGCCGGTGAAGGTCAGGCCGTTGACGGTGGCGGTGGAACCCGGGCCCACGCGCGGGAGCGGAAGGATCACCGAGACCTCGGTCGGGGTGACCGTGGCCTGGACCACGCCCGCGCGGGTGGCGATCGGGAACGTCGCTCCGTCGACCAGGGCCTCCGTGGCCAGGAAGCGGGCGAAGACGCGTACGCCGTTGCCGCACATCTCGGCGATGGAGCCGTCGGCGTTCCAGTAGTCCATGAACCACTCGGCCTCGCCGGCCAGGTCGACCGCGTGGGGGTGCTTGGCCGCGCGGACCACCCGTAGGACGCCGTCGGCGCCGATCCCGAAGCGGCGGTCGCACAGTGCCGCCACCGTCTCCGGTGTCAGGCCCAGCACGCCGTCCGGGTCCGGGAGGATCACGAAGTCGTTGCCGGTGCCGTGCCCCTTGACGAACCGCACCACTGCCCCCTTGTCGAACCGCCCCCCAACAGATACGCCGACCATCATGGCGCACCCGCCCGCTCCGCGTGGACCGCGTGCAGAGCCGTGGGGACCAGGGACGGGTCCGCGCCGTCCAGCCAGGTGATCCGCGGGTCGCGGCGGAACCAGGTGCGCTGGCGGCGGACGAAGCGCCGGGTCGCCCGGATCGTCTCGTCGTGCGCTTCCTGTTCCGTCGACTCTCCGGCCAGAAACGCCAGGACCTGCTGGTATCCGAGTGCGCGGCTCGCCGTGCGGCCCTCGCGCAGGCCTTCCGCGACCAGGCCGCGGGTCTCCGCGACCAGGCCCGCCGACCACATGGCCGAGACCCGCGACGCCACTCGGGCATCAAGTGTCTCGCCGGCCACATCGACCCCAATCTGCACAGAGGGATAAAACGGCACCGGCGCGGACGGCAGGGCGGCCGCGAACGGCTGGCCCGTGAGGGTGATCACCTCGAGCGCACGAACGATCCGGCGGCCGTTGGTCGGCAGGATTCGAGAGGCCGCGACAGGGTCCGCAGCGCGCAACCTCTCGTGCAGGGTCACCGCACCGACCGCCGCCAGCTCCGACTCCAGGGACGAGCGCAGCGCGGCGTCCGTACCCGGGAAGTCGAACTCCTCCAGAACCGCCCGCACGTAAAGGCCGGAGCCCCCGACCAGCAGCGGCACCCTGCCCCGGGCGAGGATGTCGTCGATCGCGGAACGGGCCAGGCGCTGGTACTCGGCCACGCTCGCCGGCGAGGTCACGGGCCAGATGTCCAAGACGTGGTGCGGAATGCCCCGCCGCTCGCCGACAGGCAGCTTGGCGGTGCCGATGTCGAGACCGACGTAAAGCTGCATCGAGTCGGCGTTGACCACCTCGCCGCCGAGCTCCTCGGCGAGCGCCAGGCTGAGCGCGGTCTTGCCCGCGGCGGTCGGGCCGACCACAGCGACAACGGTCATGCCGGGGTCCAGCTGGCGACGAAGTACCCGACGCCGTACGGCGCGCCGTAGTAGGACAGGTCGCCCTGCCACGTGCCGCCGGCCGCGCCCACCGCCCCGGCCAGGGCCTGGAACGCCGGCCGCCCCGCCACGCCCAGCTCCGCGGAGACGGCCGGGTCGAGGTCGTGCAGGGCCGGCAGGTCGACCGCGGCCAGCGCCGCCGCCAGCGCGTCGTCGTACGGCTCCGCGCGCGGGTCGTCGTACCCCGGCGACTTCACGCCGCGCGACGCAGACCCGTCGCCCATCACGAGCAGCCCCCACGGGCCGTCGGGGGCGCAGCATTCGCCGAAGGCGCGGCACGCGTCGGGCGATGCGTCGGCGGCGATGCCCTGCATGTTGACCATGACCGGTTGCCGCGGCGGGTGTTGCCGCAACAGCCACGCGCCGATCACCAGGCTCAACGGCAACTCGCGGCTCTCCAGCGGGTCGTGCGGGCCGAGCGAGACGTCGAGGTCGACGCCCCACGGGCGCAGCGAGCCGCGCTGGGGCGGGTCATAGGACGTCATGGCCGAATCGGCACCGAACACCACGATCTGCCGCGCACCGGCCTGGCCCAGCGTCGTGACCGCGCTCGCGCAGGCGGAACGCAGGTCGTCGAGCTCGGCGGCGGCGGCGCCGGCCACCTCCGGGACGATCATGGGCGGATGAGGACAGACCGCGACAGCTACGAGGGTCACGGCATAACGGTATCGGGGGTGCGGTCCGTACCCGCCGGATTCCCGCCCCGGTCTCCGTATGGTCACGGTCGCCAATAGGCACTCGACGCTGACGGGGTGGGACCTGTGACAATGCAGCGGTAACAATACTGCGCTATGGCGACGCCCGAAGGGTGCATTCCTTGCATTCCCGACGGAGTCGGACGAACGAGGATGGGCAGATGAGCGACTGGACGGCCTTCGGACGCGTGGACGCGGAGGGCACGGTTTACGTCAAGACGGCCGATGGGGAGCGGGTGGTGGGCTCCTGGCAGGCCGGGTCGCCTGAGGAGGGCCTGGCCCACTTCGCCCGGCGGTTCGCCGACGTGGTCACCGAGGTCGACCTGGTGCAGGCCCGGATGGGCTCCGGGGCCGCCGACGCGGCGCACTCCCTCGCCACGATCCGCCGCATCCGCGCCTCGCTGCCGGAAGCGCACGTCGTCGGCGACATCGACGGGCTCGTCGCCCGGCTCGACAAGCTGGCCGAGTCCGCCGAGGCGAAGGCCGGCGAGGCCCGTGCCGCCCGGGAGACCGCCCGGGCCGAGGCGCTGGTCCGCAAGACGCAACTCGTCGAAGAGGCCGAGAAGATCGCCGCCGAGTCCACCGGCTGGAAGTCCGCCGGCGACCGGCTCAAGGAGATCCTCGACGAGTGGAAGACGATCCGCGGCGTCGACAAGAAGTCCGACGGTGAGCTGTGGAAGCGTTTCGCGGCCGCCCGGGACGGCTTCACCCGCCGCCGCGGCGCGCACTTCGCGACCCTCGACGCCCAGCGCAAGACGGCGCAGACGGCCAAGGAAGACCTGGTCACCGAGGCGGAGTCGCTGCAGGAGTCAACCGACTGGGGCCCCACCGCCGCCCGGCTCAAGGACCTGATGACCGAGTGGAAGGCGGCGCCGCGCGCCTCGAAGGAGGCCGAGCAGCGCCTCTGGGAGAGGTTCCGCGCCGCCCAGGACGCCTTCTTCACCAACCGCAGCGCCGTGTTCAGCGCCCGCGACGCCGAGCAGCGCGGCAACCTGGAGCGCAAGCAGGCGCTGGTCACCGAGGCCGAGTCGATCGACGTCGACTCCGACCCGCGGGCCGCGCAGGCGAAGCTCCGCGACATCCAGGCCCAGTGGCACGACGCGGGCCGGGTTTCCCGCGACGACGCCGCCAAACTCGACCGCCGCATCCGCGCGGTGGAGGAGAAGGTCCGGCTCGCGATGGACTCCGCGTGGCGCCGCACCGAGCCGTCCGCCAACCCGCTGCTGGTCCAGATGCGCGAGCAGGTCGCCGAGGCCGAGCAGCGCCTCGAACGCGCCCGCAACGCCGGCGACGCCAAGCGCATCCGCGAGGCCGAGAACGCCCTCAACCAGAAGCGCCAGTTCCTCAACCTCGCAGAGCAAGCCAGCTAAATCCTTAAGGACAAATCTTGGTCCCGGGCCCAGGGGGATCTGCCAGGCAAGATCAAGGTCTATTTCAGACCTAAGGCTTGGTCCCGGGTCCGCGGTGGCCCGGACCGTTGCTCCCGCCGGAGAACGGGCCGGGCCCTAGGGGGCCCGTCCCTGCCAGGTCCGCAGTGGGTCAGCGGACCCACAAAGAATTGTCGGTGGTGGCTGGCACACTCCGTGCATGAGCTACGACTTAGCGGCACGGACCCGCGGCCCGCCCGGCACCGCGCAACTGTCGTCTGGCCTGCCAGCGCGGCACCTCGAGCCGTGACGCGTAGTGGTTGGCCGCTTGGCAGCGCGGCACTATGAGCCGTGACGCATAGCGGTTGGCTGGACCGCCCACGCGCCGCCTCAAGCTGCGACGCGAAGCGGTTGATCGCACCAAACGCGGCACGCCAACGGCAACGCGAAGCGGTCGACCGCACACCAAACGCGGCACGCCAACGGCGACGCGAAGCGGTTGACCGCACCGCAAGGCCACGACAACCGGCGACGCGACGCGAAGCGAAGCGGTTGACTGCACCGCAACGCAGCACCTCAAGCCGCGACGCGGACCGCTTGCCCGCACCGCAACACGCCACGTCAACCGGCGACGCCAAGCGGTTGGCCGCAACGCGGGCAGGGGCACGTCAGCTGGTGACGCGTAGCGGTTGGCTGGTGCGCCAGGCTGCGGTGCTTTCGGTGCGTTGCGGGTCCGACGACGGTGTGCGTTGCCAGGTGCCGTCGGTGGCGAGGGTGGCTACGTGGCCGGTGGGGAGGTCCGAGAGCGCGTTCAGTGACGGGTGCTGTTCGACGGCGTGGCCCAGGTAGGCCAGGCACAGGTCGTCTGCCGCGTAGCCGCGGGCGTCCAGCACGTCGAACCTGCCGTCGTCGAAGGCGACCACGGCCGGCGAGGTCCGTCCGGCCAGAAGGGAGCGTGTGGTCAGGGCCCAACTGTCCGGCTCGGCCGGCAGCGGGAAGTCGTTGCCGAACGTGCCTACGAGGCGCCAGCTTCCAGCCGGGTGTGCCGAGACCGGCAGCCAGCCGAACGCCTGCCGGGTGCGGCTGCTCACGGTGGCCTCGTCGTTCCACGGCCACCGGCCTGCACCATCCGGCCAGACGAGCTGCCAGACGGGGACGGACCAGCCGCCATAGAACCTGTAGGCCGTGCCGAACAGGGCGGCGCGCCAGGACTCGTCGACCGGGCGCAGCATCGTCTCGTGGCCTTCGATGACGCCGGTGAACGGGGCTTCGGCGGCTGGCCAGCCGATGTCGCGCAGGCGTTCCACGCAGGTGTTGAGCCACAGCTGCATGTGTTCGCCGGCCAGGCCGAACATGACGATCTCGGGGATCTGGAAGGAGTGCCACAGACCGACCGTGTACGCGAAGTCGACCGTGCCCGGCACCAGCAGCGAACACCAACCGTGCTTCTCGACGGTCGCGATGGTTTCCGTGTCACGGCCGCGGCGGACCCCGCCGCAGATCACGCACGGGCAGGCGGGATCTTGCACGCGGGGATCGTACAACCCTTGACCAGACGCATCGATCGCGATCAGAATGGGCGGCGGAGCCAGGGCACGCACCGCGAGAGGCGCCGATGACGGCGCGCGCGGAATTCGTACCCCCGCGAAATGGAGCCCTGGCACATGCAACGCAAACCTGTTCGCGCCGCGCTCGTTGCGGTTCTGGTCGCGGCGGCGACCGTCCTCGTCGCCGTCGGGCTGACCTCCGGACCGGCGCTCGCCGCCGGCACCGGGACCGGCTACCTGCGGACGAGCGGCAACAAGATCGTCGACAGCACCGGTGCGACCGTGCGGCTCACCGGCATCAACTGGTTCGGCATGGAGACCGACAACCGGACCTTCCACGGCCTGTGGTCGAGCAACCCGTGGCGCAACCAGGTCGACACGATGGCCAACCTCGGTTACAACACGCTGCGCATTCCCTATTCCAACGACGCGCTCAAGGCCGGGGCGACCGCTACCGGCATCAACGACTTCGTCAACCCCGACCTGGTCGGCAACTCACCCCTGCAGATCCTCGACAAGGTCATCGCGTACGCCGGAAGCAAGGGCATGCGGGTGATCCTCGACCGCCACCGGCCGACGAGCGCGCAGCAGACGGCGCTCTGGTACACGGCCGCGGTGCCGGAGAGCACGTGGATCAGCGACTGGCGGATGCTCGCCCAACGCTATGCCAACAACCCGACCGTCATCGGGGCCGACCTGCACAACGAGCCACACGCCGAGGGCACCAACCCGGCCGCGACCGGAGCCTGCTGGGGCTGCGGTGACACCAACCGCGACTGGCGGCTGGCCGCCGAGCGGGCCGGCAACGCGATCCTCGGCGTGCAGCCCAACTGGTTGATCTTCGTCGAGGGGGTGAGCTGCCCGAGCGGCGGACTGTCCAATGTGTGGGACGGGGATACCAGCAACGACGAGGACTGCGGCTGGTGGGGCGGCAACCTGAGCAGGGCCGGCCAGTTCCCGGTGCGCCTTTCGGTGGCCAACCGGCTGGTGTATTCGCCGCACGACTACGCGATCTCCGTCTACCACCAGAGCTGGTTCGACGCGCCGGACTACCCCGCCAACCTGCCGGCGATCTGGGACAAGTACTGGGGCTACCTGTTCAAGCAGAACACCGCCCCGATCATGTTGGGCGAGTTCGGCACGACGTTGGCCGATCCCAAGGACCGCGTCTGGCTCACGAACCTGATGTCCTATCTGGGCAGTGGGGTCAACGGCATGTCGTTCACCTACTGGTCGTGGAACCCCAACTCCGGTGACACGGGCGGCATCGCCAACGACGACTGGACGACCATCAACCAGGCGAAACAGTCGATCATCTCGCCTTATCTGATCGCGCCCACGGGAGGCGGCGGGCCAACCACGGGCCCGACCGGCGGGCCGAGCACGCCCCCGGCCCAGGGTGACTGCGACGCCACCTACCGCCAGACCAACGCCTGGCAGGGCGGCTTCCAGGGCGAGCTCACCGTGACCAACCGCGGCACCGCGCCGGTGAACCCCTGGCGGGTGACCTGGACCTGGCCGTCGGGCGTCACGCTGGGCAGTGGCTGGAACGCCACGGTCACCCAGTCCGGCACGACGATCACGGCGGCGGCGCCGACGTGGTCCCCGGCGCTCGCACCGGGCGCGTCGGTCACGATCGGCTTCACCGCCAACGGCACGGCGGCCGCACCAGGCGCGCCGGCGCTCAACGGCGTCGCCTGCTGAAGGAACCGGACCGCGGCGGCGGGTAGCCAACGGCCCGCCGCCGCCCGGGCCTTCACTGCACCGAGCAGGCCGATTCGGTCGGCAGCGGCTGGATCGGAGGGCGGCCCACGGACGGCATGCCCAGGCTGACGCCCGGTGTGCGCGGCGCCCGACCGGCCTCGAACGCGTCCCCCGCCCGGGTGCGCCGGTGCGACAACGGCTCTCCGTCGGCGTTGAGGTGGTGCGGCGCCGCGTAGCTGACCACGGTCTCGACCACGTCGCCCGGCCGGATGCCGTCCAACGAACCCGTCGCGAAGTGCACCAGCCGCCCGTCGCGGGCCCGGCCGGACATCCGCCCGGTGCGCTCGTCCTTGCGCCCCTCGCCGACCGCGACCAGCACCTCGACGCGCGAGCCGACCAGGGCCTGGTTCTCCGCCCAGGTCGTCTCCTCGACGACCTCCATCAGCCGCTCGTAACGCTCCTGGACCACCGCCTTCGGCACCTGGTCGTCCATTGTGGCCGCCGGGGTGCCGGGACGCGGCGAGTACTGGAAGGTGAAGGCGGACGAGAACCGGGCCTGCCGCACCACGTCCAGCGTCTGCGCGAAGTCGGACTCGGTCTCGCCCGGGAAGCCCACGATGATGTCCGTGGTGATCGCCGCATCGGGCATCGCCGCGCGTACCTTGTCGATGATCCCGAGGTAGCGCTCCTGGCGGTAGGACCGGCGCATCGCCTTCAGGACCGCGTCGGAGCCCGACTGCAGCGGCATGTGCAGCGAGTGGCAGACGTTCGGCGTCTCGGCCATCGCCGCGATCACGTCGTCGGTGAAGTCCTTTGGGTGCGGGCTGGTGAACCGCACCCGCTCCAGGCCCGAGATCGACCCGCAGGAGCGCAGCAGCTTGCCGAACGCCAGCCGGTCGCCGAACTCGACCCCGTAGGAGTTGACGTTCTGCCCGAGCAGCGTCACCTCCAGCACACCCTCCGCGACGAGGGCCTCGACCTCGGCCAGGATCTCCCCCGGCCGCCGGTCCTTCTCGCGGCCGCGCAGCGACGGCACGATGCAGAAGGTGCAGGTGTTGTTGCAGCCGACCGAGATCGAGACCCAGCCGGCGTACGTCGACTCGCGCCGGGCCGGCAGCGTCGACGGGAAGACCTCGAGCGACTCGAGGATCTCGACCTCGGCCTCGGCGTTGTGCCGGGCGCGCTCCAGCATCGTCGGCAGCGAGCCGATGTTGTGGGTGCCGAAGACGACGTCGACCCAGGGCGCCTTCTTGACGATCTCGCCGCGGTCCTTCTGGGCGAGGCAGCCGCCGACCGCGATCTGCATGTCGGGCCGGCGCATCTTGGTCGGTCGCAGGTGGCCGAGGTTGCCGTAGAGGCGGTTGTCGGCGTTTTCCCGGACGGCACAGGTGTTGAAGACCACCACGTCGGCGTCATCAGCCTCGGCGCGGACATAGCCGGCCGCCTCGAGCAGCCCGGAGATCCGCTCGGAGTCGTGCACGTTCATCTGGCAGCCGTATGTGCGCACCTGGTAGGTGCGAGGGCCCGCTGTAGTAGTCATGACCCCTACAGGGTAGCCGCCGGGAAAGCTCAGGCGGCCAGCCCCGGGACCACCCGGTCGGGGGTCCACCGCGACTGCTGGCACGGCACCCGCTGGCGGAGGCACCACGGGTCGTGACCCGTGCACGGCCGCAGGTTGGACCGCGCCTCACCGTCGTCGGTCTCGACCACGTCCACGTGTACGGGTCGCAGCGTGCCGTCGGTGGTCGCCAGCACGTGCCGGTCGGGGATCAGGGTGTCGTCGGCCAGCAGCACCCGGCGCCGCAGCAGGGCCGCCACCTCGGCCGCGGCGGCCGGCTCGGCCACCTCGAACGGCGGCGCGTAGCAGTCGATGCCGACGGGAAACTCGCCGACGCCGAGCCACACGTCGCAGAGCACCGCGTCACCCGGTGGGTCGTCGTCACCCAATGGAACGACGGCACAACCGGTGACGACACTTAGTGCGCGCATGACCACGGAAGGTGTCAGGGGCTCTTCCGCGTGCCAGTTCCACATCGCGGAGCCCGTCGCAGGGACCGGAGGGATCGCCATACCAATGATCGTGCCTGCCTGTGGGCGTGCCCGTCTGCCGCGTTACCGCTCCGTGACCGTTCGAGACCCGTCCTGGCACATCGTCACCCTTAGAGTGGCTGCATCCAGAGGGAGGGGTCGATGGTCGCGAGTACCACGTCGCAGGAGCCGCTGATCGTGCTCGACAAGGTCAACAAGTTCTTCGGCGACCTGCACGTTCTACGCGACGTCGACCTGTCGGTCGGTCGTGGCGAAGTCGTTGTCGTGATCGGACCGTCCGGTTCGGGCAAGTCGACCCTCTGCCGCGCGATCAACCGGCTGGAGACGATCAACTCCGGTCAGATCACGTTCGACGGCAACACGCTGCCCGCCGAGGGTCGCGCACTGGCGCGGCTCCGCAGCGACGTTGGCATGGTGTTCCAGTCGTTCAACCTCTTCGCACACAAGACGATCCTGCAGAACGTGACCCTGGGTCCGATCAAGGTACGCAAGGAAAAGCCGGAAGAGGCCCGCAAGCGCGGGCTCGCGCTGCTCGAACGGGTCGGCATCGCCAACCAGGCCGACAAATACCCGGCCCAGCTCTCCGGCGGCCAGCAGCAGCGCGCGGCGATCGCGCGAGCGCTGGCGATGCAGCCCAAGGCGATGCTCTTCGACGAGCCGACCAGCGCCCTCGACCCCGAGATGGTGGGCGAGGTCCTCGACGTCATGACGTCCCTCGCCCGTGAGGGCATGACGATGGTCGTGGTCACCCATGAGATGGGTTTCGCGCGGCATGCGGCCAACCGCGTGGTATTCATGGCCGACGGTCAGCTCGTCGAGCAGGCCGAACCTGGCGAGTTCTTCGCCAACCCGCGCAGTGACCGGGCCAAGGACTTTCTCTCAAAGATCCTTACGCACTGATCTCACCCGTTCTTTCGACTCACGATCCTGCACACCAAGGGATCCGGCCGCACCGGCGCCGGGTCTCCTTCACGAGAAGGAGAAGTACATGCGGATGACGCGCGTTGCGGCCACCGCCGCGGCCGCCGTGCTCGCGCTGACGATGGCAGCCTGTGGCAGCGACGACGGCAGTGGCACGGGTACGGGCACGGGCAGTGGCACCGGATCGGGCAACACCGCGACCGGCGTCGTCGGTAAGGCGGCGTCCGGCTCGCTGAAGATCGGCGTCAAGGCCGACCAGCCGGGTCTCGGCCTGCAGACCGGCACCGCCTACGAGGGCTTCGACATCGAGATGGCGAAGATCATCGCCAAGGGTCTCGGCATGCAGGAGTCCGGCATCCAGTACGTGACCACGGTGTCGGCCAACCGCGAGCCCTACATCCAGCAGGGCACCGTCGACCTGGTGATCGCGACCTACACGATCAACGACGAGCGCAAGACGAAGGTCAACTTCGCCGGGCCGTACTTCATGGCCGGTCAGGACCTGCTCGTGCCGGCCGCCTCGACGATCACCGCGCCGGAGCAGCTCGCCGGCAAGAAGGTCTGCTCGGTGACCGGCTCGACCCCGGCGAAGCGGATCCAGGAGAACTACAAGGACGCTCAGCTGCAGCTCTTCGACTCGTACTCGAAGTGCATCACGGCCCTGGCCGGCAACCAGGTCGACGCCGTGACCACCGACGACATCATCCTCGCGGGCTACGCGTCGCAGTCGCAGTACGCCGGCAAGTTCAAGGTCGTCGGCAAGCCCTTCTCCGAGGAGCCCTACGGCATCGGCCTCAAGAAAGACGACAAGGCGAGCTGCGACAAGATCAACGAGATCCTGAAGGCGGCCGCGACCGACGGCTCCTACAAGGCGGCGTGGGACAAGACCCTGGGCGCCAGCGGCAAGGCCGCGCCGGAGCTCGACGTCAGCAAGCTGACCAACTGCGCCTGACGCGCGACGCGCGGGGCCGGCGGCGGACACGCCGCCGGCCCCGTACGCGGTAACAAGCCAGATAGAGGGAGGAGCGGGGCGTGCCCGTGTTCAGCGATCCCGCCAACTTCGACATGTACGTGTCGGGGTTCATGTGGATCCTCAAGATGACCGGGGTGTCGGCGGTGCTGGCCCTGGTCCTCGGCGTACTGCTCGCCGCGATGCGGGTCTCGCCCGTGCCGGTGCTGCGCTGGTTCGGCGCCGCGTGGGTCAACATCTTCCGCAACACCCCACTCACCCTGATCGTCTTCTTCTGCTACTTCGGCCTGTACGCGACGCTGAGCGTCTCGTTGAGTGACGACATCGACCTCAACAACTTCTGGCTCGGCGTGGTCGGCCTCTCGGTCTACACGGCCGCGTTCGTGTGCGAGGCGCTGCGCTCGGGCATCAACACGGTGCCCGCCGGCCAGGCCGAGGCGGCGCGGGCCATCGGACTGACGTTCGCGCAGACGCTGCGGATCGTGGTGCTGCCCCAGGCCGGCCGCGCGGTGATCGCGCCGCTGGGGAGCGTCCTGATCGCGCTCTGCAAGAACACCACCATCGTCGGCACGATCGGCCTGCTGGAAGCCAGCAACATCATGAAGCAGCTGATCAACGACAATGGTGACCAGGTCATCCTGATCTTCTTGGTCTTCGCCGGCACGTTCGCTGCCGTCCTGATTCCCGTCGGCTACCTGTTCGGCTGGCTGGCCAACCGACTGGCGGTGAAGCGGTGAGCGGCAACCCGGTTCTCTACGACCACCCCGGCCCACGGGCGCGGGTACGCAACGCGGTCCTGACCGTCGTCTTCGGCGCGCTGATCCTCGCGGTGCTCTACTGGATCTACCGCAAGTTCGACGAGAAGGGCCAGTTCGCGGCGGTCCTCTGGGAGCCCTTCCTCAAGGGCGCCACGTGGAACAACTTCATCATCCCGGGCATCGAGGGCACGCTGAAGGCGGCCGCGACGGCGATGGTGTTCGCCCTGGCGTTCGGCCTGATCTTTTCCGTCGGCCGCCTCTCGGACCACCGCTGGATCAGCGTCCCGGCCGGCATCGTGGTCGAGTTCTTCCGTGCGGTCCCGCTGCTCCTGATGATCTTCTTCATCTCCTACGGCGTGCCGTTCCTGATCCAGTCCTCGGTCCCGCCGTTCTGGTCGGTGGTCATCGGGCTGACGCTCTACAACGGCTCGGTGCTGGCGGAGGCGTTCCGCGCCGGCGTACACGCGGTGCCGAAGGGCCAGTCGGAAGCGGCGTACGCGGTCGGCATGCGCAAGAGCCTCGTGATGCAGCACATCCTGGTTCCCCAGGCGGCCCGCGCGATGCTGCCGGTGATCATCAGCCAGCTCGTGGTGCTGCTGAAGGACACGGCGTTGGGCTACATCGTGTCGTACCCGGAGCTGCTCCAGCTCGGCGTCAACGTGCTGTCGGCCAACTTCGGCAACGTGGTCCAGGCGGCGATCGTGGTCGCGGCCATCTACATCGTGGTCAACTTCGGCCTGACCAGCCTGGCCAGCTGGATCGAGCGCCGCAGCAAGCGTCGCGGCACCAAGACCCAGCCCGTGGGTCCACTCGTGGACGGCGGCGCCGGAGCATAGGTCAGGCCTTGACCAGGTCCACGACCTCGTCTGTGGCACGCACGTCGCCGAATGTCCGGTAGACCGTGTGCAGCGCGGCGTTGTGGTCCTGGTCGCGGTTGGCGGCGTTGGCGTCGGCGACGAACACGACCCGGTAGCCGAGCGTGCTGGCATCGCGCGCCGACGACTGGCAGCGGACGTTGGTCCACGTCCCGGTGATCACCACGGTGTCGACGCCGCGGGCAATGAGCAGCTCGGGCAGCGGGCACCGGCCGGGAAAGAAGGCACTGCGCGCCGTCTTCTCCACGACCAGGTCGGCGGCGTCGACGTCGAACTCGTGCCAGAGCCCCTCGCTGCCGCTGCGCGCGTAGCGGGCGGCCACCTCGGGCCCGAAGAACTCCTCGTCGACGGGTGCCGGCTCGACGAAACCGGGCAACACCCACGCGACCGTCCCGCCGGCGGCCCGCAGGACGGTAGCGAGCCGCACGATGTTCGGCACGATCCCGAAGGTGTACGCGTTCTCGCGCACAAAGAACGGCACCATGTCGACGACAACCAATACGATACGAACGGCGTCGAGGCCGACGTAGGCATGCCGGCGGCCGCGGCGGCGTTCGTGCCGCTCGTACTCGCGCTCCTCGACCCGCCACGCGGGGCACCCTGCGCTCCATGCCGCGAAGCTACCGGCGTTCGGGCCGTCGCGGTGGGTCAGAGGGGGTTGAGGCGGGCCTTGAGCAGGCAGAACTCGTTGCCTTCGGGGTCGGCCAGGACGTGCCACGGCTCTTCGCCGGTCTGGCCGACGTCGGCCGGGCGCGCGCCTAGCTTCAGTAGGCGTTCGAGCTCGGCTTCCTGGTCGCGGTCGGTGGCGTTGATGTCGATGTGCAGTCGCGACTTCGCGTTCGCCGGCTCGTCCTCGCGGCTGAGGATGATCGTCGGCTGCGGACCTCCGGCGCCTTGCCGCGGGCCGATCTCCAGCGAGCCGTCGGCCTCGCGGTCGAGCACGACGAAGTCCAAGACCTCGCACCAGAAGCGCGCCAGCACCTCAGGATCGCGGCAACTGAGCACGAGCTCACTGATCCGAGCCGCCATCACAAAACCTGCTCTCACTCCGGAAACATCGGCGACGGTACCCCGAGAGTCCGAACCCGAGCGAGACGATTCCGCACCACGCCGGGTGGGCTTTGTGCTGGTTTTGGGTTGAGAGTGCGTCCCGCGGACCTGGCAGGGCGAGGGCCGATCCTGCCCTCGCCCGGTCTCCGGCGGGAGTGTCCTGTGTCAACCCTCGGGTTGTTGATCTTGGTGGAGGAGGGTTTGGAGGGCGCGGTGTCGGTTCGGGTCGTAGGGGGTGTTGGTGGTCCAGCATTTCCAGATCACGGCGAGCCAGGCGCGGGCGAGGATTCTGACGGCGTGGGGGTGGCGGTGGCCGCGGGCGCGGGCGTGGTTGTAGAGGTGCGCGGCCCAGGGGTTGGTGTGGCGGGAGTCGGCGGCGAAGTCGCAGACCGCGCCGCGGAGTTGTTTGTCGACCGCCCAGCGGAACGTGACCACGCGGACCTGTCCTGATTGGCGGG
>NZ_FZPH01000016.1 GCF_900188485.1 Asanoa hainanensis
GCTCGGACGGCCCCGCCGGTGGCCCGGCAAGCTCCACGGCGACAAGGGTTACGACTACCGGTCCTGCCGCGAGGCAGTCCGGCGGCGCGGCATGATCGCCCGGATCGCGCGTAAAGGCATCGAATCGGCCACTCACCTCGGCCGGCACCGCTACGTCATCGAACGCTGCCTGGAATGGGTCAGCCGGTTCCGTCGCCTGGCCCGCCGCTACGAGCGCAAGGCTTCCCACTACACCGGATTCCTCTCCCTGGCCTGCGCCTTGATCTGCTACCGCCGAGCCGTCCGCCTCAACCTACTGACCAGAAACAACCCCAAATGAGACGTGGTCTTAGGGCGTGTCCTGCCGATCAACGTGAGCCGAGCCGGAGTCCAGGTGTCGTCTGGTGGTGGCCCGGGATTGCCGGGATACCGGTGTTGTATCTCGGTGATCCCGGGACGCCGCCAGGCGGCGGCTGGGCCCGGCGCAGGCCGCGTTGATCGGCAGGACACGCCCTGAGCGTCAGCCTAGGAACGTGTCGTACAGCAGGAACAGGTTCAGGGCGATGATCAGCGCGGCGATCGCGCCCGCGGCCACGTTCGTCAGGCGGTTGTTGACGAACGTTCCCATGATGTCCCGGCGGCGGGTCAGCAGCAGCAGCGGCACCAGGGCGAACGGGATGCCGAACGACAGCACCACCTGCGAGATCACCAGGCTGTCCGTGGCCGGCAGGCCCAGGCCGAGCACCACCAGGGCCGGCGCCATCGTGATCGCGCGGCGCAGGAACAGTGGGATCTGGCGGCGGATGAAACCCTGCATGACGACCTGACCGGCGTACGTGCCGACGCTCGACGACGACAGCCCGGAGGCCAGCAACGCCACCGCGAACGCCAGCGCCGCGCCGCCGCCGACCATCTGCCCCAGGCCCGCGTGGGCGCCCTCGATCGAGTCGATGTCGGAGCGGCCGCCGCCGTTGAACAGGGACGCGGCGATCACCAGCATCGACAGGTTGATCAGGCCGGCGGCGCCGAGGCCGACGATCACGTCGAGGCGTTGGAAGCGCAGCAGCTCGCGGCGTTCGTTGTCGTCGCGGCAGGCGACCCGGGACTTGGTCAGGGCCGAGTGCAGGTAGACGACGTGCGGCATGACGGTCGCGCCGATGATGCCGCAGACCAGCAGCAGGCTCTCGCCGCCGGCCAGGTGGGGAACGAGTCCGGCCGCGAACTCGGCCGGTTGGGCGCCGACGACGAGCAGGTCGTACAGGAAGCCGAGGAAGACGATGCCGAGCAGGGCGACGATCGCGAGCTCGAAGCGGCGGTAGCCGCGCTGCTCCAGGGCCAGGATGGCGAAGGCGACGACCGCGGTGATCAGGCCGGCGGCGAACAGGGGCACGCCGAACAGCAGATAGAGCCCGACGGCGGCGCCGACGAACTCGGCCAGGTCGGTGGCCATCGCGATGATCTCGGCCTGCACCCACAGGCCGCGGGAGACCGGCTTGGGCAGGTGCTCGCGGCACAGCTCGGGCAGGTCGCGCCCGGTGGCGACGCCGGCCTTGGCCGACAGGTACTGCACGAGCATCGCCATCAGGTTCGCGACGACGATGACCCAGACGAGGGTGTAGCCGAACTTGGCGCCGGCGGTGAAGTTCGTGGCGAAGTTGCCGGGGTCGACGTAGGCGACGGCGGCGACGAACGCCGGCCCGAGCAGCGCGACCACCCCGCGCAACCGGCCTCGGGACCGTAGTTGCCGCAACGCCGACTCGGTGTCCGGGACGGAAGGCGCAGAGGTCGCCGGGGCGACGGCCGGCACGCCGTCGCCCCTGACCGGACCCATCGGTGCGGTCCTAACCGACCGACGGGCCGAGGCCCAACGACTGCGGCGTGCTCGAGTCCGGCGACGGCTGCCGCAGGCCCTCGTCCAACGGGCCGAACTCGGTCATGAGCGCCGCGCTGCCACCCCACGGCGTCTGCTCCTCGGCGACCAGCGTGTTCGTGGTCAGCAGCAGGCCGGCGACCGACGCGCCGTTCTGCAGCGCCGAGCGGGCCACCCGCAGCGGGTCGACGATGCCCATCTCGACCATGTTGCCGAACCGGCCTTCGAGGGCGTCGAAGCCCTCGTCCGGGCCGAGCTGCGACATCCGCTCGACGACCTCGTGGCCGGAGTAGCCGGCGTTGGCGGCGATCAGGAACGCCGGCTCGGTCAGCGCCCGCCGCACGATCTCGACGCCGGTCGCGTAGTCGTCCTTGAGGTCCAGGCCGTCGAGCGTGCCCTGCGCGTGCAGCAGCGCCGCTCCCCCGCCCGCGACGATCCCCTCGGCCATCGCGGCGCGGGTCGCCGACAGGGCGTCCTCGACCCGGTGCTGGAGCTCCTTGAGCTCGGCGTTGGTCGGCGCGCCGACCTTGATGACGGCGACCTTGCCGGACAGCGCGCCGATCCGCTCGGTAAGCACGTCCTCGTCGGCGCCGAACGTCGCGCGTTCCAGCTCGGCCCGCATCTGGGTCAGCCGGAACTCGACCGCGTCCGCCGACCCGCCGCCGTCGATGATCGCCGTGCGCTCGGCGTTGACCCGCACCTGGGCGGCCCGGCCGAGCTGGTCGATCGTCATCGTCTCCAGGGTGAAGCCGGAGTGGCGGCTGTAGACGGCGCCGCCGGTGATCGCGGCCAGGTCCTCCAGTTTGTGCAGGCGCCGGTCACCGAAACCGGGCGCCCGCACCGCGACGCACTGGAAGACGCCGTTGACGTGGTTGTGCGCCAGCATGGACAGGGCCGTGCCCTCGACGTTCTCCGCGACGATGACCAGCGGCCTCGGTGCCCGCATGATCTTGTCGAGGACCGGCATCAGCTGCTGGACCTTGGTGATCTTCTCGCTGCACAGCAGGATGTACGGGTCGTTGACAATCGCCTCCAAACTCGCCGGGTTCGTCACCATGTACGGCGACAGGTAGCCGTTGTCGAACTCGAACCCTTCGACGAAGTCGACGCTCATGCCGTGCCGGGGTGACTCCTCGACGGTGACGATGCCGGTGTCGCCGACGGTGTGCAGCGCGGCCGCGATGACCGAGCCGACCGCGTCGTCGTCGTTGGCGGAGATGGCCGCCACCCGCGCCAGCTCGTCCTGTGTGGACACGGGCCGGCTGACGCCGCGCAGGTGCTCGACGAGCCGGTCGACGGCCAGGTCGACACCCCGCTTGAGGAGTACGGGGTTCGCGCCGGAGCCGATGGCCGTCATGCCCTCGTGCACGATCGCCTGGGCGAGCACCGTGGCTGTCGTCGTACCGTCGCCGACGATGTCGTTGGTCTTGATCGCGGCTTCCTTGACGAGCTGCGCGCCCATGTTCTCGAACTGGTCCTTGAGATGGATTTCCCGAGCGATGGTCACGCCGTCATTGGTGACGACGGGGGAACCGGTGATCTTCTCCAGGATGACGTTGCGGCCCTTGGGGCCGAGCGTCGACTTGACCGCCTCGGCCAACTTGTCGACGCCGTTGAGGAGGAGGGTGCGCGCTTCAGCGCCGAAGCGCAGTTCCTTGGCCATCGGGAAACTCCTTTAGGGCACGAGAATGGCCCGGCCGCGGACCCGGCCGGCATCGAGGTCCTGGATCGCGTCGACCGCGGCATCCAGCGGGTACGTACGGGTGTGCAAGGTGACCCGGCCGGCCTGGGCCAGCACCATGAGCTCGGCGAGGTCGTTGTAGGTGCCGACGATGTTGCCGACGATGTTCCGTTCGGTGGAGATGATGTCCAGGGTCGGGATGTGCACGGTGCCGCCGTACCCGATGACGAAGTAGGAACCGGCCCGCGCGGTCATCGCGAACCCGTCCTGCTCGGCGCCCTGCTCGGCGACGAAGTCGAACACGACGTCGGCCCCGCGCCCGCCGGTCAGGTCCAGCACGCCCTGCACGTGGGAACCATTCGCCACCACGGTCTCGTGAGCGCCGATCTGCTCGGCCAGCTTGAGCGCGTCCGGGTTGCGGTCCACCACGATGATCTTCGTGGCGGTCAGCGCGGCCAGGCACTGGATGCCGATGTGCCCGAGCCCGCCGGCGCCGATCACCACGGCGGTGGTCCCGGGGAACAGCAGCGGCACGGCCTTGCGGACCGCGTGATAGGCGGTGATGCCGGCGTCGGCGAGCGCGGCGACGTCCTGCGGCCGCGTCGCCGAGTCGAGCTTCACGCACGCCCGCTCGGAGGTCAGCAGCAGCTCGGCCATCCCGCCGTCACCGGACAGGCCCGGGAACGAGCTGTTGGCGCAGTGCATGTCGTCGCCGGCCCGGCACGACCGGCACAGCCCGCACGTCGGCGTCGGGTGCAGGATCACCGTGTCACCGACGGCCACACTGGACACCGCCGAGCCGACCTCCTGCACCCAGCCCGCGTTCTCGTGGCCGAGCGTGTACGGCAGGGCGACACCCATCGCGCCGGCCCACTGCTCCTCGATGATGTGCAGGTCGGTCCGGCAGACACCGGCGCCACCGACCCGCACGAGCACGTCGAACGGCCCCTTGACGGTCGGGTCCGGCACCTCCTCGACCACCGGCAACTGGTGATAGGCCTTGAGCCGTACGGCTTTCATCGATCCTCCACTCCGTAGCGGTGCCGCAGCATGCCGCGGCAGATGCCGGTGTTGGCGTCCAGGCTGGTGCGGGTCAGCCGGGCCTTGCGCAGGTGCAGCGGCACCGCCGCGTCGCCGACGGCCGCGCCGGATGCCGGATCGACGAGCAGGGGGGCCTCGTCGCTCGCGGGCAGGCCGAGCTCGGTCCGGCGGCGCCGCAACCGGTCGAGGGCCGGCGACCGCGGCACCTCGCCCAAGGTCATGGCCGCCAGCGCCGCCGGAGAAGAGCCCGCATCGACGAGTGGCCGGCACACCAGATCGGTGCCGGCCAACACGGCTTTGCGGAGGAAGTCCGCGCGCAGCGAGTCGAGCTCGTCGACCGCCTCGCCCTGGAAGGAGGCGACGAAACCCGCCCGCGCCGCGACCCCCTCGTTGATCGCGTCGGCCGCGAAGTGGTCGTCCAGCACCACCTCCGCCCGGCGCACCCCGTCCACGGTGGACACCGCGTCGTAGGCGTCGGCCACCATCAGGTACGCGAAGTTGGGCGCGCAGAAGTAGGTCGGCAGCCGCAGGTGCACGGCCGCGTGACCGTCCGACGACAGCGACGCGGAAGCTACGAACCCGAGCGTCGTGATCGGCTCGTCGAGCTCAGGGTCGCGCACCTCCTCGAGCGCGTCGAGGAGGGTGCGCGACCCGACGGCGCTGGTCATTGCGACTCGACCAGTGCGGCGTCCTCCCGGGCCGCGGGGGTGCCCTCACCGCTGTCGAGCTGGAACTCCGCCGGCACCTCGATGCCGTACAGCTTCGCGGCGTTGAGCCCGAGGATCTTCTTCTTGGTGGCGGTGGTGACCCGCGGGTAGTCGGAGAACTCGTCGCTCGGGTAGTCCCAGTCGACGAACCCCTCGACCTGCCACTTGGGTTCCCAGATGCCGTAGTCGCTGCCGAAGGTCATCTTGTCCTCGCCGACCCAGAACAGCAGCTCGCCCATGACCTTCGCGAAGAACTTCGGCCGGGCGTGCATCAGGCCGCCGATGACCACCGACAGGCCCGCGTACACGTTGGGCTCCTGGGTCGCCATGAAGCAGAAGTCCTCGATGCGCGGCAGGCCGACGTGCTCGACGATGAAGTTGAGCTCGGGGAAGTCGGTCGCTGCGTGGTCGATGTCGGAGACGTCGAAGGCGTCCTTGTCCAGGGGCCAGATCGTTGGTCCCTTGTGGACGTGGATGTTGACGATCCCGAGGTCCCGGCAGGCCTCGAGATACTTGTACGCGGCCGGGTCCTTGAGCGTCCAGCCGCGCGAGCCCTCGCGCCACTCGGCCGTGTAGAGCTTGACGCCCTTGGAGCCGTACCGTTCGACGTTCTCGGCGAGCTTCTTGAGCCCGTCCTCACCCTCGCGCGGGTCCCACCGCGTGTTGGCGATGAACTTGCCCGGGTGCTTCTCGCCCAGCGCCGCGTTGCGCTCGGTGGTGTTGAAGCCGTCCTTGTACCACTCGGTCAGGTACGTCGGCTGGAACACCGCCACGTCCACGTAGCCGTTCTGGAAGACGTCCTTCATCAGGTCGTCTTCCGTGTACGACATGAACTTCTCGATCGGCCAGTGCGTCTCGGCCGGCGCGAGGCCCTGGTACGCGTGGAAGCACTCGATCCAACCCTTGGCGTAGTGCTCGGCGCCCGGCACCCAGGTCTCCGGACCCGCCTGCCAGTAGTGCATGTGGCTGTCGACGACGAAGTACTTCTCCCCGTCCTTCTCGTACACAGCGGTTACCTCCCGGCGGTGAGGTCGAAGCCGATGTACTCGGCCGCGTCCTCGGGGTTGGCGAACATGATGGTCCGGTCGTCCTCGTGGATCATTCGGCCGTAGTGCGTCGACATGCTCTCCTCGAACTCGGCCGCGTCGAAGAAGCCGGACTCCTCACCGAGCGCCTCGGAGATCTCGTCGTAGACGAAGTCCATGCGATTGACCGCGTCGACCCGGATCATCGACGGCAGCGGGGTCACGGTGACGTTGGGCTTGCTGCGCATCACCTCGGCCACCACGACGCCGACCTGGTTGTTCATCAGCGTGACGCCGCACATGTTGGACGCCGAGTTGTCCGACTTGAACGGGCTCTCCGAAAGCTTGAACTGCGTCACTGGGCCAGCTCCTTCGGTGTCTCCAGGCCGAGGTCGGACACGATGCCGCTGAACCGGCTCTTGGCGGCGTCGAGGGCGTCCTCGAAGCGCGGCGGCTTGGCGTCGGGCTGCGACCACAGGGGCTGCATCGCCCGGGCCGCGGCGATCGATACCGGCACCCAGTCGGCCAGCCACGAGTGCAGGATCCGGGTGTTGTGCTCCGCGAACTCGCGGTCGGCGGTCAGCAGCTCGAACATCGCCTTCGTGTAGCGCAGGTCCCGCTCCGAGAAGTCGTACTCCTCGGCGCCGACGATCGTCGGGGTGACGAAGTCGCCGTTGCGCGGTGCCGCGTGCTGCACGAGGTGGCTGCGGAACAGCTCACCGACGAGCGGCTCGAAGACGACGTTCGCGGCGAAGATCGCCTCGCACCAGTCGTCGACGGCGGTCAGGCGTTCCGCGGCCTCGCGTACGCCCTGCCATGCCGGGTCGGAGTTCCAGGCGTCCAGGTGCGCCGAGCCGTCGAAGTCCGCGATCTCCTCGCTGAGCGTCAGCCCGTACAGCGCCAGGTCCTGTGCGGCCCTGATGCGGTGCATGCTGTTCACCGAGATCGCGTTGTTGTGCATGTTGGTGGGCGCGCGCCGGTTGGCGTTGGCGAACAGGTACAGGCCCAGTCCGTGGTCGACGTGCATCCACGCGCCGACGTGCCGTTCGACGAACCGCACCCAGTTGGGGTTCCACTGCTCGAACGCCTTCGAGCGGCGGGCGGCCTCGACGTTCTGGCCGACCTGGCGCACGACGTTGGCGTTGTAGCGGTAGAGCGAGAGCTCCCACTCCTCGTTCGGGTCGCGGAACTCGTGCCAGCCGTGCGCCGGCCAGTCGTAGCCCTTGCCGCCGGAGCCGGGCCCGCGGGTGGGCTCGGGCCGGTCGGAGCCCCAGGCCTTGAGCACCGTCCAGTCCAGCGGGTAGCCGCCGCGGCCGTCCGAGAACCCGTACAGCCAGCCCTGCGACAGGTAGTGCCGCGGATCGGGCTGGACCTCGACGGTCACGTCCTCGTAGTGGGTCTGCTTCCGCTTCTGCGGGGTGTAGTAGTTGAACCGGCGTGCGGTGGAGTCCGGGAACTCCTTCGCGCCGGCCTCGGCGTCGGTGAAGACGGGCTTGGGAACACTACGTTCCGCGGTCGTCATCGATCCTCCCCACCAGTCGTCGTGAACTTGTCGTAGTAGATGTGTTTCTCGGGCACCCCGAGCTGGCCGAGCAGCGGCATGGCTGCCTCGACCATGGGTGGTGGCCCGCAGAGGTACGCGTGTGCGCGGCTCAGGTCGCTCTCGTGCCGCTTGACCACCTCGGTGATCAGCCCGACCTCGCCGTCCCAGGCCTCGCCGTCGTCAGGCTCGGACAGGGCCGGCACGAACCGGAAGTTCGGCAGCTTCTCCTCGAGCGCCTGGAGCTCGGCGACGAAGCAGAGATCGCGGCGGCGCCGGGCGCCGTAGTAGAACACCGCCCGGCGGTCGATCCCGCGCTCGGCCATGGAGCGCAGCAACGCCAGGATCGGTGCCAGCCCGGCACCGCCGCCGACGAAGACGATGTCCTCGTCGTGCCCCTCGCGGAGCGTGAAGACCCCGAAGGGCCCGGTGAGATCGAGGCGGTCCCCGACGGCCAGCCGGCCGTCGAGGAACGACGAGAAGAGCCCGTCCGGGTAGACCTTGATGACGAACTCCAGCCGCCCGCCCTCCCGGCTGGAGGTGTTCGCCATCGAGAACGAGCGGGTGTGCTCGGTGCCGGGAACGGCGATGTCCACGTACTGGCCGGGGAAGAACGTGATGTCCGCGGGCTCGATGAGCCGCAGCACCAGGTGCCGGAGGTCGTGTGTCACCGGGTCGATCGACACGACCTCCGCCACGGCGTTCTGGATGGGTAGCCCCGAGCGGATCATCTCCTCGTCGAAGTTGAGCAGCTCGATCGTCACGTCCTCGTAGACGTGCGCCCGGCACAGGAGCGTGAAGCCCTCCTCCTTCTCGTAGTCGGGCAGGGCGAAGGTCGAGTACCGGTCGAGCTCGATGTCGTCGCCGTCGAGCACGAACGACTTGCAGGCCGCGCACTGGCCCTCCTTGCACCCGTGCATGAGCATCAGCCCCTGCTCGGACGCGGAGCGCAGCACGGTCTGCTCCTCGTCGACCTCGATCTCGATGCCGACGGGCTCGAACCGGACCCGGTGCTTCTCGCCCATGTTCGGCGACTACTTGTCGGTGCGGGCGGGGCGGCCGGCCGGGCCACCCGCGATGTAGGCGGCGTGGAACGCGTTGCGCTCCTCGTCGGTCATCTCGTTGAGCAGCACGTTCGGCGACAGGAGCGGGTCCATCCGGCGCAGGTGGTCCAGCGTCCACATCTTCGACGGGTCGAGGTTGAGGTGCGGCTGGGCGACCAGGGTCTTGCCGTCGTCGCGCACGAAGCCCATGTCGGAGACGACGTCGGCCCAGTTCCAGCCGTGGTAGAGCGTCTCCCACTCACGGGACCCGATCAGCTGACCCATGTTGGGTGTCTCGCGGCCCTGGTAGGTCGGCCGGAACGCCTCGACGTCCGTCCACCGGCAGGCCTCGTGGCAGTAGGTGCGCCACTGCCCGTTGACTTCGGCCATCACCATGTCCTCGCGGACCAGACACGGGACCATGCAGACCCAGCAGCGGTGCGGGTACTGGTAGTCGACGTCCTCGGCGACGATCGGGTGGTGCCCGTTAGGCGTCGACAGGCGGTTGTAGTTCTCCCACCACTTGCCGTACCGGTCGTACCAGCCGGGGTACTTGTGCTCGAACCACTCGAAGTCCTTGTCGGTCATCGGGTCGATGCGCCAGTAGTTGGCCAGCCAGCCGGTCGCGAAGAACTGGGCGACCTCGTGCACGTAGCCCTTGTTCCAGATCTGGTTCCACGCCTCTTCGATCAGGTCGTGCGGAATGACCAACCCATACTTCTCCAGGGGGACCAGGTAGGAGCGGTAGTAGTCGTCGTAGATCCACCGGCGCCACATCTCGGCGTACGACTCGCGGTCCTTGCGGCGGTCCTTCGTGCCGTATTCGATGAACGTGCCGATCGCGGCGTCGACGACGCGGTGGTTGTTCCACCAGGCGTACCGCAGGTCGCGTTCGAGGAGCTGGTGGTTGCCCTCGTCGGCCAGGGCCATCAGCAGCGTCGCGTACCCGTTGCTGATGTGCCGTGACTCGTCGGACTGCACCGAGTGGAACACCGTGGGCAGCAGGTAGTCGCCGTTCGCGGCGGCCTCGGCCGGCATCGCGACGAACAGCGTGTTGGTGAACGCCGTCTCGGCGACGATCGTCAGGTAGATGCTCGCGGCGGTGATCGCGTCGCCGGTGATGAAGCCCTCGGCGAACTGGCGTCCGATGGTGCCGCAGTAGTCGTTCTGGAAGTTGCGCAGGCTGCTGTTGAAACCGGCCGGGTCGATGTAGTTGTTCATGTACAGGCGCTTGAGGTTCTGCTGGATCGTCGAGTGGCGTACCTCGTCGATCATCTGGATCGCCTGGCCGTTGTGCAGCTCCGGGTTCGGGACCGTGCGGAACAGCAGCGGCATCGCCCGGGCGGCCGAGATCTCCGGCAGCGGGATGATCGACAGGAACAGCTTCTGCCATTCGAGCCAGCGCTCCTGCACCTGGCGGAACATGTTGCCGCGGATCGCGCCGTCGGAGGCGCCGTACACCCGGTGGTCCTTCTCCTCCTGCATCGGGAAGTACGACCGCAGGACCTGCTTGAGCGGGTCCTTCTTCTGCGCCTTGCGGAAGGTGTAGTCGGTTCCGTAGTGGGACACCGGCTCGTGGTACATCGGTTCCCAGGACAGCTCCTGGATTTTCTGATGAGCCCTGGCCACGCTCTGCCGACTCATGGATCACTCCTCACGTTTGACTGTGCGCCATGCGACGGATCAGACCGCAGGTCGTCGCCGGCTGCGGTCTCACATTGAGTCGTTGTCGAACATCGCGGCCCTGATCTCCGCGAGCTGACGTTTGACGTTCTCCCCGACCTGCCGGTCACCCTCGGCCGCGGGCTCGATCCCCAAGGCGCGCAACAGATCCGCGGCCGGGGCGCCCGGGTCGGCGCCGCCGAGGATCGGGTGCAGGCCCTGCGCCGCGAGGTGGTGGAAGACCACGTTGACGACGCTCCATGGGTTGAACGTCTCGTGCGTCGACTCCATCGCTCCACTCCACACCCGTCCGCCGGCTCTGGGGTCTCAACATGAGACGGGCTCGATGGACTCTGGGCGTACGGTGTAACGAGGACGTAACCAGAGCGTGCCCGGCCGTCCCCCCGCCGGTGTGCGTTTCGAGGCGAGCAGGGGGCCGTCAATGGCGCCGGGTTCGACGTTTCCAGACAAGATCAGCGACACCCCACAGTTGGCCAAGACCCGAGAACAGTTCCTGACCGCCGAGGCCGTGGACCCCAACCAGGTACGCGACGCGATCCTGGCCTCGTGGTGGCGGTCCAGGCGCTGGAACGTGGCCGCCGACCGCATCGACCTGCCCTACCAGCGGGACCCCGACCTGGACACGCCGCTGTCGCGCAGCGCGCTGCCGGTGTTGCGCCATCTGCGCGAGCACCTGGACGGGCAGCCGATCAGCATCATCCTCACGGACCCGACCGGCCTGGTGCTGACCAGGATGGACGCCGGGCGGGCGCTGGACTCGCACCTGGACCGGGTCAACCTGTCACCGGGCTTCTCCTATGCCGAGGAATATGTGGGCACCAACGGCATCGGCACGGCGCTGGAGGGCGGCCGGGCGATGCACGTGTTCGGCCACGAGCACTACGCGGAGAACCTTGAAGACCTGGCGTGCGCCGGGGTGCCGATCCACCACCCGATCTCGGGCAAGACGGTCGGCGCTGTTGACCTGACGTGCTGGCGCAAGGACGCCGACCCGCTGCTGTTGATCCTGGCCAAGACCACGGCCGGCCAGATCCAGCAGGCACTGTTGACCGACAGCGGCATCCGCGAGCTCGAGCTGCTGCAGGAGTATCTGCGCACCTGCCGGCGTACCGCCGGGATCGTGTTCGCCCTGAACAACGACGTCGTGATGATGAACGACAACGCACGCCAGGTGCTCGACCCGGCGGAGCAGTCTGTCTTGCTGGCGCAAGCGGCGGAAACGCTGGCCAGCCGGACACCGACAGCGTCCGTCGTCGTTGATCTACCAAGCGGCGTGAAGGCCAGGATCTACTGTCGACCGGTACGGGGCGAGGGCCGCCTGGCCGGCGGGGTCGTGCACGTCAAGCTGTCGTCCCCGGGGCTGCGCCCACGATCGGAACCGCCTCCGAGGATGTTCCTGCCGGGCCTGGTCGGGTCGGGTGCGCTGTGGCTGCGGGGCTGCCACCAGGTACAGGCCGGGTACGACGCGGGCGAGTGGTTGGCGGTCGAGGGTGAGCCGGGGGTCGGAAAGCTCGCGGTGGTCCGGGCGGTGCACCAACACCGGCGGCCGGGGGTGCACTTCGCGGTGCTCGACGGTTCTGGCGCCGGCCGCCGGGGTTGGCTGGCCGACGCCCGTCGTGAGCTCCTGGACGGGGCCGGCGCGGTCGTGATCAAGCACGTCGACCGGCTCAGCAGTGGACGGTTGCGGTCGTTGTCGCGGCTGCTGGAGGAGGCCCGCGCGGAGGCACCGCCGCCGTGGGTAGCGGTGACGCTGAGCCAACGCCACGACGGTGGGGAGATGGCGGGCCTGCTGCGGTTCTTCCCGAGCACGGTCGAGTTGCCACCGCTGCGCCATCACGTCGAGGACGTGCAGGCCCTGGTGCCGTTCTTCCTGTCGCGCCTGGTCACGGGCGGCAAACTGGTCTGCTCACCGGAAGCGATGCAGTTGCTGGTGCGCTCGTCGTGGCCGGGCAACACGGAGCAGCTGTTCCAGGTGCTACGCCGAATCGTGCAACACCGCCGCAGCGGCGCGATCCTGCCGGCGGACCTACCACCGGAATGCCGCACGGTAAGCCGTCGCCTACTAAGCCCACTGGAAGCGATGGAACGCGACGCGATCGTCCGGAGCCTGATCGACTGGGACGGCAACAAAATCAAAGCAGCGGGCTCACTAGGCATGTCGAGAGCAACGATCTACCGCAAAATCCACGAGTACGGCATCGTCACCCCGAGCAGCTGACGGCCCGTTCCCAATGCGACTACTGCCGCTTTCGAACCCGGACAGTGGGTCCGTCGCCAGTCCCGCGTGATCAGAGAGAGTTTCGCGGCGCCGCGATTACGGGCCGCGCTTGACGCACTGGCAGTGATCTTTCAACGATCCGGCGGGATCGATGGCTTTGTCCATATTCAGACCTGACTCTCCGAAGCTGCGGGAGGACCGTCAGTCGCGGAAGGGACTGCGCATCCGAGGCGGAGGGTTTACAGTTGACTAAAGTGACGCGCCGCACGAACCGCACGATCTATGAGGGGGCCTGTTACGTGATCGAATGCGCAGTTCGTTCCGATGGCCTCACGTCGCCCGCCGCGGACTTCTTAGATCAACTGAGTCGAGGAATGTGGATAGAGGATCCCGACTTCGGTGAGCACTTCCCAGACGATGCTCAGATCAGCGATTACGACAAGCTCCTGACGTTTTTCCAGACGCTGGCCGACCGCGGTGAGCCTTGCTACGGGCGCGCCGTCAATGATCTCGACGACGGCATATGGGAGTTCAAGCTAGGCGCGAAGCGGTTGTCCTTCTTCGACACCCCCGGCGACGGGACCTACTACCCGAAGCTCCGCCCGCGAACTGCCGACGAAGCGAGCGGCGGAGACTACTACTGGTTCCCGAACTTCGACGAATACGTCCGGCTTGGGCACGCGTTCCCGAAGACCGGCCGACAAACCACCGACCGGGACTTGGAACTAACTCTTGTCGTTCGAGAGGAGGACCTCGAGCATGACAAGCGATGACCGATCACCGTCGTTCTACGAAGAACGCGCCGCCACCGCGCAAGGGCGCCTCGGACTGGCCGCCGCAGCGGCAGCCGCGAGCGTTTCGCGACTTCTGCACGCAGCGAAGGTCTCATCGGGGTTGACCTCGAAGGACATTGCTGGGGAGCTGGCGGTTACCGAAGGTCGGGTGTCGCAGGTCCTTTCCGGAGACGGCAACCTGCACATCGCTACCGTCGCTCGATTCGTCCGCGCGATGGGCTATGAGCTCAGAATCGGCGCGGTTCCGGTGGAAGGTGACCGACCACCGCTGGACGTCATCGGCCGGCGGCCCAGAAGAAAAACCACGGAGCAGGCGGAAAAGACCTTCGAGGTGTTCCTTCAGACGTTTCTGACCCACGAGGGTCCGGTGAAGGTCCCCATGGTCGTCGCCGCGGATGACGTGCTCAGGGCGACTCCACACGGCACTCCGACGCAGGTGGCCCGGGTGACGGTCTCGCCAAGGGGCCACGTTCGGCGCGTTCCCACGCCGCCGCGCGCCGACGGGTGGACGACCGGTGCGGTCGAACTCACCGGTGGAGTCGAGATGAGATCGCCCGGTCTGGCGAAGACAGAATGACGGACACGGCAAGCGACCTGATCGACCAGCTCACGCTGGAGACGCTCTTCCTGGACGAGTGTCGAGTCACGCGAGGAGAAGCGGAGGACGCGACGCCGGGCAAGGTCGAGCAGGAAATCGAAGTCGAGTTCTCCCACCAGGACGACTTCGTCTTCACGGTCCTGACGACTTTTCGCTTCCTGAACGCGACCGAGGTGTTGGTCGCGCAGATCGATGCGAGCTTCGTTGCGTCCTACTCACACAGCGGCGACGGCGATCCCGAACATCAGGAGATCGAAAAGTACGCGCAGGGTCCCCTGTTGCTCACAGCGGTCCCGTTCATCCGCGAGTTCCTCGCCTCGATGACCAATCGACTCGCCCTGCCGCCGTTCTATCTTCCGTTGTTCGCTCATCGCGGTGCGGTTCTGCGCGCACGGGCGAGAAGCGCGTCCTGACGACCAGCGCGCTTCAGCCGCGGGCCAGGCGGCGTTCGCCGGTGGCTCCGGGCTGGTACTCCAGGTCGTAGTGGCGGAAGATGTCCGGCTCGTCGTCGGCGGCGAGCTCCGCGCCGTCGGCGAGCGCCGGCGCGTTCTTGACCTGGTCGCGGAAGTGCTTGACCCGGACGTAGCCCGGCCCGACCACGGCACCGGCCAGCGGGACGAGGACGGACCGGTGGCGAGTGGGCATGCCGACGGTGACGGTGGCGAAGGTCGGATCGTCGGAGGCGGTGTCGACGTAGACCGCGTCGAAGGTCCCGATCTTGTTGCTCTCGGGGTCGAGCACCGCACTGCCCCGCCACTCGCGGATATCCGCCGCTTCGAACATGCCGTCAACCCTATGACTCAGAGACCGACATGACGCCCAAATCGGCGTGAATGACCGCAGGTCCCGACCTCGCCGCCCTGAGCAGTGCCGAGGCCTGTGGGCTCGGTGGGCCTGATGGCCAAGCGAGCAGCAGCACAGTGTCGGGCAGGTCGGCGACCGGCACCGCGATCACGCCGTCTCCGGCGCGGCGGGCCGCGCTCTCGCCGACGACGACCACCAACTGGTCGAGGGAGACCAGGTCCACCAGCTCGTCCAGGGCGGTCACCGGCGCCTCTGCCTGGTAGTTCGGCTCTTTGTCGAGCTCGGACAGCTCCACGGCCGGCCGGTCGGCCAACCGGTGGCCGCTGGGCAGCAGCGCGAACGGCCGCTCCACGCCGACCTCCACACTGTCCAGGCCGTGTAGGTCGGTGGTGGCACACAGCAGCCCGATGTCGGCGTCGCGGGCGCGCAGCACCGCCGCCTGGTCGCGGGTGAAGACCAGGTCGACCGGGTGGTCCGGGGTCGTCCGGGTGATTAGCTCGCGGAGCAGGCCCGAGCCCGTGCCGGGGTGCGTGGCGATCCGCAGCCGGCCGGACCGGTGCGCGCGCCGGGCCTGCACGACCGCGTTGTCGACGGCGTCTAGGGCCTTGAGGGACTCGGCCAGGAACGCCTCGCCGGCGGCGGTCAGGGCGACGCTCCGGCTCGTCCGGTCGAACAGTGGCGCGCCGACGCGCCGTTCCAGGCGGGTGATCGCGCGCGAGAGCGGCGGCGGTGAGATTCCCAGCCGTTCGGCGGCGTGGCCGAAATGCAGTTCCTGCGCCACCGCGACGAAATAGCCGAGCTCCCGCGTCTCCAATCGATCCATGCTCTCCACGGTAATGATGCTTTCTGACCTGGTCATCGCCGATCTCGCGGCGCCGTGGTGAAGTCGATAACAGCTTCCTAGGCGAGAGATCGAGGAAAGAAATCATGAGCGAGGAACGTCAGGTTCAGCAGGTGCTCGCGCGCTATGTGCGGGCGGTCGACTGGCGCGACGGGGCCGCGATGTCGGCCCTGTTCGTCACCGATGCGAAGGCCGAGATCTTCTACAACCGGGCCGGCGAGCCGGAGAAGGTCGGCGAGCTGGTCGGTGCGGAGGCGATCGGCGCGGCGATCGCCGGGCTGATGAAACCCCACCCGCCGCGCGGGTGGAGTCACCACACCACCCACGACCACCTCATCGAGGTCGAAGGGGACGACGCGACGATCGACGCCCAGTTCGTCGTGTTCAACACCGTCGGGGACGTGCGGCCGGCGGACGGGTGGCCAGAGGGCGTCCGGGGTCCGCAGGGAACCGTCACGCCGATCGAGAGCGGCTACTACCGCCCGACGATGCGCCGGGTCGACGGGCGATGGATGATCACCCACCACCGGATCGTCCTCGACCAGCCGATGGCCTTCCCCAACACGCCATGAGAGCGGCCATCTACCGCGAGTACGGCGGCCCCGACGTCCTCGAGCTGGCCGAGCTGCCGGACCCGAAGGTGCACGTGGACTCGGTGCTGGTCCGGGTGGTCGCCGCGGCGGTGAACCCCGCGGACCTCGGCAACCAGGCCGGATCCACGGCCGGGACGGTGGAGACGTACTTCCCGGTGATCCCGGGTTGGGACATCGCCGGCGTGGTGGAACGCGTCGGGCTCGGGGCGGGCGATCTCGCGCCGGGTGACGAGGTCGTCGGCTACCTGCGCGGCGAGGTCCAACGGCAACACGGTGGGTACGCCGAGCTGGTCTCCGCCGACGTACGCACCCTGGCCCCGAAGCCGCGAAGCCTGAGCTGGGAACAGGCCGCGGCGCTGCCACTGGCCGGGTTGACCGCCTACCGGGCGGTGGCGCACGTCCTGGACGTCCGACGCGGCGAGACGCTGCTGGTCCACGGTGCCTCAGGTGCCGTGGGCCAGCTGGCGGCCCAGCTCGCGGTGGTGCGCGGCGCCACGGTGATCGGCACGGCATCGGTGCGCAACCACGACTACCTGCGATCGATCCAGGTGATCCCCGTCGAGTACGGCGACGGGCTGGTCGAACACGTCCGAGCGGTGGCACCCGGCGGAGTGGACGCGGTCTTCGACGCGGCCGGGCATGGCGCGCTGTCCAGCACGTCCGCGGTCGGCCGCCCAAGCGCCCGGGTGGCCTCGACCACCGACTTCAGTGACCCCGGAGTCCGGCCGGTCTTCGCCCGCTACGACCAGAGCGAGTTCCGGACCCTCGCACGGCTGGCCGACGAGGGGTCCGTCGTCCCGCGGGTCGGCGCCGTCTACCCGCTGGATCGGGCGGCCGACGCACAGCGCGCGGTGGCCGGCGGCGCGGTCAGCGGCAAGGTGGTGCTGCGGATAGCCGCCGGGACACGGTCATCCGAGAACGCCGGCTTGCGTGGCCGCCCAGGTGGCGAGCAGGCGCAGGGCGTCCTCGGTCGGTGAGCCGGGCGACGCCGTGTAGATGGTCAGGGCCAGATCCGGCTCCGCGCGCAGGTCCATGCTGTCGTAGGACAGGTCGAGATCCCCGACCGCGTGGTGGTGGAAGCGCTTGACCCCGGCGCCGTGGGTACGCACGTTGTGCGCGGCCCACCGGCGCCGGAACTCGTCACTGCGGGTGGACAGCTCGCCGACGAGGTCGTGGATGCCCTTGTCGTGCGGGTCCTTTCCGGCCGACGTGCGCAGGTTGGCCACGCAGATGTCCGCGGCCATGCCCCAGTCGGGATAGAACCGGTGGGCCCGGCCGTCGAAGAAGATGAACCGGGCGAAGTTCGGCGGGCCGCCCGCGTCGGTGAAGTGGTCGCTGTACATCGCCCGGCCCAGCGGGTTGGCCGCGACCAGGTCCATCCGGTTGTTGCCCACAATCGCCGGCGTCGCGGTGATCGCGTCCAACGCCCATCGCAGGCTGGGCCGCACCGTCGACGGCGGGGGACGGCGCCGCCCGGCATCCCTGCCGTCGGCCGAGTGGGCCAGCCGCAGCAGGTGTTCGCGTTCGGCTTCGTCGAGGTGCAGGGCGCGGGCGAGCGCGTCGAGGACACCGGGCGAGGCGCCGGCGAGCGAGCCGCGTTCGAGCTTGGCGTAGTACTCCACGCTCATGCCGGCCAGCGCGGCGACCTCGCTGCGCCGCAGGCCCGGCACCCGGCGCTGGCCCGCGGTCGGCAGGCCGGCCCGCTCAGGGCTGACCTTGGCCCGGCGCGAGGTGAGGAACGCGCGCACCTCGGCTCGGTTGTCCATGACGACGACGGTACGACGGACCGCCCGCACCTGGGATACACCAGCGGTGCACCCATCGCCGGTGACTTCCTCGGCATGGCCGCGCCCGGTGTGCTCGGGGGCATGCACACCGCCGCCCTTCGCACCGCCGTCATCGCCCTCACCCTCGTCCTGGCCGGCTGTACGACCGACGGCGCGCCGGCAGACGTCACCCCGCGGGCGGCCGGGGCGGCGCGGGTCGCGCTGGAGTTCGGCGACGCGATCGCCATCGCCACGTTGACCGACACGCCCGAAGCACGGCAGTTCGCGGCGATGCTGCCCACGACCGTGGACCTGCGGGACGTGTGGGGGCAGGCGAAGTCCGGGCGACTGCCGCGAACGATCACCGTCGAGGATGGCCGCCCGATCCACGATCCCGTACCCGGGGAGATCTATTTCTGGCCGTCGACCGAGGTCATCGCCATCTACTACGACGACCTGGGCCAGCGGGTTCCCGACCCGGGCCTGGTCCACCTCGGCACGGTGAACACCGGTCTGGCCGACCTCGCCGAGGCCGGCAGCACGGTCACGGTCCGCATCGAGATTGGTGCTTGAGCGCTCAACCGCAAAAGGCGTACGTTCACGGTGATCGATCCCTTCGCGCAGGAATGGACGCGCCATGGATGTGCTCGTGTTGATCGGAAGGATCCTGTTCGTTCCGCTGTTCCTCGGCTCGGCCGTCGGTCATCTCACCCAGACCGACGGCATGGCCGGCTACGCCAAGTCCCGTGGCGTGCCCGCCGCCCGCATCGCCGTGCTCGGCACCGGCGTCATGCTCGCCGTCGGTGGGGTCCTGGTGCTGCTCGGCCTCTGGGCCGACCTCGGCGCCCTGATCCTGGTCGCCTTCCTGGTGCCGACCGCTTTCCTGATGCATGCCTTCTGGAAGGAGACCGACCCGCAGGCGCGCCAGAACGAGATGGTGCAGTTCCTCAAGGACCTCGCCCTGGCCGGGGCGTCATTGATGTTGTTCGCCTTTTTCGCATATGTTGGCGACGACCTTGGACTCACCATCACCGGACCGCTGTTCGACCTGAACTGATCCGCGGGACCGTCACAAACCAGCCCGCTATCTGGTCTTAGCTGGTGACAGAGAGAAGAGGACCAGATGCGGACGATTCTGGTGGTCGGCGGCGGATATGCGGGCTTCTACACGGCCTGGAAGCTGGAGAAGAAGCTCCGAAAAGAAGAGGCTCGGGTCGTACTGGTCGATCCCCGCCCATACATGACATACCAGCCGTTTCTTCCCGAGGTGCTGGCCGGATCCGTCGAGGCCCGGCACGCGGCCGTCTCGCAGCGCCGACACCTGCGCCGCACGAAGATCATTTCGGGCAGTGTCGTCACCGTCGACCACGCGAACCGGACCGCGACCATCCGGCCCGCCGAGGGTGCCGAGTTCGCTCTCGCGTACGACATCATCGCCGTCACCGCCGGTGCGGTGACCCGCCAGCTCGGCGTGCCCGGCGTGGCCGACCAGGCCATCGGCATGAAGCACGTCGAGGAGGCCGTGGCCATCCGCGACCGGCTGCTGACCAACTTCGACCGGGCCGCCACGCTCGAGCCCGGCCCGGAGCGCAGCAAGCTGCTCAGCGCCGCGTTCGTCGGCGGCGGGTTCTCCGGTGTCGAGGGGTTCGGCGAGCTGCTGTCGCTGGCGACCGCGCTGACCAAGCCGTACCCGGAGATCAAGAAATCCGAGATCGCGTTCCACCTGGTGGAGGCCCGGGACCGGATCCTGCCGGAGGTCACCGACGAGCCCGGCCGGTGGGTGGTGCGGTCACTGGAGAAGCGCGGCGCGCACATCCACCTCAACGCCACGATGCAGTCGGCGGTCGACGGCCACGTCGTGCTCTCCGACGGCACGGAGTTCGACACCGACCTGATCGTCTGGACCGTCGGCAACGCCGCGACCGCGATGGTGCGCAACCACACCGACCTGCCCGTCAACGAGCGCGGCATGCTCACCGTGCGGGCCGACCTGCGGGTGGGCACCGACGCCGAGCCGGTGCCCGACGCGTGGGGCGCCGGCGACGACGCCGCCGTCCCGGACCTGGCCGTGCCCGGCACGTGGACCGTGCCGAACGCCCAGCACGCCGTGCGCCAGGGCAAGCTGCTGGCCAGCAACATCGTCGCCAGCCTCCGCGGCCGCGAGCCCAAGCAGTACAAGCACCACAGCCTGGGCACGGTCGCGACGCTCGGGCTCGGCCGCGGCATCTTCCAGTACAAGCGGATCGTCATCAAGGGCCTGCCGGCCTGGCTGATGCACCGCGGCTACCACGTGCTGGCGGTGCCGACCTGGGAGCGCAAGGTCCGGGTGCTGGCGATCTGGCTGGCCGCCGCGGTCTACGGCCGCGACATCGTCTCCCTGGCCTCGGTGCAGGACCCCCGGCGCGCCTTCGTCGCCGGCGGGAAGGACAGCTAGCCGAGCAGCTCCGGCCGCCTCCACTCGAGCCCGCGCAGGTGGTGGTCGAGGAACGCCAGCACCGTCTCGTACCAGATCATGGCGTTGCCGGGTTTGAGGATCCAGTGGTTCTCGTCGGGGAAGTAGAGGAACTTGTGGATGCTCGACCCGTCCTCGTCCTTGGACCGCGACATCAGGTCCCACCAGAGGCGCAGCGCCTCGCCGATCGGCACCCGGTAGTCCTTGTCGCCGTGGATCACCAGCATCGGCGTCGTGACCGCGTCGGCGAACCGGTGCGGTGAGTTGACCTCCAGGCGCTGGGCATTGAGCTCGCGCGCCCAGATGAACGGCAGGTCCGTGGTGCTCATCATCTGGTCGAGCGACCACAGCGCGGCGTGCGTGACGATCGCGTCGAACCGGTCGGTGTGGCCGGCGATCCAGTTGGACATGTAGCCGCCGAACGAGCCACCCATCGCCGCGGTCCGGTCGGCGTCGACGTCCGCGTGCTCGACGGCGGCGTCGGTCAGCGCCATCAGGTCGGTGTACGGAGCGTCGCCCCACGCACCCCACCCGCGCTTCATGAAGTCGAGGCCGTAGCCCGTCGACAAAGCCGGGTCCGGCAGCAGCACCGCGTAGCCGCGCGCCACGGCGACCCACGGGTTCCAGCGCCACATCCAGGTGTTCCAGGACGAGAGCGGACCACCATGGATCCAGAGCAGCAGGGGTACGGGTGCATCGGTCTCCGGCAGCGCCAGCCAGGCGCGGAGCGGGGTGCCGTCCACGGCGGTGGCGGTGACCTCTTCGAGCCGACCGGGTACGCGGACCTCCGCGCCTGCCGGCCCGGGCAGTCGCCGCACCTCGGACGAGCCGTCCAGCGCGACCCGGACCGGGGCCGGCGGGCTGTCGATCGCGCCACGAAGCGCGTAGACCCAGCGCCCGTCCGGCGCGACCTGGATGTCGGTGTAGGCACCGTCGTCGTGGGTCAGCCGGACGACCTCACCGGTCGTGGCATCCACCTTCCACAGTGGAGCGCGCCCGCCGTCGTCGGCCGCCACGATCAGCGCGGCGCCGTCCGGTGTCCACCGCGGTGTGTTCGGCCAGCGGTCCCAGCCGGCGGTCAGCGCCCGCACCGGCCCACCGGCCAGCGGCACCACGCACAACCACATGTCGCCGGGGTCGTCCAGCCCGGACCGGTGCCGCACGACGAACGCCACGGTCGAGCCGTCGGGCGACACCCGCGGCGCGTGATACTCGTGCGCGACGTCGTCGGCGAGCACGCGCCGCTCCCCGGTGGCGACGTCGACGGCCACCAGCGTGACCCGCGACGACCCCGAGCGCTCGGCCACCGCCCAGGTGGCGACCACGGTGCGGCCGTCCGGCGCGACGTCCCAGTCGCCGTCCTCGTCGAGCGCCCGGCCTGCGTGACCGGTCAGGTCCCGCAGCTCCAGTTGGTCTTTGATCTCCCCCGTGAGCAGCCGCAGCCGGGCCGGGCCGAGGTCGTGGTCCCACAACCGCACCGGGAACTCCTCGTGCAGCAGCGCCGAGACGCCCGCGTCCTTGCGCCGCTTGCGCAGCTCCTGGTCGCTGCCGAGACCGGCGGCCGAGGGCAGCAGAGAGGAGCCCGCCACCACCGTGCCGCTCGCGCTGACGACCACGTTGCTCACGCCGCCGGCCGGGTTCGCCAGCACCCGGGCGTCGCCGCCGCCGGCCGGCAGCAGCCACAGCGCCGCCCGAGCCTCGTCGTCCTCGTCGCCGTCCGGCGCCGGCCGCGCCGACGTGAACACCAGGTCGCCCGACGGCGTGAACGCCGCCGGCGACTCACCCTTGGCGCTGTTGGTCAGCCGGCGGGCCGGCCGCTGGCCGTCCGGGTCGAGCTCCCAGACCGCCGTGCTGTAGCGGGTGTTCTTGCGGTCCGGTGTGGCCACGCCGACCACCAGCCGGCGCCCGTCCGGCGACAGCCGCAGCCCGCTGAGCCGGGGCAGGCGCACGAACGCTTCGAGGTCGGAGAACGAGTCCATCGGGACTTTCTACCACCCCGACTGTTCACATTGGCATCTCCGGGTGATCACTGTGCTGAGCCGGTGCGTTTCTCCACACCGCGCAGACTCAGGCGCCGCGTGGCCTGTCATGCGCGGCGTACCCGAACAAGGAGACGCAGTCAATGATGCGCCGAACACGCGCGCTGGCCATAGCGTTGGTCGTGGTCGCGGCCACTCTGGTCGTGCCCGCCGACGCCGGAGCCGAGCAGGCACCACCGGTCACCGGCGGGGCACCGACCCTCAACCTCCGCAACGGACAGGCGCTCGACGGCACCGTCACCGTCAAGGCCGAGCCGACCGCCGAGAACGACTCGGTCGCCCGGATCACGGTCGACGACGACGCGGTCGACCTGACCCGCACCGCCGGCACCGCGCACCTGGCCTTCGACATGGGTGGCAACGGCACCGAGGCCCGCTACCACAACTACATCACCGTCAACGGCCGCACGGCCGAGGCCGACCGCGTCTACTTCCCCGACATCCCGGGCGGCAACGCCGGTGTGCTCGACTTCCCCGGCGAGTGGCTGCGCCCCGGCGCCAACACGGTCACCGTGCAGGCGGGCGCCAACTGGGTCGACTCGACGAACACCGCCGCGATCGGCTACGAGACGCTGCCCAACGGTGAGGGCGGGCGGTGCCCGAACTTCGACGACTTCCCGCTCAGCGGGATCAGCCTGAGCCTGCTCGGCGTGGTCATCGACGGTGAGCAGAACCTGTTCAGCTACAGCTTCGGCGACGGCACCTGCGGCAGCTCGACGCCGCGGTTGACCCAGACGCTGACGTTCGTGCTCTCGGGCGAGCCGGGCAGCACCGCCGGTGCGCGCGTCGACCTCGACACCCGGTCGCTGTCCAACGGCACCCACCGCGTCGAGGCGTTCACCGCGTCCGGGGCGACCACCGCGGTTTCGGTCACCGTCAACAACCCGCCGGCCGGATCGGCCAAGGTCACGCCCGCCGAGGGCGCCCTGGTCCGGCAGACCCAGCCGATCATCGCGGCCGCGCCGCGCGACGGCGACACCGGCGTCGACGCGATCGCGCTCGACGGCGCGCCCGCCCGCAACGCCGAGACGCTCGCCTCCGGCACGTCGACGTTCACCTTCACCGTCGCGGCCGGCAACTCGATCGAGGCCCGCTACCACAACTACCTGCTGGTCAACGGCAACCGCGTCGACCTCGGTGGGGACTTCGGGGCGACGGCCGCCGAGGCCGTCTCGATCAAGCTGCCGAACCGGTTCCTGCGTCCGGGCGCGAACACCGTCCGGGTGGTCACCGGTGACTACAACTCCGGCAGCGGCGCCACGCTGTGCGCCAACCACGACGACTTCAGGATCACCCGGGGTACGGTCGCCCTGGCCACCAGCACTGGCACGGCGACCCTGGACCGGGTGTCCTACGTGACCGGCGGCATCGCGACCGAGACCGCCGACGCCACGCTCGCGCTCGGTGACGGGACCTGCGGCGCCAACAAGGACGCCGAGTTCGCGTTCACGATCGCCGGCGCGGAGACCGCCCGCACGATCGCGACGCTGGGCAGCGGCGGCGACGCGCGGCTGCGCCTGTTCGTCGGCGGCAACGGCACCGACGGCGGCTACGACAACAAGGTGCTGGTCAACGGCATCCCGCTGCCCATGGGCATCTGGGAGAAGGAGACCGCGGTCCTCTCGTTCCCGAACGAGTGGCTCGTGCCGGGCGTCAACGTCATCGACTTCCAGGCCGGGATCAACCCGACCACCGTCGCCCCGGACTGCCCGACCGGCAACTTCGACGACTTCACGATGCGCGACTACGAGCTCCTGCCGGCCGGCGGCACCGCGACTCTGCTGACCCGCCACGTCGCGCAGACGACCGTGACGATCGGCTCGTCGTCGTACCCGCCGGGCTCGCAGGTCACGACCTTCGTCGGTGACGGCACCTGCGGCAGCACGTACAACAGCACGCTCCACAAGGAGATCCTCTTCGAGGTCGACGGCGCCGCGCGGGGCCTGCGGGCCGACGTGGACACCACCACGCTCGAGGACGGGAAGCACACGGTCGCGGCGACCAGCGGCGACCGGACCGCCACCCGCGCGTTCACCGTCGACAACGCGGCCCCGGTCGTGCAGAGCAGCGTGCCGGCCGAGGGCCAGCGGCTGACCGCGACGATCGCGCTCGACGTGCGGGTCAAGGACGCCACCGGTGTCGCCGGCACACCGACGCTGACCCTCGACGGCAAGGCGGTCAAGCAGGGCGACCAGATCGGCCACGGCCTGCCGGCGGGCGCGCACACGCTCGCGGTCACCGCCACCGACACGCTGGGCAACACCGCCACCCGCGAGGTGCGGTTCACCAGCGCCAGCATCCCGGACGTGCCGACCGACCTGGACTCGGCGGTCACCGGCACCATCGCTCCGGCGGCCACGCTGTCGGCGAAGGTGCCCGGTGAGGACGGCGTGCCGCTGTCGGCCACCTTCACTCGCGCGGACGTGGTCGGCCCGACCGCCGGCTACCAGGGTGTCTCGGCCGGCGTGCCGACCACCCTGGACGTGGCGCACTCGGATGGCGTGGACATCGGGTCGCTGCGCCCGCTGGACGGCCGCACGATCGACACCACGTCCAGCCGCGACGTGGTCTTCCAGCGGTACGACCTGGCGCTGACCGCGGCGCAGAAGGCGCCGATCCTGCGCTGGGAGGGCACCATCGACCCGGCCCGGGTCGTCGCGCTGCGGGTCTGGGACCCGGAGCGCGCGAAGTGGGACGTGCTGACCAGCACGCGCGGTGCCACGGGACGCAACACCGTGCTGAACGCCGCGCTGCCCGCCGGCTACCTCTCCGGTGGCAGCGTGCACGTGCTGGTCACCGGCGAGGACCCGTTCGCCGACGACCTGTCGCCGCGGGACTCCTCGGCCCAGAACGACAAGGACCGGTTCGAGGACCCCGCCTCGTACGACTTCGCCCTCGCGCACTTCACGGACACCCAGTACGTGACCGAGGGTGCGGCCGGCGGCACCTACGACGACTTCGACGGCAAGGCCGAGCCGTCCGACGTCCAGGTCGCCGAGGAGCAGGCGATCTTCGCGGCCGCGTACCGCGAGCAGACCCAGTGGATCGCCGACAACCGGGCCGGACGCAAGATCGCGTACACGGCGCACACCGGTGATGTCATCGAGAACGACTACTACGACCCGCTGGCGCGCAACGCGGACGGCTCGCTGCTGCGGCCGGGCCTGGACGCGCAGGTCACCCGCGAGTTCCAGCGGGCCTCCGAGTTCCAGCAGGTGCTCGACGACAACGGCGTGGTCAACCAGGTCATCGCCGGCAACCACGACAACCAGCTCGGCGCGGAGACCGGCCCTTCGTCGCGGTTCAGCCGGACGTTCGGCGCGGACCGCTACTACGGTGTGGCGCGGTCGTGGCCGGCGGGCGCCGAGTACCACGCCTGGGACGAGGTCACCAACGCCGACGGCAGCGTCACCCCGGGCAAGGACAACCAGAACAACTACGTGCTGTTCTCCGCCGGCGGCCTCGACTTCGTCGCGGTCGGCCTCTCGTACGGCGTCACGCCGGACGAGGCCCGGTGGGCCGACTCGGTCTTCAAGCGCTACAAGGACCGCAACGGCATCCTGCTCTCGCACGACTACCTGCGCCCGTCGACCAGCCCCGACGGCCGTGGTGCCGCGTTCTCGGCGCCGGACGGCTCGCCGCTGTTCAAGATGGTGGTCGAGGCCAACCCGAACGTGTTCCTGGTGCTCGCCGGCCACGAACACGGTGTCGGCACCAACGTGAAGTCGAACGTCGGCGTCACGGTCTCGCACGACGTGGTCGAGCTGCTGGCGGACTACCAGTTCTACACGGTGTCCGCGGGCGAGCTCTGGCCCGGCCGCGCCGACGCCGCCGGCAACATCGACCTCAACGGTGACGGCACGGTCGACCACAAGGCCACCGACCGGCTGCAGTTCGGCGCCAGCTTCCTGCGGCTGCTGCAGTTCGACGTGGACCGGTCCGAGATGCACATCGACACGTACTCGCCGCTGCTCGACAACTTCGGCGCCACCGAGTACGACATCCGGGCCGACGGCAGCCAGCCGAAGCCCCGCTACAACGGCGCGGAGGACAACCTGACCCTCCCCGTCGACCTGACGACCCGCAAGACGTCGTTCTCGACGGACTCGATCGCGGCGTACGTGCCGTCGGGGGTCATCGGCACGGATTCCGTTACGGCGAACGCCACGGCGTCCGTGAGCTGGACCGGTCTGAAGCCCGCCACGTCGTACGCGTGGATCGTCTCGGCCAAGACCGCCGACGGTGGTGAGGCGGTGGCCCAACCGGCCGTCTTCCGCACCGGCAAGGGCGTCCCGACCGTCACTCTTACGTCCACCCCGGTCGCCTGGGGCACGGCGGCGAAGGTGAGCGTGAAGGTCTCCGCGGATCCGGCAGCGGTGACCGGCACCGTCACGCTTCGCGAGGGTGACAAGGTCCGCGGCTCGGCTCCGTTGGTCGCGGGAGCGGCGACGTTCACGCTGCCGGTCGGCCTGGCCGGCGGCAACCACGCGCTGACGGCTTCGTACTCCGGCAGCGACTCGTTGGCGGCAGCCGAGGGTGCGGTCACGGTGACCGTCAACCTCCCGCCGGCCTGGTCTGCCGCCACGGTCTACAACAACGGCGAGCGCGTCACGTACCAGGGCAAGGTCTTCGTCGCTTCCTGGTATGCCAAGGGTGACAAGCCCGGTGACGTGAACGGCCCGTGGCAGGAGCTGGCGATGACCGAGGAGGGCGTCGCGATCTGGACGCCGTCCCGGGTGTTCAACGCCGGTGACATCGCCATGCACGAGGGCAAGAAGTGGAAGGCCCGCTGGTACACCCGCCACGAGCAGCCCGGCAACCCGAACGGCCCGTGGGAGGAGATCGCCCCGCCACCACCGGGTGGCGGACCGGCGGCCTGGACCCCGACCACGGTGTACGAGGCGGGAGACCGAGCCACGTACCAAGGCAAGGTCTACGAGGCCAAGTGGTTCAGCCGCAACCAGCCGCCCGGCGACAAGAACGGCCCCTGGAAACTGATCGGCTAACCATCGGTCCGGCTGGCGTCCACCACGGGCGCCAGCCGGACCTCACGGCCGTTCGTCGTAGCGCAAAAGCCAGCTGTCCACCCACGGAACCAACCACAGATCGCCCAACGCCGGCCACTGGCGCAGCTCGTGCATGGCTACGTCACCGCTGGAAAGTGCCTCGTCCAGCAGCGGCTCCAGCTCCTCGCGATTGAAGTCGCGGAGCAGCACCTGCCTGATGATTCTGTGTCGCGGCAGATTACCGACGGGAATTCTGGCGATCTCGTCTCGCGGCACCTCGCCGGGTTTCAGCTGCTGACGAGCGAAGTACGCGTTGAGTCGCAGCATCGTGCCCGGACTGTCGGCGGGCTCGGCAGCGATGGCCACCTCCGCCACAGCCCACGCGAATGCGTATCGCTCCTGGTTGAGGATGCGCTTGAGAAGTACCCGAAGCTCGCCGCTCAGCAGACGCCGGAGGCGCTCGACGAGCTCTCGGTCGTCGGCCTCTGCCTTCTCGGCCACCCGCACCATCATCCGGATGGCAAAGCCGAAGCAGAATGCGCCAAGCAGCTCGGCTAACAGTTCCATGCGCCGCTTGTCCAGGTTGTAGAGCAGGCGGTCGAGGTCAACGGGTTCGCCGTCGTGCAGCTCGTCCACCGTCGTGTGGACGATGGCGTGTCGCACATCGAGCAGCAGCGCCCATGCCGCGTCCATGGTGTCGCCGTGCACCAGGCCGGACAGGAGACCCTGCTCCAGAGCTGTCAGGTGGGGGTCGAACAACGGGGCACCCAGCGCGCCACCAAACGTGCGCGCGAAGGATGTGGTGTTCTTGTTGTCCCTGTCCATGTATCCGGTGACCGTGTCCGCGAGCACCTCGGCGGTCGTGTTGAGGCGAGCGAGCTGTCTGGGCGTCGCCGGGTACACCGCAAGATCGGCGTCGTGCAGGCAGGCCATCAGCTCGTCTCGTAGGACGCTTCGGCCCAGAAAGAGCACCGCGACACTGATGATGTCGCGGATGAACCGTTCGGAATGCTCGATCAGCACCGAGAACCAGGCGTTGCGCCTGAGCTGGCGGGAGTCCGGCACCGAGGTGTGATACTTCAGCTCCACCAGAAAGTCCCACGCGGCCGAGAAGCTGCCGAACTCGTCCGCGAGGTCCGAGGTGGAGACGTTGAGCAGATTCTCTATCTGCGATCGCTCGCCGTCACGGCTGAAGGTCGCCAGTCGAGGCTTCAGCTCCTGTTGCAGGAGTTCCATCGCGCCGCGGAACCGTTCGTCGTCGTCGTCGACCAGTTGCTTGGTGGAGGATTGTGGATCATGCCGCGCCGGCTGCTGGGGCAGCCTTCTCGTGCGGTGGCGAAACTCTCGGACGATGCCGCTGAGGTCGTTGGTGTCACCTTCGGCGGCCACCTCGGCCGCCCACTTGCGCATGAAAGCGGTGAACTCGATGATGCGGTCGCAATGCGACGAGGTCTCGAACCAGTATTCGACCAGAGATGGGTTCTCCGTCACCGATCGACCCTGTTCCTCAAGAAATCCACCGCCTGCTCGCTACGCATGAAGTAAGGGACATCGAGCTTCGCGCACGCTTCGGCGACTGCCGCCTCGGCGACAGGATGGCGGTAGGTCGTCCATTTCGTGTCGTCGACCGAGAAGTCGAGTGGGCCAGGAGGCTCGAAGACCGGCGCGGGCGAGATGCGACCAAGTTGGGGCTCCAGCGCCACACGCGTCAGTCCGTCAACCACGCCGGTCTCGTCGGCGTACCAGTCGCCACCCAAGACCACCGCGCGGCAGTCAGATCCCTGGCGCACGATCTCGACGTACTCGTCCGCGGGGATGTAAGGGAGGAAGGGCCGAACCGTCAGGATCACCGGCGCACCGATGCCGTGCAGCCAGCGGACCTGGGCGAGCCGTTCTGCTGGAGGCGGCACCGGGTGCGGCTCCAGGTTCGGGTAGTTCAACTGGGAGACGCTGATGCACGGTATGAGCAACAGACCGGCTTCGGCATACCGTCGAGTCAGCACTTCGATCTGCGACCGCTCAGCAGCGGAGAAGACGTAGCGCGTGGTGTAGAGCACGTCGACTGGCTCCTTGAGACTGAGCAGCATGTCAAGGAGCTCGATGCCCTGCGCGGTCCGCGGCTTGGCGAACGAGTCGGTATCCCCGCTGACGTAGACGATGTCGTAGGGCGACTTGCCCATTGAGGTCGACGCCCGAGAGTCCAGCCAGTCGACGATCTCCTTCGCCGTTCGCGTCGCGTAGCGCGGGAACGGACCCTGCACATAGCAAAACGCGCACTTGTAGGTGCAGTACGTCTTCGGACGCAACGGCCCGAGCGACACCATGGCACGTCGGTTCAATCCTATGAAGTACGGCTCGCGGAGCGCGCCTTGCCCCGCGACCACACCGGCTGCGCCGTCGCCCATGCCACGCGCGCCTGCCTGCTCCGTCATCGTTCTCCTTGTTGAGCTGGGTGCCGGATGCCTTCGGCGAAACGACCGTCGTGACGACTCCGCAGCGGAGACGCCGTTCCGGTTCCCCAGTTGTAGTAGGCAGCTAGCCAGTGTGCCTTACTGACCACGTCGGGCGATACGTCGCTTCGGCCGCTGAGTCGCTCGATCTGCCGCCGGAAGGTCATCCGGCCCGGCCCGTTGAGAAAGGGCAAGAAATGCACGAACACCGAGTCGTCGGCAAGATCCGTTGCTAGGGGCAGCGGTTCGTCGTCGCGATCGAGCTGGGCCGCTTGATCGCGGACTTCGTCGGCCAAAGCCACTCGGGGCATCGCGGTCTCGTGCTCGAGCCGCACCGCCCGGACGATAGCCGGGCCGAATACGAGGTTCTCGGCGCAGAAGAAGCTGTCGATCGTGACGCCACCTCGCACCAGCACACCGTTGCTCGCGAAGATCGCGAGCACGACGGCTACCGACTCGAGAACCAGCGACAACGCTTGTGGACTGTCCTTCGGGGCAGCGATGCAGACCAGGTCCGAGAAGACTTGGTGGTCCAGTTTGTGTACGGCCTGCCGGGCGCGCAAACGAGCCACGACCTGCTCGTAGGAGCGATAGAGCCGATCCAGGAAATCCAGCGACGTGCTCGGGTCGTCGGAAGCAGCAGAGGAACCGAGCGCGTCGAGATAGGCGACGGTCGTCCGGTAGAACTCGACTGAGGGCGGTTGCGTTGCTGCCATCGGTCCACTTTAGGAGGAGCCGGCAGGCGCGAAGGACTGACGACACCTTCTCGACGCCTACGAACGCAAGGTCACCTGGTCGAACCATGACCCCACACTCCCGAAATGCGAACCGTTCTCATGGGATGGCTGCTAAGTGCGGCCGCCTCCGCGCGCCACCTCTGGCGAACTAGCCGGATTGCTTGGCAGTATATCCCGATAGGGCATTTCAACTGGAATGTGTGCCTCGAAGAAGATGCGCGATGCCGCGAGAGGTGACGACGTGGATCCCGTACCGATAGACGAACGCGTTGTTCCCAGCCAGGGTGCGTCCGCAGCCGACGATCCGGTTCGCCAGAACGACCCAGTCGACCATTCCTGGGCCGACGCTTACGAGAGCAGCATCCAAGCCTTTGTGGATCATGCATGGGAGGTGATGCGTTGGCACCGCCAGCGAGCGGAGGCCTGGGATCGACTGGCTATGCAGGTGGTCGCCTTCAGCGGCCTCATCGTGGCGGTTATCGGAGCCAATATCAAGTTCCTTGAGGACATCCTCGACAACCAGCATCGTCGGCTCGTTATGGTGGGACTCACTGCGACACTCGCTGTTCTCGTCGTTGCCTGCTTGGTGTCTCTCCTCAGCCTTATGGGTCGGCTGAGAACAGCCCAGAGCAAGACAGAGGAGATCCAAGAACGTTGGGGAGAGTTTTCCGAAGACCCCCGAGCCAACCGCGCGGAGTTGCTCGCGATGGTCGCCGACTCGTTGATCGGAAAACCGGGCGGACCGTCGACAGCCATCATCGAGATTCGCGATGCGGCCGACCGCCGCGAGTTCAGGACGCGTACCGCGGCCGCCCTGCTCTGTGTCGGCGTTCTCGTCATGGCAGCGGCTTTGTTCGGTGTGCTCGCCTGGCGGTGACCCGAGGCTCGGCAACCGAGGGCCGTCGCAACCGATCGGCCCGGGCCGCGCGGCGACAAACCGCTGTGGACGCACCCGTCCGGATTACGGGCGCGTGTCTCAGTCGTGCGTCACCGGGGGTGGCGGCCTACGCTCCCCGCATGGGTCGACGCCTCCGCGGGCAAGGCGGCACGTCGCTGGGTGTCGTCGCGCTCTTCGTGGCTGGCCACACCGTGATCGAGTCGGCGAAGATCGTTGCCGGATTCGATGGGCGACCGGTTCCCTCCCAGGTCGCCAGTCTCTGCGTGGTCGTCGTACTCACGATCGTGCTCACGCTCGTCGCGGTGCTCGGCTTTTTAAAAAGCCGCGTATTCCGGGTTCGCCGGACACCAACTGCTGCGGTGGTGCCGGCGGGCAGAGCCACGCGGCCACGTCACTGCTCACTGGCCACTCCGCTGCGTAGGCCGGAAGAGGCCACCACCGGCGGTTCAGGAGCCACCAGCGTGGCGGGGCCGCGGCCGGCTACCAAGCGGAACAGCAGCCCCGCGACGACGCAGCCCGCTCCCTGGATCGTGAGTAGGTTGAGCAGGCCGATGCGTTCGCCGAACGGGCCCGCGATCGCCGTGCCGGCGATGCCCGCCAGTGATGCGCCCATCCAGATCACGTTGAAAGCCCTGCCGCGCAGGCGGTCCGGGGTTTCCAATTGGAAGAGTGTCCACATCGCACTGACGTGGATGCCGACCGGGATGCCGACGACCACGAACAGGGCTACCACCGGCCACAGCGTGGTGTCCCAGCGCGGGTAGTTGAAGATGACCACGTCGACCAGGCCGAAGAAGACCCAGCTCGTCATGATCAGTGACGTCGGTCGGAACCGGGCGATGACCCGGGCGGCGACCAGGCTGCCGAGGATGCCGCCTACCGCCTGGGCCGACATCAGCCAGCCGAGCTCGCGGCCGCCGGCACCCAGGCCGTCGACCACGTAGAAGACGAACAGCGTGCCCATGATGCCCTCGCCGACCGACGAGATCGCCAGGATGAGGAAGACCGCCAGCACGTAGCGGTTGCGGCCCACGTAGCGCAGGCCCTCCCACAGCTCCCGCCCGAGGTGCCGCTCGTCGGCTCGGGACGCCCGATGACGGCCGCCGATCAGGGCGCACAGTGTCGCCGCCAGCGCGAAGGATGCAGCGTCAAGAGCGGCCGCGCCGTGCAGGCCGACCGTCACCGCCGCGATGCCGCCGAGGGCCGGGCCGACGAGGCGGGCGACGATGTTGTTGAGGACGTTCAGCGCGTTCGCGGCGGCCAGGTCGTCGCCGCGGACCAGCCGTGGCAGCAACGCGTTCTCCGCCGGTTTCGAGAACTGTTCCAGGGCCTGCTCGCCGAACGCGACGACGACCACGATCCAGACCCGGTCCGCCGAGGAAACCAGCAGCAGCGGTGCGAGCAGCAAAGCCTGGAGCCCGTTGATCACGACCAGGATGCGCCGGCGGTCCCACCGGTCGACGTAGGCGCCGGCGAACGCGCCGAACAGCAGGTTGCCGGCCAGCCCGGCCGCGACGATCAGCGATACGGCGGCCGGCGACCGCGTCAGTTGCAGGACGTAGATCGGCAGGGCGACGGACAGCACCCAGTTGCCGGTGAGCGAGATCAGCCCAGCCCACCAGAGCAGCCCGAAGTCGCGCTGGCGCAGCGGACCGAGGCGCATCCGCCTCAGCCGCCCAGGTGTGACACCACCAGGGTGGCCAGCTTGGTGGTCTCGGCCTGGCTGCGATCGGTGCCCTTGCCGTCGCGGACGCCGGTGGTGACCAGCAGCAGGTCGTCGCCGACGAAGACCAGGATCTGGCCGTTCGGGGTGTCCCAGTAGGCGGCGTCGCCGAGGCCGTCGATGGTCACCGCGTCCGCGGTCTGCTGGTTCGCGAACTGGACCTTGTTGTCCTCGGCACCGGCCGGCGTCAGGGCCGTCCGGTAGCCCACGTTGGCGTAGCGCTTGTCGTCGGCGGTCCACCACACGCACGACAGGAAGTGGGTGTCCTTCGCGCCCGGCTCCACGTCGTCGGTCTTCGGCGTCTGGTTCATCGGGGCGTTCAGCACCGCCGCCGCGTCCTCGTAACGGTGGAACTCGCAGCCTGCGATCGGTGTGGGAGCCGGGGGCGGTGTCGTCGGGTCGCCGGTGCAGCCTGCCAGCGCGGCGACCGCCACGAGGGTCGCGAACCGGATCAATCGCATGGCGTCCTCCGTTTCGGGTCCCCGCCACCCTAGCCATCGACCTGGTTGCGGTCGCCCGGCGCACCACCCACACTGGCGGCTGTCGATACGTGGAGGTTGGCGATGAGACGGTTGGCGTACGCGGTGGCGGCCCTGGTCCTGGCATCGTCGCTGCTAACAGCCCCGACAACGGCCAGCGCGGCACCCGCCGGGCCGAAGCAGGTCATCGCGAACCTGTTCGAATGGAACTGGACCTCCGTCGCCGCCGAGTGCACGAATTTCCTCGGCCCCCGCGGCTACGGCTACGTCCAGGTCTCTCCCCCGCAGGAGCACGTGCGCGGCCAGGAATGGTGGGTCGCCTACCAGCCGGTCAGCTACCGGATCGAGTCGCGCAAGGGCACCCGGACGCAGTTCGCCAGCATGGTCAACACGTGTCACGCCGCCGGGGTCAAGGTGATCGTCGACGCGGTCGTCAACCACATGGCCAACCAGGACAAGACGGGCCCGGGTTGGGCCGGCTCGGCCTGGAGCCACTACGACTATCCGGGCACCTACCAGGTGCAGGACTTCCACCACTGCGGCCGCAACGGCAACGACGACATCCAGAACTACGGCGACCGGTACGAGGTGCAGAACTGCGAGCTGGTCAACCTGGCGGACCTGGACACCGGCGCGTCGTACGTGCGGGGGCGGCTCGCGGCGTACCTCAACGACCTGCTCAGCCTCGGCGTCGACGGGTTCCGGATGGACGCGAGCAAGCACATGCCGGCGGCCGACATCGCCAACATCAAGTCGCGGCTGTCCCGGAGCGCGTACATGGTGCAGGAGGTCATCTTCGGTGCCGGCGAGCCGATCACGCCCAGTGAATACACGGGCAACGGCGACGTGCACGAGTTCCGCTACGGCAAGGACCTGGCCCGGATGTTCCGGTCGGAGCGCCTCGCGTACCTGCGCGACTTCGGGGTTGCCTGGGGTTATCTGCCGTCCGGGTCCGCGGCGGTGTTCGTCGACAACCACGACACGCAGCGCGACGTCGCCGGCGTGCTGACCTACCGCGACAACGGCATCTACGCCCTGGCCAACGCGTTCATGCTGGCCTGGCCGTACGGGTCGCCGACGGTCATGTCCAGCTACGAGTTCAGCAACCGCGACCAGGGCCCGCCGTCGAACAGCGCCGGCCTGACCAACAACGCCACCTGCTTCACCGGCGGCTGGCGCTGCGAGCACCGCTGGCAGGTGATCGCCAACATGGTCGGTTTCCGCAACGCGGTCAACGGCACCGCGGTCGTCAACTGGTACGACAACGGCAACAACCACATCGCGTTCGGCCGCGGCACGGCAGGCTATTTGACCATCAACGACGAGGACGGGGCGATCAACGGCCGCTCGTACGACTCGGACCTACCCGCGGGCCGCTACTGCGACGTCATCCATGGCGAACGCACCGGCAGCACCTGCACGGGCCCGGTGATCACCGTCGGCAGCGGCGGCTGGTTCACCGCCAACATCGCGGCCCACGACGCCGTGGCCCTGCACATCGGCGCGAAGCTGCCGTGACCAGGCGGGGTCCGCGGCCGGCACCACGGACCCCGCGGCTCCGGTCAGGCGCGCAGGAACTTGTCGACGGGCAGGGCCCGGTCGACGATCCTGACGTCGCCGATCCAGCCGTAGAAGCCGCTCTCCACGATCCGGTTGTAGTGGTACGCGCCCACGAACCACGGCTCGTGCGAGGTGGCGATGCCCTTGGCCGGGGTCGACGGGTTGCGCAGCAGTTCCGCGCCGTCGACGTACAGCGTGGTCAGGCGGCCGTCGTTGACCACCGCGACGTGGAACCACTCCCCCGCGCGCATCTCGTGGCCCCAGTTGGTCGACATCGCGTCGCGGTTGGTCGGGTACATCGCCCACTGCAACGCCATGCCGTCCGACATGCCCAGGGTGGCGATCGGCTCGGCCGGGTCGTCGCCGGTCTTGCCCGCGTCGGCGCCCGCACCGAAGCGGCTCACGATGCTCATCCAGGCGTGGTTCGTGGAGCGCACGTCGGACGGCAGCTTCACGAACGCCTCGATCGTGTAGCCGTTCGCGAACGTCGCGTCGTTCAACGGAGCACCCGAAATCGTGCGCAGGTAGCCGCCGCGCGCCGGCTTCTTCCCCCCGTCGAAGAAGAGGCTGGCGTGCGCCGGCTGGTCGCTGTCGTGCTCGTCCGACCACCGCACCGTCGACGGCGCGCTGCCCGGGATCGTTACCCGCTCCAGGTGGTTGCCCTGGCCCGACAGGTCCATGATCCGGAAGCCGTCCGGGACCGCCGTGCCGTCGGCGCGGCCCTGGTCGAACCGCCAGTACGCCACCGTGCCCTTGGTCAGCACCGCCGCCGGGCCGCGCGGCGGACGCGGCGCCACCGGCGCGAAGCCGGCGAACCGCGCCGCGAAGTCGATCGGCATGCTGAACCGGTTGGTCGCGTCGGTCAGCTCGAGCTCGCGCTGCTCGAGCTCGTTGCGCTTCGCCGGCTCCTGGCCGAGGATCCACGGCGAGATCGTCTCGACGTCGATCGTGTTGCGGGCCAGGTCGAAGTGGTACAGCCGCAGCATCGCGCCGCCGCCGTAGTAGCGGTCCTGGTAGTTCGTGATGTGCACGTGCACGTCCCGACCCGCCGCGTTGCGCAGCACCGTCGACGCCGGCGGCCAGTAGTGGCCGTTGAGGGTCAGGAAGATCTGGTCGCTCTCGTCGATGAGCCCGTCCCAGAGCCGCCGGCCGTGGTCCGACAACACCGCGGCCCCGCCGTCGCCCGCGAAGGCCAGGTCGTGGGTGGTGAGGATGACGGGGGTACGCGGGTGCGCCTTCAGCACGTTCTTCGCCCACGCCAGGGTCGCGTCCGACGGCCGCCAGTCCAGCGCGAACACCAGCCATTCGCGGCCGGCCGCCCGGAACACGTGGTAGGTGTTGTAGCCGTCCGGCGTCGCGCCTCGGTAGGTGGTCAACGGCCGGAACCGCTGCGGACCGAACACGTCCAGGTACGGGCTGGGCCCGCGCTGGTCGGTCGTGCTCGCGTTGATGTCGTGGTTGCCGGCGAGCACGCTGTACGGCGTACGCCGCTTGTCGAAGATCTCGAAGACCTGGCCCGCGTCGGTCAGCTCGGACGCCAGCGCGTTCTCGACGATGTCGCCGAGGTGGGCGGTGAAGACGATGTTCTCGTCGGCCTGGTGGTCCTGGATCCAGCGCAACGTCGCGGTCAACGGCGCCGAGTCACCCCGGTCGGTGTCGAACAGGTACTGGGTGTCGGGGATGACGGCGAGGGTGAACCTCGGGTGCTCCAGGTCCAATCGCCTGCCGGCGCCGTGCGCGCTCGCCGCCGTCGGCGCCAGGGCGGCCCCGCCCACCAGACCCGCACCCACCAGACCGGCGCCGGCCAGGAACGTACGCCGGCTCGGTGTCTCTCCCATTGGTCACTCCTCGCTCGCTGTTGATCCGGGCCCAGTAGGCGCGAGAACCGCGAACAAGATCACCGGAGCGCACGAACGCCGACCGAATACGGGGTGAACCTCGGTGCCGGCTATCCCTGCAGGTAGGCCAGGACGGCCAGGACCCGCCGGTGGGTGTGTGGGTCATGCGGCAGGCCGAGCTTGCCCAGGACCGCGGTCACGTGCGCCTCGACGGTGCGTTCCGTGACGAACAGGCGCGCGGCGATCGCGCGGTTGGACAATCCCTCGGCCACCAGCCCCAGCACCGCACGCTCACGGTCGCTGAGCCGGTCGAGCGGACCCGGCGGGCGGCGGCGGCCGACCAGCCGGGCCACGATGGTCGGGTCGACCACGGTCTCGCCGCCGGTCAGCCGGCGCAGCGCGTCCACCAGGACCGCGCCGTCGAAGACGCGTTCCTTGAGCAGGTAGCCCGCCCGCTCGGGGCGCTCCTTGATCAGCCGCGTGGCGTAGCTCGACTCCAGGTACTGCGACAGGACGAGAACCGCCACCGTCGGGTCCTCGGCGCGGATCCGGGCCGCCGCGACCAGACCCTCGTCCGTCCAGGTCGGTGGCATCCTGATGTCGATCACCGCGGCGTCCGGGCGCATGGTCCGGACAGCGCTGAGCAGGTTCTGCCCGTCCTGCGCCTGCGCGGCCACCTCGATGCCGGCGTCCGTCAGCAGCCGGACGATGCCCTCCCGGGTCAGCATCGTGTCGTCGGCGACCACTACCCGCATGGGAGCTCCGCGTGTAGGCGCCCGGCGGCACAGGTCAGCGTGCCACCCAACGCGCCGACCCGGTCCGCCAGGTGGAGGTACGGATCGTCGGCCGCGCCGACCACGTCGACGGCCAGCCATCCGGCCCGTCGGCGCAGCGTGACCCGGAGTTCGGCGCCGTGGTCGGCCGCCGCGGCAACGACCAGGTAGGCAGCCCGTTCCACGTCTCCGGGGAGACGCTCGGCCGGAACGCCGGCCACAGTGATGGGTGCTGCCGCGGTGTCCGCGAGGGTGCGCAGGGCCGGCTCCAGCCCGCCCTCGTCGAGGATCGCCGGGAAGATCCCGTGCGCCAGCTCGCGCAGTTCCGCGATCGTCGCTCGCACCGCGTCCGCCGCCTGGTCGAGAGTCGCCGTGAGCGACCCGTCGGCCTGCGCCCGCGCCAGCCGCAACTCGTAGCTGACGGCGAGCAGCCGCTGCTGGGCACCGTCGTGCAGGTCCCGCTCGAGTCGGCGACGAGCGGTGTCGGCGGCGACGACGATCCGGGTCCGCGACGCGCGCACCTGCTCGAGGTGGGCCAGAGTCCACGCCCGCAGCCGTTCGTTGTCGATCGCCAGCCGGGCCGCCGAGCCGATCTGGGCGGTCAACTCGGGGCTGCCGGTCAGGGCCGGGTCGTGCCGGACGACTGCCACCGGCAGCCCACCGCGCCGGATCGTCGTCGTGCCCCGGCCCGGCGCCGGTGGCGGCAGCCGCCGCCCGGTCGCGTCGACCCAGTGCCGCCCGCTGGGCAGCCAGTAGCCGACCTCGAGCGTGCGGTCGCCGAGCGACGACGCCAGCGCCGCCCGCAGCGTCCCCGGTCGCGGCGACGCGCCGAGCTCGGCGGCCAGCCGCGCGACCGCCGCCCGGCGGCGCCGGCGGCGCCACACGGTCACGCCCAGTCCGGCGGCCAGTGCGGCCAGCGCGAGCCCCCGGGCCAGGAAGAGCGCGAGGAGCGCGGGGTACGCCGGTTCGGTCGGGTCGACGCGCAACGCGTCCGCGTGCCACAGCAGGCCACCCGCGTACGCCGCCTCGGCTGCCGCGGCGGCACCCGCCGGCGCCAGGATGGGCCCCGCGGCGGCTCGGCCGGCCGGCGTCGCGGTCAGCAGAGTCCACAGTGCCCAGAGTGCGAGCTGGGCGCCGGCGGCGACCGCGAACCACAGCCACGCGCGGCCCAGACTCTGGGCGGCCGCGATGTCCGGGGCGGCAAGGAAGACGTTGTCGGCGGCGCAGTCGCTCCAGCAGCGCAGGTCGTACAACGGGTCGCGGAGTGTGGCGAGCCCGAGCGCGATCGCTCCTGTCGTCGCCCAGGCGACCGTGACCACAAGCCGGGCGAGTCGACGGGGCGGTCCGGCCGACGCGAGCACCAGGTGGGCGATGGCCGGCAGCAGCAACGGCGCCAGGACCGCGCCGACACTTCGGGCGACCGTCGGTCCGCCGGTCCAGCCGACCCAGGCCGGCGCCAGCCAGGCCACCCCCGCCGCGATCGCGAGCGGCCCCGTCGGCACGGCCGGCCGCTGCCGCCACACTGCCGCTCCCGCCGCGACCAGGCCCGCGCCGGCGATCACGAAGACCGCGGCCGGGCCGATGCCGACCGCGGCGTAGCTGGTCACCGGCTCCCCCGGCGTCGGCAGCGCCGCCACGACGGCCACGGCGTAGGCGCCCGCCACCACGGGCAGGGCGAGCTCGGCGTGCGTGCGCCACCGCATGGCCCATGCTGGCACGGTGGGCGTCGTTCCGGCATTGCGGCTGGCTCGGATGTGTGACCCCGCCCGCTCTCCATACGGTCGCTGGCACCAGATCGCACCGAGAGGAGAAGGTCGTGAGGACGATGCGGATGGTGGCCGTCGCGGTGGCGGCGGCGCTGGCGACGACGGGTTGCACGGGCTCGGGCGGCACCAAGGCGGGTGGCGGGGGTGAGCCGGTCACGCTGCGGATGGCCAACCCGTACGCGCACCTCGACTACGAGCCCGCGGTGGCGTACTTCGTGCGACAGGTGCAGGAGCGCTCCGGAAAGCTGCTGCGGGTGGAGGTCACGCACGAGTGGGGACAGCTCGCGCCTGACGCCGAACAACAGGTGGTGCGGGCGACCGCGGACGGCACCGTCGACCTCGCCTGGACGGGCACCAGGGTGTTCGACACCCTCGGCGTGACCAGTCTGCGGGCCTTGACCGCACCGCTGCTGGTCGACAGCTACCCGTTGCAGCAGGCCGTGGTCGACAGCGACCTGCCGGGCCAGATGCTCGACGGGCTGGAGCCGGCCGGGGTCACCGGGCTCGCCGTCCTGGCTGGTGGGCTGCGCCGGCCGATCGCGGTGAAGGCACCGCTGCTCGGCCCGGCGGACTGGTCCGGGCGCACGATCCAGACCTTCCGGTCGGCCGGCCAGAGCGCGACGATCCGGGCGCTGGGTGCGACGCCGACCGACGCCGGCCCTCAGGACCGGGACGAGGGACTGGCGTCAGGCGAGATCCACGGTTTCGAGAACAACCTGCTGATCTACGGCAAGAACGGCTTGCAGGCGGTCGCGCCGCACGTGGCCGCCAACGTGGTGCTGTGGCCGGAGACCACGGTGCTGCTGGTCAACCCGGACCGCCTCGCCGGGCTCTCGGCCGAGCAGCAACGGTGGCTCCGCGAGGCGGCCGCGGACGCCGCCGCCCGGTCCAGTGACCTCGTCGACCTGGACGGCGACGTCCTCACCGACATCTGCCAAGGGGGCGCCCGGCTCGCCACCGCCTCGCCGGCGCAGCTCGACGCGCTGCGCACCGCGGTGCGGCCGGTCTACACGGAGCTGCGCCGGGACCCGCCGACAGCCGCGTACCTGGAACGGATCGAGCAGCTCAAGCGAGCCACGTCCGCCAGCGCCCTGCCGATCCCCGCCGCGTGCACCGGTGCCCACCCGCAACCGACAGCCACGGAGGGCGACGGTGGCGATCTGACCGCGCTCAACGGCGTCTACCGTCTGGAGTGGACTGTCAAGGAGCTCGTCGCCGCCGGCCAGCAACAGCAGGAGGCCGCGGAGAACGCCGGCATTCTCACGCTGATGTTCGACGACGGCCGTCTGGTGTGGAACTGGGCGGGCGCCTTCAACTGCGTCGGCCGGTACCGGGTCTCCGGTGCGCGCGTCTCCATCATCTCCGGTAGCGGACCACAGTGGGAGTGCGGTGGCGCCGCCGACTGGGACAAGGAGCATTTCTCGGCCGCGTGGAAGGTCAGCGACCGGGAGCTCGTCCTGAGCGACATTCGCGCCGTCGGACAGTTCGCCGGCGACCAGGACTACTTCGCGGTCCTCTTCGGCGGCAAGCCGTGGACCCGGATCGGCTGACGACGCTACGTGGGCAGCGGCAGCTCGGCGGTCAGCCGGGTGCCGCTGCCCGCGGCGGACTCGACGACGAGCCTGCCACCCAGAGCCTCCACCCGGTCCGCCAACCCGCGCAGCCCGGTGCCCAGCGCCGGGTCGGCGCCGCCCCGGCCGTCGTCACTGATCCGCACGACGAGCAGCGCCCCGTCCCGCCGGACCTCGACCGAGGCGCCGGCGGCCCCGGCGTGCTTGGCCGCGTTGGCCAGTGCCTCGGCGCACACGTACCAGACCGCGATCTCCAGCTCGGCGGGGAAACGCCCGTCCGGTGCGGACACCCGGACCGGCACCGGGCTGCGGTCGGCGAGGCCGGCGAGCGCGACCGCGAGCCCGTCGGCCAGCTCGCGCGGGTGCAGGCCCCGGGCCAGCTCGCGCAGCTCCGCCACCGTGTTCGCGAGCTGCTCCGCCACCCGATCGAGATGTCCACCGGCCGATCCAGGAAGGGTCTCGTACAGCCGCTCGAGCCGCCGCAACGGACCGTCGTGGAGCCGACGCTCGAGCCCTCTCCGCGCTTCGTCTCCGGCGATCACCAGGCGCCGGCGGGATTCCTCCAGCTCCGTCAGCAGCGCCCGCACCTCGTCGCGCAGCGCGTCGTGGGAGCCGGTCAGCCGCGTCGCGGCGGCGACCGCGTCGACCAGTGCCGGATCCTCGAGAACCGCCCGGTCGTGGACGACCACTGCGAACGGCTCATCGCCCCGGCCGACCCGGGTCGCGACCCGTCGATCGCGCGGTGCAGCCATCCGCGCACCGGCGGCATCCAGGTAACCGCCCGTCGCGGCCGACCAGTAGCCGATCTGGAGTCCGGGGTCGCCGAGCAGCCGCGCCAACTCGTCGCGCAGGGTGTCGGGCGGGGCCGCGCCGAGCTCCACCACCAGGTCGGTGACCTGCCCGGCCGGGGTCCGGTGCGGAGCCGCCGCGAGCACGACGGCGACCGCGGCCAGCGTCGCCTCGTAGGCCAGCAGGGCCGGGACGACCGCGTCGCCGGCCGGCACCATCAGGCGCGCGGCGGCGCCGGCCACCAGCACCGCGGCCAGCACCGTGGCTGCCCGGAGCGCGACCCGGGCGGGCCGGCGGGCCGGCCCGGTCCGGCGTGCGTACTCCACCCCGACCGCGGCCACCAGCATCGCCGGGAGGGTGAGCGCCGCGAGCTCGCTCTGCCACACCGGGGTCACTGAGGCCACGTAGCCGAGCCCGATCGCGACCGTCCCGACCCACGAGCGCGGCCGCCAGCCCGGACAGGCGATCAGGGCGTGCGCGATCAGCCCGCGATGCCAGAAGAGCAGGGCCGGGGCGAGGTTGCCCGCGAACCAGGTGAACCCGGTCAGCACGAGCAGCACGGCCGCGCCGCGCCAGCGGTGCCAGGCCGCCAGACCGGCGCCGACGCAGACCAGGCCGACCGCCAGGTCGGGCAACCAGTGCAGCGGGCGGTCCCAGCCGTACGCCACCCGCTCGGAGACCAGGCCGAACCCGACGGCAGCCAACCCGACCGCTGCCTGGGCGACCCGCCGGCGCACGTCGGCCTACGCGAGCAGGCGGCGGAGCGCCGCACCCGACAGGTCACTCTTGGGGAGGAAACCCCGGGCCGGGCTGTCCCGCAGCCGGGCTCCCCACACCACCGCATCGCGGCTGGACACCAGGACCACCTCGGGCGGGCTGGCGAGCCCGGCCAGCAGTGCGGCCACGGCGAACCCGTCGACGTCCGGCAGCCGGATGTCGAGCAGCACCACGCCTGGGCGGAGCCGCGTGACGGCCTCGACCACGCCGCCACCGGTCGCGACCTCGCCGACCACCTCGAAGCCCTCGGCCTCGAGCACGGCGCGGGCGGACGTCCGGAACTCCTCGTGGTCGTCCACGATCAGCACCGTCCGCCCCATCGGCCGATGGTCGCACGATGTTCCTCTCCTGCCACTGTGGCCAGCCACAGGTCTGTCGATTCTGGGATGGCTCGTTCGTATAGCTGGTGGAAGGTCAACCGGCAGAGGAGACATCATGGGCAAGGTCGTCGTGGTCGAGAACGTGACGCTCGACGGGGTCATGCAGGCGCCCGCCGCCGCCGACGAGGACACCCGGGGCGGGTTCACGCGGGGTGGCTGGGCGGTCCCCTACATGGATCGGGTGATGGCCGAGACCATGGGCAAGGGGATGCGGGGCGACGGCTCCCTGTTGCTCGGCCGGCGCACCTACGCGCATTTCCACGGCGTCTGGGCCGACCGGACCGACGGCAACCCCTACACCGAGGTGCTCAACCGCCGGCAGAAGTACGTGGCCTCGCGGACCCTGGCCGAGCCGCTGCCCTGGCAGAACTCGACGCTGCTGCGCGGCGACGTGTCCGCCGCGGTGGCCGCGTTGAAGAAAGAAGGCGACCTCGTGGTGCTCGGCAGCGGCGTGCTGGTGCGCTCGTTGCTCGAGGCCGGCCTCGTCGACGTGCTCACGCTGTCCATCCACCCGCTGACGGTCGGCCAGGGCACCACACTGTTCGCCGCGAAACCGACCACAATGGAGCTGGTCGAGGCGATCCCGACCACCACCGGCGTGCTGATCGCGACGTATCGGACCACCGCGTAAAAGGGATCACCAGAGCTGAATGCCTGCGATAGAGTGCGGATCCTCCAGGAGTCGTTGGACAACTGCTACTGGAACATCATCGGCGCCCAGCTCGTGGCCGACGGTGACTTCGGCAGCAAGACCCGCGACGCCCTGGTGAAGGCGCAGCGGTCGCACGGCATCAGCGCCGACGGGGCCTACGGTCCGCAGAGCCGCCAGAACCTGTCGCACCACGGCCTGCGCACCGAGCAGGGCGCGGGCACCTGCGGCCAGCTCTGACCGGAGCCTCCGCTGGCGGGCCGCCGCGAAGGCAGCCCGCCAGCACCGGCCGATTGCCGCTAAGGTGCCCTGCATGTCAGGCACCCCCTCGTCACCAGTGAACCCGCCGGCCGGCCCGGGCCTGCGCGTCCCGCTGCACGTGCTGGCCGCCGGGCTGATCACGGTCAGCCTGCTCTGGCGGGCCAGCATCACCAGCCGGGGCTACCTGACGTTCGACGACTTCCCGCTGCTGTCGCGGGCCGACGCCGCGAGCATCGGGCCGGACTACCTGCTGACGCTGTTCAACAACCACTTCATGCCGGCCGGGCAGTTGCTGACCTGGGTCGTGCACCGGTTGACCGAGTTCCAGTACTGGCCGTACGCCACGCTGATGTTGGCCGCCCAGGCGCTGGTCAGCGTCCTCCTCTACCGGCTGCTGCTGCTGATGCTGCCGAACGGCCCGCTGCTGCTGGCCCCGCTCGCGCTGTTCCTGTTCACCCCGCTGACGCTGGAGGCCAGCTCGTGGTGGGCGGTCGCCGTCAACGTGCTGCCGATGCAGCTCGCGATGGTGCTCGCGACCGGCGCGTTCGTCCGCTACCAACGCGGCGGCGGGCGCCGGCACCTGGTGACCCTGGCCGCGGCGATCGTGCTCGGCCTGGTGTTCTTCGAGAAGTCGCTGCTGATCGTCGCATTCGTTGCGCTTTTCGCCGTCTTCGTCTACAGCCCCGGCGGTCCGGTCCGGGCCGTCGTCGGCGCCGCCCGCCGGTGGTGGCCGGCCTGGCTGACGCTGACGGTCGTGTCGCTGCTCTTCCTGGCGCTCTACCTGTCGCAGGCCACCTCGTCGCTGCGCCAGCCGGCCTCCGCCAACGAGGTCTTCACCTTCCTGCGCCAGCTCACCACCTTCACGGTCATCCCGGGCCTGCTCGGCGGCCCGTGGCGCTGGCTCGACGGTGCCGACGGCGCCCCGCTGACCGCGCCGCCCGAGGCCGCCACCTGGGTCGCCCTGGCGGTGTTCGCGGCGCTGGTCGCGCTGACCGTCGTGCTGCGCGGCAGCCTGGCCACCCGGGCCTGGCTGCTGCTGCTCAGCTACGTCGCGCTGGACGCGGCCCTGCTCGGCGCGACCCGGCTCGGCTCGGTGTTCAGCGGCGTGGCCGGCGCGGTGCCCCGCTACGTCGGCGAGGTCGCGGTGGTCGCCGCCATCTGCCTGGGCGTCGCGCTGTGCGGACTGAAGTCCGAAGCCGAACAACCCCAGAAACAGCCCCAGTGGCGGCCGGTGTTCGGCTACCTCGTCCCACCGGTCGCGATCCTGTTTCTGGTGAGCTGCTTCTGGAGCGGCCAGGGGTACGGGGACGACTGGGCGATCAAGGCCGGCCGCGACTACCTCAACACCGCCCGGGCCGACCTCGCCGCCGCGGCGCCCGGCACGGTGTTCATGGACCAGCCGGTGCCAGAGGCGGTCGTCGGGCCGCTGTCGGCGCCGTACAACCTGCAGTCCCGGTTCTTCGCCCCCCTCGACCAGGACCCGACCTTCGTCACCCAGGCCCGCAACCTGTGGATCTTCGACCAGGCCGGGCACATCCGACCCGCCTGGGTCGCGGGCACGCACGGCGCGCCCGGCCCGGAGCAGGGGTGCGGCTACCGGGTGACCGGCGACCAGCCGACCACGCTGCGCCTGGAGAAGAGCGTCGGTGACTACTGGTACGCCGCCCGGATCGCCTACATCAGCGACCGCGACGCCACCGCCACGGTGCGCCTCGGCGCCGGCCACGAGCACCAGTTCGACGTGCACCGCGGCCTGAACGCCATCTTCCTGCTGCTCGACGGTGGCGGCTCCGAGCTGACCATGAAGCTGGGCGACCCGGCCGCCAACATCTGCACCAACGAGATCGACGTCGGCTCGGTCGTGCCGCAGCCGGCCGGCTGATGCGGCTCAGGCACTGGCCCGGCTGGCCCGGCTGGCCCGAACGGCTGGCCGCCGCCGCGATCACCGTGGTGGTGCTGGCGCCGCTCGTCCTGCCCGGCTACGTGCTGCGCTACGACATGGTGTTCGTGCCCCGGCAGCCCATGACCGCCGACCTGTTCGCGCCGGCCGACGCGCTGCCCCGCGCGGTGCCGCTGGACGCGCTCGTGTCGCTGGCCAACCTCGCCGTGCCGGGCTGGGCGCTGCAACGGCTCGTCCTCGCGGCGATCGTCTACTTCGCGGCGCTCGGCATGGCCCGGCTCGTGCCCACCCAGCGGACCCTGCCCCGGCTGGTCGCCGCGCTGGCGTACGCCTGGACCCCGTACCTGGCCGAACGGCTGCTGCTCGGCCAGTGGGGCCTGCTGCTCGCCTACGCCGCCCTCCCCTGGCTCGTGGCCGCCGCACTGGACCTCCGCACCGCACCGGACCGGCCTCGCGCCCTCGCTCGCCTCGTGCTCGCGGCGGCCCCGGCCGCGGTCACCCCGACCGGCGGCCTGATCGCCCTGGCCACCGTCGCGGTCCTGGTGCCGTTGCGGGCGGGCCTCGCGGCGATCGCCGCCACCGCCGCCCTGTGCGCGCCGTGGGTGGTGGCCACCGCGACCAGCACCGCGGGCGGCACCTCCGACCCCGACGGCGTCGGCGCCTTCGCCGCCCGCGCCGAGAACTGGAGCGGCGCCCTGGGCGCGCTGGCCGGCACCGGCGGCATCTGGAACGCGCAAACCGTGCCGGGCAGCCGATCCTCGGTGCTCGCGCCGTTCGCGACGGCGCTCCTGCTGGCCCTGGCCGCCGCCGGCTGGCGAACCCTGCGGCAGCGGTGGCCCGACGGCACGGTCCGCCTCGCCGTGTTGGCCGCCGGATCGTTCGTCCTGGCCGCCGCCAGCATCGGCCCCGGCGCGCGGGTCATGGAATGGCTGGTGGTCGACATCCCCGGCGCGGGCCTGCTGCGCGACAGCCAGAAGTTCCTCATCCCGTACGCCGTCCTGCTCGCGGTCCTGGCCGGCCTCGGTGCCGAGGTGCTGGCCGACCGCCTCGCCGTGCGCCTGGACGCCAACGCCGGCCGCGTCGTGCTCGTCGCCGCCCTGCTGCTGCCGGTGGCCATCCTGCCGGACCTCGCGTTCGGCGCCGCCGGCCAGCTACGCCCGGTGCGGTACCCGGCGGACTGGGACACCGTGGCGACCCAGGTGAAAGCGGCACCCGGCGAGGTGCTCTCGTTGCCGTTCTACGGCTACCAGAGCTACGCCTGGAACCGGGGCGTGATCGTGCGGGACCCGGCACCGCGCTACCTGGCCGCCCCGGTGCTGATCAACGACGAGCTCCAGGTCGGTCCGGTCACGGTCGACGGGGAGAGCCCACGAGCGGCCGAGGTGCGGCGGCTGCTCGACACGGGTCAACCGGTCGCGCCGCTCGGCATGCGGTGGGTGCTGGTCCGGCAGGAGTCCGGCGTCGCGGTGCCGCCGGCCGTCCTGACCGGCCTGCGGCCGGTGTTCTCGGGGCAGCACCTGGCGTTGTGGGAGAACCCGTCCGCCGCCGCGACGGCCGTCGCAAGCCATCGACGGTGGCCAGCCGTGGCCGCGCACCTGTTCGCCGCGCTCGTGATCGTCTTCGCCGCGATTCTGGTGCTGCGCCGCAGACCTACCGCGTGGTAACGTCCCGCCACGCAGTACGTCGAGGAGGGGTATCTATGGCCCGGTTGGCCACGTTCGTCGTCGCCGCCGTCCTCGGTGCGACGTTGGGTCTCATCGGCATCATCGCGACGATCGGCCAGATCAGTCCTTCGGCCGACACCGTCGCGAACCAGTCCGACGACAACCCGGCGGCGACCATTTACGGCACCCGCTGACCGTGCGGCCGGGGGCTCGCCCCCGGCACGCCGGCAGCACCGGCCCGTAACTGCTCGGCGATCACCCCCGCGAAGGCCTCACCCGAGGCCGCCCAGGTGAACTGTTGCGCGTGCTTCTGCGCCGCCACACCCAGCTCCGACCGCCGTTCCGGGTCGCGCAGCAGCCGGCGCACGGCGCGCAGGAAGTCGACCTCGTCGTGCACGAGGATCCCGGTCTCCCCGTCGACGATCGCGTCGGCGACCCCGCCGGCCGACCGGAACGCCACCCCCGGGGTGCCGTGCGCGCCGGCCTCCACAATGGTCAGTCCCCAGCCCTCCTTGAGCGAGGGCACCAACGACAGCCACGAACGGCAGAGGAGCTCGTGCTTGTGCTCGTCGGTGACGAAGCCGGTGAACCGCACCCGGTCCTCGATGCCGAGATCGCCGGCGAGCTCCCGCAGCGGCTCCTCCCACCAGCCGCGGCCGGCGACGACGAGCTCCAGGTCGGGCAGCTCCGGCGAGAGCAGCGCGGTCACCCGCAGCGCCAGCTCGATCCGCTTGTGCGGCACCAGGCGCCCCAGCACCAGCAGGCTCGGGTGCGCGGTGCGCGGGGCGGGCGGACCGGAGGCCTCCGGGGTCCCGTTGTGCACGACCCGGATCAGCTCCGGGTCCACGCCGAGCTCGACGAGCTCGCGGCGGCTGGTCGGGGAAACCGTGACGTAGCGCCGGTTCCGGTAGACGCGCACCGCCAGCCGCGACTCGACCCACCAGCCGATCCGGGACACGACCGGGCCGAAGACCACCGGCCACTGCTCGCGGTGCACGTGGTGGACCAGCGTGACCACCGGCCGGCGGGAGTAGAGCGGGCTCAGGAACGGCAGGCCGTTGCAGACGTCGACGATCAGGTCGGGACGCCCGAAACCCCGGCGGGACAAGGGTCCGAAGCCGAAAACACCGGCCAGGTACGCGAGTGCGGCGCGCAGGTAGACCGTGTGCCGGCCGCCCTGACGCACGATCGCAACGCCGTCGGTCTTGACCTCACGCGCCTGAGCGCTACCGTGTGCCTGGCAAAAAAGCGTGACACGGTAGCCGCGCGACACCAGCTCGGCCGCCATCCGCTCGATGTAGACCTCCGAGCCGCCGCCCTCGGGATGGCGCACATCGCGCCAGTTCAGGAACACCAGGTGTGGCGCCAAAGCATCCGTCATGGTCTACTCCGCCACCCCTACCAGCGAGTAATATTCGCGACCGCGTCACCCTAGGGCGCGGTCGGGTTGGTTGGCAACGCTTGGCGTCGATGATCTGTGAAAGGTAGGTAGGGAGCGTGGCGGACAACCGCCGACCGGAGTTCTGGCCGGTCGTGCTGCTGAGCGCCGCCCTCGTCGTGGTGCTCGCCGGCTGGGCCGCGCTCAGCTACGTCGACCGCACCGGCGACGACCCCACCTGCGAGCGGCGCATCGCGCTGCGGGTCATGGTCGCGCCCAGCGTGGCGCCTGCCGCCCGCGAGGTCGGCGGCCAGGTCGCCACCCGCGAGCGCTGCCTGGACGTGACCGTCGAGGCCCGCGAGTCCGCCGACGTGCTGCGCCTGCTCACCGCCGGCGTGCGGCCCGACGTCTGGCTGCCGGAGTCGACGCTGTGGCTGCGCCGGGCCCGCGCGGCCGGCGCCTTCCAGGTGCCCACGACCGGCGTCTCCGTCGCGACCACCCCGGTCGTGCTCGCCCTCGACGAGCGGTCCGCCACCCGCCTCGGCTGGCCCCGCCGCACGCCGGGCTGGAAGACCCTGGTCGCCGCCGACGACCCGCCGCTGCCCGTGGTGCTGCCCGACCCGGCCACCAGCCCGCTCGGCTTCGCGGCCGTGGCCGGCATCAAGACCCTCGCCGGAGACGGCGCCGGAGCGGCGGCCGCCATCATGCGCCGGCTCGCCCCCCGCACCGTCGCCGTCTCCGGCGAGGCCGCACCGACGCCCGGCGGACCCGGCGGCGCCGAGTCCGCCGTCGTGAGCACCGAGCAGCAGGTGCTGCGGGCCGGCGCCCAGGTCGCCGTCTACCCGCCGAAGCCGTTGCCCGGCCTCGACTACCCGTACGCGGTGCTCGCCGGGGGCCAGGCCCGCGACGGCGCCGCCGCGTTCCTGCGGCTGCTGCTGGCCGCGGACGGGGTCGCGGCCCTGGCCCGCGACGGGCTGCGCTCACCGGCCGGCGCCCCAGCGACCGGCGGCGCGCGCCGGATCCGCACCAAGGCCTACCCGCCCGTGCCGGTGCCGCCGGAGGCCGAGACGACGGACCTGCTCAACGCCTGGGGCGGCGTGCACCTGTCCGCCCGGCTGCTCGCCGTGCTCGACACCTCCGGCTCGATGGAGGCCGCGGTCGGCGACGGCGGCGAGACCCGCATGTCGGCCACGATCAAGGCCGCGCAGGGCGGCGTGGGCCTGCTGCTGGGCACGACCGAGATCGGCATCTGGACGTTCTCCACCGACGTCGACGGCGCCCGCGACTACGTCGAGAACGTGCCGGTCGGTCCGGTCGGCCCTCGGCGCGCGGAGATCGTGCGCGAGCTCGGCCAGATCCGGGCCAAGCGCAACGGCGGCACCGGCCTGTACGACACGCTCCTCGCCGCCTACCAGGACGGCACCCGCAACTGGACCCCCGGCCGGATCAACCTCGTACTGGTGCTGACCGACGGGACCGACGACAACGCCAGCGGGATCGGCCAGGCGAAGCTGCTGGCCGAGCTGGCGAAGCTGCAGGACCCGCGCCGCCCGCTGCCGGTCCTGTTCATCGGTGTCGGCCCCGACATCGACGCCGGGGAGCTCAACACGATCGCCAAAGCCACCGGCGGGCGGGTGGCGCTGACGCCCGAACCGTCCGGGATCCGCCAGATCTTCTTCTCCGCGCTCGCGGAGTTCAGCTGCCTGCCGCCGGAGTGCCGACGTTGACCGCCATCACGCAGGAGCCGGTCACGGCCGAAACCACCGCCTCGCCGGCTGAGAGGCCGGCGCGCCGGAGCCGGCGTTGGATCGGCACCGCCGCCGGCGCCGTGCTGCTGGCGGTCGTCGCGTTCCTGCAACGCCCCGGACAGTCCACTTTCGACACCAAGCTCGACCTCGCCGTCGACCCGATCGGCTTCATGGGCCGGGCGCTGCACCTGTGGAACTCGGAGGCGACCTCGGGCGAGCTGCAGAACCAGGCGTACGGCTACCTGTTCCCGATGGGGCCGTTCTTCGCCGGCGGCGACCTGCTCGGCGTGCCGACCTGGATCACCCAGCGGCTGTGGTCGGCGCTGCTGCTCGTCGTGGCCTACCTCGGCGTGCTGCTGCTGGCCCGGGCCATCCGCATCGGCTCGGAGCCGGCGCGCCTGCTCGCCGCCCTCGCGTACGCGCTGGCACCCCGGATGCTCACCGAGGTCGGACCGCTCTCGGCCGAGATGCTGCCGGTGGTCATGCTGCCGTGGGTCCTGCTGCCGCTGGTCACGGTGCGCTCCCCGCGCCGCGCGGCGGCGCTGTCCGCCCTCGCCGTGCTGTGCATGGGCGGCATCAACGCCGCCGCCGTGCTGATGGCGCTGGTGCTGCCCGGCATCTGGTTCCTGACCAGGCGCTGGGACCGCCGGCACACCGCCCTCGCGGCCTGGTGGACGCTGTGCGTGGCCGCGGTCAGCCTCTGGTGGGCGCTGCCGCTTCTGCTGCTCGGCCAGTACAGCCTCCCGTTCCTCGACTTCATCGAGTCGTCGGCGACCACCACCGCGGTCACGTCGCTGTTCCAGGCCATGCGCGGCACGAACCAGTGGGTCGGGTACGTCATCCAGGGCGAGCCCTGGTGGCCGGCCGGCTGGGTGCTGATCGACAGCCCGGTGCTGATGGTGGCGACCGCCCTCGTCGCGATCGTGGGCCTCGTCGGCCTCGGGCTGCGCGGGCTGCCCGAGCGGCGGTTCCTGGTCTTCGGCATGCTGACCGGGCTGACGTTGCTGGCGGTCGGCTACCTCGGCACCTTCGACAGCCCGTTCGCCGGCCCGGTCCGCGACCTGCTCGACGGTCCGCTGGCACCGTTGCGCAACGTGCACAAGTTCGAGCCGGTGCTGCGCCTGCCGATCGTGCTCGGCCTCGCCCACGCGGCCAGCCGCGCGTTCGCGGTGCGCCGGTTCCGGCTGCCCGTCGCGCCGGTCGTCGCCGCCGTGCTGATCGTGGCGGCCGCCCCGGCCTGGTCCGGTGCGCTGCGGCCCGGCCCCGGCTGGTCCGACGTGCCCGACTACTGGCGCCAGGCCAGCGGCTGGCTCGCCGCGCAGGACTCCCGCGCCCGCACGCTGGTCGTGCCCGGCGTCGGTTTCGCGCAGAACGCCTGGGGCCGCACCGTCGACGAGGTCATCCAGCCGCTGGCCGGCGCGCCCTGGGCGACCCGCAACCAGATCCCGCTGGGCTCCGAGGGCAACACCCGGGTCATGGACACCGTCGAAGCGGTGCTCGAACAGGGCCGTGGCTCCCCCGCCCTCGCCGACTTCCTCGCCCGCTCCGGCTATCGCTTCCTGCTGGTGCGCCACGACATCGACCGCACGGCGACCGCCGCGCCGCCGATCGCGGCCATCCGCCAGGCCGTCGCCAACTCACCCGGGCTGCGTCCGGCGGCCCAGTTCGGGCCCACCGTCGCGGCGGACCCCGCGGGCAGCCCCGCCGACGCCGGGACCGCGGTGCCGTCGATCGAGATCTTCGAGGTCGAGCGCGACGTGCCGGTCGCGTCAGCGGTCTCCTCGGGCGACGTGCGGGTGGTCAGCGGCGGCCCGGAGTCGCTGCTGACCGCGCTGGAGCAGGGCGTGCTGGCGGAAGGCACCCCCGCGGTGCTCGCCGGCGACGACCTCACCACGGATGAGCCGGCGGAGGCGACACCGGTCGTCACCGACGGCCTGCGCCGGCGCGAGCTCAACGTCGGCCGCGTCCGCGACAACCTAAGCCAGACGATGACCTCGGACGAGGAGACCCGGCAGGGACGCCAGCGCGGCGACCTGCTCCCGTTCCCGGCCGCGGGGCACGAGACCCTCGCGGCGTACCAGGGGATCCGGTCGGTCACCGCCTCCAGCAGCGCGGCCTTCGCCGACACCCTGGCGCCCACCGACGTGTCGCACCTGCCGTTCGCGGCCCTGGACGGCGACTCCCGCACGGCCTGGCGGTCCGACCCGCTCGCACCGGCCGCCGGCCAGTGGCTGGAGGTCACCTTCGACACGCCGCGCCGCGTCGACCAGCTCACCGTCGACTTCGACACCGACCTGCGCGACGCCACCCCGGTCGGCTACGTGCGGGTCAGCACCGACCAGGGCGACATCGAGCGCCAGGTGTCGCAGCGCCCCGGTCCGCAGCGGCTCGACCCGTTGCCCGGCCTGACCACGACGGTCCGGGTTACCGTGCTGGGTCTGGCCCCCGGCTTCCCGAACGGCGCCGTGGCCCTGCGCGAGCTCGGCATCCCTGGGCTGGCGGCCGAACGCGCGTTGCGGGTGCCGGCCGACGCGCCCGCCGGGTCGCCGCCGATCTACGCGTTCGCCCGTGGCCTGGAGGACCGGGCCGCCTGCTTCGCGCCGGCCGGCACCGTCCACTGTGACCAGTTCCTGCGCCGCACCGGCGAGGAGCCGCTCGGCCTGGACCGGATCTTCACCACGCCCACGAAGGCCGACTACGGCCTGCGGCTGACCGCCCACCCCCGGCCCGGCGGCACGCTGCCACTGGACGCGCCGGTGACCGCCGCGGCCTCGTCGGTGCTCGCCGGTGACGCGCTGGTCGGCGCCGACGCCGCCGTCGACGGCGACCCCGCGACCGCGTGGCTGGCCGAGCCGGTCGACCCGGCCCCGTCCGTCGACCTGGCCTGGACCGGCAAGCGCCGCGTGGACCGGCTCCGGCTGGTCGTCCCGGAAGCGCCGGTCGCGTCGACACCGCTGGCGGTCATCGTGCGCGCCGCCGGGCGCGACCTCCCGGCCGACATCGGCGCCGACGGCTGGGTGCGGTTCCCGGCGGTGACCACCGACCGCCTCTCGATCGTCGTATCCCGGTCCGCGGAGGTGACCGGCGACGCGCGCGGCAACGGCTGGCCGGCGCCCGTCGGGTTCGCCGAGGTCGAGATCCCCGGCGTCACCGCCCGCGGCGCGCTGCCCGCCGTCGACGCGCCGTGCGGCGCCGGCCCGACCGTCACGCTGGACGGCACCGCTTACAAAACCTCGGTCGCCGGGAGCCTAGCCGACGTCCGGGCCGGGCGCGGGCTGCCGGTGACCATCTGCGACGTGTTCGCGAGCGAGTCCGTGACCTTGGAGGCCGGCGAGCACCGGCTGCACACCACGCCGTCCACGGCGTTCCTGCTCGACACCGCCACGCTGACGCCGGTCGGCCTACCCGCCGCCACGCCCGCCGCGACCCGGGCGGTGACCGTGACCCGCTGGGACTCGACCGTGCGCACGCTGACGGTCGCGCCCGGTGCGGCGGCGTTGCTGGTGATCCCGGAGAACTTCAGCGACGGTTCTGCCGCGACCCTCGACGGGGCACGCCTGCACAAGGTCCGCGTCGACGGCTGGCAGCAGGCGTACGAGGTGCCGGCGGGCCAAGGCGGCACCGTGACGCTCGAGTTCACCCCGGACCGGTCGTACCGGGCGGGTCTGGCCACCGGCGCCGGGGCGGTGCTCCTGGTCGTCCTGCTGGCGCTCGTCCCGGTCCGGCGCCGCGCATTCGCGTCCGGTGTCGTCGCGGCGCGCCCGCCCACGTGGTGGATCGTCGTGCCGCTCGGCGCGGTCGCGGTCGTGCTCGGCGGTTTCCCGGCGGTGGCGTTGCTGATCGCGGCGATGATCGGCCGGCAACTGTGGCCCCGGCTGCTGCCGGTGGTGGCGGCCGCCGCCGCGCTGCTCGGCACCGGCATCGCGGTGGTGGGCCGGATGCAGGGGCACGGGCAGGACTGGGCGTACGTCGGGGCGACGCAGGCCGCGTTGCTGGCCGCGGTGTGCGCGGTGGCCGCGACCCTGGTGCCGTCGGCCAAGGAACCGCCCGCGGGACCGCCGCCCTATCGGGCCACCCTCGGGCGAGCGGTGCGACTGTTCCGGGCGTTCCTGCACGAGCAGAGCGATCCGGACCGGTTCTACTCGACGCTCGCCAGGGACTCGGTGCGCCAGCTCGGCTCCTATGTGGACCTGCGCGACGCGGTGGTGCTCGACGTGGGCGGCGGGCCCGGCTACTTCGCCGAGGCCTTCCACGGGGCCGGGGCCACGTACCTCGGTCTCGACCCCGAGGCCGGCGACCTCCCAGCTCCCGGCAACGGCGGTGCCGGGGCGCCGTCCGTGCGCGGCAGCGGCACCGCGCTGCCGGTGCGGACCTCGTCGGTCGACGTCTGCTACTCCTCCAACGTCGTCGAGCACGTCTCGACCCCGGAGCGGATGCTCGACGAGCTGGTCCGGGTGACCCGCCCCGGCGGCACCCTGTTCGTCTCGTTCACGCCGTGGCTCTCGCCGTGGGGCGGGCACGAGACGGCGCCCTGGCACTACCTCGGCGGCAGCCGCGCCCGGGCGCGGTACGCGAAGAAGTTCGGCCGCCAGCCCAAGAACCGCTTCGGCGAGACGCTGTTCCCCGTCAGCGCGGCCCAGGTGCACCGCTGGGCAAAGGCCGCCGCCCGCCAGGGGCAGGTCGAGATCGTCGATGTCCTGCCCCGGTACCACCCCTGGTGGGCGCAATGGTCCGCCCGGGTGCCGTTGCTCCGCGAAACGATCACCTGGAACTACACATTGGTACTGCGACGTCCGAAATCTTGGGGGTCGCGGACGGATGTGACTGAGTAGTAACCTGCTCGCCAGCAGCGCGTTCCCCCCTGTCAATACCTACATTGTGGAGGCACCCCATGACGTCCCGCGCGGTCAGTGCCGTGCTCTTCGGCGTCGGCGTGGTAGCCGTGGTCTTCGCCGCCGGGCTGGCTTTCGTGGTCGGCCCGCGAGCGGCCCAGCTCCCCTACGACCTCGAGCCGACCCAGTCGGTGGCCGAGGCGCCCAACGCCACCTTCATGCAAATCACCAACGGCTCGGTGGCGATCAACAAGGGCACCCTGCGCTCGACCATCCGGGTCCAGGCTGACCGGAAGGCGACCGCCGCGCTGACCGGTGACCTCGACGGCTCGGCCGCCGTGTGGCTGGTCGGCCAAGACGTGGTGCGCACCGACAACAACGAACGAGTCAGCGCGTACAGCACCTCCCTCGCGGTCGACCGCAAGACCGCCGCCGCCCAGAAGTGGGACGGGCAGTGGCTCGACACCGGCGGCAACCGCGAGGACGTCGACTACTCGGGCCAGATCTACAAGTTCCCGTTCGGCACCGAGAAGCAGGACTACCAGATCTTCGACCGTGACGTGCTGGGCACGCAGCCCGCCAAGTTCGTCAAGACCGAGGAGATCGCCGGCCTGGAGACGTACCAGTTCACCCAGGAGATCCGCGAGGCGCGCCAGCAGGTGCCGGCCGACCGGATGTCGGTGCTCGTGGGCGCGCTCGCCCCGGGCGCGACGTCGGGCGAGATCGTCTACGACAACACCCGCACCGTGTGGGTCGAGCCGACCACGGGTCAGTTCATCAAGGTCCAGGAGGTCCAGCACAAGAACCTGCTGGCCAACAACGGCGTCTCGGTGACGATCCTCGACGCGACCTTCACCTACACCGACGACACCATCAAGAAGAGCGCCGACACCGCGTCGAGCAACCGCCAGCTGCTCATGCTGGTCAAGCTGTGGGGCCCGCTGGTCCTGCTGCTCATCGGCCTGGTCCTGATCGTCGCCGGCCTGCTGCTGTTCCGCCGCCGCCCGGCCGCCGCCGCCCCCGCGGCGCCGGCCCCGCAGCCGGAAGAGGTCGGCGCGGGCCGACACGTCAAGGAATAAGCCTTATCGCGACCGACGGCGGCGGAGCCCTTGGGCTCCGCCGCCGTTCGCGTCACCAGGCCGCCGGGTAGGGTCGCCAGTTGTGCAGCTAGACGATCTCTTGCGCCGGCATGCCGCGGCCTGGGCCGATGCGACCGAGCATCCGTTCCTGACCGGGGTGCGCGACGGCACGCTCGCCCCGGCGGCGTTCGCCGAGTGGCTGGTCCAGGACCACCACTTCGTCGCGGACCTGCTGGCGTTCCAGGCCCGGCTGCTGGCCCGCGCTCCCCGGCACGCGCAGGCCGTGCTGGCGGCGGGTCTGGTCGCGCTCGTCGACGAGCTGAGCTGGTTCGAGGACCGGGCCGGGCAGCACGGGCTGGACCTGACCGCCGCGCCCGGGCCGGCCACCCTCGCCTACCGGGAGCTGCTCGACCGGCTGGACGCGGCGCCCGTACCGCAGGCGCTGGTCGGGTTGTGGGCCATCGAGCGGGCGTACCTGGACGCGTGGACGTTCGCCGCGCCCGGTGCGCCGGCATTCCGCGAGTACGTGGAGCACTGGACCGCGCCCGGGTTCGCCGACTACGTGGCCGGGCTGGCCGCGGCGGCGTCGCGAGATCTCGGCCCCGCCGACGAGGTGCTCACCGCGGTCGCCGCCGCCGAGACCGCCTTCTGGGGCATGGCATGAGCCTCGCCGCGACACTCTGGCACGACAACGCCGATCTGGCCGAGGCGGCGCTCGCGCACCCGTTCGTCCAACGGCTCGGTGACGGCACCCTCCCCCAGCCGGTGTTCGCCGGCTACGTCGCGCAGGACGCGTTCTACCTGGAGTCGTTCGCCCGCGCGTACGCCCTGGCCGTCGCGCACAGCCCGGACCGCGCCGGCTTCGACGCGTTCGCCGACCTGCTGGCCGGGGTGCGCGACGAGCTTCGCCTGCACGAGGGCTACGCGGCCCGCTACGACATCGACCTGGCGAGCGTCGAGCCGTTGCCGGCCACGCTGGCGTACACGGACTTCCTGCTCGCGACCGCGGCCCTGGGCAGCCTCGGCCAGACCTGCGCGGCCCTGACGCCGTGCATGCGCCTCTACGCCCACCTGGGCCAGTCGCTCGCCGCCGGCACACCCGCCGACCGCTACGGCGACTGGATCCGCACGTACGCCGATCCGGGCTTCGAGGAGCTGGCCGCCACCCTGGAACGCCTGCTGGACACCTACGCCGTGCCCGGCGACGCCCGCACGGCGGCCGTCTACCGCCGCGCGATGCGCCTGGAGGTCGGCTTCTTCGAGGCGGCCTACACCAGCTAGCCGGACCCGCACCACACGACGAATAGGTCTGGCTCTCTGTGAGCGCTCACAGGTAGGGTGCTCGGCATGACCGTCAGCGCCTGGTACGAAGCACTGAGCCCTTGCCCCGCCGCCCGACCGGCCCGGGCCTGGTGCGACAGCGACGCCGAAACGCTCTCGTTGGACGGACTGTGGCGTTTCCGGTTCGCCGACCGGGCCGACGGGCCGACCGACTTCGCGGCCGCCGAGTTCGACGACGCGGCCTGGACCGACCTGCCGGTGCCCGCGCACTGGCAGCTGCACGGGCACGGAGCGCCGGCCTACACCAACACCCGCTACCCCTTCCCGCTCGACCCGCCCCGGGTCCCCGACGAGAACCCGACGGGCGACTACCGGCGCGTGTTCGAGCTGCCCACCGGCTGGGCGGGCCGCACGGTGCTGCGGCTGGGCGGGGTGGACTCCGCCGCCCGGATCTGGCTCAACGGCACCGAGGTCGGCTGGACCACCGGCAGCCGCCTGGTCACCGAGTTCGACGTGACCGACCTGCTGCGGCCTGGCGCGAACGTGCTGGCCGTCCGGGTCGTGCAGTGGAGCGCCGGCAGCTACCTCGAGGACCAGGACATGTGGTGGCTGTCCGGGATCTTCCGCGGCGTCGACCTGGTCGCCCGGCCGGTCGAGGGCGCCCTGGACGACGTGACCGTGCGGGCCGACTACGACCACCGCACCGGCGCCGGGACGCTGCTCGTCACCGCCAGCACGCCCGCGCGGGTGCGCGTCCCGGAGCTCGGCGTCGACGTCGCGGCCGGCGAGAATGTGCGGCTGGCGCACGTCGAGCCCTGGTCGGCCGAGCGCCCCCGGCTCTACGACGCCACCGTCAGCAGCGGCGCCGAGACCGTCCGGCTGCGCGTCGGCTTCCGTACCGTCGCGATGGTCGACGGCCTGTTGACCGTCAACGGACAGCCGTTGCTGTTCAACGGGGTCAACCGCCACGAGTTCCACCCCGACCGGGGCCGGGCGCTGACCGAGGAGGACATGCTCGCCGACGTGCTGCTCATGAAGCAGCACAACGTCAACGCGGTCCGGACCAGCCACTACCCGCCGCACCCACGGTTCCTCGAGCTGTGCGACGAGTACGGCCTGTGGGTCGTCGACGAGTGCGACCTGGAGACGCACGGCTTCTGGCTCGCGGACTGGCGCGGCAACCCGGCCGACGACGCGCGCTGGGAGGACCTCTGCGTCGACCGGATGCGGCGCATGGTGCAGCGCGACAAGAACCACCCCAGCATCGTGCTGTGGTCGCTGGGCAACGAGAGCGGCAGCGGGCGCAACCTGGCCGCGATGGCCCGCTGGACCCGCGCGCACGACCCGAGCCGGCCGCTGCTCTACGAGCGCGACTGGACGTGCCGTGACGTCGACGTCTACAGCCGGATGTACCTGCCCGTCGCCGACGTCGAGGCGATCGGACAAGGGGCCGAGCCGCCGCTGGCGGACGCGGCCCTGGACGCCCGGCGCCGCGCGATGCCGTTCATCCACGCGGAGTACGCGCACGCGATGGGCAACGGCCCGGGCAACCTGCGCGAGTACCAGGACCTGTACGAGAAGTACCCGCGCCTGCAGGGCGGCTTCGTCTGGGAGTGGATCGACCACGGCCTGCGCGCCACCACCGCCGACGGGCAGGAGTTCTATGCGTACGGCGGCGACTTCGGCGAGATCGAGCATGACGGCAACTTCGTCGCGGACGGCCTGCTGTTCCCCGATCGGACCCCCTCCCCCGGGCTGCTCGACCTCAAGAAGGTGTTCGAGCCGGTCCGGATCACCGCGGACGGCGACGGGGTGCGGATCGCGAACCTGCACGGCGTGCGCGACCTGGCGCACCTGGAGTTCCGCTGGCTGCTCGAAGCCGACGGCCAGGAGGTGGCGCGCGGCGTCCTCTCCGTGCCGGACGTGGCTGCCGGCGCGAGCGTGCGGGTGGCGCTGCCAGTCCTGCCTGAGACCGGCGGCGAGGCGTTCCTGACCGTCCGGGCCGTGCTGGCGGCGGACGAGCCCTGGGCCAAAGCGGGGCAGGAGGTGGCGTGGAGCCAGCTGCCGGTGGCGACCGCCCCGCAGATGGTCGCGGCGCGGCGATCCGGGCCGATCAGTCGGTCCACCGACGGGATCCAGGTGGGTCCGGGCCGCTTCGACCCGCGCGACGGGCGGTTGCGCCACCTGGGCGGGCTGGCCGTGGCCGGACCGACCCTGCAGGTGTGGCGGGCGCCGACCGACAACGACCGGGCGCCGCACGGCGAGGCGCTGGAGCCGGTCTGGCGTGCGCTGGGCCTGGACCACCTGCGGCGCCGGGTCGACGCGGTCGAGGTGGCCGACGACACCCTGGTGGTGCGCACCCGCGTCGCCCCGGTCGGCCGGGATCTCGCGCTGCTGGCCACGTACACCTGGACCGCCCGGGGAGACGACCGGCTCGGCCTCAGCGTCGCCGTCGAACCCGTCGGCCCGTGGACGGTTCCGCTGCCGATGCTGGGTGTCCTGTTCGGACTGCCGGACACCCTCACCGGGGTGGAGTGGTTCGGAAGCGGGCCGGGTGAGTCCTATCCGGACACCGGCCTGGCCAACCGGGTCGGCCGGTTCTACCGCACGGTCCCTGAGCTACAGACGCCGTACGTGTTCCCCCAGGAGAACGGCCGGCGCGCGGCGGTCCGCTGGGCCACAGTCACCGACGGGCAGGGCGCCGGGGTACGGGTGTCCGGGCCGGCGCCGTTCGGCCTGACCGTGCGCCCGTGGCGGGCCGAGGCGCTCGACCAGGCGGCCCATCCGACCGACCTGCGGCCGGACGGGCACACCTGGCTGACGGTCGACGCCGGGCACCAGGGCATCGGCTCGGCGTCCTGCGGCCCGGGCGTGCTGCCGGCGTACCTGCTGCCGGCCGCACCGACCCGCCTCGACCTGGAGCTGCGCGTCTTAGGGCAGGGTGACGCCGGATAGCCGCGCGCACTCCGCCACGAGCGCGTCCTGGACGGCCGGGTCGTCGGCCTGGTCGTTCAGGGTCACGCGCCGGCGTTCGTGGAAGAACGCGCCGCTGACCAGGACGGCCGGGTCGGTCGACGTCGCCAGCCAGACCGCGGTGTCGGAGCCCGCCGCCACGTCCAGCGGTGCGATGTCGCCGCTCATCTTCGTGTTGATCCAGCCAGGATGGACGGCGTTGCACAGCGTCCGCGGGTAGCGGCGGGCGACCGCGAAGGCGATCGCGGTCATCGCCAGCTTCGAGTCCGCGTACGCCTCGCCAGCCGTCCAGGCCTTCTCGTGCTGGAGGTCGGCCACGTCGATCGTGGCGCGGACGATGGAGTCGGAGCTCACGTAGACCAGGCGCTTCGGCACCGGCAGCAGCGCGGTCAGCACATACGCGGACAGGGCGTTGACCTGGAAGGTCTGCTCCAGGCCGTCCTCGGTCAACGGACGCTGCTCGGCCCGGCTGACCCAGCCGGCGTTGTGCACCACGACGTCGAACTCGCCCAGCGCGGCCACCTGCTCGGCCAGCGCGCGGGTCTGCGCCAGCGAGGCCAGGTCGCCGGTCACGAACCGGTCGGCGACGCCGGCGGCCCGGCGGTCCGCGGCCCGCCGCTCGTCGCGGGCGTGCCGGACCACCTCGTGGCCCTGCGCGGCCAGCCGGTCGGCGATCCCGGCGCCGATGCCGTCGCTGGAGCCGGTGACGAAGACGCGGCTCATCGCGGGCTCCGGATGGTCACGAGCACGCCGTCCGGGTCGAGCAGCGTGGCGGACGAGTCGCGCTCGGCGAGCAGCCGGCCGCCGGCCGCGACGGCCCGCACCACCGCCGTCCGCAGGTCCTCGGCGGCAACGCTGACCGACCGGAAGCCGACCAGCGGCGCCTCGGCGGCCGGCGTCGGGTTGCCGCCGGTGGGCACGTCGAAGCTGAACACCTCGAGCACGGCCGCTCCGGCGCGCAGGTAGGTCATCAGGAACCCGCGCGGGTCGTCGTGGTGCCGGATCTGGCCGATCAGCTCGAAGCCGAGCCCCTCGCAGTAGAACCGCAGCGTCGCGGTCAGGTCGTCGACCGTGACCGCGACGTGGTCGAACCGTGGTGCGTCGCGCGGGCCGGGCAGGTCGGCGGCCTCGGCGTCGGCGTGCTCGGGCGAGTGGACCACCTGGTAGTTCAGGGCGCCCTGGATGTATTCCAGGCGCGCCCCGTCGGGGTCGAGGAAGAACGCGATGCGGACGTCGCCGAGCACGTCGGCCGGCGGCGAGAGCACCGTGACGCCGGCGGCCTCCAGCCGGCGGATCCGGTCGTCCACGTCGGAGACCTTGAGCCCGACGTGCCGGACACCGCCCTGCAGGTCGTCGTTGACCCAGTCGCCGATCGTGCCGTCCGGCCCGATCTCGGTGAGCTCGACCAGCGCCGGGCCGGCCGAGAGCAGCCCGTCGCGTACCTCGGTGAAACCGAGCAGGTCGCGGTAGAACCGGGTCGACCGGTCGAGGTCGCGGACACCGAGCCGCACGGTGTGGAGTCTGGTGGAGGGGATCGTTTCGGTGGTCACCGCGCCGCCTTCCGGGGACGTCGTAAGCGGTTTGCCTGTGCGGGCAGGTTACGTGACCGCTCACAGCACCGCCACCGTCCGCGCTCCCACGCGCCCCCGAACCACGATCCCGTTGCCAACGCCAGATGATCGGCGATCACCAGGCATCGAAACAAATCCGCAACAGAGCCTTGACAACGGATCACGCCGACTTGGACGCTGTGAACGCTCACAGTCCGCGCTACCGACCGGATCTCAGGAGAGCACCTATGCTTCGCGACAAGACCAACTCTGGCGGCCCCCAGCAGTTCGGGCGCCGCACCTTCCTTCGCGGCGTGGCCGGCATCGGCGCGGCCGTGACCCTGCCGGCCCTGCTCAGCGCCTGCGGCGGCGACGAAGAGGCATCGGCACCGCCGAAGGGCGACCCCGACGCACCGGCCAACCTCACCTTCTGGACGTGGACCACCAACATCGAAAAAGTGGTCGACATCTGGAACGCCAAGAACCCCACCCAGAAGGTCACGGTCAGCCGGCAGGCCCAGGGCGAGGAACTGATCACCAAGGTGCTCACGGCCCACCGGGCCGGCAACGCACCCGACCTGATCCACGCCGAGTACCAGGCCCTGCCCGTGCTGATCACCAACGGCGTGACCGCCGACCTCACGGAGCTCGCCGGCACCATCAAGGGCGAGTTCACCGAGGGCACCTGGGGCCTGACCTCGTTCGGCGGCACGACCCACGCGATCCCGCAGGACGTCGGCCCGATGATGCTCTACTACCGCGCCGACCTGTTCGACAAGCACGGCCTGACCGTTCCGAAGACCTGGGACGAGTTCGCGGCCGTGGCGCGGCAGGTGCGGGCCAAGGACAGCAAGGCCTACCTGGCCACCTTCTCCTCCGGCGACCCGGGCTGGTTCGCGGGGCTCGCCGAGCAGGCCGGCGCCAACTGGTGGGCCAACGACAACGGCACGTGGTCGGTCACCATCAACGACGAGCCGACCAAGAAGATGGCCGCGTTCTGGGGCGGCCTGGTCAACGAGGGCGTCCTGTCCGGCAAGCCGATGTACACGCCGGAGTGGAACAAGGAGATGAGCGACGGCACGCTGCTCGCCTGGCCCAGCGCCATCTGGGGCGCCGGTGTGCTCGAGGGCGTCGCGCCCGGCACCAAGGGCAAGTGGGCGATGACCGCGATGCCGCAGTGGGACAGCGCCTCGGCCACCACCGGCTACTGGGGCGGCTCCGCGACGGCGATCTCGGCCAAGTCCAGCCAGCGGGCCCAGGCGGAGAAGTTCGTCAAGTGGCTCAACACCGACCCCGAGGCGACCTCCGCGATGATCAAGGAGGGCGGGATCTACCCGGCCGCGATCAGCGGGCAGTCGTCGCCGGCGCTCTCGGCTCCCCCGGCGATGATGCCCAACCAGCCGACGTTCTACGCCGACGCCGCCGCGATCGCCAAGACCGCGCGCGGCTTCTCCTGGGCGCCGAACGTCAACGTCACCTACAGCAGCTACAGCGACCTGTTCGCCAAGGCCATCGCCGACAAGGCCGACTTCGGCGCCGCGGTCGACCAGCTTCAGGCCGCGTCCGTGGCCGACCTGAAGAAGCAGGGCTTCCAGGTCAAGGGGGCCTAGCCGGTGACCACCCTGTCCACCGGCCGGCGGCCGGCACGGCGGCGCGGCGGGTCAGCCCCGTTCGTGCTGGTCGCGCCGGCCGTCGTACTCCTGGTGACGTTCCTGCTCGTCCCGATCGGCTACACGGTCTACCTCAGCCTGCGTGCCGCGCGGGTCACCGGAGGCGGGCTCGGCCGGCGGGTCGAGCAGTTCGTCGGGCTGGAGAACTACCGAGGTGTGCTGACCGACTCGGCGTACCTCGACGGTGTGGTCCGGATGCTCGGCTACGGCGCCGTCGTCGTGCCGGTCATGCTGGGCCTCGCGCTGCTGTTCGCGCTGCTGCTCGACACCCCACGGGTCCGGCTCACCCGGACGACCCGCATCGGCATCTTCCTGCCGTACGCGGTGCCCGGGGTGATCGCGTCCCTGCTGTGGGGCTTCATGTACCTGCCCAGCGTCAGCCCCATCCGCGCGGTGCTGGAATCGGTGAACCTGCCGGCGCCGGACTTCCTCGGACCGTCCACGGTGTTCTTCTCCATCGCCAACATCGGCGTCTGGGGCGGCGTCGGGTTCAACATGATCGTCCTGTTCACCGCGCTGCGCGGCATCCCGGGCGAGATGTACGACGCGGCCCGGGTCGACGGCGCCTCGGAGATCCAGATCGCGCTGCGGGTCAAGATTCCGCTGATCGCGCCGGCGCTGGTGATGACCGGCATCTTCTCGATCATCGCCACGCTCCAGGTGTTCAGCGAGCCGGCGGTCATCCAACCGCTGTCCGACTCGATCCCGTCGACCTGGGTGCCGCTGATGACGATCTACCGCGACGCGTTCGTCAACAGCGACATCCACACCGCGGCCGCCGCCTCCGTCGTGCTGGCGTTGGGCACGCTCGCACTGTCGATCGTTGTGCTGACCGTGCTGCAGCGCCGAGCATTCAGGAGCGACCAGTGAGCCGCAGCCGTTTGCTGCCCACCGCCATCCTCGTGCTGGGCGCGCTCTACTGTGTCGGCCCCGTGCTCTGGGTCGCGATCGCCTCGACCAAGGGCCCGACCGAGCTGTTCACGACGTTCTCGTTCTGGCCCAGCTTCGAGGGCGGCTTCTGGTACAACCTCACCCACCTGCTGCGGTACCAGGACGGCATCTACCTGCGATGGGCCCTCAACAGCCTGCTGTACGCCGGTGTCGGCTCGGTGCTGTCCGTCGCGGTCTCGGTGCTGGCCGGCTATGCCCTGGCCAAATACCGGTTCCCCGGCCGGAACGTGCTCTTCTACGTCATCCTGGCCGGGGTGCTCGTCCCGCAGATCACCCTCGCGGTGCCGCAGTACCTGCTGATCTCCGAGCTCGGCCTGGTCAACTCCTACTGGTCGGTGCTGCTGCCGAGCATCATCAGCCCGTACGGCATCTACCTGGCCCGGATCTACGCCACCGCCGTGGTGTCCGACGAGCTGCTGGAGGCGGGCCGGATCGACGGCGCTGGTGAGTACCGGCTCGCCTGGTCCGTCGGCCTGCCGCCGATGCTGCCGGGCATGGTGACACTGCTGCTGCTGCAGTTCGTCGCGATCTGGAACAACTTCCTGCTGCCGTACATCATGATCTCCGACGGCGACCGCTTCCCGATGACCGTGGGGCTGTTCACCATGCTCAACGTGAGCACCAGCCAGCCGGTTCTCTACTCCCTGGTGGTGATGGGGGTCTTCCTCTCCGTCCTGCCGCTGATCGCGCTTTTCCTTTTCCTGCAACGGTTCTGGCGGATCGACATGATCTCCGGCGGACTGAAGGGCTGAGCACATGACCGAAGCGGCACTGCCGTTCCCGTCCGGCTTCGTCTGGGGTTCGGCCACCGCGTCGTACCAGGTGGAAGGGGCCGTCGACACCGACGGCCGGGGACGCTCCATCTGGGACACGTTCTGCGACGTGCCGGGCGCCATCCTGAACGGTGACACGGGTGCGGTCGCCTGCGACCAGTACCACCGTTACCCGGAAGACGTCGCGTTGATGGCCTCGCTGGGGCTCGGCGCCTACCGGTTCTCGGTCGCCTGGCCGCGCATCCAGCCCGACGGCCGGGGCGCGCCCAACCAGAAGGGGCTCGACCACTACCGGCGGCTGGTCTCGACGTTGTTGGAAAACGGCATCACGCCGTACGTGACGCTCTACCACTGGGACCTGCCGCAGGCCCTGCAGGACCGGGGTGGCTGGCCCGAGCGGGACACGGCGTACCGGTTCGCCGACTACGCGGAGATCGTCCACGACGCGCTCGGCGACGTGGTCGAGCACTGGATCACCCTCAACGAGCCGAAGGTCTCGAGCCACGCCGGGTACGGGAGCGGCATCCACGCGCCCGGCATCCGCGACCTGGCCCAGCGCGACCGGGCGGCGCACCACCTGCTGCTCGCGCACGGCCTGGGTGTCCAGCGGCTGCGTGCCGCCGGGGCGCGCCAGGTGGGCATCACGCTGGACCTCAGCCCAGTCGACCCGGCCAGTCCGGCCGAGGAGGACGTCGCCGCCGCGCGGCGGGTCGACGCCGACAGCCACGGTCTGTTCCTCGAACCGATCCTGACCGGCGCGTACCCGGCCGGCGTCATGGATCCTTCGGTTGTCGCTGCTGGCGACTTTGATCTGATTGGCGCTCCGCTGGATTTCCTGGGCGTCAACTACTACCGGCGGATGCTGGTGCGGGCCGCGCCTTCCGGGCACCTGCGGGCCGAGACCGTGCTCCCCTCCGGGACGCCGGTCACCTCCGTCGGCTGGCCCGTGCAGCCCGAGGGGTTCCGCGACCTGCTGGTCGGGCTGTCCGCCCGCTATCCGGGGCTGCCGCCGATCTACATCACCGAGAACGGGGCCGCTTTTCCCGATGCCGTCGGCGCCGACGGCCAGGTACACGATCCGCTGCGGGTCGACTACCTGCACCGGCACCTGCTGGCCCTGCGGTCGGCGATCGAGGCGGGCGTCGACGTGCGGGGCTACTTCGTCTGGACGTTGATCGACAACTTCGAATGGGCGGAGGGCTTCAGCGCCCGGTTCGGCATCGTCTACGTCGACCACACCGATCAGTCCCGAGTGCCCAAATCCAGTGCAACCTGGTACGGCCGGGTCGCCCGATCGAACGCCGTGCCGCCCCCGCTGCGCGCTGACGTGGGAAACTGACCGCGCCCGATCCACCGCAGCCTGAGGATTCGTTGTGGCCGACGCGACAGACACCACCGACCCCTCGCCGCACCCGAAGTCCCGGGGTGCGGCAAGGCGGGCGCTGCGCCGCGGTCCCACGATCGACGACGTGGCCGAGGTCGCGGGCGTCTCCCGGGGCACGGTGTCCCGGGTGCTCAACGGCGCGCACTACGTCAGCCCGGGCGCGCTCAAGGCCGTCGAGCAGGCCATGCGGACCACCGGCTACACGGTCAACCAGAGCGCCCGGAGCCTGGTCACCAAGCAGTCCAACGCGATCGCGTTCGTCCTCTCCGAGCCGCAGGAGCGGCTGTTCGAGGACCCGAACTTCAGCGTCCTGCTCCGGTGCTGCACCCAGGCGCTGGGCGAGCAGGACTTCAGTCTCGTGCTGATGCTGGAGTCCAGCGCCGACGAGCGCGACCGGGTCCTGCGGTACGTGCGCGGCGGCCACGTCGACGGCGTCCTGCTGATCTCCGCCCACGCCGGCGACCCGTTCATCGGCGACCTCGCCCGCGGCGTGCTGCCCGCCGTGGCCTGCGGGCGGCCGGCCGGGCCGGGCATCCCCTACGTCGCCGCCGAGGACCGCCAGGGCGCCCGCGAGATGACGCAGTACCTCGTCGACCAGGGCCGCCGCCGGATCGGCATGATCGCCTGCTCGCCGGTCGTCGGCGGCCCGGAGCGGCTGGCCGGCTACCGCGACGTGCTGGGCCGCAAGGCGCTCAAACGCCTGGTGGTCGACGCGGCCGACTACAGCCACGCGGCGGGTGTCGCGGCGATGCGGGAGCTGCTGGCCGCGAGCCCCGACATCGACGCCGTCTTCGCGGCGTCCGACCTGCTGGCCGCCGGCGCGATCGACGAGCTGCGCCGTTCCGGCCGGCGGGTCCCGGACGACGTCGCGGTCGGCGGGTTCGACGACTCCCGGATCGCCCGCGAGACCGACCCGCCGCTGACCACGATCCGCCAGCCGCTCGAACAGGTCGCCCGCGAGATGGTCGACGTGCTGCTGCGCCTGGTCCGCCGCGAGCCGGCGTCGTCCCGGCTGCTGCCGACGGAGCTCGTGGTCCGCGCGTCAGCCTGATCCTGGACAGCGTCGTTATCGATGCGGTTGAATACTGGGAGCGCTCACAGAATCTTCTTTCGGAGGGCCCCCATGGTTCGACGTTTCGTGGCTGTCGCCCTGGCTGTCCTGACGGTGGCCGCCAGCTCGGCCGCGGCGAAGCCTGCCACCCTGTCGAATCCTGGCTTCGAGTCCGGGGCCGCGGGCTGGACCACGCGTGGTGACCGGTCCGCCGCCGTCGTCGAGGCCGGCGGACACAGTGGAGAGTCGCGGTTGGCCCACGCGGCGGGTGGCCGGGTCGAGACCGCGCAACGGCTTTCGGGCCTCGCGAACGGCGACTACACGCTGCGGGCCTGGGTGCGCTCGAGCGGCGAGTTCGCGTCCCTCGCGCTGCGGGACTGCGGCGGGGCCGATCGGCGCCTCGCGGTGCCGCGTACCGGTGGCGCCTCCGACCCCTGGGTCCAGGTAGCGCTGGGCGTACGGGTGACCCGGCACGCCTGCACGATCGTGCTCGCCTCGTCCGGCGGGCCGGAAGGATGGGTGCAGATGGACGACGTCTCGCTCGCGCGCGGCAGCCACGACGGCCGGCTGGCGATCCGGGGCGCCGACGTGTCCCACCTGACCAAGAACGTCGACCACGGCGCGGTCTATCGCGACGCACACGGCCGCGTAGCTGATCCTTTGCGGCTGCTGTCCTCTGCCGGCGTCAACTACGCCCGACTCAAGGTCTGGGTCGACCCGGTAGACGGCTACAACGACAAGGCCGACACGCTGCGCAAGGCCCGCTGGGCGAAAGAGCGCGGAATGAAGCTGCTGGTGGACTTCCACTACTCGGACGCCTGGGCCGACCCGGGCAAGCAGAACAAGCCGGCGGCCTGGGCTGATCTGCCGTTCGAAGACCTGAAGCAGGCCCTCTACGACCACACGTACGAGGTCCTGTCGGCGCTCCGCGCCCAAGGAACCCCAGCCGCGATGGCCCAGGTAGGCAACGAGATCAACGGCGGTCTACTGTGGCCGGACGGCCGCTGGGACAACTGGGACGGCCTGGCCGCGCTGCTAACGGCAGGCGCGACGGCAGTCCACGCCGCGTCGCCAGGAACCAAGGTCGTCCTACACCTGGCCGAGGGAGGCAACAACGGCGGCCACCGCTGGTGGTTCGACAACGCAACCAGCCGAGGCGTCCCCTTCGACGTGATCGCCGTGTCCCATTACACCTACTGGCACGGCACCCTGGGCGCCCTCCAGGCGAACCTGCTGGACCTGACCACCCGCTACGGCAAACCCATCATGGTCACCGAGACGGCGTACGGCTTCACCACCGCCGAGCAGGACCACGAGGCAAACATCTTCACGCAGGCCCTGGCGGACACAGCCGGCTGGCCCGCCACACCCGCCGGCCAAACCCGAGCGCTACGCGACCTGTGCACCACAGTAGCCGCGGTCCCGGGCGCCCTGGGCGTCTTCTACTGGGAGCCAACCTGGACCGCAGTCGACGGAGCCGGCTGGGACCCAGCGGACCCAACCTCAGGCGACGGCTGGGAAAACCAGGCCCTGTTCGACTACACCGGCCGGGCCTTGCCAGCCATGCGAGTCTTCTCAGAGTTCTGACGGACCGCGGGCGCCCGGCCCCAGGACGACCGAGCGCCCGCCACCGGCCCCAGACCGACCACCCCACCCGCCGGCGCAAACCAACCGAGCACCCGGCCCAAGGCCTCACCAACCGAGCGCCGCGCCCGCCGGGCTCCAGGCCGCCCGACCACCACGCCCGCCGAGCAGAGGCCCCCGCCCCGCCGGCCAGCCCGAGGCGTCCTGGAAGAACGCCGTCCGACCGACCGCCCCGCCCGCGGGCAGAGGCCAAACGCCCCGCCCGCCAGCCCCGGGCCGAACCACCGCGGCTCCCGCCGGCCCCACTGCCGCACCACCGCGGCTCCTGTCGGCCCCACTGCCGCACCACCGCGGCTCCCACCGCCCCCCGGGCCGAACCACCGCGCCGCCCGCCGACCCCCTGACCGAACGACGGCCTCACGCCGACCAAGCGCTCGCGGCCGGTCGGCCGGCCCGACGCCACTCTCTCGACGCCGCACACCACCACCGGTCGCCCTTGCACGGCGGCTTTGCTCTGCACCCATATACGCACCACCTGTTGGCTCGCTACGGTGATGCGTCGATGGAGGCAGAGGCAAGGATCCGGCTGATCAGGCCCGATCCGCTCCAGGCCGGCGTTGCACCAGTTGCCTGGCTACCGGTGGTGCGTATATGGCTGCAGAGCAAAGCAGCTCGAAGTGGGTTTGGTCTCGTGTGGTCTGGTCAGTTTTGCCGCGCCCCGGCCAGGGTTGTTTGCGGTGCCGTCGGTGGCTTCGGGTGGGTCGACGGGCGTAGCAGTGCCAGGATCGCGACGCCTGCCAGGGCTGCGACGACCGCGCTCACCACGAAGATTCGGTCCAGGCCTGCCGCGTATGCCGCTCGCAGCACCCCCTCAGGCGCCTGGCCCAGCAGGTCCGCGTATCCCCCGCCCGTGAGTCGCTGCGCCACCTCCGGCGGCGACGTCACCGCGCCCGTCAGCACCGACTCCGACCGGGCGGTCACGATGGTGGCCAGGATCGGCAGGGCCAGCGCGTACCCCAGCTGCCGGAACGTGTTCGACGCCCCGTTGGCCATGCCGGCCCGTTCCGGGGGTACGACCGACAGCGCCGCCGAGGCCAGTACCGGTGTGCTCAGGCCTACGCCGACGCCCGTCACGCACAGGCCCGGCACCAGGGCGATCCAGCCGGAGTCCGGGCCGACCAGCGTGCACAACGCGGTGCCGGCGGCGACGAGCAGCAGGCCCGACCCGATGCTGTAGCGCGGCGCGACCCCGTGCAGCAGGCGGCCCCCGGCGCCGGCTACCACGAAGGCCACCACCGCCATCGGGGCCAGCACCAGGCCCGCGCTCAGCGCTCCCAGGCCCAGCACCGACTGCGCCCACAGCGAGACGAAGACCAGGTTGGCGAAGGCCGCCGCGGTCAGTGCCGCCGCGCCGAGCATCAGCACGGTGAACGCCGGGCGCCGGAACAACGCCAGGTCCAGCATCGGGTCCGGGCGCCGCCGTTCCACCGCGACGAAGACGCCCGTCGCCAGCACGCCCGCGACCAGCGCGCCGACCGTGAGCGGGTCGGTCCAGCCGGCGCTGCCCGCCCGGATCAGGCCGTAGACGACCAGGGTCGCGGCGACCGTGAAGCTACCGACGCCCGGCAGGTCGATCCGCCCGGCCGGGCCGCGCCCGCCCGGCAGCGCGATGCGGGCCAGCAGCACGGCCAGCGCGGCGACCGGCAGGTTGACCAGGAAGATCGAGCGCCAGCCCACGTACTCCGTGAGCACTCCCCCGAGGATCGGCCCGGCGGCCGCGGCGGCGCCGTTCGCCGCTCCCCACAACCCGAACGCGACCGAGCGGTCCCGGCCCGTGTAGGTCACGGACAGCAGCGCGGCGTTGGTGGCCAGCATGGCGGCGGCGCCGATGCCCTGCACGCCGCGGGCCGCGATCAGCGCGCTGGTGTTCGGTGCCAGGCCGCAGGCCAGCGAGGCGGCGGCGAACACGACCAGGCCGACGACGAAGACCCGCCGCCGGCCGAGCCGGTCGGCGAGCGAGCCGGCCGCCATCAGGAGGGCCGCCAGCACGAGGACGTACAGGTCGACGGTCCACTGCAGGGCGGCGAACGAGGAGTGGAGCTCGCGGGCCAGGTCGGGCGCCGCGATGCTGACGATGGTCAGGTCGACCAACAGCATGAAGGTGCTCAGCGAGACCGCGAGCAGGGGCAACCATTTGCGCATGGTTGGCAACGCTGCCTGCTTCCGGGCCTGATCGGCGTACGCAGGCGGTCAGGCGGCGGAATCCGACGCGCGCTAGGGTCTTGACGGTGGATCCACTCACGCTCGACGACCTCGACCGCAAGCTCGCCCACGCTCTCCAGGTCGACGGCCGGGCGCCGTTCAGCCGGATCGCCGCCGTGCTCGGCACCTCCGACCGCACGCTGGCGCGTCGCTACGGCCGGCTGCGGGAAGCCGGGGCCCTGCGAGTGGTCGGCGTGCCCGACGCGGCGACCCTCGGCCACGTCGACTGGCTCGTCCGCATGCGGTGCACGCCCGACGCCGCCGTGCCGGTGGCCACCGCGCTGGCGCGCCGCGCCGACACGTCCTGGGTCCAACTGCTCTCCGGCGGCACCGAGATCACCTGCATCACCCGGACGCGCGCCCAAACCGCCGATGGTGACCTGCTGCTGCAGAAGCTTCCGCGTACGTCGCGCGTCACCACCGTCGCCGCCCACTGCATCCTGCGGGCCGTGGCCGGCACGAGCGGCTGGCCGGGCCGCACCGCCGCCCTCGACCCGGACCAGATCGCCGCACTCGCACCGGAACAGGCGGCGCCGACCCCACCGGTCGCCCTGACCGCCGCCGACAACCAGCTGTTCGCCGCGCTGGCCAAGGACGGCCGCGCCGGCTATCCGGCCCTGTCGAAGGCCACCGGCTGGTCGGAGACGACCGTCCGGCGCCGGATCGCGCATCTGACGGCCGCCAACGCGCTCTACTTCGACGTGGAGATCGAGCCCGTGCTGTTCGGCTACACCGCCGAGGCGTCACTGTGGCTGACGGTGGCACCGGCCGCGCTGTCCACCGTCACCGCCGCCCTGGCCACCCACCCGCAGATCGGCTTCGCCGCCGCCACCACGGGACCCTCCAATGTGGTGGCGTCGGTCATCTGCGAGAACCTGGACGCGTTGTACGACTACCTCGCCAACAGCATCGGCGCCCTCGACGGAGTGACCCGGGCCGAGACAGCACCCGTCGTACGCCGCATCAAAGGCCCTGGAACCGTGCTCCTGCCCTAGGGTCGCTCTCATGGATGCGACCGACACGGCCGTCGAGCCGTTCCTGGATGCGATCGCGGACGAGCGGCGGCGCGCCGACGCCCGGGCGTTGTCCGCGCTGATGGCCGAGGTCAGCGGCGAGCCGCCGGCGCTCTGGGCTGCCGGCATCGTCGGGTTCGGCAGCTACCACTACCGCTACGAGAGCGGCCGGGAGGGCGACGCTCCCCTGGTCGGCTTCGCGCCGCGCAAGACGCAGCTGGTCGTCTACCTGGTCGGCGGCTACGAGGCCCGCTACCCGCAAACCCTGGCCCGCCTCGGACCGCACAAGACCGGCAAGGGCTGCCTCTACCTCAAACGGCTCGCCGACGTCGACGACAGCGCGCTGCGCGAGCTCGTCGACCGCACGGTCCGCGTCCACCGCGGCATCGGCGTCTGACGCGCCGGACACCCCCGGCGGGGCCGAGGGTGTCCGGTTGCTCGGGTCAGGCCACGCGCCTCCGGCGCAGGGCGACCAGGCCGAGCCCGGCGACCGTCAGCGCGCCGCCGATGCCGGCGAGTTGCGGCAGGGTCAGGCCGCCGACTTCGGGGCCCGTGATCGGCAGCATGCCGCCCGTGGCCGGGCAGGTCTGGGCCAGGTCGAAGGTGCCGTCCGTGCCGGTGACCACCGCGGTGGCGGTGATGATCGAGAACGGGTTGACGAGCTCCCCGGACGCGTTCAGGCCCGCTGAGGTGCGGATCCAGGCCCGGTCGCCGACGATCGCGCGGTCACCCGCCGGCGCGGTGGTGATCGTCTCGGTCTGCGGGCCGCCCTCCGTGGCGAACTCGATCGTCACCGAGCGGAACTCGCCGGCTCCCCGCGGCGCCGCGAAGACCCAGACGTCTTCGCCCGCGAACGGGCCGCCGCCCAGGTTCGGGTCGCAGCGGTTGACCGGGAACGCCGCCGCGGTCTTGCCCGTGTCGGCGGGATCGAGGTGGACGGTGGTGTCGGCCCAGGCCGGTGCGGCCCCGAGCGCGATCATGGCCACCACGATGGCGGCGCCGCCGAGTCGGGCTAGTACGGATATTTTCACAAGATCACCCCAACTGCCTTGTATGCGGGTAAAGCTCATGAACAGGGCGCGACCCGCTGTCAGGTAACCATGTGGGCCCGATCTTCGCGGGCCTTATCAGGAGTCGACGTGATTTGTGCCCGAAAATGGCGGTACGTGATGAGATGAGATGTGCGGAAAGGTGGGGAGGACCGGCGCAGCACCGCAGGTGTGACGCGGGCCCTGTTCGCCACCGCGGCGCTGGTCGTGGTGATCGCCGGCATGAAGACGGCCGGCGGTCTGCTCGGCCCGATCCTGCTCGCCCTGATCCTGGTGATCACGCTGAGCCCGATCCGCTCGGCGCTGGCCCGCTACGTGCCCGGCTGGCTGGCCACCACGGTTCTGATCATCGTCCTGTACGGGATTCTCGCCGCCGGTGTGGCCTCCCTGGTGGCGGCCGGCATCCAACTCGCGTCGCTGGCGCCACGATATTCGGACCGGGTCAGCGACATCGTCAACGACGTGCAGGCCTGGCTGCAGGACCTCGGGGTCGAGGCCAACGACGCCGAGCAGCTCGTCACCCGGATCGACCCCAGCACGCTGGCCAACATCGCCCAGACCGCGGCCGGCGTGGTGCTCAACCTGCTGACCAACATCGTCTTCCTGGTGACCCTGCTGCTGTTCATGGCTGTGGAGACGGGCGGCTACCCGAGCCGGATGGCCCGCGCCGACCTGTTCCGCCCGTCCCTGACCCGGGCGCTGCGCCAGTTCGTCAGCGGCACCCGCCGCTATCTCGTGGTGTCCACCGTGTTCGGCCTGATCGTTGCCGTGTTCGACGGCATCGCCCTGTGGATCCTGGGCATTCCGCTGGCCACGCTGTGGGCGGTGATCGCGTTCGTCACCAACTACATCCCGAACATCGGCTTCGTCATCGGCCTGGCGCCACCGGCGGTACTCGGTCTTCTGGAAGGCGGGGTCGGGCTGATGATCGCGGTGATCGTGGTCTACAGCGTCATCAACTTCGTGCTCCAGTCGATCATCCAGCCGAAGATCGTCGGTGACAGCGTCAACCTCTCGGTCACGGTCACGTTCCTGTCCCTGATCTTCTGGACCTTCATCCTCGGCGGCGTGGGCGCCGTCCTCGCCGTCCCGCTCACCCTGCTGGCCCGCGCCCTGCTGGTCGACGCGTCACCGGGCACCCGCTGGGCCGACATCTTCATAGCGGGCAGCGGCAGCCTGCGCGGCGAGGCGACCTGGCGGGCCGGCCAGGAACCGACGGGCCGGCGCCGCTGGATGATCGGCCGCCGCCGGCCCCAGAACCCTTGGCAGAAGTGATCAGGCGAGCCGGACGCTGAGCTGCCAACCGAGCTCGCGGTAACCCAGCGCCCGGCCCACCCGGCGGGAGGCCTCCGGGCGGGCGCGCCACTGCGCCAGCAGGCCGGCGGCGAGCGCGTGCTCGGTGGCCGCGGCCGCCACGGCTCGCGCCAGCCCCAGGCCGCGGTGGCCGCGCGCCGTCAACACGCACACGTGCGCGGCGCCGCCCGGCCAGCGGTGGTAGCCGGCGGCCGCGACCACCACGCCCCGCGCGCGGACCACGTACGCGGGCGAGGTGACCTCCGCCAGCCCGGACTCGTCGGCGTCGGCGGCGGGGACCGAGGCCAACAGCGTCCGGAGGTCCGCCCGGTCGCCGACAACCACGTCGCGGCCCACCGGAGGGCGGAAAGCGGACGGGTCGAGATACGCGAGCGTTGCCGGCCCCAGCGTCTCGGCGGCGGGCAGTTCGTCCACGAGTGCGGCCGGGTCGTCCCAGGACCGGAGCCCCGCCAACGCGAGCGCCGCCGCGGAGTCAGGAACGGTCGCGATGGCCGCTCCCCCGAGCGAGACCACGCCGGCCCAGCCCGGTGGACACAGCATCGACAACGGCGACACGACGACATCCGCCGGTGACGCGAAGGTGGCCGGTGCCCCGGCCAGGGTCACCCAGAGCGTGCGGGCCCGTGACAGCAGAAGGTCATCGACCACCGTCGCATCGTGACATGGGGTGTCCACATCGCGCCATGTCCGCTCTGCGGCAGGCCTCGGTTACACGAACATGAATATTCGGACTCCAGGATGCGTGCAGCGAACCACCGCGCGAAGGAGTCCTCATGTTCAGTCGTCTGCTCGTCGGCGTCCTCGCCGGCGTGGCGGTCCTGCCCGGGGCGGCGATGGCCAACGGTCCCGCACCCGGGAACCCCGCAGCCAAAAGCCAAAGCCAGAGCCAGGGCGCCCAGATCACCCTCGTCACCGGCGACACCGTCTCGCTCGTCCAGGCAACGCAGGGCCGATTCGCCGCCAGCGTCGCGCCGGCGCCCGGCCGTGAGCGCGTCACCTTCCACACCCTGGAGGTCGACGGCGGCCTGCGGGTCCTGCCCAGCGACGCCGTCCCGCTCATCGAGGCCGGCCGGCTCGACGTGGACCTCTTCGACGTGCAGAAGCTGATCGCAGACGGCTTCGGGGACGCGACGGCCAAGACCCTCCCGCTGATCGTGCGCGGTGGCGCGGCAGCCCAGCGCACCGCCCCGAACCTGCCCAGCATCGGCGCGAGCGCGATCGCCCCGGCCAAGGCCGACCTCGCCGCCTTCTGGCGGGCCCAGACCGGCGCGACAGCCCGTACCACCGGCGCCAGCACGATCTATCTCGACGGCAAGGTGACCGCGAGCCTCGACCGCAGCGCCGCGCAGATCGGCGCCCCGCAGGCCTGGCAGCGCGGGCTCGACGGCCGCGGCGTCAAGGTCGCGGTGCTGGACACCGGCGTCGACGCCACCCACCCCGACCTGGCCGGCCAGATCATCGAGGCGCGCAACTTCAGCGACAGCGCCGACGCGGTCGACCACCACGGGCACGGCACCCACGTCGCCTCCACGATCGCCGGCACCGGCGCCGCGTCCAACGGCAGCCGCAAGGGCATCGCGTACGGGTCGCACCTGCTCGTCGGCAAGGTCCTCGGCGACACCGGCAGCGGCTCCGAGTCGCAGATCATCGCCGGCATGCAGTGGGCCGTCGACAGCGGCGCCAAGGTCGTCAGCATGAGCCTCGGCGGCGACCCGACCGACGGCCTGGACCCGATGAGCCTGGCCGTCGACGAGCTCAGCGAGCGCAGCGGCGCCCTGTTCGTGATCGCGGCCGGCAACGCCGGCGGCACCTCCACGGTCGGCTCGCCGGGTGCGGCCCGCAGCGCGCTGACCGTCGGCGCCGTCGACCGCGACGACAAGCTCGCCGAGTTCTCCAGCCGCGGCCCGCGCCTCGGCGACCAGGGCGTCAAGCCGGAGCTCACCGCGCCGGGCGTCGACATCGTCGCGGCCCGCGCGGCCGGCACGACGATGGGCAGCCCGGTCGACGCCCACTACACGGCGGCCTCGGGCACCTCGATGGCCACCCCGCACGTGGCCGGCGCCGCCGCGATTCTCGCGCAGGAGCACCCGGACTGGAGCGGCGCGAGAATCAAGAACGCGCTGGTCAGCACCGCCCAAACCGCAGAAGACCTCAACGTGTACGCGCAGGGCGCCGGCCGTGTCGACGTCGCGCGGGCCAGCGCCCAGGCCGTCACCGGCACCGGCGTCGCTGACTTCGGCCTGCACACGGTGGGCGAGACGCCGACCAACGGCACCCGGACCATCACGTACACGAACAGCGGGGACGCCCCGGTCACACTCCAGCTGGCCGGGCCCGACAACGTGCAGCTGAGCGCCACCACCGTGACCGTGCCCGCCAACGGCACCGCCACCGTGGACGCGACCGTGGACTTCGCGACGCTGCCGCTCGGCACGCTCAGCGGCTGGATCACCGCGACCGCGACCGGCGTCAAGGTCACCACCGCGGTCGGCGCGGTCAAGGACGGCCCCACCCACCACGTCACCGTCCGGGCGATCAACCGGGCCGGGGCGTCGGCCTCGCTGCCCGTGCTGACGATGTTCGGCGACGACGCCCGCAACGACCTGCTCGGCTGGGCGTCCGAGGGCGGCGCCACGTTCGAGGTCCGCGAAGGCACGTACATCCTGCAGGGTGTGCTCGAGGACGGCCCCCGCAGCGACGAGCAGGCCACGCTGCTGACGATCCCGGAGCTCACCGTCGACCGTGACCTCGAGGTCGTCGTCGACGCCCGCAAGGCCAGGCCCATCAAGATCGAGACGCCCAAGCCGGCCGAGCAGCAGGCGGTGCTGAGCTACTACGTGCACCGGGTCACCGGCACCGGCCGCTCCATCGCGCACGGCGTGATGCACTTCAGCAACATCCGGCAGGTCAACGTCGTGCCGACCAAGGCGGTCCGGGCGGGCAGCTTCGAGTTCTCGTCCCGCTGGCAGCTGGTCGCGCCGATGGCTGTCACGACCGTGCCGGGAGCCAAGGGCCCGCTGGACCTCAACCTGATGGGCAACTCCCCCGCGTACGACGGCACGAAGCGCTTCGAACTGGCCCGCGCGGGTGACCGGAACGTACGCGGCAAGGCGGTCCTGATCCCCGTCGACGACCAGGACGAGCTCACCAAGATCGACGCGGCGGCCCGGGCCGGCGCGGCGGTCGCCCTGGTGGTCCGGCCACCGGACTTCTCCACCTGGACGTCGTGGACCCCCGAGGGCGACCGGCTGCCGATCGTGTCGCTCGTGCTCGACGAGCCCACCGCCGCCAAGCTGGCCCACAAGTCCCAGCTGACGCTGACGCTGACCACCTCGAGCCCATACCTCTACGACGTCGTCCAGGTCTCCCCCGGTCGCATCCCGGACCAGGTGGTGCACAAGGTGACGCCGGCCAACAGCCTGCGGGTCACCACCGACTACGCGGACAACGGCGGCTTCGACTGGGTACGCGAGCAGCGGTTCGGCTGGCGCCCCTGGCAGGAGTACGCGTGGAACGACGCCTCACGCGACGCCCGTACCCCGTCGGTCCGGGAGGAATGGGTGTCGGCCGGGGACTCGCTGTGGCAGCACTACGTCTCCGACGGCTACCCGTGGGGCTGGGGTCCGCTGCAGAGCGGCTTCCGCGACACGCCCCACGCGGTGAAGGCCGGCCGGACCACCGAGAGCTGGGGTACTCCGGTGGTCCGGCCCTCCGACCTGGGCTCGACCCGCGCCGGTGACGTGCTGCGCCTGCGGGTGCCGGCGCTGGTCGACCACGACGGCCACTACGCCCACCTGGGCGGCACCGAGGTGGCGGCCACGCTGTGGCGCGACGGGGCGGTGCTGGCCGAGCTTCCCGACGGCTGGCAGGACGTGGTCACCACGCCAGGTTCGGCGGCCTACCGGCTGAAGGTCACCACCGCCCACGGCGGCGACGACTGGACGGTGGCGACGCGCACGGACACGCAGTGGTCGTTCCGCTCGGCCGCGGCCGGGGACCTGCCGCTGCTGAGCGTCGACTACGACGTGCGCCGCGACGGTGTGGCGTTGGACTTCAACGCCACGCTGCGCACCCTGCGGGTCGACGTCTCCACCGACGACGGCGCCACCTGGCGCCAGGCGACGGTGCGCGCCGGGGTGGCGCTGGTGCCGCACGGCCACAGCGCGGTCTCGCTGCGGGTGCGGGCCACCGACCGCGCCGGCAACACGATCGACCAGACGGTCATCCGCGCCTACCCGCGGGGCTGACCGGCCGGTCCGCCGGGGCTGCGAGCCAGCCCCGGCGGGCCGCCTGGAACGCCAGGCCGGTGCGGGTGTCGACGCCCGCCAGGGCCATCAGCCGGTCGAGCCGGCGCTGCACGGTGCGCTTGCTCACGCCGAGATGGGTGGCGATCGACTTGTCCGGCAGGCCGGAGACGACCAGCGACAGCAGCAGCACGTCGGCCTCGCCGAGATCCTCCGCCGGGTGGCCGTCGGCCCGCAGCGGCGTCGCCCGTTCCCAGAAGCTCTCGAAGAGCGCGACGAGGGCGTCCAGCAGCTCGCTGGAGCGGATCAGCGCCGCCGTCGGCTCGCCCAGGTCCCGCGCCTCGTCCGGGACGAGCGGGCAGATGGCCAGCTCACCATCGGCGATGGCCAGCCGCACCGGCAGCGTCGGCAGGCTGCGCGCCTCCTCACCAGCCGTCATCGACTCGAGGATGCTGGGCAGCTCGCCGGGAATCTCCAGCAGCGCCCGCTCGTAGATGGCCCGGTAGCGCACTCCGCGGGCCAGCGCCGTGTCCTCCTCGGTGTTCTCCGGCCCGGGCATGGCCAGGGGGTTGGCGCGGCAGAACCAGAGGATCTCCTTGCGGGCGCCTTCCTGCATCTCCCGCAGCCGGCCGCGCAGGGCGTCCCGGCCCACGATCACCTCGACCAGGCGGTCGGCGTCGCGGCGGCGGCTGTGGCGGCGGAAGTCCTCGCTGAGCGCCGCGACGGTCCGGCGGGCGTCGTCGAGCACCTCCTGGCGGCGCAGCAGGGCGTCGCCGAGCGCCACGTCGGGCGCCAGCGGGCGGAACACGGGGCCCGCGCTGACCAGCCCTTTCGCGTGCAGGGCGGTCAGCAGCGTCCCGGCCTCGTCGGCCGGCACCTCCGCGGACTCCGCCAGGCCGGCCGCGTCGGCCGCGCCGAGGCGGACCAGCAGCCGGTACGCGTCCTGCTCGCCCGGCGAGAGCAGCTCATCCATGCGGGCCACTGTACGAACGCGCTGTTGATCATGCGGAGGCCAGGTCAGTTGTGATCAACAGCACTGGCTGGATTAACCAACCATGGCAGTAGGTTAAGTCGAGTTGTTGCCGCCTGCCCGTGAGGATGAACGACCGTGCCCACGACCCCCGCTTCCGCCGCGGTGCTCGACCGTGCCCGCGCCGGCTGGCCGGCCTGGCATGCCGCCCGGCTCGAGCGGGTCGCCGGGCCCGACGGCAACCTCGCCCTGGTCGAGACGATCTGGGGCGCGGCCGTGCAGGACCACCCGGGCAGTGTGCCGATCGAGCGCCGCGACCTGCGCACCGGGGTCGTCTTCCACGGGGTGCGCCGGTTCGACGCCGACTCGCCGGCCATCCGCCATTTCGAGACCATCGACGCCTACCCGTTCGACCCGGACTGGGTCGTCGAGGCGCGGTTCGTGCCCCACGACCCGCCCCGGCTGGTGGCCTTCGAGCACCTGCGCGACAACGGGCTGACCCGGGACCTCGCCGTGCCGGGCGACATCCTGTTCACCCTCGACGGCGTCGACTACGCCTTCGACGCGTTCGACGACGAGGGGACGCTGCTGCTGGTCTTCGGCGACGAGACCAACGGCATCACCACGTACGAGTCGGGCCGCTTCCTGATCGTGCCCCGCGAACCCGGCGACGACCGGGTCGTGCTCGACTTCAACCGGGCCTACGTGCCGCCGTGCGGGTTCTCCGGGCAATACAACTGTCCGATGCCGCCGCGGCAGAACCGTTTCCGCAGGGCCGTGCTGGCCGGCGAGAAGCAGCCGATCTTCCGCGACGGCTTCCAGGTGCACTGAGTTCCCCCTCTCTTTTCTTTGAATGCCGGAGATACACACGTGAAGAAGCAACGAATCGCGCTGCTCGGCGCCGCCCTCGCGACCGCCGTGGCGCTGGCCGCCTGCGGCTCGGGCGGCGGCAGTGGGTCGAGCGCCGGCGCCGCGCCGGACGCCAACGCCGTGGTCCAGGTCGGCTCGCTCTACGAGCCGCAGAACCTCGACAACACCGGCGGCGGTGGCCAGGGCGTCACCGAGGCGTTCAACGGCAACGTCTACGAAGGACTGTTCCGGCTCACCGACGACGGCAAGGTCGAGCCCTTGCTGGCGGCCTCGAACACGGTCAGCGCCGACGGCCTGACCTACACCTTCACCCTGCGCGACGGCGTGAAGTTCCACTCGGGCAAGGCCCTCACGTCCGCCGACGTCAAGTACAGCATCGAGAAGGTGCTCGCACCCGACTCGAAGTCGGCCCGCAAGAGCAGCTTCCCGGAGATCAAGTCGATCACCACGCCGGACGCTCGCACCGTGACCGTCACCCTTGCCGCCCGGTCGATCTCCTTCGTCTACAACCTCAGCTACGTGTGGATCGTCAACGACCAGGCCGGCAACCTCGCGGCCAAGGAGGACGGCACCGGTCCGTACACGTTGGACGGTTGGAAGCGCGGCTCGTCCCTGACGCTCAAGAAGAACCCGAGCTACTGGGGCACACCCGCCAAGAACGCCGGCGTGGTGTTCCACTACTTCACCGACGGCAGCGCCCTCGACAACGCGCTGCTGACCAACGCCGTCGACGTGGTCACCAGCGAGCAGAACCCGGACGCGCTCGCGCAGTTCACCGACAACCCCGCGTACAAGGTGAACGACGGGCACTCGAACACCAAGCTGCTGCTGGCGTTCAACGACAAGGTCGCGCCGTTCAACGACGTCAAGGTGCGCAAGGCCGTCAGCTCCGCGATCGACGACAAGAAGCTGCTCCAGTCGATCTGGGGTGACCACGGTTCGCTGATCGGCTCGATGGTGCCGCCGACGGACCCCTGGTACACCGACCTGACCGGGGTCAACGCCTACGACGTCAACGCCGCCAAGGCGCTGCTCGCCGAGGCCGGCCACCCGAACGGCTTCACGTTCACCTTGGACACCCCGAACTACGACCCGCACCCGACGGTCGCGGCGTTCGTCAAGTCGGAGCTGGCCAAGGTCGGCATCACGGTCAACATCAACGTGATCACGCCGGACCAGTGGTACACGAAGGTCTACCAGAACAAGGACTTCACGGCGACGCTGCAGGAGCACGTCAACGACCGGGACGTCGTCTGGTACGGGGATCCGAACTTCTACTGGGGCTACGACAACCCGCAGGTCACCGCCTGGATCAAGCAGGCCGAGCAGGCGGGTTCGGAAGCCGAGCAGACCGAGCTGCTCAAGAAGGCCAACCAGCAGATCGCGGCCGACGCGGCCAGTGACTGGCTGTACCTCTACCCGCAGATCGTGGTCGCCTCGACGAAGCTGTCCGGCTACCCGGTCAACGGCCTCAACTCCCAGTTCTACGCGTACGGCATCACCAAGGGATGACCCGCTACCTGGTGCGCCGGGCGGCGCTGCTGGTCGGCACCCTGCTGCTCGCGAGCGTGGTGCTGTTCCTCCTCCTGCGGCTGCTGCCCGGCGACCCGGCCAACGCCCTGCTGTCGGTCGGCGCCACGCCCGACCAGGTCGCCGCCGCCCGGCACCAGATCGGCACCGATCGGCCCCTGCCCGCCCAGTTCGGGCACTGGCTGAGCCAGTTGGCGACGCTGCACTTCGGTGACTCGTTCGTCAGCTCGCTGCCGGTCGGCCCGGAGATCGTCAGCCGGCTGTCGGTGACCGTGCCGCTGACGCTGGCCGCGTTCGTGCTCGCCGTGGTCGTCGCGGTGCCGGTCGGTTTCCTGGCCGCGCACCGCGCCCACACCTGGTACGGCGCGCTGGCCGGGCTCGTGTCGCAGCTCGGCATCGCCGTACCCGCGTTCTGGCTGGGTCTCCTGCTGGTGTGGGTGTTCGCCCTCAACCTGCGGGTGCTGCCGGCCGGCGGCTTCCCACCCGACGGGTGGTCGTCGTTCCCCGACGCGTTCCGTGCCTTGGTGCTGCCGGTGGTCACCGTCGCCGTCGTCATGGCGGCATCGCTGATCCGGTACGTGCGGTCGGCCACCCTCGACGTGCTCGGCAGCGACCACCTGCGCACCGCCCGCGCGCTCGGCTCGTCGTTCCCCGGCGCGATGTGGCGACACGGCGTACGCAACGCCGCCGTGCCCGTGGTCTCGGTCCTCGGCATCGAACTGGCCACCACGTTCCTCGGCGCCGTCGTCATCGAGAGCGTGTTCGCGCTTCCCGGTCTCGGCAGCATGCTCGTGCGCGGGATCGCCCAGCACGACTACCCGGTGATCCAGGGCGTGCTGTTCGTCAGCACGCTCGCGGTGCTGGTCGTCGGGTTCCTCGCCGACATCGCGCAGCGGCTCATCGACCCGCGCCTCCGCGGCGGGATCGCCCGATGAGGCGCCGCGTCTTCCTCGTGACCGGCATCGTGCTCGTCGCGCTCGTCCTCGCCGTCGCGCTGGTGTCGCTGTTCTGGACACCGTTCCCGGCCGCCGACACCACCGGCGGCCGGCTCGAAGGCCCCGGAGCGCACCACCTGCTCGGCACCGACAAGCTCGGCCGCGACCTGCTCACCCGGCTGATGATCGGCGCCCGGATCGCCGTCGCGGTCGGCCTCGGCGCCGTCGCCCTTGGCGCGGTGCTCGGCGGCCTGGCCGGGCTCCTCGCGGGCTTCGCCAACCGCTGGCTCGACGACACCCTCGCGGCCCTGCTGGACATCCTGATCGCGTTCCCGACCCTGCTACTGGCGATGCTCGTCGTCGCCGCCCGCGGCGCCTCGCTCGCCTCCGCGATCGTCGCGATCGGCCTGGCCATGTCGGCGATCGTCGCCCGCCTCACCCGGGTGCTGGTCAAACGCGTGCTGGCGATGGACTACGTGACCGCGGCCCGCACGTCCGGCGTGAGCTGGCCCCGGATCGTCACCGCACACGTGCTGCCGAACATCTGGCCCACCCTCGCCGTCAACCTCGCCCTTCAGTTCGGGCTCGCGGTGCTCGCCGAAGCCAGCCTCTCTTACCTGGGCCTCGGCCCGCCGCCGCCGAACGCGTCGTGGGGCCGGCTGCTCCAGGAGGCCCAGTCCACGGTCCTGACCGCGCCGACCGGGGCCATCGCACCCGGCGTGCTCCTGGTCGTCCTGGTCGTCGGCGTCAACCTGCTCGCCGACGGCCTGCGCGACGTCGCCGACCCGACCCGAAGGGGGCACCGATGAGCCTGCTGACGGTCTCGGACCTGACGGTGTCCTCCGCTGACGGGCGCACGCTGGTCGACGGTCTTTCGTTCTCCGTGGGTCGCGGCCACCGCCTCGGGCTGATCGGCGAGTCCGGCTCGGGCAAGTCGCTCACCACCCTGGCCGTGGCCGGGCTGCTGCCGCCAGGCCTGCGCGCGTCGGGCACCGTGCTGCTCGACGGGACGTCGGTGCTCGGCGCCCCGGAGCGCTCGCTCAACCGGCTGCGCGGGCGGGTCGCGGCGGTGGTCTTCCAGGAGCCGTCGACGGCCTTGGACCCGCTGATGCGCCTCGGTCACCAGGTGGCCGAGCCGCTGCGCCGGCACCAGGGCCTGCGGGGCGCCGCGTTGAAGGCCGCCGTCCTCGCGTCGCTGGAGGAGGTGGCGCTGCCCGCGCGGGTCGCGCGCGCGTACCCCCACGAGGTCTCGGGCGGCCAGCGCCAGCGCGCCGCGATCGCGATGGCCCTGGCCTGCCGGCCCGCGCTGCTGATCGCCGACGAGCCGACCACCGCGCTCGACGTCACCGTGCAGGCCGAGGTGCTGGCCCTGCTCGACCGGCTGGCGACGGCGCACGAGATGGCGCTGCTGTTCGTCAGCCACGACCTCGCCGTCGTCGGCAAGGTCACCGACGAGGTCGTGGTGCTGTCGGCCGGGCGGGCGGTGCGGACCGGCCCGCTGCGGTCGGTGCTGGCCGACCCAGGCGACGCCTACACCGCGGCCCTGGTGGCCAGCGCCCGCCGCCTCGACGAGGCCCTCGGAGGTGCGTTGTGATTCTCGAGGCCCGCGACGTCGGCTTCCGCTACCCGTCGGGCGCACCGGTGCTCGACGGTGTGTCGTTCGGCGTGACGCCCGGCCGCAGCGTCGCCCTGGTCGGTGAGTCGGCAGCCGGCAAGACCACGCTGCTGCGGCTGCTGCTCGGCCTGCGCCGCCCGACGTCCGGTGCGGTGCTGTTCCAGGGCGCGCCGCTGCCGACCGGGCACCGCGCGGCCCGCGAGTTCCGGCGGCACGTCCAGACCGTGTTCCAGGACCCGTACTCCTCGTTGGACCCGCGCCAGAAGGTCTCGCGGATCGTCGCGGAGCCGCTGCGGGCGGTCGGTTTCACCGACCACGAGCCCCGGGTCTCCGCGGCGCTCGACGCCGTCGGACTGCCCGTCGACGCGGCGGACCGCTACCCGCACGAGTTCTCCGGCGGCCAGCGCCAGCGGATCGCGATCGCCCGCGCCATCGCGGTCGAGCCGACGGTGCTGCTGGCCGACGAGCCCGTCAGCGCCCTGGACGTGACCACCAAGGTGCGCATCATCGACCTGCTGGCCGAGCTACGCGCGACCCGGGGCCTGACCCTGGTGCTGGTCTCCCACGACCTGGCCGCGGTGGCCAGCCTCTGCGACGAGACGGTGGTGCTGGAACGGGGCCGGGTGGTCGAGCAGGGCCCGACCGGTGCGGTGCTCGGCAGCCCGCGGGACGCGTACACCCGCAAATTGATCGCGAGCATTCCCCGCCTGCCCTGAGGCATCCTGTAAGGATGGATCAGAACGTCGAGGACGTGCGCGCGGCGATCGCGCGGGCCGACTGGCCACGGGTCAAGGCGCTGCTGCACCCCTTGCTGCTGGTCGGCGCGGGCGTGCTCGTCTTCGCTGTCGACGTCTGGACCTGGCTCTTGGTGCGCGGGGACCGACGGCTGACTCACAGCCCGTAGCGCTCGATGACCCCCGGCCACCAGTCCGGTTCGCCGAAGCGCAGGCCGTAGCGTTCCGTCAGGTCCCCCCGCGCCGTCCGCGACCGGCCCGGCGGCGATAGCCTCGGCGACCTCGCGGAAGAAGTGCTCGAACCGGGAACGGATGCTCGACAATGGAGAGTGCCCCGCCGGTGTCGTGACCCCACAGCTTGAACTGCACCCCGATCGAGCCGAGCTCGCCAACGAGCCCCTCGCCCGGCCGCACCACCGTCAGCGGCGGCGGATCTGTCTCCACAGGACCTCCCGTGCTAGAGACCTTTCGGGGTCGGGGTGCGGGCGGGTCCAGCGGGTGGGCGCCGGGTCACCGTGACACGCCGCCTAATGGCACCCGGGGCACGCCGGGTCGGGGGGTGGTTTGCCGGGTGTCTTGCGGGTCGTCTTGACGTGTGTGTGAGATCTGATCGGTGGTGTGGCTGCGTGATGATCGGGTGTGGCTGGTCTGGGCGACACGCCGTGACCGAACCAGCTCGGCTGCACCCGATCTTGGTGTCGGGGTGCCGTCTCCTTGATAGTCCTCACCCGATCATGGGCATTCGCGGGGATCGCCAGGGTTGGGGGGTTCGGCTGCCGTGCGGGAACGGTCCACGCCTGCGATCTAGGTAAAGGATTGCGGCTCCGGCAGCTGTTACGGGCGCATTCTTACCAAGATCTGCTGGGTGTTGGCCGTCACGCGGCGTGTCGTGAGCCATGGGGCGGCGCGGCGCGGTGACCTGGAGCCCGCCTACACCCCGACCCCGACCCCGAAAGGTCTCTAGATCGGGACGACGCGGTAGTGGGTCGTGAGCCGACGGTCGTCGTCGAGCAGATGGTAGGCCAGCATCGGCGGCAGGTCCTGGTCAATTGTGGCGGTTGGCTCGAACGGCAACCGGAACGTCGACACCACGCCGGGCGCGACCAGCAGCGGCCGACCCGCGAACGTCGTCGCGCCCGGCGTGTGGGCGTGGCCGCAGAGCAGCGCCACGACGTTGGGATGGGCTGCGACCACCGCGGCCAGGCGGTCGGTGGCGAGCTGGCGGCTCTGGTCCGCGAACGGCAGCCCGAGCACGACAGGCGGGTGGTGGAAGCAGACGAAGGCGGGGAGGTCTACTGCGGCAAGCTCGGCGTCGAGCCACTCCAGTGTCGAGTCCGCGAGCAGGCCGTCGTGCTGGCCGGGAATGCTCGAGTCGCACATCGCGAACAGCGCCCCGCCGACGCGGTGGGCGCGGTTGACCGGCGCGTCACCCGCCGACTCGCCCAGCAGGACCTTGCGGTACGCCCCGCGGACGTCGTGGTTGCCGGGGCAGAACAGCACCGGCGCGGGCAGGTCGCGGCACAGTTCCCGGGCGACCGCGTACTCCCCCTCCTCCCCATGGTCAGCGATGTCGCCGGTGATCAGCACGACGTCGGGTGCCGGCTGCAGCCCGGCCAACTCCCGCACGACCCGCTCGACCCGGTGCCGGCTGCGCTCCCCACCGTCGAGGTGCAGGTCACTGAGCTGCGCAATGATCATGGCGCCGCGTTAGGGCGCCTAGCCGTAGCGGGCGAAGATCCAATCCGCTCCCGGTGGTCGGCCGCACAACCCCTAAAGCGTCCTAGGATGACGGTGGTGTCGAGCGCCGCCATCTGAGGAACGGGTGCTCCAGCTCCTGCGGGTCGTAGTCGATGAGCCGTTTTATCTGGACGGAGTGTTCGAGCAGCTTGAGCACCTCCGTCGCCATCTCGCGCGAGTGGTCGTAGTTCAACACAGCCGCGGCGGTCTCGACACTGGCGTGGCTGAGGATCTCGGCGACGTCGGCCACCGGCAACGTGAGCAGCCGCTTGGCAACCACCCGCCACGTGATCTCGTCGACGACGACCGCGTCGTAGCGCACCAGCAGACGCAGCATCGCCGTCTCCCGCGCCGGGTCGAGGCTGCGGAGGATGGCCTCCAGCCACCACAGTCGCACGTCACGCAGGGCGGCTATCACGCCTGCCGCATCGGCCGGCGGCAGCCGGGCGAGCCGGGCCGCCGCCAGGTACTGCGTCAGACCAGCCACCGACCGGGCCATCTCCTTCTGCCCCGCGCTCGGCACCAGCGGCCGCGCCGCCGGTTGCCGCGCCGACTGCGGCGGGCGATCGGGCCAGTGTCGTGAGCGCCGAAGAGCGTCGGCGTCGTCAGTGCGGCCGGCGGCGTCGAGCAGGTCCGCGCCGATCGAGGCCGCACTCACCAGCAGGCGCTCCCGGGCGTCGGCGTCCAGAAGACTCACCTGGAGCAGCGCTACCGCCTCGTGCAACACCGCGAAAGCGTCCGCTGCGCGGACGCCGGCATCGCGGCACAGCCTGGCGAAGGCGAGCAGCGCCCGGCACAGGTCGACGCCGTGCCGGGCGACGCTGATCCGCGCGAGTCGCCGATAGATCGCGGTCGCCTGCTCCTGCCGGTCGATGGCGTCGGGCCACCGCTCGAGACCGGCCGCGACCTCGGCCTCGACCTGCAGGGCGTGGGCCAGGTCCCGGTCGTACGAGATGTCGACCGCGGCGAGTGGACGGAAGATCTTGACGGCACCGGCCGCGGCCCTGGCGGCGTCGGGGGACCGGCCGAGCGACTGCAGCGTCTTGGCGCGGCCGATCAGGGCAAGTGCGAACTCCGACTCGAGCCCGGCATCAGGGTCGGCCGCGACCTCACGCACCAGGGCGATGGCTTCGTCGAGCGCGCCCAACGAGTCGTCGTGGCGGTCGTCCTGTCGGAGCTGGTCGGCCTGGGCGATGAGCACGCGGATCAGCGTGAGCCGGTGGTGTCGACCGGTTCGCACGAGCTGGCGCAGCCGGACGATGGCCTCCGCGCGGGTCCGGAACGACGACCGATCACCCAGGCGCCACAACGCGAGGCTGAGGTCGCCCAAGCAGCTCGCGATGTCAGCGGACGCCGGCAGCACGCCCGCCACCGGGTCGGACCAGAGGGCGACCGCCTGGGACAGTGCCGCTACCGCCGGCTCCCAGTCGCCGGAGCGCACCTGCGCCCGGCCGAGGCTGCGCAGCGCGATCTCCAGCAGCGCTCCGTGAGCGGCGCGATCCGCCTCCGCCAGGCGATTGGCCGCCTCGAGCGCGCGGCCCAACAGGTCGATGCCATCCCGCACCCGGCCGGCGTCGAGCAGGCGCCAGCCCAACTTCTGCGAAAGCCTGGCCACCCGCAACGGATCGATCGACTGACCAGCCAGCTCGTCGGCGATCCGCTCGGTGATCGCGGCGACCCCGGCGTGCAGATCGGTCGTCGGATCGGTCGGCAGCGCCGACTCGATCGCCTCCAGCATCCGCAACGGCACGTAGGGCGCGGCGGCCAGGGCCGCCAAGGCGGCACTGCCTGCTTGCACGACGAGGCCGGGCCGGTCGTGCAGCAACGGCAGGATCTGGCGCTCGGCGAGGTGTGGCCATCGTCGTGCGGTCTCGATCAGCAGCGGCAACGCGGTGGCCCGGTTGCGAACGCTGTCCGCGATCAACGCCACGAACGCGGTGTTCGCCCACGCGTCGGATCGAAAACCGCGCACGGCGTGCCCGGGCGTCTGGAGCGCGACGAAGTCCTCGGCGAGGCGGTCCGGATACAGCGGCTCGAGCATGGTGGTCGGGTCGTGCGGCGGATAGCACATGGCATGGTCGTCCAGGACCTTCCCCGCGGCCGCGGCCTCGTCCACCACGGCGGTCGCCTTGAGCGCATCCACCGCCGCCGCGTAGTCGAGCGGCCGCGTCAGCGCGGCCAGGTAGGCCGCCCGCCCCATCACCCGCGGCGTCGACTCGACCCGTCGATCGTTGTCGTACATGTACTGCCAGTGGCTCTGTTCGCGTTCGAGCAGGTACGCGGACAGGTCGGCCGGGGTCGTGGGAGGTGTGTCGCCCCGCTTGGCCGCGAGCACCCCGGCGAGTGCCGCCATGTGGATCGACAACACCGAGCCTTGGACCTCTGGTCGTGGCAGGCTCGGGTCCGGCACGCCCAAGGTCCGCGCGAAGCAGGCGCTCGCGACGCGGTAGGCGTCGTCGGTGGCGTCGACCGGGTCGAGCTCCGCACTGTCCGCTTCCACTCCGAGCGCCTCCGCGAGCCGGTGCGTCAGCGCGTGCCACCAGTTGCCGAGGGGACGCGCCAACAACAGCACGCGCAGCGACCGGGCACCGTGCAGGCGGCGATCGAGCAACAGCGCCAACAGGTCGGACAGCGGCCACCGCTCCGCGTAGTCCACCAGCACGAACACGCGACCCGAAGTCGCCAGGGCGTTGCCCTGCTGCACCTCGATGGCTCGGACGGTCCCGTCACGGCTGTGCCGGGCCCGCAGCGTCACCCATCCGGCGGCCCGCGACAGTTCGGCGAACCGGTGCGCCAGGCGGGTCTTGCCCTGTCCGGCGCCACCGTGCACGAGCCGGACCGCGACCGCCGCGGCGTCGTCCCGCCACGCGGTCAGGTCCGCGATCTCCCGCTGCCGGCCCGTGAAGTCGACCACCTGGTTGCCCGCGTTCAGCAGGCGGCTCGGCTGTTCGTCGCTGTGGGGCAGGGCCACGTCGAACGACATCTCGTCGATGAAATGGGTGCCGATGCGCTGGTGTACGTGTAGATCACCGCCCTGGACCGCTGCGACCATTCCGGCGCCGCTGGCCACGTTGAGCTGGCGGCCGACCCGATCACTCCTCATGGCGTCGGTCCGGGTCACCGACGAACAGATCGCCGCCCTGGACTCCGTACACCGTTCCGTCTCCGGAAGCCTGGTTGATCTGGACCGGTGCTGGTGACGTGGACTCCGGGTCAGACGGTCGCTGGGAACGCTTGCGGATCGCCGCCACGAGACTCGCCACGCCGAAGAACGCTGTGAGGATCGTGCCCACCACGCTCGACAACTGGTCGGCGCCCGCCCGGCCGACCATGACGAGGAAGACGATCCAACCGGCGAGCACGACGACGCCGAGCACGGCCGCCAGCGACCACCACCGCCGCTTCATCCACTCATGATGGACGAGGTCCGCGCCAACCGCTACGAGTAGTGCTGGAGGCGTGGCCAGAGGGTGGGCCAGGGACTGGTCGGGTCGCGGCGGACGCGTACGTCGTTGTCCTGTTCCTCGTTCGGGATGTCGACGCCGTTGCCGAAACCCACCGCGACCACCACCGTCGGCGCCCTTGTCCTCCCGGATCGCGTCGGCCAATTCGAGCTGCGGCCAGCCGTGGGTGACCTGGTAGACCACGTTCGGCGAGCCGACCACCAGGGCGACCGCGACGCCCGCCCAGAGCCAGCGCGACGCGAACACCCGCCGCGAACCGACCGCGGCCAGCCCGACGCCGATCGCGACCAGCGTCAGCAGCACCAGGTGCTTGTTGTAGAGCCCGACGCCCACCCCCAGCCCCGCCGCCAGCCGGTTCGTCCACGCACCGACCGTAGCGGTCCGGTCGCCGCGGTGGGGTCCCCCAAAGAAGTCGGCGGATCGACCCATCCGGTGGCGCGGTGGTCTCGAAGCACTGATGTGACCGCCGAAACCGTGCTTGCCGGCCGTTATGTCCTCGACGAGGTCATCGGCACCGGAGGCATGGGACGGGTCTGGCGCGCGCACGACCCCGTCCTCGGGCGGGCCGTCGCGGTCAAGGAGGTGCTGGCGCAGCCGTGGCTGGGCGCCGACCGCTGGCAGCAGACCCTGCGGGAGGCCCGGGCCGCGTCGCGCCTGCGGCACCCGAACGTGGTCGCGATCCTCGACGTGATCCAGACGGACCGGCCATGGATCGTGATGGAGTACGTGCCGGGCCGCTCGCTGCACGAGGTGGTCGCCGAGCGCGGGCCGTTCGACCCGGACGAGACCGCGCGGCTCGGGCTGGAGATCCTGTCCGCTCTGGACGCCGCGCACCGGGCCGGCATCCTGCACCGCGACGTGAAGCCACAGAACATCCTGCTCGCGGACGACGGCCGGGTGGTGCTCACCGACTTCGGTCTCGCGGTCGCCGCCGAGGGCGGGGTGACGATTCCCAAGCAGGTCCTCGGGTCGCCGGACTTCGTCGCGCCCGAGTTCGCCCGCACCGGCGCGTCCACCGTGGAGTGCGACCTGTGGTCGCTGGGCGCGACCCTCTACGCGCTCGTGGAAGGCGCGGCTCCGTACCACCGACCGAGCGTCGTCGCGACGCTGACCGCGCTCGCCGCCGGTCCGCCCGACCCGCTGCGCCGCGCCGGGCCGCTCGCCCCCGTGATCCTGCGCCTGCTGGACCGCGACCCGGGCCGCCGCCCGAACGCCGTCGAGACGCGGCAATCGCTCGAAGCGGTCGCGGACGGCGAACCGCCCCGCCGTGCCCCGGCCCCCGGGTCGCGCGGACGGTTGGCGCGGGTGGGCCGTCGGCTGGCCGGGCAACACCGCTGGCGGGTCGTGCTGGCCGCCGCCGGCGCGCTGACGCTGGCCTCGGTGGGCACCGCCGCCGCGGTCGCCCTCCCGGCCGACGAGCCGGCGCCCGGCCCGCCTCCCGTACACGCATGCTTGAACGCCGCCCCGCAGCCCGGCGCCACCGCACCCAGCGGCGGCACCGGCGCTTTCGCGCTCCCGCCCGGTTGGCGCTGGCACACCGACCAGACCGGGTTCACCGTGGCCGTGCCCGCCACCTGGACGCGCTTCCAGGCCGGCGACGCGGTCTGCTTCCGGGACGCGATCGGCGTCCGGACCCTGGCGATCGACCCCGCCGTCACGCCCACCGCGGACCCCGCGGACCTCTGGCGTCAGGCGGAGCCGGACGTGGCCGGGCGCCCCGCGTACACGCGGCTGCGGATCGGCCCGGTGCGGGCCGCCGAGGGTGGCGCCGAATGGGAGTTCACCTGGTCAGGCAAGCACGCCCGGCGCGTCACCGTCACCACCGACGCCGGCCGGGCGTACGCGCTGTCCTGGTTCACCGACGACAAAGCATGGCCGCGCGACCAGGAGCTGTTCCGACTGGTCCTGAGCAGCTACCGAGGCGTCAGCTAGCGGTCGGGAAGTGCAGCGACGGCGCGGAGGAGGCCGCCGGGCCCGGCCAGCGCGACGTGACCGCCTTGGCCCGGGTGTAGAACGCCACCCCTTCCGGGCCGTGCACGTGGGTGTCGCCGAACAGCGAGTCCTTCCAGCCCCCGAACGAGTGGTACGCCATCGGGACCGGGATCGGCACGTTGACGCCGACCATGCCGGCGCGCACCCCGCGTTGGAATCGTCGCGCGGCCGCACCCGAGTCGGTGAAGATCGCCGCGCCGTTGCCGTACGGGTTCGCGTTCACCAGGTCCAGCGCCTCGTCGAGGGTGGCCACCCGCAGCACGACCAGCACCGGCCCGAAGATCTCCTCCCGGTAGACCGGCATGTCGGTGCCGACGTGGTCGAACAGGCACGGGCCGACGAAGAAACCGGGACCGTCGGCCAGGTTGCGGCCGTCCACGACCAGCTCGGCGCTGGACGAGTCCACAAGGGACAGGATGCGGTCCCGGGCCGCCGCCGTGACGACCGGTCCCATCTGGCTGGCCGGGTCGGCGCCCGGCCCGACGACGATCGCGCGCGCCTGCGCCGCCAGCCGTTCCACGAGCGGGTCGGCGGCGGCGCCGACGGCGACCACGGCCGAAATCGCCATGCAGCGCTGCCCCGCCGACCCGTACGCGGCCCCGGTGATCTGCCGCGCCGCGTCGTCGAGGTCCGCGTCCGGCAGTACCACCGCGTGGTTCTTCGCCCCGCCCAACGCCTGCACCCGCTTGCCGGCCGCAACCGCCCGCTGGTGCACGTAGCGGGCGACCGGCGTCGAGCCGACGAACGAGACGGCGGCGACGTCGGGGTGGTCGAGCAGCGCGTCGACGGCCACCTTGTCGCCGTGCACCACGTTGAAGACCCCGTCGGGCAGGCCGGCATCGGCATATAGGGACGCGATCAGGGACGACGCCGACGGGTCACGCTCGCTGGGCTTGAGCACGAACGTGTTGCCGGTCGCGATCGCCAGGGGATGCATCCACAGCGGCACCATCACCGGGAAGTTGAACGGGGTGATGCCGGCGCACACGCCCAGCGGCTGCCGGAACGTCCAGGCGTCGACGCCGGTCGAGGCCTGGTCGGTGTAGGCGCCCTTGAGCAGCGACGGGACACCGCAGGCGTAGTCGATCACCTCCCGGCCGCGGGTCACCTCGCCGCGGGCGTCGTCGAGGGTCTTGCCGTGCTCGGCGGTGACCAGCCGGGCAAGCTCCTCGGCGTGCCGGTCGACCAGGTCGCGCATGGCGAACATGACGGCGCTGCGCCGCGCGAGCGAGACCTCGCTCCACTCCACGAACGCCTTGCCGGCGGCCGCGACCGCGTCGTCCACGTCGGCGGCAGTCGCCGCGGCCACCCGCGCGGTCTCGACGCCGGTCGCCGGGTCGTAAACAGGCAGGGTCCGCGCCGAGGAGCGCCGGGTGCCGCCGATGACGTGCTCGATGGTGCGCAACAGAAAAACCCCTTACAGGTGAGAACGCTGGGCCTGCTTGGCCTTCTCGTACGCGGCCCGCGCCGCCTCGGTGCCGGACGTGCGCGCCACCTCGGCGACCGGCACGTCCCACCACGCCTCGGAGTCCGGTGCGTGCACCAGCGGGTCGGTCTCGATCTGGATGACGGTCGTGCGGTCAGCCGCCTGCGCCGTCGCCAGCGCCGCCCGCAGCCCGTCGAGGTCGGCCACGCTGACGGTGTGCGCGCCCAGGCTCGCCGCGTTCGCGGCCAGGTCGGTCGGCAGGTTGGCGCCGTCGCGGTCGCGGTACCAGGTGCCGAAGCGGTTGACGCCGACCGTCTCGGACAGGGCGCCGATCGAGGCGAAGCCGTGGTTGACCACCAGCACGACGATCAGCTTCACGCCCTCGGCGACCGCGGTCGCGAGCTCGCTCGACATCATCAGGTACGAGCCGTCGCCGACCAGCACGAACACGTCGCGGTCGGGTGCGGCGAGCTTGACCCCGAGGCCGCCGGCGATCTCGTAGCCCATGCAGGAGTAGCCGTACTCGACGTGGTACTGCTTCGGATCGCGGGGCCGCCACAGCTTGTGCAGGTCGCCGGGTATCGAACCGGCCGCGCAGACCACCACCCCCCGGTCGCCGGCGGCGTCGTTGACCGCGCCGATCACCGCGCTCTGGGCGGGCAGCGGCCGGTGGTCCAGGGCGTACGCCCGGTCGACGGTCTCGTTCCAGGCCGCGGTCAGCTGGGCCGCCCGCACCAGGTAGCCGTCGTCGACCTGCCAGTCGGCCAACGCCTCGTCCAGCGCCGTCAGGCCGGCCCGCGCATCGGCCACGAGGGACAGTCCACTGTGCTTGGCCGCGTCGAAGGACGCCACGTTGAGATTGACGAACCGCACCGAGGGGTCGGCGAACAGCGTGCGCGACGCGGTGGTGAAGTCCGAGTAGCGCGTCCCGATCCCGATCACCACGTCGGCCCGGGCCGCGAGCTCGTTGGCCGCCGTCGTGCCGGTGGCACCGATCGCGCCGACCGCCGACGGGTGGTCGTGATGCAGCGCGCCCTTGCCCGCCTGGGTCTCCGCGACCGGCACTCCGGTCCGCTCGGCGAACGCCGCCAGGGCCTCGGTGGCCTCGGAATAGATGACGCCGCCGCCGGCCACGATCAGCGGGCGGCGGGCCGACCGGATCGCGTCGGCGGCGCGGTCCAGCGCGGCCGGCTCCGGCACCGGGCGGGCCACGTGCCAGACCCGGGGCGCGAAGAACTCGTCGGGCCAGTCGTACGCCTCGGCCTGCACGTCCTGCGGCAGCGCCAGGGTCACCGCGCCGGTCTCCACCGGGTCGGTGAGCACCCGCATCGCCCGCAGCGCCGCCTCCACGAGCTGCTCGGGGCGGTTGACCCGGTCGAAGTAGCGGGACACCGGGCGCAGGCAGTCGTTGACCGACACGTCACCGGCGTACGGGACCTCGAGCTGTTGCAGCACCGGATCGGCGACCCGGGTGGCGAAGGTGTCGCCGGGCAGCAGCAGGACCGGCAGCCGGTTGATGGTCGCCCCAGCCGCACCCGTGACCATGTTGGTCGCGCCCGGCCCGACGGAGGTGGTGCAGGCGTACGTGGACAGCCGGTTGGTCATCCGGGCGTACGCCGCCGCCGAGTGCACCATCGCCTGCTCGTTGCGGGCCAGGTGGTACGGCATCGTCTCGGCGTACTCCCGCAGGGCCTGGCCCATCCCGGCCAGGTTGCCGTGCCCGAAGATGCCGAAGGTGCCGGCGAAGAACCGGTGGCGCACGCCGTCGCGTTCGGTCTCCTGCGCGGTGAGGAACCGGACCAGGGCCTGCGCCACCGTGAGTCGGGTCGTCATGCGGGCCTCCCGTAGAACGGAACGCGGGGATCGGTCGGCTGGTCCGCCCAGGTGTCGCGGATCCAGGCGTGCGCGGGGTCGTCGCGGAACCGCCAGGCCCGGTCGGAGCCGGGCCCGGCCATCACGTTGAGGTAGTAGAGGTCGTAGCCGGGCGCCGCCATCGACGGGCCGTGCCAGCCGTGCGGCACGAGCACGACGTCGCCGGTGCGCACCTCGGCCAGCACGTCGATCGGGCGGTCCGGCGTGCTGCCGTAGACCCGCTGGTAGCCGGGGCCGCCGCTGGCGACCTCGAAGTAGTAGATCTCCTCGAGCGCGGTCTCGTCGGGCCGGTGCTCGTCGTGCTTGTGCGGCGGGTAGCTCGACCAGTTGCCGCCGGGCGTGAGCACCTCGACCACGATCAGCTTCCGGCACTCGAACGACGCCGCGTCGGCGAGGTTGTTGACCTGGCGGGTGGCCACGCCGGCACCGCGCACCTCGACGGGCACGTCGGCGGCGGGGCGGTAGCGCACCGGGAGACCCGGCTCGGCGGCGGCGGACGCGACCGCGAACCGACCACCGGCCTCGCTGGCCAGGCTTACGTCCGCGCCGGGCGGCAGGTAGCACAGGTCGGTGGCCGCGGTGAAGACGTCGGGCCGGCCGTGCAGGGTCAGGTCGACGCCGGCACAGCTCACCTCGGCGGCGCCGGCCAGCGGCACCACCACCATCTCGCGGCCGCCGGTGTGCCAGGTCGTCGACTCACCGGGCGCAAGCGTGACGATCCGCAGCCCCGTGTGCCGCCAGGCCGCGCCGTCGGGGGCCACCTCTGTGCACTGTGGTCGGTGCCAGCTCGCGCTCACAGCAGGCTCACCGCCGTGTCCACCGCGGTCGCCACGTCGTCGTCGGGCGGGTAGAGCAGGGTCCGGCCGACCACGAGCCCGCGTACGGTCGGCAGTCGCAACGCCTTCTGCCAGGCGGCGTAGGTCTCGTCCGGCGCCTCGCCCGGGTCGCCGCCGAGCAGCAGCGCCGGCAGCGTGCTGGCGGCCAGCACCCGCTCCATGTCCGCGACGACCGGGACCTTGAGCCAGGTGTACGCGGACGTGCGGCCGAGCGCCTGCGCGACGGCGATCGACCGGATCACCGCGTCCGGCGAGAGGTCGTTGACGGCCTTGCCGGCCTCGTCGCGGCGTACCCAGAAGGGCTCGACCATCGCCATCAGCCGGTGCGCGGCCAGCGCGCTGACCGCCTCGGCGCAGCCCTGCAGGACGTCGGCGCTGGCCCGGTCGGTCGGGTCGATCCGCAGCAGCATCTTGCCGCCGTCGAGGTGACCGGCGGCCAGCGCGTCGGCGTCGTACGCGGTGAACCGGTCGTCGATCTCGAACGCGGTCCCGGGTATCCCGCCGCGGTTCATCGAGCCGATCACCACCTTGCCGTCGAGCCCGTCGAGCAGCAGCAGGTCCTCGATCACGTCGGGGGTCGCCAGCACGCCGTCGACGCCGGGGCGCGACAGCGCGACCTGGAGGCGGTCGAGCAGGTCGAGCCGGTCGGCCATCGCCATGCCGCGCTTGCCGACGCCGAGGTTCCCGCGGGCCGGGTGGTCGGCGGCGATCAGCATCAGCCGGCCCCGGTCGCCCAGCAGCGGGCGGCGGCGCCGGGCCGCGGCGGTGGCCGCCAGCCGTTCCGGCTCCTCCGCGCGGGTCCGCACCAGCTCCCGCAACGCTTCCTCACGCATGGGTCGTCACCAGTTCCTCCACCTCGGCGGACGTCGGCATGTCGGGCGCACAGGCGAGCCGGCCGGCGACCAGCGCGCCGGCCGCGTTGGCGAACGCCAGCACCCCGGCGAGCGGCCAGCCGGCCAGCAGGCCGTGGCACAGGGCGCCGCCGAACGCGTCGCCGGCGCCGAGCCCGTTGACCACGTCGACCTTCACCGGCGGCACCCGGACCGCCTCGGTCGCGCTGACCGCGAGCACGCCGTCGCCGCCGAGCTTGACGACGGCGATCTCGACTCCCATGGCGCGCAGGGCCGCCGCGGCCCGCTCCGGGTCGCGCTCCCCGGTGGCGACCGCGCACTCCTCCTGGTTGCCGACCGCGACCGTGACCAAGGGCAGGGCTTCGCGGTACGCGGCGCCGGCGGTTGCCTCGTCCGGCCAGAACTGGGCGCGGTAGTCGAGGTCCAAGATGGTCAGTGGAGCCCGGTCGCGGGCGCGCAGCGCGGCCAGGTGCGCGGCGCGACTCGGCTCGGCCGACAGGCCGGTGCCCGTCAGCCAGAGCACGCCGGCCGCGCGCAGGGCGCCGAGGTCCAGGTCTTCGGCAGAGACCCGCAGGTCGGGTGCGGTCGGATACCGGTAGAAGTAGATCGGGAAGTGATCCGGCGGGAAGATCTCGCAGAACGTGACCGGGGTCGGCAGGTCCGGCACGGTCGCCACCCAGCGGTCGTCGACGCCGTAGCCGCGCAGCTCGACGTGCAGGTAGTCGCCGAACGGGTCCTGGCCGGTGCCGCTGACGAGCGCGACCCGCCGGCCGTGCCGGGCGGCCGCGACCGCGACGTTGGCGGCGGTGCCGCCGAGCGACTTGGCGAACGTCCGCACGGCCCCGAGCGGCACGCCGATCTGCTCGGGGTAGAGGTCGACACCGAGCCGCCCGACCGCGACGACGTCAAAACTCGTCATGCGCTCACCTTTCGCAGGTGTTCGAGGCTCCGGCGGACGTCGAGCACGGGGCCCTTCCCCGCCGGCGGGTCCTCGTCCAGCATCGTGTCCTGCTCCAAGACGTACCACCCGGAGTAGCCGTTGGCGGTCAAGGTGGTGACGATGCCGGCCACGTCGACGTCGCCGTCGCCCAGCGGCCGGTACATCCCGGCCCGGACCGCGTCGGTGTAGCTGACCTCGCCGGAGCGCACCCGCGCCGCCCACGCCGCGTCGACGTCCTTGAGGTGGACGTGCGCGACCCGGCCCGGCACCTCGCGGGCCAGCGCCGCCGGGTCGGTGCCGCCGGCCAGGAGGTGGCCGGTGTCCAGGCAGAGCTTGATCTCCGAGCCGTCCAGCACCCGGCGCACCTCGTCCTCACGCTCGACCATCGTGCCGACGTGCGGGTGCAGCGTGGCCAGGACGCCGCGATCGGTGGCCGCGGCGGCGATCCGGTCCAGGTTGGTCAGCAGCGTGCGCCAGCCGTCGGCGTCGAGCGCGGGCCGGGCGTCGTAGCCGTCGGTGCCGGTCGCGGCGGCCAGCACGAGCGCGCCTTCCCAGGTCGCGAGGCCGGGCAGCAGCGCGGGCAGCGGGTCGTGGGCAGGGTCGTGCAGCACCACGGGTACGAAGCCGCCGGCCACCTCGAGGTCGTGCCGGCGCAGCAGCGCGGCCCGGTCGGCCGGCAGATAGCCGTCGGGGCCGAGCTCGGTGGCGGCCAGCCCGAGCGCGGACATCTCGCCGAGCACCCGCTCGGCGGGCAGCACGTGACCCCAGCCGGGCACCTCGCAGACGCCCCAGGAGATCGGTGCCCCAGCGACCCGGATCATGCGGCCACCTCCGCGATCCGCACCGGACGGCCTTCGCGGCGGGACAGGTCGGCCGCCTCGGCGACCAGCAGAGCGGCCAGCGCGTCCTCGCCCGGGCAGGTGTTCGGCCCGCCGCCCGCGACGAGCGCGCAGAAGGCGACGAGCTCGGCGACGTACGCGTCGCGGAACCGTTCGCCGAAGCCGGCGTACGGCGCGCCGGTGGCGAACGGCGGCAGCGGCGCGTGCTCGTCGAGGCCTGCGGCCAGCGAACCGGCGGAGCCGTGCGCCTCCAGACGCACGTCGTAGCCGGCGCCGTTGTAGCGGGTCGCGGTGCAGACGGCCAGGGTGCCGTCGTCGAGGGTCAGGGTGGCGACGGCGGTGTCCACGTCGCCGTGCTCGGCGAAGAACGCGTCGCCGCGGTTGGCCCCGGTCGCGGACACCTCGACGACCTCGCGGCCGGTGACGAACCGGACGGCGTCGAAGTCGTGCACCGCGCAGTCGCGGAAGATCCCGCCGGAGGTGGCGACGTAGCCGGGTGGCGGTGGTGCCGGGTCGTGGGTGGCGGAGCGCACCAGGTGCACGGTGCCGAGCGTGCCGCCGGCGATCGCGTCGCGGACGGCCACGATGCCGGCGTCGTGCCGGCGCTGGAAGCCGACCTGCAGCGGCACCCCGGCGGCGCGCACCGCGGCGAGCGCCGACCGGGTGCCGGCGACGTCGGGCGCCACGGGCTTCTCGCAGAAGACCGGGAGCCCGGCCTCGGCGGCGTACGTGACGAGCGCCCGATGGGTCGAGGTGGGTGTGCTGACCACGACCGCGTCGACGCCGGCCGCGCGCAGGTCGGTCAGGCTGTCGGCCGTCTCGGCGCCGACCTTCTCCGCCAGCACCCGGGCCAGGTCCCGGTCGACGTCGGTGATCACCAACCCGGTCACGGGCGGCAACGAAGCCAGCGTGGAAGCGTGCAGGGCGCCGATGCGTCCCGCACCGATGAGTCCGATGCGCATGTCAGGAAGTCTGCTTGGGGTCCCGAACTCATGTCAAGCGTTTGTCATGACATACTGACGTTCAAACGACCGTTGCCGGTAGCCCTATCATGAGGTCCCCCGAGCGCTCGAGGAGTCCGACGTGGACGGCATCGCCAGCCTCATCACCATCGACAGGTTCAGCCCCGTGCCGCTGTACTTCCAGGTGGCGACGAGCCTCGAGGACCTGATCGAGTCCGGCCGGCTGCCCGCCGGCTCCCGCCTCGACACCGAGGTGATGCTCGCCGACCGGCTCGGGCTGTCCCGGCCCACCATGCGCCAGGCCATCGCGCACCTGGTCGACAAGGGGCTCGTGGTGCGCAAGCGCGGCGTCGGCACCCAGGTCGTGCACAGCGCGGTGCGCCGCAAGGTCGAGCTGACGAGCCTCAACGACGACCTGCGCCGGGCCCAGCGGTCACCGCGCACCGAGGTGCTGGCCTTCTCGGTCGCACCCGCCCCCGAGCACATCGCGGTCGCCCTGCACCTGGAGCCCGGCGCCGACGTCATCACCACCCAACGGCTGCGGTACGCCGAGGACGAGCCGCTCGCGCTCATGCACAACTACCTGCCCGCCGGCGTCGCACCCGGGCTGACCGCCGAGCAGCTCGGCGAGCAGGGCCTCTACCAGGTGCTGCGCACCCACGGCGTACAACTGCGGATCGCCGACCAGACGATCGGCGCGCGCCGCGCCACCGCGGCCGAGGCCCGCCTGCTCGGCGAGAGCCGCGGCGCACCCCTACTGACCATGCAGCGCACCGCGTACGACCACGCGGGCCGCGCGATCGAGTACGGCTCACACGTCTACCGCGCGGACCGCTACTCCTTCGAGGTGTCCCTCGTCGCCCGCTGACGCCTCGTCTGGGGCAGATGTCCGCTTCGAAAAACCGCTGTCACACATCGCCGGGCTGTCTGGTCGAAGTGGTGGCGGTGCTCCACGGTGCCGCGCAGACTGACCCGAGGGGTAAAAACAGATGAAGATCGTGGTTATCGGCGGAACCGGCCTGATCGGCTCGCAGGTGGTGGCCCGGCTGGAGCAGGCGGGGCACGAGGCGGTGGCGGCGTCGCCGTCCAGCGGCGTCAACACGCTGACCGGTGAGGGGCTCACCGAGGTGCTGACCGGCGCCGACGTGCTCGTGGACGTGGCCAACTCGCCCTCGTTCGCGCCCGACGACGTGCTCAAGTTCTTCACGACGGCGACGAACAACCTGGTCACCGCCATGAAGGCGACCGGGGTCGGGCACTACGTCGCCCTGTCGGTCGTCGGTTCCGACCGCAGCCCGCAGAGCACGTACCTGCCTGCGAAGGTCGCCCAGGAGAAGCTGATCCGCGACTCCGGCCTGCCGTACACGGTCGTGCGCGCCACGCAGTTCTTCGAGTTCCTCGGCGCGATCGCCGACTCGGCGACCCAGGACGGCAAGGTGCACATGGCGCCGGTCGCCTTCCAGCCGATCGCGTCCGCCGATGTCGCGAAGGCGGTCGCGGACGCGGCGGTCGCGGCACCGGTCAACGGCGCCGTCGAGGTGGCCGGACCGGACCGCGGCACGTTCGACGCGATCATCCGGCAGGTGCTCGCGGCCAAGGGCGACACGCGCGAGGTCGTCTCCGACCCCGCGGCGCCGTACTTCGGCCAGGTCATGAACGACGAGACGATCGTCCCGATCGGCGACTACCACAAGGGTGCGACGAAGCTCGCAGACTGGCTCGCCGCCCACGCCGGAAAGTAGAGCGGGGCTAGGGTTGTCGGGTGACCGGCACTGACGTCACGGGCGAAGACCTGGACCAGTTCGAGGCGGTACGCGGGCGGCTGTTCGGCATCGCGTACCGGATGCTCGGTTCGGTCAGTGACGCCGAGGACGTCGTCCAGGAAGCCTGGATGCGGTGGCAGAACACCGATCGCCGGAAGGTCGACAACCCAGCCGCTTTCCTCACCACCACGACCACCCGCCTCGCCATCAACGCGGTGACCAGTGCCCGGGCGAGGCGGGAGACGTACGTGGGTCCGTGGCTGCCCGAGCCCGTCGACACCCGGGCGGACCCGTCGCTGGGCGCGGAACGGGCCGAGGCGCTGGAGATGGGCGCGCTGCTGCTGCTGGAACGGCTTCCGGCGCCGGAGCGGGCCGCGTACGTGCTGCGCGAGGCGTTCGGTTACCCGCACAAGGACGTGGCGGAGGTGCTGGAGACCAGCGAGGCCAACGCCCGCCAGCTGGTGACCCGGGCGCGGCGGCACCTGGCCAGCGACCGGGCCGCGCCGGTCGACCGCGCCCAGCACCGCCGCTTCGTCGACCGCTTCCTGGCCGCGTCCCGCAACGGCGACATCGCTGCCTTCGAACAGCTGCTCACCAGCGACGTGATCGCCCGCAACGACGGCGGCGGCAAGGTGCACGCGGCCCGCAAGGACGTGATCGGTGCCGACCGGGTGGCGAACCTGCTCGACAACGTGCTGCGCAAGTACTGGCAGACGTCGACGTTCCGCGAGGTCGAGGTGAACGGCGACGCGGGCGTGCTGGTGTCGCACGCCGACGGGACGCCCGAGGCGCTGATCGCGATGACCACGTCGGCGCGGGGCATCGAGGAGCTCTACATCATCGCCAACCCCGACAAGCTCCGCCACCGGTTCAGCTGAGCTCTCTTCCCAGCCTGGCCAGCGGCGAGCAGGCCATCACCATGGGTGAGAGCAACATCCCGGCGCCCGTCACGGTGAGCGCGGTGCGCAGGCCGACGTGCGTCGCGAGCACGCCACCGAGCAGCGAGCCCAGCGGCGTCATGCCCATGCCGGCGAAGGTGATGGTCGCGGCCACCCGGCCCTGCAGGCCGTCGGGGGTCAACGCCTGCCGGACGGCCTGCGTCGTGACGTTGACGAGCTGCCCGAACACCCCGAAGACCAGATTGACCACCACGAGCGCGGGTACGGTCACTGCCGCCGGGCCGTGCAGCGCGGGCACCGACAACAGCACCCCGTCGCCGATCGCGGCCCCGGACACCAGCACGAAGCCGTGGCCGAGCCGCCGCGGCAGCCGGGCGGCAAGCAGGGACCCGACCACGGCGCCCGGCCCGGTCGCCGCGAGCACCAGCCCGATCGCGGCGGCCGACAGGTGCAGCTCGCGCGGCAGGAACAACAGGTAGGCCGTCATCGTGGCGGAGAAGCAGAACTGGAACGCGGCCGACGCCAGGCACAACGCCCGGAGCGCACCGTCACGGGCGACGAACCGGAGTCCATCATGGACCTGCCGCCACAGCGGACCTGGCGCGCGTGGCGATGGCGCCACCTTCCGGATGCGGCGGATCGTCAGCAACGACACCACGAAGAAAACCCCGCTGGACGCGGCGGCCAGCGGCGCCGAGAGCACGGACACCAGCGCGCCGCCGAGTGCGGGACCGGCGATCTGGGCACCGGACCGGCTGCCCTCCAGCGCGCTGTTGGCCTCGGTCAGCCGGTCGCGGCCGACGAGCCGGACCACGGACGCCTGGTAGGCGACGTCGAAGAACACCGACATGGCCCCGACCGCGAAGGCGACCGCCAGCAGCGCGGGCAGGCCGAGGCCGCCGAGGTAGGCGGCGACGACGGCGGCGGCCAGGGCGACGGCCCGGCCGAGGTCGGCGAGCACCATGACGGTGCGACCACGCCACCGGTCGACCCAGGCGCCGGCCAGGAGCGGAAGCAACAGCAACGGCGCCTGCCCGACGGCCCGAAGCACCCCGAGCTGGTCCGGCGCGGCCCCGAGAGTGAGCACGGCGACCAGCGGCAACACCACCAGGGCGGCCTGCTCGCCGAGCTGGGACGCGGTCTGCCCAACCCAGAGGAAGCGGAAGTCACGGTCGTTACGCAGGGACGGCAAAGGAGAACCCCTTGAGCTGAAGGGCTCGCAGTGCCGCACTGATCAGAGCAGCACGCGAAGCGGACCGGCCGACAATCGGCCTGGAACGTCAGCGCGTGCGCGAGAAGCCGGGCATGGCCCGCACGCTACAGCAGGAACCCGCCCGCCCGCGTCGACCCGGTAGCCGGCTGCTGCGGAACAGGTCGGTCAGGTCCGTCAGTAGCCCAACTCCCGCTGGTAGACGTTGCGCAGCTCGCGGCCGTCGAGGTAGCGCCGCAGGTTTTCGCAGAACAGGTCGGTGATGGCCGCGTTCTCGGTGTCCACCGTGGACGCCGAGTGCGGCGAGACGAGCACGTTGGGCAGGTCCCACAAGGGCGATTCGGCCGGCAGTGGCTCGGTCGCGAACACGTCGAGCGCGGCGCCGGCCAGCGCGCCGCCGCGCAGCGCCGCGACGAGGGCGGTCTCGTCGAGGAGTTGGCCCCGGCCGATGTTGACGACGATCGCGCCGGGCTTGAGCTTGGCGATCCGCTCCGCCGAGAGCAGCCCGTCGGTCAACTCCGTCAGCGGCGTGCAGAGCACCAGCACGTCGGTCCAGCGCAACAGGTCGTCGAGCTCGTCGGTGGAGTGCACGCTGGCGGCGGCGTCGACCGGGTAGTCACGGCCCGGGCGGCCGACGGCGAGCACCCGGGTGCCGAGGGCGGCGAAGCTGGCCACCACCTGGCGGCCGATCCCGCCGAGCCCGACCACGGTGACGGTGCGCCCGGCCAGCCGGCTGGTGGTGTAGCGCTGCCAGCGGTGCGCGGCCTGCTGCGCCGCCAGGTGCGGCACGCCCTTGACGAAGTGCAGGGCACCCAGCACCGCGAACTCGGCGAGCGGGACGGCGTGGATGCCGGCCGCGGTGGTGAAGGTCAGGCCGGTGCGGTCCAGCCCGGTACGCTGGACGAAGCCGCCGATGCCGGCGCTGGTCGCCTGGACCCAGCGCAGCCCGGGCGCGCGGGCCGGCAGGTCGGCGGGCGCCTGCCAGTCGAAGTCGAACGACACGTCGGCGCCGGCGAGGGCCCGCTCCCAGCGGTCCTGCTGGGCCGGGCTGAGCTCGCGCGGGGTGCCGGTGTGGTCGCAGACGTAGCGCGGCACCGGCACGATGTCCGGCTCGTAGCTGACGTCGATCCTCGGGTCCACATCGACGATGCGTTGGACCAGATCTGGTTCGAGGTAGGTGGCGATCAGAACGCCGAGCCGCGCGGACATGATCAGGACCGTAGCGTCGCCACGCCCTACGAAGACGCGGTACGAGGCAGCGAAGCGATCTGGCCGTAGAAGTTGCGGATCTCGGCGACCACCCGGTCGAAGTCATCGAGATCGATGGGCTTCGTGACGTACGCGTTCGCGTGTGACCGGTAGCTGGCCATAATGTCCGGGGTCGCCGCGGAGGTCGTGAAGACGATCGCCGGGATCGACCGCAGGTCGTCGTCGTGCTTGATCTGGTCGAGCACCTGCCGCCCGTCGACCCGCGGCATGTTGAGGTCGAGCAGGATCAGGTCGGGCCGCGGCGCGTCCGCGAACCCGTTCTCGCGCCGCAGGAAGGCCAGAGCGTCGGCGCCGTCGGCCACGTGATGCAGCCTGCTGGAGACGCTGTGGTCCGCGAAGGCGTTCTCCACGAGCGCGAGGTCGCCAAGGTCGTCCTCGACCACGAGCACCTGGAGCAACGACTGGTCACTGGCCATGATCGGCCCTTCGTTCGGTGGTACACGACGCTAACGGCCGAGCCGATGCCGACATGGTTGCACGACCGCAAGCGGACCACCACTATCCCCCGGCGTGCTCGCACGCACCGCACGGACGAGGCACCCGGCGTCGGCCGAGACTGTAGGGACCGTCCTGCGCCGGGGCGGAACGCTTTACCCCGGCCAGTACATCGAGACGACGTACGGCTCGGGAACATTTTGGCTCATCATGCAGCTCGACACGAACCTCGTTCTGTACAAGGGCTCCCCGAGCCACAACACGGCCAAGGTCTGCTGGGCCTCGAACACCGCCGGGCGAGGGTGGAACTCGACGTACGCGATCTATCAGAGCGACGGAAACTTCGTCGTGTACACCTTCAGCGGTGTTCCGATCTGGGACAGCAACTCGGTGGGCATCGGAGGCACCACCGTCGACATCAACTACCTCGGCCAGTGGCATGTCGGCTACAAGCAGATGACCTTCGGCACCTGCTGATCCCGCGTCGGTCTCGGGCGCAGCTCCGTCAGTGCGATGCCATCAGGGGCGGCCGTCAACTCGTGGTGTGGGGTGACGCGAGCAGGCTGGTCCGGGCCGTGCAGGGCGAACGGCGTGAGCTCGGAGGTGGCGTCGCCCGACCCGGCCAGGTCGAGGTCGGTGAGGTGCCGAAAGCTGACCAGCTCGAAAAGCCCGCCGAGGTCTCGACCTGGTACGCGGGAGTCGCCTCTTCCGGATATTCCTGCTCCCACAGGCCCGGCCACACCGGACCAGGCAGACCTGCCTCGTCGGCCCGCACCACATAGCAACGCAGCCCGTCGCGCTGCTGATGCTCGAGCGTCAGGAACCCTTCCGGGCCTGCCACGTCGCCATCGTCGGGCACGACCGCGTACGCACTACCGCTAGGCTGCCGCGCATGACGAGCCGGGTGGGAGACATCGTGATCGACTCTGCGGACCCGGAGCTGCTCGCGAGCTTCTGGGCCGGCGTCCTCGGCTACCGGATCTTCGCCCGCGACGACACCGGCGTAGCCATCCGCGGCGCCACCGTCAGCCCCGACATCCTGTTCATCCGCGTGCCCGAGGCCAAGTCGACCAAGAACCGGCTGCACTTCGACGTCTGCCCCACGGACGGCGACCAGGCCGAGGAGCTGGCGCGGCTGCTCGCCCTCGGCGCCCGTCGCTCCGCCATCCAGGGCGGCGGCTCCTGGGTGGTCCTGGAGGACCCGGAAGGCAACGAGTTCTGCCTCATGGCCAAGCGCATCCCCGCCGAACCCGAGCCCTTCCACGCACCCTGACCGGCACCGCGACGATCGCCGTTGGTCAGCGGGTGGCGTTGGCGTTCAGCAGGGCCGCGATCGCTTCCGTGAGGCGCTGGGCGTACGGGAGGTTGAGGGACTCGTCCGGGGCGTGCATGTTCGACTCCGTCGACGCCGCTCCTGTCACCACGAACTGGGCGTCGGGGTAGCGGCGGCCCAGTAGCTCGATGAACGGGATGCCGCCGCCCAGGCCGATTCCCGCCGGTGGGCGGCCGAAGACCTCGTCGCCGATCGTGGCCAGCGCCGACTCCAGCCACGGGGCCATGCTCGGGGCGTTCCAGCCGTCGATCAACATCAGGTCGGTCACCTCGACGATCGCATCGTACGGGACGGACGTGGTCAGTGCCCGCGTGACGGCGTCAGCCGCGTCGGCGGAACGGACCGTCGGGGGCAGTCGCAGGGCCAGCCGGACCGCGACGCTGCCGTGCTGGAGGACCGACGCGCCTTCGGTCGGCGGCAGGCCGGTCAGGCCGATGACCGTCATGGTCGGACGCCACGTGTTGTTGAGGATCAGTTCCGTGTCGCTGTCGTCGGCCGCACGCGAGCGCAGCGGGAAGCGCGCGGCGACCTGCGGGTGCAGTGCGGCCAGCGTCGCCGCCTCGGTGCGGCGTTCCGGCGGGATGGGCGCGTTCAGTTCGGGCAGGACGAAGGCGCCCGTGGCGCTGTCCTCGATGCGGTCGAGCAGCTGCCGCAGAACGCGGAAGGGCTCGGGCAGGATGCCGCCCGCGATCCCCGAGTGGACGGCCGCGTCGGCGACCGTGACCGTGACCGTCGCGACCAGGGCGCCGCGGAGGCTCGTGGTCAGCCAGAGGCGGTCGGTGTCGGCGATGCCGGAGTCCAGGCCGACGACCAGGGAGACGTCGGCGAGGCTGTCGGCGAGGTCGTCGAGGTACGCGGGCAGGTCGGGACTGCCGGACTCCTCGGCGGTCTCCAGCAGCACGACGACGCGGCCGTGGGAGCCGCCGGCCGCGCGCAGGGCGGAGACCGCCGCCAGCGCCGCGTAGCCGGAGTAGCCGTCGTCGACGGCGCCGCGCCCGTACAGGCGGTCGCCCCGGATCACCGGCTGCCACGGACCGAGACCGTCGGACCAGTCGCCGAGCGGCGGCTGCTTGTCGAGATGACCGTAGATCAGCGTGGTGCCGTCGCCGCCGGACGGCGGGATCTCGATGACCAGCAACGGGGAGCGGCCGTCGGCCTCGACGACATCGGCGCGCAGGCCGGGCAGGCCGATGCGCAGGGCCCAGTCACGCATGTGGTCGGCGGCCGCGCGGAGCTGCCCGTGCTCGCTCCAGAGGCGGTCGTAGGCCGGGGACACCGCCGGAATCTCGATCAACCCGGACAGGCTCGGCAGCACGTCGTCGGCCCACTGGCGAGCGACCGCGGCCCGCACCTTCTCGAAGTTCACTCTGATCACCGTATTCCGGTCGACGGACGGAAGGCGAGGGGGCGTGTGACAGCACACGCCCGAGGAACAGCGACCACACGGTAAAGAATTCTTGACCTCGTGTCGGCATTATTTTACCTTCGAGGTGTCAAGTTTTTCTTACATCGAGCGAAGGAGAGTCACGATGCACGCGCTGACACGTACCGCTCGCTTGGCCGGCCTCTGCTATCTCGGCAACGCCATCACCGGGATGCTCGGGCTCCTGCTCGTCCGCCCGCGGCTCTTCGCCGACGACCCCCAGACGACGCTGGCCAACCTGGTCGCGCACGAGTCGCTCGCCCGCGCCGGCGTTGCCCTGGAGCTGGGCATGGTCGTCACCCAGACCCTCGCCGCGGTCTGGTTCTACCGCCTGTTCCGCTCCGTGAGCTCCTTCGCCGCGAGCGGGATCGCCGCCTTCGGCCTGGTCAGCGCGACCGTCGGCCTCGTCAGCGCGGCGGTGTTGGCCACCGCTGTCGGTGTGTCGGGAGACCCGGTCGGCGACGGGGCGGCCAACGTGCAGCTGCTCCACCTCGTCAGCGAAAGCCTCTGGGGCGTGGGCGCGGTGTTCTTCGGACTGTGGCTGCTCCCCATGGGCTGGTGCGTGCTGCGGTCGGGCTGGATGCCCCGCATCCTCGGCTGGGTCCTCGTCACCGGTGGCGTCGGCTATGTGCTCAGCGCGTTCGTCAGATACCTCGCTCCGGACGCGCCCGCCGTCGCCGAGGCGCTCACGTATCCCGCCGCCGTGGGCGAGCTCTGGATGGTCGGCTACCTGCTCGTCCGCGGAGTGAGGCAGCAACCGAAGACCCAAACCGTCCCGACGCCGACGCCGGTCGCGGGCTGAGGCGTCAGCGCCAGTCCTCGATCGCCTCCACCGCCAGCCGGCCGAAGAGCCGGACGTCGTCCAGGTCGGCCTCGCCGCCCTCCCAGATGGTGTCGTGGACCACGGTCACGATGTCGCCGACGCGGATGAACAGGTACTGGCCGGCGTCCTTGCCGTACTCGGTCTCGCTGTGCCGGACCACGTGGATGGTCTCGTCTCCGTACTCCGGCGGGTTCAGGGTCTCCAGGGTGTAGGTGATCGAATCGACCGTGTACGACTCGCAGTCGGCGAGCTCGTCCCGCAGCCGGTCCATGGCGCGCTCGGCGCCGCCCGGCCGGTAGGCGGAGATCGTCTGTGAGACCGCGCCGCGCGGCACGTAGTCCTGCGGGTCGCCCGGCCCGAGGTGGAAACTCTGCCGGCCGCGCCGCGCGGTCACGCTCGAGTCGGTGGTGAAGGTGTTCGTGCAGAACACCGGCACCTCCTGCTGCTCGAGGAGCGCGATCGGCTCCATGGACTTCTTGACCCGGTTGCTGGGCAACGCGAAGAACGCCCGGGTGGGAATCGACGTCACGGGCTCCGGCGGCGGCACGTTGGACGGTGGCACCGAGGTCGGGCTCGACGCGCTCGGGGTCCCGGTGGGGGCCGACGGCGCCGGCGACGGGCTCGGGCTCGTCGTGGGCAGGACCGGCGGCGGGATGATCGGCTGTGGCGCCGACGATGCCCCGCGGAACACGCCGGCGCCCGCGACGGCGAGCACCACCGCGCCGGCCGAGACGAGCACCGCCATCCGGCGGTGGGCCCGGCGGTCAGCGCCGCGGCGCAGGTCGGCGGGATTGGTCAGGCCTCGCGCGTCCACGTCCCCCGCGAACTCCGCGAATCGGCTCTCGAGGTCACGCATCACGTACCCCCAGGCTCGCGTCGGCTTCGGTTTCGGTCAGCACCGCGGCGAGCCGTTCCCGGCCTCGGGCCAGCCACGACTTCACGGTGCTCGCTCCCGCGCCCGTCTCCGCCGAGATCTGCTCGACGGACAGGTCGCAGAGGTAGTGCAGGGCCAGTGCCCGGCGGTGGTTGGCCGGCAGGCCGCGCAGCGCGGCGACCAGCACGACGGTGTTCTCGCTGGGCGGCGGCGCGGTCGGCGGCGGGCCACTGCGCCGCAGCGCACCCGCCAGCCCGCCGATCCGCCGCCAGCGGTCGGTGGCCAGCCGGCTGATCACCAGGCGCACCCAGGCCTCCGGGGCCGGATGGTCGGCCACCGTCTCCCATCGCCGCCAGGCACGCGCGTACGCCTCCTGCACCGCGTCCTGGGCCTCCCCGTGGTCCCCCACGACGACTACCGCGTACCGCAGCGTTCGCGCCGCGGTCGCCCGGTAGAACTCGTCGAAGCTGGGCGCGTCGCGCACCGGCCGCCTCCTCCCTGTGTGTCCCCCTTCTTACGGGCCTTGGACGGGCCAGGTTGCACCCGAAGCGAAAGAGATTCGCGGGGTACTCCGCGTCGGGCGATTAGGGATACATTGGTGCGCATGTCCCGACGCCTGGGGTTCGTCGCGGTGTTGACCATTTGCGCGCTCGGCCTCGCGGCCTGTGGGTCCGCCGCACCCGAGGTTGCCACACCCGCGCCCGCGCCATCCGAGACCGCGACGGCGCACGGCGGCCACAGTGCGCCATCTCCGGCGAAGGCCCAGCCGTTGCGCGGCGGCGAGCGGTTCGTCGACACCGGGCTGGCGCGACCGTTCACTCCGGACCCGCCCGGCGACGACGCCGACGAGTACCGGTGCTTCGTCGTCGACCCGAAGCTCACCGAGACCGCGTACCTGACCGGCAGCGAGTTCCGGCCCCAGAACCGCGACATCGTGCACCACGCGATCTTCTTCCAGATCCCGGCCGAGGACGCCGACCGGGTACGCGCACACGACGCGGCCACCGACGGCGACGGCTGGCAGTGCTTCGGCGATGCCGGCATCGGCGACGACCCGGCATGGGTGGCGAGCTGGGCGCCCGGCGTCGGCGAGTCCGTCTACCCGCCGGGCGTCGGCTTCGAGCTGAGCCCGGGCAGCCTGCTGGTCATGCAGATCCACTACAGCCTCCTCGGCACCGGCGGTAAGCCCGGCGGGGCCGACCGGTCCGGCATCCGGCTGCGGCTGGCCGGCGGCAACCTGACCCCGCTGCACACCACGCTGGTGCCCGCGCCGATCGAGCTGCCGTGCGCCGCGGGCGAGCAGGGTCCGCTCTGCGACCGGGACCGCGCGGTCGCCGACGTGGTCCGCCGGTTCGGCGAGCAGGCGGGCCAGCGGGCGAACGGCCTCACCCGGCTCTGCGGCGGCGCTCCCCAGCCGGGGCCGACCCAGTCGTGCACGCGTCGGGTCTTCCGGTCGGCCACGCTCTACGGCGTCGGCGGGCACATGCACCTGCTCGGCCGGTCCATCAAGGTCGAGCTCAACCCGGGCACACCGCGCGCGCGTACGCTGCTCGACGTGCCGGCCTTCGACTTCGACGACCAGGCCGTCCGCCCGGTCGGGGAAGGCGTCAAAGTCGAGCCGGGCGACACGTACCGCGTGACCTGCACCCACGACGCCGGCCTGCGCCGGCAACTACCGGCGCTGCGCAAGCTCCCGCCGCGTTACGTGGTCTGGGGTGAGGGCACCGCCGACGAGATGTGCCTGGCCATCGTGATCGAGGCGCGCGCATCCTGACGCGCCCACTTCTCCTGGAACCTGTGGGGCACGAGCCGGACGACCCCGTACCCGGCGGCGGCAGCCGCACGCGAAATCGAGGTAGCTTCACGGCTACCCCCATAGCTAAGGAGACACCGTGCCCCTGAGCGGTGAGTACGCCCCCAGCCCCAGCGATTGGTCCCGCACGCAGGCCGAGCTGTTCGAGAGCACCCAGGGTGCCGAAGGAAACACGTTGCGTGGCCGCCCGATCATTCTGCTGACCTCGGTCGGCGCGAAGACCGGCAAGATCCGCAAGACGCCGCTGATGCGGGTGGAGCACGACGGCGAGTACGCGGTCGTCGCCTCGCAGGGTGGCGCGCCGATGCACCCCGTCTGGTACCACAACCTCGTCGCCCGCCCGCACGTCGAGCTGCAGGACGGCGCGGTCCGCAAGGACTACGTGGCCCGCGAGGCGACCGGCGAGGAGCGCGCGACCTGGTGGAAGCGGGCGACCGCGACCTGGCCGGACTACGACGACTACCAGACGAAGACCGACCGGGTGATCCCGCTGTTCGTGCTGACGCCGCTGGCTGATGCGTAAACGGACCTGAACCACGACGTCAGTCGATCCGTGCCCCGCGGCAAAGAGCATGTTCCGCTGCGGGAAGGAGTGATCGAATGAAGTTGATCAGAGGCCGGCATGCCGGGGCAGGCCTCGCCGTCGTGGCCGGCGCGATGGCCTTCGTCGCGCTGGCCGCGTCGCCGGCCGCGGCCAGCCCCGTCTTCTGCGGCGCGGGCCGCGGGCTGACCGCCGAGAACGCGATCTGGGGCGCCATGGACGACGCCGCCAACTCGGCGCAGTCCATGGGCTTCTACGGCCAGTGCACGCTCACCGAACCGGCCCAGATCTTCGAGGTGTTCGACGACCCGCGCTTCGGCCATCTGTTCCGGGCCCAGGTGCTGGTCACCTGCCTGCCGTAAGGCGACGGAACGGCGATCCCGACTCCCGGGGTCGCCCTTTCCCGCGTGTCGAACAAGGCGAATTGCCCACATTTGCGGTAAACGAAAGACCATGCGACGACGTACGCTCCTGCGTGCCCTCGGCCTGGCCGCCGGCGCCGGCACGCTGGGCACACCGGCGAGCGCGGCACCGCTCCCCTGGGCCGACTTCGACCGGCAGGTCCGCGCGGAGTTCGCCCGCGAGCGGCTGGTCGGCGCCGCGGTGGCGATCGTCAGCGCCGACCGCGTGCTGCACCGCCTGACGCTCGGCCACACCGACCCGGGCCGGCGGACGCCCATCTCGCCGCGTACGCACTTCCTGGTCGCCTCGACCACCAAGTCGATGTCGTCCCTGCTGGCGGCGACCTATGTGGACGAAGGCGTGATCGGCTGGGACCAGCGGGCGGTCGACGCCTGGTCCGGGTTCCGCGCGCCGACGCCGGAGCTCACCCGGACGCTGCGGGTGCGCGACCTGCTCGGCATGGGCACGGGGATCGGCGAGCCGGCGGCGCTCTCGACTCTGCACGAGGGCTTCCCGACCGCCGAGCAACTGCTCCAGCAGGTCGTCAACCTGCCGGTCGAGGCACCTCCGGAAACCCGCTGGATCTACAACAACACGGTGTACGCCACCGGCGGTTACCTGCCGCTGCTCGCCTCGGGCGTGCGCCCCGCCGACGTCGCGGCCGCCTGGGTCAACGCGATCCGCACGCGCGTGTTCGCACCGGCCGGCATGACCACCAGCACGATCGCCGACGACCCGCGCGGCGTGGTCGCCGACTACAGCCGGGGCAACGGCGTCGACATCTTCGGCGGTACGAACGTGCTGCCGTACGGCCCGGTCGGCAGCTACGCACCGGCCGGCGGCACGCTGTCCACACTGGACGACATGGCCAGCTACGTGCGGCTGCAGCTGCGCCGCGGCCGCTCGGTGACCGGGCGGCGGGTGGTCTCGGCCGCGAACCTCGCCGAGTGCTGGCGGCCGCACGTCGACGTGCCCATCGACCCGGTCCTGGACCCGGACGGGGTCGCGCAGGGCTACGGGATGGGCTGGATCCGCGAACGGTTCACCGACGGCACGTCGCTGGTCTGGCACAACGGGGCCATCGACGGCTTCACCGCGTACGTCGGCTTCCTGCCCGAACGCGACCTCGGCCTGGTCGTGCTCAACAACCTCAACCCGGAGCCGACGGGCCTGTTCCTCTACCTGTACGTGCTCAACCTGATCCTCAGCAGCCGGTTCGGCCTCAACGAGGGCGTGCCGCCGAAGGTCAGCGCGGCGGCGGCCCGGGCGCGCGAGACGCTGACCGCCAAGGGCCCCACGACGCGCCCGGTCGACCCACGCCGGGTCGGGCCGTGGCTCGGCTACTACGAGGGCGGCTACCTGCTGGCGCTGGACCGGTCGCGGTTGGTCCTGGCCCTGCAGTCACGGCGGTTCGACCTGCGCTGGGTACGCGGCGAGACGTACCTGATGGCCGACGGCCTCGTGCCCGGCGCGACCGTGCTGCTGCGCCGCGACCCGGACGGCACCCCGACACTCGCGGTGGCCGGCGTCGAGACGGTCCGGCGCGAAGTGGGTCCGAACTGACCGGTTTATGACTGTTTCCGGCGGGGAACGGTGGTTCGCATGATGCTCACGAAGGGTTACTCCTGGTTACCGGAGCGCCGCCGCCGGAGCGCCGACGGTGTGGTCGAGACCCGCGTGCTGGGCCGGCCGGCGTTCGGCATCGGCGGGGCCGCCGCCGCCCGCTTCTTCTACGACGAGCGGCAGGTCCGCCGTCCCGGTGCCGCCCCGCTGCCGCGCGTGTTGTTCACCGCCGACCGGGTCCACGACCTGGTCGGTGAGACCGCGGCCACCTGGGACGCCACCGCGCCCCGCTGGGCGGGCCGGTCGGTCTCGCTGCTCGACGAGTCCGCCGCCGTGCTGGCCGACGGCGTCGCCCGCTGGATGGGGCTGCCGCGGGACGGCGACCTGGCCGGGGACTGTGTCGCGATGGTCGAGGGGTCCGCCGACGCCGCCGGGCCACGGCGCTGGCGGGCCCGGGCCGCGCGCCGCCGGCAGGAACGGCGGCTCACCGACGTCGTGGCGACCGTGCGCGACGGCCGCCCGCAGGCACCGGGCAGCGCCACCGCCCTCGAGGTCGTCGCGCGGCACCGCGCCGGCGACGGTCACCTGGTCAGCCGGGAGACCGCGGCCGTCGAGCTGCTCGACATCGCGCGGCCGGCGATCGCCGTCTGCTGGCTCGTCGCGTTCGCCGCGCACGCCCTGCACCGCTGGCCCGAGCACCGGGACGCCCTGCGCTCCGGCGACCCGGGGTTCGCGCGGGCGTTCGCGCACGAGGTCCGCCGGCTCTATCCGGGCGCGCCGTTCGTCGCCGGGCGGGCGGCCGGCGCGGTCGAGTTCGCCGGGCACGCGATACCCGACGGCGCTGTGGTGCTGCTCGACCTCCACGGGCCGAACCACGACCCCGCCGTGTGGAAGAACCCGTACCGCTTCGACCCCGGGCGGTTCCTCGGGCCCGACGCGCTGGACCCGGCCGACGTGGTGCCGCCGGCCGCGGACGAGCCCGCCACGGTCGCGCTGCTGTCCGACCTCGCGGTGCGGGTGGCGCGGCTGGACTACGAGGTGCCGCCGCAGGACCTGGACATCCCCTTGGACCGCGCGCCGACCCGGCCCCGGTCCGGGATGCTCGTCCGGCCGCGCTGAGTCAGAGACGCGCCCGCAGCTCGCGTTTCAGCAGCTTGCCGGTCGCGCTCTTGGGCAGCGTCTCCAGCACCCGCACCTCGCGCGGGCACTTGTAGTCGGCCAGGCGGGTCCGGCAGTAGGCGATGAGCTCCGCGGTGTCCAGGTCGGCGCCGGGGCGCACCGAGACGACCGCGACGATCTCCTCGCCGAGCCGCTCGTCGGGGCGGCCGACGACCGCGGCCTCGGCGATCGCCGGGTGGCCGTAGAGGACCTCCTCGACCTCGCGCGGGTAGACGTTGAAGCCGCCCCGGATGATCAGGTCCTTGATCCGGTCGACGACGTAGAGGAAGCCGTCCGCGTCGCGGTAGCCCAGGTCACCGGTGTGCAGCCAGCCGTCCCGGATGGTCTCCGCAGTCGCCGCCGGGTTGCCGTGGTAGCCCTTCATCACCACGTGGCCGCGGACCAGCAGCTCGCCGACCTCGCCGGTCGGCACCTCCGCGCCGTCCGACGCCGCGACCCGCACGTCGACACCCCAGATCGGCCGGCCGATCGAGCGGATGCGGCGGTCGTCGACGCCTGGGTTCATCGTCGCCGTGCTGCCCGTCTCGGAGAGCCCGTAACCCTCCAGCACCGTGATGCCGAACTTCTCCTCGACGCCCTTGAGCACCGCCTCCGGCATGGACGCGCCGCCGCACGAGCCGAGCCGCAGCGCCGACAGGTCGCGGTCGCCGGTGTCGGCGTTGAGCAGCGCGTGGTACATGGTCGGCACGCCGGCCAGGATGCTGACCCGGTGGTCGTGCAGCGCGTCGAGGACCAGCTCCACGTCGAACCGGGGCACGGCCACGATCGTGCCGCCCTTGCGGACCGCCACGTTGACCACACTGGACAGTCCGTACACGTGGAAGAACGGGAGCACCGCGAGGGCAACGTCGTCCGGGCCGCTGTCGAACCGCTCGCCGGAAAGCGAGCAGTTCAGGTAGAGCTGGAAGTGCGTCAGCTCGGCGCCCTTCGGGCGGCCGGTCGTGCCGCTCGTGTAGATGATGACGGCGGTGTCGTCGGCGTTGGTGCTGGCCGCGTACGGCAGCGGATCGTCGGCGCCGAGATAGTCGGGCCGGTCCGGGTTCAGCACCGGCACACCGTCGGGCACCTCGCCGGCGGACAGGTCGCCGGCGACCACCACGCGGGCGCCGCTGTCACTGACGATGTGCGCGACCTCGGCGGCCTTCAGCAACGGGTTCATCGGCACCGCGACCAGCCCGGCCTTGAGAATCCCGAAGTAGCACTCGAGAAACTCGACGCGGTTGGGCAGCATCAACGCCACCCGGTCGCCGGGCGACGCGTGCCGCAGCAGACCGGCCGCGGCCCGGTCGGCGGCGGCGTCGAGCTCGGCGAAGCTGACCTTGCGATCGCCGAAGATGACGGCGGTCTTGTCGGGGTCGCGGCGGGCGGACTCGCGAAGGATCACGCTGAGGTTGAACGTCACGACGGTGCCTCCCCAGGGACGACGAGATCCGTCGATTCTCGCCGAACCCGCGCCGGATGACACCTGATGAATGTCAGGGCTCAGACGACGTCGGGCTCCGTCAGCTCGCCCAGCCATTCGGCGGGTGCGGTGCGCATGTCGTCGTCGAGCGGGAGTGAAGACCGGTCCAGCGCCCGCCGCCACGAGAGGGCCCGGCTGACCCGGGTCACGCGGCAGGCCAGCGTGGCCGAGCGGCGCAGGGCCACCGGGTCGCCGGGCCACGCCGACAGGTACGCGTCGCGCAGCCGCAGCAGTTCCGGCGCGCCCGGCTCCAGGCCGAACGTGTAGCCCGCCGACGACAGCGTCACCAGCAGCGTGCCGAAGGGGTGCGCGACGCTCGCGTCGCCCCAGTCGAAGAAGCGGCCGCTCGCGAACACGTTGCCGTCGTGCAGGTCGTCGTGTTGCAGCGACGTGCCCAGGCCGTCGCCGGCCAGCTCGGCGCACCAGGTCTCGAAGGCCGGCATGACCGCGCTGAGGGCGGCCAGCCGGTCGGAGCCGAGGTCGGCGCGGATCGCGTCGTCGTCGAGCAGGCCCGCCAGCAGGCCCGGCAACAACGCCGGCCGCTGGTCGGGCACGCCGAGCGCGACCATCTCCTCGGCCCGCGCCGCCAACTCCTGCTGCAACCCGGCGTAGGACACCAGCAGCGCCGACCAGTCGTCCAGTGTCGGCGAGCTCTCGCGCAGGATCGCGCCCGCGTCGGCGGTCAGCAGCCAGCCCCGGTCGGGGTCGACGGCGACGGGCACCAGCACCGACTCGGGCGCCCACCAGCCGAGAGCGGACGCCAGTCCCGCCTCGTAGCGGCAGCCGAACGTGTTGGCCTTGAACCAGAACGGGCCCGCGGCGGTCGGCGCCCGCAGGGTGACCGACCACGGGCGGACCCGGGTCTGCCCGAGCGGACCGGTGACCGGGTGGCCGAGGGCCGCGAGCCGCTCGGTGGCCCAGGCCTCGGCGCCCGCCCGCCAGCGCGGGTCGAGCCAGTCGTTGCCGTCTACTGTGGAGCCGTCCGTCACGGGAAGCACGGGCGTCACCCTAGCCCGGGACGCGCCCGGGCAGCACCGGATTTACCGCTGGCGCAGCCCGTCGAACAGCAGGTCGAGCAGCCGGTCGGCCTGCTCCCGCGACGTCGCCGCCAGGGTCACCCCGTTGGTCGCGACCAGCAGGTCGAAGGGGTCGACGTCGGCCCGCAGGATGCCGGCCGCGGCGCCGGCTTCGAGCAGCGGTGCGATCGCGCCGATCAGCAGCGCGCCGCTCTCCGCATAGGGGTCGCCGCCGGACGCGATCACCGCCCGCAGCGCGTCGGCCATGCCCGCCTTGGTGCTCAGGAAGTCGACGCACCGGCCCAGGAAGGCCCGCACCGCCTCGTCGGGCGGCAGGGAAAGCAGCTCCGCCGACCCTTCGACCAGGTGCGCGAGCTCGTTGCGGTACGCCGCCTCGACCAGCGCCTCCCGCGTCGGGAAGTGCCGGTAGAGCGTCCCGATCCCGACGCCGGCCTCCTTGGCGATCGCGTCCAGGGTGACGTCCGGGTCGCGGGAGAACGCGGTGACGGCCGTGGCCAGCAGGCGGTCCCGGTTGCGCCGGGCGTCGGCGCGCAAGGGGCGCGGTGTGGCGGCGGTCACGACGGGTTCCTTCCGACCAGTGTGGCAAACCGGAGGAGCCTCCGGTTATGGTTCCGGAGGACCCTCCGGTTCAACCTTACAAGGAGTCGGACCATGCCTGACCGCGTCACCACCCCCTTCACCGCCGCCTCGACCGCCGCCGACGTGGTCGACGGCGTCGACCTCACCGGCCGCCGGGCCATCGTCACCGGCGGTGCCTCCGGCCTCGGCATCGAGACCGCCCGCGCGCTGGCCACCGCCGGCGCCGAGGTCACCCTCGCCGTGCGCGACCTCGTCGCCGGCGCCCGGGTCGCCGAGGACCTCGTCGCCGCCACCGGCAACAAGCAGGTCTTCGTCGGCCACCTCGAGCTCGCGGACCCGGCCTCGGTCGCGGCGTTCGTCGCCGAGTGGGACGGGCCGCTGCACATCCTGGTCAACAACGCCGGCGTGATGGCCGCGCCGCTGTCCCGTACCCCCGATGGTTGGGAATCGCAGTTCGCCACCAACCACCTCGGCCACTTCGCGCTGGCCACCGGCCTGCACCCCGCCCTGGCGGCGGCACAGGGCGCCCGGGTCGTCGCGGTGGCCTCGTCCGGCCACATCTTCTCGGGAGTCGTCTTCGACGACATCAACTTCGAGCGGCGGGCGTACGAGCCGTGGTCGGCCTACGGCCAGTCGAAGTCGGCCAACGTGCTGTTCGCCGTCGAGGCCGCCCGGCGCTGGGCCGACGACGGCATCACCGCCAACGCGCTGCACCCGGGCGGCATCCGGACCAACCTCCAGCGGCACGTCAGCGAGGCGGACCTGGAGGCCGCGCGCAAGGCGGCCAACAGCACGATCGCCTGGCGTACGCCCGAGCAGGGCGCGGCGACGTCGGTGCTGCTGGCGGCCTCACCGCTGGTCGCCGGCGTGACCGGCCGCTACTTCGAGGACTGCAACGAGGCGGCACCGAACGTGCCCGGCACCTTCACCGGGGTCGCCCCGCACGCGATCGACCCGGAAGCCGCGAGCCGGCTGTGGGAGCTCAGCTCGCGGTAGGCGCGTCCTGGCCGCGGGGTGAGCCCTCCGGGCTCTCCTTGCGGCCGTTGGCGAACGTCACCTTCTCGAACCGCACGTCGACCCGCTCGGCGTACCGCTTTCCGTTGACCGGGTCGTGGCGCATGAACGTCGGCGCCGCGATCCGGACGGTGACGTCGAACGGCCCGGCGTCCGGCACCTTGGCGTTGCCGCCGTAGTGGTAGAGGAACGGGTGCCACAGGAACGGCAGCTCGGCGTTGGTCAGGATCGGCTTCCCGTCGCGCTCGACGTCGACGTGCACCCGCAACCCCGGCACGAACCGGCCGTCGCCGGCGTCGGCCACGGCGACCTCCAGGTGCACGTTGGCGTCCGGCGCCGCCTCGCGCCAGAGCAGCACGCCGTCCTCGAGCATGTACATGCCCTCGGCGTTCTCGTTGACGAACGCGACCAGGTAGTCGCCGGCCCGGGCGGTCGCGGCGCCGTCCTCGTCGGCCATGGCGCCGATCGCGTGCCCGTACGCGTCGCCCTGCTCCCGTGCGACCCGAAGCTCCTCGCGGGTCGCCTCGTTGCTCTCTTCCATCGGCGGATACGTCGGTTCGGTGGTCATGCGTGGCGGTTACCCGCACGGCCGCGGTCATAACCGGGAAGATCGCCGCAGGCCGGGGTGTTTCAGGCGACATGGAAATCGGAATCATCGGTGCCGGCCTCATCGGCGGCACCCTCGCCCGGCGCCTCGGGGCGCTCGGCCACCGCGTGGTCGTCGCCAACTCCCGCGGCCCGGAGACCCACGACGAGTCGCTGGCCTCCGCACCCGGTGTGACGCCCGGCACGGCCGCCCAGGCCGCCGACCACGACCTGGTCATCGTCTCGGTCCCGACGAAGGCGGTGCCGGACCTGCCGGGCGCCTTCGCGGGCAAGATCGTGGTCGATACCAACAACTACTACCCGTCGCGGGACGGCCAGATCGCGGAGATCGACGCCGGCACGCCGTCGAGCCGCTGGGCCGCGGACCACCTCGCCGGTGCCCGCGTGGTCAAGGCGTTCAACTCGATCAACTGGCGGCAGCTCGGCGACGCGGGCCAGCCGGCCGGCACGCCGGGCCGGATCGCCCTCCCGGTCGCCGGTGACGACGCGGAGGCGAAGCGGGTCGTCTCGGAGCTGATCGACGCGCTCGGGTTCGACGTGGTCGACGCCGGGCCGCTGGACGAGAGCTGGCGCCAGGAGCCCGGCACGCCGGTCTACGGCGCCGACGCCGACGCCAACGGGGCACGCACCGCACTGGCGGCCGCCGCCCGATAGACGCGCCATCGGGTACGGCGAGGACGTGCTCCCGCCGTACCCGATGCGCGGCTTGTTAAGGCAGGACCCAGCGCTGGTTCGCGCCCGCGAAGCAGTCCCAGATCTGCAGTCGAGCACCGTCGGCGCTGCTGTTGTCGCGCACGTCGAGGCACTTGTTGGACTGCGGGTTGCGCAGCGTCTGGTTGGACTGCGCCTGCCAGACCTGCGCGCCGGAGCCGTTGCAGTCCCAGAGCTGCACGTTGGCGCCGTTGGCGACCGAGCCGCTCGCGACGTCCATGCACTTGCCCAGCGCCCGCAACGTGCTGTCGCTCGACACCGTCCAGGTCTGCGCGTTGGTGTTGTTGCAGGTGTAGAGCTGGATCGCCGTGCCGTTGGCGGTGTTGGCCGCCGCGACGTCGACGCACTTGCCGGCCAGGCCGGTGATCCGCCCGGTGCGACCGGTCGGCGGCGGCGTAGTGCCACCGGTCGCGACCGTGTAGATCGCGCTGACCAGCGAGTTGGCGTTGTTCGGGTCCTGGGACAGCTCCCAGTTCATCATCCCGCCGGCGTTGGCCATGGCCCACTGCGTCTTGGCGCGGATCGTCGGCAGGCCGTTGTAGCACTGCTGCGCGCCGTTGATGGTCGCGCAGTCCTGGTTCGCCCACGCGGCGTTCTGGGCGATGATCTGGTTGTACGGGATGCCGCCGGGCCGGCTGTAGAACGGCACGCCGACGACCGCCTTGCTGGCCGGCAGGCCGCGCGCCTTCCAGCCGTTGATGTTGTCGATCGTCCACTGGTAGTTGGCGTGTGGCGTACCGCCGTCGTAGGTCATGATGTTGAGGAAGTCGACGTAGCCGAAGACGGCCGGCTGCACGCCCTGCGCCGTGCCGCCCCCGGAGACGACCGCCGCGGTCAGCAGCTTGCCCCGGCTGTGCATGGCCGTGCTGAGCTGCGACATCAGCGCCGTGAAGTTGTTGCCGCTCGTGCCCGGGTCCGGGTACTCCCAGTCGATGTCGACACCGTCCAGGTTGTACTGGTTGACCAGGTTCACGACGTTGTTGACGAACGTGGTGCGGGTGCCCGCGTTCCCGGCCATCTGCTCGAAGCCGGAGTCGTTGCCGTCGTTCCAGCCACCGATCGCGATGAGCACCTTGGTGTTGGCGGCGTGGCCGAGGCTGACGATCTGCTGGAGCTTGCTCGGGTTGTCGACGGCGGTCAGGCTGCCGTTCCCGTTGGGCAGCACGAACGCGTAGTTGACGTGGGTGAGCTTGCTGTACTGGATCGCGGTCGCGCTGCCGGCCCACGAGGGCATGTAGCCGACGCTCTTGAAGCCGTTGGGCAGGACGGCGGCCTGGGCGGGAGTGGGCGCGGCGAGGACGGCCAGCGTGCCGGCCGCGACCGCCGTGACGGCGGCGGACAGGGCAGCGGCGAATCTCTTGGTCATGGGTTTACCTCCATGAATGCCTCAGCGTTTGGTCCGGGAGAAACTGGGAGCCGCCGGGCGGCATGCCTCCGCGAACCCAACAAGCGGGTCCATTACGTTGTGAGATATGGGAAGGGTGGTCAAGCGGGCGTTCCGCTACCGCTTCTATCCCAGCGACGCGCAAGCGGCCGAGCTGGCTCGGACGTTTGGGTGCGTGCGCAAGGTTTACAACCTCGCTCTCGCTGCCCGAACCGAGGCGTGGACGGTCCGACAGGAACGCGTCAGCTACAACGCCACCTCGGCGTGGCTTACCGGTTGGAAGAAGAACGACGAACTCGCGTACCTCAACGAGGTTTCGTCCGTCCCCCTCCAGCAGGCGTTGCGGCACTTGCAGGCGGCGTTCGTCAGCTTCTGGTCCAAACGCGCCAGGTACCCGACGTTCAAGTCCAAACGCACGTCGCGTCGGTCCGCCGAATACACCCCCAGCGCGTTCCGCTACCGCAACGGCCAACTCACCCTCGCGAAGATGTTCGAACCACTCGCGATCGTGTGGTCGCGTCCGCTGCCGGTAGGCGCGTCGCCGTCGACCGTGACGGTGTCGCAGGATGCGGCAGGCCGCTGGTTCGTCTCGCTGCGCTGCGAGGACGTGATCCCGGAGACCACCGTCACCGGGGCCGTCGGTATCGACGCCGGGCTCGACAGTCTGCTGGTCCTCTCCACTGGGGAGAAGGTCACCAACCCGCGCCACGAGCGCCACGACCGCGAGGCCTTGGTGCGAGCGCAGCGAAACCTCTCGCGTAAAGCAAAGGGTTCCAACAATAGGGCGAAGGCACGGTTGAAGGTCGCCCGCGTCCACGTCCGGATCGCCGACCGACGCCGCGACCAACTGCACAAACTGACGACTCGACTCGTGCGCGAAAACCAAACGCTCGTGATCGAGGACCTGACCGTCCGCAACCTGGTCAAGAACCGGCGCCTTGCCCGGGCCATCAGCGACGCCGCATGGCGGCAGTTTCGGACCATGCTGGAATACAAATCCAACTGGCACGACCGAAACCTGATCATCGTTGATCGGTTCCCGTCGTCGAAGCTGTGCTCCGCTTGCGGCGCGCTCGTGGAAAAGATGCCTCCGCATGTGCGGGAATGGATCTGCCGGTGCGGCACGCACCACGACCGGGATTTGAACGCAGCACGCAGCATTTTGGCGGAGGGGCTCTCCGTGGCCGCCTGTGGAGCTGGCGTAAGACCTCACGGGCGCACGCCCGCACGAGGCAGCCGGTGTTGAAGCAGGAAAACCCAAGGGCGACCGAGGGAATCCCTGCCCTTCGGGGTGGTGGAGGAAGTCAAGGGCGGACCTTTCGAGGCACACAGCCTTGTACGTGGAGACGGACGGGGGTACGCGGATGTGCGGCGGGTGGTGGGTGGTCCCGCCGATGGGCCTCGAGGTGGCAAAAGCTTAGGAAACTTTACTATTGAAGTCAATGGATGTTCTGTTGCGTTGACTAGGCTGTCGTCCATGCTGGCTGCCGTGTATCGCGACCATGGGCCCGCCGCCGAGGTGCTGCGGATCGAGGAGCTCGACACCCCGAGTCCCGGGCCGGGCGAGGTGCGGGTGCGCGTCGCCTACTCGGGCGTCAACCCGACCGACTGGAAGACCCGCTCGGGCACCGTGGCCCAGCCGCGCGCGTCGCACCTCCAGGTGCCCAACCAGGACGGCTCGGGGGTCGTCGACGAGGTCGGCCCGGGCGTCGACCCGGCGCGGATCGGCCAGCGGGTGTGGCTCTACATGGCCGCCTACAAGCGGGTTCACGGCACCGCCGCGCAGTTCACCGTGATCCCGTCCGACCAGGCGATCCCGCTGCCCGACAACGCGTCGATGCGACTCGGTGCCAGCCTGGGCGTCCCGGCCGTGACCGCACACCGGTGCCTGTTCGCCGACGGCCCGCTCGACGGCCGCACCGTGCTGGTCGCCGGCGGTGCGGGCGCGGTCGGCCGGGCCGCGATCCAGTTGGCGCTGGCGGCCGGCGCGACCGTGATCAGCACGGTGTCCAGCGAGGCCAAGGCCGACCTGGCGCGCGAGGCGGGCGCCCGGCACGTGGTCGACTACCGGTCGCCGGACGCGGCCGAGCAGATCCGGGCGATCGCACCCGAGGGCGTCGACCGGATCATCGAGGTCGCCCCGGCCAGCAACCTGGCCCTCGACCTCGCCGTGGTCGCCCCGAACGCGATGATCGTCTGCTACGCGGCCGAGCCGCAGCCGCCGCAGATCGTGGTCCGCGAGCTGATGAACCGCAACCTGGTCCTGCGCTTCGTGCTGCTCTACACGATGCCGGACGAGGCGTTCCAGCAGGCGGCCGCGGACATCACCGCCGCGCTCACCGCCGGCCTGCTCACTCCCCCACCGATCACGGTCTTCCCGCTGTCGGAAACGGCGGCAGCCCACGACGCGGTCCAGGCCGGCGCGGTCGGAAAGGTCCTGATCGAGGTCGACCCATCGCTTTAAGGTGGTGCTGTGGCGTCTGAAAAGCTGGAGGTCGCCGGGCGCGAGGTGACGATCACCAACCCCGACCGGGTGGTGTTCCCCGCGGCCGGCCACACGAAGCTCGACCTGGTCCGCTACTACCTGACCGTGGCCGAGGGCGCGTTGCGTGGCGTCGGCGGGCGGCCGATGGTGCTCAAGCGCTTCGTCAAAGGCCTCGCCGAAGAGGCGATCTGGCAGAAGCGGGCGCCCACCAAGCGGCCGGACTGGATCGAGGTCGCCGAGCTCCACTACCGGTCCGGCACGTCGGCGGCCGAGACCGTGGTCCGCGACGCCGCCGCGCTGGCGTGGGTGGTCAACCTCGGCTGCATCGACCTCAACCCCCATCCGGTGCGCGCCGAGGACCTCGACCACCCCGACGAGCTGCGCGTCGACCTCGACCCGATGCCCGGCGTCGAGTGGGGGCAGATCGTCGACGTGGCCCTGGTCGCCCGCGAGGTGCTGGAGGAGCACGGCCTGACCGCCTGGCCGAAGACGTCGGGCTCGCGGGGCTTCCACATCTACGCGCGGATCGACCCGCACTGGAGCTACCGCGACGTGCGCCTGGCCGCCGAGACGGTGGCCCGCGAGGTCGAGCTCCGGGTGCCCGACCTGGCCACCGCACGCTGGTGGAAGGAGGAGCGGGAAGGCGTCTTCGTCGACTTCAACCAGAACGCCAAGGACAGAACGGTGGCCTCGGCTTATTCGGTGCGCCCCCGCCCTGATGCACGCGTCTCGACGCCACTCGACTGGTCCGAGGTCCCGGACTGCCGGCCCGCCGACTTCACGCTGACGACCGTGCTGGATCGGTGGGCGGAGCGCGGCGATCCGTGGACCGGCATCGAGGACGCCCGCGGGTCGCTGGAGCCGCTGCTCGACCTGGCGCGGCGGCTCGGGCCGGCCGAGAAGCCACCCAAGGGCGAGGGGCGTCGACTGCAGACCAGGCCGTTGATCGAGATCGCCCGCTCGAAGACCAAGGACGAGTCACTGGCCGCGCTGGACCGGTGGAAGGCCCGGCACGCGGCGATCGTCGGCTACCTCGAGCCGGCCGACGTGCTCGTCGACGGGATGCGGGGGCGCAGCTCGATCTGGTACCGCATCCGCGTCAACCTCCAACACATCCCCGAGGAGATGCGACCGGAGCAAGAGCCATTGGAAATCGACTACAACCCGTGGACCCCAGGATCAGGATCATAAATTCTGACTCGGGTCCGCGGTGGGCGCGACCGTTGCCCCGCCAGAGACCGCTCCGCTTCGCTCCGCTGCCAGGTCCGCGGTTGGTCAGTCGAACTGCTTCCAGTGGCCCTCCGAGATGACCTCGACCTTGCCGTCGACCACCTTGAGGGCGCTCTGGTCATCGAGGGCGTAGGACGGGTGGCCGATGCTGGCCGCCCAGCGCTCCGCTTCGGACAGGGCGTTGGACGGCCACTCGTCCAGGTGCGGGAAGATCGAGAAGTCGACGACTCCCAGGGTGTTGTCGTTGCCCGTCGGGGACTTCCACTGGACGAAGTCCTCGCCGATGCGGGGCGTCAGGACCATGCTGCCGGCGCTCAGGCCTACCCAGACCTTGTCGTCGAGTGACGGGATGAGGTCCGCCAGGCCTGACTCGCGTAGCCAGTGGGACAGGTAGAGCGCGTCGCCGCCGTTGACCAGCAGGACGTCGGCGTTCTGGACCCAGGAGACCCAGCGCTCCTTGTCGAGGCTCGGCAGCGCCGTCAGCTCCAGGACGCCGACGGACTTCCAGCCGAGCTCCGTCATGGGGCATTGGGGTTCCTGTCCACTCACGAACGACCACGCCCGGACCGGGCCCGCCATCGGGTGGCCGTAGCTCGCGGTGGGAATGCAGAGCGCATCGGACTCGGCGATCGGCTTGTCGAGCAGGTCGACCAGGGCGGTGTGGATGCTCGGGTTCTTGACGCCGGCGGACGTGAGTAGCAGCTTCATCGATGCCCCCGAAACTGGTTGCGGATTGAAAGCAAGCTAACACGACTGGTTGCGAAGTACCATCGGACAACAATGACTAACGACACCATGACTGAGGAACGTGGACCGGCGCACCGGTCGGGATGCCCGATCAACCTGTCGGTCGAGGTGCTCGGCGACCGGTGGTCGCTGGTCGTGCTGCGCGACGTGATGTTCGGCGACCGGCACTACTTCCGCGAGCTGCTGACCCAGTCGCAGGAGGGGATCGCGTCCAACATCCTCGCCGACCGCTTGCGGCGCCTCGTCGCCAACGGGCTGCTGTGGCGGGCCGGCGACGACAGCCACCGGCAGAAGATCCGCTACAGCCTCACCGAGGCCGGCGTGCAGCTCGTGCCGGTGATGGCGGCGCTCGGCTCTTGGGGCCGCCGGCACCTGCCCGCCAGCCACGAGCTCTCGGTGCGCGCCGAGCTGCTCGAACGCGGCGGCCCCGAGCTGTGGGACCGGTTCATGGACGAGCTGCGCGAGCAACACCTCGGCATCGCCCGGCCGCCGGGCACGCCGTCGGTGTTCGCCGAGCTCCAGGCGGCGTACGAGGCCGCGGTCAACGCCGCTTCGCCAGCGACTCCAGATAGGCGCTGATCGCGGCGCGGACCGCGGGGCTGTTCCACACCTCGATCACCTCGTCGGTGGAGCCGCCGGCCATCAACCGGCTCGCGTCGGCGCGCAGCGCGGCCTTGGTCATCGCGAAGCTGACCGCCGGAATGGCCGCGAACGCCTCCGCCCGGGCCAGCGCCGCGTCGAGCAACCCCTCCGGCGCCACCACCTCGTCGACCAGGCCGATCGCGAGCGCCTCGTCGGGCCGCAGGGTCCGCCCGGTGTTGACGAGCGCCGCCGTGCGCGGACCGACCACGTAGCGGATCGCCTCCAGCGCGGTCGCCGGGAACGGCACCCCGACGAGCAGCTCGGTCACGCCGATCGTGCCGGCGGACATGAACCGGTAGTCGCAGCCCGCGGCGATCACACACCCGCCGGCGATCGCGTGGCCGTTGACGGCGGCCACCACCGGGCGCGGGTGGTCGAACACCGCGCGGAAGGCACCGCCGAGGGCGAGCAGGAACTCCCGGGTGTACGTCTCGCCGCCCTCGTACAACCGCTTGAGGTCGACGCCGGCGGAGAACGCCCGCCCGGCGCCGGTGAGCACGACCGCGGGCGCGTCGACCAGGCCCGCGAGCGTCGACGTGAACTCCCGCAACGTGTCGAGGTCCAACACGTTGACAGGACCGTTCTCGAACCGGACAACCGAAACCGCACCGCGTTGCTCGACGCCGATCATCACAGGATCATCCCACGCGACCGGGTCCGGCGTCCGGCCCGCGAAGGACGGTCAGCTGGTGCCGCGCGGCACCGACTGGCGTGCCGCGAGCGCGGCACCGCGCGCGCCCGCCATGTCGAGGTCCGGGACGAGGGCGAACGTCGCCACCTGGCGCTGCTCGTCGCGCAGGTTGGTGTTCTTCTCGACCTGCTGCAGGAACCACTGCCCGAACGCCGCCGAGGCCTGCACGACGCCACCGCCGACGAAGTAGGCGTCCGGGTCGGTGAAGTTGGCGGCGATGGTGAACAGCCGGCCGATCGCCGCGGCCTGCTGCTCGAAGATCTTCACAGCCAGCGGGTCACCCGCCTCGCCCAGCCCGCGCACCAGCTTGGCGGCGGTGGCCACCGAGGCCTCCCCCGCGAGCGGGTGCTCGGGGTGCATGGCCAGCCAGTACGGCAGCAGGTTGCGCTCGATCCCGGTCAGCGAGGCGACGCTCTCCGCGTCGCCGAAGAAGCCGCAGTTGCAGCCTGGGACCGGCTGGTCGCCGTCGAGCAGGCCCTGCATCGGGATGTGCACGTGCCCGAGCTCGCCGGCCATGCCCGCCGCGCCGGAGACGATCCGCCCGGACTCGATGACGCCGCCGCCGAGCCCGGTGCCGACGATCGCCGACACCGACGATCGCGTGCTGCCGAGGAGTCCGAAGTGGACGTGGTGGGCGTACAGCGCGGCCGCGTTGCCGTCGTTGTTGTAGACGACCGGCAGCCCGAGCTTGTCCTCCAGCGCGCCCCGGACGTCGTACCCCCGCCAGGCCGGGTCGACGAAGTTGGTCGAGCCCTTGGTCGAGATCACGCCGGTGGCGCTGGCCGGGCCGGGGGTGTCCAGGCCGACGGAGCGCACCGCGGCCCGGGGCACACCGGTCTGGGTCAGCACGTTGTCGAACGCCTCGGCCAACGCCTCGACGGCGACGACCGGACCTTCCTTGACCCGGCTCGGGCTCTCCAGCAGCCCTTCCACCAGGAACTCGCCGGCCGAGTCGAGCACCGTCGCGTTGTTGGCATTGCCGCCGTTGTCGAGGCCGACCACCACCCAGCGATCACCCTCGAGCGCCCGCACGCTGTCGTTCATGAACCGATCCTGTCACGCTCTCGCGTTAGCCGCCGTCGTCCGGACGCCGGAGGCGCTTGGTCTCGCCGCGCCGCTTCTTCGCCGCGATCCGGCGTTCCTTGGCTCCCCGCGACGGCTTGGTCGCGCGCCGTGGTGGGGGCGGCGGCTCGATCGCGCGCGCGACCAGGACGGCCAGCCGTTCCAGGGCGGCCTCGCGGTTGCGGAGCTGGGCACGGTGCTCGGAGGCGGCGATGGTGAGCACGCCGTCGACCAGCCGGTTGCCCAGCCGTTCCAGGGCCCGCTCCTTGAGCACCGGGCCGAGAGCGGTGGTGGACGCGAGGTCCCAGGACAGCTCGACCCGCGAGTCGGCGGTGTTGACCCCTTGCCCGCCGGGGCCGGAGGAGCGGGAGAAGCGCCAACGCAGCTCGGCATCGGGAATCTCCACGCCGGGTCTGATCGTCAGTGGCGCCATGCCGCCCAGGATAGGTCCCGAACAGGTTTGACAGTACTTATATAAGTGCTGTTACATCTGGTCCGTGGACCTTCTCGACAGCAGTCACTGGGGACCGGTCTGGGCGCTCCTGCACGGGATGGACCGGGAGATCGCGGCGCTCTACAGCGAGGCCGGCATCGGCGACGTGCGCACCCGGTTCGTCGGCCCGATCATCCAGCTCTCCCGGCACGAGCCGCTGACCATCCAGGAACTGGCCGGCCGGATCTCCGTCACCCACTCCGCGATGAGCCAGACCGTGGCCGCCATGCGCCGGGCCGGGCTGGTCGACGACGCCTCCAACGTCGACGGGCGTACGCGGCGGATCCAGCTCTCCGACCGCGGCCGGGAGCTCGTGCCGTTCCTGGCGGCCGAGTGGCGGGCGACCGAGCGGACCGTCCGCGAGCTCGACGCCGAGGTCCCGTACGCGTTGACCGCCGTGGTCGAGGACCTCCGGCGGGCGCTGGAGCAGCGGTCGTTCCGGGACCGGCTGCGGGCCAACTTCTCGCTCGAGCAGCTCGAATGAGAGGCACCCTCGTCGACCTGCGTCCGCTGCGGGACCACCCGACCTTCCGCCGGCTCTGGCTGGGCCGCACGCTGTCCGGCTTCGGCGGCCAGTTCGGCGGCTTCGCCGTCGTCTTCTACGTCTGGGACCGCACCCACAACCCGGCCCTGGTCGGCCTGATCGGCCTGGTCACCGCGGTGCCCCTGGTCGTGGTCGCGCTGCTGGGCAGCGCCTTCGTCGACCACGTCGACCGGCGACGGCTGGCCGCCGGTGCGACCTGGGGACTGCTCGCGACCAGCCTGCTGATGGCGGTCACCACGGCCACGGCCAGCCCCGTCGGCGTACTGATGGCACTGGCCGCCGTCCACTCCGGACTGTCGGCGCTGGCGGCGCCGGCGCTGCGCGCGTTCACCCCGGTGCTGCTGCCGCAGTCGCGGCTCGCCGCCGGGCTGGCCCTCGACCACCTCTCGTTCCAGCTCGCCATGCTGCTCGGACCGGCGGCGGCGGGTTTGATGACCGCGTACGCCGGCACCACGGTCTGCTTCGTCATCGACGCCGTCTCGTTCGGCGCCGCGCTGGTCGGGATCGCCGGCCTGCCCCGGGTCACCGGCACGCCGGGCGGTGGGGCCGGGCTGCGCGCCGTGGCCGACGGGATCCGGTTCGCGGTGCGCACCCGGCCCGTGGCGGGCGCGCTGCTCGCCGACCTGTGCGCCACCCTGCTGGCGATGCCGGTCGCCGTGTTCCCGATGGTCAACCAGGAGAAGTTCGGTGGGTCGCCGGCGCGACTGGGCCTGTTCCTGACCGCGATCGGCGTCGGGGGCGCGATCGCGTCCGTGCTGTCCGGGCTGTCGACGCGGCGTACCCGACCAGGCCTGGTGCTGTTGGTCTGTGGCGGGGTCTGGGGCCTCGGGCTGGCCCTGGCCGGATTCGCCGGCACGCTGCCCGCGGTGCTCGGCTGCCTGGCGATCGCCGGCGCGGCCGACACGTGGGCGGTGGTCGCCCGGGGCACGGTGGTGCAGACGTCCACACCGGACGGTTACCTCGGCCGGGTGGCCGCCCTCGAACACGTCGTCGGCGTCGCGGGGCCCGAGGTGGGCAACCTGCGCGCGGGCCTGGTGGCGTCGGTGACCGGCGGCGGATTTGCGCTGGCGATCGGCGGGCTGAGCTGCGTGGTCGGCACCGTCTTGCTGGCCGCCCTCAGCCGGCCGCTGCGCACAGCAACTGTCCCAGGACCAGCGGCGGTTGTCCCGGTTGTCCCGTCAGCACCGTGAACCCGCGCAGCGCGGTGCACACGGCGTCGGTCAGCGCGGGATCGTCGAACACCGCGCCGGCGAGCACCACGATGTCGAGCCCGAGGTCGTCGGCACACCGGCGGGCCTGCCGGGCGACCAGGGTGGCGACCGTCGCCCGGACGCGCGCGGCGATCGTCTCGGCCGACGTGCCCCGCCGCACGTCGCCGACCACGGCCCGGACCAGGTCGCCAGGATCCAGACCGCGCATCGGGTACGGGTCGAAGGCCCCGTGCCCGGTCGTCGGCCCGTGCAACGCGGCGAGCGCGTCGAGGAGCAGGCCGAGACTGGACGTGGCGCCGCAGCCGTGGCCGGAGTCGAGTTGCCCGGCGAGCACTCGGCGCTCGCGGGTGGCGCAGGCGCGTACCGGCGGCAGGTCCAGGTCCCACGGCACGCCCGCGTGCCGGAGCTGGGCCAGCGCCGCATGGTGGGTGCGCCCGGCGGTGCGCACGTAGTCGAGGTGCGCCAGCCGGCGGAACTCCTTGTAGCCGGCGGCCAGCACCTCGCCGCCCCAGGTGGCTCCGTCCGGACCGTAGCCGCCGCGGTCGAAGGCGAACCCGATCACGTGCTCGTCGGGCCCGAGCCGGTGCGCGGCCATCACGGCGGCGACGAGGGCGTGATGCCGGACGACGGCCCGCACGGGCAGCCCGTTGCGCGCCGCCCACCGCCTGGCCGGATCGCCCGGGTATAGATCGACCGCGACGAGCTCGGGTTTGGCGCCGGACTCCGTCCGCAGGCCCGCGAGCGCATCGTCCAGGTCCTGGTCCTCGCTGGTCCACGCCTGCCGGCCCACGCCGAGCGCCGCCCGACCCGCACCCACGGCAAACGTCGGCGGCACTTCCCACGGCAGCGCGACCACCACACGCGAAATTCTCGCGGGCCGGGGCGAAGGAAGGTGCCCTTATTAACGCTTTCCGTTGTATAAGGGCGCCTTCCATTCGCGCTTGACTGAAGATCATCGTTCTCGCAGGATGCGTCGGTGACCGATCGCTGCCCGACCTGCAACATCCCGTTGGCCGTCGCCGAGGACGAGCCGCCGTGGTGCTCCCACTGCGAGTGGAACCTGGACACGCTCGCCCCGATCGAGGGGGCGACCTGGTTCTGGCGGTCGATCCGCACCCGCGACCACCGCGCGGGGTTCCGCTCCGACCGCCTGCTGGCGTCGGGAGCGGCGCGGGGTCGGCCATGGGTGTACGCGCTGCTGGTCGCGCTCTCCGTCGCGCTGGTGGCGGTGCCCGTGACCGCGTTCCTCGCGGGCCTCTGGCTCCTGATCGCCGGCCCGGTCGCGCTCGGGCTGCTGCTTCTTCTCGTCGCGTACGCGGTGCGTCCCCGGCTGGGGCGGGTCAAGAAGGTGCTCAAGGGGCACTACCGGGTCGACGCCGACCGCGCACCCGCGCTCTACGGCCTGATCGACCGGGTGGCGACCGCGGTCGACGCGCCTCGGCCCGACATCGTCGCCATCCAGCCCGCCTGGTGGAACGCCGGCACGACCGTGGCCGGCCTTCGGCAGCGCCGGATCCTCATGTTGGGCATTCCGCTGCTGGCCAGCCTCGACCGCGGTGAGTTCGTCGCGCTGCTCGGCCACGAGCTGGGCCATTTCGCCAACCGGGACTCGCGACGCTTCCTGCTGACGCTGCCGGCGCGGGTGACCTTCGGACACATCGCCCGCGCGCTGCGGCCGAGCCGGGTCTCCGGGGCCGAGCGGGACCTGCTGGGGCTGCAACTGATCGTTTTCGAGCTCTGGCGGCTGATCAGCGGCCTGCTGTCGTGGCTGTCGTTCGCGGTGCACGCGGCGATCCAGGCCGCCGGGTCACGCGAAGACCGGCACGCCGAGCAGCGGGCGGACCTGTTGGCCGTGAAGGCGGCCGGGCGCGCTTCGACGCTGGGACTGTTCGACGCTATGGCCGCGTTCCCGCTGTTCCACGGCGCGATCAGCGGCGTAGCTCGCAAGGGCTACGCGATGGCGGAGTGGCGGGCGCGGATCGCGCAGAACCGCGCGCGCAACGACGAGGGCCGCACCGCCGTGCTACGCCAGCTCACCATCCGCACCGAGGCGTCACTGTTCGCCAGCCACCCGTCAACGGGCCGGCGCCACCAGTACGTGTCGACGCTACCCAACTCCTACGCGACGGTGACGGTCACGGACACCGAGTGGACGACGATCGTACGCGAGGTAGCCCCGTACGCGGAGACGTTGCGAAACGACCTCGCGGAGCAGTACGAGATGTGAGCCCTGTCAGTAGGGCTCGGCGACCACGTCGCCGGCCGCGGCCGTAAGGCGCGTGCCGTCGGTGAGGATGACGTCGACGAGCCCGGCCGCGTCCGCGGCACTGACCCCGAACACCGGCGCGCCGGCCAGATCCGACTCGGGCGACCTGCGGTTGCGTGGCGGGCGATAGACCCAACGGATCTCACTCGCCACTCCGTTAGCGTTCATCGGCCCGGCCCCCCGTTCCCCACCGCGACCCCGTCGGAGACCGCGCCACCATTTGACCGGATTTTGCCGCCACCCACGAACCGGCGCGCCGGGCCGAACGGGTTGCCCACGAGACCGCCGTTCCGCAGGTCAGATTGTCGCTGCGGCTCGGATCAGCCCGGGACGGTGCCGCGGACGGTCCAGGCTCGGGCGGTGAGGCGGATCGAGCCGTCCGGAGCCGCCGGGAGGCGCGAGCGCAGCAGGTCGCGGAGGCGGTTGCGGTCGGTGGGCTCGAGTGAGGCGACGAAGCCCGGCGCCGGGCCCTGTCCACCGAGGAACGGGGTCCAGAAGTCGTCGAACCCCGTGAACGTCGTCGGGGTCGACACCGCGTCGACGGTCACGCCCTCCAGGCCCGCGCCCGTCCACAGTGTGCGGAGCGGATCCGGGCGGCACACGGCGGCGAACCTGTCGAGCTCGTCCGGCGCCGCCGGGTCGATCTTCGCTGCGGCCGCCCAGAAGTGGCGGAGCATCTCCATGCCGTCGCCGTAGTCCCAGACGTACGCGGCCACCGTGCCGCCCGGGGTCGTGACCCGGGCCAGCTCGGCCACGGCCCGGCGGGGCTCGGGCACGAAGTTGAGCGCCAGCCCACTGACCGCCAGGTCGGCCTCGCCGTCCGGCAGGGGCAGCGCCATCGCGTCACCCACCCGGAACCGCGCGCGCGGATCACCGACCCGGTCAGCGGCGGCGGTCACGAAGGCGGCCGAGCTGTCGACGCCGACGAGGTCCGCGGGTGCCGCCGCCGCGAGGATCGCGCCGCTCAACGCACCCGTGCCGCACCCGACGTCGACCCACCGCCGCCCGGCCGGCGCGGTCAGCCAGCGCAGGAACAGCGGCGCCACGCGACGGCTCCACCGGCCCATGTAGGCCTCGTAGGCGTCCCGCTCCGACCAGCGCTCCGGTACCACGCGGGCAACAGTATCCGCTGATTGCCATCGATCGACCCCCGTTCGGGTGAACGACTTTCGCATCCGTCACCCACCCGACTCATCCCGTCACACGAGGGTGTCCCGGGCACGTGCGACGCGGCGGGCCGCGACCGCGAGCCGCAGGGCCCGGCCGACCCGCAACCGGCGCGAGCTGTCGGTCGCCGCGATGAGCTCGGTCAACGCCGCCCGCTCACCCGGCGGCACGTACGCGAGGATGATCACCAGCGGCAACACGGCGGCGGCGAGCTCGACCACCACGACCACGCCGACGAACGCCCCGATCATCCCGACGAGCGCGATGTGCTCCACCCCGACCTCCTCAGGTTCCGCTCACGACGACCGCGAAGAGCACGACGACCGCCATCCCGACGGCGAAGGCGACACCCGCGATGGCAGCCAACGCGTGGACGATCGGCCCGATGGGCGCCAGTGCCCGCCGCACCGACCGCAGCGCCACGGCCGCGACGACCACCGCGAGGGCCAGGTAGGCGTACCGATGGTCGCTGAGCGAGGTCCAAAGATCCGCAAGACTCACGATGATCACCCCACATCGTCGGGTCGTACGTCAATGGATTCACTATTCATGATCAACATTCAAGGTCACATGCATAATTCAGCTGGCGCGAATTCAACCCACCGATCAAGGTCGAACCCCACGTCAAGTGCCATATAGCTGAGTGCGAGTGTCCAAAGTGCCCGCTAGCCAACGGGGAACTGCCGGCCAGCAGCATTGCAGAAACACCTCAAATGGATGACAATTCAGCGTGGGAAGTTGACGTCACAAAAGATCCTGAATCAAGATGCGGTTTCGTGAATACGCCCAGCGTCGACGCGGTTGGTGTCGCGTCAAACCAAGCTCCTCCGGCTGCCATGAACCTTCGGACCATCGCCGCGCAGTGCGCTTCCGGCACATGTCCCACTGTCTATGACAGCGGGCGCGGCACGATCGTGGTCCAGGGCTATCTGGTGTCCGGCGACCATGCGGGCGTCACCCTCCCGGACGGCGAGCAACTCGTCGAGATCCCGGTCGAACTACTGGTGAATGCCGCGCGAAGCCTTTCGTGATCACCTACTAGCCGCACGGAGAGGGGGCGCCGATGGTCACCAACCTAGGCGCTCCCGACGACAACGCCAGCGCGCTCGGCGCGCGCTTGGCGCGGTTGAGAAGAGCGCAGAACCTCACCGGTCGCCAGCTGGGCAGGATCGTCGGCCTCAGCCAACCGAAGATCTCCAGACTGGAGAACGGCGTCGGCCCGGCCGACACCGCTGACGTGGAGCGGATCGCACGGGCCCTCGGCGCGCCCGACGACATCGTCGCCGAGCTCGTCGAGCTGGCCGAGCTGTCCCATGAGCGGATGACCGACTGGCGACCGCTCGGCCCGTCACTCGCGCACCGGCAGCGCAGCGCCGGAGCGATCGAGGCCGACGTGCGCGTGCTGCGCGTCTTCCAGCCGCTGGTGATCCCCGGACTGCTGCAGTCCAGCGACTACGCGCGAGCCGTGCTCGCACCCTTTCAACACCTGATCTTCTCGACCGGCGAGGCCGCCGCCCGCGTCGCCGTGCCGGAGGCGGTGTCCGCCCGGATCGCACGCCAGGAGATCCTCGTCGACCCGGCCCGAACCTTTCACTTCCTCATGCTGGAACACGTCCTCACCGACAGCGTCTGCGGGCCGGAGTTCATGTCGGCACAGATCGAGCGGCTTCGGGAGATCGCGAAGCAGGAGAACGTCACGGTCGGCGTGATCCCGGACGGCACCCGCATTCTGCCGCCGCCGCTGAACGGCTTCGAACTGGCCGACGCGGATCTGGTGACCGTCGACCTGCTGAACACCGCGCTGACCTCCCGCGGCCGGACGGACGTGGCCGTCTACGGGCAGATCTTCGACGAGTACGCCGAGCTGGCCACCACCGACATCGACGCGATCCTGGACCACCACATGGACGTGCACTCGCGAGCCCTCCAGGCGCGACAACGGCACTGAGGCCCGGCTCGACACCTCGCCCTTGCCTGGCGACGGAAATCTTCCTACCGTCAGAATATGGCCGAACACTCTCAGTCACGTGCGCCGACCCCTACCGTGATCGCCACGTTGTGCACCACCGGGACCTGTCCGACCGTCTACCAGACGCCGGACGGCACCTACCTCGTGCAAGGACGACCCGTCGAGCCGGCGAGCGTCGGGATCGACGTGCCCGCCGACGAAGCCCTGGTCGAGATCCCCGAATCGCTTGTGGACCTGCTCCGCGCGGGCGGGCGCCGGATCGAGTGACCCGACGCCCGCCTTGAAGCCTTACGCCGGTTCGATCCAGATGTTGCGGTAGCGCACCGGGTTCGTGTGGTCCTGTAGGCGGATCGGGCCGAAGGTGTTGGCCTCCGCCGCTCCCCCGCCCGTCGGGCCGTTGACGGCCACGTTGTTGTGGACCGTCACCCCGTTCCAGACCACGGTCATCCGGGCGTCCTCGGTCTTCGTCGTGCCGTTGAAGCGGGCCGCTCGGAAGGTGACCTCGTACGTCTGCCAGGTCTCGGGCGCGGTCGCGGCGTTCACGTCCGCCGCCTTCTTCTGGTAGATCGAGGCCGCTTCGTCGTTGCCCAGGGACGTGTCTCCGTACGAGTCCAGGACCTGCAGCTCGTACCGGTCCTGTTGGTAGACACCGCTGTTCGCGCGGGCCTGGCCCGTCACCTCCGGTCCGTACAGCGGCAGCCAGAACTCGACGTGCAGCTTGTAGTCGCCGTAGCTCTGCCGCGTCCGGATGTCACCGCCGTTGACCTGCATGCCGCCGCCCGTGATGGTCCACGTCGGGTTGCTGCCGTTGGTGTGCGCCCAGTTCGCGGTCATCGACGCCGCGGTGCCGTCGAACAGGACCGTCCGGGTGGGACCAGAGCCCCCTGAGCCGTACACCTCGAACTCGTAGATCCGCGCCGCCCCGTTTCCGTCGCTCGCCGGGGTCTGCACGTTGAGCCGCACATAGCGCGCCTGCACCGCGGTGAAGTTGTGTGTCGTCGTCGCCGCCGTGTTGGCCGTGACCGTGGCCACTGTGGACCAAGAGGTGCCGTTCGTCGACACCTGCAGGTTGAAGTCCCGCGTGTTCCACGACGCGTTCTCGCCGCCGGTCGCCGCGTGCTTGAGCACCACCCGACTCACCGTCGTCGCGGCACCCAGGTCGACCTGCATCCACTTGGTCGAACCGAGCGAGCACCACTTGTCGGTGTTGCCTCCCGTCGTGCTGCCGTTGACCGCCTTGGCCGAACCCTCGTTGGCGTTGCAGGAACTGTCCGATGTGGCCGGCTTGTTGAGCGCCAGGTTGACGGCCGCCGGGCCACCGGTGACCGAGATGTTGTCCAGGTTGACGTTGCCGATGTCGCCGGCGTCGTACCGGTAGGAGATGGTGTTCGTGCCCGCGTTCAGCGTCACCGCCTCGGTCTTCGTCGCCCACGTGTCCCAGTTGTTGGTGAACGGCAACTGGGTCTGGCGCAGCTTGGTGCCGTTGACATACAGCGACACCGTCTTCGTACCCGTGCCGCCGTTGGGTCCGTTGGAGTACCGCAGGTTCACGTCATAGGAACCCGTGGAGGCCGCGGACACCGTGAACGTCGTGGTCGCGCCCTGGGTGCCGTAGCCGGCCACGAAGCCCGAACCGGTGTAGTTGAGGTGGTCGTTCATCACCACAGCGCCGCCGGACAGCGCCGCCGACTCCGCCTCCAGCACGCCCGGCTGTTGCGGGCCGCCGATCAGCGAGTTGAGCGTGTACCAGGCCTCCGTGCTCCACAGCTCCTGGCCGTTGGTGGCGGTGAACGAGCGCGGCGAGCGCAGGTGGACCACCCGACCGGCCTGCAGACCGTTGATCTTCAGGGTGACCTTGCGGCCGTCGGCGGACGCGGTCGCGGACGTGACCGACAGCGTCTGCTCGTCGACCTTCGGACCGCCGTAGTTCTGCGTCGGCACGTACCGCCACTGCTTCACCTGGTACTTGGTGGCCAGGCCCGCGATCGTGGCGGCCGACAGCGGCTGCGTGTACTCCACCTCGAAACCGCCGCTGATCGCGCGCACGGCGAGCATGTCGAACACGTTGCCACCGTTGGGCGTCAGCTTCTGCAGGCCGTACTTCAGCTTGCCCGCCTGACCCCAGTTGCCGTCGGCGCCGAGGCCACCGACGTAGATGGCGCCGTTCGGGCCGATCGACGTGCGCAGCACGCCCATCTCCAGGCCCTGGGTGTGCCGGAACAGCGCGCCCTGGTACTCGCCGTTGATCTTCTCCAGGTACGCCCGTTGCAGGCCGCCGTAGGTCACGTCACCGATCAACATCTGCCCCGCGTACGTGCCGGACGGGATCATGACAGGCGTGCTCGGCGAGTTGGCGATCTCGTTCTGCGGCATCCACAGCACCGGCTGCGTCACCGGCTGGCTCTGGAACGGCCCGGGCGGGTTCATGTAGAGGTTGAAGAACCGGTCCTGCTTGATGTGCACGAGCTTCGACGACGGCAGCCAGTCGCCCTGGTTGTCGGTGACGAAGATGCCACCTTCAGGACCCCAACCGATGCCATCGGGGGTACGCAGGCCGCCGGCGACGTAGTGCACCGCGCCCGTGTTCTTGTCGACCCGGATCGTGGAACCCCGGTTGGCGGCCGGCTGCGGGTTCGTGGTCGCGCCGCCGTAGTTGATCGAGATCGACAGGTTCAGGTAGAAGTACGGCGCCTGGTAGAGCAGCCCGAACGCGAACTCGTGGAAGTTGCCACCCCACGGCCACGTCGCCACCTGGCGGTAGTTGTCGGTCACCCAGTCGCCGTTGGTGTCGTTGAGCTCGACGAGCCGGTGCTTCTCCGACACGTACAGCTTGCCGTCGACGTATTTGATGCCCATCGGTTCGCGCAACCCGGTGGCGATCCGTTGGTACGTCACCTGCGACGGCTGCGTCGCGGTCTGCACATTGGACAGCAGGTAGACCTCGCCGAGCACGTTGTCCGTGCCGCCCCAGGTCGTGATCGCCATCCGGCCGTCGGGCAGCCAGTCCATAGCGGACACCTGCGGCTCGAACCCGGTCGGGCGCAGGTTGGTCAGCGTGTAGTTGGGGTTCACCGAGGTCAGCGGCAGGCCGTCGCCGGGCGAGTCGGTCACGCCCTCGCACTCCTTGCGGCCCGGGGCGGTAACCCGGACCACGCCGGCGTCGGTGGACAGCACGCTGTTGGGCACGAGCACGAAGGTCGAGGATCCCGGCGTACGCCAGTCCAGCGTGATCTGCTGGTCGACGCTGCGCTCGAAGTGGTCGATCCGCAGCGAGTGGTAGCCGGTGGTGAGGCTGATCGTGCCTTCCTTGGGCGGCTGGGCGCTGTGCAGGCCGTCGTGGTCGATGACCACGGTGTTGTCGATCAGCAGCCGCGAGCCGTCGTCGCTGGTGAGCCGGAAGGTGTAGCTGCCGGCCGTGGCGATGTTGATATTGCCGATCACCTGGGTGACGAAGTTGTCGCTGAACCCGCCGAAGTCGGCGGTCGTCGTCCAGTTGATCGTGGGCATGAGCTTGTCCACGTTGGGCGTCTGGCTGGGCTTGAGGTCACAGATCTCGTTGAGCGGCACCTGTACGTCGAAGACGCGCAGGGTGACGCCGGGCTCTTGCGGCGGCGGAGCCGCCTGCGCCGCGACCGGCGCGACCAGGACACTGCCGAACAGCAGGCCCGCGGCGGCGAGTATGGACAGGGGACGGCGTAAGCCAGGACGTCTGAGGTCCTCAGATGCCGTGCCGCTACCGCGGCACAGCGTCTTCCGGTTGTTGCTCATTGTTCCTCCGGGACGGTAGAGGACGAGCGAATCGACGCGGGTCACCGCGTTGCGCACACGGTAGGGGTCTTCCAGGGCACGTGTCCATATCTAAACTTCGATGGGACAGAACTTCCGTCTTAACGAGCAGAAGTAGCACCGATGCCATCGAAAGGGTTGCCGACGGTCACCCATTCAGGGATATTCATCGATATGCGCCCAGCCCGGATCCTCGCCGCCGTCGCGGCGCTCGCCCTGTTCCTGCCGGCCACCGCCGCCGCGGCTGCGCCCGGCCTCGCCGCCTACCGCAGCCTGCCCGGGACCGCCTGGTGGAGCGACGGGCACGGCACGCACGTCGCGGTGGACGACACCGTCCCGGCGACGACCGTTTCCGGTCTCCGCGCGGCCCTCGGTGGCCGGGGACAGGTCGTCCACGAGAAGGGTGTTCTGCGCAGACACATCGCCGGCGCGGACCCGTTCTTCCAGGCGGGCGGCTTCCGGTGCCTGGTCGGGTTCAACGCCCGCGCCGGCAGCACGTTCTACTTCCTGACCTCGCGGCACTGCGTCGGCGCGGTCGGCAGCACCGTGTACGCCGACGCGTCGGCCACCGTGCCGCTCGGCGTGGTCACCACCGTGACCCCGGGCTGGGACACCGCGCTGGTCCGCTACACCAACACCACGATCGCCAAGCCGAGCGCGGTCAACATCTATCCGGGCCTGGCCCCGATCACCAGCTTCGGCACGCGGGCCGTCGGCACGCGGGTCACCCGCAGTGGCCCGAGCGGCGTCCGGTCCGGCACGATCACCGCGCTGAACGTGACCGTCAACTACGCCGACGGGTCCGTGACCGGGCTGATCCGGACGACCATCTGCAGCCAGCCCGGCGACAGCGGCGGACCGCTGTTCGCCGGGACGACCGGCGTCGGCATCACCTCCGGCGGCAGCGGCTCGTGCACGACCGGGGGCGTCAGCTACTACTCCCCGACGGTGCGGGCCGGCTCCGCGTACGGGGTCGGCCCGTACTAGGCGGCGTTGTCCAGAAGCTCGCGCTGTTCGGGCGTGAGCGTGATCGACATCGCCGCGATCGCCTCGTCGAGCTGATCCACCGTGCTCGGGCCGACGATCGGCATCACCGGCGGGTGGTCACCGGTCATCCAGGCCAGCACCACGTGGTTGCGGGTGGTGCCGAGCTCGGACGCCACGGTGTCCAGGGCGGCCAGGCGGGCGACGGTGCCCGGGTGGTCGTACTCCGGCGCCAACGGCTTGTCCGCCCGGGTGTAGGCACCGCTCAGCAGCGGCGTGTAGGCCCAGACGGCGATGTCGTCGTGGCTCTCCACATAGGAGCGCAGCTCGTCCTCGTAGAAGCCGAACCGGTGCACCACCGTCGGCCTCGTGCCGGGTCGCGGCCGCAGGTAGGTGTGGTGCTGCTGCACCGCGGTGTAGCCGACCACGCCCGCGTCCGCCGCCGCCCGGCGTGACCGTTCCAGGCGCCAGGCCGCGAAGTTGGAGCAGCCGAGCCGCTTGACCAGGCCGGCGTTGACGAGCTCGCCGAAGGCGCCGACCGTCTCCTCGACCGGCGTACGGCGGAAGTCCTTGTGCGCCCAGTACAGCTCGACCCGGTCGGTGCCGAGCCGGCGCAGGCTCTGCTCGATGCCGGCCTTGATCGTCGGTGCGGCCAGCCCCTCGGCCGTCTCCGGGAAGCGACCGGCCTCGAGCGGCTCGCAGCCGACCTTGGTGCTGATCGCCACCCGGTCGCGCACCCCGGGCCGGCGGGCGAGCCAGCGGCCGAGCAGCGTCTCGCTCTGGCCGCCGAAGCCGCTGGGGTCGGCCCAGAAGGCATAGCAGTTGGCCGTGTCGATCCAGGTGCCGCCCGCGTCGACGAAACGGTCGAGGATCGCGAACGCGCGCCGCTCGTCGACGGTGGTGCCGAACATCATCGCTCCGAGTACCAGGTTCTCCATCATGCTGTCGACGGTAGTGAGGATCGGTCGGGGCGTACGCTCCAATCTCATGGCAGATTCCCAGACCAATCTGGCATGGGCGACGCTGCTCGACCTGACCGGAACCGGCCCGGTCCACCAACGGCTGGCCCGGGCCCTGCGCGGGGCGATCCGGGACGGCCGGCTGCCGACCGGGTCGGCCGTGCCGCCGAGCCGGGCGCTCGCCGAGGAGCTCGGGTGCTCCCGTTGGGTGGTCACCGAGGCGTACGGCCAGCTCGTCACCGAGGGCTACCTGGCGGCGCGGGTGGGATCGGCGACCCGGGTGGCCTGGACGCCCGACGTGGTTTCGACCCCGCGGCCGGCCCACTCCCGCGCCCGGACGATCGCGATCCGCTACGACCTCGCGCCCGGCCTGCCGGACCTGCGGGCGTTCCCTCGCCGCCGCTGGGCCGACAGCGTCGCCGCCGTGACCCGCACGGTCTCCGTCACCGACCTGGGCCTGCCCGACCCGCGCGGCCATCTGGTCGCCCGCCGGACCATCGCCGACTACCTGCGGCGCTCCCGCGGCGCCGTCGCGGCCGCCGACACCGTCACCATCTGCTCGGGGATCACCGACGGCGTGACCCGGGTGGCGCGGGCGCTGCGCCGGCTCGGCGTCGACGCGGTCGCGGTGGAGGAGCCCGGCTGGCCCCGCCTCCGGGCCGCGATCACCGGCGCGGGCCTGTCGGTGCGCCCGGTCCCCGTCGACCGCGACGGACTGGAGATCAGTGCTCTCGACGGAGTGCGAGCGGTCGTCGTCGGAGCAGCGCACCAGTTCCCGAGTGGAGCAGTGCTCTCGCCCGAGCGCCGCGCCGCCCTGGTCCGATGGGCCCGCGCGGTGGACGGCTTCGTCGTAGAGGACGACTACGACGCCGAGTTCCGCTACGACCGCCGCCCGATCGCCGCGATGCAGGGCCTCGACCCGGCCCGGGTGACGCTGCTCGGCTCGGTGAGCAAGACCCTCTCCCCCGCGCTCGGCCTGGGTTGGCTGGTCGCGCCGGGCACGCTCGACCTGGGCGCGGAGGCCGCGCCGCCGGTGCTGGACCAGCTCGCGCTGGCGGCGTTCGTCGACCGGGGCTGGTACGACGCCCACCTGCGCGCCGCCCGCCGCCGCTTCCGGGCGCGCCGCGACCTGCTGCTGGCGGCCCTGGCCGAGGCAATCCCGGAGGGCACGGTCGACGGCACGGCCGCCGGCCTGCACGTGCTGCTGCATCTGCCCACCGGAACCGACGCGGGTGCGGTGGTCCGCACCGCCGCCCGCGCCGGCCTGAGCCTGATGGCGCTGGACGACTACCGGGCCGACCGCCCGGCCACCCCGACACCGGTGCTGGTGCTCGGCTACGGCAACCTCGCCGACGTCGAGATCGCCCCGGCGGTCGCCGCGCTGCGCAAGACCCTCGACCGGGTGTAGCGATGGGCGGCGCGTGGGTGGTTTCTGGCATGCTGGGGGTGAGTGCGACTGGCGGCACGGGATGGCAGTGACCATCGGGGAGCCCGCCGTGGGTATCGACCGCCTGGGTGCCCACGGTCGAGGGGGGATAACCATGTCCGCACGTCTGCTGCCCGGCGGCCCGGTCGCCGAGAGCATCCTGTCGGAGGTTTCCGACCGGGTGCGCGTCCTGCGCGACAAGGGCGTCACGCCCGCGCTGGCCACCATCCTGGTCGGCGACGACGACGCGAGCGCCGGCTACATCCGGATCAAGCAGCGGCAGGCCGCCGACCTCGGCTTCGTCTCGCCGCACGCCCACCTGCCGGCCGACACGACCCAGGCGGAGCTCGAGCGGGTGATCGCCGAGTTCAGCGCCGACTCCGCCGTACACGGCCTGCTCGTGCAGCACCCCGTCCCCGGGCACCTGGACTACGACGTGGCCCTCGCCGCGATGGACCCCGACAAGGACGTCGACGGCATGCACCCGGTCAACATGGGCCGGCTCGCGCTCGGCCTGCCCGGCCCGCTGCCCTGCACCCCGGCGGGCATCGAAGCGCTGCTCGCCTTCCACGACATCCCGGTCGCCGGCCGCGAGGTGGTCATCCTCGGCCGCGGCGCGACGCTCGGCCGCCCGCTGGCGATGCTGCTCGCACAGAAGCGCCCGACCGCCAACGCCGCGGTCACGGTCGTCCACACGGGCGTCAAGGACTGGCCCCGCTACACCCAGCGCGCGGAGATCCTGATCGCGGCAGCCGGCGTGCCGGGCATCATCCAGCCCGAGCACGTCCGCCCCGGCTCGACGGTCATCGGCGGCGGCGTCCGCTACGAAGGGCGGCGCCTGCTGCCCGACGTCGACGAGTCGTGCGCGGAGGTGGCGGGCGCGATCACGCCGCGCGTCGGCGGCGTCGGGCCGACCACCGTCGCGATGCTCTTCCGCAACGCGATCACCGCCGCCGAGCGAGCGAGCTCTTAGCCAAAGGCGACAGTCGCGATGCGCTCCCGCAACGCCGTCACCGCCACCGAAAGGGCCAGCTACTAGCCAAAGACGACGGTCGCGATGCTCTTCCACAACGCCGTCACCGCGGCCGAATTAGCCAGCTCCCGATCAAAGACGCGATTCATTGCTCGGGTCCGTCCGGGGCACGACCGATGCTCCCGCCAGAGAGCGCTCCGCTTCGCTCCGCTGCCAGGTCCGCGGCTGGTCAAGGCAGAAGGGAGGGTCCCTCGTCAACTCTGCCCGTTGACAAGGGACCCTTCTTCGCTGGACCGACGGCGAGCCCGTCGCCGGCCGCGTTGACCGGCACCCATCGCAGGACCGGCGCGGACCGCAACCCCAACGCGGAACGCAGGACCAGCGCGGACCGCAACCCCAACGCGGAACGCAACCCCAACGCGGGCCGCAAGACCGACGCGGGCCGCAAGACCGACGCGGGCCGCTAGACGGAGATTCGGTCGGACTCGACGGTCGGTGCGGTGGGTTGTGTCGGGGTGACCGGCTGCCGCTGCGACGGTGGGACGACCACGGGCACCGCGGGTCGGTGGATGGCCAGGCGCGTGGTGGCGACCAGAGTCGCTGCCAGTGCGGCCAGTCCGCCGACCACCACCACGGCCAGGACGGCGGGGGGCAGCGCGTACCAGGTGGCCATCGCACGGAGGGCCGCCAGGCGGTCGCCGTTCGCCGGGGTCCAGAACAGGTCAAGCGTGTATCCGAAGTAGACGGTCTGCATCAGCGCCGCGAACAGGAGCACGAACAGGGGGGCGGTGCGCCGCCAACGGGCTGGCAGGCGGCCCGCCGCCGCGACGGCCACCACCGCCAGGCCGACCAGGCCGCCGTACAAGTAGCGGCCCTGCATTCCCGCGTACGTCTGGTTGGCCGCCCACTGTTCGTAGGAACCCTTCGCCACGATCGCCAGCAGCGCGGCGACCGGCAGCAGCAGGACCAGCGCCGTGGTGCGCGGCATCGCGCGCAGGGCCAGCGTCAGCGCCACTCCGATCGCGAACACCAGGGCCGCCACCACCGCCAGCTTCCATGGCCAGTGGTGCAGGCGGTCGCCCGTCTGGTCGTGCACGAAGAACAGTGTGTTCATCCTCTCCAACAGCCGCAAAAGCCAGGTCAGGCCGCCGTCGCCGAACGAGTGGGTCGGCTCCAGCGGCGGCGTCTCGGTGAAGCGACCGTGTGGCTGCACCGACCCGTACGCGATCCGGTTGTGGATCCACCACGACAGGCCCGGTAGTAGCGCCAGCCACGCGAACGCGAGCGACCCGAGCGGCCGCGTGCTCCGGCGCCGCACCGCCGCCACGGCATAGGCGACGCCAACCCAGACCGGCACCAGCAACGCGAACCCCTTTGTCAGCAACGCCAGTGAGCCGACCAGGCCGATCGCCAGCGCGGTGCGCCGGGTGGTGTCGCCGGTGAGTACCCGCACCACCAGCAGGGTCAGCGTGGCGAAGAGCAGGACCAGCAGGTTGTCGTTGTTGACCGCGGACTCGGTGTGGGTGAGCTCGGGGATGGCCAGCGGCACCAGCGCCGCCGCCACCGGGACCGGATCGGGCAGTCGGAGCCGGCGCGCCACCGCCCAGAGCAGCAGCGGGAGAGCGGCCGCGAACAGCACGTTCCACCAGCGCAGCGCCAGGAAGACGAGGTCGAACGGGATTCCGTCCCAGCCGGGCACCAGAGAAAGCGTGGCACCGCCGAGAACGTAGTACATCGGCGGGTGCTGGACGAGCTGGTTCGCCGGCTGGTCCGCGTCGGGTGCGTCGCCGCCGCCGGCCAGGTAAGACAGACGGTCCGCCGGCGGAGGGTGCTCGGCCAGCCGAAGCCGCCCGTCGATCCGGTTGGACCGGGTGAAGCCGCCCGCACCGCTGCCCTCCGTCACCGCCAGCGTGCCCGGGTCCGGCCAGGGCCAGGCGTCCCCCCGCGCGACCGCGACGATCAGATCGGCGTGCTGGCGCTCGTCCGGTGAGCGGAAGTTCGGGAACAGCGCGGTCTGCCAGAGCACCACCGCGACGTGCGACACCAGGATCAGCCATACCAACCCGGGCACAGTTCGCTTTAGGCGCAGGAACGGACGAATCACGACAGGCACCGGCGCAGGCTAGCGGACCGCCCCGACCGGGACGACGCACCGCGCGCGAAGGCTCTTAGGCTGGCACCCGACCGAGGGAAGAGGGATAACCATGAGCCAGGATCCAGAGTTCGAGGTGCTCGAGGACGACGGGGTGCTCGACGCCTCCGACACGCTCGACGACGACCGCGTGGCCGACCCGCTGGACGTGGGCATAGCCGCGGCCGACCGGTGGAGCGGCGCCGACCGGTTCGGCACGACGGCGGCCGAGGAGCGCCAGGGCGAGTCACTCGAGCAACTCCTGGCCGAGGAGGAGCCCGATATCGACCCGTACGCGGAGGTCGAGGACGACGAGGACGAGATCAGCCGGCGCGGCTACGAGCAGGACCCCCGGTCGGGCCGCCTGGTCGAGGAGGACCAGGGATTCGGCGAGGACACCGAGGCCGACTCGGTAGCGTGGGACGCCGGGATCGACGCGGGTGGGGCCAGCGCCGAGGAAGCCGCGATCCACGTGGTCGACGGCCCGGACGACCAGGGTGACGGACCTCTCCGTTAGGCTCAGCGGAATAGTTGCGGCGTCAAATAAGTTGACGGTGGCTGAGCGAAAGCGAGGTGCTTCGAGATGCAGTTCGGGATCTTCACCGTCGGCGATGTGACGCCGGACCCGACCAACGGCACGACCCCCAGCGAGCACGACCGGATCAAGGCGATGGTGCGCATCGCGCAGAAGGTCGAAGAGGTGGGTCTGGACGTCTTCGCGATGGGCGAGCACCACAACCCGCCCTTCGTGCCGTCCTCACCGACCACGATGCTGGGCTACATCGCGGCGCGCACGGAGAAGCTGCTGCTCTCCACCGCCACCACGTTGATCACCACCAACGACCCGGTGAAGATCGCCGAGGACTACGCGATGCTGCAGCACCTGGCCGACGGCCGGGTCGACCTGATGATGGGCCGCGGCAACACCGGGCCGGTCTACCCCTGGTTCGGGCAGGACATCCGCAACGGCATCGCGCTGGCCATCGAGAACTACTCGCTGCTGCACAAGCTGTGGCGCGAGGACGTGGTCGACTGGAAGGGTCGCTTCCGCACCCCGCTGCAGTCGTTCACCGCGACGCCGCGCCCGCTCGACGGCGTGCCGCCGTTCGTCTGGCACGGCTCGATCCGCAGCCCGGAGATCGCCGAGCAGGCCGCCTTCTACGGTGACGGCTTCTTCGCGAACCACATCTTCTGGCCCAAGGAGCACACCCAGCGGATGATCGGGCTCTACCGCGAGCGTTACGCCCACTACGGGCACGGCACCGCGGAGCAGGCCATCGTCGGCCTCGGCGGCCAGGTCTTCATGCGCAAGAACAGCCAGGACGCGGTACGCGAGTTCCGGCCCTACTTCGACGAGGCGCCCGTGTACGGCCACGGCCCGTCGCTGGAGGACTTCACGCGTGAGACGCCGCTGACCGTCGGGAGCCCGCAGCAGGTGATCGACCGCACGCTCGGCTTCCGGGACTACGTCGGCGACTACCAGCGGCAGCTGTTCCTGATGGACCACGCCGGCCTGCCGCTCAAGACCGTGCTGGAGCAGCTCGACCTGCTCGGCGAGGAGGTCGTTCCGGTGCTGCGCAAGGAGTTCGAGGTCAACCGCCCGGCCGACGTGCCGGACGCGCCGACGCACGAGTCGCTGGTGGCGGCTTCCAAGGTCTCGGCATGAGTGAGCGCACCCTCGCGGTGGTCACTGGCGGGCTCCGCCAACCCTCGTCGTCGCGGCTGCTGGCCGACAAGCTGGCGGCCGCGGCCGGCGACGAGCTGACCCGGCTCGGTGTCACCCCGAAGATCGAGGTGATTGAGCTGCGCGACCACGCGCACGAGATCACCGACAACCTGCTGACCGGCTTCGCCGGCGCCGCGTTCGCCAAGGTGGTGGAGACGGTGGCCGGCGCGGACGGGCTGGTCGCCGTCTCACCGATCTTCACCGCGTCGTACAGCGGGCTGTTCAAGTCGTTCGTCGACGTGCTGCCGGACGGCTCGCTGGCCGGCAAGCCCGTGCTGATCGGCGCGACGGGCGGCACCGCCCGGCACTCGCTGGCGCTGGACCACGCGCTGCGCCCGCTGTTCGCGTACACCCGCTCGATCGTCATCCCGACCGGCGTGTTCGCGGCGCCCGAGGACTGGGGCGGCGACGAGGAGGGCGGACGGCTCGACAAGCGGGTCAGCCGCGCGGCCGCCGAGCTCGCGGCCGAGGTCGCCCGCCGCGACCCGGCGACGGTCGAGGACCCGTTCGCGCTCAAGACCTCGTTCGAGGACCTGCTAGCCGGCGAGTGATGCGCGAGGATGGGGTCATGTACCTCATCCGGGAGAAGTTCCTCGACATCGGCGACGACTTCGACATCACCGACGACGCGGGCAACAAGGTGTTCCACGTCGACGGCAAGGTGCTCAGCCTGCGCGACAAGCTGGTCATCGAGGACGCGTCGGGCCGCGAGGTGGCCGCGGTGCACCGCAAGCTGATCGCGCTGCGGCCGACGTACGCGATCAGCATCGGTGGCGAAGAGGCGGCCGAGATGCGCAAGAAGCTGTTCACGCCGTTCCGCGACAAGTACACGATCGACGTGCCGGGCCCTGACGACCTGGAGATGAAGGGCGACCTGCTCGACCACGAGTACGAGGTGGAGCTGGGTGGCCGCCGGGTCGCGAACGTGTCGAAGAAATGGTTCACCATTCGCGACACGTACGCCGTGGACATCGCCGAAGGGCAGAACGATTTGCTGATTTTGGCGGGTGTGCTGGCTTTGGATCTCGCTGAGTCGCGGGCCGAACGGAAACGAGCCGAGGAAGCCGGCAAGGACGAATAAGGGCGATTCATTACTCGGGTTCGCGGTGGTCCGGACCGTTCCTCCCGCGAGGGATCGCTCCGCTGCGCTCCGCTTGCCAGGTCCGTCGTCGGACAGGACCACGTAGGGCTGGTGTAGGCCCGTCGGTGACCTGGTCACGGGTGGATCGGGGTCTGCCGGCTGGCTGCGGTTCGGCCGGATGGCCGGGTGCGGGCCTGTGGGCGGGTCTGGCCATGGTCGGCTTCCAAGATCGGGTGTGCCTGGTCTGGTAAATCCGGCACGAGGTGGAGGATCGGGTGCGCCTGGTCTGGTCGCCACGCCGTGCCCTAACCAGACCAGGTGCATCCGATCACGGGGCCGCGCTGTCGTTGCCTCGACGAGCCACACCCGATCATGACCGGCTTCGGACTTTGTTCGGCTAGCAGGGGCGGGGGCCGTCCCAGTGCACCTTGGCGAGGCCGAACGGGGTTACGCCTTTTTTGATCGTGCGCGGGATGGTGACGTTTCCCTTGACCACGTACCAGGAGTCGTCGCACACGTCCGGCGTCACCACGGTGAAGGTCCACTTCGGGTGCTCGCGGTCGATGTAGTGCGAGCCTGACCGGTAGAGGACCGACCCGCCGCCCGACGCCGGGCCGTAGCTCACCCAGGTCACCTTGATCCGCTCGCCCGGGCAGATCTTGTTTCCGGCTCCCATGCGGGCGGACACGGTGATCACGCCGCTGTTGTAGGGGTTGGGCACGTCGACCACGCCCGCGTGCATGCACGCCGGCTTGTTCGGGGTCGGCGGGCGCTTGGGCGGCGCGGAGGTCGTCCGGGCGGGCGCGGTGCGGCGGACCGGCGGCGCGGTCGTCGTGGGAGCGGCGGAGGCCCTCGCCGTGGCGGTGGCCGTCGGAGCCGGAGTCGGGGTCGGCTCCGGTGCCGGAAGTGTGGTCGCCGGCGTGGCGACGTCCAGGGCGGCGGGCTGTGGCTCGTCGTTGGTCACGGCGAAGGCGGCCGCGCCGGCCAGCAGGAGTGCGAGGGCCGAGCCGGAGGCGATCAGCAACCAGCGGCGCCGCGGAACGTTGGACAGCATGTGGTCTCCGGGTCGAGGGGAAGCTGATCTTACGATCGCGGGCGATCGTTCGGTGCCCGCCGAAGGATGCTGGTGTGAGCGCGGTCACAGGTGGGCATGAAGGGCCATTTGTCGATCGCCGAGAGCTCCCGGCCCGCCGACGCACCGCGCCGCCGCGACCGGACCGCGTACCTGTATCTGGCCGTTGTCGTCGCCGTGCTGGCCGGCATCTTCGTCGGGCTCGTCGCGCCCGGTGTGGGTGAGTCGCTCAAACCGCTGGGCACCGGGTTCGTCAACCTGATCAAGATGATGATCAGCCCGATCATCTTCTGCACGATCGTGCTCGGCATCGGTTCCGTGCGCCAGGCCGCCAAGGTCGGCACGGTGGGCGGGCTGGCGCTGGGGTACTTCCTGCTGATGTCCACGGTGGCGCTGGCGATCGGCCTGCTGGTCGGCAACATCCTGCACCCCGGCAGCGGCCTGGACCTCAGCGCCGGCAAGGCGCCGGACACCAGCGAGTCCGAGGGTACGGTCGACTTCCTGCTCGGCATCATCCCGACCACGCTGTTCTCGGCGCTGACCGACTCGCAGGTGCTGCAGACCCTGCTCGTCGCACTGCTGGTCGGCTTCGCGATCCAGGCGATGGGCCCGACGGGCGAGCCGATCCTGCGCGCGGTCGGGTATCTCCAGAAGCTGGTCTTCCGGGTGCTCGCGATGATCATGTGGGTGGCGCCGATCGGCGCGTTCGGTGCGATCGCCGCCGTGGTCGGTGAGACCGGCTGGAAGGCGCTTGCCGGACTGCTCCAGATCATGCTCGGCTTCTACCTGACGTGCCTGATCTTCGTCTTCCTCGTGCTCGGCACGCTGCTCAAGCTGGTCACCGGGCTCAACATCTTCGCCGTGTTCCGCTACCTCGGTCGCGAGTTCCTGCTCATCCTGTCGACCTCGTCGTCGGAGTCGGCGCTGCCCCGGCTCATCACGAAGATGGAGCACGTCGGCGTCTCCCGCACGGTCGTCGGCATCACGGTGCCGACCGGGTACTCGTTCAACCTGGACGGCACGGCCATCTACCTGACGATGGCGTCCATCTTCGTCGCGGACGCGCTCAACAAGCCCCTCGCGGTGGGCGAACAGATCGGCCTGCTGCTCTTCATGATCATTGCTTCGAAGGGCGCGGCCGGGGTGACCGGGGCGGGCCTGGCCACGCTGGCCGGCGGGCTCCAGTCGCACCGGCCGGACCTGGTCGAGGGCGTCGGGCTGATCGTCGGCATCGACCGCTTCATGTCGGAGGCCCGAGCACTGACCAACTTCGCCGGCAACGCGGTGGCCACCTTCCTGGTCGGCCACTGGGCGGGCGAGCTCGACAAGGACCGCGCGCAGGCGGTCCTGGCCGGCGCGGACCCGTTCGACGAGGCCACGATGCTGGACGAGGAGCCGGAACGGGAACGCGAGCCGGTGGTCGCCGCCCAACGCACGAGCAACGACCGACCGACCCGCGATTCTGAACCGATCTAGTACCTAGATCGCGGCTGTGGAGCAGGCCCGGCGGGGTTCGACCCGGTCGGCCACCCGCCGCAGGGCGACTGCGGCAAGGCGACGCAGCGGGTCGCCGCGACCGGTGCGGCGTACGCGGTCGGGCACGACCGGCGCGTCCGGGCGAGCCGAGTAGACGTGGTCACGGGTGGCGTTGAGGGCCTGCACGAAGGCAGTGGGATCGAGCATGACGGACTCTCCTGTCAGGACGGGGCCGGGCCGGTTGTCGCTCGCACGACGAGCCGCGTGGGCAGCACGACGGTGCGGTCGGCCGGGTCGGCCGGTCGGTCGAGCAACAGTTCGCCGGAGCGCCGGCCGCGGTCGGCTGCCGGCTGGTGGACGGTGGTCAGGTTCTCGGCCGCGGCTTCCGGGATGTCGTCGAAACCGACGACCGACACGTCCCGGCCGGGCTGCAGCCCCCGCGCCCGCAGGGCGTCGAGCACCCCGAGCGCGACGATGTCGCTGAGCGCCGCGATCGCGGTCGGGCGCGGCGCCCGGTCGAGCAGGTGCGCCGCCGCGGTCGCGCCGTCGTCGCGGCAGTTGCCGGGCACGTTGACCGTGGTGACCGTGGACCAGTCGACGCCGGCGGCGGCGAACGCCGACTGGTAGCCGCGCAGTCGCTCGCGGCTCGTGTAGTAGGCCACGTCGGCCGGCGACGTCAGCAGGGCCGGGCCGATCGTCGGCGCGACGCTGAGGTAGTCGCCGATGACCGCGACCCGCCGGTGCCCAAGTGCCATCAGGTGGTCGCCCGCGGCCCGCGTGGCCGCCGCCTCGTCGATGCCGACGAACGCCGACTGTGGACCGTCGCTGGCCCGCCGCTGCCCGCTGACCACCGGCAGCCCGCGCGCCGCGAGGGCGTCGAGCGCCGGGTGCCAGTCGGGCATGCAGTAGACGCAGAAGCCGTCGACCACGGCCTCGTTGACCGCCGCGACCGCGGCCGCGTCGTCCTCGACGGACAGCGGCAGCAGCAGCAGGCCGGTGCGGGCCTGTTCGGCCGCCTCGGCCAGGCCGCGCAGGTAGCCGACCGCGTACGGGTCGGTGAACGCGAACGACAGGCTGGCGGTGAACAGCATGCCGATCGCACCGGTCCGCCGCTTGCGCAGCGATCGCGCCGTCGGGTCCGGACCGGCGTAGCCCAGCGCCGCCGCCGCGGCCAGCACCCGGTCGCGCAGCTCGGTGGAGAGCTGGTCGGGCCGGCTGTAGGCGTTGGAGACGGTGCTGCGCGACACCCCGACGGCGTCGGCCACGGTCTGCAACGTGGGTCGCACGAGCCCACCTCCTCGGCACTGTATCGATCCAGAACCCTTCTGGATCGATACAGTACGCCGTTGGCAGGAAAACGCAAGTGGTAAATGTGTCAGACGGTGAAGGTGTAGGAACCGGCCGCGAGCTGGAAGACCGCCGCGCCCGACACGTAGCCCATCGCGACCGCCTGCGCCGGGGCGCTGACCGCGGCCGCGGACGGTGCCGGCACGCGTACGGTCGCCGTCGTGTTCGCGGGGATCTCGACCCGCAGGGTCAGCGTGCCGCCGGCGATGGACCAGTCCGACAGCGCCCGCCCGTACGGCGTCGCCAGATCGGCCCGTCCGGAGGTGAGCCCGCCGCCGGGGCGGGGCGCGATGACCAGGCGGTGGTAGCCCGGGTCACGCGGGTCCGGCCCGACGCCACCGACCGACCGGTAGAGGAAGTCACCGACCGAGCCGAGTCCATAGTGGTTGAACGAGTTCATCCCCGGGTCCTGGAACGACCCGTCGGTGCGGATCCCGTCCCAGCGCTCCCAGATGGTCGTGCCGCCGCGCGCGCTCATGTAGCCCCAGCCGGGGTAGTCCGGCTGGAGCAGCACCTGGTACGCGGTCGCCAGATGCCCGTTCTCGGCCAGCACCGGAAGCAGGTTCTCCACGCCCAGGAAGCCGACGCTGAGGTGCCCGCTGCGGGAGGCCACCTTGGCGGCGAGCTTGTCGGCCACCGACTGCACCCGGCCGGACGGCACGAGCCCGAACGAGAGCGCCAGCACGTACCCCGTCTGGGTGTTGCCCGAGACCGTGCCGTCGGCCGCGACGAACCGCCCGGTGAACGCCGCCGCCACCTGGTCGGCGAGCGTCCCGTAGGACGACGCCTCGGCCGTGCGCCCGGTCGCCGCCGCCATCCGGGAGACGAGCCGTGCGCTGTAGGCGAAGTAGGCCGTCGAGATGAGGTCGTTGGCCGTGTTGTCGCCCACGTTGAGCCAATCCCCGTACGTCGACTGGTTGCGGATCAGGTCGGCACCCGAGGTGGCCCGGGAGTAGTCGACCCAGCGGCGCATCGCCGTGAAGTTCTCGTCGACGATCCGCAGGTCGCCGTAGCGCTGCCAGACCGTGTACGGCACGATCACGCCCGCGTCGCCCCAGCCCGCCGTGCCCGCGCCGCAGCAGACGGCCGGCGCCACGTCGGTGAACGCGCCGTCGGTGCGCTGCGCGTCTGTCAGGTCGTCGGTGAACTTGTCGAGCAGCCCGTGCACGTCCATGTTGAACGTCGAGGTGCCCACGAACGCCGCGATGTCGCCGGTCCAGCCGAGCCGCTCGTCGCGCTGCGGGCAGTCGGTCGGGATCGTCAGCATGTTGGACCGCTGGCCCCACAGGATGCTCCGCTGCACCTGGTTGACCAAAGAGTTCGAGGTGCTGAACGAGCCCGTCGCGGCACCGTTGGTCCAGGCCGCGAGCCCGGTCACCGACGAAAGCGTTGGTGTGCCTGGGAAGCCCGTCAGCTCCACGTAGCGGTAGCCGTGCACCGTGAAGCGCGGCTCGTAGACCTCGTCGGCGCCGGTGCCGGCCAGGGTGAACCGATCGGTCGCCCGGGCCGCGCGCAGGTTGGCCAGGTAGACCGTGCCGTCCGGGTTGAGCACCTCGGCGTGCCGCATCGTCACCGTCGTGCCGGCCGGGCCGCGTACCCGAAGCCGGTTCCAGCCCGCGAAGTTCTGCCCGAGGTCGACCACCCAGACGCCCGGCGTGGGCTGGGTGACCGCGACCGCCGGCAGGGTCGCCTGCACCGCGACGCCCGGGTCCACCGAGGACACCAGGTTGGGCTTCGTGCCGGTGCGGACGACCGCGGCCGCCCACGACGCGTCGTTGAACCCCGGCTGGTCCCAGCCGGCCTGCGTGGAACGGGCGTCGTACTCCTCGCCGTGGAAGATGTCGTCGAACCGGATCGGGCTCGACGCGGTGCGCCAGGAGCCGTCGGTGCGCACGGTCGTGGTGGTGCCGTCGGTGTGCCGCACCACGAGGTCGGCCGAGTACCACGGCTGGGTGCCGTAGCGCTGGTTGCCGCCCATGCCGAGCGATCCCGAGTACCACCCGTTGCCGAGGTAGGCGCCGATCGCGTTGTCGCCCTGGCGCACTTGGGAGGTGACGTCGAGGATCCGGTACTGCACGCGGCGGTTGTAGTCCGTCCATCCTGGAGCGAGCGCCTCGCCGCCGACCTTCGCGCCGTTGATCCGGGTCTCGTGCAGGCCGAGCGCGGTCACCATCAGGCGGGCGCTGGCCACGGGCTTCGCCAGGGAGAAACCCTTCCGCAGGTACGGTGCCCCGCGCGCGACGGATACCTGGGCGCCCCAGGGGCCGGCGCCGTAGCCGGCGATCGCCCGCGCGGCGGGCCACGCCGCGTCGTTGAAGCCGGGGTTCTGCCAGCCGGCGGGCGCGGTCTGGCTGGCCTTCCAGGCGCCGTCGGTGACGATCCGGGTGGTGGCCGCGCCGGTCACCTCGAGCGCGGCGATCGCGCCCGCCGGTGAGACGGTGGTGTTCTCGGTCGCGACGGCGATGGTGTTGGTGCCGCCCGCCACGAGCCGGGCGGTGACGTCGAGGACGGCCGCGCTCTTCCACGACTCGTACACCCGCGGGGAACTGCTCACCTGGGTGCCGTTGACCCAGACGTCGGCGGTGTCGTCGCCGGTGACGGTCAGCGTGCCGCGGGTGATGGCACCGGCCGGGAGGGTGAACGTGCGGCGCAGGTAGCGGGTGCCGACCGGCGCGCTCGCGCCCGGATCGCCCTCCGGGTACCAGATCCAGGTGGCGCCGGACAGCGCCGGCGCGGTCGCGCTGGACCCGATGAACGCGGCCTGCCAGCCAGTGGCCGGGTCGTACTGCCCGGTCTCGAACCAGCTCACCGGGCCCCACGATCCTTGCCGGCCCTGGGTGTCCCAGACCCGCGCGCGCCACCAGTAGCGGGTGCGCGACGCGAGCGCGGCACCGCCGTAGGCGGCGTCGACCGAGCGGCCGGAGACGACGCGGCCGCTGTCCCAGACGTCGCCGGTGCCGCCCTGGGCCGCGGCCTCGGACGCCGAGACGATCACCTGGTACGCGCCCTGGAGGAGCTCGGTGCCGGCCGGAGCGATGGCCTTCCAGCCGAAGCGTGGTTTGGCGGCGTCGACGCCGAGCGGTGTCACCCGGCGCTCGGTGGTCGGTGCGGTGACCGTCAACGGCGAGCCGGCGTTGACGTCCGGGCCGGTCACCCCGCTCCCCCACGGTCCCGCGCCGTAGCCGGCCGTGACCAGCGCGGCGGGCCAGCCCGCGTCGCTGGTGGCCGGCTCCGTCCAGTCCGGGCCGACGCTGTTCGCGGCCTTCCATGCCGCGTCGGTGACGAGCTCGACGGTGCCGCCGGCGGCGACCACCCGGAGGCGGCCGAGCACGCCGGCCGGCCCGGCGGCGGTGTTGCGGGCCGCGACGGCGAGCGTGTTGGCGCCGGGTCGCAGCGCGCCGGCCAGGTCGACGTAGAGCGCCTGGCGCCAGGAGTCGACCGCCTGGGCCGAGCTGGCCAGGGGCACGCCGTTGAGCCACACGTCGACGCTGTCGTCGCCGGTCACGACGAACTGCGCCTCGCTGACCGCGCCCGACGGCGCGGTGAACGTGCGGCGCAGGTAGCGGGTGGCGGCGGGCGCGGTGGTGGCGGGGTTGCCTTCCGGATACCAGATCCAGTTGGCGCCGGCCAGGTTGACCGGCGCGGCCTGCGCGGGGGCGGCACCCGAGACCAGCAGGGCGGCGACGCAGGCGAGGGTGGTGGCCGCGCCGGCGATGCGGCGTGGTGTCGTGGGTGGCATGGGATCCCTCCAGACGATCCGGGGACGGGCGGATCGGTGCCGGCCGCGCGGTGAAACGTTTCATCGACGGCCGCAATCGCCATGCTACGGATTGCCACGACACCTGGCAATGACGGATATGGATGTCTAGTCGCGGGCGGCCGCGCCCATGCGCTCGGTGTTGACCTCCGCCGCGCGCATGGCCCGCGGCGAGGTCGAGACCAACCCGATGACCAGGTTGGCCAGGCCGATCGCGCCGATCACCGCCCAGCTGATGTGGTACGCCCGCATGAACGCCGGCGTCTGCGCGACCTCGACGACCTGACCCGCGATGATCGACCCGATGATCGCCACGCCCAGGGTCTGGCCGAGCTGCCGCATGGTCGAGGCGATGCCCGCGGCGACGCCGGCCTGGCGGTTGGGCATGCCCGCGACCGCCGTGTTCGTGATCGCCGCGTTGGTCCAGCCGAGCCCGAAGCCGATCAGGCAGTACATGAAGAACAGCCGGAAGTAGTGCGGGTCCTCGTGCGGGATCACGGTGATCACCCCGGCGACCAGGACCGACAGGCCGCCGATCAGGAGCGACGGCCGCGGGCCGTAGCGGGCCACCACCCGCCCGGATATCGGGCTGAACACCGCCAGCAGGGTCGCCATCGGCAGGATCGCGAGGCCCGCCGCGACCGGCGAGAACGCCAGCACGTCCTGGAGGTAGAACGTGTTGAGCAGCAGGAAGCCGCCCTGCGCCGTGTACGCCAGCAGGGCGATCGCGGTGGCGCCGGAGAACGGCGGCGACCGGAAGAAGCGCAGGTCGATCAGCGGCTCGCGCCGGCGCAGTTCCCACCACACCAGCACCACGAAGACCACGGCGGCGCCCAGGAAGAAGCCGAGGATCGCCGGCGACATGCCCCTCATCGGCAGCTCGATGATCCCGTAGGTGAGCGACCCGACCAGCACGACGAGCAGCACCTGCGCGAACAGGTCGAGCCTGCGGCGCTTCGCCGCCATCGACTCGCGGATGTAGCGGCCGGCCAGGACGTACGCCGCGATCGCGATCGGCACGTTGATCAGGAAGATCGCCCGCCAGGAGAACGCCTGCACCAGCGTGCCGCCCAGGATCGGACCGGCGGCGATGCTCACGCCCACCGTCGCACCCCAGAAGCCGATTGCCTTGGCCCGGGCGCGCGGCTCCGTGAACGTGTTGGTGATGATCGAGAGCGCGACCGGGTTCAGCATGCTGCCGCCCAGGCCCTGCAGGATCCGGAACGCGATCAGCCAGCCGAGGTTGGGCGCCAGCGCGCAGAGCAGTGAACCCAGCGCGAACACGGCCAGGCCGACCTGGAAGACGCGCCGCCGGCCTATCCGGTCACCGATGGAGGCCGAGACGATCAGGAACGACGCGAGCACCAGCATGTACGAAGCGAGCGTCCACTGCGCGCCTTGGATCGACGCGTTGAAGTCCTGCTGGATCGACGGCAGCGCGACGTTGAGCGCGCTCGTGTCCAGCCCGACGATGAAGATGCTGGAACAGCAGATGGCCAGCACCAGGAGTCCCCGGGCGCGCGGCGGCTGCCCGGCCTGCCGGATGACGTGCTGCCTCGGGGGTCCCGCCATGAGTTGAACGTTCGCCCTCGCTGAAGGTCAGATCCGCCTCTCAGCCTATTCCCGGAGGTCGTCGGGGTTCCGACTGTCGCCGAAACCGCTGGCACCACCGGCCACATCCGCCTAACGCGTCAGCCGCTCCGGGACGTTCTGCAGCGCGACCGTGCGCAGGAAGCGCTCGACCGCGGCCGTGCCGACCGACGTGAACGCGCCGGACGCCGCCGGCCACGGGCCGCCGTGCTGCATCGCGTCGACCACCGCGACCCCCGTCGGCACGCCGTTGTAGATGACCCGACCAGCCCGGTCGACCAGCGCGGGCAGCAGCGCCCGGACCGCGTCGTCGTCATCCTCGCCGGCCAGCACGGTCGCGGTCAGACTGCCCTCCAGCCTTTCGGCGAGCGGGCCGTAACCGTCCACGGCGGACTGTGCGATGACGACAGTCGGGCCGAAGTGCTCCGCCAGCAGCTCGCCGTCGAGCGCGTCGCCTCCCACTCGGACGGCGAACGGCGCCGCGCCACCGGCCGGCGCGGTCGCCGCGCCCTCGGCCGCCGGTGCCCGGTCGCGCCAGGCGGCGTGCGCGGTGGCCATGGCGGGCGTCAGCATGCGCTCGAACACCGGTGTCCCGGCGACCTCGGCGGCCAGCCGGTCGGCGAACGCGGCGCCGGCCGCGCCGTCGGGCACGACCACCAGGCCCGGCTTGGTGCAGAGTTGCCCGGCCGAGCCGGTCACCGCGGCCGCCAGCGTCGCGGGCCAGCGCTCGTCGGCGAGGGCCGCCGGGAAGACGAACACCGGGTTGAGCGCGCCCATCTCGGCGTACACGGGGATCGGGTCGGGCCGAGCGGCGGCGGCGTCCATCAGCGCCCGGCCACCGGCCGCGGAGCCGGTGAAGCCGACCGCGCGGATCTCCGGCGCCCGCACGAGCGCGAGCGAGACGTCGGCGCCGCCCTCGACGACCCGGAACGCCTCGCCGAGCGCCGGCTGGACCGCCGCCGCGATCAGCCGGGCGGTCTCGGGCTGGGCCGGGTGCGCCTTGGCCACCACCGGGCAGCCGGCGGCCAGCGCGGACGCGGTGTCGCCGCCCAGCACGCCGAACGCCAGCGGGAAGTTGGACGCGGCGAACACCGCGACCGGCCCGATCGGCACCCGCACGGCGACGATGTCGCCACCACCGGGAGCGGCGCCGGCCGAGCGGACCACCGGGCGGTCCCGGCCGTCGGCCACGAAGTCACCGAGCAGCCGGAGTTGGCCGGTCGTGCGAGCCAGCTCACCTTCGAGCCGCGGCCGGGGCAGGCCGGTCTCGGCCATCGCCGCCTCGATGACCGGCGCCGCGGCGGCCGTCAGCGCGTCGGCGGCGGCGTGCAGGGCGTCGCGGCGCTGGGCGCCGGACCAGGTGGCCAGCTCACGCGCGGCGATGGCGGCCTCGGCGGTGCTGCTCTCGACAGACACAGTGCCTCCGTAATGTTCCGGGGGTGACAGCGGCGACGCTACCCAAGACCAACCTGCATCTGCATCTCACGGGCGCCATGCGCCCGAGCACCCTCGCCGAGCTCGCGGCCCGCGACGGCCTTCCGTTGCCGCCGCCGTTCGCGCCCGGCACGGTGCACGAGTGGGCCGCCTTCCAGGAGCGGTACGACCTGGCCCGCGCCACGATCCGCGGCCCGGCGGACATCGAGCGGCTGGTGGTCGAGGCGGCCGAGGACGACGCGACGTGCGGCGCGCGCTGGCTCGAGCTCCAGGTCGACCCGACGTCGTACGCGGTGGTCGCGGGCAGCCTGCACGGCGCGGTCGAGGCGGCCCTGACCGGCGCGGCCCGCGCACCGATCCCGGTCGGCATCGTGGTCGCGGCGAGCTGGGCGGCGGGACCCGAACACGCGCTGCGCCTGGCCAAGCTGGCGGCGGCGTACGCGGACCGGGGTGTCGTGGGGTTCGGACTGTCCAACGACGAGCGCCTGGGCCGCGTCGAGGACATGGCGCCGGCGTGCCGGCTGGCCGCCGAGGCCGGGCTGCTGGTGGTGCCGCACGGCGGCTTCTACACCCCGCCGGCGCACGTCGCCGACTGCGTCACGGTGCTCGGTGCCCACCGCATCGGCCACGGGCTGGCCGCGATGCACGACCCCGCCACCCGCGACCTGCTCGCCGAAGGCGGGGTCGCGCTGGAGGTCTGCCCGACGTCCTATCCCCCGCTGGGCGTCGCGGCCATCACGGAGCTTCCGATCCGCGACCTGCGAGCGGCCGGCGTCCTGGTCGCCCTGGGCACCGACGACCCACTGCTGTTCGGCTCCGACCTGACCACGCAGTACGCGCTGGTCACCAGCGACCCGGCGGAGCAGGCCGACCTGGCCCGCTGTTCGGTCATGGCGAGCGCCGCACCCGCCGCGCTCAAGGCCGCACTGCTGGGCTGATCGTCGCGGCCCAGGCGAGCAGGCGCTCGTCGTCGCCCCGGGCACCGACGAGCTGGATGCCCCAGGGCAGCCCGTGTTCGTCGCGGCCCGCGGGGACGCTCAACGCGGGCGCGCCGAGCACGCTGAACGGCACCGACATGGCCGCGCTCCCGGTGCTGTCGAGGCCGCGCGGTGCGGTGCCCGGCGCCGCCGGCGTGACCCAGACGTGCACGTCGGTGTCGTCGAAGGCCGCCACGAACTCGCGGCGCCAGCGGGTCGCCTCGGCGTAGTCGGCGGCCGTGACCGCCATCCCTTCGCGAACCGCGGCGGCGGTCTGCGGGCGGTAGCGGTCGGCGTGCTCCGGGAACCAGGTCGCGTGGGTGCGGGCCAGCTCGAACCGGTTGAGCACCACGCACCGCTTGGCGTTTTTCTCCACATCGGACAGGAAATCGGTGGTACGCACGACGAAGCCCGCCGCCCGCAACGCCGTCACCTGTTCCTCGAAGGCGGCCCGCGCCTCCACACCGGCCCGCGCGAGATAGGCCGGGGACGGGATGCCCAGCACCGGCTCGTTCGTCGGCGCTTCGGGCGTCCATGATGGACAGGCGACGGCAGCCACCTGGGCAGCGCTGGCCACGTCGGCGGTGAACCAGCCCACCGTGTCGAGCGACGGCGAGTGCGGCACCATGCCGTCCGTCGGGACCCGGCCGTGCGTGGGGCGGAAGCCGACCACTCCGCAGAACGCCGCCGGCCGGATCACCGAGCCCAGGGTCTGCGAGCCGAGCGCGACCGGCACCATCCCGGCCGCGACGGCGGCCGCCGAGCCGCTGCTGGATCCGCCCGGGGTGTGCGCCGGGTCGTGCGGGTTGCGGGTCGGGCCCGGCGCGGCGCTGGCGAACTCGGCCGTCACGGTCTTGCCGGCGATGACGTAGCCGGCCGCTCGCAGGCGGGTGACCAGCGACGCCTCAGGGCCGTCGAACAGCTCGGGCGGCAGCACCGAGCCGGCCCGGGTCGCGAACCCGTCGACCCGGAAGATGTCCTTGACGCCGAGCGGCACTCCTTCTGTGAGGCGCGCCCGGCGGCCCGGCTCGGGCAGGAACGCGTGGAGCACCGGGTCGACCGTGTCGATCCGGTCCAGCCACGCGGCGAGGGGCTGGGGATCGGCCAGCGAACGGGGCCGGACCAGAGGTGCCATCAGGGACCAAACTACGCGAGCGGCCCGACTCCGGGGCGGTCCGGGGGTACGTTCGGGACATGGCCGACGACAGCATCCCGCGCCCCAGCCAGGCCGCCGGACTGCGCGAGTTCTGGGCTGGCCTCGGCACCTTCCGCCGGGCCGGCGTGGTCAGCCTGGCCGCGTTCGAGGTCGTCTGCACGACCGCGGCCGCGCTCGACCTGATGCGCCGCCCGCAGCACCTGGTGCGCGGGCCCAAGGCGCTCTGGTGGCCGGCGATCTTCGTGCAGCCGGTCGGCTCGGTCGCCTACCTGACCTGGGGCCGCCGCCTGCGCACCGGCCCCGACGTGACGCCCTAACGCAGCACGGCGAGCAGGTCGGCGAGGCCGCCCTCGCGGGTCACGGCTCCGCCCACGCCGAGCGCGTCGGCGCCCGCCGCGAGGAAGTCGCGGGCGTTGTGCGGGCCGATGCCGCCGGTCGCGACGAACCGCACGTCCGGGAACGGTCCGCGCACCTCGCGCAGCCAGCCGGCGCCCAGCGAGCCGGCCGGGAACGCCTTCAGCCAGTCGCAGCCGGCCTTGCGGGCGTGGTGCACCTCCGACGGGGTGGCCACGCCGGGCAGGTGCGGCAGGCCGGCGGCGGCGCTCGCGGCGACCACGTCGAGGTCGAGCCCGGGCGCGACGGTGAACACCGCACCGGCGTCCGCCGCCACCTTCACCTGCTCGACCGTCACCACCGTGCCGGCACCGACCAGGGCTCCGCGCGCGGCCGCGGCCGACGCCACCGCCCGCAGGCACGCCACGGCCTCGGGGGTCTGGATCGGGACCTCGACGGCACCGAGGCCGCTGTCCCACACCGCCTCGGCGAGCGCCACCGCCCGCTCGATCGGCACGTTGCGGAGGATCGCCATGAGGGGTTTGCCGCGGAGCAGCGTCGCGAAGTCGGTCATCGGAATGGCAAGGTAGCCGGCATGCCCCAACCGGTCAACCGCGCACCCGCCCCACCGGACATCGTCGGCCTGGGTGAGGCGATGGTGCTCTTCCAGGCGGCCGGCGGGGCGCCGCTGGACACCTGCGCGACCACCTCGGTGCACGTCGCCGGGGCCGAGCTCAACCTGCTGGCGGCCGCGGCGCGGACCGGCGCGCGGGCGGCGTTCTGCAGCAGGGTCGGCGCCGACCCGTTCGGCCGGCGGGTGCTCGCGGCCGCCGCGGCGCTCGGCGTCGACACCGACCTCGTGGCCACCGACGACGGCTTCCCGACCGGGGTGTTCTTCAAGGAGGTACGCCCCGACGGCGCGCGCCGGGTGCACTACTACCGGGCCGGCTCGGCGGCGTCCACGATGGACGAAGACGACGCCGACCGGGCCCTGGCCACTTCGCCGCGGCTCGTCGCCGTCTCCGGGTTGACCGCGGCGCTGGGCGAGGGGCCGGAGCGCGCGGTGGTGCGGCTGGCCCGGCAGGCTCACGCCCGGGGCGTCGCGGTCGCGCTCGACCCCAACCTGCGGCCCGGGCTGCGGCCGGTCGGCGAGACGCTGGTCGGGCTGCTGCCGTACACGGCCTATCTGGTGCTGGGTCGCGACGAGGCGCCCACGCTGTTCGGCACCGACGAGCCCGCGGAGGTGTTCGCAAGGGCCCGGGCGGCCGGTGTCGGCGAGGTGGTGCTCAAGGCCGGCGCGGACGGCTGCTGGTACGCGACGGACGACGGGCCGGTGCACCTGCCCACGGCGGCGGTGCGGGTGGTCGACCCGGTCGGTGCGGGCGACGCGTTCGCCGGTGCCTACCTGGCGGCCCGGCTGGCCGGCATCGACCCGCGCGGGGCCGCCTGGCTGGGCAGCCAGTTCGCCGCTGGCGTGGTGGCCGCACCCGGCGACACGGAAGGGCTGCCGGACCCGGACCGGGCGCGCGAGCTGGTCAGCTCGGTCCGCTAGTCGCGAGCAGGTCGCCCAGCGGCGTGCGGTGGTAGAGCACGGACCGCCCCGAGCGGGCGGCGTCCAGCAGGCCGGCCCGGCGCAGCGCGCGCAGGTGGTCGCCCGCGGAGCCGACCGGGACGGCCAGCGTCCGGGCCAGTTGCGTGGTGCTGGCCGGCTCGCGCAGCGCGACCAGGATCCGGGCCCGGGTGCGGCCTATGAGCTCCTCCAGCGCGGCCGAGGGCGGCTCCGGCCGGGCACCCCACCAGTCGGCGACGCCGCGCGCCGGATAGATGATCGCGCGGTCCCAGGGGTCGTCGGAGTGCGCGGCGATGCTGGGCCAGATGAACACCGACGGGATGAACGTCATGCCCCGACCGCCGACCACGACGTCGCGGCCGGCGATCCGGCTCACCTCGATGCTGCCGTCGCGCCAGCGGACCCGCTGGTGCAGGCCGTCGAGCGCGGCCGCCCAGCCGTGCCGGGCCAGCAGGCCCGAGCGGTAGACGATGTCGCGCTCGCAGATCGCCCGCAGCTGGAGCCAGTCGGTGGCCAGCAGGGCGTCCCAGGCGCGGCGCAGGCCGTCGGCGAGCAGCTCCGTGACGTCCGGCGAGGCCAGGATCTCGCGGGCGTCCGGGTCCTTGGCGGGCCGGGCGGCCAGGCACACCGCGATCTCGGCGCGGGCCACGGGCAGGGGCACCGCGCGTACCACCTCAAGGTCGTCGTCGATCGTCTGCAGCGCCGACCGGGTCGGCGGTGGCGCGACGAAGTCGGCGCCGCCGTGCGGGTGGTGCAGCGCGAGCAGGGCCCGCATGGCCGGGTCGGTGCGGCGGAGGTGCTCGAACGCGGGGCGCAGCCGGGCGGCGGGGCCGGGCGTACGCGGGCCGTGCCGGTCCGTGCCGTCGAAGAAGCGCAGCAGGTTCTCCAGCTCGAAGCTCGGCGACAGCGCGAACCGGCTGTGCAGCAGGTCGGTCTGGTCGACGAGGTAGCGGAGCACCCCTCGACGTTACGGCCAGGACCGTAACTTTGGCCACCGGGGCGCCGCCTGCCGCAGGCTGCGGCGGTGAGCACACAGTCCGCCACGTACCGCGAGGTCTTCGCGGTGCCGGCCTTCCGGGTCCTGTTCGTCAGCCGCTCGATCGCCATCGCCGCCGACGCGCTGCGGATCGTCGCGCTGTCGGTGCTGGTGTTCGCGGCGACCGGCTCGCCCCTGCTGTCCGCGATCACCTTCGCCATCGGCTTCCTGCCGCAGGTGCTCGGCGGCGCGCTGTTCGGCTCCCTGGCCGACCGGCTCCGGCCCCGGCCGCTGATCGTGGCGGGCTACGGCGCGGAGTGCGTGGCCGCCCTGACCCTCGCCACGGTGCCGCTGCCGACCTGGGCCCGGCTGGTGCTCGTCGCGGTGGTCGCGGTCGGCACGCCGGTGTTCAACGGCGCCTCCGGCCGGCTGGTCGCCGACGTGCTGACCGGCGACGCGTACGTGCTGGGACGCTCGGTGAGCAGCATGGCGTCGGGCGGCGCGCAGCTGCTCGGCCTGGCCGCCGGCGGCGTCGCGATCGCCGCGCTCGGCGCGCAGCGGGCCCTGCTGCTCACGGCCGCCTGCCACCTGGTCGCCGCGCTGATCGTCCGGTTCGGTCTGGCCGACCTGCCCGCGGTGCCGGCCGCCGATGGCGGCGGTGCGGTGCGGCAGAGCTGGTCGAGCAACGCCGCGCTGCTGGCCGACCCGTGGGTCCGGCAGTTGCTGCTGCTGCAGTGGCTGCCCTCGGCGTTCGTGGTCGGCGCCGAGGCGCTGATGGTCGCGTACGCGTCGACGCGGGGCTTCCCGGCCGGCGCGGTCGGGCTGCTGATGGCGGCCTCCCCCCTGGGCATGCTGGTCGGCCATCTCGTGGTCGGTCGGCTGGTGCCGCCGGACACCCGGATCCGGCTGGTCGCGCCGCTGGTGCTGCTGCTCGGTCTGCCGCCCGTGGCCTTCGCGTTCGACCCGCCGTTGCTCGTCTGCGCCGTGCTGATGACCGCCAGCGGCGTCGGGTTCGCGTACTCCCTCGGCCTGCAGCGGGCGTTCGTCGACGCGGTGCCGGAGCGCGGCCGGGGCCAGGCGTTCGGCCTGCTCTCCACCGGCCTGATGACCCTGCAGGGCGTGGGACCGGCCGTGTTCGGTGGGCTGGCCTCGCTGACGGCCCCGCGCTGGGCGGTCGCCCTGGCCGGTGTGACAACGGTCACGACCGCGCTGTTGGTGCCCAGGCGCCGATTCCTTCTCGACTCCGGTGCGGTCAACACCGGCGGACGGAAGGAGAGCCACGATGGCCAGCACACAGTCGAGCGCCGTGGAGCGCATGTACCGGACCTGGACCCGGGACCGCTTGAACCCGCCGCCGGAGCCGGAGCCGCGGGAGACCGACGACCACTGGGGTGACCTGACGGCGGAGCCGCGCGGGGTGGACTACCTGGAGGTGGAACACGGGCTGCGGCTGGTGCCGCACGGCGTCCGCGACTCCGGGGCGGCGCTGCTGTGCCTGCACGGCGGCGGCTTCGTCAGCGGGTCGGTGTTCACCCACCGCAAGCTGTACGGGCACCTCGCCAAGGCGATCGGCGTGCCGGCGCTGATCGCGCACCAGCGGCACACCCCGGAACAGCCGTTCCCGGCGCAGCAGGAGGACGCGCTCGCGGCGTACACCTGGCTGGTCGGACAGGGTTTCGATCGGCTGGTCCTGGCCGGCGACTCGGCCGGCGGCGGGCTCGCGGTGACGGCGACCCTGGCCGCCCGCGCCCGCGACCTGCCGGCCCCGGCGGCGCTGCTGCTCATCTCGCCGTGGGTGGACATGGCGGTCAGCGGCGACAGCTTCGACACCAACGCCGAACGCGACGGGTTCTTCTACCGCGACGTGGTGCTGGAGTTGGCCGCGATGTACCTCGCGGGCCGCGACCCCCGCGATCCCGCGGTCAACCCGCTCCACGCGGACCTGACCGGGCTGCCGCCCACGTTCATCCAGGTGGGTGCTGACGAGACGCTGCTCGACGAGAGCCGGATGCTGGAGAAGCGGGCCCGGGAGTTCGGTGTGGAGGTGCGCCGCGACGTCTTCGAGGAGCAGCAGCACACCTTCCAGATGGCCGCCGGGCGCGCACCGGAGGCGGATGACGCGATCCGCCGGTTCGCTGACTGGGTACGACCGAGACTGGAGCTGTGACGATGGATCCGGGAGAGCTCGAGCCACATCGCCGCGAGCTGACCGCGCACTGCTACCGGATGCTCGGCTCGGCCGAGGAGGCGCAGGACGTGGTGCAGGAGACGTTCCTGCGGGCCTGGCGGGCCCGGGAGCTGTTCGAGGGACGGGCGTCGGTGCGGGTCTGGCTCTACCGGATCGCCACCAACGCCTGCCTGACGGCGCTGGAGCAGCGGGCCCGGCGCCCGCTGCCCTCCGGCCTCGGCGCGCCCGCCGACGACCCGACCGCACCCGGCACGATCGACCTCGACGTGCCGTGGCTCCAGCCCTTCGCCGACGACCCGGCCGACACGGTGGTGCGGCGCGAGAGCCTGCGCCTGGCCCTGGTCGCGAGCCTGCAGCTGTTGCCCCCGCGGCAGCGGGCGGTGCTGTTGATGCGCGAGGTGCTGGAGTTCCCCGCGACGGACGTGGCGTCCATGTTGGACATGTCGGTGCCGGCGGTGAAGAGCAGCCTGCAACGGGCGCGGGCGCGCCTGGACGCGGCGCGTGGCGAGCCGCTGTCCGACCCGGACTCGCCGGAGGCGTTGGCGCAACTCGACGCGTACCTGGCAGCGTTCGTCAACAGCGACCTCACCGCGCTGGAAGAGGCGCTGCGCAAGGATGCCACGCTGGAGGTCGTCCCGTCCCGCACCTGGTTCGCCGGCAAGGCCGTCTGCGTTCCCTACCTGCGTTCGGTCCTCGGCGAGCCCGGCGAGTGGGCGATGTTCCCGGTGACCGCCAACGACCAGCCGGCGGTGGTGGTCTACCGTGCCGGAGCCGCGTTCGGCGTGGTGCTGCTGTCGCCGACCCCGACCGGGCTGGCCGGCATCGTCCTGTTCACCGGTGCCGACCACGTCGAACGCTTCGGCTATCCCGCGGTGCTGGGCCCTGGGCTTGCCTAGCCGCCCTCGGTCTGGCGGAGCTGGCCGGCGATGTCGTCCGGCGAGAGGTTGGCGTTGGCGAACGCGGCCGTGCGGGGCAGGCTCAGGTGCAGCTCGGTCTCGGTGGCCACCCGCACCTCGCCCTCGACCAGGGCGAAGTCGAGGGCGTGGCCGCCGTGGTCGCGGTCGGCGGTGAGGAAGTGCAGGTGGTAGCCCGGCACCGCGATTCCCAGCTCGTACGACGGTGACCGGAAGCCGGCCAGGTCGCCGTCGACGTCGCGGAACGTGGTGACGGCCTGCCCTTCGGTGGCCTTGGTCAGCGGCGGGTACGGCGGCTTCTGCTCCATCACCGTGCGGGTCTCGACGCTCGCGAACCGGCCGGTGACGCGGACGGCGGCCGTCAGGTTGGTGGTGGGCAACGCGTGGTCGATCCGGTCGAGCAGGTTCTTTCGGTCGACCGGCGCGGTGATCCGCAGGGTGATCTCGGGCCGGAACCAGGTGACGGTGGCGAACGGGGTCAGGTCGGTGGGCTCCGCGACCCGCGCGCCGCCGTCGGCCCGCAGGTGGTGGCAGGTCCCGTCGAGCACGACCATCTCGCCGTCGAGGTGGTTGAAGGTGCCGAGCCCGAAGTTGCCGTGCCGCAGCAGCTCGGCGATCGTCACGTCGCCGTCGTAGAGCCCGTCCAGCAGGGCGGCGATGGTCGAGGTCTGGTAGATCTCGTCGGCGTGCCCGTCGTGGATCATCGCGCGGCCCCACGCCCGGAACCGGTCGTATGCTTCGCTCTCCATGGCGCTTCCTCGCTCGGCGTCACCTTTGTCCCTCGTCGGGGCACCCGCTTGACACCTACCCGGTGACGCCCGGCCGACACCACCCGGCGCGGTAGAGGTCGCGCAGCACGCCGATCTCGCCGCCGTGGTGCATGGTCTCGCGGTTGACGTGCACGATCAGGGCGGCCATCGGCTCCGCGGCGAAGTAGGCCCCGCGCGGGCCGAGCGGGCGGGCCAGCTCGTCGGCGTCGAGTGCGGCGATCGCCGTGTGCCAACGGCCGTACACGTCGTCGAGGAAGGCCAGCGCCCCGGTGGCGTCCGCCGGGAGGTCGGGGACGTGCCGCGGGTCGGACATGTCGGCACCGTCCTCATTGGAGGCGAAGAACGTGCTCACCCGGGTGTGGAAGTTGACGGCTACGTGCGCGATCCGCCAGGCGATGGTGGTGAACGGCGGCGGTGTGCCCGGTTCCGGCCAGGGGCCGTCGGCGCGGTGGCGGCCGTCGTCTCCCCGGCGGACCGTCCAGGCGTCGGGGACCGGCTCCCAGGCGTACTCGTCGTCGGTCAGCCCGTCGAGTCGGGGTCGCAGGTGGTTGTCCCAGTAGAACGTGAGCTGGTCTTTGAACAACTCGATCAGAGCGCCGCTGCCCATGCCCGCACCTTCTGCCGGAAGTCCTGCTCCACCTCGTCCGGTGGCAGCCAGGCGATGCCGTGCACCTCGTCTGCCCGCAACCGGGTGGCAGGTGCGGTGACCGTGGTGAAGAGATAGCGGACGTCGAAATGGTGGTGCGCGGCTTCGTCTCTGGCCGGGTTGGCGGCGATCGGGTGGACGCCGATGTCGCACGGCGTGTCGTCGGCCAGGGTCAGCAGCGCGATGCCAGTCTCCTCTTCGACCTCTCTTTGGGCCGCGCCGACTAGCGTCGTGTCGCCGGGTTCGAGGTGTCCGCCGGGCTGGAGCCATCTCTTGAACACGCTGTGGCGGATGTGGAGCATCCGGCCGGCAGGGTCGAGCACCACCGCGGAGGCGGTCACGTGGCCGGGTACGAACGTCTTTCGGGAGACGACGTCGGCTTCTTCCGTGAGGGCGGTGGTCAACGGTGCCAGCCGCTCGGCCTCGGCCGGGTGCCGCGCGAGGTAGCCGGCGATCACCTCGGCGACGTGCGCACGGGACATCACCCCGAGATGGTACGCGTCGCCTTACGGATGCTGGTGTGCCGTGGACGCGCGGGGCACGAGGCTCGGCTCGAAGCGGAGGTGCCGGGCCGTGACCGGGCTGCCGTTCTCGCGTTCGACGATCCCTTCCAGCAGCAGGCGCGCCGCGTGGCGGCCGAGGTCGGCGCGGGGCGCCCGCACGGAGGTCAGCGGGACGGCCGCCGCGGCCGCGAACTCCATGTCGTCGTAGCCCACGATGGCGACGTCCTCCGGCACCCGGACCCCGTGCGCAAGCAGCCCTTGCAGCAGGCCGATCGCCACCAGGTCGTTGGCGGCGAAGACGCCTGTGGGCCGGCTCGCGGGGTGCATCGCCAGGAGGTGGTCGGCGGCGCCGCGGCCGGAGCGCAGGGTCAGGTCGGCGGTCGGGATCGACAGGAACGAGGTGGCGCCGTCGGAGACCTGGCGGATCGCCTCGTACGCGCCGTCCCTGCGGTCCTCGATCTGGGCCAGCGTGGCCGGGCCGCCGACGACCGCGATCCGCCGGTGGCCGCGGGCGAGCAGGTGCTCGGCCGCGATCCGGCCGCCGGCCACGTCGTCGACGGCGACGTTCGAGTGGGTGCGCTCCAGGTGCCGGTCCAGGAAGACGATCGGGATGCCGAGGCGGTCGAACGCGTCGGTGCTCGGCGGGGACAGGTTGGTCGGGTTCCAGAGCAGTCCGCGTACCCGCTGCTGCTGGAACATCTCCAGGTAGCGCTGCTCGCGGCCCAGCAGGCCGCCGCTGCCCGCCAGCATGACTACGAGCCCGGCGGTGGCCACTTCGTCCTCGACACCGCGTACGACGTCGGTCAGATAGGGGTTGGCCACGTCGAGCACCAGCATGGCGACGGTTCGGCTGGACCCGGCGCGGAGCTGGCGGGCCGACTCGCTGCGCACGAAGCCGAGCTTGGAGATGACGGCGCTGACCCGGCGCCGGGTGGGCAGTGCGACCAGATGTGGCCGGTTGAGCACATTGGACACAGTGCCGACCGAGACGCCGGCGGCCGCCGCCACGTCCTTGATCCGCACACCGCCCGGTAGCTCAGCCATAGGTGTGACCAGGGTGCCACAGCCAGCGATCGATGCGGCATCCGCCGCCCGGCGGGCGGCTGTGGCCGTCGTCACGTGGTGCCATTACGTGCCCGTGACATCGCGCGGATCGATCGCGGACACGTGGCTGCCACCGTCTGACCTGTGCCTTTGCTATCTCCCCGCCTCGCCGATCGCCGTGGTGCCAGCACCCTCTGGGTCTCGTCGTGGGCCACGTCCGCCGAGTCATCCCGGGTGGCTTGGGCGGACACGGCCAAGGGCGCCTGCATCCTGCTGGTCGTCGCCTGGCACGTGATCGTCAAGGACTACCTGCTGGTCTCGTGGCACATCGGGCTGCCGCTGCCGGGGGTGTGGGGCACGTTCGGAGAGCAGCTGTTGCCACTGCGAATGCCGCTCTTCTTCACCATCTCCGGCATTTTCGCGAGCAGTGCTCTCGCCCGGCCATGGCGGGTGGTGGCCCGCGGCCGGATCGCCACGTTCCTCTACCTGTACGCGGTGTGGCTGCTGGTGCACACGGCGGTGCTCGCGCTCGTGCCGGACTTCCCGACCGCGCGGGCCCACTCGCCGCTGGAGCTGGTGGAGCAGCTCACGATCACCCCGTCGAACCTTTGGTACCTGTACGCCCTGGCGATCTACTTCGCGTTCGCCAAGGCGGTGCGGCGGCTGCCTCCGTTGGTGGTGCTCGTGCCGGCGGCGGTGCTGTCCGCGGTCGCGGCGGCCGGCCTGGTGCCGACGCCCGGCGACCGCGGCGGCTTCTACCAGAACCTGGTGTTCTTCCTCGCCGGCCTGTACTTCCGGCCGCGTCTCGAATCGCTCGCGGCCACCGCGACCCCTCGTCGGTTGTGGCTCACCGGCCTGGCGTACGTGGGTGCGCTGGCCGTGATGGCCGCGCTCGGCGCCTCGGAGTGGTTCGGGGTGTGGCTGGTGGTGTCCGCGGTGGCGGTGGTGTTCGGGGTGACCGCGGCCGCCTGCGTCGCCCGGTCCGCGCTGGGCACGCGGCTCGCGCGGCTGGGCCGGATCACCCTGCCGATCTACGTGATCCACATGCCGGTGCTGGCCCTGCTGCACCTGCTGCTGGTCGGGCTGGTCTCCTCCCTCGGCGGCGGCGCCCAGTTGGTGGTCGCCCTGTTCTACCCGGCGGTGCTGACCGCGGTCGTGGTCGTCCTCAGCCTGGCCATCCATCGTGGACTGACCGCTGTGCGTGCGCGCTGGCTGTTCGCCCTTCCCTCCCTCCCCCTCCGCCTCCGCTTAGGAGCTGCCCCATGATCCTGATCTCCGACCCCCGCGTCGCCGCGGTGCCGGTGTTCGACAACGGTGAGGCCATGGTCGACCTGCGCACCGTGGACGAGCTCCGGGTCGACGACCGGCTGGCCGATCCGGAAGGTGCTTTCGCGCGGCTGCGGGAGGGCGCGGTGGCGCGGCTCCTCGCGGCGCAGCGCGCGCTCCCGGCCGGGCTGCGGTTGCTGGTCGTAGAGGCCTACCGACCGTTGCGGCTGCAGCGGGAGTACTTCGGTGGCTACCAGGACGAGCTGCGTTCCCGGTTTCCGTCGTGGTCGGAGGAACGGGTGTACGTGGAGGCGAGCAAGTACGTGTCACCGCCGTCGGTGGCGCCGCACAGCACCGGCGGCACCGTCGACCTGACGTTGGCGGGGCCGGACGGGCGCGAGCTCGACATGGGCACGGCCGTCAACGACAGCCCGGTGGCCAGCGCCAACGCGTGCTTCACGGCCGCGACGCACATCCCGGCATCGGCGCGCCGCAACCGCTACGTGCTGGGCTCGGCCCTGCGATCGGCCGGCTTCGCGAACTACCCGACGGAGTGGTGGCACTGGTCCTACGGCGACCGCTACTGGGCCCTGGGCACGGGCGCCTCACAAACCCACTACGGCCCGGTCGACCTGGGCTGACCCTGGGTCAGCGGTTGTCGGCCGCGACCAGTAGGCGGATCTGGGCGTCGGTCCAGGCGTTCGGTAGTCGGTCCGGGGAGCCGCAGGCGCCGGCCACGGTCGTCAGCGCCTGGCCGCAGCGGGCCAGGCCCAGGTTGGTGAGTGTGGTCGCGGCGGTGCGCAGGCGGTCCGGGTAGGTGGGCGGTAGGTGGTGCCCGCCGCGGTGGGCCAGCTCCGCGAGCAGGCCGAGGGCGTCGTCGAGCGCCCGGCCGAGCTCGTCGCCTTCGGCCGCGTCGCCGTGGGTGGCCAGCTCGCCGCCGGCGGTCGCTAGGTCCGGCACCACCACCGTGTCGGCCACGACGACGGCGAGTGGGCTGATGACCAGGCCGCCCCGGCCCCGGCGGACCAGGCCCGACAGGAAGCGGGCCTTGGGCAGAGCCTCCGCCAGGGCGTCCAGCGCGCCCGGGCTCGCGGAGCGGTGGACCGCGGAGACCGTCGCCGTGGCGCCGGTCGCGTCGGCGACGACCGCGTCGAGTCGCTGGTCGCCTGGGGCGTAGTGGACGGACCTGACCTCGGCCACGGGTATCACCCGGACCGCTTCGGCGTCGACCCGCGGGCGGATCAAGCGTGGAGGTAGTCGGTCCAGCTCGGCGGTCAGCGCGGCCAGGTCGGGGGTGAGGATGCCGGGCGGCAGGTCGCCCCACTCCCCCGCCGAGCCAAGCACGCTGTTGCGGGACAGGCGTCCGGCGGGCAGCCGGACCCGGCGGCTGGCGGTGCGCACCGCCGACTCGCTGAGCAGGTTGCCGCCGGCCAGGGCCGCGATCGTGGTGCCCACGACGCGGCGGGATCCGGCGGGCTGCCCGTCCGCGCCGCCGCGCGTCCAACGGTGGCGCAGGGTCAGCACCGTGGCGGTCATCGGGTCCGCCAGGAAGATGTCGGCGGTTTGCTCCGGGCCGGCCGACGTGACCCGGCAGCCGAGGCCGGTCAGCCGGACCCGGCGCAGCTGCGTCTCGGCGGCCTCCTCGGTGCCGAGCACCGACGCGCCCCGCGCGGCGGCTCGTCGCCGGCAGTGCAGCTCCGCGAGCAGTTCCGCGAGCTGCTCCGGGCGATAGCGGGCGCTGCGCTCGGCGTACGCGGTGAGCTGGTCCGCGATGTCCTCGAGCGCGAGGAGCGGCCAGCGCAACCGGGCGCCGTCGAGCCCCTTGGCCACCGCCGCGACGGCCGGCAGGAGCGGGGTCGCGTGTGCGGCGCCGTCGAGCAGGAGGTCGTTGGCGAGGGCGACCGCGTCGTCCAGCGCGCCCAGCGGGCCGGTGCTGCCGCTGCCGACGTCGACGCGTTGCCGGCCAGCCTCCGGGTCCTGCTCGTCGGCGACCCGGAACGCCCACACGGCCAGCGCGACGGTGTGGTCTGTCCCGCCGTGCGCGGCGTCGCTGTGCACGTAGCCGAGGTCGTGCGGCACCAGGAACCGGACCGTACACGCCGGCAGGTCGACGCGGGGTGCCGGATCGTCGGGCGTCGGGCGGTGGACCTGGGCCTGGTAGCCGGAGCGCGCGATCCGCCGGGCCGCGGCGAACGCGCGCTTCCCGATCGCCGCTTCGAGGTCGGTGTCGGTGAACGCGCCCGGCGACCACGCGGCCACGGGTGCCGGGCTCTCCACCGTGGGTGGGTCGGCCTGGTAGGTGAGGATCGTCGCGAGCGCGTGGCGGCAGGTGGTGGTCGCGCCGCAGGTGCAGTGGGCGGCGTCGAGGCCGCCGGGTGACAGCGTCGTGCGTACCCCGTCGGAGAAGTCCGCCCGCACGGAGCCGTCGGGATCGGTCCGGATCGTCGGCCGGTCGCCGGACTCGACGGCGCGGCCGGCCCGCTTGACCAGGCCTCGGTTCGTCAGCGCGGCCAACGCGTCGGTGGTCAGCGCGAGCAGGTCGGCCCTCATCGGCCCACCTTCTCGGCGACGAACTCGGCCAGGTGCGCGGGGGTCATCGCGCCGACGTGGGCGCCCGCGTCGGCGAGCAGTTGCGCGGTCTGCCGGTCGTACGACGGATTGGCCTCCTCGTCGAGGGCGGCCAGCCCGAGCACGTGGGTGCCCTGTTCGACCAGCCCACGGACCGCCCGCACGAGCCCGCCCGGCGGACCGCCCTCGTAGAAGTCGGTGACCACGGCGACGATCGCCCGGCGCGGGTTGTCGACCAGCCCGGCGCCGTAGCGGACCGCCCGGGCGATGTCGGTGCCGCCCCCGAGCTGGACCTTCATCAGCAGCTCGACCGGATCGTCGACGTCGGCGGTCAGATCGACCACCTCGGTGTCGAACGCGACCAGGTGCGTGCGGATGCCCGGCAACCCCCAGAGGCAGGCGGCGGTGACGGCGGAGTGGATGACGGAGCTGACCATCGACCCGGACTGGTCGACCAGCAGGATGAACTGCCAGGGTTCGAGCTGCCGCCGCGTACGCCCGAAGAAGTGCACGTCCTCGACCAGCAGCCGGCGCTGGTCCGGCTGGTAGTTGCCCAGGTTCGCCCGGATCGTCCGGCGCATGTCGAGGTTGCGGGCCTGTTTGAACCGGCTCGGGCGGCGCGACCGGGCACCGGTGAACGACTGCCGCACGCTGACCGCGAGCCGGTCCACGAGATCCTGCACGACCGCCCGGACGATCCGCCGGGCCAGCGCGAGCACCTCGGGGTTCATCAGGTGTTTCGTGCGCAGCACGGCCTTGAGCAGCGTGGCGTTGGGCTCGATCCGGCCGAGCACCTCGGGGTCGGTGAGCACGTCCGGGATCTGGTAGCGCTCGACCGCGTCGCGTTCGAGCCGTTCCACCGTCTCCTTCGGGAAGAGCCGGTTGACCTGGTCGAGCCAGTCCATCGTGGTCAGTTGGGAGGCGCCGTCACCGCCGGCGCGGCGCCGGACGTCGCGCTGGTCCAGGTCGTCGTCCCGGCCGTAGAGCCAGTCGAGTGCGGCGTCCCGCCCGGCCGCGGTGGCGCTCATCGGCTGGCCGCACAGGCAGGCGTCGGCGGCCTCGCCGAGGATCAGCCGCCAGCGTTCGAGGTCGCTCATGGTGCCACGAGTCCTTCCCTGTGCAGCAGCTCGTCTACATAGGAGTCCAGCTCGCTCGCCCTTGCGTGCCGCACCGGGTCATGCCTCAGGCGCAGCAGGGCGCGGCTGTCCGCGACGATCCCCCGCCGGGCCAGCAGCGCCTCGGCGAGGCGGTGCCGCTCGCGCGGCGGGAAATAGGCGAACGCCTGGCGCAGCGCGGGCAGGGCGATCAGGAAGTCGCCGTCGGTCATCGAGCTGACCAGGCCGTCGAGCACGTCGAGCAGCCCGCCGTCGGCTGTCGCCTCGTCGCGGGCGACGCTGAACAGCCCCGCCAACCAGTCGCCGAGCACGCCCGGCGCCGCCGCGCCGCGCAGCGCCCTGGTCGGGTCGCCGCTTTCGCCCAGGGACCAGCCGAACCCGAACGCGGCGCCGCGTAGGTCGGGTGGTGCCGCCGCGTCGGCCGCGACCCGCGCCATGACGGCGAGCCCGGCCGCGCGGTCGAGACCGAACGCGTCCGCGGCATGCCGCAGCCCGTCCCGGATCGCCGCGACCGCCCGCAGCCGCGCCAGGTCGGCCGGCGCGGGTCCACCATGGACACCCTCGGCCAGCCACAACCCGCGCGTCACACCGCCTCTGACGACCTCGCCGAGCACCGGACTGCGCGCGGCGCCGAACAACCGGTCGTGCCGCCACAGCCCGAGCGCGACGGCGAGCACCCCGCCGAGCTCGGCCAGGTCGGTGACGCCGCCGACGGCCCGACGCAGCACGCTGACGATCTCACCGGTGACCGCCGCGACGCCGCACAAGGCGGCGTCGAACAACACGGCGGCGACGGCGTCGGCCCGCCCACCCGCGTCGGCGGCCCGTTCGAGCAGCGCCGCGGCCGCCGCGTCGCCGAGTGTGGCGCCGTGCCCGCCGGCCTCGATCAGCGCGACCAGCCGGTCCGGGTCGTCGGTCAGCCGCCACTGTTCGGTCAGCACGGGGTCGACTCCGGGCTTCGGCCCGCTAGCTCTCTCGTATCCCGGCACCCGCAACACCCGCAGCCGGTGCAGTGTGCGGCTGCGGTCCCGGTCGTCGCCGTCCGTCAGGTCCAGCTTCCGGGTGCCTGCGGCGTCGAGGCCGAGCCGCGTCAGCTCGGCGGCCGCCGCGCCGACCAGCGGGGGTTGCGGAGTGTCCGGGTGCAGGGCGCCGACCCGCTCACCGGCGAGGGCGGCGACCATCTCGACGACCACGGGGTGCGTGCCGACCGCGAGCCGGCCGCGGTGCGCCCACGGCAGCGGTGCCTCCATGGCCTCGCCGACCAGGGCCGAGACCAGACCGTCAAGGACGTCGGCCCGAGCCGGGTACGCGTGGCCGCGCACCCGGGCCAGCCCCTCGGCCATGGTGCGGGCCGCGATCAGGTCGGCGGTTGAGGCGGGTTGCCCGCGCGGGCGCAGCCGGGTGACCACGGTCTCGGCGAGCCCACGCCCGGCCGCCTCGGGCCCGTCGTCCCAGACCCGCTGATAGAACTCGGGCGACGGCATCCCGGACTGGTAGCCGTGAAAGGCATCCAACCGCTTGAACGCGTACGGAACGAGGTAACTGGACCCCACCGCCCCGGCTGGAGGCGCCGGCACCTCAGGCCACAACCCAACGTCCCCGCCGTCCATAGCCGGTACCTCTGACCGCGAGCCAACCGCCCGGCCTGCCACCAACTCCGACCGCGAGCCAACCGCCCGGCCTGCCACCAACTCCGACCGCGAGCCAACCGCCCGGCCCGCCGCCAACTCCGACCACGACCGAACATCGGCGCCCGCCACCACCACCGGCTCGGACCGCAACCCAAGGTCCGCGCCCGCCGCCACCACCGGCTCGGACCGGGACTCGGCCCCGGTGCCCGCTGGCACCGGCAAGCCGGACCGCGACTCGACAGGCCCGCCCGACGCCACCTCCGACCGCGACTCGGCCGCGTTGCCCGCTGGCACCGGCCCGCCGGACCGCGTCCCTACAGGCCCGCCCGACGTCGGGGCCCCGGATCGCAACCCAACATCCCCGCCCAGTTCCGCCGGCACATCCGGCCACGACCGGTCTGTGCCGGCGGCGGCGATCAGGCGTTCCAGGGCCGGGCGGTGGAAGCCACCGCAGACCACGAGGACCGGGCCTTCGTCGCGGGCCACCGCGGCCCGGATCCACGTTGCCATGTAGGCCTCGCGTTCCAGGTCCGCGGCGCTGGCTGCCGTGTCGCCGCGGAGGGTCTCGAAGTAGACCGACAGGCGGTCCGCGAGGCCCTCGAAGGGTGCGGCCTCGACGAGGTGGTCCCAGAGCGTGTCGGTGTTGTCCATCGCGAACGCCGCGCACAGCCGCTCGGTCGCCCGCAGGTAGCGCTCCTCCGCGTCGGCGTAGCGGTTCTCCCTCGTCGCGAACGCCGGGTGCCAGGCCGGCAGGTCGATGAAGCGGACCTCGGCGCCGTTGGCCCGCCCACGCGTCAGGGCCACCCATTCCGGCGAGTAGTCGCAGAACGGACTCCAGGACGCGTGTGTCCGCTCGCCGTCGCGGTAGGAGGTGAAGATCGCGACCGGCAGCGTGTGCCCGAGCAGCAGCTCGTCCAACCGCTCGTTGACGTCGGCCGGGCCTTCCACCAACACGTGCGGCGGGCGTAGTTGCTCGATCGTGGCGGCGACCAGGCCGGCGCAGGCGGGGCTGTGGTGGCGCACGCCTACGACGGTGACGGGCGCGGCCATCAGCCTGGAAGCAGGTGGCGCGCCGCGTGCAGCGCCTGCCACTGCTCGCCCGCGTGCGCCCGTGCCTGCTGCTCCAGGTAACGGCGCAACCTCGCCAGATCGTCGGCGTTGTCTTTTGCCGCGGTGCCGGCCAGGCAGGCCACGACGTCGGCCGCCTGGCCCGCCTCACCCCGCAGGAACCAGCCGCGTAGCCCGACCGCGTGCGCCACCGAGACCGCTTCGGCGGTGCTCATCACCGACGACAGCCGTTCCATGGTGTCGCCGCGTTCGGTGACGCCGCCGCGCAGCTCGCGGAACGCGGTGACGAGCACCTCCAGCACGTCGCGGCGCGGCGGCACCCGCACGCCCGACCGAGCCAACAGCTCGGATGCCTGCGCCTCGACCAGGTCGAGCTCGGTGGCCAGGTCCGGGATCGGGAACACGGTCTCGAAGTTGAACCGCCGCTTGAGCGCCGCGCTCATCTCGTTGACCCCGCGGTCACGGGTGTTGGCGGTGGCGATGACGGTGAAACCGTCGCGGGCGAAGACCAGCCCGTCGTCACCGCTGAGCTCCGGGACGGCCAGCATCCGGTCGGACAGCGGCGACAGGAGCGAGTCCTGCACCTCCAGCGGGCAGCGGGTGATCTCCTCGAACCGCACCACGCGGCCCTCGGCCATGCCGCGCAACAGCGGCGCGGCCACGAGCGACCGGGTCGACGGCCCTTCGGCGACCAGCAGCGCGTAGTTCCACGAGTAGCGGATCTGGTCCTCGGTCGTGGCGGCACCACCCTGGATGACCAAGGTGGAGTCGCCGCTGACCGCCGCCGCCAGCAGCTCGGAGAGCAGCGACTTGGCGGTGCCTGGCTCGCCGACGAGCAACAGCCCGCGACTGGTGGCCAGGGTGACCAGGGCCCGGTCGATCAGCGACGGGTCGCCGACGAACTTGCGGCTGATGCCGGCCGCGGGGTCGCCGACGATGAACGTGCGGGCCGCCCGCAGGCTCAACGCCCAACCGGGCGGCCGTTCGCCGTCGTCGGTCTCCCGCAGCCGCGCCAGCTCGGCGGCATACCGAACCTCAGCCGGCGGCCGTTGCACCGCGCCCGCCCCAGGCTCATCCGCCATCCGGTCCGCAGGCACGCTCCGCACCACGCGCACCGCAGGCTCAGGCGCCACCCGCTCCGCAGACACGCTTCGCACCGCGCCCGCCGACGGCTCGTCGGCAATCTGGTTTGCAGGCACGCTCCGCGTCGGGCCCACCGCAGGCTCAGGCGCCACCCGCTCCGCAGACACGCTTCGCACCGCGCCCGCCGACGGCTCGTCGGCAATCTGGTTTGCAGGCACGCTCCGCGTCGGGCCCACCGCAGGCTCAGGCGCCACCCGCTCCGCAGACACGCTTCGCACCGCGCCCGCCGACGGCTCGTCGGCAATCTGGTTCGCAGACACGCTCCGCGTCGCGCGCGCCCGTGGCTCATCGGCGGTCTGGTTCGCCGGCGGGCTCTGCACCGCGCTGTGGGTGGTTCTGGGGGTCATCGGGCCAGTACCTCGTTCAGGTCGCGGAGCATCTCCGACACGGTCACCGCGTCGAGGGTGTCGAAGGTTTCGGTCAGCCCGGGTCGCAGCCAGTCGCCGTCCGGGCGGGTGTTGATCCAGACGGCCGTGACCGTCTGCTCTTCGAGGATGTCGGGTGCGCCGACCGCGATGCCCGGGTCGAGGTCGATCACGATGGCGCGACGGTCGGGGGTGGCGCGCCAGAACCAACTCTGGACACCGGCGTCCTGCGGCTCGCCCCGCCGCCAGCCGCGGCGTTCGAGGCCGAGCAGGGTGGTGCTGGGCACCTTCTCGTCGGCGTAGCGGGTCAGCGTCGTCGCCGCGCGCTCCGCGTCGGTGAGCGCCAGGACCGGCCGACCGAGCTGTGGGAACGGCTGGAGGATGGCGTAGTCGGCGAAGATCTCCGACCACGCCGCCGCCTCTTCGGCGCCGAGGTGCAGCGGGTGGGCTACCCGGACGGTGGCGTCGGCCGGGAGCTCCCAGGTCTCGTCGTCGACGTCGGCGTAGCTGCGGTCCTCGGCCACCCGGAACGCGACAGGGTCGCCGTCGCCGACCCGCGCCACCCAGACGAGGCGGCGGACGATGTGCCAGAGCAGCGGGTGCCGCACGAACAGGTCGCGGAACTCGTCGGCCGACCAGGCCCGCTGGCCGACCATCGCCGCCTCGAGCCGACGGATCTGGTCGGCGGCGAGGGTACGGACGTCTTTCTTGAGGCCGGCAAAGCGCTGGTGCGCCGCGGGAGCGAGCGCGGGCTCGTCGCGGATGCCCGGCTTGGGCAGGTCTTTGCGGCGGGCGCCCGACTCGTCGACCACGTAGGGCTCGAGCTGCTCGTCGAACCCGACCACGAACCGGCGGGGGCCGTAGTCGAGGGTCAGCGAGCCGTTGGCGTCGAGACCGAGGTCGGGCACGAGTCGGTCGGCGAGCTGGTCGGCGGTGAGCCCGAGCCCGTCGGCCACCTCGGCGATCTTCTCGCCCGCACGGTCCTTGAGGCCCTTGAACTTGGCCTTCTGCGCGATGCCGTGCAGGTGCGTCAGCGCGAGGTCGGAACCGATCTCGGCGAGCACGTCGAGCCCGATCAGCGCCTTGGAGTGGCCACCGTCGCCCGGCCACGCCCGGATCACCGGCGATAGGCGGCGAACCGTCTCGTCGTCACCGATCCAGCGCAGCGCGTGCAGCGGCCAGGCCTCCTTTGGCGGCGCACCGACCGCCTGCCACTGCGTGAACAGCGCCCAGGCGAAGTCGGCCAGCGAGCGCGGATCGCAGGCGGCACGGACCAGCGGAACGCCGGCGTAGACGTCGCCGGGCTTGGAGATGGCGAGCATGGTGCAGAGGTGTCGGACCGCCTCGGTGCTCAGCGCGGCCGAGCGGTCGGCGAGCAGGATCCGCGGCAGCAGGCCGGGCTCGGCCCAGGCCGGGAGCTTCGGGAGGCGCGTCGGCACCAGGTCGAGCGCGTCGGTGCCGAGCAGCTCCTCGACGCCGGCCCGGGCGGCCGGACCGTAGTCGTCGGCGGCCGCGAGCACGGCCGCGTGGTGCCGGGCCGCGATCTGCCGCAGTGCTCCCTCGGCGGCCCGGCGGTCGGTGCCGGGCTTGCCCAGTGCGGCCGGGGTCAGGGCGCGGGCGGCGTACGCGGGGTGCCGGTCGAACCAGGCGATCGCGTACGAGCGCAGCGACTTGAGCCGGGCCAGCGCCTCGGCCATGCGGGTGGCGATCTCGGCGCTGGCGAACGGGAGCAGCAGCTCGGTGCAGCTCGCCGGCAGCGCCTTGGCCACGTGCATGGTCGTGGGCAGTGCGACGAGCCCGTGGGCGGCGACGATCGCCGGCAACCACTCGTGGGCGTCCCAGACCCGCCCCGGCCGCCAGTCGGGTAGCAGCGTCGCCACCACGTCATGCGGTCCGGTGCACATCAGCGTCACGTGGTGGTGGGACGGCAGCTTTCCGGCGCGGAACTGCTCGACGGCGGATTCGATCGGGACCTCCAGCTTCCACCAGGCGGCGCGTCGGGCGCTGGTGGCGGCCCACTCCTCCTGCTCGCCGGGCGCCCAGGCGAGCACGGGCCCGCCCGTGAAGGCGAGACCGGTCAGGACGGTCGGTTTGGCCGGCTTCCGCTTGACCGTCCAGGGTGGAGTGACGAGGGCCGGGGGCAGCACCTCGGGGGACGCGTCCGGCACGGCCGAGCGCTCGGCGAGGATCGCCTCGACGCGAGCCTGGGCGGCCGGCGGCAGGGTGGGCAATTCGCCCGCGACCAGCTCCTGGTTGGCGAGAACGTGGACCCGGAGTTGCTCGGCCACACCGTCGGCGGCGGCGAGGACGCGGAGGGCACGGCGCGGGAACCGGCTGGCCGCGCCGTGGATGGCGGCGCGGACGTATTTGTCGTCGAGGCGGGCGACCAGTGCGGCGAACGCCTCGTCCGTAGGGAACTGCGCGATGATGCCGGCGAGTCGCTGCCGTGCCTCGGCGTCGACCTGACCGGAGTCGAACCAGGTGAGTAGCTGCGGCAGAACGGCCGGCCCGACCCCGTCGACCCCGGTGGCCAACAGGTCGGTGTTGGTGACGACGCCCCAGCCATACATCGCCGGCGCGACCAGCGCGATCTGTTCGCTGGTCGTCGCCGAGCACCACAGCAGGTGGGCGGCCGAGCCGTAGCCGCTGACACTGGTCTCCACGCAGTCGGCGTCGACCCAGGACTGGCGCGTCGGCAGCAGGAACGAGCTGGCCGCCCGCAGCTCGATCGAATCGTCGCGTAGCCCGCCCAGCAGGTCGACCGCCGCGGCGTAGTCGTCGTCGCCCGCCACCGCCAGGTGCGCCCGCACCCGGCCGGCGATCACCAACCAGGGGTGGTAGTGGCCCCACGAACCGGTCACCCGGCGCACGAGGCGCGGCGGGATCTGGCCGCCGTTGTTCCAGTAGCCGCCCAGCTCTACGCCGGCCATGCGGAGCGTCGCCTCGGCCGCGAAGACCACGCCGCGCCGCGCCGCCCAGTCGTCGGCGAGGTGGCGGAGCTGGTCCTGCTCGCGCCAGCCGAGATGGTGTCCGACCAGCGCGGCCACCACGGCCGCCCCCTCGGCCGAGCCGGACTCGTGATCGGCCAGGTAGCCCTCGGCCTCCGCGACCAGCTCGGGGTCGCTGTTGGTGTTGGCGAGCCGGGAGTCCAATGTGGCCTTGGCCGAACGGACCAGCTCGGCGGCCTTGTGCGGGTCGAGGGTCAGCGCTGGCCCTGGCGTGCCACCACGGCGTGGATAGAAGTGCCGGCGCCACGCGACCGGCAGCGTGAACGGCCCGTCTTCGCCCACTGCCCCGTGCTCCTGCCCGACCGACAACACAGCCTCCCCTGATCCGTTGTGAACGGTGGAACCGTAGCGGCGGGGTACGACAAAACCTGCCCTTGAAGTGCGCCGGCCAATCTGGCAATCTGCGACTATCGATGTGAGCGCTAACCGGGTGGCGCGGGGACTCCACATCGGATCAATGGTGCTGCGCTGTGCACTGGTGCGCGCGCGGCGATGTTAACGCTCACATGCCCCGTACCGCCGGAAGATTGGTGATTCTGATGTCCCTGACCCGACGTGCGTTCACCGCCGGCACGCTGGCCGCCGCGGCCGGAATGTTCGCGCTCCCCCGCGCCGCGCTCGCGGCCAACGCCGCGTACCTGATGGCGTATTTCACCGAGTCGCCGCAGATGCAGGGCGCCAACTACGGGCTGCACCTGGCGGTCAGCCAGGACGGCTGGAACTGGACGCCGCTCAACCAGAACAACCCGGTGGTCACGCCAACGGCCGGGACGCTCGGCCTGCGCGACCCGTTCGTGCTGCGCAAACAGGACGGCACATTTGTCGTGTTAGCCACGGACCTGAATGGCACGAACTTTGGGCTGAACAATCAGTACCTACATGTATGGGACTCGACCAACCTGACCTCGTTCACCGGCTACCGGCGCATCCAGATGCACACGCTGGCGACGCACACCTGGGCGCCGACGGCGTTCTGGGACGCGTCGCGCGGCCAGTACGGCATCGTCTACTCTGCGGTCAACGGCGGCCGCGACCTGTTCCAGGTCAACTACACCTCGGACTTCCGCACCGTCAGCGCGCCCCAGATCTTCTTCAACCCGGGCTTCGGTGTGCTCGACGGCGACATCGTCGTCGACGGCGCGACGACCTACCTGTATTACAAGAACCTCAACGACGGCTACCTGTACGGCGCGCGCTCCTCCACGGGCCAGCCGAACAGCTTCACCACGTACACGGGTGGGTTGCGGCAAGGCACCGCGATCGAGGCGCCGCTGCTGCTGAAGGCCAACGACGGCGGCTGGCGGCTGTGGGGTGACTCGTTCGGGCCGGTCAACAACGACTACTACGCCTGGTCCACGGGCAGCATCGGGGGTGGGTCCTGGTCGGTGATGAACCAGCGCGACTACACGCCTCCGCTCAACGCCAAGCACGGATCGATCATCGGGATCAGCGCCACGGAGTACGCGGGTGCGGTCTCGCGTTGGGGCCTGCCTGCGTGGGTGCGGCTCAAGTCGTCGAACTTCCCCGACCGGTACGTGCGGCACGCGAACCGGATCGGCCGGCTCGACGCGTACCCGTTCGACCCGTACCAGGACCAGATGTGGCGTCTCGTGGCCGGCCTGGCCGACGGCGCGGGTGTCTCGTTCGAGTCGGTCAACTACCCGGGGTCTTACCTGCGCCACTACAACTACGAGATCCGCCTCGACGTGCTCGACAACACGGCGACCTTCCGGGCCGACGCCACCTTCTACCGCACCGCCGGCCTGGCTGATTCGGCTTGGTCGTCGTTCCGGTCCTACAACGCGCCGACCCGGTACCTCCGCCACTACAACTATCTGTTGCGGGTCGACCCGATCAGCACAGCGACGGAGCGGCAGGACGCGACGTTCCGGGTCACTTCCTGACGGTGAAGGGTTCCGACTCGGCGACATCGCGAAGTCCGTCGTCGGGCAGCAGGCGCACCACGTACCGGCCGGGCGGCAGCGGCCAGTCCCCGATGCCGCCCGGGCCGATGCTCAGTCGCCCTTCGATCTGACCACCGGTGTACGCGTACGTGAGGTACGCGTCGTTCCCGTCGCCTGCGCGGAACACGGAGATCCAGTCGAGTCCCATGCCGGGCGCGTTGCTGAGCTCGACCGCGATCTTCTCGCCGGCGCGGTAGCTGGCCTTCGTGGTCGCAACAGGCGCGGGCCTGTCCTGGGTAGAGCCAGACCGGCGCGCCGTTGACCGGGTAGCGGCCGCGCTCGAGGCCACGGGTCTCGAACCGCACCGTGCCGTCCTGGCGCGGCGTCGACGGCGGGCCTTAACGTGGCCGGCGCCGTCGCGGAGCGTCACCGCGTCGGTGTTGTGATGGTCGACCACGATCGGGTCGCCGAGGTCGACGTTTCGCTCGCGTGGGGCGGCGAGCCCGAGCCGCCTCACCGACCCCCGGCGGTCAAAACGACCGGCGCCTGCCGGCCTCGCCCGACACCGCTGGGGCCGGCATCCCCGCAACCAGCCACCGACTCAAACCCAAGCCCACTCACCAACCCCAGCGGTCAAAGCGACCGGCGCCATGCCGACCCCGACCGACACCGCCGGCAGCGGTATGCCGGCAGTTAGACGCCGCCTCAAGCAAAGGCCGCCCTACCGACCGCCGGCGGTCGTAGCAACCGGCGCCATGCCGACCCCGACCGACACCGCCGGCAGCGGTATGCCGGCAGTTAGACGCCGCCTCAAGCAAAGGCCGCCCTACCGACCGCCGGCGGTCGTAGCGACCGGCGCTTCGCCGAGCTCGGCTGACGACGCGGGGACGGCGCCGCCGGGCTCAGCCGGTGGTTCTGGTGGGACGCGGCCGTCCTGCTCGGCTGTGACGACGTTGCGTAGGGAAAGCGCCAGCGCCGCCGCGGTCAGGCAGCCTGCGACTGTCAGGCCTAGCCAGATCGAGCTGTGGCCGCCGCCGATCAGTGGCGCCGCGGTGATCGGGCCCACGATGCCGCTGATTCCCCAGACCATCGAGCCCAGGGCGTTGAAGCGGCCGCGTAGTTCGTCTGTCGCCAGCGAGTTGAGGAGGGTCGGGCTGATCGGGGACAGGAGGGTCTCGCCGAAGGCGAAGACCGCCGCGCAGGCGATGACCGCCACGATCGCGAGCGCCGTGTTGCGGGCGTTGGCCGTGCCAGCGACCGCGAGGATCAGCCACGAGCCGGCCATGATGGCGCCGACCACCGAGAGCAGGCGGGTGCGGCTGCGGCCCTGGATCAGGCGCACGACGAAGAGTTGGGCCAGGACGATGACCAGGGTGTTGGCGGTGAAGGCGTAGGCGACGACCTGCGGGCTCACGTGGGCCACGTCGATCGAGAAGGCCGTGAAGCCCACCTCGATCTGGGCGTAGCCGCTGATCGTCAGCACGATGCTGAACAGCAGCAGCCGCCGGAAGCCGCGGTGGGCGAAGACCTCGCGGTAGCCGGGTTGGCGTCGGCGTGTCGGCGCCGGGCCGTCGGGGACCAGGCGGCGACCGACGCCGGGCATGGTCAGGAGGTTGACGAACGGGACCAGGTAGAGGGCCGCGTCGATCAGGTAGATGAGTTGGAACGTGCCCGGACGGGTCTCGTCGACGATCGAGCCGGCGATCACCGTGCCCGCTCCGATGCCGAGGTTGAGCAGGGCGAAGCTCAGCCCGAACGTCTTCTGCCGCTCCACCCCGTCGGTGACCGACGACAGGATCGTGGTGTTGGCCGCCCAGATCACGCCGCCGCCGGCGCCGATCAGGGTGACCGACAGGAGCGCCTGCCAGGTGGTGTGTGCGAAGCCGACGCTGCCCACGCCGGCCGCCTCGACCAGGAGCAGCGGGAGCACGATGCGGCGTGCGCCCCAGCGGTCGACGGCCCAGCCGCCGAGCGGCCCGATAGCCAGCGCACACACCGCCATCCAGCCGATGACCAGGCCCGCTGTGCCGGACGGGAACTCACGGACCTTGGTCAGATAGATGTACATGAACGGCAGCGTCAGGCCCCGTCCGGTGGCCGAGAAGAACGTGGCGGCCAGCAACCGCCGGGCCTCGGGTCGTTGGGGAAGGACGTCGCGGAACATGGGGCCATCTTGACGAGGGGGTACGACAATTCGCGACCGAGTTATCCGCAGCGGCACATCGCTGTCCGAACCCATCGCGCCAGTCGTAGTCGGATCGGGCTGACCAAGGCGCCGCCGCAACGCGGCGACGCACCGGTCACTGAGGCGTCGCCGTCTCCCGTGATCCGGCCGATGAAGGCTCCCTGCGCGCCATCCACAGCATGGGTCAGTTCAGCACCCACCCACCGGTCACCGAGGTGTCGCCAGATCCCGCCACGCGCGATGAACGCTCCCCACACCGCACCCGCCCCCGGCGGACAGCCACCGCACCGGTCAGCCCGGCAGCGACCCACCAGTCACCCAGACGTCGCCAGACCCCGCCACCCGCCCAATGAACGCTCCCACGCCGCGCCCGCCGCCGGCAGACAGCCACCGCACCGGTCAGCCCGGCAGCGACCCACCAGTTACCCAGTCGTCGCCAGACCTCGCCACCCGCCCAATGAAGGCTGCCACGCCGCGCCCGCCCGTTGGCGGCCAGCCACCGCGCCGGGTCAGTCCAGCGGCGGCCGGTCGAGCACCTCGACGTAGACGATGTCCGCGCCGACCACGTCGAGGACGAGGAAGCCCGGCCAGGGCGCGTCGAGCGGGACGCAGCGGTGGCCGGCACCGTAGGGGCCGGTCGGCTTCGGGGCCGTGTAGAGGCTTTGGCAGAAGCCGTCGCCGCAGCCGCACGGTTCGACCACGCGCAACCGGTCGACCTGGGCTTTCAGCCCGGGCTCGGCGAGGGCGGTGGCCAACTCCGCCGCGAAGACCGGCCAGGTCGCGCGCAGCAGGGGCGGTGGGGGCACGGGCCAGAGGCTACGACACGAACACCGCCACCGACCGGCCCGGGACCGTGAACGCTCCTCCGCCGGTGTAGCGGGCCGTCTTGACCACCGGGTCGCTGCCGCCCGCCTGCACCGGATGTAGGGCATAGGAACGGCCCGACGCCCCCGGGACCACCTGCGTCGTCGCGGTCGGCGAGGCGTTGAAGACTACGACCAGGCGGTCCCAGCGCCGGTCCAAGGACTTGCCGGCCGTGTCGTCGAGGACCATGACGATGACGCCCGGGGTCTGGTCGGGGCCGCCCAGCGGGAAGGACACCCGCCGCTGGATCTCGGCGGCTGACGGCAGTGCGAACAGCGGTGACGAGCCCGCGATCCGTAGGAAGTCAGCGGCACCCGACGCCGCCGCGGCCATGTCGGCCGGCGTCGGCTTGAGCGCCGGATCCGCCAGCAGCGGGCGTTGGTAGGACCACTTGGCCTCGTTGTCGCCGCGCGGTGGTAGGCCCGAGCCCCACGTCGACGAGGCGCCCGACCAGTCGATGCGGTTGAACCAGTCGCCCGAGTCGTAGGAGTTGCGGTCCAGGGACTTCGAGCGCAGCAGGTCGGTGCCCGCGTGCCAGAAGCCGACCCCTTGCGACAGGGTGGTCGTCGCGAGGGACAGGGTGTTCATCCTGACGCGGTCGGCCATCGGCAGGGACTGGGGCAGCTTGTATTGCAGGTTGTCGAACAGCGTCTCGTTGTCGTGGGCGTCCACATAGGTCACCGTGTCGGCCGGTGAGGCCGCATAGCCTGCCGGTTGGCCATTGTAGTCGACCTCGGCCCCCGAGACCACCGCGCCCGTTCGCGACTGGAACCGGTAGGAGCGCAGGTTGCCGGCCAGGCCCACCTTGATCTGGTCCTGGGTGAGCAACAGACGCGCGAGTTGGGCGGCGGCGTCGCCGTTGACCGGGTCGCCGTTTGGGTCCGTGAACAGGCCCGAGCCGAAGCCCTGCAGGTGCGGGTTCTCGTCGAACGGGCCGCCGCCGCGGACCGCGTCGCGTAGTCGGTCCGAGAACGTCGCGATGCCGGTGCCGGCCATGTTGGCCTGGGTCGCCTGCACGAAGCGGGCGTCGTTGGCCACCTCGCCGAAGTTCCAGCCCTCGCCGTAGAGCAGGATCGACCGGCCGTCGACGCCGTCCCGGGCCAACGACAGCTTGTCGAGGGCGTGCCGGACCGCGAGCATGTTGGCCTTGGAGTGGTGGCCCATCAGGTCGAAGCGGAAGCCGTCGACCTTGTAGTCGCGGGCCCAGGTGACCACGGAGTCGACCATCAGCTTTTCCATCATCCGGTGCTCGGTCGCCGTGTTGGCGCAGCAGGTCGACGTCTCCTGCTGCCCGGTGAGGGTGAGCCGCTGGTAGTAGCCCGGGACGATCCGGTCGAGCACCGACTTGGGTGCCTGGCCGGACGCGGTCGTGTGGTTGTAGACCACGTCCATCACGACCCGCAGGCCCGCGCCGTTGATGCCGGCGACCATCGAACGGAACTCCCGGGTACGCGCGGCGCCCGCCGGATCGACCGCGTAGGAGCCCTCGGGCGTCGTGTAGTGCCACGGGTCGTAACCCCAGTTGAACCCGTCGGTCGGCCGCACCGGCTCGACACACGCCTGCTGCTGCTCGGACGCTGGCGGCAGCGCGGCCAGGTCGCACGCCGGCACCTGCTGGGCGGACCGCGCCTCAGGCACGGTCGCGAAGTCGAACACCGGCAACAGGTGCAGGTGGCTCACCCCGGCCGAGGCCAACGACCGCAGGTGCCGCATGCCGGCACTGGAGCGGTCGGTGAACGCGGCATAGGTGCCCCGGTGCGCGGCCGGCACCGACGTGTCGCCGATCGAGAAGTCCCGCACGTGCAGCTCGTAGACGTGCGCCTCGGTCGACGGGGACGCGGCCGGCTTACGCAGCTTGGCCCACCCGGGTGGCGTCAGCGACGGATCCGACAAGGAGGCCAGCACCGAGCGGGTGGAGTCGGCGGTCAGGGCGACCGAGTAGGGGTCGGTGACGAGGTTGGTCTCCACACGACCGGTGGTCGGCGCGAACACCTGGACCGAGTAGACGTAGGACAACCCACGCCACGATCGCGACCCCACAGTCGACCAGATCCCGTCGCGATCACGCCGCAGCACAATCGGCGCGACACCGTCGACCAGAAGCGAGACCGACTGCGCCGTCGGCGCCCACAACGCGAACGACGGCACCCCACGCGCCGACCACGACACCCCGAGCGTCCGCCGCGCCGCGCCCGCGTAGAGGTCGTCCAGCACGCCCGGGATCTGCACCCCGGTCGCGTCGACCAGGACCCCCGCGGCGTCGAACGCGGCGACCGCGAGCTGCCCGGTCAGGACCGAGGCGGCCGGCACCGAGGACGGCACGGTCAGGGCGCGCATGGCGGCCAGGTGGGGGTAGTCCCGCCGTACGGAATCAGGCAACCCCGCCGCGCGTATCCCCAATGGATGAGCGGAACCACCGACCACAGCGCCGTCGTCGACGATCATGCCGCCCGACGGCGCGGTGTAGAGCGCGAAGCGCACCGCGCTCGCCGGCGGCTGCCAGGCGATCACGTCGCGCCGCACCCAGTGCGCCGCCGACTCAGCACCCAGCGCACGCGGCGCGTCGTCGACGATCCGGTGCGTCGCGTGGTCGTAGGTGAAGGTCAGCAGACCACCCGGCGCGGTCAACGGAATGTTGGCCCCACCTGGAGCTCCGCCGGCGCCGTAGTTCTCGTCCCACGACCCGTTGAGCGCCACCTTGTATTCGAAAGCGCCCGCCGGCACCGTGAACGAGGCCCGGAACAGCCCCGGCGAACCGGCGACCGGGGCGAGCGCGGTCTGCGCACACTCCGGCTGCCAGTCGCCAGGACAGCCCAGCTCCGACTGGAGCGACCCGACCAGCGTCACCTGGGAGGGCAACGGCGTGTGATCAGCGAAGGCTGGAGCGCCGACCAGCGACGCCAACACGGCAAAGACAGCGACAACGACGAACCGCCAGCGTGGACGCATCGGACGACCCCTCCCCAGGAAGCATCGAAGCTCCTCGCATTGGAGTCGTCCGGCGACGCTGCGTCAACCCACTACCGGCGAGTCGCGCGAAAGCCGGGAAGGCCACTCACATATTGATCATGTGCCCCGCGAGACCGTGGATCGCCTCCTTGACCGCCTCGCTCAGCGTCGGGTGCGAGTGCACGTTGCGCCCGACCTCGTGCACGGTCAGGTCCCACTGCTGGGCCAAGGTCAACTCGGGCAGCAGCTCGGTCACCTCGGGCCCGATCAGGTGGGCGCCGAGCAGCTCCCCGTACCGCGCGTCCGAAAGGATCTTGACGAAGCCGACCGTGTCACCGAGCCCGTTCGACTTGCCGTTGGCGGTGAAGGGGAACTTCGCGACCTGCACGTCGTACCCGGCCGCCAAGGCCTGCGCCTCCGTGTAGCCGAAGCTGGCCACCTGCGGCTGGCAGAATGTCGCCCGCGGGATCATCACGAAGTCGAGCTCCATGGTCTCCGCGTTCGCGATCGTCTCGGCGGCGATGATGCCCATGCTCTCGGCGGCGTGGGCGAGCATCAGCTTGGCGGTCACGTCACCGATGGCATAGATCCCGGACACGTTGGTACGCCCCCGCGCGTCGACCGCGATCGCTCCGCGATCGGTGAGCTCGACACCGGTGTTCTCCAGGCCGTACCCGGTGACATTGGGTTGGAAGCCGATCGCCTGGAGCAGCTTGTCGGCCTCGATCACCCGGCTCTGTCCCTCGGTGTTCGACACGGTCACCTGGACGCCCTCGGCGGACTCGGTCACCGACTCCACCCGCGTGGAGACCAGCACCTCGACGCCCAGCCGCTTGTAGCGCTTGAGCAGCTCCGCCGAGACCTCCTCGTCCTCCAGGGGCAGCATCCGGTCGAGGAACTCGACGATGGTGACCTTGACGCCGTAGTTGTGCAGCACGTACGCGAACTCGACCCCGATCGCGCCGGCGCCCGCGATGACGATCGACGACGGCAGTTCAGAGCTGAGGATCTGCTCCTCGTACGTGACGACGCGGTCGGACAGCGCGGTGCCGGGGATCAGCCGGGTCGAGGCGCCGGTCGCGATGATGCAGTTGTCGAAGGTCACGGTCTGGTCGCCGATGGCCAGCGTGTGGGCGTCGACGAACGTGCCCCGGCCGTTGATCTCGGTGATGCCGTTCTTCTTCATCAGGTAGTGCACGCCACGCACGCGCCCGTCGGCGACCTTGCGGCTGCGCGTGAAGGCGGCCTCGTAGTCGAAGGTCACCTCACCGGTCACGTTGATGCCGAACGTCTTGCGCTCGGTCGTGAAGATGTGGTTGAGCTCCGCGTTGCGCAGCAGCGCCTTCGAGGGGATGCAGCCCACGTTGAGACACACGCCGCCCCAGTAGCGCTCCTCCACGACCGCGGTCCGCAGGCCGAGTTGGGCGCCACGGACCGCTGCGGTGTAGCCGCCCGGGCCCGCGCCGAGAACGACGAGATCGAAATGCTCAGTCATGGTCTGAAGCCTATGACGCTGGAAGTGTCGGTGCCCGCGACTACCATCCGCCGCATGCGTATCGGTGTGATCGGGTGCGGCAAGATCAGTGGGATTTACTTCCAGAACCTGCCCCAACTGCCCCAGACCGGGGTCGTACGCTGCGCGGATCTCGACGTCGAGCGGGCGAAAGAGGCGGCGGAGCGGCACGGCGTCCCGTCCGCCGGCAGCGTCGAGGACCTGCTGGCCGACGACTCCGTCGACCTTGTGGTCAACCTCACCATCCCGGCGGCCCACGTGGCGGTCGGCCTAGCGGCCGTCCGGGCGGGCAAGCACGTCTATGCCGAGAAGCCGCTGGCGCTCGCGGTCGACGATGCCCGGCTGCTGCTGGCCGAGGCGGCCGGTCTTGGCGTGCGGGTCGGCAGCGCTCCCGACACCTTCCTAGGTGCGGGCCTACAGACCGCCCGCGCCCTCCTCGACGAGGGCGCCATCGGCACCCCGCGCGCCGGCGCGGTGCACATGCTTTCCCCCGGCCACGAGCACTGGCACCCGGAGCCCGACTTCTACTACCAGCGCGGGGGCGGGCCGCTGTTCGACATGGGGCCCTACTACCTGACGGCGCTGGTCAACCTGCTCGGCCCGGTGGCGGCGGTCAGCGCCGTGGCCACGTCGGCGTCCCCGACCCGGCGCACCCCGGCAGGTCGCGAGATCCCGGTCGAGGTGCCCACGCACGTCAGCGCGGTGCTCGAGTTCGCGGGCGGCGCCACCGTGACGGCCGTGTTCAGCTTCGACGTGCCGGCCTCGACGGTCCCGCACGGCATCGAGCTCTACGGCAGCGCCGGCACCCTGGTCGTGCACGACCCCAACAACTTCGGCGGGCCGGTCCTGGTCGGCGGCGCGGGCGAGTGGCGTGAGGAGGAGCTACGCACCCCCTGGTCGGCCAACTCCCGGGGCCTCGGTGTCGCGGAGATGGTCGCGGCCATCTCGGCGGGCCGGGACCATCGGGCGTCCGCGACGCTGGCGCTGCACGTGCTCGACACGATGGAAACGATCCACACGGCCGCCGAACGCGGCGAACGACTACCGGTGCACACGACCTGCACGCGCCCGGAGCCGTTCACCACGTTCTAGGTCCGATCGTCACGGGCGCCGTGCGGCGGCGCCCGCCGCGGGCGGCCTAGCGGAGTTCCTCCGCGCGGGCGACCAGGTCGGCAAGCTCGCCCACGGCTGGGTCGGCCGCGCGGTCGGCGATCCGGTCGGCGATCCGGCGCAGGTCCTCCAGGGGGATCACCTGGTCGCCGCCGCGCAGGGTCTCGGCCAGGTAGGCGGCCACGTAGTCGACGGTCAGGCGGGGCGCCGCCTCCTCGAAGCCCTGGTCGAGGTCGGCCACGGTGATCCGGTGGGATGCCTCGGCGGGGCTGCGGTTGCCCGGGTCGAGCCAGCGCACCCGGACGGTCGCCACCTCGGCGCGCGGGTCCTCGCCGGTCAGGCGTACCTCGTAGAGGGCGGTCACGCTGTGTCCGGGGCCGACCTCGCCGCCGTCGACCTTGTCGTTGCGGAAGTCCTCGTCGGCCACGGCGCGGTTCTCGTAGCCGATCAGCCGGTACTCCCTGACCGCCTTGGAGTCGAACGTCACCTGGACCTTGGCGTCGAGCGCGCGCACCTCGAGGGTCGCCGGCAGTCGGTTGACGAACACGTCGCGGGCCTGCTCCGGCTCGCTGACGTAGACGGCGAAGCCGTCGCCGCCGTCGGCGAGCTGCTCCATCAACGCGTCGCCGTAGTCGCTGCCTACGCCGACACCGAGCAGCGCGATCTCCTTCGCGGCTTCCTCACGCACCCGGCGCAGGATCGAGTCGGAATCGGTGTCGCCGGTGTTGGCCAGCCCGTCCGACAGCACGATCACGCGGTTGGAAGTGCCCTCCCGGAACCCGTCACGGGCCACCCGGTAGCCGAGCTTGAGCCCCGCGCCCAGGTTCGTGCTCCCCTCGGGACGCAGGCGGTCGATCGCCCGGCGCAGGTCGGCCTTCTCCGACACCCGGGTCATCTCGCGCAGCACCCGGGCCTTGTCGCTGAACGAGACGATGGCCACCGAGTCCGTCGGGCGGAGCTGGTCGACCAGCGTGTGCAGGGCGTCGCGGACCAGGTCGAGCCGGCCGGGCTCGGCCATCGAGCCGGAGACGTCGACGACGAAGGTCAGCGAGGCGTCCGGGCGGCGGAAGTCGGTCTCGGACCGGGTCTGCAGCCCGACCCGCATGATGCGCACGTCGCCCTCGGCGCGGTGGGCCGCGGGCGGCCGGGCTCCGTCGGCGAACACCGCGAAGCCGCCGCCGCGCGGTTCGGGGTAGTCCTGGTCGAACGCGTTGACGAACTCCTCCGGCCGGACCATGGTCGGGTCGGGGAGGTCGCCGTCCTGGATCACGCGCCGGGCATAGCCGTACGAGGCGGTGTCGACGTCCACCGCGAACGTCGACTGTGGATCGTCGAGCGGGTCGCGCTCGCCGCTGCCTTCGCGCTGTGAGTAGTTCGGTGCCGAGGCCTCGCGGCCGGTCGAGCTGCCCGCCCCTCCCCCGCAGGCGGTCAGCGCCAGCAACGCGGCCACCGCCGCGGCGCCGATAATCGTGCGCTTCATCTGTTCCTCCCCGCTCCTCGTGTCCTCTTCATTGGACAGACGGCGGACAGCGAGCGCTCCCGTCGTGGCCGAGCCGTTGCCGAAGCGCGACAACCGTGATCGCGGCGTGTCCTTCCGTAATCTCCGCGAGTCGGCACCGAGACCGATACGCGTCCGCGCCGAGACCATTGCCCGGCCTTGGTACCGTGCGGCGCGTGAGACGAACCGCATCGACGCTCGTCGCAGCCGCTCTGGTCCTGGGCACACTGGTCGCATGCGCCGCTACCGAAGACGAGGCGGTGCCCGCTCCGCAGATCGGCCTGACGCCGGGCCCGGGCGTGAGCATCCTTGCCCGGCCCACGCCGAGCCAGACCACGGTGCCGCGCAGCGAGGTCGGAGACGGCCAACCGCCCCTGGTCTTCGGCGACTGCGTGGTCGAGCTGACACGCAGCAGCGGCGGTCCGGTGCAGCGGGTCACCTACGGCGAGGTCCCCTGTGCGGAGGCGAAGGACAGACCGGAGGCGTGGACGGTGGTCGACCTGACCGACAACCTCCGTGCCAAGTGCCCAGAGGACGGCCGGCACATCTCGTTCACGGTCGGCCCGTTGCTGCCGTCGTCGACGAGCGACTACACGTTCGTCTGCGCCGAGAAGCTTTAGGCGCAGCTTCGAATCTGGGGTCGGGTGTGCGGCGACCTCGCCCGGATACCGGTGTCGTCTCCGGGTGAACGTGCTGTGCGGCCGGACGGCGCCCGGGCCCGCCGTTGCCCGGCCTTCGGAGGGCCTAACGCCAGGTCTCTGCGACGTCCACGGGGACGGCCGGGCCGAACAGCGGACCTTGGGCGTACGCGCAGCCGAGGTCCCGCAACGTCGTGCACCCGGCCTCGTCGTGGACGCCCTGCGCCACCTGTTCGAGCCGCAACGTGCCGGCCAGGTCCGTGATGGCCGCGAGGAGCTGCCGCGAGCGCGGTGAGCCGGCGTCCGCGAGGAACGAGGCGTCGAGCTTGATGACGTCGATCGCCGGCTGGCGCAGGTGGCTGAGCGACGCGGTGCCGGTGCCGTAGCCGTCCAGCGCCACCCGGACGCCGGCAGCGCTCAGCTCGTCCAGTTGGTTCCATGCGCGGTCGGTGTCCTCGCCGAGCTCGGCCTCCGCGATCTCGAGCACGAGGCGGCGCGGGTCGGCGTCCGCCGCCTCGATGGCGCGCCGGACCCGGTCGGCGAAGTCGGGCTGCCGCAGCTGGCGCGAGAAGACGTCCACGCCGACGAACCGGCCGTCGCCGTTCCCGAAGCCGGATCCAGACCCTGAGCTGGAACCGCAGCTGAACCCGGAGCTAGCGCCAGAACCAGAAGCGGAACCGAACCCGGGGTCGGAACCGAAGCCGGACCCAGAGCTGGAGCTGGACCCGACGCCAGAGCCGGAACCGGAACCGGAGCCTGAACCGTTCAGCCGCGGCAGGTCGTGTAGCGCGCGCTCCAGCACCCAGTCGCCGAGCTCAGCGGCACGCCCGATCGCATCCGCGGCCTTGGCGATCTCGGCCGAAGACATCGGCCCGCCGTCGTCGGCCATCCGCGGCAACCCCTCGAACCCGACCACATGGCCGGATGCCAGGTCGACGATCGGTGCGTAGTGGAGGGTCAGCTCCCCGGCCGACAGCGCCGCGGCCATGCGGTTGCGGACCTCCGGGCGTTGCCGGCTCGGTGCCGGCATCCCCGCCGTGTACTGGCGCCAGCGTCCCTTGCCCGCCGCTTTCGCGACGTAAAGCGCCGTGTCCGCGTTGCGCAGCAGCGTGTGGTCGTCGTCGCCGACGGAGGCCAGCGCCAGCCCGATGCTCGACCGGGTGTTGACGAGGGTTTCGGCTACCGATGCCGGCTGGCCCAGCGCCTCCGAGATCCGCCGGGTGATCTCGGTCGCGGTGCGCTCGTCGACCGCGCGCAGGAGCACCGCGAACTCGTCGCCGCCGATGCGGGCCGCCAGGTCGACGTTCCGGATGCCCGCGGTGATTCGGGCGGCCACGATCGCCAGTAGCTCGTCACCCACGTGGTGGCCGAAGGTGTCGTTGACGATCTTGAAGTCGTCTACGTCGACGACCAGCACGGCCCGGTCCGGCTCGCCCTGGCCCTCCCGCACCGACCCGCGGAACAGGGCGGCATTCGCGAGCCCCGTGAGCGGGTCGTGGGTTGCCCGGTGCTCGAGGTCCCGGCGCAGCTCCCGCTCCGCCGTGACGTCGTGCAGGGTGGTGATCACGCCGCGGATCGTCGGGTCGTCGCGGAGGTCGCGGCGGTAGACCAGCACCGTCGCGCCGCCTCCCCCGGGACGCGAGATCGACGCCTCGCGGCCGTTCTCCGCGTCCGACCACGTGCGGCGGTCTCCAGCGGGCGTCCGGACCAGGTCGTCGAACCGGTCGCCGTGTACGTCGCGCCCGAACATCCGGTCCGCCGACGGGCTCACGTACTCGATGCGGTCTTCCCTGCTGATCAGGATGACCTCCTCGCTGGACGACACGATCCGTTGGAAGAACCGTTCCCGGTCCTGGTCGTTGAGCCGGCCGGCCAGGTCGATCCGGGCGAGGGCCACGCCGGCCTGGTCGAGCAGGGACACGACCGACGGGTGGACCTCCGCCAGGTCCCGCGGCGGCGCCGTGACGTAGGCGGTCCGGCGCGGCGCGTCGTCCCGTTCGTCGGCGACGACATCGGTCAGCCGGCTGTCCAGCGGGTAGACGAGCTCGCCCGGGGTCGTGCCGCCAACGGGATCGCCCCGAGCCAGCCGGACCCCAGACCGCGCGCCCGGCGGCAGCATCCCGTGCAGGGCGTCGCGCAACGCCGCGAGGATCTCCTCCTCGTTGGCGGCGAGCGCGAGCCGCCGCAGCCCGATCCGGGCGATCGCGTTGCGGGCGGCCCTCCGCCGGCTCTCGGCCACGGAGACACCCAGGCGCGCCAGCACGAGAACGGCCTCGACGGCCGCGATCACCCCGATGGCCGTCGCGGTGTTCACTGCGCCAGTGGTCGCCTCCACGAGCAGCACGGTCGGGGCGACCAGCAGCCCGACCGCGATGGTGAAAAGGGTCGCGGGGCGCAGGACGCGACTCGAGCGCCGGGCGACCGGGGGTTCCCGCTCTGGGAAGAACGTCGCGACGCCCGCCGCGACGACGCTGGCCAGCAGCAGGAATCCGGCCCCCACCGATACCCCCCACGAGTCGAGCACCCGCGCCCGGATGAAGACCAGGTTGGCGACCAGGAAGGCGGCCACGCCGATCGCGATCACCAGCACGTTGCCCCGGCCCCGGGCGGCCGCCAGCGCGGCGATCGCGGCGGCCAGCACCGCGACGTAGCCGACGCACGAGGCGATGGCCACCGAGATCGAGAACGTGCTCTCCGCCTCGGAGGTGAGCCCCGGCCGCAGCACCGTGATCCAGATGAGCAGCGAACCGGCGAGGCTGAGGAGGCTGATGTCGATGATCGTCGGCAGGGACCGGTAGGCGCGCCACCCGGCCAGCCGCAGCACGCCCACCGCGAGCGGGAAGTAGGCGAGCAGGAAGAAGAGGTCTGTCCGCCCGGGGAACTCCGCGGCCTCGATGACCCCGGTGGTGGCGACGGCGAAGATCGCATCACCCACCGTCATGAGGGCCGCGGCGACGGCTATCAAGATCCACCCGGTGCGGTTCCGTGCCGGGCCGTGGGTGATCCGCAGGATGATCATGCCAACGCTGAAGACGCCCGCGATCAGCACGGCCGCCACTCGCGTCGCGGAGAAGAGATAGAGCACCGGTGCCAACACGATGATGACCACGAGGTACGCCACGCGGGTCAGCGTCAGCAGCGGCACTCCCGCCCTTTGCCCGTAATTGTCCGCCTTATGCGCGGCGACGACTGTGAGGTCCGCCCCGTCCGGCATGGCTTGGGCGGCGTGCGGCGTTACCCCTCACGTGCCGGATATCGACGTCGTGGTGATCGGGGCAGGTCAGGCCGGGCTTTCCAGCGCGTACCACCTGCTCGGTTCGGGCCTGAGTCATGTCGTGCTGGACGCCAACCCGGGTCCCGGCGGCGCCTGGCAGCACCGTTGGCCGAGCCTGCGGATGGCGACCGTACACGGGATCTTCGGCCTGCCCGGCATGCCCTTCGACCCGCCGGCGCCGGACGAGCGGGCCGCCGACGCGGTGCCCGCCTACTTCGGGGCCTTCGAGCGCCGGTTCGGGCTCGAGGTGCGGCGGCCGGTCAAGGTTTCTGCGGTGCGGCCCGGCGACCGACTGCTCGTCGAAACCGACCACGGCATCTGGCGTACGCGCGGACTGATCAACGCCACCGGCACGTGGACCAGGCCGTTCTGGCCCGTGTACCCAGGTCAGGAGACGTTCCGCGGCCGGCAGTTGCACACCGTCGACTACCCCGGCCCGGAGGCGTTCGCCGGCCAGCGGGTCGTGGTCGTCGGCGGCGGCACGTCGGCCGTGCAGACCCTGCTGGAGCTCGCCGAAGCCGGAGCGCACACCACCTGGGTCACCCGCCGGCCGCCGGTCTTCCGCGAGGGACCTTTCGACGAGGAGTACGGCCGAGCCGTGATCGCCAAGGTCGAGGCGCGGGTCAAGGAGGGGCTGCCGCCACGCAGCGTGGTCAGCGTGACCGACCTGCCGTGGACGCCGCAGATGGCGGCCGCGCAGGAGCGCGGGGTGCTGGTCCGCCGGCCGATGTTCGAACGCGTCGTACCCGATGGCGTGGTCTGGGCCGACCGCACCCGGCAGGACGCCGACGTGATCCTCTGGGCCACCGGCTGGCGGGCGGCGCTCGACCACCTGGCGCCGCTGCGGCTGCGCGGCGAGGGTGGCGGCGTCGTCATGGACGGCACCCGGGTGGTCGCCGATCCCCGGATCCACCTGGTCGGCTACGGGCCGTCAGCGAGCACGGTCGGGGCGAACCGCGCAGGGCGCGCCGCCGTGCGGGAACTGCGAGCGCTGCTCGGCTCAGCCCACCCGGGCGTGGCCGGCGGTGCGGAGCAGGAACTCGGCGTTGCTGCCGGTCCGGGCGAGCTGGTCGAGCAGCTGCGGTAGGGACTGCACGGTCTCCCGGCCGGCGAGCGCGCGGCGCAGCAGGTGCACGGCGGCCAGCTCGTCCGGGGGCATCAGCAGGTGCTCGTTGCGCGTACCGGACTGGTTGAGGTCGACGGCCGGGAAGATCCGCCCGTCGGCGCTGGCCCGGTCGAGGGTGAGCTCGGCGTTGCCGGTGCCCTTGAACTCCTCGTAGATCAGGGTGTCGCCGCGCGAGCCGGTGTCGATCAGCGCGCTCGCGATGATGGTCAGCGAGCCGCCGCCGTCGACGGCGCGGGCCGCGCCGAGCAGCCGCTTGGGCGGGGCGAGGGCAGAGGCGCCGACACCGCCGGACAGGGTACGGCTGTTGCCGCCGGCCGTGTTGTTGTAGGCGCGACCGAGCCGGGTCAACGAATCCATCACGATCACGACGTCGCGACCGAGCTCGACGAGCCGCTTGGCCCGCTCGATGGCGAGCTCGGCGACCGCGGTGTGGTCCTGGGCCGGGCGGTCGAACGGCGAGGCGATGATCTCGCCCTTGACCGACCGCCGCAGGTCGGTGACCTCCTCGGGCCGCTCGTCGATCAGCAGCACCATTACGTGGCACTCGGGGTTGTTGCGCAGGACCGACTGCGCGATCGCCTTGAGCACGATCGTCTTGCCGGCCTTGGGCGGTGACACGATCAGCGCCCGCTGCCCCTTGCCGATCGGCATCACGAGGTCGATGACCCGGGTGGTGAGCAGGCGGGGGTCGGTCTCCAGGCGGAGCCGCTCGTGCGGGTGCACCGGGGTCAGGTCGTAGAAGTCCGGGCGCCGGCGGGCCTGTTCCGGGTCGCGGCCGTTGACGGTGTCGACGGTCTCGACCGGGCGGGGGCGGTTGCCCTGCGGCTTGCTCTGACCGCCCTGGCGTCCGCCGGGCTTCTTGTTGTTCTGGCCGTCACCGGCGCGCAGGGTGCCGACGATCCGGTCGCCGGGACGCAGGCCGAGCCGGCGGACCAGCGGCGGGGGCAGATAGGCGTCCTGCGGCCCGGGCGCGTAGCCCTGGGTCCGCACGAAGTACTGGTCGCCGCGCTGGTCGACGATCCCGTCGACGGGATCGGCGCCGGCGGGCGTCTCTTGTGGAGCATTGGGGGTAGCGCGCACGCGCGTCTCCTCGTGGGATGTAGTCGCTCCCGAATGACGTGCGTTCGGAAACGGTCGAGATCGATCGGGCGTCGCCTCGATCATGAACGGCCTCCCGGGGGGCAGCGGAAAAGCTGCGCACATCCACGGGGGTGTCGTGCTGTGGGTGACAACGCGACAGCCGAGGGCAGATCGCCTTGGCCTGGCTGAACGGTAGCGCGCTCCCACTACACACCGCAAGCACCTAGGAAAATCCCCTTACGGGTGGGGTTGGCACTACCACGGATCCGGTTGGCCGCCGGATCGAGTCGCGGCGCCGCCGAACCTAGCGTCGAGAGCATGACCGCGACGGTATCCCTCACCCCGGTCGCCGCCACCGGAATCCAGCGTGAACGGGCCATAGACGGCCTGCGGGCACTGGCGATCCTCGGTGTCGTGTGTGGACATTGGTTGGTCGGCGGGCTCAGCCCGGGCACCGCCGGCGGGCTCGTCGTCGACAGCCCCCTGCGCGCCGCCGCCTGGCTCGCGCCCATGACCTGGGTGCTCCAGATGCTCGGCGTGTTCTTTCTCGTCGGCGGGTACGCGGCCGGCGCCTCGCTGACCCGGTGGCGCTCCGGCGGCGGCACCGACCGGGCCTGGCTGCGGCGGCGGTTCCTGCGCCTGGCGTGGCCCGTGGTCGCCGCCGTCGCGCTGGTCACGGCCGCCCTGCCGCTGGCCGCGCTGGCCGGTGCCGCGCCGGCTACGCTGCGCACCTGGGCGGTGCTGCTGGTGCAGCCGTTCTGGTTCATCGGCATCTACGCGGTGGTGACGGCGCTCACCCCGGTGGCGATGTGGCTGGACCGGCGCTGGGGCTGGGCGGCGGCGCTGCCGCTCGCGGGGGCGGTCGCGGTCGCCGACGTGGCGCGCTACGGGCTGCACGTCGTGCCGGACTGGGCCGGTTACCTCACGGTCGTACCCGCGTGGATGTTCACCTATCAGCTCGGTGTGGCGTGGGCCCGCGGCGGCATCACCCGGACCACCGCGTGGCGGCTGCTGCTCGGCGGCGCCGCGCTGTTCGCGACCCTCGTGGTCGTGTTGCGGTATCCCGCCAGCATGGTGACCGTGCCCGGCTCCGGGCGCTCGAACTCCAACCCGCCGTCGCTGCTGGTGCCGGCGCTGGCGGCGGTGCAGTCGGGCGCGGCGATCCTGCTCCGCGAGCGGTTCGACCGGCTGCTGCACCGGCACAGCGGGCTGTGGACAGCGGTCGCGGTGCTCAACCTGTGCGCGATGACCATCTTCTGCTGGCACCAGACGGCGCTGGTCGCGGTGTCCGCCGGCGCGGCGCGGCTGGGCTCGTTCGCGGGGCTCACCGACGCGCCGACGTCCGGTCACTGGGTCGCGGAGCGGCTCGGCTGGTTCCCGGTGCTGGCTGTGGCGCTCGGGCTGCTGGTCGCGCTCGTCCGGCGGTTCGAGCGGCCGGCCGCGGTGGTCACGGGGCGCCACCGGGCGTTCGCGGTTGCTGTCGCGGCGGCCTTCACGGCGTACCTCGTCCTGGTCTATTGATCCTGTTCTGCGGCGTGCCGCCCTCGCGTTCAACTACTCTTCGTGTGCTTATTTACACGTTGCGTCGTTGTTTTCTCGGGGGTCGGAATGGCGCGTTGCTACGCGGCGCTGATGGTGCTGGTCGCCTTGGTCGCGCCGGCCTCCCCCGCTTCGGCCGGTCCACCCTCGCGCCCTGCCGACCTCGTGTGGATGCCCGCCGGTGACGGGATCTTCTCGGTCGACGCCGCCATGCGGACCGTCCGGTACCGGTCGTGCTCGGTCGACACCGGGCGCGTCTACAACCCGACGATGCGGGTCGCCGGCGGTTTCGCGAGCGGGCGGATCACGTACGAGGGGACTGCTTATCGGTTCCGGGTGCCGCTGGTCGGGCGCTCGACCGGTTTCCTGTCGGTCGGCCGGCGGGAGTTGACCGGGCCGACGGTGACGAGCCCGCAGCCGCCCACCTCGCCTTCACTCGGTCGCCGGCTGCGCCCTCTGGCTGCCAAGCTGCAGGCCATCGTGGACGCGGCGCCGGTGACCGCGGGCGTGTCGGTGCGCGACCTGTCCGGCCGGTATGGCGAGCAGCAGGTCTCGGTGGCCGGGCGCTTCCGGCCGAAGGCCGCCAGCCTGATCAAGCTGTGGGTGATCACCGAGCTCATGCGCCGCATCGACTGCGGGCAGGCGGCGTACACGGACACGGTCCTGGTCCTACCCACGGATGTCGTCGGAGGCACCGGAGAGCTCCAGCACGAGACGTTCCCGCAGAACGTGACTTTGTTTCGGCTGGCGCAGTACACGATCAAGTACAGCGACAACACGGCGACGAACGTGCTGATCGACTATCTCGGCGGGTTCGGGCCGGTCAACGCGCTCGCGGACTCGATGAACCAGACCGAGACGGTGCTGGCGCGCAAGATGCTGGCGCCGGCGCCGCCGGAGAACTTCACGTCACCGGACGACGTCATCTCGCTGCTGGGGGCGGTCTGGTCCGGCAACGTGCTGCGCCAGGTCAACCGTGATCTGCTGTTGAGCTTCATGCTGGAACAGACGCTCAACAGCAAGATTCCCGCGGCGCTGCCGTCCGGGGTGCCGGTCGCGCACAAGACCGGCGAGCTGGTCGACGTGTCGCACGACGTGGGTTACTACCTGATCCCGGGTACGGAGATCGCGGTCGCGTTCCTGACCGCGGGGCCGGAGGAGCTCGGGGCGGAGACGGTGCGCGAGCTGGCGCGGGCGGTCTACGACTATGTCGCGTCGCCGCCGCCTGTTGGGGGGCTGCCGATCACCGGGCCGCCGCCGGTCGTGTCGTTGTCGTTGGTCGGCGGGCTGCTGGTCGTCTCGGGCCTCGCGCTGGTGGTCGTTTTCAGGCGTAGAGGGGTCCGGACAGGTATTTGAGTCCACTGTCGACCTGGATGGTGACCACACGTTGGTTCCGCGCCGCGAGTTGCTGAGCGGCGGCGAGGTTGGCGCCGGTGGACGGGCCGCTGAAGATGCCATGGTCTTTGGCCGCCCGGCGCGCGGTGGCGAACGCCTCGGCGTCGGGGACGGCGATCACCTCGTCGAAGTCGTTCTTGCTCAGCTGCGGCGGCCAGTAGCCGATGCCGCCGCCCTCGATGTGGTGGGTCCCCGGCGCTTGCCCGGACAGGACCGCGGACTCGGCGGGCTCGACAGCGACCCTGCTGGCGTGCGGCAGGCGTTCCCGGATCGCCCTGGCCGCGCCCAGGAAGGCGCCGGCCGCACCGACGTACTCCCGCCGGGGCTGTGGATCAACTCGACGTCGGCCCCGAAGGCCCGCATGGTCCTGATCTTCTCGTCAGCGAAGGCGTCGGAGGACACGATCTTGAGCGGGTACCCCTTGACGGCGCAGACGAAGGCAAGCGAGGACCCGGTGCTGCCGCCGGTGTACTCGACCACGGTCTGCCCTTGTTGAAGGCGCCCGTCCCGCTCAGCGGCCTCGATCATCGCGAGCGCCATCCGATCCTTGTACGACCCGGTCGGATTAGCGGCCTCGACCTTGACCCAGACCTCGCCTGCGCGCCCACCAAGATCGAGCGCGACCAGCGGAGTGCCTCCGATCGCCCCCAATCCACCCTTTTCCCCCATTGCCCCCTCCAGCCCCTCGACACCGTGGACCACACGAAACACGCAGCCCGCCCGTGCGCTACTCTGTAGCGGCTGCCATGCGGGACGCAACACCCCGCCGGCAACGGGACGTGGCGCAGCTTGGTAGCGCACTTGACTGGGGGTCAAGGGGTCGTGGGTTCGAATCCCGCCGTCCCGACAGCGTGAGGGTTTCCGCAGGTCAACGACTTGCGGAAGCCCTCTTTTCATAGCTCGGCATCGATGTCAGGTCTAGCACGCCGCTGCCAGACCCCTTGACTCGGAGTTAAACGACCATGCCGACCATCGACATCCGTAAGATCACCGCCGGTCTGTCCCCCACCTGGTCCGGCTACCTGCGCGACTGGGACCGCACCCTGCGCGCCGCCAACCACCCGGAGACCACCCGCTACAGCTACCTGCTCGCCGCCGCTCAGCTCGGCCGCTACCTCGCGACCGAGTGCGACGAGTTCGACGCCCCTCAGGCCGCCGACGACCCGTGCCTGGTCGCCCGCGGCCACGTCGAGGACTTCCAGGCGTGGATGGTCGACACCCGGTCCGCGTCCACAGCGCTAAACAAGCACAAGAGCCTGCAGCAGTTCTTCAAATGGCTCACCGTCGACGAGGAGGCCATCCGCCGCTCACCGATGGACCGAGTCCGCCAGCCCAAGACACCCGAAAAGCTGGTGCCTGTCCTCACCGCCGAGGACACCCGCAAGCTACTGGCCGCCTGCGCGAGCTCGACGTTCGTGGACCTGCGGGACCAGGCCCTCATCCGCCTGTTCTACAACACCGGCGGACGCCTGGCTGAAGTCGGGAACCTCATGCTCGACGACCTCGACCTACACGCCGACACCGTCCGATTCCACGGCAAGGGCGCCAAGGACCGCCGGGTCCGGATCGGACCCCGGACCGGTCGGGCGATCAGCCGATACCTGCGAGCCCGATCGAACCGCCGCGGTGCCGAGCTGCCGCACCTGTGGCTGTCCGCCCGCGACGCCTGCCGCCTCGAACCGAACGGAATCAAGATCCGCCTCAAGCAGCTCGGCACCGCGGCCGGGGTGGCGAACGTGCACGCCCACCGGTGGCGGCACAGCTTCGCTCACGAGTGGAAGCTGGCCGGCGGCGACACTGGCGACCTGATGCTGCTGCTCGGCTGGTCATCCGACGACATGCCCCGTCATTACGGCGCCAGCGCGGCAGCCGAGCGCGCGCAGCAAACTAAGGCGCGCCTCGCCATCGGCGAACGGGTCTGACGGGATGCGGGGGACGGGTGGCCCCGCCGAGGGCTTGGAGGCTCGGTCACGTCGGCTGTCCTACGACGCGGACGACGCGGGGTGCCTAGCGGCGACGCAGAGCCACGCGCGTCGCAGGGCCAGGCACATCCTCGACGAATCTGACCAGCGGTTCGAACGCGCGCCGCTTCGGGGGTTGCACCGGGAACCGGCCGAGCGGCCGCCTCCGCCGAGCGCTATTTATTACTCATCCCTCGCGCGCACCTAGCGCGCTAAACGGCGCTGCCGGCCTCAGTAGCCCCATCTCATCGATGATCTCGATAAAACGAGTCGGCGGATCATTGGATCGGCGATAAAGATCCCCAAGCACCTCGTGTGCCAACGGACGTGCGGTCAATTCGAAGGGAGCTCGCTTGTCTACTTCCAAGACCATCGCAAGTGCCCTAGTGACGTCGCCGATGTGGAGTGACGCGCGCGCCATTGCAAGGAAATGCGCGCCTTGCATGTTGCGGGGGAGCCTATCCACAATCGAGGCGATCCGTGTGTCATGGATCTGAAGTGCAGTCTTCCCTTCTCCCAGCTCGACCTCAGCCTCGGATCGAACTAAATCGATCGTGCGCGTATTGAAATTCGTGTAGTACGGATCGTCAGCGAAGGAGGCTAGGCCTCCGACTTCGTCTGCGGCGGTAAACAACTCTCGCAGTGTTGCGGAGTCGCCGATCCGGGCGGCAGCCATCGCCGCATCGAGCAACAGAGCGCCAGTAACAGCTAAGCGATGTTTGCCGCGGACAGACGCGTCGGTCTCCCCTAACGCGTTCAGTTGCACGAGGCACACTTCGAACGCCGGTCGGGCGCGGCCAAGAGCTAGGAGCGCCCTCCCAACCCGCGTTAGCGCCATCCCAACGAGTAGCTCATCGCCCGATCGTCTTGCGGCGGCCAGAGCTTTCTCGCCAGCTACCCATGCCAGTTCGTGCTCGCCAAGATTTCTTAAGAGCAATGACGTGATTTGATAGACCTCACAGAGCAAACGGGCTTTGTTCGTGGGAAAACTTGCGTTGTCTGGCGCAGCATCAAAATGCATTCCTTTCCGAATGATCGCCGGGAGCGCTGAGCAAAGCGAAGGGTACGCAGCGCTGCCAAGTAACTTCCAAGCGTGAGACACTGCCTTTTGCATCTCATCCTCCAAGATGACACCGGGAGGATTTGCGTGAGCGGTAACAAAGGTGGGGTACTGCTCAAGCCGTGCTCTTATTTCATCAACTTCCAGCGAAGTATAGGAGACGTAACTGTTTCTCGGCAGATCCTTGCCGATAAGAGTTGGCAAATCGATGCTCAACGCGATAGCAATTCGCGAGAGAATCGTCAACTTGTCTACCTGGATTCGCCCCGACTCGACGCGACTAACCCAACTTTCCGACCTTCCGATCAACTTGGAAAACGTGCGGCCGCTGAGTCCGCGCCGTTGCCGCCAGTGCTGGATACGCTGCCCGACCGGTAGATCGTCGAGCGTGCCATCGATCGCGTCTACAGGCCTCTCCGTCTTGTGGACGTTTCTGACCAGTGCGATCTTTCCTGAGGTATTCCCTATCCGTTGCTCAGGTAGATGCAAGCTGCTTTCTTGCATCAACGCCCGCACATTCTCGTAAAGCAAATCCATCGGAATCGTCGAGAACGATCCTTTAACTCCGTTGTGCATGACTGAGACCAGAGCGCCCGTAAAGGCCGTATGCCTAGAACCTTCAGGCGAGAGCGACGTCTTTGTCCCAGAACACGAAGTTACGATGTAAAGACCTTCGATCTTTAACTGACTGACCGCCTCAGCAACTGGATCCGACATTGCGATGCCGAGTGCGCGACCGCTGTAGCAACAGTCAAGAATAACGATCTTTGCGGCAGCTCTGCTCCCCAGAAGTATCCTTGAAACGTGATCGAAAGGTACGCTTGTCCAGAACTGGCCACTCTTACTTGTCGTCAAGCTTAGGTACAGGTCCCGCCCCCCTCCTTCAAGTAGCCCGTGCCCTGCGTAGTAGACCAGTAAGACATCCTCCGCTTCCTGGGATGCTCGATAGATCGGACCGAGAAGATCGTCCGGCGACCTTGGGTCAAGGACACGACTGCAGAACTCACGATGAAATCCTGAAATCCTTGTATCAAGAAGAGTCGCTTCGAGCGAGTTGACATTCTCTGCCACCGCTGGGAGATCGTCGAGGTTATCCGACGCGTAGGTTGCCGTGCCGACTAAGACTGCCCGTGAACGTTCGAATTCGGGGAGGCGCAACCCATATCCTCCCTCATCGCCCGGTGCAGCTGAAATATTATGGCCGCCGACCGTTCAAGGTTAGCCGAGTCCAATTCAATCTCATGTTCGCCAAACTTTACTCTGACACGGCTCCGTCTCGTCGACGCACGAGCAGTAATCCACCCAGTGATTGCGCCGACGAGTGCCGACAGCAACTCGCCGTTCCCGGATACAAACTCCAATACCCCGGAAACTGCTCCACTCATTTCTCCAGGTGCTGGACGACCGCTAACCAGTCTTACTACATCCTTTAGCAGCTTGTGGTCAGCACGTATCCACTCATAGAGATCATAAAGTTCATCGCCCCCTTCGTCGTCGACGACAGACACGAGCATTCGCCGAATACGGGATGGGTTGTGCGTGATGTCAGGACGCATGGAAGTCCTTAGGCCGTAGGAACAGCGCAGTCAATGTCAGACGAATTCGGTTTTTGACGTAGTGTGCTCAGATCGTTGCATCGTGTCCGCTAGTAGTCTCGCACATGGCGGGTACCCGAACGATCGTTAGATCGATGAATGATCCCTTGAGGGACCCACATCCGGCGCAAGTTCAGCCACTGCCTCACGCGAGCGCCCGGCCCATCACTCGAGAGTGCTAGGGAACCGTGTTCGTGTCTGCTGCCTCAACAGCCATGGCGGCTTGATGCCCCCCTGCCTCTCGGCATGTTCGCAGATCTCGCGTGGATGGTATGCCCCAGGCACGTCTTTGCCGACCGCTGCCCAGAACGCGCGGGACTCTCTCAGATGCCCGCTAGGCCGTGTTTCGTAGGGCGTCGATGTCGCGGCGTGTCGGTGATCGATAATTGAAGAGGTCTCCGGTAGTTGGTTCAGCGACCAAGCTAGAACTTCACACCGGAGACCTCGTGCCGAGCGTAGCGGCAGCGAGTCGACATGACCTGACCGACGTGCAGTGGGCGGTGCTTGAGCCGTTGCTGCCGGCGGGAACGGGTCGTGATCGGCCGCGTAGATGGGCCATCAGATCGATCATTGACGGGATCCGGTGGCGGGTCCGAACCGGGGCACCGTGGCGGGATGTTCCCGCGGGGTATCCACCGTGGCAGACGCTGTATCGATGGTTTCGGCGGTGGCAGCGCGACGGTGTCTGGGCTCGGCTCCTGGCCGTGTTGCAGGCCCGGGCGGACGCGGCCGGTTTGATCGGCTGGATGGTGAGTGTGGACTCGACTATCAGCCGCGCGCATCAGCATGCGGCGGGCGCCCGCCGCGACGGTGACGGGCAGAAAGAGACGCCCGGCGGAACCCAGCAGGAGCCGGCAGACCACGCTCTGGGCCGGTCCCGGGGCGGCTGGACGACCAAGACCCACCTGGCCTGTGAGCAGGGCCGCAAGCTGATGGCCCTGGTCGTGACCGCCGGACAACGCGGCGACAGCCCCCAGTTCATCGCGGTGCTCGCCAAACTGCGGGTGACCCGTGCCGGTGGCGGCCGGCCACGAACCCGTCCGGACACAGTGCTGGCGGACAGGGCCTACACGTCCAAGGCCAACCGTTCCCACCTGCGCCGTCGCGGTATCCAAGCCTGCATCCCGAGCAAGACCGACCAGGACGCGCACCGCAAAGCCAAAGGATCTAAAGGCGGGCGACCACCCGCCTTCGACCCCGCCCTCTACCGTCAGCGACATGCCGTCGAGTGCGGCATCAACCAGCTCAAACAGCACCGCGCCATGGCCACCCGATACGACAAACTCGCCGTGCGCTACGAGGCCACCCTGACGATCGCCGCCATCAACCAATGGCTCCGCGCCCTACGAAACACGGCTTAGTACTGCAACGGCACTTATGGCGGTATCTGTCCGCGCCGGTGGTAGTGGCTGACGCGGGCTTGCCATTGGCGGCGTCGTCGGAAGTAGGACCAGGCCAGGACGTGGTCGGGGGTGGTGGGACGCGTCAGGGTGAATGCCAGGAGCAGGCGCCGGACCTCGGGTACGGTCAGCGCGATCAGCATGTCCTGCGCGAGGCTGGGTTTGCTTGTGTGGCAAGGGATTTCGCGACGACGAGTAGGGCGTGGGTGGCCATGGACAGGGTGATGTGGGCGTACCACGCCCGCCAGTCCCGGGCCTGGTACTGGTCCAGGCCGGCTTCGTTCTTGGCCTGCTGGAA
>NZ_FZPH01000003.1 GCF_900188485.1 Asanoa hainanensis
AGGAACAGGCCCTTGCTCGTGCCGATGGTCAGGAGGACGGTCATGGGCAAGAGTATGCGCGCGACCACCGACAGAAATGGGCCGAAGCGAGGGTGGGAAGATGAGCGACATGAACAAGGTACGTTTCCGCCCGCACCAATCGATCTTGATCGCCGCGTTCATCGCGTTCGTCGGCATACTGCCGATCGCGTTCGGGCCGAACCTGCCTTCCGACATCGTGTCGACGGACGAGGGCTCGCCGGTGCGGTGGGTCTTCGTACCCCTGTTGATCATCCCGATCGCGGTTTTTGTCTGGGTTCTTCGCTCCGGCACCGACGCCGACTCCTCCGGCATGCGCGTCCGGGGCCTCTTCGGGACCAAGCGGATCCCCTGGTCGGAGGTACGCGAGCTGGCGACCGACGATCGCGGCCGCGCGGTGGTCCTGCTGCGCGACGGGTACGCCGTCACCCTCGCCTCGGTCCGCCGCGACGACGTCAGCCGGCTCGTCGAGGCCAGCGGCCAGGGCATCGTCTGGCAGAAGAACACCCAGCAGGCTCAGTAGCCCCCGACGACCTCGTTCGCCAGGGGGTCGCCGGCCACGAACCGGCGGAGTTGGTCGCCGACCAGCCGGTACGCCCGCGGGTGCAGGCCCCGGACCGATCCGGCGACGTGCGGGGTGATCAGCACGTTCGGCAGATCCCAGAGCGGATGTCCGGCCGGCAGCGGCTCCGGCTCCGTCACGTCGAGGGCCGCGCCGATCCGGCCGGTCGAGACCGCGTCGACCAGCGCGGCCGTGTCGGCCACCGGCCCGCGGGCCGCGTTGACCAGCAGCGCGCCGTCCTTCATCGCGGCCAGGAACGGCGCCGAGACCAGACCGCGGGTCTCCGCCGTGAGCGGCACGATCACCACGACCACGTCGGCGGCGGGCAGCAGCGACGGCAGTGCCGACACCGGATGCACGCCGTCGCGGGCCGTCCGCGCCACCGACGTCACCGTCACCTCGAACGGCTCCAGGCGGGCCTTGATCGCCGTGCCGATCGAGCCGGCGCCGACGATCAGGACGTGCTTGCCGGCGAGCTCGTCCGTCGGCGCATAAGCCGCATATGACCACTCGTGCCGCGCCTGGGCGCGGGCGAAGCCCGGGAAATCCCGCAGGTACGAGAGGATCGCCGTCAACACCCACTCGGCCGTCGAGGAGTCGTGCACACCCCGGGCGTCGTGCAGGGTGACCTCGGGAGAGAGGTGTCCGGACCAGGCGTCGGCGCCGGCGCTGAGCAGCTGCACCACCCGAAGGGCGGGCATCTGGGCGGCCAGCCGCACCGAGTCGGACAGCGCCAGGAACGGCGGCACCCAGAAGACCAGGTCGTCCGGGGAGGACGGAAGCGCGTCGGGGCTCTCCGCGATCTCCAGCGTCACGGACGCCGGCACCGGGCCCATGAGGTCACGACCGTGCGGGTGCGGGATCCAGACCTTCACGGGCGCCACGGTACGTCAGTCGGGCAGCGGGAGATCGACGCGGGTGGTCGGCTGAAAGATGTCGTACCCGGAGGCTACGTTCTCGGCGTAGGTCAGTTGCCGGCTGTCGAGATAGTCCCGCACCGCCTGGCTCTCCGGAGAGCCGGTCGGCAGGGCGAAGGTCCGCGTGGGCGCCTCGGCGACGGCTTTCTTGTACGGCTGGTATCTGTCGAAGCCCGGCGTCAGGTCGGCGGCGATCACGGCGCACCGCACCCGTTCAGAGGAGATGTAGGCGATGTAGTTACAGGTCCAATATTCCGAATAGACGTACGTGACGCCGCGCCGGTCGAGCTCGGCCAGCAGGCCCACCTGGCGGTCGTCGACGGCGGCGATCCGTGGCAGCTCGTGCACCACCATGCCGGTCGCCACGAGCGAGAAGGCGCAGACCACGGCGAGGCCGGCCGCACCGAGCCAGCGGGTGACCCGGCCGCGCAACGTCCACAGTGGCCACAGCACCGCCGGCGTCGAGATCAGCAGGCAGTGCAGGTAGCGACCGCTCTCGATCGGGGTGTTGCCGGCGGCGTTGCTGCGCGCGTAGACCACCAGGCTGACCAGCGCGGCCGCGACGAGGGCGAGGCGGCCTGCCGCGCGCACGCGATCGGGCGGACTCGCAGCGCGCCCGGCGGGCTCGCCTGCGGACGCCACCCGGTCGGCGCGGGTCCGGAAGGATCGCCAGGCGGCGAAGCCGGCCACGGCGAGCAGGATCAGCCAGGCGGGCGCCCACCAGAGTTGCCAGGGCTCGCAGCGGCCCGGTGCGCACAGGCCCGTGGCCAACGGGATGCCGGTCAGCACGCCGCCGTGCAGGCGGTCGGCCCACGACGCTTCGATGCCACCGCCGTTGAGGCCTAGGAACGTCGGGATCGCGCTGTGTTTCCACGACGAGGTCAGGTCGTGGATCACCAGCGGCGCGGCGCCGAGGACCACTCCGGCCGCCAGTGCGATCCAGGACCGTTTTGCCGCCTTCTTCAGCAGCAGCAGGCACGACGCGGCGGCCAGGTAAGGGAGGACCAGCCAGTCGACCCAGAGCATGAGGCCGGCTATCAGTCCGAAGGCGGCGTACCCGGCGGTGCGCGGTCGCACGGCCAGCCCCACCGCGAGCAGCACGAGCGCGGCTCCGGCCGGGTTGATCTCCGGATAGCCGCCGCCTGAGATGAGTTGGTTCTTCAGGACGCGGTCGGATCCCAGCGCCAGCAGGCCGACGACGAACGTGGCGAACCAGGGCGAGTACAACCGCCGGGTCAACGCCCACATCGCCGCCAAGAAAGCCGCATAAAGCAGCAAATTGGGCATCCGCAGCGCCAACACCGAGCCGTTGGCCAGGGCTACCAGGGGCGCGGCCAGGTACGCCTCCAGCGTGCCCATGTAGTTCTGGCCGTAGAAGTAGACCGGCAGCCCGTTGCCCTGGCCGATGTGCAGGGCCGCGAGGCCCATCGTGCCCTCGTCGCTGTTCGTCGGCGGGGCGTCCGCGAGGAGGACGGCGATCCGGAAGCCGAGGCCGGCCAGCCCGAGCGCGAGAGCGGTGAGCACAGCGGCGCCCGGCCGGCGCCGGCCGGTGGCTGGCGAGACTGCGGGCGTGGAGGTCTGCGCGCCGGTCAGGATCGCCACGCCGGGCAGTCTCTCACGATGCCGCGCTGCGCGTGAGCGCCTGGTACGCCGCTGGATCTTGCCAAGCACGAGCGGCGGCACCGGAAACAGCCCGCAACCCGTACCCTCTGTGACGTGGGATTCACTGTCGAAGACGCCAACGGAGTCCTGGCCGACAACTTCGCGCCGTGGGTGCGGGACCTCGGGCTGGTGGTCGAGCACGTCGAGCCCGGCGTCGCCACGCTGCGGCTGCCGTGGTCCGACCGACTCGCCCGCGAGGGCGGCGCGATGAGCGGCCAGGCGCTGATGGCCGCCGCCGACACCGCCACCGTGATCGCGATCTCCGCGGCCCGGGCCGCCTTCGTGCCCATGACCACCGTGCAGCTCTCGACGACCTTCCAGCGGCCGATCGCCGGCGTCGATGTCCAGGTGCTGGCCAAGGTCACCAAGCTCGGCCGCACCCTGGCCTTCGCCGACATCACCCTGACCCCCGACGGCGCCAGCGCGCCGGCCGCCCAGGCCCAGACCGTCTACGCACTGCTGGGCTGACCAAGCCACCAGGCCAGCCAAAGCCACCAGGCCAGCCAAGCCACCGGGCCGACCAAGGCGAATCAGTCGGCGTAACTTTCCGCGAGGCGTACTCGTTGATGGTGTGAGGCGAGGTATCTTCTCGCCGTCACTCCCCCGGCCCCTCCACCCAAGGGGATGACCACCCGTGTCATCTACGTCCCCACAGCTGCCCCGGTTCGCGCGGATCGTCGCCATCGCCGGGCCGCCCTCGGCGGCCCTGGCGACACTGGTCTGCGCGGCCGCCGGGGTCCTGCCGGCGCTGACCGCGCTCGCGGCCGCGACGGCGCTGACGGCCGCCGTCGGCACCGTCCGGCTGGTCCGGCTCGCGCTGCGCATCCACGCCCGCGTGCACTCGTTCGGTCCGTGCCGCGGCGCCGGCTACCTGGGAATGGGCGCACTCGCCACCGGCCTGTCGGTGGTCCTGCTGCCCTTCGCGCCACCCGGAGCGGCCCGGCCGACCATCGCCGTCGTCGGCCTCGCCTTCGCGTCCGTGCTCTACGTGATCGGCCTGCTGCTCCTGCCCGGTGCCGCCACCAGCACGCACGCCCGGCTCCGCCGCTGCTTCGACGGCCTCAGCCTGGGCATCAGCATCGCGTTCGCGGTCTGGTTGCTGCCGCCGCAGGGCGAGATGCCGGCGGCGGCGCTCGCCGCGGCCCTGCTCGGCTCCTTCGGCCTGGCCACCGCCACGGTGATCGTGCTGCGCGTGGTCGCCTACCGGCGGGCGGCGTGGCTGTGCGGCGGCGGCGCCGGCATCGCGCTCGGCGGCATCGGCGCACTGGCGATCATCCTCGCGTACGGGGGTCCCGACTGGGCGCTGCTGGTCGCGGGGGCGACGATCGCGGTCAGCCCCGGGCTGATCCTCGCCGGCGCCGCGCTCACGGAGGCCGGCGTCGAGCCGCCCACGGTCGGTGAGCCCGAGTCGCACCTGTCCGCGTACCCGTTGCTGACCATCCCCGCCGTCGTCGCCACGCTGGCCGCCGCCTGGCACCTCGTCACCGTCGGCCAGTTCGACAAGACGTCGATCGTGCTCGGCCTCTCGGTGATCCCGACGGTGGTCGCGCGCGAGGTGTTCGCGGTCTCGGACGTACGCCGCTACGCCAAGCGACTATCCACACAGGAGGCTCATTTCCGCTCGCTGGTGTCCGGCGCGGGCGACCTCACCATGGTGGTCGGCGAGGACCTGGTGGTGCGATGGCAGTCGCCGGCCGCGGCCCGGCTCTTCGGACTGTCCGATGCGGACGTCGTCGGTCGCGCCTTTCCCGACCTGATGCATCCCGAGGACGCCGCCGACGTGCTGGCCGTGCTCAACCAGACACTGTCCGACAAGGACGGAGAAGAAGCCCGCCCAGCGCTGGTTCCCGCCCGCCTGCGCGACGGCCACGGGGCCTGGCGCGACACCGAGTCGACGCTCAGCGACCAGCGTGGCATTCCCGAGGTGGCCGGGCTGGTGGTGCACATCCGCGACGTCGGCGAGCGCCGGCACCTGGAGCGCACGCTGCACAAGCTGGCGTTCACCGACCAGCTCACCGGCCTGGCCAACCGGCGCGAGCTGATGCGCACGATCGCCACGCAGCGCTCGGTCGAGGGACACACCGGCGCCCTCCTGGTGATCGACCTGCACGGCATCGCGGGGGTCAACGACGCCCGCGGCCGCGAGGTCGGCGACGCCGTCCTCATCGAGGTGGGCCGCCGACTGCGGTCTACGGTCGGCACCGACGACGTGGCGGCCCGGCTGGCCGGTGACGAGTTCGCGGTGGTCACCGTCGAGGGCCCGGTCGTCGCGTACGCCCTGGGCACCCGGTTGTTGACCGCGCTGACCGAGCCGTACCTGTTGCCCGGCGCTACCGTGCACATCTACGTCAGCGTCGGCCTCGCCGAGCTCGCCGGCGGCGACGGCGTCGACGACGTGCTCCGCCGCGCCGACCTGGCCCGCCGCCGCGCGGGTCAGCTCGGCCGCAACCGGATCGAGTGGTACGACGCGTACCTCGAAGAGCAGTTGGTCCGCCGGATGGACCTCGAGCGCGAGCTGCCGGGCGCGGCCAGCCGAGGCGAGCTCGACCTGGTCTTCCAACCGATCCTCGGCCTGCACGACGGCCAACCGGTCGGTGCGGAGGCGCTGCTGCGCTGGCGCAGCCCGGCCCTCGGCACGGTCCTCCCGAACGAGCTGCTGCCGGTCGCCGAGGACCTCGGGGTGATCGGCGAGATCGGCCAGTGGGTACTCCAGGACGCCTGCCGCCGGATCGCCGGCTGGGACCCACGGCTGTGGCTGTCGGTCAACGTCTCCCCGCTCGAGCTGGCCGCACCGGACTTCGTCAGCCAGGTCGCCGCGACGCTGGTCGCCAGCCGCCTCTCCCCCGAACGCCTGGTGATCGAGATCGCCGAGGGCCGCGTCGGCACGGACACCCCGACGGTCGTGACGCAGCTGGCGGGCCTGCGGGCACTGGGCGTACGCACGGCGCTCGACGACTTCGGCGCCGCCCAGGCGAGCCTGGCCCACCTGCGCCGCCTACCGATCGACATCCTCAAGGTCGACCGGGCCCTGGTCGGCGAGCACGGCACGAGCCGCCAGAGCGGCGGCATGGCCAAACCCCTGATCGACGTCGTGGTCAGCGTTGGCCGCCGCCTCGGCATGGAGATCATCGCGGAAGGTCTGGAGTCCGGCGCCCAGATCGACCAGGCCCGCACCGCCGGCTGCCAACTCGGCCAAGGGTTCGCCCTCGCCCACCCGGCCCCAGCCGAACGCCTCGAAGCCTTCCTAGCCGAACGCCTAACCCAACCCAACTAGCGAGAGATCAAGATCAAGCTTTCCCGGGTGCGCCGGGCGCACGACCGTTGCTCCCGCCGGAGACCGGGCCGGGCCCAAGGGGGCCCGTCCCTGCCAGGTCCGCGACCCAAGCCCACCAAGCGTGTGTTTTGGCCGCTTTGCTCTGCACCGATCGGTGGATGGGCGGCCGAGGGGTTGGGTTTGGGGCGATGCGCGACCAACCGCGGACCTGGCAGCGCAGCGCAGCGGAGCGCTCCCCGGCGGGAGCGACGGTCGCGCCGCCGACGAACCCGGGCAAGGATCACTTTGTTTGTTCGGTTGGTGGCGCTGTTCTCGCGGTAAAGATTGATTGGTTCATGTTTCCGGCTTGAAACGGGCGGAGGGGCCGGCAGAGGCACGTTCGACCTGAGAAATAGAATCGCTCGGGTCGGCGGGCGCGTGTCGCGCTCGGCTGACCTCATACGAATCGCCCACACGACGCAAGGGGGCACTGATGGCTGCCATTTCCCGCGATGAGGTCGCGCATCTCGCGCGGCTGTCGCGGCTCGCCGTGACCGAGCAGGAGCTCGACACGTTCGCCGGCCAGCTGGACGTGATTCTCCAGGCCGTGGCGCGGGTGGGTGAGGTCGCGGCGGCGGACATCCCGCCCACCTCGCACTCCGTGCCGTTGACCAACGTGCTCCGGGAAGACGTCGTGATCAACTGCCTGACCCGGGAAGAGGCCCTCGCGGGCGCGCCGGATGTCGAGGAAGACCGGTTCCGGGTGCCGCGCATCCTGGACGAGGAGGCGTGACAACAGTGTCCGACCTGACCAGGATGACCGCCGCCGAGCTTGCCGGGACGATCGCCAAGGGTGACGCGTCGGCCGAGGAGGTGACCCGGGCCCACCTCGACCGGATCACCGCCGTCGACGGCAAGGTGCACGCCTTCCTGCACGTCGACGCCGACGGTGCCATCGACGCCGCCCGCAAGGTCGACGCCAAGCGGGCCGCGGGTCAGGAGCTCGGCCCGCTCGCCGGCGTTCCCATCGCCGTCAAGGACGTGCTGACCACCCGCGGCGTGCCGACCACGGCCGGCTCCAAGATCCTCGAGGGTTGGCGCCCGCCGTACGACTCGACCGTGGTCGAGCGTCTCCGTGACGCCGGCACCGTGATCCTCGGCAAGACGAACATGGACGAGTTCGCGATGGGCTCGTCGACGGAATACAGCGCCTACGGGCCGACCAACAACCCGTGGGACCTCGGCCGGATCCCCGGCGGTTCCGGCGGTGGCAGCGCCGCGGCGGTCGCCGCCTACGAGGCGCCGCTGGCGATCGGCACCGACACCGGCGGTTCGATCCGCCAGCCCGGCGCGGTCACCGGCACCGTCGGCGCGAAGCCCACCTACGGCGGCACCTCCCGCTACGGGCTGATCGCGTTCTCGTCGAGCCTCGACACCCCCGGCCCGTGCGCCCGCACCGTGCTCGACGCGGCCCTGCTCCACGAGGTGATGGCCGGCCACGACTGGCGCGACTCGACCTCGATCCCCCAGCCTGTGCCGCCGGTGGTCGAGGCCGCCCGGCGCGGCATGTCCGGCGATCTGACCGGCGTGAAGCTGGGCCTGGTCACCGAGTTCGACGCGGGCGAGGGCGCCGAGCCGGGCGTCATGGCCGCCTTCCACGACGCGCTGGCCGCGCTGACCAAGCTCGGCGCCGAGATCGTCGAGGTGTCCGCGCCGCACTTCCAGTACGCGCTGCCCGCCTACTACCTGATCGCGCCGAGCGAGTGCTCCTCGAACCTCGCCCGGTTCGACGGCGTCCGCTTCGGGCTGCGGGTCGGCGACGACGGCAACCGCTCGCTCGAAGAGGTCATGTCGCTGACCCGCGAGGCCGGCTTCGGCGCCGAGGTCAAGCGCCGGATCATGCTCGGCACGTACGCGCTGTCCAGCGGCTACTACGACGCCTACTACGGGCAGGCGCAGAAGGTCCGCACGCTGATCACGCAGGACTTCAACGCCGCCTTCGAGCAGGTCGACGTGCTGGTCTCGCCGACCACCCCGTTCGTGGCGTTCCCGTTCGGGTCGCGCACCTCCGACCCGTACCAGATGTATCTCGCGGACCTCTTCACGATCCCGACCAACCTGTACGGCGGCCCGGGCATCTCGGTGCCCTGTGGCCTGTCCGAAGGGCTGCCGGTCGGCTTCCAGATCATGGCTCCGACCATGGCCGACGACCGCATGTACCGGGTCGCCGCCGCGCTCGAGTCCGCCGTCGGCACGCTGACCCCGCCGTCCCTGGAGGGCTGATGACCACCACGACGCTGCCCACCTACGACGAGGCGATCGCCGGCTTCGAGCCCGTGATCGGCCTGGAGACCCACGTCGAGCTCGGCACCAACACCAAGATGTTCTGCGGCTGCCCGACCGACTTCGGCGGCGAGCCCAACACCCGGGTCTGCCCGGTCTGCCTCGGCCTGCCCGGCTCGCTGCCGGTGGCCAACAAGGCGGCCATCGAGGCGACGATCCGGATCGGCCTGGCGCTGAACTGCTCGATCGCCACCTGGTGCCGGTTCGCCCGGAAGAACTACTTCTACCCGGACATGCCGAAGAACTTCCAGATCAGCCAGTACGACGAGCCGCTGTGCGTCGACGGCTACCTGGACGTGGAGGTCGACGGTAAGACGGTGCGGATCGGCATCGAGCGGGTGCACCTGGAAGAGGACACCGGCAAGACGCTGCACGTCGGCGGCGCCACCGGCCGCATCCACGGCGCGACCGAGTCGCTGGTCGACTACAACCGCGCCGGCATCCCGCTGGTCGAGATCGTCACCAAGCCGGTGCCCGGTGCGGGTGCGCTCGCGCCCGAGGTGGCCCGCGCCTACGTCACCGAGCTCCGCGAGGTCATCCGCGGCCTGGGTGTCTCGGACGTCCGGATGGAAGAGGGCTCGCTGCGCTGCGACGTCAACACGTCGCTCAACCGCCCCGGCGAGGAATGGGGCACCCGCACCGAGACCAAGAACGTCAACTCGCTGCGCTCGGTCGAACGCGCCGTCCGCTCGGAGATCATCCGCCAGTCCGCGGTGCTGGAGAGCGGCGGGCGGATCATCCAGGAGACCCGGCACTTCTCCGAGGAGACCGGCGACACGCGTCCGGGCCGCTCGAAGGAGACGGCGACCGACTACCGCTACTTCCCCGAGCCCGACCTGGTGCCGCTCGCTCCCGACCCGGCCTGGGTCGAGGAGCTCAAGGCGGCCCTGCCCGAGCCGCCGCGCGAGCGTCGCAAGCGCATTCAGGAAGCCTGGGGTCTGTCCGATCTGGACATGCAGTCGGTGGTCAACGCTGGTGCGGTCGAGCTGATCGAGGAGACGGTCGCGGCGGGCGCCACGGCTGCCGCCGCCCGGAAGTGGTGGCTGGGTGAGCTGGCCCGCCGCGCCAACGAGGCCGGCATCGACCTCGCGTCCGTGGGTGCCACGCCCGCACAGGTCGCCGAGCTCCAGACGCTGGTCGATGGCGGCAAGCTCAACGACAAGCTCGCGCGGGTGGTGCTCGAGGGCGTCGTCGCCGGTGAGGGCTCCCCGACAGCCGTGATGGAGGCCCGTGGGCTCGCGGTGGTCTCGGACACCGGTGCGTTGACGGCCGCGGTCGACGAGGCCATCGCCGCCAACCCCGACGTCGCCGCCAAGGTCCGCGACGGCAAGGTGGCCGCGGCCGGCGCCCTCGTCGGCGCCGTCATGAAGACCACCAAGGGACAGGCGGACGCGAAGACGGTTCGCGAGTTGATTCTTGAGCGGCTTGGCGCCGGCTGAAGTCCATCAAGGACCTGAAGACGAAGATCTAGAGCGGTTCCCGGGTTCGCGGGCGGCACGACCGTCGCTCCCGCCGGGGACCGCTCGCTTCGCTTCGCTGCCGGGTCCGCGGTGCACGACCAACATCAGTCGCGCAGGAGGTCGAGCAACCTGCGCGCCTGGTGGCGCGCGAGGTGTTCAGGGTTCCGGCGGCTGGCCGGACCGCCCGGTCGCAACAGCGACAGCCAGAACATCGCCCACAGCCGCCGTGCCGCCCGCAGTCGGCGACGATCGCTCACCGCGTCGGCGAACTGCTTCGGCAGTCCGTCCGCGAACAACTGGCGGGCGGACACGTGCTCGGCGAGGAGAGCGATCTCGGTGGCCGGATCGCTGACGCGGGCGTCTTCGAAGTCGACGATCCGGACCCGGCGGCCGTCCCACAGGTAGTTGGCCAGGTTCGGGTCGCGATGGCCGAGCACGAGGGTGTCCGGACGTTCGCTGAGCAGGTCCGGGTCGGGACCCCACCACCAGCGGGCTGACGCGGCGAGCGCCGCGCCGACCTCGGCCGGCGGGTCGGGCCAGTCGGCATCGCCGAGTCGGCGTGCGAAGTGCAGATCAGGCGCCCAGTCCTCGACCGGTGGGTCGCCGTCGAACGGCACCGACCACAGTGTCCGGACGGCCGTCGCGAGCTTCATGGTCACCGTCGGCGGGTTCGCGTCGAGACTCGCGCGGACCGGCTCCGGCGCCAGCCCGGCCGCGTGCTCACGCAACCGGTGCAACACGGCCCACTCGCGCCGATGCTCGCCACGCCCCCATGAGGTGTAGCGCTTGGTCACCAACCCGTCCGCGAACCGCAGCGCATGCGTCGTGGCCATCCCTCGAGCCTAGGCCGCACAAAGCGATGCGGTGACCGCCCGCCGACCCTTCAACGGTGCGCGAGACGGTCCCGGCAGCAGACTGCTGCCCGCTGCGCGGGCCGCTCGCGTTACCGGGCGGGCTCCCCGGACCGCGGTGCCACGGGTGTCGCGAAGAATTCGGCGAACACCTCGACCAGGTTGTCGGGCGCCCGGTTGATGCCGTCGTGCGCGCTGCCCGGGATCTGCATCGAACGGGCGTTGGGTAGGGCCGCGGCCAAGGCGTCGTCGGCCGTCACGTAGTAGCGCGGACCCCTGCCCCCGCAGGCCAGCAACACTGACGCGGTCACGCCGGCCCAGCGGTCGGCGGGGCCGTCGGCCGCCGCGATCAACGTCGACTCGTCGAGGGTCATTGGCAGCAGGTCGCCCATCATTCGGCCGATCGGCGTGCGCAGGAAGAGCCGGCACATCACCACTCGCACCGCGAGCGGTAGGCGCGCGGCCGCCTGGTGCGTGTTGATGCCGGCCGCGGTGAGCGCCATCGCCAGCGGCAGGTCGCCGGCCGCGGCCGCCGCACGGGCAGCCGGCAGCCACGACGCCGGAAAGCTGCCGTCGATCGAGATCGCCGCGTCGTAGAGCGCCAACCGCTGGATCGGCAGCCGCAGCGCGGCGTCCAACGCGATGAGGCCCCCGGCGCTGTGCCCGACCACGTTGCCGGCGCCGGTGTGGGCGAGCACCGCGGCGAGGTCGGAGACCTCCTGGTCGAACGTGTAGGGCAGCGCCCGCGCGGGCGCGTCACCCCGACCACGGCGGTTGTAGAGATGCACCGTGAACCGGTCGGCCAGCGCCGCCGCGAAGCGCCGGTAGACGTCGATCGTCACCCCGCCGCCGTGCACCACCACGATGCCCGGCCCCGTGCCCGTCGAATGCAGCGCGATCGTCGCGCCGTCGAACGTCGTGACCCGCTCCATGTAGAGACCTCCCTAAACTGCGAACGTCGTTTGCAGTTTACAGTTGGGCGGTGAGCGATGCGCAACCCATCTGGACAAGACCCGAGCGGGGCCGGCGTGGACCCACACCGGGACACAGCCGGAACGAGATCGTGACGGCCGCCATCGCGCTGGCCGACGCCGAAGGCCTGCCGGCGGTCTCGATGCGCGCGGTCGCCTCCGCGTTGGACACCACGGCCGGATCGCTCTACCGCTACCTGTCGTCCCGCGACGACCTGCTCGACCTCATGACCGACCACGCGGTCGGCGAACTGAAGCCCTATCCGCGGCCCGCGGGCGACTGGCTGGACCAACTGCAAGCCCTGGCCACACAACAGCTCGAGCTGCACCGCCGCCACCGCTGGCTGGGCGAGGTGATCCAACGCCCGACCGCCGCCGGCCCGCAGACCCTGTCGTGGTTCGACCACTGCCTCGGCATCCTGCGCGAGGTCCCCGCGCCCACCACCGCCAAGTTCGAGGCGATCGCGTTGATGACCGGCACAGTGGTCCTGTTCAGCCGCGCGCAACCCACCGGGCAACCGTTCGCGGCCCTCGACCCCGCGCGCCACCCACATCTGACCGCCGCGCTGGCAAACCCCGGACCACCACCGAAGGACGACCTCTTCGCCCGCGCGCTGCGGGCTCTGCTGACCGGCCTGCTACTTGGCGAACGCGGCCAGGAAGCGGTCGCGGAAGGCGTCCATGCGCCAGACCGGGCCGTCGGCCACCGGGGCCAGGCCGGGTGACCAGCCCCAGCTCGCGATGCGCGGCAGGATCGTCGGGTCCTTGGCGATCACGGTGATCGGGATGTCCCGGTTCGGGTCGGGGCCCGTGACGACCGGAGACGGCTGGTGGTCGCCGAGCATCACCATGACCGTGTTCGAGTTGCCGAACTTCTCCATATAGGACACCAGGCTGTCGACCGAGTACTCGACCGTACGCCGGTAGTTGTCCCGTACCGTGTTCGCGTCCTCGTTGTTGATCTCGTCCGGGTTCCCGCCCTTGCCGCCGTTGCCCGGGTACGTGGAGCCGTCGCCGAGCTTGTCCCAGTCCATCATCGGCGGCACCGGGGTCCACGGCGCGTGGCTCGACAGCAGGTCGATCTCGGCCATCACCGGCTTGCGCCCGGGAGCGGCCATCTCCGTCCGGTGGAACGAGTGCAGCGTGAACTGGTCCGGGATCGAGGAGAACGCGTAACCCTGACCCTTGTAGCCGAGCGTCCGGTCGTCGTACTCCTTGTCCCAGCCGTAGACCGCGCCCTCGGGCCAGTCGCGGCGGTTCGCCGGCATCACCGCCACCGTGCGCCAGCCGGCCTTGGAGAACGCCGTCGTCAGCGTGTAGCGCGTGCCTTCCGTGAACTTCCCGTACCGCCGCTGGCTGTCGATCCACAGCCCCGACTGGAACGTCGAGTGGGCGAGCCAGCTCCCACCGCCGATGGTCGACGAGGTCAGCCACCCGCTGCTGGACTGGAAGCCGGCCGCCGTCAGCTGCTGAGTACGCGATGCCAGCAGGGCGGCGGTCTGCGGGTAGTTGACGGCGTCACGGCCGTAGCTCTCCACGAACGCGAAGATGACGTCCTTGCCCCGCAACCCCTGCAGGAGCTGCGAGGCGGGTACGTCGCGGTAGGCGTCGGTGGACTCCTCACGGTCGTACGCCGCCTGGTCCCGGATGTCCGCCCGCAGTTGAGCGGCGTGGTCGTAGGCTGCCGCGGCCGTGCTCCGACCGGCCACCGGCACGCCGGGCACCAGGTGCACGCCCAGGATCGCCAGCGCCACCCAGACCACGGCGAGCCCGGCGACGACGCGCAGCGCGAGGTTCCGGCGCACCGACACCACCCGCGACAGCCGCAGGATCGACAGCACCGCCAGCACCGGCAGCGCCAAGGCGAGCAGGATCGCCACGACCACGGCGCCGACCGCACCGGGCTTGCCGAACGACTCGGAGACCCACTCGGAGGCCGCGCGGAACAGCGACCAGTCCGAGAGCGGGTCGAACTGCCGGGACAGCGTGACGCCGAAGCCGAGGTCGAGCAGCTTGAGGATGCTGATCGCGCCCAGCAGGACGCCGGCGACGATGCCGACGATCGTGCGGGCCCGCGGCGGCAGGAACACCACGATCGCGACGCCGACCAGGGCCTCCAACGGGATCGCCAGCAGGGCCAACGGGCTCAGCGCGGCGAAGTCGTCGGGTACGAGCAGGAGCAGCAGGACGAAGAACGCGGCCAGGCCCGTCAGGATCCGGCTTTTCACGACGCCAGCCAGTCCTGTTCCACCGCACGTCGGGCGTATCTCGCCTTGGCCGCCAGATAGCCCGCGTTGGCCGCGGACAGGTGCAGGCGGGTCGGCACCCGCTTCGTGACCGCCACGCCCAGGGAGGTGAGCTGCTCCTCCTTGTCAGGGTTGTTGGAGAGCAACGCGATGCGCGAGACACCGAGGGCGCGCAGCATCTGCGCGGCCGGCGTGTAGTCACGCTCGTCCTCGCCGTGGCCGAGCGCGAGGTTCGCCTCGTACGTGTCCATTCCGGTGTCCTGCAGGGCGTACGCGTCGAGCTTGGCGTAGAGGCCGATGCCGCGACCCTCCTGCCGGAGGTAGAGCAGCAGGCCGCCGGTGTTGCTGATCCGCTCGACCGCCTCGCGCAGCTGCGGGCCGCAGTCGCAGCGCTCGCTGCCGAACACGTCGCCGGTCAGGCACTCGCTGTGGGGCCGCACCAGGGGCGCCTCGTCACGGGCCACGGTGTCGCGCCACTCGCCGAGCCCGAAGGCGATGTGCTCGCGGCCGTCCACGAGGCCGTGGAAGGTGAACACCTCCGCCTTCGTGGCGTATCCGTCGGGGAACCGAAGGGGGACCGATACCTGCGTACGTATCGTCGCGTCGTCCATCAATCTCCTCATCAGACGGTGCCGAACCGGGGCGACAGGGCATAGCGGAGCAGCACCACGTCGCCCACCTGGCGAACCTCGGCCAGGGTCGCCCGGCGCTCCTGACACCACGGGAAGTCGCCGTCGCCGACGAACCGGGGTGCCTTGGAGTCGCCGACGAAGAACGGTGCCACCACGAGGTGCAGCTCGTCGGCGAGCTCCTCGCACAGGAACTGGGTGTGGATGGTGCCGCCGCCCTCGACCATCAACCGGCGGACGCCGCGGGTGTGCAGGTCCTCGGCTACCCGGCGCAGGTTCACCGGCTGCCCGCCGTCGACGACGGTGGCGTACTCCCCCAGCCGTCGCTCGGTCTGACGCACGGTGGAGGTCGCGCAGTAGACGATCTTCTCGGTGTCTTCCGACTGGAAGAAGGCCGCTTCCGCGTCCAGGTCGCCGCCCTCGGTGACGGTCACCTTGCGCGGCGTCGGGTGCTCGCCGCGGGCCACCCGGGCCGCCCGGTGCTCCGGCGACTTGACCACCAGGCGGGGGTTGTCGCGGCGGACCGTCTCGGCGCCGACCAGGATCGCGTCGCAGCCGGCGCGGACCTCGTCGACCCGGTGGAAGTCGGCCTCGTTGGAGAGCATGAGGCGGTCGTCGGCGGTGTCGTTGACATAACCGTCGATCGACATGGCGCAGCTCAGCACGATGTAGGGCCGCTCAGCCATGGCTGTACTCCGGTTGCCGGTGGACAGGCTCATGTTCCAGCATTACCGGTTTCTCCGCAGCGCGCCGGCCGTCCGCCCAACGCACCACCAGCACGACGGCCCCCGGCAGGCTCGCGACCAGCGCCAACACGCCGAACACGACCGCGGTCGAAACGCCCTGCTCGGAGGTCAGGCCGGCGGCGCCGAACGCCCAGGCGGCCACCCCCTCGCGCGGGCCCCAGCCCGCGATGTTGCACGGCAGCGCCATCGCCAGGAGGGCCAGCAGGGTGAGCGGGGCGAGCAGGGTCAGCGGGGCGGTGGCGCCCGCGGTCCGCGCCGCGACCAGGAAGGTGATCAGGTGGCCGGCCAGCACCGCCGCGGTGGTGACCACGACGCCGATGCCGGTGCGGGCCGAGAACAGCCCGGTGCGGATCCGCATCCGGCCCTTCACGAGCCAGGCGACCAGGCCCAGGACGGCCAGCGCGGCCACCGCCATCGGCATGTGCTGGCGGACCGGCGACGGGAACACCGCCAGAGTGATCACCGACAGGGCGATCGTCACGACGAAGCCGGCCATCCGCTCGACCACGACCGCGCGTACGCCCAGCTTGACGTCGCCAATGTCCTTGCCGTGCCGGACCGCCCGGTGCACGTCGCCGACCACGCCGCCGGGCAGCGTGGTGTTGAGGAACTGCGCCCGGTAGTAGGCGCCGACGGCCTCCCGCAGGGGCAGCGTGACGCCGAGCCCGCGGGCCACCAGCGCCCACCGGTAGGCGCAGGCCACGGTGGTCACCACGCCGATCACGAAGGCGGTGGTCAGCGCGGTGGCGTCGACCCCGCGCAGGCCGGTCAGGAACGGGCCGCTGCCCAGCCGCCAGACGAGCACGACCAGCACGGCCCCACCGCCGACGAGGCGGGCCCAACCCCAGAACTGTGCCCTGGTCACGGCGTCGCCAACAGGTCGACGTGCTGGACGGTCGCGGCGAGGCGGCCCTCGGCGATCTCCGCGAGACGGCGGCGGGCGTAGCCGGCGGACGGCTTGCCGAGCGCGGGCACCTGCTCGACGGCCGCGTCCAGCCACTCCTGGAACCAGACCGCGAGCAGGTCCCGGTCGTCGGCGCCGAGCCGCCAGGGGCTGGGCCGCAGCGTGGTCGCCACGCCGTGCCGGGCGAACGCGCCGGACAGCGCCGCGACGGCGTCCGGGCCGAGCAGCCGGCGGCCGCCCACCGCACGCCGCTGGTGCGCGTTGAACGCGGCCGCGACCTCGTCGTCGAACGGGTCCGCCGGATCGAGCTCGACCCGGCCCACCACGGAGAGCATGACCAGCGCGGGTACGCGGGCCCCCGCGCACGCCGCCGCGATGGCGTCGACCTCGTCGATGGTCAGGACGTCGATCAGCGCCGAGGCGGTGACCAGGTCGGCGCCGGACAGGTCGGTGGCGCTCAGCGTGCCGAGGTCGCGCTGCCGGGTCACGGCGGTGATCTGCTCCGGCTTGCCGGCCATGGCCGCGGCCAGCAGGTCGGGGTCGCGGTCCCACATGATCCAGTGCTGCGCGCCCGGCAGCCGGGGCGCCAGCCAGCGGGCCGCCGAGCCGGTGCCGCAGCCGAAGTCGTGGATCACCAGGCGGTCCACCGAGCCCAGCCGCTCACGCACCTCTGTGACCAGCTCTTCGGAGCGTGCGGTCGCGTCAGCGGCTTCACGCAGGCGCAGCCAGTTGGGGCTGGCCTTGGGCATCAGGGCGCTCGTCATCTGCTCGTGCTCTCCCGCATCGCGACCGTGGACAGGACATCGGAGGCCAGCTTCGCGGTGACCGGCCAACCCGTCAGCGTCGTTCTGCGCAGCCGGGCCGACGTGCGCAGCGCGTCACGGGCGGAGGGTTCGGTGAGCCAGCGCCGCAGCGCGGCAGCCAGCGCGCCGGGGTCGCCGGGCGGGACCAACACGCCCGGTCGGCTGCCGTCGGGTGCGCGGCCCAGCGTGTCGGGCAGCCCCTGGGCGGTGGTGGTCAGCACCGGGATGCCCCGGGCCAGGGCCTCGGTGACGACCATGCCGTAGGAGTCGGCGCGGGAGGGCAGCACGAGCAGGTCGGTGTCCGCGTACGCGGCGTCGAGGTCGGCACCCACCAGCGGGCCGGTGAACCGCATGCCGGCCGGCGCGCGCCCGCGCACCTCGGCGGCGAAGTCGGGATCGCGGTCCAGCGAGCCCACGCACCGCATGCTCCAGCCCGCGTCGGGCAGCGCCGCCAGCGCGTCGGCGAGCACGTCCTGGCCCTTGTGCGGCAGGACGGCGGCGACACAGAGCAGCCGGTCACCGGTCGCGCTGGGCGACGCGACGGGTTGGGGCTCGACGCCGGGCGCGGCCGCCGTGGCCACGACACCGTAGGCGTCCGCCAGGTGCCGTCGGCACCACTCGCTGGTGGTCAGCACCGCGTCGGCGGCGGCCAGCACGGCCCGTTCCTCCGGCGCGCCGAACACCATGTGGGCCAGCACCACGAGGCGCAGGCGGCCGACCCGGTCGACCGGCACGCCCGGCGCCAGCAGACCGTCGACCAGGACCAGCTCGCCGTCGGGCAGCGCATCGAACACCGGACCCAGCGGGGCACCGACCGGCACCAGGTGCTCGCGCACCGTCCAGCCCAACCCCACCAGGGCATCGAGGACCCGGCGGTCGTACGCGTTCCCCCCACTGGGGAAGGCCGGGTTGTCGATGTCGTCAGGCACGATGACCTGTACGCCGCCCGGCGGCGAATGGTTCACAGCGATCGCTCGTAGCTCGCCCAGGCGATGTGCGACTCGTGCAGGGTGACGGTGATGCCGGCCAGCTCGGGGCCGCCCGCACCGAGCGCGCCGGAGGTGGCCCGCTCGGCCAGCCGGTCCGCGATCACCTTCGCCAGCACCTCGGTGGTCGTGTTCATCCCGGCCAGCGTCGGGTCCTCGTCGAGGTTGCGCAGGTTGAACTGCCCGACGATGGCCTTGAGCTCCTCGGACGCCAGGGCGATGTCGACGACGATGCCGTCCGCGTCGAGCTCGGCCCGGCGGAACGTGGCGTCGACCAGGAAGGTCGCGCCGTGGAGCTGCTGAGCAGGGCCGAAGACCTCGCCGCGGAAGCTGTGGGCGATCATCATGTGATCGCGCACCGTGACGCTGAACATGTGTTTCTCTACTCTCCGTAGGTGATGACGTGGCACAACCCGGCCAGGCTGCCAGACGAGAGGGCGGGCAGCACGTCGGGTAGTCGCTCGAACGGATGTTCGGCGCTGACCAACGCGTCGAACGTCGGATCGCGGAGCAGGTCGAGGGCGAGCGCGACCCGGTCCGCATAGGACCGGCTCGACCGCCGGGCCGGCGCGACCATGCCGACCTGGCTCGCCCGGATGGCGAGGCGTCCGGAGTGGAACCCGGCACCGAGCGGCACGCTGACCTCGCGGTCGCCGTACCAGCTCAGCTCGACCACCGTGCCCTCCGCGCGGAGCAGAGCCAAACTTCGACGCAGACCCGCCTCCGAGGCGCTGGCGTGGTAGACGAGATCGCGACCGGTCGCGGCGTCATCCGGATGGGCGAACTCGACACCGAGCGCCGCCGCCGTCGCCGCCCGGGCCGGGTCGACGTCGACGAGCTCGACCGCCACGCCCGGGAACCGGGCCAGCAGCCGCGCGACGCTGCAACCGACCATGCCGCCACCGACCACGGTGACGCGGTCGCCGACCAGGGGCGGCGCGTCCCAGAGCGCGTTGACCGCGGTCTCCACGGTCCCGGCCAGCACCGCACGCGACGGCGGCACGTCCTCGGGCACCGGTACGACCGCCGACGCGGGCACCACGTACGCCGTCTGATGTGGATAGAGGCAGAACACCGTGCGCCCGAGCAACTCGGCCGGGCCCTGCTCGACCACGCCCACGTTCAGGTAGCCGTACTTCACCGTTCCGGCGAAGTCACCCTCCTGGAAGGGCGCGCGCATGACCGTATGCTGGCTCGCCGGCACCGCTCCGCGAAACACCAGCGTCTCGGTGCCCCGGCTGACACCGGACCGGATCGTACGGACCAGAACCTCGTCGGGACCGGGTGCGTCCACGGCGGCCGGGCGGATCTCGCCGACGCCGGGTGCGACCACCCAGAATGCACGTTCCGACCGGCTCATTCGTGGCTCTCCGTCATGTTCATGAACCGAACGATCCCATCTCCCGTGTCATCTGGTGCCGCTTCATGACACGGAGGAACGATGCGCCTGGTTCGGTCCGGCCCCCTGGTCGGCATGTTTGCCCAGCTCACAGTGCTTGTTGCGGTGGGGGCCGCGGTCGGCATGGGCGCTGTCGCCTGGTTCACAGGTGTCGCGTTCGCACTCGTCACGATGATCCTTCTCCAACACGGACTGTCATCAACCGGACTCAACGGGTACGGCCCCGCCGACTGGGTGACGGCCGCCCGGACGACCCTGATCGGGGTGGTCACGGCCCTCGTCGTCGACTCGCTCGCGCACGCGCCGGCGGTCGGCTGGATCGTCGGCCTGGTGGTCGTCGCGCTGCTGCTCGACGGCGTCGACGGGCAGGTCGCCCGGCGCACCGGCACGTCGTCGGCGTTCGGCGCGCGGTTCGACATGGAAGCCGACTCGTTCCTGCTGCTCGTGCTCAGCCTCTACGTCGCCGGTTCTGCAGGCTGGTGGGTGCTGGCGATCGGCGGCATGCGGTACGCGTTCCTGCTCGGCATCTGGACCACCGGCTGGATGCGCGGCACGCTGCCGCCCCGCTACTGGCGCAAGGTGGTGGCCGCGACCCAGGGCATCGCGCTGATCACGACCACGGCCGGCGTGCTGCCCTTCCGGGCGAACGTGGTGCTGCTGCTGGTCGCGTTCGCGCTGCTGGTCGAGTCGTTCGGCCGCGACGTGGTGTGGCTCTGGCGTGATGGTCACCCGGCCACCCGTACGCAGGTCATCGGTAGGCTCCTGCCTCGTGAGTGATCGTTGGTTGTGGCCCGCCGGCAGTGCCACGGGTGTCGGCTCGATGCCCGGCACCGACGTCGCCGAGGCGCAGCGCGTGGTGCTGGGCGAGCTGCCCGACCTGCCCCATCTCGCCGAACTGCCAGGCCGCGGCCCGGGTGCGGAGATCATCGGGCGGACGTCGGCGTTCCTGGTCGACATGCCCGTCGAGGTCTACGCCGGACGCTGGCGGATCGCCGCTCGACCCGGTCGCGACCTGCGCCGCGCGCTCGATCTGCTGGACCGCGACCTCGACCAGCTCACCGAGCAGGGCGACGGCTACGCCGGTGTGGTCAAAGTGCAGGCGGCCGGGCCGTACACGCTGGCCGCGAACGTCGACCTGCCGATCGGTGGGCGCGTGCTGCGCGACCCGGGAGCGGTCCGCGACCTGACCGCGTCGCTGGCGGAAGGGCTCCGGGGGTACGTCGAGGACGTGCGGCGCCGGCTGCCGCGGGCGACCGTGCTGCTCCAGATCGACGAGCCGGCGCTGCCGACGGTGCTGGCCGGGCGCGTGCCCACCGAAAGCGGGTTCAGCGCGTACCGGCCGGTCGAGGCCACCACGGCGACCGACGCGCTGCGTGAGCTCGTGGCCCGGGTCGACGCGCCGACGGTGTTCCACTGCTGCGCGCCGGACGTACCCATTCCGCTGCTCGTCTCGGCCGGTGCCACGGCCCTGTCGATCGACCTCTCGCTGGTCACGGCCCTCGACCCGTTGGGTGAAGCTCTGGATGCCGGCGTGGGCCTGCTGGCCGGAGTGGCGCCGACCAGCGGTGCGCGCGCGGCGAGCCACAAGGACTTGGTCGATCGCGTACGGACGGTCTGGCGCCAGCTCGGCTTCAGCGCCGGACTGCTGCCCCGGCAGGTGGTGGTCACGCCGACCTGCGGGCTGGCGCGCGCCTCGCTCAGCTTCGCGAAGGACACGCTGGCGGCCTGCCGCGACGCCGGGCGGCGGCTCGTCGAGGAGTAGCCCGCCGTTGCGTGGGGAATGATGGCGGGCATGATCGGACGCCTCTACAACGTCGTGATCGACTGTCCGGATCCGTCCGCTCTGGCCGGGTTCTACAGCGAGCTGCTCGGCATGCCCCTCACGCACAAGCGCGAAACTGGGTGGTGATCTCCGACGACCGGGTCCGGATCGCCTTCCAGCTCGCGACCGACCTGCGCGAGCCGCACTGGCCCGACCCGGAGCGCCCGCAGCAGTTGCACCTGGACGTGATGGTCGACGACATCGAGTCGGCTACGTCGCAGGCGATCGCGCTGGGTGCGAAGCGGCTCCCAGGGGACGGAGCGGACTTCCGGGTGTTCGAGGATCCCGCTGGGCACCCGTTCTGTCTCGTCTTCGAGGTCTGAGACTTTGTCGTACGGGCGGGCTAGGTTGCTGTTTGTAGGTCCTAGCTCATCCGGAGGTTGCGCGCGGTGTCCGAGGAAGCCCTTCCTGCCCAGCCGGTGACGGCCGCCCAGGCCGCGGCCGCGGGTGCCTCGCCGCCACCTTCCGCCCGCTCGCGGCATGCCGCGCTGGCCGAGGAGATCGACGGCCACACCTACCGCTATTACGTGCTCGACTCGCCTACCGTCTCCGACGCCGACTTCGACGCGCTGATGCGCGAGCTGATCGCACTCGAAGACGAATATCCCGCGTTGCGCACCCCGGAGTCGCCGAGCCAGCGGGTCGGCGGGTTCACCACCGAGTTCACCGCCGTCGAGCACCTGGAGCGGCTGCTCAGCCTCGACAACGTGTTCAGCGCCGAGGGGCTGGCGCAGTGGGCCGAGCGCACGATCCGCGACGCGGGCGGTCCCGTGCGGTTCCTCTGCGAGCTCAAGGTCGACGGCCTGGCGATCAACCTGACCTACGAGCAGGGCCGGCTGGTCCGCGGCGCGACCCGGGGCGACGGACGCACCGGCGAAGACGTGACCCCCAACGTGCGCACGATCGAAGGCATCCCGGAGCGGCTGTCCGGCAAGGGCGTGCCCGAGCTGCTCGAGGTGCGCGGCGAGGTCTACTTCCCGATCTCCGCCTTCGCCGATCTCAACGCCGGCCTGGTCGAGCAGGGCAAGGCGCCGTTCGCCAACCCGCGCAACGCCGCGGCCGGCAGCCTGCGACAGAAAGACCCGCGGGTGACCGCCTCCCGCCCGCTGCGCATGGTGGTGCACGGCATCGGCGCCCGGAAGGGCTTCGCGCCCAGGTCGCAGTCGCACGCCTACGAGTCGCTGCGCCGCTGGGGGCTGCCGACCAGCGAGCGGTGGAAGGTGGTCGACGACCTCGCCGGGGTCGACGACTACATCGCCTACTACGGCGAGCACCGGCACGACGTCGAGCACGAGATCGACGGCGTGGTGGTCAAGGTCGACGAGCTCGCGCTGCAGGGCCGGCTCGGCTCGACCAGCAAGGCACCGCGCTGGGCGATCGCCTTCAAATACCCGCCCGAAGAGGTCAACACCAAGCTGCTCGACATCCAGGTCAACGTCGGCCGCACCGGGCGGGTCACCCCGTTCGCCGTGCTCGAGCCGGTCAAGGTCGCCGGGTCGACGGTCGCGCTGGCCACGCTCCACAACGCCCGCGAGGTCGAGCGCAAGGGCGTGCTGATCGGCGACACGATCGTCCTGCGCAAGGCCGGCGACGTGATCCCCGAGGTGCTCGGTCCCGTCATCGGGTTGCGGCCGGCCGACGCGCGGGCGTTCGAGATGCCCACCCAGTGCCCGAGCTGCGGCACCACGCTGGCGCCGGCCAAGGAGGGCGACGTCGACATCCGGTGCCCCAACGCCCGGTCGTGCCCGGCCCAGCTCCGCGAGCGGGTGTTCGCCCTGGCCGGGCGGGGTGGGCTCGACATCGAGGTGCTCGGCTACAAGGCGGCCACCGCGCTGCTCGAGTGCGGCGCGATCACCGACGAGGGCGACCTGTTCGACATCGACGCGCTGGCGCTGCGCGACTGCCCGTTCTTCGTCAACAAGGACGGCACGCTCGGCAGCAACGCGGTCAAGCTGCTCGACAACCTCGAAGAGGTCAAGACCCGTCCGCTGTGGCGGGTGCTGGTCGCGCTCTCGATCCGGCACGTCGGCCCGACCGCGGCCCAGGCGCTGGCCCGGCATTTCGGCTCCATCGAGCGGATCGACGAGGCCAGCGTCGAGGAGCTGTCCGGGGTCGACGGCGTCGGTCCGACGATCGCCGTGAGCCTCGAGGAGTGGTTCGCGGTCGACTGGCACCGCGAGGTGGTCCGCAAGTGGCGGGCCGCCGGCGTGCGGATGGCCGAGGAGCGCGCCGACGAGGGCCCGCGCCCGCTGGAGGGTCTCACCGTCGTGGTCACCGGCACGCTCAACGAGTTCTCCCGCGACCAGGCGACCGAGGCCATCGCCACCCGTGGCGGCAAGGTCACCGGTTCAGTATCCAAGAAGACCGACTTTGTCGTCGTAGGCGACAATCCCGGCTCCAAGTACGACAAGGCGGTGTCCCTCAAGGTCCCGGTCCTCGACGAGGCTGGCCTGCGGATTCTGCTCTCCGACGGGCCCGACGCGGCGCGCGCGGCTGCGGTGAGTGACGAAGCCTGAGCTGACGGCTATCGGCCAATAGCTGCCCGCTTGCCGTCTATCTCAACTTAATCACGACTCTGTCCCTTTCGCTCGGTTGGCGCATGACAACCATAGGGTGGGATCTTTAGTGCACTGTGGCCGGCGCCGGGGGGCGTTGTGGGGCGAGCGGGGAGGTGGGGATGGACGCTGCCGCGCGTCGTAACTACGTTCCCGCCGAACGGGCGGTGCCGTTCTACAGCTTCGTCGCCGTGGTCGTCGGGGTGGCCGCGATCGTCGCCGCCGGGCCGCTGAGCCGGTTGCCCGAGACACTTCCCGACCTGCCGGCCGCGTTCTGGGTGATGGCCGCGCTGGCTGTCCTTTGTGACTCTCAGCCGTTCGCGCCGCCGGGGCGCCGGCAGAGCTCCGCGGTCTTCCCGTCCATCTGCTTCACCTTCGCGATCCTGCTGGCGTGGGGGCTCGGGCCTGCCGTGCTGGTGCAGGCGGCCGCGGTGGCGGTCTCGTCGTGGCGGCTGCGGCACGCGCCCTGGCGCGCGGTGTTCAACAGCGCGCAGTACACGCTGGCCCTGGGCGCGGCGGAGGCGGTCACCTATCTGCTCAGTGAGACGGCCTTCGCGGAGGGCGTCGGTCCGACCTGGATCGACGTGGCCGCGGTGACGCTGGCGGCGGCGGCCTGGTTCGTGGTCAAGTACGGCACGGTGACCATCGCGGTCCGGCTGCACTCCGGCGGCAACTGGTGGGCCACGTTCCGCCAGGGCGTCGCCTTCGAGTCCGTCTCCATCGGAGCGTTGTTGCTGCTCGCGCCGATCCTGGTCGGTGGGCCCGCCTCACACAGCGTCGCGCTGATCCCGCTGATGCTCGTGCCGCTGTTCGCGGTCTACCGGATGTCGCGGCTGTCGTCCGAACAGGAGCAGCTGGCCCGGCTCGACCCCCTGACCGGCCTGGCCAACCGCAAGGCCCTGCTGGCCGAGGTGCACGAGCAGGCCACCCTGCACTGCGCCCGCGCCGCGACCGGCGCGCCCGACCGGCACTTCGCCCTGCTCCTGCTCGACATCGACCGGTTCAAGCACGTCAACGACGCGCTCGGCCACGCGGTCGGCGACCAGCTGCTGGTCGAGGTGAGCGGGCGCCTGACGCAGGCCGTCGACCGGCACGACGTGGTCGCCCGGCTCGGCGGCGACGAGTTCGCCATCCTGACGCCCCGGCTGCACGACGCCGCCGGCGCCCGGGCCCTGGCCGACCGCGTCGTGGCCGCCCTGGCCGAGCCGGTCGCCCTCGACGGCCTGCCGCTCGACGTCTCCGGGTCGATCGGCATCGCGCTGTTCCCCGAGCACGGCGACGACTTCGCGACGCTGATGCGGCATGCCGACGTCGCGATGTACGACGCGAAGCACCGCAACGACACGGTCGCCGTCTACAAGCCGGAGTCCGACCACAACACGCCCGAGCGGCTGAGCCTGCTCGGCGACCTGCGGCGCGCCCTCGACCCGGACCTGGCGTCTGCCGCCGCAGGCGAGATCAACATGTACTACCAGCCGCAGATCGAGATCCAGACCGGCGAGGTGGTCGGCGTCGAGGCCCTGCTGCGCTGGAAGCACCCGAAGCGCGGCATGGTCGACCCCGAAGAGCTGATCAAGGTGGCCGAACAGAGCGCGGTCATGCGCCTGCTCACCCGCCGGGTCGTCGACGACGTGGTCGAGCAGCTCGCGAAGTGGCAGGCCGCCGGCGTGAAACTGCGGGCGGCGGTCAACGTCAGCATCCGCGACCTGCACACGCTGGAGATCGTCGACCAGATCAGGGAACGGCTGACCCGCTTCGCGGTCACCCCGGACCAACTCCAACTGGAGATCACCGAGGGCGCCCTGATGGCCGACCCGCGGCGCGTCCTGGCGACCATCTCCGAGCTGGCGAAGCTCGGGGTGGCAATCGCCCTGGACGACTTCGGCACGGGCTACTCGTCGATGCAACACCTGCGCCGGCTGCCCCTGACCGAGGTCAAGGTCGACCGCTCGTTCGTCCTGGGCATGGCCACCGACGCCGACGACCACGCCATCGTCCGCACGGTCATCGACCTGGCCGGCGCCCTGGGCCTACGGGTAGTAGCCGAGGGCGTCGAAGACGAACGCACATGGCGCCTGCTCCGCTCGGTCGGCTGCCACGTGGCCCAGGGCTGGTTCTACGCGCGCCCCATGCCGGCCGACGAACTGGTCGAATGGCTGGGCCGCTACCGCCCCCTGAACCCAAACGCCTGACGGGGCAAAGCGAAGGTGGCGGGCACCGGCCCGCCACCTTTCGCGTTCTCAGGTTCTGGTTCAGGCCGCCCGCAGGGGCTCGGCCACTGTCTGGTCGTGCTGCACGACGAGCTCGTGGACCACGCGCTCGGTGGTGACCTCGTGGTTGACCAGGTCGGCCACCGCGAGCAGGGCCAGGAGGCCGGCGTTCGCGAAGACCAGCCAGGTCTGGGTGGCGCCCGTGAAGGTCAGCGCGGCGACCAGCGACCAGAGCGCCGCCACCGCGACGATGCCGTGGCCGATCCTCGTGGCCGGCTGGGTCGCCCGGACGGCGTTGAGCCCGGCCAGCAGCGTTAACCCGGCGCCCGCCGCGAAGGCGAGCCAGCCGGCGGTCCCCGCCGTGAAAGCCATCGCGGCGACGAGCAGGAACGCCCCCGCGGTCAGGTAGACCAGGTCCAGTGCGAAGCGAGAAGAGAGTTTCATGACTGACACCTCCTGGGCGTCACACCCACGTGCGCCCGCAGTTGCGTTGAGGCGGGTCGAGGCGGGTTGACGTACCCGGGACGGCTCGTCGGGTTCCGCGACCTTTCCGCGGTGCCCGACTGGTGAAACCTGACGCCCGGCGGATTCATGCCCGCCGGGGCTGTCTCGCGGCTCACAGGTCAGCCGAGGGCCGGGAGGCCGATCGGGGTTTCGGCCGGCAGGGCCGCGCGGACGCGGACCGCCAGCGGGCGCAGCACCTCACGGAGGCGTTCGGTGCCGGCTTCGCCGAGGTGCACCCAGGGTGCGGCGGCCAAGCGGTCGGTGGTCGCCTCGATCTCGGCGTGGGCGTCCAGGGCAACCGCCGTCGCGGCGCCGGAGTCGTCTAGCCAGCCGCGGTCGCTCAGGCGTTTGACCGCCGCGATCCAGTCGTCGTCGGACCAGCCGCGGGCCGGCTGGAGGTAGTCCCGGCGCTGGTCGATCGAGGCTCGCCACACGCCGGTCTCCGGGCCGTCCAGGCCCGCCACCAGCAGGGCCGCGACGTGGCCGTCGCCGCGGTGCTCGCGCAGGATCGTGGCCGCCTGCCACAGCGTGCCGAGCGGGTCCGCCGGCCACGGCAGCCCGGCGTTCGCGGCGCCCAGCACGCGGCCCACCGTCGGCACCGCCGACGCCGCCTCGCGGAGCAGGGCGGCGGCCTCGTCGACCGGGCCGGCGCCGTCCAGCAACGCGGCCAGCGCGGCGCGGGCCCCGGCCAGGCGGGCGGCCAGCGCCTCGGCCGGCGTGGCGCGCGACCAGACATCCGGCAGAGCCCTCGTCACCATGCTCGGAGCGAAGCCCCAGAACGCCGCGATCACCGGGGCCGCGTCGACCGGGCCGAGTGGCGCCGCCCGGCCGGCGAAGTAGCCGCGCCAGAAGCCGCGCAGGTTGGCCGCCTCGAACGCCTCGCGTGCCTGCGGGGTGAAGTAGGTGACGTCGTGGATCGGCTCGAACAGCGTCCACATGGTGCGCGGCAGCGAGTCCATGGCGCCGACCGTACCGGCGGCTTCGAAATCGGGCCAGGCCTTGACTTTGGAGTGCGCTCCAAGGTTTAGCGTGGTGGTCCTGCGGGCGGGGGCGGGTCGACGGCGCGGTTCACGACGGGCGGAGGCGGGCGTACACGTCGCCGGAGCGGCCCGTCGGGCGGACCTCGCCGAACAGGGCGACCAGCTCCGCCGCCGTCATCCACGACTCGCGTGCCCAGCGCATGGTCTCGACCGGCGAGTAGTTGTACTCGTACGAGCCCAGCGCCTCGACCGCGCCGAGCACCGCCAGCCCGGCGTCGTGCGCCATCGGCAGGTACTCGAAGCTCAGCGCCCGGACCGGGTTCGACAGCCCGGCCAGGACCTCGGCCTCGAAGCCCTCCACGTCGATCTTGCAGAAGGCCGGCTCGCCGTACTCCTTGATCATTTCGTCCAGGGTCGTGACCGGCACCTCGACCGAGCGGTCCCAGCGGACCTTGGCGAAGCTGCGGTCCGCCGAGACCGTGTCGCGCCACGAGGTCGACAACGTCGAGACCGTCGGCGTCGCGGTGGACAACGCCAATCGAGCCGTGCCGGGCGCTGCGCCGACGGCGACCGGCGCGATCACCACCTGGTCGTCACGGCCGAAGAAGGCGCGCAGCACGCGCAGCAGGTCGGGTTGCGGCTCGACCGCGATCACCCGGGCGCCCAGGGACCGCCAGGCCCGGACCCGGCTGCCGACGTGCGCGCCGATGTCGAAGGCGACGTCACCCGGCCCGAGGAACTGCCCGTAGAAGCGCACGAGCCGGCGGTGCCGACCGGGCTGGCCGTGATAGATAATCAACGATCGGGCGATTCCCCACGCGCGGGTCAGCATGCAGGCACCCTAGCTGAACTACTCTCGCCGGAACCCCGTAGTCATAGCGGGAAGCTCGACGGTGACAGGAGACCGCTCATGACAGCGACCGCGCCGACGGCCCAGGCACGCCGCGCCACGACCAACCAGGCGCAGGTGGCCAGGTACGCAGTGTGGGGCGCGCTGGCCGTCAACGTGCTGATCGTCGAGGTCCTGTTCTTCACCGGCGATCCGGCGAAGAACGCGCTGATCGGCATCGCCAAGTTCATCGCGCTGCACGCGGCCCTGCTGATGATGCTCCAGCTCGTGCTGGTGGCCCGGCTGCCGTGGCTGGACACGTGGATCGGCGCCGACAAGCTGACCGCCTGGCACCGCTGGACCGGGTTCGCCCTGTTCTGGGCGGTGGTGCTGCACGCGAGCTTCATCCTGACGGGCTACGCCCAGCTTTCCGACATTTCCGTCTTCGCCCAGATCGACGTGTTTCTCGGCATCTTCCCGACCCTGCTCGGCATGCTGGCCGTGGCGGTGATCGTGGTCGTCGTGGCGCTCTCGGTGCGATTCGCCCGTCGCCGGCTCTCCTACGAGCTCTGGCACACGATCCACCTGCTGCTCTACGCCGCCGTCACGCTGGCCGTGCTGCACCAGCTCTACGAGGGCAGCAGCTTCCGGGCCAACACGCTGACCACGGCGTACTGGTGGGGGCTCTGGGGTCTGGCGATCGTCGCCCTGCTGCACGGGCGGGTGGTCACCCCGCTGCTCCGCAACGCCCGGCACCAGCTGCGGGTGGCCGCCGTGGTGCCCGAGGCCGACAACGTCACCTCGGTCTACGTGACCGGCCGCGACCTGGCCGGGCTCGAGGCGCGGGCCGGGCAGTTCTTCGTCTGGCGGTTCCTGACCAAGGGCCGCTGGTGGCAGGCCAACCCGTTCTCGATCTCGTCGACACCGGACGGCGAGGTGCTCCGGCTGACCGCCCGGGCGGTCGGGAAGACCAGCTCCGGGCTGCGGCACCTGCCGGTCGGCGCGCGGGTCTTCGTCGAGGGCCCGTACGGCGCGTTCACCACGCTCCACCGCACCCGCGAGGCCACGCTGCTGATCGCCGGCGGAGTCGGGATCACCCCGATCCGGTCGCTGCTCGGCGAGCTGACCGGGCCGGTCACCGTGCTCTACCGGGTGCCCAGCGAGGACGACGCGGTGCTGCTGTCGGAGTTGGGCCACTACGTGACCACGCAGGGGGTCACCGTGCACCTGCTGACCGGCCGCACCGGCGCCGGCGACCCGCCCAACCGGCCGTTCGCGCCCGAGAACCTGTCGGCGATGGTGCCGGACATCCGAGAGCGTGACGTGTACGTGTGTGGCCCGCCCGCGATGACCGACGCGGTGCTGAAGTCGCTCAAGGAGATCGGCGTGCCGAAGCGCCAGGTGCACGCGGAAAGGTTCGCGCTGGCGGGCGACTGAGACCTAGCTGATCGTGGCCGAGCCCAGGACGATGTCACCGGCCGGGTCTGGCCGGTAGGCGACCACGGCCTGGCCCGGGGCCACACCGCGGGCCGGCTTGCGCAGCTCGGCGGTCAGCACGCCGTCGACGAGGGTGACCACGGCCGGCACCGGGGTGCCGTGCGCCCGAAGCTGCACCTCGCACTCGACCGGGCCGTCCGGCAGCGCGCCACCGGTCCAGACCGGACGCTCCCCGGCCACGGTGCCGACCTCGAGCGACTCGGCCGGGCCGACGGTCACGGTGTTGGTGACCGGCGTGATGGACAGCACGTAGCGGGGCTTGCCGTCGGGCGCCGGGACGCCGATGTTGAGGCCGCGCCGCTGGCCGACCGTGTAGGCGTAGGCGCCGGCGTGCGAGCCGACCACCGCCCCGGTCAGCGCGTCGACGATGTCGCCGGGCTCCTCGCCCAGGCGCTCGGCCAGGAAGCCGCGGGTGTCGCCGTCGGCGATGAAGCAGATGTCGTGCGAGTCGGGCTTGTCGGCCACGGACAGGCCGCGCGCCGCCGCCTCCTCGCGCACCTGGGCCTTGGTCGTGTCGCCGAGCGGGAACATCGACCGGTCGAGCTGCTCGCGGTTGAGCACGGCCAGCACGTAGGACTGGTCCTTGGGCAGGTCGACGCTGCGCCGCAGCAGGCCGTCGGCGCCGAGCCGGGCGTGGTGCCCGGTGACCACGGCGTCGAAGCCGAGCGCGATCGCCCGGTCGAGCACCGCCGCGAACTTGATCTTCTCGTTGCAGCGCAGGCACGGGTTCGGCGTGCGACCCGCCGCGTACTCCGCGACGAAGTCGTCGACCACGTCCTCGTGGAACCGGTCGGCCATGTCCCACACGTAGAACGGGATGCCGATCACGTCGGCGGCGCGCCGGGCGTCACGGGAGTCTTCGAGCGTGCAGCAGCCCCGCGCCCCCGACCGGTAGGTCTGCGGATTGCGGGACAGCGCCAGGTGCACGCCCGTGACGTCGTGCCCGGCCGCCGCGGCGCGCGCGGCCGCGACGGCGGAGTCGACCCCGCCGGACATCGCTGCTAGAACCCTCACAGCGGCAAGGGTACGCGGTGCCGCGTCACCGGGACGACTTGATCAACCCGGCCCGGCGGGCCCGCTCGACCGCGGCCGGCAGCGCGGCGACCAGCGCGTCGACGTCGGCCTGGGTCGAGGTGTGGCCGAGCGTGAAGCGCAGCGAGGACCGCGCCCGGTCGTCGTCGTTGCCCATCGCGATCAACACGTGCGAGGGCTGCGCGACCCCGGCCGAGCAGGCCGAGCCCGTCGAGCAGGCGACGCCCTGGGCGTCGAGGAGCAGCAGCAGCGCGTCGCCCTCACAGCCGGGGAACGAGAAGTGCGCGTTGCTGGGCAGCCGGTCGACCGGGTCACCGTTGTAGATCACGTCGGGGGCCACCGCGCGTACGCCGTCGACCAGCGCGTCGCGGAGGGCGGAGACGCGGGCGGCGTACTCCCGCTGACTCTTGACACTGCTCTCCACCGCGACCGCGAAGGCGACGATGCCGGGTGCGTCGAGCGTGCCGGAGCGCACGTCGCGTTCCTGGCCTCCGCCGTGCTGCAACGGCGTGGCCGGCACGTCGCGGCCGAGCAGCAGCGCGCCGACGCCGACCGGGCCGCCCAGCTTGTGGCCGGTGACGGTGAGCGCGGCGGCTCCACTGGCGGCGAAGTCGACCGGCACCTGGCCGACCGCCTGCACCGCGTCGGTGTGGAAGGGCACGCGGGCGGCGGCGGCCAGCGCGGCCAGGTCGGCGACCGGTTGGACCGTGCCCACCTCGTTGTTGGCCCACATGGCCGTGACCAGGGCGACGTCGTCGTCGAGCGCCTCGGCCAGGGTGGCCGGGTCGAGCCGCCCGGCCTCGTCGACCGGAAGCCAGGTGGCGACGGCGCCCTCGTGCCGGACCAGCCACTCGACCGAGTCGAGGACGGCGTGGTGCTCGACGGAACTGGCGATCACCCGGACGCGCCCCGGCCGTTCGGCCCGGCGCGCCCAGTAGATGCCCTTGACCGCCAGGTTGTCGGCTTCGGTGCCACCGCCGGTGAAGATCACCTCGGAGGGTCGGGCGCCGAGGGCCGCCGCGATCCGCTCGCGGGACTCCTCGACGTGCCGGCGCGCGCAGCGACCAGCCGCGTGCAGCGAAGAAGGGTTGCCGACCTCCCGTGCCGTAGCGGCGTAGGCCTCGATCGCCTCGTCGAGCATCGGGGTAGTGGCGGCGTGATCCAGGTAAGCCATCACGGTTCAGCGTAGCCCCGTGCGGTCCTTACCACGCGCACCGCCCGGCCACGTTGGCGTGACCGGGCGGTGCGGCGGTCACTTGCGCTTGCGGATCTCCTCCGCGGCCTGCGGAACGACCTTGAAGAGGTCGCCGACGACGCCGTAGTCGGCCAGCTCGAAGATGGGCGCCTCGGCGTCCTTGTTGACCGCCACGATCGTCTTCGAGGTCTGCATGCCGGCGCGGTGCTGGATCGCGCCGGAGATGCCCAGTGCGATGTAGAGCTGCGGCGACACGGTCTTGCCGGTCTGCCCGACCTGGAACTGGTGCGGGTAGAAGCCCGAGTCGACGGCCGCGCGGGACGCGCCGACCGCGCCGCCGAGCAGGTCGGCCAGCTCCTCGACCAGCTTGAAGTTGTCGCCGCTGCCGACGCCGCGGCCGCCGGAGACGACCACGGACGCCTCGGTGAGCTCCGGGCGCGAGCCCTTCTGCTCGACCACCCGGTCGACCACCTTGGCCAGGGTGTCGGCCGGGGTCAACGCGATCTCCAGCGCCTCGACCTGCGGCGACGCCGCCGCCGGGGTCGGGGTCAGCGAGTTCGGGCGGACCGTGGCGATCGGGATGCCCCGGGTCACCTTCGACTTGACGACCACCTGGCCGGCGAACGCCGGCTGGGTCGCGATCCCGTCGGCCGTCAGCTCGACCACGTCGGTGAGCAGGCCGTTGTCGAGCTTGACGGCCAGCCGGCCGGCGATCTCCTTGCCCTCCTGGGTGGACGGCAGCAGCACGGCGGCCGGCTGCACCCGCTTGACCAGGTCAGCCAGCGCGGTCGCCTTCGGGGCCACCAGGTGCCCGTCGATCTCGGCGCCCTCGCCGGCGTAGATCTTCTCCGCGCCGTACTCCCCCAGCTTGTCGGCCAGCGCGGCGGCGGCACCGTCCGCGCCGAACACCACGGCGGACGGGCTGCCCAGGGTGCGGGCCAGCGTGAGCAGTTCGAGGGTGACCTTCTTGACCGCGAAGTCGCGGGTGGCCTCCACCAGGACCAGAACCTCAGCCATGTCGTGCCTCCCCCTGCTCAGACGAACTTCTCGGACGACAGGAACTCGACCAGCGCGACGCCGCCGTTGCCGTCGTCGGCGACCTTCTGGCCACCGGACCGGGCCGGGCGCTTCGCGTGCTCGACGACCTCGGAAGAGGCACCGGCGAAGCCGACCTCACCCGCGTCGACGCCCAGGTCGGCCAGGGCCAGGGTCTGCACCGGCTTCTTCTTGGCGGCCATGATGCCCTTGAACGAGGGGTATCGCGGCTCGTTGATCGTGTCCCAGACCGACACCACGGCGGGCGTGGCGGCGGTGACCACCTCGTAGCCCTCCTCGGTCTGCCGCTCGATGGTCAGCGTGCCGCCGTCGACGGTCAGCTTGCGGGCACCGGTCAGCGCCGCGACGCCGAGCCGCTCCGCGATCATGTGGGGCAGCACCTGCACGCGGCCGTCGGTCGACTCGGCTCCCGCGATGATCAGGTCGGCGTTGAGCGTGCCGAGGGCGGCGGCCAGCACCTTGGAGGTGGCCACCGCGCACGAGCCGTGCAGGGCGTCGTCGAGGACGTGTACGGCCTTGTCCGGGCCCATCGACAGGGCCTTGCGGATCGACTCCGTCGCGCGCTCGGGGCCCATCGTGAGGATCGTGACCTCGCCGCCGTGCGCTTCCTGGATCTTCAACGCCTCCTCGATGGCGTACTCGTCCATCTCGTTGATGACGTTGTTGGCCGACTGACGTTCGACCGTGTTGTCGCCAGCGAGGTTGCGCTCCGAGCCGGAGTCAGGCACCTGCTTGACGAGGACGACGATGTTCATCGCGTTTCGACGACCCTCCTGGTTGGTTAACGCGCACTTAGGCCGCAGCCTGCCGGGCGGTGGAAGGCCGGGTCAATCTGGGGGCGGTGTGGAGTTTCCCACCCGCCACCCAGAGCTAACTTACCCGCCGGTAGCATCGGCTCAGCCGACCTTCAGCGTGACACGGCTCACGCCCGTCAGGCGAGCGCGGCACGCACCTTAGCCAGGACAGCCGCTTCCGAGGGGCGCACGCCGTGTGCCGCCTCCGCGGCCCGCTGCGCCGCCGACAGCACGGCGTCGCGGTAGTTGTCGACCTCGTCGGGCACCTTCGCCCGGAGGATGGCGAGCGACTCCGTCAACGCCGGCAACACCTCGGCCTCGACCTGGCTCGGGTCGCGGCGCGGGAATCTCGGCAGGCTGCCGCTGGTCAGCACGTCACGGGCCAACCCGCGCGCGCCGGTGAAGGCCCCGGACGCCGCGACGCTCTCCCGCAGCATCGCCAGGAAGCCGGGGTCCGCGTTGGAGACCAGGTAGACCACGCCGAAGGCAGCGCGTTTGAGGGTCGCCCGCTCGTGGTCGGTCAGCTCAGTCACGATCACGGATGGTAGACGTACGGCGTCGTGGTGGTGACCGCCACAAAGCCCAGCCGCTCCAGGATCGGCCGGCTGTCGTCGGACGCGTCGACCTGGAGCAGGGTGAATCCGTTGGCCTCCGCGAGGCGCGCCCGGTGCGCGACGAGCGCGCGATAGATCCCGCGGCGCCGGTACGCCGGCAGCGTCGAGCCGCCCCACAGCGTGGCGAACGCCGTGCCCGGCACGAAGCGGACCCAACCGGCGCTGACCACCTCGCCGCTCTCGACGTCTTCGGCCACCGTCACCACGAGGTCGGACGGGTGGGCGGCGAGCTCCTCGCCCAACATGTCGGCGATCCAGCTCCGGTCGTCGCCCCAGACCGTCTCCTCCATGCGGACGATGCGGTCGAGGTCGGCGGGCTGGCTGACGTCGCGCAGCCGGACGCCGGGCGGCAGCACCGGCAGCGCGGCCGCCAGCGGCGCCACCGGGCCGATCACGATGGTCTCCTGCTCCTCGGCCACGAACCCGTGCGCCGTGAGCCGTTCGGCGAGGTCGGCCGGCTCGTCGTGGCCGTGCAGCTTCCACTCGACCTGCTGGCCCCGGTCGCGGAAGTGGTCACGCTGGCGGGCGATCAGCTCGTCGAGCTCGGCGCCGGCCAGGCCGCCGAGGTCCTGGTAGACGAGGTAACCGCCGCCCATCATCCCGGAGGCCCGCTTGAGCGGGCCGTCGAACTCCACGGTGACTCCGGGCAGCTCGGGATCGTACGTGCGGAGCTGGCTGTCGTACGCGTCACGCAAAGCGGTGATGTTCAGTTCGGTCACCGGCTCAGGCTAGGCGACGTGTCGACAGATAATCGGTACGTGATCAAGCGGTGGTTCGACCCCCAGGACGTGGGTGAGACCCCGGACTACAGGTTCTCGCTGGCCAACGAGCGCACGTTCCTGGCCTGGATCCGCACCGCCCTGGCGTTGGTGGCCGGCGGCCTGGCCTCCGCGCAGTTCCTGCCCGTGCTCGGCGTCGCCCACCTGCGCGAGGTGATCGCCGTGGCGCTGCTCGTGCTCGGCGGCTTCGTCGCACTGCGCGCGGTCGACCACTGGGCGCGTGCCGAGCGGGCCATGCGGCAACGTCGCGACCTGCCGCCGTCGCGCTTCCCCGCGCTGCTGTCCATCCTGGTCGCCCTCGGCGCGTTGCTGCTCGTCGCGGCCGTCCTGGTGCAGGCCGCCCGTGGTTGAGCCGCCCCCGGACTTTCGCGTCGTCGACACCGGCGTCGCGTGGATCCGCACCCGGCTGGCCTGGGGCCGCACCGTGTTGACCCTCGCGGTGACCGCCGTGCTCGCGGCCCGGTTCGGTGTCCGGCACGGGACAGCCGGCGTGGTGTTCGCCGCCGTGTCCATCGCCGGTTGGGGCGCGGCCGGGCTCTGGGTGATGGGCCGGTTGCGCCAGCTTTCGGGCCGGTCACGGCCGGTCTCACCAGTGACTCCGCGGATGCTGGTGGTCGCCGCGTTGATCGCTCCCGGGTACGCCGTCCTGGGGCTGTTGATGCTCTTCACCCTGTGACAACCGTTTTGGCAACGCCACGGGGTGGCCGCAACGGGTCCGGACGGTCCATCATGTCCGCATGGTGCGCCTCTACGGACTCCTCTTCGTGGCTCAGCTCGTGCTGGCGGTGGCCGCGCTGATCAGCTGCCTGTCCGCCGACGAGGGCGAGATCAGGGCGCTGCCGCGCATCGCCTGGGTGCTCATCATCCTGTTCTTCCCGCTGGTCGGCGGCGTGGCCTGGTTCCTAGCGGGGCGGCCCGTGCAGCGCTCGGCCGCGGGCCAGTGGCGACCGGGCAGCGGCTTCCCGGAAGCCGAGCGGCCGCGTCAGCAGGCGCCCGACGACGACCCCGAGTTCCTCAAGTCACTCAACCAACGCAGCAAGGAAGACACTGAGCTCTTCGAGCGTTGGGAGGCCGACCTACGTCGGCGCGAGGAAGACCTACGCAAGGAAAAGGAAGACCCGCCCGCGGGCAAGTAGCGGGGCAGGCAAAGCGGGCGACGGGCAGGCAGAGGCCAGGGGAAGACGCGGCCCCCCGTTGGCCGCGTCACCCTCCTAGGCGGCCGGTTGCGCGCTGGGCGGGTGCGGCCGGTGCCTACTGTGCAGGGCCAGTGTTGGATCTGCGTTGGCTGAACCGGCAAGGGCTAGCATTCGTGCGCTAACGTGAGTAACCGTCTTTGCCATGGTAACAACGGGAGATGTCGTGCGATTCGAGGTTCTGGGCCCACTGCGCGTGCTGCGCACTGAGCCTGATGCGCGCACGCAGCGCAGCGATCCAGAGGTGATCGTGCTGGCCGCCCGCCAGCACCGCATAGTGCTCGCCAACCTGTTGGTCGAGGCCAACCGCCCGGTGTCGGTGGCGGTGCTCGCCGAGGCGCTATGGGACAAGGGCGCCGGCGAGGAGACGCGCCGCGGCGCCATCCGGGTGCTCGTCCACCACCTGCGCCGCGCCGTCGGCGACGAGGCGTTGACCCGGTCGCCGGCGGGCTACCTGCTGGCTGTGCCGCCCGGCCAACTCGACGCCGACCTGTTCGACACGCTCGTGGCGCAGGCCGCCCGGCTGCGCGCCGAAGGGCAGGGTGAGGCGGCGCGCCGGGAGCTGCGCCGGGCGCTCGGGCTCTGGCGCGGCGCCACCGCCTACGAGGGCGACGACTACGGCGACCGGGTCCGCGCCGAAGCCGCCCGGCTGCACGAGCTGCGGCTGGCCGCCTACGAGGACTGCTTCGAGCTCGAGCTGGAGCTCGGCCGGCACCGCGAGATCGGCGCCGAGGTGCGTGCGCTGGCCGAGCAACACCCGCTGCGCGAACGCCTCCAGGCCCAGTTGATGAGCGCGCTGGCGCGGGCCGACCGGCGGGGCGAGGCGTTGGCCGCCTACGAGCGCACGCGCCGGCTGCTCGCCGACGAGCTCGGCGTCGACCCGGGCGCCAACCTGCGCGACCTGCACCGGCGGATCCTGCGTGCCGCCACGCACGAACGCACCGCTCCCGCGCAGTTGCCGGCGCCGGCCCGCACCTTCCTGGGCCGCGACGAGCCGCTGCACCGGCTCGACGCGCTGATCGCCGGCGAGGGCACCGGTCCCGTCGTGGTGGTCGTCTCGGGCATGGCCGGGGTCGGCAAGACCACCCTGGCCGTCCACTGGGGGCACCGGGCGCGGCGCCGGTTCCCCGACGGCCAGCTCGCCATCGACCTGCGCGGGTGGGCGCAGACCCGGTCGCTGCGCCCGTCCGAGGTGATCGGCCGCTTCCTGTCCGCGTTCGGCGTGCCGCCGGCCAGCACTCCGGCCGACCTCGACGAGGCCGCCCAGCTCTACCGCACGCTGACCGCCGACAAGCGGCTCCTGGTGCTGCTCGACAACGCCGAGCACGCCGACCAGATCCGGCCCCTGTTGCCCGCCGGAGAGGGCAGCGTGACGCTGGTGACCAGCCGCAACCGGCTCGCCGGTCTGGTCGCGGTCGACGGCGCGGTCGCCCTGCCGCTCGACGTGCTGCCACCGACCACCTCGCACGAGCTGCTCGGCCGGCTGCTCGGCGCCGACCTGGTCACCCGCGAGCCGGCCGCCGCGGCCGAGCTGACCGCGCTGACCGGCCACCTCCCGCTCGCGCTGCGGATCGCGGCCGCGCAGGTCGACACCGCGCTGCCGACCCCGATCGCCGCCTACAACCAGCGGTTGCGCGACGGCGACCGGCTCGCCGGTCTCGGCATCGAGCACGACGCGGCGGCCACCGTCTCGGCGGCCTTCGACCTGAGCTACGCGGCGCTGCCGGAGCCCACGCGACGGCTGTTCCGGCTGCTCGCGTTGGTGCCCGGGCCCGAGTTCGGTGCCGGGCCGGCGGCCGCCGTGGCCGACCTGCCCGACGCGGAGCCGGCGGTCGGCGCCCTGGTCGCGGCCAACCTCGTCAACGAGCGCGACACCGGCCGCTACGGCCTGCACGACCTGGTCGCCGAATACGCGCGCGGCCGGCTCGCCGCCGACGAGCCCGACCACGGCGCGGCCCGCGACCGGCTCTTCGGCTACTACTTCGACCACGTCGACACCGCCAGCCGGCTGGTCTATCCCGAGTTCTCCCGGCTGCCGGCCGCCGCGAGCGCCACCCCGGCGGCGGCCGCCTACCCCGACCCCGCCGACGCCGTCGCGTGGATCACGGCCGAGCTGCCCAACCTGGTCCCCGCGGTGACCTCCGCCGCGCAGCACGGCCCGCGCCAGGCCGCGGTGCGGTTGGCCGACGCGTTGCGCCCGTTCCTGTGGTCGGCCGGCAGCCCGACCGAGTGGCGGGCGATCGCCGAGGCGGCACTCGCGGCGGCCACCGCCGACGACGACGCGATGGGCACCGCCGCGGCCGAGATCAGCCTCGGCGACCTGCACGCGCAGCGCAACGACCTGCCGGCCGCGGAGCCGCACTACCGGCGCGCCCTGGAGCTGGCCCGGTCGAGCGGCTGGCAGACCGGCGAGGGCGGGGTGATGGGCAACCTCGCGCTGCTCTACTGGCGCAACGGCCGGCTCCACGACGCCGTCGCGCTGTTCGAGGGCAGCATCGAGGTGGCGCAGCGCAACGAGAACAGCACCGCCGAGGCGACCGTGCTGGGCAACCTGTCCGGCCTCTACTGGGCGCTCGGCCGGCTCGAAGAGTCCGCCAAGGTGCTCCAGCGCGGGCTCCGGCTGCACCGGGCCGCCGGCTGGCCGCAGTCGTCCGCGATCGCCTTCCTCGGCCTCGGGCTGATCCGCGCCGACCAGGGCCGCTACCGCCAGGCCCGGCGCACGCTCAACGGCGCGCTGCGGATGGCGGTGCGCAACGCCAACCGCCGCACCGAGGGCGACATCCTCTGCGCGATCGCCCAGGTGCACGCGGCCTGCGGCGAGGGCGCCGACGCGCTGCGCACCGCCCGGCGCGCGGTCGAGATCGGCGTCGAGACCGAACGGCCGCGGCTGCTCGCCGACGCGCAGAAGGCCCTCGGGGTCGCCCATTACGGCAACGGAGACATCGGCCTGGCCACGGAGGCGCTCGAGGAGGCGATCCGGCTGTCCCGGCAGGCCGCGTACCCGCACACCGAGATCAGCGCTTCGCTCACGCTGGCCGACCTGCGTCGCCAGCAGGGCCGACCCGACGCCGCCGAGGAGCTCGCCGAGACCGCACTCGACCAGGCACGGGCGGCCGGCTACCGCATCCTCGAGGGCCGGGCGCTGTGGGTGCTGGCCGGCTGCGCGCACGACCTGGGTCGCCCACCGGCGGCGATCCGCGACGTCCGCAGCGCGTTGCTGATCCTCCGGGAGACCGGCCACCGCCCGGGCATAGCCGACGCGCTCCTGCTGCTGGGCGACGTGCTGGTCGAGTGGGGAGACGTCGACGCGGGCACCGAGATGTGGCTCAAGGCGCGCAACCTCTACGCCGACCTCTCGTCGCCCAAACTCGTCACGGCCCAGGACCGCCTGGCCGCCTAGTCCGCACCCAACCGGCCGCCACGGCCGACGCGGCGTCAACGCCGCCAACCCGAGCGAAGCCGCTAGCCGGCCTGGCCGGTCAGCCTTCGCGCGCGGGCCCCACACCAGCGCCGGACAAGCCCACGCCGCAACGCGGTCTAGCCGTGTTGTTCGACCGCGCGTTGGACCGCGCGGTAGATCTGGCCGAAGCGCAGTGCGTCCGAGGTGCGTAGGAGAAGTCTGTCCTCGCCCGCGTAGCGGACCCATAGCTCGTTGACCGCGTTGCCGCGGTCGTAGGAGCGGTCCAGCCAGCCCAGCGGCACCTCGGCCAGCGGGGCCAGCGCCAGCGCCCCGATCACGCCGACCCCGAGCACGCCGGCGGCCAAACCCCAGGCCGCCCGGTCGCTCGCGGAATAGACCAGGGAGATGGCGCAGACGATCGCCGCCAGCGGGAGGATCGAGATGATCAGGATGAGTACGCCCCGGCCGAGGCGCCGGGACCGGGTGCGGGTCGTGCCGCTGCCGCGGTGGTGCCAGACGAGCTCCAGCGCCGTCACCGGATAGCTGACCCCGTCGACCCGCACCGCGTCGGACGTCACTTGGACGTGCTGGTCGCGGTAATAGACGGTCACCACTTCAGCAAAGCTGCCGGCGTCAATACCTCGGCGCGGCCTCGAGCGCGCGTTGCAGCGCCCGGTAGATCTGGCCGAACGTGAGGGCGTCGCCGGTGCGGACCAGCAGGGTGGGCCGGCCACCGACCTCGGCCCAGATCTCCAGCGCGCGGGCGCCCTTGGAATAGGACAGGTCGAGGCGGCCGAGCAGGAAGTCGGCCAGTGGCGCGGCGGCCAGGCCGACCAGCACCGAACAGCCGACGATCAGCACCGTCGTGGCCATCGTGGTGTGCAGCCGCAGCGCGAGCGCGATGCCCAGCCCGGCGGCCACCAGCGGCACGATCAGCGCCACGCCGATCGCGCTCCGGCCGGCGACGGTGCCCCACGAGCGCTCGCCGCGCCGGTGCCAGACCCGCGACAGCGTCGCCAGCGGGTAACTGCGACCGGCGACCCGGATCGCCTGCGAGGTGACCTGCACCGCGCGGTCGTTGTAGTAAGTGATCATCACCTGCCACCTGATAGGACCCACATCAACGTTACCCAGTGCGGGACCCCGTAATGTGTCTCGAACGCGATAAGCACATGGAGGTGTGACGTGGGCGAGCTTGTCCGGTTGGAGAAGCACGACGGAATCGGCACGATCCGGTTGGACCGGCCGCCGATGAACGCGCTCAACACCCAGGTGCAGGAGGAGATCCGGGCCGCGGCCGAAGAGGCGACGACGGACGACAGCGTCCGCGCGGTCGTCGTCTACGGCGGCGAGAAGGTCTTCGCCGCCGGCGCCGACATCAAGGAAATGCAGCAGATGTCGTACGTGGACATGGCGGCCCGGGCGGCGAACCTCTCCGCGGCACTGGGCGCCGTGGCCCGGATCCCGAAGCCGGTGGTCGCGGCCATCACCGGGTACGCCCTCGGCGGCGGCTGCGAGCTCGCGCTGGCCTGCGACTGGCGGGTCGTGGCCGACGACGCCAAGCTCGGCCAGCCGGAGATCAAGCTCGGCATCATCCCGGGCGCCGGCGGGACCCAGCGGCTGGCTCGCCTGGTCGGCCCGGCACGGGCCAAGGACATCGTGCTGTCGGGCCGGATGGTCGACGCGCAGGAGGCGCTGCGGATCGGGCTCGCCGACCGGGTGGTGCCCGCCGCCGACGTCTACGCGGAGGCGATCTCACTGGTCCGGCCGTACGCGAACGGCCCCGCCCAGGCCATCCGCGCGGCCAAGGCGGCCATCGACGGCGGCCTGGACATGGACCTGAACTCGGGTCTCGCGTGGGAGAGCCAGCTCTTCGCGGCCCTGTTCGCCACCGACGACCGCGGCGAGGGCATGGCCGCGTTCGTCGAGAAGCGCAAGCCGGACTTCACCGGCCGCTGACCTGCCGTTACCGTTCCGTCACGGTCTGGAACGGGTGCCTTCCCGGTAGGCTCGGCGCATGTCGCCGGGGGCCGCGCTAGGGGTCGATTTCGGGACCTCGCACACGGTGGCCGTGGTGCGCTGGCCCGACGGGCGAGCGCGCCCGCTGCTCGTCGACGGCTCTCCCCTGCTCCCGTCGGCGGTCTATGCCCCACCGGGCGACGCGCCATTGGTCGCCGGCCGCGACGCGGTGCACAGCGCCCGGCTCGACCCGGCCCGGTTCGAGCCCAACCCGAAGCGCCGCGTCGACGACGGCAGCGTGCTGCTCGGCGAGCGGGACATCCCGGTCGCCGAGCTCGTCACGGCGGTGCTCGCCCGCCTCGCCGAGGAGTGGCGCCGCACGGTCGGCGACCTGACCACCGGCGAGGTCACCGCCGACACCCCACCCACCCTGACCCTGACCTGCCCGGCGACCTGGGGTGCCACCCGGCGGGCCCTGCTCTCCGGCGCGGCCGCCGAGGCGGGCCTGGGCGCGGGCCGGCTGGTCGCCGAACCGGTCGCCGCGGCCACCTACTTCGCCGAGGTGCTCGGGCGCGACGTGCCGATCGGCTCGGCGGTGGTGGTGCACGACTTCGGCGCCGGCACGTTCGACGCGAGCGTCGTGGTCCGCCGCGCGACGGGCTTCGAGGTGCTGGCGGTCGACGGCCGCGGCGACCTCGGCGGGCTCGACGTCGACGCGGCGCTCGTCGAGCACCTGGCCGAGACGTACGCGCCGGCTCATCCGGAGGCCTGGGAGCGGCTGCGCTCGCCCGTGACCGTCGAGGACCGGCGGGCCAAGCGGCAGCTCTGGGACGACGTGCGGGTGGCCAAGGAGCGGCTGTCCCGCTCGCCCTCGGCCGACCTGGTGATCCCGATCTGCGACGTCGAGGCCCACCTGACCCGCACCGAGCTGGAGAAGGTGGCGACGCCGATCCTGGCCCAGACCGTGCAGGTGACCAAGGCGGTGATCGAGGCCGCGGCCCTGCCCGAGGGCAACCGGGCCGGCGTCTTCCTGGTCGGCGGCTCGAGCCGGATCCCGCTGCTGGCGACGCTGCTGCACCGCGAGCTGGGCGAGCCGCCGGTGGTGATCGAGCAGCCCGAGCTCGTCGTGGCCGAGGGCGCCGTGCTGGCGGCCACCGCGGTGCTGGCCAGCGCTCCCGCCTCCGTGCCGGTGACGGGCGAGTTCCCGAGGATCGTCGAGCCGGCCAACGGCGCTCTCGCCACCCCCGCGGTGGTCGCCCCGGTCTCCCCCGCCGCACCCGACAAGCCGACCTCGCCCGCCGGACCGACCTCGCCCGCCGGGCCGACCTCGTCCGCCGCGCCGGTCAAGCCGATCTCGCCGGCCGCACCTGCCAAGCCGACGCCGCCCGCGCCGTCCGTGGTCGCCAGCGCATCCGTCTCGCCGACCCGCAACGGCAGCGGTACCCGGCGCGAGCCGGCGCCCGACCCGTTGCCGGCCGCGCCCGCGTTCCCGCCGGGTCGTGCCGCCGTACCGGTGAAGACGCCGCGAAGTGCCAACCGGCCGAGCCGCTTCGGCCGCGACACCCTGGCCGAGCCGGCCCTGGTCGCCGACCTGCGCGCGCTGTCCGGCCACGACGAGCCCCGCGTCTATCCCGAGCCGGCGCCCGCGCGCCGCGATACCAGCAAGCCCGTCTGGGACGAGCCCCGCCCCGCGCCGGCTAGGCCGAAACCCAAGCGGCGCGGCGGATTCGGCCGGTTCCTGCGCGGTCTGCTGATGTTCGCCCTGCTGGTGGCGACCCCGGTCGTCGCGGCCGTGGTGGCGTTCCACTACGCCACGGGCGACTCGTACACGGACATCATCGACAGCATCCGACGTTGGCTCGACGAGCTTAGGTGAGTCGTCTTCACGTTTGCTCGCTACCGGCTAGTAAGGTGCTCGCAGCGAACCGACGACGGGAGTGGCGATGAGCGAGCGGATCGAGGGTCACGGCGGCGAACTCGCCCTCGCGGCATTGCGCGCGGCCGGCGTGCGGGAGATGTTCACGCTGTCGGGTGGCCACGTCTTCCCGCTCTACGACGCGGCGCACAAGACCGGTTTCCCGATCTACGACGTGCGCCACGAGCAGTCCGCGGTGTTCGCCGCCGAGGCCGTGGCCAAGCTGCGCCGCAGCCCGGGCCTCGCGGTGCTGACCGCCGGGCCCGGCGTCACCAACGGCATCTCGGGCCTGACCAGCGCGCTCTTCAACGCGTCGCCGGTGATGGTGATCGGCGGCCGGGCGCCGGCGATGCGCTGGGGATCCGGCAGCCTCCAGGAGCTCGACCACGTGCCGCTGGTCGCCCCGGTCACCAAGCACGCGTCGACGGTGTTCAACACCGGCGAGATCCCGAACGCGGTCCGCGCCGCCCTGACCGCGGCGCTGACCCCGCACCGCGGCCCGGTCTTCCTCGACCTCCCGCTGGAGATCGTCTTCTCGTCCGACGAGGCCGACGCGCCGACCGCGCCCGACGTCCCCGTGATCGAGCCGGACCCGGACGACGTCGCCCGCGCCGCCCAGCTCATCGCCGAGGCGCAGCACCCGGTGATCATCGCCGGGTCCGATGTGTACGCCTCCGACGCCGTCGCCGCGCTGCGCGAGGCGGCCGAGACGCTGCGCGTGCCGGTGATCGCCAACGGGATGGGCCGCGGCGCGCTGCCGCCGACCCACCCACTCGCGTTCGCCAAGGCCCGCCGGGCCGCCCTCCGCGGCGCCGACGTGGTCGTGGTCATCGGCACCCCGCTCGACTTCCGGCTCGGCTTCGGCGACTTCGGCGCGGCCCAGGTCGTGCACATCGTCGACGCACCGAGCCAGCGCGCCACGCACGTGCAGCCGGTCGTCTCCCCCGCCGGCGACCTGCGCCTGATCCTCTCGGCGCTGGCCGACTACACCGGCGTGCGCGCCGACCACGAGGACTGGATCGCCGACCTGCGCACGGCCGAGGATGCTGGCAAGGCGCGCGACGCGCAGGAGATGGCCGCCGACACCGACCCGATCAAGCCCGCCCGGGTGTACGGCGAACTGCGCCGCGTGCTCGCCCCGGACGCGGTGACCATCGGCGACGGTGGCGACTTCGTCTCGTACGCCGGCCGCTATCTGGAGCCCTCGGTGCCGGGCAGCTGGCTCGACCCGGGCCCGTACGGCTGCCTCGGCACCGGCATGGGCTACGCGATGGGCGCCCGCGTCACCTACCCCGACCGGCAGATCTGCGTGCTGATGGGCGACGGCGCCGCCGGCTTCTCGCTGATGGACGTCGAGTCCCTGGTCCGCCAGCAGCTGCCGGTCGTGATCGTGGTCGGCAACAACGGCATCTGGGGCCTGGAGAAGCACCCCATGCAGGCGATGTACGGCTACGACGTGGCCGCCGACCTGCAGCCCGGCCTGCGCTACGACGACGTGGTCCGGGCGATGGGCGGCGCCGGCGAGACGGTCAGCAAGGCGGCCGACCTCGGCGAGGCGCTGGAGCGCGCGTTCTCGGCCGGCGTGCCCTATCTGGTCAACGTGCTCACCGACCCGGCCGACGCTTACCCCCGCTCGTCGAACCTCGCCTGACCTGCCGGGGTGGCCCCGGCAGGTAAGAATGGTCGGCATGGCCCTGCCCATCCCGACCCCGGGTGACCTGATCGGTCTGACCCGCACCGCCGTGACCGTGCCGGCCCGTGCGCTGCGCGTCATCGACGACATCGAGGCGTTGGTCGCCCGCGTCGGCCGGATCGCCGACCGGGCCGAGGCCTTCCTCGACCGCGTCGACGGCCTGGCCGACCGGGCCAGTGCGCTGATCGACGGCGTCGACGCCGCGGTCACCGACGCCGAGTCGGTGCTCGAGCGCGCCCGCGCGGTCAGCGCCGCCGCCACCACCCAGGTCGAGAAGGTGACCCGGGTCGTCACGGCGGCCGCGATCCTGGTGGCCGAGACCGAGCGGCTGACCACGGAGGCGGGCACGGCCGTGACCGAGGCGCGCGCCGTCATCGGCGAGGCGGAGACGGTCGCGGTCAAGGCCAACGGCCTGGTCGACAAGGCCGAGGTCACCGCGGGCACGGCCGACGAGCTGCTCGGGGTCTACGCGCCCACGCTGCGCCGGGGCGCGCCGATGGCGCACCGGTTCGTGGAGCAGCTCTCCGACGAGGAGGTCGACGCGGCGATCAAGCTGATCGACGAGCTGCCCAAGTTCACCAAGCACATGGACGAGGACATCCTGCCGATCCTGGCCACCCTCGACCGGGTCGGTCCCGACATCCACGAGCTGCTGGACGTCACCCGCGAGCTGCGGCTCGCCGTCAAGGGCATCCCCGGCCTGCGCATGCTCACGAAGCGCGGCCAGGACCTCGACTGACCGACCAGAGCTCGTCGATCTCGGACCGGGTCGGCAGCGCGGTCGACGCGCCCAGCTTCCGGGCGCACGCCGCGCCGGCGGCGCAGGCCCAGCCGACCGCCTCGACGAGGTCGCGGCCCTCGGCCCAGGCCACGGCCAGCGCACCCGTGAACGCGTCGCCGGCGGCCGTCGAGTCGACCGTCTCCACGCGTACGCCGGGGATCTGGACCGAGGCGCCGTCCCGGTCGACGTACCAGGCACCCCGTGCGCCCAGGGTCAGCACGACCCGCGGCACCGACGCGAGCAACGGCTCGGGCCGCCGCTCCCCGCTGATCGCGACCGCCTCGGTCTCGTTGACCACCAGCAGGTCCACGGCGTCGAGCAGTTCGGCCGGCAGGGCCCGGGCCGGCGCCGCGTTGAGCACCACCCGGGTGCCGGCTTGGCGCGCGGCGAGCGCGGCGGCGGTGACCGTCTCCACCGGAATCTCCAACTGGGCGAGCAGCACGTCGGCCTCGGCCAGCGCCGCCCGCTCCCGCTCGTCGAGGTCCGTGAACGTGCCGTTGGCGCCGGGCGAGACCACGATGGTGTTCTCACCGGCCGCGTCGACGGTGATCAGCGCGACCCCCGACGCGCCGTAGACCACCCGCAACAGTCCGGTGTCGACACCGGCCGCGTCGATCCGGGCCTTGAGCGTCACGCCGAACGCGTCGGAGCCGATCGCGCCGAGCAGCCGGGTGGCGGCGCCCGCGCGTACCGCCGCGATCGCCTGGTTGGCGCCCTTGCCACCCGCGACCGTGACGAACTCGCCGCCCAGCACGGTCTCGCCCGGGCGCGGCAACACGGCCGCCTTCGCGACCAGGTCCATGTTGGCGCTGCCGACGACCACCACGCGCGCCTGATTCATAGTCGGCGAGTCTATGTGTCTTCTGGCAGGCTGCTTCCCATGGACAATCCACCGATCGGGGTCATGTTCCGCTGCGACAGCCCGCCGGAGAACCTCCCCGCGTACGCCCAGCTCGCCGAGCGCCTCGGCTATGACGAGCTGTGGGTGGTCGAGGACTGCTTCTTCACCGGCGCGGTGTCGGCGGCCGCGGTGGCCGCGGCGAGCACCGAGTCGCTGAAGATCGGCATCGGCATCCTGCCCGCGGCGTTCCGCAACCCCGCCCTCGCCGCGATGGAGCTGTCCAACCTGAGCCGGCTGTTCCCGGGCCGGATCCTGCCGGGCTTCGGCCACGGCGTGCCCACGTGGGTCCGGCAGGTCGGCGCGCACCACCCGTCGCCGCTGGCCGTGCTGGAGGAGACCATCGCCGCCGTGCGCGCGCTGCTGCACGGCGAGACGGTCACCACGCATGGGCGCCACGTCGACCTCGATGCGGTGAGACTGGCGTTCCCGCCCGCCGAGCCTCCGCTGCTGTCGGCCGGCGTACGCAACGAGAAGTCCCTGCGGCTCTCCGGGCGCGTCGCCGACGGGACGATCCTGGCCGAGGGCGCGGCGCCCGCCTACATCGCCTGGGCGCGGGAGCGGATCGACGAGGGCCGGGCCGAGGCGGGGCGCACGGACCCGCACCGGGTCACCGTCTACGCCCACCTCGACTTCGACGACGCGGCGCGCAGCGCCCGCACAGAGCTGGCGTGGCAGTTCAACTCGCCGGTGCAGCCCTCCGACCCGGCCGACGCCGACGTGCTCGCCCGCCTGGTCGCCGACGCCAAGGGTGACGTCGAGTCGCTCGCCGCGAGCCTGCCCGACGAGATCGTCGACCGGTACGCGATCGTCGGCGACGCCGACAGTTGCGGCAAGGCCGTCTCCCGGGTCGCGGCCGCCGGCGCCGACGCAGTCGTCTTCGTGCCGCCGCGCGACGCGGACCTCTCCGTCGCGCACCTGACCCTGGCCGCCGAGGCGTTGTTGGGCGGATGAGCATGTGCTCCCGGTCGCCGGGCCGCGGGGCGCACCTTCCGCCGCGCGGGCTGCGTGATTTGATGACCGCGTGCCGACCAACATGATCGACGACGCGGTGCTCTCCTTCGACGGGATCGGTGTCACGCGCAACCGCAACGAGCTGTTGCGCGACGTCGCCTGGACGGTCTACCCCGACGAGCGCTGGGTGGTGCTCGGCCCCAACGGCGCCGGCAAGACCACCCTGCTGTCGATCGCCGCCGGTCAGCTCCACCCGACGACCGGCAGCGCCGTCGTGCTGGGCGAGAAGATCGGCCGCACCGACGTCTGGGAGCTGCGCACCCGGATCGGCATCACCACCGCCAAGCTCGCCGAGCGGGTGCCGGGCGAGGAGCGGGTGCTCGACGTGGTGGTCACCGCTGCCTGGTCGGTGGTCGGCCGCTGGCGCGAGCAGTACGACCCGCTGGACGAGGCCCGCGCCCGCACGCTGCTCGACCAGCTCGGTGTCGCCGCGCTGGCCGACCGGACGTACGGCACCCTGTCGGAAGGCGAGCGCAAGCGGGTACAGATCGCCCGCGCGCTGATGACCGACCCGGAGCTGCTGCTCCTCGACGAGCCCGCCGCCGGCCTGGACCTGGGCGGCCGCGAGGACCTGCTCAAGCGGCTCACCGCGCTGGCCGACGACCCGGCCGCGCCGGCGTTGGTGCTGGTCACGCACCACGTCGAGGAGATTCCGCCAGGTTTCACCCACGCCATGCTGTTGCGCGGGGGCGAGGTCGTCGCGCAGGGCCCCGTCGAGCACACGATCACCGCGGAGCACCTGTCGAACACCTTCGGTCAGCCGCTGATCGTCGCGCGGAACGCCGGCCGCTACACCGCACGGGCCGCATAAGTTCCCTCCCGTACCGGGCTCTCAGGCAACGTACAGAAAGCCGCGCTAAGCCTGAGAGATCCGTCACGCGGGGGGCAGCGATGGTGTTGACACGAGTGCTTCTGGTGGCCCTTGTGGCCAGCGTCTTTGGAAACTCCGGCCGGCGCCAGGTGCCCGCGTCGGGGTCCGCGCGCGGTTCCGGGCAGGGCCCCCCGCCCGGGGCCGCGCCACCGGAAGCCGCACCGCCGCCACCGCCCGCGTTCACCCAGTGGCCGATGCTGTCGGTGGCCGGGGATGACCCGGCCACGGTCGACACGGCCGAGTGGACCCTCTGGGACGAGCCCGTCCGGGTCTCCGTCACCGAGGCCGCCAAGCTCGATCGCGCGGCCGAGCTCGTCGGTGGCGAGCTGGACGCGATCGACGTGGCCGCGAGCCGGCTGCGGCCCGACTCCGAGCTCGCCTCGGCCGGCGACGGCAGCGAGGTCAGCCCGCTGCTGGCCGAGCTCGTCGCCGTGGCCCTGTCCGCCGCCCGGGAGACCGACGGCGACGTCGACCCGACGGTCGGCGCGATGCTCGGCAGCCTCGGCCACGACCCGGACTTCGGCGCACTGGTGACCACCCGCCCGACCCGGCACGTCCAGGTCGGTCAGCTGGCCGTCTATCGCCCGCCGACCTGGGAAGAGGTGCGCCTCGACGACCGCCGGCTGACCATCCCGGAAGGCGTCACGCTCGACCTGTCCGACACGATGCGGGCGCGGGCGGTCGACCGCTGCGCCGCACTGGTCGCCGCGACGCTCGACACCGGTGTGCTGGTCTCGGTCGGCGGCGACATCGCGACCGCGGGTCCGGCACCGCGGGCGGGCTGGCCGCTGCTGGTCCGCGACGGTCCGGTCGACCCGGCGGCCCGGGTGTCGCTGCCCGGCGGCGCGGCCGTGTCCACCGCGAGCAGCCATCACCGACACTGGGACACCGCCGAGGAGCTGCTCCAGCAGATCGTCGACCCGGAGACCGGCCATGCGGCCCGACCCATCTGGCGCACCGCGACCGTGGCCGCGTTCTCCGCGCTGCGTGCGACCGCCGTCGCGAACGCCAGCCTGGCGCGCGGCGTGCTGGCACCGTCGTGGCTCGAGGCGCTCGCCGCACCGGCCCGGCTGGTCGGCAACGACCGCTCGCTGCGCTTCTTCGGCACGTGGCCGACCGCCGCAGAGACCTGACGGGGTAGCACGGCACCCGGGTCGCGTGTGACGATCTTCGGCATGCCTATCTCCAGACGCTTGGTGCTGACGGGTGGTCTGGTGGCCGCCGTCGGCGCCGCTACCGCGGCATGTGCCGAGCCGGCAGCCCGGTGGACGGCGGGCGGCGGTCCCGCCAACGCGCCCGCGCCGGCCGCGTCCGGAGGCGGCCTCGCGCCGCAGGCGGCGGCCCGCCGCACTCCCGGCGCACCGCCGCAGTCCGCTCCGGCCCAGCCGACGAAGCTGACCGCCGCGCTCAGTCGCTACCTCAAGCCGACCTCGGAGAATCCCAAGCATCCGACGTACGCCGGTGCGGTGGCCCTGGTCCGGATCGCCGACAAGGTGAGCACGCAGGTGGCGGTCGGTGACGCGCTGCGCTACCGATCCGGCCCGGTCGAGCTGCCCGCGGCCCAACGGGTGGCGATGCGCACCGACTCCGTCTTCGACCTGGCCTCGCTGACCAAGGTGTACACCGCGATCCTCACCCTCCAGCAGGTCGACCAGGGTCGACTCGACCTGGCCGCGCCCGTGGCGGAATATCTGCCCGGGTTCACCGGCAAGCCCGCGGTGACGGTGGAGATGCTGTTGACCCACACCAGCGGGTTGCCGGTCGGCGCGAAGGTGACCGGCCTGCCGTCGGCCGCCGCCCGCCGCGCCGCCGTGCTGGCCACGCCGCTGGTCAGCGGGGCGGTCCCCGGCAAGACGTTCCGCTACTCGAGCGTCGGCCTGATGGTGGCCGCGTTCCTCGTCGAGCAGCTCACCGGCGAGCCGCTGGACCGGGCGTTGAAGACCGGCATCACCGGCCCGCTCGGTCTGCGCGACACCGGTTTCAAGCCGCTGACCTGGCTGAGCAAGGACGCCCAGGCGAAGCGGCTCGTCGCCACCGACGCCCGCACCTCCCGCGGCCTGCTGCGCGGCACGGTGCACGACGACGTCGCCAACATCATGGGCGGCGTCGCCGGGTCCGCGGGGGTGTTCAGCACCGCGGCCGACGTCGCGGTGATCGGCGAAATGCTGCTCAACGGTGGTACATACCGCGGCAAGCGGATCCTCTCCGCCGCGACCGTCAAGCGGATGCTGACCAACGCCAACAAGGGCAAGCCGGCGGTCGACCCGGAGCGGCCCCACCGCACCGCGGACCACGGCCTGGGCGTCGTGCTCGACCAGCCCTGGTTCATGGGCAAGCTGGCCGGGCCACGCACGTTCGGGCACACCGGCTTCACCGGCACCTCGCTGGTCGTCAACCCCGACCGGCGGCTGGTCTTCGTGCTGCTCACCAACCGGGCGCACCCCAACTGGAGCTGGGCCGACCCTGATCCCGCCCGGGTGGCGGCGGCGAACGCGATATGAGCCCGTGGGCCGGTCCCGCGGCGGTGGTCGCGGTGCTGGCCGCCGCCGTGCTGCACGCGACCTGGAACGCGGTGGTCAAGGGCAGCGGCGACCAGATCGGCATCATGGCCCGCTCCAGCTTGGTCGGGGCGGCGGCCAGCCTGGTCGCGGTGTGGTTCATCGAGCCGCCGGCCCGGGCCTCCTGGGGTTTTCTGATCGCCTCCGTCGTGATCCACGTCTTCTACAACCTCGGCCTGCTGGCCGCCTACCGGCTCGGTGACTTCAACCAGACGTACCCGCTGGCCCGTGGTCTGGGTCCCGTGGTGGTGGCGGTGTTCGCGGCGCTGGTGCTGCACGAGCCCCTCGCCCCGCTGCCGGCGGTCGGGGTCCTGGTGATCGCCGCCGCGATCGGCGTGCTCGGGCTGACGCCCTGGCGGCGTGTGCGAGCCAACCGCCCGGCCGTGCTGGCCGCGGTCTTCACCGGGTTGACCATCGCGACGTACACGCTGGTCGACGGGGTCGGCGTGCGCCGCAGCGAGGGCGCCGCCGGCTACACCCTGTGGCTGTGCGGCCTGGAGTTCGCGGTGACGGCGCTGGTCGCGTTCGCCCTGCGCAAGCGCGTCACGACCCCTCTCTTGGCTGCGAGCGGTCGCGCCTGGCTGGCCGCGGCCGCCGTCACCGTGCTGGCGACGGCGGCCTACGGCCTGGTGCTCTGGGCACAGACCCGCGGTGCGTTGGCCGCGGTGGCCGCGCTCCGCGAGAGCAGCGTGGTGGTCGCGGCCGTGATCGGGATGATCGCTTTCAAGGAACCCATGGGCCGGGTACGCGTCGCGGCAAGCGTGGCCGTGGCTCTCGGCGTCGCGCTGCTCGCCCTGCCCGCGGCCTGACCGTTCACTCGCCGAACTTGCTCAGGCGGCCCGTGCGCCGGGCGTGCCGCAACGCGTGCGCGATGAAGGCCAACGCGCCCGCGACCAGGATCAGGTCGAGCAGCGCGGCCATGGCGACGCCCGACCAGTCGATGCCTCGCCCGTCGAGCACGCCACGCAGCCCCTCGAAGACGTAGCTCGCCGGGACGGCGTGCGCGATCGCCTGCGCCACCGGCGGCAGCACCCCGACCGGGTAGAACACCGCCGCGAACGGCTGGAACGCGGCCGAGAGCACCCAGGCGACCGACTGCGTGCTCTCGCCGAACCGGATCACGACCGCGATCGAGACGACGCCGAGGCCCCAGCCCATCACGACGAGCAGCGTCAGGTAGGGCACGAGCGCCGGCCCGATCGTCGTGATGCCGAAGCCGTAGAGCAGCAGGGCCAGCCCGGACATGACGCCCGTGCTGAGCGCGATCAGGCCCGCGCCGAAGATGACGTGGCCGGTCAGGAACTCGGCCAGCGACGTCGGGCTGACGAACACGTTGAGCAGGTTGCGGCTCCACACGTCGTGCAGGAACATCGCGGCCAGCTCACCCTGGGCCCGGCCGACCACCTGCCACAGCAGCACGGCGCCGAGCAGCATCGAAACGGCGATCGGCACGTTGTTGGCGCGCAGGAACACCGAGACGAAGCCCCAGATCACCAACTCCAGCACCGGCCAGAAGAAGATCTCCAGCAGGCGACCGCCGTTGCCGCGCAGGGCGTAGAAGTCGCGCCGCACGATGCCGACCACCCGGCTCCGGCGGGCGGCGCCGCTGGTCACGTCGTACGCGATGGTCATGTCGGCACACCTCCTCTCGCCACTGCCAGGAACACCGCTTCGAGGTCGTCGACCCCGTACGCGCCGGCCAGCTCGTCGGCGCTGCCGGTCGCGACGATCCGGCCGCCGGACACGAAGTGCACCCGGTGGCACATCCGCTCGACCTCGCGCATGTTGTGCGAGGTGATCAGCATCGCCCGCCCGGACGTGGCGGCCTGCTCGACCAGCAGCCCGCGGATGCGGTCGGCGATGTCCGGGTCGAGGTTGGCGGTCGGCTCGTCGAGCACCAGCAGCCCGGGGTCGTTGAGCAGCGCCTTGGCCAGCAGCACCCGGGTCTGTTGACCGGACGACAGCCGCGAGAACGGCTGCCGGCGCAGCGGACCGAGCTCCAGCAGCTCCAGCATCTCGGCCACCCGAGCCGCCGGCCGACGCAGCGCGTAGAGCTGCGCGTACACGGTCAGGATCTCGCCGACCCGCAGCATGTGCGGCAGGTGCAGGTAGCTCGCCGCGAAGTTGGCGCGGGCCAACGCCCGTGACCGCTCGTGGGCCATGTCGTGGCCGAACATCTCGACCGTGCCCGAGTCGGGCGTGGTCAGGCCGAACACCATGTGCAGGGTGGTGGTCTTGCCGGCGCCGTTAGGCCCGAGCAGGCCGACGACCTCGCCCGCGCCGACGCTGAAGCTGACCCCGTCGACGGCCACGACAGAGCCGAACCGCTTCCGCAGACCGGTGACGGTCAATACGTTCATGTCCTCGATGGTCGGCCGCGACCGCCACGCTCAGCAAAGCATTTACTGACGGAGCGTACGGATCAGCCCCAGCACGTCCCGGGTCACCGGGCGCAGAACCCGCAGGCGGGACAGCCCGACCAGGCGGTCGATCAGTGGCACGGCTCCGTTGATCAGCGCACGGGTTTTCGTCTGATCGGGCGAGCGGTCGTAGACCCAGTAGAGGATGACTCCCATGTACGCCAGCCAGAGCAGCTCGGGCAGTTCGTCGCGGAGCTCGGGGTCCACTTTGGCGGTCGAGCCCGTCAGCGCCTCGCGGAACAGCGCGATGGACGCGTCTCGGGTGGGCGACGACTCGGTCGAGAAGGGGCTCAGCGGTGAGGTCGGCTCGGCCGCGGTCTTGAAGAAGCTGGCGGCGAACTCGTGTGACGGCGTCATGGTGTCGACGCCGGCGTGCAGCACGCCGCGCAGCCGTTCGGCGAACCCGGTCTCGGTCGCCAGCACCCGCGCGGCCCGGGTGCGGTGCTCGACCAACGTCTCCGCGTAGAACTCCTGGATCAGGTGTTCCTTGGAGCCGAAGTAGTAGTAGGCGTTGCCGACCGCGACCCCGGCCTCCTTGGCGACTGCGCGCATCGTGGTCTGCGCGTAGCCGCGCTCGCGGAACAGCCGCATCGCCGTGTCCAGGATGAGCTTGCGGGTCTGCTCACCGCGGGCGGTTGCTGGCTCGGCGCCCGCGGCCTCCCCGCGGGCGGTTGCTGGCTCGGCGCCGGCGGCGCCACCGACCCCCGTTTGCTCGGCGGCACCGCCGGCGTCGGCGGGTGGCGGAACGGATCGGTCGGTCATTTCTCCGACCGTACCGACTCGACTCCGCCGTGTCGAACACGTTCAACTTCCCGTTGCGATTCATCGTACGGGGATAGTTGAACGCGTTCAATCAGCGCAGCCCGAGCACCGCCGCGGCCGCCCGTCCGTTGGCGTGGCTGGCGCCGAAGGTGGTCACGAACGCCCGCACCCCCGCCGGCCGCCAGCTCGACGGCCAGCCCATCTCCACGACGGTGACGGGGTGGCGCGCGGCCAGCGCCTCGATCAGCTCCGTCGCGTTGGCCAGCCGGTGCGCGTGCCGCGCGACCACCACGATCGGCCGGCCGGCCGCCCGCGCCAGCAGCTCGTCGGCACCGGTCGTCGCGGCCACCGCCCGGATCTGCTCCGCGCCGTCGACGTGCCCGCCCAGGCCCCACGGGACCCGCCCCTCGGCGATGGTCGAGGTCGCGGCGAGCTCGATCACCAGCGGCTCCGAGCCGACCAGGGGGTCGCCCTCGACCCGCACGGCGCGGCGGGCGGCGTCGTAGCCGAGGCTCTCGGGGGTTTCCGTCCTTGTCGTCGCGGCCTGGTCGGTCCACGCCGCCAGGTCCGCCGTGCGCTCGGCCGCCTCCTCGACCCGGGCCGCGGCGAGCCGGCCGTCCTGGATCGCGGCGACGATCTCGGCGGCGGTCTCCTCCACCAGCGGGGCGTCGATGTCGGCCCCGATGCAGAGCAGGTCGGCGCCGGCGGCCAGGGCCAGCGGCGCGGCCTGCGCGGTGCCGCCCGCGACCACGGCCGCGCCCTTCATCTCCAGCGCGTCGGTGATCAGCGCGCCGGTGAAGCCGAGCTCGCCACGCAGCAGGTCGTGCAGGGCGGCCCGGCTGAAGGTGGCCGGCGCGTCACCGGTCAGCTCGGGCACCCGGATGTGCGCGGTCATCACGCTCCGGGTGCCGGCCGCCACCGCCGCCGCGAACGGCGGCAGGTCGCGCTCGCGGAACACGGCCAGCGGAACGTCCACCGTGGGCAGTTCGAGGTGCGAGTCGGCGACGGTGGCCCCGTGCCCCGGGAAGTGCTTGGCGCAGGCGGCGACCCGGGTCTCCTGCAGGCCCTCGACCGCCGCCGCGGTGTGCGCGGCGACCAGCGCGGTGTCGGCGCCGAACGACCGGGTGCCGATGATCGGGTTGTCGTCGGCCGTGTTGACGTCGACGGTCGGCGCGAGGTCGACGGTCACGCCGACGGCGGCGAGCTCGGCGCCGATCGCCCGGTAGACCGCGCGGGTCACCTCGACGTCGTCGAGCGCGCCGAGCGCGGCGTTGCCCGGGTACGGGCTGCCGGTGCGGTGCGCCAGCCGGGTGACGTCGCCGCCCTCCTCGTCGATCGCGACGATCACCGAGGGGTTCGCGGCGCGCAGCGCGGCCGTGCAGGCGGCCACCTGGTCGCGATCGACGATGTTGAACCCGAACAGCGTGTAACCGGCCAGCCCGTCGGCGGCGAGGTCCAGCGCCCAGGGTGGCGGGGTCGGGCCGGGGAAGGCAGCGAGCAGCGTACGCAGCGCTAACCGGCGCAGAGCGGGATCAATCGCCATCGGTATTCACCCTCTTATGACTCGCTGCTGCCGGGTCGTGTGATCGTCGCACCATTCGCTTCCCAGTACGCTACGCCTACTCGTAAGGCGACTAATGTATTAGTAAAGATTCCTTATTGCTAGAGGATGTCGCATGGGGTCGACCCGCCTGCCCGGTACCCCGCGCCTGCTGCGCGCGCTGAACGACCGCGCCGCACTGGAGCTGTTGCTCACCCGGGGACCACTCACCCGAGCCCAGCTCGGCGAGCTCACCGGCCTGTCCAAGGTCACCGCCTCGCAGCTGGTCGAGCGGCTGGAGGAGCGCGGCCTGGTCACCCGGGTCGGCGAGCAGGCGGGCGGCCGGGGCCCCAACGCGCAGCTCTACGCCGTGCGGCCGGGCAGCGCGTACGTGGTCGGCGTCGACGTCTCCGCCGACCGGGTGGTCGCGGCCTGCGCCGACATCACCGGCAAGACCGTCGGCCAGGTCGAGATGTCCACCAAGGACACCGACGACCCCGTCGGCGTGGTGCACGAGGCGGTGATGCAGGCGGCCAGCGACGCGCACGCCCCGCTGGCCAGCGTGCGCCGGGTGGTGCTGGGCACGCCGGGTCTGGTCGACCCGGGCTCCGGCGATATCACCTTCGCGTTCAACCTGCCCCGCTGGCATCGCGGCCTGCTCGCCGCGCTCCGCGAGGACCTGCACACCCCGGTGGTCTTCGAGAACGACACGAACCTGGCCGCCTGCGCCGAGGCCGAGTTCGGCGCGGCCGCCGGCGTCGACGACTTCGTGCTGGTCTGGGCCGGGGTCGGCGTCGGCCTCGCGATCGTGCTCGGCGGGCGGCTGCACCACGGCAGCAGCGGCGCGGCCGGCGAGATCGGCTACCTGCCGGTGCCTGGCGTCCCGGTCAACCGCGACCAGTCCCGCAAGTCCCAGCCGCCGTTCGGCCAGCTCGCCGGGGCCGCGGCCCTGCGCGCGGTGGCCCGCGAGCACGGCTTCCGCGGCGGCTCGGCGGCCGACGCGATCCGCGCCACGATCGCGGCGGGCACCGAGGGTGGTCCGGCCCTGGACGAGATCGCCCGGCGGCTCGCGCTCGGCGTGGCCAGCACGTGCGTGGTGCTCGACCCGCCGCTGGTGGTGCTGGCCGGCGAGGTCGGCCAGGCCGGCGGGACGGCGCTGGCCGAGCGGGTGCAGCACGAGGTGGCCGCGATCACCCTGGTCTCACCCAAGGTCGTGGTCACCCAGGTCGACGAGGAGCCGGTGCTGCGCGGCGCGCTGCTGACCGCCCTGGACGCGGTACGCGACGACGTCTTCGGCTCGACGACCTCGTAGTCGGACGGCCCCGCGGTCCGACAGCCCCGCGGCCCGACGACCCCGCGGCCCGACGACCCCGCGGTCCGACGACCCCGCGGTCCGACGACCTTCCGGTTAGCGGCCTTCCGGCCCGAATACCCCGTAGCCGGTCCAGCCCAGGTCGGGGAAGCCGGCCGCCGCGGCGACCTTCGCCGACGCGAGGTTCTCCGCGTCGTGCAGGTAGGTCGGCACCGCGCCCTCGTCGAGGATCCGGCGCGCGGCCTGGGCGACCAGCCGGCGGGCCAGGCCCTGGCCTCGGGCGGCGACCTCGGTGCCCACCGCGAGCTCGTGGCCGTACTGGTCGTGCCGCTTGATCCCGACGCCGGCGAGGTAGCGGCCTTCGTCGTCGCGGGCGATCAGCACCTCGCCGCCGAACGGGTGCAGCCACCCCGGCACGGCCGGGTCGTCGAAGGCCACCCACTCCCCCGCGTCGGCCAGCGGCGCCGGGGCGGTGGTCCAGCGGAAGACGGCGCCGGACGCCCGCCAGCCGTCGTAGCCGACCGCGCCCGGAAGCTTGTCGAGCAGGTCCGGCATCGGTAGGTCGGCCAGGGCCCGGACGGTCTCGACCCGCTGCGGCGGCACCGACAGCAGCACGCCCTCGGGCGCGCCGATGCCGACCGCCGGGCGGAGGGCGCCGTCCCAGGCCGGGCGCAGCCGTTTCTCGAAGCCGACGACCTGCAGCGCCTGCTTGGTGGGCCACTGGCCCAACCAGGTCACCAGATGGTGGTAGAGGCGCGTGTCGAGCACCCGGGACCTCCAGGGTCAGTGGAAGCGTCGTAGCCGAAGGCTGTTGGATACCACGAACACCGACGAGAGTGCCATGGCGGCACCCGCGATCATCGGATTGAGTAGTCCCGCCGCGGCCAACGGTAGCGCGCCGACGTTGTAGGCCAGCGCCCAGAACAGGTTCCCCTTGATGACCCGCAGCGTGCGCCGGGACAGCCGGATCGCGTCGGCGGCGGCGGTCAGGTCGTCGCGGACCAGGGTCAGGTCGGCGGCCTCGATCGCCACGTCCGTGCCGGCGCCCATCGCCAGCCCCAGGTCGGCCTGGGCCAGCGCGGCCGCGTCGTTGACGCCGTCGCCGACCATGGCGACCACGCGGCCCTCGTCCTGGAGCCGCTTGACCGTGTCGACCTTGTCGGCCGGCAGCACCTCGGCAATCACCTGGTCGATCCCGACGGCTTGGGCCACCTTGTGCGCGGCGGCGGCGTTGTCGCCCGTCAGCAGCACCGGCCGCAGGCCGAGCCGGCGTAGCTCCGCGACGGCCTCCCGACTGCTGGGCCGCACCTCGTCGGCGAGCACGAGGCGGCCGCGTACCCGCTGATCGATCGCGACGGTGACCACCGTGTGCCCGGTCTCGTTGTCGGCGGCGTCCGCGCCGGTGAACTCGGCCCGGCCCACCAGCACCTCGTGCCCCTCGACCATGCCGCGGACCCCACGACCGGGAGTCGCGCGGAAGTCTTCGACCGGCGGCAACGTCGGGCCGGCGGCCGCGACGATGGCGCGCCCGATCGGGTGCTCGGAGCCGGCCTCGACCGCGGCGGCGTACCGGAGCAGCTCTTCGGGGCCGTCCGTCTCGACCACCGCGAGCTTGCCGGTGGTCACGGTGCCGGTCTTGTCGAGGACGATCGTGTCGACCGTGCGGGTCGACTCCAGCACCTCGGGTCCCTTGATCAGGATGCCGCGCTGCGCCCCCCGCCCGGTGCCGACGAGCAATGCGGTCGGCGTGGCCAGCCCGAGCGCGCACGGGCAGGCGATGATCAGCACGGCGATGCCGGCTGTGAACGCGGCGGCCAGGCCCCCGCCGGTGCCCCACCAGTAGCCGAACGTGCCGGCGGCGAGCACCAGGACGATTGGGACAAACACCCCGGAGATCCGGTCGGCGAGCCGCTGGACCTCGGCCTTGCCGCTCTGCGCCTGGCTGACCAGCCGGGCGATGTGCGCGAGCTGGGTCTCGGCCCCGACCTTGGTGGCGGTGACGACCAGCCGCCCGTCGGCGTTGACCGTGCCGCCCGTGACGGGGTCGCCCGCTTTGACCTCGACCGGCACGGACTCGCCGGTGAGCAGGCTCTGGTCGATCGCCGAGGCTCCGGCTTCGATCACCCCGTCGGTGGCGATCTTCTCGCCGGGCCGGACGACGAAGCGGTCGCCCTTGCGCAGCTCCTTGATCGGGCGGGTGATCTCGTGGCCGTTCTCCAGGACCGTGACCTCTTTGGCGCCGAGGTCGGCGAGGGCCTTGAGCGCGGCACCGGCCCGCCGCTTGGCGCGCGCCTCGAAATAGCGCCCGGCCAGCACGAACACGGTCACGCCGGCGGCCACCTCGAGGTAGATGGCATCGCTGCCGCCACCGCGTTCGAGGGTGAGCGAGAAACCGTGCCGGACGCCGGGCTCACCGGCCATGCCGAAGAACAAGGCCCAGACCGACCACCCGAGCGCGGCCAGGGTGCCGATCGAGATCAACGTGTCCATGGTCGCGGCGCCGTGCCGCAGGTTGACCCACGCGGCCCGGTGGAAGGCGGCGCCACCCCAGACCACGACGGGCGCGGCGAGGGTGAGCGAGAGCCACTGCCAGTAGGTGAACTGCCAGGCCGGAACCATGGCCAGGACGATCACGGGTACGGCGAGCAGAGCGGAGACCAGAACCTTGTCGCGCAGCCCCCGGGTCTCGTCGCGCGGCTCGTCGTTGGTCGTGGCGACGTCGTCGAACGGGGCCGGGGCGGGCTCGGCGGTGTAGCCGGTCTTCCGGACGGTCTCGATCAGGTCGTCAACGGTGACATCCGGCGGCGCGGCCACGGTCGCGGTCTCGGTGGCGTAGTTGACGGAAGCCGTGACCCCCGTGAGCCGGTTGAGCTTCTTCTCGATCCGGCTGGCACAGGAAGCGCAGGTCATGCCCCCGATCGCCAGCTCGATCCGGTTCTCCACCACGCCCGCCACCTTACCCCCCGGAGGTATACGCACCATGCGAGCATACCCATGGGGGGTATGAAGTCAAGCCGGCCGGGCTCGCGGCGATTCCTGAATACGTTCAGAATTGAGTGGTGCGAGAAGTCCGGTGGAGCGAGCTGCAGCGCGACCCGCGGAGCGTGGCCGCCCTGGTCGACACAAGCGACGTCAGAATCCGGCGGCGCGATGGGGCGACGCTCCTGCTGACCCGCGAAGACCGCATGGACGGGGCAGCCGAAGGGGCCATCGCCGCCGCGCGCACGCTGCGCGGCGTCCTCGCCCAACTGGCGCCGGATCAGGCGCTGGAGGTGTTGAGCGAAGAGTTCCCGTGGCTGGCGCTGCTACCCGAGACCGACGCGACGCTGTTCGTCCGCGACTTTGGCAAGGCGGCCCAGATCTCGGCGGAGCTCGGCCAGTGGACGGTCCTGGCGCAGGCGCTGCGCGAGTGGAAAGCCACCGCCGCCGTCTACGCGAACCCCACCCTCGCAGACGACCTGACGCACCCGCTGAATGAACGTCCCGATCCCAAGACCTGACCTCCGCGCGCCCAACGGCACGCGACGCCCGCCATCGGGACGGGTTCCGCGTGCCGCCAGGCAAGGATCCGAAGGTGCCGGACGTGCTGGCTTCGACCCGGCCGGGCTCGCGCACCTGCTCGCGGGCGCTAGCCCGGCGCGCGGACGTGTGCCTAGATAGGCAGTCCGACGCGCCCGATGAGCATGCAGCGAACGACGCGCGTCCTCGTCAAGATCTCGTAAGCGACCGTAACCAGGGTTCCTTCGCCGTCCAATGTGTAGGGAATGCGGCCGAACCAGAGATTCGGGTGGTTGGTGTCTCGCAGCATGCCGGCGAATGGGTCCGCTCGCCGGTTGCCTATCCACTCGATCACTTTGATCTGGGTCTCAGTGTCAGGGCCGTCGCGTTTCACCCATGAGTCGAACATCTCCTCGAACCGAACCAAGATCTAGGCGCTCGGGGCATCAGGAGCCATCTGCGACTCGCGCACGCAGGCGTCCGAGGTCGTCCGGGCTGCCGCCTCCGGTGTCGCGTTCGACTGCTTCGCGCAACCACGCGCCCATCGCCGCCGAGTCAAAGGGCTGATCGACACCGTCGTCGGGAGCACCATCCGTGCTGAAGAATTCGGCCGGCCAATCGCGCCGGATCTTCACGCTCCCATTTGGACGGCGCGACGCGTTGGCGAGTCGCCACGGCGCCTCTTGATGGGTCATGTTGACCAGGTCGTTGGGAGTGAGCTGCCCGTAGCGAGATATCACGTAGCCGACGGTGTTCAACTCGGCCTCGCCCAGCTCATCACCCGGCGGGGCCGTCAGACCCTCCCGCTCGTCACTCCACAGCTTCGGGACGACCGGGCCGTTGTCCCTCGCGAACACGTCTTCGGCGAAGAGGGGCTCGCCGAATGTCGCCAAGTGATGACCTTGGGCGTAATACAGAAGCTTGTGCAGCTTCAGAACGCCGATCCCCGGGATGCGTTGGCGCAAGACAATGGCGACGTCGTGCGCGTGGGTGGTCATTTGCACAGGATAGGCCGCCTGTCCAGCATGAGCGGCCTGCTGACTTGAAGGGCGCGTCTTGTACATGCGTTCGATTGTCGCGGGTGGGTACGACAGGTTCGGCGGCCCTCACGCGGGCTCGCGGGAGAGGCGACGAACTACGTAGGCGGCGGGAACAGGGCACGCAGGGTCGGAGCGACTGCTGCGGCCAGGGTGCCGTCGTCGTCGACGTGCATGAGCAGGTTGACGACTCCCATCGCGCCGTGACCGGTCCGCGTCTGCACCGCCGCGGTCGCGATGTCAGGGCCGGCGAGGTCGGCGAGCAGCCGCCGCACCAGGACGCCCTCTCCCCAGAGTGCCTCGGCGGGAATCGGAAGCCGGCCCAGCCAGGACAGCAGGGCGGTTGCCCGCGCGTCCGGAGCGGGTTCGGCCGCGACGAGTAGCCGGCCGAACTCGGCGACCTGACCCTCGGACAGCTCGCCGCATTGTCGACCGGTCAGCGCGACCAGCGCGGGATGCAGCACGTCAGGAACCGCCCGCTCGGTCAGGTACCGCTGGCCGGCGACGCCGGCGGGCCGGAACTGTGGACTGCCCTCATAGAGGTTCAACAGCTCGGCCAACGGCGCCAGGAAGGAGGTCAGTTGACCGGGTACGCCCTGCTCGGCCAAGAACAGCTGGAGTCCCGTCGGGTCCACCGTAAGCAGGTCGTTGCGGAACCGCGACCGCTCCCAGCTCACTGAACCGTGGCTATGGAGCGCGGCGCTCGCGAGCACGTCACCTGCCTCGTCGAGGAGCACGATCGACGGGCCACCATGACAACGGCAGACGTCCCGGGTGAACCGACCCGTCGTCGTCAGAGCGCGCACCGCCTCGATCGACGCCGCACCCCGAAGCTCAGCCAGCACCGAACGATCGAGCAGGGGACCACCGTCGTCTCCGCCCTCGACGATCCGAACGGTGAGCGCGCGGGCCCAGACCCCGTCAAGCCATTCGATCACGCTCGAGCTCCTGCCGCGGTTGCCGACGCTGGCCTATTCTGCGGCGGTGCGTCCCACCATGTTCGCCCAGGTAGGTGGTGGATCGACCACGTCAGTCAGGTTGGCTGGATGATCACTCACCCCCGACAGCGACCTCATTGCCGAGCGAAGTCAACGACGAGATGCCTGGGCAGCTCCCGCTCTGGCGAGCGTGAACAGAGGTCAGTGCAGGGCGCGGATGAAGCGTTCCGCTGCCGGGACCGCTGTTGTTCCGCTGCCGCCGCCGTTCTCCACGAAGACCGCGAACGCGATGTCGCCCTGCCAGCCCACGAACCATGCGTGGGTGTGTGCCGGGTTGTCGTCGAACTCCGCCGTGCCTGTCTTGCCCGACACCGCGCCTCCCGGCACGTCCTTCAGGGCCGTTGCCGTGCCCGACGTGACCACCTGGCGCATCATCGACTTCAGCGGGCCCAGGGCCTCCGCCTTCAGAGCAGCACCGTCGCCGGCGGCGGGCTTGTCCGCCAGGATCTTCGGCGTAACCGCCGAGCCCTTCGCGACCGACGCCGTCGCCGACGCCATCGACAGGGGCGAGACCAGCGTCGTGCCTTGGCCGAAGGCCGCCGCCGCGCGTTCGGCCGCCGAGCCGCCGGTCGAGACCTTGCCGCTGAACGCGTCGACGCCCAGGTCCCACTTGGCTTCCAGGCCCAACGCCCGCCCGGCTAGAGCCAGGCCGTCGTCACCGAGGGAGGGCGCCAGGGACGCGAACGCCGTGTTGCACGACTTGGCGAAGTCCACCTGGAACGGGACCTTGCCCAGGGCGAAGTTCTCCGAGTTCTTGAACGACCGGCCGTCCACCGTGAAGGTCTTCGGGCAGTCGACCGACGTCGTCGCCGTCACTTTGCCGCTCGACAGCAGGCCGTAGCCGCTCACCATCTTGAACGTCGAGCCCGGCGGGACCTGCGCAGTGAACGCCAGGTTCTCACCGCTGCCGCCGTCGGGGCCGTTGGCCGCCGCGAGCACCGCGCCGTCGCTGACCCGCACCGCGACGAGCGCCGACCGTTGCCGCAACCCGGACAGAGCCGTGTCTGCCGCGTTCTGCACCGAGACGTCCAGCGTGGTCTTCACCGGCGTGCCGGCCTTCGCCTCCGACCTCCACAGCTCCTCGCCGTCGGTGACCTCGCCGTCCGGGCCCTTGTTGGCGATCACGACCGAGACGCCCGGCGTACCGCGAAGCTGCTTGTCCAACGCACCCTGGAGGCCGCCGTGGCCGACGAGGTCACCCTCCGCGACCTCGTCCGGCCGCTTGTCGATGTCTTCCTTGAGCGCCGGGTCGGCCGAGCCGAGCAGAGCGCGGGCGAACGCCCGGGTCGGCGCCAGGTCGCGCTTCTCCTCGCGGAACCGCGTGCCTTCCAGGGGCTGGATCTTGGACCGGATCTGCAGGTACGCGTCGCGCCGCAGCGTGACCACCTCGAGGAACTGCTCCGGGTCCTCGGCCGAGTTGATCTTCGCGGGCAGGTCCGACACGTCGATCTTGGGTAGCGCCGGCCGCACCGACTTGAACGCCGAGTCCAACGCCCGGGCGATGCCCGCGGGGTCGTCGACGCCGGCCGGCTCGACGCCGACCACCACCACGTCGCGGGGCTCCACGATCGGCTTGCCGGCGCCGTCCAGGATGCCGGCCCGTTCCGGCCGCTGGCGGCGCAGCGCGAGCTGGTCGCCGCTCTTGAGCTTGGCGTTGACGATCGCCGGCTCCCAGATCACCGACCAGACGTCGTCGCCGCCCTTGATCAGCCGGACCGTCGACGGGTAGGTCCAGTGGGTGCCGCCGGGCAGGGTCCAGTCGAGGTCGACGGCCGCGGTCGCGCTGCCCTCGACCTCCTTGGGCTCGCCTTCCCGCCGGACAACTGGCGGAGTCAGCTCCCCGGACAGCTCCTTGAGCGCCGCCTGGACCTCGGTGGCGGCGACCTTGGAGCCGGTCGGCTCGACGAACGCGATCTGGCTCAAGTCGCCGGACTTCCAGGCGGACAGGAAGCTGTCGACGGCGTCGTCGGGGCCAGGGTCGCTGGAACACCCGGCCAGCCCGGCCGCGACGAGCGCCAACCCGGCCAGCAGCGCAGCGGGACGTCTAGTCATGCCAGCAAATCCTTCCCCCGGGAACGTTACGGACCCTAGTACGCGTGGCAAAACAGGTATGAGCACCAGTACTCAGGAAGACCCGATCCGACGCGGAACCTTTACCGGGACCGCCGTACGCTGACGGGATTGGGCCCCACAACGTGGTGGGTTTCGAGAGGGAGTGGCACCGATGGACCGGCGTCCCACGCGTACGTCGCAGAGCACCGCCCGGACCCGCGGCGGTGCGCGCCGCCCAGGCCAGCCGGACGTGACTGAGGAATACGACACCGCGCTCGACGACGACGCCGTGTTGGTCGATCCCGTCGGGGCCGGCACCGCCACCGCGACCGCCGACGACGGCGACGAGAGCGAGCTCGACGAGCCGGTGCCCAACGCCGAGCGGCTGGTCGACGAGGCGGTCACCCTGGCCGGCCCGGGCAGTCCGGAAGCGGCGCTGGTGGCCCGATTCTGGCGGTTCGCCCCCGACGAGGAGCTGGTCGGCTACACCGCGCAGGAGATGGCCGACGCCGCCCGAAGCCATCGCGACCTGGCCGAGCAGCGGATGCCGGGGCAGCTCAAGCTGCGGATCACCGATCCGGTGGCCGACCTGCCACACACCGTGATCGAGATCGTCATCGACGACATGCCGTTCCTGGTCGGCTCGGTCACCGCGCTGCTCACCGGCCGGCACCTCGACGTGCACCTGCTGGTCCACCCGCTGGTCGTGGTCCGCCGCGAGCCCATGGGCAAGCTGGTCGAGGTCGCCGCCGAGGTCGAGCCCGACGACGCCATCGACGGTGACATCGTCGAGAGCTGGATGCGCGTCGAGATCGACGCGATCCGCGACGCCACCGAGCGTGAGCAGCTCGAACGCGAGCTGGTGCGGGTGCTGACCGACGTACGCGAGGCGGTCGAGGACTGGCCCAAGATGCGCCAGAAGGCCCTCTCGATGGCCGACGAGCTGGCCGCCAACCGCACCACCGACGCCCGCCCGCCGGTGCCGGAGAAGGACATCACCGACTCGGTCGAGCTGCTCCGCTGGCTGGCCCACGAGCACTTCACGTTCCTCGGCTACCGGGAATACCGCCTCACTCCGGGCGAGGACGGCGAGCAGCTCCTGGCCGCCGAGCTGGGCACCGGGCTCGGCATCCTGCGCCAGGACCAGACCACGCCGCTGGCGTTGAGTGCCCTGCCCCCCGAGGCGCGGGCCAAGGTGCTGGAGAAGCGGCTGCTGATCATCACCAAGGCCAACTCCCGGGCCACGGTGCAGCGCTCCGCGTATCTCGACTACATCGGTTTCAAGGTCTTCGACGACAAGGGCGAGGTGATCGGCGAGCGCCGGTTCCTGGGCCTGTTCTCCAGCGCCGCCTACCGCACCAGCGTGCGTGAGCTGCCGGTGGTGCGCCGCAAGGTCGCCGAGGTGTTCGACCGGTCCGGGCTGAGCCCCCGCAGCCACTCCGGCAAGGACCTGTTGCAGATCCTGGAGACGTACCCCCGCGACGAGCTCTTCCAGATCAAGACCGACGACCTGTACCGCGCGGTGATCGGCGTGCTGCGGATGGCCGGGCGGCGCCAGCTGCGGGTGTTCGTCCGCCGCGACGGCTACGGCCGGTTCATCTCGTGCCTGATCTATCTACCGCGGGACCGATTCACCACGCACAACCGGCTGCGCATGCAGGAGATCCTGCTGCGCCGGTTCAACGGTGTCGGGCTCGACTACACGACCCGGGTCACCGAGTCGCTGCTGGCCCGCGTGCACGTGGTCGTGCGGACCGACCCGACCAACCCGCCCGGCGCCGTCGACATCGACGCGCTGGCCGAGGAGCTCGCCGACGCAACTCGCCTCTGGGACGACGACTTCAACCTCATGCTCGGCCGCAAACTCGGTGACGAGCAGGGCAAACAGCTTTTCGCGCGGTACGCGGACGCGTTCCCGGACGGCTACAAGGAGGAGAACAGCCCGTACGAGGCGTTCAAGGACCTCGCCAAGCTCGAACTGCTGGAAGAGCCCGGCCAGCTCGAGATGCACCTGTTCCGGAAGAACCGCGACGACCTCGACGTGCGGTTCAAGGTCTTCCGGTACGGCGAGCCGATGGTGCTCTCCGCCGTGCTGCCGGTGCTGCACTCGCTGGGCGTGCGGGTCGCCGACGAGCGGCCGTACGAGGTCGAGCGCGCCGACGGCACCGTCTACCTCTACGACTTCGGCCTGGAGCTGCCCGACGGCCAGACCCTGCCCACCGCGGTCCGGCCGCACGTCGAGAACGCGTTCGCGGCGGCCTGGCGCGGCGAGGCCGAGGTCGACGGCTTCAACCAGCTCGTGCTGCTGGCCGGGCTGACCTGGCGGCAGGCGGTGATCCTGCGGGCGTACGCGAAGTACCTGCGCCAGGCGGGCACGGTCTTCTCGCAGGACTACATGGAGTCGACCTTCGTCGCGTACCCGGAGATCGCGACCCGGCTCGTCGAGCTGTTCGAGGTGCGCTTCTCGCCGCGCCTCGCGCTGACCGAGTCCGAGCGTGCCGAGCGCGCGGCGCTCCTGGTCGACGAGATCGGCAAGCGGCTCGACGACGTCAACAGCCTCGACCAGGACCGGATCCTGCGGTCCTACCTGACGCTGATCCAGGCGACGCTGCGCACCAGCTTCTTCCAGCGCGGCACCGACGGCCGGCCCAAGTCCTATGTGGCCTTCAAGCTCGACCCGCAGGCGGTCCCGGACCTGCCGGCGCCGCGCCCGAAGTTCGAGATCTTCGTGTACTCGCCGCGCTTCGAGGGCGTGCACCTGCGGTTCGGGCCGGTGGCCCGGGGCGGGCTGCGCTGGTCCGACCGGCGCGAGGACTTCCGCACCGAGGTGCTGGGCCTGGTCAAGGCGCAGATGGTGAAGAACGCCGTCATCGTCCCGGTCGGCGCCAAGGGTGGCTTCGTCCTGAAGCAGAAGCCGGGCGACCGCGACGAGGCGGTGACCTGCTACAACCTGTTCATCACGGCGCTGCTCGACGTCACCGACAACATCGTGGGCGGCGAGATTCGTCATCCGTCCGACGTCGTACGGCACGACGGCGACGACCCGTACCTGGTGGTGGCCGCCGACAAGGGCACCGCGACGTTCTCCGACTACGCCAACGCGATCTCGGTGGCGCAGGGGTTCTGGCTGGGCGACGCGTTCGCCTCCGGCGGATCCGCCGGCTACGACCACAAGAAGATGGGCATCACCGCCCGCGGCGCGTGGGAGTCGGTCAAGCGGCACTTCCGCGACCTGGGCACCGACATCCAGACCACCGAGTTCACCGTGGTGGGCGTCGGCGACATGTCCGGCGACGTGTTCGGCAACGGGATGCTGCTCTCGCCGCACATCCGGCTGGTGGCCGCGTTCGACCACCGGCACATCTTCCTCGATCCGGCGCCGGTGGCCGCGCCGTCCTACGCGGAACGGCGGCGGCTGTTCGACCTGCCGCGCTCGTCGTGGGCCGACTACGACACCTCGCTGATCTCGGCCGGTGGCGGGATCTTCGCCCGTACGCTCAAGTCGATCCCGATCTCCCCCCAGGTCCGGGAAGCGCTCGGGCTGGGCGAAGAGGTCGTCGCCATGTCCCCGTCGGACCTGCAGAAGGCGATCCTGCAGGCGCCCGTCGATTTGCTGTGGAACGGCGGCATCGGCACGTACGTCAAGGCCACCTCGGAGACCCACGTCGAGGTGGGCGACAAGTCCAACGACGCGATCCGGGTCAACGGCAAGCAGGTGCGCGCGCGGGTCGTCGGCGAGGGCGGCAACCTGGGCCTGACCCAGTTGGGCCGCATCGAGTACGCGGTCCGCGGCGGCCGGGTCTACACGGACTTCATCGACAACAGCGCGGGCGTCGACTGCTCCGACCACGAGGTCAACATCAAGATCCTGCTGGGCGGTGCCGTCGCCGACGGCGAGCTCACGGTGCCCGACCGCGACGCGCTGCTGGCCGAGATGACCGACGAGGTCGCCGACCTGGTGCTGGCCGACAACTACAGCCAGGCGACGGCGCTCGGCACCGCGATCGTCCAGGCCGAGTCGCTGCTGCCGGTGCACCGCCGGCTGATCACCGACATGGAGCGCTCGGGCCTGCTGGACCGTTCGTTGGAGGGCCTGCCGACCGACGAGGAGCTGGCGGCCCGCCCCGGCGGCCTGACCGCACCGGAGTTCGCGGTCCTGCTCGCGTACGTGAAGATCGACCTGGAGAACCAGGTGCTCGCGGACCCGCTGGTCGACGAGCCGTGGACCTTCGACGTGCTGTCGGGCTACTTCCCGACCCCGTTGCGCGCCGCGTACGCGGACCGGATGGCCGGCCACCGCCTGCGCCGCGAGATCGTCACCACGGTGCTGGTCAACGAGGTCGTCAACCGGGGCGGCACGTCCTTCGTCTACCGCGCGATGGAGGAGACCGGAGCCTCGGCCGCCGACGTGATCCGGGCGTACGTGGTGGCCCGCGAGATCTACGGCCTGCGCGGGCTCTGGGAGTCGGTGGAGGCACTCGACAACGCGGTGCCGACGTCTTCGCAGACGAAGGTGTATTTGGAGCTGCGCCGGTTGCTGGACCGGGCGGTCCGCTGGCTGGTCACCAACCGCCGCTCACCGCTGGACGTGACGGGCGAGATCGCCCGCTTCGCCGCGGTGTCGGACCTGCTGGGCGAGCTCGACACCAGGTTCGTCGGCGCGGAGCGCGAGTCGCTGCTGACGCACATGGAAGAGGTCGAGGCCCGCGGCATGCCGGCGAGCCTGGCCACCGCGGTGGCGCGGGTCATGTACGGCTTCGGCCTTATCGACGTGGTCGAAACGGCCCGGGTCACCGCCCGCGCGCCGGGCGATGTCGCGCAGGTCTACTTCGTCCTGAGCGACCGCCTGCGCGTCGACGCGCTGCTGTCGAAGATCTCGCTGCTGCCGCGCGAGGACCGCTGGCAGACGTTGGCCCGGATGGCGTTGCGCTACGACCTGTACGCGGCCCTGGCCGCGCTAACGGCGGGCATCCTGCAGTCCACACCGGACGGATCACCGGTCGAGGAACGAGTGGAGGCGTGGGAAGCGGCCAACGCGACTGCGGTCGGCCGAGCCCAAAGAGCGATCAACGAGTTCGGCGAATCGAACGCGGACCTGGCCGCCCTGTCGGTCCTACTGCGCCAGATCCGCCAACTGGTCCGCCAGTCCTCCGCGAACTGACGTCGAGTCGGGGCAACCGCGACCCGCGCGTGCCCCACTCGTCGTCGCCGGATCTCGACCAAGAACTCACGCGCCGGGACGATCCCGGCCGAGGGGCCAGGCCAGCTTCCGACGCAAAACGAGGCGCTCCGGGGACAGAGCCCTAGCCGCGGCCGGTGCCCCGACCCTGCGTGCACTGTTCCCGCCGCCTGAGATGTCGTCGGTCTAACCCGTGGCATCTCCCGGGAGCGCACATGTTTGGCATGTACGTACGTGCGAGAACACGTCGGCTCTCACAGAGAGACGACCGAGACTTGGCGAGACGCGGGGCGCGCCGGTCAGGCTTCGTCCACGACCGGCGGTTCGTCGGGCGCCGCGCCGGACCGGCGCAGACCGCCGGGGCGCGCATCGTCGTCACCGTTGTCGGGCGAAGCGTTGCGGCGGAGGCCGCCTGGGCGGGGATCCAGCGGTTCCGCGTCACCTGCGTCCGGCTCGACCCGGCGGCGCAGGCCGCCCGGCCGCGCGACGCCGTCGCCGTCGTCGCCCGGAGACTGGCGGCGTAGGCCGCCTGGGCGGACGTCGGTCGCGATCGCTTCGCCGTCCGTGGCACGGCGGAGGCGGCCTGGGCCCGCGGTGTCGCCGCCGAGTGGGGCCGCGAGGATGTCGGCCGCTGAGCGGCGCTTGCGGCCCGGTTCGGCATCGCCGGAGATGACGTCGAAGGCCGAGCGGCGTTGGCGGCCGATCGTGGGCTTCTTGCGCTCGGTGGTTGCGCTGTCCGCGGGCGGCTGCGGCTCGACCTCGGCCGCCGCGACCTCCGCCGGCACCTCGGCCTCAGCGACGGCCGGTTCCGGCGTGACGGCCTTCGCGGGCGGTTCGGCCTTCGCAGGCGGTTCGGCCTTCGCGGGCGGTTCGGCCTTCGCAGCCGTGACCGCGGGCGGCGGCGTGACCGCCACCTCCGGCGTGAGAGCCGGCGCCGGCTCCACCGCGGGCTCCGCTGGGGTTTCGGGTTCGTCCGGGACTGCGGTCAGTGGCGGGCGGAAGCGGTCCGCGTCCGGAGCCGGACGGCGGCGCTGGGTGAAGGCGAGCGGTGACCGCGTCGACGCCGAAGCGGCCGCGCGAATTGGCGCCAGCCCGGCCACCAGCGAGCTGACGATCTCGGCCGCGTACGTGCCGTCCGGGTCGTAGTCAGGATCAAAGACGGTGAGCTCGATGCCCAGGCAGTGTGGCGTGTCCACCAGGCCCGCGATCAGCAGCTCGAGCTCCGTGAAGGCGATCCCACCCGGGTCCGGCGCGTCGACCGCCGGCATCACCGCCGGGTCCAGGACGTCGACGTCGACGTGCACCCAGTAGCCGGCGCAGTCGGCCAGCTGGTCGCGGGCCCATTGCGCCGAGCGGGCCGCGCCCTCGGCGCGTAGGGCCGGGACCGGGCGGGTCAGGATGCCGGCGGCCTGGAGATCCAGTCTGTACTCGTCCTGGGCTCGGATGCCCAGCACCACCACGTCGATGTCGCGGAAGTACGGTCTTCGACCTTCGATGGCGGCCAGGTCAGCTTGGCCGCGGCCCGTCGCCAGGGCCAGGTCCTCGCCGGCGGCGGCTCCGACGTACGACGCGTTGCCGGGGTGGCGGAAGTCCGAATGGCCGTCGACGAAGACGAGGCCGATCCGGCCGCCGACCGCCTCGCCCAGGCGGTGCATGGCCAGGGCCGAGCCGAGCAGGATGGAGCAGTCGCCACCTAGAACAACCGGGAACTCGTCGGCGTCGATGATCGCGCCGATGCGGCCCGCGAGGGCCACCGAGTACGCGGCGATCGCGTCGGCGTGGCACACCCCGTCGCCGGGGCGCCAGTCGCCCGGGTCGTACCGCGGTGGCGTGAGACAGCCCGCGTCGCGAGCCACCAGCCGGCCCAGCAGGCCGTGGTCGCGGAGAGCGCCGGGCGCCTTGGCGCAGCCCGGAGTGGACGTCGGCGTGGGCGGTCGCAGGCCCAGGTTCGACGGCGCGTCCAGGAGTGCGATCCGGCGCACGGCGCTCACCGGCTCAGAACAGCGCGCTGGCCAGGGCCCGGCGGGCCGCGGAGACCGCCGGGTCGTCTGGTCCGGCGATCGTGAACAACGTCACCAGATGCTTGCGGACCGTCTCCTTGTCGTCGCCGACGCTGCGTCGGACCAGGTCGACCAGTCTCTTGTAGGCACGTTCGGCCTCGCCGCCGAGCACCTCGACGTCGGCCGCGAGCAGCTGCGCCGGAATGTCGTCCGGGGCGGCGGAAAGGGCAGCGGCCGCGTCGACGCCCTGCACCCGGCGGAACAGGCCGACCTGGGCCAGCCCGGCCTCGGCGGCCGCGTCGGCCGGCGCCTCGAACAGGATCTTCTTGTACGCCGCCTCGGCCGCGTCCAGGTCGCCGACCATCAGCGCGTCGTCGGCGGACTCGAGCCGCGGGTCGGCCGGCGTCTCGACCTCGACGCCGCCGGCCTTGAGCACCGCGCCGATCCACTGGCGGAGCTGAGCCTCGGGCACGACGCCGGAGAACGCGTCGACGGGCTGGCCACCGACGACCGCGAAGACCATCGGGATGCCCTGCACCCGGAACATCTGCGCCAGCCGCTGGTTGGCGTCAACATCGATCTTGGCGAGCACCCAGGCGCCGCCGCCCTCGGCCGCCAGCTTCTCCAGGACCGGGGAGAGCTGCTTGCACGGCTCGCACCACTCGGCCCAGAAGTCGATCACCACGGGGGTCGTCATCGAACGTTCGAGGACCTCGGTCTGGAAGGTCGCCTCGGTCACCTCGATCACGGCCGCGTTGCCGCCACCGGAGGGTGAGAACGCGGGCTGCCCAGCCGGGGGGCCGGCCGGCCCGCCCGCATCAGCACCGGAGGCACCGGCCGCCGGGGACGGTGATCCGGACGGCCGCAGTGCGCCGAGATCGACCGCACCGCGGGTGAAGATCGACGGAGAGGTCCGTGGTTCGCTCATGGTTACCTAGTCTCGCACGCGCAGCGCGCGACGCAGACCGACCGCCACCGTGGTGAACAGCAGGGCCGCCGCGACCGCCGGCAGGGCGATAGCGATGGGCCTGGGCCAGTTCGGCGCCGCGAGCGCGAAGTCATCATCGACGAAATACGGGACATACTGGCCGACCACCGCCCAGGCGATGACGGCCGCCACCAAACCGGTGACCACGGCCGCGACGGCGACCGGCAGATAGGCCCAGAGCACCCAGCTCCCGCCGGCACGCGCCGCGAGTCCCTGCCGTCGCAGGGCGACCATGTCGTCGAGGACGCGCCGGCGGTCGACGGCCGCCATCAGCCACATGCCGCACGCGGCGAGCAGCACCGCGACCCCACCGGCCAGCAGGTGGAACCAGACCGCGAGCGCCGGCCCGCGCTCGTCGAGCCGGTCGGCGGCCGCCGTCATCGAGTCGCGGCCGATCACCACGAGCCCCTGCGCGGCCAGGCGCTGCTCGATGTCCGGCGGGGCCGCCGGTCCGAGCCAGACCTCGGCGGTGTCCAGGTCGGTGTTGCCGGTCGCGAGTCGCTCGGCGTAGCCGAGGTCCATCAGCAGCCCCGTGCCGATCCGGGGCAGCGCCCGGCCCTCCGCGACCGCGTGGACGGCCACCACGTTGCCGTCGACACCCTCGGCCTCTCCCGACTTCGGCGGCGGTCCGCCGCTGAGCACGGGCACGTCGGTGGGTGTGCCGGCCGGCATCAGCACGGTCGGCCGGGGCTGGATGACCGCTCCGGGCACGACCACGTGCACGCCGCCGTCCTCCGCGGTCACCTTCACGTCGTCGCCGGCCCGCCACGCGTCGGTCGTGAAGGCGGGCACCACATCGGTGAACGGCTGCGACCGGTCGGCGCGGGCGGCCAGCGAGACGACCGACAGCTCGGCCACCTCACCGCCGGCCGCCTCGTAGATCGCTTCGATCCCGGTCAGGACGCAGCCGTCGACACAGGCCTGGCTGGCCAGCTCCCAGGTGTGCCGGCCGGGCTCGATCTTGGCGCTGCCGGCCCGCACCGGCGCCCCGCCGGCCACCGGACGCAGCAACGCGGTCAGTCGCAACTCGGTGCCGGCCTTCTCCGGCGCGGCCAGGTCGACCGTCAGCGCGAGCTCCGCGCCCTTGACCACGATCGGTTCCTCGGCCGGCGGGCGCAGCGCGGCCGCGACCTCGGCGGGCGATCGGTCGCCGTACTCGGGCCGCCAGAACGCCACCTCGGGCAGTGCGGCGGTGTCGGCGAAGAGCACCTGCGGCCCGTCGACCACGGACCGGGTGCCGACCGCCATCGCGAACCGGCCGTCCGGGTCGACGGCCCGCACGGCCGCCCGCAGTGTGCCCGAGTCGGTCGGCGGCACCCGCAGGGTGCGGACGGCGCCGGTCTCCACGGCGGCCCGGTCCGCGCGCGCTCGGTCGGCCACGTCGACCGCGGTGGTGGCGAAGCCGAGCACCGCGACCGCGACCGCGAGCAGCACGAACAGTCGTTGGCTCCCGGGCCGGCGGGCGACCTGGAGCGCGCCGAGGGCGAGCCCGAGCTTGCCGCGCTGGACCGCGCGGCGGCCGAGCCGGGCCGCGAGCGGCACCAGCAGCCGGCCGGCGAGCACCGCGATGGCCAGCCCGATCAGCCCCGGCACCAGCAGGCCGAGCCCGAGCAACTGCCCGTCGAACGCGCGCAGCTGCACGGCGGCCAGCACGGCCAGGACGACCGCGCCCGCGTCGATCGCGATCGTCTGCCAGGCGGCGCCGCGCGGCGGCACCCGGCGCAGCAGGTCGACCACCGGGCTGGCCAGGTCGCGGCGCAGCGCGAGCAGGCCGACCAGCACCGCACCGGCGACCGCGACCAGGGCGGCGGTGAGCGCACCGGGTGCCGGCGCGAGGTCGAAGACCGGGATCGGGCCGAACCGCGCGTCGGCGACGGCCCGGGTGGCCAGCGTGCCGGCCAGGTAGCCCAGCGGGGCGCCGACCGCGATCGCGATCACGCTCTCGCCGGCGGCGAGCCAGAACCGGCCGACCCGGGGTGCTCCGCGCAGCGCGATCAACGCCTGTTCGTGCCGGCGGGCGGCGGTCGCGCCGGCCACCGCGACGAAGATGACCAGCCAACACAGGCCGATCAGCGGCAGCCCGGCCAGCGGCACCAGCTCGCGGGTCAGCTCGTCGGAACGGCGTACCCGGTCGAAGAGCTTGGGCAGCTCGTCGGTGAGCGAGGCGAAGCGGGCCGTCTCGTCGTCGGAGCCCAGGTCCTCGCTCAGGTTGTCGAGGGCCGCGGACAGCGCGGGCAGGTGGTCGGCGTCGAACGCGCCCGGGCCGGGGATGGCCTCGATGCGCCGGTTGTCGGAGTCGTGCTCGAGCCCGTCGACCGTCGGGCGCCCGGCGAACAGCGGCTCCGCGGAGGCGTCCGGCGCGGTGGGCGAGAAATAGCCGCTGCGCCCCCAGTACGGCTCGGCCGGGTCGAGTGGCCGGTAGACACCGACGACGGTGGTCGGCGCAGGCCGCCCGGCGATGACCCAGGCGCGGCTGACGTCGTCGTAGCGGGCCCAGCTCAACATGGTCGATCCGCCGGGCGTGACGCCCAGCCGGCGGGCGGTGGCCTCGCCGACCACGACCTCACCGGCCGACATGAGGCAGCGCCCGGCGACGATCCGCACGTGGTCGCAGACGCCGTCGCGGAAGGTGAGCCAGGAGATCTCGCCCGGCGTGCTGTCCAGGCCGAGGACCGGCAGCACCGCGGTCAGCACGGTGTCGAATCGCGGCAGGTCGGCCAGGTCGTTGGCCAGCGCGTCGAACCGGTCCCGCTGGGTGCTGTCGATCGGGGCGCTGACCGACACCGTGCGCTCGGCCGGCGGGGTGTTGGCCACCTCGGCGACCGCCGCGGCCCGGTCGACGGCGGCCGTGTAGACCGGGCCGGCCACCGCCGCCGCCGTGGCCAGCGCGCTGAGCAACACCACCAGCGCCGCCTGCACCCGGCGGGCGGTGAGCATGAGGGTCACCAGGGCGATCACGCGGACTCCTCGTCGACCGCGCGGACGAGCAGCGTCGCGGCCGCCGCGCCGGCCGTGCCGACGATCAGCACCGCGCCGAGCAGGGCCAGGCCGAGCGGGACGAACTGCGGGCCGACGGCGACGGGCAGCACGTCCCAGCCGTCGACGAAGAGCGGGATCGGCCGGCGGGTGACCGCCTGGGCCAGCGCGCTCGCGCCGATGCCGAGCGCGATCGCCGCCAGGGCGAGCCCGCCGTAGCCACCCCAGGCGACCCGGCTGACCACCCGGGGCGGCAGGCCCTGTGCGCGCAGCGCGGCGAACTCGGCCGCCCGCTCGGGCCGTTCGACCGCGGCCACCACGATGAACGCGCCCGCGGTGAGCAGCAGCCCGGCGAGGGCGGCCACGAGCTGGAAGCGCAGCGCCGCCGGTGGCGCCTCGCGGCCGAACCGGTCGGTCAGGGCGGCGGACGTCTCGTCGGAGATCACCGTCACCCCGCCGGCGCGCAGCTTGTCGACGATGTCCGGTGCGGCGTCGGCGGTCAGCCACACCTGCGGCACGTCGCCGGTGCCGGGGTTCTGGGCGATCCGGTCCGCGTACTCCAGGTCCATCAGGTAGCCGAAGCGGCCGGCGGTGGGCAGCGTGCCGACGACGCCGACCCGGCGGATCGGCACGTCCTCGCCGCCGAAGACGGGCAGCCGCGGGTCACCGGCCGCGGGCGGCGGCGCGTTGTCGGTGGTGACCACCGGCAGCGGCGCGGGCGCGTCGACGGCGTACACCCGGGTGGCCCGGTCGGCCTCGCGCGCGGCGCGGACCGCGGTGATGGTGAGGGCGCCGTCGGCCATGGTCAGGTTGGGGCCGACGGTGTCGGCGCCGACGCCGGCCCGCCAGCGCGAAACGTCGGCGAGCGTGGCTGGCGGCAGCACCGGCCCCGCCGCGCCCGCGAGCCCGAAGACGGTGACCGTCGTGCCCGGCTCGGGCACGACCGAGCGCCCGACGAAGTTGCGGGTCACCGGCTCCAGGCCGACCACGCGGCAGCCGGCGCCACAGCCGGTCAGCGACGCGGTGTAGGACGAACGCGGGCCGCTGACCGGGCCGAACCGCGCGGTGAGCTGGTCGCCGGACGCGTTCTCCAGATGTAGCAGGACGAACAGGGGATCGGTCACCGCGGAACCGCCCGCGGCTCCGCCGGTGTCGCCGGGGCCGAGCGGGGCCAGCGGCGCCGGCAGCAGCTTGGCCTCCACGTCGAGGGTCACCTCGCCGTCCTTGGTGGACAGTGGGGCGGGCGCGGCCGGGTGGAGGAGCTCGGGCAGCGGCGGGCTCCCGTACAAAGGCTGCCAGTCGGCGACCGCCGCGAAGCGCGCGGAGTCGACCGCGAGCAGCACCGTCGCGGGTCCGTTGGCGCCGCGGACGACCGCCATCGCCTGCCGGCCGCCCGGGTCGGCGGCGCGCACGGCGGCGACGAGCTGGGCACGGCTGCGGGCCTGGACGGTGAGCACCCGGTCGGCGCCGAGCTCGTGCCGGGCCCGCTCGACCCGAGCGTCGCTGGCCGCGGTCCACCCGCCGACCGCGGTGCCGAGCAGCGCGACCGCGATGACCAGCAGGGCGAAGACGCGGTGGGTGCCCGGCCGCCGGGCGAGCTGGGTGGCGCCGAGCGCGACCGGGACCCGCCCGGACCGCAGCGCGCGCCGCCCGACCCGGCCGGCCAGCGGGGTGAGCAGCCGCGCGGCCGCGAGCGCGACGAGGACCGCGACCAGCGCGGGCGCGAGCAGCGCGAGGCCGGTGGTGTCGTCGCGGTCGACCGAGGCCGAGGTCGCGTAGCTCTGGTAGAGGCCGGCCGCGGCGACCAGCACGATGACCAGGTCGACCACCTCGGCCCGCCAGCCACGACGCCGCGACGGCACGTGCCGGAGCAGGTCGGTGACCGGCGCACGCATGCCGCTCGCGTCGGCGGCGACCGCCGCCAGCACGGCACCGAACAGGGCCGCCAGGGCGGCGATGCCGGAGAGCATCGCGGCCGAGCCGGTGTCCTTGACATCACCGGCGACCAGCCGGGCCACGCCGAGCCCGGCGGCGGCACCGACCAGGGCGCCGAACAGCATCGGCACCGCGCTCTGCGCGATCGCGAGGTGCCAGAGCCGCCACCGCTTGGCGCCGCGCAGCTTCAGCAGGCCGATGTCGGGCCGGCGCTGCTCGGCGGTGTGCCGGACCGCGAAGAACAACCCGAACCAGCAGAGCACCAGCAGTTGTACGGCGGCCACCCCGACCCCGAGCCCGACGAGGTCGCGTTCGCGGTCGATCCGGTTCGCCAGCGTCACGGCGTCGGTCGTGACCCGCCAGGCACCGTTGTCGCGGCCGACCGGCGCGAGGTCGGCGCGCAGCCCGGCCAGGTCGTCCAGGAACATGCCGGGCGGGACCCGCAGGTGGTAGTCGGCCAGGATCTCCTTGATCGGCAGTGCCGCGACGGTGTCGGAGCTGACGAAGGCCGGGTCGCCGGGACCGTCCGCGCCGGGGTCGAGCGCGGCCGAGCCGCCGAAGTCGGTCAGCGCCCAGTACTGGCCGAGCGGATCCGCGAGCTGGTACGTGCCGGCGACGGTGAACGCGACCGGTGGCTGCGAGGACAGCACGAAGTCGACCTTGTCGCCGGCCTTCACCTGGAGCGCCTGCGCGGTGCGCCGGCTGAGCAGCACCTCACCGGCGGCGCGCGGGCAACTGCCCTCGATCTCCAGGTGCTCGCACATGTCGTCGCGGTAGGCCACCCGCAGGCCGATCCGGGCCAGCTCCGAGACGATCGCGCCGGTCTCGCGGAGGGAGACGGTGCTCTCGGCGCCGGGCACGTCGACCAGCGCGCCGGCCTGTTCCTCGACCTCGGCGACCACGTCGGCGCCCGGGCGCACGCTGCCGCCAGCGGCGATCGAGCCCTCGACCCGGCCGGACACCCGCACCACGAGCTCGCTGGACCGGGCACCGTCGACATCGGCCACCGCGACCGAGCGTTCCGCGGCCCGGACGTACCAGGGCGCGGCGGCGGCGACGGCCACGGCGAGGCCGGTGAGCACCAGCACCGTCGCGGCCTGGGCGCGGCGCGCCCGCAGCGCGCCCCGTACGACTCCGAACATCCGCGGTTTACGCCGCGTCGCCGGTGTGCGACTCCGGGATCTGGGCGGCGCCGCCGGGAACCAGCGTCACGCTGCCGTCGGCCTGGTCGACGGTGAACAGGGTGCCGGGCGGGAAGTGGCCGAGCACGTCCGGCGGGAGCTGCACGGTGCCGTCGCCGGCCACCACGGCGAAGTCCTGGCCGCCGCGGCCTTCGGCGCCCACCCGGCCGTCGCGGATGGTGACCGCGCGGCCCAGGCGGGCACCGACCTCGGCGTCGTGGGTGACCACGACGACGGTGGTGCCGCGCTCGGCGTTGACCGTCTCCAGCGCGTCGAGCACCTCGTCTCGGCCGTGCGAGTCGAGCTGGCTGGTCGGCTCGTCGACCAGCAGCAGGCCGGGCGACGCGGCGATGCCGACCGCGAGCGCGGCGCGCTGGCGGGCGCCGGGCGCCAGGTCGGTCAGCCGGGCCGCGCCCTTGCCGCGCAGGCCGACCAGGTCGAGGATGCGCTCCGGGTCTTCGAGCTCGATGCCCTCGGTGCGGGCGGCCCGCCGCTGGGCGAGCCAGACGTTGCGCTCCAGCGACGCGTACGGCAGCAGGTTGCGGGCCGCGCCCTGGAGCACCACGCCGATCTGCGTGCCGCGCAGCCGGGAGATCTCGGCGTCGCTGAGCTTGCCGAGGTCGTAGGTGCCCACGTTGACCCGGCCCGCGGACGGGCGCATCAGCCCGGCGAGCAGTGCGACCAACGTGGACTTGCCGGAGCCCGACGGGCCGACGAGCGCGAGCATCTCGCCGGGACCGATGGACAGATCGACACCCGAGAGGGCGACGACGTCGCCCGCCTCGGCACGGTAGATGTGCACCACCCGGCGGCATGCGACTGCGAGTCCCGACACGCGTACTGCCTATCACCTATGGCGGCGAATGCGCAGCCCCGTGATCACAGCGTTAGCGAGCGGACCTCAGAAGCGTGCCGGCTCGCGGTATACGCCCCACTCGTCCTTGAGCACGCCGCAGATCTCGCCCAGCGTCGCCTCGACCCGCACGGCGTCCAGCATCGCGGGGATCATGTTGTCGTCGGTGCGGGCCACCTCGACCATCCGCTTGAGCGCGGCCTCGACGACCGCCTCGTCTCGTGCGGCCCGGCGGCGGCCGAGCAGCGCCTTCTGCTCGATCTCGACCTCGTGCGAGATGCGCAGGATCTCCAGCTCCTTGGCGGTGGTGGAGGTGTGCACGTTGACGCCGACGATCTTCTTCTCGCCCTTTTCGAGCGCGCGCTGGTAGGTGAAGGCCGAGTCGGCGATCGCGGCGGTGAACCAGCCGTCCTCGATGCCGCGCAGGATGCCCGAGGTGATCGTGCCGTCGGAGCCCAGCTCGCGGATCCGCTCGAAGATCTTCTCGGCCTCGGCCTCGATGGCGTCGGTGAGCGCCTCGACGTACCAGGAGCCGCCCAGCGGGTCGGCCACGTTGACCACGCCGGTCTCCTCCATCAGCACCTGCTGCGTGCGCAGGGCGATCTCGGCCGACTCGTCGGTGGGCAACGCCAGCGTCTCGTCGAGCGCGTTGGTGTGCAGCGAGTTGGTGCCGCCGAGCACCGCCGCCAGCGCCTCCACGGCCGTGCGGACGACGTTGTTGACCGGCTGCTGCGCGGTCAGCGAGACACCCGCCGTCTGGGTGTGGAAGCGCAACCACAGGGCGCGCTCGTCGGTGGCCCCGTAGACGTCGCGCAGCCAGCGCGCCCAGATGCGCCGGGCGGCGCGGAACTTGGCGATCTCCTCGAAGAAGTCGACGTGGGAGTCGAAGAAGAACGACAGGCCGGGCGCGAACGTGTTGACGTCGAGACCCCGGGACAGGCCGAGCTCGACGTAGCCGAAGCCGTCGGCGAGCGTGTACGCGAGCTCCTGCGCGGCGGTCGAGCCGGCCTCGCGGATGTGGTAGCCCGAGACCGACAGCGGCTTGTAGCGCGGGATCTCGCGGGCGCAGTATTCCATCAGGTCGCCGATGAGGCGCAGGTGCGGCTCGGGCTCGAAGAGCCACTCCTTCTGCGCGATGTATTCCTTGAAGATGTCGGTCTGCAGCGTGCCGTCGAGCTTGCCCAGGTCGGCGCCCTGCCGCTCGGCGGCCACCAGGTACATGCAGAAGACCGGCACCGCGGGCCCCGAGATGGTCATCGAGGTGGTGACCGAGGCCAGGTCGATGCCGTCGAAGAGCACGTCCATGTCGGCGGCCGAGTCGATCGCCACGCCGCAGTGCCCGACCTCGCCCAGCGCCTGCGCGTCGTCGGAGTCGCGGCCCATCAGGGTCGGCATGTCGAACGCGACCGACAGCCCGCCGCCGCCGGCGCCGAGGATCAGCTTGTAGCGCTCGTTGGTCTGCTGCGCGTTGCCGAAGCCGGCGAACTGGCGGATCGTCCAGGTGCGGCCCCGATATCCGGTCGGATAGAGGCCACGGGTGTACGGGTATTCGCCCGGCCAACCGATCCGCTCGAACCCGGGCACGTCGGCGCCCTCGGGCGGGCCGTAGACCGGCTCGACCGGCATGCCGGAGAGCGTGGTGAAGTCGGCGTCGCGCTTGCGTGCGGCGTCGTAGCGGGCCTGCCAGCGCGCTCGCCCAGCAGCGATCTCCTCGGCGTCCATCGGGCCAGTCTAGATGGTTCGCCTGAACGATCGCTAAGCCTCTGCTACGTGTACGTCGTCAACCCTGATATTCACCTCGGTGACCTGGAGGCTGAGCATCTTCTCGACGGCGGAGATCACCTCGGCCCGGACAGCGTCGCTGACCGTCCGTACGACCTGCCCGTACTCGATGACGATGGTGATCTCGACCGTGGCCTGGTCGCCCTGCAGGCGCACCTGGACGCCCCGGTCGGTGTCGTCGGCGGCGTCGCCGAGCCCGACCCGCTCGCGCAGGCCGGCGAACACCCGGGCGACGTCGCCGCCAAGGTCGTGCACACCCGGCACGCCGCGAGCCGCGATCCCGGCGATCTTCTCGACCACCTCGTCGGCGATCGTGGTCGCGCCGCGCTCGGCGACCAGTGAGCCCTCGTTGCGCAGGCGTTCGACGACCGCCGACGCGACCCGGCCGGACGCCGCGGTGGCGCGCTCGACCACCTCACCGATCGCGCCGCCGTCGCCGTTGCTCTCCGGTCGTTGCGCGGGCACGTGCACCTGGGCTGCCGCCTCCGGGGCGGGAGTGTCGGTCATGGCCGGCACCCTAGCCCCGTGCGGCAAACGTGTCAGCCGGCCGCGAGGGCAGGTCCGCGCACCAGTTCGGCCCGCCCGTCGACGAGGTGCAGCTCCGCGTCACACGCGGCGGCCGCCTCCGGGTCGTGAGTCGCGAACACGACGGCCGCGCCCCGGAACGCCTCCTCCCGCAGCAGGTCGATGACCTTCTGCCGGTTGGTCGCGTCGAGCTCGCTGGTGACCTCGTCGGCCAGCACCACGTCGCCGTGCAGCGCCAGCCCGCGGGCGATCGCGGTGCGCTGCTGCTGGCCGCCGGACAGCTCCTCGACGAGCTGGTCTGCCTGCCCGGACAGGCCCAGCCGCTCCAGGGCCTCCGCGGTGCGCCGGCGCGCCTCGGGCGGCGTGACGCCACCGGCGATGAGGGCGACCTGCACGTTCTCGGCGGCGGTCAGGATCGCGGCCAGCCCGTTGTCCTGCGGCACCAGCACGATCTGCTGGGCCACCGCGAAGTCGCGGTCGCGGATCGCCTCGCCGTCGACGGTCACGCCGCCCGCCGACGGGCGCAACAGCCCGGCCATGGTCCACAGCAGGGTGGTCTTGCCGGCTCCGGACGGGCCGGTCACGGCCAGCACCTGCCCCGGCGTCGCGAGCGCGGAGACGCCGGCCAGCACCGGATCGCCCGCGCCGTACGCGACGGTCACCTCGTCGACGACGATGGTCCTGCTCATCGGTTTCCCCCTTCGAGCGCCGGTACGAGCCGGATGGTGCCGTCGGCGTCAGACGCGATCTTGACAAGCGTTCCCGGCGGCAGCCGGTCGAGCAACTCCGTCGGAAGGTGCACGCTACCGTCGCGCCCCACCACGGAGTAGTCCTCTCCGCGCCGGCCCTCGGCACCGACCCGGCCGTCGCGGATGGTCACGGTGCGGCCGAGCGCCGCGCCGACCTCGATGTCGTGGGTGACCACCACGACCGTGGTGCCGGCCGCGTGCAGTTGGTGCAGCACCGCCAGCACCTCGTCACGCGAGTGCTCGTCGAGCTGGTTGGTCGGCTCGTCGAGCAGCAGCAGGCCCGGCCGGGCGGCGAGGGCCACCGCGAACGCCAGCCGTTGCCGCTCCCCCGGTGCCAGCTCGCGCGGCACCGCGCGGCGCCGGGCGAGCAGGCCCACGTCGTCGAGGATCACCGCCGGGTCCGGCGGGCGCCGGCCGTGGCTCCGCGCCGCCCGCTGGGCGAACCGCACGTTCTGCTCGCAGGTCAGGTACGGCAGCAGGTTGCGCGCACTGCCCTGGAGCGAGACGCCGACGTCGACCGCCCGCAGCCGCTGCACCTCGGCCGGGCCGGCCCGGACCAGGTCGAGCTCGCCGACGTGGAGCCGGCCGGCCGAGGGCCGCAGCACGCCGGACATCAGCGACAGCAGCGTGGACTTGCCCGCGCCGGACGGCCCGACCAGCGCGACCGACTCACCCGGCGCGATGTCGAGGTCGACGCCGGCCAGCGCGACCACGTCGTACCCCTCCAGCCGGTAGATCAGGACCACACCCCGGCAGGTGACGCCGAGCGGGACGAAGCCCACCTCGGCGTCCAGCGTGTCGACCCGCGCGCTCATCGCGCCCCTCCCCGCACTCGACGCAGCACCAGACCCGCGCCCACGAGCGCGACCAGCAGGAACAACAACGAGCCGAGCAGCCACCAACCGCCCAGCCGGTACGCCTGGTCGCCTCCGTCGATCGAGACCAGGGCGATCGCGGGCAGCACCAGGGCCGCACCGCCGACGCCGGCCACGATCCCGGCGACGACCGGATAGCCCAGGACCATCAGGTTCTCCCGGTTGGCCATGCCGCGCAGGGCCCGGGCCGGCACGCCGGTCAGCCGGAGCCCGCGGGCCTGCTCGCGGCGCCACGGGGCGGTGATGCCCGCGTCGAGCACCAGCGCGAGCAGGGCGAGCAACAGCGCGACCAGCCCGGAGAACAGGTAGAGCCGCAGGGCCAGCGCCGGCGCGGCCCGGCCGAGCTGGGTCATCTGCTGCGACCAGTTCTCCGTGCGCACGACCGGTATGCCCTCGGCGGCCAGCCGCGCGCCCAGGTCGGCGGGCGCCGCGTCGGTCGCCCAGACCTCGAAGGTCATCTGGTCGGTGTTGAGCCCGGCGGAGCGTTCGGCCCGGTCCACCATCGCGGGACCGTCGAAGAGCAGCGCGTGGTCGCCGCCGCGCGGCACCAGGTCGACGTGGTCGACGACGTGCACCGGGTCCGGCGCCTTGCCGAGCAGCGGGAAGGTGAAGCTGCCCGCCTCGGGGTCGTCGGCCGGCGCCGGACCCGCCAGCACGACCGGCGCCTGCGCCGCCACGTCGCCGTACTGCGCGACGATGTCCATGCTGCTCGCGCCGGTCACGTCGAGGGTGAGCCCGCTGTCGTCGGTGCTGATGTCCATCGTCTGGGTCGCCGGCAGGGGTTCGGTCGGGCGCCAGGCGCCGGGCACGCTCAGCGCCGCGTCGAGCGGGGTGCCACCGAGCTCCAGGCTTTCGATGGTGACCGTCGCGGCACCTGGCGCGTTGTCACCCGGGTAGCGCCGCACCTGCAGCCCGAGCAGCCGGCAGCCGGCCGGGGCGCAGGTCAGGTCGCCCGCGTACGTGGCGGACCCGGACTTGAGGGGGCCGAGGTAGATCGAGCGCGGCGGGGCGCCGGGCTCGCCGACCACCATGCCGAGGCTCATCGGGCGCTGCTGCTGGAGCGCGCGTACGGTCGCCCGCACCTCGACCCGGCCCGTCTTCAGCTGCACGGTCGGCGCGCTGGCGTCGTCGAGGCTCTTGGCCACCTCGGCGACCTGCGCGGCCGACTTGTCAGGCCAGCGACTGACCGCCAGCATCCGCTCGGTGTCGAGCCCGATCAGGTCGACGTAGTCGAGGTTGTAGCTCTGCTTGACCCGGGTGACCGCCATCGCGAGCTTGCCGGACGGGTCGATCCGCTCGACCGCGGCCCGCACCTGGTTGGGCTCGGTGGCGTTGACGACGTACACCCGGTCGGCGCCGATCTCGGCGTTGGCGGTGCGCAGCCGGTTCGCCGAGGACACGTCCCAGATGGTCGCGGCGAAGGTCAGCAGCGCCAGCGCCACCGTCAGCACGGCGACCAGCCGGGCACTCTCCGGCCGGCGGCCGACCTGGGCGGCGGCCAGCAGCGCGGGCAGCCGGCCCCGGCGGATCGCCCTCGGCAGGCGGCGACGGGCGACCAGGCCGAGCAGCCGGGCGGTGAGCAGGCCGGCGAGCAGGGCGATCAGCGCCGGCGCCGCGTAGCCCAGCGTCGCGCTCTGTCCCTCGCTGCCGACCAGGAGCTGGTAGAGGGCGGCGAGCGCGAGCGCCGCGACGATCGCCTCGACCACCAGCGCGCTCCGCTTGGACCGGTGCGGCACCCGGCGCAGCAGCGCGCCGATGTTCGCCCGCACGGTCTCCCGGGCGCCGAGGACGGCGGCGGCCACGGCCCCGAACAGTGCGCCGAGACCCACGAGCAAGGCCGGCCAGCCGATCTGGACGTCGACGCCCGGCGCCAGGAAGGCCCCGGCGGCGAGGTTGGTCAGCCCGATGCCGAGCAGCAGGCCGAGCGGCGCGGCCAGGGCGATCAGCAGCAACGGCTCACCGACCGCGAACCGGGTGATCCCGCCGAGGCTGAGCCCGCGCAGCTTGCCGACCGCGATCTCCGCCCGCCGGTCGTCGGTGACGGCCGCGACCACCAGGAACAGCACGAACCAGCAGAGGAGAACCAGCGGCAGCGCGACCGTCGGCACCGCGGCGGTGATGGCCGAGCGCTGCCGGTCGGCGTTCCGCAGGCTGTCCAGAAGGCCGATGTTGAACGCGACGTCCTCGATCGAGTTGGCCGCGCTCAGGGCGTTGAGCTCGCGGAGCAGCTCGGGCACGTCACCGAGCCGGACCTTCTCGGGTACGAGCGGGTACTCGATGGAGGCCACCGGACGACCGAGCGGGATGCTCAGCACGGTGCTCTCGGTGCCGGTGAACAGCTCGTCGACGATCTTCGTGCCGTCGCCGTACTCGTTGAACTCCGAGCCGCCGAAGAAGCCGGTGGTCTCCCAGTACGGGTCGGTCGGGTCGCCGATCCGGTAGATGCCCACCACCGGGAAGCTGGGGTTCACCGGTGGGGGCGCCCCGAGCGTGGTGCGCGAGCTCCCGCCGGTCGCCGGCAACTTCACCAGGTCGCCCAGGTGCACGTCGATCCGCTCGACCGTCCGGTCGCTGATCATCAGCTCGTTCGCGCCCGGGCACCGCCCCTCGACGATCGTGAGGTGCTCGCAGGCGCCCGGACGGAAGACGATCCGGCCCCGGCTCTTCTGCTTGATGGCGGGGTCGACGCTGTCGGCGATGGTGTCCTGGGGACTGCCGAGGACGGAGGCCACGATCGGCGTGGCCTTCAGCCGATCGTCGACCTTCGTCGACATGTCCTCGAGCTCCGTGCTGCGCGCCGTCAACCCCGCCACGATCGGCGGCGGGGCCGCGACCGTGTCGGTCAGCACCGACTGCGCGGCAGCCCTCGAATACAGCGGCACGAGCACGGCGGCCGCGATGGCGACCGTCGACAGCAGGACGACGAGGGTCGACCGGCCAAACCGTGATCGGATGCCGCGCAGAGTCACGATCAGACCGGACACTGGCTCACCTCCGGGGAACGTAACGCGCCACGTCACCCCGAAGGTTGCCTAGTTTTCGATCTCCAAAGTCGCGAGCAGCCGGTCGGCCGCGGCATATGGGGACAGTTCGCCTGCGGCCACCGCCGCGGCCAGCTCGCCGAGCGTCGTACCCTCGCGGAAAGAGGCCATCCGGGCCCGCAGCGCGCCCAGCGTGATCGCCTCGACCTCGGCGGCGGCCCGCTTCTCCCGACGGCGGCGCAGCTCGCCGTGCTCGACCAGCCAGGCCCGGTGCTTGTCGACCGCGGCGACGATGTCGGAGATGCCCTCGGCCTTGCTGGCCACCGCGCGCACCACCTGCGGCCGCCACTCCCCCGGACCACGCTCGCCCAGGCCGATCATGCCCTGGATGTCCCGGTAGGTGTTGTCCGCGCCGTCCCGGTCCGCCTTGTTGACGACGAACACGTCGGCGATCTCCAGGATGCCGGCCTTGACCGCCTGGATCGCGTCGCCCATGCCGGGCGCCAGCAGCACCAGTGTGGTGTCGGCCAGCGAGGCGACCTCCACCTCGGCCTGCCCGACACCGACGGTCTCGACCAGCACCACGTCGCAGCCGGCGCCCTCCAGCACCCGGACGGCCTGTGGCGTGGCAGCGCCGAGGCCGCCGAGGTGGCCGCGGGACGACATCGACCGGATGTAGACACCCGGGTCGGTCGCGTGGTCCTGCATCCGCACCCGGTCGCCGAGGATCGCGCCGCCGGTGAACGGGCTGGACGGGTCGACCGCCAGCACGCCCACCCGGTGCCCCTGCTTGCGCAACTGCCGGACCAGCTCGTTGGTGGTCGTCGACTTGCCGACGCCGGGCGACCCGGTCAGGCCGATGACCTGGGCCTGGCCGGTGTGCGGGGCCAGCGCGGCGGCGATCTCGGGCAGCAGCTCGTCGCCGTTCTCCACCAGGGTGATCAGCCGCGCGACGGCGCGGTGGTCACCCTCCCGGGCCAGCGCGACCAGCTCGGGAACGCTTCGGCTGCGCCGAACCGTCATGCCTTGGGGACGGAGATGATGAGGGCGTCGCCTTGGCCGCCCCCGCCGCACAGGGCCGCGGCCCCAACCCCGCCGCCGCGCCGCTTGAGCTCCAGCGCGAGGGTGAGCGCCAGCCGGGCGCCGCTCATGCCGATCGGGTGGCCGAGCGCGATGGCGCCGCCGTTGACGTTGACGATCTCGTCGGTGACACCGAGATCGCGCATCGACTGGATGCCGACCTGGGCGAACGCCTCGTTGATCTCGATCAGGTCGAGGTCAGCGGCGGTGAGACCCTGCTTGGCCAGCGCCTTCTTGATCGCGTTGGACGGCTGCGAGTGCAGCGAGTTGTCGGGGCCGGCCACCATGCCGTGCGCACCGATCTCGGCGAGCCAGGCCAGGCCCAGCTCCTCGGCCTTGGCCTTGCTCATCACGACCACCGCGGCGGCGCCGTCGGAGATCGGCGAGGAGCTGCCGGCGGTGATCGTGCCGTCGGCGGTGAAGGCGGGGCGGAGCTTGCCCAGCGACTCGGCGGTCGAGTCGGGCCGGATGCCCTCGTCCTCGCTGATCACGATCGGCTCGCCCCGGCGCTGCGGCACCTCGATCGGCACGATCTCCTCGGCCAGGAAGCCGTTCTTCTGCGCGGCCGCGGCCCGCTGGTGGCTGCGGGCGGCGAACTCGTCCTGCTCGGCCCGGCCGATGCCCAGCTTCGTGCCCAGCCGCTCGGTCGACTCGCCCATGCTGATCTGGTCGAAGGCGTCGGTGAGCCCGTCGAGCGCCATGTGGTCCTTGACCGTGACGTCGCCGTATTTGTAGCCCCCACGCTGGCCGAGCATCAGGTGCGGCGCGTTGGTCATCGACTCCATGCCGCCGGCCACCACGATCTCCGCCTCGCCCGCCCGGATGAGCTGGTCGGCGAGGGCGATCGCGTCGAGGCCGGAGAGGCAGACCTTGTTGATGGTCAGCGCCGGCACCGACATCGGGATGCCCGCCGCGACGGCGGCCTGGCGGGCGGGGATCTGCCCGGAGCCGGCCTGGAGCACCTGGCCCATGATCACGTAGTCGACCCGGTCGGGCGCCACGCCGGCGCGCTCCAGCGCCGCCTTGATGGCGAACCCACCCAGTTTGGTCGCCGGGAAGTCCTTGAGGTTGCCCAACAGTCGGCCCATCGGCGTGCGGGCGCCGCCAACGATCACGCTCGTCATGTCGTTTACCTCTCAGAACGGGTGTCGACCGGTCACCTTAGCGATCGTTCGGCCAGAATATCGCCATGGGCCAGGACGCCGCCGCGAAGCACGCTGACGACAACGTCACAGGAGATGTGGGACTGCTCCGCATCGACCACGTCGGGGTGGCGGTGCCCGACCTTGACGAGGCCGTCGAGTTCTACTCCCGGGTGTTCGGGATGACCTGTGTACACATCGAGGAGAACACCGAACAGGGTGTACGCGAGGCGATGATGTCGGTCGGCCCGACCACCGAGGGTGGCTGCGTGCAGCTCCTCGCGCCGCTGTCGCCGGAGTCGGCCATCGCCAAGTTCCTCGACCGGTCCGGGCCGGGTGTGCAGCAGGTCGCGTACACGGTGCGTGATGTCGAGGTGGCGGCCTCGGTGCTGCGCGACCGCGGCATGCGGCTGCTCTACGAAGCGCCCCGGCGGGGCACCGCCGGCTCCCGGATCAACTTCGTGCACCCCAAGGACGCCGGCGGCGTGCTGGTCGAGCTCGTCGAGCCGCCCCGGTCCGTTTGACGAACCGGGTCCGGGCCGCGGCGGTCGTGCGTAACGTCCGAACCACCAGGTTTGTCGGGGGTTGCGGAGGTTCCGGTGCGCGAGATCGTCGAAGCGATCATGGCGGGCGAAGGCTCCCCTTCGGCTGAGCTGTCCGGGCTGGGGCGGGTGCCGGTGCCGCCGACCTACCGCGGCGTGGTGGTGCGGGCCGACGAGACCGGCATGTTCGAAGGGCTGGCCACCGGCGACAAGGACCCCCGCAAGTCGCTGCACGTGCAGGAGGTGCCGACTCCGGAGCTGGCGCCGGGCGAGGCGCTGGTCGCGGTGATGGCGAGCGCCATCAACTACAACACCGTCTGGACCAGCATCTTCGAGCCGGTGCCGACGTTCGCGTTCCTGCGCCGCTACGGCAAGCTCTCGGCGATCACCAAGCGGCACGAGCTGCCGTACCAGGTGGTGGGTTCGGACGCCGCCGGCGTCGTGCTGCGGGTGGGTGCCGGCGTCTCCAAGTGGCGGCCCGGTGACGAGGTGGTGGCGCACTGCCTGTCGGTCGAGCTCGAGGAGGCCGACGGCCACGACGACACGATGCTCGACCCGGAGCAGCGGATCTGGGGCTTCGAGACCAACTTCGGCGGCCTGGCCGAGCTGGCCGTGGTCAAGGCCAACCAGCTCATGCCGAAGCCGCGACACCTCGCCTGGGAAGAGGCCGCCTGCCCGGGGCTGGTGAACTCGACCGCGTACCGCCAGCTCGTCTCGCACCACGGCGCGGCGATGAAGCAGGGCGACGTCGTGCTGATCTGGGGCGCCTCCGGCGGGCTCGGCGGGTACGCGACCCAGTACGCGCTGAACGGCGGCGCGACCCCGGTCTGCGTGGTGTCCTCGCCGGAGAAGGCCGAGCTGTGCCGGCGGATGGGCGCGGAGCTCGTCATCGACCGCGCCGCCGAGGGCTTCCGGTTCTGGTCGGACGAGCACACCCAGGACCCGGGCGAGTGGCGCCGGCTGGGCGAGCTGATCCGGACGCTGACCGGCGGGCGCGACCCGGACATCGTCTTCGAGCACCCGGGCCGGGAGACCTTCGGAGCCAGCGTGTACGTCGCCCGGCGCGGCGGGACGATCGTCACGTGCGCGTCGACGAGTGGTTTCCAACACGAGTTCGACAACCGCTATCTGTGGATGAACCTGAAGCGGATCATCGGCAGCCACTTCGCCAACTATCGCGAGGCGTGGGAAGCGAATCGACTCATCTCTTCGGCTCGAATCCACCCGACGCTCTCCCGTGTCTATCCGCTGGAGCAGACCGGTCAGGCGACCCTCGACGTACAACGCAACAGGCACCAGGGAAAGGTCGGCGTCCGCTGCCTCGCTCCGGCCGAAGGGCTGGGCGTTCGTGATCGTGAGCTGCGCGCACGGCACGAAGAAGAGATCAACAGGTTCAGAGGCGAATAGCCCGACTCGCCGTTTGTCCACGATCGGCGGAATTTCCTATGTCGACGGCCAGGACTGGTAAGATGACCATGCTTTGTCGGGCGACAACGGCCGCACCGCCCTTGCGCTGCCCCTGGGTAGGTCTGCCAGGATGTCCCAATGCCCCAGCAGCAGTCCTCCCTTGGCTTCTTCGAGAACGCTAACTCGACGGAAGAGTTCACCGTCGCACTGCGCGGCTACGACCGCAGGCAGGTCGACGACACCATCTCGCGTCTCCAGAACCGCCTCGCCGCCGCCGAGAAGGAGCGCGCCGACGCGGAGCAGAAGACCAACGACGCGCAGCGCCGCCTGCGCCAGGCCGAGCAGCGGCTCGGCGCACTCGAGCAGAAGCTGAACGACACCAACAAGCAGCTCGAGGAGAACAACCGGCCGACGCTCTCGGGCCTCGGCACCCGGGTCGAGCAGATCCTGCGCCTCGCCGAGGAGCAGGCCAACGACCACCGGGGCGAGGCCAAGCGCGAGTCCGAGGGCATCCTCTCCGCGGCCCGCCTCGAGGCCCGCGAGATCACCGACAAGGCACGCGCCGAGGCCGCGGCCATGAAGGCCACCGCCGAGCGCGAGGCCGGCAGCCTGCGCACCGCCGCCGAGCGCGAGGCCGCCGAGGTCCGGGTGCAGGCCCGCCGCGAGGCCGACACGCTGCGCGCCGACGCCGACCGCGAGACCAAGCAGCTGCGCACCGTCACCGCGCACGAGGTCGCCGAGCTGAAGTCGACCGTGGAGCGCGAGGTCGCCACGCTGCGTGCGACCGCCGAGCGCGAGATCACCCAGCTGCGCGCCAAGGCCGGCCGCGAGGCCGAGGAGAAGCGCGCCGAGGCGACCAAGATGCTCAGCGACGCCCGCGACAAGCGCGACAAGGACCTCCAGGCCCTCGCGCTCGAGCTCGCCGAGCGTCGCGAGAAGTCCGAGCGGGAAGAGTCGGAGCGGCACGCCGCCCAGGTCGCGCAGACCCAGAAGCTGGTCGCCGAGGCCGAGGAGCGCGCCCGCGCCGCGGAAGACCGGGCCAAGGAGATCGAGCAGCGCGCCGAGGCGCGTCGCGTCGAGTCCGAGCGCACCGCCGCCGAGACGGTCGACCGGGCCCGCGCCGCGGCCGACAAGACCCTCAAGGAAGCGCAGTCCGAGGCGCACCGCCACCTCACCGAGGCGCGCACCGAGGCCGAGATCACCACGAACACGGCCCGGCGCGAGGTCGAAGACCTCACCCGCCAGAAGGACGCGGTCACCGCGCAGCTCGGCCAGATGCTGTCGGGCCTCGCGGGCATCGTCCCCACGGTGGCGGCGCCCAAGCAGGAGACCAAGAAGGACAAGGACGCCGAGGACAAGTCGGCGGCCACCGCCTGACCCCGCCGCTGGGGCTAACGGCTGGCATCGACAGGCCGCACCGCGAGTTCGCGGTGCGGCCTGTCGCCGTCTGAGCGCTCGGCTAGAATTGGTCTACTCCCCTCAATTCGGCAGCAACAGTCGCACGTCCCGCCATGCGGTGTGTATCGGAGCGCTACGGGACGGCGCATGTGAGGATGTGACCATGTCCAACGGCGCGGAACTGTTCGCTCTGGGCGGCGACAACTCCCCCCACTTCGAGTCCGCGCTGCGCGGTTACGACCGTCGCCAGGTCGACCGCTACGTCAGCTCGGCCGAGCAGGAGATCGCCGCCCTCCTCGCGGAACGCGAAGACCACTTCGGCCAGATCCACACGCTCTCGGCGCAGGTCGAGCAGCTCCAGGTCGAGCTGGCCGCGGTGCGCCGGGAGGCAGCGAGCATCGACGTCGTGCGGTTCCGCCACCTCGGCCCCCGCGTCGAGCAGATCCTCGCGCTCGCCGAGGAGCAGGCCGACGACATCCGCGCCGACGCGCACCGCTCGGTCCAGTCGCAGCGCGACCAGGCCGACAACATCATCGACGAGGCCCGCGGGCACGCCGCCTCGGCGATCCGCGACTTCGAGCTCGCCCTGGCCGCCCGGCGCGCCGACGAGGAGCGGGTCGACGTCGCCCGCCGGGCCGAGGTCGAGCAGCGGTTGGCCGCGACCGAGCGGGAGCTCGGCGAGAAGCGCGCCACCGCCGACCGCGAGGTCACCGCGCTGCGTGCCGAGACCGAGCGGTTCGTCACCGAGCGGCGCGCGGAGACCGAGCAGTTCGTCACGGCGCAGCGCGTCGAGACCGAGCAGTTCGTGACCGCGCGGCGAGCGGCGGTCGAGCAGGAGACGGCCGACCAACGGGCCGCGCTGGAGCGCGCGAGCGCCGAGCAGCGCGCGGCGCTGGAGCAGTCGGCGGCGGCGGGCCGGGCCGCGATCGAGCAGGAGCTCGGTCAGCACCGCACGACGCTGGAGCAGCAGATCGCCGAGCGGCAGCGCTCCGCCGAGCAGGACTACGCCGAGCGCAGCAGCGCCGCCGACCGGGAGCTGACCCAGTGGCGCACCGGCATCGAGCAGCAGGTCACCGCTGCGCGCGTCGAGGCCGAGCGCTACGCGGGCGAGCTGCGCAAGCAGGCCGAGGAGCACGCCGCCGCGATCCGCAGGCAGGCCGAGGAAGAGTCCGAGCGGTTGGCCACCACCCAGCACGAGACGGAGTCGGCCCGCAAGCAGCTCGCCGAGGCCCAGGCCGAACTGGCCAAGGCACACCAGGCGCTGGCCGACGCGCGTGCGGCCGCGGTCGCACCGGCCCCGGATGCGGAGCCGGCAGCGGCCGAGCCCACCAAGGAAGCGGTCGCCGCCAACGGCAACGGGAAGGTCGACGCGGCGACGCTCAGCGCCGACTAACTGGCCACGATCACGACGCCTGGCGTCCATTTCGCGTACCTAACATGCGGGTTGTCCATGGACATCCATGCATGGAGGAACCGACAATGCGGGTCAGTAGGACCAGGCTGGCGCTCGCGGTGGTCATCGCCGGCGCCCTGTCGACGGCGGTTGTCGCCCCGGCCGCACACGCGGCCGAACCGTCGCAGTTCACCGTCGTCAACGGCGCGCTGCGCGCCGCGACCGGCACGCCCAAGCCGGCATCCGGCGTGCACGCCTCGCTGTGGGGCAACTCGAGCTACGCGACCACCACGATCACCGGCGGCGGCCGGGTGCAGATCGGCGCGATCGGCGACAACTGCGAGGGCTGGCCGACGGTGGAGCTCATCGTCGACGGCGTCGTGGCGGGCCGGACGACGATCGTCAGCGCCACGCAGTACGGCACGTACCCGGTCGGCCCGACGCTGGCCGCCGGAACGCACAGCGTCAAGATCCAGTTTGTCAACGACTTCAACTCGACGGCCTGTGACCGGAACGTGCACATCGCGTACGCGAAGATGTCCGGCGCCGTCGCGGACACCAAGTTCAGCTTCGCGGTCATGCCGGACACGCAGCAGGAGGTGCTGAACGCGTCCGACACCCGGTTCCTGAACCGGACCAACTGGCTGGTCGGCAACAGGTCCGCGCTCGACCTGCGGTTCGTCACGTCGTCCGGCGACGTGGTCAACTGGGACACGCCCGACCACTCCCAGTACGTGATCGCCCGCAACGCGATGCGCCCGCTGGAGACCGCTCGCATCCCGTACTCGCTCGCGATCGGCAACCACGACACCCAGGCGACCGGCGTCGGCGGCTCGGCCCGCGACCCCGCACACACCCGGGAGCTCGTCCGCGACACCACGGTGTTCAACCAGTACTTCACGGCCGGCCAGTACGGCGCCGTCCGCGGCCAGTTCGAGCCCGGCAAGGTCGACAACTCGTACTCCACCTTCGAGGGCGGCGGCGCCCAGTGGCTGGTGCTGACCCTGGAGCTGTGGCCGCGGGTCGAGGCGGTCAACTGGGCCAAGAGCGTCGTCGCGGCCAACCCGCACAGCAACGTCATCGTGGTCACGCACGACTACATCGACGGCAACGGCAACATCGAGCAGAGCGCGTCGTACGGGGCGACCAGCCCGCAGTACCTCTACGACAACCTGATCAAGCAGTACGCCAACATCCAGTTCGTCTTCTCCGGGCACGTCGGGATCGCCGGCAACCGCGTCGACACCGGCGTTCACGGGAACAAGATCTATTCGTTCCTGCAGACGTTCCACTCGAACACCACCAACCCGGTGCGGCTGGTCGAGATCGACACGGCCTCCGAGTCGCTGCACACCTGGATCTACGGCCCGTACACCAACCAGACCTTCACGGAGTACGACAGGACCATCTCGGGTATCGGCGTCGTGCGCTGAGCCTCGGGTTCCGGTGCGGCGGCCTCGCGGCTGTCGCACCGGTCTTGTAACGTGCCGAGCCTGGATGGGTAGAAGGGGGAGCCACGGTGAGCGTCGACGATCCGGCCCCGGTGGCTGACGAACAGGCGACCAAGGACGAGCCGGTTCCCAAGCCGCGCTCCGCGGAGACCGACGACCTGCCCTTCGGCAAGCCCGGCCGGCCGTTCCGGCGCAGCCCCTTCTCGATCGGCTTCGCGGGCGGGCTGGGCCTGGTCCTGGCATATGCCACGTATCTGGCCGCGCGCAACGCGCTCGGCATCCTCGTGCTCATCTTCATCGCGCTGTTCCTGGCCATCGGGCTCAACCCGGCGGTGGTCCGGCTGCGCCGGATCGGCGTGCCGCGTGGCGGAGCCGTGGCGATCGTCGCGCTCGCCCTCGTGCTCGTGCTGGCCGGTGCGATCGGTGCGCTGGTGCCGCCGCTGGTCACCCAGGTGGGCGATTTCATCACGGCGGCGCCGGGTTACATCGAGGCGCTGCAGCGCAACGACACCATCAACGACCTGGTCGGCCAGTTCGACCTCGTCGACCGGGCCAAGTCGCTGGCCAGCCCGGAGACGCTGAGCCGGGCGCTGGGCGGCGTCTTCGGCGGAGCCAAGCTGCTCTTCGGCACCATCTTCCAGGTGCTCACCGTGCTGGTGCTGACCATCTACTTCATGGCGTCCTTCGACAAGATGAAGAGCGCCGCGTACGGTCTGGTGCCGGCCTCCCGCCGCGAGCGGGTCCGGCTGCTCTCCGACGAGATCCTGGCCAAGGTCGGCGCCTACATCGTGGGCGCCCTGGCGATCGCGGTGCTGGCCGGCATCAGCGCGTTCGTGTTCTCGATGATCGTCGGCTTGGCCTACCCGTTCGCCCTCGCCGTCGTCGTCGCCGTCTGCGACCTGATCCCCCAGATCGGCGCCACCATCGGCGCGGTGATCGTCACCATCGTCGCCTTCGCCGACTCCCTGACGGTCGGCATCGCGGCCGCGGTGTTCTTCATCGTCTACCAGCAGATCGAGAACTACCTGATCTACCCAAAGGTGATGCGCAAGTCGGTCAAGGTCAGCGACGTGGCCGCGATCGTGGCGGCCCTGGTCGGCGTCGGGTTGTTCGGCGTCCTCGGCGCTCTGGTCGCGATCCCGGCGGTGGCCGCCCTCCAACTCATCGTCCGCGAGGTGGTCATGCCCCGCCAGGAGGCGCGGTGACCGGTTCGACCGCGCTCGCTCCCCTGATCCCTTCCCCGGGCGACGAGCCGGGGCCGGCCGCGGTCGGCCTCAGCGCGCCTGCCGGGCAGGCGGGCGTGCGGGTCTGAGGCGCTCCTGACCGCCTCAGACCGCCAAGGCCGCGCGTACGGTCGCCTCCGCCTCCTGGCCGCCGGCGCCCTGGGAGGTGACGCGGCCCGACTCGAGAACGTAGTAGCGGTCGGCGGCCCGCACCGCGAAGCCGATGTGCTGCTCGACCAGCAGGAACGAGATCCCCCTGGCCCGGCTGATCTCGAGGATGGCGCGCTCGATCTCGGCCACCACCGAAGGCTGGATGCCCTCGGTCGGCTCGTCGAGCAGCAGCAGCCGCGGTGCGGTGATCAACGCCCGGGCGATGGCGAGCTGCTGGCGCTGGCCGCCGGACAGCAACCCCGCCCGCCGCGACATCAGCGGACCCAGCGCCGGGAACAGGTCGATCGCTTCGGCCATCGCGTCGGCGCCGGCGCGCCGGGTGTCGGCGACCAACCGCAGGTTCTCCGCCGTGGTCAGGTGCGGGAAGCACTGCTGGCCCTGCGGCACGTAGCCCATGCCCCGGGCCACCCGCTCGTGCGGCGCGAGCCGGGTCACGTCGGCGCCGGCGAAACTCACCGTGCCGGCACGTGGCCGCAGCAGCCCGATCGCCGTACGCAGCAGCGTGCTCTTGCCCGCACCGTTGTGCCCGAGCAGGGCCGAGATCCGCCCGTCCGGCACCTCCAGCGACACTCCATGTAGGACAGCCGTCCGGCCGTACCCGGAGGCGAGGTCCGTCAGGGACAGCATCATGCGACGCCACCGGTGCCCAGGTAGACCTCCTGCACGCGGGGGTCCGCCTGCACCTGCGCCACCGTGCCCTCGCTGAGGACCCGTCCCGCGTGCAGCACCGTGACCGTCCGGGCGAAGCTGCGCATGAAGTCCATGTCGTGCTCGATCACCACGACCGTGCGGGCCGCGCTGATCGCCGCGAGCAGGGCGCCGGTCGCGTCGCGCTCCTCGTGGCTCATCCCCGCCACCGGCTCGTCGAGCAGCAGCAGGTCGACGTTCTGCACCAGCAGCATCCCGATCTCCAACCACTGCTTGTGGCCGTGGGCGAGCGTGCCGGCCAGCGCGTCCTGCCGCCCGGCCAACCCGATCGTCTCCAGCGCTTCCGACACCGCCACCGGCACCGTCCGCCGGCGCCGGGCCATCGTCCACGCCCCGCGTCCGGCGCCCGCGGCGATGTCCAGGTTCTGCAGCACGGTCAGGCCCTCGAAGACCGACGAGGTCTGGAACGTGCGACCCACGCCGAGCCGGGCGATCCGGTGCACCGGCCGGCCGAGCAGCTCGTGGTCGCCGAACCGGACCGAGCCGGTCGCCTTGACCAGGCCCGTGACCGCGTCGACCAGCGTGGTCTTGCCCGCCCCGTTGGGCCCGATCAGGAACCGGATGTCGCCCGGTGCCACCGTGAGGTCCACCCCGTCGACGGCCACGAACCCGTCGAAGCTGACCCGCAACCCGCGGATCTCCAGCCCGGTCATGTGCCGACCTCCTGTCGTGGTGTGCGGCGCAGACGGCGGGCGAGGGCCGGCAGCGACGCCAGCCCGCCCGGCAGGAACGCGACGACCAGCACGAACAACAGCCCTTGCAGGTACGTCCACGCGGCCGGGAACTCCTCGGACAGGCTCGTCCGGGCCCAGGCCACCGCGACCGCGCCGAGCACCGGGCCGAGCAGCACCGCCCGGCCGCCCACCGCGACGCCGACGACGAACTCGATCGACGGCACGACCCCGATCAGGGCCGGGTTGATGATGCCGACCGCCGGCACGAAGAGCGCTCCGGCCAGGCCCGCCATCCCGGCGGCGACCACGTACGCGACGAGCTTGACGGTCGCCGGGTTGTGGCCGAGGAACCGCACCCGCTCCTCGCCGTCGCGCACCGCCACCAGCAGCTCGCCGTATCGGCTGTGCATGAGCTGCCGGGCCAGCGCGAGCAGCAGGAGCAGGCCGCCGGCGACGATGAAGTAGACCATCCGCTGGTTGACCGGGTCGTCCAGGTCGTACCCGAAGAAGCCCTGGAAGTCGGTCAGGCCGTTGGTGCCGCCCGTGGTGCCCTGCTGCCCGATCAGGAAGATCACCAGGGCGGCGGCCAGGGCCTGGCTGAGGATGGCGAAATAGGCGCCGCGCACCCGCCGGCGGAAGACCAGCGAGCCGAGCAGGAACGCCACGAGCATCGGCAGGAGTACGGTCGCCGGCAGCGCGAACCACGGACTGGCAAACGGGCGCCACCACCACGGCAACGCGTCGAGTTGGCCGTAGAGCGCCATGAAATCCGGCAACTCGCCGGGCCCGGCGTCCGCGAGCTTCATGTGCATGGCCATCGCATAGCCGCCGAGACCGAAGAACACGCCCTGGCCCAGGGTGAGCAGCCCGCCCCGGCCCCACGCTAGGCCGATGCCCACCGCGACCATCGCGAGGCAAAGATATTTGGCCAGCAGGCTCAGCCGGAAGTCGGACAGGGCGGACGGTGCGAGGGCGAACAGCAGCAGGGCACCGGACGCGAAGCCGATCGCGGCGCGGGCCGGCCCGCTGACGACGACCCGCCGGCGCGGTGTCGCGGGCGGCGCCGCCGGGTCCCGCGTGACCGTCGCCGTCATGCCAGGCTCCGGGTGCGCAAGGTGAACAGCCCCTGTGGCCGCCACTGGAGGAACCCGACGATCGCCACGAAGACGACCACCTTGGCAACGCTGAGCGTGGTCGTGTACTCCACCAACGACTGCAGCGTGCCCAGCACGAACGCGACGATCACGCCGCCCTTGAGCGTCCCGATGCCGCCCACGACGACGACCAGGAACGCGTCGATGATCAGGTTTGTGCCCATCGTCGGCCCGATCGGACCCAGCAGGGTCAGCGCGACCCCGGCGACGCCGGCCAGGCCGGAGCCGATGAAGAAGGTCAGCCGGTCGACCCGGCCGGTCGGGATGCCGGAGACGGCGGCGAGATCGCGGTTCTGCACCACCGCCCGGATCCGCCGGCCGAGCGGCGTCAGCCGCAGCACCAGCGTCAACCCGACGACCGCGAGGATCGCCAGCGCCAGGATGAACAGCCGGTTGGTCGACAGCGTCAGGTCACCGAACAACGGCACGTTGCCGGTGAGCCAGTCGGGCGCGCGGGTCTGCACGTTCGGCGCGCCGAAGATGTCGCGGGCGAGTTGCTGCAGGATCAGCGACACGCCCCAGGTGACCAGCAGGGTGTCCAGCGGCCGGGCGTAGAGGCGGCGGATCAGCAGGTACTCCAGCAGGGCGCCGAGCGCGCCGGCGACCAGGAAGGCCACCGGCAGCGCCACGAACAACGAGATCCCCGCGCTGGATATCGCGCCCTGCAGGACGTACACCGTGTAGGCGCCGGCCATGATGAACTCGCCGTGTGCCATGTTGATGACGCCCATCTGGCCGAAGGTCAGCGAGAGGCCGAGGGCGATCAACAGCAGCACGGCCCCGATGCTGACCCCGGTGAAGAGCTGGCCGACGAGGACCGTCATCAGGACAGGCCCGTCGCCCACGGGTAGCCCTTGAGGTACGGGTCCGGCTTGAGCGGCCCGCCGGAGTTCCACACCTCGGTGATCAGGCCGCTCGCGTCCACCTTGCCGATCCGCGCGGTCTTGTGGATGTGCTGGGTCGCGCCGTCGACGGTGACCAGTCCCTCGGGGGCCTCGTACGTGACGCCGTCGGCCGCGGCCTTGACCTTCTCCACGTCGAAGGACCCGGCCTTCTCGACCATCGCCTTCCACAGGTGGACCGAGACGTACGCCGCCTCCATCGGGTCGCTGGTCGGCTTGTCCGCGCCGTACTTCGCCTTGTACGCGGCGACGAACTTCTCGTTGGCCGCACCCGGCGTGGTCTGGTAGTAGTTCCAGGCGGTCAACTGGTCGGCCAGGTACTGCGTGCCGATGCTCTTGACCTCTTCCTCCGCGATCGACACCGACACCACCGGTGTGCTCGCGGCGGTCAACCCGGCCGACTTGTACTCCTTGAAGAACGCGACGTTGCTGTCGCCGTTGAGGGTGTTGAACACGGCCGCGGCCTTGGCCGCCTTGACCTTGTTGACGATCGTGCCGAACTCGGTCGACCCGAGCGGCGCGTAGTCCTCACCGAGGACGGTCATCCCGTTCGCCTGGGCGTACGCCTTGATGATCTTGTTGGCGGTGCGCGGGAACACGTAGTCACTGCCGACCAGGTAGACGCTCGTCTTCCCCTGCGACTTGAGGTAGTCCAGTCCGGGCACGATCTGCTGGTTGGTGGTCGCGCCGGTGTAGAAGATGTACGGCGACTGCTCCAGCCCCTCGTACTGGACCGGGTAGAAGAGCAGCGACTTGTTCGCCTCGAAGACGGGCTTGACGGCCTTGCGGCTGGCGGAGGTCCAGCAACCGAAGACGGCGGCGACGCCGTTCTCCTTGATGAGCTTCTCGGCCTTCTCCGCGAAGGTCGGCCAGTCCGACGCTCCGTCCTCACCGATGGGCTCGATCTTCTTGCCGAGTACGCCACCGGCCGCGTTGATCTCCTCGACGGCGAGCAGGATCGCGTCGCGGACGGTCACCTCGCTGATGGCCATGGTGCCGGACAACGAGTTGAGCAGGCCCACCTTGACCGTGTCGCCCGAGGTGTCCACGCTGGCACCGGCGGCGGCCGTGTTCTGTCCGGTCTTGCTGCCGCAACCGGCCAGGGCCAGGGTCGCGGTGAGGAGAACTGCTAATGCGCCGGCGGTACGGCGGCGGCGCGCATGACCAGCGAGCATCGATCCTCCATACGGGGTCAACGGGAGTCATATCGTCTTTGTCGGCCGTTGCCTGCCCATTTCGGCGACGTTGACCGACCGTTGCCGTTCGAGCGACGGTCGGTAACCAATGGACGCTCCACAAGCGACCTCTTGTCCCTGCCGCCGAGCGTGTGGTTAGGTGAGGCTAACCAAAGCTGAGGAGCTCTCTTTGACGTCTGTCACCGTGACGGACAGCGTGGACATCGCCGAGCTGTCCCGGGTCTATCGCGAGGTGCACGCGGCCGACCTGCACCTCAAAGACCACAGCGACCCGACGGTCGAGCAACGACTGACCTGGACGGCCGAGGCACCCGGCTTCGCGGCCACGGTCGCCTACGTGGACGACAAGCTCGCGGGCACGGTCATGGGCTGCCCGCTGCCCCCCGAAACCTTGTGGTGGCGCGACCTGGCGTCCTCGGAGCCGGCCCTGACCCGGGAATGGCCGGGCCGCACGTTCGCGATCTGCGAGGCGTTCGTGCTGCCCGAGCACCGCAGTCAGCGGCTCGGGGTGCCGCTGATCCTCGAGTTGCTGTCGAGCCGCCCGGAGGAGCGGGTCACGATGGCGGTGGCCGAGACCAACACCCGGGTCTGGCGGGCGTTGCAGGCGGTGGGCTTCACCCACGTCGGCGACCTCGTGCCGTTCCCGGGCTGGCGTCCACATCGGATGCTGGTGTGCCCGCTGCCACTGAGCAGCCGTCGATGACGGTCTACGAAGAGGAGCTCCCTGGGCTGGGCCGGTTCCGGCTGGACCGCCTGGACCCTGTCGCGGACCTGGATCTGGTCTACAAGTGGGTCACGGAACCGCGAGCGGTCTTCTGGGGAATGACCGAGCACTCCCCCGAGCTGGTCCAGGAGATCTACGAGTTCGTCGACGGCCTGCCGACGCACCACGCCTACCTGATGCGGCTGGACGGAAGGCCGGTGGGGATCTTCCAGACGTACGAGCCCGCCGCGGACCCGATCGGCGAGTACTACGAGGTCCGCGAGGGCGACTTCGGCATCCACCTGTTCGTCGCCCCCGCGGACCCACCGGTCCCGGGCTTCACCGGGGCGATCGCCGGCGCGTTGTTCCGCTACGTCTTCGCCGACCCGACCCACCACCGCATCGTGATCGAGCCGGACGTTGACAACGGCCACGCGCTGCGGCGCTGGCGCCGGTTGGGCTTCGTCTTCGGCGATCGGGTTAACACGCCGGGAAAGACCGCCCAACTCGCGTTCCTCGACCGCTGAGGGTCACCGGGTCGCAGCACCGCGCCGAAAGGACCGATCAACTGTCGGACTTCTTACTTCACCCCCCATGGGAATGCGCTAGCTAGCTAGCGTTTCGCCGGGCGTGGGCGGGGGCCGACCGACCGCGCTGACCGGTGTTTGCTCGAAATCGGGGTATCCGCGCATGACAACTGCGGTCTGTCGCCTTTGTGCGGCGGAGTTGACCGAAACATTCGTCGACCTGGGCATGTCCCCGCTGTGCGACACCTACCTGCCGGCGGATCGCCTCGACAGCGCGGAGACCTTCTACCCGTTGCACGTGCGGCTCTGCTCGAGCTGCCTGCTGGTGCAGTTGCCCGAGTACGTGCCCGGCGCGGACATCGTCTCCGACTACGCCTACTTCTCCTCGTTCTCGGACTCGTGGGTGGCGCACGCCAAGCGCTACGCCGACACGATGACCGAGCAGCTCGGCCTCGGCCCCGAGAGCTTGGTGACGGAGGTCGCCAGCAACGACGGTTACCTGCTGCGGCGCTTCGTCGCGCGCGGCGTGCCGGTGCTGGGCGTCGAACCGGCCGCCACCATCGCGGAAGCCGCGCGGGGCAACGGAATCCGCACCGAGACCGCGTTCCTGGACGCCGAGACCGGCGCCGCGCTGGCCACCGAGCACGGCCGGGCCGACCTGGTCGTCGGCAACAACGTCTACGCGAACGTGCCCGACCTGGTCGGCTTCACCGCCGGGCTGGCCGCGCTGGTCAAGCCCGAGGGCCTGGTGACGCTGGAGTTCCCGCACCTGCTGCGGCTGATCGAGCGGCGCCAGTACGACACGATCTACCACGAGCACTACCAGTACCTCTCGCTGCTGACGGCTGAGCGGGCCCTGGCCACCGCCGGCCTCGTCGTGGTCGACGTCGAGGAGCTCTCGACGCACGGCGGTTCGCTGCGGGTGCACGCCCGCCACGGCGCGGCGGCCGGCGAGGCGTCCAGCAACGTCAAGTCGGTGCTCGAGGCCGAGGCCGAGGCGGGGTTGCACACCGTCGAGGGACACCAGGGCTTCGCCGACGCGGTCTTCCACATCAAGCGCGACCTGCTCGACTTCCTGCTCGGAGCGCGGGCCGCGGGCAAGCGGGTGGTCGCCTACGGCGCGCCGGGCAAGGGCAACACCCTGCTGAACCACTGCGGGATCCGGACGGACCTGCTCGACTACACGGTCGACCGCAGCCCGCACAAGCAGGGCCGGTTCCTGCCGGGCACGCACATCCCGATCCACGCGCCGGAACGGATCGCCCAGGACCGCCCCGACTACGTCCTGGTGCTCCCGTGGAACCTGCGAACCGAGCTCTCGGCCCAACTCGCGTACGTGCGGGAATGGGGCGGCCGGCTGGTCTTCGCGATCCCGGACCTCGAGATCCTGTAACGCTCTCAGCGCGTGCCGTCGTAGGCCGCCCGGGCCTCGTCCACGGTGTCGAGGTGCGTGGTGGCCCAGTCGGCGAGGTGGGCGAACAGCGGCGCCAGGGTCCGGCCCAGGTCGCTGATCTCGTACTCGACCCGGGGCGGGATCTCCGCGTGGTACGTGCGGATCACCAACCCGTCGCGTTCCAGCTGGCGGAGTCGTTGGGTCAGCACCTTCGGCGTGATCGTGGTGATGCGCCGCTCCAGCTCCACGAAGCGCTGCCGGCCGTGGTAGTTGAGCGTCCACAGGATCGGCGTCGTCCAGCGGCTGAACACGATGTCGACCACCGGCGAGATGGGGCAGGCCTGTTCCGGCGCGGCGCTGGGCTGCATGCGATAGCCACTTTCCTCTAGGTACCTACTATCAACGCGATGTTAGCGTCGCTCCGCCGCCGCGCACCAGGCGCGGATGACGGCAGGACATCGGGGAGCTTTCGATGATCGTGGTGACCGGGGCGACGGGTAACGTCGGCCGTCCGCTGGTGCGGGCCCTGACCGAAGCGGGCGAGCGGGTGACGGCGGTGTCCCGGACGACACTGCCGCCCGCCGACCTGTTCCAGCCCGAGACGCTCAAGCCGGCGGTGGACGGGGCCGCCGCACTCTTCCTGTTGGTGCCGGGTGTCGGCGCGGGGCTCGACATCGACGCGCTCCTCGCGGTCGCGAAGGCCGGCGGCGTCGAGCGGGTGGTGCTGCTCTCCTCGCAGGCGGTCGGCACGCGACCCGGATCAGCCGCGTACGCGCCGCTGCGGGTCATCGAGGACGCCGTCGCCGGATCGGGTCTCAAGTGGACGGTGTTGCGCGCCGCCGGGTTGGCCTCCAACGCGTTCGGCTGGGCCGCGTCGGTCCGGGCGGAGCGCACCGTGGCCGCACCGTTCGGTGACGTCGGGTTGCCGGTGCCGGCCGGACCTACGAGCTGACCGGACCGGCCACGGTGACACCCCGCGCGCAGGCGGCGGCCATCGGCGCCGCGCTCGGCGAGCCGGTCCGGTTCGTGGAACTGTCCCGGGACGCGGCACGCGAGCGGATGCTCGGCTTCATGCCCGCGCCGGTGGTCGAGGGCACGCTGGCCGTGCTCGGCACGCCGACCGACGCCGAGCGGCGGGTCAGCCCGCACGTGGCGGAGATCCTGGGCCGCTCGCCCGGCGGATTCGGTGACTGGGCGCGGCGCAACGTCGCGGCGTTCCGGTCAGAACAGCTGTAGCGAGCCGGTGCGTTGGGCGTGCCGCTCCCCCACCCGCAGGAGCAGGGCCGTCGCGCCCAGCAGCACCGCCGAGAGGACGGCGAGGAACGTCAGGTGGCCGGCCAGGTCGCCGACGTCCTTGCCGTCGAGCAGGGCGCCGCGGAGCACGACCAGGCTCGTGGTCAGCGGGAAGACCAAGCCGATCGCCTTGATCCAGACCGGGAGGGCGAACAGCGGCAGGCGTACGCCGGCGATGAACCACAGTGGATCGTCGAGCAGCGTGTAGAGGAAGGCCGAGTCGCGGCTGAACATCAGCAGGCTGTTGAGGAACGCGCCCCAGGCGACGGCGGGCACCAGCAGGGCCAGCGCGGCCACCGCGAGCATGCCCGGGTGGGCCAGGTGCAGCGTGCCGGTGGCAACGGCGGCCGCGAGCCCGAAGCACCCGAACAGCCACGCGTTCTGCACGAGCGCGCTGGAACCGTTGGCCAGCACCAGCGCCATCCGGCTGGCCGGCGTCAGGAACATCGCCTCCAGCGTGCCGCTGATCCGTTCCCACGAGAAGTGCCAGGCGGACTGCACGAGCGAGAAGAAGAAGGTGTACGCGAGCGCGCCGGCGGCCAGGAACGCCAGCAGCCGCCCGGGTTGCGCGACCAGCGGCCACCGCTCCGCCGCGCCCGGCGCCTCGGTCACCGGCAGCACCGTGTAGTAGGTCGTCGCCAGCGTCAGCACCGGCCACAGCAGCATCGAGAACACGACCAGCTTGCTGCCGAAGATCCGGCGGTGCTGCTTGAGGCCCTCGGCGGCGAACACCCGCAGGGCGGCCCTCATCGCGCTGCCACCGAGGTCGGTGTGCCGGCCATCGCCAGGATCGCGTCCTCCAGCGTCGGCGGGTTGACCTCCAGCCGGACGATCGCGCCTCCGGCCCGGACCACCGCGGTGGCCAGCTCGCCGGCCAGGTCCTCGGGGCTGCGCAGCAGGAAGGTCGGCCGTTCCTCCGTGTCGACGCCGACCTCGAACTCGGCGCCGAGCGCCGCGACGGCCGCGCTGACCGCCGGCGCGTGCTCGGCCAGGGTCAGCTCCACCGTGTGCGGCAGGCGGGTGCCGGCGGTCAGCGCGGTCGGGCTGCCCTCGGCGACCAGCCGGCCGTGGTCGACCACGTAGACGTGCCCGCACAGCTGCTCGACCTCGGCCAGGTAGTGCGAGGTGAGCAGCACGCCGACGCCGTCGCGGGCCAGGTTCGCGACCACCGCGCGCAGGTCCCGCGCGATCGGCGCGTCCAGGCCCAGGGTCGGCTCGTCGAGCAGCAGGTACGCGGGGGCGTTGATCAGGCCGCGGGCGATGCTCAGCCGCTGCCGCATGCCGCGCGAGTACCGCTCGACGAGCGTGCCGGCCGCGTCCGTCAGCCCGACCAGCTCCAGCAGCTCGTCGATCCTGGTGCCCAGCACGGCGCGGGGCACGTCGTAGAGCTGGCCGAAGTACCAGAGGTTCTCGCGGCCGGTCAGCCGCGCGTACACCATGCGCTCGCCACCGGCGATCAGGTTGATCCGGCGCCGGATCTCGCGGGCGTGGTCGACGACGTCCAGACCGTCCACGGTGACCGATCCGGAGGTGGGGCGCAGCAGGGTCGCGAGCACCTTGATGGTGGTGGTCTTGCCCGCGCCGTTGAGCCCGAGCAGGCCGGTCACCGCGCCGGGCGGGATCGACAGCGAAAGCCCGTCGACCGCGTCGGTCGCGGGGCCGGCCGGCCGGAACAGCTTGCGCTGCGCGGGAAAGCTCTTCCGCAGCTCGTGCGTCACGATCACGCTGATCCTCCACGTTGGATTGCGATGCGTTCGGCGGGCCCGAGCAGGCGGAGCCCGACGGCGAGGTAGGCGAGGCCCAGGGCCAGGCAGAGCAACAGGTCCGGCGCGGCGACCGACAGCGGCGCGTGGTCGAGGGTCGCCGCGCGCAGGGCCCGCAGCGCGGAGGTGACCGGCAGGGCCTCACCGAGCCAGCGGAGCGGGTCGGGCAGGTACGCGGGCGGGAACGTGAAGCCGCACAGCAGGCCCATGGCGACGAACAGCGTGTTCTGCGTGATGTGCGCCTCGCCGACACTGATCATGATGGCGCTCAGCGGCACGGAGATCCCGAAGACCGCGACGGAGGCCGCCACGAACGCGGCGAGCAGGGTGACCGGGTCGGGCGCCGGCAGGCGTACCCCGATCATGATCGCGAAGGCCAGCATCACGACGACCTCGACCACCGTCGTGGTGAGGGCTTGCAGACCCACGCCGACCAGGTACGGGAGCCGCCGGGCGGGGGCCAGCACCTGGCTCTCCAGGGTGCCCTCGCGCTGTTCCGTGATCTGCGCCTTGGCCACCCAGAGCACCATCCGGACGGTGAACATCGAGGCGGCGGCACCGACGGTGACGTAGCCGAGGTAGTCGGCCGTGCCGGCGGCGGCCGCGAAACCGCCGCCGGCCCGGCCACCCCCGATCGCGTGGAAGGCGAGATAGGCGAGGCCGACCGTGAGGATCCCGGTGGCCAGCGTGCCGACGAAGTAGGTCCATTGGTACGCCCGCATGGTGACCAGCCAGTTACGCCGCAGCGTCGGCAGGGCGGTGGCCAAGGTTCCTCCTAAGTTTTAATGTGGAACTTAGTCAGTTTCACTTGGGAACTTAGTGGCTGGCGCTCAAGATGTACAGGTCTGGTGTGCGAGGGAGGCTGCGGTGACCGCTCGGGTACGTGCCGTCGACGAGGCGTGCGGCATCGCGCAGGCCGCCTCGATCATGGGCGACTGGTGGAACCTGCTGGTGCTGCGCGAGGTAGCGCGGGGCCACCACCGCTTCGACGAGCTCGTCGCGGAGCTGGCGGTGTCCCGCCGCGTGCTGACCGAGCGGCTGGGCCACCTGGTCGAGCACGGAGTGCTGTCCCGGCTGCCCTACCAGGACCGCCCGGCCCGTTACGAGTACCGGCTCACCGCACGCGGCGAGGCGTTCCTGCCCGTGCTGGTCGGCATGCAGGACTGGGCCGACCGCTGGCTGCTCGGTGACGGCACGCTGACCGCGACCGCGCCGCCGGCGGGTGCCGAGCACGACCGGGTCCGTTCGTTGCTGGGCACCCGGGTGCCGCCGCTGTCGCTGCCGTCGTCGACCGGAGCGGAGCGCGACGTGCTCGACCCGGCCCCGACCGTGCTGTTCGCGTATCCCGCGACCGGCAGCCCGAACCCCCTGCCGGCGGGCTGGGACACAATCGCCGGCACCATCGGCTGCACCCTGGAGAACCGGCTGTTCCGTGACCGGCTGCCGGCCTTCCGGGCGGCGGGCGTCGCCGTGCACGGCGTGAGCACCCAGCGTCCCGAGGAGCAGGCCACGTTCGCGGCCGAGGAAGGGATCCCGTTCCCCTTGCTGTCCGATGTGGACCTGGCTTTGACGGCGGCGCTGCGGTTGCCGACGGTGCGGATCGCCCAGCAGCAGCGCCTCAAGCGGCTGGTGCTGGTCGCCGACCGCGACCGGGTGGTCCGCCACACGATCTTCCCGGTAACGGACATCCCGGCCGCGGTCGACGAAGTGCTCGCGGTTGGCCGCGAGCTATGAGCGGGCGAACAGCACGGTAGAGACCAGGGCGAACCCGGCGGCGCCGGCGAACACCGCGCCCGGCGCGGCGTGATGCAGTGACCAGGCGAACGCCGCGCCGGCCAGCAGCGGCACCGTGGTTTCGGCGACGGCGGCGACGCCGGTCAGGGCGCCGTTGACCGTGCCCCGCTCGTCGGCCCCGGTCACCCGGGAGAGCCAGGACTGGCCGGCGGCCGCACCGACGGCGCCGAGCACGCCGACGGCCTGGAGCAGGTAGATCGTGGCCGGGCTGGACGCGAATGCGGTGCCGCCCAACGCCACCACGCCGCACAGGCTGCCCACGACGGCCGCCCGCCGGTCGCCGAGGCGGCCGACGATCCGGCCGACCGCCCGCGCCTGGAAGACGGCGCCGGCGACGGCGCCCGCCGACATCGTGACGCCGACCTGGACCGTGTTCCAGGCGAACTGGTGGACGACGAAGAACGTCCAGATCGCCTGGTGCGTCATCCGGGCGACGTCGGCGCAGAACCGGGCGAGCATCAGCCGGCCGAGCACGGGCCGGCGCGCGACAGCCGCGATCGCCGCGAACGGGCTGGCCGCACGCAGGCTCAGCGGCGTGGTCCGGTCGCCGGGCCGGGACTCCGGCAGGACCCACCAGCCGTACGCGACGTTGGCGAAGGCCAGGCCCGCCGCTGCCCAGAACGGCAGCCGCGGGTCGACGGCGCCGAGCAGACCGCCGATCACGGGCCCGGCGACGAAGCCGAGCCCGAACGCGGACCCGACCAGCGCGAAGGCGTGGGCGCGCCGGTCCGGCGGGGTGACGTCGGCGACGTACGCGTTGACGACCGTCGCGGTGCCACCGCAGGCGCCGGCGAGCGCGTGGCAGACCAGCAACAGCCCGACCGTCGGGGTGAGCGCGTGCCCGACCCAGTCGAGCCCGAGGCAGGCCAGGGCGACGAGCAGCACAGGACGGCGGCCGTACCGGTCGGCGAGCCGACCGAGCAGCGGCGCTGTCACGAACTGCGCGAGGCCGAACATCGACCCGAGTAGCCCGGACCAGGCGACGGCGTCGGCCGACCGCCCCGTGAGGTCCAGCATCAGGGCGGGCACGATCGGCACGACGATGCCCAGACCGAGCATGTCGACGAAGACGGTGACGAGCAGGAACGAGAGGGCAGGCGCCCGACGCATGAGGTACTCCCGGGTGGCGGAGGGTTGGCCCCCTGGCCCGAGGTACGGAGGATCAGATTATCGGTGCCGTCAAACGGTTTTCGGCGTCCAGACCATGGGCGTGGTCGTGGTGACCGCGCGTAGGCCCAGGCGCTGCAGGATCGGGCGGCTGTCGTCCGAGGCGTCGACCATCAGGTAGCGGATGCCGCGCTCGGTGGCGACCTGGGCCCGCCGCGCGACCAGCGCGCGGTAGATGCCCTTGCGCCGCCACGGCGCGAGCGTCGAGCCACCCCAGAGTCCCGCGAACTCCGTGCCGGGGAAGATCGGCATCCAGGCGGCCGACACGACCTCGCCGGCGGCCTCGGCGACGAAGACGACCAGGTCGTCCGGCGCGGCCTCGATGCGGTCGCGGAGGTCGTCGGCCAGCGACGAGAGGTCGGTGCCCCAGACCGCGGTCTCCATGGCCGCGATCCGGCGCAGGTCCGCGAGGTCGCTCGTGAGCCGGATGGTCACCCCGTCGGGTGCCTCGCCGGCGCCGACCAGGTCCGTCGCCAGGCCGACCAGCACGGTCTCCTGGTCTTCAGGCACGAAGCCGGCCAGCCGGAGCCGGTCGACGAGGTCCGGCCGGTCGTGCCCGTAGGTCTTCCACTCCACCGTCTCGCCGCGGTCGCGGACCCGGGCGATCAACGCGTCCAGGTCCGCGACGCTGAGATCGTCCAGATCCTGGGCGAAGACCATCGAGCGGAACGGCGTCCGCGCCAGCAGGGCGGGGCCGTCCCACTCGGCGTTCCAGGACTTCGGCAAGCGGGCGGCGAGTGTGCCACGGACCTGTCGATCATGTTGGATCAGGAGTTCGTCAGTCATCACGCCGGAGCATGCCAACGGTGCCCGAGCCCGGCAACCCGGTTTCAGCGGTTCCGGAACTCCGCGTTGAGCCGCTGCTGGAGGGCCACGTCCTGCCACATCGGGTGGTGCGGCGCCGCGTTGGAGCAGACCACCGTCCCCCACGCGCCCAGGTCCCGGGCGGTACGCACGGCGTGTGCGCAGATCTCCGCACCGACCGGGCCTTCCTCGAAGTTCGCGTGCAGTGGCGTGTAGCCGACCCAGCCCTCACCGAACACCAGCGGGATGCCCCGCGCGGCGGCGTGGTCGGCCGCCACCTCGAGCCAGGTGTCCATCGTCTGCCGCATCGCGTGCCGGTGCTCGGCGTAGCGGTCGTACAGCCAGCGGTCCCATTTGTCAGGGTCGCACCAGTCGTGGGTGTAGATCTCGCGGTGCGGCACGATCGTCGCCTCGCTCTTCCACGACGCCGGCGGCCGCCAGTCCTCGAGCTTGGGCGCACCGTCGCGCAACAGCTCGAGGAAGGCCCGGTCCTGCGGAAAGGCTTTAGCCGTGTCGCGCAGCGCGAACTCCTCGTAGAGCTGGCCCAGCACCCCGTACACGTAGGGATGGAAGACCGCGACGTCCATGTTGCGCGGCAGCCCGCGCATCTCGCCCACCGGCACGCGGGCGTAGTTGACGGTCACCGGCACCGCCGGGTGCCGCTGCTTGAACCGGTCGATCCCGAGCTCCAGCGAGTCGCGCAGACCCACCACGCCCTCGCCGGCGTGCAGCCCGCTGTACTGCACCTCGTTGTGCAGCTCGACGTACGCGATCACGTCGTCGAGACCCGCCGCGCGCACGAAGTCGACCAGGTCGGCGTGGGCGTCGGCCAGAGCGACGGCACGCGAGGCGCGCGGCACCGCCTGCATCGCCCGGTGCCACGCGTCGTCGACCCCGAACGACGGGCTCTGCTGGTATTCCCAGCTCGACACGATGATCCGGCAGTCGTGCGCCTTGGCCTGCCGGAACAGCTCCAGCAGGTGGGCCCGGCCGTCGAGCGCGGGGCCGTCCGGCACGTCGTACCAGCGGGTGCGTTGCCCGAACTCGCCACCGAGCCCGGTGAACCGCAACGCCGAGGTGTCGAGCCCCGAGCCGAACAGCAGGTACGGCATCGCGCAGACGCGCACGGTGTCGTAACCCCGCTCGACGGCCTCCGCGAACGCCGAACCCAGGTCCGCGAACGGCTCGCCCGGCCCGGTGCGGGTGTACCAGGTGAAGTCCCACAACGAGATGGTCATCGGCGTCGTCATTTGTTGGATCCCATCAGCAGGCCCGAGACGAAGTGGCGCTGGAAGGCGAAGAACACGATGGCGGTGGGCACCGCCGCGATCACCGAGGCGGCCGCGACCACGTTCCAGTTGCTGACGTACCCACCCTGGAGGTTGAGCAGCGCGGCGGTGACCGGCAGCTTGGCCTCGGTGCGCAACACGGTGATCGCCCAGATCAGGTCGTTGAAGATCCAGGTCGTGGCCAGCGCGCCGAGGGCCGCCAGCGACGGCCGGCACAGCGGCATGATGATCCGCGCGTAGATCTGCACCGGGCCCGCGCCGTCGATCCGCGCCGCCTCGGTCAGCTCACCCGGGATCGACCGCATGAAGCCGTGCAGCACGAAGGTGTAGAAGCCGAGACCGAAGCCCACGTGGATCGTGACCAACGCGAACAGCGTGTCGTAGATGCCCAGCGACTCCATCACCCGCGACACCGGGATCAGCAGGATCTGGGGCGGCAGCAGGTTGCCGGCCAGCATCGTGAGCAGGATCGCCCGCCGGCCGGGGATGTTGAACCGGGCGAGCGCGTACGCCGCCCAGGACGCGAGCAGCAGGCTGAGGATCACGGCTGGGACGGTCACCTGAACACTCGTCCACAGTGCCCGGCCCATCGTGCCCCGGCCGAGGGCCTCGCGGAAGCCTTCGAGGCCGAACGAGACCGGCCAGGCGGCCGTGCCGTTGGCGGCGATGTCGTCGAACGACCGGAACGCCAGGACGACGACGAACACCATGGGCGCCACCCAGAGCAGGGTGAGCGGCGCCATGACGGCGTGGAAAACCCAGCCACGACGGCGTTTGAGGGTCGCGGTGGACATCAGGCGATCTCCTCCTTGGTGGCCCGGACCAGGTACGTGATGATGAAGATCAGTGCGAGCACGAAGATCACCACGGCGATCGCCGACGCGTAGCCCAGGTTCAGGAACGTGAAGCCCTGCTGGAACATGTACGTGCTGAGCAGCTCGGACGAGTGGTAGGGCCCGCCCTGGGTCATCGCCCAGACGATGTCGAAGGTACGCAGCGAGTCGATCACGGTGACCGCGAACACCACCGTGTTGACGCCGCGCAGCTGCGGCCAGGTGACGAAGCGGAACCGTTGCCACGCACCGGCGCCGTCGACCGCGGACGCGTCGTCCAGCGTCGGGTCGGTGCTCTTCAGCCCGGCCAGGTAGAGCACCATCACGTAGCCGACCTGGCGCCAGACCGCGGCGATCAGCACCGCGTAGAGCGCGGTGTCCGGGTCGGCCAGCCACTGCCGCTCGACGCTTTCGAGGCCGATAGCGCCGAGCAGCGTGTTGATGGTGCCGTCCGGCTGGTACTGCACCCGCCAGAACAGGCCGGTCACCGCGAGCGAGAACACCATCGGCAGGTAGATCGCGCTGCGGTAGAGGCCGACGCCGCGGCGGGGGCGGTTGAGCGCCACAGCGAGTGCCAGCCCGCCCACGACCGAGAGCCCGCCGAAGCCGACCGCCCAGATGACGTTGTTCCACAGGGCGCCGCGGAAGATCTCGTCGGAGAACAGGTTCTTGAAGTTGTCGAGCCCGACGGGCTGGGCAGCGCCCAGCCCGTTCCACTCGGTCAACGACAGGTAGAAGCTGTTGACCGCCGGCCAGAACACCATGCCGACCTCGACCGCGGCTGGGATCAGCAGGAAGAACCAGATCACCTTGGGTACGGCGCGCAGGCCCGTGCGCCTGCGCCGTGGTGGTGCCGCCACCGAGGTCACGACCCGAGGACCTTCTTCGCGGACTCCTGCCATTCAGCCAGGATCTTGTTGACGTCGCCGGGCTTGTCCAGGAACTTGGTCAGCGCGGTGTCGGCCGTGGTCTGCAGCTCGTCGCTGGAGTCCCGGTTGAAGAACTGGGTGATCGCCTTGCTCTCGTTGAGCAGCTTGATGCCCTTCTGCACCAGCGGTGCGAAGGTGCTCGTGTCGACCGCCTGCGACGTGGGCAGGTTCGACGACTTGGCGAGCTGGATGAACTGCTGCTGGGCCGGCGCCGACGCCAGGTACGACAGCAGCTCCTTGGCACCCGCGGTGTTCTTCGACTTGGCGCTGGCGAAGTAGCCGTCCGTGGGGGCCTCCTCGGCGACCGGCACGCTCGGGTCGATGATCGGCACCCGGAAGAAGTCGAGGTCGTCGACGGCATCGCTCGGCACGCCGGAGGTGATGAACGCGCCGATCAGGTTCATGCCGGCCTTCTTCGAGGTCAGCGGGGTGACCGCGTCCTGCCACGAGTACGACCGGCCCTTGGGGTCGATGTACTCGACGAGCTGGCGGTAGTGGTCCATGACGGTCTTGACCTCGGGGCCGTCGAAGGAGTGCTTGCCGGCCAGCAGCTCGCGGTGGAACTCGGCGCCGTTGATCCGCAGGTTCAGGTAGTCGAACCAGCCCGAGGCGACCCACGGGGTCGACCCGGTGCCCATGCTGATCGGCGCGACGCCCTTGCTCTTGATGGTCTTGCAGACCGCGATGAACTCGTCCCAGGTGGTCGGGACCTGCACGCCCCACTCCTGGAACGCGGACTTCCGGTAGAAGACGCCCCACCAGTAGTAGTTGGTGGGCACGAAGATCTGCTTGCCGTCCGCAGTGGACAGTTCCTTGAGCGCGGGCGAGAAGTTGGCGCACGCCCCGCTGCCGGTCCACAGGTCGGACACGTCGAGCAGGAAGCCCTTGCTGGCGTAGTCCCGGGCCACCGAGCCGGCGTACCAGGTCAGCACGTCCGGCGGGTTGCCCGAGTTGAGGTAGGTGGGCAGCTGCGCCCGGAACGTCTCGATCGCGATGGTGTTCAGGGTGACCGGGGTCTTCCCGTAGCCCTCGACCACCTTGGTCAGCGCGGCCTTGGGATCGGGGTCGGAAAGCGAAGACTGCAAGGTCAGCGTCGAAGAGGCGGCACCGGCACTGTCGTCACTGCCGGTAGCGCAAGCACCGAGAAGCGAAGCAGCACCGATACCGCCGATCCCGGCGAGGAACCCGCGGCGACTGAAGGGTGCAGAACTCATGCGAAGCCTCCGTACTTTCTAAGGCGCCTGGACCTTCGGTCGGCGCAGTGCAAAGGGGAAACGGGGGAGTCGTGTTTCCAAGAGGTTGCAACACAGTCAATGGCCTGTCAACATATCTTCGTAATTAATGAAGACTTCGTGACCAAGGGGGTTTGGCGCATGGCGGGTCGCTTCGCAGGTCGCACCGCGATTGTCACGGGTGCGGCCGGAGGCATCGGCGCTGCCTGCGCGAGGCGGTTGGCGGCCGAGGGCGCCGCGGTGGTGCTCACCGACGTGCGGCCGGCGGACGAGGTCGCGGACTCGATCCGCGCGTCCGGCGGGCGGGCGCACGCACTGCTGGCGGACGCCTCCGACGAGGCCGACTGGGCTCAGGTCGCGGCTACCGCCAGTGACGGGTTCGGGCCCGTCGGCGTGCTGGTCAGCAATGCGTACACAGTGGACGTTCTGCCCGCCGGGCAGACCAGCCTCGAGTCCTGGAACCGGCAGATCGCGGTCACGCTGACGGGTACTTTCCTCGGCGTCAAGGCGCTGCTGCCCGACCTGACCGCGCACGACGGCAGCGTCGTCGTGGTCTCGTCGGTGCACGCGCTGGTCGGCCTGCCCGGACGTCCGGCGTACGCGGCGGCCAAGGGCGGCCTAACGGCCCTGGCCCGGCAGCTCGCCGTGGAGTATGGTCCGGCGCTGCGGGTCAACACCGTCCTACCTGGACCGATCATGACCGCCGCATGGGACTGGGTGTCCGCGGAAGACCGCGCGAGCAGTGTGGCCGAGACGGTGGCCAAGCGGTTCGGCACGCCCGACGAGGTGGCCGCCGCGGTCGCGTTCCTCGCCTCACCCGAAGCGGCCTACGTGACCGGCGCGAGCCTGGTGGTCGACGGCGGTTGGACTGCCACCAAAGCATCGGCCTAAGGGGAGACATGCAGCAGTACACGGCGCGTGGCGTGCACGGCCAGACGGTGGAGGTGCTCGCGCAGCGGATCCTCACCGGCCAGCTCCCCGAGGGCGCGATCCTCGACCTGACCGCGTTGCAGAGCGAGTTCGACGTCAGCCTCACCGTGCTCCGCGAGGCGTTGCGGGTGCTGGCCGCCAAGGGACTCGTCGACGCCCGACCCAAGCGCGGCACGTTCGTGCGCCCGCGCTCGGCCTGGAGCCTGCTCGACGGCGACGTGCTCCGGTGGCAGTTCGCCCGCTCGCCCGGGCCGGGCCTCTTCGACGACCTGCACGAGCTGCGCAGCATCGTCGAGCCCGGTGCCGCCAGCCTGGCCGCCTCCCGCGCGACCGAGGCGGACCTGGCGGCGCTGGACGCCGCCCTGGAAGACATGGCCGCCGCCGGGTCCGACCCGCTCGCCGCGGTCGCCGCCGACCTCGCCTTCCACCGCGCGCTGCTCGCCGCCACCCACAACGAGCTCATCCAGCGCATGGAGGTGGTGATCGAGACGGGGCTGGCCGAACGCGACCGGATGGTGCACGGCACGGACGGCCCCAGCGATCCGGTGCCCAGCCACAAAGCAGTGGTCGACGGGATCCGACGACACAACCCCGCCCAGGCCGCGCGCGCCATGCGCAAACTGCTCGACCAGGCCATCGAAGACGTGGCCAGGCTGGAGAGGAACCACCTTGAAGATCGACAAGATTGAGACCTTCCTCGTACCCCCGCGCTGGCTGTTCGTCCGCGTCGCCACCGACGAGGGCCTGGTCGGTTGGGGCGAGCCGGTGGTCGAGGGCCGCGCCGAGGTGGTCCGGACCGCGGTCGAGGTGCTCTCCGAATACCTGCTCGGTGAGGACCCGCTGCGGATCGAGCAGCACTGGCAGGTGCTGTCCAAGGGCGGCTTCTACCGGGGTGGTCCGGTGCTCTCCAGCGCCGTCGCCGGCCTCGACCAGGCCCTCTGGGACATCGCGGGCCAGGCCTACGGCGCGCCGGTGCACGCCCTGATCGGCGGTGCGGTCCGCGACCAGGCCCGGGTGTACGCGTGGATCGGCGGCGACGAGCCCGACGAGCTCACCGACGCGGTGGCCGCGCACGTCGAGGCCGGGATGACCGCGGTCAAGATGAACGCGAGCGGCCGGCTCTCCCCCGTGCCGACCAGCGGCGAGCTCGACCGGATCGTGCGCCGCCTCGCCGCCGCCCGGGAGGCGCTCGGCGACGACCGCGACCTGGCGGTCGACCTGCACGGCCGGGCCACGCTGCCGGCGGCCCGGATGATCCTGCCGGCCATCGCCCCGCTGCGACCGCTGCTGGTCGAGGAGCCGCTGGTGCCGGAGCAGACCCACCTGCTCGGCGACCTGGTCGCCCGCACCTCGATCCCGGTGGCCACCGGTGAGCGGATCTACGACCGGGCCGGCTTCCTGCCCGCCCTGACCGCCGGCGTGGGCGTCGTGCAGCCGGACCTGTCACACGCCGGTGGCATCTCCGAGGTGCGCCGGATCGCCGCGCTCGCGGAGACCTACGGCGCGCTGTTCGCGCCGCACTGCCCGCTCGGCCCGATCGCGCTGGCGGCCAGCCTGCAGGTCGCGTTCGCGACGCCCAACTTCCTGATCCAGGAACAGAGCATGGGCATCCACTACCACCGCGGCGGCGCGGACCTGCTCGACTACGTGGCCGACCCGGAGCCGCTGCGGATCGTCGCCGGACACATCGCCCGCTGGGACGCGCCGGGCCTCGGCATCACGATCGACGAACAGGCGGTCCGCCAGGCCGACGCGGCCGGACACGCCTGGCGCAACCCGGTCTGGCGGCAGGAAGACGGTTCGTTCGCCGAATGGTGACGTACCGTCGAGTTGATGTCCGAGAACCCGCGGGCGAGCCGCACCGCTGTCTTGGTGTGCCAGGGCCGCGCCGCCGCGCACGGCCTGGTGGCGCCTGAGCGGTTCAGTGATCCGACCGCGCTGCCGTTGCTGCGCGCCGACGAGCGCGAAGCCGTGGTCTGGGTACGCGACGGCCGGGCGCCCAAGGAATGGCGGACCCGGGTCGCGTACGAGACGGTCAAGGCGATCACCGAGCTGATGGTGCCGCGGACCGTGGCCATCGACGACGCCGTGCGGGCCCGGCCCGGTCAACAGGTCGTCATCCTCGGCGCCGGGCTGGACGGCCGGGCCTGGCGGATGCCTGAGCTCGCCGAGGTCGCGGTGTTCGAGGTCGACCAGCCGGCCTCGCAACAGGACAAGCGGTCCCGCGCCGGCGTGCTCTCCGGCCGAGCCCCGACGTACGTGCCGGTCGACTTCCGCGAAGACGACCTCAGCCGGACGCTGGCCGCGGCCGGGCATCTCGGCGACCGGCCGACCACCTGGGTCTGGGAGGGCGTCGTCCCGTACCTCACCCCGGCCGAGGTCGAGGCCACGCTCGCCGCGGTGGCCGCCTGTTCCGCGCCGGGCAGCCGGCTGGTCGTCAACTTCCAGCTACCGGTGCCGTTCCTCAAGCTCGGCTTCCTGGTGGGCCGGGCGCTCTCCCGGTCCGCCGGCCAGACCAGCGTCTTCACCCGCGAGCCCTGGCGGTCGACCTGGACGCCGAGCGCGATGGCGGACCTGCTGGCCCGGCACGGTTTCACCGTCACGGCGGACCAGAACGTCCTCGACGTGGCGGAGAGCCTGCCGGTGCCGATCTGGCACCGCCGTTCGCTCGCGCAGAGCCAGGTCCAGGTCGCCGACCGCTGAAAACCGGGTGACCGCGCGGCCGGTCGCGGCTAGTTTCGCGGGCGTGGAACCGCTGACCGAGGACGCCATCCGGGGCTCGTTCGTCAACTGCAGCAAGGGCGAGGCCGCCCGGATCAAACTGCCGGCCGGGCCCGTGCCCTGGGCCGACCTCGACTTTCTCGGCTGGACCGACCCGTCGGCGCCCTTGCGCGCGCTGCTCGTGGTGCCCGGCGAGTCCGGGCCGACCGGCGTCCTGTTGCGCCGGCCCGAGCCGCGCAGGTCGGCCTTCTCCCGGTCGAGCATGTGCAAGGTCTGCCTGACCGGCCACGGCGCCTCCGGTGTGGCGTTGTTCGTCGCGCCGCTGGCCGGCCCCGCCGGGCGCAACGGCAACACCGTCGGCGAATACCTGTGCTCCGACCTGGCCTGCTCGCTCTACCTGCGGGGCAAGCGCCAGCCGAAGATGCTGCTGACCCGCTACGAGGAGACGCTGACCCTCGACGAGCGGATCGCCCGGGCGCTGACCAACCTGACCGCCTTCACCGAGCGGGTCAAGGCTGGGTGATCCGCTCATAGGCGCAGGACCTGGCCCACCTGGGCCGGAATGCGGCCCGCGAGCGCGTCCTGCCAGGCGGTGCCCAGCGCCTCCGGGCCGTCCCCGACCCGCACGTCGACCCGCGGGCCCAGCGCGTCGACGAACCGGCGCCAGGCCACCCCGAACCGCCGCTCGAGCTCGTCGCGGCCCCAGTCCTCGCCGCGCTTGCGCATCTGGGTCGGTGCGAAGAAGAACTCGCCAGCGCTGCCCGCGTTGGGGATCTGGTACGTCAACCCGACCGCCACGTCGCGGACCAGGTGGTCGCCGAGGTGCTCGCGGAGCGCGTGCCTGGTAGCCGGGGCGCCGGCCAGGTCCAGGTACGCGGTCGGCACCGGGGTCAGCGTCTCCGCCTGGGCGTAGGTGAGCACGTCGTCGTAGCAGCCGAGCGACTCGGTGTAGTCGACGTTGCCCGGCGAGGTCAGCCCGACGACCCGCGGGCCACGACCATGCAGTTCGAAGGCGGCGGCGTACGCGGTCTTGCTGGACGCCGACGAGAGCACGAGCGTGGTCGCGCCGAAGAAGTCGTTGTCGGCCAGGTAGTCGGCCAGCATGAACGAGGTGTAGAACAGCGGCCGGAACAGCACCAGCAGGTCTTCCTCGTCGGCCCGGTACGCACCGTCACCGGTGGTCACCCGGTAGGCGTTGTACGGCGAGGGCAGCCCGGCCCGGTGCGCGCTGGCGTCCCGGAAGCCGCTCGCGTCGACCCGGTCGGGCCGCACCACGAGATGCGTCGCCGGTGGCAGGTAGCCGTAGACCCGCTGGCCGGCGGTGACGCCGTCGACGGTCGAGGCGACCACGTCCGCGAAACCCCAGAGCGGCACGAGCCCCCACCCCGCCTCGATGCCGCGGTGCTCCGGCGGGAAGAACCGCCAGTAGCCGAACGACTCACCGAGCACGGCGTACGTCACGTTGTTGGCGGTCATCCCCACCCGGTCGACCCGCAACAACGCCTCACCGTCGGCGATCTCGGGCACCGGCCCGTCGACGACGCTGGTGCGGGTCAGATCCTCACGATCAACAGCAAACGTCCACGAAGGAGCCATTCAGCGACCGTAGAGACCCAGGACCGCCCGGACAAGACTCGGCCGGCAATCCGTTAGCGTTGCGCTGTGCCCGACTCGCAAGCCCTCGCCCTGGTCAGCTCGTGGCCGGTGGACACCGTCGCCGTCGCCGTCGTCAACCGGGACGGCGTCCTGGCCCGCACCGGCCCGGACACCCCGCTGCCCTGGGCGTCGGTCACCAAGCCACTGACCGCGCTGACCGTGCTGGCCGCGATCGACGACGGCCTGGTCGCGCTCGACGACCCGGCCGGCCCGCCCGGCTCGACCGTCCGCCACCTGCTGGCGCACGCCTCCGGCCTCAACTTCGGCGACGACCAGGTGATGGGCCAGCCCGGCCAGCGCCGGATCTACTCCAACCGCGGCTTCGAGGTGCTGGCCGACTTCGTGGCGGAGCGGGCCGAGGGCAGCTTCGCGGATCTGATGATCGACCTGGTGCTGGACCAGCTCGACATGCCGAACACGGTGCTGGACGGCTCACCGGCGGCGAAGGTGACCGGCTCGATCGCCGACCTGGCGACGCTGGGCCGGGAGCTGCTGAACCCGACGCTGGCACCGGCGCTGACCCGAGAGGCCGCCGGGGTGGCGTTCCCGGGCCTGTCCGGCGTGCTCCCCGGCTACGGCCGGCAGGACCCCAACGACTGGGGGCTCGGCTTCGAGATCCGGTCGCACAAGAGCCCGCACTGGACGGGTGCCGACAACTCGCCCGCCACCTTCGGGCACTTCGGCCAGACCGGCACGTTCCTCTGGGTCGACCCGGTGGCCGGCCTCGCCTGCGCCTGCCTGACGGACCGAAACTTCGGCGAGTGGGCGCACCCGCTCTGGCCGGCACTCTCCGACGCGGTGCTCGCGGAGTTCGGTCAGCCGTAGCGGGGGGCGTTGCGCGACCGCACCACGCCCGGCGCGCGCCGGTCTCGCGCCCGCCAGCAGCCGCTGTGCCAGTGCCGCCGGTCGGTCAGGTCGCCGCGCTCGTCGGCCGGCCACACCACGACGTGCGCGGTGCCGGGCATGATCTCCTGGTCGCAACCGGGGCAGCGGTAGACCTTCGCGCTGGCACCACCGGGCACCAACCGCACCATCCACTCGCCGTGCCGGTCGCCCTCGATCGAGCTGCCGCGCCGCAGCGACTCGTCGTCCAGCGGACGCCCGTCATCGGGCTTCGGACGGTTGCGACGGGGGCTCACATCTAAAGGTTAGTGTGGTCGCGGAAACCCCGGCCGGCCTTGCGTCCCACGTAGCCCGCGGTCACCAGGTGTTCCAGCAGCGGAGCCGGGGCGAAGCCGGGTTCGCGGAGTTCTAGATAGAGCTCGCGCTGGATCGCCAGCGCCACGTCGAGGCCGACCGTGTCGAGCAGCTCGAACGGGCCCATCGGGTAGCCGCAGCCCAGCTTCATGGCGTAGTCGATGTCGTCGGCCGACGCGTACGAGGCCTCGAGCATCCGGACCGCGTCGTTCAGGTACGGGAAGAGCAGTGCGTTGACGATGAAACCGGACCGGTCGGCACAGTGCACCCCGGTCTTGCCCAGCGCCGCCACCAGCGCGTCCGCCGCGGCGGTGGTCTCCGGCGCGGTGCGGATGGTGCGCACGATCTCGACCAGCGCCATCACCGGCGCCGGGTTGAAGAAGTGCAGGCCCACGACGTCGGCCGGGCGCTGGGTGGCCATCGCGATCTCGATCACCGGCAGCGACGAGGTGGTGGTGGCGAGCACCACACCCGGCTTGCAGATCTCGTCGAGGGCGGCGAACACGGCTTTCTTGACCGAGAGCTCCTCGACCACCGACTCGATCACCAGGTCGACGTCGTCGAGGTCCTCGAGCCGGTGCGACCAGGTGATCCGGGCCAGTGCCGCCGCCTGGTCGTCCTCGGTCAGCTTGCCCTTCACCACCGCCTTGGCCAGCGACCCCTGGACCGCCGCGGTGACGGCCGCGGTCTTCGCCTCGCCCCGGGTCACCGAGACCACGTCGAAGCCCGCGCGGGCGGCCACCTCGACGATGCCACGGGCCATCACGCCGGAGCCGACCACGCCGATCGTGGTGATCTGGGTCGACCCGGCGGGCTCCGGTGCGGCGGTGAGCTCGTCGGCCACGACCTTGGGCGAGCCCGGGCCCTCGTACGTGTAGAAGCCCCGCCCGGTCTTGCGGCCGAGCAGGCCCGCCGTGACCATCTGCTTGATCAGCGGGACGGGGGCGTGCCGGCGGTCGCGCCCGCCCCGGCGGTACATCGTGTCCAGGATCTCGTACGCGGTGTCGATGCCGATCAGGTCCATCAGCGCCAGCGGGCCCATCGGGAGCCCGCAGCCGAGCCGCATCGCCGCGTCGATGTCCTCGCGGGTCGCGTAACGCGCCTCCAGCATCGACACGGCCTGGTTGAGGTAGCCGAAGAGCAGCGCGTTGGCGATGAAGCCGGCCCGGTCGTTGATCGTCACGTCGGTCTTGCCGAGCCGGGCGCAGAGCGCCTCGACGTCGGCCACCACCTCGGGCGCGGTGACCACCGTGCGGACGATCTCGACCAGCTTCATCACCGGCGCCGGGTTGAAGAAGTGCACGCCGATGACCTGGTTGGGCCGGGTCGTGGCGACGGAGATCTCGGTGACCGACAGCGACGAGGTGTTGGTGGCCAGGATCGCGCCGGGCTTGCAGACCCGGTCGAGCTCGGCGAAGATCCGCTGCTTGAGCGGGAGCTGCTCGGGGACGGCCTCGATGACCAGGTCGACGTCGTGCAGCGCGGCGAAGCCGACCGCGAAGCCGACCCGGGCGAAGATCTCGTCGCGCGCGGCCGGCGTCAGCTTGCCCTTGGCCACGGCCCGGTCGATCGAGCCGACCAGCGTCGCCTGGCCCCGCTCGACCGCCTCGTCGGTGACCTCGACCGCGACGACATCGATCCCGCTGCGCGCGAAGACCTCGACGATGCCCGCGCCCATCGTGCCGAGTCCGACAACTCCGACGGTGTTGATCTCCCGCGACACGCAGCGCTCCCCTAACGATCCATAAGGTCAGGGTCAGTCTGCCATGCCCCTCCGCACCTCGGCGGCGACCTCGGCGGCGCCCTTGGGCCCGAGCACGATCGTGTAGTGGTTGGTGCCGGGCACCTCCCGCTCGGCGATGCCGGGGAACGCCCGGGTCGCCGCGCCCGCCGCGATCATCGGGTCCGGCTGGTCGAGCATGCCCCGCTCGGCGCGCAGGAAGACGGCCGGCACCGGCAGCGCGGCGGGCGCCACCGGGTGCCACGCGAACAGGTCCCGCGCGTCCCGCAGCGCGGCTTCGAGGTGGCACGCCGGGCGCAGGGCCCCGTCGACCTCGACCAGGTCGTACTCGGCGTACTCGGCCATCGTCCGCGACCAGTCGGCGAAGGACGGATGGGCCTGCCAGGTCGCGACGTACGCCGCGCGGTCCGGAAAGGTCATGGTCAGCCGCTGGTACGCCCGCCCGACCGTCTCCGTGATCGCGGCGGTCACCTGGTCCGGGGTCGGATCGGCCGGCACGCCCGGCGGCGGCGGCATCGCGGGGCCACCGTCGACGAGCACCAGGCGTTCGACCAGCATCGGGTACGACCGGGCCAGCTCGACCGCCACCCACGCGCCCATGGAGTGGCCGACCACCACCGCCGTCCCGCCGTACGCCTGGATCACCTCGGCGAGGTCCGCCGCGTGCCGCGCCATGCCGTACGGCGCCGGCAGGTCCCGGCTGTGTCCCCGGCCGCGCAGGTCGGGAGCGACGAACCGGTGGTCGGCGGCGAGGTCGTCACCGACCAGGGCCCAGGCGCGGTGGTGGGAGGTGATCCCGTGCACGGCCACGACCAGTGGGCCTTCGTCGCCCCAGACGCCGACCGCGAGGTCGCCGCCGTCAACCGGGACTTTCGTGCTTCGGGGCCCGGTCACGGCAGCAGTTCCAGGAGCTCCGCGACGAACTCCGCCGAGCGCTCCAGGTGCGGCGAGTGGCCGCAGCCGGCGTAGACGACCTCGCGGTAGCTGCCGCCGTTCTCTTGGTAGCGGTCGAGCACCGCCCGGGTCTGGCCGACCATCGGCTGCGGCGGGCTCGCCTCGGCGCCCGGCCAGCCCGGCACGACGCCCAGCGAGCCGAGGTACGACAGGTCGAAGAACGAGGTGTCCGAGACGATCGCGTCCTGGTCGCCCCGTACCCAGGTGATGTGCGGCTTGGTGGCGACAGCGACGAGGTCGTCGGCGATCCGGAAGTGGTTCGGCGCCATGGTGTTGAGGACGCCGCGGTCGCCGGGCGCGACGCCGGGCCAGTTGGGGCTCGCCGTCGAGGTGCCCGGGTAGTTGTCGTCGCCGGTGACCGTCGAGAGCACGGTGTCGAGCAGCAGCTCCTCGTCGGCGCCGAGCGAGGCGGGGTCGGCGACGTACGCGGTCCGCATGACCGTGCGGGGGCTGGTCTGCGCGTCGCTCTCGCGGTCCTTGGCGGCCAGCCGGGCGACGAAGTCGGGGTTGGCCGTGCCCGCGCCGGTGCCCGCGAAGTCTTCCGTGGTCGGCGTGCCGACGAGGTCTTTCGTGCCCCCGAAGCCGTAGGGCGACAGGGGCGCCTCCAGCAGCATGGCGCCGACCCGGTCCGGGTGGTCGACCAGCAGCTGCATCGCGACGCCGCAACCCATCGAGTGCGCGACCACGAGGGGCTTGGCGTCGGCCGGGAAGAGCTCGGTTTCGGCGAGCAATGCCGCCACGTCGTCCGCGAAATCGCGCAGGCCGCGGGTGGCGTCGACCGGCGCCGCCTCGGACGCGCCGTAGCCGCGCAGGTCCGGCGCGACGATCCGCAGGTCGGGCGGCAGGTGGCGGAGCAGCGGCCGCCAGAAGTCGGCGGACGAGCAGTTGCCGTGGATCAGCAGCACCGGCGTGCCGTCCGCCGGCCCGGCAACGAGGACGTTCTGGTCGATTCCGCGCGCGTGCACGCGCACCTGCTGGTGCTCCATGGCGCACATGATGCGCCACCCGCCGCGGCTCCGCTGTGTGGTGCGCCCACACCTACCGATGGGTAACCGCATCGGCATAGACTCCGCCCCATGACTGCAACGCGGGCCTACGGCGTGCCTGTCGTCGAAGACGGTGCACTCGTCTCGACCAACCCCGCCACCGGCGAGGAGGTGGGCCGGTTCCCGGTCGCCGACGCCGACGACGTGGCCCGCGCCGTCGAGCGCGCCCGGGAAGCCGCGGCCTTCTGGGTCGGGCTCGGCCACGCCGGTCGCCGCGCCCGGCTGCTGCGCTGGCGCGCCCTGCTCGCCCAGCGGGTCGAAGAGGTCGCCGGGCTGGTCAGCCGCGAGGGCGGCAAGCCGATCGCCGAGGCGATCGTGGAGACCGCGGCGGCCATCGACCACATCGACTGGGCCGCCCGCAACGCCAAGCGCGTGCTCGGCCCCCGCCGGGTGCGCGGCCGGCTGACGCTGGCCGAGTTCTCCGCCCACCTCGAATACCAGCCGATGGGCGTGGTCGGGGTGATCGGCCCGTGGAACTACCCGGTGGTGACGCCGCTGGGCACGGTCGCCTACGCGCTCGCCGCCGGCAACACGGTGGTCTTCAAGCCGAGTGAATACACGCCGGCCGTCGGCCAATGGCTGGTTGACACGTTCGCCGAGGTGGTGCCCGAGCAGCCGGTGCTGCAGATCGTGCACGGCCTGGGCGAGGTCGGCGCCGCGCTGTGCCACGCGGGCGTCGACAAGGTCGCCTTCACAGGTTCCACGGCCACCGGCAAGAAGGTGATGGCCGCCTGCGCCGAGACGCTGACGCCGGTGCTGATCGAGGCCGGCGGCAAGGACGCACTGATCGTCGACGACGACGCCGACGTCGCGGCCGCCGCCGAGGCGTGCGTCTGGGGTGCGCTCACCAACGCCGGCCAGACCTGCCTGGCGATCGAGCGGGTGTACGCGGTAGCGCCGGTCTACGACGCCTTCGTCGCCGAGGTGGTCCGCCGCGCCGGTGCGCTCAAGGTCGGCTACGGCGAGGGCTACGACATCGGGCCGATCACCATGCCCAAGCAGATCGACATCATCCGGCGGCACATCGACGACGCGCTGGTCAACGGCGGCCGGGCCGTGCTGGGCGGCCGCGAGGCGGTCGAGCCGCCGTTCGTACACCCGACGATCCTGGTCGACGTGCCGGAGGACTCGGCGGCCGTGCGCGAGGAGACGTTCGGTCCGACGCTGACCATCAGCAAGGTCGCCGACGTCGACGAGGCGGTCCGGCTCGCCAACGCCTCCACGTACGGGCTGGGCGGCGCGGTCTTCGGCAAGCGGCGCGCGGTGGCCGCGGCCCGCCGGCTGCGCACGGGCATGGCCTCGGTCAACTCGGTGATCACCTTCATCGGCATGTCGTCGCTGCCGTTCGGCGGCGTCGGCAACTCCGGCTTCGGGCGCACCCACGGCGACGACGGGCTGCGCGAGTTCTCCCGCTCGAAGGCGATCACCACCCGGCGCGGCCCGTCGGCCCTCAAGGCGATGACCTTCGAGCGCACCCCGGCCCACGTCGCCCGGATCATCAAGGCGGTCAAGCTGGTGTACGGGCGCTCCGGTCGCTAGCCGCCGCGCGTTCCTTGGCCAGCCGCTCGCCGAGCTCGACGACCTGGGCCGAGTCGGCGACGACACCCGCCGTCACCGCTGACCGCAGGTCGTCTCCGGCGATCGCCAGCGTGGCCGGTGCCCGGGCCGGCGAGGTCGCCGGCAGCACCGCGATGCCCTGCGCGTAGGCGTCGGCCGCGCGTGCGCTCTCGCGGGCCGCCAGCCAGTTGAGGCCGATGTCGAACAGCAGCGCGGACCGCTCGTCGCTGGTCGGCAGGGCCAGCAGGTACGAGTCGGCCGCCTCCGCGTACCGGCCGAGCCGGTGCAGGCACCACCCGATGCCGTGCCGGGTCCACGACTCCTCCTCGCCGAACGGCTCGTACAGCTCGATCGCCGCGCGATAGTCGGCGTCCGCCTCGGCCAACCGCCCCATCGCCCAGCGCACGTCGCCGGTCCCCTGTGGACCCATCGGGTTGCCGGGCTCCTGCTCGCGCATGGCCTGGAACGCGGCCAACGCCTCTTCCGGCCGGCCGCCGTCGACGTAGCGCAGCGCGCGGCCCAACGCCCAGTGCGCCCACGGGTCGACCGGCTCGACCGCGACCGCCGCGCGGGCGGCCTCGACCGCGGCCGGCCAGTCGGCCAGCCCGCCGAACACCTCCGCGCGCAACCGGAGCAGTCCGGACGTGCGCCGCACGGCGAGCGCGCGGTCGATGGTGCGCAGCGCCGTGGCGACGTCGTCCCCGCGCGCCACGATCGTGGCCAGATCGGTCAGCGTGTTCGTGTCCGGTTGGACGTTGGCCGCCCGTTCGAGCGTCTCGACCGCGCGGGCGTGCTCGCCGAGCGCCGACTGGGCCCAACCCAACGAGCGGAGCAGGCCGACATGGTCGGGGCGCGCGACGAGCCCCCGCTCCGCCGTCGCCGCGGCCTCGGCGTAGCGGCGGGCGTCCTGCAGCGCGTCGGCGTACACCTCCTGCACGCCAGGGTCGTCCGGATAATCCGCCGCCGCCGCGCCGATCTCCGTGACCAGGTCGTCGCTGTCGACGGTGTCACGCAACGCCTCGCACAGCCACCACACCGCGAAGCTGGGCTCGGAGCCTCGGCCGATCGCGCGGCGCAGGTCCTCGAGCGCGCCGGCGGAGTCACCCAGTGCCTGCCGCGCGGCTCCCCGGCTGGCCAGCGCCCAGCCGTCGTCGGGCTGGAGCTCGATGGCCGCGGTCAGCGCGGTGACGGCCTCGGCCAACCGGCCCTCGATCCGGAGCGCCTCCCCCAGGGCGGCGTGCGCCTCCCCGAGGTCGGGCTGGGCGCGGGCCGCGGCCGTCAGGTCCTCGACGGCCCGCTCCGTCTCGCCGACGGCCCGGAACAGCTGGCCGCGCAGCAACCGCACGAGCGGGGCGTCGGGCATTCCGGCGAGCGCCTGCTCGGCACAGGCCAGGGCTTCCTCGTACGCGCCGGTGTCGTACAGCAGCCGGCCCAGCTCGTACGCGAGTTGCGGATCGTCGGGGTTCGCGGCGCGGGCCGCCCGCAGCGCCTCCACCGCGTCGGCCGGGTCGCCGTCGCTGCGCAACCAGTGTGCGTAGCCGATCAGCCGCAGGACGGCCGGGTCGCCGGGGCTGATCGCCAGAGCCGCGTCCGCGTGCGCCATGGCGCGGTCGAGGTCGGCGTCGTCCCGGTCGGCCTGCGCGCGGAGGTAGTAGGCCTCGGCCGTGCTGAGCCGGATCCATCCGGTGCCCGGCTCGAGGGCGGAGGCCCGCTCCAGGTCGGCGACCGCCTCGTCGTGCCGGCCCTGGCCGAGTAGCGCCTGGCCGCGGTTCACCAGCGCGTACGCGTCGTCGGGGTCGACCGCCAAAGCCCGGTCGTACGCCGCCATCGCCGCCGTGTCGTCGCCGAGCAGGCGCCGCGCCGAACCGAGCAGCGCGTGTGCGCGGGCGTGCTCGGGTTCGAGCTCGATGACCTTGTCCAGCAGGGCGATCGCCGTGTCCGGCGCCTGGCCGAGCGCCCAGTCGGCGGTCTGTACCACCAACGGCACGAACTCGACTGTGTCCGCGTTGACGGCGATGGCCCGGCGCATCGTCGCCCCCAACTCGTCGAGGGCACCGGACGCGGCGCACGCCTTCGCCTTCTCCAGCAGCAGGTGGAGGTCCTTCGGGGTGCGGTCGACGGCCCTGGTGTAGGCGGTCACCGCCACATCGGCCCGGCCGGCCGCGAAGCTGAGCGCCCCCGCCGTCGCCCACGCCTCGGCGACCGCCGTCCGGTCGCTGGTGACGAGCTCGGCCCGGTCGAGGGCGACCAGCCAGTCGGTCGGGAAGGCGCGGGCGGCGGCGGCCAGCGTGCGCCGGGCGCCCGTGCGGTCGCGGGCGGCGAGCACCCGGCCCAGGCAGCGCCAGACGTCGGGGCCGGCCAGCTCCAGCATCAGGGCGCGGCGCAACGGTGGCTCGGCCTCGGCGAACCGACCGCTGAGGGCGAGCGCGATGCCGTACGCGGCGACGGAGCGCCGGCCGTCGGGTCGCTCGGCGGCGGCGAACCGGTCGGCGGCGGCGGCGAACAACGTGTCGTCCGCCGTCCCGACCCGGGCCTCGCACAGGCCGCGAAGAGTCAGCCCCACGCCCTGCGTCGCCGGGTCGGCCTGGTCACGGGCCTCGTCGGCGCTCTGCCGTGCCGTCGCGAAGTCGCCCGCGTGGTAGGCGGCCCAGGCCCGGACGAGCAGCTCGTTCGTCGTCACCGGCCTCACCGTTTCCCGTAGGGAGCCTGGACCGGACGGCCGGACTGGCGGTCGCGGGCGGGTCCCGTCTTGCGCGGCCACGGCAGCGCGCGGGCGGCGTCGGCGATCTGCCGCACCGCGTCGGCGTCGTGCGGGTCGGTCAGCATCAGCCGCGCGGCCCAGGCGGCGTTGAGCCGCCCACGCGCCGTCGCCTCGCTTCCCGTGCCCTCGGTGAGCGCCGTGTGTGGCCCGGCGGCCTCCTTCTCCCACTGCGCCGAGTCGAAGCCGGGGAACACGCCGATGTTGCGCAGGGTCCCGCGCGCCTCGGCGACGAACGCGTCGAGCTCGGCCCGCCGGCCCGGCTCCGGGTCGGCACCCCGTTCGGTGACCGCGCCGCGCCAGCAGTCGGCGACCTCCTGGATCACCGCGGCCGCCATGCCGTCACCGCTCGTCGCGCGCAGCAGTTCGAGGATGACGTACGCGCGGTCCACATCATCGCCGCTGTGGGGGCGCATCCGGAGCAAGAGCACGGCGCAGGCGTACGCCGGCCCGAGCGCGTAGGCGGCATAGGCGTCGGCGGCCAGTCCGCGCCGCTCCGGGGTGGGACTGTCGCCGAGCAGCCCGCGGGCGAGCTGGGACGTGTGGCCCCAGGCCAGGCCGGCCTCGTGCCCGAAGAGCGGGACGTCCCAGATCGTCCACTCCGGGAACCAGAGCATCACGAGGTCGCCGAGGGACTGGCCCCCGACCAGCTCGGCCGGGCGCGCCGGCACCGAGCGCAACGGCGCGGCCAGCTCGTCGAGCAGGCGGTCGGTCAGCTCGCTGACCCGATCGTCGAGGCCGGTGTCGCGCAGCGTCAGCCCGCCGAGCAGGTCGACGTAGTCGGCGAACAACCGCCGCGCCGTCGTGTCGACGAGCCCGTCGACCGCCACCCAGGCGGCGGCCCGGTCCAGCGTGCCGGCGCGGAACCCCTCCTCGACCCGGTCGAGCTCGGCGATGATCGCGTCGCACCGCACGCTCAGCGTGTCGGTGTTCATCAGCCTGATCATCGAGCCGTTGAGCTGTTCGAGCATCACGCCGGCCTGGTCGACCTTGCGGTCCAGGTCGATCAGCAGCGCGTCGAGGTCGCCGAGCACCTCGACCTCGGGTGCGTCGGCGCCGCGCCGGTAGTCGAGGATCAACCCCCGGGCGTCGAGCAGGCCGTCCCGGATCTCCTTGCGGATCCCCCGGATGCCGTCGAGCCTGCTGTGCCGGCTCTCCGCCAGGTCGGCGACGCGCTTCACCTTGTCGACGTCGTCGCGCAGCTCGGCCATCCGCACCGTGAGCAGGTCAAGCATCGGCGGGGTCCAGGGCACGCAGGGCGGCGGCGCTGACGTTTCGCAGCTTCGCCGGCTTCGCCTCGTCGTGGGCCAGCCGCCACCGCCACGCCGCGGCCACCACCTCGACCGGGCTGCCCTTGGCGGGCGTGCCGGCGTCGAGCGCCGCGACCAGCGGGTCGAGGCCGCCCAGCGGGTCGAAGCGCAGCCGCGCCGGCGCGTTGCGGTCGAGCAGGTCGACCAGGCCGCGGGCGTCGCGCTCGGCCTTCTTCGGTGGATGGTCCCCGAGGCCGTTCAGTGTGGACCAGCGCCGGGCGACCTGGTCGGCACCGCGTCGGTGCCCGGCCGCGGTCAACGGGTCGGTGGCCAGCTCGGCGGTCACCCGCAGGGCCGCCACCATCGTCCACACCCGCCGGTCCCAGGACGGGTGGGTGCGGGTCGCGTCGTCGAACCGGTCGGGCCGGGCGCGCAGCGTGATGACCGCGAACGGATAGGCCGGCCCCAGCGCCCAGGTGGCGAAGACGTCCGCGAACAGCTCGCCGAGCAGCCGGTCGTCCGCGCGGTCGAGGTGGAACAGCACCGGCCGGGCGTTGCGGTCGCCGGGCTCCGGCAGCGCGTCGGCGACCAGGTGACCCAGCTCGTGCACGAGGATCGGCAGGCCCCAGACGTCGACGTCGGGGAAGCGCATCCGGACCAGCCCGGCCATCCGCTCGAAGCGTTCGCCGTCGGCGACCGACAACAGCGGGCCGCGGCCGATCCCGGTGGCCTCGACCAGCGCGTCGAGCAGGGTCTCGGCGGCCACGGTGACGCTTCGGTAGAAGGGGTGGCCACGCAGCAGGATGCCTTCCAGCACGGCGAGCGCGGCGGCTTTGACCGGCGCGATCCGGCGTGCCCGCAGCAGGTCCAGACCGGCCCAGTCGCCGTCGGGCAGGTCTTCGAGATCACGCACGCGATCGCGGAGCAGCAGCGCGAAGTCGTCGCGTACCGCCGCGGTCGTGGTGCCCAACCGCTCCTCGCGCCGCAGTGCCTCGCCGACCTGGGCCAGCTCGGTGACCTCCTGCCGGACCTGGGTGGCGAACCACTGGCCGGTCATGCGGTGCGCGCGGCGTCCTGGAGGATCAGCCGGGCACCGCGGACCCGACCGACGCTGACCGTGGTGTCGATGTAGTCGATCGCGAGCACCACCGCGACCGCGCCGATCAGCAACTCGGCGCCGAGCAGGGCGAGCGGCAGCCACGGCACGGCCAGCCCGAGGTGGCCCTGCACCACGAGGATCCCGCCGACGGCGGCCTGGGCCAGCGCGAGCTTGCCGATCACGCTGTCGAACCGGTCGGCGAGCGCTTCTAGGGCCTCGGTGCCGCCGTCGAGCCGGCCCAGGTCGAGCCCTTCTCTGCTGAGCAGCGAGGCGGCCTCCTCGCGGGCGTGCTCGGCTCCGATCGCGCCGCCGAGCAGGGCGGCGCCGGCTCCGGCCTCGCCCGCCCGGTCGGCCAGGGCGACCAGCCGGTCCCGCGCGGTCTCCAGCCAGGTCGCGTCGACCAGCCGGCGCAGCGCGTCGAGGGCGGCGGACAGGGCGCGCAGGCCCAGCCGGATCAGCCGGCCACCGATGTTGTCGAGGAAGAGCTGCTTGCTGACCTTCTCCCAGGCTTCCTTCCACTGCGCGGGCGCCTTGCCGGCGATGCTCTTGATCGGGCCGGCGACCACGTCGGCGGTGCCGGTGGCGATCGCGTCCAGGGTGTCGCCGAGCCGCTCGCGGATGGTCTCCACGGCTTCCGGGAGGTCGTGCGAGACGAGCCTTGTCTGTTGAAAGCCCTGGTGCCGGGGTGGCTCCTCGAGGGCGACGGTGGTGCGGCGCAGGTCGGCGAGGGCCGTGTCGAGATCGGTCTCCGTTGTCGCCGCGCCGGCGGCCAGGGCGACCTCGCCGAGCCGGAGCTGACCCGCGACCACGGCGAGCAGGGTCTCCGGGTCGGTCGTCGTGCGCTCGGCCGCGTTGTCGCCTGCTGGCGCCTCGAAGAAGCCGGTCTCGACCCGGTTGAGGTCGGCGAGTCCACTCTCGATCGATCGGGCCAGCCGGTCCGCGGCGTCGTCGTGCCCTTCGCCGGTGGCCAGCGCGTCCTGAAGATCACGGCCAGCCCGGTGGACGGCGGTGGCCGACCGCACGAACCGTCCGATCTCGACATCACTCACCGGTACAGCCTGTCACCAGGGTCCACCGGGCGAAAGTCAGAACAACGTCAGCTCGTCGCGCTCGATGCCGCGCAGCTTGTCGTAGTCGACGACCACACACCGGATGCCGCGGTCCTCGGCGAGCACGCGGGCCTGCGGTTTGATCTCCTGAGCGGCGAAGATGCCGGCCACCGGGGCCAGCAGCGGGTCCCGGTTCATCAGTTCGAGATAACGGGTGAGCTGCTCGACGCCGTCGATCTCACCCCGGCGCTTGACCTCGACCGCGACCGAGCCACCCTGCTGGTCCTTGCAGAGCAGGTCGACCGGGCCGATCGCGGTCATGTACTCGCGCCGGACCAGCGTGTAGCCCTCGCCGAACGTGGTCGGGTTGGCGGCCAGCAGCTCTTGGAGGTGCGCCTCGACACCGTCCTTGACCAGGCCAGGATCGACACCCAGCTCGTACGACGTGTCCTGGAAGATCTCTTCCAGGGTGATCCGCAGCTCCTCGCCGGCCTTGTTGACCACCCGCCAGACGCCGGGCTCCTCCTGGATCCGGCACGGCGGGCTCATCCAGTTGAGCGGCTTGTAGGCACGGTCGTCGGCGTGCACCGACACCGAGCCGTCGGCCTTGACCATCAGCAACCGGGTGGCCGTGGGCAGGTGGGCGGAGAGCCGTCCGACGTAGTCGACGGAGCACCTCGCGATGACTAGACGCACCGGTCCAGCCTAGGCGGTGGCTCGTCGGTCCTGATGGGGGTGGCTTGGTGGTGCCATGCTGAGGTCGTGCTGGAAGCCCTCACCGGCGCGGGCCTCGCGACCTCGGCCGGCCTCAACGCGTACATCCCGTTGCTCGCGATCGGGGTTCTGTCCCGCTACACCGACGTGATCGCGCTGCCCGCGGGATGGGGTTGGCTCGGCAACGGCTGGGTGATCCTCATCCTCGGCGCGCTGCTGGCCATCGAGGTGGTCGCCGACAAGGTGCCGGTGCTCGACTCGGCCAACGACGTGGTGCAGACCGTGGTCCGGCCGACCGCCGGCGGGCTCGCGTTCGGCGCGGGCACCAGCAGTGCGACCGTGACCGACCCGGGCGGCTTCTTCGGGTCCAACCAGTGGGTGCCGGTCGCCATCGGGGTGGTGCTCGCCCTGGTCGTCCACGGGATCAAGGCGACCGCCCGCCCGGTGATCAACGTCGGCACGGCCGGCGTCGGGGCGCCGGTAGCGAGCACCGTCGAAGACGTGCTCAGCGTCGTGATGTCGGTGGTGGCGCTGGTCCTGCCGATCCTGATCCTGCTGTTCCTGGTCGGGCTGGTCCTGCTGTTCGTCTGGGCGCTCCGCCGGCGCGGCGCCCGCCGACAACGCGCGGCTTGAGTCGGCGCGGCGCGCTCACCTCTCGCATTCCGGCGATAACGTAGCGTCATCGGTTCGATGCTGCGTGGAGGGGGAACCGTGGCGAGCGTTGCCGAGGTCAAGGCCGCCATCGACGTCGCGATGGCACATGTCCAGGAAGGACAGGAGGCCGTCCGCGCCGCGAACGACAAGCTCGACGCGGCCCAGGCCAGCCTGGCGGCGGCGGTCGACGGCAGCGCACACGAGTCGGTGGCGGCGGCGCGCTCGGCGCTCGCCCAGGCGGCCACCGAGCTCGACGACTGCATGACGGCGACGCTGGGCGCGATGGAGCAGGCCCAGACCTACGCCGCGGCGCTGTGAGCCTGCTCGCCGCGCTGGCCAGCCGGGTGGTGACGGTGCGTTCGGACCTGCCGGTGGTGGAGATCGACGTGGCGTCGTCGCGGCTGCGATCGGCGTTGTCCCTGCTGGCGGCGACGCTCGCGGCGAGCTCGGGGCCCTCACCCGCTTTGTTGCTGGCTTCCGCGAGCTCCCACCTGGACGCGGCGGCGGGTGCGTTGGGGCGGGCCGGAGATGAGCTGTCGCGATATCTCGCGTCCGTGGGTGTGGTGTCTGGCGTTCCGGTTCCGTCCGCGGTGGCCGTCTCGGGGTCCTGCCCCTGGGCGGATCGGGTCGACGTGCTGACCGCTCAGGTCGGTGTGGCGCGGCCCTCGGTCGATGACCGGCTCTCGGTTTCCGCGGTGCTCAGGTCGGCGGTGTCCGCCGCGTCGCGCGGTGATCGGGTGGCGCTGCGGCAGTCGCTCGTAGTGGCGCCCGATTCGGTCGGGTGGTCGCTCGCGGCGCACGCTGCTGGGCGGCTGGGATCGGTCGCACCCGGCTCTTTGCAACGGGACTCCCTCGCGCTGTTGCCGCGGCTGCTTCCGGGGCTCCCGGCGTCGGATGGGGCCGCCCTGGTGGCCCAGGCGTTGCGGTTGCCGGGCGATCCGGTCTCGGCTCATCCCGCGGACGTGGCGGCCGTCGGGGTCGTGCTCGTGTCGGTGGTGCTTTCGCTGACCGGCGCCTCCCCCGAGGACCTTTGACGTGGCCAGCGCGCGATCGCGGCTGGTGGCCGAGGTGCGTGCGTCACTCGCGGCCGCGCGCGGCCAGGCCCGCACGGCGTCGGCGGTAGCGGAGTCCCGCCGGGCGGCGGCGCTCGACCGGCTGCGGGCGGTCCGGGACGCGCACCTGGCCTGTGTCAACGGCCTGGGCGCGCAGCGCGAGCGGGCGAGGCGGGCGATCGAGGCGGACTTCGTCGCGTCGGCGCGCCGGCTGGCCGACGAGTTGGCGGCGCACGAGCCGGACCTGGGCGTGGTGCGGCTCGGCACAGTGGCGGCGCCCGGCTGCCCGGTCCTGATGCCGGCGCTGGTGCCCCTGCTCGACCACGGGCATCTGTGGTTCACCGGCGCGGCGTCCGATGTGGACTCCGTCGTTCGGCTCGTGCTGCTGCGGGTGCTGGGTGCCGCCCCGCCCGGCTCGGTGCGGTTGACCGTGTACGACCCGGAGCGGCTGGGCGGCACGCTGTCCGGTTTCGCGCCGCTGGGCGCGGCGTCGCTGGTGCGGTTCGTCGGCCCGGGCGGGTTGGCGGGTGCGCTGGACGCGCTCGTCGACGAGATCCAGCGGCTCAACGCCCTGGTGCTGGCCGCGGGACATACGTCGGTGTCCGCGCTCGCGCCCCGGCCGGCGCCGTGGTCCGTGGTGGTGCTGCTCGGCGACGCGGCGACGGCCGACGAGCTGACGCCCGCCGCTTCGGCACAGCTCGACCGGGTCGTGCGGTTGGGCCCGCCGTGCGGCATCCACGTGGTCGGTCGTGGGTTGCCGCTGCCGTCGTCGCCGACGGTCGTGCGGGTCTCGGTCGATGGCCGGCGAGCCGTCTCGGCCGCGGTCGCGGAGCTGCCGATCACCCTGGACGCGCCGCCGTCGGCCGACGAGATCGCCGCCCGCTGCCGGGCCGTGGCGTCGGCGGCGACCTCGGGCCCGCCCGCCGCGACGTTCTCTTCGCTGCTGCCCGGGTCGTATTGGACGTGCGTCGCGGCCGAGGAGCTGTCGGCCCCGGTCGGCACTTCGCTAGGTGGCTCGTCGCTGGTTTCGATCGGGCTGGGCGACGACCCACCGCACGCGCTGATCGGCGGCCCGTCGGGTTCGGGCAAGACCAACATGGTGTACGCCTGGCTGGGTGCCCTGTGCGCCCGCTACTCCCCGGACGAGCTCGCGCTGTACCTGCTGGACTTCAAGGAGGGCGTGTCGTTCGCGCGGTTCGCGCCGAGTGTGCGGGACGAGAGCTGGCTGCCGCACGTACGCCTGGTCGGGGTGAACATCAACAACGACCGGGAGTTCGGCCTGGCGCTGCTCCGGCACCTGGGAGACGAGCTGCGCCGCCGGGCCGCCGCGGCCAAACGCTTCGACGCGACCAAGCTGGCGGAGCTGCGGGCCGAGGACCCGGGCTCGAGCTGGCCCCGGATCGTCGCGGTGATCGACGAGTTCCAGGTGCTGTTGACCGGCCGAGACGCGGTGACGACGGAGGCGGTGACCCTGCTGGAGGACCTGGCCCGGCGGGGCCGCTCCCAGGGCATCCACCTGGTGCTGGCGTCGCAGGACGTATCCGGCATCGAGGCGCTGTGGGGCCGCGCGGGCCTGGTCGCACAGTTCACCCTGCGGGTAGCTCTCCCGAAGGCCCGCCGAATCCTGGCCGAGACGAACCTGGCGGCGGAGACGATCCCGCGCTTCACGGCGGTGGTCAACGCCGACTCGGGGGTGCCGCCGGCCAACCAGGTGGTACGCGTACCGGACGCCAGCGACCGCACCACCTGGCGAGCGTTGCAGCACGCGCTGTGGTCGCGCCGCCAGTCGGGGAGCCAGCCCCCACGCCTCTTCGACGGCGACGCGGTGCCGTCGCTGCCGCCGTCCGGGGGCCCGGGCGCCGCCGTCCTGGGAGAGACGATCGACGTCGGCGCGCGACCAGCGGTGTTCCCGCTGACCCGGGCGCCGGGCCGCAACCTGGCCGTACTCGGCACCCGGGCCACAGAAGCGACCGCGATCCTGTCGGCGGCGGCCCTGTCCCTGTCCGTCGTTGACCGCCAGGAACGGCAGGCCGCCGGCGAACAGCCCGACCCGGCTGGCGAAGCCGGCCCACCGTTGTTCAGCGTGGTCTGCCTGGACGATGGGGTTCTCCCGGCCGCGACGGCGTTGTGCGCGGCCTTACCGGGCGGGCGGTTCTTCGACCGGTCCACAGTGGCCGATTTCGTGGCCAGCCTCGACTCGTCGCCGGGCCCGTCGAGCCAGCACGTGGTGATCGGCTTCGCATGGGACGCCCGCCCGCCAGGCATCGACCTCAAACCGCTGCTGAGCCGAGGCCCGGAACAGGGAATCCACGTCCTGGGCTGGTGGCGCACGGTAGCCCGCCTCCGCGACGACCTGGGCGGCCCAGGCTCCCGAACAGACGCGATCGGCGGGTGGGTAGCGCTCGACGTACACGGCCCGGACCTGTCCCCACTGTCCCCGCAGCCCGGCGGCCCAACCTGGTACCCACGCGAACGCCGAGCCCTCTTCTTCGACCGCAGCACGGACCGAGCCCCCCAGGTGATCGTCCCCTACGAGATCCCGCCGGACCGCCTGACCGCGCCCCCGACCGCCCTACCGTCCCAAAACCGCGGCGTCCGCCCCACGGACGCAGCCAACGCGGATGGAGGCACCCGATGATCTCTCGCCCCGCAGCCCGATCAGTGGGGCAGCCGTGAGTGACTACCGCGACCTGATGACCGAGCTTGCCGCGACGGTGACGCGGCGGGCCACGAACCTGGCGATCGCCGAGCGGGCGTACCACGACGGGATGGCCGCCGCAGCGGCCGAACTCCGCCGCGCCGAGCAGGACGCGAAGGAGACCGATCGCCGCGCCGCAGCGGCGGCGTGCGCGGTAGTCGAGGTCGACCGCGAGGCCGAGCGGCTCTGGTTGGACCTCCAACGCACCCGAGTCTGGCCGGGCCAGCGCCCCGGCGCCGCGCCGGAGCCGGCGCCGGCCACCGCCCAGCCGCCCCTGGACGTGGACGACGACGCCAGCATCGCCATGCTGGCCCGCGTAGCCCACCGCATCCACGGCGGTCCACCGCGCATCGCGCTAGGCGACAACCGAAAACTGCCCGCCCTGGTGCCCCCTCTCCTGCCCCTGGTCGGCGCCGCGGCCACGGCGATCACCGCGACCATGGCCAGCGCCCTGGCGGCCCTGGCCACCCTCGACCCACCCGGCGCGGGCGTCCTGCGCCTGCTGGGTTGGCTCGCCTACTTCGCCTCCCCCTTCGCCGGCATTCCCATCGCCACCACCTGGGCCCGCCGCCGCTGGTCGGCCCGCCTCGACACTGGCGGCGTGGCCCTCATCGTCCTGGGCGGCCTGACCGCCCTCAGCGCATTGATCGTCACCCTCGCCTAACCGTCAACCGGCCCGAGGTGGTCCCGCTCGGCGAGGTTGGACGCCGCTCGGGCCGCCTCGGCGTGCGGCACTGGGCCGGCGAGGCCAACACCGGCCCAGTCCGCCAGCGGCCTGGATGAACACGCCCGTCGACGCCGCCGGCGCGGATGGCCCGGCCGGCGCTCACCGCACACGGTTACTTGGCGCTCGGCCAAGACCAAACCGCGGCGCGGCCACGACGGCGCACCGTAGCGGCGGCCGTTTCGCTGTCGGCCAGTTCAGGTCAGGGCGTTCGCCGTGCGGATCACCTCCACCAAGTCGTCGACTATCGCGGTCATGGCGAAGTCCTTCGGTGTGTAGACGCGGGCGACGCCGGCCGCCCGCAGCTTCTCGGCGTCGCCGGGCGGGATGATGCCGCCGACGACGACCGGCAGGTCCGCGCGGCCGGCCGCGCGGAGGCCGTCGAGCACGGCCGGCACGGCGGCCAGGTGAGAGCCGGACAGCACGCTCAACCCGACCAGGTCGACGTCTTCCTCGACAGCCGCCGCGACGATCTCCTCGGACGTCAGCCTGATGCCCTGGTAGATCACCTCGAAGCCGGCATCCCGCGCCCGCACCGCGATCTGCTCGGCCCCGTTGGAGTGCCCGTCGAGACCGGGCTTGCCCACCAGCAACCGCAGCCGGCCACCGCCCAGGTCCGCCGCCGTGCGCAGCACCCGCTCGCGCACCTCGACCAGCGAATGGTCGGCACCGCCGGCACTCGCGGCCGAGAGGCCGGTCGGTGCCCGGTACTCGCCGAACACCTCCCGCAGGACCCCCGCCCACTCGCCGGTCGTGACCCCGGCCCGCACGCAGGTGATCGTCGCGGGCATCAGGTTGACCGAGCCGGCCGCCGCGCGCCGGAGCCCGGCCAGCGCGGCCGCCGCCGACGTGGGGTCCCGTGCCTCCCGCCATTCACGCACGGCCGCCGCAGCGGCGGCCTCGACCGCCGGGTCGACGAGCTCGACGTGATCGGCGCCGGTCGTGGTGAGCGGCGACGGCTCGGTGTCGACGTAGCGGTTTACCCCGACCACCACCTCGTCGCCCGACTCGATCCGCCGGCGGCGCTCGGCCAGCGAGGCCACCAACTCGGCCTTGAGATAGCCCGAGTCGACGGCGGCGACCACCCCGCCCAGGCGCTCGATCGCCGCCAGCTCGCGGCGCGCACCCGCCACGATCGAGTCGACCAACGCGGACACGACCGGCGAGCCGTCGAACAGGTCCGGATAGTCGAGCAGGTCGGACTCGAGGGCCAACACCTGTTGCATGCGCAGCGACCACTGTTGGTCCCACGGACGCGGCAGGCCCAAGGCCTCGTTCCAGGCGGGGAGCTGCACGGCCCGGGCGCGGGCCGAGCGGGACAGCGTCACACCGAGCATCTCGAGCACGATGCGCTGCACGTTGTTCTCCGGCTGGGCCTCGGTGAGGCCGAGGGAGTTGACCTGCACCCCGTACCGCAGGCGCCGTTGCCTGGGGTCGTCGATCTGGTATCTGCTCGCGGTGATCTCGTCCCACAGCGCCCCGAATGCGCGCATCTTCGCCATCTCCTCGACGAACCGCACGCCGGAGTTGACGAAGAACGACATGCGGGCGACCACGTCGCCCATCCGCTCGGCCGGCACCTGCCCGGAGTCGCGCACGGCGTCGAGCACCGCGACCGCCGTCGCGAGCGCGAAGCCGACCTCCTGGATCGGCGTGGCGCCGGCCTCTTGCAGGTGGTACGAGCAGACGTTGATCGGGTTCCACCGCGGAACGTTGGCCACCGTCCAGGCGATCATGTCGGTGGTCAGTCGCAGCGACGGACCCGGCGGAAAGATGTGGGTGCCGCGAGACAGGTATTCCTTGACGATGTCGTTCTGTGTGGTGCCGGACAGCTCCGCACCGGCCGCCCCCTGCTCCTCGGCCACGACGACGTAGAGGGCCAGCAGCCACATCGCGGTCGCGTTGATGGTCATCGACGTGTTGGCCTCGGCCAGCGGAATGCCGTCGAAGAGGGCGCGCATGTCGCCGAGGTGCGAGATCGGGACGCCGACCCGGCCGACCTCGCCCGCGGCGAGCGGATGGTCCGGGTCGTAGCCGGTCTGGGTCGGTAGATCGAACGCCACGGACAGGCCGGTCTGGCCTTTGGCCAGGTTGCGGCGGAACAGCGCGTTGCTCGCCGTCGCCGACGAGTGCCCGGCGTAGGTGCGGATCACCCACGGGCGGTCGCGCTCCGGCAGGCGGCCTTCCATGGCCGCAGTGTAAGGCGGCTTTTAACCACTTTTCGGGCGTTTGACCGGGGTGACGGCGCATGCAAGCGAGTGTGGCCGGCTCGCGAAGATCATTTTGAGTTATCCACAGGCGGAAGTTATCCACAACCAACTGACCCGGGCGAGCCATAAGCGAACGCGAAGGGCATCATGTCCGTCATGACGCAGGAGGAGCCCGCGATCGCGGTCAGTGGCCTACGCAAGGCCTACGGCGACAACGTCGCGGTGGCGGGCGTCGACCTGGAGGTTCGCCGGGGCGAGGTGTTCGCGCTGCTCGGCCCCAACGGCGCGGGCAAGACCACGACGGTCGAGATCCTCGAGGGCTATCGGCACCGCGACGGCGGCACGGTGAGCGTCCTGGGCGCCGACCCCGAGCACGCCGACCGCGCCTGGCGAGCCCGGGTCGGCATCGTCCTGCAGGGCACCGGCGAGTTCGACGACCTGACCGTCGGCGAGGTGGTGACCCACTTCGCGCAGTTCTATCCGAGTCCCGACGACCCCGCCGCGGTGATCGCCAGGGTCGGCCTGGCCGCCAAGGCGAAGGCGCGCACCCACACCCTCTCGGGCGGCCAGAAGCGCCGGCTCGACGTGGCGCTGGGCATCATCGGCCGGCCGGAGCTGCTGTTCCTCGACGAGCCGACGACCGGCTTCGACCCGGAGGCCCGGCGCGAGTTCTGGGATCTCATCCGCGACCTCTCGGCGGCCGGCACGACGATCGTGCTCACCACCCACTACCTGGAAGAGGCCGAGGCCCTGGCCGATCGGCTGGCCGTCATCGCCGACGGCGCGCTGGTCGCGGTCTCCACACCGCAGGCGCTGGGCGACCGGCAGAACGCGCCGGCGACCGTGTCTTGGCGCACGGCCGAGGGCACCGTCGAGCGCAAGGAGACCTCCACGCCGACGGCCCTGGTCGCCGAGATCGCGGCCGGCTACGGCGGCGAGGTCCCCGGCCTGACCGTGACCCGGCCGACCCTCGAAGACGTCTACCTGACGATGATCGGACACCGATGACCGCTAGTACGCAAACGCCGGCCGCGCCGGGTCCGCTGGCGCTCGGCCTGCGGCAGGGTGGCCTCGAGGTCAAGCAGTTCACCCGCAGCCGAGAGGCCGTGGTCTTCACGATGGCCTTCCCGGCCATCATGATCGTCATCTTCGCGTCGATCTTCGATGGCGAGATCGGCGGCGGGGTCAACTTCACCCAATACTTCATCACCGGCATGATCGCGACCGGGCTGCTGTCCGTCGGCTTCCAGAGCCTCGCGATCCAGATCCCGGCCGAGCGCGACCGCGGCGTGCTCAAGCGCCTGCGGGGCACCCCGATGCCCAAGTGGGTCTACTTCGCCGGCAAAGTGATCATGGTCTTGATCGTCGGCGTGGTGGAGACGGCGATCCTGCTCGCGGTCTCTGCGCTCTTCTTCGACCTGGACCTACCGAGCACGGGCGCCCGCTGGCTGACCTTCCTATGGGTCGGGCTCCTGGGCATCTCGGCCTGCACGCTGCTGGGCATCGCCTTCTCGTCGGTGGCCCGCACCGCCCGCAGCGCCCCCGCGGTGGTTACCCCGGTCGCCCTGATCCTGCAGTTCATCTCGGGCGTGTTCTTCGTCTTCACGAGCCTCCCGACCTGGATGCAGCACGTCGCCGCGGTCTTCCCGCTGAAATGGATGTGCCAGGGCCTGCGCTCGGTCTTCCTACCCGACTCCTTCGCCGCCCAAGAGCCGGGCGGCACATGGGAGCTGGGCAAGGTCGCCCTGATCCTGGGCGCCTGGTGCGTGGTCGGCCTGATCCTCTGCATCACCACGTTCCGCTGGACGACCAAGCGCGACGGCTGACCCGGACCCAAACCCAAGACAACGCTTGACCCTTGCCCCGCGCCACCGCAACCAAGATCCAGGCTCAGCCGGCCCGCGGACCTTGCCCGGCACCACCCGGGCCCCCGCGCCGCCGCGCCACCAAGATCCAGGCCCGGCCGGGCGGGAGCTGACCGGTGCGGCGGTCGACCATCCGGCGCGGGGCCGAACAGGCTCAGCAGCTCGGCCGGCTGGGCTCGCGGACCTTGCCCGGCACCACCCGGGCCGCCGCGCCACCAAGATCCAGATTCAGCCGGCCTGCGGACCTTGGCCGGCACCACCCGCGCCGTCGCGCCGCCGGGCCGCCGGGCTGCCGGGCCGCCGGGCCGCCGGGCCGCCGGGCCGCCGGGCCGCCGGGCCGCCGGGCCGCCGGGCCGCCGGGCCGCCGGGCCGCCGGGCCGCCGCGACCAAGATCCTGGTCCAGCTGGCGCCCGGACGTTGCCCGGCACCACCCCGGGGCCCGGCGCGCGGCCACGGCAACGCCTGGCAAGGGTCAGGCGATTGCCTAGGAGGCCGAGTGGGCATAGTAACGATCAAGCCTCGTCCGAGGCCCAAGTCGACCCCCCGACCGGCGAGCACGCTCAGGCCGGATCAAGGCGAGCCAAAGACGGCCCGAATCGGCCCGCCGGGCTATCCAGGAACGTCAGTTCTTCCTGGTGGCGCCCCCGCCCGGCACCCAGAGCACATCGCCGCCGGGATTGGCCGTTCTTGACAGGATGAACAGCAAGTCCGAGAGCCGGTTGAGATACTTTGCCGGGAGCGTGCTGGTTCGGTCGGGATCCTCCGCGATCAGCGACCAAGCGGCACGTTCCGCGCGGCGGGCGACCGTGCGTGCCACGTGCAGCAGCGCGGCTCCCGCAGTGCCGCCCGGGAGGACGAAGGAGTCGAGCTTGGACAGCCTGTCGTTGAACTCGTCGCACCAGCCCTCCAACCGCTCCACGTACTCCTCGGTCACCCGCAGCGGCGGGTACGCCGGTTCGGGCTCCACCGGGGTCGCCAGGTCGGCACCCACGTCGAAGAGGTCGTTCTGGATCTGCCCGAGCACCTCCCGCACCTCCGCGGCGAGGTCGCCCAGCGCGAGCGCCACGCCGAGCGCCGCGTTGCATTCGTCGACGTCGGCGTACGCGGTGATCCGCGGGTGGGTCTTCGCCACCTGCTCGTTGTTGACCAGTCGGGTCGAGCCGGTGTCGCCGGCCTTCGTGTAGATGCGGGTGAGGTGGACGGCCATGACGAACAGCCTACGGACGCCCTCGCGAGACGACCTCGGGGCCGGGACACCGACAGTCACTCCTACGATGGCCGACGTGGATCTGATCCAGGTCGAGGGCGGCGCGCGGCTCGCCGGCGAGGTAGCCGTCGTCGGCGCCAAGAACTCCGCGCTCAAGCTGATGGCGGCGACGCTGCTGGCTCCCGGGCGCAGCGTGATCACCAATGTGCCGCGCATCACCGATATCGCGATCATGGCGGAAGTCCTGCGCAGGCTCGGGTGTCAGGTGGAGATCACGGCAGACGAGGTGCCCGTGGGACGCGAGGGGCCGGCGCCCTCGGTCGTGGTCACGATCGACGTACCCGACGAACCGGGCACCGAGGCCGACTACGACCTCGTGCGCCGCCTGCGGGCCTCGATCGCGGTACTCGGGCCGCTGCTCGCCCGACGCGGCTACGTGCGGGTGGCCCACCCGGGCGGCGACGCGATCGGCTCGCGCGGCCTGGACATGCACGTCGCGGGCCTGGCCCGAATGGGCGCGGAGATCTCCGGCGAGCACGGCTTCGTGATCGCATCGGCGCCGCAGGGCCTGCAGGGCGCGACCATCTGGCTCGACTTCCCCAGCGTCGGCGCCACCGAGAACCTGGTCATGGCCGCCGTCCTGGCCAAGGGCAGCACCGAGATCGACAACGCCGCGCGCGAGCCGGAGATCGTCGACATCTGCGAGATGCTGATCGCGATGGGCGCCCGCATCGAGGGCGTCGGCAGCTCGACGCTGCGCATCGAGGGCGTCGAGGCCCTGACCCCGGTGCGGCACGCCACCGTCGGCGACCGCATCGTGGCCGGCACGTGGGCCTTCGGCGCGGCCATGACCCGCGGCGACGTCCTGGTGACGGGCGTCAACCCGGCGTTCCTAGAGATCGCGCTCGACAAGCTCGTGTCCGCCGGCGGCGTGGTCGAAACCCAAGAAGCGGCCTTCCGGGTACGCATGGACGATCGCCCCAAAGCCGTAGACATCGTCACGCTGCCGTTCCCAGGCTTCGCGACCGACCTGCTGCCGATGGCGATCGGCCTGGCCGCGGTCAGCGACGGCGCCTCCCTGGTCACCGAGAACATCTTCGACGGCCGCTTCATGTTCATCAACGAAATGGCCCGCCTGGGTGCGGACATCAAAACCGACGGCCACCACGCAGTGGTACGGGGCCGCGAACGCCTGTCCAGCGCCCCCGTCCGAGCCACCGACATCCGCGCGGGCGCCGGCCTGGTGATCGCCGCCCTGTGCTCCGATGGCACCACCGAGGTCTCCCACGTCCACCACATCGACCGCGGCTACCCAGACTTCGTAGGCGACCTAGCGGCCCTAGGAGTAGAAGTCCACCGCGAACAGGCCCCAGAAGACCCCCAATTCTCCTTCTAACCACCAGTTCCTCACCCCGCGAACCCGTCGAGGCCGCAGGCAAGGAGCAGCCCTGCCGAGCAAAAGGCAGCAGCAGCCCCGCGACGCCGAGCGGCAGCGACCGCAGGCAACGAGCGGCGGCCGGCGACGGGCAACGGCCGCCGGGAACCGCGCAGCGGGCAGAGGCCAGCGACAACGGCCGCTGCCAGCGACCGGCGAACGGTGACCGCGACGGGCAGCGGGCCACGAGCGAAGGCCAACGGGCCACGAACGCGGGCAGCGGGCCACGCACGCGGGGCACGGACACGGGCAGCGGGCCACGCACGCGGGCCACGGGCAGCTGCGGACACCGGCTACGGCCGACGTCGACGACGGGCGGCGACAGCCGGCAACGGCCGCGGACGCCGACCGGCGACCGTGACCGCGGCAGGCAGCGGGACACGGACACGGACACGGACACGGACACGGGCCACAGGCCGCTGCGGACACCGGCTACGGCCGACGTCGACGACGGGCGGCGACAGCCGGCAACGGCCGCGGACGCCGACCGGCGACCGTGACCGCGGCAGGCAGCGGGCCACGGACACGGGCCACGGACACGGACACGGGCCACAGGCCGCTGCGGACACCGGCTACGGCCGGCGTCGACGACGGCCGGCAACGGCCGAGGACGCCGACCGGCGAGCGTAACCGCGGCAGGCAGCGTGAACGGACGCCGGCCACGGACGCGGGCAGCGGGCAGCTGCGGGCACTGGCTACGCCCGACGTCTACGACGGGCGGCGACAGCGGACAACGGCAGCAGTGGGCAACGGCGACCGGCGGGCGGCTGCGGGCGCCGACGGCAAACGGCAGCAACGGGCGGCCGCTGCGAGGACAGCGACCGGCGAGGAGGAGCGGCAGGCCGCGACGACGGGCGCGGCTGCGGGCGCCGACGGCAAACGGCAGCCACGGGCGGCGGCTGCGAGGACAGCGACCGGCGAGGACGAGCGGCAGGCCGCGACGACGGGCGACGATGAGCGTCCGCCCGCTGCGGCGCGCCGTGACGACCGCGGGTGCAGCGGACTGCGCCGTCTCGCGCCGCGTTATGCGGCGAAAGGGATGGAGTGCCGCCGAAGTGGGCGACACGCCCACGGCGCGCGACACGCGCGGAGGGAACCCACCGCGAAGATCAGCCAAGGGACTGTGACCCGCGAAGCCGGCGCCGTAGGCGAACAAGGATGAGCTGGGTCAGGGCGGGGGAGGAGGTTGTGGGTGCCGACAATAGGGGTCGCGCTCTTTGCGGCCTGTCGGCACCCACAACCTCCTCCCCCGCCCAAGACAGCGCCCAACGACGAACAGACATCCGAGGAGACGAAGAGCAACCGGTCATCAATCGGCGCTGGCGTCCCGAGCCCCACCACCCACCAACCGCCGCGCACGAGCGGCGTTCTCCCGAAAGACCAGAATCCGAGTCCGCCCGTCGGTCCCAGGCGCGATAGTGGAACGGATCCCGTTGGCCGAAAGACGGCGCCGGAGCTCGTCGGCGTCGGCCTCCGTGCTCGTCTGGGCGACCGTTACCAGCAGGCCGAAGTCGGGACCCTCGTTCGTCGGTTTCCCACCCATCCCCGGCCCCCCGCCGCTCCAAGCCCGCGCCCTGTCCGCGCTGGTCATCGGGCATGGCCACAGTCTGACAGTCGGAAACCGGGCGCGGCGTGGACTCGGTCACAGCCGTGGGCTGACCGATCGTTCACCCGGGCGACTAAGTTGCTTGGCAGGTGCACCACATAGAGGAACGGAGAGTGCGGCATGGCGGGTCGGCTGGCGGTCATCGGGGCCGGGCTTATGGGTTCTGGCATCGCTCAGGTGGCGGCGCAGGCCGGGTGGGAGGTGACGCTGCGGGATCTGGACGACGCGGCCACCGGGCGCGGGGTCGCCGCCATCCGGAAGTCGCTGGAGCGGTTCGCGGCCAAGGGGACCATCAGCGGCGACGACGTGGAGCGGACGCTGCAAAAGATCACCACCACGACCGAGCTCGAGGCCGCGAAAGACGCGGACGTCGTCGTCGAGGCCGTTTTCGAGCGGCTCGACATCAAGCAGGACGTGTTCCGGGAGCTCGACAAGATCTGTAAGGCCGACGCCGTGCTGGCGACGAACACCTCGGCCATCCCGGTCACCCAGATCGCGGCGGCGACGCAGCGGCCAGAAAGCGTGGTGGGTACGCACTTCTTCTCGCCCGTACCCATGATGAAGCTCTGTGAGCTCGTCCGCGGTTTCAAGACGGACGACGCGACACTAAACCGAGCCAAGGCGTTCGCCGAGGAGATTGGCAAGACCGTCGTGGTCGTCAACCGCGACGTCGCCGGCTTCGTCACCACCCGGCTCATCGCCGCGCTCGCGATCGAGGCGATCAAGCTGGTCGAGTCCGGCGTGGTCTCCGCCGAGGACCTCGACACCGCGTGCCGGCTGGGCTTCGGCCACGCCATGGGTCCGCTGGCCACCCTCGACCTGACCGGCGCCGACGTGATGCTGCACGCGGCGAAGAACATCTACACCGACACGGCCGACGCCAAGTTCTTCCCGCCGGAGCTGCTCCAGCGGATGGTGATCGCGGGCGACCTGGGCCGGAAGACCGGCAAGGGCTTCTACGACTACGAAGCGAAGAGCTGAGAAGAGCTAAGCAGCCGGCGGCATCGACAGGCGGGGGCTCTGGTAGTCCGGAGGCCCTGCCTCGATCCACGAGGAGAACCCCGTCACCGTCGAGAGGGCCATCGCGATCTCGACGGGGGCCTGGTGGCCGACGCAGCGGAGGATGATCCAGTCGGCGGGCATGATCAGCCGCTCCTGGCCCTCTGGCAGGCGGCGGCTCTCGACGGCCAGGCCACGCCGGGTCAGCACCCGTTTGGGACGCACGGCGATGCTGAAGAGCCGGTACCAGCGCATCTCGTCGCCGACGAACCGGGCGAAGCCCGGCGACCAGCCGCGGCCGACGAGCATCGTGGAGACGCGCAGGTCACAGCGGATGGTGCCGCCGGCGCGGGCGTAAATGGCCCGTCGGGCGATCAACAGGACGATCGTGACCAGGAACAGCAGGAGGCCGATGGCGATCCACTCGATGATCTGCATCGGCCCGGCTCCGTCAGCGAGCCGCTGGTTCGGCTGGCGTCGCGCTCTCGGCGAGGACCGTGACGCCGGTCTCGGTGATCGAGAGGAAGCCGCCCGCTACGTCGTAGGCGAGCGTCTGGCCGCCGTCGATCTTGATGCGGATCTGGCTCGGCTCGGCCAACTGGCCCAGGAGCGGCGCATGGCCCGGCAGCACACCCAGCTCGCCCTCGGTGGTGCGGGCGACGAGCATCTCGGCTTCGCCGGTCCACACCTTCTCTTCGACGGATACGAGCTCGACATGGAGCTGATTTGCCACTATGGCTCCTCTTCGACGCCGGACCGGGGCGAGGGGATCGCCCGGTGTCGCGGTGGAATTGGAGTGAAGTCTAATCGGCCCAGCCGCCCCCTACGGACCTGGGGTGCCCCCTGTGTCAGGAGGCACCCCAGGCGAGAGGTCGATCACTTGCCGGTGTTGACCAGCTCCGGATGGGAGGCGATGAAGGCGTCCATCGTCTCGTTGCGGACGGAGGCGAAGAAGTCCTTCGCCACGGGCTGGAGGGCCTCACCGGCGTATTTGCCGTTTTCGTTGACCCCGCCGCCGGGCAGCTTGATCATGGTGATCGAGTCCTGCCGCATGCCCTTGAGGGCGAAGCCGAAGTCGGCGACGCTGTGGCCGCGGCCACTGAACACCAGCGACTCGCCGGCGGCCCGCAGCACCTTGTCGAGCTTGGGCAGGTCGGTCATCACGTTCTTGCTCAGCACCTGCTGCGCCATCGCCTTGACGAACTGCTGCTGGTGCCGCTGGCGGCCGTAGTCACCGCCGTCGACCGTGTAGCGCTGCCGCACGTAGTCGAGCGCCTGCCAGCCCTGGAACTTGTGGGTGCCCTTGGTGTAGCGGGCCTGCGGGCCGTAGTACGGGTGCGCGCAGTTGTTGCAGTCGCGCTTCGGGCGGGCCTTGCCGTTGGGCTGCAGGTGCTCGGAGAGCACCTCGGCCTCGTCGACGTACATGGTCACGCCGCCGATCGCGTCGACGATCTTCTTGAAGCCGGCGAAGTTGACGATCGCGCCGGCGTCGAAGCGCTTGATGCCGGTGTATTGCGAGATCGTGAGCGACAGGAGCTCGAAGCCCTTCGCCCGGTCGGGCTTGCCACCCCCCTGCACCCGTGCCCCGTGCGACATCGCCGCGTTGAGCTTTTCGCGACCGCCGTTGTAGCCCGCCTTCGGGAACGGCGGGATGTCGACCAGGGTGTCGCGCGGGAGGGAGAACAGGTAGCCGCGGTCGAGACCCTCGGGGATGTGCATGATCATCACCGAGTCGGCCAGCGGCAACGTCGTCTCGTTGCGGGGGTCGATGCCGACCAGCAGGATGTTGAGCGGACCCTTGATGTCGCTCTTGGCCTCGACCTTGGTGCCGTCGCCGAAGAGGTCCTCCTGGACGACCGCGCCCTCGTAGCGGGCCAGCAGCGCCTCGGACGTGACCAGCAGACCGCCGCTGGCGACCATCAGGATGGCACCGAGGACGGTGCACCACCGGGCCCAGCGCGGGATGCCGGACCGCTTGCGCGACTTGCCAGAGACGGCTCCGGAACCAGGTGCGCCGAAGTCCGGCGGGGCGGCGCCGGGTGTGGCCTTGCCGGTCGCACCGCGCCCGGTCGAGCGGCCCGATGAACCGCTGCCCGACCTTCTCGCCATCAGAACTCCTTGTCGTCGATCCCCCGAGTGCCGCATTCCGTTAAGAAGACGTGTGCAGGGGGGTCCGCCGTTGCGCCCGAGAGCCTATATCTCATCGCTGGGTAAGTGCGCCCCGGTCCGGCGCCATGCGAAAACGGGCCAAAACGTTTACAGAGCAGCAACATCACGGTGGCAAAACGCAACGATCCAGGCACCCACCGGGGTGCCTGGATCGCTGTCAGTTAGGACGCTCAGTCCTTCATCAGCTCCGCGGCCTTGCGCTCGAGGTCCTCGAGCCCGCCGCACATGAAGAAGGCCTGCTCGGGGAAGTGGTCGTACTCGCCCTCGGAGATCTTCTTGAACGCCTCGATGGTCTCCTTGATCGGGACCGTCGAGCCGGGCACGCCGGTGAACTGCTCCGCGGCGTAGGTGTTCTGCGAGAGGAACCGCTCGATCCGGCGGGCCCGCTGCACCGTCACCTTGTCGTCTTCGGAGAGCTCCTCCATGCCGAGGATGGCGATGATGTCCTGCAGGTCCTTGTAACGCTGCAGGATCCGCTTGACCTCGGACGCGACGTTGTAGTGCTCCTGGCCCACGAACTGCGGCGCGAGCAGGGTCGACGAGGACGCCAGCGGGTCCACCGCCGGGTAGATGCCCTTGTCGGAGATCGACCGCTCCAGGTTGGTGGTGGCGTCGAGGTGCGCGAACGTGGTGGCCGGCGCCGGGTCGGTGTAGTCGTCGGCGGGCACGTAGATCGCCTGCATCGAGGTGATCGCCTGGCCCCGGACCGAGGTGATCCGCTCCTGGAGCTGGCCCATCTCGTCGGCCAGGGTGGGCTGGTAACCCACCGCGGACGGCATGCGGCCGAGCAGCGTGGAGACCTCGGAACCGGCCTGGGTGAAGCGGAAGATGTTGTCGATGAAGAGCAGCACCTCCTGCTTCTGCACGTCGCGGAAGTACTCCGCCATCGTCAGCGCGGACAGCGCGACCCGCAGACGGGTGCCCGGCGGCTCGTCCATCTGGCCGAAGACCAGCGCGGTCTGCGGCAGCACGTTGGACTCGGTCATCTCCGTGATGAGGTCGTTGCCCTCACGGGTGCGCTCGCCGACGCCGGCGAACACCGAGGTGCCACCGAAGTTGCGGGCGACACGGGTGATCATCTCCTGGATGAGCACCGTCTTGCCCACACCCGCGCCACCGAACAGACCGATCTTGCCACCCTTGACGTACGGGGTGAGCAGGTCGATGACCTTGATGCCGGTCTCCAGCATCTCCGTCTTCGGCTCGAGGTCGGCGAACTTCGGGGGCTGCCGGTGGATCGGCCACCGCTCGGTCACCTCGAACTTCTCGCCCTCCTTGAGGTTGAGCACCTCGCCGATGGCGTTGAAGACGTGGCCCTTGGTGATGTCACCGACCGGCACGGTGATGCCGGAGCCGGTGTCCTTGACCTCGGCACCCCGGACCAGACCGTCGGTCGGCTGCATCGAGATCGCCCGCACCATGTTGTCGCCCAGGTGCTGCGCGACCTCGAGGGTCAGCGTCTTGTCGCCCTCGGCCAGCTTCACCTCGACGTGCAGGGCGTTGTAGATCTCGGGCATCGCGTCGCGCGGGAACTCCGCGTCGACGACCGGGCCGATGACCCGGACGACACGGCCGGTGGCCGTGGTGGTCTCAGCTTCAACAGTCGCAGTCATCAGGCTTCACTTCCCGCCGCGGCCAGCGCGTTCGCGCCGCCGACAATTTCACTGATCTCCTGGGTGATCCCCGCCTGGCGCGCCGAGTTCATCTGGCGCGTGTACGTCTGGATCATTTCTTCCGCGTTGTCGGTCGCGCTCTTCATCGCCCGCCGCCGCGCCGCCGACTCGCTCGCCGCCGAGTCCAGCAGGGCGGCGTAGATGCGGGTGTTGACGTAACGCGGCAGCAGCGCGTCGAGCAGCGCCTCCGCCTCGGGCTCGAACTCGTACGCCGGAAGCAGCCCTTCGGACTTCGGCCGCTCCTCGACCTCCATCGGACCGATGATCCGGGTGACCGGAGCCTGGGTCAGCAGGGACTTGAACTGCGTGTAGACGATGTGCAGTTCGTCGACCCCGGTGACCTGGTCCGCGCCCGGGCCCTCGTCGGTGTCGTCCGCGCCGTGGGTGAACGCCTCGATCAGCGTGTCACCCACGGTCTTCGCGTCCTCGAAGCTCGGCTGCTCGGAGAAACCGGTCCAGCTCGCCTCGACCGGCCGCTGCCGGAACTTGTAGTAGCCGACGCCCTTGCGCCCGATGACGTACAGCACCGGCTCCTTGCCGTCTTCGCGCAACCGCGCGATGAGCGACTCGGCGGTCCGGATCGCGTTGGTGCTGTAACCGCCGGCCAGGCCCCGGTCGCTGGTGATCAGCAGCACCCCGGCCCGACGCACCTGCGCGCGCGGCGTGAGCAGCGGGTGGTCGACGCTGGCGTTGGACGCCAGCGCCGTCAGCACACCCGTGATCGCCTGGGCGTACGGCAGCGAGGCCGCCACCCGTGCCTGCGCCTTGGCGATGCGGCTCGTCGCGACGAGCTCCATCGCCTTGGTGATCTTCTTCATGCCCTTAGCGGAGCGGATGCGCTGCCGAAGGACGCGTACCTGGGCCGCCATGCGGTGCCTACGCCTTCTCTGCCGGCTGGTCGGTGTAGCGGGTCACCGACTCGCTCTCGAGCTCACCCTCGGTGGGCTCGGCCGGCACCTCGTTGACCGTGGTCGTCTCGCCCCGGGCCAGGAAGTTCGCCTTGAAGTCCTTGATGGACTTGTCGAGCGCACCCGAGATGTCGTCGTCCCACTGGCCCGACTCGATCGCCTGGAGCGTGGCCTTGTCGTGCCGGCGCACGTGGTCGAGGAACTCGGCCTCGAAGCGCCGCACGTCGCCGACCGCGATGTCGTCGAGCTTGCCCTCGACACCCGCCCAGATCACGACCGCCTCCTCGGCGACCGGGACCGGAGAGTAGTTGGGCTGCTTGAGCAGCTCGACCAGGCGGGCACCACGGTCCAGCTGCGAGCGGGACGCGCGGTCCAGGTCCGACGCGAACGCGGCGAACGCCTCGAGCTCGCGGTACTGCGCGAGGTTGAGCCGCAGCGAACCGGCGACCTTGCGCATCGGCTTGACCTGCGCGGCGCCACCGACCCGGGAGACCGAGGTGCCGACGTTGATCGCCGGCCGGACGCCCTGGTTGAACAGGTCGGGCTCGACGAAGATCTGGCCGTCGGTGATCGAGATGACGTTGGTCGGGATGAAGGCCGAGATGTCGTTGGCCTTCGTCTCGATGATCGGCAGACCGGTCATCGAACCCGCGCCCAGCTCGTCGGAGAGCTTCGCGCAGCGCTCCAGCAGGCGGGAGTGCAGGTAGAAGACGTCACCGGGGTACGCCTCGCGGCCCGGCGGGCGGCGGAGCAACAGCGACACGGCACGGTACGCCTCGGCCTGCTTGCTCAGGTCGTCGAAGACGATGAGCACGTGCTTGCCGGCGTACATCCAGTGCTGGCCGATCGACGAACCCGTGTAGGGCGCGATGTACTTGAAGCCGGCCGGGTCCGACGCGGGCGAGGAAACGATGGTGGTGTATTCCATCGCGCCGGCCTCGTCGAGGATGCCCTTGATCGACGCCACGGTCGAGGCCTTCTGGCCGATCGCGACGTAGATGCAGCGAACCTGCTTCTTCGGGTCGCCGGACTCCCAGTTGGCCTTCTGGTTGAGGATCGTGTCGAGCGCGATCGTGGTCTTGCCGGTCTTGCGGTCACCGATGATCAGCTGGCGCTGGCCACGGCCGATCGGCGTCATGGCGTCGATCGCCTTGATGCCGGTCTGCATCGGCTCGGAGACCGACTGGCGGGAGACCACGTTGGGTGCCTGAAGCTCGAGCTCGCGGAACCCTTCGTTCTCGATCTCGCCAAGGCCGTCGACCGGGTTGCCGAGCGCGTCGACGACGCGGCCGAGGAACTTGTCCCCGACCGGCACGGACAGAACGCGCTCGGTGCGCTTGACGCGCTGGCCCTCGTCGATGCCGGCGTAGTCGCCCAGGACGACGACACCGATCTCGCGGGCGTCGAGGTTCAGCGCCACGCCGAGCGTGCCGTCCTCGAACTCCAGCAGCTCGTTGGCCATGGTCGAGGGCAGACCCTCGACGTGTGCGATGCCGTCACCGGCGTCGGCGACGGTGCCGACCTCCTCGCGGGAGACTCCGGCGCTGTAGGAGGAGACGTAGCGCTCAAGGGCGCCGCGGATTTCCTCCGACGAGATGGTCAGCTCGGCCATCCTCTGCTTCCTCTATTCAGGCCCGGTAGTTACCGGTGCGGTGTCAGGGTCTAAGCGGGGCGGGGATCAGCGCTGGGAAAGCGCCTTGCGGGTGTCGTTGAGCCGGCGCAGCACCGTGCCGTCGTAGAGGTCGGAGCCGACAAGCACGCTCATGCCGCCCAGCACCTGCGGATCGACCGTCTGCTTGACGCTGACGTCTCGACCGTACAGTTGTGACAGCTTTGTGCCCAGTCGGCGCTCCTCGTCATCGGACAGAGGTGCGGCAACGGTGACATAAGCGACCTGGCGATCGCGGCGTTCCGCGGACATTTCCACCATGCGGCTCAGAGCCGACTGGAAGGACCGTCCGCCGAAGCCGCCGAGCGCCACCTCGACCAGTCGCAGGGTGACCGGCTTGGCCTTGCCGTCGAGCAGGGCCTTGACGAGCTCGGCCCGCTGCGCGGGCGGCGCGACGACGTCGGACAGCGCACCGGAGAGCTCCGGCGAGCCGTCGACGACCTGGCCGAAGCGGAACAGCTCGTCCTCGACGTCGCTGAGGTCGTCGGCGCGGTCGGCACTGGCCAACAGCGCCTCGACGCCCAGTCGCTCCGTCGCGTCGAGCAGCTCGCTCGCGGCCGACCAGCCGCCACCGGCCAGGGTGCTGGCCAGCTCGAGCGTCTCGTCACCGACCTTGCCGGTGAGCAGGGAGCGGATCAGCTCCGCCCGGTCCTGCCCGGAGCGGCCCGGGTCCGACAGCGCCCGCCGCAGCCGCGGCTGCCGGCGCAGCACGTCGGCCACGGACAGCAGTTCGTCACCGGTCGTCGCGATGTCGGCGGCGGGCGCCGACGTCGCGTACGAGTCCAACCGATCCGCTGCGGCGCGGAAGGACTCCCGGCTGACGCCCTGCATCAACGACTCCCGGTCGACTCGAGCTCCGACAGGAACCGGTCGACGGTGCCACGCTGGCGCGCCTCGTCGGCGAGGGACTCACCGACGATCCGGCCAGCCAGGTCGACGGCCAGCGTGCCCACCTCGGCCCGCAGCTCGCGAACGATCTGCTGGCGCTCGGCGTTGAGCTGCTCGCGCCCGGCGGCGATGATGCGGTCGGACTCCTCGCGGGCCCGCACCTGGATCTCCTGACGGATCTCCTCGGCGTCGGCACGCGCGTCGTCACGGATCTTCGCGGCGTCGGTGCGCGCCTCGGCCAGCTGCGCCTTGTATTGCTCGAGCAGCTTGTTGGCCTCGGACTGGGCCTCTTCGGCCCGCTTGAGGCCGCCCTCGATCGCGTCGACTCGCGCCCGGAAGGTCTCCTCCATGCGCGGGAAGACGAACTTCATCAGCACGAAGCAGAGCACCGCGAACGCGACGCCACCGACCACGATCTCCTGCCAGAGCGGCAGGATCGGGCTGTGCTCGACTGCTGCGCTTAGGTTCATGGAAACCTCCTGGGGTTCAGCCGGGTCAGCGGGGTCAGCCGGCCCAGATGAAGCCGAACGCGATGCCGAACAGCGCGAGCGCCTCGACGACGGCGAAGCCGATCCAGACGAACGGCAGGGTCATACGGGACGACTCGGGCTGGCGAGCGGTCGACTGGATGTAGGACGCGAAGATCAGCCCGACGCCGATGCCCGGGCCGATGGCGGCGAGGCCATAACCGATGGCGGCAACGCTGCCCTCAACTGCGGCGATGTCCATTGCTGAGGTTCCTCCTGTTTATCACGCGTGACGTTCACGCGGGACGGACAACTGTTGGTGCGAAACGGTGGACCACTTCCCCGAGGGGCGGGGATCAGTGCTCCTCCGAGACCGCGCCCTGGATGTAGCTCGCGGTCAACACGGTGAAGACGTAGGCCTGCAGGAAGATCACCAGCAGCTCGAGCAGCGTCAGCGCGATGGTCATCAACCAGGAGAGCACCGAGATCGGCGCCAGTGCGGTGTTCGCCTGGAGCATCGCGAACCCGCCGAGGGTGAAGACGAGCAGCAGCATGTGCCCGGCGAACATGTTGGCGAACAACCGGACCGCGAGTGAGAACGGCCGCACCAGGAAGGTGGAGAAGAACTCGATCGGGATCAGGATCGGCAGTACGAACCACGGCGCCGGCGGGATGAGCGAGTTGCGCATGTACTTGCGGAACCCGAACTTCTTGATGCCGACGTAGTTGAAGAGCACGTAGCTGATCAGCGCCAGGAACGCCGGGAACGCGATGTGCGAGTTCGGCGAGATCTGGGCGATCGGGACGATGCTCCACAGGTTGTTGAAGACGATGAAGAGCAGGAGCGTCGCGAGGTACGGCGCGAACCGCACGCCCCGCGCGCCGAGCATCTCGATCGCGATGTTGTTGCGCACGAAGCCGTAAGTCGACTCGGCGATCCACTGCGCCTTGCCGGGAACCAGCTTGGGCTTCCGGTAGGCCAGCAGGAAGAAGACGATGATGAGGGCGGTGCTGACCCACACCAGCGCCGTGATCTTCGTGAACCACAGCGAGTCGAGCCCGCCCCACGGCACGATCGAGGGCAGGTAGAAGTCGCCTACCTCAGGTGGAAACGGAACGTCGCTCTGGAGAGCGACCGCCTGTCCGATCACCGCGTCCCTTCCCTCATGAACTTCCGGGCCCCGGTGGTGGGGCCCCGATCCGCTTGATGACCAGGTAGATACCGCCAGCGCAGCCGATCACCACACCAATGCCGGTGATCACGCCGCCGGTATGCACCGAACGGTCGATCAGCCAGCCGATGAAGCCCCACACCAACATCCCACCGATGAGGTAGGACAGCGCCGTCCAGCCGAGGTCGGCCCCCGTCGGCGTTGCGTCGGGGTCCTTGTCGGAGTGTTGCGAGGGTGGGTCACCGGCCATGACGCGGGAACCGTATCAGCCGGTAGAGGGAGGCGAAGACTCGACCCCCGCACACTCAGGCTGCGCGGGGGGAATGGGATGATGGTTCCGCCTCTGCGCTCACGCTACTCCTCCGACCCGCGATGTGGGGTCACCCAGGGGTCGCGTTAACGGCGAAATCTCGGCGCGTGCACGGTCACGATCCACCAGATCTGGGTCGCTGTCCACGCCAACACGCCGGCGACAATCCCGGCGGAGAGCGGCTTGATGCCGGCCCAGTCGGTCGTCGCGACGACCAGCAGGATGCCGCCGAGCAGGCTCAACTTGGCCACGTAGACACCCATGCCGAACGGCATGACCAGCTTCGTGTCGAGTTTGTCCGCCCACGCGATGGCCAGCGTCGAGGCCAGGAAGCTGCCCGTCGCCAGCAGCACGCCGAGCGGCGCGGCGTACGCGCCGACTCCGCCCGCGAGCAGGCCGCCCAGGACGGCCGCGCCGACGGTCATCACCGCGGCGGCGATCAGGATCGGTGGCAGGTGGCGCAGCCGCCAGTTGCGGTCCGCATCGGCTGCGGCCGCGTCCGGGGTACGGGCAGAGGTCGTCGACATCGCGTCGGAGTCTACGTGCGTCCCGCCAGGTGCCCGAAACGTGTGGCTGATTCGGAAAGAGCCGGACAATTTCGGCGGGTCCGGAAAACTTGCGACGAACTCTGGGTGACGATCCGGATACCAAGCGAACGGCCGCATCGACCCGCATAGTGGGAAGCGTGCAATGCCTAGTCACGGGCGCGACCGGCTACATCGGTGGCCGGCTGGTCCCCCGCCTGCTGGACGCCGGCCACGAGGTCCGCTGCCTGAGCCGCTCGCCGGAGAAGCTGCGCGACGTGCCCTGGGCCGGCCGGGTCGAGGTGGCCAAGGGCGACCTGGGCGACCCCGCCTCGCTGCCCGCCGCGTTCGCCGGCGTCGACGTCGCCTACTACCTGGTCCACTCGCTCGGCCGGCCCGACTTCGAGGCGCTCGACCGGGCCAACGCGCAGGCCTTCGCCCGGGCCGCGCGCGACGCCGGGGTCCGGCGGATCGTCTACCTCGGTGGTCCCGAGCCGCCCGCCGACGGCACGAGCTCGGCCCACCTGCGGTCCCGGGCCGAGGTCGCCCGCATCCTGCTCGACAGCGGCACCCCGACCGCGGTGCTGCGCGCGCCCGTCATCCTCGGCTCGGGCTCGGCGTCGTTCGAGATGCTCCGCTACCTCGCCGAGCGGCTGCCGGCCATGGTCACCCCACGCTGGGTCCGCAACCGGATCCAGCCGATCGCGGTGCGAGACGTGCTGCGCTACCTGATCGGCACCGCCACGCTGCCGGCCGAGGTCAACCGGGGCTTCGACATCGCGGGCCCGGACGTGCTGACCTTCGCCGAGATGATGCAGCGGTACGCCGCCGTGGCCGGACTGCCCCGGCGCGTCATCGTGCCGGTGCGGCCGCTGACCCCGGGACTCTCCTCGCACTGGGTCGGGCTCGTCACCCCGGTGCCCAACGCGATCGCCCGGCCGCTGGTGGAGAGCCTGATCCACGAGGCGATCGCGCACGAGCACGACATCGCCGAGTACGTGCCGGACCCGCCCGACGGCCTGATCGGCTTCGACCGCGCGGTCCGGTTGGCGCTGGCCAAGGTGCGCGACTTCGACGTCGAGACCCGCTGGTCGGGCGCCGGATCGCCGGCCGACCCGCTGCCCACCGACCCGCGCTGGTCCGGCGGCAGCGTCTACACCGACGTGCGGGAGCGAGCCGTCGCGGCCGACCCGGCGATGCTGTGGCGGGTGATCGAAGGGGTCGGCGGCGACAACGGCTGGTACTCGTTCCCGCTGGCCTGGGAGGTGCGGGGTTGGCTGGACCGGCTGTTCGGCGGGGTGGGCCTGCGTCGCGGCCGGCGCGACCCGAACCGGCTCCAGGTCGGCGACGCGCTCGACTTCTGGCGGGTTGAGGAGATCGTGCCGGGTGAGCTGCTCCGGCTGCGCGCCGAGATGAAGCTGCCGGGCCGGGCCTGGCTGGAGCTGCGGTCCGAGCCGGACCCGCCGAGCGGCGGCTCACGCTACCGGCAGCGGGCCGTGTTCCTGCCGCACGGGCTGGCCGGGCACGCGTACTGGGCGGCGGTCTCGCCGTTCCACGCGATGATCTTCGGCGGGATGGCCCGCAACATCGCCCGGGGCGCCGAGAACCCTAGTGACCCAGGATCTCCCGTACCTGCGCCGCCGAGACCGGGCCTTCCCGGAGGACCCGCGGACCGTCCGGACCGGTGAGCGTCACGAGCGTCGAGGCGAGGGTGTGCCGGATCGAGCTGTGGTCGACCACGACCGGCACCTCCTGCGCGGTCGACCATTCGAGCTCGGCGAGCACGTCGGCGTCGACCGGCCGGGACTCCGCCCCGGACGGGTTGAGGCTCGTCGCGGTGACCGGCACCCCGGCCGCGGCGATCACCTGAAGGGTGGCCGGGTGGTCCGGCACGCGGATGCCGACCGTGCCCTCGTGGGTCACGAGCCGGTCGGGAAGCTCGCTGGTCTGCGGGACGACCACCGTCAGCGGCCCGGGCGTGAACGCGCCGATCACCTTGCGGGCCTCGGGCGTGAGCACCGCGAAGTGCGCCGCCATCTCGAGTGAGGCACAGGCGATGTGCATCGGGTGGGCCAGGTCGCGCTGCTTGGCCTTGAAGACCTGGAGCACGGCCGACTCGATCGTCGCGGCGGCGGCCAGCATGTAGCCGGTCTCGGTGGGCAGCACGGCCAGTCCGCCACCGCGGAGCACGGCCGCGACGTCCTCGGCGTCGCCGAGCCGCAGCAGGCCGGACGGCGAGGCCGGTGCCAGCCAACGGGCGTTGACCATGTCGGTCCCCTCAGGACGGAATGAGCAGGCGGGCGAGCGGGACGATGGTCTCTTCGATCTCGTCGGCCACCCGGCTGAACGTCTGGTCGCCGCGCCCCCACGGGTCGTCGAGGTCGTCGGCGGGCAGTGCGGAGGCACCCCGGCGGGCGGCGTCGACCGCCTCGACCAGCGCCACGCCGCGGGCGTAGACGCCGTCGGGGGTCAGCCCGCCGTCCGGCAGCGCGGCCGGGTCGACGGCGGGCAGGAGGCGGCCGAACTCGCCCAGCACGAACGTGCGGCCCGCGGCGTCGGCGCGCAGGGCGACCACGTACTCCTGCTGGTCGGCGGTCGCGGTCAGCACCAGGTCGGCCGCGTCGATGTGCTCGGAGAGCAGCTTGCGGGCGGCGAAGCCGGTCGGGTCACCGCCGCGGGCGCGCACCTGGCGGGCGGCCGGCGGGTTCATCTCCTCGCCGTCGTGCCAACCGCCGGTGCCGGCGCTGTGGCTGAGCACCAGCCCGTCGGCGACGGTGGTCGCCGTGCCCGCCGGCACCCGGGACAGCCGCTGCTGGACGGCGAGCGCGAGCAACCGCTCGGCCATCGGCGACCGGCAGATGTTGCCCATGCAGATGTGCAGGACGGTGAACGGCGGCACGGTCACATCCCCGGACCGGCCAGGCCGGGCACCACGTCTTGCAGCTTCTCGATCGGGATGCCGCCGGCCCGCAGCAGCCGGGGCACGTCGCCGGTCACGTCGACCATCGCGCTCGGCACGGGGTCGGCGCTGGGTCCGGCCTCGAGGTACACCCGGACGGCGTAGTCGAGCTGCTCGCGGGCCTCCTCGGCCGTGGTCGGCGCGGGCAGGCCGGCCTTGTTGGCGGCGAGCACCGCCATCGGGCCGGTCTCGCGCAGCACCTCCAGGGCCACCGGGTGCAGCGGCATCCGCACCGCGATCTGGCCGCCGGTCTCGCCCAGGTCCCACTGGAGGGTCGGCGAGTGCTCGATGATGATCGTCAGCGGGCCGGGCCAGAACGCCTCGACCAGGTCGCGCGCCGCCTGCGGCAGCGAGAAGACCAGGCCGTCGAGGGTGTGGCGGGAGCCGACGAACACCGGCGGGGCCATGCTGCGGTCCCGGCCCTTGGTGGTCTGCAGCTGGGACACGGCGTGTGGGGTGAAGGCGTCGGCGCCGAGCCCGTAGACCGTGTCGGTCGGCAGCACCACCAGCTCACCGGACTTGACCGCCTCGATCGCCGCGGCGATCCCCTTGTCGCGGTCGGCGATCTGCCGGCAGTCATAGAGCATCACGATGAGCCAGTCTGCCACGAGGACGCGTCCGGTCTCAGCCGGGCAGTGGTGAATCGAGGACGGCCAGTGAGATCCGCATGCCCCTCGATCCGGTCAAACCGGCCGTCAGCGCGCAGTAGCTCCGGTAGCGCCTCCGCGTGCTCCTCGTCGTGCTCGATCCCCAGGGCCCCGCCGGGCCGGAGCAGCTCGGCCGCCCGGGCGATCACGGGGCGGACCACGTCGAGACCGTCCTGGCCGCCGAACACGGCGGTCGCCGGGTCGTAGCGGTCGACCTCCGGTGGGACGGGCGTGTCCGCCGGCACGTAGGGCGGGTTGCTGAGCAGCACGTCCACCCGGCCGCGCAGGTCGCCGAGCAGCTCCGGGTCGGCCACGTCGCCCGGGACCACGTGGGTGCCCGGCGCGAGGTCGGCCGCGTTCCGCCGCAGCCAGTCGAGGGCGGCCGGCGACTTCTCCACGGCGTACACGGTCGAGGTCGGAAGCTCGGTCGCGACCGACAACGCGATCGGGCCGGGCCCGGCACACAGGTCGACCACCACCGGGGCGGGCAGGTCGCGGGCCAGGTCGATGCCCCAGCCGGCGAGGAGCTCGGTCTCCGGCCGGGGCACGAAGGCGCCCGGGCCGACGGCGAGCTCGAGATAGCGGAAGGCCGCCGTACCCGTCAGATATTGCAGCGGTTCGCGGTCGACCCGGCGTCGGACCAGCCGGCGGTACGCGTCGGCCTGCTCGGCGGTGAAGGTGTCGACCAGCGGCAGTCGACCGCGCGACACGCCGAGAACGAAGGCCGCCAACAGTTCAGCGTCGTTTCGCGGGGATTCGACCCCCGCGGATACCAATCTTCCGGCGGCATCGGCGATCATTGGTGCGACGCGGATGGTCGTCCCTTCGGTCGGCTGTTGTCTGCGGCCCGTCACGCGATAATCATTGACGCTCGACACCACGAAGGTTGCGGAAGGGGGTCACTCGGTGGGTTGGCTCGACCGGGTCCCCGACCAGGTTGACGCGCTGCGGCAGGCGCGCGCACTGATGATGCGCAGCAAGTCGGCCGACGCCTGCCTGGTGCTCGACCAGGTGCTCGAGACCACCAAGGAGCCGGCCGCCCGCGCGGACGCGCTGGTCCAGCGGCTGTCCGCGGTGCTCAACCTCGGCCGCACCGCCGAGTACGCGGCCGCGGTCGACCAGGCGCTGGAGTGCGCCCGCGAGGTCGGCGACCCGTACATCCTCGGCCATGCCCACGCCCTCGCCGCGCTCGCCGCGCACCACCAGGGCGCGCTCGACCGCTGCGTCACCCACTTCGTGCAGAGCGCCAGCTACCTGGGCCGCGTGCAGGACCCGGACGGCGACACCGCCTGGGGCTGGCACGACCTGGCGATGGCCTACTCCTACCTGAGCTTCCACGGCTACGCGCTGGGCGCGATCGAGCGGGCCCGACAGCTCGGCACGGCCGCCGGGCTCCCCGAGGAGCTGTTCGCGGCGCCCGGCATCCGGCTGCGCAACGCGGTCGCCCTCGACCATTCCGGCGACTCCGACGGCTGCCTGCGGGTGCTCCGCGACATCGGCGTCGACCTGTGCCGGTTCCTCGACGCCGACGGCGGTGTCCGGTTGCGACCGTCCACGGTGACCGCTTACGGCTACGCGGCGGCCCGCCGGAGCGCCCTGGGCGAGGAGGTCGACGACCGGGTCGACGTGCTCGCCCTGCTGGCCGCCGGCGGCGACGGTGCCCGCGCCCGCGACCTGCGCCAACTCGGCGACGTCTGCGTGGCGATCGGCGCCGGCCGGCCGATCGAGGCGCTGGCCCGGCTGGGCACGATCACCATCTCCCCGCAGACCCTCGGCGCGGCCGAGCCCGAGCGGCTGCGCAGCCTGACCTTCGCGCGGGCCGGCGACCACGCCGCCGCGCACCGCGCCGACCGGCACGCGTTCCGGCTGGCCGCCCAGCGCAGCGACCGGCTGCAGACCGTCTACGTCGACGGCATCGCGGCGCAGATCGAGCGCGAGGAGCTGCGGCGCACCGCCGCGCAATATGCGGGAGAGGCGCTCACCGACCCGCTGACCGGCCTGCCCAACCGCCGCCAGCTCGAGCGCTACGTGGCGGCCATGGTCGCCCGGGGCGAGCGGGCCGTGATCGGCGTCTGCGACCTCGACGGCTTCAAGGCGGTCAACACCGAGCACGGTCACCACTCCGGCGACCTGGTGCTGCAACGGATCGCCGGGGTGATCCACCGGGTGATGCGGCGCGGCGACTTCGTGGCCCGCTACGGCGGCGACGAGTTCGTGGTGGTGCTGCCGGGCGCCGGCATGGCGGAGGCGACCGAGGTGGCCCGCCGGATCGCGGTCGCGGTGGGCGCCGAGGACTGGCACGCGCTGGTCCCGGGCACCCCGGTCGGCGTCAGCGTCGGGTTCGCCGAGGTCAACGGCTCCGGCCCGGCGCTGCGCGACGCCCTTGGCCAGGCGTTCGAGATCGCGGACCGGGAGATGCTGCGGGCCAAACGCCGCCCGCGTGCCGCTTCTTAGGCGCGGCGCAGGTGTAGCAAGAGGACCAGGCCCAACATCATCATCAGGCCTCCGACCACCGCTGCCTCCATCGTGGAGAACCGGATCTCGGTGTACGGCAGCGGGAAGCCGGTCCGGAAGGCCGGCAGGTGCGGTGCCGCCCCGCTGCCGGCCTCCAGGACGGTCTCGACGGCGTTGTTGGCGCTGTCCGGGTCGTCCGGCTCACCCTCCACGGTCGCCCGACCGCTGATCCGCCCGGCCACCGCCACCCGGGCCCGCAAGGTCAACGTCGCCACGGCACCGACCGCCAGGTCGCCGACCGTCCACCGTCCGTCGTCGTAGTCGCCCGCGTCCATCGACGCCGACACGAACTCGAGCTCGGCGCCGAACGGGTCGCTGACGACCACCCCGCGGGCCAGGTCCGGCCCGGCGTTGCTGGCGGTCACGGTAACCGTGATCTCCTGCCCGAAGCTCGGGGTCCGGTTGCTGACGTCGCGCGTCAGCGCCAGGTCCGCGGCGGTCACCTTCGGCGCCGCCCGGGCGACGGTGTCACCGCCGACCGGGTCGTCGGCGCCGCTCTGGGTGACCAGCACGGCCGCATCGCCCACGGGTGCCACCGTCGCCAGTGTCCGGACCGCCCACGTGGCGCTGGCACCGGGCGCCAACGTGCCGACCCGCCAGCGGGCCGCGCTGGCCGGCCCACCGGTCCGCACCGGCATCCCGACCACCTGGCCGGCGGACGCGGACGACGCGAGGAAGGTGCCGGTGAGTACCGGATCGGCCACCTCCACCGCGGGCGCCGCGTCGGGCCCCTTGTTGGCGATCGTGACCGCGTAGGTCACCGGGTCGCCCGGGCCGGCCAGCTCGGGCGCGACCCGCGCGCTGAGCACCAGGTCGGCGCGGGGCACGCGGGTCCCGGCCGGCGCGGCGACCCGCAGCGCGGCGGTGGCCAGGTCGTCGTGCGCGTCACCGTCCCGGGGCGTCGAGCCGACCAGGGCCGCCGTGGCGGTGACCGTCGCGGGCGTGCTGCCGCGCACCAGCAGCGTCAGCGTCGCGGCCTTGCGCACCGGCAGCGACCCGATGCTCCACAGCAGACCGTCGAACGTGCCCTGGCTGGCGACCGGCCTGGTCACCGTCACCTGGGCCGGCAGCGGCACCGCCACGCGCACGTCGCCGGCCGGCAGGACACCCTCGTTGCGGGCGGTGAAGGTCAACGTGGCGTCCTGACCGGGCCGGACCACGACCGGCGCGACCTTTCCGGTCACGGCGACGTCCACGGTGGTCGGGATCGGCCGGGGCGGCGGCAGCTTGCGCAGGACAGCGGGGCTCGCGGTCGGTGACGGTGTCGCGTTCGGGGTCGGGGTCGGGGTTGCCACCGCGAGCCCCGGCAGCACGAGCAGCAGCCCGAGCGGCAGGACGCCGGCGGCCCCAGCGAGCCGAAACCCCTTCACCCGAGCCACATTAACCACATAACGGACAAAAGTTCGCAGAATCGAGCGTCACCTCAGCGTTGCCGATGCCAGGGCGTCAACGCAGACTTCACGGCATGGCCGCCTCGCACCGCACCGCCCGGTGACCCGCTACGGCGCGGTCGACGCGCACTATCCGGACGAGGGCGGCGCCCGGGCCGCGCTGGTCGTCGCCACGGACCCGCGCTTCGCCACGCTCGTGGAGGAGCGGGTGGCCGACATCGACGCCGTGCCCGCGTACCGGCCGGGATTCTTCTTCGAACGCGAACTGCCGGCGATCCGTGCGGTGCTGGCCACGACGGAGCCGGTCGACGTGCTGCTGGTGGACGGCTACGTCGACCTGGACCCGGACGGGCGCCCCGGGCTCGGAGCCCGAGTCCACGAAGAGACGAACAGGCCCGTGGTGGGTGTCGCGAAGACCGCGTTCCGGGCGGCGACGCACGCCGTGCCGGTGGTGCGGGGCAGCGGTGACCGGCCGCTCTACGTGACCGCGGCCGGCCTGCCGGTCGAGGAGGCCGCCGCGCTGGTCAGTGGCCTGGCCGGCGCACACCGCATCCCGGCGGCGCTGCGCCGCGTCGACCGGCTCGCCCGGTCACTGCCGGGATAGCTCGGTCTCCCCCGCGAGCCGGGCGGCCCGGTCGGCCTCGGTCAGCGCGTCCAGCACGCCGTCGAGGTCGCCGGCCAGCACCAGGTCGAGGTTGTACGCCGTGTAGCCGATCCGGTGGTCGCTGATCCGGTTCTGCGGGAAGTTGTAGGTGCGGATCCGCTCGGAGCGGTCGACGGTGCGCACCTGCGCCTTGCGGGCGTCGGACGCGGCCGCGTTGGCCTCTTCCTGGGCCGCGGCCAGCAGCCGGGCACGCAGGATCCGCATCGCCTGCTCGCGGTTCTGGAGCTGGCTCTTCTCGTTCTGGCAGCTCACCACGATGCCGGTGGGCAGGTGGGTGATGCGTACCGCCGAATCCGTGGTGTTGACCGACTGCCCGCCCGGACCGGACGAGCGGAACACGTCGACCCGGATGTCGCCGGGCTCGATGTTCACGTCGACGTCCTCGGCCTCGGGCAGCACCAGCACGCCGGCCGCCGAGGTGTGGATCCGACCCTGCGACTCGGTGACCGGCACCCGCTGCACCCGGTGGACGCCGCCCTCCCACTTGAGCCGCGACCAGACGCCGTTGCCGCCCTCGGGCACGCCCTTGGTCTTGACCGCCAGCGAGACGTCCTTGACGCCACCCAGGTCGGAGTCCTGCGCGTCGATCACCTCGGTGACCCAGCCGTGGCGCTCGGCGTAGCGGGAGTACATCCGCAGCAGGTCGCCGGCGAACAGGGCCGACTCCTCACCGCCCTCGCCGGCCTTGATCTCGACGATCACGTCCTTGGCGTCGTGCGGGTCGCGCGGCATGAGCAGCTCCGCGAGCCGCTCCTCCAGCGCCGGCAGGGTGGCCGCGATCGCGTCCACCTCGCCGCCGAACGACGGGTCCTCCGCGGCGAGCTCGCGGGCGGCGGCCAGGTCGGCTCGGGCCTGCTCGAGCTCGTCGTTGGCCTTGCGGATGGGAGCCAGCTCGGCGAACCGGCGGCCGACCCGCCGGGCCGTGTTCTGGTCGGCGTGGATCGCCGGGTCGGCGAGCCGCTTCTCCAGCTCCCCGTACTCGTCGAGCAACCCCGCGAGTCGATCCACGCTCATCTTTCGCTCCTCTGGTCCTTAGCGGCGGCGAACAGACGACGGCGCCCGCCTCGCAGATTCCGCGAGGGGGCGCCGTCGGCGTCGCTACTTCTTCTTGGCCTGGACCTTGGCGTACTTCTGCTGGAACTTGGCCACGCGGCCGGCGGTGTCGAGAACGCGCTGCTTGCCGGTGTAGAACGGGTGGCAGGCGCTGCAGGTCTCGACGTGGATCTGACCGCTCTTCGCCGTGCTGCGGGTGCTGAAGGTGTTGCCGCAGGAACAGGTGACCTCGGTGGTCACGTACTGCGGGTGGATGTCAGGCTTCACGCCTCGGTCCTCTCAATCGATGGTCGCCGGGTCGCCCCTGGGACGGGAACGGGAACCGGAACCTTGGCCGATTGACCAGTCTGCCATGCACTGGTCCGACCCGTGTAACGCGACCCCCAGGGTGCGCATTCCCATGGGCCATGATTCCTGTGGGCCATGATTGATGCCATGCCGCACCGCGCACCCCGGTTGATCATCACCCGCGGCCTGCCCGCGTCCGGCAAGACCACGTACGCGCGGAGCCTCCAGCCCTGGGTCGTCCGGGTCAACAGAGACGACCTACGCCGGATGCTGCACGGCGAGCCGCTGCTCACCGACCGCACGGAGCGCCAGGTCTCGATCGCCTCGTACACGCTGGTCGACAGCTTGCTGGGTGCTGGGATCGACGTCTGCGTCGACGACACCAACCTGATCCCCCGGCTCGCCCGCGACTGGGCGGGCCTGGCCGCCCGGCACGGCGCGGCCTTCGAGGTGCGCGACTTCACCGACGTGCCGGTCGACGAATGCGTCCGCCGCGACGCCACCCGCCCCAAGGACGAGCGGGTCGGCGAGGCGGCGATCCGGTCGATGCACCAGCGCTACCTGGCCGGCCGCACCCTGCCGCTGCCCGTGCCGACCGTGGCGACGGCACCGCCGACGGACCGCTACGAGCCGCCCGCCGGCGCCCCCGAGATCGTCCTGGTCGACATCGACGGCACGGTGGCCCTGCTCGGCGACCGCCACCACCTGGACCTGCACCTGGTGGCCGACGACGAGCCCAACCACGCGGTGATCGCGGCGGTCCGGGCGATGCACGCGGCCGGCTACGGAGTGATCTACTGCACAGGCCGGGAGGAAAGCGCCCGCGCCGACACGGAGCACTGGCTGGCGGCCCACGTGGGCGTCCCGTACCTGGCCCTGCACATGCGCGCGTACGGCGACACCCGCCGCGACGCGCTCGTCAAACGCGACATCTTCCAGAGCGCGATAGCCACCGCCTACCGAGTGGTGGGCGTCTTCGACGACAGACAACACGTCGTGAAGATGTGGCGCGACCTGGGGTTGACGGTCTTCCAGGTCGCCGAAGGCGATTTCTGACAGATCAAGTTCTAGATCATGACTCGGGTTCGCGGTGGTGCGGGCCGTTCCTCCCGCGAGGGACCGCTCCGCTGCGCTCCGCTTGCCAGGTCCGCGCCCGGTTGGGCCTAGTGCCGGACCGGGCAGGCCGGGCGGAGGGTCGGGGACGGGGCCACGCGCGATGGGGCCGCCGGTGGGACGGGCTGAGCGGGGATGCGCTGCGGTGGGGTCGGCTCGGCGACGCGCGTTTCTGAACCGTCCGCAGCCGTCGGGCGCGGTGTCGTCTCCCGGCGGGTCTGGGTTGGTGGGGTGGGGTCCTCGGTTGGCGCGTGGGCGCGGTGGCCGTGGGTGGCTAGGGCGCGGGCTTCCGGGTCGAGGTAGAAGTTCGGGCGTTCGTCGGCCTCGTGGTAGTAGTGGTGGAAGACCTGGGTCGCTCCCCCGGACAGCGGTGGCACGATCCAGCTCCAGTCGGCCGGCACCTCGCGGCCCGCTCTGGTCTCGTTGCGGATGTGGGCCATGAAGCGGTCCGACTCGGTGTGGTGGTCGGTGATCTTCACGCCGGCGCGCTCGAAGGACCAGAGGACCGCGCGGTTGAGCTCTACCAGGGCCCGGTCGCGCCAGAGGGTGCCGGGCTTCGAGGTGTCGAGGCCCATCAGGCGGGCCACCACCGGCACCATGTTGTAGCGCTCCGGGTCGGCCAGGTTGCGGGCGCCGATCTCCGTGCCCATGTACCAGCCGTTGAACGGCGCCAGGGGATAGTGCACGCCGCCGATGGTCAGCCGCATGTTGGAGATCGCCGGGACCGCGTGCCAGCGCAGGCCGAGCTCCGCGAACCAGCCGAACTCCGGGTGGGCCAGCGGCACCTCCAGCACCGCGCGCTCGGGGAGCTCGAACAGCCGTACCCCGTGCGCCGGGGTCTCGATCGCGACCGGGAGCACGTCGAAGGCGTCGCCCTTGCCGCGCCAGCCCAGGTCGCGCATCGACTCGGTGAAGCGGACCACCCGCGGGTCGCCGGTCACGCCACCGTTGACGTCGCGGTAGCCGGCGTAGCGGATGAGCTGTTCGTTCCAGATCCGGGCGTACGGACGGCCCGGCTGGGCCTGCGGGAAGATCGAGATCACCGGACGGATGGCGCCCGGCTCGCGGTTGGCCGCCGCGGTGCCGCCGGCCATGCACAGGTGCCGCACGATCAGGGCGAAGATCTCCTCGGGGGTACGCGCCCGGCGCCGGTCGAGGACCACCAGGCTGCGCCAGTAGAGCCGGCCGATGCACCGGCTGGAGTTGCGCCATGCGACCCGCGCGCCGTAGGCGAGCTCGTCCGGCGTGTGCACGTAGGTGCCGGTCGCCGCGATCTGGGCCCGCACCACCGCGAGCCGGGGCTCCGCCGAGCCGAGCTTGCTGTTCTCGGCGTAGCACATCCGCAGAAAGTCTTCGGCCTCGGCGAGGTCGACCGGGGCGTCGGGATCCCAGGACTCCGGGGGCACGTCACGGTACCCAGGTGTCGTCATCGCGCCTCCCAGATTGATGACGTATTCACAAGCACACGCGCACGGTGGTGCCGCCGCAGTCGGGGGGCAGCTCCCGGTGCGCAGTGTGAGCAGAGTTTCACCTGGGGTCATGCGTGGATCGGACACTTTGTGCGACCAATTGGTCCGTGCGCGAGACACCAACGCGTGGCAAAAACGTGAAACCGGCCCTACCTGCGCAGGTAGGGCCGGTTTCCGTATCGCGGACGGGCCGGGGTCACTCTCCCGGTGTCGACTTGGCGATCTGGCGCAGGAACTCGATGTTGGTGCGGCTCTGCTTGAGCCGGTCGAGCAGGAGATCCAGCGCGGCCTGCGACTCGAGCGAGTGCAGCACCTTGCGGAGCTTGTGCGTGATCGCCAGCTCCTCCGGCGCGAGCAGGATCTCTTCCTTACGCGTGCTGGACGGGTGGATGTCGATGGCGGGGAACACCCGCTTGTCGGCGATCTTCCGGTCCAGCTTGAGCTCGGCGTTGCCGGTGCCCTTGAACTCCTCGAAGATGACCGTGTCCATCATGGAACCGGTCTCCACCAGCGCGTTGGCGATGATGGTCAGCGACCCGCCGTTCTCGATGTTGCGGGCCGCGCCGAGGAAGCGTTTCGGCGGGTACAGCGCCGTCGAGTCGATGCCGCCGGAGAGGATCCGGCCGCTCGCCGGGGCCGCCAGGTTGTAGGCGCGGCCGAGACGGGTGATCGAGTCGAGCAGCACGACCACGTCATGGCCGAGCTCGACCAGCCGCTTGGCCCGCTCGATGGCGAGCTCGGCGACCGTGGTGTGGTCTTGCGGCGGACGGTCGAACGTGGACGAGATGACCTCGCCCTTGACCGAGCGCTGCATGTCGGTGACCTCTTCGGGGCGCTCGTCGATGAGCACGACCATGAGGTGCACCTCAGGGTGGTTGCGGGTGATCGCGTTGGCGACCGCCTGCTGGATCATCGTCTTGCCGGCCTTGGGAGGCGACACGATCAGTGCGCGCTGCCCCTTGCCGATCGGCATGATGAGGTCGATGACCCGGGTGGTCAGGATGTGCGGCTCGGTCTCCAGCCGCAGGCGCTCCTGCGGGTAGAGCGGGGTCAGCTTGTAGAACTCGGGACGGCGCTTGGCCTCCTCCGGGTCCATGCCGTTGACCGTGTCGAGCCGGACCAGCGGGTTGTACTTGTCGCGCCGCTGCTCGCCCTCGCGGGCCTGGCGGACGGCACCGGTGACGGCGTCGCCGCGCCGCAGGCCGTATTTCTTGACCTGGGACATGGAGACGTAGACGTCGTTGGGGCCGGACAGGTAGCCCGTGGTGCGGACGAACGCGTAGTTGTCGAGCACGTCGACGATGCCGGCGACGGGCACGAGCACGTCGTCGTCGCTGACCTGCGGGTCACGGCCCTCACGGCCGCCGCCCTCGCGGGCACCCGAGCGGTCGTCGCCCTCGCCACGCTCGCCACGACCACGCCGCCGGTCACGGAACCGGCTGCGCCGGCTCCGCCGGCCGCCGCTCTCGTCGTCGTCGTCGCCGTCGAGATCACGACCGCCGTCGCGCTGGCCAGCGGGCTGGTTGTCACGCTGGCGGCCGTCACCGTGGCCATCGCCCCGGCGACCGTCACGCTGGCCGCGGTCGTTGCGCTCGCTGCGGTCGTTGCGGTCACCGCGGTCGCCGCCACGGTCACCACGGTCGTTGCGGCTGGATCGCTCGTCGGTGCGCTCGCCCCGCTCGTGGCGGTCACCGCGGTCACGGGTGTCGCGCTCGCCCCGCGAGTCACGGTCGCCCCGCGAGTCGTCGTCGCCGTCGACCTTGGGCTCGGCCGGGGCCGAGGTCGAGGCGGACGCCGTGGCCCGGGTGCGCCGGGACCGCTGGCCGCCCTCGGCGGCCACGGTGGCGGCAGGCGCCTCGATGGTCGCGACGGCAATGCCCGCGGCGGCCGGTGCGGCGGCCACACCCGCCGTAGCCGGTGCAGACGCGGTGCCGGCCGGAGCGCCCGAGGGAGCCGGAGCCGTCTCCGGCGCCTTGGCCTCGGACTCGGCCCGCGGTCGCGGCGTGCTGCCGGCCGCGGCACCGTTCTGGCGCTCGGAGATCGCGGTGATCAGCTCGCCCTTGCGCATCCGGGCGGTGCCGGAGATGCCGAGGGACGCGGCCAGGCTCTGCAGCTCCGGCAGGAGCATCGCGGACAGCCCGCTGCCCCGCCGGCGTCGGGTGCCGGTGGTCGTGGCGTCGTCAGCGACGTTGGAGACATCCGACGTCACGTCGGTGGTGTCGCTCAATGGATTCCTTCCCTCGATAGGCCGGGGCTGCCCAGGTTGGGTAGATCAGGTGGCCGGGCTGCCTCGGTGCACCCGCCTCGCTTGACGCGTCACGGGGTTTCGCACGCCAACTCATCGCGGGCTCAGGTGGTGCGGCGTAAGCCGAGGCAGGAAATTGACGGATCGACCGTCGATAGCTTCGGGGATGCGCCGCCCCGCAGATCGCACGCTTCGCGGCTGTGCTAGGTCTAGAGCGTAATCAACTCTTCCGACCTGCGGCAACAGGGGCCCGCTCGGCGTGTCCGAGTCTACCTGAACCAATCCTGGCGCCGACTACGTCTATCGCCAACTCGACGAGGCGCCAACCTATTCCCAGATCGGGGTCTTCGGGCGGGCTGGTCAGCGCCAGCACGGTCGGCCCGGCCCCACTGACCACGGCGGCCACGCCTCGACCACGCAACTCATCGACCAGGGCCGCGGTCGCCGGCATGCCCGCTGCCCGGTAGCCCTGGTGGAGCTTGTCGGCGGTCGCCGGGAAGAGCAGGTCGGGTGCCGCGGTCAGCGCGTGCACCAGCAGCGCCGCCCGCCCGGCGGTGTAGGCCGCGTCGTGGTGCGGCACCGACGCGGGCAACGCCGCCCGCGCCTCGGCGGTCAACCCGCGATCGGTCGGGATGAACACCGTGGGCCGGACCCGGGCGTCGGGCGCCAACCGCACCGCTCGGAACCCGCCGGTCGTCTCGTCGGACCACGCGATGACGAAGCCGCCGAGCAGGCACGGCGCGACGTTGTCGGGATGGCCCTCCAGCTCGGCGGCCAGCGCCAACGCCGCCGCGTCGTCGAGGGTCGTCGTGCCGTCGCGGACCAGCGCCCGCGCGAGCTGAACGCCCGCCACGATCGCCGCCGACGACGAGCCCAGCCCGCGGGCCTGCGGGATGCGGTTGACGCACTCGATCGCCACGCCGGGCGGCTGGCCACCTAGTCGCTCGAACGTCGCCGCCATCGCGCGCGCGACCAGGTGGTCGGCCCCGGTCGGCAGCTCGCCGGCACCCTCACCGGCCACGTCGACGTGCCAGCCGCGGTCGGTGACCCAGGCGGCGACGTCGTCGTGCAGGCCCAGGGCCAGCCCGAGCGCGTCGAAGCCGGGACCGAGATTGGCGCTGGTCGCCGGCACCCGCACCTTCACGGGGCCGTCGACGAAGGTCACACCCATGCCCGCACTCTAAAGCCAGCCACCGACAAGAAATCGCGGGTCAGGAATCGTCCACGGAGCGGAACTCCGGCTCGGCCTCGACCGAAGGCCGGATCGGGCGACCGGCCGCACGCAGCGCCTGGCGCAACGCGTACTCGATCTGCGCGTTGACGCTCCGCAGATCGTCGGCCGCCCACCGGGCCAACGCGTCGTACACCTGTGGATCGAGCCGCAACAGCAGCTTCTTGCGCTCGGCCATGCCGTCAGTAGAGCGTGCCGGCGTTGACCACCGGCGTCGCGGCCCGGTCGCCGCAGAGCACCACCAGCAGGTTGGCCACCATCTGCGCCTTGCGCTCCTCGTCGAGCTCGACCACGTGCTGCTCGCTCAGCCGCTCGAGCGCGTTGGACACCATGCCGACCGCACCTTCCACGATCTTGAATCGGGCCGCCACGATGGCCGACGCCTGTTGCCGCGCCAGCATCGCCTGGGCGATCTCCGGCGCGTACGCCAGGTGCGTCACCCGCGACTCCAGCACCTCGACGCCGGCCAGTGCGAACCGCTCGGCCAGCTCCGCGGTGAGCTGCTCGCTGACCACGGTCGCGTCGCGCAGGCTGACCGCGCCCTGCTCGTGCGCCTCGTAGGGATAGCTGGTGGCCATGTGCCGCACGGCCGCCTCGGCCTGCACCGCCACGTAGCGCACGTAGTCGTCGACGCCGAACGCCGCGTTGGCCGAGTCGACCACGCGCCACACCACGACGGCACCGATCTCGACCGGGTTGCCGTCGGCGTCGGAGACCTTGAGCTTCTGCGTCTCGAAGTTGCGCACCCGCAGCGTGATCCGGCGGCGTTCCGTCAACGGCCAGACCCAGTGGAACCCGGCGTCGCGTACCGAGCCGACGTAGCGGCCGAAGAACTGCACGACCTGGGCGTCGTTGGGGTTGACCACGACGAAGCCGGTCGCGCCGATCACGACGACCGCGCCCAGGACGCTGGTCACGGTGATGGTGGCCGGCCCGGGCGCCACGACGACGACCACGACCGCCACGGCGGCCAGCACGAGCAGCAGAAGCAGTGCGGCGAAACCAGGTAGCCGGAATGCGCGCTTTTCCATCGGTGCCCCTCCCCCAGTATCAAAGTGATATCACTACGATACCGCAGGCGCGCTCGCCAGCGAAAGCCGTCGGGTGGCCAGCCACCAGCCGACCGCGTACAGCAGCGTCACCGTCCCGCAGCCGGCCAGGATGACCCGCTCGTCGAGGGTGTCCACCACGGCCGCCACGCCGAGCTGGCTGATCGAGATCGACAGCGTCGCCAGCATCAGGTCGGTCGCGAACACCCGACCGCGCAGCCGGTCCGGCACCTCGGTCTGGAGCGCGTAGTTGGACATCGTCCAGTTGCTGCCGGCCGCGAAGTGCGCCAGGAAGACCAGCACCAGCACGAGCGGGAACCAGGTCAGGACCGAGACACCGAGGTACGCGAGCCCGTACGTCGACATCGACAGCGCCAGCCCCGGCAACAGCAGCGCCCGGCGGGTCAGCACCGGCCGCAGCGCGAACGGGCCGACCAGCGCACCGAGCCCGCGCAGCGCGAAGAGCAGCCCGGCGCCGATCGGGCCGACCCCGTAGACGGCGGCCAGCAGCGGGAACACGGTCAGCACCCCGTTGCCCAGGCCCACCGCGGACTTCACCGTGACCAGTGCCCGCACGGTCGGCCGCCCGCCGATGTAGCGCAACGCCTCGCCGATCGCCGCGAACGCGTGCGCGGGCGGCGCCGCCATGTCCCGCGGCACCTGCAGCGGCCCGCGGATCCGGCTGCCCAGCAGCGCGGCGCCGACCAGCGCGAGGGCGGCGATCCAGAAGCAGGCGTACGGGCTCAGCACCGCGGTCAGGATGCCGCCGAGCGAGGCGCCGACCACCGCCATCGTGCCCCAGGCCGAGCCCGCCAGCGTCGTGGCCAGGCCGAGCCGCTCCGGTGGGACCACATTGGGCAGTGCCGCCGACGCGGCCGGCGAGTAGAAGCCCTTGGCCACCGCCATGCCCGCGACCACCGCGATGGCCAGCCAGGCCGTGCCGGCGCTGCGCACGAACAGCAGGAGCAGCAGGACGGCCAGGCACGCCAGGTTGGCGGCGACCATGACCTTCCTACGGTCCAGCCGGTCGGCGATCGTGCCGGCGTACGGCAGCACCAGCGCGGTGATCCCCGTGTCGGCGGCGAGCACGTAGGCGCCCCAGGTGCCGCTGCCCGTCAGCTCCGGCAGGAGCACCAGCAGCGGCACCATGACGAACCAGTCGGACCCGAACACCACGAGCTCCGCGACGAACAGCCGGCGGAAGTCGGGGTGGCGGAACAGGAGTGAAAGGAGCGGACGCACGAGGAGACGTTAGCCTCGTGCGTCCGCTCGCGAAGATCAGTCCTCGCTGGGCGGGCGGGGCCGGTTGCGGGGCAGCCGCAGCACCTCGAACTGGTCGGTGCCCTCGAAGAGCGCGGCCGACGGCCGGCTCGGGTCCGGGTCGGCGGTGCGCTGCAGGGGCGATCCGGCCGGCGTGGCGACCTGGTTGGGCGCCACGTCGTCGAAGTTCTTCGGCCCGTGCCCGTTCGACGACGGGTCCGGGCCGGTGCCGGCCCGGCGCAGCCGGATCCGCTCCTTGGTGCCCTCGACCATCGTGTACAGCGTCGGCACCAGCACCAGCGTGAGCAGCGTGGAGCTGATCAGGCCACCGATCACCACCACGGCCAGCGGCTGCGAGATGAAGCCGCCCTCGCCGGTCAGGCCGAGGGCCATCGGCAGCAGCGCGAAGATCGTCGCCACGGCGGTCATCAGGATCGGGCGCAGCCGGCGCCGGCCGCCCTCGATCACCGCGTCGCGCACGTTCATGCCCTGGTCGCGGTACTGGTTGATCAGGTCCATCAGCACGATCGCGTTGGTGACCACGATGCCGACCAGCATCAGCATGCCGATCAGGGCCGGCACGCCCATCGGGGTGCCGGTCAGCAGCAGCAGGCCGATCGCACCGGTCGCCGCGAACGGCACGGAGACCAGCAGGATCAGCGGCTGCACCAGGCTGCGGAAGGTGGCCACCATGATGACGAAGACGATCGCGATGGCCGCGAGCACCGCGAGCAGGAGCTGCTGGAACGCGTCGGCCTGCTCGGCGCTGACGCCGCCGATCTCCCACGTCGCGCCGCCCGACATCGTCAGCCCGTCGAGCGTCTTCGTGAGGTCGGCCGTCGTCTTGCCCAGGTTGGACCCGGTCGCCGTACCGGTCACGGTGACGCTGCGCTCGCCGTCGATCCGGTCGATGGTCACCGGGCCCTCGACCGACTGCACCGTGGCCACCTGGCCCAGCGTCACCGGACGGCCCCGATGGATCGGGCCGACCGGCAGTGCCTTCAGCTCGTCGACGGTGGTCGGTGCCGTGCCGCCCTGCAGCACCACGTCGACCCGCTCGCCGTCGACCGTGATCTGGCCGACCGGCGCGCCGCGCATGGCGCCCGCGACGAGCTGGCCGACCGACGCGTCCGTGAGGCCGAAGGCCGCCGCCGACTGCCGGTTCAGGGTGACGTCGAACCGCGTCGAGCTCTCCGCGAGGCTGCTCTGCACGTCGACCACGCCGGCCGTGCCGGCCAGCGCGGCCCGCACCTGCTCGGCCGCGGCGGCCAGGGCGTCCTGGTCGGACGCGCGGACCACGACGGCGAGCTGGTCGGCCGAGGCGCTGCCGCCGTTGCCGAAGGTGAACTCGCCGGCGTCGGACAGCTTGCCGACCTCGTCACGCAGCTTCGCCTCGACGTCCTTGGACTCGACGCCGTCGCGCAGGGTCAGCGAGTAGGTGGCGGTGCGGCCGCCGGCCGCGCCCTCCCACGGCAACCCGGAACCGCCGGCGGTGACCTGGTAGGACTCGACGCCGTCGGTGCGCTTCAGGATCGCCTCGACCTGGCCCGCGGCCGCGTCGGTCTGGGCCAGCCCACTGCCGAGCGGCAGCTCCTGGCTCACCGACAGGGTGTTGCCGCCGCTGTCGTCGAGGAAGTTGGTCTCCAGCCGGCTGGCGAGGGCGAACGTGCCGAGCAGCACGACCAGGCCGATGCCGACCGTGGTCCACCGGCGCACGGTCGCGAACCGGATCACCGGCACGTACGCCTTCTGCAGCGGGTTGTCGCGCTCCTTGGCCTCGGCCGCGGCACGGACGCGCTCGTCGTCGGCGCCGGCACCGGCCGGGCGGAGGAACCAGTACGCCAGCACCGGGATCACGGTCAGCGAGACGAGCAGCGAGGCCAGCAGCGCGACCGTGACGGTGATCGCGAACGGCGCGAAGAGCTGCCCGACGAAGCCGCCGACCAGGGCGATCGGTGCGAACACCGCGACGGTGGTCAGCGTCGAGGCGGTCACCGCGCCGGCCACCTCACGCACGCCGGTGAGGATCGCGGTGCTCTTGGCCTCGCCGTACGCCAGATGTCGTTTGATGTTCTCCAGGACGACGATCGAGTCGTCGACCACCCGGCCCACCGCGATGGTCAGCGCGCCGAGGGTGAGCAGGTTGAGCGAGTAGTCGCCGAGGTAGAGCACGATCAGCGCGACCAGCACGGACAGCGGGATCGAGACCGCGGTGACCAGGGTCGAGCGCACCGAGAGCAGGAAGACCAGGATCACGATCACGGCCATCACCAGGCCGAGCAGGCCCTCGGTGGTCAGGCTGTCGATCGACTTCTCGACGAACGGCGCCTGGTCGAAGACCACGGTCAGCTCGGAGTTGACCGCCGTGCCGAGGTCGCCGAGCTGGTCGCGGACCCCGTGGGAGACCTCCACCGCGTTGCTGTCCGGCGTCCCGAAGATCTCGATGCCCAGGCTCGCGGTGCCGTTGGTGCGGGTGAACGAGGTGGCCGGCGCGAGGTCCTCGACCACGTCGGCGACGTCGCCCAGCTTGGCCGGGCGCGCGGGCGGCGTGGCCGGCAGGTACAGGTCCTTGAGGGCGTCCAGCGAGTCGATCTGGCCGCCGGTCTGCACGGCGTACGTCTTGTCCGCGTCGGTGATCGAGCCACCCGGGATCGTCACGCCGTTGGCCTGCAGCACCGTGGCGAGCGCGACCGGGCTCACCTTGGCCGCGGCCAGCTTCGCCGGGTTCGGCGTGATCTTGACGATCTGCTCGCGGGCACCGGAGATGTTCACGGTGCGGACGCCGTCGACGCCTTCGAGCTCCGGCACCACCTGGGTGCGCAGCCGGTCGGCCAGCGCGCGCTCGTCGTCGCGGACGGTCGCGGCCAGCACGAGCACCGGCAGGTCGTCGGTGCTGCCGGCGAACACCGTCGGGTCGACGTTGTCGGGCAGCTGCGGGCGGATCCGGTTGATCGCCGTCTGCATCTGGTTGACGGCGTTGTCGAGGTCGGTGCCGAACTCGTACTCGACCTGGACGGTCGCCGAACCCTCACGGCTCGACGAGTTGACCTTCGATAGCCCGTCGATGCCCTGGATGCTGTTCTCCAGCGGCTCGGTGACCTGCTGCTCGACCACCTCCGGCGACGCACCCGGGTAGGTGGCGATGATGAACGCGCCCGGGAACTCCAGCGAGGGCAGGAGCTGTTGCTTGAGCTGGGGCAGGGTGAAGACGCCGAACAGGGTGATGACCACCGCGATCAGCGCGACGAGGCCCCGGTTGGCAAGACTGAGCCGGGCGAGTAGCGACATGCGGAAGATTTTGGCGTAGCCGGTTGTCACCCTTCCGCGCGGGGTGCGCGGGAACGACGCCTACGCGAGGTCCAATGCCCGTGCTGCCACCAACACGTCGTTACGGATGGTAGTGGGGGAAGGTGCGGTGGAAATGGCCCATTCAGGGTCTTTGAGGCCGTGCCCGGTGACCGTGCAGACCACGGTCGAGCCGCGCGGGATCAGCCCGGCCTCGGCGCTCTGCAGCAGGCCGGCGACGCTGGCCGCGCTGCCGAGCTCGACGAAGACGCCGATCTCGCGGGCCAGCAACCGGTAGGCGGCCAGGATCTCGCGGTCGGTCACGGCGTTGATCAGCCCGCCGGAGGCGTCACGGGCGTCGACGGCCTTGGTCCAGCTCGCCGGGTTGCCGATGCGGATCGCGGTGGCGATCGTCGACGGCTCGCGGACCACGCTGCCGGTCACGATCGGAGCGGCGCCCGAGGCCTGGAAACCGAACATCTTGGGCGTACGCGTGGCCCGCCCGGCCGCCGCGTCCTCCTGGTAGCCCATCCAGTAGGCGGAGATGTTGCCGGCGTTGCCGACCGGCAGGCAGTGGATGTCGGGCGCGTCGCCGAGGGCCTCGACCACCTCGAACGCGGCCGTCTTCTGCCCGTGCAGGCGGTCGGGGTTGACCGAGTTGACCAGCGCGACCGGGTAGTCGATCGCGAGCTTCGAGGCGAGCCCGAGGCAGTCGTCGAAGTTGCCGGCGACCTGGAGCAGCCGGGCGCCGTGCACCAGCGCCTGGGCCAGCTTGCCCAGCGCGATCTTGCCCTGCGGCACGAGCACCGCACAGGTGATGCCGGCCCGGGCGGCGTACGCGGCCGCGGAAGCGCTGGTGTTGCCCGTGGAGGCACAGATGATCGCCTTGTTGCCGGCCTCGACCGCCTTGGACACCGCCACCGTCATGCCGCGGTCCTTGAAGGAGCCGGTCGGGTTGGCCCCCTCGACCTTCAGGTAGACCTCGGCGCCGAGCCGGGCGGAGAGCACCGGCGCCGGCAGCAGCGGCGTGTTGCCCTCGTGCAACGTGACAATCGGGGTGGCGTCGGTGACCGGCAGGCGGTCCCGGTAGGCGTCGATCAGTCCCCGCCACATGGCGCTCTCCTCGTCGCAGCTGTTGCGGCTAGCGTAGGCACACGCTAAGTGATCTTTGTCAGGGCTACCGGCTGTTTCCACCGCTCGGGACGTCGACCGCAGCGGTGCCCAGCGCCGTGCGGCGGTAGCGGATCTCGTGCCGGTGGCGCTCCCCCGTGACGAACCCGGCGTCGCGCAGCACCGTCAGATGCTCGGAGACCGTGGCCGGGGCCAACGCGTGCCGATGGGCGAGCGTGGTCGTGGCCGCGGGCTCGGTCAAACCGATCAGGAGCGCGGCCCGGGTACGCCCGATGAGCCGCCCCAGCGCGGCGTCGGTCGTGCCGGGCCGCGTCTCCCACAGGCCGCCGGTGCCCCGGGCCGGGTAGATCACCGTGGGCTGCCACGGCTCGTCGAGCACGACGATCACCTGGTCCCACTTGAAGACGCTCGGCTGCAGCACGAGGCCCGCGCCGGCCAGGTCGCGATGGTCGTCGTCGCCGCGCGCCCGGATCAGGGTGTTGTCGTGCCAGCGCAGCGCCGGATGCAGCTCCGCGAAGAGCCGGTCCAGACCACCCTCGGCCAGGCGCCGGGTCTGGAAGCCGACGTCGGCGTCGAGCAGCGCCCGCACGCGGGGCCAGAACGGCTCGACCAGCTCCTGCCACGCGGTGCGGATCAACCCGACGAGGAGGTCGACCGGGTTCCCGCTCAGCAGTCGTCCGACGTCGCTGTCGGCCGCGCCCGGCGTGTCGTGCAGCGAACGGGCGATCTCGGCGGCGACCCGCTCAGGCGGAGTGGCCGCGATGCGGGCGAGCTCGTCGTCGAAGCTGAGGGACGCTCCGGTCGGCGGCGGCGCCAGGAAGTCCGGGGTGTAGCCACGCCGAGGTTGCAGCACGGTGATCGGCCGCAGGTCGAGGCCGGCGACCCGGTCGGCGACCGCCGCCAGCCAGGGCCGGTGCTGCCCGGGCGACTCCTCGGGCAGGGTCAGCCGGATCGCCGACAGCGTCTCGAACGCCGGCGAGATCGCGAAGCGGCAGCGCAGCAGGTCGGCGGCGCTGAACCGCAGGGTGACCGCGATGGTTGCCCCCTTTGGTGATTCGGCGGTCGCCGAATCACTGGTGCCGAGGCTAGCGCGCCTCCCAGGATGGGCGCGCACAACCGCACGACGAGATGGAGCAGCGATGACCGAGATCAGTGCCGGCTGGGAGCAGCGGGTGGCCGAGGCGTGGGCCGCGATCGACAGCTACACCGAGGACGACTTCGTGCGCCTGATCGGTGAGCTCGCCGACGAGCTGCCGGCCGGGAGCGCGGTCGCGGCGTTCGAGCGGGCCTGCGCGTGGGACTCGACCGGGCACTCCGACCTGGCCGTCCCGCTCTACCGGGAGGCGTTGGAGATCGGGTTGACCGGGATCCGGCGGCGGCGGGCCGTCATCCAGATGTCGAGCTCGCTGCGCAACATCGGTCGGGCGCACGAGAGCGTGGAGCTGCTGACGGCGGAGCGGGCGGCCGGCCACGACGAGCTGGACGACGCGATCGCCGCGACGCTGGCGCTCGCTCTGACGGACGTCGGACGCGAGCGGGAGGCCGTCTCGATCGCGGTGGCGGCACTCGCCCCGCACCTGCCGCGCTACCAGCGCTCGATGGCGAACTACGCCCGCCTGCTCGTGGAGTCCTAGGCCCGCGGCTTAGACGCTGCCCTCGACGCGGAGGACGCTGGCGATCGCCCGGACGAACTCGAGCTCGCGGAGCTCTTCGACGGTCGCCGCCAGCGCCGCGTCGGGGGCGCCGTGGGTGACGATCACCAAGACTGCGTCGTCGCCCCGGCCGGACTGGCGCACCGTGGCGATCGAGACGTCGTGCTTGGCGAAGACGCCGGCCACGGCGGCCAGCACGCCGGCGCGGTCGGCCACGTCGAGGCTCACGTGGTAGCGAGTGACGGCCTCGCCCATCGGGCGGATCCGCAGGTCGGCGTACGACGACTCGCTGGCCGCGCGCGTGCCCGCGAGGTGGTTGCGGGCCACGGCGACGATGTCGCCCAGCACCGCGCTGGCGGTCGGCGCACCGCCCGCGCCCCGGCCGTAGAACATCAGCTGGCCGGCCGCCTCGGCCTCGACGAACACCGCGTTGAAGGCGTCGCCGACGCTGGCCAGCGGGTGGCTGGTCGGGATCATCGCCGGGTGCACCCGCACGGCGACCGAGGCCTGCCCGGTGCTGTCGACGGCCCGGGTGGCGATGCAGAGCAGCTTGATCGTGCAGCCCATCTGCTTGGCGCTGGCCACGTCGCGGGCCGAGACCGCGGTGATCCCCTCCCGGTAGACGTCGGCCGCGCCGACCCGGGTGTGGAACGCCAGCGACGCGAGGATCGAGGCCTTGGCCGCGGCGTCGAAGCCCTCGACGTCGGCGGTCGGGTCGGCCTCGGCGTAGCCCAGCGCGGTCGCCTCTTCCAGCGCCTCCTCGAAGCCGGCGCCGGTGGCGTCCATGGCGGAGAGGATGAAGTTGGTGGTGCCGTTGACGATGCCGGTGACCCGGTTGATCGTGTCGCCCTGCAGCGACTCGCGCAGCGGGCGCAGCAACGGGATGGCGCCCGCGACGGACGCCTCGTAGTAGAGGTCGGCCCCGCCCTCGGTGGCCGCGTCGTGCAGGGTGCCGCCGTCTTCGGCGAGCAGGGCCTTGTTGGCGGTGACCACGCTCTTGCCGGCGCGCAGGGCCTCGACCAGCCAGGTGCGGGCCGGCTCGATGCCGCCGACCACCTCGACCACCACGTCGACGTCTTCGCGCTTGACCAGGCCGAGCGCGTCGGTGGTGAACAGCGCGGGGTCGACCGGCAGGTCGCCGCGGTCACGCCCCGGCCGCCGCACGGCGATGCCGACGATCTCCAGCGGTGCGCCGACCCGCGCGGTCAGGTCGGCGGCCTGCTCGTGCAGCAGGCGGACGACCTCGGTGCCGACGGTGCCACAGCCGAGCAGGGCCAGGCGCACGCTTCTACTCATCCCACATCCAATGCCAGGAGGTCGTCTTCGGTCTCCCGCCGGACGATCACCCGTGCCTGCCCGCCGCGGACGGCGACCACCGGTGGCCGGGGCACGTGGTTGTAGTTGCTCGCCATGCTCCGGCAGTAGGCACCGGTGCCGGGCACGGCGAGAAGATCTCCGGGCTGCACGTCAGCGGGCAGGAATTCATCCTTAACTACGATGTCCCCGGACTCACAATGTTTTCCCACCACCCGGGCAAGGATCGGGTCGGCGGTCGACGCGCGCCCGGCCACCGTCGCCGAGTAGGACGCGTCGTACAGCGCCGTCCGGATGTTGTCGCTCATCCCGCCGTCGACGCTGACGTAGGTGCGCAGGCCGTCGACGTCCTTGACGGTGCCGACCTCGTACAACGTGAACATCGCGGGGCCCACGATGGCCCGGCCGGGCTCGACGGACAGCTTCGGCACGGCCAGGCCGCGGGCCTCGCACTCGTCGTCAACGATCTTGAGCATCCGCTCGGCCAGGTCGGCCGGGGCCGAGGGATCGTCCTGGGTCGTGTACGCGATGCCGAACCCGCCGCCGAGGTCGATCTCGGGCAGCTCGACACCGCGCGCGTCCCGGATCTGGGCCTGCAGGCCCAGTACCCGCCGGGCGGCGACCTCGAACCCGCTCGCGTCGAAGATCTGCGAGCCGATGTGCGAGTGCAGCCCGCGCAGGTCGAGCACGTCGTCGTCGAGGATCTTGCAGACCGCCTTGAACGCCGCTCCCCCGCCGACCGAGAAGCCGAACTTCTGGTCCTCGTGCGCGGTGGCGATGAACTCGTGGGTGTGCGCCTCGACGCCGACGGTCACCCGTACGAGGACGGGCTGTTTGACGTCGCGCTCGCGGGCGAGCTCGGTGAGCCGGTCGATCTCGTCGAACGAGTCGACGATGATCCGGCCGACGCCGGCGTCGACGGCCCGCGTCAGCTCGGACACCGACTTGTTGTTGCCGTGGAAGCCGATCCGCTCGGGCGGCATGCCGGCCGACAGCGCCGTGGCGAGCTCGCCGCCGCTGCAGACGTCGAGGAACAGGCCCTCTTCGTCGATCGCCCGCACCACGGCCCGGCAGAGGAACGCCTTGCCGGCGTAGTAGACGTCGTGCCCCGCGAACGCCTTCTTGAAGTCGCGGGCGCGGGCCCGCAGGTCGTCCTCGTCGAGGATGTACGCAGGTGTGCCGTACTCCTGGCGGATGTCGTCGATCTTGAGCCCCGCCACCGTCAGCGCGCCGTCGGTGTCCCGGGTCACGCCCTTCGGCCACAGCTGCGGCACCAAGGCGTTGACGTCGTCCGGAGTACGCAGCCAGGCGGGACCCCGATTGCCGAGCTCCCCGTGCAGCGCGCCAGCTTCGTGCGCCCTCATGTTCCTTGTTACATCCGTTCAGGTGCGGTGACGCCGAGCAGCCGCAACCCGTTGGCGATCACGGTGCGGGTGGCGTCGTTGAGCCACAGGCGCGCGCGGTGCGTGTCGGTGATCTCCTCGTCGCCCCGGGGCAGGATGCGGCAGTTGTCGTAGAACCGGTGGTAGGCACCGGACAGGTCTTCCAGGTAGCGCGCCACCCGGTGGGGCTCGCGCAGCTCGGCCGCGGCGGTGACCGCGGCGGGGTAGTCGCCGAGCGACTTGAGCAGGTCGAGCTCCTTCTCGTGGTCGAGCAGCTCGGGGTGGAACTCCGCGCCGGCGCCCCGGGTCAGTCCGACCTCGGCGGCGTTGCGGCCGACGCTGGCCGTACGCGCGGCCACGTATTGCACGTAGTAGACCGGGTTGTCCCGGGTGGACCGGGTCCACAGGTCGACGTCGATGTCGATCGGCGAGTCGATCGAGTAGCGCGCCAGCGCGTAGCGGGCGGCGTCGACACCGATCTTGTCGACCAGGTCTTCCAGCGTCAGCGTGGTGCCGGCCCGCTTGGACATCCGCAGCGCCTCGCCGTTTTCCACGAGGTTGACGAGCTGCCCGATCAGGATCTCGAGGTTGCGGTCGGGGTCGTCGCCGAAGCACGCCGACATCGCCCGCATCCGGCCGATGTAGCCGTGGTGGTCGGCGCCGAGCATGATCACGGCGCGGTCGAAACCGCGCTGGCGCTTGTCGAGGTAGTAGGCGCAGTCGCCGGCGAAGTAGGTCCAGTCGCCGTCGGACTTGCGCAGCACCCGGTCCTTGTCGTCGCCGAAGTCGGTGGTGCGCAGCCAGACGGCGCCGTCGGCGTCGAAGATGTGGCCCTCGGCGCGCAACCGGGTCAGCGCCAGCTCGAGCTCGCCCTCGTCGTGGAGCTGCTTCTCGTTGAAGTAGACGTCGAAGCGCACACCGAAGTCGACGAGCGACGACTTGATCTCGTCGAACATGATGTTGACGCCGGCCACCCGGAAGATCTCCAGGCTCTCCTGCTCGGGGGCCGTGAGCGCGTCCGGGTGCTCCTTGACGACCGTGTTGGCGATCTCGCCGATGTAGGCGCCGCGGTAGCCGTCCTCGGGCGCCGGCTCGTCGTTGGCCGCCGCGCGCAGCGACCGGGCGAACCGGTCGATCTGCGAGCCGGCGTCGTTGAAGTAGTACTCGGTGGTCACGTCGGCACCGGCGGCCCGCAGCAGCCGGCTCAGCGCGTCGCCGACGGCGGCCCAGCGGACGCCGCCGATGTGGACGGGGCCGGTCGGGTTGGCGGAGACGAACTCGAGGTTGATCTTCTGACCCGCGAACCGGTCACTGTGCCCGTACGCCTCTCCCGCCTCGACCACCACACGCGCGAGCTGGCCGGCGGCGGCGGCGTCGAGCCGGATGTTGAGGAAGCCGGGCCCCGCGATCTCCACCGATTTGATGCCTGACGCCCGGCCGAGCTGCTCGGCGATCGCCGACGCGAGCTCGCGCGGCGGCACGCCGGTCTTCTTGGCGAGCTGAAGTGCCAGCGTGGAGGCGTAGTCGCCGTGCTCGGGGTTGCGGGGTCGCTCGACCGTCGTGCTCTCGGGCAGGGCGGACAGATCAAGGCCACGGCCGGTGAAGACGGCGTGGGCGGCGGCGAGCACGACCTCGGCGAGCTTGGCGGGAGTCACTGATCCATGCTAGCGGGGGTAGACTCTGTCACTCGGTGGCGACCCTGCGCGCCCGATGATGCATCCCCCCATCACCGACCGAACTGACGAGGCACCATGAGCATCAGCACTCCGGCCGGCGACTCGAGCCGTCAGACAGCGCCGCCCGCCGCCAAGAAGGCCACGGCCGGCGCGGGCCGACCCCCAGCCGCACGCGGCGCCCGCCCTTCGGGAGGCGGCGGAGGCAAGGGCACCCGGCCGGGCGGCGGAGGCAAGTCGCGCAAGCCGATCACACCGGTCAAGGTCAGCCAGGGCCGGAGCTGGGGCCCGATCGCGCTGTTCAGCGCCGTCGGCGTCATCGCCGCCGCAATCATCGGGTACGGCATCTACGCCGTCTCGGTCGGTCCGAAGGACTGGAAGGAAAAGGCCGAGGGCATCTCGGGGATCAGTGACTTCCGCAAGTCCGACCCCAAACTGGTCGACACCCGCTCGCACAAGAGCGGCTCGATCCAATACCCGCAGACGCCTCCGGTCGCCGGCGACCACAACGTGAGCTGGCAGAACTGCATGGGCGACGTCTACGACGCGCAGATCGCCAACGAGAACGCGGTGCACAGCCTCGAGCACGGCGCCGTCTGGGTGACCTACCGCCCCGACCTGCCCAAGGACCAGGTCGACGCGCTCGCGTCCAAGGTGCGGGGTCAGGAGTTCACCATGATGAGCCCCTTCCCGGGGCTCGACAAGCCGATCTCGCTGCAGGCCTGGGGCTACCAGCTCAAGGTCGACAACGCCAGCGACGACCGGGTCGACGAGTTCATCCGCGCGCTGCGGCTCAACGCCACCCTCGAACCTGGCGTCGGCTGCTCGGGCGGCGTGACCGCTACCGGGACGACCCCCCGGGAGCTCCAGCAGCCGCAGGGACAGTGATCCATGAGCACGACCTATGACGACACCGCGGTGTCTGACTCGTCCGTCGCGGCACCGCCGCGCCGAAGGGCTTTGTTGCTCACGTCCGCCGTCGTCGCGGCCGTGCTCGTGGTGATCGCCGCCTTCGGAGCGGGGTGGTTCGCGTCGTCGCGTAACCACCCCGGCGAAGACTCGGTCGAGGCTGGGTTCGCCCGCGACATGTCCTCGCACCACGCCCAGGCGGTCGAGATGTCGATGCTGGCGCTCGACAAGAGCACCCAGCCCGACCTGCGCCTGCTGGCCGGCGAGATCGCCCAGGCGCAGCAGGCCCAGATCGGCATGATGCAGACCTGGCTGCGCGACTGGCACCTCGGCCCGACCGGGCGCCAGCCGCAGATGAGCTGGATGACCGACGGCGCAAGCCTGGTGCACGACGGCCTCATGCCCGGCATGGCCAGCGCCGCCGACATGACCAAGCTGCGCAACGCGACCGGCCATGACTTCGACCTGTTGTTCCTGCGGCTGATGCAGCAGCACCACCTGGGCGGCATTCACATGGTCGAGGGCGTGCTGGCCGAGACCAACGAGACCGACGTGGTCTGGCTGGCGCAGTCGATGGCCAACAACCAGCGCGCGGAACTCGAGTTCATCCAGCAGATCCTCGCCAAGATCGGTGCTTAGCGTAGTTTCTTGGTTACATTGCGCTACCTAGCCCCCATGACGGTCGTTGACCTGTCATGGGGGCACTTCTCGACCCGCGCGCGTCGGCGCTGAGCTGGTGCCGCCGAGAACGCATCGGCGGCGACGGTGCGTTGGCCGCCGGGCCACGCGCGGACTCCCGCACGCTCACCCGTACGCAGGAAAGCGCCCTGATCGACGCCATCCGCGGGTGCGCACCCACCGACCTGGACCTGCCGGGCGACCTGTGGACCCGGCGGGCGGTCGCGGCCCTGGCGCTGGGCCGGTTGGGGATCAAGCTGACCGCCGCACGCGTCACGCGATTGCTGACCGCGTGGGGCGCGATCGCCCGCGACCCGGCCCAGCGGGCCTGCCCGATGTGCGCGGGGGCGGTGGGTCGCTGGATGACCACGGCGTACCCCCTGATCGCCCGAACGGCGGCCACCCACCGGGGTGAACTGCACTGGATCGGCCGAGCACGGCTGTGCGGCGTGACACCCGCCGCCGACGTCGTGTCGGCGGTCTCGGGCCCGGTGGGCCGCGCCCGGATCGGCTTCATGATCGCGCCAGGCGGCCCGTCGGCGGCGCTCCCGCGCGACTTCCTGGGCCGGCTGAGCCCGGACCGCACGGCACACGCCATCGTGGACGGCACGTGGGCGACGTGGCAGCTACCCCGCCGGGTCCCGGGCCGGGTCGTGCTGCACCCGATGCCGAGCTGCGAACGGACCTAGTGGCTGTGGTCCGCCATGTCGCGACGGTTGCGTAGGCCGACCAGGGCAACACCGGCGGCCATCAGCCCGACGCCGACGAGCAGGACGATACCGACCGCCATGCCGGTCGCCTTGGGATCGGTGCCGTCGTCGCCACCGCCTCCGGTGCCCGGCACCGAGGGGCCGGTGGCGGACACGACGGCGGTGCCGGTCGGCAGGACGTCGTCCTTACGATCGACCACGCGGACCGCACTGTCGGTGGCGACCCGCAGGACCGCCTCGACGACGCCACCCGCGAGCCCTTGCCGCACGTTCCGCTGCCCCGAGCGGAGCCCGACCGGCGGAGGAGGCGGCGGCACGGGCGTCTTGTCCAGCCGGAGATCGTCAGCCGGGGTCGAGTCGGCATCGGGTGGTGGCGGGCCGGGCGGGTTCGTGCCGGTGCCCGGCGGGTCCGTGGCTGTGCCCGTGCCCGTGCTCGGCGGCGGGCTCGCCTGTTCTGGGCTGGCCGGCGGTGACGGCGGGCTGGCCGGCGACAGGGCCACACCCGGCTGCGAACGCCCGGCCGAGGCGGGTTGATCAGCCCAGGCGGGCCCGGCTCCAGAGAGCAGGGCAACACCCACCGCCGAAGCGGCAAGTGCCAGCGCAGGCCGCCAACGCATGATCCTCCAGCCTCCGAACGTCCCTCCCGGTCGACACATGCTTCTCGGCGGCTGACACCCGGCGCATCCACTGAAGGGACAGCTTCAACCGCAGCTCGGACCCCCGCCACCGGCACCTCCCGGGTGCCTTTACACCCCAGGGTCGGATCCCTGGTACTCTTTCTCGGTCGCTGAGCCCCCGTAGCTCAGGGGATAGAGCACCGCCCTCCGGAGGCGGGGGCGCAGGTTCGAATCCTGCCGGGGGCACAATTTATCGATCGCTCCGCGAGCGAGAAATTGTGCTTATTCCTTGCCTGGGGCCCGAGCCCCAGACCCCACGCCGTGGGGCTCTGCCCCCGGACCCCGCCCGGACCGCCGGCGTTGACGCTGTCTGACCCGGTTCACTTTCCCGGTGGCGGTCGTGGTGATTCAGACACTCGTCAGGTTCTGGGCAAGCCGCGTACGTGCGGCTCGGCTCGTGCCACGCCTCGCCCTCGAAACGGACCGCGACGACCGAGTCTTGGGCCAGGCCCGGCATAAGCTCCGACCGTGGTGTACCGGATCGAGCGGCATGAGCCGGACGTGTTGCGGCTGTTCAACGACGACCTGCTGGTCGATCAGGACGTCGAGCAGGAGGACGACACGTTGGCCGACATCGAACGCTGGGGTACCGGCGTCGCCTGGGCCGAGGACTACACCTGCATCGCCCGGTGGGACGCCGAGCCCATCGGCGATCGTTGGCAGGTGTTGGTCGGTGTGGCGTACCGGTATGTGTGCTGGCAACTCGACGGCGTGAGCGCGTGGGACGAGATCGGACCGGACGGCTGGTGCAGTCGGCACGTCGAGATGGGACCGGACGGACGCTACACGGCTGCGGCCGAGTCCGCTGCGGTGATCGAGGCAAGGGACACCGGCGGCGCCCACGCGGTCAGCGCCTACGAACGGGTGTACGGCGTCGTGCCCGAGTCGGCCTTTGGCCCGGACGCCGAGCCGCATCTGACGCCGATCAACGGCCGCGCGTTCCACGACCAGTGGATAGCGGCGCGAAGCGCGCTCGACCCTCAAGGTGGTCCGACACCCTGACGACGTCATACGAGTCGTGGCAGGTGCGGATGTCCGTCATCGTTCCGCCGACAACTCGTGGCGGAGATCAGTCGCGCCGGTCCAGATGAGGTGCCGCAGGTCCCCAGCCCAATGCCCCTGGGCGTGCTCTCGAAGGAGCGCAGCGGCCTCGTCCAGGTTCGCAATGAAACCGGCGAATCGCGCGTCAAAGTCGCCCTCAGTCACTCACGAACGGTAAGACGCCGTGCATTCTCATCGACAGAAGCGGATACGGCGATGAGGTGGCCGGTGCCCCGCCGAGGCCGCACGCCGTGGTCCACGCCTGGGTGACCGCCGTCACGGGCCAGCCCGTTGCGGCGGGTAAACAGATCTGTTTACTGTTGTCGGAAACAGGTCTGTTTACCAAGGAGAGGGGCAGTGTTATGCGGATCGAGGACGCGACGGTGCTGGTCACCGGCGGCAATCGGGGTATCGGGAAGTCGCTGGTCGCGGAGGCGTTGGCGCGCGGGGCGCGCAAGGTCTATGCCGCCGCGCGGAATCCGGAGGCGGTCACCAACCCGGACGCCGTGCCGGTGGCGCTGGATATCACCGACCCGGCGTCGATCACCGCAGCGGCCGAGCGCCTCACCGACGTCGACATCCTGATCAACAACGCGGGCGTGCATCTCGGCGGGGAGATCCTGGTCGACGAGCTCGACAAGATCCGTCGGGAGATGGAGGTCAACTACTTCGGGCCGCTGCAGGTCTCGCGGGCGTTCGCGCCGATCCTCGCCGCCAACAACGGCCACCTGCTGACCATCAACTCAGGGCTGTCGTGGGCCGTGGTGCCGGACTACTCGTCGTACTCGGCGACAAAAGCGGCCTCGTGGATGATGACGAACGCCTTGCGCCTGGAGCTGGTAGCGCACGGTGTCGGCGTCACGAGCCTGCACGTCGGCTGGACCGACACCGACATGGTCGCGCACCGTAGCGACGAGAAGGTGCCGCCCGCGCAGGTGGCGCGCGAGGCGTTCGCCGGCATCGAGGCGGATGCCCTGGAGGTAGTGGTCGGCGAGGGCGCCTCGCAGTTGAAGGCCGCCCTGGCGCTGGACCCGAGCGTCCTCTACGGCGCCCGCTAGCCGCCCTCGCTCTGGCGGATCTGCTTGCCGATATCGGCCCCTGAGAGGTTGGCCCGCGCGAACTCCGGCGTTCGAGGCAGGCTCAGGTGCAGTTGCGACTCCGTGCAGACGCGCACCTCGCCGTCGGTCAGCTCGAAGTCGAGGCTGTGCCCGCCGTGCTGGTGGTCGTCGGTGAGGAAATGCAGGTGGTAGCCGGCAACGGAGATGCCCTGTTCGTACTCGGGGGTGCGGAAGCCGGCCAGGTCGCCGTCGCGTTCGTCGAACGTGGTGACGGCCTGGCCGGCGGTGGCCTTGGTCAACGGTGGGTACGGCTGCTTCTGCGCCATCACGGTTCTGGTCTCGACGCTCCGGAAGTGGCCGTGGATTCGTACCGCCGCCGTCATGTTCGTGGTGGGCAGGGCCTGGTCGATCCGCGTGAGCAGATCCGCGCGCTTGATCGGGGCGTCGACCCGCAACGTGGTCGAGGGCCGGAACCAGGTCACCGCCGCGAACGGAGTCCGGTCGTCCGGCGCGGCGATGCGCGCGCTGCCGTCGGCGCGGAGATGGTGGCATCTGCCGTCGAGGATCACCATCTCGCCGTCGAGCCGGTTGAAGGTGCCGAGGCCGAAGTCGCCGTGCGAAAGCAGCTCGGCGATCGTGACGTCGCCGTCGTAGAGGCCGTCGAGTAGCGCACCCATCGTCGAGGTCTGGTAGATCTCGTTGGTGCCTGTCCGGTGGTGCAGAGTCGCTCGTGCCCACGCTCGGAACCGGTCGTACGCGTCCGCGGCCATGGTCAGATCAGCACTTCCTCGTGCAGCTGGGCCGCGATGTCCGTGCTGTGGCTGTAGTCGACGGGTGCGTCGATGATGGACACTCCGTTCTCGGCGAGGGCGCGCTCCAGTGTGGACGCGAACTGCGCCGGGCCGTCCAGGCGGTAGCCGTGCGCGCCGAACGCGCGCGCGTAGGCGGTGATGTCATAGTCGCCGAGCTGGACGCCCGACTGGCGGATCCGCACGCCGGCCATGAACTCGACCTCGACCTGCGGTGGGATCGCCCCGGCCAGCGGGTCCACGCCGGTGCGCCGGATGAGCTCGCCGATCATCGGCGGAATCTCTTCGCCAGCAGCCAGGAACTCGATGGCTTCGGGTGCGAGAGCCGGTGCGAGCGATCGCGGTCCGAGAAAGGCGACCCCGTGCCCGCGCCGTTTCATGGCACGGGCCATCGGCAACAGTGGCAAAACGTGCCCGAATACCGGAACGGACGTAAAGAGAATGCGCATGCGATACCCCCGGAAAGCGTAGTTCTATTCCCAGGAAACAGACCTGTTTCCTAAATCGGCATGAAGGTACACCGACCTGTTTTGCGGACGCAACCCGGGGAGCTAAGCTTGCCGGCATGGCAGACCCGCGCCAGCCGGACGAGGTACGAGACCGCGTGCTCGCGACCGCGCGACAGCTCTTCAACCACCAGGGCATCAACGCCACCGGCGTCGACCTCCTCTCGGAGCGCGCCGGCGTGTCGAAGCGGACGCTCTACCAACGCTTCCGCACCAAGGACGACCTGATCGCGGCCTACCTCACACAGGAAACCGAGTGTTTTCTCGAGGATCTGCTCCCACCGGACGACAGCGGCAAACCACCGGCGGAACGCATCGTCTCGGTTTTCTCGGCAGTTAGGGAAAAGTCGCAGGATCCGGACTTCCAGGGCTGCCCGGTCCTGAACACGACCGCCGAAATCCGCGACCCGGCCCATCCGGCGCGCGTAGTCGGACTCACCTACAAACAATGCCTGCAGCAATTCTTCGCCGACGAGGCCCGGGCAGCCGACGCCACCGATCCGGACCAACTCAGCGAGCAGCTGGTGATGCTCTTCGACGGTGCCATGTCCTATTCGGCGGTGCGCGGCACGCCCATTCCCCACAGCATCGAGGTCGCTGTGCGCACCCTCGTCGACGCCGCCATCCCGCCTGCTTAGCCGGAAGTCGGCTCCGTCGCCGCGCGGGCGAGTGCCTGCTTGGTTCGGTCGCGGAGGCCTTCGAGCTCGGTTGTGCTGCCTCTGACGTCGATGATCAGCTCGGCCGCGGCCAGCAGGTGTTCGAGGGCGATGACGTCCTCGTCTAACGGCGCGTCTTCCTCGAACTGGTCTAGCAGAGGCGCGAAATCGGCCAGTACGTCTTCGGCGAACCTCGCGGCCCGGTCCGGATCGCCGTTTCGCCGGATGCAGCGTGCTGACTCGATCATCGCTCGTCCCACGAAAGCCGCACATTGGCCCAGCAGGCGCGTGACGATGCGTCCGACGAGGCCGAGGCCGCGCTCCTCGAGCTCGGGATCGGGCTGGGCGGCGAACTTCGCGGTGACCTGACGCGCGGCCGCGGCGAGCGCGACGCCGTCGACCCACTCCTGGGAGCCCTCCGGGGCGCAAGGCCGCTGCCCTAACCGCGCGATGCAGGCTTCGGCCGCGACCGAGATGGACGTCGCCGCTTCCAGGAGGAGATGGAAGCGCGTCTGATCCGGCTCCTGCGACGCGACCGCCAAGCGGGCCACTTCGAGCGCCACGGCGACGTCTTCGGTGCCCTGCGTGGGTTCGCCACGCCTCGCGCGGTCCAGGAGCGCCTCCGCGGACGCCCGCTCCTCCGCCGATGGTTCAACCGCGTCGTCCTCGATGGGCAACCCGAGCTCGATCCGGTACGACGTCCACGCCAGCGGGTCCTTCGCCGGGTCCGGCTCGTTGGCGGGGTTGCCGGTCGCGGCACGTACGACTCCGCCGGCGACCCGGTCCAGTGCGAGCCGGGCGTCGTCGAACGGCAGGGCGAACCGCTCGGTCAGGACGGCAAGGACCTCGCGCCGGGGCGTCCCAGACTTGTCCGCCGCGCGCAGGTACGAGACCAGAGCGAACGTCGATGTTCCGCGAGCGAGACGCACAGTCAGGTCGTCAGTCCATTGCACGGCATCGAGGATGCCCGTCACGACCTTGAACGACAACCCGGTTCGGCGGCGAACAGGGCCTCCGCGGCCGCCACCGCACTGGTCAGCACCGCCGGCTCCGGTCGGAGCCCGGCCACGATCGTGTCGAGGGCGCGTAGGCCCGCCCGGTCCAGCAGCCGCTTCTCGTTGGTGACCCACGCGCCGCGAGCGGCGAGAACGGCGTGACCGGTCTGCATCGCGGCGGTGACCAGGGTGCCGGCGACCTCGGCGGCCTGGCCCCGCGGCGCGTAGGAGCCTCGGGCGTACCCGAGCGTCATGGCGGCCCGCTGCCGCCACACCGGCGGAGCCGCCAAACGCAGCGCCGCCGGGAACTCCGGGCGCGGCAGCGTGCCGCGTAGCACCTGGTTGACGGCGAGCTCGGCGACCAGCAGGTAGCTCGGGATGCCGGCGAGATGGAACATCAGCGGCTCCCAGTGGAACCGGCCCTGCCGCGCCTCGGCCAGCTCGTGGTCGACCACGTCGAGATCGCGGTAGTGCACGTCGACGCGGCGCCCCTCGATGGTGAGCCAGGCCCCGCCGTTGAAGACCCCGCCGCCCCAGCCACCGAGCGCGGAGACCTCGCCGGCCCAGCCCACCGCGCGCAGGTCCGCCGGATCGAACGCGCCCCGGTAGTAGACGGCCAGGTCCCAGTCGCTCTCCGGGGTGTGGGTGCCTTCCGCGCGGGACCCGCCGAGCGTCACCGCCTCGACGGCGGGCAACGCGGCAAGCCGGTCGGCGACAGCATCCAGGAACGTGTGGTCGCTCATGGAAGTACATCCCAGCATTAGGACTCACCACGATGAATTGCGGTGGTGTGGCACTCTGCGGAACCGTGCAAGGGGAACCGGCGTCGACGGCGAGGGACGAAGCCGAAGCGAGCCTGACCTGGCGTCGCTTCCCGGCGGGTCGGGGGCGCATCGTCGCGAACCGGTGGCTCGACCGCCGGCGCGCTCTTCTGTTCGTCGCGTGGTTCTGCCTCGTGCTGGTGCCGGCCTTGGCATTGATCTCGTGGGCGGCACGGGTTGGCGGCGTCGCGGGGTTCGTTCTTCTTGCCGTCGCCGTGGTGGTCGCGTTCTACGTCCCCGTCTTACCGATGGTGAGCGTCGGCGAATGGCGCACCACCGTCAACTCGGCGAGCGCGATCGACGGGCACACCCTGTTGACGAAGCACGGGCAGCGGCAGCCGATCGATCAGGACCTGCACGCGGGCGTCATCGAGGTCCTCGAGCCGGGCTGGCGCCGCGGCCGAGCGCACGTCCTCGGGGTGCACACCGACCCGGCGATGGACGGCTCGCTCGATCTCGTCGGCCTCGTCCTGCTGCCCCTGCTTCCCGTCGTGAAGGCGCGTCGGCGGGCGACGCCCTGGCGGTTGCTGAGCAACCCGGCCACCGGCGAGCTCCGGGACGCGCGCGACCTGCGGCAACTGGCCGACGTGTTGTGCGCGTCGCCGATGGAGCGCGACCGGGTGGTTGGACGGACGGTGCTGGCGTTGAGCGCGCGGGCCGCCGACACCACGGCGGCGCAGCCGGAGCCCGACGAGCTGCCGCGCGGCGTCTGGACCGCGCTCAAATCGGTCGGACGGACGCTGCCGTTGCTGCCCGCGATCCTGGTCACGATCGTGGTCGGCGGTTCGATCGAGGCGTGGCGGGAGACGGGAGCAGGCGACGCGGTGGCGAATACGGCTGTCCACATCCTCCTGCTCTCGGGAGTGGCAGCCGCGGCCTCGTGGTCGGTGTACTTCCTCTACCGGCTGGGCGGCCTGCTCGCGGCGACGGTTCGCGCCGCCGCACGGCTGAGGCGCTAAGAGCGGACAACCGCGTCGCGACCAGCTGGTACGGGGTCCGTTCGCACCGCTGAGGCGGGTTGTGCGCCGGGTAGCCACAGGGACAGGACCACGGCAACGGCGGAGAAGGCGACCGACCACCAGAAGGCGACGTGGAACGCCGAAGCCGCTGATTCGTGGTGGGCGGTGGCCGCTGCCAGGATCACCGCGAGCACGGCCGTCCCGAACGAGCCACCGATCTGTTGCGCCGTGCGGGTCAGGACGCTGGAGTGCGGGATCTGCTGCTTCTCCAGTCCGATGTAGCCGGCCACCATCACGGGCATGGTGACGGCTCCCAGGCCGAAGCCGCGGACGACCATCCAGAAGGCCAGCAGCCAGGCGCTGGTGTGCGAGTCGGCCAGCGCGAACGGGACCGTCGCCGCGGCCACGACGAGAAAGCCGGCCAGGGCGATGACGCGGGCGCCGAAGCGGTCGACGTTGCTTCCGACGACGGTGCGGGACAACAGGGCACCCACGCCCTGGGGTACGAGCATGAGCCCGGCGGTCAGCGACGTCGTGCCGCGCACGCCCTGGTAGTAGAGGGGCATCAGCAGCATCGCGCCGTACAACGAGAAGCCCGAGAAGAACAGCACCGCGCTCGACGAGGCGACGGATCGCTTGGCCAGCAAGCCGATCTCGACGAGCGGGTGGCTCTTGCGCAACGCGTACCCGATGAAAGCCACGAGCAACGCGATGCCCGACGCGAGCGGGACGACGACGTCAGGATGGGCGAAGCCGGCGGCGGTGCCCGCGTTGGCCAAGCCCAGCAGGACCAGCAGGATGCCCGGCGCGACGAGGACGAGCCCGACGACATCGAGCCGGGCCCGGGTCCGGTCCGGCGCGTCGAGGTGCAGGTAGCGCTGGACGAGCAGGAGGCCGGCCACACAGAACGGCACGTTCACCGCGAACATGAACCGCCAGCTCAGATGGGTCAGGATCGCGCCGCCGATCAGCGGGCCGAGGATCGGGCCGAGCAGCGCCGGCAGCGCCACATACGTCACCAGCCGGCCCAGCGACCTCCCGTGCGCCGCTTGGAAGATCAGCGTCGTCATCAGCGGGAGCATGAGGCCACCGCCGATGCCCTGGACCACCCGCCACCCGATCAGCGAGTCGACGTTCCACGCCAGGCTGGCTCCGACCGAGCCCAAGAGGAACACCGACAAGGCGAACATCCACAGGCGCTTGCCGCCGAAGCGTTGGAGGCCCCAGGTGCTCAGCGGCACCGCGATGCCGAGGGCCAGCAGGTAGCCCGTGGTCACCCACTGGATCGTCGTGACCGAGGTGTCGAGCTTCGCCGCGAGGGTGTGCAGGGCGACGCTGACGATCGTCGTGTCGAAGACGACGGCCATCGCGCCGACGATCAAGATCAGGGCGGTCCGCACCACCCCGGAGTCCAGCTTCTCGTCCATGCGGGTCCGCCTTCATTAAGAGAGGTGTTCTTCTCTTACGAAGCTAGGCGCCCGCTTTAAGGAACGCAAGCCTCTCTTATCGCTGGTACGCTGTGCCGCATGACCGAACAGGCGCAACCCACGCGGCGACGGCGCGGGGAGGCGCTCGAGAACGCGCTGTTGGAGACCGCCTGGGACGAGCTCGTCGAGGTCGGCTTCGCCCGGCTGACGATGGAGTCGGTCGCGGCCCGCGCGCGCACGGGGGTCGCGGTGCTCTACCGGCGCTGGCCGCGCAAGGACGACCTCGTACTCGCCGCGATCCAGCATTTCGGCGAGACGCACCCGATCGAGGTCCCGGACACCGGGAGCCTGCGCGGCGACATGATCGCGTTGCTCCGGGGAGCCAGCAACGGCCGCGTCCCCTTCGTCACGGTCGTCAGCGCCGCCTTCTCGGGCCTGCTGGCCAGCAGCGGCCTCACGCCGGCCCAGGTGCGCGAGAAGCTGCTCGGCGATCGCCAGCCGAGGTCGACGGCGCTCTACCGCCGGGCACACGAGCGGGGCGAGATCGACCTCGGCCGCATCCCGCCGGCCGTCCTGACGATGCCCTTCGATCTGATGCGCCACGACATGCTGATGACCTTCCAGCCCATCAGCGACAAGCGGATCCTGGAGATCGTGGACGACCTGTTCCTGCCGCTCGTGACCGCCTGACGTCTCAGGCCGTCGGCGTCAGCGCCGAGGTGTCGAGCAGTTGGGACAGCGGCGCGAGGGCGCTCGGGATCACCCAGTAGTAGACCCAGGTGCCGCGGCGCTCGCAGTCGATCAGGCCGGCTTCGCGCAGCACGCGCAGGTGGTGCGAGATCGTCGGGCCCTTGACCGCGAACGCGTCCGTCAGGTCGCAGACACACACCTCGTTGCCGCCGCGGGCGGCGATCATCGAGAGCAGCCGCAGGCGCACCGGGTCGCCCAGCGCCTTGAATCCCCTCGCGAGGTCGACGGCGGCCGCCTCGGTCAGCGCCTCGTCGACCATCGGCGGGCAACAGGCGAGCGCGCTGACATCCGTGAGCTCCAGTTCCATCCCCACGACCCCATCTTGACAACTATCGAAACAGCGTGCAAGTCTCTGTCTTGACGGTTATCGAATCAAGGAGGATCAAGATGGCCACGGGGTACGAACTGCCGGTGACCCGCGAGGACGTCCGGGACCGGTACGCGGCGGCGGCGCTCAAGGTGCTGGGCAAGCAGACAGGCGGCGGGTGTTGCGGATCGTCCGCGGATGCCGGCTGCTGCGGATCGGCGGCGGAGGCCGACGGTCCGCTCGGCGACCTTTATTCCGACGCGGAGCGGGCAGCGGTGCCGGGTGCGGCGGTCGAGGCGAGCTTGGGTTGCGGCAACCCGCTGATGGTCGCTGACCTGCACGCGGGCGAGACCGTGCTCGACCTGGGCTCCGGCGGCGGGATCGACGTGCTGTTGTCAGCCCGTCGGGTCGGGCCGACCGGCAAGGCCTACGGCCTGGACATGACCGACGAGATGCTCGACCTGGCCCGCCGCAACGCGGCCGAGGCCGGCGCGACCAACGTCGAGTTCCTGCGCGGGCACATCGAGGACATCCCGCTGCCGGCCGGCAGCGTCGACGTCGTCATCTCCAACTGCGTGATCAACCTGTCGACCGACAAGCCGGCCGTGTTCGCCTCGACGTTCGCGGTGCTCAAGCCCGGCGGCCGGATCGGCGTCTCCGACGTGGTCGCCGACGACGACCTCACGCCGCAGGAGCGGGCCGAACGCGGCGACTGGGTCGGCTGCATCGCGGGCGCCCTGTCGTTCGCCGAGTACGAGCGGGGGCTCACCGCCGCCGGCTTCGTCGACGTGGAGATCACACCGACGCACGAGGCGGCCGCGGGCATGCACTCGGCGATCGTCCGCGCCCGCAAGCCGCAGGCGTAGTCAGCCGTCGTTCCCGGTGCCGCCCGCCGCCACCGGGGCGGCCGGCACCGGACCGGCCGGCACGGGGGCGGCGGGCAGGTGGGCGACCGGCACCGGACCGGCCGGCCCAGGAGCGGCCGGCACTCCGGCGTCGACCGCCGCGCGGGCATCGGGATAGAGGGCAGCCAGAGCGGCGACACCGACGACCAGGCCGACGAGTTGAGCGCCGACGAAGCCGGGCACCGACCCGGGTGCGATGCCGGCGAACGAGTCGGTCAGCATTCGGGCGACCGTCACGGCCGGGTTGGCGAAGGACGTCGAGGACGTGAACCAGTAGGCGGCGCCGATGTACGCGCCGACCGCGGCCGGCGCCACCGCCGCTCGGTTCGTGCGGGCCAGGGCGAAGACGAGCAGCACCAGGCCGCCGGTCGCGACCACCTCCCCCAGCCACAGCGGCCCGCCGCCGCGCTCGGTCGAGGAGAACGTGACGGGCCGAAGGTCGAACATCAGGTTCGCCAACACGCAGCCCAGCGCGCCACCGGCCAGCTGGGCCAGCACGTAGACGCCGAGCTCACGAGCTGTCAGGCGCCGGCCGAGCCACCAGTCGGCGAGCGAGACGACCGGGTTGAAGTGCGCACCGGAAACCGGGCCGAAGACCAGGATCAGCACCGCCAGCGCGAATGCCGTCGCGAGCGAGTTCGCCAGCAGTTGCACACCGACGTTTCCGGGCGACAGCCGGGCGGCCATGACGCCCGAGCCGACGACCGCGGCCACCAGCAGTCCGGTGCCGAGCGCCTCGGCCAGCGCCCGCCGCGCGAGGGGCATCACCGGGAGACCGGCACGTGCAGCTCCGCCAGCAGGAGCCGCACCCGCCGCTCGATCTCGTCGCGCACCGGGCGCACCTCGGCCACGCCTTTGCCCGCCGGGTCGTCGAGCTCCCAGTCGACGTAGCGCTTGCCCGGAAACCACGGGCACGTGTCGCCGCAACCCATGCTGACCACCACGTCGGCGGCCCGCACCACGTCGTCGGTCCACGGCTTCGGATACTCGCGCGAGATGTCGATGCCCCGCTCGCGCATCGCCGCCACGGCCGCCGGGTTCACCGCGTCGGCCGGCTCCGACCCGCCGGACCAGGCGACCGCGGCGTCCCCGGCGAGATGCTGGAAGAACCCGAGCGCCATCTGACTGCGGCCCGCGTTGTGCACGCAGAGGAAGAGCACGGCGGGGCGGTCAGACACGGTCGGGACCTTCCAGGACGGGGACCAGGCGCTCGACCCGGTCCGCGATCTCCTCGTACGCCCGCTCGAACGCCGCGTCGGTGTCGACGCGCGCGGGATCGGGGATCGACCAGTGCATCGCGGCCGGCGTGCCGGAGCGCTCGTGCGCCTGGTCGCACACCGAGATCACCAGGTCGCCCGGCCGGACGACCTGGTCGACGTGCACCGGACGCACGCGGCCGAGGCGCACTCCGTGGCGCCGGCCGACCCGCACCGCCCGCGGATGAACCTTCGCGGCCGGCTCCGTCCCGCCCGACGCCGTCGCGACCGCGGCCCGCTCGGCCAGCAGAGCCGCGGCCAACTGCGAGCGCGCCGAGTTGTGCGTGCACACGAAGACCACCCGTGGCGCCCGAATCGGCCGGGGTGCGAGCAGGCCCGCGAGCACCTCCCGCCGCAGCCGCAGATAGCTGCGCCGCCGGTCACCCTCCGACCTGGTCTTCGAGATCAGGCTCGCGTCGGACAGCACGCCGAGGTGGTGCGCGATCAGGTTCGTCGGAAGGTCCAACAGCTGCGCCAACTCACCAGGTGACGCGTCGCTGACCGCGAGCCGGTCCACGATCGCCAACCGCGCCGGGTCACCGAGCGCCGCGTGGACCCGGGCCCGCTCGACCAAAGAAGCCTCAGTGTTCATTGAGGCAATGATGATTGAGCTATCCCCCGGCCGTCAAGCTGAAGGCGAGGCCGCCCGAGATCGAGTGGGTCGGCGACAGGCCCGTGGTCACCGCCGAAGCCCGGTTGCTCGACTCGAATCCGCCGATGCCGAGTTGACCCCTGTTGTTCTCGCCCCACGCCCGCACGCCACCGTGGGTGATCGCGAGGCTGTGGCCGTTGGCGCTGAAGCCGTCGTAACCGGCGGCGACAGCCGAAGCCCCGGTCAGGCCGAGTACGTCGACGGGTACGAGGCGCGGCGTGTTCGTGCCGTCGCCGAGCTGGCCGGACGCGTTGCTGCCCCACGCCTTGACCCGGCCGTTGGTCGGCAGCGCCAAGGAGTGGCCGAACCCGCCGTCAACGGACTTGACCCGCACGCCGCGCAGGCCGACCACCGCGACCGGGGTGGGCTGCACGCTGACCGCGTTGCTGCCGTTTCCGACCTGGCCCTCGTTGTTGAGGCCCCAACCGCGCGCCGAGCCGTCGGCCAGCACCGCCAAGCTGTGGAACAGGCCCGCGCCGATGCTCGTCGCCCGCTGCGGGAGCGGCACCGTGAGCGGCACCGGGTGCGGCTGGTTGTCGGCCGTGCCCTGGCCGAGCTCGCCAGAGCTGTTGAGTCCCCAGGCCAGGACGGTGCCGTCGGCCAGCAGGGCCAGCGCGGTGCTGTTTCCGGCGGCGATCGCGGTCACGTGACCAGGCAGCCCCAAAACCTCGACCGGAAGGGTGCGGTCCGATGTGGTGCCGTCGCCCAGTTGGCCCGACGAGTTCTGGCCCCAGGCGCGCAGCGTGCCGTCCCGCAGGAGGGCGAGGCTGAACCGGCCGCCGGCGGCAACGGCCGTGACCTCACGCAGGCTGGCCACGCTTCCCGGGATCGGTCGCGAGGTGTGCGTGCCGTCATCGAGCTGGCCGAAGTCGTTGCCTCCCCAGGCTTTCACCGTGCCGTTGGACAGCAGGGCCAGGCCGTGCCTGGCACCCGCGGAGACCGCCCGCACGGTGTGCGGGCCGGCCACGGTCACCGCTGACGGCCGGGTCTCCGTCTCCCCGACCGTCCCGATGCCTAGCTGTCCGACGAAGTTGTATCCCCAGGATTCGGCCTGGCTGCCATCCCGACTCGGCGCTGCCGACTCGCATCTGTTTCCCGCGGTGAGAAACGACGAGGGCCTCGCCCGGATCCGGTCGAGGCCCTCGTCGGCGTGGTTAGGAAGCCAAGCTGAACTGGAAGCCGGCCGAGATCGACCGCGTCGTAGCCAGGCCTGTGGTCACCGGCTGAGCCCGGTTGGTCGACTCGGTGCTCCCGATCCCGAGCTGACCCCTGTTGTTCTCGCCCCACGCCAGCACGTCGCCGCGGGCGATCGCGAGGCTGTGCCCGAAGGGGCTGCCGCCGGTGTAGCCGGCCGCGACGGCGGTCGCGCCGGTCACGCCGAGCACGTCGACCGGGGTGTTCGACTCGGTGTTGGTGCCGTCGCCGAGCTGGCCGGCGGTGTTGCTGCCCCAGGCCTTGACGCGGCCGTTGGTGAGCAGGGCCAGTGTGTGGCCGAACCCGCCGTCCACGGACTTGACGCGTACGCCGGACAGGCCCAGGGTGGCGACCGGGCTGGGCTGCGGGGTGACGAAGTTGCCGATCCCGAGCTGGCCGGAGCCGTTGGCACCCCAACCGCGGAGCGAGCCGTCGGCCAGCACCGCGAGGCTGAAGAACTCGCCCGCGCCGATGCTCGTCGCCCGCTGTGGCAGGGGCACCTCGAGCGGCGCCGGGTGCGGCTGGTTGTCGGCCGCGCCCTGCCCGAGCTCTCCGTCACGGTTGTTGCCCCACGCCAGCACGGTGCCGTTGGCCAGCAACGCCAGGGCGGTGCCGTCGCCGGCGGCGATCGCGGTCACGCGACCGGGCAGCCCGGAGACCTCGACCGGGAGACTCCGGTTGGCGGTGGTGCCGTCGCCCAGCTCACCCGAGAAGTTCCCACCCCATGCCCGGAGCGTGCCGTCCCGCAGGAGGGCGAGGCTGAAATGGCCGCCGGCCGCGACGGCCGTGACCCCGCTCAAGCCCGCGACGCTGCCCGGGATCGTGCGCGAGACCTGGGTGCCGTCACCGAGCTCCCCGGACTCGTTGGATCCCCATGCTTTCACCGTGCCGTTGGAGAGCAACGCCAGGCCGTGGTTGTCACCCGCCGAGACCGCGCGCACGGTGTGCGGGCCGGCCACCGTCACGGCCGTCGTCCGGAACTCCGTTATCCCGGCCGAACCGATGCCGAGCTGTCCGACGGAGTTGCTTCCCCAGGCTTCGGCGTGACTACCGCGCTGGCCACCGCCCCCGCCGTGATCACCCCAATCGCCACCGGTCGGTGCCGCCGACGCCGGCGCGCCCAACACACTAGGCAGGGCCAGCAACGCCCCGACAACTACGGCGGCGAGACGGCGCCGCCCTATGACCTGTGCCCGCATATGGCTTCCCCCCGGTGAATGCGAACGCGGGCTGACCGCGCAAAAGCGCAGCTCAGCCACCCTGCGTCACATTACGCACTCAGGCCACTCCAGACCCGGGAAAAACTCACACGGCTGTGCGTCCAGCCACACGCGGCTAACCGGACTCGCGAGACCGGTTACGCTCGACCGCGATCCGGACTAGCGAGTCCGCTTATGGGGGGAACGATGAGACACAACAGGGCACTCGCCGCCATGGGGCTCGGCACCCTCGCGTACGCGCTGGCCCAGACGACCGTGCTGCCAGCCCTGCCCGCGCTCGCGTCCGCGCTGCACACCGAGCCGCAGAGCGTCACCTGGATGTTGACCTCGTACCTGATCGCCTCGGCGGTCCTCACCCCGGTCTTCAGCCGGCTCGGCGACCTCTTCGGCCGGCGCCGGCTGCTCGTGGTCGTGCTGGCGGTGTTCGCGGCCGGATCCGTGATCAGCGCGCTCTCCGCCAACCTGGGTGTGGTGCTGGCCGGTCGCGTGCTGCAGGGTGCCGGCGGCGGGGTCATCCCGCTGGCGGTGGGCATCGCCCGCTCGTCGTTCCCGGCCGAGCGCCGGGCCCCGGCGATCGGCCTGATCTCCGCGATCTTCGGCGTCGGCAGCGGCCTCGGCCTCGTGCTCGGCGGCCTGATCGTGGACCACACCTCGTACACCTGGATCTTCTGGATCACCGCCGGCATGGCGGCCGTGGCGGCCGCAGCCGTCGGCCTCGGCATGCCGGAGACGGCGGGACACTCGACGGGCGGGCGGGTCGACGTGGCCGGCACCCTGTTGCTGGCCGTCGGCGTGACGCTCCCGCTGCTCGCGATCAGCCGGGCCGGCGTCTGGGGTTGGACCTCCGGGCGCACGCTCGGCCTGATCGCCGCAGGGCTGGTCGTGCTGGTGCTGTTCGGCCTGGTGGAACGGCGCCGGGAACACCCGTTGGTCGATCTGGGGCTGCTGGTCCGGCCCTCGGTGCTGGTCACGAACATCACGACGTTCCTGGTCGGCTGCGGCATGTTCGGCGCGTTCGTGCTGGTGCCGCAGTTCGCCGAGGCGCCGGCGGGCACCGGCTACGGCTTCGGTGCCGATGCCACCCGTGCCGGCCTGCTCCTGCTGCCCGGGAGCCTGGCCATGATGGCCGGCGGCCCGATCTCCGCGATGCTCTACCACCGCTACGGCGGCCGCGCCGCGCTCGCCGCTGCCGCCGGCGTGACGGCGCTCGGCTCGGTCCTGCTCGCCGTCGGGCACGGCAGCCAACTGGCGGTGCTGTGTTGGTCGTTCGTCGCGCTCTTCGGCGTCGGCGTCGCGCTGGCCGTGATCCCCACTACGGTCGTCCACGCGGTGCCGGCCGCCCGCGCGGCGGAGGCGGCCGGGGTCAACGCCCTGATCCGCTCCGTGGGCTCGTCGATCGGCACCCAGGTCATGGCCGGCATCCTGGTCGGCGGCGTGACCGTCGGAAGCCGGTTCCCGCAGGCATCCGCGTACACCAGCGCGTTCCTGTTCTGTGCCGCCGGCGCCCTGGTGGCCGCGGTCGCAGCGGCCTTCATCCCCCGCGCGGCCGTCACCCCCGTGCCCGCGAGCTAGGCCAGGTCCAGCAGGGCTTCCTCGGACGGCGACCCGGGGTCGGCCGTGTAGATGACCATGCGCTGGTCCTGGTCGGCGATGTCGAGCACGTCGCAGTTGACCGTGACCGGGCCGACCCGCGGGTGCGCGAAGGTCTTGCGCAGCGTGTGGTGGGCGGAGACGTCGTGGGAGCGCCACAACCGGGCGAACTCGGCGCTCCCGGCCAGGAGGTCGGTCACGAGCGCCCGCAACTCCGGGTCGTCCGGGTAGCGGGCCCGCGGCCGCCCGCAGGTGGTGGGTCGCCGTGCGGCCGAAGGTGTCGGGGTCGGAGACGCCGTACAACCGGCGCGGACCCGGGTCCAGGAAGGTGCGGCGCAGCAGGTTGCGCTCGCGGGGCGGGACGGCGGAGAAGTCCTCCATGAGGGCGGCCGCGAGATCGTTCCAGGCGAGCACGTCGTACGTCGCGGAGGTCACGAACGCGGCCGCGCCCGGCAGGCGGCGGAGCAGTTCGAGGATGCTCGGGCGCACGTCGCGCGCGGGTCCGGGCGGCGGGCCGGGCGGCTCGCCCGCGAGATGGTGGAGGTGGGCACGCTCGGCGTCGGACAGGCCGAGCGCCCGGGCGAGGCCGGTCAGCACCTCGCGCGACGGCCGGGGGCCACGGGCCTGTTCCAGGCGCGTGTAGTACTCCGTCGAGATGAACGCCAGCCGCGCCACCTCCTCGCGCCGCAACCCCGGGGTGCGGCACCGCGGCGCGACCGGCACCGGGGTGATCCGCTCGCGGCGACTGCGCAGGAAGGCAGCCAGTTCCGCTCTGTTCACCGTTCCCAGTGTGCCCGGCGCCGGCGCGAGCCAGCCAGGTACCGCTGGTGCCTGGCTGACCTCGCTGCCCCGCACGACGCTCGAACGCATGACAAACTTGTTGGCCGAAAAGGTCGCATTCGTCACCGGCGCGGGCCGGGGAATCGGCGCCGCCGCCGCGCGGCTGTTCGCCCGGGAGGGCGCGCGGGTGGTGCTCGCCGCCCGCACCGACAGCGAACTGAACGCGGTGGCCGAGGACATCCGGGCGGCGGGCGGCACCGCGCATCATGTGGTGTGTGACCTGGGCGACGGCGCCAGCGTGCGGGCGGCGGTGGCCCAGGTGGTCGATCTGCACGGCCGGCTCGACGTCGCGTTCAACAACGGTGCGACGTTCGTGCCGCCCGGTCCGATGGACGAGCTCTCGGAGGAGCGGTTCGACCACCTCTACACCGTGAACCTCAAGGGCGTCTGGCTGGCCATGGTCGCCGAGGTCAACGCGATCCGGGCGACCGCCGGGACGGGCGCCATCGTCAACAACTCGTCGATCGGCAGCCTGATGGGCAATCCCCAGCTTCCGGTGTACGGAGCGATGAAACGCGCGGTCAACAGCCTGACCGAGTCGGCGGCCATCACGTACGGGCCGGAAGGCATCCGCGTCAATGCGATCGCACCCGGCAACACGGCGACGAAGATGATCGACACCTGGGCGGCCCACTCCCCCGGCCTGGTCGAGCGCCTCACCGCGCTCACGCCCCTCGGCCGCGCCGCGCGGCCGGAGGAGATCGCCGAGGCCGCGGCCTGGCTCCTGAGCGACCGCGCGTCCTGGGTGACAGGCACGATCCTGCGCGTCGACGGCGGCGCCCGCGCTTAGGGTCTGTCCTGCCGATCAACGCGGCCTGGACGGACCCTAGGCGACGGCCGGGCTGTCGCGTTGGCGCTCGTATTCCGCGAACGTCGGGACGACCGGGAGCACGAACAGCAGCACCAGGTAAGGGATCGCGAGTAGGCCGCCCGTGAAGACGAGCAGGGCGAGCGCGATCGTCCGGGTCCAGTCGAGGCTGAAGTCGCCGTAGGCGGACAGGCCTCCGCAGATGCCGCCGAACCACTGCTTCTCCTGGATGCGGCAGAGGAAGCGGCCGCGGGGTGGCGACGAGTGTGCGACGCCCACCGGGCCGAGGTCGGCCAGGATTGCCGTCATCTGGGTGCCGGTCAGCACGTCGTGGGTGCTCAGGCGGTCGCCGATCGCCGACTCGAGGTCGCGGACGATCTCGTCGGCGTCGGGGTCGAAGCGCAGCCTGGCCCGGGCGTCGTCGAGGTAGCGGCGCAGGGTGTCGCGGGCGTCGGGGGTGGCGGGGAAGGCCGCGGCGTGCCCGGTCAGGCGGAGGGAGATCGGCTCGGCCATGGCTCACAGTCCAATCGTGTCGATCATGTAGGACAGCTCGTTCCAGTACGAGCGGAACGACGCCAACTGAGCCCGGCCAGCATCCGTCAGGGAGAAGTATTTCCGCGGTGGGCCGGACAGGGACTCGCGCCACTCGTGCTCGACCAGCCCGTCCCGGCGGAGCGTGCTCAGCAGCGGATAGAGCGCGCCCTCCTGGGCCGGGAACCCCACCTCGTGCAACGCCGCGAGGATCTCCGCCGCGTAGCGCTGTTGCGTGGAGACCGCGGCCAGGACGAGGGGTTCGAGCAGGCCGCGCCGCAGCGCGACGAGCTTCGGGTCGGCCTGCATGGCTACTACCTTGCCACAGCAAGGTACCTTTCGACAACCCAACAAAAACAGGCGCCGCCGGGCCGGTGAGGCCTCGGCGGCGCCTGCCGGCGCCAGCGTCTACCGCGCGGTTCGCACCGTCACGTACGCGTCGCCTTCCTCGAGGTCGATGAGCTGGTTGTCGGGGTAGACCTGCTGCTTCAACGGACCCTTGGGCTCGGCGAGGTTGGACGAAGCCGGGTCGACCCCGGCCGCCGCCAGGATGCTGCCCGCGGTCTGGTGCGCGTCGGTGAACGCGACCGGATGCCCGTCGACCGTGATCTTGACCGAGCGCGCGGGATCGAGCGGCGCCACGTACCGCGGCGTACCGGCCGACGTGCCCAGCGCGATCGTGAGCTTGGCCAACGTCGGCACCGCGATGCGCACCGTCGCGTCGCCGGTGGAGTCGAGCGCCGCCTCGTTGAGGTACGCGATGCGCTCACCGTCGAGCAGCAGCACGCTGAGCCGCGCACCCCCGGCCTTCGAACCCAGGTGTGCGGTCACCGTCGCCACGCCGTCCGCACCGAGCACCGCCTCGTGACCGACGGACGTGATCCCCAGCTCCGGCGCGGCTTCGAGCACCAGACCGGCGGGCGCGGCCACGGGCGATGACACGTTCCGGAGCACCGGCCGGTGAGCCGTGTCGTCCCACGTCCAGACCGTGCCGAAGTCCCAGCCCAGCCCCGACTCCCAGGTCGCCCGCGTCCCCGCCTCGGCCGACGTGCGCGTCTCCCCGTTGAGGGTCGCCGGCCCGGTCGCCGGGTTGCTCTGCACGCCGGCCACGAGCGTCTCGACCGCGAAGTTGTTGGCCAGCGTCCCCGTCTGACCGTTGGCGAACCGGGCGACCACCCGCTGCGCGAGCGACCCGGCGGTCACCGTCGGGTTGAGGGCGAAGCTGTCCCGCACCACGGTCCGGCTGTCCCGGGCGTAGCCGGTGAGGCCACCGGCCGTGGTGCCGCCCGCCTTGACCGCGCCCGTCGCGTAGACGCGCTCCGTGACGCTCGGGCTGTCCGCCACGCCGATGATCCCGCCGGCGTAGTTGCTGGTCGTGGTCGTCGCGCTCGCCGTCGAGTACGCGTCGCGGATCGTCCCGAACGACGTGCCCGCGATGCCGCCGGCGTACGACGGGGTGGTGACCGAACCGGACGTGAAGACCCGCTCGATCGTGCCCCGATGGGTGTCCACGAGAATGCCGGCGATATTGGCCGACTTCGTCACCGAAGCGTCGACCACGCCGAGGTCGTGCACGTTCCCGGTGGTGCCGATCGTGCTGAACAAGCCACCCGTGGTCGACGTGAAGCCGGTGAGCACGTGCCCGGCACCGTCGAGCTCGCCGGTGAACCCGGTCGCACCGCCGATGCCGCCGACGGAACCGGAGACCGCGATGTCCGCGGCGAGCCGGAACTTCTCCGCCGGCCAGGCCGCGACCTCCGCCAGGTCGGCGGACGTGCGCACCAGGTAGTGCCCGTCGGTGTCCCGGTCGAGCGCCGGCGCGGTCGGCGGAGTCACGGTCTGCTCGGGCACCGACCGCAGGACGGGACGGTCGCCGGACCACTGCCACACGCCCGTGAAGTCCCAGCCGAGCCCGGTCTCCCACGTGTCCTGCGTCCGCGCCTCGGACACCGTGCGACTCAACCCGTTCAGCGTCGCGGCACCGACCGTGGTGTCGGCCTGCTTCCCGGCCGTCAGCGTCTCCACCGCGTAGTTGTTCTCCAGCGTGGGCGTGTGCCCCGCGTAGGTCCGGGCCACCACCCGCTGCCCGTAGTTGCTCGCGGTCACCGACGGGTTCAGCGCGAAGTTGTTCCGGACCACGGTGCCCGTGTACGAGTACCCGGTGATGCCGCCGGCGCTCTCGTTGGCGTTGGTCGCGATGGCCCCGGTGGCATACGTGCGCTCGGTGACGCTGCCCGCGGCCGGCACGCCGACGATCCCGCCGGAATAGCGTCCACTGGTGACGGTCACGTCGGCACGCGAGTAGGCGTCCCGGATGGTGCCCGCCGACGTGCCCGCGATGCCGCCGACATAGCCGGCACCGCTGATCGTGCCCGTCACGTACACCCGCTCGATCGTCCCGGAGTTGGTGTTGGCGACGATCCCGTTGTTGGCGGTCGACTTCGTGACCGTCGCGTCGACGATGCCGAGGTCGTGCACCGAACCGCTCAGGTTGTTGAAGAGCCCGCCGGTGGTCGACGTCAGCCCGCTGATGGTGTGGCCGGCGCCGTCGAACGAGCCGGTGAAGGCGCGCGCCCCGCCCAGCGACGTGAAGGAGGTCCCCTTCAGGGAGAGGTCGGCGGCGAGCACGAAGTCGTACTCGGGGAACTCGCCCACCTGGGCCAGATCGGCCGCACTGTCCACAATGTAAGCACCGGAGGCGTCGCGCGGCAGCGACGGCGTCGCGATCGGCGCCACGTCCTCCCGCGCCGCGCGCAGCACCGGACGCAGGCCGGTCTCGCTCCAGTCCCAGACGGTGCCGAAGTCCCAGCCGCGCTGCTCGTAGAAGGCCTTCGTGCGCACCTGCGCCACCGGCACGAGGGCGCCCTTCCAGTTGTCCGCCGCCGGCGGCGCCGCCAGCGACTGGACGCTCACCGGGACGACCGCGCTCGTGTGGTTGTCGGTGAGCGTGGCGACGTTGCCGTCCAACACCCGACCGACGATGCCGTGGGCGAAGCTCGGTGCCGTGACGGCCGCATTGATCGCCACGACGTGCTGCACGACGGTCTCGTCGTAGCCGTAGCTGACCACCCCACCGGCGTTGCGCGCGTCGGCGATGACCGCGCCGCTGGCGTACGCGTTCTCGGTCGTGGATCCGCCGAGCGCGATGCCGACCAGGCCGCCGGAGTAGACGTTGGTCGCGTGGACCGCGGCGGTCGAGTAGCTGTCGCGGAGCGTGCCGTAGTGGTCGCCGACGATGCCGCCGACCCGCTCGGTCGCGGTGATCGAGCCGGACGTGCGTACCCGCTCGATCGTGCCGTGGTTGACGTCGGCCACGATGCCCGCCGTGATTTTCGCGGCGTTGACGGTGGCGTCCACCGACAGGTTCCGGATCGTGCCGTGGTTGTCGGCGAACAGGCCGGAGCCCTCGTCGGCCGGCGCGGTGTAGCCACGGATGGTGTGGCCGGCGCCGTCGAAGACGCCGGTGAAGCTGACCAGGCGACCGATCTGCGACATGGTGGTGCCGGTCAGGTCGAGGTCCGCGGTGAGCTGGTAGACGCCGGCCGGATCGTTGGCGATCTTCGGCAGGTCGGCCGCCGTCCTGATCAGGTACGGGTCCGCGGCGGTGCCGTTGCCGGCGATGCCCTCGCGGACCGTGACCGCCGGGATCAGCGACCGGCCACCGGCGAGGCTGTCCCAGACGAACACCTTGACCGTGTCGCCCGGCGCGACCGGCAGCGGCTTGTCGAAGGTGACGAACTGCTCGGCGCCCCGATGGTCCAGCTTCACGTCGGCGGTGCGGAGCTCGATCATCCGCTGCTGGCTGTTGTCGTACGTCGCCGCGGCGACGGTCAGCGTGTCCCGGCTGCCGGTGTAGCTGCGGAAGCCGACCCCACGCAGCTCGCGGTTCTCGATGTCCGTCGTGGCCAGCTCGAAGTCGCCGGTCGGCTTGTGCACCGTGTACGCGTCGACCACCCGGCCGTCGATCGTGTAGGTGCTCATCGTGAGCCCGTCTCCGTCGGCCCGCAGGACGCCGCCGACCTGGGTGTTCTCGTCGAAGACGACGTCGTCCCACCAGTGGACGGTGTTGTCGTAGAACTTCGGGCCGGCGGAGCCCATCGTGACGAACGTGGTGCCGCGTGCCTCCTCGTCGGGGTTCCGCGCGAGGCGACCGTCGAAGATGGTCGACCGCTTGTAGACGTGGTCGTGCGCGCCGATATACAGGTCCACCCCGAGGTCGTGCAGCGCCTTCGTCACCTTTGGACGGTCGGCCGCCAGGCCCGCGTCGTTGCCGTGCTCGCCTCCGTAATAGGAGAAGTGACCGGTGACGACGTTCCACCTGCGGGTGGACGCGCGGACGTCGGATCGCAACCACGCGAGCTGCTTGTCCATATCCACATTGGAGTTGAGCACCGAGAAGTGGATGTCGCCCCGGTCGAACGAGTAGTTGCTCTCGCCGATGACGCCGTTCTTCGGCGTGTCGAACATGTTGGAGAAGATCGCGGTGCGCTCCGGCGAGTACGCGTTGTAGTCCAGGTCGCCGTAGGTCTCGTGGTTGCCCGCCACCGGCGCGTACTGCAGGTCCAAGCCGTCGAAGACGTGGTCCGCGACCTCGTCCCAGTACTGGCCGCGACCGCCGTTGTCGACCAGGTCGCCGAGCTGGAGCACGGTGCCGCCGCCGGGCTGCTCCGTCTTGAGCCGGTCGACCACGCCGCGCAGCAGCCCGAGGTCGGCCGCGTCGTGCGTGGTCGCCTGCAGGTCGCCGACGACGTAAACCGGCTCGTTCCCGGTGCCGCCCGCGACGAACTGCCCCTTGACCGCGGTCCAGGCCGAGGCGTCGGAGGGCGACGGCGCGCGGCCCTTGACCGCGACGCCGAAGCGGTACTGGTAACGCTCCCCGCCGCGCAGGTCCGCGACGTCGAACTCGTGGCTGCGCAACGCCTGCCCGGTGATCGAGTGCTGGTACTCCGGCTCGTCGTTGCCGATCGTGTTGACCTCGTACGCCCGGTCGTTCGTCGACGTGCGCACCTGCGCCTTGGACCAGTCCTGCGATCCGGCGGGCAGCACCTGGGCGTACACCTTGCCGATGCTCCGGTCGGTGGTCACCGCGACGCCGGCACCGCCGGGACGCTCGGACACCGCCGCCGTGCTGCCGAAGTAGGCGAACACCCCGGCCGGGTCGAGCTTCTTCTGGTCGACGGTGATGCGCAGCAGCTCCGCGTTGGTGCTGCCGGTCGCGTCGGTCGCCTTGACCACCACGAAATGGTCCTGGTAGCTGCGGATCCGGAAGGCGCCGCCGGTCACGGGGACCCGGCCGGCGCTGTCGTAGACCTCGTAGGAGACCGTCGGGGTCACCCCCGAGTCGTCGGTCGCGCTGACCGCGGGCAGTTTGATCGTCTGGCCGTACCCGGCGTGGTCCGGCACCCGGTCCTGGACGGTGATCACCGGCGCGTAGTTCGCGTCACGAGTCTTCTTGCCGAACCAGATCGGGGCCGAGACGACGAAGTCGCCGTCGGCCTGGTCCGCGCGGACGTAGTAGTAGTCGCCGTCCGCGACCGGCTGGTCCAGGGTCAGGTGCACGTTGTTGCCGCTGACGCCCGGGAACGCGTGCGCCACCTGGCCGTGGTTCGTGTAGAGCCGCACCGACGTGAACGAGTCGCTCGCGTCCGGGTCGGTCAGCCAGACGTCGAACGAGGTCGACGTCTTGGTCGCGGGCAGGATCGAGCCCATCAGGTGGTCGTCCGCGCTGAAGCCCAGGATCGAGTTGACGTCCAGCGTGCTGAAGACGCTGCGGTCCCGCATCGCCGCGTACAGCCCGCTCAGGGAGTGGCTCTTCGCCCAGACGCCGGTGATCGCGGGGTTGCTCTTGACCCAGTTGGCGGTGTGCTCGTCGCCGTTCCAGACGGGGCCGAGGTGCCAGCCGACGTCCAGCGCCTGCTGGAACTGGGCGAACTGGCCGTCGGTCTTCACTTCGATGAGGTCGATCCGGTCGTCCACCGTCGGGTCTAGCCCCTTGAACCCGAAGAAGTTGCCCTTCGAGGTCGTGCTCGGGTGGTTGAACTGCGCGATCGCGTCCGGGTCGAGCTTGAGCCGGGCGAAGAACGTCGGCATGTCGTACTTCAGGTCGCCGGTGCCGAACGAGTTGGCGAACCCGTCGATGCTGCCCTTCTCCGTCGCGCGGGCGGTGGCGTGCCAGTCGGTGTTGAAGACGTTGATGTGCCCGGTGCCGTCGTACCAGGTGTTCTCGATCGCCGGGACGGCCACCAGGTCCTGCTGGCTCTTGTTGAAGGCGATGGCCTGCTGGTGCACCGTCCGCCACTCGGTCGAGTCGGCGTCGCGCCAGTCGTCGAGGAAGTCCTCGCCGGTGCGCAGGTCCCACATGACGTCGTGCTCGGACAGCGTGACGAAGTCGGCGTCGGTCTGGCCGCGCACGTAGTCGAACGCGTCCTGCGGCATTTCCACGCCGTCGCTGACCGACGTGTGCGCGTGGAACTCACCGGTGTAGAACGTCTTGCCCAGATACTTCGGGTGCGCCGGATCCTGGTGCGCCGCGAGCACCGATGGTGACACCAGCCCCACCGCCGCCAACACCAGGACGACGGCCCCCGCCACCGACTTCACCATCAGGTCCCCCTCGCGAAAGTTCTCGGGGGAGTAGATCCGCAGCGATCAACGAAATGGTGAGCAGAAGAAGAACAAACGTAATTTCATGATCATCGACACGTACGCGTCGCGACTCTCAGAGCTTGATGGGGTCGAGCAGGCGGCGTGGCTGGTTCATCGCCTGCGACACGAGATCGGGATTCGTCGCGGTCGGTTGGAACCCGGGGCCGGGCTGGATCCGGGTATCCGGGACACCGACCACCGAACCGCACCGCTCGCAGCGTCCCTCGGCGTCGAGCGGGCCACCGTCCTCGTCGTGGAGCAGCGCCCGCCGCACCCCGGCCGGCGAGTAGAACTCGTCGCCCCAGGCCATCAGGGCGCGTACGGTCGGCCAGAGAGCGACGCCCTTGGGGGTCAGCTGGTATCCGTCGGCGTCCCGCTCGAGCACGCCCTCCTCGACCAGTGCCTTGAGCCTGCTGGTCAGGCTGGCGCGGGGAATGCCGAGCTGCGTGGCGAAGTCACCGAACCGGCGCACGCCGTAGAACGCGTCCCGGACGATCAGCAGCGTCCACCGCTCTCCGACGACCTCCAGGGCGCGCGCGAGTGAGCAGTTGCGGTCCGCATAGGTGCTGGGCAAAACCATGCGACCAGCTTACCCGTTCCGGTTCATTCACTGAACCAGACTGCTAGGCTAGATGAGTTCATTCATTGAACTGACGCACCTGAGGAGGATGTGGCGATGTACCAGTTCCTCGTTTCCTTCACCGTCCAGCCCGAGCACCGCGACGACTTCGTGCGTGCGGCTCGCAAGACCGCGCAGGACTCGCTCGCGAACGAGCCCGGCTCCCAGCGGTTCGAGGTGATCGCCGACGAGCAGGACCCGAACCTCTTCTACCTGAACGAGGTCTACACGGACGCCGAGGCGTTCGACACCCACGCCAGCGGCCCCTACTTCGGTGCGTTCTTCGCCGAGGCGAGCACCTACGCGCAGGGGCCGAACTGGCTGATGCGGGGCAACCTCGTGGGCGACAAGGCCGCCGTCTAGGCCGCGCCGCTCAGAACGTGCGGATCGCGATGTCGGCCGGCGCGGACAGCCCGTTGACGATCTCGTCGTCGAGCTTGACGAGGGTCAGCGACGCGCCGGCCATGTCGAGCGAGGTGCAGTACTCGCCGACGTAGTTGCGGCGCACGTGGATGCCGCGGGCCTCGAGCTGTTCGAAGGCCCGGCCGTACAGGATGTACAGCTCGCCGATCGGCGTACCGCCGAGGCCGTTGATCATCAGAGCGACGTCGTCACCCTTCTCGTACGGCAGGTCGGTCACCACGGCTTCCAGCAGCTCGTCGACGATGGTGTTGGCATCGGCGAGCTTCTCGCGGCGGCGGCCCGGCTCGCCGTGGATCCCGACGCCCATCTCCATCTCGTCGGCGCCCAGGTCGAACAGCGGCGTGCCCTTGGCCGGCGGCGTGCACGAGGTGAGCGCCATGCCCATGGTCCGGGTGACCGAGTTGACCTTCTCGCCGAGCCGCACGAGCTCGTCGATGTCGGCGCCCTGCTCGGCGGCCGCGCCGACCACCTTGATGACGAAGAAGTTGCCCGCCACGCCACGCCGACCGATCGTGTACGTGGAGTCCGCGACGGCCACGTCGTCGTCGACCAGCAGCGTCTTGATCTGGACGCCCTCGGCCTCGGCGAGCTCCTTGCCCATGTCGAAGGCCATCCGGTCGCCCGTGTAGTTGTTGATGATGTGCAGGACGCCCTTCGGCGAGGCGAGCATCTTGCTGGTCTCCAGCACGTAGTCCATGGGCGGCGCGGAGAACACGTCGCCGGGGCAGGCGGCGTCGAGCATGCCCTTGCCGACGATCATCGCGTGGGCGGGCTCGTGACCGGAGCCGGAGCCCTGGATGAGCGAGACCCGGTCGTCGCTCGGCGCGTCCACCCTCATGATCAGGTTGTACTCGGGCACGTAGCGCAGCGTGTCCGGGTTCGCCAGGGCCACGCCCTTGAGCATCTCGGGGACGAACTGGTTGGGATCGTTGACGAACTTCTTCATGGCGGCTCCCCCTTCAGGTCAGACGGCCCAGGTGTCGGCAAGGGCTTCGAAGATGACGGCGACGGCGACCGCTCCGGGATCGACGCTGCCGATGCTGCGCTCGCCCGTGTAGCTCTGGCGGCCGCGCCGGGCCTGGAGCTTGGCGGTCTCCTCGGCGGTGGACCGGGCGACCGTCGCGGCGGCCCGCACCGTGGTCGGCCCGTCGCTGCCGAGCCCGATCTGGCGCTCGATCTCGTCGGTGGCCGGCACGAGCGAGTCGAGCAGGGTCTTGTCGCCGAGGCTCGCGTTGCCCCGGGTCGCGATGCCCTCGCTCGCCGCGCGCAGCATCGCGACGGCGGTCGGTCCGTCCACTGCGGACTTGCTGGTCACCGCGGTGGCCGCGCGCAGGAAGGCGGTGCCCCACAACGGTCCTGAGGTGCCGCCGATCCGGCTGGTGATGACGACGGCGACCTTGCGCAGGAAGGTGGCCGGGTCGGTGCGGTCGAAGTCGTCCCAGTCCCGGATGACGAGCTCGAAGCCGCGGGCCAGCGAGTAGCCGAAGTCGCCGTCACCGACGACCGCGTCGAGGTCGCCGAAGTACTTCTCGTTCGCCACGGCGGTGTCCGCGATCGTCCGCACCACGAACTCCACCTGGCCGAGCGGGTAGTCGGTCATCCCCTGTCCCCTTCGAAGACGGCCGCGAGGTCGGCCAGCGTCACGTACGTGCCGGGCCGCGCCGGGCTGTGGTTGGCCAGCACCGTGATCGGTTCGGCGCCCGGCTCACCGAGCGAGTCGACGACGAACGCGGCCCCGGTGAAGTCCTCGTCGGCGGTGTAGCCGTTGACCGTGACCACGCAGGCGATCCCGGCCGCCTTCGCAGCCTCCAGGCCGTTCTGCGAGTCCTCCACGACGACGGCCTGGTTCGCCGCGAGCCCGAGCCGGTCGAGGGTCAGCAGGTAGATGTCGGGCGCCGGCTTCTTGTGCGGCACGACGTCGCCGGCCAGCACCGTGAAGTCGCGCGCCCGGTCCGGCCCGACGGCGTGCTCCAGCACGGCGCGCACGGAAGGCTCGGCCGATGTGGACGCCACCGCTAACGGCCAGTCCGCGGCGAACGCCTCCTCGACGACGCGGGCGATCCCGGGGCGGGCCGGCAGTTTCCCCGCCTGGACCATGGCGGTGTAGATCTGGGTCTTGCGGCGGTGCCAGGCGGCGACGGCCTCGGCCTGCCCGGCCGCGTCGGTCGGCAGGCCGGCCTCGGCGACGAACTCGGGAGTCAGCAGGCTCTTCATGCGCTCCTTGCCGCCACCGATGGCGAGCCGCCGGCCGTACTCCTCCTCGTCCCACCGCACCGGCAGGCCGAACTCCTCGAATGTCTGGTTGAACGCTGGCAGGTGCCCGAACCGCTCGGTGTCGGCGAGGACGCCGTCGCAGTCGAACACCAGGGCGGTCACCACGCCCGCCCCGCGCTGCCGAAGCGGTCGACGTAGCCGGCGGCCATCGCGGTGACGTCCGCCGAGACGTGCCGGAACAGCGACGGCGGGTCCCACTTCCCGCGCTCTTCGGTCTCCCGCAGGAAAGCCAGGTTCGACTGCATGTAGGTCACCTTCAGCGCGGTGGACACGTTGACCTTCGCGCAACCGCGGGCGATCAGGTCGGTGAACTGCTCGTCGGTCATGCCTGTGCCGCCGTGCAGCGCGATCGGCACGCCGGTCGCCGCGACGATGTCGGTGACGCGCTGGCCGTCGAGGTGAGGCTCGGCCGAGTAGACGCCGTGCGCGTTGCCAATCGATGGCGCGAACACGTCGACGCCGGACGTCTCGACGAAGTGCACCGAGACCTCCAGCGACTGCCGCCGGGACTCCTCGTCGCTGCCCACGTCGTCCTCGACGCCCTTGATCGCCTCGATCTCGCCCTCGACATGGGCGCCGTGCGCGCGCGCCTCGGCGACCACCTCGATGGTCTGGCGCAGGTTCTCCTCGACCGGCATGGTCGATGCGTCGAACAGCACCGAGTTCCAGCCCTTGTCGAGGCACTCGGTGATCACGGCCCGCTCCGGGCAGTGGTCGAGGTGGAGGCAGACCGGCACCTCGATGCCGGCCGTCATCGCGCGCCACATCGCCATCAGCACGTCGGACCCGATGGACTTCACGGTCTTCACCGAGGTTTGGACGATGATCGGTGAGCGCCGTTCGACCGCCGCCGCGAGTACGCTTTCCAGCGTCAGGTCGTTGACGATGTTGATCGCGGCCACGCCGTACCGGTCGCGCTGCGCCCGGTCGACGATCTCCTTGAGCGGCACCACACCCATGTGCCGAACGCTAGAAGCGCCACGGTGCCGGCGGCATCAGGGAAAGTACCCGCCCGGCATGGGTAACCTGCCTACCCCGCGGGCAGCCCGCGCGCGATGAGCTCGGCGCGGCCGCGCGAACCGGTCTTGCGGAGCACCGCGCCGACGTGCTTGCCAACGGTCTTGGCCGCGATGCCCAGCCGGGCTGCGATCATCTTGTCGGAGAGACCCTGGCTGACCAGGGCGTACACCTCCAACTCCCGGGCGGTCAGGCCGGCCGGGTTGGGCTCGCTGGACAGCCGCCCGGCCCAGACGCCGCTGTCGGATACCAGGGACTCCCCGCGCGAAGCGGCCACCACCGCCCGGGCCAGGGTCGGCCCGTCCGCGGTGGTCTCGACGCAGCAGTGCGCGCCGGCGAGCAGCGCCTCGGCGACCGCGTGGTGGTCACCGGCGGCGCACATCGCGACCACCGCGACGCCCGCCTTCCTGATCAGCTCGCCCTGGCCGTCGAGATCCGGGCCCACCACGACGACGGCGGGGCGGGCGGCCGCGATCGCGGCTCCGTCGGCGGCCTCGCCCACCACGGCCACGCTCGGACCGGACCAGGCCAACAGGCGGGAGATCCCGGCCCGCAGCAGCGGACGGGCCGCCACGACGAGCACCTCGATCCGTTCGTCGTCGGTGCTTGCCGTGCGCTGGTAAGGAAAGGAGGCCCGCACGCTGGTTCCCCAGCCGGGCACGGACTCGACCGTGGCCGACCCGCCGACGCTGCCGGTCAGCTCGACCATGCGGCGCAGGCCGACCCCGGCGCGCTGGTCGCCGGAGTCGAGCACGAAACCCTGCCCGTCGTCCTGCACGAGCAGCGTCAGCGCGGCCGAGTTGTAGACCAGGCCCAGCCGGATCGTCGACGCGCCCGAATGCCGCACGATGTTGGACACCGCCTCCTGCGCCACGCTCAGCACGTGTTCGGCCAAACCGCGATCCAGCGGCACCGGCGCTCCGGCGACCACCAGCCGCACGTCGGCGCCGCGCGCCCGGTGCGCCCAGCCGAGCTCGGCCCGCAGCGCGTCCTCCAGCGTCCGGCCCTCCAACGGCGAATGGCCGGCGGCACCGAGCGACAGCCGCACCGCGGTCATCGTGTTCTCCGCCTCGGCCCGGGCCCGCCGCAGATACCCGGTGACCCTTTCCGGCGCGTACCGCTCGGCCTGGTCGAGCTCGGCGGTCAGATCGACGAGACCCTTGGCCAGCAGGCCCTGCACCTCGACGAGGAGCCGCTCGCGCTCGGCGCCGGCCGCCTGCAGGCGCGCGCGTTCCTCCGCGGCCTCGTGTGAGTCGGCGTTGACCATTGCCACCGCGGCGTACCGGGCGAACCCGCGCAGCAGGTCGGCGTCCGCCTCCGTGAAGACCCGGTGATCGTCGCGGCCGAACACCACGCAGGCGCCGATGATCCGGCCCCGCCATTCGATCGGCACCCCGATCACACCGTGCGACCTGGCCGGGTCGGAGTCGGGCAGATGGCCGCCCGCCACCTCGGCGTACCGGTCGAATCTGACCGGGCCGCGGCGGCGCACCACCTCGCCCGTCATGCCCTCCGTCAACGGAAACACCCGGCCGGACTGGCAGTTGACCCCGACGTCGGCCTCTTTGCGGTAGGTGCCGGCCAGTTCGTCGACGCTGGAGATCGATCCGGCGTCGCACTCGAGCAAATCGGTGCAGCGGCGCAGGATTCGCTCCAGCAACGGGCGCGATCCCAGCTCCCCGGCCAGATCTTCGGCGGCCGCGTGCAGCGCGTCCTTCACGTCGCCACCTCCCCCACCCGCAGCACCTTCGGCAACTGGGGCATGCCTCGCGAACATCCGAGCCGGCACCTCGATCGTCATCCCAGACGGGCGCACGGTCAACCGAAACGGCACAGGTCACACAATGCCGGCGAAGGCCCAGCCAGGCGCGAACTCGACCTGTCCACAGTGGTCAACATCACGACGGGGCACATCAGGTCGATAGATTCGTTGCCACGGCTATCCGTTTGGTCGATGATCACAACAGTTCGGCCGAACCTCGCGTTACGGCCTTGCGCCAGACACCGTGAGGTGGTCTGGTATCGATGCCCTCCCAATCCCATCTTTACGTCCAGTCACACGGGGTGATCAATGCGCATACTGCGCACAGTCCTCGCCGGCACGGCAGCGGCCGCGTTCGCTGTCACCGGCTCCGTCTACGTCCTGGCGTCCCCCGCTTCGGCGGCGGCAGCAGCGACGGCGGTCGGCACCTACACGCCGCTCGCACCGAGCCGGATCCTCGACACCCGGCACGGCAACGGCGCCCCCACGGGCATCGTCACCGCGGGCAAGACCGTCCACCTCCAGGTCGCCGGCCGTGGTGGCGTGCCCGCGTCGGGCGTCTCGGCCGTCATCCTCAACCTGACGGTCACCGGCAGCCTCGGCAACGGATACCTCACCGCCTACCCGGACGGCGCCACGCGTCCGACCGCCGCCTCCATCAGCTTCGCCAAGGGGGTGACGCGGGCCAACACGGTCACCGTCGCCGTCGGCGCGAGCGGTTTCGTCAACATCTTCCAGAGCAGCCTCGGCACGCACATCGTCGCCGACGTCGCCGGCTACTACAACGGCGACGCGGCTGGTCCGGTCGGCAGCGTCTACCTCCCGGACGGCGTCGGCCCGTGGCGGCTCGACGACACCCGCCTGGGTGGAGCGCCGCCGGTGCCCTCGACCGGCTGGATCCAGTACGCGATCACGTTCGGCGACGACCACCCGCTCAACGAGGCCGTCACGGCGATCGCGATGAACCTCACCGCGGTCAACCCGGCCAGCAGCGGTTACCTGACCACCTGGAACGGTTCGGGCGAGCCGCCGGTTGGCGTCTCCGCACTCAACTACGGCAAGGGCGGCATCTGGCCCAACAGCGCCACCGTGCCGGTCGCGCCGTGCGACTTCTGCGCGGACCCGCGGCTGCCGATGTTCGGCGTCTACACCAGCACCAACACGCACTGGCTCGTCGACATCTACGGTTACTACTTCAACGACACCGTCGATGGCCTGACGTTCAAGCCGATCACCCCGCAGCGGATTCTCGACACCCGCCCGGGTGCCCCGATCGGTGTCGGCACCCGCACCGTTCCGGCTCCGTCGACCATCACCCCCGAGACAATGGCGCTTTCGCTCAACGTCACGGCGGTGGCACCGACGGCCAACACCTACCTGACGGTGTACCCGGAGAACCCGCGTCCGCCGGTGAGCACCCTCAACCCCTTCAAGGGTGAGACGGTGTCCAACGGCACCATCGCGGCACTCTCCACCACCAACGATTTCCTGATCTACAACAACGGTGGGCAGATCGACGTCGTCGCCGACATGGGCGGCCTCTTCGAATACATCGCGCCGACCGGGACCGCTCGCGCCAAGGGCCTGCCGCAGATCAGCGGCCAGGTCGGCGGCAAGCTCGCCGCCAGCACCCGCTGACGGTCCCAGCACACGCGAAAGGCCCCGTCCCGGGTTCGCCCGGGGCGGGGCCTTTCCCGTTGGCCAGTCAGCCGTTCAGCTGGGCGATCTGGATCAGGTTGCCGCAGGTGTCGTCGAGGACCGCGGTGGTCACGGGGCCCATCTCGGTGGGCTCCTGGGTGAAGTGCACTCCCAGCCCGCGCAGCCGTTCGTGCTCCGCCCGGACGTCGCCGACGGCGAACGACGTGAACGGGATGCCGTCCGCGACCAGCGCGCTCTTGAACGGCTTGACCGCCGGGTGCTCGTCGGGTTCGAGGACGAGCTCGGTGCCGTCCGGGTCTTCCGGCGACACCACGGTGATCCACGCGTGCTCGCCGAGCGGCACGTTGGTCTTCTCCCTGAACCCGAGGATCTCGGTGTAGAACCGCAGCGCCTTTTTCTGGTCGTCGACCAGGACGCTGGCCAGGTTGATCCTCATGTCGGTCCCTTCGTCAGCCACCGCCGCACGATCGGTTCGAGCGGCGTGGTGTTGATGTAGTGAAACTTGTAGCGGCCCTCGCGGCGGGTCTCGACCAGACCCGCGGCCTCGAGGAGGTCGAGGTGCTGCGAGATGGCCTGCCGCGACGAGCCGAGCCCGTGCTTGGACGCCAGGCGCGCGCAGATCTCGAAGAGCGTCTGGCCGTCGCGGTCGGTCAGCTCGTCGAGGATCGTGCGCCGCGTGGGATCGGCCAGGGCCTTGAAGACGTCACCCACGCCCCGCACGTTATGCAAGTGACTGCTTGCCTGTCAATGCCCGACTGGTCCTGCCACTCCTAGGGACAGCAGGCACTGGCTCCGCCCGCCGTGGCCCGGACAGTGGACGCCATGGCTAACTCAACCCAGATCGCACTGATCACCGGCGGCAACAGGGGCATCGGGCGCAGCACCGCGCTCCACCTGGCCCGCGAAGGCGTCGACGTCATCCTGACCTACCGTTCGCACCCCGAAGAGGCCGCGCTGGTGGTCCAGGAGATCGCTGAGCTCGGTGGCACCGCCGTGGCGCTGGAGCTCGACGCCGGTGCGGTCGAGTCGTTCGACGGCTTCGTGGCGTCGGTGACCGACGCGCTGCGGCGGACCTGGGACCGGGACACCTTCGACTACCTGGTCAACAACGCCGGCATGCAGATCCCGATGTCGTTCGGCAACGTGACCGAGGAGAACTTCGACCGGGTCGTGAACGTCTACTTCAAGGGCGTCTTCTTCCTCACCCAGAAGCTCTCGGGCCTCCTGGCCGACAACGGCGCCATCGTCAACGTCTCGTCCGCGATGACCCGGTTCTACGTGCCGGAGCGCATCGTCTACAGCGCGGCCAAGGGCGCCGTCGAAGTGCTCACCCGCTATCTCGCCCAGGACCTCGGCCGGCGCGGCATCCGCGTCAACACCGTCGCACCGGGCGCGGTCGCCACCGACTTCAGCGGCGGCCTGCTGCGCGACAACCCGCACGTCCAGGAGCACATCGCCGGCCTGACCGCGCTGGGCCGCATCGCGGTCGCGGACGACGCGGGCGGCGCGATCGCCGCCCTGCTGCGCGCCGACAACCGCTGGGTCAGCGGCCAACGCATCGAGGCCTCCGGCGGAATGCACCTCTGAGGACCGTCCAGTGTGGTCAGGCCGTGAGGTCGTAGCGCCAGTCGTTGCTGCGCATGAAGCGGCCCGGCGGATACTCGAACTCCGTCTCGCCGACGAGGGTGAAGCTGGCCTTGCGGCAGACCGCGTTCGACGGCGCGTTCGCCACGCTCGGGAACGCGTGGAGCCACCGGTGCCGGCCGTCCTCCCGGGCGGCCGCCAGCACCGCCCGCACGGCCGCGCTCGCGATGCCCTGGCCCTGGAACTCCGGCAGGACGTCCCAGCCCGACTCGTACACGGGCTCGTCGTGCCACACCCGGCTCCAGAAGGCGACGCTGCCGGCCGCCTCGCCGCTGGGCAGCTCCACCCGGAACATCCAGCCGTTCTCGAGGGCGAGGTAGCGCTGGTGGCGCGCCAGCACCTGCTCCTCGGTCTCGGCACCGCCGACGTGCGCGCGCATCTCCGGGGTGTTGATCCGGCGCAGCAGGGGCAGGTCGGCGGCGGACCACGGCACGAGGCGGACGGTGGGTTCGTTCATCGGGACACCATCGCACGTGGGATTCCGGCGGTCGCGGGTAGATGACGGGCTGGTCGAGAGGCCCGGAACCGCCCAAGGAGTGACAGTGAAGCCCAATACTCACCCGAAGTACCAACCGGTGGTCTTCCGCGATCGCGGCGCGGACTTCGCGATCCTGACCCGGTCCACCGAGACCAGCGACAAGACGATCGAGTGGACCGACGGGAACACGTACCCGGTGATCGACGTCGAGATCTCCTCCGCGAGCCACCCGTTCTGGACCGGCCGCCAGCGGGTCCTGGACAGCGCGGGTCAGATCGAGAAGTTCCGCCGGAGGTACGGGGACCGCAAGAACCAGTCCTAGGCGTCGGCGGTGTCGGCGCCGCCGGCCGGCAGGCTGGCCACGCCGTCGTGCAGGGCGGCCCGGAACGCGCGGTAGGTGTCGGCACCCAGCGTGGCGGCCAGGTCGCGCTCGATCTCGCCGACCAGGTCGTCGGTGACCTCCATGAACCGCAGGCCGCGCTCGGTCGGCACGATCAGCTTCGCCCGGCGGTCGGCCGGGTCGGGCTCCCGGCGCACGTAGCCCAGCCGTTCGAGCTCGTCCACGATCGCGCCCATCGTCTGCTTGTTGCGCCCGGCCAACCGGGCCAGTTCACCCGGCCGGGTGCCGTTCGCGTCCAGGTAGGCGAGCACGGCGCCGTGCCGGGGGCGGGCGTCGGCGAAGCCCTGGGCGGCCGCGCGGGCGAAGATCTGCCGCTGGACCCGGGCCGACAGTTGGACGGCCAGGATCCCGAGGTCGGGCTCCCGCTCTTTGCGTGTGCTTCGGTTCATACTTTGGTCCAATCATTGGACGGTCACAGGTTTGGACTATACCGTATTCGCCATGACCATTCTGATCACTGGAGCGAACGGCGCCGTGTCCCGGGAGGTAATCCGGGAGCTGGCCGGCAAGACCCCCGTGCGGGCCCTGGTCCGCGACAAGTCCCGGGCCACCGACCTGGACGGCGTCGAGTACGTGGTCGGCGACCTCGACCACCCCGACACGCTGGGCCCGGCGTTCGCGGGAATCCGCACGGTGTGGCTGCTCAACGCGATGGGCCCGATGGCGCCGAGCCAGAGCATGAACGCCGTGTGGGCGGCCAAGCAGGCCGGCGTGAAGCACATCGTCCGGATGTCCGCGATCGGAGCCGCGTTCGACGCGCCCACCCGCAACGGGCGGCTGCACGCGCTCTCCGACGTCGAGTTGCAGAACTCGGGCATACCCTGGACCATCCTGCGCCCCAGCCACTTCATGCAGAACCTGTTCGGCTCGGTCGGAGACGGCGAGCTCAACGGCCTCATCGGCGAGAGCAAGGTCGGCTTCATCGACATCCGCGACATCGCGGCGGTGGCGGCCGAGATCCTGCAGCGGCCGGAGCCGCACACGGGCAAGATCTACACGCTGACCGGCCCGGAGAGCCTCTCGCTCTACGAGGTGGCGGAGGAGTTCGGGCGGACGCTCGACCGGCCGGTGCGCTACGTGTCGGACAGCCCGGAGGAGACCTTGGCGCGCCTTCTGGCGTACGGCATCGACCGCTGGATGTCCGAGGTGCTGGCCGAGTACCGCGTCGCGTACGGCGCCGGTTGGGGCGACTTCGCCAACGACCACGTCGCCAGCGTCGTCGGGCGGCAGCCGCGCAGCCTGGCGGCGTTCGCCCGCGACCACCGCGAGCAGCTCGCCCGGGACTGACCTACGGCTTGCGGGCCAGCCCGGCCCAGTAGTAGGCGGCGCGCGGGTCCTCGGGGGGTGGGCCCTCGGGCCGCCAGGACAGCACGGGCACCACGCCGGGCTCGACCAGGTCCCAGCCGGAGAAGAACCGGCTGACCTGGTCGCGCTCGCGGGGCACCAGGGTGATCCCGCCCCGGGTGGCCGCGCCGACCACGGCGGCCATCGCCTCCGGGTCGAAATCCTGACCCGGGTGGCTGATCGCGACGTAGCTGCCGGACGGCAGGGCGTCGAGCAGGGTCCGCACGACGCCGTACGGGTCGTCCGAGTCCTCGAGCAGCATCAGGATCGCGATCAACAGCAGCCCGACCGGCTGGTCGAGGTCGAGGGTGTCGCGCAGCTCCGGGTGGGCGAGGATCTTCTCGGGCTCGCGCACGTCGGCGTCGATGTAGGCGGTGCGCCCGTGCTCGCCGCTGACCTGCAGCGCGCGGGCGTGGGCCAGCACGATCGGGTCGTTGTCGAGATAGACGACGCGGGTCTCGGCGCCGCCCTCCTCGGCGATCTCGTGCACGTTGGGCCGGGTCGGGATGCCCGTGCCGATGTCGAGGAACTGGTGGACACCCGCCTGCGCGGACAGGTAGCGCACGACCCGGTGCATGAACGCCCGGTTGGCCCGGGCCATCGTGCGGATGCTCGGAATGGCCTCGACGAACGCGGCGCCCATCGCCCGGTCAGCCGCGAAGTTGTCCTTGCCGCCGATCCACCAGTCGTACATGCGCGCGGAGTGCGGCATCGTGACGTCGATCCCCGGTGGCGCCCACTCCGACTCCGCCGATTCCTGAGACATCGACGCCCCTCCCCCTCTTCGGACAACAGTGACCAATGTAGTCACTCCTACCCCGAAGCACAGCCCGCCCACCCGTCTCCGTCGTGAGAGTGAGGCGGTCGGGCGCGGGCGCGGCGGATACTGCCTGCGTGGCTTCGCCCAGCCGAGCGGCCCGCCAGGTGGTCGACCGGGTCCGTGCGCTTCCCGTGCTCGTGGTGGACACCGGCATCGCGGTGTTGTGCTTCGTCGCGTCCGTGCTCTCGGCCGACCTCATGGGTGGCCGCGGCAGTCTCGTCCTGCTGGTCTGCGCGCTGGCCAGCCTTCCCCTCGTCTGGCGCCGGCGGCATCCGCTGGTGGTCACCACGTTCTGCGGCATCGGCACGGTGTGGCTGAGCATGCTCGGCGCCGTCGACGAGCAGCCGGTCGGGCAACTGGTCGCGACCTACACGTTCGCCGCGCTGTGCGGGCCCGTCGGGCGGATGGTCGGGGTGCTGGGCACCGCGGCCGGCGTCGCGGTCTCGATCCTGGTGCCGGGCGGGTCGGTGCGCGCCGTCTCGTTCGTAGGGCTGCTCTTCGCGGTCGCGTACGCCCTCGGCACCAGCGCCCGCGCCCGGCGCGACCGGATCGCGCTCCTGGAGGAGCGTGCCCGCCGGCACGCCGAGGAGCAGACCGCCGTCGCGGCCCGGGAGCGCGAGGCGATCGCCCGCGACATGCACGACATCCTGGCGCACTCGTTCAGCCTCATCGCCGTGCAGGCCGAGGCCGGGCCGGTGCTGGTGCGGCCCGATCCGGCGCGGGCGGAGCGGGCGTTCGACGTCATCGGCGACACCGCCCGCGAGGCCCTGGCCCAACTGCGGCAGACCCTCGGCACGGTACGCGGGCCCGGCGACGACCTGGCGCCCCAGCCACAGCTGGCCGACCTGTCCACATTGGTGGAACGGGCCGGCGCGACCGGGCTGCGGGTCACGGTCGCCCAGCACGGCCGGGCCCGCGCGCTGCCGCCCCTGCTCGGCACGGCGGCGTACCGCGTCGTGCAGGAGTCACTGACCAATGTGGTCAGACACGCCAACGCGACCCACGTCGAGGTCGGCCTGGACTGGTCCCCCGACGGCCTCCGCATCGACGTGTCCGACGACGGCTCGCCGGGGCCGGCGACGCCCGGCAACGGGCTCATCGGCATGCGGGAACGGATGACGGCCATCGGCGGCACCCTGCACGCCGGCCCGCGCACCGACGGCGCCGGCTTCCGGGTGACCGCGCTGGTGCCGCTGGCCGAGGCGGCGCCCGATGGCTGACCCGCTGCGGGTGCTGGTCGTCGACGACGAGGCGCTGATCCGCGACGGCATCACCGTCATCCTGGAGGCCCAGCCCGACCTCACGGTCGTCGGCGAGGCGGGCGACGGTGCGGAGGCGGTCCGGGCGGCGCACGCCCTGCGGCCCGACGTCGTGCTGATGGACATCCGAATGCCGAAGCTCGACGGCATCGCCGCGACCGGCCAGATCTGCGCCGGAACCGACGCGCGCGTGCTGGTGCTGACCACGTTCGATCTCGACGAGTACGTCTACGCCGCGCTGCACGCCGGTGCCAGTGGCTTCCTGCTCAAGAACACCCGCCGGGCCGACCTCGTCGCGGGCGTCCGCACGGTGGCGGCCGGCGATGCGTTGCTGGCCCCGACCGTGACCCGGCGGCTGATCGCCCAGATGGTGGAGCGGGGACGCGAGCCGCCCGGCCCGCCGGCCCGGCTCGACCAGCTCACCGGCCGGGAGACCGACACGCTGCACCTGCTGGCCCGCGGCCTGTCCAACGCGGAGATCGCCGCTCAGCTCTTCGTCACGGAGCACACGGTCAAGACGCACGTCAGCAACCTGCTGGCGAAGCTCGGCCTGCGCGACCGGGTCCAGGCGGTCGTCCTGGCGTACGAGTCGGGCCTGGTCGTGCCCGGCCGTCAGAGCCGCTCGCCGCGCACGTAGACGGCCTGGATCTCGTCCAGCGCGGCCGGGTCGACCAGCGGGTCCCCCGCCACGGCGAGCAGGTCGGCGTCGTAACCGGAGGCGATCCGGCCCTTGCGGTCGCCCAGGCCCAGCACGACCGCCGCGCGTGCCGTGTTGGCGCGCAGCGCCTCCGCCGGCGTCATGCCGACCGCGGTGGACAGCATGCCAATCGCCGACCGGAGCACGTCCGGCGGCTTGACCGGCCCGATGCCCGCGTCGGTGCCGGCGATCAGGTCGACGCCACCGGCGTACAGCTTGCGGAAGTTGGTCGCGATCGTCGGCATGCGCGCGGCCATGGCGGGCAACGGCTGCGCGCCCGGCGCCAGGATCAGCCCGAGCGTGAGCCCGAGCGTGACCGGGGCGGCGGCAAGCCCGGCCACGAGGTCGTCGGGCATCTCGTCGACACCGTCGGCGGTCATCAGCGTGACGTGCTCGAGACCGTCGACGCCGGCGGCCAGCGCGTCGCGGACGGCCCGCAGGCCGTGCACGTGCGCGGTGATCGGCAGGCCGCACGCGTGTGCCTCGTCCACCGCGACCCGCAGCTCGTCGGCCGTGAACTGGGAGAGCTCGGGCCGGCTGCCCGGCGTCAGGTTGCCGCCGCTCGCCATGATCTTGATGACGTCGGCTCCGCGCTCCGCGTGGGCACGCACGGCGGCCCGGATCCCGTCTGCACCGGACGCCGCCGCGCCCAGGTAGTGGCAGTGCCCGCCGGGCGTGGTGATCGGAGGCCCGGACGCCACGACCGTCGGCAGCGTGCGGTCGCCCGCCGCGGCGTCGCGCACCCGCAACGCCAGGTAGTTCCGGTCGCCCAGGTCACGCACGGTGGTCACGCCGCCGGCGGCGGTGCGTCGGGCGGCCACCAGCATGGCGGCGTACGCGGCCTCGTCGTCGCGGGCGGCCAGGGCGCCGACCGGATCGGGAGACGCGTCGAACGCCAGGTGGACGTGCCCGTCGACCAGCCCGGGCAACAGCGTGGCGGCACCGAGGTCGACCACCTCCGCCTCGGCCGGACCGGCCGTGCCCACCGAGACGATCCGGCCGGAGTCGGAGTCGACCGTGACCACCGGATCCGGGGTGAGGGCGTCGCCGGTCCCGTCGAACAGCCGGGCAGCCCGGATGGCGGTCAGCCGCCGGCGCGGCGTCGCGGTGGTGGTCATGCTGGCAGTCTCGCGCCGACCGCCGTCCGGCGCCGTCAACTGGGCTACACCCGTTGGAGGAACCGGAGACCTCGTTTGAGGAACGCACGAGGGTTGGTGTCCAGGTGCCCGGCCCAGGCGGGGTTCCGCTCCCCGCGCAGCCAGGCGTAGCGGGCCAGGGCGTACCCGAACATCGGTTCGGTCAGGTAGCCCAGGCGGGACGTACGCGAGTAGCCGCCACCCACGCTGTAGTCGAAGGCCGCGTTGGCGCCGAAGATGCCGAGGCCGAAGAACACGGTGAGCAGGTCGGTCAGCGGCTCGTGGTCTTCGCGGTCCGCCGAGACCCGACCGTCGCCGATCAGCAGGACGTGCCCGAGCTCGTGGCTGATAGTCGCCACCAGAGCCATCGGGGCCGCCGCCTGGTCGTCCCGGATCCCGATCACCGACCTGCCGGCACGCAGCCGATGGTGCCCGGCGGCGCCCGACGACGCCCAGTTCAGCGGCACGTGGTCTGACAGCTCGGAGACCTCGTCGTTCGCGAAGTGCTCGAGCTCGACCCGGTCCCGGGACACTCCCATGTGGACACAGAGCCGGCGGAGCACCGACTCGACGTCGGCGCGGCTGCCGCGATAGACGCCCGGGAAGAACTCGTCGTTCGGCAGCACGACCGTGCCGCGCAACCGTTCGTCGCCGAACTCGGCCAGCAGCCAGTCGAGCGACGTGTCGACCCACTCCGCTTCGACCGGCCGCACCGGACAGGCGGCCCGACCCCACCACACCATGCCAAGATTGTGCGGCCACGCCGCAAGTAGGGTGGTGATCATGTTGCTCACCAAGTACAAGCACGCCTGCGTCCGGTTCGATGACGGCGACCGGGCGCTGCTGGTCGATCCGGGCATCTGGACCGAGCCGGCGGCCTACGAGGGCATCACCGACATCCTGGTCACCCACGAGCACGCCGACCATTTCGCTGTCCAGCAGATCGCGTCCCTGATCGAGACGCGCGAGCTGCGGATCCACGGCGACGCGTCGCTGCGGGCGGCGGCCGGCGACGAGCGGGTGGCGGCGGCGATCCAGCCGGTCGCGGTCGGTGACCGGCTGACCGTCGCGGGCTTCGAGGTCGTGGCCCTCGGCGGGCTGCACGCCGAGGTCTACGCCGGCCTGCCCGGCCGCGCCAACATCGGCTTCCTCGTCGACGGCGTCTACCACCCGGGCGACTCGTACTTCGTGCCGACCGAGCGGGTGGAAACCCTGCTCGTGCCGACCAGCGGGCCGTGGGCCAAGCTCGCCGAGTCGCTCGACTTCACCCGCGCGGTCGCGCCGACCCGGGCCTTCCCGATCCACGACGAGCTCCTATCGGACATCGGCAACGCCAACTTCGACGGTTGGCTGGTGGAGCAGGGCCAGACCGACTACAAGCGGATCGCGGCCGGCGACTCCGTGACCATCTGAGCCGGCGCGGGCCGGAGCAGCAGCGCCGCGGTCACGAAGGCGACCGCGACCAGCCCGGCACCGACGCCGAAGGCGAGCCGGTAGCCACCGGTCAGCGCCTCGGCCACGCCCTGGCCGGCGGTCCGCAGCGTTTCCGTGCGGGCCGCCGCCAGGGTGGCCAGCACGGCCACACCGAGGGCCATCCCGATCTGCTGCGTCGTGTTGAACAGCCCCGAGACCAGGCCCGCGTCGTCGGCGCGCGCACCCGACATCGCCAGCGTCGCCAGGGCGGGGAGCACCAGGCCGAACCCGCTGGCGAGCAGCATCACCGGCAGCACGTCGACGACGTAGCCGGCATGCACCGGCACCCGGGCGAGCAGCCCGAGCACGCCACCGAGCAGCACCAGGCCGACCAGCAGCATCCGCCGTTCGCCGAACCGGGCGTTGAGCCGGGCCGAGAGACCCAGTGAGACGGCGCCGATCGCCACGGCCGCGGGCAGCATGGCCAGGCCGGTGCGCAGGGCGTCGTACCCGAGCACGTTCTGCAGGTAGAGGGTCACCAGCACCTGGAAGGCGAAGCAGGCGGCGAGGGTGAGCACCTGCACCAGGTTGGCCGCGGCCACGCCGGGCGCGCGCAGCACCCGCACGGGCAGCAGCGGATCGCGGGCCGTGGCCTGGCGCACCACGAAGCCGGCCAGCAGGGCGATCGCGAGGGCGAACAGGCCAGCGGTGCGCACCGACCTCTCCAGCTCGACCACCGCGTAGATCGCCGTCACGAGGCCGGCGGTGACCAGCAGCGCGCCGGTGAGGTCGGCGCCGGAGCGCAGCCCGATCCCGCGCTCCGCCGGCAGCACGCGGTGGCCGAGGAGCAGGGCGGCCAGGCCGATCGGCAGGTTGATGAAGAAGATCCAGTGCCAGCTCAGCACGTCGGTGATGACGCCACCGACCACCTGGCCGATCGCCGCGCCGGCCGCGCCGGTGAAGCTGAACAGGGCGATCGCGCGGGACCGCTCGGCCGGCGCGGTGAACAGGGTGACCAGGATGCCGAGGCTGACCGCCATGGCCATCGCGCTGCCGACACCCTGCAGGAAGCGGGCGACGATCAGCGGTGCCGGGCTGGTCGCGGCGCCGGCCAGCAGGGATGCGGCGGTGAACACCGCGGTGCCGGCCAGGAACATCCGCTTGCGACCGAGCAGGTCGCCGAGGCGGCCGGCGAGCAGCAGCAGGCTGCCGAAGGCGATCAGGTAGGCGTTGACCACCCAGCTCAGCCCCGCGGGCGAGAAGCCGAGGTCGGCCTGGATGGCCGGCAGCGCGACGGTGACGATGCTGCCGTCGAGGATGGTCATCAACGAGCCCGTGGCGAGCACGCCGAGGGCGGTCCAACGCGTACGGTCCATATGTGGGACCGTAGCGGATAGTTCCGTTGCAGACAATCTTTAAAGGACTAGCGCTCCCGGGCTCGCCGGACGGGGCGCGGGCTCTCCACGGGGGTGGCCAGGTGGTCGCCGACCAGGCGCTCGAGGGCACGCAGGAACGCCTTGCGCTCGGTCGCCGGCAGCGCGCCGAGCGCCTCGTCGTGCACCCGGTCGACGATCTGCTGGCTGCGCCGGGCCACCCGGGCGCCCTCCGGCGTCACCGCGATGATCCGGGCCCGCCGGTCGGTGCTGGACGGCCGGCGCTCGGCGAGCCCGGCCTCTTCCAACGCGTCCACCGTGACCACCATCGTGGTCTTGTCCATGTCACCGAGCTCGGCGAGCTGGATCTGGGTGCGCTCCTCCTCCAGTGCGTGCACCAGCACGCAGTGCATCCGCGCGGTGAGGCCGATCTCGGCCAGCGCCGCGGCCATCCGCGAGCGCAGCACGTGGCTGGCGTGGTCGAGCAGGAACGACAGGTCCGGACTGTCGCGCCTGGGTGCCATGGAGGTCATGCGGCCAGCATACCCATTTCGGTCCGTAACGGATTATCCGCCGAAGACGTTATCCGTTGAGCTCGTTGAGGACCTCGGTCAGGGTCTCCCGGCTGTTGCGCTCCAGGTCCTCACCGTCCCACTTCTCGCGCAGCGTGATCTGGCGCCCGTCGTGCAGGGTGAGCGTCGCCCGGATCGGCGTGCGCTTCTCGATCGTCGTCGACGCGATCTCCTCGTACGGGAGAAAACGGTGCCGCTCGGCCAGCGCCTCGGCGGGCGCGGAGCCGACGAGCGCGCGCAGCCGCTCCCGGCCCTTGTCGACGTCACCCGGGTTCGACACGAAGACGAAGCCGTTGTTCAGCAGCAGCAGATCGTGCGCCACGTCGTCGATCTTGACGTTCGCCATGGCGGCGATCACCTGCGCGCCGCGGGCCGTCGCCCGCTCGTCCACCATCGCCGCGGCGGCCGGGTCGATGCCAAGGTCCGCCAGCCGCTTGCGGGCCTCGCCGAGGGTGTCCGGCGACACCGCGAGCTCCGCGATCTCGCGCAGCCCGAGCGGCTGGCCGTCGTTGCCGGTGAACACCGCGGGCTCCGACCACGAGTGCTGCCAGCGCCCGGCGCCCGAGCGCACTGCGGCGACCCGGAGCAGCAACGTCATCGGCCCGGCGAACTGGACCGCCGCCTCGCGCTTGGTCGCGTTCTCGAAGAACGGCGCCGCGAAGTCGCCCAACTTGCCCTCGGGCACCAGGCCGAGCACGGTCTCCAGGCCGGCCTGGGCGGTGCCGGTCGACCGGGCCGCGGCCCGGAACAGGGCGTCGGCCTGGCGCTGGTCGGCGGAGGCGATCGCGGCGGCGGTGAAGTCCGGCCAGGGCAGCACCTGCCGGTCGGCGATGTCGACCAGCTGCTCCTGCATCCGCATGCCGGTGGCACGCAGGTCCGGCAGCAGCGCGCCGGCCTTGCGCGTGTCGGCGGCCCGGTCGACCTCGGGCGCGTCCGCCATCGCCGCCACCCGCGCGCCGAGCGGCGGGTGGGTGTCCCACGCCGAGCTGCGGTCCTCGGGCTCGCGCTCGCGCAGTGCCGCCAGCTCGTCGGTCCGGGCGTCGAGGAGCGCGCCGAACCCGCCGAACAGGTCGTCCGGCGCGAAGCGGGCGGTCCAGCCCAGCTCGACGTACCGCTGGAAGAAGAAGCCCCAGGCGGCGGACAGGCCGGGCAGCTCGCGCAGCGCGGACATGGCGGCGGTGCGACCGGCTACCCGCACGGCGGCGCGGTCGGCCTCCAGCTCCTGCCGGCGCGAGACCACGTTGTCGAGCAGCCGGTAGAGCCGGGCATAACCCCGGAAGACCCAACCCAGCGGGTTGTACGTGGAGAGCCGGCCGATCGTGCCGGCGATGGTGAGCCGGCCCCGGTAGGCGACGCCGGCGAGCTGCGTGTGCATGCCGGAGTAGTGGCCCAGCTCGTGCGCGATCACCGCGCGGAGCTGGTCGACGGTCATCGCCTGGAGCAGCGGCAGTCCGATGTAGAGATACCGCCGGCCGCCCAGCAGGCCGAGCAGCCGGGGGTGCTCGCTGACCGCCGCGTTGACCTCGGGCACGAGCCGGATCTCGTCGGGCATCCGGGTGCGCACGGCGGCGGCGAGCTCACGGACGGTCGCCCACAGCTCCGGGGCCTCCGCCTCGGTGAGCGGCACGCCCTCGTCCAGCTCGGGCTTGTCGCGGATCGCCCGCCACATCGCGACCGCGAGCGCGCCGATCGACGCGATCAGGACCGGCACCACCAGCTTGACCGCGGCCAGGCCGGAAACCCAGTCGTGCACCAGGAATCCGATCACGACCAGGGCCGCGAGCTGGACCAACGCCACGACGTAGAAGCCGGCCAGCATGACGACCGAGACGAGTGCGCGCACCGCGCCGATCATTGTTTCCTCCCCGTTCTCCCAGGCCGCCGCGCGACCTGGCGCAGGGCAACCTACGGCGTCGATCTCCGTACGGCAAGGCCCTTCCGATCGAAGATCACCTCCGTTTACGATCGGCGGCCATGTGGCCGTTCAACCGAACACCTGCCCCCCGGCTCGACCCGGCCGTGGGCGACCCGACCACGCGGGCCCTGCACGACGCTCTGACCGGGCACGACTGGTCGGCCGCCGAGGCGGTCCTGCGCGGCGTCCCGGACGCCGACGACCGGGCCCACCACCTGAGCCGGATCGACGAGCTGCCGGACCTGTGGCCCGCCCTGGGATCGTGGGTGGCCGACGCGGCCGGCGACCCGTTGCCGCTGACCGTGCGCGGCGCGTACGCGATCGGGTGGGCCTGGCAGGCCCGCACCGCGGCGCGGGCCAAGTACGTGACCAAGGAGCAGTTCCAGGAGTTCTTCCGCCGGCTGCGGCTCGCCGAGAACGACCTGGACCAGGCGATCGCCCTCGACCCCGGCAACGTCACCGCGCGCGCCTTCCTGGTGCTGTCGGCCCGGGGCCGCCAGGTCGAGCCGGACGAGGCCGCCGAGCGGTTCGCCGCGGTGGTCGACCGCCACCCGCACCACTCCTTCGCACACCAGCACCGGCTGCAGTACCTGTGCCGCAAGTGGTTCGGCAGCGACGACGAGATGTTCGGCTTCGCCCGCGCCTCCTTCGCCGCCGCACCGGACGGCAGCCTGCTCGGCGCGCTCGTCCCGGACGCGCACGTCGAACGCTCCATGGACGACCGCGGCGACTACTGGACCGCCGAGGTGCGCGCGGAACTGCACGCCGCGGCCGAGCGGTCGGTCTTCCACCCCGACTACCAGCCTCGGGCGGGGTCCGTCTGGGCGATGAACCTGTTCGCGTACGCGTTCTCGATGACCGGTGACCGCCAGGCGGCGGCCGCCTGCTTCGCGGCCCTCGGCGACCGGGTCACCGAGTACCCGTGGACCTACGACACCGTCCTGGCGAGCCCGGCGAAGGCGTACGCCCGGCATCGAGCGAAAGCCCTCGCCGCCTAATCGACTCACATCCATAAAGGGGATGTCCCCAAGTCAGTGACGCACGTAAATTTCTCTCCGACGGCAAAGCGGCCGTCCGGAGAGGAGGGGCCGTGCAAAGACGACTTCTTGGCTCGCGAGGGTCCACCGTGCTGCTGACCGCGGCGGTGCTGGTCCTCGCGTCGGGTGCGGCTGGCGGCGCCGCACGTCAGGCGCCGCAGCAGCAACGTGGACCGTCGGACGGCGGCGTGGTGGTGCAGGGCGACCACGCCGATTCCCGCGACAAGGACAACCGGCGCGGCGCGGTCGCGCCGACCAGTGCGCAACGCGACCGCGCAGCCCGCACGCACGCGCGGGCGACCTTCAACGACCTCGGCACGACCGCGGTCCTCTCCCCCACCGACCGGGCGCTGGCCACGGGGCTGTCCGCCGACCCGGTGGCGGCGGTCCGCGAATACGTGGCCGCCAACCGCGACCTGCTCGGCCTGTCCGAGTCGGGCGCGGCCGCCCTGGAGCCGCTGACCGTGCGGCCGATGGGTGAGGGTGCGGTCGTCGTGCTGCGGCAACGGTTCGGCGACCTGCCGGCCGGCCACGACGGCATCCTGAGCGTCGGCGTCCGGGCGGGCTCGGTCTGGCACGTCAGTTCCTCGCTGGCCCGCGACGGCGGCGCGCCCGAGCCGGCGACGCTGTCCGCGGCCGACGCGGAACGGATCGCGATCGCCGACGCGGCGGCGCCCGGTGCCCGGGTCATGCGCACCGACCTGGTGGCCGTGCCCACCGCCGACCGGGGCGCCCGCTCGGCGTACCAGGTGGTGCTGGTGGCCAGCGGCGCCGAGCCGGTCGGCTACTCCACCTATGTGGACGCTCGTGACGGCGGTGTGCTGGTCCGCGAGGACCTGGTCGACCACCACGACGACGCCGACGACAACCCGCGGTGGCAGGTCTTCCCGCACGCGCCGCGGGTCGACTACAGCTCCACCGACACCCGCGTCGACTGGTGCTGGACCAGCGCCCGCGGCTGCGACGAAGTGGTCGGCACGCCGGCCTCGCCGCTGCCCTGGGACGTCGACCCGGCCACCGGCCTGTCCACCAACACCACCCGCGGCAACAACGCGATCGCGGTGCACAACTGGAACAGCGCCGACCCCTTCACCGTCGGCACGGAGACCGCGACGCCGAGCGCGACCCGCGACTACAGCTACCCCTGGACCAACCAGTGGTACGAGCGCGGCTGCGACCCGTCCGTGTTCACCTCGCCGGAGCGCAACGACATCGACGCCGCCCGGGCCAACCTGTTCGGCATGCACAACCGGATGCACGACTGGACCTACCACCTGGGCTTCACCGAACAGGCCTGGAACATGCAGGGCGACAACTTCGGCAAGGGCGGTCTGGGCAACGACTTCGAGCAGGGCAACGCGCAGGCCGGCGGCATCGCGGGCGGGTTCCCCGGCTTCGCGGCCCGCGACAACGCCAACCAGATCACACCCCCGGAAGGCACCGCGCCGATCACCAACATGTACCTGTGGCAGTCGATCCCCGGCACGTTCTACGCACCGTGCGTCGACGGCGACTACGACATGTCCGTGATCGCGCACGAATACGGCCACGCCGTGACCGGCCGCATGATCGCCGGCCCGAACATGGGCCTGAGCAGCCCGCAGGGCATGAGCGAGAGCTGGTCCGACCAACTGGCGATGGAGTACGCCTACGAGTACGGCTACGCGCCCTCGGGCATCCGTGGCTACACGATCGGCCAGTACGTCACCTCGGACCCGATCGCCGGCATCCGCAACTACAACATGAGCCAGAGCCCGCTCAACTACAGCTCGGTCGACTACGACTTCGTCGGCCTGCAGGTGCACGCCTCGGGCGAGGTGTGGACGGCGACCAACTTCGACATCCGGGCCGCGATGATGAAGCGGTACGGGTCCGGCAACGCCGCGATCCAGAAGGCATGCGCCAACGGCACCCGGGCCGTCACGTCCTGCCCTGGCAACCGGCGCTGGATCCAGCTCGTCTTCGACTCGTACCTGTTGATGGCCGTCAGCGGGGTCAGCATGGTCGACTCCCGCGACGCGCTGCTGGCCGCCGACAACATCCGCTTCGGCGGCGCCAACCAGGATCTGCTCTGGAACGCGTTCGCCAAGCGCGGCCTGGGCTCCGGCGCGACCAGTGCCGGCCCGGCCGACGTCAACCCGGTGCCGAGCTTCGAGTCGCCGCACGCGACCGAGGCGCGGGTGCAATTCAAGCCGATCGCCCTCGGCAACGGCACCGGCGCGCTGGAGAACGCCAAGCTCTACGTGGGCCGCTACCAGGCCCGCGCGGTCCCGGTGGCCGACACCGACGCCGCGACGCCGCTGGGCAACGAGGTCCGCCTCGTGCCGGGCAGCTACGAGTTCGTGGTGCAGGCGCCCGGCCGGGGCCTGGCCCGGGTCGGCCCGATCACCGTCAAGGCCGGCCAGACCGTGCCGCTGCCGGTGGTCATGCTGCCCAACGTCGCCTCGGCCAGCGCCGGCGCGGTTGCCACCGGCGACGGCGTCAACCAGGCCAGGCTGATCGACGAGGACGAGTCGACCAACTGGGCGTCCCTGAACAGCCCGGTCGCCGGCAAGCAGGTCACGGTCGACCTGGCCGGCGGGCCGCAACTGGTCAGCCGGGTCAACGTCAGCGCCATGCTCCGGCCGGCGATCGCCGGCGATCCGGACGCGGGAGGCCAGAACAGGTTCAGCGCGTTGCGCCAGTTCAAGGTCTCGGCCTGCACGGCCCGCGGCACGGTGACCTGTGCCGACGCGGCCGACTTCCGGTCGGTCTACACGAGTCCGAAGGACGCGTTCCCGTCGGTCGCACCGCGGCCGAGGGCGCCGGAGCTGATCTTCGAGAGCTTCCGGATCCCGCTCACCCTGGCCACCCACCTGCGCTTCGAGGTGGTCACCAACCAGTGCACCGGCGCGCCCGACTACGCCGGCGAACAGGACCAGGACCCGCAGTTCACCACGGACTGCGCGGCCGGCAGCATCCAGGACGACTTCGTCCGGGCCGCCGAGTTCCAGGCCTTCCTGGCCTGAGGTCAGCGGCACAGGGCCCCTGTCGACTTTCCCGTCGGCAGGGGTCCCCTGCTGTGCCGGCGACGAGCTGCCTGGTTGAGAATGTCCGCATGGAGACGATCGTCGGTAGGTATCTGGGCGCGGTTGAGCACGGGCGGTTGGATCCGTCCGCTATCGGGTTCTACGCGATGCTCGACGCGGTGCGGGCGGTCGATCCCGGCATCGCCGCCGCGACCGTGCAGGAGTTGCTCGACCAGCGGTCGCATCTCAAGCTCATCGCGTCCGAGAACTTCAGCTCGCTGGCCGTGCAGGCGGCACAGGGCTCGTTGCTCACCGACAAGTACGCCGAGGGTTACCCCGGCCACCGCTTCTACGCCGGTTGCGACAACGTCGACACCATCGAGGCGACCGCGGCCAAGCTGGCCACCGACCTGTTCGGCGCCGCGCACGCGTACGTGCAGCCGCACTCCGGCGCCGACGCCAACCTCGTGGCCTTCCTGGCCATCCTGGCCACCCGGGTCGAGGCCGACGCGCTCACCCGGTTCGGCACCGCCGACGCGCCGGCCCGGCTGCCGCAGATCACCGCCGAGCAGTTCGCGGAGCTGCGCGCCGAGCTCAACAACCAGCGGCTGCTCGCGATGGACTACTACTCGGGCGGGCACCTGACGCACGGCTACCGGTTCAACATCTCCAGCCGGATGTTCGAGGCGCACTCGTACTCCGTCGACCCCCAGACCAAGCTGCTCGACCTGGCCGAGGTGCGGCGGCAGGCGCGCGAGGTGCGCCCGCTGATCCTGCTCGCCGGCTACTCCGCGTACTCCCGGAAAATCAACTTCGCGGAGCTGCGCTCGATCGCCGACGAGGTCGGGGCGACGCTGATGGTCGACATGGCGCACTTCGCCGGTCTGGTCGCCGGCAAGGTGTTCACCGGCGACTTCGACCCGGTCGCACACGCGCACGTGGTCACCACGACCACCCACAAGACCCTGCGCGGCCCGCGCGGCGGCATGGTGCTCTCGACGGGCGAATACGCGGAGGCCATGGACAAGGGCTGCCCGGCGATCCTCGGCGGCCCGCTGTCGCACGCGATGGCCGCCAAGGCCGTCGCGCTGCGCGAGGCGTCCCAGCCCGCGTTCGCCGACTACGCCCAGCGGATCGTCGCCAACTCCCAGGCGCTCGCCGACGGCCTGCTGCGCCGCGGCGTCCCGGTGCTCACCGGCGGCACCGACAACCACCTGCTGCTGGTCGACGTCGAGGAGGGCTTCGGCCTCACCGGCCGGCAGGCCGAGCAGGCGCTGCGCGACTGCGGCATGACGCTCAACCGCAACAGCCTGCCCGGCGACCCGAACGGCGCCTGGTACACCAGCGGGCTGCGGCTGGGCACGCCGGCGCTGACCACGCTCGGCATGGGCACCGCCGAGATGGACGAGATCGCCGACATCGTCGCCCGCGTGCTGGGTGCCACCACGCCGGCGGGCAGCAAGGCCAAGTTCACCACCACGCCTGACGCGGTCGACGAGGCCGGCAAGCGGGTGCACGCGCTGCTCGCCCAGCACGTGCTCTACCCGGAGCTCGACCTCGACCACGTGCACCCGGCCGACTTCGGCATCAACGCCTTCGAGCATCGCGGCGCAGCCGCCTAGCAGGCAGAGCGGTGCGTCCTATGCGTTGGGCAGATCCACCACCATCGCCGAGTACGACAGCCCCGCGCCGAAGCCCACCAGCAGGGCCGAGCCGCGCGGGGCGTCGGCGGTGGCGAGCAGCGCGTCCAGCGCCAGCGGGATCGAGGCGGCCGAGGTGTTGCCGGCCGTCTCGATGTCGCGGGCGACCACACAGGACGACGTCAGGTCCAGGCCGGCGACCATCCGGTCGGTGATCCGGGCGTTGGCCTGGTGCGGCACGAACGCGGCCACCTCCGCCGGCACCAGCCCGGCCATCGTGACCGCCGCGCGGGCGGTCGCCGTGACCTCCTGCACCGCCCAGCGGAAGACCTCGGGCCCGGCCATCGACATGGTCGGCCAGAAGTCGGGCTTCTCGAGCATGCTGGTGTACGGCTCCGGGTGCCCGATCAGCCCGGCCCGGGCGCCGTCGGAGCCCCAGACCACCGGGCCGACGCCGGGCTCGGGCGCGGGGCCGACGACCACCGCTCCGGCCCCGTCCGCGAACAGGAACGCCAGCGAACGGTCGGTGGGATCGATGATGTCGGTCATCTTCTCCGAGCCGATCACCAGGACGTGCCGGGCGCTGCCGGCCCAGATCAGTCCGTCGGCGATCGCGATGCCGTGGCAAAAACCGGCGCACGCCGCGCCCAGGTCGAGGGCCGCGGCGGTGGTGGCGCCGAGCTCGTGGGCGACCTGGGGCGCGGCCGGCGGCGACTGCTGGACCCGCGACATCGTCGCGAGCAGCACCATGTCGATGTCGGTCGGTTCGAGGCCGGCGCGCAGCACCGCCTGGCGCCCCGCCGCGGCCGCCATGCTGATCACGGTCTCGGTCTCGTCGGCGAACCGGCGGCTGACGATGCCGGACCGCCGCCGGATCCACTCGTCGGTCGAGTCGATCCGTTCGCAGATCTCGGCGTTGGTCACCACCCGCGCGGGCCGGTAGGCGCCGACACTGACCACTCGGCTCCCACTGGCCTCTGCCGACACCCGCATCAACCACCTCACCGGTCCGCGTCTACAGCCAATTACAGCCAGGCCCCGCCCCGGTCGGGCCGGTTTCGTCAAACACCGGAGGCTCAACCCGCGGGAGCGGCCGCGCGCGCCAACTCGCCCGACGCGGAGCGGACGTGGTCCGCCACCTGTGGCGACACGCCGGCCAGACGCTCGTGGGACGGCGCGGCGGGCCGGGCCGCCGGGCGGTCCTCCGGGCGCAACAGGGACGCGACCAGCTCGTCGGTGCCGCGCGCCAGCGCCGAGACCGCGTCGACCAGGTCGTCCGGCACTCCGGCCACCAGCTCGTCCGCCTCGGCCCGGAGGGCGAGATGGGTGTGGGTGAGGGCGGCTCCCAGAAAGGGCAGCTTGGCCTCGGCCGACGCGAGGATCCGGCGGGTGCGGCGATGGACGAGCGCTACCGAGATCACCTTGGCAAGCTTTCCCGTCTCCTCGGCCACGTCCCGCAGGACGGTCTGTGCCGACTCGAGCCGGGCCGCCGCGTCCCGCGTGATCGGCTGGTCAGCGGCGCGCAGTCCGGCATGGGCGCCGTCGAACGCCTCGCCCAGTTGAGCGCGCAGGACGCCGGTCGCGCGGCGGAGCGCGAGCGGCAGCAGCGGCACGACGGCGGCCCGCACGACGAGCGCGACCCCGGCACCGATCAACGCGTCCAGCCAGCGTTCGTAGAAGATGCCGGAGCTGGCCGACGGATACAGGGCCACGATCAGCACCGCTGTCGTCGTGGCCTGGTTCAGCAGCATCTTGCCGCCGCTGACCAGCAGCGCCAGGCCGGCCGACAACGCCACGACCACCCCGAGCTGGACCGGCCCCCGGCCGATCAGGTGGATCAGCCCATCGGCGAGGACGAGTCCGACGGTGATGCCGGCGATCAGCTCGACCGTCTGCCGCAGTTGCCGACCGATCGACCCGCCGACCACCAGCACCGCGGCCGCCGGCGCGAAGAACGAGTTGGTCTGCCCGAGCAGCATCCCGGCGAGGAACCAGGCCAGCCCGGCCGCGACCCCCAGTTCCAGGACGACCCACCGGTCGATCCAGGTGGAGCGCAGGCGGTCCCGCAGCCAGCCGTCAGCCACGCACCCGGTAGAACGTCCGGACCAGGTCGTCGGCCAGCAGGGACAGCCCGATGCCGAGCAGCCAGGTGTCCTTGGCCAGCACCGTGCCCGCCTCGGTGGGTCGCAGGCTGCCGTCGAGGCGCATGCCGGGTGTCTTCAGGTAGAGACCCACCAGCCCGGCGGCGAACCCGGTCAACGTGAGCCCGGCCAGCCCCTCCGGCACCAGCGGGAACAGCAGCACCGCGCCCACCGTGATCTCCGCCGTCGACAGGAGCTTCGCGAACTTCCGCGGCTCCATCCGGCCCAGGAAGGGGTACGCCGTGGTGGCGAAGCCGTGCATGCCGGTCGCCGCGTCCGCGTCGGCACCCCGCTTGCCCAGCCCGGAGTTGAGCACGAACGCACCCGTCGCCAACCGCAGGGGTGCCTGGTGGGCGAGATCTCGCAACAACAACACGCGTACTCCTCCTTGTGCGCGACAGCGAAAGGGGGATTGCTTGGCGCCTACCCGGTGCCGACGGGTCCAAACGGTCCATCTCTCGTCCACCGGGGCTTAACGCGGCCGGGCTATCCTCACCGGCCAGGTGACCGCGGCACGGAAGGTTGGGCATTGGACGCCATTCCGCGGGTGCTCCGCAACGACTGGTCGACGGTCGCGGTGCCGGAGCTTGCCGGCTGGCAACCGACCCGGTCGGTCAGCGTGGTCATCCCGGCCTACCGGGCGCAGGCGACGCTCGACCTCACGCTGGCCTCGCTGAGCCGCCAGACGTATCCGGCCGACCTGCTCGAGGTGGTCGTCGTCGACGACGGCTCGGAGCCGGCCCTGGAGCTGCCGCCGATCCGGCCGGCCCGCACCAAGCTGGTGCGCGTCGAAAACGGTTGGGGCCGGGCCAACGCGCTGGCCTGGGGCGTCCGGCACAGCACCGGCGAGATCCTGCACTGGCTGGACGCCGACATGGTGGTCTACCCGGAGCACGTCGCGGCGCAGGCCCGCTGGCAGCACGTCCTGCCGTACGCCGTGACGCTGGGCTACAAGCGGTTCGTCGACCCGGAGACGCACGGCCCGTGGCCGGCCGCCGCGGTGGTCGACGACGTCTGGCGGAGCGGCACGCCGGACGGCCTGTTCGGCGGGGCGACCGGCGAGCCGCACAGCTACGTCGAGCGCTACATCAACCAGACCGACCAGCTCCGCACCGCCGACCACCTGGCGTTCCGGATCCACGTCGGCGCCACCGCCGCCCTGCGCCGGGAGCTCTACGAGGCGGCCGGCGGGTTCGACACCGACCTGCGGCTCGGCGAGGACACCGAGTTCGGCTACCGGCTCGCCCAGGCCGGCGCCGTGTTCGTGCCCGAGCCGGCGGCCCGCGCCTGGCATCTCGGCCGGACCCAGGTGATGCGGGCGCGGGAGCAGGTGGCCCGCTACAACCAGGCGTTCTTCGCCGACCGGATCCCGTACCCCCGGCACACCCGGCGGACCGGCGGCACGGTGTGGACCGTACCGCTGGCCGAGGTGGTCATCCCGGTCGGCGACGAGCCGTTGGAGCGGGTCCGGGCGGCGACCGACGCGGTGCTCCGCGGCACCGACCTCGACGTGCGGGTCAACCTGCTCGGCGCGTGGGACGAGCTGGCCGACGCCCGGGTGTCGCCGCTCGCCGACCCGCACCTCGACCTGCGGCTGATCGCCGCCACCTATCGCGGTGAGCCGCGGGTCCGGCTGGTCACCGAGCCGGTGGCGGCGTTCCCGGCGCCCTACCTGCTGGATCTGCCGCCGTCGCACCGGCTCGCCCCGGACACCCTGCGCCACCTCGTGGAGCTGGCCGACCACCACCAGGTCGGGCTCGTCCAGGCCGGCGACGCGCTGCTGTGGCGGACCGCCGCGGTCCGGCGGGCGGAGCAGGTGCGGGCGCCCGGCGAGTCGCTGCGCGACGCGGTCACCGCCGTCCACGGCAGCCGGGCGGAGCCGCCGGCCGCCGTCGGCATCACCGCGCACTGGGAAGGCGCGTCGGGGCGGCGCAAGCGGCCCATGCCGTCCACCCTCGAGGTCGGCGGCGTGCGCTCGCTGGCTCGGGCCACGGTGATGGTCGGCCGGCTCACCGGCCGCCAGCTCAGAGCGCGACTGATTCGCCGGGGCTGACCGACGGCCGGCGGCGCAGCACCAGGTCGCGCAGCCTCGCCCGCAGCTTCGGCGGCAGCAGCCAGATCTGCAGGAACGTGACGTAGTCGAGCACGCCGGGCCGGCCGTGCCGGCGGGCCTCGCGCAGGACCTCGCGGAACACCGCGAAGCTGCCGCTGGCCACCGCCATCGAGCTGATCACGCTGAGCGTGACCGCCGCGTACGCCCGCGGGGTGAACAACGACCGGTTGGCCCGCGACCAGGCGAACATCTTCTCCCACGGCGACGCGAGGCTCAGCCGCGGCCGGTTCTCGTCGGTGTGCCAGACGAGCAGCGCCTCGGGCGCGACGAACAGGTCGACACCGTCCACGGTCAGCGCCCGCAGCGTCCAGTCCAGCTCCTGCAGCCGGGGCAGCCCGACGGTGAACGGCACCTGCCGGAACAGCTCGGTCGGCGCCAGGATCATCGAGGTCTGCACGAAGCCGTCGCCGTGGGTCAGGCCACGCCGGACCGTCAGGTACTCGCTGCGCGGCTCGCCGTGGTCGGGCAGCCGGCGGGGCATGACGACGTCGGCCCGCGGCGTGCGGTTGACCAACCGGCACGTGACGACCGGCAGCGGCACGTTCGCGGCCTTGGCCTCGTCGAGCTGCACGGCCAGCTTGTCCGGCAGCCACTCGTCGTCGTCGTCGAGCATCGCGGTCCAGGGCGCCTGCGCCGCACCGACGCCGGCGTTGCGGGCGTTCGGCGCGCCGCCGCGCCGGGGCAGCACCACGGTCCGCAGGCGGGGGTCGTCCAGGGCCCGCAGCGTCGCGACGGTCTCCTCGTCGGGTCCGTCGACCACCACGATGACCTCGAAGTTGTCGAAGGTCTGGGCCAGGACGCTGCGCACCGCCCGGGTGACCAGGGCCGGCCGCGAACGGGTCGGGATGACGACGCTGACTTCCGGGATGGCCGACATGGAGCGGAAGCTATCGACGCTTCCCTACGGGAAGATGAAGTCGAGGTGGCGTGCGCGCGTAGCGTGGAGTGATGTTGGCGCAACCCGCGCAGGCCCTGACCGACCTGCTCCTCGGTCTGGTCGTGTGCGGGCTGGCGATCGCCCTGCTGCGCCGCCGGGTGGCGCCGACCCACCGTTACTGGGAGTTCGCCCTCGCCTGTCTGGCGGTGTCCGCGCTGGCCGGTTTCGTCCACCACGGGTTCCTCGTCCGGTGGCCGGCGGTGGCGACCGTGAGCTGGACGCTGATCAGCGTCACCGTCGTGCTCGGCATCTCGTACCTACTGGCCGCCACGGTGGAGGAGGTGTTGGGCCCGGGCCACCGGCGGGTCTTCTGGGTGCTCCGGGCGGCCGGGCTCGGCGCGTACCTGGGCCTGGTCATCACCACCGGAGCCGGGGTCGGCGCGCTGGTCCTCTGCGAGTCGATCACCTTCGCCTGCATCGTCGGGCTGTGGTTGTGGGCGGCCCGCCGCCGGCACCCGCTGGCGCTGCCGGTGCTGGTCGCGATCCTGGCCAGCGCCGCGGCGGCCGGCACCAAGGTGATCTCGGACAGCCTCACCGGCGCCGTCTACCTGGACGGTGACTCCCTCTACCACCTGGCCCAGATCATCGGCATCGTGTTGCTGTACCGCGCGGTGTCGATCCGTCGGACCCCCGTTCGTGTAGGGGTCGACGGGCCGGCACGGACGCCGGCCCGAGACGGAGGGCAACCTTGATGAGGCACTACCTGTTGACGGTCCAGCAGCCCGGCGAGGGGCGCCAGCTGCCGCCCGAGCAGCTGGAACCGATCATGAAGGACGTCACGGCGGTCAACGACGAGCTGCGGGCGGCGGGGGCGTGGGTCTTCGCGGGCGGCCTGCACCCGCCGAGCACCGCGACGGTCGTCCGGCTCGACGGCACCGAGCTGGTGACCACCGACGGACCCTATGCGGAGGGCAAGGAGCACGTCGGCGGCCTCACCGTGCTGGCGGCCGAAGACCTCGACGAGGCGCTCGAGTGGGGTCGCCGCTTCGCCCGGGCCACCCGGCTCCCGATCGAGGTACGCCCGTTCCACGGCGACCCGGGGACGCACCTCCCATAGGGCATGATGCCCGTTGTGGCAGAGGTGTCCACGGCGGAGATCGAGCAGGTCTTCCGGTCCGAGTACGGTCGCGCCGTCGCGGTCCTGGTGCGCGTCCTCGGCGACATCGACGCCGCCGAGGACGCGGTCCAGGACGCCTTCACGATCGCGGTGCGCCGCTGGCCGGAGACCGGCCTGCCGCCCAGCCCGGCCGGCTGGATCATCACCACCGCCCGCAACCGCGCGATCGACCACGCCCGCCGGGAGTCGACCCGGGACTCGCGCCAGGCCGAGGCCGCGCGGCTGTTCGCGGCGGCGGAAACCGTCGAGCCGGACCCCGTCGGCGACGACACGCTGCGGCTGATCTTCACCTGCTGCCACCCGGCGCTGGCTCTGCCGGCCCGGGTGGCGCTCACCCTGCGGCTGCTGGGCGGGCTGACCACCGCCGAGATCGCCCGCGCGTTCCTGGTGCCGGAGCCGACCATGGCGCAGCGGCTGGTGCGGGCCAAGGGCAAGATCCGGGACGCCGGCATCCCGTACCGGGTGCCCGCCAAGACCGACCTGCCCGAGCGGCTGCGGGCGGTGCTCGCGGTGGTCTACCTGATCTTCAACGAGGGTTACACCGCGACGTCCGGCGCCGAGCTCACCCGGGAGCCGCTGACCACCGAGGCGATCCGGCTCGGCCGCCTCCTCGCCGACCTGCTGCCGGACGAGCCCGAGGTGGCCGGGCTGCTCGCGCTCATGTTGCTCACCGACGCGCGCCGGGCCGCCAGGACCACGGCCGCGGGCGACCTGGTGCTGCTCGCCGACCAGGACCGGGATCGCTGGGACGCGGCGCTGATCCACGAGGGGCGGGCGATCGTCCGATCCTGCCTGGCGCTCGGCCGGCCAGGCCCGTACCAGATCCAGGCCGCGATCAACGCGGTGCACACGGACGACGGCGACACCGACTGGCGACAGATCGTGCGGCTGTACGACCAGCTGCTGGTGGTCGCGCCGAGCCCGGTGGCGGCGCTGCACCGGGCGGTCGCGGTCGCCGAGGTCGACGGTCCCGGGCCGGCCCTGGCCATCGTCGAGACGCTGGACCTCGACCGGTACCACCTCTACCACTCGGTGCGCGCCGACCTGCTCCGCCGGTTGGGACGCGGCGGCGAGGCGGTCACCGCGTACGACGAGGCGATCGCGCGCACCGACAACGCGGCCGAACGCCGCTTCCTGGAGCGGCGGCGGGCCGCGTCAGCGGGGTAGCAGGCCGGAGACGTCGACCGGGGGGTACGCCGAGACCATCGAGGCGCGGTCCTCGAACACCTTGACCGACGGGTAGCTGGCGCTCAGCCGGTCCTGCCACTTGCGCGGGTGGCCGAGGTAGAGCACGAGCTCCACCGTCTTGACCACGCGCCCGTCCGGTAGCGCGGTGCGGCGGCGCTCGTCGAAGATGTAGCGCGACTCGCCGAGCGCACCGACCAGGTTGGCCTGGGTCGGCATGGCGTACTCGAGCGCGACGATCTGGCTGTGCTGCGCGCGGAAGCCGCGCTCGCCGACCTCGACCCGGCCCCAGGCCTCGACCACGCCGGTGACGACGCAGCCGGGGTGCAGCACCGAACGGGTCGCCAGCTGGTCGTCGTCCGGGCGGTGGCAGGCGTAGATGCCGCAGGCACAGTCGGCGTGCGGCGCGGCGTGGTCGGTCTCGGGGTGGCGGCAGATCGCGCGCATGGGGGAATGCCAGACGTGGTTCTGCGTCACCGCCTTGAGCCGCATGTCGAGGGTGACCTCCCACTGGCGGTACCCGCGAAGCGCGCCGGCCACCAGGGTCGCTGGTCGGTCGGCGCTGAACTGGTCCTGGAAGGGAGACCGCGTCACGTTGTCGCTGGCTCCTTTACGGGCGCCGGCTCGACCGGGGCGGGGATGGCGGGTTCTCCAGGTGCCACGAACGGGTCGCTGTGCAGGGGCGCGAACTCGTATTCGTGCGTCTCCTTGCCAATGTCCATGACGGGCAGAATACAAGGCTTTGAGCTGGGAATTCGCTGGCAGGAGGCGGACTTCCGCCCAAGGCACAGACCACCCAAGTCCGAAATATCCGGAGTGCTAGCGGCGACGGCGCACGAGCTCCCGCAACGACCGCCCGGCCACCTTCGGCGACGGGCGCGCCGCCAGCTCCGTCGGGCCGACCGCCCGGAAGCCCGCGAACGTCGCGATGCCGAGGAAGATCAGCCCGAAGATGTGCGAGACGGCCGGCTCCGCGATCGTCAGCAACACGAACCCGGCGAGCAGGAAGCCGATGCCGGCCTGCGCCGCGTGCTTGCGCCGCTCACGGGTGACCGGCCCACCCGGGACCGGCGGCGGGCCCTGCGCGGCCGGGTCGAACCGCCCCGCCAGGGTGAGCCGGAACAGCAGCACGAGGCTCGGGAAGAGCACCACCGCGCCGACCGCCAGCGACACGATCAGCGCGATCATCGTGGTGTCGTTGGCCGCCGCGTCCTCGATGGTGACCGTGGTCGGCAACAGATAGGGCCGCTGCGCCACCGCCCAGCCGATGATGACCGCGGCCACCGCCAGCGCCGCGCTCAGCCGGGCCGCTGTGAACCGGCGCAGCACGACCAGGGCCATCGACACCAGCCCGGCCACCCCGCTGACCACCACCGGGACCAGCCCCCAACCGGAGGTCAGCCCGTCGAACAACCGCGGCACGTCGGCCCGCACCACGAACAGCCCGCCCACCGCGAGCCCGCCGGCCACGACCCCGGCCAGCAGCGCGCGGCCGCGGAACGACTCGACCAGGTCGGGCTCGCGCAGCCGCTCCGCGTCGGCGGCCAGGAACACCGCGGCCAGGAACGCGCCGGTGGCCACCGCGAGGAAGCCGGCCAGGATCGAGGTCGCGTTGGTCCAGCTGCCCACCTCCGCGCCGAGCGCGTTGCCCGGCGGCACGCGGCCGCTGGCCACCGCACCGATCACGCTGCCGAGCATGTACGGCGTCATGATCGAGGCGGCCGCGAAGGACACGTCGATGTAGCGGCGCTGGCGGGCGTCGGCCGCGTTCTGCAGGGCGTACGACGTCCCGCGCAGGATGATGCCGAGCGCCGCGAGGAAGATCGGGATCGCCAGCGTGGAGAAGATGGCCCCGAACACCGACGGGTACGCCGTCCAGAGCACCGTGATGACCAGGATCAGCCAGACGTGGTTGGCCTCCCACACGGGCGCGTTCGCATGGTGCGCGTGGTCGCGGATCCGCCGCCCGTGCTCGCCGCCGCCCGCCGAGAGCTGCCAGACGCCGGCGCCGAAGTCCGCACCGGCCAGCAGCGTGTAGAGGATCAGGCCGATGACGACGACGGCCGCGGGGATGGTCTGCAGGGCCATGCCGTCACTCGACGTGGCTGAGCGGGTGCACGGTGTCGATCCGGTCGTCGGGCGGCCCGGCCAGCGGCATCCGGGCCAACCGCACCAGGACCCAGCCGACCGCGATCACCAGCCCGAGGTAGACGGCGGCCAGGGCGCCGTAGCCGACGGGGATGCCGGAGGCCCCGGTGACCGCCTCCTCGGTGCGCATGAAGCCGTACACGACCCAGGGTTGCCGCCCGACCTCGGTGGTGATCCAACCGGCCAGCAGCGCCACGACCGAGAGCGGGCCGCACAGCACCACGGCCCGGTAGAACCACGGGCTGGCCGGCAGGGTCCCCTTGCGCCAGCGCAGGTAGAGGAAGAGCACGGCGACCAGCGCCATGATCGACCCGGCGACGACCATGCTCTGGAACGAGTAGCGGACCACGTTGACGGGAGGCTGGTCCGCCAGCGGCACGGTGTCCAGGCCCTGCACGGTCGAGTTGATGTCGTGGAACGCCAGCAACGAGAGCAGCTTCGGTATACCCAGGCCCCAGACCACCTCACCGTTCTGGTACCAGCCGGCGACGTGCAGCGCCGCGCCCTTGGTGGTCTGGCCCAGCCCCTCCATCGCGGCCAGCTTGACCGGCTGGTTCTTCGCCACCTCGCGGGCGGCCCAGTCGCCGACCAGCAACTGCACGGGCGAGGCGACCGCGGCGGCGGTCATCGGCACGGCGAAGGCGGTCCGCTCGTAGCGGCCCCACCGGCCCCGCAGCGCGTAGACCGCGTACGCGGCGGCGACCAGGAAGCCGGTGACGATGAAGCCCGCGACGTACATGTGGACGAACTCGTGCCAGAAGTACGGGTTGCCGAACAGCGCCCGCGCCGCGTTGGACGAGGTGACCCGGCCGTTCTCGAAGGTGAAGCCCTCCGGGTGGTTCATCCACCCGTTGACCGCGATGACCATGAACGAGCCGACGACGCCGGCGACCGCGATCGGCAGGCCGGCCAGGAAGTGCGTGCGCGGCGCGAGGCGGTCCCATCCGTACACGTAGATCCCGATGAAGATGGCTTCCAGGAAGAAGGAGAAGCCCTCGATCGCGAAGCCGAGACCGAACACCTCGCCGAAGGTCGCGGTGAAGTTCGGCCAGAGCAGGCCGAGCTCGAAGCTGAGGATCGTGCCGGTCACCACGCCCGCGGCGAACAGCGCGACCATCACCTTCGACCAGCGGCGCGCGAGGGTCCGATAGAGCTCGTCGCCGGTGCGCAGGTAACGCCACTCGACGAAGAGCACGAGCGCCGGGAACGCGATGCCGAAGCAGACCAGCGGGATGTGCACCACGAACGAGAGGGCCTGCATCTGGCGAGCTTCGAGCAGGTAGTCCTGCGCCAGGATCTCGGTCATCGCCACGTCACGCTACGCGTTGGTAACCGTCCCGCGTGGCCAAACACACAACGTGAGGTCCGATCGGGTTTCCCGCCGATGCCATAGTTGTGCCATGTCGCGGGTGCTGCTGATCGAAGACCATCACACGGTACGGGAGGGTCTGCGGATCGCGCTCACGCGGCAGGGGCACACCGTCGAGGCGTTCGAGACCGGCGAGCAGGCGCTGGCCCACCTGTCGGCCGCGCCCGCCGACGTCGTGGTGCTCGACCTGATGTTGCCGGGCATGGACGGTTTCGAGGTCTGCCGGCGCATCCGGGCCAACCAGGACCTGCCGATCATCATGCTCACCGCCCGCGACGACGACATGGACGTGGTGGCCGGGCTCGAGGCCGGCGCCGACGACTACGTGGTCAAGCCCGTGCAGGCCCGCGTGCTCGAGGCGCGGATCCGCGCGGTGCTGCGGCGCACCAGCGCCCGGGCCGTGGACGCGGTCGCCGTCGCGGTCGCCGAGGAGCGGCACCGCGAGCTGACCATCGACCGGGCCGCCCTGGTGGTCCGCAAAGACGGCGCGACCGTCGGCCTCGCACCGACCGAGCTCCGCCTGCTGCTGGAGCTCTCGGCGACGCCCGGCCGGGTCTACAGCCGCCAGCAGCTCCTCGAGGCGGTCTGGGAACACGGCTACCTGGGCGACTCGCGCCTGGTCGACGCCTGCGTGCAGCGGCTCCGGGCGAAGATCGAGAACGACACCACCGCTCCGGTGTACGTGCAGACGGTGCGCGGGTTCGGATACCGGTTCGGGCCGCTGTGACCGGTTGGGGTCTCGGGCTGCGTGGCCGGCTGCTGCTCGCCTTCGCGATGCTCGGGCTGACCACCACCGCCCTGGTGGCCGGGGTCAGCTACGGCCAGGCGCGCACCGTGGTCCTGCAGAAGGCCCAGGACGCCGCCGTGAACTCGCTGGTCGACGAGGTCACCCGGCTCGCACCGGTCTACCAGCTGCCGCCCGGCCCGAAGCAGCTCAATGCGATCGCGGCCGCCCTCGCCGCGGGCCCGGACGCGGCGGCGGTGGTCTACCGGGACCAGTTCGCCGGGATCCATCCGAGCGAGATCCCCCAGCCGCTGCGCGCGGACGTACGCGAAGGCAACGTGGTCTGGCAACGTTTCTCGTGGGACGGCACGCCGGCCCTCGCCATCGGCACCCAGCTCCTGACCAAGCGGCCGGACGGGCGCACCGAGCCGACCGGCATCGAGGTGTACCGCCTGCACTCGCTCGCCGAGGAGCAGCACAGCATCGACCAGCTCGCCGCGCTGGCCTGGTCGACCGGCGCCGCGTCCCTGGTGCTGGCGGTGCTGCTCGCCCTGCTGGCCGCCCGCGGCGTGCTGCGACCGGTGAGCGAGCTCGGCCGCGCCGCCCGCCGGCTCGGTGAGGGCGACCTTCGCACCCGCGCGACCGTCCGTGGCAGTGACGAGCTGGCCGGGGTGGCGCTGATCTTCAACCAGACCGCCGAGCGGCTGGAGCGGCAGGTGGGCGAGCTGCGCCGGATGGAGGCCGACGCCCGGAGGTTCGTGGCCGACGTGTCGCACGAGCTGCGTACGCCGCTGGCCGCGATGACAGCCGTGACCGACGTGCTCGACGAGGAGGCGGAGCGGCTGCCCGGCGACGCGGGCAAGGCCGCCCGGCTGGTCAGCCAGGAGACGCAGAACCTGGCCCAGCTCGTCGAGGACCTGATCGAGATCAGCCGCTTCGACGCCGGCACGGCGGCGCTGTCCCGCGACGACATCGACGTCGGCGCCGCGATCCGGGCCACGCTGCGCGCCCGGGGCTGGACCGACCGGGTGACGACCACGCTGCCGGACGGGGTGGTCGCGCTGCTGGACCCGCGCCGGCTCGACGTGATCGTGGCCAACCTGGTCGGCAACGCGCTGCGGCACGGCGCCGCACCGGTGACGGTCGACCTGCGGGTGGTCGGCGGCTCGGTCGAGGTGACGGTCGCCGACCACGGTGCCGGCCTCGCGCCCGGCGTGCGGGACCACGTCTTCGACCGGTTCTACAAGGCGGACAGCGCGCGGTCGCGGTCCGAGGGCGCCGGGCTCGGGCTGGCCATCGCGCTGGAGAACGCCCGGCTGCACGGCGGCACCCTGGTCGCCGGCAACCGCGCGCCGCACGGCGCGGTCTTCACCCTGCGCTTTCCGACCGGAGGCATCTCATGAACCGCCTGCTGCTGGCCGTCGGCGCACTGCTGGCCCTCGTGCTGGCCGGCTGCGGCGTCCGGCCCAGCGATGTGATCACCGGCGGCCCGGCACCGGCCAGCACGGTCGAGGGCGTGCGGTTCTACCTGCTCTCCGACGACCAGCCCACGGTCGTGCTCCGCGGGCTCAAGCCGATGAAGCTGGACGACCTGCTGAGCCTGCTGGCCGACGGGCCGACCGAGGCCGAGCGGGCGGCCGGGCTCACCAGCGAGGTCCCGCCCGGGATCGCCCCGGTGAAGGTCGGCACCGCCGGCGACGGCGTGCTCGTGTCCCTGTCCACCGACGTGCGCGGGCTGTCCGTGCTGGCGGTGGTGCAGATCGTCTGCACCATTCAGGGTGTCGCCGGCGCCGCGCCGGTGACGCTGGTCAACGGCGAGCAGCGCCGGGGACCACTGAGCTGCCCCGGCTATCGCTGACCGCGCCCGCGATCAGGATGTCCAGCAGCTCCGGGTAGTCGATGCCGGCCCGCTGCCAGATCTGCGGGTACTGGGACACGGTGGTGAAGCCCGGGAACGTGTTGACCTCGTTGACGACCGGTTCGCTGCCCGGCCCGTCCTCCGGCAGGAAGAAGTCGACCCGGATCAGGCCGCGGCAGCCGAGGGCCCGGAAGGCGCGGACCGCCCGGTCCTGGAGCACCTCGGTGGTGGTCGGGTGCAGGTCGGCCGGGATCTGGAAGCGCGCCCCGCCCGCGTACTTGGCGTCGTAGTCGAAGAAGCCCGCCCCGCTCACCAGGATCTCCAGCGGCGGGCCGGCGACGACCCGGCCGTCCGGGTGCTCCAGCACGGCCACGTCGACCTCGCGGCCGATCACGGCGGGCTCGAGCAGGACCTTCTCGTCGAACATCCGCGCCGCGGCGAGCGCCTCGGGCAGTTGCCACCAGTGGTTTACCCGGGACACGCCCAGGCTTGACCCGGCCCGGGCCGGCTTGACGAACACCGGCAGGCCGAGCCGCTCCTGGTCGGTTGGCGTGAGATGTTCGCCTTTTCGCAGGGTGACGCCGCCGGCTACGCGCAGGCCGTCGGCCGCGAGCAGGGTCTTGGTGACCGCCTTGTCCATGCCGGCGGCACTGGCCAGCACCCCGTTGCCGACGTACGGCACGCCGAGCCACTCGAGCATGGCCTGCACGGTGCCGTCCTCGCCGTACGGGCCGTGCAGGGCGGGAAAGACGACGTCCTGGTCTTTGAGCACGTCGAGCGCGTTCGCGAAGGTGACCGGCACCTGGTCGACGTGCCACTGGCCGTCGCGGCCGATCAACACCTCGGTCACGGCGTACGCGTCGCCCAGGTTGGCGATGATGCTCTGCGCCGACTTGCGGGACACCTCGTGCTCCCCGCTGCGCCCACCGAACAGCACGGCGATCCTCATGCGGCCACCCCCAGATAACGGCGGGCGACCCGTGGGCCGATCCCGGTGAGCAGGTCGTTCGGGTTGGTGCCGGCCCAGCGGGCCCACTCGGCCACGGTCGGCTCGTCCGGCCCCGGGCCGAAGATGGTGACCGGGTCGCCCAGCCGCACGGGCCGGTCGCCGACGTCGACCACGCACTGGTCCATCGTGATCCGCCCGACGATCGGGCACCGGGCGCCGCCGACCCAGACCTCGGCGCGACCCTGGGCCGCCCGCGGGATCCCGTCGGCGAAGCCGACCGGCACCAGGGCCAGCGTGGTCGGTTCGGCCGTCACGTGGTCCGGGCCGTAGGAGACGCCCGTGCCGGCCGGGACGCGCTTGAGGTTGACCACGGAGGACCGCAGGGTCATGGCCGGGCGCAGGCCTGTTCCCGCACCGGCGACCGGCTCGACGCCGTAGAGGGCCAGCCCGATCCGGGCGATGTCGAACCGGGTCGCGGGCGCGGTCAGCGCACCGGCGGAGTTGGCCAGATGCAGCAGCACCGGGTCGAGCTTGGCTGCGCGGGCCACCCGGACGGCGGTCCGGAACGCGGTCACCTGCCGCCGGACCAGCGGCGAGCCCGGCTGGTCAGCGTCCGCGAGATGCGACCAGACACCCCGGACCTTGACGCTGCCAGCCATCTCGTACGCCCTGGCCAGCGCGACGAGGTCGGCCCAGTCGGTGCCACGCGCGCCGTTGCGGGACAGGCCGGTGTCGACCTTGAGCTGCACCATCGCGGTCGTTCTCAGGCGCGCGGCGCCCGCCGCCGCGGCTCGCAGGTGCGTCATGGTCGAGATGCCCAGGTCGACGCCGGCCGCGAGCAGCGGGCCGAAGTCGTCGTCGGGGTGGTGCAGCCAGCTCAGGACCGGCGCGCTGATGCCGCCCGCCCGCAGGGCCAGCGCCTCGGCGGCCGAGGTGACCCCGAGCCAGGTGGCGCCACCGGCGAGCGCGGCCCGGGCGACGGGCACGGCGCCGTGACCGAAACCGTCGGCCTTGACCACGGCCATCAGGTCCGTCCCGGTCACCTCGGCGATCGCCCGCGCGTTGGCGGTGACGGCGTCCAGGTCGATCTCGGCTTCGGCGAGCGCCCGGATCGCCGGGGCGTCGGGCGGCGCCGCACCGCGCGAGGTGGTCGGATGGCTGATCACCCGCAGCACGGTGCCAGCGCGATGTCCGGGACCCATCCCCGGAATGTCACGAGCCCGTAATAACCGAGGTCAGCCGCCTGTCACGCGCATCACCCCACCCCGGGGGTGCTGAGTTCTCAGCTCACGCGGCGGGGCGGCGGGCCGGGGAGTCGGCCGGGATGGCGCAGGCGGCGGTGCCGCCGGGTAGGCGGTGGCGGTTGCGGGCCACCCAGCGGTAGGCCGGCCACGCCAGCGCGGTCACCGGCCGCAGGGCCAGGGCCCGGCCCGCGAGCCGCCACACCGGGCCGCTGGAGCGCAACAGGTCGGCGATCGCCACGGGGCCGGCCGAGGTCGGGCCGGTCGTCGGGACCCACTGCACGGCCTCGACGCACTGCGCGCGGGTCAGGCCCAGGGCGTCGAGGTCGGCGAACTGCCACGGGATGACGGTCGCGCCGGTGTGGATGCGGCGTTCGATGAACCGCGCGCACATGGTGCAGAACGCGCAGTCACCGTCGTACACGAACGTCTCGGTCATGCTCGTCGACCTCCGCCCGCCTCGGCACCCACCGGATCAAGCGTAGCCACGGCCGGCCGCGGTCGCGTTCGCCGGCGGAGCCATTCGATCGGTCGCACGCGCTCCAGCGGCAGGAACGAGGTCATCGCGATCAGGTGCGGCGCGAACGAGATCGAGATGGTGGCGAACGACAGCAGGTGGAACGAGTAGAAGAAGCCGATCGCGGCGTAGCGGTAGCGGCCGCGCAGTGCGAACACCAGCGGGCTGAGCGCCTCGAAGGTGACCATGCCGATCTGGGCCGCGATCATCAGATACGGAACGCTGGCGATCAGGTCCGCGAACTCCGAGCCCCGCCGGATGAATGCCCGGGCCAGCACCGAGCCGGTCATCCAGCCGAGCCCGCCGAACCGGATCTTCGCCCAGGCCGCGAGGAAGTAGGTGGCGACCACCGCGATCTGGATCATCCGCAGCGCCCAGCCGGCCGCCTCGCTGCGCTCCCCGTCGCCGTGCCGGGCGCGGCCGACGGTCGGCAGCACGGCCAGCGCGATCAGGAACGCGAACCGGTCGTGGTCGACCTTGCCGTAGCTCATCGCGATGATCAGCCACTCGAAGTAGAACCCGAAGACGAGCCAGCCGAGCAGCCGCGGGAAGCGGCCGGTCGCGGCGAGCGGTGCCAGCACCAGCAGCGCCCAGAACACCACGTTGACCAGCGTCACGGTCGGCGCCGGCAGGTGCAGCACGCGGCCGATCCACAGTGGCTGGTAGAGGTCGGTCGGCACGTCGCCCCGGGTGCGCACCCAGGAGCTGTAGACCAGCAAATCGAAGACGACGAAGAGGTACGTCAGCGTGCGCAGCGCGGCGACCCGGCCACGCGGGACCGCCTCGAACAGCCAGGCCCTCATGCCGGCCGCTGCCAGACCGCGCGCACGTCGTCGTGCCATTTGCCCGTCGCGCTGCTGCGTTTGATCTCGTGCAGCCGGACGATCAGCGCCACCTTGTCGAGCGGTGGCGCGCCGGGGTTCAGCCCCTGGTAGCCGTCCGCGATCCGGGCGAGCCGGCTGGGGTCGGCCACGTAGGCGCCCTCCTGGCCTTCGATCTCGGCCCGGCGCACGCCCGCGTTGCGCTCGTTGAGCACGAACGCACGCCCGGTGCGGTCGGTGCCCTCGACGCGGGTGTCGGGCGCCGGCTCGTTGGGGCCGTTGACGCCCGCGTACATGCTGAACGGGCCGAACGGGAACTTGTCGTCCTGGCCCCACAGGGTGCCGGCCAGCAGCAGCGCTACACCAAGGGCCGCCGCGACGACCCGCGTGACGCGGCCGGTCGCCGTCAGTTCCGCCATTGTCCACCCCCGTACGTGCCGGCCATGAAGATAGCCCACGTCAGCCCGCGAGATGCCCCCAGCGCGGCGCGAGGTCCTGCCACGGCCCGCTCGCCGCGACCGTGCCGTCGGTCAGCACGACGACGTGGTCGGCCTGGGCGAGCGCGGCCTGCTTCGATGTCGAGCCGATCACCGTGACGCCGGTCGACCGCAGCGCCCGCCAGAGGTCGAGCTCGGTCGTCACGTCCAGCGCCGAGGAGACGTCGTCGGCGATCAGCAGCTCGGTGCGCGGAGCCAACGCCCGGGCCAGCGCCAGCCGTTGCAGCTGGCCACCGGACAGTCGGGTGCCCTTGTGCCCGATCAGCAGGCCGAGCCCGCCGCCGGCCGCCGCGAGGTCGTGCGAGAGCTGGGCGATGGTCACCGCCTTCTCCGCGTCGACCTGGTGGCCGAGCTCGATGTTGTCGGCGACCGTGCCGGACAGCACGCGCGGCAACTGGCCGACGTAGCCGACCTGGTTCGGGCGCAGGAACAGCTCGGGCTCGGTGACCGCCTCCTCGTTCCAGCGCAGCAGGCCGCCGTGGTGCACGATGCCGGCCATCGCCCGCAGCAGCGACGACTTGCCGGCGCCGACCGGGCCGACCACCAGCACGAGCTGGCCGCGGCGGAGGGTCAGGTCGACGTCGCGTACGCCGATCGTGCCGTCCTCGTGCACCGCGGAGAAGCCGCGCAGCTCCAGCTCGCGCAACGGAGTGCGAGGTGCGGCCACGGGCGCCGGCGCGATGCCGAGCGAGATGTCGACGCCCGGCACCTCGGCCGAGTAGTCCGGTTGCCCGGCCATCGCCGCGGTGCGCCGGGTCCAGACCCGCGCCGACGGCAGTTGGGCGACCAGCGAGGCGGTGGTCCAGGCGAACCACCGGGCCGCGCCGAGGGTGGCCACCGTTACCAGCGCGGCGCCGCCGGAGAGCCCGCCGCCCAGGTAGAGCGCCCAGGCACCGATCGGCAGCAGGCCGCTGACCATCGACGGTGTCGACCGGGCCAGCACCTGGGTGGAGATCTCGCGGCGCTGCTTGTCGCTGCGCACGAAGTCGAGGTGGGCCAGGTGGGCGAGCACCGGCTCGCTGGCGCCGGCCAGCTTGACCGTGCGGGCCGCCGAGAGACTGGAGACCAGCGCGGTGGCGAACGCGGCCCGGGCGGCCACGGTGCTGCGCGCCAACCGCTCCAGCCGACCGCCGAACGCGGTCGCCACGAGGCCGGAGATCAGCACGGTGGCCAGGAAGAACCCGGCCGGCACCAGGGACTGGGAGACCAGCGTCATCGAGACGAGCAGGAACACGCAGATGGTCTGGTCGACCAGGTGGTCGGCCATCAGCACGACGCGCTCGGTGTCGCCGGCCTGCGCGACCACCTCGGCCGGGGTGTGCTTGCTGACCCGGCGCGGGCCGGTCTGGCCGTGCAGCAGCCGCAGACTGATCCGCAGCATCTGCCGGACCCACCATTCCGGGTACCAGACGGAGCTCACGTACGGCATCGGCAGGTAGACCAGTAGGCCGGCGATGATGCCGACGGTCGGCCAGAACACGCCGCCGCTGCCGTCGACCAGGCTCGCCCAGAGGTAGGGCAGCACCGAGCCGTCGAGCCCGAGCAGCGTCATGCCGCAGAAGATGACCAGGCCGGCGATGCCGTACCGCGGGTCGTTGGTCATCAGCCGCAGGATCTCGCGCAGCGTGCCGGGCCGCTTGGGCTCGGCGACCGGCGGCGGGTCGGCCTTGGGCGGCACGGTCTGCGCGGCCCGCACGCTCGTTTGGTGCGGGGCGACATCGGCCGGGCCGGTCTCGTCGCCGAGCACGAGGTCGTGTTCGTCGGGCCGGTCGGCGAGCGCCACGCCGCCGATGCTGACGCCGCGGCTGCGGGCCATCAGCGCCGCGAACCGCTCGGACTCGCGGAGCGGGCCGGCCTCGAGCACCGCGCCGTCGGCCAGCACGATCACCTCGTCACACCGGCGCACCGAGGAGAGCCGGTGCGCGATGACGATGCCGATGCGGTCGCGGAGCAGGCGCTGGGTGGCTTGCTGCACGCGCCCCTCGGTGACGGGGTCGAGCCGTGCCGTGGCCTCGTCGAGGATCACCACGTGCGGGTCCCGCACGAGGATCCGCGCGAACGCGACGAGCTGCTCCTGGCCCGCGGACAGCACGTTGCCGCCCTCGCCGAGGCGGGTCTCCAGCCCGTCGGGCAGCTCCGCGACCCAGGTCGACAGGCCGAGCTCGGCGAGCGCGGTGCCGGCCCGGCCGATCAGCTCGGGGTCGAAGAGCGCCACGTTCTCGGCGAGCGTGCCGGCGAGGATCTCGGTGCGCTGCGGCACGATCGCGACCCACCGGCGCAACCCTTCGAGGTCGATGTCGACCAGGTCGGTGTCACCGAGCCGGACGGTGCCGCGCGGCACGTCGACCGAGCGGGTCAGCACCTTGGCGAGCGTCGACTTGCCGGATCCGGTGCGACCGACCACGGCGTACGAGCGGCCGCGCACGAAGCTCAGGTCGACGTCCCGCAGCGCGGCCGGGCGCCCGCTCGCCTCCGCCGCCGGGTAACGGAAGGTCAGCCCCCGCACGGAGATGTCGGCGTCGGGCGGCGGCGCGCCGCCCACGGGCTCCTGCGCCGAGCCCTTGAGCAGGAGCACCCGGCCCCAGGCGCCGAGCGCGTTCTGCAGCTCGGGAACCATCCGGCTCATGTGCTCGACCACGCCGGCGAACCCGATGACCAGCAGCCAGATCGCGGTGAGCCGGGAGCCGTCGATGCGCCCGGTGGTCAGCGCCCACACCCCACCGACGACGGCGATCGCGACACCGACCCGCATGACGCCGACGGCCATCGTGGTGACCTTGGCGGACAGCCGCCAGACGACCCGGCCGAGCCGCAGCACCTCGCGCGACCGGGCGGCGAACAGGCGCAGCACGTACGGCCGGGCCAGGCTCGTGCGTACGTCGTCCTGGCCGTGAATGGATTCCTCCATCACCGCGGCCAGGTCGGACCAGGCTTCCTCCTCGGCCATCCGGGCGGGCGCGATCGACTGGGTCGGCTTGGCCAACCAGAGCACCAGGATCGTGGCCAGCACGACCATGCCGACGCCCGCCGGCCACCAGACGACCAGAGCGGTGACCACCGAGACGAGGCCGATGGCCACGGACTGCACGACCCGGATGCCGCTGCCGCGCAGATCGCCGCCGATCTGGTAGACGTCGTTGTCGATCCGGTCGAGCAGCTCACCGACCGGCGTCGACTCCAGCTTTGGAATGTCCTGCCCGAGCGCGACCCGACACAGCCGCCGCCGCACGTCGGCTGTCCAGTCGGCGCTGACCCGCGCCATCAGCAACCCGGTGGCGGTGTCACTGAACACGGCGGCGGTGAGCGCGATCGCCAACGCCACGAAAGCGGTCATCGAGTGGTCGACGAGCACGGGCCCGGCCAAAGCCGCGGCCAAGGCCATCCCGACCGCGTTGACCAACACGAGAACCGCTACGACGGCGGTGCGTAGCGGTGCGGTCGACCAAAGGTCGCGAAACAACGGCATCGGCGTGCGTCCCCCGGGATTGGCGAACCTCCAGACTGCGCCGGAATCCCCGATCCCTCAACGCATTTAGGGGGTCAGCCGATGGTGGCGAGCGATGACCAGGAACACCGTCAAGGTCCGTCGTACGCGCCGCTCGGACAACGCGAGCCGCGGCAGGACGTGGTCGAGCGGGGCCCGGGAGGTGCCGTCCACCCAGGTGTGCTTGCCGAGCCTCCGCATGCCGTCGGCGACCTCGACGACGCCAGCTACGACGACTTCCGTGTCCGCATCGACGATCTTCTCGAACTCACGCGGGTTGCCGCCTCCCGGCTCTGCGACGGTCGTACGCGACATCGCCTCGTGCCCGCTGAGCAGGTCTCGTTCGGCCAGCTCCGGGGTGATCCATACCCGGCTGTCACCTTCGCCGTAGACATGTAGGTCGCCGCCCTGGCTGCTGTCCGTGACCAGCTCCTCCCATTCGGAGCTGTGTTGGACGAGCGTTTGTACCTCGACCTGCCATCCGACGCAGGTCAGTCCCGACAACGGCGCCTCCGTCGGCGGGCCGGTCGCGGTGCGGCCGGCCACGACCACCGCCGTGAGCGGTTCGACGTCCACCAGTTGGCCGACGGTGAGCATCGGTCGGGCCGCGATCCGCGACCGCCGAAGGCGAAACCAGAGGACCACGGCGGCGGAGATCGCCGCCCCGCACCAGGCGAGCACGATGAGGACGGTCACTGTCTCAGCATCGCCGGGCCGGGCAAGCCGGGCCGCCGACCCGGCTCACAACACCGGCTCAGCATCGCCGGGGCCGGCCGAGCCGGACCGCCCGCTCGGCGGCACGGCGCACGGCACTGGCTCTGCATCGCCGGGGCCGGCCGAGCCGGGCCGCCCGTTCGGCGGCCCGGCTCGCGGCGGGGTGTCACGTGCCGGGCACCGGGAAGGCGACCGGGCTGCGGTGGCCGTCGCAGTCGTAGGCGCGGACGCCGAAGAAGACGTTGTCCTTCGACAGGTCGATGGTCGCGCCCGCGACGTTGCCCGCGTCGATGACGTGGGTCCAGTCGTCCTCGCGGGTCTCGCGCCACACGATCTCGTAGCCGGCCAGGTCCGGCTCGGTGCCCGCCTGCCAGCGCAGTTGGGTGTCGTTGGTCAGGTTCGTCGTCACGATGACGACGCCCTTGGGTGTGCCGGGGGCCTGGGACAGCGACCAGACCGTGGCCAGGTTGACCTTGGCCACCCGGGCGATGAAGTCGAAGTCGCAGAACTCCGGCAGGTCGCCGAACTGGACCCCGTTCTCGACGCGGACGTCCTGGTGCTGGTGGGCGAAGATCTCGTTGGGCTCGGTGAACCGGCCCGCCGGGTAGCCGCGTTCCAGGAACGAGATGTGGTCGCTGCCGCGCAGGTAGCGGTCGCGCCGCCAGATCACGCGGACGTGCATGTCGGTCTCGTCGTTGTCGGCCACCGCGTCGACGAAGCGGGCCAGTTGCCGGCTCGCGGAGTCGTTCTCACCGCCGACCGAGCGTCGGGTGTTGCCCTGGCCGGGTGTTTCAGAGGTGGGTACGCCCTCGGCGAACAACCGGACCGTGCGGGGCTCGCGGGTGCCGTCGTCGGCCCGGCTGGAACCCACGATGTCGTTGGAGAACATGCCCTGGATGTCGGTGTTGGCGTCCTTCATCGCCTGAGCCATGTAGATGGAGCCGTACAGGCCCTGCTCCTCGCCCGCCACCGCGCCCAGCACGAGGGTCGACTCGAGCGGCCGGCCGGCGAGCACGCGTGCCAGCTCCAACAGGATCGCCACTCCGGACGCGTCGTCGTCGGCGCCCGGTGAGTCGTCGGTGAAGTTCATGACGTCGGAGATCCGCGAGTCGTAGTGCCCGGTCAGCACATAGACCCGCTCGGGCGTAACGGTGCCGCGCAGTGTGGCGATCACGTTGGTGAGCACCGTCGGGGTCGGAATGCGGGGCGACACCGGCTGCGTGAACGACTGCTTCTCCACGGTCATCCGGCCGCCGGACCGCGCGGCGATCAGCGAGAACTGGTCGAACAGCCAGTCGCGGGCCGCGCCGATGCCACGCACCGGGTCGGTCTGCGTCGACAGCGTGTGCCGGGTGCCGAACGCGGCCAGCCGGCGCACGTCGGCCTCGATGCGGTCGGCATCGACCTCGCGGAGCGCGCGACGCAGCGCCGCGCTCGGACGTTGTGCGTTGATCCGGCGACCCGGACCGTTGACCGGCGGGTCACTCCACCGACCGTCGGCCCGCGCGGGTGCCGCGCCAACCAACGGAACGGCCGCCGCAGCGGTGACGGCGGATGCGGACAAGAACGCCCGGCGGGTGGCCGTGGGTCGCTCCTGGCTTTCACGGTTGTCTCCCATTCCAGAAATCATCGTCGTCGATCGATGCCATGTAAACCGCTTCGCGGCCCCGGCCCAGCACCAGTGATCAACAGGGATCGTGTTGAATGCCGGCCATGTCACTGACGATCGGACCGGCGTTCACCATTCCCGGGTATACCACTGTGGACCCGCCTGACTACGACAGCGAGCGCGAGGCGACCGTGTACGCCGCCGACCCCGTGCTGGGCCACCCGGCCTTCTGGTCGCACTACCTCGCCGGGCCGCTCGGCGCGGACCGGGAGTCGGACGCCGCCTTCGAGGTCGCGGCAGCCGACTACCAGGAGCTGACTGCCGTGCTGAACGACCCGGACCGTTGGCCGGCGGTGTCGGTGCGGCTCGACGGGGACGCCCGCCTCCACATCGTGTACCGCAACTTCGACGAGGACGAAGGACTCGACTTCGTCGAAGAGCGACCGGGCCAGCCGGTAACGGTGTTCACCCCGGACCAGAGTGCCGAACCTTCCACGATGACCTGGGCGAAGCTACTCGTCACGGCCGACCTGCCGGACGAGCGGCTCACCTGGGCGCAGCGCTTCATCCTGTTGTTGCCGATGCTCTACCCGCAGGAGCTACCCCCTGACGCCGGAGAAGTAATGGACCGTGCGCTGGCCGGAATCGGAGCCAGGAACCGAGCGCCCGTGGTGGCCGCCCTGCTCGACTCGCTGGACCAGCGGGCCTAAAGCGGTCTCACAACTGAGACCGGGCGGCGGAGGGCCGCGCGGGGCGTCGCCGCGCGTCGACCCCAGCTATGAAACGCGCCTCAGGGGCTGTCTCGAGGTGCTGACCGCGCGGCGGGCCCCACCTCGAGCCCGACCCTAGAAGCGCTCGACCAGATGCTCGCGCCCCGGCGGTGGGTCGTAGGGCTCCGGCCAGAACTCTGTGATCGTCGTGATCAGCCCCTCCTCGTCGAACTCGAAGAACGTCAGTGCCTCCGCCGGCTCGCCGTCGGTGCGGAAGTGGCACCAGGTCGTCGCCTGGCGTCCCTCGCCGACCACCCGGTGCACGGTCAGGTGCCAATCACCCGGATATTCCACATTGAACTGCAGGTAGGCCGCCTTGCCGCGGATGCGCTCCCGGCTCTGCGGCAGCTCGTAGACCACGTCGTCGGCCAGCAATGCCCCGAACGCCGACCAGTCTCGGGCCTCCGCCGCGGCCCAGAAAGCCAGAGCGGTGCCGGCGGTCATGACTGGCTCCGGGTGAACTCCGCGACCCAGTTGGGCTCCCACGTCGCCCCCTTGTCGACGGAGAACGCCTGCTCCCAGCGGCACGACGACGCCGTGATGTCGGACCACGTGAAGCGCACGGTGATCGGGCGTCCTTCGTAGTCTTCCTCGGCGGTGAACACCCCCACCCCGGAGTCGAACCGCCCGACCACCGGCGGTAGGGACAACCCGGTGCGGCTGTTGGCCCAGTAGAGCGACCACTCGTCCCGGGCCGCGTCGTAGAGCCGCATGGTCACCCCGCCGAAGCCCTGCGACGGGAACCTCACCTCGTCGATGTTGCCCGCGCCGTCGAGCACGCTCCAGCAAACGCTGAAACCCTCGAACTCGTACCACTCGGTGCTGCCGGACAGGACCGACCGCAACCGTCGCTGCCGCGACGTCCAGGTGCCCACGAAGAAATCGAAGTCGTTTCCCATGGCCGGACGCTAACGCGCCCCTACGACAAAAACTCACGAGCGACCGGCGTACCCTCCCGACGATGAGCGTTCTGCGGATCCGCGGTCGTGCCCTGCCCAGCGGCGAACAGGTCGACCTCTACGCCGACGGCGACCGCTGGACCACCGACCCGGTGCCCGGCGCCGACCTGGTCGCCGAGGGCTGGCTGCTGCCCGGCCTGGTCGACGCGCACACCCACCCCGGCGCCGATGCGCCCGGCGGCCCGCTGAGCGAAGAGCTCCTCCGGGACGACCTGCGCCGCCACGCCGACAGCGGCGTCACCCTGATCCGCTCCCCCGGCCTGGCCGACCACCCGCCGCAGTGGTTCGGCGAGGACCCGGACCTGCCCCGCGCCGTACACGCCGGTCCCTGGTTCGCCCAACAGGGCCAGTTCTTCGACGCCTGGGGCCGCCGCCCGAGCCACACCGACCTGCCCGGCCTCGCCGCGAGCCAGGCGGCGTCGACGGGCTGGGTCAAGCTGATCGGCGACTGGAAGCCCGGCGACCCGCCGTTCCCCGAGGCCGTCGTCCGGGACGTGGTCACCGCCGTGCACGCGGTCGGTGGCCGCGTCGCCGTGCACGCCCAGAACGCCGAGGGCTGCGTGATCGCCGTCGCGGCCGGCGTCGACTCCCTCGAGCACGGCATGTGGCTCGACCCCGCCCTGCTGACCCGGATGGCAGAGCAGGGCACGGCCCTGACCCCGACGCTGGCCGCGCTGAGCGACTCGCTGGAGAAGCGGAAGGAACAACCCGACAGCCCGGGCAAGCGGTGGTACGTCGGTGGGGCGAGCAAACACCCCGCGCTCGTCGCGGCAGCGGCGGAGGCCGGCGTGACGCTGCTCGCCGGCACCGACTCGCGCCCGCACGGCCGGATAGCCGACGAGATCCGCACCATCGCGAAAGCGGGCGTACGCGCACACGACGCACTGGCCACGGGATCCTGGGCGGCCCGGGCCTACCTCGGTCTCCCCGGTCTCGAACCGGGCGCACCCGCCGACGCCGTCGTCTACGCCGAGGACCCACGTGAAGACCTCGACCAGTTGGACAAGCCCCTCGCGGTGATCCTGCGCGGCCGAAGGGTGCGCTGAGCAGAGGTCAGTCGTCGATCGCCTGATAGGCCAAGGTCCAGAAGTCGCGCAGGATCGGCGGTGGCTCCGGAGACGACCAGGCCCGTTGGGTCATCAAAATTGTGATCATCTCTTCCGCGGGGTCGATCCGCCACGACGTGCCCAGGCCGCCGTCCCACCCGTACCGGCCGGGTGTGTCGGCGATCGTGTGTCGGTGTGTGGTCACCTTGCCGCCGAAGCCCCAACCGGACGCCGCGAACTCGTCGGCCACCCAGTGCGGCAGCACCTTCTGCCCGCGCGTCAGGTGGTCGGCCGTCATCGTCGCCAGCGAGGGCCGGGACAGCAACCGCTGCGGGCCCGCGCCCAGCATCATCCGTCCGAAGGCGAAGAAGTCGTCCACCGTGGACACCACACCGCCGGCCCCGGAGAAGAACGGCGGCACGCTCGCCCACTCCTCCTGCGTGTCCAATGCCTCCACCGGGTCACCCCAGTAGCCGTTGGCCAGCCGCTCCAGCGAGACCACCGAGAACCCGGTGTCGGTCATGCCCAACGGCGCGAACACCCGCTCCAACAGGAAGTCCGCATAGGACAGTCCGGACGCCCGGGACAGCAGCACGCCGAGGACGTCCGAACCCGTGTTGTAGAACCATTTCTCCCCCGGCTGCGCCATCAACGGCAGCGAGCCGAGCCGTTTGAGCCACTCGTCCTGGTCCGGCATCGCCCGGGGCCGCGGCTCACCCATGCCGATGTCCAGATCCCAGGCCGCTTTCAGCACCGGGTACGCGTCGGCAGGCGCGTACACCTGCCCGAAGCCCCACGTGAACGTCAGCAGGTCGCGCACCGTCACCGGGCGGAAGGCGGGCACGGTGTCGTGCAACGCCGCGCCCATGCTGCGCAACACCTGGCGGTCGGCGAGCTCGGGAAGCAGCGCGTCGACCGGGTCGTCCAGCCGGATCCGGCACTCCTCGACCAGCATCATCGTCGCGGCCGCGGTGATCGGCTTGGTCATCGAGCTGACCCGGAAGATGGTGTCGGCGCTCATCGGGCGCCCACCGCCGTACGCGGTCGTGCCGAGCGCCTCGACATGCGTCTGCCCGCGCCGGCTCACCAGCGCCACCACCCCTGGCACGTCGCCCCGTTCGACGTATCCGGTCAGTACTTCGCGCATCCGCCGCAACCGCATCGTCGACAACATGTGCCGACGTTAGCGTGCCTACGGTGGATTCGAGGGGGTACCACCATGGCGAAGACCTGGCTGGTCACGGGAAGTTCGCGCGGCCTCGGGCGGGCGCTCTGCACCGCCGCGCTCGACCGGGGTGACAACGTCGTCGCCACCGCACGCCGGCCCGAACACCTTGGCGACCTGGTGGAGGCTTACGGCGACCGGGTGAGCGCGGTGGCGCTGGACGTCGGCGACCCGGTCGCGGCGGAGCGGGCGGTCGCCGCGGCGGTCGACACGTTCGGCCGGATCGACGTGGTCGCCAACAACGCCGGAAACGCCAACAGCGCGCCGATCGAGCAGACCTCACTGGACGAGTTCCGCCAACAGATCGAAACCAACCTGCTGGGTGTCGTGTACGTGTCGAAGGCCGCGCTGCCGCACTTCCGGGCCCAGCGGTCCGGCCATTACCTCCAGTTCTCGTCGATCGGCGGGCGGGTGGGCGGCACGCCCGGCGTCGGGCCGTACCAGGCCGCGAAGTTCGGTGTGGAGGGCTTCTCGCTGGTCCTGGCCGCCGAGGTCGAGCCGTTCGGTGTCCGGGTGACGATCGTCGAACCGGGCGGCTTCCGCACCGACTGGGCCGGAGCGTCGATGCGGATCGAGGACGGCGGCCCCGAGTACGCCGAGTCGGTCGGCGTCATGTCCCGCTACCGCGAGCAGGCCCGCGGCAAGGAGCCCGGCGACCCGGCCAAGGCGGCCCAGGTGCTGGTCGACGTGGTCGACCTGGCCGAACCGCCCAAGCGCCTGCCGCTTGGCTCGGACGCACTCGGCCTCGCCGAACGACACAACCAGGCGCTCGCGGACGAGCTCGCCACCTGGGCGGACCTGTCCCGCTCGACCGACTTCTGAAAGAACTCTTCCGCAAGAGCTGTTGCGCAATGATTCTTGCCATGCCAGGCTGTGGGCATGGCAGAACGTCACGTCCGACAGGTCACCGACTCGCGGGTGCTAGCCGCGATGTCCCACCCGCTGCGCCGGCGGCTGCTCGACGTGCTCGCGGTCTACGGCCCGCAGCCGGTGGGCGCGCTGGCCGAGCGCACCGGCCAGGCACCGGCCAACATCAGCCACCACATGAAGGTGATGCGCGAGTGCGACCTGGTCGAGGAGGCTCCCGAACTGGCCCGCGACCGCCGCGAACGGTGGTGGCGCCCGGTCAGCGCCGGGTTGCGGTGGTCAGGCCGCGACTTCGAGGACGACGCCGGCGAGGCCGCCGTCCTGCGCGCCGCCGAGTCGCTCAACCTCGACCACCAGGTGGGTCTCGTCCGCGAGTGGTACGGCGCACCCGACGCGGAGCAGGCCGTCTGGGGCGAGAGCGCCTTCGCCGCGGACCGCTGGCTCCACCTGACCCCTGCGGAGTTGGTCGAGCTCAGTCGTGACATCGTCGCCGTGCTCGACCGCTGGTCGGCCCGCACGACCGCGGCCGGAAGCGCAGGCGACAGCGCCGCCGGAGGCCCGGGCGGCAGCGCCGCCGGAGGCCCGGGCGGCAACCCGGCCGGCAACCCTGTGGGAGGCGCGGCCGGCAATCCGGCGGAAGGCGCGGCCGGCAACCCTGCGGGAGGCGCGGGTGGCAACGCGGCCAATGACGCGAGCGGCAGTGCGGGCGACGAGGAGCTTCGGCGGCCGGTTTTCGTTTTCGCGCACGGCATTCCGGCGACGCCGTGAGCGCCGACGACCGTACCGTCGCTGGTCGGGACTTTCGGCTTTTCTGGTTCGGCCAGGCCACGTCCAAGCTGGGCAACAGCGTCAGCTCCGTGGCGCTGCCGCTCGTCGCGGTGGCCACCCTCGACGCCGGCACGTTGCAGGTTGCCTTGTTGGCGGCCTTCTCCTGGCTGCCTTGGCTGCTGATCGGCCTGCCGGCCGGCGCGTGGGTCGACCGGCTCCCCCGCCGCCCCTTGATGATCAGCTGCGACCTGCTCTGCCTGGTCGTCATCGCGAGCATCCCGCTCGCCTGGTGGCTCGGCTCGCTCACCTTGACCCACCTGTTCGTCGCGGCGCTGGTTACCGGCACGGCCGGGGTCTTCTTCCAGACCGCGGACCAGGTCTTCCTGCCCACCCTGCTGGACCGCGCCGACCTGCCGAGCGGCAACGCCCGGCTGCAGAGCACCGAGCAGGCGGCCTACGTCGCCGGCCCGGGCATCGCCGGCCTGCTCACCCAGCTCGCCGGCGCGATCGCCGGTCTGCTCGTCGACGCGGTCAGCTTCCTGGTCTCGGCGATCTGCCTGTGGCGCATCCGCGTCCCAGAGAGACTCCATCGTGGACAACAGCGGTCGCTGCGGGCCGAGGTGGCAGAGGGCTTGCGGTTCGTCGCGGGCGACCCCTACCTACGGGTGCTCACGATCTGGGGCGCGATGAGCAACCTGGCGCTGATCGGCTACCAGTCGGTGCTGGTGGTGTTCCTGGTCCGCGAGGTCGGTGTGGCACCCGCCGTCGTAGGTGGCCTGGTCGCCGCGACCAGCCTCGGCGGCGTACTCGGCGCCGCGGCCGGCAGCGCGCTCGGCCGGCGCCTAGGCACGGCGCGGGCCCTGCTCGCCACCTCCGTGCTGACCCCACCATTCGGTCTGCTGCTGCCGCTGGCCGAGCGGGGGCCACGGCTCGCGCTGGCGGTAGCCGGCGTCGCCGTGCTGGTCGCCGGGATCAGCGCCGGCAACGTGGTCAAGGGCAGCTTCCGCCAGACGTACGTGCCGCACCACCTACTCGGCCGCGTCACGGTGAGCATGCAACTGCTCAACTACGGCGCGATCCCGCTGGGCGCACTGATCGGCGGTGTGCTGGGTTCCACGATCGGCCTGCGGCCCACGATCTGGCTGAGCATGGGCGCCGCGGTGGCCGCGGGCCTGATCGTCCTCATCGGACCGATCCGCACAACCCGCGACCTACCCGGACGACCGATCCCAGCTTCACCCGACCTGGTACACGCCGGATAGGCGAACGCCCCGACCCGCACACTGGCGGGTGCCGGCTCCACCCCGCTGTTATGGCCGACCCGCTGGTCAGGATGATCCAGCAACCGCCAGGATGGAAGAGTGACCAGGTGGCAAGAGATGATCGGCAACCTCGTCGATCTGCTCCCGGCGGCACCGGCGACCGTGGCGGTCGACGGGGCCGGAGACCGCAACGCGCTGGTGGCCGACCGGCTGGCCGAGGCCCTCGACCCGCGGGTCCTGGTGACCACGGGCCCGGGCTGGCGGGAGTCACGCCCCGACGCCCTGGTCTGGTTGCGCCTCTCGCCGGGCAAGGCCGACGGACCCGAGCACCAGGCCGACGTGGTGATCGACCTGCACGATCCGGACTGGCCGGTGATCCGGCACGTGGACCCGAGGCTGGCCGACCGGACCCGGTGGTACCTGCCCGAGAGCCGCGCCTTCTTCGCCGTCCGGGCGGCGACCTGGGATGCCAAGTTCGGTGACGACCTGCCCGCCTACGCGGCTGCGGTGGCGGAGGCGGCTCTGCCGACGGGCGGCACCGCGGTCGACGTCGGTTGCGGCACCGGCCGCGCGCTGCCCGCGCTGCGTGCGGCGGTCGGCCCGACCGGGCGGGTGCTCGGCGTCGACATCACCCCGGAGATGCTGGCCGTGGCGCGCGAACGGGCGGCGACACTGCTGCTCGGCGACGCCCGCCGCCTGCCGTTGCGCGACGCCGTGGTCGACGGGATCTTCGCGGCCGGCCTCGTCGCGCACCTCCCCGACCCGACCGACGGCCTGCGCGAGCTGGCCCGGGTGACCCGGCCCGGTGGGCGGCTCGTGATCTTCCATCCGACGGGCAGAGCGGCGCTCGCGGCCCGGCACGGCCGCCCGATCCGCGCGGACGAGCCGCTGTCACGGGGCCCGCTAGCGACAGCCACCGCCGCCGCCGGCTGGCGCCTGGACCGCTACGACGACGCCGAGCACCGGTTCCTGGCCCTCGCGACCCGCGTCTGACGAACCCAGCGCCACCACCCGGAAGCGACCGGGGCTATCGGAGCCAGCGTCGCAGCTTGCGCCTACGGGACCTGGCCTGGGCGGCGGGCAGGGCCCGGACGAGCGCGCGGCCGTGCGCGACCTGCTCGGCGTACAACAGGCCGTAGGTGAAGGTGTTGGCCTTGCGGTCGTGAGCGCTGAGCGCGGCCGAGCGCAGCACCTGCCGGGTGATCACCGAGTCCTGGTGGTCGCCGAGCAGGTCCTGGAGGCCGCGGAGACCGCGCACCAGCTTCCGGGCGTTCTTGTCGCCCGCGAGCTTGCGCACCTCGACGGCATAACGACCACGCTTGTACGCCTTGCGTGCCTCGTGCAGCGCGGGGTCGTCGTCGCCCGTGCCACCTTCGTTCTGCCTCTCGAGCGCCAAGTCGAGCAACCCGTCGGCGCGGCGCACCGCCTTGTGGATCCGCCGGTTCACCCAGCCCGGCCCCACCGAGACCACCGGCGGCGCCTCGATCACCTCGTCCAGTGTGGACAGCAGCGCGGCATAGCGACGTGAGCTCAGCGCCCGCCGCAGCTGGGTCAGCGCCGCCGCCTCGTCCGCCGCGAACCGCTCGCTCAGGTCCGCGGCGACCGGGCCGAGCACCAGCTCCGGGGGCTCGTGGCGCACCGCCTTGGCCAGCCGCGGCCCCATCACCTGGGCGTCGCGCACGCCGCCGAGCTGCTCGCCGAGCCACTTGAGCTCCGCGCGGACACCGTCGACGCGACCCGCCCCCCAGAGGCCACGGAACGTCCGGAACGTGCTGCGCAGCCGGCGCACCGCCACCCGCATGTCGTGCACGCCGTCGACGTCGCCCGCCCGGGCCGCCGGCTCGTGCGCGACCAGGTCGTCCCGGTGTGCGGCCGCGTAGGCGAGCACGGGCGTGGCCGCGCCGGCGTCGATCGCGGTGAGCGTGGCGAGCCGCTCCGCCAGCACCCGGTGGATCTTCGCCGGCGACCCCGGCCGGGCGCCGGCCTTGCGCAGCCGCCGTTCGACGGCGTCGAGCAGCTCCTCGTCGCCGTCGACCAGCTCCACCTCGATCTCGTGCCAGGCGACGCGGCGGTCGTCGACCAGGTCGTGCCCGACCACCGCGTCGTCGGCGAGGGTGGCCAGCACGGCACCGTCTGCGCCCAGCAACCGCCACTCGCGGCGACGGGTCTCGATCCGGGCCACCGGCTCGACCGGTGCACCCCGGGTCGCCGCCTGGACCAACCGCATCAGGTCGCGGGGCGGGCCGGTGCTGCGGGTCAGCGCCCGCTGGTGCTCGGTGCGGGCGCCACCGGCCGCGCCGACCTTGAGATGCCAGCCCGCGTCGGCCCCACCGGTGCGGCGGCGCAGCGCCAGGGCGCCACGGGTCAGCCGGAGCTCAGGGGTGTCGTAGTAGGTAGCGTCGAGCTTGAGCAGGGCCGGCTCGTCGAGCGCGGAGATGCCGTCGCGGAGCAGGTCCGGCACCCGGAAGCCAGCGGGGCTCTCGAACTTGCGCTCACGCTCCACCACGGTCCGCATGACCTGTTCGTACCCCGGAGCCGGGTTGGTATGCGGATCAGACGCGCGCTGCTGGACTGACCTGTGCCCGGGGCAGCCCCGCGACCAGCAGGTGCTCGGTCACGTCGGGCGCGGCGTCGCGCACGGTCATCGATATGCCGCTGTCGCTGGCCACGTCGGCCCCGGCGACCACGGCGCCGATCCCCTCGGGTTCGATGTGCCCGGCGCCACGGAGGTCGACGATCACCCGGGTCGAGTCGGTATGGCGGATCGCACGCACCAGCGCCGCTCGCAGCTCGGCTGCGTCGGTGGCACCCACGTCGCCGCGCACTTCGACGACGACGACGCCGAGTTGGTCGCGCTCGGTGACGAGCACCGTACCCACGGGGATACCTCCGGGTCGGCCGCATTTTCGGCGCCTTCACGGTATCCGTGCCGGCAAGCTCGCACCACCCACTGTTAGCTAGCCGTTAGAGCAAGGTATAGATCCCGTATCCGACGGCCGCGCCGCAGATGGCGAAGCAGAGGCTGGTGATGGCGATCCGGAGCGGGCTCGGGCGACCCGTCGACTCGCCGTCGGCGTCGGCCGGGCTGAGCACCCGGACCCCGACGGCGTACAGAACGATCACGCCGCCGCCCAGGAACAGCGCGGCCATCAGCACCGTGCCGAGGTCTCCCCAGGGAACGTTCATCGCGCGTACCTCGATGTGACCGAAGGCTTGGGCTTGGGCTTGGGGGGCGACACCGGCTCGTCGTTGACGTTGTGCCGGTCGACCTTGTTGCGCCGCGACAGCAGGTAGAACGTCGTGGCCAGCGCGACCAGCACTCCGGCCACGATGAGCACGCCAGCGGTCCCGCTGATCGCGACCCGGCCGGCCAGGGCGCCGATGGCGGCCGCCGCCGGCAGGGTCAGGCCCCAGGCGATCGCGATCCGGCCCGCGACGCCCCATTTGACCTCGGAGAGCTTCTTGCCGACGCCCGAGCCGATCACCGCGCCGGACGTGACCTGAGTGGTCGAGAGCGGGTAGCCGAGGTGCGAAGAGGCCAGGATGACCGTCGCGGCGCTGGTCTCGGCGGCGAAGCCCTGCTGCGGCTCGATCTTCGTGAGCCGGTGCCCGACGGTACGGATGATCCGCCAGCCGCCGAAGTAGGTGCCCAGCGCGATGGCGAGACCGGAGGTGAAGATCACCCAGAGCGGTGGCCCGCTGTCCACACCCAGCACGCCTGCGGTGATCAGGACGAGCGTGATCACACCCATGGTCTTCTGCGCGTCGTTGGCACCGTGCGCCAACGACACCAGCGAAGCCGACACCACCTGGCCGTGCCGGAACCCTTCCCGGGTCCTGCGTCTGGCCGCCCGCCTGGTGATGGTGTAGAGGAGGAACATGCCGGTCGCGGCCACCGCGCCGGCGATGATCGGCGAGGCGATCGCCGGGATGATCACCTTGGTCACGACCGTCGCGAAGTTCACCGCATCACCACCCGCGGCGATCCAGGTGGCGCCGATCAGGCCGCCGAACAGCGCGTGCGAGGAGCTCGACGGCAGGCCGACCAGCCAGGTGACCAGGTTCCACAGGATCGCGCCGACCAGGCCACCGAAGATCACCGCCGGCGTGATCTGTGCGTCGTCGACGAGGCCGCTGGAGATGGTTTTGGCCACCTGCACCGACAGGAACGCGCCCACCAGGTTGAGTACCGCCGAGATGGCGACGGCGACCCGGGGCCGCAACGCCTTGGTGGCGATCGACGTCGCCATCGCGTTGGCGGTGTCGTGAAAACCGTTGGTGAAGTCGAACGCCAATGCGGTGATGATGACGACGATGACCAGCGTGTCCATCGATGCCTCCCAGGGGAACCCTGGTCACGTGGACTAGTTCATCGCTCCCATTGTTGCCCCCCAACAACCGCCGCGGGTGGAGTTTGGCCAGATCAGCGGGCCATCCACCGTTCCGCGTCGGCGCGGCGGCGCGCCAGCATCCGCAGCACCACTCCGCCGGCGACGAGCAGCCCGCCGACCAGCGCGATCATCATGATCGCGGCACCGGTCCTGGGCAGGTCGCCACCACCACCGGGGTCGTCGTCCGGCGGTTCGGTCGAGGGCGGCGGCGTCGTGGGTGGCGGCGTGGTCGGTGTGGTGTTCGGGTTGGGCTCGATGCGCACGGTCAGGTCGACCCGGGCCCCGGCCGGCCCCGGCGTCGGCGCGACGACCGCGGCCCGCGCCGGCGTGGCGGGCGCGGCGGCGACGGCCGGCACACCGAGAACGGCGGCGGCCACCAGGACGACGGCAGCCCGGTTCACGGCGCCGTCGGGACGGCCTGGCCGGCACCGTCGAGGAACGTGGGCGCGGGACGCCGGCGGGCGCGGAGCAGGAAGATCCGGTACACCACCAGGGCGAGGACGACGAGCAGCAGACCGAGGACCAGCCAGGGTACGGCGGTCGTGCCGGCCGCTCCGGAGACCGACGGCAGGGTCTCGCGGTTGGTCGCCGGGTTGAAGTCGACGGCGGTGGTCAGCCGGCCCGCCGGGAAGACCGACGAGAACTCCTGCCGCAACCGCAGCTCCGAGTCGGGCAGCAGTTCCGCGACGGTGATCGGGTCACTGCTGGCCAGGCGTACGCCCAACGGCCCGTCGACCCGCACCCGCACGGTGCCGGACAGCCGCACGTTGCCGTGGTTGGCGACCCGGTAGGTGACCGCCATCTTGCCGCCGGGCAGCGGGATGATCGGGTTCTCGTAGTCGACGTCGACGGCGGTGACCGCGGCCGCCGGCTCGAGCGGCCCCGAGACCCGCAGGTAGATCCGGGCGGCGACCCGGCGCTCGACGTCGACGCGCTGGCCCTTCTCGTTGACCTGCTGCTCGGTGATCGAGGCGATGATGCCGCCGATGTGGTCACCGGGCGTCGCGCCGGCGGGCACGGACAGCGTGAACGGCATGTCCGAGCGCTTGCCGACCGGCAGGGTGGTGCTCGCCTTGGACAGCTTAATCCAGGTGCCGACGCCGTCGGGCTTACGGTCACGGGGCAGCAGGGCGAAGCCGCCGTCCGCCGCGGTGAACGCGTCCGTCGCGTAGAGGTCCACGGTGAGCGGCTTGGTGCCGAGGTTGCTCACCGAGATCCAGTCGGTGATCGCCTCCTTGGCGTTGAGCTCGTAGTCGAACTGCTTGCGCCCCTTGGGCCCGGTCGGGCTGCCGGGCACGACCGTCCAGGTAGGACTCTCCTCGCGCCGGGCGGCCGGGGCGGCCGAGGCGGCCGGCAGCGAGCCGGAGGTGAGCAGCATCGCCGCCACGGCGACGAACACCCCGGCACGCCAGGCGCGTCGGGGTCCGTTGACAGTTCTGGTGTCCATCTCGGCGGCTCCGGTTCGACGACGGTGGTACGTGGAACGGCGGAGGTGCCGCGGGCCGCGACACCTCCGCCGGTTGACACGGGCCGATCAGGCCAGGGTCAGGGTCAGGGTCGCCGCGTACTCACCCGGTGCCACGTCGTCCGGGATCGTCAGCGTCAGGCCGGCGTCGCAGGTGAACGTGCCGGCGCTGGCGCCCGAGGCGGCCGAGCAGAGGGTGCGGGTGTCGCCGAGGTCGGCGGCGGCACCAGCGGTGACCGCGCCCGAGCCCGAGACCTTGGCGGCCGACGGGGTCCAGGCGAGCTTGCTGTTGGCGATGGTGTTGGTGCCCTGGGCGAAGTCCTCGAGCTGACCGGTGAGCGACCAGCCGACGTTGGTGCCGCGCAGGTCGGTCACGGTCGCCTTCGGCAGGGTGCCGAGGGCGGTGCCACCGACGACGCCACCGGACAGCGAGGTGGTCGGCGCCGCGACGGCCAGGCTGAACGCGCCCGGGTCGATCGGGGCGAGGATCTCGACGTCGGCCGACGGGCCGGTGGTCTGGCCCGGCGCGATGGTGAACGCCGCCGCGGTCGACACGGACGGCTTGAACGCGGTGGCGTCCGCCGGCGTGAAGGCCGCGGTGAACTGGTAGGTGCCCACCGGCAGCGCGGTGGTGGCGAAGGTGGCGACGCCGTTGGCCACCGGCGCCGAGCCGATCACCGTGGTGCCGCGCTTGAACTCCACCGTGCCGGTGGCGGTGTTGGGCGTGACGTTGGCCGTGAAGGTGGCCTCCTCGCCGCGCTCGATGCCGCCGGCCGGGCCGACCGACAGGGCGGTCGTGGTCGCCTCGGCGACCGGGATCCGCCACTGGTCGCCGTTGACGACGATCGAGGTGCGGAACTCGTCGACGTGCCGGCCCTCGGTCAGCGAGTAGCACTCGACGATGACCCACCACTCACCGGAGGCCGGCGCGACGCCGCCCAGCGCGGTGGTGAAGGACCGGTTCGAGTGGACCGTGATCGGCTCCTCGTCGAACCCGCCGCCGCCGAGCGCGACCGCGAGGTTGCTGTAGGGACCGCCGGGGCGCCCGACCCGCAGCGACGCGTTCTCGCCGAACCCGGTCGGGCACGCCGGGCTGGTGGCCGTGGCGAACATCGGGGTGTCGTTCACACTGCCGCTCTGCTGCGACAGCGTGACCTCGCCCAGCGAGGCGGCCTGGGCCGGGCTGGCGATGCCCGCCAGGACGCCGGCCGTGATGGTCGCCGCACCCAGCAGCGCGGCCGCGCGAGCGAACACACGCTTGCTCATGGATCACTTCCTCTCAGAAGTTCAAGCCGGGTCCGGTGATCCGGCCGCGATCAGGCTTTACAGCGGCCGTGTCCCGGTCATCAGGCCGATCTCTCCGCCGGACGTGCGCTAGGGAAACAGTTGGGGTCGCCCGGTCACCCGAAGCGACCGTTCACGTAGTCGTTCGTCCGTTCGTCGCGCGGCGAGTCGAACATGACGTCCGTCGGCCCGTGCTCCACGATCGCGCCCGGGGTTCCGTGCGAGGCGAGGAAGAACGCGCAGAGGTCCGAGACCCGGGCCGCCTGCTGCATGTTGTGCGTGACGATCACGATGGTCACCTCGCCGGCGAGCTCGGCGATGGTCTCCTCGATCCGCCGCGTGGACGTGGGGTCGAGGGCCGAGCAGGGCTCGTCCATCAGCAACACCCGCGGGCGTACGGCCAGCGAGCGCGCGATGCAGAGGCGTTGCTGCTGGCCGCCGGAGAGCGCGCCGCCGGGCGAGCGGAGCCGGTCGCGCACCTCTTTCCACAGCCCGGCCCGGGTCAGCGTCTCCTCGACGATGTCGTCCCGGGTCGAACGGGAGGCGCGCGTCCCGGTCAGTTTCAGGCCCGCCAGCACATTGTCGAAGATGGACATCGCCGGGAACGGGTTGGGCTTCTGGAACACCATCCCGACCTGCCGGCGTACGTCGGTGACGCGGCGCTCCGACGAGTACAGGTCGGTGTCGTCGAGCAGCACTTCGCCGGCCAGGGACGCGCTCGGCACGAGCTCGTGCATCCGGTTGAGGATCCGCAGGAAGGTCGACTTCCCGCAGCCGGACGGGCCGATCAGCGCGGTCACCTTGCCGGCCGGCATGGTCAGCGAGACCCGGTCGAGCACCTTGTGGTCGCCGAACCAGGCCGAGATCGCCCGCGCGTCCAGGGTCCCGCCGATCGGCGGGGCGGTCAGCGTCTGGGTCACGTCAGTTCTCTTCTCTCTACAGCAGGTTGGGCAGCAGGCGCGCGGCCTGGTCGGCGACGGCGAGACCGAGGAAGGCGAGCACCGGCGCGCCGATGATCCAGGCGTGCCAGCCGCTCAACCTGGTGCGCAGCCAGGTGACCGCGATCGCGGCGAGCAGCAACGCCTGACCCCACAACATCGCCCAGAGCCAGCCGGACGAGTCGGTGGCCATCACCCGTTCGGCCTTGGGCAGCGCGCCCTCGCCGAACCGGCTGGCGGGCGTGGGTTGCGCGGGCGAGAGCAGTTCGGCGTCGACGTAGACGGTGCCGTCGGGGTCGAACGCCCGGCCGTGCCCGGTGACCAGGGTGAGCCGGCCGGCGCCGGGCGCGAGCGCCGGCGGCTCCGGGTCGCCAGGTCGGCGGATGCCGGTCACCTTGTACTCCGCGCGGCCCTGGCCGGTGGTGGCGTAGATCGCGTCATCCTTGATCAGCATCTCGAGGTCCCGGAACGGCGCGCCGTACGCCGACTGCCGTCCCATGAGGACACTCGTGCCGGACTGCCCCGGCAGCACGGTGTCGCGCCGGTGGCCCGGCCCCGCGCGCAACACGTCGCCGCTGGTGCCCTCGACGACCACCGCGTTCAGGCCGATCCCCGGGATCTCCAGCCAGGTCACCGGGCTGCCCGGCGAGACGAGCTCCTCCGGCCGGGGCGTGCCGTCGGGCGCGAACGTCACCCGGTACTGCCCGACCGGCGCCGTGCCCAGCTTCAGCTCGGCGCGGAAGTCGGCGAACAGGGTCTGCTGGTCACGCTGGTACTGCAGCCACGACACCGCGGTCAGGTGCGCGATCAGGCCGATGGCCAGCACGGCGACGATGGTGAACGCGGTGCCGACGACCTGCAGCCCGAGGTTCGGCGGCCGTGACGGCGGAGGCACCGCCGGCACGGAGGCTGCCGCCGGTGCCGGTGCCTGGAGCTCAGTTGTCGTCATCGCGGCGGTCCAGCCAGGGCACCGCCGGCAGCAACCGTCGACGGCGACCGGTGGTCATCGCCAGCGCGCCGACGCCGACCAGGCCCGCGCCGACCATCGCGACACCGACGACCGGGGCGCCGGTCAGGGCCAGGTTGCCCCCGTCGTCGTCGTCCGGATCGTCCTCGCCGGGATCATCGCCGTCCGGATCGTCGTCGCCTGGGGTCTCGGGGCCGATCGCGTCGATCACGAAGTTCACCGGCGCCGACGTGGAGGTCGCGAACGTGGCCGTGTCGGTCGGCTGGAACTCGGCGGTGAAGACGTAGCTGCCGGGCGGCAGCGTGCCCAGGTCCAAGGTCGCCACGTTGGCCGCGACGGCCTTCGGCTCACCCAGCGGGTCCGGGCCGCTCCTGAACTGGACGACGCCGGCAGTGCCGGCCGGCCCCACGGTCGCCGTCAGCGTGATGGCGGTGTTCTCCGGCTGCGGGCTCAGCTTGCTCGGGCTCAAGGTGACCGTGGTGGCCTGCTTCACCGGCTCGCCGACCTGGTAGTCCGGCAGCGACGTGGTCGACGGTCCGAAGCCTTCCCCGGGTACGAACGTCGCGGTGATCGTCAGTTTGCCACCCGGCAGTTCAGTGGTCTTCGTGGTCGCCACGTTCTGGTCGGGTGACACCTCGGCACCGATCGGAACATCGGTCGGGTCATCGCCCCGCCGGTACGAGAACGCGACCTTGCCCGCCGCGCCCGCCGGCTCGATCGTCGCCGCGATGGTCACCTCCGCGCCCACGTCGGCGCCGTTCTTCGGCGTGACCTCGATCGCGACCGCGGTCGGCATCGGATCGGCGGTCTGGCGCACGTTGAGCTTGACGCGGTTGCTGGTCGACTCCTGGTACTCACCGATCGGGGTGAAGACGGCGGAGAGCTCGTGGAACTGGCCGGACTCGTTGACCGGGATGTCGCTCGTCGTTAGTTCCGCCTTGCCGTCGGCCACCGCGACCTTGCCCATCGACTGCTTGGCCGCTTCGCCCGGCACGCCGTAGAAGAACTCGACCTCTCCGCCGACGCCCGCCGGCGTCACCGCCGCGGTCAGCGTCACCGGCACGTCGTCCAGCACCGACCAGCTCGGCGAGACGGTCAGCGTGGTGAAGGTGAGGTCCTTGCCGGGGCACTCGGTGCCGACCGCCCACCGGGCGCCGCAAACCCTGATCGGGGTGCGGAACTCGTCCGTGTTCCGGCCCTCGGTGAGGCTGTAGCACTCGATGATGACGACCCAGTTGCCCTCTGCCGGCGCCACGCCACCCATCGCCGTGGTGAACGACCGGTTGGGCGCCGTCTCGCCCGCGAACTCGACGTCCGCCTGGTCGAACCCGCCACCGCCGAGCGAGACCGCGAGGTTGTTGTACGGACCGCTGGGAGCTGGACCGACGCGCAACGAGGCGTTCTCGCCGAAGCCCGCCGGACAGGCCTTCGACTTGGCTGACGCGAACATGGGTGTGTCGGTCACGTAGCCCTGGGTCTGCGACAGCTCGACCTCACCGAGGCTGGCGGCGCTGGCGCCGCTGGTCGCGATCACCAGCGTCCCGCCCGCGATGCTGGTGACGGCGGCCGCGAGCAGAGCCGCTCGGGCGACCAACCGGGTCAGACGACGCCTGTGCATCGCTGGCGACTCCTTCAAGTCGAAGGGTCCGGACGGCCTGGCGGGCCGTCCGGACCTCGGGTGTGACGGTTTAGCTGTTGGCCTTGAGGTCGGTCGCGCCGCAGGCGGCGTTGAGCAGGTCGACACCGGCTGTGCGCTTGCCGAAGCCGAAGAGCTCGATCAGGCCGCGGTTGGTGCCACCGACGTTGACCGTGGCGGTGCACAGCGCCGAGTCGGCGCCGGTGAACGCGGCGTCGATCGCGGGGCTGCTGAGCTTGCTGGTCGGCACGACGTTGTAGACGTCGCGCCGCAACGGGAACGCGGTGTTGAGCACGCCACCGACGATCGGCTGCTGGATGGCCTGGCCGGGCATCCGCATGCCGGTCAGCGCGGCCTGCCCACGCCGGTCGGTCACGGTGACGCCGGTGGCCGTCGCGATGGTGGCGGCGTTGGTCTGGGCGATGAACTGACCGGCCGAGAACGGCACGATCTGGTTCAGGTTGTTGTTGAGGACGGTGCCGTCGTGCTCCTGGACCCGCTCGAGGTTCGGCTGGGCCGGGGTGCCGGCGTTGCCGTCGGTGTCCCGGGCGAGGCAGGAGTAGTCACCGAGGTTGATCTCGGCCTCGGTGATACCCATCTTGCCGGTCCAGAACTGCCAGGTGCCCGACGCGGCCTGGATCATCCGCGGCGTCACCGGGTTGCCGGCGATCGCCGTGTCGAAGCACTTGTAGACCCGCTGCACCTGGGCGAACGAGATGTTCGCCGGGATGTCGCCGTTGACGTTGCGGGCCAGGCCCACGGCGTCCACGCCGAACGGGATGTAGGTGTAGTTGCCGGCGGTAGCGGGCGGCGTCGGGCCGCCGTAGGACGACGAGCGGGCGAAGTCGGCACAACCCTGCACCGCGGCGCCGTTGAAGAAGCCGGGGCCGCCGTGCGTGCCGCCCAGGTTCTCGCCCTCCGACGCGCGCAGCGCCTGACGACCCGCACCCGAGCCGTCCGGCCGCGGGAACACGCAGTTGGTCGCCTTCGTCTTGATCGTCGAGGTGCCGCGGGCGTCCCAGGAGGCGACGACCTTCGTGCCGCCCGGAGCGTACGCGTTGCCGAAGCCGTTCATGACGTCCTGCGTGGTGTCCGAGCCGACACCGGTCAGCGACCGGTAATCGGTCGCCGAGCTCGGGTCGGCCATGGCCGGTCCAGCCATGGCAGCGGCTCCAAGCGCGGCGGCCAGGAGGACGGCGCCCACCCGACCGACGTTCTTGACCTTCATGTGTGCTCCCTTTCTGCGGGGCAGAGTGCTCGTAGCCGCCCTGCTGACGGACGAGGCCAAGCCATCGTCGCCAGCGCCGGTGCCGCGCTGATACCGCGACCCGGCGAACGTTTCGGGGTGAAGCGTTCCGCCAACACGTAGGCCGGATGAACGAGCGGGGGCCGGACCGTTTACTCCACGATGGACTGTCATGACCGTCCGGCCCCCATGCGTTTGAGGATGGGCCCGACGATCCCGCCGACGAGCCCGACCACCAGCACGATGACGAGCAGGTTGCGCATCATCCCCAGTGGACCGCCAGGCGTGGTCGCCGAAGCCCGCTCGATCGGTGGTGCGGGCGAGGCCGCGACCGGTGCGAGCGAAGGCGGCAGGCCGCCGGCCGGAACGCTGGGCGGCGGGGTGAGCGCCGAGGCGGGCGGTGCGGTCGGCGAGCCGATCTCGAGCTGGGCCGCCGCGTTCATGGTCTGCGCCCGGAGGTCCTGCGGTAGCGGCGCGTACCCCTCGGGCAGCTGCCCGCGGCCGAGGCCCGGCTGCTGCCCCTCGCCGGCGATCTGGCGGAGCAGCGCGGCGTAGTCCTTGCGCGCCTCCGCCTGCTCCCAGAGGTTCCCGACCGCGTAGTTGATCATCGCCAGTGGGTACGCGCCCGGGGTCTTCCAGGCGACCGTCGGGTCGATCACCTTCACGCCGGGCACGACCGAGCTCTGCGCGGTCGCTGCGGCCTTCTGCAGCGCGGCGTCCGTCGGCGTGCGGCAGTCGACACCCGCGAGCAGCTTCTTCTTGGTGTCGCGCAGCGGCTTGCACAGCTGTGCGGGGAACAGGCCGTAGCGCGCCGCCGACGCCGACTCGGTGATCGACATGGCGAACCGGTAGCCGGGCGCCCGCCGCGGCACCGGGTCGTAGTTCGGCGGCAGCGTGAGCTCGTTGAACACCGGCAACCGACCCTTGGTGTCGGCCCGCAGCGTCTGCAACGCCGCTTCGGACATGCTGCCCAGGTACGGCCTGAGGTTCTGCGTACAGTGCGGATAGGAGATGTTCTCGAAGTTGACCTCTGTGCAGACCGGGTCGGCCTTGGGGAACGTGTCGAGGCCGGTGTTGATGAGGCCCAGGTAGTTGCGGTTGATCACGATGCCGTTCTCGTCCGGCTTGCCCTCGAGGAACGCGCCGGCCTCAGGGTCGGCCAGCAGCCACCGCCACACCTGACGGCTGCCTGCGGAGTTGCCGAGCGAGACCATCAGGCCGTCGAGGGTCGCCGACTGGGTCCGGTCCCACCAGGCGAAGATCGGGTTGATGACGCGGAACTCGGGATCGTCCCGGATCGAGTCCGGATTCTTCGCCTTCTCGCCGAACGCCTTGGGATCCTTCGCGTCGTTGCGGTAGCTCTGGGTCAGCAGCTTGGCGATGAGCCGTGGCGTCAGCTTGACGTCCTTGAGCGCCGACCCGGCCAGCGCCAGCACCTCGGGAGGCACCTTCCCGTCGGCCTGGTTGGGGTCGACGATGTTGGCGTCGACGTTCATCGCCAGCTCGATGCCGCTCAACGTGGCCGGGGCATGCACCACGGGCGGCTGCCCCAACCCCGGCACCACCGGGTCGGCGGTGAAGACGAGTCCGGGCGAGCCGACGCCGGTCAGCAGCACCTGCCGGGCCGCCTCACCGTCACCGATCGCCGAGTAGCCGATCAGCGGGCCGTTGTTGGCGCAGACGCCGGGCTGCCAGGCGGTGACCGCCTCGGCCACCATCTCGCTTCCCGCGGTGCGCCGCTCCGCCGCGCCGAGCGGGCAGAGGCCGGTCACCGGCCGGAACTCGAGCGGCACGACGATGCGGTTCACCCAGTTGGCTGGCAGCAACGGGCTGCCGTGCACGGCTCCCTCGGCCGGGTCGGCCGGGACACCGTCGTACGGGTTGTTGTGCCCGCGCGGGACGATCACCAGTGAGCACTTCGGCCCGGCGACCATCTTGCCGCCGCGCTCCACCGTCGGAGCGCCACAGCCGAGATCCGGGGCCCGACCGACGTCCTGGAGCTCGAAAACCGCACGCCCGGTGCCGTCGCCCGACGTGAGTGCCCAGGGAACCTCGTTGGTCGACGGCTCGGCGAACGACTCGCGGAGCACGTCGAGGTCGGTCTCCTCGGTTTCGTTGCCCGTGGCGGGGTTCGTAATCGTCCGGTACGGCTTGTACGAGCTGCCGTCGCGGAACCGGACCCCCTGGACCGTGCGGAACGGGATCATCTTCGCGTCGGTCCGCAGCGTTCCCGGCGCGTCCCGCTCGTCGACGTCCTGGGTCTTCGGGTCGTCCACCTGGGCCGGTGCGACTTCCTTCGGATCCCGCAACGGATAGTTCGCGAGACCCAACGTCAGCGAGCGCGAGTTCGCCGCCTGCGACGTGGCCCCGGAGCGGCCGGTGAACGGCGACGGCAGGTTCATGCCGAACTGGCAGGTCTCCCGGAACGCCAGACCGTCGGGGTCGTGCTTGTCGTCCGGGTCGCCCCAGCACTGCATGATCTGGAGGTAGTCAAAGCCGAGCGACCGGGTCCGGGGCGACGGCACGCCGCCGGTCCAGGACACCTCGATCGCCTGGTTGGTCAGGTCGCGGGTCTGCGAGACCGTGACCGCGAGATTCGAGAAGTCCTCGATGGTCCCGTTCTTGCGCCCGTGCACGGTCACCGCCGAGCCCGTGTCCGCCCCGCCGGACTGCGCGTCCTGCGCCGCCAGGGTCGGTGTCGGGTCGCCCACGCCGAGCAGCGCGAGCCCGGCCGCCAGGGCCAGCACCAGGCCGGCCGCGCTGACGCGGCTCATCGCCGGTCTCCACGCGACCGCCACCGCTGCGCCAGCAGCGGCGGCACCAGCACGAGACCGAGCACAGCCAGTCCGGCGATCAGCATCGCGGTCTGCTGGAGTCCCCAGCCGGGCCGCCCGGTCAGGTCGACCGGCACCGCTCCGATCAGCTCCCCGTCGCCGCTCCCGCCGCCACCGCTCGCCCCGCCCGGACCCGCGCTCGCGGAGGACGACGGACCCACGGTCGCGCCGTTCTGCGGCGTGTTCCCCTGGCTGCCGCCGCCACCGCTACCGCTGCACCGCGCGGCCGCCAGCACCGGCGTTTCGACCTTCGCGCCCGCCGTACCCGTGGAGGTCTGCTTCGAACCTCGCTTGTCACAGGGTGACGGCTGTGGCGCCGTCTTGGCCAAGGTGTTGGAGCCGTCGCTGGAGAACGTCGGGTTGTTGCACGAAGCCAGCGACCCGCCGTGCTTGACCGCTCCCGGGATCTTCGCCACCTGCGCGAAGCCGGCCTCGACCAGGTTCTTCGGCAGCGGCGAGTAGCCGAGCACGTCGGCCTGTTGCTGGCCCTCGCAGAGGAAGTAGTTGGCGAACTCGCCGAGCGTGAAGCCCTTGTCGGTGTTGATGCCGCGGCCGGTCTCGGTCGGCACGATCATGTACGAGTACGACGACAGCGGATAGACCCGCGGGTCCGTGAAGCTGTAGACGTCGTCGAGGATCTGGGTGAGATAGTCGCGCGATCCCTTGTTGTTGTTGATGCGCGCCTTGGTCAGCGCCACCGCCACGTTCTGCGCGGTCGGCTCGACGTAGTAGTCGGCGGCGTTGCGCACCTTGACGACCGGGAACCGGGCACCGATCGCGTACGAGTACTCGACGTACGTGATCGCGCCTTCGGCGTTGGCCTGCTGCACGTAGCCGGTGACACCGGTCGAGCCCTGCTGGCCGACGAACCCGTCGGACGACCGGAACGGGTACGCGGACGTGATTCCGCACGGCGCCTTCTTGCCGAATTTGGCGCAGTACGCGTTCCAGATGCTCGGATACTGCTTGCTCATCCAGAGCGTGAACTGCGCGCTGGTGCCGGAGCCGTCCTGCCGCACCACCGGCACGATCCGCCGGTTGGGCAACGCCAGCCCCGGGTTGTCGGCCTTGATCTTCGGGTCGTTCCAACGCTTGATCGCCCCGGTGAAGATGCTCGCCACCACGTCACCGGACAGGCGCAGGTTGGTCACCTGCCGGCCGGCGATCTTCAGGTTGTACATGAACGCGGTGCCACCGGCCACGATCGGCATGTACGCGAACTTGCGCGGTGGTGCCGTGTCCACGCCGCCGAAGGCGTCCCGCAGGCCGTACGGGATCTCGGAGACACCGAAGTCCACAGTGGCGTTGCGGAACTGGTTGCGGCCGTCCGTCGAGCCGGTCGGCTGGAAGTTGACGTACAACTGGCGCTGCAGCACGTTGCGCCGCCAGTTGTCGATCGCGTTGGAGCTCCACGTGGATCCCGCGCCGTTGATCGGCACGCGCCGGGGCGCGGCGGCGACTGCCGCCTGTGCGGGAACGAGCGCCGTGACGGCGACCGCGACCGCGGCGGCGACCAGGGCTCTGACGTTCATGTGCTGACCTCATCGTCGCGGTTGGTGACTCTGGCTCGTTCGCGGCCGGCGAACCGCACCGCGTCGCGATAGGACCGCCCGGCCCGACGCCGTCGCTGGCCCCGGCCCAACTGCCCCGCGGGGCGGCCGCCGATGATGCGGGCCACCGCGAACAGGAAGAGCACGAGGAACATCAGGACGGCCGCCGCGCCGAACCCGCGCGCGATCATTCCCGCGTCGGGCCGGGTGACGGAGTTGAAGACGAACAACGGCAGCGAGATCTGCGGTTCCTGGAACGGGTTCGCGTTCGTGTACGCCGTGACGCCGGAGGTGAGCAGCACCGGCGAGGTCTCGCCGATGCCGCGCGCGGTGCCCAGGATGATCGCGGTCATCAGGCCCGACTTGGCGGTCGGCAGCACCACGTACCAGACCGTGCGCCACTGCGAGCCGCCCAGCGCCAGCGAAGCCTCGCGCAGCGTCCCGGGCACCAGCCGGATCACCACGTCGGCCGCCCGGATCACGATGGGCAGCATCATCACGCTGATCGCGAGCGACGCGGCGAAGCCGGACTTGCCGACCGCGAGCCAGCGCAGCGCCGCGGGCAGGTCGTCCTTGGCCTGGTTGAGCAGCAGGATGACCGACGAGTAGACGAACAGGCCGGCGACCACCGAGGGCAGCGCGGTCATCGCCTCGACGATCGTGCGGACGAACCGGCTGAACCGACCTGGCAGCTCGGCCAGGAAGACCGCGGCCGTGACGCCGAGCGGCACGGTGACCGCGAGCGCGATCGAGATCTGCTCGAGCGTGCCGAGGATGGCGTGCCGGATGCCGCCGATCGACAGCGGCTGCAGCGGCCCCGCGTCGCGCATGTCCTCCGTGTAGAAGTTGCGATGGCCGAGGGCGTCCAGGCCGCGATAGACGGTGAACACCACGACGACCACGAGCGCGATCAGCATGAGCACGGCCAGGCCGTGCACCAGGACCGCCGCGATCCGGTCGCGTACGGTCGGCCCGCGCTCGTCGAGCCCGACCAGCAGCCCGTAGAACGCGACGAAGAAGACGAAGGCGAGCACGACGAAGCCGAGCGTGCCGTCGAACGGCGCGAGCCGGGTGAACAGCAGCGCGGTCAGCGCGAGCGAGGCCCAGGCGGCGCCGAGGGCGACGTACACGTCGGCCTTGCGCGTCGATCCGGTCGAGCGGCGCACCTCGTGGCCGGCGTCGGGCGTGCGCTCCGGGAGCGTGGTCGTCGTCATCTCAGGCCTCGCTCGACGCGCCCGACCGGCTGCGGCTGATGATCACGCCGGCCAGCAGGTTCACGACCAGGGTCATGGCGAACAGCACGAGCCCGGCGCCCATCAGCGCGGCGACGCCGATCGCGGTCGACTCCTGGTAGCGCGAGGCGATCAGGGCGGAGATCGAGCCGCCGCCGTTCTGCAGGATGTGCGGTTGGATGACGAAGCCGATCGAGATGATCAGGACGACGCCGATGGTCTCGCCGAGCGCGCGACCGAGGCCGAGCATGGTCGCGCCGATCATGCCGCCCCGGCCGAACGGCATGACGACGGAACGGATCATGCCCCACTTCGTGGCACCCAGCGCGTACGCGCCTTCCCGCTCCCCCGGCGGCGCCTGGGCGAACACCTCGCGCATCACCGAGGCGATGATCGGGGTCACCATCATCGCCACCACGATCCCGGCGATGAACGTCGACGAGGTCAGCCGGCTGGCGCTCGCCTCGGGGTCGCGGGGCTGGTACTCGTCGACCGAGAGCAGCGGGATCCAGCCGAAGTAGGTGGTCAGCCAGCGCGGCAGCCCCTCGCCCTGGTTGCCGACCACCAGCAGGTGCGGCTGGAGCAGGAAGAAGCCCCAGATGCCGTAGACGACGCTGGGCACGGCGGCCATCAGGTCGACCAGGTTGACGAGGAACGGCGCGATCCGGCGCGGCGCGTACTCGGAGATGTAGAGCGCGGTGCCGATCGCCAGCGGCAGCGCGATGGTGATGGCGACCAGGGCGATCAGGATGGTGCCGACGAGCACGCCGGCGACGCCGAAGTGGTTGCCCTCGGTGTCCCAGTCCTGCGTCGTGAGAAAGCCCCAGCCGGCCTTGCGCACCGCGGGCCAGGCCTGCGCGCTCAGGAACAGCCCGACCAGCAGCATGATGACCAGCACGGCGGAGCCCGCGACCCGGGCCACGCCCCGGAAGACCCGGTCGCTAGTGGGCAGCCGGGTCACGACCGACCGCGGCCGGTCCTCCGGTCCGTCCGGAGTGGACGGTGTCACCGTCGTCGGACGGGTTTCTTCCAGCAGGTCCATCAGCCCGCCAACCCGCCGCGGAGTCGCTCACCGCGCCGCCAGCCCGGCGACGGTTCGGGGCGCTGGCGGCCGCGCCGGGCGCTGCGCGTGCCGGCCACGATGTCGGCCGTCGGCAACGCCTCGAGGAACTTGGCCAGGTTGTACGCGCACTCCCGGGTACGCAGGTACGAGCGGCTGGACGCCGCGACCGAGGCGCCGTCGAGCTCGATCCGCCAGGTCCACTGGCCGGTGCGCTCCACCGTCGTCTCGACCGGCAGGACGCGATCCGCGTTGGCCTTCAGGCTCTCGACCGAGCCGAGGCAGTCGGCGTACGACTCGTGATAGGTCGTGCCGCGCCCGAGCGGTCGGTTGTTGGGTGAGACCAGCATCCACAGGATCCCTTCGGCCGGCGTCCGGTCGGCGGTCGTCGCATTGCCGTCCGGCATCGGCAGGGCCAGAAAGACGAATCGGGAACGCTGCATCGTCGGTCCCTCCGTTGTCCGCGTGCGGGGACCAGATTCCGCATGGCCCATGACTCCGCGCGACGTGTCGTGCACACGCCAGACATGCGGAAGATGAACAGCCCGTATTGACGTATCCACCGTTCAGCTATCCCGTGGCACTACTGGTATGAGGCGACGAATTCGCGTCCGGATTCAGCGGGATTTGCCGGGGCGCTGGCGGGTCAACAGGAAAACCAACCCGAATACGCAAAGAACTCCGGCGAGTCCGGCGATCCACCAGGCATTGCCGAAGGAGGCTTTACCGGTGCGATTGTTCGCGGCGAGCCGAGCGTCGATGGCGGCCTGGTCCGCGCCGCTGACGTCCGGCGGCGCGGACGCGGTCGGCGTGGTCGGCGGCTGGTCGGCACCGGCGGACGCCGTCGACGTCGGGGTGCTCCCGGCCGGCTTGCCGGTGCGCCAGCGCCCGCCGGACACGGTGATCGGCGTGACGAACCGGTCCTGGTGCATGCCGTCGGTGACGCTGTAGCACTCGACGACGACCTCCCACTCGCCGTCGGTCGGCCGCACGTTGCCCAGAGCCATCGCGAACGAGCGGTTCGGCTTCACCGAGACGGCTTTCCGGTCGTAGCCGCCGGCGGTCAGCGGTTTCGCGACGTTCGCGTACGGGCCGCCGGGCGGGCCGATCCGGACCATCGCGTCGGCGCCGAAGCCGGTCGGGCAGGGCGCGCTGGCCGTGGCGGAGCCGAAGATCGGGTTCTGGTCGACCGAGCCCGAGGTCCGATCGAGCGTGACCTGGCCCAGCGGCGCCGCGACGGCCGGCGCGGGAAGGAGCAGAGCGGTCGCGGCGAGGGCGAGGACGGCCCCGGCGGCGGCGGAGATGCGGCGGATGCGTGGGTTCACACGCTCGGTGTAGTCAGCGCCGACGACCCTCGGCTCTCGCGAAGGCGCGCGCCAGACGGCGCGTAGGTAAACGGAGCGCCCGAAGGCGCTCCGTCCCCTCACACCTACGGCTGGAGCCACCACGGGCTGGAGTAGGCGACGCCGAAGTCGTTGCACGGGTGGTTGGCCGGACCCGGCGACGGGTTGGGCCGGCTCGGGTCCGAGACCCGCAGGACCACCCAGTTGCCGTCGGCCACGTTCAGCGGCACGGTGAACTCGGCGACCGCACCGGCGGTCGTCTCGATCACGTCGACCACCCTCGGTGCCCGGGTATCGGGGCGCAGCACCTGGATGTGCAGCGGCTTGCCCAGCCACTCCGGGCCACGGTCGAGGTCGACCGCGAACCGCACGTCGCCCGAGGTGATGCCGAGCACGCTGCCCATCCGCACACCGGACGCGGTGGCGTCGAGCCGGAAGCCGCTGACCCGGGTGGCGAAGAACCGCCGGGCCCGCATCGCGTTCAGCACCTCGTTGCGGGTGTTGCCGGTGACCCAGAGCCCGGCCCGCCCCAGCCCCTCCTGGAAGCCCCAGTTGGTGCCGTGCTCGTCGGTGACGCCGACCAGGCCCGTCCGCCAGCCCGCGTTCAGGCACGCGACCAGCGGCGACGAGCCGGTGTCGGACCAGCCGTCGAAGAGATAGTCGTCGCCCCGGTTGAAGATCTCCATGCTGACCATTTGGTCGCGTACGCCACCGTTGAAGTTGAAGTTGTCGAACCGCAGGATCTCCCGGCCCGGGTGGTTGAAGCCCGCGATGCCGCCCGAGCCGGCCAGCCAGTTGAAGAACCGGCCCATGCTGCTGGCGCCGCCGAGGTCGACGTAGTTGTTGGTGAACCAGACGTTGGCGTGCCCGAGCAGCGGGTGGCTCCACTCGAAGCCCCGGAGGGCCGTGTACGTGCCGGGCACGTTGGCCGCGTCGGCGAGCACGCCGGCCCGGTTCCACTCCGACTTGCTGAGCCCCTCGATGGCGAAGAGCGTGGTGTGGTCGGTCAGCGCGGCGACGTCGAGGCCGGCGTCGCGCATCGAGCCGAAGACGAGATCGGGGTTGCCGTCGCCGTCGGACATCAGGGTGTGGTTGTGCAGGTCACCGTGGACGAGGGTGGTGCCCTGGGTGATCCGGGACGCCCGGTCGGCGCCGGCGGCCAGGCCCGGCGCGACCTGGACGCGGGCCGCCTGTGCGCTGCCCGGCGTCGCACCGAGCACGAGCAGGCCGCCGGCGCCGGCCAGCAGTCCGCGCCTGGTGACGCTGCTGTGGTGGTCAGATTCGTGGGTGTGTTCGTGTCCGCTCACGAGGAACAGTCGACCCGACCGGTCCCAACATGTCGATACATGTGGATGGACTGATGGGAAACTCCGGCTACATCGCGGCGCGCGCCAGGAGCACGTCGCGCTCCTTGGCGTTGCGGGCGAGGCTGGCGGCCCGGGCGAACTCGGCCCTGGCCTCCGCGTCCCGGCCGAGCCGGCGCAGCAGGTCACCGCGCACCGCCGGCAGCAGGTGGTAGTCGCGTAGCTCGCCGGCCAGCCCGTCGACGATGGCCAGCCCGCGCTCCGGCCCGAACGCCATCGCCACCGCCACGGCCCGGTTCAGCTCGACCACCGGGGTCGGCGTGCGGCGCACCAGCAGCTCGTAGAGACCCGCGACGCCGACCCAGTCGGTCTCCTGCGCGGTCCGGGCCCGCGCGTGGCTGGCGGCGATCGCGGCCTGCAGCACGTACGGGCCGTCGGAGCGCTGGGCCCGCAGCAGGGCGGCGAAACCGCTGCGGATCAGCTCCTGGTCCCACCGGTCGCGGTCCTGCTCCAGCAGTGGCACGGGCTCGCCACCGGGACCCAGCCGGGCCGCCATCCGCGACGCGTGCAGCTCCATCAGCGCGACCAGGCCGTGCACCTCGGGCTCCCCGGGCGCCAACGCGGCCAGCATCCGGCCGAGCCGGATCGCCTCGGTCGCCAGCGCCGGGCGCATCCAGTCGTCACCCGCCGTCGCGGCGTACCCCTCGTTGAAGATCAGATAGATCGTTTCGAGTACGGCGGACAGCCGGCCGGCACGCTCGTCTGGCGGTGGCACCTCGAACGGGATCTTCCGCTCGCCGAGCGTCCGCTTCGCACGGGAGATCCGCTGCCCGATGGTGGGCTCGGGCACCAGGAACGCGCGCGCGATCTCCGCGGTGGTCAGCCCGCCGATCATCCGCAGCGTGAGCGCGACGCTCGACTCCCGGGACAGCACGGGATGACAGGCGATGAAGATCAACCGGAGTACGTCGTCGCCGATGTCGTCGTCGAGCTCGTCCTCCGGGCCCTTTTGCTGCTCGTGCTCGGCGGCCCGGCCCAGCTCGGCCAGATTGGCGCGCAGCCGGTCGTCGCGGCGGAGACGGTCGATCGCCCGGTGCTTGGCGGTCAGCATCAGCCAGCCGCCCGGATTGGCCGGCACACCCTTGGCCGGCCACTCCTCCAGCGCGGCGAGCAACGCGTCCTGGGCCAGGTCCTCGGCCAGCCCGACGTCGCGGACCAGCCGGGTCAGCGCCGCGACGATCCGGGCGGACTCGAGCTTCCAGACCGACTCGACTGGATCCACGGCTACTCCGGACCGAACACCTGGCGCAGGTCGCCCTCGCCGTCACCGACGATCCCGAAGAACCGCCGCGACAGCGCGAGCGCCTCGTCCTTCGACGCCACCTCGACCAGCGCGAAGCTGACGATCGTCTCCTTGGTCTCCGGATAGGGACCGTCGACCATCGTCACCTTGCCGCCGCTGGACGTGACGTGGGTGCCCGCCAGGTCCAGGCCGCCGGTGGCGATCAGCACGCCGGCCCTGGCCAGCTCGTCGACGAACTTGCCCATCTCGGCGTAAAGCTCCTGGTCGGGCGGGCGCACCGGGGCGTTGAGCGTCATCAGGAAGCGCATTCCGAGAAATCTAGCGGCTCCGTGTCGAAATCCTGTCCCGCCGATCGCGGAGTGGATGTCGAGACTCTTCGTTAGGAGCAATCATGCGCACGATCACCGTGGGTCAGTTCATCTCGCTGGACGGCGTCGTCGAGTCGCCGGAGAAGTGGCACATGCCGTACGTCGACGCGGAGATGATGGCCGCCATCTGGTCCGAGCCCGCCGACACGACCTGGCCGCGCGGGTGGCTGAGCTGAAGGCCGGCCCCGGCGGGCCGATCTCGGTGGTCGGCAGCATCTCCGTGGCCCGCGCGCTGCTGGCGGCGGGCCTGGTCGACCGGCTGAGCCTGCTGGTCCACCCGCTCGTTCTCGGCGCAGGGGAGCGCCTCTTCGCCGACGACGGCCCGCGGGTGAAGCTGACGCTGGAGAAGTGCGACGCCCTCCGCTCCGGCGTCACCCACCACCTGTATTCGGTCGACTAGCGGTCCGCGGGTCCGGCATCCTGCTCGCCATGGTGGATCTGCGGGTGTTGTCCGACGACGACTGGAAGCTCTGGCGCGACCTGCGGCTCGCGGCGCTGGCCGAGGCGCCCTACGCGTTCGGCTCGACGCTGGCCGACTGGCAGGACGCGCCCGAGCCGCGCTGGCGCGACCGGTTGCGTCTGCCGGGCGCCCGGGACCTGGTCGCCTATCTCGGCGACGAGCCCGTCGGGATGGCCACGGGGGTGCCGACCGACCCGACCACCGTCGAGCTCATCTCGGTCTGGGTGAGCCCGGCCGGGCGCGGTCGTGGGGTGGGCGACGCGCTCGTCGAGGCGCTCGCGAGCTGGGCGACGGAGTCCGGCGTGCCGTCGCTGAAGCTGGCCGTGCGGACGGACAATGCCGCAGCCCGCCGGCTCTACGAGCGCACCGGCTTCCGCGACGCTGGGCCGAACCCGGAGGACCCTGCCGAGATCCTGATGGAACGGAGCCTGCCCGGGGCCCTGTGACAGGCCCCGGGCATCCGGCCTCAGAGGTGTCGCGGCCGGTAGGCGACAGCGGCGGCCGGCTGACGGCGGCGACGCCGCACGAGGAGCAGGGCTGCGAGGGCGATGACCACGAGCGCGGCACCGCCGGCCCCGAACCAACCCCACCAGTTCTCCATCACCGTGGCGACCATGCTCAGGCCGGGCGGCTGGAGCGTGATCGCCAGGTCGAGGTGGCGTTTGACCGTGCCGCTGGCCAGGTCCAGGTCGAGCCGCCAGGCGCCGTCCGGCAGCTTGGCGTCGAGGGCGGCCACCACGATGCCGCTGGCACCGGGCGCGAGGGTGGTCACCGTGGTCAGCTGGTACGGGCCCGCCCGCATGCTACCCGGACCGTCGCTCAGGTTGAGCGTGCCGTTGATGTCCAGCGCGCGCTCGCCGGTGTTGTGGACGAGGGTCGAGATCCGCGGCACGCCGTCGTCGCCCCGGGAGACGGTGACCTGGCCGATGTCGAAGCTGGAGATCGGCTCACCGCCGGGACCGACGCTCAGGTAAACCCGGATGCCGACACGCCGGATCGCGCCGATGTTGCCCTTCTTGTCCGGCGCCGCGCGGGTCTCCGCCCAGATCACCGCGTACCGCTCGCCGCGCGACGCCTGCTTGGGCACCACGATCGTCGCCTCGACCTGGACGGTCTCGCCGGGGTCCAGCGTGTCCTTGTTCTTCGACAGCGTCACCCACGAGCTCAACTCGTTGGTCTCGCGGTCCTTGCCGTAGACGAACTCGTCGTTCTCGAGGCTCGCCGACCCGGCGTAGATGTCGAACTCCCGCCGCTCGTCGGTCTTGTTGATCACCTCGAAGAGCCGGCTGATCCGCATGCCGGGTGCGAGATGGTCCACGATGTACATGTGCGCCCGCGGGTCGTCCCGCCGCGCCACGGGTGCTTCGAGCAACCGGATGCCCACCTGCCCGTCCTCCGCCGCCGCGGCGGCCGGAGGCGACGGAATGACGACCGCGGCCCCGAGGGCCGCGATCGCCATCACCAGGTGCGTCATCCGGTTACGCGACCGAATGGGTCACCGTTCCCGTGTAGGTACCGACCACCGCCGCCGCCGGGATGGCGATCGACAGGTTCGGGTTCCAGGTCACCGAGTTCGAGCCGACCGCGGTCGCGGTGTACGCGGTGCGGGGCGAGGCGAGCGTGCCGGGCAGGCCGGCGACCGGGACCGGCACACCGGTGGTCCCCGTCGGCAGACCGGGGGTGTAGGTGGCCGCGGAGTTCGGGATCGTCTCGGCCGCCGTGCCACCACCGGTGGTGTAGGCGGTCGACGAGACCGTGGCGGTCCACGCCGCGACCAGCAGACCGCGCTGGTCGACGACCTGGACGGGCCCGATGGAGCCGGCGACCGTGCCGCCGGAGACGCCGTTGCCGAGGTCGACGCTGGCCGGCGCCGTGATGGTCAGGCCGCCGGCGGTGATCTGGAAGGTGATGCCGGTCGTGGCCGTCGGGCCGGGCGCCGCCACAGCGGGCGCGGCTCCGAACCCCACCACGGCGGCGACCGCAGCGATGGCTGCCAGGGTGACGCGTCTGTACATGGGCTACTCCTCACGAACCACGCCCTGCACGGGCGTCACGTTGGAAGGTGCGAATTCACGATAAGAACTCTTCTCATCACCAAGCCGACTAATCAGCAAAAAACTCACAGGTCAGACGCGAAGTCGATCCATCGAACCCGATTGACAAAATCTGTTTTTACGTAAAGACTGGTTTTCGTGATGAAGGACGTCCTGTACCTGGAGCGGATCGAGCAGGCCGAGGCACTGCTCAAGCCGCACCGCATCGAGGTGCTGCGGCAGCTCGCCGAACCCCGGTCGTGCACCGAGGTCGCGACGGAGCTCGGCCAGACGCCGCAGCGCGTCTACTACCACGTCAAGCGGCTGGTGGATGCCGGCCTCGTCACGCAGGTGTCCGAGCGCAAGGTGCGCGGCATCAGCGAGGGGATCTACCAGGCCGGCGCCCGGTCCTACTGGTTGTCGCCGCGGCTGGTCGGGCGGATCGGCCTGCGCAAAGCCCAGGACGAGCTGAGCCTCGGCTACCTGCTCGACCTGATGGAAGAGGTGCAGGCCGACATCGGCGCCCTCGACCGCACCGCGCCGGAGCTGCCGTCGATCGGCGTCTCCGGTGAGATCCACATCCGACCCGAGCGGCGTCAGGAGTTCCTCGACGACCTCCAGTCGACGTTGCAGGAGCTGTTCACCCGCTACGGCGGCGCCGAGGGAGACGCCTTCAAGCTCGCCGTGGCCTGCTATCCCAAGGGAGAAGAACGATGACCGTGATCGCCAAGGCCCGCGTCAACGCCCCGATCAAGCAGGTGCGGCACGCGCTCACCGACGCCGCCGAGCTGCGCGTCTGGCTCGCCGAGCACGCCGACGTCGACCTGCCCGACCGCTACGCGTTCTGGGGCCGCTACACGCCCGAGGGAGACGCGCCGCATCAGCGGCCGACCCGGTCCGACGACGCTGGGGTGGCGTTCACCTGGCGCCTCGACGGGGTCGACACCACCACCGAGATCGCCGTCGAGGCCGAGGGCGACGACAGCACGGTCGTCACGGTCGACCAGAGCCACTTCGACTTCGCCGAGATGATGAGCGGCAGCAGCATCCGCGGCGTGCTACAGACCTTCTGGGCGCTGTCGGTGGCTAACCTGGTCGACCACCTGGAGGGCCGCGCCCTGACACCGAAGGTCGACTTCACGGCACAGGACCTGCGCGCCGAGTTCGAGGTCGCCGCGCCGGTCGACCGGGTCTTCACGTCCTTGACCGACTCCGCCCAGGCCAGCGAGTGGTTCGGCTACCCCGTCGGCATCGAGCCGTGGGTCGGAGGCCGGTTCGCGATGGGCGGTCTGGACGCCAACCCGAACCCGGCGAAGATCCTCGAACTCGTGCCGGACGCCCGCTTCTCCATCGACTTCGGCCCCGCCGGCGTCGGCACCTGGGAGCTGGCCGGTTCGGAGGGCAAGACCCGCCTCACCCTCGTACAGAGCGGCTTCGACACCGCCAACCCGCCCTACGCGGCCTGGGGAGGCATCCTCTCCGGCACCGCCGGCCTACGCCGCTTCCACGAACTCCCCGGCCAACCACAGGTCTTCCTGCCGGTCTGACCCGGACCAGGCCATGCCCGCCGGGCACGGCCAAGCCCACCGGGCACGGCTGGGCCGCCCGGAAGGGTCGGTGCTCTGGGTGGTTCGATCTCGCGGTCGGGCCACCCAGGGCTCGTCAGGCCGGCTTGGCCAGGACCGAGTCCGGGTCGTAGCGCCAGCGGATCTCGCCTAGCCGGTCGTTGGCTCCCTCCGTCCACATTGTGGCCAGCCGTTCCGCGGTGACCGGCAGGCCCATCAGGTTGGCGTTGCAGTCTTCGCGTAGCCATGGACCGACCGCCTCGCGGAAGTCGTAGGCCGCGTCCGGCAGGACCTTCGCGAAGAAGTCCGGGCGCACCCCGACCAGGGAGCACGCGAACGCGCCCGCGCGCCCCGCGACCGCCGAACCGCCCTCGACGTCGCGTGCCGCCGCGCCGCCGAGGTGGCGTAGCTCCGCCGAGACGAACGGCGCGTCGGCCGTCGGGCCGAAGGCAGCCAGGAAAGCCGTCGCGAAGGACTGGTCGATCGGGTCGAGCAGCATGCCGTAGACCTGGCTCGCGCCCGGCTCGGTCGGGTCGTTGTGGATCCGCGCGATCTGGCCCGCGGGCAACTCACCCAGCGCGTCGAGATAGACCGGCGCCGCCGACCGCAACGGCGCGGCCAGCGACGCACCCTCGGAGACCGAGCCCGGATAGGCGAACCGCACCGACAGCAGCGTGCGCCCGCGCAACGCCTCGGGGATCTGCTCGATCGGTGGCATCCGGATGATCGCCACGCTGGTCGACACCTGGTCGTCGGCCGTGGCCGTGTAGTCGACCCACGCCCGCAGCGCCGGCTCGATGTCGGCCGCGTCGAACATCAGCGAGCCGCCGTAGAGCCGGGAGAGCTCGACGAGCCGCACGCGCACCGAAGTCACGACGCCCAGCCCGAACTTGCCGCCCCGCAGCGCCCAGAACAGGTCGGCATGCGAGGTCGCCGAGGCCGTGACGATCTCGCCGGACCCGGTCACCACGGTGAAGTCGAGAACGTAGTCGGACGCGTAGCCGTGGCTGCGGGCCAGCGGGCCGAGGCCGCCACCGGTCAACAGGCCGATCACGCCGACGGTGGACGCCGCGCCGGCGATCGGCAGCAGCCCGTGCCCGGCCGCCGCCTCGACCACTGCGCCCCACCGCTGGCCGGCACCGATCGTCGCCGTTCGGGTTGACGGGTCGACGACCAGGCCGTCGAGCCGCCGGGTGGTGATCAGCAGGCCCGAGGTGATCGACGCCTCGGCACCGTGGCCGGTGCCCTGGACGTGCACGTGCAGCCCGTGGTCACCGGCGTAGCGGATGGCCGCGGCGACGTCGGCCGCCGACGTCGCGCCGACCACCAGGTCGGGGGTGTGCGTGGCGCCGGTGTTCCACGCGGCGACCTCGTCGGCGTAGCCCTCGTCGTAAGCGGCCAGCACCGGGCCGGTCACCTGTGCCGACAGGGTGGAAGTCATGGCACTCCTCCGTTGGCGGATACGTGTCCTGTCCGTTCTAGCCGCCGGGTACGACATTCCCACCTGGGATCATGAGGTCATGGCACGCGAGCCGCACCTGCTGCCCGTCGACTCCGACATCGACCTCGGCATACCCGCTCAGCGGACGGAAACACACTGGCCGGTGGTCGTCTCGGTGTCGGCCGGCGGGGTCCTCGGCGCGCTGGCCCGCTACGGCATCGGCCACGCCTGGCCGACCCCACCCGGGGGTTTCCCCTGGGCCACCTTCGTGATCAACGTCACCGGCTGCCTACTGATCGGCGCGCTGATGGTGCTCGTCACCGAGCTTTTCACCGAGCAGCGCCTGCTCCGCCCGTTCCTCGGCGTCGGCGTGCTGGGCGGCTACACGACCTTCTCCACGTACGCGGTCGACCTGAGGAACCTGATCGTGGCCGGCGCGCCCGGCACGGCGACGCTCTACCTGCTCACCACGCTGGCGGCGGCCCTGCTGGCCGTGCTGCTCGGGATGACCGCCGCCCGGATGGTCACCTGGCTGGTGACCGCGTGACCCTGTTGTTCGTGGCGATCGGCGCGGCGGTGGGCGCACCCGCCCGCTACCTGACCGACCGCGCGATCCAACGCCTGCACAGCGACCGCTTCCCGTTCGGGACGCTGACCGTCAACATCGTGGGCTCGTTCGTCCTCGGCCTGGTCACCGGCGGCACGGTCACCACCACCGGCGTGTACGCCCTGGTCGGCACCGGCTTCTGCGGCGCGCTGACCACCTACTCGACGTTCGGCTACGAGACCGTCCGCTTGCTGGAACAGGGCGCACCGCGCAGGGCGGTCGGCTATGCGGCGCTGAGCATCGCGGCGGGCCTGGGCGCGGCGAGCGCCGGTGTCGCCATCGGCCTCACCGTATGGAACGCCGCGTGACGACCGTGCCGGCAGCCACCCCGAAGCCCAGGGTCAACAGCCCGATCGGGACGAGCGCCAGGTACGGCACCCGGAAGCCACCGGTCAGGTCGTGCAGGAACCCAACCGCGACCGGGCCCAGCGAGGCCAGCAGGTAGCCGACGAAGAACGCCATCCCGGACGCCCGGGGCGTGTCCGCCGGCGTCGGCGCGACCTGCCCGACCACGGTAAGTGCGAGCGAGAAGTTGGCACCCACCCCGAGGCCCAGCAGCGCCGCCCAGAGGGCCGGTGCGCTCAGCGGCGACACCCCGATCAGCACGAGGCAGCCGATGGCGAGCAGCAGCGCGACCACGATCGCCGGACGCGGGTCGCGGCGGGCCAGTGCCGGTGCGACCAGCGCCGACACCACCTGGGTCGCACTGAACAGCGCGAGCAGCCCACCCGCCCGGGCGGCCGACCAGCCCAACTCCGTGTAGCGGGCGGCCAGCCAGGCCAGCGGCGCGTAGTACAACAGCGATTGCCCGCCCATGTAGAGCGTGACCATCCAGGCATCCCGGTCGCGCCACGGCGACCAGTCCGAGCCGACCGCGACGGCCACCCCGCGCGGTGCCACGGCCGGCCGCACCACCAGCCAGCAGACCGCCAACGCGAGCCCGGCCGGCAAAGCCCACAACGCCAGCGCGGAGCGCCAGGACCCGCCCAGAAAATCACGCAGCGGCTCGGTGCCGCCCGAGCCGATCAGCGCACCGGAGATCAGCGCCGTCGTGTAGAGCCCGGTGACCGGCCCGACCCGGTCCGGGAACCGGTCGCGGACGAGCGCGGGCATCAACGCACCGCCGACCGCGATCGCCACCCCGACCAGCACGGTCGCGCCGTAGAGCAGCCCGGTCCCGGCCAGCGGGCGGACCGCCGTCGCCACGGTGAGCAGCGCCAGCGCGAGCGCCATTGTGCGGCCGGTGCCCCAGCGGCCCGCCGCCCAGGCCGCAGCCGGTGCGAACAGCCCCATGCAGACGACCGGCACCGCGGTCAGGACGCCGGCCGCCGAGGCGGACAGCCCGAGCGACCCGCGGACCGCGTCGACGATCGGTGGCACGGACGCGATGACCGGGCGCAGGTTGACCGCGGCGAGCAGGACCGCCGCCAGCCAGGCGGCGGTGGTGAGCCTGCCCCTCACGGGAACGGGAAACCGACGTAGTTCTCGGCCAGCGACGTGGCCGCCGCCCGCGACGAGGTCACGTAGCGCAGTTGGGACAGCTGGAGCGCCAGGTCGAACGGGTCGTCGCCGGTCGGGTGCAGCATCGAGGTCATCCACCAGGAGAAGTGCTGGACCCGCCAGACCCGGCGCAGGCAGGTCTCCGAGTACGCGTCGAGCCCGGCCCGATCGCCGGTCGCGTACCAGGAGGTCAGCGCGTCGGCGAGCACCTTGACGTCGGCCACGGCCAGGTTGAGGCCCTTCGCACCGGTCGGGGGCACGATGTGCGCGGCGTCCCCGGCCAGGAACAGCTGACCATATTGCATCGGCGACACGACGAAGCTGCGCATCGCGGCGACCGACCGCTCCAGGATCGGCCCGTCGGCGAGCTTCCATGACGGGTCGGCCCGGTCGAGCCGCGCCCGCAGCTCGCTCCAGATCCGCTCGTCAGGCCACGAGGCCAGGTCTTCGTCGGGACGCACCTGGAGGTACATCCGCGTCACGGTGGGCGAGCGCATGCTGTGCAGAGCGAACCCACGCGCGCTGTGCGCGTAGATCAGCTCCTCCGACGAGGGCGGCGCCTCCGCCAGGATCCCCAACCAGGCGTGCGGATAGTCGCGCTGGTGCACCGTCAACACCCCGTCGGGCACGGAGGCCCGCGAGACGCCGTGGAACCCGTCGCACCCGGCGATCACGTCACAACGCAACGAGCGCGCGGTCCCAGCGGCATCCACATAGGACACGATGGGCGCCGACGAGGAGAGACCGGACAGCGACACCGACGACACCGAGAACTCCAACGGCCCGTCCCACGCGGCGATCAGATCCTTGACCACCTCGTGCTGCCCGTAAATGGTGATCTCCCGCCCGGCCAGCTCGGTCAGCGGGATCCGGTGCGCCGACCGCTCGAAGAGCAGCTCGATGCCGTGGTGCACCATCCGCTCGCGGTGCAGCCGGTCGGCCAGCCCGAGCGAGGTGAGCAGGTCGACCGTGCCGTGCTCGAGCACGCCGGCCCGAATCCTTGCCTCCACATAGGACCGGGACTGGCGTTCGAGCACGACACAGTCGATGCCGCGCGACCGCAGCAGGTGGGCGAGCACGAGCCCGGCCGGACCGGCCCCGACGATGCCCACCTGGGTGCGCTCTTCCGACATTCAGCCCCACACCTCTTGCGCGGTCTCGACGATCAGGCGAAGCTTGGCGACCTCGTCGTCGTAGCTGAGCACGTTGCCCTCGACGGTCGACGAGAACCCGCACTGCGGCGACAGGCAGAGCTGCTCCAGCGGCACGTATTTGCTGGCCTCGTCGATGCGCCGCTTCAGCGCGTCCTTGGACTCCAGTGCGCCGTTCTTGGTGGTGACCAGACCGAGCACGACCATCTTTCCCGGCGGTACGAACCGCAGGGGCGCGAAGCCGCCGGAGCGCTCGTCGTCGAACTCCAGGAAGAACCCGTCGACCGCGAGCTCCGAGAACAGCGCCTCGGCCACGAAGTCGTAGCCGCCCTCGGCCGCCCACGACGACCGGAAGTTGCCCCGGCACATGTGCGTGGTCACCGCCAGCCCGGCCGGCCGGTCCTGGATCGCCGCGTTGATCTGCTTGATGTAGCGCAGGTGCTGGTGCTCGGCGTCGTCACCGCGCTCGGTGAGCTGCTTGCGCTGCTCGGGGTCGTTCAGATAGGCCAGGCTGGTGTCGTCGAGCTGGAGGTAGCGGCAACCGAGCGCAGCCACGGCCGCCACCTGCGCGGCGTAGGCCGCCGACAGGTCGGCCCAGAACTGCTCCTCGTCGGGATAGACCGCCGGGTCGATCGACGCCTTCCCGCCCCGGTAGTGCACCATGCTCGGCGACGGGATGGTCAGCTTGGCCGTCACCCCGGGATCCACCGTGGAATTCAAGAAAGCGAAGTCTTCGCCGAAGATGGTCTTCTCCAGCCGGACCGGGCCGTCGACCGCCAGCGCCGCCGACGTGAAGTCGAGGTCGCCGGCCTTGTTGTGGAAGTGCACCCGGATCTTCTCGTCGGTGGAGTGGATGCCACCGAGCTGGTAGATGAAGTCCATGTGCCACGACGTGCGGCGAAACTCGCCGTCGGTCGCCGACGAGAGCCCGACGTCGCGCTGCATCCGCACCACGTCCCGGACCGCGTCGTCCTCGACGGCGCGTAGCTCCTCGGCCGAGATCGTGCCGGCCGCCCGGTCGGCCCGCGCCTTGAGCAGCCGCTCCGGGCGCAGCAGGCTGCCGACGTGGTCGGCCCGGAACGGCGGCGTGTCGCGCAAGGTCATTTCTGCACCTCTCGATCAGCAGGATCAGAACGGGTAGGCCGGGATCTCGCCGCGCAGCGTGATCCAGCGCTGCTCGGTGAACGCGTCGAGGTTGCCGGCGCCACCGAACCTCGCGCCGGTGCCCGAGTCGAGGACACCGCCGAACGGTGCCACCGCCTCGTCGTTGACGGTCTGGTCGTTGATGTGCACGATCCCGCTCGGGATCCGCTCGGCGAGGGCCAGCCCGCGCATCGCGTCGCCGGTCAGGATGCTCAGCGACAGGCCGTAGGGCGAGTCGGCGGCCAGCTCGGCCGCCTCGTCGAGGCCGCTGAACCGGACCACCGGGGCAACCGGGCCGAACACCTCTTCCGCGTACGCCGGCATGTCCGTGCGCACCTGGTCGAGCACCGTCGGCCGGTAGAAGAGCCCTTCGTGCTTGCCGCCGGCGACGAGCCGCGCGCCGGCGTCGACGGTGGCGTTGACCAGCGCGTGCACCTTGTCGCGCTGGCCCTCGTCGACCAGCGGCCCGAGCGCGACCTGGCCGGTGAACGGGTCGCCGACGGGGAGGTGGTCGGCGTGCTCGGCGAGCTTGGCCACGTAGTCGTCGGCGATCCGCTCGTGCACCAGATGCCGTCCCGCGGTCATGCAGATCTGGCCCTGGTGCAGGAACGATCCCCAAGCGCCGGCGGAGACCGCCCGCTCCAGGTCGGCGTCGTCGAGCACGACGAGCGCCGAGTTGCCGCCCAACTCCAGGTGCACCCGCTTGAGGTGCCGCGCGGCGAGCTCGGCGACCCGCCTGCCGGTCGCGCTGGACCCGGTGAACGAGACCACCCGCACCAGGGGCTCGGCGACCAGCGCGGAGCCGGCCTCGGCGCCGCCGGGCAGCACGTGCAGCAGGCCCTCCGGCAGGCCCGCCTCGGCGAACACCCGGGCGATGGCGAACCCGCCGCTGACCGGGGTGCGCAGGTCCGGCTTGAGCACCACGGCGTTGCCGAGCGCGAGCGCCGGCGCCACCGAGCGGATCGACAGGATCAGCGGCACGTTGAACGGCGAGATCACGCCGACCACGCCGACGGGTACGCGCTTGATCAGGCTCAGCCGCGGCTGGTTGCTCTGCAGGATCTCGCCGACCGGACGGTGGGCCAGCCCGGCCGCTTCGTAGCACTCCTGGGTCGCGACGCCGACCGCGAAGTCGCCCAGGCCCGGCACGGCGCCGGTCTCCCGGACCACCCAGTCGCGCAACTCGGCCGCGTTGGCCTCGATCAGCGCGCCGGCCCGGCGCAGCACCGCCGCGCGCTCCTCGAACGAGGTCGCCGCCCAGGCCCGCTGGGCGGCTGCGGCGGAAGCCGCAGAGGCGGCGACGTCACCGGCGTCAGCCACACCGGTGCGGCCGAGCGACCCGCCGGTCGCCTTCTCCAGGATCTCCGCCGAACCGCCGGCCGAAGAGATCCAGTCGCCGGTGAATACCTTGCCGTTCCAGAGCGAGGGGTCGAAGAATGTCATGCCGGTGCCTTCACCTTCTGGATTTGGGCGTAGACCTGACCGCGCAGCTCGGTGAACCGCGCGTCGGACCGGGTGGTGAGCTGGTCGCGCTCGGCGGGCAGGTCGATGGTCAGGTCCTGCGCCACCGTCGTCGGCGACGCGGACAGCACGATCACCCGCTGGCCGAGATAGACCGCCTCGTCAATGTCGTGCGTGACGAACAGCAGCGTGACGCCGAACCGTTGCCACACCGAGCGGACCAGGTCTTCGAGGTCCGCCCGGGTCTGCGCGTCGACGGCCGCGAACGGCTCGTCCATCAGCAGCACCCGCGGCTGGTACGCGATGGCCCGGGCGATCGCCACCCGCTGCTGCATGCCGCCGGAGAGCTGCCACGGATAGGCGCCGTGCGCGTCGGACAGTCCGACCGCCGCCAGGGCCTCTGCCGCCAGCGCCCCACGGTCGGAACGGGCCATGCCCTGCGCCTTGAGCGGAAGCTCGACGTTCTCGCGCACCCGCAGCCAAGGGAACAGGCTGCGCCCGTACTCCTGGAACACGACCGCGAGCCCCGGCGGCGGTGCGGTGACCGGCGTGCGCTGCACCAGCACCTCACCGGAGGTGGCTGGCAGCAGACCCGCGAGCACCCGCAGCAGGGTCGTCTTGCCGCACCCGGACGGGCCGACCACGCAGGCGAACTGCCCCTCCGGCACGGAGAACGTCAGGTCGCCGACCGCGGTCACCCGCCGGCCGTGGCCGTCGTACACCTTGTGCAGGTTCTTGACCTCGAGCATCACCACTCCCGTTGTCCCGCTCGCTGGCCGTGGTACCAGCCGAGCAGCGACCGCTCGGCCAGTCTGAACAGCAGGGAGAGCACGATGCCGATCACGCCGAGCAGGAGCACGCCGCTCCACATCTCGGGGATCTGGAAACCCCGCTGGAACTGCAGGACCGTGAAGCCGAGGCCGTCGTTGGCGGCCATCATCTCGCTGATCACCATCAGGATGATGGCCAGCGGGAGGGCCTGCCGGGCACCGGTCATGATCTGTGGGCTGGCCGCGCGGAGCACCAGATGGCGCAGGCGCAACGTCCCGGTGATGCCGTAGCTGCGGCAGGTGTCGCTGAGCACCTCGTCGCGGCCGCGGACACCCTCGATGGTGTTGAGCAGCACCGGCCAGACGCAGCCGAAGACGATCACCAGGATCTTGGTGCGGTCGCCGATGCCGGACAGCAGGATGGCGGCCGGCACGAGCACCGGCGGCGGGAACGCGCGCAGGAACTCGAGCACCGGCTCCAGCAGCGACCGCACCGACCGGTAGGTGCCGATCAGCCCACCGAGCGCGACACCGAGGGCCACCGCGATCACATAGCCGACGAGCAGGCGCCACAGCGACGGGAACACCTGCTGCACGAACATGTCCCAGGTCCAGGTGCGGACGAACGCGTCCATGATGGACGAGAGGGACGGCCGGTAGAAGTCCTCGCTGCCGGCCGAGCCGAACCACCACGTGGCGAGCAGCACGACGGGCAGGCCGATCAGCAGGAGCACACGCGAGACGAGCCTCATGCCGGCGTCACCTCCTCGCCGCGGGTCGACGGGTGCCAGGAGAGCACCCGCCGCTCGACGAACCGGGTGAGCAGGTTGGCCAGCACGCCGAGGATCCCGGTGACCACGATCAGTGCGTACACGGTGCGCACCGCGTTGCTCTGCTGCGCGTTGTCGATCTCCTTGCCGATCCCGGGCGAGCCGATGACCAGCTCACCCGTGATGGTCAGGATCAGCGCGACCGAGGCGGCCAGCCGGAAACCCGTGATGACGTAGGGCAACGAGGTCGGCCAGACCACGTAGCGCACCCGGGCCCAGGGGCTCAGCCGGAACGCGAGCGCGGTGTCCCGGGCGACCGGGTCGACGTCGGCGACGCCGTGCACGACCTGGATCAGCACCTGCCAGAACGCGGCGTAGACGACCAGCACGAGGGTCGACTTGACGGTCGGGCCGTAGAGCACGATCACCAGCGGGATCAGGGCGACCGACGGGATCGGCCGGAGGAACTCGATGGTCGTCGCGGTCGCCGCGCGCACGAACGGCAGCGAGCCGAGCAGCACACCGATGACGACGCCGGCCACCAGCGCAATGCAAAGGCCGAGCGCCCAGGTGCGCAGGGTGTCGACCAACGCCGTCCAGAACGACGCCTCGCCCACCAACTCGCCGAGGGAGACCAGGATCTGGCTGGTCGGCGGCGCGAAGTCGATCGGCACGACGCCGACCCGCGGCGCGATCTCCAGCGCCAGCGCGAACCCGAACAGGCCCAGCGCGCCCAGGGTGACCGACCGGAACCGCCGGCCGGTCACCCGGGACGTACGCGCCGCGACAGCGACCATCAGGGAAGCAGCCCCGCGACGTCCGGCTTCTGGGTCAGCAGGCCGTCGGTGACCGCCGCCTGGGCCAGGGCGTCGATCGACGCGGTGTTGATCTCCGACGGCCACTTGGGCAGGGTCATCTTGGCCCGCACCGGCTCTTCGATCTTGGTGTACGTGCCGATGATGTCGCGCACCTCGTCGCCGTGCGAGTCGGCGTAGGCCAGCGACTCCTTCATCGCCTCGGTGAACCGCTTGACCAGGTCGGGGTTCTCGCCGATCAGCTTGGTCGAGGTGAAGTACATCGCGACGGTCAGGTTCGGCGCCGCGTCGACGTAGCTGGAGGCGATCTTCTTCATGCCCGCGGCGAGCGCGGCCTGCTGGAACGGCTCGACGACGAAGATCGCGTCGACCCGGCCGGCCTGCAACGCGCCGACCTGCTCAGGGAACGGAAGCTCGGTGAACTTCACCTGGCTCGGGTCGCCGCCGTCCTTCTTCACCGAAGCACGCACGCTGGTGTCCACGATGTTCTTCAGCGTGTTGGCCGCGACGGTCTTGCCGACCAGGTCCTTCGGCGACGCGATGCCGCTGTCCGGCTTGACGTAGAGGCCGGCGAAGTCGTCGTCGACACCGGTCGAGTTGTTGCCGTTGCAGACCACCTTCAGCGGCGCGTTGTTCGACTTGCCCAGCAACAGCGAGACGGCGTTGCTGAAGCCGAACTGGTATTCGCCGGAGAGGACGGCGGGCACGATCGCGGCGCCGCCCTGCGCGGTGGTCAGCGTCAGGTCGATGTTGCGCTTGCTGAAGAAGCCCTTCTCCTTGCCGAGGTAGATGGGCGCGACATCGAGGATCGCGATGACGCCGGCGTTGACCTTGTCTGGTGCGGCGGCGCCACCGGCCGCCGGAGTGTCGTCGGACGAGTCACCGCAGGCGGCGGTGGCGAGCAGCGCCACGGCGGTGACGAGGGCGAGCAAGGGGCGTCGCATCGGAACTCCATCCACGTCAGGGGTGAGCGGAGAGGGCATGTTGTTCGGATAGCGCACAGATGTACAACGGGAAACCTAGAGCCGCGTCGTACCGGAAGTCAATGTTCATCATTATTGACGCTCATGGCGTGTGGTTCCTAGGCTGGCTGCTGAACGAATGTTCGTATAGCGCACAGACTGGGAGCCGCATGGCCGAACTCGTCAGCCTCGCCGAGGGTGTGGCGGAGCTGGTCCACGACGGGGACGCGGTCGCGTTGGAGGGCTTCACGCACCTGATCCCCGTGGCCGCCGGCCAGGAGATCATCAGGCAGGGGCGCCGCGACCTGACGCTGATCCGGATGACTCCCGACATCGTCTACGACCAGCTCATCGGCGCCGGTTGCGCGGCACGCCTGGTGTTCTCGTGGGGCGGCAACCCCGGTGTCGGCTCGCTGCACCGGTTCCGCGACGCGGTGGAGAACGCCTGGCCGCGGCCGATCGAGATCGAGGAGCACAGCCACGCCGGCATGGCCAACCGCTACGTCGCCGGGGCGTCCGGGCTGCCGTTCGCCGTGCTGCGCGGCTACGTCGGCACCGACATCGCCAAGCACACCAAGACGGTCGCCACGGTCACCTGCCCGTTCACGGGCGAGGCGCTGACCGCCGTCGCCGCCCTCAACCCGGACGTCGCCGTGATCCACGCCCAGCGCGCCGACCGGCGCGGCAACGTGCAGCTCTGGGGCATCACCGGCGTGCAGAAGGAAGCGGTGCTGGCCGCCGCACGGTCGCTGGTCACGGTCGAGGAGGTCGTCGACGAGCTCGAGCCGCGGCCCGGTGCGGTGGTCCTGCCGGGCTGGGTGGTCACCGCCGTGGCGCACGTGCCGCGCGGCGCGCACCCGTCCTACGCGCAGGGCTACTACGACCGCGACAACGACTACTACCAGTCCTGGGATCCGATCAGCCGGGACCGCGAGACGTTCGGGCGCTGGCTGGACGAGGTGACCGCCGCATGAGCGGGTGGACCGCCGACGAGATGATGACCGTCACCGCCGCGCGCTCGCTGGCTGGCCGCACCTCGTGTTTCGTCGGCATCGGGCTGCCCAGCACGGCGGCCAACCTGGCCCGCCGCACCTCGAACCCGAACCTGGCGCTGATCTACGAGTCGGGTGCGATCGGCGCCAAGCCGACCACGTTGCCACTGTCCATCGGGGACGGTGAGCTCGGCGAGACCGCGGACGCGGTGGTCAGCGTCCCCGAGATCTTCAACTACTGGCTCCAGCCCGGCCGGGTCGACGTCGGGTTCCTGGGCGCCGCGCAGGTCGACCGGCGCGGCAACATCAACACGACGGTGATCGGCGACTATCGCTCACCCGCTGTCCGGTTGCCGGGCGCGGGTGGCGCTCCCGAGATCGCCGCCTCCTGCCGCGAGACCATCGTGGTCGTCCGGCACCGGCCGCGTACGCTCGTCGACCGCCTCGAGTTCGTCACCTCGCTCGGCTTCGGCGACGGTCCCGGCGACCGGGCGGCGCTCGGCCTGCGCGGTCGCGGCCCGATCCGGCTGATCACCGACCTCGGCGTGCTCGAGCCCGACCCCTCGACCTGCGAGCTGACGCTGGTCAGCATCCATCCCGGTGTCGAGGTCGAGGCGGTGCGCGCCGCGACCGGCTGGCCGCTCACCGTGCGCGCCGACCTGCGGGTCACCGAGGAGCCCACTGTCGCGGAGCTCGCCGCCCTGCGATCACTGACGACGAGAGGAGGCGGCGTTGCCTGACTGGAAGCCACCCGCGCCCTACCGGAGCCACGCGCCGGACGAGCAACCCCCGCTGGAGTCACCGGAATACGGCTCGACCCGGCTGCGCAGCCCGCGCCAACCGTTGGTGGCGCTGCCGCAGGGACTGACCGAGCTCACCGGGCCGGTGCTCGGGTCCGACCGGGTCGGCCCGCTCGACCACGACCTGACCCGCCAGCACGACGGCGAGCCGCAGGGCGAACGGATCGAGGTGTTCGGCCGGGTGCTCGACGGCGACGGCCGGCCAGTCCGGGACACACTCGTCGAGGTCTGGCAGACCAACGCCGCCGGTCGCTACCTGCACGCGGGAGACCGGCACCCGGCACCGCTCGACCCCAACTTCACCGGGGCCGGGCGGGCGATGACCGACAGCGAGGGCCGCTACCGGTTCGTCACCATCAAGCCCGGCGCGTACCCCTGGCGCAACCACCACAACGCCTGGCGCCCGGCGCACATCCACTTCTCGCTGTTCGGCCACGCGTTCACGCAGCGCCTGGTCACCCAGATGTACTTCCCCAACGACCCGCTCTTCGACCAGGACCCGATCTTCAACTCGGTACGCGACCCCGCCGCCCGGCAGCGCCTGGTCGCCGCGTTCGACCTCGGCGCCACGACACCGGAGTGGTCACTCGCCTACCGCTTCGACATCGTGTTGCGTGGACGCGACGCCACCCCGATGGAGGACGAGGCATGACGACTCCGTCGCAGACGGTTGGGCCATTCTTCGCGCTCGGGCTGCCCTGGGCGGACGGGCCTTTTGCGGTGGCCGAGGACTTTCCCGGCGCGTTCTGGCTGCGCGGCGTGGTGCTCGACGGTGCCGGCGAGCCCGTGCCGGACGCGCTGATCGAGATCTGGCAGGCCGACCCGGCCGGGCGGTTCGACCACCCGGACGACCCGCGCGGCCCGGTGGCCACCGCCGGCTTCCGCGGCTTCGCCCGCTGCCCGACCGACACCGACGGGCGCTACGCGATCCGGACGGTCCGCCCGGGCCCGGTCCCCGGGCCGGACGGCCACCTCCAGGCACCCCACATCGACGTCAGCGTGCTGGCCCGCGGGCTGCTCGACCGGCTGGTCACCCGGGTCTACTTCCCCGACGAGGCCGCCAACGCCGACGACCCGGTGCTGGCCACCGTCGACGCCGTGCGCCGCCAGACGCTGATCGCGAAGGAGACCGACGACGGCATCGCCTTCGACATCACCATGCAGGGCGACCATGAGACCGTCTTCTTCACGTTCTGAGGGCCTGTTCGCCGGCATCCTCGAACGCGGCCCGGTGCCGGCCGCGGTCGCCGACGACGCCTGGGTGCGGGCGATGCTGTCAGCGGAGTCCGCGCTGGCCGCCGCCAACGCCGCGGCCGGCGTGATCCCGTCGGCGGCCGGCGACGCGATCGTCGCGGCCTGCGCGGACCTGGCGCCGGACCCCGTTGATCTCGGCGGAGCGGCGGCCGCACACGCCACCCCGGTCGTGCCGCTGGTCGGCGCGATCCGGGCGGCGGTGCCGCCGGAGACACGCGAGCACGTGCACGCCGGCGCGACCAGCCAGGACATCCTCGACACGGCGGCGATGCTGGTCGCCCGCGAGGCGCTGGCCGCCCTGCTGTCCGACCTGGACGGCGCCGCCGACGCCGCGGCGGCGCTGGCCGCCGCGCACCGCGACACCGCGCTGATCGGCCGTACCCTGCTGCAACAGGCGGTGCCGACCACCTTCGGGCTCACCGCCGCCGGCTGGCTGACCGGGCTCGACGCCGCCGCGCTCGACCTGCGCGGCTTCAAACCGACGGCACAGCTCGGCGGTGCGGCCGGCACGCTGGCCGGGCTCGGGCCCGCCGGCCCGGCCGTGCTCGCCGACTTCGCCCGCCGGCTCGGCCTCGCCGCCCCCGACCTGCCGTGGCACACCGAACGCGGCCGGATCGGGCGGCTCGCGAGCGCCCTCGGTGTCGCGGCCGGCGCCCTCGGCAAGCCCGCCCGCGACGTCACCCTGCTCGCGCAGGGCGAGGTCGGCGAGGTCGCGGAAGGCGCGCCCGGCGGGTCCAGCGCGATGGCGCACAAGCACAACCCGGTGGCCGCCGTCAGCACGCTGGCCGCCACCGCCCAGGCGCCGGGCCTGGTCGCGACGCTGCTGGCCAGCGCGGTGCAGGAGCACCAGCGCGGCGCCGGCGGCTGGCAGGCCGAGTGGCGGCCCCTGCGCGAGCTGCTGGTCACCGTCGGCTCGGCCGCCGCCTGGCTGCGCGCCTGCCTGTCGGGGCTGGTCGTGCACCCGGATGTGATGCGCGCCAACCTCGACCGGGCCGGTTGGCCGACCGAGCGCGGTGCCACCGACCCGGTCGGCAGTGCCGGCCACTTCGTCGATCTCGCGCTGGCCGGACACCGGAGGACCCATGGTTGACGATGGTGCGGCGGTGCGCCGCGCCGTGCTCGGCGACGCCCACGTCGACCGGGCGGCCGCGGCGGCGACCGCGTTCAGCGCACCCTGGCAGGAGCACGTCACCGCACACGCCTGGGGCGCCGTGTGGACCCGGCCGGGGTTGGACCGGCGCACCCGCTGTCTGGTCACCATCGCCCTACTGGCCAGCCAGCACGCGAGCACCGAACTGGCGATGCACGTGCGGGCCGCGATCGGGCAGGGTGTCACTCCTACGGAGATCCGCGAGGTGTTGCTGCACACCGCGGTTTACGCTGGTGCGCCGGCGGCGAACACCGCGTTCGCGACCGCCCAGCGGGTGCTCGACGAGCTCGGCATCGAACTCGGGAGCGAGGAGGCGTCGTCGTGACCACGGTGCGCTCGGCCGATTTCGTGCAGTCGCTCGAACGTGGGCTCGCGGTGATCCGGGCCTTCGACCGCACGCACCCCGAGCTCACCCTCAGCGAGGTCGCCGCGACCACCGGGGTCACCCGGGCCGCCGCCCGCCGCTTCCTGCTGACGCTGATGGACCTCGGGTACGTGCGCACCGACGGCCGGCTCTTCTCGCTGACGCCGCGGGTGCTCGAGCTCGGCTACGCGTACCTGTCGAGCCTGTCCCTGCCCGAGGTCGCCGAGGTGCACCTGGAGGCCCTGGTCGCCGAGGTCAACGAGTCGTCGTCGGTGTCGGTCCTGGACGGCCCCGACGTGGTCTACGTGGCCCGGGTGCCCACCTCGCGGATTATGACGGTGGCCATCAACGTTGGCACCCGGTTCCCGGCGTACGCGACCTCGATGGGCCGGGTCCTGCTCGCGGGGATGCCCGACGGCGAGCTGGCGTCCTACCTCGACACCGTGTCCATCGACCGGCTCACGGCCCGCACGATCGGCGGGGTCGGAGCACTGCGGACCGAGCTGGCCCGGGTACGCGCGCAGGGCTGGGCCCTGGTCGACCAGGAGCTGGAGGAGGGCCTGCGCGCGGTGGCGGCACCGATCCGCGACCGCGCCGGCCGCACGGTGGCGGCCGTCAACGTCTCCACCGCCGCCAGCCGCACGACCCTGGAGGCCATCCGCCGCGACCTGGTGCCGCCGCTGCTCGCCGCCGCCGCCCGCATCTCCGCCGACCTCCCGGCCACCCCACGCGGTGAAAGAAGAATCAGCTAAGGCGTGTTTCATAACTGGGGTCGAGGCGAGGCGGAGTCCAGGGGTCGTCTGGGTGTGCGGCGGCTTTGCCCGGATACCGGTGTTGTATCCGGGTGAAGGCGCCGTGCGGCCAGGCGGCGCCTGGGCCCGCCGCAGCCCGGCCCCAGTTATGAAACACGCCTTAGGCGCTGTCGAAACGCCACCGGTCTGTTCGACGCGTCGGTGACGGTCAGAATGGCCGTGACGGATGGGAGACAGACGATGCGCTTCATGCTGCTGCTCAAGGGTGACCCGCCGCCCGGTGCGATGCCGCCGGCCCACCTGGTGCAGGCGATGCACGACTACGACAGCGAGCTGGCCAAGGCGGGGGTGCTGGTCGCCGCCGAAGGGCTCTGGGACAGCTCGCAGGGCGCCCGGGTGATCTACGCCAAGGGCGAGCGGACGGTCGTCGACGGACCGTTCACCGAGGCCAAGGAGCTGGTCGCCGGCTTCTACCTGATCGACGTCAAGTCGCCGGAGGAGGCGATCGAGTGGGCGCGGCGCTGCCCGGTCGACGCCGCGATCCCGGAGGGCGCCGACTGGGAGGCGGTGGTCGAGGTGCGCCGGGTCGCCGAGCCGAGCGAGCTCACCACGATCACCGAGGAGCAGGTGGCGCACGCCGAGCAGTTCAGGCTGGGCCGCTCTTAGCTCGTTCCGCCAGCAGCGCCCGCTCCGGGGCGTTGTCGGTCAGCGCCGCGGCCCGGGTGAACTCCGCCCGGGCCTCGGCGTCCCGGCCGAGCTTGACCAGCAGGTCACCGCGCACCGCTGGCAGCAGGTGATAGGTGGGAAGCAGGCCGGCCGCGACGATCGCGTCCACCAGCGCGAGACCCGCGGCGGGTCCGTCCGCCATGCCGACCGCGACGGCCCGGTTCAGCTCGACCACCGCCGACCGGGCCAGCGGGGCGAGCGCGTCGTAGAGCGCCGCGATCAGCTTCCAGTCGGTCTCGTCGGCGGTGCGGGCGCGGGCGTGGCAGGCCGCGATCGCGGCCTGGAGGGCGTACGGCCCGGGGGTTCCGCCGAGCTCCTCGACCCGGGCGAGCGCGGCGAGCCCGCGACCGATCAGCGCGTGGTCCCAGCGCGCCCGGTCCTGGTCGAGCAGCCGCACCACCGCGCCGCCCGGCCCGACCCTGGCCCGCAGGCGGGATGCCTGAAGCTCCATCAGCGCCACGAGGCCGTGCACCTCGGACTCGCCGGGCATCAGGCCGGCCAGGATCCGGCCGAGCCGGAGGGCGTCGTCGCAGAGGGCGGGGCGCACCCAGTCGTCGCCCGCGGTCGCCGCGTAGCCCTCGTTGAAGATCAGATAGGTCACCTCGAGTACGGAGGCCAGCCGCGCCGGTCGCTCGTGCGGCTCGGGCACCTCGAACGGCACGCCGGCGTCGGACAGCGCCCGCTTCGCCCGCACGATCCGCTGCGCCACGGTCGACTCGGAGACCAGGAACGCCCGCGCGATCTCCGGCGTCGTCAGCCCGCCGAGCAGCCGCAGGGTGAGCGCGACCCGGGCCTCCGGTGCCAGCACCGGATGGCAGGAGACGAACACCAGCCGCAGCAGGTCGTCCTCGATCTGGTCGAGGTCGACGTCGATCTCGACGGTCTCGTCCTGGCTGCGGCCGAACTCCTGGAGCTTGCGGGCGTAGCGCTCGTTGCGCCGGACCAGGTCGACCGCGCGCCGCTTGGCCACCGCCATCAGCCAGGCGCCCGGGTTCTTGGGGATCCCCTCGGCCGGCCACTGTTCGAGGGCGGCCACCAGGGCGTCCTGCGCGAGCTCCTCGGCCACGCCGACGTCGCGCATCATCCCGGCGAGGCCGGCGATCAGGCGCGGCGACTCCATCCGCCAGACGGCTTCGACCGTGCGACGGACCTCGGATTCGGACGGCACGCGACCAACCTATCGGGTGTGTTGTTGCATATCTGTGGCAACAACCGCCAGGATGCAACACGTGACGATCGTCGAGGTGGTCCTGCTGTCGGCCGCTGACGGCGCGCTGCGCTACCGCACCGTGTCCAGCGCGCTGCCGGCCGGCGTACACCCGGACGATCTGGCCCTGCACCTGTCGGGCCTGACGTTGTGCACCCCGGGCGCGACGCTCCACTCGACGAGTTGGCGCTTCGAGTCGGAGTCGGTGGTCCTGACGTACGCCGCGCTGCCGGACCCTTCCCCCACGACGACGTTGCCCTTGTCACCCGACCGGATGGTCACCGGCCGCGCCGCCCTGGCACCCTCGCCGCCCGACGTCGACACGGACGCCGTGGCCGCGCACGCCGCCCGCCACCTGGCACTCCTGACGGTCACGGACCCGGTGGTCGCGGCCGCGGCCACCGCCCAGCCCGATCTCTGGGACCTCCTCGCCAAGCTCCCCGCCGGCCTCGCCGGCGCCCTCCGCTGACGACGCCCGACGCTCCACAGCGGACCACCCCGCGCAAGCCGGTTACCGACATTGTGCGCAGCCATACACCAACGAACGGAATGTGGCCTATTGGTATAACCTGCTTGGCAAATCGATGGTCACCACAGTGCCGCACCGTCGCGGGTCTGGGTGACGAGAACCAACGGCAGCGGCAGATACTGCACAATGTATTGTGCCTGATGCCCGACCCCCGAAGGAGCAGGTCGTGGAGGCGCAGCTCATCCCCGGTGAACGGCGCACCGCTCACCAGATGGTCCGCGACTCGCTGCGCAGGGCGATCCTCGACGGCACCCTCCCCGCGGGCTCCCGTCTGGTCCAGGCCGACATCGCCGCGCGGTTGCGGGTCAGCACCACACCGGTCCGCGAGGCGCTGCGTGACCTCGCCTCCGAAGGGCTGATCCGGCTCGACGCGCACCGGGGCGCGGTGGTGCGGGAGACGAGCCTGGCCGAGGTACGCGAGATCTACCTGATCCGCCGCCTGCTCGAGCCCGAGGCCGTCAAGGTCGCCGTCCAGGAGCTGACCCCTGACCTGCTCGCCCGGCTCGAACGACTACAGGCGGAGCTGGACGCCGCCCGCGAGCCCGGCCGCTGGGTCGCCCTCAACCGCGAGTTCCACCGCGTGCTCAACAGCGCGGCCGGGCTGCACCGGCTCGCCGAGATCCTCAACCACCTCGACGACAACGCCGCGGTCTACGTCAACATGGCACTGCGGGCCGCCGACGCCGACCACCTCGACAGCGGCAACGAGCACCACCAGCGGCTGCTCGAAGCGTGCCGGGACGGCGACGGTGAGCGCGCGGCGAAGCTGGTCGTCGAGCACCTCCAGCAGACGCTGAGCACCGTCGAACGCGCGGTCACGAGCCTCCGGTAGTACACAACCGACCCTGCAATGTGCAGGGTTGTAGGGTCTTCGGTGTGCTTGACGAGCTCGACCTCGCCAAACTGGCGCCCGCGCCACACCGGCGGACCGCGCACGAGCTGGTCCGCGACACCCTACGCCGCGCGATCTTCAGCGGTGTGCTGACCGGCGGCACGCACCTGGGCCAGGCGGAGATCGCCACCCAGCTCGCGGTCAGCACGACCCCGGTCCGCGAAGCACTGCGCGACCTGGCCGCCGACGGGCTGGTCCGGATCGACCCGCACCGCGGCGCCGTCGTGCACGACCTCGACCACGACGACCTGCGCGAGATCTACGAGATCCGCTCGGCCCTCGAACCGCTGGCGATCCGGCGCGCGGCCCGGCACATCACGGCCGACGAGCTGGCTGCGGCCGGCGACCTGCTGGACCGGATGGCCCAGGAGACGGACCCGGCCGCTTGGTTGGAGCTGAGCTGGGCGTTCCACGCTCTGCTGGGTGGGGCGTCTCGCTCACCGCGCCTCTTCTCCTTGGTCACCAGCGCACAGGGCAGCACCGCACGGTACGTCGGCGAGTCGATGAAAACCCACCCCGACCGGCTCGCCGAGGCCACCGCGGAACACCGCGCCCTGGTCGACGCCCTGGCTGGACGCGACGGCGACACCTGCGCGAAGCTGGTCACCGCCCACCTCCAGCACACGCTGGAACTGCTGCTGAAGCCCTGAACCGCTCATCGCACCGGGAACTCCTCGTCCAGGGCCAGGTTGAGGCGCACCACGTTGACCCGCTTCGCACCCATGAAGCCCACCGACCGACCCGCGGTGTTGTCGTCCACCAGCCGTTGGACGGCCGCCTCGGTCACGCCGCGCTCGCGGGCCACCCGGGGCAGTTGCAGTTGGGCGTACGCGGGGGTGATGTGCGGGTCCAGCCCCGACCCGCTGGCCGTCACCGCGTCGGACGGCACCGCGGGGTCGCTCGGCGCGTCGCCGCGGACCGGCGTCAGCACTCCCCCGCTGTAGTCCTCGCCCGGCACCGCGCTCTCCACCGGCACGCCTTCGAACGTGGCGACGAACGGCGTCGCGGGGCGGGCCTGGTTGACGCTGACCACCCTCGTCGCGGGACCGCTGAGCCCGTCCCGGCGGAACACCCGCAGCACCGCCCCGACCCCCTCCGTGGTGCAGAACGGCCGGGCGCCCGAGACGCCGTTCAGCGAACCGACCGCCAGGCTGCGGGTGCAGACCTGGGTGAGCAGGCTCTGCGTGCCCTCGTCCCCGCCCGGCACCGGCAGCACGTCCTCGATGCTCTCGGGACCGAGGTTGCTGGCCGAGCTCGCGGTCGGGTCGTAGCCGTCACCGGCCGCCGACGGACGCGACTGGAAGTAACGGGGAATCCCGTTGCCGTCGGCGTCGAGGAAGCTCTGCCCGATCAGCTTGCTGCCGACCCGCTGCGACCCCGACGTGACGAACGAGCCCTCGGCGCGGCTGTGGAGCCCGGGCAGCAACCCGATCCCGACCAGCAGCAACGGGTACGCGATGCCGAGCAGGACGGTGAACACCAGCACCGCCCGGAACGCCGCGAGGTGCTGGCCGAGCCAGTTGGGCAGCCGCATCAGGAGATCCCCGGGATGAACTGGACGATGGCGATGTCGAGGACCTTGATGCCGGCGAACGGTGCGGCGATGCCGCCCAGCCCGTAGACCAGCAGGTTCCGACTCAGCAGGGCCGACGCGCTGCTCGGCCGGTAGCGCACGCCGCGCAGGGCCAGCGGGATCAGCACGACGATGACCAGCGCGTTGAAGATGATCGCCGAGGTGATCGCGGACTCCGGTGAGCTCAGCCGCATGATGTTGAGGCCGTCGAGGCTCGGGTAGACCGCGGCGAACATGGCCGGGATGATCGCGAAGTACTTCGCGATGTCGTTGGCGATCGAGAACGTGGTCAACGCGCCCCGGGTGATCAGCAGCTGCTTGCCGATCTCGACGATCTCGATGAGCTTCGTCGGGTCCGAGTCGAGGTCGACCATGTTGCCGGCTTCCTTGGCGGCCGACGTGCCCGTGTTCATGGAGACGCCGACGTCGGCCTGGGCCAGGGCCGGCGCGTCGTTGGTGCCGTCACCGGTCATCGCGACCAGCCGGCCGCCCTCCTGCTCGTGGCGGATCAGCGCCAGCTTGTCCTCGGGCTTCGCCTCGGCGAGGAAGTCGTCGACGCCCGCCTCCTCGGCGATCGCCCGGGCCGTGAGCGGGTTGTCGCCGGTGATCATGATCGTGCGGATGCCCATCCGGCGCATCGCGTCGAAGCGCTCGCGCATCCCGGACTTGACCACGTCCTTGAGGTGCACGACGCCGAGCGCGCGGGCCGGCTGCCCGTCCGTGTGCTCGGCGACCACCAGCGGGGTGCCGCCGGTCGCCGAGATGCCGTCGACCACGCCGCCGACCTCCTCGGTCGGGTGCCCGCCGTTCTCCCGCACCCAGCGCATCACGGCCGCCGCCGCGCCCTTGCGGATCCGCCGGGCCGGCGCGCCGCCCTCGCCGGGAAGGTCGACGCCGGACATCCGGGTCTCGGCGGTGAACGGCACGAACTCGGCGGACGGGATGACGCCCTCGTCCCGCGCGCGCAGCCCGTGCTCGTTCTTGGCCAGCACGACGATCGAGCGGCCTTCGGGCGTCTGGTCGGCCAGGCTGGACAGCTGGGCCGCGTCCGCGAGCTCGCCGGGCGCGACACCACCGATCGGCAGGAACTGCGTCGCCTGGCGGTTGCCGAGGGTGATCGTGCCGGTCTTGTCGAGCAGCAGCGTGTTGACGTCGCCGGCCGCTTCGACGGCACGGCCGGAGGTGGCCAGCACGTTGCGCTGCACGAGGCGGTCCATGCCGGCGATGCCGATCGCGGAGAGCAGCGCGCCGATCGTGGTCGGAATCAGCGCGACCAGCAGCGAGACCAGCACGATCCCGGTGACGCCGTGCTCGTCGATGACCAACGTGTCAGGCGCCGCGCCCTGGAACGCCTTGGAGAAGATCGCCACCGGCTGGAGCGTGATCACCGCGAGCAGGAAGATGATGGTCAACGCGGCCAGCAGGATGTTGAGCGCGATCTCGTTCGGCGTCTTCTGCCGAGACGCGCCCTCGACCAGGCTGATCATCCGGTCGATGAAGCTCTCGCCGGGCTTTTGCGTGATCTTGACGACGATCCGGTCGCTCAGGACGCGCGTGCCGCCGGTGACCGCACTGCGGTCGCCACCGGACTCCCGGATCACCGGCGCCGACTCCCCCGTGATCGCCGACTCGTCGACGCTGGCCACGCCCTCGACCACGTCGCCGTCGCCAGGAATCACCTGGCCGGCCTCGACCACCACGACGTCGTTCTGCCGCAGCATGACGGCGTCGACGGTCTCCTCGCGCGGTGCGCTCTGACCCGGTGCCCAGTCGACGAGCCGCCGGGCGACGGTCTCCTGGCGGGCCCGGCGCAACGTCGCCGCCTGTGCCTTGCCCCGACCCTCGGCCACCGCCTCGGCCAGGTTCGCGAAGAGCACGGTCAGCCAGAGCCAGACCGTGATCAGCCAGGCGAAGGTCGACGAGTCCTGGATGGACAGCGCCGTGGTGAACAGCGCACCGAGCTCCACGATGAACATGACCGGGTTGCGCCAGAGCGTCGCCGGGTTGAGCTTGCGCAACGCGTCCGGCAGCGACTTCCAGAGCTGCCGCGGGTCGAGCAGGCCCCCGCCGATCCGGGCGGGCTCCGCCGCCGGAGGCGCCGGAGGAGCCACCGCCGTCATCGCAGCCCCACCATCGTCTGGTCGGTCATCATGGCCTCACAAGCCTTCGGCCAGCGGGCCGAGGGCGAGGACGGGCAGGAAGGTCAGCGCGATCAGGATGATCACCACGCCGACCACCATGCCGATGAACAGCGGGCGGTAGGTGGGCAGCGTGCCGGCCGACGCGGGCACCGGGCGTTGCCGGGCCAGCGAGCCGGCCAGCGCGAGGACGAACACCATCGGCAGGAAACGGCCGATCACCATGCACAGCCCGGTCGCGGTGTCCCACCACTGGTCGTTGACGGTGATGCCGGCGAACGCCGAGCCGTTGTTGTTGGCGGCCGAGGTGAACGCGTACAGCACCTCGGAGAAGCCGTGCGGGCCGACGTTGAGCATCGTGTCCTTGTTCTTGGTCGCCATCGCGGTGGCCATGCCGACCAGCACGATCGCCGGGGTGATCAGGAAGTACAGCGAGGCGAACTTGATCTCGCGGGCGGAGATCTTCTTGCCGAGGTACTCGGGGGTGCGGCCGACCATCAGGCCCGCGACGAACACCGCGATGACGGCCAGCATCAGCAGGCCGTACAACCCGGAGCCGACGCCGCCGGGCGCGACCTCGCCGAGCATCATGTTGACCATCGGGACCATGCCACCCAGGGCCGTGTACGAGTCGAAGAACGAGTTGACCGCGCCGGTCGAGGTGAGCGTCGTGACGGCGCCGAACGTCGCCGAGTTCGAGATGCCGAAGCGCACCTCCTTGCCCTCGAAGGCCGCGTTCACCGAATTCGGCACCGTGCCGTTGTGCAGCAGCTCGAACGTGTTCACGAGGATCACGCTGGCCACCGCGAGGATCGCCATGACCGCGAGGATCGCGTGACCCTGGCGCTTGTCTCCGACCATCCGGCCGAACACCCGGGGCATGGCGAACGGGATGAGCAGGATCAGGAAGATCTCGATCCAGTTCGTCCACGGCGTGGGGTTCTCGAACGGGTGCGCGCTGTTGGCGTTGTAGAAGCCGCCACCGTTGGTGCCGAGCTCCTTGATCACCTCTTGGCTGGCCACCGGGCCACCAGGGATGTGCTGGGTCGCGCCGGCGAGCGTGGTGACGTCGGTGCCGCCGGAGAGGTTCTGCACCACCCCGCCGGCGATCAGCACGATCGCGCCGACGATCGACACCGGCAGCAGCACCCGCAGGACGATCCGGGTCAGGTCGACCCAGAAGTTGCCGAGCGCCTCGGTGCGGTTGCGGGCGAAGCCGCGCACGAGGGCCACCGAGACCGCGATGCCGACGGCCGCCGAGACGAAGTTCTGCACGGCGAGCCCGGACATCTGCACCAGGTGGCCGAGCGTCGACTCACCCGCGTACGACTGCCAGTTGGTGTTGGTCACGAAGCTCGCGGCGGTGTTCCACCCCTGGTGCGGCGACATGCCCGGGAAGCCGAGCGAGAGTGGCAGCTTGCTCTGCAGGCGGGTGAAGCCGTAGAGGAACAGCAGGGACAGCAGGGAGAAGGCGAACACACTGCGGGCGTAGGCCGGCCAGCTCTGCTCGCCGGCCGGGTTGACGCCGACCAGCCGGTACAGCAGCCGCTCCGCCGCCGAGTGCCGGGTGCCGGTGACCACCCGGAAGAGGTAGTCGCCGAAGTAGCGGTACGCGAGCGCGACGAACAGCACCAGCGAGAGCACGAAGAAGACGCCGGCGACGGTGGTCGACATCAGAAGCGCTCCGGGAAGATCAGCGCCACGACCAGGAAGACGAGCACCAGGAAGGCGATGACCAGTCCGGCCAGATTGACCGCGCTCACAACCGTTCCACCTGGCGCACGATGATGGCCAGGGCCACGAAGAGGGCAATGGTGATCAGGATGTACGCCACGTCATGCATCACTGCCCCCAAACCGGATGAAAACCTCTTCTCATATGAAACCGTCCGGAACTCGGGCGCGGGGAGCTTTGCCGCAATCGCATAGGGTCGGCAGCGGGAGTCGACCTTGGGGAGGGCGAATGACCACGGTGACATCGCACGAAGAGCTGCGGGCGCTGCTCGGCCAACCGGGCAAGCGCGTGCTCGAGAAGGACCGCAAGGAACTGCACCAGCGTGACCGCGACTGGCTCGCCGCGTCGCCGTTCGTGCTGGTGGCGACGGCCGGGGCCGACGGCACCTGCGACGTCTCACCGAAGGGCGACCCGGCCGGCTTCGCGCTGGTGCTCGACGACACGACGATCGCGATACCGGAGCGGCCGGGCAACAAGCGCGCCGACGGGTTCCACAACATCATCGACAACCCGCACGTCGGTCTGATCTTCATGATCCCGGGCCGCGACGACACGCTGCGGATCAACGGGCGGGCGACCATCCTGTCCGACGCGCCTTGGTTCGACGACATGGTGGTCAAGGGACACCGCCCGGCGTTCGCCCTCAAGGTCGAGATCGAGCAGATCTTCTACCACTGCGCGAAGGCGTTCCTGCGCTCCGCGCTGTGGAAGCCGGAGACCTGGCAGCCCGACGTGCTGCCCCGCCGCGCCGTCTTGATCAAAGAGGTCGAGCGGCCGGCCGAGACCCTGGAGGACCTCGACCGGCACTACGGCCCGGACTACGCGAAAAACATCTACTAACGCGTCGCCGCTCGGCTGCGCTCGCGGTGCTCGCGCATGAGCCGCTCGAAGCCGTCGGTGTCGACGGCGACTCCGGACTCCCGCGCGATCTCGACGGTGAGGTCGACCGGGAAGCCGTACGTGTCGTGCAGCTTGAACACCGTCTCCCCGCGCAGCGGGCCGCGCGCCAGCTCTGTGTCCAACAGGCGGTTGCCCGCCCGCAGGGTGCGCCGGAACGCCCGCTCCTCGCGCTCGACGACCTCGCGCGCGACGCCGCCGGGCACCTCGGTCACGCTGTCCGCGACCGCGCCGAGCACCGGCTCGTCGACGCCCAGCAGCACGAGCCGGCGGACCGCGCGACGGAGCAGCCGCCGCACGACGTACCCCCGCCCCTCGTTGCCGGGCCGCACGCCGGTCGCGATCAGCCGCACCGCGGTGCGCACGTGGTCCGCGACCAGCCGGTGCGCGCTCGGCTCGTCGTCGCGGCCGGTCGCCTCGCGCACCGCCCGCAGCGTCGGGAGCACCGCGTCGGTCTCGTGGACGTTGCCGACCCCCTGGAGGACCATCGCCAGCCGGTCGCGGCCCAGCCCGGTGTCGATGTGCCGCCCGGGCAGGTCGCCGAGGATCTCGTCGTCCGACCGGCCGCGTTCGTACTGCATGAACACCAGGTTCCACAGCTCGACGAAACGCTCGCTGTCGACCGCCGGCCCGCCGTCCCGGCCGATCGACGGCCCACGGTCGTAGAAGATCTCCGAGGTCGGCCCGCTCGGCCCGGGCACACCCATGCTCCAGAAGTTGTCGTCGGGCCCGAGCGGCTGGATGCGCTCCGCGGGCACGCCGAGACCGCGCCAGAGGTCGACGCTCTCCTCGTCGCCGCGCAACACGGTGAACCAGAGCCGGTCGCGCTCCAGGCCGTAGCCTTCGGTAAGCAGTCGCAGCGCGTACGCCATCGCCTCACGCTTGAAATAGTCGGCGAACGCGAAGTTGCCGAGCATCTCGAACGTGGTCGCGTGCCGGTCGGTCACGCCGATCTTGTCGATGTCGACGGTGCGCACGCACGGCTGCGCGGTGCTGAGCCGTGGGTGGGGTGGCCGGCTCGCGCCGACGAAACAGGGCTTGAACTGGACCATGCCCGCGTTGGTGAACAGCAGGTCGCGCTCGTCGGGCACGAGCGGGCCGGGCGGCAGCTCGAGATGGTCGAGGCCGCGGAAGTAGTCGAGGAACGTGGATCGGATCTGCTCGGATCGCATGGGCTTCGCCGTTTCGGTGACAGGCCGGCGCGCTCACGAGCCCAGGCATGGGCTCCTCACCGCGAAACGTCGCGAACGCGTGGGTCGGTCGAGCGGACACGTCGAGCCGGCGCCGAGGATCAGGCGAGGACGAAGACCTCGACGATCGGCTCGACGCGGCTAGCTCGCCGCACACCTACGCGCATGTGTCGATGATGCCAGCGTTTCAGATCCGATCCCAGGGAATATCGGCGAAGAGCGCGTCGAGGCCGGCCATCAGGGTCGGGTCGGGCAGGCAGGGAATGCCGTCGATCGATGCCACCGCGGCGTGGCCGATCGAGTTGGCCACGAAGGCGCCGCGGAAGCCGTCGACGTCGGCCAGCGTGATCCGCTGCCGGGTGGTCGGGCGGTGCTGCTCGATCAGTCGCATCGCGGTGCCGTGCAGCCACGGCGGGGTCGGCCAGACCACCGCGCCGTCGGCGGCGAAGAACCCGATGTTGGCCACCGAGGTCTCGGAGAGCTCCCCGTCGCCGGCCGTGAGCAACGCGTCGTCGTAGCCGTCGGCTCCGACGCGGCGGGCCCACTCCGCCTGTGCGAACCCGCCGAGGTGCTTGAGGTGGGCGAACGGCCGCAGGTAGGGCACCGACCGCAGGCGCAGTGGGCCGTCCGCCGGCGAGTTGGGCGGCGCGACCGACACGGCCACCTTGCCCGGCTCGCGGACGACGACCCGGACGGCGGCGTCGGCATCCCCCGCCAGCGCGTGTCGCAGCAGGGCACGGACGCGCTCCGGGTCGAGCGGCTCGCCGAACAGCTCCTGGTTGGCGGCGTCGAGCCGCTCGAGATGGTTGCCGAGCCCCTGCACACCGCCGTCGCGTACCTGCATCGCGGTGAAGTGGCCGTAGGTCGTGACGAGCTCCGCCGCGGCCGCCGGACGGCCGTTCACCTCGATACGCACCCGACCATCGTCGCGCGACGGCCCCCGGCTCGGGGTCCGGGGGCCGTCGGGGTCCGCGAGAGGTGCGGACTCAGTGGGAGGGCTGGCTAGAAGACCGAGACGCCGTAGGCGTTCAGGGCCTCGACGACCGGCTGGAAGTAGGTCGTGCCGCCGGTGGAGCAGTTGCCGCTGCCGCCGGAGGTCAGGCCCAGGGCGGAGGTGCTGCGGTAGAGCGGGCCGCCGCTGTCGCCCGGCTGGGCGCAGACGCTGGTGCGGATCATGCCGGTGACCGTGCCTTGCGGGTAGTTGACGGTCGAGTTGAGACCGAGCACCTGGCCGCTGCGCGTGCCGGTGGTGCTGCCACGGCGGTTCACCGTCTCACCCACGGAGGGGGTGCGGGCGCCGGTGATGTCCTGGCTGCCGACCGTGCCGGAGATCGTGACCGACGTGGTGGTGTAGCGGACGATGCCGTAGTCGTTGCCCGGGAAGCTCGTGCCCGCGCGGGTGCCGAGGGTCTGGCTGCCGTTCGTCCACGTCGAACCGGCGTTGGTGCAGTGGCCGGCCGTCAGGAAGTAGTACGTCGAGCCGGACCGCACGTTGAAGCCGAGCGAGCAGCGGGAGCCGCCGGTGTAGATGGCGTCGCCGCCGGAGATGGTCGGGCTCAGCTTGCCGGCCATGGTCTCGATCCGGGCCCCGCCCTTGCTGGCGATGACGGCGCTGCGCAGCGCGGCCAGCTTGGTGCCGGTGACGGTGCTGTCGACCTCGACGACGACCTGGTTGGTGATCGGGTCGACGGTGTACGTGGTGCCGACCACGCCCGTGTTCAGGCGCGCGCTGAGGCCGTTCAACTCGGCCGCACTGCGCGCGACGATGCGGGCCTGGCCGCCGGCGGCCTTGACCTTGGCCGCGGCCGCGGCGTTGGTGACCGTGACGATGGTCGCGCCCGACTGGTCGACGTAGGTGCCCGCGGAACTGTCGGAGCCGAGTGACTCGGCGAGGGTGGCGGCGGCGTCCATGGTCAGCGGGGTGGGCGCCGCTTGAGCCGGTGAAACACCGATGAGTGCTCCCGCCACCAGGGTTGTGGCTGTGGCGGACAGCATGACGCGTCGGGTGATGCTCACTGATCCTCCCGGGGGATGTGGACCGACCGGTCGGTCGATCCGGAGGCGTCGATCTGTCGATATGTTTCCATTCGAATAGACGGTCGTCAACGCTTAGCGGACGACCGTTCCTGACCATTAGGTCGGCGTCATATCACCGGGATAATGGAACTTCTCATTGGCGAGAATAAATGCGCTCCGGATCACGGATGCCAGGAGAAATTAGGCCGCCGGCGATCGAGGAAGGCGGCCGCACCCTCCGCCACGTCACCGGCGCGCAGCATCTCGGCCTGCCAGTGCGCGTCACGCTCGGCCGACGGGCGACCGGCCACCGCGAGGTCGATCGTCTCCTTGGCCGCCGCGATCGACAGTCGGGACCGCTGCGCGATCGTGTCGACGAGCCGGGAAACGTGCGCGTCCAGTTCGTCGGCCGGCACCACCTCGTCGACGAGACCGATCGCCGCGGCCCGGAAAGCGTCGACCTGGTCGGCCGTGAACAGCAGCCATTTCGCCCGGGCCGGGCCGACGAGGCCGAGCAGCCGGCGCGTGGTCGACCCCGGGTAGGCGATGCCGAGCCGGGCCGGCGGCACCGCGAACCGCGCGTCCTCCGCCGCGATCCGCAGGTCGCACGCGACCGCGAGCTGGCAGCCGCCACCGACGCAGTGGCCGCGTACCCGGGCGATGGTCGGCATGGGGAACGCCGCGAGCCGCTCCTCCGCGCGGGTCGGTGGGCTGTCCGCACCGACCAGGTCGCCGACGCCCGTGAGGTCCGCTCCGGCGCTGAACGTCTCGCCGGCGCCGGTGAGCACCAGCGCCCGCACCGCCGGCTCGGCGGCGGCCTGGTCCAGCAGGTCCGGGAGGCGGTGCCACATGGCGGGGGTCAACGCGTTGCGCCGGCGGGGGTTGCCGATCGTGATGGTCGCGGTGTGTCCGGTGACGGTGAGCTCGACCGTGCCTTCGTCTTTCACGGGCCGACGCTAACCAACGCGGGCATGATGGTGCGGGTGGACATCAACGACCTGCTGGCCGACGCCTTCGGCCGGCTGCCCGGCCTGGTCCGCGGCGCGGTCGCCGGGCTCGACGCCGAGCAGCTCCGCCGGCCGCCCGCCCCGGGCGCCAACACCGTCGGCTGGCTGGTCTGGCACCTCACCCGGATCCAGGACGACCACGTCGCCGACCTGATCGGCGACGACCAGATCTGGGTGACCGGGCCGTGGGCGCCGCGCTTCGAGCTGACCGCCGACCCCGCCGACACGGGGTACGCGCACGGCCCCGACGAGGTGCTCGGCGTGCGCCCGGCCAGCGGCAAGGTCCTGGTCGACTACTACACGGCCGTGCACGAGCGCACCGCCGCGCTGATCCGCGCGGTCACGGCCGAGGATCTGGACCGGATCGTCGACCGGTCCTGGAACCCGCCGGTGACCATGGGCGTGCGCCTGGTCAGCGTGCTCAACGACGACCTGCAGCACGTCGGCCAGGCCGCCTACGTCCGCGGGGTCATTCTCCGCTGAGGGTGTTTCCCGCCCGGTCCCGGATCTTCAGCTTCGTCGTCGGCAGCGCCGGGGCGGGCAGCCGCTCACCGGCGTAGCCGCGGACCACGCCGAAGCGGTCGCCGCTCGCCCACTCCTCCCGGGCCTGGCGGATCTCCGCGTCGCTGCGGGCGACGAAGTTCCACCACATCACCAGCGGCTCGACGAACGGCTCGCCGCCGAGCAGGAACAGCCTGGCCCCGTCGGTGCTGCGGATGTTCGTCGTGGTGCGCTCCTCGCCCAGGTAGAGCAGGCCGCCCGGGGTGAGCTCGGCGCCGTCGACCTCGGCGGCGCCGTCGAGCGCGAGCAGCCCGTACTCGAAGTCGCGGCGCAACGAGAGCTCGAGCCGCGCGCCCGCGTCGAACAGCAGCTCGGCCCCGAGCAACGGAGTGTGCACGCGGGCCGGCGAGCGCAGCGCGCCCAGCTCACCGACGACCACCGTGGTGGTCACCCCGGCCGTCGACGCCGACGGCAGGTCCGCGTGGTGCTCGAACCGGGCCGGCTGGTGGCGGGCGTCCTCCGGCAGCGCGACCCAGAGCTGGATGCCGTGCATGATCGGCGGGTGCTCGACCGGCGACTCCTCGGAGTGCGAGATGCCGTGGCCGGAGGTCATCAGGTTGAGCTGCCCGGGCCGGATCGTCTGGAGGCTGCCGAGGCTGTCGCGGTGCAGCACCTCGCCGGCCACCAGCCAGGTGACCGTCTGCAGGCCGGTGTGCGGGTGCGGCGGCACCTGCATGCCGGGGCGGCCGAGCACGTCGTCGGGCCCGAACTGGTCGACGAAGCACCACGCGCCGATCATGCGGCGGGGTCGTTGCGGCAACAGCCGCCGCACGGTCGTGTACCGCCCGAGGGGCACGTCGTGCCCCGGCAACAACACGCTGGCGGGCAGTCCGGCCAGCGTCACAGCGCCGTCAGTGCTCACCCGTCCGAGGTTAGCCCGCCCAGCGCGGATAGGGTCGCAGCGTGGCGTTCCGTGGCTGGCCGAGTGAGGCCCTCGAGTTCTACGAGGGGCTCGAGGCCGACAACTCGAAGACCTACTGGACGGCGCACAAGGACGTGTACGACGAGCAGGTCCGGGCGCCCATGCAGGAGCTGCTCGACGAGCTCGAACCCGAGTTCGGTCCCGGGCGGATCTTCCGGCCCTACCGCGACGTGCGGTTCAGCGCCGACAAGTCGCCGTACAAGACCGCCATCGCGGCGACGTTGGAGCGCGGCGGCTACCTCCACCTCTCCGCCACCGGCCTGGCCTCCGGCAGCGGGATGTACCACATGGAGCGCGACCAGCTCGCCCGTTACCGCGCCGCGGTGGACGACGACGCCACCGGTCCGCGGTTGGCCGACCTCGTCGCGGAGGCGGCGGCCGACGGTGTCCGGATACACGGGCACGACCAGCTCAAGCGCATCCCGCGCGGCTTCGCCACCGACCACCCGCGCGCCGACCTGTTGCGGCACAAGGGCGTCGTCGCGTGGAAGGAGTGGCCGGTCGCACCCTGGCTGGGCACCGCGGCGGCCAAGCGCCGGGTCGTGGACTTCCTGCGGGCCTCGGCCCCGCTCAACCAGTGGCTCACCACCTACGTAGGCCCCAGCCTCCCCGACCGATAGGAGCCCCTCCGTGTCCGACATCGAGCCGTACGAGTCGCTGTCCGAAGACTGGCAGCGGGCGCTGGCCGTGGTCGCCCACCCCGACGACCTCGAGTTCGGGTCGGCGGCGGCGGTGGCCCGCTGGACCGGGCAGGGCAAGGAGATCGTCTACTGCCTGGTCACCAGCGGCGAGGCGGGCATCGACGGACTCGCGCCGGACGAGACCAAGGTGCTGCGGGAGGCGGAGCAGCGGGCGTCAGCCGGCGTCGTCGGGGTGTCCGAGGTCGAGTTCCTCGGCCTGCCCGACGGCATCCTGGAGTACGGGGTGGCGCTGCGCCGGGAGATCGCCGCGGTGGTCCGCCGGCACCGCCCGGACATCGTGATCACCAACAACTTCCGGGACACCTGGGACGGCGCCGACGCGCTCAACCAGGCCGACCACATCGCAACCGGACGGGCGACGCTGGACGCGGTGCGCGACGCCGGCAACCGCTGGATCTTCCCCGAGCAGGGGCTCGAGCCGTGGAACAAGGTCCGGCAGGTCTGGGCGGCCGGCTCGCCCGCAGGCCGGCACGCGGTCGACATCACCGGCACGTTCGACCGGGGCCTGCAGTCGCTGGAGGCGCACGAGGCCTACCTGCGCGGGCTCGGCGAGGGCGCGTTCGACCCCGAGGAGTTCCTGGAGGGCATCGGCCGCGCCTCCGGCACCCGGCTGGGCACCCGCTACGCGGCGCCGTTCGAGGTCTTCACGATCAATCTCTTCTAGCGGGCGCCATCCAGATAGGCCAGGACGGCCAGCACCCGGCGGTTGTCGTCGTCGGAGGCGGTCAGGCCGAGCTTGCCGAAGATGTTCGCCGTGTGCTTGCCGACCGCGCTCTCGCTCAGGAACAGCCGCTGGCCGATCGCCGCGTTGGAGCGGCCCTCGGCCATCAGCTCGAGCACCTCGCGTTCGCGTGGGGTGAGCCGGCCGACGTTGTGGTCGCCGCGGGCGAACAGCTTCGCGATGACGTCGGGATCCATCGCGGTGCCGCCGGCGGCCACCCGGCGCACCGCGTCGACGAACTGGTCGGCGTTGAACACCCGGTCCTTGAGCAGGTAGCCCACCCCGCCGGTGCCGTCGGCGAGCAACTCGCGGGCGTACAGCCGCTCGACGTGCTGGGAGAGCACCAGCACCGGCAGGCCGGGCACCGCGCGGCGGGCGGCCAGCGCGGCCTGCAGGCCCTCGTCGGTCTGCGTCGGTGGCAGCCGCACGTCGACGACGGCGACGTCGGGCCGCTCGGCCAGCAGCGCCCGCAGCAGGTCGGGTCCATTGTCGACGGCGGCGACGATCTCGAACCCGTGCGCGGTCAGCAGCTGCTTGAGCCCTTCCCGGAGGAGGTAGAGGTCCTCGGCGAGGACAACGCGCACGGCACCTCCAGCGTCACGGTGGTCGGCCCGCCGACGGGGCTGACCAACCGGACAGTACCGTCGAACGCCGCCAGCCGGTGCCGCATGCCCCGCAGGCCGCTGCCGAGCGCCGGGTCGGCACCACCGCGACCGTCGTCGGCGATCCGCGTGGTCAGCAACCCGTCGGCGTACCCGAAGACGATCGAGACCTGCGTCGCCGCCGCGTGTTTGGCCGTGTTGACCAGCGCCTCGCTGACCACGAAGTAGACCGCCGCCTCGACCGGTTCGGCCGGCCGTCCCACGAGGTCGGTCGACACGGTCACCGGGACCGGGCTGTCCAGCGCCAGCGCCCGGACCGCCTCGACCAGGCCGCGTTCCGCGAGCACCGGCGGGCGGACGCCACGAACCAGGTCCCGCAGCTCGGCCAGCGCCCGGGCGGTGCTCTCCCGCGCGTCGGCGACCAACCGCCGGGCGGCCGCCGGGTCGGTGTCGATCAGCGCCTCGACCGCGCCCAACGCCAGCCCGACGGCGACCAACCGGCCCTGCGCGCCGTCGTGCAGGTCGCGCTCGATCCGGCGGAGCTCGGCCGCCTGCGCCGAGGTGGCGTCGTCCCGGCTCACGGTGAGCTGTTCGACCCGCGACGCCAGGCGGGCCTTGGCCGTCGGAGCGAGCAGCACCGCGGTCCACCGGCCGTGCAGGCGCAGCGCGGTCGGCGCGAAGAGCGCGCCCGCGACCACCATGGACAGGCCCGCGAGCAGAGCCAGGACCGGTCGGTCTGCCAGGAACGCCAGCCGCGGCGGGTCCTCGACGCGGGCGAGGCGCACCAGCGCCGGCACCGTGAGCTCGGCGAGGCCGTAGGCGACCGCGCCGACCGACGCGGCCACCAGTGCGCCACCGACGATCGGGTCCGTGGCTGTCCACAGTAGATCCCGCCAGGTCGCCGGGTCGTGCCAGACCCAGTCGATCCGCTGGAAGAACCGGGTCCAGCCCTTCGACTTGTAGAGCTGGTCGCCGACCTCGTACAGGCCGTCGGGGCGGCGCTGGGGCAGCGGTGGCTCCGGCCGGTACGGCGTCTGGATCGGCACGCCCGACCACTGCTCGGCGAGCCGGCGCCGGGTGGCGGTGAACTGACGGGTGACCGTCGCGAACTCCGGAAGCGCACCGACGATGCCCACGCAGAACAGTGCGAGGGCGAGCACGGAGATCCCGGCGAGCGCGACGCTGACCACGGTCAGTCCCCCCAGGGCCAACAGCTTGGCCAGCGTCACGAACCGCTCGCCCAGCCAGACCTTGACCGAGCGGAAGGTCGGCTGAGGCGGTCCCAGCAGCCGCCGGGTCCAGCTGTCGTGCGCCCGCACGGCCGCGGGCGCGACCAGCACGCCGAGCACGACCATGGCGAGCCCGACCGGGATCCACCACGGCCCGGCTCCGGTGGCCACCGCCAGCCCACCGACCACCAGCGCGGCCGGGCCGAACCCGAGCACGCCGCCGACGACCGGGTTGGTCAGCATCCAGCCCACGTCCCGCCAGGTGGCCGGGTCGCCCAGCACCCAGTTGAGGTAGCCGAGCTGCCGGGGCCAGAACGCCGAACGGTAGAGCACCCGGTCGTGCCGGAAGCGGCCGTCCGGCTCCGGCTCCGGCGGCGCCGGCCGGTCGCGGTAGGGCCGCGGTAGGTCGCCGCACGCCCGGCGCGCGGCATCGGTCACCCGCCGCATCATCGCCATCGGCCAGGGCAGCAGGAAGACGAGGCCCAGCCCGAGGCCGGGCACGAAGAGCACGAGGTGCGCGACGAGCAGCACCGCGGACACGATCGCGAGACAGCCACGCAGGAGGCCGCCGGCCAGGGCGTGCGGTCCGCGTCTCATGGCCACAGTCTCGCCGAACCGCGCCGCCGCCGGCAGTGGTGCCAACCGCCGCTCGCAGGGGTGTAGCTAGCCCCACCCCGGTCGGTGGCTGGACGCATTCCGGTCGCCCGTCCGGATTTCTAGCGTTTCTGGCATGACGACGCACGCACTCCGGCTGGCCGGACTGACCAAGCACTTTGGAGAGAAGGTCGCGGTCGACGCGATCGACCTGACGGTCCCGGCCGGCTCGTTCTTCGGTCTGGTGGGCCCCAACGGCGCCGGCAAGACCACGGCGCTGTCGATGGCGGTCGGGTTGCTGCGCCCCGACGCGGGCACGGCCCAGGTCTTCGGCACCGACGTCTGGCGGCAGCCGACCCAGGCCAAGCGACTGGTCGGAGTCCTGCCGGACGGCATGGCGATGACCGAGCGGCTGACCGGCCGGGAGATGCTCACGTACCTCGGCCGCCTGCACGGCCTGCCCGCCGACACCGTCGCGAACCGGGTCGACGAGCTGCTCACGGTGCTCGACCTGGCCCACGCGGAGCGGACGCTGATCCTGGGCTACTCGGCCGGCATGCGGAAGAAGATCGCCCTGGCCAGCGCGCTGCTCGGCGGCCCGCGCCTGCTGGTCCTCGACGAGCCGTTCGAGGCCGTCGACCCGGTGTCGGCCCTGACGATCCGGTCGATCCTGCGCCGGTTCGTCGCCGGCGGCGGCTCGGTGGTGCTCTCCAGCCACGTGATGCCGCTGGTCGAGCAGCTCTGCGACACGGTCGCGGTGATGCACGAGGGCCGCGTCGTCGCGGCCGGCCCGATCGACGAGGTGCGCGGCGGCCGCCCGCTGGACGAGGTGTTCGTCGAACTGGTCGGCGGCGCCGCTGACGAGAAGGAGCTGTCATGGTTGGCGTCCTGATCCGGATGAAGTGGCAAATCCTACGGAACTCGTTCACCGGCACGCGAAAAGCGACGACGATCACCGGAGTCGTCGCCGGGCTGGCGGCGACCGGTTGCACGCTCTGGCTCACCATCTCGGCCGGACCCGACCGGGCGGGCGGCGCACTGCTGCTGACGATGGCGTCCTGGCTGCTCGGCTGGATCGTCGGCCCGATGATGGGCGGCAGCGACCCGGGCCTGCGCCGCGAGCACCTGCGGCACGTGCCGCTGACCGACCGGCAGTTGGCGGTCGGCCTGCTCGGCGCCGCGCTGGTCGGGGTCGGCCCGGTGGTCACGCTGGTCGCCGGCACGTCGCTGGTCTGGTACGCCCTGCGCCTCGACCCGGCCGCCGTGCCGGTGGCGCTGCTGGTGCTGCCGCTGTTCGTACTCCTGCTGGTCGCACTCTCCAATGTGGTCGTAGCGTCGGTCGGCCGTTTGCTGAACAGCCGGCTGAGCGCGGCGTTGATGGCGGTGCCGTGGGGCGTGCTGGTCTGTCTCGGCGCGCAGGGCTGGGTGATCATCGCGGCCATCACCGGTGGACCGGAGACGGCGCTGCCGGCGTTCATCGCGGACAAGCTGCGGCTGGCACCCTCGGGCTGGCCCGTGGTCGCGGTCGAGGCGGCCGCCCGCGGCGACTGGGCACTGGTGGCGGCCGTCATCGGCGGTCTGGCCGGCGCGATCGCGCTCGCCCTCGGCGCCTGGGCGCTGCTCCTGCACCGCCCGGTCGAGCCGACGGTGATCCGGGGCGCGCGCTGGCGCGGCTGGCGCCCGGCCACCGCGGTGGCGGCCGTGCGGGGCAAGGAGCTCCGGACCTGGGGCCGCGACCTGATCCGGATCCACTTCCTGACCTTCGCGCTGGTGTACGTGCTGACCTACGTCCTGCTGCCCCTGCTCATCAACGTCACGGACTACCTGCCGATGGCCGGCGTCTTCTTCGTGACGTTCGCGGTCGGCAGCTGCGCCCACCTGCACAGCTCCGACGGCACCGCGCTGTGGCAGACCCTGCTCGCGCCGGGCGCGGAGCGCGCCGACATCCGCGGCCGGCAACGGGCTTTCCTGCTGCTGGTGGCGCCGCCGGCGCTGGCGATGACAGTGGCCGGAGCGATCTGGCACGGCAAGGGGGACATGCTTCCCTGGGCGGTCGGCCTGCTGCCCCTGGTGCTCGGCGCCGGCACCGGCCTGCTGGTCTTCGTCTCGGTGTTCCTGCCGGTACGGATCGCCGACCCGCACAAGCGCGGCAGCAACCCGGGCTCCGACGGGGCCGGCTTCTCGGGCATCGTCTGGTTCGTGCTCATCGCCCAGGCGCTGCTGGCCGCGCCGTCGCTGGCCCTGCTGATCACCGGCACGGTGCGGAACGACGACCTGCTCCGCTGGGCGGCGACGCCGGTGAGCCTGGTGCTCGGCGTCGCGCTGGCCTGGGGGCTGGGCCGGCTCGCGATCGCCCGGCTGACCAACCGCGGCCCGGAACTGCTGTCCAAGCTGGGCTAGACGAAGGAAGGGCACCTCGTTAACGCCTGAGGCGTTAACGAGGTGCCCTTCCTTACAGAGCGCTCAGCTGGCCGACGGCGACGGCGTTCCCGCAGGCGGGGTCAGCACCGCGTCGATGATGTAGACGGTCGCGTTCCTCGTCTGGATGTTGCCGCAGACGACGCTGGCGGTGTTGTTGACCGTGAAGTCCTCACCGCTGCCCGTGACGGTCAGGTTCTGGCCTTCCATGGTCTTGTGCGTGCCGGCGAGCTGGCTCGGGCTCAGGCGCTGTGGCACCACGTGGTACTCCAGCGTCTGGGTCAGCTGCGTCTTGTTGGCGAGCAGGGCGTTGAGCTGCGACTGCCCGACCTGGTTGAACGCGTCGTTGTTCGGTGCGAACACGGTGATGTTCTGCGCGTTGTTCAGCGTGTCGGTCAGCCCCGCGGTCTTGATCGCGTTGGCCAGCGTCGACAGCTGCGGGTTGCTGGCCACCGCGGTGGCGACCGGCTGCGATGCCATCGACGAGAGGCTGCCGGCGCCGGAGCTCGGCAGCGAGGAGCAGCCGGGTCCGAAGACCGCGCCGCCGCCACCCGCCGCGGTCGCTGTCCCGGACGGCTGCGGGCTGCCACCCCCGCCGGGAGACGTGGCCGACGAGCCACCGGTGGGCTGAAGGGCGGTGGACGGGCTGGTGTCCGAGCCGCACGCCGCCATGGCCAGGGCCAGAGCGGCCACCGTGACGGCGAGACCCGCTGTCCTGAAGACACGCATGATGCTGAGATCCCCTCATGTCGGTTTTGAGATGCTTTACACAGATTCGTACCAGCCTGCGTGTGCCAGTGATGCCTACTTGTCGTAATCGAGACATAGCCGTGCGTAAGGCCAACCACGGCGATCGAGCGCACAGCGCCATCGCCTCGACGCTCGGCGCGTGCGGCCGTACGGTGTGTGAATGCCCCCTTGGCGGCATTTGAGCGAAGTCTCAGACAGGACGCGGCGCATGGTGCTGGCCGCGTTCGGCCTGTGGATGGCCGTTCTCACGGTCGTCTACTACCTCGCGCCCCTGTCCTGGCGCCTCGGCGTCTGGACCGCGCTCAGCGTCAGCGGCGCCGCGGCCGTCCTGGTCGGCATCCAACTCAACCGTCCCCGGCTCACGGGCGCCTGGCTGTGGTTCTTCGCCGGGTTGGTCTTCTACGCCGCCTCGGACCTCTCGTTCAACCTGACGTTGCCGGGCGGACCCGCCAGACCCCCGCTCACCCTCTCCGACGACATACTCCTGCTGATCGGCGTGGTGCTGATCGCCGTCGCGCTGTTCAAGTTCACGCGCGCCGCGGAGCCAAGACCCGACCGGCCCGCCCTCATCGACGCGTTCGTGCTGGTGCTCGGCACGGGCCTGCTCGCCTGGGTGCTCACCGTCGAGGCCCGCTTCGCGCAGCCACACGTCGGCGTGATCACCGGCGTCCTGCTGATCGCGTACCCGGTCTTCGACATCATCGTGCTCGGCATGGTCGCGCGGCTGGTCACCGCGGTGCGGCTGAGCCCGGCGGTGATCCTGTTGGCCCTGGGCATCGTGGGCTACGTCGTCGCCGATGCCCTGTTCCGGATCGGCCGCATCGACGACCAGTGGCTCGTCCGGACCCCATTGGACCTCGGCTACATCGCCCTGTACGCGTTGTGGGGCGCCGCCGCGCTCGTACCGTCGATGCGCGGGATCGGCGAGCGCCGGCTGGCCCGGCCACGCGAGGCGACCGTGTTGCGCCTGGTGATCCTGGGGATCTCCGCGCTGATCCCACCGGCCATCCTGTTGTACGAGACGATCGGGCTCGGCACGGTGCGACACGGCGTGGTCATCGCCATCTCCTCGCTGGTGATGTTCCTCCTGGTGATCGCGCGGCTGGTGAACCTGGCCAACCGCCTGCGCGAGCAGATCGGGCGGGAACGCGGCCTGCGCACGGTGACCACCGCGCTCGTCTCCGCCGCCGACGACGAGGGGATCGCCGACGCGCTGGACGACGGCATCCGCGACGTGCTGGAACCGGGCACCACCTACCACTTCCTGTTGATGACCCAGGGAGCCGACGCCAAGGCGATGGGCCGGCACCTGGGCGCGCTGCCCAAGTCGTCGATCGAGGCGGTCCGCCGGCTCGGCGAGCCGACGCTGCTGGAGAGCGGTGAGCTGCCCCGTTCGATCGCCGCGGCGCTCGGCGCCCACCGGCCGGACGGGCACGGCGCCGGGTCCGACAAGCTCACCCTGGCGTTGCCGCTGACGGTCGGCGAGAGCGGCAAGGAGGACACCACCGTCGGCGTGATGCTGGTCGCCGCCGACGAACGCCCGCTCTCGGCCGCGCAGGACCGGCTCGCCGTGCTCGCCTCGCAGGCCGCGTTGGCCATCGACCGGGTGACGCTGAGCGAACAGCTACGCAAGCGGACCAGCGAGGAGTACTTCCGCGCGCTCGTGCACAACGCCGCCGACGTCATCCTGATCATCGACTCGGAAGACCGCATCGCGTACGCCAGCCCGTCCGCCCGGGCGATGTTCGGCGAGGTCGACCTGGTCGGCACCATGCTGCTGGACCACGGCGACCCGGCCGAGCGGGAGCGGGCCGAGCGGGTGTTCCGCCGGATCCAGGACCGTCCGGTCGGCAGCGTCGAGCCGGACAACTGGGGCACGACTGACTGGACCTTGCGTCGCCCCGACGGCACGGCGGCCCAGGTCGAGATCTCCGTGCGCGACCTGCGCGCCGACCCGACCGTGCGCGGGCTGGTCTTCACCCTGCGGGACGTGACCGACAAGCGCCGGCTGGAGCGGGAGCTGACCCACCGGGCCAACCACGACGCGCTGACCGGGCTGGCCAACCGGACGCTGTTCGCCGAACGGATGCAGAAGGCCGTCGAGGCACACCGCGGCGTCGTCGGCGTGCTCTTCATCGACCTCGACGACTTCAAGGTCGTCAACGACACGCTCGGCCACGCCAGCGGCGACCAGGTGCTCAAGGCCGTCGGCTGGCGGATCAGCTCCGCGCTGCGCCCGCACGACACGGCGGCCCGCCTCGGGGGCGACGAGTTCGCCGTGCTGATCGACGACGCCGGTGAGCCCGGTGACGTCGAGGACGCGGCCGACCGGATCATCCGGGCACTGCGCCAGCCGTACAGCATCGGCGGCGACCTGATCAGCTGCTCCGCCAGCATCGGCATCGGCACCACCGCGGACGCCAGCGACGGCTCCGAACTGCTCCGGCAGGCGGACCTCGCGCTCTACGTGGCCAAGGGCGCGGGCAAGAGCCAGTGGCGGCGCTACCAGCCGGAGCTGCACACCACGATTGTCGAGCGGCTCGAGCTGCGGGCGGAGCTCGACCGCGCGATCCACGACGGCGGCCTGCTGCTGGAGTACCAGCCGATCGTCCGACTCGACGACGGGCACGCCGTCGGCTTCGAGGCGCTGCTGCGGTGGAACCATCCCACCCGCGGCCGGCTGACGCCCGACGCGTTCATCGACGTGGCCGAGGAGTCCGGGCTGATCGTGCCGATCGGCGAATGGGTGCTGCGCACCGCGATCGCGGCCGCCGCGACCTGGCGCAAGGGCCAGGCCTACGGCGCGCCGTACGTGGCCGTCAACGTGTCCGCCCGGCAGTTCCGGACCCCCGGCTTCGTCCGGCTGGTCAAGCGCGAGCTCGCCGCCAGCAAGCTGCCGCCGTCCTGCTTGATGCTGGAGATCACGGAAAGCCTGCTGCTGCGCGACGACGACCAGGTCTGGGACGACCTCGCCGAGGTGCGCCGGCTCGGCGTGCGGGTCGCGATCGACGACTTCGGCACCGGCTACTCGTCACTGAGCTACCTGCGGCACGTGCCGCTCGACGTGCTGAAGATCGACCGGCTGTTCACCGGCACGGTCACCACCTCGACCCAACAGCGCGCGCTGGTCGACGGCATCGTCCGGCTGGCACACACGCTGGGCCTGGAGGTGGTCGCCGAGGGCATCGAGACCACCGACGAACGCGAGCTGCTGCGCCGGATCGGCTGCCCGTACGGCCAGGGCTTCCTGTTCTCGCGACCCATGCCGCTGCCCGACGCGCTGCGCTGGCTGCGCCGCACGGAGCTCGCGGCCTAGAGCTTTACCGTTTTTCCGACCTCGCGAGCGCGCTCGGCGGCGGCCAGCACCCCGACCACCTCGCGTCCGAAGTGGACACCGACGTCGTGCCTGGCCCCGGCGACCTCGGCGATCAGCAGGTCGATGGCCTGGCCGAAGGCGACCAGCACCGCACCCTCACCACGCGGCACTTCGCGCACACCCCGCTCGCCGAAGAAGGTGATGTCGCGCAACACCGCCGCCGGCGGCGCGTCGACCGAGAGCGTGACCGTGCTGACGGCGCCGGACTCGTGGCGCAGCACCAGGTTCGTGGTGGACCGCGGTCCCTCGACGGCGGACACCTCGGCGACCGGGCCGAGCACCGGCAGCACCTGGGAGAGGGCGTGTGGCCCGACGTCCCAGAGCCCGCCGTAGGTGCGCCGCCACGGCGAGGCGCCGTACGGGTTGCCGGGCTGGAAGATCGAGGCCAGGTGCGCCACCCGGCCGCCCTGCCAGCCACCGACGGCGGCGAGCTCCCGCAGCGCGGCTGTGACGTTGTCCTGGAACCGGGCGGTGAAGAACACCACCGACGCCACGCCGGCGGCGTCGACGGCGGCCACGACCCGGTCGGCCGCTTCGACGGTCAGGGCGAGCGGCTTGTCGAGCAGCAGGTGCCGGCCGGCCTTGGCGGCCCGCTCGGCGATCTCCGGCTGCACGTCGGGCGGCAGCGCGACGGCGACGGCGTCGACATCGCCGAGCAGGTCGTCGATGTCCGCGTACGCGCGGCTGCCGGTGGCCTCGGCCAGGACGGCGGCCTTGCCGGGGTCGCGACCCCAGACACCGACGAGCTCGGCGTCGGGGTGGGCGACGATCGCGGGTCCTTGGGTGGCGGTGGCCCAGGGGCCGGTGCCGAAGAGGCCGAACCGGAGAGGCATGGCCCCATCCTGCCCGATGACAAATGCCACCCTGCCTGCGAGTACGGTGTGCCCGTGAACGGCACCCTGTCCGGCATCGTGATCGGCCTCTCGCTGCTGGTCGGCGCGTGGGCCCTGGTCTCGGCGCTGCGCCACCGCGCGCCGGACCGCGGCCAGCTCATCGGCCTGGCCGTCGTCGAGGTCGCCCTGATCGTCCTGCTGGTGGCGGCGGCGGTCGCGGCGAGCGGCGGCGACCGCCCGGCGAGCGCGGTGACGTTCCTCGGCTACGTCGTGACGATCGTCTGCCTCCCGCCCCTGGGCTGGGTACTGGCCCGATTGGAGCCGACCCGGTGGGGCTCGGTGATCGTCGTCGTGGTCTGTCTGACGATTCCGGTGCTGGTGTTGCGCCTGCACCAGACGTGGCAGGTGGTGACCAGTGGCTGAGCAGACCGCGCCCCGCACGCTCGGCACGGGCCCGGGCCGGGCGCTGATCGCCGTGTACGGCATCTTCGCGCTCTCGGCCAGCGCCCGGGCCGCGGTGCAGATCGGCTCCAAGTTCAGCGAGGCCCCGCTGGCCTACCTCCTGTCGGCCTTCGCCGCAGTCGTCTACATCGTGGCCACGGTCGCCCTGGCCCGAGGCGGCGAAACCTGGCGCCGGGTGGCCCTGGTGAGCTGCTCGATCGAGCTGGCCGGCGTGGTCACGGTCGGCCTGCTGAGCGTCTTCGACGCGGGAGCCTTCCCGGACGACACAGTCTGGACGGACTTCGGCCGAGGCTACGGCTACGTGCCCCTGGTCCTCCCGGTCATCGGCCTACTCTGGCTCCGCTACGCGGGCCGCAAGGCCCGCTAAGACTCGGAGCGGGCCGCATCCTTGCCCGCTCTTGACCCTAGAGCCCGGAGCTGGGACCGCCGGCGACGTAGATCACCTGGCCGCTGACGAAGCCCGCGCCTTCGCTGGTCAGGAACGAGATCGTGTGGGCCACGTCTTCCGGCTGGCCGATGCGCTTGACCGCGATCTGTTCCGCGGCGCCCTTCTTCAGCAGGTCGAAGTCGACGCCCATGCGGGCGGCCGTGGCCGCCGTCATCGCTGTTTCGATGAAGCCCGGTGCGACCGCGTTGGCCGTCACGTTGTAGCGGCCCAGCTCGATCGCCAGCGTCTTCGTGAAGCCCTGCATGCCCGCCTTGGCCGCCGCGTAGTTGGCTTGGCCCCGGTTGCCCAGTGCCGACGTGCTGGACAGGTTGACGATCCGGCCCCACTTGGCGGTCACCATGTGCGCCTGGACGGCCTGGGTGACCAGGAACGCGCCGCGCAGGTGGACCGAGAGCACCGTGTCCCAGTCGTCGTCGGTCATCTTGAAGATCAGGTTGTCGCGGAGCACGCCCGCGTTGTTGACCAGGACCGTCGGCGGGCCCAGCTCCGAGGCGATCCGGGCCACGGCCTCTTCGACCTGCGAGCGGTCGGCCACGTCCGCGCCGATGCCGACCGCCGTGCCGCCCGCGGCCGTGATCGCATCCACTGTGGACTTCGTCGCGGTCTCGTCGAGGTCGACCACCGCCACCGCCAGGCCGTCGGCGGCTAGCCGCTGTGCCGTCGCCGCACCGATTCCGCGCGCCGCACCCGTGACGACCGCTACCCGCTGACCCATCCCAGACCTCCTCGTCGGTTACCGCACAGTAGCCGACGCCACGCTCATCCGGCAGGGGCCCGGTTCAGCCGAATCCAGCGGTAGCCGTAGCCGGCCACCTTGATCGAGGTCAGGTCGCCGACCTCCGGATACTCCTGGTCTGCCAGCACGTCGTTGGGGTGGTCCGCCTCGGCCGCCAGCTTGCCCAGGTCGACCGTCGCCGCCTTCCGGCCCAGGTTGTGCACGAACAGCATGCAGCCGGTGGGGCCGTCGGCCCGGTGCGCGAGCACGCCGGCCGGCACCGGCACGTCGACGTGGGTGCACGAGCCGGCGCCGACCTCGGGCGCCTCGCGCAGCGTCCTGATCATCCGCTCGAACCACGCCAGCAACGACGCCGGATCGTGCCGCTGCGCGGTGACGTTGACGGTCTCGTAGCCGAACTCGCCCCCGGAGACGACCGGCCGGAACGGCGTCGCGGTGGAGAACCCGGCATTGGGCAGGGTCGACCACTGCATCGGCGTACGGATGGCGAACCGCCCGTCGAGCGCCAGGTCCTCCCCCATCCCGATCTCCTCGCCGTAGCGCAGCACCGGCGTGCCGCGCAGCGAGAACTGCAGTGCGTAGGCCAGTTCCAGGCGCCGCCGGTCGTTGCCCAGCATCGGGGCGAGCCGGCGCCGGATCCCGCGGTCGTAGATCCGCATGTTCTCGTCCGGGCCGAACGCGGCGTACACCTCGGCGCGCTGTTCGGCGGTGAGCCGGGACAGGTCGATCTCGTCGTGGTTGCGCAGGAACGTCGCCCACTGGCCGCCCGACGGCAGCCGCGGCGTGTCCCGCAGCGCGTCGATCAACTGCTCCGGGTCCTCCCGGGCCAGCGCCAGCACAAGCCGGCCGTTGAGCATGAAGTCGAACAGCATCTGCACGCGGTCGTTGGCGTCGCCGCCGGAGCCGAAGTAGTCCACGAGCTTCTCCGGCTCGACGTTGGCCTCGGCCAGCAGCACCGCATCACCGCGCCGCCACTGCGCGTGCTGGCGCAGCTCCGTGATCAGGCCGAAGTCCTTGGGTGAGTCCGGGTTGCCGGGCTCGGTCAGCTCGGCGATGAACGGCAGCGCGTCGATCCGGAACCCGCTCACGCCGAGGCGCAGCCAGAAGGCGACGATCCGCTTGACCTCCTCGCGTACCGCCGGGTTGGCGAAGTTGAGGTCCGGTTGGAACTTGTAGAACCGGTGGTAGAACCAGGCCTTGGCGGTGCGGTCGTAGCTCCACGTCTCGTCCTGCTCGCCCGGGAAGACCATGCCCTGCTTGCGGTCCGCGGGCTCGGTGTCGCTCCAGACATACCAGTCGCGGTACGGCGAGTCGGGCGAAGAACGGGCGTGCTGGAACCACGGGTGCTGGTCGGAGGTGTGGTTGACCACCAGGTCGATGATCACCCGGATGCCCCGGTCCTCGGCCTGGTGCAACAGTTCCGCGAAGTCGCCGAGCGTGCCGATCCGCGGGTCGACGCCGTAGAAGTCGGTCGCGTCGTAGCCGTCGTCGTGGCCGGGCGTCGGGTGGATCGGGTGCAGCCAGAGACAGGTCACCCCGAGCCGGGCCAGGTAGTCCAGCCGGCCGATCAGCCCGCGCAGGTCGCCGACGCCGTCACCGTCGGAGTCCTGGAACGTGTCGACGTCGAGGCAGTACACGACTGCCTTCTGATACCACCGGTCACCCATGCCGACAGGTGTTAACCGGGCGGCGGTCCGGCCAAACAAGGACCGCACCGCCGCCCGGCCGGGGGGATTCAGGAAAGCAGAGCGGCCGGGTCGGTGCCGATGGCGCCCCGGACGGCCTTGGTGAACTCGTCGGCCAACACCTCGTCGTCGCCGGCCGCGATGCCGTCGACGCCGGCCCGGGCGACCACCCGGGGGTCGGTCTTGGGCAGCGTGACGTGCGCCGCCAGATCCGTGTCGACGTAGCCGACGTAGAGCCCGGTCACCCCGACGCCCTGCGGCGCGAGCTCCGTGCGCAGGTGGTTGGTGGCCGACCAGACCGCCGCCTTGGACGCGCCGTACGCGCCGCTCGGGATCCAGGAGAGCACCGAGGCGACGTTGAGCAGGTGCCCGCCGCCGTTACGGACGATCACGGGTACGAAGGCCCGGGTGACGTCGAGCAGCCCGAACAGGTTCGTGTCGAACTCGCGCCGGATGTCGGCCGGGTCACCGTCGAGGAAGCTCCGGCTGTACGTGTCGATACCGGCGTTGTTGACCAGCAGCGTGACGTCGCCGGCGGTGGCCGCCGCCCGCTCGATCGACGCGTGGTCGGTCACGTCGAGCTGGATCGGGACCGCGCCCGTGTTCGTCACCGTGCGTGGGTCGCGGGCCGCCGCGTAGACCTTCTTCGCGCCCCGGTCGAGGAACTCCTCGACGAACGCCTTGCCCAGGCCGCGGTTGCCACCCGTCACCAGTACCGTCGCGCCGTTGATCTGCATGTCGACTCCTTGAAACCGATCGGTTTCCACCAACGTAAACCGATCGTTTTCCAATCGCAAGATCTGGCGCTACGCTGTGGTGATGGCAACAGGCAAGACCGCGACTCCCCGTGACCGCCTCCTGGCGGCGGCCACCGACCTCTTCTATCGCGAGGGCGTGACCGCGACCGGCGTCGAGCGGCTGTGCTCGGTCGCCGGGGTGTCCAAGCGGTCGATGTACCAGCTCTTCAAGACCAAGGACGACCTGGTCGCCGAGGCGCTGAAGGCGAGCGGGCCAGGCACCAACGCGGCGTTCTTCCCGGAGGACGCCGAGACGCGGCCGCGCGAGCGGGTGCTGCACGTCTTCCGGGTGCTCGAAGACCTGGCCGGTCAGCCCGCTTTCGCCGGCTGCCCGTTCGTCAACACCGCCTCCGACCTGCGCGACCACGACCACCCGGCGACCGTCGTGGCCCGCGAGTTCAAGCAGGAGCTCACCGACTGGTTCACCGCCGAGGCCCGCGCCGCCGGCGTGGCCGACCCGGAGCTGCTGGGACGGCAGTTGACCGTGGTGTTCGACGGTTCGGCGGCCCGCACCGTCGTGCACGGCACCGGTCTCGACGGGTTGAGCCTGGCCACGGCGGCCGCCCTGCTCGACGCCGCAGGTGTCGCCTAGCACACCACCGTTCACAACCTCGCCCGAACTCCGGAAGGTCGTGGATACCGCCCGTAGCGTCGAAACGAGTTGTGACCGCAGCGCGCATGGGGGAATCGATGACCACCGGACACGTAACGACCAGTGACAACACCGACATCTTCTTCAAGGACTGGGGCAGTGGACAGCCCGTCGTCTTCAGCCACGGCTGGCCGCTGACCGCGGACGCGTGGGACGACACCATGATGATGGTCGCCGACAACGGCTTCCGCGGCATCGCGCACGACCGGCGCGGTGGTGGCCGGTCCAGCCAGCCCTGGGAGGGCAACGACCTCGACCACTACGCGGACGACCTCGCCGAGGTGATCGAGCAGAACGACCTGAACGACGTCGTCCTGGTCGGCCACTCGACCGGCGGCGGCGAGATCACCCGGTACGTCGGCCGGCACGGCACCGACCGGGTCGCGAAGATGGTGCTCGTCGGTGCGATCCCGCCGCTGATGCTGAAGACCAAGAACAACCCCGAGGGCCTGCCCATGGAGGTGTTCGACCAGCTCCGGGAGGGCGTCAAGGACGACCGGTCGCAGTTCTACCTGGACCTCGCTCCGCAGTTCTTCGGCGCCAACCGCAAGGGTTCCGACGTCTCGCAGGGCATCCTCGACGACTTCTGGGAGCAGTGCATGACGGTCGGGATCAAGGGTGCGTACGACTGCATCGAGGCGTTCTCCGAGACCGACCTGACCGACGACCTCAAGGCGATCGACGTGCCGACGCTGTTCATCCACGGCGACGACGACCAGATCGTGCCGTTCGCGGACGCCTCGAAGAAGGCCGTGAAGATCGTCAAGGACGCCGAGCTGAAGGTCTACCCGGGCGCACCGCACGGACTCTTCGAGACCGAGCAGGACAAGTTCCAGGGCGACCTGCTCAACTTCCTTAGGAGCTAGCGGAAGACGCCGATCTTCTTCGCCTCGTACCCGGGGAAGATCTTCTTCCAGTCCTTGACGCCCATCCGGGCGCCGAGCAGCTCGGTCATGACGTCGCGGTAGTCGTTGGCGCCGGCCAGGTCGCCCTGGTCGAGGGCGCCGGCGGACAGGCCCGGCCAGCGGCCGTGCACCTTGCCGCCGTTCAGGCCGCCGCCGAGCAGCAGCATCAGCCCGCCGTGGCCGTGGTCGGTGCCGGAGTTGCCGTTGGCCTCGACCCGGCGCCCGAACTCGCTCATCGTGACGATCGAGGTGTTGTCCAAAGCGGACCCGAGGTCGGTGGCGAACGCTCCGAGCGCACCCGCGAGCTCGTTGAGCCGGTTGCGCATGTCGCCGCCGTCCGGGCCGCCGATGTTGGTGTGCATGTCCCAGCCGCCGATGTCGACGGCCGCGACCCGCAGGCCGACCTTGGCCTTGATCAGCCGCGCGACGTCCTTGAGCTGGTCGGAGAAGCCGCCGCCGGGCCACTGCGCGCTGCCCTGGTAGTCGGCCTGGGCGATCTTCCGCGCGGTCGAGATGGACTTGAGCGTCTCGGCCGCCTGGCCGCCCAGCGGGTGGTCGCCGACCCCGGTGTAGAGCGCCTTGAGCGCGGTCAGCGTCTTCTCCCGCATGCCGCTGCCGGCCCGCAGGTCGAAGTCGCGGATGCCCTGGAGCACGAGCTTGCTCTGGCCGCCGACCAGCGACCGGGGCAGCGCCGAACCCTCGGCGACGGCGCGGAACGTGGTGCCGGGGCCGAGTTGTTCGAGCACGCGGTCGAGGAAGCCGGTGTGCACCGAGGTCGACGCCGCACCCCGTTCTAGACAGTCCTGCGCCTGGAAGTGCGACCGGCTGGCGTCCGGCGACGCGACCGCGTGCACCGCGGCCATCATGCCCTTCTCCCAGAACGGCACCAGCGGCGCGAGCCCCGGGTGCAGGCCGAACCGGTCGTCGCCGGCCAGCAGCGCGCCCGGTTGCACGGCGATGCCGCCCCGGGCGTTCAGGTAGTTGCGGTCGCCGCGCGGCACGACCACCGACAGGCCGTCCATGCCACCGCGCAGGAAGACCACGACCAGCGTGCGGTTGGTGGTCGACGGGGCACCGAACGCCACCCGCGTGGTGACGACCTGGTTGGCCAGGCTGGCCACGCCGACCGCGCCCGCACCGGCCAACACGCGGCGCCGGGTGAAGCCCTTGCGCCACTGGTCACGCTGCGCCCGCAGGTCCGCCGCGACCGCCTCGGCCTGCACCCGGATCGCCGCCTCCGGCAGGTTCGGGCCATAGCGGGCCAGCTCATCGCTGTTACGCGGTCCGCTCTCGACAGTCATGGCCTCACCGCAACGCGTGGTAGATGGAGTCCAGCAGCAGCGGCGCCAGGTGCTCGACCTTGCCGCCCAGGCTGCTGTTCTTGACGGCGGTGCTGTCCTTCGCGGAGAGGAAGGTGAGCAACGCCTTGCGGTGCCCCGGGTTCAGCTTCTGGAACACCAGGCGGTCCGCCAGGCTGTCGACGTACGGCCCCGTGGTGCCCGGCCGTTTGCCGACCAGACCCTCCACCTTGGGGTACGACAGCCCGCGCTCGTAACCGCCGATCAGCGCGCGGTGCGCGTTCCACAGCGCGAGCGTGGCGTGCGCGGACCGCCAGGCGGCCGCGACGTCCGGGTAGCCGTTCGGCGGCACCCAGGCCATGGGCGCGTTGCCGAAGCGCTCGGTCATGAAGTACAGGCCCTCAACGCCGGAGCGGGTGTCGGAGCCGGGCGCGATCCCGAGCGCCCGGGCAGCGGCCACGAAGTTCTCCAGCGGGCGGCGGGTCTTCATGCCGGACGCGATCCAGAACTCCTGCGACCGGAACAGCACCCGCAGCACCGGCGCGATCGCGGTGCCGTTCTCGAGGTACGTGTCGGCGAGCCGTTGCACCAGGCCGTTGGGCGGCGCGTCGCAGACGAACCGCACGGCCAGCTTGCGCGCGATGTTCTTCGCGGTCGACGGGTGCGTGGCCAGGTATTTCAGGTATCGCTCGCCGACGTCGAGACCCTTGGACCGCGACGGGTTCTTGTCCTTGAAGCCGAGCACCTTGACGGGGTCGACCCAGTGCCGGTCGGCCGCGTAGCGGAACTGCCCGTCGTCGGTCACCGTGCGCCCGGTCAGGATGTACGCGCTGTTGCGCACGTCCTTCTCGTTGTAGCCGCCGTCGATGCCGACGGTGTGCAGCTCGAGCAGCTCGCGGCCGTAGTTCTCGTTGACCGACCGCCGGTCCGAGGCCGCGTTGTCGAGATAGCGCAGCATCGCCGGGTGCCGGGCGCTGGCCTTGAGCATGTCGGAGAACTTGCCGAGCGCGTGCTTGCGGATCACGTCGTTGTCGTACGAGGTGCGCACGTCCCAACCGCCGTCGAACGGGTTGGTCACGTTGAGGTGGTTCGACCAGAAGTCGACCATCACCTCGAAGAGTTGGCGGCTGCTCCACATCTGCCGGGCGATCGTCGCCTGGCCGAGCTCGAACTGCGCCTGGTAGTCGCCGTCCTTGACCGTGCGGCGGATCTGCGCGGTGCTCATCGAGGCGGTCGGGAACGCGGCCATCGCCTTCGTCGCCACCGGGTCGTCGACCTTGCCCGGGTTGAGCTGCTGCTCCAACCACTCGTCGATGCCGGTCTTGGTGGCCGCGTCGACCAGCACCCGCGTCGGCCCGAAGGTGACCCGCCGCAGCATGTGCAGGATCGGGTCGCGGCTGAGCAGGTTCGGGTTGGTCGGCGTCTTCTTGGCGGCGGCTGCCGCGGCCGCGGCGGCGGTGTCCATCAGGCCGGCCGCGCCGAGGTCGATGGAGTCGCCGAGCGACTGGGTGTAGCTGGCGTCCCGGTCGGCGAACGCCCCCGCGTCCCGCGGCGACCGGGTCGAGGTGGCCGAGTCGCCCAGCGCGGCGGAGATGCCGCCACCGCCCAGCACCGCGACCGCCGACCCGACGGCGCCCGTGGCGACCACGGCCGCGCCGGCGCCGATCAGCACCTGCCTGCGGTTGCGCACGAGCTTGAGCAGCGTGGGCTCGCCGGCCTTCGCCAGCCGGGCGACGCGCGGCACGAGCGGATCGGGCGCCCGGTGCCGGGACGCACCCTGCCGTTGCGCCATGCCCCCACACCTCACATGCCCAGGTCCCGCGCCGACTGATCCAGGCCGGACCATAGATGGACGCACCCGCAACCCTCAATGCGAGGGACGGTTTGTTAAGCCCGCCCTAAAGATTGCCGCCTGGCGGGAGCCCTCCCACCAAAACATTGACATGCGTCCCTTGGTTCGCTAGAACTCTCGTGAGAGCGCTCTCACGTAGCCCATCCCCCCACAAAAAGAGCGAGGCTTCATGAAACGTCGCGCACTCGTATCGATCGCCACAGCGGTGATCACTGTCGCGGCCGTCTCCGCCGCCGTCAGCGCCAACGCCTCCCTGCCGTCCGCTCCGTCCGGTTGGACGCTGGCCTGGAGCGACGACTTCAACGGGTCGGCCAACAGCCTGCCCTCGTCCTCGAACTGGATCATCGACACCGGCACCGGCTATCCCGGCGGACCCGGCAACTGGGGCACCGGCGAGATCCAGACCTACACCAACAGCGCGTCCAACCTGAGCCTGGACGGCTCCGGCAACCTGCGGATCACCCCCGTCCGCAACAGCTCCGGGCAGTGGACCTCGGGCCGGATCGAGACGCAACGCAGCAACTTCCGGCCGCCGTCGGGAGGAATCCTGCGGATCGAGGGGCGCATCCAGATGCCCAACGTGACCGGTGCGTCGGCCGCCGGCTACTGGCCCGCGTTCTGGGCGCTCGGCGCCCCGTACCGGGGCAACTACTGGAACTGGCCGGCCATCGGCGAGTTCGACATCATGGAGAACGTCAACGGGATCAACTCCGTCTGGGGTGTGCTCCACTGCGGAGTCAACCCGGGCGGGCCCTGCAACGAGACCAACGGCCTCGGCGCGAGCCGGGCCTGCCCCGGCTCGTCGTGCCAGTCGGCCTTCCACACCTACCGGTTCGAGTGGGACACGAGCGTGAGCCCGCAACAGCTGCGCTGGTACGTGGACGGCACGCTCTTCCACACCGTCACGTCGGCGCAGGTCGGCGAGCCGCACTGGTCGAACATGACCAGCCACGCCGGCTACTTCATCCTGCTCAACGTCGCCATGGGAGGCGCGTTCCCCAACGGCGTCGCGGGCTCCGCCACGCCGACCGGCTCCACCGTGTCGGGCCGGTCGATGCTGGTCGACTACGTCGCGGTCTACACGAGCGGCGGCGGTGGCACCAACCCGACCAACCCGCCGACCACCCCGCCCACTGGCGGCGGTGGCAGCGCGTACAGCCAGATCCAGGCCGAGTCGTTCAACGCCCAGAGCGGCGTGATCGTCGAGTCGTGCAGCGAGGGCGGCCAGAACATCGGCGCGATCAAGAATGGCGACTGGGTCCAGTTCAACAACGTCAACTTCGGCTCGACCCCGGCGCGCGACTTCGTCGCCCGCGTGGCGTCGGGCGCCGGCGGCGGGGTCAGTGGCCTGGTCGAGGTGCGGTTGGACAGCCGCAGCAACGCCCCGATCGGCAGCTTCGCCCTGGCCAACACCGGCGGCTGGCAGAGCTGGCGATCGATACCAGGCAATATCACCGCAACCACGGGCACCCACACGGTCTTCCTGACCTTCACCAGCGGCCAGCCCAACGACTTCGTCAACGTCAACTGGTTCCAGTTCCGGAACTAGGTATTGACAAGAATCTGTAAACAGTCTTAATAATTGGCCATCTATCGATGTGAGCGCGGGCCTGGGGAGGACTTTTATGCGCTTGCGGACTTTGATGGTCACCGCGGCGGTCACCCTGCTCGGTGGGGTGACCGCTGTCGTGGTCGCCTCTCCGGCCATGGCCGCCGGACCAACCGCGACGTTCGTCAAGACCTCCGACTGGGGCTCCGGCTGGGAGGGCAAGTACACGATCACCAACGGCGGCACGACCACCATGAACGGCTGGGCGGTCGCCTTCGACCTGCCGTCGGGCAGCTCGGTGGGCAGCTTCTGGGACGCGGACATGACGCGGTCCGGGCAGCGGTTCACCTTCACCAACAAGTCCTGGAACGGCACCCTGGCTCCGGGCGGCACCGCGTCGTTCGGGCTCATCGGTGCCGGCGCGGGGTCACCCGCCAACTGCACGCTCAACGGCGCGTCCTGCGGCGGCACCACCGACCCGGGCACGCAGGTGCCGGGCACGCCGGGCGCGCCCAGCGTCACCGGCGTCACCCAGACCAGCATCTCGCTCGCCTGGGGTGCCAGCAGCGGCACCGTCACCGGCTACCGGGTCTACGAAGGCACCACTGTCAGGGCGACCGTGACCGGCACGTCCGCCACGATCGGCGGGCTGGGAGCCAACACCACCCACACGTACACGGTCGCCGCGTACAACTCCGCGGGTGAGTCCGCCCGCAGCGCCACCGTCACCGGCACCACCAGCGGCGGGACCGGTCCGACCGTGCCCGGCGTGCCCGGCAACTTCCGAGTCACCGGCACCACCGGCAGCGCGATCTCGCTCGCCTGGAACGCCAGCAGCGGCACCGTCACGGGCTACCGGGTCTACGAGGGCAGCACGGTCCGCGCGACGGTGACCGGCACGACGGCCACGATCAGCGGCCTGCCGGCCTGCGCCTCCCGGACGTACACGGTCGCCGCCTACAACACCGTCGGCGAGTCCGCCCGCAGCGCCGCCGTCAGCGGCACCACCACCGGGTGCTCGACCGGCCCACTGCCGGCGCACTTCCTGACCGGCTACTGGCACAACTTCGTCAACCCGGCCGTCGAGCTTCGGCTGCGGGACACCCCGGCGGCGTACGACCTGATCGCGGTCGCCTTCGCCGAGGCCACCACCATACCCGGCGCCGTCACCTTCGCCGTCGACCCCGGCCTGTCCAGCGCGCTCGGCGGCTATTCCGACGCCGACTTCCGCTCCGACATCGCCACCATGCACTCCCGTGGCAAGAAGGTGATCCTCTCGGTCGGCGGTGAGGCGGGTCGCGTCGCCGTCAACGACGCCACCAGCGCCACCAACTTCAGCAACTCGATGTTCAACCTCATCCAGTCGTACGGCTTCGACGGCGTCGACATCGACCTGGAGAACGGCCTCAACCCGACCTTCATGGGCCAGGCGCTGCGGAACCTGCGCAGCCGGGTCGGCGCCAACCTGATCATCACGATGGCGCCGCAGACGATCGACATGCAGAACGCCACGGTGTCCTACTTCAAGCTGGCCCTGGACATCCGCGACATCCTCACCGTCGTACACACCCAGTTCTACAACTCCGGCTCGATGCTCGGCTGCGACCAGTCGTTCGCCTACAGCCAGGGCACGGTCAACTTCATGACCGCGCTGGCCTGCATCCAGCTCGAGGCCGGGCTGCGGCCGGACCAGGTCGCGCTCGGCCTGCCCGCCGGACCCGGCGCCGCCGGTGGCGGGGTGGTCGCGCCGAGCCTGGTCAACCAGGCCCTCGACTGCCTGGCCCGCGGCACCAACTGCGGCAGCTTCCGCCCGCCGCGCACGTACCCGGGCATCCGCGGTGCGATGACCTGGTCGATCAACTGGGACGTCAGCAACGGCAACCAGTTCGCCAACACCGTCGACCCCCACCTCGCCACCCTCCCCTGAGGAGCACAGCTGTGAGACTCACGAGACAGCTCGCGGTCACCGCCGCCCTGGCCCTCGCGGCCATGGCGGTCGGGGTGGCCGTCGCACCGGCCGCGTCCGCGGCCACCGCCGCCTTCGTCCGCACGTCGAGCTGGGGTTCGGGCTACGAGGCGCGGTTCACCGTCACCAACAACACGTCGTCGACCATCACCTCGTGGAACGTGGCGTTCGACCTGCCGAGCGGCACCTCGATCGGCAGCTTCTGGGACGCCGACATGACCCGCAGCGGTCAGCGGTTCACCTTCACCAACAAGAGCTGGAACGGCACCCTCGGCCCGAACGCGACGGCCAGCTTCGGCTTCGTCGCGGCCGGCACCGGCGACCCGACCAGCTGCACGGTCAACGGCTCGTCCTGCGCCGGCGGCCCGCCGACCAACCCGGGCGCACCGCCGACGCCGGGCAACGTGCGGGTCACCGGCACCACCGCCAACTCCATCTCGGTCGCCTGGAACGCTTCGTCCGGCACGGTCACCGGCTACCGGGTCTACGAGGGTACGACCGTGCGCGCCACGGTCACCGGGACCAGCGCGACGATCGGCAGCCTGCCGGCGTGCGCCTCGCGGTCCTACACGGTGGCCGCGTACAACGCCCAGGGTGAGTCGGCCAAGTCCGGCGCGGTCACCGGCACGACGACCGGCTGCACCAACCCGCCGGCCGGCACGCAGATCGCGGCGCCGTACATCTACTCGTGGGGCAACGTGCCCAACATGAACACGGTGATGTCGGCGACCGGCATCAAGTGGTTCACCAAGGCGTTCGTGCTCTCGGGCGGCGGCTGCACACCCGCCTGGGACGGCAACCGGCCGATCAACAGCGCCGGCGACGCCCAGCAGATCGCGGCGATCCGGGCCGCCGGCGGCGACATCATCCCGTCGGTCGGCGGTTGGAGCGGCAACAAGCTCGGCCCGAACTGCTCGTCGGCGTCGGCGCTGGCTGGTGCGCTGCAATCGGTGATCAACACGTACAGCCTCAAGGCCATCGACCTCGACGTCGAGAACACGGACGAGTTCGAGAGCGAGGTCGTGCAGGACCGGATCCTCGGCGCGCTGAAGATCCTCAAGCAGAACAACCCGAACCTGAAGACCATCGTGACGATCCCGACGGCCACGTCCGGGCCGAGCTGGTGGGGCACCCGGCTGATCAACCAGGCCGCCGCGCTGCAGGCCAATGTGGACGTCTGGACCATCATGCCGTTCAACTTCGGCGGCGGTGCCGACATGTACGCGAGCACGGTCAGCTCCGCCGAGGGTCTGAAGAACGCGCTGAAGACCGCGTTCGGCTGGTCCGACGCCACCGCGTACGCGCACATGGGCATCTCCGGCATGAACGGCCGCTCGGACCAGAACGAGATCACCACGACCGCGCAGTGGACGTCGATCCGCGACTGGGCCGAGACACGCGGCCTGGCCCGGCTGGCGTTCTGGTCGGTCAACCGCGACCGCGGTTGCGCCGGCGGCCCGCTGAGCTCCGACTGCTCCAGCATCGCCCAACCCGACTGGGAGTTCACCCGTATCACGGCCCAGTTCGGCTGACTCCTATAGATACGACCCGCCGCCGTCACTGCCCCCGGGCGTGGCGGCGGCGCGGCAGCTAGGCCGAGCCCTGCTTGCGCACCAGCCGCAGCAGCTCGGTGTGGGTGGCAACGTCGGCGGCGATCAAGAGCCCGCCGACACCCGTGTGCAGCGGCTGCCCGTGCAGACCCGTCACCACACAGCCCGCTGCGGCGCAGATCGCGAGACCGGCCGCGAAGTGCACGCTGTCGGCGAAGTGCCCGTCGGTGACGTACGCGGCCCGGCGCCCCGCCGCCACCCAGGCGACCGCCAGCGTCGTCGACAGCACCCGCGGCCCGAAACCGTCGACGAACTCCGGGTCCGCCAGCAGCGTGGTCGCCCGGAACAAGGCGCTGTTGGGGAACGGCGGGTCCAGGTTGACGTCGACCAGCAGCGACGCGGCCGACGGGCGCAGCTCGCTGTCGAGACCGTTGCGGCGCAGCCAGGCGCCCGTGCCGTCGGTCCAGAACAGCTCGCCGGCGAGTGGGTCCGCCGACGCCGCGGCCGTCACCTCGGCGGCTGTCCGGAGCGCGACGTTGACCGCGACCAGCGGCGTGCTGACCGCGAAGTTCAGGGTGCCGCAGAGCGGGTCGACCAGCCACAGCCGGTCGCCGCCGAGCCCGTTGTGCCCGCTCTCCTCACCCAGGAACCCGTCGTCGGGCCGGTGCTCGCGAATCACCGACAGGATCGCCCGTTCGGCCTCGATGTCGGCCGTGGTGGCGAAGTCCCGGTGCGACTTCGCGTGGTGCTCGACCGGCTCGCCGTAGTAGCGCCGGACCACCGCGGCACCAGCCTCGGCCGCCGCGACGGCCACCTCCGCGTCGTTCACAGCGACGCCTTGGCCCGGTTGCGCTTGCGGATCTTCTTGCGCACCCAGAGCACGACGATGACCGCGACCAGGGCGTAGATCGCGTAGTCGAAGTACTGCGCGTACTGGTCGACCCGCTGCCAGTTGGAGCCGAGCGCGTAGCCCGCGCCGACGAACAACGAGTTCCAGACTCCGCTGCCCAGCGTGGTGTAGGCGACGAACCGCCCGATCGGCATCTCGTTGGCGCCCGCCGGGATGGAGACCAGGCTGCGTACCACCGGCACGCAGCGCCCGAACAGGACGGCGGCGTTCTCGTGCCGCTCGAACCACTTGTCGGCCTTCTCCAGGTCGTCGGTGTCGACCAGCGGGAGGCGGTCGAGCCATCGCTTGAGCCGTTCCTCGCCGAGGCTGCGGCCCAGCCAGTAGAGGACCAGCGCGCCGACCACCGAGCCCGCTGTCGCGGCGATGATCACCCAGGCCAGGTTCATCCGGCCCTGGTTGGCCAGGAACCCGCCGAGCGTCAGCACGATCTCGCTGGGGATCGGCGGCACCAGGTTCTCCAGCGCGACCAGCAGGCCGACGCCGACGGTGCCCAAGGAGTCGATCACCCCGGCCACCCACCCGGTCAGTCCACCAAGATCGCGAGGGTCGCCTTCCGCGGCCAGCGCCATGTGCCAAAGCTCCTCAGGTCGTCGGGGGATCTGGAATTACTACCCGACCAACCTGAAAGCATGCTGAAGCTCAGCTGTTCGCGGGCGTGATGTTGTTGTTCGAGCGGAACATGTTCGTCGGGTCGTATTTCGCCTTGATCTCGGCGAGTCGGCGCAGGTTGGCCCCGAACGCGCTGTCCACGGCGACATCCGGCGGTTCGTCCGACCGTCCGGTGAAGTTGAGGTACACACCGTCGTCGCCGTAGTCGGCCGATTCCGCGAAGGTCCGCCGCACCCAGGCGATGTTGGCGTCGTTGTCGGCCGGTTCGGCCCAGTTGCCGTCGATGGAGAGCAGGAACGGCGAGGAGCGCTGGGCGAACGCGGTCGCGTCCGGCGCCACGGCGGCGATCGCTCCGCCCATGTGGAAGATGTTGACCAACGTGAACGGGCTGGGCCGGTCGAGCGCCCGGTCGGCCACGAAGTCGATCGCCTCGTCACTCAGTGACGAGAGATACCGCGACTTCCAGTACGCCTGGAGCGTGTTGCGCGGGAAGAAGGCGTCGAAACCCTGCTGCACGGCGGTGAACGGCATCGGCTGCGACATGTCCATCAGCGGCGTGCCGAGCTCGCGCAGCGGACGCAGGATGTCCATGCCCTCGTCCGCGTCTCCCGAGTAGACGGCGCCGACCACCACGCACGCGCGGTTGTGCACCGCCTCCGGCAGCGCCGGGTCCGCCGGCATGGTGATGGTCAGGCAGGTGGCGGTCACCTCGTCTGGCGCGATCGCCACGTAGTCGCGCCAGCCGCGGATGACCTGCGCGGCCTCCTCGACCGGATAGAACGTGCCGCCGAACGCGACGGTCGGGCCGACCTCTTCGAGCGCGAAGGTGAACCAGGTGACCACGCCGAAGTTGCCACCGCCGCCGCGCAGCGCCCACAGCAGGTCGGTGTTCTCGGTCTCCGACGCGACGCGTACCTGGCCGTCGGGGCCGACCACCTCGGCCGCCACCAGGTGATCGCAGGCCAGCCCGTACTTGCGGCGCAGCCAGCCGTAGCCGCCGCCGAGGGTGAGCCCGGCGACGCCGGTGTCGGACACGACGCCGCCGGGCGTGGCCAGCCCGAACGCCTGGGTCTCGCGGTCGACGTCGGCCCAGACGGCCCCGCCCTGCACGCGAGCCAACCGAGCCGCGGCGTCCACCTGCACCGCGTGCATCGGTGCCAGGTCGATCAGCATGCAGCTGTCCGATGCGGACAGTCCGGCGATCGAGTGCCCGCCGCCCCGCACCGACACGGCCAGGCCGTTGTCGCGGGCGAAGGTGACCGCGTCGACCACGTCGGCGGTGCCGAAACAGCTCACCACCAGCGACGGGTCGCCGGGATGCATCGCGTTGAAGACCGCGCGGATCTCGCCGAACCCGGCGTCCTCGGGAGCCAGCACCGGGCAGGACACCCGTTCCCGCAGCTCAGCGATCATCTCGTCGGACAGGGCTGCCAGACCGCCTTGGACGGTCGCCGCGTGAATCGTCATCGCGCGCACCTCCGAATCCGAATATTCTACGCATATCGGCCGGAGGCTCGGAGCTGGTTCGCGACGATTGCTGGCTGCGCACGGCGGCGTAGACCAGCCACGCGGCCAGGTTGGCCAGCTCGATCCGTTGCCAGACTCCCTCGTACTGGCCCTCCCGCACCAGCTCGACCAGCAGGCCCGCGTTGACCACCACGCTGCCGGCCGCGAGGCCCCCGGCCCAGGTGCGGTCGGCACTGCCGGGTCGGGACGCCAGCCAGAACGAGACGATCGAGCCGATCCCACCGAGCGCGGCGAAGACCGAGGTCAGCGTGTGCGGGTCGAGCGCCACCTCGGCCAGGTCACCGGACAGCTCCGGGCAGCCCGGGTCGATCGAGGGCGCGCAGGTGAGCGCGGTCAGGCTGGCATCGAAGATCGTGGCCACCCCGAAGGCCGCCGCACCCAGCCACCCGGCGCGCTCCGTGCCGGTGAGGTCGTGCCCGCGAAGCAGCATGCGCGCCGAGCCGAGCAGCGCCAGCGAGCCGGCGGCCAGGTCGGCGGCCCGGAAGAGCTGGTGCCAGGGCTGGTCGGTGGCGGCCAGGTCGCTGGCCAACCCGGTGGCCAGCCCGAGCCGCGGGTTGAGCCACGGCCCGAGCAGCCAGGAGCTGTAGAGCGCGGACGACGCGGCGAACGCGACGGCGGGCCAGCGCGGTGGCCTCACGACGCCGCGCGGACGAGCGGGAACGGCAGCGTCTCGCGGATCGACCGGCCGGTCAGCAGCATGATCACGCGGTCGACACCGATGCCCAGGCCACCGGTCGGCGGCATGGCGTACTCGAGCGCCTGCAGGAAGTCCTCGTCGAGCTCCATCGCCTCCGGGTCACCGCCGGCGGCCAGCAGCGACTGCTCGGTCAGCCGGCGGCGCTGCTCGACGGGGTCGATCAGCTCCGAGTACGCGGTGCCGAGCTCGAAGCCGAAGCCGACCAGGTCCCACCGCTCGGCGAGCCGCCCGTCGTGCCGGTGCTGCCGGGTCAGCGGCGACACCTCGGTCGGGAAGTCCTTGTAGAACGTCGGCAGGTCGGTCTTGCCCTCGACCAGGTGCTCGTAGAGCTCCAGCAGCACGGCACCGCGGTTCCACTTCGGGTCGTACGCGATCTCCGCCTTGTCGCAGTAGCGGCGCAGCGTCGCCACGTCGCTGTCCGCGTCGACCACCTCGCCCAGCGCCGTCGACACCGCCTCGTTGACGGTCCGCACCGGCCACTCGCCGGAGATGTCGACCTCCTCGTCGGTGCCCGGCCTCCGGGCCACGGCCTGCCCGTACGCCGCGATCGCCGCCTCCTGGATCAGCTCCCGCGTCAGATGCAGCATGGTGTCGTAGTCCGCGTACGCCTGATAGGCCTCCAACACCGTGAACTCGGGGTTGTGGCTGTAGTCGGCGCCCTCGTTGCGGAACGTCCGGCCGAGCTCGAACACCCGCTCGACCCCGCCGACCGCCAGCCGCTTGAGATACAGCTCCGGCGCGATCCGCAGATAGAGCTTCAGGTCGTACGCGTTGATGTGGGTGGTGAACGGCTTGGCGTTGGCACCACCGTGGATCCGCTGGAGGATCGGCGTCTCGACCTCGAGGTAGCGGCGCCCGACCAGGGACTCGCGCAGCGCGAAAATGGCGTTGGCGCGCGCCTTGAGGATGTCCCGCGAGCGCTTGTTGGTCACCAGGTCGAGGTAGCGCTGCCGGACCCGGGCCTCCGGGTCGGCCAGGCCGCGGTGTTTGTCCGGCAACGGCCGCAGGCACTTGGCGTTGAGCTGCCACGAGGTCGCCTCGACGGTCAGCTCGCCGGTCTTCGTGGTGATCACCTCGCCGCTGACGCCGACGTGGTCGCCGATGTCGATGGTGTTGTCCCACTCGTCGACGGCGGTCCCGCCGAAGATCATGACCTGGAGGTCGCCGCTCCAGTCGCGGATGGTCGCGAACAGGATGCCGCCGTGGTCGCGCAGCAGCATGACCCGGCCGGCCACCGCGACCTTGTCACCGCTGCGCCGGTCGGGCGCGAGGTCGCGGTGGGCGGCGGCCGCCTCGGCGCAGGTGTCGGTGCGCGGGTAGTTGACCGGGTACGGGTCGATGCCGGACTCGATCAGCCGCTCTCGCTTGGCCAGCCGGACCCGCATCTGCTCGGGCGCCTTGTGGTCGATCGAGCCCGGCGGTGGCGGCGCCTCGGCGGCGTCGATCTCCTCGGCCACCCGGGCCCGCTCGTCGGCGTCCGGCGGCAGCACGTCGAGCTGCTCGCCGGTGCTGCCCGGCAGCGCGAGGAAGCCCTCGGCGATCGCCGACGACAGGCCGACCCGGACCAGCTCGCGGCGCTCGCCGAAGCACAGGAAGCGCGGCGCCCAGACCGGGTGGTACTTGGCGTTCGACCGATACAGCGACTCGAGCTGCCACCAGCGGGAGAAGAACAGCAGCAGCTTGCGCCAGAGCCGCAGGATCGGGCCGGCACCGATCCGGGCGCCCTCCTCGAAGACCGCGCGGAACACCGCGAAGTTCAGCGAGACCCGGTCCACACCCAGCCGGGGCGCGTTCTCCATGAGCTGGGCGACCATGAACTCCATGGCGCCGTTCTCCGCGTCGGGCGCGCGCCGCATCAGGTCCAGCGAGAGGCCGTGCGTACCCCATGGGCTGAACGAGATGATCGCCTTGACGCGGTCGTTCTTGTCGATCGCCTCGACCAGCACACAGCGGCCGTCCGACGGGTCGCCGAGCCGGCCGAGGGCCATCGAGAAGCCGCGCTCGCTCTCGGTGTCGCGCCACACGGTGGACAGCCGGGTCAGCTCCTTCAGCTCCTCGTCGGGGATGTCGGAGTGCCGGCGGACGGTCGCCGTGTAACCGGCCCGCTCGACCCGGTTGACGGCCTGGCGCACCGGGCGCATCTCCCGGCCGTCGAGTTTGAACTCCCGGGTCAGCAGGATCGCCTCGTCGCCGAGGTGGATCACCTTCAACCCGGTCCGGGCGTACGCGATGGCGCCCTCCTCGCTGGCGCCCATCACCGCCGGCGTCCAGGCGTAGTAGCGGGCCTGGGCCAGCCAGGCGTCGATCGCCGGGCCCCACGCCTCCGGATCGCCGACCGGGTCGCCGCTGGCCAGGCTCACCCCGTTGACCACGCGGTACGTGACCGCGGACTTGCCGGTCGGCGAGAAGATCGCGGACTTGTCGCGCCGGGTGGCGAAGTAGCCGAGCGAGTCGCGGTCGCCGTACTTGGCCAGCAGGGTCCGGATCTGCCGCTCGTCGCCGGCGTGTAGCTCCGCGTTGCGACGCTGCGAGCGCAGCAGCGTGGCCAGGGCGGCGAACACGGCGGCGGCGCCGAACAGGCCGAGCACGAAGCTGACCCAGCCGGGCGCCCGGCCGACCCGGGTGATGTCGAAGCTGAAACCGCCGCCGAGCACCCGTTCCGTCGCGTACGCGAGCTGGTTGCCGGTGCCCTGCAAGCTGCCGGGGAAGGCGGTGACCAGGCTCAGCCCGAGGCCGATCCCGACGATCAGCGTGCCGACGAAGACCGCGAGCGCCCGGCGGACGCTGCCCTTGGCCACGTGGGCGTAGAACTCGCCGCGGAACACGATCAGCGCGGCCAGGGCGACGACGGCGATGGCCAGGGAGCCCCAGAGCAGGGCCAGCTCGCCGGCGCTGTCGAAGAGCCGGTTGCCGGCGTCGTCCAGGAGCTCGGCGTCCGACACGGTGGACAGCACGATGGCGAGGATCAGGGTGATCAGCACGCTCAGGCTGAAGTAGACGGTCACGATCCACCACGCCACCCGCTTGCGGCGCAGGGTCGCCGTCGCCAGCACGGCCAGGAAGACTGTGTACGCGATGTTGGCCGGGGCCGGGATGATCAGCGCGTCGATGGTCTCCCGCACGGGCTGCACGCCGGTGTTGAAGATGTGCCCGATCGCCGCGATGAAGGAGACGATCGCGACGAACCACATGACCAGGCCGAAGATGCGGGGCACGTAGCGACCCCAGCGCAGGCCGCGCGGGCGGGCTATCGGCATCGCCGCGGACGTCTCGGCGACCTCGTCGACTGTCGTGGTCACGGCGCCCCTCCCGTGTTCTCGGATCCCAACTCCGACCATAGGCAGCTACCTAGAATGATTCTCATAAAACGGACGTAATAGGCGGCAGGGGGTGAGCGGCGATGGGTGGCTGGTTCACTCGGACGATCGTCGATACCAACCGCCTGCCGCTGTTCTGCTTCTTCGCCGGCTTCATCGTCACGTTCGGCTTCATCCGGTTCTCGGTCCGGATGATCAGGGCCGAGGTGAAGTGGTGGCCCGGCAACGTCAGCCCCGGCGGGACGCACATCCACCACGTCGTCTTCGGGGTGATCTTCATGATCATCGCGGGCGTCACCGGCTTCGCCCTCAACACCGACAACGCCGCCGCGAACGCCGTCTTCGCCGGTCTGTTCGGGCTCGGCACGGCGCTGGTCCTCGACGAGTTCTCGCTGATCCTCCACCTCGACGACGTCTACTGGTCCGAGAAGGGACGCACCTCGGTCGACGCGGTGTTCATCGCGATCGCGTTCACTGGGCTGCTGCTGCTCGGCCTGCGCCCGATCGGGGTCGACAACTTCACGTCCACCTCCGGCGCGGGCGAGTCCACGCTCGTCACCTGGCTCGTCGGCACGATCGCCCTGGTGCTCAACTTCGGCCTCGCCGGGATCACCCTGATGAAGGGCAAGATCTGGACCGGCCTGATCGGGCTGTTCATCCCCATCCTGATCCTGGTCGGGGCGATCCGGTTGGCCCGGCCGCACTCGCCCTGGGCGCGGTGGCGCTACCAGCGCGACAAACCCCGCGCTCGGCGCAAGATGGCGCGCGCGATCGTGCGGGAACGCCGCCTGCGCGGGCCGATGATCGCCGCCAAGGACCGGCTGCAAAACCTGATCGCCGGGAGCCCGGACACCCCGACGACCCCCGATGGCCCGGACGTGCCGTCGTCATGATCACCGCGGCGAGGCTTCACCAACCGGAAGGCGGGGTAACGATGGTCGCATGTCACACGTGGTGCGGGACGCCGCCGGCTCGGCGGGCGAGCGGGACGTCGACAGCGCGTTGTTGACCGTCGGAGTCGAGGAAGAGTTCCTCCTGGTCGACCCGGCGACCGGCGCGGCCGCCGAGGCGGTCGAGGCGGTGCTGCCCGAGGTCCCGCCTGACCTACGCGGGCAGGTCCAGCACGAGTTCCAGACCAGCCAGATCGAGATCGGCAGCCCGCCCGGCCTGTCGCTCGACGCGCTCTCCCACTCGCTCGGGATGCTCCGTTCGGGTCTCTCGGAGGCGGCCGAGCGGGCCGGCTACCGGATGCTCGCCGTCGGCACCGGCCCGGCCGGCCCCGCCGACGACCAGAGCCCACGGATCGTCGACAACCCGCGCTTCCACCGGATGATCGAGCGCTACGGCACCGTCTCCCCCGGCCCGGGCTACAACGGCATGCACGTGCACGTCGGCATCCCGGGCCCGGACATCGGCGTCGAGGTGCTCAACCACCTGCGCCCATGGCTGCCCGTCCTGCACGCGGCCACCGCCAACTCGCCGTTCTACAACGGACGCGACACCGGGTACGCGAGTTGGCGCTCGGTGCTCTGGAACCGCTGGCCCCCGGTCGGGCCGACGCCGTGGCTGGAGTCGCACGCCCACTACCTCACGCTGGTCGACGAGCTGATCGACTCCGGCATGCTGCTCGACTCGGGGATGCTCTACTGGTACGCCCGGCTCTCCGCGCACCTGCCCACCGTCGAGATCCGGATCGGCGACGTCTGCCTGACCATCGACGACGCGATCTTGGTCGCCGCCCTCATCCGCGGCCTGGTCGCGGCGGCGCTCGAGGACATCGAGGCCGGCCGGCCGGCGCTGCCGATCGACCACCACCTGCTGGTCGCGGCGCACTGGCGGGCCGCGCACGACGGGCTCGAAGGGCTGGCCTGCGACCTGTTCGACGGCGGCACCCACCCGGCGTGGCAGCTCATCCGCCGGCTGTTCGAACGGGTGGGCCCACACCTGGAACGGCACGGCGACCTGGAGACCGTGAGCTACCTTCTGGGCCGTCTGCACACGCACGGCACCGGCGCCGCCCGGCAGCGCTCGGTCTTCAACCGCACCGGGGAGATGAGCCAAGTGATCGACTACCTCGCCGTGCAGACCCGTGGCTGAGCGCCTCGTCGTGATCGGCGGCGACGCGGGCGGCATGTCCGCCGCGTCCCAGGCCCGGCGCCGCCGGTCCGCCGACGACCTGTCCATCGTGGCCTTCGAGCGCGGCCGGTTCACCTCGTACTCGGCCTGCGGCATCCCGTACTGGGTCGGTGGGCTGGTCGAGGAGCGCGACGAGTTGATCGCCCGCACGCCCGCGGTGTTCCGCGACGACTTCGACATCGACGTGCGCACCCGCCACGAGGTCGTCGACATCGACCTCGACCGCCGCGAGGTGATCGCCGTGGCCCTCGACGAGGGCCGGCGCGAGGTGCGCGAGCCCTTCGACCAACTCGTGTACGCCACCGGCGCGGTCCCCGTGCACCCCCACTGGGCGCAGGAGGGCATCAGCGGGGTGTTCGGCGTGCAGACGCTCGACGACGGCGACGCGCTGCACGCCTGGCTGCAGCGCGACCCGAAGCCGGCGCGGGCGGTGGTGGTCGGCGGCGGCTACATCGGCGTCGAGATGGCCGAGGCGATGATCAATCGTGGGCTCGCGGTGACCCTGGTCGAGCGCGGGGCACAGCCGATGTCGACGGTCGACCCCGACATGGGCGCGCTGGTCGCCGACAAGCTCCGCTCGCTCGGCATCGAGGTGCTCTCCGGCCGCACGGTCACCGGGCTCGGCCACGACGGCGGCGTGGTCTCCGCGGTGCACACCGCCGAGGGCTCGATCCCGGCCGACATCGTGGTGCTGGGCCTGGGCATCAAGCCCAACACCGCGCTCGCGCGGACCGCCGGCCTGCCGCTCGGCCCGACCGGTGGCATCCGGGTCGACCTGCGGATGCGGGTGGTCGGCGCGCCCGGCGTCTGGGCCGCGGGCGACTGCGTCGAGTCGGTGCACCGGGTCACCGGCCGGCCGGTGCACATCGCGCTCGGCACCCACGCCAACAAGCAGGGCCGGGTCGCGGGCATCAACATCGGCGGCGGGTACGCCACGTTCCCCGGCGTGATCGGCACGGCGGTGACCCGGGTCTGCGACCTCGAGGTGGCCCGCACCGGCCTGCTCTCCAAGGAGGCCGAGGCGGCCGGCTTCGCGTTCGTCACCGCGTCCGTCGAGTCGACCAACCGGGCCGGCTACTTCCCCGGCGCCGACCCGATGACGGTCAAGCTGCTCGCGGAGCGGGGCACCGGGCGGCTGCTCGGCGCGCAGATCGTCGGCCGCTCCGAGGCGGCGAAGCGGATCGACCCGCTCGCGGTGGCACTGTGGAACAAGATGACCGTCGAGGACATGGTCGGGCTCGACCTCGGCTACGCACCGCCGTACGCGCCGGTCTGGGACCCGGTGTTGATCGCGGCCCGCAAGGCCGTCGAGGCGCTCGGCATCCACTGACAGGCATGAATCTCGACCACTCTGGGTAAGCCCTCCCGCGTAGCCATTGATGGAGGTGTCCTGTGGTCAAGATTCCGTCGTTCACGCGGCGCGAGGAGAGCGCCGGCGTGGACGAGAACCGCGCCGCGACTGACGAGACCGTGGTCCGGGACCGGACCACCGACAGCACCGTCGGCGCGGGACGCGTCGACCGGGCCGAGCGGGCCGAAGCCGCCGAGCGGGCTGACCGGGCCGAGCGTCCGACGCTCTGGGGTCGCTGGTCCGACCGCGACCGCACCCGGGCGAGCGACCCGGCGACCGGTCGCGCGACTCCCCCGCCGCCCCCGCCGGCCCCCGCCGCCGTGCCGACGTCCCCGGCCGGTCCCAACGCGCCGACCGCGAAAGAGCGCCGCCTCGCCGGCACAGACCTGCGCGACGACACCCGCCCGACCGAGCCGGTCACCGAGGCGAAGCCCGAGCCCACGCCCGTTGTCCCGGCCGGTCCGAAGCCGCGCACCAGCGTGCTCGCCACCCTCAGCCTGGTCTTCGCGATCACCGGCGCGTTCTTCGTGCTCAGTGGCGCCCTCGCCGGCTACGGCATCGCCGTCGCCGCGATCGGCTTCGTGATGGCGGTGTCGGCGTTCGCCGCGACCCGCAAGCGGCACGTGGCCGGCAAGCTCGACGCCATGCTCGGCCTGCTGATCGGCGGCGCTGCCGTGGTGATCGGCATCCTGGCCTTCACGGGCACCTTCTCCTGGCCGACCACCGACGCCGACTGGGTCGAGCGCCTGCGCGGGTGGCTCGACTCACAGTTTGTCGACCGCTTCTAGCGGGCATTCCACTTCGCGGAGCGGCACGGACAACCGTTCCGGCACGACCTGGGTGAAGTGGTTCACAGACCCCGTGGTTGCTTGGGGGGCAGCGCTCACGCGCTGCCCCCCAAAACGCTCTCCGGGGCTGTTAGCTCCGCGCAACGAATCACGGGTGGCGCCCCGGAATCACGCAACGATCTTCCGCAGGACGCAACCGTTTCCCATGGCCCGCGTGTGACCTGCGCACATAGCGTTGCCGGCATGACGATGGACTCGGTCGGCGGACGGCGGTACCTCATGTGCCGGCCGACGTACTTCGCCGTGAACTACAAGATCAACCCGTGGATGGACCCCACCGCGCCCTATGACACGGCGCTGGCCATCGAGCAGTGGACGCGGCTGCGGCAGACCTTCCTGGAGCTCGGCCACACGGTCGAGGAGATCGACCCGCTGCCCGGTTTGCCCGACATGGTGTTCGCCGCCAACGGTGCGACCGTTGTCGACGGCACCGTCCTCGCCGTCCAGTTCCGTGACCCGGAGCGCGCCGACGAGGGTCCGGCCTACCGGTCGTGGTTCGAGCGCGCCGGCTACGCCGTACACGAGGCGAAGTTCGTCAACGAGGGCGAAGGCGACCTGATGCTGGCCGGCGACGTGATCCTCGCCGGCACCGGGTTCCGCACGACGCACGCGGCGCACGCCCGGGCCCAGGAGGTCCTCGGCCGCCCGGTGATCACGTTGCAGCTCGTCGACCCGCGCTTCTACCACCTCGACACGGCGCTGTGCGTGCTGTCCGGCTCCGACGGCACCGGGCCGGCGCAGATCGCGTACCTGCCCGAGGCGTTCTCGCCGGGCTCCCAGGCGGTGCTGCGCCTGCTGTTCCCGGACGCGATCATCGCCTCGGTCGCCGACGCGGAGGTGCTCGGCCTCAACGCGGTCAGCGACGGGAAGACCGTGGTGCTGGCGTCACAGGCGGTCGAGCTGGCCGCGGCGCTGCAGGAACGGGGATACCGCACAATCGGTGTAAACATGTCTGAACTGCGCAAAGCGGGCGGCGGCGCGAAGTGCTGCACGCTCGAACTGCGTCCGGGCGGAGGAGCGACCTCATGATTCTCGACGACGTGCTGCGGACGCCCGCGGCCATCCGCGACGCGGAGGCCCACACGGCGCACAACTACCACCCGCTGCCGGTCGTGATCGCGACGGCCGAGGGCTCCTGGGTGACCGACATCGACGGCCGGCGCTACCTGGACTTCCTGGCCGGCTATTCCGCGCTCAACTTCGGGCACCGCAACCCGGTGCTGACGGCGGCGGCGCACGCCCAGCTCGACCGCGTGACGCTGACCAGCCGGGCGTTCGTGCACGACCAGTTCGCCGAGTTCTGCTCGCGCCTGGCCGCGCTGTGCGGCAAGGACCAGGTCCTGCCGATGAACACGGGCGCCGAGGCCGTCGAGACCGCCATCAAGATCTCGCGCAAGTGGGGCTACCGCGTCAAGGGCGTGCCGGCCGACCAGGCCACGATCGTGGTCGCGGCGGGCAACTTCCACGGCCGCACGACGACGATCATCTCGTTCTCCGACGACCCGGACGCACACGACGACTTCGGTCCGTACACGCCGGGCTTCCGGATCGTCCCCTACGGCGACCTGGCCGCGATGGCGGAAGCGATCGACGAGACCACGGTCGCGGTGCTGATCGAGCCGATCCAGGGCGAGCAGGGCGTGGTCGTGCCACCGGACGGCTACCTGCCGGGCGTGCGCGCGCTGTGCACCGAGCAGAACGTGCTGTTCGTGGCCGACGAGATCCAGTCGGGCCTGGGCCGCACGGGCGACACCTTCGCCTGCGACCACGAGTCGGTCGTCCCGGACGTCTACGTCCTGGGCAAGGCCCTCGGCGGCGGCATCGTCCCGGTCTCCGCGATCGCGGCGAACAGCGACGTCCTAGGCGTGATCAAGCCAGGCCAGCACGGCTCGACCTTCGGCGGCAACCCGCTGGCCTGCGCGGTAGCGATCGAGGTGGTCAAGCTCCTGGAGACGGGCACCTACCAGGCGAGGGCCAAGGAGAACGGCGCGTACCTGCTGTCCGAGCTCCGCACCCTGGTCGGCAACGGCCTGGTAGCCGTCCGCGGCCGCGGCCTCTGGGCGGGCATCGACGTCGACCCGGAGCTGATGACGGGCCGCGAGGCCTGCGAGCGCCTGGCGGAGCGCGGAATACTGGCTAAGGACACCCACGGCTCAACCCTGCGCCTCGCCCCGCCGCTGATCATCGACAAGGACGACATCGACGTAGCGGTGGCCGCCCTACGAGCGATCCTGAAGTAACCCACGAACCGCGTAAACGCCCCCGGGGGCTACCCGGGGGCGTTTTCGCTTATGGGTGGCAGGACGTCCGCCTCCGAAGGCGCCCTGAGCAGCGCATCCGCGCGCGAGTCGCGATCTACCAATCTGCTGCTAGTTTCTGCCAAGTTGGCAGCAAAGGCTATCGGTCCAAGGCGCGCATGGTCGTCGTCGGGGCTTCGGACATGACCGACAGCGGGTTGGTGACGCCGCCTGTGGTCCAGGTGCGGGAGCGGGCTACCTGGACGCCCGGGAAGAGTTCGATCACGTCGCCCATAGCGAGCGCTCGGCTTTGTGACTTCAGGGTCAGGCGGTTGTCGTCGTCGATCGAGCCGCCCGGGCGTACGCCCGTGCCGTTCGTGCTCACGTCCTGCGCCACCAGGTCTGTGCCGTGCAGCTCGAAGCGCACGTGGTTGCGGCTGATCCAGCGGCGCGCCTCGTCCGTCAGCCACTGGCCGAGCATCACGCCGCGGTCGGGTGCGCGGCCCACGACCACCGGCTGGTCGGCGGCGACCACGAAGCGCTGCCGGACCACGCCACCTACCCGCGCCGACAACACCTCGACCCGCGGGCGCGGGCCGCCGTCGCCGAGTCGTGCCTCGTGGCGCGGACAGGTCGGGGCGCCTGTGCGCAGGGTCGGCGGGGGCTGGCCACCCGGGCGGCCCGCCGGTTTCGCGCCATAAGAAGAACAACCCGGCTCAGGGCACCGCCACAGGCGGGACAGCAGCTTCATGCCCACCGGCGACGGGTCGGCGCTGCCGGGCTGGGCTCCGCCGCCCACCCGGGCGATCAGCGTCGGGCCGCCGGGGCCGGTGACCGGGGCGAGGAGCCGCCCGGGCTGGGCCAGCCAGCCGTAGCGCTGCCGCGCGCCGTCGAACCTGTTGCGGCTGAGCACCGGCAGGCCGAGCAGCTCGGCGACCTCGAGCAGCCGGTCGGCCGGGTCGCGGAGCACCTCGATGCGGCCGTCGTCGGCCCAGCGGCGGACCACCATGCGCTCGTTGGAGGTCAGGTCGGCGTCGGAGATCAGCGCGCGCGGCGCGATCACGTACACCGGGACGTTTTCCTCCTCGACCTGGCGGCCCAGCGCGTCGACGGCGATGCCGAGGCGCAGCAGGGTCGCCGGCCGGCCGCCGTCGAGGTCGACGAAGCGGCTGACCTCGCCCAGGTCGACGACCGCGCGGGCCAGGGCCGGGTCGAGGCAGAGCCGGCTCTCGATCGCGTCCAGCACGCGCGATATCTCGAACCTCATGCCGCGTCCCGGACGATCGTGTCGATGCGGCGGGCCAGGTCGAGGTCCTTGACCGTGACACCACCGGCGGAGTGGGTGCTCAGCGTGAACCGCAGGCGCCGCCACCGGATGTCGATGTCGGGGTGGTGGTCCAGCTCCTCCGCCACCTCGGCGACACGGTCGACGACCGCGATCGCTCCGGGAAAGCTGGCCAGCTCCGCGTCGCGGCTGATCCCCGTGGGGTCACCCGCCCAACCGTCGAGCTCGGCCAGCGCCGTCCGCAGTTCGTCGGCGCCCAACACCTCTGCCACGGGTCAGACCCTACCTGCCCCGCGCACGGGCGCAATGCCCGTTACGAGCGGCTTACGGGCGGTGGTGATGGGCCACCACCGCATGGTGGTCGGCGCCGTCGCGCGCCCTCGGGTCCGCATGGACCAGGGCCCAAGCCAGCCGGGGTACGGCGTGCAGCAGCCGATGTTCGGCGACCACCGCGATGTCGTGCGCGGCCACCACGTCCAGCCGCTCGTCGACCACGATCTCGCACTCGGCCCGCAGCCGGTGGCCGATCCAGCGCAGCCGCGCGGTGCCGATGTCGAGCACGCCGGCGGTCTCGCGCAGCGTCCGCTCGACCGTGTCGACCAGGTGCGGGTCGACCGCGTCCATCAAGCGCCGGTACACCTGCCGGGCCGCGCCGGCCAGCACCAGCAGGATCGCGGCGGTGATCAGCAGGCCGACGACCGGGTCCGCCCAGCGCCAGCCGAGGGCCAGGCCGCCGGCCCCGACCAGCACGCCGAGCGAGGTGAACCCGTCCGTGCGCGCGTGCAGCCCGTCGGCGACCAGCGCGGCCGAGCCGATCCGCCGGCCGACCCGGATCCGGTACTGCGCGACCACCTCGTTGCCCAGGAAGCCGAGCACGCCGGCGGCCGCGACCGCGGGCAGGTGGTCGACGTCGGCCGGGTGCACCAGCCGCCGGATCGCCTCGACCCCGGCGAGCACCGCGGACGCCGCGATGAACAGCACGATCACGATCCCGGCCAGGTCCTCCGCGCGCCCGTAGCCGTAGGTGTAGCGCCGGTTCGGCGGCCGGCGCCCGACCACGAACGCGATGAACAGCGGCACGGCGGTGAGCGCGTCGGCGACGTTGTGCAGGGTGTCGCCGAGCAGCGCGACCGAGCCGGACCAGACGACCACCACGGCCTGCAGGGCGGCCGTAACGGTGAGCACCGCGAGCGAGACCCAGACGGCGCGGATTCCCGCCCGGCTGGTCTCCAGCTCGCGGTCGACCTGGTCGGCGGTGTCGTGCGAGTGCGGACGCAATGCGTGCCGCAGCCGGTGCATACGCCGTCCCATGCGCTCATCATGGCCCGGCGATCGATCCCTTGGCGCTTGATCGACGTTTGCCGTTGGGGTAGATCGGGCACCTTTGCCCGCATGCGGATACGACTAGCGACTTCCGGGCTCGGCGTGTTCGCCGCCCTCTGCATCGGACTCGCCGGTTGCGGCACCACCGCCGCCCCGAGCGTGACGTCCACACCCTCCGCCGGCACGACCGACGCGTCGCCACCGAGCGCGGCGACCGCGGAGCTCACGGCGGCCGCCCAGAAGCTCAACGACGACACCGTCAAGGTCACGTTGGAGTCCTCGACGGTCACCAGCACCGGCAACCTCGACCCGAAGGCCGACAAGGCCACGATGACCGTACGCGTCGGCAACAGCTCCAACATCGACCTGCGCTCGATCGGCCAGGACGCCTGGCTGCAGGCCACCGGCGTGCCGGGCGTCGAGCCGGGCAAGTGGCTGCACATCGACGGTGCCCGGCTCGCCGGAACGACGTTCGACGCGCTCCCCGACGGTGACGCGGCCGGTGCTGGCAAGTTCGTCGAGCGGATGGCCGACGTGACCAAGTCGGGCGACGGCAGCTACCAGGGCACCATCGACCTGACCAAGGTCGCCGGCAGCGGCGTCTCCGTCGACGTGCTGGGCGGCAAGGGCAACAAGGTGCCGTTCACCGCCACGGTCGACGACTCGGGCCGGCTGACCCAGCTGACCCTCGACCTCAGCTCGATCGACGCCCAGCTCGGCAAGATGACCACCACGTACTCGGACTTCGGCGCGTCGGTCCAGGTCGCCGAGCCGCCGGCCGCTGACGTGGTCGAGGCCCCGGAGTCACTGCTCCAGGTCCTCGGCGCCAAGTAGGCCTTTCTCTCCCCCTCCCGGACCCCCGCCGGCGCCCCCGCTCCGGTGGGGGTCCGGGCCGTTCAGCGGGCGACGTTGTGCATGTAGGTCAGCGCCTGCCGGTACGACTCGACCATCCCGGCCCAGTGGTAGGGGATGTTGCGCTCAGCGCAGTACGCTCGCACGATCGGCGCCGCCCGACGCAGGTTGGCCCGCGGCATGCTCGGGAACAGGTGGTGCTCGACCTGGTAGTTGAGCCCACCGAGCACCACGTCGACCCACTTGCCGCCGAGCACGTTGCGCGAGGTCAGCACCTGCTTGCTCAGGAAGTCGAGCTCGTCGGCCGCCGTCAGCACCGGCATGCCCTTGTGGTTGGGCGCGAACGACATGCCCATGTAGACACCCCAGAGCCCCTGGTGCACGGCCATGAAGGCGAGCGCCTTGCCGGGCGGCAGCACGGCGAAGACCAGCGCGAAATAGCCGACGGTGTGCATGATCAGCAACAGCGCCTCGGTGCGGCGGTGCCGCATCGGCACGTCGAACAGCGCCTTGATGCTCGACACGTGCAGGTTGAGGCCCTCGAGGGTGAGCAGCGGGAAGAACAGCCGGGCCTGGTTGCGGGCCATCCACCGGCCCCAGCCGGTGCGCTTCGCGGCCTGCTTCTCGGTCCAGACGATCACGCCCTCGCCGACGTCCGGGTCGTGGTCCTCGTGGTTCGGGTTCGCGTGGTGCCGGTTGTGCTTGTCGATCCACCAGCCGAAGCTGAGCCCGGTCGCCAGGTTGCCGACGGTCAGCCCGGCGATCTCGGCGGCCCGCCGGCTGCGGAACATCTGCTTGTGCCCGGCGTCGTGACCGAGGAAGGCCACCTGGGTGGTGGCGATCGCGCAGAGCGCCGCGACGGCCAGCGTCCACCACGAGTCGCCGACGAAGATGAAGGTCACCCACGAGCCGGCGAACAGCAGGCCGGTCAGCCCGATCGTTACGGCGTAGCGGCCGGGCCGCCGCCGCATCAGGCCGGCCGCGGCGATCTCGCGGGAGAGGCGGGCGTAGTCACTTCCGCGTTGTTCGTTGGCCCCGCGGCGTTCCTGGGCGATCACTGTCATGGGGACCAGCCTCCCGGCCGGCGGGCTCCGGAACGAGCCCGTGATCCCCCGAACCCATGGTGGTGCCAACCCCACCATGGCCCCGTCACGCTCAGGTCATCCGACCCAGGGCCGTGCGCACTTTGCGCAGGTCACGGAGCCGGCGCTCGTAGGTCATCGCCACCGCGATCAATATCAACCCACCTCCGGCGAGGTACGCCCAGCGGGGCAGCAGGTCCCACACCGCCAGCTCGTGGAGGGTCAGCACGACCAGGGTGAGCCCGCCCGCGACGACCGGCGCCTGCCAGCGGCGGTGTGCGCCGAGAAGCACGATCGCGACCGCACCGGCGCCGAGCAACAGCCGCCGCTCGACCTGGCCGCCGGCCACCAGCACCGCCGCCAGGCTGGGCAGCAGGGCGGCGGCCAGACCCGGACCGAGGGCGAGCCAACTGCCCAGCTCGCGGTTGCGGCGCAGGCGCAGGTAGCCGGCACCGAGCGCCAGGGCCGCCGCCGGCAGCGTGTACGCCTCGCGCACCGCGACCTCCCACGTGACCAGCAGGAACCACCAGGCGATCAGCTCGCTGCCACCGGCGGCGAAGGCCAGCGCCAGCCTGAACCGCTCACCGGGCAGCACCGCCCGCACGGCGAGCACCGCGCCCCAGGCCGTCGCGACGCCGGCGGCCATCGCGACGTCACCCCAGGCGAGCAGCAGCGCCGGCAGCACCGCGACGTGGCCTACCGCGTCGACGGCCGGCCCCTCGATGCCCGGCCGGCGCCGGCGCAGCAGGTAGCCGAGGCCGAGCGCGACCGCCCCGACCACGAGGACGGGGAAGGACGCCTGCCGCAGCGGGAGGTCCGCGGCGAGGACGGCGGCGACCGCGAACCCGGCGCCCGCCGCGATCGCGGTCAGCCAGCCGACGACCCGCGCGGCGGCGGCACGGCCGGCGACGCCCGCGAATGCTCCGGCGGCGATCACCGCACCCAGGCCGGCCAGGGTCGCGGCTTCCATCGGCAGCAGGCCGGAGAGGCCCGATCCGACCAGCAGCAGGGCCGGAAGGGCCGCTGCTGCGGCAACCGGCCGGACCGCGGCCGCGATGCCGAACGCCAGGCCGGCGGCGAGCGCGACGGCCGGTACGACCGGCCACGACGCACCGGACACCACCAGGACGGCGAGCACACCCGTTGCCGCGAGGAACGCCGCCAGCACCGCGACCGCCCCACCCGCGACGCTGGGCCGCCAGTTCCAACCGCGCGCGGTGGGCGACGCGGTCGGTTCGGTCGGGTCGGCCGCCGGCTCCGCAGGTGCGGTCGGGTCGGTCTGGTCCGGCGCCGTTTCGGTGCGTGGTGACGCCCCGTCGGCCGCGCCCGGTAGGGCGGTGGGGGCCGGGCGCGGCGCGCGCACCAGCGTGGCCAGGCAGACGGCCGCGAGGGTCAGCACGGTCGCGGCCGGGCCGGCCGAGAGGTCGGCGGTGCCCGACGGGGTGAGGCCGACTCCCGTCGGCGCGCCCGCCCAGGCGTCCTCCCACCACGCGTAGGGCGCGAACAGCGGCACGACCACGGCCACCGCAGCCAGCACGCTCGCGAGCAGCACCAGCGGCACGGCCGCCAGGCCGACCGCGAAGCGGACGGTCCCCCGCAGACCGACCGCGGCGACGGCGAGCGCCAGCAGGGCCACCGCCGGGTAGACGCCCGCCGGCTCCGTCAGCTCGGACAGCGGCGGCCAGATGCCCGCCACGAGGGCGTCGACGGCCAGCGCGCCGGCCGCCGCCGGGGCGTAGCGGACCGATCGCGCCCGCCGGGCGAACAGCAGCGTCGCGGCCAGCGGCACCGCGAGAGCGGCCAGGCCCGCGCGGGCCGACCAGGCGCCGCTCGCGCCGGCGGCGTACACGGTCGCGGCGACCGCCGCCGGCACCGCCGCCAAGCCGGCGGCGGACCACCACACCGCGGCCCGCCGGTCGCGGAGCCCGGCGGCCGCGCCCAGCAGCGCCAGCGCGCCGAACGCCGCCGCCGTCGACCACGGCTGGGCCAGGGCGACCACCAGGGCGTGGACGGTCAACAGCGCCGCCGCCACGCTCGGTTCCCAGCCCGGGCGGTCCACCAGCAGCAGTGCCGCCCCAACGGCGAGGCCGAGAGCCGACACGGCCCACCAGGGCATGGCCAGCCAGGTCGGCAGCGCCAGCACGACGAGCACGCCGCCGCCGGTCAGGGCCGCGCGACACCAGTCCGCCGGCACCAGCAGCGCCAGGGCGACGGTGCCGAGCACCAGCGCCACCGGCAGTTGCCAGTCGGGCAGCCAGTCCCGGTTGAGGACGCCGTCCGAGCCCAGCGGCGGCATCGAGGCGTCCATTGTGGACACCGCGACGAAACCCGCCATCGCTGCGGTCAGCAGCAGGAAGGCGCCGGTGGTGAGCAGGGAGCCGGCGCGGGCGGCCGGCAGCCGGACCGCGACGACCGCGATCACCAGCACGGTCGCGCCCGCCACGAACAGCGAGACGTAGCCGCTGAGCTCCACCACCGGCCGCAACACCGCGAGCGCCACCGCTGGCGGCACGGCGACCGCGCCGACGACCGTGAGCCAGCGGACCCGGCCGACGACCCCGGCCGCCACGAGCAGCACCGCGACCAGCAGCACCGGCAGGCCGGTGACCACCACCGGCGTGTCACCGCTGAGGAAGAACACCCCGAGCGCGCACACCCCCGTTGCCACTTGCGCGCACCCGTAGCCGACCCAGCCCAACACCCGGGTCGCCAGTCGGTCGGCCCGGACCAGCAGCAGGTTGACCGCCGCCGTGCCGCCGAAGGCGAGCGCCCAGCCGCCCAGCGGCGCGTCGAGCCACTGCGCGAGCAGCGGCAACAGCGGTTGGACGGCCACCAACGACGCGAGCCGAGGCGCCCGCAGGCCGGTCAGCCGCCCGTAGCCGACCCCGGCCGCGGCCGTCACCACACAGACCAGAGCCGCGTACAGCGTGCCGTTGAGGTCACCGACGCCGAGCAGATTCGAGTACCAGGCGGCGTAGCCGTCGAGCACGATCATCAGCATCCCGAGCGCCGCGAAGGTCTCCGCCGTCGAGCGCAGGCCGCGCCACGTGGCTAACGGCGGCACCGCGAGCACGAGCGCGGTGACCACGGCGAGGCTCACGGCCCGGCCCGTCTCGCCATAGGTCCACGCGACGCCGGTGAAGATGATGGCGGCCGCGCCGAACAGCAGGGCGCCGAGGGTGAAGAGGACGTTCTGCGCCGTACGCGGACTCGTCTCCGGCCGTGGAACCGACGCTGGCACCGCGACAGGGGCCGGGGCCACGAACGCCGCCGCCCGGACCCGCGCGGCCGCCTCGTCGCGCTGCCGGTGTGCGGCCGCGAGCCGGGCCGTGAGGTCGGCGAAGGTCTGGCGGGCGTGCTCGACCGCCACGGTCAGCGTCGCGATCTCGTGGTTGAGGCGCACCACCTCCGCCGCGTCGGGATCGGGACCGCGGCCGCAGCCGGGGCATCCGGTCGCCAACGAAGCGGGCGCCTGGCAGAACGGGCAGGGATAGCTCACGCAGAGCATCCTGTCGGGTACGAAGCCCGGGCAGGAGAGTGCGCGTACTCAGGTAGTCGTCAGGTGATGCTCAGGCGGCGCCGCGACGACCGGGCGGTTCTCCTCGATCCAGGCGTCGATCTTCGCCCACCAGTCGTACAACCATTCGATCCGCTGCTCGCGCCCGTGCGGCACCTCTTCCGGCGGGACCGACCAGAACCGCATGGTGATCTGCTTGTCCATCGGCAGCTCACGCCAGACGTCGCCGACGGTGAGCAGCCGGTCGAGGCCCGTGTGCGCCACGAAGATCACGCCGGCGTCGGGCGCCGCGTCCATCGCGGCGAGCAGCCCGCCGGGCCGCGGCGCGAGCACGTTGCGCATCTTCTCGGCCTTGGCCGCCATCCGGTGGAGCCCTTTGGAACGCAGCAGCTCGATCGCCCGGATCCGGCGGCGCGGCGTGAAGTTGCCGCCCTCCGGGAAGATCACGAACGCGTCGTTCTCGTCGAGCCCGACCGCGAGGTTGCCGACCAGCTTCTCCAGCCCGTCGGGGTCGCGCTGCGGTGCGATGAACCGGTTGGGCAGGCGGTTGAGCATCACGTCCACCGCCGGGTCCCACTGCAGGCTGTCCTTGAGGACGATCCGCGGCTCCCGGTCGAACCAGTTGACCAGCGCGTGCACCAGCACGAACGAGTCGCCGGGACCGGCGTGCCGGCAGACGACGAGCTCGGGCCGGCCGGGCTGCGCGGTGTCCGGGTCACTGCCGGCGATGTCGAGGCGCAGCTTGAGCGTCCACTGGGCCTGAGCGAAGAGGAAACGCAGGAACCAACCGGTGAGTACGTAGTGCGCGCGCTGGAAACCCGGCGAGCGCACCTTCCACCCGAAGCCGGACCCGACCCACAGCGCGAACATGGTGACCAGGGCGACCGCGTCCCAGACCACGTAGACGGTGCCGAGCCAGATCACCCGCAGCGGACGCAACCGGCCGGGCACGAGCGGCGACGCCGCGGAGGCCAGCAACAGCCAGGCCGGCAGCGTCGCGAGCAGCACCGTCGCGAACAGGATGACCAGCGGCGCCAGCACGATCCGGCGCAGCCAGCGGGGCGGGGGCGGCATCAGCCGTCGTCCCGCCCGGCCAGCGGATGCTCGGCCAGATAGCGGCGGGACGCCGTGTAGGCGCGGCTGATCCGCCGGCCGACCGCGGCCATGTCGCGGTAGGCCCAGGGCGTGTCGTCTCGGGGCTCGAGGCCCCCTGTCGGAAGCACGTGCACCTCTACATGGTCGGGCAACGCCGCCACCTCGCGGGCGAAACGGTGCCGACGGGCGATCTCGAATGCCACCTGCGCCACCTCCCACGGGCGTCGCGGAGGTGTCAGCGGGCGCTCGATGCGCCCGACCTGGAGCACGAAGATGTGCCGTGCCCCACTGCTGACCGCCTCGCCGATCGGGATCGAGTTCACAATGCCACCGTCGACGTAGTGCTCCTCGCCGATCCGGGCCGGCGGCAGCAGACCGGGCACGGACGCGCTGGCGAGCACCGCGTCGACCAGCGGGCCGCTGGAGAACCAGTGCTCGGCGGCGCGCTCGATGCTCGCCGCGCAGCACCGGAACGGCACCTTGAGCTCCTCGAACGTGGCGTTGTCGCCGAGCTCGCGCTCCAGCAGCCGGCGCAGCGGCCGGGGCGAGTGCAGGTGGGTACGCGCGGCGAAGCGCCGCAACTGCCGGGCCACGGAGTCGCCGTACACCTCGCTGGCCTCCGGACTCGCCCAGAGCCGCACCAGCCGGTCGGTGACCGCCTCCGTCGGGTCGGCGGCCACCAGCGCGCCGTTGACCGCGCCGATCGAGGTGCCGATCACGAGGTCGGGTTTGATGTCGGCGCGGAACAGCGCCCGCAGCATGCCGACCTCGACGGCACCCAGCACTCCGCCGCCACCCAGCACGAACGCCACCCGACCCCCACCCACGGGTCCATCCTGGCACGCGGGCGGCGACCCTTCTGGTTGACAAGCCACCGGGCATCGCCGAGATTGAATCCATTCCCCTCTTCCTCGCCGGTAGGTGTCGACCGTATGTCCACGCTCACCCCGGGTGCCCTCCTCGCCCGTCGCTATCGGCTGATCGACCGGGTCGGCGCGGGCGGCATGTCGGTGATCTGGCGGGCCCGCGACGAGGTGCTCGACCGGACCGTCGCGGTCAAGGTGCTCTCCTCCGCCCTCGCGGCGGACGCCCGGTTCCGCGACCTGGTCCGCGACGAGGCCCGCGCCGCCGCGCAACTGGTGCATCCGCACGTCGCGACCGTGCACGACTATGCCGAGACCGTCGCACCGGACGGCACGGTTACCGCGTTCGTGGTGTTCGAGCTGCTCACCGGCGAGGAGCTGGAGGCCCGGCTCACCGAGGGACCGTTGCCCTGGCCGGACGCGGTGCGGGTGTGCGCCGAGGTGGCCGAGGCGCTCGCCGCCGCGCACCGGCTCGGGATCGTCCATCGTGACGTGACGCCGGCCAACGTGATGCTGACCCCGACCGGCGCGAAGGTGCTCGACTTCGGGATCGCCACCCGGGTCGGCGCGCCCGACGACGACGCCGAGGGCGAGACCTTCGGCACGCCCGCGTACGTCGCACCCGAACGCCTGGACGGCACACCGGCGCAGCCCGCGACCGACAGCTACGCGCTCGGCGTGCTGCTCCACGAGACGCTGACCGGGCACGTGCCGGTGCCCGCCGACACCTGGGAGGACCTGACCCGGGCCTGGTCCGCCGGGCACTCCCCGGCGCCACCCGAGGTGGCCGGGCTGCCACCCGCGGTGGCCGAGCTGTGCGTGCGGTGCCTGGCCCGCGACCCGCTGTCCCGGCCGACGGCGCACGCCGCGGCGGCAGAGCTCCGGGCGGCGATCGCCGCACCACCGCCGCCGCCGTTGCCGCCGTTGCCGCCATTGCCGCCGCCGGCGCCGACCCCGGCTCCGCCGCCGGTCGAGGCACCACCGCGCCAGAGCCGGCTGCTGGTCGCGGCCGCGATCGCCGCCGTGCTGCTGCTCGCGACCGCCGTCCTGGTGCCGGTGCTGCACGAGGACGGGCCGCCACCGGGCGGCAGTGTCACGGCCCAACCGACCGCCCCGCCACCGCCCGCGACCGGGCCGGCATCCACGCCGGCCGGGCCGGTCTCGATCGGTGAGGCGCTGAGCCGGGTCGACGGGCTGATCACCGAGGGCCAGGCGGTCGGCGGCATCCGCCACGACGCCGCGACCGACCTGCGCAACCTGTTGCGCGAGCTGAACGCGGCCGAGACCCGCACCGACCGGGTCAACCAGCTCCGCGCGAAGGTCGCCGTGCGGGCCGGCGAGGGCGCGATCAGCCGGCCGTACGCCGAGCGCCTAGACCTTGCGCTGGCGGGCTTCCCCGGCGCCTAACCGAATGCGCGCACCCGCCCGGTCGAACAGCAGCAGCCGGTCGAGGTCGATCGCGATCCGGAGGGTCTCGGCGCGGCGCGGCACACCGGCGGCGGGCACCCGGAGCACCACCTCGCCCACCGGCGGCGGCTCCCCGGGCAGCTCCGGGTCGTACGCCGGGTAGAAGCCGTATTCCGTGCGCGCCGCCACCGGCCGGGGCGCCTCTCGCATCAGGGCGGTGGCCTGCGGGCCGGGCAGCTCCAGCCGGGACCGCTCGGTCGAGGTCGGCAGCGCACCGGTGTCGACGTGCACCAGCGCCTCGTGCCCGAGGTGCTCGACCTGGCGGACGGTGCCGGACAGCACCGGGCCGGTGTGCCCCGCGGGTGCCGGTGTGAGCGCGTCGGCGCGCAGCGCGACCGTGACGCGGTCGGTGTGCCGGGCCCGCACTGGGTGGCCCGCCGGCAGCTCGACCACCTGCGAGCCGAGGTCGATCACCACCCGGTCGCCGTCGGCGTAGACCGCGCCTTCGAGCAGGCTGGTGCGGGGTGTGCCGAGGAACGCGGCGACGAACAGCGTCGCGGGGTCGTTGTAGACCTCCTCCGGCGGCCCGACCTGTTGCAGCACCCCGCGCCGCAGCACCGCCACCCGGTCGGCCATGGTCATCGCCTCGGCCTGGTCGTGCGTGACGTAGAGCGTGGTCACCCCGAGCCGGCGGGCCAGCGCGGCCACGTCCGAGCGCAGCTCGGCGCGCAACCCGGCGTCCAGGTTGGACAGTGGCTCGTCGAGGAGGAAACCCCGCGGCCGGCGTACGATCGCCCGGGCCATCGCCACCCGCTGGCGCTCACCACCGGAGAGCGCGCCGGGCAGCTTGCGCAGCAGCGCGGTGATGGCGAGCTGGTCGGCGACCTCGTTGACCCGGGCCGCGACGTCGGTCGCCGACTCGTGCCGGACCCGCAGGGGGAAGCCGATGTTCTGGGCGACGGTCAGGTGCGGATAGAGCGCGTAGTCCTGGAAGACCATCGCCAGCCGCCGCTCCCGCGACGGCAGGTGGTCGACCACCTGCCCGTCGATCAGCACCCGCCCGGAGGTGGGCGTCTCCAGCCCGGCGACCAGCCGGAGGATCGTCGACTTGCCGCAGCCGGTCGGCCCGAGCAGCACCAGGAACTCGCCGGGCGCGGCGAGCAGGCTGACCTGGTCGACCGCGACCGTGCCGTCCTCGAAGACCTTGGTCAACTGATCCGTGGCGATGGCCACCACCGCGAACACCTCCTGTCCGCAATGGTGGTCTTCGATGACCTGTAACACCAGAGCAATCTCGGTCGCGTATGCCGTATGGCTAGCACTACCTGAGGTCTAGCGGCAGGCGTAGGGCGTACGCGGTGCGTCCGTCGTTAGCGTGCTTGGCATGACCGCGTTGCGTGCGCTAGCCAAACCGACCTTCCTGCGGACCGCCTGGCCCTGGCGTTCGCTCGGCTACCTGATCAGCACGGCCCCGATCGGGTTCGTGGCGATGCTGGTGTTCGGCACCGTCGCGCTGCCCTGGGTGGTTGCCGCGGACCGGCTGATCCGCGGCGAGACCAACCTGTCCGGTCCGCAGCTCGTCCTGCTGGTCTGCGTCGGCACCGTGCTGCTGGGCACGGTCGCGCCGGCCAGCGCCGTCGTCCTGGCCGCCGTCGAACGGTTCCGGCTCCGCCTGGTCGACGACCGACCGCTGCCCGGCCTGCCGCCACCGACGTCCGGGCAGTGGTTCCGCTGGCTGGCCGACCGCTACGTCGACGGCGCCACCTGGCGGGCCGTGGTCTACGGCTTCGCGCTGAGCTCGGTGGTGCCGCTGGTCTACTTCGTCGCGGGCATCGCCTTGCTGATGGTCCTCGCCCTGATCTCCAGCCCGTTCGTGGTCAGCGCCGGCGAGCCGGTCACGCTGGGCACGGCCGCGGTCGACACGCCTTCGGAGGCGCTGCCGTACGCGCTGCTCGGGCTGGTCCTGCTGCCCGCCGTCCCGTACCTGTTCGCGGTGGTGGCGGGAGCGCACGGCGCGCTGGCGCGGGTGCTGCTGGGCGGAGCCGACGAACAGGCCCGCCGGCGGCTGGCCGAGGTGGTCAGCTCCCGCGCCCGGCTGGTCGACGGCTTCAGCGCGGAGCGCCGCCGGATCGAACGCGACCTGCACGACGGCGCCCAGCAGCGGCTGGTCAGCCTGACCCTGCAACTCGGGGTGGCCCAGCTCGACCTGCCGCCGGACAGCCCGGCCGCCCGCAGCGTCGGCGTCGCGCACGACCAGGCCAAGCAGCTCATGGCCGAGCTGCGCGAGCTGATCCGCGGCGTCCACCCACAGGTGCTCACCGACAGCGGCCTGGACGCGGCGGTACGCGAGCTCGCCGATCGCTCGACGGTCCCGGTGACCGTGGCGGTCGACCTGCCGGAACGGCCGCCGGAGCACGTCGAGTCGACCGCGTACTTCGTCGTCGCCGAAGCCCTCGCCAACGTGGCCAAGCACAGCGGGGCCACGCAGGTCCAGGTCTCCGCGGTGCGGGCCGGCCGGACGCTGGTCGTCGAGGTCGGCGACAACGGCCACGGCGGTGCCGCACCGGGCGAGGGCAGCGGGCTGACCGGGCTCGCCGACCGGGTGGCCGCGGTCGGCGGCACGACCCGGCTGTCCAGCCCGGCCGGCGGACCGACGCTACTGCGGGCGGAACTGCCGTGGCGGTGATCCGGACCGTGCTGGCCGAGGACGGCACGCTGCTGCGCGAAGGGCTGACCGGCATCCTCGACCGCTTCGGGTTCACCGTCACCGCCGTCGGTGACGCGGCCGCCCTGGTCGCCGCCGTCGACGCGGACGTGCCGGACCTGGTGGTCACCGACATCCGGATGCCGCCGGGCTTCACCGACGAGGGCCTGCGGGCCGCGGTCGAGCTGCGCCGTCGCCATCCCGGGCTGCCGATGGTCGCGCTCAGCCAGTACGTGCAGGAGAGCTACGCCGCCGACCTGCTCGACTCGGGTGCCGGCCGGGGCGTCGGCTACCTGCTCAAGGACCGGGTCGTCGACATCGCCGAGTTCATCGCCGCGCTGCGCCAGGTCGCCGCCGGCGGCACGGTGGTCGACCCGCAGGTCGTCTCCCAACTCGTACGCCGCCGGCGCGACCCGCTGGCCCAACTGTCCAACCGGGAGCGGGAGGTGCTCCAGCACGTCGCCGAGGGACACTCCAACGCGGCCATCGCCCGGCTGCTGGTGGTCTCCGAGGCGGCGGTGGGCAAGCACGTCGGCAACATCCTGGCCAAGCTCGACCTGCCGCCCGACGACGACCGCAACCGGCGCGTGGTCGCGGTGCTGACCTATCTGCGCGCGGGTCAGTGATGGACGGTGCGGTCCATCCAGCCGTCGCCGTTGTCGTCGTACATCGTCTTCTCGAAGACGCCGTCGCCGTCCTTGTCGTAGTCGGCCGAGTTGACCAGACCGTCGCCGTCGGTGTCGTGGCCCACGAAGTCGACCCGGCCGTCGCGGTCGTTGTCGACCATGATGTCGACGCCGCCACCGCTGCGGCCCAGCAGGACGTGCTTGTCCCAGTCGCCGTCACCGTCGACGTCGACCCGGGTGTGGTAGCCCTCCGGCACCACGGAGCTCGGCGTCTCCGGCACGGGCGCCGGGCCGAGGCCGGTGGTGGCGACGGTGGCGTCCGGTGCCGGACCCATCGCGTCGGCGCCCGCCGGTGCGGTCGCCTGGAGCCCCTCACCGATCTCGTCGCCGAAGCCCGAGAGCCCACCCATGCCGCCGTGGGTGCCTTCGGCCTGCGCGTACGGGCCGAAGCTCGCCCCGTCGTAGCCCGCCGGACCCAGGCCGGCGCTGCCGGCGGGCGTGCCGAGGCCGCTCGTCGCCGCGTGCCCGAGCCCGGACGTGCCGCCGAGCGAGACGCCGTCGGCCAGCAGGCCGCCCAGCGAGCCGAGCAGGCCGAACGTGCTCGACTGGTTGGCCCGGGTCTCCACCGCGTGCTCGGTCGGCGACTCGCCACCGACCTGGGTGTGCAGCAGCGCGATCTCGTCGTCGCTCAGCGAGTAGCTGGCCAACGCCAGGCCCGGGTCGGACGCCAGCGCGCTGGCGAAAGCCGGGTCGACCACCAAACGCTCCAGCACCTCGTCGAAGTCACTCATCGCTGGCCCCTCCCCATCGACGGCGCTCCTACGGTAGCGCCGTCAGTCGAGCTCCGGCATCGGCACCGGTTGGGGACGCGGCCGGCACGTGCCACATTGCACGGCGTCCTCGACGACCAGCCCCTCGGCGCGGTTGCGGGTCTCCGACCGGTGCACCTCCAGCAGGAACGGGCCGAACCGGGCGTGGTCCTCGCACACCCCACGCCCACAGAACCGGCACGACCCCCGCGCCGACTTAGGACAAAACCAACAGAGCACGAACTCTCCTTATGAGGGCGTTGGAGGATTGCACGGCGCCACGGCAATGTTGCTGCCGTCGATCGAGGACGACTCACCTTCGGTGTCGGTGGCGGTCACCGTGATCGACAACGTGCCGCCTTCGTTCGGCTTGCCCGGATAGGGCACAGGACCGATCTGGCCGTAGAAGTTGCCGTCCCAGGACATCGAATTGCTCCCGGAGTCGAAGCCCGACCAAGAGACGGTGACCTTGATGCTCTGATCCGAGTCCTTGTCGTCGGTTACCGACACCACGGGGAAGGCCGCCGTGCCGTTCCTGCCACACGACGATTCACCACCGATCTGCTGGTCGATCGTGCCGCCCGGGTCGGTCACCCAGGTGATCGTCGGCGGCTTGTTGGTGTCGACCGGCGGCTGCGTCGTGGTCGGCGGTCTGGTCGTCGGCTGGGTAACCGGAGGCACGGGGTCGTCGCCCGGCTGGGCCGGCGGCGGGTTGTTGTTGTCGTCGTCATCGTCGTCGTCCGTGCCGGCCGGCGGGGTCGGCGTCACGCTCGGCGTGGCCGTCGGCGACGGCAGGTCGGTCGGTGACGGCTCTTCGCTGGGCGACGGCTCGTCGGTCGGACCGGCCGGGCGTGGCACCTCGCGACCGTCACCGCAGTCGAGCGCCGCGTCCGTAGCCGACTGAAGCTCCCCGTCGACCCGCACGGACCCCTTGGAGACGACGGTGCCGGCGGCGCTGACCCGGTACCAGGCGGCGCCGTCGTTGGTCAGCCGCGAGCCCGCCGCGTCCAGCGACAGGTCCAGCGGCCGGAACGTGCCGCGCGTGCTCGCCGTGTCGACCAGCACCCGGCCGTCGGCCAACCGCAGCGAGCCGTGCGGCACGGTGCGCCGGTCACCCGAGCTCCACAGCTCACCGACCGCGACCCCGCTGCCCGCGCAGAGCACGGTCACGGACCCGCCGCGGAAGGTCAGGGTCGCCGAGGACCGGTCGCGCAGCTTCACCTGGTCGCCTTCGGTCACGTACACCTTGGCGCCCGAAGAGAGTTTGAGCCGCTTGCCGTTGACCTGGACGTCGGCGGTGCCCCGGGTGGTCGACAGCAACGCCCGGTCGGCCGGCATCTCGGCCCACGCGGGCCCGGGCAGGAAGTTGGTGCCGGTCAGGAACAGCGCGAGCAGCAGGAGGAGCGCGGTCAGCCACCACAGCCGGCGCTCGAAGCGACCGTCGACCGTCTCGTCGATCACCGGTGGCGGCCCGGGCGGGGCGGCCAGCGGCGGGTAGCCACCCGACGGGTGCACGCCGACCTGCGGACCGGCGCCGGCGACCGAGGCGACCACGGAGGGATCGGCGCCGAGCAGCAGCGGCACACCCGGGAGGGCCGGCACCGACCAGAGCCGGGTGGGCGTGCGCGCGGTCGCCACTACCCCGCCCGGCCCGTCGCCGATCGGGCCGATCAGGGTGCCCCGGCGCAGGTCGGTGCCGTCGGGCAGGACGACCGTGCCGGACTCGACGACCACCGCGTCGGTGGCGCCGTCGAGCGAGACCGGGTCGCCGGGCGCGAGCAGGATCGGCCGGGCGGCGGAGACCAGGCCCATCCGGTCCTCGGCGCTGAGCGACTGCAGCGCGGGTGCCTCGGCGAACAGCCGGTCGGCCTGGTCCCACTCGGCGGGCGGCGGCCCGGGCACCGGGCCGATCGCGCGGGAAACCGCGGACGGCGGGATGGACAGCAGCGTGGTGCCGGCGGTGTGCCAGGCCAGCGCGGCGGGCGCCCCGCTGAGCGCACTGGCCAGCCCGACCACGCCGCCGGCGCCGAGCCGTTGCCGGACCAGGCCGGAGGGGTCGTCGGGGCGGCGGGCCTCCACGGCGCCGTCGACCACGACGTAGACGGCCCGCTGTGCGGAGCCGGCGAAGACGAGCTGCTGACCGGTGCGCGGGCGCACCCAGGTCGCGGCGGCGGCCAGGTCGGCGAGCGCACCGCCGGAGAGCCGGCCGAGCGCGGACGCCCGCAGCGCGTCGAGCCTGCGCGGTGCGTCGAGGTCGCGGCTGCGTTGTTCGAGCCGGCGGCGCAGGGCGCTGACCCGGCGGGAGATCCAGCCGGCGGCGAGATAGACCAGCGGCGCCGCCAGGCCGCAGATCACCGCGGCGAGCAGAATCCGGGCGGGCCAGCCGGAGCGCCACAACCCGATGGTCAACCCGGCGACGCGGTCGGTCCAGATGCGCCAGAAGAGGTTGACGGCGATGGCCACCCAGAGCACGGCGACCGTGCCGTAGAGCGCGACCAGCCGGCCCTCGCGGTCGAGCTCCGACCAGCGCGGCGGGCGGCGGCGGAGCCGGCTGACCACGAAGGTCAGGCCCCGGGCGCGCAGGTTGGGGATCTCCAGCCAGTCCATCAGCAGGTAGTAGCCGTCGAGCGCCAGGAACGGGTTGAGGTTGAACAGGGCGTTGAGGTACCAGGCGAAGGCCAGCTTGAAGGTCCACGGAGCGGCTTCGGGCACGAAGACACCGACGAGCCCCGCGATGCCGGCCAGCACCAGCCCGGCGGCCGGTCCGGCGGCGGTGGTGGTCATCCGCGCCCGGCGGCCGGCCATCCACACGTCGGTGGTGTCGACGAAGACGGACGGGATGCCGAAGTAGACGAGGAAGCCCGCGGCCGGCACCCGCCGGCCGGCGTGCTTGGTGGCCAGCGCGTGGCCGAGCTCGTGGCAGGCCAGGGCGAGCACGTTGAGCCCGAGCAGCACGGCCGCGCCGACCGCGTACGAGCCGCCGGTCAGGAAGACCGACTCCTCGCCGTGCCACCACGTCCAGCCGAACGCGAGCAGGCCGGCCAGCGCGATGACGCCGAGCAGCGCGGCGACGGCCTTGTGGAAGAGGAACCGGCCGCCGGCGCGATAGAGGAAGCCGACCAGCGGGTCGATGTCGGCGATCACGGTGCGCCGGCCCTGCGCGAAGGCCAGCAGCGAGCGGCCCAGCCGGATCGGCCAGGGGCGGCGGTGCACGCGGGCCAGCGGGCGGAACGCGTCGACGGGCAGCTCGGCCAGCATGCGGTTGGCGGCGAGGTCCGCGACCACCCGGGTGACCTGGTCCGGGGCGAGGCGGCCACCGATCCGGGCGAACTCGGCGACGAGGCGGGCGACCGTACGCGTGCCGTCCATCAGGGTCGCGAGCTGCCACTCCTCGGGCGTGAGCCGCAGGTAGCAGGCGGCGCCCCGGTCGTCGGGCGAGCGGAGCATCACGTACGGGACGTCGCGCACCGACACGAGGTCGACCTGCTCGATCCCGGCGCGCAGCACGGGCTTGGCGCGGGCCGGATTGAGCCGTTCGACGACGGCCGCCCACATGCCGGGGTCGTGCGGACCTATCGGCTGCCCCGGCGCCCGCCCGGCCAGCGCCTCCCACACACTCACCCGGGTCTCGACGACCGTCACGGTGCCCACCCTCCGTCACCCCACCGGGGATGGAGAGTAGGCCGCTCATAGATCGGAATCGACCTCGCGTCCGCAACCCGACAGCGCCGCACAGCTATCGTCGGCCGGCCGTCACCAGGCGCTCACGGTCTGCTGAAGACAGGCGGAGGCGGGTGACACAACCAACCCCCGAGGGCCGTGTCACCCGCCACCTTTGGGAGGAGGACCGTCACCGCGGGTCACGCGGCCTTCGGGTCCCAGGTGTGCGCGTATCTAGCTCTTATGACGCTTCGGTGAGCGTCACGGTTGCGGTGTTCGACGAACCGTTTCGGGTGTAGGTCAGCTGCACCTGGTCACCGACCTTGTGCGACTGCACCGCGGCCACGAGCTCGTCCGAGGTGTTGATCGCCTCGCCACCGAAGTTGGTCACGATGTCGCCCTGCTGGAGCCCGGCCTTGGCGGCCGCGCTGTTCTCGCTGACGGCGCTGATCAGCGCGCCGGTGCCCTGCTCGGTCTCGGTGACCGAGACGCCGAGCGCGGCGTGCGAGACCTTCTCACCGTTGCGCAGCGCGTTGGCGACCTGCTCGGCCTTGGCGCTCGGGATCGCGAAGCCCACGCCGATGCTGCCGTTGCCCTGGCCCGAGGTGGCGATCGCGGTGTTGATGCCGATCACCTCGCCGTTGGTGTTGACCAGCGCGCCGCCCGAGTTGCCGGGGTTGATCGGCGCGTCGGTCTGCAGCAGGCCGGACAGCGACGTCGCGGTCGGCTGCTGGTTGGCGCCACCACCGAACGGGCTCTGCTGCTGGTCCTGCTCGGACTGGGTCCGGATGGTGCGGTCCTTGGCGCTGATGATGCCGGCGGTGACCGAGCCCTGCAGGCCCAGCGGGCTGCCCAGGGCCAGCACGGTGTCGCCGACCTGCACGCCCGCGCTGTCGCCGAACTTGGCCGGGCTCAGCCCCGACACGTTGTCGGCCTTGACGACCGCGAGGTCGCTCTTCGGGTCGGTGCCGACGACCTTGGCCGTGGCGCGCTTGCCGTTGTCGAAGACCACCGTGACCGAGCCGCCGCTGGCGCTGGCCACGACGTGGTTGTTGCTCAGCACGTAGCCGTCTTCGGTGAGCACCACGCCGGAGCCCTCGCCGCTGCCGGTGGTGATCGAGACGATGCTCGGCTCCACCTTCTGCGCGATCTCGGCGAGCGACGACCGGTTGACCACGGGCGCGGCGGCCGCACGGGCCCGCGCGTTGTCGGCGTCGTTGCCGTTGAGGGCGGCGCCGATCACGCCGCCGACCAGGCCGGCGCCGAGCAGCAGCACGAGCGCCACCGCCGCCGCGGCGATCCACCGGCCGACCTTGTTGGGCCGGCGCGGGCCGGGCGCGTGCTGCGGCCAGGGCTGACCGGGCGGCGGGCCGCCGGGGCCACCGGGGCCAACCCACGGGATCGGGGTGCCGTGCGGCTGGTGTGCCTGGTGGCCGGCCTGGGTGGGGTCGGCCGGAGCGCCGGGGTAACCGGCCTGGCCGTAGCCGCCGGTCGCCGGGTAGCTGTACTGCGGGTAGCCCGAACCGGCCTGCGGGTAGCCGGGCTGCGGGTAGTGCGCGGCGGGCTGCTGCCACGGGCTGCGGGCCGGCTCCACGGTGCCGCTGACCGGCTGGGGGTGGGCGGGGGTGCTCGGCTCGGCGTCGGCTGGACGCGCGTACTGGTCCGGGTCCGCCGGGGGCGAGTACTGCCCGGCCTCCGCGGGACGGGCGTACTGCTCGGTCGGCTGCTCGGCGCCGAACGGACGCGGCTCCGGCGTGGACGCGGACTCCGGTTCGGTGCCCCGCTCGCGATCGTGCCGGGGGTCGCTTTCGTGCTCGGTCATGACATTTACCTTTCCCCACCGCTCTGCGACGGGCCTGGGGCCGGGCTGAGCGTTGTCTGAGAGTGCCCGTTGGCGGCCGGGTCGGGGCCTGGGCCGTCCGCGTCGTCGTGGTCGTCCTCGCCGGTGGCCAGCGGCAACCGGACCCGGAACGTCGAGCCCTTGCCGGGCACGCTGTCGACCTCCACGCTGCCGCCATGCGCGCGGACCAGGGCGGCGACGATCGCCAGGCCCAGACCCGTGCTGTTGGCCTCGCGGTCGCGGCGGCGGGCGGCGTCGGCCCGGTAGAACCGCTCGAAGACGCGCTCGGCCTGCTCCGGTGGCAGACCCTGGCCGGTGTCGACCACCTCGACGATCGCCGAGCCGCCGTCGGAGCGCAGCCGCACAGTGATCTTGGCCGGCTGCGGCGTGTGGATGATCGCGTTGGTCAGCAGGTTGCCGAGCACCTGGCGCAGCCGGGCGTCGTCGGCCTGGACCACCAGCAGCCCGGCCCGCGGCGCGACCTCGATCGAGATGTCGCGGTCGGGCGCCATCGCCTGCGCGGCCTGCACCGCCTCGCTGGCCAGCACGCGCAGCTCGACCGGCGACAGCGAGAGCGGTCGTTCCCGGTCGAGGCGGGCGAGCAGCAACAGGTCCTCCACGAGAAGACCCATCCTGGCGGCCTCGTCCTCGATGCGGCGGACCAGCCGTGCGGTGTCCTCCAGCGAACCCGCGGCCGCACCCTGCCGGTAGAGCTCGGCGAAGCCGCGGATCGTGGTCAACGGCGTACGCAACTCGTGTGAGGCGTCCGCGACGAACTGCCGCATCCGTTCCTCGGACCGCAGGGCCCGCGCCTCCGACGCCTGTGCGGCGAACGCCGCGTCACGGGCGGCGGCCTCGGAGTCGGCCCGGGCCGCGAACGCGGTCTCGATCTGGGTCAGCATCGAGTTGAGGGCCCGGGACAGCCGGCCGAGCTCGGTCTTGGGTTCCTCGACGCCGGGTTCCGGGTCGGGAACCCGCTGGCTCAGGTCGCCGGCCGCGATCGCCACCGTGGTGCGCTCGATCTGCCGCAGTGGTTTGAGGTTGCTGCGGACTATCGCGGCGCCGACGGTCGCGAGCACGATCAGCACCGTGCCCCCGGCCAGGCCGTCGATCCAGAGCAACTGTTTGACGGTGTGGTCGACGTCGGAGAGGTTGAACCCGACCGCGACGATCGCGCTGCTGTCCTGCGGCTGCACCATCAGGACGCGCCATCGGGCCTGGCTGCCGATCGCCTTGACCGTGAACGGGTCGTTGTGGTGCTGGCGCAGCGACTGCTGCAGCCCCTGGTAGTTCTGCGGCAGGTCCGGCCCGTCCGGGGTGAACAGCTGGCTGGGCTTGCTGCTCAGGTCGTTGAGGGTCGGCTGCGCCGGGGTGGAGGCCACGGCGAACGCATTGTCGCCGACCGCGAACTGGATGTTGTCGCGGAGCAGCGCCTGCACGTTGTTGTTGAGGCTGCGCAGGTTGCCGTCGACCTGGTCGAGCAGGTAGTTGCGCAGGAAGAAGGTGCTGGCCGCACCGATCACCAACAGGGCGGCCGTGACCAGCGCCAGCACGGCGGCGACGAGTTTGACGCGCAGCGGGGTGCCACGCAGGGGAGCCAGCATCGGCGCCCCGGTCAGGCCGTCGGTTTGCGCAGGACGTATCCGACGCCACGCAGGGTGTGGATCAGCCGCGGCTGGCCGTTGTCGATCTTGCGACGCAGGTAGGAGATGTAGCTCTCCACGATGTTGTCGTCGCCGCGGAAGTCGTAGTTCCAGACGTGATCGAGGATCTGCGCCTTGGAGAGCACCCGGTTGGCGTTGAGCATCAGATAGCGGAGCAGTTTGAACTCGGTGGGGGAAAGCTGGACCCGCGCGCCGGCGCGGTAGACCTCGTGGGTCTCCTCGTCGAGCTCGAGGTCGGCGAACGTGAGCCGGGAGGTGCTCTGGTCACCGGAGGTGGTGCGGCGCAGCACCGCCCGGATGCGGGCGGTCAGCTCCTCGAGGCTGAACGGCTTGGTGACGTAGTCGTCGCCGCCCAGGGTCAGGCCGCGGATCTTGTCGTCGGTGGCGTCGCGGGCGGTCAGGAACACCACGGGGGTACGGGTGCCGCCTTCGCGCATCAGCCTTATCACCTCGAAGCCGTCGAGGTCCGGGAGCATCACGTCGAGGACGACCAGGTCGGGCCGGCGATCCTTGGCGGCGCTGACGGCGGAGCTGCCGCTCGTCGCGGTGCTCACCTCGAAGCCGGCGAACTTCAAGCTGGCGGAGAGCAGCTCGAGGATGTTCGGGTCGTCTTCGACGACAAGCAGTCTCGCCTCGGTCTGTGGAGCGGCCATGACACCCATCATTAACCCGTACGCTGTGTCGCCGCTGGATTGAACCTGAAAGTCCGCTGTGCGCGCTGAGCGGTTTCTACCGTTGCATCCGGCGCAGTCCGTCGAGTACTCCGTCGAGCAGTCTGGACGCCGTGCGCAGCTGGTCGTCGCTGAACCGCCCACGGCGGACCAGCGCACGCACCTCGTCCGAGAACGCCACCAACCGCCGGTCGAAGTCGGCCTGCGGGTCGGTGCCCGGCGGGGACGGGCGCCCCCCGAGCTGGACGTCGACCACCCACGAGGTGCCCCGCCGGGTCTGCCGGGCCGCCTCGCGCAGCTCGCGCTTGAGGTCGCGGGCCGAGCCGTGCACCTCGGCCTGGATCTCCGCGGCCAGGTCGGCGACGGACGCGTTGATGTCCTTCTCCAGCGTCTCCAGCTCGCCGGCCCGTTGGCGCAGCTCCGAGCGGCCGTCGTCGGTGATCGAGTACGTCTTGCGCCCGCCCGCCGCGGTGTGGGTGACCAGGCCCTCGCTCTCCATCCGGGCCAACCGCGGATAGATGGTGCCGGCGCTGGGCGCGTACGTGCCGTGGAACCGGTCGGCCAGCAGCCGGATCAGCTCGTAGCCGTGCTTCGGGCCGTCGTCGAGCAGCTTGAGCAGGTAGAGACGCAACCGCCCATGGCTGAACACGGCCGTCATTCCGGCGTCTCCCCTCCGTCGTCGACCGGGCGCGCCAGCAACGCGATGCTGCCGGAAACGGTCGTGGCCCAGAGTTTGCCGGTTCCGCCGCCGAGATGGCCGCGCCGATGCTGCGACGAGCCGTGTCGTTCGACGGCCAACCGCGGGAACGCGCTGGTGATCTGGCCGGACTGGGTGTGCAGGTCGACGGCCAGGTCGGCGTCTTCGCGGACCCGGACGGTGACGCTGCCGGAGGTGGCGTGCAGCCGGAGCTCGCGGTGGTGCGGGTTGTCGAGATCACAGGTGACCGAGCCGGAGACCGTCGACATCTCGACCCGGTCCGCCGCACTGTCGGCGAGCACGAGCTCACCGGAGACCGTCTTGAGTGTCAGGTCACCGTCGACGCCCAGGGCCTCGACCGGGCCCGAGACGAGCTTGGCGCGGGTCCGGCCACCCAAACCCATCAGCGTGACCCGGCCCGAGGTGACGTCGACGTCGGTGTCGGTGCGCAAGCCGGCGACGACCACGGCGCCGTCGACCAACCGCACGTAGGCGCCGGTGGCGCGGGGCACGCTGATCGAGACCTCGACCCGGAAGCGGCGGCGGAGCTGCCCGATCCACCACAACACGCCGGGAAAGCGGGGCATCTTGTGGTGCCGGATCACGAGGGTACGGTCGACCACCTCGACGATCACCGGGGTGCGGCCGGCCCGGGTGATGTCGACCCGCGCCGGACCGTCGTCGGCGCCGACCAGGTTGACCCGGCCGGAGACCAGGTTGACGTCGACCCGGTCGACGGACGCGTCGATGTCGAGCCGCCGCGGCTCTTCCACGGTCCAGGCATTGGACACGGGCTCACCTCCCGAAAGCCGCTTGAGCATATCGCGATGTATCGCGTCATGCCAGCGGCTCTGGAGGCGGGGTTTACGCGGCTAGCGCCACCGGGATCGGGAGCGGGGTCTCCTCGACGGGGACGACCGGGACGGGGACGAAGACCGGCGTGCCGACGGCGGCCTGGGCCACCCGGGCCAGTGCCCGGCGGGACGCCGCGGGCTCCGGGTGCAGGGCCGGCGCGACGGAGACCGACGCGACCGGGGCGCGCAGCGCGAGCACTCGGCGGACCGACGACCAGAGTGTCTCGTCGCCGATGAACGATGCGGCCGGGCCGCCGTACCGCAGGGTCACCGGAACGATCGGCACTCCGGCGTCGATGGCGGCCTGGAACATCGCCGGGCGGAACGGCCCGACCCCCTCGCCGCAACCGGTCGTGCCTTCCGGGAAGACCGTGACCACGGCACCCGCGCGCAGCGCCGCGGCCACGTCGGCGACCGTGTCCGGCAGCGTCTTCGGCCGGGCCCGGTCGATGAAGATCGTGCCGCCGGACGCCGCCAGCGCGCCGAACAGCGGCCACTGCCGGACCTCGACCTTGGCCAACATCCGGCCGGGCGCGACCGCGAGCAGCGCGACGATGTCCAGCCAGGACACATGGTTGGCGACCACCAGGGATCCGCCGCGGGGCAGGCGACCACGTAGCCGCAGCCGCACCCCGAGCGCCGCCAGCGTCGCCCGACCCCAGGCCTTGGCGGCCCGGTCCCGGCCCCGCTCGGTGAGCAGCGGAAGCACCGGCACCAGCAGGGCGCCGAAGACCAGCGCGCCCATCAGCCGGACGAACCGCAGCACCTGGATCGCCGCTGGCGCCTCGGCCGGCCCGTCGGTGTCGAGGCAGTCGGTGCCGCAGTCGTTCTGCGGCCGCCACAGGCTCACTGGTCGACTCCCAAGAAGTGCCGCAGGTAGCGGGGGTCGATCCGGTCGAGGGAGAGCAGCACGTAGAGGTCGGCGCAGTCGAAGTCCGGGTCGTACGCCGGCTCGCCGCAGACCCACGCACCCAGCCGCAGGTAGCCGCGCAGCAGCGGCGGCATGGCCGCGTTCGAGATCGCCTCGGCCGCCGGGACCTCCCACGGGTGCCGCGGGACGACGCGCATCCGGGGCGGGGAGATGTGCTTGGTGCGCACCCGCTCCCAGACGCCGGCGGCCTGGCCGCCACCGTCGTCGAGCGGGATGGAGGCGCAGCCGCCCAGCCACCGCTTGTTGTGCAGGTGGAGGTAGCGGGCGATGCCGGCCCACATCAGGTTGATCACCGCGCCGGAGCGGTGCTCCGGAGCGACGCACGAGCGACCCGTCTCCACGAGGGCGTCGCGCAGCGGGTCGAGAGCGGACAGGTCGAACTCGGTGTCGCCGTAGCGGCTGGTCGTCCGCCCGGGCAACAGCATCCGGTAGGTGCCGACGATCGCGCCGGACTTGTCGTCGCGGACGATCAGGTGGTCACAGGCCTCGTCGAACTCGTCGACGTCGTGGCCGGGGACCGTGGTGTGCAGGGTCGCGCCCAGCTCCTCGGCGAACACCTGGTAGCGCAGCCGTTGGGCGGCGGCCACCTGCTGCGCGTCGTCCGCGATCAGCAGGGTGTAGCCGCCGGTCCTGGTCAGGAGGTCCATGCGTTCTGTGTAAGTGTGCCGGCTACCACACGCGTGTCGGAGAACAGGTGCGGGGATGTCGATTACGTGAACGCCGGACCTCGGCGCCTGTGGGAAGGTGTGCAGGTGAACAGCCGTTCGATGGTCATCGCCAGCCGGTTCAACGGTCCGCCGGGCACCGGCAACGGCGGCTACTCCGCGGGCACCTTCGCCGCCCTGGTGCACGGCGCCGGCGTCCCCGAGGTCACGCTGCTCAAGCCGCCCCCGCTGAACGTGCGGCTGGCCGCCGACGGCAGCGACGTGGTCGACCCCGACGGCCAGGTGATCGCGACGGCGCGCGCGGTGCCGGCGTTCGAGCCCGTCGCGCCGCGCGTCACGATCGAGGCCGCGACCGACGCCGCCACCCGCTACGCCGGTTTCACCGAACACCCGTTCCCGACCTGCTACGTCTGCGGGCCGGAACGCGCCGACGGGCTGCGGATCTTTCCCGGGCCGGTCGACGGCGTGGTCGCGGCGCCGTTCACGGCGCCCGCCGAGGTGACCACCGAGACGGTCTGGTCGGCTTTGGACTGCCCCGGCGGCTGGTCGGTGCTCAGCCCCGGCCGGGCGTACGTGCTGGGCCGGATGGCCACGGTGATCACCGAGCCGCCCGCGCCCGGCAGCGAGTCCGTCGTGGTCGGCATGCTGTCCGGCACCGAGGGCCGCAAGGCCGCGGTGCACTCCGCGCTGTACGACCGCGACGGCCGGCTGCTGGCCCACGCCAGAGCCACCTGGCTGGCGATTTGAGGGCAACATTCGTCCTACCCCGCCGGTAGGGTGTGCGGCGACGTCACCCGGGGAAAGGAGCGAGATGTCCGACGGCGAGATAGTTGTCTCCGGTCTCACCAAGCGCTACAAGACACTGCTGGCCGTCGACGGGCTCTCGTTCAGCGTCCGACCGGGCCGGGTGACCGGCTTCCTCGGTCCCAACGGCGCGGGCAAGACGACCACGCTGCGCATGCTGCTCAACCTCGTGACGCCGACGTCCGGCTCGGCCACGATCGGCGGCAGCCGCTACGCCGACCTGCGCGACCCGCTGCGCACGGTGGGCGCCGTGCTCGAGGCGTCCAGCGCGCACAAGGGCCGCACGGGCATCAACCACCTGCGGGTCATCTGCGCGGCGGCGGGCCTGCCGAAGAAGCGGGCCGACGAGGTGCTCGAGCTGGTCGGCCTCACCCCGGCCGCCAAGCGCAAGTTCAAGGGCTACTCGCTCGGCATGCGCCAGCGGCTCGGCATCGCGGCCGCGATGCTCGGCGACCCGCGGGTGCTGATCCTCGACGAGCCGGCCAACGGCCTCGACCCCGAGGGCATCCGCTGGATGCGCGGCCTGCTCCAGGGCCTCGCCCGCGAGGGTCGCACCGTGCTGGTCTCCAGCCACCTGCTCTCCGAGATGGAGCTGCTGGCCGACGACGTCGTGATCATCGCCAACGGCAAGCTGCTCCGGCAGGGCCCGATGGGTGAGGTCGTCACCTCGATGACCACCACCGCCCACGTCCGGGTCCGCACCCCGCAGGCCGACGGGCTGACCGCGGCACTCAGCGGTCTGCCCGGCGCCACCATCACCCCCCGCGGCGACAACACGCTGCTGGTCACGGGCGTCGAGGCGCCCGCGATCGGCAAGGCGGCACTGGCCGCCGGGGTCGAGCTGCACGAGCTGACCCCCGAACGCCCCGACCTCGAGGGCGTCTTCCTGGAGCTCACGGCCGGAAAGGCGGGCATCCGATGAGGCTGGTGCGCAGCGAGCTGCTCAAGGTCCGCACGGTCAGCACGTGGTGGGTGTTCGGCATCATCGCGCTGGTGCTGTGGGCGCTCGCGACCGGCGTCAATTGGATCTCGACCGCGGTGCTGGTCAACCCTCCGGAGGGCACGCCGAACGACGACGCGCAGTTCAACGCCGTGCGGGAAGCCGCCAACGTCGCCGCCAACCTCTACACCAGCGGCCAGTTCTTCGGCCTGATGATCGTGATGCTGATCGGCGTCATCGTGGTCACCAACGAGTTCGCGCACCAGACCGCGACCACGACGTTCCTGACCACCCCGCGCCGCACCGCGGTCATCCTGGCCAAGCTGGCTGCCGCCGGCATCGTCGGCCTGCTGTTCTGGCTCGGCACCACACTGCTCAACTTCCTCGTGGCGCCGCTGATCCTCGGCCTCTACGACGTCCCGTCGCAGCTCGGCACGAGCGCCCTCTGGCAGGCCATCCTGCTCAACGGCCTGGCCTACCTGATCTGGGCGGTGATCGGCGTCGGCTTCGGGGTGCTGATCCCGAGCCAGCTGGCCGGCACGATCACCACCAGCGCGCTCTACATCGGCGGCTTCTTCGCCGGGGCGATCGTGCTGAACCTGCTCGCCGACAAGTTCGGCGACTGGTGGAACAACCTCCAGCTGATCGTCCCACCGCTGGCCTCGGGCCTGCTGGTCACCGGCACCGACCTGCCGGGCAGCCCACCACGCTGGTCCGGCGCGGCCGTCCTGATCGCCTACGCGCTGGTCGCGGGCGTCATCGGCACCCTCATCACACGCAAGCGCGACATCTCCTAACACCTCTTTGCGTTTTAACCTGTGAGACGTGACACGGACGGACGTCGCCGATGGCCGTCCATGTCGCGCGGCGTAGCCTTGAGGCCGACTTCTCACACATACACACAGCGCGCGGAAGAGGCGATTACCGGCCGTGTCGAGCCAGCAGACATCTGATAACCCACTCGCGGGTTTCGGCCCCAATGAGTGGATCGTCGACGAGATGTACCAGCGCTATCTCGCGGATCCGACGAGCGTGGACCCGGCGTGGCACGACTTCTTCGCCGATTACCGCCCGGACAACGACGGCGCGTCGCCCACTCAGGCGAGCGCCGCGACGGCGACGAAGACCGCCGCCAGGGCCGGCACCGACGCGCCGGGCGCCGCCGTATCCCCGGAACCGCGGGCGACCGCCGCCAAGGCCACCCCGAAGCCCTCCGCGACTACGAAGAGTGACGGCAAGGTGGACACAGCCACGAAGGCGCCCGCGCAGCCCCGCGCGACGACCCCGGCCAAGGCGGCCGCGCCCGCCAAGTCCGCCGCCACGCCGGCCAAGGAGCCCGAGGCGGCGAAGTCGGACGAGACGACCCCGCTGCGGGGTGTGGCCGCCAAGATCGTCCAGAACATGGACGCCTCCCTGGCTGTGCCGACCGCGACCAGCGTCCGGGCCGTGCCCGCGAAGCTCCTCGTCGACAACCGCATCGTGATCAACAACCACCTGGCCCGCGGCCGCGGTGGCAAGGTCAGCTTCACCCACCTGGTGGGTTGGGCGATGGTCCGGGCGCTGCGCGAGATCCCGGCGATGAACAACTCGTTCACCGAGGTCGGCGGCAAGCCCGCGCTCGTGCAGCCCGCGCACGTCAACCTCGGCATCGCGATCGACCTCAAGCGTCCCGACGGCACCCGCACGCTGGTCGTGCCGTCGATCAAGGGCGCCGAGGCGATGGACTTCCGGCAGTTCTGGCAGGCCTACGAGGACATCGTGCGGCGCGCCCGGCGCAACGAGCTCACGATGGACGACTACGCCGGCACGACGATCTCGCTGACCAACCCGGGCGGCATCGGCACGGTGCACTCCCAGCCGCGCCTCATGATCGGCCAGGGCACGATCATCGGCGTCGGCGCGATGGAGTACCCCGCGCCGTACGCGGGCATGTCCGAGGACCGGCTGGCCGAGCTGGCCGTCAGCAAGATCATCACGCTGAGCAGCACGTACGACCACCGGATCATCCAGGGCGCCCAGTCCGGCGAGTTCCTCAAGGTGATCCACGAGCTGGTCCTCGGCGAGCACGGCTTCTACGACCAGATCTTCACCTCGCTGCGGATCCCGTACGAGCCGGTCCGCTGGATGCGCGACGTCGCGACGAGCTCCGAGGGCTCGATCGACAAGACCGCGCGGGTGATCGAGCTGATCCACGCGTACCGGGTGCGCGGCCACCTCATGGCCGACACCGACCCGCTCGAGTTCAAGATGCGCAAGCACCCCGACCTCGACGTGCTCGAGCACGACCTGACGCTGTGGGACCTCGACCGCAGCTTCCCGGTGGGCGGGTTCGCCGGCAAGCAGACGATGAAGCTGCGCGACATCCTGGGCGTGCTGCGCGACAGCTACTGCCGCCGGGTCGGCATCGAATACATGCACATCCAGGACCCGGAGGAGCGCCTCTGGATCCAGGAGCGGATAGAGCGGAAGTACGAGAAGCCGTCGGCCGAGGAGCAGAAGCACATCCTCAACCGGCTCAACGCCGCCGAATCCTTCGAGACCTTCCTGCAGACCAAATACGTCGGTCAGAAGCGCTTCTCGCTGGAGGGCGGCGAGTCGCTGATCCCGCTGCTCGACGAGGTGCTGCAGACCGCCGCCGAGGGTGACCTCGACGAGGTCGTGATCGGCATGGCCCACCGCGGCCGGCTCAACGTGCTCGCCAACATCGTCGGCAAGCCGTACGAGAAGATCTTCAACGAGTTCGAGGGCTTCATCGACCCGAAGTCGGCGCACGGCTCCGGCGACGTGAAGTACCACCTGGGTCAGACCGGCAAGTTCACGACGCCCGACGGCGAGCACGCGATCAGCGTCTCGGTGACCGCCAACCCGTCGCACCTCGAAGCCGTCGACCCGGTGATGGAGGGCATCGTCCGGGCCAAGCAGGACCGGATCGACCTCAAGCTGGAGGGCTACACCGTCCTGCCGCTGGCCATCCACGGTGACGCGGCGTTCGCCGGCCAGGGCGTGGTCGCGGAGACGCTCAACCTCTCGCAGCTGCGCGGCTACCGCACCGGCGGCACCGTGCACGTCGTGGTCAACAACCAGGTCGGCTTCACCACCGCCCCGGAATATTCGCGCTCGTCGCTCTACTCGACCGACGTCGCCCGGATGATCCAGGCGCCGATCTTCCACGTCAACGGCGACGACCCCGAGGCCGTCGTCCGGGTCGCCCGGCTGGCCTTCGAATACCGCCAGGCGTTCAACAAGGACGTCGTGATCGACCTGGTCTGCTACCGGCGGCGCGGCCACAACGAGGGCGACGACCCCTCGATGACCAACCCGCTGATGTACTCGATCATCGACCAGAAGCGCTCCGTCCGGAAGCTCTACACCGAGGAGCTGATCGGCCGCGGCGACATCACCGTCGACGACGCCGAAGAGCTGCTGCGCGACTACCAGTCCCAGCTCGAGCAGGTGTTCAAGGCGACCCGCGACGCGGCGGCCACCGGCACCCGCCCGGTCCGCAGCCGCCAGCCCGAGCCGGAGCCCGCGGTCGAGACCGCCGTCTCCGTCGAGGACGTCCGCGCGGTCGGCGAGGCGCACGTCAACCTGCCGGAGGGCTTCACCCCGCACAAGCGGCTCCAGCAGCTGCTCGACCGGCGGCACAAGATGTCCGTCGAGGGCCACATCGACTGGGGCTTCGGCGAGATCATCGCCCTGGGCACACTGCTGGCCGACGGGGTCACCGTCCGGCTGGCCGGCCAGGACTCGCGCCGGGGCACGTTCGTGCAGCGGCACGCCTCGGTCGTCGACGCCGACACCGGCAAGGACTTCCTGCCGCTGGCGACGCTGACCAAGGACCGCGCGCGGTTCTTCGTCCACGACTCGCTGCTCTCCGAATACGCGGCGATGGGCTTCGAGTACGGCTACTCGGTGGAGAACCCGCAGGCGCTGGTGCTGTGGGAGGCGCAGTTCGGCGACTTCGCCAACGGCGCGCAGTCCGTGGCCGACGAGTTCATCACCTCGGGCGAGGTCAAGTGGGGCCAGCAGTCGGCGCTGACGCTGCTGCTCCCGCACGGCCACGAGGGCCAGGGCCCCGACCACACCTCGGGCCGCCCGGAGCGCTGGCTGCAGATGGCCGCGGAAGACAACATCCGCGTGGTCATCCCGACGACCCCGGCCAACTACTTCCACCTGCTGCGCCGCCAGGCCCTGTCGCCCAAGCGCAAGCCGCTGATCGTGTTCACGCCGAAGTCGCTGCTGCGGCACAAGCTGGTCGTCTCGTCGGTGGAGGACTTCACCACGGGTACGTTCCAGCCGGTCATCCCCGACACCAGCGGGCTCGACCCGCAGGGCGTGCGGCGGGTGCTGCTCTGCTCCGGCAAGGTCTACTACGACCTGGTGCAGGCCCGTGCCGACCGCAAGATCACCGACACCGCGCTGGTGCGGATGGAGCAGCTCTACCCGCTCCCGGTCGACGAGGTGAAGGCCGCCCTGGCCCAGTTCCCGAACGCGGTCGACTTCGCCTGGGTCCAGGAGGAGCCGGCCAACCAGGGAGCCTGGTCGTTCGTGGCGCTGAACCTGCTCGAGCACCTCGAGGGCGTCCGGCTCCGGCGGATCTCCCGCCCGGCCGCCGCCGCGCCGTCGGTGGGCTCCACGAAGCTGCACGACGCCGAGCAGACCGCGCTGGTCGAGGCGGCGCTGCCCCGGCTCGCGTCGGAGAGCTGAGCATGTACTTCACCGACCGCGGCATCGAAGAGCTCGTCGAGCGCCGGGGCGAGGAGACGGTGTCGCTGGAGTGGGTCGCCGACCGACTTCGCGACTTCGTCGACGACAACCCGGACTTCGAGACGCCGATGGAGCGCTTCGCCACGTACCTGGCGCGGCTGGACGACGACGAGGACTAGTTCCCGATCACTGCGCCCCACCGATCAACCTGGGTAGGTTGGTTCGGTGGGGCGCAGTGTCTATATCGCGAGTTTTGGCGAGGGTGGCGGCAAGTCGACGGTGGCGCTCGGCCTGGCCGAGTTGCTGTCGCGGCAGGTGGGGCGGATCGGTGCCTTCCGGCCGCTGGTCACGGTGCCCGGGCAGGACCCGATCCTCGACCTGCTGAGGCGCCGTTACGGGATCTCCCTGCCCGCCGACGACCTGCACGGCGCCACGTACGCCGAGGCGACCGCCCTGGTGGCGGCCGGGCGCCGGGAAGAGTTGATCTCGCAGATCGTCGAGCGCTACCGGGCGGTCGAGCGGCAGGTGCCGGCCATGGTGGTGATCGGCAGCGACCTCGAGGACAACGACGACCCCCGCCAGCTCGGCTTCAACGCCCGGCTCGCGACGGAGCTCGGCAGCGTGGCGGTCGCGGTGGTCGACGGGCAGACCGACGACCCGGCATCCGCGATGAGCGCGGCGTACCACAGCCTGACCGACCTCGGCGCCACCGTGCTGGCGGTGATCGCCAACCGGGCGCCGGTCGGCCTCGTGGCCCCGGACCTGCCGGTCCCCGCGTACGTCATCCCCGAGATCCCGACCGTCTCCGCCCCGACGGTGGGCGAGGTCGCGACGGCCCTGGGCGCGACGGTCCGGACCGGCGACGCCGGCGCGCTCGACCGCGACGTGCTCGACCTGGTCGTCGGCGGCGCGCACGTGCCGGCCTTCCTCGACCACCTGACCGACGGCTGCCTGGTGATCACCCCGGGAGACCGGGCCGACCTGCTGGTCGCCGCGTCCAGCGCCCACGCCAGCGGCCTGGTCGCGGTGGCCGGGCTGATGCTCACCCTCGGCGAGCGCCCCGACGAGCGGGTGATGCGGCTGATCGACCGGCTCGACAGCGGGCTCGCGGTGCTCTCGGTCGACTCCGACAGCTACCACACGGTCGCGGCGGCCTCTCGGGTCGAGGGCCGGCCCAGCGCGACCAGCCCGCGCAAGGTGGAGGCCGCCCTCGGGGCGTTCGAGTCGCATGTCGACACCGCCGCCCTCGCCGACCGGCTGCAGGTCGCGCGGTCGTCGCGGGTCACCCCGTTGATGTTCGAGTACGACCTGATCGACCGCGCCCGCTCCGCCCGCCGCCGGCTCGTGCTCCCCGAGGGCACCGAGGAGCGGATCCTGCGGGCGGCCGAGATCCTGCTGCGCCGCGGCGTCGCCGACCTCACCCTGCTCGGTGCCGAGGACGAGATCGCCCGCCGGGTACGCGAGCTCGGCGTCGACATCTCCGGCGCCACCGTGGTCGACCCGGCCACCAGCGCGTGGCGCGACGAGTTCGCGGTCACGTACGCCGGCCTCCGCTCGCACAAGGGCGTGACCCTGGACCTCGCGCACGACGTGGTCGCCGACCCCAACTACTTCGGCACCCTGATGGTGCTGGCCGGCCAGGCCGACGGCATGGTCTCGGGCGCGACCCACACGACGGCGGCGACCATCCGGCCCGCGTTCGAGGTGATCAAAACGGTGCCCGGGGTGTCGGTCGCGTCGAGCGTCTTCTTCATGCTGCTGGCCGACCGGGTGCTCGTCTACGGCGACTGCGCGGTCAACCCCGACCCGGACGCCGCGCAACTGGCCGACATCGCGCTGTCCAGCGCCGAGACCGCCGCCGCGTTCGGCATCGAGCCGCGGGTCGCGATGCTGTCCTATTCGACCGGAACCTCGGGCGCGGGCGCCGACGTCGACAAGGTGGCGACGGCGACCGCGCTGGTCCGCGAACGCCGGCCCGACCTGCCGGTGGAGGGGCCGATCCAGTACGACGCGGCGATCGACGCCGACGTGGCGGCCACGAAGCTGCCGGGCAGCCTGGTGGCCGGCCGGGCGACGGTCTTCATCTTCCCGGACCTCAACACGGGCAACAACACCTACAAGGCCGTGCAGCGGTCGGCGGGCGCGGTCGCGGTCGGCCCGGTCATGCAGGGCCTGCGCCGGCCGGTCAACGACCTGTCCCGCGGCGCGACGGTGAAGGACATCGTCAACACGGTCGCCATCACCGCCATCCAGGCGGCCGCCCGATGAGCCGGGTCCTGGTCCTCAACTGCGGCTCGTCGTCGCTGAAATACCGCCTCTTCGACGTGCCGGCCGGCGGCGTCGACCCGGCTGACCCGGCGCCCGTCGTCGTCGCCAGCGGGACCGTCGAGCGGATCGGCGAGAGCGAGCCGGGCGCACCCAAGGACCACGCCGAGGCCCTGGCCGCCGCGATGGCGGAGCTACCGCTCGACGGCCTGACTGCCGTCGGCCACCGCGTCGTGCACGGCGGGCTCACCTTCACCGCGCCGGCGCTGGTCGACGACGCGGTGCTGGCAGCGATCGCGGACCTGGTCCCGCTGGCGCCGCTGCACAACCCGGCCAACCTCGCGGGCATCCAGGTCGCCCGGTCGCTGCTGCCGGGCGTACCCCAGGTGGCGGTCTTCGACACCGCCTTCCACCGGACGCTCTCCCCCGCGGCCAGCACGTACGCGATCGACGCCGAGACGGCTGAGCGGTACGGCATCCACCGCTACGGCTTCCACGGCACCTCGCACGCGATCGTCTCGCGGCGCACGGCGGCGCTGCTCGGCCGCCCGGTCGAGGAGGTCAACACGATCACCCTGCACCTCGGCAACGGCGCGAGCGCCTGCGCGGTCGAGGGCGGCCGCAGCGTGGGCACCTCGATGGGCCTCTCGCCACTGGAGGGGCTGGTCATGGGCACCCGCAGCGGCGACCTGGACCCGGCGATCATCTTCCATCTGCACCGGGTCGCCGGGATGCCGCTCGACGAGATCGACGAGCTGCTCAACCGGCGCAGCGGGCTGGTCGGCCTGGCCGGCGTCAACGACATGCGCGTCCTGCTGGCCAAGCGCGCGACCGGCGACCGGGCCGCCGCGCTGGCGTTCGAGGTCTACTGCCGGCGGATCCGCTCGTACGTCGGCGCCTACTACGCCGACCTGGGCCGGCTGGACGCGATCACGTTCACGGCGGGCGTGGGTGAGAACGCGCCGGCGGTACGCGCGGGTGCGCTGGCCGGCCTCGACCGGCTCGGCATCGTGGTGGACCCGGCGCGCAACGAGGCGGCCGAATGCGGGGCACGCGTGATCTCGCCACCGGAGTCTCCGGTGGCGGTGTGTGTGGTGCCGACCGACGAGGAGTGGGAGATCGCCACCCAGACGCTCGGGGTAGTGGCCTAGGCCGTGGCCCAGATGGTGGCTCAGGTCAGCGCGAACACCAGCACGATGATCACCACGGCGGCCAGCACGGCGCCGCCGATGATCAGCGGCGTGCGGTTGGCGGCGGCGGGGGCGGTGGTGCTGGGGGCAGCGGCTTCCTCGCGGGCCTGGAAGGCGCGGAACGCCTCCGTGTTGCCACTCGGGTCCCGGTAGTCGTCAGACATGCGAACGACCTTAGCGAACCGCTTCGACCACCCCAAACACCGAAAAGGCTGACGTCTGTCCGGTTCCTAGCACTTACCGTGTGGTCATGGGGGGAAGGCGGTCGGTGCTCGCACTGCTCGCTTTGCTGCTCATATTCGCAATATCGGCATTCGTCCCTGTGGTGTCCTCCCCCGGCGGCGCGGCCGTGCAGGCTTCCGGCAGCTACCCGGTGGGCGTGCGCGTGCTGGCCTTCTCCCGGGGCGCGGACCGCCCGCTGCCCACCATGGTCTGGTATCCCGCCGCCGGCCGCCCCGGCTCTGTCGTCGCCGGCCGGGACGCCGAGGTAGCCGACGGCCGGTTCCCGCTCGTGATCTTCAGCCACGGGCTGCAGAGCCGCCCGGAAGACCACGTGCAGATGACGACCCGCTGGGCCGCGGCCGGCTTCGTCGTGATCGCGCCGGCGTATCCGCACACGAAGAAGAACGCGCCCGGCTACACCCGCGACGACCTGGTCAACCAGCCCGCCGACGCGTGGGCCGTGGTGCAAGGCGTGAGCCGGCTCGACCGCGCGCCCGGCGACCCGTTCGCCGGCCACCTCGACACCGCCGACGTGGTCGCGGCCGGTCACTCCGGCGGCGCGTACACGGCCGCCGCGATGCTGCAGCGTGGCCACTCCGCACGCCTGAAGGGCGCGATCGTCATCGCCGGCGCCCGACCCAGGTTCGAGTTCGGCGGCCCACCGGCCACCATGCTGTTCATCCACGGCGACGCCGACCCGACGGTGCCTTACTCGACCGGCCGCGCCGTCTACGCCCGCGTTCCGTGGGACAAGGGCTTCCTCACGCTCCACGGCCTCAACCACGGTTCCTACCTGAGTCCGGGCCAACGCGGGTTCAATGAGGTCATGACGTCGACCACGGACTTCCTACGCTGGCGCCTAGACGGCGACAAGCAAGCCAGGTGCTCCCCCGGCCCGCTGCGCACCGCCTTCGGCCCCGACCAGCAGCTCTGCGGATGACGACTGCGCTTGCTCGGGTTGCCGTAGTCGCGCTCGGTAGGGCATTGCTGGCCGGGTGCAGCGTCGCCGCGCCGTCATTTCGCACGCCAGCGTCGACCACCTCGCCGAGTGCGGTGTCGGCTGCTCCGACGCCGGTGCGGGGGAAGGCGCCCGCGCGGTCGTTCGAGGTTGGCGAGCGGGAGCTGGCGTTGGCGCGGGGTGGGCGGAAGTTGGCTACCACCGTGTTCTATCCCGAGGGGGCCGGGCGGTTTCCGCTCGTGTTGTTCAGTCACGGGCTTGGTGGGCGGCCCGAGGACTACGCACCGTTGTTGCGCCAGTGGGCGGCGGCCGGGTTTGTCGTGGCCGCGCCCGCGTTTCCGCACACCAGTGGCGGGGCGGCGGACTACGACGTGTTGGACGTGATCAACCAGCCGGCTGACGCCTCGTACGTGATCGGGAAGGTGCTCGCCCTCGACGGCAAGCGCGGTGACGGGTTGTTCCATCGGCTGGCCACGGACCGGGTGGCGGCGGCCGGGCACTCCGCGGGCGGCATCACCACCGTCGGGCTCTTCACGCTGGCCCGCGACGCGCGGCTGGACGCCGGGATCGTGATGTCCGGCAGCTCGCTCGGCACGGGCACCGGGTTCCGCGGCGCGGCCGCGCCGATGCTGTTCGTGCACGGGCAGCGGGACGAGACCGTGTCGTACGCGTCCGGCAAGGCCGCCTACGACGCCGTACCCTGGCCGAAAGCGATGTTGACCTTTCCCAAGGGTGACCACGGCGCGACCCTGCTGCGCGACGGCGGCGCGTCGTTCGAGGTGCTGGCCGACACGACGACGGAGTTCCTGCGCTTCGCCCTCTACGGCGACCCGGCGGCCAAGCCCCGCATCGACCGCTCGGCGGCGCGGAACGACGTCGCCACGTTGGACGACCGCCTCTGAGGCTCCGGTCTATCGCCCCGTGCGCTGGGTGACGAGGCGGATGGTCGCCCGGCCGTCTTCGGCCTCCGCGGTCGCCGAGCTGGTCAACGCGGTCAGCACCTTCCACGCGAACGAGCTCTCCGCGGGCAGCCGCGCACCGCGCGCCGTCGGCACCGTCACCTCGACCTGCAGTGCGTCGTCGGTCACCGCGAACCGGCACTCCAACTCGGCGTCGGGCGTGGCCACGACCAGGAGCATCGCGCAGGCCTCGTCGACGGCGATCCGGAGATCCTCGATCTCGTCCAGCGCGAACTGCAACCGGGCGGCGAGAGTGGCCGTGGCCGTGCGGAGCACGCCCAGGTATCCACCGTCGGCCGGCACCGTGAGGAGCACGACGTCGTCGTCGAGGGCATCTGGCTGCATCGTCATCAGGTTCACCGGTTGCGGACTCTACCGGCTCGCGGCGAGTCGTGCGGACGACGCCGGCCGGCACCCCGCGCGGGGCACCGGCCGGAACATCGAAACTCAGGCCTTCTTGGTCTCCCAGAAGATCTTGGAGATCTCCTCGATCTTCGCCAGCAGCTTGTCGCCGGTGGCCGGGTCGACCGACTCCTTGGTGCCAGCACCGCCGGCGAGCTTGGTCGCCTCGTTGAAGAGCTGGTGGAGCTGCGGGTACTTCTCGAAGTGCGGCGGCTTGAAGTAGTCGGTCCAGAGCACCCACAGGTGGTGCTTGACGAGCTCCGACCGCTGCTCCTTGATGATCAAGGCGCGGGTGCGGTAGACCGGGTCCTCGTTCGCCTGGTACTTCTCCATGATCGCCTTGATCGACTCGGCCTCGATCCGGGCCTGCGCCGGGTCGTAGACGCCGCAAGGCAGATCGCAGTGAGCGCTGACGACAGTGCGCGGCGCAAGGAAACTAGGAAGTCGCATCAGGACTCCTCCAAGGGAAGACTTACGATGATCCTCGCTGAGGACATTACCCCCGGTGCTGTGTCGAAACGTCGCGGAGGTGCGTTCGTGGCGTCACTTTTCGCCGCTCTGGTGCGAGGTCCGTCGATGGCACCCACCTTGCGTGACGGTGACGCGCTGTTGGTGTTGCGCGGTGGCCGCCCGGTCCGTCCCGGTGATGTCGTCGTCGCCACATTCCGCTCGCGGCCTGATCTGCTCGTCGTGAAGCGCGCCACCCACGAGCAGGACGGCGGCTGGTGGCTGCGCGGCGACAACGAGTTCGTCACCGACGACTCACGGGCGTACGGCGTCGCGGACGTACAAGGGCGCGTGCTGTTGCGGTATTGGCCCAAGCCCTCCCGACTGCGGTCAAGGATTATGCTCGACACTTAGCGGGCAACCCCCGCGTGCTTCGCCGGTCACCGCTGACCTCGCGTCCAGCCGGCACCTCTCTGCCGGCTGTCCTTTTTCGACGCGATTAGGAGCACTCCAATGGACGCAGAGTCCACAGCCGATCCCGTCTTCCAACTGCACCGTGGCGGCAAGATGGCGGTCACCTCGACCGTCCCGCTGACCAGCCGGGAAGACCTGTCGCTCGCGTACACGCCCGGCGTCGCCCGGGTTTGCGAGGCGATAGCGGCCGACCCCGCGCTGGTCGACGACTACACCTGGGTTTCGCACACGGTCGCCGTGGTGACCGACGGCTCGGCCGTGCTCGGCCTCGGCAACATCGGCCCACGCGCCGCGATGCCCGTGATGGAGGGCAAAGCGGTGCTCTTCAAGCAGTTCGGCGGCGTCGACGCGGTGCCGATCTGCCTCGACGCCCAGGACGTCGAGGCCATCATCGAGACGGTGCGGGCGCTCGCACCGTCGTTCGGCGGCATCAACCTGGAAGACATCAGCGCACCGCGTTGCTTCGAGATCGAACGCCGCCTCGACGAGGCCCTGTCGATCCCGGTCTTCCACGACGACCAGCACGGCACCGCGATCGTCGTGCTGGCGGCGTTGCGCAACGCGGCAACGCTGCTCGAACGCAAACTCACCGACCTACGCGTGGTGGTCAGCGGCGCGGGCGCGGCGGGCGTCGCGGTGACCAAGATGCTGATCGCGGGCGGCGTCAACCCGGCCGAGGTCCTGGTGGTCGACTCGAAGGGCATCCTGCACTCGGACCGCCCGGACCTGACCGCACCGGCCGCGGTGGCCAAGGCCGAACTGGCCGCCCAGACCAACCCACACCGCCGCTCGGGCGGCATAGCCGACGCGCTAGCCGGCGCGGACGTCCTCATCGGCGTCTCGGGCGGCGAGATCCCGGAGTCCGCGGTGGCGACGATGGCCTCGGGCGCGATCGTGTTCGCCCTGGCCAACCCAACCCCCGAGGTGCACCCGGAGATCGCCTCCCGACACGCGGCCCTGGTCGCCACGGGCCGAAGCGACTTCCCCAACCAGATCAACAACGTGCTGGCCTTCCCGGGCATCTTCCGCGGCGCGCTGGAGGCCCGCGCCACCCGCATCACCGAGGGCATGAAGGTGGCCGCGGCGGACGCCATCGCCAACGTGGTCGCCGACAACCTGCACCCGGACGCGTTCGTCCCGTCGCCGCTCGATCCGCGGGTCGCGCCGGCCGTCGCCACCGCGGTCGCCGAAGCTGCCCGCAGAGACGGTGTTGCCCGTATTTAGACCCGACGCATTTCCCGGGGCCCGTTGTTCGCGACGGGCCCCGGTCGCATCTATAGGCAGCGTTCCCGGGTCCGTCGGAGGCATTCAACGGCAGCGTTCCCGGGTCCGTCGGAGGCGTTCAAGGGCAGCGTTCCCGGGTCCGTCGGGGGCACGACCGTCGCTCCCGCCGGGGACCGCTCCGCTTCGCTCCGCTGCCAGGCCCGCGGTGCCAAGACCAACCGTGAACCACGCCGGTTTTCACGGCGTCCGCTTCGCTCCGCGGCCTGGCCCGCGCTGCCAAGACCAACCGCGAACCACGCCAGTTGTCACGGCGATAGCCGCGCCACCAGCCGCCGTCCACCGCTCCCGCCGCGTTGCCGCAACTCCCGCCGATCGGGCCCGTGTTCGGCGCGTTTGCTCTGCACCCATATACGCAACACCCCCTCTGACCTGCGGTGCGTATATGGGTGCAGAGCAAAGCCTCCGCAGACACCACCCCTGCTGGGCGGGTTCAGCGTCTAGATTCCTTGGCATGCGTGCTGCCTTTGCCACTCGGTTCGATGACGCCAACCCGCTGTCCGCGCTCGCTGTCGGTGAGATGCCCGAGCCTGAGCGGCGGGAGGGGTGGACCACTGTCGAGGTGCGGAGCAGTTCGCTCAACCATCACGATCTCTGGTCGTTGCGTGGGGTCGGGCTGCGCGAGCAGCAGCTGCCGATGATCCTTGGCTGCGACGCCGCCGGCGTCGCGCCCGGTGGTGAGGAGGTCGTCGTCTACCCGGTGGTGACGACGCCCGGCGATCCGCGTGGCTACTCGCTCCTGTCCGAGCACTTCCCGGGCACCCTGGCGGAGCGGGTCTCCGTGCCCGTCGAGAACCTGGTTCCCAAGCCCGCCGACCTGTCCTGGGAGGACGCGGCCTGCCTGCCGACCGCGTGGCTTACCGCCTGGCGGATGCTGACCACCAAGGGGCGGGTCGACGAGACCGACGCCGTGCTGATCCAGGGCGCCGGCGGTGGGGTGGCGACGGCCGCGGCGCTGATCGCGGTCGCGATGGACAAGCGGGTCTACGTCACCAGCCGCGATCCCAAGAAGCGCGAACGGATCAGCGCCCTCGGGGCCACCGCCCTCGAGCCCGGCGCGCGCCTGCCCGAACGCGTCGGTGTGATCATCGAGACCGTCGGCGAGGCGACCTTCGAGCACTCGATGAAGGCCAGCGCACCCGGCGCCCGCATCGTGGTGTCCGGCGCCACCTCGGGTCACCTGCCGAAGTTCGACCTACGCCGCGTGTACGCGATGCAGCTCGAGATCCTCGGCAGCTCCATGGGAACGCCGGGCGAGCTCGCCGCCCTGCTGGCCTTCTGCGCCGACAAGGCGATCCGCCCGGTGGTCGACGAGGTGATCGGCTTCTCAGAGGTCGAGCGCGCCTTCGAGCGCCTGCACGAGGGCGGCGTCTTCGGCAAGCTCGTCCTGGATCACACGCGCTAGGCCCCGAAGGTGCCATGCGGCACGCGGCGCCTGGGCCCGCCGCAGCCCGGCCTGAGACCCGAACCAGGGCCTAAGGGCCGACGCTGCGCCTGGGCCGTCGCACCGCGGCCTCAGATACGAGACACGGCCTACCGACCGACGCTGCGCCCGGGCCCACCGCAGCGCGGCCTCAGACACGAGACACGGCCTACCGACCGACGCCGAGCCCGCGGGTGCTGGCCGGTGCCAGCATCAGGCCGCACACACCCAGGCCGAGGGCGATCGCCACGACGCCGAGCCAGGCCGTGCCGCCTTGGATCATGTAGTAGCCGACCGCGCAGAGCATGAGTTGCAACACGATCGCGGGGCCGCGCGCGCCCGCCCGGCCCTGCGTGAGGGCGCGCCCGAGGAGGAACAGCGCCAGGGCGCCGAACGCGGCGAACAGCGTGAGCAGCAGCGCCGAGGTGATGTCGACCGCGTCGGCGGTCAGCAGCTCGTACGCCAGATAAACAGTGAGCGCGACCATGCCGGCCGCCTCCGCGAACAGCAGCCACACGGCGGCGCGCAGGGTCGCCGGCGCGGGCTCGGCGGGGGTCTCGGACACGCGGCCACGATACCGCCGTGCCGAGCGACACAGCCTGTGGGCATCTGGAAGGCGCACGGAGGGTGACCACACGCGGGTACAGTCCGCCACATGCGGGCCTTGCTGGTGGTCAACCCGAAGGCCACCACAACATCCGAACGCAGCCGCGATGTCCTGATCCGCGCCCTGCGTAGCGCTGTCGACCTGCGGGTCGAGTTCACCCGGCGGCGAGGCCACGCGGTCGCGCTCGTCCGTGACGCCGCTCAGCACGGTGTCGACGTCGTCGTCACCCTCGGTGGGGACGGAACGGTCAACGAGGCCGTCAACGGTCTGATGGGCGCGCTTCCCTACCTGCCCCCGATGGACCGGACCACGCCCGCCGAGCGGCTCCCGGCGCTCGCGGTGGTGCCCGGTGGGTCGACCAACGTGTTCGCGCGCGCCGTCGGCCTTCCGAAAGACTGGATAGAGGGCACGGGCGTGATCCTGGAGGGTCTGCGCGCCGGCCGCTTCCGCACCATCGGGCTCGGCCGCGCGGACGACCGCTACTTCACTTTCTGTGCAGGGTTCGGTCTCGACGCGGGTGTCATCCGGCGGGTCGAACGGGCCCGATCGCGGGGTCGGGTGTCGACGACGGCGCTTTATCTGCGATCGACGTTCGGTGAATATCTCGCGACTGACCGACGCCATCCGGCAATATCGCTCGAGCGTCCGGCGGAGACGGCGGTCGATGAACTCGCGACAGTGATCATCCAGAACACGACGCCGTGGACCTATCTCGGCGATCGGCCCGTAAGTCCTAATCCGGACGCGTCGTTCGACCTCGGACTTGACGTGCTGGGTGTCCGTCAGCTAGCGGTGGCCAGCACGACACGCACAGTCACCCAAATCCTGTCGCCGCGAACGAATCCACATGGCCGCCAAGTCGTTCAACTCCATGACGTTCACGAATTCACCCTGCTCGCGCGCCGTCCGGAACCGTTCCAACTGGACGGTGACTATCTCGGCGAGCGGGAAAAAGTCAGATTTACCTCCGTGGCGCAAGCGCTGAGAGTAATCTGTTGAGGAGTGGGTACGGGGTGTCCAGGCGCGGATTTTCGCAGCCGCAGGGGTGACACGTGCCGGAAATGCCAGTAATGTGGCCCGGACCGTACTACATTGATTGCGGCTGGCGAAATCCGGGTCAAGGGCACATGCTCGAAAACCGGACAAAGGGGTCGTGAGCTTGCTCACCCGCTCAGACTTTTTCGCGGCGTCCCCCTTGACATCGCGACAGTTCGTGAAAGTATTCACAAGCGAAAACGAGTTACGGGAACGTTGCCTGCGAGCACATTGCGAGCACCCTCGGCACCGTTCCTAGAGGCTAGTCGCCTGCCCACGTGCTGCCGACGTGTCGGATGCTCACCGTCACGGAGTGCAACGCGCGCGCATATAGGAAAACCCGCATTGTTTGCCATCGCAGAACGAGGAGTGTTGCCGCCATGGACTGGCGCCACGTAGCTGCCTGCCGCGACGAAGACCCGGAGCTGTTCTTCCCCATCGGGACGTCCGGGCCGGCTCTGTTGCAGGTCGAGCAGGCCAAGGCCGTCTGCCGGCGGTGCTCCGCGACCGACCAGTGCCTGCAGTGGGCGCTGGAGTCCGGTCAGGACGCCGGCGTATGGGGTGGGATGAGCGAGGAAGAGCGGCGCGCGGTCAAACGCCGCGGCGGCCTGCGGGTCCTGCGCGCTCACTCCGCCTGATTCACAGCACCACCGCAAGGACGCCCCGGGCAACCGGGGCGTCCTGCGTATACGGCGAAAAAATCCGTGCGTTCAATGCGGGTTCATCTCGCGTTCATCTCAACCAAGATCAAGACCGAGGACCCGCTTTCCCGGGTCCGCGGTGGTCTGGACCGTCGCTCCCGCCGGGGACCGCTGCGCTTCGCTCCGCTGCCAGGCTCGCGGTGGGGCGGCTCACCTACCTGACGGCGGTTACCTCGCACGTGCCCGTCGATGACGGGATGTCCAGCGGTGCGGTCGCCTCATGGCGGACGGACTGGCCGGGCGAGAGGTGCGCCACAGTCGTCGGGTCGGCCTCGACCCGGTTGCCCGCGAGGTCCTGGTAGGCCCACTCGATCTGGGCCGGACCCGCCTCGCGGCCGACGTTGCGCACCAACAGCTCGACCTTCACCACTGCACCCTGGAACTGGCACGCGGTCACCGTCGCGGTCATCTTGTGTGCGCCCCGCTCGCGGATCAGGACGAACACGCTGACGAGTGCCAGCGCCGCGATGATGGTCAGGGCGCCGGGCAGCGAGTCCCAGAAGCCCGGCGGCGCATGCCGTCGGGGTGTATCGCGCGTCACGCGCGCAAGCTATCCACCCCCGAGCCACAACCCGGTGCATTCACTCCGAAGTGGGCGGTATCAGGCGGCCTTGGCGAGGTCGCAGACCGGCTCGCGGGCCGTCGCGGAACGGGCCAGCACCAGCCGGGCCAGTTCCGGAGCGCCACCCAGCGGCTCGGCCACCACCACCGCACCCGCCGACCGGGCCTCCGTCACCACGGCCTCGTGCAGCAGGCCCGGTGCCAGGAAGTAGGACGCGACACCGATGTGCCGCGCGCCGCACGCCCGCAGGTCGGCGACCGCCTCGGCGCCGGTGGGCGCGGCCGCGGACGCGTACGCGACCTGGCACGGCACCCCGCCCAGCACGGTCGACAGGCTGGCCGCCACCGCGGACACCGTCTCGCGGGCCGTCGCGTCCCGGGTGCCGGCAGCGGCCAGCACCACCCCGTCCAGCGGAGCGGCCGACGACCAGACCCCCGCCGCCGCCGAGGCCGCGGCGAGCCGGCGGCGCAGCGCGGCCAGCAGCAGCGGCGAGGTCATCCCGCCGACCGGCCCGAGCACGTCGGAGATCGAGACGGGCATCCGCAGCCCGGCCGCCCGGGCGTCCATCAGCGCGGCGGGGATGTCGACCCGGCCGTGGTACGCCGAGGTCAGCAGCAGCGGCACCAGCGTGGCCCGCCGCTCGCCCGACGCCTCCAGGTCCAGCAGCGTCTCCGCCGGCCGTGGGCCGGTGTGGTCGAGGAACGACAGCCGCACCTGCCCACGCGGGTGGAGCCGGCGCACCGCGGCGGCCAGTGCCTCGTTGGCGCGGGCCGCCCGCGGGTCACGGCTGCCGTGCGCCACCAGCACCAGCGGGCCGGCGGCGGACGGGAACCAGAGCCGAGGTGTCATACGTGCAGGCCGCACTCGGTCTTGTCGAACATCGCCCAGCGGCCGGCGCGCGGGTCCTCGCCGGCCTTCGTGCGCCGGGTGCACGGCCAGCAGCCGATCGAGCCGTACCCCTGCTTGAACAGCTCGTTGACCGGCACGTTCCAGCGGGAGATGTAGCTGTCGACGTCGTTCTGGTTCCACGCGGCGATCGGGTTGACCTTCACCTTGCCGCGCTTGGGGTCGAACGCCACGACCGGCGTGTTGGCCCGCGTCGGCGACTCGTCGCGGCGCAGCCCGGTGGCCCAGGAGTCGTAGTCGCCGAGCGCGCGCTCCAGCGGCTCGACCTTGCGGAGGAAGCAGCACTCGTCGGGGGCCCGGTTGAACAGCCGCGGCCCGTACTCGCCGTCCTGCTGGCCCACCGTCATCCGCGGCCGGATCGACCGCACGTTGACCGGCATGGTGCGGGCGACCGTGTCGCGGACCCGCAGGGTCTCCGGGAAGTGCAGGCCGGTGTCGAGGAACACCACGTCGACGCCGGGCGCAACGCGGGAGACCAGGTGGGCGACCACGGCGTCGGCCATCGAGCTGGTCACGCAGAACCGCGAACCGAACGTCTCGGAGGCCCAGCGGGCGATCTCCAGCGCCGGTGCGCCTTCCAGGTCACGGCCGGCCGCCTCGGCCAGGCCGCGCAGTTCGTCGGCCGAACGCCGATCCGCTGCCGGGCGCGGGGCGCCACCCAGCGACACCAGTCCCAAGCCGACCGCGTTCACGGCTGCCATGGGCTACCTCACCTCTTCCGTCCGGGGGTTGGAAGAAACTCCTTCGGCCCGCAGGCCGACGAACTTGACCGAGAACACGCGCTGGCACCCGCGGCACTCCCAGGCGCCGTGCGGCTCCTCGCGGGGACGCAGATCCTCCTCGGCGCAGTACGGGCAGTAGTTGGGCGCCGCGCGGTCGCTCATCGCAGTGCCTCCTCGTCCGCGCGAACCACCCACTGGGCGAAGGCCTCGTCCGGGCCGGTGCGGCCGTCGAGGTACCGGCGGGCCAGTCGCTCGACGTACCCGGGAAGGTCCTCGGCCGTGGTCTTGAGACCGCGCAGCTTGCGCCCGAAGCCGCTCTCCTGGCCCTGCGCCATGCCGAGGCCGCCGCCGAGGTGCACCTGGAAGCCTTCGACCTGGCGACCGTCCGGGCCGATCACCAACTGTCCCTTGAGGCCGATGTCGGCGGTCTGCGTGCGCGCGCAGGCGTTCGGGCAGCCGTTGATGTTGATGGTGATGTCGGCGTCGATGTCGCCGAGCCGCTCTTCGAGGCGGGCCACCAACTCCTGGCCGCGCGCCTTGGTCTCGACGATCGCGAGCTTGCAGTATTCGATGCCGGTGCAGGCCATCGTCGACCGCCGCCAGGTGGACGGGCGGGCCTCCAGGCCGATCCCGCGCAGCGCGGCCACCAGGTCTTCGGTGCGCTCCTCGGGGACGTCGAGAACCAGCAGCTTCTGGTACGGCGTAAGGGAGACGCGCCCGCTGCCGTGCGCCTCGACGACGTCGGCGAGCTGGGCGAGCTGCGAGCCGGAGACCCGGCCGACGACCGGCGCGGCCCCGACGTAGTAACGCCCGTCGCGCTGCCGGTGCACGCCGATGTGATCGATCGGCTTCTCCGGCAACACCGGCGCGGGACCGTCCACAAGCGACCGGCCCAGGTATTCCTTCTCCAGCACCTCGCGGAACTTCTCGACACCCCAGTCGGCGACGAGGAACTTGAGCCGGGCGCGGTGCCGCAGCCGCCGGTAGCCGTAGTCGCGGAAGACGGAGACCACACCGACCCAGACGTCGGGCACCTCGTCGAGCGGCACCCACACGCCGAGGCGCTTGGCCAGCATCGGGTTGGTCGACAGGCCGCCGCCGACCCAGAGGTCGAAGCCGGGGCCGTAGTCGGGGTGGTCGACGCCGATGAACGAGATGTCGTTGATCTCGTACGGCATGTCGGCGAGCCAGGACACCGACGACTTGAACTTGCGGGGCAGGTTGGAGAACTCCCGGTCACCGACGAACCGGTCGACGATCGCGTCGACGGCCGGGGTCGCGTCGAGCACCTCGTCGGCGGAGACGCCCGCGACCGGACTGCCGAGCACCACCCGGGGGCAGTCGCCGCACGCCTCCGTGGTCTGCAGGCCGACCGCTTCGAGCCGCCGCCAGATCTCCGGCACGTCCTCGACCCGGATCCAGTGGAGCTGGATGTTCTGCCGGTCGGTGATGTCGGCGCTGTCGCGCGCGAACTCCTGCGAGATCCCGGCGATCACCCGGAGCTGTTCGAGGCTGAGCTGGCCGCCGTCGACCCGTACCCGGAGCATGAAGTATTCGTCTTCGAGCTCGTGCGGCTCGAGCACCGCGGTGCGACCACCGTCGATGCCGGCCTTGCGCTGGGTGTAGAGGCCCCACCAGCGGAACCGTCCGCGCAGGTCGGCCGGGTCGATCGAGGCGAAGCCGCCGTGGGCGTAGATGTTCTCGATCCGCGCCCGCACGTTCAGCGGGTTGTCGTCCTTCTTGGTGCGCTCGTTGGCGTTGAGCGGCTCGCGGTGCCCGAGAGCCCATTGGCCTTCGCCTCGGGCGCGGCGAGGCGAACGAGCCGGGGTGCTGCTGACCGCCATCGCGGCGTTCCTCCGAGGGTCTGAGCTGCGGCGCGTCGCGCGAGCCGCCTTCGGAAGGAAGACACAGGAAAGCCCGGCGCGGACGCGCCCGGACGTGGGTCGGGCGTCGTCAGTGAGCCGGACACATGGCGCTGCGAACCCGGCCGTAGTCGACATGGCGACGGACCGTGAGGCCCAGGATCACCATGCGCTGGTCGGCGGTTGCAGTCACGCTCATCATGCTGCCACAGCACGCTCCGAATACCTCAGGCAGTCCCAGATGCCGGGCCCCGGTGTGGCCTGGTTCACGTTAGGCTGATCGGGCGAATAGGGGCATTTGCGGCGCATCGGGGGAGCCGGCAAATGACACAGCAGCTCGACCACGCTCGATCGACGGTGGCCGCGGGTCCGCGCCGGTTCCTGACGGGACCCTGGGCGCCGGCCGCCCTCACGATGATCATCGTCGGCGTCCAGTTGGGCCGCGCCCCGCTCTGGCGCGACGAGCTGGCGACCTGGAGCGCGACGGGCCGCTCCCCCGGCGAGCTGTGGCGCATGCTCGCCACGATCGACGCGGTCACCGGCCCCTACTACTTCTTCATGCAGGGCTGGACCCGGCTCTTCGGCGACTCCGCGGTGGCCCTGCGACTGCCCTCGCTGCTGGCCATGGCCGGGGCCGCCGCACTCACCACCGTGCTCGGCACGCGCCTGTTCGGCCCCCGCGCGGGCCTGCTCGCCGGCCTGCTCTTCGCGGTCGTCCCGAGCACGTCGCGCTACGGGCAGGAGGCACGCGGGTACGCGTTCGCGGCGCTGTTCGCCGTCCTGGCCACGCTGCTGCTGGTCGACGCGGTGCGCCGGCCGACGGGTTGGCGTTTCGTGGCGTACGCGGCGGCCCTGCTGGGCCTGGGCCTCTGCAACCTGGTCGCGTTGTCGCTGGTCGCCGGCCACGCGGCGGCGGTGATCGGTGCCCGGCGAGCGGCGATCGGCTTCGCGGCCGCCGTCGGCGGGGTCGGCCTGCTGCTGCTCCCACTGGTCTGGCTCGGCCGGGGCCAGCAGGGCCTGCAGCTCGGCTGGGTGCCCACCCCGGGACCCGGCGACCTGATCGGCCTGCCCGGCAGCGTCCTACAGGCCCAGGCGGTCGGCGGCGCGCTGGTCGTGCTGGCCGGCCTCGGCTGGGCGGTAACCGGCGGGCGGTGGCCGACGGTGCTGGCTCTGTCGGTGGCACTGCCGGCGCTGCTCCTGTTCACCGCGGCCCAGCTCGCCCCGTTCTGGGTGCCGCGCTATCTGCTCTTCACGGTGTCGCTGCTCTGCGTGCTGGCCGCCGGTGCGCTGCGCCGGATCGCGCCGGCCTACGCGCTCGCGCTCGTCGTGGTGATCGCCGCGCTGGGCGCACCCGCCCAACTGGGGTTGCGCCGCACCCACGAGTGGCCGCGCTCAGCACCGGTCGACTACCCGGCGGCCGTGGCGGTGATCCGGGCGAACGCCGAGCCCGGCGACGGCATCATCTACGAGCCGCGAGCGGGCTGGCGGATGCTCGACGTGGCGGTGGCCCGCGGGATGGGCGGTTCGGCACCGCGGGACGTGCTGGTCGCACGGACGGCGGTGGAACGGGGAGAGTTGCGCGCGACGGAGTGCGCCGACCCGGCCGCCTGCCTGGCCCAGGCCGGCGCCGACCGGCTGTGGCTGCTGTCCGACGGCAAAGAGCGCGACCCGCTGGCGGCGGTGCCGGGCGAGAGGGGCGCGGCTCTGCGGGCGGCCTACACGACCCGCCAGGTCTGGCCCGAGCCCGGCCTGACGGTCGCCCTACTCACCCGCCGCTGACGACCTACGACCTATGGCTTACGCGTCGCCCGCCCGGGCCTTGCCGAGCGGGACGACCAGGACCGCCTCGGTGCCGCCCTCGGCCCGGTTGCGCAGCTCGATCGAGCCGCGCAGCTCGCCGGTCGCCAGCGCCTTGACGATCTGCAGGCCGAGCCGGCCGCCCTTGTCAGGGTCGAAGTCCGCCGGCAGCCCGCGCCCGTTGTCGGCGACCGTGACGTGCAGCTGCTTGCGGAACCGGTGCACCGCGACCACTACCTCGGGCTCGGCCGCCCGCTCCCCCTCGCCGTCGAAGCCGTGCTCGGCCGCGTTCAGCAGGAGCTCGTTGAGCACCATCACGAGCGACGTGGCGAGCTCCGCGGGCAGCACCCCGAACGCGCCCTCGCGCCGCATCCGGATCGAAACCTCCGTGCTGGCCACCTCGGTGGCGGCGCCGGCCACCTTGTCGACGATGCCGTCGAACTCGACGGCCTCGTCGCTCGACATCGACAGCGTCTCGTGCACCAGCGCGATCGACGCGACCCGGCGCACGGACTCCTCCAGCGCCGCCCGGGCCGCCGGAATGCCGACCCGACGCGCCTGCAGGCGCAGCAGGGCCGCGACCGTCTGGAGGTTGTTCTTGACCCGGTGGTGAATCTCCCGGATGGTCGCGTCCTTGGTGATCAGGGCACGGTCCCGCCGGCGTACCTCGGTGATGTCCCGAACCAGCACCAACGACCCGATCGGCACCCCGGCGGGCATCAGCGGCAACGCCCGGTGCAGCACGGTCGCGCCGCGGGCGTCGACCTCCTTGCGGGCCGGCGCCTCACCGCGCAGCGAGGCCAGCACCCGGTTGGCCGCGTCGGTGCCCTCCAGCGGGTCGTCGGCCAGGCGCTTGATCAGGACGGACAGGTCCTCGCCGACGAGATGGGCGGCGAAACCCAGCCGGCGGTACGCGGACTGCGCGTTCGGGCTCGCGAAAGTCACCTTGCCGCCGGCATCGAGCCGGACCAGCCCGTCACCGACCCGCGGCGCCGAGGTGGTCTCACCCGGGTGCCGGCGCGGCGGGAACGTGCCGTCGGACGTCATCTGGGCCAGGTCGTCGGCGGTGGTCAGGTAGTTGAGCTCGAGCTGGCTCGGGGTGCGCGCGGTGGACAGGTTGGTGTCCCGGCCGACGACCGCGATCACCTCGCCGCTCTCCCCGTCGGCCGAGCGCAGCCGCACCGGGATCGCCTCGTGCCGGGCCGGGGTGTCGCCGTACCAGACCGGATCGCCCTCCCGCCAGATCCGGCCCTCGCGATAGGCGATGTCGAGGTGGGCGACCTCGGGACCGCCGACGATCCGGCCGACCTGGTCGTCCTGGTAGGCCGTGGGCGCCGTGGTCGGCCGCACCTGGGCCACGCAGAGGAACCCACCCTCGTCGTCGACCGGCACCCACAGCAGCAGGTCGGCGAAGGACAGATCGGAGAGCAACTGCCACTCACCGGCGATCCGGTGCAGATGATCGATATCACCCCGCCGCAGGGCGGTGTGCTCTTCGACTAGATCACGCAGGGTGGACACGCCTGCAAGGGTGCCACGGGTCAGAGCGTCGACGTCACTTTGGCCAGGCCGCGCGGTGCGTCGGGGTTCTCGCCGCGGGCCAGGGCCAGGGCCAGGGCCAGGCGTTGCAGCGGGAGGATGTCGAGCAGCGGGGCGAGGCGCTCGTCGACCTCGGGGACCGCGAGCCGGGCGGTGGCGCCGGGCACGTCGGCCGGGCCCACGGTCACGACGTCGGCGCGGCGCTCGTCGAGGCGGGTGAGCACCTCTCGCATCGCGGCGCCCCCGGGGCCGGCGCCGACGACCGCGAGCACCGGGACGTCGGGGTCGGCCAGGGCGAGCGGGCCGTGCAGCAGGTCGGCGCCCGAGAACGACAGGGCCGGCAGGTAGGAGGTCTCCATCAGCTTGAGCGCGGCCTCGCGGGCGGTCGGGTAGGCGTAGCCGCGGCCGGTGGTGACCAGCCGGGCCGCGAACCGGTAGCGCGGCGCCAGGTCGGCCGCCGTCGGGTCGGCCAGCGCCGTCTCGGCCAGGCCCGGGAGCGAGGCGAGGGTACGCATTTCGTCGGCCGGCACGGAACCCGAGCCGCCGCGGATGCCCTCGACCAGCAGCAGCAGGGCGAGCAGCTCGGCGGTGTAGGTCTTGGTGGCCGCGACCGCCCGCTCGTGCCCGGCGGCCACGTCGATGTGCAGCTCCGCGGCGCCGGCCAGGGCCGAGTCGGGGTTGTTGGTGATCGCGAGGGTGAGCGCGCCGGACTCCCGGGCCACCCGGACCACCTCGGTCAGGTCGGGCGAGCCGCCGCTCTGGCTCACCCCGACGACCAGCGCGTCGGACAGGTCGGGACGCGCGCCGAAGACCGTGACCGCGCTCGGCGAGGCCAACCCGGCGGGCAGCCCGAGCCGGATCTCGGTGAGGTAGGCGCCGTAGAGGGCCGCGTGGTCGGACGTGCCGCGCGCGGTGAACACGACGTGCCTCGGCCGCCGCTCCACGATCGCGGCCGCGACAGCGGCGATCGGGTCGGCGTGCGCCGGCTCCAGCAGCCCGGCGTAGACCCCCGGCTGCTCGGCGATGTCCGCGGCCATCCCTGCGCCCGGCGTACCCATGTGTGCCTCCCCTGCGCGATCCCTGCTCGATTCTGCACGAAACTCCGGTTTATCGCAACGTTCCGATCAGCAGCCGACAGGCGGACGCACGAACGCCCCCGGATCGCTCCGGGGGCGTTCGGGTGAGGCAGCAGGGTCAATCGGCGATGGCTTCGGCCTTGGCCAGCGCCACCTCGGCGTCGTCCGCCGGGGTTTCCTTCTTGTCGTCAGGACCGGAGCCGCGCAGCGGGATCTCCTTGACGAACCAGGCCAGGATCGGCACCAGGATCACGATCACCGCCGCCCAGACGAACACGTACGCGATCGAGTCGGCCAGGCCGCCCATCACGCCGTCGCGGATCTGCGCGGGGAGGTTCTGGAGGGCGGTCGGGTTGACGCCCGCGCCCCCGCCGTCGCCCGCCAGGGCCGCGCCGGCCGGCGACTTCGCCAGGTGGTGCACGAAGAGCGCGCCGAAGAGGGCGATGCCGATCGAGCCGCCGATGGAGCGAAAGAACGTCGCGGCGCCACTGCCGGCGCCGAGGTCCTTCTGCTCGACGCTGTTCTGGGCGATCAGCATCGAGGTCTGCATCAGGAAGCCCATGCCGACGCCGAGCACGACCATGTAAAGCGCGAGCACCGTCTTCGTGGTCTCGGCGTTGATCGTGGCCAGCAGGCCCATCCCGCCGAGCAGCGCCACGCCGCCGAGGATCGGGAAGATCCGGTAACGGCCGGTCTTGGTGATGACCCGGCCGGTGATCACGGAGACGACCAGCATGCCGAACATCAGTGGCAACAGCAGCAGGCCGCTGTTGGTCGCCGAGGCACCCTGGACGGTCTGCTGGAACAGCGGCAGGAAGTTCATCGCGCCGAACATCGCGAAGCCGAGCAGGAAGCCGACCGCGGAGATCAGGGCGAAGTTGCGGTTGGCGAACAGGTGCAGCGGCAGGATCGGCTCCGGTGCGCGGCGCTCGACGAACCCGAACGCCACCAGCGCCACCACGGTCAGCGCGCCGAGGCCGAGGATCTGCGGCGACATCCAGTCGTACTCGTTGCCGCCCCAGGTGGTGATCAGCACGAGCGCGGTGATGCCGACGGAGAGCAACGCGGCGCCGAGGTAGTCGATCCGGTGCTCGGTGCGGTAGCGCGGCAGGTGCATCCGGGTGGCCAGGACCAGCAGGGCCAGGCCACCGAGCGGCAGGTTGACGTAGAACGCCCAGCGCCACGACAGGTTGTCGGTGATGAAGCCGCCGACCAGCGGGCCCGCGACCATCGCGATCGCCATGATGCCGGCGATCATGCCCTGGTAGCGGCCACGCTCACGGGGCGGCACCAGGTCACCGATGATCGCCATGACGCCGACCATCAGGCCACCGGCACCGAGGCCCTGCACGGCCCGGAACGCGATGAGCTCGATCATGCCGTCGCCGGGGCCGCCGAACATCGCGGAGCCGGCCATTCCGCACAGTGCCGAGCCGATCAGGAAGATAATGATCGACGTCAGGAAAATCGATTTGCGTCCGTAGAGGTCGCCGAGCTTGCCCCAGATCGGCGTCGAGACGGTCGTGCCGAGCACGTAGGCGGTGACGACCCAGGTGAAATGGTCGATGCCGCCGAACTCGCTGACGATGCGCGGCAACGCCGTGCTGACGATCATGTTGTCGAGCATCGCGAGCATCATCGCGATCATCAGACCGGCGAGGATGCCGCGGATCTTCTGTGGCGCGATGGTTTGTGGCGCGACGGTGGTCATTGGGTACGCCCCCCAGCGTGATGGGACTTACTTGCCGCCCGGCTAGTCTTCCTTACTAGCCGCACGGTAAGCTGCCAACTAACCGGTCGTCAAGTCAATTGAAGGAGCCAAGGGTGGTCGAGAGCACGCGAGGCCGGATCCAGGCCGTCGCGCTCGAGCTCTTCACGGAGAACGGGTACGAGAAGACCTCGCTCCGGGAGATCGCCGAGCGGCTCGGCGTGACCAAAGCCGCCCTCTACTACCACTTCAAGAGCAAGGACGAGATCGTCTCGAGCTTCTCGGAGGACCGGCTGGCCCGGCTCGACGAGATCATCGAATGGGCCGAGTCGCAGCCGCCGGGGCTGGAGCGGCGGCAGGAGCTGCTCGCCCGTTACGCCGACGAGTTCTTCGCCAGCAATCACCCGTCCGTGATGCGGTTCTTCGAGCAGAACCAGACGGTCGTCAAGACCATGTCGGCGGGCATGGGGATGCGCGACCGGATGCTGCGGGTGGCGTCCCTGATGGCCGACGATGTCGACGACCCGACCGAGCAGCTACGCGCGGCGCTGGCCCTGTTCGCGGTGCACGGGAGCTGGTTCGCGATACGGCAGGAGCTCCCGATCGAGGAGCGCAAGCGGGTGGCCCTCGACGTCGCCGAAGACCTGTGGCGGCCGCGGATCAGCCCGTGAGCGGCAGCCGGAGCGCTTCGAGCTCGACGCCCGGGAAGGGCGACCAGTCGCGCTCGGGCACGCGGGCGAAGCCGAGCCGGGCGTAGAGCCGCTTGGCCGGCTCGGAGAAGCTGCGCACGCAGATCACGACCGCCGCGCAGCCGAGCTCGCCGGCCCGCTCCAGGCAGGCCCGCACGAGCGCCTCGCCGGCGCCGCGGCCCTGGGCGGCGGGGTCGACGGCGAGCATCCGGAACTCCGCCTCGCCGGGGCCGGAGATCTCCGCGTACGCGGTGCCGGGCAGCACGAAGGTGACCGAGCCGAGCACCTGGTCGTCCTCGACGGCGACCAGCAGCACCCCGGCCTCGGCGCGGGTCTCCACGTCGGCCAGCTTCTTGTCGTAACCGTGGTCGCCGGCGAGCTGGCCGTCTTCGCGGTAGGCGTCGACGGTGAACCGGGCGATCGCCGGGAAGTCGGCCGGCGTCGCGGGTCGGATCCGTACCGTCATTCGATGACGGCGATCAGGTCGCCCTCCTGGACGACGTCGCCCTCGTTGACGGCGAGCTGCGCCAGGGTCCCGCCGGACTCGGCGATCACCGGGATCTCCATCTTCATCGACTCGAGGATGACCAGCGTGTCGCCCTCGGCGACCGTGTCGCCCGCGGCCGCGACGACCTTCCACACATTGGCCACCATCTCGGCACGGATCTCGTCAGACATCGCGTGGTCCTCCCTACCCGGCATCCGCGACACCTCGCCGTGCCGCGTCAGCATCCAACCATGCGCCGGGCGTCGGTGGCTGCCTGGCGGGCCGACTACGATCGTCGGGTCACTTGAGGGACGGAGGTCGACATGGCGAAGAAGAGCCGCAAGAAGAAGGCACGTAAGAAGAGCGCCGCCAACCACGGCAAGCGCCCAAACAGCTGAAAGACAACGTCGCCGGCCCAAGCAGGGCCGGCGACGAGCTTTTAGACGTCGGTACGAAGCTCCGAGAGCTTGCCGCGCAGGCGGGCCAGGAGCTCGGTCGGTGCGGTCTCGTTGCCGCAGCAGCGGGCGACCAGCGCCTTGACCTCCTGCTCGATGCCGTATTCGGCCAGGCAGGGCGAGCACTCGTCGAGGTGCTCGCGGATCAGTTCGCGGCGCGAGTCGGCGCACTCGAGGTCGAGATAGAGGTAGACCTCTTCGAGCACTTCGCTGCAGTCGGTCTCGTGGGGGTTACCGCAACTCACGGTTCCTCACACCTCCTGGCGGGCAGCGGCGGCATCACCCGAAGGAGTGCGGGTGAAACCTCGATCCGCAGCGTAGCGCTCCAGCAGGTTGCGCAGGTTCCGCCGACCGCGGTGAAGTCGCGACATGACCGTACCGATGGGCGTGTTCATGATGTCGGCGATCTCCTTGTACGAGAAACCTTCGACATCAGCCAGGTAGACGGCCAGCCGGAACTCCTCCGGCAGCTGCTGCAGGGCGTTCTTCACGTCGCTGTCGGGCAGCCGGTCGAGCGCCTCGGTCTCCGCCGAGCGCAGGCCGCTCGAGGTGTGCGACTCCGCGCTGGCGAGCTGCCAGTCGGTGATCTCCTCGGTCGGTGCCTGGACGGGCTGGCGCTGCCGCCGGCGGTACGAGTTGATGTAGGTGTTGGTGAGGATCCGGTAGAGCCACGCCTTGAGGTTGGTGCCTTCCTCGAACTGGTGGAAGGCGGCGTAGGCCTTGAGGAACGTCTCCTGGACCAGGTCCTCGGCGTCGGCGGGGTTGCGGGTCATCCGCAGCGCCGCGGCGTAGAGCTGGTCGACGAAAGGCAGCGCGTCCCGCTCGAACCGGGCCCGCCGCTCGTCGGTCGGCTCCTCGGTTCGGGTCTTCTCCGGCTGCGTCAAGCGCACGTCCCTCCTCAACTGTTCCGCCGAGGATACGCGTCGCGCGCTCCCGCCAGACTCAGTTGCAGGTTGGTTGCCCCGGATCAGGCCGTGAGTAACGTCGCTCGCCGGCCATTCGGGTGCGGACAAAAGCGCCCGGAACCGGCCAGTCTCGCGGTTGTCCCGCGTAGCTGCTCGCACTGGGTGAAGCCCCCTTGCCGTCTGATCACGTACGACGGCTGTAACAAGGGCGGGCACCTGCGAATTCCCCGGATTCAACCCACTCGCCCCGGAGACACTTTGCCGCGTCCCCGAGGCGAGGTGGGCCTGGGAGGTTGATGCGGACCGGGGGGTCCGCGGACTCGTGGAGGGAGTCCCCAGGGCATGCCTGGCTCACTAAGCGCAACGAGTCACTCACGCGACGGGTTACGGATTGGCCCAACCCTTGCCCCGCAGCCACTCCACCACCAGCTGCCCCAGGCCGCGCGGATCGCCCCGCAGGTCATGGCGCTGGCCGGGGCGGACCGCCACCTCGACACCGGGCGTCGGCTCGGGCACCCCGAACGGGTCACGGTCGCCGTTGACGACCAGGGTCGGCACGCCGGTGAGCAGCTCGCCGGCCCGGGACTTCTCGGGTCGGCCCGGCGGATGCAGCGGGAACGCCAGGCACACGATGCCGGCCGCGCCGAGCGCGACCGACGTGCGGCAGGCCACCCGGGCGCCACTGGACCGACCCCCGACCACCAGCGGCGGCGGATCGGGGTAGCCCTTGACGATCTCGTGCACCACCGCCGACCAGGCGGCGTCGAGCTGCGCCGCCGGAGCCGGCGCCCGCCGCCCGGCGACCCGGTAGGGCTGGGTCACCCGGACCACGGTGACGCCGGCGGCCAGCGCGGCGCGGCGGACCGCCATCAGGTCAGGCGCATCGACGCCCCCACCGGCGCCGTGCCCGAGCACGAGCAGTGCCGCCGGCCGCCCGGTGGCCTCGTCGGTCTCGGTGACGGCCGGACCGTGTGGTGTCGCGATCTGTGTGACCCCCATGGCCCCATTGTGCTGGCCAGGAGGCTCAGGTCAGCTGACCGGCACCAGTTCGAGCGAAAGGTCGCGCATCGGTGGCCCCGAGTCGATCGTCTCGGTGCCCCGAGTCAGCTGACCTCGCCAGGCGACCAGCATCGCCCGCCGCTCGCGCGGTGTCGTGCCGCCCCAGACGCCGTGGCAGTCGCCGACCTCGAGCGCCCACGCCAGGCACGCGCCCTGCACGTCGCAGGTGCGGCACAACGCGATCGCGGTGTCGGCCGGCTCGCTCGGCGCGGGAAAGAACGTCTCCGGATCGACGGTCTGGCACAAACCACGCGTGCGCCAGGCCTCGTCGAGCTGTCGTTCGGCCGAGGCGCGCAGCAGTCGCGGATCACGACGTGCGGCAGCGACCTCATGCGGGCGTGGCATTCGCGCCCGTGTCATCAACAACCCACCTCCCCCGTGGGGCCGGCTTCGGCTGCGCAGCAGCGGAAGATCAAGGACCAATGGGTGTCGTCGCCCGGTGCGAGAAGGCACCCATTGCCGGCGCTGTGTTCTATCGCACTCGTGACGGCGGATACAAGAGTTTGCAACGAACCTGCGGAAAGTCGGCTGCAAGAAATCAACACAAGGTTGAGATAAACGGAAAAATCAACCGGAGTAAATCGATGATCAAAAGAGCGTGAGTTCGACCGGTTCATCGCGCGGTGCGGCCAATGCCGGAGCCGCCACGCGGGCGACCAGACCGGGGCCGTCGTTGCGGACATCGCCGACGCCGGCACCGACCGGGCGGACCTCGATGCCGGCCAGCGTCGCGTCGCTCGGCGGGGCCAGCAGGTCGGCCGCGTCGCCGCCACCGGCCAGCCACGCCTCCCACCGGTCGGGTGCGAGCACGAGCGGCATCCGGTTGTGCACGAGCGCCAGGTCGCCCAGCGCCGGCATGGTCACGATGCTGGACGTGAGCAGCTTCTGGTCGCCCCAGGCGGCCCAGAGGCCGCCGAACACCACGGGCTCCGGGGCCGTCATGAAATAGGCCTGCTTGCCGCCGCCCGGTTGGCGCACCCACTCGTACCAGCCGTCGGCCGGGACCAGGCAGCGGCGGCCGGCGAACGCACGCGCGTACGCCGGGGTGGTGGCGACCGTCTCCGCCCGCGCGTTGATCATGCGGGCGGCGCCCTTGGTGTCGCCCGCCCAGCTCGGCACCAACCCCCAGCGGGCCACCGAGAGGGTCCGGCCGCCCAGCCGGGCGGACATCCGGACGATGGGCACCGGGTCGGTCGGCGCGACGTTGTAGTCGGTCACCAGACCGTCGCGGGTGTCGTCGAACGCCTCGAAGAGCGCGCTGAGGTCAGGCGCGTCCTTCGTGGTCGCGTACCGCCCGCACATGACCGTCACGCTAGCGCAAACCGTCCCGGCACGCGGGAGCGCCGAATGTCGATCGCGATTCGGGCCCGGGGCAGGTCAGACTGGAGTACGTGGCCAACCCCGCGCACGTGCCGTGGACCCCGCCGACCGCCGCCGAGCCGGTCGCCGCGACCGTCCAGCTGCCCGGCTCCAAGTCGATGACCGCCCGGGCGCTGGTGCTCAGTGCGATCGGGGTCGGCCCGTCGACGTTGGCCCGCCCGCTGCGGGCCCGCGACACCGAGATGATGGCCGGCGGCCTGCGCGCGATGGGCGTCAGCGTCTCGACGGTCGACGACGAGCGGTGGGTGGTCCGGCCCGGCACGCTGCAGGGTCCCGCCCACGTCGACGTCGGCCAGGCCGGCACGGTGCTGCGGTTCATGCCGGCGATCGCCGGGCTGGCGCAGGGTCCGGTCACCTTCGACGGCGACCCGTCGGTCCGGCAACGCCCGCTGCGCCCGCTGCTCGACGCCCTGCGCTCCCTCGGCGTCAGCATCGACACCGCGCCCAGCGGTGGCCTGCCGCTGACCGTCCGGGGCACCGGCCGGGTCACCGGCGGCGAGGTGGTGCTCGACGCGTCGGCCTCCAGCCAGCTCGTCTCCGGCCTGCTGCTGGCCGCGCCCGACTTCGACCGGGGTGTCGTGGTGCGGCACGTCGGCCCGGCGATGCCGTCGGCGCCGCACGTCCGGATGACCGTGCAGATGCTGCGCGCCGCGGGCGCCGGCATCGACGACTCGGTCCGGGACGTCTGGTCGGTCGAGCCCGGCAAGCTGTCCGGGCGCGGCTGGACGATCGAGCCCGACCTGTCCGGCGCCATGCCGTTCTTCGCCGCCGCCCTGGTCACCGGCGGCTCCGTGACCCTGCTCGGCTGGCCGCGCAGCAGCGCCCAGCCGGTCGAGCGGCTGCGCGCGCTGCTGGGCCAGATGGGCGGCGAGGTCACCCTCGGCACCGACGGGCTGACCGTGCGGGGCACCGGTGTGGTGCACGGCCTCGACGCCGACCTGTCCGAGGTGGGCGAGATGACCCCGGTGCTGGCCGCGCTGGGCGCGCTGGCCGACTCGCCGTCGCGGCTGCGCGGCATCGGCCACATCCGCGGCCACGAGACCGACCGGCTGACCGCGCTGGCTCGCGAGCTGAGCGCGCTCGGCGCCTCCGTCACCGACACCGCCGACGACCTGGAGATCACGCCCCGGCCGTTGCGGGGCGGGGTGTTCCACACCTACGACGACCACCGGATGGCGCACGCCGGTGCCGTGGTCGGTCTCGTGGTGCCGGGCGTCGAGCTCGACGACGTGGCGTGTACCTCGAAGACCATGCCCGACTTCCCGGCACTATGGTCAGCGATGGTCACCGGCAAGTAGGGAGAAGGCACTGGCGGGCAAGCGACGGGAGTACGACGAGGACGACGTGCGGGTGCGCCCCGGGCGCTCCTCGCGCCCGCGTACCCGGACCCGGCCGAAGCACGACGACGCGGTCGAGGGTTTCGTCTTCGCCGTCGACCGGGGCCGCTACGGCATCCAGCTAGGCACCGCGGCCGTCACCGCGATGCGCGCCCGCGAGCTCGGCCGCAAGTCCGTGGTCGTCGGCGACCGGGTCTCGCTGGTCGGCGACACGTCGGGCGCCGACGGAGCCCTGGCTCGCATCGTCCGGATCGCGGAGCGCACCTCGGTGCTGCGCCGCACCGCGGACGACGACGACAGCACGCCGGAAGGGCGCCTGGAACGGGTCGTCGTGGCCAACGCCGACCAGCTCGTCATCGTCAGCTCGCTGTCCGACCCGCCGCCGCGCACCGGCTTCATCGACCGCTGCCTGGTCGCCGCGTACGACGCCGACATCGAGCCGCTGCTCTGCCTCACCAAGGCCGACCTGGCCGGCCCGGCGGAGGTGCTCGACTACTACGCGGAGCTGGACCTGCCGCACGTGCTGGTGCGCCCCGACTCCGACCTGGCCGAGGTGCACGAGCGGCTGGCCGGGCAGGTGTCGGTCATGGTCGGCCACTCGGGCGTGGGCAAGTCGACGCTCGTCAACCGGCTCGTGCCGGACGCCGACCGGGCGGTGGGCGTGGTCAGCGCGATCGGCCGCGGCCGGCACACCTCGACCAGCGCGGTGGCGCTGCGGCTGCCCGGCGACGACGCCTGGATCATCGACACGCCTGGCGTACGCAGCTTCGGTCTGGCCCATGTCTCCGCGGACAGCCTGCTGCACGGCTTCCCGGACCTGGTCGAGGGCACGGTCGAATGCCCGCCGAACTGCGAGCACACTCCCAACGACATCGACTGCGCGCTCGACGCCTGGGTCACGGCCGGCAACGCCGACCCGCGCCGGCTCGCCTCGTACCGCCGCCTGCTCGCCTCCCGCGCCGGAGAAGACACCGAAAACCAGTAGCGTGTCCGTTCATGGCCCCCCGGTATGCCGATGACCTTTCGCTCGCCCACGTTCTCGCCGACACCGCGGACAAGATCTCGATGGACCGGTTCCGGGCGCTCGATCTGAAGGTCGAGTCCAAGCCCGACCTGACGCCGGTCTCGGACGCCGACCAGGCCGTGGAACGCGCGCTGCGGGCCACCCTCGGCCGCACCCGGCCGCGGGACGGGGTGCTCGGCGAGGAGTACGGCGCGACCCAGGCGCCCGCCGGGCCCGGCCAGCGGCAGTGGGTGATCGACCCGATCGACGGCACCAAGAACTACATCCGTGGCGTGCCGATCTGGGCGACGCTGATCGCGCTGATGGAGGGCGACCAGCCCGTGGTCGGCCTGGTCTCCGCTCCGGCGCTGGGCCGCCGGTGGTGGGCCGCCCTCGGCCACGGCGCGTTCGCCGGCCGGCACACCGCCGCCGCGACCCCCATCCGGGTTTCCGGTGTACGCCGGATCAGTGACGCGAGCTTCTGCTACTCGAGCCTGCCGGGGTGGGAGGAGACCGGCCGGCTGGAGCCGATGCTGGACCTGATCCGGCAGAGTTGGCGCAGCCGGGCGTACGGCGACTTCTACGGCTACATGCTCCTGGCGGAGGGTGCCGTCGACGTGATGGTCGAGCCGGAGCTCTCGCTCTGGGACGTGGCCGCCCTGATCCCGATCGTCACCGAGGCCGGTGGCAGCTTCACCGACCTGAGCGGGCAGCCGGGTCCGTCAGGTGGGAGCGCCGTGGCCACGAACGGAAAAATTCACGAAGAGGTGCTTACCCGCTTGAGCTGACGGTGTGTCGCATTTCATAAGCCGATATCTGACCTGTGGTTTTGATCGCAACACACGGTGTAGTCGCAGGTTAGCGAGTTCGGCCGGTCGCCCAGCGGATCCGCAGAAACCTCCGTTACTGTGCGCGGGTGCTGTCCACCAGTTGGGGCTTCCTCGCGGCGATGATCATCGCCTATGGAGTCGCCAACCTCCTCCAATCGGTCGCGGCAACACGGACCAAGCTGCACACGTCGTGCAACCCCAAGCTCCTGGTCCGGCTGGCGAGCCACCGCATCTACCTGTACGGCCTCACCTTCCAGATCTTCGGCTTCCTGCTGGCCTTCGTCGCCCGGCGCGACCTGCCGCTGTTCCTGGTGCAGGCAGCCGCGTCCGCGGGCCTCGGCGTCACCGCCCTGTGCGGCGTGCTGATCCTGCGGTGGAAGCTGCCGAAGGCCGAGGTGGGCCTGCTCGCCCTGCTCTTCGGCGGCCTCTTCGCCCTGGTCATCTCGGCCAAGCCGGCCCCAGCACACTCGATCGGCTCCGGCGGCCTGGTCGCGCTGCTGATCTGGCTCGCCCTCATCGCGGTGATCGGTGTCTTCGCGGCCAAGATGCACGGCGCACCCGGCTCGGTCGCCCTCGGCTCGCTGGCGGGCATGGCGTTCTCCGCCGCCGCCGTCGCCGGCCGCCCGTTGGCCTCCAGCCACACCATCGGTGAGTTCGTCTCCAGCCCGCTGCTGTACGTGCTGATCGGCGCCTCCCTGCTCGGCCAGCTGCTGCTCGGCCTGGCCATGCAGCGTGGCTCGACGACCGCGGCGGTCGCCTCGATGGACGCCGCCGGCGCGGTCCCCGCCGCCGCGATCGGCCTGCTGTTCCTCGGCGACAAGATCCACCCCGGCCGCGAGTGGGTGGCCGCCCTCGGCTTCTTCATCACCCTGGCCGCGGTGATCGGGCTGACCCGGTACGCCGAGCCGCAGCACCACCACGCGACCGCCGAGCCTGGCCCGCGCGCCCTGACCGCCGGCCCCCGCGCCCTCAAGGCCCGGGCCCTGGCCGCCCGGCACGTGGCGGCCGACGCCGCGCGCACGGTGGTGGCCCGGCCGATGCCGGCGGGTCCGCCACCCGGTACCGGACCCCGCGGGCGATAGCCACCGCGGCGGTGCGAACCGGACGGCAACCAGTTCGCATGATGCCGCCCACTATGGGGTAACGGACGTGTATGGCGCTGTCCCGCCCGCTCGCCCAAGCGGTGGTCGTGATCACCGGTGCATCAAGCGGCACCGGCGCGGCGACGGCGCTGGAGGTGGCGCGCAACGGCGGCACGGTGGTGCTGGCCGCCCGGGGTGAGGCCGCGCTGGACGCGGTCGCCGAACGCTGCCGGGCGTTCGGCGGCCGAACGGCCGTGCTGCCCACCGACGTGACCGACCCGACCGCCGTGACCCACCTGGCGGAGTCCGCCGTCGCGATCTTCGGGCGGCTCGACGCCTGGGTCAACAACGCGACCACCGGGGCGGTCGGACTCTTCGAGGAGATCCCGCTCGCGCAACTCCGCCGGGTCATCGAGGTCAACCTGCTCGGCGCCGCGTACGGGATGCGCGCCGCACTGCCGCACCTGCGCGCGTCCGGCGGCGGGGTCCTGGTCAACAACGCGTCAGCGCTGGCCGCCATCGCGATGCCGTACCAGTCGATCTACAACGCCGCGAAGCAGGGCGTCCGCGGGCTCGCCGACACCGTCCGCCAGGAACTGCGGGTGACCGGCGAGCGCGGGATCGCCATCTGCACGGTCCTGCCGGCCGGCACCGCCGCACCGGTCCGCCGGTACGCCGCCGGCCGGCGCATCGCGCCGCCACCACCGGTCCAGCCGCCGGAGGTGGCGGCCCACACCATCGTGCGGCTGCTGAACCGGCCACGCCGCGAGGCGTACGCCGGTGGCGCCGCCGCACTGCTGCGCTTCACCTGGCGGCCGTCCCCGTTGGCGGCCGAGGCCCGGCGCGGCACGACGTTTCGCGTGTCCGCCATGCTCGGCCTAGCCGCCGGCACCGCCGCGGGCACGATCGCCGCCGTCACCCGCCGCAACGCCCGGGCCCGACGATGGTGACAAGGCGCGCGGGCGGGCACGAACGGACGTCCCCGACATGCACAATGGAGCGATCATGCCGACCGACGTGCATTTTCTGGTGGCCGACGACGATCCGTATGCGGTCGTCCAGCTCCAGGGCGTGCTCGACCAGCGGTCGGCCGAGGCGTTGCGGGGTGCCCTGCTGTCCGTCGTCGCCGACCGCACGCCGGCGGTGATCGAGGTGACCGGCCTGCGGATCGACGACCCGACCGTGCTGTCGACCTTCGGCGAAGTGGCCCGGGAGACGGCCGACTGGCCCGCCGGCCAACCGGTGATCAGCGTGCCGCCGGCGGTCGCCGACCCGTGGCGGGGCGTGGGCTTCCGGCTGGCCGACGGCGACCGGCGCGCGGCCGGCTTCTCCACGGAGACCTTGCTCCGCGCCGGCCTCGACCCGGTGCCGGGCGCCGCCCGACGCGCCCGCGAGCTGGTCACGGAGGCGTGCGCCCGCTGGGAGCTACCGGAGGTCGCCGGGCCGGCCTGCATCGTCGTCACGGAGCTCGTCAACAACGTGGTCGCACATGCCCAGACCGCGATGACGGTCCTGGTCGGCCGCGGCACGGACGGCGACACCCTGCACCTGTCGGTCCGCGACTGGTCGCCGGCCCTACCGGTCTACGGCGGCCCGGTCCCGACCACCGCCTACGGCGGCCGAGGCCTCCTGCTGATCGAAGCGGTAGCCCTACGCTGGGGCGTCAGCGACCTACCCGACGGCAAGGTCGTCTGGTCAGTCGTCGCCCCCGACGACGACGAATGAAGCGCCTCAGTCGTGCGGGGCGGCCATGATCGGGGTTAGGCCGGCTACGCGTAGCGTGCGGCGCACGTAGACCTGCATGTCGCCGATGCGCAGCCGGACGCCGGCCGCGCGGGCCGCTTCCAGACCCGCCAGCAGGGCCGAGACCCCGGCCGCGTCGATGATCGGCACGCCGGCCAGGCTGACCGCGACCTCGCGTGGCCGCGGGCGGTCCGCCACCAGGTCGACGGCTTCCAGCAACGCCGCGCGCAGTGGGTCGGCGGTGTCTCGGTCGACCTCGCCGGTCACGTCCAGGCGGACCAGGCCGCCCTTGTCGCGCCGGGTGACCGTGATCTCGTGGTGGTCGCCCGGGCCCATGCCGGCCTGCCACTGCTTGGGTGCGTCGCTGAGCATCGCCTCGCGCAGCCAGGTGAGAGCGCGCGACAGCAGGCGCGACACGTGCATCTGGGAGATGCCGAGCTCGGTCGCGATCTCCGTCTGCGTCTTGTTGCCGTAGAAGCGCAGCGCCAGGATCCGCCGCTCGCGTTCCGGTAGCCGGCACAGCAGGCTCGCGACCGTCAGCCGGTCGTCGACCGCCTCCAGGCCCACGTCGGCGCCGCCGATCAGGTCGCCCAGCTCCGCCTCGCTCTCGGCTCTGGCCGGCATGTTCAACGACAGCGGCGTGTACGCGGCCGCCGTCTCCAGCGCCGCCAGCACATCTTCCTCGTCGACCCGCAGGCGCTCGGCCAGTTCGGGGACCGTCGGCGAGCGGCGCAGCTTGGCGGTCATCTCGGTGGACGCCCGGTTGACCTCGATGCTGAGCTCCTGCATCCGCCGCGGGACGTGGACGCCCCAGGTGCGGTCGCGGAAATGCCGGCGAAGCTCGCCGATGATGGTCGCCGCGGCGAAACCCGTGAATGCCCCACGTTCAGGGTCGAAGCGGTCGACTGCCTTCAGCAGCCCCAACCGCGCCACCTGTTCCAGGTCGTCCATCGGTTCACCGCGGCCCCGGTAGCGCCGCGCCAGGCGGCCGGCGAACGGCATCGCGGAACGGACCAGCCGTTCCCGTGCCTCCCGCCGCGCATCATCTCCCGAACGGTGGGCATAAGACATTGCGACCGCGTCGAGAGCCGGCAGGTCCAGTTCACCAGAAGCGGGCATGCCGCTTTGGAGGGTCATCGCGCAGCCTCCTCGTTCGCCTCACTACCACCCTGGTGGGGCGGGAGAGAGTCGGCACCGGTTTGGAATGTGCTGGCTGATGCCCGCGTGTTGAGCACCCCCGGAGACCGCCGCTGTAGTACGGCCGTCCCCTCAACGTGACCATACGTCGGTGCGCGCGAACGGAGCAATGAAAAACAAAGCGGAATGCTTGCTCCGAGGCATCTATCACATCGGGACACCCCCGGTTGTCCTGGCCGAAGAGGGGTAGAACCGCCGTATGCGCCGCGAAGACGAGTACCCAGAGCCCTGGTCGGACCCGGAGGCCGAAGGCCTGCCCGGCACCGCCGACGACGACTCCACCGCGTACGACGACGTCGAGTCGGAGCGGGAGATCCAAGGGCCGGACCCGGCCGCGCTGCCCGTCGACTCACCACTCGCGGTGGACCGCTTCGGCACCACCGGTGAGGAAGCTGAGCAGGGTGAGTCGCTCGACTACAAGCTGGCCCGGGAGAACCTCCCCGAGGATGTCGACGACCCGCTGGCCACGCCGGCCGACCCGCAGATCCGCGACGAGGAGGACCTGGGCACCCCGACGGCCCAGTCGCAGCTCGACGCCGACGTGCTGGACGACGGCCCGACCGGCGACCCGGACTCCGAGGTCTCGCTCTACGACACCGACGGGCTCGAGCTCGACGGCGGTGGCGCACCCATAGGGCGCCTGGTCGACCCCAACCAGCTCGCCGGCGAGGAGGAGCCCGAGGGCGCGCTCTTCGACGACGAGGGCGACTCGATCGCCGAGGACGCCGGCGCGGCGGGCGGCGGCGCCACCGCCGAGGAGCTGGCGATGCACGAGACCGAGGAACCGCCGTACGAGTAAGGGTCAGTCAAGCCCCTGCTCGATGGCGTACCGCGTGAGCTCCACCCGGTTGTGCAGTTGCAGTTTGCCCAGGGTGTTCTGCACGTGGTTCTGCACGGTGCGGTGCGAGACGCCCAGCCGCTCGGCGATCTGCTTGTAGGACAGTCCCTTGGCGACCAGCCGCAGGACCTCGGTCTCGCGCTCGGTCAGGGCCGGCGGTCCCGGGTCCGGCGCCGCCGCCAGCCGCCGGTACTCGCCCAGCACCAGCCCGGCGAGCCCGGGCGTGAAGACCGCTTCCCCGGCGGCGGTACGCGCGACCGCGGCCAGGAACTCGTCCGGCGCCGCCGACTTGAGCAGGTAGCCGGCCGCGCCCGCCTTCACCGCGTCGAGCACGCTCTGCTGCTCGCCACTGGCCGACAGCATCAGCACGCGCACGTCCGGCAGCGCCGCGCGCAGACCCTGGACCACCTCGACGCCGGAGATGTCGGGCAGCTGGAGGTCGAGCACGACCACGTCGGGTCGGGTCGCGCCCGCGATCCGGATCGCCTGGCGCCCTTCCCCGGTCGTCGCCACCACGTCGTAGCCGGCCTCCGCGAGATCGCGGGCGACCCCCGTGCGCCACATCGGATGGTCGTCGACCACCATCACCCGGATCCGCTCGCTCATACGGACACCTTAGGAACCACCATCTCGATTTCGGTGCCCTGCCCCGGAGCCGAGTGGATCCGCACGGTCCCGCCGAGGTCGGTGATCCGGCCGCGGATCGCCTGCGCGACACCGAGCCGGCCCTCCCGCTCCGCGGCCGCGAGCCGGCCAGGCTCGATCCCGGTGCCGTCGTCGCGCACGGTCACCGTCACGGCGTCCGGCTCGTCCTCGACGAGCACGAAGACGCCGGCGTCCGGGCCCGCGTGCCGGGCGGCGTTGTCGAGCGCCGCGCCGACGGCGGCTGCGATCTGCGCCGCGACCGCCGAGGGCAGCGGCACGGCCGTCGCGGGTGTGGCCACCGAGACCAGGTCGCTGGCGTACGCGGTGACGAGCGCGCCCAGGTCGACGGCGCCGCTGGCGGACGGTGGCGGCGCACCGGTCGCGATCAGCCGGCGCAGCGCGGCCTCCTGCTCCCCCGCCAGCCGGGCCAGCTCGCGGGCTTCACCGTCGAGGCTGGCACCGCGCCGACGGACCAGCGCGAGCACCTGGAGCACGGAGTCGTGGATGTCCCGGGCCAACCGCTCCCGCTCGCGGGTGGCCGCCTCGAGCTCCACCGCCCGCTGCAACCGTGCCTCGGCGATCGCGGCCAGCCGGGTGACGTGCCCGACCCCGAGGGCGGCCAGCAGCATCAGGCTGGTGCCGGTCAACGACGCCTGGTTGAGCTGCGGTCGGATCACCAGGTCGGCCGCGCCGAGCAGCAGCGCGGCCACCACGCCAAGCCGCCGGCCGCCGGCGACCGCCCACGCCAGCACCGGCGCGGCCAGCCAGGCGACGGCCAGACCCGGGGTGCCGTTGCCGAGCGCGTCCCGGCCGATCACCAGGTCCGCGGAGAGCACCACCGCGGCGGTCACCACGAGGTCGGCGTTCAGCAGCCCCCAGCGGCGCCGCTCGGGCCGGGCGAACAACCAGCTCGCGGCGATCGTCCAGCCGATCATCACGACGGCGACCGGGATCACCGCCAGCGGGTGCGCGTAGTCGCGGACGTTGCCGGCGATCAGCGCCAGCGCCCAGGCCAACGAGGCGAACCGGAAGACCACGATCGCCCGCCACAGCGGCGTCTGCAGCCCACCGGCGCTGGCCGGCGCCGTCACGCGGGTCGCAGCCGGAGCGCGACGACGCAGGTGTCGTCACCGGGGTTGGCCGGCTGGAGCCGGCCGATCAGCTCGTCGACCGGCAGATGGCCGGTGCCGGTCACGCCGCGCAGCAGCGGGCCCAGCCAGTCGCTGTCGTAGCCGTCCCGGCGCTCGATCAGGCCGTCGGTGTAGAGCAGCACCGTGTCCCCTTCGGCCAGCGTCGTCGTGACGGTCTCGTACCTGCTGTCGGGTCGGGCCCCGACGATCATCCCAGGTGGCCGGGTGAGCGCCGCGGCGCTGCCGTCGCCCGAGACCAGGATCGGCGGCGGGTGGCCGGCCTGGGCCCAGGTGAGCTCCCGGGTCTGCGGATCGAAGTGTGCCACCACGACGGTCGCCGTGGGTTCACTGGCGTCGTCGTGCACGATCCGGTTGAGGTACGCCAGCAGCTCACCGGGCTCCGTGCTGGTCACGGCCAGCGCGGCGACCGAGTGGCGCAGCCGGGCCATCGTGGCCGCGGCGGCGATGCCGTGCCCGGCGACGTCGCCAACCGCGAGCAGGCTGCGGCCGTCGGGCAGCTCGACCACGTCGTACCAGTCGCCGCCGACCCGGCTGACCACCTCGGCCGGCAGGTAGCGGACGGCGACGTCCAGGCCCGGCAGGTGCAGCACGCCGGTCGGGATCGGCAGGATGATCTGCTGCAACGCGACGACCAGCCGGTGCTCGGTCTGCTGGCTGCGCAGCCGCTCGGCGAGCTCGGCCTCCACGTCGACCAGCCGGGCCCGGTCGCGGGCGGCGGCCTCGTTCGCCGTCACGTCCTGCACGATGCCGTAGACCTTGAGCACCCGGCCCGTCCGGTCGCGGATGGTCTCGAACCGGGCGCGCAGGTAGCGGACCTCGCCGCGGACCAGGATGCGGTAGTTCAGGTCGGCCGACTGGCCGTGCTCGAAGACCCGGGCGAGCTGCGGCGCGATCCGTGGCGCGTCCTGCGGGTGCAGCTCGCCGGCCGCCTCCTCCAGGCTCGGCGGGCCGCTCTCGGGGTCGTGGCGGAAGATCGAGTAGAGGCCTTCGGACCAGTAGACGCTGCCCGTGCCCAGGTCCCACTCGCCGTAGCCGAGCCGGCCGAGCCGTTCGGTCTGCGCGATCCGGGCGGCCAGCCGGCGCTCCTCGTCGAGCCGGGTCCAGGTGAGCAGCACGCCGCCACCGAACCGGGAGATCCGCACGGTGAACACCGCGGTCTCGACACCCGCGGTCTGCGGGGTGTACGTGAACGGACCGATCTCGCGCGGCCGGCCGGAGTCGAGCACCTGGGCCAGCGAGTGCCACAGCTCGGTGCCGACGATGCTCGGGTAGCGGGTGGCCGTGCTGCTGCCGACCAGCTCCCGCCCGCGCAGCCCGGTCACGTCGGTGGCCTCCGGGCTGGCCGCGACCAGCACCCAGTCGACGATCTCGCCAGCCGCGTCGCGGATCGGCACGGAGACACCGACCGCACCGGGCAGCGCGTCGAGCATCGACTGCGCGTCGGTGATCCAGCCGGCCTGGTGCGGGTGGGCCCGCAGCCGCCTGGCGATCTCGCCGGTGACCTCGCCCACCACCGTGCTCACCGTGTCGCGGACGGCGGCCGGGAACGTCTGCTGCTTGACGAAGAACGCGACGACGACGGCGACGGCGCCCGTCTCGCCGACCGGCACCACCGCCCGCGACGGCCACTCCGCACCTGGCCCGCCGACCAGCAGGTAGTGCGGCGGCGTCGCGGTGCGATCGGGCAGGAAGAGCGGTTCCCCCGTACGCGCGACGTAGCCGGCCTCGGTCGGCGGGTGCGCCGGCACCCGGCTCCAGGCGTCGACCACCGCCGGCGGCACCCCGGCCGCGCCCACGAGCTGCAGGGAGGAGTCCGGCTCGACCGCGTACACGGCGACCGCGTCGGCGCCCACGTCGTGCGCCAGCCGCCGCTGGAGCGTGCCGGCGAGATCGGCCAGGGGTTCCTGGCCCGGCGCGGCCAGCGCCCGGGCGGCCATCGCGGCCGCGTCGGCGGCAGCGGCGCTGGCCATCCGGCGCACCTCCTCGAAGGGCGCCGGCGAGCTGGGGCGCGCACTGTCGAGGATCGCCGAGGCGGCCTCGGCCACGGGCACGCCGGAGCGGTCGGCGAGCCCCTGCAACCGTTCTCTCGCCTCTCCCGGTGAGCACTCCAGTCGCTCCGCCAACACCGCCACGGCGGCGTCGATCAAGGCGGCCAGCGGGCCGTCCGCTCCGGGGGCCATCCGGTTGTCCGGCACGCTCCGACGATCCCACAGTCCCGGCGCCCGTGGCGCGGCCTTGCGACGCGCGCCACCAGGGGCGGGGCAGGGTTGTCGGTCGGATGCGGTACTGGCCGGCAGGACGTAGTGTGATTGGGGGCCAGTACCACGCTGAGCGCCCGCTAGCACCTCCGAGGCGGCACATGACCGACGACGGGCACCATCGACCGGACGCGGTTGTGCCCGCTGCCGGGCAACAGTTGCTCGCCGAGACGTTCGCCCGGGGCCAGGTGACCGACCTGCGACACGCCTTCGCCGCCTGCGCCGAAGCGGCCGGCCTGCGCGACCAGCGGCTCGACGACTTCGTCCTCGCCGTCAACGAGTTGATCACCAACGCGGTGCGGCACGGTGGTGGCGCGGGCGAGCTGCGGCTCTGGCGCTCCGACGGCACGCTGGTCTGCGAGGTCTCCGACGGCGGCGGCGGCATCGGCGCGGAGCGGCTGGCCAACCAGGAACGTCCCGCTCCCGACGTGGCCGGCGGCTGGGGGTTGTGGCTCGCCGGCCAACTCAGCGACAGCATGCGGGTGGCGACCGGCCCGGCCGGCACCACCGTGCGGATCAGCACCGGGCTGGGCGGCGTGGACGGCCGGTTCGCCGCCGGAGCCGGGGCCGGGGAGCGGGTGGAGTGAACACCGACCCGGCCGCACCGAGGCAGGCCACGGGCGGCCCCCGGATCGAGGAGACCGAGCTGGTCGCCCCGCTGGTGGTGACCGCCGAGCCGGCCGGCGAGCTGGTGCGCCTGCGGCTGGCCGGCGAGCTCGACATGTCGACGGCGCCCGACCTGCTGAGCCGGATCACCGCGCTGGCGGCCGGCGGCACACCCCGGCTGGTGGTCGACCTCGCGGCGCTGACCTTCTGCGACTCGGCGGGGTTGACCACGTTCGTGCGCGGCGACCGGCGGTGTGCCGAGGTCGGCGGTTGGCTGCGGCTGACCGGCGCGTACGGGCACGTGGCCCGGGTGATCGAGATCAGCGGGGTGGCGGACTCCCTGGGCTATCGCCCGTCTTGATCGAGGTCGGGATCGGCCTGGTCTGGCTCCGGCAGCAACTGCCCGCTCAGCCACGCGTCGGCGTCGATGTCTAGTCGCTCCGACTCGCGACCCCGCGGCACCTGGGCATAGGTGTCCTCCAGGAAGGCCGCGACCGTCGCCCGCGGCGCCTCGAGCAGGGCCTGACCGTCGGGCGAGCTCAGCGCCAGCGCGACGGCGTCGCCCTGGGTCGTGCGCCACGGCCAGACCCGCACGTCACCGAGGCCGCTGGGCTCGTGGAGGCCCGCCGCGAGCAACTCGCGGGCGAACGACCAGAGCACCGCCTCGCGCCGGCGCCGATCCAGAAAGAAGCGGACCTGCACCGCGTATGGATCTCCCGGGTCGTAGTGCAGCCCGCAGCGCACCGGCACCCCCGACGCATCCGGTGCGAGGAGGCGGACCACCGTCTCCACCGCGACCCCGGCCGGCTGCCGCGACTCTTCTCCGCCCGGCCCGTCGACCGCCGGAACCGGCTCGCGCCCCATGCCGTCCCCCTCTCACCCGGTCGTGCACCACGCCGATCGGAGGCTCACCCGATCGTGTTGCGTGAATGGTGCCGCCTGTCAAGAGGGTGGGGTCGCACACCGCGTGCGCGCAACCCGTCGTTTTTTAGTCCCGCCGGAGGGACCGTCGCGGATGGACCCGGCGAGGTCAGGCCCACAGCAGACCCACAGCGATCGCGACCATGATGGTCGCGACGAGGCCGTCGAGCACCCGCCAGGCCGCCGGACGGGCCAGCACGGGCGCCAGTTTGTGCGCCGCACCGCCCAGCGCGGCGAACCAGACCACGCTGGCCGCGACAGCGCCGGCCGCGAACACCCACTGGTAGCGGTGCTGGCTGGCGACCGCGCCGAGCAGCAGCACGGTGTCGAGATAGACGTGCGGGTTGAGATAGGTGAAGGCGAGGCAGGCGACCAGCGTGGCGCGCAGCGTGGCCGGCCGGGCCGCACCCGGGTCCAGCACGGCCGGCCGCATCGCCCGGCGCGCGGCGAGCACCGCGTAGCCGAGCAGGAACGCGGCGCCGCACCACTTCGCCACCTGGAGCAGCACGGGCCGGTCGGCGATCGCGGTGCCCATGCCGGCGACCCCGATCGAGATCAACAGCGCGTCGGACAGGGCGCAGACGACCACCACGGCCCACACGTGCTCGCGGCGCAGCCCCTGGCGGAGCACGAACGCGTTCTGGGCGCCGATCGCCGCGATCAGGGCGATCGAGTTGGCGAAGCCGGCGAGCACGGAGGTCAGCATGGGCGAACCGTACGTGCGCCGCCGACCGTGCTCCAGCTCAGGTTTTTCATGGTTGTTTAGAATCTTTCATCATGACGCTCGACTCGACGCAGCTCGCGACGTTCGCCGCGGTGGTCGACGAGGGCAGCTTCGAGGCCGCGGCGCGGGTCCTGCACGTCACCCCGTCGGCGGTCAGCCAGCGGGTCAAGGCGCTGGAGCAGGCGGTCGGCCAGGTCGTGCTGCGCCGGGCCAAGCCGTGCCGGGCCACCCCGGCCGGGCGCCCGCTGCTCCGGCTGGCGGGCCAGATCGCCGTGCTCGAACGCGAGGCGCTGGCCGCGGCCGCCGACCGCGACGGCCCCTGGTCAAGGGCCGCCGTCGTGGTCAACGCCGACTCGCTGGCCACCTGGTTCCTGCCGGCCCTGGTCACGGCCGGCGACCGGATCCTCTTCGACGTGCGCGAGGACGACCAGGACCACACCACGGAGCTACTCCGCGACGGCACGGTGATGGCCGCGGTCACCGCCCAACGCGAAGCGGTCCAGGGCTGCCGGGCAGAGCGCCTGGGCGCGATGCGCTACCTGGCGGTCGCCGCACCCACCATCGCGACCAGCTGGTTCCCGTCAGGCGGCACGCCAACCGAGTTCGCCGCGGCCCCGATGCTCGTCCTGGACCGCAAAGACCGCCTACAACACAAGTTCCTGCGCACCTTGACCCCGCGCCCACCCGAGCCCCCGGTCCACTACATCCCGTCGGCCTGGGGCTTCACGGAAGCCATCCGCCTGGGCGTCGGCTGGGGCCTGATGCCGGAACAACTCGCGGACAAAGACCTGTCAAGCGGCCGGGTGGTACGCCTCGCCGCGGCTCATCACCTGGACGTCCCGCTCTACTGGCAACACTGGAAGCTCAACTCAACCGTTCTCAGCGCCTTGACCACCGCGGTTCGCGCCGCCGCGGCAGCAGCCCTCCGCTAAGCGAAAAGCGCGCTTACCGACTCTCCGTTGTGGATGCGCCGCATCGCCTCTGCCAGGGCGGGGGCGACCGAGAGCACCGTCAGTTGCGGGATGCGCTTCTCGATCGGGATCGGGACCGTGTTCGTGCAGATGATCTCGGTGACGCCCTCCAGGGCGGCCAGCCGGTCCAGGGCGTCCTCGGCGAACAGGCCGTGCGTGCAGACCAGCCGGATCGAGCGGGCCTTGAGCTGGTGCAGGTGGTCGACCAGCTCGATCACCGTGCTGCCCTTGGCGATCTCGTCGTCGAGCACGATCACGTCGCGGTCGGTCACGTCGCCGATCACCGCGCTGATCCGGACCTTGTCGTGGAAACGCTGCTTGGCGCCCGCGGCGACCGGGGTGCCGAGCATCCGCGCGAACGCCGCCGCCTCCTTCGCGTTGCCCAGGTCGGGGGATACCACCACGGTCTCGCTCAGGTCCTCGCCGCGGAAGTGGTCGGCGAGTTCGCGCAGGGCGTGCAGGTGGTCGACCGGCACGCTGAAGAAGCCGTGCACCTGTGGCGAGTGCAGAGTCATCGCCAGCACCCGGTGGGCGCCCGCGGAAACCAGCAGGTCGGCGACGAGCCGGGCGCCGATGGAGATGCGCGGAGCGTCCTTCTTGTCCGATCGGGCGTACGCGAAGTGCGGCAGGACCACCGTGATCCGCCCGGCGGAGGCACCCCGGGCCGCGTCGATCATGAAGAGCAGCTCGACCAGGTTCTCCTGGGTCGGTGCGACGATCGGCTGGATCAGGAAGACGTCGCGCTCGCGGCAGTTGGCCTGCAGCTGCACCTCGAGGCAGTCGTTGGCGAACCGCGAGATCCGGGTCGGCCGCAACGGCACACCCAGGTGTTCACAGATGTCGGCAGCCAGTTCCGGATGGGCACCACCGCTGAATACCGCGATCTCGCGCACGATCCCAATCCTATTCGGGCGCCCTTTCGGCCGGCACAATGGCCCGCATGCCCTACGTCGCCGCGATCGATCAAGGCACTACCTCGTCCCGGTGCATCGTCTTCGACGAATCCGGCGGGATCGTCGGCACCGCGCGGCGCGAGCACCGGCAGCGCTACCCGCGCCCGGGCTGGGTCGAGCACGACGCCGCCGAGATCTGGGCCAACGTGCAGGCGGTGGTCGACGAGGCGACGGCCGGCTACGACGTCGCGGCCCTCGGCATCACCAACCAGCGCGAGACCACGGTCGTGTGGGACCGGGCCACCGGCGCGCCCGTGCACAACGCGATCGTCTGGCAGGACACCCGCACCGAGCCGATCCTTCGCACGCTGGCCGACCGGGAAGACGACATCAAGCGGATCACCGGGCTGCCGCTGGCCACCTACTTCGCCGGGCCGAAGCTGCGTTGGCTGCTCGACAACGTCGACGGGCTGCGCGACCGGGCGGGGCGCGGTGAGGTGCTGTTCGGCACCGTCGACAGCTGGCTGATCTGGAAGCTGACCGGCCGGCACGTCACCGACGTGACCAACGCGAGCCGCACGCTGCTGATGGACCTGCGCACCCTGGACTGGAACCCGGACCTGCTCGACGCGCTCGGCATACCGGCGGCGATGCTGCCCGAGATCCGCCCGTCGGCCGAGGTCTACGGGACCGTGCGGGGCGGCCGGATGGACGGCGTGCCCGTGGCCGGTGCGCTCGGTGACCAGCAGGCGGCGCTGTTCGGGCAGGCCTGCTTCCAGCCGGGCGAGGGCAAGTGCACCTACGGGACGGGCAGCTTCCTGCTGGTCAACACCGGCGCCACCCCGGTGGTGTCGAGCCACGGGCTGCTCACCACGGTCGGCTACCAGGTCGGTGCACAGCCACCGGCGTACGCGCTGGAAGGCTCGATCGCCGTCACCGGCGCGCTGGTCCAGTGGCTGCGCGACAACCTGGGTCTGATCGCCGGCGCCGACGAGATCGAGGCGCTGGCCGCGTCGGTCGCCGACAACGGCGGCTGCTACATCGTGCCGGCGTTCTCCGGGCTGTTCGCACCGCACTGGCGCGGCGACGCGCGGGGCGTGATCGCCGGGCTCACCGGCTACATCACCAAGGCCCACCTGGCCCGCGCCGCGCTGGAGGCCAGCGCCTGGCAGACCCGCGAGGTCGTCGAGGCCATGGACGCCGACACGGACGTGGCGCTGCGCCGGCTGCGGGTCGACGGCGGGATGACCGTCAACAACCTGCTCATGCAGTGCCTGTCCGACGTGCTCGACCTGCCGGTCGTCCGGCCGCGGGTCACGGAGACCACCTGCCTCGGCGCCGCCTACGCGGCCGGGCTGGCCGTCGGCTTCTGGCCCGATCTCGACGCGCTGCGCGCGCACTGGCGCCCGGACGCCCAGTGGGAGCCGACGATCGACAAGGCCCGCCGCGAGCGCGAGTGGACCCAGTGGCGCAAGGCCGTCGCGCGCACGCTGGACTGGGTCTAGAAGGCCTCGCCGGTCAGCCGCTCGTAGATGTCGATGTAGCGCGCCCGGGTCACCGCGACCACGTCGTCCGGCACCGGCGGCGGCGGTGACTTCTTGTCCCAGCCGCCGTCGGTCGCCCAGTCCCGCACGAACTGCTTGTCGAACGAGAACTGGACGCGCCCCGGCTCATAGTCGTCGGCCGGCCAGAACCGCGACGAGTCCGGCGTGAGCACCTCGTCGGCGAGCACCAGCGTGCCGTCGGGTCCACGACCGAGCTCGAGCTTGGTGTCCGCGATCAGCACGCCCCGCTCGGCGGCCAGGTCGGCGCCGCGCCGGTAGACGGCCATGGTGATGTCCCGGAGCTCCTCCGCCGTCTCCCGGCCGACCGTGTCGATCACCTGGTCGAACGAGATCGGCTCGTCGTGCGCGCCGGCCGGTGCCTTGGACGACGGCGTGAAGATCGGCTCGGCGAACTTCGCGGCCTCGACCAGCCCGGGCGGAAGGGCGATGCCGGAGACCGAGCCGGTCTGGTCGTACTCCCGCTTGCCCCCGCCCGTCAGGTAGCCCCGGGCGACGCACTCGACCGGCAGCATGTCGAGCCGGCGGACCCGGATCGCGCGCCCGGCGAACTCGGCCGGCACGTCGGTGGCCGAGACCACGTGGTTGGGCACGAGGTCGGCGAGCCGGTCGAACCACCACAGCGAGAGCCGGGTCAGGATCGCGCCCTTGTCCGGGATCGGTGTCGGGAGGATGACGTCGTAGATGGAGATCCGGTCGGAGGCGACCAGCAACAGCTCGTCGCCGTCGGCGTACACGTCACGGACCTTGCCCTGATGCACCAGCTCCACATTTTCAGTAGATCACGTGCAGTTGACACCGGTCGGGTACGGGCGGTGTAGTTGGTGGCCCCGAGACCGACCAGCCAGGAGCCCGTGCGTGCGCAGATTCCCCCGCCGGCCGGCGGTCGCGCTGCTCGCCACGTTCTGCCTCCTGGCGGGCGGCTGCTCGGCCGGCGACTCCGACGGCCGCACCGGCTCGGTCACGCTCTCGGTGTTCTGGTGGGGTGACCAGGGCCGGGCCGAGCGCACCGAGGCCGCGCTGAAGCTCTACTCGAACCGGCACCCCGGCACCACGTTCAAAGTCACCTGGCAGGGTGAGGCCGGCTACTACGACCGGCTGGCCACCCAGGGCGTCGGCGGCAACGCACCCGACATCTTCCAGATCGACGACAGCCGGCTCGTCGACTACGCGAGCCGGGGCCTGCTGCTCGACCTGAGCGAGCCGGTCGCCAGCGGCGAGATCGACGTGACCCGGTTCCCGCCGGGGCTGGCCGACTACGGCACCGTGGGCGGCAAGGTGGTCGGGGTGGCCGCCGGCGCCGAGACCTCGGCGCTGGTCTACAACCGGTCGCTGGTCAAGGAGCTCGGCGTGGCCGAGCCGAAGACCGGGATGACCTATCCGCAGCTCCTGGCCTGGGCGGCCCGCGTGACCCGGGAGAGCGGCGGCGAGGTCAGCGGCCTCGCGGACGCCTCCGGTGACCTGGACGCGTTCTGGATGTGGCTGCGGGCCCAGGGCCGCGAGCTCTACCAGGACGGCGGACCCGGCTTCGGCACCGAGGACGTGATGCGCTGGTTCACGCTCTGGCAGGAGGCGCGCTGGGACGACGCGACGCCGTCCACCGGCGGGCCGGACGGCCGACAGGCGCTGCTCGAAGGAAAGGTCGCGGCCGCGTTCAGCTCGTCGGGACAGTTCGCCGGTTGGCAGGACGGCACCGACGACCAACTCGCGCTGGTCGCCTGCCCGGGCGACACCCGCGGGCAGTGGGCGCGGGCCAACTACTACTGGGCCGGCTTCCGCGGCACCCGGGAGGCCGGCGCGGTGGCCGACGTGATCGACTTCCTGGCCAACGACCCGCAGGCGGGTCGCACGCTCGGCGACGACCGCGGCTTCGCACCGAACCTCGAGGTGCGCGAGTCCTATGCCGCGGACCTCGCCGAGGGACCGGCGCGCACCGCGCTCGCCTTCGAGAGCGCGATGAGTGCCCGGATCGGCCGGGCACCGGCGCCACCCCCACCGGCCCACGCCGAGCTGCGCACCTTGCTGGCCGCGTCGGCCGCCGCCGTGGCCGGCGAGAAGTCGACGCTCGACCAGGCGGCGGTCGACTTCGCCCGTAAATCGGCGACGGCGCTGGCGCGCTAGCGGCGCTTGCGGTTGCGGCTGATCAGGACCACCGCGAGCACGATGCCGCCGACGACGACCAGGCAGCAGAGCAGGCTGGCGACGCCGAAGATGCCGAAGCCACCGCGCCGGCGGCTGCGGGCCGCCTCGACCGCCACGTCGTAGGCCCCGGAGGTGCTGGCCCAGGCCATGGCGGGCACGAAGACGGCCAGCGAGACGGTGGTGATGACGGCGCCGACCCGGGCGAACCACTTACGGACGAGTTCCATGCAGCCATCCTGCGGTGCGCGCGCAAGTCCTGCCTACCCGGGGTAACGGGGCAGACAAGATCCGTCGATCGTGACAACCTCTCGGAACGGTGGCCGCGTCCACCATGCGGGCCTGCGCGCCGCAGCCGGGCCCGGGACGGGAGCGGGGATGTTCGGGCTGATCCTGCGGGCCATCGCCAGCCGGCGTGCCCCCTCGATCACCCTGTTCCTGCTCACGGTACTGTCCGCCGGTGCGGCCGCCGCCGCGCCGCAGTACATCGCCATGACCACCCGCGAGCTGGCCGCCGCGACGGCCGAGGCCGCGCCCGTCGACGCCCGCACGGTGACGCTGCGGCGCGACCTCGACCAGCGCGAGGTGCGCCCCGACTCGGTCGAGAACGCAGTGCGGGAGGTCAGCGACGCGATCGGCCTGCCGGAGCTGGCCGTACGCGGCACGTTCCAGGTCAACGGCTCCATCGTGGAGAACGGCCGCAGCACCAACCTGCTGCTCGCCTACCGCACCGGCTTCTGTGACCACGTCGTCCTCGCCGGCGCCTGCCCGAGCCGGCCGGGCGAGGTCGCGATCGACGAGGCGACGTCCCGGCGGTTCAAGGTCAAGGCGGGCGACCGGCTGGCGTACGCGCCCGGCTTCGAGAAGGAACCGTTCACGGTTTCGGCGGTCTATCGGATCACCGACCCGTTCTCCGACTACTGGGCCGCCTCGCGGCTGCCCATCGGCGGCACGCCCGTGTTGGCGCCGGTGCTGACCACGCCGGAGACCATCGTCGCCGCGAACCCGCAGTCCAGCACCCTGGTCGTCGACGCGGTGGGCGGGCGCGACCTCTTCGCGCACGTCGCGCCGCTGACCGTCCGCGACCGGATCGTCCGGGCCAACCCGGTGCTCGGCCAGCGGGGTTACGAGTCACAGACGCCGCTGCGGGTGCTCGCGGTGAACATCTACAACAGCCAGCTCGACATCGTGTACGCGGTGCCGATCAGCCTGGTCGAACTGCTCGCCTTCTGCTGGATCGCGCTGTTCCTCGCGGTGCGCCACGGCGCGTTGGAGCGCCACCGCGACATCGGCCTGCTCAAGCTGCGCGGCACCGCCCAACCGCGGATCCTGACGCTCACCCTGGGCCAGAGCGGCGTGCCGATGCTCGCCGGCGGGCTGGCCGGGCTGGCGGCGGCGATCCCACTGCGGGCCGGCGGCGGCATCGCGAACGCCTCGGCCTCGACCACCGACCTGCTGTCCGTCGGCGCGGCAGTGGTGACCGTGCTCGGTGCGATCCTGGCCGCCGCGATCGCCGAGCGGCGCGCGCTGGCCGCGCCCGTCGCGCTGCTGATGCGCGCCGTGCCGCCGCGCCGGTCCGGCTGGCGCTACGGCGCCGTCGACGGGGTCCTGGTCATCCTCGCCCTGGCCTGCGCTTACGAGGCCTGGTCGTACGCCAGCCGTGACCCGGTGCAGGGCGTCGCGCAGCAGAGCACCTGGCTGGCCCTGCTCGCCCCGGCACTGCTGGCGTTCGCCCTCGGCGTGGTGCTGGCCCGGCTCGTCGGTCCGGCGGCCGCCGAAGTGGGCCGGCGGGCCCTGCGCACCGGCCGGCTCGGCGTCGCGTTCACCGCCACGGAGCTCGCCCGCCGGCCGGCCGTGCCCCGGCTGACCGCGCTGCTGACGGCGGCGGTCACCCTGTTCTGTGTCGCGGTGACCACATCGGACACCACCGCCCGGTCCGGCGAGGAGCGGGCGGCCACCGAGATCGGCGCCGACCGGGTGCTGCGGGTGTCGGCCCCGAACCGGGCTACCCTGCTCGCGGCGACCCGCGCGATCGACCCGCAGGGTCGCTTCCTGATGGCCGTCGTCTCGTCGCCCAGGGTGGGCGTGCTGGCCGTCGACGCGACCCGGCTCGCCGCGGTCGCGCGCTGGCGGGGCGAATACGGCGGCACCGATGTCGCCGCCGTGGCCGCCCGGCTGCGTCCGCCACTGCCGGAGCCGCTGACCGTCACGGGCTCCGAACTGACGCTGACGGCGACCGCGCTCCGCGGCGGCGCCACCGTGCTGGCCATCCTCCAGGCCGCCGACGGCGCGGAGGTCGAGGTCGACTTCGGGCTGGTCACCGGCGGGCGCACCGACTACCGCCAGCCGGCACAGGGCTGCGCGGCCGGCTGCCGGCTGGTCTCGTTCGAGATCCTCGGAGTGGGCACGCTTCCCGAAGGTGCGGGCCCGCCGGGGGAACCGCCACCGGAATATCCCGCGCCCGACGCGGTGCGGTTCTCGGCGCTGCGGGGCACGGGCGGCGGGATCGACACACCGGTGTTCGCCGACCGGGCCCGCTGGCGCACCCCGAACGGTCTCGGCCAGGTCGCCGCGGCGCTGTCGGTGACGCCGGAGGGCCTGGTGGTCACGCCCGACAATCCGGTCAACAGCGACCCGATGGTGCTCGTCGACGAGAGCCCCGAACGGCTGCCCGCCATCGCCGCCGGCGTCAAGGGTGCCGAGTTCTCCGCCGCCGACCCGCACCTGCAGGCGTTTCCGGGCAACGCGATTCCGGTCGCCGTGGCCGGTGCCGCGCACGCGGTGCCGATCGTCGGCCGGGACGCGATGCTGATCGACCTGGAGACCGCCGACGCGATGACCGGCGACCTCGGCGGTGGGGAGTCGCTGCAGGTGTGGGCGACCGACGCCGCGCCGGCCGACCTCGTCGACCGGCTCGCGGAGCACCACGTGGAGACCTACGGCAGTGGCACCATCGCGGAGCTGGCCGACCGCTACGCCCGCCAGGCCCCGCCGTCGACCATCCGGTTCCAGCTCGTCGCCGCCGCGCTGATGGTGCTGTTGGCGGCGGGCGCGCTCGGCGTGATCGTGGCGGTCGAACGCCGGCCGCGCGGCGCCGAGCTCGCGGCGCTGCGCCAGCAGGGGCTCACGGCCCGCACCGCGCGGCGGGCGATGTTCGGCGGCTACCTCGTCGTGGCCGCCGTCGCGCTCGTCGCCGGGCTGGTGGCCGCGGTGCCGGCCCGCACGATCCTGGCGGCGCCGCTGTCCGTCTTCCCGGATCGCTGGGACGTGCTGCCGGCACCCGCCGCGCTGCGCCCCGGCCCGCTGTTCCTCGCGGCGGCCGCGGCCGCTGTGGTGTTCGCCCTGGTCGTGCTGCTGGCTTCCGGCCGGCCACGGCGCGACGGTGGGGAGTCGACATGATCGGCGTGATCGTCGACCTGCTCCGGGCCGCCCGGCGCCGCACCGGCGTGCTGGTGCTGCTCGGCGCGCTGCCGGTGGCCGCGGCGGTCGCCGGCCCGGCCTACATCGACGCGGCGCAGCGGACGATCGTGGCCGACGAGGTGGCCGCGGCCAAGCCCAACGAGACGGTGCTGAGCTTCGTGCCGACCCTGACGGAGGGCGACCTCGGCGACGTCTTCGAGCGGGTCGGCGCCACCGAGTTCGCCACACCGGGGTTCGACCTCCACTTCGGCACGGCGTTCGACGTCGCGCCGCGCGACCTCAACCTCGCGTGGAAGCTGTCGTACCGGGACGAGGTCTGCGCGCACGTGACGCTCGACGCCGGGCGGTGCCCGACCGGCCGCGGCGAGGTGATGATCGGCTTCCAGTCCGCCACCCAGCTCGGTGCCGGGGTCGGCGACGCCATCTCGTTCCGCCAGTCGAGGTTCGACTCCGTCGAGGGCGCACCCCAGGTCGTGCGGCTGGGCAAGGCGGCGCCGCTGTCGATCGTCGGTGTCTACCGGCCGACCGACCCCACCGAGGCGTTCTGGGGACCGGTGCCGCCGTTCCCGCCCGGCCTGTTCACCGACCCCAGGGTGGTCACGAACGCCACGTTCAGCCAGGTCGGCGTCGAGCCGATCTACACCTCCCGGGCCACGACGAAGCTCTACGACAAGCTGGAGGTCAACGAGTCGCAGGTGTACGACCTGGTCGCCGATCCTGACCAGCTCACGCTCGACTGGGTCGACCACTATCCGGCGGAGGTGGCCCGGATGACGGCCGCGGCGGCCGGGATCAGATCGGGTTTCGTCGTTGGCACCGACCCGCTGGTGAAGCGGATCGAGCAGAGCCGGGCCGCGGTCACCTCGCTCGTGCCGTGGCTGGCCATGACGGTCGTGCCGCTGTGCTGGTTCGTGATATTCCTGGCCGCCGCGTCCGGGGCGGAGAGCCGGCGCACCGAGTTGGGCCAGGTCGCGGTGCGGGGCCTGCCCCTGCCGTACCGGTGGTGGCTCGCCGCCGGTCCGGATGCCATCGCGGTGGTGGCCGGCGCCCCGCTCGGGTGGCTGGCCGGCCAGGTCGTCGGCAGCTACGCCGTGCCTGGCGGCGACGTCGACCTGAGCCTGGGCTCCGCGCTGCGCCGCTTCGCCGCGGTGGCGGTCGTCGGTGCCGTGCTGGCCGTCGTGCTGGCCTACCGACCGGTGGTCACCGGACGCGCCATCGACCTGGTGCGCAAGGTGACCCGCCAGGGCGGGGCCTGGCGGTCGGTCACTGTCGACGCCATGGTGGTCGCGCTGGCCGCGTTCGCGGTGGTCGAGGCGCGCGCGGTCGAAGGACCGGTCCGGGGCGGCCTCGCGACCCTCGCACCTGTGCTGGTGATCCTGGCCGGCGCCCTGCTCGTCGGCCGGCTGCTGGCTCCGGCCGCGCGCCGGGCGGGCCGCCGGGCGTTGGCCGCGGGCCGGCTGGCCGGCGCGTTGAGCGGCGTCGAGCTGTCCCGCCGAACGGCGCCCCGGCGAGCGGTGACCCTCGCCGTGCTCGGCGCCGCGCTGCTCTGTTTCACCGTGCTGGCGGTCGACGCGGGCGACGCCGCCCGGGCCCAGCGCGCCGGCATCGAGCTCGGCGCCGCCCGGGTGCTCGACGTCAACCAGGTCAGCGGGGGCACGCTGCGCGCGGCGGTACGCGCGGCCGACCCCGACGGACGCTGGGCGATGGGCGCGGTCGCCATCCCCGCGACCGGCTCCGGGCCGCCGACCGTGGCGGCCGACACCGAGCGGCTCGCGACGGTCGCCTGGCCCGGCTCGGTGCCGGCGGACCTCCTGCACCGCCTACGACCCGCGGTGGCGCCGTCCGTCCGGGTGACCGGCAACCGGATCCAGGTGGACGCGACCGTGGTGATGCCCACGTTCGACCCGACCCGCGACACGTTCCGCGAAGGTTCCGAGCCCGAGCTGTGGATCGTCGTGCAGCCGCCCGGCGAGGGTGAGCGCACGGTGCCGCTCGGCGACCTCCAGTTCGGTCGGCATCGCTACACCGGCAACCTGCCCGAGTGCGGGGTCGGGTGCCGGCTGGTCGCCCTGGAGGCCCAGCCGGTGCCGGTGGCGCTCGAGCTGACGGTGCACGAGATCAGCCAGCTCCAGCCCGACCAGGTGGTGGCCGGTGCGGGTCTGCTCGACGACCCGGCACGCTGGCGGGCGACGACCGAGGACCGGAACACGGCGACAGCGCCGAAGCTGACCACCGGGGCCGGCACGATCACCGTCGAGATGGCGCCCAGTAACTCGGCCCAGCGGCTGGTGGTGGCGGACGTGACCGAGGTCCTGCCGATCCTGCGGACCACGTCCAACATCGCCCGGGAGACCGACACCGGCTGGGCGATCGCGTCGCCCGGCCACAGCGACCCCGTGCCCGCGACCGCGGTCGGCGCGCTGTCGACGCTGCCCGGCGTCGGCGGCTCCGGCACGCTGGTCGACCTCGACTATCTCGACCGCGCCGCGCCGATGGGCGCCGGCGCCCGGCCGCAGGTCTGGGTCGGCCCCGACGCACCCGCCGACGCGGTCTCCCGGCTGGGCGACGCGGGCCTGATCGTGCTCGGCGAGACCGTGGCGGCCGACCGGGCGGCCTACGAGGACCGGGCCGGCGCCGCGCTGGCCGCCCGCTACGAGCTGGTGACGGCCGCCTTCGCCGTCCTGCTGGTGCTGCTGGGCCTGGGTCTGGTCGCGGCGGTCGAGCGCGCCGACCGCTCGGCCCGGGGCCGCGTGTTGCGGGCCCAGGGGGTGGCGGCGCGGACGTTGCGCGCGTCCGCCCGGTTGCTGGACCTCTGGCCCGTCCTGCTCGGCGTGCTGCTGGGGCCGCTGCTCGCCCTGACGGCCTGGGCGCTCGCCCGGTCGGCCACCCCGGTGTTCCTCGACGCCGGCTGGCCGATGGCGCTGCCGATCCTGCCCGACCCGGTGACGCTCGGGCTCGTCTGGGCCGGCTGCGCACTGCTGCTCCTGGTCGCGCTGGCCGGGCTGCGCCGCCGGACGCGATTTTGACGATCACGGATGCCGCACGCATGGCATAGGTTGACGACGTGACGACCTCGCTGCCCGACTCCCCCGGCGCTCTGGCCGACAAGCTGGCGTCCACGGGTTACCTCGCCGACGAAGGTCTCGCGACCGCCGGCTTTCTCGCCATGAAGCTCGGGCGTCCGCTGTTCCTCGAGGGCGAGGCCGGCGTGGGCAAGACCTCGTTCGCGCAGGCGCTGGCGGCCGCGACCGGGGCCACCTTCGTCCGGCTCCAGTGCTACGAGGGGCTCGACGCGGCGCAGGCGCTCTACGACTGGGACTTCCCCCGGCAGATCCTGCACCTGCGGGCCGCCGAGGCGGCCGCGACCGCGGCCGCCACCGCCACCGGCGCGCCGGTCGACGCCGCCGCGATCGAGGCCGGCCTCTACGACCGGCGGTTCCTGATCGCCCGTCCGCTGCTGCGGGCGCTGGAGAGCAGCCCGTGTGTGCTGCTGGTCGACGAGGTCGACCGGGCTGACGACGAGTTCGAGGCGTTCCTGCTGGAGGTGCTCGCGGAGGCCGCGATCACGGTGCCCGAGCTCGGCCGGATCGCCGCCGAGACGCCGCCGCTCACCGTGCTGACCAGCAACCGCACGCGCGAGGTGCACGACGCGCTCAAGCGCCGCTGCCTCTATCACTGGGTCGAGCACCCGGGCTTCGACCGGGAGGTGGCGATCCTGCGGGAGCGGCTGCCGGAGGTCACCGAGCGACTCGCCGCGGAGGTCGCGACCGCGGCGGGCCGGATGCGCGAGCTCGATCTGATCAAGCCGCCCGGCGTGGCCGAGTCGATCGACTGGGCCGGCGCGCTGGTCGCGCTGGGAGCACGGTCCCTCGACCCGGAGCTCGCTGCGGCCACGCTCGGCGCGGTCCTCAAGTACCGCGAGGACGTCACCCGGGTCCGGGCCAACGGTCTCGACAACCTACTGGTTGCCGGCAGGCAATGACCCTCGACGTGACCGCGCTGCTGGTCGGGTTCGCGCGGACGCTCCGGCACGCCGGCGTCGACGCCGGCCCCGACCGGGTGCAGACGACGGTGCGCGCGGTCGACGCCCTCGGCGAGGTGACGGCGACCAGCATCTACTGGGCCGGCCGGCAGACGCTCTGCGCCGAGCCGGACGACCTGGCGATCTACGACGCGGCATTCGTCGCGTACTTCGGCGGGCACCGACCGGCCGGCGGGACGATCATGAACCCGACGCCGACGCCGCCCAGCATCGCGGCGCCCTACACGTCGGGTCCGCCGGGCGAGTCCACCGACGACGAGTCGTTGGTCCTCGGCCTGTCGGCCAGCGCCGTCGAGATCCTCCGCCAGCGCGACTTCGCCCTGCTCACCCCGCTCGAACGCGACGAGGTGCGGCGGCTGCTGGCGCTGCTGGGGCCCCAGACCGCGCTGCGCCGCAGCCGGCGGCGCCGCCCGGCCGGCGGTGGCGACATCGATCCGACCCGGACGGTCCGCGCGGCGCTGCGGCACGGCGGCGAGCCGACCCGGTTGGCCCGCCGGCGCCGGAGCCACCGCCCCCGGCGCCTCGTGCTGCTGGTCGACGTGTCCGGCTCGATGAGCCCGTACGCGGACGCGCTGCTGCGTTTCGCACACGCCGCCGTGCGCCGGCGCCCGACCGGCACCGAGGTGTTCACGCTCGGCACCCGGCTGACCCGGGTCACCCGCGCGCTGCGCCACCGGGACCCGGACGCGGCCCTGCACGCCGCCTCGGTCGCCATCCCCGACTGGCACGGCGGAACCCGCCTGGCCGACGCGCTCAAGGCCTTCCTGGACCGTTGGGGGCAGCGCGGCACCGCCCGGGGCGCGGTCGTCGTGGTGTTCAGCGACGGTTGGGAGCGGGGCGACCCCGCCGCGCTGGCCGCCCAGACACACCGGCTGGGCCGGCTCGCGTACCGGCTGGTCTGGGTCAACCCGCACCGCGGCAAGGCGGGCTTCGCGCCGCTGGCCGGCGGGATGGCAGCGGCTTTGCCCCATCTCGACGATTTCGTCGCGGGCCACACCCTCGAAGCGCTCGACGAACTCGTGCGGGTCATCGCGAAATAGCGTGGTCCATTTCACACCCAGCTCTTGCGGTGTCGCTCATGAAGAGCTTGGCTGAGGTCAACCGAACCCCGCAGTTGAGCATGCGTGCCGGCCCCCACCGGCCGCAGTGGAGCAAGCCGGGAGGCTTGATGACCCGGGTATCGATCAAGGTCGACGGTGTCGACTACGAGGACGACGTCGAACCACGCACCCTGCTCGTCCATCACCTACGCGAGAGTCTCGGCAAGGTCGGCACCGTCGTCGGTTGCGACACCAGCAACTGTGGCGCGTGCACCGTGCTGATGAGCGACGCCGACGGGCACCAGCAGGGCGTCAAGAGTTGTGCCGTCCTGGCCGTACAGGCCGCCGACCGCGAGATCACCACCATCGAAGGGCTGTCCGGCCCCGACAACACACTGCACCCCGTCCAACGGGCGTTCCACGAAGCGCACGGCCTGCAATGCGGGTTCTGCACGCCGGGCATGATCATGGCCGCGGTCGACCTGCTGCGGGAGAACTCCGACCCCAGCGAGCAGGAGATCCGCGAAGGCCTGGAAGGCAACCTCTGCCGGTGCACGGGCTACCAGAACATCGTCCGGGCGGTACGCGCGGCGAGCGAGGAGATCCGGCACGGCAGGGCCGAGGCCGAGCCGGCCCCACCGTCGCAACTGGCCGGTGAGGACCAGACGCCCGACTCGGGCCTGCCCCGCCAGAGCGTGCCCGACGAGACCATCCCGCAGCCGGTGCCGTGAGGGAGAACCGATGACCACCACCGAGATCGGCAGCCCCCGGCGGCGCAAGGAAGACGCCCGGCTGATCACCGGGCGCACCACGTGGACGGAAAACGTCACCCTGCCCGGCATGCTGCACCTGGCGATCCTGCGCAGCCCGCTGGCGCACGCCCGGATCACCAGCATCGACGTGTCACCGGCGCTGGAGACCAAGGGCGTGGTCGCCGCGTTCTCCGGGCGCGACGTGGCCGACGTGCAGGGCTCGCTGCCCTGCGCCTGGCCGGTCACCGAAGACATGGTGCACCCCGACCGGCCGCCCATCGCGGTCGACGAGGTGCGCTTCATGGGCGAGGCGGTGGCCGTGGTCGCCGCCCGGTCGCGGGCGGCGGCGCTGGACGCCATCGCCGCGATCGAGGTCGACTACGAGCCGCTGCCCGCGGTGCTCGACATGGAGCAGGCGATCGCCGAGGGCGCCGACCTGGTCCACGCCGGCAAGGGCACCAACAAGGGCTACACCTGGGTGTTCGACTCGGCCGAGGCGGGCACCGGCGGCGACGCCGGAGCCGCGATCGACGACGCCGAGGTGGTCATCCGCCGCCGCTACGTGCAGCAGCGGCTGATTCCCGCGTTCATGGAGCCCCGCAGCGTGGTCGTCGACCCGACCGGCGACGTCTACACGATGTGGTCGGCCACCCAGATCCCGCACATCCTGCGTTTCCTGCTCGCCGTGGTGACCGGCACTCCGGAGCACAAGGTCCGGGTGATCGCGCCCGACGTCGGTGGCGGCTTCGGCGGCAAGCTGCAGGTCACGCCCGAGGAGCTGATCGCGTTCGTCGCGGCCAAGCGGCTCGGCAAGCCGGTGAAATACACGGAGTCCCGCTCCGAGAGCCTGGTCTCGGCCCACCACGGCCGCGACGTGATCCAGGACATCGAGCTGGCCGCCCGGCGCGACGGCACCGTCACCGGGCTGCGGGTCAAGCTGCTGGCCAACATGGGCGCCTACATGGGCCTGGTCGGTCCGGGCGTGCCGATCCTGGGCGCGTTCATGTACAACGCGATCTACAAGTTCCCCGCGTACCGCTTCGAATGCAGTGGGGTCTTCACCAACACCACGATCACCGACGCCTACCGCGGCGCCGGCCGGCCCGAGGCCACGTACGCGATCGAACGGATCATGGATGAGCTCGCCGTCGAGCTCGGCCTGGACCCGCTGGAGGTGCGTTCGCGCAACTGGATCAACGCCGACGAGTTCCCGTTCACGACCGTGTGCGGGCTGGCGTACGACTCGGGTGACTACGCGAAGGCCACCGACCGGGCCAAGGAGCTCTTCGGGTACGACGAGCTGCGCCAGGAGCAGCAGGCCCGGCGCGACAGCGGCGACAGCGTGCAGCTCGGCATCGGCATCTCGACCTACACCGAGATGTGCGGCCTCGCGCCGTCCCGGGTGCTCGGCGCGCTGCGCTACGGCGCCGGCGGTTGGGAGACGGCGAGCGTACGCATGCTGCCCACCGGCCGGGTCGAGGTGGTCACCGGCACGTCGCCGCACGGCCAGGGGCACGAGACGGCGTGGAGCCAGATCGTCGCCGACCAGCTCGGCGTCGCCTTCGACGACGTCGAGGTGCTGCACGGCGACACCCGCACCTCCTACAAGGGGCTCGACACCTACGGCTCGCGGTCGCTCGCGGTCGGCGGCATCGCGCTCTACAACGCCTGTCAGAAGGTGATCGAGAACGCGAAGCCGATCGCGGCGCACATGCTCGAGTGCGACCCGGCCGACCTCGAGTTCACCGGCGGCCAGTTCCGCGTGCGCGGCAACCCGGACGGCGGCAAGTCGCTGGCCGACTGTGCGCTGGCCGTGTTCGCGGCACACGACCTGCCCGACGGCATCGAGCCGACGCTCGACGCCGACGCGGTCTACGACCCGGTCAACTTCTCGTTCCCGCACGGCACCCACCTGTGCGCGACGGAGGTCGACACCGAGACCGGCAGCGTGACGATCCGCAAATACGTCGCGGTCGACGACATCGGCCGGGTGATCAACCCGCTGATCGTCGACGGGCAGGTGCACGGTGGCATCGCGCAGGGCATCGCACAGGCCCTCTTCGAGGAGGCCGTGTACGACGCCGACGGCAACCTGATGACCGGCACGTTCGTCGACTACACGCTGCCGACGGCGGCCGACCTGCCGGCGTTCGTCACCGACCGCACCGAGAGCCCGGCACCCGACCATCCACTGGGCACGAAGGGCGTCGGTGAGGCGGGCACCATCGCCTCGACACCGGCGGTCGTCAACGCGATCGTCGACGCGCTGCGCCCGATGGGTGTCAACGACATCGCGATGCCGTGCACGCCGGAGCGGGTCTGGCGCGCCGTCCAGGGAGGTGCGGCATGATCCCACCGTCGTTCGACTACGCCGCGCCGACCACGGTCGACGAGGCGGTCGGGGTTTTGGCGGAGGCCGGCGAGGACGCCAAGGTGATCGCCGGCGGGCAGAGCCTGATCCCGTTGCTGCGGATGCGGTTCGCGGCGCCGAGCACGCTGGTCGACCTCGGCGGCATCGCGTCGTTGCGGGAGGTCCGCGACGACGGCGACGCGCTGGTCATCGGCGCGATGGTCACCCACGCCGCCGTGCTCCGCGACCCGCTGGTCAACGAGCACCTGCCGCTGCTCGTGTCGGCCACCGAGACGGTGGCCGACCGGCAGGTGCGCCACCGCGGCACGTTCGCGGGCTCGCTGGCCCACGCCGACCCGGCCGGCGACCTGCCGGCGGTGGCGTTGGTGCTCGGCGCCTCGATGGAGATCGCCGGCCCCGGCGGCCGGCGGGTCGTGCCGGCGAGCGAGTTCTTCGTCGACTACCTGACCAGCGCCGTCGCGGCCGACGAGGTGCTGGTCTCGGTGCGGGTGCCGAAGCAGGGCGCCTGGGTCGGCAGCTACCAGAAGTTCAACCGCGTCGCGCAGGGCTGGGCCCTGGTCGGCGTGGCCGCCATGGTCCGGCGGGAGAACGGCTCGATCGCCGAGGCCCGGGTCGGATTGACCAACATGGCCTCGACGCCGCTGCGGGCGACCGCGACGGAACAGGCGCTGGCCGGCGCCGACAGCCGCGAGGCGATCGGCGCCGCGGCGGCCCGGGTGGCCGAGGGCACCAACCCGAGCGACGACCTGCTGGGCAGCGCCGACTACCGGCGCCACCTGGCCGGCGTACTCACGAAGCGGGCCGTGGCCGGTCTCGTTTGATCGCTTTGCTCTGCTTCCATATACGCATCGATGCGTATATGGAAGCAGAGCAAGCGGAATCACCCACGTCGTTGGCTGAAGCGGACCATGTTGCCCGACGGGTCGCGGAACGCGCAGTCGCGCACCCCGTAGGGCTGGTCGATCGGCTCCTGCAGCACCTCGGCGCCGGACCCGCGGATCTTCTCGAACGCCGCGTCGCAGTCGTCGGTGTCGAAGATCAACGCACTCAGGGCGCCCTTGGCCATCAATTCCCGCAGCGCCGGCTGGTCGGCGGGCGCCTTCGAGGCGATCGTGTCCAGCCCGATCTCGATGCCGGGCTGGCCCGGCGCGCCGACGGTGAGCCAGCGCCAGGGCATGCCCCAGTCGGTCATGTCGACGTCGTTGCGCACCTCGAGCCCCAGCACGTCGCGATAGAACGCGAGCGTCTTCTCCTGGTCGTCGACGGTGACGAAGCAGTGCGAAAGCGAAAGGTTCATGCCACTGACGCTAGGCCCGGGCGGCGGCGGAGCGCTTCTCCGTTCGTGCTCGAGTCGGCCGCGTCAGCCGTTGGGCGAAGCAGGCCGGCACCGCCGCCAGCGGAGCGTGGTCCCGGGCCTTGTACGCCGACGGGCTCTGGCCGACGAGCTCGGTGAACCGGGCGCTGAACGAGCCGAGCGAGGTGGCACCGACCGCGACGCAGACTTCGGTGACCGACAGGTCCCCGCGCCGGAGCAACGCCTGGGCGCGCTCGATCCGCCGGGTCATCAGGTACTGGTACGGCGACTCACCGAACGCCGCGCGGAACTGCCGGGAGAAGTGCGACGGCGACATCAGGGCCGCTCGTGCGAGCGCCGGCACGTCGAGCGGGCGCGCGTACTCCCGGTCGATCATGTCCCGGGAGCGGCGCAGGTGCACCAGCTCTTCCGGGTTCACGAGGCGAGCCGGGTACGCGGCCCCGCGCGCAGCACCCCCGACGGCAGCTCGCGGCCCACCACCCGCTGGGCCAGCGCCGCCGCCTCGATCAGCGCGTCGAGGTCGATGCCGGTGTCTATGCCCATGTCCGCCAGCATGTGCACCACCTCCTCGGTGGCGACGTTGCCGGTGGCGCCGGGCGCGTACGGGCAGCCGCCCAGCCCGCCCACGCTCGCGTCGAACTCGGTGATGCCCAGGTCCATGGCGGTCAGGATGTTGGCCAGCGCCGTACCCCGGGTGTTGTGGAAGTGCAGCAGCACCGGGATGTCCGGCTGGCGCTCGCGGACCAGGGTGACCACCTCGGTCACCCGCCGCGGGGTGGCCATGCCGGTGGTGTCGCCGAACGCGATCCGGTCGGCACCGTCGGCGACCACCCGGTCGACGATGTCGGCGACCCGCTTCGGGTCGACGTCGCCCTCGAAGGGGCAGCCGAAGCTGGTCGCGATGATCACCTCGGCGCTGGCGCCCGCACCGTGCAACTCGTCGATCAACGCGGCGATGTCGTCGAGCGACTCACCGGTGGAGCGGTTGACGTTGCGCTTGTTGTGCGTGTCACTCGCCGAGACGACCACCTCGACCTCGGTGAACCCGGCCGCCAAGGCTCGCTGGGCGCCGCGCGAGTTGGGCACGAGGGCCGAATATCGGACGGCCGGCGACTTGCGCACCTGGGCCCACACCTGGTCGGCGTCGGCCATCTGGGGAATCGCCTTGGGGTGCACGAACGAGACCGCCTCGATCCGCCGTACGCCCGTGCCGGACAGCGCGTCCAACAGCTCGATCTTGGCCGCGGTGGGCACCGGATCCTCGTTCTGGAGGCCATCTCGGGGTGCGACCTCACGGATCGATACAGAGCCGGGCAACGGGTTCATGAGGCCAGAATAAGTCGCGTTCGGGTTGCGGGATCCGGCAGCGGAGGGTTACGTGGGTCATGGACGGCCGCAGACCCGCCTGCCGTGAGGAACGGCCCTGTCAGTTGCGGTCTCAACTTCTCCCCTGCCGCAAATCTGGAGGGTTTCACCATGCTCGCAGTGACTGACAACGCCGTAGCGGTCATCCGTGACCTCACCGGCCAGCAGAACCTGCCGGACGGCGCCGGTGTGCGCATCGCGTCCGACCCGACGCAGGGCGCGCTGACCATGAGCCTGGCCACCTCGCCCCAGGAAGGCGACCAGGTCGTCGACCAGTCCGGCGCCCGGCTCTTCCTCGACGGCGAGGCCGCACGGGTGCTCGACGACAAATCGCTGGACGCCGCCGTCGACGCCAACGGCGCGGTGCAGTTCGAGGTGGCCGAGCAGCTCAGCTAGCTCGGCCAGTGGGGCGGGCGGCGCAGCCCGGGTGGCAGCGCCGTCGCCCCGTCGCCTTTCGCGGAGTCCACCTGGGCCCGCGTGAGGAACAGCGCGGTGCGCAGGCGGGCGCCGCGCAGGTCGGCGTCGCGCAGATCGGCGCCGATCAGGTCGGCCCAGCCCAGGTCGGCTTTCCGCAGATCGGCGCCGATCAGGTAGGCGCCGCGCAGGTTGGCCGCCCGCAGGTCGGTGCGCCGCAGGTCCTTGCCGACCAGGTCCGCGCCCCGGTGCTCGCGGCGCGGGCCCGGCGCTTTCGCGCGGACGGCCGCACTCGCCCGGATCAGCAGGTCGTTGACGGCCGCCCAATGGGGTGCCGGGTCCAGCTTGGCCAGCTCGTCCCCGTCGGTGAGCGCGACGATCCGTTGGTGTGCCTCTTCGAGGGCCTTGTGCTGCTTGTCCGGTAGCTTCAGCGCGAGCGCGGCGGTCAGGTACCAGAGCAGTTCGTGCAGCTCGCGCATGACCGGGAAAGCGTTGAACATCTCGTCGGCGAGGTCCGGTCTTTCGTGCCAGTCAGCGCCGCCGAAGGTCGCCTGGGTGAGGTGCTGGCCGGCGCCGAAGCAGTCGTAGACGGTGCAGCCGCGGAACCCTTCCGTACGCAGCTTGGCGTGGATCCCGCACCGCGAGTCCTGCCCGAGGTTCGGGCAGGGCTGCCGGGCCGGCTTGTCGATAGCGAAGTCGACGGACTTGGCGAACGCGGGAACCACGCAGCACAGGCCGACGCAGCGGGTGCAGTCGGCGGCCAGCTCCAAGCTCATTCGAGAGCCCGCCGGTCGTACGCGGCCCGCGCCAGAGCGATCTCCGCCCGGTGCCGCTCGGCCCAGGTGGTCAGCGTGACCAGCGCGTCGTAGATCTCGCGGGACAGATCCGTCGCCAGGTATTCGACCCGCGGCGGAACGGTCGGAAAGACGGTGCGCGTCAGCAGGCCGTCGCGCTCGAGGTTCCGCAGGGTGAGCGCCAGCATCCGCCGACTGATCCCGGCGATGGACCGCTCGAGCTCGGTGAACCGCACGGGCCCCTGCGCCGCGGCCACGATGATCGCGATGCTCCACTTGCTGCCGACCCGGTCGAGCACCTCACGCGCGGTGCACTCCTCGGTCATGCTCCCTATGGTCACAGAGCCCGGCCGCCAGTTACAACTCGTGCACCAAGGCGGTTCCGAGGTTTTGCACACTTGTACAATCCCCGCATGGGAAACCGGGAAAGCCTGATCGCCGGGGCCAAGGCGTGCCTGCACGACATCGGCTACACCCGCACCACGGCCCGCGACATCGCCACGGCGGCCGGGGTCTCACTGGCGGCGATCGGCTACCACTTCGGCTCGACCCGGGAGCTGCTCAACCAGGCCCTGATGGAGGCGCTGGCGGAGTGGGGCGCGGAGCTGTCCACCACGCTGCGGGCGACCGACGGGTCGACCGAGGCGGTCTGGGCCGCGGTCATCGCGTCCGTGCGCGACCAGCGGCCGCTCTGGACGACCCAGTTCGAGCTGGCGGGCCAGGTGGACCGCCTGCCGGAGATCCACGAGTTCCTGGTCGCGGGCCAGCGCCAGGGCCGCGCTGAGCTCGCGGGCCTGGTGGGCGGGGGTGCGGACGGCGAGGAGGCCCGACTGCTCGGCGGTCTGGCGCAGGCCCTGCTGGCGGGGCTGGCGATTCAGTGGTTGATCGACCCGGAGGGGGCCCTGACCGCGGCCGACCTGACCGCGGCCCTCAAGCTCGCCGCGGCGAAGGCTCACTAACCCGGACTTAACGACCCCGGTGCTCCCGGACCCGGCGGTAGACCGCCCACGCGATCAGCGCGGCCACCACGACCGCGGCCACGGCGATCGCGCCCCATTTGCCGACAGTGCCCTCGATCATCTCGTACGAGTTGCCGGCCAGATAGCCGAGCAGCACCGACCCGGCGCCCCAGACCAGGCCGCCCGCCGCGTTGTAGGCCAGGAACCGCCGGTAGTGCATGTGGGAGACCCCCGCCAGGAACGGCACGAAGGCCCGCAGGAACGCGATGAACCGGCCGAAGAAGACCGCCGGCCCGCCGCGTCGCGCCAGGAACGAGCGGGCCGACTCCACCTGTTTCTCGCGTTTCCGCAGCCACTTCACCCCCAGCAGCCGATAACCCCAGCGCGAGCCGATCTCGTAGCCCACCGTGTCGCCCAGGATCGCCGCCACCACGACGATCACGCTCATCCAGAGCACCGAGACGTGCCCGAGGCTGGCCGCGACACCGCCGAGGATCGCCGCCGTCTCGCCGGGCAGGATGAAGCCGAAGAACAACGCGTCCTCGGCGAACACGACGAGGCCGACGATCACGTAGACGAGGATCGCGCGCTGGTCGACCAGGCTGTTGAGCAGATCGCTCACCCGGCGATCTTACGCGGAGTGATCGAGTACTCACGTGAAAGCCGACCCGATGCGGGTAAACCTAGAGGCCGAGGATCACCGAGGAGGAATCGTGACCGAACCACTCGTCCGACCCGAAGTGCCCCCGTCCGGTGCCGGCTGCGCGGACTGCCTGGCCAGCGGAGGTTGGTGGCTGCATCTGCGGCGCTGCGCCACCTGCGGCCAGATCGGCTGCTGTGACAACTCGCCGGCCCAGCACGCCACCGCGCACGCGACCAGCGACCAACACTCGATCATCCAGTCGTTCGAACCCGGCGAGGACTGGTTCTACGACTACCGCACCAACGAGTTCCTCGACGGTCCGGAGCTCGCCGGGCCCGACAGCCACCCGCTCGACCAGCCGGTGCCCGGCCCCAAGGGCCAGGTCCCCAAGGACTGGCAGCGCCACCTGCACACGTAACGGAACAACTAGCTCACCAGCGCCCGGGCCGCCGCCGCGATGTGGTCAGCGTCGATCTCCTGCGCCGCGAGCTGTTCCGCGGTCGAGCCCGAGCCCGGCAGGTCACGCACCGCCAGGTGCGTGAAACGCACCGACGGCGTGCCGGCCGCGAGCAGCGCCTCGGCGACCGCCGACCCGAGCCCGCCCTCGGGATGGTGGTCCTCGGCGACGAGGATCCGGCCGTCGGTCGCGGCCACCGCCTCGCTGAGCGTCGCGGTGTCGACCGGCTTGACCGAGTAGAGGTCGATCACCCGCGCGGCGATGCCCTCCGACTCCAACAGAGCGGCCGCCGCCAGGCACTCGTGCAGCGTGACTCCGGCGCCCACGAGCGTGACCGCGTCCGAGGGCCCCGAGCGGAGCACCTTGCTGCCGCCGACCGGGAAAGACGAGTCGTTCTCGTAGAGCACGGGGTACGCGCCCCGCGTCGTCCGCAGGTAGCTGACCCCGTCGAGTTCGACCATGGCCGCGACGAGCGACGCGGTGCTGACCGCGTCACTGGGGTAGAGCACCGTCGACCCCTGCACCGCGCGCAGCATCGCCAGGTCCTCGAGCGCCATCTGGGACGGCCCGTCGGCGCCGATCTCCACCCCCGCGTGCGAGCCGACCAGCCGGATGTCGGCGCGCGAGATCGACGCCATCCGGATGAAGTCGTACGCCCGGGACAGGAACGCGGCGAACGTCGAGGCGAACGGGATGTAGTGCCGCACGCTGAGCCCGACCGCCGCCGCGATCATCTGCTGCTCGGCGATGTACATCTCGAAGTACCGGTCACCGAACGCCTTCGCGAACTCCTCCGAGAACGTCGAGTTGCCGACCTCGCCGTCCAGCGCCACGATCCGGCTGTTGCCACCGCCGAGCGCGGTGAGCGCGTCCCCGTACGCCCGGCGGGTCGCGATCTTGTCTCCGACCGCGTAGCTGGGCAACGAAGCACCCGTCGTGTACCGGGACACCGGCGCCTCGTCCACCGGCACCGGCCCGCGCACGACCAGGTCGCTGGAACCGCCCAGCTCGCGGATCGCCCGGTCGGCCATCTCCTTGGGCAGCGGCTTGCCGTGCCACCCCTCCATGTTCTCGACCTCGCTGAAGCCACGCCCCTTGAGGGTGCGGGCGAGAATCACGGTCGGGCGGTCGTCCGTGCGATCGGTCGCCGACCGCAGCGCCTCGTCGATCTCCTCGAGGTCGTGCCCGTCGATCGTCAGCACCCGGGCGCCGAACGCCGATGCCCGCCGGGCGTACGCGTCGAGGTCCCATTGCAGTTCGGTCGGGCCGCTCTGGCCGAGCCGGTTGACGTCGACGATCGCCACGAGGTTGGACAGCCGGTAGTAGGCGGCCTTGTCGAGCGCCTCCCACATCGAGCCCTCGGCCATCTCGCTGTCGCCGCAGAGCACCCACACCCGGTACGGCACCTCGTCCAGGTAGCGCCCGGCCAGCGCGACGCCGACCCCGTCCGGCAGCCCCTGGCCGAGCGAGCCGGTGGCCACGTCGACCCAGGGCAGCACCGGCGTCGGATGGCCCTGCAGCCGCTGCCCGAACCGGCGGTAACCCGACATCAGCTCCGCGTCGGAGACCACGCCCACCGCCTTGTAGACGGCGTACAGCAGCGGTGAGGCGTGGCCCTTCGAGAAGATCAGGTGGTCGTTGGCGTCGCTCTCCGGGCTGTCCCAGTCGTAGCGCAGGTGCCGGGTGACCAGCACGGCGAGCAGGTCGGCGGCCGACATGCTCGACGTGGGATGGCCGGAGCCGGCGCTCGTGCTGGCCCGCACCGAGTCGACCCGGAGCTGCCGGGCCACGTCTCGGGCGGTGGACAGGTCGGCGAGAGTCGCTGTGGTGGTCACGATGTCCCCTTCGCGGCGAAAATCCGGTCCTTGAGGTGCCGGATACCCGCCGCGAAGAGGTTGAACCTCGCGTTACTTGCTGAAACCGGCCGTCAGGCCGCCGAGCAGCTGGCGCCGCCCCACCACGTAGAGCGCCAGGATCGGCAGCGTGGTCAGCACCACCGACGCGAGCACCGCCGGCACGTTGATGCTGTACTGCCCCTGGAAGGTCCAGAGCGCCAGCGGCAGGGTGCGCTGGGTCGGGCTCTGGGTCAGGATCAGCGGCAGCAGGAATCCGTTCCAGATGGACAGTCCGTTGTAGATGGTGACGGTGACCAGCGCCGGCCGGATCAACGGGAAGGCCAGGTGCCAGAGCGTGCCCCACTCCGAAGCGCCGTCCATCCGCATCGACTCGAACAGCTCGCGCGGCACGTCCCGGATGAAGTTGGAGAGCACCAGCACCGACAGCGGGATGGCGAACGCGATCGAGGGCAGGATGATCGCCAGCAGGGTGTCGTACATCTTGAGCCGGATGATGATCAGGTAGACCGGGATGATCACCGCTTGCAGCGGGATCGCCAGACCCATCAGGAACACCGCGTTCACCGAGCGCAGGAACCGGCTGCGGTTGCTGGCCCGGACGATGGCGTACGCCGCCATGAACGAGATGAGCACCGCCGGGATGACCGCGCCAGCCGTCACGATCGCGCTGTTGAAGAAGTAGCGGACGAAGTCGGCCTCGATGACCATCCGGTAGTTGTCGAGGGTCGGATCGGTCGGCGGCACGAACGGGTTGGTCAGGAAGTAGTTGGCCTGCGTCTTGAGGCTGGTGATGAGGATCCAGTAGAGCGGGATCACCACGATCGCCAGCCAGATCAGCCCCGCGAAACCGGCCGGCAGGTTGAACCGCATGCGCCGGCGCCCGGAGCCGGCCCGCTGCGGTGTGCGGGGCGCGGCCGTCTGGCCGGGAGCTGTCGTCAGAGTCGTCGCCACGTCACACGCCTTCCATCTGGCTCTCGGTCGCGTCGCGGCCGCCGATGCGCCGCAACAGCAACGCGAGGCCGAGGCCGACCAGCACCAGGATCACCGCGATCGCGCTCGCCGGACCCATCAGGCTGGCCTGGAATCCCCGCTTGTACATGTCGAGCGCGAGCGCCCGGGTGGCATCTCCCGGCCCGCCGCCGGTGAGCACGAAGATCAGGTCGAAGAAGGTCAGCGAGCCGACCACCATCAGCGTCGACGACGTGATGACCGTGTACTTGAGCTGGGGCAGCGTGATGCTGAAGAACTGCCGCAACCGGCCCGCGCCGTCGATCTCGGACGCCTCGAACATCGTCTTCGGGATCTGCCGCACGGCGCTCTGGTAGATCAGCGAGTGGAAGGGGATGAACTGCCAGGAGACCACGAACACCAGCACGCCGAGCGCCAGGTTGTCGCGGCCCAGCCAGTCCTGTTGCAGCAACGGGATGCCGAGCCCCGCGCCGAGCCCGAAGTTCGGGTCGAGCAGGGCCTTGTACGTGATGGCCAGGGCGGCGGAGCTGAGCAGCAGGGGCACGAAGTAGATCACCGCGAGGATCTCGCGATAGCGGCTCTGTGCCGCCAGGTAGACCCCGATCAGCAGGCTCAGCGGGGTCTGGAACGCCCAGGACAAAGCCATGATCAGGAACGTGACCCAGAGCGCGTGTACGAGGCCCGGGTCGCTCAGCACGCTGCGCCAGCTGTCGAAGCCCGCCGCGTGGATGTCGCCGATGCCGTCCCACTGCGTGAAGCTGAGCACCAGCACGCCGATCAGCGGGACGACGGCGAACGCCAGGAACATCAGGAACGCGGGTGCGGCCAGCCAGGCGACGGACCCGCTCCGCCCGCCCTGGGCGGAGGTCGTGGTTCTCCCCCGCGGGGCGGGCGGAGCGAGAGATGTCATTGCCCGATGACCCCGTTCATGTTCTCCGCCCACTTCTCGGGCGAGATCTTCAGCTGGAAGAGCTGCGCGATGTTGTCGAGCAGCTTCTCCGCCGCGGTCGGGCTCAGCGCCTGGTCCCACGACTGCGCGAAGGTCTTGGCGTTGGCCGAGGTGTTGTAGACGAACTTGAGGAAGTCGGCATCCTTGGACGCGCCGAACGCGCTCTCGGTGCCCTTGACGATCGGGACGGCGCCGGCGTCGACCCATTCCTTGACCTCGGCGTCGGCGAGCACCGCTTCCTTGAAGAACTTCTTCGCGGTCTCCTTCTGCTCGGCCGTGGCCTTCGAGGAGATGGAGTAGTACTGCCCGGGGTTGCCGACCGTGTCGGACACGTCGCCCTTGCCGCCGTCGATCGGCGGGAAGTTCATGTAGCCCAAGCTGCCGCTGGACACGAAGTCACCTCCGTCCGCCGCCATGCCGCCGTACGTCCAGGTGCCGTGCAGCATCATCGCCGCCTTGCCCGTGTAGAGCAATGCCTGGTCAGCGTTGGAGTCGGCGGTGATCGACGAGAAGCCCTTGATGAAGCCGTTGGCCTTGACCAGGTCCTGCACCATCGTCAGCGCCTGGATCGACGCCGGGTTCGACCAGGCGTCCTTCTGGCCGTCGAACACGGCCTGGAAGACCTCGCTGCCGCCCAGGCGGTCGAAGAGGAACTCGAGCCACATCATGTTGGTCCAGCGCGACTGGCCGCCGAGCGAGAACGGCGCGATGTTCTTGGCGTTGAACTTGGGCACGAGGTCCATCACGTCGCCCCAGGTCTGCGGGGGCTCGGCGCCGATCTTCTCGAACGCGCGCTTGTTGTAGAACAGGACGATCGGCTGGACCGTCTCGGCCGGCATCGCGTAGATCTTGCCGTCGATGGTGGCCGCGCCGAACGACGACGGGAACAGCCGGTCCTTGACCGCCGCGTTCTCGCCGAACCACGAGGTCAGGTCCTCGACCTGACCGGCCTGGGCGTACGTGCGCAACGTGCCGCCGCCCCAGCCCCAGATGATGCTCGGCGCCTGGCCGGCACCGATCGCCGTCTTGATCTTCGTCTTGTACGCGTCGTTCTGGAACGTCGTCGCGGTGATCTTGCTGTTGGGGTTCGCCTGGTTGAAGCGGTTGACGGTGTTGGTGCGGATGCCCTCACCAGGTGCGCCGGTCAGGAACCAGTAGCTGGCCGAACCGGCGCTGCTACCGCCTCCGGTGCTGGTGCCGGGTCCGGAACTGCCACAGCCGGCGAGCGCGACGCCGGCGGCCGCGCCCATGGAAAGACCTAGAAAATTCCGCCGGGACAGGATGCTGCGCTCCACGCTGACCTCCGTACTCGTGTGCCGCGACAGCCGCGGCGTTTCGATCGGGCGAGTAGCACGAGGGGTCACCGGCCATGAGGGAGCGCTCCCACGGCCAAGCAGGGGGATGCCGTGGCAGGGAATTTTCGGCCGGTGATCTCGCAAATTAACGTAGAATTTTCAAGTCAACGTAGGATTCCGTCATCGGCCTGTCAAGGGCTTGATGCCGACGTTCTGATCGGCGAAAGTAAGGCCAGCGCAAGGCTTGGCCGGTAGGCCGCGAGCACCGGAAACTTCGAAAGTTTCGAAGACCAACCCCTATCTTGCGCAAAGGAGGCACGCCCCGTGGCAACTCAGCCCGTAGAGGTCGAGACGCAGCCCTGGCACGACGTCAGCCGGCCGGTCGCCGACCGGGTCGAGCTGCTCCTGGCCGCGATGACCCTCGAGGAGAAGCTCGCCCAACTGGGCAGCCGATGGCTGCGCAAGGACCTCAACGAGGACGAGGCCGAGCAGGTCTTCGCGCCCGACCACAACGTGGCGCCCATGCAGGACGTGTTCTCCGCCGGCGACAAGCCGCTCGACGAGGCCAGCCGGCACGGGCTCGGCCACCTCACCCGGGTCTACGGCAGCGCGCCGGTCACCGCCGCCGAGGGCGCGGCCGAGCTCGTGCGCCAGCACCACGTCGTGCTCGACTCGCACCGGCTGCGCATTCCGGCGCTCGTGCACGAGGAGTGCCTGACCGGGTTCACCACCTACGGCGCCACCGTCTACCCGGCCGCGATCGCCTGGGCCGCCACCTTCTCGCCCGACCTGGTCGAGCGGATGGCCGCCGCGATCGGCCGCGACATGGCCGCGGTCGGCGTCCACCAGGGACTGTCGCCGGTGCTCGACGTCGTGCGCGACTACCGCTGGGGCCGGGTCGAGGAGACGATGGGCGAAGACCCCTACCTGGTCTCGATGCTGGGCTCCGCCTACGTTCGCGGCCTCCAGAGCGCCGGCGTGATCGCCACGCTCAAGCACTTCGCCGGCTACTCGGCCTCCCGCGGCGCCCGCAACCACGGCCCCGTCTCGATGGGCCGGCGCGAGCTGATCGACGTGATCCTGCCGCCGTTCGAGGCGGCGGTCGCCACCGCGGCCGCCGGCTCGGTGATGAACTCCTACTCGGACGTCGACGGCGTGCCCGCCGGCGCCGACCGCTGGCTGCTCACGGAGGTGCTCCGCGACGCGTGGGGCTTCGCCGGCACGGTGGTCTCCGACTACTGGGCCGTGCCGTTCCTCGCGACCATGCACCACATCGCCGCCGACGACGCGGAGGCCGGCGCACTGGCCCTGGCCGCCGGCATCGACGTCGAGCTGCCCGACACCATCGGCTACGGCGCGGCGCTGCTGGCCAAGGTGCGGGCCGGCGAGGTGCCCGAGGAGCTGGTCGACCAGGCCGCCCGCCGGCTGCTCACCCAGAAGGCCGATCTCGGCCTGCTCGATCCAGAGTGGACTCCCGAGAGCTCGGTTCTCGGCGCCGCCACTGTCGAGCTGGACTCCGCCGCCAACCGGGCGCTGGCCCGGGAGATCGCCGAGCGCTCGGTCGTGCTGCTCGACCCGGGCAGCGTGCTGCCGTTGCCGGCCACCGGTCGGCTGGCGGTGGTCGGCCCCTGCTCCGCCGAGCCGCGCACGTTCATGGGTTGCTACGCGTTCCCCAACCACGTGCTGCCCCGGCACCCCGGGCTGGGCCTCGGCATCGAGGTGCCGACCGTGCTCGACGCCCTGCGCGCCGAACTGCCCGATGTGGACATATCGCATGTCGCCGGCTGCGAGATCGAGGGCGACGACCGGTCGGGCTTCGCGGCCGCTGTCGCCGCCGCCCGTGACGCCGACGTGTGCGTGGCGTTCGTCGGCGACATCGCCGGCCTGTTCGCGCACGGCACGTCCGGTGAGGGCTGCGACGCCCCCGACCTGCGGCTCCCCGGCGTGCAGGGCGAGCTCCTGGCGGAGCTGCTGGACACCGGCACCCCGGTGGTCGTCGTCGTGGTCTCCGGCCGGCCGTACGCGCTCGGCGACGTGCACGGGCGGGCCGCCGGGCTGGTGCAGGCGTTCATGCCCGGTGAGGAGGGCGGCGCGGCGATCGCCGGCGTGCTCTCCGGCCGGGTGCAGCCCACCGGCAAGCTGCCGGTGCAGGTGCCGCGCGGGCCGGGCGCCCAGCCGGGCACCTACCTCCAGCCGCCGCTGGGTGCCGAGAGCACCGACATCAGCAGCCTCGACCCGACGCCGCTGTTCCCCTTCGGACACGGGCGCTCGTACACGACGTTCGCGGTCGACGACCTGCGGATCTCGGCACCGACGGTGCCGACGGACGGCGAGTTCACGGTCGCCGCGCGGGTCCGCAACACCGGCGACCGGGCGGGCACCGAGGTGGTCCAGCTCTACCTGCACGACCTGGTCGCCCAGGTAGTCCGTCCGGTCAAACAGCTGGTCGGGTTCGCCCGGGTCGACCTGGCGCCGGGCGCGGCCGCCGACGTGCGCTTCCAGGTGCACACCGACCGCACCGCGTTCGCCGGCCGCGACCTGCGCCGGATCGTCGAGGCGGGCGACATCGACGTGCTCGTCGGCACGTCCGCTGCCGACCTGCCGCTGCACGGTACGGTACGGCTCGTCGGCCCGACCCGCGTCGTCGGGCACGACCGGCACTTCGACACACCGGTCGAGATCGCGCCGGTCCCTGGTGACGCTGGTCCGTGATGGGAGGAAGGTCCGTGCCGCCCAAGGTTGGCCGCGCGACGCTGGCTACGGTCGCCAGGTCGGCCGGCGTCTCGGTGACCACTGTGTCCAAGGTGGTCAACGGACGTTCCGACGTCGGTCCGGAGACCCGCGCGCTGGTGGAGTCGCTGCTCGAACAGCACGACTACATCGGCCGGCGGTCGCCGGCGGCCAAGGGAAGCCCGGCCACGGCCCGCATCGAGCTGATCTTCAAGGGCGAGCTCAACGCGTACTCGACCGAGATCATCCAAGGTGTGCTCGGCGCGGGTGGCGAAGCCGGTGTCGCGGTGGTCATCAGCACCCGGCCGCGGACCGCGGCCGGCGCCGACGCCAGCCGCCCGCGCGGCTGGGCCCGCGACCTGGCCGCCGCCGGCCGGCGTGCGGTGATCGCGGTGGTCGACGAGCTGACCTCGGCCGACCTGGCCGCGCTGTCCCGCGCCCACCTGCCGCTCGTCGTCATCGACCCGCTCAACCTCCAGCGCGACCGGGTCACCAGCGTCGGCTCGACCAACTTCGCGGGTGGCATGGCCGCCGCGCAACACCTGCTGGCGCTGGGCCACCGGCGGATCGGCTATGTCGGCGGCTCGACCCGGTCGGCCTGCAACCAGGCCCGGATGCACGGTTACCGGGCCGCGCTGGAGGCGGCCGGGGTGCCGGTGCCCGACGAATACCAGCACACGGGCGACTTCCGCTACCAGGACGGCATCACGGGCGGCGCCGCGCTGCTCGACCTGCCGCACCGGCCGACCGCCGTGTTCGCGGGCAGCGACGAGACCGCGGCCGGCGTGATCGAGGCAGCCCGGGCCCGCGGGCTCCGGGTGCCCGACGACCTCAGCGTGGTCGGCTTCGACGACACCGAGGTCGCCCGCCTCTCCTCGCCGCCGCTCACCACGGTGCGGCAGCCCTTGCGCGAGATGGGCGGCGTGGCTCTGCGCACCGCACTGCGGCTGGCCGCCGGGGAGAAGCTCGACTCCCACCACGTCGAGCTGGCGACCGAGCTGATCGTCCGCGGCTCGACCGCGCGGCTGGCCTAGGCGGGCGGTGCGGTCGACTCGCGGATGACCAGCTTCGTGGCCAGCTCCACGTGGTGCGAGTCCAGTGGCTCACCCGCGATCAACCGCAACAGGGTACGCAGGGCGACCCGGCCCATGTCCCGCAACGGTTGCCGCACCGTGGTCAGGGCCGGCGTCGACATCACGGTCAGGTAGGTGTCGTCGAAGCCGACGATGCTGAGCCGCTCGGGCACCCTCAGGCCGCGCGCGACGGCGGCGGCGAACACGCCCATGGCGGTGGGGTCGCTGGCCGCGAACACCGCGGTCGGTGGGTCGCCGGAGTCGAGCAGCTCGCCGCCGAGCAGCAGCCCGGACGGGAAGTCGAACGAGCCGTTGCGGATCAGCGCCGGGTCGGAGCGGATGCCCGCGTTCTCCAGCGCCGCCCGGTAGCCGTGCAGCCGGGCCCGGCTCGGTGAGGACGCGACCGGACCGCCGATGAAGCCGATCCGCCGGTGGCCGAGCCGGATCAGGTGGTCGGTGGCCTCCAGGCCGCCGCTCCAGTTGGTCGCGCCGACACTGACCACGTCGGTGCGCGGCAGGTTGACCGGGTCGATGACGACGAGCGAGAGCCCCGCGCGGTCGAAGGCGGCGAGCTGGCGCGAGGTCAGCTCCGAGGTGACCACGATGAGCCCCTTGCGGCCGGCGTCGGTGAGCCGGCGGACCCAGGCCGCCTCGGTGCGCGGCGGGGACTCGGTCAGCGTGGGCAGCCGGCGCACGACCACGTCGACGCCGAGCTCGTCGCCGCCGTCGGTGACGCCGTGCAGGACCTCGGTCGCGTACGGGCTGATGATGTCGTCGAAGACCAGCTCGACGCTGCGGACCGGCGCGGACGTGCCGCGGCTGCGGGCACCCGGCGGGCTGTAGTTGTGTGCCCGCAACGCCTCTTCGACCCGGGCCCGGGTGGCGCTGGCGACATCGGCGCGGCCGTTGAGCACCTTGGAGACGGTCGGCAGCGAGACACCGCACGATTCGGCAACCATCGCGAGCGTGGCCCGCCGCTCGCCCTCGACCACCACCGGTTTCTCCCACCTCGAAAATGTTTCGAGCCGAGACTAACCGGGGTCCGGAGCGGCATCAAGCGGATGCCCGACTGTTCGGCGGGTGCCGCTCCGGCGCACCGACGCGGCCACCGTGACCAGCGCGGCGGGGATCAGCGCCGGCCCGCAGAAGGCCAGCACCACGGCCACCATGACGCAGGCGATGCCGGCACAGACCCGCGCCGCACCGCGCAACAGCCGCCAACCGGCCGCGGTGCAACCCAGGTAGACCACCAGGAAGAACGTGGTGGGCACGTTGACGAGGGTGGCGAGCTCGATCCGCCCGGTGGCCAACGGCCCGATCAGCACGACACCGGAGACGAGCACCGCACCGGCCAGCCACCGCGGCAGTCCCGTGGCACCGTGCGCTTCCGGGCCGGGCGGGTCCGGGCGCAGAGCGCGGGCGAGACTGGCCGCCCCGGCCAGGTAGGCCAGCATGGCCCCGATCGTGAGCACCAGCGCGCCGACCGCCGCGACCGTCGTGCCCAGGTCGCCGAGGCCGATCTGGAGCAGGGCGGCGAGCGGCACCTCGGTCGCGGCCCGCTCCCCCAGCACCGCGACGGTGACGAAGCCCAGCGCCAGGTAGACGACGGCGGTGGCGGCGAACGCGATCGCGATCACCACGGGAAGCTGCCGTCGCGGCCGCGCGAACCGGGTAGTGAGCGGCGCGATCGCCTCCCAGCCGACGAAGGCCAGCATCAGGGTCGCCGAGGCGGGACCCAGCGCGGCCCAGCCGTGCGGCGCGAACGGGGTCCAGTTGGCCGCCCGGCTGGCCGGCGCGGCGCCCGCGACCGCGCCGACGACGATCACGAGCAGCAGGGCCACGAGTCCGAACTGGACGGTCGCCGACGTGCGTACGCCGCGCGCCGTGACCGCGAGCGTGCCGACGAGCAGCACGGCCGCGGTGGTCGCGGCGACCCGGACCCCGCCACCGGTGAGCTCGGCGACGTAGTTGCCACCGACCACCGAGACCATCGGGGCGCCCGCGATCACGCCGGCCAGGAAGCACCAGGCCACCACCCGTCCGGCGCGCGGGCCGAGGCCGGCGCTGGCGTAGCCCCACACCCCACCGGCCGACGGGTGGCGCACGCCGAGCGCCGCGAACACGACCGCGAACAGGGCCGAAGCGCCGAGCAGCACCACCCACGCCACCATCGAGGCCGGGCCGGCCTGGCCGGCGGCGAGCCCGGGCAGCAGCAGCAGGCCGGGACCGAGCAGGGCGCCGATGTAGAGGGCGGTGCCGCGGGCGATGCCGATGTCGCTGGTCATGCTCCGCAGTCTGGCAACGTTGCCGCCGCACACGATGGCAAACGTGCGCGGTCCAGGCGTCAATGACGCAACTCCGTTGCGGTTCAGCATAAAATCACGCAACAATCCGCCAATGGCTAAGTACGACAGCACCGATCGCGCGATCCTGGCCCGGCTCCAGCAGGACGGCCGGATCGCCAACGTCGACCTGGCCGAGGCGGTCGCCCTGTCGCCCTCGGCCTGCCTGCGCCGGGTGCGGGCGCTGGAGCAGGACGGCCTGATCGCCGGCTACCGGGTGGAGCTCGACCGCGCCCGGCTCGGCCTTGACCTCACGGTCTTCGTCGAGCTCCGCGTCGACCGCCACTCCCGCGACAACGCCAAGCGCATCGAGGCGAAGCTGACCGCCATCCCCGAGATCGTCGCCTGCCACGTGATCTCCGGCCGCGCCGACATCCTGGTCGAGGCGGCCGTCGCCAACCTGGCGGCGTACGAACATCTGCTCATCGACCAGATCCTCACCATTCCGTCGATCGTCGACGCACACAGCACATTTGCCATCCGGACGATCAAAACCCGCGGTCCCCTACCCCTGGCCCAGCTCCCCTAGCGTTGATCTTCTAGCGTTCCGACCGTGACGGAGATCCATCCCCAGCTGCTCGCCAAACGCCGCCGCCGGCGCGTCCTCATCGCGGCCGGGGTGACCGCGCTCGTCGTCGTGCTGGCCGGCTGCCTGGGCGTCATGTGGCACGTCGACCAGGAGAGCCTGAAACGCACGGACTACCGCCGGGCGGCGGACTCGCTGTTCCTGGGCCAGTGCATCAAGGAGTTCCCGGACGTCGAGGTGCTGCGCAACGTCACCGCCACCGACTGCGGTGAGCCGCACGAGGCTCAGGTCGTCGGCATCATCACGCTCGACCGCGAGCGGTCCTTCCCGACGGACGACGAGCTGTTGGGCCTGCAGGAGGACGAGTGCGCCGAGGAACTGGCGAAGTGGGCACCCGCGTACGCGGATGACGAAACGGTCGTCCTCGGCGTCCTCCATCCCCTGCGGGACGGCTGGGACAGCGGTGCGCGCTCCATCACCTGCTTCGCCTCGTTCACCGACGGCCCGCGCACCGGCACCCTCTTCCGCTAGCGCCTCCGCAGCTCCACGGTCGCGGCGGCCTTCACGCCGTTGACCGTCACCGCGAGCGTCACGCTTCCGTCGGCACGCAACGCGGTCAGGCGGCCGGTGGCCGGGTCGAACCAGGCCCGGTCACCCGGCCGGATCCCGATGGCCGAACCGACGTGCATGTCGGCCGAACCGGACCACTGCGCCGTCACCGGCGGCGCCACCGGCACCAGCCGCCCGCCCGGCTGCGTCAGGCTCGCGGACACCACCGCGGGCGTGCCGACCGCCACGGTGGCCGGCGCCGCCAGGGTCACCGCGTCCACGTGCGGGTTGACCTCCGCCTCGATCCATCGTGGACCCTCGACCAACGGGTCGAGCCGGGCCCGCGCCGCCTCGGCCGGCGTGACCGGGTCGATGCCCAGCATCGTCCAGCCGGTGAAGCCGCCGAGGTGCGGCGCGGTGGACGGTTCCTTGCCGCTGTTGCCGTTGACCAGGTACGGCACGCCGTCCACCCGGTCGGCGTGGAACGTGCCGACGTGCGCGCCGACGAACGCCGCGCCCTTGCCCGTGCGGTGCTGGAAGTCGGCCAGCCACCGCTCGACCAGCGCCGCCTGCTTGCGGTCGCCGAGCTCGCTCGCCTTCGCCGGCGTCGGGTCGCGTGGCGGATGGTGCTCGAACACGGCGACCGAGCCGACCCGCGGGTCAACGGCGGCGGCGTCCAGGGCGGCACGCAGTGCCACCACCTGGTCGAAGCTCAGCGAACCCGCGCTGCTGTCGAGGGTGACCAGCCGCGTCCCGTGGTGGTCGACCACCCGCGACGTGGGTCCGAACACCGACGTGAAGTTCGTGATCGGCGCGCCCATGACCTCGTGGTTGCCGGGCACGTAGTAGTACGGCAGCGCGCCGCCCAGCTCCTCGTCGAGGATCTGCTGGGCCAGGGCGAAGTCCGCCGGGTACGCGGTGTCCACCAGGTCGCCGTTGATCACCAGTAGGTCCGGACCGGCCGCGCGGATCTCCCGCAACGTCCGGCGGGCCCGCTCGACCTGGGTGCTGTCCGGATCCGCGGCCACGAACTGCGCGTCCGAGAGCACGGCCAGCCGCCAGGGCGCGCCGTCGACCGTGCCGTTCCGCAGCACGACCCGGTCGGTGCGCGGCGGCTCCGGCGGCACGTCCACGGGCGGCGCCACCCGCGCCACCAGGTCGTCGATCACGATGTCGGTCTGGTACGCCTCGGCCGGATCGGTCTCGGCGACGTAGAACCGGCGGATCCGCACCGGATACTGGACGCCCGGCGGCACCGCCATCTCCACGTAGCGCCAGCCGGTCCAGGTGACGTACGGGCCGCGCAGCACGTGCTGCTGGTCGAGCGCGTCGTGCAGATGCAGGCTCGGCCACTCCCCCTTGCCGTTGCCGTAGATCCACATCCCGAAGGCCTGCGGCTGCCCGTCCACCGGGATCCACTGTGGTGGGTCCGCGTACGCCGCCCGGGTGCCGGTCGACTGGCCGAAGTCGTACGCCATCCGCAGCCCGCCACCGGTGTGACCCGGCGCCGGCGCGACCGACCCGGTGGCCCGCGCGGCGCTGAACCGCCAGGCGGCGGCGTCGTCGAACGTCGCGACCGGCACGTCGGTCAGGCCGATCGACACCGGCACCACCGTGCTGCGTCCGGCGACGGTCGCGGTGACCAGCCCGGCGCCGCTGCCGGCCACCGCCTTGACGGTGAAGGACCCGTTGGCGCCGGCCACCACGTCGACCAGCGCCGGGTCGAAGTCGAGACGGACGTCCGCCGGCTCGATCGGGGCGCTGTTGCTCTCGGCGTCGTAGCCAACGACGCCGAACGTCCCGGTCGCCCCGGCACCGTCCAGCGCCACCTTGTCCGCAGTGGCGTCCACCCTGGACAGTGGCCCGAGCACGACCAGGTCGATGTCCCCGCGCGCACTGCCGCTGGTTGCGGTGACGGTCGCCCGGCCCGGCAGCAGGGCACGGAAGACGCCGGCCTTCGACACGGTCCCATGGGTCGCACGCCAGCCAGGGGTGCCCGCCGCCGGGCCGTAGGTCTCGTCGTAGCCGGCCGCGGTCAACCGCCGGGTCAGGCCCGGAAAGACGCGGTCCGGCCGGATCCCGGGCGCCGCCTCCGGGTCGATCGCCGTCTCCACCCAGTACGCCCGCAGCCGCCCGCTGCCCGCCGGGGCGTAGATCGCCAGCCCGTTGGGCACCGGCCGCTCGGAGCCGTCGGACGGCGCGTTCTCGACCCGCACCGCGGCGGCACCCGGCTCGCGCGCGACCAGCGTCGAGGAACCGCCACCGTCGAGGTTGAGCGCGTCGTGCGCGCCCAGCGAGGCCATCAGCCGGCCGAGCTCGGTGAGCGTGACACCACGGCTGTCCGCCTGGCGCCCGTCCACGGTCAACATGATCATTTTCTTGCCGTCGGTGGAGAACCCGACCGCGGTACGCGGCTCCGGCGTCACGTCGCCTAGGTCCTGCGGCACGCCGTCGCGGACCAACACCCGGTTGCCACCGATCGCGGCCGCGACGGCCCGGTCGTCGTCGGGCCGGGCCCGATAGGTCACCTCGACGGCGTCACCCGGCCGCAGCCCGCCGAGCGCGTCGGCCCCGGCGTCCCGCCCGAGCAGGACCGTCGTGCCGGCCGGGATCGGACCCTTCCCGGCTTGTCCGGTCACCGCCGCCACCCGGCCGCCGGCCAGCGTCACCTCGGTCACCCGGGCCGCGCCGGCCACCGCGCGGGCCCGGTCGTAGTCACCCCACAGGGCGGTGAACACGCCGATCCCACCGGCCTGCACGAGGTTGTTGAACTGGGTGAGGGTGACCGGCCCACCCGGCAGCGTGGCCGTCCCGTCGAAGTAGAACTGCACGACCCGCCCGACCCCGTCCGGCCCGACGGCGACACCGTCCGGATGCCCGGCGACCGGCGACTGCACCAGGGCGCCGTCGCGCACCCCGACGCCCTGCGCGGCCCCGGACTGGTTGATGTCGAAGAAGTCCCCGTTGACCGCGGCGACGGCACCGGCCTGGTCGGCGACCCCACGCAGGGGTGCGGTGCGGGCCACGGCGCCGGTGTTGAGATAGCCGACGGAGAGCCCCGAGCCGGCGAGGTCGGCGGTCAGGGCGTCGGCCCGGATCCACCCGCTGGCGTCCAGCCGGTCGAAGGAGGTGAGCTCCAACCCGGGCGCGACGGGCCGCGTACGCCGGTCGGTCTCGATCGAGGTGGTTATCGCCGGGGCCGCCGCCACCTGGTCGACGGGCGTGGCGACCGCCGGCCCACCCGCCAGCAACGCGGCCAGCAACGGCAGCAGAACCGGCCCGGCCCGGCGGGCGGATAGACGGATACCCATGCCAGCGAGCCAACCGGAACATGGAGGAATTTTCAAGGGCCGAGTTATTGCATGAAAGAAAACTTCACGTGCCGGTTGACCCCGCAGGAGCGCCGTCGCCGCGCGCGGGTGGGGGTAACGTCCCGGCTCATGACGGTTTCGGAGTTCCTGGCCAGTCGTGACCTGTTGGCGCTCGGCGAACCCACCCACGGCGAACCGGCCTTCGCGTTCGCGCGCAACGAGCTCTTCCGGGAACTGGTCGAGGCGGGCTTCCGCTCGTTCGCGTACGAGTCCGACCGGCTCGCCGGCCTGGCGGTCGACGCGTACGTCCAGGGTGAGACCGACGAACTGCCGGCCGACGCCTTCAGCCACGGCTTCGGCGCCCTCCCCGGCAACGCGGAGCTCGTGGAGTGGATGCGGGCCTACAACGGCGGGCGGCCGGTGGCGGAGCGGCTGGCCTTCCACGGCTTCGACGCGCCGCTGGAGATGACCGGCGCACCGAGCCCGCGCCGCTATCTGGTGCACGTGCTGGCGTACCTGAGCGAGCACGTGGACCCGCCGGTGGACCTCGACGAGCTGATCGGCGCCGACACCCGCTGGACCGACCCGTCCGCGATCATGGACCACACCCGCTCGGTCGGCCGCTCACCCGAAGCCCTGCGCCTGCGCGGCATCGCCGACGACCTGCGAACCGCGCTGTATGCCAACGCCCCGAGCCTGGTCGCCGCCACGTCGTTGGCCGACTGGCGCCGGGCCGACCTGCACGCGGACGTGGCGGTGCGGCTGCTCGGCTACCACGCGGAGGCGGCGGCCCCCGCACCACAGGCGGCCCGCACCTCGCGCCTGCTCGGCGTCCGCGACGCCTGGATGGCGCACAACCTGCTGGCCATCCGCGCCGAGGAACAACACCGCGGCCCGACCCTGGTGTACGCGAACAACCGCCACCTGCAACGCCACCCCAGCACCTGGAACCTGGCCGGCATGGACCTGGAATGGTCGTCCGCGGGTTCGATCGTCTCGGCCCTGCTCGGCGACCGCTACGCGGTCATCATCGGCAGCCTCGGCGCGAGCACCGCCCTGAACCTGTCGGCCCCGCCGCAAGGCACCTTCGAGGCCGCCCTGGCCGGGTCGAAAACGACCCTCCTGGACCGCACCGCGATCGACGCGGCCCTGAACGACCGCACCCTGACCAGCCGCACCGACCCGACCCCGGAACAGGGCTACTTCCCCCTGGACGCGGAGACCGTCGGCCGCTGCGACGCGATCCTGCACGTCACGGCGGCCGATGACGGATGATCCCACGATCAATCCACAATGGTGTGCAGTAGACCAGCGACCAGGACGAAAGCGGTAATGCCCGCGGCGGGCCCGGCGGCCGCGTTTCCGGCGATTCCCGCCAGGCACGCCACGGACAGGATCACTGCCCAGCGCAGGGGCAGACCCTTGCGGTCCTCGGGACGTTCTGGTGGCGCCACCGGCGCCGACTTCTTGGCCATGTCGCCCTCCCAGGTTCCGGATCACGAACGTTCAGCGGCCGAGCCCGGCGATGCGCCGGAGCGCGTCCGGTTGACGGACGACGACGGACCGGCGCTCATCGGCGATGACGATCTGCCTCCGTCGCCAGCTGGCCATCGATCGGGTCACCGAGCGCAACGAGGCGCCGATGCAACTCGCGAGCTCCGCCTGGGACAACCTCACCGCCGTCCGCCTGCCGTCGACCGATCCGTCGTCGGGCTCTTCCATGACCTTCAGGAGGAGCCTCGCGAGCCGTTCGCTCACCGACAACGAGGCGGTCGCGATCCGGGTTTCGTCACCGGCGAGCTGGCGGACCGCGATGGCGCGGTGGAAGTCCGCCTGAATGCGGGGGAACTGCGCGAGCCAGGCTCCGAACTCGGCTCGTCCGATCCGGACCGCTTCCGTCGGCTCCACTGCCACCACCGCCGCCAACGTCGGGCGGCCCGCGAGGTAGGCCGTTACGCCGAGCAACGCGCCGGCGCCGTGCACTGACAGCAACACCTTCTGCTGCCCCGCCCGGGCAATCGCTTTGACGAGCCCGGAGCGGATCAACAGGATGTCGCCGGACGCGTCGGTTTGCAGCGCGAGCACATCGTAGATCTTCGCGTTGATCGGCTGCCCCACTGCCAGGAACGCGTCCTGAGCCTCCGCTGGCAGCGTGTCCCAAAAGCGCTGTTGCCGTCCCTCGTTAGCGTTGGGCTGGCTCATCTCGTCCTCCCCACGAAGGTGTTTCACGCGGCGCGACGCGCCGCTCTCCCTGGGACAACAGTCGCAACATCAACGGGAGTTTTGCAACGCATGCAGACGGCTTGCATCTATGTCATCTGACGTGCAGAGTTGTCGTGCCACCGCAAATGCAACGTGCAATAACCTTGCGGCCTCGCTTGCAAGGTGCAATCGTGTGCGGATGCCAGCGGACGACCGTGCGCATGCGGCCGATACGGTCGGCTCGGTTCTCAGAGCCCTTCGCCGTCAACGACAGTTGACGGCGGCTCAGGCTGCGGAACAGCTTGGTTGGTCCGCAGCCAAGATCAGCAGGGTCGAGACGGCAGTCTCGGGTATTCGCACCCCAGACCTGCGACTCCTACTTGATCTCTACGAGGCCGACCAGCAGACGCGGGCAAAGGTCCAGTTGCTGATCGAAGCGGCGGCAGCCGAATCGGATTCGAGCGCGGTCGCCATCCCCTTCGCGTACGAGAAATACATCGGGCTCGAAGGCCGAGCAACGCGCATGGCACTGTATGGAGCGATCGTGATACCAGGCCTATTACAGGTCCCGGAGTACGCTTCGGCTCTCGTTCGAGCAACACCGGAAAACGAAGAGGAATACGCCGACGAACGACTCCGGGCCCGCTTCTCGCGGCAGTTGGTGTTTACCCGGAGTGTCCGGCTCGACGTGGTGATCGACGAAGCGGTCCTGCGCCGATCGATCGGTGATGACAACGTCATGCGGTTGCAAATGCGCCGCATCCTTGAGTTCATGGCCCGACCTGCGACAACTGTTCAGGTTCTGCCGCTCTCCGTCGGCGCCCACCCGGGGCTCGGCGGGCCGTTCGCAATCCTCGAGTTCGACGACGGCCGCACGCCGACAACTGTATTCTGTGATGGCTTGACCGGCGGAGTGATCCGCACGGACCCGAAAGAAGTTGAACGGTACCAGAAAGCGTTTGCGGCCCTCCAGGAGTTGGCGCTCGACTCTGCCAAGTCGGCCAAAATGATCAACTCCGTGCCGTGACCAAAGACTTCACTACGAGAGGATTATTCAAGATGGATGGTGCGCGGAGCGAAGTCTCCTCGCAATGGCGTAAGAGCAGTTACAGCTCCGACACCGCCAACTGCGTAGAGTTCACTTTACTGGCGGGGGCGGACGTTGGCGTCCGAGACTCCAAGGATCCAACCGGTCCAGTTTTGACGTATTCGCCCGATTCTTGGCAAGCCTTTGTGGACGGGCTGCGCACCGGAGACGACCGATAGCAGTCATTTTCCCAGCGGGTAACCATCGGGCGGCGCCTCGGCGCCGCCCGACGCTTCTGTCGACAGGCCGATGATGGCGGCTTGGATCAGGCGCTTCGCGCCGTCTGGATCGGCATCGACAAGCCGGTCCGCCAACAAGCCATACCGGCGAGCGAGATCTGGCTCGCCGCGCACCAACGTGTTCCCGCGCTGCCACTCGAAGCAGACCACGTCCGCGAAGCTATCCGCGGACCGAAGAAGCATGAAAGGGCCGAGCAGTCCTGGATGCAACTCGGACCGAAACGGGATCACGGACAGCACGACAGCGGGGTGCTCACACATCTCCAGAAGGTGGTTGAGCTGCGATCGCATCGTTTCTGCCGAACCTACTGGCCGGTACAGACACGACTCGTCCAGCAAGAAGATCAGTCGTCGGCGACCAGCCTCGTCCAATGCGGAGCGCTGTCGCATCATGCGCACCTCGACGAGGCTCTCGATGTCCCGCTCGGACAGATCTTTCAACGACGTCGACGGAATGAGGGCCTTCGCATACTGCTTGGTCTGCAACAGACCAGGAACGAACGTCGGGTGGAAATGAACGATCTCGGCAGCGTCCTCTTCGGCGGCGATGAGGTCAAGGTAGCCACCCGGAACCACCTCGTGATAAGCCTTCCACCAGCCGTTCTGGGGTGTGGCCTCGCGCGCTGCCATCCACACTCTCCCTCACGCCAAACGACCTCGGGAAAACGGTAATGGTACATGGCTAGCAGCGCATATCTCATCGAACAACGCCACCTCACGGCAGGAGCAGGCCGAGATGCTGGCCTTGGCCGGGCAGTGGCTAACCCTTGGTGGACCCCAGGGTCAGACCCGACACGAACTGCCGCTGGAGTACGAAGAAGACCAGCAGCGTTGGCAGCGCCACGATGATCGAGCCTGCCGACAGCAGGTTGTAGTCGGTGAAGAACTCGCCGCGCAGGTTGTTGAGCGAGCTCGTGATCGGGAACTTGTCGCCGTCCTGGAGCAGCACGGTGGCCCAGAAGAACTCGTTGTAGATCCAGGTGACCTGCAACGTGGTCAGCGCGGCCAGGGCCGGCCGCACGAGCGGCAGGGTCAGCGTGAAGAACTGCCGGCTGACACCGGCGCCGTCGACCTCCGCCGACTCGTACAACTCGTGCGGGATGGTCTTCATGTAGTTGCTCAGCACCAGCGTGCAGAAGCCCATCTGGAACGCGGTGTTGATGAGGATCAGCCCGGTGTAGCTGTTGAGCAGCTCCAGCTCGCGGAACGCCCGGTAGACCGGGATCAGCAGCGCCTGCGGCGGCAACAGGTTGGCGGCGACGAAGACGCCGAGCAGCGTCAGGTTGAGCTTGAAGCTGAAGCGGGCCAGGACGAAACCGGCACACGCCGAGAGGAACAGCGTCAGCACGACGGCCGGCACGGTGATGTAGAGGGAGTTGAGGAACTTCTCGCCGAACTCCGCGCGTTGCCAGGCGTCGACGTAGTTCTGGAAGGTGAAGCCACCGAACGAGAAGTAGCCGTGCGTGCCGGTGTAGTCGTAGTCGCGCAGCGAGTTGAACAGCCCCCAGAGCAGGGGCACGAGCCAGCCCACCGCCATCACCGCGAGGAACGCGTGCAGCACGTACCGGGGCTTCATCGGTCCTCTCCCCTCGTGGTCGCACGCAGGTGGACGACGACGTACACCGACGAGATGAGCAGCATGATGGTCGCCAGCGCCGAGCCGAAGCCGATCCGGCTCGCCTCGCCGATGATGTTCTGCGCGACCAGCGCCGCGATCACCTCCAGGCCGTTGCGGCCCTTGTTGACGATCCACACGATGTCGAACGCGCGCAGCGACTCGATGATCGTGATGACCAGGACGATCAGGTTGATCGGCCGAAGCACCGGGAAGACGATCGAGAAGAAGGTCCGCGGCTCGCTCGCCCCGTCGACCCGGGCCGCCTCACGCAACCCCGGATCCACCGCCTTCAGGCCGGCCAGGTAGATCAGCATGATGTAGCCGGTGTGCTTCCAGCCCGTCGCGACCAGCACCGCCCACAGGTTGACGTTCGGGTCGCCGTACCAGTCGATCTGGGTGCCGAGCACCGCGTTGAGCAGGCCCTGGTCCCGCGAGTAGATGAGCTGCCAGATGAAGCCGGTCAGCGCCAGCGACAGGATGACGGGCAGGTAGAACGCCGTCTGGTAGAGGCGGCTGCCGCGGATCTCCTTGTCCAGCAACACGGCGAGGAACATCCCGAGCGGCGTGGGGATCAGGAACAGGAAGCCGACCCAGATCAGGTTGTGCCAGATCGCCGGCCAGAACGGCGGGTAGATCGTGGCGATGTTCTGGTAGTTGTCGAAGCCGATCCAGTCGATCGAGCTCAGCCCGCCGAAGCCCTCCCACCGCGAGAACGACAGCGCGACCGAGGAGAGGGCCGGCAACCAGACGAGCAGGACCACGAACACGAGGGGTACGCCGATCATCAGCGTCACGACGATCCGGTCGAGTGGCGTCAACCGTCTTCGCGAGCGCATGGCGCCTCCCATTGATCGGGCCCTTGCATGATCGTAACCATCAATATTTACTGACGTAACGTTGTGGCGGCACGAAGATTGGTGCATATCATGCGAAAGCCGCTGTCGCTCCTGGCCATCACGCTGCTCGCCGCCTCGACCCTGGTGGCCACCGCGCCCGCCGCGTCGGCGGCGACTCCTGTCGTGCCGATCACCGCGCCGCCGATGGGCTGGAACAGCTGGAACCGCTTCGGCTGCGACATCGACGAGAACCTGATCAAACAGACCGCCGACGCGATCGTCGCGAACAACCTCGACGACCTCGGCTACCGCTACGTCAACATCGACGACTGCTGGATGGCGTCGACCCGCGACGCGCAGGGCCGGCTGCAACCCCACCCGACCCGCTTCCCGGGCGGCATCAAGGCCCTCGCCGACTACGTGCACGCCCGCGGGCTCAAGCTCGGCATCTACGAGTCCGCCGGCACCGCGACCTGCCAGGGGCTGCCGGGCAGCCTCGACCACGAGGTGGTCGACGCCAACACGTTCGCCGCCTGGGAGGTCGACCTCCTCAAGTACGACAACTGCAACAACCAGGGCCGCCCGGACGCGGCCCGCTACAAGGCGATGGGCGACGCGCTCAAGGCCAGCGGCCGGGCCATCGTCTACAGCATCTGCAACTGGGGGCTGGCCGACCCGTGGGTCTTCGCCCCGCAGGTGGGCGGCAGCCTCTGGCGCACGACCGGCGACATCAGCGACAACTGGGGCAGCGTGCTGTCGCTGCTCGACCAGCAGAACGGCCTGGAGCCGTTCGCCCGCAACAACGGCTTCAACGACCCCGACATGCTCGAGGTCGGCAACGGCGGGATGACCACGACCGAATACACCGCCCACTTCAGCCTGTGGGCCCTGCTCAACTCGCCGCTGCTGCTCGGCAACGACCTGCGCTCGATGTCCGCGGCGACCCTGGGCATCATCCGCAACGCCGAGGTGATCGCGGTCAACCAGGACTGGGGCGGCTCCCAGGGCCGCAAGGTCCGCGACTTCGGCGAGACCGAGGTGTGGGCCAAGCCGATGAGTGACGGCGGCGCGGCGGTCGTGCTCTTCAACCGGTCCACCGCCACCGCCACCATCACGACCTCCGCCGCGGAGATCGGCCTCGGCGGCTCGTCGTCCTACGCGTTGCGCAACCTCTGGACCGGCGCGACCTCGACCTCTACAGGTGCGATCTCCGCTTCCGTGGCGGCGCACGGTGCCGCGATGTTCCGGGTAAACCGCACCGGCACGCCGGCCGCTGCTCCGGCCGCCGGCACCTACCAGGTCGGCGACCTCGCCTGGCTCACGTCCAGCAACTTCTGGGGTCCGGCCGAGCGCAACCGGGCCAACGGCGAGCAGGCGGCCGGCGACGGCGGCCCGCTGACGATCAACGGCACCACCTACGCGAAGGGCGTCGGCGTCCACGCCGACAGCGCCGTGCACCTCTACCTCGGCCGCGCCTGCCCGCTGTTCACCACGAACGTCGGCATCGACGACGAGGTGACCAACGCGGCCGCGTCGGTCCGGTTCCAGGTGTACGGCGACGGCAAGCTGCTCGCCTACAGCGGGATCAAGCGCGCGGCCGACGGACCGACCCGACTCTCGGTGGCCACCGGCGGATACACCACATTGGAGCTACGGGTCACCGACGGGCGCGACAACGCCAACTACGACCACGCCGACTGGGGTGGCGCCACGTTGACCTGCACCGCACCGGGCACCGGCTCGAGCCCCTCGTTCACCGGCTCCAACGGCTGGGGACCGGCCGAGCGCGACCAGTCCAACGGTGAGCAGGCCGCCGGCGACGGCGCGGTGCTGACCTCGGGCGGCGTCAGCTACGTGCGCGGCATCGGCGGGCACGCGCCCGGCGACCTGACGGTCAACCTCGGCGGCACCTGCGAGCGGTTCACCGCCGTCGCGGGCATCGACGCCGAGGTCACCTCCGCCACCGCGCGGGTCGTCTTCACCGTGCTCGCCGACGGCGTGACGCTTTACACCAGCCCACCCGTGACGCTGGCGTCCGGCCCTGCCACGGTCGACCTCGACGTGACCGGCCGCGGGGCGCTGCGCCTCGTGCTCGGTGACGGCGGCAACGGGATCGACTTCGACCACGCCGACTGGGCCGACGCCCGCCTCCTCTGCTAACCCTCTGCCCAACCTATGGAGGATCGGATGAGACATCAGAGTTCACCGGCGCCCTCGGTTTTCGGGTTGCCCGTACCCCGGCGATCCCTGCTCCTCGGTGCCGCCGCCCTCGCGGCCGCTCCCGCGCTCGCCGCCTGCGGTGACGACGAGGGTGGCGGCACCACCGGCGGCGACGGCACCGGCGAGGTGACCTTCGGCTCCAACGAGGTCGGCTCGACGTTCGCCAAGCAGCGCCAGGCCGCCGTCGCCGACTTCCAGGCGAAGAACAGCGGCATCACGGTCAAGCTCAACGAGATCGACCACAACACGTTCCAGGAGAACATCAACAACTACCTGCAGGGCAGCCCGGACGACGTGTTCTCCTGGTTCGCCGGCTACCGCATGCGGTTCTTCGCCCGGCGCGGGCTGGTCGGCGACATCAGCGACGTCTGGCCCCTGGACGGCGTCGCTGAATCGTTCAAGACGGCCTCCACCGGCGACGACGGCAAGCAGTACTTCGTGCCGCAGTCCTACTACCCGTGGGCGCTGTTCTATCGCAAGAGCGTCTGGGCAGAACGCGGCTACACGCCGCCGACCACCCTCGACGAGCTGTCCACCCTGGCCGACAAGATGAAGTCCGACGGGTTGGTGCCGATCGCGTTCGCCGACAAGGACGGCTGGCCCGCGATGGGCACCTTCGACATCCTCAACATGCGGATCAACGGCTACCAGTTCCACATCGACCTGATGGCCGGCAAGGGATCCTGGGAGAGCGCCGAGGTCAAGAAGGTCTTCGACACCTGGGCGCAGTTGTTGCCGCTGCACCAGCCGGACGCGCTCGGCCGCACCTGGCAGGAGGCCGCGCAGTCGTTGCAGCAGAAGAAGGCCGGCATGTACCTGCTGGGCACCTTCCTGATCGACCAGTTCCCGCAGGGCGAGCGCGAGGACGTCGACCTGTTCACCTTCCCGGCGATCGACCCGGCGATCGGCTCGGACGCGATCGACGCCCCGATCGACGGCTTCTGCATGAGCGCCAAACCCAAGAACGGGGCGGGCGCGAAGAAACTGCTCGCCTACCTGGCCGCGCCCTCGGCCGCGGCGGAGGCCAGCAAGCTCGGCGAGCCGTTCATCTCGTCGAACACGAAGGCCGACACGAGCTCCTACACGACGATCCAGAAGAAGTCGGCGGAACTGGTCGGCAGCGCGAAGAACATCGCCCAGTTCCTGGACCGCGACACCCGCCCGGACTTCGCGTCGACGGTCATCATCCCGGCGTTCCAGGAGTTCATCCGCAAGCCCGGCGACGCGGCGAGCATCTTGAAGAGCATCGAAAGCCAGAAGAAGACGATCTTCATCGATTAGTACGCCGCGTAGTAAACGGCTTCCAGGAGGTCGGTCGGGGGGTTGCGGACCGTCGAGATCGGCACGCCGATCCAGACGTCGACGAGCTGCCAGACCGCTTCCCGATCAGGGGTACGCACGACGCGGTGCAGGGTGCGGGCGCCTTCCGGTGCCGAGGACGGCCGGACGACCACTACTGGTCGGCCGTCCTCGACCCGGTAGGCGAACGCGTCGATCCGCTGTAGGCCCGCGCCGCGGAGGTGTTCGTAGAGCTCGTCGGTCGCCGGCACCTCCGCTGGGCCGTGGACCACCCGCGCGAACTGCTCGTGGGCCAGCTCCTCTAGCTCGGCCACCGGTAGCCCGGCTAGCACGGGCCCGCGGTCGACGACCGCTGGCGGCGGCTCTGGTGCCGCCACGAACGGTGGCACCGCGGTGATCTCCGGGACGGCCACGATCGGGGGCACTGGCACTAGGGCCGGCATGGCCGGCGCCGCCGCCTGGATCGGCACCGGCACCCGGATCGGCTCCGCTGCCTGGACGGGCTCCGCTGCCTGGACGGGCTCCGCTGCCTGGACCGGCTCCGCCAACAACACCGGCTTCGCCACCTGGACCGGCTCTGTCACCTGGACCGGCTCCACCGCCAAGATCGGCTCTGCCGGCTCGGTCGGCTCCGCGGGTGCCGGCTCCGGTGTCGGCGGTGGTTCCACCGCTGGTGCCACGACCGCTGTCGGGGCGGGTGTCAGCTCCAGCTCCGGGTCGGGTTCGGGCTGCCAATCGGGTTCCGGGACGGGCTCGGCCTCCGGCATGCTGAGCTTGAGTCGGCGGGCGATCTCTTCCAAACCGCTGTCCGGCAGGTCGGTGAGCATCACGCGGCGGTGGACGGTCGGCAGCGGCTCTTCGCCGGCGTAGTCGCCTGGCCACTCCTCCGGCGACTCCGAAACCTCGTGCACGGGTCGTGACCCCTTCCCTACGGCATCGCTGTCCACCGTAGAGCCGGAACCCGGGCCGGCACGACGGACGCCGTGTGCGCTTGACCCGTACGTGTCATCGATTCAGCAGATCGCGGAGGTCCTTGACGATCTCGGCGGGTGCCTGCTCGGCCATGAAGTGCCCGGCCGTGGTGGTGCGGTGCACCAGGTCCGGCGCCCAGGCCCGCCACAGTGCCACCGCGTCGTACCCGAGCGCCGCGCCCCAGTCCTGCTGCACGACGGTGACCGGCATGGCCAGCCGGCGGCCGGCCGCCCGGTCGGCCCGGTCGTGTTCGACGTCGATGCCCGCCGACGCGCGGTAGTCCGCCACGATCGACGGCACCGCCGCGCGGGAGGCGGCCAGGTACTCCGCACGTACCTCCTCGGGAATTCCCTCTCCGCCCCACCCGTCCAGGAACGAGCCGAAGAACTCGTCCGCGGTCGCCGCGATCATCCGCTCGGGCAACCCGGGCGGCTGGGCCATCAGGTAGAGGTGGAACGCGACGGCCGCGTTGACGCCGTGCAGCACGTCCCACATGTCCAGCGTCGGCAGCACGTCCAGGATCGCCAGCCGGGCGATCGAGTCGGGATGGTCCAGGCCGGCCCGGATGGCCACGAGCGCACCCCGGTCGTGGCCCGCGAGCGCGAACCGCTCGTGCCCGAGCGCGCGGGCCATGGCCACGATGTCGGCGGCCATCGTGCGCTTCGAGTAGGTGTCGGCGTCCCGCGCCGCGGGCTTGTCGCTGGCCCCGTAACCGCGCAGGTCGGGGCAGATAACCGTGTGGTCGACGGCCAGGTCGGCCGCCACGTGGCGCCACATCAACTGGGTCTGTGGGAAGCCGTGCAGCAGCACGATCGGGCTGCCGGACCCGCCCACCGCGACGTTGAGGGCGACATCCGCGTCCGCCGGGACGCGAAGCTGGTCGAAACCTGGAATCATCTCGAGGGTCCTCTCCTGATCGATTGGTACGGGTCCAGCGTGCCGATCGCGGATGAGCAACCGATGAGCGCGCTACGTTGACCTGCGTGTCTGTCGGTTTCGGCGTCCTCGGCCCGGTCGTCGCCTGGTCCGCTCCCGGTGCGCCGGTCGACCTGCGCGGCCCCCGGCACCGAGCGGTGCTGGCCCGCCTGGTGGTCGCCCGCGGCCGGGTGGTCCCGGTCGACCAGCTCGTCGACGACCTGTGGACCAACCCGCCGTCGGGCGCGGTCAGCGCCCTGCGCACGTTCGTCGCCGCCCTGCGCCGGGCGCTGGAGCCCGACCGCGCACCGCGCACGAAACCAACACTGCTGGTCACCGAGGGCCCGGGGTACGCGCTGCGGGCGGCACCGGACGCGGTGGACGCCTGGCGGTTCGAGGCCGCGGTCGAGGGGCACGCCGCTCCGGAGCGGCTGGGCGAGGCCCTGGGCTGGTGGCGCGGACCCGCGTACGCCGGACTGGACGAGCCCTGGGCCCGGGACGAGCGGGCCCGGCTGGAGGAGGTAAGGCTGCGCGCGGTCGAGCTGCGCGCCGAAGCGCTGATCCGGCTCGGCCGGGCCGCCGACGTCGTGCCCGACCTGGACGCCCACGCGGCCGGCCACCCGTGGCGGGAGGACGCCTGGCGGCTGCTCGCCGAGGCGCTGTGGCGGGCGAACCGCCAGGCGGACGCCCTCGCCGTGCTGCGGCGGGCCCGCGACCTGCTGCGCGAGCAGCTCGGCATCGACCCGGGCCCGGCGCTGCGGCAACTCGAGTCCGACATCCTCCGCCAGGACCCACCCGCGCTCGACACCTGGGAGCTGACGGCCGCGGCGTACGAGCGCACCGTCGTCGCCGGCGGCCCGGCCCGGCTGGAGTCGACTGTGGACCTGCTGCGTGGCCTCGCGGTCGGCGGCGGGTTGGCGGCGGCCCGCGGGCAACGGCTGGCCACCGTCGAGGCGGCCGAACGGCTCGGCGATCCGGAGCTCACCGCGCGGGTGATCGGCGGCTACGACGTACCCGCGATCTGGACGAGGTCCGACGACCCGGAGCAGGCGGCGGCGATCGTGGCCGCGGCCGAACGGACGCTGGCCAGGCTGCCGACCGCGGCTCCGGACTTCATCCGCGCCCGCCTGCTGGCAACGGTCGCGGTCGAGTCCCGGGGCACGGACCGGCACACCGCCGCCCGCGAGGCCGAGCGCCTGGCCCGCCGGCTCGGCGACCCGGCGCTGCTGGCGTTCGTCCTCAACGGTGTCTTCATGCAGTCGTTCCAGCACGCCGGGCTGGCGGCCGAACGCGACCGGATCGGCGCGGAGCTCACCGAGATCTCGGCCGCCAACGGCCTGGCGTCGTTCGAGATCCTCGGCCACCTCGTGCGGATGCAGGCCCGCTCGGCGCTCGCCGACTTCACGACGGCGGACGAGCACGCCGCGGCGGCCGACCGACTCGCCGGACGATACGGCCGGCCGTTGGTCGGCGTCTTCACCCGGTGGTACGCGGCACTGCGGCTGGCCGCGAGCGGAGCCCCGGCAGAGTCCGCCTACCGCGCGGCGGCGACCGACCTGTCCGGCACGGGCATGCCCGGCGTCGAGCGCGGCCTGCTGCCGCTGGCCCTGCTCTGCCTGCGGGTGTGGCACGACCAGCCGATCCAGTTCGCGGCGGACACCAACTGGGGCCCGTACGGGCCGTGGGTGCGCCCGCTGATCGACGACGCCGCCCTGGACGCCGCCCCGGAGCCGCCGCACGACCTGTTGTTCGAAGCGCTGTGGTGCCTGCTCGGAGCGGCGGCCGTCCGGGCGGGCGACCGGGAGTGGGCGCTCCGGGCACACGGCGCGCTGGCCCCGGCGGCGGGCGAACTGGCCGGCGCGGGGAGCGGCATGCTCACGGTGGGCCCGGTCACCGAGCACCTGGCTCGGCTGGAGGCGCTTCTCTAGCGGTTGCGCTGGTAGTGCCGGCGGGCCTTCATCCGGTTGCCGCAGACGGCCATCGAGCACCAGCGTGCGGTGTTCGTGCGGCTGTGGTCGATCAGGAAGAGCTGGCACTCGTCGTTGGCGCACGGCCGCAGCCGGCCCGGGCTCCCCTTGGCCAGCGCGTCCCAGGTGAGGACGGCGCGCACGGCGAGGTCGCGGTCGGCCGGGACGTCGGCGTTCCAGGCGATGCCGTCGTCGGTCATCGCGGGCTTCAACGCGACCCCGTCGAGCAGGGCAGCCAGCGTGGCCGGGGGTCGCGCACCGCGCACGACGTCCTGGAGCGCGGCCCGGGCCGCGACGACGTGCTCGCGCTCCTTGCGGGTGCCGCGCCCGCCCAGCCCCACCAGCCACTGCGGGTCGGCGAGCTCGTCGCGCTGCTCCCCCTCGACGACCGGCGTGCTGTTGAGGATGGCCAGCAGCACAGCCTCGTCCGACTTCATCGTTCTCCTAACCTTCGTGAACCGCTTGACAGGTTAGCTGACGCGGTCCTAGGTTGCTAGTTGTAACCATCTTCGCTGCTCATGGAGGTTAGAAACACATGCATCACCGGTACGCCACCGTCGACGGTCAGCGGCTCTTCTACCGAGAGGCCGGCTCGCCGGACGCGCCGACAGTGGTGCTGCTGCACGGCTTCCCGACGAGCTCGTTCATGTTCCGCGACCTGATCCCGCTACTGGCCGACCGCTACCACGTGATCGCGCCGGACCACCTGGGCTTCGGCTTCTCCGACGCGCCGCCGATCGAAGACTTCGACTACACCTTCGACCGGCTGGCTGACCTCACGGCGGGCCTGCTGGCCACGCTGGGCGTGCAGCGCTACGCGATCTACGTGCAGGACTACGGCGCGCCCATCGGCTGGCGGCTCGCCCTGGCGCGCCCGGCCGCCATCACCGCGATCATCACCCAGAACGGCAACGGGTACGAGGCCGGCCTGGTCGAGGAGTTCTGGGCACCGGTGCGCGAATACTGGCGCGATCCGTCGACCGAAGCCGGCGTCCGGGCCGCGCTGACCCTGGACGCGATCCGCTGGCAGTACCTGCACGGCGTACCCGACGAGACCTTGATCTGCCCGGACACCTGGACGCACGACCACGCGCTGGTCAGCCGCCCCGGAAATGACCGGATCCAGCTCGACCTCTTCGCGGACTACGCCAACAACCTGCCGCTCTACCCGAAGCTGCACGCGTACCTTCGAGAGAGCGGCGTGCCGGTCCTGGCGACCTGGGGCCGCAACGACGGCATCTTCGGCCCCGCGGGCGCCGAGGCGTTCGCCGCCGACGCACCCGACGCCGAGATCCACCTGCTCGACGGCGGCCACTTCCTGCTGGAGAGCCACCTCGACGAGGTGGCCGGCCTGATGCGTGACTTCCTGGGAAGGAGAGTCTCATGACACCGGAGTGGAACAAGGTCAGGAACACCGACGTCGTACGCGCGATGAAGGAATACGACCGGCTGGGCCCGGACACCTTCTTCGCGACACACGGCTTCGCGCCGACCACGACGTACGACCTGGTCAACGGCAACAACCACTACCCGCCGAAAGCCATCCTGGGCACGGCCTACGAGTTCGCCACGGGCACCCGCCTGGCCTCGGGCGACTTCGAGGGCGGCAAGACAGGCGCGGTCAAGGTCCTCGGCGACCTCGGCTTCACGGTCGAACACCGCTGACGAGAACGGCCCCCCGGAGAGCTCTCCGAGGGGCCGTTCCTTCGCGGGCTTAGAACGCGGGCAGGACCGAGCCCTGGTACTTGTCCTCGATGAACTTCTTCACCTCGGGCGAGTGCAGGAGCCTCTCCAGCTTCACGATCCGCGGGTCGTTCTCGTCGCCCGTGCGGACGACGACCAGGTTCGCGTACGGGTTGTTCTCGCCCTTCTCCAGCGCCAGCGCGTCCTTGGCCGGGGTCAGGCCCGTCTCGATCGCGTAGTTGCCGTTGATCACCGACGCGGCGGTGTCCTCCAGGCTGCGGGGCAGCTGGGCCGCCTCGAGCGGCTCGAACTTCAGGTTCTTCGGGTTCGAGGTGATGTCGGCCTCGGTGGCCTTCACGCCCGCGCCGTCCTTGAGGGTGATGACTCCGTTGGCGGCCAGCAGGTTCAGCGCCCGGCCCGAGTTCGACGGGTCGTTGGGAACGCCCACCACACCGCCGACGGGCAGGTCCGCCAGCGACTTGACCTTCTTCGAGTAGACGCCCAGCGGCTCGATGTGGACCGGCTTCAGGGGCGTGAACTTGTAGCCCTTGGAGGCGACCTCCTCCTCCAGGTACGGGATGTGCTGGAAGTAGTTGGCGTCCAACTGCTTGTCCTGCAGGGCCACGTTGGGCTGGATGTAGTCGTTGAACTCGACGATGTCGAGCTTGAGGCCCTCGGCCGGGGCCAGCTTGTCCGACACGTACTTGAGGATCTCGCCGTGCGGAACCGGACTCACACCGACCTTCAGCGGCGCGTCGGCGGCGGAAGCGGAGCCGCCCGCGGAGTCCGAGCCACAGGCGGCCATGCCCAGGCCCAGAACGAGGCTGGCGGTGGCTGCGGCGGCGATGGCTATGGTGCGACGCACGGTGGAACCTTTCTCTACCTGTGGGATAGACGCCGAGCGACGAGGTCGCCGAGCATCTGGGCTAGCTGCACGAAGACGACGAGCAGCACAACGGTGGCGATCATGACTCCGGTCTCGAAGCGCTGATAGCCGTAGCGGATGGCCAGGTCGCCGAGCCCGCCGCCGCCGACCACGCCGGCCATGGCGGAGTAGCCGACCAGCGCGACCACCGTGATGGTGAGGCCGGCGACCAGGCCCGGGCGGGCCTCGCGGAGCAGCACCTTGACGACGATCTCCCGGCGGGAGGCGCCCATCGCCTTGGCTGCGGCGACCACGTCGCGGTTGACCTCGCGGATCGCCGTCTCGACGATGCGGGCGTAGAACGGGATCGCGCCGACGGTCAACGGCACGATGGCCGCCGACGTGCCGATGGTGGTGCCGACCACGGCCCGGGTGAACGGGATGATGGCGACGAGCAGGATGATGAACGGCAGCGACCGGCCGATGTTGACGATCAGGCCGAGCAGCGCGTTGACGGGCCGCAACGCCAGCAGGCCGCCGCGGTCCGTCAGGACCAGGGCCACGCCGACCAGCAGGCCGCCGACGGCGGTGAGCAGGGTGGCCACCAGCACCATGTAGGCGCTTTCCTTGGTCGCCTCCCACAGCAGCGGGACCATCTCGGACCAGGTCACGGGTGCACCTCCACCGCGACGGCGCCGGCACGCAGTTGGCTCAGCGCCGCGGCGTTCGACGCCGGCGACCCGGGCAGCGCCAGCCGCAAAAGACCCGCCCGCCCACCAGCCAGCGTCTCGACCGAGCCGTCGAGGATGCGCACGTCGACGTCGTGGGTGCGCGCGACGTCCGAGATCAGCGAGCCGTCGCCGACCACGGTCACGTCGACGATCGTCGCGTCGTCGAGCACCGGCGGCGGACCCAGGCGGAAGATCCCGCGAGCGAGCGCCGAATCGGGACGAGCCAGCAGTTCGTGCACCGGCCCGGCCTCGGTGATCACGCCGTCGCTCATGATCGCGACCGAGTCGCAGATCCGCTTGACGACCTCCATCTCGTGCGTGATCAGCAGGATGGTCAGGCCGAGCCGCTGGTTGAGGTCGCGCAGCAGCGCCAGGATCGAGCCCGTGGTGTCCGGGTCCAGCGCGGAGGTCGCCTCGTCGGAGAGCAGCACCTTCGGCTCGCCGGCCAGCGCGCGGGCGATGCCGACCCGCTGCTTCTGACCACCGGAGAGCTGCGCCGGGTACGCGCCGGCCCGATCGCGCAGGCCCACCAGGTCGAGCAGTTCGGCGACCCGGTCGGCGCGCTGCCGGCGCGGCATGCCCATGACTTCCAAGGGGAACGCGACATTTCCGGCGGCGGTACGCGACGAGAGCAGCGCGAAATGCTGATGGATCATGCCGATCCGCTGCCGGGCGGTACGCAGGCCGGTCTCGCTGAGCCCGGCGAGGTCCACGCCGTCGACCGTGATGGTCCCGGCGTCCGGCCGCTCGAGCATGTTCACGCAGCGCAACAGGGTGCTCTTGCCCGCACCGCTGCGGCCGAGCACGCCGAAGACCTCGCCCGCGCGCACGGTCAGGTCGACGCCCGCCACCGCGGCGACGTCTCCGCCACGGCCTCGGTACGTCTTGCGCAGACCGTTGATGCGGATCACGGGGGCACGCCGTCCTGAGAGATGAGACACGACCGTGGATCCGCCGAAGCGGATCCACGGCCCTCTACCGTGCCGGCTGCGTACGGCATTACTCAACTCAACGTGAGCAAACCCACATATCCTACTAGTTAGATAGAATTACTCGTGCCCCTCGCGTCACGGGGCCGCGAGCGCCTCGGTCGGCGACAGGCGGGCGGCCCGGATCGCGGGATACAGGCCGGCGACGCCACCGATCAGGACCGTCGCGGCCACGCCGCCGGCCGTCGCCCAGCCCGGCACCGTGGTCGGCCAGTGTTGGTAGTACGCGTACCCCGTGGTCACGACGATCCCGAGCAGCACGCCGCCGATGCCGCCCAGGGCGGACAGCAGCAGCGACTCCGCCAGGAACTGGGTCCGGACCTGGCCGCGGGTGGCGCCCAGCGACCGCCGCAGGCCGATCTCGCCGCGCCGCTCGAGCACCGAGATGACCATCGTGTTGGCCACCCCGACCCCGCCGACCAGCAGCGCCACCGCGCCCAGGCCGAGCAGCAGCCCGGTGAAGGCGGCGCCGGCCGCCCGCTGGGCACTCAGCGCGTCCGACGGGCGGGACACGTCGACCTCGTTCGGTGCCTCCGGGTTCGCCGTCGGCCCGAGCACCGCCCGGACCGCCTCGACCTGGCTCTCGGCCGACCGCGTGTAGACGGTCGTCGGGTGGCCGTCGAAGCCGAACAGCCGCTCCGCCACGGGCCAACCCATGATCGCGGCGCTGTCGAGGTTCTCGGCCAGCGCGACCGGGGCCAGGATGCCGACGACCACGAACCGTTGACCACCGACGAGGATCTCGACCTCGGGACCGGCCCGGCTGATCCCGAGCCGGCGGGCGGCGGCGTCGCCGAGCACGACGGCCGGGTACCGCTCGGTCGCCGCGTTGAGCCAGACGCCGCTGCGAAGCTCCGCCGAGACGGTCTCGGGCAGATCGAGCCGGGCGGCGTACGTGCCGAGGCCGTTGGTCTGTGCCGCCGGGATCCGGTCGCTGCGGTAGACGCTCGCGCCGCCGACGGCCCCGACCGCCGAGGTCGACCGCACCGGCCCGATCCGCTCGATCATCGCCTCGGCCGCGGCCGGCAGGCTGGCATCCTCGCCGAAGATGGACTGCCCGGGCGAGACCGTCAGCAGGTTGGTGCCCAGCGCGGCCAGCTCACGATCGAGGTCGGCCCGCGACGACGCGGAGATCCCCACCACGGAGATCATCGCCGCGATCCCGATCGCGATGCCAAGAGCGGAGAGCAAGGCCCGGGTCGGCCGCGTACGCAGCCCCACCGCCCCCACCCGCAGAATGTCGCGCGGCCGCAGCCGGGACGCCTTGAGGCTCGGACTCGTCCGCGCCCGCCGCTGGAATGGTCTCGGGCTCATGCGGTCACCACCTCCCCGTCGCGCATGCGCACCTGGCGAGGGAGGCTGTCGGCGATCTCGCGGTCGTGGGTGATCACGACGACCGTGGTGCCGGCGGTGTACAGGTCCCGCAGCAGCGCGAGCACTCCGGCGCCGGACGCGGAGTCGAGGTTGCCGGTCGGCTCGTCGGCCAGCAGGACCGCGGGCTCGCCGACGACGGCCCGGGCGATCGCCACCCGCTGCTTCTCGCCGCCCGACAGCTCGTGTGGCTCGTGGTCGAGCCGGTGGGCCAGGCCGACCCGGTCCAGGGCGGCCCCCGCCCGGCGGCGACGTTCGGCGAGGGCGACACCGGCGTACAACAGGCCGTCGGCGACGTTGTCCAGCGCGCTGACCCCCGCCGCCAGGTGGAACTGCTGGAAGACGAAACCGATCCGGCGGGCCCGCAGCGCGGAGAGCTGCCGGTCGGAGAGTCGCGACACGTCGTGCCCGTCGACGACCACGGCACCCGATGTCGGGGTGTCCAGCGTGCCCAGCAGGTGCAGCATCGTCGACTTGCCGGAGCCGGACGGGCCGACGATCGAGACGAGCTCACCCGCGCCGAGCTCCAGGCTGACGCCGCGGAGCGCCCTGACCCCGCCGGGATAGGTCTTCGAGACGGCTTGGAGTTGGATCATTACGGCATCCCCACCGTCACGCCCTCGGCGATGCCGTCGCCGCTGACCTCGACTCGCCCGCCGGCGAACAGGCCCGTCTCGACCCGCGCGTAGCGGGTCGTCGAACCCTCGACCACCTCGACGCCATAGCCGCCCTCGGCCAGCGCGACCAGCGCCGCCACCGGCACGGTGAGCACGTCGGCGTGCTGGGCGGCGGTGAACGTCACCTCGACCGCCGCGACGTCCAGCCCGGCACCGGCCTTCGGGTCGGCGAGCGAGATCTGCGCCTCGATCTTGGTCTCCGGGGCGCCGTTCGGGTCGTCGCTGGCCTCGATCACCGTGTAGACCCGTTGCACCGCGCCGGCCACCCGCTTGCCGTCGGGCAGCTCGACCGAGACCTTCGTGCCCTTCTTGGCCAGCCGCTGCTCGCCGATGTCGAGCTGCACGGTGATCACCCGGCTGGTGCCCGTGTACGCCAGCACCTCCTGGCCGGGCCCGGTCGTGCCACCGAGCGTCGCCTGGACGCTGTCGACCCGGATCGGGCCGGGCGCGAAGACGATCCGGCCCAGCTCCACCCGCCCGGTCTCGGTGACGCCGAGGTTGTCCTGCCAGTCGCGCACCGCGTCGGCGGTGGACGAGGTGTACTCGTCGTCAGCCGTGAAACCGGTGTAACCCAGGGCCTTCAGGTTCGCCTCGAGCGCCTTGACGTCGGCACCCTCGTCGCCCGGGCCGAGGCTGCGATAGGCCGGCACGCCGCCGTACATCAGCACGATCGGGTCGTTGTCCACTTTGTACAAAGCTTGACCCCGCTGGAAGACCGATCCCGCGTACGGCAGGGACGTGACCGTGCCGGCGACCCGGCCGCTCAGCGCTGTCGTGTCGCCGTACCCCAGGTCGCCGTCGACGGTCTGGGTGTCGTCGAGGGTCTCCCGCGTCACGGTCGCGGTCGCGGGTGGCAGCGCCGCCGCGGCACCGCCGACGTCCGGCGAGCCGAACCCGAAGCCGATGGTCGCCGCGGTCGCGGCGCCGACCGCCAGCACGCCGACCGCGCCACCCGCGATCCTGCGGCCACGGCTCATTTGTCCGCTCCCGGCCGGCCGAGCTTCGCGTCGCACGCCTCCTGCGCCCGCTTGAAGTCCGGGTCGTCGGTGATCGAGCCGTCGATTCGTACGCCGCCCTCGTTGGGGTTGGGGTCCGGGAACTTCTCGACGCCGTTGTCGCGCATGCACTGCGCGTGGTCGAGCATCTCCTGCTGCGCCTGCGGGTCAGGCTTTCCGCCGCTCGGACCGGACGGCGCGTACTCCTTGCAGGCTTCCTGCGCGGCCTCCACCGTCTCGCGCCCGCCGGGTCCGGCGTTGATCCGCTGGGTGATCCGGCCGCCGTCGATCTCCGGGTCGGGCATGTCGACGCCGTGCTCGCGCATACACTGCGCGAACTTCAACGCCAGCTCCTCGACGTCCTCCCGTGACGGCTGCCCGCTGGTGGCCGCCGCGCTGGGCGTACCACCGACCGATGCGACCCCGTCGCCGTCGTTTCCCTTGCCACCGCAGGCGGTCAGCGCCAGGAGCAGCGCCAGCGACAGCAGCGCGTGCCTTGGTTTCATGACTTCTCCCGAGCCGGACAGCCCGCTCGGCTGCGAGCCGCTGTGCCGGCGAAGTCAACGCCCCGCGCCGTTTCCGTGGCGCTTCCGAAAGCGCTAACAGCGAAGAAACAGGTTGGCTCGGCACCATGGGGCGATGCGGATCCTGGTGGTCGAGGACGAACGGCTGCTCGCCGAGGCGATCGCCGAGTGGCTGCGCGACGACGCGCACGCCGTCGACGTGGCCCTCGACGGCGACGCGGCGCTGGAACGGCTCGCCGTCAACGACTACGACGTCGTCGTGCTCGACCGCGACCTGCCGAAGGTGCACGGTGACGACGTGTGCCGGGCCATGGTCGGCTCCGACGCGACCGCGCGGATCCTCATGCTGACGGCCGCCGCCGAGATCGGCGACCGGGTCGCGGGCCTGTCGCTGGGCGCCGACGACTACCTGCCCAAGCCGTTCGCCTTCGTGGAGCTCGCCGCGCGGGTGCAGGCGCTAGGTCGGCGGGCGCGCCCGGCCCTGCCGCCGGTGCTGCGCCGGGCCGGCATCCTCCTCGACACGGCGCGGCGCCAGGTCTTCCGCGACGACCGCTACGTGCCGCTGTCCAAAAAGGAGTTCGGTGTGCTGGCCGAGCTGTTGCGGGCCGACGGTGCCGTGGTCAGCGCCGAACAGCTGCTGGAGAAGGTCTGGGACGAGAACGCCGACCCGTTCACGTCGGCGGTGCGACTCACCGTGCTCAAGCTGCGCCGCAAGCTCGGCGACCCGCCGGTCATCGAGACCCTGGCCGGAGAGGGGTACCGGATCTCGTGAGGCGCCTGTCCCTGCGTACCCGGCTCACGCTCGTCTACGGCGGCCTGTTCCTGGTCGGCGGCCTGGTGGTGCTCGGCGTGACCCACCTGCTGGTGGAGCAACAACTGCCGCGCGGGGGTGGCGTGATGGTCAACCGCCAGCTCGTCGGGCCCGGCGACGCCGGCGCCACCGACACGGTCTTCTTCCGGACCGCCGACGGCCAGCAGATCCCCGTGGACGACGTGCCGCAATACATGGCCAAACAACAGTCGGAGGTACGCGACGAGGCGTTGACTTCCCAGCTCACCCAGGGCGGCATCGCGCTGGGCCTGGTCGGCAGCGCCGCGATCGGCCTGGGCTGGCTGGTGGCGGGCCGGGTGCTCGCCCCGCTGCACCGGGTGACCGACACGGCCCGCCGGATCGCCCGCGGCGCCGACCTGAGCCTGCACGAGCGGATCGCCCTGACCGGCGCCGACCACGAGGTCAAGGAGCTGGCCGACACGTTCGACACGATGGTCGCGCGGTTGGACCGCTCGTTCGAGGGCCAGCGGCGGTTCGTGGCCAACGCCTCGCACGAGCTGCGTACGCCGCTGACGTTGAACCGCGCCCTGGTCGAGGTGGCGATGAACCGCCGCACGGCCTCGCCCGACGTCATCTCGCTCGGCGAGACGCTGCTGGAGATCAACAGCCGGCAGGAGCGGCTGATCACCGGCCTGCTGCTGCTGGCCCGTTCCGAACACGAGGTCGTCGACCGGCAGGAGATCGACCTGGCGGACATCGCCACCCACGTGGTCGCCCAGTCCGTCGACGAGGCCCGCGCCGCGTCGGTGACGCTGACCGAGGCGGCCGGCCCGGCACCGACCGGCGGCGACCCGGTGCTGCTGGAACGACTGGCGCAGAACCTGGTGGAGAACGCCATCCGGCACAACCACCCGGGCGGCTTCGCCAGCGTCACCACGCGACGCGGTCCGGACGGCCGGGCGCACATCGAGGTCACGAACACGGGACCGGTCATTCCGGCGTACGAGATCCCGGGCTTGTTCGAACCCTTCCGGCGCATGGACGCGGACCGGCTCGTCACCGCCAAGGGTGCCGGGCTGGGGTTGTCGATCGTCCGCTCGGTGGCCCGCGCACACGGTGGGGAGGCGACGGCCCGCCCGAACCCGGAGGGCGGTCTCGTCGTCACGGTGACGCTTCCGGGGCCTCCTGGCCGAACAGCAGGTCCGCGGCCCGGCTGACGACCTGTGACCGGGTCCGGTCGCCGTGGTCGGCGGCGAGGAACTCCGCACCGATGGCCAGGCAGAAGGCCAGCAGGCTGCGCGCCTCGACCTCTTGCTCGTCCGCGTCTTCGCGGAGCATCCCGATCAACTCGCGCAGCAGCCCCATCCGGCGGTTGTCGACCCGCCGCAGCCGTTCGGCGACGCACGCGTCCCGGCGGGCCCAGTCGCGCACGGCGAGGTCGATCGGCCGCAGGCGGTCGCTGGAGAAGGTCAGCAGACCGGCCCGGGTGATCCTGGCGCGGGCGTCGCCGCCGGCCTGTTCGACGCGCGCGAGCACCTCGTCGGTGCTCTCCCGCTCCCAGGTGTCGAGCATGGCTTCGAGCAGCGCTTCCCGGTCGGCGAAGGAGCCGTAGAAGCCGCCCTTGGTGACGCCGCGCGCCTTGGCGAGCGCCTCGACCCGGACGGCGTCGGGACCGCCGTCGGCGAGCGCCCGCAGCCCGGCCTCGACCCACTGCTCGCGGGTGGTGCGGGTAGCACCCACAATCGTGCCCACCTTCTATATACGCCACCGTATAACAGGCGTTAGCCTGGAGTTGTACGCCATCGTATAGATCCGTAGGAGGCAGCGAGATGACCGTCGACATCCCCGCGCCGGACCGGGCTCGCAGCTCGCTGGCGGTGATCGACTACGCCGACCACTTCGCGCTGGCTACGGAGGTGTCGGCAGGGGCCGAGCGGTGGGCGAGAGCGATGTTCGGCGACGTCCCCACACCGGCCGAGATCCTCATCTGGCGAGTGATCCTGGGCCTGCGCCTGCGATACGGCCGCTCCCCGTCGACGATCGCCGGCTGGCGCATCGGCGCGCGGGGTGACGACTGGATCCGGCTGGAGGCCGACTCCTGGTTCCTGCACGCGAACCTGGTCGTGTGCGCGGCGGGTGGGCGGGTGTCGCTGTGGACCTTCCTGCACTACGACGGACCCGTCGGCCGGTACGCCTGGCCACCGCTGTCCGCCGTCCACCGTGGACTGGTGCCAGGCGTCCTCCGCAAGGCCAGGGCCCGAATCCAGCGGCGCGCTCTCCGTGACTAGTGGGTAGCCGGCTTGCTTGAATGCGGGACACTGGCGAGGTGGATCGTCTTGCGTCTCGCACGATCGAAGAGGTCGAGGGTGTCTTCCACTCGCGGAGGGCGACCACTACCCACGGGCGACACCGTTGTCCGACACCGAACTCCGCCGCGCTGTCGCGGCGTTCGTCGGCGCCTCATCCGTAGGCGTCGCCATGGGTGGGCGCGAGGGTCGGATCCACGCCGTTCGTGTCGAGAAGCCAGCGGAGTAGTTCAGGGATTGACCTCGCGACGACGGGCATCTCGCCCACAAGGCCGTAGGAGTCCCAGAAAGCCAAGTAACAGCGCCCGGCTCGGGCCGGATGCAGGTCGATGACGACGTGTTCGTCGGTGGTCGCACCGCCGCCGTCGGCGATGACGTAGCAGCCGTTGGTGAGATCGTCGGGTTGGTCCACCGCGACCTCGCGCGCGACGGCTTCCCCCAACAGGCGAGGACTTGCCGGCACCAGTTCGGTCGGGCCCGACAGCCGCCATCCCCACAGCCGGGCCCCGCCACAGAAGTCGTAGAGCTCCCGGAGATCAGCCGGGATGCGGTGCATGGGCTGGCCCGACGGCGGCAGCACAGCGCATCCGGGCGTCCCCGCCACCCGGTCGAGGAGGTCCCGCAGATTCTCCGCCGTCACGTCGCACACGATAGGCGCGCCGCCCAGCCCGTGCTAGAAATAGTCATGCGTCGATTTCTTGTGCGGTTGGCTGTTCTGGTCGTGGCGCTTCCGATCGCCACCGTCGTCACAACATCGGCCGCGCACGCGGCGACGGCCGCCCCCGCGCTCGTGATCGCCAGTGACTTCCCCGATCCCGATGTGTCGCGGTTCGGATCCAGCTACTACGCCTACTCGACCAACAACGCGAACGGCAACGTCCCCGTGGCCACCGCGGCGACGCTGACCGGTCGGTGGACTCGGCGCCCCGACGCGTTGCCGACGCTCGGTGCCTGGGCCAGTGGCGGTCGCACCTGGGCGCCCGACGTCTCGGTTCGGGCCGACGGGCGCTACCTGCTCTATTACACCGCCCGCAGCAGCGCGACCGGGCGCCAGTGTCTCGGTGCCGCACTCGCCACGAGCCCGCTCGGCCCGTTCAGCCCCGTCGGCACCGGCCCACTGGTCTGTGACGCGGGCGAGGGCGGCGACATCGACGCGTCGAGCTTCACCGACTCGACCGGGCTGCGCTATCTGCTCTACAAGGACGACGGGAACGCGATCGGGCAGCCAACCAGCCTCTGGCTGCAGCGGGTCGCGGCCGACGGGGTCACGCTCCAGGGTGCCCGGGTGGAACTGCTGCGCAGCGGGCGGCCCGAGGAGAGCGGCGTGATCGAGGCACCGGTGCTGACCAAGGTCGGCAGCCAATATGTCCTCTTCTACTCCCTCGGCGGCTACGGCGACGACGCGTACCAGACCAGCTATGCGACCGCGACCGCGCTGACCGGGCCGTACACGAAAGCATTCCGCTCGTTGCTGACGACCGCGAGCCTGGACGGCACGGTGCGCGGGCCGGGCGGCGCCGACGTCGTGCGCGAGAGCGGCGGCGACCACCTCGTGTTCCACGGTTGGATCAACAACAACACCGCCCGCGGCACGTACGTGGCCGCGCTCGGCTGGTCCGGCGGCTTTCCGGTGGTGCGGGGCAGCCGGGTCCGCTACGAGGCCGAGCGTGGAAGCCTCACGCACTGCGCTGTGCGGGCCACGTCCACCGCGTCGCAAGGGCAGGCGGTGGCTTACATCGACTACGCCGACAGCACCGTCGCCATCTCCGTCTTCGCGCCCAGGGCCGGCGCCTACACGGTCCACATCGGATACTCGGCCGGCTTCGGGGAAGCCCAGCACAACCTGAGCGTCAACGGCGGCGCCGCACACGTGGTCACGTACCCGAACACGGGTTGGGAGACCTGGCGCGAGGTCCGCGCGGACGTCACGCTCGCGGCCGGCACCAACACGGTCCGGCTCGGCTTCCGCAGCCGCTGGGCGGAGGTCGACTACGTCGAGGTCGCCTGAGGACCGGCAGAACTGGGCCCACTGCGCATGATCTGACAGCGGACCGGACGCGTGCCCGGCAGCCTCGATTGAACTTCTTCAATTGGAGGTACAACGCATGCGAGTCCGTCCCCTCGCCCTTGCGCTGGTCGCGGCGGTCACAGTCGCCGTCGCCCCGGCCCCGCCCGCCGCCGCGGCGACACCCGACCGGTGGGGTTTCGCCGCAGTGTGGAACCCGACCGTGCCCGCCGGCACGACCCTCGACACGACCCGCCAGTGGGGAAGCTGGCGGGCCGCCTTCCCCGCCCTCTGGGCCACCGGCGGCAAGCTGGCCGTCGGCCTGTTCCGGGTCACGTTCCCGCAGGTCGCCAGCGGTACGCGCGGCACCGTGCACGTCACCGCGGTCAGCCGGGCCGGCAACTACTGCGAGGTGTTCCGCTGGGGCTCCGCCGGAGCCGACGAGATCGTCGACGTGGCGTGCCACCGCCCCGGCGGCATCTTGGCCGACACCCCGTTCACGATCATGTGGTCGACCAGCTCGGGGGTCTTCCCGCCGGGCGCCTATGCGACCGCCCAGGTGAACACCGCCGGCGCCGCGGTCCAGTGGTACAACAGCACCGGCGCCGGCGCACCCGGCACGGGCCTGCTGACCCCGGGGCGCTACCTCGTGCGAATCCCCGGCGTCGGCGTGGTGGGCGCGGGCCTGTCCGGCAACGTGCAGGTCACGGCGATCCAGCCGAACGCGGTCGCCCGCCGCTGCAAGGTCGAGTCCTGGTCGCCCGTAGGCCTGGAAATCGACGTCGTCGTCGTCTGCGTCAACGCCGCCGGCGCGCTCACCAGCACCGACTTCTTCATCACGTACCACCGCCAGCGCGCGGTCTTCGGCGCCGTCGACGTGCCGAAGTACTTCGGCTACATCTGGTCGGCAGGCGGCGGCCAGACCAACTACAACCACCAGCTCGGCTTCGGCGCCAACGGCGTGGGAATGCTCGCGGGCGGCACCTACGAGGTCAAGTACCCGCAGATCGGCATTCGGGAGACCAACACCCACGTCACCGCGTACGGCGACGGCCCGAACTACTGCGGCCTCGGCCAGCCGTGGGTCAACGCGGGTTCGGACGCCCTGGTCAACGTCATGTGCTTCGACAACACCGGCAACCCGGCCAACTACCGTTTCCTGTCGACCTTCACCTCCCGCCACTGAGCAGCCGGCCGCGCGCGGGCAGAACAGCCCGCGCGCGGCGCTGACCAGGGAAAACGCCATTTTCCACTAGCGTTGGCCCGGTGGCTCCGATCGAGACTTTCCCGCTTGTCGAGCACTGGCTCGTCGACATGGACGGCGTCCTCGTGCGAGGCGGCGAGGCCATCCCGGGCGCCGAGGACTTCGTCGGTGCGTTGACCACGCGCGGCGTGCCCTTTCTCGCGCTGACCAACAACTCGCTGTACCCGCCGGACGAGGTCAGCGCGAAGCTCGCGGCGGTCGGCCTCAAGATCCCGGAGACCGCGATCTGGACCTGCGCGCAGGCGACCGCCCGCTTCCTGGCCACCCACCACCCGGGCGGATCGGCGTACCTGCTGGGCGAGGCGGGTCTGGTGGCCGCGATGGCCGGCTACGACCTGGACTACGTCGCCCCGGACTACGTGGTGCTGGGTGAGCTCGCCAGCTATTCGGCGGAGGCCGTCGCCCGCGCCTGCGCGCTGGTCGCGGCCGGGGCCCGGTTCATCGCGACGAACCCGGACCGCAGCGTCCCCACGCCGGCCGGCACCCGACCGGCCTGCGGCGCCGTGGCCGCAATGATCACCGCCGCGACCGGGGTCACGCCGTATTTCATCGGCAAGCCGAACCCGACGATGATGCGCACCGGCCTGAGCATCATCGGCGGAGACCCGCGCACCACCGCGATGGTCGGCGACCGCATGGACACCGACATCGTCGGCGGCGTGGAAGCGGGCCTACGCACGGTCCTGGTGCTCAGCGGCTGCACCCGCCGGGCCGACGAGGTGCGCCAGTTCCCGTACCAGCCGGACCTGATCGTCAACTCAGTCGCCGACCTCGTGGAGCTCGTCTGGCGCTGACAACGTGTTCTGGGCGGCCGACCGACTATTTGCCCCACGCATCGGCGCGACCTCGCCCTCAGATCGGTTGAGGGCCTTGGTGTCCGATCTATGTGCGGTATCTACTTTGTCCCGTTCCGGGATCATGAGTCGTTGACCAGGTGTCCGCTCTGTGAGGAGCGCTACCTCGACCTACCCACCTGAAGCACGTCGAGCGGAGCGGCTTGGGCTCCGGTCGATGGCCAACAAGAACGGCCCCCCAGATGATCTCTGGAGGGCCGTTCCCTTTTGTAGCGGGGACAGGATTTGAACCTGCGACCTCTGGGTTATGAGCCCAGCGAGCTACCGAGCTGCTCCACCCCGCGTCGGCTTGTTAAGACTAGCGCACCCTGTTGCGTGGTGCCAAAACGGGGGCCGGCGTGGCCGCCGGCCCCCGTCCGGAGGGTCAACCCGCCGATGGTGACGGCGGCGTCGTCGGCGGTGCCGGTGACCCGGTCGGTGTCGGCGTGGTGCCGGAGCCCACCGGGCGGTTGCTGGCCGTCCGCTGGGCCGCCTGGAACGCGTCGCTGGCCGTTTCCAGGTCCGCGAGGGCCTTGCCGTACCGCGCTAGGTCACCGGACGCCTGGGCGGCCTTCACCTCGTCGATGGCCGCCGACAACCGTGCGGCCGCGGCTGCCAGCTCCGGCGACATCGCGGGTGGCTGGTCGCCGGTGGGCGGCGGCGGCTGCTCGGGCGTCTCCGGCTGGCCCGGTGGTTGGCCGGTCTGCTGTCTCTGCGCGTCGCCCTTGGCCACCAGGTCCTTGATGCCCTGTTGCAGGCTGCTGGCCAGGACCGCGTTGGAACCGTCGCCGTAGGACAGCAGGACCCGTTGCAGCAGCGGGTACGCGTTGTTCTGGTTGCTCTTCACGTAGACCGGCTCGACATAGAGCATGCCGTTGTCGAAGGGCAGCGACAGCAGGTTCCCGTACTGCACCGTGGCCTTGTTGTCGGCCGAGAGCAGCGAGAGCTGGCCACGTACGTCGGTGGCGTTGGTCATCTGTTGATGGACCTGGACAGGGCCCGCCACGACCGTCTGGTCGGGCAGTTCCAGCGCCTCCAACTTCGGCTGGCCGTTCACGTACGACCCGGAGATGATCGCGGCCAGGTTCTGGCGGCCGCGTGGCGTGACCGCGGACGTGAGCTGGAACCGCGCCCCGTCCTGGCCCGGCATCTGCGTCATCAGGTAGTAGGGCGGCTGCTTCTGGCCCCTGTCCGGGTCGTCCGGCGCGTTCGGGACCTCCCAGTAGTCCTGCCCGGAGAAGAACTCGTTGGGCTCGGTCACGTGGTAGCGGGCCAGCAGGTCGCGCTGCACCTTGAACAGGTCGGCCGGGTAGCGCAGGTGGTCGCTGAGCTCCTGCGGGATCTCCGCCTTCGGCACGATCAGGTTGCCGCCGAAGGCCTGGTTCCAGGCCTTCAGGACGGGGTCCTTGTCGTCGTACTCGTAGAGCTTGACCGTCCCGTCGTACGCGTCGACGGTCGCCTTCACCGAGTTGCGGATGTAGTTGATCTCTTCCCGGGCCTGTGCGACCACCGCACCGCTGGTGGTCAGCTCGTCGCTGGTCACCGACTGCAGGTTGACCCGCTCGGAGTTCGGGTAGGTGGCCGCGGTCGTGTAGCCGTCGACGATCCAGACCACCCGACCACCGACCACCGCCGGGTACGGGTCGCCGTCAAGCTTGAGGAACGGCGCCACCTTGGCGACCCGGTCGCGCGGGTTGCGCACGTACAGCAGCTTCGAGTTGTCGTTGACCGCCTCGGAAAGCAGGAAGTTGGTCTCCTGCATCTTCACCGTGTAGAGCAGCCGGCGGGCGAACGAGCCGATCGGGACGCCGCCCGTGCCGTCGTACGTGTAGTACTGCTCGTCGTTGCCGGTCGGGCGGTCGAACTCGGCGTTGCTGCCGTTGCCGCGCGAGCCGACGACCGCGTAGTCGGCGTCGTCCATCTGCTCGCCGTAGTAGATCCGGGGCTGCTCGGTCTTGATCTCCTCGGTCGCCGACTGGCAGCCCGTGCCCTCGTCCGCGAGGAAGCCGGAGACGAACCTCGGCTGCTCCCGGCAGACCTCGTTGGCCGGTGCGGCCACCACGCCGTACCCGTGCGTGTAGATGGTGTGGCGGTTGAGCCAGTTGCTCTGCTGCGCGGTCAGGCCCGTCCGGTAGTTGATCTCCCGGACGCCGACCACGTAGTCCTGCGTCTTGCCGTCGACCGTGTAGCGGTCGATGTCGAGCTTGTCGCCGAAGTTGTAGAAGCCACGAGCCTGCTGGAGCTGCGTGTACGTCTCCGAGAGGAGCTGCGGGTCGAGCAGCCGGATGTTCGGCACGATCGAGGTGTCGGTGGCCAGGCTCGCGGGTGGCGGTTGACTGCTGCCCGGGTACGCGTTGATGTCGACGTCGGCTATCCCGAACGCGGCTCTGGTCGCCTCGATGCTGTTCTTGATGTACGGCCGCTCTTTGTCGATCGTGCTCGGGTTGACCGTGAAGCTCTGCACGGCCGACGGGTAGATGCCGCCGATCGCGACCGCCGAGATGCCGAGCAGGGCCAGCGAGACGCCCGGCCAGACCAGGTTCCGGATGAACGCGTTGGAGAACAGGATGATCGCGATCGCGACGACGATCGAGATGTAGCCGAGGATCTCCTTGGCCGGCAGCAGCGCGTTGACGTCGGCGTAACCGGCACCGTAGACCTTGGCGCCCTCGTTGTAGGACAGCAGCAGCGCGCGCCGGTCCAGCACGTAGGCGACGGCCTTGAACAGCACGAAGACGGCGACCAGGGTGGTCAGGTGGGCGCGGGCCGCGTTGGTGATCCGGTCGCCGCCGCCCTGCAGGCGCACGCCGCCGAAGATGTAGTGCACCGCCAGCGAGCCGATGACCGCGAGCACGACGGCGGTGAAGCCGACGCCGAGCAGGTATTTGTAGAACGGGTACTGGAAGACGTAGAACCCGACGTCGATATTGAAGATCGGGTCCTTGACGCCGAACGGCTGCGCGTTGCGGAACAGCATCCAGGTGTCCCACCGGCCCTGCGCGGAGAGCCCGGCGAACAGGCCGACCACGATCGAGACGACGGTGACCCAGGTGCCGATCCGCGGCGACAGCGCGACCCGGTAACGGTCGAGCGTCTGCTGCTCCGACGAGTGCGGCCGCAGCAGCGGGCGGAGCCGGTAGGCCAGGTAGAGGTTGCCGCCGATCACGATCGCCATCGCCGCGCCGACCGCGAGGAACAACAGCAGGCGGGTGGTGAGCACGTCGGTGAAGACGGCGGTGTAGTGCACCTCGTCGAACCACAGCCAGTCGGTCCACGCGTTGACACCCCAACCGAGCAGGGTGAACAACACGAAGACGCCGACCAGCACGCCGACCGTCACGCGGCCACGGCGGCTCATTCTCGGCAGGGGACTGCTACGCATGACCACAGTTGGCTCCGCAACGCTTGGTTAGCTCAGGGGGCGGTGTTCAGACTACGGGGCGCTAGCACATGGGGGCTGGGCTGCCGGTCTTCAGCGAGTTGAGGGCGTCGAGCGCGTCGTCGACGTTGCCCACCTTGTACATCGGCAGGCCGTCGACGGCGTTGTTCTTCGCTTCTTCGCAGTTGTCGGCGGGCACCAGGAAGGCGACCGCGCCGGCGTCCTTGGCGCCGACCAGTTTCTGCGGGATGCCACCGATCGGGCCGACGTTGCCCTGGTCGTCGATCGTGCCCGTACCAGCGATGATCTTGCCGCCGGTCAGGTCGTCGGCGCCGAGCTTGTCGATGATGCCGAGGGTGAACATCAGGCCGGCGCTGGGCCCGCCGATGTCTTCCAGGTCGAACTTGAGGTCGAACGGGTGCGGCTGCTTCTGCTCGATCTCGACGCCGATGCGCTGCTGCCCGTCGACCGTCTTCGGGGTGATCTGCGTTTCCGCCGCCTGGCCACCCCGGGTGTAGCCGATGGTGATCGTGCTGCCGGCCGGCTTGGCGCGGATCGCGTCGGTCAGGTCGGGCGCTGTCTTGACGGCCTTGCCGTCGACCGAGGTGATCACGTCACCCGCGTTGAGCAGCGAGTTGGCCGCGCCGTCCTTCGTGACGGACTTGACCGTGACCTGGATCGGGTAGCCGAGCTTGGTCAGCGCGGCCGTCTCGGCGCTGGTCTGCGACGCCTGGAAGTCCTCGGCGTTCTGCTGCTCGACCTGCTGCTCGGTCTGGTCGGGCGGGTAGATCAACTCCTTGGGCACGACGGCCTGCTTGTCGGAGAACCAGCCGGCGATCGCGGGGAGGAGCTTGGTCTCCGGCGACACCTTGACGGTGGTCAGCCGGAGCTGCCCGGCGGAGGAGAAGGTCTGGGTGCCGGAGATCTGGATGACCTCTTTGTCGGCCTCTTTGCCCAGGGTGTTGACGGTGGGGCCAGGACCGAGCACGACGTACGGAACCGGGGCGGAAAGCACCCCGAAGCTCAGCAGCACCGTGATCACGGCACCGAGCAGAACCGTCACGCCACGACTTTTCATGGCGGGAAGCGTACCGAGCGTCCCTGAATGGCGTTCCCCGAGTTCTCCCTGGGCTTAAGCACGCGGTACGGTCCCGCGCGCCCGACGCGCGTACCGTTGACATGTGCCTGATATTCCGTTTGGCTTCGCGCTCCCGGGCGGCCAGCCGCCGGACCCCAACGACCCGCAGCAGATGCAGCAGTTCATGGCCCAACTGCAGCAGCTGCTGGCGTCCCCGGGCTCCGGCCCGGTCAACTGGGACCTGGCCCGCCAGGTAGCCGCCGCACAGCTGGCCCAGGCCGGTGACCCCGCCGTCTCGCCGTACGAGCGAAACGCTGTCGAAGAGGTCCTCCGCCTGGCTGATCTCTGGCTCGAGCAGGCGGTTTCCCTGCCCTCGGGCGTCAAGACCGCCGTCGCCTGGAACCGCAACGAGTGGATCTTCCGGACGCTCGACGTCTGGCAGAAGCTCTGCAACCCGGTGGCCGGCCGCATGGTCAACGCGATGGGCGACCTGGTGCCGCCGGAGGCCCGCGCCCAGCTCGGCCCGATGCAGTCGATGGTCACCACGCTGGGCGGGGCGCTGTTCGGCGGCCAGCTCGGCCAGGCCCTCGGCTCGCTCGCGGCCGAGGTGCTCTCGGCGGGCGACATCGGCCTGCCGCTCGGGCCCGCCGGCACGGGTGCGCTGATCCCGGCCAACATCCGCGAGTTCGCCACCGGCCTGGAGCTGCCGGAAGACGAGGTGCGGCTCTACGTCGCGCTGCGCGAGGCCGCGCACCAGCGGCTCTTCGAGCACGTCCCCTGGCTCCGTGGCCACATCCTCAACTCGATCGAGACCTACGCCAACGGCATCACGGTCAACCGCGAGGCGATCGAAGAGGCGATGGGCCGCATCGACCCGACCAACCCGGAGTCGATGCAGGAGCTGGCCATGGAGGGCATCTTCGCGCCCGAGGACACCCCGGCACAGCAGGCCTCGCTGGCCCGCCTGGAGACCACGCTCGCCCTGGTCGAGGGCTGGGTCGGGCACGTGGTCGACATGGCCGTCGGCGACCGGCTGCCCAACGTGGTGCGGCTGGCCGAGGCGTTCCGGCGCCGCCGGGCCGCCGGTGGTCCGGCCGAGCAGACCTTCGCGGCGCTGGTGGGCCTCGAGCTGCGGCCACGCCGGCTCCGCGAGGCGGCGGCGCTCTGGGCCGCGGTCACCGAGCACCGGGGCGTGCAGGGCCGCGACTCGCTGTGGGACCACCCCGACCTGCTGCCGTCCGGCGACGATTTCGGGGACCCGGAGGCGTTCGCCCGCGCCCAGTTCGACAATGGCGGGCTCGGCGACTTCGACGACCTGGGCGACATCGACTTCGGCGACTCCGAAGGGCCCAAGGAAAACCCGCCGGGCGAGGACAAATAGCCATTACTCGGGTTCGCGGTGGTCCGGACCGTTCCTCCCGCGAGAGATCGCTCCGCTGCGCTCCGCTTGCCAGGCCCGTCGTGGGCCTGGCAAGTGCCTTATGGGACCGGAGCGAAGCCCGGCACCCACTCCTCGACGATCGAGCGGTAGGGCGCCTTGGCCTCGAGCTGGCAGAGGACGCCGATCGAGCCGAGGGTGACCCGGTGGATCAGCAGGTACGACGGCGGCAGGTTGAGCTGGCGGCTGAGCTGGAAGGCCGGTGACTTCGGGCTGGCCAGCCGCGCCGCCTCCCCGCGCAGCCAGGCGCGGGTGAACTGGAACTCGTCGCCGGCCAGCGGGTCCAGCATCGGCAGCAGGAAGTTGAGCACGGCTTCGGCGTCGATGTCCTGTTCGAGGCGCAGGAAGCCCTCCTCGCGCAGCCCTTCGACCACCGCGTCCGCCTCGTGGGCCAGCGCCAGCCGGGTCAGCCGGCCGACGGGCTCGGGCAGGCCCTCGGGCAGCCGGGCGACAGCACCGAAGTCGACCACACCGAGCCGCCCGTCCGGCATCAGCCGGAAGTTGCCGGGGTGCGGGTCGGCGTGCAGCATCCGGGCCCGGGCCGGGGCGGAGAAGTGCAGGGTCGCCATACGCGCGCCGGCGAGGTCGCGCTCCTCCTGGTCGCCGCCGGCGATGATCTTCGAGAGCGGCATGCCTTCGATCCACTCGGTGACCAGCACCCGGGGCGCCTGGGCCACCACCTTGGGAACGAGGATCTCGGCGTCATCGGCGTACGCGGCCGCGAACGCCCGCTGCGCCTTCGCCTCGAGCTCGTAGTCGAGCTCCTCGCTGATCCGGGCCCGCAGCTCGACCAGCAGCGGCTTGATGTCGAGCCCGGGCTGGATGGCCTTGAACATCGCGCCGAGCCGGGAGAGCTGCTTGAGGTCACTGAGCAGGGCGTCGCCGGCGCCGGGGTACTGGATCTTCACCGCGACCGGCCGCCCACCCTTGGCGCGGCCCTTCCAGAGCGCCTTGTGCACCTGCCCGATACTCGCGGCGGCGGCCGGTTGGTCGTCGAACTCGAGGAAGTGCCTGCGCCAGTCGGGCCCGAGCTGGTCGGCGAGCACCCGGTGGACGCTGGCGGCCGGGAGCGGCGGGGCGGACTCCTGGAGCTTGGTGAGGGCCTGGCGGTAGGGACCGGCCATCTCCTCGGGCAGCGCGGCCTCGAAGACGGACAGCGCCTGCCCGAACTTCATCGCTCCGCCCTTGAGCTGGCCCAGCACGGCGAAGACCTGATCGGCGGTGCGCTGCTGCAACTCGGCGGAGATCGCATCGGACGCCATGCCGGTCATCCGCTTGCCGAAGCCCAACATGGCCCGCCCGGCGAAGCCGAGTGGGAGAGAAGCGAGCTTGGCAGTCCGGGTAACGGCCTGGCGCGGGATGTCGCTCACCAGATCATTGTGACTGACAGTTTCCGGACACCCAAGATCATAATTGGGTCTGTACGCACGAACATCGCGGATGTGCCGGCCAGTGGCGCCACCACAGGTCACCTGGGGAGACGACGGTCACCGCCCCGCCGATGGTCCGCGGCGCACCACCGTCGATATAAGTCAGCACCTCGTGAGCGGCGAGCGCGGCCGCCGTCATGATCGCGACCAGGCCACCGGCCTCGGCGGGCGGCGGCGCGGTGGCCAGCCCGGCCGCGAGGCCCGACCAGCCCGGGTCGCGGTCGGTCCGGTGCTGGTCGAGGCAGCCCAGGCAGGGTGAGCCGCCGGGCTCGACGAACGGCCCGATCACCGGAACGCCGTCGTGCAGCTCGACGGCGAGCATGGCCTGGCCGCGCCTGCGGAGAGCGGCGGCGGCCAGCTCTGCGGGCTGCTGCGCGCCGACCTGGACGATGATGTGCGCCCTCGCCCGGCCGGGTCGGGCACCGGCGGCCACGACCACCTCGGCCACGGCGGAGAACCGCGGCTTCCCGACGGCGCCGGGGTCAAGGCCTAGCACGGCTTCCGCGGGTCGAACGATCCCCGCCAGATCCGGCCGGACATGCCCAACCCCAGACCGGGCCAGCGCGATAGCGATCGGCGTGGCCAGCCGACCACGACCGGTAACCACAACCCGAGCGGCGGCCCGCTGCCGCAGCACCTGAGCGGGCGTGAGCAACCCAACGGTGGCCTTCCCCACAGCCCGCCGTCCGGACCCGGCGGCCGATCCCTTCACGACATCAGCACGTCCGGGCTCTGGTTCGGACGAGACGACATGGCCTTTTCGCCGTACGAGATCGGTTCTGGTGGGTTTGGGGGTTGGTGTGGTCAACGGGCCGCGTAGGGACCAGCGGCCCGGCAGCCGGTGGTCGGCCCGGCGGAGGGCCAGTGCGGCCGCCTCAGCGCGCAGGTGGGGCGCGGCGCCGGGTGGGGTCAGGGTGTGTGCGGCCACCAGCAGGCCGTGGGCGTGCAGCGTGACCAGCAGGGCGCGGACGTCACCCGGACGGACGCCCAGGCGCTCGGCGGCGGCCAGAACCTGTCGCTCGGTGTGCGTGCCGTCGAGCAGGTCGAGCACCTCCGCGGTCCGCTCGGAGGGCAGCTCGACCAGCACCGCAGGCCCTGGGTCGAGGCCGAACTGCAGCGTGCGGGGCCCGCGCCGCAGGCGGGTCAGGCCGGGCAGCAGGGTCGGTCGGAGCAACCCGATGGTCGTCACGACGTAACAGAATGTCACCGTCACCTAGCGGCCATCGGCTCGTTGTCCACAGGTGGCGGGTCATGTACACGGGGTTATCCACAACTTCCGGCGGGTTATCCACAACCAGCCAGTAACCTGACCGCCCGATCTTGATGACACTCCGTATTCGTACCGAGACGCCGGAGAGGACGGCCGGCTGGCCGCCCTCTCCCGTCGTTGCGTCAACACACCGGCCTGCGGCCGGAGCGGAACTCCCGGTCAGACCTTCGCCTTGCCGAGGATCCGGTTGACAGTGGTGCCACAAACCGGGCACTTGCCCTTGGCCATGTTCATACCGGTCTTCGACACCTCGACGGTGCCAGTGAAGTCCCGCTTCTCCTTGCACTTGACGCAATACCCGTTGTAGGTCTGGGCCTTGTCGGCCACGATGCCCTCCTAGTCTTGTTCGCCGGTTTCGCCCCGGCGAATGCCCGGGTGCGGCACAAAGAGCGCCGACGTCGGGGCTTCTCCACGGTCACACGTGTGACCGCCGGTCCGCGGACCCTACCCACAAGCGGGCGGTTCCATGTCAGGAACCCGATCATCACCAGGGACGGGGCTCCGCTGGTAGTGCGATGCGACACCTGACGGGGACGAGTGTGCATGTCGGACTCGGCCGGATTAGTCAGATTCGGTCGAGACACGCCGACCAAAGCGCTCGTGCGAGCTGGATCACGCCGTTTACGTCCCATCCGAGCGTGGCATCCCTTAACGTTTGCCGTAGGGTCCCTCGGGGCGCAGCGGACCCACCGCCAACGGCGTACCCGCGAAATTTTTTCCGGACGACACGGCGTGAACTAGCACTTTCCCGGCGTGACCGTGTGTGTTGGCCCTTGCGGCGGCATGGCACCTACCGGTTAGCGTGCCTTCGTGAACGGAACCCGGGGCTCCGGGGTGCGGTAATGGCCGCCACACGGAAGCCGGTCGTCGAGGTACGGCGCTCACAGCGCCGGCGCCGGACGGTGTCCGCCTACCGTGACGGCGAGCGCGTGGTCGTGCTCATACCCGACCAGTTCTCCCGGGCCGAGGAGACCGAGTGGGTTGACAAGATGCTCGCCCGTCTCGCGGCCCGCGAGCAGCGCCTGCACCGCAGCGACGCCGAGCTCCAGGCCCGGTCGCAGCGCCTGATCGGTCTCTACCTGGCTGAGTTCGCCCGTGCCGCCCAACCGGCCAGTGTCCGTTGGGTGACCAACCAGAACGGCCGCTGGGGGTCCTGCACGCCCGCTGACCGGTCGATTCGCATCTCCCACCGCATCCAGGAGATGCCCGACTGGGTGATCGACTACGTGCTGCTCCATGAGCTCGCCCACCTCGTCGTCCCCAGCCACAACGCCCGTTTCTGGGCCCTCGTGGGTCGCTACGGCAAGACCGAGCGCGCCCGCGGCTATCTCGAGGGCGTCGCCGCCACCACCGGGCTGGTCCTGGCGGACTGAAATAACCTTGGGTCCGTGACCCGCCGTGTGATCGTCGTACTGCTCACCCAGGTGACCTGGGCACCTCCCGGCATCGAACTCGAGAAGTGGCGCCACGCGCTGGCCGAGGACGTCGTCGACCTGCTGGCGACCCTGAACGAGGTCGATCCGGCGATCGCCGCGACGCCCGCGGACCGGTCCCTCGCCGAGGCGGTGGCCTGGCCTTCGATGCAGGTGTACGAGGTCCCGTCCACCACCGTCAGCGCCACGTTCGCGGCGGCCTTCGCGGACGGCTACGACCAGGCCGCGGTGATCGCCGCCGACGCGCCCGACCTGCCCGGCCTCATCCTCGGCAAGCTGTTCCGCCCGTTGACCACGAAGACGCTCGCCGTTGCCCCGAACGAGGGACCGGGTTTGCTAGGGGTCGCGTCCCGCCTGCCGGCACCGGCCTGGCTGCCGGACCTCGACCTGGACGGCGACGTGGCCGCCACGACCATCCGCCCGCACGCGCCGAACCCCGCCGAGGTGGCGACCGCGCCGCCGTGGCGGCGCCTGCGCGGCCCGGCGGACCTGGCCACCCTGGACCAGGCCGTGGAGGGCTGGGACGCCACCCGTGCCCTGCTCACCGGCGGAGGCCTGTCGGGCTGATGTTCCGCTACCACCCGGACCCGATCGCGACCGGCTCGGCCGAACGCGCGGAGCACGTATGCCACGTCTGCGGCCAGCACCGGGAGGTCCGCTACACGGGCCCGATCTACGGCCGCCGGGCCGAGAACCTCTGCCTTTCCTGCATCAGCTCTGGGGAGGCGGCGCGGGCACTCGGCATCGGCGCCGGCGGCCTGGCGCAGCCGGCCCAGTTCAGCGACGCGGTCGGCGTCCCTGCCGACGTGCCGCTCGATGTCGTCACGGAGATCACCCAACGCACGCCGGGCTTTGTCGGGTGGCAGCAGGAGTCGTGGCTCTTCCATTGCGCGGACGGCGCGGCGTTCCTGGGCCCCGCCGGGTACCACGACCTGGCGTCGCACCCGGACGCGATCTCCATGATCCGCGCGGACCTCCGGCGGTCGGGCTGGTCGGATGGCGACGCGGACGAGCTCATCCGTGGTTTCGATCGGACCGGCGAGCCCACGGCCTACCTGTTCGGCTGCCTGCATTGCGGCGCGCATCTGGCGTCGTGGGACAGCGGCTGATCTACGCCTTTGGGCGTTGCGGCTATGCGCTGGCGGCCGCCGGGAGGTCCTTGAGGTTAGTAAGCGCTCACCATCCGGGCGGGGAGTAAGCGCTTACTAACCTCCCCGGACGCGCCGGCGGTCGACCCGGCCGAGATCGTGTTGCCCGGCCATCTCCGCTGAGCACGACAGAAGCCCCGCACCGGTCTTGGAGGGGTGAGCGCCTACGAACCTCCTGGAGAGTGAGCGCTTACTAACGGCCGGCAAGCACGCAACGACCGTCGCCACCGCGAGCGGAGTGAGTGGGTTCTGGGTTCGGTGGTCGGGTTTCCGGGGCTTTGCCCCGGTCCCCGCCCGAGCTGCGGGGACCCAGGGGGAAGGGGCGGGTCCCGCTGTCGGGCTTCGCAAGGGCATCAGGATCTGCGGGCGGTGACAAGGTCGTACGTCCGGTGGGGCGCTCCACCTTGTCACCGCCCGCAGATCCTGATTTGTGGGCTACGCCCGACAACGGGACCCGCCCCTAAGACCACCCGATCGCACAAACCAACAGGGACCGAAGGGCCGCGAGCGCGGCAAGACCCCAGGCCGCCGCGCGAACGCCACCACCCGATCGCCGCCGCCACCCCGACCAGCCACCCACGCAACGGCCGCTGCTGTCCTGACCTCGACCAGTCAACGGCGCCGCGCGACCACCACCACCAGACCGCCGCCGCCGCGCGACCGCCGCCGCCCGACCACCGCCGGCGCCGCGAACTGGACCAGCCATCACCCGACCACCGCCGCCACCCCGACCAGCCACCGACCGACCGCTGCTGCCGCGCGACCACCGCCACCACCAGACCGCCGCCGCCCGACCACCGCCGCCACCCCCACCAGCCACCGCCCGACCGCTGCTGCCGCGCGACCGCCGCCACCCCGACCAGCCGCCGCGCGACCGCTGCGACCGCCGCTACCGGCATACCGGTCAGGAAGCGTTGCCGCTGCCAGGGCCACGGGCGGCCAGGACGGAGCCGCCCGGCAGAGCAGCACCGCGATCAAATGGCCCTTGTCACCGCCCGGAGATCCTGATTTGTGGGCTACGCCCGACAACGGGACCCGCCCCTAAGACCACCCGATCGCACAAACCAACAGGGACCGAAGGGCCGCGAGCGCGGCAAGACCTCAGGCCGCCGCGCGACCGCCTCCGCCGCGAACTCGACCAGCCATCACCGGACCACCGCCGCCACCCCGACCAGCCACCACGCGACCGCCGCTGCTGCCGCGACTCGACCAGCCACCACCGCCACGCGACCGCCGCCACCTGACCGGCCGCCGCCCGACCAGCGCCGCCGCCGCGAACTCGACCAGCCATCACCCGACCACCGCCGCCACCCCGACCAGCCGCCGCGCGACCGCTGCGACCGCCGCTTCAGGCATGCCGGTCAGGAAGCGTTGCCGCTGCCAGGACCGCGGGCGGCCAGGACGGAGCCGCCCGGCGAAGCAGCACCGCCATCAAAAGCCCACAGCGGAGCTGGCAGCGAAGCGAAGCGAGCGGTCCCCGGCGGGAGCAACGGTCCGGACCACCGCGAACCCGGGACCCGATCCTGACCTTGATCCTGGCCTTGATCCTGACCTTGATGTTCATAAAGAGCGGCCCGCTCCCCGGAGGGAGCGGGCCGTGAAGGGATAAGCGGTGATCTACCAGCCGCCCATCTGGCGCGCCGACTCGCGGCGGGCAGACATGGCGATGTTGCGGGCGGATCGGGTGGCCTCAGAGCGCGTCTTCCTGCCGGTCTGAGGCAGTCGCATTCGCGCTCGGGACAACGCTTCTTGGATGAGATTCATGTCCGTGGCTCCGTTTTCAGTGGTCATGGTGTTGGTTCTCGGTTTCTCGACGTGGGTGTTGGTGTGGTTTACGCGGACCGTTGACATGTCAGGCCGCCAGTCGGACCGCGACGCGCGGCTGCTCGGCTAGCCCTTCGGCTGCCATCCGCGCCTCGACCTCGACTCGGAGGACCGCGTCGCGGGCTACGTCTTCCTTACGCGGACGGCCACGGGGCCGCTTGCGGGGGACGACCGCGCCGCGCTCGAAGATCTCGCCGCCCCAGACGCCCCAGGGCTCGGCGCGCTCGACCGCGCCCGACAGGCACTCGACGCGCAGCGGGCAGTCCCCGCAGAGCGACTTGGCCAGCTCGAGCTCGGCAGGTGCGTCGGCGAACCACAGGTCCGGGTCGAACTTCCGACAAGGCAGTTCCGCGTCCAACTCGACGCTCTTCGCGTCGGGGTTGGCCAAGGCCAGGCTCATCGCCCGGTCACCTCTCTCTCGCTTTCGGTCTCATGGACCGCTTCGGCAAAACTGATGGAGCAAAAAACTGAGGCCGCGGATCCCGGGTTACGGGTTCCGCGGCCTCGAAGCGAGCCGGAGGTCTATCTGCTAGACCGGCCTACTTCGAGGTGGAACGCCGCGGACATCCATGCCGCCCTTGACCTGAATGCCCTTGACCGTGGACACATTGGTCCCGTGGAACGTGCCGGCAGTGGGCACCAGGAGCAGCTCGGCCTGAGCCTGGGCCAGATATGCCGGCGCGATCGGAGCTTCTGCGCGCGCGGAGAGGCGGGTAGCCTCCACCGGGCACAGGGCAGCGCTCAGCGACCACGGTCGGGTCGTGTAGTTGATCGCCACCGGGGCCACCTCCTTCTGCTGACTCGTCAAGCGAACGGAATATCTCTGCCTAACCAGGTTTGAGCAGCGCTCTCTCCTGGTGTGCCCTGAGGCTATGCCTCCCCTCCGAGGGAGGGCAAACGGTTTTACGGGTCATTCGCAGAAGTTTTTTCTGGCTCAAGATCATCAACGGCCGCGCCCGCTACCAGGGCCAGCGCGGCGTCGCCGTAGAGACCCAGCTTTCGCGGGCCGATGCCGGCGATGGCGATCAGGTCGGAGCGCTGCGCCGGCTTGCGCTCGGCGATCGCCACCAGCGTCGCGTCAGTGAAGACGACGTATGCCGGAACGCGCTGACCTGCGGAAACGCGCGCCCTCCAGGCCTGGAGTCGCTCCAGCAGCTCTTCGTCCAGATCGGACGGACAGGTCGCGCACCGGCCGAGCTTGCGATCGGCGCCGCCGAGCAGGGTGGCGCCACAGACCCGGCACGACACGATCCGTGGTGGCCTGCTGTCAGTTTTGCGACTGAGCCGCGCCATGCCGGAGCCAGCCCCGGACCCGCCGGCACCCCCCGGCCGCCCGTCGAACTGCGGCAGGAACCGGCACGGCCGCCGGGGTCGCCCGCCCGGCGAGCGGGAGATCGCATACGACAGCCAGAGCCACTCGCGCGCCCGGGTGACCCCGACGTACAGCAGCCGGCGCTCCTCCTCGACCTGCTCGGGCGTCTTCGCGTAGGTCGTCGGCAGGGTTCCGTCGGAAAGCCCGACCACGAACACGGCGTCCCATTCGAGCCCCTTGGCCGAGTGCAGCGACGCCAGCGTCACGCCGTCGACGGTCGGCGCGTGCTGCGCCGCGGCCCGCCGCGCCAACTCGTCGACGAAGTCCGCGAGCGAGGGCGGCCGCGACGAGACCGCACCCTCACCGATCGGCAACAGCACCGGGGTGGCGGCGAACTCCTCGGCGACCTGCACGAGGGCGGCCAACGCCTCCCAACGCTCGCGCGCCGCACCCCCCGGCGGCCGAGGCGAAGGCGCCCAGCCGACCGCCTCCAGCGCGGCGGCCACCGACCGCACCAACGGCTCGCCCGGATCGGCCGACCGGGTCGCCGCCCGCAACGCCACCAGGGCCTGCCGGATCTCGGTGCGCTCGAAGAACCGCTCGGCGCCCTGCACGACGTAGGGCACCTCGGCCTCGGCCAGCGCCTTCTCGTAGGTCTCGGACTGCGCGTTGGTGCGGAACAGCACCGCGATCTCCCGGGCCGGCGTGCCGGCGGCGACCAGCGCACGGCAGCGCGCCGCCACCGCCGCCGCCTCCCCCGGCTCGTCCTGGAAGATGCGGAGCTCGGGCTCGGCACCCGAGGGACGCTGACCGACCAGCTCCAGCCGCAGCCGCGCCTCGGAGCCCCGCGCCTGCCGGATCACCGCGTTGGCCAGCCCGACCACCTGCGGCGTCGACCGGTAGTCGCGGACCAGCCGCACCACCACGGCGTCGCGCCGCTTCCGCGGAAAGTCGATCAGGTAGGCCGACGTCGCCCCCGTGAACGAGTAGATCGTCTGCGACGCGTCGCCGACCACGGTCAGGTCGTCGCGTCCGCCGAGCCAGGCGTCGAGCAGCCGTTGCTGCAACGGGTTGACGTCCTGGTATTCGTCGACGACGAAGTGCCGGTATTGCGCCCGCACCTGCTCGGCGACGTCGGAGTGCTCCTCGATCCCCCACACCGCCGCCCGCAGCAGGTCTTCGAAGTCGATCACCCCGTTGCCGCGCTTGAGCTGCTCGTACGCGGCGAACACCTCGGCCACCTTGCCCGACTCGAACGGTGGCTCGCGGGTCGCCTTGGCCGCCGCCACCACGTATTCACCGGGCTCGACCAACGACGACTTGGCCCACTCGATCTCGCTGGCGAGGTCGCGCGCTCCGGTGCGGTCGGTGCGCACACCCACCCGGGCGGCCGCCAACCCGACCAACCGGGCCTTGCTGGGGACGAGCTCGGGCAACTCGCGACCGGCGAGCAGCCGCGGCGCGAAATAGCGCACCTGGCGCAGCGCGGCCGCGTGGAACGTGCGCGCCTGGACCCCGCCGACACCGAGCGCGGCGAGCCGGGCCCGCATCTCGGCCGCGGCCCGAGCGGTGAAGGTGACGGCCAGCAGATGCCGCCCCGCGATGTCACCACGCAGCGTGCGGTAAGCGATGCGGTGCGTGATCGCCCGCGTCTTGCCCGTGCCGGCACCGGCCAGGATGCAGACCGGCCCGGCGGCCGCGGTCACGGCGGTGCGCTGCTCGGGGTCAAGGCCCGCGAGAACCTGCTCCGCCGGAGAGTCAACCGCCACAGTCAGGAATCATGACAGCCGGGTCCGACGTTCTCTCCGATGGAGGACCCCCCAACCCCCTGGAGGAAGCTCGATGTTGACGATGTACTCCACCTCGTGGTGCGGCTACTGCCACCGCCTGAAGTCCCAGCTCGACCGCGAGGGCATCGCGTACGAGGTGATCGACATCGAGCAGGACCCGGCGTCCGCCGATTTCGTCATGAGCGTCAACGGCGGCAACCAGACAGTTCCGACATTGCGCTTTGATGATGGGACGGCGCTGACCAACCCGTCGATCAACCAAGTGAAGACGCATCTTGCTTCGCTGGAAGCCGCATAAAACAGCGGATTTACGCGCGTCCGTCGGGCGCGCGACCGTTTGCTCCCGCGCGCAATGGTCAGGGGCCAAGAACGGGCCCCTGACCAGCCGGGTCCGCGTCACAAAACCGATCAGGCGGCCCACGTCGCGATCAGGAAGTGCGCGATCGAGACTTCCATCGGCAGTGTCATGAGTGCCGGCTCGTCGGCGGTGCCCAGGTCGACACGGGCGCCCGCCAGGAGCTCCTGGATCTCGCGCCGGGTGAACCAGCGGGCCTCGGTGATCTCGGCCGGGTCGACCTTGAGCGGCTGTGCCGGATCCGCGACTGCCGTATAGGCAAGCATCAGCGATCCGGGGAACGGCCACGCCTGGCTGGCCACGTAGTCGATTCGGTCCAGCGCGATGCCGACCTCCTCGGCGACCTCGCGTGTCACTGCCGCCTCGGCCGACTCGCCCGGCTCGACATAGCCCGCCAGGCACGAGAAGCGACGGAAGCCCGGCTGCTTCGGCCACGTCGCGTTGTTGCCGAGCAGGCACCGGCCCTCGGGCCCGGCGACACCATCCGTGACCAGCACGATCATCGCCGGGTCCGTGCGCGGCCAGGTCTGGTTGCCGGACGCGTCCGACCGCGACCAACCCGCGTCGCCGATCGTGGTCGGCTGGCCCGTCCGCTCCGAGTAACGGCTGCGGGCGTGCCAGTTGAGGATCGCCAGCGCCGTGGTGAGCAGCCCGGCGTCGCGGTCGCTGAGCTGGTGCCCGACGTCGCGCAGGTTCGCCGGCCGCGTCCCCTCGACCGTCGGCAGCGCGCCGTCGACCGCGAAGACCGCGACCCCGTCCGGCTCCACGCCCAGCAGCACCGCGGCCGCCGGATCCACATCGGACGTATCGGAGACGACCAGCGACAGCACCGCACCGACCGCCGCGTCGGCCGCGTCGCCGGTCACGAGGTCGCGGAACAGCGCCGTGCCTTTCGACGCGTCGACGCGCAGCAGCCGGGCGGACGGCCACACCGACTCGAGCCAGTGCGGGTCCGACCGCCGGTGCCCCGCCCGGTCCAGGGTGGCCCGGGCGAGGGGCGGCACAGCCGTCATTCCAGCTCCACCTCACGCAGCGTGGCAACCGGAGCCTCGATCTTCGCGGCGTCGCCGAGGATCACGGTCACGGCGCCGGCCGGTGCGAGGTACTTCGCGGCCGCGGCGGCCACGTCGTCGCGCGTCGCGGTGCGCAGCTGCTCGGTGTACTCCGACAGGAAGTCCAGCCGCAGGCCAGCACCGGCGTACGTCGTGGCCAGCGCGGCGATCCCGCCCTGCGTCGAGACCCCGAGCATCAGCGTGCCGAGGATGTACTGGCGCGCCTGCTCCAGCTCCTCCTCGCCGGGCGGCAGGGTGGCCATCCGGCCCAGCTCGTACACGGTCTCCAGCAGCGCCGGACCGGTCACGTCGGTGGCGACCTCGGCCGAGAGCAGCACCACGGACCCGGCGGCCGAGTGGTCGATCACCGAGTGCGGCCCGTACGTGTAGCCCTTGTCCTCGCGGATGTTCTCGACCCAGCGGGACGAGAAGTAGCCGCCGAACACCAGGTTGGCGAGCTGCAGCGCGGCGTGGTCCGGGTGGGTCCGGGGCACGGCCGGGAGCGCCATGCGCAGCGACGACTGCACCGAGTCGGGCCGGTCGACCACCAGCACCGGGCCGGGCGAAGGCTGCGGCGCGGCCGGCAGCGTGACGTCCTTGCCGCCGCCGTTCCACGAGCCGAGCACCGCCTCGGCGGTGTCCAGGGCCCGCTTGGGCTGGAAGTCGCCGACGAGCACGAGCGTCGCGCCGGCCGGGTGCACCCGCTCGGCGTGCAGCGCCCGCAGTTGGGCCGGGCGGACCGCGCGCACCTGCTCCGGCTCCGGAGTCTGCACCGCGTACGGGTGCCGGCCGTAGAGCCGTTGCAGCAGGGCCTCGCGGGCCAGGTGGGCGGGCTGGCTCTTGGCGACCTGGATGTGGTCGACCAGCCGGTCCCGCTCGGTGCCGACCTCGTCACTGGGGTACGCCGCCCCGTCCAGCACCGAGCCGAGGATCTCCAGGATCCGGGTGAGCCCGGCGGCCAGGCTGTTGCCGCTGATCATCAGCCGGTCCGGGTCGACCGAGGCGGACAGGCCGCCGCCGACCGACTGCAGCTCGGCGGCGATCTCCACGGTGGACAGGTCGGCCGTGCCGGAGAACAACGTCTGGCCCAGCATCGCGCCCCGGGCGAGGTTGGCCTTGGCGAACGGCAGCCGCAGCCGGACCTCGACCAGCGGCACCGCCGGCCTGCGGATCGCGATCACGGTCAGGCCGTTGGTCAGTCGCCGCTCGGACTCCGGTGGCAGTTTGATCGGCGCGGCCGGCAGGAGGGCCGGCAACGTCCGCTTCGTGTCGCTCACTTTCCGCCTCCGGGGATGACCTCGATGGACGCCCGGCGCTGCGGGGTCAGGGTGGCCGCGGCCGCGCGGACCTGCTCCGGCGTGACCTCCCCGATCAGCCGCGGCAGGTCGTTGATCAGCTCAGGCTCGCCGCGCTGCTCTTCGAGCACGGCGATCCGCAGTGCCCGGCCGAGCACCGCGTCGGTGTCGCGGAGCAGGTGGGTCGCCATCCGGGCCTGCACCCGGCCGAGCTCGCCGGCGGACAGGCCGTCGGTGGCCAGCCGTTCGAGCTCCTCGTCGGCGGCGCGCAGCACCTTGTCGACGTCGCCGCCCGGCGGCAGGTGGTACTGCAGCAGCGCGGCGGTGGGGTCGCGTACCTCGAAGGGCTCGCCCATGAACCCGAGGTAGCCGCCGAGGCTGGTGACCGTGCGGTCGCGCAGCACCAGGCGTTCGACCAGCCGGGACGCGTCGCCGTCGGTGAGCACCTCGGCCAGCACCACGAAGGGCAGGTAGCCCGTGAAGTCGTCGATCGGGTTCGGCACCCGCCAGGCGGACGCGATCGCGGGCAAGGGAGCCAGGCGGTCCGTGTACGACTGGCGTCGCTCGGAGGTCAGGTCGGGCTCGTCGAAGTCGGGGCGGGCCGGCGCGGGCCGGGCGGGGACGTCGCCGAAGTGCCGCTTGATCATCTCGGTGGCCTCGGCGACGTCGAGGTCGCCGGCGACCGAGAGCACCGCGTTGCCGCAGGCGTAGTAGCGCTCGAAGAACTCGGCCGCGTCGGCGACCGTGGCGCTCTCCAGGTCTTCGAACGAGCCGTACCCGTCGTGCGCGTTCGGGAACGTGTCGAACATGACCGGAGGCAGGGTCAGCCACGGGAACCCGCCGTACGGCCGGTTCAGGACGTTGACCCGGATCTCCTCCTTGACCACGTCGACCTGGTTGCGCAGGTTCTCCTCGGTCAGCCGGGGGCCGCGCATCCGGTCGGCCTCGAGGAACAACGCCCGCTCGAGCGCGCCGGACGGCAGCGTCTCGAAGTAGTCGGTGTAGTCGAGGTGGGTCGAGCCGTTGAAGGTGCCGCCGGCGCCCTGGACGTGCCGGAAGTGCGCGAGCTTCTCGAGGTTCTCCGAGCCCTGGAACATCAGGTGCTCGAAGAGGTGCGCGAAGCCGGTGCGTCCCTCGGGCTCACTGCGGATGCCGACGTCGTAGACGACCGCTACGCCGACCACCGGCGCGCTGCGATCGGGCGCCAGAACCACGCGCAGGCCGTTGTCGAGCGTGAACCGCTCGACCGGATATTTGGTCGCCGGGATCTTTATTCTGCGGGCCACAGGGCCGAGGTTAGCGCGCTCCCGCGGAAACGCGACGCTCAGACCGGCCGCATTCCCGCCAATGCGTCGTCCGCCACCCAGTCCCACTGGTGGTGGGTCTCCGGCACCGACACGTACAGCACCGCCGCCGTCGGCTTGCCGACATCGATGCAGGCCAGCGCCACGAGCTCGCTCTTCGCCCGCAGGCCCGGCGTGCTGAACCGCAGGCGGAACACCGTCACCCAGGCCGGTCGTCCACCCAGGACGGTCCGCTCGTCGCGGATCAGCTCCTGCTGGTTGGGTTGCGGGTAGTAGTTGCTGCGGGCGTCGGCGGCCACCTGCCGGCCGACGCACTCCAGGTCGAAGGTGAACGCGTCGTTGGTCGCGGCCGGCACCGCGCCGGACAACACGGAGGCGTGGTAGTCGCTGCGGCCGTCGTAGGCGGCTTCGGTGACGAAGTGCTGCCCGACCCGGTACGGCACCCGCAGGTCTCCGGCGTTCCAGATCGTGTTCCACGTCTCCCACGGCGGCCCGTAGGCGGGGTAGGAGATCCCGGCGGTTTCGTCGACCGTCCGGGTGCCGGCCGGCGCGGGCGGAGGTGTCGCCGGCGCGGCCGTGCCCGGCAGGTCCGGCGGTGGTGGACAGGCCCGGGCCAGCGGCGGCCGCGCGTCGGTCGGCGCCTCGGGCCGGCGGCTCCCGCCTGGGCGGGCCGCGATCACGACGACGAGGCCGGTCAACACGATCAACGCCGCCGCGCCGGCGAACCACCAGAGCCGGCGCGGACCGCGCGACTCGGAAGGCGGTGGTGGTGGCGGCAGGTCGGATGGCGGTGGGCCGAGCCGGGTCACTGCCCCCGCGGGGAAGCGTTCGGCGTTCGGCATACACCTAGTGAAGCATCCGAGGCACCATGGAGGGCGTGTTGCCCGTGCCGCTCGCCCGCCACCTGCACGCCGCCGGCCTGCGCTGGAAGCCCGCTCCCGGCGACCGCTTCGCGATCCCCGACCGCGACCTCGACGACGAGGTCTTCGTGCTCAGCAACATGGTCATCGCGGTGCACGAGCTGCCCGACGGCCCGGTGATCGGCTTCAACGGCACCACCGAGTGGGCGATGGACGACCTCGAACAGCACGAGGCGATCTGGTTGCCCCGCGAGGACCAGCTCCGGGAGCTGCTCGGTGGGACGTTCCACATGCTGGAACGCACGGGCAACGGCTGGCGGGTGGAGCTGACCGTCGGCGACCGGCGGCTCCGGTTCGAGGCGGCCACGGCCGAGGAGGCGTACGGCGAAGCGTTGCTGGACCTGATCAGGTTGGGCGTCGACTGAGAGGGAGCGCGATGGAGTTCCTGGAGTCCGCATCGGCGATCAGCGGGGAACTGGTCGACCTGCGCCGCCGGCTGCACCGGCGGCCGGAGGTGGGTCTGCACCTGCCCGAGACGCAGGCGACGGTGCTCGCCGAGCTCGCCGGGCTGCCGCTGGAGATCACCACCGGACGCGCGCTCAGCTCGGTCGTCGCCGTGCTGCGCGGCGGTCGGCCGGGGCCCGCGGTGCTGCTGCGCGGCGACATGGACGCGCTGCCGGTGACCGAGCGGACCGGGCTGCCGTACGCGTCGACGGTCCCGGGCGCCATGCATGCCTGCGGCCACGACCTGCACACGGCGATCCTGGTCGGCGCGGCCCGGCTGCTCAGCGCCGTCCGCGACGAGCTGCCGGGCGACGTGGTCTTCATGTTCCAGCCGGCCGAGGAGGGCCCGGGCGGCGCCGAGCCCATGCTGGCGGAAGGGCTGCTCTCGGCGGCCGGCGACCCGCCCGTGGCCGCGTACGCCCTGCACGTCTCGGCCGTCTTCCCGCGCGGCATGTTCTTCGGCCGCCGCGGCGTCTTCGGCGCCGCGCACGACACGTGCAAGGTGCGCGTGCTCGGCACCGGCGGGCACGGCTCGACCCCGTTCCGCACGCGCGACCCGATCCCGGCGGCCTGCGAGATGGTGCTCGCGCTGCAGACCATGGTGACCCGCGGCTTCGACGTCTTCGACCCGGTCGTGGTCACCGTCGGCCGGTTCCACGCCGGCACCGTCGACAACGTCATCCCGTCGACGGCCGAGTTCGCCGCCTCGTTGCGCTCGTTCTCGACACCGGCCCGCGAGAAGCTGGTGCGCCGCACGGCCGAGGTCGTCCGCGGCATCGCCGCCGCGCACGGCCTCGACGTCGAGGTCGACTTCGAGCGGGGCTATCCGGCGGTGGTCAACGACGTCGCCGAGGCCGAGTTCGCGGCGGCCACCGCGGCCGAGGTCTTCGGCCAGCAGCGCTACCAGTGGCTGGTCAACCCGAAGACCGGCTCGGAGGACATGTCGTTCGTGCTGGAGAAGGTGCCCGGCGCGTATCTGAACCTCGGCGCCTGCCCGCCGGAGCTGGACCCGGCCACGGCACCGTCCAACCACTCGGCCGACGCGCGGTTCGACGACGCGGTGGTCGCCGACGGCAGCGCGCTGTTGGCCGCGCTGGCATTCCGGCGGCTAGACGGTGGGCAGGGCGGTGACCAGGGCCGCTAGGCCGTCGGCGTCGAGCAGGTCGGCCGGGCGGATCGTCTCGCCGGCGCGGACGTAGTGGAACGCCGCCCGGACCCGGTCGACCGGGACGCCGGCCAGGTGCGCCCAGGCCAGCCGGTACGCGGCGAGCTGGATCGCGGCCGCGCGCTCGTCGGCACCCGTCGGGCGGCGGCCGGTCTTCCAGTCGACCACGTCGTACCGGCCGCCAGGGTCGGCGAACACCGCGTCCATCCGGCCGCGCAGGACCACTCCCCCGACCGCGGTCGCGAACGGCACCTCGACCTCGATCGGCGTGCGGTCGGCCCAGTCGCTGGCCAGGAAGAGCTCCTGCAGCTCGGCCAGGGCCTCGTCGGGTGCGGCGTCCTCGTCTGCGGCGCCGGGCAGCTCGTCGACGTCGAGCAGTCGGACCGCGCCGAACCGCTGCTCCAGCCAGGTGTGGAAGGCGGTGCCCCGGCGGGCGTACGGGTCGGGTCGGGACGGCATCGGCCGGCGCAGCGACCGGGCCAGCGCCTGCGGGTCGCGCTGGAGCAGCACGAGCTGCGAGACGGTCAGGTGGTCGGGCAGCACGACCTCCAGCGGGCCGGGGCCGCGCACGAGCTGGTCGCGTTCGGCGATCAGCAGGTCGACCTCGCGCCGCCAGCGCGCGGCGTCGTCGGCGGCCGCCGGGTCGAGCAGCGCGTCGGCGTCGGGGTCGGTCATCAGGCGGCGTACCAGGGTCGCGGCCTCGGTCATCGTTGGACGGCGCGGGCCGAGCGGGTCGCCGGGCCACTCGGCGCTGGGCGTCTCGTCGACCATCGGGTTGGCCTCGCCGGCCGGCTCCGGCGCCCACTCGTCGACCACCCCGCTGCCGGCGAGGCAGGCGTCGTGCACCTCGACCAGGAACCGCGAAGGACCGCGCGGCCGCTTGACCCCCTCGCCCCACCAGTAGCCGGAGCAGAGCAGCAGCCGGCGCGGCCGGGTCACCGCGACGTAGGCCAGCCGGCGTTCCTCGCGCTCGTCGTGCGCCTTCCACTCCTCGTTGAACTCGCTCAGCGCGGTCATTACCTCGCGCTGGTCGCCGGTGTCGTCGAGCGGGAACCGCGGCAGCCCACCGGCGTCGCCGCGCAGCGGGAACGGCAGCACGCCGAGGCCCTGCAGGTAGTGGTCGGACGCGCGGGCCGTGCCGGGCCAGCCGCCGCGGGTCAGGCCGGCGACCGCGACCACGTCCCACTCGAGGCCCTTGGCCGCGTGCGCGGTGAGCACCTGGACCGCGCCCTCGACGACCTCGACCTCGCCCGGCTCCAGGCCGCGCTCCTCGTCTTCGGCGGCGGTGAGATAGGCGAGGAAGCCGGGCAGGGCGCCGCCGTCGCTGTCGCGGGCGAACCGGGCGGCGACGTCGCCGAGCGCGTCCAGGTGACCGCGGGCCAGGCCGGCGTCGCCGCCCCGGCCGCCCGTGCCGGCCCGCACCGCGACCTCGACGTCCAGCCCGATGGTGCGTTCGACGTCGGCGATCAGGTCGGGCAGCGGCTGGTCGATCCGGTAGCGGAGCAGGGCCAGTTCGTTGCCGTACGCGCGCAGCCGGGCGAACCCCTCGGCGGAGTAGAGCTGGGCCGGGCCGAGGTCGGCCAGCGCCTCGACCAGGGTGGCCTCGTCGAGCGCGTCCGGCACGAGGTCCTCCTCGTCCGGCTGGGCCAGGTCACGCCGGGCCGCCGCGATCGAGCGGGACCGCCGGTGCAGGGCCACCAGGTCGCGCGGGCCGATCCGCCAGCGGGCCCCGGTGAGCAGCCGCAGCAGCGAGGCGCCGTCGGTCGGGTCGGCGAGCACGCGCAGCGTGCAGACCACGTCGCGGACCTCGGGCGTGTCCAGCAGGCCGCCGAGGCCGACCACCTCGACCGGCAGGCCCCGCGAGCGCAGCGCGTTCTCGATCGCCGGGATCTGGGATCGGACCCGGACCAGCACCGCCGTGGTCGGCCGGCGCTCCAGCGGGATGTGCTCGGGCAGCGCGTCGGCCATCCGGGCCGCGCCCCACCAGGCGGCGAGCACGCTGTCGGCGATCCAGGCGGCCTCGTCGCCGACGGTCGGCAACAGCGCACAGTGGACGGTCTCGCGGCCGCGGATCGGCTCGTCGACGCTGTACGCCGGGGCCAGCTCGGCCACCTGGGCGCCGGCCGCGCGCAGCGGCGCGGAGAGCTGGTTGGCGACGCGGAGGATCTCCGGCCGGTTGCGCCAGCTCGTGGTCAGGGTGAGTGACCGGGCCGGTTTGCCGTCGGCGCGGGCGAACTCGTTGGGAAACCGCTCCAGCGTGCCGGCGCTGGCACCGCGCCAGCCGTAGATGGACTGGCACGGGTCGCCGACCGCGGTCACCGGGTGGCCGCCGCCGAACAGCGAGCGCAGCAGCACGACCTGGGCGTGGCTGGTGTCCTGGAACTCGTCGAGCAGCACGATCGGATAGCGGGCCCGCTCGACCGCGCCCACGTCGGCGTGGTCGCGGGCCACCCGGGCGGCGCGGGCCATCTGGTCGCCGAAGTCCATCGCCTCAAAATCGATCTTGCGTTTGTCGTACGCGCGGACCATCGGCAGCAGCGCCAGCCGGGCCTGCTGCGTGGCCAGCGCCTTCTTCACGTCGGCGTAGACGCGGCCCGGCCGGCCCTGCACCTCGGCGAAGAACCGCCCCGTCCAGCCGGCCAGCTCGTCGGGGGTGACCAGGTGCTCGGCCAGCTCGCCGGACAGGGCCAGGACCGCGTCGGTGACCGTGCTGGCCGCCCGCTCCACGTCGGACATGTCGCCGTCGTAGTTGCGCACGATCAGGTCGACGATCTGCCAGCGCGACGCCTCGGTGAGCAGCCGGGTCGCGGGCTCGTAGCCCGAGCGCAGGCCGTGCTCGGTGACCACCCGGGCTGCGTACGAGTGATAGGTCGAGATGGTCGCCTCGCCGGACAGGTCACCGGCCCGGCCGAGCCGGCGGACCAGCTGGCCCAGCCGCATTCGGACCCGGTGCGCCAGCTCGCCGGCCGCCTTGCGGGTGAAGGTGAGGCCGAGGATCTGGTCGGGCGTGGCGTATCCGTTGGCCACCAGCCAGACCACCCGGGCCGCCATGGTCTCGGTCTTGCCCGAGCCGGCACCGGCGACGACCAGCAGCGGCTCGACCGGAGCGGCGATGATCGCGGACTGCTCGGCGGTCGGCGCATACCGCATGCCAAGCAGCCGCGCCAGCTCGACGGGCGTGTAACGAGGCCCAGCGCTCGCCGCCTTACGCGGAGCCGGCGCGGTCGTGAAAAGAGACGGCTGAGTCATGCCGGGTCCCCACTTCGTGGTGACCCGCCCTGCCCGGGCAGGCTCTGCTGATGATGCCCTCGCCAAGGCTCGGTCATGACGGCGGCTCCACGACCTGGCGGCCCTTGCCCGAGATCGGGCAGCTTGTGCGGACCGGGCAGACCCGGCACCGGCTGTTGGCGATGGCATGGAACGTCGAGGCGGCCATCGTGTCGGCGGTGCGGCGCACCAGCGCCTGCGCCCAACCCGGGTCGTCGTGCTCGTCCAGCGACGGCTGGACCTGCTCCTTGGCCGCCTTGGCGGTGGTGCCGAGCTGCACCAGGGCCGCACCGCCGGGGTCGGCGCCGTGCGCGTCGAACGCGCCCGCCTGGACGGCCGCCTGGTAGGCGGCGAGCTGTGGGTGCTCGGCCAGGTCTTCGGCGGTCGACGAGGTGCGGCCGGTCTTGAGGTCGACCACGACCAACCGCCCGTCAGCGTCGACCTCGAGCCGGTCCACCCGGCCGCGCAGTTCGATGTCGCGGGTCGGGTCGTCGAGCCGCACCGCGAACTCCTGCTCGATGGCGAGCAGCCGGCGCGGGTTGGCGGCCAGCCAGACGAGCAGCTTGTCGACCATCGCCTCGGCCCGCTCGCGCTCGGGGCCGGCCAGCCAGCGGGCGGCCAGGTCGATCGCGTCGAACCGGGCGGCCACGTATTCGATCAGGCGCTCCCGGTCGGCGGCCGCGTCCTCGGCCAGCATGGCCGCCGCGTGCACCAGGTTGCCGATGCCCTGCGCGGCGGTGGCCGGTGCCGCGCCGCCGTGCCGTTCGAGCAGCCAGCGGAGGCTGCACCGCAGGGCGCTCTCCATGGTGGACGGGGTGACCCGGACGGTCTCGCCGGCCTCGGCGAGCGGGCGGTCGTCGGAGAGCGGGCGCAGGCCCCACCAGTCGTCGGGGTGCGCGCCCGGCACGCCGGCGGCGGCCAGCCGGGCCAGCTCGCCCGCGGCGGCGTGCCGGCGGGTCGCCGAGGCGGCCGGGTCGGTGGCCGCGGTGCGCAGCTCGGCGACCAGAGCGGACAGGGTCATCGCCCGGGGTGGCCGGGCCAGCGGCAGCTCGTCGTCGTCGTTGTCGCCGGTGCGCGGCCGGACCAGCGCCGGTGCCGGTGCGCGACCGCCACCAGCCGGTGCGACCTCGGGCCACTCGTCGTCGGGCCAGATCACCCGGCCGTCGTCGTCGACCGGCAGGTCGTCGGGATCGGGCGGCAGGTCATCGCCGCCAGGACCGCCCCCGCCAGGGCCGCCGTCAAGCCCGTCACCGTCAGGCCCGTCGGGGCCAGGATCGTCGGGTCCAGGGTCGTCCGGGCCCGGGTCGTCCGGGTCCGCATCGTCGTCGCCGGCCGACGTCGCGCCGCCCGCGCCGCTGGGCCCGAGCAGCTCGTGCAGGAACCGGCTGGGCTGCTCCTCGTGGTCGGCGCCGCCGACCGCCGACGAGTTGACCGCCGAGACCAGCAGCCGCTGCCGCGCGCGGGTGACCGCCACGTAGAACAGCCGGCGCTCCTCGTCGAGCAACGCGGACGCCTGGCCGACCAGCGACGCCGCCACGCCGGTCTCGTCGGCGCGCCCCGACACGACGTCAACCAGCCGCTCCGAGCCGAGCAGCGTGCCCCGCAGCCGCAGGTCGGGCCAGACACCCTCCTGCACGCCGGCCACCGCGACCAGGTCCCACTCGAGACCCTTGGCCGCGTGCGCGGTCAGCAGCCGGACGGCCTCGCCGCGGTCGGCGCTGGGCGCGATCGTGTCGGCCGGCAGTTGCTGGCCGAGGACGTGGTCGAGGAACACCTCGGTGCGCGCGCCCGGCAGCCGGTCGACGAACCGGGCGGCCGCGTCGAACAACACCACCGCCGCGTCGAGGTCGCGGTCGGCGGCGGCGGCCCGCCAGCGCGGACCGTTGTCGGGCTCGCCCGTGGCCCGGCCGGCGCGCACGATGGCGCCGTACCACCGCTCGCTGAGCCCGGTCGCCCGCCAGAGCGCCCAGAGCACGTCTTCGGCGGTGCTCGCCGGCTCGGCGGCGGCCTCGCGGGCGACGGCCAGCAGGCGGGCGACCGACTTGGCCGGCGCCGCCCAGCGCCGCTCGACCGGGGCCAGCTCGGCCGGGTCGCGCAGCGCCTCGACCAGCAGCTCGCCCGAGGGTCGCCGGTCACCCGCGCCGAGCGCCAGCGTGCGCAGACCCTGCCGCAGCCGGCGTTCGGCCAGCGGGTCGGCGCCGCCCAACGGCGAGTGCAGCAAGGCGACCGCCGCATCCTCGTCGAGCCGCTCCGGCTCGAGCGCGCAGCGCAACAGCAGCAGCAGCGGCGCGACCGCGGGTTGCTGGTGCAGCGGCAGGTCTTCGGCGTGCACCACGGTCGGCACGCCGGACGAGTGCAGGGCCCGCTGCAACGCGGGGAGCTGGAGGGTGGTCGACCGCATCATGACCGCCATGCGCGACCAGGGCACCCCGTCGAGCAGGTGCGCCTCGCGCAGGGCGTGCGCGAGGAAGGCGGCCTCGCTGGTGCGGGAGCGGAAGGTGCGCACCTCGACCCGGCCGGGCGGCGCGTCCGGCGCGGGCAGCGCGCGGCGGTGCCCGACGGGCCCGCGCAGCCGGCGCGCCACCCGACCGGTGGCCTCGAACAAGGGCCCGCTGGACCGGTAGTCGGTGCGCAGCGTCACGGTGCGCGCGACGGCCCCGGACGCGGTGCGGAAGCGGTGCGGGAACGTGGTCACCCCGGCCGGGTCGGCGCCCCGGAAGGCGAACGTCGACGAGTCGGGGTCGGCGAACGCGACGAGCGGCAGGCCACCACCGGCAACCCGGTGCAACAGGTCGAGCTGCGCGGGGTCGGTGTCGGCGAGCTCGTCGACGTAGACGATGTCGAGCCGCCCCCGCTCGGCGGCGAGCAGCTCGGGATCGTCGTCGAGCAGCCCGGTCGCGGCCCGCACGAGCTCGGCGGCGTCGTAGGCGACCGAGCCGCGGGTGGTCACGTCGCGCAGCGCCAGCACGGCCACGTATTCGCGCAGGAACCGAGCGGCCGCGGGCCAGTCGTCGCGGCCCAGCCGCTCACCGAGGCGGGCCAGCTCGACGGGCCCGATCCCCCGCTCGGCGGCCCGCATCAGCAGGTCGCGCAGCTGCTCGGCGAAGGCCCGCGTGCGCAGCGCCGGCCGCAGGTGCAGCGGCCAGCCGATCGGGTCGTCCTCGCCGTCGGGACCGACCACGTCGAGCAGCTCGCGGATCACCAGATCCTGCTCGGGCCCGGTGAGCAACCGCGGCGACGGCTCACCACGGAGCGCGGCGGCCCTGCGGAGCATGCCGAACGCGTACGCCGGGAAGGTGCGGACCAACGGCTCGTGCACCACGCGCCCGTCGCCGGCGGCGATCCGCGCCTCGATGCGGTCGCGCAGCGCGCCGGCACCCCGCCGGCTGAACGTGAGCACCAGCACCCGCTCGGGATCGACACCGGACGCCACGCGGGCGGCCACGGCCTCGACGAGCGTGCTGGTCTTGCCGGTGCCGGGCCCACCGAGCACGAGCAACGGCCCGTCGCCGTGCGCGACGACATTCGCCTGCAAAGGGTCGGGCCGAGCAGCCCGAGGCTCCTGCGGCGCGGGCGCCCGGCGAACCAGCCGGTACGCCTGCATGCCGCCCATCGAACCACGCGGGTCCGACAAGCCCCACCGGCCCCACCGACCCCGAACGGGCGAAGCTAGGCGGGCAGAGCCGCGAGTGCCTCGTCGATGCTGGTCACGACGATCAGGCGGTCGAGGGACTCGCGGCGGACGAAGCCCGACGGGACCAGGGACTCGAGCCAGCTCAGCAGGCCGCCGTAGAAGCCGTCCGCGTCCAGCAGGACCACCGGCTTGTCGTGGGCGTGCAGGTACGCCGTGGTCCAGACCTCGAACAGCTCGTCCAGCGAGCCGATGCCGCCCGGCAAGGTGAGGAAGGCGTCCGACTTCTCGATCATCAGGTTCTTGCGGCTGGCCATGCCGTCGGTGACCACGAGCTCGTCCGAGCCCGTGTCGGCGATCTCGCGGTCGACCAGCGACTGCGGGATCACGCCGATCGTGTGTCCGCCCTGCGCGCGGGCGGACGAGGCGACCGCGCCCATCATGCCGGCCCGGCCGCCGCCCGAGACCAGGACGTGGCCGTGGTGGGCCAGCGCGGCTCCGACCTCCGTGGCGAGGTCGAGCCAGCGTTGGTCCAGGGTCTGGGACGACGCGCAGAACACGCAGATGGCGGCCATCAGGCGCCGTTGTGGCTGGCCACCGCCGCCTCGTGCAGCGCCTCCTGCTCGGCCGCCAGGGCCGCGTCGGCGTCCACGATGTAGCGGACCGCGGCGTCGACGTCGTCGGTGACCAGCACCAGGTCGAGGTCGGCCGCGCCGATCTTGCCGTCGGCCAGCAGCGTGTTCCGCATCCATTCGAGCAGGCCGCGCCAGTACGCCTCGCCCATCAGGACCACCGGGAACCGGGTGACCTTGCCGGTCTGCACCAGGGTCAGCGCCTCGAACAGCTCGTCCATCGTGCCGAAGCCGCCGGGCAGGACGACGAACGCCTGCGCGTACTTGACGAACATCGTCTTGCGCGCGAAGAAATAGCGGAAGTCGATGCCCATGTCGACCCAGTCGTTGATGCCCTGCTCGAACGGAAGCTCGATGCCCAGCCCGACGGACAGGCCGCCGGCCTCGGTCGCGCCGCGGTTGGCGGCTTCCATCACGCCCGGGCCACCGCCGGTGATCACCGCATAGCCGGCGCGGGCGAGCGCCGCGCCGACCTGTTCGGCCATGACGCATTCGGCGCTCTGCGGTTTGCTCCGGGCCGAGCCGAACACGCTGACCGCCGGGGGCAGATCGGCGAGCGTGTCGAAGCCCTCGACGAACTCACTGAGAATGCGCAGCGCGCGCCAGGCGTCCTTGGTCTTCCAGTCCGCCCGGGAACGGGAGTCCAGCAGGCGCTGGTCGGCGGTGCTCTGCGGCACAGCTTCCCGGCGCAGCGTGACGGCGCCGCGGTGGCGTTCCGGTCCCCGCAGGCGGTCGGGGTCGCGGCCAAATCCGTGGGTCATGGTCACCACGGTAGCCAAAACGCACCCGGACACCAGGTTTCGGCCCGCCCGCGATCAACACCGAAAGAGGGCATCGGGTAACCCGGGACGATTCCGCCGACCGGCCAGAATTCGGAACAACAAGAAATTAACCCGGATGTAGCCGCAACCGAATTCGCTTGTCCGGCGTCTTATCTTTCGAATACCGGGTATGCAGGGCCGCCCGGCACCGCCGGGCACCTTGGGGGGAGGAAAGCCACGATGACCCGCTTCGATCAGCTCCGCCAGCGCCGTGAAATGCACCGCCGCATCCGAGCGGTCGTGGCCGAGCGGCGGCTCGACCGCATAGCACCGATCGCCGACGAAGACGACGAGCCGACGATGGAGATCCACCCCATCGACGAGGCGATGTCCAGCAACTAGGCCAGCCAGCGGTGCAAGGTCGCCGCTCCCTGCCTGATCAGCGGGATCTCCACCCGCTCGTCGGCCGCGTGCGCCACGTTGGGGTCACCCGGGCCGAAGTTGAGCGCCGGAATGCCCATCGCGGCGAAACGGGAGACGTCGGTCCAGCCCAGCTTGCCGACCGGGTCCGAGCCGACCGCCGCCAGGAACTCCTGCGCCGGCGCCGCGGTCAGGCCCGGCAGCGCACCGGGGGCCGCGTCGACCATCGTGACCTCGTACCCCTGGAAAAGCTCCCGGAGGTGGGCCTCGGCGTCCGCCACGGTCCGGTCCGGCGCGAACCGGTAGTTGACCTCGATCTCGCACCGGTCCGGGATCACGTTGCCGGCGATGCCGCCGTTGATCCGCACCGCGTTGAGGCCTTCGCGATAGGCGCAGCCGTCGATCGTGACCTGCCGCGCCTCGTAGGCGGCCAGCCGGTCGAGCACGCCGGCCGCCGCGTGGATGGCGTTGACGCCGCGCCACGACCGGGCCGAGTGCGCCCGCTTGCCGGTGGTCGACACCAGCACCCGCATCGTGCCCTGGCAACCCGCCTCGACCACGCCATGGGTCGGTTCGAGCAGCACGGCGAAGTCGGCCGCCAACCACTCCGGGTGGCTCTTGGAGACCAGATTGAGCCCGTTGTACGCGGAGTCGATCTCTTCGGCCTCGTAGAAGAAGTAGGTCAGGTCGTAGCGCGGCTCCGGCAGCGCCACCGCGAGCTGGAGCGCGAGCGCGACGCCGGACTTCATGTCGGAGGTGCCGCAGCCGTACATGATCTCGCCGTCGATCTTGGCCGGCAGGTTGTCGGCGATCGGCACCGTGTCGAGGTGCCCGGCGAGCACCACCCGCTGCGCCCGGCCGAGCTCGGTGCGGGCCATGACCGTGTTGCCCAACCGCTCCACCCGCAGGTGCGGCGTGCCCCGCAGCACCTGCTCCACGCAGTCCGCGATGTCCTTCTCGTGCAGCGACACCGACTCGATGTCGACCAGCACGCGGGTCAGCTCGACCGGATCCGACAGGACGGCGGGGGTAAGCGGGTTGGTCATGACTCGCACGCTACCGTTTCAACTGTGACGAGCGAGCAGCCTGCCTGGGGAATCGGCCTGTCGACCAGCACCGCGGAAGGCCAGGTGCTCGACGCCTGGTTCCCGGCGGACAACCTCGGGCTCGGTGCCCGGCCCGGCGGCGAGCCGGCCGCCCTGCTCGGGGCCGCTGCCGGCGCCGTCGGTGAGCGCGCCCTGCCCGGCCTGCGCGCCGAGATCGTGGTCGTGGAGCTCGGCTCGCTGGCCGACCCGATCAAGGACACCGCCGACGCGTACCTGCGGCTGCACCTGCTCTCCCACCGCATCGTGCGGCCCAACGAGGTCAACCTCGACGGGATCTTCGGCATGCTGGCCAACGTCGCCTGGACCTCGGCCGGGCCGTGCCCGCCGGACCGCGTCGACGAGCTGCGGGTCCGCGAGCGGCTGGCCGGTCGCCAGCTCACCGTCTTCGGCGTCGACAAGTTCCCGCGCATGCTCGACTACGTGGTGCCGTCCGGTGTCCGGATCGCCGACGCCGACCGGGTGCGGCTGGGTGCCCACCTGGCCAGCGGCACGACCGTGATGCACGAGGGCTTCGTCAACTTCAACGCCGGCACGCTGGGCACCTCGATGGTGGAGGGCCGGATCGTGGCCGGGGTCGTCGTCGGCGACGGCTCCGACATCGGCGGCGGCGCGTCCATCCTGGGCACGCTGTCCGGCGGCGGCAAGGACAAGCTACGGATCGGCGAGCGCTGCCTGCTGGGCGCGAACGCCGGCATCGGCATCTCGCTCGGCGACGACTGCGTCGTCGAGGCCGGTTGCTACATCACCGCCGGCTCGAAGATCACGCTGCCCGACGGCCGGGTGGTCAAGGCGCGCGAGCTCGCGGGCCTGTCCAACCTGCTGTTCTGGCGCAACTCGGTGACCGGTGCGCTGGAGGCCCGCCCCCGTGCGGGCAAGGGCATCGAGCTCAACGCCGCCCTGCACGCCAACGACTAGTCGCTGAGGCGGACCACCAGGTCGGCGCGTGAGCGGGTCGTCGCGATCAGCTCGGCGTTGACCTGGTCACTGCCGTACGACCGGGCTTTGGCCTCGGCCCGGGTGCGTCCGTAGGCCATGTGCCGGTCGACCAGGCGGCGCAGGCGCTCCTCCTCGTCGAGGTCCAGGTACCAGACCTCGTCGAGCAGCAGGCGTACGCCCGACCACGGCTCGTCGGGCACGAGCAGGTAATTGCCCTCGGTGACCACGAGCCGCACCTCCTCCGGCACGGCGATCGACCCCGCGATCGGCTCCTCGATCTCGCGGTGGAACGCCGGCGCGTAGACGGTCTCCGGACCGCCCGCGGCCAGCCGACCGAGCATCGAGACGTAGCCGGACGCGTCGAACGTGTCGATCGCGCCCTTGCGCTCGTGCCGCCCGAGCCGGTGCAGCTCGGCCTCGGCCAGGTGGTAGCCGTCCATCGGGACCAGCGCGGCCGTCGGCCCGACCCCTTCGACGATCCGGGCGGCCAGGGTGGACTTGCCGGCGCCGGGAGCGCCGACGATGCCGAGCACGCGCCGCGGGCCGACATCGGCCAACGCGGCTGCCCGGGCCACGAGCACATCGAGGGGGTACGACGTCACGCGAGGAACTATCGCACGCCGGATCGCCCGTTACCCGGCGGCTGCTCGGCGACCGTGCCTACCGTGGTCAGGAGGGGGTGTGCGATGGCACGCGAAGCGACGGAGATCGAACTCACCACCATCGGCCGACGGACCGGGCAGGGGCACTCGATCCCGGTCTGGTTCGTCCGTGAGGGCAAGTCCACCTTCCTGCTGCCGGTCGGCGGCGCCAACAGCCAGTGGTACCGGAACCTGCGCAAGAACCCGACGCTCAAGCTCGGCCCGACGTCGGCCAAGGCCCGCCTGATCACCGACCGCCCGACGGTCGACCGCGTGGTCGAAGGGTTCGCCAGCAAGTACGGCGCGTCGGACGTGAACCAGTACTACCCGGGCGTCGACGTGGCCGTCGAGGTGCGGGACTCTTGACCGTCGGGCTCGCCGAGGCGACGCGCCGGGTGGCCCAGGTCGACCCGGCCCTGGCGCGGGTGATCGACCGGGCCGGGCCGATCCACCACCGCAGGCGCGACCCCGACGGGCCGTTCGGCGCGCTCGTCCGGGCGATCACGTTCCAGCAGCTCTCCGGGCGCTCCGCGACGGCCATCCACGGGCGGCTGCGGGCGCTGGTCGACGGCCCGTTCACCGCGGAGGCGCTGGCGGACCTCTCCGACGAGCAACTGCTGGGCGCCGGCCTGTCGCACAACAAGGTGGCCGCGCTGCGGGACCTGGCAGCCAAGGTCATCGACGGCACCGTGGTGCTGCGGGCGGGCGCCCGGATGCCGGACGACGAGATCATCGAGCGGCTGGTCAGCGTACGCGGCATCGGCCCCTGGACGGCCGAGATGTTCCTGATCTTCGAGCTGCACCGGCTCGACGTGTGGCCGGTCGACGACCTCGGGGTGCGGCAGGGCTTCACCCACATCTGGCCGCGCGCCGAGGTGCCGACGGCGAAGCAGCTCGAGCCGGAAGGCGAGCGGTTCCGGCCGTACCGGACGGTGGTGGCCCGCTACTGCTGGGCCGCGGCCGCGCTGGAGCCCGGAGGCACGTCAGTCGACCTGCGTTAGCGCTGTCGGCTCGCTGATCGTGAACCGGGCCTCGATCGCCGCGTGCACGGTCTGCACCTGGGGGTCGAGGTCGATGGTCGGCCCACCGCCGCCAGCCATCCCCGCGTCGGCGGCGGCGCGGGCGAACATCGGCTGCATCCCCGCCGGGCGCAGACCGGCGTCGGCGACCTCGACCAGCGCGGTGATCCGGGCGCCGAGCGCGGCCGCGTAGTCGCGGGCGACCGAGATGGCGTCGTCGATCGCGGCCCGCCGGACCTCGCGGTGCGCCTGGCTGTCGGGGCGCAGCTCCCACCACGGCCCGCCGACCTCGGTCTGGTCCTGGTCGGCGAGCCGCAGCATGAGCTCACCCAGCACGTCGAAGTCGGCGATGGTGACGGTCGTGGTCACGCTGCCGCGGTAGGCCGCGACCTTCTCGCCCGACCGCTTGCGCTCCGGAAAGACCTGGAGGCTGCCGGACTCCCGGCGCTCCACCGCGGCCCCGTAGCCGTCGATCACCGCCCGGGTCTGCTCCGCGCGCTCGGCCAGCCGGCGCAGGGTGGCCTGCCGGTCCTTGTCGCGGGCCACGACCGTCACGACGAACCGGGCGAGCTCCGGCGGCACCTCACGCACGGCCTCACCACGGACCGCCACGACCGGGACCACCGGGCCGGCCACGGCTCAGACCGACGCTAGGCGGTCGGCGGCAGCGGCGATGCGCTCGTCGGTGGCGGTCAGGGCGACCCGGACGTGGCGTTCGCCGGTGGGCCCGTAGAACGCGCCGGGCGCGACCAGGATGCCGAGTCGGGCCAGCTCGTCCACGGTGGACCAGCAGTCCTCGTCGCGGGATGCCCACAGGTAGAGGCCCGCCTCGGAGTGCGAGATCGCGAAGCCGGCCTTCTCCAGCGCCTCGCGCAGCACGCCGCGCCGGGCGGCGTACCGCGTGCGTTGCTCGGTCGCCGACGTCTCGTCGTCGAGGGCGGCCACCATCGCCGCCTGCACCGGCTGGGGCACGATCAGGCCGGCGTGCTTGCGCACCGCCAGCAGCTCGCCGACCAGCGCCGGGTCACCGGCCACGAAGCCGGCCCGGTAGCCGGCCAGGTTCGAGCGCTTCGACAGGGAGTGCACCGCGAGCAGGCCGTCGAGCGAGCCACCGTTGACCGACGGCGACAGGATCGAGGTGGGCTCGACCTCCCAGCCGAGGGTCAGGTAGCACTCGTCGCTGGCCACCACCGCACCCCGCTCGCGCGCCCAGTCGACCACCTTGCGCAGGTGGGCCGGGGGCAGCACGCGGCCGTTCGGGTTGCCGGGCGAGTTGACCCAGATCAGCTTGACGTCGGTCGCCGGGCCGAGCGAGACCAGCGAGTCGGCGCGCATCACCTTGGCGCCGGCCAGCCGGGCGCCCACCTCGTAGGTGGGGTAGCAGACCGGCGGGATCACCACGACGTCGCCGTCGCCCAGGCCGAGCTGCGCCGGCAGACCGCCGACCAGCTCCTTGGAGCCGATCGTCGGCAGCACGCCGATGTCGTCGAAGGTGGCGCCGCAGGCGCGGGCCACCCACCGACGGATCGCCGACCGCACGGCCGGCGTGCCCGCCGTCAGCGGGTAGCCGGGCGCGTCAGCGGCCGCGCTGAGCGCCTGTTGGACGACCGCCGGGACCGGGTCGACCGGCGTGCCGATCGACAGGTCGACGATGCCGTCCGGGTGCCCCGCCGCGACCGCCTTGGCGGGCTCCAGCAGATCCCACGGGAAGTCCGGCAGAGTGGCCGAGACCCGCACGCCGCTCAGTGCTCGCCTTCCCGCGGCGGCTGGGCGGCGACGAAGGCGTGGTCCTTGTCGATCTTGCCGACCTTGGACGCCCCGCCCGGAGAACCGAGATCCGCGAAGAACTCGTAGTTGGCGGTGGTGTAGTCCTTCCACTGCTCCGGGACGTCGTCTTCGTAGAAGATCGCCTCCACCGGGCACACCGGCTCACAGGCCCCGCAGTCAACGCACTCATCGGGGTGGATGTAGAGCATCCGGTTGCCCTCGTAGATGCAGTCAACGGGGCACTCTTCGATGCACGCCTTGTCGAGCAGATCGACGCAAGGCTCCGCGATGATGTAGGTCACGGGTTCCTCTCCTCCGCAAGCCACGCCGCGATCACCCGCGACGGTCAAGAGCCTAGTATCTCGCGTGAAGGGGGGTCGATCGTGCTCCGACGGCAGGATGTGGGACACCGTGTGGTGATCCGGCGGATTGTCGGTGTTCGCAACGGTCGTCCGCTCTATTCCGACGCGCTCGGCGAGCTCGTCGCGGTGGACGAGAGCAATCTCACCGTGGCCACCGCCAAGGGCACGATCGTGATTCCCCTGGCAGAGGTACACCGGGCCAAGCGGGTGCCGCCGCAGCGCCGTCCGACCGCGGCCGCCGTGATCGCGCTGGAGCTCGCCGCCGACGCCGCGTGGCCCGCGCCCGTGCGGGGCAAGCTGGGCGACTGGCTGCTGCGCAGCGCGGACGGGTGGACGGGCCGGGCCAACTCCGCGCTGCCGATCGGCGACCCGGACCGGCCGCTGGAAGCGGCGATCGACGCGATCGAGGCCTGGTACGCCGAGCGCGGCCAGCCGGCCCTGGTCAACACGCCGTTGCCGCTGGCGGCGCCGGTCGGTGCGGCCCTGGACGCGCGCGGCTGGACCGCCCGCCCGCTCACCCTGCTGCAGACGGCGCCGCTGCTGCCGCTGACCGGATCCGGCGAGCCGTCGGGCGTGTCGCTGGCGAAGGCACCCAGCGACGACTGGCTGGCCATCTACGAGGCGCGTAAGAGCGGCCTACCGCCCGCCGCGCTGCACGTGCTCACGGCGCCGCCCGAGGTCCGGTTCGCCAACGTGTACGACGGCGACACGCTGGTCGCCGCGGGCCGCGGTGCCGTGGTCGGCGACGAACGGCGGTGGCTGCACCTGGCCTCGATCGAGGTCCTGGAGGCGTACCGGCGGCGTGGCCTGGCCCGCCGGGTGACCGCGGCGCTCGCCGGCTGGGCCGTCGAGCTGGGCGCGACCCACGCGTTCCTCCAGGTCGAAGAGCGCAACACGGCCGCGGTCGCGCTCTACGGGACGATGGGCTTCACCACCCACCACAGCTACCTGACCAGGGAGCAGCCCTAGCGGCGCACCACGCGACGCGGCTTGCTGAGCTTGGCCTTGGAGTAGGCGGCGAGCTGGCGCGACCGGTAGTCGCGGCCGAGCACCACGAGCAGCAGGTAGCCGAGCAGGAACCCGCCGATGCTGAACGCCGCGTAGAGCCAGATCTGGGCGAAGAACTCGCCGGCGCCGCCGCCGACCGGGTTGCCGCCGAACACCGCCGGACCGATCACCACCGTGGCCAGGCAGGCGACCAGCGCGGCGCCCGCCATGTCGGCGATCAGGATGCCGACCGGGCGGTCGCGCCCCCAGCGGAAGGCGACGGCCGCCAGCGTCAGCGCGACGACGCCGAAGAAGATCAGCGTGATCCGGTCCTGCATGTCCGTGTCGTCGTCGAACGCGAAGTTCGCGACCCCCCGGGCAACCAGGTTGATCGCGAACAACGCGCCGGCGAGGACGCCGATCCGTAGCCAACGGTTTCTCATGGACGCCTCCAACGCTCAGCCGGCGTCAGTCGGCGTGGGCTCACCGCCCCCAGCCACCACCGGAGTTGGCCGGCGGCGTCACCGGTGCGACCGGCACGTCGTTCGGCTGCTCCGGCTGGGACGCGGGCGCGTCGGTCGTGGCCTGGTCGGTCGCGTCCTGGTCGCTCGCGGGCTGGTCGTCGGTGGGCTTTTCGCAGACGTAACGCGGTTCCGCATCGTAGCGCCAGGTGAACTTCTCGCGCTGCACCTCTTTGCCGTCCTTGGTGATGATGCGGTACGCGTCCTGCGTGAAGCCATCGGTGCCCGTCGTGGCGATGCAGTCCGGACCGGCCGGCAGGGTCTTGTTCTCCGGCTTGGTCACGTCGTGCTTCGGCATCCACTCGGTCTTGACGCTGTCGTAGACCTTGGTGCTCCACATGGAGACCGTGATCGAGTCCTTGGTGTACGACGTGTCGATCAACATCCCGTACGGCGTGGTGTTCTGGAACTTGAGGTCCAGGTTCGGCCAGTAGATCGTCGACTCGATCACCGACGGGTACCGCGAGATGTAGAACGAGTGCGGCTTGTGCTCGACGTCCTTGAGGCCGGCGTAGTAGCTCGCGTTGAACAGCGTGGTGGTGAACTGCGAGATGCCACCGCCGACCGCGGGCACGAGCTTGTTGTTGTCGATCACCGGAGCGTCGACGTAGCCCTGCTCGTAGCCGCGCCAGCCGGTGAAGCCGTTGAGCGAGAACGTCTCGCCGGGCTTGACCACGGCGCCGTCGACCTTCTTGGCCACGGTCACGATGTTCTTGACCCGCGGCTCGGTGAGCCCGCCGGTGAACTTCGTGGTGAACGAGGAGACCTTCTCCTTGACGCCCATCTTCTGCAGGTTGGCGTCGTTGACCTGGGCCGGGGCCGGGTTCAGCGTGGCGGTCACGCTGCGGGCGCCGGTCTGCGGCAGCACGCCGAGCACGTCGGTGGCCAGCTTGCCGCCGTCCACGTACTCGCCGCCCGCGGCGCTGACCAGCACCTGCTGGGTGGCACCCTCGCCCTTCACCGCGCTCGGCGGCGAAGACTCGATCTTGGAGATGGCCGGGCCCATGGCGGTCCGCAGCGCGCCCGGGTCGACCGACGGGGTGACGGTGCCGTCGGCGGAGCCGTCGATCTTCAGGCTCTTGGCGATCATGTCGGGCGTGATCGTGACGTCGCCCTTCGCCGAGTGCACGGTCACCGGAGCGGCCACCGCGGGCTTGACCAGCGTGTTCATCAACTGGTCGACCGCGGCGCGGGCCTTGGCGTTGTCGACCTCGACCAGCGGCACCGACACGGTCGGGGCGCCGGACTGGCCCGGGCTGGGCACGGTGCCGCCGGTGGTGACACCGGCCGCCGAGATCGCGTCGACCCAGCCGGTCTTCACGGCGTCGGTGGCCTTCGGCAGATCCACGGCCTTACCGGCGGAGGGGTAAGTGACCTCGGGGGTGACGCCGTTGAAGGTCACGGAGCCGGGGGTGGCGGCGTCGGCGGTGACCTGCTCGACCGTGGGGCGCAGCGCGGCGTCGAGCTTCGTGGCGTCGAGGGTGACCTGGGGGGTGACAGGGTCGCCGCCGTGCGCCGCGGCGGCGGCGACGGTGGCGTCGATGTCGACCGCGAGACCGACCTGGTCGGGGGTGACCTGCGCGTCGGCCGTCTTGGCGGCGTCACCGGTGATGTGCACCGTGATCGGCTTGTCGAGCTCTGGCTTGCCATCGAGCCCGGAGTGCAGGCGCGCGGCCGCCTCGGAGCGGTCCAGGCCGCTGATGTCGATGCCGAGCACGGAGGTGCCGCGGGCGAAGTCGCCCTGCTGACCTCGGTTGGTGAACCCGGCCAGGACACCGACCAGAACCAGCAGCACGGCGGCGATCGCGCCGCCGACGGTGTACCGACGTCGACGCTTGTTGCTCCACAGGGCGGTCTGCATCAAATACCTTAAGTCGGGATTTAGTAGACCGCACGAAGTGTAACGAAGAGATCTCGGAACTGACACGGCTGCGTGGCCGCGCTCACCTTCGGCGCCCGGCGGCGCCGGCCGTTCAGTACAGCGTTCTCGCCGTCGTTTTCGCAGGTGAAGAAGACACGAGCCGGATGCCGACGATCGTCCATGCCAGCGACCCGAGCCCGATCATGGCCCAGCCGACCCAGTTATTGGATGCAATCAAGTAGTCACCCTCTGTAGTTCTGCCGGCGGCAATGAGCGTGATCGCGAGCCAGACCAGAGCGGGCGGAAAAACCGCCCATTTGTGCCGAGTCGCCCGGTACGCGAACCGGCCGATGAACAGGTTGCCGACCAGGGCCAGCAGCGCCGAGACGCCGATGAGCTGGCCACCGACCCGCAGGCTGATCAACTGGAGCTCGAGCACCGCGGACAGCGCGGCCATCAGCACCGCGAGCAGCGCGCCGGCGGTCGTCAGCAGCACGGCGACGGCACCGCGGTCGCGGCTCGGCCTGGGCTCGGGAGCCGGCGTCTCCGCGGGCTCCGGCGGCGGCTGGTGGTCGGTGGGGCTCGACACGCTGGTCACCTCGACGCGGCCTCGGCCGGCGCGGGCTCGTCGGCGGCGATGCCGGCGAACAGGTCGGTCTCCCAGCCGTTCGGCCCGTTGCCCGGGCCGCGCTCGCCGGCCGCCAGGGTGTAGTACTCCACGCCCATGAACTCGCTGCCGAAGTCGCCGGCCAGCGCGTAGAGCCAGGAGGAGTCGGGGATCTGGGTCGCGTGGGCCTTGAGGGCGGCGACCTTGGCGTCGTGCAGGTCGGTCGCGTCGATCCGCGCGGCGATCTCGTCGTCCGGGGTGCCGAACGGGAAGTCGTCGGCGCTCTCGACGCCCTCGAACGGGTTGCCGACCGTGTCGGCGAACGCGTGCAGGCCCGCCTCGAGCACGCTGCGGGGCATCGCCATCCAGTAGATCTTCTCGGGACCGACGCCCTCGGCCCGGGCCAGCTCCGCCGCCCGCATCGCGACCCGGTGGGCCTGGATGTGGTCCGGATGCCCGTAGAAGCCGTTCTCGTCGTACGTGATCATGACCTGCGGCCGGGTCTCTCGCATCACCTCGACCAGGTAGGCGGCGGCCTCGTCCAGGTCGGCGCTCCAGAACGAGCGCGGGTTGTCGTTGGTGGCCAGGCCCATCATCCCGGAGTCGCGGTAGCGCCCCGCGCCGCCGAGGAACCGGACGTCGCTGACGCCCAGCGCGGCGCACGCGGCCCGCAGCTCGGCGATCCGGTAGCCGCCGAGCTGGTCGGCGTCCGCCGCGGCCAGCTTCGCGAGCTCGGGCACGTAGATCTCGCCCTCTTCGCCGAGGGTGCACGTCACGAGAGTGACCTGGTCACCGAGCGCCGCGTAGTGCGCCATCGTCGCGCCGGTGCTGATCGACTCGTCGTCCGGATGGGCGTGCACCAGCAGTAGTCGTCGAACCACCGGGCCACTCTACGCGTGTCGCCGAGGGGCCTTCCGGAACGACTCTCACCGGCCCCTTGTTCCCCATACGATCCGGATGTGGAGTTTCCCGAGCTGGCCGCGCGGACCCACGGGTTCACCCGCGGCGCCCCGCACCAGGTCACCGTGGCCGTCGACGGCTCGCGGGTGCTGTTCCTGCGCTCAGCCGGCCCGGAAGATCCCACCGACGCGCTATGGACGCTGGACCTGCCGGCCGGCGACGGCGAGCCCGGGGCCCCGCGACTCGTCGCGGAGGGCCCGATCGACGCGTACTCGGTCGACCCGCTGGCCCAGGTCGCGGCCCTGGTCACCGACGGCGCGCTGCGCAAGGTCGACCTACGCACGGGCGCGGTCACCGAGGTCGCCACGGCCGGGCCGGTCACGGACGCCCGCCCGGACCCGACCGCCACCCGGATCGCCTACCTGAGCACCACCGGTGAGCTGCGGGTGATCGAGCCGGACGGCGCCGACGTGCTGCTGGCCGGCGAGGGCACCCACGTGAGCTGGGGCCGCGCCGAGGAGGTCGCGACCCGGGATTTCGACCGGCACCGCGGCTACTGGTGGTCGCCGGACGGGCAGACGCTGCTGGCCACCCGGGTCGACGACGCGCGGGTGACGCGGTACGAGGTCGGCGAACCGCCGGTGACCGTCGCCAGGTCGTTGGCCGGAGGCGTCAACCCCGAGGTCAGCCTGCACCTGCTCGACCTCGACGGCGGCTGGGTCGACGTGCACTGGGACCGGGAGACCTATCCGTACCTGGTCGCCGTCGACTGGGTCGAGGGTGGCCCGCTGATCACTGTGCTGCGCCGGATGCAGCAGCACGGCCTGGTGCTGGCCGTCGACCCGCGGACCGGCGAGACCCAGGTGCACGCCGAGCTCGCCGACCCGCGCTGGGTCGAGCCGGTCGCCGGCACGCCCTGCCACCTGCCCGACGGGCGGGTGCTGGTCGGCGGCGAGCTCGCGCACGACGGCTACGACGCCCGCTGCCTGTTCGCCGACGGCACCCTGCTCACGCCACCGTCGCTCTACCTGCGCCGGGTGGTCGGCCGGATGCCCGGCCCGGGCGGCTCCCCCGACCTGCTGGTCGAGGCCAGCGACGGCGAGCCGAGCGAGCAACACCTGTTCCGGGTGCGCACCGCGATCGGCGGTGGCGGCGTCGAGTCGCGCCGGCTGACCACCGCGCCCGGGTGGCACACCGGTGCGGTCGGCGGCGACGTGCTGGTGATCGGCGCCCGGTCGCTGGACCACACCGGCACGCGTTGGACGGTCTGGAAGGGCGACGCCCAGGTCGCGAAGCTGGACCTGCTCTCGGCCGAGCCGCCCGTGGTGCCGCGCCCCGCGCTCGAACGGGTCACCGACCGGCGCCTGCCGGCCGCCGTGGTCTACCCAACCGGGCACGTCGACGGTCGCCGGCTGCCGGTGCTGCTGGACATCGACGGCGGCCCGGGGCACCAGGAGGTGCGGGCCGAGCGGGCCGCCTGGATCGAACGGGCGTGGTGGGCCGACAACGGGTTCGCCGTCGTCACGGTCGACAACCGGGGTACGCCCGGCGTCGCGCCGTCGTTCGAGAAGGTGGTGCACCGCCGGCTCGCCGACGTGATGCTCGCCGACCAGGCAGACGCGCTCGCCGCGCTCAGCGGCAAGCATCCCGACCTGGACCTGGCCCGCGTGGCTGTGCGCGGCCGGCGGTTCGGTGGCTGGCTCGCCGCGCTCGCCGTGCTCCGCCGCCCGGAGGTGTTCCGCTGCGCCGTGGCCGAGGGCCCGATCGTCGACTGGGCGCGGTGCGGCACCGCGTACGCCGAGCGCTACCTCGGCCAGCCGGTCGACGGTCCGGACATCTACGCGCACCACTCGCTGCTGGAGCTGGCGGCCGAGCCCGTGCCGAGCCGGTCGGTGGTGCGCCCGTTGCTGATCGTGGCGGACCCGACCGACCCGGAGGAGTCGGCGAACGTGTCGCGGCTGTCCACCGTGCTCACCCGCACCAACCGCCCGCACGAACTGCTCCGCGAGGCCGACCTGGCCCGCCGGCTGCCGGCCGAACGCGACTTCCTGCGTCGTAGCGTCTGACGGGTGCCGGAGCTACCAGAGGTAGAGAACGCCCGCTCGGTGATCGCGCGGGCCGCGCTCGACCGGGAGATCGTCGACGTCGACGACCACGACACGTGGGTCTGCCGGCCGCATCCGCCGGGCGAGATCCGTGCCGCGCTGGTCGGCCGCCGGCTGACCGTGGCACATCGGCGGGGCAAGAGCATGTGGTGCGAGACGTCCGGCGGCGGGCCGGTCCTCGGCATCCACCTCGGCATGTCCGGCAAGATCGTGGTGGCCGACCCGGACGGCACCGAGGTCGACGGCGGCGACTACTGGGAACGCGGCCGGGCACCGGGCGACTTCCGCTATTCGCGGTTCGCGCTGACCTTCGCCGACGGCGGCCGGCTGATGCTGATCGACCCGCGGCGGCTCGGCCGCGTCCGGTTGGATCCGCCGATCGAGCTGCTCGGGCCGGACGCCACGGAGATCACGCCGGCGCAGTTCCGGGCGATGCTGGGCCGCGGCACCGCGCCGGTCAAGGCGCGCCTGCTCGACCAGCACGCCGTCGCCGGGATCGGCAACCTGCTCGCCGACGACATCCTGTGGCGGGCCAGGGTGCACCCCGGCAAGCCGGTAGACGAGCTTTCCGCCGACGAGGTGGCGGCGCTGCTGCGGGCCACCCGCTACGCGATCCGGACTTCGGTGAGCGGGGGCGGCGTACACACGCTGGAGATCGTGAAGATGCGCGGCCCGGACGCCCGCTGCCCGCGCGACGGCACCCCGATGTCCCACGGCACGTACGGCGGCCGCAGCACCTGGTTCTGCCCGCTGGACCAGAGACTGTGAAGGAGGGGCCCCCTGACGGGGGCCCCTCTTCAGCTACTGCTTGATGAAGGCGTTGTAGTAGACCATCGTGCCGATCGAGTCGGAGTGGAAGACACCGCCGACCTTGTCGCCCATGACCACGAAGGTCTTGGACTGGTAGATCGGGACGACCGGGTAGTACTTGTCGATGATGGTCTTCTCGATCGCGGACCAGTCGTCGCCCGCCTCACCGGCCGGCAGCGCCGACGCGGCGTCGATCGCGGCGTTGACGTCGTCACTGTTGAAGTAGGAGACGTTCGAGTTGCCCTGCGGGCCGATCTTGCGACCGTCGTAGAGCACCGGGATCGTGGACGCGCCGCTCGGCCAGTCCGCACCCCAGTTGCTGATGTAGATGTCGTACGGGTTGTCCTTGGTGCGCGCCGTCGGGTTGTGGTTCGGCTGCGCGACGTAGGAGACGACGACCTCGAAGCCGGCCTTCTCCAGGCTGTCCTTGAGCACCGGCGCGGTCTGCTGGCCGAAGGCGGTGTCACGCGACATGAAGGCGAGCTTGATCTTCTTGCCGCCGAGCATCTCCTTGGCCTTCTCCGGGTTGCCCGTGGGGCCGCAACCGGTCGGGTCCGCGATCTCCTGGTAGCCGATCGTGGTGTCGGCCTGCAGGTTGTTCGTCAGCCGGCCGGCCGCGTCGCCGCCCTGGGTCAGCAGGATGCCCTGCTTGTCGAGCGCGCAGCCAATCGCGCGCCGGACGTTCATGTCGGTGACCTTCTGGTTGTTGATCGCGAGGTACCAGACGAACAGGCTCGGGGTGTCGATCGTGCGCTCCTTGAGCGACGGGTCACCCTGCACCTTGCTGACCAGCGACTGCGGGACGCCGTCCCAGGCGATCGCGTTGGCGTCCGCACCACCGGCGATGGCGCGCTCGGTCTGCGCGGCGTCGTCCGGGCCCATCTCGACCTCGAAGCCGTCGAGGTAGTTGTGCCGGATCGGGTCGGTGTTGGGGTCCCAGTTCGGGTTGCGCTCCATCACCAGCTTGCTGTCCTTGACGTACTCCTTGATCTTGTACGGGCCGGACGAGAAGACGTGCCGGTCATACTCCAGCTTGGTGTCCTTGGCGGCCGGCAGTGGCGCGGAGGTGCCCAAGGACAGCGCGAACGGCAGGTCGCAGTGCGGGTTCTTGAACTCGAACTTGAGGCCGTAGTCGCCGTCGACGGTCAGGCCCGGCACGTTGGTGTTGCCAGAGGTGTAGGGGCCCTTGTAGACCGCGTTGTACGTCGGGTTGTCGGCCAGCCACTCCTGCACGTAGGTCGGGCCGCCGTCGATGGTCTCCTCGAACGACCGCGCGATGCCGTAGGCCACGTCGGCGGCCTTGACCTCGGTGCCGTCCTCGTACTTCACGCCCTTCTTGAGCGTGTACTCCCAGGTCTTGCAGTCGTTGTTGACGTCCTTGCCCGGGTTCTCGGCCAGGTCGCCGACCAGCGTCAGCTTGCCCTTGCCGTCTTCCCGGAACTGGGTCAGGGTGCGCACCAGCAGGTGCTGCGCGGCCATCGCGCCGACGACGTAGGTGCGCTGCGGGTCCATGTGCTCGTAGTCGGTCTGCTGAATGATCTTCAGCGTGCCGCCCCGGGTCGCGCCCGGAACCTCGGGCGCCGGGCCCTGCGACTCCTTCGGGTCGGTCGAGATCGCACCGGTCCTCTCGACGACCTCGTTGCCCTTGTCAGTGGACTCGCCGGTGTTCTTCGAACAAGCGGCCAGCGTCGCCGTGAGCAGCAACGCGGCCCCGGTAGCCGCGGTCAGCCGCCGCAACGCCCGTGTTGAACGCATCGGTCACTCCCTCCCTATCCCGCGGAGGATTGCAGAAATCCTCCGACATGAGCCTCTAGGTCGAACATTTCTTTCAGATCACGGGCGCGTGTCGGCACGGCCCACACCGACACGCGCCCGTGGGTCTAGGGGTGTCTCAAGCGAGACGAACTCTCGGGTCGATGAACGAATAGAGGACGTCGACGATCACGTTGGCCGCGACGATGAACAACGCGGCCAGCAGCACCGTCGCCATTACCAGCGGCATATCGAGGTTGATCGCCGCGTTGAGCGATGCCTTGCCCAGCCCGGTGAAGCCGAAGATGGTCTCGGTCACCACCGTGCCGCCCAGGTAGGTGCCCAGGTCCAGCCCCGCGATGGTCACGATCGGGGTGATCGCGGCCCGCAGCGCGTGTTTCCCGTACACCCGGAACTTGGTCATGCCCTTGGCCCGCGCGGTGCGCACGAAGTCCTCGGACAGCGTCTCCACCATCTGCGCCCGGGACAGCCGCGCGTAGCTGGCGGAGTTGATGAAACCGAGGGCCAGCCAGGGCAGCAGCATGGCCGCCGCCCACTTGACGGGGTTCTCGGTGATCGGCACGTAGCTGGGATAGGACAGCCAGCCCGTCTCGTACACGAAGATGATCAGCAACAACGGGCCGAACAGCAGGATCGGCATCGAGGCGCCGGCGAGCGAGAAGCCGACCGCGCCGCGGTCGAAGATGGTGCCCTTGCGCAGCGCCGAGATCATGCCGACCGACACGCCGATCAGCAGCCAGACGACCGCCGCCCCGAACACGATGGACAGCGTCACGGGCAGCGTGCGCCCGATGATGTCGGTGACCGGCTCGTCGTTGCGGAACGAGTAGCCCAGGCAGGGCGCCGGGCACTCGCGCACCGCGTCGCCCTCGCCGAAGGTGCGCCCCTTGACGATGCCGGCCATGAAGTCGGCGTACTGCTGGACCACCGGCTTGTCGAGGCCCATCCGCCGGGCGATGCTCTCCTGCTGCGCCTCGGTGCAGGTCTTGCGGTTGCCGCACATGAGCTCGGCGGGGTTGTTCGGCGCGGCGAAGAACAGCCCGAACGTCAGCACGCTGACGGTGATCAGCGTCGTGGCCGCGAGGAGCAGCTTCTTGATGAAGAACCGCAGCATCGGCGCGCCCCCTACCGGTCGGACTTCGGGTCGAGGGCGTCGCGCAGCGAGTCGCCGAACAGGTTGAACGCCAGCACCAGCGCGAAGAGGGTGAAGCCGCCGGTCAGGGTGAAGGCCGGGTCGTCGCGCACGTAGTTGACGCTGTCGGCGATCAGCCGGCCCAGGTCCGGGGTGGGCTCGAGGATGCCGATGCCGAGGAACGACAGGGCCGCCTCGGCGGTGATCAGCGCGGGCACGTTGAGCGAGAAGGTGACCAGGATCGGCGCCCAGAGGTTCGGCAGCAACTGGCGGAACAGCACGTGGCCGAGGCCGGCGCCGGACGCGCGGGCCGCCTCGACGAACTCCCGCTCGCGCAGGGTGAGCACCTGGCCGCGGACCAGGCGGGCGCTGTAGGTCCAGTTGAACAGCACGAACACGACGATCAGCAACACCGGCCGGAACCAGGAGGCCTCCTGGTCGGTGGGCCCGTAGCGCTGCGCCACCGCGATCGGCACGAACGCGAAGCAGAAGATGTAGAACGGGAACGCCAGCGTCAGGTCGGTCAGCCAGCTCAGCACCGCGTCGACCTTGCCGCCGAGATAGCCCGCCACGATCCCGATCACCACGCCGAGCATGATGGTCAGCAGCGCGGCGGTCAGCGCGACGAGCAGCGACGTGCGCATGCCGTAGACGATCTGGATGAGGATGTCGCGGCCGAGCCGGGGCTGGACGCCGAGCCAGTGCTCACTGCTGACGCCACCGAGGTAGCCCAGCGGGTTGCCGTTCCCGTCGAGCTTGTCGGAGAACCGGTCGAGCGGGCCCTTGCCGTAGACGCGCTCGATCAGGGGCGCGGCGATCGCGACGAGTGCGAAGAACAGCAGCGCGCCGCCGCTGAACCAGGCGGTGCGGTCGCGCTTCAACCGCAGCCAGGCGAGCTGTCCGGGCGACCGGCCGAGGATGCCTTTCTCGGCGGTGGTCGAGACGTCGGCGGGAGGCTCGTCAGGCGTCGAGACCTTGAGACCAACCGGTCCGGTGGCGCCATCCGTCATGGGCTTCGGTCACCTCCCTTCCGGGGTCGTGCACTGTGCAGTGAACGCTTCGGGTGCGAAAGGAAGTTGCATCCGACCGCTGGCGCTGAAAGTAAGCTACGACCACCGGCCTGTCAGCCGGGTGGTTGGTAACGACTCTGCATCGAGGACGCGTTATGTCTCCGGTCGGGTTCGCGCACGACGCGGAATCGTGACCTAGGCTCGGGCAGGTGACCCATTTCGACGCGGCGGCCGCCGCCGTCCAGGCCGCTCTCGATGCCGGGGCGCGCTACGCGGACGCGCGGGTGATGCATCGCCGCACCGAGTCCATGTCCGCGCGCAACGGCGAGATCGAAGACCTCAGCCAGGACGAGGACGCCGGTGTCGGCGTACGCGCACTCGTCGGATCCGGTTGGGGCTTCTACGCCGTACCCGACATGTCCGACCCAGCCGCCCGCGCGGCCGGCACCCGCGCCGCGAAGATCGCCGCCGCGAGCGCGAGCGTGCCCGGCCCCGCCACCGGCCTGATCCCCCTGCCCGCGGCGACCGGCTCGTGGTCGTCGCCCTGCGAGATCGACCCGCTCAGCGTGCCGCTCTCCGACAAGGCCGAGCTGATGGTCGGGCTCACCACCACGATGCGTGAGCACGGCGCCGACCTGGCCGAGAGCCACTACCGCATCTGGGACACCGCGAAGTGGTTCGTCTCCAGCGAGGGACACCGCATCGACCAGCGGTTCCGCGAGTGCGGTGGCGGCATCACGGCGACCTCGATCGGCGACGGTGAGTCGCAGCGCCGGTCCTACGGCAACCAGTACGGCACCCGGGGCTGGGAAATGGTCACCGGGCTCGACCTGCCCGGCAACGCGGCCCGGGTCGCGATCGAGTCGCGCGAGCTGCTGACCGCGGCACCCTGCCCGGCCGGGCAGACCTCGCTGATCCTCGGCAGCGAGCAGATGGCACTCCAGATCCACGAGTCGGTGGGGCACGCGATCGAGCTCGACCGGATCCTCGGCTGGGAGGCCGCGTACGCCGGCACGTCCTGGCTCGACCTGAGCCAGCTCGGCTCGATGCGCTACGGGTCCGCGCTGATGAACATCGCGATCGACCCGACCATCCCGGGCGCGCTGGGCAGCTTCGGCTTCGACGACGAGGGCACCCCGGCCGCCGCCCGGTACGCGGTGCACGAGGGCCGCTGGGTCGGCGTGCTCGCTGGGCGCGACTCGGCCTCGGTGGCCGGTCTCGACTACGCCGGCAGCGTGCGGTCCGACGGCTGGGCCCGGCTGCCGATGGTGCGGATGACCAACGTCGGGCTGGAGCCCGGGCCGCACACGCTCGAAGAGATCATCGCGAGCACCGACGACGGGATCTTCATGGACACCAACCGGTCGTGGTCGATCGACGACCGGCGGCTCAACTTCCAGTTCGGGTGCGAGATCGGCTGGGAGATCAAGAACGGCAAGATCGGTCGGATGCTGCGGAACCCGACCTACACCGGGATCGGCCCGACCTTCTGGCAGTCGATGGACATGCTGTCGTCGGAGGTCACGGCCTGGGGCATCCCGAACTGCGGCAAGGGTCAGCCGGGCCAGACCGGGCACACCGGCCATCCCGCGGCTCCGGCCCGGTTCACTGACGTACGCGTGGGGGTGACGGGCTGATGTCGGCGGAGCTCGATCTCGCGGGCCGGGTCGTCGACCTGGTGCGCCGGTTGGCCGGCAGCGGCGCGCAGGCGGAGGTGCTGGTCGACCACACCGCGCTGGCCTTGACCCGGTTCGCCAACTCGGGGATCCACCAGAACGTGGCCGACGCGACCACCGCCGTCCGGCTGCGCGTCCACCTCGACGGCCGGACCGTCGGCGGCTCGACCACAGTGGTCGACGAGGCCGGCCTGACCGCGCTGGTCGAGCGGACCATCGCGGCGGTGTCGCTGACCCCGGCCGACCCCGGCTGGCCCGGCCTCGCGCCGCCCGCGGCGCTGGTCACGGACGGCGCGTGGGACGAGTCGACCGCGCAGGCGACGCCCGACGAGCGGGCCGCGCGGGTACGCGCCTTCGTCGACGCGGCCGAGGGCCTGGAGACGGCCGGCTACTGCCGCACCGTGCACTGGTCCGGCGCCTTCGCCAACAGTGCGGGCCAGTCCGTCGCGGGCCGGGCGGCCGAGGCCGCGATGGACGGCATCGCGCGGGTTCCGGGCTCCGACGGCGTCGCGCGGCTCGGCTCGCGCCGGCTCGCCGACCTCGACGGCGCGGTGCTCGGCGGGCGGGCCGCGCTCAAGGCCCGGGCCGGCACCGACCCGGTCGAGCTGCCGCCGGGCCGCTACGAGGTCGTGCTCGAGCCGACCGCGGTGGCCGACCTGCTGACCAACTTCGCGCTGTACGGCTTCAACGGCAAGCTGCACACCGAGCGGCAGTCGTTCGCCGAGATCGGGGCCGCCCAGTTCGACCCGGCCGTGACCATCGTCGACGACGTGACCGCGACCGCCGGTGTCGGCATCCCGTTCGACGGCGAGGGCACGCCCAAGCGGCCGGTCACCTTCGTCGACGCGGGCATCACCACCGGCGTCGCGTACGACCGGCGGTCGGCGGCCGAGGCGGGCACGGTCTCCACCGGGCACGGGTGGCCGGGCGGCAGCGCGTTCGGCCCGGTGCCGGCCAACCTGCGGCTGCTGCCCGACGAGGGTGCCCCGACCGCGGCCGTGGCGGGCCCGGCGGCGGACGGGCACACGGCCGCGCTGCTGTCCACGATGGAGCGGGGGCTGCTGGTCAGCGACTTCTGGTACACCCGCGTGCTCGACCCGAAGACCCTGGTGGTGACCGGGCTGACCCGCAACGGCGTGTGGCTGGTCGAAGACGGCGAGATCACCCGGCCGGTCCGGAACTTCCGGTTCACCCAGTCGTATCCGCTGGCCCTCGGGCCCGGTGCGGTGCTCGGGGTCGGTGGCAACGCGATCACGCCTGCGGACAGCTGGGACATGTTCGGCTTCACCGGCCCGTCGCTGCGGCTGGCTTCGTGGAACTTCACGGGTGGCGCGTCGGGATAGATTCGTCTGTATGACGACCCCGCCACCCCCGCCGTATCCGAGGTCGCCCGACGCGCCCGATCCGGATAATTTGGACAAAGAGCCCAGCCCGGATACCTTGCCGGCGGCCGATTTCGCTCCGGACAATAAGGACAATCGCCGGCCGCGGTGGCTGGTCATCGGGATCGTGGCCGCCGCCGTCGTCGTGGTGCTCGGTGCCTGCACCGGCATCTCGATCGGCGTGGCCCGGTTCGTCGGCGCCGTCGACGAGGCGAGCGCGGACAGCCACGACCGGGTGCGGGTCGACGACGCCTGCCGCGCGCTCGAGGTGCGGCTCAACCGGGTGGCGCCGCCGGGCTCCACGGCCGGTCCGCGCCAGCGCGCCGTCGCGATCCGCAACGAGAACGCCGCTCTCCAACCGTTCCTCGACGACCTGCGCCGGGTCGCCGAACGCGACCGGGGCGACCGCGCCGACGACCGCGACGTGAACATGTGGACGGAGCTCGTCGAAGCCCGCACCGCGTACGCGAACGCGCTCGACCGACAGGCCAGTTCCGGTGCGCCGGCGTTCTTCGTCGCACCGAGCGGCGACCGCGACCGTCCGGTGCTGGAGCGCCTCGAAGACCGCCACCGCGACTGTGCGCCGTCCGTACGCCGGCTCGGTGCTCCTGATCTGTAAGCGCGTCGAGCGGATTGATCACACCCGCTGGCACCTCTTGGAGCCGCTTGTTTCCCCCGGCGTAACGTGTGCACCGTCACGCGCCGGCCAGCGGCCATAAGAACCTTGCGGGAGACTTCATGACGACAACGGCGACGAGGCCGGTCGGGGCGCAGGCGCGCGCCTCGATTTCGGCTCGGACGTTGCGTACGGATCGATGGTGGATAGCGCCCCTCATCACCGTGATCGGGCTGAGCGCCTGGATCGCCTACGCGACCGTCCGGGTCTACATGCACAAGTGGTTCTTCGTGGAGGACTACCACTACCTGACGCCGTTCTATTCGCCCTGTCTTACCGACAGGTGCGGCGACGCGGCGGAGTTCGGCACCTTCCTGCCGAACTGGTGGATCATCCCGGAGGCGGCCCTCACGCTGCCGTTCCTGCTGCTCTTCCGGCTGACGTGCTACTACTACCGCAAGGCGTACTACCGGTCGTTCTGGCTTTCCCCGCCGGCCTGCGCGGTGCCCGACGGGCACAAGACCTACTCCGGCGAGACGCGCTTCCCGCTGATTTTCCAGAACGCTCACCGGTACGCGTTCTACGCCGCCGGCATCATCTCGGTCATCAACACCTGGGATGCCATCAAGGCGTTCCACAGCCCCGAGGGATTCGGCTTCGGGCTCGGCAACCTCATTCTTATTTTGAATGTGGTCATGCTCTGGGCCTATACGCTCTCCTGCCACTCGTGCCGGCACATCGCGGGCGGGCGGCTCAAGCACTTCTCCCGCCACCCGGTGCGTTACCGCTTCTGGACGTTCGTGTCCAAGCTGAACACCCGGCACATGCAGCTGGCCTGGATCACTCTCGCGACGCTCGCCATCACGGACTTCTACATCATGGCGGTCTCGGCGGGATGGTTCGGCGACGTGCGGTTCATCAACTGAGGCGACTGACATGACTGAGCGAATCGAACGACACCACTACGACGTCGTCGTGATCGGCGCCGGCGGCGCCGGCCTCCGGGCGGCGATCGAGGCACGGCTGGCCGGCAAGCGGGTCGCCATCATCTCCAAGTCGCTGTTCGGCAAGGCCCACACGGTGATGGCCGAGGGTGGCGCCGCCGCGGCGATGGGCAACGCGAACTCGCGCGACAACTGGCAGGTGCACTTCCGCGACACCATGCGCGGCGGCAAGTTCCTCAACAACTTCCGGATGGCCGAGCTGCACGCCAAGGAGGCGCCGCAGCGGATCTGGGAGCTGGAGACCTACGGCGCGCTGTTCGACCGCACGCCGGACGGCAAGATCTCGCAGCGCAACTTCGGCGGCCACGAGTACCCCCGCCTCGCGCACGTCGGTGACCGCACCGGCCTGGAGCTGATCCGCACGCTCCAGCAGAAGATCGTGTCGCTGCAGCAGGAGGACAAGCGCGAGTTCGGCGACTACGACGCCCGGATCCGGGTGTTCGCCGAGACCACGATCACCGAGCTCCTGCTCGACGGCGACCGGATCGCCGGCGCGTTCGGCTACTACCGCGAGTCCGGCGACTTCCTGCTGCTGCAGGCGCCCGCGGTGGTGCTGGCGACGGGCGGCGTCGGCCGGTCCTACAAGGTCACGTCGAACTCCTGGGAATACACGGGCGACGGCCACGCGCTGGCCCTGCGCGCCGGCGCGACGCTGATCAACATGGAGTTCCTCCAGTTCCACCCGACCGGCATGGTCTGGCCGCCCTCGGTCAAGGGCATCCTGGTCACCGAGTCGGTCCGCGGCGACGGCGGCGTCCTCAAGAACTCCGAGGGCAAGCGGTTCATGTTCCAGTACGTCCCCGACGTCTTCCGCAAGCAGTACGCGGAGACCGAGGAGGAGGCGGACCGCTGGTACACCGACCCGGACAACAACCGGCGCCCGCCGGAGCTGCTGCCCCGGGACGAGGTCGCCCGCGCGATCAACAACGAGGTCAAGGAGGGTCGCGGCACCCCGGCCGGCGGCATCTACCTCGACATCGCATCGCGTCGCTCGGCGGAGTACATCCAGAAGCGCCTGCCGTCGATGTACCACCAGTTCAAGGAGCTGGCGGACGTCGACATCACCAAGGAGCCGATGGAGATCGGCCCGACCTGCCACTACGTGATGGGCGGCGTCGAGGTCGACCCCGACTCCGGCGCGGCGATGGGGCACGTGCAGGGCCTGTTCGCGGCCGGCGAGGTGTCCGGCGGCATGCACGGCTCCAACCGGCTCGGCGGCAACTCGCTGTCCGACCTGCTGGTGTTCGGCAAACGGGCCGGCGAGTACGCGGCGAGCTACGTCGACGGCATCGAGAAGCGTCCGACCGTGCCCGCGGCCGACGTGGAGGCGGCCGTCGACACGGCGCTCGCCCCGCTCACGCGGGAAGCCGGCGAGAACCCGTACAAGCTGCAGCAGGATCTTCAGGCCGTGATGGGCGACCTGGTCGGCATCATCCGCCGCAAGGGCGAGCTCGAAGACGCCCTGACCCGGCTCGCCGAGCTGCGCGAGCGGGTCGCCAAGGTCGGCACGACCGGCGGCCGTCGCTACAACCCGGGCTGGCACCTGGCCCTGGACCTGCGCAACATGCTGGTGGTCTCCGAGTGCACCGCCAAGGCGGCGCTGGAGCGGGAGGAGTCGCGGGGCGGCCACACCCGCGAGGACTTCCCCGCGATGTCCGCGAAGTGGCGGACGGTCAACCTCGTCTGCTCCCTCGACGGCGACAAGGTCCGGCTCGAGCACAAGCCGCTGCCGAAGATCCGTCCGGAGCTGATCGGGCTGTTCGACCGCACCGAGCTTTCGAAGTACCTCACCGAGGAAGAGCTGGCGGACTTCGACGCGTCTGCCGAAGGGGCTGGCAAGTAATGGGAGAGAAGCGCCAATTCAAGGTTTGGCGGGGTGACGAGACCGGCGGCGACCTGCAGGACTACCAGGTCGAGGTCAACGAGGGTGAGGTCGTCCTCGACATCATCCACCGGCTCCAGGCCACCGAGGCGCCCGACCTCGCCTGTCGCTGGAACTGCAAGGCCGGTAAGTGCGGCTCGTGCTCGATGGAGATCAACGGCATGCCGCGGCTGGGCTGCATGACCCGGATGTCGACCTTCTCCGAGACCGAGACGATCACCGTGACGCCGCTGCGGACGTTCCCGGTGATCCGGGACCTCGTCACGGACGTCTCGTTCAACTACGAGAAGGCCCGGGAGACGCCCGCCTTCGCGCCGCCGGTCGGTGTCGCGCCGGGTGAGTACCGGATGCAGCAGGTCGACGTCGAGCGCTCGCAGGAGTTCCGGAAGTGCATCGAGTGCTTCCTGTGCCAGAACACGTGCCACGTGGTACGCGACCACGACGAGAACAAGAACGCGTTCTCGGGTCCGCGCTACTTCATCCGCGCCGCCGAGCTGGATATGCATCCATTGGACGCGCGGGAAGACCGGAAGACGTACGCTCAGCAGCATCAGGGTCTCGGGTACTGCAACATCACGAAGTGCTGCACCGAGGTGTGCCCTGAGCACATCAAGATCACCGACAACGCGATCATTCCGATGAAGGAGCGCGTGGTGGACCGTAAATACGATCCGCTGGTGTGGCTGGGCAGCAAGATCTTCCGCCGGCACCCCGACGACGACGAGTTGGTACAGTCCGGCTCCAGCCATGCGGTTTCCGCGGGCCCCGCCATGACCGGCGTGGACCTTCCGGACGCACACGAACGCACCGAGGAGCAGGAAGTGGAACGAGGCGTCAACTGGCACCGGCGGGTCGGGCCCGCGCAGCTTCCGGCGGTGGGCGCCAACGGCCGCCTGGGCGTCAGCGAGGCCGCGTTCGACCGGTCCGGTGCCGCGTCCCCGTTCGGCGACGACGTGGAGTTCCCGCTGCCGCCGCGCGACCTGAACTACGCGCACCCGGACCAGGACTGAGCTTTTAGAAAGGCCCCCGGCTTCGGCTGGGGGCCTTTTGCTGTCCGTACGCGCGCCCGGCACCGGCCTTTGCCGGCCTTGTCAGTCCAGCCAGGGCCCCGCGCGGAGGGCCGCCACGATCGGGGCGTCGGCCGGGAGCCAGGCGACGTCGTCGAGCTCGTCGCGGCCCAGCCAGCGCAGGGCGGCATGCTCCAACGGCTTCGGGTCGCCGTCAACCAGTCGTGCGGCGAAAATCTTCAATACGGTACGGCGGTGCCCTAACGGGATATCGTCGCCGATGCGATCACCGACCGCGATCCGCACACCCAGTTCTTCCTGGCATTCCCGCACGAGTGCACCGGTCTCGGACTCACCCGGCTCGACCTTCCCGCCGGGAAACTCCCACATGCCGGCCAATTCCGGAGGATGCGCTCGGGCACAGGCCAAAACTTTACGCTCAGCAACGATAGCGGCACCGACGATGACGAGGATGGTCGCACTCCCCCGGCTGACGGACGGACTAGGACTTTCGGCGTGCACGACCAACCAGCGTGCCAGATGAAATGTCGTTTCGGGTGCCGGAGCCGTCCCCTAGGTCACCACAAGGGGGAAATGTGGGCGTGGACACCGGGGCCGGTCAGCGAAAGACTGAGGGCACCGAACCATGACGAGATGGCGGCGATTTGGCCACAAGCCGGCAACGACGCCTGGGAGGTGTGGATGCGAGCCCTGTGGAACGGTCGGGCCCGAGGCGACTACCTGTCAGACGCGCTCGCCCTGCTGGCCGGCTGGTCGCGCGAAGACAAGCAGCTCAAGCGGGTCTTCCAGCTCGACAACTCGCAGCACAGCGATCTCACCGAACGGGTGAAGGTCTGCGCCGACGCACTCCACCTCAGGGCTGAAATCCGCCGTCTCGATGGTTACACACAGGTCAAGCTCGCGGCCGCCGACGGGGTATCGCTCACGGAACGCGAAGTGACGCTCGCGGCGCGCATCGAAGACGCCTACCGGCTCGTCCTCAACGAGGAGTAGCCGGCGGGTGACCTACCGCCACTCGCTGCTGTGGGTATCCGGCGCCACTCTCGTGGGTTGTATTGTGGCCCTTCCTCGTCACCGACGGTTACGAAGCGGTCGCCGTCACGTACGCAGGTAGGAAGCGCCGTTGATGTCGATGACCCCGCCGGTCATCGACTCCGTGCCCGGGGTCGCCAGGAAGACCACCAGCTTCGCCACCTCGTCGACGTCGGCGATGCGCCCGATCGCGGTCTCGTTGCGGATCGCCTCGCCGCGGGGCCCGTTGAGGTAGGGCGCGGCCATGTCCGTGTCTACGTACCCGGGAGCGACCGCGGTGACGTAGATGTTGTGCTGGCCGAGCGCCTTGGCCAGCGACTGGCTGAGGCTGTTGAGCCCGGCCTTGCTCGCGCCGTAGGCGGGATGGGTCGGCTCACCCCGGAACGCGCCCCGCGAGGTGATGTTGACGATCCGCCCACCGCCGGCGGCGACCATGTGCGGGACGACCTCGTGGATCAGGTTGGCGGGCCCGGTCAGGTTGGTGTCCATCGTCCGCCGCCAAACCTCCTGCCACTGCTCGTAGGAGGTCTCGAGAACAGGATGCGGCTCGTAGGTCCCGGCGTTGTTGACCAGGACCCCGATCGTGCCGTGCCGCGCGACGACCTGGTCGACGAGCTCCTTGATCTGCGCGGGGTCCTTGAGATCGGCGGGCCGCATCTCGTGGTTTCCCGGGCCGAGACTGTCCAATGTCTCCTGCGCGGCGGCCTTGTTGGTGCCGTAATGCACGACCACCGTCGCGCCGCTGGCCGCGAGCTGTTGGGCCGCCGCCCGCCCGATCCCCCGCGAGCCGCCCGTCACCAACGCCACCACACCATCGAGACCCATGCGGACAGCATGCCGGCCCTCGCCGGTGCTGCCTAGCGTGAGAAATCTCGTCCTTGACCGTGGCCCTTAGCGTCGGTTCTATGACGACCACGAACGCCAAGTACGACCGGAAAGAGCAGTTGCGGCAGATCGAGAGCGGGCTGCTGCAGGGCGAGGAGGTCATCGCGGTCTACGACGCGATCGGCGCAGGCACGGGTTTCATCGGCGTCACCAACCGCCGCGTGATCGTGCAGGACAAGTCGTTCATCGGCAAGAAGGTCGCGATCACGAGCATCCCGTACGCGAAGATCACCAGCGTGAGCGTGGTCAGCAACAAGTCGTGGGGCGGCGCGTTCTTCTCGACGGGCTCGATCGCCATCCACGTGGGCGCGCACACGTACGAGGTCGAGTTCCGCGGCTCCGACAAGGCCCACCACGTCCACAACGTCGTGCTGCACTACATCAGCGGATGACGGGGTTCCACTCCCGCTTGGCAGCGATCGTGACGCCTGGGGCGCGGTAGTAAGGGTCGGCGGCGACAAGCGCCTCGAACTCGTCTTCGGTGTCCACGTCGAAGATCAGCAGGGCACCGGACTCATCGGCGTACGGCCCGGCCATCGCAACCTTCCCACGCTCCTTGAGGGCAGCGAGAACTTCCCGGTGCGCGGGCCGGTGCTCCAGCCGCTCGGGGTTGCCGTCGAAGGCGAGCTCGAGCAGGTACATGCGGTCATCCCCTAGCTTGTCGGAGCGGAACCAATCTTGTTCAGCCCACGCGCTTCCGTCTTGGCGTGCCGAACTCGTGAACTACGAAAAGCCTACTTGTCGATCACGTGCGTGCTGGTGGATCACCCGACGATGCGACTCGAAGCGGGCGGCCTTGGCACTCGTTGAAAGGTTGGCGCTGTCGAGGCAGTGCACGCAGCCGCGATACCGCTCGAGAAGTCTGCGAACGACGGGTTGCCGGGAGATGCGCTCGTCTTGGGTGAGCAGCGACCACCCACGACGAAGGCCGTGCTCGATCCACTCGTCGTCCCCCACTCGCTGCGCGTCGTTGGGAAAATGGTCCCCGATGACGTGCACGAGCCAACCCCACTCAATGAGAAGCGCCGGCGCCCGCCGACCGAGACACCGGTCCGCGAAGAACTCAGGCGGCGACTCTGATGAGCGCCTCGACCTGCTCAACGCTCAACCCGTATTCGTCAGCGACAGTTTCGGTGGTCTCTCCGCCTCGCCACATACCAACCACGGCGTCGACGGTCACTCTTGCCGGCTCCACGATCGGCGCACCCCACGCGAATCGCGGGTCAATGACGACCCGGGCGATGGCGGGATCGTATCGGCGCAGAACAAGACGCTGCGCGAAGCCGTCGTTGTCCCAGCTCACGTACTTCAAGTAGTCCTCGACGATCCCCCGGATCGGGATCTGCCGATCGGCCGCGCGAGCAAGCTCGTCACTGTCGAGGTAGTGAATGAAAACGTCGATGCCATCCGTAGCGATGCGTCGGGTGGCAAGGCCGTATTCGGTGCCGAAGGTGGCACGAACCTCGGCGGCCGCATCAGCGATGGCGCGAGGCGAGAGACCCAGGTCGCGGAGCGCGCGCAGCACATAAGCCTCGACCAGCGCGATGAAGGGCACAGAGGGCCACCCACGCTTCTCGGGTGGGACGCTGTGAACAAGCGGCGGCCTGTCGTTCTCCGGGCGGAGCCACCGGTACATCGTCCGCTCGGGGATCTGGAGGTGAGTCGCCGCTTCGTAGGGCGTCACCAGAGGGACCGAGAATTTGTCGACCATGTCCCCTCCCCCCGGCATCGCCCATCGGATTGGCAGTAGTTTAGCCAATCACTACCTGGTCAGGAGGCCCACGACGGCCTGATCGGCTAAACGTTGAAGCGGAACTCGACGACGTCGCCGTCCTGCATTGTGTAGTCCTTGCCTTCGATGCGGACCTTGCCTGCTGCCTTGGCCGCGCTCATGTTGCCTGCTGCCATCAAGTCGTCGTAGGAGACGATCTCGGCCTTGATGAAGCCGCGCTGGAAGTCTGAGTGGATCACGCCGGCGGCTTCCGGGGCGGTGGCGCCGACCGGGATCGTCCAGGCGCGGGATTCCTTCGGGCCGGCGGTCAGGTAGGTCTGCAGGCCCAGCGTCCGGAATCCCACCCGGATGAGCTGGTTGAGGCCCGGCTCGGGCTGGCCGATCGACTCCAGCAGCTCGCGCGCCTCGTCCTCGGGCAGGTCGATCAGCTCGGACTCGACCTTGGCGTCCATGAAGACGGCCTCGGCCGGAGCGACCAGGGCCCGGAGCTCGTCGAGGAACGCGGCGTTGTTGAGCTCTTCCTCGTCGACGTTGAACACGTACAGGAAGGGCTTCGTGGTCAGCAGGTGCAGCTCGCGGAGCTCGTCCACCTCGATGCCGGCGGCCGCCGCACCCGCGTAGAGGGTCACGCCGGTGTCGAGCAGCTCGGCGGCGGCCTTGGCCGCGGTGACCATCGCCGCGCGGTCCTTGCGGAGCTTCGCTTCCTTCTCCAGCCGCGGCAGCGCCTTCTCGATCGTCTGGAGGTCCGCCAGGATCAGCTCGGTGTTGATCGTCTCGATGTCGTCGGCCGGGGACACCTTGCCGTCGACGTGGACCACGTTGGGGTCCGAGAAGGCCCGCACGACCTGGCAGATCGCGGACGCGTCGCGGATGTTGGCGAGGAACGCGTTGCCCCGCCCCTGGCCCTTGGACGCGCCGCGAACCAGCCCCGCGATGTCGACGAACGAGACGGGGGCGGGCACGATCTTCTGCGAGTCGTACAGGGCGCCCAGCTTGGGCAGCCGCTCATCCGGCAACCCCACAACACCGACATTCGGCTCGATGGTTGCGAATGGGTAGTTCGCCGCAAGCACGTCGTTCTTCGTCAGTGCATTGAACAGCGTGCTCTTGCCGACGTTGGGCAGGCCGACGATCCCGATGGTCAGACTCACAACAGACCAGCTTACGCAGGGCGCTCCAGACCTCCATCCGGGGCGTGGGCGATCAAGAGATCAAGATCGAGCCGGGGGCGATCGTGGCCCGATCGACGGCTCGACGCAGAGCGGGTCGGGGCTGGTGCCCGATCAGGTGAGTTGCTTGTCCCCCGATGCCTGGCTGCGGCGGTGGCCATGATCGGGTGCAGCGCATCGGGTGGACGCGGTGTTCAAACCATGATCGGGTGCGCCTCATCTGGACGACGCGCGGCACTAGCGCCAGACCAGCTGCACCCGATCATGGCAGGGGGCCCGGAACACCCAGATGACGTGCACACGATCACCAGGACGGGTCCGGGCCTGGGTTTCGTGCGGCCCGGGGCCAGACGCGGGGGCCAGGCCAGGCGCGGGGCCGGGCGAGGCGCGGCCCACGCCAGGCCGGGGGCTAGGCCAGACGCAGCCCAGGCTAGACGCGGGGGCCAGGCCAGACGCGGGGGCCAGGCCAGACGCGGGGGCCAGGCCAGACGCGCCCCAGCCCAGACGCGCCCCAGCCCAGACGCGCCCCAGCCCAGACGCGCCCCAGCCCAGACGCGCCCCAGCCCAGACGCGGGCCAGGCCAGACGCGGGCCAGGCCAGGCGCGGGCCAGGCCAGGCGCGGGCCCGTCAGGGCGACGGTTTGATCTGTGTCGCGGGCTATTCGCCGGGCGAGCCACGTCTGGTCTGGCCCGCGCGGTTTGAGTCGCGCATGGTCGTGCTGTGGGCTCGTTGGAGTTCGGTGGTCGGGTTTCCGGGGCTTTGCCCCGGTCCCCGCCCGAGCTGCGGGGACCCAGGGGGAGGGAGGGGCGGGTCCCGTTGTCGGGCTTCGAAAGGGCATCAGGATCTCCGGGCGGTGACAAGGTCGTACGTCCGGTGGGGCGCTCCACCTTGTCACCGCCCGCAGATCCTGATTTGTGGGCTACGCCCGACAACGGGACCCGCCCCTAGGGTGGGGGTTTGTTTGTCGCTTGGGTCAGGGCGGGGTCAGGCGATCGCCTGCCACCAGCCGTCGACTGCGGGTGGGGCGTCTACGTCGACTCGCTCGCCCGGGCGCGGCACCGCTAGCGTTACGCCCTCGGCCTTCGCTTCGGACCATAGGCGGTCTGCTGGCTCTGACCAGTCGTGGAAGGCCAGCACGAACGTGCCCCAGTGCAGCGGGATCAAGAGCTCGCCGCGGACCGCCTGGTGGGCCCGGACCGCCTCCTCCGGCGTCATGTGGATGTCGGGCCAGCCCTCGCCGTAGGCGCCGATCTGCATCAGCGTCGCGTCGAACGGGCCGTGCGCCGCGCCGATCTCGGCGTAGCCGTCGAAGTAGCCTGAGTCGCCCGTGTAGAAGACCTTGCGGCCGTGGCCCGCGATCACCCACGACGCCCATAGGGTTTCGTCTCTGGCCAGGCCTCGGCCCGAGAAGTGGCGGGCTTCTGTCGCGGTCAGGGTCAAGCCCGCTACCGTGATCGACTCGTCCCAGTCGAGCTCGATCACGCGCTCCGGTGGGATGCCCCAGCGGGCGAAGTGTGCGCCGACGCCCAGTGGCACCACGAATGGGGCCGTCGAGATGCGGGCCAGCTCGGAGATCGACGGCAGGTCCAGGTGGTCGTAGTGGTCGTGCGAGATCACGATCGCCGCGAGGGCGGGCAGCTCGTAGAGATCCACCGGTGGCTCGTGCAGGCGGCGCGGGCCGACCAGGTGGGACGGGGAGCAGCGGTCGCTCCACACCGGATCGAACAGGACCCGGTCGCCGTTGATCTCCACCAGCGCGGACGAGTGCCCGTACCAGGTGATGTGTAGGCCCTCGGTCGTGGCGTGCGACGGGGCCGCCAGCGGGATCGGTAGGCGGGGCTTGCGGCGCTCCCGGTCGCGTAGGAACGAGCTGAGCATCGAGCCGCCCGGCTGGGTCAGCGTGCGGGCGGGGACCCGGTTGTGGAACTTGCCGTCGCGCCACTGTGGCGACGGGGCGACCCGGCGCTCCTCGGGGCTGGCTCCCATCGCCCGCGGCACGTCACGTGCCGCCCAGGCCAGCGCCGCCGCGGCGGCACCAAGGAGACCCAACGCCAAAGTCGACTTCTTCGCAGCCATGAACACAAGTGTGCAGCAACGCACCGACAAAAACCTGAGCGTCCACACAGCGAACGGCCATGTCCGAATCCCGCGAGCCAGCGGGGCCGCGGCGAGGCAGGATCGATGGCATGGAGTTGGAGTTCGAGCGCTGCTACCGCGCAGTCGACAGCCGTGACCAGCGGTTCGACGGCTGGTTCTACACGGCCGTCACGTCGACCGGGATCTACTGCAAGCCCTCCTGCCCGGCCATCACGCCAAAACGGGCAAACGTCCGCTTCTACCCCAGCGCCGCCGCTGCTCAGCGGGCCGGTTTCCGGGCCTGCCGGAGATGCCGGCCCGACGCGGCTCCGGGTTCACCCGAATGGGACGTGCGGGCCGACACGGTCGGTCGCGCGATGCGGCTCATCGGCGACGGCGTGGTCGACCGCGAGGGCGTGCCCGGGCTCGCCGCCAGGCTGGGCTACACCGAGCGCCACCTGCACCGGATGCTCACCGAGGAGCTCGGCGCGGGCCCGCTGGCGCTGGCCAGGGCCCAACGCGCCCAGACCGCCCGAATCCTGGTCGAGACCACCGACCTCGGCCTCGCGGAGATCGCCTTCGCGGCCGGCTTCGGCTCGGTGCGGCAGTTCAACGACACGATCAAGGAGGTGTACGGCGGCCCGCCCTCGACCCTCCGCGAGACAAAGACCAAAAAGAAGGAGGCCGGCGTCGTCAACCTCAGGCTCGCCTACCGCCCCCCGCTGCACGCCACCGCCCTGCTCGAGTTCCTCGCCGACCGCACCATCCCGGGCGTCGAGGAGGTCACGGACGGCACCTACCGCCGCACGCTGGCCCTGCCACACGGCCCGGGCGAGGTGGCCCTGACCCCGCTCCCCGGCCACGGCACCGGCGCGCACGTCGCTGCCACGCTGAAGCTCAAGGACGTGCGAGACCTGGCACCCGCGGTCGCCCGCTGCCGAAGGCTGCTCGACCTGGACGCCGACCCCGAAGCGATCGACGCGACGCTGGCGAAAGACCCGAAACTGACCAAGATCGTCGAGAAGGAGCCGGGGGTACGCGTCCCGCGAGCGGTCGACGGCTTCGAAACGGCGGTACGGGCGATCGTCGGCCAGCAGATCTCGGTGGCGGCGACCCGCACGATCCTCGGCCGGATCGCGGCCGCGACGGACGAACCCGGCTTCCCGAGCCCCGCGACGGTGGCGGAGCTACCCGACGAGGCCCTGCCGATGCCGGCCGCCCGAAGGGCCACGATCCGCGCCCTGGCCCGTGCGGCAGAAGACGGCACCGTCGACCTCGACCTCGCCGCCGACCGGGAGGAACTGGTCAACAGCCTGGTCGCGCTGCCGGGCATCGGCGCCTGGACGGCCGGCTACGTGGCGATGCGCGCCGCCGGCGACCCGGACGTCTTCCTGCCCACCGACCTGGCCGTCCGCCGGGGCGCGAAGAACCTCGGCCTGCCGGACGACCCGAAAGCACTGGAAGCGCACGCCGCGAACTGGCGGCCGTGGCGCTCGTACGCCCTGATCCGTCTCTGGAGGAACGCGTGAACACCACCACCATGTCCACCCCCACCGGCCCGCTGACCATCGTCGCGACCGACGCGGGCGTCGTGCGGGCCGCCGGCTTCACCGACAGCGTCGACGAGCTGATGGCCCTCGTACACCCGAGTCTGCGCGGGCATCCCCGAAAGCAAACGGACCTGGGCCCGATCAGCAAAGCAGTCGAGTCCTACTTGGACGGTGACCTGAGCGCGCTCGACACGATCGAGGTCGAGCAGGCCACCGGCGGCGACTTCCTCGGCCACGCCTGGGCGGTACTCCGCCAGGTCAAGCCCGGCGAACCGGTCACGTACACCGAGTTCGCGGAACTGGCCGGCCGCCCCACGGCGGTGAGGGCGGCCGCGCAGGCCTGCGCCCGCAACGCGATCGCGCCGTTCGTGCCGTGCCACCGGGTGCTGCGCACCGACGGCACCCTGGGCGGCTACCGCTACGGGCTGGACGTGAAAAAGTGGCTTCTCGGGCACGAGATGCGTTAGGACACTCGCAGCGTTTACCGTCACGGGGTGCGTACCAAAGGTGACCATCAGTCAGGGGTACGCAACCTGTGGCGGCTTCGCCGCTACCTCCGCCCCTACCGCCTCCAGTTCGCCTTCCTGATCCTCGCTGCCCTCGCCGGCACCGCCGTCGGCATCGCGGTGCCGCTGGTCATCCGCCGGGTCGTGGACGGGCCGATCGCCCACCACGACCCCGGCGGCCTGTTCGCGCTCGGGGCGCTGGCGCTGCTGTTCGGGGTCGCGGAGGCCACGCTCACCTTCATCCGCCGGTGGTCGCAGTCGAGCCAGGCGCTCGGCATGGAGGCCACGATCCGGCAGGACATCTACGCCCACCTCCAGCGGCTGCCGGTGGCCTTCCACGATCGCTGGCAGAGCGGCCAACTGCTGGCCCGGGTCACCGCCGACCTGTCGGTGATCCGCCGCTTCCTCTCCTTCGGGCTGCTGTTCCTGATCGTCAACCTGGCCACGTACGCCGTGGTGGTCGGCCTGTTGATCCGACTGCACTGGCCACTCGGGCTGCTGGTGGCCGCGAGCTCCGTGCCGCTGGTCGTGGTCAGTCGCCGGTTCACCCACACCTATCTGCGCACGTCGCGCCGGATGCAGGACGAGCAGGGCGACCTGGCCACCCAGGTCGAGGAGACGGCCCGGGGCCTGCGCACGGTGAAGTCGTTCGGCCGGCAGGCGTTCATGAGCGGCCAGTTCGGCAGCGGCGCCGACCGCCTGCGCGACACCGCCGTCGACAAGGGCCGCCAGCTCGCCGGCACCTCCGCCCAGTTCGACCTGGTGCCCAACCTGACCCTGGCGGCGGTGCTGGTGGCCGGCGCGGTGGAGGTCGCCGCCGGCCGGCTCACGATCGGCGAGCTCGTCGCCTTCGTCACGCTGCAGCTCATGCTGATCTGGCCGATCGAGTCGCTGGGCTGGATCATCGGCAACGCGCAGGAGGCGATGACCGCCTCGGACCGCATCTACGAGGTGCTCGACGCCCCACCCTCCATCGTGGACCGGCCTAACGCGGCGAAGGCCGCGAACGTCAAGGGCGAGGTGTGCTTCGACGACGTTTGGTTCAGCTATCCCGGCAGCGATCGACCGGTCCTGCGCGGCATCTCGCTGACCGTGCGGCCGGGCGAGACGCTCGCCGTGGTCGGCACCACCGGCTGCGGCAAGACCACCCTGGTCTCGTTGGTGCCCCGGCTCTACGACGTGACCTCGGGCCGGATCACCCTCGACGGCCGCGACATCCGCGACCTGCGGATGTGCTCGCTGCGCGAGGTGGTCGGCGTCGCGTTCGAGGAGCCGACGCTGTTCTCCATGTCGGTCCGGGAGAACCTGGCGCTGGGCCGCACCGACGCCACCGACGACGAGATCCACGAGGCGCTCGCACTGGCCCAGGCCGACTTCGTCGACGACCTGCCCTGGGGTCTCGACACCCGGGTCGGCGAGCAGGGGCTGTCGCTGTCCGGCGGCCAGCGGCAACGGCTCGCGCTGGCCCGGGCGATCCTGAGCCGGCCCCGGGTGCTGGTGCTCGACGACCCGCTGTCGGCGCTCGACGTGCACACCGAGGCGCTGGTCGAGAAGGCGCTGGCCGGGGTGCTCTCGGACACCACCGCGCTGCTCGTGGTGCACCGGCCGTCGACGATCGCCCTCGCCGACCGGGTCGCGCTGCTCGCCGGTGGGGTGATCGTCGCGACCGGCACGCACTCGGAGCTCCTGGCCACCGTCCCCGCGTACCGGGCGGTGCTCTCCGAGGCGGCCACCACCGCCGAGGCCGCATGACGGCCCACGCCTGGCGCGGCCGGGCCGCCGACCTCGATGCCGACCGGACAGCCGCCGAGGCCAGTGACCCCGCGGCGGTCGCGCGACTGCGGGTCCGCAGCCGGGTGCTGCTGGGTTCCCTGGTGCGCCCGCACCGGCGCGCGCTGGCCGCTACGGTCGTCCTGCTCCTGTTGCAGAGCGTCGCCGGCATGGCCGGTCCGTTCCTGGTAATGCTCGCGATCGACAAGGGCATCCCGCCGCTGCGCCAGGGTGACCCGACGATCCTGATCGAGGTCGGCCTGGCGTTCGTGGCGGCGTCGCTGACCGAGTACTTCGGCAAGCGCGGCTTCCTGCGGCTGTCCGCCCGGATCGGCCAGGACGTGGTGCGCGACCTGCGGCAACGGGTCTACGACCACTTCCAGCGGCTGTCGATCGGGTTCCACGAGCGCTACACGTCGGGCCGGATGGTGGCCCGGCTGACCAGCGACATGGACTCGATCAGCGAGCTGGTCGACGGCGGCATCGACGACCTCGTGCTGGCCGGCCTGTCGGTGGTCTCGGTGGCCGGGGTGCTGCTCTACCTCGACGCGCCACTGGCCCTGGTGACGCTGCTGACCTTCCCGTTCCTGCTGTTCCTGTCGCGCTGGTTCGCGCGCGCGTCGGCCGTGGCCTACCGGCGTACACGGGAAGCGGTCGCTCTGGTGATCGTCCACTTCGTCGAGTCGTTGGGCGGCATCCGGGCGGTGCACGCGTTCCGCCGCGAGCCGCGCAACCAGCAGATCTTCGACGAGCTCAACAACGACTACCGGGTGGCGTCGCTGCGCGCGTTCCGGCTGATCGCGGTCTACTCGCCGAGCATCAAGCTGATCGGCAACGTGGCGATCGCCGGTGTGCTGACGTTCGGTGGCTGGCAGGTGCTGCACGGCCGCACGGCGATCGGGGTGCTGGCCGCGTTCCTGCTCTACCTGCGCCGGTTCTTCGAGCCGATGCAGGAGCTGAGCCAGTTCTACAACGCGTTGCAGTCAGCCACGGCGGCGCTGGAGAAGCTGGCCGGCGTGCTCGACGAGCGGCCGGCGGTGCCGGAGCCAGCCCGCGCGGTGCCGCTGCCACCGGCCGCCGGCGGTCGGTCGATCACCTTCCAGCAGGTCACCTTCGGCTACCGCGACGGCCCACCGGTGCTGGCCGACTTCACGATCGAGATCCCGGCTGGCCAGATCGTGGCGTTGGTCGGTGCCACGGGCGCCGGCAAGTCGACGGTGGCCAAGCTGGTGGCGCGGTTCTACGACCCGGACGCGGGCACGGTCCGGCTCGACGGCGTCGACCTCCGCGACGTGGGCGACACCGACCTGCGCCGGGCCGTCGTCATGGTCACGCAGGAAAACCACCTGTTCGCGGGTACGGTCGCCGACAACCTGCGCTTCGGCCGCCCCGACGCGACGGACGCGGAGGTGGTGGCGGCCGCCCGGGCGATCGGCGCGCACGAGTTCGTCGCCGCGCTGCCGGAGGGCTACGACACCGACGTACACCGGCGCGGCGGGCGGTTGTCGGCCGGCCAGCGACAGCTCGTGGCGTTCGCGCGGGCGTTCCTGGCCGACCCCGGCGTGCTGATCCTCGACGAGGCCACGTCGTCGCTGGACGTGCCGACGGAACGACTCGTCCAGCGGGCGCTGCGCACCATCCTGCGCCAACGCACCGCCCTGGTGATCGCGCACCGCCTGTCCACGGTCGAGATCGCCGACCGCGTCCTGGTCGTCGACGACGGCCGGGTGGTCGAGGACGGTCCACCGAGCCGCCTGATCACCGGCGGCGGCCGCTACGCCAGGCTGCACACCCAATGGCAGGACTCTCTGCTGTGACCGCAGCGCGCTGGGTAACCACCGCTGAGCGGGGGCTGGGCGGTTGCTGGCAGACCAGTGTGAATTTGGCCCGGTAGCTGGGCATTTCCGTAGAACATACGCATCCTGAGTGAGGATCACTCAGTAGACGGCGCAGCCTGAGTGCAGGACAACTCAGGGAGGCATCGATGGCGAGATGGACGCGGTTGGCTGTCGGTGCCGGCGTAGTGGGTCCGCTGGTCGCCGCCGGAGCGCTGCCCGCCGGGCTTCTGGCCGGGTTCGTCGCCACCAAGGTCGCCGCCGCGACCACCGACCTGCCGGAGGCCCTGGCCCACCCGACCGTCCCCCAGGCCTCCCGGCTCTACGCCGCCGACGGCAAGACGCTGATCACGACGTTCACGGACCTCAACCGCAACGACGTCACGCTGGACCAGGTCGCGCCGGTGATGCGGCAGGCCATCGTCGCCGCCGAGGACACCCGGTTCTACGAGCACGGAGCGGTCGATCCACGCAGCGTGGCCCGGGCCCTGGTGGCCAACGGGCGCGGTGGCGAGGTGCAACAGGGCGCCTCCACGCTGACCATGCAATATGTCCGGAATGTGCTCAAGACCGATCCCAAGTCGACCCAGCAGGAACGCGACGCCGCCACCGAGGACACGCTCGGACGCAAGGTCCAGGAGATGCGGTACGCCGTCGCCGTCGAGAACGCGCTCAGCAAGGACCAGATCCTCGGCAACTACCTCAACATCGTGTACTTCGGCGCCGGCGCCTACGGGATCGGGGCCGCGGCGCAGACCTACTTCGACACGACGCCGGCCAAGCTGACCCTCCCCCAGGCCGCGATGCTCGCCGGCCTCGTCCAGTCCCCTGACGCGTACGACCCGATCCACGGCGACAAGGCCGCCGCCCAGACCCGCCGTGACTACGTGCTGAACGCGCTGGCCAAGGCCGGCGACATCAGCCAGGCCGACGCGGACCAGGCCAAGCAGAAGCCGCTGGGCGTCAAGCCGGGCGCCGTGCCCAACGGGTGCACCGCCGCCGCACCGGCCGACAGCCGGTTCTTCTGCGACTACTTCGTCTCCTGGTGGCAGCAGCAGGCCGCGTTCGGCGACACACCGCAGAAGCGGCTCGCCGCCCTGCGCGACGGCGGCTACCGGATCACGCTGTCAATGGACACCAAGGTGCAGCAGACCGCGACCGAGGCCGCCACCGGCGTCTACGGCTACGACTCGCCCAAGGCCCTGCCGATCGCCGCCGTGCAGCCCGGCACCGGCCGGGTGCTCGCGCTCGCCGTCAACCGCCACTACAGCGTCGCCAAGGGCGCCGGCAACACCGTCGACCAACTGGTCGCCGGCGGCGACTCGGTGACCGGCTACCAGGCCGGCTCGACCTTCAAGCTGTTCACCATGCTGGCCGCGCTCGAGAACGGCTACACGCTGGACTCCGGCTTCGACGCCCCGGCGCAGCTTAAGACGGGCTGGCGGGACAGCGGACCGGCCTCCTGCGACGGCTTCTACTGCCCGGCCAACGACAATCCATCGTGGATGGACGGCTATCGCAACATGTGGACCGGGTTCGGCCGCTCCGTCAACACCTACTTCGTCCACCTCGAGGAGCAGGTCGGCGCCGAGAAGGTGGTGGAGATGGCGCAGCGGCTGGGCATCAAGTTCCGCGCCAAGTCCGACGCCGAGCGCGCGCAGAACGACGCCGGTGACTGGGGCTCGTTCACCCTCGGCGTCGCCGACACCACGCCACTGGACCTGGCCAACGCGTACGCGACGATCGCCGCCGACGGCACGTACTGCAAGCCGTTGCCCGTCAAGGGCATCAGCGACGCCGCCGGAAAGCCGGTCCAGGCGGCCGAGCCCCAGTGCACGAAGGTCCTGGAGCCCGACGTCGCCCGCGCCGCGGTGGACGCGGCCCGCTGCCCGGTCGGCCAGGACGGCGCCTACGGCCAGTGCGACGACGGCACCGCCACCCAGGTGTCCACAATGCTCGATGGTCGGCCGGTCGCCGGCAAGACCGGCAGCGCGGAGGACAACGCCACCGAGTCGTTCGTCGGCTTCACCCCACAGGTCGCCGCCGCCGGCATCGCCGCCAACCCGACGCACCCGGCGGACGGGGTCGGCGGCGCGGTGCAGACCGAGGTCATCAAGGCCGTCACCGACGTGCTCAGCCGGGCCGTCAGCGGCCAGCCGGAGAAGGGTTTCACCCCGCCGAGCCAGGACCTGGCCTTCGAAAATGGGTCGAACCCGGCGGTACCCTGGCGCTATGACGGATACGGCGAAAGGTCGCGCCGGGATCCCTGAGAAGCCGTCCCTGGACGGCATCGAGGAGACCTGGTCGCACCGGTGGCAGGAGGCGGGCACGTACGCGTTCGACCGGTCGAAGGCCCGGTCCGACGTATACGCCATCGACACGCCTCCGCCGACCGTATCCGGCGAGCTGCACATGGGCCACGTCTTCTCCTACACCCACACCGACACCGTGGCCCGGTTCCAGCGCATGCGCGGCAAGATGGTGTTCTATCCGATGGGCTGGGACGACAACGGCCTGCCGACGGAACGCCGCGTGCAGAACGTCTACGGCGTGCGCGGTGACGCGTCCCTGCCGTACGACCCGGCCTGGACGCCGCCCGCCGCACCGGTCGACGACGCCGCGCGGAAGAACCCCACGGCCATCTCCCGGCGCAACTTCATCGAGCTGTGCGAGCGGCTGACGGTCGAGGACGAGCGCGCGTTCGAGGCGCTCTGGCGCCGGCTGGGGCTGTCGGTCGACTGGTCGCTGACCTACACGACGATCGGGCGGCACGCCCGCACCACCTCGCAGCGGGCGTTCCTACGCAACCTGACCCGGGGCGAGGCCTACACCGCCGAGGCGCCGACGCTGTGGGACGTGGGCTTCGGCACCGCGGTCGCCCAGGCCGAGCTCGAAGACCGGGAACGGCCGGGCGCCTACCACCGCCTGCGCTTCCACGGCCCTGGCGACGAGCCCGTCTACATCGAGACCACCCGGCCCGAGCTGCTGCCGGCGTGCGTGGCGCTGGTGGCCCACCCCGACGACGAGCGCTACGCGCACCTGTTCGGCAGCACCGTGCGTACCCCCGTCTTCGGTGTCGAGGTGCCCGTGCACGCGCACCCGGCGGCGGAGAAAGACAAGGGCAGCGGCATCGCGATGGTCTGCACGTTCGGCGATCTCGCCGACGTGACCTGGTGGCGCGAGCTGCGGCTGGACACCCGCGTGGTGATCGGTCGTGACGGCCGCCTGCTGCCCGAGGCGCCGCACGGCGTGGATCCCGAGAAATACGCGAAAATGGCCGGCCGCACGGTCAACCAGGCCCGCCGGGAGATCGTCACCCTGCTCTCCGAGACGCTCGACCTGATCGGTGAGCCGCGCCCGGTCACCCACCCGGTCAAGTTCTACGAGCGGGGCGACTCGCCGCTGGAGATCGTGTCGACCCGCCAGTGGTATCTGCGCAACGGCGGCCGCGACGCCGATCTGCGGGCCACGCTGCTCGACCGAGGCCGCGAGCTGCACTGGGTGCCGGCCCACATGCGGCACCGCTACGACCACTGGGTCGGCGGGCTCACCGGCGACTGGCTGGTCAGCCGGCAACGGTTCTTCGGCGTGCCGGTGCCCGTCTGGTACCCGCTCGACGCCGACGGCCGGCCCGACTACGACCACCCGCTGGTGCCCACCGAGGACCGGCTCCCGGTCGACCCGACGTCCGACGTGCCGGCGGGCTATTCCGAGGACCAGCGGGGCGTGCCGGGCGGGTTCGCCGGCGATCCCGACGTGCTCGACACGTGGGCCACCTCGTCGCTGAGTCCCCAGATCGTCGGCGGTTGGGAGACCGACCCCGACCTGTTCGCCCGGGTGTTCCCGATGGACCTGCGCCCGCAGGGGCAGGAGATCATCCGCACCTGGCTGTTCGCCACGGTCGTGCGCGCCCACTTCGAGCACGGCACGCTGCCGTGGCGCGACGCGGTGCTCTCCGGCTGGATCCTCGACCCCGACCGCAAGAAGATGTCGAAGTCCAAGGGCAACGTGGTCACGCCGATGGACCTGCTGGTCGACAACGGCCCCGACGCGGTGCGCTACTGGGCGGCCAGCGGCCGGCCGGGCACCGACCTGGCCTTCGACCCCGCGCAGATCCGGATCGGGCGCCGGCTGGCCACGAAGATCCTCAACGCGTCCAAGTTCGCGCTGAGCTTCGGCACGGCCAGCGGCGGCGTCACCGAGCCGCTCGACCAGGCGATGCTCGCGGGGCTGCGGGAGGTGGTCGGCACGGCCACCACGGCATTCGAGGCGTACGACCACACGACCGCGCTGCAGGCCGCCGAGTCGTTCTTCTGGCGGTTCTGCGACGACTACATCGAGCTGGTCAAGGAACGGGCCTACGGCGACACGACGGCGTCCGGGTCGGCCCGGGCGGCGCTGGCCACCGCGCTCTCGGTGCAACTGCGGTTGTTCGCGCCTTTCTTGCCTTACGTCACCGAGGAGGTCTGGTCGTGGTGGCGCTACGGCTCCGTGCACAAGGCGCCCTGGCCCACGGTCCACGAGCTGGCCGGCGACGCGACGCCCGAGCTGCTGCGGCTGGCCGGCGACGCGCTCTCCCAGGTGCGCCGGGCCAAGTCGGAGCGCAAGCTCTCGATGCGCACCCCGGTGCCGCTGGCCGAGGTGCTCGGTCCGGCGACGATGCTGGAGACGTTGGCCCTGGCCGCCGACGACCTCCGCGCCGCCGGCCACGTTGGCAAGCTCGACTTCCTGCCTGATCGCACCACGGAGCTAGTCGTCGCTTCGGCTTTCTAACCGAGCAGCCGAGTCAGGAGCCCGTTCAAAGCGAGTTCCTGACTCGGGTTCGCGGTGGGCGCGACCGTTGCTCCCGCCAGAGAGCGCTCCGCTTCGCTCCGCTGCCAGGTCCGCGGTGGGAAAGCTAGAACCACCAACCGCGTAGGAAGCGGATGCCGAGCAGGATGGTGACGATGCCGGGGCCGGCGGCCAGCGCGGCCGCCGACACCCGGTAGACCATGCGGTGGCGCAGCAGCTCGGCTCCGTTGCCTACTACGACCAGGCCTGCGGCCACCATGTACCAGGCCCACCAGCGGGGTTCGAGGTGGAACAGGTCGAAACGCAGGCCCTGGAAGGCCAGGCCGAGGACGACCGCGATCGTGGCCAGCATGACCAGGGTGCGGTGGAACGAGCGGCCCAGCGGGTCTTGCGGGCGCCACCAGTAGCTGCCCGCGATCGCCGCGGCCGGCAACGAGATGAGCAGCGGCCAGAACCGGGGCACGTCGCCGAACATCAGCATCACGCCGACCGCGAAGGCGATCAGGCCCAGGTTGCCGACGGCGTACCCGAGGATGCCGCCACCACGGCGCAGGGCGACGAAGCCGGCCGCGCTGATCAGCGACGTGGGAATCACCACGAACAGGGACCACCAGCGGAAGTCGTGCGCGGCCTGGGCGAGGCCGCTGACCAGCGCGCAGGCGAGCAACGCGATGCCGCTGCCGGCCAGCCAGGGTGCGGCACGGCCGGTTGCCTGGCCCGGCGTGGGCGTCGGGGTCGAGGTCTGCGGATACGTCGTGGTCACGTCACCTACTGTGCCGACCCGCGGCCCCGGGCACCATCCGGCTAGCCCTACCCGGGCAGGTCAGGCCGGCGGGTGGATCAGAAGTCGCCTCCGCCGAAGTCCCCGCCGCCGAAGTCGCCACCACCGAAGTCGCCGCCGCCGTAGTCACCGCCACCGCCGTCGCCGCCGTCGTAGCCGCCGCCATCGCCGCCATCGCCACCGTCGCCGTCGTACCCGGTGCCGTCCTGGAAGCCCTCCTGATAGCCGGCGTCGTAGCCGTAGCCCGGGTCCGCGAACGCGGGCGAGAACAGCGCGTCGGCGATCAGCAGGCCGCCGACGACGCCCACCGCGCCGCCCAGCGCCGGACGCCACCACGGCTGCGAGTACCAGCCGGACGGCACGGGCCGGCCCTGGTAGCGCCCGCCCGGGTAGTAGTAGGGCGTCTGGTTGCTCGGCTGCGGGCCGGCCGTGAACTGCTGGCCCTGCACGTCGACCGTGCGCTCCTTGGTGAGCGTGCCGACACCCCGGGCCGAGGCGAGCTGCGGCAGCTCCGGACCCGGGTCGATGCCCATGGCGGTGCGGGCCGCCCGGATGTACGTCAGGCCCTCCAGCGAGGTCTCCCGGGCCAGCTCGTACTGGCGGGGAGAGCGGGCCTGCTCGAGCTGGCTGCCCGCGGCGTTGTAACGCTCACCGGCGTCGGACAGTGCCTGGCGGACCGCCGGCTCCGAACCGTGCAGGTTCATCACCTGTCCGCCGAGTCGCTCGTACCAACGCTGGGCCTCGGCTCGCGCGTCGGTCAACTCCCGTTCGCGCCGGCCGGCCACGGAGCGCTGGTAGTAGAACACCAACGCGATGACGATCACCAGCAGCGCGATCAACCACAACCAACCCATGACACGACGGTACGTCGCCTTGTCATGTCGCACCTGTTTGGCAGTCTTACCGGATGGACCTTTCAACGGTGGCCGTGGTGGTCCTCTGCTTGGCGATCGGCGCGGTGGCCGGGTGGTTTGCGGCGGTTTCGCGCACCGCGTCCCACGTCGCCCGACTCGAGGCCACGATCGACGCCAACCGCGAAGGCGAGGGGCGCCTGGAGCAGTCGATGCGGGCGTTGTCCTTCGAGGCGACCGTGCAGTCGCAGGAGGCGGTCGCCCGGGCGGTCGCGCCGCTGCACGAGACGCTGCGCCGCTACGAGCTCCGGGTGGCCGAGCTGGAGCGCGAGCGGGTCGACGCCTACGCCGAGCTGCGCGAGCAGGTCCGGGCCATGTCGACCGTCTCCGGCGAGCTGCGCACCGAGACCAAGCAGCTGGTGGCCGCGCTGCGCGCGCCGCAGGTGCGGGGCCGATGGGGCGAGCACCAGCTCCGCCGGATCGTCGAGGCGGCCGGGCTGCTGGAGCACTGCGACTTCGCCGAGCAGGTCACCGCCTCGACCGACCACCAGGGCGTACGACCCGACCTGGTGGTCCGGCTGCACGGCGGGCGGTCGGTGGTGGTCGACGCCAAGGCGCCGTTCGACGCCTACCTGACCGCGATGGAGGCGCGCGACGAACGCACCCGCGACCAGCACCTCGACGGGCACGCCCGGGCGCTGCGCGCGCACGTCGACGGGCTGGCCGCCAAGGCCTACTGGACGGCGTTCACCCAGTCGCCCGAGTTCGTCGTGCTGTTCGTGCCGGCCGACCCGTTCCTCGACGTGGCGCTGCAGCGCGACCCGACGCTGCTGGAGCACGCCTTCGCCCGCAACATCGTGCTGGCCACCCCGGCGACGCTGGTCGCGCTGCTGCGCACGATCGCCTACTCGTGGCGGCAGGAGTCGCTGGCCCGCAACGCGGTCGCGGTGCACGAGCTCGCCCGCGAGCTCTACGGCCGGCTGGCCACCCTCGGCGACCACGTGGGCAAGCTGGGCTCGGCGCTCGGCACGGCGGTCACCTCGTACAACCGGGCGGTCGGCTCGTTGGAAGCCCGCGTCCTGGTGAGCGCCCGCAAGCTGGCCGACCTGGGCGTCTCGGGCGACGACCTGGTGGCACCGCCCCAGGTGGAGAGCATGCCGCGCCAGCTCCAGGCCCCGGAGCTCATCTAGGGGAACCCGCGCTGCGGTGGCGTGCGTCCCATTCCAATGACACACTTCGACGTCATGCGCAGGTTGACGGGTCCACTGGCGGCATTGATGGTGGTGGCCCTCGCCGGCTGCTCGGCCGGCTCCCGCGAGGGTGATCCGATCCCGGCGCCCTCGACGTCGTCAACCGCACCGACACCGTCCACCGTGCCCGCCGTCCCGCCCGCGCCGACCGTGGCCCCGACGGCGACCTTGCCTCCGCCGCCGCTCGACCCGCTCACCCCGCGCCCGTCGGGCGCCAACACGCCGAAGGTGGTCAATGTCACCGGCACGGTGACCGCGGGCGTCGAGTCGGGTTGCCTGCTACTCGAGGGCTATCTGCTGGTCAACGCGCCGACGAGCCTGGTCTACGAGGGCGTACGCGTGAAGGCGACCCTGGAGGTCCGGCCGGACCTGGTCAGCACCTGCCAACAGGGCACCCCGGCGATGATCACGTCGGCGCAGCGCCTTTGACATTTCGACTGTAATGTAAACTGCGAAGGGTGAGCCTCCTTCGCACCGCCATGACGTACGAGCGCGGCGTCTGGGTCAGCCTCTTCCGCTGGGTCTTCCGCCGCCCCGACCCGGCCGGCCCGGGTGCCCGCTTCGGCTACAGCGCCGTGACGACGCCGGTGTTCATCGCCTTCATCGCGGTCTCGATCGTGGAGATCCCGATCCTGCACTTCCTGCTGCCCTGGCGCACGGTGCAGGTCGTCGCGTTCGTGGTGAGCGTCTGGGGCCTGCTCTGGATGGTCGGCCTGCTCGGTGCCGTGCGGATCCACCCCCACGTCGTGCAGACGGAGGGTGTCCGGATCCGCTCGGGGTTCACCGTGGACGCCTTCGTGCCCTGGTCGGCGGTCGCGGCCGTGCGCACCCGCAACCGGCCGTTGGAGAGCAGCAAGGGCGTGCAGTTCGAGGAGACGGCGGACGGCCTGATCGGCAAGGTCGTGGTGCTCGGGCAGACCAACGTCGAGCTCGTGTTCACCGCGCCGATCGAGGTCGGAATGGCCCGCGGGCCGCTGATCGAGCTGCACCTCTGGGCCGACGACCCGGCCGAGCTGGCTGCGGCGACCCGGGTCCTAGTCGGCTGAGGCGGCGGCGCGCGCTGCGGCGGCGGCCTTCATGTCGCGCTTGAGCTCCTGCGGCAGCGAGAACGCCAAACGCTCGTCCACCGTGGTCACCTCGGAGACGTCCGCGAAGCCGCGCTCGACCAGGTGGTCCAGGAGCTGGTCGACGAGGTCCTCCGGCACGCTGGCGCCGGAGGTCACGCCGACCGTCGTCGCGCCGGCCAGCCAGGCGTCGTCGATCTCGCTGGCGTAGTCGACCAGGTAGGAGGCCCGGGCGCCGGCGTCGAGGGCGACCTCGACCAGGCGGACCGAGTTGGACGAGTTGCGTGAGCCGACGACGATCACCACGTCGCAGTCGGGCGCGATCTGCTTGACCACCTGCTGCCTGTTCTGGGTGGCGTAGCAGATGTCGTCGCTCGGCGGTGACTGGAGCAGCGGCAGGCGCACCTTGAGCCGCTCGACCGTCTCCAGCGTCTCGTCGACCGACAGCGTGGTCTGCGACAGCCAGACGACCTTGGCGGGATCGCGCACCGTCACCTTGTCGACACCCTCGGGCCCGTCGACGAGCTGGACGTGCGCGGGCGCCTCGCCGGCGGTGCCGATCACCTCTTCGTGGCCTTCGTGGCCGATGAGCAGGATGTCGTAGTCGTCAGCGGCGAACCGCTTGGCCTCCTGGTGGACCTTGGTCACCAGCGGGCAGGTCGCGTCGATCGCCCGGAGCTGGCGTTCCTTGGCCTGCTCGTGCACCTCGGGGGCGACGCCGTGGGCCGAGAAGACCACCGTGGCGCCCTCGGGCACCTCCGCGTTCTCCTCGACGAAGATCGCCCCTCGGCGTTCGAGCGTGGCCACCACGTGCTTGTTGTGCACGATCTGCTTGCGCACGTAGATGGGCGCGCCGTAGAGGTTGAGGGCCTCCTCCACCGTCTGCACGGCACGGTCGACCCCGGCGCAGTAGCCGCGCGGGTTGGCCAGAAGCACACGCTTACGGGCGGGTTCCTCGATCACCCGCCAATGGTACGTGGCGCGGCCGCCCCCGGCAGAATGTCGTGCGCCGGGAGTGCGCACCGCCACCGGCCGGCGGGTCGCTCGCCGTAGGGTGGTGCGGTGACCACCCCCGAGCCCAACGGCGTCCCCAAGAGCACCGCGGAGGAGCCGTGGCCGGTGCGGGTGGTGAGCCAGAAGATCAGCAGCTGGATCGCCAAGCTCGGCTGGGTCTGGGTCGACGGGCAGGTCGCGCAGATCAGCCGCCGGCCCGGCGCCACCACGGTGTTCCTCACCCTGCGTGACCCGTCGGCCGACCTGAGCCTCACCGTCACGACCAACCGGGACGTGCTCGACCTGGGCGCGCCCAACCTCGAAGAGGGCGCCCGCGTCACCGTGCACGCCAAGCCCGACTTCTTCCCCGCCCGGGGCACCCTCAGCCTGCGCGCCGACGAGATCCGCCAGGTCGGGCTGGGCGAGCTGCTGGCCCGCCTCGAACGGCTGAAGAAGCTGCTGGCCGCCGAAGGGCTCTTCGACCCCCGGCGCAAGCGGCGGCTGCCGTTCCTGCCGGGCCGGATCGGGCTGCTCACCGGGCGCGCCTCGGCGGCGGAGCGCGACGTGCTGACGAACGCGCGGCGGCGGTGGCCGTCGGTGGACTTCCGGACGATCAACGTCGCCGTGCAGGGCCCGACCGCGGTGCCGCAGATCATCGACGCGCTCAAGGTGCTCGACGCCGACGAGTCGATCGACGTGATCGTGATCGCCCGCGGTGGCGGTGGGGTCGAGGACCTGCTGCCGTTCTCGGACGAGGCGCTCTGCCGTGCGGTGTTCGCGTGCCGCACCCCGGTCGTCAGCGCGATCGGCCACGAGACCGACGCGCCGCTGCTCGACTACGTCGCCGACGTGCGCGCCTCGACGCCGACCGACGCGGCCAAGCGGATCGTGCCCGACCTGGGCGAGGAGATCCGGGTCATCGGGCAGGCCCGGCAGCGCCTCGACCGCGCGGTGCGCGGCCTGCTCGACCGCGAGCAGCACCGCCTCGACGCGGTCCGGTCGCGTCCGGTGCTGGCACGGCCGCACGTGATGGTCGACGCCCGGGCCGCCGACGTGACCGCGCTGCGCGACCGCGCCGGCCGGACGCTGGACCACCGGATCAGCGCGGCGGGTGCGGACCTGCGGCACACCGTGGCGCGACTGCGCGCGCTGTCGCCGGCCGCCACCCTGGACCGCGGCTACGCGATCGTCCAGAGCCGCACCGGCCACGTCGTACGCGCGGCGTCCGAAGTGGCCAAGGGCGACGTGCTGCGGGTCCGACTGGCCCGAGGCGAACTGTCGACCAGCGTTGACGAGGCAAGCGAGGAGAACCGGTGACCGACGAGAAGTTGAGCTACGAGCAGGCCCGCGCCGAGTTGGCGTCGGTGGTCGAGAAGCTCGAGGCGGGCGGCATCTCGCTGGAGGAGTCGCTGGCGCTCTGGGAGCGCGGCGAGCGGCTGGCGGACATCTGCCAGCACTGGCTCGACGGCGCACGCGAACGCCTCGACGCCGCCCGTCAACAGGCCGGCGCCGAGGCGTAGCGGGCGAGCGCGCGCCCGCCCTTGGCGTGCGTCAGGCCGCGGCGACCTGGTCCGCCGGCGGGGCCTTCGGTTGCGTGACGTCGCCGTACTCGAAGAACTTGACGGTGCCCTTCTGCGCCTTGACCGAGCCGCTGGCGGGGATCTCGATCACGATGGAGCTGAAGCGGCCCTCGCTGTCGAGCGTGAAGGTGACCGGGAGCGCCTTCACCTTGTCGCCGAGCGCCTTGATCGTCTCCTCGTCCTCGGTCAGGTCGAGGTCGGTGTTGACCGTGATGTCGACAGTGCCGGTGAAGGTGCCGGGCGCGGTCTCCTTGAGGTCCTTCAGGCCCTTGGTCATGCTGGTGCCCATGGCCTGCGCGCCGGCCCCGGCGAACGGCATGCCTTCCTCGTCGGCGGCGGTGGACTTCTGCCACTTGCCGAGACCCTCGGCCAGCCCCTGCATCGTCGGGTCGTCGCCCGGGTCGAGGCCGAGGTCCATCTTGGTCCAGACGTCCTCGCCGATCGCGATCACGTCGATCTTGATCTGCTGACCTTCGGACTCTCCAGTCAACGCCATCTGCACGCTCTGCGAAGGCTGGTGCCGGACGCCCTGGGCCTTCATGGAGGCCGTCTCGTAGCTGAACTTGAAGCTGCTCTCGTCGACCTTCTTGCCGGCGGCGGCGATCTGCGTGGCCGGGTCGGCGGGCGCGGTGGTGGTGGCGGCGGCCGGCGAACCGGTGCCGGAGTCGGCAGCTTGACCGCAACCGACCAGGGCAAAGAGGACGGCCGCGGTGACGACCGCCAGCTTGGGCGTACGCAAGGAGTAACTCCAAAAGACGCTCGAAATTGAAGAAGCGCCGTAGCGTACCTGGATGAGCGTTGGCTGAGCGTTGGCTGGGAGTCTCTAGATCACTTGAGCGAGCCGGCCAGCGTGCGCAGATCGGCGTCGGCGGCATCGCCGACCACGATCACGGTGCGGTCCGGGTCGAGCTTGACCAGGGCGCGCTCGCCGGGCCGGGTCGAGTAGGTCTGCCAGGAGCCGCCGGCGATCTCCGCGGTGCCCTGCGCCCGTGCCTCGCTCGTGAGCTCGGCCGGGATGACCTTGGTCGAGTCCGCGTCGGTCTGCAGGACCTGGGCGCCCTTGCCGTCGGGGCTGACGAAGCCGAGGCGCAGCGCCTTGCCGCCGTCGATCTGCTGCCACCGGGCGGTGACCGTGGTCCACTCGTCGGACAGGCCGGTCGGCACGAGCACCGGGAAGGCGTTGGCGTGCCGGGCGTCGTCGATGGCCACGGCCGGGTCGACCGCGAGGGGGTCGTTGCCGTCGAAGAACACCCGGTAGACCCCGAAGGCCAGGAGAATCGGGACGAGCAGCACCAGCATGGAGATCACCATGTCGCGCGGCCGGCGCTCACTGCGCTGTGCCGACGCGACGATCTCCTCGGTGCTGGCCTGCTGCTCCACGGGGCAATTGTGCCGAGCATCGGCCGCCGCGGCCACACCGGGTCGATACCGCGACCCGAACGGACGTTCAGCGGGTGTTCATGCCAGGATCTCAGGTAACGACCGACCCGCACACTGCACCGCCGCGACGCGAGGAGGCCGCCCGATGAGCGCCAAGATTCCGCAAGATCTCGACCGCAACCTGGCCCTCGACCTGGTCCGGGTCACCGAGGCGGCGGCCATGGCCGCCGGCCGATGGGTGGGCCGGGGCGACAAGGAGGGCGGCGACGGGGCCGCCGTCGACGCGATGCGCAAGCTGATCAACTCGATCCAGATGCGCGGTGTCGTCGTGATCGGCGAGGGCGAGAAGGACAACGCCCCGATGCTGTTCAACGGCGAGGAGGTCGGCGACGGCACCGGCCCGGAGGTCGACGTGGCGGTCGACCCGATCGACGGCACCACGCTGATGAGCAAGGGCATGCCCAACGCGCTGGCCGTGCTCGCGGTCGCGGAGCGGGGCGCGATGTTCGACCCGAGCGCCGTCTTCTACATGGAGAAGCTCGTCGTCGGCCCGGACTGCGCCGACGTGATCGACATCAATGCGGGCGTGACGGAGAACCTCCGCCGGATCGCCAAGGTCAAGAAGTCGAGCGTCTCCGACGTCACGGTCTGCATCCTCGACCGGCCCCGGCACGAGCAGTTGGTCCAGGAGGTGCGGCAGGCCGGCGCCATGATCCGCTTCATCTCCGACGGCGACATCGCGGGCGCGATCTACGCGGCCCGCGACACCTCCGAGGTCGACGTGCTCATGGGCATCGGCGGCACGCCGGAGGGCATCACCGCGGCCTGCGCCCTCAAGTGCATGGGCGGCGCGATGCAGGCCAAGCTCTGGCCGCGCGACGCGGCGGAGCGGGAGAAGGCCCTGGCCGGCGGCCACGACCTCGACCGGGTGCTGCACACCGACGACCTGGTCTCGGGCGACAACGCCTTCTTCGTAGCCACGGGCGTGACCAGCGGCGACCTGCTGAGAGGCGTCCATTACCGAGCGGGCGGCGCCTACACCCAGTCGATCGTGATGCGCTCCAAGAGCGGCACAATCCGCATCATCGACTCCTACCACCGCCTGGAAAAGCTGGCCCTCTATTCGTCCGTCGACTTCGACGGCAGGCCGATCGCCGAACAGCCCTAGCCGAATTCAAATGCCAACGGCGGATTGCTCGGGTTCGCGGTGGGCGCGACCGTCGCTCCCGCCAGAGAGCGCTCCGCTTCGCTCCGCTGCCAGGTCCGCGACGGGTCGCTGCCAGACCTGAAAAGTGATCAGCCGTTGTCGCTCGAGTGGCCGGGGAAGAGGTGGGCGGCCGGGTCGATTGCTACTGCGGCGTTGTTGACCGCGGTCGCCGCCTCGCCGAAGCCTGTGGCGATGAGGCGCACCTTGCCCGGGTATTCCGTGATGTCGCCGGCCGCGAACACCCTGGGCAGGTTGGTGGCCATTGTGCTGTCGACCTTGACGTGGCGCTTGTCGAGGTCGAGGCCCCAGTCGGCCAGCGGCCCCAGGTCTGCGGTGAAGCCGAGCGCCGCCACGACCGTGTCGACCGGGATGGTCTCGGTCTCGCCACCCTTGACCGCGATGTCGGCGTGGGTGACCGCGTCCTCACCGTGGATCTTCGCGACTTCGGCGTTGACCACGATGCGGACGCTGAGGTCCTGGACGCGGGCGACGGTCGCCGCGTGGGCCCGGAACCGGTCGCGGCGGTGCACCAGGGTGACCGACTTGGCCAGCGGCTCCAGGGCCAGCGCCCAGTCGAACGCCGAGTCGCCGCCGCCGACGATCAGCACGTCGCGGCCGGCCAGGTCGGCCAGGTGCGGCACGAAGAAGACGATGCCGGTGCCCGTGAAGGTCTCGGCGGCCGGCAGCGGGCGGGGCTTGAAGCTGCCCATGCCGCCCGTGATGATCACCGCGCCGCAGCGGACCTCCTCGCCGTCGGAGAGGCGCAGCACCGGGTGGTCGTCGGCATAAGAGAGCGCGTCGGCCCGGGTGCCCAGGAGGTATTCCGGGCGGAACGGCGCGGCCTGCTCGACCAGGTTGGCGACGAGCTCGCGGCCCTTGATGCTCGGAAAGCCGCCGACGTCGTAGATCTGCTTCTCGGGATACATCGCGGTGACCTGGCCGCCGGGCTCGGGCAGGTTGTCGATCAGCGCGACCGAGAGCCCCCGAAAACCCGCGTAGTAGGCCGCGAAGAGTCCGGATGGTCCCGCCCCGATGATCGCGACGTCGATTTCCCGCATGGCTCACCAATGCCCTTCAGGAGACCCGGCCCGGTCGACATCGACGTTAGGCACAGCGATGCCACCCCGGCAAGCATCGCCACGAGTCAGTCAGCGACGGAACACGATGGCGGCGACGGCCCCGCCCAGGAAACCGAACAGATGGCCCTGCCACGACACGTGCGGGTCGGACGGCAGGATGCCGAAGAGCTGCCACCAGTACAACAGCCCGACCAGCAGCACCACGCCCAGGTTCCACCACGTGCGCTCCACGATCCCCCGGGTCAACAGGAGACCGAAGTAGCCGAAGATCACCCCACTGGCACCGACCACCACCGTGCCGGGAGTGCCGACGATCCACACGCCCAAGCCGCTGACCAGCATGATCAATGCGGTCGACCAGATGAACCGGCGTGCCCCCGCGGCCAGCACGAACGTGCCGAGCAGGATCAGCGGGACGCTGTTGCCGTAGAGATGGTCGAAGTTCGCGTGCAGCAGTGGCGAGAAGACGATCCCGTCGAGGCCGTAGACGCTGCGGGGAATGATCCCGCCGCGCGGGTCGAGCCCGAGGCCCAGCCAGTAGTCCAGCGCCTCGATCGCGAACAGCACCGGGACCACCGCGCACATCGCCACGAAGGCCCGCCCGACGGCGGCGTAGAACGGCTCGGTGCCGAAGCGCAACTGCTCTGGTTCGGTCGTCCAGTCCTGGGACACGCACTAGGGGTACCAGGCGAGGACCGTTCACGCCAGACGTGCGCGGAGCACCGCGAGACCGACCGCGATGTCGGGCCCGAACGCCGACACCTGGCTGTAGACGCCCGGGAAGTCCTTGCGCGCGCACCCGTAGCCCCAGCTCACGATGCCGATCTGCAGCCAGGACCCGTTGGCGTCGAGGCGCACCATCGGGCCGCCCGAGTCGCCCTGGCACGAGTCTTTGCCGCCCTTGCCGGCGCAGATCATGTCGGAGCCGACGATCGCCATATCGATCTTGCCGTACTTGCGGTCGCACGACGAGTCCGAGACGAAGTCGACCTCGACGGAGCGCAGCCGGGTCTGCTGGGTGAGCGAGCCTTCCTTCGTCGAGCCCCAGCCCATCACCGTGAACAGACCCTTGTCGTACGTCTGGTCCGCGGCCATGGTCAGCGTCGGCAGGTCGAACGGCTGCGCGAGTTGGATCAGCGCCCAGTCGTCGCCCGCGGCGGCGTCGGTGTAGTCCGGTGACCGGTAGACGTAGCTCGAGCGGATGGTCCGGGCCCGGCTCGACTGCAGGTCGACCGAACCGCCGGTGACCCGGATCGAGGTGTCGGTGCCGCTGCCCTTGACGCAGTGGCCCGCGGTCAGCACGACCTGGGGTGCGATCAGCGAGCCGCCGCAGCCGACCGACAACCGGACGACCCACGGGAAGATGCCCTCGTCGACCCGGCTGCCCCCGACGATCCGCTCGCGACCGGTGCCGTCGTCCGCCTGGGCCGGCCCGGCCAGCAGACCCAGGACCGCCGCCATCACTAGTGTCGCGCCTCCAAAGCGCCGCCCCCGCATGGCTCAGACACTAGAGCGCACAAAAGCCGCAGAGGGCACGAACGCGAGTGTTCGTACCCTCTGCCTCACGTTTGGTCTAGTACCAGCCCTCGTCCTCCGAGTGCGCCCACGCGCCACAGGGGTCGTCGTAGCGGCCCTCGATGTAGCCGAGGCCCCACTTGATCTGGGTGGCCGCACCGGTCTCCCAGTCGGGACCGACCGAGGCCATCTTGTTGCCGGGCTTGGCCTGTGGGATGCCGTGCGCCCCGGAGCTCGCGTTGTGCGCCTTCGGGTTCCAGCCACTCTCGCGCGTCCAGAGCTTGTCGAGGCACGGCATCTGGTCGATCTTGAAGCCCTCTTCGAGCAGCAGCGCGCAGCCGATCTTGCGGTTGCCGCTGTACTCGTTGCAGGACTCCGGGATCGGACCCGTGTACGGCCTGGCCTTCACCGGCTCCTCGGCCTCTTCGCGCTTCTGGCGGCTGGCCTCCTCGGCCCGCTTGGCCCGCTCGGCGGCCGCCTTGGCCGCGGCCTGGGCGCGCTGGGCGGCGATCGCCTCGGCGTCCCGGCGCTGGGCCATCATCGACTCGTGCTCGAGATGGTGCTCCTTGAGCAGCGCGTTCTCGGCCTGCTGGGCCTCCGCGGCGAACCGCGCATCGATCCCCTGCTCTTGGACCCTGCGGTCCTGGCCCAGGTAGTAGCCGCCGCCCACCCCGGTAACGAGGATGCCGACCGCCAACGCCCGAACCCCGAACCGGCTCCACAGCCGAGTCACGAAGTCGTTCCCTTCGTCGGGGACAAGGACAGCCCCGGCGTCCGGGGCCTCGTTCGCTCGCCAGACACCATTGCGCACAGTGAGCCGGGAGGGAAATAGGGAGACCATTGTGTGATCTGGGTCACGGGTTAAAGGCGGGTAAGTCCGGCGAAGTGCCCGCGTGGAAAAAAGGTTTCCGTAACCTGTCGATCCGCGGCCCCCTCGGACGACGCATGGGCAGACAGAGTCAGAGCTTCAGGAGGAATCGGAAATGAAGGTCAGCACTGGCGCCAGCATGTCGATCGACGGCTTCGTCTCGGGCCCCGGCGAGACCGGGTTCGAGCACCTCTTCGACTGGTACGGCAACGGCGACGTCGAGGTGCCCACCGGCCACCCGGAGATGACCTGGCACATGACCCGGGCGAGCGCGGACCGCAACAAGCGCTGGTTGGACGAGCTCGGTGCCCTGGTCGTCGGCCGCAAGCTGTTCGACTTCACGAACGGGTGGGGCGGAAAGCACCCGATGGAGGTACCGACCGTGGTGCTCACCCACAACCCGCCGACGGGGTACGAGGACAACAAGTGGTTCGCGTTCGAGACCGGCGGGATCGAGGCCGCGATCGCCCGGGCCGGCGAGTTGGCCGGCGGCAAGGGCGTCGGCCTGAACTCGGGCCGGATCGCCAGCCAGGCCCTCGACGCGGGACTGGTCGACGAGGTCTGGGTCGACCTCGTGCCGGTGCTGCTCGGCGGCGGCACGCCGTTCTTCGACCAGCTGGGCACCAAGCCGGTCCTGCTGGACGGTCCGTTGGAGACGGTCCAGGGCAACCGAGTGACCCATCTGCGGTACGCCGTGCGCAAGTGAGCGAAAAGGGGGCCCCACGTCGCGGGGCCCCCTTTTCGTCGCGGCTCAGCTGGGGATGTCCTCCAGCAGGTCGGTGACCACCTCGGCGATCGCGGAGCGCTCCGAGCGGGTCAGCGTCACGTGCGCGAAGAGCGGATGCCCCTTGAGCGCCTCTATCACCGCCGTGACGCCGTCGTGCCGGCCCACCCGCAGGTTGTCGCGCTGGGCGACGTCGTGGGTGAGCACGACCCGCGACCCCTGGCCGATCCGGGACAGCACGGTGAGCAGCACCCCGCGCTCCAGCGACTGCGCCTCGTCGACGATGACAAACGCGTCGTGCAGGCTCCGGCCGCGGATGTGGGTCAGCGGCAGCACCTCGAGCATGCCGCGGCCGAGCACCTCTTCCCGGACGTTCTCGTGCACCACCGCGCCGAGCGTGTCGAAGACCGCCTGGGCCCACGGCGACATCTTCTCGGTCTCGCTGCCGGGCAGATAGCCGAGCTCCTGGCCGCCGACCGCGTAGAGCGGGCGGAACACGATCACCTTCTTGTGCCGGCGGCGCTCCATGACCGCTTCCAGACCCGCGCACAGCGCCAACGCCGACTTGCCGGTGCCCGCCCGACCGCCCAGCGAGACGATCCCGATCGACTCGTCGAGCAGCAGGTCGAGGGCGATCCGCTGCTCGGCGGACCGGCCACGCAGGCCGAACGCCTCCCGGTCGCCGCGGACCAGTCGGACCACCTTGTCCGGCAGCACCCGGGCGAGGGCCGAGCCGCGTGACGAGTGCAGCACCAGGCCGGTGTGACAGGGCAGCTCGGCCGCCGCGTCCAGGGCCAGGTCGGCACCGCCGTACAGCTCGTTGACGTCGTCGTCGCCCACCTCGATCTCGGCCATTCCGGTCCAGGTCGGGTCGCTGGCCTGGCCGTGCCGGTATTCGTCCGCGGCGAGCCCGACCGCGGCGGCCTTGACCCGCAGCGGCATGTCCTTGCTGACCAGCGTGACCTGACGACCTTCGCCGGCGAGGTTGAGGGCTACCGACAGGATCCGCGCGTCGTTGGACTCGTTGCGGAAGCCGGGCGGCAGCACACCGTCATCGGAGTGGTTGAGCTCGACGCGCAGCGTGCCGCCGAGGTCGTTGATGGGCACCGGCTGGTCCAGCCGACCGTGCTTGATCCGCAGCTCGTCGAGCATGCGCAGCGACTGCCGCGCGAACCAGCCGAGCTCCGGATGGTGACGCTTGCCCTCCAGTTCGGTGATCACCACCAACGGGAGCACGACCTCGTGCTCGGCGAAGCGGCGAAAGGCGGCGGGGTCGGACAGCAGGACCGAGGTGTCCAGGACGTAGACCGGCCGAGGTGGCCCGTCCTCCTTGGCCGCGGCCTTGCGCCCGCGCGGGGCGCGGGCGGTCGCGGAGGTGTCCTGGGTGGCCCGGGAAGTGGTGCGCGCAGTTGTCACAGGCCTGCTCCGGCGAGCGTGCACCCGGACCGCCCGCGTGTTTCCGCCTCGTCCGGTGCCCGGGAGCACGGGGTCGGATGCGGGCCCCGTGGCGATGTCGTCGCAGGTCCAGGCCGGCCGGCTGGCGTGGGATGACCCCTCGCCATGGCTAGACGCTAACTGGCATCTGCCATCCGGGGGAAGTACACGCCGAAGTAAGACCGACTCGTTTACCGCGATTTCTTCTTCGACCACGAGGGGTTGGCCGGCCCGGCTGGCGCTAGCCGGGCCGGCCACCGGCGGCGACGCGCGCCCCTCACGCGTCGCTGCCGTCGGGATCGGGGCCACCGGACTGGCCCGATCCCTGGTGCGCGCGACCGCCCTGCCACCGGGCGGTCAGCGCTCGCGGGTGACCACTCACCCCACGGGCTGGCTCGCGATCTCGCGAACCTCCGCGGCGTGCCGTCCGCCGTCGGTTGTGGTCCCCACGAAGGAGGCGCTCAGATAGGTGGTTCCCGAACCGATCAAGGTGGTCGGGACGTCCGGTGCGGACCGTTGCCGCGGTTCCGCCCGGGCCGTTGCCGCCACCGCCCGCACCCCCTGGCGCCGGCGAAGCCCTACGCCCCGGTCGCCATCGAAAAAGCCTTGTCTGTAGCCGGTCCGGTATCCCACCCGCCCGTGCAGCCGACCAGCGGCGTAGCTGGACGAACCGAGCATCAGGACGAGGAAGATCGCGAAATACACGGTCATCGGTACGTGCTGCCCCTCACCGCTCGTCGGGATAGCGCGGTGCACGGTCGATCCGCGGATGGCCGGCCAGCAGGTGGTCGATGTCGTCCACACCGACCTCCTCGACCAGCTCGACGGCGACCCGGCACTGGTCGATGACCACCTCGGCGACCGAGGTGCGGCGCAGCTCGGCGCCGGTGTCGTAGACCCTGATCCGCAGGTCGGGGCAGCCGAGGTGGAGGCGCCACGCGTCCCACTCGGTCATGTCGGCGACCTGCAGCGATACGTATCTGGCACCGCGGGCGAGGTAGAGCCGCCACGGTGCGGTGATGCCGGCCGCGACTCCCGCCGCGATCAGCCCGAACGCCTGCTCCCGGGTGGCCAGCTCGGTCATCGCCCGGAACCCCCTGATGTCACGTACCCGTGACGCGTTTCGACACTGTTCGTCTCGTTCACGTGACACACCGTAAGGCGTATCACACGCGTGACAGCATCGGCTTTTCGGGCGATTAGCGCGGAACCTGCGTCGGCCTAGTCTGACCACGTGACGCTGCCCGAACGACCTGCTCGATCGTTTACCGGCGATCGGCCCGACCCGTCTCGCACGCGATACACACAGCCCATCTCAGGCCGGAAGATCGAGAACTGGCCGTACCGTCAGCCGGTGCCGGACACCTCCCCCGGGCGCAAGATCGCGTTCGCCGCATTCGTTCGTAAGGCGCTCGAAGACGCGCGGACGACCCGCGCCTGGAGCGGTTCCGAGGTGTCCCGTCGCACGGGCGTGTCCCGACAGACGATCAACCGCTGGGTACGCGCCGACTGGGCGAGCGACCCCGAGGCCGAACGGGTGGTCGCGTTCTGCGCGGGCCTGGGCCTCAACCCGTCCACCGCGTTCGGCGTGCTCGGCTGGGACGCCGCCACCTCCGGCCGGCCCGCGCCCACAGCTCCGCCGATGGACCCCGACGTCGAGGCGCTGCTGCGCCGGCTCGTCGACCCCAATGTGTCCGATGCGGAGAAGTTCCACATTCGAGAGACGATCCGCTATCTCGCGTACCGGCCATTGCTTCCGTCGGATCGGCCTGCCAAGCGCCGCAGGGCGGTTTAAACGTTTAAGTAGCCGTCTCGTTACGCAGATGGCGAAAGAAGCTGCGACTCGTGTGGCGAATGGCACGATCTTTACGCCCGCAGCGCAGTAGCGTGCGCGTTTGTACTGCTTGGGCTCGGGTCGGGTGGGGAGCACCGGAGGTCAGCCAAAGCCCTGCGGGACAACGAAGGAGGGGTCTGCGATGGCCCTGAAGTGGGGGGCGGTCGTCGTTGCGGCCGTCTCGGTCACGCTGTTCACGACAGCCAACATCATTGTCGGGGTGCTAGACACGAGCGAAGTTCCGTCGGCGTTCAACATGGCGACCATCGCGGTGGCGTCGGTAGGCACCGTCGTCGCGGTGCTGGCCGAGATGTACTCGCGCGTCAACAGCAGGATCGCCGCGCTCGCCGAGTTCGTGGCCATGCGGTTGAACGAGGTCGACGCGCACACGGGCGACCGCAACGCCGGATTCGTCGAGGGTTACCTGCTCAGCCACGGCGAGGAAGCGGGCGCCATCGTCCCGTTCGCACAGCGGACAGGGCGACAGCAAGATCGTTAATTGGGGGGCGGGGGCTTGTCAACCGGGTGATCCGTCGGGTCCGGCGGCGGCTCACACCCGGTAGGCTTGCCATGTGCGGGGGTCAGATCACGGCCACGGGCGCGACGACCGCCCGCTGAACGCGGAGAGCGCATGGCGCTTGACCGCGGACCGGGCCGACGAGTGCGTCCTTTTCTTCGACTTCGACGGCACGTTGGCGCCGGTGGCGGACGATCCGACCGCGGTGCGCCCGGTGCCCCGGGCGCTGTCGGCGATCGACGCGCTGGCCCGGGTCGTGCGCCGGGTGGCGATCGTCTCGGCCCGCCCGGTCGACTTCCTCCGCGACCGCCTGGGCGCCGCCGACGTCGACCTGTACGGCCTCTACGGCCTCGAACACAGCCACGGCGCCGGCCCGACGGTCACCGAGCCCGCGGCGCTGCCCTGGGTGCCGGCGATGGCCGACCTGGCCGACCGCGCCCGCGCCGAGCTACCGGCGGAGATCCTGGTCGAATACAAGCGCCTGTCGGTGGCCCTGCACTACCGCACGGCGCCGGAGCTGGCCGGCGAGGTCGAGCGCTGGGGCAACGCCGAGGCCGAGCGGCTGGGCCTGCGAATCCAGGCCGGGCGGATGGTGCTGGAGCTCAAGCCGCCGGTCGACCGCGACAAGGGCCTGGTGATCGGCGAGGCGGTCGCCTCGGCCGGCTGCGCCTGGTACTTCGGCGACGACGTCTCCGACCTCAAGGCGTTCGCGGCGCTGCGCGACCGGTCAGAACGCGACCCGTCCTTCTTCGGGGTCTGCGTCGCGGTGGCCAACCCGGAAACCGGCCAGGCCGTGGCGGGTGCCGCCGACCTGACCTTCGACTCCCCCGAGGCGCTTGGCGACTTCCTGGACGACGCCGCGGCTTCGGTGCGGTGATCTGCGATCAGCCACGCAGTGGCTCGGTGCGCTGACGCCTTGTCAGGCGCCCCAGCGGGCGCAGGCGGAGTTCAGCAGGCTCGTGTAGGCGCGTAGGTCAGGCTGGCCCGGTCGCCAGCTGGCGACCTCGTTGGCCACCTTCACCAGGTCGGCCTTGAGCTTGGAGTCACGGGCCTCCTTGGCGCGCTCCAGGATGAAGCCCGACCACTTCCGGCCGACCATCTCCTTGTCGGACTGCACCGCGTTGTCGTACGACCGCGAGTAGTCGTTCGTGGCGGTGCGGACCCGGCCGCAGACGGTGCGATCGGCCGGCGGGGTCATCTCGGTGCCGGGCACGCTGGTCGCGGTCGGCTCGGCCGCCGCACTCGGCGGCGCGGTCGGCTCGGCCGCGGGGCTCGGTGGTGCGGTGGCCGCGGCGGACTGCGGCGTGGCCGTCGACGCCGGCCCGGCCACCTGGCGGTCCACCGTGGACGTGCAGCCGAGGGCCAGCGCCCCAGCGGTGATCACGAGCCCGACCTGGAGCACTCCGCGCAGCCTCATGGCAGGAAGTGTGCCGCGCGGCATCGACGGCCGCCACCCGCCGACGGGCTCAGGCTGCCGGGCGGCGGAAGGCGCCGAACCACTCGTTGGCCGCGATCTCCCTGGCCACGGACGCGTCCTCGTCGGCGGGCCGGTTGACGACGTGGTCGGCGATCACCCGCATGCCGCCCCAGATCATCACCCGGCTGGCGGTGGGCGCGTTGAGGTCGGCCGGCGCGCGGCCGGCGGCCTGTTCGGCGACCAGCAGCTCGTGCGCCCGGTCGATGAACATCCCCAGCTGCTCTTCCCAGAACTCGCCGATCGTCCGGTCGTAGCCGGCGACCTCGAGCACGGCGGCCAGCACGTGCCGGCGGTCCCGGTAGAAGCGGATGACCCGCAGCAGGCTCGCGGCCAGCTCGTCCAGCGCCGCCGGCTCGGTCGGCGACCAGCCGCCGACCAGCGAGAACGAGACGTCGCCGAGCTGGGCGGCGAGCCGCAGCAGCAGCTCGGTCTTGTCGCGGAAGTAGAGGTAGAAGGTCGACCGCGCGACGCCTGCCTCGGCGGCGATCCGTTGCACGCCGAGCTCGGTGTAGGTCGCGCCCGCCGCCAGCAGCCGCTCGGTCGCTGCCAGGACGTCCGCCTCGACGGCGGCTCGTCGGCTGGGGTCGGCCGCCGGGCGGCGGGTGATCGAGGCCACGGTCAGATCTTAGGCAAGAGGTGTACGTTTCTGCCGGACAACGTGTCCGACAACATGTCCGACAGGAGGACGTCGTGGTAACCGAGGGTGTGGCGTGGCGGTTGTTGGCTTTTGGCGACCCACGGGAGGTGGTGCGCCAGGAACGCCTCCGGTACGACGATCCGCCGGCCGGTGAGGTGCTCGTGCGGGTACGCGCCGCCGGCGCCGGCTATCCCGACGCGATGATGGCAGCGGGCGCGTTCCCCCTGCTGGGTGAGCCGCCGTTCGGCCTCGGCGAGGAGGTCTGCGGCGACGTGGTCGCGGTCGGGGCGGACGCACCGTTCACGGTCGGCGAGCGGATCATGGGCATCACCGCCTTCCTGCGCGGCTGGGGCGGCTACGCGGAGTACGCGTACGTGCGGGCGGGCTCGGCCGTCGCGGCCCCGGCGGGCTTCACGGACGAGCAGGCGGCCGGCTTCCCGATCGCCTACCGCACCGCGTATGCCGGTCTGGTCGAACGCGCGGCCCTGCGCCCCGGCGAGCACCTGGTCGTGCTGGGCGCCGCGGGCAGCTCGGGCGTGGCCGCGATCCAGCTCGGCAAGGCCCTCGGCGCGACGGTGACCGCGGTCGCCGGCAGCCCGGAGAAGCTCGCGTTCTGCCGATCCATCGGCGCCGACCACGCGGTGAGCCGGCACAGCACCGACCTCACGAAGGAACTCCTGGCGGCGACCGGCGGCAAGGGCGCCGACGTGGTCTACGACGTGGTCGGCGGCGACACCGCCGCCGCGGCCGCCAAGGCCCTGGGCCGAGGGGGCCGGCTGGCCATCGTCGGCTTCGCCTCGGGCGCGCCGGTGACCCTCGACCCGGTCGACATGCTGCTCCGCAACTACTCAGCGGTCGGCGTACTGGCCGACGCCCACTCGCGGGAGGGCGAGGCCGTCGTCTGGGCCCGACTGGCCGAGCTGGCAGGTCAGGGAGCCCTCACCACCCCGGTAGGCAAGGTCCGGTCCTTCGACCAGGTACCCACCATGATCGCGGAACAGACCAACCCACCCGCGGGCAAAATCGTCGTACGCGTCGCCTGAGCCGAGCCTAAGCGCCGTAGCGGCGTTGGCGGCTGGCGTAGGAGCGTAGGGCGCGGAGGAAGTCGACCCGGCGGAAGTCCGGCCAGTTCGCGTCGCAGAAGTAGAACTCCGAGTGGGCCGACTGCCAGAGCAGGAAGCCCGAGAGCCGCTGTTCGCCGCTCGTGCGGATGACCAGGTCGGGGTCGGGCTGGCCGCGGGTGTAGAGGTGCTCGGCGATGTGGTCGACGTCGAGCACCTCGGCCAGCTCCTCCAGGGTGCCGCCCCGGGACGCGTGCTCCTGCAGCAGCGAGCGGACCGCGTCGGCGATCTCCCGGCGGCCTCCGTAGCCGACCGCGATGTTGACCTCGGCCCCGCCGACCCGGTCGCGGGTGCGTTCCTGGGCCGCCTTGAGCGCGGCCGCGGTCTGGGCGGGCAGCAGGTCGAGCGCGCCCACGATGCGGAGCCGCCACGGGTTCGCGTCCTCGGCGAGCTCGACCACCAGGTCCTCGATGATCTGGAGCAGCGGGTCGAGCTGGGCCGCCGGGCGGCGCAGGTTGTCGGTGGCCAGCAGGTAGAGCGTCACGTGCTCGACGCCTGATTCGTCACACCAGCCCAGCAGATGCTTGATCTTCGCCGCGCCGACCCGGTGGCCGTCGTTGGGGTCGACGTACCCCATCTCCTTGGCCCAGCGGCGGTTGCCGTCGCACATCACGCCGACGTGGCGGGGCACGGGCTTGCCGGCCAGCCGAGCAGTCAGCCGCCGTTCGTAGATCGAATAGACGAGATCACGCAGATTCATCACTTGCAGACTAGCGACCCCCGCCATGGACGAAAGGACGAGCTTGTTCTGTCCGAACGGTCAACTCGCGGGCGATGCGCCCCAGCGTACGGGGCTGTAACAGTCCGTCGCCGAGGCCGAGTTCGACGATCGAGTCGAAGACCCGGCGGTCGGCTCCGGCGGCCCGGACCGCGGCCTGGATCACCGCCGGCGTGCGGGCCAGCCAGGCCGCCGCGGCGCTGTGCCGCAGGTGCCGGCCGAGCCGGCGGCGCAGTGCCGTGGCGTACGTCCGCGCCGCGTGGGCGGGCGTGACCGCGGCCGCGTGCCCGGCCAGCGAGCCGGACAGCACCGCGTAGAAGATGCCCTCCCCGGTGAACGGATTGATCAGCGAGTGGGCGTCGCCGACCAGCACCACCCGTCCGGCACCGAGCGCCGGCCGCGAGGTCGACAACGGCAGGTGATGGGCGCGCAACCGGGTGACGTCGGCGAGATCGATCTCGGGCAACAGATCCGCCATCCGGTCGAGCAGGTGCTTGCGGCTGAGCGGCCGACCCCGCATCACCTCGCCGTAGCCCACGTTCGCCGTACCATCGCCGATCGGGAACGCCCAGGCGTACGCGGGCCACCGCGGCCCCGAGGTGACGATCCGCTGATCGGTCAGCCCCGGGAACGCCACGTAGCCGCGCATCGCGACGGCCAGGTGCCGGCCCTGGTTGGGGCGGTGGCCGAGCGCCCGGCGGACCACCGAACCGGCACCGTCGGCGCCGATCAGCACCTTGGCCGCGAGCGTGTCGTCGACCACGACCCGGTCGGCCTCCACCCGCACCGACCGGACCAGGTGCCGGCGGAGCTCCGCGCCAGCGCCGACGGCCGCGTCGACGATGCGCGCGTCCAGCACGTACCGCGGAATCGTGTAGTCGGGTCTGCGCAGTTCACCAGCGGCCACCCCGTCGGGTGTCTCCAGGCTCAGCGACCGCACCGGCGCGTAGCCCGCCGCGATGTCGTCGACGCCGAGCCCGGCCAGCACGTCGAGCACGTGCGGCGCGATGCCGTCACCGCAGGTCTTGTCGCGCGGGAAGCTGGACCGGTCGAGCAGCAGCACGCTGGCGCCGGCCCGGCGCGCGGCCACCGCCGCCGTGGCGCCGGCGGGGCCGGCACCGACGACGAGCACGTCGTAATCGATCATCACGAAACCGTATCCGGGACGGGGGCCTCCGCGCGCGGTGCCGGGACGCGGGCAGCCGCCGTGGTCCGCGAGCGCGCGACGCCCCAGAGCGTCAGTCCGGCCGCGACCACCAGCGGCACGCCGTCGCGGACCAGCCCGTCGACGCCGAGCAGCAGCCAACACAGCGGCAGGTCGACCAGCAGCACCGCGGCCGTCACGACGACCAGAGCCACCCGCGCCCAGGCCCGGTCGCGCAGCAGGAAGATGGCGATCGGCAGCAGGGCGTTGCCGACGACGATCGCGAACAGCAGCCAGCCGAGCACGAGCGGCAGCCGGCGCAGGCCGGCCTCGCCCAGCGCCACCAGCGCCGGCACCACCATCAGCGCCGGGTACGTGAACGCGGCGACCCGGGCGGTCAGCGTCCAGCCGGCGACCGGCGGCCGGCGCGGCACGCCTTCCTGCCAGCCGATGCCGCGGCGGTCGAGCACGAGCCGGTTGGGATGCCGCACGAGGTGGGCGCCCACTGTCGGCACGCGGTAGAGCAGCACGACCACCGCGAGGCAGAGCCCGGTGAGCAGCACGAAGCCGATCGCACCGGGCAGCGGCGGCACACCCGAGCGCGGCACCACCAGCCGGCCGACGGCGAAAACGGTGGTCACCGCGAGGATCAGGCCGAGCGGCTTGGCACCGGCCCGGCCACGGCGCACGTGCCAGACGAGGATCAGGAAACCGAACGAGCGGATCAGCGCCCAGCCGGTGCGCACCGCCAGTCCGAAGCCCTGCTCCGGCGCGTACGCCCAGTTGACGAGCTCGACCGCGACGGTGGCCGCGGCCGTGGCATAGAGGAGCGCGACCAACGCGCGCACCGTCGGGGGCATGCCCGTGAGTGTAGGGAGGCCCGCCCCGTCGGGCCTCCCGAAGGCAACGTCAGCTCAGGCGGGCCTTGAGGGCGTCGAGCTCCGCCCAGAGCACGCCCGGCAGCTTGTCGCCGAACTTCTCGAACCACTCGGTGACCTGCGGGAGCTCCGCGCGCCACTCGTCGGCGTCCACGCGCAGGGCGGCCGCTACGGCCTCCGGCGTCAGGTCGAGCCCGGACAGGTCGAGGGCGTCCGGCGTCGGCACGTGCCCGATCGCGGTCTCGACCGCCTCGGCCGTGCCGTCGAGCCGCTCGACGATCCACTTGAGAACCCGGGAGTTCTCACCGAAGCCCGGCCAGAGGAAGCCGCCGTCCTCGTCCCGCCGGAACCAGTTGACGTAGAAGATCTTCGGCAGGCGGGCCGTGTCGGCGCCCGCGCCCTTGCCCATCTCGATCCAGTGCGCGAAGTAGTCGCCCGCGTTGTAGCCGATGAACGGCAGCATCGCCATCGGGTCGCGGCGCACCACGCCGACCTGGCCGGCCGCGGCGGCGGTGGTCTCCGACGACAGCGTCGCGCCGAGGTAGACGCCGTGCACCCAGTCGCGGGCCTCGGTCACCAGCGGGATCGTCGTCTTGCGCCGGCCGCCGAACAGGATCGCGTCGATCGGCACACCCGCCGGGTCGGTGTACTCCGGCGCGATGATCGGGCACTGCCCGATCGGCGTGCAGAACCGGCTGTTGGGGTGCGACGACAGCTCGCCGCTCTCCGGGGTCCACGACTGGCCCTTCCAGTCGGTGAGGTGCGCGGGCGGCTCGCCCATGCCCTCCCACCAGATGTCGCCGTCGTCGGTCAGCGCGACGTTGGTGAACACCGAGTTACCCCGGGCGAGCGTACGCATCGCGTTGGGGTTGGTCCGGTAGTCGGTGCCCGGCGCGACGCCGAACAGGCCGAACTCCGGGTTGACCGCGTACAGCCGGCCGTCCTCGCCGAACCGCATCCAGGCGATGTCGTCGCCGATCGTCTCGACCTTCCAGCCCGGGATGGTCGGCTCCAGCATCGCGAGGTTGGTCTTGCCACAGGCCGACGGGAACGCCCCGGCCACGTACTTGACGACACCCTCGGGCGAGGTCAGCTTCATGATGAGCATGTGCTCGGCGAGCCAGCCCTCGTCGCGGGCCATGACGCTGGCGATGCGCAACGAGTAGCACTTCTTGCCAAGCAGCGAATTGCCGCCGTAGCCGGACCCGTACGACCAGATCTCGCGGGTCTCCGGGAAGTGCGAGATGTATTTCGTGTCGCTGCACGGCCAGGGCACGTCGGCCTCGTCCGGCGACAGCGGCGCGCCCAGCGAGTGCAGGGCCGGCACGAAGTCGGCGTCGTCGCCCATCGCGTCCAGCACCGTGGTGCCCATCCGGGTCATGATGCGCATCGAGGCGACCACGTACGCGCTGTCGGTGAGCTCGACACCGAACATCGGGTTCTCGGCCTCGATCGGGCCCATGCAGAACGGGATGACGTACATCGTCCGGCCGCGCATGCAGCCGCGGTAGAGCTCGGTCATCTCCCGCTTCATCTCGGCGGGCGCCATCCAGTTGTTGGTCGGCCCGGCGTCGGCCTCGTCGACCGAGCAGATGAAGGTGCGCTCCTCGACCCGGGCGACGTCGGTCGGGTCGGTGCGCGCCCAGAACGAGTTGGGGCGCTTGGCGTCGTCGAGACGGACGAGCGTGCCGGCCTCGACGAGCTCGTCGGTGAGGCGGGTCCATTCCTCATCGGACCCGTCGACCCACACCACGCGGTCGGGTCTGGTGAGCTCGGCGACCTCGTTGACCCAGGCGAGCAGCCGGGGATGGGAGGTGGGCGCTTCGTCGGCGCCGGGCAGGGTGGCCGGACTTGCAGTCATTGTGAACTCCTCGCGGTCGACGCTGACCTATGGGTGCACAAACCGGGCGGGCTCGCGCCACGCCAGTGCATCTCGGGGTTCAACTCAGACTAAACCGAATGACCGTTAAGGGCAGCGCGGCCGGTTGTGAAAATCTGCACAAGGGACGGACGTTTTGGATTTCCCCGTTGGATGTCACGCTCTCCCGCGCACATTCGCGCATCTCGTCCATCGACATCCCTCTTCCGGGTCGGTGACACCTGGGCGCTCGGCAGGACGCGGACCCACCCATCGGCGCCCCGGGCTGCCAAAACGCCTCTTCCCTCACGCTACGGAGTGACCTACGCTTTTCCTCATAACGAGGGTTTTCTCCCTCACATTCCCTATAGGCATTTCCGCCCCATTCCTCCCCCTGGAGGCGGCATGACCAGCCCGACGACCACAACCGACCAGCGACCGGAACCCGCTGACGGCGACGACGAGCCGTCCGACGCGGATCTTGTCGAGGCCGTCCGCTCCGGAGACACCGGGGCGTACGGCACCCTCTATGTCCGACATGCCGGAGGGGCCCGCCGCCTCGCCGGCACGCTCACCCGGGACCGCGCCGACGCGGACGATCTCGTCGCCGAGACGTTCGCCAAGGTGCTCGCCACGCTCCGGGCGGGGCGCGGCCCCGCCCGCGCCTTCCGGCCCTACCTCTACACGACGCTCAAGCACCTGCGGTACGACCGGCTCCGGTCCGAGCAGCGCGTGGAGTTCACCGACGATCTCAGCCGCTACGAGTCCGGCGTGCCGTTCGCCGACCCCACGGTGGCCCAACTCGACCGGCTCTACGCCGCCCGCGCGTTCGCCCGGCTCCCCGAGCGCTGGCGGGCCGTGCTCTGGCACACCGCGGTGCAGGGTGAGTCGCCGGCCCAGGTGGCCGGGCGGCTCGGCCTGACCCCGGGCGGGGTCGCCGCCCTGGCCTTCCGGGCCAGGGAACGCCTGCGGCAGATCTACCTGCAGGAGCACGTGACACCCGCCGACGCGCCGGCCTGCCGCCAGGTCGCCGCCCGGCTGGCCGGCTATCTGCGCGGGCGGCTGGCCCGGCGGGCCCGCAGCACGGTCGACGGCCACCTGGCCACGTGCGCGGACTGCCGGGCGGCGCTCGACGAACTGGCGGATCTCCCGGCCGCGGGCTGAGATAATCACGGGCGATGCCGGTGTGGTCACGGACCGCGCCGGCCGCGCTCACCACGATCACCGTCTGGTCACACGTTTCGGACGTCGCGAACGGGGCGTGCGCACAGACGGTAGTCTCGGCCCGTGTCCGCAACCGTTGCCGACGACGAGTCGTCATCTTCGGCCGCCCCCTCCGGGGTGGTGGCCAGACTGCGCGGCCGGTTCGGTCATCTGGTCAAAGAGCTGGGCAAGTTCGGCACGGTCGGCGGCATCGCGTTCCTCGTCGATCTGGTGATCTTCAACCTGCTGATCTCCGGCGACGGCACCCCGCCGCTGCTCGCCAAGACGATCTCCACGGTGATCGCGGCGACGCTGGCCTTCGTCGGCAACCGGTTCTGGACCTGGCGGCATCGGGAGCGCAGCGGCCTGCACCGCGAATACCTGCTCTATTTCTTCTTCAATGCTGTTGGCCTCGGCATAGGCCTGGCCTGCCTGGGTATCAGCCACTACATCCTGGGCGCGATGTGGCCGGCCGTCTTCCAGACCACGCTGGCCGACAACATCTCCGGTCAGTTCATCGGCACGGCGTTCGGCACGCTCTTCCGTTTCTGGTCCTACCGGCGCTTCGTTTTCGTCGATGCGGCAATATCGGCGCAGACACCGTCCGCATCGCTGACGGTGACCAAGGGTGACTAAGGACGTGACTTCCCACCCAGCGCCAGTCGTCCGCACGAACTGAATCGCCCGTCTCCCGTAAGGTGGCCCAATGCGCGCGGACCGGATCATGCCCGAGCGGTGGAACAAGCTCCTCCGCGAGGCGCTGAAGTTCGGCATCGTCGGTGGCGTCAACACCGTGATCAACTTCGTGGTGTTCAACGCCCTCGCGCTCACGATCTTCCACAACGGGCAGCTCAAGGCCAACGTGGTCGCGACCGTCTTCGCGACCATCACGTCGTACTTCATGAACCGGCACTGGACCTACCGCGATCGCCCGAAGTCGGCCATCCGGCGGGAAACCACCCTGTTCGTGCTGTTCAACGCCACCGGCCTGGTGATCGAGCTCGGCGTGCTGGGCATCGCCAAGTACGGCCTGGACATGCACAGCCTGCTGTGGCTCAACGTCTTCAAGTTCCTCGGCCTGGGCCTGGCCACGATCTTCCGGTTCTACACCTACCGGACCTTCGTCTTCCGGGCCGCGCCGGCACCCGAGGTGGCGCTGCCCTCCGTGGCCACGGTCAGGCAGAACGACCACCACCTCGACGGCGACGTGATCGCCACCTTCGACCCGGTGGCCGAGCTGGCCGAAGTGGTCGAAGAGTTCGAGTCCGCCGGTTCCGCGCGCCGCCACCGTTGAGAATCCGCCGGATCAGCGGCGACGAGCGGCTGACCACGTCGTTCCCGCTCCAGTCGTACGCGTTCGACAAGTCGCCGACCGAGCACGCCGTCTCCGCGCACTACCGGGAGTTCCTGCCGTACCACTCGGGCAACCACACGCTGGTCGCCGAGGAGGACGGCGTCACCCTGGCCACCGTGGCGGCCATTCCGATGCAGCAGAACGTACGCGGCCTCGTCCTGCCCATGGCCGGCGTCGCCAGCATCGCGACGCACCCGCTGGCCCGCCGTCGGGGTCTCGTACGCACGCTGCTCAACCAGCTGCTCGAGGAGATGCGCGACGACGGCAACCCGGTCTCGACGCTCTATCCGTTCCGGCCGTCGTTCTACGCCCGCTTCGGGTACGTGAACCTTCCGCAGGACCGCACCGCCACGTTCTCGCCGGACGGCCTGGCCGGCCTGCTCCGCGCCGACCTGCCCGGTGAGCTGCGCTGGCGGCGGATCGCCGACGGCTACGACGACCACCGGGCGCTGACCCTGCGGCTGCGCGACCGGCTCCACGGGTTCGCGTCGTTCCCCGACTTCCGGGCGGTCTCCCTGCGCGACGACCGCAAGTGGGTGGTCACCGCCCACGTCGACGGCGAGGTGGTCGGCTCGCTGCCGTACCGGATCGACGACCACCTCGGTGAGCTGTCCGGCGACACCCTGTTGCACACGGGTCCGCACGGCCGTGCGCTGGTGCTCAGCTTCCTGGCCCGCCACACCGACCAGGTCGACCGCGTGAAGCTCTCGGTGCTGCCGGGCGACACGCCGGAACTGTGGGCCGACGACCTGCTGGTCGAGACGACGGCCGACGCGCGGTCGCTCGGCGCGCACGCCCCGATGGCCCGCGTGCTGTCGCTCGAAGGCCTCGAAGGCATCGAGGCCGGCCCGGTCGCGATCACCGTCGAGGTGGTCGACGACGCGCTGCTGGCCGGCCGCTATCACCTGGACGGCACCGGAGGCACCCTGCTGGTCGACCGCAGCGACGCGCCGCCGGCCGCGTCGTTGTCCGCCGCAGGCCTGTCGGCGCTGGTCTACGGCGTGCTCGACCCGGTCGAGATCGGCCTGCGCGGCCTCGGCACCATCCCGCTGGAAGCCGCCGAGGCCCTGCGCGACCTGTTCCCCGCGCGGCCGCCGTACGTCTTCGCGCAGTTCTAGACGGTCTCCGCGCCGTCGGCCGACGCCTCGCGGTGCTCCCGCATGATCTCGCGCATCTCGCCCTCGTCGAGGGTGCCCTTGTCGTGGTCGGCCTCGACGAGCTCGTAGAGCAGCGTCTGCACCTTCTCGACGTGCGGGATGTCGTGCAGCACCTGCTGGCCGCGCTCCCCCGCCGACTCGATGACCAGCGTGCCGGTGCCGAGCAGGCGCTCGAGGAAGTGCTGGTTCATCGAGTGGTCGTTGACCCGGCTCAGCGGGATGTCGTGCCGGTCGCGGTTGAAGATGCCGACCTGGAGCAGGATCCGCTGATCGGTGAAGACGTAGTGGGTGGTCTGGCGGACCAGCACCGGCCGCAGCAGCAACCAGACCAGCACGACCAGCGCGGCGGCGCCGATGACGAGCTGCCCGAGGCCGCTCGGCACGAAGACCAGCGCGACCACGGCCGCCGCGACCACGAGGACGGCCAGCAGGATCGGACGGGCGAGCGTCTTCCAGTGCGGGTGCACGTGGAGCACCACGCGTTCCTCAGTGGTCAACACGTCGTCGGGAAAAGCCACGGCACACCTCCGCGCACACTTTTGTCGGGGTGAACCTACTGCCTCGCCGCATGGCGGCGTAGTCCCGGAGGTGTCGGGTGTCAGCGCAGGTGCAGCACGTCACCCGCGGCGACGGTGCGCTCTCCTTGCGCGGTACGCACGACCAGCCGGCCGCTGTCGTCGACGCCGGTCGCCTCGCCGGTGAACTCGGCACCGCCCGGCAGCAGCACCCGCACCTCGCGGCCCACCGTGGCGCAGCGGCTGAGGTAGGCGCCGCGCAGCCCGCTGGCCGAGGCGTCGCCGTCGGCCTCGCGCCAACGCTCGTACCAGGTCGCCAGGCCGCGCAGCGTGGCCCGCAGCAGTGGGTCGCGGTCGGTCACCTCGGCGCCGGCCAGCCGCAGCGAGGTGGCCTTCGGGCCGCTCGGGCGCTCGGGCAGCTCGTCGGCGCGCAGGGTCACGTTGAGCCCGATGCCGAGCACGACCGCCGGGCCGCCACCACCGTCGGGCACGCCCTCGGCCAGGATGCCGGCGCACTTCGCGTCGCCGACCAGCAGGTCGTTGGGCCATTTGAGGGCGGGCAGCACCCCGTCCGGCAGCTCGGCCAGGCGGATCACCGCCTCCGCGACCGCGACGCCGGCCAGCAGGGGCAGCCACGCGTACGCCTTCGCCGGCAGCGGCCGCCAGCCCCGCTCGGGCTCGGCGGCACCCGGACGCAGCAGCACGCTGACCGCGATCCCGGCGCGCGGCGGCGACTGCCACGCGCGACCCAGCCGGCCCCGGCCGGCGGTCTGGCGCTCGGCGACCTCGACCAACCCTTCGGGGGCTCCTTCCCGGGCGGCTTGGGCGACGTCGGCGTTGGTGGACTCGGTTTCGGTGCGCACGTCGAGGCTGGTCCACAGCTCGCCAGGGCCGACCAGCGCCCGTTCGAGCGCTCGCGCGTTCAGGGGCGGGCGGTCAAGGTCGGTGTAAGGCGAGCCAGGCACCCGACAAGCCTACGACCCGAGATCATGCCCGCCGGGCGCCGCCGTAGACCCGCCCGCCTGGGGCCGCGCGCGATGGTGCCGGATCAGGCACGGTGACCACCTTGACCCGCGCCCGCGACGGCGGCTGTTGGGCCGCTGCGCCGCGCTGCTGCCGGGTCGGCGGCGGGGTGGGCTCGGCCTCGGCCGCCCAGGCGCGGCGCCCCTGGGACGACGTCGCTTCCCGTTGCGGCGCGCGGGCACGGCGACCCGGCGGGGTCTGTGCCGCGCGGGCGCGGCGGTCCGCGGGCGGCGCTGGTTCGGTCGGCGGTGGGCGACGGGCCCGGTTGGTCGGCGTCCGAGCCCGGTCGCGCGGGTGGCGGGCCGGCCCCGGCCGGCCGCCCGCCACCGGCGTGCGCCCGGGCTTGCCCGGGCCACCGGCCGGGGCGCTCTCGGCGAGCGGCCACAGCAGCCGGTTCATCGTGAGGAGGACGCCGACGCCTCCGATCAGGAAGAACAACCCGACGACCATCATCACGTGAGCTATAACGAATGGGGCATTCGGCACGAAACGCTAGCCAGGTGTCGAGACCAACCGCACAGCCTTGATCAGGTCGAGCGTCGTTACGATCGGGCCGTGACAGATCAACGCAGCGCCGAGGTCGACATCCACACCACCGCCGGGCGGCTCGCCGACCTCGCGGCCCGGAGCGATGACGCCACCCATGCGGGCTCGGCGCGCGCGGTCGAGAAGCAGCACGCGCGGGGCAAGAAGACGGCTCGTGAACGGATCGAGATGCTGCTCGACGAGGGCAGCTTCGTCGAGCTCGACGAGCTCGCCCGGCACCGGTCGGTCGCGTTCGGACTCGACAAGACCCGCCCGTACGGCGACGGCGTGATCACCGGCTACGGCACCGTCGACGGGCGCCCGGTCTGCGTGTTCGCCCAGGACTTCACGGTCTTCGGCGGCTCGCTCGGCGAGGTCTTCGGCCAGAAGATCGTCAAGGTGATGGACCTAGCGATGAAGACCGGCTGCCCAGTGATCGGCATCAACGACTCGGGCGGCGCGCGGATCCAGGAGGGCGTGGTCTCCCTGGGCCTGTACGGCGAGATCTTCTTCCGCAACGTCCGCGCGTCCGGCGTCGTACCCCAGATCTCGCTGGTCATGGGCCCGTGCGCGGGTGGCGCGGTGTACTCCCCCGCGGTCACCGACTTCACCGTGATGGTCGACCAGACCTCGCACATGTTCATCACCGGCCCCGACGTGATCAAGACCGTCACCGGCGAGGACGTGGGCATGGAGGAGCTGGGCGGCGCGCGCACCCACAACACCCGCAGCGGCAACGCGCACTACCTCGCCAGCGACGAGGACGACGCGATCGACTACGTCAAGGCGCTGCTGTCGTACCTGCCCTCGAACAACTTCGACGAACCGCCGGTCGTCCAGGCACCCGCGACGCTGGCCGTCACCGACGAGGACCGCGAGCTCGACACGCTGATCCCGGACTCGGCCAACCAGCCGTACGACATGCAGCAGGTCATCGCCCACGTGCTCGACGACGGCGAGTTCCTCGAGGTGATGCCGCTCTACGCGCAGAACATCGTGGTCGGCTACGGCCGGGTCGAGGGCCGGCCGGTCGGTGTGGTCGCCAACCAGCCACAGCACTTCGCCGGCACGCTCGACATCGCCGCCTCCGAGAAGGCCGCGCGGTTCGTGCGCACCTGCGACGCGTTCAACATCCCGGTACTGACCTTTGTGGACGTTCCCGGTTTCCTGCCCGGCACCGGCCAGGAGTGGGACGGCATCATCCGGCGCGGCGCCAAGCTCATCTACGCGTACGCCGAGGCGACCGTCCCGAAGGTCACGGTCATCACCCGGAAGGCCTACGGCGGCGCGTACGACGTGATGGGCTCGAAGCACCTCGGCGCGGACCTCAACTTCGCCTGGCCGACAGCGCAGATCGCCGTGATGGGCGCGCAGGGCGCGGTCAACATCCTCTACCGGAGCGAGCTCGCCGACGCCGAGGACCCGGTCGCGCTGCGCGCCGCGAAGATCCAGGAGTACGAGGACACGCTGGCCAACCCGTACATCGCGGCGGAGCGTGGCTATGTCGACGCGGTCATCCCGCCGCACGAGACCCGCACGCAGATCGTCCGCGCGCTGCGGGCGTTGCGCACCAAGCGCGAGACGTTGCCGCCGAAGAAGCACGGCAACATCCCGCTCTGAGGCTTCTAGTGCGCGCCGTAGCGGGCCAGCGGCTCAACCAAGGAACGCTCCTCATAGGACAGATGGCTCAGTAGCGTGTCGGTCAGCAGGTCGACCTCGGAGCGCAGGCTCTTGAGGTCGCCCTCGCCCGCCACCAGTGCGACCAGCGCCCGGTCGACGTTCTCGATCACCTCGTGGATGACCTTGTGCTCGTCCTCCAGGCGCAGGGTCACCGGTGCGAGCCTGGCGTCGGCGCGGCGCAGGTTGGGCAGCATCGAGGCGTCCTCGATGGTGTGGTGCGTGGTGATCAGGCGGCAGTACGACTCGCAGTAGGTGCCGAGCGTCCAGTTGTTCTGCCGCAGCGTCATCTCGTTGATCGCCGAACGCGCCTCGCCGATGCCGAGCATGCCGGCCTCGACCTGGTCGATCAGGTCGCGTACCTGGGCCAGCTCCTGCCGGAGGTGGTCGTGGATGTCGATCAGCTGCTGGCCGCGCGCCCGCTCGTGCCGGCTGTACTTCCGCTCCTCGTCGATCCGCGGCGCCACGGGACGCTCGCTCTCGTCCCAGAGCGTGCGGTCGGAGAGCCGCGTGCCGTCGTCGGGGGTCGGGGTGAGGCCGAGGCCGGGGATCTCGCCGGATACGACGATCCGGTCTGGCGCCTCTTGGACCGGCGCCGTCTCCGGAGACAGCGCCGGCTCCGGAGACGGGGCCGGCGTCCTGGGGTGGGCACGTTCGGCCGCGACCAACTCGCGCACTGCCGGCACGACCTCGACCGCGAACCGCTGCGTCGTGGTCGCGTCGTCGGCGGCCAGGATGAACGCGCTCAGGCCGTGGGTCAGGGCGAGCTCGGCGAGCTGCTCGGCCCAGTCGGCGGGCGAACCCGAGACCCCGCCGCCACCACCACCGAACCCGCCGCCGGCCGCCTGCCCGAACACGCCGCTGAAGTTGGCCAGCCGGCGGATCGCCTCGGGCGCCCGACCGGCCTTGACCGCCGCGTCGTCGATCAGCTTGTTCATCTCCGGCAACTGGTCGGCCTTGACGTAGCCCAGCGTCGGCAGCCAGCCGTCCGCGAGCCGGCCGATCAGGCGCAGCATCCGCGGCTTGTAGGCGCCGACCCAGATCCCGATGTCGTGCGCCGGCTCGGGACCGACCTTGGCGCCGCGCACCTGGTAGTGCTTGCCGTTCACGCGTACCGACGGCCCGTCCTGGCCCCAGATCCCGCGGATCACCGCGATGCCCTCTTCGAGCGCCTCGACCGACTCGGCCGGGGTGCGGTGCGGGCCTCCGTTGGCGACGATCGCGTCCCAGAACGCGCCGGCGCCGAGGCCCAGCTCGACCCGGCCACCGCTGAGCAGGTCGAGGCTGGCGGCGGAGCGGGCCAGCACGGCCGGCGGGCGCAGCGGCAGGTTGGCCACGTTGGGCGAGACCCGGATCCGCTCGGTGCGACCGATGATCATCGACAGCAGGGTCCAGGTGTCCAGGAACCCGGCCTGGTACGGGTGGTCCTGCGCCGTCACCAGGTCGAGCCCGGCCTGGTCGGCGATCTGGGCGAGAGCGACGACCCGCTCGGGCGCGTCGGCGCGCGGGGTGACGAACGTTCCGAACAAGAGCTCATGCCCGTAGTCGGCCACTGGTGTACCTCCGAAGACCCGGTTGACGCGTCAACCATAACGCAACTGGCTGATACGTCAACCAATGGCTATCGTCACAGGATGGCCACCAACGCAACCCGGGCCCGGGCTCTGAGCGCGCGCGAGGAGCGGGCCTGGGACGGCTACCGCCGGATGCAGTCGCTGCTGTCCAGCCAGCTCAACCGCCAGCTGATCCAGGAGACCGGGCTCTCCCACGCGGACTACGCGATCCTGTCCGCGCTGCTCGCCGCGCCGGACCACCGCCTGCGCGGGCTCGCGCTGCGCTGTGAGGTGCAGTGGGAGAAGAGCCGGCTCTCCCATCACCTGGGCCGGATGCAGACCCGCGGCCTCGTGCTGCGGGAGGACTGCGTCGAGGACTCGCGCGGCGCCGTGTTCCGGCTCACCGAGGCCGGCCGCGCGGCGGTCGAGGCCGCCAGCGACGACCGGGTGGCCGCCGTCCGGACGTACCTGCTGGATCTGCTCACCCCCGACCAGCTCGACGCGCTCTCCGAGATCAGCGGCGCGGTGCTGGCCCGGCTCGCCCAGGACGACCCGCACCGGCGCGCGGTCGCCGAGCTCGCGCGCGGCGTCTGAGCCTCAGCAGGGCGTCGTAGCGGCGGCGCACAGCCACGCGGCGGTTCGGGCACCGAGCTTCTCGGGGCTGATCGCCTTGGCGCTGCCGCTGACCAGCTCCACGGTGGTGACCAGGTCGCCGACCCGCACCACCAGCACCGTCGACCCGCCCAGGTCCGCGTCCTGGTCGCCGGTCACGGCGGTCATCAGGTGCTGGTACAGCAGGGAGTCGTCGCCGGCGAAGCCCCGGTCGACCAACACCCAGACGTGTGAGGTGCTGACCTTCGTCCGCTTCGCCGTGTCGGCGTTGACCGAGGACACGTACTTCGGGCAGGCCTCCACGGCCTCCACGGCCTCGTCGACGAGCTGCCGCGCACCGGTGCCGGGCAGCCGCATCACCGTCTGGTGCAGCACCGCCGTCGCCGTCTCGGGTCGCCCCTCGATCGTCGGCGGATACTCGACGGTCTGCTGCCGGCGGAACTCGTACACCCCTTTGTAGGTGCGCACCTTCGGGTACGTCGGGCAGGGCGTGAGGGTGAACGCCCAGTTGCCGACCGGCTGCTTCTGGTCGGCCGTGCTGCGGGAGGCGATCAGTCCCGGGCCGATGTCCTCGGGGCTCAGCAGCGCCTCGGGCGGAATCCAGGCCGGGTCGTGCGGCCCGACGGTCTTCGGCGCCAGCGTCGGTGCGGGCGGCGGCTCCGGCGCTGCGGTCGCCGTCGATGCCGGGGCTTGCGTCGCCGCCGGAGGTGGAGCCGCTGCCGCGCCGAAGAGGTCGGCCGGCTCGGTCCGCGCCTGGAACGGCCGCATGGACGCGACCCAGACACCGGACAGCAGCAGGAGTACGGACAACGAGGCGGCCAGGGCGGACCGGCGGCTGCGACGGCGGGCGATCCGGCGCAGCGCCTCGCCCTCGGGCCACTCGACCCGGCCGAGCTCGGCGGCCAGGCGTTGGGTCAGGTCCGGATCACGCATCCGCCACCTCACCCAGCTCGACGGAGAGCAGCCCGGCCAGCGCGGCCCGGCCGCGGGCCAGGCGGGCCTTCACGGTGCCCTCGGGCGCGCCCGTCTCCCGGGCCACCTCGGCGACTGGCATGCCCATCAGGTAGTAGAGCGCGATCGCGGTGCGCTGCTCCTCCGGCAGCCGGCGCAACGCCGCCACGACCTCGACCGTGTCGGTGTTCGGCGGCGGCACCGACTCGACCGCGCCGTGCCGCAGGTAGGCGCGGGCCCGGCTGCGCAGGCTCCGCCAGCGGCTGACCGCGATCCGGGCGGCGACCACTCGCATCCACGCCTCGGGGTCGTCGTAGTCACGCACCGTCGACCAGCGCTGCCAGGCCCTGATGTAGGCCTCCTGCACGGCGTCCTGCGCCTCGGACAGATCGCCGGTCAGCACGTAGACGAAACCGAGCAGCCGCTGCCGGCTGGCCCGGTAGAACTCGTCGAAGTCCGCCCCGTCCACGAAGACCAACACGCACGAGCGGCGAAGTTGGTTGCCGCTACGTGGCGATTCCCGCAGCGCGCAGGACCGGCTCGGCCAGCAGGTAGCCGCCGACCAGCAGGGCGACGAGGGCGACCGCACCGAACAGGGTGACCCAGAGGAGCGCCGGCACGTGGGTGACCCGGGCGAGTTGGTCGGCGTCCGAGTCGGGCAGCCGGCCCCGGCTGCGCAACGTCTGGAGCTCGCCGACCGGGCGCACGCCGCCGATCAGCAGGAACCAGACCGCGAGGTACGCGAAGATCGCCTGCACCTGCGGCGAGCCGAACCAGGAGACCGCGAACACCACGGCACCGGTCAGCACGACCGAGAAGACGCCGTACGGGTTCCGGATCAGCATCAGCATCGCCAGCAGCAACACGACCGTGACCCAGAGCAGCAGCGTGATGTGGTTGCCGCCGAGCAGCAGCGCACCGCCCAGCCCGAGCAGCGACGGGGCCACGTACCCGCTGAACAGGGTGATCGCCATGCCCGGACCCGTCGGCCGCCCGGCCGACAGGGTCAGCCCCGACGTGTCGGAGTGCAGGCGCACGCCGCGCAGCCGGCGCCCGGTGAGCACGGCCGCCAAGGCATGACCGCCCTCGTGGGCGATGGTGATCGCGTTGCGGGCCACCCGCCACGGACCGCGCACCGCGACCACGGCCAGGGCCAGCAGGGCGGTCACCACGACCAGCCAGGAGGGTGGGTCGGGTTGGGCGCCGAACAGGCGATCCCAGATGTCCGTCACCTCGTCGAGCCGCATGGCCCGCGACAGTACTACGCGTCGCGGCTCATGGGCACGGCCGTGGTGGCGGGCGTGCGCCGCAGCCGCGCCGCGCAGGCGGCCAGCGCGCCGCCGGTCGCCAGGCACAGGAGGGTGATCAGCACGGTGAGTCCCGCGTTGACCACGACGAGCAAGAGGTCGCCGATCGCGACCAGCGCCCAGAGCAGATAGCTCGGAATAGAGCCGTGTCGCCGGTGAACCATCTCGTCACCTCCTTCCGTCCCGCGGGTGTCATTACCCAACGGGACCGGAGGCAATCCGGGTTTTACCGCCTGGCCGGCTTGAACCCTTCGATCATCACTTGGAGCATCGGCTGGCTGGCCCGCCACTGGCTGTCCGGCGTGCTGAGGTAGATCGAGTACGCCTGGTCGCGGGCCGTGACGAAGCCGCGGTTGAGCACGTGCAGCCGGGTGCCGCTGCTGGACGTGTAGGTGAACTCCCAGTCCGCCGCGGCACGCCAGTACTTGACCGTCTCGATCCGGACCCGGGCGTAGTTCCGGTAGCCGCTCTTGCGCGCCTGCTCGTTGTTGAGCCAGTCCTGCTTCGGGTCGGGCTTCGGGTTCCGGGTCTGGTCGATCAGCAGGAAGCGGTTGCCGTTGGGCTCGGTCCACCGGGCCCGGCCGCCGCCGTCGTTGCTGTAGGTCCAGCCCTCGGGCACCGGCACCTGGAACCCGCTGCCGTTGTCGCGCATGCGCCAGCCCGCCGGGAGCGTGAAGGCCGGCGGCGATGGAGGTGTCGTCGGCTGCGCCGGTGGCTTGGTGGTCGTCGCCGACGTCGGCGCGGGCTTCGTGGCCCCCTTGGTGGGGGCCGCCTGGGCCGCCGGGTTGGTGCGGGCCGTGTTCGGGTTCTTCTTGGTGTCTGAGTTGTCGCGGAGGAGGAGCAGGACGGCGGCCATCATGAGTACGACGGCCGCCAGCGCCGCGGCCACGATGGCCAGGGACCTGGTCCGCTGGTCTGTCCCACGTGGAGGGTTGCCCTGGTGGACCCGGCCCTGGGCGGGCGGTGGCGGTGGTGGCGGGACCGAGGCGCGGCCGGCCGGGGAGATCGGGCGGGCGACCGGGCCGCCGGGCGAGACCGGACGCGCCGCGGGCGAGACGGGGCGGGCCGCGGGTGAGACCGGGCGGGCTGCGGGCGAGACCGGGCGGGCGGCCGGCGAGGTCGGGCGGGCTGTCGGGCCACCAGGCACGACCACCGGGCGGGTTTCGTCCGCCGGTGGTGTTGGCGGCGCGGCGGGTGAGGTCGGTGTCGGGGCCGCCGGGGACGTCGGGGTGACGGCCGGAGCCGCAGCCGCCGATGAGGCCGGTGCCGCCGCCGGGCTGGTCGGTGCGGCGGTGGGGCCGGCTGGTGAGATCGGCCAGACGCCCGCGCCGGGCGGGTTGTGCGGGGTGCGCTGGCGTGGCGCCGGGTGCGGGGGCGCGCTTTGCGGAGCGGCTGTGATCGCGTTTTGGGGGGTCGCGTTCTGGTGCGCGGCCGGGCTCAGCGGAGCTGCCGGGCTTTGCGGAGTCGGCGCGGCCGGCGAGGAGGGTGCGGCCGGGAGGGGCGGGAAGCCCTGGCGGTCGCGGAGCGCGGTGGGCCGGCGTACCCCGTCGAGAAGCGGGCGACGCGCGACGGTCTTGCGGCCGGACGCGCGGCGCAATAGTCGGTCGGCCTCGTCCGGGTCGATCCGGTCGGCGGGCTCCTTGCGCAGCAGTCCACTGAGGACGGGCCGGAGCGCACCGGCCCGGCGGGCCGGAGCGGGCGGCTCGGTGGCGAGGGCGGCCAGCGTGGCCAGGGCGGAGGGCCGGGCGAACGGCGACTGCCCTTCGACCGCGGCGTAGAGCGTGGCGCCGAACGACCACATGTCGGTCCGCGGCCCGGAGGTGCCGTCGCGGGCCCGCTCGGGCGCGATGTAGGCGGGCGAGCCCAACACCAGCCCGGTGCGGGTGACGTTGGGGTCACCGGGGATCGTGGCCAACCCCCAGTCGGTGAGCACGACGCGCCCGTCTTCGGCCAGCAACACGTTGGCGGGCTTGACGTCGCGGTGCACGACCCCGGCGCGGTGCGCGGTGCGGAGGGCGGCCAGCATGCCGAGCCCGATCTCCGCGACCCGGACCACGGGAAGCGGCCCGTCGTTGGCGATCACGTCCTGGAGCGAGCGGGACGCCACGTATTCCATGACGATCCACGGATCACCGTCGGTGCGGAGAACGTCGAAGATGCGTACCACGTTGATGTGGTTGAGCCGGGCGATCGCGCGGGCCTCGCGCAACGACCGCTCGCGCATCTCCCGACGCTCGTCGTCGGTGAGCCCCGGGGGCGGGACGAGTTCCTTGATCGCCACTTCGCGGTGCAACACCTCGTCGAGGGCCCGCCAAACTCGGCCCATGCCGCCTTGACCGAGCGGTTCGAGGAGCCGATACCGGTCGGCAATGAGCTGCGGCTGAGTCATCGACATCACCCAAAACCGTACCTGTGCCCCCTGACAGCCACACGGGCGGCAGTTACTCGTGTGACGTACACCGGCCGTACGCTGGTGGGATGTCGGAGGAACCCCTGTTCAAGGTCACCCGCGGAGTGCCAACCGCCGAGCAGCTGGCGGCCCTGGTAGGCGCGCTGTCGGTCCGCCTCCGTCCGGCGCCCGGCGGGGCTTCGCCCGTTTCATCACTTTGGACGAGATCGGCCCGCCCCGGTGCGGTGCCTCCCGGTCCCGGCGCCTGGCGAGCCTCAGGCCTGCCGCGCTAAATCGCACAATCAGGGCTGCGCCCTCGAGCGCAGCAGCGCTAGCCTCACGGTCAGCAACCACTCGGTGACCACGAGGAGGGATGGCGCGTGGCTCTGTCCAACGAGGACCTCCCACCGGCCTGGCTCCGCGACTACGCAACGATCGAAGCGGACATAGGCCGAATGGAAGAGTTCGCCGCCAAGCTGGACGCGGAAGTCCGCGACAACTTCGCGCCACACGTCGCCCGCATTTATGACGACATGTCCGTCGACCTGCCTAACGCCCATGACGACTTCCCGGAGCTCGGGTCATTCCTTGACGCACACCGGGCGTCGGCGCTGGACACCGCCGACTTGATCTACTTCTATCGCGAAGCCACGGGCGCGTTCGCGACCGCAGCGGGCACGGTCAGCGCCCAGTACCGAAACGCGGACGCATTCGCGACCGCACGGGTGAGTGACGTCAACAAGGCCCTGAACGCGACGTCTGCCGCCATGCCCGTGCCTGGGTGGAACGCACCAGATGCATGACAACGACGGACTCCCCCAGCGCGAGTCAACAACGAACTGGCAGGCACACGACACTCCGTCGATGTGGCGAATGATCGAGTCACAACAGACGGACGCCCAGTGGCGACACGTGTCCGGCCTCCGCAGAATGGCGGAACTGACCGCCACACACCTCGGCCGCCTCCAGCGCTACCGCGACGGTCTCGCGGAGGCTTGGCCACCAGAGCGGAGCAAGGCCTCGCAGGCCTTCATCTCCCGCCTGGACTACTTGATCGAGCACGTCCGCAGCACCCACGAGGTAGCCGCGGCCAACTACACCACCGTCTCCACCGCCACGGCGGCCGTAGAAGCCACCCGCAGCGACATGGCAAAACTGCACGCCGAGTACCTGGCAAAACTGAAAGCTGTTAGGACCTACGAAGCTCTGGTACAAGCCGAACAAACCAGCCAACTACCTGGCACCACCATTGGCCCTCCGCCAACGACACAACTCGATCTTGAAGCCGTTAACGCGCGCGCCCGATCCGTTATGTCCGGCCTGAGCACGACGCTAGTTCTCGCCCACGTTCAACTGCGACGGCCTACTCCTTACCAGCATCGAGCGGTTATCGAGGGCGGGCCCCCAATTCCGGTGATCATCACGCGGACGGCCTCGACCGGGGTTCAGGCGGTACAGGCTGTGCGCACGCCCGACACGGGAGCAACAAATGTCAGGCGGCCCGAAGGGGACGCAATGAACCACGGGCCGACGCCGAGAGACCTCATACCATCAAACCCACACCCGGCAAGCGAGGCAAACGGGTCTCGCGGTGCGGTGATCGCCGGGAGTGGACCCGCTACCAGAGCAAGCCGTCCTGAGACTGGGCAACGAAAGGATTACCTCCGAGCAGCAGGCGCAACGCCGACCTCCGCCTTGAACGCCAACCCTGGGTCCACCGTGCCAAGGCCGGAGCGTTCTGTGGCGGGGAGTGGTCTCATAGCACCATCAGGTGCCGGCGCACGGGACCCGGAGCGGGTCAACCCCGTAGGGGGAGTAATTGGAACTCCTCAATCAGGAAGCCACCTCGCTAGTCATCCGGGAACAGGCCAAGGCCCTTCGTCACAGTCGACCCGTTCTAATACACGCAAGGACCTAGGCGAGCCTTGGCAGATCAACGAGGGCGGTCCGGCAGTGGTCATGCCACCGGCGGTGGCAGCCGGGTTCGATCCTGGACCCGCCATAGGGATCGACAAGTGAAGATCAGGTTGTTCGCCGTTGCCGCGGCCGCCGTGGTCTGCGGCGCTGTTGCAGCACCCGTCCCGGCCGTTGCCGACGAAATTCGTGACCGGCAGTGGCACCTCAACTTCCTACAAGTTAGGCGCGCTCACGCGATCAGCGATGGCACCGGCACAACCGTCGCGGTGATTGACACCGGTGTAGAGCCTCATCCGGACCTCTCGAGCAACCTTCTGGTGGGCAAAGCGTTCGGCGTCGCTGCATCCGGCGATGGCAGGCGAGACGAGGTTGGCCACGGGACCGGAATGGCCGGGATAATTTCGGCACATGGGCACGGCTCAGACGACGGCGCACTTGGCGTCGCTCCGGGGGCCCACATCTTGCCGATCATCGACAGCCCTGATGGCGCCCAAGGCGGAGCTCGCTTCACAGCTCAGGCCATCGATTGGGCAGTCGCCCAGGGCGCCGACGTAATAAACGTCTCTTCGCATGGCGGTCCTTCGGCTGAGTTGCGAATTGCCATCGCTGCCGCAATCGCGAGTGATGTCGTCGTGGTCGCCGGCGTCGGAAATCGCCCCGGCCAGAACTCAATTGGCTTTCCCGCCTTCTACCCAGGAGTGGTGGCAGTCGGCGCCACCGATCGCAGCGGCAGACTTGCTTCATTGTCTGTCACGGGCGAAGGCGTGACCCTCACTGCTCCTGGGGTGGACATCATGACGACTCGTCCGGGAGGACGTTACAGCGCAGGCAGCGGAACATCTGACTCAACGGCGATCGTTTCTGGTGCTGCAGCCTTGGTCCGAAGTCGTTTCCCCGATCTGTCTGCGGCGGAAGTCATTCGTCGCCTGACCCTCACAGCTACAGACGCGGGCGCGCCTGGGCGGGATGAGGAGTATGGCTTTGGGGTGATCAACATCGTGGCTGCGCTTACCGCTGACATTCCTCCACTGTCGCCCTCCACAGCGGCCGCCACGCCGAGCGCTACCGACATCGCCGCACCGCCTGGCGGGGGTGGGGGTGCTGCCGGGGTTGTGGCTTTGGTTGTGGGTGGGGGGCTTATCGGGGGCTTCGTACTCATCGTGCTTGCCCGTCGGCATCGCGCGAGAAGGCGACCGGTACCGTAGCTCCCCGTGCGTACGGCTGGATCTACAACCTTGGTGTTGGCGTCTGCGAGCCCCGCCCGGCGGGCGTTGCTCAACTCGGCTGGGATCGACGTGGAAGTGGTGGTCAGCGGGGTCGACGAAAGCGCCGTTCAGGAGCCCACGGCTCAAGAGCTCTGTCAGACCCTCGCAAGACTGAAGGCGACCGAAGTCGCTCGGCGACTCGGAACCGAGGGCATCGTGGTCAGTCCCGGCGGACGGCTTCTGGTGCTCGGGTGCGACTCCGTGCTCGAGTTCGACGGGCAGGTGCTCGGTAAGCCGGCCGATGCCGACGACGCGGTGCAGCGGTGGCGGAACATGCGCGGGCGGACCGGGGTCCTGCACACCGGTCACTACCTGATCGATCTCGCCGGCGTGACCGTCGGCGCTGTCGGGTCGACCACCGTCGAGTTCGCTGAGCTCACTGACGAGGAGATCGCCGCTTACGTTGGGACCGGTGAGCCCTTGCACGTCGCCGGGGCGTTCACCATCGACGGGCTTGGTGGGCCGTTTGTCGAGCGGATCGAGGGTGACCACGGGAACGTGGTCGGGTTGAGCCTGCCGCTGCTACGCCACCTGCTCGACGATCTCGGTGTGCGGCTCACCGATCTTTGGAAGAGCTAGCGACCGCGCCAGCCAGACCGTCAGGCCTACCGCGGCCGCGATGAAGGCCGGCAGCACCAGGAACGCCTCGTGGGTTCCTGATCTGTCGGCCAGCGCGCCCAGAAGCACGGGGGCCACGCCGAAGCCCAGCGCTACCGGGTAGCTGGTCAGGCCCGCCGCTCGGTCTGCCTGGCCCGGGGCGGCGGCCAGGGCCAGGGAGATCACCAGCGGGTACTGGACGGCTATCCCAAGGCCCACCACGAACAGGCCCCCAACCGCCAGCCAGGGCACGGTGCCCACCCAGAACAGGGCGAAGCCCGCCAGCGTCACGCCCAGCGACAGCAGCAGCAGGCGGATCGTCGGCACGTGCAGCGCTACCCGGCCCGCGGCCAGGCGGCCCACGAACATGCCGGCCAGCACCGCCGCGAAGCCCGCCGCGGCCGGGCCCGAGGACATGCCGGCGTGGGTGCGCAGCACGTCGACCGCCCACAGCGAGAAGCAGACCTCGATCGACGAGGTGGCGGCGAGCAGGACGAGGGTGATCCAGTACGGCCTGGGTAGGCGGCGGTCCGAGGCGACAACCGCAAACGCCTGCGCAGAGCGCACGGGGACGGGTACCCGCCAGAGCGACGTCAGCAGCAGGACGCCCAGGATAAGCAGCACCACCAGCGACAGGGCCGGTCGCCAGCCAAGGCCCGCCGCGACGAACGCTCCCACCACCAGCGGTGACACGACACCGGTGAAGGCAGCGGCCGCGTTCGCCTCGCTCAGGGCCGCCGGGGCGGCGGCGCCCTGGTGGTCGGAGAGGGCGGCGTTGACGCCGTTGACGATGAACGAGCCGAAGATCGAGGCCAGTACGGCCGCCCCGACCGTCAACGGCAGCGGGCGGGCCACCCACAGGACGCCGATCACCAGCGCCACGCCCACCAGGCCCGTCCAGATGGTGGCGCCGCGGCCGATCCGGCGGGACAGCGGCGAGAAGACGAAGCCCGCGATCAGCACGCCGACCGCGAGGCCCGTGCCGTGCAAACTGGCCAGCGCCGCGCTGACCCCCTGCTCGTCGCGGAGCAGCGGCACGACCGGGCCGAAGCCGTAGAGAAAGAAGCCCCAGACACCCAGCTGCGCATAGAGCAGGAGGGTCAGGCGGTCGTGGACGAGACGCGGCACGACCTCACGTTAGCTGGAGAACGCGCTCTCACAGATCGCCGGAAATCGGGGTGGCCTACATCTCAACCAACCGGCGGTGCCCGCGACCCCGTGGTCCGCGGGCACCCCGGAGATTCAGCGAACGCTGCGAGCGAACTCGCGCGCGGCCCACCAGACCGCCAGCACCGTCAGCACCGCGACGATCAAGAGGCCCTGCCAGACGCGGTCGTTGCCGATGTCGCCCGCGAACAGGGCGCGGGTGCCGTCGACCGCCCAAGAGAAGGGGTTCCACTTGGCCACGTCTTCGAGCCAGCCCGGGGCGAACTGCAGCGGTAGCAGGATGCCCGAGAGCAGCAGCACCGGCTGGGCGACGGTGTTCATCAGCGGCGCCAGGGCGTCTTCGCTCTTGACCGCCAGCGCGACGCCGTAGGAGACCGCCGAGGTCATCAGCGCGATCAGCGCCAGCATCAGGTAGGCCAGCAGCAGGTCGCCGATGAACACCCGCAGGTCGAAGAAGAGCGCCAGGATCGTGATGATGCCGGCCTGGGCGATCAGCGACACCACGTCGCGCAGCGACCGGCCGAGCAGCAGCGCGAAGCGGCTGACCGGGGTCACCCGGGACCGCTCGATCACACCCGCCCGTAGCTCGGCGATCAGCCCGAAGCCCTGGAACAGCCCACCGAAGATCGCCAGCAGGACCAACAGGCCGGGCACGAACACCCGGTAGGCCTCGGCGTCGCTGGTGACGCCCAGGGGTGACAACGCCGGCTTCAACAAGGGGGCAAAGAGCAATAGGTACATCACCGGCTGGAAGACACCGACGAAGACCCACACCGGGTTGCGGAGCAGCAGCTGCATCTGCCGCGCGAAGATCAGCCACGTGTCTCGGAGGAATTTCATGAGAGTCACTTCTCCCGCAGCGAACGGCCGGTCTTGGTCAGGAAGACGTCGTCGAGGCTCGGGCGGTGCAGCTCGATCGACTTGAGGGTGACGCCGTTGCGCTCGAGCTCGCGCAGCACCTGCGGCATCGCAGTGGCGCCGTCTTCGACGAACAGCCGCAGGCCGTCGCCGGTGTCGAGCTTTTCGAGCCGGGACACGAACGTGACGGAGTCGAGCAGGGTCGCGGCCTCCGCGGTCGCGCCGTTGAGCCCGACGGTGATCACGTCGTGGGAGATCTCGCGCTTGAGCGCGGCCGGCGTGCCCTCGGCGACCACCTCGCCGTTATCCATGATCGCGATGCGGTCGCAGAGCGCGTCGGCCTCTTCGAGGTAGTGGGTGGTGATGAAGACCGTCATGCCCTCGGTGCGTAGCCGGCGGATCTCGTCCCACATGTGTGCCCGGCTCTGCGGGTCGAGCCCGGTGGTCGGCTCGTCGAGGAAGACGACGCGCGGCTCGTGGATGATGCCCAGCGCGATGTCGACCCGACGCCGCTGGCCACCCGAGTAGGTCTTGCATTTGCGGTCGGCGTATTCCGACAGCTGGAAGGCGTCCAACGCACGAGCGGCACGCTCCAGAGCCACCGATTTGCCGATGCCATAGAGCCGCGCCTGGAGCACCAGCTCTTCACGCGCCGTCGAGTCGTCCCACGTGCTGCCGCCCTGCGCCACGTAGCCGATGCGGCGGCGCACCTCGCCCGGGTCGCGCATCAGGTCGACGCCCGCGACCGTGGCCGCACCACCGTCGGGAACGATCAGCGTGGCGAGCATGCGCAGCGTGGTGGTCTTGCCCGCGCCGTTGGGGCCGAGGAACCCGAAGATCTCACCCTCGTCGACGCGCAGGTCGACGCCGCGCACGGCCTCGACCGTCTTCTTCTCTCTGCCCTGGCGGGAGCGGAACGACTTCCGCAGCCCGCTGGTCTCGATGATCACGAAACACCCCCGGATCGACTGATGTCACCGGGGACTCTAACGCGATATAACTCGACTGGTCAACGTTGAGTATTGCTTGACCTTTCGAGATATTCGGCGAACTCCGGAGACTCACGGAGGGTATCGGGGGTGTATGACACTCCTGAGTCGATCAGGTCGGCGATGCGCTCACACCAGTCGATCTCGCCGGCCATCCGCGCGATGCTGAGCTCGAACATCCACGCGACGTGCGTCGGCTTGAGCTCACTGATCCACCGCGACTCCAGCGAGGCCTTCATGCCGTCGACCGTCGCTCGCAGCACGGTCGCCCGGTGCCGCAACGCGGACGTGGCCTCGGAGCGCGGCAGAGAAGGAAGAAAGGAAAGAGCGGCGAAGAAGGGGTCCGTCGGCGGAGCGGCATTCCACCACAGATCGCGCAACAACGTCTCGAACTCAGCCAGACCCTTGGACGTGATCTCGTACGACGTGCGGGCCGGTCGCCCACCCACCTGGTCGGTCCCGACCTCGCGCAGCATCGACTCCTCGGTCAGCTTGCGCAGGCCGTGATAGATCGATCCAGGTTGTACGTTCGCCCACCGGTCGGCACCCCAACTCAGCAGCTCACGCCGCACGTCGTAGCCGTGGACGGGCTGCATCAACCGCACCGCGCCGAGGATCATCATCCGGGTAGCCGACACGTGACAAGCGTTGCACATCCCACAGCTACTCCTAGGTAAGTTGATCATCCGCGCCGATACACTCCCGAATATGCGCAAGGTTCTGATCGCCAACCGCGGGGAGATCGCGGTGCGGGTCATCCGCGCCTGCCGGGACGCCGGGTTGGGCAGCGTGGCCGTGTACGCCGACTCCGACCGGGACGCCCCACACGCGGTGCTCGCCGACGAGGCCTACGCGCTCAAAGGCGAGACGGCCACGGACACGTACCTGCGCATCGACAAGCTGATCGAGGTCGCGACCCAGTCAGGCGCCGACGCCGTACACCCCGGCTATGGCTTTTTGTCGGAAAACGCGGACTTCGCGACCGCGGTGATCGAGGCGGGCCTGACCTGGATCGGCCCCTCCCCGCAGGCGATCCGCGACCTGGGCGACAAGGTCACCGCCCGGCACATCGCCCAACGCGCCGGCGCTCCCCTCGTCCCCGGCACCCCCGACCCGGTCAAGGGCCCCGACGAGGTCATCGACTTCGCCAATAAGAACGGCCTCCCCATCGCGATCAAGGCAGCCTTCGGCGGCGGCGGACGCGGCCTCAAGGTCGCCCGCACGATCGAGGAGATCCCAGCACTGTTCGAGAGCGCCACCCGCGAGGCGGTCGCGGCGTTCGGCCGGGGCGAGTGCTTCGTGGAGCGCTACCTGGACCACCCCCGGCACGTCGAGGCGCAGGTGCTCGCCGACCGGCACGGCAACGTGGTCGTCGTCGGCACCCGGGACTGCTCCCTGCAGCGCCGCCACCAGAAGCTCGTCGAGGAGGCGCCCGCGCCGTTCCTGACCGACGACCAGCGCAAGCAGATCCACGAGAGCGCCAAGGCGATCTGCCGCGAGGCCGCGTACGAGGGTGCCGGCACCGTGGAATACCTGGTCGGCGCCGACGGCACGATCTCCTTCCTGGAGGTCAACACCCGGCTCCAGGTCGAGCACCCGGTTTCCGAGGAGACCTCCGGCATCGACCTGGTCCGCGAGCAGTTCCGGATCGCGGCCGGCGAGCCACTGCGACACACCGAGGACCCGACGCCGCGCGGCCACTCGTTCGAGTTCCGGATCAACGGCGAGGACCCGGGCCGCAACTTCCTGCCCGCCCCCGGCGTCGTGACGAAGCTGCGGATGCCCAGCGGCCCCGGCGTCCGTGTCGACGCGGGCATCACCGAGGGTGACGTCATCGGCGGCAACTTCGACTCGCTGCTCGCCAAGGTCATCGTCAGCGGCGAGACCCGCACCGAGGCGCTCGAACGGGCCCGGCGCGCGCTCGACGAGATGGTCGTCGAGGGGATGGCCACGGCGTTGCCGTTCCACCGGCTGGTGGTGCGCGACGACGCCTTCACCGAGGAGCCGTTCCGCGTACACACGCGGTGGATCGAGACCGAATGGTCCAACACCGTGGAGCCCTTCACCGCCGCCGCTTCGGCTGCGCCGGCGGCGGAACGCGAGACCGTCGTGGTCGAGGTCGGCGGAAAGCGGCTGGAGGTCAGTCTTCCCGCGGGCTTTTCCCAGGGTACGAACGCCAACTCGGGCAGCGCTCCAAATGTGCGCTCGGGTCGGCGGGCGGCGACCCGCGGCGGCGCCGGCGCGGCGGGTGGCGACAGCCTGAACTCGCCCATGCAGGGCACGATCGTCAAGGTCGCGGTGGCCGACGGTGACGAGGTGGCCGAGGGCGATCTGATCGTCGTGCTCGAGGCGATGAAGATGGAGCAGCCGATCAACGCGCACAAGGCGGGTACGGTGTCGGGGCTCGAGGCGACGGTCGGCGCGACGGTGACCGCCGGCGCCCCGATCTGCACGATCGCTTAGCGAGCCCACGTACCAGCAGGAAAGATGTTCGGGTGAGATTTCTCGACGGCAACGTGCCCAGCCACGACCTGACGTACAGCGACGTCTTCATGACGCCAAACCGGTCGGAGCTGGTGTCCCGGCTCGACGTCGATCTGTCGACGAACGACGGCAGCGGCACCACGATCCCGCTCGTCGTCGCCAACATGACCGCGGTCGCCGGCCGCCGGATGGCCGAGACGGTGTCGCGGCGCGGCGGCATGGTGGTGATCCCGCAGGACATCCCGATCGACGTGGTGGCCGACGTGGTCGCCTGGGTCAAGCAGCGGCACCTGGTGCACGACACCGCGATCGCGCTCGGCCCGACCGACACCGTCGGTGACGCCATCCACCTGCTGCCCAAGCGCGCACACGGCGCGGTCGTGGTGGTCGACGACGAGCAGCGCCCGGTCGGCGTGGTCACCGAGGCGGACCTGGTCGGCGTCGACCGCTTCGCGCAGGTGCGGCACGTGATGTCCACCGAGCTGCTGACCGTGCCGGCCGAGGCCGACCCGCGCCGCGGTTTCGACGCGCTCCACGCCAACCGGCGCCGGATCGCGCCCGTGGTCGACGTCGAGGGCCGCCTGGTCGGCGTGCTGACCCGGGCGGCGGCGCTGCGCGCCACCCTGTACCGGCCCGCGCTGGACGCGAAGGGCCGCCTGCGGATCGCGGCCGCGATCGGCATCAACGGCGACGTGGCCGGCAAGGCTTCGGCGTTGCTGGAGGCGGGTGTCGACACGCTGGTGGTGGACACGGCGCACGGGCACCAGGAACGGATGCTGAGGGCGCTGCGATCGGTCCGGGCGCTGGACCCGGGCGTGCCGATCGTGGCCGGCAACGTGGTGACCGCGGATGGCGTGCGGGACCTGGTCGACGCGGGCGCGGACATCATCAAGGTCGGCGTCGGGCCGGGCGCGATGTGCACGACCCGGATGATGACCGGGGTCGGCCGGCCACAGTTCTCGGCGGTGCTCGACTGCGCGGCGGCGGCCCGTTCGCTGGGGCGGCACGTCTGGGCCGACGGCGGCGTACGCCATCCTCGTGACGTGGCGCTCGCGCTGGCCGCGGGCGCCGCCAACGTGATGATCGGGTCGTGGTTCGCGGGCACTTACGAGTCGCCCGGGGATCTGTATACCGACCCGGACGGGCGGCGCTACAAGGAGAGCTTCGGCATGGCGTCGGCCCGCGCGGTCAGCGCCCGCACGGCCGACGACAGCCCGTTCGACCGGGCCCGCAAGGCGGTGTTCGAGGAGGGCATCTCCTCGGCCCGGATGTATCTCGACCCGGCGCGTCCGGGTGTCGAGGACCTGATCGACGAGATCGTGGCCGGGGTCCGGAGCGCGTTCACCTACGCCGGCGCGGCCTCGATCCCGGAGTTCCACGAGCGAGCGATCGTCGGCGTCCAATCGACGGCGGGCTACGCCGAGGGCAAGCCCCTACCGACAAGCTGGTAGCGGCTCGCGGCAGGTCACCTGTGCCCAGGGCGGGCTTTAGCCCGGCGCGAACAGCGGGCGGATCACCTGGCGGGCTGCCTCTTCCGGGTCGCCGCCGAGGTCCGCCGGCAAGGCACCGCTGACCCACAGGGTCGCGAAGCCGTGCACGATCGACCAGGCGGACAGGCCGGCGATCCGGGCGTCGGCACCGCGCCGCTGTGGCGCCTCGACGGTGGCCACGGCGCTGCGGAGGGCACCTGAGGCCCGATCCTGGGCCGCGAGCAGCTCCGGGTCGGTGCGGTTGAGCAGATCGGGCTGGAACATCACCGAGAAGTGCGCACGGTGCGCGACGGCGAAGCGCACGTAGCCCACGCCGGCGTCGAGCACGCCGCCGCCGGCCGCCCTGGTCCGGTCGAGCTCGTCGGCGAGCAGCCCGAAGCCCTCCGCCGCGAGCGCGGTGAGCAGCCCGGCCTTGTCGCCGAAGTGGTGTGCGGGCGCGGCGTGCGAGACCCCGGCCCGGCGGGCCAGGTCGCGCAGGCTCAACGCGGCCGGCCCGCTTTCGGTGATCGCCTCGGCCGCCGCGGCCAGCAGGGTCCGTCGTAGGTCGCCGTGGTGGTACGGCCGCGTATCTCTCATGAACACACTCTAACTTGCCACTGACAAGTTCGGCTGCTAACTTGACACCGACAAGATTGGAGTGTCGCCATGATGCCTCTCGTTTTCCTCGCCATCGGCTTCGTCCTCGCCCGCCTCACCGGCCTCGCCGGAGTCGACGCCCTCGACGGCTGGCAGCCGGCGCTGCGGGTCGGCCTGGCCCTCATGTTCGTGGTCACGGGCCTGGCCCACTTCGCACCGCGAATGCGGGCCGGCATGATCGCGATGGTCCCGCCCCGACTCCCCCGTCCGGACCTCCTGGTCACCGTGACGGGCGTGCTGGCGCTGGCCGGCGCGATCGGCCTACTGATCCCAGCGACCGCCCGCCTGGCCGCGGGGGCCTTGGCCCTGCTGATGATCGCGATGTTCCCGGCCAACGTCTCGGCGGCCCGCCGCAAACTGTCGCTGGGCGGCCGCCCAGTCCCGTCGATAGGACCCCGCACCGCCCTCCAACTGCTCTGGGTAGGCCTAGCCACCGCACTCGCCTTCGCGGCGTGATGATCTCCCCTTGCTCTGCACCCATATACGCAACACCCCTGGCGCGGGGTGGTGCGTATATGGGTGCAGAGCAAAGCGGGTGTGCAGAGCACCCGGCCGACCCGGCGGGAAAGCAGGACGCGAGGGCTGCAGGCCGACCGCCAAGGCCGCACGGAGGCACGCGGGACGCGGGCGCGGCGCACGGGCGCACGCGGCACACGCCCGAGCCAGCGCCCCGACGGCCCGGACGCCGGGCAGGGGAACGGCCGTGCGGGAACGAGGTGTCAGGAGGTGGCCGGTGCCCGATCATCGGGGCGGGCGCGATGATCCGCAGATGCAACACGCGCCACAGCTATCGCCCGTTCGATCACCGGTAGGCTTGCCGAAGGTGTGCCGGGAAGGCTGGTCGGCGATGCCGTCGCCGACCGTTGGGGGAGCCTCTGTGGCTGACAAGAAGCCAGCCGGCCGCCTGTTCGCTCGCGGCAGTCTCGTCGAGACGACGCGCGTCGCCGAGATTCTGCGCACCGAGACCGCTGGTGGGTTGTTGCTCGTCGGTGCGGCGGTGGTCGCTCTGGTCTGGGCGAACTCACCCTGGTCCGGCACGTACGAGACGATCTCGGACGCCACCTTCGGGCCGGCCGCGCTCCACCTCGACCTGAGTGCCGCCGCGTGGGCGGCCGACGGGCTGTTGGCCATCTTCTTCTTCGTCGCCGGGCTGGAGCTCAAGCGCGAGTTCGTCGCCGGTGATCTGCGTGACCCGCGCCGGGCGGCACTGCCGGTCGCCGCCGCGGTCGGCGGGATGATCGCGCCAGCGATCATCTACCTCGCGGTCAACGCCACCATGGCCGACGGTGCTCCGCGCGGGTGGGCGATACCCACGGCGACCGACATCGCCTTCGCGCTGGCCGTGCTCGGTCTGATCAACACGCACCTGCCGGCGGCTCTGCGGACCTTCCTGCTCACCTTGGCCGTGGTCGACGACCTGCTGGCCATCACGATCATCGCGGTGTTCTACACGAGCAGCCTGCACGCCGTGCCGCTGCTGCTCGCGTTGCTGCCGATCGCGGCGTTCGGCGTGCTGGTGCAGCGCCGCGTCAGATCGTGGTGGCTGCTGCTCCCGCTCGCCGTCACCGCGTGGGCGCTGGTGCACGCGTCCGGCGTGCACGCGACCGTCGCCGGCGTGTTGCTGGCCTTCACCGTGCCCGTGCGGCGCAAGGACGAAAGCGACGGGCCCGGGCTCGCCGAGCACTTCGAGCATCGCTGGCGCCCCTTGTCCGCAGGCATCGCGGTGCCGCTGTTCGCCTTCTTCGCGGCCGGTGTCACGGTGGCGGCCGCGAACGTCGGCGCGCCCGTGACCATCGGCATCGTCGCCGGGCTGGTCGCCGGCAAGACGATCGGGGTGCTCGCGTCGACCTGGCTCGTGCAGCGCTTCACCCGGGCCGAGCTTGCCAAGGGCCTGTCCTGGTGGGATGTGCTCGGCCTGTCGATGCTGGCCGGCGTCGGCTTCACCGTCTCGCTGCTGATCGGTGAGCTCGCGTTCGGCGCCGGCACCGACCGGGACGCCGACGCGAAGCTCGGCATCCTGATCGGGTCGGTGCTGGCCGCGGCCGCCGCGACCGTGCTGCTGCGGGTGCGCAACCGCCACTACCGCGAGCTCGTCGAAGAGGAGAGCCGCGACGAGGACGCCGACGGCATCCCCGACGTCTATCAGCGCGGGGACTGACCGGCGGCGGCGATCAGGCGCAGCGCGTCCGCCGCCGGCATGGGCGGGAGCTCACGGCCGCCGCGTTCGCGCAGCGCCACCTCGCCTGACGAAGCCTCTCGCGCCCCGATCACCGCCACGTACGGGACCTTCAGCGCCGCCGCGTCGCGTACCCGGGCGCCCAGGGAACCGCCTTCGGCCGCGACGTCGGCGCGCAGCCCGGCCGAGACGGCGGCGGCCGCGAAGGACGAGGCAGCCGAGGCCGCGTCGGCCGACACCGGCAGGACCCGCAGTTGCAGCGGCGCGTACCAGACCGGGAAGGCTCCCGCGTGCGCCTCGATCAGGTAGCCGAAGAGCCGCTCCATGCTGCCGACCAGGCTGCGGTGGATCAGCACCGGCCGTGCACGGGCACCGCCGGCATCCACATAAGACAGGTCGAAGCGCTCCGGTTTGTCGAAGTCGAGCTGCACGGTCGACAGGGTCCAATCCCGGCCGGCCGCGTCCGCCACCTGGATGTCGATCTTCGGCCCGTAGAAGGCAGCCTCCCCTGGGGCCTCGACATAGGGCCGGTCGCCGAGCGCCGAGCGCAACAACGACTCGGCCAGCTCCCACGACGACGAAGAGCCGATGTACTTCGAGCCCGGCCCGCGCAGCGCCAGCCGCAGGCCGCTGACCTGGACACCGAGCGCGGCATGCGCCACGTCCACCAGCCGGAGCACCGACGCCACCTCGGCACCCACGTCGGCCAGGGCGCAGAAGATATGCGCGTCGTTGAGGTGGATCGCGCGGACCCGGCTCAGCCCGCCGAGCACCCCGGACCGCTCGCTGCGGTACATGCCACCGATCTCGGCGACCCGCAACGGCAGCTCCCGGTACGACCGCCCGCGCGCGAGATAGACCAGGCAGTGATGTGGACACAGCGCCGGCCGCAGGAAGAGCTCATCGTCGTCGGAGACTCGCATCGGCGGGAACATGTCGTCCTCGAAATACCCGAGGTGCCCGGACAGCTCGAACAGCTCGCGCCGGCCCAACGGTGGTGAGTAGACGTGCTGGTAGCCGTTGCGCCGCTCCAGGTCACGCAGGTATTCCTCGACGGCGTGCCGGGCGGTGGCACCGGCCGGCAGCCAGATCGGCAGGCCCGCGCCGGAACGCGGGTCGGAGTGGAAGATCCCGAGCTCACGCCCGAGCTTGCGATGGTCGATCATTGTGCGCTCCTGACGGAAAGGGCGGCGACCCCGTCGGCGAGCAGCGAAAAGCCCCGAGCGGAGTCGCCCGGGGCTGGATCGATGACGGTAGGGTCAGCGCAGCACGCCGGGACATCCCGGCGTCGTCGTGCGTGCAGGCCCAACCATGCCGCCAGGCTAGCGAGCCGGCCGCCCGGGCCGCATCCCAATAAGACCCCCGAGGAATGGCATGCGTACGAAGCCGGAGCTGACCGCGGCGATCCGCGCGGCACGCCGGGCCGTGCTCCTGGTCAACGCCCACTCCCGCCGCGGTCGGCGGCTCTACCCGGAGGTGCTTCGCCGCGTCGAGGCGGCCGGCTTCGACCTGCTCGGCCGGTTCCCTGTCGAGGACCCGCGCGAACTGCGCAGCAGCCTCGAGTCGGCCACCGAGCTCGGCCCCGACGTGCTGATCGTCGGTGGCGGCGACGGCACGATCGGCGCCGCCGCGCGGCATCTGGCACACCGCGACGTCGCGCTCGGGCTGCTGCCGCTCGGCACGACCAACAACTTCGCCCGTACGCTCGGCATCCCGCTCGATCTGGACGCGTCGGTGGGGATCCTGACCGGTGGCAAGGTGATCGACGTCGACCTCGGGCTGGCCGGCGAGATGCCGTTCGCCAACCACGTCGGTGTCGGGATGTCCGCGGAGATCTTCGCGACCGCACCGCCCCGGTTGAAGAAGGTGGTCGGTCGGCTCGCCTATCCGGCGACCGCGCTGGCGCTGCTGACCCGGCACCGGCCGATGCGGGTCACGGTGCGGGCCGACGGGCGCTCGCACGAGTACGTGACGCACCAGCTCTACGTCGCCAACGGCGGGTTTCACGCCGGCCGCCCGATCACCGCGGATGCCGACGCCGACGATCGGCTGCTGGTCGCGTACCCCGTCGGCGATGCCAACCGCGTGCGGCTCCTGCGGGAGACGGCGCGCAACGCGGCGACCGGCCATCTGCGCTCCCACGGCGAGGAGCCGTTCCTGGCCACCGACGAGATCTGGCTGGAGACCGACCGGCCGGTGCCGATCGAGGTCGACGGCGAGCCGCGGGGCTACACACCGCTGCGGATCGGCCTGGCGCCCAACGCGTTGCGGGTGATGGCCGCGCAGGACGCGATCGACCGATAGCTCAGCGGCGCCGGGTGATCTTGACTTCGACCGCCTGGCCGGTGTTCGGCGGGCCGGCGTAGACGCCCTTGAGCGGTGGCACGTCGCCGTACTCCCGGCCGCGGCCGACGATGACGTGCCGTTCGCCGATCGCGACACCGTTCGTCGGGTCGAAGCCGCTCCACCGGCCCGCCCACCACTCCACCCAGGCGTGGCTCTGGCCGACCACCGTCTCGCCGACCGGCGCGTCCGGCGTCGGATGCAGGTAGCCGGACACGTACCGGGCCGGCACGCCCATCGCCCGCAGCAGCCCGACGGTCAGGTGGCTGAGGTCCTGGCAGACCCCGCTGCGCTGGCGCCAGGCCTGCACGGCGTCGGTCTGCACCCCGGTCGAACCGGCCACGTACGCGACCTCGGTGTGCACCCGCTCGCACGCGGCCAGGGCGGCGGCGTGCGGAGTGCGGTGCGCGCCGCGAAGCTCCTCGGCCAGCGCGGTCAGCTCTTCGTCGAGCGCGGTCCGCGGAGTCGGCAGCAGCAGCTCGTGCCAACGGTCGACAGTGTCAGACAAGGCCAGGTCGGCCCAGGTCGCCGGGGCCAGCAGGTCGCCCGGCGGCAGCGTCTCGACCGTGGCCGACGCGGTGACCGCCAACCGCTCGTGCGGGGTGTGCACGTCGAACGCCGTCACCACCGTGCCCCAGTAGTCCGCATAGCGATACGTGCTGGCCGCCGGCCACACCGCGACCCGGGCGTCGAGCACCGCCTGGTGCGGCTCGTCGCGGGGCGTCATCCGGGCCTCGTTGTAGGACGCGCCGACCCGGCCGTCGTAGCTGAACCCGGTCTCGTGCTGGATCTCCAGCCGCCAGCTGTTCACGCCACCGCCTCCGACACCCACATCACCGCGGAGGTCGCCCGGAAGTAGCGGCGGGACACCGCGTCGTTGACCTGCGAGCAGGTGCGTTCCAGCCCGGCCAGCACGCCGGCCAGGTCGTCGAGCAGCTCGTCGGCGCCGCGGAACTCGAGGTTCGTGCGGGATCGGCCGACGATCCGCTGTGCGTCGGTGGCGACGCCGGCCCGCCCCGGGCCCGGTGCAAGCTCGGCGAGGCAGGACTCGGCGGTGGACAGCGCCGCGAACACCGAGCGCGGGAAGAGCCGGTCCAGCAGCAGGAACTCGGCAGCGTGCCGGTCGTCCAGCGAGCCGCGATAGGTGCGCAGGAACGTCTCCCAGGCGCCGCACGAGCGCAGCAGGGTGAGCCAGGACGGGATCGAGCCGCCGGCCCGGGCGTGGGTGGACAGCAGCCGCGCCGACATGTCGACCCGTTCGACGCTGCGCCCGAGCACCAGGAACAGCCAGCCCTCGTCCCGGCTCATCGTCGCGTCGGCCAGGCCGGCCAGCACCGCGCAGCGTTCCCGCACCCAGCCGAAGAAGGCGTGCACGCCCTGCTGTTCGACCCGCGCCCGGGCGTCGGGCAGGCCGAGCCAGGTGGCGTTGAGGCACTCCCACATCTCCGACGAGACCGTCTCCCGGGCACCGCGGGCGTTCTCGCGGGCGGCGGCCAGGGCGCCGATCACCGAGCTCGGGTTGCCGCTGTCGAGCCCGAGCAGCGTGACGACCCGGCCCGCCGACAGCGGCATGTCGTCCGAGGTGGGAGCACCCATCACGGACAGCAGGGAGCGGCAGGCAGCGTCCTCCGCCACCCACGGGTCCGCCAGCATCTGGTGCAGGTGCACGTCGAGGATGCGGGCGGTGTCCTCGGCCCGCTCGACGTAGCGGCCGATCCAGTAGAGCGACTCGGCGATCCGGCTCAGCACGACGCACCACCCTGCTGTTGTTGTTGCTGCTGCTGGCTCGAGGTGGCGCCCGGGCCCGGGTCCGGTCGCGGTGCCGGCGAGGCGTGCGGCGCGGCGGGCCGGGGCTCCGGCGCGGGTTCGGCCGGCCCCAGCGGCGCCGCCAGCACCCAGGTGTCCTTGGATCCGCCGCCCTGGCTGGAGTTGACGACCAACGCTCCCTCGGGCAACGCGACCCGGGTGAGCCCGCCGGGCAGCACCGAGATCCGGGTGCCGTCGTTGACGGCGAATGGCCGCAGGTCGACGTGCCGCGGCCGGAGCCGGTTGCCGATCAGGGTGGGCACCATCGACAGCTTCACCTCGCGTTGCGCGATCCAGCCGCGCGGGTCGCGGCTAAGCCGGGCCCGCACCTCGGCGAGCTCGGCGTCGGTGGCCTGCGAGCCGATCACGATGCCGGCACCGCCCGAGCCGTCGACCGGCTTGAGCACGAGGGTGTCGAGCCGGTCGAGGACGTGGGCCAGCACGTCGGGGTCGGCCAGCCGATAGGTCTCGACGTTGGGCAGCACCGGATCCTCGCCGAGATAGAACCGGATCAGATCGGGGACGTACGTGTAGAGCAGCTTGTCGTCGGCGACCCCGTTGCCGACCGCGTTGGCGATCGTCACCTGCCCGGCCCGGGCGGCGTTGAGCAGCCCGGCCACGCCGAGGATCGAGTCGGTGCGGAACTGCACCGGGTCGAGGAACTCGTCGTCGATCCGCCGGTAGATGACGTCGACCCGCTGCTCGCCGGCCGTCGTGCGCATGGCCACCTGGTTGCCCGCGCAGATCAGGTCGCGCCCTTCGACGAGCTCGACGCCCATCTCCCGGGCCAGCAACGCGTGCTCGAAGTACGCGGAGTTGTGCACGCCCGGCGTGAGCACCACCACGGTCGGCTCGTCGCCGGCGCCCGCCGGGGCCGCGGCCCGCAGGGCGCCGAGGAGCTGGCTGGGGTACGACTCGACGGGCCGGATCCGGGTCGACGCGAACACCTCGGGCAACACGTGGCTCATCGCGCGCCGGTTCTCGATGACATAGCTGACCCCGGACGGCACCCGCACGTTGTCTTCCAGCACCCGGAAGACGCCTGCCTCGTCGCGCACCAGGTCGACGCCGGCGACGTGCACCCGGACGCCGTTGTGCGGGACGATCCCGGCCGCCTCGCGGTGGAAGTGCGCGCTGGTCACCACGACCGAGCGCGGCACCACCCCGGCGGCCAGCACCTCGCCGGCGCCGTACACGTCGGAAAGGAACGCCTCCAGGGCCCGGATCCGTTGCGCGACACCGGTCTCGACCACCGACCACTCGGCGGCCGCGATGATCCGCGGCACGATGTCCAGCGGGAAGGGCCGTTCGATGCCTTTGAGCGCGAACGTGATGCCCTGGTCGAGAAAGGCCCGCGCGAGCACGTCGGCCCGCACGCCGAGGTCAGCGCTCGAAAGTGGCTGAAGGGTGGCGTGCAGCGACTCGTAGGTCTCGCGCGGCATGCCCGCCGTGGCGAACATCTCGTCCCAGCCCGGTCCGAGCCGATAGTTCTCGAACAGGTCCGCCATGCGCGCACGCTACGCCCCACTCGTTGCGAGTTCGTAACACGTGCGGGGGCCGTCGGCACGGGACCTGCCGACGGCCCAGAGGTGGCGGCCCGGCACACCAGGAACGGGGGACCCGACGTGCCGGACCGCACATTCTTACGGTACGCCGCCAGCCCGTTGACGTCTGTAGGGTCGAATGCCGGACAGCGGTTGGGGGCCGCCACCGAAGTGTCCCCCATCAGGGCTTTCCGGAAACTATCCTGAGCCCGGCGGATGGAGGTTGGGGGATGGCGGACGTGCTCAGCACGGTGACGTCGCCCGTGTCCGCCTATCTGCTGTTGCTCGGCCTGCTGATCGTCGACGCCTTCGTGCCGGTCATACCGACCCAGGCCATCATGATCACGGGCGGCGCGCTGACCGCCTACGGCCACCTGAGCTTACCGACCACCATCGTGGTCGGCACCTTGGGAGTCATCGTCGGCGACTGGGCCTGCTATCTCCTGGGCCGCTCGACCCACCACCGCACCGGACCGATCGCGCGGCTGCGCAAGCGGTGCGGCATGCAGACCGACGACGTCGCCAAGGCGGCGGCCCGCACCGGCAAGGCCCGGGCGGCCGCCCGCAAGCTGACCCGCGGCCTGCGCGAGCCCGGCCCGCTGGTCATCCTGATCTGCCGGTTCGTCCCCGGTGGGCGGATGGCCGCCTGCTTCTCGGCCGGCCGCGCCCGCTATCCCTACAAGCACTTCCTGCTCTACCAGGCGCTGGCGGCGGTGGGCTGGGCCACGTACGGCACGCTCGTCGGCCACCTCGGCGGCGCGGCGCTCACCTCGTCGGGCTGGCGCCTGATCGTGGTGGCCGTCATCGCGGCGGCGGTGTTCGCCGGCGCCGGCTGGGGCCTCGCCATGTGGGGCCCGGCCAAGCTCCGCGGCGCCGGCCCGACCGCGCCGGCGCCGCTCGAGGTCACTCCGGTTCGTGCAGCATCAGCTGACGCGCCGCCTCAGTGATCGACCCCGACAGCGAGGGATAGATCGTGATGGTGTGGGCGAGCTGGTCGACGGTCATGTTGTTCTCCACCGCCAGGGTGATCGGCAGGATCAGCTCCGACGCCTTCGGCGAGACCACGACACCGCCCACCACCTGACCGCTGGCCGGCCGGCAGAACAGCTTGACGAACCCGTCGCCCAGGTCGGCCATCTTCGCGCGGGCGTTGCCGGCGAGCGTCAGCATGACCTCGCGGGCCGGCACCCGGCCGGCGTCGACGTCGTTCTGGCTGACCCCGACGGTCGCGAGCTCCGGGTCAGTGAACGCGTTGGCGGCCACCGTGCGCAGCCGCAGCGGCTGGACGGCCTCGCCGAGCGCGTGCCACATCGCGATCCGGCCCTGCATGGCGGCGACGCTGGCCAGCGCGAGCACGCCGGTGCAGTCGCCGGCCGCGTAGATGCCCGGCACGTTGGTGCGGGAGACCCGGTCGACGGTGACGTAGCCGCCCTTCGCGACCGCCACCCCGTACTCCTCCAGGCCCAGGCCCTCGGTGTTGGGCACCGAGCCGACCGCGATCAGCGCGTGTGAGCCGGTGACCGTGCCACCGCCGCTGAGCTCGACCTCGACGCCGTCAGCGGTGCGGCGGACCGCGTTGCCCCGGGCGTTGTTGAGTATGGTCATGCCCCGCGAGCGGAAGACCCGCTCGATGGCCTGCGCGGCGTCGGCGTCCTCGTGCGGCATCACCCGGTCCCGGCTGGAGACCAGGGTCACCCGCACGCCCATCGCGAGGTACGCGCTGGCGAACTCGGCGCCGGTCACCCCGGAGCCGATCACGATCAGGTGCTCGGGCAGCTCCGGCAGGTCGTAGAGCTGGCGCCAGTCCAGGATCCGCTCGCCGTCCGGCACGGCGCTGGGCAGCACGCGGGGGGTCGCCCCAGTGGCGATCAGCACAGTGCTCGCATCGACCGAGTACGGCGTGTCACCGCTCGCCGGGGTGATCTCGACCCGGTGGGTGTGACCCAACGTGTCAGCGCCGAGCCGTGCGGTGCCGGCGACGAACGTGACGCCCGCCTTGAGGAGCTTGTTGTGGATGTCATTCGACTGGGCCTGTGCGAGATTCTTCACCCGCTCGTTGACGGCCCTGGCATCGACGGTGACCGCTTCGAGACCACCCGAGTGGACGCCGAAGCGGTCGGTGTCCCGGTAGCCGGTCACCACGTCTGAGCTGGCAATAAAGGTCTTTGAGGGTACGCAGTCCGACAGCACGCAGGCGCCGCCGGCGCCCTCCGCCTCGACCACCGTCACGTCGGCGTCGAGCTGCGCGGCGACCAGTGCTGCTTCGTAACCAGCCGGGCCGCCACCCACGATAACGATTCGTGTCACGTGTCGTATTCTCCACGACCCGCCAACCGGGCTATCGTCATCGCCGTGCGTCATTACGCCGCGTACGGCTCAAACCTTGATCCCGCCCGAATGCGTGCTTACTGTCCGCATTCGCCGATGGTGGGCACCGGCTGGCTGGAAGGCTGGCGACTCACCTTTGCCGGTGAAGACGTCATCGGCTGGGAGGGCGCGGTCACCACGATCGTCGAATCACCGGGCGATCGGGTCTTCGTCGCGCTCTACGACGTGCACCCGTGGGACGCCTCCCAGCTCGACGAGGTCGAGGGGGTCACCGGGGAGACCTACCGCAAGCTGCACATGCGGGCGGTCACCCTGGACGGCGAGGAGACCGTCTGGGTCTACATCTTCAACGGGTACGAGGGCGGCCTGCCGACCGCGTGGTATCTCTCGGAGATCGCCAACGCGGCCGAGAAGGCCGGCGCCCCGGACGACTACGTGACGGAGCTACGCGGCCGCCCGACGAAGACGTCGTCGCCGGAGGTCTAGGCGGCCTTGATCTTCTGCTCGAAGATGTCGGCCTCGTAGATCGCGGTCATCCCGGCGGCGAGGTAGACGTTGGCGGCCCCGGTCGGGCTCGACAGGTCGACCCCGAGCCCGGCCTGGGTGCGTCCCTTGGCGGCGTAGACGGTGAACGCGTGCCGCAGCAGGGCGCCGCCGACCCCACGCTTGCGGAACTCGCGCAGGACCGCGAGGTTCTTGATCCAGCCCTCGTTCTGCTCGAGCTGCTGGTCGGCCGACATCAGGATGCCGGCGGGCACGCCGTCGACCTCGGCGATGAACCACTCGTCCCAGGAGACCGTGGTCAGCCCCGCGACGTAGGTGCGCCACGAGTCGTAGTCGCGCGGCTGGTAGTCGTACGCGTCGCGGAAGCCCGTGTCGTAGATCCGGTGGAACAACCGCAGGTCTTCGTCGTCGTCGGGCCGGACCAGCCGGATCGTCACTCCCGCCGGCAATGGCGTCGGGGTGACCCCGTCGAGCGAGCGCCGCATACGCGCGAAGCGCTTGACGAACTCGAAACCGGCCGCCTGGATCTCCGCGATGTAGTCGGTCTCCGCCGGCAGCGCGCCGGCCTTGGCGGTCACCTCGGCGAACCCCCGCTCGGTGGCCCGCTCGGCGACCCGGCGCACCAGCAGGTCGATCAGTGTCGCCCGGCTCGGCGCGCCGCCGTCGGGGTGCACGTAGACCTCGACGAACTCGTTGTCGCCGCCGTTCTCGTTGTCGATGTAGGCCCAGCCGCCCAGCCGGCCGTCGGGCTGGTAGGCGAGCCAACAGTCGCGCGCCGGGTCGACGTGCGGCGAGGTCAGCGCCGCCTTGATGTCGTCGGCGCTGGTCTCCGGCTCCCCCGTGGCGGCGATGTCGCTCGCCCGCATCAGCTCGAGGATCGCCGGCAGGTCGTCGAGGGTGGGCCGGCGCGTGGTCCAGCCATCAGGGAACGCCACGTGGAGTTTGTCTCACACCCGGTGGCAGCGAAGCCAACGAATTAGTCGCTCGTGGCGAGGGCGGGCTCGCTGCCGGGCGGGCGGAGGCCCTTGCGCGCGCTGTCCAGCAGCCCGAGCAGCTCGATCCGCTCCTCGACGGTCAACGTCGCGTACGCCGACGAGACGATCCGGTCGGTCACCGCCTCGGCCCAGACCCGGCGGCGAAGCAGCGGACCGACACCCGGGTACGGCGGCTGCCAGCCCCAGGCCACCGCGCCCGCCTCGCCCTCCGGCCCGGAGATGATCGCCTCCACCGGGCTGAGCCCGCTGGCCCGCACGGCGAGCAGGTGCGCGCCGGCGCGGTGCTCACGCAGCAGGTGCAACAGCACCGCCGCCTGCGCGCCCAGGTTGTCGTCGGGCACCGGCATGGCCCGCCAGGCGGCGAACAGCGGCAGCGCGGACGCGTCGGCGGCCAGCACCACCCGCTGGGTCAGGTCGACCAGCCGCTCCACCCTCGGGAAGCCACCGAGCTGCTCGACACCCCAGCGGCAGCACTCGGCCAGGTGCACCGCCGCCACCTCCGTGGGTGGCAGCACCCGGCGGGCACCGTCCCAGCCGTCGGCGACCGCCTCGGGCGCGATGAAGCCGAGGGCCGCCGCCACCGTGTCGGGCCGCACGTCGCCGAGCGCGCCGCCCCGGCCGGCGACGTAGAACGCCCAGCCGGACAGGCCGAGCTGGCGGGCCCGCCGCAGGGTCCGCGGACATTCCGCGTACGCCCCGCCCAGCTCCAACACGGCGTCCCGGGAAGCCTGCGCCGTCTGCTCAGGGGTCATTCGTCGTCGTCCAACGCTTCGAGGGCCGCCTCGACGTCGCCCACGCGGCGGCGGGCCTGGGTGGCGGCGCGTTCGGCGGCCTTGCGGGCGGCCCGCAGCCGGCCCAGCTCGGCATCCGCGTCGGCGCGGGCACGCTCCGCCTCCTGCAGGGCCGCTTCGGCCCGCTCGACCGCCGCCGCGCCGTCGGTCTCGGCCTTGCCGGCCTTCTCCAGGTCCTTGGCGGTCGACTTCTCGGCGGCCCGGGCCGCACCCAGCTCGCGCTCGATCGCCCGCCGCCGCGCGGCGCGCTCCGCCTCGGCCGCGCGTTTCGAGCCGGCGCCGGTGTCCGGCTCGTCGACGGGCTCGGGCTGCTCGTCGGTGACCAGGCGCAGGTTCGGCCGCGGCACCTCACCGAACCCGGCGTAGCTGGCGGCCCGGACCAGGCGGCCCGAGCGGACCTGCTCGGCGACCTCGGCGTCGGACACGGCGGCGGTCAGCGTCGCCTCGACCTCGGCCGCCGGCAGCTTGGCGCGGTTGCCGGGGTCGGCCTTGGCGGCCAGCGCGAGCGCTTCCTTGACGAGCGCGCCGACCGCCTCCCGCCGCTGCCTGGTCAGCTCGCGCAACGCGTCGCCCTTGAGCTGGCGCTGCGCCGAACGCAGTGCCGCGGACAGTTCGACGAGCTGGTCGACCAGCTCCGGCCGGCGGATCGCGAGGAGGTTGACCACCCAGGCGGCGACGGTGGGCTTGCGCAACTTGCCCAGCTGCTTGGCGCGGTCGGCCTGTCCCGCTGCCTTGGCCGCGGCGACCAGTTCGGCACGGGCGGCGACGAAGCCGTCCGGTGGTGCGGTGTAGAGCTCGACGACCGGGTCAGGCATCGACGCTCGCACCCGGGGCCAGGCGCTGGTAGTCGACCTTGAGCAGGCGCCCGAGGACACCGTCGACGAGCTTGCCACCGGCCTCGTTGATGATCCCGTCGTGCAGCGCGTACGCGTGGCGGGGTGCGACGGCCCGGACGAAGTCGACCGACTCGCTGATCTTCAGCCACGGTGCCGACACCGGCACGAACAGCGTCTCGACCCGGGCGCCCTCGGGCACGTCGAACGAGTCGCCCGGGTGGTAGACGGACTCGTTGACCAGGAAGCCCAGGTTGGCGATCCGCGGGATGTCCGGGTGGATCTCGGCGTGCATGCCACCGAAGGCGCGCACCGGCACGCCGGCGGCCGAGAAGGACTGTCCAGTCTCGACGGCGGTCACCATGTCGCCCAGCGCGGAGAGCTTGCCGGCGACGTCGGCGTTGGTGTGGATGGTCGCGTTCGGACGCTTGGCGAGCGCGTCGGAGACCGCGTCGACGTCGAGATGGTCGGGGTGCTCGTGGGTGATCAGCACGGCGTCGACCCCGTCGAGCGCCGCCCGTTCACTGAACCCTCCCGGATCGATGACCAGCACGGCACCGTCCTGCTCGATACGTACACAGGAATGGCCAAATTTGGTCAGTCGCATCTCGTGACCCCCTGGCTGCCGAATCGTGATGTCCCCTGGCGAGTCTGCCGGAACCGGCGCGCGCACGCTGCGCGTCTGACCGACGAACTCGCACACGATTCGGAGGGGACAGATATGGGCAGCGTACGACGGGGGCGAGCGCTGGCCGCCCTGGCGGCCGGTGGGCTCGCGGCCGGCTTGGCGTTGGCCGGCTGCGGCGCCGGGGAGGATTCGGGGAACAGCGGCAGCGCGGTCGCGCCCGCGGCCGCCGGGGCTGACTCGGCCGTCGAGGACCGCACCCAGACCAGCGGCGACGCAGGCGCGGGCGACCAGGCGAAGGCCGCCGAGGGCGCGCCCAACCAGGCTCAGGCCCAGCAGGGCGGTGCCGGCGACGTGGATCTCGCCGTCGACCAGCGCCAGATCATCTACACCGGGTCGATCATGGTCCGGGTCGAGAACGTCGAGCGCACCGCCGCCGAGATCACCTCGCTGGTGGCCGGCGCGGGCGGCTTCGTCGGTGGTGACAAGCGCACCGACGACGGCGGCCGCTCCGAGGCGGTGCTGACCCTGCGGGTGCCGGCCGACCGGTTCACCTCGGTCGTCGACGAGATCGCCGGCAAGGGCACCGACGACCGGCGCGAGATCAGCACCCAGGACGTCACCGAGGACGTCGTCGACCTCGACGCCCGGATCACCACCCAGCGCGCCCGCGTGGAGAGCGCCCGGCGGCTGCTCGGCCAGGCCAAGACGATCAACGACCTGGTCTCGCTGGAGAACGAGTTGGGCCGGCGCGAGGCCGACCTGGCGTCGCTGGAGGGCAAGAAGCGCCGGCTGGCCGACCTGACCGCCCTGTCGACGATCACGGCGACCCTGCTCGGGCCAGAGGCGCAGGCGCCGCCACCGCCGCCGGACGACGACAACACCGGCTTCCTGGCCGGCCTACGCGGCGGCTGGAACGCCTTCACGGCCACCCTTGGTGTCGCACTGACCGTGCTGGGCGCGCTGGTGCCGTGGCTGGTCCTGGTCGGGCTGGGCCTGCTGGTCTGGGTCTACGTGCGCCGCCGGCGCGCCGGGCCGGGGGTGCCGGCGGTGGCCGGGCCGGCGATACCGACCCAGCCGGTCGCGGCCGAAGAGAGCGAGAAGGTCTAGAAGGTGCCGGCGGCGAGGGCGGCCAGGGCGGTGTGCACCATGACGCGCACGCCGTAGCCGATGGCCTTCTCGTCGACGTCGAACGTCGACTGGTGGATGTCGGGCTTGACCTCGGCGCCCTGCGGCGTGGTGCCGAGCCGGATCATCGCGCCGGGCACCTGCTCGAGATAGAACGCGAAGTCTTCGCCACCCATGCTGATCTCGGCCTCGACCACCCGGTCGGGGCCGAGCGCGGCACCGGCCGCCCCGGCCACCACGGCGGTGGCCATCCGGTCGTTGATCACCGGCGGCACGCCGCGGGTGTAGGTCACCTCGACCTCGGCGCCGGTCGCGGCGACGACGTCGTGGATCAGCTTCGTGATCAGCTCGGGCGCCTCGCGCCAGGCCTCGCGGTTGAGGATCCGGACGGTGCCCTTGAGGTTGGCCACGGCGGGGATCGCGTTGTAGGCCTCGCCCGCGTGCGCCCGGCCCCAGACCATCGAGACGCCCGCGCGGGCGTCGACCCGGCGGTCAAGCAGCGACGGCACGTCGACGATCACTCGGCCCATCGCGTGCACCAGGTCGGTGGTCAGGTGCGGGCGGGCGGTGTGGCCGCCGCGGCCGCGCAGGTTGACCTCGATCGTGTCGGCGGCCGCGGTGAACGGGCCGGAGCGCACGCCGACCAGGCCGACCGGGAGTTGCGGGGCGCAGTGCAGCGCGTAGATCGCCGCGACGTCCTTGAGCCCGCCGGCCGAGATCACCTCGGGCGCACCGGAGGGGATGCACTCCTCGCCGGGCTGGAACAGCAGCCGGACCCGTCCGGGCAGCTCGTCGCGCTCGGCGAGCTGGGCGAGCGCCAGGCCCGTGCCGAGCAGGATCGTGGTGTGCACGTCGTGGCCGCAGGCGTGCGCGACGCCGTCGACGGTGGACCGGTAGGGCACGTCCTTGCCGTCCGGCAGCGGCAGCGCGTCGAGGTCGGCGCGCAGCGCGATCACCCGGTCACCCTCGCCCACGTCGCAGATCACGCCGTTGCCCTTGGGCAGCAGGCGTGGCGTCAGGCCGGCGACGGCCAGCTCCCGCGCGACCAGGGACGCGGTCTCGAACTCCTGGTGGGAGAGCTCCGGGTGGGCGTGGATGTGACGACGTACGGCTACGAGCTCGGCGCCCCGGGCGGCCAGCCAGCGGTCTAGCTGACCTGGGAGGGGGTCGGCGCCAGGCGGTGTCTCAGGCCATGAGGACGCCATCGGGCTGCTGTTGGAAGGCAGCGTCAACGCACTCGTCACGTGAAAATCTCGATCACTCTGGGCGGAATGGGACTTGGCTAGCCTAGACCTCCGACGGTGACGCTGCGCAACATCATTATGGTGATGATCAGATCGCGCAGGGTCACGAATGCCCTGGTAGGAGCCCTCGTCGAGTGGCGGGGACGCGTCAGCGGTCGACTTGAACCCTGCCAACTGTCCCACACCTCCTACAACGCGTGATGGTGGCGGCGGACACGGCCACGCCGCTGGATCGCACGTGAAATCCGGTTATCTGACGTCAATCTACCCGGCGGGTGGTCACCTTGCCGGGTGAGGCGACTTACGCTGACACGTTCCCGGGACTCAAAGCCGCACAGCCGGTGCGCCAGATCTTCATTGCTGAGCGTAACCGCGCGCTGTCCCTTCGAGGTTAACGCACCGTAACAAGGCTTCGGGTCAGAACCGCTCGACCGGGCGGTAGACCCCCCATACCTCGCGAAGGGCGTTGCAAACCTCCCCCACTGTGGCGTACGCGCGCAAGGCCTCGCGCATCGGGTAAAGCACGTTGTCGGTGCCCTGCGCCGCCCGTTTGAGCTCGGCCAGCGCGGCCTGCACCGCGGCGCCGTCCCGGGACTCCCGGATCGCGGCCAGCCGCTTGGCCTGGGCCGCCTCGATCGCCGGGTCGACCCGCAGCGGCTCGTACGGCTCCTCCTCGGCGATCGTGAAGCGGTTGAGCCCGACCACCACCCGCTCGCCGCTGTCGATCTCCTGCGCCACCCGGTAGGCCGAGGTCTCGATCTCGTTCTTCTGGAAGCCGGCCTCGATCGCGTCGACCGAGGAGCCGTAGGACGCGACCCGCTCCATCAGGGCCAGCGCCCCGGCCTCGATCTCGTCGGTCATCGCCTCCACGACGTACGAGCCGGCGAACGGGTCGACGGTCGCGGTCAGGTCGGTCTCGTAGGCGAGCACCTGCTGGGTGCGCAGGGCCAGCCGCGCCGCCTTCTCGGTCGGCAGCGCGATCGCCTCGTCGTACGAGTTGGTGTGCAGCGACTGCGTGCCGCCCAGCACCGCGCCCAGGCCCTGCACCGCCACCCGGACCAGGTTGACCTCGGGCTGCTGGGCGGTGAGCTGCACGCCGGCCGTCTGGGTGTGGAACCGCAGCATCATCGACTTCGGGTCCTGCGCGCCGAACTCGTCGCGCATCAGCCGGGCCCAGATCCGCCGGGCCGCGCGGAACTTCGCGACCTCCTCGAGCAGCGTGGTGCGGGCGACGAAGAAGAACGACAACCGGGGCGCGAAGTCGTCGACGGCGAGCCCGGCCGCGATCGCGGCGCGTACGTAGTCGACGCCGTTGGCCAGCGTGAACGCGATCTCCTGCGTGGGCGTCGCTCCCGCCTCCGCCATGTGGTAGCCGGAGATGGAGATGGTGTTCCACTTCGGCACTTCGGCCCGGCAGTACGCGAAGGTGTCGGCGACCAGGCGCAACGACGGCTTCGGCGGGAAGATGTACGTGCCGCGCGCGATGTATTCCTTCAGGATGTCGTTCTGGATCGTGCCGTTGAGCGCGCTGCCCGGGATGCCGGCCTCTTCCGCGACGAGCTGGTAGAGCAGCAACAGCACCGACCCGGGCGCGTTGATCGTCATCGACGTCGACACCTTGTCGAGCGGGATGCCGTCGAACAGCGTCTTCATGTCGGCCAGCGAGTCGATCGCCACGCCGACCTTGCCGACCTCGCCGTGCGCGACCGGGTCGTCGGAGTCGTACCCCATCTGGGTCGGCAGGTCGAACGCCACCGACAGGCCCATCGTGCCGTGCTCGAGGAGCTGGTGATAGCGGGCGTTGGACTCGGTCGCGGTGCCGAAGCCCGCGTACTGGCGCATCGTCCACGGGCGCGAGGTGTACATCGTCGGATAGACACCGCGGGTGTACGGAAACTCGCCCGGACGGCCCGTCCGCTTGTCGATGTCGCCGGGAAGGTCTGACTGGTCGTAGACCGGCTTGACCGGAAAACCCGACTCCGTCTTTCGCTGCGCCATTAACGAATCCTAAGGCTCGCCGACGTCCGCCACCGTGAGGCATTGGGCACAGACGGTTCGGGTGTTTGACACCCAACGTCGATGATCCATCACAACAGGTGATGCGGTTTCCCTTATCGGGCCGCCTCCCCCAAGATAGGGAGGTTGGTAACTGGCCCTCGACCCCCCGGCGGCTTTTCAGTGACTCAGATTCCGACGTGGAGCGGCTCCGCCACCTCCGGATCCAACAACTCAGCACCAGCTACGGCGGTCTCGGGCAGCCGTGCCGCGCCCGGCGCGATGATCGGCGGTCGCTACTCCCTCCGCGCCGCCGTCGGCCACGGCGGCATGGGCACCGTCTGGCGGGCCAACGACGTCCTGCTGCGCCGTGACGTCGCCGTCAAGGAGGTCGTGCTCCCGCCGGGCCTCGCGCCCAGCGACCGCGACTCCATGTACGAGCGGACGATGCGCGAGGCGCGCGCCGCGGCGGCCCTCCAGCACCCGTCGGTCGTCCAGGTCTACGACGTCGTCCAAGAGAACGGTCGACCGTGGATCGTCATGGAGCTGCTCGACGCCCGCAGCCTCGCCGACATGGTGATCGAAGACGGCCCGGTCGCGCCGCGCGCGGTCGCGAAGATCGGCATCGCGCTGCTCGGCGCGCTGGAGATCGCCCACGCCAACGGTGTGCTGCACCGTGACGTCAAGCCGGCCAACGTGCTCATCTGCTCCGACGGTCGGTGCGTGCTCACCGACTTCGGCGTCGCCCGGATGCCCACCGACGTGCAGCTCACCACGCCGGGCATGGTGCTCGGCTCGCCGCACTTCATCTCGCCCGAGCGCGCCATGGGCCAGGACTTCGGCCCGCCCAGCGACCTGTTCTCGCTCGGCGTGACGCTCTACACCGCCATCGAGGGGCGCCCGCCGTTCGACCGGGGCGACCCGATCGAGACGATGCACGCCGTCGTCGAGGACCCGCCGGCGCCGACCAGCCGCGCCGGCGTGCTCAACGACGTGCTGATGGGCCTGCTGGAGAAGGACCCGGCCCGCCGGTTCGACGCGAACACGTCCCGCGCCATGCTGCGCGAGCTGCTGGCCGGGCCGTTGGTCAGCAAGGCGCCGGTGCACATGATGACCGACCCGTACGCGGTCGTGCCGGCCCAGCGCTCCCCCTGGCAGGCGCCCGCGCCGCAGCCGCAGCAGGAGCGCCCGACCGGCCAGATCGGTGGCCGGGCGATGCTGGCGCCGGGCGAGTCGCTGTCCGACCGGCTCGGCGCCGGGCCGGGCAGGCCCGTCCCGCAGTCCCACGGGCCGCTGCAGGCCCCGACCGGCCAGATGCCCGCACCGAGCTGGGGTCCGCCCCCGGGCCAGCCGTCCGGCGGCGGGTCGCTGGGTGGCCTCAAGCGCCGCGGCGGCGACCTGGTCGACACGGTCAAGGGCTGGCCGCGCAAGGTTCAGCTTGGCGTCGCCGGCGGCCTCGCGGTCGTGCTGATCCTGATCGGGTTCGTCGCGCTCAACGGTGGCGGCGGCGACGAGCCGACCGGCAACACCACCCCCGTCCAGGCGGGCGGGCCGACCGGTGCGCCGGCGGCGGCCGACTTCCCCACCCAGCAGCACTCCGAGCGCGGTGTCTCCGTCAACGTGCCGAAGGGCTGGAAGAAGGCCGGCGGCGGGAAGTCCGTCTACTTCGACTACATCGATCCGGACGACTCGGGCCGCAAGGTGCGCATCCTCGTCGAAACGGTCAGCACGAAGGCCACCCCGACCGGGTTCCTCCAGGCCGCCGAGCGCGGGCTCAAGGGCAACAGCAAGTCCTGCCCCAAGCCGTACGAGCGGGTCGACCTGCGCGACGGCGAGATCGGCGGCCGGGTCTCCAGTGAGCTGGAATACACCTGCGGGGGCGAGTCGAGCCGGCACGGCGTCTGGGGCGCGGTGGTCAAGGACGGGAAGGCGTACTCGTTCTTCCTGACCAGCACCGAGGACCGGTTCGCCGACAGCAAGCCGATCTTCGACGAGATGGTCAGGTCCTTCGAGCTCACCTGATCCCGTCGGTGCCGCCCAGCGCGACACGTGCTATCAAAACGGGATGACTGACCTCGACGACCTGGAGGCCCGTGCGCGGGCGTGGCTGGCCGACGACCCCGACGAGACGAGCCGGGCCGAGCTGGCCCGGGTGCTCGACGGGCTGCCCGGCACCGCCGCCGATCTGGCCGACCGGTTCGCCGGGCCACTGACCTTCGGCACGGCGGGGCTGCGCGGCCCGCTGCGGGCCGGACCGAACGGGATGAACCTCGCCGTGGTCACCCAGGCGGCGGCCGGCCTCGTGAGCTGGCTCGGCGCCCGCGGTGCGTCCGGTCCGCTGGTCATCGGGTACGACGCCCGCCACGGCTCGAAGGAGTTCGCCGAGCGGACCGCCCGGGTCGCGACCGGTGCCGGGCGGGAGGCGCTGGTGCTGCCGCGCCCCCTGCCGACGCCGGTGCTGGCGTACGCGGTCCGCAAGCTCTCCGCCGCCGCCGGTGTGATGGTGACCGCCAGCCACAACCCGCCGCAGGACAACGGCTACAAGGTCTACCTGGGTGCTTCGCTTGGCGGGTCGCTCGGTGCCGGTGCGCAGATCGTGCCGCCGGCCGACGTCGAGATCTCGGCCGCCATCGCGGCCGTCGGTGCGCTGTCGTCCGTACCGCTGGGATCGCTCGGGGTGGTTCTCGACGAGGACATCGTCGAGTCCTATGTGGAGGCGGCGGCCCGGGTCGTCGATCCGGACGGGCCGCGTGACCTGGCGGTGGCCTACACACCGCTGCACGGCGTCGGAGCCCAGGTGCTGGCGGCGGCGTTCGCGCGGGCCGGTTTCGCCCGGCCGCACGAGGTCGCCGAGCAGACCGAGCCCGACCCGCTCTTCCCCACGGTGGCGTTCCCCAACCCGGAAGAGCCCGGCGCGATCGACCGGGTGATCGAGCTCGCCACGGTGACCGGCGCCGACATCGCGATCGCCAACGACCCCGACGCGGACCGGTGCGCGGTGGCGATCCCGGGCCCCACGGGTTGGCGGATGCTGCGCGGCGACGAGGTGGGCGTGCTGCTCGCCGACCACCTTCAGCGGCGCGGGGTGACCGGGCGCTTCGCCACGACGATCGTCTCGTCCTCGCTGCTGTCCCAGCTGTGCTCGCGGCGCGGAGTTCCTTACGGTGCGACGCTGACCGGCTTCAAGTGGATCGTGCGGGCCGGTGACGACCTTGCTTTCGGGTACGAGGAGGCGCTCGGGTACTGCGTGGCGCCCTCGTTGGTCCGGGACAAGGACGGCATCACGGCGGCGCTGCTGGTGGCCGAGCTCGCGGCGGGGTTGAAGGCGTCGCTGCGGACGATCGGCGACCGGCTGGACGAGATCGCCGCCGAGTACGGCGTGTACGCCACCGACCAGCTCTCGGTCCGCGTCGACGACCTTTCGGAGATCGACACGGCGATGGCGTACATCCGCAACAAGACGCCAGGTTCGCTGCTCGACGACGCGGTGATCTCGGTCGAGGACCTGGCGCCCGCGAACGACGTGCTGATTCTGCGCACCGAGTCCGCCCGGGTCGTGGTCCGGCCGTCGGGCACCGAGCCCAAGCTGAAGGCGTACCTGGAAGTGGTCGAACCCGTCGTGGACGGCGACGTGGCGGCGGCGCGGGAGCGGGCTTCGGCGTCGGTCCGGGCTCTGCGCACGGAGACGGCGGCGGCGCTCGGGATCTGGTGACTAACCGGTGCGCCACACCCAGGCGCCGCCGACGTCGTCGGGGATCTCGCCGGTCAGCTCGATCACCAGTTGCCTGAGCTGGCCGGCGTTGGTCTCGGTCTGCGGCAGCACCAGCGCGTCGGCGCGCCAGAAGGCCACGTCGTCCGCGAACTTGGCCCTGGTCTCGTCGGTGACCGGCGGCAGGTCGCCGGTGCGGCTGGTCTGGTCGAACAGGGCGCCGCTGAACCGGGTCGGCGCGTTGAAGATGGCCCGGTTGTCGGCGCCCTCGGTGGCGGGTCCGAGGAAGTACCCGCCGGCGATGGCGAAGCCGATCTGCGCCTGGGCGGCCCAGCGCATGCCGTCGAGGTAGATGTTGTCGGTGACGGGCACGAAAACCAGACTGCGACCGTCGGCGGCATAGTCGCGCCAGAGGCCCTGGGTGACGAACGCGGGTGTGCTGGGGACGTCGACGGTCGGGAGTTGCTTCGGCGCCAGCGGCACGAGTGCGCCGAGGATCGCCGCAGCGGTGACGCATCTGATGGCCACGGCCACGTTCGCGTTGCGCCGCGTTCGCGCGAATCGCAGCGCCTGGTCGGCGCCGAGCGCCAGCAGGGCAGCGGCGACGGGCACCACGATCAGCGAGAGGCGCGTCGGCACGACCGAGTTGAAGATCGGCAGGTTCTCCAGCCAGCGCCATGGCCCGTCGACCCCGGTGTCGTCCTGGTCGATCATGATGTGCGGCCCGAGGGAGAGGGCGCCGAAGAGCAGGCCGGTGACGACCAAGGCCCAGGTCGTCCTGCGCCGCCAGGTGAGCGCGACGCCGATCACACACATGACCAGCAGCGGCCAGCCGAGGAAGCTGTTCTCCTCGGCCGGGCCCTGGGTGAGCCGCTCGGCTGACTCGGTGCTGCCGGCGATCGAGAGGCGGGCGAAGGCCGGGTAGGCCGCGAGGTCGGTGCTGACGTCCTTCACCGCCGTGGGCACGCCGCGGTAGCTCTGCGGGCCGAAGAACTGCACCCAGAGCGGGTACGCGAGCAGGGCGCCGGCCGTCACGATCGCGATGGCGAGGCCGCCGAGGAAGCTCGGGATCCTGGCCTTGGTTTTCTTGGGGTTGAACAGGACGTAGCAGAGGACGAAGACGAACAGCCCGAGCGCGGTGTAGAGCAGGACCTCCTCGTTGACGAAGGCCTGGTAGGTGACGAGGAGGCCGAGCCAGATCCCGCGCCGGACCGCCCGGCCAGGTCGGGCGAGCCGGATGACCGCGACGACGAGCCAGGGGACGACGAACTGGGCGGTCCAGTTGACGTGGCCCTGGGCGTGGCTGACCAGCCCGGGCGCGAACCCGCAGAGCGCGCCGGCGGCGAACGCGACGAGCCGGTTGTCGACGAGGTGGCGGCTGAACACCCAGTACCAACCGAAGGCGGTGCCGGCGAGCCCGATCACCAGGAGGACCGCGAAGGCGGTCTCAGGCCCGGCGAGCAGGGTGATCGGCGACATCGGGATGCCGAGCCCGAGCACGGAGGTGTTGGCCATGAGATTGACGCCGTCGGGCATGTTGAGCGACTTGGTGGTGAAGGGATAGATCCCGTGCTCGGCCACCTGCGCGCCGTGGGCGAGGACCCACTGGAAGAAGACGTGGTCCTGCGGGTTGACGGCGGGGGTGGCCTGGCCGAGATCCACCCACAACCGCCCGGTGACCGCGAAAGCGGCACCGAGGTAGAGCAGGGCGACGCCAACTGTTACTGCCGGGCCGACCCACGTGGGCCGGGCGAGCCGCTCTGCGCCGGCCGGCGGTCCCGTTTGATCGCTGACGGCAGAGGCCACGGTTTCACAGCGTAGTGGCGCGGTCGCGCTCCGACGTGGTGTTCAGACCGCGCCCACAGCGAGTTGGCAGCCACCCGTGACCCACCGGCCTGGCCTCCAACCGGCTGCGGGCCGGGCGGCACGCCCCCACCGCGGGCCAGCAAGGCCCGCGCGACCGGCCACCGCCGCGGGCCGCGAGGCCTGGCGGTTGCCTAGTGGGTTACCGGGCGGGGGGTGCCCAGGGCGGCCTGGATGGCCTTGCCGAGCGCGATGACGACCAGGGCGACCGACGGGCGGACCGTCGACTGGTCGAGGCCGATGCCGCCCGAAAAGCCGGCGCCGCTGGCGATGCGCTCTAGCTTCTCGTGTGCGGTGGCGGCTTCGTCGCCGGTCAGGCCCAGGGCGGCCTCCATGCGGCTCGCGGCGATCAGCGTCGCCAGGGCCGCCGTGCGCTCGTCGGGGGCGCCCTCGCCGGACAGGGCGGCGGCGAGGCGGCCGCGGGTCTCGTTCTCGACCGTCGCGTCGACCGATGGGTAGCGGTGGACGTGGATGAACTCGAGCTCGACCTCGTCGACGTCGCGGATCACGCCGCGGCCGACGAGGTCCGAGAGGACGCGGTCGCGCAGGCCGTGGCGGAGCCGCTGGACCCAGGAGGCCGGGGTGTGCGGCACGTTCGACTCGATCTTGGCAAGCACCTCGTCGGCCACGGGCACGCCCGTCGGTGTCGCGTCGACCACCACGATGTTGCCGTCCGCGTACGCGATCCGGCCCGCGAGGGCCAACTCCACCAGCACTGCCGCGGCCATGCCGAGGTCGAGCCCGATCCGCGAACCGGTCGCCTTCCCGGACTCGTTGTCGTAGGCGAGCAGCAGAAGCTCCTCGGCGATCGGAACAGTGGTCATGGCCCGGAACGGTAGCCGCTTCGCGCCCGCGTCGCACTCACCGGTCGCCCATGCGTCAAAAACGGGGCATTCCGCCGAACTGGCGGTCACCCGCGTCACCCAGGCCCGGCACGATGTACATCTTGTCGTTGAGCTCGTCGTCGATCGATGCCGTGACCAGGCGCAGCGGCAGCCCCGAGCGCTCCAGGCGGGCGATGCCCTCCGGGGCGGCCAGGACGCAGATCACCGTGATGTCGGTGCAGCCGCGGTCGGCCAGGAGCCGGCAGCAGTGCTCCAGCGAGCCGCCCGTGGCCAGCATCGGGTCGAGCACCAGCACCGGAATGCCGCTCAGGTCGGCCGGGAGCGACTCCAGGTAGGCCCGGGGCTCGAAGGTGACCTCGTCGCGGGCCAGGCCGACGAAGCCCATCGACGACTCGGGTAGCAGCGCCAGCGCGGAGTCGGCCATGCCCAGCCCGGCGCGCAGGACCGGCACCAACAGCGGCGGGTTGCCCAGCCGGGTGCCCTGGGTCGGTGCGACGGGGGTCTCGATGGGGTACTGCTCGATCGGGAAGGCGCGCGCCGCCTCGTACACCAGCATCGTGGTGAGCTCGTGCAACGCTGCCCGGAAGCTGCCGGGCTCGGTGCCCGCTTCGCGCATCGCCGTCAGGCGGGTCTGCGCGAGGGGATGGTTAACAACTTGTACGTCCACGGTTGGTCAAGGTACCGGTCGCTGATGATCTGTGGGCAGGCCTGTGGATAGTGCCCCACCTGTGGATAACTCATCGACCTCACGCCGCACCCGTACACTCGTCCGCATGACAGCGACGACGGCGTCGGACCTGTCCTCAGTAACAAGCTCCGACGCGGCCCTTCGGGCATTTTTGCACGGTCTGCCCGGGGTCGACCAGGTTGGCGCGGAACAGCGCGCCGCGATGCTCGGCACCCGGTCGATCAAGACGACCGCCAAGGCATGGGCGATCGACCTGGCGATCCGCATGGTCGACCTGACCACGCTGGAAGGCGCCGACACCCCCGGCAAGGTGCGCGCGCTCTGCGCGAAGGCCCGGCGACCCGACCCGGCCGACCCGACCTGCCCGCCGGTGGCCGCGATCTGCGTCTACCCGGCGATGGTGCCGGTGGCCACCGAGGCCCTGGCCGGCTCCGGCATCCACACGGCGAGCGTGGCGACGGCCTTCCCCTCCGGCCAGGCGCCGCTCGAGATCAAGCTCGCCGACACCAAGGCCGCCGTGGCGGCCGGCGCCGACGAGATCGACATGGTGATCAACCGGGGTGCCTTCCTGGCCGGGCGCTACCTCGAGGTCTTCGAGGAGATCGCGGCGGTCAAGCAGGCCTGCGGCCCGGCCCACCTCAAGGTCATCCTGGAGACCGGGGAGCTGTCGACCTACGACAACGTCCGCCGCGCCTCCTGGATCGGCATGCTGGCCGGCGGCGACTTCATCAAGACGTCGACCGGCAAGGTCCCGGTCGCGGCGACGCTGCCGGTCACGCTGGTGATGCTCGAGGCGGTCCGCGACTTCCGCGACCTGACCGGGCGCCAGGTCGGCGTCAAGCCGGCCGGCGGCATCCGCACGACCAAGGACGCGATCAAATACCTGGTGCTGGTCAACGAGACGGCCGGCGACGACTGGCTCGACCCCGACTGGTTCCGGTTCGGCGCGTCGACGCTGCTCAACGACCTGCTGATGCAGCGCACCAAGCTCACGACCGGTGTCTACGCCGGTCCCGACTACTTCACGCTGGACTGACGATGTTCGAATACGCCCCCGCCCCCGAATCCCGCGCGGTCGTCGACATCAAGCCGTCCTACGGCCTGTTCGTCGACGGCGCCTTCGTCGACCCCGCCGACGGTGCGTACTTCAAGACGATCAACCCCGCCTCCGAAGAGGTGCTCTCGGAGGTCGCCGAGGCCGGCCCCGCCGACGTCGACCGTGCGGTCGCCGCGGCCCGGAAGGCCTACGACAAGGTCTGGTCCCGCATGCCGGGTCGCGACCGCGCCAAATACCTCTACCGGATCGCCCGGATCATCCAGGAGCGCGGCCGCGAGCTCGCCGTCCTGGAGTCGCTCGACAACGGCAAGCCGATCCGCGAGTCCCGCGACGTCGACATCCCGCTGGTGGCCGCGCACTTCTTCTACTACGCCGGCTGGGCCGACAAGCTGGCGCACGCCGGGTTCGGCCCCGCACCGCGCCCGCTGGGCGTCGCGGCGCAGGTCATCCCGTGGAACTTCCCGCTGCTCATGCTCGCGTGGAAGATCGCGCCGGCGCTGGCCGCCGGCAACACCGTGGTGCTCAAGCCCGCGGAGACCACGCCGCTGACCGCCCTGCTGTTCGCCGAGATCTGCCAGCAGGCCGACCTGCCCCCGGGCGTGGTCAACATCGTCACCGGCGCCGGCGAGACCGGCCGCGCGCTGGTCGAGCACGCCGGTGTCGACAAGATCGCGTTCACCGGCTCGACCGACGTGGGCAAGGCGATCGCGCGCTCGGTGGCCGGCTCGCGCAAGAAGGTCACGCTCGAGCTCGGCGGCAAGGCCGCCAACGTGGTCTTCGAGGACGCGCCCATCGACCAGGCCGTCGAGGGCATCGTCAACGGCATCTTCTTCAACCAGGGCCACGTCTGCTGCGCGGGCTCGCGGCTGCTGGTGCAGGAGTCGGTCTACGAGCCGGTGCTCGCCTCGCTCAAGCGGCGGATGGCCCGGCTGCGGGTCGGTGACCCGCTCGACAAGAACACCGACATCGGCGCGATCAACTCGGCCGCCCAGCTCGAGCGCATCCGCACGCTGTCCGACATCGGCGGCGAAGAGGGCGCCGAGCGCTGGTCTCCGCCGTGCGAACTGCCCGAGAACGGCTTCTGGTTCGCGCCGACCATCTTCACCGGCGTGACCCAGGCCCACCGCATCGCCCGCGAGGAGATCTTCGGCCCGGTGCTGTCGGTGCTGACGTTCCGCACGCCCGCGGAGGCCGTCGAGAAGGCCAACAACACGCCCTACGGGTTGTCCGCCGGCGTCTGGACCGACAAGGGCTCCCGGATCCTGTGGATGGCCGACCGGCTGCGCGCCGGCGTGGTCTGGGCCAACACGTTCAACAAGTTCGACCCGACGTCGCCGTTCGGCGGCTACAAGGAGTCCGGCTACGGTCGCGAGGGCGGCCGCCACGGGCTGGAGGCATACCTCGATGTCTGACGCACGCGTGGCGGTCCGCAAGACCTACAAACTGTTCATCGGCGGCAAGTTCCCGCGCAGCGAGTCCGGCCGCTCCTACATAGCACAGGACGCCAACGTGGCCCTGGCCTCCCGCAAGGACGTCCGCGACGCGGTCGTCGCCGCCCGGGCCGCGGTGAAGGGCTGGTCGGGTGCGACCGCCTACAACCGCGGCCAGATCCTCTACCGCGTGGCCGAGATGCTCGAAGGCCGCCGCGACCAGTTCATCGGCCTGGGCCTGCCCACCGCCGAGGTCGACGAGGCGATCGACCGCTGGGTCTGGTACGCCGGCTGGTCCGACAAGATCAGCCAGGTCTACGGCGGCGCCAACCCGGTCGCCGGCCCGTACTTCAACCTGTCGTCGCCCGAGCCCACCGGCGTGGTCGGCCTGGTCACCCCGCCGTCGTTCCTGGGACTGGTCAGCGTCATCGCCCCGGCCATCGTCACCGGCAACACGGTGGTCGCCCTGGCCGCCCACGACGCGCCTCTCGCGGCGGTAACGCTCGCCGAGGTCTTGGCCACCTCCGACCTACCCGGCGGCGTCGTCAACATCCTGACCGGCGACCCGGCCGAAACCGCGCCGTGGCTGGCCGCCCACATGGACGTCAACGCCATCGACCTGGCCGGCGTCACCGACCAGACCCTGGCGACGTCGCTGGAGGAAGCCGCCGCCGGCAACCTGAAGCGCGTCATCCGCCCCTCGGCGTCGACCCCCAGCTGGTCCGACGACCCGGGCCTGACCCGCATGACGGCCTTCCTGGAAACCAAGACGGTCTGGCACCCCAAGGGCATCTGACCGCCCTGCCTCGCCGCCAAACGTGGCGGCCCGCCCACCGGGCCGCCACGTACGCACAGACCGGAACGCCACGTCCGGCGGCGCGGTCGCCGACCGTGGCAACCGGACCGCGCTCGCCGGCGACATGGCCCCTACTCGGGTGCGTCGGCCGGCGGTGGTCGAGTGCGATGTCGGCTTGGTCTTCCTCGTCGTCTCGTGCGCAGCCGTCGCAGGCGATGTCGAAACACCGTCGGTGTCAGAGCGTCGTCGGTGTAGATGACCATCCAGTTCTTGGTTTCCATCGCGACCACCTCCCGGGTCACGCGGAAACTACCGGCTGCCACCGACAGAAAACTCCTGTCCGCGGGCGGCGTTGATCTCGGGTGCGTGCTCGACCGCCCACTCGCCGATCGCGATGACCAGCGGCAGCAACGAGCGGCCCAGGTCGGTCAGGGCGTACTCGACGCGCGCCGCCGTCTCCTGGCGGCTCACCAGGCCGTCGCTGACCAACGTCCGCAACGTCCGCGTCAGGATTCGGCGGCTCAGGCCGTGGATGGCGCGGTCGAGCTCGTTGAAGCCGTACGGATGCTCGCGCAACAACGCCAGCACCAGGACGCTCCACTTCTCACCGACGCGGCGCAGTACGTCCGTGGCGGCGCAGGCCGCGCGGTCAGTTTCCGTGACGGGCAACGGGAGCACAGGTGACATGGATGTGCCTTCTTTCGGACGGGCCGCGATGCCGCACAGGATCGAGTATGCGCACAGTGGTGATCGCGGGCGGCACACGCGGCATCGGCGGGGCTCTCGCCGCCCGGCTGAGGGAGCGGGGCGACAACGTGATCGCGATCGGCAGCGCCGACGCCGACCTCACGTCGGTCCGGCAGACCACCCGGCTGATCGACCGGCTGCCGGGCCGCATCGACGCGCTCGTGCTCGCGGCCGGGCGCTTCGACCAGCGGCGGGTGGAGACCGGCGAAGGGCTGGAGCAGACCTTCGCGATCTACGTGGTGAGCCGCTACCTGCTGGCCGACCGGCTGCGGCCGGCGTTGGAGGCCGCGGCGACGACACCCGTGGTGCTCAACCTCAGCGGCACGGGCGGCATCAAGGCCGGCCGCATCCATTGGGACGACCTTCAGCTCACCCGCGACTACACGATGTTCAGGGCGACGATGCAGGGCGCCCGATCCAACGACCTGCTCGGCATCGACTTCGCCGCGACCCGGCCCGGCCGCGTTCGCTACGTCCTCTACAACCCGTTGTTCGTCGACAGCGGCATGCACCGCCAGTTCCGGCAACCGCTGCGCACGCTGATCGGCACGGCAGCCGCGCTCCTCGGGACCACAGTGGACGCTGCCGCCGTACCCCTGGCCGATCTGCTCGATAATCCGCCCGACGCACCACTGACCGCGCTCCGCCGCGGGAAGCCGGTGGCATTGTCCGCGGACCCCGCTGCGGCCGCGCGCCTCCGGGCCGTCCTCACGGACCTGGTCGACCGGGTGTAGCTTTCCCGAGCGCGACAGGGAAGGCGGACACACATGGAGATCACCGAGGCACTCGCCACCGACGCGGGTATGTGGGGGCTCTGGTCGCCCACGGCCTTTCACGACGTGGTGGACTACGAGACCTGGGAGGACGCCCTCCTGGAGGACGAGGACATTCTCCGGCACGTCGTCGCCGGCGCCTTCGTGCCGATCAACATCGACGGTGACGGCGCCTACCAGTTCGTTGCCCGGGTCGGTTCCGCCTCCGAGCCGGCGGGGCTGACGGAGCGCGAAAGCGCGTACACCCTCGTGATCTCGGATCCTTATCTCTTCGTCGCCACCGCCGGCGCGGTCATCAGCGGCATCGAGCACGTCGGCGACGACCCGGACAACGGTCTGCGGATCCCGCTCGAGCCGGGTCGCTGGCAGGTGACCGTCGCCCTGGTCGACTGGACCGCCGAGCCCGGTGCGCAGGACGACGACGGTGCCCCCAAACCCGGCGCCCTGCCCGACTTCGTGGTGCTGATCAACCCCGGGACGAGCGGCGGCTACCGGGCCAAGGTGGAGACTTTCGACCGGGAAGAGGATCAGAGCCGCTTGAACTCCGCGGAGTAGTCGTCGTCGACGAAGCGCAGGGAATCACCGAAGCAGAAGTACGGATCGTCTCCGTTGACCAGGTCCAGGTTGACCGAGCTGTTCCGCGAGCTGCCCCGATACAGCACGACATCCCCGGTGCCCTTGCTGCTGGTGACGTACTCCTTCCCGCCCTTGTGGAAGACACTGGCGGTCACTTTGCCGTTTATTCGTTCTGTCCACTTCGTGCCGTTGACCGTGGCCTTCCAGGTGGCGTTCTTCCAGACGACGGTGACACGCCCGTCGGCCTGGTAGGTCATCGTCACACCCGCACCACCACTGAAGATCGTGTCGTGGCCGTTGATTTTCAGCGTCTGCTGGCCGCCGATCGACCGCCAACTTCCGACGACACAGCTGTCGACCGGGGCGGAGGACGGCGTCGGCGTCGGCGTCGGCGCGGCCGACTGCGACGGCGACAGTGGCCCCGTCGAAGCCGCGCCGACAGCGCGCCCCGTGCCGGACCCGTCCGAGCCCAGCGACGGACCCACCACGACCGCGACCGCGGCCACCGACACCACAACGGCGGAGAGCACCACGACCTGCCGGGTACGCGACGGCGACCGCGGCACCGGAGACGCGAGCACGGCCGTCGGCGACTCGGCCGCCACGGGTGGGCGCACGCTGCCCTCCGCGACCACCAGCTCCGGCTGTTCGACCAGGATCGGCGCGACCGAGAAGGCCCGGTGCAGCGCCGTGCTCACGGCTGGCATCCGGCTGGACCCGCCGGTCAGGTAAATGGCGGCGAGGTCCGCCGTGACGACCCCGGCGGCCTCGATCGCGGCCCGCGTCGCCTCGACGGTTCCGGCCAACAACGGCGCGGCCAGCTCGTCGAGCTCCTCCCGGCCCACCGTCACGTCGGAGTCGAGCAACGGCACGTGCAGGAGCGCGGACGTGGCCCGGGACAACATCTCCTTGGCGGTACGCGCGTTCTCCCACAACTGTCGGCTCGCCCGCCGATCGGCGGTGGACGCCGGATTGACCAGCCGCTCCCAGACCTCGGGCGAGGATTGGCCGACCGTCGCGCCGAGCCGCCGCACCACGGCCGCGTCGAGGTCCAGGCCGCCGCAGTCGTCCCGGCCCTCGGTGGCGAGCACCTCGAAACCGCCTGGCCCGCGTCGTACCACCGAGACGTCGAAGGTTCCTGCCCCGAAGTCGTAGACGATCGCGCACCGCCCGACCGGCACGGCCTGACTGGCCACGCCCGCGAACAGGTTGGCCGCCGCCACCGGCTCCGCGACCAGCTCGACGACCGGGAAAACCCGCTCGGCGGCCTCCGCCAGCACGCGCCGCCGTTCGGTGCCCCAGGCAGCCGGAAAGCTCAGGGTCACGGACGTCACCGGCTCACCCGCGATCCGCGTCGCCTCCTGGCCGACGCGCGACAGGGTTGCCCCGATCAGTTCCGCGACCGGCACCTCGCGATCGCCGAGCAGGACGGCGCCGTCGCCGATGCGTTGCTTGGGAAAGGGCTCGAACGCGGCGGGTACGGACAAAGCCGTGTGCCACGCGTCGCGGCCGACCAACAGACGCCCCGTGCCGTCCAGGCAGACCCCGCTGGGCAGCAGCGGCGAGCCGTCGAACAACACCGTCCGCGGCTCGCGGCCCACCTGTGCCAACACGGCGACCGTGTTGGACGTGCCGTAGTCGATGCCCAACCGCACGCCGTCGCTCGCCACGACACAACGGTAATCGATGATCACCAACGCGAACCACGGCCAAAAACGTCAGACCCCGTTCCTAATATGACCCGCATGACTGGCGATGGGCGTCGGATGCGGTGGGTGGTCGGGGCCGCCGTCGCGGTCCTGCTCGCCGCCGGTGCCGTGGTGGCTTACGGGGTCGACGGCGCGCTCGGGCTGAGCTATTCGGCTGCCGACGTCCCGGTCGAGCGGGTCGCGGAGGCCGGGCCGGCGCCGCTCGCCGCACCACCAGCGATCGCGGCGATCCGGGTTCCCGACGACCCGTTGGTGACTCGCGCGGCCGGTGTCGTCGCGGACGCGTTGGAGGCTCGCGGCCGGCCACGACCGAAAATCGGCGGGACGGGGCCGGCCCAGTTGACGGCCCGGATCGCCGCCCTTCCGGGGGCCCGCTCGCTCGAGAGTTTTCGCCTGACCAGCGCGGCCGGCGGCATCACCGTCACGGGCGTGACCGCCGCCGGCACCGCCGCAGGTCTCTACGCGGTCGCCGACCGCATCCGGTCCGGTGCCGCGATCACCGGTGACACCGTGACCGCGCCACGGCTCGGTCTCCGGCTGACCGACGCGGGCTCCGTCGGCCGCGAGGCGGCGCCCGACGAGACCGACTACTCGCTCAACACCGACGTCGTGGGCTCGGCGCTGCTGCCGGACGCCCCGTGGGTGGACAGAGCCGCCGCCGAACGAATCGGCGCCCAGTTCCGTGCGTTCGTCGACCACTCACTGAGCCAGGGCTACAACGGCATCGTCATCCCGGGCTTCCTGGAATACGTGACGTTCGAGGGCGTCGGCGTCTACGACGACGGCGATGACCACATCGGCCGCAACGAGGCGTTGGTGGCGGCGTTCGCACCGATCTTCCGGTACGCGGCCGACAGCGGCATGAAGGTCTACTTCCTCACCGACATGCTCGCGCTATCCCCGCCCCTGGAACGCTTCCTGGCCCGCACCACCGGCGGTCTCGACGCGACCGACCCGCGGCTGTGGGCCGTCTACCAGGCCGGGCTGGCCGAGTTGTTCGAGCGGATGCCGTTCGCCGGCGGCCTGATGATCCGAATCGGCGAGGGTGGGGCGGTTTACCGGCAACAGGGCTGGGACTACGAGTCCCGGCTCGCTGTCACCACGCCCGAGGCGGTGCGGGCGATGCTGACCGCGCTGCTCGCGACGGCGGGCCAGGGTGGGCGCGACATCATCTTCCGCAGCTGGACCGTCGGCGTCGGCGCCGTCGGAGACCTGCACACCAATCCGGCGTCCTACGACGAGGTGCTCGGCACGATCGACGACCCGCATCTGGTCGTGTCCACCAAATACCCGGCCGGCGACTTCTACAGCCACCTGCCACTGAACCCGACGCTGACGAGGGGCAACCAGCGCCGCATCGTCGAGTTCCAGTCGCGCCGCGAGTTCGAGGGCTTCGGCTCGCTGCCCAACGACCTGACCGCACTGCACCAGCAAGCGCTGCGCACGTTCCTGGCCGCGAACCCGCGCGTCGAGGGCAGCTGGACGTGGACCCAGGACGGTGGTCCACTGCGGGCCGGCCCGACCTCGCTCTATCTCCGTGCCGGCTTCTGGCAGCTGTACGACCTCAACACGTACGCGGCGGCTCGGCTGGCCTGGCGCCCCGACACCCCGGCCGAGGAGATCACCCGCGACTGGGTCAGGCAGACCTTCAGCACCGACCCCGCCACCGAGCGCGCGATCACGGGCATGTTGGCCCGGTCCCGCGCGGCGGTCACCAAGGGCCTCTACATCGGACCGTACGCCGACAAGCAGGTGAAGGCGCTCGGCCTCGAGCCACCGCCGATGATGTGGATCTTCGAGTGGGACATCGTGACCGGCGACTCGGCCGCGCTCGACAGCATCTACGCCGTGAGCCGGGACCGGCTCGACGAGGCGATCGCCGGCGGTGACCGGGCGGTCGCGCTCGCCGTCGAGATGCGCGACCTGGTCGCCGCGACGGATCCGGCCACCTACCGCGACCCCGCGTTGCGGCAACGACTGACCGACACCCTCGACTTCCAGGTCGACCTTTTCGAGACCCTGGCCGCCTACCGGACGACGGTGCTGCGCCATGCCCAGTGGCTCGACACAGGCGATGGCACGGCCCGCCAGCAGTGGCAGGCGGCACGGGCCGTTTACGAGACGCGCAAGGCGGGGCACCTGGCCCGCTACGGCGGAGACCGGGACCTGCCGGCCTACCAGTTCACCGCGGCCGACCTCGGCACCGATCGGGCCGACCGCGACCCCGCGATGGCCTGGCTGGCCCGCGTCCTCCTCGCGCTGGTCCTGCTGGTCGTCGCTCTCGGCGCGGCCAACCGCAACGCCGCTTGCCGCGCGCTCTGGCTGGGCGCCACCCGTCCGTGGGGGCTAGGCCGGCCGCCCGACCGCGCGACCGCCGCGAGCGTCGTTGCCATCGCCGCGGTGGCGCTCGTGGCCAGCCGCCTCGTCTACACCTGGTTCGCCGCACCGGCCCACCTGGTCCTCGTGCTGACGGCGTGGCTGGTGTTCGCGCTGATCGCCCGCGCGCTGACCGACAACCGAACCTGGGCGGTGATCGGCGGCGTGATCCTGCTCCGAACGGCCCTGCTCCTGGGCGCGCTGGCGGTCCGCGGGCCCGGCCACTACTGGTTCGAGTTCTGGACGGCGCCCACCGCCCGCGCGGTGTACATCACCGTCGCGTTCGCCGGTTTCGGCTGGCTCTTCGTCGCGGTCACGCTGGCCCAGCCCGGCACCCGCCGCCGGCGCGCGGTCGGCAACACCCTCGTGGCCGGCGGCGGGACCTTAGCGGTGCTAGCCGCCGGAATCGCGGCGCTCGGCCTCGAACGCGCCCTCACGATCTGGAACGACCAACTGGCCCTGCTCCCGTGGGGGCTGTCCCGGATCCTCGGCATCACCGTCTACCTCGGCATCCCGACCAATCTGCCGCTGGTCGCCCTCGCCGCCGGCGTGGTCACGGCCGCAGCCGGCGCGGCCGTTCGCTGGTCGGCCGCCACCGACGGAGGCGCCAGGCCCGACGGGCGGTCGGCGTCCAACACCGGCAGGCAGAGCCGGCTAAGAAGGAGGTCCGTGGCCAGGACGTCATGACGGCCGCGGCCCGCCGGGCCAGCAGGTGCCGGCCGGCCGGGGGCCAAGACTTTGACCGGCCGGGGGCCAGCACGTGGCAGCCGGCCTGGCGGCCCAGCACGTGGCAGCCGGCCTGGCAGGGGTTAGCACTTTGACCGGCCCAGCCGGCCAGTACGTGGTAGCCCGGCGCGGTGGGCCAGCACGTGCCAGCCGACCCGGCGGGCCAACATGTGCCAGCCCGCCCGGCGGGCCAACATGTGCCAGCCCGCCCGGCGGAGCCGGCTGTTTGACCGGCTCAGCGGGCCAGCACGTGCCAACCGTCCCCGGCGGCCAGCACGTGCCAGCCGGCCCGACAGGGCCAGCAGGTGCCGGCACAGCCGCTTGCTCTCCGGCTGTTGCAGAGCACGGCCGCCAAGCGGTCGACAACCACAGGCACGGCCGGCGGTTCTCTGCGGACGGTGCTGGCCGCCCGGTCGCTACCGGGAGGCGGCCGGGCGCGGGCTGGCTACTACGCAGGGTAGGATCGACGCGTGACGCGGTTGGGAGATCTCGAGCGGGCGGTGATGGACGTCCTCTGGGATCGGTCCGCGCCGGCCACGGTCCGTGAAGTCGTCGATGCGCTCAACGGGCGTGACCTGGCCTACACCACCGTGATGACCGTGCTCGACCGGCTTGCCGGCAAGGGCATGGTCGAGCGTGAGCGCACCGGCCGGGCCTGGAGCTACCAGCCGGTCGCCGGCCGCGACGCGTACATCGCGCAGCTCATGCTCGACGCTCTCGAGATGGCCGGGGAGAAGGACGCGGCGCTCGTGCGGTTCGCCCGGTCGGTGACCGGCGACGAGGCCGAGGTGCTCCGCGCCGCCCTGGGCGAAGACAAGGCTTGACCGATGCTCTACACCGCACACTTCGGCGCGGCGGTGCTGGGCTGTTATCTCGTGGCCTGGGTGATGCTCCGGTCCCGCTGGCCGGCCACCAGCCCGACCGTCGCCATCCTCTGCTGGCAGGGCATCGGCCTGGCGGTGGGGCTGTCCGCGATCGGGATCCCGATCTCGTTGGGCCTGGCACCCTACGGCCGCCCGCCGGGCACCGCTCTGCGGATCCTGGCCGACGACCTGGCCGGCGGCCGCCTCCCAGCCGAGCTCGGCGTCGGCCACCTCGCGCTGATCAGCGTCGGGCTCGGCATCGGCGTCGTGCTGTTCTGGTCGACCGGCTCCAGCCTCCGGCACGCCGCCAAGGCTCGGCAGCGCCAGCGTGACCTGCTCGCGCTTGTCGCCCGGGCCGATCCGGCCGCGCCGGGTGCGCTGGTGCTCGACCACCCGAGCGCGGCCGCCTACTGCGTGCCGGGGCTGCGCCCTCGCGTCGTGATCAGTGCCGGCGCGCTCAGTCTGCTCCGTCGTGACGAGCTCGCCGCGGTGCTCAGCCACGAGCAGGCCCACGCCAAGGAGCGGCACGACCTCGTCCTGCTCCCGTTCTCCGCCCTGGTCCGCGCGCTGCCCGGGGTGAGCTGGATGGTCCGCGCCATGGCCGCCGTCGCCCTGCTGGTCGAGATGCGCGCCGACGACCGGGCCCGCCGCCAGCACACCGACGAGCTGCTGGCGGCCGCGCTGGCCCGGTTCGCGACCGCGCCGTCGCGCGTCACCCCCGCCGGCATGCTCGCCGCCGCCGACCACGACATCGTCGCCCGGGTACGCCGGCTCCGCGCGCCGCTGGGCCCCACCCCGCTGGCGGCCCTGGTCGCCCTGGCCAGCACCACCGCGCTGGCCGCGCTCCCGGTCGCCCTGTTCCTCTCCTAAACGCCAAGCTACGACAGCACGTAGTAGAGTCATGTCCATGACTACTACACAACGTAGCACTGATAGGTAGGGAAGCTACGTGTAGCATCGCTATAACAAGCGAACCTCACTATCCCCTCGGAGGGGCTTGGTCATGGACCCCTTGCCGCTCGCGCGCCTGCAGTTCGCCACCACGACCTCGATCCACTTCCTGTTCGTCCTCGTGACCCTCGGGCTGGTGACGCTGCTGGTCTATCTCCAGACCGCCGCGTTCATCACCCGCAAGCCGGTGTACGAGCGGATGGTCCGCTTCTGGGGCACCATCTACCTGATCAACTACGTGCTCGGCATCGCGACGGGCATCGTGATGGAGTTCCAGTTCGGCCTGAACTGGAGCGGCCTGTCCCGCTACACCGGCAACGTGTTTGGCGCACCGATCGCCATGGAGACGCTGCTCGCGTTCTTCCTCGAGTCGACCCTGCTCGGCATGTGGATCTTCGGTTGGCACCGGTTGCGCCGCGGTGTGCACCTGGCGCTGCTCTACGGCGTGGCCATCACGGCGTACCTCTCGGCGTTCTTCATCATGGCCGCCAACGCGTGGCTGCAGCATCCGGTCGGCTACGAGGTCCGCGACGGGGTCGCCCACCTCACCGACTTCACCGCGTTGCTGACCAACCCCACGTTCACGATGGCGCTCGGCCACGTGACGTCCGCCGCGGTGCTGACCGGCGGGATGGTGCTGGCGGGCATCAGCGCCTGGCTGATGCTGCGCCGCAGCCCCGACTACGAGCTCCTGCGCAAGTCGCTGTGGATCGGTCTGGTCACGGTGACGATCGCGGGCGTACCCCTGATGGGCTTCGGCTTCGCCCAGTTCGGCGCCGTCGGCCCCGTGCAGCCGACCAAGTTCGGCGACGACGCGGCCAAGGCGCAGGCGGTCGCCGACTTCACGGCGCGCTTCGGACCCGGCGACTACCTGCCACCGGCGTACGCCAATGTCGGTCTCGGTTTCATGATCCTGATCGGCTTCACCCTGGCCTGGTCCTTCGTCATGCTGCCGCTCTTCTACCGCGACTGGATCGTCCGGCTGAAGTTCCCGCTGGTCATCGTCGGGCTCTGTCTGCCGTTGCCGTTCGTGGCCGCGATTCTCGGCTGGCTCACCCGCGAGGGCGGGCGCCAACCCTGGGCCGCGTACGGGCTGCTCAAGGTCGACGACGCCGTCAGCCCGATCAGCGGCGGCGTGCTGCTGGCGTCCTTCCTCGGCTTCACCGCGCTGCTGCTGACCCTCGCCGTCACCAACTGGGTGCTGATCGCCAAGCGGGCCGCCCGGGGCACCGCCGACCCCGCCCTCGGCCGCTCCCTGGCCGACATCACCGCCGAAGACGACGAGCGCCGGCCCGAGCCGGCCCTGGCCCGATAGGGGAAGACCGATGGAAATCGCCTGGTACGCGGCCCTGGGGCTGGTCTTCGCCGGCTACCTGGTGCTCGGCGGCCTGGACTACGGCGTCGGCCTGCTGCTGTCCGGCGTCCGCGACGACGCCCGGCGGCGGACCGCGCTCACCGCGGTCGGCCCGTTCTTCCTCGGCAACGAGGTCTGGCTGGTCGCGGCCCTCGGCATCCTGTTCGGCGCCTTCCCCCGGCTGGAGGGCGAGCTGCTGTCCGGCTACTACCCGGCCGTGGTCGCGGCCCTGGTCGGCGTCCTGCTGGTGACCGTCGGCGTGCAGGTGCGCGGCCGCCCGGCCGACCCGGCGGCCCGGGCCCGGTGGGACCGGGTCGTGGTGGCCGGCAGCACGCTGGCGGCGCTGGGCTGGGGTGCGCTGCTCGGCGGGCTGCTCCAGGGCCTGCCGCTGGACGCGGACGGACACGTCGCCGGCATCGGCCATCTGGCCACCCCGTTCGTCGCCGCGACCGCGATCACACTGGTGACCCTCGTCGCACTGCAGGGCGCCACCTTCCTGTCGCTGCGGATGCCGGCGGGGCAGGCACCGGACCGGGCGGGGCTCGTCCGGCGGCTCGTGCCCGTCGCGCTCGGCGCCGTCGGGCTGGCCACCCTGCTCGGCTCGCTCTCGGCGGAGGTGCGGGCGGCGGTGCACCCGCGCGTGCTCGTACCCCTGCTGCTGATGGTCTTTGCCCTGCTCGCGGCCCGTCTCCTGGCCGAGCGCAAGGCTGGCTGGGCGTTCGTCGCGAGCTCGGTGGCCCTGGTGGCGCCGGTCCTGCTGGTCGGTCTGGGCCGCTACCCGGCCGCCCTGGTGTCGACGGTCGACCCCGCAGCGACGCTGACAGTGGCCGAAGCGGCGGCCGCACCTGCGACGTTGCGGCTGCTCGCCTGGGTGGCGGTGCCGTTCGTTCCGGTGCTTATAGGCTTCCAGGCGATGTCCTGGTGGGTTTTCCGCGGGCGGATCGACGGCAAGGCCCCGGTCTACTGGTGAGCCGCCGCCGACCTTTCGACCCGCGACTGTTGCGTCGGGTGCCTGCCACCCGGCGCCACTTCGTCGTGCTCGGATTGTGCGGCGTGGCTACCGCGGTCGTCGTCGTGCTCCAGGCCACCGCGCTGGCGGCGGTGCTCGCCGCGGGCGCCGGTGGCCGGCTCGACCGCACCGCCCTCGGCCTCTTCGTCGGCCTGGTCGCCGCCCGCGCCGTTCTCGCCTGGGCGCAGGGCGCGGTCACCGCCTGGAGCGCCGCCGCCGTCAAGCAGGCGCTGCGGGTCGAACTGCTCGGTTCGGTGACCCGGCGCGACCCGGCCTGGCTCGCCGGCCAGCGCGGTGGCTCGCTGGCGACCCTGGCCGGCCGCGGCCTCGACGGTCTGGACGCCTACTTCACCGGTTACCTCCCCCAGCTCGTACTCGGCGTCACGATCCCCATCGCCGTCCTCGCCCGGCTGGTGTTCGCCGACTGGACGTCGGCCTTGATCGTCGCGGTGACCATCCCGCTGATCCCGATCTTCGGCGCCCTGGTCGGCTGGCAGGCGCAGGTCGCCACCGAGCGGCAGTGGCGGCGGCTGTCCCGACTTGGCGGCCACTTCCTCGACATGCTCAGCGGGCTGCCCACGCTGCGCGCCTTCGGCCGGGCCCAGGCGCAGGTCGACGTCGTGCGGCGGATGGCGGACGCCCACCGGGCGGCGACCATGCGGACGCTGCGCATCGCGTTCCTGTCGGCCCTGGTGCTGGAGCTGGTGGCGACGATCTCGGTCGCCCTGGTCGCGGTGCCGGTGGGGCTGCGGCTGCTGTCCGGCGGGCTGACCCTGCAGGTCGCGCTGCTCGTGCTCCTGCTGACCCCCGAGGCGTACCTGCCGCTGCGCGCCGCCGGCAGCAAGTTCCACGCCAGCCTCGAAGGGCTCACCGCCCTCGACGACGCGCTCTCCGCGCTGCCGGACGAGCCGGCGCCGGGCGAGCCGGCGCCGTCGGTGGGCACGGCGGTGGTGCGGCCCGGGCCGATCGTGCTGTCCGGCGTGACGGTCGAGTACGAGCGGACGACCGCCCTGCGCGACGTCACCCTGACCATCCAACCGGGCGAGCGGGTCGCGATCGTCGGCCCGTCCGGCGCCGGCAAGAGCACGCTGCTCGGGCTGCTGCTCGGCTTCGTGCGCCCGACCGCCGGCCAGGTGCTGGTGTCCGGCGTCGACCTGGCCACCGCGGACCTCGACGCCTGGCGCCGCACGGTCGCCTGGGTGCCACAGCGCGCCCACCTGTTCGCCGGCACCGTGGCCGACAACGTCCGGCTCGGCGCGCCGGCCGACGCCGACCTCGCCCGGGCCGCCGCCGCCGCGGCCCTCGACGAGGTGGTCGACGCGCTGCCCGAGGGCTGGCAGACCATGCTGGGCGAGCGGGGGTACGGGCTGTCCAGCGGCCAACGGCAGCGGATCGCGCTGGCCCGGGCGTTCCTGCGGGACCAGGCCGCGCTGGTGCTCCTCGACGAGCCGACCGCGCGGCTGGACGCCGCGTCCGAGGCGGCCGTGGTCGACGCGACGATCAGCCTCCTCGAGGGGCGCACCGGCGTCTTCGTCGCGCACCGGCCGGCGCTGCTGGCGGCCGCCGACCGCGTGCTGCGGGTCGAGGACGGCGTGGTGACCGAGATCTTGCGCCCGGCGCCCGCGCTGCCGACCGGGGTCGGTGGTTGACGTGACCGCCGCCGAACGCGTCGTCCTCCGGATCGCCCGGCCGTGGCTGAGCCGGCTGGTCGGTGCCGGCCTGCTGGCCGCGGGCACCGAGCTGGCCGGGCTCGCGCTGATGGCCACCGCCACCTGGCTGCTGATCACGGCCGCGGGCCAACCGCCGGTCGCCGCGCTGACGGTGGCGATCGTGGCGGTCCGGACGCTGGCGATCGCGCGCGGCGCGCTGCGCTACACCGAGCGGCTGGCGGGCCACGACGCGGTCCTGCGGATCATCACCGAGGTCCGGGCCCGGATCTTCGCCACCCTCTCGACCCGCCCGGCCCGGGCCACCGACCGCTCCGGCGACGCGCTGAGCCGACTGGTGTCCGATGTGGACGCGGTGCAGGACCTGCTGCTCCGGGTGCTCGTGCCGGGTGCCGCCGCCGGCCTGGTCGCGGTGCTGGCGGTGCTCGGCGCCGGGCTGCTCAGCCCGCTGGCCGCCCTGCCGCTCGCCGCCGGGCTGCTGCTGGCCGGCGTGGTCCTGCCGTGGCTCGCGTCGGCGCTGACCCGGCGCACGGCCGCCGAGGTGGCGCCGCTGCGCGGCGCGCTGGCCGTCGACGCGGTGGACCTGACCGCCGGCGCGGCCGACCTGGCGGCGTTCGGCGCCACCGAGGCCGCGCTGGCCAGGGCCGCGGGGCGCGCCGCCGAACTGGCCCGGCTGGAGCGCCGCCTGGCGCTGATCGGTTGGGCGGTCGACGGCGCCGGAGTGCTGCTCGCCGGCGCCACCTCGGCCGCCGTGGTGCTCACCGCCCTGCACGCCGGCACCTCCGGCACGCTGGTCGGCGTGCTCGCCGTCGGCACCATCGCCGCCGTCGAGTCGGCCCTGGCGCTGGTCGGAGCCGCCCGCCAGCGGACCCAGCTCGGCACCGCCCTGTCCCGGGTCTCCGCGCTGCTCACCGATCCGCCCCCGGCGCCCGTCGCCGGAGCGGCCGCCGGCACGCCCGGCCTCGACGCCGTCTCGGTCACCTACCGGGCCGGCGCGGAGCCCGCGCTGCGCGACGTCACACTGCGGCTGCCGGCCGGGCGGCGGGTGGCCGTCGTCGGGCCGAGCGGCGCGGGCAAGAGCACGCTGCTGGCCGTCCTGGCCGGTGCGGTCCGGCCCGACCGCGGCACGGTTGTGGGCGCGGGCGACCCGCACCGGGTGGGCGGGCTGTTCGCGGACGCGCACGTGTTCCACGCCCCGGTGCGCGACAACCTGCTGCTCGCCCGTCCCGACGCGACCGACGAGGACCTCGCCGCGGCGACCTCCGCCGCCGGCTTCCTCGACTGGGTGCGCGACCAACCGGCCGGCTGGGAGACAGAGGTCGGCGAGGACGGCGGCCAGCTCTCCGGCGGCCAGCGGCAACGGCTCGCGCTGGCCCGGGCGCTGCTGCTGCGGCCCGAGGTGCTGGTGCTCGACGAGCCGACCGAGGGGCTCGACCCGGGCGCCGCCGACGCGGTGCTCGCCGCCGTGGTGGCCGCCACCCCCGGCGCGATCGTGCTCGTCACCCACCGGTTGAGCGGTCTCGACGACTTCGACGAGATCCTCGTGCTGGACGCGGGTCGCGTGGTGCAACGCGGCCGCCACGCGGACCTGGTCGCCCGGCCGGGCTGGTACCGGGACCAGTGGTCGACCCAACAGGGCTACCTCGCCGTCGCGACTTAGGGGCAACCACCGGAGGTGGTTCGGGGCGGTGCGGTGCGAGGGTGGTGCCATGCGCTCCGGCTCCGCCAGCCTCGTCGACGAGCACCTCCAGCGGCTCGACCGCGCCCTGTCCGGGCCGCGCGGGCTCAAGCGGCGGATGCTGGCCGAGGCCCGCGACGGGCTGGACGACGCGGTGCACGACCTGCGCGCGGCCGGGCAGCCGGCGGCCAGCGCGCAACGCCAGGCGATCGCCGAGTTCGGCGCTGTCGACGAGGTGGCGCCCGCGTTCCAGGCCGAGCTCGCCGCCTCGGCCGCCCGGGTGTTCGGACTGCGGGTCATCGCCGTGTTCGCCGTGTCGGCCTTCTGCAGCGACCTGATGTGGCAGGGCGCGCCCTGGTCGGGCCCGCGACCGCCGGCGGCCTACCTGCTGCTGTCCGACAGCGTCGACTGGCTCGCGCGGGTCGCGGTCGGCGTCGCCCTGCTCGGCAGCCTCGCGCTGTGGTCGGCGACCCGCCGGGGCCGCGTGGTGCCGGCCCGCCTGCTGCGCGGTGCGCTGGGCGGCCTGGTCGCGGTGCTCACCCTGCTCGGCGCCGGCGCGCTGGCGTTGTTCGGCTGGTCCGCGGAGATGTGGACCGGCGCGCTCACCTGGCCACCGATGATCGTCGGCGGCGCCGCGATGGCGATCGCGGCCACCTGGATCGGCCGCTCGGCCGCGACCGGCCTGCGCGCGGCGCGAATTTAGACTGGCTCGGCGCCGCCGAGGAAGCGGCCGACGGTCGAGCTGAACTCGGTCCAGCTGGCCCGCTCACCGGCCAGCGCGCCGCGACCCGAGGCGGTCAGCTCGTACGTGCGACGCTCCCGACCGTTGACCGTGCTCCAGGTGCTGTCGACGAAACCGGCGCGCTCCAGCCTGCGCAGCGCCGGATAGACCGTGCCGGTGGGCAGGTTGAGCGAACCGCCGCTGCGGGCCTTGAGCGCCTCGATGACGGCGTAGCCGTGCAAGGGACCGCCCTCGAGCACCGAGAGCAGGAGCGCGTCGAGGTGGCCGTGCAGGGCCTGCGCCTTCATAGGTAGAAAGCCTACTCGTTAGGGCGCCGCCACGCCACGATCGCCACCCGGGGTGCGGGCGCCGGAGCGGACGGGAGCACACTAAGGTGTTCGTGCGCGAAGTCACCAACGCACGCCCGAAACACACCACTCCCGGAGGTCAGCGTGGCGCGCCAGTCCAACCGGTCCAAGGCCAAGCCGCCGTCCCAGGACGAGCCAGCGGCCGAGGTCGAGGAGACCACGGCCGGTGACGCGCCCGAGGCGCCCGAGCCCGCTGCGACCGACGAGCCGGTCGAGGCCGTCGACGAGCCGGTGGAGGCAAACGAGGCCGACGACACCGACGAAACCGATGACGATGTCGACCCCGCCGACCAGCGCACGTTCTGGGACGAGCTGCGGATCGACCCCATCGAGATCGCGCTGCCCTCGGGCACCGGCTTCACGCTGCGCGCCTACCGGCTGTCCAACGAGCTGACGCCGACCGACACCTCCGACCGCGAAGACGACGATCCCTTCGCGGCGCGGGCCCGACAGGACGAAGAGGACGAGGACGCCGACCTCTTCACCGACGAGGAGCTCGCCGAGCAGGCCGAAGCGGCCGGCCGGGAGGAGCGCCGCAAGGCCCGCTCCGGCGACGCCGACGAGGACGACGACGAAGCCGAGGACACGGCCGACGAAGCCGAGGAAGAGACCGCCGAGGCCGACACCGAGGACGAGGCGGCCGAGGAGGAAGAGGAAGAAGAGGAGGAGGCCGAAGAGGTCCCCGTCTTCCTCACCCACCGCGGCAAGCTCCTGCTGTTCCGCAGCGCCGAAGGCCTGGTCAGCTTCATCCGCTCGGGCGCACCGCACGACCTCGCCCAGGTCGACAGTTGGGCGACCCTGGCCGAGCGGGTCGAGCCGGTCAACATCGCCCCGCTCGACGAGGACTCCTACGAGCTCGACCTCGTGGTGGAGAACCTGCGTGGCGGCCACGACAGCTGGGACCCGCCGCTCATCATCGAGGCCGGCGAGGTCGCACGCGATCTGTCGTACGCGTTGCGCCTGCCCTCCGTACTCGACATGCTGTCACCTGGCAACAGCCTCGACGACCTCGACGAAGCACTACGTGGCGTGGTCAACGGCGGAATCAGCGGCTTCATGGCACGCCGACGACTCCGGAAAATCGGGGCACAAACGGCAAGTTTGGGCTGGCGCACGATTATCGGCAAGATCTCTGCCGCTGTGGACTGGCGCGACTGACCCCTAAACAGGGAACATCAGTCCTTGGCACACGCGATGTGCCCGGGGAGGAGGACGACAACGTGGCGCTCGTGCGGGTGTACTGCGGTCTCGCATCGGCGGAATCGACGGGTCGGCCGGCGGGTGCCGGCACCGGCCTGACGGCTGCTGTTGTCGACGACGCCGGGCGGTTGCTCGACGTCTGCGAGATCACCGACGACCCGGCGGGTTACGCCGAGCTTGGCGCTCTGCTCGCCGAGCGGGCCAACGGCCCAGGCTCCGCCGCGATCGCCGCCGACAGTGACGACCACGAGGTGACCTCGCTGCTCAGCGCGGCCGGTCGCCCCTTGGCCATCGCCGACGACGACGCGGTCGACGACTTCGCCGAGCGGTTCGCCGACGACGAGTCGATAGAGGAGATGGAGTCCCCCGCGGCCGAGCGTCGCGCGGTCGGGCTGGCCCGCGCGCTGCAGGCGGGTGCCATCTTCGCCGTCGGTCTCCCGGTGTCCCGTGACCTCGTTCCCTACCGGCCCATCCTGGCCGCGCACTCCGCGCTCGCCGGCGGCCGGCACTCCGCCGCGGCGACGCTGCGTGAGGTGCTCCGCGAGCTTTACCCCGCGGCCCTGCGTGCCTACTCCGACCCGGCCGAGCCGCTGACCCTCGCGGTGCTCGACGCGTTGCCCGAGCCCGGCATGGTCTCCGGCACCGCCGCCCGCGGTCGTGACCTGCCGCCGGCCGCCGAGGCGGTCGCCAAGCGGCTGACCGCCGAGGGGGTCGGCGACGCGGCCGCCGTCACCGAGGCGATCACCGCCCTGCGGGTCGCCATCGCCGAGACGCCGCGCCGCGGCACCGTCAACAAGAGCCTCGCCAGCGCCTCGGCCGACGCCGTCCGACAGGCGGTGGCCGCGGTGCGTTCGTGTGACGAGGGCTGCGCGGCGCTGGTCGCCACGCTGGCCGCCCGCACGACCCCCCTCGCCGCCGTGCCGCGCCGTCCGATGCGCCGCGCCGCCGCGAGCGAGCCGGCCGAGCCGGCCGCCGCCGCGACACCGGCCGGGCTGCACGCGCTGCCGTTGCCGCTGCCCGAGCGTGGCACCGGCCGTCGGCATCGCCCGGAGCCGGCCACCGCGACCACCACGCCGCGCGCGCTGACCACCCCGCCGGTCGCTCCCGCCCCCGTGGCGCCGCCGCCGACCGCACCGACGCCGCTGTCCACGACGGCCTCCGTGCCGTTCGCCGAGCCGGCGCAGCCGGCCGAGCCCCAGCGGGCCGCCAGCCCGTCGCGCCCGCCGAACGCACCGCGCCACCCCGCCACGCCGCGCACCGCGAGCCGTTCCGGCGACCGCACACCGACCCGCGGCGCCACCCGTTCGGCGGAGCCGCCCGCGGCCGCGCTCGACGCGCCCACACCAGCCGGTGGCACCCCGATGCCCTCGCGCAACCCCGGCCACGCCTGGTCGACCGGTTTCGACGGCACCAGCCTCTACCAGCCGACCGGCGAAACTCCGCACCTGCCGGAGCCGCCGACCCCGGCCACCCTGCAGCCGCCGGCACCCATGCCGGCCGCGCCGTCGTCCCCGGCCGCGCCGCGCCGCCGCGGCGCGCAGCCGGCCGCATCCGACGACCTGCCGGCCGCTCCGCTGTCACCGGCGGCGTCGCGCTTCCCGAGCGCGCCGCGCCTGCCGGGCACGCCGCACCTGCCGGAGACCCACCAGCCCCCGGCTCCGCACCTGCCGCCCGCGCCGCACCTGCCGGCCGCGCCCATGTCGCCGACGGCGACCCGGGTGCCGCTACCCGGTCGCCCGGTCTCGGCCGGCCCGGTCAACAAGCCGATCTCGTCGCCGCCACCGCCACCCGGCATGACGCCGATCCCGGCGCAGCGGCCGACCGTGCCGCCGGCCGAGGCCGGCGAGCCGTTCCGGGCGACGCTGACCAACGCGGCCATCAACTCGGCGCGCGCCGAGCGCAAGCGGCCCACCGTGATCCCGCCGCGGGCCAACGGCCGCCCGGCCGCCACGCCGCCTCCCCCGCCCGAGCCGCCGGTCACCGGGTTCCAGGCCACCGACCTGAGCGTTCCGGTGCCCGCACCGCGTCCTGAGCCGGGCGCGCGGGCCAACTGGCCGCTCGTCGACAACACCGCGGACGAGCGGGCCAACGGTTTCCCGGATCTCAACGACCTGCCGCCGAGCGAGCTCGACCGGCCCACCTACTCGTCCATCGGTGACGACGGACGGGTGCCGCCGCCGTGGCTGGCCGACGACATGCCGCCGGAGCCGCCGATCCTGCGGCTGGTCGAGCCGCCGCCGCTGGCCGACCGCGCGCTGCGTGACGACGGCCCGCGTGAGAACCGGTCGCGCGGTCGCGACGACCGGCGCAACCGCGACGACTACGCCGCCCGCTACGAGACGCCTCCGCTGCGCCTCGTGGAGACCCCGATGGACACCGGGAGCCACCCACAGCTCCCCGTCGGCATCAGCGCACCGCCGGTCTCCGACGACGACGGCGACGAAGGCCTGCTGATCTTCGCGGCGGCCCGGTCCGCCTGGTTCACCGGTCACCCCGACGAGAGTGAAGACCTCGCCTGGGCGTCGGTCGCCGACACCGGCTGGCGTGCGGCCGAGAAGGCCTCCTCGCCGTCCATCGGCCTCGAGACGCAGTCCGGTCTACCCAAGCGGGTCCCGCAGGCCAACCTGGTGCCCGGCTCGCCGTTGCGCGACGAGCGGCCACTGAGGATCGTGCGGGACGCCGCGAGCATAGCGGCGCACACCACCGGCTACTTCCGTGGCTGGCGCCGTGGCCAGGAGATCGGCGGCTACGCGGTCGGCGGTCGCCCGGGTCGCGAGGCGGCCGGTGGCTGGGACTTCAGCCGTGACCACGGTGGACGCGACGAAAGCCAGGAATACGAGTACCGGTCGGCACGTTCGTGACCTCCCGACAGGGACGACTGTGATTTGACTGCGGGCCTGCCGGCCCGGGAGCATACCCGCGTGGTATCTGGCGACGGGCGTCGCCGGTCTGTTGAAAGGCGGCACCAGATGGCGAAGCCGGCGATCGGCCGGACCCAGCTGACCCGGCGAGGGCTCCTCGTCGCGACCGCTGGGACCCTCTTCACCGCCGCCTGTGGCTCCGACGACACCAACAGCCCCGGCCCCACCACCCGAGGCTCCGAAGAGCTCATTATCGGCGCCAGCCTCGAGCTGACGGGGCCTGGCGCGGCACATGGCGTGCTGCAGGAGCGGGCGCTGCGGATCACCGTCGACACGCTCAACGAAGAGGGCGTGCCGGTCGGCAACCTGCGCCGCAAGATCAAGATGATCTACCGCGACAACGGCAGCCGCCCCGAGACCGCCGCGCAGCACGCGACCGAGTTCATCCAGAAGGAGAACGTCCACGCGATGCTCGGCGGCGTGCTGGCCGAGACCTCGCTCGCGATGCTGACGGTGGCCCAGACCGAGCAGGTGCCGTTCATCTCCCTCGCGTCGGCCAGCAACATCGTCACGCCGCTGACCGCGCGCACCTACATCTACAGGCTGCAGCCCAACGCCGAAGACATCGCCCGGATGATGCGCGACCTGCTCGCCGACCGCGACCTGGGCACCGTCGGCGTGGCCTATTCCGGCGGTGCGTACGGCAAGGGCGGCGTCGCGGCTCTGCGCGCTGCGCTCGGCAGCTCCATCAAGGTCGAGTCGGTGCTTCCGACCACTGGCACCTCCGTCGACGAGGCCATTGCGAAGGTGGTCGAGAAGAACCCGGCGGCCGTCATCATCTGGGCACAGGCACCCGACTCCGGCGCAGCCATGGCGGCCCTCCGCGCGGCGAGCTACGGCGGGCAGATCATCTTCGACCCGGGCGGCGTCGCCGACGACACGTTCTCCAGCCAGGACAGGCAGAGGCAGGCCGAGAAGGCGCTGGCCGTGCACCCCGCGTCGCTGGCCGGCACCTCGCTGACCGACACGACGATGGCCGACCTCGACCGGCGTGACTTCATCTACCGCTACATCCAGAAGCACGGCGCGTTCCGCGGCTTCGCGCCCTACAGCTCCGACGCGGTGCGGCTGCTCGCCAACGCGGCCCGCCTGGGCCGCAGTGTCGACCGCGGCCGCATCCGGGTCTACCTGGAGAACCTCATCACCGAGGGCATCGCCGGCTCCTACGAGTTCCAGCCGATCAAGCACGGCGGCATGACCGCCGACTCACTGGCCATCTTCCAGGCCACCAACGGCGCCTGGATCCGCGTCAGCTGACCCACCCCACGTCCACGAGAAAGCCCCACCGCCGAGGCGGTGGGGCTTTCTGCTGCTGTGGGTGAGGTGCCGCGGGGGTGGCCCGGTCAGGCCGGGGCCACCGCGCGCGAGCGGCGCATGCTGAGCACGTACTCGACCAGGCTGATCAGAACGTGCTTGGTCGACTCGCGGTTGCGGGCGTCGCAGGCCACGACCGGAACGTCGCTGGAGATCGCGAGCGCGTCGCGAACGTCCTGCGGGTCGTGGTACTGCACCCCGTCGAAGCAGTTTATGGCCACCAGGTACGGAAGCCGGCGATGCTCGAAGAAGTCGATCGCCGCGAAGCAGTCGGCTAGTCGGCGTGTGTCGACCAGCACGATCGCCCCGATCGCACCTCGCACCAGCTCGTCCCACATGAACCAGAACCGCGTCTGGCCAGGTGTGCCGAACAGATAGAGGATCAGGTCACGGTCGATCGTGATCCGGCCGAAGTCCATGGCGACGGTCGTCGTCGTCTTGCCCGGCACCTGCCGGGTGCCGTCGACGCCGACGCCGGCCGAGGTCATGATCGCCTCGGTGGTCAGCGGCGTGATCTCCGACACCGACCCGACCAGCGTGGTCTTGCCGACGCCGAACCCGCCGGCGATGACAATCTTCGCCGACGTCACACGGCCAGCGCTCGGGCGGTGCGTCACGTCAGAGCCTGCGAAGTCCACTCAGCACCCTCTCCAGCAGTTCAGTGCCCACCGCATCGTTCGTGTCTTCCAGTGAGGTCGGTTCGTAGACCGCGACGAGCCCGTCGGCGGCCATGTCGGCGATCAGGACCCGGGCAACACCCAGCGGGAGCTGCATCCGGGCCGCGATCTCCGCGAGCGACTGCAACCGGCCGTCGCACAACGCGGCGATGTATTGGTGCTCGCGGCCTCCCCCACCCTTGGTGGAGTTGGCGGTTCGACCGCGGACCGTTGTTTCGACGAGTGCCTCGAGCGCGATCTCGAGCCGCGGCCTCGTGCGACCGCGGGTGACGGCGTACGGCCGTACCAACGCGCCGGTTGGCTCGTCCCGGTCGGTCATCGCCACTCACCCCCTTCGCATCGTGCCGCGGGCCCGATCGATCGGGTCCCGTCGTGTGTGTGTTGTTGTCGTACGCCGTTCCGTTGCCGGAACGACTAGCCGAGCATTCCAGCGGCGGTGCGGGGCGCCGGGGTCAGTGCGTCACCGACCCGGTCGACCAGCAACGCCATCTCGTAACCGACCTGGCCGACGTCGCAGCTGCGAGCGGCCAGAACCGCGAACGAGGAGCCGTCGGAGATCGACATCAGGAAGAGGAACCCGTTGTCCATCTCGACCACGTTCTGCAGCACCGCGCCACCCTCGAAGCAGCGCGCCGCGCCCTGGGTCAAGCTGACCAGGCCGGACGAGATCGCGGCCAGCTGGTCGGCCCGGTCGCGCGGGAGGTCCCGCGACGAGGCGAGGAGCAGACCATCCGCGGAAACCGCGATCGCGTGTGCGACGCCCGGCACGCGATCGGCGAAGTTGGCGAGCAGCCACCCGAGATCTTGCGTGGTTGTCATCGTTCGTGCTCCTTCTGACCGCTCCCGGCACCCGGACCGTGGCCAGCTTGGGAGGGCTGCCCGGCCGGAGTCGTATCCGAAGTTTCGTCCTTGGGCTGGGTGCGACCGCGCTGCACACCTCGGTGGTATGCCGAGAGCAGCCCGCGGACAGCTTCCGGTGTGCGCTGCTTGACCGAGGTGGCCGACTTGTCGACCCCGCCCGGCACGAGCTGCGCCATCGGAACCCGCTTGGGCAGGCCGGCCGTCGTGGTTTCGTTCACTTCCATCTCCGAGATGGCGGAAGCTGCCCGCCATCCGTCGTCGGCAGCTGTCTGCCACGACTCCTGCGGCTCGGGCCGACGTGCGGCGGCGCCGTTGCCATTGCCGTTGTCGGAGGCACCGTTGAACCGCGGCTGCTGCGGCGGCGGCCCGCTGGGCACCGCCTGCGGACGGGTCGGCAGGCCGCTGCCCGCCGCACCATCCGCCGGGCTGGTCCCGGCTGGTGCCACCCGCGACTGCGGCGAGCTGGTGAGCCGCTGGGTGGCCTCGACGGTGGCGAACTGCTGCGTCGGTGCCGCGGTCGCTCCGCTGCCCATCCGGGCGTCGGCCGGCGCCGGCGCCGCGCTGGCTGCGGGGGCAGCGTCAGCGGCGCTCGGAGTCGACGTGAGCGAGCTCTCCTCGGCGGCGGCCCGGCGCGTGCGGAACCACGCCGACTCCAACTCGCGGAAGATCGGCAGTTCCATCGTCTCGTCGGCGAACCGGGCCTTGTTGGCGGCCGGGATGATCGGCGGGACGGCGGGCTGCTGCGGTGCGGTCGGCGGCGTCGGTGCCGCTGCCGGGCGCTCGACCCGGGGCAGCTCGCGGGTCATGTCGACGGACCCGAGGTGGTCGACGGACGGCTGCGGCTCGGCCGCGACCGGCGGCCACGCCGGCGGCGCCTGACCACCCGCCGGGGTGCCCGCGAAACCACCGTTGCCAGCGAACGCGGTCGGCTGCGGCACCGCCGCGGGCGGCGGAACGGCCGCCGGCGGCTGGCTGAAGCTCGGGTTCTCCGGCTGATCGGTCGGACGCCCGGGCAGGCCGCTGGACCGGCCCGGAACGACCGGGCTGTCCGGCATGGCGATCGGCGGACCGGCCGGCGCGCTCGGCGGCAGCGTCGGGCCACCCTGCTCCCACGGCTCGGGCTGGCGCGGCGCGGCCGCGGACCCGGGCGACGACGGGGGCACGGAGATGACCGGCGGCACCGAGATCATCGGCGGAGCCGAGAACACGGGAGACGTGCCGTTGTCGCGCGGCGTCTGGCGCGGGATCGCGGGCGAGACCTCGCCCTCCATCGCCCAGCCCTCGGACTGCCGGCGGTTCGGCAGCGACTCGTCACGCGGGCCGCCGAACGGGTCGCTGGGACGACCGCCCTGCGGACCGGCGCCGGTGAGGTCGGACCAGGCCGGCATCGCGCCGGGGCGACCGTTGCCGTTGCCGTTGGCGCCGTTGAAGCCGTTGGACGGCGCGTCGCCAGGGCGGCCACCGAACGCGCTGGCGAGCCCGCCACTCGCGCCGGCGAGCTCCCGGTCGGAGCGCGTCATCGGCCCGCTCTCCAGCGCCAGCGGCGCCGGGAACGGCGACCGGGACTGCTGCTGCGGCTGCGCCGACTGCTGCACCGGCAGCTCGTAGGCGCCCGACGTGCGGCCGCCCAGGCCCCGGGGCACGAGCACCGAGGTGGGCAGTGCGACGTCGGCGACGGTGCCGCGGTCGGAGGCGGGACGCAGCTCGACCTTGACGCCGTGCCGCGCGGCCAGGCGCGCGACCACGACCAGGCCCATCATCCGGGAGACCGCCACGTCCACCATCGGCGGTGTGGCTAGTCGCTCGTTGAGGTCGTTGAGCTGGTCGACGGTGATGCCGATGCCGCGGTCCTCGACGTAGAGCACCGCGTGCTCGCCGATCCGCCGGGCCTCGACCATGACGCTCGAGTCGGGCGGGGAGAACGCGGTCGCGTTGTCGAACAGCTCGGCGACCAGGTGCACGAGGTCGTTGACCGCGTGCGCCGCGACCTCGATGTCACGGTCGATGACGCCGAACTCGATCCGGGTGTAGTGCTCGACCTCGGACTGCGCGGCGCGCAGCACGTCGATCAGGGCGGCCGGCTCGCGCTGGATACGCGTGGAGTCGGCGCCCGCCAGCACCAGGAGGTTTTCGTCGTTGCGGCGCATCCGGGTGGCCAGGTGGTCGAGCTGGAACAGCTCGGCCAGGCGGTCCGGGTCTTCCTCACCGCGCTCGAGCCGGTCCAGGTGACCGATCAGCCGGTCGACCAGGATCTGCGAACGGCGGGCCAGGTTGACGAACATCGTCGCGACGGAGGCACGCAGGGCGGCCTGCTCGGCCGCGGTGCGGACGGCTTCGAGGTGGACCGCGTTGAACGCCTCGGTCACCTGACCGAACTCGTCCTTGCTGCGGACCGGCAGCGGCTCGGCGATCTGGTTGGCCAACTGGGCCGGCGACATCTGGGTGGACAGCGCCGGGTCACGCAGCCGGGACACCGCCTGCGGCAGACCGTACTGAGCGACCGCGAGGGCACCGTGCCGCAGCTCACGCAGCGACCGCGCCATCGACCGGGCGACCAACCACGCGAACAGGATGGCCAGCAGCAGCATGGCGAGCAGCAGGCCGGTCTCGATGAGGACCTGGCGCTGCACGTCGTCACGCAAGGTGGTGGCCGTGTCGACCACGGTGTTGTCGAGGCGGCGCTCGACGCTGCGGATCAACCGGCTGTGGCCGAGCAGCGCGCTGTCCCAGGAGTCGATTTTGAACGGCGCGTCGCCGAGAGCGCCGCTCTCGGGCATGACGCCGGTGATCCAGCCCGCGAACGCGGTCGACGACCGCAGGTCGGAGCCGGCCACGGTCTGGTTGTAGCTCTCTTCCTCGGTCACCGTCGCGACCGAGATGAACGTCTCGGCGGCCTGTAGCTGGCCGGTCTGCGAGGCGATGAACTCCTTCTTGAGGTTCTGGTTCATGCCGCCGGCGCTGTAGGCCTGCAGCACGACGAGGCGCTCCTGGGAGAGGAACTCCTTCTGCCGCGCGACGGCCGCGACCGCACGCATCCGCTCGCTCAGCGACGTGTTGGCAGCCAGCTGAGCGGCGCCGTCGCGGAGGTTGAGCAGGTTGTCGACGAGGGCGTTGTAGGCCCGGGCCGCGTCCGTGAACGCGAACTTGTTGCTCGTCACCTGGCTGCGCACGCCCGGCAGGCCCTGGAGGCCGTCGTCGATCTGCGCGAGCGTGGTGGTGAAGTTGGTCGGCAGGTCGTTGAGCGAGGCGCGCTGCGTCGAGTAGCTGTTCACCACTCGGTCGACCGCCTGCTGCGAGCTCTCGAACGCCGTCTTGTATTTCTTCTTGTCGTTGTCGGTTTCGGCGCCGAGCAGCATCGCCGCCGCGGCCCGCTCGTTCTGCAGGTTCTGAACTAGATCCCCGGACGCTTCCACCACTACGGCGAGGTCACGTGCCTGGTCCGCGTTCTCCGACGTGTCGATGTGGTCGATCAGGCCGTTGGTGCCAACCACGATCGTCGCCAGGGTCGGGACGATCATGATGAGGCCGAGCTTCGACCAGATCGGCAGATCACGAAGCCGGCTGGTTGGCCGGCGGAGACGCGACATGAAGGAGTTCGCCGTCTTCGGCCGCTTGCTCACGTCACCGCCCTCCGGTTCGGCGCCGTAGGAAATTGCGCACGGGCACCGCCGATCGGCCGACCCGGGCGGGTCGGACCCCCGGCATTCCATCACGTCCGCCGGGCAAAGAGAAAGCCCACCCTGTCCGTGATCGCCGTACTGATGCGATGTTCAGTCCGTTTGTCAGCAACGCGTTCGCCCCATGTCACCCTAGGTGAGCGTCGATCTCCCACCGTCGGTACTTCTTCCGATGATCGCGCCCCGGTCCGACCACGCCGCAATGCCTCTTATAGGGGAAGGGCACGGTGGATTAGTACGAAGGGACGATGAGAAAAAGCCGTTAAGTCTGGATTGGACTTCCGAAACGCCGGAATACGCACGTGGCGAAGACGTCCCTTACGCCAATTTCGCGTACGCGGGCTTGATCACCTCATTGATGATGCTGAGCCGCTCGTCGAAGGGGATGAAGGCACTCTTCATCGCGTTGATGGTGAACCACTGCAGCTCGCTCCAGCCGTAGCCGAACGCATCGACCAGCAGGGCCATCTCGCGCGACATGGACGTGCCGCTCATCAGCCGGTTGTCGGTGTTGACAGTGACCCGGAAGCGCAGGTCGCGGAGCAACCCGATGGGGTGCTGCTCGATCGACGGCGCGGCGCCGGTCTGCACGTTGGACGACGGGCACAGCTCCAGCGGGATGCGCTTGTCGCGCACGTAAGCCGAGAGCCGGCCGAGCACCGGGTCTCCACCGGGGGTGATGTCGTCGACCAGGCGCACGCCGTGCCCCAGGCGGTCGGCGCCGCACCACTGGATCGCCTGCCAGATCGACGGCAACCCGAACGCCTCGCCGGCGTGGATGGTGAAGTGGAAGTTCTCCCGCTGGAGGTATTCGAACGCGTCGAGGTGGCGGGTGGGCGGGAAGCCCGCCTCGGCGCCGGCGATGTCGAAGCCGACCACCCCGGTGTCGCGGTAGCGAACGGCGAGCTCGGCGATCTCCTGCGACCGCGCGGCGTGCCGCATCGCGGTGAGCAGCGTGCCCACCCGGATCTGCTGGCCCTTGGCCGCCGCCTGCTCGGTGCCCGCGGCGAAACCGCCGAGCACCGCCTCGACCACCCCGTCGAGCGTCAGACCGCGCTCGAGGTGCTGTTCGGGCGCGAACCGGACCTCGGCGTAGACCACGCCGTCGGCGGCCAGGTCGAGCGCGCACTCGGCGGCGACCCGGTGCAGCGACGCCGCGGTCTGCATCACGGCGACCGTGTGGTCGAACGTCTCCAGGTAGCGTTCGAGCGACCCGGAGTCGGCCGACTCGACGAACCACCGGCCGAGCTCCCCGGGATCGGTGGTCGGCAGGGTGTGGTCGACCTCGGCGGCCAGTTCCACGATCGTCGCCGGGCGCAGCCCGCCGTCGAGGTGGTCGTGCAGCAGCGCCTTGGGGGCCTTGACGATCTCTTCCATGCCGATTGGGACCATGGAAAGACCCTAGTGGCTGAGGATGGATGAACCGCGACGTTGTGGCGTACCTACGGTGCCCGGTGTGCCGCGAGCCACTGCACGCGCACGAGCGGACGCTGCGCTGCCCCCGGGGGCACAGCTTCGACCTGGCCCGGCAGGGGTACGCGGACCTGAGCGCCGGCCGGTCGCCGCACACCGGTGACACGCCGGAGATGGTCGCCGCGCGCGACGCGTTCCTCGCCGAGGGGCACTACGCCTTCGTCTCGACCGCGCTCGCCGAGGCGGCCGCCGGGGCCGCCGGAATCGCCGTGGACGTCGGCGGAGGCACCGGGCAGCATCTGGCGACCGTCCTCGACGCGAACCCGGCCCTGCACGGTCTCGTGCTGGACGCGTCGAAGCCCGCGCTGCGCCGAGCGGCCCGGGTGCACGAGCGGGCGGGCGCGGTCCGCACCGACGCCTGGGGCCGGCTGCCGCTGGCCGACCACGACACGGCCGTGCTGCTGGACGTGTTCGCGCCCCGCAACGGCGCGGAGTTCCACCGGGTCCTGCGACCGGACGGCCGGCTGCTGGTGGTCACGCCGGAGCCGGACCATCTGGCCGAGCTCGTCACCGCGCTCGGCCTGCTGACCGTCGACCCCGCCAAGGAGGAGCGGCTCGCGGCCAGCCTGGACGCGCACTTCACGCTGGCCCGGCGACAGTCCCTGCGCGAAACCCTGCGGCTGGACCGGGACGAGGTCGCCACGGTGGTGGGCATGGGACCGAGCGCCTGGCACCGGGACGCGGCGACGATCGACCTACCCACACCGGTGGAGGTGACCGCGGCGATCAGGCTGGACGAGTGGACACCTAGGTAGAGAGGTCCACTTCTTCCCAGCCGCCCGGCGGGTCGTGGTACGGGCCGCGGAAGACCACCGCCCACTCCAGCGCCCAGCGTCGTTGCCCGATCGCGTTCGCGTCGATCACGCCGGGCAGGTCGATCCCCCGGCGCTCCGCCTCCAGATAGCTCCAGTCGAGGCAGTAGTAGAAGTCGAGCATCGCGGCCGCTTCGGCGGCGTCGCGGGGCGCGGCCAGGATCCGCGAACGCCATGCCCGGAATGTCTCGCCTTCCGGCAGGTGCGGCAACGCGTCCATCAAGCGCTCGTCGGTCGGCGCCGTCGGGTCCAGGTGCTTGCTCATCCCGAGCAGCCAGGCCAGCGCGAAGATCGCGTCGTGGTGCAGCACGAACGACCGGCGGTCACCGCGCTCGGCCACCACGAACTGCCATTCCGGTGGCGTGACCAGCTCGACCAGGTGCGAGGTGAGCAGCCAGCTCATCGCCGCCTGGGGCGGCATGCCGAAACAGCGAGCCAGCACGAGGTGCAGGATCGCGGTGCGCGCCTCGATGTCACCGGTGTGCCGCAGCTCGACCTCGTCGCCGGGTTCCCACACCAGCGGGAAGCCGGCCGGCGGCGTCGGCAGCCGGAGTCGGCGCAGCTCATCGACACTGGCGGCCCTGATGGGTCGTGGGTCGGGAGCAGACACGGACACGGCGTTCGTTCCTCTGGCGTCGGTGATCCCCCTGGCCAGCGAGGATAGCCGTTTCAGGCGCCCAGCGGAATGTCAGGCGAGACGATCGATCACCAGTGCCGTCGGCACCGGCGGCTCGGCCGAGATCGACACCGCTTCGGCGGCGGCGGAAAGCGCCGCTTCGAACCGGTTCGGATCGTCCGTACGCAGCTCGTAGAGCGGCTCACCCGCGCGCACCGGGTCGCCCGGCTTGCGGTGCAGCACCACTCCCGCCGCGGCGGAGACCGGGTCCTCCTTGCGCGCCCGGCCGGCTCCGAGCCGCCAGGCCGCGATGCCGATCGCGTACGCGTCGACGGCCGAGACGAACCCGTCCGCCGCCGCGGTGACCGTGTGGGTCTCGCGCGCGGTCGGCAGGGCCGCGTCCGGGTCGCCGCCCTGTGCCCGGACCATCGACCGCCAGGCGTCCATCGCGCGGCCGTCGGCGAGTGCCGCCGCCGGGTCGGCGTCCGGCCGGCCCGCCGCGTCGAGCATCTCCCGGGCCAGCGCCAGGGTCAGCTCGACCACGTCCGCCGGACCGCCGCCGGCCAGCACCTCGACCGACTCCGTGACCTCGACGGCGTTGCCCACGGCCAGACCCAGCGGGGTGGACATGTCGGTGAGCAGCGCGACCGTGCGCACCCCGTGCGCGGTGCCCAGGTCGACCATCGTGCGGGCGAGCTCGCGCGCGTCGTCGAGCGACTTCATGAAGGCGCCCGAGCCGACCTTGACGTCGAGCACCAGCGCGCCGGTGCCTTCGGCGATCTTCTTGCTCATGATGGAGCTGGCGATCAGCGGGATGGCCTCGACCGTGCCGGTGACGTCGCGCAACGCGTACAGCTTGCGGTCGGCGGGTGCGAGCCCGTCGCCGGCCGCGCAGATCACCGCGCCGACGTCGCGCAGCTGCGCGATGAACTCGGCGTTGTCGAGGCGGGCCCGCCAGCCCGGGATCGACTCGAGCTTGTCGAGGGTGCCGCCGGTGTGCCCGAGACCGCGGCCGGAGAGCTGCGGCACGGCGACGCCGCAGGCGGCGACCAGCGGGGTGAGCGGCAAGGTGATCTTGTCACCGACGCCGCCGGTGCTGTGCTTGTCGGCGGTCGGGCGGTCGACCGCGGACAGGTCGAGCCGCTCGCCGCTGGCGATCATCGCGGCGGTCCACCGGGCGATCTCGGCGGGCGTCATGCCGCGCAGCAGGATCGCCATCGCGAGCGCCGACATCTGCTCGTCGGCGACCACGCCCTTGGTGTAGGCGTCGACCACCCAGTCGATCGCGGCGTCGGAGAGCACCCCACCGTCGCGCTTGGTCCGGATGACGTCGACAGCAGCAAAAGTCACTGGTCCCACCGTTTGCCGATTTCGGAAGGCGGCTCGCCCTCGCCGGCCCACCAGGTGTCGCCGGACTCGTCGACGATCACGATGCGAGCGGTGCGGGCGCGGGCCCACTCGATGCCCTCGCGGGCCGCGGACCAGGTCGGCGCCTCTTCGAGGATGCCCTTCTCCTCACCCTCGCCGGCCGACCGCTCCCAGTAGCCGGTCCAGACCAGCGCGCCGCCGGCGCTGTCGGTGTGCACGAAGACGGTGCCCCGGCCGCGCCAGCGGGCCAGCCGCTCGGGGACCTCGGGAATCGCGCCGCGGCCCCGGTCGAGGTTGGCCGGGCCGAACGCGTGCGGCAGCAGGTCGCCGACCCGCAGGGGCTCGGGCAGCGCCTCGACCAGGCAGTCCGGGCCGCCGTGCTCGAACAGGAGCTGGCGGCAGCGACCGCAGGGCATCAGGGGCTGGCCCGCGCCGTCGACGCAGGAGACCGCGACCAGCCGGCCGCCACCGGAGGCGTGCAGGGCCGAGACCATGCCGCACTCGGCGCACAGGGTCACCCCGTAGGACGCGTTCTCCACGTTGCAGCCGACCACGACCCGGCCGTCGTCGACGAGGCCCGCGACACCGACCGGGAAGTCCGAGTACGGCGCGTACGCGTTGCCCATCACCTCGACGGCAGCGGCTCGCAGCGCCACCCAGTCGATCTCCATGAGCAGACCCTAACCCTTGATGTACGGCGTCCCGTCCGCGGCGGGCGCGCGCACCCGGCCGACGAGACCGGCGACCGCGACGATCGTGGCGATGTACGGCAGCATGTTGAGGAAGCCGCTCGGGATCGGGCTGTTGATCGAGCCGAGGCTGACCGCCAGCGCGCTGCAGAAGCCGAAGAACAACGCCGCCAGCATGGACCCGATCGGGCTCCACCGGCCGAAGATCAGCGCGGCCAGCGCCACGAAGCCGAGTCCGGACGTCATGTTCTTGTTGAAGTTGGTGGTGGAGAGCAGCGTGAAGTACGCGCCGCCGAAGCCGGCCACCAGACCGCCGACCAGCACGTTGCGGTAACGCAGGGCCAGCACTTTCACGCCGAGGGTGTCCGCCGCCGCCGGGTGCTCACCGACCGCCCGCGTGCGCAGGCCCCACCGGGTGTAGAAGAGCCCCACGTGGATGAGGATCACCAGCACGATGGCGCCGTACAGGAAGATGTTGCCCTTGAAGAGCGCCGGGCCGAGCAGCGGGATCTTGGACAGCCCCGGGATGTCCCACTCCGGCACGAAGGCCGGCTGGTTGTAGCGCGACTGGTCCTTGGCCATCAGCTGCTCGTAGAGGAAGCCGGTCAGGCCCAGCGCGAACACGTTGAGCACGACACCGAGCACCACCTGGTCGACCAGGAAGCGGATGGCGAGCACCGCCAGCAGCAGCGCGATGATCAGACCGCCGATGCCGGCGGCCAGGATGCCGATCCAGACGCTGCCGGCCAGGGTCGCGAACATGGCCGCGGCGAACGCGCCCATCAGGAACTGGCCCTCGATGGCCACGTTGATCACCGCGGACCGCTCGCAGAGCACACCGGCCAGGGCGCCCAGGACCAGCGGCAGAGCCAGCGTGACGGAGCTACGCGCGACGCTGCCGAGCGCGATCGTGTTGAGGCTGTCGGGCGCCTGCGAGAGCTGCCAGCAGAGGAACGAGATCAGGGTGGCGACGATGCCGAGGCCGAGCAGCCAGTTGACCCAGCGCCGGGCGGCGACCAGCATGGCGCCGCCGGCGAGCGCGGCGATGACGCCGAACACGATCGCGCCGACGCGCCCGTTCATCCCGACCGCGCTGCCGCTGATGGTCTCGGCCAGCGTGAACTCGGCACTCTGCGCGGACGCGAGGGCGCCGAACAGCACCGCGGCCACCAGGCCCACGGCAACCAGGCCCACGCCGATCTTGCGTTGCCGGCTCCACCACTGGGTCGGTTCCGCGACCACCTGGGCCGCGTCGACGGTGCTGGCCGTCACGGTCTCACCATCCCTTGGACATGCCGGTGCCGAGCCCGCTGACCTTGGCCGGCTTGAGCCGGAACACGGTCTTCACCAGCGCGGGCGCGGCCACGAAGATCACTATCAGCGCCTGGATCACGCCGACCAGCTCGAGCGAGATCCCGGAGAACGACTGCATGCGGTTGCCGCCGGCCTGCAGCGCGCCGAAGAGCAGCGCCGCGAAGAACACGCCCCACGGCTTGGCCCGGCCGAGCAGGCCGACCAGCAGCCCGTCGAAGCCGACGCTGCCGATCACCGCGCCGGTCAGACTGACCGCGGTGCCCATCACGATGGTCGCGCCACCGAGCCCGGCCAGCGCGCCGGCGGCGGTCATCACCAGCACGTACGTCGAGCCGACGCCGATGCCGGCGGTGCGCGACGCCTCGGGGTTGAGCCCGACCGCGCGCAGTTCGAAGCCGAACGTCGAGCGGCGCAGCATCCAGGCGACCGCAGCGACCACCAGGATGGCGACCACGATGCCGAGGTTGACCCGCAGGCTGGGGCCGAGGAAGCCGAGCAGGTGGGTCAGCTGGGCCGAGCCGTCGACCGGCTTGCTGATCGCGTCGCTGCGCTCCGGGTCCTGGATGCCCTTCTGGACGATCAGCCAGCCCAGGAAGAACAGCGCGACGTAGTTGAGCATGATGGTCGTGATGACCTCGTGCGCGCCGGTGCGGGCCTTGAGGAAGCCGGGCACGAAGCCCCAGGCGCCGCCGACCGCGGCACCGAAGATCAGCGCGACGACCAGGTGGATGCCCACCGGCAGCGGCAGCAGGAAGCCGGCGAGCGCGGCGCCGACGGCACCCATGATCGCCTGACCCTGCACGCCGATGTTGAACAGGCCGCCGCGGAACGCCAGCGCGAACGCGAGACCGGTCAGCGCCAGCGGCGCCGCGTAGGTCAGCGTCTCCGAGATCGGGAAGAACACCCGCTCCCATTTGCCCGTGCCGTTGGCCGCGGCCTGCACCGCTGCCGGGTCGACGATCGAGCCCTTGAACAGCTGCGCGTACGCGTCGCTGACCTTGTCCCACGAGAGGCTGAAGAAGTCGGACGGCCGGCTGAAGAAGTAAGAGGTGGTGGCCCGGACGCTCTCGTCGGAGATCGCGATCAGGATGCCGCCGATGACCAGCGCCAGCAGCACGGCGAGGACCGTCACGGTGAACGTGTTCGCGGTCCACAGCGTGCTCAGGTAGCGACCGGCGAACGTCTTGGGCGGCGGTAGCTGGTCGGCACCGGCGGCGGCGAGATCCTCCGCGGTCGCCGTCGTCTGCTCAGTCATCGGGGTGCCCGTCCTTCGCGGTGCCGGCGCTTTCCGTCGTGACGCCGGCCATCAGCAGACCGATCTCCTCGCGCGGGGTGTCCGGCGACACCACGGCGATCACCCGCCCCCGGTACATCACGGCGATCCGGTCGGCGAGCGCCAGCACCTCGTCGAGCTCGCTGGAGACCAGCAGCACCGCCGTGCCCTCCGTGCGCTCGTGGACGATCTGGCGGTGGATGAACTCGATCGAACCGACGTCGACGCCGCGGGTCGGCTGGGCGGCGATGAACAGCTTGAGCGGCCGGGAGAACTCCCGGGCCACGATCACCTTCTGCTGGTTGCCGCCGGAGAGCGTGCCGACGGCGGCGTTGCCGGCCGCGTCGGTGCGCACGTCGAACTCCGCGATCCGGGCGCGGGAGTTCTCGGCGATCGCGTCCGGGCGGGTCACCCAGCGGGTGCCGAAGGGCTCGGTGTTGTAGATGTCGAGGACCAGGTTCTCCGCGACGGTGAAGTCCTTGACCAGGCCGTCGACGCTGCGGTCCTCGGGCACGTAGCCGACGCCGGCGCGGAGGATGTCGCGGGTCGACAGGCCCAGCGTGGGGCGGCCGTCGAGCCTGGTGCTGCCGGCGACCACCGGGCGCAGGCCCATGATCGCCTCGACCAGCTCGGTCTGGCCGTTGCCCTGCACGCCCGCGATGCCGAGCACCTCACCGGCGTGCACGGTCAGGTCGACGCCGTCGACCGCGCGGTGACCCCGGTCGTCGTTGACGGCGACTCCGGCGAGCTCCAGCACGGGCGCGCCGGGCTCGGCGGCGCCCTTCTCGACCCGCAGCAGCACGGAGCGGCCGACCATCAGCGAGGCGAGCTCCTCTTCGCTGGTGTCGGGGGCCGCGGTGCCGACGGTGCGGCCGCGCCGGATCACGGTGATCCGGTCGGCGATCGCCTGGACCTCTTTGAGCTTGTGCGTGATGAACACGATCGACTTGCCGGCGGCCTTGAGCGTCCGCATGATCTCGAGCAGGTCCGCGGTCTCCTGCGGCGTCAGCACGGCGGTCGGCTCGTCGAGGATCAGCAGGTCGACGTCGCGGGTCAGCGCCTTGACGATCTCGACCCGCTGCTGCACGCCGACCGCGAGGTCCTCGACCGTCCGGTCGGGGTCGACCTCGAGGCGGTAGCGGTCGGACACCTCGCGGACCAGCTTGCGGGCGCGCCGGCGGTCGAGGAACCCGACCGGGCCGCCGGTGGTCTGCTCGGCGCCGAGCATCACGTTCTCCGCGACGGTGAACACCGGCACGAGCATGAAGTGCTGGTGCACCATGCCGATGCCGGCCGCGATCGCGTCGCGCGGACCGCGGATCCGCACCGGCTTGTCGTCGACCAGGATCTCGCCCTCGTCGGGCTGGAGCAGCCCGTAGAGGACGTTCATCAGGGTCGACTTGCCGGCGCCGTTCTCGCCGAGCAGGGCATGGATCTCGCCGGGCTCGACGGTCAGGGATATGTCGTCGTTGGCCACGAGGTCGCCGAAGCGCTTGGTGATGCCGCGCAGTTCGAGTCTCAGCGTGACCTCCTTCAGACGGTGTGGTGCGGAGAATTGTTCACGATCGTTCCCGGCCGGGAAACAGCCGGTCCCACCAGGGTGGGACCGGCTGTTCGGCCGGACTTACGTCACTTCGGCTGGGCCGGGGAGGTCACCTTGACGGTGCCCGCGATGATGTCGGCCTTCAGCTTGTCGACCTCGGTCTTGAGCTCGGGGCTCACCTTGCTGTCGAAGTCGTGGTACGGCGCGATGGAGACGCCGTTGTTCTCGAGGGTGCCCAGGTAGGAGCCGGTCAGCATGCCGGTGCTGTCCGCACCCTTGACCGCCGCCTCCTTGACCGCCTCGGGGATGTTCTTGACGACGGTGGTCAGGAACGAGGAGCAGTACTGCTGCGCGCTCTCGCAACCGTCGACGTCGACCCAGACCACCGAGTACTTGGTGCCCGCGTTGGCCGCGGTGCCGAGGCCCGTGCCGCCGGCGACCGGCATGATCACGTCAGCGCCCTGCGCGACGAAGCCGTCCGAGAGCGCCTTGCCCTTGCTCTGGTCGGTGAAGCTCTGCGCGAACTGGCCCTTCTGCGAGGCCTTGTCCCAGCCGAGCACCTGGACCTTGTCGTTCTTCTGCGTGTTCCAGTAGGCGACGCCGTCCGCGAACCCGTCCATGAAGATCGTGACCGGGGGAATCGGGAGGCCACCGTAGGTGGCGACCTTCTTGGTCTTCGAGTAGCCCGCCGAGAGGTAGCCGGCGAGGAACGCGGCCTGCGCGGTGTCGAACTGCATCGGGTAGACGTTGGTCGCACCCGGGATCGACGAGTCGACGATCGCGAACTGCTTGTCGGTGTTGGCCGCCGCGACCTGCTTGGTCGCGTCACCCATCAGGCCGCCGACGGCCAGGGTGAAGTTGCAGTCCTGCTGGGCGAACTGCGTCAGGTTCGGCACGTAGTCGGCCTCGGCCTTGGACGAGACGTTCTTCGGGTCGGCCAGCTTGTCGCTCTCGGCCTTGGCCTCTTCGAGACCCTTCCACGCCGACGCGTTGAACGACCGGTCGTCGATGCCACCGATGTCCGTGACCATGCAGGCCTTATAGGTGCCAGCGGCGGGCGCGGCGCTGCTGTCGCCGGTCCCGCTGCTGCTCTCCGGAGCGTCACCACACGCGGCCAGGCCCGCCATCAGGCCACCCACCGCGAGGATCGAGACGATCCGCATCCCACGCATAGCGCGCAAGACGGTCTCCCTCCCATTACACACCGCAAGGGGTACGCGGTGAGTTCACGTTTTGCTCGGGAGCGTACGCCGAGCTACCGCGTGGAACGAAAACCCGGAATCAACTGTTGGATGGCCGTTACGCAGGCGTGACTTCCGAGTGAACGAAATCGCCCGGGCAGTAAGCAAGGGTCCCTTCCCAACGTTTTCCGCATAGGACGGGACCCTTGTTAACGGTTTTCGCTCAGGCCGCGACCGCCACGCGCTCGGCCGGGTCGGCGGCGGGAGCGGTCCGGCGAGTGTGGACCCCACCGGCCAAGGTCAGCAGCAGACCCACGAGGGCGTACGTGCCGAGCACCCAGGCCGGCCCCGCCGCGCCCGCGCCGTCGAAGAACGCGGTCGACCGCAGCAGCGATCCGCCGGCCCCGATCGGCAGGAACTGGCCGATCGCGCCCCACGGCTGCGGCAGGAGCTCGGGTGCGGCGCTGACCGCCGAGAGCGGGTTGCCGACGAGGAACACGGCCAGCACGCCGAGCCCGATGCCCGGCCGGCCGAGGGCCGCGCCGAGCCCGGCCACGATGCCGGCGACCGCGGTCGCGAACAGCCCGATGGCGGCGGCGTTGAGCAGGTAGTCACCGGTCAGCACGCCGAGCCACGACCCGAGGACGAGCGGACCGACGAGCCCGGCGAGCACGCCGAACACCAGCACGCCGGCGAACCGGGCCCAGCGGTCGCGCACGAGCAGGGCGAGCGCCGCGCCGGCGGCCAGGGCGGTGAGCGCGAACGGCAGGAACCCGGACGCGAAGCCGGCACCGCGCGGGTCGTCCGGCGAGCCGGGCACGACGTCGGTGACCTGGGCGTTCATCCCCGCGGCGGCCTGGCCGACGAGCTGGGCCACGGTCGGGCTGGCCCCGCTGGCGGTGTGCACGACCGGCCCGGACGGGCTCAGCACGAAGGCCGCGTACGCCTGGTTGTCGCGCAGCAGCGCGTCGGCGGCGGCCGCGTCCGGCACGCGGGTGATCTCGAAGGCGCCCGGCGGGAGGTGGGCGGCGAGCTCGTCGGCGGCGGGCGCCGGGCCGGCGACCACCACCGGGAGGTCCCGCGGGCCGAGGTTGGCGGCGGGTCCGGCGAAGAGCGGGATGAGCAGGGCCTGCACGACCACGATGCCGACCCCGATCAGGACGGCGATCAACAGCGGCGGGCGAGCCTGGCGAGGCATGACCATCTCCTTAAAACGAATGCTCGTTCTTCTTTGGTGACCCAAGCGTCCCATCGATGGCCGTCGGTAGTCAAGAACGAGCGTTCGTTTTAGGATGTGTGCCATGCCACGCGTCTCCGAAGCCCACCTCGCCGCTCGCCGCCAGCAGATCCTCGACGCCGCGAAACGGTGCTTCACCCGCGACGGCTTCCACAACACCTCGATGCAGGACGTGATCGCCGAGGCGGGCCTGTCGGTCGGCGCGGTCTATCGCTACTTCAAGAGCAAGAACGATCTGATCACCTCGATCGCCGAGTCGGTGATCGGTGACGCGTCGGCGATGTTCGAGGAACTGGCCGTGCACGAGCCGCCGCTGTCGCCGGCGGAGGCCGTCGAGCGAGCCATCGAGTTCGTCGACCGGCAGACCGGCCCCGACGGCCTGATGCGGATCGCGCTGCAGGTCTGGGCCGAGGCGATGCGCGACCCCGCACTGGCCGAGTTCGTCGCCGGCGCGTACGGCCGGATGCGCGGCCATTTCGTCCTGCTCGCCACCCGCGCCCGCGACGCGGGCAGGCTGCCCGCCGACGCCGACCCCGAAGCGGTCGGCGCCGTCCTGTTCGGCATGGTCCCCGGCTACGCGCTGCAGCGGATTCTCTCGGCCGGCCCCGACACCAAGACCTACCTCGCCGGCCTGCGCGCCCTCACCACGTAGGCGAGTTTGTTTCGAGTTCGTTGCTTGATGGCAAGGGCTTGCGAAAGACGCGAAAGACCAGCGGATATCGTGCAGCCATGCGTGCCCGCCTGTCCGACATCGCGCTCCGGGCGCGGGTCAGCGAGGCGACCGTCTCCCGGGTGCTCAACGACAAGCCGGGCGTCTCCCCGGACACCCGGGAGTCCGTCCTCGCGGCCCTCGACGCGCTCGGCCTCGAGCGCCCCGCCCGGCTGCGCAGACGCAGCGCGGGCCTGGTCGGCCTGGTGGTGCCGGAGCTGAACAACCCGATCTTCCCGGAGTTCGCGCAGACCATCGAGTCGGCGCTGGCCCAACGCGGCTACACGCTGGTGCTCTGCACCCAGACCCCCGGCGGGGCGACCGAGGACGAGTACGTGGAGATCCTGCTCGACCGCCAGGTCAACGGCATCGTCTTCGTCTCGGGGCTGCACGCCGACGCCACGGGCGACCCGGACCGCTACCGCCGGCTGGTCGCCCGCGAGCTGCCCATCGTGCTGGTCAACGGCTTCGTCGACGGGCTCGCCGCACCGTTCGTCTCGCCTGACGAGCAGGCCGCCGCCGAGCTCGCCGTGTCCTATCTCACGAGCCTCGGCCACCGGCGCATCGGGCTGATCAGCGGCCCGGACCGGTTCCTGCCGGTCCGGCGCAAGATCGCGGGCTACCGAGCCACGATGCGGAACCTGCTGGGCGCCGCGGACGCCGAGCTCGACGAGCTGGTCTCGCTGTCGCTGTTCGGCGTCGAGGGCGGCGAGGCGGCCACCCACCGGCTGCTCGACGCCGGGGTCACCGGCATCGTCTGCGGCTCCGACATGATGGCGCTCGGCGCGATCCGCAGCGTGCGGCGCCGCGGGCTGCGGGTCCCGGACGACGTCTCGGTGGTCGGCTACGACGGCTCGCCGCTGATGGCGTTCACCGACCCGCCGCTGACGACGGTCCGTCAGCCGGTCGAGGCGATGGCGGTCGCGGCGGTGCGCGCGCTGGTCGACGAGATCGAGGGCCACGCCGCACCCCATTCGGAGTATCTGTTCCGCCCTGAGCTGGTCGTCCGGTCGTCGACCGCGATCGCCAGAACGGCCTGACCGACTCCCCTTGCGCAGCTTGCGCAAGCCCTGTCGGGTCCTTGCAGAGTCAGCCTTGTTTCCGGCATGCTTCTCCGGTGCCAAAAGAACGGGGTCATTTCGCATTCAATGCGGATGAAGCAGGCGCAGGCTGGTGGCGCGACGCGGTCGTCTACCAGGTCTACGTGCGCAGCTTCGCCGACTCGGACGGCGACGGCATCGGCGACCTGGCCGGCCTGAGCGAGCGGTTGCCCTACCTCCGCGACCTCGGCGTCGACGCCGTCTGGCTGACGCCGTTCTACCGGTCGCCGATGGTCGACGGCGGATACGACGTGACCGACTACCGCGAGGTCGACCCGATGTTCGGGGACCTCGCGGACTTCGACGCGATGCTGGCCGACGCACACGCGTACGGCCTGCGGGTGATCATCGATGTGGTCCCCAACCACACGTCGAGCGCGCATCGCTGGTTCCAGGCGGCCATCGCCGCACCCGCCGGTTCGCCCGAGCGGCAGCGCTACATCTTCCGCGACGGTCGCGGCCCGGACGGCGCCGAGCCGCCCAACGACTGGGAGTCCATCTTCGGCGGCGACGCCTGGACCCGGCTGCCCGACGGCCAGTGGTACCTGCACATCTTCGACCCCGAGCAGCCCGACCTGAACTGGGAGCTGCCCGAGGTGCGGGCCGAGTTCGAGGACATCCTGCGGTTCTGGCTCGACCGGGGTGTCGACGGCTTCCGGGTCGACGTGGCGCACGGCAACATCAAGGCCCCCGGCCTGCCCGACGTCGGCTACAGCAGCAAGACCGGCCGCAACCAGCGCCAGAGCCGGCTGCTCGAAGGCACCCGGCTCCCCTACTTCGACCAGGACGGCGTGCACGAGATCTACCGCGTCTGGCGCCGGATCCTCGACAGCTATCCCGGCGGCCGGATGGCGGTCGCGGAGGCCTGGGCGTCCAGCCCGGAGCGGCTGGCCCGCTACGTCGGCAAGGACGAGCTGCACCAGGTCTTCAACTTCGACTTCCTGCACGCCACCTGGTCCGTGGACTCGTTCCGCAAGGTGATCGACACCGCGCTGGCCGAGGCGACCCTGGTCGGTGCGCCGACCACCTGGGTGCTCTCCAACCACGACAAGCAACGGCACGTCACGCGGTACGGCGGCGGCGCGCTCGGCCTGCGCCGGGCCCGGGCGGCGGCGTTGCTGATGCTCGCCCTGCCCGGCGTGGCCTACCTCTACCAGGGTGAGGAGCTCGGCCTGGACGAGGTCCTCGACCTGCCTGACGAGCTGCGCCAGGACCCGGCGTTCCGGCGCACCGGCGAGAGCCGCGACGGCTGCCGGGTGCCGCTGCCCTGGTCCGGCGACGCGGCACCGTTCGGGTTCGGCCCGGCCGGAGCCTGGCTGCCGGCGCCGACCGCCTGGGTCGCGCACACCGTGGCCGCGCAGGAGCAGGACCCGGGCTCGACGCTGGAGCTCTACCGGGCCGCCCTGCGGCTGCGCCGCGCCGAGCCGTCGCTGCGCGGTGGCGAGCTCACCTGGACCGAGGCCGAACCGGGCGTGCTGGCGTTCCGCCGCGGCGAGCTGACCTGCGTGGTCAACCTGGGCGGCGAGCCGGTCGACGTGCGCCGGTACGGCACACCGATCCTGGCCAGCGCGGCCCTCGACGGAGATTTCCTGCCCGTCGACGCGGCGGCATGGTTGAAACCGGTGCCGTTGGGGTAACCCGTTACCTACGAGACCCCTGTGGTGGGGGTGTGGTGGGTACGGTGCCCCGGTGACGAGCCGGGGCACCACCGCGTTCAGGGGTTGTCGGCGCGTGGGGCGGTGAGCTTGGCGGCGATCCGGCCCCAGCCGGCCATCACCTGGTCGGGCGTGGGCGGCACCGGCGCGTAGCCCTCGTCGTCCTCGCCGAAGTCCTCGTCGTCGGCGTCCTCGAGGTCGAGGTCGTCCAGCGAGCCGTCGGCGGGACGGTCGTCGCGGAAGGCCGAGATCCGGGCGGCCTCGATCTCACCGCGGATCTCGGCGGCGGAGATGTGCGGCATGCACGGCTCGACGACGGCCATCAACTCCTCGTCGGCGACCACCGACTGGGCCAGCGCGAGGGCGTGCGGGCGCTCGTAGGGCCCGCTCACCACCGGCTCCCAGTCCTCGTCGTCACCCAGCGGGCCGAACGTGATGATCCATGGCAGCTCGTGTAGCGGCGAGTCGTCGGGCAGCCGCAAGGTCACCAGTGCACCCATCCGACCATCATGCGCTGCCGGCCGCTCCCGGGTGTCCGTTCTCCGGGTCATCTTCGTCATGGTCGACCGGCGAGACCGTGTGCGGCGGTGCCGGCTCCGGCGGGTTCGCGCCCAGGTCGCGCACGGTGCCGTGGGTGTCGGTGGCGGCCACGGCGGCGGCCCAGATCAGGATCTGGTTGTACAGGTACAGATAGATCAACAAGCCGACGGGACCGATCAGCGCGTACGCCGCGTTGTCGCGCACCCAGTTGACGTAGAGCCGGCCGACCGAGTTGAGCACGGTCAGGCCGCCGCCGACCATGATCAACGGGATCAGCAGCCGGCGCGGGCTCATCCGGATCCGCGGGATCGCGCACAGCAGGGCGAAGGCGATCACCAGGTTGACCAGCACGGTAAGGAAATAGGTGAGCGCCATCAACCAGTCGCCGCCGTCGCCGATCGCCCAGACCAGCAGCGTCTTGAGCCCGTCGACGGCACCGACCGAGACGATCAGCATGACCAGCACGATGATCAGCACGAAGATGTCGATGATCCGGCGGACGACCAGGTTGCCCGGCTGCTGCTGGAAGCCATGCACCGCCCGCTGCGACGACCGGATCGCCTCGACCCAGCCGATGCCGGTGAAGACCAGGCCGACCAGGCCGACGATGCCGATCGGGCGCCCGGTGGTCTGCACACCGGAGACCGCGTCCTCGACGTTCTTGATGTCGAGGAACGGCAGGTTGTCGGTGAGGAAGTTGACGACCGCCTCGTTGACCTCGCCGTTGTTGAGCACGAAGCCGAACACCGCGTAGCCGACCAGGGCGAAGGCGAAGATCGCGAAGAAGCCGTAGTACGCGATGGCCGCGGCCAGCCGGCCGCCCAGCACATAGCCGAACCGGTCGGCCGTGCGGTAGAAGTGGTCGAACGCCGCCGAGCGGGCCCGCGCACGGTCGAGGCCCCGGTTGATACCGGCCTCGAGCCGTGCGAAGACGTTCACACGGGACATTCTTGCGGATCTAGCCGATCCGCGGTGGCGGGCGTCAGGCGCCGCGGCTCGGGAAGAAACCCACCCGCTCGTACGCCGTCGCCAACGTCGCGGAGGCCACCACGCGGGCCTTGTCGGCACCCATCGCGAGCAGCTTGTCGAGCTGGGCCGGGTCGTCCAGGTAGGCCTTGGTGCGCTCCTGGATCGGCTTGACGAACTCGGCCACCACCTCGCCGAGCTCCTTCTTCAGGTCGCCGTAGCCGCGGCCCTCGAACGCCGCCACCAGCTCCTCGATCGACTTCCCGGCCAGCACCGAGTACATGGTGAGCAGGTTGGAGACGCCCGGCTTGGTGGCCGGGTCGTAGACGATCTCGCGGCCGGTGTCGGTGACCGCCGAGCGGATCTTCTTCGCCGACCTGGCCGGCTCGTCGAGCAGCTCGATGATGCCCGCCGGCGAGGACGACGACTTCGACATCTTCGCGGTCGGCTCCTGCAGGTCGGTGATCTTCGCGGTGTCGCGCACGATGAACGGCGCCGGCAGCGTGAAGGTCTTGCCGAACTGAGTGTTGAACCGCCCCGCCAGGTCACGGGTCAGCTCCAGGTGCTGGCGCTGGTCCTCGCCGACCGGCACCGCGTCGGCCTGGTAGAGCAGGATGTCCGCCGCCTGCAGGATCGGGTACGTGAACAGGCCGACGCTGGCCCGGTCCGCGCCCTGCTTCGCCGACTTGTCCTTGAACTGCACCATGCGGCTGGCCTCGCCGAAGCCCGTGATGCAGCTCAGCACCCACGCCAGCATCGGGTGCTCGGGCACCTGCGACTGCACGAACAGCGTGCACCGCTCCGGGTCGAGCCCGAGCGCCAGGAGCTGGGCGGCCGAGGCCCGCGTGCGGGCCCGCAGCACCGCCGGGTCGTGGCCCGCGGTGATCGCGTGCAGGTCGACGACGCAGTAGAAGGCGTCGTGCGTCTCCTGCAGCGCCACCCACTGCCGGATCGCGCCGAGGTAGTTCCCCATGTGGAAGGAGTCGGCGGTCGGCTGGATCCCGGAAAGGACCCGGGGCCGGGCGGTGTTCGGGGTGGCGTCGGACATGCCGGCAATTCTGCCAGCCGCCTCGGGGAACCCCAGCAGCCCCTCGGAACTCGTACGGTGTGGCCAGAACCGGAAGGACGGCGATTGGCGCACGAGGACGGTGCACGGGTGACCCGCGACCAGGGCGATCGGGCGATGGAGGAGCTTTACCACGCCTGCTACCGCCGCCTGGTGGCGCAGGTCTACGCGTTCACCACCGACCTGACGGAGGCACAGGACGTGGTGCAGGAGGCATTCGCCCGGGCGCTCGCCCGGCCGCGGGGTCTCGCCGACGTGGACAACCCGGAGGCGTGGCTGCGCACGGTCGCGGTCAACGTGGTCCGCCGCCGCTGGCGGCGCCGCAAGCTGCTCGACGCGATCCTGCTGCGCGACCGCCCGGTCGCGCGGACGGTCGAGCCGGCGCCCGGGCCCGAGCGGGCCGACCTGCGCGACGCCCTGGCCGCGCTGCCGCCCAGCTTCCGCGAGGTGGTGGTCCTGCACTACTACGCCGACCTGCCGGTCGACGAGGTCGCCGCGATGCTCGGCGTGCCGACCGGCACCGTCAAGTCGCGCCTGTCCCGGGCCCGCACGGCGCTGGCGGGCCGGCTCGACGGCTACCGGACGGAGGTGACCCGTGCCCGATCTTGAAACCAAGCTCGCCCGGTCCCGCTCGGCCCTGCTCGACGAGATCGAGCAGCCGCCGCTGGCGGTCGTCCGCCGGCGCGCGACCCGCATCCGCCGCCGCCGGTCCGTGGCCGCCGGCGCCACCGCGCTCGCGGTGCTCGGCGTCATCGGCCTCGCCGCCCGGCCCTGGCACCAGGACGGCCCGCCCACCGTCACCGCCACGGACCCGCCCGCGATCGCGCCGGTCTACCGCGGCGGCGGCATCGAGATCATCGGCCTGTCCCCCACAGCCGTGTACGACCTGGACGGCCAGATCGCCGAGGTGGAGTTCGCGGACCGCGACAACGGCTTCGCGGCGGCCGGCTGCGCCCCGCGCTGCCCGGAGCTCGCCCGGACCACCGACGGCGGGCTGTCCTGGCACGAGGCCGACGTGCGACCGACCGGCGGCGGACCGGTCGACCTGCTGGCCTTCCCGGGCGGCCACTGGCTGCTGGACGGCGACCTCGACCGGTCGTCCCCGGACGGCTCCGCCTGGCGGGTCGTCAACCCGCCGCTGGCGGAGCCGCAGGCCGAGATCGGGCCCGGCATGCTGCTCCGGGTCGAGCAGCCGGGCGGCCAGGTGGTCGTGTGGAGCTGGGACCGCGGGCGGCTCGGGGACCTGACGACTCAGCCGCAGCTGTCCACGGCCCGCTGGGTGGCACCGGCACCGACGGCCGACGGCGCCTGGTGGGTCGGCGGCCTGGTCGGCACCAACCCCGCGGTCTCGGTCAGCCGCGACTCCGGCCGCAGCTGGACGACCGTCACGCTGGCCGACCCGCCCGACCCGACGGACTCGGTGACGGTCAGCACGCTGGGCACCGAGGTCTACGCGGTGGCACGCGACGAGGCCGGCCAGGTGCTCGGGATCTACCACTCGGCCGACGGCGGCAAGACCTTCACCACGACCTTCCTGGCTGGCAAGGGCGCGGCCGCGCCGTACACCGGTGACCTGGTGCCGCTGCTCGACGGTCGGCTGCTCGCCCTGCGAGGCAACGGCGCACCCAGCTCGTGGTGGGTGAGCGAGGACGACGGGCGAAGCTTCGACCCGATCCCGGATCTGCCGGCCGCCAGCTCGATCCGCCGCACGTACGCCGGCTACGTCGTCTACGGGCTCTTCAGCGGCAGTTGGGCCGCCTTCTCGCCGAACGGCACGAACTGGCAGAAGCTCCAGGTGAACTAGTCCCGCGCGGTGGCCGACTCGCGGGTGGGCAGCATCGGCATCGGGATGGTCGCGATCACCTGGGCCGGCTCGGCAGCGGGCGACGGGGCGGCGGCCTGGATGCCGACCCGGGCCACCCGGCGGCCGTCGAGCTCGAGCACCCGCAGCACCCAACCCTCGTCACCGGGGACGCGGGCCTCGTCACCGACCTCGGGCACGCGACCCAGGCTGGCCATCACATAGCCGCCGACCGTCTCGTACGGCCCGGGTGGCAGGTCGAAGCCCGCGCGCTCGGCGAAGTCCGCGAGGTTGAGCCGGCCGTCCAGGTCGGTCGCGCGGCCCGGGATCGGGTCCGGCTCGACGTCGTACTCGTCGTGGATCTCGCCGACCACCTCTTCGATGAGGTCCTCGAGAGTGACGATGCCGGCGGTGCCGCCGTACTCGTCGATCACGACCGCCAGATGGTGCCGCTCGCGGCGCATCTCGGTGAGCGCGACCAGCACCCGCTTGCTCGCCGGTATCCGCTTCACCTCCCGGGTCAGCTCGCCGACGGTCAGCCGCCCGTCGCCGTCCGGGCGGATCAGCAGGTCGCGCAGGTGCACGAAGCCGACCACGTCGTCCTGCGTGCCGTCGACCACGGGATAGCGGGTGTGGGTCTCCACCCGGATCCGCTCGGCGACGTCCGTCAGCGTCTGCCGCGCGGACAGGAAGGTGACCTCGGTGCGGGGCCGCATCACCTCGCGCACCATGGTGTCGCGGGCCACCAGCACCTCGTCGATGATCCGGCGCTCGACCGGGTCCAGGCGGGTGTTGGCGGCGACCAGGTCGCGCAGGTCGGCCTCGCTGATCTGCTCCCGCCCGGCCGACGGGTCGGCGCCGAGGGCCGCGGTCAGCCCATCGGCCGTCCGCACGACGAGGCGGGCCAGGCGCCGGGCGACCGGACCGGGATTGCGTTGGGGACGCCCCGTCGGAAAGCGCCGACGGGGCCCGGCTGTGCCGGGTTGGTCCTGCATGAAGCGATCGTAGACACGTCCTGCTCGTCCCGCCGAACCGTTGTGATGGGATGCAGGCCATGAGCTCCGTCCCCTCCCGCGCCGCCGCGGGCTTCTCATCCGCTTTCGGCGCCGAACCGGCCGGGCTGTGGGCCGCGCCCGGGCGCGTCAACCTCATCGGTGAGCACACGGACTACAACGACGGTTTTGTGCTCCCCTTCGCACTCCCGCACCGGGTGGTGGTCGGGGCGACGGCCCGGCCCGAGCCGCGGTGGCGGGTGTGGTCGGAGCAGACCGGTGAGACGGTCGAGTTCGGTGCGGCCGAGGCCGACGATCCCGGGCGCGTCGAGGGCTGGGCCGGTTACGTCGCGGGCGTGGTGTGGACCCTGCGATCCAAGGGGTACGAGGTGCCGGGCGCGGACCTGGCCGTCGCCTCCGACGTGCCGGCAGGCGCCGGGCTCTCGTCCTCGGCGGCGCTGGAGTCGGCCGTGCTGACCGCCCTCGCCGACCTCGGTGACCTGTCGGTGCCGGTCGAGGAACGCCCCGGGCTCGCGCAGCGGGCGGAGAACGACTACGTCGGCATGCCCTGCGGGATCATGGACCAGTCCGCCTCGATTCGCGCGGAGGCCGGCCACGCACTCTTCCTGGACTGCCGCTCGCTGGATATCGAGCAGATTCCGTTCGACGTCGCCTCCTCCGGGCTGGCCGTGCTGGTGGTCGACACCCGGGCGCCGCACCGGCATGCCGGCGGCGAGTACGCGACCCGGCGCCGGGCGTGCGAGGAAGCGGCGGCGTTGCTCGGCGTCGCGGCGCTGCGCGACGTGCACGACCTGGACAAGGCGCTGGCCGCGCTGCCCGACGACGTGATGCGCCGCCGGGTGCGGCACGTGGTGACCGAGAACCAGCGGGTGCTGGACACGGTCGAGCTGCTCCGCGCCGGCCGGGTACGCGAGATCGGCCCGCTGCTGACCGCCTCACACGCCTCGATGCGCGACGACTTCGAGATCACCGTGCCGGAGGTCGACCTCGCGGTGTCGACGGCGCTGTCCGCGGGTGCCTACGGCGCCCGGATGACCGGCGGCGGCTTCGGCGGCTGCGTGCTCGCGCTGGTCGACGCCGCCGACACCGAACGGGTGGCCGCCGCGGTCGCCGCCGCCTATGCCGGGCGGGGCTTCACCGAGCCGGTCTGGTTCGCCGCCCGTCCGGGCGCCGGGGCGGAACGCATCGGGTGACCGCCGCGCGGCGGATCCCGCTCACCTTGGCCGTCTTCGCGGTCACGGCGGCGTTCAGCCTGGCGCAGTTCTCCTTCCCGGCGGTACTGACCTCGCTGCAACGCACGCCGGCGATCCGCGACGGCCAGGTGTGGCGGTTGGTCACGTCGCTGCTCGTCCAGGACGGCGGCTGGTTCGGCACGATCTCGAACCTGTTCTTCCTGCTCCTGGTCGGCGCCCTGGCCGAGCTCACCGTGCGGCGGTGGCTCTGGGCGACCTGCTACCTGGGCTGCGGCCTGGCGGCCGAGCTGATCGCCCTGTCCTGGCAACCGACGGGCGGCGGCAACTCGATCGCCATCTGCGGCCTGGCCGGCGCCCTGACGGTCGCGCTCCTCGCCCGACCGCTGCGCCCGTCGGCGGCCTGGCGAACCGACGCCCTCGGCAGCGACCTACGCCCGCGCCACCTCTGGCTGCCGGCCGGCGTCGCCTGGTGGTCGGTCGCCCTCCTGGGCACCGCGTCGGAGGTGGCCCTGTACATCGGCGCGGTTGGCGGCGTAGCGGTCCAGATCGCCCTGGTCGCCGGCGGCGAGCAAGGTCGCGGCAACCGAACCCTGGGCCGAATCGTCGCGGTGGGTGCGCTGTTGGTGGGCATCGCGCTGACGGCCCTACGCAACATCCACGGCCCACCGTTGCTCCTTGGCGCCGCCATTTGCTCTGCTTCCATATACGCATCGATGCGTATATGGAAGCAGAGCAAACGCGAGCGCTGAGCCACCGCGGACCTGGCAGCGGAGCGAAGCGGAGCGGTCCCTCGCGGGAGGAACGGTCCGGACCACCGCGAGCCCGAGTCAGGAAGCTCTAACTCGCCTCGACGATCATGCCAGCGGCAACGGTCCGATTACTCGACTCATCAATGAGAATGAATCCGCCTGTCGTGCGGTTGCGGCGGTATTCGTCGGCGAGCAGGGGCGCTGTCGTGCGCAGCTTCAGCCTGCCGATCTCGTTGAGCTTCAGCTCGCCGGCTTCCTCGTCGCGGTGCAGTGAGTTGACGTCGAGGCGGTAGTGCAGGTCGCGGACGACGGCCCGCACAGAGCGCGTGGTGTGCTTGAGCGAATATTTCCCACCCACCCGCAGCGGCCGACTCTCGTCGAGCCAGCAGACCATCGCCTCGATGTCCTGGGCTACCGCCGGCGCGTTGTTGGGCCGGCAGATCAGGTCGCCGCGCGAGATGTCGATCTCGTCTTCGAGGCGCACGGTCACCGACATCGGCGGGAACGCCTCGGCGACCGGACCGTCGGCGGTGTCGATCGCGGCGATCCGGCTGGTGAGGCCCGACGGCAGCACCATCACCTCGTCGCCGGGCTTGAGCACGCCGGACGCCACCTGGCCCGCGTAGCCGCGGTAGTCGGTCACCGTCGTCGACTGCGGCCGGATCACGTACTGCACCGGGAAGCGCACGTCGACCAGGTTGCGGTCCGAGGCGATGTGCACGCGCTCCAGGTGGTGGAGCAGCGACGGGCCCTCGTACCAGGGCATGTTCTCCGAGCGCGAGGCAATGTTGTCGCCCTTGAGCGCGGAGATCGGGATCACCGAGAGGTCGGGCGCCTCGAGCTTGGCGGCGAACGCGGTGAACTCGTCGGCGATCTGCTCGAAGACCTCCTGCGACCAGTCGACCAGGTCCATCTTGTTGACGCAGAGGACCAGGTGCGGCACGCGCAGCAGGGAGCAGAGGAAGGCGTGCCGGCGGGACTGCTCGACCAGGCCCTTGCGGGCGTCGACCAGGATCAGCGCCAGGTCCGCGGTGGACGCTCCGGTCACCATGTTGCGGGTGTACTGGATGTGCCCCGGCGTGTCGGCGATGATGAACTTCCGCCGCGGCGTCGCGAAGTAGCGGTAGGCGACGTCGATCGTGATGCCCTGCTCGCGCTCGGCCCGCAGGCCGTCGGTGAGCAGCGCCAGGTTGGTGTATTCGTCGCCGCGCGCCGCGCTGACCGCCTCGACGGCCGCGAGCTGGTCGGTGAACAGCGACTTGGTGTCGTAGAGCAGCCGGCCGATCAGGGTCGACTTGCCGTCGTCGACGCTGCCCGCGGTGGCGAACCGGAGCAGGTCCATGGCGCGCTGCTCGCTGGCAGCGACGGTGGGTGCCGACATCAGAAGTAGCCCTCCCGCTTGCGGTCTTCCATCGCGGCCTCGCTGACCCGGTCGTCGCCGCGGGTCGCGCCGCGCTCGGTGATCCGGGTGGCGGCCACTTCGTCGATCACCTTCTCGACCGTGTCGGCGTGGGACTCGACCGCCGCGGTGCAGGAGGCGTCGCCGACGGTCCGGTAGCGCACCTTCGCGGTGAACGGCTGCTCGGCCCCGCGCGGCGCGATGAACTCGTTGACCGCGTACAGCATCCCGTCGCGGGAGATCACGGTGCGCTCGTGCGCGTAGTAGATCGACGGCAGGTCGAGGCGCTCCTGCGCGATGTAGTGCCAGACGTCGAGCTCGGTCCAGTTGGACAGCGGGAACACCCGGATCGACTCGCCCGGGTGGTGGCGGCCGTTGTAGAGCGACCACAGCTCGGGACGCTGGTTCTTGGGGTCCCACTGGCCGAACTCGTCGCGGAAGCTGAACACCCGCTCCTTGGCCCGCGCCTTCTCCTCGTCGCGCCGGGCACCGCCGAAGAGCGCGTCGAAGCGGTACTTCTCGACGGCGTCGAGCAGCACGGGCGTCTGGATCCGGTTGCGCGTGCCGTCGCTCGGCTCGACCACGAGACCCGACTCGAGCGCCTCGGGCACGCTGGCGACCACCAGGTGCAGACCGAGCTCGGCGACCCGGCGGTCGCGATAGTGCAGCACCTCGGGGAAGTTGTGGCCGGTGTCGACGTGCATGACCGGGAACGGGATGCGTGCCGGGGCGAAGGCCTTCTCGGCGAGCCGCAGCATCACGATCGAGTCCTTGCCGCCCGAGAAGAGCAGCACGGGGCGTTCCAGCTCGGCGACGACCTCGCGCATGACGAAGATGCTCTCCGCCTCGAGCGCCGCGAGATGGGAGACCCGGTAAGCCGGCGGCATGGAACCCCTTCGGATTGTCTAGCAGTTCACTAGGTTTTTCCCGAGCGAGCTTACCCCGGGATGTGCTGTCGCAGCGCCGCGAGCAACCGTGGTGCCAGATCCTTCCGGCAGACCACCAGATCCGGAAGGCGGGGATCGGTCTCGTTGTATTTCAGCGCGGATCCATCGATCCGGGAAGCGTGCAGACCAGTGGCGGTCGCCACAGCCACCGGCGCGGCGGAGTCCCACTCGTACTGGCCGCCGCCGTGCACGTAGGCGTCCACCTCGCCGCCGACCACGGCGGCGATCTTCACGCCGGCCGAGCCCATCGGCACCAACTCGGCGCCCAGATCCGCGGCCAGGCCGTGCAGGAAGGCCGGCGGGCGGGTGCGGCTCGCGGCCAGCCGGAGCTTCGGGTGCGGACCCATCGGCGGGTACGCGGGCGGAAAGTCGGTCGCCAGCGTCCGGTGCTGTGCCGGGATCGCGACCGCGCCGGCGAGCAGCTTGTGCGGGCTCGTGCCGTGCCGCCCCCAGAGGGCGACGTGCACGGCCCAGTCGTCGCGGCCTTCCTCGCTGAACTCGCGGGTGCCGTCGAGCGGGTCGACGATCCAGACCCGGTCGGCGGCGAGCCGGTCGGTGCCAGCGCTGCGCGCGCCCTGGTCCTCCTCGGAGAGCGCCGCGTCGGCCGGCCGCCAGCGGGCGAGTTCAGTGCGGATCAGCTCGTGTGACAGCTTGTCACCGGCCGCCTTCAGGGCGTGCGGGTCGGCGAAGCCGACCTCTTGCCGGGTACGCAGCAACAGGTCCCCGGCGCGCCCGGCCAGCCAGCGGGCGAACGCGCCGTCAATCACCGGCGGAGTCATGAGGGGTTCTCCTCGATCGGGGATGTCAGTAGGCGCCGCTCGGGCGGACGACGGCGGCGAGCGTACGCATCAGGATCACCAGGTCCAAGGAGAGCGACCAGTTCTCCACATAGCGCAGGTCCAACCGGACCGCCTCCTCCCACGACAGGTCGGACCGGCCCGACACCTGCCACAGCCCGGTCATCCCGGGCTTGACCGCGAGCCGGCGTCGCACGTCGTCGGCGTACTGCGCCACCTCGTGCGGCAGCGGGGGCCGCGGTCCCACCAGCGACATCTGGCCGAGCAGCACGTTGAACAGCTGCGGCAGCTCGTCGAGCGAGAACCGGCGCAGCCGGCGTCCCACCGGGGTGATCCGCGGGTCGTTGCGGATCTTGAACAGGACGCCGTCGTGCTCGTTGAGGTGTCGCAGCTCCGCCAGCCGCGCCTCCGCGTCGAGGTACATGCTGCGGAACTTGTAGATCAGGAACTCCCGGCCGTCGCGACCGGTGCGCACCTGTCGGAAGAGTACCGGGCCTTTGGAGTCGATCCGGATGCAGAGGGCGACGACCAGCAGCACGGGTGACAACAGCGCCACCAGCACCGCGGCACCCAGCCGATCGACGATCTCCTTCACGAACCGGGCCGCGCCCTCCAGCCGGGGATGCTCGACGTGCAGCATCGGCAGCCCGTCGACCGGCCGGATCGTGGTGCGGTCGCCGGCGACGTCGATCAGCGCGTTGGCCAGGATCAGGTCGATCTCGTCGCGCTCCAGCCGCCAGGCCAGCCGGCGCAGGGTCTGGCCGTCGATCTCGGGGCACGACAGCACGATCACGGTGTCGGCGCCGGACGCGTCGACCGCGTGGGCGACGTCGTCGAAGGTGCCGAGGACCGGGAGCCCGATGTCGCCGTCGTGCTGCGGCGGCAGGCACGCGCCGACCACCTCGAGCCCGTGGTAGCGCTCGCGGCAGAGCTGGCGGGCCAGGTGGATGACGGCGAGCTCGTGCCCGACCACGATCACCCGGCGCAGGCAGTCACCCCGCTTGCGCGCCCGGTGCAGGCGTTTGCGCAGGCCGAACCGGACCGCGACGGTGGCGAAGGTGGCGGCCGGCAGGGCGATCAGCACGTACGAGCGGGCCAGCGGGATCTCCAGCGCGTAGGAGACCATCGCGACGCCGGCGATCAACCCGAGCCCGGCCCGGATCACCCGCTGGTACTCGTCGGTGCCGACGAACAGGAACCGCGCCTCGTACGCCCGGGCCAGGCCGACCGACGCGACCAGGGCCAGCGGCAGCAGCGCCGACAGCACCACGTAGTCCCGGTTGTAGCTGGTCACCCCGTCGCCGAAGCGGAGTTTGAAGGCGAGCCCACCGGCGGCGGCACCGACCAGGAGATCGGCGAACAGCAGCGTACGCAGGTAGCGCGACTCCCAGGCCGCCCGGCGCGACAGGGCGGCGTGCCGGCCGGGGATCCGGCGGAGCAGCGAACGGCGGGGCTGCGGCGCGACGCGGGCGCGCTCCGGGCGACGGCGTTCCAGCTCGGCACCGCGCTGGGGTCGGGTCCGGACCGGGGTGTGTGGCCGGGTGTTCCGCTCGCGGGCGTCGAGGCCGCGTTCCATCAGGTCGCGCACTGCCGCCGGATCGAACCGCCCACGTTCCATCCGCGCCTCCCCCGGTTGTGCCGCCTAAGACACAACGGGCGGAACCGGGCAGGCGATACGGCCCTTGATCAGGATCCGTTATACGCGTTTTGTGCCCATTCGACACCCTTGCTGGAGACCGCCTCCGCGACATCCGCGGCGCGGTCCACCAGGAACTCGAGCTCCTTGCGCTCGGCGGCGGAGAAGTCGTTGAGCACGTAGTCGGCCGGGTCCTGCCGACCCGGCGGCCGGCCGATGCCGAACCGCACGCGGGCGTAGTCCTTGGTGCCCAGCGACTTCGACATGGAGCGCAGGCCGTTGTGGCCACCCTCGCCCCCGCCGATCTTGGCCCGGATCTGCCCGTACGGGATGTCGAGCTCGTCGTGCACCGCGATGATCTGCTCTGGCGGCACCTTGTAGAACTGGGCCAGCGCGACCGCCGGGCCCCCGGAGAGGTTCATGTAGGTCAGCGGCTTGACCAGCACGAGGCGGGGCCCGCCGAAGCCGAGCCGCCCCTCGGCGACGTCGGCGACCGCGCGGCGGTGCCGTCCGAACTTCGCGCCGATCCGCTCGGCGATCAGGTCGGCGACCATGAAGCCCACGTTGTGCCGGTTCTTGGCGTACTCCTTGCCAGGGTTGCCAAGACCGACCACGAGGAAGGGCGCTGTCGCTTCCACGCTCTCATTCTCCCCAGACACACAAGCGGTTAGCGAAAGGCCCCTCCCGGCACGCGACCGGGAGGGGCCTTTCGACGCTCAGACCAAATCTTGCTCAGGAGGCGGCGGCAGCCGGCTCCTCGCTGGCGGCCTCGCCCTCGGCCGCTTCCTCGCCCTCGGCAGCGGCTTCCTCGCCCTCAGCGGTCTCGCCCTCGAGCGCCTCGGCGCTCGGCGCGACCGTGATCACGGCGATGGTGGTCTCGGGGTCGGCGATGAGCTCGGCGCCGGCCGGCAGGGTGACGTCGGCTGCGGTGATCTTGGAGCCGGCCTCGAGGCCCTCGATGGAGACCTCGAAGTGGTCCGGCAGCCGGGTGGCGTCGGCGCTGACCGACAGCGTGTCGCTCTCGTGCACGACCAGCGTGCCGGCCGCCGCCTCGCCGATGAGCTGCACCGGGATGTCGACGGTGACCTTCTCGCCGCGGCGGACGAGCAGCAGGTCGATGTGCTCGAAGGTGTCCTTCACCGGGTCACGCTGGATCGCCTTCGGCAGGGCCAGGGCCTGGGTGCCGTCGCTGATCTCCAGCGCGAAGAGCTGGTTGGCGCCACCGTGGCGGATCGCGGCGGCGAACTCGCGCGCGGGCAGCGCGATGTGCTTGGGCTTCTCGCCGTGGCCGTAGAGGACGGCGGGCACCAGGCCGGCACGGCGCGTGCGGCGGGCACCACCCTTGCCGAACTCGGTGCGGGGCTCGGCGGCGATCTTTACCTCGGACACGGGAGAACTCCTGGATCTTGGTCTGGGCTGCGTGCAAGCGGCGGCGGTGCCGGGCGAAGGAGGCGCGCGGGCTGGCCCGGACACCGCGTCGATGACGGCGCCCGTGGCTGCTATTGAGAACCAGCTGGGTCACCCTCGCCGTGGCAACCTCAATACTCTACCGGACGGGCAGGGCACCCTACCGCCGGGGCTGCCCGAACTAGCTCAACCCGCCGAACAGTGTTGTAACGGACCCGTCGTCGAAGACCTCGCGGATCGCCCGGGCCAGCAGCGGCGCGATCGACAGCGACGTGATCTTGTCGAGGCGCTTCTCCGGCGGGAGTGGCAGCGTGTTGGTGACCACGACCTCGCTGATCCGGCTGTTCTTGAGCCGCTCGGTCGCCGGGTCGGAGAGCAGCGCGTGGGTGGCCGCGACCACGACGTCGGCGGCGCCGCTGTCGTGCAGGATCTCGGCCGCCTTGCAGATCGTGCTGCCGGTGTCGATCATGTCGTCGACGATCAGGCAGACCCGGCCCTCGACGTCACCGACCACCCGGTTGGCGACCACCTGGTTGGGCTTGAGCGGGTCACGGGTCTTGTGGATGAAGGCCAGCGGGCAGCCGCCCAGCCGGTCGGTCCAGCGCTCGGCGACCCGCACCCGGCCCGAGTCCGGCGCGACCACGGTCATCGGACGGCCGGCGTATTTCCGCTCGACGTAGCCCGCCAGGATGTCCATCGCGAACAGGTGGTCGACCGGCCCGTCGAAGAAGCCCTGGATCTGGGCGGTGTGCAGGTCGACGGTGAGGATCCGGTTGGCGCCCGCCTGCTTGAGCAGGTCGGCCACCAGCCGCGCCGAGATCGGCTCGCGGCCGCGGTGCTTCTTGTCCTGCCGGGCGTACGGATAGAAGGGCAGGACGACGGTGATCCGCTTGGCCGAGCCGCGCTTGAGCGCGTCGACCATGATCAGCGTCTCCATCACCCACTTGTTGACGCCCTCACCGGCGGACTGCACGACGAAGGCGTCGGAGCCGCGGACGGACTCCCGGTAGCGGACGAAGATCTCGCCGTTGGCGAACTCGTAGGCGTCGGTCGGCGTCGGCGCCACGCCGAGCACCTCGCCGATCTCGTTGACCAGCTCGGGAAACCCCCGGCCGGAGAAGAGCATCAGGCTCTTGCGGTTTTCGGCGACGATGCTGCCCATGGGTGAGGCGCTCCGTGAGTTCGGCGGATGTTTACTCGCTTGAAGTATCACCCGGAGCGTCGGCGGCGGCATGACCGTCTTCGGTCACGTGCAGTTGGTCACGTGCTTGCCTGGCCGCTTCGGCCGCAGCTGTGCCCGGACGTCGGGATTCGACCCATCCCTCGAAGATCCGCTGCTGGCCGCCGGAAACGGACAATGCGCCCGGCGGCACGTCGCGGCGGACCACCGTGCCGGCCCCCGTGTAGGCGCCGTCGCCGACCTCGACCGGTGCCACGAACATGTTGTCGGAGCCGGTGCGCGCGTGGCTGCCGATGACCGTGCGGTGCTTCTTGACGCCGTCGTAGTTGACGAACACCGAGGCCGCACCGATGTTGCTGTGCTCACCGATCGTGGCGTCACCGACGTAGGACAGATGCGGCACCTTGGAGCCCGTGCCGATCTCGGAGTTCTTGGTCTCCACGAACGTGCCGATCTTGGACTTCGCGCCGAGTCGGCTGCCGGGACGCAGGTACGCGTACGGGCCGACGCTCGCGCCCGGGCCGACCTCGGCCTGCACGGCGTGGGCGCGCAGCACCGTGGCGCCGGCCTCGACGACCGTGTCGATCAACGTCGTGTCGGGGCCGACCACGGCGCCCGGGCCGACCCGGGTCGCACCGCGGAGCTGGGTGTTCTGGTCGATCACGGCGTCGCGCTCGACCGTGGCCGTCACGTCGATCCAGGTGGTGGCCGGGTCGAGGATCGTGACGCCGGAGCGCATCAGGTCGGCGTTGACCCGGTCGCGGAGCCGGGCCCGCAGCCCGGCCAGCTCGACCCGGTCGTTGCAGCCCAGCGTCTCCTGCGCGTCGGCCGCGACGTGCACCGCGACCGGCTCGCCGGCGGCGGCCAGCAGGCCGAGCACGTCGGTCAGGTATTCCTCGCCCTGGTCGTTGTCGCTGGTCAGCTTGGCCAGCGCGGCCCGCAGCAGGCGGGCGTCGAAGGCGTAGATGCCGGCGTTGATCTCGCGGATCGCCTTCTCGGCCGGGCTCGCGTCGCGCTCCTCGACGATGCGCTCGAGGCCACCGGTCTCGTCCCGGATGATCCGGCCCAGCCCGGTCGGGTCGGCGATCTCGGCGGTCAGCACGGTCGCGGCGGTGCCGGCGCTCTCGTGCGCGGCGACCAGCGCCTCGACGGTCTCCCCACGCAGCAGCGGCACGTCGCCGTTGAGCACGACGACCGTGCCGGTCGCGTCGGGCACCGCGTCGAGCGCGATGCGCACCGCGTGGCCGGTGCCGTGCTGCTCCGCCTGGAGCACCGCGGTCGCCTCGGGCGCGACCTCGGCGAGGTGCGCCTCGACCTGGTCGGCGGCGTGCCCGACGACGACCAGCGTGCGCTCGGCGTCGACGGCGGCGGCGGCCTGCAGGACGTGGCCGACGACGGTGCGACCGAGCAGTGGATGCAGCATCTTCGACAGAGCCGACTTCATCCGTTTTCCCTCACCCGCGGCGAGGATGACAACGGTACGGGCTTCGGTCACGAGGGGGCTCCCGTCGGACGGATACGGCGTGCCGCCTCATGTTAGTAGGGCAGGCACGGGGCGGTCGCTGGTCACCTGAAACATCAGCTATCGGGTCCCCGACCGAGAAAGCTGGGACGCCTGGATTCGAACCAGGACCTTCCGGATTCAAAGTCCGGCGGGCTGCCGTTACCCCACGTCCCATCAAGCCGGGTAAGCCTAGCCTGTCGCGCCGTTTCAGACACACGGTGACAGGTTCCCTCTGGCGAGTTAGCCCAACCTAAATAATGCGTTGCACCAGGTGCTAACTACGGGTCCGTAAGTTACGGTGACGTAAGCGTAACTTGTTGATCACCCCCACCCGCTGCGAGGTGCCATGACCACCATCACCGCGACTCCCGACCAGACGACGACACAATCGGGCCCGAAGCCACTCACCGAGGGCAAGCAGTCGACCGGGGTGCTGGTCGCCCTCTGGGGCTTCGTCGTCCTGCCGTTCCTCGCGGTGCTCGCGGCCGTCCCGGTCGCCGTGGTGGGCGGCTGGCTGTCGTGGACCGACGCGGCGATCACGTTGGTCCTGTACGTCGTCTCGGGGCTCGGCATCACGGTGGGCTTCCACCGCTACTTCACGCACGGCTCGTTCAAGGCGAAGCGCTGGCTGCGGGTGACCCTCGCGGTCGCCGGCTCGTTCGCGATCGAGGGCAACGTGATCCAGTGGGTCGCCGACCACCGGCGGCACCACGCGTTCTCCGACGTGGAGGGCGACCCGCACTCCCCGTGGCGCTTCGGGGGTGGCGTCTGGGGTCTGACCAAGGGTCTGTTCTTCGCACACGTGGGCTGGATGTTCTCCCGCGAGCTGGGCAACCGTTCGCGCTTCGCGCCGGACCTGCTCGCCGACAAGGCGATCGCCCGGGTCGACAAGCTCTTCCCGCTGCTCGTCGTGATCTCCGTGCTCTCGCCGGCGCTGGTCGGCGGCCTCGTCACGATGTCCTGGCAGGGCGCGCTGACCGCCTTCTTCTGGGCCGGCCTGGTTCGCATCGCGGTCCTGCACCACGTCACCTGGTCGATCAACTCGGTCTGCCACGTGTACGGCGAGCGCCCGTTCGAGGTGCGCCAGGGCGACAAGGCCAGCAACTTCTGGCCGCTGGCGATCCTGTCCTTCGGCGAGAGCTGGCACAACCTGCACCACGCCGACCCGACCTCGGCCCGGCACGGCGTGCTGCGCGGCCAGATCGACATCTCGGCCCGCGTGATCTGGCTCTTCGAGAAGGTCGGCGCCGCGTACGACGTGCGCTGGCCCAAGCCCGAGCGGATCGCCGCCAAGCTCGTCAAGACGAACGCCTGAACTGATGACCGTCCTGGTGCGGGTCAGCGGCCCGCGCCAGGCGGCTGACAGGATGCACGAGTGGTAGCCGACCCGACCAACCCGGCGGGCGGCCGGTCCCGTGTCCGGATGTCCGCGGCCCAGCGTCGCGAGCAACTGATCGCGATCGGGCGTCAACTCTTCGCGGAGCGTGGCTTCGACGCCACCTCGATCGAGGAGGTGGCCGCCCGGGCCAAGGTCTCCAAGCCCGTCATCTACGAGCACTTCGGCGGCAAGGAGGGCCTCTACGCGGTCGTCGTCGACCGCGAGGTGCGCGCCCTCCTCGACCGCATCACCAACGCGCTGACCGCCGGACACCCGCGCGAGCTGCTCGAGCAGGCGGCGCTGGCGCTGCTCGACTACATCGAGCAGGAGACCGACGGCTTCCGCGTGCTGGTCCGCGAGTCACCGCTGATGTCGTCGACCGGCAACTTCAGCAGCGTGCTCAACGACCTGGCGCACCAGGCCGAGCACATCCTGGGTGCCGAGTTCAAGTCGCGGGGCTTCGACCCGAAGCTGGCCGAGCTCTACTCGCAGGCGCTGGTGGGCATGGTCGCGCTGACTGGCCGCTGGTGGCTGGAGGTGCGCAAGCCGCGCAAGGACGTGGTCGCCAGCCACCTGGTCAACCTCGCCTGGAACGGCCTGTCCCACCTGGAGTCCAAGCCGGCCCTGGTGGTCAAGGAGCGCTGAGCGTCAGCGCCGGGGCGCGGTGCGCGGTGCCGAGGTGGTCTTGAAGGCCTGCTCGGTGCGCTGCCGCTCCGGGCTGCCGGTCTTGTCGTACATCCCGGCCAGCAGCAGCACCAGGCCGAAGACCAGCGACAGGATCGCGGTCGAGACCGAGAAGTTCAGGAAGTTCGCCGGGGTCTGCATGAACGCCACCATGTAGATCCCGGTGACCATGAAGACCACCGCGCCGGCGAGGTTCGTGTAGTGCCCGACGTTGCCGCCGATCAGGTTCGCGACCAGCACGATCAGGCCCCAGATCACCGAGACGATCGCGAACGCCAGGTTGGTACGGATGCCCAGCGCCCAGTTGCTCTCCCGCGCGAACAGCGTCTCGCCGACCGTCTTGGTCAGCGAGACACAGCCGAAGATCAGGATGTACGTGCCGGTCAGCCCGGCCAGCGTCCGGTAGAGCGGCCGGAGCGGGTGGTTGAGCGGGAAGTGCGCCATGCCCCAATTGTGGGGCTAAGCGGCTTTCTTCGGGCTCAGAACTCCAGACGGGCCCGCTGCCACGCCGCGTGCTCGTCCGCGGTGCCGACTTTGCCGTACATCGCGGCCAGCAGCAGGACCTGGCCGACGCCCATCATCACGATGCTGGTCGCCAGGGTGTGGCCGAGGTAGTTGGCGTCGGTGCGCAGCGTCGCCAGCGTGATCAGGCCCAGCGCCATCAGCACCCAGCCGAACACCCGGTTGACCACGACGTCGACGTTGCGGCCGACCACGGCGCCGATCACGACGATCGCGCCGACGACCAGGCTGATCAGCGCGTTGGCCAGGTTGCTGCCCTGGCCGAGGGTCCGGCCCGCGTCCTGCGCGAAGAGGTCGCCGCTGGTCGTGGCCACGCCGATGCCGCCGAAGACGACCAGGTAGAGCCCGATCAGCCCGGCCAGCACCCGGTAGGTCGCGCGCGCGGGGTGGTTGATGGGGTTGTGCATGGTCTGTCTGCCTCCAGCGCCGATGTCGTCGGTCGGAAGAGATTGTGGCTCAACCAGCTGACGACCTGCGAATCGGGGGTTACCCGGCGTCGACCCGCTCGGCCAGCGCCAGCCATTCCTCCTCGGTCCGCTCGCGTTCCGCGCGCAGCTCACGGAGCTGGGCGTCGAGCTCGGCGACCTTGGCGTAGTCGGTGGCGTGGGCGGCCATCTGGTCGTGCAGCGCGGTCTCGCGCTCGTCGAGCCGGCTGACCGCGCGCTCGAGCCGGACCAGGTCCTTGCGGGCCGACCGCACCTCGGCGGCCGACATCCCGGCCCGATCCGGCGCCGCGGGACCGGCCGGCGTGGTCAGCGGTGGCGCCGCGCCGGGCGCCGCCACCCGCTCCAGGTACTCGTCGACGCCGCCCGGCAGGTGCACCAGCCGGCCGTCGCCGAACATCCCGTAGACCACGTCGGTGACCCGCTCGACCAGGTAGCGGTCGTGCGAGGCGACGACCAGCGTGCCCGGCCACGAGTCGAGCAGGTCCTCCAGCGAGGCCAGGGTGTCGGTGTCCAGGTCGTTGGTCGGCTCGTCGAACAGCAGCACGTTCGGCTCACCGGCCAGCAGCCGGAGCATCTGCAGCCGGCGCCGCTCGCCACCGGACAGGTCGCTGACCGGCGTCCACAGGCTCGACGTGCGGGTGCCGCCGCCGGTCGGGCGGTCGACGAAGCCGAACACCTCGGCGAGCTGGGCGGCGGAGATCTCGCGGCCGCCCAGGTTGACCCGCCGTGCCACCTCCTCGACGGCTTCCAGCACGCGCAGGTCGCCCGGCAGCTCGGACAGCTCCTGCGAGAGGAACGCGGGCTTGACCGTGGCGCCGACGGTGAACCGCCCGGCATGCGGCGTGGATCGGCCGGCCAGCAGGCGCAGCAGGGTGGTCTTGCCGGCCCCGTTGGCGCCCAGCAGCGCGACCCGGTCACCCGGGCCGACCTGCCAGGTCAGGTCGTCGAGGATCGGCTTGTCGCCGGCGGTCAGGAAGACCTGCTCCAGGTCGTAGACCTGCTTGCCGAGGCGGGCGGTGGACAGCCGCTGGAGCGAGAGCGTGTCGCGCGGCGGCGGCACGTCGGCGATCAGCGCGTTGGCGGCGTCGATCCGGAACTGCGGCTTCGAGGTGCGCGCCGGCGGGCCACGGCGCAGCCAGGCGATCTCCTTGCGCAGCAGGTTCTGCCGGCGGGCCTCGGTCGCGGCGGCGACCCGCTCGCGCTCCGCCCGGGCCAGGGTCCACGCGGCGAAGCCGCCCTCGTACGCCCGGATGGTCCGGTCGGCGACCTCCCACGTGCTGGTGCAGACCGCGTCCAGGAACCACCGGTCGTGGGTGACCACCACCAGCGCACCCTTGCGGCCGAGCAAGTGCCGGGCCAGCCAGTCCACGCCCGCGACGTCGAGGTGGTTGGTGGGCTCGTCGAGCACCAGCAGGTCGACGGGGCGCACCAGCAGCGCGGCCAGCGCCACCCGGCGCCGCTCGCCGCCGGACATCGGGCCCACGGGCTGGTCCAGGCCGAGGTGCGGCATGCCGAGACCGTCGAGGATGGCGCGTACGCCGGCGTCACCGGCCCATTCGTGCTCGGCGCCCAGGCTCTCGGCGAGCCAGGCGGTGCCGATCACGACGTCCCGCACGGTGTCGTCCGGCGCGAAGCTCATGGTCTGCGGCAGCGAGCCCACCCGCAGGTCGCGGCGCAGCGTCACCCGCCCGTCGTCCGGCTCCTCCTGCCTGGTGATCAGTCGCAGCAGGGTCGACTTGCCGGCGCCGTTGAGGCCGACCACGCCGATCCGGTCGGCGTCGTCGATCCCGGCCGAGACCCCGGTCAGCAGTGGCCCGGCCGCGCCGTAGCCCTTGGACACCCGGTCCAAGTTGACGATGTTCGCCATCAGACGACCCGGGCTCCTGCCACTGGCCCCGTGGCGGTCCGGGCCTCTTTGCAGACACCGGCCTGCTCCAGCGAGGTCGCGATCATGCTCGCCTCGGAGGCGTCGTAGGCCAGGAAGACGCAGGTCGGGCCGGAGCCCGAGACGATGCCGGCGAGCGCGCCGGCGGCCCGGCCGGCCTTGAGCACGTCGGCGAGCTGCGGGCGCAGGGAGAGCGCGGCGGCCTGCAGGTCGTTGCCGAGCGCGGCGGCGAGCACCTCGGGGTCGCGCTGGCGCAGCGCGGCGAGCAGGTCGTCGGTGCTGCCCAGCGGTGGCGGGGCGGCCCGCAGCGCGCGCAGCCGGTCGAGCTCGGCGTAGACGGCGGGGGTCGCGAGGCCACCGTCGGCGATCGCGACCACCCAGTGCCAGGTGGTCGGGCGGGCCAGCACCGGGCTGACCGTCTCGCCCCGGCCGGTGCCGAGCGCGGTGCCGCCGTACACCAGGAAGGGCACGTCGGAGCCGATCTCGGCGGCGACCGCGGCGAGGTCGTCGCGGCTCATCCCGGTGCCCCAGAGCGTGTCGCAGGCGACCAGCGCGGCGGCCGCGTCGGCGCTGCCACCGGCCAACCCGGCCGCGAGCGGGATCTGCTTGCGCAGGTGGAGGCGGGCGTGTGCGGGGACGCCGGCCTGCCGGGCCAGCGCGCGGACGGCCCGGATCGCCAGGTTGCTCTCGTCGAGCGCCAGCTCACCGGTGCCGACGCCCTCCATGGTCAGCGTCAGCGTGTCGCCGCGGCGGGCGGTCAGCTCGTCGTGCAGCGCGATCGCGTGGTAGACGGTGCTGAGCTCGTGATAGCCGTCGGAGCGGGCCGGGCCGACACCCAGGTGCAAGTTGATCTTTGCCGGGACCCTGACCTTGACCGGGCCGGATGCTCCCAGCCGAGGGCGTTCGTCGTCCTCCGGCTCCCACGCTTCGGTCACGGAGTGATGTCCCGGCTCAGCACGGCGTCAGCCTACTCGGGGGCGGCGGAGGCCACGTTGGCCGCTGCCGCGATGTCGGCGAAGGCGCCCACGCCCAGCGCCTCGCCCCGGGCGCCGGGATCGACACCGGCGGCCACCAGCACCTGCGCCGCGCGCTCGGCTCCACCGGCCCACCCGGCCAGCGCGGCCCGCAGGGTCTTGCGGCGCTGGGCGAAGGCGGCGTCGACGACCCGAAAAACATCCGCGCGGGGTACGTCGGCCCGCGGCGGCTCCCGCCGGGTGAACCCGACGAGCCCGGAGTCGACGTTGGGCACCGGCCAGAACACGCTCGGCGGCACCTTGCCGGCGGGGCGGGCGGACGCGTACCAGGCCAGCTTGACCGACGGGATGCCGTAGACCTTGCCGCCCGGCCCGGCGGTCAGCCGGTCGGCGACCTCCTTCTGCACCATGACCAGGCCGTGCCGCAGCGTGGGCAGCTCGGCCAGCAGGTGCAGCACGACCGGCACCGCGACGTTGTACGGCAGGTTGGCCACCAGGGCGGTCGGCGCCGGGTCCAGCTCCGCGGCGGTGATCCGCAGCGCGTCGGCCGCGTGCACGGTCAGGGCGCCGGCGGGCGCTCCGCGCTGCGCCGCGGTCTCGGCCAGTGCGCCGGCCAGCACCGGGTCGAGCTCGACGGCGTGCACCCGGGACCCGGCCGCGAGCAGGCCGAGGGTCAGCGAGCCCAGCCCGGGCCCCACCTCGAGGACCACCTCGTCCGGCGCGAGGTCGGCGGCCGCGACGATCCGGCGCACGGTGTTGGGGTCGTGCACGAAGTTCTGTCCGAGCCGCTTGGTCGGAGCCACCCCGAGCCGGCCGGCGAGTGCGCGGATCTCGGCCGGCCCCAGCAGTTCGGTCACGGCGCCGAGCCTATAAGGAAGGCCTGCACGCCCGGCCCGCACGTGTGACGATCGGGGTGACGACTCGTCGGAAGGGCCATCCATGTCATTCACGCCAACCCGACCGTTCAGCGGGTTCTCGGTCGACGACATTCCCGCCGCCAAGCAGTTCTACGGCGACAAGCTCGGCCTGCCGGTCTCCGAGGCCAACGGCATGCTGATGATCGACATCGGCGCCGGCGCGGAGGTGCTCGTCTATCCGAAGGCCAACCACCAGCCGGCGACGTTCACGATCCTCAACTTCCCGGTGGCCAACATCGACTCCGCGGTCGACGACCTGGCGAGCCGGGGCATCGCGTTCGAGCGCTACGAGGGCATGGAGCACGACGCGAGGGGCATCGTGCGCGGCAACGGCCCGGACATCGCCTGGTTCAGGGACCCCGCGGGCAACGTGCTCTCCGTGCTGTCCGACCGCTGAAGCGTCACCAGTGCCCGAAGGCGCGGTGGGTGGCCCCGGAGATCGCGGTGCACAGCTCGTCCACGTCGGCGCCCTTGGCCTCGGCCAGCGCCCGCACGGTCAGCGGGATCAGATAGGACGCGTTGGGCCGGCCCCGGTACGGCATCGGGGTGAGGTAGGGCGCGTCGGTCTCCACCAGCATCTGCTCGGCCGGGGTGACCGCGGCCGCCGCACGCAACGCGGTCGCGCTGCCGAAGGTCACGGTGCCCGCGAAGGAGAGCAGGTAACCGCGCCGCACGCACTCGGCGGCGAACTCCTCGTCGCCCGAGAAGCAGTGCAGCACGACGGTGTCGGGCGCGCCCTCGTCGTCGAGCACGCGGAGCACGTCGGCGTGCGCGTCGCGGTCGTGGATCACCAGCGTCTTGCCGTACCGCTTGGCGATCGCGATGTGCGCCCGGAAGCTGGCCTCCTGCGCCGGCCGGCCCTCGGCACCGGTGCGGAACGTGTCGAGGCCGGTCTCGCCGATGCCGCGCACCCGCTCGTCGGCCGCGAGGCCCTCGATGATCCGCAGCGCCTCGTCGAGGTTGGCCAGCCGGGGCGCCTCGTTCGGGTGCAACGCCACCGTCGCCACGACGGCGGAGTGCTCCCGGGCCACGGCCAGCCCCCAGCGCGAGGACTCGACGTCCACACCGACCTGGACGAGCCGGTCGACGCCGGCGTTGGCCGCCGCCGCGATCGCGCCCGAGACCGGGTCCGGGCCGAACACGTCGCGCCCGCCGCCGCCGGCCTCGCTTACCGTAATATCGATGTGCGTGTGACTGTCGGCCACCGGCACCGCCAGCGGCAGTGGCGGCGGTGGGAACTCTCCGGCACGGCGGGCGGCACGTTCCTGGCGCGACTCGTTCGGTTGCTCGGTCATCGCCGGTCAGCATCACACATAGACGGCGTGTGCCCGCGTGCGACGCCGCGCGGCGGAAGTTCACGAATTGTTCATGGCCGGATCACGCGGCGCACCTAGGGTCTGCGAGGTGGCGGTCACCCCCCAGGAGCGCACGGGCTCCGACACCCATCTGCGAGTCACCCTCGGCGACAGCACGTACCCGGCGGTGGAGATCGCCCGGGGTGCCGCGTACGAACTGTTCGGCACCGACCGCGGCGAGGGGTTCGAGCCCGACACCCGGCCCGGCGCGCGCTATCCCTTCCACCGGTACGCCCACGTCACCGAGGTCACGGCGGTCAACGGCCGGCCGGCCGACCCGCACCACCCCGACCGGGCGCACCACGACGGCCCGGAAGAGCCGGACGACCCGCTGACGCTCCCGCTGAGCCGCGCGGTCGGCTGGCGCGAGATCCACAGCCGCAGCCAGAACCCCGCGGCGGCCGGTGACCCGATCCTGATGAACCTGCGGGCCAGCGCGCACATCCGGCGCGGCACCCGGATGGTCAAGCACCTCTCGGCCCAGCAGGTGGCCGCCTACCTGCGCGGCCGGCTGCCGCACGGGTTCTGCTACCGCGAGTACGACGTCGCGCACCTGCGCACCCCGGCCGACCTGACGCTGCTGCGCACCGAGGCCGACCACGGGCGGGACCGCGAGGACATCGCGTTCGCGCTGCGCTGGCGGGCGGTCGACGCGTCCGACTTCGACCTGCCCTCGTACGACCGGTATCCGGGCCTGGTCAGCATGCCGGCGCACGACCGGATGGGCGCGCCCGTGCTCGGCACCGGCTTCGCGCCCAGCGGCCGGCACGTCATCCCCGAGTTCGTCACCAGCAACTTCACCGACCTGCCGATGACGGCCGGCGCGACGTTGGTCGCCTACACCGCCGACGGCGACGAGGCGATCCTCTACACGTTCCAGCCGGAGCAGCGCGGTTGGCTGCGGATGGCCGGGCCGCGCTGGCGGCCCCTGCTCTCGGAGTTGCCGGGCATTCCGCCCGACCAGGAGTACGTGCAGCTCGGCGACCAGCAGTCGGCGGTGCACCTGGTCGGCACGTACCGCGGCGAGGAGTGCGTCGCGGTGGCCGACCCGCCGGGCGAGTTCCGGGTGCTGGCGATGACCCGGGCGGCCCGTTACCCGGTGGAGAGCCTGGTCCGCCGCAACGAGTACGGCCGCTGGCGCGACTCGCCCTGCCTGGTCCTGCGCCAGGAGTCGGGCTGGTTGCGGCTGCGGCTGTGCCGCCCCGACCCGGAGGCGGTGGCCCGGCTGGGCGCCCAGTGCTACGAACGCGGCGTGTACGAAACCTGGGCGCCACTCACGGAGGTCACCGACCGGCAACTGGTCGACAACCGCTATGAACTCTGACGAAAGCCGCCCTGTGCTCGATTAGCCGGCCAGCCGGCTGATCTCTTCGTCCACGATCGACGGCTCCAGCTTCTTGAACACCGGCTTCGGGGCGGCCAGGGTGCGGCCGGCCTCGATCGGCGTCGACTCCCAGCGCGCGCCGACCGTGTAGTCGCCGGTCAGCACCGGGTACGCCGGGCCGCCGTCGAGGTCGGACACCTCCTCGATGGCCGGCATCGGGGCGTGCGTGCCGGTGCCGCCGAGCAGCTCGTGCACCTTCTGCGCGGAGTGCGGCAGGAACGGCGTGAGCATCGTGTTGGCGTCGCTGACGACCTGCAGCGCGACGTGCAGGATCGTGCCCATCCGCGGCTTGTCGGCCTCGTCCTTGAGCTTCCACGGCGCCTGCTCGGACAGGTACTTGTTGGCCTCGGCGACCACGCGCATCGCCTCGCCGATCGCCTGCTTCTGCCGGTGCCTCTCGATCAGGCCGCCGACCGTGCCGAAGCCGGCCTTGGCCACCGCGAGCAGCGCCTCGTCGGCCTCGGTCAGGTCCAGCGCGGGCGGGATCGCGCCGAAGTTCTTGGCCGCCATCGAGATCGACCGGTTGACCAGGTTGCCCCAGCCGGCGACCAGCTCGTCGTTGTTGCGGCGGAGGAACTCGGCCCAGGTGAAGTCGGTGTCCTGGCTCTCCGGCCCGGCCACGGCGATGAAATAGCGCAACGCGTCGGCGTCGTAGCGCTCGAGGAAGTCGCGCACGTAGATGACGACCTGGCGCGACGACGAGAACTTGCGGCCCTCCATCGTGAGGAACTCGCTGGAGACCACCTCGGTCGGCAGGTTGAGCGCGCCGAGGTCTCCGGGCGAGCCGCCGCGCGAGCCCTGGCCGGAGTAGCCCAGCAGGATCGCCGGCCAGATCACCGAGTGGAAGACGATGTTGTCCTTGCCCATGAAGTAGTACGCGGCGGCGTCCTTGCCCTCGCCGTCGGCCGACCACCACTTCTTCCAGGCGGACGGGGCACCGGTGCGACGCGCCCACTCGATCGACGCCGACAGGTAGCCGATCACCGCGTCGAACCAGACGTAGATGCGCTTGTCGTTGCGGTCGCGCCAGCCGTCCAGCGGGATCGGCACACCCCACTCGAGGTCGCGGGTGATCGCCCGCGGCTGGAGGTCGTCGAGCAGGTTGCGGGAGAACCGCAGCACGTTGGGCCGCCAGCCGTCCCGGGTGTCGAGCCAGGCGGCCAGCGCGTCCGCCACGGCCGGCAGGTCGAGGAAGAAGTGCTCGGTCTCCACGAACTCCGGCGTCTCGCCGTTGATCCGGGACCGCGGGTTGATCAGCTGCTCGGGGTCGAGCTGGTTGCCACAGTTGTCGCACTGGTCGCCGCGCGCGCTGCCGTACCCGCAGATCGGGCAGGTGCCCTCGATGTAGCGGTCGGGCAGGGTGCGGCCGGTCGACGGCGAGATCGCGCCGAGGGTGGTCTTCGCGATGATGTAGCCGTTGCGGTACAGCCCGTCGAACAGGTCCTGCACCACCTGGTAGTGGTTGCCGGTGGTGGTGCGGGTGAACAGGTCGTACGAGAGCCCGAGCCCGTGCAGGTCCTCGACGATCACCCGGTTGTAGCGGTCGGCCAGCTCGCGCGGGGTCAGGCCTTCGCTGTCGGCCTGCACCTGGATCGGCGTGCCGTGCTCGTCGGTGCCCGACACCATGAGCACGTCGTGCCCCGCCATCCGCATGTAACGGCTGAACACGTCGGCGGGGACGCCGAAGCCGGAAACATGGCCGATGTGACGCGGGCCGTTGGCGTAGGGCCAGGCGACCGCGGCGAGAACGTGACTCATGGGCGCAAGGGTAGTGAGCCCCGCCGGAGCCCGGCCAGCGAGCCCGCACACCTCCGCACGCATTGTCCGGATTTATCCGCCGACACGCCCTTTACCTGCACGAAGGGTGACGTGAGGCGTTGTCCAATGAGATTCGTGAGCGCTACGCCCGAACGACCTGAGACCGCCGGCGAGCCCGAGCTGCTCGCGTACGAGGTGGAAATCGCCCCACCCGCCAACGAGGCTGACCCGGCGCGGGACGCGGTCGGACGCGCGAGCATTCCCGCACCCACCCGCGAGCCCGCCTCGGTCAACGGCCTCGCTGCCGCCGTGCAGGGCGCGGCCCGGGCCCGCAGCGGCGGCGTGATCGAGGCCCAACTGCGGGACTCGACCCCGGCCGCGCACGGGTTGACCACCGAGGAGGTCGACCGGGACGCGTGGTCGCCGGCACGGTTGGCCGCCAAGGCCCGCTCCGCCACCCGGCCCACCCGGCACGCCGCCCGGGCCAGCCGCCGCCCGCGCAAACCGCGCCAGGTGCGCGCGGCGCTGGCCCTGCTGGTCGTGCTCGCGCTGGCCGGCACGTTCTTCGCCTGGGTCACGGCCGACCCGATCTGGCTGGCGGTCGGGCGCGCCGAGAGCGGGACGGCCACCGTCACCGGATGCGTCGGCTCCGGCCTGACCCAGCGCTGCAAGGGCTCGTTCACCTCGGCGGACGGGCGGTTCACGACCGAGGGGATCCGGGTCGTGGGCGCAGAACGGACGCAGACCGAGCCCGGCACGCAGGTCCGGGCCGAGGTGGTGCACGCCGGCAGCGCGACGGCCTACCTCACGGACGGCACCGTCATGACGTTGCGCTGGCTGCTCGGGCTGCTGCTGGTGCTGCTGTGCGGCCTCGGCATCGTGCTCGCCACCGGGGCGCTCCGGCTCGAGGACCGGCGGGCCCGGCGCACGGCCGCCGCCTTCGGGATGGCCGCGCCGCTGCTGGTGACGATCGGCTTCCTGGCCGCGGCCTACTGACGCGCCTCGTGGACGATCGTGTAGACCTCGCGGCGGCGTACCCCGTGGCGCTCCGCGACGGCCGCGATCGCGTCGCGCCGTGAGCTGCCGGCGGCCTCGGCCTCGGCGACCTCCGCCCGCAACGCCTCGTCCGGCGGCCGCGTGGCCGAAGCCGGTGGTGCGCCGGCCACCACCAGGGTGATCTCACCCTTCGGCCCGGCCTCGGCGGCCCACTCGGCGAGCCCGCCCAGCGGCCGGCGGACGATCTCCTCGTAGGTCTTCGTCAGCTCCCGGCAGACCGCGGCCGACCGGTCGGCGCCGAACGCCGTGGCCAGGTCGGCGAGCATCGCGGCCAGCCGGTGCGGAGCTTCGAAGAACACCAGCGTGCGCTCCTCGGTGGCCAGTGCCGCCAGCCGGGTCCGGCGCGCGGAGCCGGTGCGGGGCAGGAAGCCCTCGAAGCAGAACCGGTCGCTGGGCAGGCCGGAGAGGGCCAGGGCCGTGGTCACGGCGCTCGGGCCGGGTGCGGCGGTGACCGGCAGGCCGGCGTCGAGCGCGGCGCGGACCAACCGGTAGCCGGGGTCCGAGACGCTCGGCATGCCGCCGTCGGTCACCAGAGCGACGACGGCGCCGTCACGCAGCGTGTCGACGAGCTCCGGGGTACGCCGCTCCTCGTTGCCCTCGAAGTAGGAGACGATCCGGCCGGCGACGGTGATCCCGAGGTCGCGGGCCAGCCGGACGAGCCGCCGGGTGTCCTCGGCCGCCACGACATCGGCGTCGGCCAGGGCGTCCCGCATCCTGGTGGACGCGTCGGCCGGGTTGCCGAGCGGCGCGCCAACCAGAATCAACCGGCCATTCCGGCCGTCTTCCGGCATCTCATTCCCCCTCGTATCCAACCGGCCTGCTTCCAGCCTGCCTGCCGAACACCCCAATTCGGTCCTGGCAGCCTACGATCGCGGGGTGACCCTGGCGGCGACGAGCGTAGCGAGCCCCGAGGCCGGGCCCGACGAGGCCGAGGCACCGGAGCTCCCCTCTGCCATACCGGCGCGCACTGGCACGGTCTCCGACACCGTCCGGCGCCGGCTCCTGCCCTTCGACGCGCGCCGCGACCCCTGGTCGTGGGCGGTCACGGGCTTCGTCGTCGCCGTCGCCGCGCTGGTGCGGTTCGTCGGCCTGTCGAACCCGCCGGGCAAGATCTTCGACGAGACCTACTACGCCAAGGACGCCTACGGCCTGCTGAGCAAGGGCGTCGAGTGGAACTACAAGGACAACGTCGCCTCGTACGTGGTCCACCCGCCGCTCGGCAAGTGGTTGATCTCCATCGGCGAGTGGCTGTTCGGCTACCAGGACGCCGACGGGAACGTGCGCGCCGCCGGGCACCTTTGGACCGCCGCCCCGGAGCTCGGCTGGCGCTTCTCCGCCGCCGTCGCCGGCACCGTCTCCGTGCTGATCATGGTGCGAGTGGCCCGGCGGATGTTCGGCTCGACCGTGCTCGGCGGCGCCGCCGGCCTGCTGCTCGCGCTCGACGGTTTCCACCTGGTGCTGTCCCGCACCGCCATCCTCGACATCTTCCTGCTGCTGTTCATCCTCGCCGCTTTCGCCGCCCTGGTCGCCGACCGCGACAGCCGCCGGCGACGCTGGCTGACGGCGATGGAGGCCGGCCTCGACCCGACCCGGCTCGGTCGCGCGGGCCGCCTGCCGTTCGCGTTCCCCTGGTGGCGGTTCGCGGCGGCGATCCTGTTCGGCTGCGCCGTCTCGGTCAAGTGGAGCGCGCTGTTCTTCCTGCCGGCGTTCCTGGTGCTCATCCTCTGGTGGGAATACGGGGTCCGGCGCACGGTCGGCGCCCGCCACCCGATCCGCGACACGATCCTCGACGAGCTCGGCTGGGTCGGCATGTTCGTCGTGGTCGCCGCCGCGGTCTACCTGGCGAGCTGGAGCGGCTGGCTGCTCACCGACGACGGCTTCTACCGGCACTGGCTGGCCGACAGCGGGCGGCCCGAGCCCCCGGTGATCGGCGCGCTGCACAACCTGTGGCACTACCACTCGGAGGCCTTCAAGTTCCACGAAGGGCTCGACACCAAGCACACGTACCAGTCGTGGCCCTGGCAGTGGCTGTTGCTCGGCCGGCCCGTGGCGTTCTACTGGTCCAACACCGGCACCTGCGGCGCCGACTCGTGCGCCTCCGAGGTGCTGCTGCTCGGCACGCCGGTGCTGTGGTGGTCGTTCCTGCCGGCGCTGGCGGCCCTGGTCTGGCTCGGCATCGCCCGCCGCGACTGGCGGGCCGGCGCCATCCTGCTGATGGTGTTCTTCGGCCTGGCGCCCTGGTTCTGGTACGCGATCGACAACGGCCGCACGATGTTCTCGTTCTACACCGCACCCGCGCTGCCGTTCATGGTGCTGGCCGTGGTCTACGTGCTCGGCGCGATCATGTATCCGGCCGGCAAGGCCGCCGTGGCCACGACGCCGGAGGCCGCCCGGAAACTGGCCGACCGGCGCCTGGTCGGCGGAGTGATCGCCGGGGCGTACCTCGTGCTGGTCGTGCTCTGTTTCGCCTACTTCTTCAAGGTCTTCGTCGGCGACGTCATGCCGTACGCGGACTGGTCCGCGCGGATGTGGTTGGGCTCCCGCTGGATATAGCGTGTTGGTCGTGACCGATCCGCTCTGGACCGGCGTCGCGGTGGCGCTGGTGACCCTGTTCGACGACGACGGCGCGATCGACGAGCGCGCCACCGCGGCACACGCGGCCCGACTGGCCGGCGAGGGCGTCCGCGCCGTCCTGGTCGGTGGCAGCACCGGCGAGGCCGACACGCTCACCGACGCGGAGCTCGCGGGCCTCACCGCGGCCGTCCGCGCCGCCCTGCCCACCTCGGTGCCGGTGGTGACCGGCGCGAGCGGTGCCTGGCGAGGCGCGGCTGCGGCGCGCATCGAGGCCGCGGTCGGCGCCGGTGCCGACGCGGTGCTGGTCGCGCCACCCCGCCGCCCCGGCGACCTGCACGCCTACTACGAAGCCGCGGCCAAGGCGGCCGGCGATGCCCCGGTGCTGGCCTACCACTTCCCTGGCACGGCCGGCGGCGAAGTGCCTGTGCCGGCACTGCCGGACCTGCCGATCGCGGGCCTCAAGGACTCGACCGGCTCCGCCGAGCGCCTGCTCCAGGAACTGGCGGTCTGGGACCGGGCGGTCTACGTGGGTTCGAGCGCGCTGGTCCTGATGGCCGGTGCGGTGGGCGCGGCCGGCGCCATCCTGGCGGTCGCGAACTCCCATCCCGCCGAGTCGGTGGCCGCCTTCGCCGGTGACGCCGGCGCACAGCGGACCCTGCTGGCGCCGCACCTGCGGTCGAAAGAGCGATTCCCGGCGGGTCTCAAGTCAATGATCGCGGAGCGCTTCGGCACCTCGACGGCCACGCGCCTGGGCTGAAAGGCCCGGATAAAGAAAGGGCGCGCCCCGATCGCCTGCCACGGGGGAAGCGGGCGATAGGGGCGCGCACATGGGAGTTTAACGAGCGGCGATCACTGGCACAACGGGTGATGCGGAGTAGATGTGCGGTCGGATTCCCGACGCGAGCACCGCCGAACAAGACTCACATGTGTCACTTATTGGACAATGCCGATCGCACACGGTGGCCGTCACCGATGTTGACGTTGCACGTCCATCCTGGTCACGGTGGCGCGAACCCATTCGGGCACCCGTCCCGGACGGGTTACTTGTGATGGTGACGGCCGGTTCGGGCAGTTTTCCCGGACTGCCTCGGCGACGCTCAGGCGAGTGACGGACCTCTCCTCATCGCGCAGCGTGCTTCCTACGCTTCCCCGCGTGATTCCGGACCAGGAACCCCAAACCGACATCATCGTCACCGCCGCAGACCCGACGGGCCCGCTCGGCGTGACCCTCGGGCAGGACGCGCCGCCGATCTTCGTCGACGAGACCGGCCGCCGACGCCGCCTCGTGCGCTGGGCGGCGTACGGCATCGGCGCCGTCTGCCTCGGCTACACCGCGCTCGTCGGGGTCAGCATCGCCGGCGGGCCCGCGCTGCCACACGCGCTGATGCCGTTCCCCGACCGCGTGCAACAACCCGATCGGGATGGGACCCCGGCGGAAACCACCCTGCGCACCGCCTTCCGTCCACCGAACCCCGGCCCGTTCGTCGCTCCGCTGCCGCCGCCGACCGCGCCGGGCGGCCCCGGCAGCGTGCGCACCTCGACCGTCCCCGTGGCCGCCCGGCCGACGCCGAGCCCGGCCAAGGGCACGGCCCCGGTCTCACCGCCGCCGGCCACCGCCGAGCCGACCCGGCCACCGGAGAACGAGCCGACGTCGCCGGAGCCGACCCCGCCGCCGAGCACTCCACCGGTCGTCGAACAGCCGGGCGGCGGCGGCGGGAGCGGCGACACCGGCGGCGGCTCGGGAGGCGGCGGGAACGGGGGCGACCCCGGGAACGGCGGCGGTTCCGGCGGCGGCACCGGCAGCGGACCCGACAACAGCGGCGGCTCCGACACCGGCGGCGGCACCGAGACCGGCACTGCGATCGGCACCGGCAGCGACGGCACCGGCGACCCGATCGGCGACGCAGGGTCAGGCTCCGGCTCGGGCGGCGACAGCGCCCCCGAGGCGACAACCGCCACGACCGAGCCGGCGCCCACCGCGACCGTCAGCGCCGCATGAGCGCACCGACCCGTGACGAGGTTCCCGACCCGGACGCCGACACGCAGCCGATCCCGATCCCCCAGCCGCCCGCCACCGGCCGCGCCACCGTGGCCGGCCTGGATCCCCCGCCGCGCTGGCCGCTCAACCTCGCGACCCGCGTGCTGCCGAGCCAGCGCACCGGCGGCCGCCCCGACGAGGCGGCGACCGCGGTCATGTTGGCCCCGCCGCCCCCACCGGCGAGCGCGCCCCCGGTCGTACCCCCGGACCCGACCCCGCCCAAGCGGACCGCCCGCCGGGTCGTGCCCAAGTTCAAGTGGGTCGTCGCCGCGGTCCTGGTCTTCGTCTTCGTCAGCCTGCTGCTGGTCGAGGCGTACGCGAACGCCCGGTTCACCCCCGACCACGTGACCGTGGAGGGCGACAGCCAGGCCGTACCCGAGCAGATCCTGACCGGCGGCCCGATCATCAACGCGCGACCGGGTGAGGACGCACGCTCGTACCGGCTGCCGCCCAAGACCATCGCCCTCACGTTCGACGACGGCCCCGATCCCCGGTGGACGCCGAAGGTGATGGCCACGCTGGACCGATACCACGCCAACGGGACCTTCTTCGTGATCGGCTCCCAGGTGGTCCGCTATCCCGAGCTGGCCAGGGACCTGGTCGGCAAGGGCCACGAGCTGGGCGTGCACACCTTCACCCACCCGGACATCGCGACGCTCCCGCAGTGGCGACAGCGGATGGAGTACTCGCAGACCCAGCTCGCCATGGCCGAGGCGGCCGGGGTGCGCAGCTCGCTGCTGCGGTTCCCGTACTCGTCGCGGGCCGACGCCATCGACGACTCCGCCTGGGACCTGGTCACCAAGGCCGGCCGGCTGGGCTACGTCACGGTGGTCAACGACCTGGACAGCCGCGACTGGGAACGCCCGGGCGTCGACAAGATCGTCGCCAGCATGGTGCCGCAGGGCGACGACGGCGCGGTGGTACTGCTGCACGACGCCGGCGGTGACCGCGAGCAGACCGTGCGGGCGCTGGAGCGGTTCATCCCGATGATGCAGGCCCGGGGGTACAGCTTCGTCACGGTCTCCGACGGGCTGCGGCTCGCGCTGACCGATCCGGTGACCGGTGTCGCGCCGACGGTGCTGCCGAACCCGCCCGCCGCGGCCACGGACGAGCAGCGCGGCCTGGCGCTGGCCACCGCGATCCGGATCGCCGACTGGTCGCTGAAGTTCTTCGCGGTGCTCTTCCTGGTCGTCGGCGCGCTGACGCTGATCCGTACGCTGCTGCTCTTCGTGCTCTCGGGCACCCAGGCCCGGCGGCGCCGCGGCAACTGGTCGTGGGGACCGCCGGTCACCGAACGGGTCACGGTGATCGTGCCCGCCTACAACGAGCGGGAGGGCATCGAGTCGGCCGTCCGGTCGCTGGCCGGTGGCGACCACCCGGGCGGCATCGACGTGATCGTGGTCGACGACGGCTCCACCGACGACACCGCCGACATCGCCGAGTCGCTCGGGTTGCCCAACGTACGGGTGATCCGCAAGCGCAACGGCGGCAAGTCGAGCGCGCTGAACACGGGCGTCGCCGCGGCCACCACCGACATCATCGTGATGGTCGACGGGGACACGGTCTTCGAGAGCGACTCCGTGCGCCAGCTCGTGCAGCCGTTCGCCGACCCGGAGGTGGGCGCGGTCGCCGGCAACGTCAAGGTCGGCAACCGGGCCACCCTGGTCGCCCGCTGGCAGCACATCGAGTACGTGATCGGCTTCAACCTCGACCGCCGGCTGTACGAGTCGCTGCGCTGCATGCCCACGGTCCCGGGTGCGATCGGCGCGTGGCGCAAGGACGCGCTGCTGGCGATCGGCGGGATGAGCGACGACACGCTCGCCGAGGACACCGACGTGACGATCGCGTTCTGCCGCGCCGGCTGGAAGGTGGTGTACGAGGGCCGGGCCCGCGCCTGGACCGAGGCGCCGGCGTCGCTGAGCCAGCTCTGGCGGCAGCGCTACCGGTGGAGCTACGGCACCATGCAGGCGATGTGGAAGCACCGCCGGTCGCTGGTCGACGACGGTCCTTCCGGGCGGTTCGGCCGGCGCGGCCTGCCGTTCCTGGCGCTGTTCAGCATCGCGCTGCCGCTGCTCGCACCGGTGATCGACCTGCTGGCCGTCTACGGCGTGCTGTTCGCCGGCCGGCTGGAGACCGTGTTCGCCTGGCTCGCGATGCTCGGCATGCAGGTGGTGACCGGCGTGGTCGCGTTCAAGCTCGACCGGGAGCGCCTCACGCCACTGTGGACGCTTCCGCTGCAGCAGTTCGCGTACCGGCAGCTCATGTATCTGGTCCTGATCCAGTCGCTGGTCACCGCCCTGACCGGCGGCCGGCTGCGCTGGCACAAGCTGCGCCGCACCGGCGAGGCGGCAGTCGGGACACAGGTCTAGGTCAGGTATCCGTCAGCGCCGGAACATCCGACTCTCTGGCAGGCTGACGGTTTATGGCGGTCGTGATCGGGGTCGACGGGGCTGGTCGCACGCACCGGCTGCGTGCGCTCGCCCCGCCCGACGCCGTCTGGGTGACCCCCGACCAACCCGGTGTCCCGTCGTCTGCGGCGGCCATGGTGGTCGACGACCCGCACCGGCTCGACGAGCCGACCCTGCGCGCGCTGGCCGAGGTGGCCCGCCGCCGGGTGCCGGTGCTGCTCGGCCGCCGCCCGACCGTCGACCGGCCCGCTCTGGCAGAGCTCGACGAGCTGGCCGCCCGCGACGGCGTCGTGCGGCTCGGCCCGCTCGACGCCGCCGGCGTCGCGGCCCTGACCGGGCGCGCCGACCTGCACGTCCCGTCGGCCGGCTGGCCCGCCATCGCGGCCCTGCTCGCCTCGGGCGGCCTGCTCCCCCGCGTGCAACGCCGGCTCACCACCGTCTCCCCGGGTGTCGCCGAGGTCGCCCGGACCCTCGCGCTCGGCCTCGACCTGGCCGACGACGTGCTGGCCGAGGCGACCGGCCAGCCTCCGGACGCCCTCGCCGACGCTCTGCGTACGCTGCGGGACCTCGGTTTCCTGGTGCCCGGCTCAGAGCGGCCGGTGCCCGCCGTCGCGAGCGCCCTGCTCGACGACCTCGCGCCGGCCGAGCGCCGCCGGGTGCACGCCCGCGTGGCTGCCGCCCTGGCCGCCTCGGGCGCCGACCCGGTCGCCGCCGCGACCCAGCTGCGGGCCGCCGGGATCCGCACCGGCGCCGACGTCTTCCGCGCCGCCGGCGACCGCCTGCGCTTCACCGACCCGGCCGCCGCGATCGGTTGGTACGCGGACGCGGTGGACGCGGGCGCCGAGCCGGCCCTGGTCGGCGCCGGCCAGGCCGAGGCAGCCGCGCTCGTCGGGCTGCCGGTCGACCCGGGCGTGGCCGGCGACACCCACCGCCTGGCGCTGGTGGCCGGCGCCGTCGCGACGCACGACGGCCGGCCGACCCGCGCCGCCGAGGTGCTGACCGCCGCGGCGCCTCCCGGCCCACTGCTTGCCGTGCCGCCCCTCGTCGCCCTCGGCCGCGCGGCAACGGCCCAGGAGTTGTTGACCCGCGCCCTACCCGCCAAGGGGCCTTTGCTTCTGTTGGCGGAGGCCGTGCTGGCAGCGGGACGCGAGCCGGCGGCCGCGGTGCCGCTGCTGATCGAGGCCGCCGAGGCCGCGGAGCGCACTCCGCCGGCGGTGGTCCTGCCGGACACGCCGCACGCATGGGCCGCGGTCGTCGCGGTGGCCGCGGGTGACGCTGCCACCGCCGAGCACGTGCTGGGCCGCGCCCTCGAGCGCGGCGTCGGCGGACCCGTCGGCGCGCAGCGGCACCGGCTGCTGCTGGCCTGGGTGCGGCTGCGCACCGGCCGCTACGACACGGCGGCCGCAGAGCTGCGGCGCCTGGGCAGCGGACTGCCCGGGCGGGAGTTGCTGCTGGCGGCGGCCCTGCGGGCCGGACTCGCCCGCCGCTCGGGTGACATCGCGAAGCTCCGCGAAGCGTGGTCGACCGTCGAGCCGGTGCTGGCCCGGCAAGCCGTCGACCTGTTCCAGGTGGAGCAGGTCGAGGAGCTCGCCGTGGCGGCGATCCGGCTGCGCCGACCCGCCCGGATCGCGCCGGTGCTGGCCACGCTCGACGCGGCGGTCGCCGGCCTGGACAGCCCGCCGGCGTGGACGGTCGCGGTCGCGTGGGTGCGGCTCCAGCTCGGGGTGGCGGCCGACGATCCGGCCAGGGTCGCGACGGCCGCCGCGGCGATCGCCGCCGTGGGTCCCACCTCGCCACGCCAGCGCGCCCAGGTCACGGCCGCGGCGGTGTGGGAGCGCTCGATGGCGGGCGCGGTCGACGTCGCCGCGGTCCTCTCCGCCGTCGACGGGCTGGCCTCCGCCGAGCTGCCTTGGGAGGCTTCCCGACTGGCCGGCCACGCCGCGATCCGCACCGCCGACCCGGCCGCCGCCCGCCGTTTGCTGGAAGTGGCCCGCGAACTGTCCGGCGTGGAGCAGGACCGCTCCGGCTCCGGGGAGAGCAAAACGGCGGGGCTGTCCGAACGCGAGGTCGAGGTGGCCCGGTTGGTGCTGGACGGCCGCACCCACAAGGAAATCGGGGCGCAGCTCTACATCTCCCCGAAGACCGTCGAACACCACGTGGCGCGCATCCGCGTGAAGGTCGGCGCCACCGACCGCGCCGAGTTCGTCGCGGCGCTGAAATCCCTGCTCAATTCCTGACACTCTGCGTCATCAGAGGTCGATTTCGCGGTCTGCTGTGTACCGGCCGATCCCCTAACCCCTCCCCCCAGCCAGGGGGGTCTTCCCGATGTCCGGGGGGTGGGCCAGCGGCGACGCTGTATCCATACCCGCCAGACAGGCCGGGAGAGACATCCTCTGAAGGAGGAACCGGAAATGCAGAACGTCGAGCTCACCAACCTCCTGGTCAACTTCGTCAAGCAGCTGGCGAGCGACCCCACCAAGGCACTGCAGTTCGCGCAGAACCCGCAGGGCGAGCTGGTCGCCTCGGGCATCACCGAGCACGACCTGTCCGGTCTGGACATGCCCGCGATCGTGCAGCAGGCCTGCGGCGAGCCGGACTTCCCGGCCGACGCCCGCGGCGCGCTGCAGAGCTACACCAGCGGCGGCGGTGGCGGCGGCGGCGGCTACTCCCCGCCCGCCCAGCACGTGACCTCCGGGCCCCAGTCGATGGAGCAGGTCGTCCAGCACCTGACCTACGTCACCCAGGTCACCAACAACGACAACGACGTGATCACCCAGATCCTCGACCAGAGCACCAACGTCGAGGTCGGCGACGACTTCGACGGCGACATCGACGTCGACAGCAACGCCGCCAACGCGTCCGGCGCCGGCGCCGTGGCCGTCGGCGAGGCCGACGACGTGAACGCCGCGACCGGGGCCAACTCGCAGGTCGTCGACGGCGACATCGAGGGCGACAACCTGTTCAACAGCGACGGCGCGGTCAGCGTCGACGGCGACCTCGAGGCGCCCGTGGTGACCGGCACCAACACCGGCATCGTGGCCGACGGCGACGTCGACCGGGCGATCATCGGCAACAACAACGAGCAGCAGGCCAACGACGTGGACGTCGACGGCGACAACGACGGCGTCATCAACTTCGGCGACGGCGACGTCAACAACGTCAACGACTCGACGCTCGACAACTCCAACGTCGGCTCGGGCACCAACATCGCCGACAACGACGACTCCGCGATCGGCCTGGGCGACGGCGACGTCACCAACGAGGACAACGACACCACGATCACCGAGACCACGAACATCGACGCCGACGACTCGGTGGTCAACACCGAGCAAGGCCCTGGCGACCAGGACGCCGACTTCGAGGTCGAGGTCGACTTCGACCGCGGCCTGCCGCCGGTCCGGACGCTCGAGGAGTCCGACGAGCCGTCGCTGCGCGACGCCGACGACCACGAGGACGCCCCCGCCTGATCCAGCCAACTCCACATCACCGCACCGCAGCGGGCGGCCGGACCGGAAGGTCCGGCCGGCCGCTGCGCCGTACACCGAAGGGACCGCAGCGATGACCCAGCCAGCCGCCGCCCTGGTCGACCTCGGCGTCAAGGCCTGCACGGCGTACGGACGGGAGGATCTCGCCGCGCGGCTCGGCCGGACCCGCGGCGCGCTCGACGACCCGGCGGTGCACATCGTGGTGGCGGGCGAGTTCAAGCAGGGCAAGAGCTCGCTGATCAACGCGTTGCTGGGCATCGCCGTCTGCCCGGTCGACGACGACGTGGCGACCGCGGTGCCCACGTTCGTCCGGCACGGCGAGGAGAAGACCGCGACCGTGGTGCACGACGGCAACCCCCCGCGCCACGAGCAGGTCGACTTCGCCGACCTGCGCCGCCACGTCGTCGAGGGCGACGAGGGGCGCCGGCCCGCCCGGGTCGACGTGACCGTGCCGCGCAAGATCCTCAATGGCGGGCTGGTGCTGGTCGACACCCCGGGCGTCGGCGGGCTGGGTTCCGCGCATGCCGCGGCCGGGCTGGCCGCCATCTCGGTCGCCGACGCCGTCCTGTTCGTCACCGACTCCGCGCAGGAGCTCACCCGCAGCGAGGTCGAGTTCCTCCGCCAGGCCCGCGAGCTGTGCCCGACGGTCGTCTGCGTCATGACCAAGATTGACTTCTATCCGGCCTGGCGCCGGATCCGCGACCTGAACGCGGGCCACCTGCGGATGGTCGGCGAACTGCCGCTGCTGCCGGTCTCGTCGCCGCTGCGCACGCGCGCGGTGCGCGCCAACGACCAGGCGCTCAACGTCGAGTCCGGGTTCCCCGACCTGGTCAAGTTCGTGCAGGAGCGGGTCGGCGGCGGTGCCGCGGCCCGCCGGTCCGCCGACGCCGCGGCCGAGGTGCTCGCGGTCTGCGACCAGCTCACCGGCCAGTTCACGGCGGAGCGCGACGCGCTGGCCGACCCCGCCAACGCCCAGCGGATCGTCGACGACCTCAACGCCGCCAAGCGCCGGGTCGAGGAGCTGAAGACCGCCGCCGCCCGGTGGAGCGTGACGCTCAACGACGGCACCGCCGACCTGACGGCCGACGTCGACTTCGACCTGCGCGACCGGATCCGCAAGATCACGACGGAGGCCGACGACGCGATCGACGAGGTCGACCCGGCCGACATGTGGCCCGAGATGGAAGAGTGGCTGCGCGCCCGGATCTCCTACGACCTGCTCGGCAACTACACGTACCTGCGCCGCCGGGCCAAGGAGCTCAGCGAGCAGGTCGCCGGGCACTTCCACGAGGCCTCGGGTGAGGCGGTCGGCCTGCTCAAGGTCTACAACCCGACCCCGATGGTCGAGGAGCGGCCCGTCGAGCACCGGATCGAGCTCGCCCGGATGACCGCCGGCAAGCAGGCGATGGTGGCGCTGAAGAGCGCGTACGGCGGCGCCCTGATGTTCACCATGCTCGGCAGCCTGATGGGCGTCGCCCTGGGCCCGATCGGCATCGGCATCGGCGTGGTGATGGGCCATCGCGGGCTCAAGGACGAGAAGAAGCGGCAGCTGGAGAAGCGCCGCGCCCAGGGCAAGAACGCGATGCGCCGCTACTGCGACGAGATCAGCTTCGTGAGCGGCAAGGACAGCAGGGACACCGTGCGCCGTGTGCAGCGCCAGCTCCGCGACCACTACACCCGGCTGGCCGACGAGCTCAACCGGTCGACGGCGGCCGCGGTGGCCGGTGCCACCGACACCGCCAAACGCTCGCAGACCGAGCGCCAGAAACGGCTCAAGGACCTCGACGCGGAGTTGACCCGACTGGCCCAGCTCCGCGAGCGGGCGCTCAAGCTGAGTGCGGCATGACTCTGGTCGAGCGGACGCGGGCGGCGTTGACCCGGGCCGCCGGGGTCTACCGGGGCAGCGGGTTCGACGGGCGGATCGCCGAGGTGCGGGAGCGGCTCGACGAGCCGTTGCGCGTGGCGATCGCCGGTCGGGTCAAGTCCGGCAAGTCCACGTTGCTCAACGCGCTGGTGGCCGACCGGCTGGCACCGACGGACGCCGGCGAGTGCACGCGGATCGTCACCTGGTACCGCGACGGCCACACGTACCGGGTGACCATGCACCCGCACAACGGCGACGCGCGCCAACTCCGGTTCAGCCGCGACGACGGCGCCATCGAGGTCGACCTCGGCGGCATCGCGCCGGAGGACGTGCACTCGCTCGACATCACCTGGCCGTCGCAGGCCCTGCGCCGGGCCACGCTCATCGACACTCCCGGCATCGGATCGCTCTCCGAGCGGGTCACCCGGCGGGCCTGGGAGCTGCTCGCCCCCGACGACGAGGAGACGCCGGCCGACGCGGTGCTCTACCTGATGCGCCACCTGCACGCCAACGACCTGGAGTTCCTGCACGCGTTCCACGACACCGAGGTCTCCCGGCCCAACCCGGTCAACGCGATCGGCGTGCTGTCCCGAGCCGACGAGATCGGCGTCGGGCGGCTCGACGCGATGGCCTCCGCCCGGCGGATCGCCGCCCGGCTGGCCGGCGACGCCAACGTGCGGCGGGTGGTGCAGACCGTCGTACCCGTGGCCGGTCTGCTCGCGGAGACCGCGGCCACGCTCACCGAGTCCGAGGTCCGGCACCTGCGGGCCGTCGCGGCGCTCGAGGTCAAGCCGGCCGAGGAGCTGTTGCTGACCGCCGACCGCTTCGTCAACACCCTGCCGGAGCTGGGGTTGACCTCGATCGAGCGCGAGGCGCTGCTCGCCCGGTTCGGGCTGTACGGCGTCCGGCTCGCCAGCACCCTGCTGCGCCAGAACGCCCAGATCACCGCCACCGGGTTGGCCCGCCAGCTGACCGAGCGCAGTGGGCTGTCCGACCTGCAGGAGGTGCTCGGCTCGCTGTTCTTCGAGCGCCGCGACGTGCTCAAGGCTCGTTCCGCGCTGCTGGCCCTCGACTCGCTGGCCCGCACGAAGCCCCGGCCCGGCAGCCCGGCCGTGGCGGCCGAGGTCGAGGAGATCGTCGCGTCCGCGCATCCCTTCAACGAGCTGCGGGTGCTGGCCACGCTGCGCGCCGGCTGGCTGGGTGGCAAGCCGGCCGTGGTGGACGAGCTGGAGCGGGTCATCGGCGGCACCGGCACCGCGCCGCACGTGCGCCTCGACCTGCCGCCGGACGCCGCCGCGGGCCAGCTCCGCTCGTCGGCGGCCGAGGCCCTGGTGCGCTGGCAGCGCCGCGCGGAGAACCCGATGACCGCGCACGAGATGGCCGTCGCGGCCCGGGTGGCGGTGCGCTCCTGCGAGGGGCTGCTGGCCGACCTCAACGGCCGGGCCCGCTGACCATGTCCCGCCGCTCAGCCGTCGAGGTCGTCGAGGTCGTCGTCGTCTTCCGGCTCGCCCACGTCGTCAACGGCTTCGGCGTCGAGGTCGGCGAACTCCGCGGTGTCGTCCGGGTAGTCCGAAGGACCCCCGCCGACGGCGACCGGCTCGTCGTCCAGGTCGCCGCCGGGGTCCGTGTCGAGGTCGAGGTCCGGGCCCGGCCCGGAGGTGTCGCCGGAGCCGAAGGCCAGCTCGGCGGCGCCGGGGGGGTCACCGACCGGCAGGTCGAGCGGCACGTCGTCGTCGAGCTCGGTGCCACCGGGCTCGGGCGCCGTGGCCAGCAGCTCGGCCCAGCCGGCCGGCTCGTCGAGCTCCGACTCCACCGGGACGCCGCTGTGCGCGGTGACGAACGGCGCGAGGTGCTCGGCGACCTCCGCGGGCGCGCTGCCGGCGAAGCTGACGACCGCCTCCGCCATCAGGTCCGGCGGGAGGTCGTGGCCCGCTCCGGCGAGGGCCTCCGCGGCCGCCGACGGGTCACCGACGAGGTCGGTGAAAACGTCCTTCAGCGGTCGCGCGTCCATGTGCCCAACCCTAGGGTCGCCGGCCGCCCGCGGCGTCGGGGACATCCCCCTCCCGCACCCCCTTCGCCCGGCCGTGGTCGGACTCCCGACAGCATCCGGACCGCCGTCGCGCCATCAAGAACACTCGATCCAGCAACTGCCCACGACCACCGGAGCGACCGCGATGTACGCACTCGGCGTTGACCTCGGCACCACCTTCACGGCGGCCGCGACCTGGCGTGCGGGCCACGCGGAGATCGCCTCGCTGGGCAGCCGGGCGGCCGCCGTGCCGTCGGTGGTGCTGCTGCGGGAGGACGAGACGTTCCTGACCGGCGAGCCAGCCAACCGGCGCGGGCTGTCCGAGCCGCACCGGGTCGCGCGGGAGTTCAAGCGCCGGTTCGGCGACACCACGCCGATCCTGCTCGGCGGCGTGCCGTACTCGGCCGAGGCGCTGATGGGCCGGCTGCTGCGCTGGACCATCGACGAGGTGGCCAGCCGCGAGGGCGGTGCGCCCCGGGCGATCACCGTCTCGCACCCGGCCAACTGGGGTCCGTACAAGACGGACCTGCTGCGCCAGGCCGTGCGGCTGTCCGGGGTCGAGGAGCCGGTCTCGTTCATCACCGAGCCCGAGGCCGCCGCGGTCTTCTACGCGAGCCAGCAGCGGATCGACACCGGCTCCACGGTCGCGGTCTACGACCTGGGCGGCGGTACGTTCGACGCGGCGGTGCTGCGCAAGACCGCGCAGGGCTTCGAGATCCTCGGCCAGCCGGAGGGCATCGAGCGGCTCGGCGGCATCGACTTCGACGCGGCGGTCTTCCACCACGTCACCCAGGCGCTCGGCGGCAAGCTGGCCGAGCTCGACGAGGACGACCCGGCCGCCATCGCCGCGGTGGCCCGGCTGCGCGAGGAGTGCGTGGCGGCCAAGGAGGCCCTCTCCGCCGACACCGACGCGTCCATCCCGGTGCTGCTGCCCAACCTGTCCACCGAAGTCCGGCTGACCCGCGGCGAGCTGGAGGGCATGGTCCGGCCGGCCCTGTACGGCTCGATCGAGTCGCTGCGGCGGGCGCTGCGGTCGGCCGGGGTCGAGGCCGAGCAACTGCACTCGGTGCTGCTGGTCGGCGGCTCGTCGCGGATGCCGATCGTGGCCCAGCTCGTGGCCGCGGAGCTCAACCGGCCGGTCGCGGTCGACGCGCACCCGAAGCACGCGGTGGCGCTCGGCGCGGCCCGGCTGGCCGCCGCACCGCTGGGCGGCACCGCGCAGGCGCCGGACCCGGGAGCGGCGCGCGGCTCCGCCACGGTGGTCATCCACCACCCGCCGACCCGCGCCACGGGCTCGGCACCGGTGAGCGCGCCCCCGATGCCCAGCGCGCCGGTCTCCCCTGCCCGGCCGATCTCCCCCGCTCAGCCGGTCTCTCCCGCGCGGCCCGTCTCTCCCGCTCGGCCCGTCTCCCCGGCGCGGTCGGTCTCGCCCGCCCCGCGCCCGACGTCCGGCGCTCCCGTGTCACAGCCACTGTCCGGAGCTCCGCTCGCCCGACCGAGCGCGCCGCGCGCACCCCAACCGACGGAGGCCGTGCCGCGGACGCAGGCCTTCGCCCAGGGCCGCGCCGGCTCCGGCCCCGCGCCGGTCCTCGACCCCCGCCCGCACCGGGTCGAGTACTCCTACCCGTCGGCGCCGCCCGCGCCCACGCCGACCGCTCCGGCCAGGCGCGGCAGCAGCCGGACCGCCTTGGTCGCCGGCGCCCTCGTCGCGGTCCTGGCGCTGGCCGGAGCGGCGCTCTGGGTCAACCGCGACAACCTCGGGTTCGGCGGCGGCGGCGACCCGACCACGCCTCCCGGCAACACGGGAGGCGCGACCGCGGCGGTGCTGCCACCCGAGGAGCAGTGCACCGAGGCCATCCAGAGCAACGCCCGGTGGGTCTGCATCACCCAGGCCTTCGTCGACAACACGAAGTTCGTCGTCGAGTACGACGTCGAGTGGGGCGGGGCGACCCCGCAGAACGTCGGCGGCTTCCACCTGCACATCTACGGTGGCGACGGCACGAACCCGCCGGCGGAGCGGATGGGCTTCCAGTCCGACCAGCCCGGCCGCTTCTATCTCGAGGACAAGCAGCCGTCGGTGCGGTCGGTCGACGGGGGCAACTACCGCGACGTGATCGGCACCAATCCGAAGGTCTGCGCGCGCATCTCCGACGCCGGCGACTTCCTGGTCAAGGACAAAGCGGGCGGCTACGAAACAGGCAACTGCGTAACCATCCAGGACCGTCGCTAGCAAATAGCGTTTCGCTTTCGCAAAAAGGCCGGATCGGCGACCGACAACAGGCAAAACGCAAGGCAGACTCGCTGACGTGGCAGTCAACCGCGACACGGCGCCGGTCGGGCGGTCCGACGTGCTCGACCAGCTGCACGCCCGGCTCACCGCCGGCGAGAGCGTGGTCGTCTACGGACCGGCCGGCATCGGCAAGTCCACCGTGCTCGCCGCCTACCCGGCGCTCGCCGGCGACGCCCTGGTGTTGCGGGCCAACGCCGCCGAGGTCGAGTCCGGCCTGCCCTACCTGACCCTGGTCGACCTGTTCGACGGCATCAGCGGCGACGGCCTGCCCCGGCACCTGCGGGCCGCGTTCGACGGCGCCCTGCTGCGCGGTGCGGCGCCGGTCACCGCGCAGGACCAGCTCGCGGTCCGGCTCGCCACGCTCGAGGTGCTCCGCCGGCTCGCCGCCAACCGCACCGTGCTGCTGCTCGTCGACGACCTCCAGTGGGTCGACCCGCACAGCGCCGGCGTCCTGCGTTTCGTCGCCCGCCGGCTGGGCGCCGCCCGGGTGCGGCTCCTCGGCGCCGAACGGGTCGAGTCGGCCGGCCCACGGCACGCAGACCTGTGCCCGGCGCCCGTCTCCGAGCTGCTCCTCCCGCCGCTGACGGAATACGACACCGCCGACCTCCTGCGGGTCCGGTTCGGCCCGGTGCTGTCGCTGTCGACGATCGCCCGGGTGCACGAGGCCAGCCAGGGCAACCCCCTGCTCGCGGTCGAGCTCAGCCGCACCCTGGTCGCCCGCGCGGGCCCGATCGGGGTCGACCAGCCGCTGCCGGTGCCCGAGCGGCTCCGCCCGCTGCTCGCGCAACGGGTGGCCAGCCTGCCCGCGCAGAGCGGGCCGGTGCTGCTGCGGGCCGCGGCCGCCGCCCGGCCGACGGTCGCCCTGATCGGCGGCGACGGCGACGCGAAGGCCGGGCTGGAAGCGGCGGTGGAGGCCGGGGTGGCCACGGTCGGTCCCGACGACACGGTCCGGTTCGCCCATCCCCTGCTACGTGAGCTCGTCTACGCCGATGCCGCCCCGGCCGCCCGGGCCGCGGCGCACGAGCACATCGCCGGGCGCACCGACGACTCGGTCGAGCGGGCCCGGCACCTGGCGCTGGCCCGGCCGCACACCGACGAGGACCTGGCCGCGCAGCTCGTCGAGGCGGCCACCACCGCCCGCATGCGCGGCGCCCCGGCGGTCGCCGCCGACCTCGCCGAGCGCGCCGCCGAGCGCACGCCCGACTCGTTGCGCGAGGTCGCCGCCGCGCGCCGCTACTCGGCCGCCGGATATGCCGACGCCGCCGGCCTCACCGCCGACGCGCACCGGCTGGCCTCCGCGGCGCTGGCGGCCTCCGACGACCCGGCGGTACGCGTCGGCGCGCGGCTGCTCATCGTCGACCTGGCCGGCCAGGACCAGTCGGCCGTCGGCCCGGTGATCGACGCGGCGTTCGCCGACGCGGGCGACGACCCCGGGCTGCTCTGCCGGGTCCGGCACTACCGCGCGCTGAAGGCCTACTACGACGGTGACATCGAGTTCGCCGACGCCGAGCTCAAGCGGGGCGAGGAGGATGCCCGCGAGGCCGGCGCGACCGAGCAACTCGTCTCGCTGTTGGCCAGCCGCTCGTTGATCCGCGGCGCGCACGACCCGGAGAGTGCCCGGCTGCTCAGCGACGTCGCGTCGCTCGCCGCCGACCTGCCGCCGAGCACCGAGAGCGTGCACGCCGCGGCGATCTACGCGCGCGGCCGGTCGTACGCGGGCGACATCGCCGAGGCGACGCGCGTGATCGAGGCCCAGCGCGACGCGGTGCTGCGCTCCGGCACCCTGCGCGACCTGTCCAGCGTGCTGCTCGCGTCCGCCTCGATCTACTTCCGGGCGGGCCGGGGCGCCGACGCGCTGCGCGCCGGGCGCGAGACCATGCGGCTGATCCTCGACATGGAAGCGACGACGGGCCATGGGCTGGTCGCCGGCGCGATCGGCGAGACGCTGGCCGGTTCGCCCACGGTCGCGGCCGGGCTGCTCGTGCAGGCGATCGAGGCCTGCTCCGCGGCCGGCGACGAGGACTGGCTCCGGGTGGCCCGCGCGGCGTACGGCCAGGTGCTGCTCTTCCAGGGCGCGCCCGAGGCGGCGGTGGCCGAGTTCCGCAAGGCGCAGGAGCTCGAACGCCGGCACGGCCGCAACGACCCGGCGATCTTCCTGTGGCACGCCGACTTCGTCGAGGCGCTGGCCGCGGTCGGCGAGCTCGCCGAGGCGGCGGAGGTGCTGACCGAGACCCGAGCGGTGGCGGCGGCGTTCGGCCGCAGCGTCGTCCAGCTCGGCCTGTCCCGCGCCGGCGCGCTGGTCCGGGCGGCCGAGGGCGAGCCCCGGGAAGCGGCGATCGAGCTCGCGGAAGCCCTGGCCGAGGCCGACGACCACCCGTACCCCTTCGAGGTCGCCCGGGCCTGGCACACGCTCGCGACGCTGGAGCGGCGCGCGCACCGGCGGGGCGCGTCCCGGTCGGCGCTGGTCGAGGCGCTCGCCGCGTACGCCGCTGTCGGCGCGACCCCGTGGCTGGCCGCGGCGGAGGCCGAGCTGTCGCGGCTCGACGGCGGGCAGGGCCCGGGGCTGTCCGAGACCGAACGGCGGATCGTCGACCTGGTGCTCTCCGGCGCGACCAACCGCGAGATCGCCCGGGCCACCCACCTCTCGGTGAAGGCGATCGAGGCGAAGCTGACCCGGCTCTACCGGCGCCACGGCGTGCGCAACCGGGCCCAGCTGACCCGAGCGCTGGGCGGGTCCGCTCAGGGGTAGCGCGCGAATAGGGGGTCAAGGGCGCCGGGGCTTGTTACGTTCGCCAAGGGCGAGGTCTGCACTCGGCCCGAGGAGGACTGGTCGCGATGGCTGTCGAACAGCCACGGGACGACGAGTTCGAGGCGATCCTGCGTGACCGCGCGGTCTATCCGGTTTTCCAGCCGGTTGTCTCGATCGCCGACCGCTGCGTCGTCGGATTCGAGGCGCTGGCCCGCGGACCGGCGGGCCGCTACGAGGCCGCGCCCGCCCTCTTCGAGGCGGCGGCCCGGCTCGGCCGCTCGGCCGACCTCAACTGGCTCTGCGCGGGTGTGGCCGGCGAGAGCTTCCTCTCCTCGGAGTTCGCCGACCTCGCGCTGTTCGTCAACTTCGACCCGCTCACGCTGCGCGGGCCGTTCCGGGATCGGCTGCTGGGCGTGTTCGCCGACCTGATGCGGGAGCGGCAGGTGGTCATCGAGATCACCGAGCGGGCGGTGACACAGGACCCGCCGGCCCTGATGGACGCCGTCATCCAGGCGCGGCGGCTGTCCGCCCGGGTGGCGCTGGACGACGTCGGCGTCGAACCGTCGAGCCTGGCCGCGATGCCGCTCGTCAACCCCGACATCATCAAGATCGATCGCAGCGTCGTGCAGGCGCACTCCTCGACGTGGGCGGTGTCGCACGTGGTCAACGCGGTCCTGCACGAGGCCGCCCGGAGCGGCGCGCAGATCCTCGCCGAGGGCATCGAGGACGAGGGCAACCTCGAGGTGGCCAAGTCGCTCGGCGCGACCCTGGCGCAGGGCTACCTGTTCGGCCGCCCCGGGCCACTGCCGGCTTCGGCGGACCGCTCCGCGCTGGAGCTGGCCCGGGTGACGCCGCGGCAGGTGCCGGAGGAGACCCCGTTCGAGATGCTGTCCCGCACCGACGCCGTGAACTTCACGACCCCGCCGCTGCTGGCCGCGATGACGGGGCACATCGAGAACCAGGCGCTGCACACGTCGGACGCGGCCATCCTGGTGGTCAACCTCGCCGACGCCGCGAACCTCGACGACGAGGCGCGGCTGCGCTACGGCTACATCACGACCAGGGGCATCGAGGTGTACGTGCTGGGCCACGGCATCGAGCGCACCCCGGCCGGCCGGGCGCGCGGCGTGCCGCTGGCGGCGGACGACCCGCTGGTGCACGAGCGCACGGTGCTGTTCATCGGCAGCCACTACGCGAGCGGGGTGTTCGCCCGCGAGCAGGACGACGGCTTCGAGGCGGGTGTCTGCTACGACCGCGAGCGAGTGGTCGAGGCCACGCTGCCGCTCGTCCGCCGCCTGAACCGCTAAAGCTCTTTGTGATAGACGACAAAGTCGCAGTCGGTGGCGAGGCGGGGCTGCAGCACCGGATAGGCCAGCTCGAACGGATCGCGGCGAACTTCGCGATAGCCGAGCCGCGTGTACCAATCGCGCAGAAACTCCTTGACGGGGTGCGTCCAGGTGCGCGGCACGAGCAACTCGAGTTGCATGACCGGCGACCCGGCGGCCCGCGCCCACCCTTCGGCGAACGCCACCAACTCCCGCCCGATCCCCACACCACGATGTTCGGGACTGGCGACGAGCATCCCGAACTCACCCTCACCATCGGCCAGTCGCTGCACCCGCACGGCCCCGACAACAGCACCGTCAAGCCGAGCGACAGCCAACTCCCCAGCCCGAATCACCGAGTCAACCTCCGCGGTGTTCGTGCGGTCGGTGCCCGGTTGCCACAACCCCTTTTCTGCGTCGGCATAGACCCGGTTGATCAGGTCAGCAAGCTCCGCAGCGTCCGCTGAGCGTTCGACCGAGATATCCAGCGCCATTCGAAAACCGTATCGCCCGCGGGTGACCAGCCGCGAAGCTGGCAAGCGCAGCGAAGCGGAGCGATCCCCGGCGGGAGTGTCCTGTGTCAACCCTCGGGTTGTTGATCTTGGTGGAGGAGGGTTTGGAGGGCGCGGTGTCGGTTCGGGTCGTAGG